>NZ_CP120691.1:1082500-5882500 GCF_045571415.1 Bradyrhizobium sp. LMG 9283
ATCGTGGTCAGGATGACCAAAGGGGAACTGCAAATCAAGCGCACTTTGGTTGTGTGACCGCCGAAGCCGATCAATGCTGCGCTGCGAATGCGGCTTCCATGGCCTTGCGCGTCTTCACCGTTTCGTTGCCCGGGTCGAATTCGACATCGCTCCAGCGCACCACCGCGCCATGGGCGATGTCATGCTTCAGCTTCACGCGATGTGCGAGCCCGATCGGCAAGGCACCGGCCTTGAGGCTCGCCGCTGCCGGTAACAGCTTGCCCCATACCGTGTAGCCGCCTTCGCCATCGAGCACCTCCCCCGCGCGCAGATTGCGTTTTGCAACCGCCGCGACGTCGCCGCGGAAGCCGTAAGGCTGCCCGGTCGGCTCGCCTCGCAGCGCGGCCGACAGCACCGAGATGTTCAACTCGAGCCCAATCAGATGATACGGCTTGTACATGGCGGCGAAGCGTCCGCTAGCATCGGTCTTTAGGCCATATTGTCTGAAGCAATCGGCGGCGTAGTCATTCGGCGCCTCCAGCACGACATAGACACCCCAGCGCAGATCGCGAAACACCGGCCGGCCGTCGCGCTCGAGCGAGGAAACGACCTCGACGACGCCGGACCGCTCCAGCACGCCGCCGCGCGAGCGCGGCCGCATGATGTGCGGCAGGTCGTCGACGCCGCAAGGCGGAAACAGCAGGCCGTCCGCGGGCACGTCGAGGCTGCAGGCATTGGCGATCGCGGCCATCTCGATCGCCGATTTGGTGCCATCGAGGAAGGAGTTGAACATCTGCGGATTCATGCCGGCCGACTGCGCCTCGTCCGCGGTCAGGCCGTAATGCTGCCAGACCCCGTCGGGCGTCACGTCGTGATAGGCCGGCAGGTACTTCGTCCCCTTGCCGGCGGCGACGACGCGGAAGCCGGTGGCGCGGGCCCAGTCGACCATCTCCGCCGTCAGCGCCGGCTGGTCGCCATAAGCGAGCGAATAAACTACGCCGGCTTTGCGCGCTTCCTCGGCAAGCAGGGGGCCCGCCAGCACGTCGGCCTCGACATTCACCATCACGATATGCTTGCCCGCCGCGATCGCGGCGCGCGCATGCTTGATGCCGACGGCGGGATTGCCGGTCGCCTCCACCACCACATCAATCGCGCCGCCAGCAATCGCGCGAGCGCCGTCATCGGTGAAGACGGTTGCTGCGATCCGCTCTGCGTCCCAGCCGACCGTGCGGCAGGCCTCGCGCGCGCGATCGCGGTCGATGTCGATGATGATGGGTACCTCCAGCCCCGGCGTGTGCGGCACCTGCGCCAGAAACATCGAGCCGAATTTGCCGGCGCCGATCAGCGCGACGCGGACGGGCTTGCCAGCGGATGCGCGGGCCTGGAGGAGGCGGAATAGGTTCATGGGGGATGTCCAATACAACTATCATGTCCCGGACAAGGTGCAGCGTGCAACGCTGCGCCGCAGAGCCGGGACCCAGAGAAAAACTATCCGCGCGGCGTGAGCCCCGGCTCTGCAGCGCATCGTCGAAGAGACGCTGCGCTGCGTCCGGGGCACAAGAGCATTCTACTCCGCCGCCTGGCGTGGCGCAGGGGCAAGCCGCAGCAGCGCATCATCATCCACCGTCTTGATCGGCGTGAAATCGCGGTGCGCGATGTAGTCCGGCCGCGTCGGTGTGCGGATGTAGTTCGAGACCGCGTTCAGCGTCAGATACACGATCTTGCGCGGGTAGGGCGTGATGTTGCCGCTTGATCCGTGCACGAGATTGCCGTGGAACATCAGCATGCCGCCGGGCTTGCCGGTGGGCGCCACGATGCCGCCCTGCTTGACGAGCCGCGTCACGGTGTCCTCATCCAGCGTCCACAGCGGGTAGGAGGTGGTGGCGAGGTCATGCGAGGCCTCGAGATCGCCGGCGTTCTGGCTGCGCGGCACCAGCATCAGGGGGCCGTTGATCGGCATCACCTCGTCAAGGAAGATCGCGATGTTCATCGCGCGCGGCTCCGGCATGCCGTCGTCGCGCTTCCAGGTGCCGTAATCCTGGTGCCACTGCCAGACGTCGCCGGTGAAGGCCGATTTCGCGTTGATCTTGAACTGATGCATGTAAACGGGCTCGCCGAACACCTGCTCGACCGGCTCGATCATGCGCGGATGCGCACCGAGGATTCTGAACGCCTCGTTGTAGAGATGCGCGGCAAAGGCCGTGCGCGGCGCGCCGCTCTTCTCGCGCCAGACTTCGGGCCGGTTGGCGTCGTAGATGCCGACCGCCTCGCGCGCGAGCAGGTCGACCTCCTCCTGGCTGAACAGTTCGGGCAGGAACAGCCAGCCCTCGCGGTGGAAGAACTCCAATTGCTCCTGAGACAGTTTCATGGGGCGTCCTCCTGTTGTTTTGATCTACTTTTGTTTTGTTCGTCGTTCCGGGGCGATGCGGAGCATCGAACCCGGAACCTCGAGATTCCGGGTCGCGCCATCGCGCGCCCGGAATAACGGCGAACGCCGCTACGCCGCCGCCGCGTCCGTCGCCCTCAATCTCTCCTCAGTCATCCGTCCCGCCGTCTGCGCATGCGCCAGCGCGGCGCGCTCGGCCGCCTTCGCTTCGCCTGCGAGAATATGTCCGGCAATATCGGCATGCTCCGCCCAGGCGCTGTCGCGATAGTCGAGCTCTGCGAGCACGGTCGCCATCGAGCGCCGCATATGCGGCCATTGCGGCGCAATGGTCTCCTCGATCACGGGATTGCCGGCGAGCTGGTAGATCGCGCGGTGGAAATCGACGTCGAGCGTAATGAGCTCGGCGAGCGACGTGTTGCGGTCGCTGCGGCGTCCCGCGGCAAGCGCTGCGTCCAGCCGCGCGCGTCCCGCCGCGTCAGTGCCCGCGCGCTCCGCGGCGAGCCTCGCCGCCAGCGCATCGATTGCGCCGCGCACCTCGTAGAGCTGGCGGATGCGCGCGGGGTCGAGCTGGGTGACCTCGAAACCGCGCCGGCCGCTCTCGGCGACGAGGCCCTGCCGGTGCAACAGATGCAGCGCATGCGACACCGGCTGGCGCGAGACGCCGAGCTTGTCGGCAAGCTCGTTCTGCCGGATGCGCTGGCCGGGCTGAAGCGTGCGGTCGGAGATCGCCTCCAGGATCCGCGCATAGACCTGGTCGATCAGGTTCGGGAGCGGGTCGAGAGGGATCACGCCGGCAGCTCCTACGACGGAATACGGAATTCCGTATTCGAAGCTACGCCCGGCGGCGGAGGACGTCAAGCGCCTCGCAGCATCATTTTTCGTATCTGCTAAGCTATTGATATTGCTGCGGTCGTCTACTGTGCATGGGGTTGTTTTTCAGAAAAAGTGAGGCACGTTTCTCTTGAGCAAGCCCGCTCCTACTTCTTCTTCCCCTGCTCGATCAGCATCCGGCTCATGAGATAGAGCCGCGGCACGATCGAGTTGGTGTCGATGAACTCGTCACGAGCGTGATAGCCGAAGCCGGCGAGGCCAAAGCTCTCGACCACAATCGCCTTGCCGCTGCGGTTGGCATAGCCGGCGTCGGTAGCGCCGCCGGTCATCTCGACGATGTCGAGCTTGCGGTCGATCTCGGCATAGATCGCCTGCCCCATCTCAGCCAGCGCGCGGCCGCGCTCATTGGCGACGAAGGGCGGGCGTCCCGCCACGATCTTCACAGTTGTTTCAGTGTCGGGTACGAGGCGGTTCTTGATCTTCTCGTCGAGCGCCGCCTGGAGCTTGGCGATGCCATCGGAAATGGTGAGGCGGATGTCAGCGCCGGCCTCGGCATCTTCCGGAATCTGATTGCGCACCGTGCCAGCCTTCGCCGTCGTCCAGTTGAGCTGGGTGCCCGGAATCGACTTGGCGACGTCCTGCGTCTGCAGCAGCTGATGCGAGAGCTCGATCAGCGCGTTGCGGCCGCGATCGGGTGCCGCGCCGGCATGCGCCGCGCGGCCCTTCACCTTCATGATGCCAGTCGCAGTGCCGCTGGCGCCCAGCAGGAGCGAGTCGTTCTTCGCCGGCGGCGAGGCCGCCGTCGGCTCGCAGGAGAGCACGATATCTTGCTGGTCGGCGAGATCCGAGATGATCTCGCCCGATCCGATCGATCCGACTTCCTCGTCCGGATTGAACGCCACGGTGAGTGTGGCGTAGTCAGTCCAGCCGGCGTCCTTCAGCATCTTGAGCGCATGAAGCACCACGGCGATGCCGCCCTTGTCGTCGGCGACGCCGGGGCCGTAGATGCGGTTGCCGTCGACACGGTACGGCTCGCTCGCAAGGATGCCGCGCTGATAGACCGTGTCCATATGCGCGATCAGCATCAGCTTCCGCGTGCCCGAGCCCTTGAAGGTCGCGATCACCATGTCGGCGCCGGCGCCTGCCGTGGTCTTGCGCCGCTCCGTGGCGGCGCCGAGCGCCTTGAGGCGTCCTTCGGTGAAGTCGGCCATCTTCTTCAGCCCCTCGACGTCGCTGCTGCCGCTCTCGATCATCACCATGTCGCGCAGGGTCTCGATCAGCGGCGCCTTCTCCTGCTCGGCGGCGGCTTTCAGCTTTTCGTCGGCGGCCGCGAACGCGGTCGTCGTGCCGGCGGCGAGGCCGAGCAACGAGAGGACAAGCAGGAGAGGGGATCGGATGGTCATGAAGCGTCCTTTCGCGTCTTTGAACGGCGGCATTGCGCGCGATTAGGCGAGAGCCTAGCATCGCGGCAACCCTGGTGCCATGCCACACGCGCTACAGCACCTCCACGTCGAGCGGAGCAATCTGGTCCGCCTCCGCGATGGTATCGATCGCGGCGATGCGGTCGCCCTTGAATGTAACACGCAGTACGATGCGCAACTGCCCCCCCGAGGACGACGGCAACGCCCATCTCGCCATCGACCACTGCGGCCCGCGCGGCCTCTCAGCGTCCGGGCGGAGGCTCCCCCTCACTCCAGCCTCTCCCCGCAAGCGGGGCGAGGCAGATCACCGGCGCTGCCCGCCTCACATGCACCTACTCCGCCAAAAACCCGTTCACCACCTCGCAGAACTCCAGCGGGGCCTGCTCGAACATCCAGTGGCCGGCATTCTCGATCACTGCCGTTTTGGCGCCTGCGATATGCGCGGCCAGCACGCGCCACATCACCGATAGGCTTCCCGTCGTCGCGCCGCCGCCGATCAGCAGCGTCGGTGTCCTGATCGCCTCTGCATCGGCGCGCGTATAGGGCCGACGCTGCTCGTTGATCTGGCCGAGAAAGGTTAGCGCGTTGTCGCGCAGCTGCTGCTTCGCCGCAGCAGGCACGCGTCGCCAGGAGCCGTTACCTTCGATGCCTTCATAGAAGTTCTGCAGCGCGCCCTCGATATCGCCGGCGCGGATCATCTCGACCGAGCGCGCAGTGCGGGCCGCCAGCGGCGGATGCGCGGGCGTGCCTTCCGGCACCGGCAGGCCGGCGTCGAGGTCGCCGCCCGGCTCGGCCAGCACCAGCTTTCGCAGCAGGTCGGGCCGCGTCTGCGCGACGCGAAAGGCGATATGTCCACCGCGCGAATGGCCCATCAGATCGACGGGTGCGGGCCTCATCTGCTCGATGAAGGCGATCACGTCGGCGACGTGCTGCGCCATCTTGTAGTCGTCGCCGACGGCATCCCAATGCTCGGGAAAGAAATGCCGCAGGCTGACCGAGATCACCCGATGTGCTTTCGACAGTGGACCGAGGACCGAATACCAGGTGCGGAAATCCCCGAGCGTGCCATGCACGCAGACCAGCGGCGGACCGCTTCCCACTTCGAGATAAGCCATGTCGTAACCGTTGACGCGAAAGCTCTGCATTGGTCAGCTCGCCAGAAAATCCAGCACCACTTCGGAATATTTCTGCGGCGCCTGCTCGAACATCGGATGCGTCGCGTTCGGGATGATCGCCGTCTTGGAATAGGGCACATGCGCGGCCAGCGCATGCAACACCTTCGGCAGCAGGCCCTTGGTCCGCGCGCCCAGGATGAACAGCGTTGGCATTTTGATGGACTCCGCATCCGCCTTCGAGAACGGCGGGCGGTTGTCGCGGACTTGGCCGATCAGGGTCATGGCGTTGTCGCGCAGATTCTGCTTCACCATCGCCGGCAGTCGCGGCCAGGTCCCGGTGCCCTCCAGCGTGTCGACGAAGATGGCAAGGCCGCCATCGACGTCGCCGGCCGCGATCTTCTCGGCGGAAGCCGTGAAGCGCGCCAGCAGCGGCGAGGGCCCGCCGACGTAATCGGGGTCGAGGCTGACATCGAGCTCGCCGCCTGGCTCAGCCAGGATCAGCCGGCGGAGCAGGTCCGGCCGCCGCTGCGCCACGCGGAAGCAGATATGCCCGCCGCGTGAATGGCCCATCAGATCAACCGGCCCGAGATCGAGCTTGTCGATGAAGGCGATGACGTCCTCGACATGCTGAGCGATCGAATAGGTGTCACCGAGGCCGTCCCAGCGCTCGGGGAAGAAGTGCCGCAGGCTGACGGCGATCACCCGGTGCCGCTGCGTCAGCGGCCCGAGCACGCAGCCCCAGACGCGGAAATCGCTCAGCGAGCCGTGCACGCACACCAGCGGCGCGCGGCCTTTGTCTTCGCCCACGTCGAGATAGGGCATGTCGTATCCGTTGACGTGGAGGCTTTGCATTCAGGGCTCACGAGGAATTGGAACTCCTGTGCAAGATTCCCGGAAACCGGTGGATCGCAACTATTTCCAAGCCTAGATTTGGCGCGAGATGAAAGTGGGGGGCCTGCAACGGAAGCAAGCCAGGAACCTAGCCATGACCGACCAGCATTTTGCCCTGTTCGACACCCGGATCGGCCTGTGCGCCGTCGCCTGGGGTCCGCGCGGCATCAACGGCACACAATTGCCGATGGGCGGCGAGCAAAAGATCCGCACCCGCATCCATCAGCGCCATGCAGATGCCAGCGAGGCCGAGCCGCCCTCGGAGGTCCAGCAGGCGATCGACCGCATGACCAAACTGCTCGCCGGCGAGCCGGATGATCTCACCGACATCCCGCTCGACCTCGACGGTGTTCCCGAATTCAACCGCGGCGTTTATGACATCGCCCGCACCGTCCCGCCGGGCAAGACCATCACCTATGGCGACATCGCCAAGCAGCTCGGCGGCGTCCAGCTGTCGCGCGACGTGGGCCAGGCGCTCGGTCGCAACCCCTGCCCGATCGTCGTGCCCTGCCATCGTGTGCTGGCGGCCGGCAACAAGCCCGGCGGCTTCTCTGCCAATGGCGGCGTGGTGACGAAGCTGAAGATGCTCGAGATCGAAGGTGCGCTGGTGAACCACACGCCGAGCTTGTTCGATTGAGATCTCTTACTCTCCCCTGGAGGGGGAGGGTGAGAGGGCTCTAAATCTTCGCCGCCGTCTTCGGCCAATACCGGTCGCGCAAATGCCGCTTCACCAGCTTGCCGGTCGGCGTGCGCGGCAGCTCGGCTTCGAAATCGATCGACCGTGGGCACTTGATGGCAGAGAGGCGGGTCTTACAGAACGCGATCAGCTCAGCCTCCAGCTCCTTGCCGGCGCGGCTCATGTCGTGCGGCTGCACCACCGCCTTCACCTCTTCGCCCATCTCCTCGTTCGGCACGCCGAACACGGCGACGTCGGCGACATCGGGATGGGTGATGAGCACATCCTCGGTCTCCTGCGGATAGATGTTCACCCCGCCGGAGATGATCATGTAGGACTTGCGGTCGGTGAGATAGAGAAAGCCCTCCTTGTCGAGATAGCCGACATCGCCGAGCGTCGACCAGCCCTTGGCATTGTAGGCCTTCTTCGTCTTCTCGGGGTCGTTGTGATAGGTGAAGGCCGGCGCGTCGGCGAAATAGATGGCGCCGATCTCGCCAACCGGCAGTTCCTCGTCGTTCTCGTCCAAAATCTTGATCTTGCCCACCACGGCGCGGCCGACGCTGCCGCGATGCTCTAGCCATTGCCGCGATGTGCAGACCGTGACGCCGTTGCCTTCCGAGCCCGCGTAATACTCGATCAGGATCGGTCCCCACCATTCGATCATCTTTGCTTTGACGTCGACCGGGCAGGGGGCGGCGGCGTGGATAGCGCCCTTCAGTGTCGAAACGTTGTATTTCGTGCGCACCTCGTCCGACAGCTTCAGCATGCGCACGAACATGGTCGGCACCAGTTGCGCCTGGGTGACCTTGTACTTCTCGACCAGCTTCAAGAATTCTTCGGCGTCAAAGTGCTCCATGATGATGGAGGTGCCGCCGAGCACGATCGCCATCATGTTGAAGCGCAAGGGCGCGGCGTGATAGAGCGGCGCCGGCGACAGATAAATGCTCTCGGCGTTCATGCCGCACATGTCGGCGCAGAGCACGCGCAGAAGTGGATTCGGCTCGTCGATCGCTTTGCCCTCGAAAGCCTTCTTGACACCCTTAGGTCGCCCCGTGGTGCCCGACGAATATAGCATGTCGTAACCAGCGACCTCGTCCGCGATCGGCGTCGTCGGCTGCGCGGCGGCTTCCTTGTCGTAGGAGCGGAAGCCCGGCAGCGGCTCGTCCATCATGTAGAAGATCGGCTCGCTAGGCGTGCCCTTGATCAGGCCTTTGATCTGGTCGGCGCATTTCGGCGTGGTGATGACGACCTTGGCGCCACAATCGGCGATGATGTAGTCGATCTCGTCCTGCTTCAGATAACGGCTGATCGCGGTGTAATAGAGCCCGCTCCGCTGCGCGGCCCAGCACAGCTCCATGAAGGCGAGGCGGTTCTCCATCAAGAGCGCGATGTGGTCGCCGGCCTTGAGGCCGAGCGAGCGGAACAGCTGCGCGCCCTGGTTCGAGAGCTCGTCGAGCTCGCGATAGGTGATCGCCTTGCCGGTGCCGGCCATCTGATAGGCGATCTTGTCGGGCGTGGTGCGGGCGTGGATGGAGGGGTGGGTCATGTCTCTGCTTATAAGGCTAGGTGTGACATTCCCCGGACGCAGCGCAGCGCGCAGCGGTGCGCTGCAGATCCGGGGTCCACTGAGGCATGGGTCCCGGCTCTGCGCAGCAGCGTTGCACGCTGCAGCGCGTCCGGGACACAAGAGTGGCTACAGCCGCTCCACGATCGTCACATTGGCCATGCCGCCGCCTTCGCACATGGTCTGCAGACCATAGCGCTTGCCGCGCTGGTGCAGGGCATGGACCAGCGTCGTCATCAGCTTGGTGCCGGAACCGCCGAGTGGATGGCCGAGCGCGATCGCGCCGCCGTTGACGTTGAGACGCTCCGGATCGGCGCCGGTGGTCTTGAGCCAGGCCGTCGGCACCGAGGCGAAAGCCTCGTTGACCTCGAACAGGTCGATGTCGCCGATCTTCATGCCGGCCTTCTCCAGCGCGCGCTTGGTGGCGTGCAGGGGAGCATCGAGCATGATCACGGGATCGCCGCCCATCATGGTCATGTGGTGGATGCGCGCAAGCGGCTTGACGCCGAGCTGCTTCAGGCCCTTCTCGTTCACCACCATCACGCCGGAGGCGCCGTCGCAGATCTGGCTGGCGCTCGCCGCGGTGAGCTTTCCGTTTTCGGCGATCAGCTTGACGCTCTTGATGCCGTCGAGGCTGACGTCGAAGCGGATGCCCTCGTCGATGTGATGAGTGTCCTTGCTGCCGTCGGCGCGGGTGATCTCGAGCGGCACGATCTCTTTCTTGAAGTGCCCGGCCTGGGTCGCCGCGATCGCGCGCTGATGGCTATTATAGGAGTATTCGTCGAGCTCATCCTTGGAGAGGCCGTACTTTTCCGCCATCATCTCAGCACCGGTGAACTGGCTGAACACGATGTTCGGATACTTCTTCTCGATGCCCGGGCTCTTGTAATTGCCAAAGCCGTTCTTGGCCGGCAACTGCGACGACAGGCCCATCGGCACCCGCGTCATCGATTCCACGCCGGCCGCGATCACGACGTCCATCGCGCCGGACATCACCGCTTGCGCGGCGAAATGCAGCGCCTGCTGCGAGGAGCCGCACTGGCGGTCGATCGAGGTGCCAGGCACGCTCTCCGGCAGCTTTGACGCCATTACCGCATTGCGCGCGACGTTGTTGGACTGCTCGCCGACCTGCATGACGCAGCCCATGATCACGTCCTCGACCTGGGCCGGATCGATCTTGGTCCGATCGACCAGCTCGTCCAGCACCTTCGCGGCGAGATCGGCCGGATGCCAGCCGGCGAGGCGGCCCCCCTTGCGCCCGCCGGCGGTGCGCGCAGCGGCGACGATGTAAGCCTCGGCCATTTCGGTCTCTCCCATGATTGTTCTGAATTGGGTTTTCGGGGACGGATTTAAGGGGCGGGATATCGTTTAGTCAATCGATCAATTAACTCTTGTGATGAGGCGCTGCATGCGCTTATCTGCGCCCGCTCCAGCTCCAAACAGGGATCTCCGTGGCTACCAGCGTACCGAACAGGCTCCCCAGCGGGAAAAATTCCACGGCAGAGAAATTGCTGGTGGCCGCGAGCGAGCTGATGATCGAACGCTCCTCGATCGAGATCTCGCTCTCCGACATTGCGCAGAAGTCGGGCGCCAACGCCGCGCTGGTCAAATATCACTTCGGGAACAAGGACGGCCTCCTACTAGCGCTGCTCGCGCGGGATGCTGCGACCGAGATGTCCAATCTCGAATATCTGCTGGCGCAGCCGATCACGTCGACGGCGAAGCTGAAGCTGCATATCGCCGGCATCATCCGCGCCTATCACCGGTTCCCCTATATGAACCGGCTGATCCACTATCTGCTGCACGAGACCAGCGCGAGCTCTGCCGACGAAGTCTCGAAATTCTTCGTTGCGCCGCTATTGGACTTCCACCGCCGCCTGCTGGCTGAAGGCGTCAGCCGCGGCGAATTCCGCCCGACCGATCCGGTGCTGTTCTACACCAGCCTGATCGGTGCCTGCGATCACCTGTTCTTCGGCCGCCACGCGATGTCCCGCGCGACCGGCGTCGGCCCGGTCACCGATGACGTTTGCCGGCAATACATCAAGCACATGGAAACACTGATCTGCGGCGGCATCCTCACGCAAGCCGGGGAAGCTGCCGCGGCCGGATGATCCGGCCGAACTCTTCAAGTCTAGAGAAGAAACGCCCAAGGAAAAGGTAGAGGAAAGGTACAAGCGATGCAGTTGAAAGACGTAGCCGTTCTCATCACCGGCGGTGGCTCGGGCCTTGGCGCCGCGACCGCCCGCGCCATGGCCGCGAAGGGCGCCAGGATCGGCGTGATCGACCAGAGCAAGGAAAACGCCGAGAAGGTTGCCGCTGAAGTGAAGGGCGTCGCGCTGCACGCCGACGTCACCAGCGAGGAGCAGATCAAGGCCGCGATCGCCAAGGCGGAAGCCGCGCACGGCGTCGCGCGTGTGCTGATGAACTGCGCCGGCATCGGCGGCTCGCAGCGCATTGTCGGCCGCGACGGCGTCTACCCGCTCGAAAAGTTCGCGCGCATCATCAACGTCAATCTGATCGGCACCTTCAACTGCCTGCGCCTGTTCGCCGAACGTCTCGTCACTGCGGAGCCCATCGGCGAAGAGCGCGGCGTCATCATCAACACCGCCTCGGTTGCCGCCTACGAAGGCCAGATCGGCCAGATCGCCTATTCTGCCTCAAAGGGCGGCGTCGTCGGCCTCACGCTGCCGGCCGCGCGCGATCTCGCCAGCCAAAAGATCCGCGTCAACACCATCGCGCCCGGCCTGTTCTTCACGCCGCTCTTGATGGGCTTGAACGAAGAGGCCCGCAAGAGCCTGGGCGCCCAGGTGCCGCATCCTTCTCGTCTCGGTGATGCCGCCGAATACGGCATGCTTGCGGTGCACATCGTCGAGAATCCGATGCTGAACGGCGAAACCATTCGCCTCGACGGCGCCATCCGCATGGCGCCGCGGTAAGGGGCGCGCCGCCTCTTGTCCTCCCCTGGAGGGGGAGGGTCGGCGCGAAGCGCCGGGGTGGGGTGATCTCTCCACTCGGGCACTGTTTGGCGGGGAGGCACCGTCACCCCACCCCGCTCGCGCTGCGCGCGATCGACCCTCCCCCTCCCAGGGGAGGGTGAAAACCGAGCGCCGGACTGGAGGAGACTGTCATGTCCCAACCGCTGCTGATCGAGCACAACGACGGCGTCGACCGGGTGACGCTCAATCGGCCTGAAAGCCTGAACGCGCTCGATCCCGCGCTGATCGATGCGCTCAACGTCTATTTCCAGAGCTTGCAGCGCAACCGCGACACGCGCGTCGTCGTGCTGAAGGGTGCCGGCAAGAACTTTTGCGCGGGCCTCGATCTCAAGGCCGCGATGGCGCGCCGCGCCGGGCAGCAAGAGCCGCCCGGCGTCACGGAGTCGCTGGATTCGCAACGTCGCATCGCCGATATCGTGATGCTGATGCGACGTTGTCCGCAGCCGATCCTGGCGCTGGTGCAGGGCGCGGCGGCCGGTGGCGGCTTTGCGCTGGCACTGGCGTCCGATATCCGCATAGCGACGAAATCGGCGCGGATGAACTGCGCCTTCATCAAGCTCGGCCTCGGCGGCTGCGACATCGGCACCAGCTACTTTCTGCCGCGGCTCGTCGGCGTCTCCGTCGCATCCGAGCTGATCCTGACCGGACGCTTCATCGGCGCCGAGCGTGCGCTCGCCGTGGGGCTCGTTTCGGAGGTCGTCGATGAGGACAAGCTCGACGACGCGGCTGCGCCTTATGTCGAGGCGATGATGTCGGCTTCGCCCGTCGGGCTGCGGCTGTCCAAGGAATGTCTCAACATGAGCGCCGATGCCGGATCGCTGGAAGCCGCGATCGCGATGGAGGATCGCAACCAGGTCCTGTGCAGCCGTTCCGAGGAATTTTCGGAAGGCATCAGGGCCTTCCTTGAGAAGCGAAAGCCTGTCTATATCAGGCGCTGAACGATGAAGATCCGCAAAGGACAATAATTCCGGGAGACGCAAAATGAGTGGAAGCGCGGCGGCAGTGATGACGAAGCCTGCCTTTCGCAAGGTCCAGTGGCTCAAGCGCGACATCGCCGTCGAGCGCCGCGGCGACGGAACGCTGGTGCTGAAGTCGCGCATTCCACTGCAGCCTTATGAAAAGCACATCCCGGCCTCGCTGGCGAAATGGGCGAAGGAAGCGCCCGAGCGCATTTGGCTGGCGCAGCGCGGCGGTTCGAACCGCGAATGGCGCAGGGTGTCTTATGGCGAAGCCAAGCGCACTGTGGACGCGCTGACGCAAGGACTGCTGAACCTCAGGCTCGCGGGACGGCCGGTCACGATCCTCTCCGGCAATTCGATCGAGCACGCGCTGATGACGCAGGCTGCGATGCAAGCGCGCGTCCCGGCGGCGCCAGTGTCGCCGGCCTACTCGCTGATGAGCCACGATCACGTCAAGCTGAAATACTTGTTCGACCTGATCAAGCCGGCCGTGGTGATGGTGCAGGACGGCCCGACCTTCGAGAAGGCGTTGAAGGCGCTCGACCTCAGCGGCGTCACCGTGGTTCACGTCGCGCGCCCCTGCGACGGCATCAAGAGCGTCAGCTTTGCCGAGCTCGCCGCAACGCCTGTCACCGCCGATGTCGACACCTCGATCGTGGAGATCACGCCACAGACTGTCGGCAAGCTGCTGTTCACGTCAGGCTCGACCGGCATGCCTAAGGCCGTCATCAACACCCAGGAGATGATGTGCGCCAATGCGGCGATGATGATGCAGGTGCGGCCGCGCGATCCCAGCGGCCCGATCTCGACCATGCTGGACTGGATGCCCTGGAATCACACCATGGGCGGCAACGCGGCGTTTCATCCAATTCTGGTCGATGGCGGTACGCTCTATATCGATGACGGAAGGCCGATGCCGGGCCAGTTCGAGGAGACGCTGCGAAACCTGCGCGAAATCTCGCCGACCTATTACGCCAACGTGCCCGCCGGCTATGCCGCACTCGCGGCGGCGATGGAGAAGGACGACGCGCTGTGCCGCTCCTTCTTCAAGAACCTCTCGATCATGGCCTATGGCGGCGCGCGGCTGCCTGACGATCTCTACGAGCGCATGCAGGCGCTCGCGGTGAAGACCACCGGCGAGCGCATCGTGTTCTACACCGGCTGGGGCTCGACCGAGACCGCGCCGACCTCGACCGGCACCTATTGGGACACCGAGCGCGTCGGCCTGATCGGCCTGCCGTTCCCCGGGGTCGAATTGAAGATGGTGCCGTGCGGCTCGAAATACGAGCTGCGCCTGCGCGGCGTCAATGTCACGCCGGGCTATTTCGGTCAGCCGGAGCTGACGAAGAAGATGTTCGACGAGGAAGGCTTTTACTGCATCGGCGATGCAGGCATCTTCGTCGACGATTCCGATCCGGTGCAGGGCATCATCTTCGCCGGCCGCGTTGTGGAGGACTTCAAGCTCACCACCGGCACGTTCGTGCATGTCGGCTCGCTGAGGACCGATGCGATCGCCGCGGCGACGCCTGTGGTGCACGACGCGCTGGTCGCAGGGCAGGATCGCGCCTTCATCGGCCTCCTGGCTTGGCCGAACCTGCACGCCTGCCGTCAGCTCGTTGGCAATCCTGATCTGAGCTTTTCCGATGCGGTGAAGCATCCCGAGGTGATTGCCTGCTTCAGGCGCGGGCTGGAAGCCCACAACCGGGAGTGCGAGGGCGCCAGCAGCCGCATCATCGCGCGCGCCATGCTGATGGTGGAGCCGCCCTCGATCGACGGCAACGAGCTCACCGACAAGGGCTACATCAACCAGCGCGCCGGCCTCGAACGCCGCGCCGCGCTGGTGGAGCGGCTCTATGCCGACAAGCCGGATCAGGATGTGATCGTGCTGCGATGAGTGCGCAATTCTCTCACCTCGTCATTCCGGGGCGCGCGCAGCGCGAACCCGGAATCCATCGGGCCGCATACGTCCGGCGAGATGGATTCCGGGCTCGCGACTTCGTCGCGCCCCGGAATGACAGTCTCAATGACAATAATAGGTAAGCCCGCAATGAACTTCGACTTCTCCGACGACCAGAAACAGCTCCGCGATCAGGCGCGCAAATTCCTCGCTGAAAAGTGCCCGCCCAGGGCGGTGCGCGTCGTGCTCGACGGCAAGGCGCCCTACGACAAGGAGCTGTGGAAGGGCCTTGCCGAGATGGGCTTTCTGGGTGTTGCGATCCCGGAAGAGTTCGGCGGTGCCGGCGCCGGCCATCTCGAGCTTTGCGTGATTGCGGAGGAGATGGGCCGGGCCAACGCGCCGGTGCCATTCTCCTCGACCGTCTACCTCGCCGCCGAAGCGCTGCTGATCGCCGGCAGCGACGCGCAGAAGAAGAAATGGCTGCCGGCGATTGCCGCGGGCGAGGCGATCGGCACGCTGGCGCTGTTCGAGGGCAAGGGCAACCCGTCGCCGAAGAACGTCAAGCTGACGGCTGCGAACGGGGTGCTCAACGGCGTCAAGAAGCCAGTGGCCGACGGCGCCATCGCCGATTTCGCGGTGGTCGCGGTACGCACGGGATCGAGCGGGCGCGACAATGACATCTCGCTGTTTCTGGTCGATCTCAAAGCCGGTGGCGTCGACGTGAAGAGCCTCAACAATCTCGATCCGACCCGCGGCCAGGCCGAAATTACTTTCACGAACTGCAAGGCCGAGCTGCTCGGCGCGGCCGGCGAAGGCTGGAGCATCCTCACCCAGGTGCTCGACCGCGCCGCGGTGCTGTGCGCGTTCGAGCAGGTCGGCGGGGCTGATCGCGCCTTGGAGATGGGCCGGGACTACGCGCTTGACCGCATTGCCTTCGGCCGGCAGATCGGCTCGTTCCAGGCTGTGAAGCACATGCTCGCTGACATGTACGTGTCGGCGACGCTGGCGCGCTCCAACAGCTATTACGGCGCCTGGGCGCTCTCGACCAATGCGGCCGAGCTGCCGGAAGCCGCCGCCGCCGCGCGCATCAGCGCGACGCAGGCGTTCCAGCACTGCGCCAAGAACAACATCCAGGTTCATGGTGGCATGGGGTTCACTTGGGAGTTCGACTGCCACATGTACTACCGCCGCGCCAATGCGATGGCGCTCGGGCTGGGCAGCCTGTCCTATTGGGAGGATCAGCTGATCGATCGCATGCGCAAGAAGAACGCGGCGTAAGCCGATGTGCGTGTCCCGGACGCGATGCGGCGCGTAGTGCCCCGTCGCAGAGCCGGGACCCAGGGGCCGCAATGGACCCCGGATCTGCAGCGCATCGCTTCGTGCTGCGCAGCGTCCGGGGAACGAACCGAGAGAAAAGAACCATGAACTTCGACGACACCCCGCAGGAAGCCGAGTTCCGCGCTACCGCGCGCGCCTGGATCGACGCGAATGCACCGAAGCAGTATGAGGAAGAGCTGCGCAAATCCTCGCTTGGCCGCACGCAGCTCAAGAACGCCAATATCCTGGAGGTGGCAAAGGCCTGGCAGAAGAAGAAAGCCGACGCCGGCTGGGCGTGCCTGCACTGGCCGAAGGAATATGGTGGCCGCGGCGCATCGCCGATCGAGCGCGTGATCTGGCAGCAGGAGGAGGGCCCGTTCGGCAAGCTCTCCCACATGTTTATCATCGGCCATGGCATGTGCGGGCCGACCATGATGGCGTTCGCGCGCGAGGAGCATAAGCGCAAATACCTGCCGCCGCTCGCCTCCGGCGAGAACGTGTGGTGCCAGCTGTTTTCCGAGCCGGCCGGCGGCTCCGACGTCGCAGGCCTGCGCACGCGCGCCGAGAAGGATGGCGACGACTGGGTCATCAATGGTCAGAAGATCTGGACGTCGGGCGCGCATTATTCCGACTACGGCATCTTGCTCACCCGCACCGATCCGACCGTGCCCAAGCACAAGGGCCTCACCATGTTCTTCCTGGACATGAAGAGCCCAGGCGTCGAGGTCAGGCCGATCAAGCAGGCGAGCGGGGCCTCGGACTTCAACGAGGTCTATTTCACCAATGTGCGCATCCCCGACCACCAGCGCCTCGGCGAGGTCGGCGACGGCTGGAACGTCTCGCTGACCACGCTGATGAACGAGCGCATGTCGATCGGAGCGGGCGTCTCGACCGGCTTTCCGGAGCTGTTCGAGTATTGTTCCAGCCTGATGCTCGACGACGGTCCCGCGATCGAGGACCGCGCGGTGCGCTCGAAGCTCGCCAACTGGGCGGTGAAGGCGAGCGGCCTGCGCTACACCAGCATGCGCGCGATCTCGGCGCTGTCGAAAGGCGAGCGCCCTGGGCCGGAGAATTCCATCGGCAAGCTGGTGGCGGGCTCGATGATCCAGGATGTGGCGACCTACGCGCTGGATCTGCAAGGTGCGGCTGGTGTGGTCAGCGGCACTGAAGACGCCGAAGTCGCGGGCCGCTTCCAGGCCATGCTGCTGCGCGCGCCGGGCACCCGCGTCGAAGGCGGCACCGATGAGATCATGCGCAACATCATCGCCGAGCGGGTGCTGGGCCTGCCCGGCGACATCCGTGTCGACAAGGACGTGCCGTTCAACAAGATCCCGACGAAGGGAAGATGAGTTCGTGTCCCGGACGCGCTGCTTAGGCGCCGCTTCGCTGAGCCGGGACCCAGAACGCTACAATGGACCCCGGCTCTGCAGCGCATCGCTTCGCGGCGCAGCGTCCGGGGCACGAGAGAGGAGAGTTCGAAAATGAATTTCGACGACACCCCGCAGGAAGCCGCGTTCCGCGAGACCGCGCGCAAATGGATCGAGGCCAATGCGCCGAAGGAGCTGCATGCCGAGCTGTCGAAATCCTCGCTCGGCCGCATCCGGCTCGTGCACCGCGACATCGTCGATGTCGGCAAGGCCTGGCAGAAGAAGAAGTTCGACGGCAATTGGGCCTGCCTGCACTGGCCGAAGGAATATGGCGGGCGCGGCGCATCGCCGATCGAGCGCGTGATCTGGCAGCAGGAGGAGGGCGTCTACGGCAAACTCACACAGCCGTTCCAGATCGGCGAGGGCATGTGCGGTCCCACCGTGATGGCCTTCGGCAGCGAGGAGGCCAAGCGCCGTTATCTGCCGAAGCTCGCATCGGGCGAAGAGATTTGGTGCCAGCTGTTCTCCGAACCGTCCGCCGGCTCCGACGTCGCGGGCCTGCGCACGCGCGCGGAGAAGAAGGGCGGCAATTGGGTCGTCAATGGCCAGAAGATCTGGACTTCGGGCGCGCATTACTCCGACTACGGTCTCTTGATCGCGCGCACCGATCCTGATGTCCCCAAGCACAAGGGCCTCACCATGTTCTTCCTGGACATGAAGAGCCCCGGCGTCGAGGTGCGGCCGATCAAGCAGGCCAACGGCATGCAGGAGTTCAACGAGGTCTATTTCACCGATGTCGTGATCCCCGACAGCCAGCGGTTGGGGGCCGTCGGCGACGGCTGGAGCGTGTCGCTGACCACGCTGATGAACGAGCGCATGTCGATCGGCGCGCGGCTCGCGACCGGCGTCCCTGAGATGTTCGAGTTCTGCTCCAATTTGATGCTGGAGGACGGGCTCGCCATCGACGATCCCGCTGTGCGCTCGAAGCTCGCGAGCTGGGCGGCGAAGTCGAGCGGGCTGAAATACACCAGCTACCGCACGATTTCGGCGCTGTCCAAGGGCGAGCGGCCGGGCCCGGAGAATTCGATCGGCAAGCTGGTGTCAGGCATGATGCTCCAGGATATCGCGACCTACGCGATGGACCTGCAGGGCGCGGCCGGTGTTCTCACCGGCAGCGACGAGGAGACGGTGCAGGGCCAGTTCCAGCAGATGCTGCTGTCCTCGCCCTCGATGCGCATCGCCGGCGGCACCGACGAGATTTTGCGCAACATCATCGCCGAGCGCGTGCTCGGGTTGCCGGGCGACATCCGTGTCGACAAGGATGTGCCGTATAACAAGATCCCGACGAAGGGGCGGTGATCTCACGCCTCGCGGTATCACGTAGGGTGGGCAAAGCGAAGCGTGCCCACCATATGCAGATGCGCCGGGGAAAGTCTGTCGGTGGGCACGGCGCTGTCGCGCCTTTTGCCCACCCTACGAGAAGAGCGCGAGCTGATTCATGGACGCACAAGTGAAACAAAACGACCGCATCGGCGTGCTCGAAGAACTTCTTAACGAGCGCTACTCCGTCCGCGCCTTCCTGCCCAAGGAGGTCGATCGCGCCACCATCGAGCATGTGCTGACCACCGCGCAGCGCACGGCATCCTGGTGCAACAGCCAACCCTGGCAGGTCATCATCGCCAGCGGCCAGGCCAAGGAACGTTTTCGCAAGGCGATCTACGCGGAGGCCTCGAAGGGCCTCGGCGACGATTACGATTTCACCCCGCCGCGCGAATATGTCGGGGTCTACCTCGAGCGCCGCCGTGAGAGCGGCTTCCAGCTCTACAACACGCTCGGCATCGCCCGCGGCGACAAGATGGCTTACGCCAAGCAGGCGCTGGAGAACTACAATTTCTTCGGCGCGCCGCATGTCGCCGTCATCCACACCAACGAGCCGCTCGGCATCTACGGTGCGATCGATTGCGGCGCTTACGTCTCCAATTTCATGCTGGCGGCGCAGGCGCTCGGGCTGGGGACGATTCCGCAGGCGGCGCTGGCGCGGCATTCCGGCCTGATCCGCCGCCACTTCAACCTGCCTGACGACCGCCGCGTCGTCTGCGGCATTTCGTTCGGCTATGCCGACCACGCCCACAAGGTCAACAGTTACCGTACCTCGCGCGCGAGCGTGCCTGATACGGTGACGTTCGTGGAGGAGTGATGACGTGCGTGAACGCGGCCGCGCCAACGGCCGCCTTCACGCGTGTGGGTGTGGGTCCGATGATCGACTGCCGCTATCCGCCGCTGCCGCCGATCACGGCCCGCACGGTCTCGTCGGGTCCGAAATCCTCGGCACCGTCGACATAGAGCAGCGCAGCGAGCTTCGAGCGGGCGCGGTTCACGCGGCTCTTGATCGTGCCGACTGCGCAGCCGCAGATCGAGGCCGCGTCCTCGTAGGAGAAGCCCGACGCGCCGACCAGGATCAACGCTTCACGCTGATCCTGCGGAAGCTTGTCCAGCGCCGTGCGAAACTCCTCGAATTCGAGATGCGCGTTCTGCGAAGGCTGTGTCTTCAACGTCTTGGCGTAGTTGCCTTCGGCATCCTCGACCTCTCGCCGTCGCTTGCGATAGTCGGAGCGAAACAGGTTGCGCAGAATCGTGAACAGCCACGCCGGCAGGTTGGAGCCGGGCTGGAACGAGTCGATGTTGGCGAGCGCCCGCAGCAGCGTCTCCTGGACCAGATCGTCGGCGCGGTCCGCATTGCCGCTGAGCGAGATGGCGAAGGCGCGCAGACTGGGCACGGCCGCCAAGATGTCGTTACGCAGCGAGTCCGTGAGAGGCATTAATCCCTCCCATTGTTGTTGTCGTTGGATCCGCCCTCATTTTCCACGTGGGGTGCCGCTCCCGGCGCATCAAGCTTCTTGATCAGTTCTGCGAACCGATCCGGAACCCCCTGTCGCACGACATCGTCGTACATGGCGCGCAACTGATGCCCAATCCGGGATTGAATCTCCGGAGTGAGGCCTCCCTTGCCGGGGGTCGTGCTTCTGCTGGCTTGAGACTTGAGATCTTTCATGACCTGTTCCACGTTTCCCCGAGTTAAGTGACTGTAAAATCGAGAGGTTTTCTCAACCGGGAGCCGTTCCCTGGATAGGCACAATTCCAGCTGCGCGAAAAAGTTCCCAGCCCAACGGAACTTTTCTTGAGCTGATGCGTAATCAGCCCAGCAGGGGAACCCGGGCCCCCCGCGTGACGCCCTGACCTCAGGATTGGATCTCAAGGTTTGGCCCGAAGACGAATGGAGTGGGGATGTCCCGTTCACAGCTTGTCGCTGAACACTTGCCGTTGCTGCGCCGGTACGCACGCGCCCTGACGGGCAGCCAGGGGTCCGGCGACGCCTATGTCGCAGCCATGTTGGAAGCCATGCTGGGAGATCCGTCGGTGCTCGACGAGAGCCACGGACCGCGGGCGGGCCTGTTTCGGCTGTTCACCCAGATCTGGAATTCGGTTTCGGTCAACGACGATGCCGAGGTGACGACCCTGCCGATGCCGCCCGAGCGGCGGCTGTCGAACATCACGCCGCTGCCGCGGCAGGCATTTCTGCTGCTGTCGCTAGAGGGATTTTCGGAAGAGGAAGTCGCCTTCATCCTCAGCACCGACGTTGCCGAGACGCGGCGGCTTGCGGATGCGGCAGGGCGCGAGATGGCGGCCGAGATCGCCACCGATGTGCTGATCATCGAAGACGAGACCTTCATCGCCATGGACCTCGAGAGCCTGGTGAAGAATCTCGGCCATAATGTCGTCGGCGTCGCGCGCACCCACGCCGATGCGGTGGCGCTCGCCAAGAACAAGCGGCCCGGCCTGATCCTCGCCGACATTCAGCTCGCCGATGGCTCGTCGGGCCTGGACGCGGTCAACGAGCTGCTGCGCACCTTCGAGGTGCCGGTGGTGTTCATCACCGCGTACCCCGAGCGCTTCCTCACCGGCGAACGTCCCGAGCCGGCGTTCCTGATCTCAAAGCCGTTCCAGCCCGCGATGGTGTCGGCGGTCGCGAGCCAGGCGCTGTTCTTCCAGCGCAACTCGCGCAATCGCACGCCGAAGGCGCCGGCGGCATAAGGAAGCTCGCATCGGAAAAGAAGACGGCGCGTCGCAAGGCGCGCCGTTTTTACAGGTGGCGAAGAGTTGGTTCGCTCTGCATCAGCAGCTGCGGCAGATGCTGCGAAGCATCGAGTTTAGCTTTGTATCATCCGGCCCAGGGGATTTCGCGTTTAGCTTGGCCTGGCCCTCGATCCAGGATTGGAGCCATTTCTCTCGTTCCGGCGACGGCGCCATGTTCGGCTGCGTCCCGTCGAAAGCTATGAGGACTGTTACTGTCTGCAGGTCATCCTTCGCCTCAGCGGGAGGCTTCGGGAACGGCACGGATCGCTCGACCATAGCCAGCGTCGCGGCATCCAGCGGCGCGAAGCCCGTGCTTTCCACCAAAGCACTTGAAATCAATTTGCCCGAGCGATCGACCACGAATGTGACGCCGGCATCACCTCTGCGGCCGATCGCCTGCGGAGGAAACACCCTGTTGCGCCAGACGTGCTCGGTGACCGCCTTGCGCCAGGCGGCCATAGCCTCGGACTCTGCGAAGCCGGAAGCCGGCGTGCTCAGTACCAGCCCGTTGGTCGGCACCTGGAATTGACGGCCGTTGAAGACAATCGGCACTACGAAATAGAAAGTCTCTTCCTTCAGCTCCGAAGGCGGTGGCGCCGGAAACGGTTGGGCGCGGGCGACGATCTCCAGCGCAGCATCGTCGAGCAGTCGCGAGCCGGTGCTCGCAGCCAGCGCCCGCGAGATCAATTTGCCGGACCGATCGATGACGAAGCCTACCTTGGCCTCACCGGTTTGCCCCAGTGCCTGGGCTGGAAATAGCCTGCTCTTGGCGATGTGCGCCGATAGCTTCGCCCAAGCCTGGGCACTTTCGCTCTGCGTATCAGTCTGTGCATGGGAAGGGAAAGCCGCGAGCAATCCGAGAAGCGCGGCCAACAAGGGGAATTTCATCTGCATTGGCGCGATATTAATCGCGTTCTGGTTGATTGAAAGGCTAGTTGCTCGTGTCGCGCTTGTCCCGTTGTGTGGGCAATTCGAACGGCCGCGAGGCATCTCCGCTTGCCAACCTCATTGCCCCGTTGATACCTCGGGCCGATGACATCCATCGCAGCCTCAAGCCGCCGGGAGAGACCTACCATGGACCAGCAACTCCTCGATCGCCTCGCCATTCGCGACCTCGTTGAGAACTGGGCGGTCTGGCGCGACGCCGGCGACTGGGAGCGCTTTGCCACGGTCTGGCACGAGGAAGGCTGGATGTCTGCCACCTGGTTTCAGGGGCCGGCGCGGGATTTCATGCGCGTCAGCCAGGAGGGGTTTGCCAGGGGAGTGCGCATTCTGCATTTCCTCGGCGGTACCAGCATCGACCTGTCCGGCGAGCGCGCGATCGCCCAAACCAAGATGACGATCTCGCAGCGCGCGCTGGTGCATGACGTGCTCTGCGACGTTGTCTGCACCGGCCGCTTCTACGACTTCCTGGAGAAGCGGCATGACCAATCAGGTATTGGCAAATGGGGCATCGTCCGCCGGCAGCCGATCTACGAGAAGGATCGGATCGACCCAGTCGATCCCGCAGCGACACTCCGCCTCGATCAGCGGGCGCTCGCCGCGCTTCCCGAAGGCTATCGCCATCTCGCCTACATGCAGGAGCTGATTGGCTACAAGGTGAAGCGCGACATGCCGGGCCTCACCGGTGCCGAGGTCGAGAAGCTCTACGGCGAGGGGCGGGATTGGCTGGCGGGGAAGGCCAAATAACTCGAACCAAAGTGAGTCGCAGAGAAAAGTAAGGCGCGACTGGCATCACCACAGTCGCGCCCTACGTCGCCGGCTTATGGGGCAGGGGGGAATAGCCGGCTGCTGAGACGACTCCGGACTGCCGGAGTCGTTCCAAGGCTCTCCAAATATTTTTCGCGGCGCGACTTTTTTCGCACACGGTTAAGTGATCGTGACGGCCGAGAACCCCCCGTCCTCGGCCCGCGTTGTTCCCGCGATCGCCATGGGGCGAGGGATCGACAGCCATGTCACAGATTCAAAAGGTGTTTTTGGGTGCCGTCGCGATTGCCGCGACACTCGGTGCCGTCCAGGTGGGTGCCGTGCAACTGGCCGCCGGCCACGATCTGGCCGACCGCTGGCAGGCGGTCGCCGACAAGTCTGACAAGCCCGGCCACAACGTCAATCGGGCCGCCAAAGCCGACCGGCTGGCCGAGGTCAAGCCGGCAGCAGTTTCCACCCGCACCGTGTCGATGCGGCTGAGCGACCTCCCCGATACGTCGGTGCTGCTGCGGGTCCCTGCGGTGATCGAGAGCGGCAACGCCAAGGCGCCGGTGCTGCTCCAGAACCAGAAGAAGCAGCAGGGCCGCAACAAGCCGACCATCGCCTGCGAACCGATGGTCAGCTCCCTGACCGAGGTCGCCAAGCTGCTCCAGCCCGGCCGATGCGTGACCTGATCGCCTATTGTCCATCGACAGGATCGCCTCCGTCACGGGCAGGGGCTCACCGCTTCACGTCCTCTTGATCCGCCCTCTCATCGCGCTATATCCGGGTTCCTCCCTTTTGTTTTGACCGGGTAAGCGCATGACGACGTCAGATACGGCTGTGCACACTCAGCCTTTCCAGGCCGAAGTTTCCGAACTGCTGCACCTGATGGTGCACTCCGTTTATTCGGAAACCGACATCTTCCTTCGCGAACTCATCTCCAATGCCTCCGATGCCTGCGACAAGCTGCGCTACGAGGCCATCGCAAGTCCCGCCCTGCTTGGTGAAGGCGACACGCTCAAGATCCGCATCATCCCGAACAAGACGGCCAAGACGCTGACGATCGCCGACAATGGCATCGGCATGGAGCGGCAGGAGCTGATCGACCATCTCGGCACCATCGCCCGCTCCGGCACCAAGGCGTTCGTGTCCAAGCTGAAGGAGGCCAAGGACGGCCTCGGCCTGATCGGCCAGTTCGGCGTCGGCTTCTATTCCGCCTTCATGGTCGCCGAGAAGATCGTCGTCATCAGCCGCCGCGCCGGCGAGAGTGACGTCTGGACCTGGACGTCGTCCGGCGGCTCCGGCTTCGAGATCGCCCGCGCCAGCGACGAGGAGGCGGCGCGCGTGACGCGCGGCACCGAGATCGTCCTGCATCTGAAGGATGATACGAAAAAGTATCTCGAGACCTACGAGATCGAGCGCATCGTCACGGCCTATTCGGACAACATCCTGTTTCCGATCGAGCTCGTGCCGGAAGAAGGCGAGCCGCGCCAGATCAATTCGGCGAGCGCGCTGTGGCAGCGCGCGAAATCCGAGCTGACGGCGGACGATTACAAGAAGGCCTATCAGCAGATCGCCTCCGCCTTCGACGATCCCGCCATGACGCTGCACTACCGCGCCGAGGGACGCTACTCCTACGCCGTGCTGCTGTTTGCACCCTCGACCAAGCCGTTCGACTTGTTCGAGCCAAACCGCAAGGGCCGGGTGAAGCTCTATGTCCGCCGCGTCTTCATTACCGATGATGCCGATCTGTTGCCGGGTTACTTGCGCTTCATCCGCGGCGTGGTCGACGCCGAGGATCTTCCGCTCAACATTTCGCGCGAGATGCTCCAGAACAATCCGCAGCTGGCGCAGATCCGCAAAGCTGTGGCGACCCGGGTGGTGTCCGAGCTCGAAAGCCTCGCCGACAAGGACCCGGAGAACTTTGCCAAGATCTGGGACGCCTTCGGCGCGGTGCTGAAGGAAGGCATCTACGAGGATTTCGAGCGGCGCGAAAAGCTGCTGGCGCTGTCGCGCTTCACCACGACGTCGGGCGAGAAGCGGTCGCTGAAGCAGGTCGTCGCCGACTTCAAGCCGAACCAGACAGAGATCTATTATCTCGTCGGCGACAGCATCGAACGGTTGAAGTCCAATCCGCGGCTGGAAGCTGCGACCGCGCGCGGCATCGAGGTGCTGCTGCTGTCGGATCCCGTCGATGCGTTCTGGACCTCGATGCCGTCGGAGTTCGAAGGCAAGCCACTGAAATCGCTGAGCCAGGGCGATCTCAATCTCGACCTGATCCCGCGTATTGACGACAAGGACGAGCCGAAGAAGGACGAGCCGGCTGCGGACGAAGCGGCCACCATCGCCGTGATCAAGGCCGCGCTCGGCGAGCGCGTCAGCGACGTCAAGGCCTCGACCCGGCTTACCAGCTCGGCCTCCTGCCTCGTCGCCGATAGCCAGGGCCCCAGCCGCGAGCTCGAGCGCATCTTGTCGCAGCAGAACCGCGGCATGAAGACCAAGCCGATCCTCGAAATCAATCTGCGCCATCCGCTGGTCACCGCGGTCACCAAGGCGCAAGCTGGCTCGAAGGCCGTCGACGATCTCAGCCTGCTCCTTCTCGAACAGGCGCAGATCCTGGACGGCGAATTGCCGGAAGACCCGGCGGCGTTCGCGGCAAGGCTGAACCGGCTGGTGTTGCAGGGGCTCGGCGGCTAGCTCGTCCACTCACCTTGCCGTCATCTGCCCCTAGGAACAGTCGCCTCTAGCGTGGTGTTATGCCATATGAGGCGGTTGGCCTCCCCGTCGCCGCCGTGACCAACTCGAGGATTCCTCCATGCGTTTGCCGATTTTGACCCTCACGGCGGTCGCCGCGCTGTTCGTCGCGGCCGATGCCAGCGCGCAGACCTACGATCCGCGCTACCCCGTGTGCATGCACGTCTATACGCCCGGCGGCTTCACCGGTGGCGGCGGTGACTATTACGACTGCTCCTTCACCTCGCTGCCGCAATGCCGCGCCTCGGCCTCGGGCCGCGCGGCGAGTTGCGATCTCAATCCCTATTACGCCTTCGACGAACCGCCGCCACCGCGCCGGCGTCACAAGAGGGTGTACTGAGATCCGCGATACAGCGTACAGGAGCATTCTTCGTGCGTCTCTCGTTTAGCCTGATCAGCGCTGTTGCGGCAGTGCTCGTCGTCGCGCCCTCGCAGGCGCAGACCTTCGATCCTCGCTATCCCGTCTGCATGCACGTCTATTCCGGCGCGAATGGCGGTGGCGGGGAGTGGTACGACTGCTCCTTTACCTCGCTGCCGCAATGCCGCGCCACAGCTTGGGGGCGCGCCGCGGTCTGTAACCTCAATCCGTACTACCCGGTCAACGCACCGCCGCAACGTTTGCGTCACGGGCGAGCCGGCTAGCGCAAGGCGGACCCGCGCGCCCGCTTCGCTACGCCAGCTTGATCCCCCGATACGTCTGCCACCTTGCGCCAGCGGCTTCGCGCCGATCCCGTCTGGCTTGGTAAGGGATGAATAGAGTTAATCGCACACTAACCTGGTTTTACCTTGTCTCTTAACATCTGGGCAGGGCGCGCGGGCTAAGTTGCCGGAAACCAGCAGACGGCCCGCAAGAGTGAACAACATGACCACCGGCGTCATCGAGCAGCCGAAAGCGGCGCGCACGCCTTCGGCTTCGAAGATCTGGCTGAAGGCCATCGAGCTCACCGCGCGGATCGAGACGCTGCCGGGGCGGTTGTTCGCCGATGTCGTCGACGATTGGGCCCGGTGCCAGCCTGGGCGCATCGCGCTGGTCACGAATGACGCGGCGCTCGACTATGAAGACTTGTCGAAGCGCATCAATCGCTACGCGTGCTGGGCACGCTCGGTCGGCGTGGCCAAGGGCGATACAGTTGCGCTGATCATTCCGAACGGCACCGACTATGTTGCCGCCTGGCTCGGCATCAGCCGGATCGGCGGTGTGGTTGCGCTGATCAACACGAAGCTTGTCGGCCAATCGCTTGCGCATTGCCTCGATCTCGCAAAGCCGGCGCACATCATCGTCGCGCACGACCTGAGGGTGATGCTGGAGAGCGCAACCCCGTATATGAAGACGCAGTCTAAGGTCTGGACCCACGGCGATGCTCGCGGCGAACGCGCGATCGACGTCGCGCTCGCCGTCCTCGAGGACGGCCCGCTCTCGCCGGAGGAACACGGCAAGATCACCATCGACGACCGTGCGCTGCTGATCTACACCTCTGGCACCACCGGCCTCCCAAAAGCGGCCAGCATCAGCCACCGCCGCATTCTCAATTGGGGTTTTTGGTTCGCCGGCCTCACCGGCGCGACGCCGCAGGATCGGCTCTACGATTGTCTGCCGCTATTCCACTCGGTCGGCGGCATCGTCGCGCCGTGCAGCATGCTGGCTGCCGGCGGCTCGGTAGTGATTGCGGAAAAATTCTCGGCTTCGCATTTCTGGTCCGACATTGTGCGGCATGACTGCACGCTGTTCCAGTATATCGGCGAGCTCTGCCGCTACCTGCTGAAGGCGGCGCCGTCGGAATACGAAAATCAGCACCGCCTGCGGCTCGTCTGCGGCAACGGCCTGCGCGGCGACATCTGGGAGGATTTCCAGGCGCGCTTTTCCATCCCGCGCATCCTCGAATTCTACGCCGCGACGGAAGGCAATTTCTCGCTGTTCAACGTCGAGGGACAGCCGGGCGCGATCGGGCGCGTCCCGCCTCTGCTCGCGCACCGCTTTCCGGCCAGTCTCGTCAAGCTCGACCCCGACAGCGGCACGCCTCTACGTAGTGACGAGGGCTTCTGCATCGCCT
Organism: Bradyrhizobium sp. LMG 9283; assembly: GCF_045571415.1. Classification (NCBI taxonomy): domain Bacteria; kingdom Pseudomonadati; phylum Pseudomonadota; class Alphaproteobacteria; order Hyphomicrobiales; family Nitrobacteraceae; genus Bradyrhizobium; species Bradyrhizobium sp. LMG 9283. Next base: position 1,110,528 of record NZ_CP120691.1, read on the forward strand.
GCGCCCGCGGTGAGCCTGGCGAAGCCATCGGCCGCATCGGCACCGCGGACGAGGGCGGCGGCCGCTTCGAGGGCTACACCGACGCCGGCGAGACCGAAAAGAAGATTCTGCGCGACGTCTTTGCCAAGGGCGATGCCTGGTTCCGCACCGGCGATCTGATGCGGATTGATGACAAGGGCTTTTTCCATTTCGTCGACCGCATCGGCGACACCTTCCGCTGGAAGGGCGAGAATGTCGCGACCTCGGAAGTCAACGATGCCGTTCGCGACTTCGCCGGCGTGATCGACGCCACCACCTATGGCGTCAGCGTTTCCGGTGCGGATGGCCGTGCCGGCATGAGCGCGCTCGTCGTGAACGAGGGCTTTGATATTGCCGCACTGCCCGTCCATCTCGCGCACCGGCTGCCGGCCTATGCCCGTCCCGTCTTCATCCGTATCTCCAGCGAAATCGATGCGACCGAGACGTTCAAGCAGAAGAAGGGCGAGCTCGCGCGGGAGGGATTCGACCCCAGTGCGATAAGCGATCCGCTATTCATGTTCGATCCGACGTCGGGGGCCTACGTCACGCTCGATTCAGAGGCGTTTACGAAGATCCTTGAAGGAACGGTCCGGCTGTAGCGCCCGGAAATCCGCCGATCGGTCCAATTTTATCTGAATTGTCCAAGAAGCCATTTACTTCTGTCGGGTAAACAGACGCCATGGGATGCGGTCATCAAGAGCCGCCGCAACACGAACGATAACGAAAAGCGAGCCAGCCATGTCGGTAAGGTCTAAGGTCATCGAAGCGATCCAGCAGATCGCCAAGGAGCAGCACGTCACGCTCCCCGCATTGTCGGACGATCTGTCGTTACACGAGACGGGCTTCGACTCGCTCGCCTTCGCGATTCTCGTGGCGCGGCTCGAGGACGAGATCGGCGTCGACCCCTTCACCATTTCCGAGGACGCCGCGTTCCCCGCCACGGTGGGCGATTTCGTGCGAGCCTACGAAAATGTCCCCGCGTGAGATCTTTGCGCTTCGCGACCATCTCGGCGCCGAGCTGAAGGGCCGCACGATCTCCGATGCGCAGGATGTCGTGTCGCTGACCGACATCCTGGCGCACACGGTTCTGGGCGGTCGCCTGCGCGAGCTGTCGGGCCGTGCCGTGCTGCTCAAGCTGTCCGACCAGCTCCGGTCCGGTCTTGCCATGATCGAGCTCGACGGCATCGCACGTCGCATGTTGCTGTGTCCGCCGGACCTCAATCCGGCGCATCTCGACGCCTTGATCGCGGATGCCGGGATCGATGCGGTCGTCACCGATGAGCCCGATCGCTGGGCGGAGACCTGTGTGCCGCTGGTCGTCGTCGCGCGATTGCCGCTTCAAGCCACCGCGCCGGCCAAGTCCGAGCGCGCGACCGAATGGCTGATGCTCACCTCGGGGACCTCAGGCGTGCCAAAGATCGTCGGCCATACGCTGGAAGCCTTGACCGGAGCGATTGTTGCCGAAGGCCCGGCGCGTGGTCCGGCGCCGATATGGGCAACCTTCTACGACATTCGCCGCTATGGTGGCCTGCAGATATTCCTCCGCGCCGTTCTCTCCGGCGGCTCGATGGTGCTATCCGATCCGCATGAAGCGCTCGCCGATCACGTCGCGCGGCTGAAGGCGCGCGGCGTCTCGCACATCTCAGGCACGCCCTCGCATTGGCGCAAGCTCCTGATGAGCGGTTCGGCGGCGCAATTCGCCCCGGCTTACGTCCGTCTCTCCGGCGAGATCGCCGACCAGGCGGTGCTGGACGGCTTGAAGGCGGCGTTCCCCAATGCTTCCGTCGGCCATGCTTATGCCTCAACTGAGGCCGGCGTCGGCTTCGCCGTGAATGACGGGCTGGAAGGCTTTCCGGCCAGTTATCTCGGCAACCGCAACGGCGTCGAGATGAAGGTCGTCGACGGCTCGCTGCGGATCCGCTCGGCGCGCACGGCGCATGCCTATGTCGGCCGCAATGCGGCGGCGCTCACCGACGCCGACGGCTTCGTCGACAGCGGCGACATCGTCGAGCTGCGCGGCGACCGCTATTATTTCGTCGGCCGTCGCGGCGGCATCATCAATATCGGCGGCCTGAAGGTCCACCCCGAGGAGATCGAGGCGGTGATCAACCGCCATCCCGACGTGCGGATGTCGCGGGCCAAATCCCGCCGTAGCCCGATCACCGGCGGCATCGTCGTCGCCGACGTGATCCTCGCCGACGGTACCGATCAGGCACGCGTGAAGGAGATCCGCGATCAGATCCTGGAGCAGTGCCGCGCCCAGCTCGCGTCCCACAAGGTGCCGGCGGTGGTCCGCTTCGTCGAGGCACTCGACGTCACCCCGGCCGGAAAACTGGCGCGTACCGATGCATAATGTTCTCGTCACCGGTGGCAGCCGCGGCATTGGGCTAGCGATTGCGAGGCGCCTCGTTGGTGCAGGCTTCAACGTAATCGCGGCCGCGCGGCGCGAGAGCGACGAGCTCAAGGCGGCCATCGCCGGGTCCGAGGGGCGTCTGCACTTCCGCGCTTGCGATCTTGCCGTGATCGATGCGATTCCGGCCTTCGCAAAGCTCGTGCGCGACGAGTTCGGCCCGATCTACGGTCTCGTCAACAATGCCGGCCTCGGCACCGAAGGCCTGCTCGCCACCATGCACAATTCCGAGATCGCGGCGCTGGTGCAGCTCAACGTGCTGTCGCCGATCATCCTCACCAAATATGTCGCGCGGCAGATGATGGCGGACGGCGCCGGCCGCATTATCAACATCTCCTCGATCATCGCGACCACCGGCTACAACGGCCTCTCGGTCTACGGCGCGACCAAGGCGGCCGCCACCGGCTTCACCCGCTCGCTCGCGCGCGAGGTCGGCAAGCTCGGCATCACCGTGAATGCGATCGCTCCGGGCTTCATCGACACCGAGCTCACCCACGATCTCTCCGACGAGGGACGCAAGCGCATCGCCGGCCGCAGCGCGCTGCGCCGCCTCCCGGAGACGGACGATGTCGCGCGCATGGTGGAATACCTGTTGGGGGAAGGCGGCCGCAATGTCACCGGGACGGTGTTCACTGTCGACGCAGGGAATACGGCATAAGCGGAACTCTGCCGTTATGATCGCATTGATCCGGCACAATGACATCCAGCCGGATTTGGTCGTAAGATGCCCCGCACCCGATTGGGTTACGTCAATCGATCTGCCCTAATCGACAGGGAGCAGTCCATGACCACGCCAAACATGACGGCTTCAAATCAGGGCCACACGGAGCAATCCCGTGCGAACCCGGACGATGTCCACTGCACGCCAATGTCGCAGCAAAATTCCGGCGGTCACGGGCACGAAATGCACCTGCAGCAATTCGTTCGCCTGATCGGCTGCCATGATGCGTCTCTCGATACCGTGCGCAAGCGTCAGGACGAGAAGCTGCACTAGGCGCTCGGGCCCGAGACTTCTCCAAATCAATTCGTTCATGTGACAATTCCGGTGGCCGCTTGTGCGCATTGCACCGGCGTGCAAGCTTGTTGTCCGGCTTCATTTCAACCAATGATCTGGACATCGCGGAAGCCGGCCCGCGAACCCAGATCGCTCCCGCCACGTATTTGTCTCGCAAGGCGCCATCTCAACCATCCGGCATCACCCGATGACATCATCCTTCTATGGCGGCATTCCCGTCTTCCGAGGCTTCACCAGCCTGATGGATCCTGCGCTGTATTCGCCGTTGCCGGACGACTGGAGCATCGGTGTTGCCGATATCGTCGATTCGACCAAGGCGATCGCGGCGCAACGCTACAAGGCCGTGAACATGGCCGGCGCCGCCGTGATCGCGGCGGTGACCAACGCGCTGGGAGGGCGCGAATTCCCCTTCGTGTTCGGCGGCGATGGCGCGAGCTTCGCGGTCGCGCCGGACGATATCGAACTTGCCCGCGAAGCACTGGCTGCGACCGCGACCTGGGTGCGGGAGGATCTCGATCTGACCATGCGCATCGCACTGGTGCCGGTCGGCGTCATTCGCGCTCAAGGCCTTGACGTGCGCGTCGCCCGGTTTGGACCGTCGGCAAACCTGTCCTATGCGATGTTCTCGGGCGGCGGGCTTGCCTGGGCCGACGCCGCGATGAAGCGCGGCGAGTTTGCGGTCAAGGAGGCGTCCGCCGGCACACAACCGGACCTCTCCGGCCTGTCGTGCCGATTCGAGGTGATGCCGGCTGCCCGCGGCCTGATCCTGTCAGTGCTAGTGATGCCGGCGCGCGGCGTCGATCCGCACGCCTTCCGCCAGGTGATCGAGGACATCATCCATCTCGTCGAGCGTAGTCCGGAGGGCGGCCGCCCGGTGCCGCCGCAGGGGCCGCCGCTGAAATGGCCGCCGCAGGGGCTGGAGCTCGAAGCCCGCACCAGGCGCGGCGGTCCGCTGCTCGCGCGCAGAGCCAGCGTGCTGGCCTATACGCTGTTCGCCTATCTGATCATGCGCTTCGACATCAAGATCGGTGGTTTCGTGCCCAGCCTCTATAAGCGCCAGGTCGTCGAGAACTCGGACTTCCGCAAGTACGACGACGGTCTGCGCATGATTCTCGACTGCACTCCGCAGCTCGAGCGCGCGTTGAGCGCTCGCCTCGCGGCCGCCGCGCACGACGGCATTGTGCGCTATGGCGTCCATCAGCAGGATGCCGCGATGATGACCTGCTTCACGCCCTCGGCGCTGCGCAGCGACCATGTGCACTTCATCGACGGCGCGCGGGGCGGCTATGCCTCGGCGGCGACCGCGTTGAAGGCGATGACGGCGTAAAAGACTCTCGTGTCCCGGATGCGCTGCGGCACGCAGTGACGCTGCGCAGAGCCGGGGCACGTTCGGAAGCTCAGCGACCAGCGCGGGTCCAGGTTTCACCGCTGCAGAGCGCGCCGACGCAGCCTTCGACCCGCAGCGAGTCCGCGCCAGTCAGGCTGATGCTGCTCGCATAGGTGCTGCCATCGTCGGCATTGTAGATCTGACCCGCCCATTTGTTCGGTCCTGCGGGCTCCATGCCGCTGAACAATGGCAAGCCGATCATCGGACGCCTGGCGAGGGCGGGATTGGGATTCTTGCTGTCGGTGGCGGGCTGGCCGGTTGAGGTGTCATAGGGCTCGCGCAGCCACACGATATGGCCGCAGATGCCGCCGCCGCATTTGCTGATCTTGACGCGTGCATCACCCGCCTGAGTCAGCCAGGTCCCGTCGGCGCTCTGCGCGTGGGCGGCAGTCGTGCCGAACAGCGCGGCGAGGAGGACGATGAGCGCAGCGAATCTGGACGTCATGGAAAAGCCCCGAAATGGAGCGCCTCCATAGCAGCCCGGCAAGATAGTGCAACGCTGGATGGAATCACTTTCCTGCGTTTATACTTGCATTGATCTTCCTGCGATCATTTGCCCCAGCGCACGAAGGCGACCGAGGCTGCGGTCGACAGCCCGAACACGACCATGGCGCCGCCGACCAGCGCGAACAGCGTCCAGGCCGGCGCCTGCGCCATCATCAGGCCAGCTCCGCCGATCGCGACGATCAGAAGCCGTGCGGTGGAAGCGAGCACGGGGCCTCCGACGCGTGCGGCGCCTTGCGAGGAGAAGTACAGCGACACGCCCATGCCGAAGAACACGAAGGCCGGACCTGCCCAGTGGAAATAGCTGTGCGCAGCGGCGGTGACACCGGCATCCTGCGTGAACAGCGCGACCCACAGCGACGGAGCAAGTGCGACGGCGAGGCCGATCAGGCCGACCGTGAGTCCGGAGGCCGCGGCGGCCGTCCAGGCCACATGCCGCGCGCGCGTCATATGTCCGGCGCCGATCGCCATGCCGACCATCGGCACCGAGGCGATGCCGAAGGCGAAGGTGATCGGGATCAGCAAGAACTCCAACCGCGATCCGATGCCGTAGCCTGCCAGCATCTCGGTGCCGAAGGTCGCGAGAATCTTCGTGAAGATCAGAATGGTGAGCACGGTCTGGAGCGGCGACAGGCAGGCCACCGCGCCGACTTTGAGGATGTCCAGGAACATCGCACGCTCGAAATGAAAGGCGCGAAAATCGAGCTGCAACCGGCTGCGGCCGGACAGGAGATACCAGAGGAAGAAGATCGCGGCGCAGCTGAACGCGATCAGCTGCCCGCTCGCCACGCCCGGCATGCCGAATTGCGGCACTCCGAACAGGCCAAGCCCCAGCGTGCCGCCAAGCGCGATCTGGAGCACGCTCGCCCCGATCAGCGTCATCGAGGGCAGGCGCATATCGCCGGTGCCGCGGATCACCGAGGCCAGCGTGTTGACGAGCCAGATCGCGATCGCGCCGGAGAACAGTACCTGCGAATAGCCGCTGGCTTCCTCGAGCACGCGCTCGCGGCCGCCGAGCAGCGCGAAGAAGGAGCGGCCGAAGACGAGCATCATCACCGTGAAGAACAGCCCGCCACAGAGGCCGATGATGGCGGCGTGCAGCGCCAGCGTCGCGGCGCGGTCGTGATTGCCCGCACCGAGCGCGCGGCTGATCGCTGACGATACGCCGCCGCCCATCGCGCCCGCACTCATCATCTGCGTCAGCATCGCGAACGGAAACACCAGCGCGATCGCGGCGAGCGGAATGGTGCCGAGCCGGCCGATATAGGAGGTCTCGGCAACGGCAACCAGCGTGCTGCCGACCATCGCGATCATGTTGGGGATCGCGAGCCGCAGCAGCGTCGGCAGGATCGGCGCGGTCAGGAGGCTGGCGATGGGTGAGGCGACCGGCGCAACCGGCGGGACGGCGTCTAAGGGGGCGTCGATCGTCATGTGTCACGGTGCGGAATATTGGATGATGATCGACATATTATAGGGCGCGCGAGACCCGCGCCAGCCCTCATCTCACGCAGGGCTTACCAGGGCAGGCCGCATAGGTCGATGGTGCCCAGCGTCGGCGCCCGGACGATGTCGAAGACATACGGCGCCATGTAGTCGAAGCGGATCCGCCCCTCCGGCTGCTCGCAATAGACCTCGCCCTTGAAGGGCTGCCATTTGCGGCCCTCGTAGAAAGCGAAATTGTGCGGCTCGCAGAACAGGAGCCCGAAGCGGACCGCCTCGTTGGCACGCATGGTATGCACTGCCGCGTCGATCGCGATCGTCGCGTAGCCGCGGCCGCGCCGGTCCGCGCGCGTGCAGACGCCGCCGATGCCGCCGACGTGAACCTTCTGTCCATTCCAGGTCACCGTGCGGAAGTAGACGCCGACATGGCAGACGAGCCCGTCCTCGGGCGTCTCGATCAGCACGCGCAGGTCCGCATTGGCCCATTTGACGTGAGCCCAGCGCGGCTTTTCCGCCGCATCGTGTCCCCAGACCGTGCTGAGCAGCGGCTTTGCGATCGGCCACGAGGCGTCGCCGTTCAAAATGTCGATCTCGATGCTCATGGCTCTGTCTTTCGCAACCTCGGTGCGTAGGGCATTCGTTCTGCCATAAGCGCCTCAAAGGCAATGATATTTTGCATCAAACCACCAAGGCTGCGCGAATGTCCGCGTGCTGCGCTGATTTTATGCAATCGTGCCAAGCGTCCCCGTCACGCGTTTTCGAAATTCTGAGGTATTTAATGGCAGCGGAACCTTCTATAAGAGGTGACCGTTATAACTCGTTCCCCACCAGTTGCGGACAAGAACCCATGACCTTTACGCTGCCCCCACTCCCTTACGCCTATGACGCCCTCGGCCAGTACATGTCGAAGGAGACGCTGGAATATCACCACGACAAGCATCATCAGGCCTACGTCACCAACGGCAACAACGCGCTCAAGGGGACCGAATGGGAAGGCAAGTCCCTTGAAGAGATCGTCAAGGGCTCGTTCGGCAAGAACCCTGCGGTGTTCAACAATGCCGGCCAGCACTACAACCACATCCACTTCTGGAGCTGGATGAAGCCCAATGGCGGCGGCACCAAGCTGCCGGGCAAGCTCGAGAAGAAGATCAACGAGGACCTCGGCGGCTTCGACAAGTTCAAGACCGACTTCCAGGCGGCCGGCGTCGGCCAGTTCGGCTCCGGCTGGTGCTGGCTCCAGGTCAAGAACGGCAAGCTCGAGATCTCCAAGACGCCGAACGGCGAGAATCCGCTGGTGCACGGCGCCACCCCGATCCTCGGCTGCGACGTCTGGGAGCACTCCTACTACATCGACTATCGCAACCGCCGGCCCGACTATCTCAAGGCGTTCGTCGAGAACCTCGTGAACTGGGAATACGTCGAGTCCCTGTTCGAGAAGGCGTAAGTTTCACTCCGTCGTCCCGGGGCGATGCGCAGCATCGAACCCGGGATCTCGAGATTCCGGGTTCGGCTTCGCCGCCCCGGAATGACAGATAAGGCGGTCGCATGCGCGGCCGCCTTTTTGCTGTGCGGAATTCATCCATAGAAATCGGTGCAGTCCCTCTCCCGCTTGCGGGGGAGGGGCTGGGGTGGGGGTGTCTCCACGGTGGGAATCTCAGCGTGGAGAGAGCCCCCACCCGGCGCTTCGCGCCGACCTCCTCCGCAACCGGTGGAGGTTGACCGCCCCTGTGGCACCGCCGTTGCCTAAAGCCATTCGTGCGAGTCCTGCGTGGTGCGCGCACGGGTCTGTCATCGTACCGTTTGCATCGGGGGAACGGCGCCCGTAATCAGGACGGGCATCACCCTCGAGCCACTCCACATCCGTTGTTAGAACTTTCCCCGAAAGACCCGGCGCCTGCCGAGGACGCGGAGTCCGAGCCGCGGCCGGGGCGTGTGCGCAAGCCGATCGGCTGGTCGACCATCATCATCGCGATCCTGGTGGCGGTGAGCGCAACACTGGTTTGGCGGCGCGACGGCGTCGACGGCGTTCTGGACATTCTCACTCACGATCTCTCGTTGTTCGGCGGCATCCTGCCGCGCGTGCTGGCAGGCTGCCTGCTTGGCGCCTTCATCTCCGAGATCCTGCCGCACGAAAAAGTCTCGCGGTCGCTCGGGCCGAAATCCGGTCTGATGGGCCTTCTGATCGGGACCGCCTTCGGCGCGATCCTGCCCGGAGGCCCCTTCACCGCCTATCCCGTGGCGAGCGCGCTGCTGGCAGTCGGCGCCGATTTCGGCGCCACCATCGCCATGGTCGTGAGCTGGACCTTGATCGGCTATGGCCGGGCAGTCGCGTGGGAAATCCCGATCATGGGCACCGATTTCACGCTGTGGCGGATCGTCATCTCGCTGCCGCTGCCGGTGCTCGCAGGCGCCCTTGGCCGCTTCGTCTATGTCAGGCTCTATCCGAAGCCGCTCACGAAGGATGACGAGGGTTGAGCGCAGCGCTTCTGATCGACATCCTGCTGTGGGGCTCGGTGCTCGGCGTCGGGCTGATCGCCTTCCGCCGGGGCCCGCCGGTGTTCAAGGCCTCGCTGCGCGAAGGCTCGATGGACTTCGTCAACATCGTGCCGCGGATCGCGCTGGGTGTGATCGGCTCCGGCTACATCGCGGCGATCATCCCGCAGGAGGTGATCACCGGCTGGCTCGGTCCGGACAGCGGCTGGCTCGGGGTCGCGACTGCCGTGGTCGCTGGCGCGGCCACGCCCGGCGGTCCCGTGATCGGCTTCTCCATCGGCACCGTAGCGCTGAAGTCGGGCGGCGGGGTGCCCCAGGTGGTCGCCTATGTCGTCGCCTGGGCGCTGTTTGCCTTCCAACGGGTCATCTTGTGGGAAATACCGTTCATGCCGGCCCGCTTCGTCTGGTTCCGCTGCGCCGTCTCGGTGCCGTTCCCGTTCGTGGCGGCCGCCATCGCCATGGTGATCGGCAAGCCCTAAGCCGGCGTGGATGCTTTGGGGCGTCATTCCGGGGCGGCTCGAAGAGCCGAACTATGGTGCGCAGTTGCGCACCTGAGAGTCTCGAGATCCCGGGTTCTATGCTCCGCATAGCCCCGGGATGACACCTCAAAGCGTGGACAGGGGTAATGTTATAATATAACATCCTCCAATGGTTCCCGCCGCGTCCCACGCCCATCATCACGACCGTGCCCACGGCCACTCTCATGGCAAGCCGCATTCGCATGGGCACGACCACACCCATGCCCATGTTCACGATGCGGCCTCACCGCATCCTGCCCAGGCGGCGCCCTGGTCGATCCTGCGCATGACCATGGCGGGCCGTGTCGCGGCCGCGCTCGCCGTCTGCGCCGTGCTCTGGGGCATCGTCTTCCTGGCGATGAGGTGACCATGGCGGCGCTCCACTTTCACAACGTCACGCTCGGCTATGACCGGCATCCGGCCGTGCATCATCTCAGCGGCGAGATCGCCGTGGGGGCGCTGGTCGCCGTGATCGGTCCGAACGGCGCAGGCAAGTCGACGCTGCTGCGCGGCATCGTCGGCATCCTCAGGCCGCTCGACGGCAGCATCCATCTCGGCGGGCTCGACAGCAAAGACATTGCCTATCTGCCGCAAAGCGCAGAGATCGACCGCAGCTTCCCTATCTCGGTGTTCGATTTCGTCAGCACCGGGCTGTGGCGCGGGGCCGGCCTGTTTGGCGGCATCGGCAAGGCCGCGCGCGACAAGATACTCCGTGCGATCGCGTCCGTCGGTCTCAACGGGTTCGAGAACCGCCCGATCGGCACGCTCTCGGGCGGTCAGATGCAGCGCGTGCTGTTCGCGCGCGTGCTGCTTCAGGATGCGAGCCTGATCGTGCTCGACGAGCCCTTCAACGCCATCGACAGCAAGACCACGGCCGATCTGCTCGCGCTGGTCAAGCGCTGGCACGGTGAGGGCCGCACGGTGCTCGCCGCGCTGCACGACCTGGAGATGGTGCGCAACCATTTCAGCGAGACGCTGGTGCTAGCGCGGGGCCCAGTCGCGTGGGGCCCGACGGCAGAGGTGCTGACGCCGGAGAACCTGCTGGTCGCGATGCGGATGTGCGAAGCCTTTGACGACAGCGCCGCGGCATGCGGCGAAGATGGGCGCTCCCAGGCGGCGTGATCACAGATGCTCTATGACGCGCTGATCGGTCCGTTCACCGAATTCGAGTTCATGCGGCGGGCGCTCGCCGCCGTGATCGCGCTGGCGCTGGCGGGCGCGCCGATCGGCGTGTTTCTGATGCTGCGGCGGATGAGCCTCGTCGGCGATGCCATGGCGCATGCGATCCTGCCGGGCGCGGCCGTCGGATTCCTGCTGTCGGGCCTCAATTTGTTCGCGATGACGGCCGGCGGCCTGATCGCCGGCTTTGCCGTCGCGATCCTCGCCGGCGTGGTGGCGCGATCGACCGGGCTGAAGGAGGATGCGTCGCTGGCAACCTTCTATCTGGCCTCGCTCGCGCTGGGCGTCACCATCGTCTCGATCAAGGGCACCAATATCGACCTCTTGCACGTGCTGTTCGGCAACATCCTCGCAATGGATGATCAGACGCTGCTGGTGGTGGCCTTCAACGCCACGATCACGCTGCTGGTGCTCGCCGTGATCTACCGTCCGCTGGTGATCGAGAGCGTCGATCCCCTGTTCCTGCGCACCGTCAGCCGCGCCGGGGGGCCTGCGCACCTCGCCTTTCTCGCGCTCGTCGTCATCAATCTCGTCAATGGCTTTCAGGCGCTCGGCACGCTGCTTGCGGTCGGCCTCATGATATTGCCCGCCGGCATCGCGCGATTCTGGTCGCGCGATCTCACCGCGATGATCTGCATCGCCGTCGTCGCTGCGACGGTCTCGGGCTATGCGGGCCTCGTGCTGTCGTTCCAGACCCGTGTGCCGTCAGGTCCCGCGATCATTCTCGTGGCGACCGTGCTCTACGTGGTCTCCGTCCTGTTCGGGCGCGTCGGCGGCATTGTCCGGCAGCTGTTTCCCGGCCGGCATCTGGAAGCGTGACGATGCGACTGATCCTGTTTTGTGCGCTGTTGCTGATCGCCTCGCCGCTGCACGCCGCGGAGCGGCTCAATGTCGTTGCGAGCTTCTCGATTCTCGGTGATTTCGTCCGCAATGTCGGTGGTGACCGCATCAATCTGACGACGCTGGTCGGCGCCGACAGCGATGTCCACGTCTACACGCCTGCACCAAGCGATGCGAAGCGAGTCGCGGATGCAAAGCTCGTCATCGTCAACGGGCTCGGGCTCGAGGGTTGGCTGCCGCGCCTCGTGCAATCCGCGGGCAGCAAGGCGCAGGTGGTCACGGCAAGCGCCGGCATCGCGCCGCTGAAATTAGGCTCGGCCGCAGATCCCCATGCCTGGCAGTCTATCCTCAAGGCCAAGATCTACGTCACCGACATCACCAATGCGCTGGCCGCGGCTGCTCCGGATGACGCGGAGTTCTTCCGCGCCCAGGCCAAGACCTATTTGGAAAAGCTCGAAGCCCTTGACCGTGAGGTCCGCGAGGCCGTGGCAAAAATCCCACCCGAGCGGCGCAAGGTGATCTCCACCCACAATGCCTTCGGCTATTTTTCCGCCGAATACGGTATCCAGTTCATCGCCCCCCTCGGCGTCTCAACGGAAACCGAACCGAGCGCGCGCGACATTGCGGCCATCATCGGCCAGATCAAGGCCCAGAAGATCCCGGCCGTGTTCCTGGAAAATATCAGCGATGACCGCCTCATCCGGCGGATCGCGGCCGAGACCGGGGCAAAGGTCGGCGGGACCCTGATTTCCGACGGTTTGACCGGCGAAAAGGGGCCTGCACCCACTTACATTGACATGGTCAGGCACAATATAAAGGCCCTGACCAGCGCGCTTGACCACTAGGGCAGGGGCCACCCCGCCTCGCGTCGCGCGAAAAGCCTTAAAGTCCGGAGTTGTTATGTCTGAAGCGACGTCCCAAAAGATTCCCGTGACCGTCCTGACCGGCTATCTCGGTGCCGGCAAGACCACGCTCCTGAACCGCATTCTGTCCGAGAACCACGGCAAGAAATACGCCGTCATCGTCAACGAATTCGGCGAGATTGGCATCGACAACGACCTCATCATCGGCGCCGATGAGGAAGTGTTCGAGATGAACAATGGTTGCATCTGCTGCACCGTGCGCGGCGACCTCGTCCGCATCATGGACGGGCTTATGAAGCGCAAGGGCAAGTTCGACGCCATCATCGTCGAGACCACCGGTCTCGCTGATCCGGCGCCCGTCGCCCAGACCTTCTTCGTCGATGAGGATGTGCAGAAGAACGCGCGGCTCGATGCGGTGGTCACGGTCGCCGATGCCAAGTGGCTGTCGGACCGGTTGAAGGACGCACCAGAGGCCAAGAACCAGATCGCCTTTGCCGACGTCATCGTGCTGAACAAGACCGACCTCGTCAACAAGGGCGAGCTCGCCGAGGTCGAGGCCCGCATCCGCGGCATCAACCCCTATGCGAAACTCCATCGCACCGAGCGCTGCTCGGTGGCGCTCGCCGACGTGCTCGACCGCGGCGCCTTCGATCTCGACCGCATCCTCGACATCGAGCCTGATTTCCTGGAGGCCGACGATCACGACCACGACCATGATCATCACCACCATCACGGCCACGACCATCATCACCACGATCACGGCCTGAAGCACTATCACGATGAGGAGATGCAGTCGCTCTCCCTCAAGACCGACAAGCCGCTCGATCCCAACGTGTTCATGCCCTGGCTGCAGAACCTGGTGCAGGTCGAGGGCGGCAAGATCCTGCGCTCCAAGGGTATCCTCGCCTTCCACGACGACGACGACCGCTACGTCTTCCAGGGCGTCCACATGATGCTGGAGGGCAATCACCAGCGGAAGTGGAAGGAGGGCGAGCCGCGCGAGAGCCGCCTCGTCTTCATCGGTCGCGAATTGCCTGAGGAGGCGATCCGCAAGGGTTTCGAGAGCTGCATCGTCTCGTGATGAAAGAGTTCGCGCCGCCCCCGGATTCCGCCTCGATCGTCTCTGTCACCGACCGCGTCAAGCCTGTTGCGCTCGGCATGGCCGTGACCTCGGCGCATTTTCTTGGTCCTCGCGCCGCGTTCGTCGGCGGCGAGGAGAACGTCGCGTTCGTCGACGCCAAGGGTGAGATCACCAAGGTCGCAGTGCACAGCGGCGGCATTCTCTCGACAGCCTCCGACGGCAAGCGCCTTGTAATGGGCGGTGACGACGGCAAGGTCGTGTCGCTCGATGCCAAGGGCGAGGTGACGCTGCTCGCCACCGATCCCAAGCGGCGCTGGATCGACGCGGTGGCGTTGCACGCCGACGGCGCCTTCGCCTGGTCGGCCGGCAAGACGGCCACCGTCAAGAGCGGCAAAGCCGAGGAGAAGTCGATCGAGGTGCCCTCGACCGTCGGCGGACTTGCCTTCGCGCCGAAGGGCCTGCGTCTCGCGATCGCGCATTACAATGGCGTGACGCTGTGGTTTCCGAATATGGCGGGATCGGCCGAATTCCTGCCCTGGGCCGGCTCGCATCACGGCGTCACCTTCAGCCCCGACAACAAGTTTCTCGTCACAGCGATGCACGAGCCGGCGCTGCATGGCTGGCGGCTTGCCGACAACAGGCACATGCGCATGACCGGCTATCCCGGTCGTGTCCGCTCGATGTCCTGGAGCGTGGGCGGCAAGGGGCTCGCGACTTCGGGCGCCGACACCGTCATCATATGGCCGTTCGGCAGCAAGGACGGACCGATGGGCAAGGAGCCCGCGATGCTCGCGCCGCTGCAGGCGCGCGTGTCCGTGGTCGCCTGCCATCCGAAGAACGACATCCTCGCCGCCGGCTACAGCGACGGCACCGTGCTGATGGTGCGGCTGGAGGATGGCGCGGAGATCCTGGTGCGCCGCAACGGCACGCCGCCGGTCGCCGCGCTTGCCTGGAACGCCAAAGGCACGCTGCTGGCTTTCGCCGATGAAAATGGGGACGGCGGCCTGCTGGAGCTTTAATCTGTCATGGTTCCCGCCGTATAGGGGACCATGCGGTTTCTGACGACCTTCCAGCTTGCCGATTTCGCCGACACGCTGATCAGCCTGACCACGGCCTTCGTGCTGGGCACGCTGATCGGCGCCGAGCGGCAATACCGCCAGCGCACCGCGGGGCTGCGCACCAACGTGCTGGTCGCGGTGGGCGCGGCCGCCTTCGTCGATCTCGCCATGCACCTGACCGGCGCCGACGGCGCGGTGCGGGTGATCTCCTACGTCGTCTCTGGCATCGGCTTTCTCGGCGCCGGTGTCATCATGAAGCAGGGCATGGACGTGCGCGGCCTCAACACGGCGGCGACGCTATGGGCCTCGGCCGCGGTGGGCTCCTGCGCCGGCGCCGACATGGTCGCGCAGGCGGCCGCGTTGACAGTCTTCGTGATTGCCGGCAACACTATGCTGCGCCCGCTGGTCAACGCCATCAACCGCATCCCGCTGAACGAGAAGGCGCTGGAGGCAACCTACTATTTCAAGCTCGCGGTTGCGGCCGACGCCTTGCCCGACATGCGCGACCGCCTCGTCGACAAGCTCGAGGCGGCGAAATATGCGGTGGCCGACATCGAGGTCGCCGAGATCAGCGAGGACATTCTGGAGATCGCCGCCAAGCTGGTTGCGAGCGCGGTCGACCCGAACGAGCTGAACGCGGTGGCGACCGATCTGCAGCATTTGCCCGGCGTGCGGCATGCGACCTGGGAAGTCAGCACGACGGAGTGACGGTCGAGGGGCAGGCCTTCGTTAGTGGAAACGTGCAGGCCCAAGTTGCATCAACTGCTAGTTTTGGTAACTGTCAGCGCATGATCATGCGGATGGTACTCTGGCTGTTGGTTCTCATGGCCATTCCGGCTCGGGCCGATAGGGTCGGCTATAGCGGAGTCGTCGACCTCTCGGCCGAGGCAGGTACGCTTCGCGCGGAGCATCATCACGATTGGGGCGGTGCAAGCCAGAATGCACGATGGAAGATGATCTCTGCGACAAGAGATCCTTTCACGGCGGACAATGACTATTCCTATTTGCGCTTGTGCGACACCACGACGGGGACCGTATTGTTTCGCCGGCCCGTGCCGGCGCTGACATACATCTGGATTTCGCCCGATCTGAAATATGTGGTCGGGCTTTCCTGCTGATTCCGCTCGATGTCGCCCACCATTCCGGAATGATCTCGCCCACCGTTCCGATTTGATCTCGCCCGCCATTCCGAGATGATCTCGCCCACCATTCCGGGATGATGTCGCCCGGGGTGACGAGGCCTCTTCTGGCTCCGATACGGTCCGCCTTTCGGCTTTGCGAAGGGGGACCTGGATGCCGACGGAGAGGTTTGCGATGCGCCATGTGCGCGATGTGATCAGATTGAAGTCGGCCGGGATGCCGACCCGCGAGATTGCGCGGCGGGTGGGGACAGCCCCTTCGACGGTGCGGTTGACGATCCACCGGTTCGAGGCGGCGGGGCTGACCTGGCCATTGCCCGACGCCATCACCGACGCTGTGCTGGAAGCCCGGCTGTTCGCCAGCGCGGGAGCCGGTCCCGGCACCCGGCGGGGCCATCGCCGGCAGGCCGAGCCGGACTGGGCGGCGGTGCACCGCGAGCTCCGGCGCAAGCACGTGACGCTGTCGATCCTGTGGGAGGAGTACATCGCGGGCGAGCCCGGCGGGTATCGCTATTCGCGTTTCTGCGAGCTCTACCGCGCCTGGGAAGGCCGGCTGTCGGTGACGATGCGCCAGTCGCATGCGGCCGGCGACAAGCTGTTCGTTGACTATGCCGGCGACGGCGTCCCGGTGGTGATCGACCGGCGCACCGGCGAGCGGCGCAGTGCGCAGATTTTCGTCGCGGTGCTCGGCGCATCGAGCTTCACCTACGCGCAGGCGACCTGGACGCAGGGGCTCGCCGATTGGATCAGCGGCCACGTCGGCGCCTTCGAGGCGATCGGCGGCGTACCGGCGCTGCTGGTGCCGGACAACACCAAAGTCGCTGTGATCAAAGCCTGTCTCTACGATCCCAGGATCAATCGCAGCTATGCCGACATGGCGGCGCATTACGGCACCGCCATTCTGCCGGCCAGGCCGCGACGGCCGCGGGACAAGGCCAAGGTCGAGCAGGCGGTCCTGATGGTCGAACGCTGGCTGCTCGGGCGGCTGCGCCACCGCACCTTCCACAGCCTCGCCGACGTCAACGCGGCGATCGCCGAGTTGATGATCCGGCTCAACGAGGAGCGACCGATTAGGCGGCTCGGTGTCACCCGCCGCAAGCTGCTGGAGGAGATCGACCGGCCAGCGCTGAAGGCCCTGCCGGAGAACCCTTACGAGTTCGCCGAGTGGCGGATCTGCCGGGTCAGCATCGATTATCACGTCGAGGTCGAGGCGCATTATTACAGCGTTCCGCATCGCTTCGTCCGCGCCGAGGTGGAGGTGCGCTTCACGGCTCGCACCGTCGAGATCTTCCACAAGGGTGAGCGGATCGCCGCGCATCAGCGCATGAGCGGCAACCACAAGCACACGACCGTGCCGGAGCATATGGCCTCCAGTCATCGGCGCTACGCTGGCTGGACCATCGAGCGCATCCGTAAGGACGCCGCCTCGATCGGGCCGGCCACCGCGGCGCTGTGCGACCTGATCCTCGACGAGCGGGCGCATCCGGAACAGGGCTTCCGCGCCTGTCTCGGCATCATCCGGCTCGCCCGATCCTACGGGCACGAGCGGCTCGATGCCGCCGCCATGCGGGCGATCGATATTGGCGCGCGCACGTACGGCTCGGTCAAATCGATCCTTGCCAACAATCTCGATCGGCGTCCTTCACCCAAGCGCTCCGCGGACGACGCGCCGATCCTTCATCCCAACATCCGCGGGCCGCGCTACTACAATTAGGAGATCACATCTTGCTCACGCATCCGACCCTCGATCAACTCTACGCGCTCGGCCTGCATGGCATGGCCAAGGCCTTCGCCGACATCGAAGCCGGCGGCGAGGCCGCAAGCCTCGGCCACGCCGAATGGCTTGCGCTGCTGCTCGAACGCGAAGCGTCATTACGACGCGACAAGCGGCTGTCGAAGCGGCTGCAATACGCCAAGCTGCGCCAGGAGGCCTGCGTCGAAGACATCGACTACCGCACTCCACGCGGCCTCGACCGCAGCCTGCTGACGAAGCTGGTCGAAGGCCGCTGGATCGATGACCACGCTAACCTGCTGATCTGCGGGCCCTCCGGCGTCGGTAAGAGCTGGCTCGCCTCAGCGCTCGGCAACAAGGCCTGCCGTGACAATCGCTCCGTGCTCTACCAGCGCGTCCCGCGGCTGTTCACCGATCTCGCTTTGGCGCGCGGCGACGGCCGCCACTCCCGCCTGCTGCGCGCGCTTGGCCGCGTCGATCTCCTCATCTTCGACGACTGGGGCCTCGAGCCGCTCGACGCCGCCGCCCGCCACGACCTCCTGGAGATCCTCGAGGACCGCTACGGCCGCCGCTCCACCATCGTCACCAGCCAGCTCCCGGTCGATCAATGGCACGCGCTGATCGGCGATCCCACCTACGCCGACGCCGTCCTCGACCGCCTGGTCCATAACGCCCACCGGATCGATCTCAACGGCGAAAGCATGCGGCGAACCCGCAAACCCGACCGAAAGGCTTGAGCCTGTGGCGCTGTGGACATGCCGCTACGCTTGGACAACGCAAGAGCGTCGCCCACATGCCCACAGCAGGAGCAACAGAAAAACCAACCCGTCGAGCCGCGATTCAAGATTGACCACGCGGCTTCGCCGATGCCAGAAACCAGACAGCCAGAACGCCTCGCGCCCCGGGCGACATCAAATCGGAATGGTGGGCGAGATCATCTCGGAATCCTGGGCGAGATCAAATCGGTACACCCGGGCGAGATCATCGGAATCAGCAGGCTTTCCCATGTGATGCTTTGGAATCCGTATCAGCTCGTTGTCTTTTCAAGGTTGGGCGATCGCTTGCTCGCGCGCGACATGGTTGGTGCGCCGGAAACGAGACGCAGCGTGACGAACTGGATCTATTGGTACAAGGAGCCAATACCCAAGATGACCATCGTCGAGCGTGGAGGGACGGCCACGCTGTCGGTCGAAAACGAGCTTGGCGTTCCTCGTGAATTTCAGTTCCCCGCAGCCCACTGACCGGGTGGAACCGGCGCGCCCCAGTTTCGTTGATCCCGTGGACAAAGGCGGTGATCGACATGCCCGGCCACGATGACAAGCGCAGACTGAAGCTCGACCTGGCAATCGCCGCTGCGCTGTTCGCAGCAGGCGCTGTGGTGTCGGTGATATCGCTCGCGCAAATCCGCGCCGAAAGCCGGATGGAGCTGGCACAGGCGACGCCACCGCTGCGGGGCACCCCGTCCGACGATCAAAGTAAGACACCTGCGGAGTCCAAGCCCGGCGGCGACCGGCCCACCACGCCGGCGCCCGAACCAGCGCGGCCGGATTCCCAGACGCAGGGCGCAGCGGGTGCCGCCAAGCCGGCGCTGCCGCCGGCTCCGGCGGAGAAGGTCGCGCCGCCGATTGAGAAGAAGTAGGCGGCGCTCCTACACACGCGCTGTCATCGCCCGGCTCATCGCACCAGAATATTCCGGAACTGCCAGGGATCGCTCGTATCGATATCTTCCGGAAACAGTCCCGGACGATCGGTCAGCGGCGTCCAGTCGGTGTAGAAACCCTTCACCGGGCCGAGATACGGCAGCTGGATTTCCAAGAGGCGATCGAAGTCCATCTCGTCGGCTTCGACGATGCCTTCGTTCGGGTTCTCCAGCGCCCACACCATGCCGCCGAGCACGGCGGAGGTCACCTGCAGGCCGGTGGCGTTCTGATAGGGCGCGAGCTTGCGGGTCTCTTCGATGGAGAGCTGCGAGCCGTACCAATAGGCATTCTTGTCATGGCCGAACAGCAGCACGCCGAGCTCGTCGATGCCGTCGACGATCTCGTTCTCGTCGAGGATGTGGTGCTTCTCCTGCATCTTCCCGGCGCGGCCGAACATCTCGTGCAGCGACAGCACCGCATCGTCAGCGGGATGGTAGGCATAGTGGCAGGTCGGCCGATAGATCGCCTTGCCCGACGCGTCGCGCACGGTGAAGTAATCCGCGATCGAGATCGACTCGTTGTGGGTGACGAGAAAGCCGTATTGCGTACCGCGGGTCGGGCACCAGGTGCGCACGCGCGTGTTGGCCCCGGGCTGCATCAGATAGATGGCGGCGCCGCAGCCGGCTTCGTGGGTGTGTGCATTCTCGGGCATCCATTTCTCATGAGTGCCCCAGCCGAGTTCGGATGGCTGCATGCCCTCGGACAGGAAACCTTCGACCGACCAGGTGTTGACGAAGACATCAGGCTCCTTCGGCTTCTTGGAGCGCTGAGTGTCGCGTTCGGCGATATGGATGCCCTTGATGCCGGCCTGCCGCATCAAATCCGCCCATTCGGCCTTGGTCTTCGGCCTGGGGGCATTGAGCTTCAGATCGGCGGCGACATTGAGGAGCGCCTGCTTGACGAAAAAGGAGACCATGCCGGGATTTGCGCCACAGCACGAGACCGCCGTCGTCGAGCCCGCCGGGCGCGCCCTCTTGGCGGCCAGCGTCGCTTCGCGAAGCGCGTAGTTGGAGCGCGCTTCCGGGCCCTTCGAGGAATCGAAATAGAAGCCGAGCCAGGGCTCGTTGACGGTGTCGATGTAGAGAGCACCGAGCTCGTTGCAGAGCTCCATGATGTCGGTCGAGCCGGTATCGACCGAGAGATTGACGCAAAAGCCCTGGCCGCCGCCCTCGGTGAGCAGCGGGGTCAGCACCTCGCGATAATTGTCCTTGGTCAGGCCCTTCTGGATGAAGCGGACATTGTGCTTCTCGCAAAGCGCCTTGCGGCCCTCGTCCTTGGGGTCGAGCACGGTGATGCGCGACTTGTCGTAGTCGAGGTGCCGCTCGATCAACGGCAGGGTGCCTTTGCCGATGGAGCCGAAGCCGACCATGACGATGGGGCCGGTGATCTTCGCGTAGATCTGCGAGGCGGGGCTCATGGGATGGTTTCTCCAGAAAGTGCTGGCGGACAAACAGTGAGGGGGTGATCAGGCGCTGCGGCGCTTGGCGGTGACTTCGATCTCGACCTTCATCTCGGGCTTGGCGAGAGCGGTGACGACCAGCAACGTCGCGGCCGGCCTGATGTCACCGAGAACCTCGCCGCAGACGGCAAAGTGGGCATCGATGTAGCTGGCGTCGGTGACGTAGTAGGTCGCACGGACGATATCGGCCATCTCGAATCCGCCCTCCTTCAGGGCAGCTTCGATGGTCTTGAAGCAGTTGCGTGACTGTCTCGTGACATCGGCCGGCATCGTCATCGTGGTGTAGTCATAGCCGGTGGTTCCCGCGACGAAGGCGAACTCGCCGTCGATCACGGCGCGGCTATAGCCGACGGTCTTCTCGAGGGGAGAGCCGGTTGAGATCAGGCGACGGGGCATGGTCAGGGACCTCGACGGAAGGGTGTTTCGCGGGGTTAAAGGGCGTTTCTCGCGCCTGCGCAACCCCCAAGGAAAGAGCTTAGCGCAGGCGCAGCGGAGCGTTGCCGCTCAATGCGGCTCTCGGTCTTCGCTATCAAAGCGATCCGTTAGGCCGCGTGCGCCTGGAGGGCGCGAACCGACCTCCGCTTGGGCAAGGCCGCACCGGTCGGGACGATCATCCCTTCGACGCCATCAAGCGCACCTTCGGCGAACTCGATCGCCAGCAGACGATCGCGCTCGAATGGGCCGGGCAGCGACAGCTCGCCGGTCTTCTCGGTCGAGAAGCCGAAACGGGCGTAATAGGGCGCGTCGCCGAGCAGGATCACGGCGGCATGCCCGCGCGCCCGGGCGGCAGCCAGCGCTTGGTGCATCAGCGCGGCGCCGATCCCGAGCTCGCGGCAGGCAGGATCCACCGCCAGCGGTCCGAGGACCAGAGCGGGCCTGCCTCCGGCGCTGACGTGCCACAGCCGCACGGTTCCCACGAGTTTTCCCTCGCGCACGGCGGCCAGCGCGAGGCCGGCAGCAGGCGCGCGTCCGTCGCGCAGGCGCTGGCAGGTGCGGCCGTGGCGGTTCTCGCCAAAGCAGGCATCGAGCAGCGCTTCACGCATCGCGACGTCTCCAGCACGTTCCGCACGGATCACGAACGGAGCGGCTTTCGAGGTGAGGGCGATCTGTGGCTTCCGAGGAGCAGTCATGGCACGTCATCCCCGCTTGAATCCGTGCGCAATCGGCACGCGGATTCGAGCGTCGTCAGAATGGCAATGTCGGGGAGGAGCCGGCGGACCGGCTCCCGGGTTCGTCAGGCCTCAGGCAGAGAGGCGGATCAGATGTGATACGTCTTCAGCGGCGGGATGCCGTTGAACGCCACCGACGAGTAGGTCGACGTATAGGCCCCGGTGCCTTCGATCAGCACCTTGTCGCCGATCTCGAGCGTGACGGGGAGCGGATACGGGCTCTTCTCGTACAGCACGTCGGCGCTGTCGCAGGTGGGACCTGCGAGCACGCACGGCGTCATGTCCGCACTGTCGTGACGGGTGCGGATGGCGTAGCGGATCGACTCGTCCATCGTCTCGGCGAGACCGCCGAACTTGCCGATGTCGAGATATACCCAGCGCACCTCGTCCTCGTCGCTCTTCTTCGAGATGAGCACGACCTCGGATTCGATGATGCCGGCGTTGCCCACCATGCCGCGGCCCGGCTCGATGATGGTCTCCGGGATCTGGTTGCCGAAGTGCTTGCGCAGCGCGCGGAAGATCGAGCGGCCGTAGGTCACGACCGGCGGCACGTCCTTCAGGTACTTGGTCGGGAAGCCGCCACCCATGTTGACCATGGACAGGTTGATGCCCCGCTCGGCGCAGTCGCGGAACACCTGCGAGGCCATCGCCAAGGCACGGTCCCACGCCTTCACCTTGCGCTGCTGCGAGCCGACATGGAAGGAGATGCCGCACGGCTCCAGGCCCAGGCGCTTGGCGAGGTCGAGCACCTCGACCGCCATCTCCGGGTCGCAGCCGAACTTGCGCGACAGCGGCCACTCGGCGCCGGCGCAGTCATAGAGGATGCGGCAGAACACCTTCGCAGCCGGCGCGGCACGGGCGACCTTCTCGACCTCGGCGGCGCAATCGACCGCGAACAGCCGGATGCCGAGCGCGAAGGCGCGCGCGATGTCGCGCTCCTTCTTGATCGTGTTGCCGAAGGAGATGCGGTCGGGCGTCGCACCCGCGGCCAGCGCCATCTCGATCTCGGCGACGGTGGCGGTGTCGAAGCAGGAGCCCATGGAGGCGAGCAGGGCCAGCACTTCCGGCGCCGGGTTCGCCTTGACGGCGTAGAACACGCGGCTGTCGGGCAGCGCCTTGGCGAAGCTCTGGTAGTTGTCGCGCACGACCTCGAGATCGACGACGAGGCACGGCTCGGTGTCGAGGCCTTCTTTGCGGCGGTTGCGCAGGAATTCCTGAATACGTTCGGTCATGGCACTCTCCAACGGTCCCAGCGACGGGAGCCATATCAACGTGACGTCTGATGAGAGTGCTTCGGCCACACCGCGCGATGGAGGCGCGCTGAGGCCAAAAAACTCAAACCAGACTGTGCTGCCGTGGATTGGTTGGGAGAGATTCCCGCCCGCTCACCTGGCAATGAAGGACAAGCCTTTTCAGTAGCCCGCGCCGGCGTTGGACTGCCGGTAGAGACCAAAAAAGCCCGATCCGTCGTTGCTTTAAGTCGCGTCCCCCGTTGAGAGCGGGGTGCGCCGGTTCGCCTCCGGCTGCCAGTCACGGTTGCAAAGAGCGAAGTCACCTTCGACATGGCACCTCTTTGAGAGAGATGCTGGGCGCTCCGGGTTTGCTTCGTCGTCCGACCTTCGGTCTTGCGACATCAGGTCTTCGACTTCTGCACTTCCGAAGAGCCCCTCGGCTTCTTCACCCCTTGGCGGCTGTCCGGCCTCTTGTCCGGATACCTACCGACTGACACACGACCACAGGCACGTGCGAAATTGGGCAAGAGCGCAAATAAGCGTTTTGACTCTGCTTCGCAAGAATTTTTTTAGGTTGAGAACGAATTGCCTAACATCTGCTTGCGCAGTGTTGCGCGAGCGACGCGGAAGATGAACAGGCGTTAAGTTTTTTGCGGCGCGTGTGTGTTGCTCACGCGCGAGAAGCGTCAGCCGCGCTTCGTGAAGGGCTCGACGCGTTGAGCGCCGCGGATGAACGCGGTCATCACGAGCACACCGAGTGTGAACAGCACGGCCTGGAGGATGTGCGCGCCCTGGTCGCCGAGCCCGAGCAGGATCGCGAGCGCCCAGCCGCCGGCGAAGGCTGCTCCGAACACCTCGGCGCCGATCAGGATGGCGGCGCTGATGACGGTGATCACGCTGGGCCAGACGATCTGGCGGGAAGAGGAAGAAGGCGCGTTCATGGGGCTCGGGGTCCTGACTTCGAGGGCCGCAATCTCCCCGAAAAGGCGGCCGGGAGCAAGGGCAAATGGCCCAAAAAAGCCCCATCGCGTGCTATAGCTGGCCGCCGCAATCGAGCCACGAAACCGGATTTGTGATGTCAGAATCCCGCCAAATGACGGACGCCGAGACCAACCCGCTGCTGAAGGCCTGGGTAACGCCGTTCGCGACCCCGCCCTTCGACGAGATCAAGCCGGAGCACTTCCTCCCGGCGTTCGAGCAGGCTTTCGCCGACCACGCCGCCGAGATCGCCGCGATCATCAATGATCCCGCGGCGCCCGACTTCGCCAACACCATCACGGCGCTGGAGCGCTCGGGCAAGCTGCTGAGCAAGGTTGCGGCGGTCTTCTACGACCTCGTTTCGGCGCATTCCAACCCGGCCATCCTGGAGATCGACAAGGAGGTCTCCTTGCGGATGGCGCGGCACTGGAATCCGATCATGATGAACGCGGTGCTGTTCGGCCGCATCGCCCAGCTGCACGAGAATCGCACCAATCTTGGGCTCACGCCCGAGCAGCTCCGCTTGCTGGAGCGCACCTATACCCGCTTCCACCGCTCCGGCGCCGGTCTCTCCGAGGAGGCCAAGGCGCGGATGGCTGAGATTAACGAGCGGCTCGCCCAGCTCGGCACCAGCTTCAGCCACCATCTGCTCGGCGACGAGCAGGACTGGTTTATGGAGCTCGGGGAGGCCGACAGCCAGGGCCTGCCGGAGAGCTTTGTCGCCGGCGCCAAGGCTGCGGCAGAAGAGCGCGGCATGGAAGGCAAGGCCATCGTCACGTTGTCGCGCTCTTCGGTCGAACAATTCCTGAAGAGCTCTGCCCGGCGTGACCTCCGCGAGAAGGTCTACAAAGCCTTCGTCGCGCGTGGCGATAACGGCAACGCCAATGACAACAATGGAACCATTGTCGAGATCCTGAAGCTGCGCGAGGAGAGCGCCAAGCTCCTGGGCTACCCGACTTTTGCCGCCTACCGGCTCGAAGACTCCATGGCCAAGACGCCGGAGGCGGTGCGGGGCCTTTTGGAGCGGGTCTGGAAGCCGGCGAGGGCGCGGGCGCTCGCCGACCGCGACGAGATGCAGGGGTTGATTGCGGCCGAGGGCGGCAATTTCAAGCTCGCGCCTTGGGACTGGCGCTTCTACGCCGAGAAGCTGCGCCTTCAGCGCGCCAATTTCGACGACGCCGCGATCAAGCCCTATCTTTCGCTCGACCACATGATTGCCGCCGCGTTCGACTGCGCCACGCGCCTGTTCGGCATCACGTTCGAGGAGTGCAAGGACGTTCCGGTCTGGCACCCCGACGTCCGGGTCTGGGAGGTGAAGGGGCCGGACGGCAAGCACAAGGCGCTGTTCTATGGCGACTACTTCGCCCGGCCGTCGAAGCGCTCCGGCGCTTGGATGACCTCGCTGCGTGATCAGCAGAAGCTTGACGGCGACGTCGCACCGCTCGTTCTCAACATCTGCAATTTCGCCAAGGGCGCCGGCGGCGAGCCTTCGCTGCTGTCGCCCGACGATGCCCGCACCCTGTTCCACGAGTTCGGCCACGGGCTGCACGGCATGCTCTCCAACGTGACCTATCCGTCGCTGTCGGGCACGTCAGTGTTCACCGACTTCGTCGAGCTGCCGTCGCAGCTCTACGAGCACTGGCAGGAGCGGCCCGAGGTGCTCCAAAAGTTCGCGCGCCATTACCAGACCGGCGAGCCGCTGCCGGACGAGCTCTTGCAACGGTTCCTTGCCGCGCGAAAATTCAACCAGGGCTTTGCCACGGTCGAGTTCGTCTCCTCCGCGCTGGTCGATCTCGAATTCCACACCCAGCCGGCTGCCGCCGCACAGGATGTCCGTGCCTTCGAGAGACGTGAGCTGGAGAAGATCGGCATGCCCGAGGAGATCGCGCTGCGTCACCGGCCCACGCAGTTCGGCCACATCTTCACCGGCGACCACTACGCCGCCGGCTATTACAGCTACATGTGGTCGGAGGTGATGGACGCGGACGCCTTCGGCGCGTTTGAGGAGGCCGGCGACATTTTCGATCCGGCTGTGGCCAAGCGCCTGCACGACGACATCTATTCGTCGGGCGGCTCAGTCGATCCGGAAGCTGCCTATGAGGCCTTCCGCGGCCGGCCGCCGGAGCCCGACGCGCTGCTGCGCCGTCGCGGCCTGCTCGAAACGGCAAAGGCCGCCTGATGGGCATGCGCGCTCTGTTCGGATGGCTGCTCGCCATTGGCCTCGCGCTCGTATCGGGCTCGGCGCAGGCGCATCCGCATGTCTGGATCACCGCGACCAGCGAGCTGCTCTACGCGGCGGATGGCTCGATCACCGGCGTGCGCCACGCCTGGACCTTCGACGACATGTTCTCGGCCTATGCGGTGCAGGGGCTCGAGAGCAAGACCAGGGGCACCTATACCCGCGAGGAGCTCGGGCCACTGGCGCAGACCAATGTCGAGTCGCTGAAGGAATACGCCTACTTCACCTTCGCAAAGGCCGACGGCAAGAAGGAGCGGTTCCAGGAGCCGGTCGACTATTTCCTC
Organism: Bradyrhizobium sp. LMG 9283; assembly: GCF_045571415.1. Lineage (NCBI taxonomy): Bacteria > Pseudomonadati > Pseudomonadota > Alphaproteobacteria > Hyphomicrobiales > Nitrobacteraceae > Bradyrhizobium > Bradyrhizobium sp. LMG 9283. The sequence continues at coordinate 1,137,266 of NZ_CP120691.1, forward strand.
GACTACAAGGACACGGTGCTGACCCTGCACTTCACGCTGCCGCTGAAGAATCCGGTCAAGCCGAGGCAGCTCGTGCTCGAAGTGTTCGACCGCTCCTTCTTCATCGACTTCCAGATGGCCAAGGACAACCCGGTCAAACTGGTCGGCGCGCCCGCGGGCTGCCAGATAAAGCTCGACCGTCCGAGCGACGGCTCGGCCACCGCCCAGAAGCTCAACGAACAGACTTTCCTGAATGGCGAGAACAGCAATTTCGGCATGATGTTCGCCAACAAGATCACGGTGGATTGCCCTTGAAGCAGCACCTCTCCCCGCTGGCGCGCGGGCTGATCGCCTGCGCCGCTGTTGTGCTGGTCGCGATCGTGACGGACGCCGCGCTTCACGATCTCCTCGCACAAAATCCCTTTGGCGCGCCGCGGCCCGCGCAGCCGGTCGAGCCCGAGGCCAGCGGCCTCGTCGGCTGGCTGTTGGCAAAGCAGTCGGAATTCTATCGGCAGATGTCGGCGACCATCCGCGCCGCGAAATCCGACGGCTCGGCGGTCTGGACGCTGCTGCTCATCTCGTTTGCCTACGGCATCTTCCATGCCGCCGGCCCCGGCCATGGCAAGGCGGTGATCGCCTCCTATCTCGTCGCCAACCGCGAGACCGCCCGGCGCGGCATCGCGCTGTCGTTTGCCTCCGCCCTGATGCAGTCGCTGGTGGCGATCCTCATCGTCGGCATCTCGGCCTGGATCCTGAATGCGACCGCCAAGACCATGTGCAAGGCGGAAGGGGTGATCGAGATCGCGAGCTACGCCCTGATCGCGCTGTTCGGCCTGCGCCTCGTCTGGGTCAAGGGCGGCGCCTTCATCCGGGCGCTGCAGGCGGCTCAGCCGGTGCCGGCGATCGCGGGCGTGCCGCATGACCATCATGATCACGGCCATCACCATCATCCTGACCATCATCATGATGCGCATGATCATCACGACCACGATCATCATCACCACGGTCATGCTCATGCCCATCACCATCATGCGCATGACCACGTTCATGACGAGCATTGCGGTCACTCCCACGGCCCCGCCCCCAGCGAGCTCGCCGGCCCCGGCGGCTGGCGGCGCGGTTTCGCTGCGATCCTGACCGTCGGCATCCGCCCCTGCTCGGGCGCGATCCTGGTCTTAGTGTTCGCGCTGGCCCAGGGCCTGTTCTGGGCCGGCATCGCTGCGACCTTCCTGATGGGGCTCGGTACGGCGATCACGGTCGCGGCCATCGCCGTCGTCGCCGTTTCCGCCAAGGACGTCGCTGCTCGCCTCAGCGCCGGCCGCGACGGCGGCGGCGCGCTGTTCATGCGCGGCATCGAATTCGGTGCCGCCGGCCTGGTCCTGCTGTTCGGGGTCGGCCTCTTGTTCGGCTACATCGCGGCTGAACGGACGACGTGTTTTTGACCCGAACTCTCTCGCCCCGGACGCAGCGCAGCGCCCCTTCGACGCTGCGCTGCAGAGCCGGGGCCCATGTCTCCGCATGGCCGCGTGGGGGCCTTCTGGGTCCCGGCTCTGCGGAGCAGCGCAAGAGCGCTACACCGCGTCCGGGACACGAGAGCCGCGCCTTTGCGAACTCCCTCCGGTCAGCTATTCAGGTACCAAGACCAACAAGAACGGTCGGGGGAATTCGATGTCGCGCGAACAATTCTGGTTCTTCCATCCGTTCCGGGTGCGCTATTCCGAGATCGACGGCCAGGGCGTCGTCTTCAATGCGCATTACCTGACCTATTTCGACACTGCCATCACCGAATATTTCCGCGCGCTCGGCTTCGACCAATATGCCGACGCGCAGGCGAGCGGCATCGATTTTCACATCGTCAAGTCGGTCATCGAGTACAAGGCGCCGGTCCGGTTCGACTGGGAGCTCGACGTCGGCGTGCGCGTGGCGCGGATCGGCAATTCGAGCCTCGTCTTCGAGCTTGCCATCTTCCTGAAGGGCGGCACCGACGCGCTGGTGACCGGCGAGATCGTGTGGGTCTACACTGACCAGAACCCATCGTCCGGTCACGATCCCGGCATCGATGCGGGCGCTGATCGCGACACGGGAGCGTCATCTGGCGCCGTGAGGCTGCCTCACACCGGCAGAAACCGCTTCAAGGCCGGCATGAAGAAGATCCCGAGATTGATCGCAAAGCCGATGCTCCAGAGGATCGAGCGCAGCGTCGGGCGATTGCCGAGATAGGTCAGCACATAGGCGATCCGCACGATCAGGAACAGCGCGGCGAGTTCGTCGATCAGCCGCTGCGGCGAGTCCCTGTATTCGGCGAGCAGCACCGCGAAGGCGAAGAACGGGAAGGTTTCGATGCCGTTCTGGTGGGCGCCCAGCGCGCGCTGCGCGATGGCGTCCTCATAGAAGGCAGGATCGCGCGGCCGGGAATTGTCGAAGCTGCGAAACCTGATCCATTTGATCGAGCCGATCGTGGACAGATACAGCAGCAGCGCTCCCAATACGCACCATTCCGCGAGCGTCATCTTCCCTCCCCCCGCTTGGGTGCGACCCTAGCGAAACCGCCCTCATCTTGACAAGTTCGGACCAACGCGCGACCCAACCAGCCATGAACAGCGTCGTCCCTCTCGAGACAGCGAACCCGGCCACCGGATCCGCCCTGCCACGCGTCGGCGTGCTCCTGATCAATCTCGGAACGCCTGACACCGCCGATGCGCCGGGTGTGCGGATCTATCTCAAGGAGTTCCTCAGTGACGCCCGCGTCATCGAGGACCAGGGCCTGATCTGGAAGCTGGTGCTGAACGGGATCATCCTGCGCAGCCGTCCCCGCACCAAGGCGCTCGATTACCAGAAGATCTGGAACAATGAGCGGAACGAGTCGCCACTGAAAACCATCACGCGCTCGCAAAGCGACAAGCTCGCAGCCGCCTTGTCGGACCGCGACCATATCGTTGTCGATTGGGCGATGCGCTACGGCAATCCCTCGATCAAATCGGGCATCGACGCGCTGATTGCGAAAGGCTGCGAGCGCATCCTCGCGGTCCCGCTCTATCCGCAATATTCCGCTTCGACCTCGGCGACGGTCTGCGATGAGGTGTTCCGCGTGCTCGCGCAGCTGCGTAACCAGCCGACGCTGCGGGTGACGCCGCCCTATTATGACGACGTGGCCTATATCGAGGCGCTCGCGACCTCGATCGAGGCGCATCTGGCGACGCTGCCGTTCAAGCCGGAGCTGATCGTGGCGTCATTTCACGGCATGCCGAAATCCTATGTCGACAAGGGCGATCCCTATCAGCAACACTGCATCGCGACGACAGAGGCGCTGCGGCGCCGGCTCGGCTCGGACGAGACAAAGCTGCTGCTGACCTTCCAGTCCCGCTTCGGCAATGACGAGTGGCTCCAGCCTTATACCGACAAGACGATGGAGCGGCTCGCCAAGGAAGGCGTGCGGCGGATCGCGGTGGTGACGCCGGGCTTCTCTGCCGACTGCCTTGAGACGCTGGAGGAGATCGCGCAGGAGAATGCCGAGATCTTCAAGCACAATGGCGGCGAGCAGTTTTCCGCGATCCCGTGCCTCAATGACAGCGTATCAGGCATGGACGTGATCCGCACCCTGGTGCTGCGCGAGCTTCAGGGCTGGATCTGATGGACGCCCCATGAATCGCCGCGAGTGCCTGGCGCTTCTCGGGACCATCGTGGCGCTGCCGTCCTCGGTGCTGGCGCAGCAGCCTGCGCGGCGGCTCGGCGTGCTCTCGGTCACGGCCGCCGATGACGCGATCGGGCAGGCGCGCAGCACAATCCTTGTCGAGGCGCTCGCCGGCCAGGGTTGGAAGGAGCGCGACAACCTCAAGATCGATTGGCGCAGCGGTGGAGGTGACCGCGGGCGCATCGCTCAGCTTGCGGACGAGCTGATCGCGCTCAAGCCCGACATCCTGCTCGCGGTCGGCACGCCCTCGGTGGAGGAGCTGCGCCGGCGCACCACGACGATCCCGATCGTGTTTGCCGTCGTCACCGATCCCGTCAGCCAGGGTTTTGTTGAAAATCTCGCGCATCCCGGTGGCAACATCACCGGCTTCACCGATTATGACGGTCCGCTCGCCGGCAAATGGCTGGAGATGCTGACCCAGGTCACGCCGCCCGTCCGCCGCGTGCTCGTCGTCTACAATCCCGCCACCGCGCCGTTCGCGCCCCTGATGCTGCGCACGATCGAAGATGCCGCACGGACGCTGCATGTGACGGTCGAGCCCGCGCCCCTCCATGACCCCGCCGCGATCGGGGCGCTGGCTTCGCGGAAAGACGGCGCCATCCTGGTCCTGCCGGACTTCTTCACCATGGCCAACCGCGCGCAAATGCTCTCGGCGATCGCACAGGCGCGCGTCCCCGCGGTGTTCTGGAGCCGGACCTTCGTCGACGAGGGTGGGCTGATGTCCTACAGCACCGACAGCGCCGAGCAGCTCCGGCGTGCGGCTTCCTACATCGATCGCATTCTGAAGGGCGCGCACGCAGCCGATCTCCCGGTCCAGAACCCCACCAAGTTCGAGCTCGCGCTCAACCTCAAGACGGCCAGGGCGCTCGGCGTCACACTTTCCCCAGGTCTGCTCGCAATTGCGAATGACGTGATCGAATAGGAACGGAAGGTGGTCGGAAATCTCGGATGATGCTGGTTTCCGATATGGACGGGAGCCGTGTCTGGATCTTAGAAATCTCTGAACGTTGGAAATTCCGGACCATGACCGTCAAGATCGAAACCTATTACGACTTCAGATCGCCCTACGCATATTTCGCCGATTTCAGGATCCGCAACGCCGAACTCGGCCTGACGGCCGAGGTTGAATGGGTCGGCCGTCCAATCTTCATCGACGTGATCCTCAACCTCCAGTCTGGCCGCGAGCTATGGGCGCCTTACGTCGACACCCTCATCCCTCCCAAACGGGCCTATCTGATGGCGGACATCCGCCGCATGGCGAGATTTTACGGGGCGCCCTTCAAGCCATCGTGGAAGTGGCCCAACCGGCCTAATCAAATTCCCGCATTGTGCGTTGCGTCTCTGCTGTCAGGTCGGGTTGAGCAGGGTTTCCGAAGCACCATCTTCGATGGCCTTTGGCATGAGCAGCGCGACATCTCCGCCCCAGTGGTGTTGAGAGAAGCCGTCGCCCACGCGGGTGGTGATCCGGCAATCGTGGAGCAAGCCAACGATCCCGGCGTTCGCGACGCCTTAACGAGGCGCACGGTGGAAGCTTATGCGAACGGGGTGTTCGGCACGCCCACGTTCGTCTGGAATGGCGAAATCTTCTTCGGTGCGGATCGACTGGAAGTCCTGGCCTGGAACGTGAACCGCGCGGCCGCCGAACGGTAACGTAAAAGGGGACACGAAAACCTCGACGTTCGCCGCTAGGTCTGCGCCGCGCGCTTTCAAGAGCCGCTCGCAAATACATATCGCAATCGTTCTCTCCCCTCGACGTCTTGTGCAGAACTGCGCCTATACCGACGTGAATTGCGACCACTGAACCGGTAGGGTCGTGATCCCGACCAATGACAGCGCCGGAAAGGGCCTTTTTCCCGGCTTGGAGGACATATGAGCGGTTTCGACATTTTCGCGATTGTTCTGGTATTGCTCGTCATCGTCACGCTGGTGGCCGGCGTGAAGACGGTGCCGCAGGGCTATGACTGGACGATCGAACGGTTCGGCAAGTACACCCAGACGCTCAGCCCCGGACTCAATCTGATCGTGCCGTATTTCGATCGCGTCGGACGCAAGATCAACATGATGGAGCAGGTGATCGACATCCCCGAGCAGGAGGTCATCACCAAGGACAACGCCACCGTGACGGTGGACGGCGTCGCCTTTTATCAGGTGTTCGACGCTGCGAAGGCGAGCTACGAGGTCGCCAACCTGAACCAGGCAATCACGGTCCTCACCATGACCAACATCCGGTCGGTAATGGGTTCTATGGACCTCGACCAGGTGCTGTCGCACCGCGACGAGATCAACGAGCGCCTCTTGCGCGTCGTCGACGCTGCGGTCTCGCCCTGGGGCGTCAAGGTCAACCGCATCGAGATCAAGGACATCGTGCCGCCTGCCGACCTCGTCGAGGCCATGGGCCGGCAGATGAAGGCCGAGCGCGTCAAGCGCGCCGACATCCTCGCCGCCGAAGGCCAGCGCCAGTCGGAGATCCTGCGCGCCGAGGGAGCCAAGCAGGGCCAGATCCTCCAGGCCGAAGGCCGCCGCGAGGCCGCCTTCCGCGACGCCGAGGCGCGCGAGCGTCTGGCCGAAGCCGAGGCGAAAGCGACCCAGGCAGTGTCGGAGGCCATTTCCAAGGGCGACGTCGCCGCGTTGAACTATTTTATCGCCGATAAGTATATCAAGGCGTTCGGCCAGTTCGCGGATGCGCCGAACCAGAAGATCATCATGTTGCCGGTGGAAGCCGTGAGCATGCTGGGCTCGCTCGCCGGCATCGGCGAGATCGCCAAGGCAACGTTCGGCGAGAGTGCCGCATCCGCAGCGGCTGCCGCACGCCGCGGCGGATCGGTCCCGTCGTCGGGCCCGACGCCGCCCGCGGTGCCGCCGCAGTAACAGGGCTCTCTTACAGAGGTCGTGTCATGACCGACATATTCGCATCGCTGGGCAACTGGAATTGGCTGATCTTCGGCTTCATCCTGATGGCCCTGGAGGTGCTTGCGCCGGGCATCTTCCTGTTCTGGCTTGGCCTTGCTGCGCTGCTCGTCGGCCTGATCTCATTCGCCGTCGCCATCTCCTGGCAGATCCAGCTCGTCATGTTTGCGATCTTCGCCGCTGCGGCCGTGCCGATCTGGCGCCGCCTCGCCAGGCCGAAGCCGGATGCGAGCACGAGCTCATTCCTCAACAAGCGCGCCGAGGCCTTGCTCGGCCGTGAGTTCACGCTGGAGAAGCCGATCATCGACGGTTCAGGCACAGTGCGCATCGGCGACACAGTATGGCGTGTTGCGGGCCCGGATACGCCGGCGGGGACGCGGGTGAAAGTGGTGCAGGTGGACGGTGCGAATCTGACGGTCGCCGCGGCGTAGCTTCGCTTACCCTTCCCTGGAGGCGGAGGGTCGATCGCGCGCAGCGCGAGCGGGGTGGGGTGATCTCTCCACTCGGGCACCGCTGGATGTGGAGAGACCGTCACCCCACCCCGTCTCACATTTCGCTACGCTACATGTGAGCCGACCCTCCCCCTCCACGGGAGGGTAAGAGGCGCCTTATCTCTTCCACCTTTCCGCAAACCTGTGCAGCGGCATGAACGTCTCGCACAGCTCGCGCCCTAGCGGTGTCAGTCCGTAACCTCCGCCGTCACCCAACTCCACGAATCCGGCCTCGCGCAGTTCGGTCAGGCGCGCTTGCAGCACCGTGGGCGAGGCTTCGTCACAGGCGGTGCGCAGGGCGCGCGAGGTGAGGGGCTCTCCGCGTAGCTCCCAGAGAATCCGCAGGCTCCAGCGCCGGCCGAGCAGGTCGAGCAGCACCATGATCGGCCGGCCCGTGCGCGAGCCGCGGACGCTGCGTGTCATCGTGCCAGCCTGTTTCGCCATCGTCGCCTCTTGCATCATGCTACGGATAATGTAGCGTACCGCTACGATTATTGTAGCACCGGAGACCGCTCTTGTCTCAGGCCTCGCCGCGCATCGCACCGCTCACCCCGCCTTATCCCCCGCAGATTCAGGCGCAGTTCGACCGCATCATGCGCGGCGCGCCGCCGCTGGCGTTGTTCCGGGTGATGGCGGGCCACGGCCGCGCCTGGGACAAGTTCCGCGCCGGCGGACTGCTCGATCCCGGGCCGCTGTCGCTCCGCGACCGCGAGATCGTCATCGACCGCACCTGCGCGCTGAACAGATGCGAATATGAATGGGGCGTGCACGTCGCGATTTTTGCCGGGCCGGCAAAGCTCACCGAGGACGAAGTGCGGGCGACGGTGCAGGGCGATTCAGCATCAACATGCTGGTCGTCGGCCGAGCAGGCGCTGATCGCAGCCGTCGACGCGTTGCATCATCGCGCGACATTCACGGACGAGGAGTTCGCAGCGCTTTCGGCGCATTACGACGAGGCGCAGATCCTGGAAATCATGCTCCTGTGCGGCTCCTATCGCACGGTGTCGTATCTGGCGAACGGGCTGAAGCTGCCGCTGGAGGAGAACGCCGCGCGGTTTCCGGGATAGGTCTCTCCACTGTCATTGCGGGGAGCCCTTGCGACGAAGCAATCCAGGCTGTCTCTGCGGAGGCAGTCTGGATTGCTTCGCTGCGCTCGCAATAACGAGTGGAGAGAGTGTGTGTGCTTTAAGCCACGCCTGCGCGCAGCAGATCGTGCAGATGCACGATGCCCACCACCTTGTTCGCTTCCGTCACGAGCAGCGTCGTGATCTTGCGGGTGTTCAGCACCTCGATCATCTCAGTCGCGAGCATCGAGGGCGGGACGGTCTTGGGCTGCTTCGTCATGATCTCATCGACGGTCACCGCCAAAAGGTCAGGCCGCATGTGGCGGCGCAGATCGCCGTCGGTGATGATGCCGACGGCCTCGTCCGCATCGTTGACGATGCAGACGCAGCCGAGCCCTTTGGCCGACATCTCGACCACGGCCTCGGACATCTTGGTGCCTTCGGGCTTGACCGGGATCTCCGCGCCGGTGCGCATGTAGTCGCGCACGAATTTCAGCATGGCGCCCAGCTTGCCGCCGGGGTGGAAATGCGCGAACTCCAGCGCTGTGAAGCCGCGCCCCTCGAGCAGTGCGATCGCAAGCGCGTCGCCGATCGCGGCCTGCATCAGCGTCGAGGTGGTCGGCGCCAGATTGTGCGGGCAGGCCTCGCGCGCCTTCGGCAGCTCGATCACGAGGTCGGCGGCCTGGCCGAGCGAGGAGGCTGCGTTCGACGTCACCGCGATCATGGGAATCGCGAACCGCGCCGAATAGTTCACGAGGTTCTTCATCTCCGGCTGCTCGCCGGACCAGGACAGCGCCATGATGACATCGTCGGTGGTGATCATGCCGAGATCGCCATGGCCGGCTTCGGCGGCGTGCACGAAGAAGGCGGGCGTGCCGGTCGAGGCCAGCGTCGCCGCGATCTTGCGCCCCATATGGCCGGATTTGCCGAGCCCGGTGACGATGACGCGGCCCTTGGCCTGCCGGATCAGCTCGACCGCCTTGGCGAAGGTCGCACCCAAGGGGCCGCGCAGGGCAGCGGCGAGCGCGTTGATGCCGCCGCTCTCCGTCTCCAGCGTGCGGAGCGCGGATTCGACGCTTGTCGGAATGGGGCCGGATGATGCGGTCATCAGCGGTTTCGAGCTCGGCATGGTCTGGTCCAGGGAGGAGGGGCGTTCGCCCGTTGGCGCCTGCTTAGCACGCCCGGGCCAGCGAGGCGACGAGAGCGCCGACACCCTCAACGGGTCATTAACCATAATTGTTTTAACTCCATTAACGATGGTTCCCGCCAGCCGGCGGAGCGATCGTGAAAGTGTTTGATTTCGTTGGGGTTATTCCATCGTGGGGTCGTCTCCAGGCAGGGGCCGGAGCAAACGCGCGCATTTCCTGCGCGCGGCTTTGCCATGTCTGGCGCTGACGGTCCTCGGAAGCGGCCCTGCGGTCGCCCAGAGCCTCACACCCGACCTGTTCAATCCCAACCGCGGCGGCTTTGTCTCGCCCGACACGCTGCCGACGCGCCGCACGGCGGGCGTGCCGCAGGCGCCGTCGGATGCATTGCCGGCGCTGCCCGATCCCAATGCAGATCTGCGCAAGCGTCAGCAGACGCTGGCGACCTCGCGCGTCGGTCAGGTCCCGACCTACGGCCTGCCCGCCGCCACCGGTGCGAGCAGCTCCGGCTACGACTCGCTCAACCGCAAACGGCAGCAGCCAAAGCTCTATCCGGGCCAGCCGAAGCCGAAGCGCGCCGCCGGTCCCGGCTCGCCGCCGCCACCCGCAACGCCGGTCACGACGCTGGGCCCGCCGCGCATCGCGCCGCCGCCGTCCGAGACCGCGCACAAGGCGCCGGTAGCCCCGGCAATGGCGGGCAACGTGCCCGGTCAGCCGCTGCGCCGCCGCCTCAAGCTCGATGAGGATCCGTTCGGCGCGGTCGGCGACTATGCCGGCAGCTTCCTGATCAAGGGCGGGCTCGAGCTCTCCACCGGCTACGACACCAATCCTGCGCGTCTGAACAAGCCGGTCGGCTCGCCGGTCTATGTGGTCGCGCCCGATCTCCTCGTGGTGTCCGATTGGGAGCGCCACGCGCTGGTCGCGGATTTGCGCGGCTCGTTCTCGGGCTACACCAACAACATGCCGGCGACGATCAACGGCTTCGCCTCGCCCTCGCCGGTCGAGATCGACCGCCCCGACTTCACCGGCCATGTCGATGGTCGCGTCGATGTCGACCGCGATTTCAAGCTGACCTCGCAGCTGCGCCTGCGGCTCGCCACCGACAATCCCGGCAGCCCGAACGTGCAGGCCGGCCTGCAGAAATATCCTGTTTACGCCGCCTATGGCGCGACCGTCGGCTTCGACCAGACCTTCAATCGCTTCCAGGTCGCCGCCGGCGCCACGGTCGATCGCACGGCCTACACGGATTCGAAACTCACCGATGGCTCGACCTTCAGCAACAATGATCGCGACTTCAACCAGTATGGCGGCGTCGGACGCTTCTCCTACGATCTGAAGCCGGGCCTGAAGCCCTTCGTCGAGATCCAGGGCGACACCCGCGTCCACGACCAGGCCGCCGACCGCAACGGCTACTTCCGCGATTCGAACGGCGGCTATGCCAAGGTCGGCTCGTCTTTCGAGTTCTCGCGCATCCTCACCGGCGAGATCTCGGTCGGCTATTCCGCGCGCAGCTACACCGATCCGCGCCTCAGCCAGCTCTCCGGATTCCTCACCACGGGCTCGCTGATCTGGAACGCCAGCGGCCTCACCACAGTGAAATTCTTCACCGACACGCAGATCGCGGAGACCACGGTCGCCGGCTCCTCGGGCGTGCTGGTGCGCACTTACTCTGCCGAAGTCGACCACGACTTCCGCCGTTGGCTCACCGCCGTCGGCAAGTTCACCTACGGCACGCTCGACTACCAGGGCCAGAACCGCAACGACAAGACCTACTCGCTCGAAGGCAATCTGATCTACAAGCTCAACCGCAACATCTGGATCAAGGGCACGCTGCGCCACGACATCCTGGATTCGAATCAGGCGGGATCGAGCTCGCAGGGGACGGTGGTGATGGTCGGGGTGAGGTTGCAGAATTGATCAGGACGTGAGTGCGCGTAGATTGACGCGCAGCCTTGCCTCTTTGCTCCGCTGTCATGCCCCGGCCTTGACCGGGGCATCCAGTACGCCGCGGCCCATCCGTATACGTTTGACGTCTCTGGAATACTGGATCGCCCGCTTTCGCGGGCGATGACACCTTCAAATTTTGATGGGGACGCGAGCCGCACTCACCGCGGCAGATCCGTCTTCCCCATCAAAAACGTATCGATCGACCTGGCACACAGCCGGCCCTCGCGGATCGCCCACACCACCAGCGATTGGCCGCGGCGCATGTCGCCGGCCGTGAACACGTTCGGGCGCGAGGTCTGGTAGTCGAGCGTGTTGGCCTTGACGTTGCCGCGCGGGTCGAGCTCGACCGCGAGCATCTTCAGGAGGCCCTCGTGCACGGGATGGACGAAGCCCATCGCGAGCAGGACGAGCTCGGCATCGAGCTCGAACTCGGTGCCGGCAATCGGCTTGAACTTGTCGTCGACGCGCACGCAATGCAGCTTCTTGACCTTGCCGTTCTCGCCCGAGAACTTCTGGGTCAGCACGGCGTATTCGCGGATCGCGCCTTCGGCCTGGCTGGAGGAGGTGCGCATCTTCAGCGGCCAGTTCGGCCAGGTCAGGCCCTTGTTCTCGCGCTCGGGCGGAGCGGGCATGATCTCGAGCTGGGTCACCGACAGAGCGCCCTGGCGCAGCGAGGTGCCGATGCAGTCCGAGCCGGTATCGCCGCCGCCGATGACGACGACATGCTTGCCGCCGGCCAAAATCTCCTGGACGCCGCCGAGCGGCTCCTCGGAGACGCGGCGGTTCTGCTGCGGCAGGAAGTCCATGGCGTAGTGAATGCCGGCGAGTTCGCGGCCGGGGATCGGCAGGTCGCGCGGGGCTTCCGCGCCGCCGGTCAGCGCCACGGCGTCATATTCGTTGAGCAGCTCGCGCGGATCGACATTGCCGGCTGCGCCGACATGGCTGTTGTAGTGGAAGGTGACGCCTTCGGCTTCCATCTGCTTGATGCGGCGGTCGATGACACCCTTTTCCATCTTGAAGTCGGGGATGCCGTAGCGCAGCAGGCCGCCGGCCTTGGCGTACTTCTCGTAGACATGCACGTCGTGGCCGGCGCGCGCGAGCTGCTGCGCGCAGGCCATGCCGGCCGGACCGGAGCCGATCACCGCGACTTTCTTGCCGGTCTTCTCTGCGGCCAATTCCGGCTTCAGCCAGCCATTGTCCCAGGCGCGATCAACGATCGCGCATTCGATGGTCTTGATGGTGACGGGGTTGTCGTCGATGTTGAGCGTGCAGGACGCTTCGCACGGCGCCGGGCAAATGCGCCCCGTGAACTCCGGGAAATTGTTCGTCGAGTGCAGATTGCGCGAGGCTTCTTCCCAATTGCCCTGGTAGACGAGGTCGTTCCAGTCGGGGATCTGGTTGTTGACCGGGCAGCCGGGCGTGCCGGGCGCGACCGAGCCGGTGCCGTGGCAATAGGGAATGCCGCAGTTCATGCAGCGCGCGGCCTGCTCGCGCACCTCCTTCTCGGAGAGCGGAACGACGAATTCCTTGTAATGCTTCACGCGCTCGGCGACCGGGGAGTACTTGCGGTCGTGCCGTTCGATTTCCAGAAAACCCGTGATCTTGCCCATTAAACCCGAAGTCCCTGCCGCTTAATTCGTTTGTTGCTTCTTCAACCGTCATTGCGAGGAGCGAAGCGACGAAGCAATCCAGTCCGCACCTGAGGAGAAAGTCTGGATTGCTTCGCTGCGCTCGCAATGACGGGCGCTGATATTGTTACGCCCCGATCGCGATTTTCGGCTCGGCGTCCGCGTTGGCCGCCAGTTCGCGCAGCGCGCGCCGGTACTCGACCGGCATCACCTTGCGGAACTTCGGTAGCCATTCCTTCCAATTGGCGAGGATGTCGGCGGCGCGCTTGGAGCCGGTTGCCTTGGCATGGCGCGTGATCAGCACGTGCAACCGCTCGACGTCGGAGGCGAGCAGGTTCTTGAACACGTCGACCCGGCCGTGCGCTTCGAGGTCGCCGGAGGCGTGATAGGTGTCGGCGTTGATCATCTCCTCCGACAGCACGGGTTCGAGCTCGACCATGCTGAGGTTGCACAGCTTGTCGAAGTCGCCGGCCTCGTCCAGCACATAGGCGATGCCGCCGGACATGCCGGCCGCGAAGTTGCGCCCGGTCTTGCCGAGCACGACCACGATGCCGCCGGTCATGTATTCGCAGCAATGATCGCCCGCGCCCTCGACCACCGCCACGGCTCCGGAATTGCGCACGGCAAAACGTTCGCCGGCGATGCCGCGGAAGTAGCATTCGCCCTCGATCGCGCCGTACATCACGGTGTTGCCGACGATGATGCTCTCTTCCGGCACGATCGCGGAGTTCCTCGGCGGCTTGACGATGATCTTGCCGCCCGAGAGGCCCTTGCCGACATAGTCGTTGCCTTCACCCTCGAGCTCGAAGGTGACGCCGTGGGCGAGCCACGCGCCGAACGCCTGGCCGGCGGTGCCCTTGAGGCTGACATGGATGGTGTCGTGCGGCAGGCCGGCATGGCCGTAGATCTTGGCGACCGCGCCCGACAGCATCGCACCCGCTGAGCGGTTGGTGCTGTTTATCGCAGCTTCGATCTTCACCGGTGCGCCGCGGTCGAGTGCAGGCGTCGCCTGCTCGATCAGCGTGCGGTCGAGCACCGCTTCCAGATGATGGTTCTGGCGCTCGGAGTGATAGATCTTCTGGCCCTTCTCTTCCTTCTGCTTGACGAACAGCTTGGAGAAGTCGAGGCCCTTGGCCTTCCAGTGCGCGACGAGCTTGGTCTGGTCGAGCAGCTGCACCTGGCCGACCATCTCGTTGAAGGTGCGGAAGCCGAGCGAGGCCATGATCTCCCGCACTTCCTCGGCGACGAAAAAGAAGTAGTTGATCACGTGCTCGGGCTGGCCGGTGAAGCGCTTGCGCAGCACCGGGTCCTGCGTCGCGACGCCGACCGGGCAAGTGTTGAGATGGCACTTGCGCATCATGATGCAGCCGGCCGCGATCAGCGGCGCGGTGGCGAAGCCGAACTCGTCAGCGCCCAAGAGTGCGCCGATCACGACGTCACGGCCGGTGCGGAAACCGCCGTCGACCTGGACCACGATGCGGCTGCGCAGCCGCTCGCGCACCAGGGTCTGGTGAGTTTCGGCAAGGCCGATCTCCCACGGGCTGCCTGCGTGCTTGATCGAGGTCAGCGGCGAAGCGCCAGTGCCGCCCTCGAAGCCCGCGATGGTGACATGATCGGCGCGCGCCTTGGCGACGCCCGCGGCCACCGTGCCGACGCCGATCTCGGAGACGAGCTTGACCGACACGTCGCCCGTCGGGTTGACGTTCTTGAGGTCGTAGATCAGCTGCGCCAGGTCCTCGATCGAGTAGATGTCGTGGTGCGGCGGCGGCGAGATCAGGCCGACGCCCGGCGTCGAATGCCGGACCCTGGCGATGGTCGCATCGACCTTGTGGCCGGGCAGCTGGCCGCCTTCGCCGGGCTTGGCGCCCTGCGCCATCTTGATCTGCATCATGTCGGAGTTGACGAGATACTCCGTGGTGACGCCGAAGCGGCCCGAGGCGACCTGCTTGATCGCCGAGCGCATCGAATCGCCGTTTGGCATCGGCTTGAAGCGGTCGGCTTCCTCGCCGCCTTCACCGGTGTTCGACTTGCCCCCGATCCGGTTCATGGCAATCGCGAGCGTGGTGTGCGCCTCGCGCGAGATCGAGCCGAAGCTCATCGCACCCGTGGCGAAACGCTTGACGATGTCCTTGGCCGGCTCGACCTGGTCGAGCGGCACAGGCTTGCGCTTCTCTTCCTCGGCGTTCTTGATCCGGAACAGGCCGCGCAGCGTCAAAAGGCGCTCCGACTGCTCGTTGAGGATCTTTGCGAAGGCGCGGTAGCGCTCCTGCGAATTGCCGCGCGCGGCGTGCTGCAGCAGCGACACCGACTCGGCGGTCCAGGCATGGTCCTCGCCGCGGCTGCGATAGGCATATTCGCCGCCGACATCGAGCGCGCTCTTGTAGACCTGCGCTTCGCCGAACGCGTCGGCATGGCGGCGCACGGCTTCCTCGGCGATCTCGGCAAGGCCCACGCCCTCGACGCGGGTGTGCGTGCCGGCGAAGAATTTGGCGACGAAATCAGCCTTCAGACCGACGGCGTCAAAAATCTGTGCGCCGCAATAGGACTGGTAGGTCGAGATGCCCATCTTGGACATCACCTTGAGCAGGCCCTTGCCGATCGATTTGATGTAGCGCTTGACGATCTCGTAGTCGTCGAGCGAGCCGGGCAGGCGGTCCTTCATCGCGATGATGGTTTCGAACGCGAGGTACGGATTGATCGCTTCGGCGCCGTAGCCGGCCAGGCACGCGAAGTGATGCACTTCGCGCGGCTCGCCGGATTCGACGACGAGACCGACCGAGGTGCGCAGTCCGACGCGGATCAGATGATGATGCACGGCGGCGCAGGCCAGCAGTGCCGGGATCGGCACGCGGTCGGTGCCGACCATGCGGTCCGACAGGATGATGATGTTGACGCCCTCGCGCACCGCGCTTTCAGCGCGCGCGCAGAGCTCGTCCAGCACCTGGTCCATGCCGGCAGCCCCAAGCCCGGCGTGGAAGGTCGTGTCCAGCGTGCGAGACTTGAAGTGTGTGTCGGCCACCTCCGAGATCGAGCGGATCTTTTCCAGGTCCGCGTCGGTCAGGATCGGTTGGCGCACTTCGAGGCGCTTGGTCGTGGCCATGCCCTGCAGGTCGAACAGGTTCGGCCGCGGTCCGATGATGGAGACGAGGCTCATCACCAGCTCCTCGCGGATCGGGTCGATCGGCGGGTTGGTGACCTGCGCGAAGTTCTGCTTGAAGTAGGTGAACAGCGGCTTGGCCTTGTCCGACAGCGCCGAGATCGGCGTGTCGTTGCCCATCGAGCCCGCGGCTTCTTCGCCGGTGGCGGCCATCGGCGTCATCAGGACGGTGATGTCTTCCTGGCTGTAGCCGAACGCCTGCTGGCGATCGAGCAGCGACAGGTTCGAGCGCACGCCGGTGGTCGGTACCTTCGGCAGGTCTTCGAGCACGATCTGCGTCCGCTCCAGCCACTCCTTGTAGGGATGGCTGGCGGCGAGCGTGGCCTTGATCTCGTCGTCGGGGATCAGGCGGCCCTGCTCGAGATCGACCAGCAGCATCTTGCCAGGCTGCAAGCGCCACTTGGTGATGATCTGGTCCTCGGGGATCGTCAGCACCCCCATCTCGGACGCCATCACGATGCGGTCGTCCTTGGTCACGAGATAGCGCGCCGGCCGCAATCCGTTGCGGTCGAGCGTGGCGCCGATCTGGCGGCCGTCGGTGAAGGCGATCGCGGCGGGGCCGTCCCACGGCTCCATCAGCGCGGCATGATATTCGTAGAAGGCGCGGCGCTTCTCATCCATCAAGGGATTGCCGGCCCACGCCTCCGGAATCATCATCATGACGGCGTGCGGCAGCGAGTAGCCGCCCTGCACGAGGAATTCGAGCGCGTTGTCGAAGCAGGCGGTGTCCGACTGTCCCTCATAGGAGATCGGCCACAGCCGGTTGATGTCCTTGCCGTACAGCTCGGAGCTGACCGAGGCCTGCCGCGCCGCCATCCAGTTGGTGTTGCCGCGCAGCGTGTTGATTTCGCCGTTGTGCGCGATCATGCGGTAGGGGTGCGCCAGCGACCAGGCCGGGAATGTGTTGGTCGAGAAGCGCTGATGCACCAGCGCGAGCGCGCTCTCGAAATCCTTCTCGTGCAGGTCGGGATAATACTTGCCGAGCTGGTCGGCGAGGAACATGCCCTTGTAGATCACGGTGCGGCAGGACATCGAGCACGGGTAATAGCCGGCGAGGCCGCGGTCGCGGCGCTGGTAGATCGCCTGCGAGATCGACTTGCGCAGGATGTAGAGCCGGCGCTCGAACTCGTCCTCGGTCTTGGCGGTGCCGTTGCGGCCGATGAACACCTGCATGCAGGCGGGCTCGGTCGGCTTCACGGTGACGCCGAGCGAGGAATTGTCGGTCGGCACGTCGCGCCAGCCGAGCAGGGTCAGACCCTCTTCCTTGATCTGGTCGGCGATGATGCTCTTGATGACGTTGCGCCAGGCGGCATCGCGCGGCATGAACAGTGCGCCGATGGCGTATTCGCCGGGCGCCGGCAGCGCAAAGCCGAGCTCCTTGGCCTTGCGGCTGAAGAAGGCGTGCGGGATCTGCACCAGGATGCCGGCGCCGTCACCGGCGCGCGGGTCGGCGCCGACGGCGCCGCGATGCTCGAGGTTGCAGAGAATGCTCAGCGCGTCCGCGACGATCGCGTGCGACCTCTTGCCCTTGATATTGGCGATGAAGCCGACGCCGCAGGAATCCTTCTCCAGGCTCGGGTCGTACAGTCCCTCGGCTTTGGGGCGCGAATTGTGCTCCTGAATCGGGTCGGTCGTTTTCGAGGCGACCGTCGCCGACAGCTCTTCTGCCACGATGTTTGCGCGCTCGAATTGCGACCCGTTCATTGTTCCTGTCCTCTCCGTGCGGCAAGCTGCCTCACCGCCATCTTCGGCGCACCTTGGGCGTTCCGCGGCACCCGCCTCTGGGTCACCGCTCGTCCGTTGCGAGCCGCATTTTCTTAAATTCAGGCCTAGGCGTTCTTCGTCCCCGAGAACGGCTTTGCCTGGTACCTTGCCGACGCTCGAGAGCACCGGTTTTCGCTGCAATCCCTGTGCCGGAACCGCCAGCAAAATTGAGACAGTCTTCCTGTCCTAACCATCACCTTGCCAAATTTTTGTCTAGCACACAAGCGTGCGGAAGTCCCGATTCCCGATATGTCAATCAATCGCTTTCCGAAAGTTGCGCAGCCCCGGTTTTGAAGCAAACGCGCCCTGATCCGGCCCCGCGGACGCCGGAATCCCGAATGAAGCTTCGGATCAACCCTTCGGAAGGCGCGCCCCGCCGCAAGAAGCGAAAGAGGGCGGCCATCGGAGGGCCTGACAGGAGCGTCTCGACCATGAAGTTTTTCACAGGATGTGTGGCGGCCGCCGCGCTGGCGCTGGCAGCAAGTGCGGGGCACGCCGAGGTTCCCCCGAGCGGTATCGAGAGGGCGGCCGTTATCGCGGTGTCGGATTTCGACGGGCCCTATGCGCCGCCGGAGGCCGGCCCGCCGCCGCGTTACGGTTATGGCTACGACTACGAGGAGCGCGGTCCGGCGCCGGCATTGTTGCCGTCAACGGAGGTTTACGCGGTGCTGCGCGAAAACGGCTTCTCGCCGCTCGGCATCCCGCGCCTGCGCGGCAGCGTCTACACCATCGCGGTGATCGACCATCGCGGCGATGATGGCCGGCTGGTGATTGACGCCCGCGATGGGCGGATCATCCGCTTCCTGCCGGCCAGTGACGCCTTTGGCATGGCACCCGCCTATGACGAGCGTACGGTCGCGCCTTACGGCCCGCAAAGCGCGCTGCCGCCGCCGACCGTGATCCGCAGCGGCCCGCCGCGCCCGCCGGCATCGATCCCGCATGTGGCAAGCCGCGCCGTGCCGCTGCCCAAGGCCGTCCCGCGACGCGCCGAGACGCCCATCGCTGCGGCGAAGCCGGCCGAGCCGTCGGCGCAGCAGACTCAAGCAGCGCAGGCCCGGCCCGCGCAGCAAGCCGCTGCCGTGCAGGCCAAGCCGGCCGAGGCCGCACCGCAAGCCGCCGCGCCGACCGTCGTTCAGGCCAAGCCGTCAGCGACGATCTTGCCTACTCAGGAGATGCCGGCCGCGCAGGGTCTGGACTAAAGCGGAATGGCTTTAGGCTAGGCGGGGAGATCTGAGCAAAACAAAAAGCGCCTGAACCCTTCAGGCGCTTTTTGCATCAAAACGATCGCCGCTCAGCTCCGCCCATACCCCGCGGCTTCCAGGATCAGATTCGCAACTTCCTTCGGATGCGACACCAGCGATAGGTGGCCGGCATCGAGCTCCACCGTGGTGGCGTTCATGCGCTTGGCGAGAAAGCGCTCGAAATCGGGGTTGATGGTGTAGTCGTTCTTCGACACCGCGTACCAGCTCGGCTTGGAGTGCCACGCCGCCTCCGTGGTGCGGCCGGCGAAGATCGAAGCTGCCGTCGGCCATTGCACGGCGTAGAGCTCCCTGGCCTGCTCCGGCTTCACGCCATTGGCGAAGTACTTCAGGAAGGCCTCTTCCGACAGCTTGGTGTAGCCGTCGCGTTCGACGATGCCGGCGCGCGCGGGCCCGGTCGGAAACTGCTTCGACAGTGCCACGAAATCCTCGTCCGCATCGGGCGCGCGTGCGGCGATGTAGACGAGCCCGGTGACCTTCGGGTCGGTGCCGACCTGGCTGATCACGGTGCCGCCCCAGGAATGCGCGGCCAGCACGGTCGGTCCGTCCTGCTCGGCCAACACGCGCTTGGTCGCCTCTACGGAGTCGGCAAGCGACGACAGCGGATTCTGCACGGCGGTGACATGCAGGCCTGCCGCCTGCAGGATCGGGATCACCTCCGACCAGCTCGAGCCGTCGGCCCAGGCGCCGTGCACCAGCACGACGTTTTTCGCCTTCACCGTCTGCGGTGTCTGCGCATGAGCAAGGCCGAGGGGCGCCGCTAAAAGGCTCGCGGCGACGAAAAGGCTGCGCCAGAGTGACATGATCTTCTCCGTCTCATTTTGGGTTCGATGCCCAAAGGACGGAGGGAGAGATGGCACCGTTACGCGTCTTCACCGCCCTGTGATGCAATGCACAACGAAAAAGCGCCCCGGGGCACCGGGGCGCTTTCGCAACTTGAAAGTCGCTTGGCTTAGGCGGCTTGCGCGGCCGAGTTCTCGATCACCTGCGCCTTCGCGCCGGCATTGATCGCGATCTGGCGCGGCTTCTTGGCCTCGGGAATCTCGCGGACGAGGTCAACGTGAAGCAGCCCGTTCTCGAGAGAAGCGTCCTTCACTTGCACGAAGTCGGCAAGCTGGAAGGCGCGCTCGAAGGCACGCGCGGCGATGCCGCGGTAGAGCACTTCGGATTTAGAGTTCTCGTTGGCGACTTTCTCGCCCTTGATCGTCAGCGTGTTTTCCTTCGCGACGATGGAGAGCTCATCCTTGGCGAAGCCCGAGACCGCAACGGTGATGCGGTAGGCGTTCTCGCCGGTACGCTCGATGTTGTAAGGGGGGTAGCCGGGGCTGCCGTCCGAGCTGGTCTGGTCGAGCAGGTTGAAGAGACGGTCGAAGCCGACGGTGGAACGATAAAACGGGGTGAGATCATAGGTACGCATGGTCAAGTCCTCCATTGAGCGACTGTTCAGGTAACCCGCCCGCCATCGGGCCGGGCTTTCGTCTGTGTGCAGCCTGATGTTCCGGTTCCGAAACACTGTAGCGGCCTGCACGAAGGTGATATGGGTGGAACGAGACGGCGTTCAAGAGGGCGGGATAGGCGCCTTTTCGGCGCTCCCACCCCTTGATTTCTAGCACTTCCAATCATGACGCTGGTCTCGATCCCGTCCAATCCCGTCCCCGAAAACGTCGTCAGCGGCACCATCAAGACACCCGATGGCGCCGAGCTGCGCTTTGCGCGATGGGCGCCGCCGGCGAACCGCAAGGGCACCGTCTGCGTCTTCACCGGGCGCAGCGAGCAGATCGAGAAATATTTCGAGACGGTGCGCGACCTGCGCGATCGCGGCTTTGCGGTGGCGATGATCGACTGGCGCGGGCAGGGCCACTCGTCGCGCCGTCTGCGCGATCCGCGCAAGGGCTATGTGCGCGACTTCTCCGATTTCGAAATCGACGTCGAGACCTTCGTGCAGCAGGTGGTGCTCCCGGATTGCCCGCCGCCCTTCTTCGCGCTCGCCCACTCGATGGGCGGCACGGTGCTGCTGCGGGTGGCGCATGCCGGCAAGCGCTGGTTCGACCGCATGGTGCTGTCGGCGCCGATGATCGACCTGCCCGGGCGCACCACCTCGTTCCCGGTGCGTGCGCTGCTCAAGACGATGCGCCTGCTCGGGCAGGGCGGCCGCTACGTTCCCGGCGGCGGCGACCGCCTCACCGGGCTCGATCCCTTCATCAACAATCCCCTGACCAGCGACCCGGTGCGCTATGCGCGCAATGCCGCGATCCTGGAGGAAGATCCGACGCTCGGACTGGCGTCACCGACGGTCGCCTGGGCCGATACCGCCTTCCGCGCGATGCACACTTTCAAGCGCGTGAACTACCCCTCTCAGATCCGCCAGCCGATACTGATGCTGGCGGCGTCCAACGACACCGTGGTCTCGACCGCGGCGATCGAGGAGTTCGCCTATCACTTGCGCGCCGGCTCTCATCTCGTGATCGCCGGCTCCAAGCACGAGATCCTCCAGGAGCAAGACCGCTACCGCTCCCAGTTCTGGGCCGCCTTCGACGCCTTCGTGCCGGGCACGCCGCTGTTCAAGTAGAGGTGTTGCCGCGAGGGCGGTGCGCTCCCTCGCCCCGTTCTTACGGGGAGAGGGTTGGGTGAGGGGCTGTTTCCGCAAGGACGGTGAGAATTGGATTCGCGGAGAGTCGCCCTCACCCGAATTCGATCTGCGATCGAATTCACCTCTCCCCGCATCCGCCTTCGCTGAAGCTTCGGCGGACAGGAGCGGGGAGAGGTGAAGATCATTCACAGCGTCTTCAGATACTCGATCAAATCGTAACGCTCTTGCTCCTTGAGCACGCGGCCGATGGTGCCGTCCTTGCCGGGGCCTGGTGTGCCGTCGAACGAGTGGCCGGCATTGCTGTTGCCGAACAACTCGGTGCCATCAGACGCCCGCGTCGAGAAGCGCGACTGCCCGGTCTTGCAGCTCTCGCCGTCGGAGACCGCGAAGCCGACCTGCTTCGGATCGTAGTCGCGACCACCGCCCATGCAGAAAGATTTGGGGCGCTCGGCCGCTGGGCTCAACATCCAGTAGAGCGAGGGCACCGATCCGTTGTGCAGGTAAGGCGCGGTGGCCCAGACCCCGTTGAGCGGGCGCGCCCGATACCAGGGCCGCGGCTCCTTCTTGTCGGGCGGCTGCGGACCGGGATTGGGGCAGTTCTTGCGCTCACCCCACCAGGCCTGCTGAACCTTCGGGTCGATCTTCGCATCGTCCATCGCCTTGCGGGCGACGATGTCGACGAGCACCATCAGCCCAAGCGAGTATGGCATGTCGGTCGAAGAAACATCCGGCAGATTACAGCTCCACCAGGCATTGAGTTTCTGCGAGGGATCGAGCTTGAGAAAGCCCGGTACCTGAACCGTCCGCGTCTCCAGCACGCTGGCCTGAGCGGGATCGGTCCCCATACCTTTGACGCTTTTCTGGACCTCGTTCAGGAATTTGTCGGCGCCGATGGTCTCCCAGCGCGGCGAGGACCAGATGCTTTGATCTGGAAACTCGGCGTCGAACACGGGATCGTTGACTGGCCCGAGATGGCATTCGGCACAGAGTTGCGCGTAGAGCTTGCGGCCATTCTTGACGCGGTCACCGTCGATCTTCCAGGCATCATCACCGAAGATGTCAGACGGCCATTTCGGTGATGTCAGTCCGGTGAGCTGCTTCTTCGGATAGGGCGGCGACCCCTTCAGCAGATCCTCGATCCAGTTCAGATTCTTGATATCCATCGACGAGCGGAACAGCCTGTCCTTGGGCGTAGTGTCGGACAGATTGAGCAGCGCGGTCACGCCCAGCGCTTCGCCGGCGTTACGGATCAGCGGCTGTTCGATGGACGCGTCATATTGCGCGTATTTGAGCCAAGGTACGGTCCAGATCGGCGGGAAGCTGACCGGCGCGTCCTTGGCGTGCAGATTCTTTTCGAAGCCGCTGAGGCCGCTGAGCGCCATGTCCTGGGCGAACACCTGATTGCCAATGCGGTTGAGCGCGTCGAGACGGCCGTATCCTTCCTCCGTGTCCTGCTGTGGCTCTTGCCGCTTCGTCTTCTCGTTGAACCTCGTCTTGCCCTCGATGGTTTTCGCGTAGGTCTTCTCCCAGTCGATCAGGAATGTGCTGATCGCACGCAGCTTCTGCTTCAGCGCGTCGCGATCGGCATCGCTGGCGGAGGCGCCGAGCACGCGGTCGGCGAAGCGCGTGAAGCGGCCGGGCACGAGCAGCGTGTAGGCGATCGACAGGCCGGTCGTGACCTCGAGCTTCCTCAGATCGGTCATCGCCGGGCCGCCGTCAAAACGGATGTCGATGCCTTTGTAATGGATCTGGCCGGTGTGGCAGGCGGCGCAGGTCAGGCCGATCCGGTCCTCGCCGATCTGGCCGGTCGCAGGATCGGGGACGCCGGTCATGCGCGCGAAGCCAACGGGCAGGCCGTCGACGTTTTCGGCCTGGCGACCCCAGTTCACCGGCGGATCCCAGAGCCGCGCCGGCACCGGCTTCGTCTTGTCGTAGACGTTGGCATAGCCGAACCGGCGCAGCGTGGCATCGTCGGTGTCGATCGTCTGCGGGCTCGGGATGAAGCCGAAGCGCTGCAGATGGTCGCTATCATGCAGCATGCCGGGCTTTGCGAAGAAATGAAGCCGCGGCTGCTCGAGCGCCATGAACCAGCGATAGGGCACCGGGAAGGTCGCGGTGCCCTGGCTGGCGTGATGAAACCAGTGCCGGTCCTCCAGCGCCCAGTTCTGCTCGAGCCAGTACGCGGCCCGGGGTTCGACGTGCTCTGGCAATGGCGGCGCCACCAGGTCGCCGAGGATGCCTGGCAGCATCGGCTGGAATTGATCCGGAAAGCGCAGCGCCACGACGCCAAGGACGAGGAGCGCGGCGACGAGTCCGCCGGCAGCGCGCAAGATCAGCGAGGGCGGGGTGACCGGCTGGCTGGCGACTCGCTGGGTGATCCTGTCAGGGAATTTGCGCTCGTTGAACAATGTCCTCACCTCGGCCACGCTGAGATAGCGGTCATCACCCTGACCCTTGCCCATGATCTTGAGCAGGATCGGCCATTCGAACTTCATCAGGATCGGGTAGTACCAGCGCGCTTGCTTGCCGGCGCGCTTGAGATTGTCCTTCATGAAGGTCTGGATTTGCGAGGCGTTGAGGCCGGTCTCGGTGCCGCCGCCATCGGGATCGGTATAGGTGCCGCCGAAGCTGGCGAGACGCGCAATCTCGTCCTCGTTGACGCGTCCGTCGACGCCGAGGATGCGCGAGCCGGCACCAAGCTTGTCGAGCGGGCCGCCGCGCAGCCTATCGAGCTGCGCGCCCCAGAAGATGCTCTGCAGGATGTGACAGGCGCCGTTGGCGATCAGCGCGACGCCGCGCACCTGGATGCGGGCCGAAACCTTCTTCAGCCCCGCCTTGCCGCTTGCATTTGCGATGGTCTGTGACAGCGTCCGGAGCGGGACGGTCCCGCCATCGACGAAGCCTTCGCCGACGAGGCCGCGCAGGAACGGACAGGGATTGTTCGGCGAGACCTGGATCGAGGGGTCGAAGGGCGGCTTCGAAGCGCGGTCATGCATGGCCCAAATCCTGAAAACGGCGAATCGCAAAAAAAGACGCGCCGATCAAGCGCGGAAAGTCCTAACAAACCGACAGCAAACTATACTACTTCAGCGTGCAACGAAGTGTGGCTGATTTCACGGTCGTGTCAACAACAGCGGGCGTGCGCAGCTTGCCGCGAAGGGCGGGATCGCGGCTCGTCAGGACTCGGCGACGCGTTTGAGCTCGCTCTGAACCAGGGTCAGCTTGCCGAGCGGCACGCCCGCCTTCAGCAGTCCGTCGCGGTAATGGGCAATGTCCTCGGGCCGCTTCCAGTGGAAATTGCGCAGGTGACGATCGACGTTCAGGGTCGGGTAGTTGCCCATGAGCACGGAGGTAGCCTCGGCCGCCTCGCTGCTCCGGCCCAGTTGCGCCAGCGCCGCGGCGCGGATCGCTAGCGCCTGCATGTGGTTCGGGTTGATGTAGAGCTGCTCGCGGGCCCATGACAGCGTCGCGTCATATTGGCGCAGAAGGTAATGACTGAAGGCGTTCAGCGCCGCCCATTGGTAGCGCGGGTCGCTGTTGTCGCGCTGCGAGGCCATCGAGAACAGCTCGATCGCCTCGCGGTGCTCGCCGATGATGAAATGGCAGATGCCGAGGACCCCGCGCGCGCCGTTGTCGTAGGGGTTGAGAGCGACCGCGCGCTTGGCGGCATCCATCGCGGCCTCATAGTGGCCTTCCATGCCGTGAGCCCAGGACAGGATCGAGAACGCGAAGGAGGACCGCGGGTCGAGCCGGACGCTGGTCTCGGCGAGATGCATCGCCTCGGCCCACATCTCGCGCGTGCCCTTGACCCAGCCGAACTGGATGCTCTGGATCTGGATCGTGGCGAGATAGGCATGCGCGATCGACAGCTTGGGATCGAGCCGGATGGCCTCCCGGAACAGGTCGACGGCGGCGGCCAGATCTTCCTTGGTCTGCCGGTAGTAATGGGACAGTCCCTTGAGGAAGCGATCCCAGGCGCTCACGTCGGTCGAGAGCCGCGCCGGCGCCGAAGCCTCGGCACGGACGATCTCGGTGGCGATGGCGGCGGACAGGTTGGTCGTGATCTCGTCCTGCATCGCGAAGAGGTCGCCGATGTCGCGGTCGTAGCGACCGGTCCAGAGCTGCTCGCCGGTTTCCGGTGCGATCAGCTCGGCCGTGACGCGGATCTTGGCGCCGGCGCGCCGCACCGAGCCCTGGATCAGATAGGTGGCGTCGATCTCGCGCGCGATCAGCCGCGTGCTCGTGTTCTTGCCCTTGAAGGCGAAGGTCGAGTTGCGGCTCAGCACCCGATAAAAGGATTGCAGCGACAGCGCGTGGATCAGATCCTCGGTGAGGCCATCGGAGAAATATTCATCCTGGGCGTCGCTGAGATTGGCAAAGGGCAGCACGCCGACGATCGCGGTGCGGTACTGCTGCGACAGTGCCGAAGCCTCCCGGAGCTCGGGTGCAAGCGGCGGCGCGCCCTCGGGCGTCCAGGTAAAGACCCCGATCGCATCCTTGATGTTCTTGAAGCGGTGGTTGCCGGCATCGGTCAGCGGCACGGCGAGATGCTTGCTCGCCTCACGGTAGGCCTTGGCCGAGATCGCGAAACCGCCGGGGCTCGCCACGGATTCGAGGCGGACGGCGATGTTGACATCATCGCCGAAGACCTCGTCCTCGTCGGCGATGACGTCGCCCATGTGGATGCCGAGCCGGAACTGCATGGCGCGGTCGGCCGGCAGATGGCGATTGCGTTCGGCCATCAGCGTCTGCATCGCGACCGCAGCTTCAGTCGCGCTGACGATCGAGGGGAACTCGAGCAGGAAGCCGTCGCCGGTGTTCTTCACGACGCGACCGCCGTGATTGAGGATGATCGGATGGATCGCGCTGCGATGGGCCTTGAAGGCGGCATGGGTGCCGGCCTCGTCGCTGCCCATCATGCGCGAATAGCCGGCGACATCGGCGCAGACGATGGCAGCCAGACGTCTTTCCATATCCGCAAAGCTCCAGGGGATAGGGGACCGGCCACGGCGTGGCAGTCGCCTCGAATCCCGCATTTCAAGAACCCTGCCTTTATAAAGCAGATGCGGCCAAGCGGAAGCATGATCCGCATTGCAAATTCGAGCTAAATCCTAGGCAATTACGGCGGTGGACGGGGCCGGGCGAACCGACTAAGCGGAACCCGGACGGGGCGGCGGGAGGCAGCTTGCATGCTGGGTATTCACGAAATCGGTCTTTTCATCCTGTCGGGCGTGCTGCTCAACATCACGCCGGGGCCGGATTCGGTCTATGTGATCGGCCGCAGCATGCAGATGGGCTGGCGGGGCGGGGCCGCCGCCGCCTTGGGCATCAGTTGCGGCTGCTTTTTCCATGTCGCGGGCGCGGCGATCGGGCTTTCGGCCCTGCTGATGGCATCGTCCACCGCGTTCTCGATCCTGAAGCTGGTCGGCGCGGCCTATCTCGTCGTGACCGGGCTTCAGATGCTGTGGTCGCGCCCGGTGCTGGCGTCGGCGATCGACGAGCCGGTGCGGAGCTCATTGCGGCGGGTCTTCCTCCAAGGCGTCTTCACCAACGCGCTCAATCCCAAGGTCGCGCTGTTCTTCCTGGCCTTCCTGCCGCAATTCGTCGCAGCCGATGCGCCGCACAAGCCGCTCGCCTTCCTGACGCTCGGCCTGATCTTCATCTTTACCGGGACACTGTGGTGCCTGGTGCTCGCCGCGTTCGCGGCCAAGGCCGCCAACCGGCTGCGTCAGTCCGAGGGCGCGATCGCCTGGATCAACCGCGCGCTCGGCGGTCTCTTCATCTATCTCGGCGTCCGCGTTGCCATGCTCGAGACGCGGTAACTTCCTTCACGCGAATTCCTTCGCCAGCGCGCTGCCGGCGAGATACAGGCCGAGCAAGATCATCGCGATCAGGAACCAGCGCCGAAACGCTTCGGCCGGCATCCGCGCGCGCACTGACTGGC
This sequence comes from Bradyrhizobium sp. LMG 9283, assembly GCF_045571415.1. Classification (NCBI taxonomy): domain Bacteria; kingdom Pseudomonadati; phylum Pseudomonadota; class Alphaproteobacteria; order Hyphomicrobiales; family Nitrobacteraceae; genus Bradyrhizobium; species Bradyrhizobium sp. LMG 9283. The sequence goes on from NZ_CP120691.1 coordinate 1,164,832, forward strand.
CGATATACATGCCGGCAAAGGCCATCGCCATGGCGATGGCTCCAGGCACGGCATTGGCGGGGGTCAGCAATCCGCCGGCGGTCAGGTTGAACGCGAGCGCTAACGTCGCGGTGGTGAAGAACACGCCGAGTGCCTGCACCAATTCGTCTTTCTCCATGCCGATCGCCTGCATGAATGGCATCGAGGGGATGACCTGCACGCCGGTTGAGGCCGAAATCACCCCGGTGACGAGGCCGACTACGCCGCCGACCCATTTCTCGTTCTGCGGCGCGACGCGGAAGTGGAATTTGCTCAGCCCGATGATGGCGTAAACAACGAGCAGGATGCCGAGCACGATGGTGCCGTAGCGCGCATGGGGCCCGGTCAGCGCGCCGGCATTGAGCCAGCAGCCGATCACGGTGCCGATCATCAGCGGCCACAGCCGCCGCAAGATGTCGCGCAAGTAAGGACCGACGAAGGTCTGCCAGATATTGGTGATGATGGCCGGCACGATCACGATGGCGATGGCGCGGCTCGGGGCCATGCTCACGGCGAGCAGGCCCATGGACACCGTCGGCAGGCCGAGTCCGATCACGCCCTTGACGACTCCGGCAAGCAGGAAGACGGCGGCGATGAGGATGAGCAGCGGGTCGATCATATCCGCACATTGACCGAAGTCGCGATCAGGCACAATCTGGAGGTTACGGAGTGAGCCTTCGCTGTAAACGAAGGCTAAGGAGAACCGCCATGCGATTCGACCTCGTGGACCTCCAGCTCTTCATCGCGGTCGCCGACCAGCGCAGCATCACCCGCGGTGCGGAGCGGTCGCATCTCGCTCTGGCCTCGGCCAGTGCACGCATCAAGGGGCTCGAGGATGCGCTCGGCGTCGCGCTGCTCAAGCGCGGGCGCCGCGGCGTGGAGTTGACCGCGGCCGGCGAGAGCCTGCTCGATCATGCGCGGCTGGTCATCCACCAGATCGACGCCATGCGCGGCGATCTCGCCGGCTTTGCCTCTGGCGTGCGCGCCAGTGTGCATTTCCTCGCCAACACCTCGGGCCTGTCCGAGCATCTGCCGAAGGCGCTCGCGAGTTTCCTGCGCGAGCATCGCGACGTCGCCATCGACATCGAGGAGCGCGAGAGCACCGATATCGCTGCGGCGATCACCGCCGGTGCCGCCGATCTCGGCTTTGCCGCCGAGCACGCGCTGCCGGAGCATATCGAACGCTTCCCCTTCAGCGAGGATCGCCTGACGCTGGTGACCTCGCGCCGTGGCCCGTTCGCCGGCCGCCGCCAGATCGATTTCCAGGAGGCGGGCGCCTGCGAGTTCGTCGGGCTTACCAGCGCCACCGCGCTCCAGATGCATATTTCGAAGCACGCCGCGCGGCTCGGCATGCGCCCGCATTTCCGCGCGCGCCTGCGCGATTTCGACGCGATCTGCCAGATGGTCGCAGCCGATGTCGGCGTGGCCCTCGTCCCCGAAGCCGCTGCACGCCGCTGCGCCAAGACCATGCCGCTCGCCATGGTCCGCCTGCGTGACAATTGGGCCAACCGTCGCCTCGTGATCTGCGCGCTAAACTTCAAGGCGCTGGCAAGGCCGGCCAAGATGCTGGTGGAGCATTTGCGGGCGGAGGCGGTGTGAGGATGGATGCCATGTCCCACCACACGGGCGGTGGACTCCCTCTCCCGCTTGCGGGAGAGGGGTGGGGAAAGGGTGTCTCGGCTAGGAAGAATCCCCAAGAAAGAGCCCTCACCCGGCGCTTCGCGCCGACCTCTCCCGCGAGCGGGAGAGGTGAAGAACCACCTACTTCGCCGTCTCGACGCCCGCGTCCTTGATCACCTTCGCCCACTTCCTGGTCTCGTCCGCGATAAACTGGCGAAAATGCTCCGGCTCGTCGCCGATCAGCGTCGCGCCCTGTGCGGCAAGCTTCTCCTTCACCGCCGGATCCGCCATGGCCTTGGTCGCGAGAGCATGCAGCGCGGTGACGATCTCCTTCGGCGTGCCCTTCGGCGCCACCATGCCGTACCAGTTCTCGATGCGGAGATCAGGAAAGCCCGCTTCCGCGGTGGTCGGCACGTCAGGCGCGGTCGGTGCGCGTTCGGCCGAGCCCATCGCGATCGGCCGCAAGGCGCCGGCCTTGACCTGCGGCAGGAGCACCGGCAGGTCGAGGAAGGTCATCTGCACCTGCTGGCCCAACAGATCGTTCACTGCGGGCGCGGCGCCGCGATAGGGCACGTGCACGATGTCGATCTTCGCCGTCAGCTTGAACAATTCGCCGGCGAGGTGCGGCAGGCTGCCGGGACCGGAGGAGGCGAAGTTGAGCTTTCCCGGCTGCGCCTTGGCCAGCGCGATCAATTCGCCGATGTCTTTTGCGGGCACGTTGGTGGCCACCACAAGCATTTCCGGCACGGTCGCAACCAGCGTCACCGGCGTGAGGTCGGCCTGCGTATCATAGGCGACCTTCTCCATGCTCGGGCTGATCGCGAGCGCGCCGGCTGAGGAGATCGCAATGGTGTAGCCGTCAGGCGGGGCCTTCGAAACCGCATCGGTGCCGAGCACGCCGCCCTGGCCGCCGCGATTGTCGATCACAACCGGCTGTCCGGACAGCTCGGACATACGCTGGCCGATCACCCGGGCGATGATGTCGTTGGGCCCGCCGGCCGGGAACGGCACGATCAGCTTGATTGGCTTGGCCGGAAAATTCTGCGCCGATGCCAATGACGGCAGCAGCAGAAGCAATCCCAAGAACAGTTCAACGAGCAGCCTGCGTAAGACGGTCATGCAAGCCCTCCGCTCGCTTGTTATTGGTTCAAAAGCCTCAAGGCTTCTTCGTGAACCCGCGGGTCGCAGGCCGCGATGATGCGGCCGCCGCCCTGGGCCGGCTTGCCTTCCCAGGTGGTGACGACGCCGCCCGCGCCGGTCACGATCGGAATCAGCGCTGCGATGTCGTAGGACTTCAGCTCGGTCTCGACCACGAGGTCGACGTGCCCGGCCGCGAGCATGCAATAGGAGTAGCAGTCGCCGCCATAGCGCGACAGCCGCGCGCCCCGCTCGATGCGGCCGAAGATGGCGCGGTCGCTCTCGTTCATCAGGAGGGGGCTGGTGGTATAGGTCGTGGCTTCCGACAGCGACGCGCAGCGGCGGACCTGGAGCCGGCGCTCGCCGGAGGGCCCTTTGTAGTGGGCCGAACCATTGTCGCCGGAAAAGCGCTCGCCGATGAAGGGCTGGTGCATCATGCCGAATACCGGCGTGCCCTTGTGCAGCAACGCGATCAGCGTGCCCCAGATCGGAAAACCGCCGATGAAGGATTTGGTGCCGTCGATGGGGTCGAGCACCCAGACGTAGTCGGCGTCCTCACGCTCGTTGCCGAATTCCTCGCCGACGATGCCGTGCTGGGGAAAGTTGGCCTTGATCAGCCGCCGCATCACCGCCTCGGCGGCGCGGTCGGCCTCCGTCACCGGATCGAAATCCTTGGTCTTGCTCTTGTCGTCGATCGACAGCGAGGTGCGGAAGAACGGCAGGATGGTTTCGCCGGAGACGGTGGCGAGCCGTCCGATAAAGGCGGAGAAGTCGATCACCGTCACAGGCCGAATCCTCGAAGCGAAGGTTGGATGAAGCGCGCCTCCTGCCTAGCTCAATTCGCCTGCCGCGTGCAGCGCTGTCTTGATTTTGCTCCCTGGTATTTTGGATGCCGGGGCGCGCTGCCTCATCCCAGTCATCTCCTGGCCAAATATCGATCACAGAGTTGAAAACTTAGTTCCGAGGTTGCCTTGTTCGTATGCAAATGACTATCAACCCATTGAATTTCCTTATCAAAGAAACTGAATCTGGGTTTCCATAGAAGCAACTGAGCCATGTGCGAATTGCATGGGAAACGGCTCAAAAGCCCTTGCACTTTGTGCGGCGCGGTCTCATATTGTTGCGGTGCGGTAGCGCTTGGCGTTACCGCTGCCCTCCTTGGGCGTTTCCTCCCTAGACTTGGGCCGCTTCTTCATCAGAAGCGGCCCTTTTTTCTTGGCCCTCTATTTTCACTTCAAGGCGCGCAAGCTTGCAAAGCGAAGACGCGATCGCGCCAATCGCAGACAACATGGATCGAAGGAAAAGCCCGGCGCCTATTCCGCCGCGGCCTGGAACGGGCCGAGATCGGCGAACGGAATCGTGGTTGCCAGCACGTCGGCGAGAATGCCGAAGTCGGAGGCCACTTGCGCAAAGCGCGCACTCCGCTCGCGCCGCCGCTCGTCCATGTAGATCGCGCGATTGAGCTCGAGCTGTACCGCGTGCAAGCCGCTTGCGGGATTGCCGTAATGTTCGGTGATGAAGCCGCCGGCATAGGGCTTGTTGCGGCCGATCGAATAGCCGAGGCCTGACAAGGTCTCCTCGACGCGATCGGGAAGCAGCGGCGTACAGCTCGTGCCGTAGCGGTCGCCGATCACGATGTCGGGCCGGCGCGGCTCGTCCCTGCTGACGCCGACCGAGGGCATCGAGTGGCAGTCGACCAGCACCACGGTGCCGAACATCTGGTGCACCTTGTTGATGAGCCGGCGCAGCGCGCGATGGTAGGGCTTGTAGAGCATTTCGATCCGCCCCAGCGCGTCGTCGACCAGAATGCGGTCGCGATAGATCTCCTGGCCGTCGCCGACCACGCGCGGAATGGTGCCGAGGCCACCGGCGACCCGCATCGAACGGGTATTGGCGAAGCTCGGCAGCCGTCCGGTGAACATGCGGGGGTCGAGCTCATAGGGCTCGCGGTTGACGTCGACATAGGAGCGGGGAAAGTTGACCCGCACCGTCGGAAAGCCGCGCTCGCTCAAATGGCCGATCAGCTCGTCCATGAACGAGTCTTCCGAGCGCCGCAGCGTCGGCAGGTCGATCCGCGACGCCGCCAGGAATTCGTCCGGATAGGTCGAGCCGGAATGGGGCGAGTTGAAGATGACAGGCGCGCGCCATTCGGCGGGCTCGAAGATCTCGAAGGCTGGCGACATGTCGCCGTCAAACCGGGTCATCTTCTCAGGCTTCGTCCCTTCGTGCCGGGATCTGGCAGGGACCAGATCGCATCGATTCGGCCGATCGAGCGGCTCTTATGTGTCGTCATTGTCCGGAATCGCAACCATTCTGCCAAGCGAAAAGATGCGAAGGACGCTGGAACACGTCTTAACTGTGCAGGCGTCGCAGCGGGGATCAGTCGATCCGGCTCGATTGATTCGCAGCCCATTCCGGTTCACAAAGAGCCGGCAGCGCAGCCGGCCCAAGGTAAAGATTTTCACCCCAAATTTACCCTCCGTCGGGCTTAGTGACCTCTGCTGATATCCTCTGGGGATTCGACGTTTCCTGCCATGCCAAAGATCCTGCTCGCCGAAGACGACAATGACATGCGCCGTTTCCTGGTCAAGGCGCTGGAAAACGCCGGTTTTCAGGTCTCGTCCCACGACAACGGCATGGCCGCCTATCAGCGGTTGCGGGAAGAGCCGTTCGAGATGCTGCTCACCGACATCGTGATGCCGGAGATGGACGGCATTGAGCTCGCCCGCCGGGCCTCGGAACTCGACCCCGACATCAAGATCATGTTCATCACCGGCTTCGCCGCGGTCGCCCTGAACTCGGATTCGGACGCCCCCAAGAACGCCAAGGTGCTGTCCAAGCCCGTGCACCTGCGCGAATTGGTCAGTGAAGTGAACAAGATGCTGGCGGCCTAAATCGGCCCCCTTCCGTCCTTGCGCCGGGTCCCCTGAGCCGTTATAGGGACCCCACCGATGAAATGACCTCTAGGGCACGTAGCTCAGCGGGAGAGCACTACCTTGACATGGTAGGGGTCACAGGTTCGATCCCTGTCGTGCCCACCATCTTCTTCAATGACTTAGGCGCCCCGCGCCTGAGGCCTGAAGAGGTGGTTTCCACGCGGAGCCGGCTGGCAAGCTCGTCGGGGGCGCACCAACTCGTCTGTAGATGCCAAACATGGTTCACGCCGAAGGAACAACCGCGGGCGGGCAACGTCGTCGATCTCATGGAGGCGCTACGTCGGGGCGTGGGCGGCGAGGCCGCCGAGACCAAGACTCCAAAAAAGCCGGCCAAGAAGGGGAGGAAGGCGGTGGCCCGGCAGAAGGAAATGCTGATGCCGATTGCCGGCAAGAAGCCGGCCAAGGAAGCAGCGGCAAAAAAGTCGGCGGCCAGGCCGCAGCGGAAATCGGCTTAGGGCGTGTTAAAGGCGCGTTCGTTAGCGAGAGGTCCTCCGATGACCATCAATCTGAACCACACCATTGTCCCTGCCCGCGACAAGAGGGCAGCGGCGCAATTTTTTGCGCGCATTTTTTGCCTTCATCCGGATGTGAAAGACGGCCATTTCGCGCCGGTACGTATCAACGACACGCTCACGCTCCTTTTCGAGGATCAGGAGGAGTTCGAGAGCCATCACTACGCCTTGCACGTCAGCGATGCCGAGTTCGATTCCATCTTCGGTCGCGTTCGCGAGGCGAACCTCGCGTATGGCAGCGCACCTTGGAGTCTCGAGGATGGCAAGCTCAACGACTGGAACGGGGGCCGCGGCGTCTATTTTCGTGACCCTGATGGCCACGTGCTCGAACTCATGACCGTGCCTCAGTGAGCGAGTTGACAGGCGGGGCGCTTCCTCAGAGTGAGCCGGGCGGCATGTTCGAAGGGGAGCCGGTGCAGAACAATGCTGACGCAGATCTACGAAGTCGCTACGCCCGCCGAAGCTGAGGCGATATCCGCAATCGGCGTGGACCATATCGGCGTGCTTGTCGGCGATGGCGCTTTCCCTCGCGAGTTGCCGGTTCACAAGGCGGCAGCGATCATGAAAGCGATCCGCGCGCCGTCCGTACTTTCGGCGCTGTTCCTCTCGGCGGATGTCGGCCTCATCGAACGCATGGCCAGGGAGCTTGAGCCGCCCATCGTGCACCTTGGCGCTTCGAACGAATTGCTCCCCCCCGATCCTGCATTGTCGATCCGGACGTTGGAGGCGCATCGTCCACCAGGTCTCAGCAGCTTGGGGGCTAATTCGCTTATGAGCGGCTAGAGCGGGGCTGCGTGTCGGAGTGCGGGCGCATGAGATGGCCGTCCGCGACGGCGCAACTGATCACCGCCGCCTCGCGGCTTGGGGACGGAGCCCGCCCGACCACCGCCAGGCGACTGGACCGGAATTCAGAGCAGCGCCAGGACCGCGACCACCACGACCAGACCCGTCGCGGTCACGCACCAGCATGACACCTCGAGGACTCGCATAACCTGCCCCGGTTGAAGGGCCTGCCCTGCCCCGGACGCTATATCGGGAACTCGACCAGCGGAACCGCAACTTTTTCATGCCGCCATGTGTTCACGGCAGGGGCGCACGACACGCGAGGCCCGATGCCCCTCATGCCAATAGGTCATGTGTTTCTCACAGTGGCGATCATGATTCTTGCCTTCCTCGGCGAGGTCGCAGTGTTCGCTCTTCTCGGAATCTTCTGAGCGCTTCGACTGAGGCGGCTGGCGCGACCACCCCGGCATCCGGAGTGCGCGCGGTAGCGCGCGAAGCACCGGATTGCTACGGGCCTCCCTTCGCGTGATTCTTTACGATTTCGGCTTAAATTCCAGCTTGATGGACAGCGACTATAACCCCGAGCGCGAAGCCGAAGCGGCGATCAAGTTAGCCGCAGCGACTGGTGGATTGGAGCGGCAACACTGGATCGGCCTCGCGATGGCCTGGCAGGAAATCGCTCGCATGCGGCAGCCCTCGCTGTTCGGCGCCGGCACCTAAGAGGCGGCCTAGTCACAATTCGGTGGACACTCCGGGCACACGTCGCCGATCCAATTAAGCACGTCACCGACCTCAGCAACTGCATCTTCGGGTGAGATCCCGGCCGGCCGCGGAAGCCATCTTCTCGGTCTTAAGCGGCGATCTCACTGGCGCCAGCAGAAGCGCCGCCGCCCGCTCCATTTTTCTTGGGCGCATCCGCGACCATTGCCTCTGTCGTAATCAACAGAGCTGCGATGGATGCTGCATCCTGTAGCGCCGATCTGACGACCTTGGTCGGATCGATGATCCCTTTGCCGAACAAGTTGCCATATTCTCCGGTCTGTGCATCGAAGCCCCAGGCGTACTCCTTGTTCTCCAGGATTTTGCCGAGCACGAGCGATGCTTCTTCGCCCGCGTTCTCTGCAATCTGCCGCGCAGGCCAAGTGATTGCCCGCTTCACCGTTTCCACACCATGCTGCTGGTCCTCGTTGGCCGGCTTCAGCTTCGACAATGCAGAAGTAGCCCGCAGCAGCGCAACCCCGCCGCCGGGGAGGATACCTTCTTCGACCGCTGCGCGTGTCGCGTGCATGGCATCATCGACGCGATCCTTGCGCTCTTTGACCTCGATTTCGGTCGCGCCGCCCACCCGGATCACAGCGACGCCTCCTGCAAGCTTAGCCAAGCGCTCCTGTAGCTTCTCGCGGTCGTAGTCCGAGGTGGTATCTTCAATCTCGGTCTTAATCTGTTTGACCCGCGCTTCGATTTCGGATTTCTTACCGGCGCCACTCACGATCGTCGTGTTGTCCTTGTCGATCATGACCTTCTTGGCACGTCCAAGCATCTGGAGGGTCACTTTCTCAAGCTTGGTGCCAAGGTCCTCACTGATGAAATTGCCGCCGGTGAGAATCGCGATGTCCTGCAGCATCGCCTTGCGACGGTCGCCAAAACCTGGCGCCTTCACTGCAGCAACTTTCAAGCCGCCGCGCAGCCGGTTGACGACGAGCGTAGCCAATGCCTCGCCTTCCACATCCTCGGCGATGATCAGCAGCGGCTTGCCGCTCTGGGCTGCTGCCTCCAACAAGGGCAACAGGGGCTGTAGCCCCGAGAGCTTCTTTTCGTGAATCAGGATGTAAGAATCCTCGAGCTCGACCCGCATTTTCTCGGTATTGGTCACGAAATATGGGGAGATATAGCCGCGATCGAACTGCATCCCCTCGACGACCTCGAGTTCGGTCTGTAGCGATTTGGCTTCTTCGGCGGTGATGACGCCTTCATTTCCGACCTTCTTCATTGCATCAGCCAGAAAGCGGCCGATCTCGCTGTCACCGTTGGCAGAGATGGTGGCGACCTGCGCGATCTCCTCGTTTGAAGTCAGCTTCTTCGAGTTTTTCTTCAGCTCCTCAACGACGGCGTCGACGGCGAGATCAATGCCCCGCTTGAGGTCCATCGGATTCATGCCGGCCGCAACCGCCTTCGCACCTTCGCGTACAATCGCGTGCGCGAGCACGGTAGCAGTCGTCGTGCCGTCACCCGCCTGGTTCGAAGTCTTTGATGCGACCTCACGGACCATCTGGGCACCCATATTCTCGAACTTGTCTTCAAGCTCGATCTCCTTTGCTACCGTCACCCCGTCCTTGGTGATGCGGGGGGCGCCGAAGCTCTTTTCGAGCACGACGTTGCGGCCCTTCGGCCCCAGTGTCACTTTGACGGCATTGGCGAGAATATCGACGCCGCGGAGCATTTTCTCTCGGGCGTCAGTTGAAAATCGAACCTCCTTTGCACTCATAGTTCCTTCCTCCCGAAGAATCCTATTTTTCACCGTGATTACGCGGCCTTCCTTGCGCTTGCATCTCCTGTCAGCACGCCAAGACATCACTCTCCGTGATGATCAGGTACTCTATCCCGTCGAGCTTGATCTCCGTTCCGGACCATTTGTCGAAGAGAATGCGATCACCGACCTCGATATCGATGGGCGTGAGCTTTCCGGATTGGTCCCGGACCCACGGCGACCACTTCGGCCTGTTGCGGTTTCTCGCGCGCGGTGTCGGGAATGAAAATTCCGCCAGGCCACTTCTCGTCGGCTTCGATGCGCTTAACGAGCACACGGTCATGCAGCGGACGAAACCCATGGCGTCTTCCTCCCGCCTCCAGTTGTCTAGCTGCTGTGACTGGAGAGACCCAGCCGCTAAATCAACTAGGTTTGATAGCTGCGATTTTCAAGGACTGGCTCCCCGCCGCGAGTTGTGTAGCCCCTAGACTGGCGAGATCCGGAGCAGCACCATCGGCAATCCGGGCACGGACCGCGCGCTTGACGCGCTCGAAAGCGCGCTGCTCGATCTGGCGGATGCGCTCCCGCGAGACATGAAATTGTTGCGCAAGGTCATCGAGCGTCTTCGGCTCATCGGCGAGATATCGCGAGCTTCGAGGATTGCGCGTTCGCGTATAGACAGCGCATTGAGTGCCTCTGACAGCGCAGCCTGACGACACCGAGACTCGTCAGCATCCGTCAGAGCGCTCTCTGGATCGGGCAAAGGGTCTAGTAATCGATCCTGCCATTCTTCCGTCGTCTCGTCATCACTGATCGTCAGGTTAAGCGAAGCATCCCCGCGGATGCGCCGGTTCATCTCGACCACCTCCGGTGGGGTCACCTTGAGGTCTTCGGCGATGTAGCTGACCTGGTCCGGGCGGAGATCGGTTTCGTCACCGGCTGCGATCCTGTTCTTGAGGCGGCCGAGCTTGAAGAACAGCTTTTTCCGGGCAGCCGTGGTGCCCATTTTCACCAATGACCATGACCGCAGGATATATTCTTGGACCGACGCCCTGTTGGGAGGCGAGAAATGGTTCCAGCGAGGGCCTAGGCTGCTGAAGTCAGCCGCGGCGCCTTGGCTCTATCGACCGCGGCGCGTCTGGCGGCGATCGCCATCCAGTCCCGCAGCAGTCCCTTGTCCTCTCTTGAAAAGGAGGCCCGCCGCTTGAGATGGTCCAGCGTGTCACCGGGGTGGCATCGCTCGAAATCCTCCCGGATCAGCGATTCAAGGTAATTCCGTTCCTCTTCACTGACTGGGTGCAGACTGTAGTTGGTCCACATGGCGATGCTTTGGTAAGCGACACTGCGGTTGGGAGGTCGGCCCCGATATAACTTGGACGCTGGCTGTTTGTTCGCAAACTGATGGCGGGCCGCATCAGCGTCCATCTGGTCCGATGAAGATGAAACAGAGTCCAAAACTGGCTGGCGACGCCGGCTCAAAGCCTCACAGGCGGTGCCGCCAATGGCGCTGCCAAAACCCTAGGGCTTGAGCCGGTGCGCATTCCTGGACCAATCGCCTATATTCTCCTCTACGGCGCCTTGTACGCAGCGTTCGGTGTCGCATCTCCTTTCTGGCCAAAGCTTTATGAAACGAAAACCCTGGTCCCCCAGCAGATCGGCTTGCTGCTGGCCGCTGCCATGCTAACGCGGCTCGTCTCTGCACCGCTAGTTGCGTTTCTCGCTGATTTCTTGGGATCGTTGCGCCTCGTGCTCGCAACCTGTGCCGCCCTGGCCGCAGCAACCGCCGTCGCATTGATGTGGGCCGATACGTTCCCATCCTTGCTTCTGATCGCATTGGTCCAGGCCGCTGTTCTTGCTCCCACGACGTCGATTGCCGATGCGTTGGCGGTCAACGTGTCGAGGCCACGGATAGCGGAAAGGACGTTTGAGTACGGCTGGATAAGAGGATCCGCGTCGGCGGCCTTTATTCTGGGAACGCTAAGCGTTGGGCAGCTCATTAGCCCCACCGATTTCTCTCCGGTCATCTGGATGAATGCCGGCCTGCTGATCGCGGCGGCCGGCGCCACGGCATTGATCCCCGATGGGACCAGTAGAGCCGCACGGCAGCGTGCGCCATCGTCTGGCATGTCTCGGGTCGGCGCAGTACTTGCTATCCCGCGGTTTCGACTCGTGATCTGTATCTCAGCTTTGGTCTACGGCAGCCACGCAATGCACGATGCATTTGCCGTGATTCGGTGGACCGATGCTGGCATGAGCCCCTCAGCGATCAGCTTCCTGTGGTCAGAAGCGGTGATTGCGGAAGTGCTCGTTTTTTGGCTCCTCGGCCCGGCATTCCTTGATCGGTTTGGCGCCCGCGGTGCAGCTGTTTTGGCTGCTTTGGCCGGGACCCTGCGTTGGTCTATTGCCGGCGTGACGACCTCCGTGCTGGTCCTTGCGCTGATACAGCCACTACATGGACTGACCTTCGCTCTGCTTCATCTCGCGTGCATGCGCATAATGGGCAATCTGGTCCCGAGGAACGTCGCCGCAACCGCGCAAGCCTTGTACGCGTTTGGCTCAGGCTTGGTGACTGCGACGCTGACTTTCCTATCCGGCGTTCTGTACGCCTCATATGCCGGAGCTGCATTCTTCCCGATGGCAACACTCTGCGCCGTAGCACTCCCGTTGGCCTGGGTGGGCTTAGCAGAAACAAATGATCGCTCTACCGCTGCTCTCTAATAGAAGCTTTGCTAGGTTCGCTCGGATCGCCGCTGTTCCAAACGGCGGCAATGAACGATCCAGCCCGGTTGAGGTCGATCCCCAACCGCTGCATGAGTGGTCTGCGTGGCGGCCGCTTGCTTCGGGTTCTCCGGCTGGTCTTCGGATCGAGCGTGTACTGTCTGGCGACCTGAGCCGTGTCTGGCCGCCGCGCGTTGTGCGGGATCGTCTTTCGCAAATATGGATGATGAGTGAGGAAACTTTTGCGGGCGGGTGCGTTCGTTGTCGTACAAAGTGCGCGCTGCGATGGGGAGGACTGCCATGCGATCCACAATCGTTGCAATGCTTATAGCTGTTGGAACTACGTTCGCCTTGCCGACGCTGGCGCAGCAGCAGACGGCACCGAACCCGCAGATGCAGGAGGAGGCGGACAAGGGCCTCAAGACCCGCCAGTCCGGCGAGTCAGGCTATGTCGGCGAGCAGGAAAAGCCAGGTGCTTCTGCTCATCCTCCTGGAAAGACTGACACTGCTCCGCCGACGACCGGCTCGACCAGTGGCACCTCCACGGGGGCGCCGGGTAGCGGCGAAAAGCAGAGGTGAGCTGAGCCTCGCCTAGGCACGCCCAACCGCGCGCCTGGCGTGTAGTCCATTGCTCTTGCGCCTCGCTCGAGAAGCCACACGTGCTGGCTGCAGCGGGGCTGGAGACGGACAATGCGAAGTCCGAAGCAAACGCGACGCTCGCTTTTTTTCGTTACGCTCGGAGCGTTTCTGACAGCGAGGAGGTTCGCTGCGGCGCAGGAAGATCAGCCCGGCAGCAGCGACCGGCCGAGGAAAGGCGATCTTCTTGTGATCTCAGAGGGTGACCGCGCCGGCGCCCTCATCGTGCCCGATGACGTGAAGCTCGGTGAAGCGCCGCTGCATGCCTGGCCAAAGGACGCAAAGACTTCGGTCGTCCGCAACGGCTCGCGGCTGAACGAAATCCTTCTCATAAGGCTTGATCCCGGGGAGATGGATGAGGAGACGCGCTCGCGCTCCGCTGAGGGCATTGTAGCCTATTCCGCGATTTGTACTCATGCGGGATGTTCTGTCACCGGCTGGCTGAAGTCCGACGTAGGCGACAAAGACGTTCTCAAGTGCTTTTGTCACAATTCCGAGTTCAATCCCCGGGAAAGCGCGCAAGTCGTGTTCGGGCCAGCGCCCCGGCGTCTGGCGCCGCTGCCGCTTGCAATAGCCGACGGCTCACTCACCATAGCTGCAACATTCGTTGGAAAGGTAGGTGCTCAACAAGGAGGGTGACGAGTAGTCGCACCGGATTCCCGTGCCATATTAATGGTGGGCAAGAGAAATAGCTTAGGGAGATGACGTCCATGACCAAAAGGCAATGGCTATTGTCGGGTTGTGTTGCGTGCACGACCTTTTTGTCAACCGCTGCATTTGGCGGTCCGATCGAAAATTACAGCCCGGTGACACAAGCCCGGCTGGAAAATCCGGAACCTAGTAACTGGATGCTGTACCGACGCACCTACGACGGGCAGGGCTACAGTCCACTCGAGCAGATCAACACCTCAAACGTCAAGAATCTCAAGCCGGTGTGGACTTTCTCCACTGGCGTGATCGAGGGCCACGAGGCGCCGCCGATCGTCAACAACGGGGTGATGTTCGTCACCACCCCGATGGGGCAGGTGATCGCGCTGAACGCCAAGACCGGCGAAGAGTATTGGCGCTACAAGCGCCAGCTACCGGATGATTTGTTCCAGCTGCATCCGACCAATCGCGGCGTCGGTCTGTGGCAGGACAAGCTCTATCTGGCCACAACCGATGATCACGTGGTTGCCCTCGATGCGAAGACCGGCAAGGTGGTCTGGGACACCAAAGTTCAGGACTATAAGAAAGGTCAGTATCTCACCCTGATGCCCCTCGTCATCGACGGTAAAGTCATCGTCGGCGGCTCTGGCGGTGAGTTCGGCGTCCGTGGTTACGTCGTGGCCTTTGACGCGGATAGCGGCAAGGAGCTGTGGCGCACCTTCACCATTCCAGCGCCGGGTGAACCCGGCAGCGAAACGTGGACGGGCGACGACTGGAAGACCGGCGGCGGATCGGCTTGGATGACCGGCAATTACGACAAGGACACCAAGACCATCTACTGGGGCGTTGGTAATGCTGCGCCGTGGCCAGGGGACGCACACCCGGGTGACAATCTCTATACGACCTCCGTGCTCGGCCTCGATCCCGATACCGGTAAGATCAAGACATATTTCCAGTACCATCAGAACGACTCCTGGGACTGGGACGAAGTAGAGGCACCGATACTGGTCGACCTGCAAAGAGATGGCCGCACGGTCAAGAGCCTGATTCATCCGGGGCGCAACGCGATCTTCTGGATCTTGGAGCGTAAGCCGGACAAGATCAGCTACGTAGCCGGTTGGCCCTATGTTCATACCGACGTTTGGAAAGGCATCGAGCCCGAGACCGGTAAGCCGATTGTCGACCCTGCGCACAAGCCGGTGCTCGGCAAGCGGGTCGAGTTCTGCCCGTCGCTGTGGGGCGGCAAGGACTGGCCGTCGGCGGCCTACAGCCAAAGGACAAAATATGTCTACGTGCCGGCCAACGAGAACACCTGCGGCGGCTTCACCGGCGAGAAGGTTGCGCTGAAGCCCGGCGAATTGTGGCTCGGCACCAAGCCTGAGGATATCGGTCTGACGATCCGTCCCGGCGCCAAACACATCGGTGAATTGCAGGCCTGGGATCCTGCAACGGGCAAGAAAGTCTGGTCGCACACGTTCCCGAAGTCGCAACTGTTCGGTTCTGTGCTCGCGACCGCCGGCGATCTCGTCTTCGTCGGTGGGACCAACGATCGCAACTTCCGCGCTTTCGATGCGAAGAGCGGCGAACTCTTGTGGGAGTTGAAGACCAACTCAGGCATCATGGGAATGCCGGTGTCCTATGAGGTGGACGGCACGCAATATATCGCAATCCAGTCCGGCTGGGGCGTCGACGGGCAACGCATCCAGGATGCGCTCGTGACCCAAAACATCGGGGTGGAAAACAACGTGCCGCAGGGCGGCGTGGTCTGGGTGTTCGCCGTGCAGAAATAGCCGCGTAAAGCCGCGAGGCGAGAAGCGGCGGACTAAAAAGGTCCGCCGCTTCCATGTCTATTTACCCTTGGTCTCAACCTTGGCTTTCTCGTCCTCGTTCATCTTCTTTACCATCGGATCGCGGCTGGCCTCGCCGGTGGTCTGGGTCGTGGTGGCGGGCGGAGCGTTGCTGGGCACGGAGGTTTGACCGGCCGGATTCGCTTCCGGCCGGGTGGCGGTGGCGGGCGGCGGATTTGTCTGCGCGCTCGCCGCCTGAGCACTCAGAAGAAGGGCGCCCGACAATAGCGATGCCACAAGTACCGCTGGGGTGGCTTTCATTTGTCCGTCTCCTGTTCAGTTTACTATTCAGATTGATGAAACGGGCCGTACACTAACGTTCCGCCTCATGTCTCCAGTTGCTTACCGATCGGCAGCGCCCGGATGCGTTTCCCCGTTGCGGCGAAAATCGCGTTGATCAGGGCCGGCGCAAAGGGCGGCACGCCCGGCTCGCCGACGCCACTCGGGGGCGTCTCGGGACCCGGCGGCACGATGTGGACGTTGGTCACCGCCGGAGACTCATCGATTCGGATCACCGGGCAGTCGTCAAAGTTCTTCTGCTGAACCTTGCCGTCCTTGAAGGTGATCTCGCCATATTTGGCGAGGCTGAGGCCCATGATCGCAGCACCCTCAATCTGGGATTGGATGCGCTCGGGGTTGACGTAGGTGCCGCAATCGATCGCCGTGTCGACCCTTGGCACCGTCAGCTTGCCCTTGTCGTCGACGGCCACCTCGACGATGGTCGCGATGTAGCTGACGAAGCTGCGGTGCGCGGCTATGCCCAGGCCGTGGCCCTTCGGCACCTGGCGGCCCCATTCGCCCTTCTCGGCGACCAGCTCGACCACTCTGCGAAGCCGTGCGGTATCGATCGGGTAGCTGTCATAGGGCTCGCCATAGTTCCAGAGGTCCTTCACCGAGTCGAGCTTGAGGATGCGGGGCGAGCCGATCAGCTCGAGCAGCATCTCCTTCTGGTCGCGGCCGGTCGCATGCGCGATCTCTCCGACCATCGACTGCACCGCGAAGGCACGCGGGATGTTCGACACCGATCGGAACCAGCCGATCCGGGTGTGCGCGGCCGCTTCCGGGTTCTCGCAGCTGACGTTGGCGATCTCGAACGGCATGTCGACGAGCCCCATGCCGAGCTCGAACGGGGCCTGATGCACCGTTCCGGCGGCAAAGGTCGACGCGATGCTGGGCGCTACGCTGCGATGGCGCCAAGCGGTCACCTTGCCGCTCTTATCGAGCCCTGCCTCGATCCGTTCCACGGATACGGTATGCAGGAAGCCGTTATGGATGTCATCTTCCCGCGTCCATTGCACCTTGACCGGTGCGCCGAGCTCCTTCGAAAGCAGCGCGGCTTCGAGGGCAAAGTCGCATTTCGATTTGCGGCCGAAACCGCCGCCGAGCAGCGTGACGTTGACGGTGACGTTCTCCTGGGGGATGTCCAATGTCTTGGCCACGTCTTCACGTGTTCCACCGGCGCTTTGCACCGGCGCCCAGATCTCGGCCTTGTCGCCTTTGACGTCAGCGACCGCGACTGGTGTCTCCATGGCGACGTGAGCAAGGTGCGGCAGAAAGTACTCGCCCACGATCACCTTGTCGGCGCCCTTCAGCGCGGCTTCCACATCGCCTTCCTTGCGTACCACGAGGCCCGGCTTGCGCGCGGCCTCTTCGAGCTCCTTGCGATAGGCGCTCGACTCGTATTTGCCGTTCGGACCGTCGTCCCAGACGATCTTCAGCGCATCGCGCCCCTTGATCGCTGCCCCCGTGTTCCGGGCGATCACGGCCACGCCGCCGAGCGGCTGGAATTTGGACGGCCACGGCCACCCCTTGACCTCCATCACCTTCTCGACGCCCGAGACCTTCATGGCTTCGGACCCGTCAAACGAGACGAGCTTGCCGCCCGTGACCGGCGGTCGTGCGATTACGGCGTATTTCATGCCGGGTAGCCGCACGTCGGCTCCGTAGCGTGCGGCCCCCGTGGTAATGTCGTGCAGGTCGACGATCCCGATCTCGCCTTTGCCGAGATAGCGGAAATCCTTTGGGTCCTTCAGCTTCAAGCCTTCGACGCTTGGCACTGATTGTTTGGCGGCATCGGCGGCCAGCTCGCCAAAGCCGAGCTTGCGCCCGCTCGCGCCATGGACAACCTCGTGGTTGGAGGCTTTCACCTCGGTGGCTGGCACGCCCCAGCGCTTTGCCGCGGCCTGCTCGAGCATGGTGCGCGCGGACGCGCCGATCTGACGCATGGGCATCAGATAGTGCCGCGTGCTGCGCGAGCCGTCGGTGTCCTGGTTGCCGAACTTGGCCTCGTCGCCATGCGCCTGCTGGACGCGCACCCGCCTCCAGTCGGCTTCCATCTCTTCGGCGACGATCATGGGCAGGCTGGTCCGCACGCCGGTGCCCATCTCCGCGCGGTGCGCGAGGATGGTCACAATGCCGTCCGGCGCGATCGACACGAACACGCGCGGATCGACCACGGTGCCGTGCGGCATCTGACTGGCGCCGGTCTCGTATGCCAAGGCCGGCCGCATCATAACGGGAGCGGCGAGCACAAAGCCGCTGGCGAGGCCAAGCCCCTTGAGGATGCTGCGGCGCGAAACGTTCTCGATCTTGATGTGCTTCTCAAAACCGCGAAGCTTGCTGGGATGGTTGAGCATGTTCATGTCACACCCCCGTTGACGCGAGATGGACGGCGTTTTCGATGCGCTGGTAGCAGCCGCACCGACAGATATTCCCGGACAGGGATTCGCGAATTTGGTCATGCGACGGCTTGGGATTTCCCATCAGCAGCGCCGCAGCCTGCATGATTTGACCGGTCTGGCAGAAGCCGCATTGCGGGACGTTAAGCTGCCGCCACGCCTTTTGAACGGGATGATCGCCGGTTGGGTGAAGGCCCTCGATGGTCGTGACCTCGCGATCTCTGACGTCGGACACCGAGGTGACACAGGCACGCACCGCCTGCTTATCAACGATGACGGTGCATGAGCCGCAGAGGGCCTGGCCGCAGCCGAACTTCGTGCCCGTCAGTCCGATCTCGTCCCGGATGAACCAGAGTAGCGGCAGATCGGGATCGCCACCCCAGTTCTGTTCTTGGCCATTAATCTTCAGCTTGATCATGATGATCTCTCCCTCTTGGTACGGAACCGCCTGGAGCGTCTCATCGAGATGAGCGAGAAGAGCTTTCCTGAGGTTCCTTACGGTCAGCGCGAAACGACTGAGCTCGCTGAAGGACGGCACCGTGGAAGGCTGATTTAAATGTATGTGTCTGGCGTCCATCCTCCTGTATTGATTTTGCTGTGTTCAAGGTATGGACGTTCATGAAACTACCACAAAGCCGCAGGGCGTAGGGTTCACAACGACTTGTTGGCTGTTGCATTTTCAGACCGTCGCGCCTGCTTGGACTTTATGGCGGGCGGACAAGATTACGAGGTTCCTTATGAGGCCAAGAAGACTCGCCGCTCGGCTTTCCGCCGTGAAGAACGCGGTCAGGAAGGTGGGCACAGCCGTAATACGGTTGAGCGGCGCTTGGGCCGATGAGGGGCGTGACTTTTAGGCCATCGATTCGACCGACCACCCCCGTAGCCAGTTCAATGATCAGTCTTGCGTGTCCATCTTTCGCGAGACCTATTGCGAACTAAGCTTCAGCTCCTCCCCCGGCGGGCTGGAGCGTTTCTTTTGCACGCATTCAGAAATTTGAATCCCAAAGGGATGATTTTGCGGGATGAAGCGGCGTTTGCCGATCAGACAGCGGCAGACGCCTCGGTCCCAGCTCGTTTTTCGATCCGGAGAAACCTCCAGGCTGGGGCCATATAGTCCACTCCGGAAAGCGAGCCTTTTCTTTCCTGCAGCCGCACATAAGTTCCGCTCTCGTGCAGGTCGAGCCAACCCTGTTCGACCGGACTTGATGCCGGCTCTGAACTCTGTAGCGCCGGTTTTGAGCTTGCGAAGAAGCGGTGCGTTGATCTTCTCGATGTGGATGCCTCCGTGCTGGACTGCATTGACGTTTTTTGCGAGCTCGATCAGCTTGCGGCTTTGGAACGTGCCCCCGCAACGCTGGTTGAGGCTTTGGTTGTTTCCGCGTACCCTAAAGGGACATCCGCGATGGCGCTCCAGACTAGCCTCGGGAATGGACTTTTGGCGGCCTTGCCACCAGCGGATCTCAACCTGCTTGAGCTTCACTTTCAGAAATTACCGTTCGAGTCTGATGCGGTGCTGGTGCGAACAGGTGATGAGCTCAAAGAAGTCTACTTCCCCCATTAGCAGGTCTTAGCGTTCCGGGTTGAGATGTCGGACGGACACATTGTCGCGTCCACTCTCATGGGCTCGGAAGGAGCGGTCGGCGCTCTCTCTGTTCTAAGTCCATCGTACTCGCCAGTCACAGCTACTGCCTACGTGGCCGGAGCTGCGCTCGAGATCCCTGCTTCACGTTTGCAACAAGCTTATGAGCAAAGCGGCGCCATAAAGCGTGTTCTGCGCCGGCCGCGTCTGGAGATGGACGGTGTTTGAAGAAACAAGGAAAGACTATTCTGTCAGACGCGGAGCGCAGCAGGCCAGCGGACCGCATGCCTTCGCGGTTCTCTTTGAAACGTTCGCTGGAGGATGTAGGGCTCGGCGGTGGCAGGCCAGCGTCGATCTTCGCAACCTGTTCGCAACGAGCGAGCAAGTTCATCGCCTTCAGCGCAAATGTCACTAGCCTCGCCGTGGAAGTCCTTCAACCTTTCGAGGGCATTCTCGATGTGCCGCTGAAGCTTACAACTCTGCCTTGAGAAGCTGAACGACTGCGGAGTTGAGCGGCGCCTTCTGCATGTGTGGCGTTCAAGTTGCGTTCCTTGTTCTCGACTACGTTTGCTATCAGAGATGCGTCGCTTCGTTTGACTGCGGCTCCTGCTTGGACAGAGTGCGGGACCAGCAAATTTGGCGCTACGGGCGGGGAGTCCGCGTTTTCGCTAAGCTCGTTGTTGATGCCCCAAATGGCGGCTTGCGTCCGATTGTGCACGCCGATTTTGCGAAGGATCGCCTTTACATGGACCTTAACGGTCGACTCCGCGATATCGATCTTCCGTGCAATGCATTTATTCGAATCGCCTTCGACGACGCAGCGCAAAATCGACTTTTGCCGCGGAGAAAGCTGTTGGGAACTGCGTTCGTCTGGCGTGACTGTCAGGTCCTTGCGCGCGCTTGCGCGATCATTGTGTCCATCCTTGCGATCGAGGGCCAAGGGCAGGAAAGCCGGAGGAAACACTGTTTCGCCCATGATCACGAGTTCGATCGATCTGGTGAATACGTCACGGCTCATGAGGTCAACGAAATACCCATTAGCACCGGCCTGAAATGTTGCGGCCACTTCATCTGGCCGGTATCGATCGGCAACCACAACTACGCGCGCATCTGGGTGACCGCGCCTAAGGGGTTCGATTTGCTCGCGAGCAATCTGGAAATCGTCGCCGGTATGTACGAGGACAAACAGCTTCTGACCCTGTTCGAATCTACTTGCGTACAATTGATCAGCGCATGTCACTGAACTCACTGTGCCAAAATCCGCAGAACGTAGGAATTCAGCAAGAGCATCTTTTCGTAAGCTGTTTCCTCCAATGACTATGGTTGTTAGAGAGCGTTTCCTCCTGATAGATCTCCTACTCATCTTGATCTCCTGCAGGCAATTCAAATCTCGCAAACGACAGGATGCCGGTCGGTGGCACTTATTGGTATAGTTATATTCCAGGCGGTCTGGCTGAACCTGCATCTCGCGAATCGGAGGCCCCTTTGCCTACGATTGAGAAGCGCCATTGCGGGCAAGATACCGATGAAACGCGAAATCGCCGCAGCTTAGGCCCGCAGCACTGCGCTCATGTAGCGTAGCGCGACCACATCGTGGGCCGAGCACGCACTCTGTGTACGCAGCCACTACTGCAGAGGCAGTCGCATAAAGACCACGTGAGAGTCTGTATTGCTCAATACAGTTTACCACTTTATTTCGCGCTGAACCAAAGTGGAACCGAAATCGGAGGCAAGCTCCCGGGCGCACCTGCTCGAAATACGAGGATTGGGTGGGGGTGCAGATCAAACATCAACTAACCTCGCTGCGGCAGGACGGTCTTACGCGGCCAAGCGACTTCTTGAACGACGTTAGGATCGCTGATCGCTATGGAGTAGTCCAAAGGATGTACTTGCGCGGATGCGGTCGCTGCTCAAAGCTTGTGCAAGCAGACCGGCCCGGTCGCGAGGTATTCGCCATCGGATCTTATCGGCGGCGAATGCCAATACTGATATTCGTTTTCCAGGATAGACTTACGATGATAAGGCAGCTGGCTAAAAATAAGGTGCTTGCCGCCATGTCGCCTGCCGAGGTTGAGCTTCTCAGACCGGAGGAAGCCGAGTTCTCGCGCGGTGATGTCCTGTTCGACTGGCATGGTCGGGTCGACCGGATTTACTTCCCTCATACAGCGCTTGTATCGCTTTTGACCCACCTGAAAGAGGGCGGGACGATTGAAACGGGTACAATCGGTTGTGAAGGGATTGTTGGGTCTTTTGCGATTCATGGCGATGGCATTGCTCTAACACGGTCGATTGTGCAGATTCCGGGACGTTGTTCCGTGGTCAAGCTCAATCGGATGAAGAAGGCAGTTTCCGAGAGCGAAGGAATCCGTATGCTCGTCGGTCACTTTCAACAGGCCTTTGCCGCACACGTTCTGCAGCAAGTTGCGTGTAATGCAGCCCATGATGTGCTCTCGCGATGCGCGCGCTGGATCCTCATGGGGCTTGACCGAACTGAGGGTGACGTTGTCCATCTCACGCATGAATTCTTGGGAGAAATGCTTGGTACGGTGCGACCGACCGTGTCGTTGGCTCTCAAGAAGCTTCAAAACGATGGGCTTATCGAGACGTCCTATGGGAGGATCCGAGTGCTGGATCGTTCGGGACTCGAGAATGCGAGTTGCGAGTGCTATGGGGTCATTCGAACGACATATCGGCGACTGCTACCCCTGACGTATGCGTGAGGCCATCGCGACGGAGTTGCGAGCGAGCGCTAACATGACCCAGGCCCCCGCGAGAGCATTCCTAAGCAGCTCTGAAACAAACTCGCCAATCCGGCTTGCCGGGTCTCGGCAGCACGCGCGCCGATTCTGTACGTCGCTGAACCAAAATCTGGTCCTGCGGCCTTCAATTGTATGTATGTACGCAGCAGGGCTCGCAATGCCTTGGCGGTAACACGCTCAGGGCTTGACGTAAGTCCAGCCCTGCTCCTCCCTCTCCATAATGCGTACGACGCCGGAGTTGACGACTTGAGCCTCTGGAATGAGCTGTATCTCCTTGTTCTCGTGCTTGCGCATGTTCTCCCGCGTGTTGCCGCACGCTTTGAACATGACCTCCGGCGTGCTCACTGACATTGTTTCAATTCGGTCCTTCACCGGCGAGGTATCGGTGCGGAGCATGTGCAAGCCGGGCCCGAAGGTGATCACTTCGATCTTAACCGTCTCGCCCATGTCTTTATAATGTTGCACCACGTTTGTAGCGTTGTTCAGGGTCAGATTCATCGCCGCCGCATCGTTGCTATTCACCTGCAAGATGAGGCGATGTTCTTTGTTCTTTGCCGTGGGTTGATTCCCTGAGCTGGATAAGCGGCGCACGTGTTTTTTCGTCGCTACCACCGCTTTTTCTTTTCGCAGAACGGACTCCGGGGCTCGGTCGACCTGTCGCGCAGCTTCCTGCCCCGTAGACAAAGATACCGCCACGAGAAGCATAGCCAGGCTTGTTGTTCCCTTTAGCGCAATGTGCCGTAACATGACCACCTCCCATTAGATTTGCCTTGTGCCAATATCAGCTGTTCGGCTTTGCGATAGCGGCAGGCCATTTGCATGCTGTGGCTATCTTGGTGCGCACCGCCTCAAGTCCGACCAAGGAGAACGTTCCATGTTGAGAGGCCCCCAGGCGGGAAGCAATGTACACGACAAGTTCGCCATCGTTTGGGAGCGACCGAAATAAGGCGCTCGGATCGGCCTTGAACGCAATACCGGTCCCGAATGCAGGAGTCGCCGCAGCGATTTGGATGGGCTGGCCACCTTTGGCGCCGTAGGAGATGACGTAATCCTCAGCCCGCCCTGAGATCGCGGGACCGGAGACAGCGAGTTCGCTCCGTCCACCTCGGCAACGCATGGTGAGCTGCAGCGGTGAGCCGCCTTCGGCCTCGCGCGACGAGGTCGTCGCGGTGGCGATCGGCGTATAATCCACGGGCGAAGTCGTCTGACCGATGACCCACTCGTTTACCGCTGCTGTGGGCCCGGTTGGCGGCCCGACACTTCGCGCGAGCTTGTCCAGACATTCCACCCGCTCGTCCCGCTGCATCAGACTACAAGTACGAAGTTGTGTCAGCGGATCCTCGGCGCCCAGCGCGGGTGCCCCTCCTGTAACGACAGCGAGCGCGGAAGCCGCGGTAAAGATCGCGCGGTTCATTGCGATGCCTGCGTAGCGCGAGAATGGTTATCCAGCCACGCCTGCGCCGCTGGAAAGCGGGTAAGGCCGGGCACCGTCGCGCCTAGATTGATTGATTTCCATTTTCGATCAAATCCGGGCTCCTGCAGTCTGTTGATGCGGGAGAACAGATGATCGACGAAGCGAGCGACACGCTCATAGCGATAGGTGTTATTTTTATTTCGCCAATTGTAGGCGACCAACGCGGTCGGCACGGCGATCGTGTCGACGTGTTCGCCTTCTTTGATTAGGCCGGGATAATCGGACGCTTCGAGAGATGCAGGGAGATAGTAATCCTCCAGCCTGCTTTCGTACGGTACCGGCAGGAACTTAAATCCAGGCTCCCAGCGTCCGCGCACGAAGGGCTCGACCGGCTTCGACGTGATGAACACGACCGCAGCGATATCGCCCTTGCGCATTTGTTCCAACGCAACCTGATGCGGAATGAAGGTCTGCTGCACGTCAATTCCGAGACGGCTGAAGATCAGCGGCCCAGAATAGGCTGCGGCCGTACCTTGATTGTTGAAATTTACCTTCTTCCCGACCAGGTCTGTCAGACTGTGAATCTCCGGCCGAACGAAAACATGCAATTCTGAGGGAAAGAGATTCAGCACGTAGGCGAGGCGACGCTGGATGTCCGGCACTTGCCTCTTGTACTCGTCGAGCACGTCAGCATTGATAATGGCTGCATCGATGCCGCGCAAATAGAGCAGTGAGTTGACGTTTTCGGCGGCTCCTCGCGTCACGATAGGCAATACATGAAGATTGTCGCCGTCGTCCGTAACACGAGCGATCTCTGCGGCAAGACGGATAGGCGCGCCCTCGAGGAGGCCTCCGGCAAGGCCGACGGTCCAGGCATTCATCGTCACTCTCGGTTCAGGGTGATCGGTTGCGTTCGCTGAGGCGGCAGTATTCATCTTGGCACCTTTTGTCCGCGCGTCCAGGCTGGAAGGCTGCAGCAGCAACAAAGGAGCGAGTGCAGCGAGCAACAGCTGCGGTCGAAAGAACTTTTGCATTCGGTACTCCTTTTCGTGTGAGAATGCCCCGCTTGTCGCAGCGCCACAGTTCCTCTACTGAAGCGCTTCCAATCGCTGTTTCGCTTGCGTGTTGCCGACCGCCTCGGCCTTTGCGTAAAGCTCTCGCGCCTTTGTCACGTCCCCAAGCGTCCCAACTGTTGACCATTTGGGAAGCACGTGGGGGTCGTAGGTCTCCGCTAGTGCGAAGACTGCCTGTGCGCTGCCTCTTTCGGCCGCGCGCTCAAGCACAATCCGAGCAGCGCCTATATCGCCCTGCTCAAGCAACATCCCCGCACGTGCTACCAATCTTCCCGCGGCCGCACCCTCATCGGCACTGTCGGGCCGTTGGCCTCGGACACGTGCTGACTTGATCTGGTCTGTTTGGAGGGATTTTGCCTTGTCAATCTCAGGCTCATTGCTAGCGCTTGCAATCGGGCGCGCGTTCGCTACCACTACGGCGGTAAGCGCGTGCATGTTCCTGCGTTCGGACCCGGGATCGGCTTGCTTCACGCCTGCTTGTTCTTGTTGCAGCGACTTGCGCGGCTCCGTAGCGTCCGTTTCCGCCACCTTCTTCAGCTGCTCACTTTGCCCGCTCTCATTGCGAGCCCGGGCCTCGTATTCATCTCTCGTGGCGTGCGCCGCCTGGAACTCTTTCGCCGGTGCCTCCGCGTTGTCATGCTCCTGCTGTAGCGATCGCTTCAACTGCGTCGCATCACTCTCTGCAGCCTGCTTCAGTCGGCTGGTTTCGTCCTGGGCCTTAGTTACCAGGGCCGTTTGCGTCTCGAGCTCGCGCTTGGCCGATGCCAGATCCTGTTCGAGCCGCGAAGCTCGTTCGCGTTCCTGCTGTAGGGATTGTCGCAACTCGGCTGCGCCACTGTCCGCTGCCCTCTTCTTGAGATCTTCCAATTGCTCATCAGTTTTACGTGCCTGCGCCTCGTAGGCATATGTCTGCGTGCGCGCAATTGAAAGCTCTTTCGCCAGCGCCTCCGCCTTGTCATGCTCCTCCTGTAGCGATCGCTTCAACTGCGTCGCGTCACTCTCTGCGGCCTGCTTCAGTCGACTGGTTTCGTCCTGTGCCTTAGCCAGCAATGCCGTTTGCGTCTCGACGTCGCGCTTGACCGATGCCAGATCCTGTTCGAGCCGCGAGCCTCGTTCGCGTTCCTGCTGTAGGGATTCTCGCAACTCGGCCGCGCCGGTGTCCGATGCTCTCTTCTTGAGGTCTTCCAATTGCTCATCAGTTTCACGTGCCTGCGCCTCGTAGGCATATGTCTGCGTGCGCGCAATTGAAAGCTCTTTCGCCAGCGCCTCCGCCTTATCATGCTCCTCCTGTAGCGATCGCTTCAACTGCGTCGCGTCACTCTCTGCAGCCTGCTTCAGTCGGCTGATTTCGTCCTGTGCCTTAGTCAGCAAGGCCGTTTGCGTCTCGACGTCGCGCTTGACCGATGCCAGATCCTGTTCGAGCCGCGAGCCTCGTTTGCGTTCCTGCTGCAGGGATGCTCGCAACTCGGCCGCGCCGGTGTCCGATGCTCTCTTCTTGAGGTCTTCCAGTTGCTCATCGGTTTTACGTGCCTGCGCCTCGTGCGCGTATGTCCGGGTGCGCGCGGTTGAAAGCTCCTTTGCCAGCGCCTCCGCTTTGTCATGCTCCTGCTGTAGCGATCGCTTCAACTGCGTCGCATCACTCTCTGCAGCCTGCTTCAGTCGGCTGGTTTCCTCGTTTGCCTTAGTTGCCAGGGCCGCTTGCGTCTCGACATCGCGCTGGGCCGATGCCAGCTCCTGTTCGAGTTGCGAGGCTCGTTCGCGTTCCTGCTGCAGTAGTGTTCGCAACTCGGCCGCGCCACTGTCCGTGACGTGCGCTCGCGCCGCACCTTCCGCCCCCTTGGCTGTTAGTGCTGTTTGGAACTCACTTTCGCGCTGATTTCCGGTGAACTCCTGCTCCAGCGAATCAGCCCTGCGATGGCTCGACTCGAGAGGTTGCAGCAATCCGAGAGCGCGCGTTCCAACGGTGAGTTCGCAGGACCGTCTCTCCGCGGAGTGGTGTTCCGGAGATTGGCCTATATCGCTGACGGCAGCTTGCGAAATATGCATTATTCTTTCGCTGCTGCGCCGACTAGAGAGATAAGAGCCCTTTGCGGTGCCGAACTCAGGCGGTAGGAGCTCCGCTCCGTGGCTTTCTTCCGGCGCCTCCCGCGAGATTGGATTGTTTGCCGCCGCTTGCGTAAGCCGGGTCGACGCGTCGCCGACATTGGATGATCGCGCACCCGCAATGAGGGAACCGGCGGAGACGGGTCGTCGTGCCTGCAGGGACTCCGAAGACGCGCGCGTTTCCGCCCCTGATGTGGTCGCTAGGGCACTTACGGCAATGAGGACCACCGCTCGCCCATGAGGGAAAAGCGGGCGCACCGGCGGTTGTGCAAAAAGAATAGGTGGCTCGGCGGAGCCACGCGATGTTGCGCAAGCGTTTGCGTCCTTTAGAAGATCATTCTGCTCTTTTGCCGGAGCATACCTAATCCACTTCCGCATGGCGAACCGCCCCTGCTGCGATGCCTAACGGTACTCTTCGCACCTTTGCGCCGCCATTCCTCCCATGGAGGACGGGACGTACTCCCTGTTCTGTTCCTCGGATGGCCGACCCTTGTCTATCCTTTCGGGTTAGGGTCGTGCACGACAAACCGTTGAGGCGGGATGCCTCCGTTGGCAATTGAGGTGATGTGCTCATGGTTCGGGATGGCCTAGGGCAGGACCGAACCTTCTCGTTCCGGCATCGCGAGCGATCCGCCCAAAGGTCCTAAATGCCGAAAAGATTGTTGGCAACGCGACGCCAGGTTACAGAAGCTGCCTAGTCGTTGCGTCGCCCCAACAGGAGCTCGCGTCCGCTTCTGCAAACGAAGGGAACAATCGGCTTGCCCGCGTCGAACGGCCGCTCTTCTCGGCGTCTCTCGAGCGTTGCGGCTATACAGTGAGGAAGCCGCTCGAATGCGATATCGAATACAGCCTGTCGTTCGTCGATCAGCTCGTTTCGCCTACCTCGTCAGAATGCTATCAAAACGCAACATTGGTTCGACACTCCGTTCTTCGATATCAGCCGAGTTAGCACACTCTTCTGCGACCGGGACTTCAGCCAACCCGGTACAATCAAGCGCCTTTCCAACGAGAGCCAATTGCGTCCTGTTTGCTGCACCAAATTTCCTCATCAAATGGCCTACGTATACCTTCACAGTTGCTTCGGTCATTCCGAGCTCCCGCGCGATCATCTTGTTAGAGTCTCCGAGGCGGACACGCTCAAGCACCTCTCCTTCTCGTCCCGTCAGCTTGTTTTTCATCCTGCGCCCGTTCTGATCGGATTTCAGTACAGGGTCAGCATTGCAGTGTGATCGCGGTCTCTCTTCCTGTGATTGGTTTTGCGCTGATTGCCGCTGAAGCTGACGAATAGCGGCTTGTGGAAAATACGAACCACCATGTAGGATAAATGATAATGCCTCGCACGCGAGATTGGCGTCTATACCGGTAGGGACAAAGCCCGTTATCTCAGCGGCGACTGCGGCAGCGATCTCTTGAGGATCATCTCTATCCGAGATAATGATTAGAGGTACATCACCTGATTGCCCACGCAGCATCATAAATGTTTGCAAGTTTCCCGGCTCAGCGACGGAGTCGCCGCCTACGTTGACAATCAGCATCCGAATGTCTGTTTGTGCGTGAAGTGCTTCGCAGGCCTGATCGACATCGAAGGATGTCAACCTCAGATCTTCCGAGTTTGCCCAATGCTGAAAGAAGCTTATCAAGCTCGCGCGTCGCAGGCTTTTTGAGTCTATAATCGCAACTAGCGGTTTCCCGTGAGGGATAGACATTTCGCAACTCATGCGTCTGCGCCCCACACACTTACATTGCGATTGGTAAATCAGATAACTCAATTGGCCCGAGTCCCGCAATCCCCTTCAAAATGGGTAGAGTCCATCACCTCAGAGAGGGATGGGATATGAAGCCCCATCAGACATGAAGCGCCCATCAAAAGAATGGTGACGGCGGCGGCGAGGCCAGACGCGCCTTCAGATCACGTATCAGGTTCAGCCAGATCAGGTGTGAGGACAGCGAGCGGCGGGTGCGTTCAGGTCGGTGCGCATCGAAGCCATCGACCGCACGATGCAGCAGCGCGGCGCGCAGCGTGCAATTGATCGGATCGTCATCACTCGATCGCGCATCGCAACAGAGCGAAAATGGTTTTAGGTCGAAGGTCGTATCGCCGCTCTCGAGGCAACGCTCGTACACGGCGATATTGCTCATTGGACCATTCAAATGTCGTACACCTCATGCAGCGTTGCGCAACACTGAAATCTACGTACGGTTTTGTGTCGCAAGAAGACTGCCGACACGGGCAATCTATTGCGTCAGACCGACTGAAACAGGAGGCTGCAATGACCATGACTAGCAACAATGGAATGCGTGAGTTGGCCGATAAGGAACTGGATGCAGTGTGTGGAGGGGGAGGCTTCAGAACGGGAGACATTTGGGCCTTCCAGAAAAACGTTGCTGTGGTGAACAGGAGCAAGGACGTCTGGATCTACCAGTCCAACAACAACAATACTGGTATTCAAGTCTCGCATTGAGTGATTGCCCGCTCCTCCCGATCGGACTTGCGGAGGAGCGGGCTCTTCAACAGGAGAATCCCAATGGCTGATAAGCGCGCGCTCTCTGACTTGAACGAGCGGGACATCGACATGGTCTCTGCGGGTCACGGCATGCACATCGCGATCGTTGTGAGATCGTCAGGTCAAACCATCACACAAACTGGCGGGAGCCAACTCGATGTCATAACGAATAACAGGACTGTCATTGACGGTATGTCGATCGGCAAGCCCAGTAGGTAGTGGGTTTCAGTTCACCAACATACCTCTGATGGACAGAGACGTGTCCCGAGGTACATAGGAATTGGGTTCTGGAGCCGTGTCATCGCAGCTTCTGTTGTTTCGCCAGGAGGCAGTCGAGTTCCAACAGGACCATCGGCAGTGGGGCCAGGTCGCGCTGCTCCAGACGAGATCGACGAAGGTTATAAGCTGGTTGATTGCGACGGTAGTCGCACTCACGGCCGCCTTCCTATTTCTCGGCCAGTATGCTCGAAAGGAGACTGTGGCGGGGTACCTGACGCCGATCGCAGGCACGGCGAAGATTTTCGCCTCAAAGTCGGGCACGATCAAGGAGGTTCATGTCAAAGAGGGGCAGGAGGTCAAAAGAGGGCAGAGGCTTTTAACCATCGAAACTACTCAGATTGCGGCAAATGGGCAGGACGTGAACGATGTGATGCTCGGCACACTGGGGGCAGAGCAAGTTTCACTAAGAAATCAAATCTGCGCGGAGCAGGACCGCATTAACTCCGAGGAAGCGCGCCTATCAGCCAAAATTGCAAGCCTCGAAACTGAACTATCCCGGTTCGACGCTCAGATAGAGAACCAGCGCGAACAAATTCGGTTGTCCAGCGAACTCGTTTCGTCTGTAACGAACCTGGCGGCCAGAGGCATAGTCTCAGACGTGGAATATAAAAAGCGGGAAATCGCCGCGCTCGAACAGAAGCAGAAGCTCGACTCCTTGAAGCAGCAGGCAGCCGCTCGGCAGAATGAGCTTACCGAAGCCCGTTCTTCTCTCGAACAGCTGCCGACCATCACGGCAGGAAAGATCCAGAACCTGCGCAGCGCACTTGCCACGACAGAACAGCGGATAGCCGAAATTAGTGGACGCCGCGCGTACGAGGTGCGAGCGCCAACGGCAGGACGCATCTCGATCCTGCAAGCGACTGTTGGTCAATTCGCAGATCCGCAAAGACCGCAAATGCAGATCGTCCCTGACCACAGCGAGCTGCAAGCAAACCTGTTTGTTCCGGCCAAGGCCATAGGCTTTGTTCAGCCAGGGCAGGACGTCAGAATACTATATGAGTCGTTCCCCTATCAGCAGTTCGGTACATATCGCGGCCGCGTAAGTGAAGTCTCACAGACGATGTTGACGCGCGCTGAGACCTCCGCACCCATTGAGCTCAAGGAGCCTGCGTACCGGGTCACGGCGAGACTCGATCGCCCAGACATTGACGCGTATGGCAAGCGCATACGGCTTCAAGCCGACATGCTTTTGAAAGCAGACATCATTCTTGAAAGACGATCTCTGATCAGATGGTTGCTCGATCCATTGCTCAGCGTCAGAATGTCAATCTCAGGATGCAACCATGGTGCATGTACTAAACCGTAGGCATCACCTACCGGTAATCCGACAAACAGAAGCAGCGGAATGCGGTCTCGCGTGCATTGCTATGATAAGTTCCTATCATGGCCACCAAATCGATCTGAACACGCTGCGGCGACGCTATCCCGTGTCGCTAAAGGGTGTGACGCTAAGAGCCGTAATTCAGGTGGCCAGTCAGATGCAACTGGCTAGTCGTCCTCTGCGCTATGAGCTTGATAAGATCAGGGACCTGCACCTGCCCGCGATCGTGCACTGGGACATGAACCATTTCGTAGTCCTGAAGTCGGCCACGAGGCGGGGTATTGTGGTGCATGACCCGGCTTTGGGAGAGAGGTTCTTTCCGACTGTCGAAGCCTCCAAGCATCTGACTGGCGTCGCTCTTGAGCTATCCCCAACCGAGGCATTTCGTCCCAAAGACGAGAGAGCGCGCCTCCCATTTTCAACCTTCTGGAGACAGCTGCGCGGTAGCACACATGCACTGGCTCAGGTTTTCGTGCTTTCGTTAGTTCTTGAAGCATTTGTGATTGCAAGCCCTTTCTACCTCCAGCTCAGTGTCGATGAGGTCAGCGCCAGGGGCGATGCCGATCTGATGACGGTGCTGGCTCTTGGATTTGCTCTCCTAACTGCCATCAAAGTTGTTTCCACTATTATCCGCTCCTCGATTATTCTGGTTGTCCAGAACGCGTTGCACTTCCAAATAGGCGCTCGTCTGTTTCACCACCTGATCAGATTACCGATCGCCTATTTCGAAAAGCGACACATCGGCGATGTCCTCTCGCGTTTCACGTCCATTGAACCAATTCGCACGGCACTCGCAGAAGGCGTGATAACCGCTGCGATTGATGGGGTCATGGCGGTTGCAACCTTGGCAATGATTTTTGTCTATAGCACTCAGCTCGGGGTGGTCGTTCTTGTTACATTTGCAGGTTATGCGGCAGTGCGTCTAAGTCTCTATCGCTTGCTGCGAGAGCGCAACTTGGCCGTGATAGAAGCTAAGGCTCATGAAAACTCGACGTTTATCGAGACCCTGCGCGCGATCCAAAGCTTGAAGATTTTCAATCGTGAGACTGACCGCGAGACCCAATGGCTTAACCGTTATGCGGATGTAGTAAGCGCCAATGTTCGGCTGGGTCACGTCAAAATAACTTTCACAGGTATCAACGACGCGCTGTTTGGTCTCGAGAACATTCTCACCATTTACCTCGCCGTCCAACTGGTTCTAGGCAATCACTTCACGATCGGCATGATCTTCGCCTTCATTAGCTATAAACAGCAGTTTATCGAGAAGGCTGTTCAGTTCGTCGAAAAGGTTCTTGATTTCCGAATTATCGAATTACATCTCGAGCGCTTGGCTGATATTGCCCTAAGCCCCCTTGAGCGGGGCCATGATCGGCCGTTGGCCTATACGCCGCGCGTTCAGGGCCGGATCGAATTGCGGAAGGTCTCTTTCCGATATGCTGAAACGGATCCTTATGTACTTGAAGACATCAGCTTTATCATCAAGCCTGGGGAATTCATCACGATTATGGGTCCTTCAGGTGGAGGCAAGACAACCCTCGTTAAGGTCATGCTCGGGTTGCTGGAACCGACAAGCGGGGAAGTGTTGATTGACGATATTCCTCTCTCGTCGATCGGTGGAAGAGCCTATCGAGAGCACGTGGCCGCTGTGATGCAGGAGGATCAGCTACTCTCAGGCTCTATTGCCGATAACATTTGCTTTTTTGATGCATCTTTCGACGAGGAACGGATGATTCAATGCGCGCACCTGGCGGGTATACACGAGGAGATCATGGCGATGGCGATGACCTACAACAGCCTAATCGGAGATATGGGTAGCTCATTATCAGGTGGACAGAAGCAACGACTAATGCTGGCTCGGGCGCTTTATCGACAACCTAGCATTCTGTTTCTGGACGAGGGCACGGCTCATTTGGACGTCGATAACGAAAAGCGTATCAACGAGAGCCTTAAAGGCTTGCAAATGACTCGGATAAATGTGGCACACCGGCCTGAGACAAGCAGCGGAGCAGATCGAATTTTGCGAATTGCGAGGACGTTGACGAGCGATCTAAAGCGTGGCGAGCACTGCCAACCGGATGAAGCCGTCATCCCTTCCTTCCTAGAGCTGGAAAAACAGGGGCGCAGCGCTCTAGCTTAAGCCCAGATCCGCTTACGATTTCTCTCGTTGTTCTGCGCGGTGGATTTATGAGTAGGCAGCAGATCCTGGGCAATTGCGTTCCTGCCCGAATGACTCGATGACTTCCAGGAGAGTAATCCAGTTCTCGTGCTCGGTCTGGAAGCGATGGGCTTCGAGCCGAGCCGGAGTCGGTTGGTGGGCGCCGCATCAGCTTTAGCTCCCGACGGTCGCTTCGCCCAGAGCCGCTGGAAGCCGGCCGTCAAAAAGGCTTCCTACCGGCGATGATTGTCGCGGACTCGCGGATTAGGGGCGGCGCTGGGTCCAGTCGTGCCGATCCGCGAGGGCGCGATCGAAATCGAGTCGAGGCCGGAGTTCGGATGCCGATCACACGCGCGATCGATGCGGGACTGCCGGCGGGTTCACCGCGTCGGCAGCCGGTCAACCATTCGCCACCGGGGTGATCCGTCCGGCGAAAGCGAAGATGTTCGGGATGTCGAGCTCGGCCCATGGCGACGCCGTTCCGAACGTGATGTTGTCCCGCGGCATCGCCAACAGTACCGCTCCTCAGAAGTACCGACAGGTTTTCCGCAGTCATGAGCTTCATGGCAAGACCATCTGCAATCGCTGCTCCTAGCGCGTTTATCGCCCTTCGCTCTAACGGGCGCACCGGCCGCATATCGAGGTAGCCGGACACAACCTGGTCGATAAAGGAATTGCGGGCACGCGGCAAATCCGTTCGGGCCATGGCTTGAGCGGCGTCTCCGCTCCGAACGGCCGAAACCAGGAACCGGCGCTCGTCCGCCCGTCGGTTGAGTAAGCCGGGACCTGAGAGCGCATGCATCGGCAATATCGACGCCAGTTGACGCATCGCGATATATTTCGATCCCGCACCAACTTAGTCGCTGTATCGCAAAGCGAACATTTCCTCGCCTCCGCTGGTGTTATGGGTACACGGCCCGTGCCACGGTGGCGGGAGATTGTCGTGATCCTCGGTTTTGGATGCGACAGAGGACTTGAACCGGCGGCGCCGGACTTCGCGTTTCTCGGGTTTTCAGCGCCCCATGCATTCTAGTCATGGTGCCCTCTAAAGCGTCCGCTGATTGCTTCCCACGCTTGAACGAACGGAAGGACGAGAACGAAAAGAACTCTGGTCGCAGCCGAAACAACAACGCGCCCCAGTGATGGTGGCATATCCTCTTCCAATCGACTGGTGATCTTATTGATCGCTAGCGGTTCCGACGGTCTGGGAGGGGGAATCCTCCTGCGCGAGGGCAGGACCACCATAACAAACAGAACGTTGAACAGTAGCCAGATCGCCAAAATAAGAAGGATAGTACGCACGAGGACCGACCGTAGCCTGATTTAGATCTGCCGAACTTACCTACTTCCACCTCATACCCAGGATCCAGGCGCCACCATAGCGCGTTGCAGGGGAGCCATCTTAGCGCTGCCCCGGGTAAAAACGGCCTCGACATCCCCCTACCAAGATGCCGAGGCCGTCAGGCCCGAGCGCTTTGGCGAGCGCCCAGGACCGGTCGCAGGCTAGCGCGGCCCTTAACTTGGGTCTGTGCGCTTTCGAACATTCATGCATCTTGACCACGATCGTGTTGCAGCGACTCATCCGGCCTGGAGAAGGTGGGGGGCTCAGACTGGGCGGCCCATGGCCGCCGCTCGCAATGGCTGGATCAGGGCAGCGGCCAGGCCCGTCCCGAAACCACGCTCGAGGTCCTCAGGGAGCAACGTCCGGAAGGCCGCCACCAGCCGGCGACCTTGGCTACGCATCGCACGGTGAACAAGCGACCAGTGCGCAATTAAGCGAGAACCAATCTCCTGCTTCGGTAGTTGATTCATATGGCATTCGTGCAAGCAAAGGTTCTGTTCACGCCGAGGACCACTTAAAACCTGAGCCAGAACAACATGAAGGACCTCAGGCTACGATTGGAAAAGCTCCGCTCTGACGTCAGAGACTTTACTCTTATGAGTCAGCAGGCGACCGACATCGAAAAGCGCGAGCTGTTTAGGCGAATGGCGGATGAACTCGCCATCGAAGCTCTTGAGCTTGAGCAAATCGTGAAGCAGAAATGGCGGTCCGATCCTAGCGACCACCACGAGGTCGTGGAATTTAAACCGTCCTCTCAGAGGAAGCGCGGCTGACGCCGAATAGAGGCTAAGCAGCCCGGCTTTCGCATCAAGCGACACGGCGTGCTCGGTAACGTTATCCGCTAATTCACAGGCTAGACGCTTACGGCGAATGGAAGGCGATATCTGCGAGCTAGAGCGACTGGACGCAAATTGCGTTCGGCTGATCTAAACGAGCAGCGCTGCCGCGAGCTCGGCTTGCGGAAGCTTTGTGCGTGAGCAGCGGCGCGATCACGCGCGAGTAGGTTCTCGACAAGCCTCATCTGCCCCCTGCCGCTGCTATGTCGACGTGTTCACCGATCTTACGGAGCTCCAAACTCAGATTGGTCGCAACCCGTCTGAGCGGCCGGCACCTCGTGAGCACGAGTCGCGCTATCGCTCGCACCAGCTCCCACAGAGTGAGACCACCCTAGCGGTCAAGGGAAATGATATCGTGCTCGAAAACTGAGCTCCGAATGCCAGCCACCAGCATGACCGGGGCGCCGGCGCACGTGATCGTTCCGGCGAGCTGAGCCCCGGAGACGAGCGCAACGAATAAGCCCGGCATTTGCGCCGGGCTAATCGCCAATAAGGTTCAGGTTCTCAGCAACGGACCAACTAGAGAAAAGTCCTCGCGCTTAGTCGGTTCGGTTTCTGACACTGCAGTGCTGGCCCACGAACTTCGCATGTCGTGTTGCTGCTCCGCGCTCCCCGACAGGCGTCGCGATTGCTGGGAAGTGCGCTTTGACGGGCAACAAGGTCCGCGCAAGCAGTATTCGAAACTGATGTGAAGCTCACACCGAAACTAGTTCCGGTCAGCTGCATCGAAGACCAAATTCGCTGTCGCGGAACGACAAAATTTGGTTACGCGTCAGATTACAGGTACTGTTTTGAGGGAGCGAGTCCAATCGCTTGTGGCGGAGCTTAGAGAAGTGGAGAAGCTTCGAACTAAGCTCCGACATGTAGAAGCGAGAACAATCGGCAGAAGACGGCGTGTCAAACGGGCAGCAGAGCAAAAGGGGGACTAACTCGGCGACGAGACAGGCCCTCTATTCAGGACAAGCGATCGCTTCGATTTTCCTTGGACGTTGCACCTCGAAAGACCGCGACGAGCCGATCCCCTTCCCAAAGCTCAACGTCGTGCTCGCCATGCATTTTCTCGGCTCGACATCTCGGAGCCTGCTCATCGATGCAGTCGAGCTTCGCGGCGCAGATCACTCGTCGGTTGCTGTCCATCACGAACACTCTGTACCGCATGATGGCAGTGCCATCCAAGGGGGGCCACCATCGTAGTCGAATGTTCGTCTAAGGCAGCGCCAAAGTAAGTGCAGGCGCGAGGAACGTTTGTACGTGTGGCAATTCGACTCTGCCAGCTCCTGGAACTCTTCTCATGGCGGTGCGTCGGGTATCCGGCCAGCGCCGGCGATCAACCTGAGGATGGTAGTGCGCGCCTTCAAGAGCTTGCAGGTACGCAGCAAATGCCGAATGCGATGCTGCCCGGCGAACGCTGCAATTCCTGCCCTCTTGAAAGTGAATTGGACTGTTCAATTATCTAGTTCGAATGAGCCCGCGAAGGCGTGGCGTCATGGCGCCTTCTGTTCAATGTGTCACTGGCAGACCACCGCTTCTCCCGAGCAAAGGTGACGTCTTGTGCAACCGTTCCCAATGTGCGGGCTTGGGTCAAAAGCGCGGCTAGGCCTCACGGCGAGCGACTTCCGGTCGACTCCGGTCTCCGGACGTACCGCTGCACGGCGCCGACTGCCGAAACGGCCAAAAGCGGACGTCATGATCAAAGACTATGAATGCGAGTTGGCTACTACGGCTGATAAATCTGTGGCCTGATTGCCCGACTTCTCCTCTTGTTTCACGTCGCGAGCGCGCGCGTTCGGATTGCGTCGTTCCCATTCCCGAGTGCAGACTATAACGCACGTTGATGGGGCTAGAATCCCGATTACCGAACGACGTAAATCGAAAGACATAAAGCCAACGCTGAATTGCAGGCGGCTGTTTCTTGCGAGAGTATTGCGGGGCTGAACGCGCGAGAGCAGTCCGCTTCCAAGCAAAGCAAGGAGAACATCATGCAAGATAGACGCACGCTGAGAGAACTCAGTGAGAAAGAACTAGAGCAGGTCTGTGGTGGAAAATTAATAACTGAAAACCCGGGCGGGCAGCCCCACGGTGCATCGCAGATGACCACTACGTCAGGGAATGGTAATGCCCCTCCGGGCCAAAATAAAGACCTGCCCCCGGGACTCCAGTAGTCGGCGGGATCGAACGCCGATCAAGAATTCGTCCAATACAGATCCAAGGAGAATGTCATGGATACTCTGTTGAAAAAGATGGACGGTTTGAGAGAGATCACCGAAGCCGAGTTGGAATTTGTTCACGGTGGCGCACCGCCGGCCCAGGGAAGCGGCAAGAATGAAGCCGGCCACAAGGTAGACGTCTTCGCAGGGAATCCGCACGACCGCCCCGGCGCGAACGCCAAGGAAACACCGTAGTTTTGATCGCGAGGGTAGCCGTGCTCCTGCGAGGAGGCACGGCCGCCGGCGTCCACAACATAGGTGCACCGTGACGGTAGAATCGCGTTTCGGCAGCCGAACTGCGCCAGAACCGAGCCGTTGATAGCGAGGCTGCTCCTTGCAGTGCAAACCCGCCCGCAATTGGCGGCGGCGGTGCTGACGTGGACGCGCCAGCGGAACGACGGATCCCGTTCTCCTATGATGATATGTTGGCAAGCGGCTCGCCTGCGGTTTCAGGCAGCAGAGGGGAGGCGCTGACGGCGGAGTTGACAGGCCGCCTCGCTGACGACCTTGCCGCCGTGTCCATCCGTGAGCCGATTGCGCCCAGGGCTTGCGCCGAAGCGGCTGCTCTGCGCCCGGCTTGCGCCGTACGGTCGAGCCTGTTCCGTGAGGAAGCCATCCAATTTCAGCAGCATCGGCCCTAACGGGGGGACGTTGCGCTGCTGCAGCCATTGTCTACAAAAATGCTGACCTGGTTCATGGCTGCAGCCGCTGTATCACTCTGCACATTCCTTTTTAAGGGGCAGTACGCGCAAGGAAATCGCGAGTGGATATCTCGCCCCGGTAGCGGGTACCTCAAAGGTCGTCGGCTCGCAGCAGTCAGTGCACGACTTGATCTGGTCTACCACAGGTCCGGGTCTTGGCCGTGTAAAAACGACTTCAAAGGGCGTCGGTTCGGAAGCTAGGAACCGCGCCTGTCTCAGGCCGCGATCGCAGCCATCAGCGGCTTGGTCCCGACTATGTTCATGGCCCGTGTCAGATTATAGGCCAAGACCGAGAGCGCCATCTCGGCCGCGACTTTTGGGAGCGTTTTGGTAAGGAAGTGTGTCGCCCCCATGCGGGCCTTCATGGTGCCGAACGGATGCTCGACCGTCTCTCGACGCTGACGCATGGCTTCTGGGTTCGCGTCAAGGCGCTGCTGCACAGCCTCGAGCAGATGCTCATGCTCCCACCGCGTAATCCGCCGCTCTGGCCCTGTCGTGCACTGCGATTTGAGCGCACAATTTTGACAGGCAGTGGTCCAGTAGCGCCGCAGCATCTTGCCGTCTTCTTCGTTTGTGTAGCGATACGGCAATCGCTCCCCAGCCGGACAGCGATAGGCGTCCTCCTCTGGCAAATAGGCAAAGTCCTGCTTACCGAAGCGCCCCTCCGATTTGGCACCCGACGTCAGCGGCTTGGGCAGAGTTACGGTGATGCCGGCCTCGTGGCACGCGAGGATCTCCGGGCTGTTGAAGTAGCCGCGATCGGCTACAGCTTCGAGCGTCTCGGTCTTTAGAACAGCCTTCGCCTGCTTGGCCATGTTGGCGAGTTGTGCCCGATCTGAGCCGCTGTTCGTCACCTCGTGCGCCACGATTAGATGGTGCTCGGTGTCGACGGCGACCTGCACGTTGTAGCCGACGGTGCCGGAGCCGCGGCCGCTTGTCGCCATCGAACGGCTGTCGGGATCGGTCAACGAGATTTGCTGGTCGGGTGACGCAAGCATCTGCTTCTCGTAGACGGCAAGCTTGCCCATTTCTTCCTTCAGCTTCGTCAGCTTCTCGGTCAGCCTCGTCACCTTGGCGGCCAGCGTCTCGCTCGGCTCCTGCCGGTCGGCCGTGTCAAGTTGGCTCAGATAGCGCGCGACGCTCTCCTCCAGCTGGGCGCGCCGCCGCTCCACCTTCGCCCGTGTGAAGTTTTTGTCCCGGTTGTTCACCGCTTTGAACTTGCTGCCATCGATGGCGACGCTCGACGTCGCGAGGAGACCCATTTCACGGCAGAGTTCGACGAAGCGTGCGCATACCTTGCGGAGCGCCAGGCCATTGTCTTTGCGGAAGTCCGCGATCGTCTTGTGATCAGGTGCGAGCCGGCCCAGCAGCCACATGGCCTCGACATTGCGTCCGGCCTCTCGTTCGAGCCGCCGGCTCGACTGCACTCGGTTCAGATAGCCGTAGATGTAAAGCTTCAGGAGAACCGAGGGATGGTATGACGGCCGACCGGTCGCCGCCGGCTCCACCCCCTCGAAGCTTAGCTCGGCCAAATCGAGCGCATCGACAAACACGTCGATCACGCGAACAGGGTTGCCCTCGTCAATGAAATCATCGAGGCACTCGGGCAATAGCGACGATTGCCCACGATCCGCCTCCGCAACGAAGCGCTTCATTCCAGCCCCCGCAAATCGTGCGGGAATCATATCGCGCGAATCACATCAAGCGCAGCGTTTTCACACAGCCAGGGTCAAAAGCGGCGGATGAGGCAAGCGTCGCCCGGCGTCTGGCCTACAGGCCGATAGCCGACGTCACAATAGCATCAGCATGGTTCGGCTGCGGGGCCAGAAGCTGACGCTCGGCGCATAATCTGCGCCACAGAATAGTTCCGACCTACCCAAAAAATCACCCCAAATTGATGACGCTGTTCCCTTATATGCTGCTCTGCACGCTCGGGAACGCCGCTTGTTAAAAATCATTTGATTCTTTGTATTTTGTCGGTGAGTGGAGTTGATCATGCGTCTTCTGTTTGCAGGAATCGCGATCGCGTTCTTATCTGCTTGCTTGCAGTCTCCGTATGCTTCAGCACAAACGTTCGACGATAGATGGTCCATTATTCCGAAGGCACATGCTGAACCTGCTCCTGAAGAGAAGGAGCAAAAACAAAGTCCTCCTGAGCATATTCCGGCAGGGCCACTATGGACGCGGACGCCCGACAATCCCCGGCCTTCCAAATCGCTCAACAAAGTCTTCACCGGAAAAGCGTCCTTCTATTCTTATACAAAAGGTAAAACAGCTAGCGGGTCGCTCTACAATCGCGATGAAATGACGGCGGCCCATCGAAGTCTTCCCTTCGGAACTCGGGTTCGCGTCACCGACATTGCGAGTAGCAGGTCGGTCATAGTTCGTATTGCAGACCGCGGACCGTGGATTCGCGACCGCGTGCTGGACCTCTCCCTTGGCGCAGCACGCGGCTTAGGAATTACTGATCGAGGTGTGGCACAAGTTCGAGTGGAGGTCCTTTAGGTAAGCGCCGCGCTCTATGTGGCAAGAGTCGTGTGCGGCTGTCAGTGGGCGTTCGCCTCGGCAGCTGACGCGGGCAGAACGCTGAGCTGGGAGGATAGGGCGCCTTTGCCGACAGCACTTCGTGCA
This sequence comes from Bradyrhizobium sp. LMG 9283, assembly GCF_045571415.1. Classification (NCBI taxonomy): domain Bacteria; kingdom Pseudomonadati; phylum Pseudomonadota; class Alphaproteobacteria; order Hyphomicrobiales; family Nitrobacteraceae; genus Bradyrhizobium; species Bradyrhizobium sp. LMG 9283. The sequence continues at coordinate 1,205,736 of NZ_CP120691.1, forward strand.
GAGGCGGAAGCACTGTGGCCTCTTCGTGCTGAAACGGCTGCAGTTGTTAACTGCGTTGGTTGCGTGAGCTTCGGACACGATCGCCTTAAAGCCGATCGTCATTGAAGGCGTGACACTTCAGGATGTCGGCGAATGCCCACGGTCTTTTCTTCGTCGAATGTCTCTTTTGGGTCTTGGTTGTGTGAAAACGCCAAGACGCTTGAACACGATGGAAGAAGTTATTCATCCAAGACCGCTCTAGCGCGCAAGATCGCAAGCGCTCTCAACTTAGACGACAAACTGAAGAATGAAATTCTAGTCGCGTTTCGATCCTTCGTTTTCACACAGCCAGTGTCAAAGGGTGCTCTCGTTAGCCAGCATGAACTTGGTCGGGTCACCAGCGGACACCCTCGCGCTCTGGCCTAGCATCAGCCACTGGCCAATATGCGACACCGGCCTAGGTGGGCATCTCCGGACGCATGCATCGCAGCAAGTAGATGCCCTATTCGATCACCTCTTCCGCGCGACCGAGCTGCGTCGCCGGGCATCGCGTGCCTTGGCGCTGCAGTGACCAGCTCGGTCCTTGCGCCAACAGGCGACGCCCGACATCAGCATTGGTCCGCGAGAATCCTCAACTCATCACACCATGCTGATGAAACCAGCCTGTCGGTGGAGAGGAAACCCCTGCGCGCGATCTCCTCCGGCTCGCGCGGCGCTTTGACGGGAATCCGCGGCAGGATGTTTTTGTCCAACACTTCGCCTGCACCATCTCGGCGTCTGCGGAGTCCGAAGTTGCTTCGCCAAAATGTCTGCCGGCACACACGATCCTGGCAATCCCTAAGATTCTGCTAGTCGCTATTTCGCGACCTGCTCTTCCCCCGTCTTGCTCACATGCCAAATGTGGATGTGATAGTGGGGCTTATCGAGTCCAGGATGACCGGAATTGAAGTAGACGGTTACGTGGTCCCCCTTTCCGGCGAGGCCTTCAAGATCGAATCGTTTTCGGTTCTCAAGGTCATCGATGGGGAGCATGTAGATCGTGCTGCTCAATCTGCCTTTGCGATCGAAAGCACGGTATGGTCCGTTCGGGAGCGTGTCGGGCTGAACGTAAAGCGCGCCGATACCGGGGAAGAAGGGCGGAAAATCTACGAGCGAGCTCACCTGCTTATATCCTATGCGCTCGCTCTTCCGTCTGTCGCTGATGTGCACCGCCACTCGTTTATGCTTGCGCCTATGCATGTAGATCGTGCTGCTCAATCTGCTCCTAAGGTCGAAAGCACGGTCGCTTATGTGCACCGCCAGTCCTTTCGGCGGACTGCGGGTGAGCGTCTCGGTTTTGCGTGCTGTCTGCGCGTTCGCCGCCAGAGGCACGGCGAGGATGACCAGGGTCAGAAAGCCTATGGCACATACACACTTCATCACTATTATGCCCCTTCCATTGCTGCTCGAAGGCCACGCTGTAACGGATATGAGATCGGTCAGCGGCCTCTCCGCTCCCGCGACCAGCGCAGGAAGCCCTGAAACAAGCGTTCGCGCTCGGTGGCGGAAGGAACAATGCCCGACTGATCCAAATACCGCTCAAACTCCGCCCGCGAGTCGGCATCGGGTGTTGCCAAGTGGTGCTGCTTCAGCCAGCGTTCCGCAGGAGCGAAGCGGCTCCACCCGGGCCACACCGCCGCAAGATTGATCTGTTTCCATTTCGGGTGCCGCGCTGGACCCTCAAACTCCGAAATGCGCGAGAAGAACGCGTAAACGAACGTCTCCAAGCGTTGGTAGCGCTCGCTTGTCCGAGGCGAGTTGGAAGCAATGAGGACCGAACCAACCGCAAGCGTCTCGATGCGCCCGTCAGAGGCGATCAGGTTCGGATAATCCTGGTGGGTGAAAGTCGCCGGCAGATAATCTTCTTCCAAGGATGAAGTGTACGGCACCGGAACGAGATGGAAGCCGTCCTCGCGCGCGTATCGTTCGAGCCAACGGGCGGGTTTGCCCGTGATGAACAAGGTGGCCGCAATGTCGCCGCTCCGCATGCCTTCCGCAGCTGCATTCTGATCAACATTAATTTCTGTCACTTTCACGCCCAATCGATTGAGGATGTCCCGCGCCAAGATTTCCGTACCGCCATCCTCCTCCCCAAGGTTGACGCGTGTTCCAGCGAGGTCAGCAACAGTGCGGATCTCTGGGCGCGCAAGGATGTGGAGTTCTTCGTGGAAGAGGGGGGCGATGTAGACCAAGCTCTTCGAGATATCACCCAACTCCTTGCTGGCGCGCAGGCGCTCGAGCAAAATTGTGGGCGTAATGCCCATGTCGGCGCCCGGTAGGGTTAGCACGTCACGAACGTTCTGAATGCCGCCCTTGCCGACCATCGGCAGAATCCGCAATGCGACCTCCCCTCTCGGACCAGTCTCCTGTCTGGTCGCGAGAACCGTCGAGATCTCATGAGCGATTGCAAAATCAGTCGCGTTTGGGCGACCCGTCACGATCCCAATCGTATTTGAGTTAGGGGAGCGCTTGGCTTGTGCCAGGCGAGGCATGGCCTGCATTGGATAGGGCTGTATCTGTGGTTCAGCTTCAGGCTCACTCGTTCGCGCGCTCGATGGCATAGCCTGATGAAACATGCAGGCCAATAGTAAGAAAACAACGATCGCCAATCGCATAGGCACAAGCTGGCGATGCGATCTACAAGCCGTCTGGCGGTCGTCGACGATGGCAATGAAGATACCTCTTAATCCTATTTTCATCGTAGGGTCTCCGCCTAGCCCTGTCGCATCGCATATGGCTTTGGGTCGGCCAAGCTGCCTTAGACCAATCGGGCCTGCACGTCGCGCCTTCCCGATATTTCATGGCGCTTATCGTTGCCTCGATCTGCGCTCGCGCCTGTGTGATCCACCCTCGATCAGGCAAGGTCAAAACTTGGACGCCGATACGTGGTCCGATTGACACTTTAACGTGGGCTCATCAGCCGAATAATACCTCTTTCGAGGTATTTGCCCGACCTTCCCTGTCATGGCCGGCACGTACCTTGTGTGATGCGCCTCGTTCCCCACGCTCAAGCTCTTTCTGAAGCGCGGAAGTCATATTGGATTGAAGCGACGACGATCTGGGGTTTGGAGGAAGAGCTGACTCGCTCATTCCCCGCCATTCAGCAAATGTCGCAGTTGGTTCATTCGCGTCGATTTGGCCGCGTCGCCACCACGTCCGGTCTGGCGCCGGCTGCTGACGTGCCGGGCGCCGTCGCTAATCTTCGCCTTCGGGCCAACAACTGACTCGTGCACTGCAGAAACAACTTTCCTATTCGATCACCTCGTCGGCGCGGGCGAGCAGCATCGGCGGGACAGTGATGCCCAGCGCCTTCGCGGCCTTGAGATTGATGACCAACTCGAATTTGGTCGGCTGCATAACCGGCAAATCGGCGGCCTTGGCGCCCTGAAGAATTTTGCCGGTATAAAGTCCAACCTGCCGGTACGCGTCGGCCAAGCTGATCCCGTAGCTCATCAGGCCAATGCGACAGCACTTTTGACTTAGTTGAGAACCGTCCTCGGTGGGCGGCGGTAGGTTCGATTCCCATTCGCTCCCGTGGTAGCATCGGTCGGAGCTGAGGAGAACTGAACATGGCGACCGCCCCTTCTCCGAAAGACGACAAGGCCCTCGCATCCGCCCCGGCGCGCACGCTGCCGTCGATCAATCTGAAGAACTGGGTCGAGCAGCACCGCCACGAGATGGTCCCGCCCGTCAGCAACAAGTACCTCTACGACGGCAAGGACTTCTTCGTGATGCTGATCAACGGTCCCAACGCGCGCAATGACTTTCACCAGACCAATAGTGAGGAGTTCTTCCACCAGCTCCAAGGCGACATCGTCGTACGCATCGTCGAGGACGGGCGGATCAAGGACTTTCCCGTGCGCGAGGGCGAGACGTTCTTCATACCCGGCAACGTCCCGCACAGCCCGACGCGCCCGCCGAACACGCTGGGCCTCGTGGTGGAACGAAGGCGTCCGCCGGGCGAAACCGAGCATCTTCAGTTCTACTGCGACAGCTGCCATGCGCTCGTCGAGGATATCGAGTTCGATTGCAAGGACATCGTTGTCCATTTCAGGCGGGCGATGGAAGACTTCTGGGCCAACCCGGATCGTAGCACGTGTAAGAGTTGTGGGACGCGGGTGACGAAGCCCAAGCCGATCAAGAGGATAACGTTCGAGCCGGCCGTGAAGATCGAGCGCGAGCCGTAACGCTGATGAAGATCGACATCCGTCGGATCGGAGGTGGCTTGTGCAAGATCGTCGAAAAGGAAGGAGATGCCATCATCGTCCAGATGCCGTAATTTAGCTGGCTCTGCTTATGATGTGAATTACACGGAGCAGCGGCACGTTGAAGGGCCAGAAGCAGACTGACGTACGGGCGACTATCTCAGTCCAAATCGAGCGCGTCCGGCAGAGGCACCGAAGAAAACACTTCGTCACGCAAGGGCGGCAGGCTTGGCGGAAAAGCGTCAGCCAGCCGACCGGCCGATGAACGTTCCAGGTCAGCCAAGAAGGCTGCTCAAACTCGCAAACGCCGCGCGGCGTGAAGGAGGCAAAATGTCGACATGCGAAACCTGCGGCAATGACTATGACAAGGCTTTTCAGGTGGTGATGAACGGCCAGGCGCACACGTTCGACAGCTTCGAATGCGCAATTCATGCCTTGGCGCCAACGTGCAAGCATTGCGGAACCCGCATCGTGGGTCACGGCCTGGAAAAGAGCGGCACCTACTATTGCTGCGACCACTGCGCCCAGAAGGAAGGCGTGACCGACCTCCGCGATCGTGTGTAAGACCAGGAATAGACTCGGCGGCGTTGCACGCACTTTCCTCAGGAATTTTGGCGCCCACTCCAGGTGAGATGAAACGGACTGCCGTTGCCAGGCGCCGCTCGCTGGAATGGACGACCGACGCGCCTGCGGTCTCCGCTGGCCATGCCTTGCTTGAGACGATCTCAGTACGAGTTGAGCCATGGCGCCCGCAAATAATCGCGTTGTCACGGTGTTCGGTGGAACGGGGTTTCTCGGCCGCCGCGTTGTTCAACACCTGCTCCGGGCGCCTGAGTTTTTCGTTCGGATTGCATCAAGACATCCCGAACGAGGCAGACAGCTTTTTGGTGACGACGACCCACGCCTCCAATCTGTGAACGCCGATCTGCGCGACGAGGGTTCGATAGCCGCTGCTATTGATGGCGCATACGGCGCCATCAACACTGTCAGCCTCTATGTTGAACACGGACAGAAGACTTTTCATTCCGTGCATGTGGAATCAGCCCGGCAATTGGCGGCCCAGGCACATCGGGCTGGCGTCAAGCGGCTCATCCACGTTTCCGGTATCGGCTCCGACGCCACTTCGCCGTCCCTCTATATTCGCAAGCGTGGCGAAGGCGAACTCGCGGTCCGCGCGGTATTTTCTGAGGCTACGCTGGTTCGCCCGGCGGTCATGTTCGGCCCCGATGACGCGTTTCTCACCGTTATCCTCAAGCTGCTCCGCCGATATCCGATCTATCCGATGTTCGGCCGCGGATTGACGCGATTGCAGCCGGCCTATGTTGACGATGTGGCCGACGCGATCACAAGAGCGCTTCTGAGAACCGAAACGAACGCAATCACGTATGAATGCGCTGGTCCTCGCATCTACACATACGAAGAGCTTCTCAGAACCGTCGCGCATGCAGCCGGCCGCAGCCCCATGCTGATTCCAGTGCCGTTTGCGGCTTGGCATGTAGCGGGATGGATATCGGAGCTGCTTCCAAAGCCACCCATCACGCGGAATCAGGTGGAGTTGATGCAGATCGACAACATAGCGTCGATGGGAATGCCAGGATTTTCCGAGCTTGGAATCCCGCCGCAATCAGTCGAACAGGTTGTACCGGCCATGTTGCGGAACAGTGCTGGTCGAACCGGCTCCTAAACGCGGGCGGTCAGTACGAATTGCCGCAGGCCGGTCAGCACCACGCCGACTCCCCGGTTGACGACCCTCAATAGAGGGCTGCGGCTCTGGGGGATCAGTTCTCGATTTGCTTCACCGTCGAGATCGGCCATCGGCCCTCATGCCCCGCGATCGAGATGCGGAGCCCATGCTCATCGTCGAGGAAGACGCCATCGACGGTGCCAGCCTTGCCATCTGTCAAGATGACGCCCTTGCCGACTAACTCTTTCTCGGCTTCATGCAATTCGCGCAAGACGTTCATGGCTCGCTTGTCGCCTGTGCTCGAGGCGGTCATGATGCCAACTCCAAACGGGCCGCCGATCGGCGCGTCAAGCGCGAGTGATCTCAACAGCTTCTTCAGCTGTGTGACGCGGCACCCGAAGCCGGGACCTGCTTGCTGGCTGTCGCCAACCAAAGCTCGTAAGCGATACACATCATGACGAAATAAGCGCGGGCGCCGGAAAAAGCGAATCCAGACGGCCCCGGGCTTAGCAGGGAGGTCAGGGCGACCGGGGCCGCCATTCCATTGCTGGAAAACCGGCGGAAAGGGCCAAGGATTCCGGCAGGCGGATACCTAGTTCCGCTTTCCGACTTGCTACTCGGGCAGTAGCTCGGACGCTTTTACCCCGACCAGGCTGTGGAAATTCTTGCAGTGGCCAATGGCTATGCTGGCGACATGAAGCTTAGTCGACGGCGCGTAGGACCACAGCAAAGCCGTGGCAGCACTGAGGAAGGAAACGCCCGCGATTGCAATTAGGATCGTGCGCATGGGAAACCTCTAGCTCTGGCTTCCACCCGATTGAGGGTTCGTCTGGCGGCTTGAGTAAAGGTTCAATGGAACAGCGCAAAAAAATCTGTCCGCGCCGGCTAAGCGAGTTCCTCGCCTGCCGACGAAATGGCCCCACCTAAAGAGAGCCGAGGCGCGCTGCCGCAGGTCCGCTCGACCTGAGACGCGCACACGAAATGAGCCGCCCGTGATCGCCACGAGCGGCTCAAGTCACAAGGGAGGAAGGTCCTAAAGAGGTCAGCCTTGATGATCTTGCTGGTGGGCGACCTTGTTCGTCTAGCCTCGGATCGCGGTGGGCTTCTGCCCGGTCGTAATGTCGAAAATGGATTCGCCGAGCCGCTTATGCTCGCCCCTAGCGCCTTGGGAGTAGCTTGCTAATCGTATTTTCGTGCCCGGAGTTTACGTACTCGTGCTCAGCAATCCACTTAACCGCGTCGCACTCCCTAGTAAAACCCTTGACTACTTCCGTTTCGCCATCGGGCCACAGAATATCAACCCGCCAGCCAAGTCCAGGATTCTTCCGCACTCCGAAGCTTGGGCGCTCTTGCAACATCCTTGAATTATGCGCTCATACCTCCGTGCTTCAAGCCAGCTATCCTGCCACAATGAGAACAACCGACTGGTGGAATGGGCCTGAGCAGCGATTTGTAACTGCAAGATTTGCCGCTACACCTGCGCAATATCATTTTGCAGACGCCCGCGTCTATTGCTGCGATCTGCTTTCAAGCAGCCGGTCGCGGACCTCCTCCGATATGAAGCGCTCCGCCCGCTGCCACGCCTCGTTGTTATCGCCGCGGAACGTGAAGAACTTCCTTTCGGGGCACATAGCGGACTAGATTTGCTCACTCTGAGGTCTTTGCATTTTGACCTGGACCGGGGATGTCTGCTGCTGGGCCCAATTCGGACGTGTGGCATCGCAGACACACGGGATATGATCCCTTGGTTCCCAGCTTTGCGCTTCGGCGTGTTGAGGCCGAGCGAATGGCCAAGTGTGGTTCCGTTCGAGGGCGTCGAACCACACGCGCCGCTCGAACCAGTTGCACTCGCGCGGTCAGGGCTCGTTCCAATAGAAGGATGGATGGCGCGCGTGCCAAACGGCTCGTGTCATGTTGCCGCGCGGTTAAAACGCGCGCGTCGATGCGCTGCATTGTCTTTCTGATTGCACGGGCCGTCTTTTAGAGGGTGCGCTCTTAAGAGAGGCCAGCACATGATTGAGCTTTGGAGCAAGTGGTTTGAAACCTTGGCCTCGGTCGAGGGGCTGGCAGCCATCGTCGTTGTTGCCGTCATGACCGCTGGCGTACTTACGCTGATTGAGGGTCTGCGGCATAGGACCAAAAAACACTAGGTGCAAAGACGCAAAAACTGCCAACTGGCCCAGGGTGGTTCCGCAAGTAAGTGGCCCTTATAAGATGCTCGTATGCAGGAGGGTCAAATGATCGCTTCTCATGCAAGTTGGAACAGGAATGCTCGTTGGCGGGAGACATTCTGCATATTCGCGCTGTTGAGCATCCTGGTCGCGGCTCCCGCCCTCTCGATAATACTCCTTCTGGATTCGCAACTCGTCTTGCCAGTGCTCAGCCTTCTGTTTTTCTCGGACGCGATGATCACCTCGCTCTTGGCCCTGGCTAAGTCAGGGACTGCGACGGTCGGAAAAATCTCTCTATGGGATATCGCAGGTGCGTTCACAATGATCGGTTGCGCCGCGGCGATTTTTGGCGAGCCAGATCAAGTAGCACTGCTTTTCGGGGAGCCCGCAGGACAACATTCGGACGCCGCTGCCGGGGGATAGTTACCGTAGCGGCCGAGCAGCGGAGGACTAGAACTGGAGCTGTATTGGCTGCCCTGCTTTGGAGGTAACTCGTATGGTCGACCTGCAGATAAATACGCCCTCGCTCGGAGCGGAACCTGGGACCATGACCCTTGATAGACTATCTCCAGACGGATGTTCTTAGCGTACTCTTGCAGGTCGTTCTGATCGACCTTGTGCTCGCTGGCGATAACGCCATCGTCATCGGCCTTGCTGCAGCGGGACTTCCTCAAGCGCAACGAGCCAGGGCTATTTTGATCGGGATCGTCGCCGCGACGATACTGCGCCTTCTCTTAGCGGGGATAGCGACGCAAATCCTGCAAATCGTCGGCCTTCTGCTCGCTGGGGGGATCCTGTTGTTGTGGGTATGTTGGAAGATGTGGAGAGAGTTGCGCACGTCCCCGGCAGGCCCCACAGTTTGGAAAGGGACCATAGGAGCCCTTGCAGAAAGCAAACCCCGCAAAACACTCTTCCAAGCGAGTTGGCAGATCATCGTGGCCGACGCTTCCATGTCTCTCGACAATGTCCTGGCCGTCGCAGGGGCGGCGCGCGAGCACCCAGTGGTTCTGATTTTCGGCCTGGGGCTTTCCATCGCGATGATGGGCATGGCCGCTTCTTTCATTGCCGGCCTTCTGCAAACTCACCGATCGCTCGCTTACGTCGGACTGGCCGTCATTCTGTATGTCGCAGTTGAGATGATCTTTCGCGGAACATTGGATGTCATGAAGGTCGCGTCCATATGACGGCCCTGTTGTGTCCGACGGCACGGCAATGCCTACGCCCGTTGTCCGACGAGATACTGTCTGAGCTCCGCTCCGCAGAGGATGCGCCGCTTTGCCCCATCACAGTCCCATGCCACTTATTGCGAATGCCATCGCTTGGGAGCAATGTCGCGCTAGCTGTCTGGTCGGCCGCGTATATCGACCTGGAGGGTCAAGTGCCCCCTTTCTCGAATTTACTGATTTTGCACAAATTGATGGCCGCGTTTGCAGCCGTGATAGCAGTTATATTTGTGAGTGGCGCAATCGTATACGACAGACTTGGCGTCATCGAAGAGGCCAAAAACTGGCGGGTCCATACCACTGACGTGTTGGACACGCTTGAGGCGGCAGTGGCCGCAACGCTCGATCAACAAACTAGTCTGCGCGGCTATTTGATCAGCGGCGACGAGAAATTCTTGGACCCGTACCGCAGAGGCAGCGACAACTTCAGCGCGGCAATCCGAAGATTAAGAGAACAGACTTCGGATAACCCAGACCAGCAAACCCGCCTCGATGAATTGAACAAGCTGGCGATGACGTGGCGCATCAAGACCGCCGAGCGGGAGATCGCGCTGATGGCGGATCCCACCACTCGGGAGCAGGCGCGCACGTTGGAGGGGGCGACCGGCAAAGCTGCCATGGACGCAATCCGCGCCAAGGCGAGCGAAATCGAGAAGGTTGAGCGCGATCTGTTGGCAAGGCGCGACGCCGTGCAGAAGCAGGCGTACGCCACTGCATACACGGCGACCGCCCTTGGCGCCGCAGCCTCGCTCATGATCGCGGTTTTGATGGGCATGCTACTCACGCGCGCTATCGCGACGCCGATCACCCGAATGACCGGCGCCATGACCGCATTGGCCAAGGGCGACACTAGCATCGACGTGCCCGGGATTGATCGGCGTGACGAAATCGGCGCGATGGCGGATGCGGTCGAAATTTTCAAGAAGGCTGTCATTGAACGCCAAAAGACCCAGGTCGAACTCGCTCATGTCAGTCGTGTCGCGACCATTGGGCAGCTGACGGCCTCGATTGCCCATGAAGTCAATCAGCCGATCTCGGCTGTACTCACCAATGCGGACGCCGCCTTGAACTGGCTGGGCAATAACCCGCCCAACATGAATAAGGCCCGCGAGTCCCTCGAGCACATTGTCGCAGATAGCCGACGAGCTGGCGAGATCGTCCACCGTATCCGGGCTATGGTCAGGAAAGCGCCGGTACCCAGAAGCCGCATTGACCTCAACGAAGCCGTGCTGGACGTCGTCGCCATGGTCCGAAGCGAGGCGGTGAGGCATAAGATTTCGGTACAGACGCAACTGGAGGAGGACCTGCCGCCGATCCAAGGTGAGCGCATTCAGCTCCAGCAGGTGCTCCTGAATCTGATCCTCAATGCCATCGACGCCGTGAACAGCGTTGAGGACGGCACGCGGGAGCTGCAGATCAGTACCGAAAGGGACGTTGCGGGCGATGTACGTGTCGCCGTGCGAGACTCGGGCCCGGGGCTCGACCCGACGAGTGAGGAACGCGTTTTCGAAGCGTTCTACACGACTAAATCGCACGGCCTAGGTATTGGCCTAGCCATCTGTCGATCGATCATCGCAGCTCATGGCGGACGGTTGTGGGTCACGAGGAACAAGCCTCGTGGCGCCGTCTTCCAGTTCACCCTCGCTCCCCACCAGGACTAGCGCGTTGCTGTTGTGCCGTCCTCAGGTCCTGATCTTTGCCTTCGCAAATTCCGTCGAACGATACCCGGAAAATGGGGGCATCCCACATGACTGAAGACATCATAGTCCTGGGCGGCTTAGCCATCCTGTTCTGCTGGACCTACATCTGCTTGCCATTAATCTTTTACAGCTTCGCGCCGCTGTGACTGAGCCGAAACATGAACTGTTAAGACCGGGAAAGTCTGCTTCGGTCAAGGGCTGCCTTGCGTACTCTTCTCCATGAACATACCAGTCGGCGCGTGGCGCCCAATGTACGTGTCGGTCTGGTGCCGTCCCAAGTGGTTCGTCAAACGCGCCCGCATGGATGATCGTCTCACGGCCGCTGCGCGTTAAGTGCGGCATCCGGCTGCCGAATCGCTTGCAAAAGGCAGTCGCAAAACTCCGTGCCTGCGGCAGGTCGGAAGATACTTTCATCGCGCTTGAATGCCGATCTGGCGAACTCACTCGATGAGCGCATCAATGACGCGGTCCCTCTGGATCATGCTTGCGGGCCGATCACCTCGTACTCACAAGCGACGCCTTCGGGATCGGCCGCAAACAGGACCGCGCTCGCGTGGCCGGCGGACAGGACTACGAGGTGCGGTACGAAGCGAAGAAGACCCGCAGATCGGCCTCGGCGGTGAAGAAGGCGGTCAAGAAGGTCGGCAGCAGCCGCAAAAAGGTCGAGCGGCGATTGCGGTCCAAATAGGTGAGCTCGTGCGTTATGTGACCGATTACCCGGCTGAGCTCATCGAGCTTCACCTGGCTGTGCTTCACCACGTTCGCCAGGGCCTCATCAACGATGGTGAGGAGACGGCGCCCGCCACGCCAATTGGTCAGTCTGTGCCACCTATCGGCATTGACACCGGACAACGTCTCTTTGGCTCTGGTGTAGGCTTCGTGGGTGATGGCCACGACATCGCTGTTCGCTAGTTGCTTGGGGGTGGCCCGGTCCGTGTGGTCCGCTAGGGTAACCACTTAGATTCGCGATTAGATCGTAAAGCTGCGCTCATCCTAGTCTTCACTGTGAGGCGGTTACCAGCGCTATATGGATGACGCCACGTAACACCACTGGATCGCGCACAGTAGCGTCGCGGCAGACTTGTCAGGACGAGATCCCACAACTAAAGTACGACGTGCGGCCCTAAGACATGCCAATCTGGTTTTTCAACTAGGAAGGGATTGATCATGGCCTCGCACACCAAAACGCAACCGACTTCCGGCTTTAATCGGCGTTTGTTCCTTGCAGGAGCCGCCGGCGGCGCAATGCTTCCGGTGGCAGCCGCAGCCGAGCCGACAAAGAAAAAACGCGGGATTTACGCAGACGCGAAAAATACTCCGAAAAAAGATTTAGAAGATAAGGTGGCTGATTTCTCGTACCAAAGTGATGTCCTCGCACAATTGGTCGTCGACATGTGGGCAGGTGCCCATGCCAATCTGATCACGCCTACAGGTCCCGGAACGACCGAGCCGCAGTACCAAGCGCGCTCGGCTGCGGCAAAAACAGTTCTCGCGGCTCGGGGCATCTATTTGGAAAAACCTATCGTGATCACGGAAGACGAATACGATGAAGGCTTCAATTTGGAAGACGCAGGCCTGACGGCAACTATCGGAATCGTTTTTGTGTTGCCGAGACCCACACGTCCGACGACTTTTGGTGGGCCGCCTCTGCTTGAGACGGCCAAGATGCTGATGGCCATCACGCCGAACGGAATCTAGCGGTATTGCAATCCGTTTCGGATGCGGCAGGTGTCTCTAACTGGGCGCGAGTTTTGGTCGCATCCAGCGCGAAACGACACGGGCGTTCACTCGGAAGCGGAGGTTTCGCATGGCACGGCTGGTTACGGAGTGGGTCAACGTCACGAGCGATACTTCGATCGTCGCTCGCGAGTCGGGAGAGGTTTGGTTTCATGTCCCGGGAGGCACGGAAGAAAAAGTAGATCCCTTCGCGACACCAATGACAGGTGTGGGCTCGGCGGGCAGCACGGTCGGGCTGCTCGACGGCGCGATAAACCTCGGATTTTCCGGAATCGAAGAGCGCCTCGCACGCCCTGACCCGACGATCCCCGGCTATATCGTAGCTTTGGTGGGCGCCTATCACACGTCTGTCGATACGCCTCGAAATCTCCGGCGCGCCGCCGCTCGCTTCAACGAGCTGGGAAGGCTCGAGGTCGCGGCCTACTTGGAAGAGCGTGCGCGCGAGGAGACCGGTCACGACCGGCTCGCGCTTAAGGATCTGCGTGCACTGGGTGTGCCGGGTGAGCGACTCGTCGCTAGCTTTATCCCGGTGGGCATCAAGCCGCTCTGCAAGCGCTTCGATGATCTCTGCATCCAGGACTATCCAATCGGTTGCATCGGCTATTCGTACTGCCTAGAGCGCATCGCCGCGCTCAAGCAGGAGACCGATATCGAGAAGGTGCGAGCCATTTGCCCGCCTGACGTCGATGCGACCCGATTCCTGAGGAGTCACAGCTCCCTCGGAAGCGAGGCGACTCACGTCGAAGAAACGATCAAATTTGTCGCCTCCCTTCCCGCGAATGATCGTATCAGAGTCGTTCAGGAGACGTATGAATCGGCGTTGATTCTGGCGCAGGGATATAATCACGAGCTTCTCAAATCCGAAGCGGAGATGCTTGAGGAGCTTGAGCAGGCGCTCGGAGAGGCGCTCCCGTATCGTCACAACTCACGTCCTTCTTACGGTGGAAACGGGCGGCCTCGGCCCGAAGCGTGATCGAATAGCGCAATTTGTCATCGCAGTTTGGAAAGCGTGAGGCAAGAGAGACTAAGCCGGCTCTCCATAGGGTTGTCCAGCGCTGGCATCGCCGCGCGAAGCTGCGGTTGTGCTTCGCTGTCGAGTAAAGCCGAATATTGGCCGTAAAAGAACGCTCATATGATAACGTTCATATGATTTCGTGTGCGAGACATGATATCGTGCGAGGAGAAGGTTCCTGGTTTAGGCAATAAAGGCGCCACATGGTGGGTCTGGTGCCCAACTCCTTCGTAATGAACTACGGCAGTGGGCAAGGGCCTCTGCAATGACGAGGACGACAAACACCGATTTAGCCGATTGGCTGGGTAGACACGGTCTAGGCCAGTACGCCAAAACCTTCGCAGAAAACAATATCGACTACTCCGTCCTTCCGGATTTGACGGAGAATGATCTCGAAAAACTCGGAGTATCTTCTTTAGGTCACCGCAAGAAGCTGCTAAGGGCCATTGAAACATTAACAGCCGCGCGCCAACCCACTGGCACAATAAAAGCGGTTTCGGGCGCCACTGCGGTGTCGCCCTCTCTGGTGCAACATCGCGAAGCGGAATTCCGTCAGATCACAGTGATGTTCTGTGACCTGGTGGGATCTACGCAGCTATCGGAGAAGTTAGATCCTGAGGATCTCCAAAAACTTATTGACGCGTATCGGGTAGAATGCAGCACGGCGATTGGGCGCTATGGAGGCGAGGTCGCCCGCTATTTTGGTGATGGAGTGATGGCATTCTTCGGTTGGCCCCGCGCACACGAGGATGACGCCGTTCGCGCTATTCACGCCAGCCTGGAGATTGTTTCCGGAGTCACGAAGATTTCCGGGCCAGTTACCCTGAATTGTCGAGTGGGTGTTTGCTCAGGTCCCGTTATTGTCGGTGACATTGGAGATAGTGGTACGTGGTCGATGGACGCGGTGGGAGAGACGCCGAATATCGCCGCACGTTTACAGACCCTTGCCGCTGCCAACACGGTACTCATCTCGGAATCGACGAGGCGTCTCGTATGGGCAGCTTTTGATTTTCAGGACATCGGGCTTCATGAACTCAAAGGAATAAGTGAACCTCTTCACGTGTATCGCGTGCTCTCGGCAAAACATACCGCTAGCCGCTTCGAGGCTGCGCATGGCGGCTCTCTTACCCCGCTCATTGGACGTGCAACCGAACTGAGCTTGCTGCTTGATAGGTGGCGGAAAGTCAAAGAAAGTGAGGGCCAGGTCATATTGCTCTCGGGTATTCCCGGGGTCGGAAAATCAAGGCTCCTCCACGAATTGAAATCGCATGTTCAGCAGGAGCCACACGTTTTGCTGCACCATCAGTCCTCGCCCTATCACAGTCAAAGCGCATTCTATCCGGTGATCGGTCAGATCGAACAAGCAGCCCAATTAACAGCCCGCGAGACCGAGGTAGATAAGATTACCAAGCTTACGACTTACCTTCCGCGCTCAACTAGAAATTCCAAAGAGCCGGTCCTGCTCATTGCCAAACTGTTATCAATCCCTTTGGAAAATTGCCTCGAATTATCTGGTCTTACGCCGCAGCAAATAAAGAACAGAACGATAAGCACGCTTGTCGACATTATCTTGGCGTTTTCTGTTCAACAGCCCACGCTCTGCATCTTCGAGGATGCGCACTGGCTCGATCCATCGACTCTTGAGCTGCTTGAATCGATTATCAGCCAGATCGATCACGCCCGCGTGCTACTTATTGTGTCGTGCCGGCCCGAATTCCGCCCCACGTGGATGACCCATGCGAACACCACCGTGCACTCGCTCACCCGATTGTCCCTCGCTGAAGTGAAGGCGATGATCCGAGATATTTTGAGGGGAGGGAGCATGCCCCAGCCGGTGCTCGAGCGGATTATCGAAAAGGCCGATGGGGTCCCGCTATTCATAGAGGAATTAACAAACAGTATGTTGAGTGCGCCAACTCAAGGCACTTTCGAGCGTGCACCACAGCCAGCATCACTCAGGGTTCCGGACACGCTGAGTGATGCATTGATGGAGCGGCTAGACCGCGTTGCGCCGAGTCGCAGACTTGTGCAGATTGCGGCTGTGATTGGCCGCGAGTTCTCGTATGACCTCTTGGCGGCTGCATCCAGAATTGGCGATGACAATATGCTGTCTGCTCTCTCGTTGCTCGAACAGGCCGACATCATTTATCGAGTCGGAATTTCGCCTTCCCTTCGTTTCGCCTTCAAACATGCGCTGTTGTGTGACGCAATCTATGACTCTTTGCTTCGAAGTAAGAGGCAGCAGATACACTCGGACATCGCGGCAGTCTTACAGCGTGATTTTCCGGAGCTAGTCGAAAACCAACCCCAAGTCCTGGCCCACCACTATCAAGGAGCAGGCAATCACCAATCGGCCATCCGTTGCTGGTTCGAGTCTGGGCAGCGCGCGCTTGCGCATTCGGCCAATGTCGAAGCGATTGCTAGCTTTCGAAAGGCCCTTCAGCTTCTGGACGCTTTGCCAGAAACGCCTGAACGGATCAAACAAGAGATCGATATTCAATTGGCATTGGGAATACCGCTTATCGCCGTTCAGGGGTACGCCTCCACGGAAACACGCGAAGCGTTTTCGCGGGCCCGTGCCTTATGCCTGCAACTGGGCGACATTCCTGAGTATTTCCAGGCCCTGTTTGGTCTGTGGGGGCACTCCTGGATGGGTGGAAAGAATGACGATGCGCTCCGTCTGGGTGATGAGTTCCTATTACGGTCACGAGCATTGTCGCAACCCGTGCCGCTGATGGTGGCTCATAGAGTGATGGGCAGTACGTTGTTGACGATCGGCGACTTCCAATCGTCAGCGAACCATTTCACAGAGTCGATCAAGCTCTCCATTGGCAAGGGAAAACAGCCACTATCCAATCTTTACATGGTGGAACCCCAAGCGGCTTCACTTCTGCTCCTATCCTGGGACTTGTGGTTTCTAGGCTATCCGGATCAGTCCCTTTCCCGCGTTTCGGAAGCGCTTGCCTTGGGTCAAGACCTTGGCCACCCCTACACCGTGGCGTTCGCTCATTACATGACTTCCGTTGTGCACATCCTGCGCGGGGAGGCCGCCCGCGCCTTCGAAAGCGCCGAAAAAAGCTTTCAAATGTCGCAGGAGCAGCGGTTTTCGCTGTACGCAATTTTGTCAAGAATTTCACGAGCTCGAGCTGCCGGCGAACTAGGCCAGCTCGGAGAGGCCCGGGACGAAATGGCACTGGGAATCGACGAAGCGCGACGCAATGGTGTCGGCTTCATGCTTCCAATGATGGATAGCTGGCTCGCGGACCTGTACGCCAAAGCTGGCGGAAATGACCGCGCGCTATCGATTGTCGAGGGTGTCTTGGCCAATATTGGTGACGTGACAGGCAGATCATGGGAAGCGGAATTGTATCGGCAAAGAGCGCAGTTTCTTTTGGCTCTCGACCCATCGAAGGTAAGCGAAGCTGAGTCTTACCTTAGGGAGTCTATTGAAGTGGCGCGCGGTCAAAACGCCAAGTCCCTGGAATTACGCGCCGCGACAAGCCTCGCAGAGGTCTGGAGGGCGCAAGGAAGACCTCATGAGGCGCGCGCATTGCTAGAACCAATCTGCCGTTGGTTCGATGAAGGAGCCGAAACGGCTGATCTCAGACGGGCGCGCGCCGCTCAAAGCACACTGGACTGATCCTTCACCTCCTCAAAGTTGATTAGCGGAAAACGGTGACAGGGTATGCAAGGGGGCGTCCCCCGGACGCGCGAACGCAAGGATGAGGCAGATGGCTGACCTGACCTACTCCGTCGCTCTAACGTCGAGACCAGAAAGGAACTTTGAAGCGTCACGCCTTCGCAGCGAATCATCGCAATGGAGGATGTGTGGCATCATCGGCTCTTCGATTTGCGCCTTTCAGCTGCGGTGAGAGCAGATGCACTACATCTGCAAGCTCGGCCGGAGCGTGGGACGAAAATCGATCAGTCTATGTGACGCATCTGCGTCACACGACGTCGGGCCTTGCGATCTGGCTTAGCCGTTGAACAGCTGGGTGATGAGGGCGGTCGGGTCGGTCGCCATGGCCACCGGATTGCCGCTGGGCGCACACTCGTTCGGCCTATGCATGCATTGGCTTTCGAAATGTCCAACCCAGCACCATCGATGACAGCCAGGCGCTCCATTGACCGACGCAGCATCGAGGCCGGTCGAGCCCTCTGCTTGAATGAAAATCAATCGGGCGGACCATCGATCCTCCGCAGTTCCTTGAACCGACACGCATTCCCCGACGCTTGACCCATCCACGGTTCAAATCCACGGTCGATGCACCGTGGAGGGCCGGGCGAAACGGCTGAAGCCGCGCGCGGCATCTGGAGAACGGCCGGGCCATCAAAGGGGGGTACCCCTGGCGAGGTTCGGGAGGAAGGCGATCGAGCAGGCGTCCGGTCGGGCGGGGGGCACTTTGCTCAATCCGAGCACCTCCAAGGGGCTTGGACGCTTTCCACGAGCCTTCCACGTTGGGCCTAAAACGCCGGAAAATAGCCCTGAACGGGACCGCACAGACCGGGACGGAAACGTTTTGAAATCAATGAGATGCGCCGGCGAGCCCTTCCTTGACATGGTGGGGGTCACAGGTTCGATTCCTGTCGTGCCCACCACGCTTCGCCTTCGGCTTCGCGTGGCACAGCCAGAGTCTATCGGGCGAAGCGTGTCCGGCGTAGCTCGAAGAGCGTAGACGGACTGGGGCCTCTTGCTCGGTCCGGGAACGCCCCGACGCTCCCCGGCATTGTTCCGCCATGCCGAAGCCCTCCACAAAATCCTTCAAGCGCGGCGATCACGTCAGCTGGAATTCCGAGGCCGGCCGGGTGCGCGGCCATATCCTGCGCGTCCACACCAGGGACGTCGACTACAAGGGCCACACTCACCATGCGAGCCCGGACGATCCGCAATACGAGATCCAGAGCGACAAGACCGATCACATCGCTCTGCACAAGGGCCGGGCGTTGCGGTTGCTGCGAAGCTGAGCGGCCTGGGAGGAGTTGACGAGCTGCCCATGGCCCATCCCTTCTTCACCATCGGCCATGGCACACGTTCGATCGAGGAATTCGTCGAATTGCTGCAGGGCACTTCGGTCACCTTCGTCGCCGACGTTCGCACCGTGCCCCGCTCCCGCACCAACCCGCAGTATAATCGCGAGACGCTGCCGCAATCCTTGTCGGCTGTTTCGATCGGCTACGAGCACATCGCCTCGCTCGGCGGCCTGCGCAGCCGCAAGCGCGAGGTGCCGCGCGAGACCAATGCGTTCTGGCAGAACGGCAGCTTTCACAACTACGCCGACCACGCCATGAGCGCGGCCTTTCGCGATGGCCTCGCGCATTTGCGCGAGCTCGGGCAGACGCAGCGCTGCGCCATCATGTGCGCGGAAATATTGTGGTGGCGATGCCACCGGCGGATCATCACGGACTACTTGCTCGCCGCCGGCGAGACCGTGTTTCACATTCTGGGACCCGGGCAGGTCAAACAGGCTGAAATGAATCCGGCGGCGCGGGTCGTGGCTGACGGCCGCCTGGCCTACCCGGCTGAGAATTAGCCAATCCTCGCCAGCGCGCTATGCGCGGCAGCATCGTGTTCAATTCGTCTTGTACTTGTTCCCGCGCAGCACGTCTTTCAGGCCGGTCGGATAGAGGCTCGGACCGCCATCCACGTCGAGATCGGCAAGGTCGAACCAGCGGGCGACGATCTCTTCTCCGTTGTCCTCCCGGAAGTCGATGCGGTCCTGGCCGGCGAAGGCGCCCTCTGGAAACGCGACCTCCGCGACGAACATCACTTCGTGGCCGGTCGATCCCTCATGCACAAAAATGTTCTCCAGCATCAAGGGCTCGCTGGCGATGGTGACGTCGATGCCGAGTTCTTCGTTGAATTCACGCACGAGCGCCGCGTGCCAGCTCTCGCCGAACTCGACCTCGCCGCCGAGCGGGCGCACGCCCTTGATCCGGCCCGCATCGTCGCGAACCTCGGCTGCCAGCAGCCGCCCGTTGCGCCAGTGCAGGCCGATTGCGACGACGCGGATGCGAGGATGTGGGCGCCATGTGGTCATGGCGAATCGTTATCGCGCGCACCGCCGCTGCGCAATACGCGCAGGCGAGGCCTCATCGGGCTGGATCTGAGTCGCCTTTGGCATGCAAAAGCTTCGCAGCCTTGATCCATGACTCACGGCCTGCCATTGTCCGGTCATCCACCACGGCAACGATCTTGGTGCGATCGAGTCATGGCTTTCGGCGAATGTGTCGCTTCGCCGGATGTGAAAAGAAGGCAGGCTGGCGAGATGAGCAGTGTGAATAAGCCCGGCGGCAATTACCTGCCGGTGATCATCCATGATGGAATTGCGTATGTCAGTGGTCAGCTGCCACGTCGCGGCGAAGACCTGCTGTATGCGGGCAAGGTCGGCGCGGGTATTGATATCGCGGCCGCACAAGAGGCTGCGGCCCTCTGCGCCGATCTCTGTGTTGCGGCCATCAACCACGCAACGGGCGGAGAGGACAAGATCGTCCAGGTCCTGCAACTCGTGGGATACGTCGCCTCGGTGCCTGGATTTACTCAACAGTCGCAAGTCATGAACGGTGCCTCCGACCGGCTGATCGAACGCCTCGGCGATCGCGGTCGTCACACGCGTACGTCCGTCGGCGTCGCCGAGTTGCCGCGGGGAGCGCCCGTCGAGCTGAGTATGATTGCCGCCGTTCGGTCGTAGACCCGACGATCGGGGATCGACGCGGCGACAGGCGGCCTTATGTAACGAGATATTTGGCGACCGCCGCCTCGTCCCACGCGATCCCGTTGCCGGGCTCCTCGCTCGGCAGTGCAAAGCCGGCCTTGATCTGCAGCCGAGTTGCCAGCACCGCGTCGGCCCAGTCGACATATTCCAGCCAATGCGCGGTCGGCGTCACGCAGAGCAGATGTGCGCTCACTTCCGAGAACAGATGCGTCGACATCTCGATGCCGGCGGCATGCGCCAGCGCGGCGGCGCGAAGCCAGCCGGTGACGCCGCCGATGCGCTGCACGTCCGGCATCACGTAATCGCAGGCTTCCGCCGCGAGCGCGGACTGCATCGAAAACGCGCTGTCAAAATTCTCACCGATCTGCACGGGCGTATGCAGCGCGTCCGCGACGCGGGCGCAGCCGGCATAATCGTCATGGCGGATCGGCTCCTCGATCCAGGTGAGGCCCTCGTCTTCGAGCATCTCGCCGCGGCGAATGGCCTCGGTCACCGTCAGCGCCTGGTTGTAGTCGCACATCAGCGTTACGTCGTCGCCGACGGCCTCGCGCACCGCGCGCACCACGGCGAGATCCTCCCGCGCATCGGGCCGGCCGACGCGGATTTTGGCGGCCTGAAATCCTTCAGCCAGCAGCTTGTGGGCTTCCTCGACGGCGGCGCCGGCCGGCATGATGCCGAGCCCTTTCGAATTGTAAGCCCTCACCGGCTTCGGCGCGCCGCCAAGCAGGCGCGCCAGCGGCAGGCCCTTGCTGCGCGCCAGCGCGTCCCACGCCGCCATGTCGATGCCGGATTGGGCCAGCCGTTGCAGACCGGCGAGGCCTAGGAGTGTAAAACGCTGGGTCAGCTTGCGTTCGATCTCGAACGGCAGCAGCTCGTCGCCGGAGAGCAAGTCTGACATTTCCGTCACCATCGCCGTCAGCGGCTTCAGGGCCGAGGGGGTGATCGAGAACAGATAGGTATGGCCCATCGCGCCCTGATCGGTCTCGCAGTCGATCAGCACCAGCGGCGCTTTGGCGACTGCGCCGGTCGAGGTCTGGAGCGGCAGGCTCATCGGCACGATCACGGGGCGCGCGTGGAAGCGTTTGATGCGGATGGTCTCGGACATGGAGTCTCCCGGCGGAGCAGGTGCAGGTTGGGGTCGATCTTAAACATCCTTGATGAAACGAAAAGACGCCTGGCCGCCGTGGCGCTCTCTTACCTTCCCCGGGGAAGGAAAAGCGCCCAACTCTCACCGCGGCACACCAAGTAAGCTCACCGCGCCGCGCCTTCCGTGAACGCCGTCTCGATCACCTCACCAAACGGCTGCCACGAACGGCCGTCGAACTGCACCAGCCGCATCTGCCTGATCGGCAGATAGCGCTCGGGCGAGGTGTTCATCCTGATGTCGGGCAGCGCCACGGACGGATGATAACCCTTAAGCGATGCCGCCTGGCGCATGATGTTGTCGCGCGAGAAATCATCGCCGCATTGCTTCAGCACCTGCGTCAGGGCCTCGGCCGCGGCGTAGCCATAGAGTGCGGCGCTGTTGTTGGTGCTTTCGACCTGATGGTATTTGTCCATGAACGTGAACCAGTCCTTCATGGCGGAATCGTCCTTCCAGGCGGGGTCGCTCGGATCCTTCAGAAAGGCCGCCGAGATCACGCCGGCGGAGTTCTCGAGGCCCGCGGGCGCCATCGCGTTGGCGATCGAGGCGGAGGCATCGTTGACGATGAAGACCGGGTGCCAATTGAGGGACGCCGCCAGCTTGATCACCTTGGACGCCGTCGACGGCACGCCGAGAAAGACGAAGATATCGGCGCCGGCGCGCTTGAGGATCGAGACGTGCCCCTCGAGATGCTCGTCGCCAATGTCGAAGGCGATGTCGACGAGGACGTGACGGTTGAGATCGCCAAGGCCTTCCTGGATGCCCTTGTAGAGCATGCGCCCGAACTGGTCGTTCTGCCAGAGCACCACGATCTTCTTTCTGGGATAGTAGGCCTGGATGTAGTTGGCGTAGATGCGGCCCTCCGACCTGAACGACGGCTGCCAGCCCATGGTCCAGGGAAACGCGCTTGGCTGGCTGAGCTCCTCATCGCCGGAGGCGACGAACAGCTGCGGGATCTTCTTTTCGTTCAGATACCGGCGCGTCGCGAGGTTGCCGGGCGTGCCGAACGAGCCGAACATCAGGTGGACGTCCTCGCTCTCGACCAGATTGCGCGTCAGCTCCAGCGCGCTTCCTGGATCGGAATTGTCGTCGCGGGTGATGAAGCGGATCTTGCGGCCGTTGATGCCGCCACGCGCGTTGACCATGTCGAAATAGGCAGCCTCAGCCTGGCCGATCGCGCCGAACTCCGACAGCGGTCCCGAATACGGCATGACATTGCCGATGCGAATCTCGTTGTCAGTTGCGGGTTGCTCGGCGTGTTGCAGTGACATCGCCCCAAGCGAGGCCCAAGCAACGATCAGAATGAACAGCAGTCTGCCGGTGACGCGCATGCTCGACACCTTGTCGTTGGCCCCAAC
Organism: Bradyrhizobium sp. LMG 9283; assembly: GCF_045571415.1. NCBI lineage: Bacteria > Pseudomonadati > Pseudomonadota > Alphaproteobacteria > Hyphomicrobiales > Nitrobacteraceae > Bradyrhizobium > Bradyrhizobium sp. LMG 9283. The sequence goes on from NZ_CP120691.1 coordinate 1,228,701, forward strand.
GAGGTCGGCTCAGTCCGCAGCAAGGCGGGTTAGTGTAGGTCGAGCGTTTGGCGATCGTGTGGCTGGGCGGCCGGTTCGGTGTGGTGGCGCACTAAGCCAAAACGGCAGGTGTGTTGACGTGCCGCGAGTCGCTTCGTTGTTGCCCCGTCGTGGCCGCGAGGAAGGTCCGCCCCCTCTCCCGCCTGCGGGAGAGGGCTGGGGAGAGGGTTTCACCTCAATGGGACAATCTCCAAGCGGAGAGAGCCCTCACCCGGCGCTTCGCGCCGACCTCTCCCGCAAGCGGGAGAGGTCGAGTGCCCGGCTCGATCTGTCAGCCCCGATCACCGTCCCGTCTGCTACGGCAGGCCGCGCGCCTCGAGCTGATGCACCAGCAGCAGCGTCGGCTCCGCGAGGCTGTCGCCGGAGCCGTCCAAGCCAAACGCGGCCGCGATGCCGTCGCGGCTGCGCAGCAATGCGCTGCGCGGGCAATGGCCGGCTCCGCACAGCGTCTTCTTCAAGGTTTCGCCTTGCGCGACGAGGCCGGCGGAATCGTCCGCGGCCCAGGCCAGCACGATCGGCACGTCGACATTGAGGATGCCGGGGAAGACCGATCGCTTGTCGTATTGGGTGGCGTCAGTGCCGAGATAGGCCTTCTCGCTGTCGCTCGCATCCTTACCGACGCGGTAGATCCCGGACACCAGCACGACGCCGGCGACGTCGGCGCCGTCGGTCTGCAACTCGGGATGCGCCAGCAGGGTGGCGACATGGAAGGCGCCGGCGCCGTAGCCGACCGCGACGATCTCGCGGGCATCGCCGTTGAAGAGGTCGATATTGCCGTGGACCCAGGACAGCGCCGCCGCCACATCGGACGCGCCGGCCGGCCAGGACGCCGAGGGCGCCAGGCGATAGTTGACGCGGACCCCGATCATCTCGTTGCGCGCGGCAAAGCACATGGCCTGGTCCTGGATCTGGCGCGACAGCTCCGGCGCCGCACGATCGCCGGTGAAAGTGTCACCCGCCACGAACAGCAGCACTGGCCGCGGTGTGTCCGCCTTGGTGGCGCTGGTCGCGATATCGAGCACATTGGCCTCGCTCTCGCCATAGCGCAGACCGCGCGAGAAGGTCACCTGCTCGCACAGCCGCGCGGTGCCGCCGGCGGTGGTGTCGGAATCGGTGAGGCCCACTTGCAGGAGATCGGACGGCGGCGATAGCCGGCCCGGCATAGGTCCGTGCGCAGAGGCCGTGGTCATGGTCAGAAGCAGGAAAAATGTCAGACAATTCTTCATGGTGATGCCGGGCCTTGCGGGGCTCATATTGGCTCGCTGATATGGCCTGTATTTTCAATTCGCCTCATTAGTCAGCTGGCCTTGAGGCGAATTCGCGGCACCTTCGGCCGGTCGCGGCCGGTGTGGAACAGGTGCTCCCCTGGCATGTAGCCGCATTTGGAACGCAAGTTCGCGGGGCCCGGAAGGATTGCGCGGAGCGGCCGTTTTGTCTCGATCCGTCGGGCCGTTGTCCGGCGCCGCCCAGTCTCGAGCCGGAAACGGCTTTCTACTGTGCATGGGGTTGTTTTCGCAGTTTTTGCTTTGGACGACCCGTCAGGCCCGCTTCATCGTCCGGAAGGTGATGGAGTAGCGCCGCGCCGCGACCGGCGGGATGCTGTGCTCCCATTGCGACCGCGCCTCACCGTCCATCATGTAGAGCGAGCGCGGCAGGGCTTCGAGCGTGTGGCGCTCCCACTTGTCGCCGCTCCGGCGGCGGAAGCGGAATTTGCACGGCGAGCCCAGCGACAGGCCGAGGACTTTGTCGAAATGCGGCTTGTCGCGATGCCAGCCGATGCCGACGCCAACGTCATATTCGGTGCACAGCACCTGCCGGACGCTGCCCTCTGTGAGCCCCGCCCATGCCTCGACCTGGCGCGCGATCGGCCGCACCCAATCCGGGATCGGCTCGGCCTCGGTGAGCCGCTGCAGCGAATAGTCATAGCGGTAGCCGAGCGATGCTACGCGGCGGTTGCCCTCGAAGGCACCGAACTGAAAGCGCCGGAGCGGCAATGCTGCGATGCGGCCGATCAGATCCTGCTCGGCGGCGGCATCGATAAAATTGTCCGTGTAGCGAAGACCGCTCGGGCCTGCCTGCGGATCGGCGAACAAACCTAGCTGCGTCATGCCTCGCATTTCCGTGATGGAACCTAATGGCGGCTGAGGCGACTTACATAAGACGCGGGAAGAAACGTGCGAGGCCGTCATGGCAGAGAAGCATACCGCCGATCCGGTTGAGATCATGCGGGCGACCGGTCATCCTGAGCTGGAATACGCCGCCGGCTGGACCATCGCTGGTCTCGTCACCATCGGCGCCATCGTTGCCGCCTGGGTGTTCGCGATCTAGGCTAGAGGGAATTGGAGCTCGAAGGCCGCACCCTCGTCGGTCGGCTTCAGCCTGATCGAGCCGCCATGGCTCGCCATCACCGCACGCACGATCGCCAGCCCCATCCCGGTGCCGCCCTGGTCCCGGCGGGTGGTGAAGAACGCGTCAAAGATCCGGTCGCGGTTCGGAGCCGAGATCGGTTCGCCGTCGTTGCTCACGGTCAGCCGCAGGGTCGTACGCTCGTCCGCCGCCTCGAGCCTGATCGTCTGCGCCTTGTGCCGCATCGCATTGTCGGCGAGATGCGACAGCACGATCAGCGCCTTCTCCGAGGACATGCCGACGGGGCGGTCGAGGCTGCCGCTGGCGTCGATCGAGCTTGCCGGAAATCTGGTCCTGAGATCGGCGATCACCGGCGCAAGCTCGGTGCGTTCGTTCTGCGGCAGGCTCTCGGCGCGGGCGAGCTCGCGCAGCCGCAGCGCCATCGCCTCCAGCCGCTGGGCGTCGGACAGGATGTTGGCGATAAACGTCTTCTGCTCGGCCGGCGTCAGGCCCTCGGCCTTGCCTTGAAGTGAATCCTGCAATAGCTCGGCCGCGCCCTTGATCGAGGTCAGCGGCGATTTCAGCTCGTGGGTGAGATGGGCCGAGAACGTCGCGATGTAGTCGGAACGCCTTGCGAGCTGCTCGGCCATGCCGAGGAAGCTGTGCGAGAGCTGGGCGAACTCGCGCGTGCCGTAGTGCTTCAGCGGTTGGAACGCCTCGCGGTCGCCGCGGCCGATTCTGGCGGCGCGATCGATCAGCTCGCGCATCGGCAGCGTGATGGTGCGCGAGAACACGAGGCCGATCGCGATCGTGCCGAGGATCACGGCGAGCCCCGCCAGCACGAACTTGGCCCGCTCCTGGTAAAGATGATCGAAGATGTTGCTCGGCGTCCGCGTGGTGTAGATCACCCCGGCGACGCGGTTGTTGACGATGACGGGCATCGCGGAGAACACATGCACGCCGAGGCCGCGGCTGAACGAATAGATCGGCGGCGGCGGCTTGTCCGGTACGCGGTTGCGCAAGGTGGCGCGGTACTGCCCGTGCAGCGCATCCGCGACCTCCTCGATATGAGCGAGCGACTGCCCGACCTCCTGCCGCCCGGCAATCACCACGCCCTGCGGATCGAGAATGCGAAAGCCCGCCAGCGTCACCTTCTGGGTTTCGCGGATGATCGGCGTCAGCCTGGCGCCGATCTCGACATAGGCCGGCTGCGCCGGCTGGGGCGCGGGTAGTGCATCGGGCCGCCGCCGGAGCAGGTCGTTCGCGGTGAGATCGAGCGCGGGACGGATCGGTGTCACCTGGTCGCCGGGATCGGGCAGCACGCCGGGCGGCACCTCGGCGCCGAGCATGAGGCCGCTGTCGAGCCTTGCCGCGACTTCCTGTGCATAGATCGTCGCCAGCACGCGGCTCTGTGCGATCAGCTCGGCCTGGGTCTGGCGGATCAGCTGGTTGTCGTAGAGACGGAAGAAGAACAGGCCAACCAGCGGCAGGATGGCGACGGTGGCCAGCACCGTGAAGATGACGAGCCCAAGCGACGGCCGCCATTTGTCGGGCGCCGTGCTCATGCCTCTTTCTCGCAGCGGCCTAGCTTGAAGCCGACGCCGTGGATGGTCTCGATAACGTTGTCGCAGGCGAGCGCCGCGAGCTTGGCGCGGATGTTGCGGATATGGCTGTCGATGGTGCGGTCGGAGACCTGGATGTTGAGCTGATAGGCCGCCCGCATCAGCTGCTCGCGGTTGAACACCGAGGTCGGCCGGGCCAGGAAGGCGCGCAAAATGCCGAACTCGATCGCCGTCAGTTTGAGCGGTGCACCGGCGAAGGACGCCACGTGCTGCTCGGGATCGATCAGGAGACTGCCTTGCGTAAGCGCGGTGGGACCGGCCTTGGCCTCGCCATTGCGCGGGCTGAGGCGGCGCAGGATGACGTTGACCCGCGCCACCAGCTCGCGCGGGCTGAACGGTTTTGTCACGTAGTCGTCGCCGCCGATCTCGAGGCCGAGGATGCGGTCGATCTCCTCGTCGCGCGCCGACAGGAACAGGATCGGCACGTCCGATGTCTTGCGGATCTCGCGGCAGACATCGAGACCGTCAAACTCGGGCATGCCGATGTCCAGCACGATCAGATCGGGCTTGTCGGCGGCAAAGCGGGCGAGCGCCTCCTTGCCGTCGCGCGCCTCGATCACGTCCATGCCGGCTTTCTTCAGGGCGACGCGGATGACCTCGCGGATGTGGCCCTCGTCATCGACGATGAGAATGCGATGCGCCAAGAATCTCTCCGCTCAACCCTCCGGCCGACTGCCGGGCTGGCTTTTGGCCTCAGCATCGAGCCGGCGTTGCAGCCGCCAGCTCCGAAAGCTCCAGGCTCGCCAAGCCAAGTCCAACCGCTGGGTTTCTACAAGCCGATCGCGGCGCCGCGCAAGGCAGTCGTCGCCCGGACGATGGGCGATGACCTTGTCGAGCGCGGGCAGCGCCTGCGGACCGAGTGTGAGAAGATAGTTCGCATCGATCGCCACGCCCTTGCCCGACATCTCACTGCTGTGCGTCAGATTGTAGTCGGCAATGAACCCATCGAAGTTCACGAGTGAGACGACATACAGCACGATCGTCAATGCGATCCAATTGGCGCAGACGAGCCACCGGTTGGAGCGGTCGAGCGCGATGCGGGCCACGATCAGGATCAGGCCGAGCGCCACCAGCCCCATCCAGATGAAGGCGGCGATGCGCCAGTAGGTCAACATGTAGATGTCGACGTAGAGACCGAGCCGAAGGATGGACGAGGCGACCAGCAGCACGTTTTGGCCGACCCAGAGATAGACCAGCGGCCGGACTACGTTCGATTTCTCGGCCGGCCCGCCGGGGCGCATCGCGACCAGTACGAAGGCGGCGGCGAGCAGGGCGGTGGCGATCAGCGGATAAGCGCCGCGATGGGCGTAAGCAGCATAGGTCATGTTCGCGGGTAGCGCCACATGGCCCCAGAGATAGATGCCATCGAGAATCGATTGCGCCGCGAACAGCAGATTGAACAGGATCAGCGATCGCAGAATGGTGGAGGAACCCAAAAACTCTGCTGTGACGAACAGCGCCAGGGGCTCCGATTCTACGACATCGGTTGCGGCGGCAACAGCGATCTTTCGGCGCCGCCAGCGCACATGGATGAACGGCCAGACCAGCGTCAGCATCAAAGCCCAGAACAGCACGCGCGGGACACTGACATATTCCAAGATGACCTTCGGATTGAGCAGGGACACCCATTGCTCGATCACCGGGTTGGCCGCCGCGAACAGTGCGACGAATACGGTGCTCAGGACCATCGGCATCAGCCACAGCGCGATGCTCCGGGTGAAGGCCGACAGGTTGAAGAGCTGGAGCGCATCGGGGAAGAAGCGCAAGAAGCCGAACAGAACGAAATTTCGAAGCGCGCGGGCGCGATCTGCGAGCCCGGTCGTTTCCGGATTGGTCGCGAGCAGCAGGGCAACGAGGAGCGCCGTGATGAGGATCAGAAACGAGAGCGTGTTGAGCTCTTCCACGGCCGGCGCCAGGCCGAGCGCAACGATCGCGCCTCCGATCGCAGCGCGCCGAACATTGAGCGTCGCATGATTGGCGAGCAGCGAGGCGCAGGCGATTGCGGCTGCGAAGATCGCCAGCGACAACCCGATCCGCTGGCCGTAGAAGAGCCAGTCGGCGAGCGCGGCGAGCAGCAGCGCCATTACGAGCTTGGCCGACAGGGTGGAAGGCCTGATGGGTTGGATGTCCGTGGTTGACGTCGAAGCCAGGCTCGTCATGTCCTTGAAGACCTTTCGTGATGGGTGGCATCACGAACTCTGAACGGCACTTGTGCAGACGGCGGGATCATCGTCTGCACGGTTTCAGGAGTCTTTTGCAGATTTCGTGCAGGCGCGCGTTTGCCTCTCGTACAACGCAAATCGGTTTGATACGTGCGACGCATTCGCCACTTCTCGCGCGTGACGCATCATGCAATTCCTCCGCCGTATCGGTTTCATCTTGCTCTGGCTGGCCGCACCTGTTGCTGCATTCGCAGCCGCAAACAAGAACGATCCCTATCTACTCATGTTGCGCGGCGCCGGAAACGTTGCGCTTGTCGTCGCAAGCATTGTGATCGTCATCGTGCTGTTGCGGACGAGGCGCTGGCGCACCATCGCCGGCAAGGCACTCGTCATGCTCTGGTGCCTGCCGGCAGTGCTGCTGTCCGCCGCGCATCTCAAGTTCGAGTTGCGCAAGCACGAGGTTCTCGGTGCCAGCGCCGCCGAGGCGCGCCAGCTCGGGCCCCACTTCATGGTCGGTTATTCGTCGTTTCCAGAAGTTGCGCGCCTTGCCGGGCAGGGCCTGATCGGCGGCGTCTACGTCACCCGCCACAACATCCGCGGCGGGACCGTCGAGGCGCTGCGCGCCGAGATCGCGGCGCTCCAGGATATCAGGCGCGCCGCCGGCTTGAAGCCGCTGGTCGTCGCCGCCGATCAGGAGGGCGGTATCGTCGGGCATCTCGCGCCGCCACTGACGAAAAGTGCCGGCGCTGGCAACGCTTGCGAGACTGCCTCCCGCCGACCAGCAGGCCAACGCGGAAGAGTTTGGCCGCATTCACGGACGCGAGCTCGCCGGGCTCGGCGTCAACCTCAATCTCGCGCCGGTACTGGACCTCAAGCCACCGGCGCGGCGCAACCGTCTCGATTTCCACACGCTGATCGGCCAACGCGCGATCGCGAGCGATCCCGCGGTCGTCAGCACGATCGCGAGCGCCTATGTGCATGGGCTGGAAGAGTCCGGCGTCGGTGCCACGCTCAAGCATTTTCCGGGCATCGGCCGCGTGCGCACCGACACGCATCATTTCAGCGCCAATCTCGACACGCCGGTGAAGGAGCTGGAAGCAACCGACTGGCTGCCGTTCCGCGAGGTGCTGTCGCATTCGCGCAGCGCGCTCATGGTCGGCCATGTCACGCTCACGGCCGTCGATCCCGATCGCGCCGCCTCGCATTCGAAGCGCGTCGTCGAGGGAATCATTCGCCAGAAGTGGGGCTACCAGGGCGTGGTGATGACAGACGACCTCGTGATGGGCGCGATCTACCAGAACGATGTCTGCAAGGCCGTGGTGGAAGCGATCAACGCCGGTGTCGATCTGCTGCTGGTCGCCTACGACGGCGCGCAGTTCTACCGCGTCTTCGCCTGCGCTCTCGACGGATTGCGGCAGGGCAAGCTCGACGCGGCGATGTTGCGCGCGAGCGAGGCGCGGCTGGAAGGGGGCTTTCCGATCGCGCAGGCGGAAGCCGCTTCCTTTAATCGAAACAGACTTGGGATAGTCGTGCCTGCTGCCCCGCGCGATCTGTAGTTAGCGGGCTTGCTGCTGCGCTGCCTGCGCGATCAGTCCGTCGATCATTGCGCGCACGAGGGTCGCGATCTCCTTGCGCAGCGCCGGCAGCGGCACGGCAACCAGCTTTTGCTCCAGTCCCAGCGCCACCATCCCATGCACGGCCGAGAACAGGCTGCGCGCCGTGATGCCGAGCTCCTCGGGGGTGCGCTCTGGAAACAGCGCGGCCAGCGGCCGGTAGATGTGGCGGAATAGTTGCAGCTGGTCGTGGACGGACCAATCGGGGACGACCTTGTCGGCCTCCATTCGGTGCTCGAACAGCGCGCGCCAGAGCTGGAGATTTTCGGCGGCGAAATCGCAATAGGCGATCGCGATGCGGATGAGTGCTTCTTGCGGCGATGGCTCGCCGGCGCTTACCGCCGCGCTGAGCGCTCCATCGAGGCGAAGCAGCGTGCGCGAGCCGACGCGCAGGACGAGTTCGTCCACGTCGGTAATGAGATTGTAGACCGCACCATTGGCGCAGCCGATCTCGCGGGCCAAATCGCGGGTTTTCAGACCCGCCAACCCCCGCTCAGTAATCATCTGCTCGGCCGCCTGGATCAGGTGGCCCCGCAATTTCTCTCGACGTTCCAGGGTTTTAGTCATTCCTAACCAATTTTTGAGCGCCGCTCAAATAATTGTTGAACGATGTTCAAGATTCCTGCTACAAAGCATCTGTGAGCAACGCTCATAAACAGGGAGCAACCAATGTTCAAGACCGTAGTGACCCTTTTCCGCGGCAGCGTGGCCGCTGCGGGCGAGGAACTGGAAGATCGGACCGCCCTTCTGATCCTCGACCAGCAGATGCGCGATGCGGCCGCGGCCGTCGAGCGCAGCAAGCGCACGTTGGCGCTGGCGATCGCGCAGGACCAGCAGGAAGGCCGCAAGCTCGAGGCGACGCATGCGCGCATTGCCGATCTCGAGACCCGTGCCGTTGCGGCGCTGAACGGCGGTCGCGAGGATCTCGCCAAGGAGGCCGCCGAAGCCATTGCGGCCCTCGAGGCCGATCGCGATGCGGCCATGACGGCGCGCGCATTGTTCGCGACCGAGATCGCCCGGCTGAAGCGCCATGTCGCCAGCGCACAGGCCCGCATCACCGAGCTTGATCGCGGCCGCCGTATCGCCCGTGCTTCGGAAGCGGTGCGCTCGCTTCGCCGCAGCGGCATCGAGGCGGCACGCCCTTACGAATCCACGCTGCCGGAGGCGGAGGGCACGCTGAGGCGTCTGCGCGAGCGGCAGGTGGAGGCCCAGGCCGCCGATGATGCGCTGGTCGAGCTCGATGCAGCCACCGGTCCGCTCGCCACCGCCGAGAGACTCGCCGAGCAGGGCTTTGGCCCGCGGCTCAAGACGACTGCGGACGATGTGCTGGCGCGATTGAAGTCCAAGCATACGCCGACGGCCTGATCTCGAACCCAATCATCATTCGAACCAACAGGAGACCATCATGAATCAGAACGGCCAGCCCCACAGCAGTGCTTGGGTGAGCTTCACTTACGTGTCCTTCGCAGCTTCCGCCTTCCTCCTCGCCGTCGGCATCTTCTTCCTGCCGATCGACCTCTGGATGAAGGGCTATCTCACCATGGGTATCGTGATGCTGATCCAGACCTGCATCACCTTGACCAAGACCGTGCGCGACAATCACGAGAGCAGCCGGCTGGTGAACCGCATCGAGGATGCCAAGGCCGAGCGGCTGCTGATGGAGGTCTCCAAGGCGGCTTGAGCGCGGCCGGCAACGACCACGAGCTGCGGAGCAACACGCTCCGCCGCTCTCACGTCCGGCAATTATCCGGATGACGTCTTGATCGGCCGCGATCTCCATCACGCATTGTGCTTCGACTGCGGGTGCGATATGGCTCTCGCGCTTTCCAGAGGCGGAGACGAGCTTTGTCGAAACAATCCCTGCGCGAGGAGGCCGAACGCCTGATCCGCGAATCGATGGAAAAGAAGACCATCGTCGTCAAGCAGGGCACCACCCGCATCGAGGCCATCTGCGGCAAATGCGGCGCGCCGAACCGGGTGCAGGCGGAGAAGGGGCAGACCCGGGTCAAGTTTGCGTGCAAGAACTGCGGGCATAAGCAAGAGACGTTGTAGGCTTCTTCTTACCTCTCCCCGCACTTTGCGGGGAGAGGTCGGATCGCGCAGCGATCCGGGTGAGGGGCAGGGCACTATGCAACTGCGATCAAAGTCTATCCGACTCACGCCTTTGGCGAGCCCGCTTACAGTTCAGGCCGGAGTTTGTGGAGACAGCCCCTCACCCCACCCTCTCCCCGTAAGAACGGGGCGAGGGAGCGATAGGGCGGGGCAGGCTCACTCCCCTTTCACAAACCTCGCGAACGCATCCGCGTAATCCGGGTGCCAGCGCGACAATGGCGGGCGGTTCTCGACGATGTCGCCGGCGGCCCAGAGCATACGCTTCTCATCGAGGGCGCGCGGCACGTCATTGTCCGGACAAAGAATGTAGAAATCGCCGGCCTCCAGCCGCGCCAGCATGAAATCGACCGTCTGCTCCGGCGTCCAGGCACCGGCCGGCTTCTCGGTGCGTCCTTTTGCGGTCAGGCCAGTGAAGACGAAGCCCGGGATCAACAGATGTGCCGTGATGTGGCAGTCCTTGGTGTTGCGCAGCTCGTGTTGAAGCGCCTCGGTGAACGCTTTCACGCCGGCCTTCGAGACGTTGTAGGCGGGATCGCCCGGCGGCGTGGTGATGCCCTGCTTGGAGCCGGTGTTGATGATGAGGCCGGGTTTGCCGCGCGCGATCATGGCGGGCGCGAAGATGCGCGAGCCGTTGATGATGCCCCACATGTTAACGCCGATGATGCGCTGCCAATTGTCGGGCTCGCCGAACAGCGTGCTGCCCGGCTGGATGCCGGCATTGTTCATGAGAATGTCGGTCCCGCCAAACCGCTCGCGCACTGCGCGTTCCAGTTCCGTCACGCTCTCGATCTTGCTGACATCGACGGCGAGGGTCATCACGTTCGTGGCAACCGTGACCGATGACAGTTTTGTTGCAGCTTCTGCCAGCCGTGTCTCGTCGACATCCGCGATACACACCTTCATTCCAGCGCGCGCAAAGGCGGTGGCGGCGGCAAATCCGATGCCGGACGCGCCACCCGTGATCACAGCAACATTGTCTTTGACGATGGCGGGATGTGACATGGATCGTCTCCGTGGAGGACTCTCGATCGAGCTATAACATGGCAGCAGTGCGACCCTGCACAAGTCGGCATGGGAGGTCTTCGTTCCGCGCTGCCTTTACGCCTATCTGCCACGGCTGTATCCTCGATCGAACGATCCCGCCCAGATCGAACCAATCAATAACCTGACAGGGAGAGCAGCCATGGCTGTGTCGCAGGCTATTCCGATCACGCGCCATCCGTTCGCAAACGGGTCCTACAAGCAGATGCTGATCGACGGCAAGTGGGTCGACGCCGCCTCAGGCAAGCGCTTCGAGACCCGCAATCCCGCAACCGGCGAGCTGCTCGCAACGGTCGCCGAGGGCGACAAGGAAGACATCGACCGTGCGGTTGCCGCCGCCCGCCGCACCTTCGAGGGGCCCTGGAGCAAGGTCAAACCGTTCGAGCGGCAGAACCTGCTGCTCAGGCTCGCCGATCTCATCGAGAAGAACTTTGACGAATTGTCGCAGCTCGACACGCTCGACATGGGCGCGCCGCTCAGCCGCACGCGCGCCTATCGCCTGCGCGCCATCGGCATGCTGCGCTATTACGCCGGCCAGACCACCGCGGTCCACGGCGAGACCATCGAGAACTCGCTGCCCGGTGAGATCTTCTCCTATACGCTGAAGGAGCCGGTTGGCGTCGTCGGCGCCATCATTCCCTGGAACGGCCCGCTCACCGCGACGATCTGGAAGATCGGTCCGGCGATCGCGACCGGCTGCACCGTGGTGCTCAAACCGGCGGAAGAAGCGCCGCTGACCTCGCTACGCATCGCCGAGCTCGCGATGGAAGCGGGCGTGCCGCCCGGCGTCATCAACGTCGTTCCCGGCTATGGCGAGTCCGCGGGCGCGGCGCTCGCATCACATCATGATGTCGACAAGGTCGCCTTCACGGGCTCGCACGTGACGGGCCAGTCGATCATCCGCGCCTCGGCCGGCAACTTGAAGCGCGTCTCGCTCGAGCTCGGCGGCAAGTCGCCGGACATCGTGTTCGCGGATGCCGATCTCGACGCGGCGGTGCCGGGTGCGGCGATGGCGGTGTTCGCCAATTCGGGGCAGATCTGCAGCGCCGGCACGCGCCTGTTCGTCGAGCAGGCAATCTATGATGAGTTCGTCGGGCGCGTCGCCGAGTTCGGCAAGAAGCTGCAAGTCGGCAACGGCCTCGATCCTAACGTGCAGATCGGTCCGCTGGTCTCCGAACAGCAGCTCGAGCGCGTCACCGGCTATCTCGACATCGGCCAGAAGGAAGGCGCGAAGGCGCTCGCCGGCGGTGGCCGCATCACCGAGGGCGCGCTGTCGAAGGGCTTCTTCGTCTCGCCGACGGTGTTCGCGGGCGTTGAGGACAACATGCGGATCGCGCAGGAGGAGATTTTTGGTCCGGTCATCTCCGCGATCGCGTTCAAGGACATGGACGAGCTCGTCAAGCGCGCCAACAACACCACCTTCGGCCTAGGCTCCGGCCTGTGGACTCGCGACGTCAGCAAGGCCCATGCGGTGGCGAAGCGCCTGCGTGCTGGCTCGGTGTGGGTGAACTGCTATCAGGCGATGGACCCAGCTGTGCCGTTCGGAGGCTACAAGATGAGCGGCTACGGCCGCGAGTCCGGCAAGCAGCATGTCGAGGAATATCTCAACGTGAAGGCTGTCTGGATCAAGACGGCGTAAGGCCTATTCTCCTCCGACGTTCCGCGGGAGGGAATATCTGCTTTTGCGGGGGGCGGCCGCCTTTTCGAGGGGCCGCCCCTCGCTATATGATCCGCATCCTTCCATAGCCATTGGGGCCAGCATGAAATTTCCGGCGTTGTTTCAACCGTTGCAGATTGGTCCGTACAAGCTTGCACACCGCGTGGCGATGGCTCCGCTCACCCGGATGCGCGCCGAGCGCGACAGCTTTTCCCCGCGTCCGCTCAATGCTGAATATTACGGCCAGCGCGCGACGAAAGGCGGCCTGATCATTGCCGAAGCCTCGCCGGTGCTCTCGCATGGCCGCGGCAACCCGGCGACACCCGGCATCTATTCGGAGGCGCAGATCGCAGGCTGGCGCAAGGTGGTCGATGCCGTGCACGCCAAGGGCGGCATCATCTTCCTCCAGCTCTGGCATGTCGGCCGCGTCTCTCACTCTTCTTTCCATGGCGGCGCGCTGCCGGTCTCGGCTTCCGCCATCCCGATCAAGGCCGAAGGCATGAAGGCGATGACGGCCGACGGCAAGATCGCCGATTACGAGACGCCGCGCGCGCTGGAGACCGAGGAGGTCAAGGACATCATCGCGGCGTTCCGGCAGGGTGCCAAGAACGCGCTTGCCGCGGGCTTCGACGGTGTCGAGATTCACGGCGCCAACGGCTATCTGCTCGAGCAGTTCCTGCAGTCGCGCAGCAACCAGCGTACCGATAAATATGGCGGCTCGATCGAGAACCGCGCGCGCCTTCTGCTCGAAGTCACACAGGCCGCGATCGATGTCTGGGGCGCCAGCCGCGTCGCCGTCCGGCTGTCGCCACACGGCATCGCCAATGATTCCGGCGAGCTCGATCCGATGCCGCTCTACACGCATGTGGTGAAGGCGCTGGACAAGCTCGGTCTTGCCTATCTGCATTTCATCGAGCCGCGCTCGAGCGGCGCGGGCCGCGCGGATGTCCACTGGGAGAACGTACCGTCAGCGATGGTGCTGTTCCGCCCACTCTACAGCGGCGTGCTGATGACCGCCGGCGGCTTTACCGGCGAGACCGCAAACGCGGCAATCGCCGAGGGACAGGCCGACATCATCGCCTTCGGCCGCATCTTCATCTCCAATCCGGATCTGCCGCGGCGCCTGGAGCACGGCTATCCGATCACGCCGTACAACCGGGCGACATTCTATGGCGGCGAGGCGAAGGGATATACGGATTATCCGGTGTATGACGAGCTGACGCCGGCGTAGGCGCTCTTCGTAGCCCGGATGGAGCGCAGCGAAATCCGGGATTCTCGCCTCGACGACAGACTTCCCCGGATTGCGCTGCGCTCCATCCGGGCTACGGGACTTTGTGTCGCCCCCGACCGCAACCACAACTTTCGTCATTGCGAGCGCAGAGAAGCAATCCAGAATCTTTCCGCGGAGACAGCCTGATTGCTTCGCTGCGCTCGCAATGACAACGGAGAGACGTCCATGGCCAAAGCCGCAGCCGCCGCAGGGATCGCCACGGGGCAGTGCCTCTGCGGCAAGGTCACGTTCGAGATCGACGTTCCCGCGCGCTGGGCGTGGCATGATCACTCCGCCGCCAGCCGCCGCGCCCACGGCGCGGCTTACGCGACCTATATCGGAAGCTGGAAGAAGCGCTTTCGCATCACCTCCGGCAAGGCCGCGCTTACCCGCTACGAGGACAAGGCGACCAAGACCGCGCGCAGCTTCTGCTCGCATTGCGGCACGCCGATCGTCTATGAGCGCCCTCGTGGGCCGCACATGGTCAACATCCCGCGCGCGCTGTTTAGGGAACGCACCGGTCGCCAGCCGCTCTATCACATCGCGATCGAGGAGCTGCAGGAATGGGCCTATACCGGCGAGCCGCTGGTGCCGCTGAAGGGCTTTCCGGGCGTGGTCTGGCAGCGCTCGAAAAAGAAGAAGCGCGCGGGCGGCGAGGATCCGTTCGAGCTCGGACGTGAGGAGATGTAGCTGCGCCCTCGTGCACCGGATGCAGTGCAACACCTCCCCAGCGATGCGAAGTATCGTCCGGTGCGGTGATGCGCTGCTGAGCCGGGACCCATGCGTGCGCGAACTCCGCACTAATTCTGGGTCCCGGCTCTGCGCTGCAGCGCTACGCGCCGCGTCGCCGTCCGTGACACGAGACCCATCCCCCGCAACGCAGCCATGAGCGCCCTTCCTTGCGCGCATCCCAAAACTTCGGCCATCATGCTTTCCGTCCTTGCGGCAACGTCCGCTCCTGGAGGAAACATGAAGAACAACATCACCGGCCGTTCCGCTTTTCTTGCGCTGCTCAAGGACGAGGGCATCACGCATCTGTTCGGCAATCCCGGCACCACCGAGCTGCCGATCATGCATGCGCTGAAGGACCATCCCGATCTCACCTATGTGATGGCGATGCAGGAGAGCCTGGTGGTGGCGATTGCCGATGGCTACAGCCGCGCTTCCGGCAAGCTCGTCGCCTGTAACGTTCACGTCGCGCCCGGTCTCGGCAACGCCATGGGCTCGCTCTACAACGCCCAGTTCACGGGCACGCCGATGATCTTGACTGCAGGCCAGCAGGAGCAGGGGCACGGCCTGATGGAGCCGGTGCTCTATGGTCCTCTGGTGCGTATGGCCGAGCCGCTGGTGAAATGGGCGGTGGAGGTGACGCGGCTGGAGGATCTGCCGCGCATCGTGCGCCGCGCCGCCAAGGTGGCGATGACGCCGCCGACCGGGCCGGTGTTCATTTCGCTGCCCGGCGACATCCTTAACAGCGAAGCCGGAATCGATCTCGGTCGCTCCACCCGCATCGACGCGCGCACAAGGCCGTCGGATGAGGCGTTGAGGACCTTTGCCGCGCGTCTGCTGAAAGCCGAGCGCCCTGTGATCGTCACCATGGATGAGGTGGTCAAGAGCGATGCTCTGAACGAGGCGGCTGAATTGGCCGAGCTGCTCGGCGCGGCCGCCTACCAATCCTCGACGCCCTATGGCTCGCACTTTCTCTCGGAGAGTCCGAGCTTCATCGGCGCGCTCGCGCGCGTGCAGAAGGCCGCGCGCGACACGCTTGCGCCTTACGACCTCCTGATCGCGCTGGGCGGCGATCCCCTGCGGATGTCTGTCTATAGCGAAGTGGACGCGCTGCCGGATGGCCTTGGCATGGTGCAGATCGGTCTCGTCGATTGGGAGATCGCCAAGAACTACGGCGCCGAGATCGCGCTGAAGGCGGATCTGAAGGAAACGCTGCGCGCGCTGATCCCCATGCTGAAGGAGATGGGCGGCGCGACACTCGCGAGCCGTGCGAAACAGCGTCTCGCCGAACTCGCGCCGAAGAACTGGACCGCGCGCCGCGCCGCGCTCGTCGAGCAGATCGGCAAGAGCGCCGCTCGCACGCCGATCGATCCAGATTTCCTGGTGCTGCAGATGGTCGAGGCGATGCCTGACAATGCCATTCTCGTCGATGAAGGGCTCACCTCCAGCCGCCAGGTCACGGCTTTGCGGCCGCACCGCGACCGCTATGGCTATCACGGCCTTGCATCCGGCGGCATCGGATGGGGCCTGCCGGCCTCGGTCGGCGCCAGCCTCGCCAATCCCGATCGCCCGGTAGTGTGCTTTTCGGGCGATGGCAGCGCGATGTATTCGATCCAGTCGCTGTGGACGGCCGCGCATCACAAGCTGCCGCTCAACGTGGTCATCGCCAACAATGGCGGTTATCGCATCATCAAGCAGCGGCTGCTCGCCTTCCACGGCGATGACAATTACGTCGGCATGGACTTCGCCGATCCGCCCGTGGATTTCGCCGGCGTTGCCAAGGCGCTCGGCTGCGAGGCGATCAAGATCAGCGATCCCCGTGAGCTGAGGGCGACGCTGGTATCGGCGTTTGGCCGGCCGGGCACCAAGCTGATCGAGGTGACGGTGGACGGGAAGGTCTGAGGCGCGATCGAGTTCCCACACGCTCAGTGTCATCGCCCGGCTTCGATGTTCAGGCCGGGCGATCCAGTATTCCAGAGACGGCAGTGATTGAGCCGAGGCCGCGGCGTACTGGATGCCGCGGTCAAGCCGGGGCATGACACCGAATGTGTGGTGGCTATCTTTTCTTCCCCACCCGATACCCCGCTGCCGGATGCGGCGCACCTAGCCGCGCGCGGCCGGCGCCGAACAGCTTCTCCCGCAGCGTACCATTGGCATACTCGCTCTTGTACCGCCCGCGCCGCGTCAGCTCCGGCACCAGCATGTCGGCGATATCCTCGAAATCGCCGGGCGAGATCGCGAATGCGACGTTGAGGCCGTCGACGTCAGTCGCCTCAAACCATTGTTCGATCTTGTCCGCGACCATCTCGGGCGTGCCGACCACGACCGGACCGGCGCCGCCGATGCCGACATGCTCGATGACGTCGCGCACGGTCCAGATGCGATCAGGATCAGCGCGGGTGACGTTATCCATCGCGCTGCGGCCGGCATCGTTCTGGACGTGGCGCACCTGCTGGTCGAGGTCGTAGCCGGAGAAGTCGACGCCGGTCCATCCTGACATCAGCGCCAGCGCGCCTTCGGGGCTGATGTGGCGGCGGTAGTCGGCGTATTTCTCCTTTGCCTCGGCTTCCGTCCGTCCGAGGATGATCGTCATCATCGAGAACATCAGGATCTCCGCCGGGTTGCGGCCGAGCGCAGCGGCCTCTTGCCGGATCGCTGAGACGCGCGGCGCGATCACCTTGGCCGACGGTCCCGACATGAAGACGCACTCGGCATGGCGTGCGGCGAACTGCCGGCCGCGCGGCGAGGTGCCGGCCTGGTACAGCACGGGCGTGCGCTGCGGCGATGGCTCGCTGAGGTGAATGGTGTTGTTGATGCGGTAGTTCGCGCCCTCATGATTGACGCGATGGACCTTTGTCGGATCGGTGAAGATGCCTCGTGCCCGGTCGCGCAGCACGGCATCGTCCTCCCAGCTTCCTTCCCAGAGCTTGTAGACGACCTCCATATATTCGTCGGCGATGTCGTAGCGGTCGTCATGCCCGGTCTGCTTGTCCTTGCCGGCGCCGCGCGCGGCGCTGTCGAGATAGCCGGTGACGACGTTCCAGCCGATCCGCCCCTCGGTGAGGTGATCGAGCGTCGACATCCGCCGCGCGAACGGGTAGGGCGGCTCGAAGGAGAGATTGCTGGTGACGCCGAAGCCGAGGTCTTTCGTCACGGCCGCCATCGCCGAGAGCAGCAGCAGCGGCTCGTTTGACGGCGTCTGTGCTGCATTGCGCAAGGCTGCGTCAGGGCTGTTGCCATAGACATCGTAGACCCCGAGCACGTCCGCCAGGAACAGCCCGTCGAAACGGCCGCGATCCAGCGTCTTGGCGAGATCGATCCAGTAGGGCAGGCGATTATACTCGGCGGTGCGGTCGCGCGGATGGGTCCAAAGGCCCGGTGACTGGTGTGCGACGCAATTCATCGCAAAGGCGTTGAGCCTGATCTCTTTGGCCATGCTGGTCCCCTCGGCGCCCTATACTGAGCGCTCTTCGAATGATAGATGTGCGCCCCAACTTGGCGAAGTTCTTGCATATCTTTGGCCCTTGGCAAGGGCCAAAGATAGAAGGGCTTGGGTAATGGCAAGGTCAAAATCAGCGGTGGCCGCCGCACTTGGCAAGCCGATCTCAAGCGAGCAAGAACGAAATCCCAAAGAAACTCCAACAGCTGCCCAAGTCCCCGCCACTTTCGATGGCCTATGTAGCCCGCTACGTTCGCCCGCGTCGAACCCCTAAGAAACGAAAGCAATGACCAGAGCCGACGCCATCGCCCGCGCCCGGGACGACTTCAAATCCGGTGCGTTCCTCGCTGAACTCGACCGCCGCGTCGCGTATCGGACCGAAAGCCAGAATCCGTCGCGCGGCGCCGAGCTGCGAGCCTATCTGGAGCAGGAGATGCAGCCGGCCTTCGCCGCGCTCGATTTCACCAGTCGCATCGTCGAATCCCCCAGCGGCAAGGCGCCGTTCCTGTTCGCCGAGCATCACGAGAGTGCGTCCGCACCGACCGTGCTGGTCTACGGCCATGGCGATGTCGTCGACGGCATGGAAGGCGAATGGCGCGATGGCCGCGATCCCTGGCGCACGACAGTTGCGGGGACGCGCCTCTATGGCCGCGGCACCGCCGACAACAAGGGCCAGCACAGCATCAACATGGCGGCACTCCGCGCGGTGCGCGACGCGCGCGGCGGCAAGCTCGGCTTCAACGCCAAGTTCATCGTCGAGATGGGCGAGGAGATCGGCTCGCCCGATCTCGGTAAGGTCTGCGATCTCAATCGCGATGCGCTCAAGGCCGACCTGTTCATGGCCTCCGACGGGCCGCGCCTGTCTGCCGACCGCCCGACGCTGTTTCTCGGTTGCCGCGGCGGCATCCGCATTCATCTCGACGTCAACCTGCGCGATGGCGGGCATCATTCCGGCAATTGGGGTGGCGTGCTTGCCAACCCCGCGACCATCCTGGTCAACGCGATCTCGACCCTGGTCGACGGTCACGGTCGCCTCCAGCTCGAGGCCCTGAAGCCGCCGCGGCTCACCAACCAAATCCGCAGCTATCTCGCCGACGTGCAGGTGGTGCCGACCGCGGACGAGCCGGCGCTGGCCGAGAACTGGGGCGAGGAGGGGTTGTCGGCGGCCGAACGGCTCTATGCCTGGAATACGCTCGAAGTGCTGGCGATGTCGTCGGGCAATATCGAGAAGCCGGCGAACGCCATTCCCGGCCACGCCAGTGCCGTGCTGCAACTGCGTTTCGTGGTCGGCACCAAAATTGATGGGCTGATCGAGGCGATCCGCGCGCATCTGGTCCAGAAGGGTTTTCCCATGGTCGAGGTCCGGGCGGCGCAGAGCTTTGCTGCATCGCGCACCGATTTCGACAGCCCCTGGATCAAATGGGCGGCGGATTCGGTGCAGGAGACCACCGGCAAGGCGCCGGCCGTGCTGCCGAACTTCGGCGGCTCGCTGCCCAATGACGTGTTCTCCGAGATCCTGGGCCTGCCGACGATCTGGGTCCCGCATTCCTATCCCGGCTGCTCCCAGCATGCGCCCAATGAGCACATCCTGCTGCCATTGACCGAAGAGGCCTTGACGGTGATGGCCGGGCTGTTCTGGGATCTCGGCGAGTTGCCGGCGCCGTTAACCTGAGCCGCTGATCCCGCCGAAAGTTACATTCTAATCCGGCTCGATTTGTGCTTGCATTCGGGCCGCATCATCCGAAAAGGGGAAGAGAAAAGTGAAACATTTCCGCCACATCGGGCTCGCGCTCGCCGCGACCTTCGCCGTCAGCCAGGCCGGGGCCCAGGAGCTGACCGGCACGCTGAAGAACATCAAGGACACCGGCGCGATCACGCTGGGCTTCCGCGACTCCTCGATCCCGTTCTCCTATCTCGACGATAACCAGAAGCCCGTCGGGTTCGCCATGGACATCTGCTACAAGATCGTCGACGCCGTGAAGAAGGAACTCAAGCTCGACAAGCTCGAGGTCAAGCTCAACCCGGTGACCTCGGCGACCCGGATCCCGCTGATGGCCAACGGCACCATCGACCTCGAATGCGGCTCGACCACCAACAATGCCGAGCGCCAGAAGCAGGTCGCCTTCACCAATACCCACTTCCTGACCGCCAGCCGCTACGTGTTCAAAAAGTCGAGCGGCCTGAAGTCGATCGACGACCTCAAGGGCAAGACCGTGGTCTCGACCGCCGGCACCACGAACATCAAGCAGCTTACCGAGGCCAACGTCGCGAAAAGCCTCGGCGCCAACATCATTCCGGCCAAGGACCACGCCGAAGCCTTTCTGATGGTCGAGACTGACCGCGCGGTCGCTTTCGTGATGGACGACATTCTGCTGGCGAGCCTCGTTGCCGGCTCGAAGTCGCCCGGCGATTACGCCATCTCCAAGGACGCGTTCTCCAAGCCCGAGCCCTACGGCATCATGCTGCGCAAGGACGACCCTGCCTTCAAGAAGGTGGTCGATGCTGCGACCGCGGCGCTCTACACCTCGGGCGAGGCCCAGAAGATCTACGACAAGTGGTTCACCCAGAAGATCCCGCCGAAGGGCCTGAACCTCAATACGCCGATCTCGGCCGAGCTGAAGAACGAGTTCGCCAAGCCGACGGACTCGCCGAACCCGGACGACTACAAGTAAGATAAAACCTCGATCTTTCGATCGGGATCATGTCCGGCCACTCTTGACACCAGGGTGGCCGGACATTTGCATAGGCGCTCAGGACATCCATGACTGGCGCGTTCGTGCGGGGGACACGTGAACTACAACTGGAACTGGGGAATCTTTTTCCAGCCGAACCCGATGGGGACCGGCACCTATCTCGACATGCTGTTGTCGGGCCTGGCGCTGACCCTCAAGACCGCGGCGCTGGCCTGGGTGATCGCGCTGATCACCGGCTCGATCGTCGGCGTCATGCGCACGCTGCCGTCGAAGGGCGCCACCTGGTTCGGCTTCGCTTACGTCGAATTCTTCCGCAACATGCCGCTTCTGGTGCAGCTGTTCCTGTGGTTCTTCGTGCTGCCGGAAATCCTGCCCAAGGCCGCCGGCCTGTGGCTGAAGCAACTGCCGAACGCGCCGTTCTGGACGGCTGCGATCGGCGTCGGCTTCTTCATGTCGGCGCGCGTGGCCGTGCAGTTGCAGGCTGGCATCTCGTCGCTGCCGCGCGGGCAGAAGATGGCGGCGACCGCGCTGGGCCTGACCACCGTGCAGGGCTACCGCTACGTGCTGCTGCCGATGGCCTTCCGCATCATCCTGCCGCCGCTGACCTCCGAGTTCCTCAACACCATCAAGAACACGGCTGTCGCCATCACCATCGGCCTGCTCGAACTGACCGGACAGGCGCGCTCGATGCAGGAATTCTCGTTCCAGGTGTTCGAGGCCTTCACGGCCGCGACCATCCTCTACCTCCTCGTCAACGCCGTCGTCGTGACCGCGATGCGCTTCCTTGAGCGCTGGGTCGCGATCCCCGGCTACATCACGGGGAAATAGCGCCATGCTCGGCAACTTCGATTTCGACGTCATCCGCCGCGCGCTGCCCTATCTGTTCTACGAGGGCATGACCTTCACGCTGACGCTGACGGGGCTCGCGGCGCTCGGCGGCTTGATCTTCGGCACGGCGCTCGCCCTGATGCGCCTCTCCGGCCTCAAGCTGCTCGGCCGGATCGCCGGCATCTATGTCGACTTCATGCGCTCGCTTCCGCTGGTGCTGGTCATCTTCTGGTTCTACTTCCTGGTGCCCTATATCGGGCAATGGCTGACCGGCGCCTCGCGCCCGATCAGCGTCGGCGCGTTCGCCTCCTCGCTCGTCACCTTCATCATGTTCGAGGCGGCGTACTTCTCCGAGATCATGCGTGCGGGCATCCAGTCGATCTCGCGCGGCCAGCCGGCCGCGGCCAGCGCGCTCGGGCTGACCTACGCCCAGACCATGCGGTACGTCGTGCTGCCGCAGGCGTTCCGCAACATGCTGCCGGTCCTGATCACGCAGACCATCGTGCTGTTCCAGGACACCTCGCTGGTCTACGTGCTGTCGATCACGGACTTTCTGGGAGCGGCCAGCAAGGTGGCGCAGCGCGACGGGCGTCTCGTCGAAATGTATCTGTTCGCCGCCGTCGTCTACTTCACCATTTCCTGTATCGCGTCCTACGGCGTCCGCCGCCTCCAGGCGCGCATTGCCATCATTCGATAGGTGGAATTTGGCTTTGAGCTATGAAGGCGAGCTCCTCTTCACCTCTCCCGTAGGGAGAGGTCGGATCGCGTCAGCGATCCGGGTGAGGGGTTTCGCACCAACGAAGGACCTGAATCCCTCACCCGGCGCTTCGCGCCGACCTCTCCCCTTGGGAGAGGTGATCCGCATTTGCCGCTAGCTCTTGAGCCTCGTCATGATCGAAATCAGCCACGTCAACAAATGGTACAGCCCGAGTTTCCAGGTGCTGACCGACTGCACCACCAGCGTCACCAAAGGCGAGGTGGTCGTGGTCTGCGGTCCTTCCGGCTCGGGCAAGTCGACGCTGATCAAATGCGTCAACGCGCTGGAGCCTTTCCAGAGCGGCGACATCCTGGTCGACGGCACCAAGGTCAACGATCCCAAGACTGATCTGCCGAAGCTGCGCTCACGCGTCGGCATGGTATTCCAGCATTTCGAGCTGTTTCCGCACCTCAAGATCATCGACAATCTCTGTCTCGCCCAGGAGAAGGTGCTTGGACGCGGCCACGACAAGTCGGTCACCAAGGGCATGCAGTTGCTGGAGCGCGTCGGCTTGAAGGAGCAGGCGCAGAAGTTTCCCGCGCAGCTCTCCGGCGGCCAGCAGCAGCGTGTCGCGATTGCACGAGCGCTCGCGATGGATCCGATCGTGATGCTGTTCGACGAGCCGACCTCGGCGCTCGATCCCGAAATGGTCAGCGAAGTGCTCGACGTCATGGTCGATCTTGCCCGCGAAGGCATGACCATGATGGTCGTGACCCACGAAATGGGCTTTGCCCGCAAGGTCGCCAACCGGGTGATCTTCATGGACCGCGGCGAGATCGTCGAGGACGCTCCGAAGGACGATTTCTTCGGCAAGCCCCGCAGTGACCGCGCGCAGAAGTTCTTGTCGAAGATTCTGTCGCATTAGCCGTTGCTGTCATTCCGAGACGCGACGCAGTCGCGAGCCCGGAATCCATTTGGCGGCGGTACGCGATGTGAGATGGATTCGGGGCTCATTCGCTTTGCGAATGCCCCGGAATGACCGATCGAGGGTTTATCGGGCCCGGCAAATCTCCTATACCGACAGGAATTCCCCTTTCCCCTCCCAGGAGACCTGCCTTGGACCCGCTCGCCTATGTCAACGGCTCATTCGTCCCGCTCTCGGAAGCCAAAATCTCGGTCCTCGATCGCGGCTTCCTGTTCGCCGACGGCATCTACGAGGTCTCGGCGGTGCTGGATGGCAAGCTGGTCGACAATGCCTCGCATCTGGCACGGCTGGAGCGGTCGGTCGGCGAGATCAAGCTGAAGTTGCCCGAGACGCTCGATCGCATCACCGAGCTGCAGAAGGAGCTGATCGCGCGCAACAAGGTCGAGAATGGCCTGGTCTACCTCCAGGTCACGCGCGGCGCCGACAAAGGCCGCGACTTCCCGTTCCCCAAGGGCGACGTCAAGTCGAGCCTGGTGATGTTCACCTCGGAGAAGGACATCATCAACGCCCCCGTGGCCAAGACCGGCATCAACGTGATCACGGTGCCCGACATTCGCTGGGAGCGCCGCGACATCAAGAGCGTCGCGCTGCTGGCGCAGGTGCTGGCAAAGCAGGCCGCGGCCGAAGCCGGCGCCGGCGAAGCCTGGATGCTGCAAGATGGATATGTCACCGAGGGCGGCTCGTCCTCGGCGTTCATCCTGACCAAGGACAATGTCATCGTCACCCGCAAGAACTCCAATGCGATCCTGCCGGGCTGCACCCGCAAGGCCGTGATCGCGCTTGCCGAGGAGCGCCAGCTCCGTGTCGAGGAGCGGTCCTTCACCGTCGCCGAGGCGCTCGCTGCCAAGGAGGCCTTCATCACCAGCGCATCCTCCTTCGTGCAGCCGGTGGTCGCCATCGACGGCAAGACGATCGGCGGCGGCAAGCCCGGTCCGATGGCAACGCGGCTGCGCGAGATCTACGTGGAGTTCGCCAAGGCGACGGCGGTTTAAGCCACACCCACTGCTGTCATCGCCCGGCTTGGCGATCCAGTATTCCAGAGGCAGTAGTTCTTGAATCGTGAGGCCGCGGCGTACTGGATGCCCCGGTCAAGCCGGGGCATGACAATTGAGAGTGTGGAGGCGGTGTTGCGTCCATGACGCCGCCGCCTCACGCCACCGACGCCTTCACCTTCACCGGATGCACGGCGCGGAACGCGATCGCAATCCTGTTCCAGGCGTTGATGGCACCGATCAGCATGGTCAGGTTCACCGTCTCCGCATCGGAGAATTGCGCGCGAACCTGTTCGTAAACGTCGTCCGGCGCGTGCGTCTCTGAGATCAGCGTCACCGCCTCGGTCCAGGCCAGCGCGGCGCGCTCGCGGTCGGAATAGAGCGGGGATTCGCGCCAGGCATTCAGCAGGTAGATGCGCTGCTCGGTCTCGCCGCGCTTGCGGGCGTCCTCAGTATGCATGTTGATGCAGAAGGCGCAGCCGTTGATCTGCGACGCCCGGATCTTGACCAGCTCGATCAGCGATTTCTCCAGGCCTGTCGACTGGATCTGGTCTTCCAGCGCCATCAGCGCCTTCATCGTGTCGGGTGCGGCCTGGTAGAAGTTCATACGGGGTTTCATGGTCGTTCTCCTTGCTTGCCGGGTTGAATCAGTGGGCACCACCGGCCGAGGTCTGGCCGGGCTTCTTCAGGAAGAGGACGGCGAGCAGCGCCACGATCAGCGCCATGCCGAGCAGATAGAAGGTGTCGCTGAAGGCGAGGACATAGGCCTGCTTCTGCACGATACGGCCGATCGCGACGTAGGCGCGATGCGCAGCGTCCGCATGGTCGAGGACACCGTGATTGATGAAATACTGGGTGAGTTGCTCCAGCCGCGTGCGCGTCGCCTGCTCGAATACCGAGACCGACTGCATCAGCACGTTGGAGTGATATTGCTCGCGCTTGGTCAGAACGGTCTGGAGCAGCGCGATGCCGACCGCGCCGCCTAGATTGCGCATCATGTTGAACAGGCCGGAAGCCGAGCCCGCATTCTCGGCTTCGATGCCTGATGTCGCCACCGCCGACAGCGGCGCCATCACCAGTGCCTGTCCTATCGCGCGAACGACATTGGGCCACAGCAGCTGGTCGGCGGCGTAGTCGTTGCTCATATAGATGTTCATGAAATTGGACGCCGCAAACAGCACGAAGCCGATGCCGATAATGATCCGCGCGTCGAAGCGCTGCATCAGGCGCGGCACCAGCGGGATCAGCACCAGCTGCGGCAGTCCGGTCCAGGCCAGCACCATGCCGATCTGCTCGGCATTGTAGCCCTGAATGCGCGACAGATATTGCGGCAGGATGAACACCGAGCCGTAGAGCGCGATGCCGAGCAGGAAGTTCGCGAGCATGCCGAAGCCGAAATTGCGACGGACGAGCAGACGCAGGTTCAACAGCGGCTTCTTCACTGTGAGCTCGATGATCAGGAAGGCGGTCAACGCCACGGCGGCCATGATCGACAGCCTGACGATGAAGGGCGAGCCGAACCAGTCGTCCTTGTTGCCTTCCTCCAGCACGGTCTGGAGTGCCGAGAGGCCGATCGCCATGGTGATGATGCCGGCCCAGTCGCCCTCGCGCAGGAGGGACAGCTTCATCGGCTTGGCCTCGAGCGCGTACCAGAGCATGCCGACCATGATCGCGCCCGGCACCAAATTGACGTAGAAGATGTACTGCCAGCCGAAATTCTCGGTCAGATAGCCGCCGATGGTTGGCCCAATCGCCGGTGCGAACGTCGCCGACAGTGCGAACAGCGCGAGGCCGACCGGCTGCTTGCCGCGCGGCAGCAGCATGATGATCAGCGTGAAAGCCATCGGGATCAGCACGCCGCCGGTGAAGCCCTGGATGGCGCGCAGCACGATCATCTGCGACAGATCCTGCGCCAGCGCGCAGGCTGCGGACAGAGCCAGGAACAGGATCGCATTGGTGAGCAGATAAATGCGGATCGAGAACACCTGCGCGAGCCAGCCCGACAGCGGGATCACCACGATCTCGGCGATCAGATAGGAGGTCGAGATCCAGCCGCCGTCGTCGATGCCGGCGCCGATCGCGCCCTGGATGTCGGCGAGCGAGGCGTTGACGATCTGGATGTTCAGCACCGCCATGAAGGCGCCGAGCGTTGCGCCGATCACCGCGATCCAGGTTTTCGCGGGCACCGCCCGAGCGGCGGGCGTGGGAATGTTGGTGGCGGATGCGGCGTTGAGGGCTGGTTGGAGCGTGCTCATGGAAGCCTCGTCTCGGGTGCGGAGACAGGATGCGATAGGCGGACGAACTCGATAATCGAGGAAGTTCTGGAAGGATCATCCGGCAGGATTTGACAATTCCTGCCGGAGCCTTCCGGCGTCAGCTCCCGTTCGGGCGGGACGTGTTGTCGGCGAGACGTTTGGCCGTCTCGCGCTCGGCCAGCACCGTCGCCTTGGTGTCGATGGTCGGCACCGCGGACATGCCTGGGCGCAGCAGGCCGGTGAGACTGTGGTCGTCGAGCACGATCTTCACCGGAACGCGCTGCACGATCTTGGTGAAGTTGCCGGTGGCGTTATCGGGCGGCAACAGCGCGAATTCGAGCCCGCTCGCCGGCGACAGGCTGTCGACACGGCCGTGCAGGGTCCGATTGCGAAAACTGTCGACGTGCAGCTCGACCGGCTGGCCGGGCCGCACATGCGTGAGCTGCGTCTCCTTGAAGTTGGCAACGACATAGACCGCATCGAGCGGCACCACCGCCATCAATTGCGTGCCGGCTTGCACGTATTGGCCGACGCGCAAGCTGCGGGCGCCGACCGTGCCGTCCACCGGCGCGGTGATCTCGGTATAGGACAGGTTCAGCGCCGCCTGCTGCGCGACCGCACGGGCACGTTCGAGCTGGGCTGCCGCCTGGGCGCGCTGGGTGGTGAGCACGTCGATCTTGCGCTGTGCAGCCAGAAGGCCGGATTTGGCGTGCTGCAATTGCGCATTGCTGGCGCGCAGTGCCGCGTCGGTCTGCTGCGCGCGCTGGATCGTGCCGGAGCCCGACTTCATCAGGTCGTCGTACCTGGCGCGTTCCTCCTGCGCGAATTTCAGATTGGCGTCCGCAGCAGCGACATCAGCCGTGCTTTGCTCGATGATCGGCTGTTGCAGTTCGAGCTGGGCATCGATGTTGCGCACGGACGCTTCGGCAGCCGCGACATCGGCACGGGCCTGGTCGAGTGCCGCCTTGAAATCGCGGTCGTCGATCTTGGCCAGCAGCTGGCCTGCCTTGACCTTCTCGTTGTCGCCGACCAGCACCTTTGCGATGTAGCCGGAGACTTTCGGCGCGACGATCGTGGAGTCCGCCTTCACATAGGCGTCGTCTGTGGTCTCGAGGTAGCGGCCGTTGGTCCAGTAATCGTGTCCGTAATAGGCCACGGCTGCCGTCCCTGCGAGGAGCGCGAGCACCAAGGCCGCGCGCCGGACCATGTTCCGGGCCGGGATAGCTGGCGGCGCCTTGGCGTAATCGCGAGTGATTTGAGTCGCTTGCTGGAAGGTCTCGGTGCGGGGCATCTCGGACATTGCGGTCTCCTGTCGGCTCGCTGAGACTATCGGTCTTGCCGGCCCGGGTGATAATTGGCAAAATTCTGGAAGGATTATCCATTAGAGGTGGATAATCGGGGCCGTCGCCTTGGTTCGCATGTCTACCGGGTCAGGCTCGCGACTGCGCCAGGGTGATTGCTGCCTCTGTCGCGCGATTGCTGCTAATGCGTACATCCTGGTGCAGGGAAGCATGGATCGATTGACCAGCCTCGAAGTGTTCAGCCGGGTGGTGGAGACCGGCGGCTTCTCCGCAGCAGCCCGCAAGCTCAACATGTCGACCACCATGGTGAGCAATCACATTCAGGCATTGGAAGACCGGCTTGGGGTAAGGCTGCTTCACCGCACCACGCGCAAGGTCAATCTTACCGAGATCGGCAAGGCCTATTACGACCGCTGCGTCCAGATCCTCGCCGACATCGAACAGGCCGACGACATCGCGAGCGAATTGCAGTCGGTGCCTCGCGGCACGCTGCGCATTCACGTCGCCACCCATATGGTGCCGTTCGTCGCGCCGGTCGTGGCGAAACTGCTGTCGACCTATCCGGAGCTCAAGATCGATCTGCGCATGGGCGAGGCCGACGTCGATCTCATCGAGGAAGGCTACGACGTTGCGCTGCGCATGATCCCGCCGCCGGATTCGAGCCTGATCGTGCGGAGCCTTGCCACCTGGCGTCACGTGCTGTGCTGCTCCCACGATTACATCGAGAAGCACGGCCGGGTGCAGAAGCTCGACGAACTCACCGGGCATGATTGCGGTCGGCATTTGAACTATCCGTTTGGCGACGAATGGCGCTTCCTTGATCGCAAAGGCACACCGGCCTCGGTGCGTATCTCGGGCAGCTTCGTCACCAATAGCGGCGAAGCGCTGCGCAAGGTCGCGCTGGAGGGCGCTGCCGTCTGCCTGATGGCCGGGTTCCTCATTCAGGACGACCTCGAAGCCGGCCGTCTCGTCCGCCTCTTGCCGGAATATCGAACGGTTGAGCTGTCCATGAATGCGGTCTATCCGCACCGTCATCATCTGTCGGCGAAAGTCAGGACCTTCATCGACCTGCTCGTGCACCACAGCGCCGAGCAGCAGAAGCTGATCAACCCGTATTCATGAGCGGCGCTGCGCTCAGGCCGCTCGCGCCGCGCTCGGCCGCGCCAGCAGGGATTCGACCTCGGTCTTGACCGACGCGATCGCAGCTTCTTTCACGGGCCCATAGCCGCGGATGTCCATGGCAGCCTTGGCTACGGCAATGAGATCTGGAAGGCGCGCCGTGTCGAGCTCGCTCAGCATCCGCTCGATCAGGCCCTCATACCAGGCGATCAGTTCGCGCTCAGCGCGCCGTTCGGCGGTGTAGCCGAACGGATCGAACGGCGTTCCGCGCAGCCCTTTCAAGCGCGCGAGCATGGCCAGAGGCATCTGGATCCACTGGCCGAAGACGCGTTTGCGCGGACGTCCACGTGCATCGCGCCGCGACGGCAGGAACGGCGGGGCGAGGTGATACTGGATTGTGAAGCCGTCCTCGAATTCGCCCTTCAACTCGTCGAGGAAGCCGCTGCGCATGTGCAGCCGCGCCACCTCGTACTCGTCCTTGTAGGCCATCAGCTTGAACAGCGCGCGTGCGACTGCCTCGGTCAGCGCCTCGCTGTTCAAATTCGCTTCGGCATTGCGGACTTTTGCGACGATCGTCCGGTAGCGCGTCGCATAGGCCGCGTTCTGATAGGCCGTGAGGAACTCAGCACGCCGGGCGATGAGCTGGTCGAGCGTCTCGGTTTTGGGCGCATCGTCCGCGTTCGGCAGGAAGTCCGGATCAGCCGCGGCGATGCGGCCCCAAGCGAAGGCCTGCTTATTGCGTTCGATGGCGACGCCGTTGAGCTCGATCGCGCGCAACAGCGCCTGAAACGAGACCGGAACCAGACCGCGCTGCCAGGCAAAGCCGAGCATGATGATGTTGGCATAGACGGCATCGCCGAGCAGCCGTTCGGCCAGCGCATTGGTATTGATCGTGTCGAGATTGTCATTGCCGATGACCTGACGGATTGCGCGCAGGCGAGCTGGCGAAGCGAGATCGGCATCGCGGAAGCGGACCACGTCGCCGGTCGGCATCTCCGCGGTGTTGATAGTTGCGCGCGTGCCGCGGCGATAGGTGCCGGACGCCTTCGGCGAAGAGCTAACGACGAGGTCGCAGCCGATCAGCGCATCGGCCGCACCCTGGTCGATGCGCACCTGGTGCAGCGCGTCGGGACTTGACGCAACGCGGATGTAGCTCAGCACGGGCCCGAATTTTTGCGCGAAGCCGGTAAAATCCAGCACCGAGACGCCGCGACGCTCGAGATGCGCGGCCATGCCGATCAGCGCGCCGACCGTGATCACGCCAGTGCCACCGACGCCGGTGACAAGCAAGTCATAGGGGCGGTCGAGTGTTGCGGGCGCGGGCAGGGGTAGCGTGGCTGCGCGGCCGACTGCGTCGATCTGGCTCGCGCTCTTCTTCCGACGCGTCGCGCCTTCGATGGTAACAAAGCTGGGACAGAAGCCGTTCAGGCAGGAAAAATCCTTGTTGCAGGCCGACAGATTGATCTGCCGCTTGCGGCCGAACGGCGTCTCCCTCGGCTCGACGCTGAGACAGTTGGATTCGACCGAGCAGTCGCCGCAGCCTTCGCAGACGAGATCGTTGATGTAGGCAAAGCGCTTGGGGTCGGCCATTTGTCCGCGCTTGCGGCGGCGCCGCTTCTCGGTGGCGCAGGTCTGCTGGTAGATCAGGACAGAGACGCCGGGGACTTGGCGCAGCTCGCGCTGCACGGCATCCATCTCCTCGCGGGGATGGATGGTGACGCCGGACGGCAGATCGGCCGGGCCGAACTGCGCCGGATCGTCCGACACCAGCGCAATGCGCTCCACACCTTCGGCGCGGACGCTGTGGGCAATGGCATGGACGCTGACGGGGCCGTCGACCGGCTGGCCGCCGGTCATCGCCACGGCGTCGTTGAACAGGATCTTGTAAGTGATGTTGGCGCCGGCCGCGATCGCCTGCCGAATCGCCATCGAACCGGAATGGTAGTAGGTGCCTTCGCCAAGGTTCTGGAAGATGTGCTTGTGGCCGGTGAACCGCGACGATGCTGCCCAGTTCACGCCCTCGCCGCCCATCTGGATCAGTGAAGAGGTCTCGCGGTCCATCCAGCTCGCCATGAAGTGGCAGCCGATGCCGGCCAACGCCTTTGATCCTTCGGGTACTTTTGTCGAAGTGTTGTGCGGACATCCCGAGCAGAAATACGGCGTGCGTGTTGCGCCGCTGATGTTGATCGTGCGCGCCGCTTCCGGCATCAAGGCGGCGGCGCGGGCGGCGAGATTCAGGCCCGGAAACATCAGGTCGAGCCGGCGCGCCAGCACGGAAGCGAGCGCCCGCGGCGACAATTCGCCAATCCAGGAAATCAGCCTTGCGCCGGTTTCGTCATGCTTGCCCACCATGCGCTCCGGCTTGCTGCCGGGATAGTCGTAAAAGTATTCCTTGAACTGGCTCTCGATGATGCCGCGCTTCTCCTCGACCACGAGGATCTCGCGCTTGCCTTTCACGAAGTCCATGGCGTCATGCAGCGCCAGCGGCCAGACCATGCCGACCTTGTAGACGTCGATGCCGATGCTGCGGCAGGCCGCTTCATCGAGGCCCATCAACCGCAGCGCCTCCATCAAGTCGAGATGCGCCTTGCCTGTGGTGACGATGCCGTACGTCGCGTCCGGAATGTCGTAGATGTGGCGATCGATCGGGTTGGCCTTGGCGAAGGCATAGACCGCGTGCTTCTTCGCCTCCAGCCGTTCCTCGATCTGCGGACCCGGCAGGTCGGGCCAGCGATAATGCAGGCCGCCCGGCGGCGGCGTGAAGTCGGGCGTGCGGAAGACGCGCGGCGGGCGCAGCACGAAGGATGCGCCTGATTCCACGATCTCCGAAATCGCTTTGAAGCCGACCCACATGCCGGAGAAGCGGCTCAGTGCATAGCCATATTCGCCGAACGCGAGATATTCGCCGACGCTTGCGGGGTGCAGCGTTGGCATGAACCAGCTCATGAAGGCGACGTCGGACTGGTGCGGCATCGAGGAGGAGACGCAGCCATGGTCGTCGCCGGCAACCACCAGCACGCCGCCATGTGGCGAGGAGCCATAGGCGTTGCCGTGCTTGAGCGCATCGCCGGAGCGATCGACGCCGGGGCCCTTGCCGTACCAGAGCCCGAACACGCCATCGACCTCGCGATCCCCTTGCGTCTCGACCTGCTGCGAGCCGAGCACCGCGGTCGCCGCGAGGTCTTCGTTGACGGCCGGCAAGAATTCGATGCGATCCCGCTTCAGCCGTTCCTCAATGCGCCACAGTTCGAGATCGATGCCGCCGAGTGGCGAGCCGCGATAGCCGGAGATGAAGCCCGCGGTATTGAGGCCATTCGCACGGTCGCGACGCGCTTGATCGAGCGCGATGCGGACAATGGCCTGTGTGCCCGTGAGGAAGACGCGGCCCTCCTCGCGTTCGTAGCGGTCGGAGAGCTCGTAAGCGTCGAGTGACGGAATGGTGTCCATGGCGGACCTCGCGCGGCATCCCTGCTTGATAACGGAAGGTTATGCCCGCGAGGCCGGTAGGTCTTACCTATTTATCCCGCGTAGGCCGGAAATTAGGTAGAATTTTGCGTGAAGCGATCAAATTTGGTACAAGTTTCTCGAATTGAGAGGCGTCCATGATCGAAGAACAGGACACGCGAATACTCGCCCATCTCCAGAGGGATGGCCGTGCCACCAACCAGCAGCTGGCCGACGCGGTCGGCATGTCCACCTCGGCCTGCTGGCGCAGGGTGCGGGCGCTGGAGGAGAGCGGCGTCATTCAGGGCTACGCGGCGCTGGTCGCACGCGAGCAGGCGGGATTTACGATGTCCGCCATTCTCCACGTCTCGCTGGAGCGACACGATGCGAAGTTCGTCGACGAGTTCGTGGCGCGGGTCACGAAGCGACGCGAGGTGCTGGAATGCTTTGCGACCACGGGCGACGCCGATTATCACCTGCGCGTCGTGGTGCAGGACATGGCTGCCTACAACAGGTTTCTCGACGAGTTCATGTTTCGCATCCCTGGCATCCGCTACGTCCGCAGCAATGTCGTGCTGAAGGAGATCAAGACTAGTGTGGCCCTGCCGTTTTGAGCGGGTGGCCCGACTGCGGTAGGGTGGGCAAAGCGTAGCGTGCCCACCATCTGTCGCGACATCGCGGAGAGATGGTGGGCGCGGCGCAAGAGCGCCTTTGCCCACCCTTACGGCGCCGCACGTTGCGATCACCGCTGAGCCAGAGGGCGCGCGGGGCAATCATGGTGGCGGAAACAGCATCGGTGCTCATGTGCTCTGTCCGAGGTCACGGACTTTTTTCTCTGTTCCGGCCCTGAGCAAAATCATGAAGGCAAGGGCGTGGCCGACGAGCAGCAGTGGTACGTAGAGGGTGGGTATATAAATGCCAGCGCCGAACAGGCCCGGATCCGGGATCTTTGTCGCGCCCATGTAGTACGCGTTCAGTAGGTCAAGTGTCCCCCAGATGTTGAAGATCCAGACCACCGGGATGGCGATCGACCATCGCCACGAGAGAGCCGCCATCGACAGAAGCGCAAGGACGGCGGCGATAAGATCGCCCCATCCCACCTCGGCGGCAAAGCGCGAACTCAACTCGGCAGAGACGAACCCGGTCACCATGAAGTTCATTCCCAAAAACCTGAACGCATGGAAAGCTGCGATGAGCCTCAGGGCGTCATAGCGCGGCATCACGCGGATCGCCGGCCAAACATAGATCGCAGCGACCACCGAGCTGGTCAGGAAAGCGCCGGCGACGCTGAGAACGAATGGAAGATTGAAGTTCGGCACGTTCGGATTCCCTATGGTTGACCATGCTGTCGAGCCGGGACGATGCCTATCGATCCGGCTCGACGTGGCGACCCTCAGGGTTTGGCCATGAGCAGGCGGAGCGGCATGAGCGGACCGACCGCGATGTACTCGTGGTCGATGAGATTCTGCTTCGCCAGCGGCAGGCCTTCCATGATGGCGTGCCCTTCGGCGACGTCCTTGACGTTCAGCAGGAAGACCGCTCCGGTCCCATCGGACCGCGAATACCATTCGCGAACTATCCCGTTGAGATAGAGCTGGGGGGTTTGGCTGATCTCATCGGGCATCACCGCCATGACCTGTTCGCGTGTGATGCCGGGCCTGACAGTCGGAATGACCATCACGCCGGTTGTCGGTGATGTGGTTTGCGCTTGGGCAAGCGATGGCTCTGCCATGGAGATAACACCTGTCAGTGGGAGGGTGAGTGCCAGGACGATGTTGCGGATTGCCTTCATCGGTTTCATCTCTCTGATCACGGCCATTGCCGCGATGTCGCAAGTGTCAGGCGCACCCAGCGGCGCGGCGCATTTGCGATCCTGATCTAAGGCCGTCTTTGCCAGAGCGACTATTCGCGATAATATTGATAGGCCATGAAGCAGAACTTCACAGTCCGGCAAGGTGCGCTCGACGGTGTGGAGGCGTTCCTGAGCGTCGCCCAGCACCGCAGCTTCCGCCGGGCGGCTGCTGAGCTCGGGGTAACGCCGTCGGCGATCAGCCAGGCGGTGCGCGCACTCGAAGCACGCGTCGGGGCCGTGCTGTTCCTGCGCACGACTCGCAGCGTCAGTCTGACCGAGGCCGGCGAACGGTTCTTTGCGCGCGCAAGGCCTGCCTTCGAGGAGCTCGTCGCGGCAAGCGGGGCCGCGCGCGACCTCGGACAGCGGCCGGCCGGGCTCTTGCGTCTCACTGTTCCGCGCTCGGTCGTGCCGATTTTGCTGGAGCCCCTGGTCGCCTCGTTCTGTCAGGCATTTCCAGAGATCGAGGTGGAGCTCGCTGCAAGCGAAGAGCTGGTCGACCTCGCCGCTGGAGGTTTCGATGCCGGCATCAGGATGGGGCAGTTCATCTCCCCGGACATGGTCGCGGTTCGCCTGACGAAACCGTTGCCTTTCCTGATCGTGGGCAGCCCGGCCTACCTTGAACGTCGCGGTCGGCCCCGGCGGCCGGACGATCTGCGCGAGCATGCATGCCTGAGATTGCGGCGATCAAACGGTGCGCTCGCACCGTGGTCGCTCAACGACGGCGGTCGTTCGATCGAGATTGCCGTTGCAGGCCCCTTCATCGCCAACGACTTCCCGACGATGTTAGGTGCCGCCGTCGAAGGCGTCGGGCTTGCGCAAGTGCCAGGGCCGCTCGCGACCGACGCCGTCAGAACGGGAAAACTCGTCGCCGTGCTGGAGAAATTCGCGCCGATGACGCCGGGGGTGTTTCTCTACTATCCCAGCCATCGACAAATCATGCCGAAGCTTCGAGCCTTCATCGATCATGTGAAGGGCCGATCCCGGGCCGCGCGCTGAGCTATTGCCCCTCCCGCACGAACCTGTTCCGCAACGTGCCGATGCCGGTGATCTCGATCTCGACGACGTCGCCGTGCTTGATGTCAGGCGAGGCACCGTCGGTGCCCATCCAGATCACATCACCGGGCCATAGCGTGAAACATCTAGTCAGCTCGACCAGGAACGGCACCACGCCGAAGATCATGTCGCGGGTAGCGAAGCGATTGGTCTCCATGCCGTTGACGCGGACGATCGTCTCCATCTTGTCGAGATCGGCTTCGGTCTCAATCCAGGGGCCCATCGGCTTGAACGTGTCGGCGTTCTTGGAGCGCCACAGGCTGCGGTCCGCCTTCTGCCAGCTACGTTCGCTGACGTCGTTGCCGATGGTGTAGCCGAACACGCAATCCATCGCGTTCGCTTCGGTGAGATGCTTCACCTTCTTGCCGATGACCACGACGATCTCGCCTTCACAATGGATCTTGTCGGTCGCAAAGGACGGGATCACGACGTCTTCGTCATGAGCGATCAGCGCGTTCTGGGCGCGATAGCCGATCTCGGGCCGGTCGGGGACCGCCGGGATCTCGCCGCGCTTGTCGGCGGCCTCCTTCAGGTGCTTCAGATAGTTCAGGCCGACGCAATAGAAGGTGCGCGGGATCAGCGGCAGCTCGATCTTGACCTCGCCAAGCGGATGCGTGCGCGAGCTGCGCTGCCATTCACCGAGCGGATCGCCGTCGATCGCGACGACCTGATCGTTCTCGACGAGACCCCAGGAGGTCGCGCCTGAGGCGGTGAATTTCAACCAGCGCATGGTGCGTCCTCATTGTTATTCCGCGGCATCGCGCGGCTGCATCTTCCAGGCACCGGCGGCCGGCCGCTTCAGTCCGAGATTTTCGCGCAACGTCTTGCCGCGATAGTCTTTCTGGAACAGGCCGCGCCGTTGCAGTTCCGGTACCATGTGTTGCACGAAATCGGCGTAGGAGCCGGGCACATAAGTCGCCGCAATGACAAAACCGTCGCAGCCGCGCTCCACGAACATCTCTTCAAGTCTGTCGGCGATCTCCTTGGGACCGCCGACCATCGCGTCCTGCACCTGGCCGCGGCCGGAGAAGGTGACGAAGTCGCGTGCGCTCGGGTTGCTCTTGCCTGACATCTTCAGCACGCCGTCGCGGAGACCTAAGATGCCCTGCATGCTCTTCAGCTCTTCCGTGGTCAGCGGCTCGTCGATGTCCTTGGAGGCGAAGTCATAATTGAGCGCTTCGGCGAGCAGCGACAGTGCGTCGATCTCGAGCGGCAACTTATTGATCAACGCCATCTTGTCCTCGGCCTCCGCCTTGGTCGCGGCGCAGACCGGCGTCGTCAGGTTGCAGAGGAACATCTGGTCGGGATCGCGGCCGTCCTTGGCGGCTTCGTTGCGCACGGCCGCATAACCTTCCTTGGCGGCGGCGAGGTTGCGCGCGGCGGTGAAGATCACTTCGCCCCAGCGGCCGGCAA
Organism: Bradyrhizobium sp. LMG 9283; assembly: GCF_045571415.1. Classification (NCBI taxonomy): domain Bacteria; kingdom Pseudomonadati; phylum Pseudomonadota; class Alphaproteobacteria; order Hyphomicrobiales; family Nitrobacteraceae; genus Bradyrhizobium; species Bradyrhizobium sp. LMG 9283. Next base: position 1,265,363 of record NZ_CP120691.1, read on the forward strand.
AGCGCTGACCGCGGCCGGATGCACCGGCCTGGATGATGACGGGATGGCCTTGTCGCGAGCGCGGCACGGTGAACGGACCGCGAGACTTAAAGGCCGGCCCATTGTGGTCGAGCCGCTTCACCTTGGTCGGGTCGGCAAAGCGGCCGCTGGTCTTGTCCATGATGAGCGCGCCGTCTTCCCAGGTGTCCCAGTGGCCGAGCACGACCTCCATGAACTCATCGGCGCGGTCGTAGCGGGAATCGTGTTCGGGGTGGGAGTCGCGGCCCATGTTAAGCGCCTCGCCGTCGTTTAGCGAGGTGACGACGTTCCAGCCGGCGCGGCCGCCGGACATCAGGTCGAGCGTTGCAAATCGGCGCGCGACATCGAACGGTTCGTAATAGGTGGTCGAGCAGGTCGCGCCAAGGCCGAGCTTCTCGGTGACCACGCCCATCGTGGTCAGCACGATCAGCGGATCCATCTTCACGCAGCGGATGCCGTATTCGACCGTGTGGGCGTGGTCGTTGCCATAGCGGTCCGGCATCGCCAGGCGATCGTCGAAGAAGGCCATGTGGAACTTGCCGGCTTCGAGAATCCTGGCGATCTCCTGATAATAGTCCGCCGACATCGAATCGGTGCGCGAATCCGGATGCCGCCAGGAGCTCGGCAAGTTCGTGCAGTTCTGTGCCTGAAGGAAGCCGACCAGTACCATCTGCCGATTCATGCTGCTGTTCTCCTGATGCTGTCAGGCCAGATCGAACACCGTGTCGAGCCTGTACTCACGCGCCAGCGCGCGCAGCGGCTTGGTGCCGTTAACAGGCTGCTTGTTGGGTGCCATCGTCTCAAAGCGCAGGAGCGATATCAATCTCCCGTAAACCAACACAGGGCTGCAAATTCGTAAAGAGAACGCGCCCTTGGTCGAAGGCTCCTCCCGCGCGCCGGTAATTCCTGAAGTTTCGTGCTGCTCGTTCGCTGCTCGTTCACTTTGATCGACGGTTTGCAGTGCGCAATAACGACCACTTAGGCGATCGCCGTTCATAAAGGCACCGGGAAAAATAGGCAGAAATGCCCGGGAGCTGAGATCGTGCCGACGACACTCGCGCGCACCTTTGCGGCGTTGAGCGCCATCAACGAAGCGATTCTTTATGCGAGATCACCGGACGAGCTGTACCAGAAGGTCTGCGAGGCCGGGTTTTCGAGCGGGGACTTTCTGGCCGTCGCCGTGTTCCTGGTCGAGCCGCACGGCCGGCGGCTGTGCTTCGCGGCCGGCTGCGGCGATGACATTCCGCGGCTCCGCTCGATTGTGATCACGACGGAAGCCGGCACGCCCGAAGGGTCCGGCGTCGGCGGCGAGGCGTTTCGCGATCAGACGCTGTGCGTCAGCAACGACTATCTGAACGATCCGCGCTCGCTGGCGTGGCGCGAGGGCGTCGCCAAGGCTAACATCGGTGCGGCCGCGGCTCTGCCGCTGCTCTGCAACGGCAAGAGCGTCGGCGTATTGTACGTGACGCGGAGCGAGGCCAACTCGCTGAACGAGCAGATGGTGTCGCTGTTCGAGCGCATGTCGGCGAACATTTCCTATGCGCTGGACAATTTCGCGCGCGAAACCGCGCGACAGACCAGCGAACGGGCGACACGGCGGCTCAACCGCATGTTCGGCGCCATCAGCGCCACCAACGAGGCGATCCTGCGCGCCAAGACCGAGCAGGAGCTGTACCAGCTCGTCTGCGACGCCTCCGTCCACAGCGGCAAGTCGCTGGCGACCATCGTGCTGCTCCGCGAGCCGGATTCGCACTGGATGAAGCCTGTCGCCGCCACCGGGCAGAATCTCGAGCTCGTCACCCAGGCGCGCTATTCGATCGACCCGGGGAATCCCTACGGCAGGGGCATCTCCGGCGAGGTGTTCCGGACGCAGAAAGCCATCGTCGAAGACGATCTCGCCAGCCGGACCAAGGGCACTCCCTGGGAGCAGGCCAACGTCAATACCGGCGTCGCCGCCTGCGTGGTCGCGCCGCTGATCAAGCGCGGCGAAAGCGTCGGCGTGCTCCTGTTCTTCATCAGCCGTTCCTGGGCCAAGGACGAGGAGATCGTCGCGCTGCTGCTACGTATGGCGGAGAACGTCTCGTTCGCGATCGAGAATTTCGGCCGCGAGGCCGACAAGGCCAGGATCGCGGCGGAAGAAGAACGCCTGGCGCGCATGTATGCCGCGCTCAGCGCCACCAACGAGGCGATCCTGCGCGCGCGGTCGCGCTCCGAGCTGTTCGACTTTGTCTGCGAGGCGACGGCGAAAGGAGCCAAGTTCACCTCGGCTAGCATCGCGCTGGTCGACCAGCGCGGCGAGCTGCTGCGCGTGGTCGCCAGCTACGGACCGAACGCCGACCAGGTTCGTGACTTCAAGTTTTCCGCCTCGGTCCAGGTGCCCGAGGGGCGCGGGCTGACCGGCACCGCGTTTCGCACACGTCAGCCCGCGATCAGCAACGACGTGCTCGCCGACGACCGCATCGCGCCCTGGCACGCCAGCGCCCGTCGCAACGGCATCGCGTCCTCGGCCGCGCTGCCGCTGTTCAACGGTGACCGGGTGGAAGGCGTGCTCCTGTTCACCTCTCCGGAGTGCGGCACCTTCACCGACGAGCTTGTCGAGCTGCTGCGCAGGCTCCAGGCCAATGTCGCCTTCGCGCTGGAAAGCCTGGATCGCGCGGAGGAGAAGGCGCAGCTGGACAAGCAGCGCAATCGCCTCAGCGGAATGTTCGAGGCGCTAAGCGCAACCAATGAAGCCATCATGCGCGCCAAGACCCGCGAGGAATTGTTCGAGGCCGCATGCCAGGCGGCGGTCCTCGGCGATGTGTTCGCCTCGGCGACGATCGGCCTCATCGACAGGGAAAAGGAGCTCGTTCGCGTCGTCGCGGTGAAGGGACGCCTGCAGGAGCAGATGGTCGGACGGACCTGCAACATTTCCGCCGGCCATCCCGAGGGCCAGGGCATCATCGGCACCTCGCTCCTGACCCGCCGGCCCAGCGTCATGAACGACTATCTGCACGAGCCGCGTTCGGCCTACTGGCGTGCGAAGGCGATCGAGGACGGAACGCGGGCAGCGGCCAGCTTTCCGCTCCTGAAAGCGGGCCAGGAACCGGTCGGCATTCTGCTCTTCCTCGCGCCCGAAGAGAACACGTTCACGCCCGATCTGGTCGAGCTGCTCGGACGCCTCGCAGAGAACGTCTCCTTCGCGCTCGACAATTTCCATCGCGCCGAGGAGAAGGCGCGCACCGAGGCGCAAAAGGAGCGCCTGACGCGCATGTTCGCGGCACTGAGCGCCACCAATGAGGCGATCATGCGGGCGAAGTCGCGCGCCGAGCTGTTCGACCTCGTCTGTCTTGCCGCATCGAACGGCGCCAAGTTCACCTCGACCACCATCGCGCTCGCGAAGGCCGCCAGCGATCAGATCGAGATCGTCGCCAGCGCCGGACCGTCGTCCGACACCACGCGTAATGTCCGCCTCTCGGTCGACCCCGAGCGCCCCGAGGGCCGGGGGATGGCCGGCACGGCGTTCCGTACCCGGCAGCCTTGCATCAGCAATGACTATCTCAACGACCAGCGCGTGAGCGCCTTCCACGCCATCGTTCGCGGCGACGGCGCACGGTCCGGGGCGGCGTTCCCGCTGATCGTGCACGATCAACCTGTCGGCGTCATGATCTACATGTCGACCGAAAAGGACACCTTCACGCCCGAATTCGTCGAGCTGTTGCAACGTCTTGCCGACAACGTCTCCTTCGCCATCGAGAATTTCGATCGCGCCGACGAGAAGAACAAGGCCGACGAGCGGATCGAATACCTCGCCTCGCATGACAGCCTGACCGACCTGCCGAACCGCGAGACCTTCAACGGGCTGCTGCGCGAGGCGATCGACACGGCGCAGCGCCACGAGCACCGTTTTGCGGTGCTGTTCATCGATCTCGACCGCTTCAAGGTCATCAACGATTCGCTGGGGCACGAGGCCGGCGACCTGCTCCTGCTCGGAGTGGCCCATCGTTTGCGCGGTGCATTGCGAACGAGCGACGTGGTGGCGCGCCTGGGCGGCGACGAGTTCGTGGTGATCCTCGACCAGTGCGGCGAGATCGAGGACATCCAGCGTATCGCGACCGAACTGCTCGCCGCGCTTGCCGAGCCCATGGAGCTGGCCGGCCACGAGTGCCATACCACGGCTTCGATCGGCATCGCGATGTATCCGGCCAACGGCTCCGACGCGCAGACGCTGACCAAGAACGCCGACATGGCGATGTACCTCGCCAAGGAGGACGGCAAGAACGGCTATCGTTTCTTCTCCAAGGAGGTGAAGACGCAGTCGATCGAACGGCTGTCGCTCGAGAGCGCGCTGCGCCGCGCGCTTGAGCGCGAGCAATTCTCGCTGAATTACCAGCCCAAGGTGGACATGGAGACGGGTCAGATCACTGGCGTCGAAGCGCTGCTGCGCTGGACGCATCCCGATCTCGGCAGCGTCTCGCCGGCACAATTCATTCCGCTTGCGGAGGAAACCGGGCTGATCGTGCCGATCGGCCGCTGGGTGCTGAATGAGGCCTGCGCGCAGGCCATGACCTGGCAGCGCCGCGGTCTGCTGCCCCTGTCGATGGCGGTCAACCTGTCACCGCGGCAGTTTGCCGACGAGCACCTGTTGCGGGACGTCGACGAGGCGCTCGCGGCCTCCGGCATGTCTCCGGTGCTGCTCCAGCTCGAGGTCACCGAGAGCATGATGATGCGCAATGTCGGCCGCGCGCTCAAGGTGCTCGACTCCATCCAGAACCGCGGCATCCGTCTCGCCATTGACGATTTCGGCACCGGCTACTCGTCGATGTCGCTGATGAAGCACTTCCCGATCGACACGATCAAGATCGACCGCTCCTTCGTGCGCGACCTGCCCCAGGATTCGGAGGATCAGGCGATCGCGCAGGCGATCATCAGCATGGGCAAGGCACTCGGCATGACCATCGTCGCCGAAGGCGTCGAGAATGCCGAGCAGGAGGCGTTCCTGCGGACCCATGGCTGCGACGAGATGCAGGGCTTCCTCATCTCCAAGCCGCTGCCGGCGCGGCAGATGGCCGAGCTGCTGCGGCCGATGGCGCTGCCGGTCGCGCCGCCGCTCCAGCCGGAACCGGCCGACGAAGGCGCAGCGTCACGGTTGAAACGCGCTATCGTCTGACGGCTGCGGGTGCAGCTCGCGGACCTCGTGGTCTCCTTCGGCCTTGCTCGGAAAATCCTGAGGCCCCGTCAGTGACGTCTGCTCGATGAACAGCGCGAGAATGCTGCGCGCGCCCTCGGCGAAACTCGTCCCTTCGCTCACATTTAACGCACGGCAGCATGTTTCGCCCATCGGCTCCTGATCGTCGACCACAGCCATGGCGGGCCCCCACCACCAGGCAGGCGCGGGCGAGCGCTCGCCCTCCGGCACGACATGCCAGCGGACGAACTCTTCCATCACACGCTCGAATTCCAGGCGCGCAGCCTGATGCATGTGGTGATGCTCCCAGAATCCGTGCCCGACGACACGTCGACACGTTCACGTGATCGTCACTTCGCTCGGAAAATCGGCTCGCGCAAATGGGCCGAACCATGCAAGCCGACATCGTCGTCGGCAATGCGGAAATACGCGGCTGTCGGCGATGCGCCTGCGCAGTCGCGTATACCCATTCTAGCCGCTCAAGGGCACGGCAAGCAAGCTATGGGAGCTACGGTTGCCTAACGCGACCTGAACGGATGCGCCTTCTGGTGCCAGGCCCAGGCCGTGCGGATGACCGTCGGCAGGTCGGAGTGACGCGGCACGAAGTTCAGCACCTTCCTCGCAGCAGAGGGATCCGCGACCAGATAGGTGGGATCGCCGGCGCGGCGCGGCTTGACGGTATGCGGCACCTCGCGTCCGGTCTCCTGCCTGATGGCGTCGAGGATCTCGCGCACGGAAAAGCCGGAGCCCGTGCCGAGGTTGAAGCTGCCGCCGGCATGCCCTTGTTCCAGAAGCCTCAAGGCCGCGACATGCGCGGCCGCGAGGTCGGTGACGTGGATATAGTCGCGGATCGCGGTGCCGTCGGGCGTGTCGTAGTCGTCGCCGAACACCGCGAAGTCGACATGGCCCTGAAGCGCCATCATCGCGCGCGGAATGAGGTGGGTTTCGTTGTCGCGCAGCTCGCCGATGCCCCCGGCTGGGTCGGCGCCGCTGGCGTTGAAATAGCGCAGGCAGAACGCACCGAAGCCATAGGCCGTGCGGTAATCGGCGAGCATGCGCTCGATCATCAACTTCGATGCGCCGTAGGGATTGATCGGTGCGCAAGGAAAGTCTTCCGGCAGCGCCTTGGAATCGGCGTTGCCATAGACGGCGCCGGTCGAGGAGAACACGATGCGATGGCAGCCCGCGTTGCGCATCGCCTGGAACAGCGACAGCGTGCCTTGCACGTTGTTGATGTAGTATTTCTGCGGGTCGGTCATGGACTCCCCGACGAGGCTCGCCGCCGCGAAGTGCATGACCGCCGTGATCTTGTGGTCGGCGAAGGCGCGCGCCAGCGCCATGCCGTCGAGCAGATCGCCTGTCACCAGGGGGCCGGCGACGAAGCTGCGATGACCTGTCGAGAGATTGTCGTAAACGACGGGCTGATAGCCGGCGGCGGTCAGTGCGCGGCAGGCATGCGAGCCAATATAGCCCGCGCCCCCGGTGACGAGGACGGTCGGTCGGTCGGTCATGTCGTCTTCTGCTCTTCTCTTAGCGGAGGGGGCGGTTGCGGCTGAAGAGAAGATAGAGCGCGCGGGGGTTGGTGGTCAAATAGCGCCAGAACAGACGGCGTGGCTCGAGCAAAGTACGCCAGGCCCATTCGAGCCCGATCTTCTGCATCCATTGCGGCGCGCGGGAACGGCTCCCCGACAAAAAGTTGAACAAGCCGCCGGATGTCTTGATAACGCCAACATTGCTCAGATGCGGCGTAAATTCCTTCACGAATGCCTGCTCGTTGGGCACGCCGAGCGCGACCCACAGATAGTCCGGCGCCAGGGCATTGATCTCCTCGATCTTGGCACGCAGCGCCTCGCCGCGCAGATAGCCGTGGCTGCGTCCGACGATCTTGAGGCGTGGATACATCTTCTGGACGTTCTCGACCGCAGCGGCGTTCTCGGCCTCGCTTGCGCCGAACATGTAGAACGTGCGGCCCGCGGCTTCGGCCTTGCGCGCGACGACGTGGAACAGGTCCGTGGTCGCAACGCGCTCCGGCAGCGGGAACCAGGATTGCAGCTTCGAAGCAGCGACCAGCGGCTGGCCGTCGGCGTTGATCAGGTCGGCGGCGCGGAACAGGTGCTCGGTCTGCGGCTCGGTCGAGCAGCGCGCCAGCACCTCGCCATTGGCTGAGGTCAGGAACAGCGGGCGGCCGATGCGATTGTCAGGATCGGTCGCCTCGATCATGAAATCGGCGGTGGCTTCCAGGTCGAGCGCGGCCATACGAAGCCCGCCGACGGTGATCCGCGGCACGTCGGCAGTTGCTGCCCGTCCGTCGAGGTTGACGCGACGCTCAAGCATATTGTTTGCCTCGCTGGCGCGTTTGGATTGCAGGGGTGAGCTCGTCGAGCACGACGCCGACGAGCTTGCGCTCGGCGGGGCCGAGCGCGGTCAAGATCTCTTCCAGGCTGTCGTTGACGTCGAGGCTGGTCGGCAGCACGGCCACCAGCGAATCGATGTCGTCGAGCAGCTTGCGGCCGCCGGCCGAGAGCGGCATCGCCGGGCCGTCGAGGATCACGAGATCATAGCCGCCGGAGGAACGGGCCTGCGCGATCGCCTTGCGGATGGCGTCGGCCGCCTTGCCGGCGTCGCCTTCCGCGGCCGGCAGCACCGAGATGCCGTTGATCGTCTTGATCTCGCGTGCGTCCTTGCTGCCGATCGAGAGCCAGCCGAGCCGGCTCGGCTCGCTCTTGCCGGGACGGATGACCTTGTTCGAGAGCGCGCGGACCTGATGGTCGGCATCGATCATCAGCACGCGGGCGCCGTCGCGCGCGGCCGCCAGCGCGAAATTCAGCGCGGTCACGCTGCGGCCGGTGGTCTTGCCGGCCCCCACGAGCGCGATGACCGGCATCGCCCTGCCGCCGGCGCGCCGCGCCACTGCGGCGCGCATGTCGCGCCAGGCGTTGAGCAGCGTCGTCAGGGGAAAACCAGGGCGGAGCGTCGGCCAACCCAGCCGTGTGAGGTCGATGCCGCCGCCGGTGGCGAGGATGGCGCCGAGCGTGTGGATGACGTCGGCCTCCTGGAAGCGTGCGATCAGCGGCTTTTCGATCAGGGGCTTTTCGACCATCGCAGGCTGGAGCGGGGGAGCGGCAAGCTCCAGCGGAATCCGTTCAACATCCGGAGCTCGCGAGGCCGGCTGAGGCGGCGAAGCCTCTGAAGGGCGCGCGCGCTGCGGAGCTCGCGTTGCATCCGGCGCCGGTGTGCGCTGTGGGCGGGCAGGCGTGGGCGCCGGTGCGGTCGCGCCGGCGAACAGCAACTCAGCCGCGACGAACCAGCCCGATGCAGCGATGGCGCCGAACACGAAGCCGATCATGGCGAACAGGCTCATTGCCGGCGGGAACGAGCGCCGCTGCGGCACTGTCGCTTCACCGATGACGCGGGCCGCCGAAGTGTTCAGGCTCTCCTGCTCCTCGGTCTCGCGGGAGCGCTTGAGAAAGGATTGATAGACGTCGCGGCTGGCATCGGCCTCGCGTTCGAGCTCGCGCAGGCGCACGGCGGCCTGGCTGAGCTGGACGCTCTGCCGCTTCTGCGCTTCCAGCGCCCGGTTGAGCGAGGCTTCAAAATCGCGGGCGCGCGTCAGATCGTTCTTGGCGGACTGAGCGAAGCGGTCGATCTCCTCGTTGATGGTGCGCTTGAGGTCCTCGACCTGCTTTTCGGTCTGGCGCAGCGCCGGATGGCGCGGCCCGAGCTCGCCGGCCTGCTCCGCATATTTCTTGCGCGCATCGGCATATTGCGCGCGCAGATTCGCGATGGTTGGCGATTGCAGCGCCTCTGGAATAGCGCCGGCATCGGCAGCGGTACGGCGGCTCGCCTCGATCTGGTCGAGCCGCGCCTGCGCATCCATCGTCGCCGCACGGGCCGCTGAAAGCCGCTGATTGCTGGCGGAAAGCTGCTGGTCGCTGATCAGCGCATCCTGGGTACCGACGAAATTATTCTGGGCCTTGTAGGTGGCGAGCGCGGTCTCGGCGTTGCGCAGCCGCTCGCGCAGTTCCTTCAGGCGGCTGGAGAGATCGTTGGTGGCGCGCCGTGCCGCCGAAGCCTGCGAGTTGCGGGATTCGGCGAGGTAAGCATTGGTCAGCGTGTTGGCCAGCATCGCCGCTTTCGCGGGGGCTGTCGACCAGACCTCGACGTCGACGATGAAGCTCTTCTCGGTCTTGCGGATCGTGATGTGCCTGTTCAGCGCCTCGAGTGCCGCGAGCTGCACTTCCTTCGTCTCCGCGGCCGAAGGCGCGCGGGGGTGCAGGCCGATCAGGCCGAGCAGCGACGACATCAGGCTCGTGCCATCGCCGCCGCCGAATTCCGGATCCTTGTCGAGGCCAGCCTGCTGGATCACCTGCAGCAATACGCTGTTGGACGTGATCAGGCGCGCTTGGCTCTCCACCACCATGGACATGCCGGAGACGTCCTGCGCGCGCGGCGTGAGTTCGCGGTCCACGAGCTGAAGCTCGCGCGGGTCGACATAAAGCTGGGCGGTGGCGGTGTAGCGGGGCGTCACGCTCTTGCCGAAGGTGACGGCAAGCGTTGCGCCGAGGAGGGCGGCCGCGGTGATCGCTACCTTTCGCCGCCAGAGCAAATTGGCAAGCTCCAGCACGTTGAAGCCGGCCTGAGGCTTCCGTTGCGCCTCCGGTCCGGCCCGATCGACCGGCTGGTTATAGTCAAGCATGATCCCCAGCTTTCATTCCAACTGCCGCGGGCTGAGGGGTTACTCTTCGCTTCACGCCACGCACCCGGGATATAGGTGCCCAATCAACGCAACAGGCAAAATTAACCATACTCATTGAGGGACTATTCACCGAAATGGCAAACAAAGCGTTTAAGCGCATGCCGCTCGTCGCTGCGTCGCCGTGACGCCTGGATCCCCTAGAGATTAATGGTTCGTTACCGCGCGCAGCGGGCCAGCGAAGCGTCGTCCGTTCTGCGACCAGCTGCATGGCTGTCAGCTCTTCCGCAGGATGACGTGATAGTCGCCGCGGCGGACGTCGGTGCCGCGCGGGAGCACGGCATTCAGCACCGCGGCGCCGGCGTCGACCAGGGCTGCAAGCAGCGGCCTGCGCCGTCGCATCTCGGGATAGCGCGGACTTTCGACTTCACGACGATAGATCGTCTCGAGGCCGTTGGCGGCCGCGAATGCTTCGAGCCGGGGCAGCGTCACCAGCGGATGGAAGAAGGTCGGAAACGGCGGCTCGCCAGGCAGGCCGGCGTCCTTGATGCCGCGGATGTGCCGGTAGAACCAGACGTGAAACCAGTGCGGCGAATATTTGGTCACGACCCCGGAGAGCGAGCGCGGATTGGGCGCGCCGATCAGGATCATCCCGCCGCGCTTGAGCGCGTCACGGAAATTCAGGAGCGCGGCGTCGACATTCGGCAGATGCTCTATCACGTTGTAGCAGATCACGAGATCGAAGGTCTCGCGGCCGAAGCGGTAGGTCTGGACATCGCCGAGGATCGCCTCGTCGGCGTAGGTGTTGTTGCGGACCTGGTCCTCGTCGATGTCGACGACCGTGACTTTGCTGCGGCTCAGCAATTCCGGCGGCAGGACGCTGCACGAGCCGCCACCGGCTTCATAGATGGCGAGCCGGCCCTGCGGCAGCTCGCGGCACAGCACCTCTTGAACGGCGAGCAGGCTGTCGCGGGCCTCGCCGGGGACAAGATCATGAAGCGCCTGGGTATATGTCGCGGCTTCAGGGATTTGGATCGTCGTGGCTGTCGCGAAATCGATCGTGGCTGGCTTGTTCATATTTTTTGACCGCGCTTGTTCTATTCAAATTTACAGGAAAAAACGCGCTTGCCCGAAGAGCAAATCTAATGCCGCACGGTCTCACCGGTCGCAGTGCTTACGGTCGGGTTAATGCGCATGCGCATTAACTACAGCATTGCTCATGTTGGGGCCTCGTCGGCGCATGGACCGCCAATTGCAGTATTCACGCCCGGTAGATTTGGCGGCGATGTGCCGCTCAGCAGCCGTCTATTTTGGGACGCATCTGTCCCGCGGCGATGTATCGTGGTGGGGCGCGTGATCGAAGCAGGGCTTTTTCAATATATCTCGGACATCTAGAATCTCATGACATTGATCCCGACAGACCTGTCCGCCACGCGCATCTCGGATGCCGTGTGCGATCCCAACCGGGAGATCGCGGCCAGCTCTGCGGTCATCGACCTGTCGGTCGGCATCGTCGTCTGCGTTCCCTGCTTCCGCCGTCCGCAGCACCTGCGGCTGACGCTGGAATCGCTGGCGAACCAACGCACCCCGCGGTCCTTTGCCGTCGTCATGGTCGAGAACGATGCCGCACGGCGCGAAAGCGCGCCGGTTGCTGCAGAGTTTCTGGCCGCTGGCAGGCTCCAAGGCGTTTGCCTCATCGAGAAACGGCAGGGGAACTGCCAGGCGATCAATGCTGCATTTGAGACGGCGCAGGAGCTGTTTCCCGCCGCGACCCGCTTTCTGATGATCGACGACGACGAGATCGCATCAAGCGACTGGCTCGAGCTAATGGTCCGCACTGCGGAGGCGACTGGCGCCGACGTGGTCGGCGGGCCGGTGCTGCCCGTCTTCGACGACGACAGCAAGCCCTGGCTTTCGCGTCATCCCGCTTTCTGTCCGGCCTACGACTACAGCGGAGCGGTGCCGCTGATTTACGGCTGCGGCAATTGTCTGATCACGCGCGCCGCTTTCGAACGGTTCGACCGTCCCGCGTTCGACCTGCGCTTCAATTTTCTCGGCGGCGGCGATTGTGATTTCTTCGTGCGGTGCCGTGACGCCGGCATGCTGTTCCATTGGACGGCGGAAGCTGTCATCAGCGAGACCGTGCCGCACAACCGCACCAGCCTCGGCTGGATCGCAAAGCGCGGCCTGCGCATCGGTGCGATCAATTATCGTGTGCAGTACAAGGCCGCGCGAAGCGCAGCGGCGCGGGCGCGGGTGTTTGCGCAGATGCTTGGACGGCTGCCGCTGTCGTTGGTTCGTGCCGCAGCCTTGTTGACGTCGTCGAAAGCCGTCGTCGCGATGCATCCCGTGATGGTCGCGTTTGGCGCCGCCTTGGCGGCCCTCGGTCTCGAGCCGAAGCCCTATGAGGCCTCGAAGATCGCGTCTTGATGCGGCAGCGACGGACTAGATGCCGAAACGGGCGAGGGCGACCCTCATTGCGGAGCGTGGCAGCGATTTGAGCGAGCGCCGGCCGATCATCGCGAGATAGGCGAAGGCTTCGCGATATCTGCCGAAGCGAACCGCTTGCATCGCCGAATAGGTGACGAGATGGATCTCGGCTGCCTGGCGCAGCCCACGCGCGGCGCCCTCGGGAAGTCTCGCCAGGATCAGCCCGTCATCGAAGATACGTGCGACCGCCGGCAAGAAATCCTGCGGGGTTCGCAGCGCCGCGTTCATCGTGTTGGTCGTGTGCAGGCGATAGTCAAGCAGAAGTCTTGGCGCGAATTGGAACTCGCCGATCGCGGCAAGCCGGCACCAGCAATGCCAGTCCTCGCAATATCTGAGAGAGACGTCGAAACCGCCGATGGCGCGGAAAGCCTCCGCACGGGTGAGCACGACCCCACCGTTGACGATGAAGTTCCCGGCCGTGAGCCGCACCAGCACGTCGCCTGATGGCTTGCGGCGTCCCTTCAGCAGGTCGCGCCGGCCGATCTGCCGTCCCTCGCTGTCGATCGTGTTGTAGTCGCCGTAGACGAGAACCGCGCGCGGAGCACCGCGCGCTGCCGCCAGCAGCGCCGCCGCGGCGCCGGGGCGCAGGCGGTCGTCAGCATCGAGGAAGAGCAGCCACTCACCGTTCGCATGCCGGGCGCCGAGATTGCGCGCCGCCGATACGCCTGCGGAATCGTTGTGGATGAAGCGCAACCGCGGGTCACGCACGTCGCGGACGATCGCAACGGTTTCGTCGGTCGAGCCGTCGTCCACGACGATCACCTCGGTCACCTCGCGTTGCGCCAGAGCGCTGGCGAGGGTTTCGCCGACATAGGCTGCAGCGTTCTTGGCGGGAATGACGACGGACACCGAATTGGCCGCGCCGACCTGAAGCGGGAGGCGCGCTGGCGCTGCCGCGCGGGAGGCGGCCGGCAGTTCGAGAACGTCTTCGGCGGTGATCAAGCTACGGCTCGCCTTTAATGATCTGTTAACCAGGACCTGTCTGCCGCGCTGGCGATCGCAAGCCCGGCCGTCCGCGGATGATACCCGCATTGCGGTCGAACCGTTGCCGGGAAGGCCTGTGCGCCGTCTGGTTTCGTAGAATAGCGTTAAGCCACTGGCATTAAGCCTGTGGCAAATTTGGAAAGGAGCGACAGCCGGTCCCATGCGAGAATGCGCTTGGCTGCCGCGGATGGATCCAGTGCCCGCAAAGACGTTCGAACACGACCCCGATGCGATGATCCTGAACCTCTTCTATGAGGACAAGGACGACCGCTGGTTTCCCGGCGACCGGCATCTGCGGCGCATGGCGCGCCGGTTGCTGCTCGGCGAGCCGCGCATGAGCGGCCAGCTTCGCGTGTTCCTCAATCTCTGTGCGGGGCTCGACCGGCTCGGCATCCGCTACCGTGTCAACGACTACGGTCATATCGCCGAGCATCCCGACGAGCTCGCCTGCATCATCGGCCGCACCTTCCTGCTCGACAAGTTCGCGTGGAAGAATCCAATCCTGCTCGGCGTTGCCGCCCACAATCATCCGCTCGACGACCCCGATCTGTTCAAGCGCTTGCCGGTGAAGAAGGTCGTGGTGCCCGGTCCCTGGTACGTCGATATGTACCGGCCATATTGGCCCGATACGGAGGCTTGGCCGGTCGGCATCGATACGGATCTCTGGGCACCGTCCGCGCCATCACAAAAGACCGTCGATGTCTTGATCTACGATAAGGTTCACTGGGACCGCGAGCGCTATGCGCCGGAGATGATCGAGCCCGTTCGCGCCCGGCTGCGCAGCGAGGGCCGCTCCTTCACCGAGTTGCGTTACGGCAGCTACAAGGAAGAAGACTATCAGGCTGCACTGGTGCGTTCGCGGGCGATGATCTTTCTGTGCCAGAGCGAGAGCCAGGGCATCGCCTATCAGCAGGCCTTGTCCAGCGGCGTGCCGGTGTTTGCCTGGGATCCGGGCGGGCCTTGGCGCGATCCCGATTATTATCCCCACCGGGTGAGGTTCGCGCCAGTATCGTCGGTGCCGTATTGGGACGAACGCTGCGGTGCCAAGTTCACCGACATCGCGGGGTTCGAAGCGGGTTGGGAAAGTTTCTGGGCCGGGTGCGCCGCCGGCGGCTTCGATCCGCGCGGTTACATCCTGGACAATCTCACGCTGGAGCAACGGGCGCTGCAATACTACGAGATCGCGCGGAGCATCGTGCAGCCAGCGGCGTCGGAGACCTCCGGCAGGGCCGTTGACAGCGGCTTAAGAGGGGTGAGCCAGGACCTGAAGCTTCACCGGCGTCACCAAATGTCGTGAGCCATGGACCGCAGCGCCGCTGACATGACCGACGTCGAGGCCCAATCGTTGGGCCATGTCCTGCGCGACCGCCTTGCGGGGCTCAATGCCGTGCAGGCGGCGCGCTGCCTCGTCGCGGTCGGATCGCTGCTGCTGGTCCTAGTGACGCTCGATCCGTTCCCGGACCTGCGCAATCCCGACGTTACCACTATCGTCGGCGGACGAATGGCGCTGACCTATATCTCCTGGGGCCTTCTGGCTGCGGTTGCGGTGCTATGTGTCGCCGCCTCGGATGCACCTGCGCTGAAGAGCCTGTTGACGCCGCTTCATCTCAGCCTCCTGGGCTGGCTGGCGATCAACATCGTCTTCTCCGAGAGTCGTGGCGTTTCGATCCAGCGATTCGTGCTCGCGGCCAGCGTGACGTCACTCGCCGTCTTGTTGCCGTTGCTGCCGCCGACGCAGCGCAGCTTCAACCTTTGCCTGGGTGCCGCCGCGCTCGTGCTGCTCGCGCTCTGCTATCTCGGCGTCTTGCTCGCACCGCAATATTCGATCCACACGGCCCTCGACGTCACCGAGCCGCAGCTTGCCGGCGACTGGCGCGGCAGCTTTGGCCACAAGAACATCGCCTCGGCCGTGATGACCATCCTGGTCTATATCGGCATCTACCTGTCGGCCGTGGGCTCGTTCGTGATGGGGCCCGCGATCGCTGTACTGGCCGGCACCTTCCTGATCTTCACCGGCGGCAAGACATCCTCGGTGCTGTGCCTTGCGATTTACGCTCTCGCCTCGCTGGTCTATGTCACGCCAGGCCTGTGGCTGAAGCGAATCATCTGCTTCGTGCCGCTGGTTGCGATGAACCTGTTGACCGTCGGGAGTGTCCTCAGCCCGGCGCTCGGGGCGATGACGCGGCTGCTTCCGCTCGACCCCACTTTCACCGGCCGCTCTGCGATCTGGGAATTCGCGCTTACTGCCGTTGCCGAGAAGCCGATCATCGGTCATGGCTATGCAGCGTTTTGGGACGACGTGAGTGCGCGGCAGACCGCCCAGGGCGCCGAATGGGCGACGTCCGCGGCGCACAGCCACAACAGTTATCTCGACCTCGCGGTCACAATCGGCCTGCCGGGATTGATGCTCGTGATCCTCGTCTTCGTGCTCGCACCACTCGGCAATTTCCAGACGGCGCAGGCTCACAGCCGCAGTGGTGCACTGGCCAAGCTGTTTCTGACTGTGTGGTTGTTCGGCCTGTACTACGGCGCCACCGAGACCTTCCTGCTCGAACGGCAGAATCCAATCTGGTTCATGTTCGCTCTTGCCGTGGCCGGCCTGCACTTCCTGGCGAGGTTCCAATGCGTCGAGCAGATCGATGAGTAACGACACTGCTTGTGGTCTGCAACGAAACATAATCTATCTGGAAACATTCAGTAATCGTATGCCCTACGGATGACGTTTCTCAGCGTCGAGCAATATGACGGCCAGGTGTCCAGCACGTCGGGAATCGCAGTCGATTTCCTCCGTGACTGGCGGCAGGCCGCCTCGCGCCTGAACGCCGGGCACCGCACCGCGTTCCAGCATGTTGATTGGCTCGGCGCCTGGTACGATGCGTTTCGTGATGTCGCTCCGCTGATTGCCGTGATCTCCGATCTCGCCACGGGCAGGGATATCGCGGTTGTGCCGATGATCAGCCATGTCAGGCGCGGCATCCGGATTGTCGAATTCGCGGACCTCGGCGTCTCCGACAACAACGCGCCGATCCTGGCGCTTGATGCCGCGTTGGACGCGGGGGCGGCTAATGCGATCACCAAGGCGCTGATCGGTGCGTTGCGCGCGCTGCCTGATCGTTTCGATCTGCTCCGCCTGAAGAAGATGCCGGCCCAGGTCGGCGGGAAGCCGAATCCGCTGGTGTCGCTCGGCCGGATCGGGTCCTGCTCGCTGAACGGCAATCTTGTGTTGATGGGCGATGACTATGCCGACTACCAGGCCTCGATCAAGCGCCTGCAGATGCCGCGATGCTGGCGGGTCTTCAGCCGGCACGAAGGCGCTCGATTCGAGATCGCCGCGGATGTCGCGCGCGCGTATGAGCTGCTGGATGTGATGGATGTCCAGCAGCAGACACGCATGCGAAAGCTCGGCTCGCCGTTCGTTCTCAACGACGAGACTCATGCGCGATTCTATCGCGAGGTCGTCCGTCAGGGCGTCGCGGAAGGTTATGCCATGGTCTCGGCGCTGGTGTGCGACGCGGGCGTCGTCGCCACCGCGCTCGGCGTCAAGCATGGCGCGACCTATTTCCTGCTGCGTATCAGCCACGCCGGCGATTCATGGTCGAGCTGCTCGCCGGGTCTTCTCGTCACCGAGCGCACCATGGCGGCACTGCATGCGCAAGGCGTGCGCCGGTTCGATCTCAGCATCGGCAATCAAGCCTACAAGCGCCGTTTCGGCGCCGAGCGGGTGCCGCTGACCGACGTCAGTGTCGCGCTGTCCTGGCGCGGTCTGCCCTACGCTTGGCGCGATCATGCCGCGCAGAGCCTGCGCCGCTATCCGAAGCTCGCCTCCCTCGCGGCGCGGGCGATGGGCAAGGGAGTACGATAGAGAGTGACGCAGGGTGGGGCGTTCTTGTCGTTCGAACAGGCCTCACGATCCCGTGCATCCGGCGCAGTGAAACCGCCCGCGCGAGGCGCGAAACAGGCTGCGGCAATACCAGCGTCGCGCCAGTGCCTGTGCAGGCCTGCGGATCATCTGCGCGATCAAGAAGAGTTCGAACGCCATTCGTATCGTTCTTTGTCAAATATCGAACCACAGATGGGGCGGCATTCCCGGATGAGAATGCCGCCCACGTCGCATCAGCCATGCAGCTTCCTGGCGGTCTCCGCGATCTGGCGGCCCTGATAGCGTGCGCCGGCGAGCTCGTTGGCGCTGGGCTGGCGGCTGCCGTCGCCGCCGGTGATCGTGGTGGCGCCGTAGGGCGCTCCGCCCGTGACCTCGTCGAGCTTCATCTGGCCGGCGAAGCCATAATTCAGGCCGACCACGACCATGCCGAAATGCAGAAGGTTGGTGATGATAGAGAACAGCGTCGTCTCCTGCCCGCCGTGCTGGGTCGCGCTGGAGGTGAAGGCGCCGCCGACCTTGCCGTGCAGCGCGCCCTTGGCCCAGAGGCCGCCGGCCTGGTCGAGGAAGTTCGCCATCTGCGAGGCCATGCGGCCGAAGCGGGTGCCGGTGCCGACGATGATCGCGTCGTAATTGGCGAGGTCCTCGATCCTGGCGACCGGCGCGGCCTGGTCGAGCTTGTAATGCGAGGCCTTCGCGACCTCGGCCGGCACCAGCTCGGGCACGCGCTTGATGTCGACGGTCGCGCCCGCCTCGCGCGCGCCTTCGGCAACGGCATTGGCCATCGCCTCGATGTGGCCATAGGCGGAATAATAGAGGACGAGAACTTTGGTCATGGTGGTCTCCGTTGGGATTGGTCGAGCAGCAAAGCCGTTGCGGGGAAGATGGGCATCCGGGTAAAACCCCGGACATGAGTCGTTGTAAGTCCGGCCGTCGTTACGCGGCGTCGACCAGCACGAGCTCGGAGTCCTCGAGCGCCGTGATCTTCAAGCTGGCCTCATCGCGGATGGCAGCGCCGTCGCGCGCATTGACGAGCACGCCATTCACATCGACGGACCCCGCCGCCGGTACGAGGTAGAGATGCCGCGACGTCTGCGGCTCGTACTCCGCGCTCTCGCCCGCCTTCAGCGTGGTGGCGAGCACCCGCGCGTCGGCGCGGATCGGCAATGCGTCCGTATCATCCTCGAAGCCGCTCGCGATGGTGACGAGCTTGCCGGAGCGGTCCGCCTTCGGGAAAGGCTTTGAGCCCCAGGTCGGCTGGCCGCCGCGCTCGGTCGGCTCGATCCAGATCTGGAAGATCCGCGTCCTGGTCGGCTCCAGATTGTACTCGGAGTGGCGGATGCCGCTGCCGGCGCTCATCACCTGCACGTCGCCCGCTTCAGTGCGGCCCTCGTTGCCGAGGCTGTCCTGATGGGTGATCGCGCCTTCACGCACATAGGTGATGATCTCCATGTTGGCGTGGGGATGGGCGGGAAAGCCGGTGTTCGGCGCGATCTCGTCGTCGTTCCACACCCGCAAGGCGCCGTGACCCATGTTGTTCGGATCATAGTGGCTGGCGAAGGAGAAGTGATGCTTGGCCTTGAGCCAGCCGTGATCGGCGCCGCCGAGCTTTGCGAAAGGTCTGAGTTCGATCATCTGTGCAATTCCTTGACTTGGAAGGGTGGCGGTTCGGATCAGGCGCCGAACCCGCCGTCGACATTGAGCACCGTGCCGGTGACGAAGGAGGCTTCCGGGCTTGCGAGGAAGACGATTCCGGCGGCGACTTCCTCGGGGCGGCCGAAGCGCTGCAGCGCGTGCTGCTTGCGCTGGGTCTCGGCGAACTCGCCGCCGTCCTTCGGATTCATGTCGGTGTCGATCGAGCCGGGCTGCAGCACGTTCACGGTGATCCCGCGCGGGCCGAGGTCGCGCGCCGCGCCCTTGGTGTAGCCGACGACGGCTGCCTTGGTGGCGACGTAGTCAGCAAGACCCGGGAACGAGGCGCGGTCGGCGAGCATCGAGCCGACGGTGACGATGCGGCCGCCTTCACCCATCAATTGCGAGGCGGCGCGGATCGCCGCGATCACACCGTGCACGTTGATGGCATCCTGGCGGGCAAGCGCGTCTGCGTCGGCCTTGGGATCGTCGATCGCCCCGCCGGCGGCGACGCCGGCATTGTTGACGAGGATGTCGAGATGGCCGAATTCCCTGGCGACATCGTTGACGAGCTGTGTCACGTCCTTCGCGGAAGCCTGGTCGGCCTTGAAGGCACGCGCCTTGACGCCCTTCGCCTTCAATTCAGCAACAACGGCCTCCGCCTTGTCGGGCGAGGCGACATAGCTGATGGCGACATCCGCGCCTGCATCGGCGAGCGCGCGGGCGGACGCTGCGCCGATGCCGCGCGAGCCGCCGGTGACGAGGGCGACCTTGCCGGAGAGCTTCTTGGTCATTGGATTTCTCCATGTCCTGAATTTCTGATGGGCCTTGGATAAGCCTCCGTCTGTGGTATAGAAATAGAAACTGTTGAAACTCATTGTTTCCCTGATTGCCCTACTTGGACCGGCACCCATGGCAAAGCTCCCAGACTTCGAAGCGCTCGCGATCTTCGCAAAAGTCGTGGAATTACGGTCGTTTGCGGGGGCCGCGAGCGAGCTCGTCATGTCCAAGGCCACGGTGTCCAAGGCGGTCACGCGGCTGGAAGAGCGGCTCGGCGCCCGGCTGTTCAACCGCACCTCGCGCCGGCTCGCGCTGACCGATGCCGGCCACAAGCTGGCCGAGCGGGCGACGCGCCTTCTGGCCGACGGCGAGGCCGCCGAGAACGAAGCGCTGGCGCAGTCGGTGGCGCCGCGCGGCCTGGTGCGGCTCGCCGTCCCCATGACGTTCGGTATCAAGGCCGTGGCGCCGCTGCTGCCGGAGTTCTTCGAGGCCTATCCGGAAGTCTCGGTCGATCTGCATCTGAGCGATGCGACCGTGGATCTGATCGGCGAAGGCTTTGACATGGCGGTGCGGATCGCGCGGCTGCCGGACTCATCGCTGATCGCGCGCCGGCTCTTCACCATGCCGCGCTACACGGTGGCTGCGCCGTCATATCTCAAGCGTCACGGCCGGCCGACGCATCCAATGCATCTCGCCGAGCACAAATGCTTCAGCTACGCGTATCTCTCCACGCCCAACGTCTGGCACTACACCAATTCGGCCGGTGAGCAGGCCAGCGTGCGCCCGGGCGGACAGCTTCGCGTCAACAACGGCGAAGCCGTGATGCCGGCGCTGATCGCCGGCCTCGGCATCGCCGAGCTTCCCGAGTTCATCGTCGGCGAGGCGATCTCGTCCGGTCAGGTCGAAGTCATCCTGAAAGACTGGAAGCAGGCCGAAGGCGCCGTGCACCTGGTGACCCCGCCCGGCGGCCCGCGCCCCGCGCGCGTGGAAGCGCTCGGCGATTTTCTCGCAGCTAAACTGCCGGGCACGTGCAAGCGGCGGCTGCGCGGGAAGGCTAGGGCGTCATAGGAGAGCGAGCGGCCTCAACGCCCCGTCATTGCGAGCGCAGCGAAGCAAATCCAGAGTGTCTCCTCGGAGGGATTCTGGATTGCTTCGCTGCGCTCGCAATGACGGCGTGTGGTTACGACACCTTCACCCCGTTGATTGCGACAATGCGCAGGCTCGGCTTCAGCGTCTCCTCCAGCTGCGTCTTCAATTCGTGGACACGCGGGTCGGTCGAGCGGGCCGCGCAGGCCGCATATTGATGGACGGATTGTGCGAGGGCACGCTGCGCTTCCGGCGTTCGCGTCAATTCGGGCGTTGAAAGCCGCAATACGATCGCTGCGAGATTCACCAGCATCTCGTCCAAGGCGACGTCGATGGTCCCAAGATTGCGCATCACTCACTCCCTGGGAGGGCAACAGCGGCTGCGGGCATGCGTTCCTGGCTGGCTCGGACATGGCTAATGCTTGGTAAACGACTTGTTCTTGCCGGTCGCCCCGTTAGGCTGGCCGGCGAAACAAAGAAAATCAGGGGGAGGCACCACCATGGATCGACGCGATCTTTTGCGAGCCGCTGCGGCATCGCCATTGTTGCGGGCTGCTGTACCGGACACGGCGCTGGCGCAAGCCTATCCGGTGCGCAACGTCACCATGATCGTGCCGTTCCCGGCCGGCGGACAGGCCGATCTCGCGGCGCGTCCGGTCGCGATGGCGCTGGAGCGGGTTCTCGGCAAGCCCGTGATCGTCGACAACCGCGCCGGCGGCGGCGGCGGATCGGTCGGCAATGCCGCGGCGGCGCGCGCCGAGCCCGACGGCTACACGCTGCTGATGACGCTGTCCTCGCTCGCGGTGCTCCCCGAGGCCGACCGGCTGTTCGACCGGCCCGTCGCCTACGAGGTCTCTCAGTTCATGCCGATCGCGCGCGTGCTCGCCGATCCGACGCTACTCGCGGTGCCGGCCTCGGCGCCCTGGAAGACGGCGCAGGATTTCGTCGAGGACGCGAAGAAGCGACCGGGCCAGATCACCTATGGCTCGTCCGGGCCCTACGGCACGCTCCACGTCGCGATGGAGATGTTCGCGAGCAGCGCCGGCATCAAGCTGCTGCACGTGCCGTTCCGCGGCGCTGGTCCCGCGCTGACCGCGATCCTCGGCGGCACCGTGCAGGCGATCGCCGCCGCACCCGGCACGCTGAAGCCGCAGGTCGACGACGGCAAGCTGCGCGTGCTCGGCAATTGCGGCGCGCAGCGCATCGCCAGTTTCCCGGACGTGCCCACCTTCCAGGAGCTCGGCTACAAGGACGTCGAGATGTACATCTGGGCCGGGCTCTTTGCACAGAGTTCTCTTCCTGCGCCGATCGCGACCCGCCTGCGCGAGGCGATGGCGCAGGTGATGACGAGTCCTGATGTGCTCAAGGCGTTCGAGACCTCGGGCAGTCTCGTCGCCTATCAGGACGCGCCGGCCTTCGCGCAGTTCATCGCCGCCGACAGCGCACGCCTGATCGCGGCGGTGAGGAAGATCGGCAAGGTAGAGTAGGTTCCAACTGCGCTTTTCACATTTTGTTGTTGGTCCAGAACAAGCTCGCGTCTCATTGATTGAAGACAATTCGAGAGACGTGAGAAGGATCTGGACATGCGAACAGAGCGGATCGCGCTAGGTGTGGCGCTTGCGGTCGGCGGCGTCTTGGCGCAGAGCGCTGCGTCCGCCCAGGAATATCGCGGTACCATGGAGCAGCAGATGGCCTGCACGCCCGATGTGTGGCGGCTGTGCAGCGATCAGATTCCGGACGTGAACCGTATCGTGGCCTGCTTGCAACAGAACACGCCGCAGCTCTCGAGCGGGTGTCGCGCGGTGTTCCAGTCGAACAATCAGGCTCAACCGCAGCAGCCAGTCCCGCGCTATCGCGTCACGCCTCCGCCGCGCTACAACACCGCGCCGCCCGCGCCGCCGCGTTACGACGAGGACGACTAAGCGGAACGGCTTTCGGTGAATCGATCGGCTGCGGCTCGTTCTCGCGGGAGAGGTCGGCGCGAAGCGCCGGGTGAGGGCTCTCTCGTGTTGGCAATTGTCCCATTGGGGAAGCGCTTTGGTTTTTCTCAGGTTCGGTGCTCACAGACGTCAATCCATTCAGCCCCGGTCAGCTCGGCCATCCGCTCAGGAGTAATGCGCACCGCGCTGTGGGTCGAGCCCGCGGCTGGCACCACGATGTCGAACGCCTTCAGCGAAACGTCGCAATAGACCGGCAGCGGCGATTTCAGACCGAACGGGCAGACGCCGCCAACCTCGTGCCCGGTGATGCCGGCGACTTCCTCCAGTCCCAACATCTTCGGCTTGCCGCCGAACTGCGCCTTCACTTTCTTGTTGTCCATGCGTGAGGTGCCGGCGGCGACGATCAGGATCACGCGCTCGCCGATCCGCAACGACAGCGTCTTGGCGATCCGTCCCGGCTCGACACCATAGGCTTCGGCCGCCAGCGCCACGGTCGCAGAGCTGATCGGAGATTCGATGACGGAGATGTCGGGGGCTTTCTCGGCGAAGAAGGCGCGAACGGATTCCAGGCTCATTCCGGGCAGCTCATTCCAATCTCACAGGTGGGCGGCGACTCCTAAGCGATTCTTGGCAGCTCGGAGAGGGCGCGGATACGATGATCCGGCGCGAAGCCGAGCTCGTCCATCTGGGTACGGATCGCCTTGAACATGGTGAGCGGTGCCACGAGTTCGTTCTCGACGCAAGCCAGCGCCATCGCTTCGGGCGTCACCCGCTCGATCCAGGCAACCTTCAGTCCGAACGATTTCGCCCCGGCGGCGTCCCAGGGGTTCGAGGAGACGAACAGAACCTCGTTCGGCGCGGTGCCGAGCACCTCGCCGATCAGCTCATACGCTTGCGGGCTCGGCTTGAAGATCTTCTTCGCATCGACGCTGATGGTGGCATCGAGCAGGGCATCGAGGCCGGAATTGCGCACGAGCGCGTTGAGCATGTCCGGGCTGCCGTTGGAGAGGATGGCGAGCTTGCGCGGCCTCAAGGCCGCAAGCGTTGCGGTCGCATCCGGATAGAGATCGAGATGCAGATACTTCTCGATCACGCGCTCGAACGTCTCGCTCTCATAAGCCAGCCCGAGCACGCGCAGCGTATAGGCGAGCGAGTCGCGGGTGACGGCGGCAAAATCCTGGTAGCGCTGCATCAGCGAGCGCAACCAGGTGTATTCGAGCTGCTTGATGCGCCAGATCTGCGTGATGATCTCGCCATAGCCCGGAAATGCATCCTCGGTGATCTCAGCGACCGACTGGATATCGTAGAGCGTTCCGTAGGCGTCGAAGACGACGGTGTTGATGCTCATTGGCTGTCCTTCCGGGCCGTTGTGGTTCGCAAGAACTCCGCTTGGGGAGTAAGCATCATCGTCATCTTACCAGAGCAAAGCGGAAGTCTGCCACTGCAAGTGTGATCGGCGGCTTGTGACCCGGACCTGCCCAAGCGGTCACAAATATCGCCTGCAGCGTAGTACAGCACGGGCCGATCTAGTACCTATCAACCAAAATCGACACGCGGGACAGCTATCCATGTTATCCTTTGTGCGAACAGGAGGATTGAATGCCGCTCAAGCCGCTGGAATTGAGAGAGATGACCCCGGAAGAGAGAGAAAAGCGTGATCTTGCGATTGCGCAGGCAAGAGAATCCGAGAAGGCAGACGCTGCTAAAAAGTCGGTGAAGCTCCGGACATTGCCGCAAAAGAAGAAGTAAGGGCAGCGTGATCACGAAGTTCACGAACGAAAAGCCTCGGGCCGTGCGCCGCAGCTTCTGTTTTCCGTATGTCGGGATGTGGCCCAAGCCGGACTCAGGGCGAGTTGCCCCGACGCGCTCCAATCAGGCGCGCAGCAGACCTGGATGAAGAGCATCGCAAGCTAGACAGTTGGCTGATGTCCTCGCCGGCTCCAGCCCTCCCGCTCGGCGAAGACGCGGCTGACCTCCGCCATGTGCTCGGTGCCCCACGTGCAGAGCGGCTTCGCCCGGGCGCAGGTCTGAAGCCTTCGCCTGAGCGTGAGGGCTTCGATCAACGGGATCGAAGCCCTCAATGCGCAGCGACGAGAACGCGCCTAGATCCCCAGCAGCTTGCGCGCGTTGGCCTTGAGCACCTTCGGCCGGATCTCGTCGCGGATGTCGAT
The DNA here is from genome assembly GCF_045571415.1 of Bradyrhizobium sp. LMG 9283. Classification (NCBI taxonomy): domain Bacteria; kingdom Pseudomonadati; phylum Pseudomonadota; class Alphaproteobacteria; order Hyphomicrobiales; family Nitrobacteraceae; genus Bradyrhizobium; species Bradyrhizobium sp. LMG 9283. Next base: position 1,290,201 of record NZ_CP120691.1, read on the forward strand.
CTTGGCAAAATCCGACAGCCAGCGGTCCGGCGTGATCACCGGCCAGTCCGAGCCGAACAGCATTTTGTCCTGCAGGATCGAGTTGATGTAGCGCACCAGGATCGGCGGGAAATATTTTGGCGACCAGCCCGAGAGATCGATGTAAACGTTCGGCTTGTGGGTCGCGACCGACAGCGCCTCTTCCTGCCAGGGGAAGGAGGGGTGCGCGAGGATGATCTTGAGATCGGGGAAATCGGCCGCGACGTCGTCCATGTACATCGGGTTGGAGTATTTCAGCCGCATGCCCATGCCGCCGGGCATGCCCGAGCCGACGCCGGTCTGGCCGGTGTGGAACAGCGCGATCGCGCCGCCATTGTTGATCTCTTCATAGAGTGGATAGGCCATGCGGTCGTTGGCGTAGAAGCCCTGCATGGTCGGGTGGAATTTGAAGCCGCGCACGCCGTATTCCTCGATCAGCTTGCGCGCCTCGCGCGCGCCGAGCTTGCCCTTGTGCGGGTCGATCGAGACGAAGGGGATGAGGACATCGAGATGGTCGGAGGCGACCTCCAGCATCTCGTAATTGTTGTAGCGGCGGAAGCCGGTCTCGCGCTCGGCATCGACAGGGAAGATCACCGCGGCGATGTTCTTGGAGCGGTAATAGGCCGCGGTTTCCGGCACCGTCGGCGGATGCTTGTTCGGCGACTTGAAATATTCCGCCATCTGCGCCTGGAAGTCGTCGTAGCCGTCGTCGGCATGGCAGCCGCAGGGCTCCTCGGCATGGGTATGGATGTCGATGGCGACGACATCATCAATGTTGGGCAGCTTCAGCTTCGGCATGGGTGTCCTCCCGGCGGGTTGCCGAATTGATTATATCATATAACGAATTTGGCAAGGCGTCGTCGAAAGGCCTTGAGATCATGGCGACAAAATCGGGCCGATTCGGCCGCTTCTACTGTGCATGGGGTTGTTTTCACGAATTTGCTGTGCCGGGGCGGGGCAGTTAACATTGACATCCGGTCCTCCCATGCCTTAAGAACCGCCCCGTCCCGGGCGGTCGGTCCGCCGGCGGGAAAGATCTCATTTTGCCACATTCGCGCGTGCCGAAACGGTAGTGCCGAACACGGCCTTTCGAACGTTCAGGATTCTGCCATGAAGGTCCGTAACTCGCTGAAATCGCTGCGCGGTCGCCATCGCGCCAACCGCCTGGTCCGCCGCAAGGGCCGGGTCTATGTGATCAACAAGGTGCAGCGCCGCTTCAAGGCGCGCCAGGGCTGATACTGCCCTAGCGGACACCTTTCGCGCGCTCCGCAAGACCACGGTCTCACACGAGAGTTTGACGCCGCCTTTGCTTTGCAAGGGCGGCTTTGCGCGTTTAGACTTTCACCATGGCAGTCAGATTCCACCTCGCGCGCACCCTGTGCCTAGCCCTCGTGCTGGGAACCGGCGGCCTGGCCCCGGCCCTGGCGCAGCAGGTTGAGCCACCCGGCAAGCAGAAGAAGCTGCCTGAAGCGCCGGCCAAGCTGCCCAAGGTCGATCGCAGCAAAAATCTCGATTTCCTGTTCGGCGCGCTGAAGGCGGCCCCCGATGAAGCCAGCGCCAAGCATGTCGAGGCGCGGATCTGGGCGATCTGGCTCCAGACCCCGAGCGACACGGCGGCGCTTCTGATGTCACGCGCCAAGACCGCGGTCGACGCGAAGAAGATCGACGTGGCCATCAAGCTCTTGGATTCGATCATCAAGCTCAGGCCCGATTACATCGAGGCCTGGAACCGGCGTGCGACGCTCTATTACATGCAGAACGACTATGGCCGCTCTCTCGCGGATATCCAGCAAGTGCTGATCCGGGAGCCGCGCCATTTCGGGGCGCTCGCCGGCCTCGGCATGATCATGCAGGAGGTCGGCGACGATAAGCGCGCGCTTGACGCCTACCGCAAGGCGCTCGCCGTCAATCCGCACCTCGAGAAGATTCCCGATCAGGTCAAGGCTCTGACCGAGAAGGTCGAAGGCCGCGACATCTAGCTATAACTCGATCATTTCTTGAGCGATCGCCGCCGGCGTGGATTAACCACGATCGCAGGCGTTGCACCGCGAGGGCTATTGCGAGGCCTGATACAGGCCTACCTGCATGGCAGGAGCGAAAGCCATGAAGCGTTTGGTGGTCGCAGCGGTATTGCTGCTCGCGTCGGGGACGGTGAGCTTCGCCGACGGACTGTTCTGGGTGGTCGGCAACCGCGCCACCGGCAAATGCACCATCGTGACCAGCAATCCAGTCATCATCGGCGACATCTGGTTCGGCGACGGTCCCTACAAGTCCAAGGCCGATGCCAAGCTTGCCCGTTCGACGATCCGCGCTTGCCCTGCAGTCACGCCCGAGGAAGAAAAGGAAGAGGACGGGACGAACTAACCTGCGCTCAATGCAGGACGTTGCTGCCGCGCTCGACGAGGCTGCGGTCGGCGGCTGCGGCGTAAGCCTTTGCAAGCTCGGTCTCGAGGTGCTCGTTGATCAGGAGCAGCGCCCGCACGGCACCGCGCAGGTCGCCGTTGCAGCTCGCGACGATTTCGTCGATCGCAGTGTCGTTCGATCTGAAGTTCATTGAAATTCTCCGGTTCAAATCAGGACAAATCCTGCCGGTCTTTCCCGCATCGCCCGACGTTGCGAGGAGGATCGGCGCCCACCCGCGCCTAGATGGCCGAACCGACCATGGCGATTATATGGAAGCCGCGATGACGCCTGCATGAAGCTGTTGCGGGGCTTGCGTACTCTCTCGGATCGTTGTTGACTTTATTGAATTATTTCGTTTGGCGATTGTGCACATATCCACAGCCCGGCCTTTTCGGTGGAAGCGTGGAAAGCCGGCGGCGAAACTGCCACCCGTCAGACCCGTAACTGCCCCGTGCCCAGGATCACCCGGATTCTCCCCATGATCGTGATGTCAGTCATGACGGCGCTGGTTCTGCTGGCGCTGGTCACGCAGGCGGGGATCGTCTTCGTGCAACGCGCCTATCCACCGCAGGGGCGGATGATCGAGGTCGACGGCGCGACGCTTCATGTCGTCGATATCGGCCCACGCGATTCGGGGCTTCCGATCGTGATGCTGCACGGCGCGAGCTCCAATCTCGAAGCGATGCGCCGGCCACTCGGTGACATCCTCGCCGACGATCATCGCGTCATTCTGATCGACCGCCCCGGCCATGGCTGGAGCACGCGCGGGCGGCGGCAGGATTCGACGCCGCAGATCCAGGCGCGGATGGTCGATGAGGCGCTTCACAAGCTCGGGATCGATCGCGCGGTCTTCGTGGCGCATTCCTGGAGCGGCGCGCTCGGGGCGCGGATCGCGCTCGATCACCCGCACCGCGTAGCCGGTCTCGTGATGCTCGCGCCCGTCACGCATCCCTGGCGTGGCGGTGTCGGCCGCTACAACGAGATCATCGCAACGCCCGTGATCGGTCCACTGCTCGCCTACACGATCACGCTGCCGCTCGGCTATGTCCTCGCTGAATCCGGGGCGCGCAACGTCTTCCTGCCGCAAACTATGCCCGACGGTTTCGTCAAGGACTCCGCGACGCCGCTCTTGCTTCGCCCCCGCGAGTTCATCGCCAATGCTTATGATCTGGTGACGCTGAAAGAGTCGGTCGCCGCGCAAGTTGCGCGCTATGGCGAGATTTCCGTGCCGGTGACGGTCATCGCGGGCGAGCCGGACAAGACCGTGAGGACCGACATCCACGCGCGCCGTTTTGCCGCGACCGTGCGGAATGCAAAACTGATCGTGCTGCCGGACCTCGGCCACATGGTGCAGAACGCCGTGCCGGATCTCGTGAAGGCGGAGATCGAGACGATGATCGGCAACATCGCCCCAGCGCAGGCGGCCGCCGATTAGCGGCCGCCTTTTGCATGCTTACTGCTTGATCTTCCCGTCCTTGTCGTATTGGGCAATGAAGGCCCAGAGATTGTTGATCTCGGTCTCGTTTTTGATGCCCGCGAACGCCATCTTGGTGCCGGGGATCTTGGCCTTGGGGTCCTTGATGTATTCCTTGAAAGTGGCCTCGTCCCAGGTGATGCCGGAATTCTTGTTCGCATCCGAATAATTGTAGTCCGGAGCAGTGCCCGACTTGCGGCCGTTGAGGCCATTGAGCTCGGGGCCGACCTTGTTCTTGGCGCCTTCGCCGATCGCGTGGCAGGCCAGGCACTTGTTGAACGATGTTTTGCCGGCCGCGACATCCTGCGCCATCGCGGCGGGTGCGGTGGCAATCACGGTGAGGATCGTCAGTGCGCCAAAAGTCAGTTTTGTCATCGGGTGCTCTTCGTCTCTTCCCTGGTGGGTCTGGTCAGTCTCTTGCCTGGTCAACAATCGCCGACCCGCCGCTTTTGGCAGGCCTGCTCGGCTTGGACAAGCCACCAAACCATGACAGGTTTCACGGTTTCCTACTTGTCCCAGAGCGAACTTGCCTCAGATCGTCGATCAGACTTTCGGATGGCCTACCCAAATAGGCGCGGACGTGGTTGATTTGCCGCGACAAATTGGATCATGCGGCGCGAGCCGGAAGGATATGTCATGGCCATCATGATGCCTGCGAGCGACCAGGCGGTGCTCGCGCGCCGCGCGGAGATCATTGCTGCGCTGCGCACAATCGTGCCCGGCGAGGGCGTGATCGACAGCGCGGCCGAGATGCGGGCCTACGAATCCGACGGGCTGACCGCCTACCGGCAGCCGCCGATGGTTGTGGTGCTGCCGGATACGACCGAGCAGGTCTCGCTCATCCTGAAATATTGTGCCGCGCAGGGTATCAAAGTGGTGCCGCGCGGCTCCGGCACCTCGCTGTCCGGCGGCGCGCTGCCGCTCGAAGACGGCGTGCTGCTCGGGCTCGGCAAGTTCAAGCGCATCCGCGAGATCGATTTCGACAACCGTGTCGTCGTCACCGAGCCCGGTGTCACCAATTTGGCGATCAGCCAGGCGGTCGCGCATGCCGGCTTCTACTACGCGCCCGATCCGTCATCCCAGATCGCCTGCTCGATCGGCGGCAATGTCGCCGAGAATTCCGGCGGCGTGCATTGCCTCAAATACGGCATGACCACCAACAACGTGCTCGGTTGCGAGATCGTGCTGATGAACGGCGAGATCCTGCGGATCGGCGGCAAGTCGGCGGAGAGCGCCGGCTATGACCTCATGGGCGTCATCACCGGTTCCGAAGGCCTGCTCGGCGTCATCACCGAGATCACGGTGCGGATCCTGCAAAAGCCGGAGACGGCGCGCGCGCTGATGGTCGGCTTTGCGCAAGTCGAGGCGGCGGGTGAGTGCGTGGCGCGCATTATCGGCGCCGGCATCATTCCCGGTGGCATGGAGATGATGGACAAGCCCGCGATCCACGCCGCGGAGGCCTTTGTCCATGCCGGCTACCCGCTCGACGTCGAAGCGCTCCTCATCATCGAACTCGACGGTCCCAAGATCGAGGTCGACGAGCTGATCACGCGCGTCGAGGCCATCGCCAATGCCTGCGGCTCGACCACCTGCCAGATCTCGACTTCGGAGGCCGAGCGCAATCTGTTCTGGGCCGGCCGCAAGGCCGCGTTTCCGGCCGTGGGCCGCATCTCGCCCGACTATCTCTGCATGGACGGGACGATTCCCCGCGGCGCGCTGCCGAAGGCGCTCGCCCGCATCCGCGAGCTCTCGGAAAAATACCAGCTCGGCTGCGCCAACGTGTTCCACGCCGGCGACGGCAATCTGCATCCGCTGATCCTCTATGATGCCAACAAGCCCGGTGAGATCGAGCGCGCCGAAGCCTTCGGCGCCGACATTCTGCGCGCCTGCGTCGAGTTCGGCGGCGTGCTCACCGGCGAGCACGGCGTCGGCATCGAGAAGCGCGACCTGATGCCCGACATGTTCAGCGAGATCGACCTCAGTCAGCAGCAGCGGTTGAAATGCGCCTTCGACGCGCAGGGCCTGCTCAATCCCGGAAAAGTATTTCCGACCCTGCACCGCTGCGCCGAGCTCGGCCGCATGCATGTTCATGCGGGCAAGCTGGCGTTTCCGGATATTCCCCGGTTCTGAAGGCCGCGGTGACGGTGCACCCTCTCCCTTGTGGGACAGGGTGGCTCCCCGCAGAGCGACGAGACGGGAGAGGGGTATCTCTCTGCGTGTCCCGAATCGTAGGATGGGCAAAGGCGCACTTGCGCCGTGCCCATCATCGATCCAGCTCTCCAGTCGAAGTGGTGGACACGCTTCGCTTTGCCTCAGCCTACGATATCTGTGCTCGCGGATAGATACCCCTCATCCGGCGCCGTAGCCGAAGCTCCGCTTCGGCGTTCTGAGAACGGCGGCCGAAGGTCTCACCAACTTCTCACAAGGGGAGAGGGAAACGGGCCCTCACACCAGCTCGTATTGCGCCCGCTCACGCCTCGCCAGTAACGGCAGTGCCTGTCCCGCGATGTAGGTCTTGAAATGTGCGCTTTCCTGGTGCGCCTTGAAGGCGGCTTCGTCGCGGAACAGCTCGTAGAACAGGAACTGCGCCGGATTATCCTTGGCGCGGCTGATCAGGAACAGCTTGACGCCTGGCTCGCCCTGCGCCTGCGGGAGGAAGCCGCGCAGGATCTCGGCAACCCGGTCGGCCTCTTCGGCCTTGGCTTCCCATTGGGCCACGACGAGAAGTCCGCCGCCGACTGCCTGATGGACGGCTTGTTGGTTCATTGCCTGTTCGTTCATGATGGAGCTCCTTTGGGACGAGAACCATGCGATCGGTAGCGAAGTCTCGGGTGAAGATGGTTCGATGATGATCGAAGTGCGGATGTTGCAGGGGCGGAGGCCGACGTACACTCCAGATCCCGTGAGCGACCGCGACGCTGTCGTCTCGAACCCATGAAGGCTCAGCGGTTGCAGCTCGGCTTTCATCCTTCGAGACGCTCGCTGCGCGAGCTGCAGGATGAGGGAAGCGCCACACTCGGGAGGCCGCCAACGTTCGCAACCCTCATGGTCGCATTTGGATCACGCACAGAAAAAGCCGCCGGGTTGAGACCGCGGCGGCGTCTGCTATTCGCAGTTGCGAGACGATCGTCAGTAGCCGCTCTTGCTTGTTCCAGTGGTTTGACCAGGAGCGTAGCCAGAAGCGCCGGGATAACCTTTCTTAGAGCCAGTGGCTTGCTTCTTATGTCCCGGAGCGTAACCGGATGCTCCCGGATGGCCTTTCTTGGATCCCTTGACTTGCATCTCATGGCCCGGCGACTTGGTCGATGCGCCTTGTGCAAATGCGGCCGGCGCAGCGCCGATGAGGGCGATGGCAGAAAGTGCAACAATCATCTTCTTCATGTTCATTCCTCCTCTGAAGGAAGCACGCGTTGGAAAAGGGCGCAGTTCCATGAACGGCCAGTCGAGAACTCAGGTGGACTTGAGCACGCCGTTCATTCCGTTCGGGTAGAACCCGCCTTGGCTGACACCCTGCTTTTCGGTCAAATAGACGATATGCAGCACCTCCTGCGGCGTGCGGCGGAACGCAATGGCATCGGGCGTTGAGGGAACGACATTGGCTTTGCCGTTCATCTGGATGCCCTGATCCTTGTCCTGACGACCGTCGAGCCGGTCCCGGGCGTCGGAGATGGCGTTGGCCGCATTCCAGGCCTTTTCACCCATCAAATAGAGCTGCGACCGCGCCATCCCCATGTGGTACGCCTCGACGGCCAGAATGCCCGCCGCAGCCTCGACGAACTCCTTGCTCTTGATCAGCGGCGCTGCCCCGGCATACGCCGTCACGCCGACGTCCTCAAACAGCATGCCGCCCAGCAGGACACTCATGTCATCGGCAAACGGATCGAAATCGGCGGGGAGACCGGCTGCCTGGGCGGCTGCCTTGAAGCCCGCATCGAAATCGATGGCTGGGCGCGATACCGCCATCCTGCCCAGCGTCTTGCGATAGAAGCGCACGTGGGCAAGCTCGTTTTCGGCCAGCTCCTCGACAAATTCGCGGATTTCCTTCCTGTCGAATTTGGCTTCGTGTCCGCCAGCGACCCTCGCGGCGTCGGGTCCAGCGTCAGAATCGTCGATCCCCTTGCCGGTCGTGGCGCGCAGATAAAACTCAGCCTCCATGTATTCCAGGTTCAGCGCGAACTGAAAGATGTCCTCATCCTTCACTTCAGCGGCATGTATTCCCACGCCCGTGGTTTCCTGGTGCTTCTGTGTTTTGTGCTGCGCATGGGCGGTGGGGATCAGCAGCCCGCTCAGGCCCAGGACAGATAAACCGGCAACGGATTGCCGGCGGGAGACACGAAATCGCTCCACGTTCATGGCAAACCTCCTCCTCGTGGTGATTGTGGACGCGCCTTACAGCAGCTGCAGCTCGCCCAGCCCATTTCCGCCTGCTTCGCGCTGGCGCGCCGAATGCATGACAAACGCGAGAGCTTGCGTCCGTTCCTAACCGGTTCGATGCCCGACTGGCGTTGCGCCTGCGGGACGAAGCGGCGCAGGATCTCGGCAACGCGGTCTGCCTCCTCTAAAGCGTGATGAGATGAGGTCGATAGCCGCGAAGGCGACGGTGTGCTCCCTCTCCCGCTTGCGGGAGAGGGTTGGGGAGAGGGTGCTTCCGCAATGGGACAATCCCCAAGAGGAAAAAGCCCTCACCCGGCGCGTCGCCATAGCCGAGGCTTTGCCTCGGCGTGTCTTGAGATGACGGCCGCCAGAGGCGGCCTACGCCTCTCCCGCAAGCGGGAGAAGTGAGCGAGCCTGCGGCAATCGATTCAGCCTAATGCCATTCCGCTTTAGCTTCGCTTCCGTTTGCGCCACGACCAGAAGACCGCAACCGCTCTGGCCGGCTGGCACGGTGAGGAAGAGACAAGGCGCCTCCTTTGGGAGGTGGGGCGCGAGCCATGCGTCGAATTGATTTCCCGCGCGAATTTCGCTACCGCCTTTTCCCGTGGATACGCTCAAGGTCAGAGACGCCAAAGACGTCGAAGAGGTGGTGCGCGCGGCGATTGCCAACGAGCAGCCGCTCGAGATCATCGGCCATGGCAGCAAGCGCAGCATCGGCCACGCCACGGCAACCAACGCCGTGCTCGACGTCTCCGCGCTCAATGCCGTCACCTCCTACGAGCCGAACGAGTTGATCGTCACGCTCCAGGCCGGGGCGCCGCTTGCCGACGTGCTGTCGCTGATCGATGCCAAGAACCAGCAATTCGCCTTCGAGCCGATGAACACCGCCCCGCTGCTCGGCACCCCGGTATCAGGCACCATCGGCGGCATGATCGCGGCCGGGCTCGCCGGTCCAAGGCGGATCAGGGCGGGCGGGGCGCGTGATCATCTGCTCGGGGCGCATGCCGTCTCCGGCTTTGGCGACAGCTTCAAGACCGGCGGCAAGGTGGTGAAGAACGTCACCGGCTACGATCTCTGCAAGCTCCTGGCGGGGTCGTGGGGCACGCTGTCGGTGATGACCGAGGTCACGCTCAAGGTGATGCCGAAGCCGGAGGCCGAGCGGACGCTGTTGCTGCGCGGGTTAGAGGATGCCGCCGCCAACAAAGCCATGACTGCGGCCCTTGGCTCACCCTTCGACGTCTCCGGTGCCGCGCATGTGCCGAAATCGGCATTCCGGGCCGAGACCGAGGGGCTGGTCGACATCGTGGGCCAGGGCGAGGCGCTGACCGTGCTGCGGCTCGAAGGCATCACCGCATCTGCCGCGCACCGCGCCGGCTCGCTGCGCGAATTGCTGGCGCCGTTTGGAACCGCGACGTTGATCGAGGATGTCGCATCTGCCGCGCTATGGGCCGCGATCCGCGATGTGCTGCCCTTCGCGACCGGCGGCGCGCTCGGCGCCTGGCCAGTGTGGCGGATCGTCTGTCCGCCGGCCTCGGGCGCGGCACTCGGCACCCAATTGGCGCGCGAGACCGGCGGCGACCTGATCTATGATTGGGGCGGCGGGCTGATCTGGGCGGCATTGCCACCGAAGCCGGACGCGCATGCACCGGTCGTCCGTGCGCGCGCGAATGCAGTTGGGGGACATGCCACGTTGATCCGGGCGGCCGAGGAGGTCAGGCGCGATGTCGATGTGTTCCATCCACTGGCGCCGGGCATTGCCGCGCTGAGCGAGCGGGTGCGCGCCAGCTTCGATCCGAAGACCATTCTCAACCGGGGGCGGCTCACGCGGAGCGCTGCTGAATGAAGACCGAATTCTCACTCGCGCAGCTCGCCGACCCCGACATCGCGGAAGCCGACAAGATCCTGCGCGCCTGCGTCCATTGCGGCTTCTGCACCGCAACCTGTCCGACCTATGTGCTGCTCGGGGACGAACTCGACAGCCCGCGCGGCCGCATCTACCTGATCAAGGAGATGCTGGAGAAGGATCAGGTGCCGACCGCCGAGGTGGTCAAGCATATCGACCGCTGCCTGTCCTGCCTTGCCTGCATGACGACCTGCCCCTCCGGCGTGAACTACATGCATCTCGTCGACCAGGCCCGGGTCCGGATCGAGCAGCGCTATCAGCGGCCGCTGGCCGAGCGGCTGTTGCGCAAGGTGCTGGCCTTCGTCCTGCCGGACCCGCAGCGCTTCCGCATCAGCATGTGGCTGGCGCGGCTGGCCCGTCCGCTGAGCGTCTTGCTGCCGACGCCCCGGCCTTCGGCGACGCCCGGATTGATCCAGCGCATCAAGGCAATGCTGGCGCTGGCTCCGAACCGCCTGCCGCCCGCAGGGCCTGCCCCGGGCAGCGTATTCGCGGCGCTCGGGAAGAAGCGCGGGCGTGTGGCGCTGCTGCAGGGCTGCGCCCAGCAGGTGCTGGCGCCGCGGATCAACCAGGCCGCAATCAGTCTCCTCACCCGCCATGGCATCGAGGTCGTCTTGGTCCGGGACGAGCAGTGCTGCGGGGCGCTGACCCATCACCTCGGCAACGATGAGGATGCGCTGGCGCGAGCTCGCGCCAACGTCGCGGCGTGGAGCGCGGAAGCAGCCGGCGAGGGGCTCGACGCCATCCTGGTGACGACCTCCGGCTGCGGTACGGTTATCAAGGACTATGGCTATCTCCTGCGCGAGGACGCCGCGTTCGCGGCCGATGCGGCGAAGGTGTCGGCGCTCGCCAAGGACATCACCGAATACGTCGCCGGCCTCGGACTCGCGACGACTGCGAGACAGGACAACATCGTGGTCGCCTATCACTCCGCGTGTTCGTTGCAGCACGGGCAGAAAATCACAGGCCTTCCGAAAGAATTGCTTTCCAAGAATGGATTCGTGGTGAAAGATGTACCCGAGAGCCATTTGTGTTGCGGCTCGGCGGGGACCTACAACATTCTCCAGCCCGAGCTTGCGGGTCGGTTGCGCGATCGCAAGGTCGCCAACATCGCGAGCGTCAAGCCGGACATGATTGCCGCGGGCAATATCGGCTGCATGGTGCAGATTGCCAGTGGCACGTCAGTTCCGGTCGTACACACGATTGAGCTTCTCGATTGGGCTACGGGCGGATCGCGGCCGGCATTGAACGCGCAAGCTTGAGTTTCAAAGCTGAGCTTTCGTCCGGAGGTGACGGCGCAACGACGTCCGATCGACCATTGTTCGGCGGCAACAGGAGGACCACGATGGCGAAAGCGAAGAAGAAGAAAAGCAAGAAGGCCAAAAAGGCCAAAAAGGCTGTAGCGGCGAAGAAGACCGCGAGGAAGACAGCCAAGAAGTCCGCGAAAAAGTCTGCCAAAAAGACTGCGAAGAAAGCTGCAAAGAGATCTGCCAAGAGGGCAGCCCCGAAGAAGGCTGCGGCAAAGTCGGCCAAGAAGGCCGCTCCCAAGAAGGCCGCGAAGAAAGCGGCACCGAAGAAGGCGAAGGCAGCGCCTGCTCCGAAGCCCTCAGCACCGGCAGAGGCTCCGGCTCCCGAGCCTGCCGCCGAGACAAGCTGGGCGATGCCTTCGTCTTCTGCGGAATCGGCGTCGGCCGAGGGACAGGGGTAGGGCCTCGGCCTCTCGTCGCCCTTGGAAGGATCTGCAAACAGAAGGGCCGCGGCGCCAGGTGCTGCGGCCTTTTTGCATCGTCACAAAGCGGGTTTGGTCGCGCTGTTCCCGGCGGCAGTCTGATTCGTTGCCTGGGTATCACGCTGCCCGATGATCCCCGGGCTTACACGGGCCTTCTGTGCATTTTGGAATGCAAATAATGTGATCGGGAAGCCACACAGGCTGACAACCTTTCGTGGAATTGTCAAAACGCCTAAAAAGTCGGCAGATGCCCGCGCTTTTTGCTTCACGGTTCATATCCCCCAATCCAAATTGCCGCAGCGATGACATTTGCAATCAGGTCGAGCGCCCCGGGGGGCTTCCGGGATCCGACTGGGGTCTAAGAACTGGCGATGGGGATCGAAATGAAGAAAGTGGTTTTGTTGGCAACGGCGCTGGCAATGGTGACGGGTTCGGCTTTCGCGGCGGACTTGCGCGTGAAGGCGCTGAAAGCCCCGCCGCCGCCGGCCTTCGATCCCTGGGATGTCGCCTTCGGCGCCGGCATCATGAGCGATTACATCTTCCGCGGCGTCACCCAGTCCAACCATAAGCCGTCGGTCACGGCCTATTTCGAGCCGCGTTACAACGTCAACAAAGACCTGCAGCTTTACATCGGTACCTCCGCCTCGAGCATCTCGTTCCCGAACCGCGCCGCGGCCGAGGTCGACATCTACGGCGGTATCCGCCCGACCTTCGGCATGTTCGCCTTCGACTTCGGTGTCTGGGGTTACCTCTATCCGGGCGGAAGCTGCTTCGGCTCGCAGGGCACCCTCGCCCAGGGCAATTGCGGCACCGACATCGATTACTCCCAGGGCGCCATCGGCCTTCCCATCAACGGCAACTTCGCCAAGAAGGACGCGAGCTTCTTCGAGGCCTATGCCAAGCTGAACATCGCCATCAACGACCAATGGACGGTCGGCTTCAACGAGTACTACTCGCCGAACTTCCTCAACCTCGGCGCCTGGGGCAACTACGCTTCGATCACCGCCAAGTGGACCGCGCCGAGCACGATCTTCGGTGCCAGTGGCGTTGGCATGTACGTGTCCGGTGAGTTCGGCCGGCAGTGGCTCGGCACCTCCGACATCTTCTACGGCATCGCGGGCGATCCGGTGTATGCGAACGGCATCAAGGAGCCGAGCTACAACACCTGGAACGTCGGCGTCGGCTTTACCTACAAGGTGTTCACGCTCGATCTTCGCTACTACGACACCGACCTGAAGAAGGGCGACTGCAACGCCTTCACCAGCGACTACACCGCGAAGTTCGACGGCAGCTTCACCCCCATCAATCCGGGCGGCTTCGGCTCCAACTGGTGCAGCGCGGCCGGCGTCGCCAAGCTCTCGTTCGACCTGACGGCGATGAGCAACCTGAAGTAAGTCTTCTAACCGAGACGACTTGACGAGGGCGGCAGAGTGATCTGCCGCCCTTTTGCTTGTGCGCCAGGCATGGCGCGGAGCGCCGTGACTGGCGCGATTTGATTGGAGTGGTGTCCGATCGATGACTTGGAGGTGAGAGTCCTCTACGGACCCTGGTGATGGGAACCGTTAGCCGAACAGCAAGGGCGTCGTCGCGAGGCGGGGTCTGAAGGAAGCTGTAAGCAAAGTGCCGGCCTGACGAACAGGAAGCGCATAGGAGGCGTCCGCATCCGGGCGAGGGAGCAAGAATTCCCGAAGCCCAATATCACCCGGAGGATGCGGCCGTAGATGCGACAGGTACATGGCACGAAGGTCACGCGACTAACCCTGGGAGATCTGTCGTCCTGCCCCCGGCAACGGGTGTGCTACCGGCGCCGCAAGGCGTCGGGATGGGGCGGCAGAAGTCAGCAGAGGCCGTAGTAGCCGGCAGACCAAGCCGGTGAAGGGCCGAACGTCGAGTACCGGAGGAGGCCGGTCTTGGTGGAAGCAGATGCAGACGATGGCGCTGAGATGCGTCATGCCCGCTCCGAGGGCAGCGGCCGGAAGCCGCCAGAGCAGGAGGCGGGTGCATCAAACATCGCGGCAAGATCGCAACCTTCCCCTCCGGAGGTGGAAGTGCGGCTGATAGAGAAGATCGTCAGCCGAGCGAACATGATGGCGGCTTACCATCGGGTGGTGGCGAACAAGGGCGCCGCGGGCATCGATCGGATGACTGTGGAGCAGTTGCAGCCGTATCTGAAGGAGCATTGGCTGCGCATCAAGGAAGAACTGCTGGAAGGCCGCTATCGGCCGCAGCCGGTGCGCGGGGTGGAAATCCCCAAGCCCGGTGGAGGGATGCGCCAATTGGGCATCCCGACGGTGGTGGATCGGTTGATCCAGCAGGCGATGCATCAGGTGCTGATGCCGCTGTTCGATCCAGGCTTCTCCAAGGCTTCGTACGGCTTCCGTCCGGGGCGCAGCGCGCACGATGCGGTGCGTGCCGCGCGAACGCACGTGGCCGAGGGCCGACGCTTCGTCGTCGACCTTGATCTGGAGAAGTTCTTCGACCGGGTGAACCATGATGTGCTGATGGCACGAGTGGCCCGCCGGGTCGCGGACAGGCGGGTGCTGCGGGTGATCCGCCGCTACCTGCAGGCTGGATTGATGACGGGTGGGATCACGACGGCACGGAGCGAAGGCACGCCGCAAGGCGGTCCTCTGTCACCGCTGCTGTCGAACATCCTGCTCGATGACCTGGACAAGGAGCTCGAGCGACGAGGCCACGCCTTCTGCCGTTACGCCGACGACTGCAACATCTATGTGCGGACGCGGCGGGCCGGCGAGCGGGTGATGGCGTCGATCACGCGCTTCCTGACCGAGCAGCTGCGGCTCAAGGTCAACGCAGCAAAGAGTGCTGTTGACCATCCCTGGGCGCGTACCTTCCTCGGTTACACCATGACCGCTCACAAGCAACCGCGCCTGCGGGTCGCGGCCAAGAGTGTGCAGCGGTTGCGGAGCAAGCTGAGGACGACGTTGCGCCAAGGGCGCGGACGAACCCTGGCATCGACTGTCAGAGCCCTAACCCCCATCCTGCGCGGCTGGCTGCAATACTTCCGGCTGGCGGAGGCCAAAGGGGTGTTCGAGGAGCTCGACGGCTGGATGCGGCGCAAATTGCGCTGCGTCCTCTGGCGCCAGTGGAAGCGACCGCGGACACGCCGCAAGCGCTTGATGCAACGCGGGCTCGATCCGGAGCGGGCATGGCGGTCGGCCTCCAACGGCCGAGGCCCCTGGTGGAACGCCGGGGCCAGCCACATGAACGATGCCTATCGCGCCGCCTTCTTCACGCAACTCGGCTTGCCGTCTCTCATCGAACTGCACCGCCATCTCAATCGTGCTTGACGAACCGCCGTATACGGAACCGTACGTACGGTGGTGTGGGAGGGGGAAGCCGCGAGGCTTCCTCCTACCCGATTGGGGCTGGTGAGAAGGATGCTCGACCGCGGGGCGAGAGTGCGAAGTGCGGGGCTGGAGACCGGCGCTGACGCCTCACGCTCCGTGATTGCGTTTGCAGCGTCGTTGTGACCCGGACGCAGCGCAGCGCTCCTTCAGCGGTGCGCTGCAGAGCCGGGGCCCATTCTTCTGGAGTCCGACACCTGGGTCCCGGCTCTGCGCCTCAACGCTGAAGGGCGTTGCGGCTTGTCCGGGATACGAGAGGAGGCGGGCGCCGCGCCCCTTTGCGCCTCAGGGCGCGGCGGTCGGCTCCGCCTCGACCGGTTCACGGCCCTTGCCGACAACGTGGATCGCACCATCCTTGACCAAGGCGACCTTCCTCGTGTGGAAGGCGTCGAGCGTCGAGCGGTGGCCGATCGAGACAATGGTGGCCTGCGGCAGCTTCTCCGCCAGGAGCCGGTAAAGCCGGGCCTCCGACGGCTCGTCCAGCGAGGCAGTCGCCTCGTCCAGGAACAGATAGTCCGGCGCATGCAGCAGCGCGCGCGCAAGCCCCAGGCGCTGCTGCTCGCCGAGCGACAGCATCCGGTTCCAGTGACCGTCCTCGTCCAGCCGTCCGGCGAGGTCAGGCAGCCCAACCGCAATCAGTGCGTCGCGCACTTGCGCGGCGTCGAACGCGCCGGGCGCTGCGGGATAGACAACGGCATCGCGCAGCACGCCGACCGGAAAATAGGGCCGCTGCGGCAGCATCATCAGCCTTGCCTTCGCCGGGATGACAACCGTGCCGGTACCGAACGGCCAAATGCCGGCGATGGCCCGGAACAGCGTGGACTTGCCGGAGCCCGACGGTCCGGTCACCAACACGCGCTCCGAGGACCGAATCGTGAAGGCCTTGGCGGCCACCAGCGGCGTGCCGTTGGGCAGGTTCACGCAGAGCTGCTCGAGGTCGATATGACGGCCGCCGGCGACCTCCAGGGCGATGGCAGGCTCATGTGCCGGCAGGTTCGCCGCCGATTCGACCGACATCTCGAAGCCATCGAGGCGCGCAACGATCGAGCGCCACTCCGCGAGCGACCGGTAGGCCGTGACGAAGAACGACAGCGCGCCCTGGACGCTGGAGAAGGCGGATGCGGTCTGCATCATGTCGCCGAGCTGGATCTTCTTGGCGAAGAAGGCCGGCGCCACCAGCACGTAGGGAAAGATCACTGCGGCCTGCTGGTAGCTGGCCGTGAACGCGGTGAGGCGTTTGGTCCGGCTCATGATGCCGTACCAGTTGGCGATCACGAAACCGAAGCGATCGAGCAGGCGGGCGCGTTCGGCGCCTTCACCTCTGAGCAGCGCGATCTGCTCGGAATTCTCGCGGACGCGGACGAGGTTGAAGCGGAAGTCGGCTTCGTAACGTTGCTGCTCGAAATTGAGGTTGACCAGCGGTGCGCCGATCCAGTGCGTCAGCGCGGTGCCGAAGATCGCGTAGATCAGCGCGCCCCAGCACAGATAGCCGGGGATCATGAGATCGGTGCCGAACAGGCGCAGCGGCGCCGCGTTGGAAAGGCCCCAAAGGATGATCACGAAGGAGAACAGCGTCACGATCGACGAGAGCAGGCCGAGCCCGATGGTCAGGGTCTGCTCGACAAAGTTCTTGACGTCCTCGGTGATGCGCTGGTCCGGGTTGTCGGCCGCATCGCCCTTGAGCTGCATGCGATAATGCGTGGCGCCGCCGAGCCATTCACCGAGATAATGCCGAGTGAGCCATTGCCGCCAGCGAATCTGGAGCCACTGGTTCAGGTAAAGCTTGTAGACGGCCAGCGCGATATAGGTGAACGCGAGCGCGACGAAGATCCAGATCTCCCTCACGAAGCTGTCCCAGTCGCTGGTCTGGAGTGCGCTGTAGAACCGGTTCTGCCACTGGTTCACCAGCACGTCGATCGCGACCAGCGCCAGCTCCATCGCGACCACGGCGGCGAGCAGGCCGCGGCCGGCCCATTTGTCCTCGGATCGGAAATAGGGGGCGGCGATTCGCCAGACGATCGCGAGCGTGGCGCTGATGTTCTTCACAGAGCTCTGTCTCCTCGAGGGGATGTGCACAAATGCCCTGAGCCAAAGACTTGAGGCAATGGCGAAAACGGGCGCGCTTAGACTAAAGTCGCAAGACCTGCAAATTGCGTTGGATTGTCGCAGCTTGCAACCCTAGCATGGGGCTCGACGGCGCGGGGCGGGGTGCTCAGGGATTTCGCGAGCTTGTGAGCGGACGGGAACCGCTGCATTCGCGAGGAATCCGCGTCCAGCTCGGGGGTTATCGCTTCCAGCGTCAAGCAGGACCGGCTCTCCACGCGGGCCGCCTGCCGCAACATGCGTGGGGAGGAAGCCATGTGGGATCAAATCTACAATCCGCTGAACAACGCGGCACTGTCGACCGTCGCGGCGGCCGTTCCGGTCGTCTCGCTCTTGGTCATGATCGCGAGCGGGCGCGTGAAAGCGCACATCGCGGCCGTCATCGCCGTGATCATCACCAACCTGATCACGATCTTCATCTTCACCATGCCGGCGGGCATGTCGATCCGCGCCTCGGCGCTCGGCATCGTCACCGGCTTCTTTCCCATCGGCTGGATCGTCCTCAACGTCATCTTCCTCTACCAGGTCACGGTGAGCACCGGGCGCTTTGAATTGCTCAAGCGCGCCATCGGCGGCGTCACCGAGGACCGGCGCCTGCAGCTCCTGCTGGTCGCGTTCTCGTTCGGCGCCTTCTTCGAAGGCGCTTCGGGCTTCGGCACGCCGGTCGCGATCACCGGCGCGGTGCTGATCGGGCTCGGCTTCTCGCCGCTCGCAGCCTCCGGCCTGTCGCTGATCGCCAATACGGCGCCGGTCGCCTATGGCGCGCTCGGCACGCCAATCCAGGGACTTGCTTCCGTCACCGGGCTCGATCCCTACATCCTGGGCGCGATGGTCGGCCGGCAACTGCCGTTCTTCTCGCTGATCGTGCCGTTCTGGGTGGTCTGGGCGTTCGCGGGCTGGCGGGGCATGAAGGATGTCTGGCCGGCGATTCTCGTCACCGGCGTGTCGTTCGCGATCCCCCAATACGTGATCTCCAACTACATCAATCCCTGGATCGTCGACATCGGGGCGTCGCTGATCTCGATGGGCGCGCTCATCCTGTTCCTGAAAGTGTGGCAGCCGCGGCAGCTCTGGTTGTCGCCGGAGCTGCGCGGCCACGACGAATCGGCCGCGCAAATGGAAAAGGCAACGCCGCTGGACAAGACGCCGCTGACCCAGTCCGAGCTGTGGAGCGCGCTTTTGCCGTGGATCATCGTCTGTATCGTGATGCTGATCTGGGGCAACGGTGCATTCAAGACCTGGGCGAACTCGATCTTCACCTGGAACTACCCCGTTCCCGAGCTACACCAGATGATCAACAAGATGCCGCCCGTGGCCGCCAAGCCGACGCCGGAGGGCGCGGTGTTCGCGTTCACCTACCTGTCGTTCACCGGCACCGGCATGCTGATCGCGGCGATCATCTCCGGCTTGCTGATGGGGGTTGGGCCGGGACGCCTGCTGGTTGAGTACGGCCGCACCATCCGGCTGTGCGCGATCTCGCTGATCACGATCTCGGCGATGCTCGCGATCGGCACCCTCACCCGCCTCTCGGGTGTCGACGCGACGCTTGGTCTCGCCTTCGCGGCGACCGGTGTGCTCTATCCCTTCTTCGGAACGCTGCTCGGCTGGTTGGGCGTGGCGCTGACGGGATCGGACACCGCCTCGAACATCCTGTTCGGCAACCTGCAGAAGATCACCTCCGAGCAGATCGGCCTGTCGCCGGTGCTGATGGCGGCGGCGAACTCCTCCGGCGGCGTGATGGGCAAGATGATCGACGCACAGTCGATCGTGGTCGCCTCCACTGCGACGCGGTGGTACGGCCACGAGGGCTCGATTCTGCGCTTCGTGTTCTGGCACTCGATCGTGCTGGCGTGCTTGGTCGGTGTGCTCGTGACGCTGCAGGCTTATGTCTGGCCGTTCACGGCGCTGGTCCTGAAGTAGCGCCGCGCTTCGACAAATCCCCGCGAGGTTCATCCCCGCGGGGATTTTTGCATCTGTGCGAACCTTCTCAATGGCGCAGCCGTCTTATAGAAGGTGCCGCAAATCAGGTCGGTCGAGAGGTCTCATGGTTTCGCTCAAGCGATTGGTGTGTGCGGCGGTTGCAATGCTCGCGATGTTTACGCTCGCGCGTGCCGAGGAGGGGTTTCCCTTCGGCACCGAGATGACGCTGGAGGCGTTGCCGCAAGCAGGCTCGAAGCGGATTCCGAATATCGAGATCGGCGACAATGGCGAGGTCGTGCTGGAGCTCTGGTGCAAGGGCGGCAAGGGCCAGTTCTCTGTTGCCGGCAACACCGTGATCTTCGTCCCCGGCCAGATCCAGGACCGTTCCTGTCCGCCTGCAAAGGCGCAGGCCGACGACGAGCTCGTCGCCGCGCTCGGCAGCGTCGAGACCTGGAAGCGCCAGGGCGACGTCCTGATGCTCGTAGGTCCCAAGCCGCTGCGCTTTCGCGTGAATGGGAACTAGCTTCGCCCGTGTCCCGGACAAGGCGCGTCGCCTAAGCGATGCGACGCAGAGCCGGGACCCAGTTTCCTCCATGATCTCGCTTGCGGCCTCTGGGCCCCGGCTCGCAGCGCTTCGCGCTGCATCCGGGGCACGAGGGCCTATTTCCACACCGACTTGTCGGCGTCCCAGCGCTGGCCCTTCAGCTCCTTGGCAAGCGCCTCGATCGAGCCGTTGTCGTCGGGCAGATCGCCTTCTTCGTCCGGGCTCGCGTCGTCGGACAGATTGAGCTTGGCACCGCTGCTCTCGTCGGCTGTCGTCGTCGCCGGGCTGCCGATCCAGAGCATGAGCTTGTCGGTGGTGCCCGGCTTGTCGGGCGACACGAGCCCTGCGACCTCGATCGTGTCGGTGAGCTCGAGCGCCGGAAAATCCTGGTTCGGCCGCTTGAACACCAGCTTGAGCTTGCCGGTGGCTGGATTGAAGTCTTGCGAGACCGGCTTTGCCGCGAGCGTCCTGCTCAGCACGTTCGCCACCGCGGTCGCAAGCTTGCCCTTGTTGATCTTGTCGCCCTCGCGCCAGTCCGCCGCAGGGAAGCGGATGGTGCGGTCCATCTCGGTCATGCCCGCGGTCCAGCCTGCGGCCGTGACGCCGGGCATCGCCTTGAATTTCGACAGCAGCGCGCCCGCGCGCTCGGGATCGACCGACATGTTGATGGTCTGCTCGCCCGCGCGCAGCGCATCGCACCCGACATTGAGGCTCGCCAGCGTCACCTCGACCTCCTGGCCCTTCAGGCTCTTCAGGAAGTCGGTCGCAGCGTCGAGCTTGACCTTGACTGCGATCGCTTCCGGCGAGACGTCGGTGAAATCCTTCGGCTGCGGCGTGATGCCGTCGTCGGAGGTCTGGTTGTCCAGGAATTCCCTTTCGCTGAGATCGGAATTGTCGGGGGAGGTGACCTCGGTCACCGCCTGACCGATTGCGATCTGGCCGCGGAATTCGAACGTCTCGCCGGACTGTTTGCGCGTGAGCTTGACGCTGACCGGCGACTTCTCGCCAAGGCTTTGCGTCGTTCCCGTCAGCGTCTGGCCGGCGACCTGGAGATTGACGACGAAGCGGTCCTTGCGGTCGGAGTTCTTCGCGACCGGGTAACAGACGTCGAGCACCGCCGCGGTGAGCGTCTTGCCCTGGCGGGTCTCCTTCAAGATCACGTCGGCATTGCCGTCCATCAGCCCGTCGATCGAGGTGAAATAGCGCGTCTCGGTTCCGCCCTGCACTGTCGTCTTCGGCGACAGCTTCATCTGGGCGGAGGCCGGATGCGGCGAAACGGTGAGCAGGGCCGCCAAAACGGCTGTCGAACAAACCAGAAGCGCACGCATTGATGAGATCCTCGCGCAATCGAATCGGCGCGCCACCGTAGTGGGTTTTGGCCGCTGGTTGAATCGGAAAGCGAAGAGGCAGGGTCGGCAAAAAAGAAGGCCGCCTGGAGGCGGCCTTCGCAACACTTTCATTGGGATGGAGGCTTAGAAGCCGCCCATACCACCGCCGGCGGGCATGGCGGGCGGAGCTTCCTTCTTCGGCAGCTCGGCGACCATGGCTTCGGTGGTGACCAGGAGGCCGGCCACCGAGGAGGCGTCCTGGAGCGCGGTGCGCACCACCTTGGCGGGATCGATGATGCCCTTCTCGACCATGTCGACATAGTCCTCGTTCTGGGCGTCGAAGCCGAAGGTCTCGGACTTGTTCTCCAGGATCTTGCCGACGACGATCGAGCCTTCCACGCCCGCGTTCTCGGAGATCTGGCGGATCGGGGCTTCCAGCGCCTTCAGCACGATGTTGATGCCGGCCTGGACGTCGTCATTGGCGTTGGTGAGACGGCCGACCGCCTTCTTGGCGCGGAGCAGCGCGACGCCGCCGCCGGGCACGATGCCTTCCTGCACCGCGGCGCGGGTGGCGTTGAGCGCGTCCTCGACGCGGTCCTTCTTCTCCTTGACCTCGATCTCGGTGGCGCCGCCGACGCGGATCACCGCAACGCCGCCGGCAAGCTTGGCGAGGCGCTCCTGGAGCTTCTCACGGTCGTAGTCGGAGGTGGTCTCCTCGATCTGGGCCTTGATCTGGCCGACGCGGGCCTCGATGTCGGGCTTCTTGCCGGCACCGTTCACGATCGTGGTGTTCTCCTTGTCGATCACAACCTTCTTGGCGCGCCCGAGCATCTTCACCGTGACGTTCTCGAGCTTGATGCCGAGCTCCTCGGAGATCAGCTGGCCGCCGGTGAGGATCGCGATGTCCTCGAGCATGGCCTTGCGGCGGTCACCGAAGCCCGGCGCCTTGACGGCGGCGACCTTGAGGCCGCCGCGCAGGCGGTTGACGACCAGGGTGGCCAGCGCCTCGCCCTCTACGTCCTCGGCGATGATGACGAGCGGCTTGCCCGACTGCACCACGGCTTCCAGCACCGGCAGCATGGCCTGCAGGCCCGAGAGCTTCTTCTCGTGCAGGAGGATGTAGGCGTCCTCGAGCTCGGCGGTCATCTTCTCGGCATTGGTGACGAAGTACGGCGACAGGTAGCCGCGGTCGAACTTCATGCCCTCGACGATGTCGACCTCGGTGTCGAGCGACTTGTTCTCCTCGACGGTGATGACGCCCTCGTTGCCGACCTTCTGCATAGCCTGGGCGATCATCTTGCCGATGGCGGCATCGCCGTTGGCCGAGATGGTGCCGACCTGGGCGACCTCGGAGGAAGCGGCGACCGGCTTGGCGCGCTTCTCGATGTCCTTGACGACCGCGGCCACCGCGGAGTCGATGCCGCGCTTGAGGTCCATCGGGTTCATGCCGGCGGCAACCGCCTTGGCGCCTTCGCGCACGATGGCCTGGGCCAGCACGGTCGCGGTGGTGGTGCCGTCGCCGGCGAGATCGTTGGTCTTGGAGGCGACCTCACGCACCATCTGGGCGCCCATGTTCTCGAACTTGTCCTCGAGCTCGATCTCCTTGGCGACGGTGACGCCGTCCTTGGTGATGCGGGGCGCGCCGAAGCTCTTCTCAATGACGACGTTGCGGCCCTTCGGGCCGAGCGTCACCTTGACGGCGTTGGCGAGAACGTCGACGCCGCGCAGCATGCGTTCGCGCGCGTCTCCGGAAAACTTGACGTCTTTGGCAGCCATGGTCTGCAATCCCTCGTGTTTCGTGATGTGTCTTGTGCCGCGCGGCGGAACGATGGATGCCCGGATCGCTTGGATCCGGGCATGACATTCAGCGGCCGTTCAGGCGGATGGCCTTAGGCCAGCACGCCCATGATGTCCGACTCCTTCATGATCAGGAGCTCTTCGTTTTCGATCTTGACCTCAGTGCCCGACCACTTGCCGAACAGCACACGGTCGCCGACCTTGAGGTCGATCGGAATCAGCTTGCCGGTCTCGTCGCGGCCGCCCGGGCCGACGGCGACGACCTCGCCCTGCGAGGGCTTTTCCTTGGCAGTGTCGGGAATGATGATGCCGCCCTTGGTCTTTTCCTCGGCGTCGATACGTTTGACCACGACACGGTCATGCAGCGGACGAAATTTGGATTTAGCCATGACGTTTCCCTTTGGAGGCTCGCTTCGGAGGTAGTGGAAGTCGGTGGGGCGGCGCTTCCGTCCACCCTCTCCTCGAGGATCGAACGGCGCGCTTAGCAATCGGGCTTTCCGAGTGCTAATAGTGGGCCCGGAAATATGGCTTGGCCGCGATCCTGTCAAGCAAAGGTGGTTAAGCGGTTGTTGAGGCGGATATAGGATGGTGGCATTGGAAACTCGTTCGGAGCGCCGGCGTATAGAACGACGTCATTGCTCCGGCAGCGGTTTTGCGCTTGGCTGCGGGAGGGGTGCGGCCATGGTCTTGTTTGGGGGAATGCCATGATCTGTTCGGCTCACGCGCGCACGGTTGCCAATCTGGCGGCCGCCTCTTGTCTGGCGCTGTTGCTGGGCGCCTGCGGCGGCGGCATGAGCCTGCCGTCCTTCTCGTCGTCCTCGCCGCCGCCCGAAGCCGAGCCCGGCACAGCGCCGGAAATGCCGGCCACCATCCGCGCCGACGAGATCGTGGGCCGCTGGGGCCTCGCCTCGTTCCAGAACCCCGCCGACCGCGCCCGCACCGAGGCTGCGGCGAGGGCCCAGTGCAAGAATCCTTACGTGATCGGCGCCGGCTCCTCCGGCGGCGTGATCATGCATCTGGCCGACCAGGCGACGCCGCAGGAACTGCGGCTGAAGGGCTCGCCGAGCGGCAAGAACTACATCGGACCGGCCGGTCCGACCCCCGGCGAGCAGGATCGCGAGATCGTCTCCTTCGACGGCCGCGTCCTGATCACCCGCTTCATCGACAAGGACGCCGCCACCCGCTACGGCAACATGGTCTACGTCCGCTGCGCGCCGCGGGCGTGACGTTCTGATCGTCGTTCCGGGGCACGCGAAGCGTGAACCCGAAACCTCGAGATTCCGGGTTCGGTCCTGCGGACCACCCCGGAATGACCGAGAGAGGCAAAGCAAAAAACGCCGGCTCAAGGGCCGGCGTTTTGTTTTGTCCGTACGCTCTCCGCTCAGTCGAACAGCGCGTCGATGTCGTCTTGCGAGGCGTGGCCGACGTCGCCGGCGAGCTTCGGGCCGTTGAGGAGCTTCTCGTCGTCGCTGCGGTGGTCGACCTGCGCCGGCACATGGGACTTGATTGCGTCGACGCCACCCCAGATGTCCATCATCGCATTGATGTGCTGCTCGATGAACTTCATCGTGGTCATGACCTTGCTGATGCGCTGGCCGGTCAGGTCCTGGAAGTTGCAGGCTTCGAAGATCGAGATAACGCGTTCCTGGATATCGTCGGCGAGGCGCTTCTGCTGATCGGCCGAGTCCACCTTGGACATTGCGCTGGCGGCCTGGTCGATCGATTCCGCGGCTTCGAGGATCTGCTGGGTCGCCTGCTCGGTGCCGCCGACCACCGCGCCGAGCTCACCATTGACCTTGGCCATTTCGCCACCGTCGAAGCTCTTGCCGTGCAGCGTCGCGATCTCGCGCTTGGTACGATCGATGGCATCGTGGATGAGGTCGAGCTCGACCTTCAGCTTCTCGCACTGCTCGATCTGCGCCCGGTAGGTCTCGAGCATGGTGCGGGCTTCGGCAAGCTCGTGCGCCGTGGAAGCATCGATCGCCGCCATGGCAGCGCTGCCGGACAGCGGGGCCGCGACGACGCCCTTCGCCATCTGGGCGCGGATCGCGCGCAGCTCGGCCATGATCTCGCCATGCATCGGGATTGCCTCTTCGGTTTCGTCCAGAATCGGCACCTCGCCGCTGATGATATCCTCGACGCGAAAACGTTTGCGGTGAACAGCCATCAAGTTACTCCCCCCACCTCACTCACGCGTCTTTGTAGGCAGAACCGATTTAACACGAGGTTCACAGCCGGAACTGCCGATCGGCCGCGCGCGACGCTGCGCAAAGAAGCGATTAACCATGGCCGCGCTGCGTTCATCCAAAATAAACGCTGATCGCGAAATTGCGCCGCCACTCGTGACGTGGTGAATCCAAACGCCCGATACGTTTACCAAACAAAACGGCTTTTGCTTTTTATTGACCACGTCGAGGAGCGCGGATCAGCCACCGGCTCGCCACGACGCATGTGATCTAGACGAAACAGTACAGAGTACGTCGATGTTCAAGAAAATGTCTGTCGCGCTGCTCGGCGGCGCTTGCACCTTCATTGCCGGTACGAACGACGCCAGCGCTTTCGACAATACCGTGCCGAGCGATCCGCCCGCGGTGCTCTACGCGCCGCAGGTGCCGCCGACGCCGGTGCGTGTCGCGTCGAATTCGAACCTGGGTGGCGGCTTCATCGAGTTCCTGTTCGGCGACGGTCCCGGCCGCGGTCCGGCTTATGCGCCGCAGCAGCCGATGTATCAGCAGCAGCCGGCTTACTATGACCAGCGCCGCCTGCCGCCGATGGGCGAGCCGCAGATGCAAGGCGCAATTCAGCAAAGCGCGCTCCAGCAGGACGCGGTCGATCCGCGGCAGCGTCCATTCGATCCGAAATTCGAGAAGCAACTCGTTGACTATAGCGGCAAGGAAAGTCCGGGCACCATTGTGGTCGATACGCCGAACAAGTTCCTCTATCTCGTCGAGGACAACGGACGCGCGTTGCGCTACGGCATCGGTGTGGGCCGCCCCGGCTTCACCTGGTCCGGCGTGAAGTCGATCACGGCCAAACGCGAATGGCCGGACTGGACGCCGCCGGCCGAGATGCTCGCGCGCCGCCCCGATTTGCCGCGGCACATGGAAGGCGGTCCAGAAAATCCGCTCGGCGCTCGCGCGATGTATCTCGGCTCGACCCTCTACCGTATTCACGGCTCCAACGAGCCCTGGACCATCGGTACCAACGTCTCCTCCGGTTGCATTCGCATGCGCAACGAGGATGTCATCGATCTCTACGGCCGCGTCAACGTCGGCACCAGGGTCGTAGTGATGTGAAGCGTCATGCTTTCGATGGAGCGATCAACTCCGCATGCCGCGCCGGCTCGGGATGCGCGGCATCGAAGGGTGCGTGCCGCCGCCGAACGCCTGCCTGGACGTCTATGTCTGCTGACGGTGTCCCCTCGACCCGAGACGGCGACGACAAGCTGATGAAGCCGAATGCGGTGCGCGAGCGAAGCGGCTCAGCCGCCGCACCGACAGCTCTGCCTTCCTGACGCGCTCGTGCAGTCCCTCCAACTCGTACAATTCGGTGATGAGATGTGTTGTCACGTCGCTCAAGGTTGCGATGCGTTGTTGAAGTGGACTCATTTTCAAGACCCCCGACTATAGCCAAGAGAGGCAGCCACGACGTGTGGCGTAAGCAACGTGTTCTTCCAGTTGAACACCCATGTCCGTATTTGGAAATCCGGGAGTCTACGGCTGCACGCGTCAGAAGCGCGATTTTCAACTTCTATGGTGAAGTCACGCGCACTGATGACGTTCAGCTCAGTGTTATCCAGCAACGGTGTGCATTAGTCATATTATATCGAAGTGCTTCTCTGCGCGCTCTGGCACAGAAGGCACTTGAACTCAGCCTCAAAAGAAACCGGCCGCCTGGAGGCGGCCGGTTTGCATCTGCAGGGCGAATTGCTCACGCGTAATCGCTGCCGCCATCATCTCCGCTGTCGAAATCACTGTCGTCAGCCGTATCGAAGTTGTCGTCGCGATCGTCGTCGTAATTCTGATCGTTGTTGTCGCGGTCGTTCGACGCCTGGTCGAAGAAGCCCTGGCTGCTGTCCCTGTTGGAGCCGATGTCGTTCAAGCCCGCATCGCGTGCCAGCGAGCCGCCAGACTGATCGCTACCGCCCCAAGGGCTTCCACCTGCGCCGCCGCCACCGCGCTCCTCGATGATCGTGGTGTCGCCAAAAGCCTGTTGGTGCGAACCACCCATCATGCCGCGGATGCTCGAGAGCAGGAGAGAGCCGCCGACGACGCCAGCCGCGGCCGCTGCGGCCGTGCCGAGGAACGAACCGCCGCCACCACCGACCGGCGGAGCGCCGTAGCCCTGACCCGGGCCCTGGCCATAGGCCTGCCCGTAGGGCGGCGCGCCGTAGCCTGGCTGTGTCTGCTGCATCGCCTGTCCGCTGTTCCAGACCGGCCGCGAATCGCGCGGTGGCACGTTCGGAACCGATCCGCGCGACGGGCTCGATCCGAACAGCGTCTCGCGCATAGTATCCAGGAAGCCGCCAGACTGCGCCTGCTCGGGCCCGTGTCCTGCTTCCAACTCCTGAATGCGGGCATTGGCGCGCTTGAGCGCTTCGTCCTGCACCAACACGGTCTGCACCAGCGCGTAGACCGCGCCGGGCGCCTTGCGCAAGCCCTCGGAAATCGCGGCGGTCGCGTCGGGATCGCGCGGTGCGTTCTCCAGCTTAGAAAGCCGGTCAAAAAGGTCGTCGACGAGCTGGCGTTCCTGCGGCGTCATGATCTGTCTCCTCTGCGCAAAACCAAGCGCGCAGGAGATGTAGGGTTCCATTATGGCCCCAACAGTGCCGGCTGGATTAAATTTCCGTAGGCGACAAGCTGTCGCCTGGCCTGCTTTTCGCCTGTTTCATCCCAATGTCACGTTGCTGTCCGCCAGCAGGCGCGCGAAGGCGTCGCTCTTCAGATATGCGTGTTCGCGTTCACGCACGTCGGTCATCGGGTCGAGGCCGGCGAGGACGTCATCGACGAAGCCGGGATGGCACATCACGAGGCCGCCATCGGGGAGGCCTTCCAGGAATTGCCGCATCAGCGCGCCAAAATCGGCAGCGCGCGTGAAATCATAGGCGCCGGCGAAGGCGGGATTGAAGCTGAGGCCGGCACTGGCGGCGCGGCGACGGAATTGCGCGCTGAGGATATCGAGCACCATGGCTTTCGGTGAGGCGAGCCGCTGCGCTAGTGGCAGCTCGCGGCCGCCCTGGCGCACCCAAGCGTTTGGCGCAGCCTCAACGACCGCATCGACAAAGCCGTCGCGTACCTGTGGGTAGAGCTGCACATGCTGGTGGCCGTCGACAAAATCAGGGGCGCGTCCGAACGCTTCGATGAAGGCTGCCAGCTGCGCCTTCACCTCGTTGCGGATGAATTCACGATCGAGCCGCCGCAAAAGTCCCGCGCGCAGCAGTTTTGGAAACGGCATGAACATGTCGCCGTCGAGCGGACGGAAGTGCATGGTCAGCGGCCGGAACGGCGCCGACAGCGTCGCGTGCAATCCGATCGCGCAGCGCGGGCCTTGCTTTGCCGAATCCTGAAGCGCCTCGACGTCGCTGCGCGCAATCGCGGGACCCACCATCATCACCGAGGTGGCGTTGAGGCGGCCGCGTTCGATCAGGTCGCGGATGGCGCGGTTGACGCCCGGGCTGATGCCGTAATCGTCGGCGCAGAGCCAGATTCGCCGCGGGCTCGCGGCGGTGCTCATTCGGCTGCCGTCCTGCTCGCGGCGTCCTGGCTTGAAGCGTTCTGGGCCTTGTCGGCCTCGAAATGCTTCTCGCTGTGCTCGGCGACGAAGTAGATCGGGCGCGCCTTCAGCTCGGACAGGATCTTTCCGATATATTCGCCGACAATGCCGATCATGATGAGCTGCACGCCGCCGATCGTCATCAGGCCGACCACGAGTGAGGGATAGCCCGGGACCTGCTTACCGGTTGTGAACACCTCCCATAGGATCGACAGGCCGAACAGGAAGGCACCTCCGGCGAGAATAACGCCGAGCAGGCTGGCGAAGCGTAGCGGCGCCACCGAGAACGAGGTCAGGCCCTCGATCGAGAGGCCGAGCAGGCTTACGGCATTGAAGGAGGTGACGCCATGGGCGCGCGCCGCAGGCTCGTAGTCGACACGGATCTGGCGGAAGCCGATCCAGCTGGCGAGGCCTTTGAAGAAGCGGTTGCGCTCCGGCAACTGCCTGAGTGCGGCGACCGCGCGCGGCGACAGCAGACGGAAGTCGCCGGCGTCCTCCGGGATCTTCTGGCGTGCGCCCCAATTGATCAGCGCGTAGAAACCGTGCACTGCGACCCGGCGCAAGAAGGGCTCGTTATCGCGATGCGCCTTGGCGGTGTAGACGACGTCATAGCCGTCATCGATCCAGTGCCGCACCAGCTGTTCGACGAGCGCCGGCGGATGCTGGCCATCGCCGTCCATGAACATCACGGCGCCGAGCCGGGCATGGTCGAGGCCCGCCATCAGCGCGGCCTCCTTGCCGAAATTGCGCGACAGGGACACCACCTGGACGTCGATTGCGTCGGCCGGAAGCGAGCGGGCGATCGACAGCGTCGCGTCCGCGCTGCCGTCGTCGACATAAACGACTTCGCAACCAAGACGGTAGCGCTGCCGTAAGGTCTTGGCGAGATCGCAGATGCGCTGATGCAGTGCGGCGAGGCCGGCCGCCTCGTTGTAGACGGGAATGACGATCGACAGCCCCTTCGCTGCGGCGTTAGCTGCTGTGGTCGTCATGCCTGATACGTCAGAGCCCAGCGTCATCGATCAAGGTTCCAGAGGCGTTTTGGTCTTCTCAACCGCATATGATAGCTGCCGTTTGCTGTCGGTAAGCTGAACGAACCCGAGGCTCACCGCCCCAGGAACGCCTCGAGCTTGGCGAATAGCGGGTTCTCCCGGTCGAACACGTAGTCGAGGGAGACCACCGAGACGGTCTCGGCGCCATGCTCGCGCAGGAAGCTCGCCAGCGCATAGAGCTGCCCGGGCGGGCAGTGCAGCGTCAGCATGCCTGACGAAGTCGGACCGCCGAACGGGGCCTCGACTCCGTATCGGCT
Organism: Bradyrhizobium sp. LMG 9283; assembly: GCF_045571415.1. Taxonomy (NCBI): domain Bacteria; kingdom Pseudomonadati; phylum Pseudomonadota; class Alphaproteobacteria; order Hyphomicrobiales; family Nitrobacteraceae; genus Bradyrhizobium; species Bradyrhizobium sp. LMG 9283. Next base: position 1,320,240 of record NZ_CP120691.1, read on the forward strand.
GTGGGCCTCGCCGAGTAGGGCGGCGTCGCATTGCCGGAAGCGGGTGCGGACCTCGCGGTACTTGTTGGCCCGCGCGCGCGCCGCGATGTGATCGAGGATGACACGCGCCGTCTCTCGCGCTTGCGGCGACCAGTCGGCTTCTTTGGATGCCACCAGATTGGCCTGGCTGCGCAGGATCACGCCGTCGTCGAGCACCCGCAGGCCATTGGCGGCGAGCGTTGCGCCGGTCGTGGTGATGTCGACGATCAGCTCGGCGCTGCCGGCCGCCGGCGCGCCCTCGGTCGCGCCCGCGCTTTCGACGATGCGGTAATCGGTGATGCCGTGGCTCTGGAAGTAGGCGCGGGTGAGGTTGACGAACTTGGTCGCGACCCGCATCCGCATGTGATGCTGCTCGCGGAAGCCGGTGGTGACGTCGTCGAGGTCGGCCATGGTGCGGACGTCGATCCAGGCCTGCGGCACCGCGACGACGACATCGGCATAGCCGAAGCCGAGCCCCTCGATCAGCGACACGCGCTTGTCGGCATCGGCAATGTTCTCGCGCACCAGGTCCTCACCGGTGACGCCGAGATGGGCGAAGCCGCGCGACAGTTGCGCGGCGATCTCGCTTGCCGAGAGATAAGCGACCTCGACATTGTCGAGGCCTGCGATGGTGCCGCGATAGTCGCGGGCGCCGCCGGCCTTCGACAGCTTGAGGCCGGCACGGGCGAAGAAGGCCTCGGTATTTTCCTGCAGGCGGCCCTTGGAAGGAACGGCCAGAACGAATGGCGCGCTCATGGCTTAAGCTCCCACCTTGCGGCCGATCCGGCTCAGCGCATCCACCCAGACCGAGAAGCCGACCGCGGGGATCGGCGTTGCCGAGCCAAGCTGGGTCATCAGCCCGTCATAGCGGCCGCCGGCGACCAGCGGCTCGGTGCCGTTGCCCTTGTGATGCAGCTCGAATTCGAAGCCGGTGTAATAATCGAGTCCGCGCCCGAATGCGGTCGAGAAGCGCGTCTGCTTCACGTCGATGCCGCGCGCGGCCATGAAGCCGACCCGGCTCTCGAACTGATCGATCGCGGCTGTGAGATCGAGCTTCGCGTCAGTCGTGAGCGCGCGCAGCTCGGCGATGGCATCGTCGGGACTGCCTGATATCGATAGGAAGCGCTTGAGCACGGCGATCGCCTCGCGCGGCAGCGCGCCGCCCTTCAGCGTCGATTGCTCGAGGAAGCGGTCGGCGATCTCGGCCGTGGTGCGGCCGCCGACATTGGTGGTGCCGGCGATCGACATCAGATCGGTGACGAAGGCGAGCGCCGCCTTGCGGTCGGAGCCGGCGAGAGCGGCCAGCACGCCCTCATATTCGCTGCGTGTCGCGGTGGCTGCGGCTGCCAATCGCTCCAGATCCTGCTCCAGGCTGATCTTGCGGTTGAAATCCTTGACCAGGCGGCGGCGCCAGACCGGATAGAGGTTGAGTGCGTCCAGCAGGGCATTGAACAGCGCGACGTCGCCGGTGCGGATCTCGACATCGCGGACGCCGAAGGCGGCGGTCGCCTCCAGCGCCAGTGACAGCATCTCGGCATCGGCCGCGGCGCGGTCCTGGCGGGCGAACGATTCGATGCCGGCTTGCAGGAATTCGCTGGCTTGGCCGCTGCGGTAGCGGAACACCGGACCGAGATAGCTGAACCCGGCCGGCTGGCCGGCGCGCCCCGAGGCCAGATAGTCGCGCGCCACCGGAATGGTCAGGTCGGGGCGCAGGCAGAGCTCCTCGCCGGACAGGTCGGTGGTGAGGTACAGGCTCTTGCGGATGTCCTCGCCGGAGAGGTCCAGGAACGGCTCGGCCGGTTGCAGGATCGCGGGCTCGGCCCTGACATAGCCGGCCTGCGCGAACGACAAGAGCAGCGTATCCGCCCAGGCGGCGGAGCCGGCAGCATTTGAGGTGGCAGTCGCGGTCATCACAGGGGTCCATCGTCCCGGCGGAACCGGGCAGGGCAAGGGGAGGCGAATTGGCGCAGCCCTTAGCATGGCCCGACAGCGGTTTCGACCTCCAAAGGATCAATCGCTTAACGGGTGGGCAATGCCGGGATCAGATGGGCTTGCCCCAATCGCCCAGCACCGCCTGGACCAGCGCCAGCGCCGCGACAGCGGCCGTATCGGCCCGCATGATCCGCGGGCCGAGCGCCAGCCGTAGGGTCCTGGGCTGCCGCAGCAGTAGCGCACGCTCTTCCTCGGCGAAGCCGCCTTCGGGGCCGATCAGCACGTCGATACCGTGACCGGCCTCGCCGCGGGTGCTTTGCAGGCTCCGAACGGGGTCTTGGACCTCCGCCGCCTCGTCGCAGAAGATCAGCAATCGGCCTGCGGCGCGCTGGCTTAAAAAGCGCTCCAGCGGCACCGGCTCGGCAACGGTGGCGATGCTGAGGATTCCGCATTGCTCGGCCGCCTCGACGACATTGGCGCGCATCCGCTCGGTGTTGACCCGCGAGGCCTGGGTGAACCGGGTCAGGACCGGTTGCAGGGCGGCGGCGCCCATCTCGATGGCCTTCTGCACCATGTAATCCAGCCGGGCATGCTTGAGCGGGGCGAAGACGTAAGTCAGATCGGCCAGCCGGTCCTGGGGCCGGGTCTGCTGGAGGATGACGAGGCCATCCGGCCGCTTGCGGCCATCGATGGCGGCCTGCCATTCGCCATCGCGGCCGTTGAAGGCCAGGACCTCGGCCCCAGCGGCCAGCCGCAGCACGTTGCCGAGATAGTTGCTCTGGTCGCGGTCGAGCGGCACCCTCGCGTCCTGGGCGAGCGGGGCGTCAACGAACAGGCGGGGGGCGCGAAAATCGTGGGAGGGCATCGTTCAAGGGTCCGATTTGCCGCCGTCTTAACCGAAACCAGTACTTTTGGGGGTAAATATCGCCGAATTGGTGCGTCTCCGCGCCGCGCTCTTGCCCTATTCGACGGGTTGTTAAGGGCCGGCGGGAATCGTAAAAACGCGAACACGCTGGTTGCGCTTCGATTGGGAAGACGCCGAATCCCGTAAGCTCCTGCCGGAGAGACTGCCTTGATGATCCGTCATCTGATGGTTCCGATCACTGCCGCCATGGTCACCATGGGTGCTGCGGGCGCCTATGCGCAGAGCGCCTTCCCGGCGCCGCTGCCGAACCAGGCCGCGAGCAGCTCGGCGTTTCCGCCCGTCAACGGCTCGGCGCCCGTCGCCTCCGTCGGCACGGCGCCGCAATCGTCCTTTCCCGTGAACGGCGCCGCGCCGATCGGCGGCGGTGGCGCTTTCAGCGCCGCTCCGCCGACGCAAGCCGGTCCCGGCGAGGACTGCATGAAGGCATTCATTCCGCTGCGCGAAGAGGCCGAGAAGCGCGGCAAGCTGATCAAGGCGGCGAGCGACCGTCATGCACCGCCGGACGAAGCCTGTAAGCTGATCCGCAATTTCAGCCAGGCAGAGTCGAAGATGCTCAAGTACATCGAGACCCACGCCGCCAAATGCGGAATTCCGCCGCAGGTGGGCGCGCAGATGAAGGACGGCCACAAGAACACCGAGGCCATGGCGGCAAAGGTCTGCAACGTTGCGCTGCAGATGCAGCAGCAACAGGCGCGTCCGGCCGGTCCCTCGCTGAGCGAGGTGCTGGGGTCGGGCTCGGCGCCTGAGGCCAATGCCGGCAAGAAGGGTGGCAGCACCTTCGACACGCTCAACGGCAACGTCCTGACCCGATGAGCGACTCATCCGCCCGCGTTGCCGATTCCACTGGCAACTGGGTCGATACGCTCGCGCCGCTTTGGGCGCGACCTTATTTGCGCCTGTCCCGCTTCGACCGTCCGATCGGCTCGTGGCTTCTCTTGATGCCATGTTGGTGGTCGGCGGCGCTCGCTGCCGGCATGGCGCACGATATCCGCGGCCTGCCGCTCACCATCGTGCTGTTCTTCATCGGCGCCTTCGTGATGCGCGGGGCGGGCTGCACCTGGAACGACATCACCGACCGCGACCTCGATGCCAAGGTTGAGCGCACCCGCTCGCGGCCGCTGCCGTCGGGGCAGGTGACGACCATGCAGGCGCTGGTCTTCATGGTCGCACAGGCGCTGATCGGTCTCGTGGTGCTCCTGCAATTCAACCGCTTCGCGGTCTTAACCGGCATCGCCTCGCTCGCGATCGTCGCGATCTATCCCTTCATGAAGCGCATCACCTGGTGGCCGCAGATCGTGCTCGGGCTTGCCTTCTCCTGGGGCGCCTTGATGGGATTTGCCGTCACCTTCGGACGCATCGACGTCACCGCGCTCGTGCTCTATGCCGGCGCGATTTCGTGGGTGATCGGCTACGACACCATCTACGCGCATCAGGACGCCGAGGATGACGCGCTGATCGGCATCAAGTCGACCGCGCGCCTGTTTGGCGCGCATACGCGCCAGGCGCTGATCCTGTTCTACGGGCTCGCGGTGATGCTGATCTGCATTGCGCTGGCATCCGGCGATGCGCGCTGGCCGGCCTGGCTCGGGCTGATCGCGTTCGCCGCGCATCTGGCGTCACAGATCGTGCAGCTCAGGATTGACGATCCTGAACTCTGCCTGCGCCTATTCAAGTCGAACCGCGATGCCGGCTTGCTGCTGTTTGCGGGATTGCTGGTCGACGCGGCGATGCGGGCTACGTAGATCTCGTAGGGTGGGCAAAGGCGCCCTTGCGCCGTGCCCACGATCTTTCTCAATTTCGACGGAAGAGGTGGGCACGCTTCGCTTTGCCCACCCTACGGCACCTTCAGTTCCGTGCGATGATCTCGCGCTCGTCCCGATGAACGGGCAGTTCGCGCGCCATGCCAGTGCGACGGCGCATCAAGAATTTCGGGCGGCGGGCGCGGATCGCATTGGCGCGGCGACGACGTGGCGCGGGCTTGCGGCCGCCCTCGTCGAGCTGCGGCAGCGCGAAGATATCGCTCCAGATTGTCCAGGCTTGCGCGATCTCGTCAGCATCGGTGCCGACCAGCAGCGGAATGGACAGCGAGGGATCGCGATGTACGAGGACGAGCGTCTGCGCCTCGTCGTTGCCGCGCAGCGCGACACCGGTGAAGTCGGCAACCCGCACGTTGATCGCCATTTGCATGCCGCGGACGGCACGGCGCAGCACGACACGCTCGCGATGAAGCTCGATCTGCCTGACATGTCCATCGGCGCGCGGATCATGCGCGTCGAAGCGGACCGGAAGGGAAAGGGGGTCGAGCCGCAAGGAGCGGCTCGACCCGGCGGGGTTGGCCCCGCATGTTGCTGTTTGACGCCTCACGGCTTAGTTCTCCCCGCCGGGATTATGTTCCCGGTCGATGCGAAGACCTTAGCGCGCGCCTGTCCGAAACCACTTAAAAAGGCTGGTTAACCCACCGTCACTTGCTCCTCATGATTGACAAGACCTTGGCGCGCATGATTGACGAGACGTTGCGCGAGAGCTGCGAATTTGAGCTTTTGCGGGCTGAAAATGCTTGAAGTCCGCGCTATCAGGGCACATCTGTGGGTTCCGGTCCCGAACCCCGCCCCAACAGGATTTCGTTCGTGAACTCTTCACCAAGCTCGACGCTTTCGACTTCAGCCAATCGCGATTTGTTCGATCAGTCCGCGCTCTCCGATCTTGCGCAGCGGCTGGTCGAGGCGGCCAGGCGCGCCGGCGCGGATGCGGCTGACGCGGTCGCGGTGCGCGGCGTCTCGCAGGGCGTCGAGGTCCGCGACGGTCGTGTCGAGGAATCCGAGCGATCCGAGGGCGATGATGTCGGCCTGCGCGTGCTGGTCGGCCAGCGCCAGGCGGTGGTCTCGACCAACGATGTCAGCGGCGATGCCGTCACCAAGCTCGCCGAACGCGCGGTGGCGATGGCGCGTGTTGCGCCCGACGACAAATATGTCGGCTTGGCCGATCCTGCGCTGCTCGCGCGCGACTTCCCCGATCTCGACCTGCTCGATCCCGATGTGCCCACGACCGCCGAGCTCGAGCGCCGCGCGCTCGCGGCCGAAGCTGCGGCGCTCGGCGTGAAGGGCGTGACCAAGTCCGGTGGCGCGTCGGCGTCGGCCGGCATCGGAGGCATGGTGCTCGTCACCTCGACTGGTTTCCACGGCTCTTACCTCCGTTCCAGCCAGGGTATTTCCGCGACCGCCATATCGGGCGAAGGCACCAGCATGGAGCGCGACTACGACTTCACCTCGGCGCCACACGGCGCCGATCTGTTGTCGCCGGAAACCGTCGGCCGTTCCGCCGGCGAGCGCACCGTGGCGCGCTACAATCCGCGCAAGGTCGAGACCTGCAAGGTGCCGGTCGTGTTCGATCCGCGCGTCGCCGGCTCCCTGGTCGGCCATCTCGTCGGCGCCATCAACGGCGCCCCGATCGCGCGCAAGACCAGCTTCCTCAAGGACAAGCTCGGCCAGCAGCTGTTCGCCAAGAACATCCGCATCGTCGACGATCCCCTGCGCAAGCGCGGCCTGCGCTCGCAGACCTTCGACGCCGAAGGCGTCGCGGTGAAGAGACACGCGCTGGTCGACGAGGGCGTACTGACGACCTGGCTGCTCGACTGCGCCACCGCACGCGAGCTCGGCCTCACCACCACCGGCCACGCCCATCGCGGCGTCTCCTCCTCGCCCTCGCCCGGACCGTACAATCTGCACCTCGAGCCCGGCACGCCGACGCCCGCCGAGCTGATCTCCGATATCAAGCAAGGCTTTTATGTCACCGATTTGATCGGGTCCGGCGTCAACGGCGTCACCGGCGATTACAGCCGCGGCGCCTCCGGCTTCTGGATCGAGAACGGGGGGATCACCTATCCCGTCAGCGAAGTGACGATCGCCGGCCACCTGTTCGAGATCTTCAAATCGATGCAGCCTGCGAACAATCTCGAGTTCCGCTACGGCATCAATGCGCCGACGGTGCGCATCGAGGGTTTGACGCTTGGCGGACGTTGACGCGCACGCACTGGACGAAACCATCCTGAACCGCGACGCGGCGCTGCTGAAGGATACGGTGCGGGACGCCGGCGCGCTGGCGCAGTCGATGTTCCGGACCGAGCTGAAGAAGTGGATCAAGGGCGCGTCCTCGCCGGTGTCGGAAGCGGACATCGCGGTCAACGATCTGCTCGAAACGCGCCTGCGCGCTGCCACTCCCGACTATGGCTGGCTGTCCGAGGAGAGCGCTGACGACGAGGCGCGGCTGTCGCGGCGGCTGACTTGGATCGTCGATCCCATCGACGGCACCCGCAATTATCTCGGCGGCCACGACGAATGGTGCGTTAGCGTCGCGCTGGTGGAGGACGCCTCGCCGGTGCTGGCTGCGGTGTTCGCGCCGGCGAGCGACGAGTTCTTCTTCGCGGCGCGCGGCCAGGGCACGACGCTGAACGACAAGCCGGTGCGGGCGACGCCCGGATCGGAGCTCGACTTCGCCCGCGTCGCCGGCCCGAAGCCGCTGATCGAGCGGCTGAAGCCGTCACTCGGCGAGATCAAGCTGCACCGGCGAATCGGCTCGCTGGCGCTGCGGCTGTGCCGGGTCTCCCACGGCGCGCTGGATGCGGCTTTTGCGGGGGGCAACAGCCATGATTGGGATCTTGCCGCGGCCGATTTGATCGTGCAGGAAGCGGATGGTAGGATGAGCGACCTCTCCGGAGAACCCATCCTCTATAACCGCCGGGAAGTGGCGCACGGGGTGCTGGTGGCAGCGGGACGCGATCGTCATGCGGGCATTGTCGCGCATTTTCGAAGCCGTCCTTAGCCTAAAGCGCTTTCGTCGTGCTTCTCGAACACTGCTTTGCCGGGCAGCCCGTTAGGAACAGAACTCATGCCAGATAGTGCCCCGCAACAACTGCTTCACCTCGTCATCGGTGGCGAGCTCGTCGATCTCGAGCACAACACCTTCAAGAATCTGGACGAGGTCGACATCGTCGGGCTCTATCCGAACTATGCCACCGCCCACGCGGCCTGGCGCGCCAAGGCGCAGAGCACGGTCGACAATGCGCAGATGCGCTATTTCATCGTCCACCTGCATCGGCTGCTCGATCCGAATCAAGAACCGGCGCGTTGAAAAAACTGCTTCGCAATACGCTGCGAAGCAGCTTCGTTCAGCGTGCCGTCGGGATCCTGGCGGCCGAATATCTGCGCTTTGTCTGGCGGACCAACACCTTCACGTTCGATCCGCCTGACGTCTATGAACGCGTCGAGCCGCAGATCCCGGCGATCTTCGCCTTCTGGCACGGCCAGCACTTCCTCACCCCGTTCATCAAGAACAAGGACTGGTACAAGGCCAGGGTCCTGATCTCCCGGCATCGCGACGGCGAGTTCAATGCCATCGCCGCCGAGCGGCTAGGCATCGGCACGATCAGGGGGTCCGGCGATCATGGCGGGGCTTTCCACCGCAAGGGCGGGGTCGGCGCTTTCAAGGAAATGGTGCGGACGCTCCAGGACGGTTGTAATGTCGCGCTGACCGCCGATGTCCCCAAGCGTTCGCGCGTGGCCGGGCTCGGCATCATCATGCTGGCACGGGAATCGGGACGGCCGATCATGCCTTTCGCGATGGCGACCAGCCGCTTCATCCGGCTCAAGAACTGGGACCGCACCACCATCAATTTGCCATTCGGGCGGGGCGCATTGGTCGGCATCAAGGAAATCCACGTTCCCGCAGATGCCGACGCCGCCACGATGGAAGCGCTGCGGCAGGAGCTGGAGGACACGTTGAACGAGGCGACCCGCCGCGCCTATGCGCAGCTCGGCCGCCCGGGGCCTGAAGATGCCTAGCTCGCTGCCGATGACGCTGCGGATGTATCGGCGCCTGGCCTCCGGCCTGGTGCCGCTCGCGCCTGCGCTGATCAAGCGGCGGCTGAAGCAGGGCAAGGAGGATCCCGCGCGCGTCGGCGAGCGGCGCGGGCTGTCGCGGGACGTGCGGCCGCATGGCCCGCTGGTCTGGATTCACGGCGCCAGCGTCGGCGAGGTATTGGCCGCGGCGGCGCTGATCGAGCGCCTGCGCGATCTCAACCTGCGCATCCTGCTCACCTCGGGCACGGTCACCTCGGCGGCGGTGGTGGCAAAGCGCTTTCCGCCCGATGTCATTCATCAATACGTGCCGTATGACTCGCCGCGCTATGTCGCGCGCTTCCTCGATCACTGGAAGCCGTCGCTGGCGCTGTTCATCGAATCCGATCTGTGGCCGAACCTGATCCTCGCCGGCGCGGCGCGCCGGGTGCCGATGGTGCTGATCAACGGGCGGATGTCACCGCGTTCCTTCCCGCGCTGGCGGCGCATGCACGGCACCATCTCGGCGCTGCTGTCGCGGTTCGACATTTGCCTTGCGCAGTCGAAGATCGATGCGGAGCGCTTCTCCGCGCTCGGCGGCCGTGACGTCGTCACCACGGGCAATCTCAAGCTCGACGTGCCGGCGCCGCCGGCCGATCCCGCCAAGCTCGAACGGCTGATGGCGATGACGCGCGGGCGTCCGATCATCGTCGCGGCCTCGACCCATCCGGGCGAGGACGAAATGCTGGTGGCGGCGCATCGCAGCCTCGTCGGTTTCTTCCCGCAGCTTCTCACCGTGATCGTGCCGCGGCATCCGGATCGCGGCTCCTCGATCGCGGGCCTGATCACGGCCTCGGGCCTGAAGCCGGCATTGCGCTCGCGCGAGGACCTGCCGACGGCGACGACCGATGTCTATGTCGCCGACACCATGGGCGAGCTCGGGCTGTTCTATCGGCTCTCGGGAATCGTGTTCATGGGCGGATCGCTGATCCACCATGGCGGCCAGAATCCGATCGAAGCGATCAAGCTTGGCGCCGCGATCGTCCATGGTCCGCACGTGTTCAACTTCGCCGATGTCTATGAGGCGCTCGATGCGAGCGGCGGGGCACGGCAGGCCGACACGCAGGAGGCGTTGGTCAAGCAGCTCGGGCAGCTTCTGGCCGAGCCGACGGTGCGCGACAAGATGCAACGCGCAGGCTCGGGCGTGGTCGAGCAGCTTGGCGGTGCGCTCGATCGCACCATGGTCGCGCTCGAGCCGTATCTGTTGCAGCTGCGGATCGAGATGGGGGCCGCCAATGCGTGAGCCGGCCTTCTGGTACCGGCCACGTTCCCCGCTTTCGCATGTCCTTTATCCCCTGGGTGTGCTCTACGGTGCCATCACCGCACGGCGCATGCAGCGCACGGGCGTGGACGCCGGCATCCCCGTGATCTGCGTCGGCAATTACCATGTTGGCGGCGCCGGCAAGACGCCGACCGTGCTGGCGGTGACCAAGCTGTTGCGCGAGCTCGGCGAGACGCCGGTCGTGCTCAGCCGCGGCTATGGCGGACGCCTGAAGGGCCCGGTGATGGTCGACCGCGCACGTCACATCGCAGCCGACGTCGGCGACGAGCCCCTGATGATGGCGCGCGACGTTCCGGTCGCAGTCGCGCGCGACCGCCTTGACGGCGTCGCGCTCGCGAAATCGCAGGGCGCCACCGTGGTCCTGATGGATGACGGTTTTCAAAATCCGAGCCTTCTGAAAGACGCGTCCCTGATCGTGATCGACAGCGAGCGCGGCCTCGGCAACGGCTTGGTATTTCCCGCAGGCCCCCTGCGCGCGCCGCTGCAGGCGCAGCTCGCGCGCACCGACGCGCTGGTGCTGATCGGCGATGGCCGTGCTGCCAACGATGTCGCGGCCGAGCTTGCCAAGCGCGACAAGCCCGAGCTGCGCGCGCGGCTGAAGCCGGTTGCTGCATCGCTCACGCAGCTGCTCGGCAAGCGGGTCTTCGCCTTCGCCGGCATCGGCGATCCCCAGCGCTTCTTCCGCACTCTTCGTGCGAGCGGCATCGACGTCGCGCGCGCGCGCGCTTTCGCCGACCACCACATGTTTTCGCAAGACGAGATCGCAGCGCTTGCAGCGGAAGCACAGCGCGAGCAGCTCACGCTGGTGACGACGGAGAAGGACCTTGCACGCCTGCGCGGCCGCGAAGGCGTGCCAGATGGCATCGTGCCGTTTGCCGTTCAGCTCGAATTCGATGAACCGGCAAAGCTGCGGGAGCTGATCAGCTATCATCTGTACAGGGCGCGCGAGCGGCGATTCAGCGCGCGTTGATCTCGTGCGTCAGGCAACGTGTCTGCCCTCGTCTGAAGCGCGAAGTGTCGCGGCTGGCGAAACCTCTTCCGCGCGTTGGGGAGTTGATGTAGCCTCGCACCAGAGCCGTCACCACGTCTGCAACAAGGCGAGACGAAGGCGCTTCCGGCGTCCATTGACCGATGATGCGATGCGGCTTGCGAGCGCGGTTCAGCACCCGGTCATGCTCACCACGCCCCCACGGCCATCAATCCGATAATGGTGAGGCACGAGACGCAGGCCACGATGACAGTGTAGGACTCGGGCGTATTCATTGCTGCCTCGCAAACTGTTGCCAATCGCTTGGCCGTTGCTACCCGGGAGTGATCGTTCGGTCTTGGGGCGTTTTCAATTCGCCATGCCGTGACCGGCCTTATGTGCGTCCGTTCTCTCATCGTCATCCCGCTTCGCAGGATGATGATCCGCTTCGAGAGTCTCAGAGCGTTCAGCTGCGATCAGAAGCTGTTTGCGCATTTCAGCGAGACGGGCGCGGCAATATTCACGATAGAGCAGGTCGAAAATGGCGGGCATGATCACCCCCACCGTTTGATTTTGATTTACAGATATTCCACTGCTGATTTTCGAGGTGATCGTAGCCCGCTAAAATGGCTCTTCGATATGAGCCCGTTCACAGACCGTTCCAATTCCAGAGCTCAATGGCCGATTGGTTGGTCGAGTGCCTGTGCGATAAAAAAGAACGGGGGCCGGTTACCTGACGTGCAATATAGCAGCTCTCTGTTTCAGCAAGACTTCTTCAAACAACTTAAGGACGCGGAACCGCAAAAAAAATCCAACCACAGCGCGAAATGATTTATCTCGGAGTGCAAGGAACATTCAATGCACGCTGGTCGGCACGACTAGATCATTTCAGCTGTGAGACTCGCACTTCAGGTCCATGCCATCATCGAGACGCCGACGCTCCATACCTCGCGATAGGCGGCACAGCTCGTGCAACGACGGCGACAGGGCAGCTGCCATTTACTCTCCGACAGCAGCTTGCCATTCACGCCTCATTCATCGCAACCCTCCTACCAGTTTCAGACGATCAGGAGAGTTCGATGAAACCGCCGTTCGCAGCTATCGCCGCAAGCCTTGTATGTCTGCTTGTTGCGCCGGTGTTCGCCCAAACGCCGACTCCGGCCGCGCCCGCAAATCCGACAAGCACCGCGCCGGTTCCCGCGACCAAGCGCGTGACGTGTCTCGCCACGACGGCAAGCCTGAAAGGGCAGGACAAGCGCGACCAGCTACAGCTCTGCATGGCGCAGGCGCGGCTGGATTGCCTGAAGCAGGCGATCGATCAGAAGGTCGTCGGCGAGCCCAGGAAGGCCTTCGTCAGGACCTGCGTGGGCACGGATGGCGCAGATGGCGGTGAACAACAATAGGCGCGCGGGCGCGGCCTCACGGCTGCGGCTTCAGGGCTGTAGGGTGGGCAAAGCGAGGCGTGCCCACGTTCTTCGTCGTGATCGAGGAGATATGGTGGGCACGGCGCTTTGCGCCATTGCCCACGCTACGAGGTCTGCGAGATTACGGTTGCTTCAGCGCGCCGGGAAAGTGCCGCTGCAGCACCGCGGCGGGGGTGGCGTAGGCCTCCTGCAAATCCACGCTCCAGTACTTCAGCTCGTCGAGCGGGATTCGCGCGTCGGTGATCGCGCAGCGCACGAAGGTCCCCGGCGAGATCACGCGGAAATCGCCGTCGAGATACTGCACCTGCGCTTCGCCATGGCCCGAGGGGCCGAACTTGTTCAGCACGGTCGAAAGTCTCCACGGAAGGCCTCTCCATGGAAAAACTTGGAGGGCACGATGTGTTGGACGAGATGTAGCACAGATGGGGTGGCTTGTCCGCCCGTTAAACCCACCGGTTTGTGATGTTTTGCCGCCGTTTCCGCGTGATAATGCTTCAGTTGAAGGATCGCTGGTTCCGGCACCTCCTACGGCAGAGTCCGATGCGCCTTCGACTGACCGTCCTGTTCCTGACGCTGCTGACGTCGGCCGTGCCCGCCGCGCCGGCGCCGCAGCCGGTCGAGATCCCGCTCGCGTCCGGGGTCCTCCATGCGCAGCTCTACAAGCCCGAAGGCGCGGGCCCGTTTCCGACCGTGATCGCGCTGCATGGCTGCGGTGGGCTCGGTGGCCATTCCGATCCCGTGCTGCCGCGCTATCGCGATTGGGCCGAGCGCCTGCTCAAGGCTGGCAATGCCGTGCTGCTGCCCGACAGCTACGGCTCGCGCGAGATCGGGCCGCAATGTCGCGTCAAGGAGACGCATGTCAAGGCGCGGCGCGAGCGCGTCGCCGATATCGCGGCCTCACGCGCCTGGCTGATGAAGCAGGTCTGGGTGGCGCGCGACCGCGTCAGCCTGATCGGCTGGGCAAATGGGGCGAGCGCGCTGCTCTGGGCCGTGCGCCCGCAGAGCGCGGCACGCGATCTCAGCCCGGATTTCCGCGCCGCGATCGCGTTCTATCCGGACTGCCGGATCTCGGCGGGTCTGGGCTGGAGCACGCGGGTGCCGACGCTGGTGCTGATCGGCGCCGATGACGACGTGTCGTCGCCGCCGGCCTGCCGTCAGATGGTGGACGGCGCGCGCGGCCGCAGCGCGCTCGCGCGCATCGTGGTCTATCCCGGCGCCGATCACGATTTCGACCGCGCCAATATTCCGCTGCACGCAGCTACCGGCAGCAGCGACGCCGCCGCGCCCGAGCATGGCGATTTCGGCACGGATGCCGAGGCGCGCGCGGCCTCGCAGAAGGACGTCGCGCAGTGGCTGGCGCGGTGAGGAAGATCCAGTAGCCCGGATGAGCGAAGCGATATCCGGGAGGGCTGTTCCCGCATATCGCTTCGCTCATGCGGGCTACAACTACAAATCCACAAGCGGGGCCGTCCGAGGAACAATTAGAGGCGGACAGCCCCGCATCGACCACCGCCCTGCACGGATCATGGCCGACCGGGAATCTACGGACCGCGCCGTGATGCGGTTTCAGCCTGTGGCGGCGCCATCATTCGACCATGATGTCGATTAAACGCATCTCACATGCGCAACCGCATCACGCTCTTCGCTTCCGCCCTGATCGTCTTCACCGTCGTGATCCTCCTGTTCGAGGCCCATGCCGGCGCGCCACAGCTTGCGCCGGAACATTGCGGTTTCTGGACCACGATCGACGCGGGATTGTCCTGCCGCTAGGACGCGGCTGCACGTCCCACGCGCTCGCTGTCATCGCCCCGCCTAGTGCGCAATTGCGCACAAGGCGGGGAATGACACCGGACGTGAAGCGCGGGCTATCGCGTCTCAGAACAAGCTGCCCTGATCCACTGGTTTGACCACCCGCTTCGGTGCCGGCTTTGCTTCCTGCGTGGCCGGTTTTGCTTGCGACTGCGCACGCTTTACCGCGGGGGGCGGGCGATCCGCATCCGCCGTTGCGCCGACGCGGCCATCGGCGAACTCGATCTCGACGCGTGCGCCGGGAACGATCGACTCCGCCGCATGCAGGGGATGGCCGGCCTCATCGCGCACCAGCGCAAAGCCACGCGCGAGCACGCTGCGATAGGACAGTGCGGAGAGCAGCTTGCCGCTGTTCTCGACACGGGCATCGAGCCGGTGCAGCAGCGTGACGAGCGCGCGGCCCGCGCGCTCGGCCAGACGATGCGTGCGTTCGCGCTGGCGCGCAATCGCGTTGCGCTGCGCCTGCGCGTTGGAGAGCTTTGAGGCGCGCAGGCGCACTTCAAGCCCGGCAAAGCGGTCGCGCCGCTGCCGCAGCAGCGATCGCGCGGACAGGCCGAGCCGTTCGCCGCACACGGTGAGGCGGTGATCGGCCTGCGATATCTGGCCGTGCAGCACCCGCAGCGTCAGCTTTGAGCTTGCGGCGGTGAACCTGCGGAAATGCGCGTGCGTATTGGCCTTGAGGCAGCGGGGCAGGGATGCGCCCGCCGAGTCCAGCCGTTGCCGCGGGATGGCCAGGAGATCGCCGGCTGCCGGCAGCGCACGCGCGGCGGCGCGCAGCTCGTTGCGGCGATTCTCGTGGCCGCGCTGCCAGCAGGCACGGGTGCGCCGCGCGAGATCGGCGACCTCGACGAACAGGTCGCTGCGCACCGGCACGGCCATCTCCGCAGCCGCCGTCGGCGTCGGCGCGCGCTTGTCGGCGACGAAATCGATCAGCGTGATGTCGGTCTCGTGCCCGACGGCCGAGATCAGCGGGATCATGCTGTCGGCCGCCGCCCGCACCACGATCTCCTCGTTGAAGGACCAGAGATCCTCCAGCGAGCCGCCACCGCGCGCGACGATCAGGACGTCGGGGCGCGGAATCTTGCCGCCCTCCGGCAGCGCGTTGAAGCCGCGGATCGCGGCCGCGACCTGCTCGGCCGAGCCGTCGCCCTGCACCTTCACCGGCCACACCAGCACGCGGCGGGGAAAGCGGTCCTCCAGCCGATGCAGGATGTCGCGGATGACGGCGCCGGTCGGCGAGGTCACGACGCCGATCACCTCCGGCAGCCACGGCAAGAGCTGCTTGCGCGCCTCGTCGAACAGGCCTTCGGCGGCAAGCTTCTTCTTGCGCTCCTCCATCAGCGCCATCAGCGCGCCGATGCCGGCCGGCTCCAGCGCCTCGATCACGATCTGGTATTTCGAGGAGCCCGGATAGGTCGTCAGCTTGCCTGTCGCGATGACCTCGAGCCCCTCCTGGGGCTTGAAGCGCATCCGGCTGTGGACGCCCTTCCAGATCACCGCCTCGATCTTGGCGCTCTCGTCCTTGAGCGCGAAATAGCAATGGCCGGAGGAATGGGCGCCGCGGAAGCCGGAGATCTCGCCGCGGACCCGGACATGGCCGAAGGCGTCCTCGACCGTCCGCTTCAGGGACTGGGACAGTTCGGAGACGGTGAATTCGGGCGCGTTGAGCAGTTGTTCCGCAGGCGGCATCTCAAAAACGATTCGGCATTTTGGGGTCAGACCCGACGTTAAGGATTTTCGCGGCGCGGCGCCAATCCCGGGATTGATCGGAAGAGTACTCTGCTCTATAGAGTTCTCTATTGATTGATGAGTTTGAGGGGGATGACATGGCGATCCGGCTACTGCGCGGCGTTTTGAACGGGCTGCAATGGGTCCTGTGTGCAATCGGCGCTGTGGCGTTGATTCTGGCCGCCATGATCGCAATGCCGCTGGAGCGGCCGCCCGAGATGCGATCGGTCTCGGATTCCGCCAAGGGTATCGACTGGTCCACACTGCCGCCGCTCGAGCGCTTTCAGGCCCGCGACGGCACCTGGATAGGCTATCGCCACTATGCGCCGAACGGCCCGGAGACAGGCCGCGGCGCGATCTTCATCCATGGCTCTTCCGGCTCCAGCGGCACCGTCAATCACGCGCTGACCCATGCGATCGCCGCGCGCGGGGTGGAGACCTGGGCGCTGGACGTCCGCGGCCATGGCGGCTCCGGCACGCGCGGCGATATCGGCTATGTCGGCCAGCTCGAGGATGACCTCATCGATTTCGTCGCTCATATCCGCAAGAGCGCGCCCGATGTGCCGCTGACCCTGATCGGCCATTCCGCCGGCGCCGGTTTCTCACTGCGCGTTGCCGCGACACCGATCATGCAGGACATCTTCGTCCGCACCGTGCTGCTCGCGCCCTATCTCGGCTATGACGCGCCGACCAACAAGCCGCATTCCGGGGGCTGGGCCAATGCCGATATGCCGCGCTTATTCGGGCTTGCCGCGCTGCGCAAGCTCGGTATCGATTGCTGCGCGCAGCTGCCGGTGCTCGCTTTGGCCGTGCCGCCGGCCTCGGCGAAGTACCTGGTCTCCACCTATTCCGACCGCCTGATGCGCAATTTCGCGACGCGTGGCTATCGCATCGATCTTCCGGCGACGACACGTCCGATCACGATCTTCGGCGCCGCCGAGGACGAGATGATGATCTCGGACAAATATGCGGAGGTCGTGCAAGCGGTGAAGCCGTCGATCGACGTCAAGATCATCGACGGCGTCAACCACATGGGCATCGTCACCAATCCAAAGGCCGTCTCCGCGATCGCCGAGGACGTGGCGACGCGCGGTGCGGCAGGGAGCTGACCATGATGGCGCATTTGACCCTCGCAGGTACGATCCATGTGGTGCTGGCGCTGCTCTGCAGCACCGTCGGGCTCATCCAGTTCTTGCGTCCCAAGCGCGGCGCCGGCCACCGTGCGCGCGGCTATTTCTACGTCTACGCCATGCTGGTCTCTGACGGCACGACCTTGCTGATCCACCGGTTCACGGGGCATTTCAACGTCTTCCATGTCGCCGCGATCGTAAACTTCGCCTGCATCGTGCTGGCAATCGTTCCGCTGTTGCGGATGCCGAGGCCGTCGAACTGGAGATCCATCCACTACCACTTCATCGCCTGGTCCTATGTGTCGTTGATGTCGGCCGCGGCAATCAACACAGCGTTGCGGCTGTTGCCGCTGACGATGCGGAACCAGGCCGGGTTAACGGCACTGATCGTGTCGATCGCGACGATGACGATCGCCTATTTCGTGATCCGCAAGTACCGGCCTCCAGCGGACCCGACCGCGCCATCCACGGGGTTGGCCGGGCAGGCTGGAGCGCCGTCATGATCGACAGCAAGCAGGCTGCGGACGCGATGGCGGATATCGACGACACCGTTCGCCGCGTGCGCCAGTCGCTGATCTATCAAGTGTCCAGCCTGGCATTGTTGATGTGGGGCGTGCTGGCGTTCGTCGGCAACATCGCAGGCTGGTTCTGGCCGCGCTATGGACTCTATTTCTGGATCAGCGTCTACGCGGTGTCGATCGTCGGCTTCCTTGCCATCGGCGCCTATCACCGGTCCCGAAACCGCATTCGCGTCTTCGACGTCCGCTATCTCCTGACATTTCTGCTGATCGTCGCCTTCGGCATCTTCGTCTGCTATTTCGGCCATTTCACGCCGCGCCAGCAGACTGCGTTCTGGCCGATCTACATCATGTTGTTCTACATGATGGCCGGGGTGTGGTTCGGCTATGCCTTCCTCGTGATCGGCGCGACCATCATTGCGTTGACGCTGATTGGTTATTTTTTCATCCCGGGGATAACACTGTTGTTGTGGATGGCGGCCGTCAATGGTGGCGGGCTGATCGCCGGCGGCCTCTGGATGCGGCGGAGCTAGCGGTGGCCGAGCTCGACGATATCATCCATCAGCCGTTGCGGCTCAAGATCATGGCCGCACTGAACGCGTTGCCGCAGGAGGTCGGGCTGGAATTCGTGCGGCTCAAGAAGCTCACCGGCGCCACCGACGGCAATCTCGGCGCGCATATCGAGACGCTGGCGAAGGCCGGTTATGTCCAGGTGGACAAGGCTTTCGTCGGCAAGAAGCCGCAGACCACGGTGACAGCCACGGCAGCGGGCCGCGGCGCATTTGCGCGGCATGTTGCGACGTTGCAGGAGATTATTGCGGGGAAGCAGGGGTAGGCCATCGGCAAGTCGGTACAGTGGGGTGGGTGCCGTTCCGGACCTGCTTAGCTACTGACAAACCTAGACAATTTGCGCCAAGAGTAGGTGCTTTTGTACTAGCGTTTTGTATTGAAGAGAAGCCTTAAGCTAGCTGCAGCCAGTTAAGCTCCAACACGCACCGCAACGCGGGGTTGGACTTTCAGCATTGCCCGCACCTCTTCGTAAATCGGCAAGGCGTCGTCTTCGACTTCCAACGTCACGGCCAATCCAAACCTTACGAGGTCTGGAAGCTCGTCGCCTTGGTCGGGATCACGAGCAACGCGCAATTCCAGCCTCTCACCATCTACAAAGTTACGAGCGGCCGTCCCTTCCCAAGTCCGATGATAGATGGTTCCGCGCGGCTTGCGCTCCGATTGGCCTTGTGCGGCTCGACTGCAGATGCTCTTGAACTCAGGCTCCTCCACTTTGAGCCTTACCCCCTTATAGGCCCGTCGTCCTGGCTGCACCGGCGTAAACCAAGCCAGTGTCACACTGAGCCTGCGTACTCCCCGAACGCCCGAAAGGCACGCTGGCAGGGGAAGGCTGAACAACTGACCATCGTTTTCCCCAACCTGACCCTCCGCCCAAAGAGTTGCCCGAGACCCGGTACATCCAAGAACCTCTTCGACGTCCGGAATGCCAAATCCGAAATGACGAAGGACATTGGCAGTTCGTTCCCTTCCCCTGTGTTTTCCTTGCGGCCCAAACACGTCGTGGATCAGTGAACGACTTTCGTCGGGAACAGAGGCTCGGTGAACCAGTAGAGCTTTAATCACCACGGCACGGGCTGCACTTGGTAAACCGACAAAATTCGCCTCGTACGCTGCCTCTAGACCTTCGTGTATGAGATGGCACGCCCGTGTTGCTAGAGCGGTCGCCCCACTCGTGGAGCCGGAGTGTTGAATTGGATATCTTGCACCCACGCTAGGCCCCGGCCCCGCAGCGAGAAGGCCACCAAGCCTGTTGGGCTCCTGCAGATCGAGGTCTGCAACGTTTGGACGCCGCTGTCGCAGGATGGCTCGAAGGCGCCCTCCGGGGAACAACAGGTCCGGCTTAACGGAGCTACGATACCCAAGCCCCATCCGCGATACAGGGTTCGCAAAAACCCCGAAGGGGAGCGGGTCGCGAGAATGGCCCACGTCTGGCGCAGCGGCGATTTCATCATCATGAAGCGCACCAATGGTCAAACAGTTCATCGCTTCTGAAGGTGGCAGCAACCGACGACTATGCATCGTCCCGCTCAACCCGAACAGCGTGGCCCTAGTTCGTTGTTCACCATTGCTAGTAGCGTAGCTGGCTACGTCGATGTTAGCGATATGCAAGCTGTCATGGTTGCCGGCGCTCACCAGAAAGAGGATGCCATGCAGAGCGGCAAGCCAGTCTAAAGCCCGCGCGAAGGCCGAGACCCTATTCCCAAAAGGCCGCTTTGTGTCACCAATCGAAAGGTTCACGATGAAAACATCAGGACCAATCGGCGGAGAGTTCGCATCACCCACCTTGAGGCGCCCAATGGTGCGCACAAGCAAGTCGACAATAAGCGCGTCCGTGGGAGGCGCCTCGTCAACAAAGTTTGGATCGTTGACCGCAGAATACATGATCGGGATGAAAGCGACGCGACGCCCGAGCGGAGGTTCTCGTTTGGCCAAGTCGCCATGCAACACCAATGATGCCATCGCGGTGCCATGTACCCTTGGGCCGACTGCCAGCGGTTCAAGGTCTAAGAAATCTTCCACTAACAGCCGCCCCCCTAGAAGTGCGTGGTTTTGCTGAGGTACGGCATCCAAGATTGCAGCGATAGGAGAGCCCTGTTCTCGTCCCTCGACAGGGAGCTCAGACGTCTCCGTCTCAACTGGCGTCGAAATCTTGAGCGAGCTTTGCGGCCTAATTGCAAAAATCTCGACGAGGCGGGCCAAACTGCCGTCAGTCCTTGCCGCAATATCAGCAGCTGCCGCAGCCTCGACGTCCACTAGAAGGGCATCGTAAGCTATTTCTGCAAATCGACTGCTATTCCGCACGCTTCCGCCAGAATTTTCTATTTCGCGAATGGCAAGTGCTCGATTTGCAGTAGCTTTCGTTTCGTCCGGATCGAAGGCTAGTTCAATTTCAAGCCGTACGTTGGCTTTCGGCGATAGTTGAGCGTCCTCAGCGATTGTCGCAGCATCTTCATCCGTGACACGGTCTCTCGGCCCCCACCGCCTCAAACTGTAAAGGCACGAGAAGACGCTTTCCCATTTTGCGTTCTGTCCGAGACTTCCACCGCTTGTCCACAACGTCCAGAGTCGCAGCAGTTCATTTATCGCCCGTTGATCGGGCATGGTCAGGTAGTAATGGCCTTTCGCAGGTTCGTCGTTGTCATCGACAAATTCGAGGTCATCATCGGCCAATATTCTCAGCCCGATTTCCTCACACGCTTTAGCAAAGGCAGAGGGCGCGCCTCTCGTTTCGAAAACCATGAGTGTTTCGGGCGCTAACGCATCGGGCTCATTTCGAAGAGTCAAGATATCTTCACCGCGCTGCAGCGCTTGCTGCAATCGCTCAAACATCGGCCCGATACGCTGAGTTTGCCGCCCTTTCTGATAAGGGACGGGCTGAGGAATTCTAGGTGCTGCGCCGCGTGTTCTTTGGACGTTTTCCGGCGGATCGAACTTTAGCAGTGGTTTGTCTTGGTCTCTTGGCATCCGGCGCACCCCCTACGCGCTTTGACCAAAGTCTTACTTTCTCTTCGATCAGGCTCTTTGGAGTGAGCTGCCCGAGGCCGAGAATATTTTTGCGTTGTACATCTAAAACAAAATCCGTTGCTTCCGCGTAGCTTACAAGGCCAATACTCCGCACCAGCTTCTTTACATCCACCTCCATGTCCGCTGCATGGAAGGTCTTGTCAAAGTACTTGGCCAGTTCTTCTGCCGTCGGGGCAGGCATCGTAAGCCGCAGCTGAAATCGTCTCCAAGCTGCCCTATCAAGGAGTTCAGGATGGTTGGTAGCCGCTACGATAACTACGTAGCTTGGAAGCGCGTCAACCTGCAATAGAAAGTTCGACACTACTCTCTTTATCTCGCCTGTCTCATGCTCATCACCGCGCTCCTTTCCTATCGCATCAAACTCGTCAAACAACACCACACAGGGGATGGTCCGTATGTAATCGAAGAGGCGTGCCAGCCGCTGGGCAGTTTCTCCCAAATAGCTCGCAATTAGGGCGTCGTAGCGAACAGAGTAGAAAGGCAGTGCGAGAGCTTCGGCGAGAGCTTCGGCAAGAGCGGTCTTTCCGTTCCCTGGCGGTCCAGAGAGGAGAACGCGGTGGCGGGGTTCTAGACCATGACTTCTCAACAGATCGGCGCGAAACTGCTCTTCGATAAGCTCCGCGCACTGTTGCTCGACTTCCGGTGACAGCACCAAATCAGAGAGCTTCTTGCGTGGCTTCACTTCGCTAATCAGCTCTCGTCCCGGCTGGGCTTTTTGGCTTCCGTAACTTGAGTGCAAGACCTGCGAATTGAGGGCTCTAGTGAGCCGGTCCGCCAAAGCATCGTGCTGCTGCGCACGCTCTTCGGCAGCTAGAGTCTCCACTGTGGTGCGCAGCATTGTCCGGTCACCGCTTGTGGCCGCTCGAACAAGCGATATTAAGAGATCAGAACGAGCCATAGGCCGCGCTTTCCGTTTCGGGCTTTCCATCTGCGACGAGCCGATAGCACGCTCGTTCCTTAATCGTCACTTGATAGCTTATTCGCTCGCTACAACCTCGTCCAAAATGACTGCTGTGGAAAGCGTGTCACACGGCCGGCATTGCACGTGTTGGAGAGCGCCAGTGCGCTCAGATGCTTCGGAAGCCGCTGTTGCAGGTAGTGGCGCCGTTCGCCGCGCCTAAGTGAAGCCGAGGTTGCAGTTGAATGGGTACAGTCAATGTCCCGCTTCAGCGTTGAAAAACCTATCGATTTTGCGATCTCTTTGTATTGCGCTTTTGTATTCGCCTCAATCCCCCTTATCGCCACCCTTCTTCTGAGGCGCAAAGAGAACGATGGCGTCCCAGATGCTCTTCCCCTTCAGTGCGGCTGCCGTGACCGAAAACGAGACCAACGGGGGGATACCGACGAAATAGCTGAGGGTGCCCGCGATAACGCCGGCGAGCCCGAGTTCGGCTATCACCCTCCCCGCCTTGCTTCCGTTGTCATCTAGCCAGCCAACAAAACCTTCGCTCATCGAACGCGCAACTCGGACCGCCCTTCTCAACAGGCTGGTCTGCTCGACCGGGTCCGCCAGCTCAGTGGAGTCGTGAACCGCTACAGCGAGTTCCTCAAATCCGGTTTGAAGCCTCTGGAGAACGGCCCGCACCTCTTCATAGCCCGCGAGCGCAGCAGGCTCGTTGGGGATCTTTGTCGCTAGCTCCTTCAATTCCGTCTCGATGGAACGAGCCGCAAAACGTGCGATATCCTCGAACGTTTGGGGGTCGCTCTTGATACGTGAAACCACCGCTTCAATTGCAGGGTCGGGAATAACCTCAGCAGTAGCTGTTATGCTGACCTGACCGACGATGGTTCCCACCTGCCCAACTGCCTCAACACCTTGCAGTCGTCCTGGTTGGTTCGGCTGCGTGTCGGTGCGCTCAAGAGAGTCCAGTTCGGATGTGTCTTCGTGGGTTACCGTTAGCGCCTCAAGCGCTCTGTTGACCGTTCCGAGTTCGTGCTCCCACGCATCGTCAGGGAGGGCCGCCCAACGGAGTTCAATCTGATCCGAGGAGTGCTCTCCGGAAAGCCGAGCCTCGTACCAAAGGGTCCAGACTTCCCAGCCTTCATTCTCGGCGAGGAGCCGGTGCTTCAATTCCTCCCAAAGCTCCTGTTGCCAGTCCGGCGGCTCACCCGGCCACAATTTTGAATTGGCGAGTGTCACCGGGCTGAATCTCTCATCCAGCAACGCTGCGTCGGTCCGGATGACCTCAAGGGTCTGCTCAAAGGCTGCTCGTCCTTGCGCGCCAGCGGCATCCAGTGCGTACTCAAGCGCGGTTGTCGCCCGAGCCGGCGTCTCATTGCTTGGCGCCACGATAGCTGCCAAGGCATATGCAGCAGCGCGCTCCGCCGGAGGCAACTGAACATTTCCGAGCCCCCCAAGGGCTCTGCGGGCCGAGTACCTCAGCACGTCATTGCTTCCAGGGAATGCCGACACGCTCCACGCGGTGGCGACGGCTCGAAAGACGCGCAAAAGCATTCTGCGCCTCGTCACTCGACTTCCAGTCGGACCGGACGCGAGGGTGAATGTAGGCACGGCCCTCAACGCCGCGCGACCAATCAACACAATAGCCGCGTCGGCGGGCCGCGTTCGTAGCCACTCCTGCCGTTTCTCGGCGGTGTCGAGGGCGGAATCTGGACCGGAAGCATTAATGCTGATTCCGCTCGATGTCGCCCACCATTCCGGAATGATCTCGCCCACCGTTCCGATTTGATCTCGCCCGCCATTCCGAGATGATCTCGCCCACCATTCCGGGATGATGTCGCCCGGGGTGACGAGGCCTCTTCTGGCTCCGATACGGTCCGCCTTTCGGCTTTGCGAAGGGGGACCTGGATGCCGACGGAGAGGTTTGCGATGCGCCATGTGCGCGATGTGATCAGATTGAAGTCGGCCGGGATGCCGACCCGCGAGATTGCGCGGCGGGTGGGGACAGCCCCTTCGACGGTGCGGTTGACGATCCACCGGTTCGAGGCGGCGGGGCTGACCTGGCCATTGCCCGACGCCATCACCGACGCTGTGCTGGAAGCCCGGCTGTTCGCCAGCGCGGGAGCCGGTCCCGGCACCCGGCGGGGCCATCGCCGGCAGGCCGAGCCGGACTGGGCGGCGGTGCACCGCGAGCTCCGGCGCAAGCACGTGACGCTGTCGATCCTGTGGGAGGAGTACATCGCGGGCGAGCCCGGCGGGTATCGCTATTCGCGTTTCTGCGAGCTCTACCGCGCCTGGGAAGGCCGGCTGTCGGTGACGATGCGCCAGTCGCATGCGGCCGGCGACAAGCTGTTCGTTGACTATGCCGGCGACGGCGTCCCGGTGGTGATCGACCGGCGCACCGGCGAGCGGCGCAGTGCGCAGATTTTCGTCGCGGTGCTCGGCGCATCGAGCTTCACCTACGCGCAGGCGACCTGGACGCAGGGGCTCGCCGATTGGATCAGCGGCCACGTCGGCGCCTTCGAGGCGATCGGCGGCGTACCGGCGCTGCTGGTGCCGGACAACACCAAAGTCGCTGTGATCAAAGCCTGTCTCTACGATCCCAGGATCAATCGCAGCTATGCCGACATGGCGGCGCATTACGGCACCGCCATTCTGCCGGCCAGGCCGCGACGGCCGCGGGACAAGGCCAAGGTCGAGCAGGCGGTCCTGATGGTCGAACGCTGGCTGCTCGGGCGGCTGCGCCACCGCACCTTCCACAGCCTCGCCGACGTCAACGCGGCGATCGCCGAGTTGATGATCCGGCTCAACGAGGAGCGACCGATTAGGCGGCTCGGTGTCACCCGCCGCAAGCTGCTGGAGGAGATCGACCGGCCAGCGCTGAAGGCCCTGCCGGAGAACCCTTACGAGTTCGCCGAGTGGCGGATCTGCCGGGTCAGCATCGATTATCACGTCGAGGTCGAGGCGCATTATTACAGCGTTCCGCATCGCTTCGTCCGCGCCGAGGTGGAGGTGCGCTTCACGGCTCGCACCGTCGAGATCTTCCACAAGGGTGAGCGGATCGCCGCGCATCAGCGCATGAGCGGCAACCACAAGCACACGACCGTGCCGGAGCATATGGCCTCCAGTCATCGGCGCTACGCTGGCTGGACCATCGAGCGCATCCGTAAGGACGCCGCCTCGATCGGGCCGGCCACCGCGGCGCTGTGCGACCTGATCCTCGACGAGCGGGCGCATCCGGAACAGGGCTTCCGCGCCTGTCTCGGCATCATCCGGCTCGCCCGATCCTACGGGCACGAGCGGCTCGATGCCGCCGCCATGCGGGCGATCGATATTGGCGCGCGCACGTACGGCTCGGTCAAATCGATCCTTGCCAACAATCTCGATCGGCGTCCTTCACCCAAGCGCTCCGCGGACGACGCGCCGATCCTTCATCCCAACATCCGCGGGCCGCGCTACTACAATTAGGAGATCACATCTTGCTCACGCATCCGACCCTCGATCAACTCTACGCGCTCGGCCTGCATGGCATGGCCAAGGCCTTCGCCGACATCGAAGCCGGCGGCGAGGCCGCAAGCCTCGGCCACGCCGAATGGCTTGCGCTGCTGCTCGAACGCGAAGCGTCATTACGACGCGACAAGCGGCTGTCGAAGCGGCTGCAATACGCCAAGCTGCGCCAGGAGGCCTGCGTCGAAGACATCGACTACCGCACTCCACGCGGCCTCGACCGCAGCCTGCTGACGAAGCTGGTCGAAGGCCGCTGGATCGATGACCACGCTAACCTGCTGATCTGCGGGCCCTCCGGCGTCGGTAAGAGCTGGCTCGCCTCAGCGCTCGGCAACAAGGCCTGCCGTGACAATCGCTCCGTGCTCTACCAGCGCGTCCCGCGGCTGTTCACCGATCTCGCTTTGGCGCGCGGCGACGGCCGCCACTCCCGCCTGCTGCGCGCGCTTGGCCGCGTCGATCTCCTCATCTTCGACGACTGGGGCCTCGAGCCGCTCGACGCCGCCGCCCGCCACGACCTCCTGGAGATCCTCGAGGACCGCTACGGCCGCCGCTCCACCATCGTCACCAGCCAGCTCCCGGTCGATCAATGGCACGCGCTGATCGGCGATCCCACCTACGCCGACGCCGTCCTCGACCGCCTGGTCCATAACGCCCACCGGATCGATCTCAACGGCGAAAGCATGCGGCGAACCCGCAAACCCGACCGAAAGGCTTGAGCCTGTGGCGCTGTGGACATGCCGCTACGCTTGGACAACGCAAGAGCGTCGCCCACATGCCCACAGCAGGAGCAACAGAAAAACCAACCCGTCGAGCCGCGATTCAAGATTGACCACGCGGCTTCGCCGATGCCAGAAACCAGACAGCCAGAACGCCTCGCGCCCCGGGCGACATCAAATCGGAATGGTGGGCGAGATCATCTCGGAATCCTGGGCGAGATCAAATCGGTACACCCGGGCGAGATCATCGGAATCAGCACATTAACGGCGAAAGGTACTTCGAGGCCGGGAATCTGCACCTCTAACGGCCCAGGGATTTGCACCTCCAGTGGCCCCGGAACCTGTTCTCGATTATCATTAGAAGCCATGATGTTACTCTTGCTGAAGGTACTTAAGTCAAAGGAAGCCTTTGCTAAGGTGCAGGCACACCGGTCCCAAGCATCGCATTCAAAATGTTGAGTGCTCCGCTAGCGACCAACGAGCCCGCTGCCCCACTCAGGCAGTTGCGCAGGTCCGTGAGTAGGCCTCTTAAGAAGCTATGATCAGACTGGGGATTGGCGAGTGCCTGCTCCAGCGCGTTGAGCCGGTCATCCAAAGTAGGACCATGAGCACCGGCCGCAACTAGCTCTTCTCGGTGCGCCCGCAATTGGGGGAGAATTGAACTTATCTGCTGAGTGTTGAGCCCGCTTACGGTGATGTCACCTGACACATTCCCGTGACCCAAGTTGCCAACAAGTGAGCCAATGTGTCCGATGTTGATCGTTGTGGCCGCCGCTTGCGCTTTCTCCTTTTCGTCACGGTCAAAATTGTCCTCGGTCCCCATGATCCCTGCCCTCTCAAGATTTAGAGCCCAGTCTAGGACCAGCGTCCGCACGCGATCCAAAATCCGAGTGAATTCGCTTGGCGAAACCTCAAGAGCATAGCTCCAGCCGCGCACTCGATTTTCGCGGTCGAGCAGCGCCTGAATGTCGCGGGGATAAGGCATGTGGAGAGAGCCGTTTCCTTTGGCGGAGGCGACGACCAGAGCTTCTAGGGCCGACACGGGTTCAAAGGCCGGGGCGGATGAAAGAGGCTCGGTATTTCCGGCTATCGGTATCCAACCCCGGACAGGATTTCTTCCGATGGGTCTCCCACGCACTCGACGGTAATCAGGGGGAGTTGTCTGATAGCCGTTTAACTCTTGCTCCACCCAATCCTCTACGCGCCCCAAACCGAGCTTCGCGGCAACAAACTTCACTCTGCGCAGCAAGTCGCTCACTGGAGCGTTGCGGTCCAATGCCGCTTGCTGAAGCCCTTCAACAATCGTTGCCATTCAGACCCGTGCAAACAGAATCCATCGCCCTTGGGGCTGGCCTCGAAAGGATATCCGATGATTCGCGCATGTGCCGAGTCATGCAAAACGGAATCGCAGGGATTCCGTAACGCGCGTGCGGTTGCGCTGATGTGTATCTGTTTCTCAAAAATGCAATATGAGTCAAATAGATAAGCCTATTGTACCAATGTGATGTGTAGGCATTTGCGTACTGAGGAGTTCCTCAGCGCAAACTTTGGGGGATAGAAGCAGCATCTGAAGGCAGCTTTTTAGGCGCTTCGAAGCGTATGCAAATCTCGCCGCTGATGAGTTCGCGCGCACATTTTAGCCCCCTTGAGCCCCACCCCGATTCGTGCGACCTCCGCGGCCAGCAAAACCCCTCATTTCGAGCCTTCGATGCACATTCTCCTGCTCGGTTCCGGCGGCCGCGAACATGCCCTGGCGTGGAAGATCGCAGCCTCTCCCCTGGTGACCAAATTCTGGTGCGCGCCCGGCAATGCCGGCATCGCGAAGGAGGCGGAATGCGTGGCGCTCGATGTTGCCGACCATGCCGCCGTGATCGAGTTCTGCAAGACGAATGCGGTCGAGCTCGTGGTGGTCGGGCCGGAGACGCCGCTGGCGGCCGGCATCGTCGACGATCTCGCCGCCGCGGGCATCAAGGCGTTCGGCCCGAGCAAGCTCGCCGCCCAGCTCGAAAGCTCCAAGGGCTTTACCAAAGCGCTCTGCACCGAATTCGGGATTCCGACCGGCGCCTATGAGCGATTCACCAACGCCGATGAGGCGCGCGCCTATGTGCAGAGCCAGGGTGCGCCGATCGTGATCAAGGCCGACGGCCTTGCCGCCGGCAAGGGCGTCGTCGTCGCCAAGACCTTGCGCGAGGCCGAGGACGCCATCGCCATGATGTTCGAGGGCGCCTTTGGCGAGGCCGGTGCCGAGGTCGTGATCGAGGAGTTTCTGCCCGGCCGCGAAATCAGCTTCTTCGCGCTCTGCGACGGCGAGACCGCCATTCCGCTGGCCTCCGCCCAGGACCACAAGCGCGTGTTCGACCACGACGTCGGTCCGAACACCGGCGGCATGGGCGCCTATTCGCCGACGCCGCTGGTCACGCCCGCGATCCATGACGCGATCATGGCCAAGATCATCCTGCCGACGGTATCAGGCATGAAGCAGCGCGGCACGCCGTTCCGCGGCGTGCTCTATGCCGGCATCATGCTGACGACACAGGGGCCGAAGCTGTTCGAGTTCAACGTCCGCTTCGGCGATCCCGAGTGCCAGGTGCTGATGTTGCGCATGATGTCGGACATCGTTCCGGCTTTGCTGGCGGCCTGTGATGGGCAGCTGAAGCATTTCGATCTGCGCTGGTACCCCGAATCCGCGCTCACCGTGGTGATGGCCGCGAAGGGCTATCCCGGCGATTACCAGAAGGGCACGCGCATCCAGGGCTTGGAGGAGGCCGCCAGGGTCGAGAGCGTCGAGATCTTCCACGCCGGCACGGTCGCGAAGGACGGCGCCATCCTCGCCAATGGCGGCCGCGTGCTCAATGTCTGCGCGTTAGGGGCGACCGTGACGGAAGCGCAGGCCCGCGCCTACCAGGCCGTCGACCGCATCGACTGGCCGGAAGGCTTCTGCCGCCGCGACATCGGCTGGCAGGCGGTCGATGCGGAAAAGGCCAAGACTTGATGAGTTATTCCGGACGGCGCGCCAAGCGCGCCGATCCGGAATCTCGACATTTGCGCCACCGCGCCGCCACATCGACACGCCAGAAATATACAATCAGCTGTTGGGGTTAGTGGCCCCGCATATAATACCGCTACTGTGCATGGGGTTGTTTTCGACATTTTTGTCTGTCGGACTGGCTCCGGGACTGACCATAAGGATGCAAGAAGATGTCCGATCTCGCCGACCTCTATCCGGGCTTTGCCGCCGAATGGATCGATACCTCCTTCGGCCGCATCTTCGCCCGCGTCGGCGGCAAGGGCCCGCCGCTGCTGCTGCTGCACGGCTTCTCCGAGACGCATGTGATGTGGCACCAGGTGGCGCCTGAGCTTGCCGAGCACTTCACGCTGATCATCGCCGATCTGCCGGGCTACGGCTGGTCCGACATGCCCGCGAGCGATGCGCTGCACATCCCCTACAGCAAGCGCGCGATGGCGAAAGCCATGGTCGAGGCGATGGAGCGCCTCGGCCATGTGCACTTCGCGCTCGCCGGTCACGACCGCGGCGGCCGCGTCTCCTATCGCCTCGCGCTCGACCATCCCGGCCGGCTGTCGAAGCTCGCCGTGCTCGATATCCTGCCGACCTATAATTACTGGGAGCGGATGAACCGCGCCTATGCGCTGAAGATCTACCACTGGACCTTCCTGGCGCAGCCCTATCCGCTGCCGGAGACGCTGATTTCGAGCAATGGGGAATTCTTCCTGCGCTTCAAGATGGCGAGCCAGACCAAGTCGAGGACGTTGGAGGCCATCGATCCGCGCGCGCTCGAACATTACATCGCCCCGTTCCGCGATCCCGCCCGGGTGCACGCGATGTGCGAAGACTACCGCGCCGGCGCCTATTTCGACTATGACCTCGACAAGGCCGATTTCGAGGCCGGCAAGAAGATCACGATCCCGATGCTGGCGCTGTGGGGCAATGCCGGCGTCGCGCAAGCCGCCGCCACGCCGCTGGACACATGGAAGCAATGGGCGACGAACGTCGATGGCATGCCGGTGGATTCGGGACACTTCCTGACGGAGGAGAATCCGGAGGTGACCGCGAGCGCGTTGCGCGAGTTCTTCTTGGCTTGACGATCTTGTAGCCCGGATGGACCGAAGCGACATCCGGGATTCTCTCTCGCAGTGATACTGTCCCGGATTGCGCTTCGCTCCATCCGGGCTACGCGACTCTCATCTACCGCCGCTCCCGGAAGAACTCCTTGAGCAGCCGCGCCGCCTCGCTCTCGCCGACGCCGGAATAGACATCCGGCGCATGGTGGCAGGTCGGCGAGGCAAAGAACCGCACGCCGGACTCGACCGCGCCGCCCTTGGGGTCGGCGGCGCCGTAATAGAGCCGGCGGACCCTTGCAAACGAGATCGCGCCCGCACACATGGTGCAGGGCTCCAGCGTCACGTAGAGGTCGCAATCGACGAGGCGCTCGCTGCCGATCTTTCTCGCCGCCTCGCGCAGCGCGATGATCTCGGCATGGGCGGTCGGATCATGGTCGGTCAGCGTTCGGTTGGCGCCGGTGGCGACGACCTCGGAATTGCGGACCACCACGCATCCGATCGGAACTTCGCCCGACTTTCCGGCATTTTCGGCCGCCAGAAGCGCCAAATCCATGAAAGAAGGGGCTTTCATGCCTCGTATCATCGCCAGAAACCTGCTACTAGCTCCGCCTTCAGCAAGAGTGGATACCGATTTTGCCTGAGCATGCGGCTCGGAACGAGCGCGCACAATGCTCATCGCGCTACCCCTAAGTGAGATCATTCATGCCTCGCGACAGCGACAAAGACAACGATTCCCGCGGCCGGCGAGGCCCGGCCAAAGGCCGCAGCGGCAAGCCGCGCGGCCCCGAGAAGAAATTCGCCAAGCGCGGATTCGAAGGCAAGGGCGCTCGCGACAGCCGCCCGCCCCGCGGCGACCGCGACAGCCGCCCGTTCCGTCGTCGCGATGAGGGCGATGCCCCGCGTCGCGACTTCAGTGACCGTCCGCGCTTCAAGCGCGACGACCGCGGCGGCGAGGAGCGCAGCTTCAAGCCGCATGGCGACCGTCCGTTCAAGCCGCGCGGCGATCGCCCGAATTTCGACCGTGACGAGCGCGCGCCACGTGGCGAGCGAGGTGAGCGGCGCTTCGAGGACCGCAAGTTCTCGCGTGGCGGTTCGGATCGGCCGCGCCAGGATTTTGGCCGCGGCCGCGACTTCGAGGGGAAAGATCGCAAGCGCGACTTCGAGGGCGGCGACCGCAAGCGCAGCTTTGGCGATCGTCCGCGCGATCGCGGCGAGCGCGGCGATTCCAAGCCGTGGCAGAAGCGCGAGGCGGGACCGCGTGGTGACCGGCCTCGCAAGAATTTTGGCAAGTCCTTCGACAAGGATTTCGGCGGCCGCGATCGCAGCGACGAGAAGCCTTGGCGTCAGCGCGACGATCGGCGCGAAGGTGGCCGTGGCGACGACCGTCCGCGTTTCTCCCGGCGCCGGGACGAGGGTGATGATCGCCCGCGTTTCTCGCGCCCGCGCGAGGAGCGTTCCGGTGACGATCGTCCGCGCTTCAACCGCTCGCGCGAGAAGCGGCCGGAAGGCCGCATGGACTGGCAGGAGCATCCGCGCAGCGAAGGCCGTTTCCGCGATCGTCCGCGCCGCGACAATGAAGACGACAGCAGGATTTTCGAGAAGCGCCCGGCCTTCGGCGGCCGCGGCGCCTATCGCGAGCGCGATCGTGATTTCGAGGGCCGGCCGCGCCGCGATGACACGCCGAAGCCGAAGAAGGCCGGCGAGCGCATCGCCAAGGTATTGGCGCGCGCGGGCCTTGCCTCGCGCCGCGACGCCGAGGAAATGGTCACGCAGGGCCGTGTCACTGTCAACGGAAGGGTGATCAACTCGCCGGCGCTCGACGTCACCCGGAACGACGTCGTCATGGTCGACGGCAAGCCGTTGCCGGAGCGCGAGCGCACGCGGTTGTTCCTCTATCACAAGCCGCGCGGGCTGATGACGACGCATGACGACCCCGAGGGGCGTCCGACCGTGTTCGACAACCTGCCCGAAGGCCTGCCGCGGCTGATCAGCGTCGGCCGGCTCGACTTCAACACCGAAGGCCTGCTCTTGCTCACCAATGACGGCGGCCTCGCGCGCACGCTCGAGTTGCCCGACACCGGCTGGCTGCGCCGCTACCGCGTCCGCGCCCATGGCGACGTCACCCAGGCGCAGCTCGACGCGCTCAAGAACGGCATCGAGGTCGAGGGCGTCAAATACGGTCCGATCGAGGCGACGCTGGAGCGCGACCAGGGCGCCAATGTCTGGCTGGTGTTCGCGATCCGCGAAGGCAAGAACCGCGAGGTGCGCAATGTCTGCGCCCATCTCGGCCTGGAGGTGAACCGGCTGATTCGCGTCTCCTACGGCCCGTTCCAGCTCGGCGAGATTCCCGAGGGTCAGGTCGAGGAGATCCGCTCGCGCGTGCTGCGCGAGCAGCTCGGCGAGAAGGTGATCGAGAAATCGGGCGCGCAGTTCGACGTGCCGCAGAAATCCTCTGCGGGCGGCGTTGATGCGCCGCGCGAGAACAAGCCCGCCAGCAAGCGCGCCGTCATCAGCGACCGCAAAGGCCGCCGCGTGCTGGTGCAGCGCACCGGCAGCGAGGAGGCGCGCGAGCGCAACGAGATGGAAGCGAACGGCTACGGCCCGCCACGCCGTCCCAAGCGCGGCTATCACGGCAAGCGCGATCTGACGCCGCGGGAGGACTAGCTTGCGCGTCGTCGGCGGTCGTCTGAAGGGGCGCAATCTCGCCTCACCGTCCTCGCGCGATATCCGCCCCACGGCGGACCGCCTGCGCGAGTCCGTGTTCAACATCCTCGTGCACGCCTATGACGATCCGATCGAGGACGCGCGCGTGCTCGATCTCTTCGCCGGCACCGGGGCGCTCGGCATCGAGGCGGCCTCGCGCGGCGCCAGGTTCACGCTGTTCGTCGACAACGGCGCGGAGGCGCGCGCGCTGCTGCGTAACAATGTCGAGGCACTCGGCCTCGGCGGCGTCACCAAGGTCTACCGCCGCGATGCCACCGATCTCGGCCCCGCGCATCCGGTCGAGCCGTTCTCGCTGGTGTTCCTCGATCCGCCCTATGGCAAGGGCTTTGCGGAGAAGGCGCTCGCTAGTCTGCGCGATGGCGGCTGGCTGACGCCGGGTGCGCTGCTTGTGGTGGAGGAGGCCAAGGCCGCGCAGTTCGTGACGCCGGAGGGTTTTGAAGAATTGGAGCGGCGGGGTTACGATGATACGGAGTTCGTGTTCTTGAGGAGGCCGTAGCATCGCTGCGTAGGGCGAGCAAAGGCGCGCTCTTCGCGCGCCGTGCCCACCACTTCTAACGCAATCGTGGAAAGATGGTGGGCACGGCGCGTTGCGTCTTTGCCCACCCCTACGAGAACGTCGGATCACCTCCGCCCGAACAGCTTCTCCACATCGCTCAACTTCAGCTCGACATAGGTCGGGCGGCCGTGATTGCACTGGCCGGAATTCGGCGTCTCTTCCATCTCGCGAAGCAGGGCATTCATCTCTTCCGGCCGCAGCCTGCGGCCGGCGCGCACCGAGCCGTGGCAGGCCATGGTGGCGGCGACGTGCATCAGGCGGCGCTCCAGCGGCAGCGCCTCGTCCCACTCGGCCATGTGCTCGGAGAGATCGCGCAAAAGGCCGCCCGCATTGGTCTTGCCGAGCAGCGATGGCGTCTCGCGCACCGCAACCGCGCCGGGGCCGAAGGATTCGATGGCAAGGCCGAACGAGGCAAGCTCCTCGCTGCGTTCGAGCAGGCGCTCGACAGTCGCCTCGTCCATCTCGACGATCTCGGGGATCAACAGGATCTGCCGCTGCACGCCGTTTGCAGCGAGCGAGGCCTTGAGGCGCTCGTAGACGATGCGCTCATGCGCGGCGTGCTGGTCGACGATGATCAGGCCGTCCCGGGTCTGCGAGACGATATAGGTCTCGTGGATCTGGGTGCGCGCCGCGCCGAGCGGTCGGTCGACGAGGTCGGCCACCGGCTGCGTCTCGATCCGCACGTCCGCGCTGGGCGCGCCGACGTCGAACACAGCCTGCGCGCGCTCGGTGAACGCGGGCGCGGCCGAACCTTCGAAAGGCATCGGCGCGACGGGAGCGGATGGCGAGGCGCGCCAGTCCCAGCTGGCCGGGCGTGGTGGCGTGAACGCGGGCCGGAACGAGGACAGCGCGCTCTCGCCGCTGTTGGCCGCCGTGCGCCGACCCTCGCGTGCGAGTGCTTCCTTCAATCCGTGCACGATCAGGGCGCGGACGAGGCCGGCGTTGCGGAAGCGCACCTCGGTCTTGGCCGGATGCACGTTGGCGTCGACCTCGCGCGGATCGAGCGTGACGAACAGCGCCAGCACCGGATGGCGGTCGCGCGGCAGATAGTCGGAATAGGCCGCGCGCACGGCCCCCAGGATCAGCTTGTCGCGCACTGGTCGGCCGTTGACGAAGAGATACTGGCCGAGAGCGTTGGCCTTGGTCAGCGCGGGAGCCGCGGCATAGCCGGCGACGACCACGCCCTCGCGCTCGGCATGGACCTCGATGGCGTGGCTGCGGAATTCCGCGCCGAGTATATCGCCGAGCCGCGTCAGCCGCCCGGCGGCGCCGGGCAGGGCGGCAGCCCAGGTCACCGGCGCGCGCTCTTCGCCCGCGAGCGTGAAGGCGATGTCGGGTCGCGCCATCGCCAAGCGCCGCACGACCTCGCGAATGGCTTCTGCCTCGGTGCGATCGGTCTTCAAAAATTTCAGCCGCGCCGGTGTCGCATAGAAGAGGTCACCAACCTCGACGCGGGTGCCGTGCGCGAGCGCAGCCGGCATGATCTCGGACTTCTCGCCGCCCTCGACCGACAGCGCCCACGCATGCGGCTCGCTCGCATGCCGCGTGGTGATGGTGAGGCGCGCCACCGAGCCGATCGAGGGCAGGGCCTCGCCACGGAAGCCGAGGGTCCGGATCTGCAGCAGGTCCTCGTCGTCGAGCTTGGACGTCGCGTGGCGCTCCACGGCGAGCGCGAGGTCCTTCGCGGTCATGCCGCTGCCATCGTCGGTGATACCGATCCGCCGCCGCCCGCCGCCATCGGTGAAGACGTCGATCCGGCTCGCGCCGGCATCGATGGCATTCTCGACGAGTTCCTTCACCACGCTCGCCGGACGCTCCACCACCTCGCCGGCGGCGATGCGGTTGATGACCTGTTCTGGCAATTGGCGGACGGGCATGAGGCTCTGACTTGGATTCGCTGACGGCGCTATTCTAGGCCGTGTTGCGTCAAAAGCATGCGTTGGGCAACAGCCGCGTGGCGCCCTGGGGAAGAGGGATGCCTATCACATTGAAGACATTGGGCGTTCGAGAAAATCGCGCAGTCCGGATGAAGCGACTTCCAGCCACCGTCGTGATTGTGGGGTGCCGAGCCGCGGTGTAGCATCGTGAAAAAATGGCAACAGGACGGGAGGACGCCATGTGCCATCTCTTCGCGCACCAGCCCCAACGCGACTACGAATCCCAGACCCGCTCTTTAAGGATCGGCGGGCACTGCACGTCGATTCGGCTGGAAATGGCGTTCTGGGACACGCTGGAGGAGATTGCGGCCAAGGAGGGCATGAGCCTCGGCAAGTTCCTGACCACGCTCTACAATGAGGTGCTCGACCATCACGGCGAGGTCAACAATTTTGCTTCGCTGTTGCGCTGCTCGTGTTTGATCTATCGATCCAAGAGCATGGCGCCGGTGCAGGAGTTCAAAGCAACCGTTGCGCCCATTCTCGACGCGGCCGAGTAACCGCTCCGAAAAAAACGCCTAGCCCGGATGCGCAATCCGGGATTCGGGCCACACTGACAGCGGCCCTGGATTACGCTGCCGCTCCATCCGGGCTACAAGACTCCCTCGGCGTCATTGCGGGGAGCCCTTGCGACGAAGCAATCCAGAGTCTTTCCGCACAGGCATTTCTGGATTGCTTCGCTTCGCCCGCAATGACGGGATAGAGAGCTACCTATCTATCCTCAAATCTCCTTCTTCTGCATTGCCCCCGCAATGTAATCCGCCTGCCGGATCGCCAGCGCCACGATGGTCAGCGTCGGATTGCAGGCCGCGCCGCTGGTGAACTGGCTGCCGTCGGAGACGAACAGGTTCTTGATGTCGTGGCTCTGCCCGAACTTGTTGACGACGCCGTCGCGCGGCTTCTCGCTCATCCTGTTGGTGCCGAGATTGTGCGTGCTCGGATAGGGCGGGGTCGGATAGGTCACGGTGGCGCCGACGGCGTCGTAGACCGCAGCGCCCTGTTTGTAGGCATGCGCGCGCATCGCGACGTCATTGGGATGATCATCGAAATGCACGCTCGCGACCGGCTGGCCGAACTTGTCCTTCACGACGGGGTCGAGCGTGATGCGATTGGTCTCCTGTGGCATGTCCTCGCCGACCAGCCACATGCCGGCCATCCTCGGATAACCGTCGAGCGCCGACGTGAACGAGCGTCCCCAGGCACCGGGATTGAGGAATGCCGCCATGAACGGCAGGCCGATCGACAGCGTCTCCATCTCGTAGCCGCCGACGAAGCCGCGCTTCGGATTGTTGGCGGCTTCATCGCGGATGATGCCGGCCATGGTGGTGCCGCGATACATGTGCACCGACTTCTCGAACACGGCATACACGCTGCCGGTCATGTGGCGCATGTAGTTGCGGCCGACCTGTCCCGATGAATTGGCGAGACCGTCCGGGAACATGGTCGAGGCGCTGTTGAGCAGGAGCCGAGGGCTCTCGATCGAATTGCCGGCGACCGCAACGATGCGCGCCTTCTGACGCTGCATGGCGCCGCTCTCGTCGGCATAGACGACGCCGGTCACCTTGCCGCTGGCGTCATGCTCGATCTTGATCGCCATGCTGCTCGGCCGCACTTCGAGATTGCCGGTCGCTTCGCCCTTGGGGATCTCGGTGTAGAGCGTCGACCATTTCGCGCCCGACTTGCAGCCCTGGAAGCAGAAGCCGATCTGCTGGCAGGAGCCGCGTCCGTCGCGCGGCTGGCTGTTGATCGCCATGTTGCCGGTGTGTACGGTCTTGTAGCCGAGCTTCTTTGCGCCGGCCTCCAGCACCTTGAAGTTGTTGTTGCCGGGAAGCCCGGGAATGCCGTTGGTGCGGGTCACGCCCATCTTGTTCTCGGCCTTGGCGTACCATGGCTCCATCTCGGCAAGCGTGATCGGCCAGTCCAAAAGGTTGGCGCCGGGAATGCTGCCGTAGGTGCTCTTCACCCTGAACTCGTGCTCGTCGAAGCGCAGCGAGGCACCGGCCCAATGCACCGTGGAGCCGCCGACTGCCTTGACAATCCAGGCGGGAAGATTGGGAAAGTCCTTGGCGACGCGCCACGTCCCCGACGTGGTGCGCGCGTCCGACCAGGCGAGCTGGGAAAAGCTCTCCCACTCGTCGTTGATGAAGTCGTGGTTCTCGATGCGGGGACCTGCTTCGAGAATGACCACCTTGACACCCTTTTGCGCGAGCTCGTTGCCCAGCGTGCCGCCGCCGGCGCCGGAACCGACGATCACCACAACGCTGGAGTCGTTCAGATCGAATTTGGCCATATGCGTTCTCCTGAACCGTTGGGTGCGTTAAGCCTTCGGCAGCCAGTCGATGTCGGCGAAGCCACGGTTGATGTAGCCGCCATGCTCGGCGGAGGAGCCCTCGTAGCCGAACCGCGGCCAGACCTCTTTCTGGTTGTAGAGCGAGACGACGAGGTCGCCACGCACCTTCTGGAAGAAGTCGCTTTGCTCGATCTCCTTCAGCAGCACGACGCGGTCAGTTTCCCAGGGCACTTCGACATAAGGCACCTTGTGGCGGTCGCGCGCGTTCTGATCGAGCCGCGCAATGCCGTCGCTGATCAGCGATTTGATGGCGGGATCCTTCGCCGCCTTGCCGTCCCAGGGCTTGATCGCGGTGACGTAATAGCTGTCGCCGAGCACATCGTGCGGATAGATGTCGCGCGCGACCTTCAGCAGCGTCTTCATCGTCGCGGGCGAGAGCGTGGTGGCATCATCCGCCCAGGCATCCTCGATGCTCACGGTGACGCTGGTCGCGACAGCGACGACCGGCACGGCGGTCGCCGCGCCCTTGAGAAAGACGCGGCGGCTGTGTTTGCTTCGACGATCGACTTCTCTCATGGCATTCCTCCGTGGATTTTTGCGATTTGGTTTTTTGTGATTTGATCAGCCGAAGCGTCCGCCTCGCTGGATCACCTCGATCTTGTAGCCGTCGGGATCGCTGACGAAGAAGAAGCGCGCCAGCGTCTCGCCATCGTGCTTGAAATCGCGCAGGGGGCCCGGTGCGAGCTTCTCGCGCTCGAAGCGGGCATGCTCGGCATCGAGATCCTCGACCACCACGGCGAGATGGCCGTAGCCGTCGCCGAGTGCGTACGGCTCCTTGCGATCGAAATTCACCGTCAGCTCCACCTCGAAAGGTGAGGAGGGGTGACGCAGATAGATCAGGGCGAAATCCGCGAATTTCAGGTGGTCGGCGACCTCCAGGCCGAAAGCGCGCCTGTAGAAGTCGAGTGAGCGCGCCTCATCGCGCACGCGGATCATGGAGTGGACGGGCTTGGCCATTCAGTTCTGCTCCTTGAGGTAGGCGATGATGGCGGCGCGCGTCTCCGGCTTGGCCTGCCGGTAGGCCATGACCACGCCGGGAATGACGGCTTGCGGATTGGCCAGCCACGCATCGAGCCGGGTCTCGTCCCAGCTGAAATCAGCCTTGGCGAGTCCGTCCGAATAGTGGAAGCCCTCGATCTTGCCGGCGGGCCGGCCGACGACCTTGACCAGGGGCGGGCCTTGCCGCATCGGCTCCGACAGGCTCAAGGTGTGACACACCGCGCATTGTTGCTTGAACAGTGTGGCACCGTCCGGTGGCTTTGCGGCCGGCAACGGCATCTGCGCATCGGCAACCCTGACCAACAGCACCATCGCGGTGCACAATCCCAGCACGACCACGCGCATCGCCAAGAATCCGCCCCTTTTCGTCAACGTGCGCAAACACTAAGCGCGGCCGAACATGCGGTGGTAGTAGCGGGCTGTGTCGTTGCGCGCGTCGATGCTTGCGGCGTGTGGCGTTCCGCGCTGCCTTATATGCGGAGCACAATTCCGCGAAAGCGCCGTCAAATCCCTAAACGTTCACCACACGATGCGCATTGCATGACGGTCGCGCCGCTTGAACTCTCTACGCGATGCAATGGTCCGGTGCAGACGAGCGGCGCTAGGAGCCGCCGAGCCATTCATTGCGAAAAAATCCAGGAGAAATGGATGAAGTTGGTGAAGACCTCGATGATCGCATGCGCTCTGTCGGCTCTCGTTGCGACGCCTGTTCTCGCGCAAGGCGCGCCACCTGCCAAGACAGGCGGTACTGTGCAAAGCAAACCCATGCAAGGCAGCACGATGGGCAGCGGCGATGAGGAGATGAATGCTCAGCCGGGCGCCGCGGGCGAGAAGACCGGTATGAAGTCAACCAAGAGCACCAGGGGCACGGCCGGTACCACGGGTAGCGCTGCGCACAAGGGAACGGCCGACGATGCCGCGACAGGCGGCGCAGCTCCGTCGAAGCGTTACTAGTCTCGCCGGGTCAACCGGCAGAACTCCGGTCGCGTTGCGGCCGGAGTTTCTTGCCGCGCCAGTCAGTCGTCGAAGCGGCCGCCGCGTCCGGCCTTGATGTCGCTGCGGCGCTTCTTGCCTTCGAGCCGGCGCTGCTTGGAGGCGAAGGTCGGACGCGTCGCGCGCCGCGGCGTCGGCCGCACCATGGCCTCCTTGAGGATCTCGACGAGGCGGTCGATGGCGTCCTGGCGGTTGCGCTCCTGGGTACGGAAGCGCTGGGCGTGGATCACGATGACGCCGTCCTTGGTCATGCGCTGGCCGGCGATGCGGGCGAGGCGTAGCGCGGCATCCTCGGGTAAGGTCAGCTTGCGCGTGTCGAAGCGCAGCTGCGCGGAAGTCGCGACCTTGTTGACGTTCTGCCCGCCCGGGCCGGAGGCGCGGACAAAGCCGATCTCGATGTCGTCCTCGTCAATAACGAGATCGCGGGATATCCGCAGCATGATGGCACCATTCGTGATGTCCGGACATACCGCGGACGTCGGTCCTCAGCAATGGCGCTGCCGTGAAACGCAAATGGCCGGGCGAGCCCGGCCATTTCAGGAAGCGTATGGAGAGGAGGTCAGTTCGACTTCGGCGCCGTCGCCGCCGGCTGTGCGGCGGCCTGCGGGGCGCGGCCGACGACGACGGTCAGCAGGCCCTGGCCCCAGAGCCGCTTGGCGGCCGCCTTGGCATCGTCCAGCGTCACCGCGTCAACGATGGCATTGCGCTTCTCGATATAGTCGATCGGCAGCTTGTCCTGCTGATATTGCAGCAACGCCTGCGCCAGCTTGGACGAGGTGTCGAGCGCCAACATCTGCGAGCCCTTGAGGTAGGATTTGGCCTCGTCCAGCTCCTTCTGCGTCGGGCCGTCCTCGGCAATGCGGCGCACCTCCTTCTCGATGGCGTCGATGGTGTCGCCGGCGCGGTCGGCGCGGGTGCCGGTATTGCCGATGAAGACCGCCGAATGCTCCATCCAGAGCAGGGATTCGAACACGGAATAGGCGAGGCCGCGCTTCTCGCGCACCTCGCGATAGAGCCGGGAAGACAAGCCGCCGCCGCCGAGGATGTGGTTCACGACATAGGCCGCCATGAAGTTCGGGTCGCTGCGCTTCACGCCGGGGCCGCCGAAGGTGATCACGGTCTGCGGCACGTCGAGCGGCACGAAGGCGCGTTGCGGCGGCTTTGCAGCCTCGACGTCGGGGACTGGCGTCAGATTGCCCTTTGCGGGCAGGCTACCGAAAGTGTGGTCGAGCAGCTTGCCCAGGGTCGCCGGATCGACGTCGCCGACCACCGCGATCTTGAGCCCATCCTTGGCGAGAACGCGGCCGACATAATCCTTCATGTCGGCGACCGTGATGGTCGGCACGCTGTCGAGATTGCCGTTGCTCTGCCGGCTGTAGGGATGATCGCCGAAGGCGACCTCGAGGAACTTACGGCTCGCCAGCGAGGTCGGATTGGTGGTCTCGCGGCGCAGGCCCGAGATGACTTGCGAACGGATACGCTCGACGTCGGCACTGTCGAAATGCGGCGAGGTCAGCGCCATCCTGAGCAGGTCGAAGGCCTCGTCCTTGTTGTCGCGCAGCATGCGCAGGCTGCCGCGAAACGTATCGCGCGTGGCGCTGAAGGAGAGCTCGATGGCGCGGCGGTCGAGCCGTTCGTGGAACGTCTTGGAATCGAGATCACCGGAGCCTTCGTCGAGGAGGTCGCCGACCAGATTGGCGACGCCGGATTTGTCCTTGGGATCCTGCGACGAGCCGCCGACGAAGGAATATTCCATCGCGATCAGCGGCACGGTCGCGTCCTGCACGAACCACGCCTCGATGCCGCCCGGCGAGATCAGGTGCTGGATTTTTGCCGCCGCCTGCGACGGCGAGACGGCAGAGAGCGCGAGTGCCGCGCCGGTGGCAACGGACAATGCAACGCGTCGAAGGAAGGAATAGGTCACGAACGCTTCTCCTCGCGCTTGGCGGTGGCGGTGTCCTTGATCAGATAGCCCGTCACGGAACGCTTCTTCTCGAGCCATTTCTGCGCAGCGGCGCGGACCTGCTCGGCGGTGACGGCGCGGATGCGATCGGGCCAGCTCCTGATGTCCTCGATCGACAGGCCCGTGGTCAGCGCGCCGCCATACCAGCGCGCCAGCACGGCCTGGTTGTCCTGGGCATAGATCGCCTCGGCAATGAGCTGGGTCTTGACCCGTTCCAGATCCTCGGCGCGGATCGGGTTCTGCGCGACGTTGGCGATGACGCCGTCGACCGCCTGCTCCACTTCTGCGAAGCTGACGCCGGGTTTCGGCGCAGCCGAGATCGCGAATTGGGTCGGGTCGAGCGAGATGCTCGAATAGCTGGCGCTGGCGGAGACCGCGAGCGGCTTGTCAACGACGAGGGCGCGGTAGAGATAGGAATTGCTGCCGCTGCCCATCAGCTGCGCCAGCACGTCGAGGGCCGCGCTCTCGCCGGCCGCGGCCGTGGTCGCCGAGGGCACCAGATAGTAGCGCCGCATGCTCGGCTGCTCGACGCGCGGGTCGGCCAGCGTGACGGTGCGCGGGGCGGCGGGCTCCGGCTCCTGCGGACGGACACGTCGCGCCGGGATCGCGGGCTGGGCGGGAATGGAGCCGAAATTGCGCTCGACCAGCGGGCGGATTTCGGCGGCGTCGACGTCGCCGGCGATCACCAGGATCGCGTTGTTCGGCGCATAGAAGCGACGATAGAAGGCGAGCGCATCCTCGCGATCGAGCTTCTCGATCTCCTGGTGCCAGCCGATCACCGGCCGGCCATAGGGATGATTGAGGTAGAGCGCCGCCATGATCTGCTCGTTGAGCCGCGCGTCCGGATTGTTGGCGACGCGCATATTGTACTCTTCGAGCACCACGTCGCGTTCGGGGAGCACGTTCTCGTCCTTGAGGACGAGACCGGTCATGCGATCGGCCTCGAACTCCATCATGGTCGGCAGCTGCTCTTTCGGCACGCGCTGGTAGTAGTTGGTATAATCGACCGAGGTCGAGGCGTTCTCGTTGCCGCCGACGCGAAGCACAGTCTGGG
This sequence comes from Bradyrhizobium sp. LMG 9283, assembly GCF_045571415.1. Taxonomy (NCBI): domain Bacteria; kingdom Pseudomonadati; phylum Pseudomonadota; class Alphaproteobacteria; order Hyphomicrobiales; family Nitrobacteraceae; genus Bradyrhizobium; species Bradyrhizobium sp. LMG 9283. The sequence goes on from NZ_CP120691.1 coordinate 1,363,235, forward strand.
AGAATTCGCCGACGGGATGCTTCGAGGTTCCCTTGAACATCAGGTGCTCGAGGAAATGGGCGAGGCCGGACTTGCCTGGGGTCTCGTCGGCCGAGCCGACCTTGTACCAGATCATCTCGGTGACCACGGGGGTGCGGTGATCCGGGATCACCACGACCTGCATGCCGTTACCGAGCGTGAAGCTGGCGGGTGGGGCCGATGTGACCGTGGTCTGAGCAAGGGCGGCGCCGGCCGAGAGGACACTCGTCGAAAGCAGCGCGGCAAGAAGGCAGGCAGCCGATCGATAAGAGGACATCATGATCCCTGGTGAAAGGTCGAGCCCGGATCTCCGGCTCGGAAGGCACGGCATGGTACACCGTGCGGCTGAGGCTTCGCGTCACGAAGCAGAGAACTCAACGCGTAGGCAAGTTACTGATAGGCAATCTTGAATGGCGTCGGGCGGACATAAGCCGCCGACCCTCGATTCGCGTCGGTCAGAATGTCGCGCAGGAAGGAACGCTATTGTTCCTTCTCCTTGCCGGACATGATATCGTAATACATCCGCCGCGACTTGTCCGGTCCAGCACCATAGGCATAGTTCGGCGACGGCGTCTGGTAGCCCGGCGGCGGCTCGACCAGCGACTGGCGCGGCGGCTCGCTGACGAATTTCTTCTCTTCGGTGGCGTTGCCACCCTTCATCATATTCCACAGACCACCGGAGTAACCGAGTTCGGCGGGGCTGAGTGACGGATTGCCATTGGTACCCGGCTGGATCGGGTCATTGCTTGTCCGGGGCGCTGCGGCGACCTGGCCGGCCTTCATCTCGGCGGGCGTGAGGGGCTGGGCGGCCTGCCAGTTCTCCGTTGCTTTGGTGGCCTTCTTGCGCGCGGCGATGGCCTCCTTGCGGCGCTTCTCGTCGGGATCCTTCGGCCAATTCGGCGCAGCCTTGGCTTCGGTCGCAGGCGGCGGCAGGTCGAGGTTGGGCGGCACGACCAGCGGCGAGCGCTCGCGGTATTCGATGCCCTTCTTCTCCATGCTCTTGGCGCCGAGGCCGGACATCAGATTGTCGATAAGCCTCTCTTCGAAGGTCATATCGTCTTCCTCGTCGTCGTCACCGGCGCGGGCCGCGCCGGTCGACATGACGAGACCGATGCCGAGTGCGACAGCGGACAATTTCAATGCCCGCCAGAAGCCCCACCGGGGATCTCGCATCATCGAACCGCTTGTCATCGCGCTGCGCATCACTTTACCTGTTCCATTCGTGGCAGATTGCCGCTCGCAAGCGGCTCTAACCCACGCAAAAGCAGGGTTCCACCTGCCGGTCCGTATCGGCCGGGATCAGGGCGCTTTTGCGGCGGGTACCCCCAGGAAGGAATCATACAATAGCGCTGCCACCCCAGCAACGATGGCCACGTCCGCAAGGTTAAACACATACCAATTATAGGTATTTCCGGCGATCTCGATGTGGAACAAGGCGAAATCCACCACCGCGCCATAGGCCAGGCGGTCGATGCCATTGCCGATGGCGCCGCCGATGATCAGGCCGAGCGCGACGGTCGCGAGCACAGTGTGCGAGCGGGCCATCCAGATCGCCAGCGCGACCACCGCGATACCTTTGACGGCCATCAGCGCGAGCTGCGCTGCCTGGCTGTCGTTCTGGAGCCAGCCGAAGCTGATGCCGATATTCCAGGCCAGCACTAGGTCGAAGAACGGCGTCACCCGCACCGCGCCGCGATGGGCGAGGTCGAATACGTTCAAGAGCCAGAGCTTCGAGGCCTGGTCGGCCACGAGCGTGACCACGGCCGAGAGGATGCCGGCGCGGAGCGGGGGCATGGCCGACCGATCAGACGCTCACCCCCAGCGCCTTCCATTCGCGCAGCGCCTTCGCGTCGCGCGGGGTGACGTCGGGATATTCAGGGTCCTCGCCGACCGTCGGCGAAATCTTCCAGGAGCGGGCGCATTTGGTGCCGACCGCCTTTTCCACCACGACCGCGACGCCGGGAACGGCATCGAGACGGAATGCACCTGCCGGCGCCTCGCCCTCTCGCACCTCGTAGTTCGAGGTGATGCAGACTTCAGCCAGATCGACGTCGAACAAGGTCGCCAGCATGGCGCGATCGGCGACATGGATTACCGGCGAAGCCTCCAGCGAGGAGCCGATGTTCTTGGCGGCCCGTTCTAGCTCGAGCGCGCCGGTGACGACGCGCCGCACGTTGCGGATCGCCTCCCACTTCGCGGCGAGCTTGTCGTCGCGCAGGTTTTCGAGGTCGGTCGGGAACAGAGTCAGATGCACGGACGGCTCGGCGTCGGGCCGGTACATGCGCCAGGCTTCCTCCGCGGTGAAGCTGAGGATCGGGGCCAGCCATTTCAGGATCGAGGCGCACAACAGGTCGATGGTCGTCAGCGCCGCTTTGCGCGTCAGTGACGACGGCGGATCGCAATAAAGCGTGTCCTTGCGGATGTCGAAGTAGAACGCGGAGAGCTCGCTGTTGAGGAATGCGGACAGGATCGCGACCACGGTCTTGTAGTCGAACTCCTGATAGGCCTTGCCGATCACGGCGGCGCGCACCGCGAGCTCGTGCAGCATGAACCGCTCGAGCTCGGGCATCTCGGCGGGCGCGACTGCGTCGGCCAGCTTGTAATGATGCAGCGTGCCCAGCATCCAGCGCACGGTGTTGCGCAGCTTGCGATAGGTCTCGACCGTGTTCTTCAGGATCTCGGGCCCGATGCGCTGATCGTCGGTGTAGTCGCAGGATGCGACCCAGAGTCTCAAGATGTCGGCGCCGGATTCCTTGATGACGGCCTGCGGCTCGATGGTGTTGCCGAGCGACTTCGACATCTTGCGGCCGTCCTCGGCCTGGGTGAAGCCGTGGGTCAGCACGATGTCGTAAGGAGCGCGGCCGCGCGTGCCGCAGCTCTCCAGCAGTGAGGAGTGGAACCAGCCGCGGTGTTGGTCCGAGCCTTCCAGATACATCACAGTGTCGGTGCCGCCGTCGACCTTGCGCTTGATGCCTGACAGCCCCGGGAAATGCACGGGGTCTTCCAGCACGAAGGCGTGGGTCGAGCCGGAATCGAACCAGACGTCGAGAATGTCGTCGACCTTCTGCCAGTCCTCATTCGCACGCGGGCCGAGGAAGCGCTCGCGCGCGCCCTTCGCGTACCAGGCGTCCGCGCCTTCCTTCTCGAAGGCTTCGCCGATGCGCGCATTGACGGCCTCATCCCGGAGGATCTCGGCGGAGCCGTCGCCCTTCTCGCGCACGAACACGGCGATCGGCACGCCCCAGGCGCGCTGGCGCGAGATCACCCAGTCCGGGCGCGCCTCGATCATGCCGTTGATGCGGTTCTCGCCCGATGGCGGCACCCATTGCGTCACCGATATCGCGTGCAGCGCGCGGGCGCGCAGCGTGTCGCCGCTCTTCGCCTTGCCGCCCTGCGCCACGTCCTTGTCCATCGCGATGAACCATTGCGGCGTGTTGCGGAAGATCACCGGCTTCTTGGAGCGCCAGGAGTGCGGATATTGATGCTTCAGTCGGCCGCGCGCGAGCAGCATGCCTCTGTCGACGAGCGCCTTGATCACGGCCTCGTTGGCGTCGCCCTTCTCGCCCTTGTCGGTGATGACGCGCTTGCCGGCAAAGCCCGGCGCATGATCGGTGTAGGCGCCGTTCTCATCGACGGTGTAGGGGATCGCGGTGTTGATGCCGCGCGCATCGAGATCGCGCGCCTGCGCCATCCAGGCGTCAAAATCCTCGCGGCCATGGCCCGGCGCCGTATGCACGAAGCCGGTGCCGGTGTCGTCGGTGACGTGATCGCCGGGCAGCAGCGGCACGGCGAATTCGTAGCCGCCGGCAAGGCCCCTGAGCGGATGAGCGCATTCGATCGCGTCCATGGTGTCGCCGGGGACGTCACGGACCTTCTCATAGGCGGTCACACGCGCTTGCTTGAACACCTCTTCAGCGAGTGCGTCAGCGAGGATCAGAAGGTCGCCGGTCTTGGCCCAATTGTCCGCGGGCGCGTCCGTGACCTTGTAGAGGCCATAAGCGATCTTCGGCGAGAACGAGATGGCGCGGTTGCCGGGGAGGGTCCAAGGCGTAGTGGTCCAAATCACGACGCTCGCGGAGGCAAGCGCCCCGTGCGCTGGCGAGGCCACCGGGAATTTCACCCAGACCATGTCGGAGGTGTAGTCCTCGTACTCCACTTCGGCTTCGGCCAGCGCGGTCTTCTCGACCACGCTCCACATCACCGGCTTGGAGCCGCGATAGAGCGTGCCGTTGGCGGCGAACTTCATCAGCTCGCGCGCGATCTGGGCTTCGGCGGGATAGCTCATGGTGGCGTAGGGATGGTCCCAGTCACCGATCACCCCCAGGCGCTTGAACTCCTCGCGCTGCACGCCGAGCCAGTGCGTGGCATAGCCGCGGCACTCTTTCCGGAAATCGATCATTGCGGCAGAGTCGCGGAAGTCCGGCTTCTGCTTGCCCTTCTTGCGATAGTGCTCCTCCTCGACCTTCCACTCGATCGGCAGGCCGTGGCAGTCCCAGCCCGGCACGTAGTTGGAATCGAAGCCGAGCATCTGCTGGCTCTTGGTGACGAGATCCTTCAGGATCTTGTTCAGCGCCGTGCCGATATGGATGTTGCCGTTGGCGTAGGGCGGGCCGTCGTGCAGCACGAACTTGGCGCGGCCCTTCGCACTCTCGCGCAGCTTCTCGTAGAGGCCGATCTCGTACCAGCGCTTGAGGATCTCCGGCTCGCGCTGCGGCAGGCCGGCGCGCATCGGGAATTCGGTCTGCGGCAGGAACAGGGTTTTCGAATAGTCTTTGATTTCAGACTTTTGGGACTTTTGCGGCTTTTCGGACATGAGGCTGACTGGCTCGGAGGGGCGCGGGGAACGGCTGGCGATGCGGAATCGCGGGTGAAACGACAAAATCCCGGTCTTGCGCCGAGCCTTTAGGCTCAGGCGGAAGCCGGGCCGCTAATCCCTATGATGCGCCGCGCAAACATGGGCTCTCCATAGCAGGGGGGCGGAGGAAGCGCAAAGGTCCGGGCAGCCCCCGGTTTCGGGCTCAATCGATCGCCCCAAGCCTCGGAAACGCGTCCGGGGCGGCGGCCAGGATGGCGCGGGCGCGGGCGGAATCGTCGTCCATCTGGCGGATCAGGCCCTCCAGGCTGTCGAATTTCAGCTCCTCGCGGATGAAGCCGATGAAAGCGCAGTCGAGCGCCTGCCCGTAAAGGTCGCCCTTGAAGTCGAACAGGAAGATTTCCAGCAGCGGGGCGCCATTATCGAAGGTCGGGCGGCGGCCGAAGCTGGCCACCCCATCCAGGCGCTCGGTCCCCCGGCCGACCCGCACCGCGTAGATGCCGTGCTTGAGGCCGCAATTGGCGTCCAGGCGGATGTTGGCGGTGGGATAGCCGAGGTCGCGGCCGCGCTTCTCGCCATGGATGACTTCGCCGGTGATGAACCAGGGCGCGCCCAGCATGGTGATGGCTTGGTCGAGCTGGCCCTCAGCGAGGGCGATCCGGATGGCGCTGGAGGAGACCGGCCGTTCGTCGATATCGACATGCGGTTGCACGTCGACCTCGATGCCGAGCCGGGGCGCTTCGTTGACGAGAAGGCTCGGCGAGCCGACCCGTCCCTTGCCGAAATGGAAGTCGTAGCCGACCGCGATGCCGCTGACCCCGAGACGCCCGATCAGGTCATGGTGAATGAAATCTTGCGCGCTGGTTCCGGCACGTGCCTTGTCGAAGGTCATGACCACGGCGCCGGCAAGGCCGGTGCCGGCCAAAAGCCGCAGCTTGGCCCGCTCGTCCGTTAGGCGGAATTGCGGGGTGTTGGGGCTGAAAAACCGCCGCGGATGCGGCTCGAAGGTCAATGCCAGCGCAGGTCGGCCATGCGCCCGGCCCATCTCCAAGGCAGCCGCAATCACGGCGCGATGGCCGAGATGAACGCCATCGAAATTGCCCATGGCGACCACGGCGCCCCTCGGAATGGCGGAATCCGGCGTTGTGTCGCGGATAACGGTAAAAGGCGGAGCCATCAGGGGAATTCTCGAACCGGGCAGGACCGGCCCGGACCGTGGCGCGACCGGCCTGACGAAGTCAAGCGGGGGCAGCGCCGACATTGAACACGATTTCAATCCTTCGGAGGTGTCCGCAGTTAACGCGCTGTTTAACGCCTTGATGCTAGTCCTTGAGACGTGGAACTGCCGGGCTCCCGCCTGGCGGGTCCGATCGTAATGTTCCTGGGTATGCGTTGGGGGAGTCGAGATGGCGGTTGATTTGTCGATGCCGGTTCTGGTGGTGGATGATTACAGCACCATGATCCGTATCATCCGGAATCTGCTGAAGCAGCTTGGCTTCGAGAATATCGATGATGCCAGCGACGGTTCGGCAGCGCTGAACAAGATGCGTGGCAAGAAGTACGGGCTCGTGATCTCCGATTGGAACATGGAGCCGATGACGGGTTATGACCTCCTGCGCGAGGTCCGCGCGGATCCGAACCTCGCCACCACGCCATTCATCATGATCACGGCGGAATCCAAGACCGAGAACGTGATCGCGGCCAAGAAGGCTGGCGTGAACAACTACATTGTCAAGCCGTTCAATGCGGCGACGCTGAAGACGAAGATCGAGGCGGTCTTCCCGGACATGGCCAGCGCGTAAGGCGCTTTCGTGTCCCGGACGCAGCGCGGCACGTTAGTGACGCGACGCTGAGCCGGGACCCGGTCTATCCACGGCAACACTTGCGGCTTCTGGGCCCCGGGCTATGCAGCTCTTCGAGCTGCGTCCGGGGCACGATATTTTCTACCACTTCAATTCGCGCATCAGCGCCTTCGGCGGGTGGCCGAACAATTCCATCACCGATGTCGGGTCGAGCTGGTCGAGACCCTCGAACTCCTCGGCATGGATGCCGCGCGTCACGAACAGGCAGTCGATGCCGAATTCGCGCGCGCCGGTGAGGTCGGTGCGGACGGAATCGCCGATCGCCAGCACCTTCTTGCGATCGATCTGATGGCCCTGGCGTTCGCCGGCGAGCGCCATGGCGCGCTCGTAGATCGGGCGGTGCGGCTTGCCGTAGAAGATCACCTCGCCGCCGAACTCGCGGTAGAGCTCCGCGATGGCGCCGGCGCAATAGATCAGCCGGTCGCCGCGTTCCACCACGATGTCGGGGTTGGCGCAGACCAGCGTCAGCTTGCGCTCGCGCGCCTTCAGCATCATGCCGCGATAGTCTTCCGCCGTCTCGGTCTCGTCGTCATAGAGGCCGGTGCAGACGATGTAATCGGCTTCCTCCAGCGGCGCAGTCTTCGCATCGAGGCCGCGGTAGATCGAGTTGTCGCGCTCGGGGCCGAGCCAGAACATCTTGCGGCCGGGATGCTCGGCGACATAGAGCCGAGTCAGGTCGCCTGACGATACGATCGCGTCATAGGTCTCATCCGGAACGCCGAGCTTGCGCAATTGCCGCTGCACGGAGTCGGCCGGGCGCGGCGCGTTGGTGATCAGGATCACCGTACCGCCGCGGCTGCGATAGGTGTGCAGCGCCTCGCAGGCTTCGGGGAAGGATTCCAGGCCGTTATGGACGACGCCCCAGATGTCGCTGAGCACGACGTCGACACCGCCCACGAGCTCGCGCAGGCCTTCGGCAAAATGCAGCGCGGTCATGATGCGCGCGGCCGATCAGATACGGCGCGCGAGCGCCGCGTTGCCGGTGATGCGTTGTGGCGGAGGCGCAGAAGAAGTCGCGCCTGAGCTTTGTGTGCCGGAGCCATGAGGTCCCTGAATGTCTTTCGCCTGGTTCGGCGAGGCCCCGGCGGTAGCAGATGCCCCCTCCGGCCGCAATGGCCGGGGCGGCGCGAACAGGAATCCCTGGCCGAAGCGTACGTCGTAGTCGAGCAGATCGACCACGGCGCGCTCGCCCTCGATCCGCTCGGCGATCAGGTCGATGCCGAAGCGGCCGAGCAGGTCCGAGAGGTCGGACGGATGGATGTCGGAGGTCGAGGCCTGCCTGGGGTCGAGCAGCAGCGTGGCCGGCACCTTGATGAAGCGTACCCCGCGATCGGCCAGCTCGCGCGGCTCGATCCTGAGATCCGTGACATGGTCGATCGAGAAGCGGAAGCCGCGCTGGGCGAGCGCGGCGAGGTTCTCGGTCTCGGCCGGGCCGAGATTGCGGAACGTCGACTGCTTGAACTCCAGCACCAGGGATGGCGCCAGCGCGCGGTTGGCTTCGAGGAAGTCGAGGCATTGCGTGAAGGTGGTGGAATTGCCGAGCGTGGAGGCCGCGACGTTGCAGAACACGCCGACGTCCTTGTTGCGTACCATCAGGCGCCGCAGCACCTGCACGCAGCGCAACATCACCATGTTGTCGATGCGCCCGATCAGCCCGGAGGCTTCCGCGACGCTGATGAACTCCTCGGCGGCGATCAGCTGGTCGCGCTCGTCGCGCAAGCGTGTCACCGCCTCGTAGAACCGCACCTTGCGCTGCGGCAGCGTCACCATCGGCTGCAGGAAGATGTCGATGCGGTTCTCGTCGATCGCATTGCGCAGCGTCGCCAGCAACTGGGTCTGGTTGCGTCCAGTGCCGGTCTGAACCGGGTTGGCGGTTTGGACCTGAACCGCCGGTGCCGGCCGCGGCGGCACGGAAAGCGGAGGAGGGGCGACCGGCTTCTCCTCCTCGAAGGGAGCGGCCAAATCGACCGGCGTCTCCGGCTCGGGCCTCGTGACCGGGGCGGGAGCCGGCGCGTTGCCGGCCAGCAGATCCTCATGGGCAGACACGGTGGTGGCGAGCTGCCTGACCAATCCGCCCAGTTCGTTGATCTCGCCGATGACCGACTGGACGCGGTCGGAATTGGTCGAATTGGACGAGGCGATGCGGCCCTCGAGCGCTGCAAGCCGGCGGCCGAACTCGGCCACCTGGCGGGCGAGGTCGGCAGTGCCCCGCGAGAGGTCGGCAATCTGGCCACCGACGTCGCTGCGGTCGCGCAGCCGCATCGACACCGCGTTGTAGAGGATCAGGAAGGTCAGCGCGGTCAGCGCCACGATCGCCGATTCCGTTCCGCTGATGCCGGCGACCGAATAGAGCACGAGCCCGAGCGAGGCCGCGACCAGGACCATGCAGATGGCGATGAAGATCGTCGAAATGCGAATCATGCCGCGCGTTCGCCTCAAGAGCTGGCTGCCTCACCCGGGAAAACACGGGCCGCGTCCGAACCCGTCACGCCTCATGCTCCCCGAAGCATGCATGACCCTAACATCATTGTTGATTCGAGGGGATAGTGACTGTCTCGCAGCCTCTGTCAGGCCCGCGCGGCGAAAGCAGTCGAGGCAGCTGGTCAGGGGCGAGCTTGATGGTCATGCAGTTCGCGGCTCGGGATCGAGCAGGAAATCCTCGAACTGAAACGTTACACCTCCTCCCCGGCTCCCGCGCGGAAATCAAGGCGCTCTCAGCGTAAAATCACGCTGCCCTCAAGGCCAGCGAGCCGCATGCGCCCTATCGTCCCGGCGTTTTCAACCGCAGGAGACTGCCATGTCGACATCCGCCGCGCTCAAGCCAGCTCCAACCCAACCTGATCTTGCCGCCGTCAAGCAGCGCCAGCACGGCGCCTGGTCGTCGGGCGACTATGCCGTGGTCGGCACCACCTTGCAGATCGTCGGCGAACAGCTCTGTGAGGCGATCGACTTACGCGCTGGCAGCAAGGTGCTCGACGTTGCCGCCGGCAACGGCAATGCGACACTGGCGGCGGCGCGGCGCTGGTGCGACGTCACATCCACCGATTACGTGCCGGCGCTGCTCAAGCGCGGGCGCGAGCGCGCGGCGGCCGAACATCTCATGATCGAGTTCCGCGAGGCGGATGCCGAAGCGCTGCCGTTTGCCGAAGCCAGCTACGACGTCGTGCTCTCGACTTCGGTGTGATGTTCACGCCGGATCAGGACAAGGCCGCCTCCGAGCTCGCGCGGGTCTGCAAGTCCGGCGGCAAGATCGGCCTCGCCAACTGGACGCCGCAAGGTTTCATCGGCCAGCTGTTCAAGACCATCGGCAGGCATCTGCCGCCGCCGGCGGGGGTGAAGTCACCAGCGTTGTGGGGCACGGCGGCGCGACTGGAAGGGATGTTCGCAAGCCAGGCTTCCGAGATCGCCGCCGAGCCACGCATGTTCGTGTTCCGCTACCGCTCGCCGGACCATTGGCTCGAAATCTTCAAGACCTTCTATGGGCCTACGCTGAAGGCGTTTGCCGCGCTCGACGAGAGCGGCCAGGCCGCGCTGACGCGCGATCTCCTGGCGCTGCTCGGGGAGTTCAACCACGCCGACGACGGCACGATCGTCGTGCACAGCGAATATCTGGAAGCCGTGATCACCAAGCGCTGACAGCGCCTGAGATGCGGTCAGGCCGGCCTCCGGCCTGACCGCCATTGATTCAAAATGGCGCGGTGGCGCCGACCGTGTCGGCCGAAACGGCTTCGCGGCTGCCGAGCGGCTTCGGCCGTCCGGTGGTGGTGTCGCGCAGGGTCTGGCGCTCGATCTCCGAGTTCAGCTCGGCGCCGAACATGATGACGATCGCTGACATCCACATCCACATCATCAGGCCGATCGCAGCGCCCAGAGAGCCGTAGGTCGCGTTGTAATTGGCGAATTCCGAGAGGTACCAGGAGAGCAGGGCCGAGCCGGCGATCCAGAGGATGGCCGCCGTCACCGCACCAAGGCTCAGCCATTGCCATCGCGGGGCGTCGCGGCTCGGGGCGAAGCGGTAGAGGATGGCGAGCGCCACGAGCAGGATCAGGAACAGCAGCGGCCATCGGGCCAACGCCACGATCAATTTGCTTTCGGGCGCCATGCCGAGATGGTTGAGCGCGAGCGGGAAGGCGACGACAGCCCCCACCATCAACAGCAGCGCCGCGACGGCGCCGACAGTGAAGGCCAGCGAGACCATGTTCAGCCGGATGAAGCTGCGTTTCTCGCGTTCCTCATAGGCGACATTGAGGGCATCGAAGATCGCCTTGACCCCGGCATTGGCGCTCCAGATCGCAAGCAGAAAGCCGAACAGGAAGGTCGCCCCCAGCGCCGTGTTGCCCTTCGAGACCACGCGCCCGACCTGCTCCTCGACGATCTGGAACGTGCCTTGCGGCAGCATCATCGCCAGCTTCTGGAGGTTGGCGCTGATCGTCGCGGGATCGGCGAACAGGCCATAGGAAGAGACCACCGCGGTGACTGCGGGGAAGATCGCGAGCAGCCCGAAGAAGACGACGCCGCCCGCCGTCGCGAGCAGGCGATCCTCGTCGATACGCTGATAGGTCCGCCAGAAAATATCCTTCCAGCCCGACCAGGGGATTTCGAATGGACTTTTCGCCCGGCGGCCACGGCCGGGTTGCACGGCGGCGTTCGCCGGGTGCGTTTCCGGTGAATTCGCTTCGGCTCTGCGGTGGTCCTGCGGAGGCCCCAACCGGATCCGGCCGGAATCCTGAAAGTAGCGCTCCGCCGTCAGCACGAAGATGGCCGTCGCCGCGACCAGCAGCCAGGAGTCGATCGGTTCGGAGCGCCGCGCCAGCATCATGCCCTCAGCTTGCGCCTGTGGCGCCGCCGGCGAGCGGCCGTCAGCCCGACCAGGCCGACGGCTGCGAGCATCAAGCCAAGTTGCACGGGCCGGTTGGCGCGGACCGGCCAGCTGCTGTTGCCATAAGGTTTACTGCCGTGACCGCGTTCGCCCGGCGCGAGCGGCGCGAGGGGAATCGTCGTTGCGACCTCCTTCACCGCCTGCTTGACCGTTCCACGTGGGATTCGCGGCGTCGCGACCGCCACGCGCAGACGGCTCGCAAGCGGCACGATCGGCTTGGGCTTGCGCCTCATCTGCGCCATCGCCACCCCGGCACAGACCGCAGCCAACACCAGCAGCACTGCGCCGACCGCGCCAAAACCCCAGAATTGCCCGTAAGCGATCGCGATCCAGCGGTACAGGGCGATCAGCCCGACGAAAAGTGCCGCGACAACGAACAGGGCCGCGACCGCGAACAGTCCGCCGGCCACCGCGTAAGATGTCACCTTGCCCGTTGCCTGGCTGGTCTGGTCACGCAGATAGGATTGAGCGGCGCGTTTGAGGTGATTGAGCTTGAGCGCCACGCCGGCGCGCAGCAATTCGCCCGATGGCGCGAGCATGCGGACATCCTCCGAGAGCGAAAAAATGCATTGGAGGATGAACGTGGCGCTATTTGACTTGTTCCGAGGACGCGCGCGCGTCGCAGAGGCTCAGCCGAGATCAGCGGCTGCGATCCAGAACACCTCGCCCTCGGAATCTTCGGTGTCGAGCCAGAGCAGCGGCAAGTCCGGAAAGGCCTCGTCGGCCAGCTCGCGGCCGCGGCCGATCTCGCAGATCAGCCCGCCGTCCGGCGTCAGGTGATCGGGCGCATCGCGCAGGATGCGGCGCACCACGTCGAGACCGTCGGCGCCGCCGTCGAAGGCGAGCTTCGGTTCGGCCCGGCACTCCGGCGGCAACGCCGCCATGCCCTCGGCATCGACGTAAGGCGGGTTGGTGATGATCAGGTCGTATCTGTTGTCGCCGAGCGGGCCGAACAGGTCGCCGCGATACAGGCTGATCCGGTCCGCGAGCCCGTATTCGTCGACATTGCGGGCGGCGACTTCCAGTGCACCCTTGGAGATATCGACGGCATCGACGGTGGCGTTCGGGAAATGATGCGCGGCGAGGATCGCGAGGCATCCCGATCCCGTGCAGAGATCGAGCACGCGCGCGACGGCCGTGGGATCATCGATCAGCGAGCCCGCATCGCCTTCACCGCCGAAATGCGAATCCAGGAGCTCGCCGATGAAGGAGCGCGGAACGATGACGCGCTCGTCGACATAGAAGGGCAGGCCGCGCATATAGATCTTGTTGACGAGATAGGCGGCCGGTTTGCGCGTCGTGACGCGCTGATGAATCAAATCGAGGATGGCCTTGCCTTCCACTGCGGTGACGCGCGCGTTGGCAAAGATATCGAATTGTTCGGGATTGAGATGCAGCGCCTCGCAGATCAGGAAGGCGGCTTCCGCGACTGGGTCGGTGGTGCCGTGGGCAAAGGCGAGCCTGGCTTCGACGAATCGGCTCACGGCATAGCGAACGAAGTCGAGCAGCGTGACAAGCTCGCCGGGCCCCACCTTTGCAAGCTTCGGCGCGGCGCGGCCGCGCGCGGTCTTTTTAGCAGCTTTTGCCATCAGGATTTGGTCCAGCGCGCGGCGGCCTCGTCGTCACGGGCGTGGGTCTCGACCCAGCCGGTGCCGGTGGCGCTCTCTTCCTTCTTCCAGAACGGCGCGCTGGTCTTGAGATAGTCCATCAGGAACTCGGCCGCCTGGAATGCGGCCTGGCGGTGCTGCGAGGCGGTCAGCACCAGCACGATGTTCTGGCCCGGCATAAGGCGGCCGACGCGGTGAATCACCGTGACGCCATTCAGCGGCCAACGCGAGGTCGCCTCGTCGACATGGCGCTTGATCTCCTCTTCCGCCATGCCCGGATAATGTTCGAGCGTGAGCGCGGCGATCTTCGCGCTATCCTCGTCGGCCCGGCAAATGCCGGAGAAGCTCACGACCGCGCCGATGTCGGTGCGGCTCTTGGTCAGGACCACGATCTCGCGCGCGATGTCGAAATCGTCTTCCTGGATGCGGATGGTGACGGGGCAGGTCATGAGTCTAGCCGCCGGTCATCGGCGGGAAGAACGCGATCTCGCGGGCGCCCGCGATCGCGGCGTCTGATTTGACGTGGGCGCGGTCGATCGCGGCGCGGATCACCTTCGGCTTCTCGAACGCATACGCATAGGCCTCGCTTTGGCCGGAGAGCCAGGCGATCAGCTCCTCGACGGTGCGCACGCTCGCGGGCGGCTCAATCGTCTCTTCGGCCTTGCCGACGCGTTCGCGCACCCAGGCGAAATACTTCACCTTCATCCCTCGTCCTCCTTGATGAGGTGATGGATGCCGGCGCGGAAATAGTCGTAGCCGGTGTACATGGTGAGGATCGCCGAAGCCCACAGCAGCGCGAGGCCAATCATCGAGACGACCGGCACGACCTCGTCCCCGGCTGGGCCGGCGAGCAGGAAGCCGATGGCGACGAGCTGGACCGTGGTCTTCCATTTGGCGAGCTTGGTCACGGGCACGCTGACGCGCAGCGCGGCGAGGTATTCGCGCAGGCCCGAGACCAGGATCTCGCGGCACAGGATCACGATGGCGGCCCACAGCGACCAGCCGTGGATGATGCCGTCCGCGGCCAGCATCAGCAGGCAGGAGGCAACCAGCAGCTTGTCGGCGATCGGGTCGAGCATCCGGCCGAACGCCGATTGCTGATTCCAGATCCGCGCATAATAGCCGTCGAGGTAATCGGTCACCCCGGCCGCGATGAAAAGGGCGACGGCGAGCCAGCGCAGCCAGAGCGGCTGATCCAGAATCGACTGCGCATAGATGCATCCGACCACGACCGGGATCGCGGCGATCCGGCCATAGGTCAGGATGTTGGGGAGGGACATCGCGCGGCTGGTGGTCCCTCGTGTCGTGGCGATGTTCATCCGTCCTACCAATACCGCTCGAGCCCCAAGGTCAACCGTTCCGCTCCCCAGATGGGCGCAGGATGCAACGACCATATGACCGCGGTCCCCCTTTAGTTCATCCCGGCTGAGGATGGAAATATTCGAAAATCCTGCGGGCGCTCTCGGCGCTCACCCCCGGAACCTTGCCGAGATCGGCGATCGAGGCCCGTTCGATCTCCTTCAGGGTTCCGAAATGGTGCAGCAAGGCACGTTTGCGTGACGGGCCGATGCCCGGAATCTCCTGCAAGCCGGCCTCGCGGATGTCCTTCTTGCGCAGCTTGCGGTGCGAGCCGATGACGAAGCGGTGGGCCTCGTCGCGCAGGCGCTGGATGAAATAGAGCACGGGATCGCGCGGCTCGAGTTTGATAGCCTCGCGTTCCGGCATGAACAGGGTCTCGCGGCCGGCATCCCGGTCCGGCCCCTTGGCGACCGACATCAGCGATACCTGGGCCAGCCCGAGATTTGCAAAGATCTCGCGAACGGCGTTGAGCTGGCCGCGGCCGCCGTCGATGATGACGAGGTCCGGCCATTGCGGGAAATCGTCGTCCTTGGCCTTGGCTGCCCCGTCCTCGGGCGGATTGATCAGGCGCTTGAAGCGGCGCTCGAGCACCTCGCGCATCATGGCGTAATCGTCGCCGGGCGTCAGCCCTTCCGACTTGATGTTGAACTTGCGGTACTGGTTCTTCACGAAGCCGTCGGGGCCGGCGACGATCATGGCGCCGACCGCATTGGTGCCCTGGATATGGCTGTTGTCATAGACCTCGATACGCTTGGGCGCATGCGGCAGGTTCAGCGTCGTGGCCATGGCCTCGAGCAGGCGGCTTTGCGTTGCGGTGTCCGCGAGCTTGCGGCCGAGGGCCTCGCGCGCATTGGTCAGCGCGTGGGCGACGAGCTCCTTCTTCTCGCCGCGCTTGGGCGCAGTGACCTCGACCTTGTGGCCGGCCTTGATCGACAACGCATTGGCGAGCAGCTCGCATTCCTCGATCTCGTGCGAGAGCAGGATGTTCTTCGGCGGCGGCTTGTCATCGTAGAACTGGGCGAGGAATGAGCCGAGTACTTCCTCTGGCGTAAAGCTCTTTTCCGCGCGCGGAAAATAGGCGCGGTTGCCCCAGTTCTGGCCGGTGCGGAAGAAGAACACCTCGACGCAGGAGAAGCCGCCCTCCTGGTGGATGGCGAACACGTCGGCTTCTTCCACCGTGCGCGGATTGATGCCCTGCTGCGACTGGATCGCCGACAGGGCGGCGAGGCGGTCGCGGTAGAGTGCGGCGCGCTCGAATTCGAGCTCACCCGCCGCTTTCTCCATCTCACCGGCGAGCTCCTGCTTCACCGCATGGCTCTTGCCGGACAGGAAGTCGCTCGCCTCGCGCACCAGCGTCGAATAGCCACCGAAGTCGATCTCGCGGGTGCAGGGGCCGGCGCAGCGGCGAATCTGGTAGAGCAGGCAGGGCCGGCTGCGGCTCTCGAAGAAGGAATCGGTGCAGGAGCGGATCAGGAACGCGCGCTGCAGCGCCGTGATGGTGCGGTTGACCGCGCCGGCGGAGGCGAACGGGCCGAAATAGCGGCCGGGCCGGGTCTGCGCGCCGCGATGTTTCAGGATCTGCGGCGCCCAGTGGTCGCCGGTGATCAGGATATAGGGAAACGATTTGTCGTCGCGCAGCTGCACGTTGAAGCGCGGCCGCAGCTGCTTGATGAGGTTGGCCTCCAGCAGCAGCGCCTCGGTCTCGGTGTTGGTCGAGACGATCTCCACGGTCACGGTTGCCGCGATCATGCGCAGGATGCGGGGCGGCAGCGGCGCAGTTTGGCGCGCATAGCTGGACAGGCGCTTTTTGACGTTCTTGGCCTTGCCGACATAGAGCACGTCGGCGTTCGCATTGAGCATGCGATAGACGCCGGGCGAGGTGGGTGCGAGCCGAACCGCGCGCTCGATCGCCTCGTGACCAATCGCCAGCGGGCCTTCGCCGACCGCGCCGCTCTCTTCCAGGATATCCGGCAGCAGCGCATCGTCCTCGTCGTCGCCGCCCGCTGCCGCGGGATCGACGTCCGGCGCTGCCAGGCGCTCGGCCGGCGCGTCGCTCGCAGCGGCCCGTGGCGCCTTACGCGCGCGGTCGTCCGGATTGTCGGAGGAATCGTGAACCATGGGGCGAATTTAGGTGCTGCTAGGGCCGATTTGAAGTTCCGGCCTTGCTGCACGCACAGGATGGCGGCCAGTTCCCGGTAACGCTTCCTTAAGTCTGTTAAGCGGGCGGTAACCCGACTTAACAGCCCTTTAACTTAAAACTCTCGATAAATCCTACGCGAAAAGTTCTTGGTTCCGTAACCATGCGACGGGGGCCTGCGCGGCGGCGCGGGCATCGCGAGGGTTGCGACAGTTGCGTTGGAGTGAGTGATGAAGAGGTTCGTTGTGGGCGCAGCCGCGTTGGTTGCAGCCGGCTGGACAGCTTCGGCAGAGGCCGCCGATCTCAATTACGGGCAGCGTGCACCCTATACCGTCAATCAGCCGCTCAATGCCTATAGCTGGGCAGGTCCCTATCTCGGCGGCAACATCGGCTATGAATGGGGCTCGGTCGACAACAACCCCACGAAGCCGTCGGGCTTCGTTGGCGGTGTGCAAGCCGGCTACAATTTCCAGAACGGCCCGTGGGTGTTCGGTGTCGAGGGCGACATCCAGGCAGCCGGCGCCGACGACACTTTTGCGCCGTGGAAATTCTCCAATCCGTGGTTCGGCACCCTGCGCGGCCGCGCGGGCTATGCGTTCAGCAATGTGCTGTTCTACGGCACCGCCGGCCTCGCCTTCGGCGAACTGCGTGGGCAGACCTTCGGCTGGACGGAGTCGCACACCACCGCGGGCTGGACCATCGGTGCCGGCGCGGAAGTGGGCCTCGCGCCGAACTGGAGCGCCAAGCTCGAATATCTCTACATCGATCTGTCGACGAGCCAGTTCGCAATTACGGGCGTGTCAAACGGCTATAGCGCCAGCGTGGTCCGCGCAGGCGTGAACTATCACTTCTGACATCCAAAGAAGAAAATACCGGACCAGCCTCCCGGCCGCTCGCGGCCGGGATTTTTTTGCTCAGGGCTCGCTAGGAGAGGATCACCAAATTGACCGCCTTCGGTCCCTTCCCCTTCTTGTCCGGTTCGACTTCGAAAGTAATACGTTGTCCTTCGGCAAGGTCTTTCAGTCCCGCCCGCTCCACAGCGGTGATGTGAACGAAGACATCGCGACCGCCGTCATCAGGCTTGATGAAGCCGTAGCCGCGCTCGCCGTTGAAGAACTTGACCGTTCCCGTCATGGCCATCGGGAAACTCCCCCTCATTGCTCCTCCGCCGCGACGCAGACTCACGTCACGACATGACCGGGCCTTACGGAGCCCGGGAGCTGGCCATCCTTGGACGGACCTCATCGGTCCGGCGGGATCTTTCTTGGGGCCTTCACTCCGCCGCAACCATTCGCGGAAGCGGAACGTAAAGCCAGTCACGGAAACAGCATAATACGGTTCTTTGCATATTGACTACCGGTCCTGCATATTTTTCCCAAGAATGCCGGAGTGTTACGGCCTGGCGTTAAGGCTTGGGCACCTCCAATCGGAATCTGGCAGCCCCGCCCTGGCCGAGCGGCATTTCCAGCTCGGGCAGGATGGTCTTGAGCTCGCCGTGCAGCGTATAGGGCGGATTGACGATCAGGAGCCCGGTGGAGGTGAGGGCGGCGCTGTCGGCTTGCGGCGCGACGCTGAATTCGAGGCGCAGGCATTTCCCCGGCGGCTTTGCTGCAGCTGCGAGCCGCGCGACCGTTTGGGCCAGCGTGTCGGTGGCCCGCCGGTTCTTGGCCGGATACCAAATGACATAGATACCGGTCGGCCATTTTGCGAAGGCCGCCGCGAAGGCGTCGCCGAGCCGCTCGAACTCGTCCTTGGCTTCGAACGGCGGGTCGATCAGCACGAGGCCGCGCCGCTCCTTCGGCGGCACGAAGGCCGGCAGTGCCACCCAGCCGTCGAGATCGACCACGCGGGCCTGCTCGTCGCGGCGCAGCACGTCGATCAGCGCTTTCCGCGCCTTCGGCTCGAGCTCGCAGGCGACGAGGCGGTCCTGTGGTCTGAGCAGGCCGCGCGCAATCAGCGGCGAGCCCGGATAAGCCCTGAGCTCCCCCTTCGGATTGAAGGCGCGGACGATGTCGAGATAGGGCTTGGTCAGCGCCGCGGTCTCGTTCGACAGGCGCGCCTGCAGCAGCCGCGCAATGCCGGTCAGCCATTCGCCGCCGCGGCGCGCCTCGTCGCTGTCGAGATCGTAGAGCCCGGCGCCGGCGTGGGTGTCGATGACGCGGAACGCCGCCGGCTTGTCCTGCAAGTAAGTGAGGATGCGCGCCAGCACGATGTGCTTGATGACATCGGTGAAGCTGCCGGCGTGGAAGGCGTGGCGGTAGTTCATGAAAACAGCACTACGCCACGTGATGGCTTGAGCAAAGAGGCACGATCACGTGTCCCGGACGCGGTGCAGCATGCAGCGCTGGGCCACTGAGCCGGGACCCAGCTCTTCGCGATAGGCCCCGGAGCAGCAGCGCACTACGCCGCGGTTCGCGGCGCATTGCGCTGCATCCGGGGCACGAGAGCGTGGCTACCCGCCCCTGATCGGCGGCATCGTCACCTGGTCGCGGCGGCAGGCGCGGCGCTCGATCTCGTCGCAGGCGCGGAATTGCAGGTCCTTGCTGAGGCAGATGCGGACCTCGGATAGCCGTGTCCGGTTGCAGGTGACCGAGACGGCGGCATTGCTGAGACCGGGATTGGCCTTGATGAAGGCCTCCTCGACCTCCGCCGGCGCCACGGTCTTGGCTTGCGACAGATCGAGATATTCGGCCGGGATCTTGATCGCGGCGCGCGCCTTGCGGATCGTCTCGAAATAGCTGCGGCCTTCGAGCCCGGAGCAGGTGCCGTGCTTGTCCCATTCGTTGAAGATCAGGCCCGGCGCCGGCATCAGGTCGAGCATCGAGGAGACGATGTTGCGATTCAGCCGCGGCGCCGGCCGCTGGCAGTATTCCGGAAAGCCATTCTCATATTGCGGCCACAGCCCATGCACCACGAAGGCGTAGGGCCGTCCGCCGCATTGCATCTGTGACCGGCCGCCGCGTTCGGCAGCCTCCTCGCAGAACGAGGGCGACCACGACAGCGACAGCACATAGAAATCGAACTCGCCGGGCGCGTTCTGCCGCTTATCCTGGGCCTTCGCACCGCCGGCGAGAGTTGCCAACCCGGCAGCGAGGGTCAACGAGATCATCAGACGGGACAACGAACGCAATCTGGAATGAAACATGGCGACGCCCCTCAACTAGACTGTGCGGGCAGCCTAGCAGGCGATGTGAACATTTCAAGAACAAAATTTGGAGACGATGTCGTCTTCCGGCCGATCAGCCCGAATCAGGCGCTCTTCGGATCAGGGCTTGGCGGCGCGGCAGGCCGGGTTGTAGGCCCAGTTGCGATCGACCCCGACCACGCACCACTCGACGCCGTTGCCGTAGCCGGCAAAGCCGCCGTCCTCGATGAGCGAGAAATGCACCTTGCGCACCTTGCCGTCGTTGAGCATGGCGTCAGCGGTGCAATAGCGGCGCGGAATGTTGTCGGACTGCCAGGGCCGGAACGCGACTTCTCGAACGGCCGAGAAGCCCGTGATCTTCAACGAGGAATTCCAGAACGAGCTTTCCTTCTCCCAGAACTGGGTGGCGATCGTCGGCAGCGCCTTGTCGCAATCGGCAACAGCGCCGTCGTAGCGCGGCCCGCTCAGCCAGAAATTCATTTCAAGTCCATTGGCGGCCTTGGCCTCGCCGAGCGACAGTGCCCCGAACATGAGGCCGAGCACGGCGGCAAAGCGGAGCGATTTCGTCGGGGAGGGGGCGCGCATGATCAATCCGGACGTTCAAGTCTTGCGAAGGTGGGACGGTGCCGCGAAGGCGGGGGGAGGTCAAGTGCAGCGCGGCAACACTTCGCCAGGAGTTGACCGAGACGTCGCGGCCAACTGGCCTTCGCTTCTTTTCACTTCCATCCCGGCACCGTAAACTGCCGCCAGCCAATTGGAGTGACGGGAATGCGAATCATTGCGGCCGCGGGCCTTTTTGCCGGCCTGGTTGTCTCGGGTACGATGGCGAGCCAGCTGGCGCGCGCCGATATCCTTCCGGTGCCTCCGTTCAAGGGCAACGACACCGGCGGCATCATCGCCTATTCCATGGCGAGCCAGGTCGACGCGCGGCAGGTCGCGGTCGATCACTGCGCACGCTACGGCAAGGTGGTGAAATTCCTCGGCGTGCAGGCCTATGAGGGCGGTTACATCTCGTTCTCCTGCCGCTGGGTGCCCTATGGCGCCGCCGATCGGCCGATCCGCACGCTCTACTGAGGCGTTGTCGTACGCTGCAATCTGTTAGCCGGGAGCCTTCCACATGACGCGCAAACTCGCTTTGCTCGGCTCGACGCTTTGCCTCGCGTTGTCGGCAGGCAGCGCCGGCGCCGACGACCTGCCGGTGCGCAAGGCCGGTCTTTGGGAAATGAAGCTGGTCACATCAGGCTCGCCCGTGCCGGAGATGACCATGCAGCACTGCACCGACGAGACCGTCGACAAGGAGATGAGCAATAACGTCTCCCCGATGGCCAAGCAGATCTGCGCCAAGCAGGAGATCAAGAAGACCGCGACCGGCTATGTCAGCGATTCCGAGTGCAGCGTCGCCGGCGTCAGCACGACCTCGCATGCCGAGATCACTGGCGATTTCAACTCGGCCTACACGGTGAAGACGACCTCGCATGCGCAAGGCGGCGTCGCCGGCGCGGCGGGCCGCGATAACACCACGAAGCTGCAAGCCAAGTGGCTAGGAGCCTGCAAGCCGGAGCAGAAGCCCGGCGACATCGTGATGCCCGGCGGCTTCAAGATGAACGTGCGCGACATGGACAAGCTGAAGGCGCTGCTGCCGAAATAGGCGGGTGTTATTGCAACACGTGCGCCAACGGGCCGTCCTTGGCCGCCAAGGCTGACCAGCCCGGCTTCCTTCCGGCCTCCAATCTCGCGAAATAGTCATCGCGTAGAAGGATTTTGGCGGCGACAGGGCCGCCGGCTTCATCCCACGCGACGGTGAAATCGTGGGTCGAGCCGGGAGGGACGAAGCGAGAGCTTTCGTTGACGAACGACGCCGGATTGGCGAACGGCAGGTTCGCCGCGTCGTGCCACTCGGGCTCAATCGGGGTTGGGCAGCGATTGTAGAGCCACACGTCGCTACAGATCTTCCCGTTTCGATCGAGCATGTAGGCGTAGGCCACCTTGCCATCATCCTCGATGATGACTGCGCTCCCATCGAACGGTGAGACGAATTTGGCGACGAATCCGTCCATGCCATTCATGCTTTCTCTAACTCCGCAGGATTGGTGCGCCTGTGGCTGCGCCGCATTCAGCTACACCGGTATCCTTACGCTCGCCCTCAAGCCCCCCATCGGGCTGTCACCCAGCGTGATGTCGCCGCCATGCGAGCGAGCGATGTCGCGGGCGATGGCAAGGCCGAGGCCCGTGCCGCCCTCGTCCTGGTTGCGGGCGTTGTCCAGCCGCAGGAACGGCTTGAACACCTCTTCGCGCAAGTGCGCGGGAATGCCCGGGCCGTCGTCGTCGATCGTGACGGTGAGATAACGGTGATCGCGCTGGCCGGTGATGGCGATGGCCTTGCCGTAGCGCGCCGCGTTGGTGACGAGGTTGGCGAGGCAGCGCTTGAACGAGGCCGGCTTCACGGTCACCACCGGCAGGCCGTGGAAGGATACCGTCGCGGTGTGGCCGTGGCGTTCGGCGTCGCTGCGCAGCTCCTCGAGCGCCTGCGCCATGTCGGTCGGCTGCGACTGCTCGCCGGAATCGCCGCGGGCGAAGGCGAGATAATCCTCCAGCATCATCGACATCTCGTCGACATCCTTGCGCATGCCCTCGAGCTCCGGGCTGTCGCCGATCAGCGCCAGCTCGAGCTTGAAGCGGGTCAGGATGGTGCGCAGATCGTGGCTGACACCGGCGAGCATCGCGGTGCGCTGCTCCATCGTGCGCTCGATGCGCGACTTCATTTCGAGGAAGGCGACCGCTGCGCGCCGCACCTCGCGCGCGCCGCGCGGACGGAAATTCGGCGCCTCGCGGCCCTTGCCAAAACTTTCGGCGGCATCGGCAAGGCGGAGGATCGGCTTGATCTGGTTGCGCAGGAACAGCACCGCGACGATCAAGAGGATCGAGGACGTGCCGACCATCCAGAACAGGAAGATCTCCGAGTTCGACGCATAAGCGGCGCTGCGCTGCGCGAACACGCGCATCACGGCATCGTCGAGCTGGATGCGGATCTCGACGAGGTTGGAGCGGCCGACCGTGTCGATCCAGAACGAGCGCCCGATCTGGCGGCCGAGCTGCACCGACAGCGTCTGGTCGAGCAGTGAGAAGAACGGCTTTGGCCCTGGCGGCGGCATGTCGCCGGCGGGCAGGAAATCGACGACGAGGCCGAGACGCTGCTGCGCGATGCGGCGGATCTGGTCGCGGTCCTTGTCTTGCGGATAGCCCTTATAGACATCGATCAGCGCGGCGATGTCCTGCACCACGGCAGCGGACAATCTGCGCGTCACCGTGTTCCAGTGCCGCTCCATGAACACGAAGGCGACGACCGATTGCAGCACCACCATCGGCACGATCATGATGAGGAGCGCGCGGGCATAGAGGCCGGTCGGCATCCAGCCCTTGAAGGCATTGCCCATCCAGCCATTCGCCGCCGAAACGCGGCCGGCGGCGCTCTTCAGAAGCGTCAGGCCGGTATCGATCGTGCTCATCTAGCGCGCTTCACTAATTTATGGCGAGGCCACCAAGCGGTAGCCGATGCCGCGCACCGCCTGGAGGAACAGCGGATTGGCGGGATCGGTCTCGATCTTGCGCCTGAGGCGGTTGATCTGCACGTCGACGGCGCGCTCGTTGACGCTGCCATTGCCGGTCAGTGCGCTGCGCGGCACGGTCTCGCCCGGCGTCTCCGCGAGAATCCGCAGCATCTCGCGCTCGCGATCGGTGAGGTGGATGACCTCCTCGCCCTGGCGCAATTCGCCGCGATCGAGATGGTAGACGTAGGGACCGAACGCGATCTTCTCGACGGTCGTGGCCTGCGGCGGCGGCGCGGCGCGCTTGAGGATGTTGTTGATGCGCAGCGCAAGCTCGCGCGGCTCGAACGGCTTTGCGACGTAATCGTCAGCGCCGATCTGAAGACCTTCGATGCGGGCCTCCGCCTCATGCCGCGCCGTCAGCATCACGATCGGCACCGAGGACGAGGCCCGGATGAAACGGGCAAGGTCGAAGCCGGTCTCGCCGGGCATCATCACGTCGAGGATCAAGAGATCGAAATGCAGGCCCAGCAGTTTCGAGCGCGCATCGCTGGCGCTCGCCGCGGTGGTGACGCGGTAGCCTTCACTGGCGAGAAAGCGCGAGAGCAGATCGCGGATGCGGCGGTCGTCATCGACCAGCAGCAGATGCGGGGCATCGTCGGCCGGTTGCACCGGCGGGCGGGCGAGCGTGGCAGCGAGCACGGTCACTCCTTGGCGTCGTGGTTGACGGAAGCGAAGATCGTCTCGAGCACCTTGTCCGGATCGTCGCGGTCGATCATCGCGCGCAGGAAGCGCTTCACGGTCTCGGCGTCTTGCGGAGCCATCTCCGCGAGCGCCCTGGTGATCCGCGTGGTCTGGAGCCCGGCGAGCTTCTGCACCAGCGCCTCGCCCTTCGGTGTCGCGTAGAGCAGGCGCTGGCGACGGTCATTGTCGCCGGTCTTCTGCACGATGTAGCCCTCGTCCAGGAGCTGCTTGAGCACCCGGCCGAGCGACTGTTTTGTGATGCGCAGGACGTCGAGCAGGTCGGCGACCTTGAGGCCGGGATAGCGATAGACGAAATGCATGACCCGGTGGTGGGCGCGGCCGAACCCAAACGCCTCCAGCTCCTGGTCGGGGTCGCCGACGAAGTCGCGATAGGCGAAGAACAAGAGCTCGATGATATCCCAGCGCAAATTGCCTCCATCCGACGCGGCGGGCCGAGATTCGGCGACGTCAGGAGGAGCGGTTATGAAATTTATGTCAGGCATATTGACGTATCTTGGGTTCAATGTTACAAAACGATCGACCCGCACGAAATTTTAGATCGCTTCGCGTCGGGTGGACCAATCGGAGCAAGGCGGCCGGAGAGAGCCGGACAGGCGACGACGGCCGATCAGATCTATCGTGCGATTGTCGAGCGGCATTTCGGCAAAACATACTGGACTTCCGCCTTCCGCAAAAGCATGTCCTCGGCGACATGCTGGCCACGGAAACCGGCCGTAACAAGGCTGGCGGTGGTCCGGCAGAAACCAATCAAGCCGGCCGGGCCCCCCAACGCGGGGCAGGCGGGCGCCAGAACAGCGCCATAACCGGCAGCGGGAGGCAAGAACATGAGCATGAAATTCGACATCCAGCCCGCATCCAATCCGACGTCCGAAAAGGACCGTACCGCCAAGCTGGTGGACCCCGGCTTCGGGCGGGTCTTCACCGATCACATGGCGATCGTCCGCTACAATCAGGCCAAGGGCGGCTGGTATGAGGCGCGGATCGAGGCGCGCGCCAACTTCCAGCTGGATCCGGCCGGCGCGGTCCTGCACTACGCCCAGGAAATCTTCGAGGGCCTGAAGGCCTACAAGCGCGACGATGGCGGCGTGAACCTGTTCCGCCCCGACGCCAATGCGCGGCGCTTCAGGGACTCGGCGGACCGGATGGCAATGGCCCAGTTGCCTGAGGACGTCTTCATCGAGGCGGTCGAGCAGGTCGTTCGCATCGACCGTGCCTGGATGCCGGGCGGCGAGGGCAGCCTTTACTTGCGGCCCTTCATGATCGCGAGCGAGACCTTCCTCGGCGTCAAGCCGTCGTCCGAATATATCTTTGCGGTGATCGCTTCGCCCGTCGGCTCCTACTTCAAGGGCGGGCCTGCGCCGGTCTCGATCTGGGTGTCCGAGAATTATACCCGCGCCGCGATCGGCGGCACCGGCGCGGTCAAATGCGGTGGCAATTATGCCGCGAGCCTGCGCGCCCAGGCCGAAGCGATCCAGCACGGCTGCGATCAGGTCGTGTTCCTCGATGCGGTCGAGCGCCGCTATATCGAGGAGCTCGGCGGCATGAACATCTTCTTCGTGTTCGACGACGGCTCGCTCTCGACGCCGCCGCTCGGCACGATCCTGCCGGGCATCACCCGCGACTCCATCATCACGCTGGCCCGCGATGCCGGCAAGACCGTGCGCGAGGAGCCGTATTCGCTCGAGCAGTGGCGCAAGGATGCGGCGTCAGGCAAGCTGAAGGAAGCGTTTGCCTGCGGCACTGCCGCCGTCATCTCGCCGATCGGCAAGGTGCGCTCGGTGAGCGGCGATTTCGAGATCTCGGGCGGCGCCGCCGGCCCCGTCGCCATGGGCCTGCGCAAGCAGCTCATCGACATCCAGTACGGCCGCACCAACGATCCCCACGACTGGATCCGCAAGGTCTTCTAGGACTCTTGTGTCCCGGACGCGGCGCAGCGCTTCTTTAGCGGTGCGCCGCAGAGCCGGGACCCATCCCAGCGTCAATGGACCCCTGATCAGCAGCGCACCACGCCGCCAAGAGACGGCGCGCTGCGCAGCATCCGGGGAACGCCGGCTGTCATCATCTGGCACGAGCAGCCGTAGGACGGTTGCCGCCTCCCGCGTCGGCTGGTAAACGCCGCGCATGGCCGAGAAACCCAAAAAACCCCAGAAACTGAAGGCGCGCCTGCCGCGCGGGCTCGAGGATCGCGATCCCGCCGCGATCCGGGCGACGCGCGAGATGGTCGAGAAGATCCGCGCCGTCTACGAGCTCTACGGTTTCGAGCCGGTGGAGACGCCGGCGATGGAGTACACCGACGCGCTCGGAAAATTCCTGCCCGATCAGGATCGTCCGAACGAGGGTGTGTTCTCGTTCCAGGACGACGACGAGCAGTGGATCAGCCTGCGCTATGATCTGACCGCACCGCTCGCGCGCTACGTCGCTGAAAATTTCGACACGCTGCCAAAGCCCTATCGCAGCTATCGCGCCGGCTATGTGTTTCGCAACGAGAAGCCCGGCCCCGGCCGCTTCCGCCAGTTCATGCAGTTCGACGCCGATACCGTGGGCTCGGCCACGCCGGGGGCGGATGCCGAGATCTGCATGATGGCAGCCGACACGATGGAAGCGCTTGGCATTCAGCGCGGCCAGTATGTGGTGAAGGTGAACAATCGCAAGGTGCTCGACGGCGTTTTGGAAGCGATCGGGCTTGGCGGTGACGACAATGCGGCACGCCGACTGACCGTGCTGCGAGCGATCGATAAGCTGGACAAGTTTTCCGCCGACGAAGTGCGCAAGCTGCTTGGTCCTGGACGATGGGATGGCGGCGAAGAAGGCAAGGGCGACTTCACGAAAGGCGCCAATTTGAGCGCGGCGGAAGCTGACGTTGTTCTCGCCATCACCAAGCCGCGCGAAGATTGGAAAGAGGCTATCTCGGCGGCAGAGACTTATCTCGCCAAGAGCGAAGTCGGTCAGGCTGGTGTCAGCGAGCTGGAAGAGATCGCCAAGCTGGTGACGGCGTCGGGTTACGGTGCAGATCGCATCAAGATCGATCCCTCCGTCGTGCGCGGCCTCGAATATTACACCGGCCCCGTCTACGAGGTCGAACTGCTGCTCGATACCAAGGACGAGAAGGGCCGCCCGGTACGCTTCGGCTCGGTCGGTGGCGGCGGACGTTACGATGGCCTCGTCTCGCGCTTCCGCGGCGAGCCGGTGCCGGCGACCGGTTTCTCGATCGGCGTGTCGCGGCTGCAGGCGGCGCTGACCCTGCTCGGCAAGCTCGACACGCGCCCCGAGTTCGGGCCCGTCGTCGTCACCGTGTTCGACCGCGACCGCGTCGCCGACTACCAGAAGATGGTGGCAAGCCTTCGCACTGCCGGCATCCGTGCCGAGCTCTATCTCGGCAATCCCAAGAACATGGGCAACCAGCTCAAATATGCCGATCGCCGCAACTCACCTTGCGTCATCATCCAGGGCTCGGACGAGAAGGCGCGCGGCGAGGTGCAGGTCAAGGACCTGATCGAGGGCGCCAAGGCGGCCGCCGCGATCGCCTCCAACCAGGAATGGCGCGAGAGCCGGCCCGCACAGTTCTCGTGCAGCGAGGCCGATCTCGTCGCCAAGGTGCGCGAGGTCTTGGCGCGCCATGACGTGAGCTGGGGCTAGCTATTCGCAGGCAGCGTCATGCCCGGGCTTGTCCCGGGCATCCACGTCTTGTTTGATGGCGACCGTCAATGGCCGGTGTGCGGCCGCAAGGGAGAGAAGAATGCCTGAGATCACCATCAGCATGGCCGAAGGCCGTACCGACGAACAGAAGGCCGGCATGATGCGCGACATCACCCAGGCGCTGGTGAAGAATCTCGGCGTCGATGCCGATGCCGTCGTCATCCAGATCAACGAAGCCCCGCTCCGCCACAAGATGAAGGGCGGCAAGACCTTCGTGGAGCGCGCGGCGGCTGCGAAGAAGTGACGCGTTAGCGTCATTCCGGGGCAGCCCGTCAGGGCTGAACCCGGAATCTCGAGCCATAAACTTCTGGATTCCGGGTTCGCGCTTCGCGCGCCCCGGAATGACGAGCGATCAAGATGGACGCACGCGACTTCATCACGATCGGCATGAGCGCCGAGCGTACGCTGGTGGTCCCGGCGGAGCGCACGGTCGGGCATTTCGTGCCCGGCATGCCTTTCGTTTATGCGACGCCGATGATGATCCTGGAGATGGAGATGACATCGGGCGATGCGATCCGCGCCGCGCTTCAGCCGGGCTGGGTCACCGTCGGCACCGAGGTCGACATCCGCCATCTTGCCGCCGCGCCCGTCGGGGCGACGGTGCGGACCACCGCAAAGGTGGTCGCAGTCGAGCGCCGCGTCATCCGCTTCGAGGTCGAGGCATTCGAGGGCACGCGCAAGCTCGGCCAGGGCCGCCACGCCCGCGGGCTCGTCAATGTCGAGATGTTCAACAAGCGGCTAGCCGTGGGCACGACGCCGTAGGGTGGGCAAAGGCGCGTGGCGTCGTGCCCACCATCTTTCCGCGACCGCGATGAAGTTGGTGGGCACGCTGTCGCTTTGCCCATCCTACGGGACCTGTTTACTTCGCCAGTTCCTTCGACCGCTTCGTCGCCGCCGCGATGGCGCGGATCATCAATTCGCGCAGGCCGGGCTCGCCCATCAGCACGCCGAGCGCCGCGGCCGTGGTGCCGCCGGGCGAGGTGACGTTCTGGCGCAGCGTGCTGGCGGGCAGCTCCGACCGGTGCAGCAGCTCGCCGGAGCCGGCGACGGTCTCGCGGGCGAGCTTCGTCGCCAGCGCCTCGGGCAATCCCGCTTCCACCCCGGCGCGGGCGAGCTCCTCGGCGAGCAGGAAGACATAGGCCGGCCCCGAGCCGGAGACGGCCGTCACCGCGTCCATCAATCCTTCATCCTCGACCCATTCCACCGAGCCGGTGGCGCGCAGCAGCGCATCGGCCACCGCGCGCTGCGCGGGGCTGACGTTCTTCGCCGCGACCGCAACGGTGATGCCGCGGCCGATCGCGGCCGGCGTGTTCGGCATTGCGCGCACCACGGCGCCGCCGCAGACCTCTTCAAGCGAGGCGATCGTGGTGCCCGCCATGATCGAGACCACCGAGGTCTTGTCCGAGACGAACGGCTTCAGCTTGGCGCCGGCCTCGCGGAACATCTGCGGCTTCACCGCGACGACCAGCGTGTCGATCGTGCCGGCGGTCGTCACGTCGGGATTGAGCGCGACGCCCTTGGCGGCCAGCGCGGAGATCTCGGGCGCAATGTGCGGATCGATCACCGCGACGCGGCGCGGATCGAGCCCGCCCGCAAGCCATCCGGTCAGCATCGCGCCGCCCATCTTGCCGGCGCCGGCGAGCAGGATGGTTCCGGTGATGTTTTGGAGGGTGTTGTTGGTTGCCACTGTGATCACCCAAGCAAAAGTTGTCGTCCCTGCGAACGCAGGGACCCATAACCACAGGCGGTTCTAGTGGATGAAGGTGGTGGCAACAAGCCGCATGCCAAAAGGTCCATCACGCGGTATGGGTCCCGGATCGGCGCTCCGCCCTGGACAACGCTTCGCGTTGCCAGCAGCTTCGCTTGTCCGGGACGACGGCGGGGAGGGAGCTGCGGCTCCCTCACGTCCTGCGAGACCTACGCCTCGCCCACTGTGTCGAACATCGCCGCGTCCATGGCCTGCGCGGTGGTCTTGCCGGCCCACACCACGAACTGAAACGCGGGGAAGTAGCGCTCGCAGGCGTGAATGGCGCCGGCGAGCATGGCCTCGCATTGCGCGGTCGAGGCGGTGAGGCCGCCCGGTAGCACCAAGGCCTGGCGGTGCATGATCAAGCCGGTGTTGGTCCACAGATCGAAATGGCCGACCCACAGCTGCTCGTTCACGGCGGCGACGAGCCGCTGCACCTCGCTTCGCCGCGGCAGCGGAATTTTCATGTCGAATGCGCAGGCCAGATGCAGCGCCTCGATCTCGCCCATCCAGGTGAAGGAGAGCTGGTAGTCGGTCCATTGTCCCTTCGAGACAATCGTGAGTTCGTCTTCGCCGGAGCGTTCGAACGGCCAGTTGTTGCTGGCAGCAATGTCCTCGACCACCGCGAGCGGATGGCTTCTGGAATCGATAGTGCCTTCGAGCAGGGACATGCCGTCTCGACCTCTTGCCTTCTTGTTGTCTTTGATACGCACGCGGTTGGGCCCGGCGCGCGCTCCCTAAACGTCGGTACGGCGATCTCTGGGGTCGCTCTCGCGATCCCCTCGGATCAACGCGGGCCTGTCGCGGATCAAGTGATGTGATTTGCGGAATCTGCGCAACGGGGTCGCGAGTCCGTCCACAAGCCAGGACTCGTTCGTCCACAGCTCATCTCCGCCACAATTCTTAACAGATGAGAACAAACCGGAATCGGATTCTCCAAAGGCGCTCGGGGCAAATTCCGCCATGCGAGGGCCGAACCGCCGCGGCGGCATGGGACCATGCGCTTTGCCCATGCGGAACGCGCTTGCCGCCACCGCTTACCGGCGGCATATTTCCTCGCAGGCCGTTCATTCCGGATGGCCGATGTTCTCAGGGCGGGGTGAAAGTCCCCACCGGCGGTAAGGGCCGAAAGGCCCAAGCCCGCGAGCGCCTTCCGTGAGGGTTATCCCGAAGGAAGGGTCAGCAGATTCGGTGCAACTCCGAAGCCGACGGTCAAAGTCCGGATGAAAGAGAACGGTCGCTGGCAGACGCATCGAGAGGATGCGGCTGTTTGTCGTTCCGTGTGCCCTGATTCTGGTCCTTAAACCGAGGAAAGCCATGAATCAGATGTTGCAAGATCCCCAAACCGAAACGTCCCAGCCCACCCAGCCGCCGGTTCCACAGGGCCCGGTGACGGAGCATCCGCGCTTCGCAAAGCCGCAGCGGGTGGCCTTCGTGCAGGCCTGCTGGCACCGCGACGTGGTCGCGGAGGCCCGCATCGCCTTCCTGAAGGAGGCGGAGGCGCGGCACCTCACCCACGTCGACGTGTTCGAAGTGCCGGGCTCGTTCGAGATCCCGCTGCACGCTCAGGTCCTCGCCAAGACGCGGCGCTACACCGCGATCGTCGCCGCGGGCCTCGTCGTTGACGGCGGCATCTACCGCCACGAATTTGTCGCCGACACCGTGATCAAGGCGCTGATGGATGTGCAGCTCCGCACCGAGGTGCCGGTGTTCTCGGCCGTGCTGACGCCGCAGCAATTCCACGAGACCGAGGTGCACTACGACTTCTTCCGCAAGCATTTTGCCATCAAGGGCGTGGAGGTCGCGGCAGCCTGCGCCGAGACGTTGCTCGGCCTGGAGCGCCTGCGCGGCCAAGTCGCGGCGGGCATCGTGGGGTAGGCAGACTGCCGTAGGGTGGGCAAAGCGCAAGCGTGCCCACCGCATTCGCTATCGAAGTCATTCCGGGGCTCGCGTAGCGAGAACCCGGAATCTCGAGATTCCGGGTTCGGCGCTGACGCGCCGCCCCGGAATGACAATAAAGAAAAATCAGTCAAACAGGCTCGACACCGACTCTTCCGCCGCGGTGCGCGCGATCGCGTCCGAGATCAGGCTGGCGATCGGCAGCGTGCGGATGTTCGGCGCCTTGGTCACCGCCTCGGTCGGCAGGATCGAGTCGGTGATCACCAGCTCCTTCAGCTTCGAGCCGGAGATACGCGCGGCGGCGCCGCCGGAGAGCACGCCATGGGTGATGTAGGCGTAGACGTCCTTGGCGCCCTTGGCGAGCAGCGCGTCGGCCGCGTTCACCAGCGTGCCGCCGGAATCGACGATGTCGTCGACCAGGATGCAACTGTAGCCGGAGACATCGCCGATCACGTTCATGACTTCGGATTCGCCCGGACGCTCGCGGCGCTTGTCGACGATCGCGAGCGGGGTGTTGATGCGCTTCGCAAGGCCGCGGGCGCGGGCCACGCCGCCGACGTCGGGCGACACCACCATCACCTTGCCGAGGTCGAAACGTTCGCGGATGTCGCGCACCATCAGGGGGGCAGCGAACAAATTGTCGGTCGGGATATCGAAGAAGCCCTGGATCTGGCCGGCATGCAGGTCGAGCGTCATGACGCGGTCGACACCGGCATGGGTGATCAGATTGGCGACGAGCTTGGCCGAGATCGGCGTGCGCGAGCCGGAGCGGCGGTCCTGCCTGGCATAGCCGAAATAGGGGATCACTGCGGTGATGCGGCGCGCCGAGGAGCGGCGCAGCGCGTCGGTGATGATCAGAAGCTCCATCAGATTGTCGTTGGCCGGGAACGACGTCGACTGGATGATGAAGGCATCCGAGCCGCGGATGTTCTCCTGAACCTCGACGAATATCTCCATGTCGGCGAACCGCCGCACCACCGCTTTGGTCAGCGGCATGTCGAGACCCTGCGCGATAGCCTGGGCGAGAGCCGGATTGGAGTTGCCGGCGACAAGCTTGATGGAGCCGTTTTTGGCCGACATGGACGCTTCCTCCCGCGCTTTGCTGGATACGACGTTCAACATCAGAAAATACCCACAGGCAGCACGGTTACGACGGGCGAGGAAATATCAGGCCGGGGGCTCAAATGGCAACCCGGGATGCTACGTTTTCCCTGCGAAAATCCCGAGTCGGGCCAACGGCTTGGCCGTGACTTGAGCCCGTGGTTTAGCGGGGGTTATCGCTCGGCATAGCCGAGCGCTGTGGCCGGCATCTCCGCCCCCGGGACCTCCGGAGTAGCGCTCGCCACGGCCGGTCCCCGCAAGCCTGGCGCTGCGCTAGGTGCATCCGGCGTTCCGTTGATCATGTTGGAAAGTCCGCTGAATCCAGCCTGGGCGATCTTCCGCAGCACGAGGTCGTCGGCGGCCGCCCAAGCATCACGTGTCGCGTCGCGACCACCCTTGGCCGACGTCGGTTCCTCGCCGGACAGGCGCAGCGCCCGTTGCTGGTTGGCGTCATAGACGTCCCAGACCCAGGCGATCACGGTCTTGCCGCGGACGACCTGGGCGGAGAGATAGCTGCGCACGCGGTAGGCGGCCGTGCCCTCGCGGGAGACGACGGACAGGCTGCGTAGCTTGGATTCGCTGTCGAGCACGCCGACCATGCGGTCGAACACTTGCGGCGGCGGCCCGTCGATGGATTCGAAGGCCACCGTCGCCCCGCTGCCGCCGCTCGGCGCCATCGCATAGGAGTTGGCGGCACCACCGCCGCCTCCGGCGCAGCCGCCAAGCATGGTCGCCGCCGCAAGCAGCATGACCGCCAGCACGCGCGAGCCGGCGCGGCGCAGAAAAGATGACGCTTCCCTCATTGGAGGGCAGCGATATCGTTAAAATCGATTAAGGTCTAGGGCAGAGGCGACACAAAACAGGGGTGTCCGGAATTCGTATGTCGCCCGGGTGTGCAATGGCGTGTTCGCGTCCCGGGCGCGCTGGGCGCATAGTGCCGCTGCGCTGAACCGGGACCCAGAAGGCAACGAGATCGAAATTGCGGAGATATGGGCCCCGGCTCAGCGGCGCATCACTTGCGTGCTGCGCCGCGTCCAGGGCACGAGCCCTCACCCCTCCAGCGCGATCGCGTGAATGTGCCGGCCGTAGTCCGGCTCCTTGCGATGCACCGAGCGGCGGTAGCTGAAGAAGCGTTCGTCGGCGTAGGTGTCGAGCCCGAGATCGTCGATCATCAGGATGCCGGCGGCTTCGAGCCGCTTGCGGATGAATCCAGCGAGATCGAACATCGCATGGCCCTCGCGCACCGACGGGATGAAGAACACGGCGTTGTCCGCATCCGCCTCGATGAAGCGCGCGACGAACTCGTTGCCGACCTCGTAGCTGTCCTGGCGGATCAGGGGGCCGATCGCGGCGATGATGCCGCCGCGCGTGGCACCGAGTTTCTCCATCGCCGAGATCGTTGCTTCCAGCACGCCTGATAGCGCGCCCTTCCAGCCGGCATGCGCGCCGCCGATCACGCGCGCATTGGGATCGACGAACAGCACCGGCCCGCAATCGGCGGTGGAGACGCCGAGCGCGATGCCGGGCGTCTTCGTCACCAGCGCATCGCCCCTCGGCCGCGGGCCGTTCGGCCACGGCGCCTCCGCCACGAGCACGTCGGGCGAATGAATCTGGTGCAGGCTGAGGAAGCGTTCGGGCGCGACGCCGACATGTTCAGCCATGCGGCGGCGGTTCTCGGCGACCAGGGTCTGATCGTCGTTGGAGCCGAGCCCGCCGTTCAGCGCGGAATAAATGCCGCCGGAGACGCCGCCCTCGCGGGTGAAGAAGGCATGGCGCAGGCCGGGCACGCCGGACAGCAGCGACGAAGCAAGCGTCATGAGGCCTCTCCAGCCTGTTCGAGATCGCTGAGGCCGGCAAGGCCCGATAGCCGGGGCTCGGAGATGCCGAGCACCTTGAACATCGAGCCCATGCCGCCACGCCCGGTATCGGTCAGGCGCTTGAGCGCCACCGAAATGTCGGTAGCCACCTCCAGCGCCGCCTTCTGCATCAGGGCGGCGGCGCGGGTGTCGATGCCGATCCGCTTGAGGAAGTCGCCTTGCGTCACCGGGCCGTGCACGCGGGCGCCGACATCCTCGGCCGCGCGCGCCAGCGCCTGGAAGTCGACATGGGCGGTGACGTCGGCCTGGCCCGGCGCCTTCAAGGGATCGGCGAAAGTGTGGCGCGCGATGGCCTGGAAGGTGTCGCCGGCATCGCTGCGCAGATGACCGTAGTCGATGATCAGCGCCGCGCCGTCCTGGTCGCGCACGCGCGTGGCGAGCTTCATGATTTCGCCGTCCGGCCGCCACTCGAACACGGCGCCGACGGGAGCTGCGCGCACCAGGGACGGCAGCAGCACGTCGAAGCGTGGCGTCGGCTCCGGCGCCGCGCCGAACTGAAGCTTTCCGTTGGGATCGATCTCGATCACGCGCTCGTGCCAGCCGTTCTCGTGGCGGATCATCTGATGGATCGGCAGCACGTCGAAATATTCGTTGGCGAGGATGATGCTCGGGCCTTCCGGCACCTCGTCGATGCTGTCGTGCCAGGCGATGTTGCGCACGTTGGCGAGCGTCGCGCTCTGCCGTTCACGCAAGACGGGATTGACCTCGACCAAGTGGATGTGCAGCGCCTGGTAGAGCGGCGGCAGCACGCGCAATGCGCGCAGCGCATCGGCCATCATGGTGCCGCGGCCGGGGCCGAGCTCGATCAGCCGCAAAAATTGCGGCGAGCCCATCTGCTTCCACACCGAGGCGGTCCACAGGCCCAAGAGCTCGCCGAACATCTGGCTGACTTCGGGCGCGGTGGTGAAGTCGCCTTCACGCCCCAAGGGATCGCGCGAGACGTAATAGCCGTAGCGCGGGTGCATCAGGCACAGTTCCATGTACCGCCAGACCGGCATCGGGCCTGAGGATTTGATCAGCGCCTTGATCTCGTTGAGGAGCGGCTGGTCGGTCACGGCGTGCTTTCTCGAAATGAATTAACGAACGGCCTCGATCGGCTTCGGCGCACCGCGCCTCACAGCCCATACAATAAGTATGAGGCCTACAATAAGCATCGGGATCGACAACAGCATGCCCATGGTTAATCCGCCCCAGAGGAAACCGAGCTGGGCGTCGGGTTCGCGGAAATGCTCGCCGGCGATCCGGGTCAGGCCGTAGATCAGGATGAAGCTGCCGAGGATCATGCCGGCGCGTTTCAGCGCACCGAAGCGGATCATGATCGCGAGCACGGTGAACAGCAGGATGCCCTCCATGCCGGCTTCATAAAGCTGGCTCGGATGGCGCGGCAGCTGCGTCGGATCATTGGGGAAGATCATCGCCCACGGCAGGCTCGGGTCCGTGGCGCGGCCCCACAATTCGCCATTGATGAAATTGGCGATCCGTCCGAGCAGCAGCCCGACCGGGGCGACTGCGGTGGTGATGTCGCCGAGCGACAGGATCGAGATCCGGTTGCGGTAGGCGAACCACATCACCGCGACGACGCAGCCGAGGAAGCCGCCATGGAACGACATGCCGCCCTCCCACAATCTGAAGATCGCGGCGGGATGATCGATAAAGAAGGGCAGGTTGTAGAACAGTACATAGCCGGTGCGGCCGCCGAGGATGATGCCCAGCGTGACCCAGAGGATGAAGTCGTCGACCTGCACCAGTGAGATCGGCGCCGGCCCGCCCCATAGGCGCTCGTTCTTCAGCAGCGAGCGCGCATAGAGCCAGCCGAATACGATGCCGCAGATATAGGCGAGCGCGTACCAGCGGATCGCGAACGGGCCGATCTCGATCGCGATCGGCTTGAAGGCGGGAAAGTCGATCAGCAGAAAGGGCATCGCGCCTTCTATGTCCAAGCCAGATCGCGGCGGTCGAGCGCCAGCGGACGCCCTGTGATTCTTCTTATGCAGGGACGTTGAATACGATTGCAAGGAAACCGGCGCATGACAAGGATACCGCCGCTTCGCCCTTGAACCGGTCCAATCAGATTGCCATTGTCTCTTCCAGAGTTCGCGCAAAGTTTATCGGAGGCCCGCCATGACCCAGACCAGCAACCGGTTTTTCGACGAGATCGGCCGCCTGATGAACGACGCCGCCGGTGCCGCCCAGGGCGTCAAGCGCGAATTCGATACGGTAATGCGCAGCCAGGCCGAAAAATTCCTGCGCGACATGGATCTCGTCAAGCGCGAGGAATTCGAAGCCGTCAAGGACATGGCGCGCCTGGCGCGTGAGGAGAATGAGGCCCTGAAGGCGCGGATTGCCGCGCTGGAGGCGAAACTGGGCGGATAATTCCGGTCCCGTAGCCCGGATGAGCGAAGCGATATCCGGGATCTTGCCCCAACTACCGCCGGTCCCGGATGTCGCTTCGCTCATCCGAGCTACTTCGTGCCAGCCCATTCTCCTTGTCATTTCCGCATCTTCCGGGTAAAAGCCCGCCACGTTCGCGGCCCCCGCACCCCTGGAGGCTTGCTGCGGACGATGCCATGGGCCGCCTTGCGGCCCATTAACTTTTGCAAAAACAAGGACTTAACGACATGGCGACGACCGTCAAGGAATTGAAGGCGACCGCACGTCCGAAGAGCGGCAAGGGGGCCGCCCGGGCAGAGCGTCGCGCCGGGAGAGTGCCCGGAGTGATCTACGGCAACAACCAGCCCCCGCTGACGATCTCGATTGAAGATCGTGAACTGCGCCAGCGCATCCTCGCCGGCCGGTTCCTGACCACGCTGGTCGACATCGACCTCGACGGCAAGAAGCACCGCGTGATTCCGCGCGACTATCACCTCGATCCGGTCAAGGACTTCCCGATCCATGTCGACTTCATGCGGCTCGGCGAAGGCGCCACCATCCGCATCAGCGTTCCCTTGCATGTCGTGAAGGCGGAAGGCTCGCCGGGCGTGAAGCGCGGCGGCACCGTCAACATCGTCGCCCACGCGATCGAGCTCGAATGCGGCGTCGAGAGCATCCCGCAATACATCGAGGCTGATGTCGGTTCGCTCGAGATCGGTCACTCGCTGCATCTGTCGGACATCAAGCTGCCGGCCGGCGTGAAGGCGCTGACGCGCGAGGACGCGACCCTCGTCACCATCGTGCCGCCGTCCGGCTACGCCGAAGAGCAGAAGGCCGCGGCTGCGGCGGCTGCCGCTGGCGCTGCTCCGGGCGCTGCGGCTGCTCCGGCGGCTGGTGCGGCTGCTCCGGCTGCTGCTGCTCCCGCGGCGGCTGCCAAGGCTCCCGCCGGCGGCGACAAGAAGAAGTAATCTCTCAAAGCTGGCGCGCGGTCCTTGATCGCGCGCCGAGCGAGGGGCGCGCCGCGTCATGCGACTCTTTGTTGGGCTCGGCAATCCCGGCGCGAAATACGCACGTAACCGGCACAATATCGGCTTCATGGCCGTCGACGAGATCGCGCGGCGTCATGGCTTCGCGCCATGGCGCCGTCGTTTTCAGGGCGAGACCTCCGAGGGCTCGCTGGGCACTGAGCGCGTGATCCTGCTCAAGCCCACGACCTACATGAACGAGTCCGGCCGCAGCGTTCAGGAAGCGGCAGGCTTCTTCAAGATCGCCGAGGGCGATGTCACCGTGTTGCATGACGAACTCGAGCTGCCGCCGGGCAAGGTGCGGGTGAAGATCGGCGGCGGCATCGCCGGCCACAACGGCCTGCGCTCGATCTCGGCGCATATCGGCAACGACTATCGCCGAGTGCGGCTCGGCATCGGTCATCCCGGCGTCAAGGAGCTGGTGCACGGCTACGTGCTGTCGGACTTCGCCAAGACCGACAACGAATGGGTGGCGACGCTCTGCGACGCGGTCGCCGAGCATGCGGCGCTGCTTGCCAAAGGCACGGACGCGACCTTCGCCAACAGGGTGCATCTCGCCATGCAGGCGAAGGGATTTTTGACCAAGGACGAGAACGGCAAGGAATAACGCTCGTGGGATTCAAATGCGGGATCGTCGGATTGCCCAATGTCGGCAAGTCGACCTTGTTCAATGCGCTGACCGAAACGGCCGCGGCGCAAGCCGCGAACTATCCGTTCTGCACCATCGAGCCGAATGTCGGCGAGGTCGCCGTGCCGGATCCGCGGCTGGAGAAGCTCGCCGCGATCGCCAAGTCCGGCCAGATCATTCCGACCCGGCTGACCTTCGTCGACATCGCGGGCCTCGTGCGCGGCGCCTCCAAGGGCGAAGGCCTCGGCAACCAGTTCCTCGCCAACATCCGCGAAGTCGACGCCATCGCGCATGTCGTGCGCTGCTTCGAGGACTCCGACATCACCCATGTCGAGGGCAAGATCGCGCCGCTCGCCGACATCGAGACTATCGAGACCGAACTGATGCTCGCCGACCTCGACAGCCTCGAGAAGCGCGTCGATAACCTCACCAAGAAGGCCAAGGGCAACGACAAGGACGCCAAGGAGCAGCTCGACCTCGTCAACCGCACTTTGGTGCTGCTGCGCGAGGGCAAGCCCGCGCGCCTCGTCGAGCGCAAGGCGGAGGAGGAGCGCGCGTTCTCCATGCTCGGCCTCTTGTCGTCGAAGCCGGTGCTTTACGTCTGCAATGTCGAAGAGGGCTCCGCGGCCACCGGCAATACCTTCTCCAAGGCGGTCGAGGAGCAGGCTGCGAAGGAAGACGCAGTCGCCGTCGTCATCTCCGCCAAAATCGAATCCGAGATCGCGACGATCTCACGTGAGGAGCGCGCCGACTTCCTGGAGACGCTGGGCCTCGAAGAAGCCGGCCTCGATCGCCTAATCCGCGCCGGCTACACGCTGCTCGACCTCATCACCTACTTCACCGTGGGCCCGAAGGAAGCCCGCGCCTGGACCATTCACCGCGGCACCAAGGCGCCAGCGGCGGCCGGCGTGATCCACACCGATTTCGAGAAGGGCTTTATTCGCGCCGAGACGATTGCGTATGCGGATT
Organism: Bradyrhizobium sp. LMG 9283; assembly: GCF_045571415.1. Lineage (NCBI taxonomy): Bacteria > Pseudomonadati > Pseudomonadota > Alphaproteobacteria > Hyphomicrobiales > Nitrobacteraceae > Bradyrhizobium > Bradyrhizobium sp. LMG 9283. Next base: position 1,402,677 of record NZ_CP120691.1, read on the forward strand.
ACGTAACGCTCGGCGGCGAAGCCGGCGCGCGCGATGCCGGCAAGCTCCGCCTCGAAGGCAAGGAATACGTCGTCGCCGACGGCGACGTGATGCATTTCCGGTTCAATACGTAAGAGGCCGACTGCGTGCCCCGGACGCAGCGCAGCGCTTCTTCAGCGGTGCGCTGCAGAGCCGGGGCCCAGGAGTCTTGATTGTGGATGCATGGGTCCCGGCTCTGCGCCGCGTCATTGCATGCCGCGCCGCGTCCGGGATACGAGATCACCGCATCCCGCCGCCCTGATCCCGGATCGCGCCGAGATGCTCGTTGATGCGGAAGACGATCAGGATCAGCTCCGCGACGATGCGCGAGAACACGATGCCGACCACGACGCTCGCGATCGAGGATAGCAGCACCAGGAAGCCGCCGAACGGGCTGATCGCCATCGCAGCGAGACCTGAGAAGATGCCGGAGAGGCCGAACAGGCAGATCAGCGCGATCACCAGCCAGTAGAAGGTCTTGATGATCGTCGGCGTGATGAAGCGGTCCCATTGGAATAGGTCGCTGAATGAAAACATTGCTCTCCCCAGGCAAATCGGGACGTCAAATTCGGCCGCGTCGATGGATCGTGGCCCTCGGCTGATCCGACTCAAGACCACCGCTGCCACCTCCTATGTAGCACGAGCCATGCGGGCCGGCGGCTTGAGATTGCTGCAAAGTGCGGCCACAATCTGTCATTCCCGCAAAGCTTTCCCAAGATGACCCTGACCTTCGAAGATTTCCCGCCCGGCCGGTTCGGCACGTTCGGCCCGCGCCATGTCACCCGCGACGAGATTCTGGCCTTTGCCGCCGAGTTCGATCCGCAACCGATGCACCTGGACGAAGAGGCGGCGGCCAGGAGCATGCTGCGCGGCCTGTCCGGCTCGGGCTGGCACCTGTGTTCGCTGATGATGCGGATGATGGCCGACGGTTTTATCACCCGCGCCGCGTCACTGGGATCTCCTGGCGTTGACGAGGTGCGCTGGTTGTCACCTCTGCGCCCTGGCGACGATCTTGTGCTCGATGTCGACGTCGTGGAGGCGCGCACCTCGAAGAGCCGCCCGGAGCTCGGCATTGTGAAGTTCAAATGCACCGCGCGCAATGCGGCGGGACAGGCGCTCGCCGAGATGACCTCGCCGATCCTGATCAAGCGACGCGAGGGAGTGGTCTGATGCGGTTCTTCGAAGACATCGCGATCGGCCAGCGCCGCGAGATCGGCTCCTATACGTTCACGGCGGAGTCCATCAAGACATTCGCCGCAAAGTTCGATCCGCAGCGCTTTCACCTCGACGAGGAGGAAGGCAAGAACTCGCTGTTCGGCGGACTCGCCGCCTCGGGCTGGCATGTCGGCTCGGCCTGCATGAGCCTGCTTGTCGCCGACGGCCAGCGCCTGGCGCGCGAAGCCGCTTCACGTGGCGAGGAGGTTGCGGTGTGGGGCCCGTCTCCCGGCTTTCGCGACCTGCGCTGGATCAGGCCGGTGCTCGCCGGCGATACCGTCGCTTACGTCAACGAAGTCATCGACAAGCGCTCCTCGGCCTCGCGCCCAGGCTGGGGTATTCTGACGGCCCGCACCACCGGCACCAATCAGCGCGGCGAGGAGGTCTATTCCATCACCGCCTCCGCCTTCGTGCCGCTGCGCAAGGGCGGTTAGATCTGTTCCAAGATGGACGGGGCAAATGAGTGCGCAAGTGTTGCCCTCGCGCTATGGACGCTATTCCGGGCGGCTGCCATAAGCCTGCGCAACATGGTTACCGCGAAGCAGTTTGGCGGAACCGGTGAGATGCTAACTAATTATGAACCTGTCGCTGCCTATTTGAAACGAATTGGCAGAGGACAGGGGACGAGGACCATGGCTGACCGCGGCGCACTTAAATTCGTTGGATTCATCTTCGCGACCGCGACGCTGGCTGTGATGCTGGTCGCCGGCATGGTGGTGAAGGGCTATGCCGATGGCGCCTACACGCTCGAAGCCTCGACCGTGGAAGCCGACCGGTAAGAATTCGTTAATTGTTCGGGGCCGTATCGGGCCCTGTATCAGCGGCTGTAGACGAACGCCAGCACCGCGATCGCAACCGCCAACAATCCGACGAAGCGCAGCATGATCGTGCCGAGTTGATTCGGCGCGGGCCGCAGCGATATCGGGTCCGTGTTGTCGGGCCGAATGCTTTCCATGACATGTCCCCTGAGCCCGGCCGTAACGGCCAATGGCGCTTGGCATTGGTCGCCGGGCAGGGGCGGAGGGTTCAAAGGCGGACTGTGTTGGGCCGCGTCAATGTGTGACCCTCTGTTCACTTCCGCACTGTCATCTCCTTCGCGGCCACACCCACCGCTGTCATGCCCCGGCTTGCCGTCTTCGCTGAAGCTTCGCCGGCTGAGCGCCCTTGCAGGCTCGGCGTAGCCTAGCGGAGCCGGGACCGGGGCATCCAGTACGCCGCCGCCTGTCGATTCTTGCCTCACCGTCTCGGAGTACTGGATCGCCCGATCAAGTCGGGCGACGACACCGTCGTTGACGAGAGTGTGCTGCCATCACACCTCATGAATCAAAACCGCCGCGCTCCCTTTCGGGAACGCGGCGGCTGGTGATGCCAGAGGCTAATCGATCAGCTGTTGCGCAGGCCGTCGGCGGCGCGCTTCCACTGCGCGACGTTGTCGGCGATCATGCGGGTCGACTTCATCGCGGCCTGGCTGAGCTGGGCGTAGCCGGAGATCTCGCGCTGGACGCGCTGGCCTTCGGCATGCAGCAGGTCGCGCAGGCTCTCGAGCTCGGAGATCAAATTCTCGATCTCGGCGAGCGAGGTGCCGGCGACGCGCTGGATCAGCGAATTGACGTTGTTGACGGTGGCTTCCGCGCTCGGATCGAGCGGCGGCGCGTCGGTGGTCGAGGCCGGACGGCGCAGATAAGCGATGTCGTTGCGGACGAAATCGCGGATGCCGGCTTCGACTTCGGTCACGGCGGCGAGGTTGGTATCGACCGTCTCGGTCTCGGTGGCTTCGATCTTTTCCGGGCGAATGGCGTTCATCGTTGTTCCCCTGTTCGCGTTGAGCGCAGCGCGAGTGTCCCCCGCACGACGACGTCTGTGAGGCAGCCCGCATCAGGGCGTCCGATTTTGACCGTAAAGGGGCCGAGATGCGGCAGGGCCGGACGATTCGAGGGTTTTGCCGTGGCGCATGGTTAGGGAAATGTGAATGCTGTTCCAGCGGCGAACTTCTATCTCCTCATGGTGAGGAGCGCGCTCCTCGGCGCGCGTCTCGAACCATGCAGGCCCCGCCGCAGCGGCGGGGGCCTCGATCCTTCGAGACGCCGCTGCGTGGCTGCTCAGGATGAGGAGAGATAGAGGAGCGCTCGGTCACCAGCTCTTCTTGAAACCGGCCGTCAGGCTCTTGTTGATCGCGCCTTGCGAGGTTTCGCCGACCGAGCCGGAGACGGTGACGTTGTCGAACAGTTTTTGCTCGGCGCCGACTTTGCGCAGCCATTTGTCGTCGGTAGTCGACAGCGTCTGGCCGGCGGTGATGCTGGTGCCGGTGTCGGTGAGAGTGATCTTGGCGGTCTGGTCGGTCTCGTAATTGCGCGTGACGTGGCCGCCGATGCCGGGGACGGCGGTGGTGCCCTGCTGATTGACGCTGTAGCCGTTCTGCAGCGTCAGCGAGGTGTCGCCCGACAGCGGCACCGATTTGCTCAGTGACGCCCCGATCTTGCTGTGCTCGGCGCCGGGATCGACCCGGGCTTCCACCGCGGTCTTGTCCCAGATCGAGCCCGCGCCGGGCGCGGTCGCCGCCGCCCAGGCGCTGCCGGAGGATTGCGGCAGGCTGCCGCCATTGGCGGCCTTCTGCGCCAGCAGCTCGGACATCGTCTTGGGCTCGCTCGTCACCGTCATGTCGGCACCGATCCGCGTATCCCAGAACGAGAACACGGACTGCTTCACGGTCACCGCCGAGGAGCCGTTTGCATTGGGGTTGGACGACCAGTCCAGGCCCTCTTTGGCGGCGGCCCGGGCACGCTTCTTGGCCGCCATGGGGTCAATGCCGGTCCCGGCATCGACCGCGAGCTGGCTCCAGTCGAGCTTGTCGACATCGATGCCCTTGAGCACGTCGGGGTCGTTGACGTCGGGCGCCTCTGCGGCCTCGGTCGCTTCGTCGCCAGGCGCGGCCGCTGTGGGCGGAATGATCTGCGCCGAGACCGTCAGCACCGAGCCCAAAATGAATGCGGCCGCCAGCAATGGCAGCCTGGTCCAGCCAAACCCTGTCGAGAATTCCATCGTCCTGCCCGCGAGCCCCGGCGCATGCTTTGCGATAATATATATCGGCAGGCCGCAAAGACCATGCGCCATTCCGCGCTGAAAGTGCCGCTTCATCGTTGCGGAATTGTGGCGGTTCGCTTGGGGACCCGAACCAACGGGCCGCGCGAAAGGTGCGCGCCCGATGACGAGCTCTTGATGCGACGGCATCCGGCGGGGCTGGAGGCCAGGACGTCGCGCCAGGCAAGGTCATCGGTCCCGACAAGCAGGGCCCGTTGGCATCCCCCTCAGCCGACGCTGCTCATCTTCGGCAGATGAATGGCGCGGCCGAGTGCCTGCTCGACCAGATCGAAGGTGTCGATCAGCACGCGCATGCTGACGAGCTTGCCCGCCTTGAACTGGGCGAACTGCGCCACGCGCAAGCTGATCGGCTTGTTGGAATCCAGAGCCGTCAGCGAATAGCGCAGCATCGAGGCGGCGGAATCGGCGCCCAGCATGATGCTCTCGCGGTCGAAGCGGCGGACGTGGAAATTGTCGGCGAGCTGGCGGATGACGTCGAGCACGGCATCCTTGCCCTGCCGCGCGCCGAAAAACGGAAACATGTCGATCGGGCCGTAGAGCGCCCACTCGACGTCCTCGTCGATCAGCGCTTCGATATCCCTGAAATGCCGGTCGTTGATCGCGCGGTGCAACGCACGCGAGAAACGCCAGAGACTGTGCTCTGTCATTTGGGGCAGTCCTGAAGCTGGCTTGCGAAAAAACGGAAAACAACCCCATGCACACTCAGGTGCGGGGGGTCAACTCGTTTGTATGCGAACAAATACGGGGTTTCGGCCAAAACGCAATTCACGTTTTCGCAATGCACCATTGAACGGGTTTTGTGAGATTTGCAATAGAACCCCGTAAAACTCCGTTTCCGCAGGTTCCCGCGGGAGAGACGCATCAATCCACCCGCGCGCCCGTGATCAACGGCCCGATCTCCCGCTCCAGCACCTGCTGCACCAGGTCGTAGGAATCGATGATCTCGCGGATCTCCGCCACCAGCCCGCCGCGGAAGGTGTAGAACACCGCAATGTCGAACTGCACGATGCGATCGTTGCTGCGCTTCCTGAAATAGGAGTGCATATAGGTCGCGACCGCCTCGCCTTCGGCAAGGATGTGCGGCGCCTTGTAGCGGATTTCCGAATAGCGCGACCAGACCGTCTGCCAGAACTCGCGCAGCTCCTGCTTGCCGTGGCGCGGCACCATGTGCGGCAGCACGTCGATCGGCGCGTGCGTGAGGAAGTCGACGTCATCGGTGCAGCAGGACAGCGCCGTCTCGATATCGCCGCGCGCGAAGGCGTCGAGCAGATGCACGACGCGCTGGCGATTCAGCTTCTCCACTGTCATCGCGCCCGTCCTTGTTGGTCACGTGCGTTGCGCAACGCTAACGCGCGGTGTCGAGCATCCGCAATCCGCAAAATCACAGGGATGTTGCAGACCTTTTGACGCGATCACCGGCAAGGACCACGGCACCGGAGGCAAGCATCGCCCCGGGAGGATCTCCAAACAGGGAGACCGTGTGCTGCGAGCGCTGTTGATCAGCGGTGCCAGCGCCTATCTGCGGCAACAGAAGGCGCGCGGCGTCACCGATCCGTGGCTGCGTGATCTGCTGGCGCGGCGGCCTTATAAGGTCGCCATGGTGGCCTTCGCGGCCAAAACCGCCCGGATCATCTGGGCCATGCTGGTCAAAGGAGAAACCTACCGAGACCGCGCGAGCGCGCCGGCTGCGGCCTAGTTGAGGGGCAACAGCCGCCGCGCTCGCGCTCCACGCCTATCGGAAGGGCACTAAAGGTGTGATGGCAAATGGTCTGGAAAACGGGATCGAAACACTCCGCATCGTCATCGCGCGTCACAGCGCGCCGCAATGATTGGAATTCGATCAGCGATCTCCATCAGGGCCCGCGGTCAATGGCCGCTTCTCGAGGCCGTATACATGACCGCTCCCCGATTCATTTGCTGAAGCACCAAAAAGCCCTTGCCGAGAGGGGGCCGTCCATACATGACGATGTGGTGAGCAGTTGCGAGCTCAACCGGGGGCTTTGTAGCGGCCCCGCACGCAGGGGAGGGTCGGTCCCGCCGCTCCCGCGGCGTGACCCAACTCACATCACCCCCGTCCAGGCGCAGCTACCGTCAACCCAAGTCATCAGGGAGACGAGCCATGGCCGCCTTCGCCACCGCCAGAAAGTCCCGCCTGCACAACGCGCTCGAAGGCCTCGCGCTGACCGCGGCCCTGCAGAGCTTCCCGACCTTCGCTACGGCGGCCTTCCTGCTCAAGCTCTGCGGCAACCACGACCTCGTCGGCGACTCCGGCGTCGCCATCTTCGTCGCCATCGCCTCGCTCGCCCACGCGACGCTGGCTGTGACCCTCGGTCCGAGCTTCCCGGCATTGTTCAAGACCGTCTACGAGCCGAAGTTCTTCGAGGCCCATCTGTCGCTATCCGACAAGATCACCGCATGGCGCACCCAGCCCGTCGCTTCGCTCCAGCTCGTGACGATCGTGCTGTTGCTGTCGGTGATGGCGGTGGTGACGGCGAGTGTGGGTTGAGGGGACAAATCTCTCCTCGTCATTCCGGGGGCGCCGCGGAGCGGCGAGCCCGGAATCCATCACCACTAGCGCAGATGCGCCGCCTACCTCTTCTTCCACCCCCCGCGCCGCCCCGGCGCGCCGCCCGTCGACTTCGGCGCCGGTCCGAACTCCGGCCCCGACTGCCGCGAGTCCGTTGGCTGGATGATCCGGCTGGTGCTGCCGAACGGCTTTGACGGCAGGTTCGGGTTGGCGCGATACGGCAGCGACTCCGGGCCGTGCATTTCGTCGAGATGCGGCTTGTGCACGCGTGAGCCCTTGCCGCCGCCGGCTTTGAGCGCGGTTGCGGCGCTCTTGTTCTTCATCGCGCTGACGGGAAGGTTGGCAGCGTCGCCGTACTTCTTCGCGCCGGCATAGGCGCCGGCCTTGCTCTGCACGGCCCGCTGTTTGGCAGTGGGGTCATCAACCACCGCAAGCTCCGTCGCGCGCAGGCGCTTGACTTCGTCACGCAGGCGAGCGGCTTCCTCGAAGTTCAGATCGGCGGCGGCCTCGCGCATCCGCGTTTCGAGATCGGCGAGCACGGCCTCGAAATTGTGGCCGATCGAGATGACGTCGTCGGTCATGTCGTGGCCGCCGACTTCGACCAGCACGTGGTCGCGCTCGTAGACGGAGTTGAGGATGTCGCCGATCTGCTTCTTCACGCTCTCCGGCGTGATGCCGTTGGCGTTGTTGTACTCGACCTGCTTCTCGCGGCGGCGGTTGGTCTCGGCGATGGCGCGCTCCATCGAGCCGGTCATGCTGTCGGCATAGAGGATCACTTTGCCGTCGACGTTGCGCGCGGCGCGGCCGATGGTCTGGATCAACGAGGTCTCGCTGCGCAAAAAGCCTTCCTTGTCGGCATCCAAAATCGCGACCAGCGCGCATTCGGGAATGTCGAGGCCCTCGCGCAACAGGTTGATGCCGACCAGCGCGTCGAACGCGCCGAGCCGCAGGTCGCGGATGATCTCGATGCGCTCGATGGTGTCGATGTCGGAGTGCATGTAGCGGACGCGGATGCCCTGCTCGTGCAAATATTCGGTGAGGTCCTCCGCCATGCGCTTGGTCAGCACCGTTATCAGCGAGCGATAGCCGGCCTGCGCGGTGGCGCGGACCTCGCCGACGAGATCGTCCACTTGCGTGCGGGCCGGGCGAATATCAACGGGAGGATCAATAAGTCCGGTCGGGCGGATGACCTGCTCGACGAACACACCGCCGCTCTCGTTCAGCTCCCAGCCGCCGGGCGTTGCCGACACCGCGATGGTCTGCGGCCGCATCATGTCCCACTCCTCGAAGCGGAGCGGGCGGTTGTCCATGCAGGAGGGCAGGCGGAAGCCGTATTCGGCCAGCGTCGCCTTGCGGCGGAAGTCGCCGCGGAACATGGCGCCGATCTGCGGGATGGTGACGTGGCTCTCGTCGGCGAAGATCAGCGCGTTGTCGGGGACGTATTCGAACAGCGTCGGCGGCGGTTCGCCGGGCCGGCGGCCGGTGAGATAGCGCGAATAGTTCTCGATGCCGGCGCAGCTTCCGGTCGCCTCCATCATCTCGAGGTCGAAGGTGGTGCGCTGCTCCAGCCGCTGCGCTTCCAGCAGACGGCCCTGATTATTGAGCTGATCGAGCCGCTGCTTGAGCTCGAACTTGATCGACTTGATCGCCTGCACCAGCGTCGGCCGCGGCGTCACATAGTGCGAGTTGGCGTACATCTTGATGAATTCGAGCTCGTCCTGCTTGTGGCCGGTGAGCGGATCGAACTCCTCGATGGCCTCGATGGTGTCGCCGAACAGGTTCACGCGCCAGGCGCGGTCTTCATAGTGCGCAGGGAAAATATCGATCACATCGCCGCGCACGCGAAAGGTGCCGCGGGTGAAATCGGCCTGGGTACGCTTGTATTGCAGGGCGACGAGGTCGGCGATGAGCTGGCGCTGGTCGATGCGCTCGCCCTTCTTCAGCGCGAAGGTCATCGCGGTGTAGGTCTCGACCGAGCCGATACCGTAGATGCAGGACACCGACGCGACGATGATGACGTCGTCGCGCTCCAGCAGCGCGCGCGTCGCCGAGTGACGCATGCGGTCGATCTGCTCGTTGATGGAGGAGTCCTTCTCGATATAGGTGTCGGTGCGCGGGACGTAGGCTTCGGGCTGGTAGTAGTCGTAATAGCTGACGAAATATTCGACGGCGTTGTCGGGGAAGAAGTTCTTGAACTCGCCATAGAGCTGGGCGGCCAGCGTCTTGTTGGGCGCCAGGATCAGGGCGGGGCGCTGCGTCGCCTCGATCACCTTGGCCATGGTGTAGGTCTTGCCCGAGCCGGTGACGCCGAGCAGCACCTGGCTGCGGTCGTTGCGTTGGATGCCCTCGACCAGCTCGGCGATCGCGGTCGGCTGATCGCCTTTGGGCTCGTAGGACGACTTGATCTCGAAGCGCACGCCGCCTTCGGACTTTTCCGGGCGTGGTGGCCGGTGCGGCGTCCACACCTTCATGGAGCCGTCGTCCTTGCGGAACTCAGGCCGGCCCTCGCGGATCAGCGACTCCAGCGCATCCGCGGTCGCCTTGACGCCGAGCGCTTCCATCTTGCTGCGCGGTGGACGCGCCAGTGCCTCGGCATCGTCCTCTTCCGTCGGCAGACCGAGCTGACGCGCCAGTTCCGGATCGAGCGTCGGGATCGTGGCCGCCGTGCCGTAATTGGCCTGCGGCGCCTCTTCGAAACCACCTGTCTCTCCGCTCCCTCCCCCCTTGTGGGGGAGGGATGTTGGTCGCGCCATATCCTGCGGAAACTGCTTCGCGGTCGATGCCCGCGCGCGGTGTGCGGCGGCCTCGCCTCCGGCGCGGCGGTCGCGCGAATTGTCCGGCGGCGGCTGCAGGCCGGTGCCCGAGCCAAGCCCGGCATCGCCGCGATTGATCGCGGGATTGAGCAGCTCGGCCAGCGCCGGCCCGATCGGCTGCACGTCAGGCCGATGTGCTCTAGATTTGGGGGATTTGCCGGATTTTTCGGAGGATGCAGGTTTCTTCGCCATGAGGCGAATATGGGACGAGTCCGCCGCGCGATAAAGGGCGAATGCCCGCTGCCATGCAGGCTGCTGACAGCAGGTTGGCAGCAGCCTTGCAGGTTACGCCGCCGGCAGCGGTCCCTCGTCGTCCCCGGGCGTGACATTCGGCTCGAGGATGTCGAGATGGATGCCGCCGCAATCGGTGCAGCGCATGGTCCAGTACTCGCATCCGGCGCGGCCGCCGATCACGCGGAGCACCGCGAGATCGCCGTCGCATTCCGGGCAGTTGGACAGCACCGCGCGGGCGTAGATCCGTGGCCGCGCTGCGTTGATTTCGATGATGGACATGACCGGTTTTTCCCCTTGCGCCGCCCTGTCTCTGGTCCGCCCGCGGACCCGTTGGTCTATTCGTCGTCGCTGTCGGCCCGCCGGCGGAAGCGATCGATGTGGTTCTTGGCATCGGCAATCGCGGCATCGCGATCGGGCCAGGCGAAGCCGACTTCCATGGCGGGAAACAGCACGCCGTCGATGGCCACCGGGCTGAAATCGGCACGCCGGATCCGCGCGTGCCACAGCCCATTGCCAGCTTCGAAGGATTCGATGTCAAAGCCGTCGTAAAGGGTCGTCATGAGTGTAGGTCCCACGTTTCTTTTCGGAGGATCAGGGGACCACGTTTGCGGATTTCAGAATGTGAAGCCGTTCACAAGCGATGCGGCTTTTTTGCCTCAGGGCTTCTCGAAGCGCTTCAGTTCCGCCCGGTGGCGCGGCCGATCCGCCGCGGGCGGGCGGCGGGTTCCGACGCCGCCCGCATGATCCAGCGGCGGAACGCGGCAAAGTCGCGCTGCTCGGTCTGAAAGCTGCGATAGAGCAGGTACCAGCGCATGCCCTTGGGAACCGAGAGATCGAATGGCGCCACCAGCCGGCCGGCAGCGAGGTCGTCGTCGATATAGGGGCGGATGCCCATGGCGATGCCGAGCCCGTCGGCGGCGGCCTGCAGCGCCTGACCGTAGAACTGGAACTCGGGCCCACGCGCGTTGATCCGCGCCGCGCCCGCGGCCTTCAGCCAGATCGGCCAGTCCTCGGGTGAGTGCGCGACGCGGATCAGGCTCGGTCCCTTCAGGTCGGCCGGACGCTTCAGGCCGCCCGCGAGGCGGGGCACGCAGACGGGGGTGAGATCGCCGGCGAACAGCGGCTCCGCGACGAGGCCGGGCCAGTCGCCGGTGCCGAGCTTGATGCCGCAGCTCCAGTCCTCGCCGAACGGCACCGCGGCGCCGCCGGTGGTGAAGCGCACCTCGATGTCGGGCTCCTCGCTGCGAAACTCCGACAGGCGCGGGATCAGCCAGCGCATCGCAAAGGTGTGGCCGACGCCGATGGTGAGCACGCGCACGCTGGCAGGCGCCGTCACCTGTGCGGTGAGGCTCGCCAGCGCATCGAAGATCGGGGTCAGCCCGCCCTGATAGGCGCGGCCGGCCTGCGTCAGCACCAGGCGGTTGGCCTTGCGCTCGAACAGCGCGACGCCGAGTCGCTCTTCGAGCAGATGCACCATGCGGCTGACGGCGGCCGCCGACACGCTGAGTTCCAGCCCGGCCGCAGCAAAGCTGCCGGTCCGCGCCGCCGCCTCGAACGCCTTGATGCCGTTGAGAAACAGCAGCCGCCGCAAATGTCCGACCCTCAGGAAAGCTGATGCCAGGCCAAGGTAACTCAGTTTGCGGAGGGGGAGCAAGCGAGGCACAAGAATGAGAGTAACTCCAAGTTGTTCTACCGGGAGGCGCCGCTACCTTCGCCTCTCCCCGCAAGCGGGGCGAGGGAGTGATGCAGCCTCCGTCCCTTACGTTTGAGCCACCGCAGGAGAATTCTCACGTGACGCCCATCATGATCGCTGCCCTCGGATTGCTGATGGTCGCCACCGCGTTCCTGTCGGGGCTGTTCGGCATGGCGGGCGGGCTGATCCTGATCGGCGTGCTCTTGGCCTTGATGCCGCTGCCGACCGCGATGGTGCTGCATGCGATCACGCAGATGGCCTCGAACGGCTGGCGCGCGTTCCTGTGGCGGGCGCATATCCGCTGGCGGCCGGTCGCGAACTACATGGTCGGCGCTGCGGTCGCGCTCACGGCCTGGTCGCTCACCCGCTATGTGCCGGACAAGCCGACGGCGCTGCTGATGCTCGGCATCACACCTTTCATGGCGCGGTTGCTTCCCACCAACATCAAGCCGGATCCGGACCGGCTCTGGCAGGGCACGGTCTATGGCACGATCTGCATGGGCTTGATGTTGATGACCGGCGTCTCCGGCCCGCTGCTCGACACCTTCTTCCTCGGCGGCGATTTCGGCCGGCGCGAGAAGGTCGCGACCAAGGCGATGTGCCAGCTCGTCAGCCACTTCACCAAGCTGGTCTATTTCGGCGGCATCATCGATCAGGCCGCGAGCCTCGATCCCGTGCTCGCCGGGGTCGCGATTGCAGCCTCGATGCTCGGCACCACGCTGGCGCGGCGCATCCTCGAAGCCATGACCGACCAGCAGTTCATCGCCTGGTCCAACAAGCTGATCACCACCATTGCCTGCTACTACATCGCCTATGGCGGCTGGCTGTTGCTTCGTGCGCCGGTTCTGGCCGCCTTCGACAAGGGAGGCTTGCAATGAGCGAGACTGCCGATCCGCTGGTGCTGGACTTCGTCGAATGGGTGGCGCGCGAGCCGCGCGCCTATGCCGAGGTGATCGCGACCTGGAAGACCTCGTGCCCGCGCCTCACCATCTGGGAGGACGCCGCCGATTGCGGCTATGTCGCGCGCGAGACGGTTGCCGGCCTCGGGCTGGTCATCGCGGTGACCAAGGACGGCGAGAGGCTGCTGCGCACCAACGGGCGGTGATACGCACTTCGTCTGCACATCGTCATTGCGAGCGCAAGCGAAGCGATCCAGAATGTCTCTGCGGCGGCAGCCTGGATTGCCTCGCTGCGCTCGCAATGACGGAACAGCACCATGTCACTGAAGCTCTTCGAACTCGTCGGCACCGATCCCGCGCGCCCGTTCAGCCCGTATTGCTGGCGCACGCGGATGGCGCTGGCGCACAAGGGTCTATCGGCGGAATCGCTGCCCTGGCGTTTCACCGAGAAGAGCGTGCTTGCCCCGCACGGCTCCGAGAAGGTCCCGGTGCTGTTGCACGACGACAAGCCCGTGGTCGATTCCTGGACGATCGCGACCTATCTCGAAGACAATTTCCCGGATCGCCCGTCGCTGTTCGGCGGCGAGGGCGGCCGCGCGATGACGCGCATGATCAACGCATGGGGCGACATCGCCATCGTCGGCGGCATCTTTCCGCTCATCATCGCCGACATTCCGAAGAGCCTCGCCGAGGTCGACGCTGCCTATTTCCGCAAGTCGCGCGAGGCGCGCTTCGGTGGCAAGAGCCTGGAAGATGTGATGGAGAGCCGCGACGCTGGCGTCGTCGCCTTCCGCAAGTCGCTGGAGGTGATGCGCCAGACGTTCAAGACACAGCCCTTCATCGGCGGCAGCGCGCCGAACTACGCCGACTACATCGTGTTCGGCGGTTTCCAATGGGCGCGCGTGGTCAGTCCGTTCAAGCTGCTCGAAGCGGATGATCCGGTCTATGCCTGGCGCGAAAGGCTGCTCGATGCGTTCGACGGCATGGCGCGCAAATCGCCGGGGTTTGCGGCGTAACCTGCGTCGCTTTGTAGGGTGGGCAAAGGCGCAAGGCGCCGTGCCCACCATCCTCTCCGAATGTGCAATGAAAAGGGTGGGCACGCTTCGCTTTGCCCACCCTACGATACCGGGCTACGCGCCTCCGCAGCCGCTTTCCGCAAGCACTCCCGGCACAGGCAGTCCTCGCCCTCGACCGGCATCGGCAGTCGCGCGGTTTCCTCCGCGCACCAGCAGTTGCCCGAGAGATCGCAGCCGAACTCGGCGCCGCAGCGGGAGCAGGCCAGGCGGCGTGGTTCCTGCAACGCGAATTCTTTCGGATTTGTCATGATTTACGCCGAAGCTTCGCCGTCATTTTCATGTCGGGTTCATCTGTCGCTGCGCTATATTATGCGCCGAGCACGCATCAGGAAAGCGGTTGGCAATCCGCGAAGGACAGACCGATGGCCCGCGATTCGCAAGCCGCCCTCATCGCGCTCAACCGCTTCGGCTTCGGCGCCCGCGGCGGCGCATCGGGCGGTCTCATCAATGCAGCAACCGACCCGCGCGGCTTCGTGAAGGCCGAGCTTGCGCGTCCCAATGGCGTGCTGCTGGAAGCGCCCGGACTGCAATCGACGCCGCAACTCGGTCAGGCCGTGTTTGCCTATCAGGACCAGGTCAAACAGGCGCGTGAGGCCGCCAAGGCCGCGGCGCCCGCCGAAACGCCGGCAGCCGAAACGCCGGCACAAGCGCCTGCCGATCAGAAGCCAGGGCTGCGCCGCAATCTCTCGCTGAACGCAGCGGCGGAGATCACCGGCCAGATGGCGGAGGCAAAGCCGCCTGATGCGCCGGCCAAGCCCCAGACCATGCAGCCCAACGCGGCCACGCCGCCTGCCGCCAAGCCGGCACCGCAGCCGCTCAACGTGATTCAAAAGACCTTTCGCGCCGAGGCGCTGGCGCGGTTGCAGCGCGCGACGCTTGTCGACTGCGGCTTCACCGAGCGGCTCGTCGTGTTCTGGTCCAACCATTTCTGCATCTCCGCCAGCAAGGGCGAGCTGGCGCGGATCTGGGCCGGCGCGTTCGAGCGCGAGGCGATCAGGCCGCATGTGCTCGGGCGATTCGCCGAGATGCTGAGGGCGGTCGAGCAGCATCCGGCGATGCTATTCTTCCTGGACAACCAGCAATCGCTCGGGCCGGACTCGCGCGCGGGCCAAAACCGCAAGCGCGGGCTGAACGAGAATCTGGCGCGCGAGATCATGGAGCTGCATACGCTCGGCGTCGGCGGCGGCTACACGCAAGGCGACGTCACCTCGCTCGCGCGCATCATCACCGGCTGGACCTTTGCCGGACGGCAGGGGCAGTTGGGAGCACCCGGCTCCTTCGTCTTCAACGTCAATGCGCATCAGCCCGGGCCGCAAGTCCTGCTCGGCAAGACCTACGAGGCCACCGGGCTCGCACAGGGCGAAGCCGCGCTCGCCGATCTCGCGCGGCATCCGTCGACCGCGAATTTCATCGCCACCAAATTCGTCCGTCACTTCGTCGCAGACGATCCGCCGCCGGTGCTCGTCGCGCGGCTGCGCGATGTCTTCGTCAAGACCGACGGCGATCTTAGGGCGCTTGCGACGGCGCTGGTGGATTCCGATGAGGCCTGGAAAGCGCCGCTGACCAAGATGCGCAGCCCTTACGATTTCCTGGTCGCGAGCGGCCGTCTGCTCGCGCGCTTGCCCGAAGATCCCGGGGTGTATCTCAACAGTCTCAACCTGCTCGGCCAGCCGCTGTGGTCGCCGGCAGGACCCAACGGTTTCCCCGACACCAGCGCCGCCTGGGCTGCGCCCGAAGGCATGAAGCTCAGGCTCGACATCGCCGCGCAGATCGGCGCGCGGCTCGGCAACAACGTCGATCCGCTCGATCTGCTGGAGTTCGCAGCGGCTGACGCGGCCTCGACCGAAACGCGCCGCACCATCGAGCGCGCGGAGTCGCGGCAGCAGGCGCTGGCGCTGCTGCTGATGTCGCCGGAAATGCAGAGGAGATGATGATGACCGACTGCGTCGAGAACCGGCTCCTCACCTCGCGGCGTGGTCTTCTGCTCGGCGGCGCCTCCTTTGCAGCCTGGGCTTACCTGCCGAAATTCGCCCGCGCGGCCGACGGGCGCGATCCGCGATTGATCGTGGTGATCCTGCGCGGCGCGCTGGACGGGCTCTCGACCGTCGCGCCGATCGGCGATCCCGATTATGCCGGCTTGCACGGATCGATCGCGCTCACGGCCGATGGTGCGCATCCCGCGATCATGCTCGACTCGTTCTTCGCCTTGCATCCGGCGATGCCGGAGTTCGCGCGTATGTATCGCGACAAGCATGCCGCTGTGATCCATGCGGTGGCGACGCCCTATCGCGACCGCTCGCATTTCGACGGTCAGGACGTGCTCGAAAGCGGCTATGCCGGCCCCGGCCGGGTGCAGTCCGGCTGGCTCAACCGCGCGCTGGAAGCGCTGCCGCGCGGCGAGCGCGTGTCGAGCGGCCTCGCGGTCGGGCCGACCACGCCGCTGGTGCTGCGCGGCAGCGCGCCGACCGTCGGCTGGGCGCCGGTGGCGCTGCCGCAGGCGGACGACGACACCGCGATGCGGCTCGTCGATCTCTACCGCCACCGCGATCCTGCGCTGGCCTCGGCGCTGTCGCAAGGCCTTCAGCTCGACAAGGTCGCGAGCGGCGACGACATGAAAGCGACGCGCGGCAACGCCGTCGCACAGATGCGCCAAGTGGCGCGCGGCGCCGCCAAACTGATGGCGGCCGATGACGGCCCGCGCATCGCCGCACTCGCCTTCGACGGTTGGGACACGCATGCCAATGAAGGCGGTCCTGTGGGGCGTCTCGCCTTCCTGCTCGGTGGGCTCGACGGCGCGCTCGCCGAATTCGAAAGCGGCTTGGGCAATCGCTGGCGCGACACCGTCGTGGTCGTTGCCACCGAGTTCGGCCGCACCGCGCGCATCAACGGCACCGACGGCACCGATCACGGCACCGGCACGGTCGCGCTGCTCGCCGGCGGCGCCGTGAAAGGCGGCCGCGTCATCTCGGACTGGCCGGGCCTCAAGCTCGCGAACTTGTATGAGGGGCGCGACCTCAAGCCAACGACAGACCTGCGCTCCGTGATCAAAGGCGTGCTGCAGGACCAGTTCGGGCTGTCGGATCGTGTGCTGGCGGAGACAGTGTTTCCCGACAGCGCAACAAGTGCAAGGCCGATGAAGGGGCTTGCGGCTTAGCTGTCATTCCGGGGCGCGCGAAGCGCGAACCCGGAATCCATCTCTCCACACTTTCTGCAGAAAAATGGATTCCGGGCCCGCGCCTTGCGGCGCGTCCCGGAATGACGAAATATCGGCGGAGCATCAGGAGAACCACCCCATGTACATCGCCATGAACCGCTTTCGCGTCGCCAAGGGCTCCGAGGCCGCCTTCGAGCAGGTCTGGCTCACGCGCGATACTCATCTCGACAAGGTGCCTGGCTTCATCGAATTCCATCTGCTGCGCGGGCCGGAAGCCGAGGATCACACGCTGTACGCTTCGCACACCGTGTGGGCGAACCACGCAGCCTTCGAGGCCTGGACCAAGTCGGAGGCGTTTCGCGCGGCGCATCACCGGGCCGGCGACAACAAGCCGCTTTATCTCGGCCATCCCCAGTTCGAGGGTTTTGAGGTGATGCAGACGGTGGGGCGCGGCGCGAAGTAACGCTGCCGCAAAAAAATGCGGCCCCTGTCAGACGCGGCGACTGACGGGGACCGCTTGGGGCGCTTGATCGGTGACGGGGGCCTGACCAGACGCAGGGGCAGCGTAACCTTGCCGTGTTACGCGCGGGTGACAGGCGGAGTTATCCACAGGACTCCGCGGCACAGGACTCAGAAGATCTTGCGATAGACGATGAAGCCGGAGCGCTCTGCGACCTTGTCGTACAGGCGCTGCGCCGTGAGATTGGTCTCATGCGTCTGCCAGTAGACGCGCGGCGATCCCGCCAGTTTTGCTCGTTCATAGACGCCATGGATCAGCGCCGAGCCGACACCCTTGCCGCGCGCGGCCTCGAGCGTGAACAGGTCCTGAAGATAGCAGGACGGCTCGATCGCGGTGGTGCTGCGATGAAACAGATAATGCGTCAGCCCGAGCAAGCGGCCGCCGTCCTCGGCGACCAGCGCGTGCATTGGCTCATAGGCATCGAAGAAGCGCTGCCACGTCATGCGCGTGATCTCGGGCGCGAGCGCCGTCGGACCGGAGCGGCCGTAAAATGCGTTGTAGCCGTCCCACAGCGGCAGCCATTGATCGTAATCCTGCCTGGTGACGGCGCGAATGGTGAGGGACATGTGAGAATTCCACGATCGATGAAGGGTCCTTCATACGTGATGAAGGGCGCGGCGATCAATTGTCTGAACAGTCGGATAGATATGCAGTCGTGGCAACAGTGTGCCATGCCCCTCACCCGGATCGCACCGGACGATGCTGCGCATCACCGGAGCGATCCGACCTCTCCCCGCAAAAGAGCGGGGAGAGGTTAAGACGCGTAGCGCGCTATGTCCTGAGTGAGGGACGCACCGCTCTCTCACTCCCTCGCCCCGCTCTTTGTTCGGACCGGGGACATAGTGGACGGGTGTTCGGAGACATCGTGGACACTTTCGGCAGCGAATCAAGGAGGCTGTCGGATGCCGTTCCGCGAGGTATCTCGGATGGACGCGAGATTGGAGTTTGTGATGTTGGCCTCGGAGGAAGGAGCCAATGTTCGGCAATTGTGTCGTCGGTTCGGCATCAGCCCGACGACCGGCTACAAGTGGCTGGAGCGATGGCAATCGGCCGGGATCAATGGGCTTCAGGAGCAGTCGCGTCGACCGCAGCGTTCGCCGGCGCGCAGTGTTGCGGCGATCGAGGATGCCGTGCTCTCGGTGCGAGCCGAGCATCCGGCTTGGGGTGGGCGCAAGATCGCCAGGCGACTGAAGGATCTGGGGCGGGACGCCGTTCCGGCGCCTTCGACGGTCACGGCGATCTTGAAGCGACATGGGATGGAACTGGGCAAGTTCGGCGGCGGTTCGCCCGCCTTCACCCGTTTCGAGCGGTCGCGGCCGAACGAGTTGTGGCAGATGGACTTCAAGGGCCACGTGGCCTTGCATGTCGGCCGGCTTCATCCGCTGACCGTGCTCGACGATCACTCGCGCTTTTCGGTGGCACTGGCGGCGTGCGCCGACGAGCAGACCGAGACGGTCAGGCAGCATCTCATCGCGGCTTTCCGCCGTTACGGCCTGCCCGAGAGACTGATCACCGACAACGGCTCGCCCTGGGGCGACGGTCCGGGCAGCCCATTCACCCCGCTCGGGGTTTGGCTGATCGAGCATGGCATCAAGATCAGCCATTCGCGGCCCTATCATCCGCAGACCATGGGCAAGGACGAACGCTTCCACCGTAGCCTCAAGGCCGAAGTGTTGTCGGCTCCTTCCTTCACCGATATTGCCGCCGCCCAGCGTGCTTTCGAGCGATGGCGCACGGTCTACAACACGCAACGGCCGCACGAAGCGCTCGAGCTCGCCGTGCCGGCCAGCCGCTATCAGCCGAGCCCGCGCGACTATGTCGAGACCGTCGCACCCTTCGAATACGCACCAGGCGACGCCGTGCGCCGCGTCCAACAGGGCGGGCACGTCAGCTTCCTCGGCCGCAACCTCAAAGTCCCCAAGGCCTTCCGCGGCAAAGCAGTCGCGTTCCGGCCAACCACACAAGACGGCGTCTTCGACGTCGTCTTCAGAACCCAGCTCATCGCAACCGTCGACATCCGGCCTCTCGACGGAACGACCGAAAGTGTCCACGATGTCTCCGAACACCCGTCCACTATGTCCCCGGTCTGAACACTCTTGCGGGGAGAGGGTGGGTGAGGGGCTATTTCCGCGGACGCAGTTTGCAGTAGCATCACTCCGCGACGCGCAGATACCGGATCAGCCTCCGACCGGTCGGGTCGCGCAGCGAGCGGTAGTAGTCGGCGCGCGACGGCGCGTCGGTGTGGCGCACGAGGTCGGTCACCGGGGTGTAGCTCAGCATGCGCCCGCCATCGGGCAGCGCGGTGCAGACGAAGCGCAGCACCTCGCCGTTGCGCAGTTTGATGTTGATCGGCGTGGCATCGCCGACCCGCACCATCTCCATGCGCTGCGCGATGAAGATGCCGAGCTCGTCCTCGGGCAGCTCGAACGCGCGGGTGTCGCGGCCGTGATACATCAGCGCGATGAAGGGCGGCTTGCTGTCGGCGATCTCGTCCGGGACCGCAAAATAATCGCGGAACGCGCGGTTGATGAATTCGGCCCGGGTCTCGGCATCGAGCAGCACGATGCCGATATCGATCTGGTCGAGCGCGGCGGACAGCCGCGCGGCCGTGGCGTGGCTCCGGCGCTCAGCCGCGAACGTGCCGAGCAGCCGCTCGCGCATCAGGCTGGTGATGCCGGCGGTGCCGGCAGCCGTGATGGCCAGGAGGCCGAGCTGGACCAGATCGGCGGGCCCATAGCCGGAAACGCCGTGGTGATTGAGGAAGAACAGCGCCGCGCCGATCACCGCGACAACCGCGGTCGCCATGGCGGAGGCGAGACCCGCGAGCGCGCCGGCGAGAGCCACGATGCAGACGAACAGCGGCGCGGGCGAGGGAGTGAGGATAAAGCGGTCGAAAATGATAGCAAGCAGCAGGGCTGCTGCCGTCAGCGCCGGACCGGAGATCGCACGCCATTTGAACCGCATGGACCAGTCTCGCTCCTTCCGAACGAGGTAAGGCCGCAACACTGAATGATTGTTGCGCGAGCGCGATGCGAATTCGTGCGGTGTGCTTAAGGCGCGCTTGCGTGCAAGCGTAGGGTTTTCGGACGATTTTAGACCATATGCGCGTGCTTGACGCGCTGTTGCAGCGTCGGCGCATTCAGCGTCGACGTCCCCGCGCCCTTGCGCGTGCCGACGATGATCAGCAGCGATGCCGCGACCAGGATGGCCGCAGTCAGGGTGATTGCAACGACTACCACAGGTGATTTCATCGATGTCCTGTCGCAATGCCGGTCGGCGCGGGGCCGCGTGGCGCCCTGAAGGCTGGTCCAGGATGAAACGGGAATCAGACCGGCAGGCCCATCGCCATGGTCGCCTTGGTCGACAGCACCGTCAGGGTGACGATCAGGCACAGCGAGAGCGCGGCGACGGCGAGCGAGGCCGCGACCGCATGGGTGAGCCGGGAAGACGCGACGGTAGCGGATGGGCTCCGAAAGCCTGCCGTGCCGGACGCCCGCATCATGGTCTAAATCCTTCAACACGCGAGCGAATCACTCGCGATTTCCAGAAATTCCCAGTTTCAACCGGCAATATTGCGGCGGCCATCGCGCTGAAAGTGGCGAGATTGCGGCAAAGGTGGCCCTTATGCCCGCTATTCGCCGGACCCAGTCGCGCCGTCAGGCGCCCGCCGCGATGCTGGCGGGGTCGTCGATGTCGGCCGGGCGCCAGTCCATCGTCACGAAGCCCGGCGTGGCTTCGACGCGTTTCAGCCAGTCCCGGATCGCCGGGAAGGTCGAAAGGTCGAAGTCGCAGCGGTCGGCGAGGTGGGTGTAGCCGTACAGCGCGATGTCGGCCACCGTGAGCTGGCGCGCGGCGAAATAGGCGTTGGTCTTGAGATGGTTCTCCATCACCTGGAGCGCGCCATAGCCGCGCTCCATCCAGTCCTCCAGCGAATGGGTCTGGAGATCGCGGCCGCCCTTGACCAGCGACAGCCAGAAATAGGCCGCGCCGATGTTCGGCTCGAGCGCGTGCTGCTCGAAGAACATCCATTGCAGCGCCTCGGCGCGCTCGATGCGGTTCTCCGGTGCGAGCGGCGTACCGACGGCGACGTACCAGAGGATGGCGTTGGACTCGGCGAGATAGCGGTCCTCGCCGACCTCGAGCAGCGGCACCTGCCCCGAGGGGTTCTTGCTCAGAAAATCCGGCGTGCGGCTCTCGCCGCGCAGAATGTCCACCTCCACCGCTTCGTAAGGCACGTTGAGCAGCGCCAGCGCAAGGCGGACCTTGTAGCTGTTGCCCGAGCGTTGCATCGAATAGAGCTTGTACATTCTGGGGTTCGAATCCAAGGACGGGAAGACGCGGCGCTCGTTGCCCCGCGAGGCGGCTAAACAATGATGCCGATGCGAATCCGCCGCAAGAGCCAGCCAATAGAAAAACTCGAAAACCCTACTGCGCTGCAATGCCGCGGAAGATCATTTCCGCGCGACGATGCAATTCAGTTCACGCTTGCGTCAACGCGCCGAAGCGTTGCTCTGCGAGGTCGTGAAGCGGGTAGGGCATCGTACATACGATCGAGGAGGGACCAATGCTTCCGCATCGTGATGGCCAGACTTGTCCTGGCCTTCCACATGCCATGCCGCAAGTAGAACGTGGATATCCCGGGGCATGACGGCAATGTTTCTTTCACGACGGCCAATCCGCAAAATTGCTCTGAGGACAGGCCTTGCCGGATATGAGGGATTTGGGCGCCAAAGTTGCGCAATATTACGGGAAATCGCACCTCACGACGCTCGAAAATCGTAAACTTTTCCGAGATCGGGCCGAAGTTTCTTGCGGCGCAGCGGCACACGTTTTAGGGTGGCTCATTCCCACAATCAGAGTCGTGAGGCGAAAGGCTTCACGACGCTCGCCAGGAGATGATGATGACCTTCCTTGCCGCTGCGCTCGACCGTGTGAAGCCGTCCGCGACCATCGCGGTCACGGATAAAGCACGCGCGCTGAAAGCGGCGGGGCGCAACGTCATCGGCTTAGGCGCCGGCGAGCCCGATTTCGACACGCCCGCCAACATCAAGCTGGCAGCGATCCGCGCCATCGAGGCCGGCAAGACCAAGTACACCGCGGTCGACGGCATCCCCGAGCTGAAGGAAGCCATCATCGCCAAGTTTCAGCGCGAGAACGGCGTCGCCTACAAGCCGAACCAGATCATCGTCGGCACTGGCGGCAAGCAGGTGCTCTACAACGCGCTGATGGCGACCATCAATCCGGGCGACGAGGTGATCATTCCCGCGCCGTACTGGGTCAGCTACCCTGAAATGGTCGCGCTGGCCGGCGGCGAGCCGGTGCCGGTGGTCTGCCCCGCTGGAACCGGTTTCAAGCTGCAGGCGGAGGCGCTCGAGCGCGCGATCACGCCGAAGACCAAATGGGTCATCCTGTGCTCGCCGTCGAACCCGACGGGAGCCGCCTACACGAAGTCGGAACTGAAGGCGCTCACCGATGTGCTGATGAAGCATCCCCATGTCTGGGTGATGACCGACGACATGTACGAGCATCTCGTCTATGACGATTTCCAGTTCACCACCGTCGCACAGGTCGAGCCCGGCCTCTACGACCGCACGCTCACCGTGAACGGCGTCTCCAAGGCGTATTGCATGACCGGCTGGCGCATCGGCTATGCCGGCGGTCCGGCGCATCTCATCAAGGCGATGGCCACCATTCAGTCGCAATCGACCTCGAACCCGTGCTCGATCGCGCAGTGGGCCTCGGTCGAGGCGCTGAACGGTCCGCAGGATTTCATCCCCGCCAACAACAAGGTGTTCAAGGAGCGCCGCGACCTCGTCGTCTCCATGCTCAACCAGGCGAACGGCATCGAGTGCCCACGTCCTGAAGGTGCGTTCTACGTCTATCCGTCCTGCGCCGGCACGATCGGCAAGAAGGCGCCGTCGGGCAACGTGATCAGCAATGACGAGCAGTTCGTCACCGAGCTGCTGGAGACCGAAGGCGTCGCCGTGGTGCAGGGTTCGGCCTTTGGCCTCGGCCCGGCCTTCCGCATCTCTTACGCGACCAAGACCTCGGACCTCGAAGACGCCTGCAAGCGCATCCAGCGCTTCTGCGGCAATCTGCGCTAAGCCTGTCGCGACATTGCAAATTGAAAAGGCCCGCTTCGTGCGGGCCTTTTTGTTGTGTTTCGATAAGCGGAGTCGCACGGTCCTTTGTTCTGGTCGGCATCTTGCCCTGCCCTTCACCCGGATCGCGCCGGACGATGCTTCGCATCGCCGGGGCGATCCGACTCTCCCCGCAGAAGGGCGGGGAGAGGTTAAGTCGCGTCCGATTGCGCACTCTATTTCTTCTCGCATCGTGAGGGGCGCAGGCTCGCGCAGTGCCTCGCCCCTTTCTTACGGAGAGAGGGTGAGGTGAGGGGCCTCTCTCCGCGAATTCGATTCCAGATATGTCCGATCTGGCACCGCCAAAACTCTTGTGGCATAGACGATCGCGCGGCGTGTGCCGCGTCCGTCCTGCTCGCATCCCATTCATCGCCGGAGACATTCATGCGCCGTTCGTTCATCTTTGCCGGGCTTGCCGCCGTCAGTCTCCTTGCCTCGGTCGCGAGCAGCGGCGCGCAGCAGCAGCGGATGGTCCGGGTCGGCGTGCTCGAATGCCGCGGCGGCGCCAGCGTCGGCTTCATCGTGGGATCGGTGACCAATCTCGGCTGCGTGCTGCGCGCCGACGGCTTGCCTGAGGACCGCTACGTCGCGACCATCCGTAAAGTGGGCCTCGACATCGGCATCACCCAGGAGACCACGCTCGCCTGGGGCGTGTTCGCGCCGGTCGACCGGCTCGGCCCCGGCGATCTCTCCGGCAATTACGCCGGCGCGCAGGGCAGCGCCTCGGTCGGCGTCGGCTTCGGCGGCAACGTGCTGGTCGGAGGCTCCAACAATTCAATCGCGCTCCAGCCGCTCAGCTTGCAGGGCCAGGTCGGTCTCAACGTCGCCGCCGGTCTCGAAAGCCTGGAACTCCGTCCGGGCCGTTAACACTTTTGCGTGTAATCGCGCCGCGCGAAGCGGCTGGATTTTGCTGACGACGCACCGCAGCGACGTTTGATGCTTGCCAAATCTAAGGGAGGGGCAGAGCATCAATGTTTGCCGACCCAATCATGGGCCGAGCTCCACACCAAGGAGGCGGCGAATGGGACAAGACGTCAGAAGTCCCCGAGGTCCACGGTGCATTGCGCTGGTGGGCCCTTTCCAAAGCGGTAAAACTACACTTCTCGAAGCAATCCTGGCGCGAACGGGCGCAATCCCGCGCGCCGGCAGCGTCGATGCCGGAACTTCCGTCGGCGACGCCACGCCAGAGGCCCGTGATCACAAGATGACCGTCGGGCTGACTGCCGCGACCACGAGTTTCATGGGCGACAGCTACACCTTCCTTGATTGTCCCGGTTCCGTCGAGTTTGCCCACGACATGCGCGCCGCGCTTCCTGCGGTCGACGCCGCAATCGTGGTCTGTGAGGCCGACGAGAAGAAGCTGCCGCAGCTTCAGATCATCCTGCGCGAGCTGGAGGAGCTGAAGATCCCGCGTTTCCTGTTCCTCAACAAGATCGATCGTGCCAGCCAGCGCATCCGCGAGACCCTCGCGATGCTGCAGCCCGCCTCGCGCGTGCCGCTGGTGCTGCGCCAGATCCCGATCTGGAAAGGCGAGCTGATCGAGGGCTTCGTCGATCTCGCGCTGGAGCGCGCCTTCATCTATCGCGAGCACAAGGCCTCCGAGGTGATCGCGCTCGAAGGCGGCGATCTCGATCGCGAGAAGGAAGCCCGCTTCTCGATGCTGGAGAAGCTCGCCGATCACGACGATGCGCTGATGGAGCAATTGCTCGAGGATATCCAGCCGCCGCGCGATGCCGTGTTCGACGATCTCGCCCGCGAATTGCGCGAGGGACTGATTTGCCCGGTGCTGCTGGGCGCAGCCGCCCGTGAGAACGGCGTGTTGCGCCTGATGAAGGCGCTGCGCCACGAGGCGCCCGGTGTCGCGGAGACGGCAAAACGTCTCGGCGTTCCCGAAACCAAGGACGCACTCGGCTACGTCTTCAAGACACTGCATTCGCAGCATGGCGGAAAGCTGTCGCTGACGCGACTGCTCGCCGGCCATCTCGACGACGGCGCCACGCTGCAATCGTCCTCCGGCGGTGCAGGGCGCATCTCTGGCATCCTGGCCGTCAACGGCGCCTATGACACCAAGCGTGCCTCCGCCGATGTCGGCGACACCGTGGCGCTCGCCAAGCTCGATCCCGTGAAGACCGGCGACACGATCTCAAATGGCAAGACGCCGCCCGCGGCATTGATCGCAATCGAGCCGACGCCGCCGGTGCTCGCGATCTCGATCGCGGCGACCGATCGCAAGGACGACGTCAAGCTCGGCCAGGCGATGATGCGGCTGCACGAGGAGGATCCGTCACTTGTCGTCGTGCAGAACGCCAAGACCCACGACACCGTGCTGTGGGGGCAGGGCGAGATGCATCTACGCGTCGCCGGCGAGCGGCTGCGCGACCGCTTCGGCGTCAAGGTCACCTCGCACCCGCCCGCGATCGGCTATCAGGAGACCATCCGCAAGCCGATCACCCAGCGCGGACGCCACAAGAAGCAGTCCGGTGGCCATGGCCAGTTCGGCGACGTCGTGCTCGACATCAGGCCGTTGCCGCGCGGCGACGGCTTCAAGTTCGCCGAGACGGTGGTGGGTGGCGCGGTGCCGCGCAACTACATCCCGGCGGTCGAGGAAGGCGTCGTCGATGGGCTGGCGCGCGGCCCGCTCGGCTTCCCCGTCACCGACGTGCAGGTGACGCTGACCGACGGCTCCTATCACAGCGTCGACTCTTCCGACCTTGCCTTCCGCACCGCGGCGCGGATCGGCCTCAACGAGGGCCTGCCGCAATGTCAGCCGGTCCTGCTGGAGCCGATCCACGTGGTCGAGATCGTCTGTCCGACCGATGCCACGGCCAAGATCAACGCGATCCTGTCGGCGCGGCGCGGCCAGATCCTCGGCTTCGACACCCGCGACGGCTGGAGTGGCTGGGACTGTGTCCGCGCCATGATGCCGGAAGCCGAGATCGGCGAACTGATCGTGGAACTGCGCTCGGCCACCGCCGGGGCCGGCAGCTTCACCCGGCAGTTCGACCACATGGCCGAGGTCACCGGCCGCGCCGCCGACCAGATCATCGCCGCGCATCAGCACGCGGCGTGACCCGTTTGGGAGTCTCCGCTCTCTCACTCCCTCTCCCCGTTCTTCACGGGGAGAGGGTGGGGTGAGGGTTTCCAGAACTGTATTGTGGCGGCTCGGACCATGGCGGAAAAGCAGGAGTTCGCCACGCTCTTGTGCTCGTCGTGGGGCGATGCCGTGGTGCTGCTCGCGACTTCCTGCTCACGATCTTCTGCGATCTCACCGAAGGCATCCTGGTCGGCTTCGCGCTCGGCGCGGTGCTGTTCATCCACCGCATGGCCGCGGCCAACGTGCTCAGCCGGGTCGCGGCCAAGGCGCACCGCCAGGGCATCAGGCTGTTCATCACGGGGGCCTCGCCCGCGGTCCGCCGCGCGCTGCTCACCCATCGCGTGAGCCCGCCGCGCGCACGCTATCGCCAGAGCCTCGAGCGCGCCATCGCCGACATCAAGGGCCGAGCGGCCGACGAGGCCGCCGCGAGCTGACGGCGCGCGCTTGACAGCGCGGGCGCGACGCGAAATGGATCGCCTCGGAAACGACCCCGAGGGAAAGATGACCGCGCCAAAAACTCCCGCAGCCTGTCTGATCGGATGGCCGGCGGCGCATTCGCGCTCGCCGCTGATTCATCATTACTGGCTGCGCACGCTCGGAATCGAGGGCGGCTATGTCATCGAGGCGGTTCCGCCCGAGGACCTGCGCGATTTCGTGTTGCGGCTGTCGCTGCGCGGCTTCGTCGGTGCCAACGTCACCATCCCGCACAAGGAAGCCGTGCTGGCGCTGTCGACGCCCGATGCGCGCGTCAAGGCCGTCGGCGCCGCCAACACGCTGTGGTTCGCGGATGGCGAGCTGCGTGCGACCAACACCGACGTTGAAGGCTTCGTCAACAATCTCGACGCCAGCGCGCCTGGCTGGGACACGGCTGAGGAAGCGCTGGTGCTGGGCGCCGGCGGCTCCGCGCGCGCGGTCGTGTTCGGCCTGCTCGAACGCGGCATCAGGTGCGTGCATGTTGCCAATCGTACCGTCGCGCGGGCCGAGACGCTGGCAAAGCAGTTCGGGCCGAACGTGCATCCCGTGACGTGGGACGCGATCAACGACGTGCTGCCGCGCGCAAGACTTCTCGTGAACACGACCTCGCTCGGCATGCACGGCCAGCCTTCGCTCGATGTCGATGTCGCACGCCTGCCACAAGCGGCGGTCGTCGCCGACCTTGTCTATGTTCCCCTGGTGACGCCGCTGCTGGCCGCAGCAACGGCGCGCGGTCTGAAAACCGCCGACGGGCTCGGCATGCTGCTGCATCAGGCGGTGCGCGGCTTCGAACTGTGGTTCGGCCGCCGGCCCGAGGTCACGGCCGAGCTGCGCGCATTGGTCGAGGCCGATCTCACGAAGACTTGAGAGAATAGCGCGCGGCCTTCGGAGTTCTCTGTCCGTGGGGACAATCGGAGATCGTCATGACTGTTCAACGTGCAACTTTCACTCGTCCACTGATCGCCGTCGCGATGGTGGCCGTCTCGACTTACTGTGCCTTCGCCCAGAAGGCGCCGGTGCCGACGCGCGTGCGCGGCACCATCGAAAGCGTCAATGGCGACACCATGCAGGTCAAGTCGCGCAGCGGCGAGGAGGTCAAGCTTCACCTCGCCTCCGACGTGAACGTGTCGGGGATCACCAAGATTTCACTCGCCGACATCAAGCCGGGTTCGTTCATCGGGGCGACCACCGTGCCGGGACCGGATGGCAGCCAGAACGCCGTCGAGGTGCACGTGTTTCCGGAAAGCATGCGCGGCACCGGCGAGGGCTCTCGGCCCTGGGACCTCAAACCCAACTCCAGCATGACCAACGCGACGGTGGCCGAGAGCGTCGTCGGCAATGACGGTCACACGCTGCTGGTCAAGTACAAGGACGGTGAGAAGAAGGTGTTCGTCGCCGACGACACGCCGGTGGTGACCTTCGTACCCGGCGACAAGTCCGACCTGAAGGCCGGCGCCAAGGTCATCGCCTTCATGAAGCAATTGCCGGACGGCTCGTTCGAGACCAACCGCGTCAGCGTCGGCCGCGACGGCCTGACGCCGCCGATGTGATGTGGAATAGTCGCGCCACAAACTCGCTGTCGTCCCAGGCAGCGTCAGCGCAGATCCGCAATCCATAACCACAGAATCGTACGGTGGGCAAAGGCGCCCTTGCGCCGTGCCCACCATAGATCCGCATGTAGTGCAAGACGTGGTGGGCACGCTTCGCTTTGCCCACCCTACAGCACGTCGCTGCAATCACACCGCAATGACATGATCGTCGATCTCGTCGATCCGGTTGACGCCGCACAGGCCCATGGTCGTGAGCAGCTCCTTCTGGATAATGTCGATCGCCTTGGCGACGCCGGCCTGTCCGCCGGCCCCTAGGCCATAGGCATAGGCGCGGCCTATCATGCAGGACTTTGCGCCGAGCGCCAGCGCGCGCATCACGTCCTGGCCGGAGCGGATGCCGCCGTCGAACATGATCTCCATCTTGTCACCGACTGCGTCGGCGATCTCGGGCAGCACCTCGATCGAGGACGGCGCGCCGTCGAGCTGGCGGCCGCCATGGTTGGAGACGACGAGGGCCTGCGCGCCGGTCTTGGCGGCTTCCTCGGCGTCCTCGACATCGAGGATGCCCTTGATGATGAGCTTGCCCGGCCAGATGCTGCGGACCCACTCGACGTCCTTCCAGTTCAGCGACGTGTCGAACTGCGAGGCGGTCCACTCGGCGAGGCGGTTGAGATCCTCGGTGTTCTTCACATGACCTGCGATGTTGCCGAAGGTGCGCCGCTTGCCTTGCAGCACGCCGGCGACCCAGGCCGGCTTGGTCGCGAAATCGATGAGCTTCGACAACGACCATTCGGGCGGCACCGTCATGCCGTTCTTGATGTCGGCATGGCGCTGGCCGATCACCTGCAAGTCAACGGTGAGCACCAGCGCACTGCACTTGGCGGCCATCGCGCGCTGGATCAGTTCCTTGATGAAGCCGCGGTCCTTCATCACGTAGAGCTGGAACCAGAACGGCTTCTCGACATTGGCGGCGATGTCCTCGATCGAGCAGATCGACATCGTCGACTGCGTGAACGGGATACCGGCAGCTTGGGCGGCACGGCAGGCATAAATCTCGCCGTCGCCGTGCTGCATGCCGAGCAGACCGACCGGCGCGAGGATCAGCGGCATGGTCGAGGGCTCGCCGAGGATCGTGGTCGAAGTATCGCGCTTGGAGACGTCGACCAGGATACGCTGGCGGAACTTGATCGCCTGCATGTCCTCGCGGTTGGCGCGCAGCGTTTCCTCGGCATAGGAGCCGCGGTCGCAATAGTCGAAGAACGCCTTCGGCACGCGCCGCCGATGCAGCGTGCGAAGATCGTCGATACAGGTGATGTGCTTCATGTCGTTTCCCCGGCCCGTCTTACGTGGAAGTCTTGCATCGGAAGATTTCGGGGTCATCTAGCATGGTTGGATGCACAGCCAAATCGTTTGCAGCACGTTTTGCAGGAGGGCGCCATGAAGCGGCCGCAGGCAGGACCGTCGCCGGAAGAGATCAAGGAGAAGCATGATCTCGAGGAGGCGCTGGAAGAGGGATTGCAAGAGACGTTTCCGGGCTCCGATCCGGTCAATGTCACGCAGCCGGCGCCGAGCCGCGAGGACGGCCATGTGAAGCGCTCCGGGTAGCGCGGGTTCCCCCGCCCCTGGCGCGGCCTTCCGGCGCGAAATATAATGTTAACAAGGCGTTATTGAGCCGTTGCCGGGCCCGGTTCCGTAATGATTGATCATATTTTTTGAAGCCAAGTCGGTTTCCATGGCATTATAAGGACCCCCAGCACATCAGGGGATGCGGGGCCCGGTCGGGCAGCCCGTGGTTGTAAAGGGGATTCCCTTGTTGTTGCCTTGGGGGACGATATGAGCCGCAAATATTTCGGGACGGACGGGATCCGGGGCCGCGCCAACGGGCTGATCACGCCGGAGCTCGCGCTCAAGGTCGGCCAGGCCGCAGGCCTTGCGTTTCAGCGCGGTGACCACCGCCACCGGGTTGTGATCGGCAAGGACACCCGCCTGTCCGGCTACATGATCGAATACGCAATGGTCGCAGGCTTCACCTCGGTCGGCATGGACGTGCTGCTGGTCGGCCCGATGCCGACGCCAGCGGTCGCGATGCTGACCAAGTCGATGCGCGCCGATCTCGGCGTGATGATCTCGGCCTCGCACAATCTGTTCGAGGACAACGGCATCAAGCTGTTCGGGCCGCAGGGCTTCAAGCTCTCCGACGACGTCGAGCGGCAGATCGAGCAGTTGCTCGACGAATCTCTCGACAAGCGGCTGGCGCAGAGCGCGAGCCTCGGCCGCGCGCGCCGTATCGACGGCGTGCACGACCGCTACATCGAATTCGCCAAGCGCACGCTGCCGCGCGATCTGTCGCTGGACGGCTTGCGCGTCGTGATCGATTGCGCCAATGGCGCCGCCTATAAGGTGGTGCCCGAAGCGCTGTGGGAGCTGGGTGCCGACGTGGTGCCGATCGGCGTCGAGCCCGACGGCTTCAACATCAACAAGGAATGCGGCTCGACCTCGCCGGAAGCGCTGTCGAAGAAGGTGCGCGAGATGCGCGCCGACATCGGCATCGCGCTGGACGGCGACGCCGATCGCGTCATCCTGGTCGACGAGCGCGGTCACATCGTCGACGGTGACCAGCTGCTCGCGGTGATCGCGCAGAGCTGGAAGGAAGACGGCCGGCTGTCGCGGCCGGGCATCGTCGCCACCGTGATGTCCAATCTCGGCCTCGAGCGCTTCCTGAACGGGCAGGGGCTCGAGCTTGTGCGCACGCCGGTCGGCGACCGCTACGTGCTCGAGCAGATGCTGAACGGCGGCTACAATCTCGGCGGCGAGCAGTCCGGCCACATCATCCTGTCCGACTACGCCACCACCGGCGACGGTTTCGTTGCGGCCTTGCAAGTGCTGGCCGTGGTGCAGAAGCTGCGCCGACCCGTGTCCGAAGTCTGCCACCGCTTCGATCCGCTGCCGCAGATCCTCAAGAACGTCCGCCACAAGGGCGGCAAGCCGCTCGATGATTCCGACGTCAAGTCGGCGATCTCCGACGGCGAGAAGCGCCTCAACGGCCACGGCCGCCTCTTGATCCGCTCCTCCGGCACCGAGCCCGTGATCCGCGTCATGGGCGAAGGCGAGGACCGCATTCTGGTCGAGGACATCGTGGACACCATCGTCCTGGCGCTCGGCCAGGCCGCGGCTTGAGGCACAACAGTTTCCGCGGACGCGGTTCTTCACCTCTCCCCAGCGGGGAGAGGTCGGATTGCGCACGCAATCCGGGTGAGGGGCCGCAGCGATCAGTGAGACCGTAACCCCTCACCCGGATCGCATCTTGCGATGCGATCCGACCTCTCCCTTCGGGAGAGGTGAACACCGGAGCCCCGTCGCATCCCAGCCATTTGCGATTGGCGGTGGTTCCGCCGTCACGTGCATCGTAATGAGCAAATGCGGCGGTTCGCCGCGCCGGGATCGCTGCCTTGAACAAGCCTGTCGTCTTCTCAGAGGAAACGCTGACCGAGCCCGTCGTCGTCAGCGACGTGGCGCCCGCTCCCAAGGCGGCCGCGGGTCCGGCTTACATCGTGCTCGCCGGCATCAGCGTCTCGCACTTCCTCAACGACACCATGCAGTCGCTGATCGCCTCGGTGTATCCGATCCTGAAGGACACCTATGCGCTCGACTTCGCGCAAATCGGCATGATCACGCTGGCCTTCCAGTTCACGGCCTCGCTGCTGCAGCCGGTGGTCGGGCACTACACCGACAAGAAGGCGCAGCCCTATTCGCTGGCGATCGGCATGGCCTCGACGTTCTTAGGCCTCTTGCTGCTCAGCACCGCGCATCAATATCTCGTCATTCTCTTCGCCGCTGCACTGGTCGGCCTCGGCTCGGCAGTGTTTCACCCCGAATCCGCACGCATTGCGCGGCTCGCTTCCGGCGGCCGCTACGGCTTTGCGCAATCGGTGTTCCAGCTCGGCGGCAGTCTCGGCACCTCGATGGGACCGGTGCTGGCGGCGCTGATCGTGGTGCCGTTCGGGCAGCACAGCATCGCCTGGTTCTCCTCGATCGCGTTCCTCGCGATCCTCATCCTCTGGCGCATCGGCCGCTGGTATGCGCCGCAGATCACGACGAAGAAGGCTGCGCCCGTCTATACCCAGCCCGGCGGGCCAAGCTCACGCCGTGTCGCCGTCGCGCTGCTGGTGCTGGTCGCGCTGTTGTTCTCGAAGCAGCTCTACGTCTCGAGCCTGTCGAGCTATTACATCTTCTACCTGATCGACCGTTTCGGCGTGTCGACGCAGGCAGGCCAAATCTATCTCTTCATTTTCCTTGCGGCGAACGCCGTGGGTGCGTTTCTCGGTGGTCCCTTGGGCGACCGCTTCGGCCGCAAGATCGTGATCTGGATCTCGATCCTCGGCGCGCTGCCGTTCACGCTGGCGCTGCCTTATGCCAGCCTCTACACCAGCGCCGTGCTCAGCGTCGCCATCGGCCTGATCATCTCCTCGACGACGTCCTCGATCATCGTGTTCGCGCAGGAGCTGGTGCCGCACCGCTTCGGCATGATCTCCGGCGTGTTCTTCGGTGTCGCCTTCGGCATCGGCGGCCTGGGCGCGGCCGCGCTCGGCAAGCTCGCCGACCACACCTCGATCGAGTTCGTCTACCACGTCTGCGCCTATTTGCCGGCGATCGGACTGCTCGCGGTGTTCCTGCCGAAACTGCCGCGGCCGTTACGTTAACGCATCCTCTCTTGCCGCTTTGCGGCTTCACACATCGTTAGGGAATGCGGCGAGGATGGCTCATTTGGCGCGGCATTCTTGCAACGCTCGCGCGACGCGCGCGGTGGGTAGAGAAAAATCAACCTTAAAAATTAGGGTTAAGTGGCGCTTAAGCATTTGCTGCCATCGTCCGGGTCGTGAGTTTCCAGAACGTGAGGCGTCTGCATTTTGCCTCACCGGCCATAAGGACGAAGCCAATGCGTAGCGTTAAGTCTCTCCTTGCCGCGGGTGCGGCAACCCTGATCTCGTCGATGGCGTTCGCCGCCGATATGCCGATCGCCGCGCCCCCTCCCATGTACGCGCCGCCGGCTCCGCCCGCCGATTTCGGCGGCTGGTATCTGCGCGGTGACATCGGCATGACCAATCAGAGCGCCAAGAGCATCGAGGGTAACGTGGCGCCTGGGTTTACCAAGACGACGGAGGGGCTCGGCTTCGACTCTTCGCCGCTGTTCGATCTCGGTGTCGGATATCGCTTCAACAATTGGTTCCGCGCCGACGTGATCGGCCAGTACCGCGGTAAAGCCAATCTGCACGGCAGCGACAACGTCGTTGGACCCGGCTTCGTCGGCGTCAACAATTACACCGGCAGCAAGTCCGAGTGGGTCGTGATGGCCAACGCCTATGTCGACCTCGGCACCTGGTGGTGCATTACGCCGTTCATCGGCGCTGGTGTCGGCGGCTCCTACAACAAGATCAGCGGCTTCCGCGACGACGGCGTGTCGTACAGCCCGGCGCTCAACAACAGTGTCGCCTATTTCGCCGATAACGGAAAGTGGAACTTCGCCTGGGCCGCTCACGCCGGTCTCGCCTACAAGGTCAATCCCGGCTTCACTGTCGAACTGGCCTACAGCTACATGAATCTCGGAGACGCGGCACCCGGCAATTTCCGCTTGTTCGACAACAGCGCCTCCGGCCCGACCTCGATCAAGATCAAGGAGCTCACCTCGCACGACGTCAAGCTCGGCGTGCGCTGGGATCTCAACAGCCCGCCGGCCTACATGCCGCCGCCGCCGCTGGTCACGAAGGGCTGATCGGCAGCCTCATCGCTTAACGTCTCTTAACGGCGCGGGATCATCCCGCGCCGTTTTGCTTTGCGTATTTTTCATGGCGAGCAGGCGGCGAAAGCACCGGACGCAACCATTGGTTAAGGTTAACAGGCGATGATCATCGCAACAGTTCGAGTCCGATGGAGCGTGGTGATGCGTAGGCTGGTGTTGGCAGCGGCGATGTTGGGGACGGTGTCTGCCGCGCAAGCAGCTGACATGCCGGACCTGCCCGTGCTGCGCGGCGGCTTCACCGATGGTCTGTCGAAGACGACGCACAATTGGGACGGCTTCTATGTCGGCGGCCATGCCGGCTACACGGCCGATGCGACAGATTTCAGCCAGAGCGTGGTCGGCCTGACCAACTACATCTTCCGCGACAGCGTGCTCCAGGGGCCGACCTCGACATGGTCGCTCCTGAACAAGACCAATACCCAGAGCGTCAATTTCGGCGGCTTCATCGGCCGCAACTGGCAATGGTACGATGCCGTTCTCAGTCTCGAAGGTACCTACAGCCACTTCAACAATATGGCGACGTCGACGTCAGGGTCGAACTCGCTCGTGATCGTCAACCCGCCCGGCGAGGTACGGGCGCCTGGCATCACCAACAACTATGCCGTGTCGCTGACTGGTGCCGCGGCGGCGCAGGTCAAGGACATGGTGACGCTCCGTGGCCGCGTGGGTTGGGACGGCGGTGACTTCATGCCTTATGCCTTCATCGGCGCTGCCGTCGGACGAATGGACGTGTCGCGCACGGTGACAAGCGATGTGAGGCTCCGCACGGACACGACGACAACGGATATCTTCGGTAACTCGACGACCACGCTCGGAACGTGGGGCCCCGTTCCGGCGCAGTCGGGGACTCTGGGGCAGCACAGGACCAACACTTACGCGGTGGGTTGGACAGCGGGGCTCGGCCTCGAATACTGCATCTGGGACGGTCTGTTCGCCCGTATCGAATATGAGTATGTGAGATTCTCTCCCGTCATGAACACGCAAGTGACGCTGAACAACGCGCGACTCGGCCTCGGCTACAAGTTCTGACGCGGCCGCGCGCCGCGCAGGTTGACAGCTTCGCGTCCTCCTGATGCTCTGTCGGCGAAAGCGGGGCGGCAGCGATGAAGATCTATGGCGATAGCAATTCCGGAAATTGTCTGAAGGTGAAGTGGGTCTGCGACAAGCTCGCGGTGCCCTACCAGTGGATCGAGATCGACACAAGCAAGGGCGAGACGCGCACGCCACAATTCCTGAAGATGAACGGCGCCGGCCAGGTGCCGACCGTCGCATTCGACGACGGCCGCACGCTGGCACAGTCCAATGCCATCATCCGCTATCTCGCTCGCGACAGCATTCTCGTTCCGCGTGATGCCTTCGCTGCGGCGAAGATGGACGAATGGCTGTTCTGGGAACAGTACAGCCACGAGCCCTACATCGCGGTGTGCCGTTTCCTCATGGTCTATCTCGGCAAGGACGCCTCCGAGCTCGATCCTGAAAAGGTCAAGCGCGGCTATGCGGCGCTCGACCGCATGGAGCAGCATCTATCGACCAGCCGCTTCTTCGCCGGCAATGAAGTTTCGCTCGCCGACGTATCGCTGCTCGCCTATACCCGCCTCGCGCATGAAGGCGGCTTCGATCTCGGCCGCTATGCGTCCGTCCGCCGCTGGGTCGGCGAAATCGAAGCGTTTCTCGGCCTTTCGCCGGCGCGCTGAGTCCGGAGTTGTCTGACATGAACGCCGAAGCCGTCTCGATCCGTCCCGCGCGCCGCGAGGACGTCGCCGCGATCGTGGCGATGCTCGCCGACGATCATCTCGGCCGCGCGCGAGAGCGCGTGGAGGATCCGTTGCCCGCCTCCTATTACGACGCATTCGCGCGTGTCGAGCGCGATCCGAATCTCACGCTCGTAGTTGCCGAGAGCGCGGGCAGGGTGGTCGGCTGCCTGCAACTCGCGGTCCTGCCGGGCATCAGCTCGCAAGGCGGCGTGCGCGGCCTGCTCGAGGACGTTCGCGTTGCCTCCGATTGTCGCAGTCGCGGCATCGGCGAGCAGATGGTGCAATGGGCGGTGACAGAAGCAAAAGCGCGTGGCTGCAATCTGGTCGAACTGCTCACGCATCAGACGCGAATCGATGCGCAACGCTTCTACAAGCGGCTCGGATTCACGGCGAGTCACGTCGGCATGACTGTCCGCTTTTGAGGCAGCACTGCGTGGCCCTTGCGCCATCTGCGAATTCAGATCGCGCATTCGTTCATCTTAATAGCTGATAAACTACCTATCCTTCGTTCACGTTGCTGAAGGAACGAACGGTGCTACGCGACGTCTGACACCGGGCTCGCTCGGTTCGGGGATTTCGATGACAAGCTATTCGATGGTCAAGGTCGGCAACGACTACGTCGTGCAGGCCAATGACAAATGCATTTTGAAGGTCGGCAGCCGCCGCAGGGCCGCGCAATTGATCAGCGATGCCACGGACTTGCTGAATGCGCTCGCCGTCGTCAAATCCCCAAATACCGTGCCCGAGACGCCATCACTGGCGCGTGAGGCCCCGGAACTTCCTTGACGGCCCTTCCCGTTTCCCGTATCAGCCGCGGCGGGACACCTCCCCCCAACGGGAGGCTTACTATCTGGAAGGGTAGATCATGACTGTAGCGAAGCCCGCTTCGCGGCCGACCGTGCCGCATTTCTCCTCCGGCCCCTGCGCCAAGCGCCCCGGCTGGAACGCCCAAAATCTCAAGGACGCAGCACTCGGCCGCTCGCATCGCGCGAAGATCGGCAAGACCAAGCTCAAGCTCGCCATCGATCTGACGCGCGAGGTGCTCGAGGTTCCCGCCGATTACCGCATCGGCATCGTGCCGGCCTCTGATACCGGCGCGGTCGAGATGGCGCTGTGGTCGCTGCTCGGTGCGCGGCCCGTCACCACGCTCGCTTGGGAATCCTTCGGCGAGGGCTGGGTCAGCGACATCGTCAAGGAATTGAAGCTCAAGGACGTCACCAAGCTCAATGCGGCTTACGGTGAGATCCCCGATCTGTCGAAGGTCGACCCTGCGAGCGACGTCGTCTTCACCTGGAACGGCACCACCTCGGGCGTGCGCGTGCCGAACGCCGACTGGATCAGCGCGAGCCGCGAAGGCCTGACCATCTGCGACGCGACCTCCGCCGCGTTCGCGCAGGCTCTCGATTGGGCCAAGCTCGACGTCGTCACCTTCTCCTGGCAGAAGGCGCTCGGCGGCGAGGCTGCGCATGGCATGCTGATCTTGTCGCCGCGAGCGGTGGAGCGGCTCGAGACCTACAAGCCGGCCTGGCCGCTGCCGAAAATCTTCCGCATGACCAAGGGCGGCAAGCTCAACGAAGGCATCTTCGTCGGCGAGACCATCAACACGCCGTCGATGCTCTGCGTCGAGGACTATCTCGACGCGCTGAACTGGGCCAAGTCGATCGGCGGCCTCAAGTCGCTGATCGCGCGTGCCAACGCCAACACCAAGGTGCTCGCCGACTGGAAGGCGAAGACGCCCTGGATCGACTTCCTGGCCAAGGACGCTTCGATCCGCTCCAACACCTCGGTGTGCCTGAAGTTCACCGATCCCGCGATCACCTCGCTCTCCGACGACGCGCAGGCCGAGTTCTCCAAGAAGCTGGTGGCGCTGGTCGAGAAGGAAGGCGCCGGCTACGACTTCGCCTATTATCGCGACGCGCCGGCCGGCTTGCGCATCTGGTGCGGCGCCACCGTCGAGGCCAAGGACGTCGAGCTGCTGACGCAGTGGATCGACTGGGCCTTTGCCGAGACCAAGGCACAGCTCGCAAAGGCGGCGTGAGTTCTGACTCTCCCCTGGAGGGGGAGGATCGACGCACCGATGAGCATGATCCGGAAAAGTGGTCTGCGGTTTTCCGACAAGATCATGCTCAAACAAACAGGTGCGGCGGGGTGGGGTGATCTCTCCACACGGCGCACCGGTAACTTTCTTTGTTGCAGCTTCACCCCACCCCGGCGCTGCGCGCCGACCCTCCCCATCCAGGGGAGGGTGTGAAGGACACATCCCCATGACCAAACCCAAAGTTCTCATTTCCGACGCGCTCTCGCCCGCTGCCGTGCAGATCTTCAAGGACCGCGGCGTCGAGGTCGACTTCCAGCCCAATCTCGGCAAGGACAAGGACAAGCTCGCCGAGATCATCGGCAATTACGACGGGCTTGCGATCCGCTCCGCGACCAAAGCGACCGCCAAGATCATCGAGAAGGCGACCAGGCTGAAGGTGATCGGCCGCGCCGGCATCGGCGTCGACAATATCGAGATCCCGGCCGCGACGGCAAAGGGCATCATCGTGATGAACACGCCGTTCGGCAATTCGATCACGACCGCCGAGCACGCCATCACCCTGATGCTGGCGCTGGCCCGCGAGATCCCGCAGGCCGACATCTCGACCCAGGCCGGCAAGTGGGAGAAGAACCGCTTCATGGGCGTCGAGATCACCGGCAAGGTGCTGGGCATCGTCGGCTGCGGCAACATCGGCTCGATCGTCGCCGACCGCGCGCTCGGCCTGCGCATGAAGGTGATCGCGTTCGATCCGTTCCTGTCGCCGGAGCGTGCCAAGGACATCGGTGTCGAGAAGGTCGAGCTCGACGACCTGCTCAAGCGCGCCGACTTCATCACGCTGCACACGCCGCTGACCGAGAAGACGAAAAACATCATCGATGCGGCCGCGATCGCCAAGATGAAGAAGGGCGTGCGCCTGATCAACTGCGCCCGCGGCGGTCTGGTCGACGAGCAGGCCGTGGTCGATGCGCTCAATTCCAAGCACATTGCGGGTGCCGCCTTCGACGTCTTCGTCGAGGAGCCCGCGACATCCAACGTGCTGTTCGGCCACCCCAACGTGATCTGCACGCCGCATCTCGGGGCCTCGACCACGGAAGCGCAGGAGAACGTCGCGCTCCAGGTCGCCGAGCAGATGTCGGACTACCTGCTCACCGGCGCGATCTCGAATGCGGTCAACTTCCCTTCGATCACAGCGGAAGAAGCACCGAAGCTGAAACCGTTCATCGCGCTCGCCGAGAAGCTCGGCTCGTTCGCCGGCCAGCTCACTGAATCCGGCATTCTCAAGGTCGAGATCACCTATGAGGGCCATGTCGCCGAGATGAAGATCAAGGCGATCACCTCCGCGGTGCTGTCGGGCCTGCTGCGGCCGATGCTGGGCGAGGTCAACGTCGTCTCGGCGCCGGTCGTCGCCAAGGAGCGTGGCATGGTGGTGGACGAGATCGTGCGCGCCGCCCAGAGCGACTATGAGAGCCTGATCACCGTCACCGTCGCGACAGAACGCCAGGAGCGCTCGGTCTCCGGCACCGTCTATCACGACGGCAAGCCGCGTCTCGTCGACGTCAAGGGCATCCGCGTCGATGCCGAGTTCGGTAAGTCGATGATTTACGTCACCAACGAGGACAAGCCGGGCTTCATCGGCAAGTTCGCAAGCCTCCTCGGCGATGCCAAGATCAACATCGCCACCTTCCATCTCGGCCGCGTCGCGCCCGGCAGCGATGCCATTGCCCTCGTCGAGGTCGACGGCGTGGTGCCTGCCGACGTGCTCGCCAAGGTGCAGGCCCTGCCGCAGGTCAAGCAGGCCAAGGCGCTGACGTTTTGATCCTTCACCTCTCCCCGCTGGGGAGAGGTGACACAGCAACCCGACAGAGTCGGATTCCTAGAGCCTTCTACAGACATATTCCGACCCGCGGAACGCCTCCATTGCCCGGAGGCGGCGTTTTTCTTTCCCGCGACCTTCCAACTTTGTGTACCAATGGCGTCAGGACGCTCGGTTCAAAATCGTTCGAAAAGGGAGAAAACAATGCGTGAAGCCGTCATCGTTTCCTATGCGCGCACGGGCCTCGCGAAATCTGCCCGCGGCGGGTTCAACATCACGCCGCCGATGTCGCTTGCGGCGCACGCCATCCACCATGCAGTCGATCGCGCCGGCGTCGAGAAGGATTATGTCGAGGACTGCTACCTCGGCAATTGCGCCCATGGCGCGCCGAACATCGGCCGCCAGGCCGCGCTGCTTGCGGGCCTGCCGAAGACCACCGCCGGCGTTTCGGTGAACCGCTTCTGCTCCTCGGGCCTGCAGACCATCGCGATGGCCGCGAACTCGATCCGCTCCGACGGCGCCGATTGCATCGTCGCCGGCGGCGTCGAGAGCATTTCGATCCCGGGCGGCGGCTCGCCCAAGGAATCGATCGATCCTGAGCTGCTCAAGGTCGCTCCCGACATCTTCATGGCGATGATCGACACCGCCGACATCGTCGCCGAGCGCTACAAGCTCAGCCGCGAATACCAGGACGAGTACTCGCTGGAATCGCAGCGCCGCATGGCCTCGGCGCAGCAGGCCGGCAAGTTCAAGGACGAGATCGTCCCGATGAAGACCAAGATGAAGGTCGTCGACAAGCAGACCAAGGCGGAGAGCATCGTCGACTACACGGTCGATCGTGACGAGTGCAACCGTCCAGACACCACGATGGAAGGATTGGCAAAACTCGAGCCGGTGAAGGGCCCCGGCAAGTACGTCACCGCCGGCAATGCCAGCCAGCTCTCGGACGGCGCCGCCGCCGTGGTGCTGATGGAGGCCAAGGATGCCGAGAAGCGCGGCCTCAAGCCGCTCGGCCGCTTCGTCGCCTGGGCGACCGCCGGCTGCGAGCCCGACGAGATGGGCATCGGCCCGGTGTTCGCGATCCCGAAGCTCTTGAAGCGCACCGGCCTCAAGATCGACGACATCGATCTGTGGGAGCTCAACGAGGCCTTCGCCAGCCAGTGCCTATATTGCCGCGACAAGCTCGGCATCGACCCCGCGAAGTACAACGTCAATGGCGGCTCGATCGCGATCGGCCATCCCTTCGGCATGACCGGCGCCCGTCTCACCGGCCATCTGCTGCAGGAAGGCGCGCGGCGCAAGGCCAAGTGGGGCGTGGTGACGATGTGCATCGGCGGCGGCCAGGGCGGCGCCGGCCTGTTCGAGATTTAT
Source organism: Bradyrhizobium sp. LMG 9283 (assembly GCF_045571415.1). Taxonomy (NCBI): domain Bacteria; kingdom Pseudomonadati; phylum Pseudomonadota; class Alphaproteobacteria; order Hyphomicrobiales; family Nitrobacteraceae; genus Bradyrhizobium; species Bradyrhizobium sp. LMG 9283. The sequence continues at coordinate 1,443,956 of NZ_CP120691.1, forward strand.
AGCTGAGATCGCCGCAAGGAACGGGAAAGGGCACGGCGCGGCAAGCGCCGTGCCCTTTTGTTTGAACCATTGTGCTGCAAGGCTGCTCGCTGCAACCGAAGCCTTATTCGTCGAGCGCAGGAAATCTTTGCCGGGCCGCGCGTTATGCGCGACAGGAAGATCGAGGAGAACGCTCGCGGATAACTATGTCAGCAATCCTTCTGGCGCTCCCGCTGATGGCAGGGCCGGCGATCGCGCAGCAGACAACGCCGAACCCGAACATGCAGAGTGCGGCGGACAAGGGCATCAAAACGGAGAACTCCGGCGCCTCGGGATATGTCGGAGAGCAGGACAAGCCGGGCTCGGCCGCAACCATGCCGGGCGACCGCACCAGCAACACCAGTGGTGTTGCCACGTCCCCGAGCGCGCAGAGTTCAGGCGACAGGCATCGCGGGAGCACCGGGCAGCAAGAGCGGTCCGCCCGCCCAAAAGGGAACAGTCGGATCAGCTTCCCAAAATCTTTCCGTCCAGGAGCAGGACCCTTCGAACATCAAGGGCCTGCCGGGCAGCAAGAGTGGTCCGCCCGCGAAGCGATAGGTGATCGCAGCAGAGCCCGGTTCTAAACTAGCTCCTGCGCAGGAGCTTTGCTTCACCTCTCCTGAAGCGAGAGGCCGGGCCCCGCGGCACGCTCAGGCCCTCGCCACCACCGGCGCGAACACCACCTCGATCAGCGTGCCGGAATGGCCCGCGCTCTTGATGTTGAAGCGGGCGCGATTGGCTTCGACCAGAGCTTTCGTCAGCGACAGGCTGAGCGCGGAATTGTCGGCGGCATCGCCGGGCGGCGGGGTGCGGAACGGCTCCATGGCGGCGGCGACCTCGCGCTCGGTGAGGCCGTGGCCGGTGTCGCGGATGCGCAGCGCGATCTCGCCGCGATCGGTCAGCGCGGTGGAGACGATGACCTGGCCGCCGGCGGTCGCAAGGCGGATTGAGTTCGAGATCAGGTTCATGGTGATCTGCCGCATCGCGCGCGCGTCCGCGCTCACCTGCGGCAGCGCATGGCCGAGCGAGGTGCGGATGATGATGCGCTCGCGATTGGCCTGCGGCTGCATCACCGTGACGCAGGCCTCGACGAGGTCGTTGAGGTTGAGGTTGGCGAAATTGAGATCGAGCTTGCCGGTCTCGATCCGCGACAGCTCCAGCAAATCGTCGATGATGGTGATGACGCGCTCGCCGGAAGCACGGATGTCCTTCATGTATTCGCCGTAGCGCTCGTTGCCGAGCGCGCCGAAGCGTTCGGAGATCATCACCTCGGCAAAGCCGATGATGGCGTTGAGCGGCGTGCGGATCTCATGGCTGATCCGCGCCAGCATGTCGGCTTTGGCATTGGCGGCGCCATCGACGAGGCGGCGCGCCTGGGTCAATTCGCTCTCGCCCTTCTTCGCGTGCGAGAGATCGCGGAACACGGCGAAGAAGTTCGGCCCGTCCGGCCGCGTGCGGCCCATGATCATCGCGAGCGGAATGACGCCGCCCCTCTTCTCGCGTCCCAGCACCTCGCGGCCGTGGTCGAGCAGGCTGGAGATGTCCTGGCTCTTCAGGCTGCCGAGATAGTCGGCGACGATCTGCTGGCTCTCGGGCGCGAACAGCGTCAGCAAATTCTGCTCGAGCAGCGCCTCGCCGTCATAGCCGAACAGCGCTTCCGCGCTGCGGTTGCAGGCGTGAATGTTGCCTTCGGCATCGAACATGACGATGCCCTCGGCGGTGGTGTCGAGGATGGCGGCGAGATCTTCCGCGTCGGCATCGCCGGCCGTGGGCTCCACTTCCGGCGCGTAGGTGTCTGCGACAACGGACTCGGCGGCCACGGTCTCTGCGGCAGCGGGCGCCGCGGCGATGGGGGCCGCCTGCGGCAGCGCGCAGATCAGCGCATGCGCGCTCTCGCCGTCCCAGTCGATCGTGTGCAGATGCGCTTCGGTCGTCGCCAGCGGCGCTTCGCCGCTAGCGACCGTCGCACCGATCGTGACAGGCGTGCCGCCTTGCGAGGTGCTGCTGGCCGATGACACGCCCGGCTCGACATAGAGCGCATCCAGCCCGCCCGCATCCTCCAGCGCATTGATGCTGGCATAGCCCATGCGGGCGAGGAAGGCGGGATTGGCGTAGAGCAGGCGGTCGAGCCGGTAGATCAGGATGCCCGTCGGCAACAGGTCGAGCAGCGTGCGGTCGCGCGCGCTGGCGCCGCGCGGTGGCGGTGCGGGATCGGTCAGCCATTCGGCTGCGGCTTGCGGTGCCTCGGGCTCCGGCGGTTCGGCTGAGATCTCCGCCCCCGGCTCGGCCGTATCGGCCGCGATGGTCTCACGCTCGCGTTCGAGCCGCTCGGACAATTGCCGGGCGAGCTCGTTGAACGCGCTGTTCTCGACCGGCGTCAGCATCGGGGAGCGCGTATCGCCGGGCGGGCGGAACGGCACGACATTGGGAGGCGTTTCCACGGGCGTGTCCAGATCGGTTGGGTGTGAAGTCGCGTCGCGTGTGGGCTCTGGCAGTTCAGGCTCGGCTGTTGGCGCGGGCTCGGGTGGCTCGACCGGCGGAGGCGGCGCCGCTGCTTCGGGCTCTGCTTCGGATTTGGGCTCAGGTTCGATGAGGTCAGCGGAGCGGCCCTGCTGCGCCGGCGGTCCGCCGAGCAGCTCGAAGCGCCTGAGCGCCTCGAGCCGGTTGAGAGCGTCGAGATCGCGGCAGACGCCAAATCCCTTGAAGCCGGCAAAGTTGTGCTCGCGATCATTGACCGGCAGGCCCGCAAGCTCGACCGGAATGTGCTCGCCGCCATCGGCCGGCCAGTTCACGGTGATGCCGGCCCAAGTGTCGTGGCTGTCCAGCGCCTGCGCCACCCGCCCGTCCGGATCGAGCGAGAATTCCTCGGCGATCTCGCGCCAGGGGCGGCCGAAGCCGGCGGCCGTGCGCGCGCCCATCAGGCGGATGAATTCGTCGGAGAGAAGCACAAAGCGGCCCTCTGCATCCAACTGCCAGAGGAAGCGCAGCGGATGCTGACGCGGTGCGGGCGGCTCTTGCTGGCCCGAGGCCTCTTGGCCCGACGGCGGCTCGACCATGCCGACAGTGATCTGCGCAGCCTGCGGCGACACAAGGGCCGAGCAGTGGTTTTCAACCGGAGTTTTGGCCGCGGCCTCACTCCTCTGGTCGCGCACCGGTGCCTCCACGGCCGCTTCGCTCATGGCCGGCTCGAGCGCGGGCGTCATCGGCTCGGCTGTTTCGTTTGCGTCGACCGGCCCGGCGAAGGCGTCGAACAATGCGATCCCGGCCTGCGCATCCGACGACGACGGCTCGCCCGTCACCGCCGCCTCCCGCTGCGCGGCTTCAACCGGCGCTTCGGCGATGGCATTCGTCGTGTTCTCCGGCGCGGCCGCTGCGGGCGCCTTGCCGGGCTCGATCAGCGCGACCAGGCCGACATCGGCCCCGGTGCCGACCCGCTGCAGCACCATCTGGCCGATGCCGATCGGCGTCGCGGCGCGGCCGGTTGCCAGCGCATCGCTGCGCGCCCGGTCGAGGCCGGCCTCGAAGAGATCGCGGAAGCCAAGCAGGGAGCGGGCGGCCTCGCTCGCTCCGACGAACAGTCCGTCCGGCGCGAACGCCGCCATCGGCACCTTCGCACCCGCAACCAGGCGATGCAGCCGCTCGACCAGCGGCATCGGGCGCAGCGTTGGGTCCATCGCGGTGACGAGCACGGCATGGCTGCCGTCGGCAAAGTCGAGCCGCGCGCAGGCGCAGGTCATCAGCATGCCGAGCCGGGCGCCGAAGCCGCGCAGCCGCTCCAGCCGCACCGCGCCGTTCGCCGGCAGCTGGCGGGCGAGCCGTGCGACCTGGCGGCGATGGCTGTCCGCGGGGCCGAACACCTTGTCCGCAAGGTCAGCGCTATTTGCCGCGCCGAACAGCTTTGCGCCGACCGGATTGGCCCACAGCACGCGCGCGCCGTCGGTCGACCACAGCCAGGCGGGCAGGGGAGAGCTCGCATGCACGGCCAGCCGCGGATCGCCCACCCCTCGCAACTGGAAATCCGAACGCGTCATCAGGCCGGCTGTCGCTCACGCATGAGGTGTGGCGGCTGCCGGGAATGGCAGCCTTAAGAAAGGGTTAGTATCGCCCGGAAGGCGCGGGCAGGTCCACGGCCGCAAGCCCGGAAGGGTCCCCCAAGCGGCGATAACCTTAATGCGCCCAAACCCGCAAGCCGGCGGCCAGCTTCATCCAAGGGATTCGAAGGGTGGATCATAGGCTCGCGCGGCATCAGCGGAGCCCATCCTCCGCTGGAGGGGTCCGGGACGAGCGTAGCTCGCCCGTGGATCGGTTCGCATGTAGCGAAGCGGCAGGCGAACCGAGGTGGGGTGACAGTCTCTCTCCGAAGGCGCGGCCCGCGTGGACAGATCAGTCCGCCGCGCCTTGCATGGCTGACGCGTTGCGAGCCGACGCTCACCCTCCGGGGAAGGCAAGAAGGCGGCCAAGCAGGCACCGCACCACCCTCAACTCCCGGTTCCCCATCTCCGGAACTTCATCCTCCCCGAGATTAAATTTCGCAACGCATCCCCAGGACGATTGCGATGCACAATGTTGACATGATAGGCAGCCATAGTGCTGGGCGCTGGGCGAGCCATCTCGTTTGTTTCGCGTTTCCAGTCTTACGTTCCCGCTCAATGCTTGGGGTCCACAATCGGGGCCGGCGGGCGCGCCAGAAGGCTCACTCATTTTTCATTAGCGTGAGGGACATCCATGACAGGTGCGACTGATCCGTTTTCTGCCTCGATCATCCCGTTCGAGGTTCCTGAGCAGATGCGTGCGTTCGCCGAGAAGGGCGTGTCGCAGGCCCGCGAGAATTACGCCAAGTTCAAGGACGCCGCCGAGACCCACAACGGCACCGTCGAGGCCGTGTTTACCTGCGCCAGCAAAGGCGCGAGCGAGTACACCGCCAAGCTGGTCGAGTTCATGAAGGCCAACTCCAACGCCCAGCTCGACTTCGCCCAGCAGCTGTTCGGCGCCAAGTCGCCGTCGGAAGCCTTGGAGCTGTGGACCGGCCACGCCCGCAAGCAGCTCGAGACCTTCCAGTCCCAGGCCAAGGAGCTGGTCGAGCTCAGCCAGCGCGTCGCCAATGAGACCGCCGAGCCGATCAAGGCGAGCGCCTCGAAGTTCTACCAGCCCGCCGCCTGAGCGGTGAGGCCGGTTTGAGCTAAGAAACCCGGGCCGAAAGGCCCGGGTTTTTCTTGTGCGCCAGGCATGGCGCGGAGCGCCGTGACTGGCGCGATTTGATTGGAGTGGTGTCCGATCGATGACTTGGAGGTGAGAGTCCTCTACGGACCCTGGTGATGGGAACCGTTAGCCGAACAGCAAGGGCGTCGTCGCGAGGCGGGGTCTGAAGGAAGCTGTAAGCAAAGTGCCGGCCTGACGAACAGGAAGCGCATAGGAGGCGTCCGCATCCGGGCGAGGGAGCAAGAATTCCCGAAGCCCAATATCACCCGGAGGATGCGGCCGTAGATGCGACAGGTACATGGCACGAAGGTCACGCGACTAACCCTGGGAGATCTGTCGTCCTGCCCCCGGCAACGGGTGTGCTACCGGCGCCGCAAGGCGTCGGGATGGGGCGGCAGAAGTCAGCAGAGGCCGTAGTAGCCGGCAGACCAAGCCGGTGAAGGGCCGAACGTCGAGTACCGGAGGAGGCCGGTCTTGGTGGAAGCAGATGCAGACGATGGCGCTGAGATGCGTCATGCCCGCTCCGAGGGCAGCGGCCGGAAGCCGCCAGAGCAGGAGGCGGGTGCATCAAACATCGCGGCAAGATCGCAACCTTCCCCTCCGGAGGTGGAAGTGCGGCTGATAGAGAAGATCGTCAGCCGAGCGAACATGATGGCGGCTTACCATCGGGTGGTGGCGAACAAGGGCGCCGCGGGCATCGATCGGATGACTGTGGAGCAGTTGCAGCCGTATCTGAAGGAGCATTGGCTGCGCATCAAGGAAGAACTGCTGGAAGGCCGCTATCGGCCGCAGCCGGTGCGCGGGGTGGAAATCCCCAAGCCCGGTGGAGGGATGCGCCAATTGGGCATCCCGACGGTGGTGGATCGGTTGATCCAGCAGGCGATGCATCAGGTGCTGATGCCGCTGTTCGATCCAGGCTTCTCCAAGGCTTCGTACGGCTTCCGTCCGGGGCGCAGCGCGCACGATGCGGTGCGTGCCGCGCGAACGCACGTGGCCGAGGGCCGACGCTTCGTCGTCGACCTTGATCTGGAGAAGTTCTTCGACCGGGTGAACCATGATGTGCTGATGGCACGAGTGGCCCGCCGGGTCGCGGACAGGCGGGTGCTGCGGGTGATCCGCCGCTACCTGCAGGCTGGATTGATGACGGGTGGGATCACGACGGCACGGAGCGAAGGCACGCCGCAAGGCGGTCCTCTGTCACCGCTGCTGTCGAACATCCTGCTCGATGACCTGGACAAGGAGCTCGAGCGACGAGGCCACGCCTTCTGCCGTTACGCCGAAGACTGCAACATCTATGTGCGGACGCGGCGGGCCGGCGAGCGGGTGATGGCGTCGATCACGCGCTTCCTGACCGAGCAGCTGCGGCTCAAGGTCAACGCAGCAAAGAGTGCTGTTGACCATCCCTGGGCGCGTACCTTCCTCGGTTACACCATGACCGCTCACAAGCAACCGCGCCTGCGGGTCGCGGCCAAGAGTGTGCAGCGGTTGCGGAGCAAGCTGAGGACGACGTTGCGCCAAGGGCGCGGACGAACCCTGGCATCGACTGTCAGAGCCCTAACCCCCATCCTGCGCGGCTGGCTGCAATACTTCCGGCTGGCGGAGGCCAAAGGGGTGTTCGAGGAGCTCGACGGCTGGATGCGGCGCAAATTGCGCTGCGTCCTCTGGCGCCAGTGGAAGCGACCGCGGACACGCCGCAAGCGCTTGATGCAACGCGGGCTCGATCCGGAGCGGGCATGGCGGTCGGCCTCCAACGGCCGAGGCCCCTGGTGGAACGCCGGGGCCAGCCACATGAACGATGCCTATCGCGCCGCCTTCTTCACGCAACTCGGCTTGCCGTCTCTCATCGAACTGCACCGCCATCTCAATCGTGCTTGACGAACCGCCGTATACGGAACCGTACGTACGGTGGTGTGGGAGGGGGAAGCCGCGAGGCTTCCTCCTACCCGATCACCTCTCCCGGAGGGAGAGGTCGGATCGCATCGCAGATGCGATCCGGGTGAGGGGATCAGGTCTCACTCCTGGACGCGGCCCCTCACCCGGATCGCTAAGGCGCGCAATTGCGCGCCAAAGCGATCCGACCTCTCCCCACCGGGGAAAGGTGAACAACGCCCAGCCGATCGACCTCATTTCTCGCGCTGGAGAGGGCCAAATATCGGGTTTTGCGGCCTTGCCAAAAACGCCCGTTGCACCTAGTTTCCGCCCCGTCCAGCCCCCTCGGCATCGGCCCTTATCTAAGGGCGTCCCAAGGCGCGGCTCGCAAGGATGCAGTTGTAGCTCAGTTGGTTAGAGCGCCTGTCTGTGGAACAGGAGGTCGGTGGTTCGAGCCCACCCAACTGTACCAGCGGCACCCGATCAGCTTGCAGCCTCTTGAACAGATTCGAGTTCAAGCAGCTCTGTTGCAGCGAAGCTACTTTGATCAGAGATTGAACGTGCAATGTGCTTCAACCGGCTTCTCCGGTTGCGGACGGATGCTCTATTCTCTTCCGATTGGGCTGACGCTCGTCGGTCGCGTCGGGGTGGGACTGGAGACTCTGGGAATGCGAGATAGGGCGCTTTATCCGACGCGGCAAAAAGAAAACCTTCTGCGCGGCCTTATGGATGATTTGCATGAAGCGAAAGACCAAAAAGGACTGACGTACTACGCCGCGTTCCGCGAAGTGGCTCTGTCATGGCTTGGGTACTCGGAAGACCAAGCTCCAATTATTATCGACGGGGCCAATGACCGAGGCTTCGATGCTTATGCGCACGCGCGGCACCAAGGTGAGCCGATGACCGCGCAAGCCCTCTTGGGCTCGCGAGGACCGTGTCGGCTGACGTGGGAGGAGCGGACGCAATCCGGGCAGTCGCGCAGGTCGCGTTTGGACTTTTAGTTGACTTCCACGACCGGGATCACACGCCGTTCCGAAGGGAGTGGACATTGGTCGATCAGTGGCACTATCGTGTGGAGGGGGGCCGGCCCATGAAACTCGGATGTCTAGTTCTTTCATTCTTTCTGCTTGTCTGGTCGTCTTTCGCCAAAGCTATGCGCCCTGCAGCCGATACACCCCGCACGGGACCAGATGCTTTTGTAACCATGGAATAGTGAGGGGCCACGCTGTGCCGGGCTGGATACCAGCCGGTGGTGACTACAAACGCAAATGGGTCAGGCCAGGATTTCACATGACAAACCTCAAAGGCATGCATTCCAGCGGCAGCATGTGTTTTCGTGACTAACCCCTGAAGAAAGCGAATAGCCAAGCGCGGCATGAAGCGCTGTCCGAAGGCGAACCGTTGATGGTCGAGGACACTGATGAAGCCCCGCGGCTGGCGCGGGTCGACCGTCTCGCGGCAAACGTGTTCGGCGATGCTGCAAAGGCGCGTCGCTGGCTGGGCAAGCCCAAGAAGGTCCTAGGTGGTGAAACGCCGTTGGCTTACCTCGCAACTGAGCAGGGCGCGTGTGGTCGAGGAAATGTTGCTCTGGATCAATCACGGCATTCTCGCGTGAGGATCTGGACTTCTTTAGCGCACGCCTCGTCCTTCGAGACGACCGCTTTCAGCGGTCTCCTCAGGATGAGGCTAAGCTGCATTGGCGCTGTCGAAACTGCTGCCACGCACTCCGCCCTCATCCTGAGGAGCCCGCCTGAAGCGGGCGTCTCGAAGGATGCGCAGGGGACGGGAGCTCAATGAGAGCCTACGATCCCAGCCCGATGATCCGGCGCGCCATCCGCACATTCGCATAATCGATCATCTTGCCATCCAGCGTCACCGCCCCCTGTCCCTGCGCTTCGGCCGTCTCCATCGCCTCGACCACCCGCCGCGCCTGGGCCAGTTCCTCCTCCGACGGCGTGAACGCGCGCAGCGTCACCTCGATCTGGTCGGGATGGATGACCTGCTTGCCGTCAAAGCCCATCGCGGCGGCCTTTTGCGCGCTGGCCTCAGTCAGCCTCTCATCCCGGAACGCGCCGCAGGGGCCGTCGATCGCGCGCAGGCCGAAGGCGCGTGCGGCCACCAAGAGGCGCATCATGGGATAGGCGAACAGATCGAGCGGCGCGGAGGGGTAGCCGCTTTGCGCCGAGCCGACATGGCGGTAGCCATCCGGTGAAATCCCGATGTCGGAGGTGCGGGCGCCGAGCGAGGCGGCGAGATCTCCGACGCCGAGATGCAGCGCGGCCACGCTGTCATGCGCGGCGGCGAGCGTCTCGACATTGACGAGGCCGAGCGCGGTCTCGATCAGCAGTTCGAGCGCGATCGGCGAAGCGCGATCCGGCGCGGCCGTCCGAAGCTGATCGGCGATGGCCGCGATGTCGCTGGCACGCTCTGCCTTCGGCACGATCAGCGCGTCCAGCCTCGGCAGGGCCGCCAGCGCGCGGATCTCCTCTCCGATGAATGGGCTGTCGACGGCGTTGATCCTGACCGCGACATGCTTGTTGCCCCAGTCGAGCGAGGAGAGCGAGCGGATGGCTTCTTCCAGCGCAACTCCCTTCTCGGATGGCGGTACCGCGTCCTCGAGATCCATGAACACCGCGTCCGCCGTGGAGGCAGCGGCCTTGGCGACGAGACGGGCGCGATGCGCGGGGACGGCCAGGTACGCCCGCGTTGGTCGCAGCGAGACCATCGTCACGTTTCCCTTGCGAGACCGAGCTCGCTGAGGATGGTTTCGTTGTGCTCGCCGACATCAGGCACCGGGTCCATCCGCGGCGTTACGCCGGGAATGGTGAGCGCCGGCAGGAAGCTCATCACCGGCCCGCATGGTGATCCCACCGTCTGCACCCGCGAGCGCGCGCGCAGCTGCTCATGCTGCAGGAAAGCCTCGACCGAGTTCAGATGCGCATTGGCGATCGAAGCTTTATCCAGCAGCCGCAGCACCTCCTCGCTGGTCATGGATGCAAAGCGTTGCTCGATATGCGCCTGCAGATCGTCGCGGTTCTGCATGCGCAGCGGATTGGTGCGGAAGCGCGGATGGTCGGCGAAGCCGGCATCGCCGAGCACGATGCGGCACAGCGACCGCCACTCCCGGTCGTTCTGGATGCCGAAGAAGATGGTGCTGCCGTCGCCGACGCGGAACGGGCCGTAAGGCGCGATCGTCGCATGCCTGGCGCCGGTGCGCGGCAGCGGCCGGCCGGTACTCATCGTGTAGAAGGCGGGATAGCTCATCCAGTCCGTGATGGAATCGAACAGCGAGGCCTGGAAGGCCGTGCCCTTGCCGGTCCGCTCGCGGGCGTACAGCGCCATCAGCACGCCATTGAGGATGTACATGCCGGTGGCGATATCGACCACCGACAGCCCGACCTTGGCCGGCTCCGCCTCGGTGCCGTTGACGGCGAGCACGCCGGCCTCGCACTGGACCAGGAGATCATAGGCCTTCTTGTTGCTGTAGGGGCCGCCAGTGCCATAGCCCGACACATCGCAGGCGATGAGGCGCGGATGCTTGCGCAGCAGCGAAGCGGCATCGAGGCCCAGCCGCTCCGCAGCACCAGGCGCGAGATTTTGGATGAACACGTCCGCCCGCGGCAGCAGGGCATCGAGCACCTTGCGGCCTTCGGGGCTCTTGATGTCGATGGCGAGACTTTCCTTGGAGCGGTTGGTCCAGACAAACTGGCTCGACATGCCGTTCATCACGTGATCGTAGTCCCGGCAGAAATCGCCGCCGCCCGGCCGCTCGATCTTGATGACCCGCGCGCCCCAATCCGCCAGGTGCCGGCTGGCCAGCGGCGCCGCGATCGCCTGCTCCAGCGAGACCACCGTCACGCCCGACAGCGGCAGCTCCGCCTCATTCCCCGCCATGTGACCGCCTCCACTCCCGCCAACAGCGCAGGAGACAAGCCGACCACCCACGCGCATTCTTTTGATGCTGCCATCATGCCCCTGTTTTGCCCGACAAGTCAAATCTAACTTCGTGAAATCCTAAGGAATGAAATGGGTAAGGGTTACCGTGACTTGGCTACTGTGCATGGGGTTGTTTTCGCAGTTTAAGAGGTTTGTCGCTGCCGCAGGCAATGGTGCGCTCCCTCTCCCGCTTGCGGGGGAGAGCTGGGGAGGGGGTGTCGCCAATCGAGGCCCCGACGCGGAGAGAGCCCTCACCCCGCGCCTTCAGCGCGACCTCTCCCGCAAGCGGGAGAGGTTGAGCGTGCCTCGAGCGCCGCCGGATCACCTAGCTCACCACCCTGTTGCCGAGACCGCACACGTCGCGGCTTTCGCACCTCCCTCGGTTGCCAACGAACCGCCGTTCACCCACTATTCCCTCTGACTCGACATGTGGGGGAAATCGATGCCGGCATTTCGCTTGAAGAAGTCATTGGCCGTCGCAAGCCTCTCGCTCGTCCTGGCCGTCCTGGCGCTGCCGCGCTCAGGTTTCGCCTACACCCAGGAGGAGCAGCAGGCCTGCACGCCGGATGCAATGCGGCTGTGCGGCGAGTTCGTTCCAAACGTCGATGCCATCACAGCCTGCATGATCAAGAAGAAGGCGCAGCTCTCGCCGCAATGCCGGGTGTTCTTCCGCCCCGGCCCCGAGCCGGGCGAGTTGCGCGCCGGCAAGCCGACCCACATCGCGCCGAAGACCGCGAAGAAGACCAAACCGGCCTCGAAGAAGAAGAAATCCAGCGAAGGCTGAGTCCTGGAGCGAAGCGCGTTCCTGTTTTGAAACCCGGTAAGGCCGGCAGCATCAGTCTCGCGATAGCCACTGGACTCGTTTTGTTCGCGCAATGCCGCACAGGCCTGCAGCCGTTTCGGGCGCCCGCGACGGAAAAGAGTCGCCAATAGGTTTGCGCGGCTAGGTTGCGTCGATCCGCCTGTTGCTCAAAAAACGCACGATTGCCCGCGCGCGAAGCGTTTTCTTGCAGTTCGTGTGTGACGTCACAGTCAGCAGTGTGACTCAAAAGCCAACACGCCTTGTTATTTCGTGGCCCCAACGCAACCTTTGATAAATTTTTCTTTCCCGAATCACCGCGCTGATTCATTTTCGCGGCCTGGGGTCAATCTGGAGGCCGAAGGTATGAACGTTATTGTTTTTGCATCGCGTAAAGGCGGCTCGGGCAAGAGTACCCTGGCTGCACATCTCGCCGCGCAGATCAAGGCGAGCAAGCAGGTCATGCTGGTGGACGCAGATCCGCAAGGCTCGCTCACGCTGTGGCACAAGCTGCGTGGCACCAACGAGCCGCCGATCAAGGCTGCCGTGAACTCCGTCAGCGGCATCGTCTCCGCTGCCAAGCGCGACGGTTATGAATGGGTGTTGATCGACACGCCGCCGAACCTGTCGGCCGTCGTCGACGACGCGATCCGCAATGCCACGATGGTGATCATTCCGGCGCGTCCCGGCGTGTTCGACGTCAACGCGGTGCAGGAAACCATCCAGATGTGCCGCGCCGCGCGCAAGCCCTATGCAGTCGTGCTCAACGGTGCGCCGGCGCGCCGCGATGAGGCCGAAAGCCCGATCGTCACCATCGCCCGCGAAGCGCTGGCAAAATTCCGCGCGCCGGTCTGGGGCGGCCAGATCACCAACCGTTCGGACCTGCTGATGGCGCTGAGCCACGGCGAAGGCGCGCGCGAGTATCAGGCCGAGAGCCGCGCGGCTCAGGAAATCGCAAGGCTGTGGGCGGCGATCGAGCGTTCGGTCAAGGCTATTCGCGGCACGGCGTCGGCGTCCGGCGCAATGCACAAGCAGGCCGCTTAATTTTCATAATTCATTTCCTGGGTACGAAAAACGCGCGGACGAGCCGCGCGTTTTGCGTTTCTGCCTTCACTCCGGAATGAGTTGAGAAGGTTACGCCACCAACAGCATGTAGAACACGATGACCGGCGACAAGGTGAGGATCACCGACCAGATGCCGGTCGCCCAGAGAATGTCCTCGGTGGTAAAGCCCTGCTGTCCAGCGTCGCGATGCGACGCCGGTTCATTATGACTATTCACAAACGCCTCCGCGATTTCTTCGCTTATGGCGTCGACGCTAGCCGGGATGTTTTAAGATCCGGGTCGCTGCTACCTGCGAATTTGAACGTAGCCGTGACCTACGGATTAACCATCCCGCGCTCGCTCGCGTCAGCCGACCAGCCAGACGCGAAACAGCAGCACCGGCATCAGGCCGAGCATCACCGCCCAGAACCCGAACGACGACACCACCAGAATGCCCTGCAAGAGATCGGCCGGTGCGAATTGCCGCGTGGCCGTCGGCCGGATGCGATGCCCCATGGTCATTCCCCCTCTGTCGAAGGTCCTTTGCGGAAACGATAGGCCCGATTGCGTAAACGAGCCGTGGACGCGCCATGCGGCGGCTGCGAAGGGGCGTGGTTAACCACGGTGCGCTCTTTACCCTCCCCTGGAGGGGGAGGGTCGCTCCGCATGAAGCGAAGCGGAATGTGGAGCGGGGTGGGGTGATCTCTCCACGCGGGCACTGTTCGTTGCGGGGACACCGTCACCCCACCCCGCTCGCGCTTTCGCGCGATCGACCCTCCCCCTCCAGGGGAGGGTGAGAGAAGCGCTACGCCGCGACTTTCATCCGTCGCTCGATCTCGCGATCGATCGCCGCCGCGAGCTCGCTGCTCACCTCCACCATCGGCAGGCGCACTTCGGGGCTGTCGATCAGGCCGCTGCGCCACAGCCAGTACTTCGCCGGCGCGGGGCTCGGCTCGGTGAACAAGAGCCGCGTCAGCCCGGCGACCTCCTGCCAGCGCGCCTGCGCCGCATCGTGGTTGCCGCGCTTCAACTCGGCATACACAGCTGCAAAGGTTGCGGTCTCGACATGGGCCGACAGCAGAATGCCGCCGTCGGCGCCGTCACTGAGCGCCTCGAAATAGTTGGCGTCCTCGCCGGTGAGCACGCGAAAGTCCTTCGGCCGGTCGCGCAGCAGCGCGATCGACTGCTCGCGGCTGGCGCCGCAATCCTTCAGGCCGACGATGTTCTTGTGCTCGGCAAGCCGCAGCATGGTCTGGTTGGTGATGCTGACTGCGCAGCGATAGGGGATGTTGTAGAGCGCGATCGGCCAGGCAGCGTGGTCGGCGAGCGCCTCGAAATGCGCCAAGAGGCCACGCTGCGACGGCCGCACGTAATAGGGGCTGGCGATCAGGTAACCGTCGATCGACCAGTCCGCGGTCGCGTCGAGGCGTTCCTGCAGGCGCGAGGTGTCCGCGCCCGAGAGGCCGAGGCAGACCGGCAGGTTGCGGCCGCCGGCCGCCATCTCCTCGCGCACCACGGCGACGAGACGTTCGAGCTCGGCCTCGCGCAGCGTCATGCCTTCCCCGGAGGTCGCCCCCAGGATGAAGCCGTCGACGGCCTGCGCGCTGTAGTGCCGCGTCAGCCGCCGCAGCGACCTCTCGTCCAGTGCGCCGCCCTGAAACGGCGTCACCAGCGGCAGCCACAGCCCGTGCAAGTGATCTCGTAGTCCGGTCATGTTCCATCTCCTTCTCGGGAAAAAGCCTGAGACGGAGGCACATGAAAAAACCCCGTCCAGGCGGCGGGGTTTTCGGGATCTGTTCGCGATGACGAAGTCAGCTAGTGCGCGCAAAAATCCGAGGCCCCGGGATGCGGGCCTTTTTTCGAGACGACTGCGCACGACTTCGTGATCATTTGCAAATGATGCGGGGTATGCCTGGAACTGTCAATACACGCGGAACGCGAGGCCCACTTTTGACGAAAAAAAGCCGGACCCGAGGGCCCGGCTTAGGTATTGGCCACGTGAGGCCGACACAATCACCTTCCAAGAGGGATTACTGAACTCCCGCGCCACTGGAGGAGGGGGACAAATGCGCAACGCGAAGGCTCAGCGTGCAAACATTATGGGCTTGCCGAGCGCCATGCAGCAACAGCCGAGGCCGCATGTCAGTCATGCGGAAATCAGGACGGCCAGCGCTGCGCCTTGCTCACTACGAAGTCACGGAACACCTGCACGCGCGCGACCGTCTTCAACTCCTCGGGATAGACGAAGTAAGTGTCGAGCTGGATCGAATCCGACTCGCCGAACAGCTGCACGAGCTTGCTCTGCTCCTCGACGAGGTAGTCGGGCAGGGCGGCAATGCCGAGGCCCTGCTGACAGGCGCGCACGAGACCGAGGATGTTGTTGACCTTGAAATAGGCTTCGCGCGGACCCGATCCGTTGCGACCGGCTTCGATCAGCCAGTTGCGGTTCTGCAGATGCGGCGCGAAGTTGCCGTCGGCAAGCGTGATGATGCGGTGGGAGTCGAGCTCCTCCAGCGTGCGTGGCGTGCCGAAGCGCTTGATGTATTCCGGCGAGCAATAGGCGTGAAAGCCCATCGCGAACAGCTTGCGCTGGATGAGATCGGGCTGCGTCGGCTTGCGGGTGCGGATCGCGACGTCAGCCTCGCGCATCGATAGATCGAGCTCCTCGTCGGTGACGATCAACGAGATGCGAATCTCCGGATAGAGCGCAGTGAACTCGCCGAGCCGCGGGATCAGCCAGTTGATGCCGACGCCGGGCGTGGTGGTGATCTTGAGATCGCCGCTCGGCCGCTCGCGGCTGTCGGTCAGCTTGGCGCGCGCCGCCTGCAGCTGCATGAACACGTCGTGCGCAGTGCGGAACAGGAGGTCGCCCTGTTCGGTGAGGATCAGGCCGCGGGCGTGGCGGTGAAACAGCGAGACCGAAAGCTCCTGCTCCAGCGCCGAGACCTGGCGGGAGACCGCCGATTGCGACAGGCCGAGCTGCTCGCCGGCATGCGTGAAGCTGCCAGCTTCCGCCGCCGCGTGAAACACCTTCAGCTTGTCCCAGTCCATATCCGTAAATCCGTCGCGTGTTCGAGGCATGATCTTCATTCCGCTGCCGCGCGCTCGCTGGCGCGAAGGGCCAAGAAACGTTCGGCTTCGAGTGCGGCCATGCAGCCGAGGCCGGCGGCCGTCACGGCCTGGCGATAGGTCTCGTCGGCGACGTCGCCGGCGGCAAACAGGCCGGGCACCGACGTGGCGGTCGAGTTCGGGGCGACCTCGACATAGCCCGACGGTTTGAGCTTGACCTGGTCCTTGACGAGTTCGGTCGCCGGCGCATGGCCGATGGCGATGAAGATGCCGTCAGCCTTCACCTCCTTGAGTGCGCCGGTCCTGACGTTCTTGAGCCGGACATGGGTGACCTTGTTGGGGTTCTCGGTGCCGCAGATCTCGTTGACGGCGGAGTCCCAGATCACCTTGATCTTCGGATGCTTGAACAGGCGTTCCTGCAGGATGCGCTCGGCACGGAAGTGATCACGACGATGCACGATGGTGACTTGGGAGGCATGGTTGGTGAGGTACAGGGCTTCCTCGACCGCGGTGTTGCCGCCGCCAACCACGATGACTTCCTTGCCACGGTAGAAGAAGCCGTCGCAGGTGGCGCAGGCCGACACGCCGCCGCCCTGGAACTTCGCTTCGGAAGGCAGCCCGAGCCAGCGCGCTTGCGCCCCGGTGGCGAGGATCAAGGTGTCGGCGAGATAGACGTCGCCGCTGTCGCAGGTGAGACGGAACGGCCGCTGCGTGGTCTCCAGCTTGATGACCAGGTCGGTGACGATCCTGGTGCCGACATGGACCGCCTGCTTCTCCATCTGCTCCATCAGCCAGGGGCCCTGGATCACGTCGGCGAAGCCCGGATAGTTCTCGACGTCCGTGGTAATGGTGAGCTGGCCGCCGGGCTGGATGCCCTGGATCAGGATCGGCTCGAGCATCGCGCGCGCGGCGTAGATCGCGGCGGTGTAGCCGGCGGGGCCAGAGCCAATAATGACGACCTTTGCATGAACAGGAGCGGACATTTCGATGGACGCCTTTCACGGGGGATTTGCAGCGCGGGCGCGGAACGTGCCGGGAGGCCTCGCGGAGGCGCTGAAGTATCAGAGCTAATCTAAGCCTTCTGCTGAGCCATGCAAGAATTGCATTCCCTCTCGGCGGATTTTTCCAACAAGGAACAAAAGTCGATTGCGCTGCGCGCGCAATAAAATTGCGCCGGGGGTGTGGACTGGGCTATGAGGATTTCGACAAATCACCCAATACCGCCGTAAAGGGCAGGAGTTCCAATCACGTGTCGCGGAACCTAGACGAGATCGACCTGAAAATTCTCGCTGAGATTCAGGGCGACGGTCGAATCACAAATGTCGAGCTGGCCAAGCGCGTCGGCATCTCGCCGCCCCCCTGCCTACGCCGCGTCCGCGCGCTCGAGGAGGAGGGTTACATCCACGGCTATCGGGGCCTGCTGGATGCCCGCAAGCTCGGCTTCGACGTCACCGTGTTCGCGGCCGTGCACCTGTCGAGCCAGGCCGAGGCGGATTTGCGTACGTTCGAGGAGTTCGTCCGCGCCGAACCCTTGGTGCGGGAATGCTGGATGCTGTCGGGCGAGGTCGATTTCATCCTGAAATGCGTCGCCCCCGACATGGCGACCTTCCAGGATTTCGTCACGCACCTCACCGCAGCGCCCCATGTCCGCAACGTGCGCACCTCGCTGGTGCTGCACAATTCGAAATACGAGGCGGCGGTGCCGCTGGAGGTGAAGGGAAGAAGATAGTGCGCGCTCTCGTGCCCCGGACGCAGCGCAACGCCCCCGGCGATGCGAAGCATCGTCCGGTGCGATGCGCTGCAGAGCCGGGGAGCATCTCATCGCCGCGTGCCGTGCTGCTTTCTGGGTCCCGGCTCTGCGCATCAGCGCCAAGGGCGTTGCAGCGCGTCCGGGACACGAGACGCAGAAACAAAAAAGCCGCGCATCGCGCGGCCTTTTCGAAACGTCAGCGCAGCGGCAAATCCTTACCGCCACTCCACCTTGGTGATCTCGTACGCCTTGGCGCCGCCGGGCGTGTTGACCTCGACCGAGGCGCCCTTCTTCTTGCCGATCAGTGCGCGCGCGAGCGGCGAGGTGATGGAGATGCGGCCCTTCTTGGCGTCGGCCTCGACCTCGCCGACGATCTGCCACACCGTCCTCTTCTCGGTGTCCTCGTCGACCAGCGTCACCGTGGCGCCGAACTTGATGGTGTCGCCGGAGAGTTTCGAGATGTCGATGATGTCGGCGCGCGCGAGCTTGTCCTCGAGCTCGGCGATGCGGCCCTCATTGTGGGACTGTTCCTCCTTCGCGGCGTGATACTCCGCGTTCTCCGACAGGTCTCCGTGCGAGCGCGCCTCGGCGATGTGCTCGATTATCCGCGGACGATCCACGGACTGGCGGTGCTTCAATTCTTCCCCGAGCGCGACAAAGCCGGCCTGGGTCATCGGAACCTTTTCCATCTCTTCTCTCGTCCTTCAGCTGCGCGCCCCAAAAAGATGCAGGGCGCGGCAACCTTGATTCGTCGGTATTCCGCGGCTGAACACGCGCCCGCCGGGATCTCATGTGGGTCTCGCGCCGGAACAGAACAACCACATGGCCGGACGGTTCCTCCGGCCATTGTGGCTTCATTGCCAATCACTTAGCGGCGGGTTCGCCGCCGCTCGCGATCAGGTTTCCGAAAAGTAGCTCTGCAGGGTACGAACCTCAAGGTCCCCGCCCAGATAGGCGCGGATGCCCTGCGCGGCCGCCACGGCCCCGGAAAGAGTGGTGTAATATGGCACTTTATGCAAGAGGGCCGCGCGCCGCAGCGAACGGCTGTCCGCCAGCGCCTGCGGGCCTTCGGTGGTGTTGAAGACGAGCTGGACGTCGCCATTGGTGATGGCATCGACAATGTGCGGCCGCCCTTCCAGCACCTTGTTCACCTTCTCGGTCGGAATGCCCTGGTCGGTCAGGAAGCGCTGGGTGCCGGAGGTTGCCAGCACCTTGAAGCCGAGCGAGTGCAATTCGCGAACGGCGTCGGCGATGCGCGTCTTGTCGCTTTCGCGCACCGAGACGAACACCGTGCCCTTGCGCGGCACCCGGGTGCCGCCGCCGAGCTGGCTCTTGGCGAAGGCGACCGCGAACGAGCGGTCGATGCCCATGACCTCGCCGGTCGAGCGCATCTCGGGGCCGAGCACGGTGTCGACGCCGGGGAACCGCGCGAACGGAAATACCGATTCCTTCACACCGACGTGCTTGAGCGCAGCCTTCTTCAGCTTGAAGTCGGCGAGCTTCTCGCCCGCCATGATGCGCGCGGCGATTTTGGCGACCGGCGTGCCGATCACCTTGGCCACGAACGGCACGGTGCGCGAAGCGCGCGGATTGACCTCGAGCACGTAGATCTCGCCGTCCTTGATGGCGTATTGCACGTTCATCAAGCCAATGACGTCGAGGCCGAGCGCGAGCTCGCGAGTCTGCCGCTCCAGCTCCTCGATCATCTTCGCATCGAGCGAGTGCGGCGGAAGAGAGCAGGCGCTATCGCCGGAATGGATGCCGGCTTCCTCGATGTGCTCCATGATGCCGACGATGAAGGTGTCCGTGCCGTCGCTGAGGCAGTCAACGTCGACTTCGGTAGCATCTGACAGATAACGGTCGAACAGCAGCGGGTTCTTGCCGAGCACGGTGTTGATCTGCCCGGTCTTGTCGTTCGGATAGCGCGCCTTGACGTCGGCCGGCACCAGCTCCGGCAGCGTGCCAAGCAGATAGTCGTTGAGCTGGTTCTCCTCGCGGATGATCTGCATGGCGCGACCGCCGAGCACGTAGGACGGGCGCACCACGAGCGGCAGACCGAGATCGGCGGAGACGAGGCGAGCCTGCTCGACCGAGTAGGCGATGCCGTTCTTCGGCTGCTTGAGCCTGAGCTTGTCGAGCACGCGCTTGAAGCGGTCGCGGTCCTCGGCGAGGTCGATGGCGTCCGGCGAGGTGCCGAGGATCGGCACTTCAGCGGCTTCCAGCGCGTGCGCCAGCTTCAGTGGGGTCTGACCGCCGAACTGCACGATCACGCCGTGCAGCGTGCCCTTGCTGCGTTCCTTGGCGATGATCTCCAGCACGTCCTCGGCGGTAAGCGGCTCGAAATAAAGCCGATCGGCCGTGTCGTAGTCGGTCGACACCGTCTCCGGGTTGCAGTTGACCATGATGGATTCGTAGCCGGCATCGTGCAGGGCGAAGCAGGCATGACAGCAGCAATAGTCGAACTCGATGCCCTGGCCGATGCGGTTCGGCCCGCCACCGAGAATGATGACCTTCTTCTTGTCGGATGGCGTGCTCTCATCCGCCAATGCTCCCGCAAATGGCGCCTCATAGGTCGAATACATGTAGGCGGTCGGCGAGGCGAACTCGGCCGCGCAGGTGTCGATGCGCTTGTAGACCGGGCGAACGCCGAGCGCGTGGCGCTTCGCCTTGACCTCGGCCTCTGTCGTCTCAGCGAGCACGGCGAGCCGCGCGTCGGAGAAGCCCATGGCCTTCAGGGTGCGCATGCCGAAGGCGTTGCCGGGCAGGCCGTTCTTCCTGACCCTCTCCTCCATGTCGACGATGCCGCGCATCTCGCCGAGGAACCAGGGATCGATCTTGCAGGAGTTGAAGATGTCTTCGTTCGACCAGCCGAGCCGCATGGCCTGGGCGACCTGAAGAATGCGGTTCGGCGTCGGCGTGCCGAGCGCGGCGCGGATCGCATTCTTGTCGTCGTCGCGGCCGAGGCCCTCGATCTCGATCTCATCGAGGCCGGTCAATCCGGTCTCGAGCCCGCGCAGCGCCTTCTGCAGGCTTTCCTGGAAGGTGCGGCCGATCGCCATGACTTCGCCGACCGACTTCATCGACGTGGTCAGCGTGGTCGAGGCGCCCGGGAATTTCTCGAAGGCAAAACGCGGCACCTTGGTGACCACGTAATCGATCGTCGGCTCGAACGAGGCCGGCGTGGCGCCGCCGGTGATGTCGTTGGCGATCTCGTCGAGCGTGTAGCCGACCGCGAGCTTGGCGGCGACCTTTGCGATCGGAAAGCCGGTGGCTTTTGAGGCCAGCGCGGAGGAGCGCGACACGCGCGGATTCATCTCGATGACGACCATGCGGCCGTCTTCGGGATTGACACCGAACTGCACGTTGGAGCCGCCGGTCTCGACCCCGATCTCGCGCAGCACCGCGATCGAGGCGTCGCGCATGATCTGGTATTCCTTGTCGGTCAGCGTCAGCGCTGGCGCCACCGTAATGGAGTCGCCGGTGTGCACGCCCATCGGATCGAGGTTCTCGATCGAGCAGACGATGATGCAATTGTCGTTCTTGTCGCGCACCACCTCCATCTCGTACTCTTTCCAGCCGAGCACGGATTCCTCGATCAGCACTTCGTTGGTCGGAGACGCATCGAGACCGCGCTCGATGATGTCGAGGAATTCTTCCTTGTTGTAGGCGATGCCGCCGCCGGTGCCGCCCATGGTGAAGGAGGGGCGGATGATCGCGGGCAGGCCGATCTCGGACAGCGCCATCATCGCCTGCCCAAGCGCATACTCCTGATACCGCTTGCGGCGGTCGCCTTCGCCGAGAGTCCATTGCCGATCGAGCTCTTCGAGCGCCGCGCCGGAGGCCTTCTCGCGTTCGGCGAGATATTTGTCGCGGAACGACTTCTTCAGCTCGGAGGCGTTGGCAAGCCGCGACTTCGGCGTCTGCAGCCCGATCTTCTCCATGGCGTTGCGGAACAGCTGGCGGTCTTCGGCCTTGTCGATGGCGTCAGCGGTGGCGCCGATCATCTCGACGTCGAACTTCTCCAGCGTGCCCTGCCGGCGCAGCGACAGCGCGCAGTTCAGCGCGGTCTGGCCACCCATGGTCGGCAGCAGCGCGAAGCCGCCGGGAATGACGTGACGTTCCTTCTCGATGATCTTGGCGACGATCTCGGGCGTGATCGGCTCGATATAGGTCGCATCGGCCAGTTCCGGATCGGTCATGATGGTGGCCGGGTTGGAATTGACGAGGACGATGCGATAGCCCTCTTCCTTCAGCGTCTTCACCGCCTGAGTGCCCGAATAGTCGAACTCGCAGGCCTGGCCGATCACGATGGGGCCGGCGCCGATGATCAGGATGGTGGTGATGTCTGTACGTTTGGGCATCAACTCTCGCCGAAGTGGAATTTGGGCACAAAAAAAGGGCGCGCTTGCCGCGCGTCCCCTAAGCAGGAGCGCGATCAGCAAAAGTGGCGCCCGGTTTTGCGTCCGATCGCGCTCCCAATATAAAAGGGCGCATGATCTTCGCGCCAAACCGCCCACACTTTGGCGGATCATGCGCGTGCGCGGGGTCTTCCCTCGCGCGCGGGTGGGTCTTAGACCAGTTTTCGGGGCGGCGAAACCCCGAAAAACGCCCATCAACCGGCAATTTTGACCGGTTTTGGTCGGGCCTGCCAGCCACGGGCGAGGTGCACCACAAGCGAGGCCGCCACACTCGTTCCGCCGATCCAGCCGAGGTCGGTCGGCGACAGGGTGGCCAGCACAGCGCCGCCCAGCGCTCCGCCGATGGCGAAGCCGAGATACATCGATGAGGCGTTGAGCGAGAGCGCGATCATCGAAGCCTGCGGCTCGATCCGGATGATGCTGGCGAGCTGGGCCGGATAGAACGCCCAGCCCGAGAGACCCCAGAGGAAGATCGCCCCGAGCACCGCGTAGTGCGCCTGTGCGGGCATCAGCTTCAGGACCAGCGAATGCAGGATCAGGGCGCCCGCCATGCCGGCGAGCCCGAGGCCTGCGGTCGCGAGCGTGCCGAGCCGGTCGGCCAGGACGCCGCCAAGCATGTTCCCGATCGCCGCCGCGCCGCCAAACACCAGCAGCGCAAGGCTGATCTGCGAGGCGTCGAAGCCGAGGCCGCGCAGCGGGACCGCAAAATAGGTGAACACAGTGAAGCCGCCCAGCGCCCACAGAATGGTGATCAGAAGCGCGACCAGCACGTGGCTGTGGCGCGCCACCGCC
Source organism: Bradyrhizobium sp. LMG 9283 (assembly GCF_045571415.1). Lineage (NCBI taxonomy): Bacteria > Pseudomonadati > Pseudomonadota > Alphaproteobacteria > Hyphomicrobiales > Nitrobacteraceae > Bradyrhizobium > Bradyrhizobium sp. LMG 9283. The sequence goes on from NZ_CP120691.1 coordinate 1,466,850, forward strand.
AGCCGTTCGCTGAGCGAGGCCGTATTGCGCGGCAGGCCGCGTGGCAGGCCGAGCAACAGGCCGGCGAGCGCGACCGCGCCAATCAGGGCGACCATGGCAAAGGTCGCGCGCCAGCCGAGCAGGCTGCCGACGAGATTGCCGAAGGGCACGCCGATCACGGTCGCAACCGTGAGCCCGGCGGTGACGAGCGCCACCGCGCGGCCGCGCCGTTCGGGCGCCGCGACTGCTACGGACACAGCCATTGCCGTGGGCATACACAGCCCCGAGCCAAGCGCCATCAGCATCCGCGAGGCCAGCAGCAGGGCGTAGTTGGATGCTACCATCGCCGCGAGGTTGCCAGCGATGAAGGTCGTCAGTGCCAGGGCCAGTACAGTGCGGCGGTCGATGTTGTTTAGCGCCACGGCGAGGATGGGCGACCCCACCGCGTAGGTGAGGGCGTAGGCGGTGACCAATTGGCCCGCGGCCGAGACCGAAATCGAAAGGTCGGTGGCGATTGCCGGCAAAAGTCCCGCAATGACAAATCCCTCAGTGCCGATCGCAAACGCCGCTAAGGCCAGCCAGAACACGCTCATTAGAAAAAGTCCCTATGTTCAACGTTTATTGAACTATTGGATGCTATGTTTCCGGGAGTCAATTGGTTCAAGAACTATTGAACATGGTGGCCACTTCGTTATGATCTCGACATGAGCCGCACGCCACTTCATCCGACCCGCGAGCAGATCGAGCTGCCGATGGTGCTGGATTGCCTGAGCGATCCGATCCGGCTCGCCATCGTCTACCAGCTTGCACAGCAAGAACGTGCCAGCAGCAGCGAGCTCTGCTGCGGCGATTTCAGCGGGCTTGGCGGCAAGTCAAACCTCGCCTACCACTTCGCCAAGCTGCGCGAATGCGGGTTGATGCAGACGCGCGTGGCGGGCACCAACCGATTCATGCGGCTGCGACGTGAGGATCTGGAGGCGCGCTTCCCGGGCCTGCTCGATGCCGTGCTCAGCTCGGCGGCCAGGGATGCCGAGCGGCTTCAGCTTGTGTCCGGCTGCGAATTGGTCGACCTTGACCGAAAATGAGACGGTTACGCGTGGGTGCTGACGAGCCCGGCGTGTCACGATATCCAGCGTTTTGGGTGGCAGTCCGTCTTCGCTTTCGCTTCGCTCCAGCCACGCCGGACACGCTTCGCCCCTGCTGGTCTAGCGTAGCTGCGCCACGCGTAGCCCCGCAGCGGCGAAGCGTGGAGACCCGGCCTGGATTTGAACCAGGATGAAGAGCGATGCACCGCTCCCGCGTAGAGCTTCCGCCACCGGGCCACTGCGATAATGACCGATCGGGATGCGAGAGGCCACCTCGGCTGATTGTTATGCTTAACGAACCAAGGGCGGCCGCACGATGAAGGTCATGCGCCAGCGATTATGGCCGATGTTGCTGTGGGCGCGCTGGACCGCGAAGCCCGCCGCCTTCAGCTTGGCGGTGATCTCGTCCTCGCTGTAGCGCTGCAGCCCGATGCGCGTGCGCAGATGACGGTAATCAGACAGCGCGGTGCTGATCAGCCCGAGCAGCGCGTCCTTGAGGAAGCCGTGACGCAGACCGAAGCCGAGCAGCGCCATCACGTCCCTGGCCATGCCGACATTGGGCTGGAGGATATCGCCAAGCACCAGCTTCCCGGAGGGCTTCAGGATACGGCGGATGTTGAGGAGGGCGGCATCGAGCTCCTCCGGCGTCATGTATTGCGCGACTGAGTTCATCACGACGAGATCGATCGACTGGTCCTGCATCTTGCGGACGTCATCGAGTGAGCGCACGCGGATCTTGGTGTTTGGGGCGAACCGCGCGATCAGCCGGCCGCGCACGCCCGGCGCGGGCTCGGCGAGGATCAGCTTGGCGCAGGCGGCGGCCACTTGGTTCGCCGACAGCGCCTCGCCGCAGGCATAGTCCAGCACCGTCGCCTCGGGCGAGGGGATGTAGCCGATGATGTCCCGCGCAATGATCTGGAAGTGCAAATCGCGATGCAGCTTGCTGACATAGATCGTATGCGTGGAGTCGTAATAATCGATCCAATCGTCCATGGTATTCGAACGTCCCGGCCAAATGGTTCCGGTGCAGGAACCGACGCTGCCTGCCTTGCGTTAGGGGTGCGACGGCGCGCCGTCAATGTCTGCGTCCTAACAGGAAGGTCTCCCGTGAGCAAAACCAACAAGGTCTCGCCCGATCTCGACACCCCCACCGATCTGCCGTCCGACGGAGTCAAGAAGGTCTCTGAAGCCCTCAACGTGCTTCTGGCCGATGCGTTCGCGCTTTATCTCAAGACCAAGAATTTCCACTGGCACATCAGCGGCCGGCATTTCCGCGATTACCATTTGCTGCTCGACGAGCAGTCCGACCAGATCTTCGCCACCACGGACCAGCTCGCCGAGCGCGTCCGCAAGGTCGGCGGTACCACGCTGAAGTCGATCGGCCAGGTCGCAAAGCTCCAGACCATCAAGGACAATAACGAGGACTATGTCCCGCCGCGGGAGATGCTGCGCGAGCTGATGCAGGACAACAAGCACGTCGCAGCCGCCATGCGCAAGGCGCACGAGGTCTGCGACGAGGCCGGCGACGTCGCCAGCGCCAGCATCCTCGAGGTCTTCATCGACGAGACCGAGCGCCGCACCTGGTTCCTGTTCGAGGCCACAAGGCAGGAAGGTGCGAACGCGGCGTAGGGCCGCGTCGCATCAACATCGTCGTCCCGGCGCCGGTGTCGTAGGGTGGGCAAAGGCGCGCTCTTCGCGCGCTATGCCCACCATTTGTCCTCACCGTATAGATCGAATGGTGGGCACGCTGCGCTTTGCCCACCCTACGGCACTACATCTGCGCTTGCGGCTACCGCCACAGCCGCATCAATGCCCCATTCTTACCCGTCACCGGATCGGCCGGCGGCAGCGCTACTTGCGGAATCGTCTTCAGGGCTTTCGCGTGGTTATCCGGCGTTGCCCTCGTGATCTCCATCTTTGCGCCGGGCGGATAGGCGCCGATCACGCAGAAATCGTCGCTTGCCTTGATGCACTGATGTCCGGTGCCGGCCGGCAAGATCGCGACGTCACCGGCCTTGATCTGAAGCTCCTGGCCGTGATCGCCGCCGAAGCGGACGCGAGCGCTGCCGCGCGCAACACCGAGCACTTCGTGCACTGTCGCGTGATAGTGCAGATAGTCGTAGACGCCGTTGCGCCACGTCCCGCCCCAGCCGTTCGCTTCGAACAGGTTTTCGATGGTCTCTTCGGGACGCTTGGGATCGAGCTTGACCGCGCCCTGGTAGACCAGGAACGGAAGGATGTTGTTCGGCACGAGCCCGTCATCCTCGAACACGATGGCGAGCGGCTCGGCCTTGTCGCGGACGACGGACATGAGGGCTCCTGCTGCAAGATGCCAAGACAACATTTCGCCTTGTCAGGGCGTTCCTTGGCAGGCCTTGTGTCCCGGACGTGCTGCAGCTGCTGCGCAGAGCCGGGACCCAGAGTGCTGCGACCGGGGCACGCAAGAGCGCCTTTACGCGCTCTTTTTCTGCCGCATCAAATCGGCGAAGCGCTGGAACAGATAATGCGAGTCGCGCGGGCCGGGCGATGCTTCGGGATGGTACTGCACCGAGAACACCGGCTTGCCATCGAGCTGGATGCCGCAATTGGAGCCGTCGAACAGCGAGACGTGGGTCTGCGTCGCGCCCTTCGGCAGCGTCGTCTCGTCCACGGCAAAGCCGTGATTCATCGAGGTGATCTCGACCTTACCGGTGGTCTCGTCCTTCACCGGGTGATTGGCGCCGTGATGGCCCTGATGCATCTTCTTGGTTCTAGCGCCGACGGCAAGGCCCAGCATCTGGTGGCCAAGGCAAATACCGAAGGTCGGCGTGCCCGACTTGATGACGTCCTGGATGACAGGCACCGCGTATTTGCCGGTCGCGGCCGGATCGCCCGGACCGTTGGACAGGAACACGCCGTCCGGCTTCATCGCCAGGATGTCTTCGGACGAGGTCGTCGCCGGCACCACTGTCACCTTGCAGCCGACGCCGGCAAGCAGGCGCAAGATGTTGCGCTTGATCCCGTAATCGATGGCGACGACGTTGAACTCCGGCTTCTCCTGCTGGCCAAAACCGTTGTCCCACAGCCAAGGCGTCTCGTCCCAGGTGAAGCGCTGGCCGCTCGTGACCATCGGCACGAGGTCCATGCCCTCGAGGCCCGGCCATTCGCGCGCTTCTTCCTTCAGGCCATGCAGGTCGAACTCGCCGGTCCGGGAATGCGCGATCACGGCATTGGGCATGCCCTTCGAGCGGATCAGCGCGGTCAGCGCGCGGGTGTCGATGCCGGAGAGGCCGATGATGCCGCGCGCCTTCAGCCATTGGTCGAGATGCTTGGTGGCGCGATAGTTCGAGGGATCGGTGATCGCGGTGCGCAGGATCACGCCGCGCGCGCCGGGCGTCGCGGCCATGTTCACCGTCTCGATGTCGTCCTCGTTGGTGCCGACATTGCCGATATGCGGGAAGGTGAAGGTGATGAGCTGGCCGGCATAGGAGGGATCGGTCAGGATCTCCTCGTAGCCGGTCATCGCGGTGTTGAAGCAGACCTCACCGACGGCGTGGCCTTCGGCGCCGAGACCAAAGCCCTCAAGCACCGTGCCGTCGGCAAGCACGAGGAGCGCGGTCGGTTTGTGGTCCGGCCAAGCGGGATCGTTGTCATGTTGTGTCATGAGCCCGCTTCATAAGCCCCCCGCGCGTGCCCGTCAAAGCGGGAAGAGGCCGATTCACATGCGTTTTTGCATATTTGACAGCCCGTCTCCGGCACCTAAGCTTGGCCGCACAATTTCCGCCAATTTCCTGGGCTTGCGAGGCAATAATGGACCAGACCACCCCGATTTTGCTGGTTCCGGGGCTGGCCTCGTCGGCCCGGATCTATGCCCCGGTTCTCCCCACCTTGTGGCGGCTCGGCCCGGTGATGATTGCCAACCATATCCGCGACGACAGCATGGCGGCGATCGCCGCCCGAGTGCTGAGCGAGGCGCCGCCGCGCTTCGCACTCGCCGGCCATTCCATGGGCGGCTACATCGCGCTCGAGATCATGCGCCAGGCGCCCGAGCGGGTGGCAAAACTCGCGTTGATCAACACCCAGGCCCGCCCCGATACGCCGGAGGCGACCGCGCGCCGTCGCGCTCTGATGGAGCGCGTCAGGCGTGGCGAGCTTCGGGCCATCCGCGAGGAGAGCTTTCCGGAGCTCGTGCATCCGTCTCGGCGCGATGATGCCGCTATTCTGAAGCTCGTGCACGCGCAGGACGAGGACGTCGGCGTGGAAGGCTATCTGCGGCAGCAGGCCGCGATCATCGCGCGGGTGGATTCACGCCCGACGCTTTCAGCCATCAAGTGTCCGACATTGGTGCTGACGGGCGATGCCGACAACACCATCCCCAACGCGTTCTCGAAAGAGATGGCGGAGGGTATTGCCGGCGCGAGGCTCGTGATCCTCGATCGCTGTGGGCACCTGCCGCAACCGGAACAGCCGGAGGCAACGGTGCAGGCGCTGACCGAATGGCTGCTCGCGGGCTAAGCACTCACCCGCAATAGGTGGCCTTGGTCCATAGCGGCAGGAGAAAGAAGCTCACAACGGCAACATCGACCAGGTAAAGGACGCGTCGGGCCTTCGTCGAGACCGGTTTCGTCGAGTGCTCACCTTCGTAGACCACGAGCGGATTGAACTTCGTCTCCCAGCCAAGCTTGTACGTCAGGAGGGATATGAAGTCATAGACCGGCAGGTACAGCAGAAGGATTAGAAAGAGGCCATTCGTGGCGATGGCGAGCCAGGACGAATTGGTTGCGCTGGTAAAGCCCGGAAGCGTGCCGCACGTATAGGGGCCGAAACGGCTCGCCCAGAGCACCCCGAGGCAGACCGCCAACATGGCGAGATGCTTTCCGGTGTTCATGCAAGCACCTATATTGACCCTGGATCTTGTTGTAGACCACGAGTCTTTCCGGACTGTTTCCAAACGAGGCGATCATGCTGCGCGACGACATCAACAATGCGGTCAAGGAGGCCATGAAGGCCAAGGACGAGCGCAAGCTGTCCACGCTGCGCATGGTTAATTCGACCATCAAGAACGCCGACATCGACGCCCGCGGCAGCGGCAAGCCGCCGTTGTCAGACGCCGACATCCTCGCCGTGCTGCAGAAGATGATCAAGCAGCGCCAGGAGGCGGTCGAGCTCTACGACAAGGGTGGCCGTGCCGAGCTTGCCGCGCAAGAGCGCGAGGAGATCGCGGTGATCTCGGCGTATTTGCCGAAGCAGATGTCGGACGACGAGGTGAAGAATGCGATCGCGGATGCGATCACTGAAACCGGTGCGGCCGGTATGAAGGACATGGGCAAGGTGATCGCGGTGCTGCGCGCGAAGTACGCCGGACAGATGGATTTCGGCAAGGCCAGCGGCCTGGTGAAGGCCGCCCTGTCGGGCTAGCAGGAAGGGCCCTGGATGTTTCGTGTTACTGCGGACAGTCTGGAGGCCTATCTCGCTTTCGATGCCAATCGCACGACGGATCTCGGAAAGCTGCATGCGCTGATGCGCAGGGCTGCGCCGTCGCTGAAGCGACATTTCCATGCGGGGACGCCGGCGGGTGAGGCCGGCATGCGCATGGCCATGATCGGCTACGGCCAGTTTCGCTATGCTATCAAGTCCGGCAAGTCGACGTCGTGGCCGGTCATCGGCGTCGCGCTGCAGAAGAATTATATCAGTGTTTATGTCGCGGTGACGCGGAATGGCCAACAGTTGGTTTCATTCTATGCCGACAAGCTCGGCGCGTTGCGGACCGGCTGCAACAATTTCAGCTTCAAGGCGTTCGCCGATCTGAATGCTTCGGCCGTGTCGACGCTGTTTGCGGAGGCTGCCGACATCTTCAAGGCGGACAAGACGAATCCCACGCGCTACATGCAAGGGAACTGAGATCGCGCCTGCGCCCAGCTGAAGGGCTCCCGGCCCACGCTGTCCGAGGCGGTGCTTTAGCTGCCCCGCGCTTTTCGCTAGGCTTCGGTGCTCGCACCCCGCAGAATGGAGTGAAACACGAGGGACGGAATGCTCACCGAAGCCGCAACTTACGACGAGCTCTATCGCAACTTCCGCTGGGACATCCCGGCGCGATTCAACATGGCGGAGGCGTGCTGCGACCGCCATGCCGACGGCACCGGCCGCCTGGCTCTGATCTATGTCGACGAGAACGGCACCACCACGCGCACCTCATTCGATGAGGTCGCGGAGATGTCGCGCCGCTTCGCCAATGTGCTGAAGACGGATGGGCTTGTCCGAGGCGATCGCGTCGCGGTGTTCCTGTCGCAGTCGCTGGAATTGCCGATCGCGCACATGGCGGCGTTCCGCTCCGGGCTGATCTCGATCCCGCTGTTTGCCCTGTTCGGCGAGGACGCGCTGGAATTCCGCCTGTCGAATTCGCAGGCAAGAGCCATCATAACCGATGAGGCGGGCTGGGAGAAGCTCACCAAGATCCGCGACCGGCTGCCCTATTTGCAGGACATCTATGTCACGAGCGGCGCCGTCCACGCCGGTGCAAAGCCGTTCTGGTCAGCGATCGAAACCGCGTCCGAGGATTTTGCAAATGTCGACACCTCGGCCGACGATCCCGCGCTGATCATCTACACCTCGGGCACGACCGGCAACCCGAAGGGCGCGCTGCATGCGCACCGCGTCGTGCTCGGCCATCTTCCCAATGTGGAGATGTGCCACAACTTCCTGCCACGCCCCGGCGATCTCATGTGGACGCCGGCGGATTGGGCCTGGATCGGCGGCCTCATCAACGGCCTGCTCGCCTTCTGGTATCACGGCATTCCGCTGGTCGGTCATCGTGCGCGCAAATTCGAGCCGCAGGCAGCAATGCAGATGATGGCTGATCTCGGCATCCGCAACGTCTTCCTGCCGCCGACGGCGCTGAAGCTGATGCGGCAGGCCGGCGTCAAGCATCCCGGCGTCAAGCTGCGCAGCATCTTCACCGGCGGCGAGTCTCTGGGTGGCGAGTTGCTCGGATGGGTGCGCGATACCTTCGGAATCGATGCGCACGAGGTGTTCGGCCAGACCGAGTGCAACCTCGTGATCGGTAGCAACTCCAATCTGTTTCCGATCCGCCCCGGCGCGATGGGCAAGGCGACGCCGGGCTTCGACGTCCGCATCGTCAACGACAAGGGCGAGGAACTGCCGCGCGGCCAGCGCGGCATCATCGGCGTGCGCCAGCCATGCCCGGTCACCATGCTCGAATATTGGTGCAATCCGGAGGCGACGGCGAAGAAATATGCCGGCGAGTTCCTGCTCACCGGCGATCTCGGCGTGCAGGATGAGGACGGCTATTTCTGGTATGTCAGCCGCGAGGACGACGTCATCACCACCGCCGGTTATCGCGTCGGCCCGTCGGAGATCGAGCACACGCTGATGAAGCATCCGTCGGTGGCGATGGCCGCGGTGGTCGGTATTCCCGATCCGATCCGCACGGAATCAATCAAGGCGTGGATCGTGCTGCGTCCCGGCTTTACCGGCAGCGACGCGCTCGCGCGCGAGATCCAGGAGTTCGTCAAGGTGCAGCTCGCCGCCCACGAATATCCGCGCTTCGTGGAGTTCGCCGAGACGCTGCCGATGACGGCGACCGGCAAGGTGTTGCGGCGCGAGCTGCGGGCGAGGGGCTAGCTTCCGATAATGGCCAAGATGTCTCAAGCCGCGGGGCTTCACCGCGCCTCGCTTGCAAAGCTGCACGAGCTCGATGCCGCGCTCGAGCTGATGTATTACGGCTGGCGCGGGCTGACGCTGGAGGCCGATGCATATCTTGCCAAGCAGGGTCTGTCGCGCCCGCATCATCGTATCCTCTATGTGGTGGCGCGCCGGCCCGACATCGCGATCGGTTCGCTGATCGAGATCCTCGGCATTTCCAAGCAGGCCCTGAACCGGCCGCTCAATTTGCTCTTGGAGCGCAAGCTCCTGACGTCGAAGCGCTCGCCGGAGCAGCACCGCTCGAAACTGCTGCGCCTGACGGAAGCGGGGCGGCGCATCGAGCAGCGGGCCTCGGACCACGAGCGCCAGGTCCTGCTCGAGGCGTTCGATCGCGTCGGGGCGTCCGGTGCGGCTGGTTGGATGGGCGTGATGGAGGCGATCGCCGACAACAGCTGACGAAGCTTAAAGTCAACATGGTTGACATGAGGCGTGAGCTTTGCCACCTTTCCGGCCACGAGCCAGGGGAGGATCCGCATCATGAGTGGACAAGCAATGGATCGCGCGGCCGCCGAACGCTTTGTCGCGGCATGGTGCGCGAATTGGTGCCGGGTCGATATCGATGCGGTCGTCGCGCATTTCGCCGATGATGCGCAGATGCGCAGCCCTCTCGCTCTCACCCTGACGGGTTCTCCGACCGTCACCGGCGCTGAGGATATCCGCGCCTACTGGCGGAAAGCCTATGGCCACATCGAAAGTGCCGACCTGAAGGTCCTGAGCTGGAGCTGGGACGAGGCGATCGCGCGACTGACGGTGTGGTGGCAGCTGGGCGACACCCGCGCCAGCGAGTTCATGGACTTCGACGATGCGGGCCGCGTCGTCCGCAGTGAAGCCTTTTACGGAAAATGACGATGCACCTTTCTGATTTCATCCTGCTTCTCAACACGCTCTGGTTCGTCGGTGCCTTCATCCAGTTCAGCATCGCGCAAACCAATACGCTGAAGATATTGCTGCCGCGGGAAGAGCGCAGCAATCCGATCGCACCGACGTTGGCGGCGAGCGTCGCGTTCCTGGGCGCGATGAATCTGCCGATCGGATTGCTGTCGCTCTATCTCCTGGCCGCTCGTCCGTCCTTCTTCCAGCCGGTCGAGGCCCAGCTCGCGCTGTTCCTGTTCTTTGCCGCCTGCCATTTCAGCCAGTTCGCCTATAACGTTCCCGTGCTGTTGCGCGGAGGCCGCGTCGGGGTGGCTTACTGGCCAGTTCTGAAAGGCCCGATGCTCCGGATCTTCGTCATCGACGCGGCTCTGTTCGCGGCCAATCTCGGCGCGGCGCTTCAGCTGCTATCACGCGCCTGATAAGCGCGGCGCGTCAGGCCAAACAGGAACGATTTCCTCGACGGCGGAAATTGCCGCGCCTACGGCGTCTTGATCCCCATCGCCTTCAGGGCGTCGAGCATCCGCTGCGGCGGGCCCATTTTCACCACCAATGGCTGGCCTGTCTCGAGCAGGCTCTTGAGGCTGGACAGGATCGCCGGCCAGCCCTGCCGTCCGCCTTCGAGGATATCGTCGCTGAGCGGGCGGTCATGGCCTTCGCTCATGGTGAGCCGGACCGCGTCGCCGACTTGTTCGATCTCGTAAGTGACGAGCGCGGGGCCGAGCTTTTCGATCAGCTCGGGCCAGTTGACGTTGAACGTGACCGAGAGCTTTCGCGGAGGATCGTAGGCGAGAACCTCGCCGCTGATGTGCAGCGCGCCGTCAGGCGTGCGCACGGCGAAGGCGCCGCCGAGCCGCGGCTCGACCTCCACGGCGTTGCCGAAGAAATACCGCTTGCTGAACTCGGCCGATGTCAGCGCTTCCCACACCTTCTCCGGCGTTGCGGCGATGTAGATGGTGTAGACCGTGAGCGGCTTGAATTGATCGCGGTTCATTTTGCATCGAATCCCTTGTTCAGGGCTGCGCGCGGGATGGCGAGCACTTGGCCTCGCTCCAAAAGGCTCTTGAGTCCGGACAGGATCGCCGGCCAGCCGTTGGAGACGGCGCCGAGATATTTGCCGCCCTCGACGAAGCCATCATGCAGCACGGTCAAACGCACGAGCGAGCCGAACGGTTCGATGGTGAAGACGACGCGCGAGGTCGGCTCGCCCCGAAGCTCCTCGTACTTGTGGTGCTTGAAGCTGTAGGACAGACGCCGCGGCGGATCGGATTCGAGGATCTCGCCGGAATCGGTGACCTCGCCGTCGAGCGTGAGCGCGAAAGGCGAGCCGATCTTCCAGTCCGATTGCACCTCGGCGCCGAACCAGTATTGCCTGGTGAACTCGCTCGACGTCAGCGCCTCCCACAGCTTCTCGGGCGTGGTCTCGATGTAGGTCGCGTAGAGGAACTCCGGCTTATTCATCGCGCTTCTCCAACTGGCATTTCAACTCGCTGAGCGCGGCGAGCTTGTCGCGCTCGAATTTCCTGATCCAGCGTTCGCCGATCTGATGGATCGGCACCGGGTTGAGGTAGTGCAGCTTCTCGCGCCCCTGCCTGATGGTGGTGACCAGGTTGGCGTCCTCGAGAATGACAAGGTGTTTCGTGACGGCCTGCCGTGTCATCGCGAGGCCCTCGCAAAGTTCGTTCAGGGTTTGGCCGTTCCTGGCGTGAAGTCTGTCCAGCAGCGACCGTCTCGATGCGTCTGCCAGCGCTTTGAAGACCTCATCCATGGCAGCGATAATAGGCAACCAAATGGTTGCATGTCAAGCGGCAAAAGCAGAGAGGAGGGGAACGTCTTCCGTTCCAACCCTCGCCATGCATTAATGCGGCAAACGCCTTCAGCGAGTCCCTCCCCATGATGTCGATGCAAGCCTATCTCGCCTTCGTCGCCGCCTGCATTGCGCTGGCGCTGCTGCCGGGTCCGATCGTCACCCTGGTCATCGCCAACGGGCTGCGCCACGGCACGCGTGCGGCGCTGACCAACGTTGCCGGCGCGCAGGCTGGGCTTGCCATCGTCATCGGCATCGTCGCGGTCGGCCTGACCTCGCTAATGGCGACCATGGGCTACTGGTTCGATTGGGTGCGCTTTGCCGGCGCCGCTTATCTCGTCTGGCTCGGCATCAGGCTGATCTGGGCGCCGGTCGAGGGCGTCGATGTCAAGGCACCGCCACCGCCGCCGCGCGGCGGCTTCTTCCTGCAGGGATTCTTGGTGCTGCTGTCGAATCCGAAGGTGCTGGTGTTCTTCGGCGCCTTCATCCCGCAATTTATGGACATGAATCGGCCGCACTTTCCGCAAGTCGCGCTGCTCGGCGTAACATTCATGGTGACGGCGGTGATGACGGATGCGCTCTACGCCATCGCCGCCGGGCGTGCCCGAAAATTCTTCTCGGCGCGCCGTACGCGCATGATGTCGCGCATCTCCGGCGGCTTTATGATCGGCGGCGGCATCTGGCTGGCGCTGACACGGGCGAAGTGACCATTACGCCACTGCCTCCTCTTGCAGCGTTGCTTCGATCTCGCGTAGGATCCGCGCCAGCCGTTCGGCCCATTGCTGCTGGCCGGTCTCGTCGGTGATCAGGTCCTGGCGGATTTCAATGCCGGTGTTGATCAGCCCGCGCGCCTCGCCGTGCACGGGGATGGTGTAGTCGGTGATGTCGCTCACCGCATAAGGCTGGTTGTCGCCGATGACGAGCTCGCTCTCGCCCCGCAGGTGTCCGAGCAAGAGCCGCGGCAGCACCGTGTCGCGGTGATAGAGCGTGCCGATGTGCCAGGGCCGCGGATCGCCTAAATAGAGGGGCGTGAAGCTGTGCAACGCCACCAGCACCGTCGGCTTGCCCGCCTGCATGCGCGCATTGATCGCTGCGCCGATCCGGCCGTGATAGGGATCGAAGATCTCGCGCCGGCGCATCTCCTTGGCCGCGGCCGATAGATTCTCATTGCCGGGGATGGCGGTCGCCTCGGAGATCACAGGGATCGAGCTTGCGACGTCGGGCGGACGGTTGCAGTCGATCACAAGCCGCGAATAGCGCTGCGCGATCAGATGCGCGTCGAGCATCTTGGCGAGCCGCTCGGCGAGGCCGGCGATGCCGATGTCCCAGGCGATGTGCCTGACAAGCTCGCTTTCCGCGACGCCGAGATTGCCGAGCGCGCGCGGCAGCACCCGTCCGTAGTGATCCGCGATGAGCAGGAACGGCGATGTCCCTGCCGCATTTACCTCATGCACGGGCGGAATGTCGCCCTCGCCGAGCAGTTGATCGGCTGCCTCGGCTGTGTCCAAAGCCATCCTGATTTGCCTATGGAATAGCAACGTGTGTAAACGGAGTAACGGCATTGCTCCGTCGCCGCAACGTTGGAACACCATGAGCTCCGATCGACTTTTCGTCTACGGCACCCTGATGCGCGGCTTCGACCATCCGATGGCGCGGCTGCTCGCGGGCCATGCGGAATTTCTGGGTGAAGCGACCTGTCGCGGCCGGCTCGTTCTGGTGAAGCACTATCCGGGATTGCTGCTCTCCGACGCGCCGACGGACATCGTCCATGGCGAGCTCTTTCACATGCGCGTGCCGGACGAGCTCCTGCGCGAGCTCGACATGTACGAGGCCTGCGGCGAGGGCTTTCCGGAGCCGACGGAATATTTGCGGCAGTTGGTCGATGTGACGCGCGCCGACGGCACCGCCGAGAAGGCCTGGACGTACGTCTACAACTGGCCCGTCACCGGTCTGCCGCGCATCGAGTCCGGTCGCTTCCTGGAGCATTAGACTAGGCCGACAGCACTTCCTTCACCACGCGCACGTCGACCTCGCGCTCGACATAGCTCCACTCCTCGGTCTGCCGGAGCATCGCCACCAGCTCCTCGAACAGCGAGGCGTCTGCGGGAGCGAACTCGAACCAGGTCAGGAAATCGAACGGGCCGCCGAGGTCGCGGCAGTGATAGAGCTGGCGCGCGATCGCCGGCAGGAAGCGCACGCTGCTCGCAATGTGGTGCGATCTGTCCTCGAAGATCTTGCGGCGCTCCTCCTGCGTCAGCTCCCACCAGGCTTGCGACTTGCGGATCGGGATCAGCGCCGCGCTGGTTGCCTCTAACCGGCCGAGGCCGGCCTGCACGGCCACGAGCTGCTGCTTCTCAGGCCGCTCGGTGTAGCGCAAGTTGCTCGCGACCCCGACCAGCCGCCAGGCATTGCGCGATGCTACCTGCGGCAACGAGACGGCCTCGCTGTCGGTCACCGACAGCGCCGGCATGAAGGGCAGGGGCTCGCCCGTCACTGGCGAAATCGAGGTGACGCGCCAGCCCCCGCTCTGGCCGCCTCGAAAGGTCCTGAACATGGGGGGTATGGAAGCGTGGAACCGGGCGCGGTTCAAGGCCTCTTTCCACCGTCATTCCGGGGCGCCCCGAAGGGGCGAGCCCGGAATCCATCGAGCCGCCCGAATGTTGGGAGACATGGATTCCGGGCTCGCGCTACGCGCGCCCCGGAATGACGGAGCAATGACCGGCAGGCCTGTGCATAGGTCGAATAACCCGGATAACCCGCCTAAATCTGACTTTTGGCCGGGCCGCACCTATATCCCTAACCCTTCGCCCGACTCACACGGTTTCGCGCTACACACATCACATGCGCTTCACGCCCCAATTCCTCGACGAGCTTCGTGCCCGGCTTTCGGTCTCCGAAGTCGTGGGCAAGCGCGTCAAGCTGAAGAAGGCAGGAAGGGAGTGGAGAGGGCTGTCGCCATTCCAGCAGGAGAGGACGCCGTCCTTCTACGTCAACGACCAGAAGGGTTTTTACCACGACTTCTCCTCCGGCAAGCACGGCGACATCATCGCCTTCGTGATGGAGACCGACGGCGTGCCGTTCGCGGAGGCCGTCGAGCGGCTCGCCAATATGGCGGGCTTGCCGCTGCCGGCGGTGACGCCCGATGCGGCGCGGCATGAGCAGCGGCGCAAATCGCTGCATGACGTCATGGATCTCGCCGCAAAATTCTTCGCGGAGACGCTGGCCTCGCGCGTGGGCGCGAAAGCGCGCGGCTATCTCGCCGACCGCGCCATCTCGCCGGCGACGCAATTGCAGTTCCGTCTCGGCTACGCCCCGCCCGACCGCTTCGCGCTGAAGGAGCATCTCGGCAAGCAGGGCATCTCCGTCGAGGACATGATCGAGACCGGGCTGCTCATTGCCGGCGATGACATCCCTGTTCCTTACGACCGCTTCCGCGATCGCGTGATGTTTCCGATCACCGACCTGCGCGGCCGCGTCATCGCCTTCGGCGGGCGCGCGCTGGAGAAGGACGTTCCGGCCAAATATCTGAACTCGCCGGAGACGCCGCTCTTCCACAAGGGCGACAATCTCTACAATCACCAGACCGCGCGCAAAGCCACGCATGATGGCAGCGCGCTGATCGTGGTCGAAGGCTATGTCGACGTCATCGCCATGGTCACCGCGGGCTTTGCCGGCGCCGTCGCGCCGCTCGGCACAGCGCTCACCGAGAGCCAGCTCGCGCTGCTCTGGAAGATGGCGGACGAGCCGATCCTTTGCTTCGACGGCGACCGCGCCGGGCAGAAGGCGGCGTATCGCGCCGCCGATCTTGCCTTGCCTTTCCTCGCACCCGGCAAGAGTCTTCGTTTCGCGCTGCTGCCGGAAGGGCAGGACCCCGACGATCTCGTCCGCTCGGGCGGGCGCGGCGCGATCGAGGAGGTGATCGCGGCGGCGCGGCCGCTCGCCGACATGATCTGGTCGCGCGAGCTCGAGGGCGGCAATTTCGCCACGCCCGAACGCCGCGCCGCGCTGGAGGCGCGCATCAAGGAACTCACGAACGGCATCCGCGACGAGGTGGTGCGGCGCTATTATCGCGACGACTTCGTCGAACGGCTGCAGCGCACCTTTGCCCCTGAAGGCGGTCGCGGCTTTGGCGGCCGGGGCAATTTCCGGCCCGGCGGCGGCCGGCCGTTCCAGCCGAGGGCAGGGGGCCCGAATCGATTCGGCGCCCAGGGATTCGGCGGCGGCCGCCGCGGCGCCCCGGGTCCCACCCTGCTACCGTCCGGCCCCTACCAGGCGGCGAGCCCCCAGCTGGCGGCAAGCCCGATCATGCGGGGCCAGCGCAGCGCCATCTCCCGCCGGGAGGCCCTGATCCTGCAATGCCTGATCAATCACCCCTGGCTGCTGCATGAGCATCTCGAGGAGGTAGCCGCTCTGGAGCTGGCCCATCCCGAGGCCCATAAGCTCAGGGCCGGCATCATCGCCGCCTTTGCCAACGACCATCACCACTCGCCGGACCCTGGCGAGCAGGCCGAAAAGATGCGCAGCGACCTCGAACGGGGCGGATTTTCCCAAACTCTTCAAAGGGTTGAGAGCGTCATCACGACCCAGGCGGTGTGGGCCGCGCGCGAGGGCGCAGCAAGGGACGACGTTCTTGCCACCTGGCACCAGCTGGTTGCCTTGCATCGGCAATGGCATTCACTACTTAGAGAGCTGAAAGACGCCGAGCTGGCCTTGGGGGAGGATCCCAGCGAGGCCAATTTGGCGTGGCTGCGTGACGTCAAGGCTCGGATAGGCGAAGTTGACGGTACCGAGGCCCTGATCGAGGGCTTTGGCGAGCTGTCGGGCCGGCTCCAGAAGAGCATGTGATGAAGAATCATGCGGACGGCCGCGGCCGGAACCGCTAAAAGACTCGCCAAATCCTGGGTTTGGCGGCAAAAACAGGGTTAATCGAGGCTTAACGGTCTTGTAGCACTTTGGCCCAGAGGCGGCCGCAGGCATAACAGACGCGTCAGGAATGAATCCGCGCAATCGCTGTTGGCACTACACCTGCATCCGCCGCGTCAAAGAGGCTGACGAAGCGTTAGGCAATCCCGGCGAGAGAAAGTTGGGGGTGGCGAGAGATTTGTGCGCCGCCCTTTCCGTGTCGAGAGCTGCCGAAGCGAGAGCGTCGAGCAACAGGATCAAGTGAATTCAGGCAGGCGCGGCGGGCGTCAGGCATGAAG
Source organism: Bradyrhizobium sp. LMG 9283 (assembly GCF_045571415.1). Classification (NCBI taxonomy): domain Bacteria; kingdom Pseudomonadati; phylum Pseudomonadota; class Alphaproteobacteria; order Hyphomicrobiales; family Nitrobacteraceae; genus Bradyrhizobium; species Bradyrhizobium sp. LMG 9283. The sequence goes on from NZ_CP120691.1 coordinate 1,483,493, forward strand.
CGCGTTTAGGAGCAATGGATGGCCACCAAGGCAAAGACGCTGCAGGCGAAGGACAAGGAAAAAGACGACAAGGCAGCGGATGCGCCGGAGAAGGACTCCCAGGACGCGCCCTCGCCCTTGCTCGACCTGTCCGACGCCGCCGTGAAGAAGATGATCAAGCAGGCCAAGAAGCGCGGCTTCGTGACCTTCGATCAGCTCAACGAAGTTCTGCCGTCCGACCAGACCTCGCCCGAACAGATCGAGGACATCATGTCGATGCTCTCGGACATGGGCATCAACGTCACCGAAGCCGACGACACCGAAGGCGAGGAAGAGAAGGACGAGAGCGACGACGACACCGACAACGAGCTCGTCGAGGTCACCCAGAAGGCCGTCACCGAGGTCAAGAAGAGCGAGCCGGGCGAGCGCACCGACGATCCCGTGCGCATGTATCTGCGCGAGATGGGCACGGTCGAGCTGCTCTCGCGCGAGGGCGAAATCGCCATCGCCAAGCGCATCGAGGCCGGTCGCGAGGCGATGATCGCAGGCCTCTGCGAAAGCCCGCTGACCTTCCAGGCCATCATCATCTGGCGCGACGAGCTCAACGAAGGCAAGATCTTCCTCCGCGACATCATCGATCTCGAAGCGACCTATGCCGGCCCGGACGCCAAGGGCGGCATGAATACTGCGATGATTGCAGGCCCCACTGGTGAGAACGGCGAAGCGCCGGCCGAGGGTGGCGAGGCCACGGCGGCGGCAGCCGCCGCGCCTGCGCATGTCGCTCCGCCCGCAGCGCCGCCGGCGCCGACCCCGTTCCGCGCCGCGCCTGCGGCCGGCGGCGAAGGCGAGGACAAGGATCCGGGCGAGGCCGCGGCCGAAGCCGACATGGACGACGACGAGTTCGAGAACCAGATGTCGCTCGCGGCGATCGAGGCCGAGCTCAAGCCGAAGGTGGTCGAGATCTTCGACAAGATCGCCGATAGCTACAAGAAGCTGCGCAAGCTTCAGGAGCAGGACATCCAGAACCAGCTCCAGAACGAGTCGCTCTCGCCGCATCAGGAGCGCAAGTACAAGAAGCTCAAGGACGAGATCATCGTCGAGGTGAAGTCGCTGCGCCTCAACCAGGCGCGCATCGATTCACTCGTCGAGCAGCTCTACGACATCAACAAGCGCCTCGTCTCGCATGAGGGCCGCCTGATGCGCCTTGCCGACAGCCATGGCGTCGCGCGCGAGGACTTTTTGCGCAACTACACCGGCTCGGAGCTCGATCCGCGCTGGCTCAACCGCGTCTCGAAACTGTCGGCCAAGGGCTGGAAGAACTTCGTCCATCACGAGAAGGACCGCATCAAGGACCTTCGCCACGAGGTGCATCAGCTCGCGGCGCTGACCGGCCTCGAGATCGGCGAATTCCGCAAAATCGTGCACTCCGTGCAGAAGGGCGAGCGCGAGGCACGCCAGGCCAAGAAGGAGATGGTGGAAGCCAACCTCCGCCTCGTGATCTCGATCGCCAAGAAGTACACCAACCGCGGCCTGCAGTTCCTCGACCTGATCCAGGAAGGCAACATCGGCCTGATGAAGGCGGTCGACAAGTTCGAGTATCGCCGCGGCTACAAGTTCTCGACCTACGCCACGTGGTGGATCCGGCAGGCGATCACCCGCTCGATTGCGGACCAGGCCCGCACCATCCGCATCCCCGTGCACATGATCGAGACGATCAACAAGATCGTGCGCACGAGCCGCCAGATGTTGAACGAAATCGGCCGCGAGCCCACGCCCGAGGAGTTGGCCGAAAAGCTCGGCATGCCGCTGGAGAAAGTGCGGAAAGTCCTCAAGATCGCCAAGGAGCCGCTGTCGCTGGAGACGCCGGTCGGTGACGAAGAGGATTCACATCTCGGCGATTTCATCGAGGACAAGAACGCGATCCTGCCGATCGACGCCGCGATCCAGTCCAACCTGCGCGAGACCACCACGCGCGTGCTGGCGTCCCTGACGCCGCGCGAAGAGCGCGTCCTGCGCATGCGCTTCGGCATCGGCATGAACACCGACCACACGCTGGAAGAAGTGGGACAGCAGTTCAGCGTGACGCGCGAGCGTATCCGCCAGATCGAAGCGAAGGCGCTGCGGAAGTTGAAGCATCCGTCGCGGTCGCGGAAGCTGCGGAGCTTCTTGGATAATTGATCGTAGACGTAGACAGCGATTCCAAGCAAAACGGCGGGCCTTGGTCCGCCGTTTTTCATTTGTCGTCATTGCGATCGCGGCGAAGCAAATCCAGAGTCGTTCTGCGGAGGATTTTCTGGATTGCTCACATGGGGATTTGATGTGTCAAGATTTATGGTCAGCTCTTTGTTCGATTGCAGGCCAGCTCTTCGTCCCGACCGCGGAACTTTTCGGATGGCGCGCGCAGATCAGGTCAAGACCGGCCCGTGAGGGCCGCCGCGAAGCGGCTTGGTCTTGACCTGAGCGAGCACGCCTTCAGGCTCGTTAGGTCGGGAAGTGCGGCGTGAACTACTCCTATGGTTGGCGATCCAAGGGTCGAGCCGGTTTTGGCAATCTGGTTTGCATGCCAGATCAAACTCACATTCGGTCGTTGCGCGGTGGCAACTGCACCAACATTCCGCTTGCGGCGGGCAGGCTCGAGAGGACGAGACCCTTCTTCGTTACGGCGTTTGAAGCCATGCAATCCATCGGTTCGTCCACCCGGATCGGCCGAGGCTGATCAACCTCGGCGGATTGGTTTTGAGGCTGAGAGGCGTGGTGTCAGGCGCCGGGCTTCACCACGGCTCCCTCGATCACGACGCCGGCGGTCACGTATTTCCACAGGGCCACGAGCAGCTTGCGCGCCAGCGCCACGATTGTGCGCTTGCGGCCGCGCTGGCTGTTGGCCTTGAACCACTGGGTCAGAGCCGATTGAGGCTGATGACGTATCCACAGCCAGGCGAGCTGGATCATCGTGGTTCTCAGGCGCGGATTGCCGGCCTTCGACACGCCCTGCTCACGCTCAATGCCGCCACTGCGCCATGGCGTGGCCGCAAGACCGGCATAGGACGCAACCTGGCGGCGGTTGGTGAACTGACGGTGGAAGGCCTCCGACCAGAGAATGGCAGCAAAGTTCGGGCCCAGGCCCTTCAAGTCGAGCAGCATCGCGACCGGGTTCGATGCAGCCTTCTCGCCTGCTGGTCGGCTTGCAGCCAGCAATGCATCCTGCTCGCGCTCTACCGCCGCGATCTGGTCAAGCAGAAGTTCGAGCCGGTCGAGCTCGCGGCTGATCTGCGCCTTCAAATGCGCCGGCAGCAGCCGCCCGTCCCCCGTGCGCAAGGCCTCGAGCCGCGTCCGTCGATCGCGCCGCAGCGGCACGTAGTCGAATATCCCTTGCGCAAACAGAACACCCTTGATCCGGTTCACATGCACGATCCGCTCCGCGATCAAGGTCCGCCGCTCCCGGCAAAGCCTGCGGCGGTCCTCTTCTTCCGGAGAGGGGGCAACGACCATCGCGCAGACCCGTGGCTCGCCGCGCTTGTAGGCCAGAAGCGACCGCAACAGCGTCTCACCGTCCAACCGGTCCGTCTTGGCCCGCCGGCGCCGGCGCGGCGTCGCGATCGAGGCCGGATCGACCACGTAGCTCTCGACGCCCTCCGACTGCAGAGTGCGGTGAAGCCAGAACCCATCCAGCCCCGCCTCCTGGATGGTGATGATCGGATAACTCTCGCCCGTTCGCGCCTGGGCCTTCTTCAGCGCTGCAAAGAGCTTCAAAAGCTCCGCAATAGCGCCGGCCTTCACGCTGTGTTTGGACATCTTCTCGCCCTTGCCGGGCGACAGCGATGTAACCAGCCATGTCGAACGGCTCAGTTCCAATGACACAAAAATTGCGCCAATCTGCGTCCGGATAGCGGCCAGTCCGTCGGAAAGATGATCGAGCAACATCGTTGTCTCCAGGTTGAGTGCTTCAGCAACCTCAGTCTGGCCTCAGACCCGGTCGCTATCCACTCCCCATGGAATCTTCGCTGCGCTCGCAATGACCTGAAGAGATGAAGGCCTATTTCTTCTTCGCCCCCACCCTTTCGATCCGCTTGATCGCCAGCGCCGGCCTGCCGCTCTTTTCCGCGATCTCGCGGTCCTGCTCCATGATGAAGCTGCGGGCGGGTTCGTCGCCGTCGAGGCCGCCGAGGAGCTCGGCGGGCACGCGGCGGTTGGAGCGCTGGGAGCCGTCTTCATAGACGACGTTGAAGAAGGCGAATTCGCCTTTCGGATTGGTTCCGGGTTTTTTGGCCATGGCGGCTTGTCGTCGATCAGGACGCCGCAGTCAAATGACTTTGAGCCTGGCATAGGTGGGCTCCTCCGCGTTTTCCTTGAAGCGCACACTTGACCTGAGGTTGACCTTGGAAGAACATGAAGCTTTCAATTGCTCCGCTGCATTTTGGGAGCGCGTGATATGCCCAATACGGCCATGGATTATTCCAAAATCTGTTTCGTCATCATGCCGTTCGGTTTGAAGAAAGTCGGCGACAAGGATGTCGATTTCGATGTGATCTACAGTGACATCTTTCTCCCCGCCATCGCCGCGGTCGACCTGCCTGAGGGCGGCAAGCTCGAGCCGCGGCGCACCGATCAGGACTTCTTCACGGCATTGATCACGCAGGACATGTTCGAGTACTTGGAGTACTCGCGCTTCGCGTTGGCCGACATCAGTGGCCTCAACTTCAACGTGGCCTACGAGCTCGGCGTTCGGCACCGCGCGCGTGAGGCCGGCACGGCGATCTTCCGCCAGGGCAACTCCGCCCCGCCCTTTGATATCGCGTCGATCAAGGCTTTTCCCTACGAATATGCGCCTGCTACGGAGGCGCAGAAATCGCGGGCGCTGATCACGCAGGTGTTGACAGAGTCGCTCAAGCGCAACCGGATCGACAGTCCGGTACGGCAGGCCCTCGACGAGCAGCGGCAGTCTCCGCCGGTCAATGACTTGTTGACACAGGCCGAGAACGAGATCCGCGCCTACAACGTCACCGGCGCGATGGAGATCTATCGCCAAGTGGTTGCGGCCGATCCCAATAATCCGTTGCCGCGGATGAAGCTCGGCCTGTTATGCCGAGACAACGACATATGGGACGAAGCGCTCGAACAATTCACCGCTGCGGCCGCCGCGTCGCCGACCTATAGTGAAGCCTGGCGCGAGAAGGGAGTCGCCGAGAACAAGGTCGCGCAAATCGCCAAACAGCCGCCCCTCGATTCCGATCCCGCGCCCGGCGAAACATCCATTCGCGAGGCGATCAGACTCAACCCGAAGGGATTTGACGCTCTCGCCTCCCTCGGCGGCGTCCTCAGACGCGCAGGGCGCCGTGTGCCTGCACTTGCGGCCTATGAGGAGGCGATGAAGGTCTCGGGCGGACATCCCTATCCGCTGCTCAACGCGCTGAAGCTGCGTGCGCAAGTCAACGGCCGCCTTGCCCTGTCCGAGTCGGACGAGCTTGCGCTGGCGCGTGCCGCCCGAGTCCGGGAGGCGCAGCTGAAACAGCAGCCGCCGTTCGATCGACCCTGGTGCTACTTCGATCTCGCGGAGATCAGGCTGTATCAAGGCGATGCCGCTGCCTTTCTCAAGATTGCCAAGGATGGATTTGCGGATCTGGACACGGTCAATTGGCAGCGCAAGACCTTCATCGACACTTTGCGCGGGCTGCTACCCGTCGAGAGCGGGCTTCCGGGATTCAAAACGGGTTTCGAAGAGCTGGAGAAGAAATTGCCGCCGGAGTGACCGAACGGGCCTCGCGCGTTTCCATCCTGGATCGCGAAACAGACCAAGTGAGTCCGATTTCGAGGTGCGCAGCTCGCACGGCGCTCAATAAACGGCGGGCCGAAGCCCGCCGTTTATCTTGGTCTTCAGCGTCGCCCGGGGCTGGTGGGGAGACAACCTAAAATAGAAGGTTATAGACTGCGCCCCGCGATGGCAAGGCAAATCGTGGTGCCATCGATGTCGCAGCGAGCGCATCGGATATGCGTTGGTTCTGACGTGTGATGCAGCCCCGCATGGAAACGATTGTTTTGGTTACCAAATCATTTTGTTCATCTTCTTTTGCTCATGCGATGCAGCCAGAGCGACGCGCTCTGTAGGAAAGTGCGTTGGCCTGCACGTGTTCCAGCCGGTGGCGATCGCAAGCGCAAAAGCAGGTCAATGCGCGCGTGCGCTGGGCCACTTCCTGTCGGGTTCTCCTGTTTGTTTTGTCCCAATCTAGAAAGCGCGGCGTGAGGCAGTTTGATGCGGATCAAGTCTTGCGCTTCAAGCCCTTGCGTTTTGACGCTCCCAGCGTTCCCGGGCATGATCGCGTACTGCTTCGCGCTGGGATTTTGGGGGATTGCGCCACATGCTGAGACTGCTTCTCGCCGCCGCGTTGGTCGTGTCTCTGGCCGGCGGGTCGGCGCAGGCCGCCCGCTGCGGCGGCGACTTCAACAGCTTCATTGCCGGTATGGCCGCGGAGGCGCAGGCGGCCGGCGTCTCCGCGAGCGTGACGAGCGCAGCGCTCGGCGGCGTGGCGCCTGATGGCGCCGTGCTCGCCTTCGACCGGCGCCAGCGCCACACCTTCAACAAGAGCTTCGAGCAGTATGTCTCGACCCGCGTCGGTCCCGGCCGCATCAATGGCGGGCGGGCGCTGCTGCAGCGCCATGCCGCGCTGCTGTCGCGCATCGAGCAGCAGTTCGGCGTGCCCCGCTACATCCTGGTCGCGATCTGGGGGCTGGAGAGCGATTTCGGCAAGGGCGACACCGGCAAGCTGCCGGTGATCCGCACGCTGGCGACGCTCGCGCATGATTGCCGCCGCACCGATCTGTTCCAGGGCGAGCTGCTCGCGGCGCTCAAGATCGTGCAGCGCGGCGACCTGCCGCTGCGCGACCTCATCGGCGCCTATGCCGGCGAGATCGGCCAGACCCAGTTCCTGCCGTCGTCCTACATCAAATACGGCGTCGATTTCGACGGCGACGGCCATGTCGACCTTCGCCACAGCGTCCCCGACGTGCTCGCCTCGACCGCGAACCTCTTGCACATGAGCGGCTTCAAGATGGGGCAGCCCTATGGCGAAGGCACGCCGAATTTCGAAGCTATGCGCGAGTGGAACAGGGCGGTGGTCTATCGCAAGACGATCGGGTATTTCGCGGATCGCTTGATGGGGCAGTGACTTCCCTCTCCAGGGGAGGGTGGGAGCAGGCGACGTTCGCTTACTCTTTTGCCGATCTTCTCCATGCACCGTCGCAACGGCGCCTAGTACGTTCCCGCGCGGAAACTCTGAAGTACCCTTTTTGGAACTATGAGTTACTTTTTTTGAAATGAAAGCGAACCCAGCCCGGCTTCGGGTTTTTAACATGCGTTATGGAGGCATGCACTGGGAGCTGCCGATGGGACAAGCAAAGCCATTTCGCGCGACAGCGCTGATTGTTGAAGACGACGCCATGCAGCGGGAGATGCTTTGCGTTCTCCTGGAAGAGAGCGGCTACCAGGTCATCCAGTGCGAGAGCGCCGAGGCAGCGGAGCGTGTGCTCGATACGAGCGCCGGCTCGCTCTGTCTGATGCTGACCGACATCCAGCTTGCCGGCCGCATGAACGGCGTCGAGCTCGCGCACCTCGCCAAGCACCGCAATCCGAAGCTCGACGTCGTCGTCACCTCCGGCCGCCCGTTGAAGCAGCCCTTGCCTGACGGCGCCAAGTTCTGGGCCAAGCCCTGGGCGCCGCTCGACGTGCTGCGCGAGGCCGAGATCGCTCAGCTGTCCTGACGGCTGGCCAGAGAGCTCGCTTTCTCGCCGCGAGCCGTGGTGATAAGGTCAGCCAATGACCTTGTCCTTCCTGCTCACTTCGCTGATCGTCGTCGCTTCGCCCGGCACCGGCGTGCTTTACACGCTGGCCGCGGCGCTGACCCGCGGCTCGCGGGCCAGCATAGCTGCCGCCTTCGGCTGCACGCTCGGGATCGTGCCGCATATGGTGGCGGCGATGCTCGGCCTTGCCGCCGTGCTCCACACCAGCGCACTTGCCTTCGCCGCGCTGAAATGGTGCGGGGTCGCCTATCTGCTCTACATGTCCTGGCAGGCACTGCGCGAGCGAGGCGCACTGACGGTCGAGGGTGAGATCCGCGAGCGATCGAGCGGACGCGTCATCATCACCGGCTTCCTGATCAACATCCTCAATCCAAAGCTGTCGATCTTCTTCCTCGCCTTCCTGCCGCAGTTCATCGCGGCCGACGAGGCCCATGTGCTGGCGCGCATGCTGGAATTGAGCGGCGCCTTCATGGCGATGACCTTTGCGGTGTTCGTCCTCTACGGCTTCTCCGCCGCCGCGGTGCGCGAGCGCGTCATCTCCCGCCCCCGCGTCATGGCCTGGCTGCGCCGCAGCTTTGCCGCCGGCTTCGCCGCGCTCGGCGCCAAGCTGGCGTTCGCGGAAAGATAGCTTCTTGTTCAACTCTCGAAAGTCGTCATGCCCGGGCTTGTCCCGGGCATCCACGTTCTTCGTACTGCGCCGTAAGGCGTGGATGGCCGGGACAAGCCCGGCCATGACGCTCTCGGACCATCCACGTCTCGATCACTCATCAAATAAAAAAGCGGGCCCGCTGCCCGCCATCGTCAAACCCGATGATGCTACCCGACGCCCGGGCGGAGCGAGTCCACCCGGGCAAAGAAACAGAAGCCTCGTTACTTCTTCTTCGCCTTCTTGGCCTTTTTCGCCTTCTTCTTCGCCGCCTTCTTCGCTTTCTTAGCCATAGTATCCTCTCAAGGGTTTAATGGTGGAACGCGACACGAGGGATGCTCGGCGGAGGGCCAGCCTCGCAACATCCTCGACGACAAACTCAGCAGATTCGGAGCCGGCTGCCCCGCGCCGTCATCTCTCCGTCATTGCGTTATCCACAGCTCAGATGCATTTTCGGGTGATTTTGCTGCGCGAATCCGCTTCGCGCGCCCGCGGCACGGCGCGCTCTTTCGCATCAAGCCTTGCTTAACGATGCCGGAATCCGTTCGCGGCTTTCATCAATCCAAAACCAACGGCCAAGTTTACGCGATTGCGGTGAGACTCCATTAAGCGCGCCGCGCGCATGATTGCCCGCAAGAACACGGGGGCGGGTATGTACGGACAGTTGCCAAACGAAGAGGGCGGGACCATGCGCGTCCCGCAGTCGCCATGCTGAGCGTGCCGACACTCTGGACCGTCATCATCATCAACTTCCTGGCGCTGGGCCTGATCTGGGCCTATGTGGCGCGCGCTTATCCCAAATTCGAGGCGGCGCGGTACTGGACGGCGGCGGCGGTGCTGGCTGCAGCGGGCGCCGCGATCTCGATGCTGCGCGACGTTATGGATCCGCGCCTTCCGCTAGTCGGCGGCGGCGGCTTGATGATCTTTTCATCGTGGCTCGCCTGCATGGGCGTGGTCCGGTTCTATCACCGGCCGGTGTCCTGGTCGGTCGCGGTCGCCAGTTCGCTGCTCGCCAGCGCCGGCCTCGCGTTCTTCCTGGTCGTCACCGACAACGTGCCGATGCGGGTCGTGATCTACTCGCTGGCACAATCGACTCCGATCCTGCTGACGCTGCCGCTGCTTCTCGGCAAGCAGAACGGGCGGGAAAATCCCGGCGCGCGCCTCGCTGCGATCGTGGGGTTGCTGCTCCTGTCCATTCACGTCGTCCGCTCCGGTGCGGCGCTGCTCGGCTATGGCGGCGCCATCACCGCGATCAACTTCAACGGCTTGCAGGCGTTGATGATCCTGCTGCTGGTGTTCCTGGCCATGGCCTGGAATTTCGCCTGTCTGCTGATGGCGATCGAGCGGCTGCGCAACGAGGTTGCCGACCTTGCGCTGCTCGACGATCTCACCGGAGTTGCCAACCGGCGGCATCTGCTGCAGCGCCTGACCGAGGAATGCGCCCGTTCGGCACGGAGCGGCGAGCCGCTCTCGCTGCTGCTGATCGATCTCGACGGTTTCAAGACCATCAATGACACCCATGGCCATGCCACCGGCGATGCCTGCCTCAAGCACTTCACCCTGATGGCGCAGACGCGCCTCCGGCCAGGCGACATGCTCGCCCGCACCGGCGGCGACGAGTTCTGCATCGTGCTGCCGTCCGCGTCCCTGCGCGAGGCTGCCGCGATCGCCCGCCGCGTGCTCGAGGTCTGCCGTCAGGATGCCGTCAGTTGCACCGGCAGCGACATTCCGATCGCGATCTCGATCGGGGTTGCTCAGTGGGATCGCGGCATCGGGGAATTCCCGGACCGCCTGATGGCCAATGCCGACCATGCCCTCTATGCCGCCAAGAAGAACGGCAAGAACGATTTTGCGGTCTATGATCCCGCCCCGCCGCTTTCGCCCGAGACGGTCGAGACGTTGAGGAAATTTGCGTAAAGCTTGTTAGGTTCGGGTCGCATTGGACCTTACATGATGCTGTCTCGCCTGACCGGGGCCGTTTTGGCCGCTCTCGTTCTGATCGCCCCAGCCGCCGCCACGGACGCCGAGCTCGCCAGGCTCGCGCGCACCTCCGGCACGCCCGACATCCCCGGCTTGAAGATCATCTGGCTGGCGCCGTGGGGCGACGTCCGCAACGCAAGAGCCTGGCGCAACATCATCGTGCACCAGACCGAGGGCCCTGCGGGCTCGGCGCGCGGCGGCGCACAAGCGCAGGCGAAGAACCCGACGCGGCGCGGCGTCACAGTCTGGGTCGAGACCGATGGCACGGTCTATTGGGCGGTTGCCGAAAACCTGGTGCCAACCCACGGCGACGGCGCCAACCGCAACGACAACAAATACATCGACAACAGGCCGACCTATCGCCAGGTGGTGCGCGACAACTCGATCGGCGTCGAGTTCGCCGGCAACTATCCCGACGTGACGACGGGCCCGACCGAGGCACAGGTCGCGGCGTGGAAGATCCTCGTCAGCGTGCTGCGCGCGCGCTACGACATCCCGGCTGGTCGCGTCTATGCGCACAACTGGATCGACTACAAGGACGCGCGCTATTGCGAAGGCTGCACGCTCGCGACGATGGCAAGGGAGTGGGGGGAGTAGGGGCTTCGGAGTACCGCCACCGGGCGCGTCCGGCAATCGGCGGCCGAAACCGCCGTTGCCGAACGGCCGTCGAGGATGGCGGAGTTCAGCCGGCCTTCCCGTTCAGGGGAATGCCTTGGGAAGGTCAGCCGAAGGCTTCGTGACGATCTGATGCGCATCGCGCCAGATCACTTCACGCTGGTGCGAAGCCGTGATCGCACGCACCGGCAGGCCACCTTCCTCGAGCAGCCAGGCGCAGTAGCGCGCGCGACTGACCGCTTCACGGGCCCGAGGATCGAACCAACAAATGCCCCAGATCGAATCGCGCCGCTTGAAATGCCGCGCGATGCGGCCCGGCATCGGTAGATGCTGCGCAAACCAGGCGAACTGGTCTGCTAGCTCGTTTCGAATCCAGTCGGGGCAGTTGGTTCGGTCGAGATACCAGGACGCACGAAAGAAGCCGCTCTCCACGCGGCTGTGCGGGTGGACGAGCGGTGTAACGAACCGCAAATACATGATGCACGGCGACGCGCTTTTGGGTCACGCCCCTCGTAACCAAATTGAATGAACGGAAGAACAGCCGCGAAGCGGCGTTCAGCTCATGACCCTGGCTGTGTGAAAACGCTGCGCTTGATGTGATTCGCGCGATATGATTCCCGCACGATTTGCGGGGGCTGGAATGAAGCGCTTCGTTGCGGAGGCGGATCGTGGGCAATCGTCGCTATTGCCCGAGTGCCTCGATGATTTCATTGACGAGGGCAACCCTGTTCGCGTGATCGACGTGTTTGTCGATGCGCTCGATTTGGCCGAGCTAAGCTTCGAGGGGTGGAGCCGGCGGCGACCGGTCGGCCGTCATACCATCCCTCGGTTCTCCTGAAGCTTTACATCTACGGCTATCTGAACCGAGTGCAGTCGAGCCGGCGGCTCGAACGAGAGGCCGGACGCAATGTCGAGGCCATGTGGCTGCTGGGCCGGCTCGCACCTGATCACAAGACGATCGCGGACTTCCGCAAAGACAATGGCCTGGCGCTCCGCAAGGTATGCGCACGCTTCGTCGAACTCTGCCGTGAAATGGGTCTCCTCGCGACGTCGAGCGTCGCCATCGATGGCAGCAAGTTCAAAGCGGTGAACAACCGGGACAAAAACTTCACACGGGCGAAGGTGGAACGGCGGCGCGCCCAGCTGGAGGAGAGCGTCGCGCGCTATCTGAGCCAACTTGACACGGCCGACCGGCAGGAGCCGAGCGAGGCGCTGGCGGCGAAGGTGACGAGGCTGACCGAGAAGCTGACGAAGCTGAAGGAAGAAATGGGCAAGCTTGCCGTCTACGAGAAGCAGATGCTTGCGTCACCCGACCAGCAAATCTCGTTGACCGATCCCGACAGCCGCTCGATGGCGACAAGCGGCCGGGGCTCCGGCACCGTCGGCTACAACGTGCAGGTCGCCGTCGACACCGAGCACCATCTAATCGTGGCGCACGAGGTGACGAACAGCGGCTCAGATCGGGCACAACTCGCCAATATGGCCAAGCAGGCGAAGGCTGTTCTCGAGACCGAGACGCTCGAAGCCGTGGCCGATCGCCGCTACTTCAACAGCCCGGAGATCCTCGCGTGCCACGAGGCCGGCATCACGGTAACTCTGCCCAAGCCGCTGACGTCGGGTGCCAAATCGGAGGGGCGCTTCGGTAAGCAAGACTTTGCCTATTTGCCAGAGGAGGACGTCTATCGCTGTCCGGCTGGGGAGCGATTGCCGTATCGCTACACAAACGAAGAAGACGGCAAGATGCTGCGGCGCTACTGGACCACTGCCTGTCAAAATTGTGCGCTCAAATCGCAGTGCACGACAGGGCCAGAGCGGCGAATTACACGATGGGAGCACGAGCATCTGCTCGAGGCTGTGCAGCAGCGCCTTGACGCAAACCCAGAAGCCATGCGTCAGCGTCGGGAGACGGTCGAGCATCCGTTCGGCACGATGAAGGCCCGCATGGGAGCGACACACTTCCTCACCAAAACGCTCCCAAAAGTCGCGGCCGAGATGGCACTCTCGGTCTTGGCCTATAATCTGACACGGGCCATGAACATCGTCGGGACCAAGCCACTGATCACTGCGATCGCGGCCTGAGACCAGGCGCGGTTCCTAGCTTCCGGACCGATGCCCTTTGAAGCCGTTTTTACACGGCCAAGACCGATCGCCGACGACCTGTGGGCGGCGGTCGGAACGTCTCGATTTCAACTTCATGCCGCCTCCCTCTGAAAGCGCGCGGCGCTGGATCGCGCCGGGGGCCGGAGGACATACACGACCCGGCGGCCTGCGACAAGCATCCTCGACCTGGTTGGATGCATCTGGGCAACTCGCAGGGCAATGCCCCATCCATGACAAAAAAGCCGGCGTTGCCGCCGGCTTTTCGTCTCTTTCGATCCGCCAATCTCTTCGCTGAACCGTCCCGCTTAATGCGCGGCTTCCAGTGCAGCTTGTTCCTGCCTTGCGATCGTGCCCTTGACCGCGGACTGCACCTTCTCGAAGGCACGCACCTCGATCTGGCGGACGCGTTCGCGCGACACGCCGAACTCGGCGGCGAGGTCTTCCAGCGTCATCGGCTCATCGGCGAGGCGGCGGGCCTCGAAGATGCGGCGTTCGCGCGGGTTGAGCACGCCCATGGCGCCGTTCAGCGCGTCACGGCGGTGATCATACTCCTCGTGCTCCGCCATCATGGCTTCCTGGTTGGGCGTGTTGTCGACCAGCCAGTCCTGCCATTCGCCGGCTTCGCCGTCGTCGCGGATCGGCGCGTTGAGCGACGCGTCGCCACCGAGGCGGCGGTTCATGTCGATCACGTCCTGATCGGTGACGCCGAGGCGCTTGGCGATCATCTGCACCTGATCGGGGCGGAGATCGCCTTCGTCCAGCGCGTTGATCTTGCTCTTCGCCTTGCGCAGGTTGAAGAACAGCTTCTTCTGGTTCGCGGTGGTGCCCATCTTCACGAGCGACCAGGAACGCAGGATGTACTCTTGAATCGACGCCTTGATCCACCACATGGCGTAGGTGGCGAGACGGAACCCCTTCTCGGGTTCGAAACGCTTCACCGCCTGCATCAGGCCGACATTGCCTTCCGAGACGACCTCGGAGATCGGCAGGCCGTAGCCGCGATAGCCCATGGCGATCTTGGCCACGAGGCGGAGGTGGCTAGTGACGAGTTGATGTGCCGCGTCGCGATCGTCATGCTCGCGCCAACGCTTGGCGAGCATGTATTCCTGCTGGGGTTCCAGCATCGGGAATTTGCGGATCTCGGCGAGGTAGCGAGAAAGGCCGGATTCTCCATTGAGGACCGGCAAAGCAGCGGTACGGGCCATAGTGCGCCCTCCAAAGGTTCAGGCCCCCGATAGCGGCGGGCCAGGCAGACGACCGCTGTGTTAAAGCCGGCCGTAGCTGCGATGTTCCGCGTTGATCATTTCAACGCAGGCGCAATATACCCCATCGGGTGTCAAAAAGGGAAGGATTGCTGACGTCACGTCCCCGTGTGGCAGCTATAACTTTTTGTAATGTAACGACTTTCTTAAGCGGCCTGCGTCATAGCGCCGCTTTGAGGGCGCGTTCGAGGAGAAGCAAATCCTCCGGCAGAGGCGCCTCCCAGTGCAGAAGTTCTCCTGTCCTCGGGTGCTCCAATACCAGCAGGTACGCATGTAAGGCCTGTCGCCCAAGCGCCGCCAACGCGGCTTGCGATTCAGGGCCGAGCTGGTTGGCCTTGGTCTTGAAATGCGGACCATAGACGGCATCGCCCATCAGCGGGTGGCCGATATGGGCGAGGTGGACGCGGATCTGATGAGTGCGGCCGGTCTCGAGCTCGCAGGCGAGCAGGGCGGCGACGCCCTTGCCGTCGCGTCCATTGAAGCTTTCCAGAATCTCCCAATGCGTCACCGCCTCGCGACCGCTTTGGCGCACCGCCATCTTCTCGCGCGCATGCGGATGGCGGTCGATCGGCGCATCGACGGTGCCGCGGTGCCGGTTAGGCACGCCCCAGGCGAAGGCCATGTAACCCCGCCGCATCGCGCCGGTGCGGCCGTGGTCGGCGAATTGGGCGGTCAGTGAGGCATGGGCGAGGTCGTTCTTGGCGACCACCATCAGCCCCGTCGTGTCCTTGTCGAGCCGGTGCACGATGCCGGGCCGGCGCACCCCGCCGATGCCCGACAGCGAGGTGCCGCAATGGGCGATCAGCGCGTTCACCAAGGTGCCGGTCTCATGGCCGGCCGCGGGGTGCACCACCAGCCCCTTGGGCTTGTTGAGGACGACGATGTCGTCGTCCTCGAACACGATATCGAGGGCGATATCCTCCCCCTTGGGCTCCGCAGGCGCCGCCTCCGGCACGTCGATTATGATCGTATCGCCGGATGCGACGTGATAAGCGGGGTCGCGGACCGCGGAGGCCTTCAGGTGCACTGCGCCCGCCAGGATCAGGGCTTTCAGCCTCGATCGCGACAGCTCCGGCAGGCGCGCCGCCAGCACGCGGTCGAGCCGCGCCGAGCCCTCGTCGCCGGCGACGATCACTTCCAACCTTTGCGCTGACCCAGAGCTTTCCATGACGACGTCTGATACCGCTGTTCCCGAACCGACCCCCGAGCAGGCCGCGTTGTTCGCGCGGGTGCGGCGGATGATGCTGATCGCGGGGTTGACCACGGCGCTGGCGATCTGCGCCGTGCTGATCGCGGTGGGCTACCGCCTTTTCAAGTCCGAGGGAAGGGCGACTGAGCCCGTCGGCGACGTCACCGCCACCCTGCCCAAGGGCGCAAAGATCGTCTCGACCGGGGTCGCCGGCGACCGCCTCGTGGTCACGCTGGACTTCGGCGGAATCATCGAGATCCGCACCTTCGATGCCCACACGTTGAAGCCGGCCGGAAAGCTGAAATTCGTCAATGAGCCGTGAGGGAGGCCGCGGTCGCGAGGCCTACTCCGCTGTCGTCCCGGACAAGCGAAGCGCAGATCCGGGACCCATAACCACAGGGCTCAGTTGGTGAATTCGACCGGGAGCCCCAGTTGAGCTTAACCATCGCGTTCGGGGAAATGGTCCTGACTTCGCTAGGACGACGGCGGAGAAACCGGTGAATCTCACCTTGCCGCCGACAAAATTCGCGGCTATGTCGTACCCCTCACGCTCCCTTCGTCTAGCGGTTAGGACGCGGCCCTCTCAAGGCTGAAACAGGGGTTCGATTCCCCTAGGGAGCGCCAGCAAATCCTAAGCCATTGAAAACCTGCACACTCTAGGCAACCATGTGAGCCTGGAGAGACCGCCCTGCTACACGCGTAGTCTCACAAGGTGGTCGCAATGGCCCTCGCAGTCGCAACATGGCAATCCTGATCCCGAGCCTCGGCTTCGCGCGCTTCGACAGCCGTGGCGAGCTTCGGCTGGCGGAGCGGCTCAAGGACTTCCTCGAAGAGAACGCTGTCGTTTGGCACAACCTGCCTGTCGGCCCTCTCAACCGGCATCCGGATTTCATTGTCGTTCATCCCGCGAACGGCTTGCTCGTGCTCGAGGTGAAAGACTGGCGCCTGGAGACGATCGTTTCGGCGGACAAGACGAAGGTCGAGCTGCTGACGAGTCGTGGTGTCGTGCGGGAGAGCAATCCGCTCGAGCAGGCTCGCAAGTATACGTTCGAGGTCGTGCGCACACTGGAGCGCGATGGGCAATTGTTGTTTCCGCCCGGTCATCGCTTCGCGGGCCGGGCCATTGTTCCGTTCGGC
Organism: Bradyrhizobium sp. LMG 9283; assembly: GCF_045571415.1. Lineage (NCBI taxonomy): Bacteria > Pseudomonadati > Pseudomonadota > Alphaproteobacteria > Hyphomicrobiales > Nitrobacteraceae > Bradyrhizobium > Bradyrhizobium sp. LMG 9283. Next base: position 1,500,192 of record NZ_CP120691.1, read on the forward strand.
TTCGGGGCCGTGTTCACCAACATCACGCGCAAGCAGTTCGACCAGACCAATCTCAAGGAGGTGTTCGCCGAGCATCTCTGTCTGTTCAAGGACGAAATGACGGAGGGCGCTGATCCCGAGGAATTCCGGTCCAGATTGTGGCGCATGGTTCATCCGCGTCTCGGAGAGCCGCTGTCCATGCCGCAGTTCGACCGCCTGCGGGCGCTTCTCTTTCCGGAAATCCGCATACGACAGATCGCCCTGCCTCTGGAGGACGCACCTCGGGTCGATCCTTCGGACCGGACGCTTGCGGTCATGGACCTGCATCAGGAGCAGTTCGCGCGCAGTTTGGGCGAGGGGCATCGAATCATTCGCGGCGTCGCCGGATCGGGCAAGACGCTGATCCTGGCCTTTCGCGCCGAGTATCTGGCACGTGCGGCGGCAAAGCCGGTGCTCATCCTGTGTTACGCCAATGGCATCGCCGGGCGACTCGAGGATGCCATGCAGAGCAGGGGCGTGGAGGACCGCGTTCAGGTTCTCACCTTTCATTCCTGGTGTTACCGGATGCTGCGGACTTATGGGATTCCCGCCCCCTCCGAGCGAGACTATCCGAACTACGCAGAGCGACTGGCTGCGAGCGTATCAGAGGTCGTGAAGGCCGTCGATCAAGGCCATATCCCAATGGAGCAGTACGACGCTGTCCTGATCGACGAGGCACACGACTTCGAGCCGCAATGGCTCGCGCTTGCGGCTAAGATGGTGAACCCGCGCACGAAAGCGCTGATGGTCGTCTACGACGATATTCAGGCCATCTATAAGGGGCGTGAGCGCCCGGTGTGGAAGCAGCTTGGAATCGAAGCGTCGGGCAGAACGACCGTGTTGAAAGTCAACTATCGCAACACGGCGCAAATCGTTGCCTTCGCGCGACGCTTCGCTGCAGACGTCATTGGTGCTCCCGGCGTCACGGCCGACGATGAGCACGCCATCCTCTTGCCGGAAGATGCGGGTCGGCAGGGACTGGAGCCCGCGGTGCGGCGCTGCGTGAGCATCGACGCAGAAGCTCACTGCGTCGCCGAGTGGTTTCTCGACCGGAAGAAAGCCGGGTACGAGTGGTCGCAGATGGCGTGTCTCTACCCCGAGCACTGGATCGGCGGGCGGGTCGCGCAGATCCTCGCCAGGCACGACGTGCCGATCGATATGGCCAAGGACAATCGCAACAGGGTTTCGGTCAAGCGCGTCGCCGTGCGCTTCCTGAGCATGCACACCGCGAAGGGCCTGGAGTTTCCCTGCGTCGCCATTGCCGGCTTGGGCTTGCTCGGCCGCCACGGCGAGACCGTCGAGGAATGTGTAAGGCTGACCTATGTCGGGGTGACCCGGGCGACTCACGAGGCGCTGCTGACGTATTCCAGCGAGACCGCGTTGGTGCAGCGTTTGATCGCTTAGACTGGCGTCGCGATCGTTCTCTCACGCCGTCGTGCCTTCGATCGCGCGGCGGATCACCCGCTGCACTTCGGCATTCGACAGAAATAGGTCGTGATTGATGATGCCCCAGCCTTCCTGGGAAGCGTCGACCACGCGCACACCGAGTCGCGCGATGACGGCCTTTTCGGCGGCGCCGACCCTTGTCATTCCACCTGCGATTTGCCCTGAGAGCGCGAGTGCGCGATCGTTGGTCGAGGCGATCACGGTGATCTTGCCCGTTAGCGGACCGATGCGCTGGATCGACGACGAGAACACGTCCATGTCGATATCGGGTGAGGCAAATACCACGGCGCCGATCTTGCTCGTGACCGTGTCGCCGTAACGGGCATAGAGTTGACGCAGGCTTTCGAGCGTCAGCATGGTTCCCATGCTATGCGCAACGATGTGCACGCGGCCGCCGGCTGGACTCGATACCAGCGCCGAGAGCACGCGTTCGAAAGCGTCGCGAGACCACATCGCGCTGTCGCGGTCATAGGCGTAATCGAACAGTCCTGCCCTGGAAGGCCAGGAAAACGCCATGGTCTGGCCTCGGAACCTGATCCCATCCGAGAGATGGGCAGCATCCAGAACGGCCGTCTCGAATGTCTGCTTGAAGCCGTGGACATAGATCAGCACGTCGCCTGCGCCGGCCTGCGCCGCGAGATCGCCTGCGTCGGCCGATATCGGCTCGATCCGATCAAGGCGCCAATCGCCAAGTCCAACCGAGGCGAGGGAAAGGCGGCTCTCGTCCGGCGCCACCAGCCTGGCCCGCGCGACCGTCATGCTCGTCGCACGCTCCGGCCCAAACCAGGGTTTGGTGCGGCCGCCGTTCACGGGCTTGCGCGTGGTGACGACAAACAACGTAGGGTCAACGGAGAGGGACGACGCGTCGAAACGCGCGCCGGTCGCACCCAAGCCGGCGCATCCGCCGAGGACGAGGGCACTTCCTGCCGATAGAAGTCCGCCGAGGAGGGCGCGGCGCGAAACAGGATGACGGCAGGCTTGTTGCAGAGGACGTCGGACGATCACACGGAACCTTTGGGAACTTTGCCCACCGTAATGCCGCCCCGCCTAGCTCCCTGAATGACAATGGAGGCAAGAAGACGGCGTGATAGCTTCGCGGTTCCCTAGATATGGCCCCCTGGCGAGCGCCAGGTCAGGCGATGATCTCGCTCGAATGGACCGCACCACTCGCCCGATCCGCTGTCAACCCCTTCCAACGAAAATATTCCGCTTTACCGAAATTCGGATTTGTCGTATGTGTTGGCCATCCCAGCCCACCTAAGGGGCGGTCGTACGTCGTCACGAACGCGGGCTGGGAGTTGCGGTGGACGCGGACGGCGTTAAAGGCAGGCTTGCGCGTGCAGGGCGAGACGAACCTCGTGAGCATGGCGCTCCCTGCGAAGACGAACGGCGCCGAAGCCCTGCCAAGCCTCTTGGCGAAGCGGGGGCAGCCTGCGTACGGCGAAACCGTGTGGTCCTGGCCGTCGTTGCTACGGTCAAGCCTTGGCGAAGGCGTCACTCGCGTCAACCGGCGCGGGTGCCGTGCATTTCGCTGAAGTGACGGAGGCCAGAACGAACTCGGCTCCGGGGAGAGCAGGCATAAGCCGTCAAACCACTGCGCAGGGAAGGCCGTGTGTTGGGCTTCACCTGTATGCCGCTGTGCAGTTTTCTGCGTGTGCTTTCGCGCAGCGGACCGTGGGTGCCAGCCGGCACCCGGCCTTCCCCATAGGCGTTAAGGTAGCGCGAGCATCGATTGATACGGACGTTTTCGAGGAGGCTCGCGCAGGTGCCGCCCAAGCGCTCGCTTTCTGCGGCGGAAGCAACGGATGGTTGGTTGTGGAATGATCGCTTGTAGCAAGGATGCAACGAGTTGTTGCAAAACACGCCAAGCGCCAGGTGCCGTCAGGCGGCCTGCATCCAGCGGGGAGAGTCCTCGAAGTCGCGGGCAAGCGGCTCGAGCAGCAGGATGATCAAGAGGTGTGCCAGCAAGTAGGGCTTGGCGGAGCGCGGATCGGTTCCAGGTGGCGTCTTGAGACCAATCAGACTCTTCAGTCGCTTGAAGCCAAGTTCGATGCGCCATCGTAGTCGATAGAGCGCGAGTACATCCTTGGTGGAGAACTCGTCCCGTGCGAGCGACGTGACCAGAATGACCCAATCCGCGGCTTCCAGAGTTTCTTTGGAGATGACGCGGTTTTCGTCTTGTGCGTCGCGCCGGGCTTTACGACGCGAAGCCGCGACTGCACCGGCGGGCTTCTTGACTGCGACCAGACGCATAGCCAGAGGCGCACCGTCCTTGCGTTTGATCCAAATCCTCCGATCGATCAGTCCGTGCGCCTTCGCCGCACGCAATTGGGCCATCAGATCGAACGGAAGGCCTTTGGCATCAAGCCAACGTGCGTTCTTCCAGCCCGCTCGGATCAAAACGTCTGCCCCGGCGTCGCGGACAGCGGCGATGCGGTCAGGTTGCAGATAAGCGCGGTCAGCAATGCGGATCTCGTTCTTGACCACCGGTATCCGGTCAAACGTTTCGCCCTCTTGCTGATCTGTCAGCTCGAAGTGACCAAAGCGCTCATATGGCAGATCGAATGCACTATGAACGCGCCAAAGCTCACTGTTCCTGCGCGCAGCCGGTCCTGCCTGAGGCACTGTCGTCGCATCGATAATGCGGATCAGGCGGCCTCGGCTCGCCTTCGGGGCTGCCGCAGCGAGCAAGCCCTCCACCAGCACTGCAAACCAATCGCCACATTGACGCAGGCGATAGAACAACGCCACGCTGCTGAGGTCGGCAAGGCCAACAGCAGCGGCCCACGCGGCTGTCGATCTCAACCCTCTTTCACCCAGACAATAGGCCAGCATCAGCCGAAGTAACGACACCGCATCTGGAATTTGGCGCCGCCGCACGAAAGCCTTCGTCTGGCGCGCACTTATTTCAAGCTGCGCAGCCCCGCCGAGCTGCGCAACCACTCTCGTCCAGTCCTCGTTCAGAAGCGATTCGTCTGCCATCCCGCCTTGGAATCACGTGTGATTCCAACACTCAAGAATAAACTTAACGCCTATGCGGTCTTCCCTGCGCCCTTTCTTCGGGAGGGCGTGAAGAGGGAGCACAGCTCGGGCAAATCATGCCGCGAGGACGGGAGCGCGTGTCTGCGCTTGGTCCGCTAAACGATCTTCCATGTAAGCATGATGCATCGGCCTTCGTGGAGGTGGTCGTTGCCCCCGGAATCTGCCTTGATGCGATTTCAAGGCGGAGGAGTGACGATATGAGTGGTTTGGTGATCTCTGGCGGCCGGGTGGTGGATCCCGCGAGCGGGATGGACGCCGTCGGCGATGTGGCCGTCGTGGACGGCAAGATCGCCGCCGTCGGCTCCTCGCTCGGCGGCGCCGAGCGGGTGATCGACGCGACCGGCCTCGTGGTGGCGCCCGGCTTCATCGATCTGCATGCGCATGGCCAGTCGATCCCGGCCGACCGCATGCAGGCCTTCGACGGCGTCACGACGACGCTCGATCTCGAGGCCGGCGTGCTGCCCGTCGCATCCTGGTATGAGCGCCAGGCGCGGAAGGGCCGTGTGCTGAACTACGGTGCTGCGACCAATTGGGCCTTTGCCCGCATCGGCGCGATGACGGGCTCCAATGCGGAGAGCTCGCTGGAGGCGTTCGGCAACGCCATGCGCGACCGCCGCTGGATGGACAATGTCGCAACCGATGCGGAGGTATCAGGCATCCTCGATCGCCTCACCCGCGGCCTGAACGAGGGCGGCATCGGCATCGGCATTTTGAACGCCTATGCGCCCGGTGCCGGCGTGCAGGAGCTGACGGCCGTGTGCCAGCTGGCTGCGGCCAAGGACGTGCCGACTTTCACCCACGTCGCGTTCATGTCGCGCATCGACCCCGAAAGCGCGGCGGAGGCCTACATCCGCCTGATCGGCTATGCCGGCGCCACCGGCGCGCACATGCACATCTGCCATTTCAATTCGTCGAGCAAGACCGACGTCGAGCGCTGCCGCGTGCTGATCGAGAAGGCGCAGGCGCAGGGTCTGCCGATCACGGTCGAAGCCTATCCGTACGGCACCGGCTCGACCGTTCTGGCCGCCGCCTTCTTCAGTGATCCCCAGTTCGTCGAGCGCAACGGCACCGGCTACGATTCCGTCCAGCGCGTGACCGACGGCTACCGATTCCACGACCGCGAGGAGCTGCTCAAGGCGCAGGCTGAAGAGCCTTCCTCGCTGGTGCTCTGGCACATCCTCGACACCGAGAACAATGCGCATCACCGCGACCTGCTCGACATGTCGGTGCTCTATCCCGGCGGCGCCATTGCCTCCGACGCGATGCCGTGGACGCTCTCTGACGGCACCACCTATACCGGCGATGCCTGGCCGCTGCCGGACGATGCCACCTCGCATCCGCGCTCGGCCGGCTGTTTCACGAAATTCATCCGCGAATGGGTGCGCGAGCGCAAGACCGCGTCGCTGCTGGAGGGCGTGCGCAAATGCGCGCTGATCCCGGCGGAGATCCTCGCGCAGAGCACGCCCGCGATGCGGGCGAAGGGCCGGCTTGCGAAAGACGCGGATGCCGACATCGTTGTGTTCGACTACGAGAAGCTCAGCGATCGCGCGACCTTCACCGCGATGAACCGTCCCTCCGAAGGCGTGCGCCATCTCGTCGTCAGCGGTCAGGTGCTGATCAGCGACGGCGTGCTTGATGTGGCAGCGCGGCCGGGTAAGCCCGTGCGCCGCCCTGTCGTCGAGGGCTGACCCGTGCCGATCCCCATTCTCCTGGTGACGGGCTTTTTGGGGGCGGGCAAGACCACGGTCGTCAACCATCTGCTGGCGCATGCGGAGGGGCGGCGCATCGCCGCCGTGGTCAACGATTTCGGCGCGATCAACATCGATGCGGAGCTGATCGCGGGCGCGGGCGATGGCGTGGTCAGCCTTGCCAATGGCTGCATCTGCTGCTCGCTCGAAGGCGATCTGCTCCGCACGCTGTCGACGCTGCTGCGGCGAGATCCCAAGCCCGACTATATCGTCATCGAGACCAGCGGCGTCGCCGATCCCGCTGACATCGTGCGCAATCTGATGGACCCGGTGATCCTGCGCGAGGCGCCGCTGGAGACGGTGCTCTGCGTGATGGATGCGACGGCGCTGGAAACGGCCCTGGATGACGCGCTGCTGCGGTCGCAGTTGCGCGTCGCCGATATCGTCGCGTTGAGCAAGCTGGATCTGGCGGACGCGGGCGCGGGGGCACGGATGCGCGCGGCCATCCGCGCGCTGCGTGTTCCCGCCGTGGTGATTGATGCGAACCACGGCGACATTCCGGCCGCGCTGCTGTTTCCCGCGGACGTCGATCGTGCGTCCGTGGCGCGCGAGGTGGGCCCGCGGCGGCCGGCAGAGGAGCGCTTCGAGACGCTGAGCTGGACCTCGGACAAGCCGGTCTCGCTGCCCCACTTGCAGCAAGCCATCAACCGGCTGGCGCCAAAGCTGGCGCGCGCCAAGGGCCTGTTCGAGACCATCGAGCAACCCGGCCGCATGATGGTGTTTCAGTTCGCAGCGGGCCGCGCGACGCTGGCGTCCGGCGATGCGCCGGCGCCGGGCGCGCCGCGATCGCGCATCGTCTTCATCGCCGAACTCGGCGTTCTCTCGAAGGCGGAGCTCGATGGGATCATGGAGGCGTGCGTTGCTGCGGTGTGAAGCCCGCGTCGCGTCTCAATCCTCCACGGATAATCCGTCCCCATGGACATACCATTCCGCGCGCGATGACCACTGCACGTGCCGATCGGGTGTCGCATCCAGCTTCTGGTCGAACGCGCCGGCATGGATGATCGCCTCGCGCCCGCTGCTGGTCAAATGCGGCATCGGGCTGCCGCAGATTTTGCAGAACGCGGTGGCAAAGCTTCGCGCGTTGGGCAGATCGAACCGCGCGACCGATGCTTCACCGTGCAGCCATCGCAGCGCCTGCGCCTTCACGATGACCTCGCAGGAATGCGCCGTCCCGGTCGCCTTGCGGCAGCGCGAGCAATGACAGTTGAGGAAACGTTCGAACGGACCATCGACCTCGAAGGCGACCTCTCCACACAGGCAGCTGCCGCGGAACGCCACCATCTCATTCAACCTCCGGCTCGGCCGGGCTTTCGGCCGTCTCGTCCGCATGGATCGGGGGAGTACCGTGGGCGCCGCGCAGTCGGATCATGGTATTGATCACGTCGACGTCGATCTTCAGCATGTCGAGGTCGCGCGTCATCTCGCGCACCTCCTGGCCCTTGCGCGCCAGTTCCTCCGACACGTCAACCGCATCCTGCGCTCGGTTACCCCGCCGGACGTGTTGACGAACAGCTTTGCGCGCATCCATTCCAGTCGCGCCCGCAGGGTGTCGCGCTCGAACTTCTTCTCGGTATAGCGGCGCCGCGCTTCCGTATAGGCGCCGACCAGCGCGGTCTCCGGCAGGCTCCACAATTGCTCGACCGACATCGTCATGCCGTTCAGGTCCCAGGGTAGCAGTACGGATTTCTCCTCCGCACCCCATCAGAGCCTTCCGGCGATCAATTCTCAAGAGGGGATTTACGACCAGAGCCTGTCAAAGCGTCAGCAGAACGCAAGCGCGTTGACGGCCCGCGCCGCCGCGTCCTCCTTGTCGGAGCCGACGAACTGGCAAACGATGGACTCGAGCTCACCCGGCTGCTTGCGGCGTGCGACCGCCAGCAGGCGCATCAAGTCCGCCTCGTCCTTGGAGAGGCGCCGGCAGGACGGCGGCATGAAGCACAGCTCGCATGGCCGGCCGCCGCGCAGGATCCTGACGAGCGCCGCGGCGCGGGCGACCAGCAGCGGACTGTCGGCGATGCCGGGCGCCTCCTCGGCAAAGCGATAGGCCGCCTCCCAACAATCGGAAGCGCCGGTCGCGTAGGCCGCTCCGATGAACCGGAACAGCGACAGCGCGACGCGGCAGAAATGATCGTAGCTCTCGACGCTTCGTGGCGCCGCAAGCGCGGCCTGGAGCGGACAGAGCTGCGACTGACCGGCGTCCGCGACGGCCACAGAACCGCATGCATCCTGCATCATGAATGTTCTCGTCAATGCAGCGTGGGGCTTCCGACCAGCCAGCTCTTCATCGCCATCATCCGGTCATGGTCGAAAGACCGCAGGTGCCGGTCAGGCAGGATGAGACCGGCCATGCGGAAGATCGTTGCAAGCCCCTGGACCGGCGCGAGCGCCCAATCGGCGCCGACCGGTGGCAGCCAGCGCTCGAACTGCTCGCGCGCGACATCGATGCGGTCCTGCTGGGCAGCGGCAATCGCCCGCAAGAGTCCGTGCTCGCTGTCGGACATGCGCGGGCAGGTGGGGCAGTGCACTTCGATCGCCGTATGCGCGGTGCACGCAAAGATCTCGATGATCGACTCCAGCGACGGCACGGCATCGCCGACGCGAAAATGGTCGTACACCTGCTTGATATCGGCCGCGGTCGGGACGGCGCTTCCGCTGCGAGCCTTCGCCCTGAATCCCCAGATGAAGAGCCGCTCCGCTGCGCTCAGCGCAGGGAGGTCGAGTTGCCCCCTATGTGCCGATTGATGCATTGAGCCTCTGGCCTTTGGCTGCGCTCACGCCAGAGTTGGCGCGGATGATCTGCGCCGATCGTTCTGCCAGAGACCGCTCCAAGTCAACGCTCGGAGAGGCGATGTCGAGGTGTTCTAGATTGGAAGAGTTCGTATCTCTGATGCAGTCAGTCTCGCTTGCCTCGACGCCGTACGCAGCATGCCGGCATCGCTCTTCGCGGAATTGTTGGGATTACGGGAACCCGAATGCTTAAAGCTTTGCTAAGGGACCTGGGATAAATTGGCATGACAGCCCTTCCAATTCTTGTGAGCACCGATGATTTTCTCCCGCATCAGTTTCAAGCTGGTCCTGATTGTCGGCATCAGCCTTCTCGGCATGATTGCGCTGGCGCCGGTTGCGCTTTCGACCCTGCGCGCGCAGATGGTCGCCGATCGCCAGGCCAAGACGCAGCACATGGTCGATGTCGGCTATGGCATCCTGGCGCATTACCAGAAGCTCGAGAGCGAAGGAAAACTCTCGCGCGAGCAGGCCCAAGCCGGCGCGATGGCTGAAATCAAGAGCCTGCGCTACGACAAGGTCGAGTATTTCTGGATCAACGACATGACCCCCAAGATGGTCATGCATTCGATCAAGCCCGAGCTCGACGGCAAGGATCTCTCCGGGATGAAGGACCCCGCCGGCAACGCGCTGTTCATGGGCTTCGTCGACGTCGTCAACAAGCAGGGCGCGGGCTTCTACGGCTATCTCTGGCCGAAGCCCGGCTTTGACCAGCCGGTCGGGAAGATCTCCTATGTGAAGGGCTTTGCGCCCTGGGGCTGGATCATCGGCACCGGCATCTATCTCGACGACGTCGACGCCGTCTTCCGCCAGAACGCGATGACCTTTGCCTACATCTGTCTCGCCGTGCTGGTCGTGGTGCTCGGAGCCTCCTTCCTGATCGGCCGCAGCGTCACCCGCCCGCTGGCCAGGATCACCGCGCTGACCGAGCGCCTTGCCGCCGGCGACAGCGCCTTCGACGTGCCCTACACCGATCGCCGCGACGAGGTCGGCGGACTCGCCAAGGCGCTCGCCGTGTTCAAGGACAATGCCTCGGAAGTCGGCCGGATGCATGTCGAGCAGCAGGAGCTGAAGCAGAAGGCCGACGGCGAGAAGCGCAAGGCAATGACCGATCTCGCCGGCAAGTTCGAGGCGAGCGTCCAGGCCGTGGTGCGCGACGTCTTCAACGAGGCGCGCGCGATGCAGCAGGCCGCGCAGGGCATGTCGGAGACCGCGAACAAGGCGAGCGACCGCGCGAGCTTCGTCGCCACCGCCTATCAGCAGGCCTCCAGCAACGTGCAGACGGTGGCCTCCGCCGCCGGCGAGCTGTCGGCCTCGATCACCGAAATCAGCCAGCGCGTTGCACAGGCCGCGACCGTCGCCGACAAGGCCGCCGCCGACGGCCAGCGCACCAACGACACGGTGCAGGGGCTGGCCGCTGCCGCGCACAAGATTGGCGAGGTCATCGACCTCATCAACCAGATCGCCTCACAGACCAACCTGCTCGCGCTCAACGCCACCATCGAGGTGGCGCGCGCGGGCGAAGCCGGCAAGGGCTTTGCGGTGGTCGCGAGCGAGGTGAAGTCGCTGGCGAGTCAGACCGCGAAAGCGACCGACGAGATCGGCGCGCAGATCACCGCGATCCAGGCCGAGACCAACCAGGTCGTCGGCAACATCGAGAGCATCCGCGCCACCATCATGGAGGTCAACGAGATCTCCTCGTCGATCGCCGCCGCGGTCGAGGAGCAGGGCGCGGCGACCCAGGCGATCGCCCACAGCGTGCAGGAAGCAGCGTCCGGCACGGACCAGATCTCGCAGAACATCTCCGGGGTCACCGATGCCACGGCGGAGACCGGCCAGGCCGCCGGCCTCGTGCTGCAATCGAGCGGCCGGCTGACGCAGAAGCTGCAATCGCTCGAGAACGAGGTTAGTGCCTTCGTTGCGGGTGTGCGCGCGGCCTGATCGTCGTCGATCCTGTCTGCCGTGACGCGGATAATCGGCCTCGTCACGGCGCGTGCGGCCGGGTCGAAATTCCGGCCTGCGGGAGCGGTCATCGCGACCGGCTTTCCCGCCCTTGACGGCTGCGATTAAAGTGAAGAAGCAGGATTATCGCACCTGCCGACCCGCGCCTGCCATCGCGGGCATGGAGACCGCCGTATGCTGTTCAAGAAGCTCCTGATCGCCAATCGCGGCGAGATCGCCATTCGCATCGCGCGTACGGCGGCCGACGCCGGCATCGCGACGGTCGCGATCCATCCCGCGGACGATGCGCTGTCGCTGCATGTGCGTGTCGCCGACGAAGCGATCGAAATCCCCGGCCGCGGCGCCCGGGCCTATCTCGATGTCGCTGCGGTGGTGAGGGCGGCGAAGGCGGCCGGCTGCGATGCCGTGCATCCCGGCTACGGCTTCCTCAGCGAGAACGCGGCGTTCGCCAAGGCTTGCAGCGATACGGGCATCGTTTTCGTCGGGCCGAAAGCCGCGGCGCTGGAGCTGTTCGGCGACAAGGTTGCGGCACGTCAGCTGGCGAAACGTTGCGGCGTGCCGATCATCGCCGGCACCAACGGCCCATCGAGCCTCGAGGAGATCACCGCGTTCTTCATCTCGCTCGGCGGCAAGGCGGCGATCGTGATCAAGGCGATGGCCGGCGGTGGCGGCCGCGGCATGCGCGTGGTGGAGAACGCGTCCGATCTCGCGGAAGCCTACGCGCGCTGCCAGTCGGAGGCGAAGGCGGCCTTCGGCTTCGACGGCGTCTATGCCGAGCGGCTGATCCGGCAGGCGCGCCATATCGAGGTGCAGATCATTGGCGACCGCCATGGCGCGATCTCCCATCTCTGGGAGCGCGAATGCACCATCCAGCGGCGGCACCAGAAGCTGATCGAAGTGGCGCCGAGCCCCTCGCTGAGCGATCCCCTGCGCGGCCGTATCATCGAGGCGGCGAAGCAGCTCGCGGCAGCCGCGTCCTACGACAATCTCGGCACATTCGAATTCCTGGTCGACGGCACCGCTGAGGACAGCTTTGCCTTCATCGAGGCTAACCCGCGGCTCCAGGTCGAGCATACCGTGACGGAAGAGGTGCTCGGGCTCGACCTTGTCCGCGCTCAGCTCGCGGTCGCTGCAGGCATCACGCTGGCCTCGCTGGGTCTTGCGCAGGGTTCGATCCCGAAGCCGCGCGGCTATGCCATGCAACTTCGCGTCAACATGGAGACGCTGGACGAGACCGGCGCGACCCATCCGACCGGCGGCGTGCTTGCCGTGTTCGAGCCGCCGTCGGGCCCAGGCGTCCGCGTCGATAGTTTTGGCTATGCCGGCTACAAGACCAGCGCAGCCTTCGATTCGCTGCTAGCAAAGGTGATCGTGCACACGCCGGGCGAGGCCTGGCATGACGTGGTCGCCAAGGCGTCGCGCGCCTTGCGCGAGTTCCGGATCGACGGCGTCATCACCAACATCGCCTTCCTCCAGGCGGTGCTCGCGCATCCCGATTTCAGGACCAACCGCATCGCGACCGATTTCATCGATCGCAACATCGCAAAACTCGTCGAAGCTGCCGATGGCGCAGCCAAGCCGCTTTACTTCGCTGCGACCGATCGAAGCGGCATGCACGCCGCTGAGGCGCACGTCGCGCAAGTCGTACCCGAAGGCGCGGTGATGGTTGCGGCGCCGCTGCAAGGGACCATCGTCACCATTCAGGTGAAGGAGGGTGAGATCGTGCGTCCTGGCCAGCAGCTTGCCGTGATCGAGTCCATGAAGATGGAGCATCTCGTCATGGCCGAGCAGGGCGGGCGCGTCATGAAGCTCATGGTCGGCGACGGCGTCACGCTGATGCACGGCGAGCCGATCCTATATCTCGAGCCGCTCGACGTCGCAGCTGATAGCGCAGCGGCGGAAGCCGATATTGATCTCGATCACATCCGCTCCGACCTCGCCGAGCTGATCGCGCGCCAGGCCAATACGCTCGACGAGAACCGCCCAGCCTCCGTCGAGCGCCGCCGCAACACCAACCAGCGCACCGCGCGAGAGAACGTCGCGCAGCTCGTCGACGAAGGCTCGTTCATGGAGTACGGCAGCCTTGCGATCGCGGCACAGCGCCGCCGGCGCAAGCTCGACGACCTCATCAAGAACACGCCCGCCGACGGTCTGGTCATGGGCGTCGCCACGGTGAATGCCGAGAAGTTCGGCCCCGAGGGCGGCCGCTGCATCGTCGTGGCCTATGACTACACCGTGCTCGCGGGCACGCAGGGCCACATGAATCACAAGAAGATCGACCGCATGCTGACGCTCGCTGAAGACTGGCGCGTGCCGCTGGTGTTCTATGCGGAAGGCGGCGGCGGCAGGCCCGGCGATACGGACCGGCTCGGCATGACCGGCCTCGACGGCCCGTCCTTCGTGCAGTTCGCAAGGCTCTCCGGCCTGGTGCCTGTCGTCGGCGTCGTTTCCGGCTATTGCTTTGCGGGCAATGCTGCGATGCTCGGCTGCTGCGACGTCATCATCGCGACCAAGAACGCCTCGATCGGCATGGGTGGTCCCGCCATGATCGAGGGCGGCGGGCTCGGCGTCTATCACCCGGCCGAGGTGGGTCCGGTCTCGTTCCAGTCGCCGAACGGCGTCATCGACATATTGGTCGAGGACGAGGAAGAGGCGACGCGCGTCGCGCAGAAATATCTGTCCTATTTCCAGGGCGCGGTGACAGAGTGGGAAGCCGCCGACCAGCGCCTCTTGCGCCGCGCGATCCCTGAGAACCGCCTGCGCGTCTACGATATCCGCAGCGTGATCGATCTCGTCGCCGACAAGAATTCCGTGCTGGAGCTGCGCCGCGATTACGGCGTCGGCATGATCACCGCGCTGATCCGCATCGAGGGCAAGCCGTTCGGCCTAATCGCCAACAATCCGCGCCATCTCGGCGGCGCTATCGATGCCGATGCCGGCGACAAGGCTGCGCGCTTCCTCCAGCTCTGCGACGCGTTCGATCTTCCCATCGTCTCGCTCTGTGACACGCCCGGCTTCATGGTTGGCCCCGAAGCGGAGAAGACCGCGATCGTGCGCCACGTCTCGCGCATGTTCGTCACCGGCGCGAGCCTCACCGTGCCGCTGTTCGGCATCGTGCTGCGCAAGGGCTACGGTCTCGGCGCGCAGTCGATGATCGGCGGTGGCTTCCACGCCTCCTTCTTCACCGCGGCCTGGCCGACCGGCGAGTTCGGCGGCATGGGCCTGGAGGGCTATGTCCGCCTCGGCTTCCGCAAGGAGATGGAGGCGATCGCCGATCCCGAGCAGCGCGAGACTTATTACCGCAATAAGGTCGCCGAGCTTTACGCCAACGGCAAGGCGGTCTCGATCGCCTCGGTGTTCGAGATCGACAACGTCATCGATCCCGCCGAAACGCGGCGCTGGATCATGGCGGGCCTTAGGTCAGTGCCGAAGCCGCCGGCGAGGACGGCAAAGAAGCGGCCGTGCATCGATACGTGGTGAGGGCAGTGCAGCAAAATCAATGCGTCGTCAGTCCGGGGCGCGCGTGAGCGCGAACCCGGAATCTCGAGATTCTCAGGTGCGCAATTGCGCACCAGAGCTCGGCTCTTCGAGCCGCCCCGGAATGACCACGAAGCCGGTTCCGGATTGACATCCCCGCCTGTGGTGCCAGACTTTGCACAATAATACAGGGTGGAGACGTCCGCGATGGCCAGCCTTTCGGCCTCGAACCATGTCGCCCGTGTCTTGTCCGTTGCCAACCACGTGGCCGACGTCGACGCCTCTTCGCGGATCGCCAATTCCTGGCGGCGGTGCCTCGTCAATCACAAGCTCGATCCCGCTCGCCAGGGCCCGCCGCAGACGCTGACCGAATCCGAAATCCGGCATGCCGCCGAACCAATGGAGGAGACGATCAGGCTCGCCACGCCCGAGCTCGAGGATCTCGCCCGCGTGCTGCGTGACGCCGGCTATTGCGTCAATCTCGCGGATGCGAACGCGACCATGCTGTTCAGCCGCCTGCCGGGCGAAGCCGACGCAAAGATGTTTCTGGACTGGAAGATCTATACCGGCTCCAATTTCGCCGAGACCTTCGAGGGCACAAACGGACTGGGCACCGCGCTAGCGGAGGCGAAGCCGATCCTGGTGCATCGCGACGAGCATTTTCGCGCGCAGTGGCACATGTTCTCCTGTGCCGTGGCGCCGCTGTTCGACCAGGCTGGACGCCTCGCCGGTGCGATCAACATCACCTCCTGCCGCGAGGATCTCGAACGCGCCGCGCATCAGCTCGCGCTTGCGGTGACGATGGAGGCGACGCGGCGGATAGAGGGCGCGATCTTCCGCGGCCATTTCCGCAACGCCTGGATCGCCACCGTGCCCGGCGACGGCGGCAGTGGCCTCATCGCCTATGACGACGACCGCCGCATCGTCGGGGCCTGCCGTTCGGCGCGCGCGCTGCTGGGCCTCACCGATGGCCTGATCGCATCCGGCATCGATCTGTCGCGCTACATCAAATTCGATCATCATGCCGCGCGTGGTACTGATGAGTTGGTCGAGCTGCGCCGGGCCGATGGCGGTCCGTTGGGGCAGGGGCATGTTGCCCCGCCGCGGCGTGCAAGACCGCATGCGATGCGCCGCGATGCGCCTGGTGGCCGGTTCGATGCCCTGCATCGACTCGCCGGGCGCGATCCCGGTCTGATCCGAAGCGTGAAGCGGCTCATGAGCATCGGTGATCACAATCTGCCGGTGCTGCTGCATGGCGAGACCGGCGTCGGCAAGGACGTGTTCGCGCGCGCCATCCACGCGGCCAGCAATCGCGCGCGCAACAATTATGTCGCGCTGAATTGCGCGGCGATGCCCGAGAGTCTGATCGACGCAGAACTGTTCGGCTACGAGGCCGGGGCCTTCACCGGCGCGCGGCGCGAGGGCTCGAAGGGCCTGATCGTGCAGGCCGATGGCGGTACGCTGTTCCTCGACGAGATCGGCGACATGCCGATTGCGCTCCAGACGCGCCTGTTGCGCGTGTTGGAAAACCGTGAGGTCTGGCCGCTAGGCGCGCTCAAGCCTGTCGCCGTTGACATCCGCCTGATCAGCGCCACCCATCGCGATCTCGGCCGCATGGCGGAAGAGGGCGCGTTCCGCGCCGACCTCTATTTCCGCCTGCGCGGCCTCGAGGTGCACCTGCCGGCCTTGCGCGAGCGTGCCGACCGCGGCGACATCATCCGCCAGATCGCGCGCGAGGAGGCGCCGAATTGCCGCCTGTCGGACGAGGCCTGGTCGCAGCTCGCGGCCTATCCGTTCCCCGGAAACATGCGCCAGCTCCGCCACGTGCTACGGCTCGCCGGCTGTACGGCGGAGAACGGTGTGATTACCGATGCCGATCTCGATCTGCCGCCGTTTGGCGGGAGGGCGGAGCCGGATCTCGCGGCAGCCGAGCGCGCGACGATCGTGGAAGCCCTGCGCCAGCATGGCGGCCGCGTGACGGAGGCGGCGCGTGCACTGAAGCTGAGCCGTGCGACGCTGTATCGCAAGATCAAGCAGCTGAAGATCGAGACGGAGCAATAGGCTGACTTTCAGAGAAAATCGAGCGGCGAGGCGGGTTTCGCCTCTCCCCGCAAGCGGAGCGAGGGGACGTATCTCGTCTGCGGACGCAGCGCGCTTCCTTACGAAAAATCCGACCAGCTCAGATGCCGCGAATCGAGGTCGCCGACTGTAACTGTCTCGCGGATTTCGTGGGGCGTATGAAAACTGCTCCGCAGATAGACCAGTGGCTTGGCCGCATCCGAATGCGACACGCCGCGGACCTCGCCGACGAAGATCGAATGTGTCTTGGTCTCGAACTCCTGCGCCAGCACGCAGTCGAATGCCGCGATCGCGTCCGTCAGCACCGGCGCGCCGGTGGCGCCGCGTGTCCATTGTCCGAAGGCAAAGCGATCGTCGCCGTTGATGCCCTTCTGGCCGCTGAAAGTCAGCGCCAGCATCGCGTGATCCTCGTGCAGGAAATTGATTGCGAAGGCGCCTTCCTCGCGGATGCGCGCGTGCGCACTGGCATTGCGGTTGACGCAGACGATCAGCGAGGGCGGATTGTCCGACAGCGAGCAGGCCGAGGTGACTGTGAGCCCCGTGCGCTTGCCGTGCTCCGCGCCGACTGTGACCAGCGCCACGGCGCCGGCACACTGGCGCATCGCCTGCTTGAAATCCTTTGCGTCCACGGACACGCGGAAATCTCCCAAATGAATGCGGGTGCGGAACGATCGCGCCGCACCCGCATCGGGTCAAGCCGCCTTCTTCGCGGAGCCGAGATGCGCAAGACGCGGCATCACCTCGTTCTTCAGCAGTGACAGCGAGTGATGCCAGGCTTCGGCCTTGTGCTTGTAGTCGAAGCCGAACACCAGCAGCACGCCGAAGCCGCCGACCTCGTCGTAGATCTTCTCGATCTTCTCGGCGACCGTCGCGGGCGAGCCGACGATCCAGTTCCGCTTGGCGCAATATTCGACGGTGACGTCGCTGTCGGGCACGTCGGGTGCGTGCTTCAGATAGTCCTTGAAGCCGAAATGGCCGAGCAATGGCAGGAAGTACTCGCTCATCATCCGGCCCATCATGTCGCCGGTCGAGAGCTTCCAGGCTTCTTCATCGGTGTCGGCAACGAACACCTCGCGCACCAGCCGCCAGTCTTGCCGGTTCGGTTTGCGCCCGGTCTTGGCGGCGCCGATCTCGACCGAGTCCCAGTGGCTGCCGACATAGGCCGGGTTGAGATTGAGGCTCATCGGGATGAAGCCGCGCTCCCCGGCAAGCTTCAGCGTGTCCGAGTTCTTCGACAGCCCGGCGACGCCAATCGGCGGATGCGGTGCCTGCAGCGGCTTGATGTGGGGCTTGAGGAAGTCGAACATCGTGTCCGGCTTGGTCACCGTCCAGTACTTGCCCTTGTGCGTGAAGGGTGCAGGTTCGGTCCAGAGCTTCAGGATGATCTCCAGCGCCTCGCGCGTCATGTCGCGGTTCTGTCCGCTCATGCCGTCGACGTTGAACATCGCCCAGTCGCTCGGCAGCCCCGAAGCCGCGACGCCGAAATTGAGCCGGCCCTCGGAGAGATGGTCGAGCATCGCGACCCGGTTGGCGAGCTCGGCCGGGTGGTGATAGGGCAAGAGGAAGCCACCCGGCCCGATGCGCAAGCGTTTGGTCTGCATCAGCGCCTGCGCGATCAAGAGGTCCGGCGTGGGATTGGGTTCCCAGGGCGCTGTGTGGTGCTCACCGACCCAGGCCTCCTGATAGCCGAGCTCGTCGAGCCAGCGCATGACTTGCAGGTCCCAGTCGTTACCTTCCTTCAGGCCGCACTCCGGCGGATGCGAGGGCATCGTGAAATAGCCGATCTCCATGGGTTTCCTCATCTGATGTTGACGCGTCTTGTTGCGCGGTTCACGGACGTGAGTGGAGATGCTTCAGCAAGCGGTGTGCCAGCATGGGCGGCGCCGCGGACCCGCGAGAAAAGGCTGGTTTACGGCGGCAATAGCCGATATCCCGGGACGGATTTGCAAGGCGCTGTCTCATTGTCGCGAGACGGCGTCTTGGCGGTGAGACAAGGATACGCGTTGAGATGACCGAACCAGCCTATGTTGCAGTGGACTGGGGCACCAGCAGCTTCCGCCTCTGGCTGATCGATCGCGCCGGTCAAGTGCTGACCGAGCGCCGCAGCGGCGAGGGCATGTTGGCCGCGTCCAAGGCTGGTTTTCCCGCGGTGCTGCAAGCGCATCTTGCGGCGCTCCAAGCGCCGGATCATCTGCCGGTGCTCGTCTGCGGCATGGCCGGTGCCCGCACCGGCTGGGTCGAGGCCGGCTATGTCGACACGCCGGCGCCGCTCTCTGCCGTTCTGAAACAGGCCGTGTGCGTGCCGGGCGAGGCGCGCGACATCCGCATCCTGCCGGGCATCGCACAGCGCGATGCCAAGGCGCCGGACGTCATGCGCGGCGAGGAGACGCAATTGCTCGGCGCGCTCGGCCTCGATGCCGCCGGCGAGGCGCTGGTCTGCATGCCCGGCACGCATTCGAAATGGGTCCGCGTGAAGGATGGCATTGTCGAGCACTTTTCGACGTTCATGACCGGCGAGCTTTTCAGTGTCGTCTCGCGCGAGACCATCCTGTCGCTCGCGGTCGCCGGCGCCGATGACGCCGACGATGTCGCAAGCTTCAAAGCGGCCGTGAAGGCCGCGTTCGACGCCCCAGCCTTCGCTGCCAACCTTCTGTTCACCGCGCGGTCGCGCCAGCTTCTGTTCGGCGGCACGCCGGCCGCGGCGCGCGAGACGCTGTCGGGTACGTTGATCGGCGTCGAGCTGGCGGCAGGGCTCTCCGGCGCCGTGCCGCCAGCGGGTGTCGAGCTGATTGCCTCGGGGCGGCTTGCGATGCTGTATCGGCTGGCTTTCGAGGCGCTGTCGGTGACCCAAAGGTCGGTCGATGCGGATGAAGCCGTCCGCCGCGGTCTGTCGATGGCGGCTGCCGCGATCTGGACGAAGTAGAAGGATTCTTGAGATGAGCGTTCTCTTTCCGCCGATGAAGCGGCCGCTGGTCGCGATCTTGCGCGGCGTCAAGCCCGAGGAGACCGAGGCGATCCTTGGCGTGCTGATCGAGGCCGGCATGACTGCGATCGAAATTCCCCTGAACTCGCCGGATCCATTCCGCTCGATCGCAATGGCGGTGAAGCAGGCGCCATCAGGCGTTTTGATCGGCGCCGGCACGGTGCTGACCACGGCAGATGTCGATCGTCTCAACGACGTCGGCGGCAGACTGATGGTTTCGCCCAATGTCGACACCGAGGTGCTGGCGCGCGCGCATCAGCACGGCATGATCACGATGCCCGGCGTGTTCTCGCCGTCCGAAGCGCTGCTCGCCGCGCGATGCGGCGCGTCGAGCTTAAAGTTTTTTCCGGCGAGCGTGCTCGGCGCCTCCGGCATTGCCGCGATCCGCGCCGTGCTGCCATCAGGCGTGATGATCGCCGCTGTCGGCGGCGTCTCCGATCAGAACTTTGCGGAGTACATCAACGGTGGTGTGACCGCATTCGGCCTCGGCTCCAGCCTCTACAAGCCCGGCATGAGTGCAGCCGATGTCGCAGCTCGCGCAAAGGTGACAGTCGCGGCCTACGATCGGGCGATTGCGAAAAAGTGAGCCGGAACAGACAAGCCTTGATCGTGTCATAGCTTATTGTCCTTCGCGGTGCCGCGATGCTCGCGCATCGTGCACATGCGAATGGCTGAAGCAGGAGACCGACATGGCGATCAACAACGTGGCCGATCTGTTCGTGGCAACGCTCGAGCAGGCCGGCGTCAAACGCATCTACGGCATCGTCGGCGACAGTCTGAATGCGCTGACTGAGGCGCTGCGCCGCCGCGGCACGATCGAATGGATCCATGTTCGCCACGAAGAGGTTGCGGCCTTCGCCGCGGCCGGCGAAGCAGAGATGACGGGGAGCCTTGCAGTGTGTGCGGGCTCCTGCGGCCCGGGCAATCTGCATCTGATCAACGGGCTGTTCGATGCGCATCGCAGCCGCGTTCCGGTGCTGGCGATTGCGGCGCAGATCCCCACCGCGGAGATCGGCGGCGGCTATTTCCAGGAGACGCATCCGCAAAACCTGTTCCGCGAATGCAGCCATTATTGCGAGCTGGTCTCGGACCCGAGCCAGCTGCCTTACGTGCTGGAGAACGCCATCCGCGCAGCGGTCGGCCTGCGCGGTGTCGCCGTCGTCGCCATGCCCGGCGATGTCGCATTCCGCAGCCCGCCGAGGCGCGCGCTGTCGACGACGCGCGGGCTTACGCTGGCTGCGCCGAAGGTCGAGCCGCAGCCCGATGAGCTGAAGGCGCTTGCGGACCTCCTGAACCGCGCCGAGCGCGTCACCCTGTTCTGCGGCCGCGGCTGCGCCGGCGCGCATGCGCCGTTGATGCAGCTCGCCGAAGCACTCAAGAGCCCGATCGTGCATGCGCTCGGCGGCAAGGAACATGTCGAGTACGACAATCCTTACGATGTCGGCATGACCGGCTTCATCGGCTTCTCCTCTGGCTATGCCGCCATGCACGCTTGCGACGCGCTGGTGATGCTCGGCACCGATTTTCCCTACAAGCAGTTCTTCCCGACCGACTGCCAGATCGCGCAGATCGACATCCGCCCGGAAAATCTCGGCAGGCGCTGCAAGATCGAACTTGGCCTCGCCGGCGACGTCAAGCTCACCATCGAGGCGCTGCTGCCGCTGCTCAAGACCAAAACGCAGCGCAGGCATCTTGACGATGCCATCGCGCACTACAGGAGGGCGCGCGAAGGTCTGGACTCGCTCGCCCGGGGCATGCCCGGAAGCAAGCCGATCCATCCGCAATATCTCGCAAAAGTCATCAGCGACCACGCATCTGAGGATGCCGTGTTCACCGCCGATGTCGGGACGCCGACGGTGTGGGCCGCGCGCTATCTCGACATGAACGGCCGGCGCCGGCTGATCGGCTCCTTCGTGCACGGCTCGATGGCCAACGCCATGCCGCAGGCGATCGGCGCGCAGGCCGCACAGCCCGGCCGCCAGGTCATCTCGCTCTCGGGCGACGGCGGCTTCACCATGCTGATGGGCGATCTCATCACGCTGACGCAGATGAAGCTGCCGGTGAAGGTGGTCGTCTTCAACAACGGCGTGCTCGGCTTCGTTGCGCTGGAGATGAAGGCGGCAGGCTTCGTCGATACCAATGTCGATCTGGAGAACCCTGACTTCGCCGCGATGGCGCGCGCGATGGGTGTCTTCGCGAAACGCATCGAGGATCCCGGCGAGCTCCCCGGCGCGATGAAGGAGATGTTGGCGCACGATGGGCCGGCGCTGCTCGACGTCGTCACCGCCAAGCAGGAGCTGTCGATGCCGCCGACCATCACGGCCGAGCAGGTCAAGGGTTTTAGCCTCTGGGTGTTGCGTGCGGTGATGAACGGACGTGGCGACGAGGTGCTCGACCTTGCGAAGACGAACTTGCTGCCGCGCTAAGGCGTGCCGAGGTTGGTACGGCAAGAGCCGAGAACTCGATACACCTCTCCCGAAGGGAGAGGTCGGATCGCATTGAGAATGCGATCCGGGTGAGGGGTCATAGTCTCACTGATTTCCGCGGCCCCTCACCCGGATTGCTGCGCAATCCGACCTCTCCCCGTCGGGGAGAGGTGAAGACGGCAGCGTCTTCCTCAGCCCCGCTTCGCCGACGGCAGGGGCAGCCGCGCGTGGCGGCGCTGGAACCGTTGCCAATGCAGCACGATGCCGATCAGCAGCGCCGGCACAAAGCCGAGCGCGATCAGGAAGTGCGGCAGCTCCTTCGGCGAGATGAAGGCGATGGCGATGTCAGAGATCAGCCACAGCGCTGCAAACATGACCGCAAAGTCCGTTCGCGGGCAGCGCAAATAGTAGAACACGGCGGTGATGATGATGGCGGGACCGATCGCAACCGCGATCATCACCGCCGTCAGCTCCTTCGGCGTCAGCGCGTCGAGCACCATCGATGCCAGCAGCCAGAGCGCGGCGAACATGGCGACGATGTCGAGTGGATGCCGCAATCCAATACCTCTCGCGGGGACGCGCTATCGTTGTGGCCGGAACCGCGGTCGTCAAGTCAAAATACGCTTATTCCTCGTCCCTTCCCGGCGTCGGGCGCAGCATGAAATGACCGAAAGCGGTGGCGATCGGCTTGTTCGCATCGTCCTGCCAGGCGCGTGCCTCGAAGGCGACGATGCGCCGGCCCTGCTTCACGATCGAGACGTCGGCAAACGTGTCGAGCGCGCGGCCGGAGCGCAAATAGTTAACGGTGAGGCCGATCGGCTTGGGCGGGGCGGCAGCGCCAAGCTCGCGCGCCACACCGACGATCGCGGTGGTCTCGAGGAAGGCCCCGGTCATGCCACCGTGGATCGCGGGCAGGATCGGATTGCCGATGATCTTCGGCGAGAACGGCATCGTCAGCGTGCCGTCGTCGTTGACGCGAATGCCGAGAGCGCGCGCGAACGGGCTGCGCGCAAAGGGGCCGTCCGGATCTTCCGGCGCCTCGAGCGTCGGGATGGTGCGCGCATCCATCCGGCGGTCGGCAAGCATGTTGGTGCGGTTGGCGCCGATCATGAAGCAGGCGGTCGCGGTGGCGACCGGATCGTCCTCGGATTCCTGATAGGCGGTGGAGCGAACGAAGGCAATCGAGCGCGTGGTGCGGTAGCACACCGAATGCGCCCTGATGTCGAGACCGGGCGTTGCCGGCTTCTGGTAGTCGATACGCAAGTCGAGGGTTGCAATCGCCCGCGTGCCGTCGAGCGCGAGTTGCACCGCCATGCCGCAGCTCTCGTCCAGCATCGCGGTGACGACACCGCCATGCAGCACGCCGGTCTCGGTGTCGCCGACGAAGACGGGACGGTAGGGCAGGCTGGACCAGGCCTCGGCCGGCGCGAAGCGATCGAGCTGAAGCCCGCTGATATGGCCGTAATCGGAGCGGCGGCCCTGGATGGCTTCGGCGAGTTCCACAAAGGGGAGAGTGGCGGGCGGAGTGGGCATGACGATGTTCTAGACCAGCGCCGGGCGCCGCGCAAAACCCCGAATGGGCGTTGCTGGTCGGCCCCGGGCGGTTTGGCCTCGACAGGGCGGTCCGAAGCGACGATGGTGGGGCTTCGTTCGTTCGCCTAGCCGTAAGGAGTGCCCATGGCCGATCCCGAAACGCCCTCGACCGCCCAGGGGCCCGTCACCATTTCGACCTCCAGCGCCGAACGGGCGCCGATCATCTATTTCGACGGTGCCTCCTGCTTCGGCCACCACAACGGCGCGATCCAGATCGAGCTCGCCGCAAACCTGCTGATGCCGGTCGGCGCCGCCGTGAGGGTCGACGTGGTCCAGACCGCGCACTTACGTTGCAGCGTGGCCGCAGCGCTGGCGCTGCGCGAAGCGCTCGACAAGGCGCTGGCGATGTACAAGCAGGGCCAGCAGCAGCCGGCAAC
Organism: Bradyrhizobium sp. LMG 9283; assembly: GCF_045571415.1. NCBI lineage: Bacteria > Pseudomonadati > Pseudomonadota > Alphaproteobacteria > Hyphomicrobiales > Nitrobacteraceae > Bradyrhizobium > Bradyrhizobium sp. LMG 9283. The sequence continues at coordinate 1,524,130 of NZ_CP120691.1, forward strand.
GGAAGACATTCCGGCAGTGAAGAACTGAGATTGACAGCCATCCGGCTTTACGTCACTTTTCGTGCAGGTTGATACGACCTGCCGGTTGCGCCCTCCGTGGAATGGTGAACGTATCGAGCCCTGATCGGCCTCCCTTTGCCCGAGCGACCAGGTCAGCAACGCAACCACCTGACACACCTGGATCGCTCATGCAGAGGACGAACCGATGCGCGATTTTCGCGATGCCAAGGCTATGGCGCAGACCCTGCGCGAATCCCTGACCACCAAGGCCGTCACCATCAGTCACAGCGAGAGCCTCGAACTGGTATCGAAGATGCTGGGGGTTGCCGACTGGAATACGTTGTCGGCACTGCTTCACGCCGACCGGCGTGACACGGCTGGACCGACGACACGGCTCAACGCAGCAACGGCGCTTTACCCGGCCGTTCCGCTGCGCGATCTCGTTCCATTTCCGAATGCGATTTACCCGATGTTCGTAGGCCGCGACGGCACCGTTAAGGCCCTGAATCAGGCATTTGAAGGCGGGCGCGAGGTCGTGCTGGCGATCCAGCGCGAGGCGGCCGTCGATGATCCCCGATTTTCCGATGTCTACGAGATCGGCATCCTCGCCCAGCTGCTCGAACTCGAACTGCTCGGCGATGGCACGTTCAGGGTGCTGACGCGGGGGCTTCGGCGCGTCGCGTTGCGCGGCTTTGTCGCTGAAGCGAGTGGCTATCGGGCTGAGGTCTCCGACGTCAGCGAGGCCGTCGCCCGTGATGCGCGGCATCTGATCCGAAGGATCTATCAGCGCTTCCAGGATTACACCGCGGCGCACGGAATGCTGGTACCGGACATCTGGCTGTTCTTCGATCAAACGCGAGATCCCGGACAGATCGCCGATACCGTCGCGACGCGGATGAAGTTGCCCATCAGGGACAAATACGAGCTCCTGGCAGCGCTCGATCCCATGAAGCGCCTCGAGCGGATCGAAGCGTTGCTCGACCTGCCGCAGCGCCCGGTTTCGGTAAATTACGCGGCCACGAAACGGCAGGCGCTCGATCACGCTGATCGGCGTCGCCATCAATACGCGACGCTGGAGCATCTGCTGCTCGCCCTGATCGACGATGCGGACGCCTCCGCCGTGATGCGCACCTGCGGCGTCGATCTTGGCAAGCTGAAACAAAGCGTCCTGGAGTATCTCGACAACGAGCTCAAGCACATCTTGACCGAGGCCGGAAGCGCCGTGCCCACGCCTGCGTTCGAGCGCGTCGACCAGCGCGCCGCGCTTCACGCCCAGGAGATCGGCAATCCCGCCGTGACAGGCATCAATGCGCTCGTCGCTCTCTTTCCGGAGACGCGAAGCCCCGCCGCGCGCATGCTCGCCGAGCAGGGCGTGTCGCGCTTTCGCGTCGACAAGGCCATTGTGCGACATGCGGCCAATGACAAAGGCTAGCTTACGCCTTCGTCACGTGCACCTTCGCGGTGTTGCCGCCGTTCCACTTGCCGTCGAGTGCGCGCTCGATCTGGGCGGCGAGCTGGAGCAGCAGGCCGTCATTGGCCTGCTTGGCGATCGCCTGGATGCCGAGCGGCAGGCCGTGATCCTGGGCCGCCATCGGCATCGAGATCGCCGGCATGCCGCAGAGATTGGCGAGCGGTGTGAAGGCGAAGAAGCGCCAGAGATTGCCGAACCAGTCGAGCACGTCGGGATTGTCGGAGATGGTGAGGTATTCCCTGGTGCCGACCTTTGGCGTCGGCAGCGCCGTGATCGGCGTCAGGATCACGTCCCACTGCTCGAAGAACGCGCCGAAGCCGCGCGAGGTCGTATTGAACACGCCCTGCATCTTCGCCCGCTCGGCGAAGCTCGTATGGCGCCCGGCTTCCCAGATCCGGATGTTCATGGGTTCGATCAGATCTTCCGGCGGTTTTTCCAGCCCGCGCGCGGCGAGCATGTTGGAGATCACCACCGCGAAGTTCGAGATGTAGCAGGTGGTCTGCGCCGCGAACGCGGCACGGAAATCGAGCTCGGGCAGCGCGTAGTCGACGTGATGGCCGAGGCCTTCGAGGAAGCGGCCGGCCTTCTCCAACTCGGCGGCGATCTCGGGCGTCGCGGTGTAGTCGCCCCATGTATGCGACAGCGCGATGCGAAGCTTTGCCGGATCGCGCTTGATCATCTCGCAATAAGGCTGCGCCGTGGTCCAGAACGGCATGAACTCGCCGGGCGCCGGTCCCCTCGCGTGATCGACGAAGGCGGCGGTGTCGCGCACGGAACGCGACTGGCAGCCCTGGATCGAGACGAGACCGGTGAGGTCGGACATGTGCGGTGCGAGCGAGAACACGCCGCGCGAGACCTTCAGCCCGATATTGCCGTTGACGCCGGCGGGAATGCGAATTGAGCCGCCGCCGTCGGTCGCATGGGCGATCGGCACCACGCCGGCCGCGACCATCGCGGCGCTGCCGGCTGACGAGCCGCAGGTGGTGTAGTCGGTATTCCAGGGATTGCGCGTAACGTAGACGGCGGGATTGTCGGCCGAGCTGCATACGCCGAATTCCGGCGTCGTGGTGCGCCCGATCAGATTGAGCCCCGCCTGACGGAATTTGCCGGTGAGGAACGTGTCGGCCGCGGCGCGATTGCTGCGCATCAACAGCGAGCCCATTTCCTGGAGCCGGCCCTTCATGGTCGGCCCGAGGTCCTTCATGAGGAAGGGCAGGCCGGCGAAGGGACCTGTGAGATTGGCGCCGTCCTTGGCGGGATCGGCGATCACGTCCTCGAACAGCTCGACCACGCCCGACAGCGCCGGATTGACCTTGGCGACGCCGGCCGCGGCCTGCCGTGCCAGTTCCTTCGCCGTCAGCTCGCCCTTGCGGACGCGCCCCGCCAGCGCGACGCCATCGTGCTGCGCCCATTCACTCCAGCTCATCGGCAAAGTCATGACGTCAAAATCCTCTTGGTAGCGGCCTCCTTCCTTTCGCAAGGAACCGTCCGAATCAACCGAGCCGGCGCGAAGGGCAGGGTTGCGTGGGGCGGACAGGTCGCAGCACCCGGAAATACCGGTCGTATCAATCCGACAGTCGCGCGATCGCTGCAACCGGGCCGCCGCCCGGCGGGCCCTGGTGCTCGGCACCGCCGGACACGTAGACCGCCCCGGTGCCGGCAAGGCCAGCAATCAGGCCGCCGACCGCTGCGCGGGCGTGGCGTGTCGAGCTGATGTCCGTATCCTCGAGCATGGTGTGGCGACAGCCACGCACGCTGCCATCTGGCGAGGCCTCCGCCTTGGCGAAGATGTTGACGAGCTCGCGGCCCGACTGCGGCGTAGTGCCAAGCCCGACGCTGTTCAGTGCCGCCAGCACTGCAGCGGCGTCGATCGCGTCGTTCATCACCGCATGCCCAATCTCGAACTCGCTCGCTGACGATGCGGAGTTGCCGAGCACGATGACGACGTTCTGCATCAGCTCGATGCCTGACGAGGTCGACGCGACGTTCGAGAACAGATCGTAACGTCGCAGCACGTCCTCGTCGCTGATGTCGGAGGCGATCTCGCCGAGCGCGACCGCGACGCCGAGCGCGGAAGCACCGCGCGAATAGGCCATCGAGGCGTAGGCGCTGGTCGTCGCTGTCTTGCTGCCGCGCGCCGCTGCCGCCGCGATGCGATCACTGGTGAGCAGCGGGCATTTGATCTGCACGAAATGGACGTCGGCGGGATCGCTGATGCCGGCGTCCGCCATCGCGGCCTTCACGGCCGTCGCCGTTTCCGTGATCTGCGCCGAGCGGCCGAGCTCCTCAGGGAGGAAGTCCCGCGTGTGCGCCATGCCGATGCTCAGCCGCTTGCCGGGGCGACCGACCGGACGGGCTTCGACCGTCCGGCGCGTGAACACCGTGATGTGTGGGCTGAGGACGCCTTCGGTGCCGCCGGACATCACGAAGGCGATGCGCTGTTCGACTTCCTGCGCGGACAGGCCGAGCTTTGGCGCCAGCGCCGCGCACAGCGCGGCGACGGCATACTCCCGGGTAAAATCGTTGACGCCGCCATTGCCCTCGGTCTTGCCGAGGATCGCGAGGATCGACTTGGGATCGATCGTGCCGGAGCTGATCAGGCTCATGAGGCCAGAGACGTCGCCGGGGCCGCTGGTGGCGATCCTCGTGACGCCAACCGATGTTGTAGGCATGATGGTCCTCGTGTGGAGTTCAGGAGTCCGGCAAACTAGAACAGCCGTTGAACCGCGGCAGCTGTCAAGCCGGAAACGGCGCTCTCGTGCCCCGGCCGCAGCGCGGCGCCCGTCGGGCGATGCGCTGCGGAGCCGGCGGCCCCATCTCGCGGCATACGGCGCCGCCTTCTGGGTCCCGGCTCAGCACTGCAACGCTAGAGGCGTTGCAGTGCATGCGGGACACGCAAGCAGAGCGATCCCACCCAAACGAATGTGGCGAGATCGCATCGATCCAGCAAAAAATCCTCTGTCGACGGCCCTCCGCCGCACCTTGATGAATCAACCTTGGTTGGTCCATAAGCGGCGTCCCGCGGCCGGTGGTTCGCCCTGCGTCGCGTGCTTTGACAGAGGGAATCTCGCGTGGCCAACATCAACCAGAAAATTGCGCAGGAGCTTGGGGTTCGCGCCGAGCAGGTCGAGGCGGCGGTGACGCTGCTCGACGGCGGCGCCACGGTTCCCTTCATCGCCCGCTACCGCAAGGAAGCGACCGGTGCGCTCGATGACGCGCAATTGCGCACCCTGGAGGAGCGCCTGGTTTATCTGCGTGAGCTCGAAGACCGCCGCAAGGCCATCCTCGAATCGGTTCGCGAGCAGGGCAACCTCGACGCAGCCCTTGAAGCCACGATCATGGCTGCAGACAGCAAGGCACGCCTCGAAGACATTTATCTGCCGTTCAAGCCGAAGCGCCGCACCAAGGCGGAGATCGCCAAGGAGGCCGGCCTCGAGCCGCTCGCCAATCAGCTCATCGCCGAGCCCGGCAACGATCCCAAGGTCGTGGCCGAAGGCTTCATCAACGCGGAGAAGGGCGTTGCCGATGCCGCCGCCGCGCTCGACGGCGCCCGGGCCATTCTGGTCGAGCGCTTCGATGAGGACGCCGACCTCATCGGCGCACTCCGCGAGGAGATGTGGACCAATGCGCGCATGGTTTCCAAGGTGCGCGACGGCAAGAAGACCGAAGGCGAGAAGTTCGCCGACTATTTCGATTTCTCCGAGCCGCTGACCAAGCTGCCGTCGCACCGCATCCTCGCCATGTTCCGCGGCGAGAAGGAAGAGATTCTCGACTTGCAAATTCAAGCCGAGGCCGAAGCGCCGCCGCCGGGCGTGCCGAGTGCCTATGAACTCAAGATCATGAAGCGCTTCGGCATCGCCGATCTCAAGCGCCCCGGCGACCGCTGGCTGATCGACACCGTGCGCTGGGCCTGGCGCACCAAGATCCAGGTCCATCTCAACATCGACCTGCGCATGCGGCTGTGGAATTCCGCGGAGACCGAAGCCGTCCGCGTGTTCGCCTCGAACCTGCGCGACCTGCTGCTGGCGGCGCCCGCCGGCACCCGCGTCACCATGGGTCTCGATCCCGGCTACCGCACCGGCGTCAAGGTCGCAGTGGTCGACGCCACCGGCAAGGTGGTCGATACCACCGCGATCTATCCGCACGAGCCGCAGCGGCAGTGGAACGAGTCGCTGGCGACACTGGGCCGGCTCGCGCTGAAGCATCGCGTCGAGCTGATCGCGATCGGCAACGGCACCGCCTCGCGCGAGACCGACAAGCTCGCGGCCGACCTCGTCAAAGGCCTGCCCGAATTGAAGATGACCAAGATCGTGGTGTCCGAAGCGGGCGCTTCGGTCTATTCGGCCTCGGCCTTTGCGTCGGAGGAGTTGCCCGGCCTCGATGTCACGCTGCGCGGCGCGGTGTCGATCGCGCGCCGGCTGCAGGATCCGCTTGCCGAGCTCGTCAAGATCGAGCCCAAGGCGATCGGCGTCGGCCAGTATCAGCACGACCTCGGCCAGGCCAAGCTCGCAAAATCGCTCGATGCGGTGGTCGAAGACTGCGTGAACGCGGTCGGCGTCGACGTCAACACCGCCTCGGCGCCGCTGCTCGCGCGCGTGTCGGGCGTCGGGGCAGGCCTTGCGCAGAGCATCGTGGCGCACCGCGACGCCAACGGCCCGTTCAAGTCACGCAAGGCGCTGAAGGACGTGCCGCGACTCGGGCCGAAGGCGTTCGAGCAGTGCGCGGGCTTCTTGCGCATCCTCGGCGGCGAGGACCCGCTCGATGCCTCGGGCGTGCATCCGGAAGCCTATCCCGTGGTGCGCCGGATCCTCGCGGCCACCAAGAGCGACATCAAGGCGCTGATCGGCAGCAGCGAGATCGTGCGCACCTTGAAGCCGAAGGATTTCGTCGACGAGACGTTCGGTCTGCCGACCGTCACCGACATTCTGCGCGAGCTTGAAAAGCCGGGCCGCGACCCGCGCCCTGCGTTCAAGGCCGCGGTGTTCAAGGAGGGCGTCGAGGAGATCAAGGATCTCAAGAAGGGCATGATCCTCGAGGGCACCGTGACCAACGTCGCCGCCTTCGGTGCCTTCGTCGATATCGGCGTGCACCAGGATGGCCTCGTGCACATCTCGGCGATGTCCAAGAACTACATCAAGGATCCGCGCGAGGTGGTGAAGCCCGGCGACATCGTCAAGGTGAAGGTGCTGGACTTCGAGGTCGCCCGCAAGCGCATCTCGCTGACGCTGCGCCTCGACGACGAGGTCGGCGCCAAGAAGGACGCCCCCGGCATGCAGCGCGACAACGGCTCGCGCAACGCGAGCCGCATGACCTCGTCGGCGCCGCGCAAGCAGGAATCCTCCGGCGGCGGCGCTCTCGCCGAAGCGCTGCGCCGCGCCGCGGAGAAGAGCGGTGGCAAGCGGGTGTGAGTCTTAGCCTCTCGCCGTAAGAACGGGGAGAGGGAGTGAAACAGCCCGCCCTCCCTAACACCCGCGTCAGAAACTGGCGCATTTGTAAGTTGATGGGGACAGCCCATTCGCTTCTCCTGATCCTCCTCGTGCAGCGGCACTAGCGCTGCACTGCAAGGAGGATCTTCCGATGAAGAACAGGCTTCTCACAGGACTCGCCGCAGCGATAGTTGCTGCGACGCTGGCGGCTGCGGCGCCCGCTCTCGCGCGCAGTGGTTTTGGCGGTGGCGGTCATGGCGGCTTCGGCGGCGGGCATTTCGGTGGTGGCGGCATGCACGTCGGCGGAATGGGCGGCGGCATGAGAGTGGGTGGCATGGGTGGGGGCATGCGAGCGGGCGGCATGGGCGGCGCTCATTTCGGTGGCGCCCGCTTCGCCGGTTCCCCGATGGCCGCTCGCGCGGCGATCGGGCCGCGCTTTGCCGGTGCGCCGTTCGCGACCCGCGCCGCGATCGGGCCGCGCTTTGCCGGTGCGCCGTTCGCGACCCGCGCCGCCTTCGGCCCGCGGTTTGCCGGCACGGCATTCCACGGCAGGCCCTTCATTGGCCGGCATGCCTTCTTCTCCCGGCATCATCGCTTCCACCGCTTCGCCTTCTTCGGCGCGCCTGTCATCTATGCCAGTTACTATGACGGCTGCTGGCGCAGGAGCTGGACGCCCTACGGATGGCAATGGGTCAATGTGTGCGGGTACGATTGGTACTAGCATCGCCGGACCGCACCATTGTCGCGATCGCCACCGGCAGTTCCGCTCAGCCCCGGAACGGGATAGTCTGGTGGCGATCGTCGCGCGGAGTCTTGCATGACCGGAGGTCACCGCCGCATCCTGGTCGTCGAGGACGATCCGGAAACCGCAGGCCAGCTCGTCGAGGAATTGACGACCTCGGGCTATGACGTCGATCTTGCCGCGACGGGCCGCGAAGCGCTCAGCCATGGCTCAGCGCGCGACTATGCCGTGATCACCATCGACCGCATGCTGCCCGATATCGACGGCATCAGCGTGATGCGGCAGCTGCGCGATGACGGCGTCGCCTCACCCTTTCTGATCATCTCCGCACTCGGCGAAGTCGACGACCGCGTGCGCGGCCTGCGCGCCGGCGGCGACGATTATCTCGTCAAGCCGTTTTCCTTCACCGAATTGCTGGCGCGGCTGGAGGCGCTCGGCCGCCGCAGCGAGACCATCGCCAAGGAAACGCTGCTGCGCGTCGGCGATCTCGCCATCGACCTGATCGCGCGTAGCGCGAGCCGCCGCGGCCGCAAGATTCCGCTGCTGCCACGCGAGTTCCAGCTGCTCGAATATCTCGTCCGCAACGAGGGCCGCGTCGTCTCCCGCGCGATGCTGCTGCAGCATGTCTGGGACCTGCATTTCGATCCCTCCACCAACATCATCGACGTCTATGTCGGCCGGGTCCGCCGCAAGGTCGACGACGCCCAGGCTTATCCGCTGATCCATACCATCCGCGGCATCGGGTATTGCCTCCGTGCTCCTGGCTAAGACCCTCCGCTCCTCGACCTTCCGCCTGGCGCTGATCGCGATCGCGGCGTTCGGGCTGATCGTGGCGGCGATCATGGCCTATGTCTATTTCGGCACGCTCGCCTATGTGGAGCGCCGGCTCGGCACGGTCGGCGATCATGACGGTTTCACCGGCATGATCGAGCTCGCGATGGCCGCCGTCGCCGCGCTGCTGCTGGTGCTCGCCGGGCTCGCAGCCGTGCTGGTGACGCGACGGACGGTCGGACGGATCGAACAGATCAACGCCACCAGCCGCGCCATCATGCTCTCCGGTCTCGACCAGCGTATCCCCCTGCGCGGCAGCAATGACGAGTGGGATCGCGTCGCCGAAAACCTCAACCAGATGCTCGACCGCATCGAGACGCTGATGGGCGAGGTCAAGCAGGTCAGCGACAATGTCGCGCACGATCTGCGCACGCCCTTGACGCGCATGCGCGGCCGGCTCGAGAAGGCCTATCACGCCCCGCGCAACAGCGAGGCGGATGCCGCGCTGATCGGCGACACCATCGCCGATCTCGATGCCGTACTCGGAATGTTCGCCTCGATCACGCGGATTTCCGAGATCGAGACCCGCGCCCGCACCGGGGCCTTCCGCACGCTTGATCTCGCCGAGATCGCCGGCGAGGTCGTCGAGCTCTATGATGCCGCCGCCGAGCAGGTTGCCACGCGCCTCAACCTCGGTGGCGACCGCGAGGTCGCGATCACCGGCGACCGCGACCTGCTGTTCGACGCCATCGCCAATCTCGTCGACAACGCGATCAAGCACGGTCGCAAGGGTGGGCAGGTGACCGTGAGCTGCCGCAGAGCCGATCGCGGTGCGGTGATCACGATTGCCGACGACGGTCCTGGCATTCCCGCCGAGCAGCGCGATCATGTCTTCAAGCGCTTCTACCGGCTCGAGCAGAGCCGCTACACGCCGGGCAATGGTCTCGGCCTCAGCCTCGTCGCCGCGGTCGCGCGCCTTCATGGCGCAGAGATTGCGCTGCAAGACAATGCGCCGGGCTTGAAGGTCGAGCTCAGCTTCCCGGCGACATCAGCGCCATGAGGCCGGTGGTGATGTCAAAGCTCGATCACGCCGCGCCGTGCCGCATGCGCGACCGCATCGGTGCGTCCGGTGGCATCCAGCTTGTCGAGCAACGAGCCGACATGGAATTTCACGGTGTGTACGGAGATGCCGAGCTGCCGCGCGATCATCTTGTTGGAGGCGCCCTCGGCCATCAGCGCCAGCACGTCAAGCTCGCGCTGCGTCAGCGCAATGTCTTCGGGCATGATGCGCGGATCGCGGGCGACAACCGTCGCTGCGGCCGCTTCGCCGGGCGCGGCGAGGCGTAGCCCTGTGACGTTGCCCAGCAGCTTCGCTAGGCGATCGGCGAGAACGGGATCGTCGATCTCCAGCGACAGCACGATCTCGGGCGCGTTATCCTCGCTCACGTCTCCGGCCTCTCGCCAACCGTGACCTTGAAGCTGATCGGCTCGCCGCCGCGGCGGGCAGCGACATCGACCACCGCGCCGACGCTCGAAGGTCCGAGTATCCGCGACAGCGCGCGCACGCCGGAGAGCTTCTGGTCGTTGACTGCCACGATCACGTCGCCCTGGCGGATGCCAGCCGCGGCCGAGGGGCCGGTCTTGTCGACATTCATCACCATCGCCCCGACGCCATCTTCGAGTCGCACCGGCTGCAGCCCGAGACCGAGATATCCCCGCGCGATGCGGCCGCGCGCCTCGAGCTGCGGCGCGACGCGCTCGATCGTCGCCGCTGGAATCACCAGCACGCGCCGCGGGCCGAGCACGGCCATGCCGAAGGCTTCGCCCGATGCATCGAGCGCGAGGCCGCCCTGTTGGCTGTCGCGCAGGCGGATGTCGAGCTCGATCCGCGCATCGATGTCGCCGCCGCGCAAGGAGCGCCAGCTCTTTCCGGACGCCGACACCATCCCGAGCGCCGCACTCGGTGTCTCGCGGTTGGTGGCGACCACGATCGACAATGCACCGAGCGGCGGGACCGTGGTGGCGAGTTTGACCGGCGCGATCGCGGCCTCGGTGCGCAGCAGCGCGATGTCGGTCGTATGGTCGCGGCCAGCAATGGTGGCTGCGACCCGGCTGCCGTCAGCGAGGCCGATCTCGACCTCGCCCTCGTCGGCCAGCGCCTCGTCGGCGGTGATGATCAGGCCGCTCTTCCAGACGAAGCCGGTTGCGCGGGAGCGATGCGAATGCACGGAGACGACCGAGGGTGCGGTGCGCGCCACCACGTCCGCGAGCGCGGATGATAGTGAGGACAGGGGATTAGGCTCAGTCATGGCAGGCTCCTATAAGTTTCCCTCAATCTGGGATGCCGCGCGCGATTGCGAAACTGGCCGGGTGGCCAGGACCAGAACAGGGGACAGGACAGACCTCCGTAGGACCACGGCCGACGAACATGTGATTGGGAACGCTTCACGGGAACGTGTAGCAATCCCGAAATCGCGCCCTATGGCCTCAAGGATTTCAGCGAGCCCTGACTGATGACCATCGATCTCACCCGCCGCACCCTGCTTCAACTGGCCGGCGCCACCTCGCTTGCGATGGCGGCCGCAGCTGCGGCGCGTGCCGAGGGCACCCCGCAGGGCGGCGGCCCGACCTTTGCCAGCCGCACACCGATGCGGGTCGGCATGGTGACGCTCCGGGTCAAGAATCTCGATAAGGTTGCGGATTACTACCGCGACGTGATCGGGCTCACGGTGATGGAGCGCTCGGCGAGCGCAGCAAGGCTCGGCACGGCCGGCATCACGCTGCTTGTGCTGGAAGCCCGCCCCGATGCAGCGATCGAGCCGCGCACCGCCGCCGGCCTCTATCACACCGCCTTCCTGATGCCGACCCGGAAGGATCTGGCGCGCTGGCTGGTAGCAGTCGCCGCGCACCGTGTGCCGCTGTCGGGCTTCGCCGATCACCTCGTCTCTGAATCCGTTTATCTCGACGACCCCGAAGGCAACGGCATCGAGGTCTATGCCGACCGCGATCCCTCGCAATGGCAATGGAGCGAGGGCAGCGTGAAGATGGCGACCGACGAGCTCAACATCCCTGACCTGTTGTCGCTGACCAACACGCGCGTCCCTGATTACGCCAAGGCGCCGGACGGACTACGTGTCGGCCACATGCATCTACGCGTCGGCGATCTCGCGCAGGCCGAGAGCTTCTATCACGGCACGGTCGGTCTTGACCCGACCCGCAAGCGCAACGGCGCGGCGTTCCTGTCATCGGGCCGCTACCACCATCACCTCGGCATGAATGTCTGGCAGAGCCAGGGTGCCGGTCAGCGCGACGATTCCACGACCGGCCTTGCCTGGTTCTCGCTGGTGACGGAGAAGCAGGGCATTCTCGCAGCCCAGGAGGAGCGTCTGCGCAAGGGCGGTGTGAACGTCACGGCGTTAAGCAACGGCGTGGAGGCGATCGATCCCTGGGGCACGCGGGTACGCTTGCTCAAGGTTTGATCGCCGGGGCGGGCATTGCTAATACCCGTGGAGTGCCAGCAGCATTCCGGAAGGCCCCGACATGCCCGAATTCCACGGTGTCTTTCCCTATCTCGTCTCACCCGTCGATGCCGACGGCACGGTCCGGACCAACGTGCTCGCAAGGCTCTGCGATGATCTGATCGGCGCGGGCGTCCACGGGCTGACGCCGCTGGGCTCGACCGGCGAATTCGCCTATCTCAATGCAGCGCAACGCACCTCCGTCGTACGGACCACGATCGAGGCGGCGAGGGGCCGCGTGCCGGTCGTGGCCGGCGTCGCCTCCACTTCGACGGCGGATGCGGTGGCGCAGGCGAGAGCCTATCAGGCACTCGGCGCCGGCGGCATCCTGGCGATCCTGGAGGCTTATTTCCCACTCTCGGATGTCCAGGTGGAGTCCTACTTCCGCGCCATCGCCGATGCCGTGGACATTCCCGTCGTCATCTACACCAATCCGCAATTCCAGCGCTCCGATCTCACCCTCGACGTCATTGCGCGCCTCGCCGAACATCCGCGCATCGGCTACATCAAGGACGCCTCGGCCAATACCGGTCGGCTGCTCTCGATCATGAACCGCTGCGGGGACTCCTTGCGCGTGTTCTCGGCCTCCGCCCATATCCCCGCGGCGGTCATGCTGATCGGCGGCCGCGGCTGGATGGCGGGCCCGGCCTGCATCATCCCGCGCCAGAGCGTCGCGCTCTACGATCTCTGCAAGGCCGGCCGCTGGGACGAGGCGATGGTGCTCCAGCGCAGGCTGTGGCGCATCAACGAAGCCTTCGCCCGCTTCAACCTCGCCGCCTGCATCAAGGCCGGCCTTTCGATCCAGGGCTACGATATCGGCGACCCCGTCCCGCCGCAGGCCGCGCTGACAGTCGAGCAGCGCAGGATCGTCGAAGCCGCACTGAGGAAGTTGGCATAGCCGATTGTCACGCGGCAATATGTCATCGGACACCCTGCCAAAAGCCAAGCCGTTCCCTATCTGCCTGACCGGGAAACTTCCAGCCGCCTGGGACGTTGCTGCGTGAGCGAGGTCCGTCAGCTTATCTATGTGCATTCCGAGCATCGTCTTCAGCACACACCGTGGTGATCACCCATGAACCGTCGCTACGGAATTGCCGCGGCAGTTTTGGCCGCTCTGCTCGTCGTGGTCACTGCTGCGAAGATCCAGCATGTGCCGTGGACCACGCCCGCCGCGAGAGCCATCGAGCAGCGCGGGCCGCTGTCCGAGGCCGAAAAGGCCACCATCGACATCTTCGAGCGCGTGTCTCCCTCGGTCGTCCAGGTGGCGGCGAAATCGGCGGCCAATCCTCTCATGGGTGAGGAAGGCCAGGGCGCCGCTTCCGGCACGGGATTCGTTTGGGACCGCGAGGGTCACCTCGTGACCAACAATCATGTCGTGGCCAATGGCGGGGAGATCGCCGTGCGGTTTGCGTCGGGAGAGGTGGCCCAGGTGGACCTCGTCGGCACGGCTCCCAATTACGATCTTGCGGTGCTGCGAATCCGCAGTGTACGCGAACTCCCTCCGCCGGTGGCGCTCGGCAGTTCGGGTGACCTGAAGGTCGGGCAATCCGCCTTTGCGATCGGCAATCCCTTTGGGCTGGATCAATCGATGACCAGCGGCATCATCAGCGCGCTCAAGCGCCGGCTTCCGACCCATGGCGGCCGCGAGATTGCCAATGTCATCCAGACGGATGCCGCGATCAATCCAGGCAATTCGGGCGGGCCGCTGCTGGACTCCGCCGGCCGGCTGATCGGTGTCACGACGGCGATCATATCACCGTCGGGTTCGAACGCCGGCATCGGCTTCGCGGTGCCGGTCGATGTCGTGAACCGGATCGTGCCCGAGCTCATCCGCAACGGCCGGGTGCCGACACCTGGTATCGGCATCGTGGCCGCCAGCGAGGATGTGTCGACGCGGCTTGGCGTCGAAGGGGTGATCGTGGTCCGGACCGCCCCCGGCAGTCCTGCCGAGCGGGCAGGAATTCGCGGTGTCAACTTTTCCACTGGAGCGGTCGGAGACATCATCACCGCGGCCGAAGGCAAGCCGGTGCGGCGCCTCTCCGATCTGACCGATGCGCTTGAGCAGGCCGGGGCTGGAAAGACCGTTCGGCTCTCGGTCAAGCGCGGCTCGGACACCCGTGATGTGAATGTAAGCATCATCGATATCGACAGGTCCTAGCCGGCCAATCCGCGCCAGCAAGGGCTCTGGCGCGCATTGCAGATGTGCCGGGGCTCGGTTGTCTCGACCGTAAAATCCGTTAAAACCGCCGCCGTCGTTTTCCGGATTTCGAGGACATAACGGAATGAACATTCTTCCCGGCAATTTGCGTTTCGGAGCGGGGCAACCCGTCAAGCGTTTGGAAGACCTCAGGCTGCTGACCGGGAAGGGGCAATTCATCGACGACAAGCCGCAAGACGGCGCGCTGTGGTTGCACGTGCTGCGCTCGCCGCACGCCCACGCGAAGATCGTCTCGATCGACACCAGCGCCGCGGCCGCGATGCCCGGCGTTGCCGCGATCTACACCGGCGCGGACCTCGTCAAGGACGACATCGGCAGCATCCCAACGCTGAATATCTTCAAGCGTCCCGACGGCAAGCCGATGACGGTGCCGCCGCGCCGGCTGCTCGCCCACGAGGTCGTGCGCTATACAGGCGAAGCCGTGGCCGCAGTGGTGGCTTCATCGCGCGTGGAGGCGCAGAGCGCCGCCGAGGCGATCATGGTCGAATACGATGTGCAGCCTGCGGTGGTCGATCCGGTCGAGGCGGTGAAGCCCGGCGCGCCCGTGGTGTGGCCGGAGGCGCCCGACAACATTGTCGGCGCCATGAGCTATGGCGATGCCGCCAAGGTCGACGAGGCCTTCGCCAAGGCGGCGCACACCGTCGAGCTCGACATAGTCAGCCAGCGCCTGGTGCCTTCCGCGATGGAGCCGCGCTCGACCATCGCCGAGATCGACAAGAAGTCCGGCCGTCTCCTGCTCCATGTGCAGTCGCAGACGCCGGCCTCGACCCGCGACGTTCTTGCAGAAGCCGTACTCAAGCGTCCGAAGGATAGCGTGCGCGTGCTGGTCGGCGATATCGGCGGCGGCTTCGGCCAGAAGACCAACCTCTATCCCGAGGACGGCATCGTCGCCTATGCCGCGACCAAGCTGAACAGGAAGATCCGCTGGCGCGGCGACCGCACCGACGAGTTCGTCGGCGGCACCCACGGCCGTGATCTCACCTCGACGGCCTCTTTCGCGCTCGACGAGAAGGGCAAGGTGCTTGCCTATCGCGTCAAGTCGATCGGTTGCACCGGCGCCTATTCTTCAGGCGCGGCCAACATCATCCCGCTGGTGCTCGGGCCCTTCGTGCAGACCGGCGTCTACGATCTGCCGCTGGTTCATTTCGAAGTGAAGACGGTGATGACCCACACCGCGCCGGTCGGTGCATATCGCGGCGCGGGGCGGCCCGAAGCAGTCTTCATCGTCGAGCGCCTGTTCGATGCCGCCGCGCGAAAGATCGGCATCGATCCGCGCGCGATCCGCAAAGCCAATTACATCAAGCCGGCACAGCTGCCCTACACCAACGCCGCGGGCCAGATTTACGATTCCGGCGCCTTCGCTCACATGCTCGACCGCGCCGCCAAGCTGGCCGACTGGGATGGCTTTGCCGCGCGCAAGAAGGCGGCGAAGAAGAAGGGCCTGCTCTACGGCCGCGGACTCACCTCCTACATCGAGTGGACCGGCGGCCGCGCCCATACCGAGAAGGTCACGCTGCAGGCGACCTCTCAAGGCCGCGTCGTGCTGCATTCCGGCACCATGGCGATGGGGCAGGGGCTGCAGACCACCTACACCCAGATGATCTCCGATACGCTCGGTATCCCCATGGACAAGATCGACGTCGTGCAGGGCGACACCGATCTTGCGATGGGCTTTGGCAGCGTCGGCTCGCGCTCGCTGTTCGTCGGCGGCACTGCGGTTGCGGTCTCCTCAAACGATTTGATCCAGAAGGCGCGCGAGAAGGCGGCGAACGTGCTGGAGACTTCGGTCGAGGACATCGAATATCAGGGCGGCATGCTCACCGTAGTCGGCACCGACCGCCGCATCAGCCTGTTCGATCTCGCCGAGAAGGAGAGCGGCGCCAAGCTCAGCGTCGATTCCGAAGGCGAGGTGGATGGTCCGAGCTGGCCGAACGGCACGCATATCTGCGAGGTCGAGATCGACCCAGAGACCGGCGTTTCCAAGGTCGTGCGCTACACCACGGTCGACGACGTCGGCGTCGCCGTGAACCCGATGCTGGTCACCGGCCAGATCCATGGCGGCGTCGCGCAAGGTATCGGCCAGGCGCTGTATGAAGGCGTGTCCTACGACGCCGACGGCCAGCTCCTCACCGCGAGCTACCAGGATTACTGCATCCCACGCGCCGACGACGTGCCGCCGATCGTGGTGACGCTGGATGATTCCGCGCCCTGCCGCACCAATCCGCTCGGCGCAAAAGGCTGCGGCGAATCCGGCGCCATCGGTGGCCCTCCTTGCGTCACCAACGGCGTGATGGACGCGCTCGAAGAGCTCGGCATCACCCAGCTGAACACGCCCCTGACGCCGCAGAAGATCTGGCAGGCGATCCGGGACGCGAAGGCGGCGGGTTAACCCCTCGAGGGTACCGTCATTGCGAGCGCAGCGAAGCAATCCAGACTACCCCCGCGGAAGGACTCTGGATTGCTTCGTCGCAAGGGCTCCTCGCAATGACGGAGGAGACAGCCGTAGCCTTCAAATTCCCAGCATCATCTTCGCGATGATGTCGCGCTGGATCTCCGAGGTGCCGCCGAAGATCGTGTAGGCGCGGCCGTTGAGATATTCCGGCATTACCGTCAGCATTTCCTCGGGTGTCGCCGGCTCGTGGTTGAGCTTGTAGAGCGGGCGCATCGGCTCGACTGCGAGCGCATCGTGGCCGATCACGTCGGCGCCCAGCCTGGTCACCGCCTGCCGGATCTCGCTGTTGCGCAGCTTCAAGATCGACGACACCGCGCCCGGATTTTGCCCGGTCTGGAGCGCCGAGAGCACGCGCAGCTCAGTCATCTCCAGCGCGTCGATGTCCACCTCCACCTCGGAGATTCGCGTCGCGATGTCGGGACTGTCGATTGCGCGCCCCGTGAGGTCGGACTCGGCGAGATCCGCGATCGCCTTCAGGCCCTCGCGCAGCTTGGCGGAGGCGATGCCGGAGCCGCGCTCGAACTCGAGCAGATATTTGCCGTAGGTCCAGCCCTTGCCTTCCTCGCCGACGCGATTGGCGACGGGCACGCGGACGTCGTCGAAGAACACCTGGTTGACCTCGTGGTCGCCGCCGATGGTGAGGATGGGGCGCGTCGTGATGCCCGGCGTTTTCATGTCGATCAGGATGAAGCTGATGCCGTCCTGCTGCCGCGGCCCGTCGCTGGTGCGCACCAGCGCGAACATGCGGTTGGCGTGATGAGCATGCGTAGTCCAGATCTTGGTGCCGTTGATGATGTAGTCGTCGCCGTCGCGCACCGCGCGCGTCTTCAGCGAGGAGAGATCGGAGCCGGAGCCCGGCTCGGAATAGCCCTGGCACCAATAGTCCTCGCCGGAGAGAATCCGCGGCAGATAGAGATTTTTCTGCTCCGGCGAGCCGAAGCCGATGATGACGGGCCCGACCATCTTCACGCCCATCACGTTGACGTTAGGCACGCCGGCCCGCGCGCATTCGGTCTCGAAGATCCAGCGCTGCGCCGGCGTCCAGTCGGGACCGCCATATTCGACCGGCCAGCCCGGCGCGCCCCAGCCCTGCCTGTGCAGCGCGCGCTGCCAGGCCATGCCGATGTCGGGATCGGAGAATACCGACGGCGTCAGGGCGGTCGCGCGCTTCATCTCCTCGGTGAGATTCTCTGCAATGAAGCCGCGCACCTCGTCCTGGAAGGCACGCTCCTCGGCATTGAACGAGAGGTCCATGATGCGCTCCTTGTGTCTCAGGCCGAGACGGTCCTGCGGCTCAGCTGGGCGTGGCGGCTATAGTGATGCGCACTACCGCCGAACAGCGTGTCGAAGGCGACCAGCCGCTTGAAATAGGCGCCGACCTCGAGCTCCTCGGTGACGCCCATGCCGCCGTGAAGCTGGATCGACTGCTCGCCGACGAAGCGCGCGCATTTGCCGATCTTGGCTTTCGCGCCCGACGCAGCCCGGGCACGCTCGATCGGCGCAGCATCCACCTTCAACGCGGCCCGCAGCGCCATCGAGCGGGCCTCGTCGACCTGCATGGCCATGTCGGCGAGGCGGTGGCGGATCACCTGGTTGGCGGAGAGCGGCCGGCCGAATTGTTTTCGGATCTTGGTGTATTCCAGCGTGGTGTCGAGCAGCGTCTGCATGATGCCGACGGCTTCCGCACCCAGCGCGGCCATGGCGCGATCGACCACCCATTCGATCGCCGGCAGCGCATCGCTGCCGTCGCCGAGCAGGGCGTCTTCCGGCAGATGCGCGTCGCACAGCTCGATGTTGCAGGCACGCCCGCCGCCAAGACGCGGATAGTCGCTGATGACGAGGCCCGGCGTCGTCGCCTGCACGAGGAACAGGCCGATCCGCCCCGACGGCCCCCGATGATCGTGGATATGCGCGGAGACGATGATCTCGTCGGCGGCATGTCCGTCGAGCACGGCGATCTTGCTGCCGGCGAGGCGCCAGCCTTGCGCCGTCTTGTCGGCACTGGTCGTGACCTTGGCAAGATCGAACCGGGCCGCGCGCTCGGAATGCGCAAAGGCGAGCTTCAGTGATCCGTCCGCCACTTTGGGCAGGCTCGCCTGCTTTTGCTCGGTGGTACCGCATTTGGCGATCAGCGCGGCCCCGAGCACCACGGTTGCGACATAGGGCTCGGACACCAGCCCGCGGCCAAAGGCTTCCATCAAAATACCGATCTCGACCGCGCCGCCGCCGAGCCCGCCGAACTCCTCAGGCAGCGGCAACGCCAGCCAGCCGAGCTCGGCGAACTGCTTCCAAACGGCAGGGCTGAAGCCGAGCGGATCATTCGCGATTCTGCGGCGATGATGGGCGTCGTAACTTTCGGCCACGAACCGCTCCACGCTCTCGCGCAGCAATTTCTGCTCGTCACTGAGATTGAGGTCCATCGCGTCTACTCCGCGGCCGCCGGCGGCTTGCGCACGGAGGGATGCAGGCCGGAGGGATCGATGATCATGCCGAACTCCTGGAGATTATGGGCGTGGCAAAGCTGATGCAGCGCAAAGGCCTGGTCGATCGCGGCGGGCTGGCCCATGACGTCGACCGAGCGGTTGACCGCCTCCTTGGTCAGTTTCAGCGCAAAGGGCGGCTTCGTCGCGATCCGGCGCGCCAGCTCCAGCACGCGCGACGACAGCTCCGCGCGCGGCACGACCTGGTTGACCATGCCGAGCTGATGCGCCTCTTGCGCGCTCCAGCTGTCGGCGGTGAACAGGAACTCCTTGGCCTTGCGCGGGCCAAGCTCCCAGGGATGCACGAACCACTCGACGCCGCAAACGCCCATGGTGACGACGGGATCGCAGAACTGCGCATCGTCGCTGGCGACGATGAGGTCGCAGGCCCAGGCCAGCATCAAGCCGCCGGCGATGCACTTGCCGTGCACCTCGGCAATCGTCGGTTTTGCCAGATTGCGCCAGCGCCGCGTGATCTGGAGATAGATTTCCTGCTCGCGCGCGAAGCGGCCATGGGCGTTGGGTTCGGCGAAACCGCCCCAATGTCCGATCGGCGGGAAATCGACGCCTGCGGTATTCTTGTCTCCGGGGCGCAGGTCATGGCCGGACGAGAAGTGCGGCCCATTGCCGGCGAGGACGATGACCTTGACCGTGTCGTCCTGCACCGCTGCATCGAAGGCGGCGTTGAGCTCGTAGGTCATCTGCAGGTTCTGTGCGTTGCGTGCCTCGGGTCGGTTCATCACGACACGGACGATCTCCGGCTCTGGCCGCTCCACGAGAATGGTCTCGAACGAGGACATCGCGTTCCTCCTGGCGTTTCCGCTTTTGTTTTGCTGGAGTTGACTATGCCGGCCTGCGATAGGCAAGAGGTTTGCGTCAGCCGGCTGCTTTTCTCGGGCGCTCAATCTGATAGTTTGCCCCAGATTCCATCGGGAGAAATTTGATGCGCAAGATCCTGACCGTGCTGGCGGCGCTGGCCTCGCTGAGCCTGACCAATTGCGGCTACAACGCGATCCAGAGCGAGGATGAGCAGATCAAGGCCAACTGGTCCGAGGTCGTGAACCAGTATCAGCGCCGCGCCGATCTCGTGCCCAATCTCGTCAACTCGGTGAAGGGTTTTGCGCAGCAGGAGAAGGACGTGCTGCTCGGCGTCACCAATGCCCGCGCCAAGGTCGGTAGCATCCAGGCAACGCCGGAGGTGCTGAACGATCCGGCCGCGTTCCAGAAATTCCAGGCCGCCCAGGGCGAACTCTCCAGCGCGCTGTCGCGGCTCCTGGTCGTCACCGAGAACTATCCGCAGCTGAAGTCCGATGCCTTGTTCAAAGACCTGATGTCCCAGTTGGAGGGCACCGAGAACCGCATCACGGTGGCGCGCAACCGCTACATCAAGGCGGTGCAGGAGTACAACGTCACCATCCGCTCCTTCCCGACCAACCTCACCGCGATGGCGTTCGGCTACAAGGAGAAGCCGAATTTCTCGGTCGAGAACGAGAAGGCAATCTCGACCGCGCCGAAGGTGGATTTCAATCCGGCGCCGTCGAAGTAAGCGCGTTCAGTCGCGATGCGCGTCCCACCCACCACTGTCATTCCCCGCGAAAGCGGGGAATCCAGTACGCCGCGGCTCCTCCGTAGTCCGCTGGCGTCCCTGGAATACTGGATCGCCCGGTCGAGCCGGGCGATGATAGCGAGGTTGTGGCGGGCTTGCTGGGCCGTCTCCTCGCAGATCGTCCTCGCTGTCGCGCTGGTCCTCACGTTTGCCTTCCCCGCCTCCGCCGACGTCGCGGTTCCCCAGCTCACCGGCCGCGTGGTCGATCAGACAGGCACGCTCTCCAGCGCCGACATCGCCGCGCTGTCGCAAAAGCTGCGCGACTTCGAGAACCGCAAGGGCAGTCAGATCGCCGTCCTGATCGTGCCGACCACGCAGCCGGAGACGATCGAGCAATTCTCGATCCGCGTTGCGGAGGCCTGGAAGATCGGGCGTAAGAAGGTCGACGACGGCGCGATCCTCGTCGTCGCCAAGAACGACCGGCACTTGCGCATTGAGGTCGGCTATGGCCTCGAAGGCGTGCTGACCGACGTGACGTCGCGGCGCATCATCGACGAGGATATCACGCCCAAGTTCAGGAGCGGCGACTTCGCCGCGGGCATCGGTGCAGGCGTCGACCGCATGATGCGGGTGATCGATGGCGAACCGCTGCCGTCACCCTCGCGCAGCGTCAACTTCGCCCACAATTTGGACGACCTCGCACCGGTGTTTGCCGTGGCATTGTTCGCCTCCATCGGCGTCGGCGGGTTCTTCCGCGCGATCCTGGGACGGCTGCTCGGATCATTGGTGACCGGGGGCATCATCGCGGCGGTGACCTGGCTCATCCTCGGCTCCGCTGCGCTCGCCGCGGCCGTCGGAGTGCTCGGCTTCATCATCGGATTTGTCGCCGATCTGTTTTCGGCGATAACGCCGGGCACAGGCCGCTCGCGCGGCGGCTCCTGGTCGAGCGGGTCCTCGTCCGGCGGCTGGAGCAGCGGATCATCAAGTGACAGCGGCAGCTTCAGCGGCGGTGGCGGCAGTTTTGGCGGCGGCGGAGCCTCAGGGAGCTGGTAGCGGTCATGAGCATCAAGCGCATTGCCCGACATCTCGTGCAGCATCATTGGCGGGCGAAGCAGATTTTTCCGCAAGCGGTGCTCGATCGCATCGAGCAGGCGATCAAGCGCGGCGAAGCCACCCATTCCGGCCAGGTCCGCTTCGTCGTCGAAGGCGCACTCGACGGCCGGCCGCTGTTCCGCGACCAGCCGGCGCGCGAGCGCGCGCTCGACGTGTTCTCGCACTTGCGCATCTGGGACACCGCGCACAACAACGGTGTCCTGATCTATCTCCTGCTCGCCGACCGCGATGTCGAGATCATCGCTGATCGCGGTATCGATGCGAAGGTTGGCGCGGCGGGCTGGGAGAGCATCTGCCGCGCGATGGAGGCCGAGTTCAGATCGGGCCGGTTCGAGCGCGGCGTGATCGACGGCATCGAGGCGGTGTCGCGCGAGCTGGCGCGCTATTTCCCGCCGGGTGGCGCGCATCCGAACGAGCTGCCGGACGCACCGGTGGTGATGTGACGGACTGTGATGTGGACGAGGTAGATGCCGCGGAGGGATTCTGGATTGCTTCGCTTCGCTCGCAATGACGTGTGGATGTGCTGTGCATCCAACTCCCTCACCGTCATCCTGAGGTGCTTGCCTCTTCGGGCCTCGAAGGGCGACAGCCCGGCTGGAGCAGCGCGGCCGTTCATGCTTCGAGGCTCCCGGCGCGGTGCTACGCACCGCGTCGCTCGCACCTCAGCATGACGAGTCGAAGGTTGCGTCGTGTTTCACGCATTCCGCCACCGTTCATCTTGCCCCGATTACAAACTGTTTGACGCCCGCCACACCGGTTCCACTTTCCCGGCCCAATTCGGCCCCGGATAACTTCCTAAAATTTCGGTAAGCGGGTCCGCAGGTAAGGATTTCGCAAGCAATGAAAGTTACCAAAAGGTCAATCCAGACTGGAGTATTTGAGCCGTGAGCGAACCAATGCCCGAGCAGGCTGCCCAGGATTCCGGTGCTGTTGACGCCGCAGCGCCGCAGGCCGTCGAGGCTGCCGCCGGTATCGATGCCCCCTCGATCGCCCCCGACCACGAGGCGCCGCCCAAGCCCGATCCGGTCAAGGCGGAAGCCCCAAAGGTGGCGCCGCCGCGGATCGAGGTGCCGAAGTTCGAAGCCAAGATCGACGCCAAGACCGACGCCAAGACTGACACCAACACCGAGGTCAATCCCGAGCCGAAGCTCGGCAAGCTCATCGTCATGCCCCCTGCCGACCGCGCCTGGGAGCGCGATGAGTTCGCCCCGCATGTGAAGGCGGACGAGCCGCGCGAAACCGGCAGCAAGCGTCGCCTCTCGGCCATGGCCGCCGTGGTGGCGATTGCCGCCGGCGTCGGCGCGATCAGTGGCGCGCTCGCGACCGCCGGCATGATGCATTTCGCGTCCCCGGCCCAGGCGCCGGTACAGGTCGCCGACACCAGCGCGCTGAATGCGTCCGTCGCGCGGATCGATGCCGACCTCGTCGCACTCAAGGCCAATGTCGAGCAGAGCTCGAAGATCGGCGTCAGCCAATTCAACCGGGCCAACGACCGCCTCGACAAGCTCGAGAAGGCACAGGCCGAGCCGCTGGCCAGGATCGCTAAGCTGTCCGAGACCGTCGACAAGCTCCGCGCGACACCGCCCGCCGCGCCCGCGCAGGCGGCAGCCGCGCCCGCCAAGGAGACCACCGGCTCGATCGCGCCGACCCAACTCGCGACCGCTGCGGCTGCCCCGGCCCCGGCGCCCGCCGCGCCCAAGACCGAGGTCGGACGTCTGCCGACGATCGAAGGCTGGAGGCTGCGCAACGCCGGCAATGGCGGTGCGCTGATCGAGGGCCGCGACGGCCTCTATGAGGTCTATCCCGGCGATCCCATCCCCGGCGTCGGCCGCGTTGACGCGATCCGCCGCCAGGACGGCCGCTGGGTGGTCGTCACCAGCAGGGGCCTGATCGTCGCACGCTGAGCGTTCGATATCCGACTTTTGAAGAGGCGCTTCACCACCATGTGAGGCGCCTTTTTTGCTTGAATAGGCGTCCCTGCGCGGTGTTACCTGAGGCATGAGCCGCGCGCTGCGAATTCTCGTTGCTGCCGCCGCATTGCTGGGCGGTGTCGTTTCGCTATTCGCAGCGGAGAACACTGCGTTGACGCGCGGCATCGCGATCACTGATCCCGATCTCCTGCGCAAGCTCGACCAGAACAATACGCTGACGATCTCGCGTCTGCTATCGCCGGAGCGGAACGCGGACGTCCCGCTCACGACCGAGTTGATGTTTGTGTCGCTGCCGCAGCTGAAGGAGATTCTGCCGGCGATCGATGCGGAGTTCGAGCGCTACATCGCGCGGTACAAGGCGACATATCCGGGCGAGACCATCGGAGTCGGCGAGGGTTTTGACGCGCAATTGTTCGACCTCGCCAATCTGAAATCGCGCGACACGCGTTTCGTGCTGGCCGGCATCGTCAATCGCATGGATCGCGCCTATGTCTCGGAAGAGTCCTGCGGCGAGATCCGGCTGATCTATCGTCTTACGCGTTTCGACAGCAGGCCGGACGGCGGCAAGACCGCAACGCGCCTGCCGATGACGCTCAATCTGGTAATGAAGGCACGCGATGCGCGCCAGACCGATGTGCACGGCAAGCCGGTCACCTGCGCCGAGGTCGCGCGACGCTGGCTCCAGAACGGCGACTGGCAAGAGCTGATCGGCAGTCGAGACGACGCCATGCTCGACCGCATCGAAACCAACATCCAGGTCTCGGTCGCGCCGAAATCGGCGCTGCACGATTTCCGTTCCGACTATCTGCTCAAGGTATTCAAGTACACCGTTGCCACAAAGACGTTCGAGGAATCGACACTGGAGAACCAGATCGACCGCGACCGGATTCTTGCTGACGACGCGCTGCGGCGCGACCTAAAGGCCTGGCTGCTCGCGCCAGACCATCTTCACGAGTTCGATCGCGGCACCGTGCTGATCCCGGAGAAATTCCTGGCCAAGGCCGCGGTGGTGCCGACCCCCTCCGGCCTCGATGCCTCGGTATTGCAGCCGGAGTTCGGCATGATGCAAGGGGAGGGCAACGGCGATCCAGTTTTCACAGATAACGACGTGGTCGGTGCGCTGAAGCAGGCAGCGGCACGGGGCATCGACATGCAGAACGTCCGCTCGGTCGCCGGCTTCCAGCGCCGCCTCAACGACGTCACCTGCGCCGGCTGCCATCAGACCCGTGGCATCGGCGGATTCCATTTTCCGGGCGTCGACTGGCTTGCGGACAAGCCGTCGAATTCCACCATCGTGCCGGCCTCGCCGCATTTCTTCGGCGACCAGCTCCGCCGCCGCGACATCCTGACCGCGTTCGCCGCGGGCAAACAGCCTGATTTCTCACGCGGATTTGCCAGCCGGCCGCAGACCCGCGGGAGCCACGAACTCGCCGGCACCGAATATCAGGACGGCTGGGGCGCCCATTGTTCCCTGCAGGATGCGGGATCGGGAACGCGGGATGGGAGTTTTACGTCATGGAGCTGTGCTAACGGTCTCACCTGTCAGGCTGCCGCGGCCTCGCGCCGCATCGGCATGTGCTTCATCAAGACGCGTTAGCGCGTGATCCGGAAAAGTGTGTAGCGGTTTTCCGAAAAGATCACGCGCAAGATAGAACCGTAAGCGATTTGGATGACTCATGACGAGTACCAGCGAAGCCAACAAGGAACGCAATCGCGAGATTGCGCGGAATGAAGAAGCCAAGCAGATCACCGGCAGCATCCGCGTCAGCACCTGGGCAGTCGCGGTGGCCGTCATCATCGGCGGCATTCTGTTCACGCTCGGCTGGCTGTCGCTGCGGTAGCTTCTTCGCCTCTCCCCGCGTGCGGGAGAGGCCGACACGCGAAGCGTGGCGGGTGAGGGGGCTCTCCGCGAGTCCAACTCTCACCGCCCTTGTGGAGACTCCCCCTCACCCTGACCCTCTCCCCGCAAGCGGGGAGAGGGGAAAGAAAAAGCCTTCACTTCGCGTAATTCGTCATCCGTTTGCCCGGCAATAGCTCATATGCCGACTTCCAGCCCGGCAGCGCGGCCATGCGGCCGAGCCAGGCATGAATGGCCGGATGGCTCTGCGCGAAATCAAAGCCGTGCTCGTCGCTCGGATAGTGCAGATAGGCCATCATCGAGATATCGGCGACCGTCGGCTTCGCACCGATCGCGAATTCATTGTGCTGGAGGTGCCCGTCGAGGATGCCGAGGAAATCCTCGAGCCGCCGGCGAAAATGCTTCAGCACCTGCGGATCGTTTTTCTCGGTGAAGGCGCGCATGAAGCGGTAGGTCGCCATGTAGCCGGTGAGCTTGTGGTTGTCCCAGAACAGCCAGCGCAGCAACTCGAATTTTTCTTCCTCCGTCTCGGCGTTGAAACGCCCGTACTGATCGGCCAGCTTGAGCAGGAGGGGCGCGGTCTGCGTCATCTTCACGCCGTCGATTTCGAGCACGGGAATCTCGCCCATCTCGTTCACGCGCTTGCGCCACTCCGCCGTGCGCGTGACGCCGCCGGCAAAATCAGTCCACACCGGGTCGAACGCCTCGCCACAAAGCGTCAGCATCAGCGCCAGCTTGTAGCTGTTGCCGGATTCAGGGAAGTAGTGCAGCCGGTAGCTGGGCATGGGAACCTCGCGGCATTGATGTTTTGCCGATTGTTATACCGCGAATGGTCCCATGCCGTCATTGCGAGCGCAGCGAAGCAATCCAGCAATGCATCCGCGGCGGGATTCTGGATTGCTTCGCGGAGCCTGTCATCGGGCCGCGCTTTGCGCGGACCCGTTGGCTCGCAATGACGGCTGCAGCAGCGCGCCTATCCCACCGCCCCCGAACTCCGCAGCTGCTTGATCGCCGCCTCGTCGTATCCCGCGCCACGCAAAATCTCGTCACTGTGCTCGCCGACGGCGGGCGGCTTGCGCGGCTGCACCTTCTTGGCGCCGTCGATCCAGATCGGGCTATTGATCGTCAGCATGGTGTCGTTCTCGAACGGCACCAGCACCTCGTTATCGAGCATCTGCTTGTCGTTCGGGATGTCGTCCAAAATGGCGACGACGCCGAACACGAGGCCATTGCCGTCGAGGATCTTTCGCCATTCGGCGAGATCCCTGGTGGCGAAGGTCTCGTCCAGAATCTTGATCAGCTCGACCGAGCGGGCGTGTCGGTCGGCCTTGGTGACGAAGCGAGGATCGGCGATCAGGTCTTCGCGCCCGAGGCACTTGGCTAGCGTCGGAAACTGCTTCTCCTCGTTCAGCAGCGACAGGATCAGCCAGCGGCCGTCCTTGCATTGATAGTGATTGGCGACCGCATTGAGCGCGCGCTCGCGCGGTCGTCGCTCGCCGAATTTGGAGCCGCAGAGCTTTGCCTGGGCCAGCACGCTTGCCGCCCACACCCCGTTCGCCATCAGGTTGGAGGCGACGTGCGAGCCCTTGCCTGTCTTCTCGCGCTGATAGAGCGCAGTGACGATGGCGCCATAGAACGCCATGGCGCAGGGATGGTCGCCCATGCCGGCGACCGAGCGCGCCGGCGTGGTGTCTGTGTCGGCGCGGACGAGGTCCATCAGGCCGGAGCGCGCCCAATAGGCGTTGCTGTCGAAGCCGGGCTTATTGGCTTCCTCGCCCTTCTCGCCGTAGCCGGTGAAGGAGGCGTAGATCAGCCGATCGTTGAGATGGGCGAGATGGTCGTAGGTGATGCCGAGCTTGGCGCGTACCGGCGGCGGCATGTTGGTGATGAAGACGTCGGCCTCCGCCACCAGCTTGTAGAGCACCGCCTGCGCCTCGGGTTTTGCGAGGTCAAGCGCGATGCTCTTCTTGTTGCGCGCCTCCAAGAGCCAGGCGAAATTGTGCTCGCCTGAGGGATAGCCCGGCAGGTTGGGCAGATTGCGGTAGGGATCCCCAGTGCCGGGCGGCTCGATCTTGATCACGTCTGCGCCGAAATCCGACAGCACGGTCGCGGCCGCGGGCGCTGCGATGAAGCTCGCGCAGTCCAGAACCTTGAGCCCTGCAAAGATGCCTTTTTCCATCGCGGCGCTGCTCCCTCGCTCTTGTTGTTTCCGTCGACTGGAATTTCACAATCCCCGACGGAACAACCATTTGACCGATGTTTTGGCGGGATGCAACGGCTTCCACCCAGCGCTTTCGCGGGGCGGCATGCCAGACGGTTATAGCAATCTGCTCGTCCCGGTTGTACAGCTTCTTGGCCTGCCCGCTCGTCCCGGAGTCGGCGTGTTTTCGTCTCGAAGGATCAGCCATGTCGGTCCCGTTCGTCCGCCTGATGGTAACCGCCTCCCTCATCCTGTGCGGGGTGTCCGGGTTGGCCGAAGCAGGCGACCTCGAAGACTGTAATGGGCCGCTACCTGCGAGAGTCGAGCCCGCTTGCACAGCCATCATCAACGATCCGTCGCGTCCCCCCGCTGAACGGCTGCGCGCCTATGTGAGCAGGTCGCACCTGTTCACGAGCCGGTCCAATCTCGACGCGGGCCTCGCGGATGCTGAAGCTGCCGTGCAGCTCGACGACAAGTCCGTCCCGGCCTTGGTGGCGCGCGGCTATGCGCGGCAGCGCAAGGGAAATTTCGAGGGTGCGCTGGCCGACATGAACCAGGCGATCGAGCTCGATTCCAACAGTCCGAACGCCTATGCGGCGCGGGGCGGGCTGAAGCTCGATCGGAAGCAATGGAACGATGCGGCCGCAGATTTCACCAAAGCGATCGGCCTGAAGCAGGATTATGCCATGGCCTATGTCGGGCGCGCGCGCGCCTCCGTCGAGACCTCACAGCTCGATCCGGCCATGAGCGACGTCAACACGGCGATCTCGCTGAATGCGAGCCTGCCCGGCGCCTTTTTCTGGCGCGGTCAGATCTATCGCCGCAAAGGCGACCTCGACCACGCCATCGAGGATTTTTCGCGCGTGATCGCGCAGTCGCCGCAACCCGATCGCGGCGCCTATTTCGCGCGAGGGCAGAGCTTCAGTTCCAAGGGCGATTATGCGCGGGCGATCGCGGATTTCGACAAGGTGCTGTCGATCGCACCGAACGACCAGATGGCCCAGCAGCAGCGGCAGGCTGCGGTTGCGATGCAGGCCGAGCTTGCGAAAGTGCAGAGCGCCGCGACCACCGCGCCTGCCGTGCCCATCGTTTCGCCTGCCGTCCCCAAGCAGGCCGTTGCAACGCCGCCACCACCAGCTTCGGCACCTGCGATCCCGCCGACCATGGTGCCCATGGCGATCATACCGCAGGGAACGTTGCCGACGCCGCCTGCGGGCCTGGCCGAGGCGCAGCAATTGGTGGCACAGAAGAAGTATGCCGAAGCGATCCCGCGGCTGAACACGATTCTGTCGGGCAATCCGCGGAACGAGACCGCACTCAAGCTGCGCTCTGCTTCACTGCTGTCCACAGCACGGTTCGCGGAGGCGCGGAGCGACCTCGATGCGCTGCTCAGGATGCGGCCGAACGACTCGCAATTACTGGCTTCCCGCTCCATCGCCTCGATCGGCATGAAGCAGTTCGACCAGGGCATGATCGACGCCAACCAGGCCATCCGCGCCAACCCGAACAATGCGGGGGCCTATGTCTGCCGCGGCATGGCCAACCGCCTGACCGGAAAATTCCAGGACGCCATTGCCGACTACGACCGCGCCATCGCGCTCAACGACAAGGATTACATGGCGTATTCCGAGCGCGGTCAGGCCTATATGGGGCTGAACCAGAACGACAAGGCCCTCGTCGATTTCGACCGGTCGCTGGTGCTCAATCCCGTCAACGACGCGACGCGGGCCTCGCGCGGGCTCGTGCTGCTGCTGAAGGGCAACAGCGCGGAAGGCCTGGTCGACATCAAGAATGCGCTCGATCGCAATCCCAACAATCAGGTCGCCGAGCTTGGCCAGGGACTGGCGATGCTGCTGTCAGGACAATATGACCGCGCGATCGTGGCGCTCGATCAGCTCGTTGGCAAGACGCCCGCCTCCGACGGATTCGTGCGAACGCTGCGTGCGCGCGCCTATCTCGGCAAGAAAGACGTCACCAGCGCCATGAGCGACCTCAATCTGGTGCTGGAGGCGCGGCCGAACGATCCGGATGCGCTCAGCCTGCGCGGCATCGCCTTCACCTCGATGAAGCAATACGACAAGGCGCTGGACGATCTCGGCAAGGCGATCGCCCAGAAGCCGATGATCGAGCGCTATGTCGCGCGGGCCGGCGTCTACGAGATGAGGGGCGATCTGGTCAAAGCCGCGGAGGATTATCGCAGCGCAGTCCAGATGGCGCCGGCGAACGTGTTCGATATCGCGGCCCAGGCCCAGTCCAGGCTGAAGATCCAGCAGCTGTCGAAGCGCACGCCTTGCGGCAGTTCCGGACGCGCCGACAAGGATGACACCTGTCTGTAATGTGCGACGCAGTTGGTCGGCTCTCCCCCTCGCAAGCGGGACGCAGCCCACGGCGAGTTCGAACCAGTTTCGCCCTACTCCTCCCCCGCAAGCAGTGCCGCATTGCCACCTGCTGCAGCCGTGTTGATTGTCACGGTCTGCTCGGTCGCAAAGCGCGCGAGATAGTGTGGGCCGCCGGCCTTGGGGCCGGTTCCGGACAGCCCGTTGCCACCGAATGGCTGCACGCCGACCACGGCGCCGATCATGTTGCGGTTGACGTAGATGTTGCCGACCTGGACGCGGTCGATGATGGCCTCGATGGTGTCGTCGATGCGGGAATGGACGCCGAGGGTGAGGCCGTAGCCGGTGCGCGCGATCGCTTGCAGGACGCGCGCGAGGTTCTCGGCGCGATAGCGCACCACGTGGAGGATCGGGCCGAACACCTCCTCGGTGAGCTGGCCGGCGTCCTTGAGCTCAAAAATATGCGGGGCGACAAAGCAGCCCTCAGGCGCGTGGCCTGCAAAGTGCAGCCGCGCATCGCTTTTCATCCGCGCGATATGGGCATCTAGGCGCTGCTTGGCTTCGAGATCGATCACCGGCCCGACATGGGTCGCGACCTCCGCGGGATCGCCGATTTTCAACTCGCGCGCCGCGCCCGCGATCATCTCGATCATGCGGTCGGCGACATCCTCCTGCACGAACAGCAGCCGCAGCGCCGAGCAGCGCTGGCCGGCGGAACGGAACGCGGAGGTCACGACATCGTCGGCGACCTGCTCGGGCAGCGCGGTCGCATCCGCGATCATGGCGTTGATGCCGCCGGTCTCCGCGATCAGCGGCACAATCGGCCCGTCCTTGGCTGCGAGCGTCCGGTTGATCTGACGGGCAACCTCGGTCGAGCCGGTGAAGACGATGCCCGCGACATCAGGATGCGCGGTCAGCACGGCGCCGATGCGGCCGTCGCCGGTGACGAGGTGCAGCGCGCTGTTGGGGATGCCGGCCTCGTGCAGCAGTGCGACGGCCTCGCGCGCGATGCGCGGCGTCTGCTCGGCGGGTTTTGCGACCACGCTGTTGCCGGCGATCAACGCCGCGGTCACCTGCCCCAGGAAGATCGCGAGCGGAAAATTCCACGGCGAGATCGCGACGAAGACGCCGCGGCCGCGCAGCGCGAGCGCATTGCTCTCGCCGGTCGGGCCCGGCATGGCGGCATCAACGCCGAACAGCTTGCGGCCCTGCGCGGCGTAATAGCGGCAGAAATCGGCGGCCTCGCGCAGCTCGGACAGGGCGTCGTCGAGCGTCTTGCCGCCTTCGCGTTGCAGCAGCGCGATGAAACGGGCGCTCCGGCTTTCCAGCAGATGCGCGGCCTGCTCCAGCGCCGCCGCGCGTGTGGCTGCCGGCGTCCGGCTCCAGGCGACAAAGCCGGCGCGCGCAGCCCTTACCGCCGCGTTGGCCTGCTCCGGCGTCGCGTCGGTGATGGGCTCGAGATCGGCCGCCTCGGCGCTGACGTCGGCCAGTAGCTGGTCGAGTGCGGCGCGCTCACCGAATTCGACGCCGCGCGAATTGCGCCGCTCCGGCGCGAATAGATCTGCAGGCAATGGAATCTTGGGATGAGCCGCCTGTTGCGGTCGGCCAACGGCATCCGCCGGGCGCTGCAGCAGCGCCGAAACCGGCACGCGATAATCGGCCGCCTGCGCCACGAACGACGAGTTGGCGCCGTTCTCGAGCAGCCGTCGCACCAGATAGGCGAGCAGGTCGCGATGGCTGCCCACCGGTGCATAGGTGCGGTAGGCGATATCAGGATGATCCTTGGCGAGCTGCTCGTAGAGCGCTTCGCCCATGCCGTGCAGGCGCTGGAATTCAAAGCCGCCGCTATCAGCGGCAAGCTCCAGCACGGTCGCGACCGTCAGCGCGTTGTGGGTAGCGAATTGCGGGAAGATGC
Organism: Bradyrhizobium sp. LMG 9283; assembly: GCF_045571415.1. Lineage (NCBI taxonomy): Bacteria > Pseudomonadati > Pseudomonadota > Alphaproteobacteria > Hyphomicrobiales > Nitrobacteraceae > Bradyrhizobium > Bradyrhizobium sp. LMG 9283. The sequence goes on from NZ_CP120691.1 coordinate 1,556,107, forward strand.
GCGGCCGCAGGCTCAAGAGTTTCGAGGCACAGGCGACGAAGTTCAGATCCGTCATCGCCTTGCGCGTGAACACGGGGTAGCCGTCGAGGCCGCGCTCCTGCGCGCGCTTGATCTCGGTGTCCCAATAGGCGCCCTTGACCAGCCGCACCATCAGCTTGCGGTCATGCGCGCGGGCGAGCGCATCGACATAGTCGATCACTGCGCTCGCGCGCTTCTGATAGGCCTGGATCGCAAGTCCAAATCCGTTCCAGCCGGCTAGTGACGCATCAGCGAGCGTTGCCGCGATCACGTCGAGCGACAGCTCCAGCCGGTCGGCTTCCTCGGCGTCGACGGTGAAGTTCAGGTCGTAGGTCTTGGCGCGCTGCGCGAGATCCAGCAGTTGCGGCACCAGCTCGGCCATTACGCGCGCGCGGCTGGTCGCTTCGAAGCGCGGATGCAGCGCCGAAAGCTTGACCGAGATGCCCGGTCGATCGGGTAGGGGGTGGGGGCCCGCGGCCTTACCAATCGTCTCAATGGCGCTGGCATAGGCGTCGAAATAACGCTTGGCGTCGGCGGCCGTGCGCGCGCCTTCGCCGAGCATGTCGAAGGAGTAGCGCGGCTTCTGGCCCGAGCGCGGCCGGGCCCGCTCCAGCGCCTGCTCGATGGTCTCGCCCAGCACGAAGTGATTGCCCATCAGCCGCATCGCCTGGCGCGTCGCGGTGCGCACCGCCGGCGCGCCCAGCCGCTTCACCAGCCGGCCGATGGTGCCGTCGGGCGTCTCGCCGGGCTGGATCACCCGCGCCGACAGGCCGAGCGCCCAGGCCGAGGCGTTGACTAGGAACGCGGTGGACTTGATCTCGTGGTGGATGAAGTCACCCTCGCCGAGCTTGTCCTCGATGAACTGGTCGGCGGTGCGGGCATCAGGCACGCGCAGCAGCGCTTCCGCCAGCACCATCAGCGCGAGCCCTTCCTTGGTCGAGAGCGCGTACTCCCGCAGCATGTCCTCCACCCCGCCCAGTCGGTCGTCGCGCTTGCGGATCGCCTCGATCAGCCGCGTCGCGGTGCGGTCGATCCGCGCCTCCTGCGGCGGGCTGAGAGGCGAGAACGGCAACAAGCGCGCAGCAATGTCGGCGTCGTCAGGGGCGTAGGGCGCAGTGAAGGGCGGCGGGATGTTCGGCATGGCGTGTCCTGTGGCTGAAATTCAGGATAAAGCCTGCATGACCGTAGCTCGATAGACAATTTAACAGATTTGCCTTAGAAAATGAAGATCATCAGCCGTTTGGCCTCGTAAGATATGGAACTTGATCGCATCGACCGGAAAATCCTCTCGATTTTGCAGGAGGATGGGCGCATCGCCAATGTCGAGCTCGCCGAGCGCATCGGGCTGTCGCCGACCTCGATCGGCGAGCGGCTGAAGCGCTTGCAGCGCGAGGGTTTCGTCGAGGGTTATGGCGCGCGGCTCAATCCGCACCGGCTCGGCCTCGGCTTGCTCGTGTTCGTCGAGGTGCTGCTCGACAAGACCACACCCGACAATTTCGAGCGCTTTGCGCGCGCGGTGAAGCTCGCGCCCGAGGTGCTGGAGTGTCACATGGTTGCCGGTGGCTTCGATTATCTTGTGAAGGCGCGGCTGGCAGACATGACCGCCTATCGACGCTTTCTCGGCGAGACCCTGCTGTCGATGCCGGGCGTGCGCGAGACGCGGACCTATGCGGTGATGGAGGAGATCAAGCGCGACGCACCATTGCCGGTGGGTTAGCGAAGTGCTGTCGCGATTGTCATTGCTGTAGTTTGATAAGCGGTCTTCCCGGGAAAAACAGCTATCCTTGTGCAATCGCAACGCCTGTCGTCGAATGCACTGGCCGTCTTCTTAAATGTTCTTGGCCCGCTCCCGGTCAGATCCGGGAGGCAGCAAAGGCTGCCGCGGGCTTATACTTTGAGGTTTTCCGCGGAGGTCTTGCCTCGGTTCGCGATCTCTTCGTATTCCACCGTCTGTCCCTCGTTCAGGGTGGACAGACCGGCCTTCTGCACTGCCGAGATATGCACGAACACATCCTTGCCACCCGACGCAGGCTGGATAAATCCATAACCCTTCGTCGGGTTGAACCACTTGACCGTACCTTTAGCCATCACGACTTCTCCGCGGGTCTTCCTCCGAAATCTCGAACCGCCAGTCCCCGCCAACCAGCCGGTTCGGTCCTAGCAGGATACGCGGAATGTGGCAGGCTTGGTAGCTCAAACCACATCGGCATTCTGCCCAATTCCGCTCAACTTCGCGGCGTTTTTGCCGGTTTTGCCCGTTTCGCGGTCAAATGGCCCAGACGCGTCCCACCATCTGTCAATACGTCGCAGCCAGATAATCGACGATCTTGCCGACATCGGCGTCGTCGATCGGTGCGCCATAGACCTTGATCATCTTGGTCACCTCGGCCTGCCAGAAGCCCTTCTTGTCCTTCATTGGCGGCTGCGTGGCGATGTAGTCTGACGAGTGGCAGGCGCTGCAATTGCTCTGCACGACCTCGAGATTGGGCCCGGGCTTGTAGGCCGCGACCTCGTCGGGGGTCTTGTAATTGACCGGTGCGGCAAGTGCCGAGCCCGCCGCGGCGGCGAGGGCGAGCGTGATGGCGAGGAGAACGTTGCGCTGCATGGTCAGTCTCCTTCAGGCCACCGTCACGCGGACGGTTTCGATGACGTTGCGCAAATAACCCGCCGGGTTCCAGCGCGGCGTGTCCGGCTGGGTCTCGCCGCCGTTGCCGGTGGCGCGGACCTTGAGCTCGTGGCTGCTGGATGCGAGCTTCACCGGCAGCTTCCATTCGCGGAAGGCGTATTTGCCGAGATCCTTGCCGAGCTTGGCGCTTACCCAGGTCTTGCCGCCGTCGGTGGAGACCTGGACCTCCTTGATGCCCTTGCCGCCGTCGAAGGCGATGCCGCGCAGGGTGGTCGCGCCGGCCTTCAGCTTGGCACCATCGGGGACGCTGGTGATGAAGGAGCGAATGGTGAAGCGGTTGATCGGGATCGTCGCCTTCGGCGCGGTGCCCGGCTCGACCGCGTTGTTGGGCGTGTCAGGGATGCGATAGGCCGACTTCATCCAGAAGCCGTCATAGACATTGTCGATGACGGTGATCTCGTTGAGGTGCTTGACCCAATACGTGCCGTAATAGCCCGGCACGATCAGGCGCAGCGGGAAGCCGTTGAGGAACGGCAGGTCCTCGCCGTTCATGCCGTAGGCCAGCATCACCTCGCCGTCGCTGGCGTGATCGATGTCGAGCGCCTTGATGAAATCCGGCGTCTTGTCGTTGACCGGCCCGTCCATGCCGTTGAACGTCACCTGCTTGGCGCCGGTCTGCACGCCTGCCATCTCCAGCACCGCCTTCAGCGGCACGCCGCGCCAGCGCGCGCAGCCCATCGCGCCGTTGGCGAGCTGGCCGCCGGCGACGCGCGGCTCGAAGAAGCCGCGGCTGTTGCCCGAGCACTGGTTGACGGCGACGATCTCGGTCGCCTTCATCTTCCTGATGTCTTTCAGCGACAATTTCAGCGGCTTGTCGACCTTGCCCTTGACCTCGAGCGTGAACTTGTCGGGGTCGAGATTGTAGGGCAGGTCGGAGAGGTGATAGCGCACGAAGAACGCGTTGTTCGGCGTGATCGGGCCCTCGTTGAACACCGCAAACGGCGTTTCCAGCTGCGGCGGCCGGCTGGTCAGGCCGATCATCGGCCGCTTCTGCGGATATTTCACCAGCGGCCGTTCGCCATTGGCGAAGGGCAGGGTGACGGTGTCGAGTGCCAGCGCTTTGTTGGAATTCAGTGTGGCCGCAAGTGCGGCAAACCCCGCTCCCTTGAGCAGGTCGCGTCGATCGAACATTCTGGTCTCCTCCCGGAGCTTTTGTTGGACCAGCGGTCACCACCGCGAGACCCCCGCTCATCTGTCGCGACGATTGGGATGATGTCAATTCGTGCTTTCGCAGCAAGTCCATGCCGCTGCGTTGCAGCAGGCCGGTGTTACGCGGTGCGAGGAGAGAGGGAGCGAGCCGTAACGGCAGCGACGGTGTGCTCCACCTCTCCCGTTTGCGGGAGAGGTCGGCGCGTCCGGGCGATGCGAAGCATCGTGCCGCGCGCCGGGTGAGGGCTTTCTCCTCTTGGGGATTGTCCCGTTGCGGAGACACCCTCTCCCCAACCCTGCCCCGCAAGCGGGGGAGGGAGCGCACCTCTCGCTTGGCTCGCGCCTCACGCTGCAACGCGGTCGCTTCGATCGACCAACGCCGTTAGTTCCCTCACATCCGCCACCACGCGCACGGCCATCGGCTCGTCGCGGCCGCGGATTGCGACCTCCTGCTGCGGCAGGGCGTCCTCGGCAAGGTCCGCGGTGCGGCGGACCTCCTCCGAGACGATGGCCTCGCAGGCCAGCGTCTTCGTCATGTCCTGCAGGCGGGCGGCGACGTTGACGGCATCGCCGAGCGCGGTGAAGACGATGTGATCGCGATAGCCGATGTCGCCGATGATGACCTCGCCGCCATGGATGCCGATGCCGAAGCGGATCGGCTGGCGCAGATCGTGGCTCAGGAGCGCGTTGAGCTCGTCGATATGCATCGCGATGCTGCTGGCGGCCTTCAGCGCCTGCCGGCACGCGGTTTGCGGATCCGCCGACAGCCCGAACAGCGCCAGCATGCCGTCGCCGACGAACTGGTTCGGTTGCCCGCCGTTCTCGATCACCGCCTGCGAGACCGCGCCGAGGAAGCGGTTGACGATGAAGACCGTGTCAAACGGCAGCCGCTTCTCGGCAAGCTGCGTCGAGCCGCGCATGTCCACGAACAGGCTGACGAGATAGCGCTCCTGGCCGATGCGCGCGGGCGTCGAGGCCTGTCCGTCCGCCGCATGCGTGTGGGGCGTGAAGAGCTGGAAGAAGGAGAGGTCGGAGTCCGGACGCAGCTGGCACGCAAGTCGGATCGACGGATCGGCGGTGCCGACACGGGCCAGTACGAAGGCCTCGCGCTGCGATGGCTGGGGCAGGGCGCCATGGTCGCCGATGACGCGAATGCGGCAGGTCGAGCAGCGGGCGCGGCCGCCGCAGACGCTGGCATGCGGCACGTTGTGACGCAGGCTCGCTTCCAGCACGGACAGGCCCTTTGGCACGCGCACCGTCTTGCCGTTGCCGTAGGACAGGGCAATCATGCCGCCGCGCCGCTCACGCCAGGCGCGCACGCCGCGCGCCGCCAGCGCCAGTCCCAGCAAACCGAAATATCCGGCGGTGAGGCTGCCGGCGATGCGGTCGAGCGTGTCGGCCTCCGCGACCGTCCCGACCTGGCGGCGGGTGAGATTGTGCGTACGCCATTCTCCGTCGTCGGCCTCGAGCTCGACGCTGCGGCCGCCCTGGTAGATGCCGAGCAACGACAACGTCGGGATCAGCACGGCGGCTGCGAGCAGATAGGGCGCCGCGCGCGTGAAGAACGGCTTCAGGCGAAGCCAGAAATAGATGCCGATGCAGCCGTGCACCCAGGCGATGAGAAGCAGGATCGTCATCTGCCAGAGCCGGCCCGGCGCCGCGACGAAGAACAAGTAGAGCTCCTGCGGATAGAGCTTCTGGTGTCCGTACAGCGTCTGGCCGAGCCGCACGCCGATCACATGGGCCATCACGAGAGCCGGAATGCTCAGTCCCAGCACGAGCTGCAGCGGTTCGATCGTCCGCCAGCGGAACTGCCGGCGCTGATACAGCGCGTAAATGCCGAGCCCCATATGGGTCAGCGCCGCCGTGTAGAACACGATCGCGACCGGCAGGAACTGCCAGAACAGGGTGTGGTAGTAGACCCCGACCTCCATGGCATCGACCGAGATGTTGCCGAGCGCGTGGTTGAGGAAATGGCTGATCACATAACAGAACAGGATGATGCCGCAGATGAGCCGCACCTGCCGCACGCTGGTCGCGCGCACGAGTTCGGGCATATGTACGGGAGCGGTGGCCATGATTCGGTTGTATCAGTTCATCAAAGAGAACAGCCAGCGTAGCGTTTAATTCCGGATGTGGACAGCTTGCCTGGTCACATACGCGGCAAGCCCTCGCCGTCGTCCCGGACAAGCGCGCCCTCAGGCGCGCGCCGATCCGGGACGACAGCGAGAATGGGCTCCCCGCATTGACTCCCCCTCCCAGGTTGGCGAAAAGCGCGGCCGTGACGACAGCCCCTGACATCACCATGCCCCTCCGCGGCGCCGCGCGCCGACCTCTGGTCATGGCCGCAGTGATCATCGCCGCGATGACCGTGCTCCGCATCGTCTATGCCTCCGCGATCGAGCTGCGCACGGATGAAGCCTATTACTGGACCTGGTCAAAGGAGGCCGCGCTCAGCTTTCTCGATCATCCTCCCGGCATCGCCTGGCTGATCCGTTTCGGAACCGCGATCTTCGGCGACACCACGCTTGGGGTGCGCTTCGGCGGCATCGTCGCGATGCTGGTAACGCAGCTGCTGCTCGCCGACACCGTCCGCCGCCTCACGCATGACGCACGTTTGGTCGTGATCGCCGTGCTGATGCCGGAGGCTGCGCTCTATTACGGCCTGCTGATGGCCAAGGTCGCGCCTGATGTCGCCATGATCCCGTTCGCGGTGGCGATGGTGTGGTCGCTGGTGCGGCTGGCGCAGAGTGGCGATGGCCGCTGGTGGCTCGCGGCCGGCCTGTTCGCAGGCCTCTCGATGCTGTCGAAATTCACCGCGATCATGTTTGCACCCGCAGCGGCCCCCTTCCTGCTGGTACCGGATTGGCGCTGGCGTTGGTTGCGCAGCCCATACCCTTACCTCGCCGTGCTGGTCGCGATCGCGGTGTTCTCGCCGGTGCTGATCTGGAACGCGCAGCACGACTGGGCCTCGTTCCGTTTCCAGGGCGTGCGCGCCACCGCCAATTACGGCATCTCGCTGCGCACGATCGGCGATTACATCGGCCTGCAATTCGGCCTGGTCGGCTTCGTCATGCTGCCGGTGGTGCTGACGGGCCTAGTGCTGACGGCGTGGCGCGGCTATCGCACGCGCGAGCCGGTCGCGATTCTCTTGTCCACCGCGGTGCTGGTGCCGTTTCTCTATTTCCTCGCGAAGTCGACGACGCTTCGCGTCGGCGACACCTGGCCGATGTTCATGTGGCCGGTGGGCTTTGCGGCCGCCGCGGTGAACCTCGCCACGATGACGAAAGAGGGATGGTCGGCCCGAATGCTCAAATCGTCACTGTTCTGGGTCAAAACGGCGATCGTCTCGGGCATCGCTTTCGTCGTTGTCGTGTTTCTCTACTACGTCGCCGCGCCCTGGAATTTGCTCGGCAAGATCGATCCGATCGGCGCCGAGGCTGGCTACGAGCAGGTCGCCGCGCGCGCGCAGGCCGCCCTCGACAAGACCGGCGCGACCTGGATCGCCACCACCGACTATCGCACCTACGCCATGATGCGCTGGTTGTTCCGGGGCCGCGTGCCCGTGATCGAGCTCAACGAGCGCGGCCGCTTCCAGGATTTCCGCGATCCCGGCATGGACAAGATCAGGGGACATGCGGGGATCTATGTCGGGCGCGAGCCGGACAACCGTTCGTCGCTGTGGGAGCATATCCCGGCGAAACGCGAGCAGCTTGGCGAGATAGAACGCCGCTGGCGCGGCGTTGTGACGGACACCTATGTGCTCGAAAAGCTCACCGGTTGGACCCCGGAGCTGTCACCGCCAAAGGACTCGCCACTGTTTCAGTGGCGCGTGCTGGCAGGGAAATTCAGCGCGAGATTCGCGCGATTTTTCCTACCCTCCCCTGGAGGGGGAGGGTCGATCGTGCGAAGCGCGAGCGGGGTGGGGTGATCTCTCCACGCGGGCACTGTGTGAGGTGGAGAGACCGTCACCTCACCCTGTCTCACATTTCGCTGCGCTCAATGTGAGCTGACCCTCCCCCTCCCAGGGGCGGGTAAGAAAGAGCACGCTACTCCTCCTCCTCATCCTTCTTCCGCAACAGATCCGTCGCCAGATCCGACAGCTTCGGCTGCGGCAGCGCGGCGAACGGCAACGGCCTCGTCACATCGATTGCTGCGAGACCAAGCCGCGCCGTCAGCAGCCCGTTCAGCACGCCTTCGCCGAGCCGCTGCGACAGCTTTGCCGCGATGCCGTGGCCGAGCATCTGCTGCACCAGGCTGTCGCTCGCGGCCATGCCGCCGGTGATGGCGAGATGGGCGATAACCTGGCGGAGCAGGCGGATCATGCCGAGTGCGCCAGGACGGCCGCCATAGAGATAGGCGAGCTGGCGGATCAGGCGCAGTGCGGCGACGAACACGAACAGCACGTCGATCGCGGCGCGGGGCGAGACCGCGGTGACGATCGAGACCTTTTGCGCCGCTGACGACACCAGCCGGCGCGCCTCGGCATCCAGCGATGACATCAACTCCCGCTCGGCGAGGCGGATCATGTCGGCGCCGTCGATGATCTCGCCGGCATGGCTTTCCAGCGTGGCGCGGGCACGCGCGAGCTGCGGGTTCTGGTGCGCGATCTTGAGCAGGTCCTGCACGATGACCCGGCTCTCCTTGCGATCGTCATTGGCAAGCACCGCGGCGGCGCGTTGATGCAGCTTCTCGATGGTGGTGAGGCGCGCCAGGCCGAACGCCTCGCGCCCGATCACGACGGCGAGCGCCAGCGCAGTGACGAAGGCGAAGGCGAGGCCGATGAAGCCGAGGCTTTCGCTGCGCGCAAACAGATCCTCGATCAGACGGACCACGCCAAGCCCGGTGCCGAGCAGCGTCAGCCCTGCGAGGCCGGACCAGAACAGCGTGCCCCAGGGAAAGCCGCGCCGCGCCGGCGGCGCAGCTTCAATCGGCACCGGCAGCGCCATCGGATCTGGTTCCGGCGTGATCTGGATGGTGGCGCGACCGAGCCGGCTGGTCTCATCCGCTTCGGTGACGACGACGCCGGGATCGTCGAGCCGGAACGTCGCCGGCCGCCGCTGCTGGGAACGGTCGTTCATGCGAGCTTGTCTCCGATCAGGAACTGCAAGGCACGGTCGAGGCGAATATGTGGCAGCGTCGGCTCCTCCGTGCCTTCGCGCTCTAGCTTGGGCGGCCGGAAACGCAGGAAACGGAAGTCACTCTTCTCGGCGGCTTGCGTGGACAACCCGCGGAACGCATCGGTGCCGTTGAACAGCGGCTCCGGATCCAGCGGCAGATCGCCCGGAAAGGTCGCAACCTCCGTGTTGCCATCGAAAAATTCGCCGCCGGCGCTTTCGCCCGCGGTCGGCGTTCCCAGGACCGACGGCAATTTGTCGCGTCCACGCGCCACCTGCGCCTCGCGCGTGGCACGCACGGCGGCGAGCGCCACCACGTCGATCGCCGCGCCGGTGTTTTCCGCGCGCGCGACCGCGCGGGTCACGGCGCGGCGCAGCACGGCCTCGAGACGGTCGTGGCTCGAATGATGCAGATGATCAGCCTTGGTCGCTGCGAACAGGATGCGGTCGATGCGCGGCCGGAACAGGCTGGAGAGCAACGTGCTGCGGCCGATGTTGAAGCAATCGAGAATACCGGCGAGCGCGACTTCGAGATCGTGCAGCGCCTCGGGGCCGGAGTTGAACGCGGCGAGCGCATCGGCCAGCACGATCTGACGATCGAGCCGCGCGAAATGATCGCGGAAGAACGGCCGCACCACGACGTCCTTGTAGGCTTCGAAGCGCCGCACCATCATCGCCCACAGCGATCCCTCAGGCGCCTGTTCGCCGGCGGGCACATCGAGCGGCGCAAAGGTCAGCGCCGGCGTATCGGCGAGATTGCCGGGCATCAGGAAGCGGCCGGGCGGCAACAGGCTCATCGCAAACCGCTCGTCGCGGCAGGCGCGCAGATAGTCGGTGAAGAGCCTTGCGGCCGTCAGCGTCGCCTGCTCGTCCTCGCGCGCTTGGGGCTTGAGCGTTGCGAGATGGGTGTGCCACGCGGTCGCGAGATGCGCGCGCGGCGCCTCGCGCGACAGCGCCAGGCTTTCCGCCGACCATTGCTCGTAGCTCTTCTGCAGCAGCGGCAGGTCGAGCAGCCATTCGCCGGGATAGTCGACGATGTCGAGCGTCAGCGTGCGATCGGCGCCGTTCGGACGCTGGTAGTCGATGACGAGCCTGAGCTCGCTGATGTCGACGGTCGAATTCGGCCAGCGCCGTTCCTCGACCAGCGCGCGCAGATGGTTCTCATAGGCAAAGCGCGGCACGGCGTCGTCCGGCTGCGGCGCCAGATGCGCCCGCGCGATCCGGCCGGAGGCATAGGCCTCGAACACCGGAAACCGACCGCCGCGCGTCAGCCCGTGGATCAGTGCGGTAATGAATACGGTCTTACCGGCGCGCGACAGGCCGGTGACGCCAAGCCGCACCGTCGGATTGAAGAAGTGCTCGCCATAGTCGATCAGCGCCCGCGCCGACAGCCGCGCCTCCTCGACCATATCCTGGAAACTGAATGCCATATGAACGTGAGGGGATCTCGGGCGAGGGATACGCAAAATGGATTAGTCACAAAAGTGGCAATTGCCTGAGGAAAATCAAGCTTTCATACTTCCACCGCCTTTGTCGGCAAATCAGCCGTTTGAACGACGCGCCGATCCCGAAAGACCCATACAACAAGGCATTGCCACGCTTTGCGGATTGCCATGACCGTCTTCCAAATGAAACAGTTCGCGTCCAATTCTGTCCACGCCGCAGCCGACGCGATCGGCTGGAACTACGACCGCGCCGAGCTGATCGCCGACGGCATCATCCATGCGATCGGCGTGCTCTCCGGCATCATCGCCGCGACCGTGCTGGTGGTGCTGGCGGCGGTCTATGCCGATGTCACCGACATCGTCGGTGTCTCGATCTATGTCGCTGGCCTGCTCACGATGCTGGTGCTGTCGGCGACCTATAATCTCTGGCCGGTGTCGCCGGCCAAATGGCTGCTGCGGCGGTTCGACCATTCCGCGATCTACCTGCTGATCGCCGCGACCTACACGCCGTTCATCCTGGAGCTCAAGGACAGCGTGTTCGCGCTGGTGCTGCTCGCCGGCGTCTGGTGCGTGGCGATATCAGGCATCGTGCTGAAGCTGCTCTATCCCGGCCGGTTCGACCGCGTCTCGGTCGGCATCTACCTCGCGATGGGCTGGAGCGGCATCATGCTCTACGACGCCGTGGTCAGGGCTCTCCCTGCGCTGGCGCTCGGCTTCATCTTTGCGGGCGGCCTGCTCTACAGCTTTGGCGTGATCTTCCACGCCTGGCGGCGGCTGCGCTTCCAGAATGCGATCTGGCACGGCTTTGTCTTGGCCGGCGCGGCATGCCATTATACCGCGGTGCTCGACCTCGTGTTGAGCTGAGCAGGACCCGCGACGCGGAATAAGCGGCGCGGTATAAAGCGGTACAAGACAAGAGGAGACGTCGCATGCAGGTGACCGGCAAGGTCGTGGTCGTCACGGGCGGCGCAAATGGCATCGGCAAGGCGCTGTGCGAGGCCTTTCACAATGCGGGCGCGGCCAAGGTCGTCGTCGCAGACATGGACGCCGCCAATGCGAGGGCGGTCGCGGCCATGGTCGATGGCGCCGCCTTCAAATGCGACGTCGCGCAGGAAAAGGACATCGCCCACGTCATCGAGGAGACCGAGCGACAGTTCGGCCCGATCGAGCTGTTCTGCTCCAACGCCGGCATCGGCGGCGGCTTCGATCCGATGTCGGAAAATGCCGGGGGCGCCTCGGATGAACCCTGGCAGCGCAGCTGGGCAATCCACGTCATGGCGCATGTCTATGCGGCGCGGCATCTCGTCCCCCGCATGAGGGCCCGCGGCGGCGGCTATTTCCTCAACACCATCTCGGCCGCGGGCCTGCTGTCGCAGGTCGGCAGCCCGGCTTACTCGACGACCAAGCACGCCGCGGTCGGCTTTGCCGAGAATCTCGCGATCTCGCACAAGGCGCACAACATCAAGGTCTCGATCCTCTGCCCGCAGGGCGTCGACACCAACATGCTGCGTTCGATCCCCAAGGGCCCGCAATCCGGGGACGGCGATCTCACGCCCGAGCAAGTGGCGAAAGACGTGCTCGCCGGCCTCGAACAGGAAACGTTCCTGATCCTGCCGCACCCGCAGGTGCTCGGCTACATGCGCAAGAAGACCGAGAACTACGACCGCTGGATCGGCGGCATGGCCAAGATCCAGGCGAAGATGCGGGAGGAGTTCGGGAAGTGACCTTTGGGTCATCCCGGGGCGGTCCGTAGGACCGAAGCCGGGATGACCGAGATTCTCAGGTGCGCAATTGCGCACCGTAGTTCGATGCTTCGCATCGCCCCGGAATGACGGCATCCCAGCGATGACACCGAGAGTGTAGCTACGCCGCCGGCTCCACCCCATCCTCAACCCGGCTCGCCCGCAGCGCCCGCGCATAGAGCATCATGCCCTCACGCACCTTGCGCTGCTCCGCTTCCGTCAGCGCTGCCAGCGCGCCGCGCACCTGCTGACGGCCGAATGCGTGCAGCGCCTCCAGCGTGCGGCGGCCCTTCGCCGTCAGCGATAGCAGCCTGCTGCGCGCATCCTGCTCGTCCGGCGTCTCGCGCAGCTCGCCGCAATCGATCAGCTTGCGCACCAGGCGGCTGACGCTGGATTTCTCCAGGCGCAGGAAGTCGCCGAGTTCGCCCGAAGTCATCGGGCCGCGGATGCCGATCTCCAGGATGGTGTGGACCGTCGAGGGCGGATAGTCCGATGCCGCCACCGTCGCGTCCATGAAACCGAGCTCGCGCACCATCAGGCGCGAGGCGGCGCGGATGTCGTCGATCAGCGAAAGCTCGGCCATGGCTTGACTGCCCATATAGTTGTATCATACAACTATATGGGCGCAACGCCGCGCGCAAGCGTTTTGGAGTGGACGATGAGCGGAACCTTGCCAACCGGGACGCAGATGAGGGGCAAGGTTTGCCTGGTCACGGGCGGCGGCAGCGGCATCGGCCGCGCCACGGCGCTAAAGATGGCGGCTGAGGGAGCCGAAGCGATTTTCGTCGCCGGCCGGCGCGAGGCCGAGATCGAGGCCACTGCAGCCGCGTGCCGCGAGCTCGGCACGGAGGCAATCGCGCTCAAGACCGACATTACGAAAGACGATGAGGTCGCGCGTCTCGTCGGCACAGCCATCGAGCGTTGCGGCCGGCTCGACGTTGCCTTCAACAATGCCGGCTTCCAGGAGCGCCGCGCACCGCTGGAGGAGCAGGGCACGGAGATCTACGACAGCGTGTTCGACACCAATGTCCGCGCGCTGTTTCTCTGCCTGCGCCATCAATTGCCGGCGATGCTGGCGCAGGGGCGCGGCAGTATCGTCGTCAATGCCTCCGTCAGCGGCGTGCGCAATCCCAATCCCGGCTTTTCGCTCTATTCGGCCTCCAAGGCCGCCGCGATCTCGCTGACGCGCTCGGCGGCTATGGAGAACGCCCCACGCGGCATCCGCATCAACGCCATCGCCCCCGGTCGCGTCGTCACCGACATGATGCTGCGCGCCGGCGTCGGCGATGTCGCGACGGTGAGTGCCGGCCTGCCGCTGCGGCGGATGGGGAGTCCGGAGGAGGTGGCCGAGGCCGTGGTGTGGCTGTCATCGGATGCGTCGTCCTATGTCGTCGGGCATGTACTCGCGGCGGACGGGGGATTTCTAGCATCGTAGTTTTCGTAGCCCGGATGGAGCGCAGCGTAATCAGGGACCGACTCGCTTGCGGCAGGAGTCCCGGATTTCGCTTCGCTCCATCCGGGCTACGACAGTGTCAATGCTTCTGCCCGTACAGCACCGGCACCGCTGAATCCACGACGACCTCGACGAGGCAGGTGCCTGCATGCGCCATTCCGCGCCTGAGCGCCTCGCCGAGCTCCGCCGCTTTCGTCACCCGCACCGCATCGCAGCCCATGCCTTCGGCAAGCCGCACGAAATCGATTCCCGGCAGCTCAAGCCCTGGCACGTTGCGCACCTGCATCACCTGGCTGAACGAGCGCATCGCGCCATAGCCGGAATTGTTGATGACGACGACGGTGAGCGGCAGTTTTCGTTGCGCGGCGGTCCACAGCGCCTGGATGGAATACATTGCCGAGCCGTCGCCGATCAGGCAGACGGTGCGTTGCTTCGGCTTGCCCAGCGCCATGCCGACGGCGGCGGGCAGGCTATAGCCGAGACCGCCGCTCGACATGGTGTAGAAACTGTCCTGGCCGCGCATCGGCAGGAATTTTTGCATCGCCGGCCGGTGCGAGGGTACTTCCTCGACGAGTGATGCCTCATCCGGCATCGCCTGCGACAGCGAATGCAGCAGGAATTCCACCGGCAGCGGATCGGCGGCCTGCGGTGCCAGCGGCAGCGTGCGGCCTTTTGGCGCCGCGCGTTTGCTCTCCGGCAGCAGGTCGAGCAGCATCGAAAGTGCCGGCTTCATCGTCGCGATGATGCTGGTGCCGACCGGCGTCACCGCCGCGGCATCCGGATCGTCGGTGATCTGGAAAATGGTCGCGCCGCCATCGAAGATCGCGGCATGGCCCTCGACATGGAAGGTGAACACCGGAGCGCCGATCACGACGACGAGGTCGTGCTCGCGCAGCGCATCGGACAGCTGCGCTGGCGATGCGTGCAGGAAGCCCGCAAATTGCGGATGCCGCTCCGGGAACGAGCAGCGCGCGGAGAATGGGCTGACCCAGACACTGGCCTTCGCCTTCTCGGCGACGCGCACCATCAGATCGACCGCACTAGCGCGATCGACCCCGGGGCCGACGACGAGAGCGGGGTGTTTTGCCGAGCCGAGCGCCGCGACCAGCGCCTTCATGGCGTCAGGCTCGGCTCCGATCTCGCGGCTGACCTTGCGCGCCTCGACCGGCGCTGTGGCATGCGCCCAGTCGTCGATCGGGATCGAGACGAAGGTCGGCCCGCACGGCGGCTGCATCGCGGTGTGGTAGGCGCGCGCGATCGCGGCTGGCACGTCCTCGGCCCGCGCCGGCTCGACGCTGTACTTCACGTAAGGCCGCGGGAACTCCGACGCGCGCTCGGCGTATAGGAACGCCTGCAGCGGCAGAATCGAGCGGGCCTGCTGGCCCGCGGTGATCACCAGCGGCGTCTGGTTGCGGTGCGCGGTGTAGATGTTGCCGAGCGCGTTGCCGACGCCGGCCGCCGAATGCAGATTGACGAAGCCAGCATTGCGTGTCGCCTGGGCATAGCCATCGGCCATGCCGACCGCGGAGGCCTCCTGCAGCGCCAGCACGTAGTCGATGTCGTCGGGCCAGTCGCTGAGGAAGGGCAGCTCGGTCGAACCGGGATTGCCGAACACCCTGTCGATGCCGAAGGATCGCAGCAGGTCGAGCGTCGCCTGCTTCACAGTGACGGACTTGCTGCCGGTCTTCCCGTTCTTGGCCATGGTTTCCGTCCCCTGATGCTTGTTGTTGGGTCGTCGTTCCGGGGCGCGAAGCGAACCCGGAATCTCGAGATTCTGGGTTCGGCTCTTCGAGCCGCCCCGGAATGACCGAGCTACCACACCGCCGTGCCCCTCATCGTCGGCTGTCCCTCCGCATTCGCGGTCCACAGCTCCATGCTCTCGCCGCTGACATTGGCGTTGACCGAGAACTCGGTCCCCTCGAACAGTGGCTGCACGCCGCGGTAAGTGAATTTCTTCGGCGCCTTGCCGCCGCGCAGCTTCGCCGCCATCTCGATGATGAGCGCGGCCTGTAGCGGGCCGTGGAAGATCAGGCCCGGATAACCCTCCACCTTGGTGACGTAGTCGCGGTCGTAATGGATGCGGTGGCCGTTGAAGGTCAGCGCGGAGTAGCGGAACAGCAGCACGGGATCGGAGACATGGGTCTCGCGATGCTGAGCCTCCGGCGGCGGAGGCGGGGCCTTGGCGGTCGCGGGCGCACTGCTCGTCATCTCGCGATAGACGATGTCCTGCCGCTCGCGGATGGCGATGCCGCGTGGACTAGAGATGCTGTGCTCGACCGAGACGAAGCACAGCGTGCCGGTCGACCCCGTCTTCACCTGCACGTCGGCAATGCGCGAGGTCCGCGTCAATTCATCGCCGACGCAAAGCGGCTGCAGGAATTCGATCTCGCCGCCGGCCCACATCCGGCGCGGCAGCGGTACCGGCGGCAGGAAGCCGCCGCGGGTCGGGTGACCGTCGGGACCAAGCATCGACATTGGAAACACCGGCTGCGCCAGGCACCAATGTACCGTGAACGGCGCGGCGTCTCCGGTCCTGGGCTCGCCGACCTCCTGGAACAATGTCGCGCGCAGACCCTTCACGAGCTGCGCGGTGACGATGTCGGTGGCCTCCTGGCTGCGGCCGATCCATTGCCGCAAATGATCGATGTCGAGCTTTTCGGTCATGACGCCTCGCTCTTCTTACTTCTTCGACTTTGGGTTCTCGCCGATGGCGGGCACGGCGCCATAGCTGCGTGTCTCGCCGACGATGATCGGCGCCGGCGCGGGATAGCTGACGCGGCCGTTCGGCGTGTCGACCTCGATGCGGCGCAGATGCGGATGGTTGGTGAGGTCGGCCATGGTGTTGACCTCGGCAAAGGCGATGTCGGCGTCGGACAGCCGCTTGAGCAGCTCGTCGCGCGTCATCTTGCCGAAGCTGTCGGCAACGGTCTTGTCGGTGAAATCGCGGTTGCGCACGCGCTCGACCATGTTGGCGACGCGGGGATCGGCGGGCAGATCTGGCTGGTCCAGCACCTTCGCGCACAGCGTCTTCCACTCGCGCTCGCTCTGGATCGAGATCAAAATGTCCTTGCCGTCCTTGGAGGTGAACACGCCGTAAGGGGCGATCGAGGGATGGCGCAGCCCCATGCGCTTGGGCGGATTGCCGGCCTCGGAGTTGAGCAGCGGCACGGTGCACCAGTCCGCCATCACGTCGAACATGGAGATGCGGATGTCGGCGCCCTTGCCGGTGCGCCCGCGGGCGATCAGCGCTTCCAGGATCGCCGCATGCGCGGTGGCGCCGGTCGCAACGTCGACGATCGACATGCCGACGCGCGAGGCGCCATCGGGATTGCCGGTGATGGAAGCTAGGCCGCTCTCGGCCTGGATCAGCAAATCATAGGCCTTGCGATGCGCGTAGGGGCCCTCGTCGCCATAGCCGGTGATCGTGCACGAGATCAGCTTCGGATAGTCTTTCAAAAGCCGCTCGCGCGAGAAGCCGAGCTTGTCCATCGAGCCCGGCTTGAGGTTCTGGATCAGCACGTCGGCGCTCGCGATCAGCTGCTCCAGCTCGGCGCAGCCTTCTTTCGTGGCGAGATCGACCACGGCGGATTGCTTACCCCGGTTGAGCCACACAAAGTAGCTGCTCTGCCCCTTGGCCGCCGTATCATAGCCGCGGGCGAAATCGCCTTCGGGCCGCTCGATCTTGATCACCTCCGCGCCGGCATCGGCCAGGCGCGAGGAGCAGAACGGCGCCGCCACGGCCTGCTCGACCGCAATCACCCTGATCCCGTCAAGTGCTCCCATGGCCCAACCTCAGTACGAGCGGGGCATGCCGAGCACATGCTCGGCGACGTAGGACAGCACGAGATTGGTCGAGATCGGCGCAACCTGGTAGAGCCGCGTCTCGCGGAACTTGCGCTCGACGTCATATTCCTCGGCGAAGCCGAAGCCGCCATGGGTCTGGATGCAGCCGTTCGCCGCTTCCCAGGACGCATCCGCCGCCAGCATCTTGGCCATGTTGGCCTCCGCGCCGCAGTCGAGCCCGGCCTCGTATTTGCGCGTCGCTTCCTTCACCATCAATTCGGCCGCGCGCATCGAGGCGTAGGCCTTGGCGATCGGGAACTGGATGCCCTGGTTCTGGCCGATCGGCCGACCGAACACCGCCCGCTCCTTCGCATAGTTCGTAGCCTTCGCGATGAACCATTTGGCATCGCCGACGCATTCGGCCGCGATCAGGATGCGCTCCGCGTTCATGCCGGAGAGGATGTAGCGAAAGCCCTTGCCTTCCTCGCCGATCAGGTTCTCCGCCGGCACCTTCATGTCTGTGAAGAACACCTCTGTGGTGGCGTGGTTCATCATGGTGCGGATCGGGCGGATCTCCAGGCCATTGTTCTTGGCCTCGCGCATGTCGACGATGAACACCGACAGGCCGTCCGTTCGCTTCTTGACCTGCTCCTTCGGCGTGGTGCGCGCCAGCAGGATCATCAGGTCGGAATGCTCGGCACGGCTGGTCCAGATCTTCTGGCCGTTGACGATATAGCTGTCATTGCCCTCCTTGCGCGCAAAGGTCTTGAGCGAGGAGGTGTCGGTGCCGCTGGTCGGCTCGGTGACGCCGAAGGCCTGCAGCCGCAATTCGCCGCTCGCGATCTTCGGCAGGTACTTTGCCTTCTGCTCGGCACTGCCGTGCCGCAGCACCGTGCCCATCGTGTACATCTGGGCATGGCAGCCGCCGCCGTTGCAGCCGGCGCGCTGGATTTCTTCCAGGATCGCGGCCGCAGCCGACAGCTTCAGGCCCGCGCCGCCGTACTCCTCGGGGATCAGCACCGAGAGATAGCCGGCCTCGGTCAGCGCATCGACGAACGCCTTGGGATAGGCCATCTCGCGATCGAGCTTGCGCCAATATTCGCCGGGAAACTGCGCGCACAGCTTTGCGACGGCTTCGCGGATGTCGGCGTAATCTTCGGTGTGGTGATCTTGACTCATGGCGTTTCCAATTCTTGGCGGCAGTTAGGATAACGCCGGCCAACCCCCTGGCGTTGTGAAAACAACGCCCGCCCCCTATGCTCATTTGTTATAGCGTATGGAGTAGCCTTCCAGGATTGGCAAGCATGGATTTCCGGCAGCTCAGGACCTTCAGTTGCGTGGCGGAGCTCGGCAGCCTGTCCAAGGCGTCCGACACCTTGCGCGTGGCGCAGCCGGCACTCTCTAGGCAGATCAAGCTCCTGGAACACGAGCTGCGCACCGAATTGTTCACCCGCAACGGCCGCGGCATGGTGCTGACCGAGGCCGGACGGCTGCTGCTGGCGCGCACCTCCGGCATCGTGCGGCAGATCGACCAGATCCGCGACGATATCCAGTCGTCCAAGGGACCGCCCTCCGGCCAAGTCGTGCTCGGCCTGGTTCCGACCGTGAGCTGCGTGCTGTCGGCGCGCTTTGCGCGGCGCTGCGTTGAAAAGTTTCCCGGCATCTCGCTGCGCATCGTCGAGAGCTACAGCGGCCATCTCGTCGAATGGCTGCATCGCGGCGAGATGGATCTCGCCATCCTCTACGGCCGCTCGGCCGATCTGCATCTCAACGTGCAGAGTCTCGGCCGCGACAACATCGTCGCGGTCGGCCCGCGCGGCTGCGGCCTTGTGCGCAGGAAGAGCGTCGACGTCGGCTGGCTCTTGCGGCAGCGCCTGGTGCTGCCCAGTCATTCCCATGGTCTCCGCGCCCTGATTGAGCACGCCGCCGCCCAGCGCAAGATCAAGCTCAACGTCCAGCTCGAGGCGGATTCCTTCCGCGTGCTGACGAGCCTCGTCGAGGAGGGCCTCGGCTTCGCGCTGCTGCCGCCGTCGTCTGTCCACGGCGAGGTTGCGGAGGGGCGGCTGGAAACCGCGCCCGTCTCCAAGCCGATGACGCGCGAGCTCATTTTCGCTTCTCCGATCGACCGCCCGGCCTCGACGGCCTCGTTGGCGATTACCGCGTTGTTGCGCGAGGAGGTCGCCGCCTGCCGCAAGGAAGGCGTGTGGGACATCAAATTGAGTTAATGCGCTGATGTCGTAGAACAGTCAGGGGTCGACTTGCCTTCGCATCTGGCGCGAGCTGTCATGCCGAAATTTTATAGCTGAGGTACCGCCGCGCTTGCTACGGCCAATGTGATAACCGGAAGTCGGCTCGTCATTGCGAGCGTAGCGAAGCAATCCAGAAATCCATCGGCGGTGACAGTCTGGATTGCTTCGTCGCAAGGGCTGCTCGCAATCACGGAGGATGGAGCTCAGCTCGGAATCCTTACCGGCAGCGACTCATATCCCTTGATGAAGCTGGAATAGATCCGCTTGGGCTCGCCGACCACCTCGATGCGCTCGAACCGCTTCAGCATCTCTTCCCAGACGATGCGCAGCTGCAGCTCGGCGAGGCGCATGCCGACGCAGCGGTGGATGCCGAAGCCGAAGGAGAGGTGGGTGCGGGGGCGCGGGCGATCGATGATGAACTCGTTCGGCTTCTCGAACATCTCCTCGTCGCGGTTGCCGGAGACGTACCACATCACGACGCGGTCGCCCTTCCTGATCTGCTTGCCGCAGATCTCAGTGTCGGAAAGCGCGGTGCGCCGCATATGCGCAAGCGGCGTCTGCCAGCGGATCACCTCCGGCACCATGGAATCGATCAGCGCCGGATTGGCGCGAAGCTTGTCATACTGCTCGGGGTTCTCGTTCAGCGCCAGCACCGAGCCGGTCATGGTGTTGCGCGTAGTGTCATTGCCACCGACGATGAGCAGGATGATGTTGCCCATGAGATTGTCGGGATCCATGTGGCGCGTCGCCGGGTTGTGTGCCATCAGCGACAGCAGATCGTTGCGCGGCTCGGAGTTGACGCGCTCGTTCCAGAGCTTCGACATGTAAGCATAGCACTCGTCCATCTCGCGGCGGCGCTCCTCGGCGGAAGCGACGATGCCGCTTTTGGGCAGCGCAGTGGAGACGTCGGACCAGCGCGTCAGCTTGCGCCGCTCCTCCCAGGGGAAGTCGAACAGCGTCGCCAGCATCTGCGTCGTCAGCTCGATCGAGACGCGCTCGACGAAATTGAAGGTCTCGTTGCGCGGCAGATTGTCCAGCACGGTCTGCGAGCGCTGGCGGATCAGCTTTGCCAGCTCGTCCAGATGCTGAGGGGTGAACATCGGCGACACCGTCTTGCGCTGCGCCGAATGCCGGGGCTGGTCCATCGCGATGAAGCTCGGATAGTCGTAGCCTTCCGGCACATCGCGGATCGAGATGCCGCCGAGCGTCGAGTCCGAGGAGAAGATGCCGTGATTGGTGTCGACATGCATGATGTCGTTGTATTTCACCACCGACCAGTACGGCTCGATCGGCGCGTTGGTGCAGTAATGCACCGGCTCTTCCTTGCGTAGCCGCTCGAACCACGGCCACAGCGTGTCGTCCTGGAACAGCCTGGGCGCACCGGGGTGGAATTGCGACAGCGGCGTTGCATAGGCCTCCTCGCGCGCCCTGCGCAGGCGTTCGGCCTTGTCCACTTTAACCGGCGCTTGGATGTTCATCGTCGTGGCTCCAGTTGATCTTTGTTCGCCTCTCCCCGCTTGCGGGGAGAGGCCGGATTGCATCGAAGATGCAATCCGGGTGAGGGGGACTCTCCGCGAGTCCGTCTCTCAGCGTGCTCGCGGAGAGAGCCCCTCACCCCGACCCTCTCCCCGTAAGAACGGGGAGAGGGAGTTAACTTACGCCGCAATCTTCACCGGCAACGCCTCGAGCCCCTTCACGAAACTCGAATAGACCCGCTTGGGCTCGCCGACCACATCAATATGGTCGAAGCGCTTCAGGATCTCCTCCCAAATAATCTTGAGCTGCAGTTCAGCAAGCCTGAGGCCCACGCAGCGGTGGATGCCGAAGCCGAAGGAGAGATGCGTGCGCGGCCGGGCACGGTCGATGATGAAATCGTAGGGCTTTTCGATCGCCGCTTCGTCGCGGTTGCCCGAGACGTACCACATCACGACCTTGTCACCCTTCTTGATCTGCTTGCCGCGGAACTCGAAGTCGGAGAGCGCGGTGCGCCGCATATGCGCCAGCGGCGTCTGCCAGCGGATCACCTCGGGCACGAAGCTGTCGAGCAGATCAGGATTGTCGCGCAGCTTGCGGTATTGTTCCGGATGCTGGCTCAGCGCGAGAAGCGAGCCCGACATGGTGTTGCGCGTGGTGTCGTTGCCGCCGACGATCAAGAGGATGAGATTGCCGAGGAAGTTCTTCGCGTCCATGTCGCGCGTCGCGGCGCCATGCGCCATCATCGAGAGCAGGTCGCTCTTCGGCGGCTGTTCGATGCGCTCCTTCCAGAGCCGGGAGAAATAGGCCGCGCATTCCGCAAGCTCCGCCATCCGCTCGTCTTCGGTCGCGACGAGGCCGTCACGGCCAGGAATGGTGGTGGCAACGTCGGACCAGCGCGTCAGCTTGCGGCGGTCTTCCCAGGGGAAGTCGAACAGCACCGCGAGCATCTGCGTGGTGAGCTCGATCGAGACGCGGTCGACCCAGTCGAACACCTCGCCGCGCGGAAGATTGTCCAGGCACTCAGCCGAGCGCTTGCGGATGTTGATGGCGAGGTTGTCCAGATGCGTCGGCGTGAACATCGGCGCCACGGTCTTGCGCTGCGCGGCATGGCGCGGCGGGTCCATCGAGATAAAACTCTCGCGGCGCAGATCCGGATCGATGTCGCGGATGGTGATGCCGCCGAGCGCGGAAGCCGAGGAGAACACTGAATGGTTGGTCTCGATCTCCATAATGTCGTTGTAGCGCGTCACCGACCAGTACGGGCCGAACATCGAGTCCTTGCAGTAATGCACCGGGTCTTCCCGGCGCAGGCGATCGAAATAGGGCCAGAACGTATCTGTCCTGAACAATTCAGGGTCACCCGGATCGAACTGCTCCAGCGGCAGTGACGCGGCGCGTGCGCGCAAGGCGTCGAGCTTGGCTGCGCTCTCGATGGTCCCATGCATGACCGCTCTCCCTGGGCTGAACCGCGCGTCGTTGAATTCTGCGCTGCGGTATTTGATTTGCAATTACAGCCGGTTGTCTGCGCCGGGGCAAGGGAGTGTTTTGCCACATCCAACCTTCGCGAGAGGCGCGTAGCCCGAACCGCAATCCAGAATTCGGGCCGCCACTACCGATGTCCCGGCTTACGCTGCGCTCCTTCGGGGCTACGGGACGACAGATTTGCAACGTGATCCCTCTCACGCCCGTGGCGGCGGAATCGTGCAAGAAGCCCACTGGAATCGAGGTAAATCGAACCCGCCCATCTTGGGGATCGACTAACCTCTGATCTATAGTTTGGCCGGATCAAGACCGCATCCCGAGGTTGCCGCTGTGAACGACATGCAATGGGCCCCCGTTGGCTCCGAACCCTTACCCCCGCCGCTGCCGACCACGCGGGTCGATTTCTCCGGCAACCGCTCCGAGTTCCGCAAATTGGTCACCAAGGGTGCCATGCTCGAGCTCGTCACCTTCGGCTTCTACCGGTTCTGGCTCGTCACCGACATTCGCCGTCATCTTTGGACGCACACCGCGATCGACGGCGATGCCGCCGAATACACCGGACGGGCCAAGGAGCTCCTGGTCGGCTTCCTGATCGCGCTCGCGATTCTGGTGCCGATCTATCTTGCGTATTTCCTTATTGGCATCGAGTTCGAGCGCTGGCAGGGCTTCGCTTCGACGCCGCTGTTCATCGCGCTTTACGCCTTCGGCCAGTTCGCGATTTTTCGCGCGCGGCGCTATCGCCTGACCCGCACGGTCTGGCGCGGCGTCCGCTTCTGGATGGACGGCTCAGGTTGGGCTTACGCGTTCCGGGCCCTGCTGTGGGGCTTGCTCGCGTTCCTGACGCTCGGCCTGGCACTGCCGTGGCGCGAAGCCGCGCTCGAACGCTACAAGATGCGGCACACCCATTACGGCGATCTCACCGGCGATTTCGAAGGCGACGGCTGGACCTTCTTCAAGCGCGGCTGGTGGCTGTGGCTGCTCAGCCCGATTGCGCTGATCATCTTCCCGCTCGCGCCGTTCTTCTATGCCGAGTTCAAGGCGCGCGAATGGCGCTGGTGGCTCGACGGCATCCGCATCGGCGGCGTCAGCCTGTCCTCGAAGCTGCCTCATGACGCCTTCTATGGTTTGTACTGGAAGGTGATCGGCTGGTGGACGCTGCTTACGATCGCCTTCTCGGCCTATGTGGGCGGCGGCGCCTTGCTGGTCGTCCAGCTGAGCGGCGTCCCGGCCGATCAGGTGTTCGGCTCCGACAATGCCGCGAAGAGCATCCCGATGGTGGTGATGATGGTGATCGGCTATTTCGCCCTGGCGCTCGCGATCAACATCGTCATGCGCGTCTATCTCCAGCGTGATCTCTGGGCCAAGGTGTTGGAAACCGTCGAGGTGCATAATATCGCCGCTGCGGCGGATGTGCGTGGTCGCGGCGAGCTTGCCGGCGCGCTCGGCGAAGGCTTTGCTGATGGATTGGATGTCGCAGGATTTTGAGCCGTGAGTGAGTTGGTGAGTGAGGTCCCGGCACAGCCCGCCAAGCCGACGATCTTCTTCGACGGCGTCTCGAGTCGCAGACGTCAGGTGATACTGACGTTCAGTGATGCGCTCGAGATCGTGGAGGACAGCGCGGCGCCCGTGCGCTGGGCCTATGCCGACATTCGCCGCGCCGATAGCCCGCCTGGCGTTTTGCGGCTGGCCTCGGCATCCGCGCCGCCACTGGCGCGGCTCGAGATCCGCGATGCCGCGCTTGCAGCCGATCTGACCGCCCGCTGCATGCGCCTCGACGAGCAGCAGACCACGCGCCGCGGCATCGCAAAGATCGTCGGCTGGTCGGTCGCCGCCGCCGTCTCCATCGTCTGCGTCGTGCTGTTTGGCGTGCCGCTCGCCGCCGACCGTCTCGCGCCGCTGGTGCCGAAGCCGGTCGAACGGCGCATCGGCGATGCTGCCGAAGTGCAGATGAAAACCATCTTCGGTCGCGGCGTGTGCGAAGACCCTGCGGGCAAGGCCGCCTTCACCAAGCTCGTCAACCGCCTGCGCGATGCGGCCGGCCTCGACGATTCCATGACGGCGGGCGTGCTGCCGACCGCGGTGCCGAACGCGTTCGCGTTGCCGGGAGGCAAGGTGTTCGTGCTGAAGGGGCTGCTCGACAAGGCCGAGAGCCCGGACGAGCTCGCCGGCATCCTCGCGCACGAGCTCGGCCATCTCAAGCATTACGACAATATGCGCGGCCTGATCTACAACGGCGGCACCTCATTTCTGATCGGCCTTTTGTTCGGCGACGTCACCGGTTCGTCGACCGTGATCTTCGCGTCGCGCAGCCTGGTCGAGGCCTCCTACTCGCGTGAGGCCGAGACCGCCGCGGATACGTTTGCGATCGAGATCATGCATGCGCTCGGCCGCTCGCCGAAGCCCGCGGCCGAATTGATGTTCCGTATCACCGGCAAGGAAGGCGGCTCCACTCTCACGACGATCCTCGCCAGCCATCCGCTCACCGAGGACCGCCTCGCGCGCATGACCAAAGAGGATCGTCCCGCCAGCGGCCCGCCGCTGCTGACCGACAAGGAGTGGCAGGCGCTGAAGGCCATTTGCGGCAGCGGGAAGGTGTGAGCCGCCGAGGCCACCGACCTGAGCGGGGCAGTTATCGCGTCCCGTAGGCGCGGTCGCCGGCGTCGCCGAGGCCCGGCAGGATGAACCCGTTCTCGTCGAGCCCTTCATCCACTGCCGCAGTCCAGATCGGCACGTCCGGATGCAATCCACGCAGCCGCTCAAGTCCCTCGGGAGCTGCGATCAGGCAGGCCAGGCGGATGTCCCTGGCGCCGCGCTCCTTCAGCCGGTCGATGGCCGCGACGGCCGTGTTGGCGGTGGCCACCACCGGCGTCACCACGATGGCGAGACGCTCGCCAAGATCCGACGGCGATTTGAAGAAATATTCGACCGCGGCAAAACTGTGCGGCTCGCGGTAGAGTCCGATATGCGCGACGCGCGCGGTCGGCACCAAGTCCATCATACCATCGACGAAGGTCGTGCCGGCGCGCAGCATCGGCACGAACACCAGCTTCTTGCCGGCGATCTTGGCCGAGTGCATCGTCGACAGCGGCGTCTCGATCACGGTGTCCGTGAGCGGCAGGTCGCGCGTCACCTCGTAGCACAAGAGCATGCCAATCTCCTTGATCAGCTCTCGAAACGACTTGGTCGAGATGGATTTGTCGCGCACCAGCGTCAGCTTGTGCTGCACCAGCGGATGATCGACGATCGTGACGCCTTCCATGATTGAGATGCCTTTCTTCCTTCTCCCCTTGTAGGAGAAGGTGGCGCGCATGCGCCGGATGAGGGGTATCTTTCCGCGAACTCCAAATGAGAGATGTGCCCGCGGAGACATACCCCTCACCCGGCTTCGCTTTCGCGAAGCCACCCTCTCCCCACAGAGGGAGAGGGTCAGAAAACCGTGCCGTCGCTGATCACCTTGAGTGGCGGCGAGCCGTCTGGACGTCGGGCAAATGCGATCGTGCGGCCCGCGGCCCAGGTGCCGCCTTCTAAAATACTGGCGAGCGGCAACGTCTCAGGCGTGCGACCGAGCTTGGCGCGAACCAGTTCGGCAAGACGATCCAGCAGCGCAACCGTCAGCGCGCGCCATTCCACGACGAGCAATGAATCCACCGTATGCGCACGCTCGGCATCCGCGGCATCGCGCAGGCGCAGCACTTCATGATCGACGAATAGGCCGCCATTGCGGTATTCGGCAAGGCCGGTCAGCCCGTCGATGTCGGTGACTGCAAATCCGGCGCGCTGGAGCGGCTCGATCAGCGAATAGCTCAGCCATTGTGACAGCTTGTGCAGCGGCACGAGGCCCGCGGTCGCATCATCCGCTTTGATGACGGGATGCCGCCAGCAATCGCCGAGCGGAATGCCCGCAAGCGCGAGCCGCGACGGCCAGATCGGACCGAGCTGGTTCAGCACAGCCGACAGAATGGCGGGCGCAGCGACGGCACCGCCGACCGCTTGCGCCGCGATGTGATCGAACAGGCCGCCCGGTCGCGGCGTGTCGTGCGAGCCGAAAATGTCCGCGCGCTCTGCCACCAGCTTGCCCAGACGACGCAGCAGATCGGTGCGTCCCTCCAGGCCGAGCAACGGATTGGCATCGGTCACTTGGAAAGCGGATGTGAGTGAGGTGAGGGGCAGTTTCGCGAGCATCTCCGCGTCGGCCCTGAACGGCGTCCGCGCATCGCGGGAAAAGAGTCCGTCCGCGAACATATCGAGGCTCGCGATCGCCAGCCCCTCGGATCGGCCGATGGCTTCGCCGGTCACGCCATCGCGGTATCGCCACGCAGCGCCGGCGCCGGCATCGAGCAGCACGCTGACGATCGCAAGGTCGAACTCGGAGCGCGCCCGCACCGCGCGATCCGGCCATGATGCTGCGCTGGCAAGCTGCGCCCAGCGGTCGACGCCGCCGAGCACAAAGTGCCGCCAGCGCGCATGGAACGGAATGTCCAGCGTCGGATAGGCTTTTCGCGTCACCGCGAGCACGGCGTCCGCGACGCCATCCATGCGGTCGAGGTCGATCGTGAAATGCTGGAGCCCGCCGGCGAGGCCGATCTTGAGCATCTGCCCGGCACGCGCGCGCACCGCGTTTGCGGTGAGCAGCGAGCGTGCCTGCAATTCCAAAGCGTCCGCCATCACGCGATCAGTATTTTTCCAGCGAACGTCCGACCACGTCGTTGACGTCCTTCTCCGGCGCGATGTCGGTCGAATAGTAGCCGGCGGCCTTCTTCGCGGCGATCTCGACATAGGCGTCGGCCGGAATCAGCTCCGGCGGGATCGGCACACGCTCGACGATGTCGATGCCCTGCGAGGTCAGCGCGTCATATTTCATATCGCTCATCGACAGGAAGCGGTCGATGCGCTTCAGGCCGAGCCAGTGGATCGTATCCGGCATCAGCTGCTGGAAGCGCGCATCCTGCACGCCGGCGACGCATTCGGTCCGCTCGAAATAGGCCGCGGCGGCATCGCCATCCTCCTGGCGCTTGCGCGCATTGTAGACCAGGAACTTGGTGACCTCGCCGAGCGCGCGGCCCTCTTTCCGGTTATAGACGACGAGCCCGAGCCCGCCCTCCTGCGCGCCGCGCGCGGATTCCTCGATGCCGTGGATCAAATACGGCCGGCAGGTGCAGATGTCGGAGCCGAACACGTCGGAGCCGTTGCACTCGTCATGCACGCGGCAGGTGATCTTGGTGCGATGGTCCGGCAGTTTTGTCACATCGCCGAACATGTAGACGGTGGTGCCGCCGATCGGCGGCAAAAACACCTTCATGTCCGGACGCGTGACGAGCTCGGGGAACATGCCGGCGGTCTGTTCGAACAGCGTGCGCCGCAGCTCGGTCTCGCCGGTGCCGAAGCGCGCCGCGAGGCCCGGCAGGTACCAGACCGGATCGATTGCGATCTTCACCACGGAGACGCTGCCATTGGCATGCACCACCTCGCCGTCGGCGCGCAGCCTCTTCGCCGCCAGCGCCTCGCGGATCTCCGGCAGGTCCAGCCGCGCCCGCGTCACCGCGATGCTGGGGCGAATGTCGACACCTTCGGCGATCTCCTGGCGGAAGTTTTCGGCAACGAGATGCCCCCAGGGATCGAGCGCAACGATCTTGGTGGGATCGCGCCATTGCTCGAACGGCCCGATGGTCGCGGCCGGAAAAGTGTTGGTGAGGTCAGGGCGCCTGATGGGATCGAGCGCGCCGGCGGAGACAGCGAGCGCGCGGTACATCGCGTAGGACCCGCCATGGCTGCCGATCACGTTGCGATCCCCGGCGCGGGACACTGTGCCGATGATTGGCCCGCGGGCGCGCGCGTCCGCGGCACCCCAATGGATCGGAAAGGCGGCCTTCCTGCCCGGCTCCGGATGGGAGGTCAGGCGGATGTGGTCGGTACGGTTGGCACGGCTCATGTCCAGGCTCCCAAAAAGCCAACGGCCCGCCGCTCGGACGGGCCTGGCTCGCTGGCGTTGCCGGTGCGGACCACAGGCGACGCAAGCTCAATCCAACATATTGTAGCGGCCGGCGACGACAGACAAGTTAATCGTGCCGGGCGGGCAGGGCCGTTTGCGACCAAATTCCCGTCAGCAACGGCCTGAAGAGTTCGCCATCGGCGCCGGGCGATTGCGCTGGCCGGCCTCGCCGATCTGCCGGCGCAATCGCCTTAAAGGTTTGAAATATTTCTATATTTCGTCTTTTCAAGGGGCCTGCATGGTTTCGCTCGGCCAGCGTCGAATCCCGGACTAAACGTGTCGTTGGCCTAATCGCAGTTCGTCCTTGTATTGGAGACGCCAATGCCTGCCGCCAGCTATATCGACCCCCGCAACGGACAGCTCTATCCGCTCGACCAGCCGCGCTGGTGCTCGGACGAGCGCACGCCGCTGCTGGTGACGCCGGGTGCCGGCATCTCGCGCGAGGACATCGATCACCGCATGCGCTCGCTGTGGCGTTACCGGGCAGCGCTGCCGGTCGAGATCAAGAATCCGATCTCGCTTGGCGAAGGCTGCACGCCGCTGGTTCAGCAGGACTGGGACGATCTGCGTCCATTGTTCAAGCTCGAATGGTTCAACCCGACCGGCAGCTTCAAGGATCGCGGCTCGGCGGTGATGCTGTCCTTCCTGCGCCAGATCGGCATCTCAGCCATCCTTGAAGATTCGTCCGGCAACGGCGGCTCGTCGATGGCGGGATTGGGTGCCGCCGGCGGCATGCGCGTGAAGATCCTCGCCCCCGCGTCCACGTCGCCGGCCAAGATCGCGCAGGTCCGCGCCTACGGCGCGACGGTGCAACTCGTCGAAGGGCCGCGCGATGAGTCGGAAGCAGAGGCCATCCGCCAGTCGAGCCAGACGTTTTATGCCAGCCACAACTGGCAGCCGTTCTTCCTCGAAGGCACCAAGTCGCTCGCCTACGAGATCTGGGAAGATCTCGGCTTCCGCGCCCCCGATAACGTCATCGTCCCCGTCGGCGCCGGCAGCAGTCTCTTGGGTTGCGCCTTCGGCTTCCGCGAGCTTCTGAAAGCCGGGCAGATATCGAAGCTGCCGCGCCTGTTCGCGGCGCAGCCCCTCAATTGCTCGCCGATCGATGCAAGCTTCAAGGCCGGTGTCGATACCCCCGTCGCGCGCGAGGTCAGCAAGACCATCGCCGAAGGCACCGCCATCAAGAATCCCCTGCGCCTGCGCGAGATCATCGGCGCACTTCGCCAGAGCGGCGGCGGCACCGTCGCACTCACCGAGGATGAGATCGTCGCCGCCCTGCGGCGCCTCGCACGGCAGGGCTTGTTTGCCGAGCCGACCAGCGCCAGCGCGGCGGCAGCGCTGGACAAACTCGCAGCCGCTGGTGCGATCAAGGCAAACGAGACCACGGTCGCGGTTCTCACCGGCACCGGTCTCAAGGCCGCGAGCACGGTTGCCGATCTCGTGCAGTAGGGCGGAGCTGCTCTCCCCCTGCCCTGGAGGGGGAGGGTCGATCGCGCACAGCGCGAGCGGGGTGGGGTGATCTCTCCACAAGGGCACTGCTTCTGTGGAGAGACTGTCACCCCACCCCGTCTCGCACCGCTATCGCGCTGCGAGCCGACCCTAACCCTCCAAGGGAGGGTAAGAAGCGTCTTCACTCCCTCAAATCATTCACCCGCTTCACCCATGCCCGCACATCCGCGAGCACGGCGGGCAGCACTGCCTTGACCTCGGCCACGGTCATGCCGGCCTTGATGCGGGGATCGTAGAGCAGATTGAGGATGTACTGGTCGTAGACGTCGAAATAACCCATCGAGACGTTGTCGTTGAACATGGTCCACGGCACGCTCGCGGTGTCGTTGATGGGCCCGAGCGATTGAAGGAGCTCCTCATAGGCGCAGTCGAGGAAGACGAAATCGCCGTTGTCGACGGTGAGGATGACGTCGGAGTGCTCGATCTCGAAATTGTCGTTCTTGCGGAATCCGGACAGGCATTGCGGGTCGAGCGAAGAGCGGATCTCGCGCGCCTTCTCCACGCCGTAGAAGCTCGAGATGGTGCGGAAGAGATCGCGGTCGCGCACCAGCTTCACTCGCACATTCGCCGCTTCATTGGTGTCGATCATGGCGATATCGAGATGCTGCACGCGCTTGCCGATGTCGGCCACGACTTTTGCGAGCTGCATCTTGCGATCGGCGCGGTCGCTCTCGGCGTAGACGCGCACCGGCCCGTCGAACTTGCGGATGCGGTCGACGCGGCCGGCAAGGTGATATTCGGCGCCGAATGCCGTCTTCATGAAGCCTTCGATGATCTCGCCGTCGGTAAAACTCTTCTTCTCGGCGCGCTGACGCGAGGAGATCGCGGGCAGTTCGCCCGCGGCAGCCATGGGTGCGATGTCAGGCAGACATGTGAGCACTGCGAGCGCAAGCAGAGTGATGCGAAAGGCAGGCGAGGGCGGGACAAATGCGCTCATCGTCCTGCGACGCTGCCGCATTCGCGCCGCGCGCACAAGACCGCAAATTCACGCGCCCTGCGGGTTCCGGCTATGGCTGCCCGGTTAGTTATTCAGCACCACCACCGTGGTACCGACCGAGACGCGGCTATAGAGGTCGGTGACGTCGTCATTGGTCATGCGGAAGCAGCCCGAGGACACGGCCTGGCCGATCGTCTCCGGCTCGTTGGAGCCGTGGATGCGATAGAGCGTCGAGCCGAGATACATGGCGCGGGCGCCGAGCGGATTCTCGATGCCGCCCTTCATGTGGCGCGGCAGGTCGGGCCGGCGGGCCAGCATCTGCGATGGCGGCGTCCAGTCCGGCCATTCCTTCTTGGCGGTGATCTTGTGCACCCCGCCCCAGCGGAAGCCGTCGCGGCCGACGCCGATGCCGTAGCGCAGCGCCTGACCGTTCTGGAGCACCAGATACAGCCGGCGTTCGGCGGTGTTCACCACGATCGTGCCGGGGGCATAGTTGCCGTTATACATGACGGTGGAGCGGGGAATCGGGCTCGCGCCGCCGCGGAAGAAGTTCGGGCCGCCGCCCATGATGTCGCGGGAGTCGAACTCCTCGGCGAGCACGCCGCCGGTCGCGGCGGTCAAGAGTGCGATGGCGGCAATCGGCGCGGCAAAAAACCGGATCATTGTCTCCCCCGAAAAAAATCTCTTCAACAAAGGCCACAGGCCATATTCGCGAGGGTTTCGCAAGCCACGGCCCCGTGAGGGGCGCCATGCTTAACGAATGGCGTTACCAAATCGGCAACCGCACCAATTTGCTGGAAAGCGTTAGCCAAACCAGCTCATCCTCGCGCGGGGCAGGGCCGCGATGTCCCCTATTGCTTTGACGGATGGCGCGAACAATGATTGGTCGGAGGATCACTCGAAAACGCCGGTTGCGGGAGCAAAAAGAATGAACGGTGCGGAAAGCCTGGTGCGGACGATGGTCAAGGGCGGGGTGGACGTCTGCTTCACCAACCCGGGCACCTCCGAGATGCATTTTGTCGGAGCGCTCGACCGTGTGCCCGGCATGCGCTGCGTGCTCGGCCTGTTCGAAGGCGTGGTGACGGGCGCCGCCGACGGCTATTTCCGCATGAAGGGCACGCCGGCTTCGACCCTGCTGCATCTCGGCCCCGGCCTCGCCAATGGCCTTGCCAATCTGCACAACGCCAAGAAGGCGAATTCCGGCATCGTCAACATCGTCGGTCAGCACGCGGTCTACCACATCGGCTACAACGCGCCGCTGACCTCCGACATCGAGGGCCTGGCCCGGCCAATGTCGTCCTGGGTCCGCACCGCGCCGGATGCCAAATCGGTCGCCGCCGACGGCGCCGCAGCGATTGCCGCCGCCAAAAGCGCGCCGCCGCAGATCGCGACTTTGATCTTGCCCGCGGACACTGCCTGGAACGAGGCCGACGGCATCGCCGAGGTGCCGGCTGAGCAGCAGCGCGCGAGCTATTCGCCGCAGGCAGTCGAGCAAGCTGCAAGAATCCTACATGGCGACGGCGAGGGTACGCTGCTCTTGATGACCGGCAGCGCGCTGAGCGCGCAGGGTCTGGCGCTGGCCGAGCGCATCGCCGGCAAGACCGGCTGCACGGTGATGGGCCCGACCTTCCGTCCCAAGATGGCGCGCGGCCGCGGCCGTTTCTCGATCGACCGCATCCACTATGTCATCGACCAGGCGCTGCCGATGCTGGCCAAGTTCCGTCACATCGTGCTGGTCGAGTCCGACGATCCCGTGGCATTCTTCGCCTATCCGAACAAGCCGAGCATGCTCAAGCCGCAGGGCTGCGAAGTGCATCGCATGACCTCCTGGGGCGAGAACTCGGTCGCGGCGCTGGAAGCGCTTGCCGGCGCCGTGAAGGCCAGCGCTAAGGACGTCAAGCCGCAGGCTTTGCAGGAGCTGGTCAAGCCGACCGGCGCGCTCACCTTCGCCTCGATCGCGCAGGCCATTGCCTGTGCGATCCCCGAGAACGCGATCATGGTCGACGAATCCCTGACCACCGGCCGCGGCTTCTTCCCGCCGACCGCCGCTGCCGCGCCGCACGACTGGCTCCAGAACATGGGCGGCTCGATCGGCTTCTCGACGCCGCTGTCGATCGGCGCGGCGATCGCCTGCCCGGACCGCAAGGTCATCACCATGGTCGGCGACGGCAGTGCGATGTACACCATCCAGTCGCTGTGGACCCAGGCGCGCGAGAACCTCGACATCGTCACCATCGTGTTCGCCAACCGCATCTACCAGATCCTGCGCGGCGAGTTCGACAATGTCGGCGCGGGCGAACCCGGCCAGCGCGCCAACGACATGCTCCGGCTCGACCGGCCGACGCTCGATTTCGTGGCGTTGGCCAAGGGCATGGGCGTGCCCGGCCGCGCCGTCACCAATGCCGACGAGTTCAACAAGGCGCTGGCTGAAGCCGTCGCCGAGCCCGGACCGCGGCTGATCGAAGTTCAGATGTAGGACGTCAACAGATAGAGCGCCGTGAGCCCGGAGGCACGATGCAGACCGAGCTGAACAAGGTGATCGCGGCGCTCCGGGACTTCTACGCCCACGAGGGCTTCCTGTTCGAAAAGGATGTCGGCGAGCGGGCGCTCACGCATCGTTTCGCCGTACATCTTGAAGAGCAGTTTTCGGGCTGGTCAGTCGATTGCAACTACGACCGGCTCGGCGAGCGCACGCTGCATCTGCCGCACGGCACCATCATCTCGACCGACGACCATCTCGGCAAGTCGATCTACCCCGATGTCGTCGTGCATCAGCGCGAGATCCCGAACAATCTGCTCGCGGTGGAGATCCGCAAGGCGAGCAATCACACGCCGCTGGATCACGATCAGCACAAGCTGCGGGCGCTGACCGACGTGCATGTCTGGTTTCCCTATTGGATCGGCCTGCTGCTGGTGCTGGACAAGCACCATGTGACGATGTCGGAAGTTTATGTCTCTGGTCTCGTCGATGAGGCGCTGTCGCGCTGGTTCACCACGCGGTTGGAGGAGACCGGACTCGGCGGCCGCGCCTAGAGGAGCGCGGCGTGCGTGGTCACGCACGCCGCGACGTCGTTAGTAATAATACGGCTGCGAGTACGCGTAGCGCGGGTTGATGCCGCAATAGGCCGAGGTGCCGGAGGCGGTGGCGGCACATTGCTGGTAGCTGGCGAACTGGCAGTTGCCGGGATAGCCCCAGCTGCGGCCTTGCAGGCAGTATCTGTCGCTTGCGGCCTGGGCCGGCGCCGCCGACAATGACGCGGCGATCAAGGTTGCGAACGATGCAAGCGTGAGGATGGTGCGACGCATTTCAGTCTCCTTTCGAGCGTGGGGTGGAACGGCCATGCCTTGCCGTTCCCCGTGGCCTGTCCGACGCACGGTCATGCAGTGTTGGTGTCGGCATGGCGCGGTGCGTTCGAGGTGAGGCACATCATGACGCAGGCCATGGTTCGCAATGTGATCTCCACCACAGTTCTGGTGTGGGATCGGACCTATTGTTGACAGACTTGCACGCGTCGATACCGGAGGCCTACGCTAGCCTCATTCGGATCAGACAATCTTGGAGGTTCTGATGCAGAAGTCATATTTGCTGGCCGCGACGGCAGCGCTGGTGATCATGACGCAAATGCCGCTTGCCCTGGCACAGGGCGCTCCGGCCACCGGCGCGACCACCGCGCCTGCGGCGACAACCACTGCGCCGGCCGCGACGACGACAGCGCCAAGCGCGACCGACTCATCCAGCCAGCCGACCGACGCTAAGAAGAGCGCGTCGAAGAAGCCGGCGAAGAAGAAGATGACCCGGCAGCAGGAGATCGATCATTCCATCGACACCGGCACCGTGCCTGCGCGCTACCGCAGCTCAGTGCCCAAGCGGTATCAGCAATACATTCCGTTCGATAAGCAGTAGCGGATCGCATTGCGGTACGACGGTCTTGGTCGGGCGGCTTCCGGCCCCACATCCGCGGTGGCGGTCTGCGAGAGCAGTGCTAAAGTAGGGCGAAGCCGGGGGAAGCGATGAGTGACGAGGTGAAGGATGCTGGCCTTGTGGCCATGATCAGCAGCATCCTGGGAGGCAACAAGCGCACAGACAGTGTTGCACTGTCGCCGATCGCCGAGGTTCCGCCGATCGTGCCGGCGGATGCAGCGGAGCCGACGTCCAGCTCCGATCCGGCAGCGGCCAAAGCCGAGAACGCGCCCGATGCTGCGCCGGCTGCCACGAAACCGGTCGAGCCGCCTGCGCAAATCGCGACGACGCGGGATGGCAAGCGCCTGCTGCCGGCGGAGGCGATCGCCGATCTCGTGCTCGGCGAATTGCGCAAGCTGGAAGATTTCCCGAGCTCTGGCGTCTCGGTCACGGTCTACGGCTATCGGAATTGGAACGCCATGCTCACCTTCGCGCCGTTTTCGACCAGTTTCCAGAACGCAACCAGGTTCCGCCAGGCGATTCCGGACCTCGTCTTCAAGCTCCGCCGTTTCGTCGAACTTGAGATATAGTCTCGGGCAGCGGCGGCACACGGCGTCGCGATCCAACCAGCTCGACAGGATATTCAATTGAGCGTCGCCTTCACCAAGGAAGAGAGTGCCGAAACCGCGTCCGAGACGCTGTTGCCGGATCGCCCGATCTCACCGCATCCAAACCTCGTCACGGAGGCAGGCTTCAAGGCGTTGCAGACGCAGCTCGCCGAAGCGCGCGAGGCCTATGAAGCCGCGCAAGCCATCGAGGACGTCAACGAGAAGCGTCGCCAATCGGCGGTGCCTCTGCGCGACGCCCGCTATCTCACCGAACGCTTACGCACCGCGCAGGTCATGCCCGATCCGACCTCGACCGACGTCGTCGCCTTCGGCAGCACCGTGACCTTCAGCCGCCCCGATGGTCGCGTGCAGACCTACCGTATCGTCGGTGAGGACGAGGCTGATCCCAAGGCTGGCTCGATCTCGTTCGTCTCGCCGGTTGCGCGGTCCCTGATGGGAAAGGCGGTCGGAGACGTCGCGGGCTCAGGCGCGCAGGAGATCGAGATCCTGTCGATTGCGTAGGAGCGCGCAAGGTCAGGCCGGGATTGCGTGACAAAGGGCGCTATCGACAGGAGCAATCTCATTCGCCTAAAGCATAGTCCGGAAAAGCGCGAGGCCGTCGTCTCCGCCAAACAAAGCTCGATGGTTGGATGAGACGGTTTCTGTCGGGAGCGTTGCCGTTCTACGCGCTGGCCGGACTGGCCATGTGCATGTATCTGGTTCTGTATAGGACGAGCCTGTTCGATTTGAACGCGATCGTCCATGGCGCGACTGGGTCGGCATGGTTTCCGGCGTTCATGTTCGTCTGCGTGCTGCTGGAGGCGGTCTTCCCGTATTTCGGCTATTTTCCCGGAACGGCCCTGATCCTGATGTCCGTGGCGCTCAGCCCGAAGGTCGCTGATGGCTCCGTCTTCATCGTGGCGTGGCTCGCCATCATCCTGGGCGCTGTTCTCAGCTACGGACAGGCGCGTTTCTTCAGGCCGTTCCTGCAGCGGGTGGCCTCGAAAGCGGCACTGAGCCGATGCGAGTCCTTGTTTGACGCCTACGGCCCTTATGCGCGTATTGGCTTGTTCGTTCATCCCAATGCCTGTGCGATGTATTTCACGGCGCTCGGACTTCTCGGCCGCAATCTGACGCGAGAGCTCGCTTATCTCTGCGTGGGTGCGGCGGCCGCCGTCGGCATCCTGTTCGTCATCGTGACCAGGCTCGTGTCGTCCGTCGGCCCCACCGACGATGGCGAATTGCAGGTGCTGCTGGCAGCCGCACTGGCCGCCATCGGGACCCTGGTCGGTCTCTACGCGGCGTGGCGGCCGAAGGCAGCCGCCTGAAGCTTGCTCCGTCATTGCGACGAATCATCGCGCTTTACACCTCCGGCAGCTCGACGCCCGTCAGTTCGCTCAATTGGCCGATGAGCTGATCCTGAAATTTCGGATCGGCCGCCTCGCTGGCCGGCTGCTGCTGCTCGAGATGATGCCAGTAGCGTCCGCTGACCAAGGCAGCGGAATCCTCGCTCACCGCCAGCCAGGTTTGCGTCCGTTGTCCGGTGTCGGTATCGACCGGAGCGCCCGCGCCGCCCATCTTCGTGCGGACCCATCCGGGATCGACGGCGTTGCTCAGGACCTTGGGCCAGCGTCGTGCCAGCGCGAAAGCGAGCGCGACGACGTGCAGCTTGCTCTCGGCATAGGCCTTGGCCGCATCCCAAGTCCGCTTCGTCCAGTCGAGATCGCCGAGCGAACCCTCTCCGTCCCGGTGCAGTCCGCTGCTGAGATAAACCAATCGGCCCGGCCGCTCGATCAAGGCCGTCAGCATGTACGGCGCCAACGTATTGATGGCCAGGGTCTCGGCATGGCCTTCCGGCGTCGCGCCACGGCTCGGCCGCGTGTAGACGCCGGCATTGTGGATGACCGCATCCATGCGGCCGATCGCGTTGACCTGATCCGCGATGCTCCTCGTCTCGGAGGCACTTCTGAGATCGCCGACCGCCAACCCCGCGGCACGCGACGTGAGCTCGCCGAGCGCTACGGCACGATCTGCCGAACGCGCGTGCAACACCACGCGGTGACCTTGATCGAGGAGTGATTGCGCGGCCGCCCGGCCGAGACCGTCGGTGCTGCCCGTGATGAATACGATCGCCATGCGCTGCTCCTCCTAACGTCTCATGCGCAGAGTACTGCGCCCTCTTCATGACCGGTTCCTCTATCGAATGCTCATTTCCCCTTCGCACCAAGGGCGATGGAATCGGTGCGGATCAGCTTCAGTGACTTCACCATTGTTTCGGTCGTCGTCTTGTATCGCTTGAAATGCTCGGATTCGAGGTGCAGCTTATAAGTATCGATGTCGCGATAAATTTCGAAAACTCTCACCTGGCTGGGATCGTTCTTGTCGGACACGGCATACAGCACCAGAACGCCAGGCTCGACCCGCACAGCGGTTTCGATGTGCTCCTTGACCGCCGCCTTGTAAGCGTCGATTTGCAGGGGATCGATTTCGATCTCCGCGATTTGGATGTACTGGTCCTGCTTTTCCTGACCGAAAGCAGATCCCGCCACAGCTGACGCCAGCATCGATGCACCAATGATGAAAAACTGCTTCGTGTTCATGGTCTTCTCACCTAATCTGCGTATCACCTGCGGTAGTGTTCATCGCTCACCTTCTCCAGCCAATCCACGTTCTTGCCGCTGGAGGACTCCTGGATCGCGATGTGGGTCATCGCCGTCGTCGGCGAAGCGCCATGCCAGTGCTTCAGTCCGGGCGGGAACCAGACGACGTCGCCGGGACGGACTTCCTCCACTGGGCCACCCTCGCGCTGAACCCAGCGAGTCCTGCCGTGATGATCAGCGTCTGCCCGAGTGGATGCGTGTGCCAGGCGGTCCGGGCACCGGGTTCGAACGTGACTTGGCCGGCACCGGTGCGCGCCGGATCCTGCGCCTGAAACAGTGGGTCGATGCGGACGCTTCCGGTGAACCAATCTTGGGAGCCCTTCTGCGAGGGCCGAGATCCGTTTCTCTTGATGTCGATCTCCATTTGAGTCTCCTTTGCTTCAGACGCGAGCGCCTGCACCCGCTGAATTCCGAGAGTGGCGGCCGCGCTGCCGGCGATGAGGACGCCCCGTCGTGTGATCACGGCATCTCTCCAGGTCAGCGCGGCCGCTTTTCGACGACGTCCTTTACCACTGGAGCCGCGGCGAATGCGTTGGGCCAGCCCGCGTAGA
Organism: Bradyrhizobium sp. LMG 9283; assembly: GCF_045571415.1. Taxonomy (NCBI): domain Bacteria; kingdom Pseudomonadati; phylum Pseudomonadota; class Alphaproteobacteria; order Hyphomicrobiales; family Nitrobacteraceae; genus Bradyrhizobium; species Bradyrhizobium sp. LMG 9283. The sequence goes on from NZ_CP120691.1 coordinate 1,594,862, forward strand.
AGGCGAGATGACCGAGCACTTCGCCGGCTTCCTCCCGCGTCAACCCATTGTCCATCGCGCGGTTCAGGTGATAGGTGATCTGCGCGACCTGGCCGGTCGCGATGAGCGCGCTCACGGTGACCAGGCTGCGGTCGCGCGGCGCCAGAGCCGGCCTGAGCCAGAGATCCCGGAACAGCACGTCAGTCGTGTACTGGACCAGGCTCGGCGTAATTTGTCCGAACTGCTCTCCGACGCGAGTCGCCCGCTGTCTCTCCGCGGCCTCATCGAGCGGCAGCTGCGGCCCCGAGGCCGGCGGGAGTTGATCCGCTCCGATGTTGCGGCTCTTGAACACCTCCCTCGCCGCAGGGATCGCATCCATCGCATTCGCCCAGCCGGTGTAGAAGGCCAGATGCGTGATGATCTCCGATATCTCCGACGGCTTCACGCCGTTATCGAGCGCGAGTGCCATATGGGAGGGCAGCTCGACGGTTTGATCGCGCGCGATCAGCGCGGCGACGGTGATGATGCTGCGATCCCGGCGCGAAAGCCCCGGTCGCTTCCAGAGATCGCCGAGGACGAATTTTTGCGCATAGGCTTCGAGGGCGGGAGCAACGGCGCGGACAGCTTCCGGCTTTGGCATTGGATTTCCTCCTGCGATCGGCGCATGACCGGCGGCGGCCGCGCCGGCGAACAGAGAGAATGAAAGCAAAGTCGCTGCGAGCATCCTCATGACGGATTTCCCTCCAAGCTTGTCGGGTGCGCCATCAGCCACAGCGCGACCAATGCGGCAGAGAGCACGGTCACGGCGCTGACGAGAAAGACGACGTTCAGTCGCGCGCTGGTCGCGATCAATCCGAGTGCCGGGCTCGCGAGCCCTTGCGCGATCCAGGAACGCCGTGTAGGCGCCCATGGCGAGGCCGCGGCTCTGCATGGGAATGCTACGCACGGCCTCGATGCCGAACGCGGGATAGACAAGAGAGAAGCCGAAGCCGGTGAGCGCGGCGCCGGCGAGCGCCATCTCGGGCCGGACGGCAAGCCAGATCAGCGCCTGGCCGGCCGCCTTGATTCCCGCGCAGACTACTAGCGCCACCTTTGCTCCGCCGAGCAGATCGGCCACATGACTGAAGAACACCCGAGCCAGGATGAAGGCGACGGCGTAAGCGGAATAGGCCAGCCACCCATTGGCCCAGCCGCGGTGCGCGAACAACAACGCGACGAACGTGGTGACCGCACCGAAGCCGACGCTGCCGAGTGCCGAGCCCAAGCCCGGGACCCAGACGGCACCGAACACCTCGGCGAACGAGGTGCGGGTCTGCTGGTGGAGGGGAGGGACCGCGGGAAGCCGGACGACGAGCAGGAGCGTCAGCAGCGGCGCGACCGCAGTGGTGGTTGCGATCGCCGCAAAGCCGTAGGCGGCGTAGAGCACGGATCCCGCGGGCGCGCCGATCGCGAAGGCCGCAAACATTGCCGAGCCGACCCAGGCGATCACCTTGCCGGTGCTGCCGGCATCGGCGAGCGCCAGTCCCCAGCTCACGGCAGCGGTGATGATGAAACTCTCGGCCGCGCCGAGCAGGCCCCGTCCGAGCAGCAGTATGGCGACTGACGCCAGCGGGGTGTGGGCAAAGCCGAGAGAAGCCAGATAGAGCAGTCCGGACGCCGCGGCAGCGAGCAGGCCGACGATCACGCCGCGCTCCGCTCCGCGTCGATCCGAGAAGTGGCCGGCCCACGGCCGCGAGACCAGCGAAGCGGCGAACTGGCTGCCGGCGACCAGGCCGACCACGAAGGTACCCAGGCCCAATCCATCGTGGACGTAAAGGGGAAGGACTGGCATCGCGACGCCGATGACCAGGAAGGCAACGAACACCACCGCCATGATCGGCAGCAATGTCGCCGTGGCGCGAAGCGATGCGGCGGGCTGCATGGCTGTAACCGGCATGCTGTTCAGAGCTCCTGGTGATTGCTCCGAACCTAGGATCTTCGCCGATCCATGATTAGGTGATAGATTTCGAATGCGGTCATTAGTCAGGCTTATGAATGAATAGAGAGGATGCCAGCGATCTCCTCGCCTTCCTCGCAGTGGCGAGAGAGCGCAGCTTCACGCGCGCCGCGGCGAAGCTCGGCATGACGCAATCCGCGCTCAGTCAGATCATCCGGAATCTTGAGGAGCGGCTCGGCGTGAGATTGTTGAACCGGACGACGCGGAGCGTCACACCGACTCAAGCCGGAGAACGGCTGTTCCTCAGCGTGGGCCCCAAATTCACCGAGATGGATGCTTATCTCGCCGCGCTCAGCGAATTGCGCGAGAAGCCTGCCGGAACCATCCGCCTGACGGCGACGGAGTTTGCCGCCGCCGAGATCCTGCTGCCGGCGTTCCGGAAAATCCTGCCCAAATACCCGGACATCCATGTCGAGGTGATCATCGACTACGGGCTCACCAACATCGTGGCGCAGCAGGTTGATGCCGGTATTCGTCCGGGCGAGCTCGTCGCCAAGGACATGATCGCGGTGCGCGTCAGCCCCGACCTCCGGATGGCCGTGGTCGGCTCACCCTCATACTTCGCCGACCGCAGGCGGACCGAAGACGCCTCAGGACCTGACGCACCACAATTGCCTCAATCTTCGCCTGCCGACGCACGGCGGCAGCCTTTATGCCTGGGACTTCGAGAAGAACGGCCGGGAGCTCAATGTGCGGGTGGATGGCCAGCTCGTGTTCAACAGTGCGGGCCTTCTGCTGGATGGTGCGCTGAAGGGTTTGGGCCTCGCCTATCTGACGGAGGGACATGTGCAGCCGTACCTGTCCCAGGGCCGTCTGGTCCGCGTGCTCGCGGATTGGTGCCCGCCGTTCTCGGGCTACCATCTCTATTATCCCAGCCGTCGGCAGCCTTCACCGGCCTTCTCGCTGCTTGTGGAGGCGCTCCGCTACCGCGGCAGGTAGGACTCCAGCACAGATGGCATTTTGCGAGCGCCCTTGCACTTGGCGCAGCATTTCGGTCCCGCAATCTCCTCAAGGCCTGCCGCTATGCGGCACGAAACAAGTCGGCCCGCAGCGGCAATTCGCGGAACTCGCCGCTTCATCAGATCGCGGAGGCGAATTGACGCGTAGTCGACTGAAAATCAACTAACGATACGTCTGGTCGGAAGCACGTTATGGTGGAATAATTCCCGACGCTTTCTTGATTGGATTTGACGTCGGCCGCGAACCGGCTGGTGACGTGGATTTTCATCATGGTCGCGCTTCCTCAGGACGTTGTGGCGGACTTGCAGCAGGAGAACGCGCGGCTTCTGGCCGAATTGCGCGCCGCACAAGATCGCGAGACCGCCACCGCGGACATTCTCAAGATCATTGCCAGCTCGCCATCGGAGGTGAAACCGGTATTCGATGCAATCGCGAGGCGCGCCAATGCCTTGCTCGGCGGCTTTTCGACGACCGTATTCCGCTTCATCGACGGCACCGCCCACTTGGCGGCGTTCACGCCGACGAATTCCGTCGCCGATGAAGCATTGAAGAAGATGTTTCCGCGGCCGATTGCCGATTTCGAGAGTTTTGCAAGGACTCAGACCGGTAAGGTGGTGCCGACCCCCGATACCGAAGCGCTGACAAGCGACATCAAATTCATCGCCCGCGCCCGTGGCTTTCGCAGCATGTTGTTCGTTCCGCTCGCGACCGGCGGCGAGGTGATCGGCATGATCAGCGTAACGCGAGCCGAGCCGGGTACCTTTGCTCCGCATCATGTGCAACTTCTGCAGACCTTCGCCGACCAGGCAGTCATTGCCATAGAGAATGTTCGGCTGTTCGATGAGGTGCAGGCGCGTACTGACGACTTGCGGGAGTCGCTGCAGCAGCAGACGGCGACCGCCGACGTGTTGAAGGTCATCAGCCGCTCCGCATTTGATCTGCAAACGGTTCTCGACACGCTGACGGAATCGGCGGCGTGGCTGTGTGGTGCCGATATGGCGGCAATCGTCCGGCAGGATACCGACGGCGCCTACTATCATGCAACTCGGTACAATTTCTCGCCCGAGTGGGCCAAGGTCTCGCCGGGCATTCGACTCAATGCTGGACGCGGCAGCGTCGTTGGGCGCGTCTTGCTGTGCGGCAAGGCTGTGCAGATCCAGGATGTGCTGGTCGATCCCGAATACGCCTATCCCGAGCAGCAGAGGGCCGGCGGTTACCGCACCCTCCTGGGCGTACCTTTGCTTCGATCCGGAGAAACGATCGGCGTGCTGTTCCTGGGCCGCAAGACCGTGAACTCGTTCACGGACAAGCAGATCGACTTGGTCTCCACTTTCGCCGATCAGGCCGTGATCGCGATTGAGAATGTCCGGCTGTTCGATGAGGTCCAAGCGAAGACGCGCGATCTCGCCGAATCGCTCCAGCAACAAACCGCGACTGCCGATGTGCTGAAGGTGATCAGCCGCTCGACCTTCGATCTGCAAACCGTACTCAGCACGCTGGTCGATTCGGCGGCACGGCTGTGCGAAGCGGAGATGGCATTCATCATGCGCCGCGAAGGTGATGAATATCAGGCCGGAGCAGCAGTAGGGTTTTCCGAGGAGTACATCGAGTTTCTGCAGGCTCACCCGGTTGTCCCCGGCAGGAGTACGGTCACAGGTCGAGCCGTAGTTGAGCGTCGTCCCGTGCAAATCCTCGACGTCGCTGCAGATCCCGAATACGACCTGCACGAGTCCATCACCATGGCTGGCCAGCGCACGGCACTCGGTGTTCCCCTCCTGCGCGAGAATGAGCCGATCGGCGCGATCGTGATTGCTCGCAAGCGCGTGCAGCCTTTCACGCAAAAGCAGATCGAGCTTGCAGCCACATTTGCCGATCAGGCCGTGATCGCCATCGAGAATGCGCGGTTGCTCAAGGAGTTGCGCCAACGCACCGAGGATCTCAGCGAGTCTCTGCGCCAGCAGACCGCAACGGCCGACGTGCTCAAGGTGATCAGCCGTTCGGCATTCGACTTGCCCAATGTTCTCGACACGCTTGTTAGCTCCGCAGCACGGCTCTGCGGCGATCCAAGAGCCGCGATCTATCTCATGCGCGATGGGCTGCTGCACCTCGAGGCTGCCCATAACAACCCGCCGGAGTGGGTCGCCCTACGCAAGAGCCAGCCGCTTGCGCCGAGCCGCGACACGCCGAGCGGCCGGGCAGCGCTCACTGGTCAAATCGATCATGTCGCCGATCTCATGAGCGACCCCGACTTCACGCGGCATGACCTCGCGAGGATCGGCGGCTATCGCGCGACCCTTAATGTACCTCTCGTCCGCGAGGGCGTCGCGATCGGGGTGCTCAGTTTGGCGCGCCCAGAGCCGGGCCCGTTCACCCAGCGGCAGATTGAGATCGTGCAGACCTTCGCGGATCAGGCCGTGATCGCCATCGAGAATGTACGGCTCTTCGAACAATTGCAAAGCAGGACGCGAGATCTGTCCGAGGCGCTGACGTACCAGACCGGCAGCGCCAATATCCTGAGGGTTATCGCTTCCTCGCCGACTGAAGTCGGTCCGGCGCTCAAGGCGATTGTGGAAAGCGCATGCGGGCTTTGCGAGGCATATGATGCGCTAGTCGTTCTGAGGGACGGCGACGACATCGTTGTCCAGGCGCACCATGGACAAATTCCCGTGGTGTGGAGCCGACGATCGATCAGTGTGCAATCGCCCAGCGGCCGGGCCATTATCAACCGCCGCACCGTTCATGTGCATGACCTGCTTGGGCCCGAAGGGGAGGAATTCCCGACAGGACGCGAATATGCGCTTCGCTCCAACGTTCGGACCGTTTTGAGTGTGCCGCTGTTGCGCGAAGGCGAGGCCATGGGTGCGATCGTGCTACGTCGCACGGAGGTTCGTCCATTCGGCGAGAAGCAGATCAACCTGCTCCAGACTTTTGCAGATCAGGCTGTTATCGCCATCGGCAACGCGCGCCTGTTCGAGCAATTGAACGAATCGCTGGAGCGGCAGACCGCAACGTCGGAGGTGCTGGAAATCATAAGCGCTTCAACAGGCGCATTGACTCCGGTCTTCCACAAGATGCTGGAGAATGCGACACGGATCTGCGGCGCCGGCTTCGGCACCATGAATCTCTACGAGGAAGGCGGCTTTCGTACGGTCGCATTGCACAACGCGCCGCCAGCTTACGTTGAAACTCGGCTGCACCAGAGCATTCGCCCACATCCCGCGAGCGGGCTCGGCACCGTCGAGAAAACTCATCAGACGGTTCATATCGACGACATCAGAACTCAGCCGCCCTACGTCGAAGGCAACCCGAACGTTCGCGCGCTTGCCGACCTTGCTGGCGCGAGGACCCTCGTCATCGTGCCCATGCTCAGGGAAGACGAGCTGATCGGCACCATCACGATCTTCCGTCAGGAAGTTAAGCCCTTCACGGACAAGCAGATCGAGCTCGTGTCCAATTTCGCGCACCAGGGTGTGATCGCGATCGAGAATGCACGCCTGCTGAACGAACTGCGCGAGCGCACGATGGAGTTGTCGCAATCGCTCGAGGAATTGCGAAACGCGCAGGATCGGTTGATCCAGACCGAGAAGCTTGCCTCGCTCGGGCAACTCACGGCCGGCATTGCACATGAAATCAAGAACCCGCTCAATTTCGTCAATAATTTTGCTGCGCTTTCCTCCGAACTGATTGACGAACTCGGCGACGGGCTGCGCTCGGCCGCCCTCGGCGAGGCGGCAAGGCAGGACATCGACGCGCTGATACGCATGCTACAAGCCAACCTGGAAAGGATTGTGCAGCACGGAAAGCGCGCTGATTCCATCGTCAAGAATATGCTTCTGCACTCGCGCGAGGGTTCTGGCGAGCGCCGTTCGGCCGATATCAACGCCATCGTTGAGGAAAGTCTCAACCTTGCCTATCACGGCGCGCGCGCTGAAAAGGCAGGTTTCAACATCAAGCTTGAAAGGAATCTCGATCCCAGTGCGGGGACGCTCGACCTGTATCCGCAGGAAATCACGCGGGTGTTCCTTAACCTCATTTCAAATGGATTCTACGCGGCTAGCAAACAAAAGGACGCCGCCGGTGGCGGCTTCGAGCCAAGGCTGCGCGCGACCACCACAAACCTCGGCAGCGCCGTCGAAATCCGCATTCGCGACAATGGCGCCGGCATCCCGGCCGACGTGAGAGAGAAGATATTCAATCCGTTCTTCACAACCAAGCCCGCGGGTGAAGGAACCGGGCTTGGTCTTTCAATCTGCCACGACATCGTTGTGAAGCAGCACGGCGGCAGCATCGAGGTCGATACCAGGCCTGGCGATTATACGGAGTTCATCATTACTCTGCCGCGTACGCTGGCGGCACCATTGCAGACCGGAGGCAGAAGTTGAGCGTCTATATAATGGTGGTCGACGACGAGCCCGATGTCGAGGCGCTATTCCGCCAGCAGTTTCGGCGCGATCTGCGCGCCGGTCGTTTTCTCATGGAGTTTGCATCGTCGGCACCCGCGGCATTGCAGCGCGCGGTCGAGATAGAAGATGCCGCCCTGATTCTGATCCTGTCTGACATCAACATGCCCGGAATGAGCGGGCTGGAGATGCTACCTATCGTGCGCTCGGCCCGCCCCGATGTTCCGGTCATCATGATCACAGCCTACGGTGACGCCGAGACCAAGCGCAAAGCGCTGGAGAACGGCGCAGCCGACCTGTTGACCAAACCCATTGATTTCGCGGCGCTGCGCCAGGAGATCGATACAAGGCTTGAGCAAGCGGCCTGACTGCAACCACTCTCGTGCTCGATGACGGACCGGAACGGCTCGCAAGGTGAAATCTCCCAGGCGCTGTCCCAAGTGAAATTAGGTATCCTGCGTCAATGTTCACCGCAAACACCGGGGGTTCAAAATGAAGACGCTCTTGGTCCCGCTTCGAAATATTCCGATGATGACATCCACGCTCGATGTCGTCGTAGGCCTCGCGCAACGTTCCGGCGCCTATATCGAAGGCTTTCCGCTCCGGTTCGGCATCCCTCAATATGTAGCCGCGGAATTGGCCACCGGCATCCTTTTGGATTCGTATCAAGTTAAGACCGAAGCCGAATTGAACGACATGCGCAACTTTTTCGAAGCATTCATGTTGAAGCGCGATATTCCTCGAGCCACTGCGGGATCGCGTGGACCATGCTTCGGCTGGCTGGAGACCGCGCCTGAGGGCGAAGACTTTGTCGGAAGTTATGGGCGCGCTTTCGATCTGATCGCGATGGCACGGTCCGACGTTGATGCTGCGGGCCCTCACCGTCGCGCGATTGAATCCGCGCTGTTTGAGAGCGGCAGGCCCGTCCTGCTGACGCCATCGAATGCACCAAGAAGCATCGCGACAAACATCATGATCCACTGGAATGGTAGTACCGAGCAAGCTCGGGCAAACGCATTTGCCATGCCGTTGCTTCGCACGGCCGAAAGGGTATCGGTGCTAACCGTCATTGGCGGCCAAGCGGTACCAGGACCATCTGCCGATCAGGTTGCTCGACAACTCCAATACAATGACATTGCCGTCAGCTTGCTCAGCGTTGAACTAGAGGGGCGAGAAACTGGTGAGGCGGTCCTCGATGCCGCCAGAGCACACGGTTGCGATCTCTTGATCAAGGGAGCCTTCACCCGCACCCGGCTACGGCAAATGATATTCGGCGGGGCGACCAGCCATATCATCGAGCATGCGGATCTGCCTGTCCTGATGGCTCATTAGATCCGCATGCCTCTCCCTGGATCGTGCCATCCTGCTCCTGTTTTGCCCGACGAGTCAAACTACGATTCGGAAAAGGCGTAACTCATTGATCCGGCTGGTGCCGTCTACTGTGCATGGGGTTGTTTTGCGATTTTTGATGGAACGCTCTCGGCAGACCGCTGACGGCGACGTCAGCTGCCCGGGATCGTTCGATACTGGAGTGGGCAGGACAATGGATGGTGGGCGCACAAGGGATCGAACCTTGGACCTCTCCCGTGTGAAGGCCAGACCTATCATTGATCTCCTTCACGAATTTTATGTTGGGCTCGATCTACCCTTCTTTTCCCCGGTTCACATAGCTGGCTGCGGTCCCGCCGACACCTCGGTTGGCCTGCCTCTACCGCAACAGATAGTGTCGGACCGTTTGCGAGCATTCTCCGGCAGCCAGCAGGTGCTCGAAAATCCGGGAGGGGGCGTCGTGGGCGCAAAGAAAGCTCGGGGACCAGCGACTGCCACTCTCATGCGCCGCCTCGACTCGGCTCGGCTCGGGATTGCTGCGAAGCCGCAACGCGCGCCTCCTGTCAATTACGGAAGGACGGCGCTTCTGGCTGGTCTGAGCTCATCACAGATTTCTGTCAATCACGTCCGCTGCTCGACTACTATATCTTGACACAGGAACCCGGGGCGCCAGCGAATCAAAACCCAGTCAAGAAAACCCATCTTGAAACTTCCTAGTAAGGCATCGAGAAGATTAGAAAAATTCTGATGGTTAACAAAGGGTAAATTGCCGATCAAGAAAGTTACGCCCAGAAAGGTAGATAGTGACCAGCCCTAGCGGTCCAATTGTCCGACGCTTTGATCAAGCCCATCTGCGCAGCTTGTTTGATGACCCTCGATATCTGGGAGGCATTGCGCTCAGGCACACCGAAGCGGACCCTAAGCGAGCCGTTTGTCATCCCAGCGTGAGTGTTGACGTATTTCAGGACGGCATGCTGGTAGCATCCTCTCACGCGCTCTTCGGGCGTAAGCTCTCCAAAACTTTTTGGACCAAAGATGATGGCCTTGGTACTTTCACCGTCGGCCCGAAATTCCGGAGGCGGAAGAGTAGCTTCTTCAACGGACTCAATCACTTTGTCGATGCCGCTGCCGCGCTCCTCGCAGACACCTATCTTTCGCATGAGCTGCGGATTCCGATGATTTCGCCCAGGCATTCCGATTTCAAATCGCCCAGGATTCCGATCTGATCTCGCCCACCGTTCCGATTTGATCTCGCCCCGAGGCGCAGGCGTTCTGGCGCTGTTTTCCTGACACCGGTTGCGGGGCCTGGTCAATCCCGAACCGATCGGAAGAAGAGCTTCGTCTGCTGTTGCTGCTGTGGGCATGTGGTCAACGCCGGAGGCGTTGTCCAAGCAAAGCGTCATGTCCACAGGCCCCATGCTCAGGCCTTGCGGACGTGCTGGGCCCTGGTCCGGCGCAGGCTTTCGCCAGCGAGATCGAGCCTATGGGCGTTGTGGACGAGGCGATCGAGCACGGCATCGGCATAGGTGGGGTCACCGATGAGGGCGTGCCACTGGTCCACGGGGAGTTGGCTGGTGACGATGGTGGATCGACAGCCGTAGCGATCTCGAGGATCTCCAAGAGATCGTGGCGCGCGGCGGCATCGAGCGGCTCGAGGCCCCAATCATCGAGGATGAGCAGATCGACGCGGCCGAGCGCGCGCAGCATGCGTTGATGGCGGCCATCGCCGCGCGCCAGAGCAAGCTCGGAGAACAGTCGCGGCACGCGCTGATAGAGCACGGAGCGATTGTCGCGACAGGCCTTATTGCCGAGCGCGGACGCAAGCCAGCTCTTGCCGACGCCGGCGGGGCCGCAGATCAGGAGATTGGCGTGGGCGTCGATCCAGCTGCATTCGGCAAGCTGGGCGAACAGTGCGCGATCGAGGCCACGCGGGGTGCGATAATCGATATCCTCGATGCAGGCCTGCTGGCGCAGCTTGGCGTAGCGCAAGCGAGCGGAGAGGCGCTTGTCGCGGCGCAGAGAGGATTCACGATCCAGCAGCAGCGCCAGCCATTCGGCATGACCGAGGCCATTGGCTTCGCCCGAGGCTTGGATATCAATGAAGGCCTTGGCCATGCCATGCAGGCCAAGCGCGTGGAGCTGATCGAGTGTCGGATGGGTCAGCACGTCTGTTCTCCTAATTGTAGTAGCGCGGCCCGCGGATGTTGGCGTGGACGATCGCAGTCCCGTCTGCGGGCCTGTGTGCGGGACGACGATCGAGGTTGTTGGCGAGAATCGATTTGACCGAGCCGTAGGTGCGCGCGCTGATGTCGATCGCACGCGCGGAGGCGGCTTCGAGCCGTTCGCGACCATAGGATCGGGCGAGCCTGATGATGCCAAGACAGGCGCGGAAGCCCTGCTCGGGATGCGGCCGAATAAGATTGCACAGTGCCAACGTCGCAGGCCCGATTGCCGCGGCATCGCCACGGATGCGCTCGATGGTCCAGCCGGCGTAACGCCGATGACTGGAGGCCATGTGCTCGGGCACGGTGGTGTGCTTGTGATTGCCGCTCATGCGCTGATGCGCGGCAATGCGCTCGCCCTTGTGGAAGATCTCCACCGTGCGTGCGGTAAGCAGCACCTCGACCTCGGCGCGGACGAAGCGATGCGGAACGCTGTAGTAGTGGTCTGCGACGTCGACGTGATAGTCGAGGCTGACGCGGCGGACGCGCCACTCAGCGAAGACGTAAGAGGCCGCCGGCAAGGCCTTCAGCGCCGGCCGATCGATCTCGTCGAACAATTGCCGGCGCGTCACGCCGAGCCGGCGGATCGGGCGCTCGTCATTGAGCCTGTGCAACATCGCGCGGATCGCTGCATTGAGCTCGGCAAGGCTGTGGAAGATGCGGTAGCGCAAGCCACCGATCAGCCAGCGTTCGATCACCAGCACCGCCTGCTCGACCTTGGCCTTGTCGCGCGGACGACGCGGTCGCGCCGGCAGAATGGCCGTGCCGTAATGCGCCGCCATCTCGGCGTAGCTGCGGTTGATCTGCGGATCGTAGAAGCACGCCTTGATCACGGCGGTCTTGGTATTGTCGGGTACGACCAGCGCCGGCACGCCGCCGATCGCCTCGAACGCGCCGACATGACCGCTGATCCAGTCGGCCAGTCCTTGCGTCCAGGTCGCCTGCGCGTAGGTGAAGCCCGAGGCGCCCAGCACTGCGACAAAGATCTGCGCGTTGCGGATCTCGCCGGTCAGTCGGTCGACCACCGGCACGCCGTCGCCCGCATAGTCCACGAACAGCTTGTCGCCGGCGGCATGGGATTGGCGCATCGTCACCGACAGGCGGCTTTCCCAGGCCCTGAAGAGCTCACAGAAGCGGCTATAGCGGTAGCCATGCGGCTCGCTGGCGATGTATTCCTCCCAGAGGATCGACAGCGTCACATGCTTGCGCTTGAGCTCGCGGTGAATGGCCGCCCAGTCCGGCTCCGCGCGTCGCCTCTGGCCTGGTTTGGCTCCGGCGCCTGCAAACAGCCGCTCCTCCAGAACCGTATCCGCGACCTCGTCTGCAAGCGGCCAGCTCAGCCCTGCCGCTTCGAACCGCCGGATCGTCAGCCGCACCGTCGAGGGCACGGCCCCGACCCGCCGCCCGATCTCCCGGATCGAAAGCCCCGCCGCCTTCAGTCTCATCACCTCGCGCACATGGCGCATCGCAAGCCTCCCCATCGGCATCCGATCCACTCCTTCCAAAAGCCGAAAGGAGGGGACCTATCAGAGCCAGAAGAGGCCGCTTCGCCCCGGGCGATTTCATCCCGGAATAGTGGGCGATTTCATCTCGGAACGGCGGGCGATTTCAAATCGGAATGGGGGCGATTTCATTTCGGAATGGTGGTCGATTTCGCCCGGAATCAGCAGCATGAGCCAAGCCAAGCTTTCATTCCTGGACCTCGGGGATAGGTCGATGAACCTTTCTGTCGCAAGGAGCGGCTGAACTGGATTTGTGATTTCCACCCGATCAGTAAAGATTTCGATCAACGGACCAGTGCCCGGTATTGTCATGTTTTGATGAAGAAGCGCATTGGCTATCAACTCACGGATTGCAATTTCCGGATAAAGAGGGCGCTGTCCGCGCAACGCTCTACGAATGACTTCCTGCGTGGGAAGCCTCCTATGCACGAACTCGACAAGACGGTCGAAGCCGATCGCATATCCTCTGTTTCCTACCGTCTCAACGGCAGCCTCAGATCGCGAAAAGCCAGCATATTTGATCACTCTCACGACCTTGCCAACGATACCAGGAAACGACTGCACATCGTCAGCGAAGAGTATTGCCCCTAAATTGAGGATATTCCATCGTCCGCCGACGTCTCTGGCAATGAGCTTCTCGTGAGCTAGTTGAGCGGCAACTTCTTCGTCGGAAGTTGGGATCGGCTGCCGAGTGAGTCGAAAAAATTCGTTGGCATTTAGCAGTGAAAGCACCTCAGTAGTCGTCAGAAACGATTTTGCGATGCCTTGCTCCCAGACAAAGGGCCGCAGTTTCCGGAAGCGGCGGACGCCCTAATGTATCACCCGACTGGCCTCGGCGAGCCGGACCTTCTCTCTTAGTTCCTCAAGCTCCTGAAGCATTTTCAGGAGATCGGGCAGGACGTTTGCCCGCTTCAATATTCGGGTCGTTTGTCCCATCGCTATACGCCTCCATGGCACGCTAACCGGCGAGGCACATCAAGGCGCACACAGGCAAATTTTCCCCTGCACGGGGAATTGCGTTTTTAACCAAATCAGTTGAGCAGGTCAGGCGCGTAGAAACCCGAACTGAGCTAAAGCCGCTTCAGTGCACGGGACCGAGGCGTTGGTACCGGCAATAAGTCCGCTCGCCGGGCCTCAGCGCTGGCCATAGTGTGCTTATAGCGGTCTGCCGAGTCCGGGTCCTTCCATCGCCCGGTGCGAGGTGAGCGTCACGATAGTATCACCGGTGCCCGGGCTTGACTTGCGCGGAATGCTTTGGATAGCGCGGTCGGGATGATTGACGCCGCCGGCGCGCGGTGATGGGGTGACCCTGGTTCGGAGCGGGTAACGAGATCAGAATGACCAGCGAGTCGCAGCTGCGCGAGAAGCTTCGGAAGATCGAGGCCTTGTTCGCAGGTGCCGGAACTGCTGGTGAGCGCCTTGCGGCGGAAGCCGCGCTGCAGCGGGTGCGAGCTAGGGTCGAGGAACTCGCTCGCCACGATCCAGCGATCGAACAGCAATTCTCACTTCCCGACCAATGGTCTCGGCATCTTTTTCTGGCGCTTTGCCGCCGATATGGGCTGCGGCCGTTTCGTTATCACCGGCAGCGACGCAACACGGTGATGGTCCGTGCATCACGAGGCTTCGTCGATCGAGTCCTGCTGCCGGAGTTCACCGAGCTGGATGGTGCGCTGCAAGTGTATCTGCACGAGGTGACGCTGCGCGTGATCCGCGAAGAGATCTACGACGACGCCAGCGATGCGCAGGAAGTTCCTGACGCCTTGCCGTCGAACTGATCAAGCGGCGAGCTTTGCCTCCGAACCGTCGCGTTCGGCCTTCCAATTCCACGGCAGCAGCGTGTTCAGCTGATTGATCTTGGTGCGTCCAGAGACGATGCGCTCGAGAACATCGGTCAGATAGTGCCGCGGGTCGATGTCTTGCAGCTTTGCCGAGTTGATGAGCGAGGCGAGAATGGCCCATGTCTCGCCGCCGCCTTCATTGCCGGCGAACAAGTAGTTCTTCTTTCCCAGGCCTATCGGCTTGATGCTGCGCTCGACCGTATTGCTGTCTATTTCGATGCGTCCGTCATCGATGAAGCGCGTCAGGCCGTCCCAATGGTTGAGGGTGTAGCGGATGGCTTTGCCCAGACCGGACTTCTTCGAGACTTCCAGCAGTCGCGCTTCGAGCCAGGGTTTGAAGTCCTCGATCAGCGGCTTGGTGTCGGTTTGCCGCACCGCAGCCCGATGCGCCGCTGGCAGACCGCGGATGCGATCCTCAATGGCGTAGAACATCGCGATCCGTTGCAGCGCTTCCGCGGCAATCGGCGACTTCGTCGCGACGTGAACGTCCCAGAACTTCCGCCGCGCATGCGCAAAGCAGAACGCGAGCTGCACCAGATGGCCGCCGTTCTTGATCAGGCCCTTGTAGGCGGCATAGCCGTCGACCTGCAGGATGCCGTGGTAGTCCCCGAACAGCTGCTTGGCGCGGATCGCCTTGCGATCCTCGGCAAACATGTAGACCACCGCCGGCGGCGCCGGGCCACCCCACGGACGGTCATCGGTGGCGATCGCCCAGAACTGGCAGACTTTAGTCCGGCCACGGCCGGGATCGAGAACCGGCAGCGGCGTCTCGTCGGCAAACAGCCGCGGGTAGGACATCACTGTGTCGCGCAACAACGTGTGAAGCGGCTTCAGCCACCAGGCGGCGCGGCCCATCCACGAGGCCAGCGTTTGCCGGTCGAGCGTGATGCCTTGGGCGGCAAACATCTGTTCCTGGCGATACAGCGGCAGCTGGTACCCGTATTTCATCACCGCGATGTGGGCCAGCAACGCTTCCGTCACCATCCCACCGTCGATCGCCTGGGCCGGCGCGGGTGCCTGCAGGACACCCTGGCGGCATCCCCGGCAGCCGTACCGCGGGCGCACAATGCGCTTGACCCGGTACTGCATCGGAATGACGTCGAAGGCTTCCTTGACGGTCTCCCCGATCTTGTGCAGCTGCTCGCCGCAGCAGGGGCAGATCTGGCTCTCCATATCGATCACGACATCGATGCGCGGCAAATGCTCCGGAAGCTTCCCACGGTTGCGTCGCGCCGGTCGCTTTCCACGGTCCTCCGCTCCGTCGGGCAGCCTGCCTCCGGTCACGTCGTCGTTGGCGGCGGCACGAACCGCCTGTGCCGTGATGGTGAAGAGAGACAGCTGTCCGAGATCCAGTGTCTCGGAGCGGGGACCGAAGATCGTGCGCTTGTACTGGGACAGGATCATCAGGAGCTTGTCGTTCTCCTGGATCGCAGCGTCGCGTTGGGCGATTGCCGCATCACGCTCGGCCGAAAGCGAGCTGCATTCCGCCGACAACGCCGCAAGCCGTGACGATAGCACTATCACGGTTTGACGGAGCAATGCTGGATCGAAAGGCAAATCACTCATGCAGAGTGTTTCTACAACAACTCCGCATGAGTGACGAACGACTTCTAATAAGGATCAACCAGCTCGTGCTGGCTGATCCACAACTCGCATCGGCAGACGCTTCCAGTCCGAGCCATCGAGCAGCACCGAGAGCTGAGCATGAGATAGCGGCATGACGCCTCCCTTGATCGGCGGCCAGGTGAACTGTCCCTCGATTCTTTTGTAGTAAAGGACAAGGCCGCTCCCATCCCAGGTCAGGATCTTCACGCGATCTCGGCGCTTGGAGCGGAAGACATAAAGTCCGCCGTCGAACGGATCGGCTCCAAAGGCCTCGCTCACCAGCATCGCCAACGAGTCCATGCCGCGGCGGAAATCGACCGGCTGCGTCGCAATCCAGATCGACAACCCAGATCGAAGCCCGATCATCGACCAATCGCCCCGACTGCCGCCAGCACCTCGCACAGTGCCCGCCGGTCGATTGTCCCCCTGACACGGATCCGAACCGCGCCGACCTCGATCTCGATCGCCGCCTGCTCCCCACTCGGCAATTTGCTCCCGCAGCCGATGATCGCGGCCGGCACAAAGCCAGGTAGCATGCCTCTGTCCCCGCGCCCCGCGACTTGCGCCTGCGTTGCCTGGCGACGCCAGAGAAACAACAGGCTTGGACTGATATCGTGCCGCCGCGCCACCGCGGACACGCTCGCCCCCGGCGCAAAACTCTCCGCAACAATCGCCGCCTTCGCGTCGGTCGACCAGCGCCGACGCCGGCCCGTCCCCGTGATGATCTCGATGCGCTGCAGCGTGTCGGCGCCGTCTTCAAGGATAGACGTATGCCTATCCTTATCGCTATCCTTACGACTATCCTTGGACATTGTGACCTCGCGACAAACCATTCCGCGAGATATTCTTAGCCGACCAGATCAGCCCTCAGTGCGTGGTCCCTGGATGACGCTCACGGTGCGAGTGAGCCCATAGGTGTCCAGCCCGCCGTAGCGGTGCATCCAGGTCCCGTAGGTAGCGTCCTGGTCTATTGCGCGGATTATCGGTGCAGCCACAGCTTGGCACTGAATGCTGATTGCTGGCCAGACGACGTGCGGCTGTCGGATCTTGAGCCGCGGTTTGTTTGTGGGGCATGCGGAAGGCGGGGCTCCGATCTTCGACCCGATTTCGCGAGGGGGAAGCCGCCCCTGTCCGTTGCGCTGCCAAACCACCCGTAAATTTCCCACCTCAAGAAAAATCCCGCCGACCTTGTGGGGAGGCGGGAGTTAATTGAGATTGGGAGCAGCAGGTGCCAAAGGCCCGTCACCGTGGCCAGTGACCAATTGCGACGGCCGCAGGAGCCGCTCTGGAACAGCCCCTGCGGCCGATGCCGCGACGTTCCGCACGATCGACGCGGCGCTCTAAGCGCTAGCACGCAAGCATGCCAGCGTGAACCGGCGGCCTCTGTGCTCAAATGCCGCTAATCTTGTTGCAAGACCACATCGGCCCCAGCCTGGAGGTTTTTCCGGATCGAAAAACGAGCTGGGACCGAGAGGTCTACCGTTGGTCGGCAAACGCACCTTCATCCCAAAAAATCATCCTGCTGGGATTCAAATTTGTGAATCCGACGCAAAAAGGAACGCCCCGGCTCGCGGGGGACGAGCGGGGGCTAAGTCTTAGAACAGGTCTTGCGAACGGATAGCAACGCAAGATCGATAGTCGAACGGAGTGCGGACACGATCGTTCCTCGATGTCGGCTGCGCGTTCGCCATTCTTCGGGGGCTATTTTTTGGCGAAGCTCGTATTCAAAAAATGCGAGGCTTCTATTTGCACCCGGCCCGGTTCGTCTTGCCCGGCTGCTCCTGTTGTTATCCCGTTCTCAGTCGCCACAGCACCAGCTTGGTCAATTGCCGTAAAAATCACAGGACACGCACATATGACCAGCTTTATCAAAGTTCTTCTTAGCATCGTAGCCTGAGTCGCGCAGATTCCGCCTATAAAGTGCCGAAGCAGGCTGTTCGCCGAGACTAGCGCCTGCTGGAACGCCAACAGCCGCCATGCTTGATCCAACACGGTGCATTTTATGGAATGATGAACCATGACGCTGTTTATGACCAGCATCAGCTGATACGACACCAACGGCTAATATAGCTGCAATAAGGAGTGCGGTCTTCATGATACACCTCCTGTAAGGCAACGTAGTTGTTGCCAAAGCAAGGAGCGCGCGTGCTCGATCTCGAGCCAGCGGTCTCCAATACGATGTAAGATGAGGGTCGGACGCGGATTGCAGACACGGGCCGCCCTCGGATGCGCCAAACAGAACTGCGCGCTCTGAATCGACTTTCTCAAAAATCGTCTGCACGTCGTGCATGCGTTGCTCAAGGGTGAAGATCTGCGATCCTCGGTCTTACATTCCGGTGCCGTTCATCCTAATTTCAGCAACCCCAAAGACGGCCCCGGCCGGGGGGGGCGGTTGAGGGTGAGGCCGGGGCCGCTGGAGGAAGCTTGGTCCTCGGTCTAGGGAAGGGCCAAGCGACAACGAGGCTACTCGTCGCTCATCGCGATGTCTGTACGTCTCAGCACTGTTCCCCGCAGGAACTTCAGCAGATTCGTAAAATCCGTGTCGGGCTCCTATCTTCCGTCCATGCGTATAGCCTTATGAGCTCTGCCTGGCGACCGCCGGCAAGCAGGTCCCATCAGGACCGGATTGGATTCATGAAGTGAAGCACGACGGCTACCGGATGCTAGTCATCAGGGAGAATGAACGCGTGCGCCTCCTCTCGCGCAACGGCACCGACTGGACGAAGCGCTATCCGTGGATCGTCGAGGCCGCACTGAAGAACCGCCAGACTCATTTCGTTATTGACGGAGAGGCCGTGATCCTCGGAGTAGATGGCATATCCGATTTCAGTGCGCTGCACTCCCGCAAGCACGAGCACGAAGTCCAGCTCTACGCCTTCGACATTGTCGCGATGGACCGCGACGACCTGCGCTCGCCGCCTCTCCACACGCGCAAGACCGACCTAGAGCAGCTATTGGCACGCCAGCCGGACCGGATCACCGTGGCGCCATTCGAGCGTGGCGAGATTGGCCCGGGTCTGTTCCGAGCCGCCTGCCGAATGGGACTTGAGGAACTGGTCGCAAAGCATCGCGGCGATGCCGACGCCCTCTTGGAGCAAGTCGGCAGCGTCGGCGCCCAGCAGCTTGCAGGCGCCTCACCAGGGGCTTCGCTAGGTCTGTGGAGTGACCTGAGCGGGCGCGGTGACTCGGGATTCTTGCGCCGCTTCCGAGGCAGCTTCTCGCGGCCTTCGGTTCTGAGCGGTAGTGATGAGGGATACACGGCGCCGGCCGTCGGAGCTGGCAATTGCGCTGCTACTAAGTGAGGTCGACAGCAACGCTGTAATGGCCGGAGGTGTTACAGAGGCAAACCTACCGCAAGCCTCTAGAAACTCGCGCCGATCGTCTTCTTCTGGAGATGACATGTACGCCTCCTATAATTTTGGAAGCAATAAAGTGTTGGTCGATTGCAGAGTTAAGCGGTTCAATCACGAAATATGACCAAGCCCGTCAGTGCTGCCCATGGCACAAACCATCAATTGCAACCTGAATGTCCTATCAACGTCATCCTCCCTTGACGGATTCGCATGAGCACTTTAACCCGGCGCGCGATCACGTTGGAGAACATCAAGTGGCAAAAAAGACCAACAGCAAGCGCAAAGAGTATACGAAGGAAGACGTCAAGCTATTGAAGGCACATTCCAAGGCTCGCACGCCGGTAGCCAAGCTCTCGAAGCTGATGAAGCGATCCGAGGGCTCGTTGAGGCAAAAGGCGCGAAGCCTTGGAGTTGGTTTAGGGCATCAGCGCTAACCTGCACACAAGAGGCGGCCCGCCAGATGTGGTCCGGCGGGCCTTACTTGCTACCGAACCGATCAGCGTTCACCACAGTCCTTCCGAGACGGTCTCAACCAGACGGGTGCCCGTGTCGTGACCAATCGGAGCGTCGAGCGACCAGGGTGTCTTGATGTCACCATACGCCATAACCGGATTATCGCGATAGTAATCCGCGATGAACTCTTTGATGCGGGACGCGGCTTTCGTAATCCCGAACGGCTTTCCCTATAGCGACGCAGGGCGTGAGCCTCGTAGATCATGCTGACGATTTCGATCTTGGCGTCTAGCGGCATCCTGCTCGGCAGTGCCGCCATCACCTCATTGTAGCGCTTCTGCGTCCTCGTTCTCTTGTACGCCTTCACTGCGCGAGCGCGTCCGCCTGACGCCCATTCGTGGTGAACAGCTCTAAATTCCGGCACCTTCCTCACTGTGCGGTAGAAGGCCAGCGTGTCGGGACAGATTCGCCTGATCGCATCGAAATTGCGTAATCCGATGCAAGCCGGCCACTGATTCCGATGCAATCCGGCCACCGATTCCGACGGAAGTCGGCCACCCATTCCGATCGAAGCCGGCCACCCTGTTGAGACCGGCCTGACGCTCTCGAAGACGGCGATCGAATCGCGGACCCCCCCCTTTGCGGCCAAGCAAGGGGAGGTCTGATGCCCGCCGAGAGAGCGCCGATGCGGAAGGTTCGAGAAGTCTTGAGACTGCGGCACGCCCTTGGCGTGAGCGAACGGCAGATCGCCGTCACCGTCGGCATCAGCCGATCGACGGTTGGCGAGTATCTGCGGCGGGCTGCCGTGATCGGCATCACCTGGCCGGTGCCGGAAGGGATGGACGACGGCGAGCTCGAGCGCCGGCTGTTCACGCCGCCGACGTTCGAGGAGAAACCGGCGCGGCCGTTGCCTGACTGGACGGCGGTGCACCGGGAGCTGAAGCGGCGCGGTGTGACGCTGCTCCTGCTGTGGGAGGAATATCGCGCCGAGCACGCCGACGGCTATGGCTACAGCCGGTTCTGCGATCTCTACCGGAAATGGAGCGAGACGATCTCGCCGAGCATGCGGCAGGTGCACGGGCCCGGAGAGAAGCTGTTCGTCGACTTCGCGGGCGACACCGTGCAGGTGTTCGATGCCGCGACCGGCGTGCAGCGGCTGGCCCATGTCTTCGTCGCAGTGCTGGGAGCATCCAACTACACCTTTGCCGAGGCGCGCTGGTCGGAAGGGCTGGCCGACTGGATCGGGTTACATGTCAATGCCCTGCGCATGATCGGCGGCGTGCCGAAGGCGATCGTCTGCGACAATCTGAAGGCCGGCGTCACCGCCACCTGCCGCTATGAACCGGGCATCAATCGCACCTACCAGGAACTGGCCGAGCATTACGGCACTGCGATCCTGCCCGCGCGTCCGAGGAAGCCGCGCGACAAAGCGAAGGTGGAAGTGGCGGTGCAAATTGTCCAGCGGTTCGTGCTGGCGCGGCTGCGCAACCGGCGCTTCTTCTCGCTTGACGAGCTCAACGCGGCCATCCGCGAGGCGGTTGCCGACCTCAACGCCAAGATCATGCGCAAGCTCGGCGTGAGCCGCAACGAGTTGTTCGCACAGATCGACAAGACGGCGCTCAAAGCCTTACCGCCGCCGTATCAGTACGCCGAATGGAAGAAGTGCCGCGTCGCGCCCGACTATCACGTCGAGATCGCCGGTCACTACTACTCGGTGCCCTCACGCCTGATCCGCGAGGAGCTTGAGGCGCGCATCACCGACCGGACGATCGAGATCCTGCACAAGGGCGTCCGGGTCGCCAGTCACGCCCGCTCTTGCGTACCCCATCGCCACACCACGATCCCGGAGCACATGCCGAGCGCGCACCGGCGCTATGCCGAATGGACGCCAGCACGGATCAAACGAGAAGCCGCCAAGATCGGCCCCGCCACGATCGCTCTCCTCGAGGCGATCATGAAAGCCAAGCCACACCCCGAGCAGGGCTTCCGGGCTTGTCTCGGCATTCTGCGGCTCGCGCGCAGCTACGGCTCGGCCCGCATCGAGGCCGCCTGCCGGCGCGGTAACGACATCGGCGCGACCTCCTACGGCTCGATCAAGTCGATCCTGCAGCACGGGCTCGATCGCGCTTACGCAAACGAGAGGCCGCCGGACGACCCACCGATCCGCCACGGCAATATCCGCGGCACCGATTACTACCACTGAAGAAAGGAGAGACGATGTTGACACATCCCACCCACAACCGCCTCGTCGCACTCGGGCTTAACGGCATGGCGAAGGCCCTCGACGAACAGCAGCGACAGCCCGACACCGCCACGCTGGCCTTCGAGGAGCGCCTCGCACTGCTGGTCGACCGTGAGGCGACCGAGCGCGAGAACAAGCGGCTGATCGCTCGGTTGCGGTTCGCCAGCCTCCGGCAGAACGCCGTCGTCGAGGATATCGACATGAAGGCGCCGCGCGGGCTCGACAAGCCGCTGTTCCAAAAGCTCGTCGCCGGCGAATGGATCGACCGGCATCAGAACCTGCTCATCATCGGCCCAACCGGCGTCGGCAAGAGCTGGATCGCTTGCGCCTTGGGCCACAAGGCCTGTCGGGACAACCGCTCCGTGCTCTATCAACGGCTGCCGCGGCTGTTCGAGGCGCTCACCCTCGCGCGGGGCGACGGCCGCCATGCTCGCCTCCTCAGGACCCTGGCCCGCGTCGAGCTTCTGGTCCTCGACGACTGGGGACTTGCCCCGATGACTGCCGAGCAGCAACGCGACCTCTTGGAGATGATGGAGGATCGCCATGGCCGCGGCTCGACCGTGGTGACAAGCCAGCTCCCGGTCGAGCATTGGCACGAGCTCATCGGCAACCCAACCATTGCCGACGCCATCGTCGATCGCCTCGTGCACAACGCCCACAGGCTTACCCTCAAGGGCGAGAGCCTACGCAAGGCCGCCGCCAAGCGTCAGACGCTTGACGACGAGCCCGCCAACTGACCTGATGACGACGTCGTCGCGAGAGCCCGCCTCGGCAGGCGGCCGGGATCATCGGAATCCATGGCCGGCTTCAATCGGTACAGGCGGCCGGCTTCGCTTGGAATCTACGGCCGACTTCGTCGGAATGCGCATCGAAATTCCGATCTCGCTTCATCGCATCGACGAGCTTGCCGATTATCGCCGGCTTCAACACGCTTCAGCGTGACGAAGTACAAGGAAGGGTCCGAGAGTTTATCAGGGCCTGCTACCGGGAGGCCAACCAGCAAGGGGTCGGCAAGTTTGGATTAAGGTCGATCGACGCGCCAATCTATGCCGATGGCTCGCTCACGATCGCGGACACCGCAACCAGGAGCATCTGGGACGAGGCTCCGATGTAGGAGCACTTGGCCCGCGGGCTCACGCTGGCGGGCTTTCTCTATTGCAGCCCTCTCAGGCAAGGTGAGAAGGGAGACAAGGGCGATCCAGGGACGGTCAATATACGCGCAGTGCAAGCTGATGGCGCCGTCAATTGCGACAACAGCGAAACCCTTGTCTCGGTGTTTTGTCCCGGTGGTGGGAGCGCAGATGGCGCTAAGTGTGGCACTTCACCGACGGTTGGTCTTTGCCTGAAAAAGTGAAATTTGGAGGAGGGCCCGCTGGTCCAGACTGGCGGGCCTTCGTGCTACAGTCTATCAGTGCTCGGTAATCCTGGGCATCACGCTAGTTGACAGCGGTGCTAAGCGCTTCGCAAGTTATTGACAAGGGCGCGAGACATCCCGCTCGGGGGCTCATGCCATTCCTCTCCTTGTTAGATGTGGGAGATTGGGAATGATTAGGCTTATCTTTTTTGCTTCCCTTACGTTGGCTCTGGCCGCCGGCGCTGTGCAGGCTCAGCAGGGCATGTCGCGTAAAGGCTTTGTCCGAAGTTTAGATAGCTGCAGGCAGCTTGCTGCCGAACGTGGGTTCTCGAGCGCGGGCGGGATAATGAAGGGGCAAGGTCGCGCAAAGCGAGAGTTTGTCATCAACTGCATGCGCGGCAAGCAAACCTGAGCAAAGGCATTGATAACCCGCCGGCTCCCAGGGCCGCTGGCCGCTCTAATCCATTGGTGGACCTCTCTGTCCTATTGCGGGCGATCTGCAACGGAGTGACGCAGTGGGCCCTCATGGTCCAAGATAGCGGCAAGATCGCGCAGATCGATCCAGCCGCCGCAGGTCGGTTGACCTTGCCCCACGGGCTTAATCCAGTTTGAAGTTCGTTCTGGCCCACGACAAGGACCAGAGCATGAAGCGCAGCCGCTTTTCGGAAGAGCAGATCATCGGGATTTTGAAGGAGCACGAGGCCGGCGTTTCGGTTGCCGACCTGTGCCGCAAGCATGGCGTCAGCGACGCCAGCATCTACAAATGGAGGGCGAAGTTCGGCGGTATGGAGGTGTCGGAGGCTAAGCGGCTGAAGGCGCTGGAGGATGAGAACACGCGGCTGAAGCGGCTGCTGGCGGATGCCATGCTCGACAATGTCGCGCTGAAGGACTTGCTGGGAAAGAAATGGTGACGCCCGCGAGGAGGCGGAAAGCTGTCGCCCATCTCATGGATGCCCACGGGATGAGCGAACGGCGGGCGTGTAAAACCATCGGCAGCTGCCGCATGACTGTGAGATACAAGACGATCCGGACGGACGATGGCGGCCTTCGCCAGCGCATGAAGGCGATCGCGCACGAGCGCCGCCGCTTCGGCTATCGGCGCGTGCATGTCCTGCTCAAGCGGGAGGGCTATAGGGTCAACCACAAGAAGCTGTTCCGGCTGTACCGGGAAGAGAAGCTTGCAGTGCGCCGCCGTGGCGGCCGCAAGCGCGCCATCGGGACCAGGGCGCCGATGACGGTGCCGATGGCGCCGAACGAGCGCTGGTCGCTCGACTTCGTGTCGGATCAGCTGACCTGCGGCCGCCGCTTCCGCGTCCTCACCGTGGTCGATGACTGCACCCGCGAGTGCCTGGCGCTGGTGGCCGATACCTCGCTCTCCGGCATCCGCGTGGCGCGGGAACTGGACCGGCTGATGATCGAGCGCGGCAAGCCGAAAATGGTGGTCAGCGACAACGGCAGCGAGCTGACCAGCAACGCCATCCTGACATGGGCGGATCAGAGCCGCGTCGCCTGGCACTACATTGCGCCGGGCAAGCCAATGCAGAATGCCTTCATCGAGAGCTTCAACGGCCGGCTGCGGGATGAATTGCTGAACGAGACGCTGTTCACGTCACTGGCCCAGGCTCGCGTCGCACTCGGATGCTGGCGGGCCGATTACAACGATGCCCGACCCCACTCGCAGCTCGGATGGAAAACGCCCTCCGAGTTCGCCTTCACCTGTCACCCGCGCCGGGATCTGGCGCTGCGCTATGCCGAAGGCTCCGCGCCAGCTCCCGTCGCTCCCACCGCCCAACCGGGCAAATCCAACGACCGGAGCGAACTCAGGATTGGATAAAAGTTGGGGGCAAGGTCACGGTCATTTCAGGAAGTGCTCGGCTTCGTCTGCGGGCGGCTTGCCGACGCGCTTGCCCATGAATTTTCCGCGAGGGAGTTTCATGGCACCTTCCCGTGCGCCTCTTTTGTAAGCCATCACAGCTCCCGTTCCGTCGCGGGATGGCTACGATTCTTGACCTTGATCCAGAATTTTTGCCGGCCGCCGCGGTAAGGCCGATCGCGATGTTTGGATACAAGCCCTTCGAGACCCATGCGGCAAGCCGCTCGGAAGAGGTCGGGACCGATCTCGCCCCGCTCGAAGGGCGCCACGGTGATGCCGTCTGGCCGCCGTGCCAATAGCCTCTCTAGGTTTGTCTTGCGGAGGTGCAGAGGCAGATCGCGCAAGTCGTCGCCGTCCATCGCCAGAATATCGAAGGCGTAGAGCTGCACCTCATGGTCGTATTGCCGGCTGTGCAACGCGTTGAAGTCGCTGATGCCGTCCACCCCAAGGATCACGGCCTCGCCATCGATCACAAAGCGCTTCTGCCGGTTCTTGAGCGCCGCCTCGGCGATCCAGGGATAGCGCTTGGTCCAGTCGGTGCCGTTGCGCGAGAGTAGACGCACGCGCTCGTTCTCCCGGATGACTAGCATCCGGTAGCCGTCGTGCTTTACTTCGTGGATCCAATCGGGCCTCGAGGGGACTTGCTTAGCGGCGGTAGCCAAGCAAGGCTCGTACGCCATACGCATGGGCCGAAGATAAGATTTCCCGCTGATTTTACGAGTCGGGAACAAGTGGCAATTTGGCGAATTGGCTCTCTGCTCCGGTGTCCCCAAGAGCCCCCTGAAGCCGGAGCAGTCCCCCACGGCCTCAGCTGCTGCCCAGCTGGGGTCGCCCTTTTTTAAGGCCGTCCGGGTCACAGTGGCGGGCCACTGTCATTTCGCAGAGGGCGGCTTCTCCGCAGGAGAAGAAGTAAGCAAACGTAGCACTTGTTCAGCTCGTTCTTGGGTCAAATTGGCCGCCCAGCCTGTCCCGAGCAGTGCTGGGCCCTTGCGTTCTCGGTCGTAGACCATCCAACCTTTGCCTCCTATTCGAACGAAAAACCGGCTCTGCGATGGAACTTCGTCAGTCAATAAAGCATGCTCCCGAATTGCCCTCCAGCTAGCAGGGAGCGCATTCAGTTTTGAAGTTCATTCACGTATGTAAATCGCGTCGGGAGAAAGCGGCGATGCCCCAACTTTTCTTGCGGGGCCGGGACTTGCCGGCGGTGGCCAGGCAGAGTTCGTACGCCATACGCATGAAGACGAAATAGGCGCAGACTCCGGAAAAAACGAATCTAAACGGCCGCGGTTTAGCAGGGTCGAACCGGCAAATCGCGGAGACGGCCGTAGCGATTCCGCTAAGCGGGAGCCTTGTTCCCGCTCCGACTTGCTTAGTTGGGCAGTAGATCGGACGCTTTTACCCCGGCCAAGCTGTGATAGTTCTTGCAGTGACCAATGGCTTTGGTGGCGACATGAAGCTTGGTCGACTGCGGGTAGGACCACAGCAAAGTCGTTGCAGCAGCGAAGAAGGTAACAGCCGCGATTAAGATCGTGCGCATGGGAAACCTCTAGCTCTGGCTTCCCCCGATTGAGGGTTCGTCCGGCGGCCCGAGTAAAGGTTCAATGGGAAAGCGCAGAATCTGACCGCGCCCGTATGCGAGTTCCTCACCTGCCCACGAAAAGGCCTCAGCTCTCTAAGGAGCCACGGCCAGCACGCACGGGAGGAGAGTCCAAGGCTAACTGCCTCTTCATTTTGATGACGTCCGGGCAGCAGCCGGAAGAAGGTCGAGCCGCGTTCGATGAAGGGCGTGGCGTTCGGCTTTTAGGAACTAGCGCTCCCGCAGCGGGTTCTATGATCCGTCTTTGCTGGCGTGGAGTCCGACTAGGCCCCAGGTTTGTCCCCGGACTGGGGCCTTCGTTTTGCGTCCGATTTAAGTTTGAATGCACAAGGGATGGTTTTGCGGGATGAAACAGCGTTTGCCGATCCAGACGGTGGCAGACCTCTCGGTCCCAGCTCGTTTTTCGATCCGGAAAAACCTCCAGGCTGGGGCCGATGTGGTCTACGCCGGGCGTAAGCCGTCCCATCAGTACCAGCCCATCTTGAAACAGAGACCAAGCCAACCAGCGAGCGCGACTAGAGCGGCAATGTTGATGTACTTCTGAGCGTTCTGCATCTTTGCACCGCCATCGACGGCGCCCCGCAATTCGGAACAATGGTGGTTGGTCACTGCCCGTTCCGCCTCTCCGCCCTTGACCGGATCAACAAGGTTCCGGTTGCCCGGCTCACCGTCGGAGCTCGGGGTTCTCCACCTTAGGTGCGTTGGCGTGTTCTTCTCGAGCTGCGGGACCATGCGGGCGGGGTCGGGAGCGCCCGGAACGCCCCGCGGGCCGAGCAGCTCACGCGTAATGTCATCCTCGGTTCTTTCCGGCTCGACGCCGTTAATGGGCCGCTGTCGCACGGGCGCGAGCTCCTGATGCGCAGCGGCAAGCTCAAGCCACCTCAGGCTTGAAGGTCTGCGGCTGCTGCTCTGGTGGCGGCATTTTGAAAGGAATGGGGAACGTCGTGCGCGCGAGGCTTACCAGCGCCGCTCGTTCCTCGGAGAGACGGCTTTCGATGTACTCGCGCTCCAGATCGGAAAGGCGGGTCTTGAGCAGCCGGTGGTAGCGGTGAATGTTATTGCGGTGGGTGCGCAAGCGGGCGAGCTTTTCTTCGAGTGTCATCATCGTCGTCCTCGACGGTTACAAGCAATCCTTTCCAAAAGTGGTCGGAGGAGCCCCCTCCGGCGCAAGACTTAGAGAGGCTTGATCTACTTTCAAGATGGATAGGAATTTTAGGGCGAGAAGGCCGGACCGGCCGCTGCTTGGGAGGACATCAGATAGGGAGCAAAGCTCTACCCGGTTCTTCGGCGCTGGGTGGCTTCCGCCCTAGCCGGCGCCCCGCCTGTGGTATCGGCGGTAAACCTTGCGACCCGACGAGGGCCGCTCCATACTTCGATCACCGGGTGCGCTTCGAGGAATTTCACAGCTCGACGGTTAGCATCATCGTCGCAGCCGCACTCCAGCTCATAGGTCGCATGAGCGACACCCCACAGATCGAGTGCATATGCCACGTAACGCATGGTCGTTGCACACGGGGAGGACTACGGCTGATCGATTTGGTCTCGCCAGCCTAACGACTCGTGCGCGCCCCGTTCGTTCCTCCTGGTTCGAGTTTTCCGCTCCAGAGCAGGACAGCGCGTCAAGTGTCGCGCCACCGCGGGGTGGCTGCGGTTCTTGAACTTGATCCCGTACTTTTGCCGGCCGCCGTGGTATGGGCGATCGCGGACGGCCGCGTCCAGGCGCGGCAGGTCCGCCGCTCCGGTTGCCATTATGCCGCGGGCCGCGATGGAAACCGGCTCGGCGATCATACGGTTGATTTGGCATAGAAAACCTCCAATGGAGGGGGTGTCATGCAGAATTGGCAAGAGAATTGGACAAACGCCAACTTTTGTGACGTTGCGAACCTGATCCTCGGCGCGGTACTGTTCGTTTCGCCCTGGATATTCAGTTTCGATGCCGGGACGGTCTCTCAAAACGCCGTTATCACCGGTATCGCCATCGCGATCCTTGCGATCGCGGCGCTGGCGGCATTCGCAGCGTGGGAGGAGTGGCTGAACCTAATCGTCGGCTTGTGGGCGTTGGTATCGCCCTGGGTATTGGGCTTCCAGGGAACCACCGCAATGACGGTGCATGTGATCATCGGCGCGGCGGTCGCGATCCTGGCAGCCATCGAGCTCTGGATGATGTCCCAGAAGCCGCCGCGGCTTACCACCCGTAGCTGAGAGGCTGGGATCGTCTGGCTCGTGGCATAGCTTCGCCGTCATCGGCAAAACCATGTCCTGGCGAGCGGATGTAAGTCGGTGCGCACCTCGGGGCCGGCACGGGGCGCGCTGGTCTACTCAGCGCGGTCGGCCTTGGCTCGGCAATCGCACATAAGTCCCGCTCTCGTGCAGCTCGAGCCAGCCTTGCTGGACAGCGTATTTGATGCCAGCGCCGAACTCAGATCCGCTGCCTTTCAGGGTGTAGAGGAATGGCGCGTTGATCTTCTCGATATGAATGCGGCCGTCCTGGACCGGCTCGATGTTGGACGCGAGCTGGACAAGCTTCCGCGCTGCGGCTTCAGGATCCGCATAGGGGCGGGCCTCAACGTGCTTCATGCCGCCGCCTGATCTTCCTTCGACTCGCCACGGGCCACTATCTTCAGGGCTTCATCGGGCAAGGGCCGCTGCAGCGCCTTCGCCTCGTCCCACGGCGCGCGCATCCAGACGTCCCATTCTTCATCGGTGGTGAGGATGGCCGGCATGGCCTTGGGATGGATCGGCTCGACCACTGCGTTTGGTGCCGTCGTCAGGAAGCCGTAGACCACATGCGGCCCGGGGATCGGCTTCGACTTCGTGCCACGGTCGCCGTTGAAGGTCGTCCAGATGCCCGCGAAGGCGAACAGGGGCCGCTCGTCGGCCAGAGCGAACCAGATAACGTCCTTCTTTCCGGTCGCAGGGTCCGGCTCTGGCGCGTATTCCGAAAAACTGTTCGCCGGCACCAGACAGCGGTTCTCCGGCTTGAGCCAGGCGCGCCAGTGCGGCGAGGCGGTATTGCGCACGTTAGTGACCGGAGGCCCACCGACGCGTGGCGGTGGCGGCATGCCCCAGCGCATCATCGTCATCTCGCGCTGACCATCGCCGGCGCATGGCGGACTAGATTTGCTCAAGTTGAGTTCTTCGCATTTTGACCGAACTACGACATTTGGTTGTGCGGTGCGGCAATGGCTGTCATGGCGGTTTCAAGCCTCTATCATTGTGCCCGCCTGGACCGCTACGATGCCGCCTGAGAGCTTGGGAGCGGACATGAGACGGCGCGAGTTCATCACGCTTCTTGTCGGTGCGGCACCTCTGTGGCCGCTTGCGGCGAGCGCGCAACAATCAGCGGTACCTATAATTGGTGTGCTGTCCGTGGGGTCACCTGACACGGCGAGCCCTTATGACGCAGCGTTCGAAAGAGGTCTCGCGGAGAGTGGTTACATGGTCGGAAGAAACGTCACGATAGAACGTAGGTGGGCACGAGGAAACCACGATAGGCTTCCGGAGCTCGCACAAGAGCTCTTGCACCTCAATCCGGCCTTGATCATCGGAGGGGGCAATGTGGCTGCGCTCGCCGCGAGGAGGGCAACTTCAACCATTCCGATCGTATTCGTAATCGCGTCAGACCCGGTGAAGCTCGGGCTGGCAAAGAGCTTCGCTCATCCCGGAGGCAACGCCACGGGCATATCTATGATGACAGCGACGCTTGTCCTTAAGCGTCTTGAACTGATTCAGGAGCTGCTCCAGCAAAACGCTACCGTCGGATTTTTGGTAAACCCCGACAATCAAGACCTGCTGCAGGAAATCGACGATATTGCCCGTTCGACCGGGCGGCCCTTGAAAGTCGCAAAGGCGCGCAACCCGGATGCCCTCGAACCAGCATTCAGGCAGCTAGTCAGTGCCCAAGTCGGGGCGGTGCTCGTCAGCAACGATGCGATGTTTTTTAACCTGCGTGCGCAAATTGTCGCATTGGCCAATCGTCATTCGCTTCCGGCCTCCTACGAATTCCGCGAATTTCCGGCGGCTGGTGGCTTGATGAGCTACGGGCCCAGCCTTGTCGGAACTTTTCAAAAAATCGGCACTTACGCCGCACGTATTTTAAAAGGTGCTCGGCCGGATGATCTGCCCATTCAGCAGCCTACGGAGTTCAATTTGGTTCTCAACTCGGCAACCGCGCGCTCCTTACGCATCCAAATCCCCCCATCGCTGCTCGCCCGTGCCGACGAGGTGATCGAATAAGGCGCGATTTCCGTTGTCGGCCCGAAGGCGAAGACCGCGATGGCGCCCGGCACGTCAGCAGCCGAGGCCAGACCGGACGTGGTGGGCGACGCGGCCAAATCGACGCGAATGACCCAACTGCGACATAGGCATAGATGCGACGGCCCAAGGCCGGCTCGCTGAACGATCTCCTTACAGGCAGAAATGCTGTCCAAATTGGGGTGTGGGCCGCGCTGTGTTTCAGCAGTAAGCTGCCCTACGCGCGGGATATGGCCCGCGTGCCTCTTTGACGAAATTCTAGAGGCGTACATTCGATTGATCCAAGGACCTAGTCTGCGAGTATGCCGGACTTGGTCGAGACGCGGTACCCCGGCACGCCTATCAGTGCGAGGTCGAATGTCGGTAAACCCAAAACCGCCGCAGCATGATCTTCCGCGCCGTCGCCGAAGGCTCGGAGACGACCGTTGGTCGCCTGCAGGCGTTTTTTATTTGGAGGAAGGGTCATGAACCTCAAGCAAATTGCAAACGGCATCTGGGCAATCGCGTGCCTCATCGGGGCCACTATGTTTTTGCCGGACGTTGGTCAGGCTCAGGATGCGAAGGTCAAGTCCGCGATGGAGCTCCTGGAATCGACGGCGACTAAACTAGGTCCGCCTAAGATCGAAGGGACAGAGGCTGTCGGCGGCAAGCCGGCGCCTGCCATCTATTTTGGTTCAACCAAGATGAACAACAATTTCGAGGTCGTTGATGACGTCGTAAAGCAGGCTCGGGGGACGGCCACCATCTTCGTGAAGAGTGGTGACGAGTACATCCGCGTCGCCACTAATGTGAAGAATGATGGCTCGCGAGCGATTGGAACAGTCCTGGATCCGAAAGGCAAAGCCATTGAGGCCATCAGGAGAGGCGAAGCTTTCTATGGGGAAGTAGACATTCTCGGCAAACCCTACATCACAGGGTACAAACCGATACTGGATTCTTCGAAAAACGTGATTGGAATCTACTATGTAGGTTATTTGAAGTAGCCCGTTCGTCTGCCCCCGTCGGAATTGGCGCCAACCATGGAGAGTAGCTCGGGGCGATATGTGACGCCGCTACCAGCGACGCAACTGCGGCCCGCAACGAGAGACATCCGCCACTCTCGCGCGGGCCATGGTTCACGGGCGGATGGTGCAGTTGATGGGACGGCCGCTTGCGGCCCGATGCTGCCTAGCTCGAACCCTGCCCCAGCGTCGGCTGCTCAGTGTAAATCGGAAGCGGCTTGCACGCGGCGCAGACCGTGATTCTGACTCGAACCGGACCATTGTGAGTCGCCACCTTATCCCCGCGCGGGATATGATGTGTCCGATCCTCGGTGTGCGGGCTGCCAGACGCTGGTGTGTTCGGCACTCCAACGCCTCCGCCCTGGAGGGCGTTTTCGCCTGATGCTTTGCGGCAGCAGAGGCCACCTAAAGGGAGGATTGGATCATGTTTATTTGCGAGTGCAACGCAATGCATCGACGAGATGTAGTCTGCGGCGGCGGTGCTGCCTTGTTCAGCGCCGTGGTGGCGACGCTACTCGGCAGCGGAAAGCCTGTACGCGCAGAAGCGGTCGCCGGTAGGGTTCCGGAGATCGATCGTGTGGCAGTGCGGGTGGTCGTCGACAGCTACCAATTCGCTGTCGCCCCGAGCCGCAAGGTTTCCGATGTTGAGATTGAGCACTTCGGCTGGGGCATCGGCGATGGCAAGCCGCCGGGCAAAACGTTGATCAGTGAATTTGGACTGTCGATGCACGTCGAATCGCGGCGCGGCGCCGAAACACGACATGTCCTAGTCGATTTCGGCTTCACACCGGACGCGCTGGTCAACAACGCCAATCTCGTAGGCATCGACCCGGCCGCGCTTGATGCCCTTGTGTTGAGCCACGGTCACTACGATCATTTTGGCGGTCTCGCCGGCTTCCTGAAACAAAACAGCGGCAAGCTCAAAGCTAAGCTGCCGATTTACGTCGGCGGCGAGGACGCATTCTGCTCCCGCGAATGGACGGCTCCGCCGGTGCGCGGCGACTTCGGAGCCTTGGATCGCAAGGCACTGGAAGACGCGAATGTTGCGGTCACTTATGTGGAAGAACCGGCACTGGTGGCGGATCACGGCTTCACCACGGGGCACATCGGCCAAACGAGCTTTGAGAAGCTGCTGTCCCCCAGCGCCATGAAGATCGGCGTGCACCACGGCATTGGATGCTATGCCGATAAGCTTCCGGAGGATGAACGGACGAAGGCTGTCGTCCCGGACCAGTTCCGGCACGAGATCGCCACGGCCTTCAATCTAAAGGGCCGCGGGTTGATCGTGTTGACGTCTTGTAGCCATCGCGGGGTCATCAATGCGATCAAGCAAGCCCAGGCGGCTTCGGGTATCAGCAAGGTTCACGCCGTGATCGGCGGGTTCCACCTCGCGCCCTACAAGGAGGACTATGTGCGCGACACGATCACAGCACTGAAGGGGATCGACATCGACTACGTCATTCCACTGCACTGCACTGGTGAGCCGTTCTACGAAATGGCAAAGGCCGAGATGCCGAACAAGCTCCTGCGCTCCTACACGGGTACACGCTTCATCTTCGCTAGCTAAGCAAGGACAGCACGCAATTCTAGCGCTCGCGGCCGTGAACGGGTGCAATTTCTTGCGGCTTTCGCAGTTAGTACAGCATTATACACCGCAGAACGGAGGGTTTTGCGAAAACCCTCTTCATCGCCTGCTTAGCCGAAGAAGTAGCAGACGATCGGTTGTCGGTCGATCGCCGAGCTACCCAGAATGTGGCGCAGCAGGCCGAGCTGCGGCCGGTGGACTTAAGCACGCCTGCAGAAGCGTCAAGCTGGCTCGACGCCGTGGCGAGCGAGGTCAACGCTGACCTTGCCCCCAAGTTTTATCCATTCCTGAGTTCGCCCCGGTCGTTGGATTTGTCCATTTGGGCGGTGGTAGCGACGGGAGCTGGCGCGGAGCCCTCAGCATAGCGCAGCGCCAGATCCCGTCGCGGGTTGCAGGTGATGGCGAACTCGGACGGCGTCCTCCATCCGAGCCGTGAGTGTGGTCGTGTGTCGTTGTAATCCGCGCGCCAGCATCCGAGCGCGACGCGGGCCTGGGCCAGCGAGGTGAACAACGTCTCGTTCAACAATTCATCCCGCAGCCGGCCGTTGAAGCTCTCGATGAAGGCGTTCTGCATGGGCTTGCCTGGCGCGATGTAGTGCCAAGCGACGCGGCTCTGATCGGCCCACGTCAGAATGGCGTTGCTGGTGAGTTCGGTGCCGTTGTCGCTAACCACCGTCTTGGGCTTGCCGCGCTCGGTGATCAGGCGGTCCAGTTCCCGCGCCACCCGGGCGCCCGAGAGCGAGGTATCGGCCACCAGCGCCAGACACTCGCGGGTGCAATCGTCGACCACGGTCAGAATGCGGAAGCGACGGCCGTCGGTGAGCTGATCCGACACGAAGTCGAGCGACCAACGATCGTTGGGGGCTATCGGCGCCATCATCGGTGCCCTGGTCCCAATTGCCCGCTTGCGGCCACCACGGCGGCGTACCGCGAGCCTCTCTTCCCGGTAGAGCCGGAAGAGCTTCTTATGGTTGACCAGATAACCCTCCCGCTTGAGCAGCACGTGCAGGCGGCGGTAACCGAAACGGCGACGTTCCTGGGCGATCGCCCTCATGCGCTGGCGAAGGCCGGCATCATCTGCGCGGGTCGCCTTGTATCTTATCGTCATGCGGCAGCAGCCGATGGCTTTACACGCCCGCCGTTCGCTCATTCCGTAGACGTCCACGAGATGGGCGACAGCTTTCCGCTTGGCAGCGGGCATCACCATTTCTTTCCCAGGAGATCTTTCAAGGCCGCATTGTCCAGCATGGCGTCGGCCAAGAGCCGCTTCAGTCGTGTGTTCTCGTCCTCCAGGGTCTTCAGCCGCTTGGCCTCCGACACCTCCATCCCGCCGAATTTTGCCTTCCATTTGTAGATGCTGGCGTCACTGACGCCATGCTTGCGGCACAGATCGGCGACCGAAACGCCAGCTTCGTGCTCCTTCAAAATCCCGATGATCTGCTCTTCCGAAAAGCGGCTGCGCTTCATGCTCTGGTCCTTGTTGTGGGCCAGAGCGAACTTCAAGCTGGATTAAGCCCGTGGGGCAAGGTCAACGCGTTGGCCGAACAGACGGCGAAGGCCACTGGCAGGTCGGAAGCATGCAGGAGGCCGCCGGAAGATCGGTCGCAGCCAAGAACGCATCGGCAAGTCGATCCATCTCGCATCGCGATGCAAGCCTCAGCGGAGGCGATCTTTTCAACCGAGGTGCCGGCGAAACATCTGAGGACGCTCACGCCTGGCTGGATGCTCTGTCATTGAAATCTCGTGCGCAGACAGCGAGGCCCGGAAGATATCCCGAGTTTCCCGAGCCTCATTGTTTCCAGCTGGGGTGGTCAGGCGTGGCATTCGCCCTTTGCAGCGAAGTCTTTATGGTAGAATTGACTAGCGCGAACAACTCAGCAAATGGTGCACCGGAAAACCACAGTGGCGCTCTGCGGGATGGAAATGACGAACTCGCAAATCCAGCCAAGAACATTAGCGGTTAAATGCAGTCCCTTGAGCGCCATGAGGCCTGGCTCGAGGATCATCGCTATCTCAACATGGATCTGTTGAAGGAGCACAAGAAGGAGGCGTTACGCCAGGCGGCCTGACGATGCTCAGGCCCACCAAGGGGATGCACGCCACCCCTCTCCGCCGCCGTCGCTCGCCAGCGCTACGCTTTTGGGCAAGCGAGCGACGGCGGCTCCGAGGGATGGCTCGGCCGGACCCCATGATCAATTTTGCTGAACTTGACGCACACAGGGCGGAAAGTGCTATCCAGCGCAGCTTCGAAGTGCAGGCCAGCCTGCTGGGAGTCCCTGGCGTGAGCCGGGCTATCGTTTATCTACTCGTGTTATCCAACGAATGTGCCGCAGCCCTACGACGATCTGAGCTCGATGGATCGCATTGAGGGCGGCCGCCTGTTCTAACCCGAGTCGCCTCAGCTGAGCCAGGTAAGCGGCTCGCCGCAATCATTGCGAGAGCCGAGCGAGCCCACGAAGTAGACACCGTCCAATATATGATCGGGCCACGCAGCAAGTCGCTGCGGGGCTCCGACCGCGTCAGCGTTGGTGTCCCAGACCGATGCCCAACGCGAGGGCTTTTTGACGTAGTGCGCCGATCGTGCGCTTCATCTCCTTCGAGATCTTCACAACTGGCGTTCGGTTCTTCGAGTGTTGCTTGAGAGCACGCAACTCAACAGGGGTCCACTCGCGACGCACTCGCTTCTTCTTCGGTGCTTTCAATTTACTCAGCTCCTGAATGACAATATGCCGGGCGCCTGTTAGCACACGGCGACGATCTTTCAACTAACAAATCAGCAAGTGCCCGACATTACTGTCGTGGTCGACGCAACAAACTTGTGAAGTGGGCAAGCGAACTGTCAACGCGAGGCATTCGTTACTCACTTTGAGAAGGCGCTGACAACTCCGTCACTGCCAAAAAAGATCGCGATCGACACCAATCACAGAAAACATCGGCGGAGCCAAGGCAGGCGGCACAGACGCAATCAGCATGTAGAGCGCCCGACCTAACCAACCTCTCAGCATTGTTCACTGCTAGCAAAGCCGGTATAGCGCGCTGGGACCGGAAGTCGCCGGGGAGGTGAAGCTTGCGTCATTATGATGGCCATGATGATGGCCATGCTCGGGCGGATCAAGGTACTACCCAAGCGGCGGCGGCCGCTTCTGTAGCAATGGCTTCTTGCGCGCGGCGGAAAAGGGCCCAGAAATAGGCCCCTCTAACCGCACGTTGCCCGTGCCCTTAGAAGTCCATTGCGCCAGGACCGGCGGGGACGGGTTGGCCGGCTCCATCCTTCTTCTTGGGCATTTCGGCGACCATGGCCTCTGTCGTGATCAAAAGCCCGGCAATTGAAGCTGCGTCCTGTAGCGCGGACCTTACGACCTTGGCCGGGTCGATGATGCCTTTCGCGAACAGATTACCGTATTCTGCTGTCTGGGCATCGAAGCCCCAGGCGTAGTCCTTGCTCTCAAGCACCTTTCCGACCACCTTCGCCCGCATTCTCCGCGATCTGCCGCGCGGGCCAGGTGAGCGCTCGCTTCACGGTCTCCAGGCCGTGGCGCTGATCGTCGTTTGCGGGCTTGAGCTTCGCCAAGGCCATCGTGGCCCGCAGCAGCGCCACTCCGCCGCCCGGAAGAATACCTTCTTCAACGGCGGCGCGCGTTGCATGCATTGCGTCGTCGACGCGGTCTTTCCGCTCCTTGACCTCGATTTCGGTCGCGCCCCCCACCCGGATCACGGCGACGCCGCAGGCAAGCTTTGCCAGCCGTTCCTGCAGCTTTTCACGATCATAGTCGGAGGTGGTTTCTTCGATTTCGGTTCTGATCTGCTTAATGCGCGCCTCGATCTCCGATTTCTTGCCGGTACCGCTGACGATGGTCGTATTGTCCTTGTCGATCGTGACCTTCTTGGCGCGTCCCAGCATATTGAGCGTGACCTTCTCGAGTTTCGTGCCGAGTTCCTCGGAAATGAAGTTGCCGCCAGTAATGATCGCAATATCCTGCAACATGGCTTTCCGCCGGTCGCCGAACCCGGGCGCCTTGACAGCGGCGACCTTCAATCCAGCCCGCAGCCTGTTCACGACAAGCGTCGCAAGCGCCTCACCTTCTACTTCTTCGGCGATGATAAGCAGGGGCTTGCTGCTCTGCACGATGGCTTCCAGCAAGGGCAGCATCGGCTGCAACGCTGAGAGCTTCTTTTCATGGATGAAGATGTATGGATCGTCCAGCTCGGCCCGCATCTTTTCCGTGTTGGTGGCAAAATAGGGCGAGATGTAGCCGCGGTCGAATTGCATGCCTTCGACGACCTCCAGCTCGGTCTCGAGTGACTTGGCTTCCTCCACCGTGATCACCCCCTCGTTGCCGACTTTCTTCATTGCATCGGCCAGGAAGCGTCCGAATTTGCTTGTCACCATTGGCGGAAATCGTCGCGACCTGCGCGATTTCGTCGTTTGACGTAAGCTTCTTCGTATTCTTTTTTAGTTCATCGACGACCGCGTCGACCGCGAGATCAATACCACACTTAAGGTCCATGGGATTCATGCCCGCTGCGACCGCCTTGGCGCCTTCACGGACAATTGCATGTGCCAGAACGGTAGCAGTGGTTGTGCCATCGCCGGCCTGGTCGGAGGTCCTTGAGGCAACCTCGCGGACCATCTGTGCTCCCATGTTCTCGAACTTGTCCTCGAGCTCTATTTCTTCGCAACTGTTACGCCGTCCTTGGTAATGCGAGGCGCACCGAAGCTCTTTTCAAGCACAACGTTGCGACCCTTCGGGCCTAGCGTCACCTTGACGGCATTGGCCAGAATGTCGACGCCACGCAGCATTTTGTCTCGGGCCTCTGTCGAGAATCGTACCTCCTTTGCGGTCATGATGGTCTCTCCCAAACTTACCTGCGCGACCTCAAGATCACGTGCTCCATGCACTCGAACGTAACGACATCGGCCGTGGGCTTGTCTGGCAACCGTGACATTGGATCGGGAAGATTGGCGCCTGCGGCAAGTGTTATTGGGTTGCGTGCCGACATGATGTTCATCCCAATTTGTTCACGGTTTGGCGCCGGCAGGCACGCCAGGGTCAGCTGAGCGGTGAGATCATGCGGGCGCTTGTTCCGGTCGAGATCGCCTCGGCGCCGACTCCGGTAGCGATGAACCCCTCGCAACAGGCATCTTCAACGCCTGAGCATCGCAGGGCTGGCATCATTGAGATCGAGCTTGGCGGCTGTCGCACGTTTTCAGAAGCCTTTTTGAGAGCCACGCGCTCAGGAAACTCCTGGCTCCGGTCCTCCAGGGATCGCTTGGCCGTTGCTAGTCCTGTGTCGAAAGCACCTCGCGCACAAGCCCCACCAAAGACGCCATCGTGTAGGGCTTGGCAAGCCAGCCGAGCGGCGCATAGGGCGCGGCCCTGTTGCGGGTCTGCTGATCGTCGTGGGCCGTCGCAAAGACGCAGCGCAGACCAAACGCGCGAAACAGATCGCCCGCGGCCTCGATACCGTCCCGCGTGCCGGCAAGCCTTATGTCCATGACGACAAGGGCGGGCCGTTGCTGCGTGGCCATCGCCAAGGCTTCCTCGGCGGTCGCCGCAAGACCGACAACCTCTAGACCCGCATCAAGCAGCGCCGCCTCCGCCTGCATCGCGATCAAGAAGTCGTCCTCTACCACCAGCACGCCGCGCGGCTGCCCGGTCCGCTCGATTTCGTGACTCTCGTTCCGGTCATTGATCGGATCGCGCGGACGGTCTGACCCGGATGCCTCAAAAGGCGTTTGCGGGAAGCCGGACTCCGTCATTAAGCGCCTCGACCTGGAGCGAAGTGGAGGCGGGCGCAGGACGGATTTCGGGTTACCTCGAAACGTCCCTGAAGCTGGCGCGCCAGACCAAGCACGAGCCGCAGGCCCGAGGAATTATGCCGGACGGCCTCGAGATCAAACCCCGGTCCTTCGTCCTCGACCGACAGTTCGAATGCTCCGTCCTGCTCCGTCAACCTGACGCGAATGGTCCCGCGCCCCGATGCGTCCACGCCGTGCTTGGCCGCATTGGTCAAAAGCTCGTTGGCAATCAAGGCGAGCGGCATCGCACTATCGTTGGAGAGGACGCCAGTTGCCGGTGCACTGGCGATACGAATGCCGGGCGGCAAGGTCTGCTGAATGGTCTCGACGACCGCGCCCAAAAACTGATCCGCCGAAAATTGGCTCGCATCGGGAGTCCCGTACAGCACCCGCTGCGCGGCCGCCATGGCCGCGATCCGGCCGCTGGCTTCTTCGAGCACGCGGCGCGCTTCCTCGCTTCGTGCACTCCTCGCCGCGCCCAGCAGAAGCGCCTGCAGCATCTGCATGTTGTTCTTGGTACGATGGTTCAACTCGTTCAGCAGCAAACGCTGCTGCGTTTCAGCTTGCTTACGCTCGCTGAGATCGACCAGCATATTGATGGCGCCGGTGATGTTCCCGAAGGCATCGCGCAACGGCGTTGGAAAGGGAATGAACGGCACACGCGTTCCGTCGGGGCGCTCGGCCACCGCCTCCACACCCCGTACGGCCCGTCCTTCGCGCAGCGCCACCGCCATCGGACACTGGTGGTGCGGCAGAGGCGTGCCGTCAGGATAAAAGAGCTTCCAGGTCACGCACCATTCGTCGCTTCCCAGAAGCGGCGTTCGTCCGGCAAATTCGACCGCGGTCTGGTTGAAGTAAGTGATCTTGCCCTGGGCATCCGTCGTGTAGATCGCCGCGGGGATCGCCGCCAGGAGTTCCTGTAGCCGCCGTTCGCTTTCCCTGAGCCGCGCCTCCGCCTGTTTCCGCGTGGTGATATCCCGGGCGATCTTGGACGCGCCTATGATGCGTCCCCAGCGATCTCTGATCGGCGATATCGTGAGCGAGATATCAAAGGTGGTCCCATCTTTGCGCTGACGGATCGTCTCATAATGGTGAATGCGTTCGCCAGCCTTGATCCGGGCCAAGATGTGCGGCTCTTCGTCTTGGCGATCGGCAGGGATCAACATCGTGATCGGCTGCCCAACAGCTTCCTCGCGGCTATAGCCGAAGAGCCGCTCGGCGCCCCCGTTCCACGTCTGAATGACGCCATCGAGATCCTTGCTGACAATGGCATCATCAGAGGATTCCACGATCGCGGCGAGCTGCTGGGCGCCGCGCTCGGCGGCCTTGCGCGCGTCTTCACCACTGAGGCGCGCGAGGCTGAACCCGAGAAGCCGCGCAAGCGTCAGCGCCACCTCGATCTCAGCCTCATCGAATGCATGCACGGCGCAATAGTAAGCCATGAATTTGCCCGCCAGGCGCCCGTCCTGCACGATCGGGATAAAGGCCGTGGCTTGAATACCTTCGCCAAGCACAGTGCGCTTGAGCTCGTCAGAAAGATCGGCAGCCCGCACATCTTCCACGCAAACAGGCCGCGGATCGGCTTCATCCGGTGCCCAAGGAGAATGCCCTTCAACGGACTTGCGATAGTCGTCTGATAAGCCGCGCCAGGCCACGAAACGCATTACGCCGGCCTGGTCGAGCTGCAAGATCGACGCGCGGTCACAGGCGAGGGCGCGCGTAATGGCATCGAGCGCCGCCGCATGAATCTGCTGATCTGACGAGCAATGCTGAAGCCGCTCGGAAAACGCAAACAACGCCGCCTGCTCCTGCATGCGATGCGCCAGCGCCTGTTCGGCACGCTTGCGGTCCGTGATGTCGTGCTGCACGCGAACCGCGTAGAGAAATCGACCTTGCGCATCGCGCACGCTCGATGACGTCACTGATGCCCAGAAATGGCCGCCACCTTTGCGGTAGATGCGCTTTTCGATGTTGTAATGCTCGAACGCGCCGGCGAGCTGTTGGCGAAAAAGGTCGCGATCTTCCGCGAGGTCTTCCGGGAAGGTCTCATCGAAAATTGTGCGGCCGAGAAGTTCGGACGACGTATAACCCGTCAGCCGGCAAAGCTGCTGATTAACACGCAACATGCGGCCGTTGCGGTCGATTTCTACGATGCCTGCCCCGACATGCTCGTACGTCGCGGCGAGGCGGTCATCGCTGGAGCTGTGCAATTCGGTAGTGGGGGTAGGGGAATCGATCGGCTCGAGGCGCGGGGCGGGCCGTCCTTGGATGTTCATTATTTCGCTCCGACGCGATGGCCGGACATCTCAGCCTTACGGCCGCTGTCCCTACCGTGCGATGACCGGCGAAGTTCCAGGATGTGCAAAGCACTCGTTAATCACCTGAATCGGCAAAAGTTCCACCGAGCAGTCTAGCGAGGCTACGTCTATGACAGAGATGTAGGAGACTTCGCCGCCCTTCGGATCTGGCGGGTGCCCGAATGCGAGGCGGGGTCAACGGGTTTAAACGTCCCGCGGGCTTCATGCTATTATCGGCTCCGAGCTGCCGATTGATATCGACCGCGGCATCCGCCTGCCAGCGTTGTCCTGTGTTCATCGGCTCTCCGCCCCGCTCGCTGAGTGGAGCCGGCCGCCTTGTGCGACGAAGCCGATCCACCGATATAGCTACCGCCGTTGGCTGGAGGTATAATTGCCAATGTCATACGAGATGGCGCCGCTGGAATGACCGCCGCCCCGAGCCTCGGCGAAACCCGTCGAGCACAGCACCACGCCCGCAAGACGGAACTCGTTCGCCTACACACGACTAAGGTCTAGTGATCAACCTCTTTGGATTATTATCTCGCGCGTCGGTGCAAGTTATCAAACGCGAGAGAACCATTCCGGCTTTCGTGCTTGGGAGCGGTGGGATGATACTGCCCTAGTCCTAATTGGACATCGGTTGCTCGAGATAGCTCAACTTACCGAGGATGGACTGGACCGATTCATAGGCAATTTAACGCGCCGAATTCTTCAATGCGCTGAGGCTCAGATCGATTCTTGCTCCGATGGCTCAACGTGTGGGACGACACCCCGCTTCCCATTGGAAATGGTGCTGAGGGTCGCACGCCGTTCGCGCCAATAGTTCCAGGAATGGCGCCGCGTTTCGTCGGTCGGGGCCAGAAGGCCACCCGGCGCCATGAGACCTCTCACGCAAACATCTCCGGCGTCACCTGGTCGACCTCGATGATCACGTCGGCCGGAATATTGGCGCGCCTTGCCGCATTGCGAATGGCGTCGGCGTTTTCGGCCTCATAAAGACAGTAGGTCTTGCGCTTGTCGGCACTCAGAAAGGAGAAGATCCACTTCACTCCTTCTTCATCGTTGATGAGATCGACTCTGTCGACTCCTTCCTTCGTGAACTCCAGTTTTTCTGCGAAGTTTCGCTCGATAATGAAGCGCGGCATGGACCTCTCCCGTTTACCACTCGGCACGTCAGTGCAGTTGACCGCGCAGCCTCGTAAGCAGAGCGGTCATGTTCAGGCGACTTGCCATCGCCAGAGATTCGTTCAACAGCGCATCGGCATGTGCGATGTCGCCATGGCGGCCGCGGCGGCGCAGCATGTGCGCGTATCGGTTCTGCGCGTGCGCCAACCAAGGCCATGCATGCATGTGCCGGTCCATCCGTAGCGCCTCCTCGAAGTGCTCTTCGGAGCGATTCCAGTCGCCGAGCACGTCGGCGAGAGCTCCGAGGAAGCGGCCGGCCGATCCGTAGCAGACGGTCACGATACCGGCCGTGACGGTCATGTGGCGGTAGGGCTCGAGCAGATCGTACAAGGCACGCGCGCAGCGCTC
This sequence comes from Bradyrhizobium sp. LMG 9283, assembly GCF_045571415.1. Taxonomy (NCBI): domain Bacteria; kingdom Pseudomonadati; phylum Pseudomonadota; class Alphaproteobacteria; order Hyphomicrobiales; family Nitrobacteraceae; genus Bradyrhizobium; species Bradyrhizobium sp. LMG 9283. Next base: position 1,638,035 of record NZ_CP120691.1, read on the forward strand.
GTCCTCGAGCGCCGCGCAAACATCGGCAAGATAGGAAAGCGTCGTGCTCCGCTTCGCATCCATTGGGAAGGCGAAATCGGTCTGCCGCAACTCGTCCAGCATCTTTTGTGCCTGCGGCTTGAAGCCCAGCTCCGTCGCGACGAGCGCGAATCCGGGCTTCCAGGTATTGCCTTCTGGTTCGTCATTGATCAACTGTTTGATGACAGGGGCAATCTCCGCCAGGCGTCCCTGCTCACGCCGGACCGTGAACATCTGCATGCCGTAGACGCCTTCGACACTCTCCCCATGCGTCCTGCGACCCATCGCATGCGCGTTCTCGGCGAGGTTCTCGGCGGCCGCAAAGTCGCCGATCAAAAGAGCCTGCATGGCTCGCCCTAGCTGCGCAACCCATTCCTGGTGCAGCATCTGACGGCCCTCAATTGATGACTGAAACTGGTCCAAAGCCGCGATCATCCCCTGGTAGTCGCCAAATTCGGCCGAATAATAGATGTGCACAGAAAGGATTCGGGTGCGGAGGTCGGCGTCATTCAGCCGATCGGCAATGGCGAGCGCCTCGCTGAGGCGGTTGCGCAGGTCCGCAGATTGTGTCCCCGAGAGGGCTGCCGGCACCAGAAATGGAGTAAACAGAACTTCACAGAGAGAGCGGTCGTCCTCGAGGCGGCGCGCCATTTCGATCGCCTCGGAATTGAACACGTCAGCACGCTCGAAATCACCCTTCATCAAGAACGCTCTACCGAGCGCACTCAATATCTGGCAGCGCTGCCGACTGTTTCCTCCTTCGATCGCCGATAAGGCTTCGAGCAGCAGCGCGATGGAAGGTTCAAGGGCGTCGTGATAGTAGAACCGGGCGTGGCCAAAACCGATGGCGCAGTTGGCGAGCGCATCGCTGTTTCCACGGGCTCGTGCCTCGCCGGCGGCGCGCTCGAATGTGACGGAAGCCTGTTGCAGATGGCCGGCCGCCGACTGCGCCCGACCCAATGCGATTCTTGTCTCGAGCACGGCGTCCTCGCGCCCTTCCGAATCGGGCAGTCTCTCGGCGATGGCCAGGGCTTTCCCGTAATGATCGATGGCCTCGTAGTTCGCCGAGCGCGCCAGCGCGCGCTCGCCGGCACGCCGCCAGAACGGCAGGGCCAACTGTGGTAGTCCGGCCTCGGAAAAGTGCCGCGCAACCAGCTCCGGCTGGGTGTCCGCTGTCTCACGGCGGTACTCGGCAAGGGCACGGGCAATTGCCGCATGATACCGCTGTCTTCTGCTCGTCAGCAGGGACTGGTATGCCGTGTCCTGAATGAGGGCATGCCTGAACGCCAAGGCATCCTCGGAAGGACCCCCTCTCAGAACCAGATGCGCCGCCATCAGTTCGGCGACGGCCGCATCGAGATCGGCGATCGGAAAATCGCACACATGAGCAAGCAGCTCTCGGCTGAACTCGCGCCCGATGACAGAGGCGATTTGGGCGGTCTCTTTCGCGGTCGGCTGGCAGCGATCGAGGCGTGCCATCAAGGAGCCCTGCAGCGTCGCCGGAAGCCCCACCTCAAATTCGCCCGCGCCGGCCTCGCGCTCGACCAGAGAGCGGGCCAGCTCCTCGATGAACAGGGGAATGCCATCGGTCCGGCCGACGATCTCGTCGATCATGCGCGGGCTGGCAGTGGTGCCGGCGATGTGCCGCACCATGTCGGCGATCTGAGGCTTTGCCAGCGGCCCGAGGGAAAGCTGCAGCACATGGTCGTAAAGGCCGGGCCATTCAGAAGTCCAGCTCGGCCGGTGTGTCACGAGCAACATGATCGGTGCTCGGTTGATTGGCGCCATCAGCACATCGAGCAGCTCGGTGGTAGTGGGATCGATCCAGTGAGCGTCCTCGACAATAATCAGCACTGGAGAGCGCGCGGCGCGCTGCAGGAACCGGTCGACCAGCGTCTGCAGTGTGAGGCTCTTCCTTTGCTGTGGCGTCAGGTCGATCTTGCCGTACCGATCATGGCAATCGAGGGACAGAAGCTCTGCATAAACCGGAGCCACCGTCCGAATGTCGGCGCCCACGTCGGCGAGCATATGCTCGAGCTTGTCGAGCCGTTGGTCGTTGCTATCGCTTGGCCGAAAGTCGGCGGCGCGGCCGAGATTCTGAACAATCGGAAACAGGGTACTGTGGGTATGATAGGGTGAGCATTGAAAACGCAGGACGACATGCGGCGTCGCGCCCAGCTTTTCTGTAAAGGCCTGCACCAGCCGGGATTTGCCGATACCGGCATCCCCCGAGAGCAGGATTGCCTGTCCTTCTCCTGCGCGCGCAAGCTCCCACCTTTCAACGAGCAGCGCGACCTCGTGCACGCGACCTACGAATGGCGACAGCTCTCCGGCATGTGCCGCGTGGAATCGGCTTTCAACCTCTCGCTCGGACTTGACGAGATACACGCGGGTGCCTGTCCCGAATCCCTTGAGGTGCTTCTCACCGAGGTCCTCGACGACGAAGGCGTCGGCGATCAATCGCCTGGTCGCCTCCGCGATGACGAGTTGACTCGGCCGCGCGCTCGCCTGGAGCCTGGCTGCGAGATTGGGCGTCTCACCCGCCACCGCACCTTCCTCGCGGACCGAGCCTCCAACGAGGTCCCCGACAACGACGAGCCCCGTGGCTACGCCGACGCGGGCCTCGAGCTCGACATCGTTGGGCTTCAGCAGTTGCACGGCGCCCAGGGCCTCGAACCCGGCTCGGACCGCGCGTTCGGCGTGATCCTCATAGGCGCATGGCCATCCGAAATACGCCATGACGCCGTCGCCCATGAACCGGGCGACGTAGCCGCCATAACGGGTGACCGCGCCGGCGACCCGATCCTGATAGCTGCGAAGCACCTCGCGCAGATCCTCGGGATCGAGCCGACGAGACAGCTCCGTGGAACCAACCAGGTCGCAGAACAGGACGCTCAGCAGGCGTCGCTCCGGCGGCCGCTCCGGGGGAGCGCGCGGCAACGGCTGATCGTTCGCATGGAGAGAGTTGGTGCTTGCCGCCGGTAGCGCGCCCCCGAAGGACTCGGCAATCGCTGCCAGCATCTTGCGCCGGTGGCCAAGCGACACGCCAAGCTCCTTTAGATCCTGATCGGTCAAAAGGTGCAGGACGGAGATGTCGACGTCGTTTTCGGCAAAACGGTCCGCGTACTCGGAAAACCCGAGCGTTGCCAACCACTCTGCAACTGACGACATCGGGGTCCGCATCGGGCGCCCCTCGTCTTTAGCAAGAACCGGATTAGCCTATCAAAATTGGCACCCAATGTCTCTTTCGGGTCAAAAAAGCGGCGGTCCAAACTCGCATGAGGCAGGCCCGGTCTACCCGCGAAAGCGGACCTATCCACACCCCAACGCGCAGTAGCTCGGCGCCGATCTCATCCCCCATCCATTGACAATTTGCCTACGGCATCGACCGGCGCTTTGATCCGCGCCATGCCCATCTAACTCGCCGCCGGGACCGCAACGCCCGCCAGGAAAGCTGGCTGATCTATGACGGCGATTGTCCACGTCGGCAGCACGGCCTGCGCTCTGGCAATCCGACAGAGAGCGATTCATGGCAATGGCGCTGCGGGATCCGGAGCTATTGTTCTTCGCGCCGCGCATCAGCTCTGACGCCGTCGGGCGTGACCTCATAGTCCTCGCCGTGATGCCTGAGCCAGCCTGCCTTGACCATCGCGATTGCGGTCTCCTCGCCACATAAGCGGCGGGTGCCGCCGGGGAAATACAAATTGCCGTTGTGCGCGACCAGGCGGCCGTATAGGTGCGCCTGCCTCAACACTCTGCGCATTCCGGGCGAGGGCTTGACCATAGCGGCAATCAAACTCGGGTTGCCCGTATTCGTTCCGGTGAGCTTATCGTAGCGCGTTGCCGGCAGCGGGAAATTCCAAAGAGCTGCGGCGGCTATGCTGGGCGTGCGATGATCGCCGCCGTACTCGTTGGTGGAGGGGCAAAGCATGAAAGCACAGGCTGGGGACCGGCTGGCCGGCAGCCGCCCGCCCATTCGATGATCCGATCGTCCTGCCGGGCCGCGAGCTGACGACCCTGCGCAATGCCGGCGAATGCATCGCGGCGCTACCACATACCGAGCGCGACGCGGCGGAATGGCATGCCGCGATTGAGGCGTTGCTCCTGGTCGTCGAGCGCGACGGGCCGGTGATGTTTGCGCGGATCGGCGTCATGCAGGCGCTAAACCGGGGCGGGGCTGCTTTGCGGCCCGTGGCGAAAGCAGACGAGGGCGTACAGGAGCGTGAGTGGATAGCCTTGCACGACATCGACTAGGAAAAACTGGTCGCGGCCTTGCTTCTCAATCCACCCCTCCTTTGACAACTGCCGGATGCGCTCCGGGCTGACCATGAGGAGCCGCCCGGCAAGGGCCGATGTGATCAGTTGGCCGCGCCCGGCGGCGCCCGTATCCGGCCCGGGGGGCGCGTTTTGGGCACTCGCCCTGCTCGATCCCCCAGCCGAATTCTCGCCCACCAGTGGCGCCCCTACGGGCACTGCGGCCTGCCCTGTACCCCTTTGATGACATTATTTCCCTCTGGGACTGAGCCAAAAGGATCTTCCAACCACCGACCAGTGGCCTAGTTCTGGGCCTTTCCCCGGGGCTTTGGCCCAATCCGGGCCGGCGCCGCCGGGGGCGGACAAAGAAGGGCGTTTGGGAAAATGACGAAGCTAACCCCGACCGATTTGGCTCACTTCACCGGTACCGGCGAATGGTATCGCCACGGGCTCTACGGGCGCATACTCTACACTGACGGCGTGCAGTATCTCGCCGAAACGGGCGGCGCGTATTGGCTCCTCGACAAGATCGCCTGCCTTCAACTCGAACCGAAAATTCGGGCCGAGGAATTTCAGGTCTGGCGATTGCACTGATGGCTGACCGCACCGCGCGCCTCGTCTGCGATGACGGCAACGACAATGGCGCGGTCCTCTATTCCGAGGACATCGACTTTACCGATTTCCCTCTCGATCAAATCACCATTTGGGTCGAGGGCGATGTCATCCTGCTGCCAAGCGAGCACTGACGCTTTCGCTGGAGATCGGCCGATGACATTCGACGCGATCGAGACCCGCGCGATCGACGATCCGCCACGCGGATCACTTCACCGCATCGCTGTTCCTCGGGCGCGGTCAATACCGCGTCGAGCGGCGGCCACCGTTCTCGCGGCGATGCAAGCCGCCCGCGAGATCGAGCAAAACCCGGCGGCTCATACCCGTCGCGCGCTTGTGTACGCCATCGCGCCCGACGGTCACGCCACCTTGCTGACCGCCGCGCTGATCGCAAAACTGCTTTCCCTCAAATCGTAAGGACGTCCGTTTAACGCCCTACACTGAGGGTGAGCGTGGACCGATGACCGGTCTACCCCTGACAGCCGACGTGACAACAGCTTAGGCCATTGTTCGGCTCGGGGCCCAGAAGCTGACATCGACGACCGCGTCTGCAGCGGTCCAAGGATCGCTGATGCGAAGTCCGGACTGCCCTCAACGGCACGTTGCGCAAATGCTTGCGCTGAGGAAGGAACTTCACCCTTGGAATATCCCTGTTATGCACAGCACTGCTCACATATACCTTGGTTTGTATTGACAATCTCGAAAAAAGTTTGGGTGAGAGTCGCAAACCGAACCGACATTCCCGTTTCTATTAACCCAAAGTCGGGTCGGGGCTAAATCAAGGCTCATCCAAAATCTGATCGAACACAGAGCGTGAGTTCTCGTGACGCAAGCGAGCGTTGCGAGGAATGCTTTCGCTTGAGAAAGGGAATGTTGCGTGAGTGAAAGCGAAATGAAATTGACGCCGAACGGAACGAATGTTTTCGGGATGCCATGGTTGGATTTCTCGAAGGTCACCTTCCCTGGCGTGGGGCGCGAGCTTACCGAGCGAGGCCTCGCCCGCGCACGGGAAGGTTGCGAGAAGATCAAGGCCGCATCGGAAGAGATGACGGAGGCGCTGCGCGAGACCTATTCGAGCAATGCGAGATGCACGACCGACTACGGGCTCAAGGTGTTCGAAATCTCAAACGCCAATGTCGCTTCTGCGCTCGATTTCTTCGTCCATCTGTTCGGCAGCAAGTCAGCGACCGATGTCTATACCTTATCGGCGGCGCAAGCGCGCAAGGCGTTCGACACCGCCTCCGACCAGAACAAGGAATTGTGGGCGCTTGCCCAGAAGCTCGCGACGGAAACGGGTGAGCCGATCAGGAAGCACTTCACCAGGGTTCTCCACCAAGGCGGCGGCTAAAAAAGCGCGCTCAATTTCACATCCAGCTTCGTTTGAGGAGGGACCCGGCCGGTTGGAGCACGCCGAGCTGAGCGAGCACGCCCCCCACGGCCCCATGCTCGATCAACAAGGTGCGCGATGCCCCCCAAGCCCGCACCGACAACAGGCGCATTCCAACCGGCCGGTGCTTTTCTGCAAACTACAACAAAGACAAATCGCAAGGGAGGGCAACATGGGAATGGTTATGGTCAAATGTCCGCAAACCGGACACGCAATTCCCACCGGTATCCAGACTGATCGCGAGAGCTTTGGACGCCGCGCGGTGTTTTTCTCGCGCACCCGGTGTCCCATCTGCCGCACCGATCACGCGTGGTTTGCGCGGGAAGCCTGGGTCGACGAGCCGGGCATCCGGATCGCGCCGTCATAGCGGCGGCTCCCGAAAGAACCCCAACGGCGACCTTGTCTCGGTCCCGGCGGTCTTCAGACGCAAGCTGCATGACCGGCTCATTGATTTCGGCCGGGACAAGGTGCGAGACATTCATGAACCCTCTATCGGCGAGCGACGTGTTCTTTACGGTCGCCATCATGAGCGCCACTTTCCTGGCCGAGGTTGGGCTCTTTATTTCGATTGGAATGCTTTGAAAGGAGCGCGCGATCTGGGCAGCGCCGAGCCGATGCGAGGTCTAGGACCCCGCAAGCTTCGACAGCGGGGGAAATGGAGACATCACCAGTGGTCGCAGAAGCGGCGATTTGAGCCTCGGCCAATGACTTCCGGTCTGCCCCACACTTCGGACATGTCCCTGCGCCGGGCAAACGGTCGCGAAGGGCCAATTGCTGACTCGTGCGCCGCAGCAACTGCGTAAACTGGTCGCTATGGCCTCACTCAATCACCTCATCAGCGCGAGCGAGCAACGAGGGTGGCACCTCCAGACCGAGTGCCTTGGCCGTTTTTAGATTGATCACCAGTTTGAACTTGACAGGCTCTTGTACCGGAAGCTGCTCCGGTTTGGCCCCTTTCAAAATCCGATCTACGTATGCAGCAAGTCGAGGTTCGAGGGGATCATCGTAAGCGTAGCGCCGAGGCCCTTTGGATTGTTTGTGCGGAGTCTTGAGAGCACCGTTAGAAGAGTCATCTTCTGGAAGGGTGCTCACAATGGACGACCATTCTGACGACATAAGACGACCGTTGTCACCGCGTATTGAAGTGTTCGCTGGCGCAGGTCGAAAGCGCTGGCCGGATGATTTGAAGGCACAGATTGCCGCGGGAAGCCTCGAGCCGGGGGCGGTTGTCACAGACGTCGCCAGTCGCCATGGCTGCCGGCCCCAGCAGGTGCATGACTGGCGGCGCCGGGCGCGTTTGGGCCAGTTGGTGCTGCCAGCTTCGGCGGAGACGCTGTCGTTCGTGCCGGTGGTGTCGGAATCGGCGCTACCGGCGGCCGCAGAGCCCACCGGGTCGCCGGAAGCAGCCGTTGTGACGGTTGAGCTCCAGGGGGCACGAGTGGAGGTGCGGGGGCGCCTGGCCTTGCTGTGTTGAGTGATGTGTTCTTGGCGCTTCGACGGACACGTTCATGCTGACGCCGCCTGCGAACCTTACGATTTACGTGGCGACGCAACCTGTGGACTTCAGAAAAGGTGCGGAGGGCTTGGCGCTTTTGGCGAAGGAGACGCTGGGCCATGATCCGATGAAGGGCGTGGCGGTGGTGTTCCGCGCGAAGCGCGCCGATCGGGTGAAGATTGTCGTCTGGGATGGCAGCGGCCTTGTGATGTATTGGAAGCGGCTCGATAGCAACGGCTTCAAATGGCCTCCCATCGTGGCCGGCGTGATGCGGATGAATGCCGCGCAGTTGTCGGCGCTTCTGGCCGGCATGGATTGGACGCGGATGCACGCGCCTCGGATCCCGCAGCCGAAAGCGCTTGCGTAAAGATACAAATCTCGCTGCATCGGGGCGCGAAGCATGGCAGACTCGGGCCAATGAGTGATTTGCCTGATGAGCTGCCGAGTGATCCAGCTGAGTTGCGTGTCTTTGCCGCGGCTCTGCTGGATCGCTGCGCCAGGCTCGAGCGGTTGCTCAAGCTTGCAAAAGATGCGCAGTTCGGTCGGTCCTCGGAAAAGCTGGACGCTGATCAGCTGCAGCTTGTTCTGGAGGACATCGAAGAGGCCGTCGCGGCCCTCGAAGCAGCCGAGGATCGCGCCAATCCCAGAACCTGCGAGAAGAGGACGGCCGAGCGCAAAGCCAACCGTGGTCAGCTGCCGGAGCATTTGCCGCGCATCATCGAGACCCTGATGCCCGCTGCAACCTGCTGTCCGTCCTGCAAAGGCGATCTCTTTGAGATCGGTCACGATGAGAGCCAGAGGTTGGACGTCGTACCGGCGCAGTATCGCGTGATCGTCACCCGCCGGCCCAAACTGGCCTGCCGCGCCTGTCACGGTGTCATCCTCCAGCATGCTGCTCCCGAGCGACTGATCAGGGGAGGATTGCCCACCGAGCGGCTGGTCGCGCATGTGATCGACGCGAAGTATCATTGGCATTTGCCGCTTTATCGCCAGGCGCAGATGCTGGAGACCCACGGAATAGCGCTGGACCGTTCCACGCTCGCCTTCTGGGTCGGCTACGCCGCCCAGGAATTGAAGCCCTTGTGGCATCGTCTGCGCCAGCTTCTGCTGGCCTCCTCGAAGCTCTGTGTCGATGAGACCCCGGCGCCGGTGCTGGATCCGGGGCGCGGCAGGACAAAAACCGGCTACTTCTGGGCGCTGTCACGCGATGACAGGCCTTGGGCCGGACCTGATCCGCCTGGGGTGGTCTATGCCTATGCAAGGGGCCGCGGCGCCGTTCATGGCTTGCGGCTGCTTGAGGGCTATCGCGGCATCATCCACTGCGACGGCTATCAGGCTTACAAGACCATGACCCGAGAGACGCGTGCGGACGCCCTGTCCGGGACGCTCGCCTTCTGCTGGTCGCATCTGCGGCGCCAGTTTGTGAAGATCGAGCGGGAGGCTGCGCCGGCGCCAGCTCCGGTTGCCCGCGAGGCGCTCGCGCGCATTGCCCAGCTCTACGCGGTCGAGAAGGCACTGCGCGGCCGCTCTGCTTCCGAGCGCTGCGCCGGCCGACAAGCGCATGCCCGGCCTCTGGCTACAGCCTTGAAGCAGTGGTTTGAGGCCAAGCTTGATCACCTTGCGGGGAAGAGCGACACGGCGAAGGCTTTGCGTTATGCGCTACGCCATTGGGACGGCCTGACGCTCTACCTTGATGACGGGCGCATCGAGATGGACACGAATGCGGTCGAGCGTGCGATGCGGCCGATCAAGCTCAACGCCAAGAACTCCCTTTTTGCCGGTTGCGACGAAGGTGCCGAGAATTGGGCATTGCTGGCTTCGCTCATTGAGACCTGTAAGCTCAATGGCGTCAGTGCCGAGCACTGGCTCGCTGACGTTCTCGCCAAGCTCGTCAATGGTTGGCCTGCGGCGCGACTGGACGAACTGCTTCCCTGGGCATCGACCTATACGATGCATACACACGATCCGAGGCTGGCGGCATGAGCCTGAACACGACCGCGGTCCGGATCAAGGTGACCCTCAAGGATGTGAAGCCGGAGGTGATGCGTCGCCTTGTCGTACCCGTCACCCTGCGCCTTGATCGGTTGCATCTGACGCTTCAGGAGGCATTCGGCTGGACGAACAGTCACCTCTTCGAGTTCTTCGCTGGTGAGGTCCGTTGGGGGATTCTGATCCCCACAACGATTACGGCCACCAGCCCATGGATGCCCGCAAAGCGCGGCTTTGCGATATCGTTCGCGAGACCGGCGCCAAGACGATCCACTATCTCTATGACTTCGGCGACAGCTGGGACCATGTGATCAAGCTCGAAAAATGGTTCCAGAACACCACGACGGAGGGGCTTCCCTTCCTGCTCGAGGCCGCCGGCCGTTGTCCTCCGGAAGACGTCGGCGGTGCGCCAGGCTATGCCGAATACCTCGCCGCCATCAGCGACCCCGGCCATCCCGAGCACGAACACATGCGCCTCTGGGGCCCGGAGCGGTTCGATCCCAACGTCGTCGACCGGAAGGCGCTCGAAGCCGCCGTCAAGGCGTTGTCCGACACATGGATACCGCGGCGACGCGCCACGCGAACAAAATAGGCGTCAAGCGTCATTCAGAAGGGCTGCAGAGCTACGCTTACGGATCATCGATGCTGTACGACATCAGCCCGCCGGTGATTACAAATTGAGGCAAGAAATACATCGCAGGCACCTTGCGGCGGGCAGCAACAGCAATGATGAGTTCACGTTGACTAGCGATAAAGTAGTCTGGCGTCACAACGAGACCGCCAGGCGGCTGGCCTTCGAGTCTCGAAATGAGGCGCTCAATTTCCTCGGCATTGCGGACAGGTGCAACAATGGGTGTAATCGCAAGCGACACAGCGGCGGCTTCGAACGGACGCACATAGTAGCTTCCACGGCCTGGGGCTGCATCAGGATTGAACAGGAGGGCGACCCGAGTGATTGCGGGCGACACTTCCTTGAGGAGTTCGAGCCATTTGCTCACGAGGTCCCTGCCTGCATAAGCAAAACCCGTGGCATTGCCGCCAGGGCGCGCGTAGCTTTGGACGAAGCCGCTGCCGACAGGGTCCGAAACAAGGCCGAAGACAACTGGGACCGTGCGGGTTTCGGCGATTACAGCAGCGACCAACGGTGTATTAACGGCAACTATCAAGTCTGGATGAAGCTCTACTGACTCCTTTGCCAGTTTCCGGAGCCGCTCAAAGTCTCCCCCGGCATCATAATACTCGACTCGGATATTCGAAGCGTCAATCCAGCCCAAATCCCTGAGCGCCTGATCGAAATTCTTACGAAATATTGGATTGAAGACGGGGTCCTTCGGGCCTACCAGCCAGCCGAGAAAGCGGCCCGTTCCATAAGCAGTGTCTGCAGCAAGGCGCTTCGGCTTCAAACTAAAGCGACGCTCGGTTCGATCGAGCATTGTCTTTGTGGACTCGACCTCGTCATAGGTGCGCGCGGGCGTTGGTTCGACGTCGACAATGACTGCGTGCTCGACGTCAATAAGATAGTTGAGCCCATACCCGAACTGCACGCGCTTGTTAGCCTTGGCCGTCCAGGCCGAGGACGGATCGGAAGGCGAGATCACCTTCGGCGGCTTGCGATCGGGTTTTGCGGTCGGCGTCGCGTCAGAACCGCCACTACGGTTATCCTTGCCTTCCTGGTCCTGGGCCTCCGCCTCAAGTCCAGCTAGATACTCGGCCACGGCACGCTTCTGGCGTTGCGCATCGGTCCAGTCCAGCTCGTCCGGCGCTTTGCCGTGATAGCGACTAGCATTGGCCTCCATTACGCTCGCATCCACGGCGAACCCCTCGCCCTTGACAAGGCCCGCCACCATGCACGCCGCAACCACGCGCTCGAAGATATGACGCAGGATCTCGCTCTCACGGAAGCGGCCGAGCCGGTTCACCGAGAACGTCGAATGGTGCGGAACCTTGTCGTCGAGATCGAGCTTGCAGAACCAGCGGAAAGCAAGGTGCAGCGCGACTTCCTGGCACAGCCGGCGCTCATGACGAATGCCATAGCAGTAACCGACCAGGAGCATTCGGTTCATCAGCTCGGGATCAACCGAGGGCCGGCCGATGTCGCTGTAAAACGCCTTTAGCTGTTGGTGCAAATCGGTCAGAACGGCGGTCGCAAACACATTGATCCGTTGCAACAGGTAGTCCCTCGGGATCATCTCGTCGAGGCAAAACTCATAAAAGAGCTGCCGCTGATCCCGGTCCTGCCGCCCCATCATCGCCGACTCTCCTGCCGCCTCCTCAGCAGGAATCATTGTTCGCTCGGCTCCTCAAGCCCTTTTTCGACAGCATCGGTCATTCGCGTCGATTTGGCCGCGTCGCCCACCACGTCCGGGTGGCCTGGGCTGCTGACGTGCCGGGCGCCATCGCGGTCTTCGCCTTCGGGCCAACTCCGGACTCATGCGCCGCAGCAGAGTGCGCTTCGATCACCTCGTGGACATTGAAGAGCTACTCGGGCAACCCCGCTTTGCGAAACCCCGCAATCATCAGCTTCGCATTTATTGATAGCCGGCTCCGAGCGATCCACGCCGATATTGTGAAAGCGGGGTCGAGTTCAAGCAAACCAGCTGCCGCTCCACGGGCCTCAGCGTCCCGTCCGAGATGGGCGAAAGCGGACGCGAGGCAGCGGTATGGTCCTGGATAGGAAGGGTTCTGACGCAGGGCTTTCTTCGCTGCAATGATGGCCTCGTCAAAGCGACGAAGTTCAATAAGAGCAAATCCCATCCCGGTTAACGCTGTGAATTGTTGCGGGTCTGCCGGGCTCATGCGCATGGCACGTTCAATGCTCCGGATCGCTTCTTCTGGCTGCCCCGCAACTTTGTAGACCCAGCCTCTGCAGTTCCATGTGTGATATGAATTCGGGTTGAGCGCAACCGCCCGGTCGGACATCTCGATCTCAGTCTCACGATCGCCGACCATAAGTGCCGAGATTAAGGCAGCAGAGGCTAACGTGCCTGGATCACCATCGTCGAGGCTCAATGCCAAGCGCATAAGCCGAACTGCTTCCTTGCGGTCGAATTGAGGATCGATGGCGTAGTTCCTAAGCACGTTTTCCAGGTGACAGGCACCTGCCAGAGCGGCGGCACCAGCAAACCAAGGATCAAGCTCCAAAGCGCGCTGGACCAGTCGGAGTGCCTCGGCCAAACTTTCGCTGGTCGATCGGCCGGCTTGCTGTATAGCCCGAAGATAAAGATCATATGCGGTGAGGTCTTCCGGTCGCCGCCGCGACGCCAGTTCAATTTCGGCTCGAAACAGCTTTGGCTGAATAGCCGAGACAACGGCGAGCGTGACGTCGTCCTGCAGCGCGAAAATATCTGTCATGTCGCGCTCGAACCTGTCCGCCCAGATGTGTGCGCCCGTAGCCGCTTCAATCAATTGGCCCGTGATGCGAACTTTCCCCGAAGCCTTGCGCACCGCCCCCTCAAGGACATAGCGCACGCCCAGCCTGCGCCCGACTTCCTTGATGTCGACGGCCTTGCCCTTGAAGGTGAAACTCGAATTGCGAGCGATCACGAACAACCATTTGAACCGCGAAAGCGCGTTTGTGATCTCCTCAACCATCCCGTCCGCAAAATACTCCTGCTCCGGATCGCCAGACATGTTCGTGAACGGCAGCACGGCGATGGAGGGCTTGTCGGGAACTGCAGGAGCGCTCTCGGGCGCATCGCCCGGATTTGGGCTCGCAACTTCTCGCGCCTCCTGCACCTGCCCGACGAAGCGGAAGCCCTTGCGCGGTAGTGTTTTGATGAACCGCTGTTCCTCGCCGGAATCGCCGATTGCACCCCGGGCGGCATTCAGGCGGGTTGTTAGCGCCGCGTCAGATACGCTGCGCCCTTTCCAAATGGCTTTGATGAGGTCGTCCTTGCTGACAACTCGCTCCCTGTTGCGGATCAGGTAATCGAGCAGATCAAAAACCTGCGGTGTGATCGACACCGCATCGGTCCCCCGATGCAGCTCGCGCCGTTCGGTATCGAATGTGTAGTCCTCGAAAAGATAGCGCAAGCTGCCATTCCTTCTCGGGAACGCCTCCGTCGCACCCCTAGCGCACGAAGAATAAGCCGCCAGTAAGGGAAATGTAAGTCACCAGTTATGCGCGCCGGCACATCTTGCGGCAACTTCCGCCTAGTGAACAGTCCAGACAGGACACACCTCAATGAGCACGATCCACGGGACCACCGAGCAGGGACAGGTAACCGCAGGGCGGCAAGTCTACAGTCCTCTCGAAGCATATTGGAATGCATTTCAGGAGCAACGCAAACGCCGGAGATTACTGGCCAACTTGTGCGACTTAAGTGACAGGGAGCTTATGGATATCGGTATTACGCGCAGCGAAATCGACTACGTCGCCTCGCACCGAGGTTGCGATCCGCGAGGCATCCTATCCGGTGAATGAATGTCGATAACTGGCAGCGGTAGACGGTCGGAATTGGGCACGACCAGAGGCGTCGTGGCGGAGATGCTGATTTCCGATAATGGAATGGTCCGGCCGTGCTCCGGCCCTGCCAGTGCGAGAAGCTGGCAAGGGGCGCTCAAGACAAGGAGCACACCATGTCTCGGAAACTCAATGCAGCGATCGCCGTGATCGGCATCGATATCGGCAAGAACTCGTTCCACCTCGTGGGTCATGATCACCGCGGTGCCATCGTGCTCCGGCAGAAGTGGTCACGCGGCCAGGTGGAAACGCGGCTCGCCAACCTGCCGCCGTGCTTGATCGGTATGGAGGCTTGCGTCGGTGCGCATCATCTCAGCCGCAAGCTCCAAATGCTTGGCCACGACGCCCGCCTGATGCCGGCGAAATACGTGCGCCCCTATTCGAAGGGGCAGAAGAATGACTTCCGAGATGCGGAAGCCATCGCCGAGGCTGTTCAACGCCCGACCATGAAGTTCGTCGCAACCAAGACGGCCGATCAGCTCGACCTTCAGGCGCTGCACCGCGTCCGCGATCGATTGGTCGGTCAGCGTACCGGGGTCATCAATCAGATCCGTGCGTTCCTGCTGGAGCGGGGCATCGCCGTACGCCAGGGCCTGCATGTCCTGCGGTCCGAGTTGCCGGGCACCTCGCGACGCGCACCGATGTGCTCTTGCCTCGCATGTTGCGCATCATCGAGGATCTGGCAGGAGACTGGCGCCGGCTGGATGCACGTATCGAGGGGGTATCGAGCGAGATCGAAACGTTGGCCCATCAAGATAAGGCCTGCGAGCGATTGATGACGGTGCCCGGCATTGGCCCGCTCATCTCAAGCGCCATGGTGGCCGCGATCGGCACTGGAGATGTGTTCTCGAAGGGCCGCGACTTCGGCGCCTGGCTTGGGCTGGTGCCGAAGCAGATCTCGACCGGCGACCGCACGATCCTCGGTAAGATATCAAGGCGCGGCAATCGCTACCTGCGCGCACTGTTCGTGCAAGCCGCGTGGGTTGTGCTGGTCAAGGTCAGTTGGGAGCGCTATGGCCTCAAGTCTTGGATCGAAGCCGCCAAGAAGCGATTGCACCACAACGTGCTGGCGATTGCGCTCGCCAACAAGCTCGCCCGGATCGCCTGGGCGGTCCTCAACAAGGGCCGCGTCTTCGAATGCGTCAAGCCGGAGGAGACGGCGTCCCGACCTGCCTGATCCTCGCGCCGTGCTCGGGGCCGTCAAGGCGCAGCCTGGCAGTGGTGGAGCAAGGCGTCAGGACAGCACGACGGCCGGCCTTGACGGCCCTTGCGCGCGGCGCGTCTGCGCGCGCAGGCCGGGACGAAGGAACGGACCGCCAGGCACGAACAAAGGAACAGCGCGAAGTGAGGAGCCCATCGATGACGTAACCAACAGCCCTTACCCGCCGAGGTCTGCGAGAGGATGAGACGACCATGGAGGACGGTCTTCCCGGCGCATGCGAACACTGGTGACCCGAATGGCCCGCTCGAGGCCTGTCCGCTAATCAGCTCGAATGCGCGCTGATATCCATGATGGCCCGGAGCCCAACACGCTCCAATCAGAGGCCGGATACATTGATGCAAGACCGCATCTGCCAGGTTGACGAAACCGCTTGCAACGCGCGGCCGGACCATACATTGCGGTCACAACCGGTAACAACCGGTAAGGCTCGGAACAAGCACAATTTCTGCTTCGCTTCCAAGACCCGACATGTCGGCTCAAGCTGGAGCGTGGCGGTCGCCGCTGCCGCGCCGCTGTGCCGATTGGTCGTCGGCCATCGCCTGCTTGCCACGCGCAATACCGCGATATGCCGGCGCCGCGCCGCTCGATCTCCGCATATGGGATTTCGTTGCAGGCGAGCCGCGACCGCGCGGCCTGATTGAGAAAATAGATATATCGCATCTGGTAGCCGTTGAGCGGCACGCCGTGGCCCGACCATGAACCGCCGGTCTTGGCGAAATGCGCCGCGCGGTTCTTTCCGGTTACTTGCGTCATCTGTGCGTGACCGAGCCGTCGGGCAGTCGCAGCAAGCTTTTGTTCAACTTGATCCCGGTCAGGACGAAGCCGGCCGCGCGATAGATCGTTCCGTCGCCGCACTGGCATCCATCCGCGAACGAGATCACCCATTCGATGTGCGGATAATGCTTCCGGATCATCCGCAGCGCGATCGAGAGCGCGCGGCTTTCGCTGTTGCGCGGCAGCGCCTCCGAGAACGCCAGCCGGTTCAATTCGAGAAAGCCGTTCCATGCGGTATCGCGCACCAGCCCGAGAATGTTGCTCTTGTCCATCGACGGGCCGAACGTCATCGCGCCTTCGAGCCGGCCGCCGAAGAAGACGCCGAGCGCGAGGAAAGCGTTGTTGACGGTCTTGTGGCTGTAGTGCAGCCGGGTGATCAGCGCGTCGGCGTCCTTCTTCGCAATCGGCGCGACGCGGATATTCTTAGCCTGTCCCATGGCGCGCAATCGCTCCTTGCTGTGAGCCTCGCCCAATTTGGGGTGATTGCGGTCCCCGTCTTTTGTCGCTCGGGGCGCCTCTTGACACAAGGGGCGAGGATAAAATTAGCCGAGGTCCTCGCCCCTCAGACCACATTTGCGCGCGGTGTCTATGACTGAAGGTCGCTCAGTTTCCGGCCAGTGGCTAGCAGTTGAAACAAGGCGCGGTGACCTTGATACTTCGCCGCCTGCCGCG
Source organism: Bradyrhizobium sp. LMG 9283 (assembly GCF_045571415.1). Taxonomy (NCBI): domain Bacteria; kingdom Pseudomonadati; phylum Pseudomonadota; class Alphaproteobacteria; order Hyphomicrobiales; family Nitrobacteraceae; genus Bradyrhizobium; species Bradyrhizobium sp. LMG 9283. The sequence goes on from NZ_CP120691.1 coordinate 1,654,920, forward strand.
TCGTTTCCCTGCCGCTCATAAGCACAGCGCCAGTTTGATCGTGAATCTGCCACTCCCAGCCCCGCCTCCGGCGGTTGATGAGGATAACTTCCAACATGGCAATCGGCGCGTTCTAATTATGCCGCGTGCGGGCCAAAATCGTCGCTGGGCATTCGAAATCTTAGGTCAAGCGGAAAGGTAGATGCTGACAGCATCTCCATCGCGTTTTGCTCTTCAGAGAGGCGCCGCTTCAGGTACTGGCGCTCAAGGTCCGTAAGTTGAGTTTTGAGCAATCCGCGATAGCGTTGGATGTTGTTTCGATGCGTACGTAAGCGAGCCAATCTTTCGTCCATCATCGTCGTCACCCTCTGACGGTCGTTGCAATATCCCTAAGTGGTTAAAGGGCCGTGCCCAGCTAAAGAATTAGCTTGCGCGGTCCGACTGTCAAGATGGTCCGGCCGAGCGGCCCTTTAAGGCGCTGACCGGGCGGCTGCGGGGTATGCCGGACGTACCGGAGGCAATCGATTAACACGCACCAATCACACTCGATTTATGAGACGCGCTCTAGATATTCGGCACAGATCGCGGCGAGCGCATTGCCTTGCGGCGATCGATTGGGATTGTTCGGCTCACGTGGTTTGGTCGCCCTGGCTATCGCGCGCTCGACGATCCCGAATTGATCGCCGTACAGAATGAACGTCATGTCGCGGAATGGCGACCGATCACCGTCCGGCAATTCCGGCATCTGCTCAAGCTCGCCGACGCCGACGGACAGCCGCGATAGCTCGTCCTCGGTTATGCCGGTCAGCGCGATCTCGAAACCGCCCTCCATGAGGTCGGCCAATTCGAGCCGCAGCATCTCGTCATCCCAATCGCTCGCATCGGTCAGCCGATTATCAGCTATGACATAAGCGCGCTTTTGCTGATCGGTCCATCCGCGCGCCACGATGACCGGGACTTGCGTAAATCCGAGTAGTTTGCCGGCGGCGAGTGGCCCATGACCAGCGAGAACCATGCCGTCATCGGCCGCGAGGATCGGCATGGTCCAGCCCCATTGCCGGATTGACGCGGCGATTTGGTCGATCTGCTCGGCCGAATGCCGGCGCGAATTGCGCTCATAGGGCCGTAAACGCTCAATCGGCCATGTTTCCACGGCCGGCTTGCTCGCCAGTGCATCCATGATTTGTCGTCCGTTGGGCCGATCTCTTTCTTTTGCATCGCAGTGGCCATGTAGTCCGCCTGCCGGATCGCCAGCGACACGATCGTCAGGGTCGGATTGCAGGCCGCGCCAGAGGTGAACTGACTGCCGTCAGAGATAAACAAGTTCTTGATGTCGTGGGTCTGGCCCTGTGGTGGTCGCGGCCGCGACCACTGGCACCGTGCTTGCCGCACCCTTGAGAAAGACCCGGCGGTCGAACTTGCTGCGGCGATCAACTTCCCTCGTAGCTCCTCCATGTGTCTGTTTTGTTTTGGCTAGCCGAAACGCCCGCCCCGCTGGATCACCTCGATCTTGTAGCCGTCGGGGTCTAAGACGAAGAAGAAGCGCGCCAGCGTGCTGCCATCGTGCTTGAAGTCGCGCAGCGGCCCCGGTGCGAGCTTCTCGCGCTCGAATCGGGCATGTTCCGTGTCGAGATCCTCAACCACGACGGCGAGGTGTCCGTATCCGTCGCCCAGCGTGTAAGGCTCCTTGCGATCGAAATTGACGGTCAGCTCGACCTCGAACGGCGAAGACGGATGGCGCAGGTAGATCAGGGCGAAGTCGGAGAACTTCAGGTGATCGGCGACCTCGAGCCCAAAAGCCCGCTTGTAGAAGTCCAGCGATTTTTCTTCATCGAGCACGCGGATCACGGAGTGAACCGGTTTTTCCATTCAGTTGAACTCCTTGAGATAGGCGATGATCGCCGCGCGGATTTCCGGTTTGGACTGTCGATAGGCCATCACCGCACCCGGAATCATCGCCTGCGGATTGGTCAGCCAGGCATCGAGCCTGGTGCCATCCCAGACGAAGTCTGCTTTGGCGAACCCGTCCGAGTAGCGAAATCCGTCCGCTTTGCCAGCGGGCCGCCCGACGATCTGTAAAGCGATGGTCCCTGTCGGACCGGATCAGACAGGTTCGTGGTATGGCAGGTGGCACATTGCTGCTTGAACAGTGGTGGGCCGTCAGGAGGCCTGGCGGCGGGCAACGGCATCTGGGCGCTGGCCCTGTGCGCGGCAAGCAACGCGCTGCAAAGGCCGGCTGCCATTCCTTTTATCGAGCGCTGCTTGGCCATCGATCCTCCCTGACGATCGAGGACTCTAGATGACGCCGATTCAGGTTTGGTAGTAACGGGTTATTTCATCTGAGGTGAATGACGTCCTTAGCACTGCACTGCAGCAGCTGTTGCTTCGATCGAAGAGTGGCTGTTGGCTGCTCGAAGCAAATCCACTGGCATGAAAAATGCTGAGGCTCGATCGCCGATGGCGGAACCGAAGTTCGCCGGGGAGACGGAGGAGATGATGAGAGCCCAAGTATTGAGAGTGTATGACGAGAAACTTTCCAGCGACCGGTGGGTCAGCGAAGAGAAAGTGCCTGATCCGAAGCTGACGAAATCAACAGACGTCATCGTCCGCATCGGTGGTGCGGGCGTGTGTAGGACCGACCTTCATATCATCGAAGGCGTCTGGAAGCCCCACATGGATCCGACCGGTGACAAACTGCTACCCATCATCATGGGACACGAAAATGCAGGCTGGATCGAAGAGGTTGGCAACGAAGTCGAGGGACTGAAGAAGGGCGATCCGGTCATCGTCCATCCAAAAATCACGGGCGGCACATGTCTCGCCTGTCGCCGAGGCTTCGACATGCACGGTCCTGGCACGTTTCCGGGGCTTGATTGCAACGGCGGCTATGCAGAATTCCTTTGCACCTCGGAGCGCAATATCGTACCACTGCCGCGGACTCTCGCGCCAAAGGATGTCGCGCCATACGCGGATGCGGGCCTCACGGCCTATCGCGCAGTCAAGAAGGCCACGCGTCACCTCTTGCCGGGCGAATTCTGCGTCGTAATCGGTGCGGGTGGCTTAGGCCACATCGGGATCCAGTGCCTCAAGGCAATGTGCGCAGCCGATGTTATCGTCGTCGACAAGTCCGAGGCATCGCTGAAACTGGCAGAAAAGTCAGGCGCTGACCACTTGGTCAAGGCTGACGGCAACGAAGTGGCGACCGTTTTGGCGCTGACTTCCGGAAACGGCGCGGAAGCGGTGATCGATTTCGTCGGGGAGAAAGGCACGACTTCCAAGGGGTTGGCGCGAATCACTCGCGGAGAGGGCATCCGCGTTCAAGCGTTTCTCGATTGCACGATGATGTAGGTGGCGATCGTGCGACGGCATCCGGTACGCGGCGAATTGCCGAGAGTCATCGGCGCTCGGCTATGACGACGCGACACTCCGTAAATCATCGGGCAGGCGAACAATCGCGCCGATCTCTGAATGATACTGATCACCGAGAATTGCAGTTTCCTGGCGAGTGGCGAGGGCAGGGCCGGCTGCGGGGCGTCTGACACTCGGAAATCATGGGAAACAACATTCTGGGCGGTTTGCCGCGCATGAACGTTGAATGACCAGGCCGGCCTTATCTCGGCGTAGCCCCGCAATACATCCTCCTCGAACCAGGTGCTCCATGTCGATCAGCTACGTTAACTCTTCCTCTTCCTCGGCCGGATTGCCGCAACCTACCGCGTCCACGCAATCCACTAGCTCTACCAATTCGACGTCGCCGTCGTCATCAGAGTCGTCGTCCTCCACTGGGGCCTCCAGTAGTGCGTCCGGTGGCGGTGGCTCGTCATCTAAGACTGTCGTCAGCGAGGTCTCTTTCACCATCGACGGCGTCACTACGACGACCATTACGTATTCCGACGGAACCGCTGAGACCGAGACATCGGGCAGCTCCACCAAGGAAAGCTCGTCCGGAAGCGCTCTGGCAAGAGCAGCCCGAGCCTCAGCAGCGCGAGCGACAGTCAGGCCGCGAAGGCCTACAACGCGCAAGGTCTCGCGAGGGCACTTACAGGCAGTTCATCTAGCCCGAGTTCAGGGACCTGAAGGCTGCGAGAATCATCTTCTGCTCGCTTCGTGCCGCCGAACAGGTCGGGATAGTAGACTTCGAAGATGTGAAGTACCGACAGCCGGCGTGCCGAATCGTGAGCTGTTGTCATTGAAGATGTCTCCAGTCAGCGGGCAAGAAGGGCCGCCACGAACGTGCTGGCTAGCGTGATCAGGAAGATCACGCCGCGAGGCAGCGCCGGCAGCATCGGCTGAGCGGCACAGCCGCGGCCCGGGCCCAGATGATCCCGTGCGGCATGGATTGAGCTTGAATTCCAAACCAGGCGGTTACACGATCGCTGGCGCGGGAGATCCGCGAGAGGGCACCCGAAAAAAACGCCGGACAGCAGCCCCTGATTAAGATAGTCAACTTCCACTCGCTAGAGGCAAACGTCGAAGCTGCTAAGCGTAGAGCCTACTTCCAGGCCAATTCTCGAAAGGTTTTCTTGACAACATAGACTTTTCGCGACCTCAAGTGCCGTCAGAGAACACAGGCACTGCTCGCGTGCAATCTGCGCCGAACCACTTTGGCGCGCGGACGCGGCTAACCTTCAACGCTCATCCGATCCTCGCCCAATCCAAATCCATCGATTTCTGTAACCAAGTATTTCGCAAGAGCGCTTCATCCGTCTACGAAGCGGTTATCCAGCACGTCTCTCGCGAGCGTCGACTACAGAGTCACTAAAAGGGAGCGACTTGATATCAAGTGCATCCGCTTATCTTGTGGAGTTCGCCTGTCCTCCGCCCCAAAACAGCCCCGTCAAGCGAAACAAGCTGAGACAAATGATAACGCGTTAAGACTTGATCAGCTGACATCAGACACAAACCGCGCATCGAACTGGCCGATCGCGTCTCCTTGTCTCGCGGATCTGCGGTCCGCCGCGTCCGCTCCCGACGATGGTCCAAAGGGAACAACCGCCAGAACGACGAGAACTGGAAGCCAGTGCCTGTAAGCACGCACCCATGGTCTGACGTCGCCCTGCATAGCGATTATCCTTTACATCTCATCCTTGGAGGGCATCACGGGTTCCTCGCAGGAGCACGTGACGACCAACGGGAATTGAACGCTGCAGGTCATGCGTTCAGGCGCCTCTAAAGCAGCTGAAACAAAATTGAAATCAGCGGCATACGAGGAAAAAGAACGCCAATATTCCCCGGCGGCAGGCATCGAACCGATGGCTTGTAATGCCAGCGTTGCTTTGCTTGACGAATCCGCCTCCGCACCAATACCAACGGAGGCTGCAGCGATCAGACAAAGTTCGGGCGAAAGGTGCTGCGAGAACATGGAGGCTTGCCTGCGATCTCGAACGCATGTTGGAGAATCGGTGATGCCCGGATCGGTAGCTTCAGTCGTGGCTACTATCCGCATTCGAGAGCAGCAGGCGGACGCGAAGGCCCCTCGGTTCATTGTCGAGCAGCAGCAACGTTCCGCCATGCGCGGCCACGATCGCTTGCGCGATCGAGAGACCGAGGCCAAAACCCGTCGTCTCGTCCATGGTGCGGGCTTCCTCTCCGCGCATAAAGGGCTCCAGCATCGCGGCCTTCCTTTCGTCGGGAATGCCGGGCCCGTCGTCGGAAACGTCGATGACGAGCCGGTCCCCCTCCGCCAGTAGCGCGACGTCGATGTTGGCGCCGAAGCGCGTTGCATTCTCGACGAGGTTGGTGACCGCGCGGATGATTTCGCCGGGCCGTAGCATGAAGGCGGCCCGGTCCGGACCGGAATAGGTCACGGCAAATCCGAAATCCGAAAACTGCTCGCAAACCATTTGAAGCAGCGCCGCGACGTCCACCAGTGTCGGCTTGATCGGACTTTCGCTGCGCAGGAGCGACAGCACCGATTCCAGCATCGACTGCATCTGGTCCAGGTCGCGCACGGTCTGCGCGCGTTGCGCCGGATCCTCGATATATTCCGAGCGCAGCCGCAGGCGCGTGATCGGCGTGCGCAGGTCATGGCTGATGGCCGCCAGCATGCGCGTCCTGTCGTTCATTAGCGCGCTGATGCGATCGCGCATCCGGTTGAGTGCTCTTGCCGCGGATCTGATCTCCTCCGGCCCGTTTTCGGTCAGGGGCGCGGAGGACCGGCTCAGGCTGAACTCCTCCGCTGCGCGCGCGAAGGCCGATAGCGGCGAGGAGAGCGCGCGGCCGGCCCAGACGCCCAGCAGCGTTAAGCTCGCCACGAGAAACAGCAGCGTCGAGGTCCAGAGGCCGCTGACGAAGCCCGGCATCTTGGGCGATCCGATCCTGGCTTCGAGCACGTCCTCGCCCGGGAGGTGGAACCAGACGCGCTCGTCGTCCGCGCCGCTGCCGCGAATGAGTTCGGCTCTGACCCTAAGCCCGGACAGGATGGTCAGGGGTGTCCGCATCGACTGTGGCGCCGCGGAGGCCGAGGCGCCGTCTCGCAATTGGAGTCTGAGCGGTGGAAAGGTTCGGCTAACGCTATCGAGGACGAGCGCACGCTCGGCTTTTGGCGTGTTGGCGATGATCCGCACGATCAGCTCGATCTGCTCCAGCGGCGTGTCCGCCAGCAGCTTTGGCTGGTCGAGGAGAAAATAGCCAGCGATCAGGACGTGGATCAGAACCAGCGATCCCAGGATCAAGGCGGCGATCTGGCCGCTGATCCGCCTGAAGCTGAAGAGTGACAGAATGTCGGCGGTACGGTTCATGCTTCCTCCACCACCGGCGTGAAGACGTAACCGCCGATGCGGACGGTCTTGATCATGGACGCGCCTTCCGTCCGGTCGAGCTTGCGTGAGTCGGCTGACCAGCACGTCGATGCTGCGGCCGAAGTTTCCGCCGGGACGACCGCGCGTCATGCTCAGCAAATTGTCGCGGGTGAGAATGCGTCCTGCGCGCTCGCAGAAGGCCTGCAGCAGATCGAACTCGGCACTGGTCAGCGGCACCTGCGCGCCTTGCGGGTCGCGCAACTCGCGCAAGCGGAGATCGATGGTCCACTCGTGGAATTTGAGGCGTTCGGGGGGGAAGCCGGCGGTGAGGCCGTTCGATCGCCGTCGCAGCACGGCATTGATCCTCGCGAGAAGTTCGCGCGGGTTGAACGGCTTGGGTAGATAATCGTCGGCGCCCATTTCGAGGCCGAGGATCCGGTCGAGATCCTCGCCCTTAGCGGTGAGGATGATGATCGGCGTCGTGGAGTCGATCCGCAGACGGCGGCAGAGGCTGAGGCCGTCCTCGCCCGGCAGCATCAGGTCGAGCACGATCAGGTCGACCCGGTCCTTCGAGAGATAGCGGTCCATCTCCCTACCGTTCGCGACTGCATCGACCGAGAACTGGTGATCGCGCAGATAACGCGAGATCAGGTCGCGGGTCTGCTTGTCGTCCTCGACGATCAGGATGTTCGGGCTGCCTTTGGTCATGGTTGAAATCGCATGGGGGCCGCCGGTCGTTGGCCGGTTTGCGGACGAATGTCCCGTTCGAAGCACTACGGTCATGGGCAATCCTAGAGTCAGTCGCGGCTCAGCGCCACTACGGGGTCGAGGAAGGCGGCGCGGCGGGCGGGGAAGAAGCCGAAGGCGACCCCGATCCCGGTCGAGGTCAGGAACGCCGCACCGATCGAGAACATCGAATAGCTGACCTGGAATCCCGGCGCCGCGATGTTGATGGCGACGCCGAGCAGGACTGCGATGAGAATGCCGGCGATGCCGCCGATCGACGAGATCAGGGTCGCCTCGACCAGGAATTGCTGGAGGATGTCGCTGCGCCGGGCGCCGACCGCCATGCGCACGCCGATCTCGCTGATTCGCTCCGAGACAGACACCAGCATGATGTTCATCACGCCGATGCCGCCGACGACCAGCGAAATCACCGCGATCGCCGCCACGAGGAAGGCGAGGGTTTGCGTCGTGCTGGTGATGGTGCGGCGGATATCGTCGGTATTGAGGATGACGAAATCCTTGGTGTTGTGCCGCTGCCTCAGTAGCGTGGTGACCGCGTCCTGCGCCAGCGTGGTCGAGATCTCGTCGCTGATCCGCAGCAGGATGCTGCGTAGTGAACGATCGCCCGTGAACTGGGCCTGCACGGTGGTGTAGGGCAGGTAGACCGACAGATTCTGGTTCGAGCCGAACCCGCCCTGCTGCTGGGCGATCACTCCGACGATGCGGCACGGCACCTTGCCGAGCCAGATCACGCGGCCGATTCCCGAGGTCAGGTCATCGGCGAAGAAGGTCTTGCGGGTGTTGTCGTCGATGACGGCCTGCCGGTCGATGTTGCGGACCGCGTCGGAATCGAACAGGCGTCCCTTCGCGAGCTTGGCGCCTTTGACCTGGAAGTAACTCTCGCCGACGCCGTTCACCAGCACGTTGGACTCGTTGCCGCGATATCGCACAGTCGTGCTGGTCGAAACCGTCGGGGTCACCCCTGCAATAAAGTCTTGCCGGTCGAGTGCACGGGCGTCGTCCAGCACTAGCGTCTTGATCTTGCTGGCCCGCGCGTCGCCGAAATCCTTGCCTGGAAATACCTCGATCGTATTGGTGCCGAGGCTCGAAATGTCGGAGAGCACCTTACGCTGGGACGCGTTGCCGAGCGCGACCACGGACGACACGGCGGCGATGCCGATGATGATGCCGAGCATGGTGAGGAAGGCGCGCAGCCGGTGCGCAGCCATGGCCACCAGAGCCATCCGTGAGGCCTCGCGCACGCGCCGGAAGTCGCCGGACCAGCCGGGAACGTCGTCCCACGACGTGCGGGACATGGCGATCGGCCGCTCCGGAGTGTCCGTCGGCTCGGTGCGGCGATCCGAGAGGATTTTGCCGTCCCGCAGCTCGATGACCCGCTCGGCTCGCGCGGCGACATCGGCATCGTGCGTGACGATGATGATCGTCCGTCCCTCGCGACGCAGCTCCTTCAGGATCTTGAGGACCTCCTCGCCGCTGCGCCGGTCGAGCGCGCCGGTGGGCTCGTCCGCCAGGATGACCTCGGCGCCGTTGATCAGCGCCCGTGCAATCGAGACACGTTGCTGCTGGCCGCCCGATAGCTGGTTCGGGCGATGGCCGCGCCGGTCGTTGACGCCGAGCCTTGCGAGAAGTTGCTCGGCGCGCGCGCGGCGCTCGCGGGCCTTCATCCCGGCATAGATGGCGGGGATCTCGACATTCTCGCCGGCCGAGATGTCGCCGAGCAGATGATAGCGCTGGAAGATGAAGCCGAAATGCTCGCGGCGCAGTGCCGCCAGTGCGTCGGCGTCGAGCTCGGAGACGTCCTGGCCGGCGACGCGATAGGTGCCGGATGTCGGGCGGTCGAGACAGCCGAGGATGTTGAGCAGCGTCGATTTGCCCGATCCGGACGAGCCGATGATCGCCACCATCTCGCCGCGCTGGATGCTCAGCGAGACGTCGTCGAGCGCAACCACGCTGGCCTCGCCGGCCGCGAACTCCCGCCGAACTTTCTCCAGCGCGATGATCGGATCGGTCATGTCAGGGACCTCCGGGCGCGCCGCCCGGCATGCCGCTCGATGCGGTCTGCTCGCTCGCCTCTCCGGTGACGACCCGCTCGCCCTCGTCGAGACCGGACCTGATCTCGACGGTGGTGCGGTCGTTCAGGCCGGTCTTGACCTCGCGTTCGCGGACGTCACCCGATGCGGCGAGCGTACGCACCGTGCTGCGCCCGTCGGACTGCCGCATCACCGCCAGCGCCGGGATCACCTTCACCCGTTTGGCCTCGCCGGTTACGATGTGCACCTCGGCGGTCATGTAGGTCCGCAGCGCAAGGTCCTTGTTTGGGACGTTGAAGACGCCGATGTAGTAGATCGCCGTGCTGGTCGAGCTCGAGGAGCTCGAGCTTGAGCTGGACGACGACGTCGTGGTCGAGGAGAAGCTGGCGTCGTTCTTGATCGACTCCGGCGCCGGCTCGATCTGCTCCAGCCGGGCCTCGTAGCGATGGTCCTGGTCGCCGAGAATAGTGAAGTAGAGCGATTGCCCGGGCCTGACTTTGATGATGTCGGCCTCGGAGATTTCCGCCCGCACCGTCATCGTCTCGAGCTGGCCGAGCACGACGATGGTCGGCGCGGATTGCACCGCGTTGACGGTCTGTCCCTCCTGGACCACGGTGGCCAGCACCGTGCCGTCGATCGGCGCGGTGATGCGGGTATATTCAAGGTTGACCCTGGCTGTTGCGACGCTGGCTTCGGCGCCGACGATCAACGCCTCCAGCGCGGCGATCTGGGCGCGGGTCTGGCGCACGGTCGAATCGGCGCTATCGAAATCGCTGCGCGATGTCGCGCGCTGGGCCAGGGTCGCCCGCTGACGCGCGAGGTTCGCTTCGGCCAGCACCAGCGCTGCCTCCTTCTCGTCCTTCTGCGCGCGATAGTTCTTCAGCGAGGCTTCCGAGCTGCGCAGATCGTTCTGCCTGGTGACAGGGTCGATCTGGGCGATGACGTCGCCGGCTTTGACGGTGTCGCCGACGCGGACGTTGAGCGTGGTAATCCGGCCCGACACCTGCGCGCCGACGGCGGTCAGCCGCGCCGGCTTGAGCGTGCCGCTGGCGAGTACCTCCTCGCGCAGGTCGCTGATAGTCACGGGTGCCGTGATGTAGGATCGCGCCTTGCTCGACGTCCCCGGGAAGCGCGAGGCCGCGACCACACCGGTGACAACGACCGCAGTGACCACAGCCGCGATCTTGACGCGCCTGACGGTGATGATCTCGGTCACTTCTGTTCCTCCCGGAAGTGCGGTCCGGTGTTGGAATCCACGATGATCGGCGTCGACACGTCGACCGGATCGGTCCAGCCGCCGCCGAGCGCCTTCGCCAGGGAAATGTAGTCCTTGGCCGCCGACACCTTGCTCTGGATCAGTGAATCCTCGGCCGAATAGAGCGAGCGTTCGGCGTCCAGCACGTCGATGAAGCTGGCGCTTCCGGTCTCGAACAGCGAGCGCGACAATTTCGCCGCTTCGCGATAGTTCTTGGCCGCCTCCGTCAGCTTGGCGGCGCGGACGCGTTCCTGCGACAACGACACCAGGGCATTCTCGACATCTTCAAGCGCGGTCAGCAGGGCTGAATGAAACGTGGCAAAGGCCTTGTCGCGTTGCGCTTCAGCGATCCTGACGGTGGCAAGGCGTTTACCGGCATCGAACACCGGCACGGTGACGGAAGGCCCGACCGACCAGCTCACGCTGGAATACTTGGCGAGATCGCCAACCCGCAGCGCGGATGTGCCGACCGAGCCGGTCAACGATACCGCCGGATAGCGGTCGGCCTCGGCCGCGCCGATCTTGGCGGTGGCCTGCGCCAGCTTGCGTTCGGCACTGGCGACGTCGGGACGGTTCGTCAGGAGATCGGCGGGTAGTCCCGTGGGCAAGGGCATGCGCGGTGCCGGCACGGGCGCGGACCGCGCCATCAGCGAAACGACGCCGTCGGGTGGACGGCCGAGCAGGATGCCGAGGCGGTGAATGTCGGCCGCGAGCGCGGCCTGATAGGTCGGAACGTTGGCCTCGGTGCTGGCGGCTTGCGCGGTGGCCTTGGCAAGATCGACGGCGTTGCCGCTGCCGGCCTCGTACTTGCTGCGCGTGAGTTTCTCGGTGTCGCGCTGCGAGACCGAAGTCCGCTGCGCCAGCGCGATCCGCGCCTGATAGCCGCGCGCGTCCACGTAATAAGCGGCGACGTCCCCGATTAGCGTGACGAGGCTGTCGCGCAGATCCTCCTCGGCGGATTGCGCACCGCGCACCGAGGCCTCGATGCCCCGCTGCGTGCCACCGAACAGGTCGAGTTCCCAGCTCGAGTCGAAGTTCGCCTGCTGAAGCGAGTAGGGCGCGCTATCGACGAGGATGGAGGAGGTGCCGGCGCTGGTCTTGTTGCTCGTCACCGAGGCCGTGCCGCTCACGGACGGAAACAGGCCTGCCGTCGTCTGTTGCAGCGTGGCGCGCGCCTCACGCACGGCCGCTTTTGCCTTCACGACGTCAGGGTTGGCCGCAACGGCTTCCTCGATCAGCTGGTTGAGCAGGGGATCGCGCAAGCGCAGCCACCAGCGATCGAGCGTGCCGGCGTCCCGATGCGGAGCGGCGTTGCTGCTCCAGTGCGCGGGCAAGGCCAGCCCAGGCGGGCCGCCATAATCCGGGCCGACCGCGCACCCAGCCAGGGGGCTGCCCAGCATCAGCGCAACGCAGGCTGAGCCGGCGCGCAGCATGAGCCGGCGCAACGGCGCGGGCGTTGGACGATGGGCCTCCTCGGCAGATGGCAGGGGAATTGCGACGAACGGGTATGGCGGCATCAAATCGGCTGAAATCCATGGGCCTCGATCCGGAGGGAGCTCATGGCCCTCCGGGCGCAGGCGAGACAAGCCGCCACTAGCCGGCCGATCGTGGCCTTTCGGCAGCCGGAATGTTGCTGAATGTAAACAGATATTGCGGGACATCTCGGCGCCGCCGAAAGGGGCACGGTAGCCCCCGATGGAGCGAAAGAGTAATCTGAGAGCGTCGCAAAGACGCCGTGAAGAGAGGGTGGGCGCCACACTCCGCTCCCGTGCCCCGGACGTCGCGCAGCGCTCTAGCAGTGCGCTGCAGAGCCGGGGTCCCCTCTCGCGGCATTGTACCGTGCAAGCCTCTGGATCCCGGCTCTGCGAAGCAGCGCTTGGTGCTGCAGCGCGTCCGGGACAGAAAACGTACGCTCACCACGAAATCGGTATCCTCTGCGCAAATCCGCCCATGTCCGAATCCGGGCTCAGCGGCTGCCGGTCGAGCGGCCGGTTGTTGTTGCTGCGTGCGAACGAAGCACCGGGCGGAAAGGCATAGTCGGTGAACTTGCGATCGCCGGGAAGCACCTCGGTGCCGCCGTCCAGCCACGACCGCTTGCTCACATAGATGCGTGTATGCGGGCCGGATTGATAGGACTGGTTGGGGCCACGCGGGCCGTATTCATAGATGGCGTTTTGCGTCGCCGGTTGCCGATCGCGTTTGCCGGTGGTCGCGGCATGCGCGGTCAGAGTCGAGAGGAAAAAGGCGGCCAGCATCGTTCTGGTCATGACAAGCGAGCTCATCGGCGAATACCCCGTGCGAGTTGATGGCGCCGCCTCTCGCATCGGTCCCGAACCTTGTAAAGCATTCACGCGTTACTGAATGTTGTCGAATATCCGAGCGGGCGCGCCTGGTGTGTAGACGCTGCAATGGCGGCCATTCGCCGCCGCGCGGAGCCAGCAGACCGCCGCACTCCATGCGCGTGTGCGACGTGCGCGATCGATTGACCGCACGAAATTCAACGCGCAGAAACATGCGGTAACCTCAAAGCCACACCGCGGCCACAGCGCTCCCGTTTTCAGAGCACGTGAAGTGCTGCTGAGGTGTGGAATGTCGTTTTTGCGGGCCCGGCTGATCGCCGTGGCGATGAGTGCTGTATCGATTGCAAGTTCACTTCCGCCTGCACTGCTGCCGCAGCCGGCGGCCGCGCAGGCGACAGAGACGATCGTAGTCGAAGGCAACCGCCGGGTGGAGGCCGAGACGGTCCGCTCCTATTTCAGAGCCAGCCCCGGCACGCGCCTCGATCAATCCGCTATTGATGACGGGCTCAAGGCGTTGATCGCGACCGGTTTGTTTCAGGACGTGAAGATCAATCAGTCCGGCGGCCGCATCACCGTGTCGGTGGTCGAAAACGCCGTGATCGGCCGCATCGCCTTCGAGGGCAACAAGAAGATCAAGGACGAGCAGCTTTCGGCGGAAATCCAGTCCAAGGCACGCGGGACTTTCTCCCGCGCCATGGTGCAGTCCGATACGCTGCGCATCGCCGAGATCTACCGGCGCTCGGGCCGCTACGACGTCCACGTCACGCCCGAGATCATCGAGCAGCCGAGCAACCGCGTCGACCTCATTTTCACGATCGAGGAGGGCGTTAAGACCGGCGTGAAGTCGGTCGAGTTCATCGGCAACAACGCCTATTCGGCGGCGCGGCTGCGTGACGTGATCAAGACGCACGAAGGCAATCTGCTCAGCTTCCTCGGCAACAACGACATCTACGACCCCGACCGCATCGAGGCCGACCGCGACCTGATACGCCGCTTCTATCTCAAGAACGGCTTCGCTGACGCCCAGGTCGTGGCCGCGCTCACCGAATACGATCCGGAGAAGAAGGGCTTCAACGTCACCTTCAAGATCGAGGAGGGCCAGCAATATCGCGTCGGTTCGGTCGATTTCCGCTCCAGCATCGCCAATTTCGACGCGAGCTCGATGCGCTCCTATTCGCGCCTCGGTGTCGGCTCGCTCTACAACGTCGAATCGGTCGAGAAGTCGACCGAGGAGATGCAGATCGAGGCCTCGCGCCGTGGCTACGCCTTCGCCGTGGTGCGGCCGAGCGGCGACCGTAATTTCGAGGCGCATACCGTGTCTGTCGTGTTCAATATCGACGAGGGCCCGCGCACCTATATCGAGCGCATTAATCTCCGCGGCAACACCCGCACGCGGGACTACGTCATCCGCCGCGAGTTCGACATCTCGGAAGGAGATGCCTACAACCGCGCGCTGGTCGATCGCGCCGAGCGGCGGCTGAAGAACCTCGACTATTTCAAGAGCGTCAAGATCGTCACCGAGCCGGGGTCCTCCAGCGACCGCGTGATCCTGATCGTCGACATGGAAGAGAAATCGACCGGCGACTTCTCCATCTCTGGCGGCTATTCCACGTCCGACGGCGCGCTGGCAGAGGTCTCGGTCTCCGAGCGCAATTTGCTCGGCAAGGGACTCTACGCCAAAGCGTCGGTGAGCTACGGCCAGTATTCGCGTGGCGTCTCGCTGTCCTTCGTCGAGCCCTATCTGCTCGACTACCGGCTGGCGCTCGGGTTCGACACCTATTGGAAGCAGCAGAAATCAAATAGCTATACGAGCTACGGCGTGACGACGCTGGGCTTCTCGCCGCGCCTTGGCTTCGCGCTGCGCGAGGACCTCTCGCTCCAACTGCGTTATTCGCTGTATCAGCAGAGCATCACGCTCGCTAGCGCCTACAACAACTGCAACAACAACGCGTCAAACTCCTCGCTGGCCTTCAACCCGACGCCGGCCTACATCAAGAACGTTCTTGGCGGCGTCGACCCGACCAATGCCTCAGATTCCAGCGTCTATGGGTATGGCTGCTACGGTGACGGCGAGTCGAGCCTGCCGGTCCGGAAAGAGCTGGCGAACGGCGCGACCTGGACGTCGGCGCTCGGCTACACGCTGAACTACAACACGCTCGACAACACCAAGAACCCCACGGATGGGTTGCTGATCGACTTCCGTCAGGATTTCGCCGGTGTCGGCGGCGACGTCACCTATCTCAAGACCGCACTGGACACCAAGTACTACACCCCACTGGTGTCGGAGATCGTCAACGTGATCCACCTCCAGGGCGGTATCCTCAGCAAGATCGGCAACAACGATTTGCGCATGCTCGATCATTTCCAGATGGGCCCGAATCTCGTGCGCGGCTTCGCTTCCAACGG
The DNA here is from genome assembly GCF_045571415.1 of Bradyrhizobium sp. LMG 9283. Classification (NCBI taxonomy): domain Bacteria; kingdom Pseudomonadati; phylum Pseudomonadota; class Alphaproteobacteria; order Hyphomicrobiales; family Nitrobacteraceae; genus Bradyrhizobium; species Bradyrhizobium sp. LMG 9283. The sequence goes on from NZ_CP120691.1 coordinate 1,670,377, forward strand.
CATCGGTCCGCGCGACATCACCTACTACAATTACGGCGCCAGTGGTGATGCGCTCGGCGGCACGAAATACTGGGGCGCGTCGATGGAGTTGCAGATGCCGTTCTGGTTCCTGCCCAAGGAAGTCGGTTTGAAGGGCGCAGTCTACGCCGATGCCGGATCGCTCTGGGGCTACCAGGGCCCGACCTCATGGTCGGCCACCGGCGAAGTCAACACCAAGGCGTGCCCAACATGCGGACTGCAATATGACGACAGCAGTACGGTGCGATCGTCCGTCGGCGTCGGCCTGATCTGGGCCTCACCGTTCGGGCCGCTGCGCTTCGATTACGCCGTGCCGCTGACGAAGGGCAAATACGACACGGTTCAGGAGTTCAGGTTTGGGGGTGGCACTTCGTTCTAGTTGGAGGCCCGCCGCTGCCTGTCGGGAGAGGATCGCGTCAATCTAGGAGAGAGCCGCGAGCATTGGCAGGCCAACGAGATCCGGCGAAACCGAAACGCTCATTTGGACGTGGCAGAACTCGACGGCGGTCCGAGCATGACCGCCTTTATCGATAGTCATCGTGGAGAGTCTGGAGGCCAGGTGATGCGGAGGGTCTTGCCGATCGCCCCTGTCGAACGCCACGCTCACATGAGCAGGCGGGCGCCAGCATCGATGTCGATGCCAGTGTCCGAGAATGGGCACGCGGAGCTGCGCGACTGCGGCCTTGCCGTGCGCGGGCCGGACGATCGCGCTCGCGGCGCCGGAGCACTGCTTGGCGCTCCGCGCTGCCTCGTACCGCGTCGGCGGCCCTTAGTTCATCATCGCGAGCGCCGGACGCCGGCCTTCGCTGGACTCGATGATGCCGGGGAGGTCGGCGGCCTCGCCGGCGATCATGCCCGACATTTGCCAGAACAGGTACGCAAGGCGAGAGAACACGATCCGCTCGCGCTCGGCAGCAACGGTGCCGTCCGGGATCGTCACGGTCTCAAGGCCGACCACCTTCTTGAAGTCAGGCCAGATCATCATCGACTGCGCGATCACGGAATAACAGCGCGGATCCTCGTCGCGCTCGTCGGGCGCCGGCGGCAAGCCCGGATATTGCGTCGGCGCGACGTAGAATTTGTAGGCACCATAGCCGAGCCGGAGCAGGAATTTTTCCGGGACGGCGACGTCGGCGGCAAACGACACCAGCCGAGCGTCGCCCAGCACGTCGGCTTCGATCGCGCCAAGGTCGGACGCGCGCAGCGCCGAGCAGAAGGTGAGTCCGCGATTGTGTTCGCGAAGCAGAGTGGCCAGCGGCTGCTGCTGTTGCACGGTGTCGGTGAGCAGGATGATGGTCTTGAGCATCGCGAGGTGTCCGTTAGAGGAAGAGGTGGCGAGTGGTCTTGAGCGCTTCGTCGGAGCCGTGGGTCGCAAAGAAGTCGTTGGCTATGCACTGTCCCGGCGCGATCTCCAGGATGCGGTAGCGCGCCTGGGCGGCGGCTTCGCGGGCGGCGCCGACGTCGTCCTGCCAGGCGCAGAGGGACAGTTCGAGTCGGCCGTAGCCGCCGCAATTGGCGGCATAGGCGCCCGTCACGGCTTCCACGGTCGCAGCCACCGCGCCGGCATCGCTGGCCGAGACGTTGCGCAGGATCACGGCGATGCCATTGCCGGTTTCGGCTTTCGACGTCATCACCATGAAGGCGTCGCGGGAGCCGGTACGTCCGGCGCGGCGGGCTGCGCGCGCGATGCCGGCAAAGCCGGGATCGGGACCGAGCTCCAGCGTCGTCGTCTGCTGGTCGTGCAGGATCGTGGCACGCATCGCGCCGAGGTCACCCTTCAGCGCGTGGTAGTAGCGCGGCAGCCATATGGTGTCGAGAGGCACCTGTGATGACGTCAGGCTCCAGGCCTGGTCGAGCAGATAGCCCTCCCAAATCGCAGGATAGGACGCGGCGAGTTGCTGCCACGCGCGCAGCATCATCTCCGCCGCCTTGGTGCGGCCGAAATAGAGCGTACGCGCCGACATCTCCCAGCCATTCCACTTGTGCAATGCTACGTCGCAGCAGAGGAAGGACGGCAGCAGCGGCGCCTCGCGCAGCACCGCGCTGGCTTCGACGAACAGCAGCGGCTCGCGATACTTGTTCCACATTCGCATCATGAACTCGGCCTTCTCGAAGCAGAGGATGCGGTCGCTGAGCTGGGTGTCGATCGGCTCGATGTGGCAGGCGAGGTCAAATCGCGCGAGCGAATGCCGGAGCGCGAAGGCAGCGGTCGCGTCGCCGCCGCGCGGGTAGCAGGAGACGATACGCGGGCGGACGGTGGATGAATCGGCGGCGGCGAGGAATTTCGACCAGCCGATGCCGCCCCACCACATTTCGTGCGGGCCGTGCACGCCGCAGGGGCCGACCGTGCCGAACTCGGTCAGCTTGGACTTCAAGAAGTCGAAGCCGGGGTTCTCGCTTCTGGGAATGACGACGGCGCAGCCGGGCGTTAGCGAGCGGTAGAACAGCTCGGCCGCCGCGCCGCTTGGCGGCTCCCTGAGAATGATGACGCCGTTGCGCCGACCCTCGCCGACGCCATCGAGCGTCGGTGCACCGTACTGGCTGACCAGCCAAGCCAGACGGCCGCGCTGGGCCTCGCCGAGCCGGATGCCGCCGGATCGCAGTAGCCGATCAAGATTCGCGTAGGTCTCGTCCGTCAATTCCGTGCCCCTCGTGCCGCCCCTTGGACTTCAACGGTCCGGACGGCGCGATCAGGCGCGCTATTTGGTGCCGGATCGGAGCGGCGTAATCGCCACGGAGTAGACCGCAATGTCCTGCGTCATCGGGGCGACCGGAATCAGGAGGCAGCTGTCCTCGCTCTCGGTGCGATAATGGCTGCCGGTCCGCTGCAGACCGGCGAAGATCAGGCTCTCCAACGCAAGGTCGGTGACGTCCTGGCTCTCGGCTGCGTCGCGAACGTCGTCGTCCTGCTGCACCGTCACGCCGTGAAGAAGGCCATCGGGCGCGAATGTCGCCAGCGGCAGTGCGATCATCGTCACCGCCATGCTCCGCGACAGGGGAATGCGCAGGCGCAGCTCGCCGAGCCCGTTGTGGTGAACCGTCACCGTCTCCAGCGTCGCTTCGCCATTCCCGCGAAACAGTCCGACCTGGACTTGACCGCAGGGCCTCTCCTCGAAGACGTCGGCCGGCAGGCGGTTGGCGCCGAACAGCGTATACAAATAGGCGTGGGATGGCGATAGCTGAGCAAAGCTGCCCGCCAGCCACATCGGTGGCGCAAGCGCCGTGCAGGCGGCGGAGAGGCCGCGCGCGGTGATCTGGCTACGGATAAAACCGCCGTCGATCATCGGTGCCAGCGCATGCGTGCCGAGATTGACGTCGTGCTTCAATCCGCCGAGCAATGTTAGCTCATCGTGATCCGGCAGGAGCAAAAGGCGGGCCAGTGTGGCCGCGCACCAGCGCGCGGCGACCGCCGGATCGGCATAGGGATCAAGGCGGAAGTCCAGCGCGACGTCTTTGGCGCTCTCGGCAAAGGCGAGGACCCCGGCCTGGATCTCGGCGGCGAGCGCGATCTGCTCCGGTGGCCGTGGATTGATCTCACGCAGGACTCCGCCGCCATGATAGTCGCATACCGACTCGTCAGCCGAGCAGCAGATTTGCTCGAGCAGCGCGACGTTGCGGATCAGTATGCGCTTGACGTGGGGCGTGACCACGAGGTCCGAGATGAATCCCTCGGCGCTATCCTGATCGGCGATGTCATCGAAGGCGTCGTCGAGCGATATCAGGTAGGCGCCGTGGAGCCGGATATTGATGCCCTCGATGTCGAACACACGACGGAGCGCCTTCTGAACGCTACCGGAATAGCCGAGATCGGCGAGCATAAGGTCGGTACATTCGTCGAAGCCGGGAATGGCATTCCGGAGATAGGCAAGCAGCCGTGCGCGCAAGCCGGCGGCGAGCGCGACGATCTCCGGCGGATCCATCAGTCCGGGAAGCGCCTCGGCGAGCTCCTCGCCGGTGGCGATGCCGCCGGGACAGCCAGCAAAGAAGGCTGCGACCTTCGGCGGCATGATCTTTATGATGTCACCGAAGGTCGGCCCGTCGATCTTGAAGATCTTGCTGAGAAGGTCGACGATCGGCTGCATCGTGCCGGCGGATGCGATCAGGCTGACGCGGCGGTTGATCTCGAGATAGGCCGAGGTCTTGCCGTGCAGATCTTGCCAGACGCGATGCGACAGAAAACCATCGCGGCCGAGAAAGCCGAGGGCGACCTGCCGGCCGGGGCCGGAAACGTCCTCGCAGCGCCGCGCCACGAACGCATCGTAGGCGGTCATCACCGGACCGAGCACGGTCAGACCGAGGTGGAAGGGCAGAGATTTCTCGGCGCCGCGAGCGGCGACCATGCGCCGCAGCGTTCGCGCACCGTGATCGAGCCGCGATGGCGCGCCCGTGCAGAACAGCTCGAACAACGTCGTCTCGCGCTGGAATCTGGAGGCGAGCTGGGCCGTCGCCTGCGGATAATAGCGCGGTCGGATGCCGTGGCGCTTCGCGCCCTTGATGTCAGCCGTCTCGTTGTCGCCGACGTGAAAGGACGCGCCGGCGTCGATACCCTGCTCGAACAGGTACTTTGCGAATAGGGCCTCGCTCTTGCCGCTGCCGTGTTCGCACGAAGCGTAGAGGAAGTCCCAATCCAGCCCCGGGCGGCATGCGCGCAGCAGTCGCGCGAGCCGGTCGGAATCCCAGTAGGTGTCGGAGATGAATCCGACGCGGTGACCGGCACGCTTCTTGTCCAGATATTGCCGAAGCATGTCCGGGTTGGCACGACAGAGCTCGAGTTCCGCTGCGAACTCTGATTCGACGAGGTCGTTCAGATGGTGACGCGAAAGGCCGAAAAGCCTGAACGGAAAATAGAAATAGATTTCGTCGATGCGAATTTCGCTTGTGCCGCGCTTCTCCTTCGCGGTTTTTCGCGCGCGTGCTTCGGCCTGGATACGATGCTGAACGAAACTCGCAGAAATATTCGGACAAGTCCGTGAAATGCCGCAAAGCTCGTAAGTCCTTTCAAATACGCCATCCGGCGTCGTGCAGGCGCGCAGTAGAAATGTATCGAAAACATCGAACGACCAGGCAGAAACAATTTGCGCGCGCCGCTGCGCGTCGGCCGTTGCTATCGTCATGTGCAGATTTCCCGCCAATCAGATCAATTAACGCGCATCTTCACCGAGTCAGGCGCCACACGCGCGAAAAAAACTAACGCGCGATTCAAAAACGCGTTCGTCGCGACTGACAGATTCAAAAAAATCGCTAGGTTCGAAAAAGGTGATTCGGAAAAAATTGCCGAGTGAGAAAGTCGTCTCGCGTTCATTCACACTCGGAAACAATCCCTTCTCGATGCGCTCATGCGCGCGTCGCGTTCGATCACCTAGTGCCGCGTAATGTCAGCGTTTTCTCACTGCTACATCTGCTCAGAATGAATGACCCGCCATGGCGCGAGACGATGTGATGATTGCAGGCTTGATGCGCGAATGTCGTGCGCAGTCGGCAATTATTGCCCGATGCTCGGCAAAAGTGACCGGCTAACATCTTGAAAAACAACAAAAATTCTCCGCCTGGAATGTTTTGTCGCCGCGTTCAACGCCTGGAAGCCGCGTGGCATGTGCGCCCCCGGCGCTGCGGTTGGAGGTTGCGGGATGAATTACGCTGCTGATGTCTGGGCTCCCGCCGAGGCCGAGATCACGACGACGGCACCGGTCGACGCGATAGTGGGGGTGACGCCGTCGATACCGCTTGTGCCGGACAGTGCACCTGATACCGCCGATGTCGTATACGACGAGGACAGCGAGCTCCTGGACAGGCTCGCGACCGGCGATGAAGTCGCGTTCCGCCTGCTGGTCGAGCGTCACATCGATCGGGCCTACGCGATCGCGCTGCGGATCGTGGGAAATGCGGCGGATGCCGAAGACGTGGTGCAGGACACCATGCTCAAGATCTGGAGCCATCGCGGACGCTGGCAACACGGCCGTGCCAAATTCTCGACCTGGCTCTACCGCGTCATCTCCAACCGCTGCATCGACCTCAGGCGCAAGCCGCGCAACGAGAATGTCGAGACGGTGCCGGAAGTCGCCGACGCCCAGCCCGGCGCCGTCGAGATCATCGAGCGCAACGAGCTGAACGACATGCTGGAGCTCGCGATGCAGCGCCTGCCCGAGCAGCAGCGCATCGCGGTGATCTTTTCGTACCATGAGAACATGAGCAACGGTGAGATCGCCCAGGTGATGGACACGACAGTGGCGGCGGTCGAGTCGCTGCTCAAGCGCGGACGCCAGCAGCTTCGACGGCTGCTGCGTAAGCACGAACGCGACATCCGCACCGCGTTTACCGATCGCTAACCATAAAATCGGCCTGCGAAAATTTTCGCGCCTGATCTCTCTGCGCTCCCCCGTTTGAGCCAACGGACGGGGCTGCGGTCTGCGTCGTCAATTTTCTTCAACGATGCGGCACGCTTGCCCATCAGCACAGGAGCTTCCAATGCCTGCAATCAACACCAACACCGCCGCTAACTCCGCGGTCCGCTACCTCAACATCAATTCCGCGCAGGAAAGCAGCTCGCTTTCGAAGCTGTCGAGCGGCTCGCGCATTACTTCGGCCTCCGACGACGCAGCGGGTCTTGCGATCTCCACCCGCATCTCCTCGGACGTTACCACGCTCCAGCAGGCCGCGACCAATGCTTCGCAGGCGACCGCGATCCTCCAGACCGCCGACGGCGGCGCCTCGAACATCTCCGACATCCTCGCGCGCATGAAGTCGCTGGCTTCAGAATCGTCCTCGGGCACCACGACCAATTCCAGCCGCAGCTACATCCAATCCGAATTCTCCCAGCTCAAGAGCGAAATCGATTCAATCGCGACTGGCACGCGCTACTCTGGCCAGAGCCTTCTGGATGGTACGAGCGTATTTTCCTCGGGCGTCTCCGTGTTGGTCGGCTCCTCCGGCTCCGACACCATCACCATCCAACTGTCGAGCCTGACGTCATCTTCGCTCGGGGTCGGCTCACTCGACGTCAGCACGCAATCAGGCGCGACCTCGGCGCTGACGACCCTGGATAGTGCGATCGACAGCGTGTCGGGCGCCCGCGCCAACATCGGCGCGCAGGAATCGCGGTTCAACTTCTCGTCAGACTCGATCTCGACCCAGACCCAGAACCTGCAGTCCGCGAATTCGGCGATCAAGGACGTGGACATCGCGTCCGAACAGGCCAAGCTGTCGTCGGCCGAAGTGAAGACCCAGGCCGCGGTATCGGCGGAGTCCGCGGCGAACCAGATGCCGCAGTACCTGCTCAAGCTCCTCAGCTAAGGCTGACCTGAACACCGTCATCCCGGGCCGACATGATATCGGCCCGGCCTCTCTGGGGTGGAGTGGATACCAACGTGACCAGCGTCAGTTCGAGCACCAGTAGCACGTCAACGGCCAGCTCGACCTCATCGAGCAGCACTTCGGTGACCACGACCGGCACCACGACCTCGACCAGTATCGACTGGAATGCGCTGATCACGTCTGCGGTAAATGCCAAGCTCACCCAAGCGACCACGATCTCGACCACGATCACCAACAACGAGGCCAAGGTCTCTGCCTACCAGAAGCTGCAGACCGATCTCTCCACGCTGTCGAGCGGGTTGTCCTCGCTCGCGACATCGGTCGTCAATTCGCTCGCGACAAACTCCTTCGCTACGCGTTCGGCGACTGTCAGCTCGACCGGCGACGTCAGCGCATCCTCCGCGCTTTCGATGTCCGTGAGCAATGGCGCGGCGACCGGCGACCACACGCTGACGATCAGCCAGGTCGCGACGGCGCAGAAGGTGGTCGGAACCTCGCAATCCAGCCAGACGAGCGCGCTCGGCTATTCCGGCACGTTCTCGCTTGGTCTCGGCAGCGGTAGCACCGCAGATATCACGGTCACCAGCACGATGTCGCTTCAGGACGTCGTCGACGCCATCAACGCGCAGACCTCGACCACGAACGTGCAGGCCTCTATCGTCCAGGTGTCGAGCGGGTCGTACGAGATGGTGCTGTCGGGCACCCAGGATGCCGCCGACATCAGCTATTCCACCACGTCCGGCGATGACATCCTGAACAAGCTGGGCGTGACCGACAGCACCGGCGCGTTTGCCGACGTGCTGCAGACGTCCCAGGCGGCAAAATTCGCACTCGATGGCATCTCGATGACGCGGGATACCAACGATATCACTGACGTGCTGACCGGCGTGACCTTCAATCTGCTGCAGGCGACGCCGAGCGGATCTACTCTGAACATCAGTGTCGGGACAGATACCAGCCAGATCGAAACGGCGGTCCAGAATCTTGTCACCAACTACAACACCTTTCGCGATGCGGTGATCGCTCAGCAGGCGACGGCCTCGGACGGCACGGCGGATTCGAGCGCGGTGCTGTTCGGCGACGGCACCATGCGCGACATCATGGATTCGCTTCAGAACGCGCTTAACAGCACGGTGGGCGGCTTGACCATGGCCGACCTTGGCCTGTCCTTCAACGAGAAGAACGAGCTCGAGCTCGACACCTCGACGCTGTCCAACGTGCTCAGCACCAATCTGAGCGGCGTCACCACGCTGCTCTCCGCGCAGACTAAAACCTCGTCGAGCCAGCTCAGCGTCGTCAACACAGGTACCTCGCCGCAATCGTTCGCGCTCGACCTTACGGTGGATTCGTCCGGGAATCTCACTTCCGCCTCGGTCGGGGGCGATTCGTCGCTGTTCACCGTGAGCGGCACGACGATCATCGGTGCGGCCGGAACCGCCTATGCCGGCATGGCGTTCACCTATTCGGGCTCGACTTCGCAGTCGATCACGGTGACCTCGACGCAGGGCATCGCCACGCAGCTCTACCAGCTGTCCAAATCCTATTCGTCGAGCTCCGGCTCGCTGCAGACGCTGATCACGAACCTGACCGATCGTGACACGCAGCTTCAGCAGAAGGTTGACGACATCGATAGTGCCGCGTCCGCCTATAAGTCGCAGTTGCAAACGCAGTACGCGAAATATCAGTCCGCGATTTCGAGCGCAAATAACACGCTCACTTATCTCAAGGCCCTGCTCAACTCCAGTTCGAGTAATTGATGATGCATAATCCGATGGCATACTTGGCCAACCAGGCCTATCGCGGCACAGCGACCACCGTGCCGCCGCTGAAGGCGGTCTCGATGCTGCTTGGCGGCTCGGTCACCTTCCTCCAGAAATCGCTGGCGGCTCAGGAAGCGCGGCGCTTCGAGGAGGGGCACGAATATCTGCTGAAGGCGACCGCGATCCTCCGCGGGCTTAGCCATAATCTCGATTTCACCAAGGGCGGGGTGGTGGCCGAGCGGCTATTCCAGACCTACAACAGCCTGATCGTGGCGAGCCACAGGGCGTTCGGCCGGCCGCGCGCCCGCGAAAGTTTTCGGCGGATCATCGCCGCCGTGACTGAGCTGCGGGAGGCTTGGGAGTACGTCGATACAACAGTGCGGGCTGGCAAAACCGCCCCGGCCGATTCGGCCCGCACGGGCTGAACCGCGGGGGCGTTGGGCCCTACGAAACCTGCCGGCGATCACTTGTCCTGCTGTTTGGGCCTGGTTCCGTAGTGGCCGGGGCGGTTTTGGCGCGCAAAGCCGCTGAAATCCGGTTTCCGCCGCACCTGCAATGCTTTATGACGGGCCTGACCGAGGCGGGATCGGCAGGCGATGGACGTCACCGAGTTTGAGGAACTGATCGACCGGCTGGGCGAGGATCTCTCCCTCTGGCCCGACGACAGGCGCTTGCCTGCGCAAGAGCTGCTGGCGCAGTCTGCCGCCGCGCAGGCCTTGCTGGATGAAGCGCGCGCCTTGCGGCAGGCGCTCACCGCGCCTCCGGTCCGCGCCCCCCAGGGCCTCGCCGACCGCATCGTCGCCGCCGCTGCAAAGATGAAGAGCGACCCCGCCGAGCCGCGCACCGAAGGCGAGACGGCCGAGAGCTGAACGGCTCTTCCTCTATGCCATAACGGAACGCGTCACTTTTTCGCCTCTCCCCGCTTGCTGGGAGAGGCCGGAATTCTGGCGTAGCTTGGATTCCGGGTGAGGCCGGACTCTCCGGGAATCCAAATCTCACCTTCTGCGCGGAGACTCTCCCTCACCCCAACCATCGCCCCGCAAGCGGGGAGAGGGGGCGCAGCGCAGTTGCTGCAACAATCCGGCTGAAAACTCATCGCTGTTCTAGCTCTCACACACGGCAGATTCTGCCGTGTCGAAAGCCATATTCGAACGCGCGAATCCTCGCCTGAATCCGCGCGTCCACGCGTTTCATCAGCACACAGATTTCAAGTGCAGCCGATCGGCATCCCGTCGGTGGCAGCGCAGGAAACCGGAGTTTCTGATGACAGTTTCCGCCACGAGTTCCGCGACGACTGCAACCACGACGACGTCCTCGTCGAGCAAGTCGTCCTCGTCGACACTGACGTCCAGCGACTTCCTGAACCTGCTCGTCAGCGAGCTCCAGAACCAGGATCCGCTGAATGCGACCTCGACGACCGACCTCGTCAATCAGCTCACCTCCTACGCCAATTTCAGCTCCCAGCAGTCGATCAACTCCAGTCTAAGCTCGCTTTCGAGCTCGTTCTCGAGCCTCGTGACGCTCAACTCGGTCAACTATATTGGCCACACCGTCGAGGCGAAGACGGACACGTCGACGCTGAGTAACGGCTCGGCGACGTTCGGCTACTCATTGTCGTCGGCCGCCTCCGACGTTTCGATCACAGTCAAGGACTCCTCGGGTAACACCGTCTATACCGGCACAGGGACCGGCAATGCCGGCTCCAACAGCTTTACCTGGGACGGCAAGAATTCCAGCGGCACCCAGCTCACCGACGGCGGCCAGTACACCATTTCGGTGACGGCGACGGATTCGGCCGGCAACTCGGTGCTCAACTACACGACCGTCACCGGCACGGTCACGGGTATCGACACGTCGACCTCAACGCCGTCGCTGACCGTGAACGGCGTCTCCGTCAGCGCTGCCAACATCATTGGCGTCACGTCGTGATCTTTCGTCACGATTTCTCTGGAGTTTCATCATGAGTCTCACCGGTGCACTGTCCTCGGCGATCTCGGCGCTCAGCGCGCAGAGTCAGTCCCTGTCGATGATCAGCGATAACATCGCCAATTCCAGTACGACGGGCTACAAGACGACGTCGGCGATGTTCGACGACCTCGTCACCGCATCGAGCAACACGACGTCCTATGCCTCCGGCGGTGTCACCGTTTCGGGCCGCGCCAACATCACGCAGCAAGGCCTGCTCGCCGCAACCTCCAACGCCACCGATGTCGCGATCCAGGGCTCGGGCTTCTTCGTCGTGACCAGCGCCACGACGGGCGGCACCACCTCGTACACCCGCAACGGTGCCTTCTCGACCGATAATGCTGGTTATCTCGAGAACAATGGCAGCTACCTGGAGGGTTGGCGCACCGACGCAAACGGCAACGTCGTCGGCAATGAGTCGGCGAGCAATCTCCAAGCCATCAACACCCAAATCGCCTCGACCAGCGGCAGCGCCACCACCAAAACCACGATCGCCGCCAATCTGCCGTCGGATGCCGCGACCGGCGACACCTACACCAGCTCGATGACCGTTTACGATTCACTCGGTGCCGCGAATTCGATGCAGGTTACCTGGACCAAGACGGGGACTAACACCTGGAATGCAAATTTTGCCAATCCAACCTCGACATCGGATACCACAACAGCGACCGGCACGGCCGCGGGCTCGATCGCAATAACCTTCAACAGTGACGGCTCGCTGGCCAGCACCAGCCCGAGCCCCGCAACCGTCAAGGTCACAGGCTGGACCGATGGCGCAACGGACAGCACAATCACGATGAATCTCGGCACCGCCGGCAAGACCGACGGTCTAACGCAATATGCTTCCGGCGAGACGACGCCGACTGTCAACGTCACCAGCATCAACTCAGACGGCCTCTCCTACGGCAAGCTGTCCAGCGTTTCGATCGGGAAGAACGGCGTGGTCGACGCCACATATTCGAACGGCCAGACCATCGCGATCTACAAGATCGCGGTGGCAACCTTTGCCGATCCGACCGGGCTCTCCGCTGCCAGCGACGGCCTTTACTCAGCGACTGTGACGTCGGGGAACGCCGCATTGCAGGCCTCCGGCGAGAACGGCGCGGGCACGATCTACGGCAGCGAGCTTGAATCCTCGACTACTGATACCTCCAGCCAGTTCTCCAACATGATCTCGGCACAGCAGGCCTATTCCGCCGCGTCCCAGGTCATCTCCACCGTCAACAAGATGTACGACACCCTGATCTCGGCGATGAGGTGAGCGATGCCCGGTGAGAAGGCGAGCGCAGCCGGAGAAGCACTGCTACGTCGACTGCGACGGCTGGTCGCTCGGGCCGCAACGATCAAGGAAAGTGACTACAAGCAGCTGCTCGCGCTACTCGACGATATCGAGACGACCCGTAGCGGCCTGCTGAAGAAATGCGGCGAGGTCGAAAGCGAGATGAGGCAAGCGACCGCCAGGACGACCGCGATCGGTGCGTATTTGCGCAACTCGCAGGTCCACCGCGGCAAGCGGCATAATTAGAAGAAGGCGACGACCATGAGTGTTACTCAACCCAAGAAAGCCAATGCCGCAAACGGCGACCCGCGGATCAAGTCGCTGATCGCGCTGATCGACGTCCTGACCGCACTGGTCGCGGAGGAAAATGCCGAGCTTTCCAAGGGCCTCCCGGCTTCGCGCCTGAAGCAGGTCGACGAAAAGAACCGGCTGGCAGAATTGTTCGAGCGAACGGTGGCCGAATGCGCGGCCGGAACGACCAGCCTGCACGTGCGTGACCCGATCCTGCGCGAACAGCTACTGGAGCGGATCCTGAAACTGCGCGCTGCGATGGACGAAAATCTGGTGCGCCTGCGCGCGGCGATCGAGGCCAGCAACCGTCGGATCGAGGCCGTCATGCAGGCGATCCGCGAGCAGATCGCCGCGGTATCGCCCTATGGCGCCTCCGGCCGCGTTGCTGCCGCCCGCGCCGTTTCCAGCGGCACAAGCCGCAGCGCCTGACGATTCTGGGAGCCCGCCGTGTCGCTCGATATCGCACGATCGATCGCCTTCAGCGGCCTGTCGTCCACGTCGGTGCAGATCAGCGTGACGTCGTCGAACATTTCGAACGCCGACACGACGGGCTATACCAGGAAGACCGCGAACCAGTCGAGCAGCGTCACCAACGGCGTCGGCACCGGCGTCACGGTGACGGGCATCAGCTCGACGGTCGACAAGCTGCTGCTGAAGTCGCTGGTCAGTGCGGACTCCGATCTTGGCTCGGCCGACACGACCAACACCTATCTGACCTCGCTGGAAAAGCTCTATGGTTCAACCAGCAGCACCAGCAGTTCATCGACCGGGACCTCGCTCGCCAATAGTATCGCTTCGCTGGAATCCGCGCTGTCATCGCTTGCGAGCACACCGAGTAGCGCCTCATTGCAGTCCAACGTCGTCAGCGCGCTCGACGACGTCACGAGCCAATTACGGGAGACCTCCAGCGGCATCCAGAAGCTGCGCTCCAACGCCGACCAGGACATCTCGTCCTCGATCGACGACGTTAACACGGACTTGCAGAACATCGCGGACCTGAACGCAGAGATCAAGCAGACGGCCGCGGCGGGCCAGTCAACGGCCGACCTGGAGGATCAGCGCAACACTGCGCTCCAGGACGTCGCCTCCAAGATGAACGTGAGCTACTACACTGCGTCGAACGGCGATCTCCAGGTCTACACCACGACCGGACAGGCGCTGGTCGACAGCTCGGCGCACAAGATCAGCTACACGGCCGCAGCCAATGTGTCGTCGTCGACGACCTACACGGCCGGCTCCTCGTCGAGCGGATTCAGCGCGATCACGGTAAACAGCGTCGACATCACCTCGCAGATATCAGGCGGCGACATCGGCGCGCTGATCACGCTCCGCGACAAGACCCTGCCGGCGGCGCAGTCCCAGCTCGACCAGCTCGCAACGCAGCTGGCTTCCGCGGTCAACGCCGTCTCGAACAGCGCCTCCTCGGTGCCGGCGCCGACCACCCTGACCGGTTCGAGCAGCGTCACCAGTGGCACGGCCCTATCAGCCACCGGCACGGTGCGCCTTGCCGTCACTGACCAGAGCGGAAATCTGCTCTCATACGGCGATCTCGACCTGTCGTCCTATTCGACGGTCGGCGACCTCGTGACGGCCATCAATGGCATCTCCGGGATGTCGGCTTCGATCGATGCGAACGGCCATCTCTCGATCACGGCGACCGGCTCGGGCAACGGCGTCGCCATCAATGAGATGACGAGCTCGGTGGGAAGTTCGAACGAGGGGTTTTCGAACTACTTCGGTCTCAACGAGCTCGTGACCGGAACAAATGCGTCCGATATCGCGGTCAACAGCAGCATCTTGTCCGGAACCAGCGAGCTGCAGCTCGCCACGCTGGATTCCTCGTCGAGCCTCACGGTCGGCAGCAGTGTGCTGACGTCGGGATCGGCGAGCGTGGTCAATGCGTTCTCCAGCGCATTGACGGCGTCGCGGACGTTTTCCTCTACCGGGGGGCTCGCCGCCACCACCGGATCGTTTGCCGACTATGCTTCGGCTATCGTGGCCGATGTCGCGAGCAAGTCCTCACAGGCGTCGACCAACTACACCGCCAAGGAGACCGCGCAGTCGACCTATGCGAGCTCGCTGTCGTCGCAGTCGGGGGTTAACCTCGACGAAGAATCGGCCAATCTAAGCACGCTTCAGAACAAATATTCAGCGGCGTCGGCGCTGATCCAGGCCATCAACTCCATGTACTCGGCGCTGCTCACCGCCGTGCAGTCGACGTAAGAGGGTCCGGCTATGGTCGCGATGCGGGTGGCCACCTTCGCCCAGTCGAACACGATGATCGCCGACGCGATGCGCGTGGAGACGGTCATGGCGAATGAGCAGGTCCAGGAGTCCTCGGGCGTGGTCTCGACCGATTTCGGCGGCTACGGCTCGAACGCGCAGCATGTCGTCAATCTCCAGGTCTCGGTGACACGCGCGCAGTCCTATATCGATGCGGCGACGCTGGCCGACAGCAAGGTCCAGGTGATGTATTCGGCCGTCGGCTCGGTGACCGACATCATCACCCAGCTCCGCTCCCAGCTCAGCGCGGCTTCGACCGGAAGCTCGACCGAAACGAATTCGGTGATCTCGTCTGCGAAGCAGATGCTGGAGCAGATGGGGTCGCTGATGAACACGCAATATGACGGTCAATATGTCTTTGCCGGCGGCAAGACGGACACGGCGCCGGTCGATCTCGCCAGCTTCTCGTCGGGCACGGGTTCCACCACCACGGCTGATACCAGCTATTACAAGGGCAATGACGAGATTGCCTCGGTGCGGGTTGCGGCCGACGAGACCGTGTCCTACGGCGTCACCGCCGACAATTCGGCGTTCGAGGAAGTGATGCGGGTCCTGAAGTTCGTCGCCAACAGCACCACGCTGTCCTCGTCGGACATCACCAGAGCGCTCGACCTCGCCAGCACGGCGCTCGACGACACCGCCGCCGTGCAGGCAAAGCTGTCGAGGTCGGCGTCCTCGATTGAGACCGCGAGCACTCGCCAGACCGACTACAAGAGTTACGCGGAGACCTTGTCGAACAACCTGACCAGCATCGACGTCGCCGCCATCACTGCGCAGCTGTCGACCTACCAGACCCAGCTCACGGCGTCCTATTCTGCTCTCGGGAAGATCTTGAGCCTCAATCTTGCGAGTTATCTGAAGTGAAATAGGGCATTGTGGAAGCTTCGCGCCTCCCGGAGCGCCGTGTCAATTCCGAACTCGATTTCGGTCCAATCCCCCGGGTCGTTCGGTAATAAAGGGCGGCGCCGGGGCTCGACCGGATGTGCAGAGCCCTTCCAGGGAGCTAGATCCAATGCTCAATGAGCAAATATGAATCTAAACGAAAAGTGGAAGCGGTCCCGCTCGGGCTGGAGGTCGATCAAGAAAGAAGGCTCTCTCGATCGAGAACTGGTCGATCGCACACTGACGCTACCCCGGACGTTCGCTCCTTCACCGGCATTTGTATCCGAACGATCAATCCTTTTGGCTCGCGATCATGCAGTGATAGCTCGCCGCCATGGGCGATCGCGATCGCACGTGCGATCGACAGGCCGAGCCCGAAGCCGGTGGAGTCGTCCATGGTGCGCGCATCGTCGCCGCGCACGAACGGCTCCAGCATCTCCTGCTTGCGTGCATCCGAAATGCCGGGACCGTCGTCCTCGACGTCGATGACGAGTCTTGTGCCCGATATCTTGAGACGGATCTTCACCTCTGCGCCGAATCGCACCGCGTTCTCAACGAGGTTGGTGACGCCGCGATGCAAATCGTCGGCCCGTACTACGACGCTCGCGGAAGCTGGCCCGTCATAGTGCACAACATGGCCCATGTCGCCGAACTGGTCGGCAACGAGCTGGAGCGTGCTCGCGATGTCGACTAGCGTCACGGCCTCGATCTTGCGGTCGTCGCGCAAGAGCGACAGCACGGATTCGAGCATTGAGCGCATCTGGTCGAGGTCGATCAGCATGCGCTTGCGGTTGCCCTCGTCCTCGATGAACTCGGCGCGTAGGCGCAGCCGCGTGATTGGCGTACGCAGATCGTGGCTGATCGCGGCGAGCATCCGCGTGCGATCCGACATCAGCCGCGCGATCCGTTCCTGCATGCGGTTGAGCGCGCGCGCGACCGAGCGAATCTCCTCGGGTCCACGCCCGGGCAGCGGCTCGGCCGCCCGATCGAGACTGAAATCCTCGGCGGCCTTGGCAAACGACGATAGCGGCGCCGCCAGCGCATGCGCAGCCCAAACGCCGAGCAGCGTCACGCTGATCACGGCAGACAGCAGGGTCGATATCCAGGGATTGCCCCACAACCTGGGCGGCCGTCCTCGTTCGACGTGGCCTGCGATGATCGCACCGTCGGGCAGCTGGATGCCGATCCGCGACGAGCCGCCGTCCAGGGCCAGTGCGACGACCTTGTAACCCTCACCGACAAGGCGGTGCACGCCGTGCAGGTGCGGAGCTTCGATGCCGCCGACGGCTGCGGCGGAGCCGGGCGCGATGTGCTCGACCCGTAGCTCCGGAAAGGCGCGTGCGATGTCCGCGAGAAGTCGCGGCCGTTCGCTGGTACTTGCCGCGGACAAGAGGCGCGCAGCAGTGACGAACTCATGCTCGCTGTCCGGCGGCGCCGTCGCGCGGTCCGGCCGCGTGATCAGAAATCCTGCGGTGATGATGAGATGCAGCGCGAGGATCGAAACCACTACGAGCGCGGCGATCTGACCGCTGATGCTCCTGAGATGAAAAAATCCCAAAAGCCGCATGTCAGCCGCTCGAGACCGCCGCGGCCGCCTGTGTGCCCACCGCTTCGGTTCTGGGCGTGAACAGATAGCCGCCGGAGCGCACCGTCTTGATGATGGTCGGATCCTGCGGATTGGGCTCGATCTTGCGCCGGATGCGGCTGACCAGCACGTCGATTGAGCGTTCGAATGAGCCGGCATCGCGCCCTTGCGTGAGGTCGAGCAGGCTGTCGCGCGACAGCACGCGGCCAGGCCGCTCGCAGAACGTGCGCAAGAGATCGAACTCGGCGCTGGTTACCGCGACACGCGCGCCATCCGGATTGCGTAATTCGCGCAGGCGCAGATCGATGCGCCAGCCTTCGAAGGCAAGCGTGCTCGCGCCTTGGACGGCGCTCGCCGCTTGAGCGGCGGCCTGGCGGCGAAGCACTGCGTTGATGCGAGCGAGCAGCTCGCGCGGGTTGAAGGGTTTGGGCAGATAGTCGTCCGCGCCCATCTCAAGACCGACGATGCGGTCGACGTCCTCGCCGCGCGCGGTCAGCATGATGATCGGCGTCTGCGCTTCCGAACGGACCTTGCGGCAGAGGCTGAGACCGTCTTCGCCGGGCAGCATGACATCGAGGATGATGAGATCGACCCGGTGGTCGGCCATGGCGCGCGACATCTCGCGGCCGTCGCCCACGGCCGTGACGTTGCAGGCATTGTTGCGCAGGTATTTCGCAATCAACGTCCGGGTTTCGCGGTCGTCCTCGACGACAAGAATATTGGGATTGGCCATGCGATTTATTTGTCCAAGATTCGGGCCAAATGGCGAAGAATCTTGTTTCAGATTGTTTCTGGACGCGATCTCGACAGTCCGGTAATGCCGGGCCTTGGAGCGGCAAGGTCTCATCGAGAGGCCTAACCTTACTGTGCCGTGGTCGGCCACGAAACGCCGCAAACCCCATAGAGCCCAGCAGGCGCAAACGGTCGATATGGACCTTTGCGTCACGGGGATCGGGCGCAAGCGACGGCATTTGGGAAGCAAAATCGCTCTTCGATAGCAAACAGAGCTTCCGAGATATAGTTGGTAAAGCGATGTAGCGAACGCATGCGCCTTCCCACTATTTTCTATGCGGACGTGACGTCGGTCTGGTCAAAGTGCCGGGCGATGGCCTGCTGAATTCTAATGAGTGCAGGCCCGCGGCATTGCGTCAGCGGAAGCGGCTCCAATTCCTCGGTTGCGGCCGCGATTTAAAAGATCGCCCAAGTGCTGATCGCAGCTTCATCCTTTTCGGTCATTGAAAGCTGCGACCACAATCAGCACGTCGAACCGGGCCGCGCTGGCGCGGGCAAATTTAAGCGTTTGCCACTTCAAAATTGAGCTTCATTCCGGCGTCGGCTCCGGGCTGTCGACGGTGGGCGCATGGGAAACGGGCTTGGAGCTCGATCAGCATCCGTCGCATGCGACTACTCCGTGTTTGCATGTTCACCCTTCGCGAGAAACAGCGCTCCGTGTGGATGATTTCCCTCACTACGATTTTGCCCGCCGGTCTAACCAGCTGCTCTCCGTAGGACCGAATTTCTAGGGCACATCGGGGAATTTGCGGGGCAAGTCATTGAAATGGTGGGCGCACAAGGGATCGAACCTTGGACCTCTCCCGTGTGAAGGGAACGCTCTCCCGCTGAGCTATGCGCCCGGGACCATCATGCAGGCGGCCGGACCTTTCGGCCGGCCAGCATATCGGAGCCCGCGATTTAGAAGTGCCGGCCGAAGGTGTCAAGTTTCCAGGCGGCGCGGGGGCGGAAAACCTTCGGCAGGTCGCGCAATCTGCAAGGGAGGCCGGATTTTGGCCCGGTTACGCGCCCTGCTGGCGGGCGCGGGAGGCGTGGGCCTGGAGGGCGCGGATGCGTTCGGCGAGCGTTCCGCCGCCTTCGGGCAGGGTGGTAGCGGCCGCGCCATTGATCGCGGCATCGTTGGCCGGGCGTGGCGCCGGCTTCGGCGGCTGGCCGGCCTCGGCCGCCAGCAGCGCCTCGATCGGCGAGTTCGGGCCTTCGAGCTGCATCGCGAGTTTTGCCACTTCCGCGGCGATGTCGTTGATGCGTTCGCGCAGCAGCGCGTTCTCCATCCGCTCGGTCGCCCAGGAGCTTTCCGCCTGCTGCTGGATCGCGTTGATGTCGCGCTGGAGCTTGGCACGCTCGTCACGTGCGGTGCGGAGCTGCTCCTCCAGCGCGGTCTTTTCCGCGCGCAGCGATTCCATGGCAGCCGACGACCTGCCGCCGCTCAGGGCGGCGATCTCGACACGCAGCTCCTTAATGGTGCGCTCATTGGCCTCGTTGGCCTGGCGCAGCTGGTTGTTCTCATAGTCGCGCTCGGCGAGCAGCTTGCCCTGCGTGGCAAGGCGCCCTTCGAGGTCGGCGACGCGGCCCGACAGCATCTCGGCCTCCTTGACCTGCACGATGAGCTGGCGATCGAGCTCGGTGACGCGCTGGCTCAGATTCTCGACCCGGCCGCGGGCCTCGCTGAGCTGGCGCGAGGCGGTCTCGGAGTCGGTGCGCTCCTGCGCGAGGCGCGCTTGCGTCGCGGCAAATTCCTTCTCGGCATCGCCGACGCGGTTCTTCAATTCCTCGATCTGCGCGCGCACCGCGAGCAGCTCGACCTGGCGGCTCTCCGCCATCATCGAGCGGTCGGACAGTTCGGAGTTGATCTTGGCGAGCTCGTGCTGCTTGTCGGTCAGCGCATTCTCAGCAGCGCGCAAAGCTTCGGTCTTGGCGGCGAATTCTTCTTCGGTGGCGCGGAGCTGCTCCTTCATTGCCTTCTCGCGCGCTTCGAGCGCGAAGATCGTGGCGTTCTTCTCGCCAAGCTCGATCTTCATGCGGTTGATGGCGTCGCTCTTCTTGCCGAGCTCGGCGAGCTGGCTCGTGGTCTTGTTCTTGAGCTGCTCGACGCTCATCTCGAGCCGCCGCGCCGACATGGCGAATTCGGCGCGGAGCTGGTCCTTGTCGGCCTGGATCTCGGCCATCGACAGCGGGGTTGCGGCCTCCAGCCGGCGCGTGGTCAGGCGCACCGCGCGGTTATGCACCAGCGGCACGATTGCGAGCCCGCACAGCATCGAGAGCAGGAAACCGATCGCCAGGTACATGATCGGTTCGACCATGGGCCAGAACTCCCCAGAGCTAAGGAAAAATTTACCAACGACAATGCCATGGCGGGCCGGCAAAAAGCCAGCCCCGCTCTATCGTTAACCTTGATCCGTTGGCGGACGGAAGGGCGAGGACCTAGAAGGGGTTCCAGGTCGCCCGCGGGGTGTATTTGAGATAGCCGATATTGGCGCCCAGCCGCAGGCCGAGCCCGGAGCGGATCGGCACCAGCACGATGTTGTTGGCGGTGAGCGCCGTCATGCCGAATCCGCCGATGATGTAGGCCGAGCCGTCGATGCCGGCGAAGCGCTGGTAGATCGCGTTGGTGGCGGGCAGGTTGTAGACCAGCGTCATGGTGCGGGCACCGTCGCCGCCCCAGTCGAAGCCGAGCGAGGGGCCCTGCCAGTAGACGCGCAAGTCGCCGGCATTCTTGGTGTAGAGCGTGCCTTCGCCGTAGCGCAGGCCGGCGACGAAGGCGCCGGAGCCTTCCTCACCCAGGATGTAGCCGTTCGGCAGGCCCCATTGGCTGACCGCCTTCTCGATGATCGAGGCGAGTCCGCGCGAGACGTTGCCGAAGAAGCGGTGGCCGGCCGTGACGAGCTCGTCCGGCCCATAGGTGCTGGGTGACGGGGCTCGCTGCGGCGGCGGCAAATTGGGCGGCGGCGCCTGCTGGGCGGAGGCCGGCACGATCCAGCCGATCATCGCGGCAAGCGCGAGCGCAGCAAGGCGTGATGCGAAAGTCATAAAAGAACCCCTGGTACCGAATCCGATCGCTTCCTTAACCTGACGCCAACAGGCACGGCTCTAGGTTGCGCCGAATGTCCCCTCGACTCGGATGTTATCCGCAGCAACTATGACGGCACAACGGCAGGAAGATAGCCCTTTGCGCCCCGGAATTGCCTTGATCGGCCGCCTCGTCTGCCTGTTGGCGGGCATTTGGATCATCTGCCCGGGGTCGCCGGCAGCGGCCACCACCACTGAACGAATCGTCGTCAACCGCTTCACCGGCATCGCCATGGAGGGCTTCGACCCCGTCGCTTATTTCGTTGTTGGCAGGGCCGTGCAGGGGACGGCGGAGTTCGAGACGAATCTCTGGGGTGCGGTCTGGCGCTTCCGGAACGAGGGCAACCGGGCCTCCTTTCTGGCTCATCCCGAGATCTATGGTCCGCAATTCGGCGGCTATGATCCCGCCGATATCGCTCGCGGTGTCACCATCGCCGGCAATCCGCATTTCTTCGCGATCGTGGCGCAGCGGCTCTATCTATTCAGCCGGGAAGCCAATCGCGACGCCTTCGTCGCTGATCCCGAGCGCTTCCTCTATGAGGTGGGCAAGCGCTGGCCGACTCTTCAGGAACAGCTCGGTCAGTAGCAGCCTGCCGCCTGCGGGTCGCCCCAGGCGATGAATTCCGGGATGATGAAGCCCGTGTCGCTGCGCTGGCCGAATCGGAGTTCGCCGCCCTTGCCGTCGGTCACCTTGCCGCCGGCCGCGGTCACGACCGCGCAGCCGGCCCCGACGTCCCATTCCGAGGTCGGCCCGAAACGGGGATAGATGTCGGCGCTGCCTTCCGCGATCCGGCCGAATTTCACGGCCGAGCCGCAGGTCTTCCTGACGGCATTGGGCCTGTTGTCGATGAACGCCTCGCTCTTGGGGTCGCCATGAGAGCGGCTCACCGCCGCGATCCAGGGCTCGCCCGGTGCCGGCAGCGTTCGGGTGTGGATCGGCTCGGCCGCGCCGATGGTTACCCCGTTGAACTTCACCCGCTCGGCGCCACGGCCGATGATGCCGCGCCAGAGCAGTCCGAGCGCGGGTGCGCTGACGATGCCGAGCAGCGGCACGCCCTCCGTTACTAGGGCGAGGTTGACGGTGAATTCGTCACGGCCGGCGACGAACTCCTTGGTGCCGTCGAGCGGATCGATCAGGAAGAAGCTGCCCTGAAACGGCGGGGCGGCGAGCTGGGTCCGCTCTTCCGACAGCGTCGGAACGTTGCCCGCGAGCTGCGCGAGGCCGTCGGCGATGATGCGATCGGCGGCGAGGTCGGCCTCGGTCACCGGCGAGCCGTCCTGCTTGCCCTCGATCCGCATGGCGGCGCGGTTGACGGCAAGGATCGCTTCGCCCGCCCTCACCACCAGTGCGGTGAGCGGCTCAATTAATCCGGATGCGGCCTCGGCATCGATGATCCTCACCTGCATGCCTCATTCATCGGCAAGTCTGCCCTCTCAATTGATTCGCCCGCAGCTCTTATGGCCGCTTCGAACCTATCGCAAGCTAGCTGCCACCGGCTGGCGAATGTTAGAACCCGCAGCATCCGTCAAGCATGCGTGATTCGCGGCGTCTAGCGCCGTGCAATTCCAGGAACCCTCCAGGACCCCAATATATGTCTGACGCCTCGTCGCCCGCGACTGCTCCCGATATGCTCGAACTCGCCGCGCTCCTGTGCTCGCGGGTCTGCCACGATCTCATCAGTCCCGTCGGCGCCATCGTCAACGGGCTCGAAGTGCTCGATGACGATCCCAAGCCCGAGGACCGCGAGTTCGCGCTCGACCTGATTCGCAAGAGCGCCAAGACCGCCTCGGCCCGGCTCCAGTTCTGCCGCCTTGCCTTCGGTGCCGCCGGCTCCTCCGGCGCGCAAATCGATCTCGGCGATGCCCAGACCATGGCGCGCGGCCACATCGAGGACGGCAAGTGCTCGATCACCTGGAATCTGCCGCGACTCCTGCTGCCGAAAAATCGCGTCAAGCTGCTGCTCAACATGCTGGTCGTCGCCCAGCATACGATCCCGCGCGGCGGTATGCTGACGGTCGATCCGATCGGCGACGGCGAGACGATGAGTTTTCGCATCACTGCGACCGGGCATAATGCGCGCCTGCCGCAAAACATTTCCGAGCTCCTGAGCGGCGAGCGCGGTCCGGCTGCAGATGCGCATGCAATCCAGCCCTACTACACGCGGCTGCTCGCGCAGTCCTGCGGGCTCACGGTGACGCTCGCACCCGAAGGCGAAGCCATCATCGTTAGCGCTTCGTAAACTAGGCGTCGCGCTCGGCTGCTTAATCGAATCTTTACGAGGCGCTTCAGCTTGTCCGTAGCGCCTTATCTCTTTGTTGGTTCCGTTCTTTTGCACATACTCAACCAATATTAAACGCTTTGCGGTGAAGCTGGCCCCATTCCGAAATGGCGCATCACGCCTCGTGCGCGCCCTTCCTGTATGAAGGCCTGTTTTCATGGATGATCTGTTGCGGGAGTTCTTGACGGAGACCAGCGAGAGCCTGGACACCGTTGACAATCAGCTGGTGAAGTTCGAGCAGGAGCCGAACAACGCCAAGATCCTGGATAACATCTTCCGCCTGGTCCACACCATCAAGGGCACCTGCGGCTTCCTCGGCCTGCCGCGATTGGAAGCGCTGGCGCATGCCGGCGAGACCTTGATGGGCAAATTCCGTGACGGCATGCCGGTGACCGGGCAGGCGGTGACGGTGATCCTGTCCTCGATCGACCGCATCAAGGAGATTCTGGCGGGCCTCGAGGCGACCGAGGCCGAGCCGGAGGGCAACGACCGCGACCTCATCGACAAGCTGGAAGCGATGGTCGAGCAGGGCATGGCGGCGATGGCAGCGTCGGCTTCGCCGATCGCGTCCGGCTCGGCGCAGCCGCTGCCGAGCGGCTCCGCTCCGGTTGCCGACGCGCCGCCGCTGGCGCCGGAAGCCCCAGCCGCACCGGCCAAGGCGATGACCACGGGCTCGCTGGTCGCGCAGACCCTGGAGCGCCCGTTGCGTCCGGGCGAAGTCTCGCTCGACGAGCTCGAGCGCGCCTTCCGCGAGACCGCGAGCGAAGCGCCGGTCCCGGCGCCCGTTGCCAAGGCTGACGTCAAGGCCGCGCCCGCAGCGGCGGCTGACGCCCCTGTCGCGAAGGAAGCCGCAAAACCCGCCAAGCCCGCGCCGAAGAAGTCGATGGCCGACGAGACCGCGAGCGAGGGCGACCGCGTCGCCAACCAGTCGATCCGCGTCAACGTGGATACGCTGGAGCATCTGATGACCATGGTCTCCGAGCTGGTCTTGACCCGCAACCAGCTGCTGGAGATCTCGCGGCGCAACGAGGACACCGAGTTCAAGGTGCCCTTGCAGCGCCTCTCCAACGTCACCGCCGAGCTGCAGGAGGGCGTCATGAAGACGCGCATGCAGCCGATCGGCAATGCCTGGCAGAAGCTGCCGCGCATCGTCCGCGACCTCTCGAGCGAACTCGGCAAGCAGATCGAACTGGAGATGCACGGCGCCGACACCGAGCTCGACCGCCAGGTGCTCGATCTGATCAAGGACCCGCTCACCCACATGGTGCGCAACTCCGCCGATCATGGCCTCGAGACCCCCGCCGAGCGCCTGGCGAGCGGCAAGGGCGAGCAGGGCACCATCCGCCTCTCCGCCTATCACGAGGGCGGCCACATCATCATCTGCATCGCCGACAACGGAAGAGGCCTCAACACCGAGAAGATCAAGGCCAAGGCGCTCTCGTCCGGTCTCGTCACCGAGGCTGAGCTGGAGAAGATGAGCGAAGCGCAAGTCCACAAGTTCATCTTCGCGCCGGGCTTCTCCACCGCGGCCGCGATCACCTCGGTGTCCGGCCGCGGCGTCGGCATGGACGTGGTGCGCACCAACATCGACCAGATCGGCGGCACCATCGACATCAAGAGCGTGGCCGGCGAGGGAAGCTCGGTCACCATCAAGATCCCGCTGACGCTCGCCATCGTCTCGGCGCTGATCGTCGAGGCCGGCGGCGATCGCTTTGCCATTCCCCAGCTCTCGGTGGTCGAGCTGGTCCGCGCCCGTGCCAACAGCGAGCACCGCATCGAGCGCATCAAGGACACGGCAGTGCTGCGCCTGCGCAACAAGCTGCTGCCGCTGATCCACCTGAAGAAGCTCCTCAAGATCGACGACGGCGCCGCAAGCGATCCCGAGAACGGCTTCATCGTGGTGACGCAGGTCGGCAGCCAGACCTTCGGCATCGTCGTCGATGGCGTGTTCCACACCGAGGAGATCGTGGTCAAGCCGATGTCGACCAAGCTGCGTCACATCGACATGTTCTCCGGCAACACCATCTTGGGCGATGGCGCGGTGATCATGATCATCGATCCCAACGGCATTGCCAAGGCGCTCGGCGCCGCCGGCTCCTCGGCCCATGACATGGCCGATGACGCCGCCGGCCATCACATCGGCTCGGGCGAGCAGACCACCTCGCTGCTCGTGTTCCGCGCCGGCTCGTCGCAGCCCAAGGCGGTCCCGCTCGGGCTGGTCACCCGCCTGGAGGAGCTGCCGGCCGACAAGATCGAGTTCTCGAACGGCCGCTACATGGTGCAGTACCGCGAGCAGCTGATGCCGCTGGTCGCCATGGACGGCGTCAGCATTGCCAGCCAAGGCGCCCAGCCGATCCTGGTGTTCGCCGACGACGGCCGCTCCATGGGCCTCGTCGTCGACGAGATCATCGACATCGTCGAGGAACGCCTCAACATCGAGGTCGGCGGCTCCGGGTCGGGCATTCTCGGCTCGGCGGTGATCAAGGGCCAGGCCACCGAGGTGATCGACGTCGGCCACTTCCTGCCGATGGCGTTTGCCGACTGGTTCACCCGCAAGGAGATGAAGCCGTCGCTGCACTCGCAGTCGGTGCTCCTGGTCGACGATAGCGCCTTCTTCCGCAACATGCTGGCGCCGGTGCTGAAAGCGGCCGGCTACCGCGTCCGCACCGCGGGAGGCGCGCAGGAGGGCCTCGCCGCGCTGCGCGCGCAAAGCTTTGACGTGATCCTGACCGACATCGAGATGCCCGACATGAACGGGTTCGAGTTCGCGGAAGTGATCCGCGCCGACAACAACCTGGCCGCAACCCCAATCATCGGCCTCTCGGCGCTGGTGTCGCCGGCGGCGATCGAGCGCGGCCGGCAGGCCGGTTTCCACGATTATGTCGCCAAGTTCGACCGTCCCGGTCTGATCGCGGCGCTGAAGGAGCAGACCGCGGGCGCCGCCGGCGCCTCCGAGCTGAGCCGGGCGGCGGCGTAACCAACGGGATCAGGAGACACGCTTATGAGCAGCAAGACCCAATCCAGCGAAGGCGCCATGGTCGAATACGTCACCGCGATGATCGGCGGCCAGCTGTTCGGCCTGCCGATCTCCCGCGTCCAGGACGTGTTCATGCCCGAGCGCGTCACCCGCGTGCCCTTGTCCTCGCGCGAGATCGCGGGCGTATTGAACCTGCGCGGCCGCATCGTCACCGTGGTCGACATGCGCGCCCGTCTCGGCCTGCCGAGACCTGAGGACGGCAAGACGGCGATGGCGGTCGGCGTCGACCTGCGCGGCGAATCCTATGGCCTCCTGATCGACCAGATCGGCGAGGTGCTGCGCCTGCCCGAGGATGGCAAGGAGGAGAACCCCGTCAACCTCGACCCGCGCATGGCCAAGCTCGCCGGCGGTGTCCACCGCCTCGACGGCCAGCTCATGGTCGTCCTCGACGTCGATCGCGTCCTCGAGCTCGCGCCCGAAATGATGGCGGCCTGATACGGCGGCGCTGCCAGAGCGGATCCGCAATTGGAAGTGTCCCCGCAAAGGGGAGGAAGCAGAGGTTCACATGCGAACTTGTCTCGTCGTTGATGATTCCAGCGTCATCCGCAAGGTTGCGCGCCGGATCCTGGAGGGCCTCGACTTCCAGATCCTCGAAGCCGAGGACGGTGAGAAGGCGCTGGAGGCCTGCAAGCGCGGTCTGCCCGATGCGGTGCTGCTCGATTGGAACATGCCGGTCATGGATGGCTACGAGTTTCTTGGCCATCTCCGCCGCATGCCTGGCGGCGACCAGCCCAAGGTGGTGTTCTGCACCACCGAGAACGACGTCGCGCATATTGCGCGCGCGCTGCACGCCGGCGCTAACGAGTACATCATGAAGCCGTTCGATAAGGACATTGTGACGGCGAAGTTCCAGGAAGTCGGCCTGATCTGAACGATCGCCCGGAGGCTGAACGGATCCTTCGGCGCTTGTTTTCAACTGAACCGTTTCAGTCTGAGTTGGTGAGTAATGAGTGTTGCGTTCGCAGGTAATTCGACTACGAGCACGTCGCGCGAAGCCGGACCGCTGCGGGTGATGATCGTCGACGACTCCGTCGTCATTCGCGGTCTGATCTCGCGCTGGATCGGCGCCGAGCACGACATGGAGGTCGCGGCCTCGCTGCGCACCGGGCTCGAGGCGGTCAACCAGCTGGAACGCATCAACCCCGATGTCGCCGTGCTCGACATCGAGATGCCTGAGCTCGATGGCCTCTCGGCACTGCCGAAATTGCTGGCGAAGAAGCGCGATCTCGTCATCATCATGGCCTCGACACTGACCCGCCGCAACGCGGAGGTCAGCTTCAAGGCGCTGTCGCTGGGCGCGGCCGATTACATCCCCAAGCCGGAGTCGACGCGCGAGGCGGCGGCTGCGGACATTTTTCATCACGACCTGATCCAGAAGATCCGCCATCTCGGTGCGCGGTTGCGTCGCAAGCCCGCGGTTGCGAGCCCACCGCTGGCGCCCGCGAGCCCGGCTCCGCCCGCGCGCGGTCCTGTTGCGCGGCCTGCCGCGCCTGCGCCCGCTCCGGCCGTGCATGCTCCCTCGTCAGGATCGCTGTCGACGCGTCCGTTCTCAACCCAGGCGCCGAAGGTGCTGCTGATCGGCTCCTCGACCGGTGGTCCCCAGGCGCTGATGTCGCTCGTCACCGAGCTTGGGCCCGTGATCGACCGCTTCCCGGTGCTGATCACCCAGCACATGCCACCGACCTTCACCACGATCCTGGCCGAGCATCTGGCGCGTTCGAGCCGCCGGCCGGCAGCCGAGGCGGTCGACGGCGAGCCGGTGAAGCCGGGACGGATCTATCTTGCGCCCGGCGGCAAGCACATGCGTGTGGCGCGCAGCGGCGCGGACGTCGTGATCGCGCTCGACGACGGCCCCGCCGTCAATTTCTGCAAGCCTGCGGTCGATCCGCTCTTCACTTCCGCCATCGACGTCTGGCGCGGAGCCATCCTGTCGGTGATCCTGACGGGCATGGGCTCGGACGGGATGCGCGGCGGCAAGGACATCGTTGCCGCCGGTGGTAGCGTGATCGCGCAGGACGAAGCCTCCAGCGTGGTCTGGGGCATGCCGGGAGCCGCGGCCAATGCCGGCATCTGCGCGGCGATCCTGCCGCTCAACCAGATCGGCACCAAGGTCAACCGCTTGTTCGCGGGAGACCGCTCGTGACCCCGACGGACTACGATTATCTGCGCAAGTTCCTGAAAGAGCGTTCGGGCCTCGATCGCCCGACAAGCAGTATCTGGTCGAGAGCCGGCTGGTGCCGCTGGCGCGCAAGGCAAGCCTGCCCGGCATCCCCGATCTCGTTCTCAGGATCAGGAACGGCGACGGCCGGCTTGCGACCGACGTGGTCGAAGCCATGACCACCAATGAGACCTTCTTCTACCGCGACAAGATTCCATTCGACCATCTGCGCGAGACGATTTTGCCTGGCCTGATCCAGGCACGCGCCGCGCGCAAGTCGATTCGCATCTGGTCGGCCGCCTCCTCGACGGGGCAGGAGCCCTATTCGATCGCGATGTGCGTGAAGGAGATGAGCGCAGTCCTGGCCGGCTGGCGCATCGAGATCGTCGCCACCGATCTGTCGCAGGAGGTGCTGGAGAAATCCAAGGCCGGTGTCTACAGCCAGTTCGAGGTGCAGCGCGGCCTGCCGATCCAGCACCTGGTGAAATACTTCACGCAAGTCGGCGAGCTCTGGCAGCTCAACGCCGACATTCGTGCCATGGTGCAGTTCCGCCAGCTCAATCTGTTGCAGGATTTCTCGCATCTCGGCACGTTCGACGTGATCTTCTGCCGCAACGTGCTGATCTATTTCGATCAGGATACCAAGGCCGTGATCTTCGAGCGCCTGGCGAAAGCGATGGAAGCCGACGGCACGCTGCTGTTAGGGGCCGCCGAATCCGTCGTCGGCATTACCGACGCGTTCCGCCCCATCACGGAGCGCCGCGGTCTCTATCAGCTCAACCCCGCGCGCTCCGGCCGGGCGATGGGCGGACTGATGCCGCCGTCGTTGAAGATCGCAGCTGCGAGGTGATCTCTTTACGTCGCCCCGCTTGCGGAGAGGTCGGATTGCATCGAAGATGCAATCCGGGTGAGGGTGCTCTCCGCGAGTCAATCTGTCAGCATTTTTGCGGAAGCAGCCCCTCACCCCAACTCTCTCCCCGCAAGAACGGGAGAGGGAGAAGCCCTCACAAAATTGCATGCGGCAGAAACCGCGAGCGATTGCCGGTGATCGGGCTCTCGTCCTCGCGGATCGACAGGCCGCAGGGTTCGTGGTTCACCAGCCAGCTTCCGATGACCGGATAGAAGCCCGAAAAGTTCGGCAGGGATGATAAGGCCTGGCGCACGAAACCTTCGGCGCCATAGGGACCCGCCTGCTCGTCGAGCGGCATTCCGCCCGACACCAGCGTGACATTGGCGCCTTCGCGCGACAGCAGTGGTTTGCGTACATAGGAGCTGCCGAGCTCGGCAGCGCGCGGATCGTCCTCGAAGAAGGCGGGCAGCAGGTTGGGATGGTTCGGAAACATCTCCCAGAGCAGTGGCAGAATGCCCTTGTTCGACAGCACCGCCTTCCATGGCGGCTCGATCCAGCGCGTCGGTGCGTCCTTGAGCTTTGCGCCGAAAGCGTCGTGGAACATCCACTCCCAGGGATAGAGCTTGAAGGCGAGCGTGATGTCGGCATCGTCGAGATCGACGAAGCCGCCAGGCTCGTCGAGCCAGCCGATCTCCTCGATATCGAGCAGCCTGGTCGAGAGTCCGGCCTGGCGTGCGGTATCTTCGAGATAAGCGAGCGTGCCGGCATCTTCCTCGTTGGCAGTAATGCCGGTGAGATGGACGTGGCGGCCGGCACCGATCTCCCTCCACGCCGCGATCAGCCGCTCATGGATCGAGTTGAACTGATCGGCACGCGACGGGATCATGCGGCGTTCGATCGCCTGTTCGAGCCAGGTCCATTGAAACACCGCGGCCTCGAAGATCGAGGTCGGCGTGTCCGCATTGTATTCGAGCAACTTTGCCGGACCTTTGCCGTCGAACTTCAAATCGAGCCGGCCATAGAGGCTGTGGTCGTCGCGCTCCCAGCTCTCGGCGATCAGGCCCCAGAACGCTTCCGGAATCTTCAAGCGCCGCAAGGAGTGCTCGTCGCCGATGACGCGACCGGCAAGCTCCAGGCACATCGCGTCGATCTCGCCGGTCGGCGTCTCGATGCCGCGCTCGATCTCGTCCAGCGTGAAGCCGTAATAGGCGCGCTCGTCCCAATAGCGCTCGCCGTCGATGGTGTGGAAGACGAAGCCGCATTGCGCTGCGGTCTCTCGCCAATCGTCGCGCTCGAGACAGGTAATGCGCTGCATGGATCAGCCACCGCCCGAGAAGCCGTGGCCGAACGAGCCGAAGCCGCCACGGCTCACGCTGCTGTGGCCGGAATCGGACGACGTGCCCGACGAGGAATGGCTCGAGGAATCGCTGCTGAAGAAGCTCGATCGCGACGACCAGCGCGAGCTGCTGCCGCCTGACGAACTGCTGCTGCTGGTACAGGTCGTGGTCGTCTGCCCCGGCACGGCTCCGGGAGTGGGCTCGCAGGTCTGCCGCGGCATCAAGGTATAGGCGGTGGTGCCGACTGCGATCGTGCCCATCACCAGCAGCGCGACGTGGCCGGAGCGCTTCACCGGCGGACGCGCCAGCGGCTCGGCCACCGGCCGGCGCTTGCCGAACTCCTTTTTGGAGGGCTTGTCAGCCATGTCAGTAGATCATGCTGGCGGCGTTGAGCAGCCCCGCCGCGAGCGAGGACAGGCCGAGCCAGATCGCCGGCGCAAGCTCGCCGGAGGAGATCCGCTCTGACAGATTGGGGACCGGGACCTTGACGAGGAAGAACACGATGACCTGCACGACCAGTGCGATCGTCGCCCAGATCAGGCAGTCCAGTACATTGGCCGAATGTGCGATGGCGCTGACCAGCGGCGCCACGAAGCCGAGCAGGCTGAGCCCGAGCGCGATTGCCGCGGCCGGCTCGTTATCCCGGATGAGTTGGAATTCGTTATGGGCCGTGATGCGAGTGTAGACGAACAGATAGGCCACGATCGCGATCAGTCCGGTGCAGAAATAGACCAGGAAGGCGGGCAGGCCGGCGAGTGATTGCAGGATCATCATTCCCCCATCGTGCAGCGACCATTCGTCGGCAGGGGAAGGGTAGTGGTTCAAAGGTTAAGCTTCGGATGAAGCGTCCCCTCAAAAACGAAAACCCCGCCATTTGCGGCGGGGTCCAGGCTGGGAGGAGCGAGCCTGATTAGGCTCGCGACGTAAACCCAGGGGTCAGGCGGGGATGCGCTCGTCGGCCTCGTGCGGCTCGCGCAGCACGTAGCCGCGGCCCCACACGGTCTCGATGAAGTTGCGGCCCTCGGAAGCGTTGGCGAGCTTCTTGCGGAGCTTGCAGATGAAGACGTCGATGATCTTCAGCTCCGGCTCGTCCATGCCGCCATAGAGATGGTTGAGGAACATTTCCTTGGTGAGGGTCGTGCCCTTGCGCAAGCTGAGCAGCTCCAGCATCTGATATTCCTTGCCGGTCAGATGCACGCGCTGGCCGCCGACTTCCACCGTCTTGGTGTCGAGGTTGACGACGAGGTCGCCGGTCTGGATGACCGACTGGGCATGGCCCTTGGAGCGGCGCACGATCGCGTGGATGCGGGCAACCAGCTCATCCTTGTGGAAGGGCTTGGTCATGTAGTCGTCGGCGCCGACGCCGAGACCCTTGACCTTGTCCTCGATACCGGCGAGGCCGGAGAGGATCAGGATAGGTGTCTTGATCTTGGAGACCCGGAGCTGCTTGAGCACGTCGTAGCCGGACATGTCGGGCAGGTTGAGGTCGAGGAGAATAATGTCGTAATCGTATAGTTTACCGAGATCGACGCCTTCTTCCCCCAAATCGGTCGTGTAGACGTTGAAGCTCTCCGACTTCAGCATCAGCTCGATCGACTGCGCGACGGCGCTGTCATCTTCAATCAGCAAAACGCGCATGCCAGTTCCCCATAGTCGCCGCTCCTGGGCGTCAGGTCGGCCGCATTCGCGGCACTCAACAAAACGCCTTTGAACAACTGATTCGGATCCTGACAACAGATGGTTAACAAACTCTGATTCTGGAACGCAAGTCCCCCCGGTGCAATTTTTGTCGAATCGCCCTAAGGTCTTGCGCGCGAAGCAGCTTTCGTTACCCGATTCCGTTCAAGCTCCACTTTAAGAGACGGGCCTAACCGACTCCCGCGACTCAGCCTTCTTCTGAAGGGGAGTCACGCTCAGTCACAAAGACAGTGACGCAATGATTAATGATGCGGGTAAACACGAAGTTAAGCGCCGTTCAGAAATATGGCGAAACTTAAGAGTTTCACCGTGAAGTCCCGGGGATCGCAAAGGGCGACCCTGGGGATGACCTAGGCGCGCCGCTTTATGAAGGCTCACCGATGAAGGCTCTTGCCGAACAGATCGGCGACATCGACGGCATCAACATTTATGGCCGCGTGGTCGGCGTGCGCGGCCTGATGGTCGAGGTGGCCGGTCCGATTCACGCGATGTCGGTCGGGGCGCGGCTCGTGATCGAGACCGGCGCCAACCGCACCATTCCCTGTGAGGTGATCGGCTTCTCCGGCAACAATGCCGTCGTGATGCCGTTCGCCGGCCTCGACGGCGTGCGCCGCGGCTGCAAGGCGGTCATTGCCAATGCCGCCAATCAGGTGCGGCCGTCTGCAGCCTGGCTCGGCCGCGTCGTCAACGCGCTGGGCGAGCCGATCGACGGCAAGGGCCCGCTGCCGCAGGGCTCTTCGCCGATGCCGTTCCGCAATACGCCGCCGCCCGCGCATTCGCGCAAGCGCGTCGGCGCGCCGCTCGATCTCGGCGTGCGCGCGATGAACACCTTCCTCACCTGCTGCCGGGGCCAGCGCATGGGCATCTTCGCAGGCTCCGGCGTCGGCAAATCGGTGCTGCTGTCGATGCTGGCGCGCAACGTCGATGCCGCCGTCAGCGTCATCGGGCTGATCGGCGAACGCGGCCGCGAGGTGCAGGAATTCCTGCAGGACGACCTCGGCGAGGAGGGCCTGGCGCGTTCGGTCGTGGTGGTCGCGACCTCCGACGAGCCCGCGCTGATGCGCCGCCAGGCGGCGTATCTCACGCTCGCGGTCGCCGAGTATTTTCGCGACGAGGACAAGGACGTGCTCTGCCTGATGGACTCGGTGACGCGCTTTGCCATGGCCCAGCGCGAGATCGGCCTGTCCGCCGGCGAGCCGCCCACCGCCAAGGGCTACACGCCGACCGTTTTCACGGAGCTGCCGAAGCTCTTGGAGCGTGCCGGGCCGGGTTTGGGGGAGGGCGCCATCACCGCGATCTTCACGGTGCTGGTCGACGGCGACGACCATAATGAACCGATCGCCGATGCCGTCCGCGGCATCCTCGACGGTCACATCGTGATGCAGCGCTCGATCGCCGAGCGTGGCCGCTACCCCGCGATCAACATCCTCAAATCCGTCTCGCGCACGATGCCGAAATCGGCCGATCCGCAGTTCTGGCCCGTCATCCAGCGGGCGCGCCAGGTGATGGCGACCTATGCCGACATGGAGGAATTGATCCGTCTCGGCGCCTACCGGGCCGGCTCCAGCCCCGAGGTCGACGAGGCGATCCGCCTGCACGAGCCGCTCGAGGCCTTCCTGCGCCAGCGCAAGGACGAAAATGCATCACTCGCGGACGGCTACCGCCAATTGGCGCAAATCCTGGGCAATTTGGAAACGGAACGCTAACTTTGTCAGGTCATCATCCGATCCCACAGAGTAGCAGAGCCGGTCTTGGCCCCGATCGGGCCTATGGGGTGACCGGTGCCGTCCCACGTGCAGCGGGGGGACTTCTGGGGAGTACGAGTCGATGAAGTCACGAGATACGCTCATCCGCCTGAAGAAGTTTCAGGTCGACGAGAAGCGCCGCCGGGTCACCCAGATAGAGACCATGATCGCCGATTTCCAGCGGATGTCGGTCGATCTCGAGCGCGAGATCCAGACCGAGCAGGAGCGTGCCGGGATCAACGATCCCTCGCATTTCGCCTATCCGACTTATGCCAAGGCCGCGATCCAGCGCCGCGAGAACCTGACCCGTTCGGCCGACGAGCTCAAGGGCCAGCTCGACGAAGCCAAGGCCGCGCTGGCCGAGGCCTTCGAGGAGCTGAAGAAGGTCGAGCTCCTCGACGAGCGTGACCAGGCCCGCGAACGCGCCGAGGAAAACGCCCGTGAGCAGGCCGACCTCGACAGCATCGGCCTGATGCGCGCCCGCATCGGCGCCGTCGCCTGACGCCCCAGCAACCAAACGATCCAGGAATTTGCCAAAACCCGGACCCGCAAGGTCCGGGTTTTCGTATCTGCTGTCCACAGTGTGGCGCCGCGCCCCTTGGTGGTCGGCTTGGCCGCGCGCTATGGTGACGGGAACGAATGCTGTGTCAGCGACGGCGGTGCCCACTCTCCCCTGGGAGAGGTGGGCGCGGAGCGCCGGGTGAGGGGTGACGGTCTCCCGTTAGCCCTGCGCCCCCTCACCCGATTTGCTGCGCAAATCGACCTCTCCCCGTTGGGGAGAGGTGAAGGGAAGCAACGGAGCCGCGTTTCAGGGGGCTGAATGCTGACGCCAGCAGAGCTGGTCGGGCTGATCGAGGCGGTGGCGAAGGGCAATCAGGCCGCGTTCGAGCGCCTCTACGCCGCCACGCGCGCGAAACTCTATGGCGTCGTGCTCCGTATCTTGCGTCGGCAGGATCTCGCAGAGGAGGTCATTCAGGAGACCTACGTCAAGATCTGGAACAGCGCCGGCCAGTTCAATGCGGCGCTGTCGTCGCCGATCACGTGGATGGCCTCGATCGCGCGTAACCGTGCGATCGACATTGTGCGCAAGAAATCGGAAGCCTCCATCGAGGAAGAGCCTCAGGCGATGGAGGTTGCGGCCGAGAGTGCCGATCCGCTGGCGCGCCGCGAGATGACCGAGGAGCTGAAGCGGCTCCTGGAATGTATCGGCCGGCTCGAGCCGGAGCGTCAGAGGCTCGTGCTTCTCGCCTATTACAACGGCTGGAGCCGCGAGCAATTGGCGGAGAAATTTTCGGCGCCCGTCAACACGGTGAAGACGTGGCTCCGGCGCAGCATGTTGGATATCCGGGAGTGCCTCGGGCTTTAGGGGATGATGAGAGTGGCAACAACCAGTGCGGCAACGGCAGTCGACCTCTCCCCGTTGGGGAGAGGTCGGCGCGTAGCGCCGGGTGCGGGGCCGCAGATCTCCCGAGAGGCCGTAACCCCTCACCCGGACCGCATCTTGCGATGCGCTCCGACCTCTCCCTTCGGGAGAGGTGAAGGAATGTGATGGCCTACACGGAGGACCATATCGCGCTCGCCGCGGAATACGCGCTCGGGACGCTCGACGCCGATGAGCGCGCGCAGGTCGAGACCATGATGGCGGTGGACGAGGCGTTCGCCGAGATCGTGCAGGGCTGGTCCTATCGGCTCGGCGTGCTCAACCAGATGGTCGGCTCGGTCGAGCCGCGTCCGATCGTGTGGGAGAACATCAGGTCCGAGATCGCGCGCACGGCCCTTGCGCAGGAGCCGCCCGTGCTTGCCGAGGCGTCGCCACCACCGCCTGTGCCGGAGTCATCGTCGCTGCAGACCGCGGAGGCGCCGACCGAGAGCTCGCAGTCGGCGGAGGTGCAGCATCCCGAGGCCGGGCCACCTGAGACGTCGCGTCCCGAGCCGGACGCTCTCCCTGACATCACGCCGCAATTCATCCCGCAAGTCCATGCTCCCGACATCAACGTCGTTCGTGCGCCGCAGGCGCCGGTCGTCGACGACAGCAATGTGATTCGCCTCGAGGGGCGGGTGAAGCGCTGGCGCTCCGTTGCGTCGGCCGCCGCCGCGCTTGCGGCCGCGCTGCTCGTGACGCTGTCGCTGCAGATTTTGCTGCCCGACGCGCTGCCGGGCGCCTTGCGTCCCGCGCCGCGCATCCAGACGGTCGAGGTGAAGACCCCGGCCGCACCGCTCGCCGCCTCCGCGCAATATGTTGCGCTGCTGCAGGGCCAGGGCGGCGGCCCCGCCTTCATCCTCACCATCGACGGCGCGACGCGGAATTTTACGGTGCGGAAGGTCGGCGCGACGCCCGAGCCCGGCAAGAGCTTCGAGCTCTGGCTGATCTCGGACAAGCTGCCGCGCCCGCGCTCGCTCGGCGTCATCGGCGCCAGCGATTTCACCGCGCGTCCGCTGCTCGCCTCCTATGATGCCGAGGTCGTCAACGGCGCGACCTACGCCGTCACCGTCGAGCAGGCCGGCGGTTCGCCGAGCGGCCAGCCGACCTCGGCCCCGGTGTTTTCCGGCAAGCTGATCGAGACCGTGCCGCCAGCGCCCGCGAAAAAATAGGTGCGTAGCCTGGATGGAGCGCAAGTGTAATCCGGGACCACTGTCCCCACTCGGCGACAACCCCGGATTGCGCTGCGCTCCATCCGGGCTACGTCCCTGTCGCTACGGTCCATCCTGCTGTCGCATCCCGACAAGTCCCGCCGAATCCGCTCCCGCTTTGAACCTCCGCTCAATTCGCCGCGTCAAATCCCCGGAATTTGAAGTCCGTGGTGCCGGAAAGGGCGAGAAAATCAAATGGATGCAGCGAGAACGCCGGGCATCTTCATTCATCAATATGCAGGCCTGCCACACGGCGCCGCATTCGAACATTGGCGCGAGCGGGCCGTCGGTACCTGCGGCCTCGATATCGGGCCGAGCCATGGCGACAGCATCGATTGCCGGCTGCAGATCAGCGTCATCGACAACATCGCGCTCGCCATTCCGGAAGGCGCCTCCGCGCAATATTCCCGCACGCAGAGCCACCTTGCCGACGGCAGTGACGATCTCGTCCTGATCGCGGCGCATGCGGGGCTCGTCCGCGTTGGGCAGAACGGCCATACCGTCGAGCTCGCGCCCGCACAGATGGTGCTCGTCGACATGGGCGTGACCGGGACCGTCGGCCACACCGATGCAGACCGCTTCACCTCCATTCGCATGCCGCGCCGTGCGTTGCTCGACATCAATCCGCGTGCCGAGGACAAGCTCTCGCAGGTGCTCTCAGACGGTGCGGTCGCCGAGACCATCTTCCGCTACCATGCGCTCGCCGCCAACCACGCGCCGCATCTCGATGCGGTCGGCCAGCGCCTGACCGCGCAGCACATGGTCGATCTCGTCGGCCTCCTGCTCGGCACTGATGCGGAGCATGCAAGCCGCGCACGCGGCCGGGGGCAGGCGGCGGCTCGCCTCGATCTGATGCGCGCCGACGTGATGGCCGCACTCGGCCGCAATGATCTCTGCCTGTCCGAAGTCGCGACGCGCTCGGGGCTAAGCCCGCGCCAGGCACAGCGCTTGTTCGAGCAGGCCGGCACCACCTTCACCGAATTCGTGCTGGAGCAGCGCCTGCTCCACGCGCGCAAGCTGCTCGGTGATCCCCGCGCCAGGGCGCGCAAGATCAGCGACATCGCGCATTCCTCCGGCTTCTCCGATCTGTCCTATTTCAACCGCGCCTTCCGCAAGCGCTTCGGCGCGACGCCGTCGGAACTGCGCGAGGCGTAAGTCGCGATATCGTGCAGCGGCGCGGCGCTGCCGCATTTGGTCGATGCCGGTTGTTGAGCTATATATATGTCTCCGCGGGCAGGCCGCAGGATTCCTCTGGAAAGTGCAGTAGGCGGTCATGGCGCGTATCGTCGTGCTCGGCGCCGGGTTTGCAGGCCTGTGGGCGGCCATCGGCGCTGCGCGCAAGCGCGACGAGATCGGCGCGAGCGACCGCGACATCGAGATCCACCTCGTCGATCGCAATCCCTATCACAATATCCGCGTGCGCAATTACGAGGCCGACCTTAGCGAGATCGCACTTCCGCTCGGGCAATTGCTCGATCCGATCGGTGTCAGCCATGGCCTCGGCGAGGTCGAGGCCATCGATCCGGTGCGGCACGAAATTGCGCTCGTCACCAGCAGCGGCGAGGCGATGTTGGGCTATGACCGTCTCGTGCTGGCGCTCGGCAGCGAGGTGATGCGCCCCGACATTCCCGGTCTCGCCGAGCACGCTTTCGACGTCGATAGCTATACCGCGGCGCTCCGCCTTGAAGATCATCTGGTTTCGCTTGGACGCAGCGCGCCGTCGCCGGGACGTTCAACGGTGGTGGTGGTCGGCGCCGGCTTCACCGGCATTGAGGTCGCAGCCGAGATGCCCGACCGGTTGGCGCGTGCGGGCATCACCGGCAGCCGCCGCATCATCCTGCTCGATCCCAATCCGGCGGTCGGCGCCAGCATCGGCGCGCATGCGCGTCCCGTCATCGAGACGGCCTTGGCTTCGCTCGATATCGAGACGCGGCTCGGTGCGCGTGTCGCGTCGATCGAGGCCGCCGGCATCCGCCTGAACTCGGGCGAGTTCATTCCGGCGCAGACGGTGATCTGGTGTGCGGGCATGCGTGCAAGCTCTTTGGCAGCGAGCTTCCCAGGCGGACGCGATCGCCTCGGCCGGCTCCTCGTCGACCCCTTGATGCGGGTTGCGGATGTCGGCGGCGTGTTCGCTGCCGGCGATGTTGCCTCGAGCGTGATCGACGGGCTGCATCCGACCGTGATGTCCTGCCAGTTCGCCCGCCCCATGGGCCGCTTCGCCGGCCACAATGTGGTGGCCGATCTCGCCGGCCTGCCGATGCTGTCGCTGCGGATCGACTGGTACGTGACGGTACTCGATCTCGGCGCTTGGGGCGCGCTCTACACCGAGGGGTGGGATCGCGAGGTGCGCGCCACCGGCGTGGCTGCGAAGGCGACCAAACAGACCATCAATCGCAAGCGGATCTATCCGCCGCTGACCGGCAGCAAGGCCGAACTCTTCGCAGCTGCCGCGCCGATCGTGCAGGCGCCGCCGCCGACATATGGGGCGAGGTAGGAATAGTGAATGCTCGTTGGCAGATGAAGGCTTCGCGCCTTGCTCCGTCATTGCGAGCGAAGCGAAGCAATCCAGAAATGTTTTCGCGGAAAGACTCTGGATGCTTCGCGTTGCTCGGAATGACAAGGTCCAAACGTGAGAAAGCGCCCGTGGGGGGCGGGCGCTTTCTGTAGTCGACTTGGGGTTGGGGTCGTCTACATATCCACGTGGCGACTTTGGGGGGCTGGTAAAGAGCCGCGTGAATTCACAAAACTCGTCAGATCTCCTCAGCGAACGAGGGACGCGTCCGAACTGGTGACAATGACCGGCTTGCCGGCCTTGATGACGCGGGCGGTCTGGGTCAGGCCTTCATCCGAACCCGAGCGCGCCGTGATGCCGAGGCCAGCCACCGCGATCCCTGCGACGAGGGCGACGACCACAATTTTCAAATGGGTCGCGCGATCAGCGCTGTAGATCGAGTGGTTCATGGAAGCCTCCTGCCGCCATCTACCCGAAGTAGTCGCCCGCCCGTGCAGGCAGGTTCATGCTTCCGGTGCCCAACAACCTAGTATTGACGGGATTCGTTCCCAAGGGGCGATCACAAGGGCGTGACAGGACGTGAAAGATCGCGATCAAAAGCGATCCCCCATCGTTCTTTTTTATAATTATTTCAAAGCTGTAATGTGCCTGCCAGGCGCTTTTTCTCTCCTTGGTCGACAAGGCGCCAGGAACTCAAAAACCATTTGCATGTGGCCGAAAAACACACGGCTTCTTCAGGCAAATCAGATGCTTCCGACCGTTTTCAACCTCGCCCTAGGGTGGATTTCAGCTTGCGACAGCACGGTGGTCTGGGCCCGGAACCGCTCCACCAGGGACCGCACGAACGGACGAATTGCCGCAGAGGTGACCAGCACCGGCGCCTCGCCTTCGCGGGCGGCGCGCTCGAAGGCTTCGCGCACGGCGGTCATGAACTCCGACAATTTCGACGGCTGCATCGCGAGGCTGCGCTCCTCGCCCTGGCCGATGATCGACTCGGCAAAGGCCTGCTCCCATTTCGCCGACAGCGCGATCAGCGGCAGATAGCCGGCGTAGGAGGTGTTTTGCGCGCAGATCTGCCGCGCGAGGCGCGCGCGGACGTGCTCGACCATGGTGGTCGGATTGCGCGAGAAGGCGAGCGAATCCGCAATGCCTTCGAGGATGGTGGAGAGGTCGCGGATCGAGATGCGCTCGGCGAGCAGCAGCTGCAGCACGCGCTGGATGCCGGAGACCGTAACCTGGCCCGGGACGATGTCCTTAACCAGCTCACTCTGCTCCTTCGGCAGCTCCTTGAGCAGCTTCTGCACCTCGCCATAGGACAAGAGGTCCGACATGTTGGCCTTGAGCAGCTCGGTGAGATGAGTCGAGAGCACGGTCGCGGCGTCGACGACGGTGTAGCCCTTGAGCGAGGCCTCTTCCTTGAGGCTGGCATCGACCCAGGTCGCGGGCAGGCCGAAGGTCGGCTCGGTGGTGTGGATGCCGGGCACCTGCACCTGGCTGCCGCCGGGG
The DNA here is from genome assembly GCF_045571415.1 of Bradyrhizobium sp. LMG 9283. Taxonomy (NCBI): domain Bacteria; kingdom Pseudomonadati; phylum Pseudomonadota; class Alphaproteobacteria; order Hyphomicrobiales; family Nitrobacteraceae; genus Bradyrhizobium; species Bradyrhizobium sp. LMG 9283. Next base: position 1,711,362 of record NZ_CP120691.1, read on the forward strand.
TCCATGACCATGAACTGGTTCGGCCAGATCTTGCCGATGCCGGCGTCGACCTCCTTGATCTTGATGATGTAGGTGTTGGCTTCGAGCTGGACGTTGTCGAGGATGCGCACCGCCGGCATCACAAAGCCCATCTCGATCGCGAGCGAACGGCGCAGAGCCTTGATCTGCTCGGTGAGGCGATCGGTGCCATCAGGGCCGTTGACCAGCGGCAGCAGCGCATAACCGAGCTCGATCTTGAGGTCGTCGATCTTGAGCGCGGCCGAGATCGGCTCTTCGGTCGCCGCAGCACCGGGCGCACCCGGCATCCCCGGCGCGGGCGCGGCCTTGGCGGCTTCCTCGGCCTTGACGGCGGTCTTCTTGTGGTTGCGGGCGTGCCAGGCCAGCGCACCGGCGCCGGCGCCGAGCGCGAGGAAGGGGATGGTCGGAATGCCCGGCAGCGCCGCCAGCACCAGCATCACCGCCGAGGACATCGCCAGCGCCTGCGGATAGCCGGAGAACTGCTTCATCAGCGCCTTGTCGGCGGCGCCTGATACGCCGGCCTTGGAGACGAGCAGGCCGGCCGCGGTCGAGACGATCAGAGCCGGTACCTGGGTGACGAGACCGTCGCCGACGGTCAGCAGCGTGTAGCTGCGGCCGGCGTCGGCAAAGGACATGCCCTGCTGCGCGACGCCGATGATCATGCCGCCGACGACGTTGATGAAGACGATCAAGAGGCCGGCGATGGCATCGCCGCGAACGAATTTGGAGGCACCGTCCATGGCGCCGAAGAAGCCGCTCTCGTCCTCCAGCTCCTTGCGCCGTTCCTTGGCGACCTTCTCGTCGATCAGGCCGGCGGAGAGATCGGCGTCGATCGCCATCTGCTTGCCGGGCATGGCGTCGAGGTGGAAGCGCGCGGCGACTTCGGCGATGCGGCCCGAACCCTTGGTGATGACGACGAAGTTGACGATGATCAGGATGGCGAAGACGATGATGCCGATGACGAAATTGCCGCCCATCACGAAGCTGCCGAAGGCTTCGATGACGTGACCGGCGGCAGCCGTGCCCTCGTGGCCGTGCGACAGGATCAGGCGGGTCGAGGCCATGTTGAGCGACAGGCGCAGCATGGTCGAGATCAAGAGGATGGTCGGGAAGGCGGAGAATTCCAGTGGCGCCTGAATGAACAGCGACGTCATCAGGATCAGGATCGAGAGCGTGATCGAGATCGCCAGGAACAGGTCCAGCACGATCGCGGGCAGGGGCAGGATCAGCACCACCAGGATGGTGAGGATACCGAGCGCCAGCGCGATGTCGCCGCGCTTGAGGATGGTGACGATCTCGTTGAGGGAGGGGATGCCGGGCTTGGCGCTGCCTACGCCTTGTCCCGCGGTGACGTCGACCATGGTAGCTGCCTCCCCGCGCGACTGCCGTCCGCGCGCCCCAAACGTCTGCGCGGCGGCCGATGGGCCGCCGTTCCGAAAGTGAGGCACCGCACTGGCGTCCACGGGGGCTCTCCCGTTCTAAACGCGGCCGACGACACTCGACTTCACCCGGCAATTTTTGCCCGGTGTATGGTTAGCAAAGGGTTAACGGAGGGGGCGGGGAGGAACCCCAAGGTGTCATTCCGGGGCGATGCGGAGCATCGAACCCGGAATCTCGAGATTCCGGGTTCGGTCCTGCGGACCGCCCCGGAATGACGTGGACGGGGAGGCGTCCTACTTCGCCTTCTCCATCTTCGTCACCGTGTAGCCCGACGTCGCCTCCTCGGCTTCGAAAGTCACCTTGTCGCCGACCTTCACCTGCTTGAGCATCGCTGCGTCCTTGACGCGATAGACCATGGTCATCGGCTCATCCATGCCGAGGCTCTTCGCCGGTCCGTGCTTGAGCGTGATCTTGCCGGCGCCCTCATCGATCTTCTTGACCTCACCGTTGATCGCGGCAGCCCCGGCCGCCAAAGCTCCAGTGGCAGCGCTGAACGTCAGCGCCAGCGCCGTGGTGATACGGATGATGTGGTTCATGGAAGTCTCCTTTCGCCTTACTTCACGGTGACGTGGCCGACCATGCCGTAGTCGCGGTGGTCGGGAATGAGGCACGAATATTCGAACGTGCCGGGCTTGCTGAACTTCCAGAGGATCTCGGCCGTCTTGCTTGGGGCGAGGCGCACGCCGTTGGGATCGTCATGCTCCATGTGCGGATGCTTCTTCATCTCAACGGCATGCGCGAGATTCTCCTGAGGTGTGGCGAGCAGGAATTCGTGGTCCTCCTTGCCGACATTGCGCAGCACGAAGCGGATCTGCTCGCCGCGTTTGACCTCGATCCGGGCGGGTGAGTAGTCCATCTCGTTGAGCAGGATCTCGATCGTGCGCGCGGGCTTGTTGGGATCGCCGGGCTCGCCGGCCGAAAAGGTCCCGTGACTGTGCTTGTCGTGGGCAAAGGCCGGTACGATCGAAAGCGCAGCCAGCGCGAGGCCGAGCTTGATAGCGGTCTTCATCATGGTCTCCAGTTGGTGGTTCATCGAAACGCTCACATCTTCATGTTCTTCATCGGCGGGCTGCCCGGTTTTTGCCTTGCCGGCTCTGCGGCCGGCGCCGTGACCTCGTAGGCGACGGTGCCTTGCGGGAATTTGTACGGACCTGGATCGCGGTAATCGTCGCGCGCGAGGTCCTCGCGGATCTTCATCACGGTGAACATGCCGCCCATCTCGATCGGCCCGAACTGGCCGGTGCCGGTCATCATCGGCAGCGTGTTGTCGGGCGCGGGCATCTCCATGTTGCCCATCGCCATGCCGGCCGAGCCCATGGCCATGCCGTCAGGCGCGAGCTTGCCGACGGCCCGCGCGAGATCCTTGCGCGACACACCGATCAGGTTGCGCACATCGTGCCCCATCGCGTTCATGGTGTGGTGCGACTTGTGGCAATGGAAAGCCCAGTCGCCGGGATTGTCGGCGAGCACGTCGAACACGCGCACTGCGCCGACCGGAACGTCCGTGGTCGTCTCCGGATATTGCGCGCTCTCCGGGATCCAGCCGCCGTCGGTGCAGGTCATCGCAAAGCTGTGGCCATGCAGATGGATCGGATGATTGGTCATGCTGAGGTTACCCATGCGCACGCGTACCTTGTCGCCGAGCCTGACCGGCAGCGGATCGATCCCGGGAAATACCCTCGCATTCCAGGTCCACATGTTGAAATCGGTCATCTCGTTGACATGCGGCAGGTAGGTGCCGGGGTCGACGCGATAGGTGCTCATCACGAAGACGAAGTCGCGGTCCACGGCGCGGAAGTTCGGGTCGCGCGGATGCACGACGACCATGCCCATCATGCCCATCGCCATCTGCACCATCTCGTCGGAATGCGGGTGGTACATGAACGTTCCGCTCTTCTTCATCTCGAATTCGTAGACGAAGGTCTTGCCGGGCTGGATGTGCGGCTGGTTCAATCCGCCGACGCCGTCCATGCCGCTCGGAATGATCATGCCGTGCCAGTGCACGGTGGTGTATTCGGGCAGTCTGTTGGTAACGAAGATGCGGACCTTGTCGCCTTCGACGGCCTCGATGGTCGGCCCCGGCGATTGCCCGTTGTAGCCCCACAAATTCACCGTCATGCCTTCGGCGAACTGGCGCACCACCGGCTCGGCGACGAGATGGAATTCCTTCCAGTCGCCATTCATGCGGAACGGCAGCGACCAGCCGTTCAGCGTGACGACGGGGCGATAGTCCGGGCCGCTGATCGGATGCAGCGGCGGCTGCATCACCACCTTGTCCATGGTGGGTGCTTCCGGAATCGAAGCGGCCTGGACGCGGCCTTGAATAGCCGACGCGCCGGCAAGCGCGGCGGTGCCCAAAAATCCTCGGCGGGAAAACATCCTGGCCTCCATCTCAGTGGCCGCCGCCATCGGCAGGTGCTGCCGCGGCGATGGTGGTTGGATTGTCGCTGCCGGCTGCCGGCGCGCCGCCACCATTGACGGCGGTCTGCAAGTCGGCCTGGGCGAGGAAGAATCTCTGCCTGGCGTCGATGGCGCCGCGCAGCGAGGCCAGACGCTGCCGCGACTCGGTGAGCAGCGCGAAGATATCGACCTGCATGCTGGAGAAGCGCAGCCGCATCTCCTCGGTGATGATCTTGCGCAAGGGGATGATCTCGCGCTGGTAATGGCTGGCGATGTCGTAAGCGGAGCGGTAGACGCGATAAGTATCGCGCGCCTCCGAACGCACGTTGACGGCGCGCTCGGTCAAGCGGTTGAAGGCGAGGTTGTAGGTCTCGGCCGCTTGCCGCACGCGCACCTCGCCGCCGTCGAAGATCGGGATCTGGAACTGCACGTCGACGCCGCGCTCGCGGAATGGCGGCCCTTCCGGATCCCGAGTGCGGCGGGAAATGCCGGCAAGATCCAGCAGCGTCACGAAACGCGTCGCCTCGGTGAGGTTCAGGGCCTTGGCCAGCGCCGTCAGCTCCAACCGTGCGATCTGCAGGTCGATGCGATGCGTCACCGCATCGGCCTCGATCGTGGGCAAGGCCAGCGGCCGGCGCGGCAGCGGCGGCAGTTGATTGGGCAGGCGGAAGTCGAGACCGTCATCCCACAGCCCCATCAGGCGCGCCAGCCTTTCGCGCGCGCTCGTCGCCGCCTGCCGCGCGGTGGCGAGATCGGCGGTGGTCTCGGCGTAAAACACCTGCTGGCGGGCTTGGTCGAGCTTGTTGAGCGAGCCGGTCTCGCCGAGCTTGACCGCAAGCTGTGCGGTCGATTCCGCCGTCGCCTTCGCGTCGGTCAGCAGCGCCACCATCTCGTTGGCGGCAACCGTGCGGATGTAGGCGCGGCGCACGTCGGCGGCGAGCCGCAGCGTCGCCAGGGCAGCGCGCAACTGCGCTCCGCGGAAGCGGTCACTGGCGATGTCGGAGCGGAACGGCAGGGTGGCGAGCGCGAGGATGTCGCCGACCACTTGGCGCTCGATCTCGCTGGCGCCATTGCCTGATATCCGCGAGATCGAGAACACCGGATTGGGCGGCAGGCTCTGCTCGACGAGATCGGTCTCCGCCAGCGCCAGCTCGTTATAGGCGGCTTGCAAGCCCTTGTTGTTGAGCAGCGCGATCTGCACGGCAGCGTCTGCGCTCAGCGTCCGCGACAGCAGCTGGCGCACGCGCACGTCGACTGCGCTGGCGCCCTCGGCGGTTCGCACAAAGGCGACATCCTTGTTGATGGCTTGGCTCGTCAGATCCGACACATCAGTCATGCCGCTGTCGGGCGAGAACGCGGCGCAGCCGGAAATGCTGAGCGCGGTGAGGACGAGCAGGCTTCGCGCAAGATGGCGTGTCAAGGCGCGCTCCTACCGGTCTGCTTCGGCTGCGGCGTCACCGCGTCGTTGCGGCCGCGCCACGGCACCGGCGTTGCAGGCCTCAGGCTGGTATAGGCCGCGATGGTCGAGCGATAGCCGATGCGCGCCACCTTCGCCGCTGGATCGGCGGGGTCGGCGCTGGCAACTTCGGTCGTTGCCGGCATGCAGCCGCACAGCGCCAGCGCAGCAAAGGCGAGCAGCAGCCAATTGAATCGAAAATATCGTCGACGCACCGCAGATGCGGCGGACTTCGCCCCGGAAAGCGTAAACATGATAGTCCTTGATCTGGAGACCACAGGTTCGCGCGCGCAGAAGCGCGCTCGGCCCGAAATCGTCGCGTCAGATCAGGCGATGGGGGGACGATAGTGCTGGGGCGGCGCCGCGCCGTGCAGGCCGGCCACGATATCGGGTGCGCAAGCGGAGACGGGCAGAAGCGGATTGGCGACATCAGGCAGATCGGCCGGCAGCGCGCTGACGCACATCATCGCGCAGCACGGGCCCACTGTTCCCTTGCCGTCTTGGTGATGCGGTGTGGGCGCGTCCTTCGCGGCCGTCTGGTGATGAGCGTGGGTTCCCGCATGCTCGTGCGAGGCATCGCCATGCACATGGCTCATCTGGTGATGCGCCGACACGGGATCTGTGCGGCGTGCGTCGTCAAGGCACGGCGCAATGGCATTGCCCCAGGCAAGGCTTGCTGCCGGCGCGAGCACGCAGAACAGATAGGCGAAGGCGATGATCCGCCCCACCCTGATCCGCAACGATCGCGTCAATCGCAACAACATTCCGCCGATAGGCTCTCCGCGCGGCAATGTTGCACACGCTGATTGCAAACTAATGGCAAAACCCGCATTCGCCAAGCTCTTCTTACCGCAGTGCACCGCGCATGCCCAATATCGCGCCACGATGCTTGACCATGCGGCGATCCGCGGGCCATGGTCCGGCCCGTGCACGCGCCAAATCATCCAGGACAAACACCTGCGTCCTTCACCCCTGACTCCCGCCAGGCCTGGGTGCGCCTGGTCATTGCGCTTGTGATCGGCTCGATCGGCGCTGTCGGCATGTGGGCGGTCGTGGTCGTGATTCCCGTGGTGCAGGCCGAATTCGGCGCCACGCGCGGCGCGGTGTCGCTGGCTTTCACCCTCATGATGTTCGGCTTCGGGCTCGGCGGCGTGATCGCCGGCAAGATCACCGACCGGTTCGGCATCGTGCCGGCGATGGCGATCAGCATTGCCTTCCTCGGCGTTGCCAACGTGCTCGCGGGTCTGTCGACGCAGCTCTGGCAGTTCGTGGCGGCGTATTTCCTCATCGGGCTCGGCACCTCGGCCACCTTCGCGCCGCTGATGGCGGAAGCCTCGCATTGGTTCGAGCGCTATCGCGGATTGGCCGTGACCATCGTCGCCAGCGGCAATTATGTCGCGGGAACAATGTGGCCGCCGATCGTGAGCTGGGGCACACAGGAGATCGGCTGGCGCTATACCCACATTGGCATCGGCATCGTCTGCGCCGGCCTGATGGCGGTGCTGGTGCTGATCCTGCGCGCGCAGATGGGCAACGACCATATCCGCGATCATGCCAACGCACCGCCGCCGCGGGTCGATCTCAAGCTGTCGACCAATACACTGACGGTGCTGCTCTCGATCGCCAGCATCTCCTGCTGCGTGGCGATGGCGATGCCTCAGGTGCACATCGTCGCCTATTGCGGCGATCTCGGCTACGGCGTCGCCCGCGGCGCCGAGATGCTGTCCTTGATGATGGGCTGCGGCATCATCAGCCGGATCGGCTCCGGCTATCTTGCCGACAAGATCGGCGGCATCCGCACGCTGCTGGTCGGATCGCTGGCGCAGGGCTTTGCGCTGGTGTTCTATCTGTTCTTCGACAGCCTCACCTCGCTGTATCTGATCTCCGCGATGTTCGGCCTGTTCCAGGGCGGCATCGTGCCGAGCTACGCCATCATCGTGCGCGAGGCGATGCCGGCGAGCGAGGCCGCGACGCGCGTCGGCATCGTGATCTTTGCGTCCGTGTTCGGCATGTCCTTCGGCGGCTGGGTGTCCGGTGTCATCTTCGATGCCACCGGCTCGTACGCTGCGGCGTTCGCCAACGGCGTGGCGTGGAATGCCCTCAATATCGGCATCGTCTTGACGCTGCTGATCCGCTCGCGCATGAACGCGACCAGGGCAGGGGCAGGCTTCGCGACCTGAAACGCGGCCCCGTCGGCGCGAGGTCGTATCGATGCAACCCGGAACATCTTGACATGCCGCGGGTACCGTCACTCCGCTGGATGTGGCTGACTATTGCCGTCGTGTTGCTGGATCAGGGCACGAAGCAACTCGTTGTTGGCTGGCTGGAGCCGGATCGCCCGAGAATCATTTTTGCGCCAGGCGCATTGCCGTCAATCGACTTCCTGCTGTCCTACAACAAAGGCATCTCGTTCAGCATCCTGCGGTTCGCGGACGACGTGCAGCGTTGGCCCTTGGTTGGCCTATCGCTTTTCGCCTGCGGACTGTTGGCTTTGTGGCTCCACCGCGTGCCGCCGAATCAGCCGATCCTGACAACTGGACTCGCCCTGATCATTGCCGGCGCGTTCGGCAATATGTTGGATCGCGCCCGGATTGGCGCGGTGATCGACTTCGTCCATCTCTCTTACAAGTCCTGGTCGTTCGCCATATTCAATGTCGCAGACACTGCAATCACCTTGGGCGCCAGCGCGACCATGTTGTCGCTATTCTTGGAGACGGCTTAAACCGCCTGTCCTGCCTTCAGCAGCGAGCAGCCGGTGATCTTGTAGCTTCCATCCGCCTGCTGCTCGAGCGTGTAAAGCGCCTCCCAGGCCTCGCCATTGGCATCGATGATGTGAACGCGCTGGGCAACCGAGCTGCCCTCGATCTTACTGTCGCCGAACTCAAAACTCTTGTGACGATAGACCGGCGCGTGGCCGTTCTGCACCATGGACATGAAGATGTCGGGGGCGGGAAAGATCTGCTTGATTGCCGGTGCGGCATAGGAATAGGCGGCGCTCGCATCGTCATGGATGAAGGCCTGCTCCTGGGCGCGGATCACGCCTTGCGCCGCCGTGACATCGTCAGCGCGTGCGGCGAGGAGACTAAGGGCAATCGTGAGGGCGACGACCAAGCCTGCGATGCGCATGACAGGCTCCGCGTTGATATCCCGGCGGCCGCGATGCTAGCACATCTCCGCGCCTACCGCTTCCGCCTTGGCGCCGATTTCGCTGGCCTGGCTGCGCGCGCCTTGGACTCTGGCTGCACGCGCAGGCCGTCGACGAACACGTCGAGAAGCCGCAGCGCGGTTGACTGCCAGCCGGGCTGGTCATGGATGTAGCACATGCCGAAGAACGCGCGCAGCAAGTCCTCGGGGCTGATGTCGGCGCGCATCTCGCCGGCCGCGACTGCGCGGTCAAGCAGTGAGCCGATCGCCTTCGTCAGCCGATCGAACGAGAAGGCGTGCAGCTCGGACCCGCTTTGCACCGCGAGCGCCAGGGCTGCCACCATGCCCTTCTTGGTCGCGACGAACTCAACGTTGGAGCGCAGCCAGCGCCTGAGCGCATCGACCGGATCCTTGGCATTCTTCAACTGCTCTGCGAGCTCGCTGAGCTGCTCGACCTCGCGCCGGTACACCGCCTCGAACAGATCCTCGCGCGTCGGAAAATGCCGGTAGAGCGTGCCGATGCCGACGCCGGCGCGTTTGGCCACCGCCTCCAGGCTCGCCTCGGGGCCGCCGGCGCTAAACACGGTCTTGGCCGCTTCGAGCACGCGCTCGCGATTGCGCACGGCGTCGGCGCGAGGCTTGCGGGTGTGGTCGGTCTGGTCGTCCATGGTGCGCAATGTAGATCACGAATTGGTTAGATTGAACACTTCTTGAACCCTTGGCGAGCCGCATCGCGTTGTTTGCGCACGGGCTTTCGACGGATTCCAAATATCTTTCCGCGGCTCTTGTTAAACGGAGGGTGCCTCCGTATCTTCGCTCAAGCGTCGGGCCGCATCATGTTCGGGCGGCGCGGTATCGACGGCGGCCACGGCGGTGGCGCGCCGCGCGATCATTCATGTCCATATCTGATCGGAGCCTTGTATGAACCACTCCATCAGCCTCACCGTGAACGGTGCGCGGCGCGACTTCGTCCTCGACGATCCCCGCGTCACGCTGCTCGATCTCCTGCGTGAGCGCCTCCATCTGACCGGAACCAAGAAAGGATGCGACCGCGGCCAGTGCGGCGCCTGCACCATTCTCGTCGACGGCAAGCGCATCAACTCATGCCTTGCGCTCGCCATCAGCCACGACGGTGCCGACGTCCTCACCATCGAAGGCATCGCACGCGGCGACCAGCTTCATCCGGTGCAGGCCGCCTTCATCGCCCATGACGGCTTTCAGTGCGGCTTCTGCACGCCCGGCCAGATCATGAGCGCGATCGGCATGATGCGCGAAGGCCAGGCCGGCAATGATCCCGAACGCGTCCGCGAATGCATGAGCGGCAATCTCTGCCGCTGCGGCGCTTATGTCGGCATCGTCGATGCCGTGCTGGAAGCGCAGGCCGGCCTGGACGAGACCAATCAGAGGCGCTCCGCATGAAACAGTTCGATTATGTCAGGCCCGGCACGATCGCTGAAGCCGTTGCCGCCGCGGCCCAGCCGGGCGCTGTCTATCTCGCCGCCGGCACCAACCTGCTCGACCTGATGAAGGGCGGCGTCAGCCGTCCGGATCGCCTGGTCGACGTCACGCATCTCGATGGACTCGATGGCATAGAGACTCTCGCCGACGGTTCGTTGCGCATCGGCGCACTCGTCGGCAACGCCGACCTCGCGCACAATGCCGAGTTCGCGAGATCGTATCCTGCGGTGGCCGAAGCGCTGCTCTCCGGAGCGTCGGCTCAGTTGCGCAATGCCGCGACCGTCGGCGGCAATCTCTTGCAACGGACACGCTGTGCGTATTTCTACGACACCGCCAGCCGCTGCAACAAGCGCGAGCCGGGCTCCGGCTGCGATGCCCGCGGCGGCGAGAACCGCAGCCATGCCGTGCTCGGCTGGAGCGAGAGCTGCATCGCCACGCATCCGTCCGACTTCTGCGTGCCCCTGGTCGCGCTCGACGCGGTCGTGGAGATCGAGAGCAGGAACGGCCGGCGCGAGATCGCGCTCTACGAACTGCACCGCCTGCCGGGCGACGCGCCCGAGCGCGAGTCCGCGCTCGAGCCCGGCGATCTCATCGTCGCGGTGCGCCTGCCGCCCGCCGCGCGCGGCTTTGCCGCGCATGCGCGCTACGTCAAGGTTCGCGAGCGCACCTCCTACGCTTTCGCTGTCGTCTCGGCCGCCGCCGCGCTGCGGATCGAGAACGGCAGAATCGCGGAGGCGCGGCTTGCACTCGGTGGTGTCGCCGCAAAGCCCTGGCGCGCTCGCGCAGCAGAGGACGTGCTCAGGAATGTTGCGCCCACGGCAGACGCGTTCCAGGAGGCGGCCTGGCGCGCGCTCGCCGACGCAAAACCGTCCGGCGACAACGCCTTCAAGATCGAGCTCGCGCGCCGCATCGTCGTGCGCGCGCTGCTACTCGCCGCAGCCGGTACGCCTGCGCGTATCCCCGCGCTGCCGGCCTCTCCCTTTGCCTCGACCTCCGGAGCCATCCATGCCTGAGCTCAACCTGACCAGCGCTCCCGCCCATCTGCGGCACGGCTCGAATATCGGCCAGCCAATGACCCGCCGTGATGGCATCCTCAAGGTCACGGGACGGGCGACCTACGCCGCCGACAATCATCCGCCCGGCATGCTGTTTGCGGTGATGGCGGTCTCCAGCATCGCGCGCGGCCGCGTCGTTTCGCTCGATGTCGCTGCCGCCAAGCGCCATCCCGGTGTCGTGGACATCATGACGCCAGACCACAAGCCACAGCTCGCGGTCGCTCCTGATACCAAGACCAATCCATTCGTATTCAGGATGGAGGTGTTGCAGAGCAATGAGGTTCGCTACGCCAATCAGCCGATCGCCGTTGTGATCGCTGAGACGCTGGAAGCCGCGACTGAAGGCGCTGCCCTGCTTGCGCCGCGCTATGATGAACTGCCGCCGCTGGTCGGGCTCGATGCCGGCGAGACCTTCGTGCCGCCCGTGGTCGGCGTCGGCAATCCCAGCGAACATCACCACGGCGACGTCGAGGCGGGCCTTGCCGCTGCCGAGAAGCAGATCGGCGCGACCTACGAGACGCCGCCGCAATATCACAACGCCATGGAGCCGCACGCGATCGTCGCGCGCTGGGAGGGCGATAAGCTCTCGATCGACACGCCGAGCCAGGGCATGGTGATGGCGCGCGGCCGCGTTGCCGAGCTGTTCGGCCTTGCGCCGGAGAAGATCCACATCCGGAGCCCATTCCTCGGCGGCGGCTTCGGATCGAAGGGGTTCTTGACCGGGCCGCAGATCCTCGGTGTCATGGCGGCAAAGCTGGTCGGCAGGCCGGTCAAGCTGGTATTGCGTCGTGAGCAGATGTACGGCCCAGTCGGCCATCGCGCGCCGACGCGGCAGCGGCTGCGCATCGGTACCGACGACGAGGGGCGCCTGACCGCGCTCGACCACCATGCCCGTACGGTATCGAGCACGTTCGACGATTTCTACGAGCCGGCCGCCGGCGCCTCGCATGCGCTCTACGCGGCGCCCGCGATCCGCACCTCACACGATGCGGTGCGCGTCAATACCGGCACGCCGCTGTTCATGCGTGCGCCGGGCGAGGCGACCGGCTCGATCGCGCTCGAAAGCGCGATCGACGAGATGGCTTGGGCCTGCGGCATGGATCCGCTCGCCTTCCGCCTCAAGAACTACGCCGAGGTCGAGCCGATCTCCGGCAAACCGTTCTCGTCTAAGGCATTGCGTGCCTGCTACGAGCAGGGCGCGACGCGCTTCGGCTGGGCGAAGCGTCCGCTTCAGCCGCGGCAGATGCGCGACGATGCCGGCCTCTTGGTCGGCTGGGGCATGGGCACCGCGACGTTCCCGGCGCTCATGTTCCAGGCCGAAGCGCGCGCGGTGATCCGCCGCGACGGCTCTGGCGTGATGGAGATCGGCGCGCACGACATGGGGCAGGGCGCCTGGACCGCGCTGGCGCAGATCGCGGCCGATGGCCTGGGTCTGGATGCCGACCGCGTCGAGTTCAGGTCCGGCACGTCGGACCTGCCCGACGGCGGCATCGCCGGCGGCTCGGCCCACACCGCGACGGCCGGCAACGCGATCCACAATGCCGGCGCGGCCGTGATCGCAAAGCTCGCCGATCTCGCCACCAATGATGAGCGCTCGCCGCTGTTCGGTGCCGGCAATGCCGGCGTGATCGCGCGGGACGGCAGGCTGATCCGGCGCGACGACGACGGTCGGAGCGAGAGCTATGCCGAGATCCTGGCGCGCGTCGGCGTTGCCGAGGTCGAGGCCCGCGGCACCGGCGCGCCGAACCCTGCGGCCATGGAGGAATATGCCATGCACGCCCACGGCGCAGTGTTCGCCGAGGTGAAGGTCGACCCCGAGCTCGGCCAGGTCCGCGTCACCCGCATGGTCGGCGCCTTCGCGGCGGGACGCATCGTCAATCCGCGCATGGTACAGAGCCAGCTGTTCGGCGGCATGATCTGGGGCCTGTCCTTCGCACTGCACGAGGAAGCGATTACCGACCGGCGCAGCGGCCGGATCATGAATGCCAATCTCGGCGAGTACCACATCCCCGTGAATGCCGACGTGCCGCCGCTCGACGTCATCACGGTCGAGGAGCACGATCCGCACGTGAATGCGCTCGGCATCAAGGGTGTCGGCGAGATCGGCATCACCGGCAGCGCCGGCGCGGTCGCCAACGCCGTCTGGCACGCAACCGGCGTGCGCGTCCGCCGCTTTCCGATCCGGATCGAGGAATTGCTGGTGCAGCGTTGAGGCAGAAGGCGGGGCGAGATCTTCTTGCTCCGCCGGTCAGTTCATCATCCTGCGGAGCGCCTTCGGTCGCGCGTCAGAACGTCGGCGGCGTGCAGGCCGAGATCACCTCGCACGGCTTGCCGCCGACGCAGCGGAAGCGATGCGGGCGCCGGCTCTCGAAATAATAGGCATCGCCGGGATTGAGGATGCGGCGCTCGTCCTCGACCGTCACCTCGAGCTTGCCCGAGATCACGATGCCGCCTTCCTCGCCGTCATGGACGAGATGCACGCGTCCGGTGTCGCTGCCGGGCTCGTAGCGCTCTTTTAAGATCTGCAGGCTGCGGCCGAACAGATTGTCGCCGACTTGCCGATACGAGATCGGCTTCTTGCCGACCTCGGTCAGCTCCTCGGCGCGGTAGAAGATCTTGCGCCTCGACTCCGGCTCCAGCGCGAAGAACTCGGCGAGGCCCATGGGGATGCCGTCGAGGATGCGCTTGAGCGCGCCGACCGAGGGGTTCATCTGGTTGGATTCGATCAGCGAGATCGTCGAATTGGTGACGCCGGCACGTTTGGCCAGCTCGCGCTGCGACAGCTTGTGGCGCGCCCGGATGAATCGTAGCCGTCCACCGATGTCGACGCTCATAGCCCAAGCCCTGTTGCAGGTGTTGCGGATCGCGCAAATATGGACCGGCAGCCCCAGTCAAATCAATGGCTTGCAGGCCACCAGAAAAGGACTTGTTGCGGTTTCCAAGCCGTGGCTCAGCTATGGAGTCAGCAAAGGAGCGCGGCCGTGACCCTTCATCAGATCCCGAACACCATCAAGACCGATTCGTACTGGATGCCGTTCACGGCGAACCGGCAGTTCAAGAAGGCGCCGCGCCTGTTCTCCTCGGCCGAGGGCATGTACTACACCAGCGTCGACGGCCGCCAGGTGATCGACGGCTCCGCCGGGCTCTGGTGCGTCAATGCCGGCCACGGCCGCAAGCAGATCGCCGCCGCGGTCGAGCGCCAGCTGATGACGCTGGACTTCGCGCCGTCGTTCCAGATGGGCCACCCGCTGGCGTTCGACTTCGCCGAGCGTCTCGCCGAGATCGCGCCGAAGGGGCTCGACCGCGTCTTCTTCACCAATTCCGGTTCGGAATCGGTCGACACCGCGCTGAAGATCGCGCTCGCCTATCACCGCGCCAACGGCCAGGCGAGCCGCACCCGCCTGATCGGCCGCGAGCGCGGCTATCACGGCGCCGGCTTCGGCGGCACGTCGGTCGGCGGCATGGTCGCCAACCGCCGCGCCTTTGCGACCCTGCTGCCGGGCGTCGACCATATCCGCCATACCCACGATCTCACCCGCAACGCTTTCGCCAAGGACCTGCCCGAGCATGGCGCCGAGCTCGCCGACGACCTCGAGCGTCTGGTTGCGCTGCACGGCGCCGAGACGATCGCCGCCGTCATCGTCGAGCCGGTGCCGGGTTCGACCGCGGTGCTGCCGCCGCCGAAGGGCTATCTGCAGCGCCTGCGCGAGATCTGCGACAAGCACGGCATCCTCCTGATCTTCGACGAGGTCATCACAGGCTTCGGCCGCCTCGGCACGCCGTTCGCCGCCAATTTCTTCGGCGTCACGCCGGACCTGATGACGACGGCCAAGGGCATCACCAACGGCACCATTCCGTGCGGCGCGGTGTTCGCGAGCCGCAAGGTGCATGACGGTCTGATGACCGGCCCGGAGAACCAGATCGAGCTGTTCCACGGCTACACTTATTCGGCGCATCCGACCGCTTGCGCCGCAGGTATTGCGACGCTCGACATCTACAAGGACGAAGGCCTGCTGACGCGCGGTGCCTCGATCGCCGAATACTGGCGCGATGCGCTGCATTCGCTGAAGGGCCTGCCCAATGTTGTCGACATCCGCAATTGCGGGCTGATGGGCGCGGTCGAGCTGGCGCCGCGCGACGGTGTGGTCGGCGCGCGCGGTTATGACGTGATGGTCGACTGCTTCAACACCGGCCTTTACCTGCGCATGAGCGGTGACAGCTTCGCGATGTCGCCCCCGCTGATCGTCGAGAAGAGCCACATCGATCAGATGGTCTCGATCCTCGGCGACGCCATCAAGAAGGTGGCCTGATAATTGCTCTCGCCGTTGCGAGTTGTTTCCTTGCAGCGGCGAGCGCCGCGGGAGTTTGACCAAGCGTGAAAGTTCTGATCCTCGGCAGCGGTGTCATCGGTGTCACCTCTGCCTACTACCTCGCTCGTGCCGGTCATGAGGTGACGGTCGTCGACCGTCAGCCGGAGCCGGCCCTGGAGACCTCTTTCGCCAATGCCGGCGAGGTGTCGCCCGGCTATTCCTCGCCCTGGGCCGGCCCCGGCGTGCCGGTGAAGGCGGTCAAGTGGCTGTTGATGAAGCACGGCCCGCTGGTGATCCGGCCGAAGCTCGATCCGGTGATGTGGGTCTGGCTGCTCAAGATGCTGCGCAACTGCACCAGCGCGCGTTATGCGGTCAACAAGAGCCGGATGATTCCGATCGCGGAATACAGCCGCGATGCGTTGCGCGATCTGCGCCGCGACATCGGCATCCAGTATGACGAGCGCTCACGGGGCACGCTGCAGCTCTTCCGCTACCAGGCCCAGCTCGACGGCACGGCTGAGGACATCGCCGTGCTCAAGCAATACGGCGTTCCTTTCGAAGTGCTGAGCCGCGAGGGCTGCATCGCGGTCGAGCCGGCGCTATCAGGCGTGAAGGAAAAATTCGTCGGCGGGCTTCGTCTGCCGCAGGACGAGACCGGCGACTGCCACATGTTCACGCAATCCCTGGCCAAGCATGCCCAGGCGCTCGGCGTGCGCTTCCTGTTCAATACCGGCATCGATCGCATCGTCACCGAGGGCTCGCGCGTCAGCGGTGTCGCGACCAGCGCCGGCCTGTTGCAGGCGGACGCTTACGTGCTCGCGCTCGGCAGCTGGTCGTCGCGGCTGGTGGCGCCGCTCGGCATTTCGCTGCCGGTCTATCCGGTGAAGGGCTATTCGATCACGGTGCCGATCAAGGACGCCTCGGGCGCGCCGGAATCGACCGTGATGGACGAGAGCTACAAGGTCGCGATCACCCGCCTCGGCAATCGCATCCGCGTCGGCGGCACCGCCGAGATCTCGGGCTATTCGGACAAGCTCTATAATGCACGCCGCGCCACGCTCGATCACTCCCTGACCGACCTGTTCCCGCGGGGCGGCGATCTCGCCAAGGCGACATTCTGGAGCGGCCTGCGCCCGATGACGCCGGACGGCCCGCCCGTGATCGGCCCGACCCAATACGCCAACCTCCACCTCAACACCGGCCACGGCACGCTCGGCTGGACCATGTCCTGTGGCTCGGGGCGCGTGCTTGCCGACATGCTGTCGGGCAAGAAGCCGGAGATCGACGTGAGTGTGCTTTCGGTGGAGCGGTACAAGCACCGGTTTGGCTAAAGCTCTATCCGCTCGTCATTGCGAGGAGCCCCTTCGACGAAGCAATCCAGCCTGTTTCCGCGATGAGACTCTGGATTGCTCACATGGGGATTTGATGTGTCAAGGTTTATGGTCAGCTCTTTGTTCGATTGCAGGCCAGCTCTTCGTCCCGACCGCGGAACTTTTCGGATGGCGCGCGCAGATCAGGTCAAGACCGGCCCGTGAGGGCCGCCGCGAAGCGGCTTGGCCTTGACCTGAGCGAGCACGCCTTCAGGCTCGTTGGGTCGGGAAGTGCGGCGTGAACTACTCCTATGGTTGGCGATCCAAGGGTCGAGCCGGTTTTGGCAATCTGGTTTGCATGCCAGATCAAACTCACATTCGGTCGTTGCGCGGTGGCGACTGCACCAACATTCCGCTTGCGGCGGGCAGGCTCGAGAGGACGAGACCCTTCTTCGTTACGGCGTTTGAAGCCATGCAATCCATCGGTTCGTCCACCCGGATCGGCCGAGGCTGATCAACCTCGGCGGATTGGTTTTGAGGCTGAGAGGCGTGGTGTCAGGCGCCGGGCTTCACCACGGCTCCCTCGATCACGACGCCGGCGGTCACGTATTTCCACAGGGCCACGAGCAGCTTGCGCGCCAGCGCCACGATTGTGCGCTTGCGGCCGCGCTGGCTGTTGGCCTTGAACCACTGGGTCAGAGCCGATTGAGGCTGGTGACGTATCCACAGCCAGGCGAGCTGGATCATCGTGGTTCTCAGGCGCGGATTGCCGGCCTTCGACACGCCCTGCTCACGCTCAATGCCGCCACTGCGCCATGGCGTGGCCGCAAGACCGCATAGGACGCAACCTGGCGGCGGTTGGTGAACTGACGGTGGAAGGCCTCCGACCAGAGAATGGCAGCAAAGTTCGGGCCCAGGCCCTTCAAGTCGAGCAGCATCGCGACCGGGTTCGATGCAGCCTTCTCGCCTGCTGGTCGGCTTGCAGCCAGCAATGCATCCTGCTCGCGCTCTACCGCCGCGATCTGGTCGAGCAGAAGTTCGAGCCGGTCGAGCTCGCGGCTGATCTGCGCCTTCAAATGCGCCGGCAGCAGCCGCCCGTCCCCGTGCGCAAGGCCTCGAGCCGCGTCCGTCGATCGCGCCGCAGCGGCACGTAGTCGAATATCCCTTGCGCAAACAGAACACCCTTGATCCGGTTCACATGCACGATCCGCTCCGCGATCAAGGTCCGCCGCTCCCGGCAAAGCCTGCGGCGGTCCTCTTCTTCCGGAGAGGGGGCAACGACCATCGCGCAGACCCGTGGCTCGCCGCGCTTGTAGGCCAGAAGCGACCGCAACAGCGTCTCGCCGTCCAACCGGTCCGTCTTGGCCCGCCGGCGTCGGCGCGGCGTCGCGATCGAGGCCGGATCGACCACGTAGCTCTCGACGCCCTCCGACTGCAGAGTGCGGTGAAGCCAGAACCCATCCAGCCCCGCCTCCTGGATGGTGATGATCGGATAACTCTCGCCCGTTCGCGCCTGGGCCTTACGCTTCAGCGCTGCAAAGAGCTTCAAAAGCTCCGCAATAGCGCCGGCCTTCACGCTGTGTTTGGACATCTTCTCGCCCTTGCCGGGCGACAGCGATGTAACCAGCCATGTCGAACGGCTCAGTTCCAATGACACAAAAATTGCGCCAATCTGCGTCCGGATAGCGGCCAGTCCGTCGGAAAGATGATCGAGCAACATCGTTGTCTCCAGGTTGAGTGCTTCAGCAACCTCAGTCTGGCCTCAGACCCGGTCGCTATCCACTCCCCATGGAATCTTCGCTGCGCTCGCAATGACGTTGTGGAGGCGTTTCGGTTCTCTTCGCCTCTTCCCGCGTGCGGGGAAGGCCGGAATTTGCGTAGCAAATTCCGGGTGAGGGGGAGCCTCCGCGAGTCCCGCCGCTACCATCTTTGCGGAAGTAGCCCCTCACCCCAGCCCTCTCTCCGTAAGAACGGGGAGAGGGAGAGCAGCTATCCCGCCCCCGTCACACAATTCACCCACAACACCACCGCCTTCGCATCATTCGCCGGATTCGAAAACCGGTGCGGCCTTCGGCTCGCGAAACGAAAGCTGTCGCCCGTCTTCAGCGACCACGTCTCGCTGTCCACCGTCAGCATCATCTCGCCTTCGAGCACGAGCCCGGCCTCTTCACCGTCGTGGGTGTAGAGCTCGTCGCCGGTGGAGCCGCCCGGCTCCAGATGCACCAGGAACAGGTTGAGCTTGTTGTCCGCACTGGCCGGGCTCAGCAATTGTTTGGAGACGCCGGTCCGCCAGAGCTTCAGTTCGGGGCGCTGCAGTCCGCGCGTCACCACCTGGTCCGATGCGCCGTCGGCGCTCGGGCTTGCGCCGAACAGCGCGGCGATGCCGACGCCGAGCACGTCGGCGAGCGTTGCCAGCACGCGCAGTGACGGTGACGACAGCCCGCGCTCGATCTGGCTGAGAAAACCGATCGACAAATCGGTGCGCGCCGCGACCGTCTCCAGCGAGAATTGCCTGACCCGCCTGAGATCCCGGATGCGGCGGCCGACCGCGACGTCCATCGCCGGCTCGGCCGGCTTGGCGACGGCTTTGGCTTTCACCTTCCTGACCGGCTTTGCGGCGGCCGATTTGCGCATCCTTTTGCCACCGCTCACGTCAGACCGCTTCCTTCATCTGCATGAAAACCACTTGCATCGTCCGCAAAAGTGTGACCAAATTTTCATATTGGTGAAAATAGGCCGAAACGGCTCGGCCCGCAACGTCTGATCACGACATGCGCGAGCCCCGTCACCGGCCAGACCCAAAGGGGGATGCGATGAAGCGTTTTGTTCAGGCCGCGATCGCGGCGCTCGCCATTGCCATAGCCGTGCCGGCGTCGGCGCAACAAGTGCTGAAGGTCGGCTCGACGCCGACGGGCATTCCCTTCACCTTCCTCGACACCAAGACCAACACCATCCAGGGCATCATGGTCGATCTCATCACCGAGATCGGCAAGGATACCGGCTTCAACGTGCAGATCGAGCCGATGCAGTTCTCGGCGCTGATCCCCTCGCTCACCTCGAGCAAGATCGACATCATCGCGGCTGCGATGTTCATCACGCCGCCGCGCAAGGAGGTCGTCGACTTCTCCGACCCGATCTACACCTACGGCGAGGGCCTCGTGGTGCCGAAGACCGACACCAAGGCTTACGCCACGCAGGACGATCTGAAGGGCGAGACGGTCGGCGCGCAGGTCGGCACCGCCTTCGTCGACGCGCTGAAGAAGACCGGTTTGTTCGCCGAGGTGAAGGCTTACGACACCATTCCCGACATCCTGCGCGACGTGAACACCGGCCGCCTCAAGGCCGGCTATGCCGACTATCCGATCCTCGCCTACAATCTGAAGCAGGGCGGCTTCCCCGAGGTGCGCCTGGTCGACGGCTACAAGCCGGTCACCGTCGGCTCGGTCGGCATCGGCGTGCGCAAGGGCGAGACCGCGCTGCTCGGCAAGATCAATGCTTCGCTCGCGAAGCTGAAGGCCAACGGCACCATCGACAAGATCCTGGATAAATGGGGCCTGAAGGCACAGGGGTGATCGATAGAGACTGGGCTGCCCGATGAAAGGCTTCTGGCGCGACGCCGTCGAGTTCTTCCCGATCCTGTTGAACGGTGTCGCGCTGACGATCGTCGTCACGATCGGCTCGCTGCTGCTCTCGACGGTGCTGGGGCTGGTCTGGGCGATGATGCGAGTCTCCGGCATCAAGGCGCTGTCGATGCTCAGCGCCAGCCTGATCAACGTGATCCGCGGCATCCCGATCATCGTCCTATTGTTCTATCTCTACTTCGTGATGCCGGATCTCGGCGTCACCCTGACAGCCCTGCAGGCCGCGATCCTCGGGCTCGGCATCGCCTATTCGGCCTATCAGGCCGAAAACTTCCGAGCCGGCATCGAGGCGATCGACAAGGGGCAGATCGAGGCGGCGCAGTCGATCGGCATGGGCTGGTGGCTCACCATGCGCCGCGTGGTGCTGCCGCAGGCCGTGCGCATCGTGCTGCCGCCCTACGGCAATGTCATGATCATGATGCTGAAAGATTCCTCGCAGGCCTCGACCATCACGGTCGCCGAGCTTGCCCTTCAAGGCAAGCTGATCGCGTCCTCGACCTTCAAGAACACCAGCGTGTTCACGCTGGTGGCGCTGATGTATCTCACCATGAGCATCCCGCTGATCCTGCTGGTTCGTCACTTCGAGAAGCGGGCCGGCAAACGATGATCGAGCTGAACGACGTCCACAAGAGCTTTGGCAAGGTCGAGGTGCTCAAGGGCATCAATGCGTCGGTGCAAAAGGGTGAGGTGGTCTGCATCATCGGGCCGTCAGGCTCCGGCAAGTCGACTATCCTGCGCTGCATCAACGGGCTCGAGAACTATGACCGCGGCGAGATCAGCGTCGAAGGCTTGAAGGTCGACCGCGATGCGCCGTCGATCGTGAACATCCGCACCCAGGTCTCGATGGTGTTCCAGCGCTTCAACCTCTTCCCCCATCGCACCGCGCTGGAGAACGTGGTCGAAGGCCCGCTGTTCGTGAAGAAGGAGCCACGCGCCCAGGTGCTCGAGCGTGGCCGCGCGCTGCTCGCCCAGGTCGGGCTTGCGGAAAAGGCCGACGCGCATCCGCCGCAGCTCTCCGGCGGCCAGCAGCAGCGGGTCGCCATCGCGCGGGCGCTGGCGATGCAGCCCAAGGCGATCCTGTTCGACGAGCCGACCTCGGCGCTCGATCCTGAGCTGGTCGGCGACGTCCTCGGCGTGATGCGCAAGCTCGCCGACGACGGCATGACCATGGTCGTCGTCACCCACGAGATGGGCTTTGCCCGCGATGTCGCCGACCGCGTGCTGTTCATCGACGGCGGCGTCATCGTCGAGCAGGGGCCGGCCAAGGCGCTGCTCAACCAGCCGCAGCATCCGCGCACGCAGGACTTCTTGCGCCGCGTGCTGCATCCGCTTTGACCGGAATTCGCCATGACGCGCCTGCCTCTGCCACCCTCGCTCTATGCCGATACGGCCGTCGCGCCGGTTGCCACGCCGCCGCTCGACGTCGACAAGAATGTCTCGGTCGCGATCGTCGGCGGCGGCTACACCGGCCTGTCCACCGCGCTGCATCTGGCCGAGCAGGGCGTCGAGGCACTGGTGCTGGAGGCGCAGGAACCCGGCTGGGGCGCGTCCGGCAACAATGGCGGCCACACCAATCCCGGCCTGAAGCACGATCCTGATCAGATCGAGGCCGATTTCGGCGCGGAGCTCGGCCGCCGCATGATCGAGTTCTCCTATGGCACCACGAACTTCACCCACGATCTGATTCGCCGCTACCAGATTCCCTGCGAGGCGCGGCAGAACGGCACGTTGCGCGCGGCTTACAATGAAGCCAGCGCTGCGGCGATCGAGAAAACGGCGCAGCAATGCATTCGCCGCGGCATGCCGGTGACCTATCTGAACCGCGAACAGCTCCGCGAGATGACCGGCACTGACCGTTACATCGGCGCGATGCTGGATACCCGCGGCGGCGATCTGCATCCCCTGAGCTACGCCCGTGGCCTAGCGCGCGCCGCGATCTCCGCGGGCGCGAAGGTCTATGGTGAAACGCCGGCGCTGTCGCTTCGCCGCGACGGCAATCGCTGGCGCATCGAGACGCCGCGCGCAGTGGTTCATGCGGATAAGGTCCTGCTCGCCACCAACGGTTTCACCGACGATCTCTGGCCGGCGCTCCGCCGCACGATCGTGCCGGTGTTTTCCTCGATCGCCGCCACCGCGCCACTCTCTGACGCGGTCGCGCAGTCGATCATGCCGACGCGTTCCGTGCTCTACGAGAGCGGCCACATCACCGTCTATTACCGCATCGATCAGCAGAACCGCCTGTTGATGGGCGGCCGCGGCCCGATGCGTTGGATCAAATCGCCGAGCGACGTCGCCTATCTCTTGCACTACGCCGAGCGGCTATGGCCCCAGCTCAAGGGCGTCGCCTGGACCCATGGCTGGAACAGCCGGCTCGCCATCACCAATGACCACTATCCGCATGTGCATGAGCCCGCGGAGAGCATCCTGATCTCGCTCGGTTGCAACGGCCGAGGCGTCGCGCTCTCGACCGCGATGGGCGCGCAGCTCGCGCGGCGGCTGATCGGCGGTGCCAAGGCCGAGATCGACATGCCGATCACAGGGATCAAGCCGATCCCGATGCACGCGTTCTGGCCGGTTGGGGTGACGACAGCGGTGATCGCCGGCCGGGTGAGAGATCGATTGGGGATATAGAGAAGGCGCCGCCGAGGCAGCGCCTTGCTCGATCCGATGTCAGCAGCGGCCCTGCTTCCACAGCCCGGGAGGGCATCCCATGCCGCGCCAGCCGACCTTGCGTCCATGCGACCAGCCGGGCGGCGTGCCATAGTGATAATGGCCCATCGCGTGACCATAGCCGTGACCGCGACCATGTCCATGTCCGCCCTTTGCAACCGCGGCGTCGGCAAACGTAAAGCTGGCCGCGATGATCAGCGACGCGGCGAGCGCAAGTTTCTTCATCATGTCCTCCAGTGGGGCGAGCGCATCTGTCCGCTCAATGAACGAACTGTGCGCAGGTAAGTTCCCTGCGAATGTGGAGGAGTCATGACGCTCGCGCAGATGCGTGGTCGCGCGAGGGTTCAACGAGCGATGGCATGATCTCGCGTCGATCTCTGCGCTCAGCCTTCGGCGACGGCCTCGGCCCAAGGCTGAAAAATCTCGACCGCGCCAAAATTCGTGTCGCCCTCGCGCATCACCACGCTCGGACAGGCGAATTTGTGAGGCAACGCCTGCACCCGGCTTTCTTCGTAGTCGAAGCGCGCGGCCAGCGCGTTGCGTACTTCTTCTGGAAGCCGGGCGTCTCCGATCACGATCGCGCCTTCGCTGGCGTCGAGGCGCGGCTGATGGATGGCGGCGTCCAGATCCATCCCGAAATCCATCGCAAAGGATACGAGCTGCATCACGGAGGGGAGAATGCGGCGGCCGCCGGAGGCGCCGACGGCAACGCGCTTGCCGTCCTTTGTCTCGGCGATAACAGGCGTGTAGTTGCAAAGGCAGCGCTTGCCCGGTGCAAGCGAGTTGGTGGTGCCCGGCATCGGATCGAACCACATGATGCCGTTGTTCATGGTGATACCGCTGTGCGGTGTCACATATTTCGAGCCGAAGGACGAGAGCAGCGTCTGAGTCACCGCCGCGATGTTGCCGTGACGGTCGACCACCGAGAAATGCGTGGTGCAGGCGGGCGCGAGATATTCCGCGCCGAGCGAGCGCTTGCCGTCGGCATCGCCCATGTCCTTGAGACGCTCGCGGAAGGCTGCTTGCAAGGCGAGCGCATATTCGACATAGGTCGCGGCATCCGGCGCGCGTGCGGGCGTCAAGCTCTGCTGCAACAGGCGCAGCGCATGCGCCATCGTCGGCCCCGCCGTGAGCTCCGGCGTCGCAAGCACCTTGCCCTCGCGATAGGGGATCGCCAGCGGCTCGCGCAGGTGGGCGCGGAACGCGGCGAGATCCTCCACCGACAGCGAGCCGCCGTCGGCCTTGATGTCGGAGGCAATGCTCCGGGCGAGATCGCCCTGGTAAAAATCGCGAGGGCCGGCCTCGGCAAGATGTGACAGCGTCGCCTTCAGCGTGTCCTGCGGCAGCCGTGTCTCGGACTTGGTGCCCCATGGCGCGCTCGGCGGCAGGCCATCGTTCAGGTACGCGGCCGCGCTCGCGGGATAGCGCCTGAGATCGGCGGCCGCGCCTGAGATCGTCACCGTCGTCCACCAATCGACCAGCAGGCCTTCGCCGGCGAGCGCGGCAGACGGCGCGACCAGATCCTTCCACGGTATTTTGGCGTAGCGGCGATGCGCCTCTTCCATTCCGGCGACGACGCCGGGCACGGCAATCGAGCCGGGACCATGGATGTTGCGGTCGTCCTTCACGCGTTGCCAGGGAAACAGGTCGGAAGCCGCGCCTTCGCCGCTGAGCGGATAGTCGGCAGTGCGCAGGCTCTGCGGCGCGCACATGCCGTAGTCGATCACCTCGTAACGATTTTCCTTCGCGCGGTAGAGCACCATCGCGCCACCGCCGCCGATACCGCTATTCCAGGGCTCCAGCACGTTCAGCGCAAACGTGGTCGCGACGATCGCGTCCACGCAGTCGCCACCTGCGGCCAGCACCTCCGCCCCGACTTCAGCAGCCCGCCGCGATTGTGAGGCGACGATGCCGCCCTTCGATTTAACTGCAGGTTTGCGGACGGTTTGGTTGAGGCTGAACTGGTGAGGCATGATGTCGCTTGATGTCGTGTCGTGGCTTCATTGCGCGGAATTTGAAGCTCCGCAATTGGCGAAGCCCGCGGACAATGGCACATTGCGGCCAACGAGAACATCGAAAGGAACGCGACATGGCTGGTGTGAAACAGGCGCGGGATGGCGCGGTCGGAATCCTGACGCTCGACGAACCAGCCAGCCTCAACGCGATGACGCCGGACCTGCTCGGCGCACTTGCCGCCGCTGTCGCCGAGATGACGCAGGACGAAGGCGTCCGCGCCCTGATCCTCACCGGTGCCGGTCGCGGTTTTTGCTCGGGACAGAATTTGAAGGCATCGGGAGCGCTCGGCGAGGATATCGCGGCCGGCGTGATGCGCTTCTACTGGCCCGCCTTCAAGGCCTTGCGCGAGTGCCGGGTGCCCGTAGTCGTCGCCGTCAACGGAGTGGCGGCCGGCGGCGGCTTCAGCCTCGCCATGGCCGGCGACATCATTGTTGCGGCGCGGTCGGCGAGTTTCATCCAGGTCTTCAGCCGCATCGCGCTGGTGCCCGATCTCGGCTCGACCTGGCTGCTGCCGCGGCTGATCGGCCGACAGCGCGCGCTCGAGCTGATGCTGCTGAACGAGTCGCTGACGGCGGAACGCGCCCAGGAGATCGGCCTGGTGCGGCAGGTCGTCGACGACGCCAAGCTGATGGACGAGGCGTTAGCTCTGGCCCGCCGCCTCGCCGACGGACCAACGCGCGCTTTGGTGGCAACGCGCGCGCTGGTCGAGGAGAGCGAGCATGCGACCTACGAGGCGCAGTTCCGCCGCGAGATCGAGCTTCAGGCGGTGATCCGCAAGAGCGCGGACGCTATCGAAGGCCGCAATGCTTTTGTCGAGAAGCGCCAAGCGAAGTTCATCGGGCGTTAAGAGGTGGGGCCCTGTCGCCTCGTCATGGCCGGGCTCGTCCCGGCCATCCACGTTCTACTGTCCTAGAGGCAAAGACGTGGATGCCCGGGACGAGCCCGGGCATGACGAGTGGAGAGACCATTGCTGGAAAGCGGCGATGCTCGCCTCAGCGGATGCGATCCAGCCGGCTGGCCTGATATTTGGCGCGCCATTTCGGGCCAGGTCCGCGCATGTAGTGCAGCTCGGGGCGGTAGGGGTCGCCCGCGACGCGGATCAGCGTCTGCCATTTGGTGGCGACGAAGCTCAGGGGCTGGCGGAGCACGCTCAAAGAAGCGAGCAGCATGGCATCACCTCAATGCGGCTTGCCGAGCATGGCGGTGAAGGGGAGATCGAAGATCTCCTCGCCATCGTCGTCGCTGACATGGATCACCCAGTCGCGCCAGTCTTCCGCACCGGGCGTCTGGATCATCGAGTTCATGATCTGGGTGGCGCGGTCGCGCGCCTCGGTCAGATTGGCGACGGCGGCGCCGTAGTGGTCGATCAGTGTGCCCTCGGTGTTGGAGCAGTGAAAATAGACCTGGACCATAAGCGCCTCCTGTAGAAAGCGATTGGGACGGCAAATCGATACCACCCCAAGCATTCGCGAAACATTCGGGTCGAGCCCGGTAAGGGAATTTACGGAGATTGGTCGGGACCAAGGTCGTTACAGGTTTAATCACAGGCGGGTGATGGCTGGACGGGACCCAGGCGGCATGAAACAACGTCCGCGGGAAGTCGGGGGCGACCGTGAACCAGTTCACATTCGAGAGCAGACGGCGAAATCCGCGCTTGCTTGCAGCGGTGTTGGCGGTCGCGCTGCTCGGCTTCGCCCCGGCGTCGTCCGAGCCGGTCAGGAGGAGCGGCTACGCGATCGGCACGGAATCCTGCGGCAGCGGCGATCTCGCCTTCCGCAAAATCCAGATCGACATGAAGGTGGGATTCTGCGCCGGTCTGGTCGCCAGCGAAGAGGACCGCCTCAAATTCCCGCGCTCGATCGTCCAGGTGCCCGGCCGTGACCTGTTCGTGGTCGCCGACATGGGCGGCTGGGGTCATACCGACGGGCGGCTGCTGCTGCTCGATCCGCATGCGCCCCAGGGACAACGGCTCAAGGAGCTGCTCACGAGGCTCGAATATCCGTTCGGCCTCGTGATCGGTCCCGACAAAAAGCTCTATGCCTCGACCGCGGAGGCGATCTTCCGGTTCGATCCGCTCGCCGACAATCCACGGAGCACGGTCGAGACCATCATCCGCCACATGCCCGGCCGCAGGATCACGTTGCCCGACGGCACGAAGCTGGACGAGAGCGCCCACCCGCTGAAGCCATTCGGCTTCGACAAGTCCGGGCGCCTGTTCGTCAATGTCGGCTCGCACAGCGACGACTGCATCACACCGGCGCCGATCACAAAGCCCTGCGCTGCGGCCGAGGGCGCCTCCGCGATGGCATCGATCTGGCTGTTCACGCCGCCCGCAGGCGGTGTGTTTCCGGCGTTGAAGCCCGGCGATCCCGACCCGCCGCACACCGTCTATGCGCGCGGCTTGCGCAATTCGATGGCGCTGGCACTGCATCCGAATTTTCCGGATGCCGGCTACGCCTTCCTGCAGGGCGAGAACGCGCGCGATCTGCCTGACATCTTCAAGCCGAACGAGGAGATCAACGCGATCGAGCAGGGCAAGCACTACGGCTGGCCCTATTGCTACGATCTGTCGACGCCGAGTCCTGAATTCAGGCTCGTGCTGCAATCCGGGGCCTACAAGTCGCTCTGCACGGCCAATGCGCTCTACAAGCCGCCGCTCTCGCTGCTGCCGCCGCATGGCGCGCCGCTCGCGATGCTCTATTACCACGGCGGCAAATTTCCGGAGCTCGAGGGCAAGCTGCTGGTCGGCCTGCACGGCTATCGGCCGACCGGCAGCCGCCTGCTCGTCTATGACGTCGACGATCACGGCTTTCCCAAACCTGCCCCGGCACCAGTGCGCTATCACGTCAGTTGCGCGGCTGACCCGACCCGCAGTTTCCAGACCGACGCCGGCGAGGTCCCCGCCGCGCCGTTCGAGGAGCTGATCGCAGGCTGGCACCGCGTCAACGGCGCGCGGCCGCAAGGCGCCCCGGTCGGCATGACGGTTGCGGAGGACGGCGCGATCTGGCTGGTCGAGGACAAGAACAAGACCGTGATCCGCATTTATCGCGCCACGGGTGATCCGTCGCCACCGCTGCCCTGCGATATGCGCAGCCAGGCTATGATCGACCAGCTCGCGGCTTTCGTCGCCAGGGACGCACAGAACAGCGTTCGCCTGACCACGCTGCGCAAGGGCCTCATCGAGAAGCATTGCGTCGGCTGCCACTCGGATTTCGGCTTGAAGCCGGGCCAATCGGAGGCAGAGAAGGACGGCGCCGTGCTCCGTTTCATGCTGTCGCAGGATGGCTGGATCTATCCCGGCGATCCCGACGCCGGCAAGCTGCGCACGCGCCTGCGCGGGTTGGGCACGGAGAAGCTGATGCCGCCGGGTGGCGAGAGCCTGCCGAAGACCGAGCCTGGCTACAAACGTCTGCTGGATGTAGCGGATCTGCTCGTCGCGAAGATGGTTCCGGGCACGCGGATGCGGATCAAAGCCGGTCCGCCGCAGCGCAAGTTCTATGACAAAACGAACAAGGAATGCGGCGAAATACCGGCCGCCAAGGTCGTTGTCGTGACACAAAGGAGCGCTGTAGACAGACCCGGCTTCAGCCGATTCTTCCGGCCGGCCGATCCCTATCTGAATGGCGAGTGCACCGACGGCGATGGCTATTACATCCGGCAGGAATTTCTGGTGCCTGTGCAGTAGCGTCCTCTTCATCATCGCCACGGCGCCCGCCCAGGCCGAGACCAGGCTGTTCGAAAGCGTGCAGGTGACGCCCGCCGGCGAATATACGTTCGGTATCGAAGGGCCCGCCGCCGACCTCAACGGCAATCTCTTCGTGGTCAATCTCGGCAAGCCCGGCACCATCGGCAGGCTGCCGGCCGGCAGCGCGGCGTCGGAGCCATTCACGGTGCTGCCCGAAGGCAGTGTCGGCAACGCCATCCGCTTTGCGCGCGACGGCACCATGT
Organism: Bradyrhizobium sp. LMG 9283; assembly: GCF_045571415.1. Classification (NCBI taxonomy): domain Bacteria; kingdom Pseudomonadati; phylum Pseudomonadota; class Alphaproteobacteria; order Hyphomicrobiales; family Nitrobacteraceae; genus Bradyrhizobium; species Bradyrhizobium sp. LMG 9283. The sequence goes on from NZ_CP120691.1 coordinate 1,740,228, forward strand.
TCATTGCCGACTATAAGAAGCACAACATCTTCGCGATCGCGAAGGGCACGACCGAGCCCGTCATCTGGTTTCACTCGGACGAGATGAACCAGCCCAACGACATCACCATCGCCCGCGACGGCACGCTCTATGCGAGCGATCCGAACTGGAAGGGCAGAGAAGGCCATATTTGGCGCATCGCGAAGGCTGCGGACGGTACGGTGCAGGGGCAGGTGATGCCGGCGCCGCGCGCGATGGGCACCACCAACGGCATCGATCTCAGCCCGGACGGCAAGACGCTCTATGTGGGCGAATCCAGCAGCGGCCAGATCTGGTCTTATGCGATCAGCGGCAACGAGCTCACCGGCGCAAGGCTCGTCAAGTCGTTTCAGCCCGACACCGTCGACGGTCTGCGCACCGACGTCACCGGCCGTCTCTATGTCGCGCGCATTCTCAAAGGCACGATCGCGCTGATGAAGCCCAATGGCGCCGTCGAGCGGGAGATCGCGCTTCGGGCCAAGGAGCCGACCAACCTCGCCTTCGGCGGCAGTGACGGCAAGACGGTCTTCGTCACCCAGCGCCAGGGTGGCTTCATCGAATCCTTCCGCACCGACCAGCCGGGGCGCGAGCACTGCCTCCAGCGCGGGCGCTGCTAGAGCATGATCTGCTTCCGATGCAGAGCCGCGCGCGCACAGGTGCGGCATTCTTCTTGCTTGCATCTCGCCGCCGCGGAGATCAAGACTTTCGTGGCACGTCAAGAGAACCTGCGACCACGGAGTGTTGAGTGAAAGCCGTCCATACTGAGCTGCACCGCAGCCATGATCCGCAATTCTTCCTGGTTCGCGGTGTCGTCAAGCGCACCACCGAGCAGCCCGAGCGCGCCGACCGCCTGCTCAAGGGATTGAAGGATGGCAAGCATCAACTGGTCGAGCCGGCCAAGTTCGGGCAGGGGCCGCGCGCACGCATTCACAGTCCGGAATACCTGTCGTTCCTGAGCGAAGCCTGGGACGCCTGGACCGCGCTCGGCGATTCCGGCCCGGAGATGATCGGCAACATCCACCCGGTGCGCCATGCCGCGACCTATCCGACCCACATCGTCGGCAAGCTCGGCTGGCACACCGCCGATACCGCAGCGCCGATTGGTCCTGGCACCTGGGCAGCGGCCTGCGCCGCGACCGACGTTGCGGTGACCGCTGCGCAGATGGTGATGGATGGCGAGGATGCCACTTATGCGCTCTGCCGTCCGCCCGGCCATCACGCCTATCGCGACATGGCCGGCGGCTTCTGCTTCCTCAACAACAGCGCGATCGCAGCCGCGCATCTGCGGCAGAAGCACGAGCGCGTCGTGATCCTCGATGTCGACGTCCATCACGGCAACGGCACGCAAGGCATCTTCTACGCGCGGCCGGACGTCTACACGATCTCGATCCATGCCGATCCGGTTGCTTATTACCCCTTCGTGTGGGGCTACGCGCATGAGCGCGGCGAAGGCCCGGGCCTCGGCACCAATCTCAACATCCCCCTCGCCATCGGCACCGGCGACGACGGCTACATCCAGGCGCTGGACCTCGCGCGCAAGGCGATCGAATCCTTTGCGCCCGGCGCCCTCGTCATCGCGCTCGGCCTCGATGCCTCGGAGCACGATCCGCTCAGGGGATTGGCCGTCACCACACCCGGCTTCCGCCGCATCGGCCAGGCCATCGCGAAGATGGGCCTGCCGACCGTGTTCGTGCAGGAAGGCGGCTATCTCTCGGATATCCTCGGCGCGAACCTCACTTCGGTGCTGGCCGGATTCGAAGAGGCGCGGTGAGGCTTACCTTCGCCTCTCCCCCGCGTGCGGGGAGTGGCTGGAATTTGCGTAAGCAAATTCCAGGTGAGGGGGAGTCTCCGCGAGTCCAACTGCCAGCGTCCTGGCGGAGCCCCTCACCCCAACGCTCTTAGCGCGAGCGAAGCTCGTCGCGGCCCCGCAAGCGGGGAGAGGGGGAAGAGTTCAAAACATCCCGCTCGCCGCGAGCGCCTTGCGGACGTGTTGCATCTCGGCTTCGTCCGCCACCATGTCGAGCATAACAGTGGTCAGGCCCTTTGTCGCAAACGCCTTCAGCTTCGCGCCGATCTCGGCATAGCTGCCGACGAGATAGGGGCAGTCGGCCTGGAAGGTCAGGAACGGCAGCAGCCAATAGCCATTGTCGTGAAGCTCACCGCTTTGCCCCTCGTAGAGCCGCCGCTTCCATACGGAGTCGCTGTTCTCCACGGTGAGCGCGAGCAGCTCGCGATCATCGGGATTGTCAGGGAAGCGCGCCTTTGCGGCCTGTCGAGCCTCGTCGCGTCCCGCGCGCGCGAAGATTCCAAAGTTCAAGCCTGCTACGTCGAGGCCGTGATCCAGATCGGGCGGCAGCATTTGCATCTTGATGCAGCCGGTTTCCTTGGCGACGCGCTGGGCTGCCTCGGATTGGCCGGCGATCAAGAATTCCGGCACCAGCTCCGCGGGAAGGTGCGGGCGAAGTTGCAGATTTCTGGCGCGGTAGAATTGCCCATCGAAATTCACCGGCCGCGGGCTTGCCAGCAACTGGCGCATCAGCGCGACGAATTCACTGAGCCGAATGTAACGATCGGCATGCGACTGGTCGTCGCCGAGTCCCTGCAGGTCGCTGACCGCCGTCCCGGTGATCATGTTGAGATAGACCTTGCGGCGGTAGAGCTGCGCGAAGGACGAGACGAATTTCGCCGCCGTGAACGGGTGCATGTAGACCGGATTGACGGCGATCAACGGCGAAGATCGCGTGGTCTCTGCCATGATGTGCTGGGCCATCGCCCAGGGTTCGACGAACACGTCGTTGCCTTCGAACAGCAGGATGCCTTCAAAGCCGTTGCGGTCGGCGAACTGCGCTACCCGCACCAGCTCGCCAACATAGGTCTTGGGATCGCGGTTGCGTGAAATCGCGGGAAAGACGCGCAGCCGCGGCTGCGTCATTCAGCCGCTTCCTGGAGCGGCCAGGCATGGCGGCTGATGGGAAGGCCGCCATCCGCACCGGAGCCATCGGCGATCGCGAGGCGATGCGAGGGCGATGGCGAGCATAGCGAGAAGCGCCAGCCGTCCGGATCGTCGGCAATGCCGGGCTTGAAGCTGATCTCGATGGCCTCGCGCGACACCTGCATCGCGAAGGCGTCGAGCGGCAAATTGAGTCCGAAGCCCCTGGCCTTCAGATAGGCCTCCTTGAGCGTCCAATAGTCGAAGAAGCGCTCGATCGCCGCCGGCTCCGGCAGTCCGCGCAGCGTTTCGACCTCCTCCGGCGCAAAGAAGCGATGCGCGGTGGACAGCGGGGCGACGCGCCGTGACACGGTTTCGACGTCGACCCCGACGGCCTCATGCCGCGACACCACGCAGGCGACGCAGCCGTCGGCATGCGAGAGGTTGAAATGCAGCGCGGACGAGGTCTTGGGCGCTGCAACAAACGGACGCCCATAGTGGCCGACGCCAAACGACCAGTCGGAGGGCGCGACGTTGGCGGCGACCTGCGACAGCGCCAGGCGCAACATGGCATGTGCAAAGATATATTGCCGCCGATGCCGCTCGAACACGAAGCGATCGGCCCGGGCTCGTTCGTCGACCGAGAGCAGGCGTCGGCACGCCTCGACCGCGCCCGGCGCGTCGATCGTCTCGATCAGCCCGACAAAGAGTTCGATTCTGTCGTCTGCCATCAATTGGGCCCATGGCGTCAGGCGAGGCCAAATCCCCGGTCCCGACGGAAGAGTCAGCTGAGCAAGAATCAACCAAGAGGACCCTTCCTAACGGTCCACCCAGGCGAATTCTTGTCGATTTGCAGGCCGGTTTACAGGCGCAAGCTTGTGCGAGACCCCAACTCGACGAGCGAGCGGCCCAATTCCGAAAACTGAAGCTCGAAAGTTGAAGGCTGGAAATTCGTGCGACGTCCCGGCCGACGAATTTTACTTCTTTTTCTTCTTGGCCTTCTTCGCCGCACCCAGCATCGAAAGGCTGGCGTCGACGTCCTTCAGCGCGGATTGGAGCTTCCTCTTCTCTTCAGTCAGCAACTTTTGCAGGGCCTTGCGGTCTTTGTCGCTCAGCGAGGTGCCCTTGGTAAATTTGATGAAACCCATAACAACTCCCCGGTTAAAAATAATCGTCCAAATCAAGCGCGGGGAATAATCTTGCGCGGTGGCGCCAAATAATCAAGATGCAACTTGATCATTCACAGCTTTGGCGCGTGATCCGGTACTCGTCCGCGATATAACCGGCTTTAGGCCGCCCTGCGCGCGAGTAACCGGCCGAGCGGTGCATTGGGGCGGGCGACGGCCGCCGTCAGCAGCGCGACGAGATCCTCCATCCACTCGCCGACCATTCGGTCCTCGAGCAGTTCGCGCTTGTAATTGCACGAGCCGGTGATGCCGGTGGGGCGCTCCTTGAGCATCAGCGACAGCCAGGTCTGGTCGATCGGCAGCACCGGCTGGCCCTCGCGCGCGATGTTGCCGATCGATCCTGTCGCGAGATCCGGGAGATCGAGCGGCTGGCGCAGCGGGTTTTGCAGCGTGAAATAGACCTGGAGCAGCGAGGCCGGATCGATTCCCTCCCGCTCCAGATGATCGGCCAGGACGTTGAACGGCAGCTCCTGCCGCGCATGCGCGTCGAGCACGCTTTGGCGAACCCGCGCCAAGGCTTGCGCGAACGACAGATCCGGCGTGATCCTCGTGCGGATGATCACCGTGTTCTCGAACGGGCCGATGATTCGGTCGGTGTCCGGCTGGGCACGATTGGCCATGGCGGTCGCGACCGCCATGTCGGTGCGGCCGGTCCGGGCCAGCAGCAGGGCCTTCAGACCTGTGAGCAGGCACATGAACAGCGTGCAACTGTGCTGGCCGGCGAACGCCGTGACCCGGCCGATCAGCTCACGCTCGAGGTTGACCGGATGGTGCCCTGTGGACGGGCCCGGGCTTGATTCGCCGTCGAACACGGGACCCGCTCCGCGCAAATTCTCCGTCCAGTCGGCAGCTTGGCGGCGTGCGGCGTCGGTGCCGCACCACCAGCGCTGCCAGCGTGCGACATAGGAAAAGGCTGGCGGTGAGCTCAGTAACGGCGCGCACGGATATCCAGCCAGCGCCGCATAGCGGCTCGACAATTGCTCGAACAGCACGCCGATCGACCAGCCGTCGACAATGGCGTGATGCAGCGTCAGCAGCAGCACGTGATCGTCGTCGTGGAGCCGTAACAAGCGGGCGCGCAACAGCGGCGCGCGCGTGATGTCGATCGGCACGTAGGTCTCCTGCTGGATCAGGAGATTGATCTTCCTGAGCTCCAGCGCCTTGCGCCGCTTGTTGTTATGAGGATGGCCGTCGCCGATCGTCTCGACCGTCATGATTCGGCCAAGGGTGCGCGGCGCGGCGATGCGGCTTTCGGGCTCCTCGCCGTTCCAGGCGAACGCCGTCCGCAGCGATTCGTGCCGGCGCACGACATCATCGATCGCCTGCGCCAGGGCGGCCGGATCGAGCGGACCCTGGAGGCGGAAGGCGAAGGGCAGGTTGAACAGCGGTAGCCCCGGCAGATTCCGCTCGATCCGCAGCATCTGGTCCTGCGCGATAGAAAGCGCAGGAGGCCCGCTTGCAGCTAATCGCGGCACGCTTGCGGCAGGCTTGTGCTGTTTCGCCGCCATGGCCTCATCGACCTGCCGGGCGAGCTCTTCGATCGTCGGTGCCTCGAAGATGGTCTTGATCGGCAACGACACGCCGAGCGCACGGGCAACGCGCGCCATTGCCTGGCCAGCCAGCAGCGAATGGCCGCCGAGGTCGAAGAAATTGTCGGTGACACCGAGGTCTTCGACCTTCAGCAGATCGATCCAGATGTCCGAGAGCACCTTTTCGGTGAAGTGCCGCGCTGGCACGGCCGCGTCCGGCCCGGACGTTTCCGGTTGAGCGGGTGGCAGCAGCGCGGAGCGGTCGATTTTGCCGTGGGCGTTTAGCGGCACCTGATCCAGGAACAGGAAGGCGGACGGGATGGCTTGGGCCGGCAGCCTGCCTTTCAGGAACTCGCGTAGCTCGCTGGCGCTGCTCCGGCTGCCGGGCTTGGCGATGATATGGGCGATCAGCTTGATATCGCCGCTCGCCTCCCGGCGCGGCTCGACGATGCCGGCGCGCACGTTTGGATGCTCGGCCAGCGCATTCTCAATCTCCTTGAGTTCAATGCGGTAGCCGCGGACCTTGACCTGATGGTCGGCGCGGCCGAGGCATTCGATCGTCCCGTCGGCGCGGCGGCGGGCAAGATCGCCTGTCCGGTAGAGCCGGCCGCCGGCCTGGCGCGAGAACGGATCTGGCAGAAAGCGCTGCTGGCTTTGTGCGGGGTCGTTGACGTAGGCGCGGCCGATTCCGGCGCCGCCGATGCAGAGCTCGCCGGTCACGCCGACCGGCTGCGGCTGGAGGTTCGCGTCGAGCACGTAGAGCTGGGTGTTCGGCAGCGGCGCGCCGACCGGAACGTTGGTCGTTGCGATCGCCGGCGCCTTGGTCAGGCGATGCAGGGAGACGTCGTCGGAGCATTCCGACGCGCCATAGGCATTGATCAGCGGCACCTTCGGGCAACGGGTGAACCAGGCGCGGCAGAGATCGACGGGCAGCGGCTCTCCGGTCGAGATCAGCAGTCGCAACTTTGCAAAGGCACGCTGCACCTGCGCCTCGTCCATGCGATCGAGAATGACGCGCAGCAGCGAAGGCACGATCTCGAGCACCGTGATGCCCTCGCGCTCGATCTCCCGCGCCAGTAGGGTCGGGTCCTGCACGATCGCGTTGCCGCAGATATGCACGCGCGCGCCGACCATGGGCCCGGCGAGGAATTGCCAGACCGAGATGACGAAGCTCTGCGGTGCGGTTTGCGCGATCACGTCCCTGGCCGACAGCTTCAGTTCGGCAATCAACGACGCCAGATGGTTCGACAGGCCGCGCTGCTCGATCATGACGCCCTTCGGCGCGCCGGAGGAGCCGGACGTATAGATGAGATAGGCAAGGCTCGAGGCGGCGCGCCGCAGCGCGCGCACCGGCTTGTTTGTCCCTGGTGCGATCACGTCTTCGAGCTCGGCCACCTGGATGCGCTCGACCAGCGGCTCGAGCAGGGTCTCGACCATGGCGGACTGAGTCCGCCCGGTCAGCAGCACGCGGGCGCAGCTCGATCCGAGGATGGTCGTGAGCCTTGCCGGCGGCTGGTCGGGATCGAGATTGAGGAACGCCGCGCCGACGCGCTGCACTGCGATCATCGCGGCGAGCAGGTCGGGCCCGCGCTCCGCCAGCAAGGCGACGACGCGCTCGGCGCCGACCCCTTCGCGGGCGAGCCAGCGTGCGGCCGCTTGGCTGCGGCGCGCTAGCTCGCGATAGCTGAGGGACGCACGGCCGTCCGACACCGCAACGGCGTTCGGTGTCTTCTTCGCCTGGCGATCGAAGCGCTCGCTCAAATTCCCGCGTGTGGTGAAATTGGCCGGCACGCCCCGGCCTTTCGCCAGCAGCTGACGGCGTTCGGCCTCGGTCAGGAGCGGCAGGCGCGAGATCCGCTGCTCCGGATTGGCGATGACGGCTTTGAGCAGGGTCTTGAACTGGGCGGCCATGCCTTCGATCGTCGCGGTGTCGAACAGATCGGTGGCGTATTCGAAGAAGCCGGCGAAACGGCCGTCGGCCTCGACCAGTTCGAGCGTGATGTCGAAGCGCGCCACCTTCGGGTCCACCTCCAGCCGCCGGGTCGACAGGCCCGGGAAGCGTGCCGCCTCGATCGAGGCGTTCTGGAGGATGAACATGATCCGGAACAGCGGATTGCCGTCGCTGCGGCGCGCGATCTGCAGCGCGCGCAACACCTCCTCGATCGGGAGGTCCTGGTTGCGGTAGGCGTCCAGCGTGACCTGCCGCACCCGCCGCAACATCTCGCCGAACCTCGGATCGCCACTAAAATCGTTGCGCAGGATCAGAGTGTTGGCGAACAGCCCGATCAGGCGCTCGCTCTCGATCTGGTTGCGGTTGGCGATCAGCGAGCCGGTGGCGACGTCCTCGTGCGAGGTATGGCGGAACAACAGGCACTGGAAGACGGCGAGCAGCGTCATGAACGGCGTGACGCCCTGGTTCTGGCTCAGCGCGCGCAGTTGACCCGACAGCGTTTTGGAGAATTCGAGATAGTGGCGCGCGCCGTGACCGCTCCAGACCTCCGGCCGCGGTCGGTCCGTCCGTAGGGGTAGCGTGGTGACGCCGTCGAGCTGCGCCCTCCAATAATCGAGCTGCTCCTTCGCCGCCGGCGTCTGCGCCCAGCTCTGCTGCCAGAGCGCGAAGTCGCGATATTGGAACGCAGGCTCAGGCAGCGCGGCTGAGTGCTTCTTACGCGCCGCAGCGTAATGGATGGCGAGCTCTTCCCAGAACAGCCGCTGCGACCAGCCGTCGGTGACGAGGTGATGGACATTGACCACCAGCGCATGGCTGGTCTTGTCGAACGACAGCAGTGCGACCTTCAGCGGTGGCTCGCGGGCAAGATCGAACGGATGTTGCGCGAGCTTGAACGCCTCGCGCCTGATAACCGCGGGCCGCTTCTCCGCAGGGCAGGGCTTCAGCTTGATGCGCTCGACCCGCGGCGGTGATGACAGCACAAGCTGTACCGGCTCGCCCTGGCGTTCGACGAAGACCGAGCGCAGCGCCTCATGGCGCGTGCAGATCGCAGCGAGGCTCGCAGAAAGCGCGGCGACGTCAACCGCGCCATTGAGGAGCGCGACTTCGACGACATTGTAATTGTAGCAGGTCGGGTCAAGCCGCGAGAGCACGTACATCCGCTGTTGCTGAAACGACAGCGGTGCATCTAGATCCTCGGCCTGACGCCAGGCCGGCAGCGCCGTCTCGCGTCGGCTTGCGGCGGTCTCAATCCGGGTCGCAAGCGCCGTGACCGTGGAGCAATCGAAGATATCCTCGAACGAGAAGTCGACATGGAAGCGTTCGCGCAGGCGCGAGCGCATCTGAGTCACCGCGAGCGAGTCCGCACCGAGCGCGAAGACGTCCTGGTCGACGCCGACCCGCGGTAGCTCCAGGAGGCCGGCCCAGATCTCCGCGAGCTGCGTCTCCAGCGCGTTACGCGGCAGTCGCGTCTCCCCGGCATCCGCCGTCTCTGCGATCAAACCAGCTAGCGCGTTACGCTTGACCTTGCCGCTGGCACCTTTCGGCAGTGCCGCCACGCTACGGATCAGGCTGGGTATCTTGTAGGCTGCAAGCCGTTGTCGTGCGAACTGGCGCAACTGGTCGGAGGTCGCCTCGGAATTCGGCCGCAACACCACGACGGCGGCGACGTTCTCGCCGAGCTTTTCGTGTGGAACGGCGAACACGCCGGCCTCCAGCACCGCGGGATGGCTGAGCAAAACCTCTTCCACCTCCAGCGGCGAGATCTTCTGACCGCCGCGGTTGATGATGTCCTTGATACGGCCGACGATGAAGAGATAGCCGTCGGCATCGAGATAACCGAGGTCGCCGGTCCGGAACCAGCCATCGCGAAACGCGGCCTGCGTCGCCGCATCGTCATTATAGTAGCCGCGGCACATGTTCGGACCGCGCAGCATGATCTCGCCGTGCGCGCCGCTCGCGAGCGTGCGGCCCCTCTCGTCCATGATCGCGATCTCCGGGCCGGCGGCGCGGCCGACCGATCCGACCTTGCGCAGCTCGAACGGGTTGGCCGCGATCTGCGAGGCCGCCTCCGTCATTCCGTAGGTCTCGAGCACGGGAACGCCGAACGTCGCCTCCAGCCCTTCGAGAATCGCCGGCGAGAGCGAGGCCGAGGCCGAGCGGATCACGCGTAGCGACGACGGCCGGGCGCGGTGCGGGTTGGCTTCCGCCGCGGTCAAGAGGGCGCGATGAATGGTCGGCACCGCCGTGTACCAGGTCGGCTGCAGCTCCCGCATCCAGCCAAAGAAGGAGGATGCGTCGAAACCGTCGGTGCAGATCACGCTGGAGCCCGCGGCCAGCGCCGTGAGAAGACCGGAGATCAAGCCATGGGCATGAAACAGCGGGAGGACGTTGAGCAGGCGATCGTGCGACGAGAGCGACAGCACGTGGCCGGCATTGTAAGCGGACAGGCAGACATTGCGATGGGTCAGCGGCACCATCTTCGGCCGCGCCGCGGTGCCTGACGTCAACAGAATGAACGCGTCGTCGTCGCCGCGCGCGGCACCGCTGGCATTCGCCGGCCCGACCGTCGGCGCGATGAACGCGCCGCCACCGAGATCGTCGATGGGCCCCGCAACGAAATCGATCACGGCGATATCGAGCGCCCTGGCGACGTCGCGGCTCGCAGAGTTCATGTCGGCCCGGGTCACGAGCGCCGTCAACTTCAATTCGCTGAAATAGCGCTGCAGCTCGTCCGCGGTCAGATCGGGATTGACGGGGACGCAGGCGCAGCTTGAGGCGACCGCGATCAACGCCAGCGCACTGTCGGCGCCGCGCGGCAGAGCAACCGCGATGCGGCCTGCGGGGCCGATGCCGAGCTCACGCAAGGTACGGACCAGTTGCCGGACTGATCCGTCCAGCGCGCCATAGCTGAGGACCGGCCGGCCGGGGGCGAGGAGTGCGGGCGCCGCCGGGGTCTTGCGGGCGTAAAATTCGAGAAGGCCGCTGATATGCGCGAATATCTGCGTTTCGGCCGTCGTACCGGCTGATCCTTCTTCCGATCCGGATGCAATCTCCGACAACGCCATTCCCTTTTGATCCGATTGGGCTATTCTTCCAACAAGCTAGGGAACGCGTCCAGTCCGAGGTGAAGTTTGGGTCCCAAAATCTGTGGTTGAGGGACCCTGAAGCCCTTCGACGGAGTGATGGTCGGGCAGAATCACCATGCTGGAGAATGAGCCGGATACGGGATCGGAAAGCGGGCTGAAGCGCTGGCTCGAAGGTGTCGGCCTCGGGCACTACACCGATCTTTTCGCGCAGCACCGTCTCGATCTCGACGTCCTGGGAGACCTGACCGAATCCGATCTGGTCGAGCTTGGATTGCCGCTCGGCGATCGCAAGCGGCTCCAGCGGGCGATGGCGGCGCTGTTTCAAGCGGAAGCAGCGGAGGCGCCAACCGCGGCGGTGCGTCCGCAAACACGGGCGGAGGTCGGTGCCGAACGGCGCCAGCTCACCACCATGTTCTGCGACATGGTGGATTCCACCTCGCTTTCCGCGCAGTTCGATCCCGAAGACGTCCGCGACATGATCGCGGGCTTTCGCGAAACCTGCGTCCGCGTGGTCAAACATTACGAGGGCTTTGCCGCCCGTTTCGTCGGCGACGGTATCCTGGTCTATTTCGGCTATCCGACCGCACATGAGGACGATGCTGAGCGTGCGGTGCGCGCCGGGCTCGAGATCGTGCGGGTGCTGTCGACTGCGCGCGCGGTCGAACCGCGGGGCGCGCTCAGCCATTCACCCGCTGTCCGCATCGGGATTGCGACCGGCCTCGTCGTGGTCGGCGACCTCGTCGGGCAGGGCACCGAGGAGCGCGACTCCGCGGTCGGCGAAACCGTCAATCTCGCGGCGCGGCTGCAAGCACTGGCGCCGCCCAATGGCGTCGTGATCTCCGCCTCGACGCAGTCGCTGCTGAAGGGGAAATTCGACTACCGCAATCTCGGTGTCCATGCGCTCAAGGGCATCTCGGAGAAGGCGCAGGCCTGGCACGTGGTGCGCGCCACGCGGGTGGAGACCCGCTTCGCCGCCGCGATGGGCGCGCGGCTGACGCCGCTCGTCAACCGCGAGGAGGAGATTGCGCTGTTGATGGGCCGCTGGCAGCAGGCCAAGGACGGCGACGGCCAGGTCGTCGTCAAGTTCGGCGAGCCCGGTATCGGCAAGTCGCGCATCATCCAGGAAATCTTCGAGCGAATATCAGGCGACCGGCATGGGCAGGTCTCGTTCCAGTGCTCGCCCTACTACACCTCGACCGCATTCTATCCGTTCGCCGAGCAGCTCAAATTCTCCCTCGGCCTCGACCGCGAGGATACCTCCGCGCTGTCGCTGGCGAGCCTGGAGAACGCGATCGCCGCCGCGCATGGCGACATCGAGCAGGTCACGCCGTTGTTTGCCGCGCTGCTGTCGATACCGACCGGAGAGCGCTATCCGCCGCTCGATCTGTCGCCGCAGCAGCAGAAGGACGCGACCGTCGCGGCGCTGGTCAGTCACTTCCTCGGCCTCGCGCGCGAGATGCCGCTGGTGATCGCGTTCGAGGATTTGCACTGGATCGACCCGACCTCCCGCGAGGTGATCGACCTCCTGGTCGATCGGGTGCAGAACCGGTCGATCCTGGTCATCATCACCGCGCGCTCGGAATTCCAGCCGAGCTGGAACGCGCATTCGCACATCACCACCCTGGTCCTGAACCGCCTGAGCCGGCAGCTCCGCACGACGCTGGTCGAGCGTGTTGCGGGACGCGAACTGCCCAAGGAGGTCGTCGAGGAGATCATCGTCAAGACCGACGGCGTGCCGCTGTTCCTGGAAGAGCTGACCAAGACGGTTCTCGAATCCAACCTTCTCACCGAGCGGCACGGGCGCTATGTGCTGTCGGGACCGTGGCGGCAGCTCGCAATCCCGGCAACCCTGACCGATTCGCTGATGGCGCGGCTCGACCGGATGGGTCCGTTCAAGCGGATCGCGCAGATCGGCGCCACGATCGGCCGCGAGTTTTCCTACGAAGCCCTGCACGCCATCGCCAATACGCCGGCCGAGCAGATCGAGGCGGCGCTCAATCATCTGGAGGAGGCGGGGTTGATCATGCGCCGCGGCCATCCGCCGGACGCGCTCTACTCCTTCAAGCACGTGATGATCCAGAACGCCGCGCATGCGAGCCTGCTGCACAGCGAGCGGCGCAAGCTGCATTCCCGGATCGCCCAGGTGCTCGCCGAGATGTACCCGGAGAAGACCGAGCGCGAACCGGAGCTGCTTGCCTATCACCTGACCGAATCCGGCCAGAGCGAGGGCGCCGCCAGCTTTTGGCTCAAGGCCGGCAAGCAGGCGGCCAAGAGCGGCGCCAATCTGGAGGCGATCGGCCATCTGCGCCGCGGCCTCAACGTCGTGCAGGCCAATGCGCGCATGCAGGGCGCGGATGAGATGGAGCTCGAGCTGCGGATAGCGCTCGGCAATGCGCTGATTGCCGCCAAAGGCTATGCGGTGCAGGAAGTCGAGGAGAATTACATCCGTGCGCTCGAGCTGGGTCAGCAGCTCGATGACGACGAAAAGGCCTTTGCTGCGACCCGCGGGCTCTGGGTGTGCCATTTCATCCGTGCCGATCTCACGCGCGCGCACGATCTCAGCGTCGAGCTGATGAAGTTCGCCAAGCGCGCGCGGCTGAGCGAGCGAGCGCAGCCGGCACAGCAGACCGGCTATCTGATGGAGGCTCACCGCGCGATCGCGATGACCATGCTCTATCGCGGCCGCTTCGCCGCCTCGCAGCATCATCTGCATCGCTGCATCAATCTCTACAGTCCGGATCTGCATTCCGATCTGATGGAGCGGCACGGCACCGATCCCGGCGTCGTTTCGCTGTCCTATCTCGGCTACCTCCTGTGGTTCCTCGGCCGGCCCGACGCGGCGCGCCAGCACAGCGAGCAGGCGATCGCGAATGCGGAGAAGATCCGTCACCCCTTCACCCTCGCCTTCGCACTGGTATTCGGCGCGTACCTTTGCCAGCATTTGCGCGACGTCGAGGGCACGCGCGACCATGCCAACCGCGCCATGATCATTGCCACCGAGCACAATTTCTTGCACTGGAAGCAGCAGGCCGCGATCCTGCGCGGCTGGGCGCTGACGCAGCTCGGCGAGGCCGATGAAGGTCTCAGCCAGATGCGCTTCGGCCTCGACGAATACGAGGCGATGGATTCCTGGCTCGCCGGATGCTGGTTCCGCTGTCTGCTGGCCGAGGCCTATGCCAAGATCGGGATGCGCGATGCCGCCTTGCGCGCGCTCGATGGTGCGCTCGCGACGGCGAGACGGACCGGCGATCACTCCTACCTTGCTGAAGTCTATCGCCTGCAAGGCGAGATCACGCTGTCGGATCACGACCCGGCCTCGGTACAGGAGGCCGAGGATCTGTTCGGCCTATCGTTGGAGATCGCGCGCAAGCAGGGTGCACTGTCCTGGGAGCTTCGCACCGCCGTCAGTCTCGCGCGCCTGTCGCATGAAGCCGGCAAACGCGAGCACGCAAGTCTTCTGCTGGTGCCGATCGTAAACAAGTTCAGCGAGGGCTTTTACACCCCGGACCTGAAGCAGGCGATGCAGCTCGTCAACGAGCTCGGGGCGGACGCGCCCATTCGCGAGCAGGCCGATCTGTGATATGAGCGATCTTGCCGCCGCGCGTGCGCGCTATGTGGAGTTGATTGCCAGGCGCGAGCGGATTTCCTCAAAGCGCCTGCTCGACGCGCTTGCCGCCGTTCCGCGCGAGCATTTTCTGCCGAGGGGACCCTGGCGCATCAAGAGCGAGGCGGCGCGCAGCTATCGGCTGACGCCCAACGCAGATCCCGTTCATCTCTACGACAACGTACTGGTCGCGATCGATGCGCGCCGCAAGCTCGACACCGGCCTGCCGAGCCTGTGGGCACATTTCATCGACATGCTCGACATCAGGGAGAAGGACCGTGTCGTGCAGATCGGCTGCGGACTGGGTTATTTCTCCGCCGTGCTGTCGATGATGGTCGGGCCAAAGGGCAGCGTACACGCGATCGAATGCGACGAGCGTCTCGCGGCGCGAGCGGCGAACTGCTTGCGCGACTATGGTAACGTCAGGGTCGTCAACGGCGACGGATGCAAGGACGTCGGCGAGCCGGCCGACGTGATCATCGTGCATGCCGGCTTCCCGTACCCGCACCCGCTCTGGCTTGAGGCGCTCCGTCCGCGCGGCCGCCTCCTGGTGCCGCTGACCCAGCGGGACCGCGAAGGCGCCGCCCTCAGGATCAGGCGCAAGGGCAGGGGGTTCGAAGCCGAGGCGGTGCAGCAGATCCGGATCTTCCCCGGTCACGGCCGCGGTGTGACCGCGCTCGACGACCGCGTCGCCGACTGGTGGCAGCGGGCATCAGCCCTGGCACCGCTGCGCTTTCGCAGTCTCGCGCAGGGGCTGCCGTCGGATGGCTAATGCTTCGTTTCATTTTACCTTGATTCCGGTTGTGAGTTTCCAGTGTCCCCTCGCACCGCTATGAGTGCGGCTTGATCGCCATTCGAGCGCACTCCATGCATTCCGTTGCACTGCTGACTGCCAGCTACGCCAAGGATATCGAACGCTTTTCGCTGCTCAGCGAGAGCATCGACACCTGGCTGACGGGATACACGCGGCATTATGTTCTCGTTAACGATGAGGACGTGCCGCTGTTCACGCGGTTCGTCTCCGACAAGAGGGTCATCGTCCCGGCCTCGCGCTATTTGCCGAAATGGCTGTTTGCGCTGCCGCCGGCCCTCCAGTTCGGCAGCCGGCGCGTCTGGCTGTCGCTGCTGTCGTCTCCGGTACACGGCTGGCACATCCAGCAGATCCTGAAGATCGCCGGCGTCCTCAATGCGCCGGAGCAGCGCATCTGCATCCTGGATTCGGATAATCTGTTCTTCCGTGAATTCGACGTCGGCCAGTATGCCGGCGCCGAGACGACGCCGCTGTTCGTCACGCGCGAGGCGATCGGCGCCGACCACCCGTTGCATGGCCTCTGGCTCCGCACCGTCGATCAGCTTCTCGGGATCAAGGAGCGCTCGTTCCCGGCTGACGATTATGTCGGCAACGCGCTGGTCTGGGACAAGGACACGGCCCGTGCGATGACTAACGCCATCAGGTCGGCGACGGGCTTGAGCTGGGCTCTGGCACTGTGCCGGAAGAAAAAATTCTCCGAGTATCTGCTTTACGGAAACTTCGTCGCGACCTCGCCGGAACATCTGGCGAGACATCGGATCACCGAAGATAGCATCGCGGTCTCGCACTGGGACGACACGCCCCTCGACCGCCCGGCCATCGAAGCGATGATGCGCATGGCCTCGCCCGAGCAGGTCGCGCTCGGCATCCAGTCCTATTCGTCGACCTCGATCGACGACATCCGCGACGTGTTCCGTCTCTCCTCGCGCGATCGCCGCAGCCCGAGCCTGGCTCCCGATCACATCGGAGATGCGGCGGCGTTCGAAGCGCCCAAGACGCGCTAATCTTCAAGCATCCTTCGTGAACTTGCTGATGACGTCCATGAACGGCTTCGGTTTGAACTCGCCGTCGAGCGGCAGCGGACGGTTCGGCTGCTTGTCCGCGCGGGCGAAGGTGCCGTTGATCCAGCTGTAGCGATCCGAAAGGCCCCAGGTGAGGATCGAGCGCACCGGGCCGCTGGCCGAAACGGCCGTCAGCAGGTCGTCGACGCGCTTGGCGACGATGGCGTCGCGCTCTGCCGGATTGCCCGTCAGCTTCTGGTCGTCGACATCGAGTTCGGTGACGAGCACCTCGAGTCCCCAGGAACGCAGCTCGGTCACGAATTCGGCGAGCCCATGCGTGTCGATCTCGAGCTCGGCGTGCAGATGCGATTGCAGTCCCACGGCGTGGAGCGGAACACCCTGGTCGAGCAGATCCATGATGAGGTTGCGATAGGCCGCCCGCTTGGCGATGAACGAGTCTTTCGCTGACTCGATGTCATATTCGTTGATCGCGAGCTTGACGAAGGGGTCGGCCGCGGCCGCCGTGCGGAACGCCAAGGGAATCCAACGTTCGCCGAGATGCTGCGTCCAGAATGTGTCGCGCCGGTCTTTCGGGCTGCGGGGGTTATCCGGAATCGGCTCGTTGACGACGTCCCACGACGTCAGCTTGTCCTTGTAGTAGGAGACGACGGTGCCGATGTGGTCGAGATAGGCGCGCTCTACGCCGCGGTTGTCCTTGATCCGCTTGGTCCAGTCCGGAATGTCATGATACCAGGCCAGCGCGTGGCCGCGCATCGTCAGATCGTTGTCTCGCGCGAAATCCAGGATCGCGTCGGCGCGTTCGAAGGCGAACGTATGGGCGTCCGGCCGCAGCATCGGCCATTTCAGCTCGAGCACCGGCACCACCTGCGTGCAATAGGTGCTGATGGCCTCGCCGAGCCGCGGGTCAGCTTGCAGGTCCCAGAGCGTCGCCGCAGCGCCAAAGCCGGGACGGCGCTGGGCGCGTTTCGACGCCGGCACCGCGGACGCAGATGCGCCCGCCGCGAGGGCCGCAGCGCTGCCGAGGAGAAATTCGCGTCTATCGAGCCTGGTCACGGCAGTCCTCATCGATCCAACGCGGCATCGTACCAAGCGGCGCCTTGCGACGCCGGGGTTTTGCCTCGTTGGGTTAACCTCTGCCGTCCGCAAGTCATGGTTTCTTTCGATGGCCAAGTTTCTTTTGATCGCCAAGCCTTGCCCCTCAAGGAAGGGCAAATTTAACGCTAACGCACGAAAGCGGCTTCAAGGCCGCATTCGCCGCCCGATCTGCAGACTTATGTGACACTCTTGAGCGATGCTGCGGTGCAGTTCGTTCGCCAAGGTTCCATTGATTAACGGCCGTCATAATCGCAAGACCGCTGCCGGTCCCGTGCTCGCATGCTGAACCGCCATTTCTCGATCTATCTGGTCGCCTACATCCTGCCTGCGGCGGTGGGCTTCTTCGCGGTCACCGCCTATACGCGGCTCCTGAGCCCGGCTGAGTACGGCGTCTATGTCGTCGGCATCAGCCTTGCGGGCATCCTGGGCGCGATCTTCTTCGCCTGGATCAAGCTGTCGGTGTCGCGCTATCAGGCGATGTCGGCGGAGGTCGATTTTCGTGGCACGGCGATGGTCGCCTTCGCCCTTACGGTCGCGGTGCTCTGTGCCACCACACCGCTGGTTGTCCTGTTTCGCAGCGACATCAGCGTCGAGCTGCTCCTCGCCAGCATGTTCGTCGCGATCATGGCGAACGCGGTCGATGTCGGCCAGGAGTTCGAGCGCGCCAAATTGCGGCCCTACCGGTTCGCGGCGATCTCGATCGTGCGCAGCGTCTCCAGCGTCGGCTTCGGTCTGCTCGGCATCTGGCTCGGCTGGGGCGGATTGGGGCTGCTTGCGGCGTTCGGTCTGGGGTCGCTCGCCGGCATTATCCTGAACCTTGCAGGCGACCGCACCAGGATCGCGTGCTTCCAGCGCAGCCAGTTCATGCAGCTGGCGCGCTACGGCCTGCCGCTCACGTTGGCAGGATTGTCCGTTGCCGTCTATTCGGCCTGCGACCGGCTCATTGTCGCCTATTTGCTCGGCAAGGACGCTGCCGGCATCTTCGGCGTTGCCGCCGATCTGCCGCGCCAGTTCATGGTGATGATCGCATCCAGCGTTGCTGCGGCGACAGTGCCGCTGGTGTTCCGGTCATTGTCCGAGAATAACAGCGAGACGACGCGGGAGCGGCTGACTGAAAGTCTTGAGCTCCTGCTGGTCGTCGTGGCGCCCGTTGCGGTATGGCTCGCGCTAGCGGCGGACCAGGTCGCCGGCACGCTCGTCGGCATCGACTTCCGCGCCGGCGTCTCGGCGCTGCTGCCAACGCTGGTGCTCGCGCGGCTTTTCGGTATCGCCAATCAGTTCTACGTTCAGATCAGCTTCCAGCTCGCCGAGCGGCCCTTCATGTTGGCCGCGCAATCCTTTCTCACGCTGGTGATCAGCGTGATCCTGATGTTCGCGTTGATCGGCGGCTACGGCCTTTACGGCGCAGCGCTGGCGACGCTGGCGACCGAGGCGATCGGCTTCCTCGTTGCCGTCGTCCTGATGCATCGGGCCCACCCGGTCCCGTTCGAGCTCAATCGCCTCGCCGGCATTGCCTTCTCCGCGGCGGTGATGTCGGCCGCGATTCTGGTTGCGCGCTCGCAAGCGGGCGGCACCGGCCTCGTGTCGCTGATCATCGTCAGCCTTGCCGGCGGCTTTGCTTATGCGGTTGCGGCCTGGCTGCTGAATGTTGCGAACGTGCGAACGTTATCGCTGCGATTTCTCCGCACGTTCAACCGCAAGGCGCTGGGCGTTTGATTGCGCCGGTGGGCGCCGCCGTCACGACGCACCCCCGGCTAACCGGACATTCTGCCGCAGCGATCGTGGCCAGCTTCACGCCAGCTTCGACCGGAGGCCGCCTTCCGCCTGTGGCAGCCGTCGTATATGAGTGATTTGTCGCGGGAACATGCCGAATCTCGCCACAGAGGGAACGTAAGGCGGCTGCGATTTCTTAATGCAATGATTCCAATCTGGCACGTGATCGGCACAGACGGACTGGCATTTCGACCGAGGATGGCATGAAAAACCGACTGACGACGGCGCAATCCACCGTGGCGATGCGGCGTTGGGGGCCTTCCGGAATTGTGGCGCTGGCCGCGATCGTCACATTGACGGCGACGGCCCCGGCGACCGCCGCCAAGCAGCCGCGCCAGGTCGCCGAGGCGGTGGCGCCGCGTGTGGCCGGCGAGCCGATCATGGCGATCGTGTCGATCAAGAGCCAGCAGGTCACTTTCTACGATGCCGAGGGCTGGATCCTGCGCGCGCCGGTGTCGACCGGCACCACGGGCCGCGAGACGCCGGCCGGCGTGTTCGCCATCATCGAGAAGGACAAGGACCACCGTTCGACCATGTATGACGATGCCTGGATGCCGAACATGCAGCGCATCACCTGGAACGGTATCGCGCTGCATGGCGGGCCGCTGCCCGGTTATGCCGCTTCGCACGGCTGCGTGCGCATGCCGTTCGGCTTTGCCGAGAACCTGTTCGACAAGACCTATATCGGGATGCGGGTGATCATCTCGCCGTATGACACGGTCCCGACCGACTTCTCTCACCCCTCGCTGTTCGTGCCGAAGCCGGAGGCCATCGCGGCAGCGCCCAGCCGGGCCGACAAGCTCTCCGCCGAGGCCGACGAGGCCACAAGGGCTGCCGACGAAGCCAAGAAGGCTGCTTCCGCTGCCGCGAAGGAAGCTGCCTCGCTCCCTGCCGCGCTGCGCAAGCTGGAGCAGCAGAAGGCCCGCGCAGATGCCGAGCTCGCCTTCGCCGACAAGACGCTCGCGAACGCCAAAACCGATCAGGCCCGCGCCAAGGCCGAGGAGTTGAAGCAAAAGGCGGTGACCAAGGCTGCCGACGCGGCGACGCAGCTCGACGCCGCCAGGGCCGCCGCGCAGCCGAAGCGCGATGCGGCGGCCGCCACGAAGGAAGCCGCGAAGGCTGCCGCGGCCAGGAAAGCCGACGCTGTGAAGGCGGCCACCGATGCAAAGCTCGCGGGCGAGCCGGTCTCGGTTTACATCAGCCGTGCGACGCAGAAGCTCTACGTGAGGCGGAACACGCACAAGCCGGCGCCCGATGGCGGCGGCGAGGTGTTCGACACCAGCATCGAGGTTCCCGTTACGATCCGCAATCCCGACCAGCCGCTCGGCACGCACATCTTCACGGCGATGGCGAAGACCGATACCGGCCTGCGCTGGAGCGTGGTCACGATCGAGAACGGCGACGAGGCCCGCAATGCCCTCGACCGCATCACCATCCCGCAGGACGTGTGGGATCGCATCGGGCCGACGGCATTGCCGCGCTCCTCGATCATCATCTCCGATGAGCCGCTGAGCAGCGAGACCAATTACCGGACCGAATTCGTCGCGGTGCTGAGCAACGAGCCGCAGGGCGGCTTCATCACGCGCAAGCCGACCGCGCCTGCCATGATCGCCAGCGATGACGGCTGGGACAACGGCGGCAACGGTTTCGGCTTCTTCTTCCAGCAGCGTGATCCCTACGTCCAGCCGGTCAATCCGCGCCGGCGCAGCCAGTATCAGTATTATCAGCCGGCGCAGCCGATGCAGCGGGGCTTTTGGTAAGGGAAGTGCTGCGTCGATCGGCTCCCGCAACTACGGGCGGGCCTCGATCACGATCGCCTGGATCTTGCCTTCGACCGGTCCGGACCCATGGCGCGTCCGGATCGCCTCGGCAACGATATCGGTTGCCGCCTGAAGCTTGCTGGCATCCCTGGCCTCGATCTCGCTACGCAGCGGCGTACCCTGGCAGAGCGCGATGGCGACATTTTCGGCCGACGGCGCGCGGCTAATCTCAGATCTGGTTTCGATCGATATGTCACCGAAGCCCGCTTGTTCGAGGTCGCCTCTGATAACGGCCTTGTCGTAATAGCCGTGCGGCGTCCGAACCATGAAGTGCGGCGGATCGTCGGGAAACAGCTTTTCGAGCGCGACCGTGGCTTCATGCGTCAGCACATTTTCCTCGATGCGATCCCAGACGTTGAAGACGAACGTGCCATCCGGCTTCAGGACTCGCTTCACCTCTCCGTAGGCCTTGATCCGGTCCGGAAAGAACATCGCGCCGAACTGACAGCAGACCACGTCGAACTCGGCGTCGCCGAACGGCAGGGCCATTCCGTCAGCCTGGCGCCAGGTGATGCGATCATCACCCGCTTGGCGCTGCGCGGCAACCGCGAGCATCGGCTCGTTGAGATCGGTCGCGACATAACGGATGCCGCGCGGCAGCGCCGCCGCCACGGCGCGCGTCACCGCGCCGGTGCCTGCCGCGATCTCCAGCAGCACGGAGGGAGAGCGCGCGGCGACGCGTCTTGCGATGTCGTCGGCGTAAACGGCGAAGATCATCGGGACGAGATATTCGTCGTAGAGCTTTGGGATCGAGCCGGCGAAAACCTTGTCAGTATCGGACATGCTTGCCTCGCTGAAGGTTCGGACGCGGCCTTACGTTAGCATGGTTTTCTCTCCGTCGCGCCAGCAACGATGTAAATCTTGCCGATGATCGGGCCCTATGATCGGCGGCCGCCGACCTCACGGATCGGCCGCGTGCCGTCCCAGCTCATCGCGGCCTGCCGGACCTTTTCGAAGAACGGGCGGGATGTAGCTACGCTAATCACATTCACCGGCGTTATCCTGAGGCTTCACCTTGCGATGCACTCGCATCGCAAGGTGAAGCCTTGAAGGATGGGCCACAGGCGCTTGCAGCTCATCCTTCGAGGCGCGCACCTCAGGATGACAGTCGTGCTCGTGGATATACATGATCGCGCGCTCATCGCCCCCGCGATCGCGCGCGACAGACGAGATGGTCGAGCGAAATGTTCCCGGGTCCATAGGCCATAAGGGCAAGCGCCATGGCCGCCCAGGTGAGATGAATCGGCCAGCCGTCGGGGACCGTGAGCTCGACGATGACAGTCATGAACAGCAGCCCGAGCGCGGCAAACCGTGTGCCCAGTCCAAGCACCAGCAGGATCGGGAACATGATCTCGCCGGAGCCCGAAAGGAAGGCCATCACAGTCGGTGCCGGAAAGTGATAGGGCCCGCCCGGCAGATGCAGCATGAACTCGTCGCTGAACAGCGTCACCGCCGTGTCGTTGAGCTTGAGGAAGCCGCCCCATTTGAGCATGCCCGAGCGCCAGAACGGCACGGCCAGCGCGAGGCGCAGCACGAGCTGGACCAGCGATGGCGTCGCGAGCGTCTGCACCAGATGATTGGCCCTGTCGATGAGCGCTCCGGGCGACGGCAGGCCACCGTCGGTGCTCATGTGGTCCGTGATCATGATGGGTCTCCGCAACAGAGCGAGGTGAAGGCGCCGGCTTCGATCAGCCCGGCGATGTTCGCGGCGATGTCGAATTCGCTTGCAGCTTTCAGCGCCGCCGCCGCAGCTTCGCCGAGTGACCGCCCCGACATCAGGCCGTCCGCGAACACCGCCCCGCCGGGCGGAAGGCGGCGCACGGCGACGTCGAATTCGCCTCGCGTGATCAGGGCATCCTCCGGCGTGGAGGCATCGATCCGCATCACCGGTGCCTTGTCGCGGTTGGCTGCAAAGATCGTCACGGCGGCGTAGTCCGAGCGCAGGCATCGCGCGGCCGGGTGCGGAGTGAAAACCAGATCGGGCAAACGGTCGGGTCTCACCGCCGAGAGCCGGGCCGGCGACAGCGGCACGGCGTCGGCGGCGTGATAGGCATCGAGCCAGGCCCGCTCGATATGCGCGACGTCGGCGAGCCAGGGCATGGTCTGCGCATGCTCATACTGCGCAATGAACTCCGGGAAATCGCGGCCGTATTCGAACAGCAGCGGCGATGTGGGCGGATTGCTGCGCACATGGAAACGCGCCATGGCGCGGAAGAAGTCGGTGCCGGTGATGCGCTGCACGGCAGGATAGATCGCGGCCAGCGCGTCGATCAGGCTGACCGTGACGTTGTTGCGGTAGACGTCATAGCGCCGCTTTGCGGCCTTGCCGTTTGGGCCGGTCACGATTTCGGGCGTGCTGCGCGCCGGATCCAGCAGCGCCGGCGCGAACGAAGCGGCGAAAGACAAGCCGGGTTCAGGCAGCATGACGGTCTCCTGCCGGCGCGGCGGACTGATGACGGTCGAGGATCGCCTGGGCCGCAGAGGCTTCCGCTTGCAGCACCGGCCAGTCGGGAATCTTGCTGTCCCATTCGATCAGCGTCGGTACCGCGCCGAGGCGCCGGATCACGATCTCGTAGAGCTTCCAGACGGCGTCCGCGACCGGCCCGTCATGGCTGTCGATCAACAGCAGGTCCCCTTCATCGTCGGCCTGCTCGGCATGGCCCGCGAGGTGAATTTCCGCGACGCGCGACAGCGGGAAGTCCGCGAGGTAGTCGAGGGCCGAGAATCCGTGATTTGTCGCGGAGACGAACACGTTGTTGACGTCGAGCAGCAGCCCGCAGCCGGTGCGTTCTGTAATCGCGCGGATGAACTCTGTCTCGCTCATCGAGGATTCGCGGAAGGCGACATAGGTCGAGGGGTTTTCCAACAGCAGCGGGCGGCGGATCGCCTCCTGCATCTGGTCGATGTGATCGCAGACGCAAGCCAGCGTCGCCTGCGTGTAGGGCAGGGGCAATAGATCGTTGAAGAAGCTGGTCTCATGCGTCGACCAGGCGAGATGCTCGGAGACCAGCGCGGGCTGATAGCGCGCGACCAAACCGCGGAAGCGCGCCAGATGCGCCTTGTCGAGCGGCCGGGGGCCGCCGATCGACATGCAGACGCCATGCAGCGAGAGCGGATGGTCGCGGCGGATCGCCTCCAGCGCACGATGCGGCGGGCCGCCGGCGCTCATGTAGTTCTCGGCGTGGACTTCGAAGAAGCCTCGCCGAGGCCAGGCCTCGAGAATGGCCGGGAGATGCTCGGGCTTGAAGCTCGTCCCGGCAACGCCGCCGATGGGCGTCGCGAATCGGAGCGGCATGGCTGCTGGTCGGACCGGCTTGATCACCGTGCTCATCGTGCTGCTCCGTTCGTGTGTCCTGGCGCTGTGGCGCCGGCCGTCAAACCGGCTTGAGCGAACCCTTCTTGCCGTTCGGCAGCTCGATGCTGGTGCAGGTGCCGCCCTGCACGAACTTCCAGGCGTTACCCTGGAAATCGACGGTCGAGGTGCCCTGGCAGGTCGTGCCGGGTCCCGCCGCGCAATCGTTCTGGCCCTTCAGCGCGACGCCGAAGCACTTCTCCTTCTTGGCGGCGACGGCGGCATCGGCTTCGGCCTTGGTCAGGGGGGCAGCGGAGGCGAGGGTCGCGAGCGCGGTCGACACCGCACCAGCGAGGACGAGGGAGGTGACGGCATGTTTGGCAGACATCGAGATTCTCCTGTTCGAGATGGCATCGCCTGCAGGGGATGCGCGCATGATCTCCTTCGCTCCGCGCGCCGCCCGTGTTACTGCCAGGCTGCTCACGAGTCCGTGAGACCGATTGGATCGAGCGCACGGGTGGTGCGCTTGGGCCGGGATTAGCGGGCAAACGTCGGCGCAAAGCCAATGCCCAGCTTCTATCGAGACGTTAGCCTCCGGGCATTGGCAACCGGCACCCGTTCCTGCCAGACGTAACGAACGAGCGCCGGCGGCGTAACACAGTGTCAGTGACCCGCAACGAGGCGCAGGCGAGTACGGCGATGAAGGTCGATCCCGAACGACGGCTTGATGCGATCGCAGGGCTGACGGTCAGCATCCGCCTTGCGGTGTCCGCGCTGGTGCTGGCCGCGATCCTGCTGACCGCCGCGCTCTCCAGCCTGTTGTGGTGGCGGACGGCGGAAGCGACCAGCCGGCAGCTCGCCTCGACCATCAACGAGCAGATCGTGGCGGCGGTGCGCAAGGAGGTCTCGGCCATCGTCGACGAGGCGCGCGCCGCCCACACCGCGATCCGCACGCTGTTCCTCCAGAACGTGCTCGACACCCGCGAGGCCGACAAGCGCGAGTTCGTGTTTCTCTCGCAATTGCAGTCGCAGGCGACGATTTCCTGGGTCGCGTTCGGCTGGCCCGACGGCTCCTTCTTCGCCGCGCACAAGCTCGGCGATCCGCGCCTGGAGATGATGGAGATCTCGCTGACCGATCATCCGGGGCAGCGCCGCGTCGATGAATATGACGTGGTGCCCGGCGACATCGAATTCGCCAATCGCCGCTTCGAGCCGACCTCGTTCCATGTCGCCGATCAGGCCTGGTTCAAGGCCGGGCTCGGCGCGGACGACCCGCAATGGTTCAGGGTGTTGGGCCATCCGACCGGCGAGCGGCCGTCGATCGCTCTCGCCGGCCCGATCGACGTCTATCAGGAGCGGCAAGGCGTGCTTGCCGTCATCATCGAATACACCAGGCTCGCGCGCTTCCTGTCGCAGCTCGAGGTCGGACATACGGGCACCGCGTTCATCGTCGATGGCAGCGGCGAGCTGGTCGCGGCGCCGGACAAAGAGGCTGACGAGCTGCACCTTGCGCGCGGCGACACGACGCTGCTGCCGCTCGCGCGCGCAGCGCTCGACAAGGCGGGGGAGGCCGGCCGCAAGGAGGCCTGGCGGAGCCGGCTCACGTCAGGCGACGCGGCCTATCAGGTTGCGCTCACGCCGCTGCCGTTTCCGGGCTGGTCGCTCGCGACCGTGATCCCCGAGGCCGAGCTCCTCGGGCCGGTCGAGACGACGTTGCACCGCTTGATCCTTGGCCTTGCCATCGGCGCTGTGCTCGCGGCACTAGCATCGGCGATGCTGGCGCGGTCCGTCATCGCCGCGCCGCTGTCGCGCGTCGTCGGCGAGCTTCGTCACGTCGAGGCCTTCGCGCTGGAGCAGGTCCGCCGCCATCCGTCGCGGCTCAAGGAGATCGCGAGCCTGTCCGGTGCGATCGCCGAGATGGCGGCCGGCCTCTCCGCCTTCCGCAAGTTCATCCCGGCGGATCTCGTCCGCGGCCTGCTGCGCCAGGGCGTCGAGGCGCGGCCCGGCGGCAGCGTCCAGGAGCTCAGCGTGATGTTCATCGACATCGCCGGCTTCACAGGGCTGTCGGAGCGGCTGGGCGATCGCGTGGTGCCGCTGCTGTCGCGCTATCTCGACCTCACCTCGGAGATCATCGTCGCCAACGGCGGCACCATCGACAAGTTCATCGGCGATGCCGTGATGGCGTTCTGGGGCGCGCCGCAGCCGCAAGGCGATCACGCCGCGCGATGCTGCCGCGCGGCGCTCGCCTGCCGCAGGGCGATCGAACAGTCGGGCCTTGTCGATGATCTCGGCCAGCCGCTGCAGATCCGGATCGGCATCAATTCAGGCCGCATGCTGGTCGGCAATATCGGTTCGGAGCTGCGGCTGAACTACACCGTGATCGGCGACGCCGTGAACGTCGCCAGCCGGCTCGAAGGCGCCAACAAATCCTACGGCACGCAGATCCTGATCGGCGCGGCGACCGAACGCCTGGCGCACGGCGCCGTCATCACGCGCGAGGTCGACAGCATCGCGGTCTACGGACGCGAGGAGGGGCTCTCCGTCCACGAGCTGATCGGGATGGTGAATGATGACACGAGCGAACACGGCCCCTGGATCGCGGACTACGAGCGCGGCCTTGCCCTCTATCGCGCAGGCCGGTTTGCAGCGGCGCTCGCCGATTTCGAAGCCGTGTTGAGGCAGCGTGGCCACGATCGTCCGGCCGAGCTGATGCGTGAGCGATGCCGGCAGCTCGCCGCGGCCTCGCCCGACGCGGCCTGGCGGCCGGTGGCGGCATTGACGTCGAAATAGCGATATCATCCGGGCGACAAACTCGGGTACAAACCCCGACGTTCCCGGACGACCTCAAGACATGAAAACCACATTGTTCAAACCCGAAAGCTACACCCGCTCGCCCTGGAAGAACGGCGGCGGCATCTTCACCGATATCGCGGACGCTCATCGGGTCGATGCGCGCGAGAAGAGCTGGGACACCCTGCTCTGGCGCTTTGCGTCGACGCCGATCGTCGCGCCGGGTCCCTTCTCCCATATGCCCGGCATCGATCGCTTGCAGATGGTCGTCGATGGGCGCGGGCTGGTGCTGAAGTCGCCCACACAGGAATTCGACGAGCGTGAACCTTTTACGACCGTGCGCTTCACCGGCGAGCTCGAGATCGTGACCGAGCTCGAGGCCGGGCCCGTCGAGGTCGTAAACCTCATGGCGCGGCGCGGTGCGGCTGAGATCGATCTCCTCGCGCTTAAGGAGCCTGGCGACCGGCGGCTCGCCGCCGGCACGCATCTGGTCTACGCCCCCCGCGGCGAATGCCGCATCCGTCTCGACCATAAGGATTTTGCGATTCCCCACGACGGCACGCTGAAAGTCGAGCTGGCCGGGCCATCCCAGCTCGCGCTCGTCTCGGGTCTGGCAGTGCTGGGGTCGATCCGGCTCCTCGGCTAGCGCCGATCGCTGCGCACAATCCGTGCAACTGGCTAGGTTGACGCCGAGCGGCCGGAACACGATATCTGGTTCGCTAAAGACCGCAGCCCGAGGGGCAGGATATGAACGCACCAGGCAACCATGTCCCCACGCAGGCCGACGGCGTCGTCGACTGGCTGACCAACGGCACGCGCGACGAGCGCTTCATCGACAATATCTTCGCGCAGATGTGCATCCGCCTCCAGCAGGCGGGCATTCCAGTGAAGCGCGCGACGCTTCACATCCTGATCAATCACCCGCAGTGGCTGGGGGCCCGCATGATGTGGTCCGACGGGATGCGCGAGGCGGAGATTGCGCTGGTCGACTATGACGTTCGCGAGCGGTCCGAATATATCGGCAGCGCCGCCAACGAGATCCATGACGGCGCCGCCGAGGTGCGCGAGCGGCTCGAGCAGGATTCCTCGCTCAGCCGCAAGCACGCCCTCTACGACGAGATGCGGGCCAAGGGCCTCACCGACTATGTCGCCTGGCCGCTCTACCATACGCTCGGCAAGCGGCACATCGTCACTTTCGCGACCGATCGGCCCGGCGGGTTCGACGATGCGCATGTCGCGGGCCTGAAGAAGCTGTTGCCGGTGCTGGCGCTGGTCAGCGAGATCCGCGTCAAGAACCGCTTGGCACGAACGCTGCTGGAGACCTATGTCGGCTCCCATGCCGGCGAGCTGATCCTGGCCGGCGCCACAAGGCGCGGCAGCGGCACGACGGTGCGTGCCGCGATCATGATCTGCGACCTCAGGGATTTCACCAAGATCTCCGACAACTGGCCGCGCGACGACGTCATCGACCTGCTCAACGACTATTTCGACGCGATGTCGGAGCCGATTGCGCGCCACGGCGGCGAGATCCTGAAATTCATCGGCGACGGACTGCTCGCCATCTTCCCGCTCCGCGCGCCCAACGCCTGCGCCAATCTGCTCCATGCCGTGGCCGAGGCCCGCAAAGCCATGGCCGCGCTGAACGAACGGAACGGCGCGACCGGCCGCGCGCCGCTGAACTATGGCATCGGCGTCCATGTCGGCGACGTCATGTACGGCAATATCGGATCGACCAGCCGGCTCGACTTCACCGTGATCGGCCCGGCCGTCAACATGGCCTCCCGCCTCGAGGCGCTGACCAAGAAGCTCGGCAAAAACGTGCTGCTGTCACGCGATTTCGCCGAGCTCGTGGAGAGGGAGTTTCAGCTGGAGCATGTCGGCAGGCACGAGGTGCGCGGCTTCAGCGATCCGATCGAGCTGTTTGCGTATCAGGGCTAAGCGACCTTCCGGCCGCGGCTATTTGCGGTTCGTTCCCGTCGTGCCGGCTAAGGTCAAGCGCCGCCAATGGCCCGCGTGATGGTCCCACTCCCGCCGCAGGTGACGCAGGGGGCACCGTCGATGCGCCCCTTGCCATGACAGTCGGGACAGACGTCTTCGCCGGTGCCCATGGTTCCGGGCGGGGCTTCATCGCCAGGATTGAGCATTGGCTGGGTTGCGCTCTTCGCATCCTGCGCGTGGGAAACCTTGGTCTTGGTCATCTGCGTCTTTGTCATCTGCGCCTCCTCGAAAAGAGCGCAACGCACCGTGCCGCAGGAAGTGCCAATCGTAGCTCGCAGCGCTGCCGTCGATGGAACCGCGCCAGAAGCGCATACGACTGGTCGAAGGAGTTCGCGTGAGATGATCAGGATCATCGCCGTGCTCTGCAGCCTCTCGTCGCCGACGAACTGTCGTGAACAGATCGTCACGACCTCGGACTTCGCCGACGTGACGATGCAGTCCTGCCTGATGGGCGCGCCGCAGCTCGCCGAATGGATGGCGCAGCATCCGGCCGAACGTCTGGCCGGATGGCGCTGCAGGATCGGCAAGCAGGGCGGCGGCAGAGGAATTTAGGCTGCGAGGTTGGAATGCGGCGGCGGCATGGCGGGTTGGCAGCACTGTTGCCAACGCCGGGTTGTCCGACTAGGTTTTGCGCCAAGCTCCGCCCAAACGGTCCTTGGCCGCACGTTCATGCCGAAATTCCTTCGCATCGGGGTCCATCAGTCGAACGTCTCCGGGTACACGTCGAAGGCGTGGTGCGTCAGGCGCGTTGGCTCGGCGGTCTTCCTGAAGTGGGGCGCCGTCGAGGTGCATGGCGCCGGCGATGGGCGCAAGGTCTATTGGTCGCGTCTGCCGCAGGAGAAAACAGTTCGTTGCGGCACTGCGCAGCGCGCGCAGGACTACACAAAAACCGCGATCGCGCGGCGCCGCAACCATCGCTATGAGCCGCTGACCGGGCCGATCGCGAACCGGCGCCCATCGGCCACACGCAGCGCCGAGCTCAAGCAGGCGCTCGCCACCATCCTGATCGTCGACATCGTCGGATCCACCGCGAAGGCTGCCAAGCTCGGCGATGCGCGCTGGACCAAGGTGATGGGCCATTACTATGCCGCGGTCCGCAAGGAGCTGAAGAGCGCGCGCGGCAAGGAAGTCGTGACCACCGGCGACGGCGTGCTCGCGACGTTCAGGAAGCCTGCCGCCGGAATCGCTTGTGCGACTGCGATCCAGAAAGCCGTGCGCACGCTCGGTCTCGAGATCAGGGTCGGCCTGCATGCCGGCGAATACACCATCAGCGGCGGCGAAATGGTCGGCCTCGCCTTCCACATCGGCACCCGCGTCGCAGCGAAAGCGCGCGCGGGGGAGGTGCTGGTGTCGAGCGCGGTGAAGGAGCTGATGACGACGCAGTCCGCGATCAGCCTGCGGGATCACGGCGTGCACCGGCTGAAGGGCGTGCCGGAAAGATGGAGACTGTGGCGGGTGGAGGGGTGAGACTAGTCCGACTAGGTTTTGCGCCAAGCTCCGCCCAAACGGTCCTTGGCCGCACGTTCATGCCGAAATTCCTTCGCATCGGGGTCCATCAGTCGAACGTCTCCGGGTACACGTCGAAGGCGTGGTGCGTCAGGCGCGTTGGCTCGGCGGTCTTCCTGAAGTGGGGCGCCGTCGAGGTGCATGGCGCCGGCGATGGGCGCAAGGTCTATTGGTCGCGTCTGCCGCAGGAGAAAACAGTTCGTTGCGGCACTGCGCAGCGCGCGCAGGACTACACAAAAACCGCGATCGCGCGGCGCCGCAACCATCGCTATGAGCCGCTGACCGGGCCGATCGCGAACCGGCGCCCATCGGCCACACGCAGCGCCGAGCTCAAGCAGGCGCTCGCCACCATCCTGATCGTCGACATCGTCGGATCCACCGCGAAGGCTGCCAAGCTCGGCGATGCGCGCTGGACCAAGGTGATGGGCCATTACTATGCCGCGGTCCGCAAGGAGCTGAAGAGCGCGCGCGGCAAGGAAGTCGTGACCACCGGCGACGGCGTGCTCGCGACGTTCAGGAAGCCCGCCGCCGGAATCGCTTGTGCGACTGCGATCCAGAAAGCCGTGCGCACGCTCGGTCTCGAGATCAGGGTCGGCCTGCATGCCGGCGAATACACCATCAGCGGCGGCGAAATGGTCGGCCTCGCCTTCCACATCGGCACCCGCGTCGCAGCGAAAGCGCGCGCGGGGAGGTGCTGGTGTCGAGCGCGGTGAAGGAGCTGATGACGACGCAGTCCGCGATCAGCCTGCGGGATCACGGCGTGCACCGGCTGAAGGGCGTGCCGGAAAGATGGAGACTGTGGCGGGTGGAGGGGTGAGACTACGTGCGACAGCCTGCAGCGCCTTCAGCTTTCGAAAGGGCGCGGCATGGATGATGCCACAGGCGTTGGGTGGCATTGGCAAATGCGGTCCGACGCGACCAAGTGGAAGCGCGGCTTGCGCATCGCTCGCTCGCTGATCGGCAGCTACGTCACCTCGCTCGACATGGCCGGGTGCTTGCTCACGTTAAGCCTGCTTGATCGTACCAATTCGTCTGCGAAGCGAGGCGCCTGGTGGGATTGCCGCTCGCGGACGAGGCGATTCTGGTCGCCGGCCCATCCGAATTCGCGCAGTCCGCGCAGCCCTCGGTGAAACGCCTCCACGGTGCGCCAGCCAACGGTGCCCCAGGCGTCCTCCTGGGTGCGCACACTCACCGGCAGTGCAACGGCCGACTGCGGCCTGGGTTTGTTCTTGATCAAATTCAGCAGCGTCGCCGCCACGATCATCGTCAGGACGCCACCAACGCTGAGCGTGATCTGCATCGCAAGCCCTGCCGATATGTCGAGCAGCGCCAGGAGGCTAGCGAGCGTAAGCAGAACGCCGAGGCAGAAGATTGGCAACGAGTGCTTGCCACAGAGGATGGCGCCGCGCATCACCGCAGTCGTCAATGCTTGTTGATTTGGCGGCACAAACCATACCACCACAACCGCAAGGGACAAGAAATGCAATAGACGCAACGGATCGAGATTCGATTTGTCCACCTGGTAGGCCAACTTCGTCAGCCCCTGCGGGATCAACGCTTCCAGCGGCTTGATTCTCCAGCTCAATACGATGAGGAGGCTGAAGGCGAGATAGAGAACGGCAGGCACGAGCGCCGTACGTGACGTTAGCCAGGGGCGCACTCTTTCGCCCTCGATTATCACCCACGCGCCAAGGACCACCAACAGCTGCCAGGCCAGCGGATTGAAAGCCCAGTGGCCGTTCGGCCACGCCGGTAAGGACCAGCCGAACATATGCACCAGCGCATAAAGCGCCAGCGAGGCGCCAAGCGTCACGTTCGGCAGCCGGAGCAGTAACCACAGCAACGGCGCGAACAAGAGGTGAAGGAGCACGAAGATCGGCAACACGTCAGTATTGACTGGGCGGTATTGCAGAATCGCCGCGTGCGCGAGCGTTGCGCCCGGCTGGTCCAACAGAATGCGCGTATTGCTCTCGTCGGCAAGGCGTTCCACGCCAGCGATGTGGACTAGGATGGCGCAGGCGAGCGTGAGCAGCAGAAATGCGACATAGATGTCCCAGCTTCGCCGCAGCGTCCGGCGGATCACGCTGCTCCATCCCTCGCAGCTCCATACCTTACCGTAGGCCAGTGCGCAGGTGACCCCTGAGACGAACATGAACACTTCCGCGGCATCGCTGAAGCCGTAGTTCCGCAGCGTCAGCCAGCTTCCAATGTTATTGGGCACATGATCAAGAAAGATGCACCAGAGCGCGATGCCGCGGCAGGCATCAATGCGCACGTCACGGCCGTTGGCTTTCAGGTCCGGCAACGCGCCCGCCGATGGCTCTGATGGCTTCAGGGTGGCGGTTCGATCATGCATTGGCCTGCCTCGTCCAGCGTGCGCACACGCTTCAAGAGGGACGATCGGGATGTATCGAATCTGACAAAAAAGCGCGGCCATGCAGCGTTCGTGACAGCGCCGCAGTCCAGAGTTGCTTCACACCAACCTGGCCCCGACAGCAATTGCGCAATGGCCGCGCTGGGTAGAACGCAGGTGGAGAGGACTGACTGTCGACATCATCATTCAAGTGGCGCAGGGTGTAAATCGGCCGGAGGTCGGTACAGAGAGGTGCCTAGGTCCTATGACCAAAGTACCATCCGGGCCGCGCCATCTATTTGAGACCGCAGACACGTGATGAGCAATTCATCTCTCGCGTGGACGAAGGGGCCAAGCGAGTTCCGCGCTTCACGTAGTCCGCGCTCCTTACGAATGCGTGCCGATTGCAACCATACCACACAGCAGCGCTCGGCTCCTACTTTGAGTGCCCGACGGCGAACCGCTGGACCAGAGATAGAAGATGGACGGCTTCGAAGGTGGGTGTATGATCTTTCATTGATCTCCGGGCGGTCAGAGGACGGAGAGCATTTTTATGAAAGTACTTGTTGTTGACGATCACACATTGATTCGCGAGGCGTTGCAGGCTGTCCTCAAGCAATTGAAGCGAGAAGCCGTGATATTCGAAGCTTCGAGCAGTCGAGAGGCCATGCACATCGTCGAGGAGCATCCCGATATCAGCCTCATTTTGCTTGACATCAATTTGCCCGACCGCGACGGCTTCTCTGTCCTCTGCGAACTGCGCCATCGCTATGCGACCATTGCTATCATCATTCTCTCGTCCTCCGATGATCAGGACACGGTCAGGCGCGCTTTCAAGCTTGGCGCGCTGGGTTTCATCCCGAAAACCACGGAACGTGAGGTGATGCTCCACGCTATTGAGTTGGTGTTCTCTGGCGGAGTTTACATTCCCTCGGAAATTCTGGAGGAGACAGCGGACCCGCGGTTTGCAGATAAACCATTGGCTCGCGACTCGCTCAAGGGGCTCGGATTGACCGATCGTCAGATCGACGTACTTGCGCTGCTGATGAAGGGAAAAAGCAACAAGGTCATTGCGAGGACGCTCAATATGGCAGTGCCGACAGTGAAGAATCACATCACGGTCGTTCTCAAGGCGCTCGGCGTAGCGACGCGCACTGAGGCCGTGATCAAGGTCGGAAAAATGGGCTGGGAGTTGCCGCCGAAATCTGATTCATGAAACTGCCCCGGTGCCTCTCCCACCATCATGATCCCTAAGGAGCTCATGCATGACAGCGCGGAGCCGCATCGGATCGACGGGCTTGTGCAGCAAAATGTACCCTCTGTCCCTAGCGTCCCGCAGAGGTTCAGCTGCGGTATCGCCGCTGATGAGAATGGCGGGAATTGACGCGCCAAACGCCGCATTGACTTGTTCAATTGCCCGGATTCCGGTCTTACCGCTTGCGAGATGATAGTCCGAGATTATGAGATCGGGACGCTGTTCGCGCTCGGCAAGTCGGACAAGTGCAGCTTCGTCGGACCCGGCGGTAAGAACCGAGTATCCCCATTTGCTAAGCAATCCGCCCGTTCCCTCCTGCACGATCGGAGTATCGGCAATAACAAGAATTGCCTTGCCGTGGACCGCCAAGGCGCCGGGGCGGGGTAAGTCGGCGGGCGCCGCGGACCTGACGCATTGATCGACTTTCGGAACCAGGATTGCAAAGCGCGAACCTCGGCCCACAGTCGAAGCCAGGTCGACTTGATGGTTGAGAAGCAGACGAAGCCTGTCGACAATGGCGAGGCCGAGGCCCAGTCCGCCGGACCGGTTCTGTTCTGAGGTGGGAACCTGAAAAAACTCGCGAAAGATATTCTGCTTTTGATCCTCGGGAATGCCAGGACCGGTATCGCATACTTCGATACGCAACATTTCACCGCGCCGACGACATCCGACTAGGATTCCGCCCTGCAACGTATAGCGCACCGCATTTGACACAAGATTCAGCATGATGCGTTCGAGCAGCATCGCGTCGCTTCGTACCCAGGCGTCACTTGGCCTGACGCGTAGCCGCAGGCCCCTTTTTTGCGTGGCCTGGTCAAACGCAGTCTCGATTTTTTGCAACAGGCGCCCGATCGGGAATTCGGTGATTTTGGGGGTAAGCATCCCGGCATCCAGCCTGGAAATGTCCAGGAGCGAATTGAACATTTCATCCATTTCCTTGCGGGTTGCGTCGATCCGTTCGATCGTGTTTGTCCTTTCCTCCGGCTTGAGTGGCGTCCGCAGCTGGGCGACGAACAACCCCAACGCATGTAAGGGCTGCCGCAAATCATGGCTTGCCATGGCGAGAAAGCGCGATTTCGCTGCGTTGGCGAGCTCCAGTTCCTGCGTACGCTCGGCGACCTTCTGCTCGAGTTCGACATGCGCGCGGCGCAGGCTTCCTTCCGCTTTCTCGCGGACCTCGACATCCGCGCTCAGCAGCAAGCTTGGAACGGTAATACTGATCAAGAACATCAACACGAGCAGGAAAGACGCATTGGGATCCGGAGTCGCGAAGGGGCCGCCGCCCGCGTGCGTTCCCCAAATCGTGATGCTCGCAAGCACGAGAGCAACCGTTGCGGTCTCGCGTGGACCGCGACGAAGCGCCGCCCATAGCATGGGCAGGATGGCCAGAAAGCCGAGTGGATCTCGGCCGGGCGTCTGCTTTATCAGGGGGCTGAAAGCAATGAGGCCGACAGCCGCCGCTGTCGCGAGGACCACTGCGGTCTCCACAAAATCGTGCCAGTTGAAGGCTTGATGATGGTTTGATGCCCACAGCACGATCACGGGGGCAATGACTAGTGCGCCGGTCACGTCGCCCAGCCACCAGGTGATCCACGCGTCCGCGAAATTCTTCGGCTCGATGTACCCGAAGAGTGCCAGGCTGGTCAGTCCAATGCTGGCGCTGATCGGTGTCGCGATCACGACGCAGATCACCGTATACTTTGCGAC
This sequence comes from Bradyrhizobium sp. LMG 9283, assembly GCF_045571415.1. NCBI lineage: Bacteria > Pseudomonadati > Pseudomonadota > Alphaproteobacteria > Hyphomicrobiales > Nitrobacteraceae > Bradyrhizobium > Bradyrhizobium sp. LMG 9283. Next base: position 1,775,954 of record NZ_CP120691.1, read on the forward strand.
AGAATTTGGCGTTGAAAACGTTTCACATCCGCCTGACCACCGATTGATGAGATACGCGCCTGCAATCGCCTCGAGAGAGTTACCCGTTGCAATCGCAATTGCGGTGGCGACGGAGCCTGCCGTCGTCGCATTGGCGATCATCGCCGCGACAAAAATTGCGGGCCAAGTTCGATATCCCCGCAACAGCACCGCCGCCAGCGCGACACCTGTCGGCGGCCAAATTGGTGTTGCGCTGGGATGAATGGAGGCGAGGGCGAGGCCGCCCTTTGCCGAGGCGAAATAGATCAGTCCAATCACGACCAGACCACCGACGTATCTGACGCCGCGGTATGAATCTCTGTCGGGTGATCGTCGATCGGACATCGTCGGCGCCGGGACTAGGCAATTGGGTCGTTCACCACGGCTGAATTTTGAAATCTTCGTCGAAGATCAAAGATCGCTAGCTCGATATGGCAGACGCCCTCAGATCGAATTGATCACCGCAGTCTGCTGGCGGACTAACGAGACGACGCGTGCGATCGAGGAGCATCTGGCCGACTTGCGGTCACCTCGTCTCAGCACCAGCGGGAGACGAACAGGCCGCCGTTGCGCCCGGAGGAATTCGCGCCGCCTCGTGTTCACCCGACTTTTCGGGGGAGGCATGGTACGACGAAGATGGGCTCTCCGAAAGGCTGGATTTGAACTCGGACAAAGTCGCTGTGTGCGACAAAGAACCTATCTTTCGTTGGAGTCTCGGGACTAAACGACCTGCACGATAGGTTGCTGTGGCGGACGAGAAAGCTGAACAACGAGTAGCCACACCGGCATTTCTGGTGCGGCCTCGGAAAGAAAATGGAAACCTAAGCTACTGGTGGGCCCGCCAGGACAATCGGACCGTTATGGGCGGTGGGATACCGGTCGGAATCGTTGATTTTGCGGTGCTTTTGTTTGGTTTCGATTGCGCTTGTTGTGCTTCATTCAGGCTGTTTCTGGTGCGAAATTGGTGCGATCCAAGCTTTGATCGCAACATCACTGACCGCGAGCGCATCTCAGAGGGCGGTTCAGCAATGCGCGATGTCGTGCACGATTTTGGTCAGCAAATATGTCCCTGGCCATTGCAGGGGCGGACCTCCTGAGTTCGCCACTCCTTGACGAGTTTGCGCCGGCTACGGGTATAGCGCTCGTCGAGGATATTCACGGTGAGAATGTCGTTCATGGCGATGATGCGCAGCTGCGTTGCGGGCTCAAATTGGATTCTATCGGCCGGACGCGACTGATCGATTGATGTCCAGCAGTTTTCTGCACATGCCGTGTCGGAACCCGGGCCCGCCGTTCGTCTTGAATCCAAGCCGCCTCGAACCGGAGTTCTGCGTAAAATGGCCCCGCGCGCCAATTGGAAAGGCTTCCTGAGACTGTCCCTCGTCACCTGTCCGGTGGCGCTCTACCCTGCCACCTCCGAGAGCGAGAAGATCTCGTTCAACCAGCTCAACCGGCAGACCGGCCACCGCATCAAATACCTGAAGGTGGACGCGGAAACCGGCGACGAGGTGACGAACGAGGACATCTTCAAGGGCTACGAGCTGGAGAAGGGCCAGTACATCGAGGTCTCCAAGGAGGAACTCGAGGAGATCGCGCTGGAGTCCACGCGCACCATCGAGATCGACGAGTTCGTCGACAGGTCCGATATCGACCCGCGCTATCTGATTCGCCCCTACTACATGCGGCCCGACGGCAAGGTCGGCCACGATGCCTTCGCGGTGATCCGCGAGACCATTCGCGAGATGAACAAGGTCGCGATCGGGCGCGTGGTGCTGACCAACCGCGAGCACATCATCGCGCTGGAGCCGATGGACAAGGGCCTCGTCGGCACCCTTCTGCGCTACCCCTACGAGGTGCGCAGCGAGGCCGAATATTTCGACGAGATCCAGGACGTGAAGGTCACCAAGGACATGCTCGACCTCGCCCGGCACATCGTCAACCAGAAGGCCGGACGCTTCGCTCCCGAGAAGTTCGAGGACCATTATGAGACCGCGCTGATCGAGCTGATCAACGAAAAGCGCGCCGGCAAGGTGATCCGGCCGAAGGAGCGGCCAAAGGGCGAGAACGTCGTCGACCTCATGGAAGCGCTGCGGCGCAGCGTCGGCAAGGAGGCCGGGAAGGAGGCCGCGCCCGCGAAGGCCGGCAAGCCGGCGAAGAAGCCGAGGAAGGCAGCGGCCGGCCAGAAGGAGATGCTGATGCCGATCGCGGGCAAGAAGGCGGCCGCCAAGGAGACGTCCGCGAAGAAGCCGGCGGCAGGGGCGCGGCGGAAATCGGCATGAAAAGACCTGGACCTAGAAGCGGCCGCGCATCGCGAGGTGGACGAGGTCAAGCGTGCGCTGGGCGAGCGGGGCCCGGTCTGGTGGACGGACGGTTCGCCGGACCGCAATCGCCACATGGCCAGGAACACGCCCTAGGCCGCCTGGTACGCAAAGGTCCTTGCCGCAGGCCTCAAAGGCCCTCGTTAGGACACTCCGGACAGGTATCGCCGATCGATCGAGGACATCGTTGATCTCCGCGACGGCCTGATCCGCGGAGACGCCATCCGGTGGATGCTGCCGCGCAAGCGCGACCGCGCGTTCCCGCGCGTGCGGGTCGGCACGATCCCTGGCCCAGCCATGCTCCTCGCATTCGCAATCGCGCCGGCCTCCTGCAGCACATGGATGGCCCATCCCCTCAAGGTCCGGATCGCCGGCCGTCTTTCCCTGGTCATCAGCATGCGAGATCGCTCCTGCGGGACGAATCCGTGCGGTCGCCGAATCGTTCCGAGGGGTTAGCACGGAGCAGGGATTCCCGAACGGCAGGGCTGATCTTGTCCAGTGTTTCGGGGCCTGTGGAGGATACGAGGCCTTAGGCGCAGGTCTTTTCTTTCCAGCCGGAGGCGACGATATGCAGCATTAGAGTGGCCGCGCACTCCCGTTCGCGCGCTCGGCAATGCAGTTGCAAGTTTGGTGCACTGGCATCTTGACGCCGGAGAATCGCTCTGGTGGGCAATAGTCGATTACGGTCGCTGGAGCGTTCACAGCACGCTCCACCCGTAAAGCCGGGTGGCATCACTCGCAAACTGATTAGTCGTCGGCGCGAGTCAGCAATACGCACATATCATCTTTCGGCGTGAGGATCGTGGTACGGATCTTCGCGCGTGTAACGCTGACACGAAAAGTCTGGCGCGCCTGAGTCGTCGCTCCGGTTCGCACGTTTCCTCCGACAATTCGGTCTGGGTTGGCTACGATCTCACCTCTGACGCGCCTAGGCCAACCCTCGAAGATGATAACTTCGTCAAATTGCTTGCCCTTTGCCTTGTGCATGTTCATCACAACCACGCCAGATTCCGGCTTGTGCGCTGTGGCGAAATGCTCCTGCACGAAGGCTTGCCGCGTTATTTCCAACGCATTGCGATATCCGCCAAAGTCGCGCCAGTCTTGCAAGAGTCCCTGACGAAGCTGAGTTCCCCGTTCCAGCAGTCGTACATTTCGGACCTCTTTGGCGACGTCTTTGAGACGTGAACAACCCCCAGCTTCGAGGATCGAGCGAACCGCGATGACCTTGCCCCACGGGCTTAATCCAGTTTGAAGTTCGTTCTGGCCCACGACAAGGACCAGAGCATGAAGCGCAGCCGCTTTTCGGAAGAGCAGATCATCGGGATTTTGAAGGAGCACGAGGCCGGCGTTTCGGTTGCCGACCTGTGCCGCAAGCATGGCGTCAGCGACGCCAGCATCTACAAATGGAGGGCGAAGTTCGGCGGTATGGAGGTGTCGGAGGCTAAGCGGCTGAAGGCGCTGGAGGATGAGAACACGCGGCTGAAGCGGCTGCTGGCGGATGCCATGCTCGACAATGTCGCGCTGAAGGACTTGCTGGGAAAGAAATGGTGACGCCCGCGAGGAAGCGGAAAGCTGTCGCCCATCTCATGGATGCCCACGGGATGAGCGAACGGCGGGCGTGTAAAACCATCGGCAGCTGCCGCATGACTGTGAGATACAAGACGATCCGGACGGACGATGGCGGCCTTCGCCAGCGCATGAAGGCGATCGCGCACGAGCGCCGCCGCTTCGGCTATCGGCGCGTGCATGTCCTGCTCAAGCGGGAGGGCTATAGGGTCAACCACAAGAAGCTGTTCCGGCTGTACCGGGAAGAGAAGCTTGCAGTGCGCCGCCGTGGCGGCCGCAAGCGCGCCATCGGGACCAGGGCGCCGATGACGGTGCCGATGGCGCCGAACGAGCGCTGGTCGCTCGACTTCGTGTCGGATCAGCTGACCTGCGGCCGCCGCTTCCGCGTCCTCACCGTGGTCGATGACTGCACCCGCGAGTGCCTGGCGCTGGTGGCCGATACCTCGCTCTCCGGCATCCGCGTGGCGCGGGAACTGGACCGGCTGATGATCGAGCGCGGCAAGCCGAAAATGGTGGTCAGCGACAACGGCAGCGAGCTGACCAGCAACGCCATCCTGACATGGGCGGATCAGAGCCGCGTCGCCTGGCACTACATTGCGCCGGGCAAGCCCATGCAGAATGCCTTCATCGAGAGCTTCAACGGCCGGCTGCGGGATGAATTGCTGAACGAGACGCTGTTCACGTCACTGGCCCAGGCTCGCGTCGCACTCGGATGCTGGCGGGCCGATTACAACGATGCCCGACCCCACTCGCAGCTCGGATGGAAAACGCCCTCCGAGTTCGCCTTCACCTGTCACCCGCGCCGGGATCTGGCGCTGCGCTATGCCGAAGGCTCCGCGCCAGCTCCCGTCGCTCCCACCGCCCAACCGGGCAAATCCAACGACCGGAGCGAACTCAGGATTGGATAAAACTTGGGGGCAAGGTCAGCGACCCAGTCCCTATCCGGATCTCCTACCAGTGCCAGCGAGCTTGCCGACCTATAGATCTCATCAGTCGCCCTCAAAATGCTCTTCGCGGGCGTCGGCGTTCCCTTTGCAAGACATTCATTCCATTTTGCCAGCGCGGCCCGAAAGCGTGCCGCTTCTTCCAAGTCGCCTTTCGTCGGCGTAGCTCCTCCGCGCCCGTGGAAATACCCACACAGCAACTCCACAAATTGATCGAACGATGCTCCATCTCCATCCTGCTGCAACAGAAAGGCGACGATCTCGGCGGCGAGGATCGGTCCCTCCATGTCGACTGCTGCGGTGTGGCTGATAGGCGGGACGGTCCCAAACGGTTCGCGAAGGTTGTCAGACACAAGACGAGTCATCCTCTTCGTCGGCACCAAGATTGCGAGTGACCAGTCGCGCTTTCCGTTAGCGAGCAGCCGCTTTCGTGCCTGGAGCACCTGACCTACTAGAGTTGCAAAAGCTTGGTTTGGGTTGGAGACAAAAACTCCAAAATCGATTCCCTGATAGTTAGACTGCCGAAACCTGCCCGTCAGGATATCGTTTCCGAAAAGCGCAATTTCAGTGCCCTTGCTTCGATGATTGTCGGCGGCAAGATCATGGATCGATGGCTTGAACGCGGCCTTGAAATGGTTGAGCCGCTCTGGATCAGCGCCGATGAAGTCGAAGATCCGTTGCTCTGGATCGGCCAAAGCGATCAATGTGCTTCCTTTGCCGAGAGCCTCTACCACCCGCCACTGGTCCGCACTCGTATCCTGAAACTCGTCCAGGATGATGAAGGGATACATTGTCGAGATCAGCTTCCGAACCTTCTGCGACCCGTGCAGTAATGTACCCACGCGGCTTGCGAAAAGATCGAAACAAACCTTGCCTTCTTCCATCGCCAGCCGATTGCGTTCCGTGTCCTCACGCTGCCATTTCTCAGCCTTCTCCTCATCGGAAAGCTTTGACTCCTTCTTGTATTCGCTGCGAACGTTCGATAGCGCAATCGCCTCGCTCGGAGGCGTGAGGATGGTCAATCGGCGAGGAAAGCCGACGAGGTACCCATGAGTTTTCAGGATGCGCCAGAAGAAGGCGTGATAGGTGTCGACCTCAATCCGCCGCTTTTCTTCCCGCGTGATCTGACTTTCTTCGTCTATTGCTTCCAATACACGTGAGACCGTCGCACGTGCAAAGCTCAAGAATAGAATTTTCTGGCCTGGCCGAAGCGCCTCGCGCGCGATCTTCTCCGCCTTCAGGATGGAGACCGTCGTCTTTCCGGATCCGGGGCCGCCGGTCACGAGCTGATGACCATCAACGCGCAGGACGGCCTTTTGCCCATCGGTCAGGTCGACCATATTTAGACTCGTTCAGCTGAGTGGATTACGAGCACCGAATCTTCATCACACCTTCGGTGGCGCTGGGGGCGGAGGAGGAAGAGGAAATGGAAATGGCGGCGGGTCGCATGCAAACTTGAGTGCTAAGCAGGTATCGCGAAGCCACTGTGGGATCTCGCTCTCGTTGCATTGAGCAAGAAAATCCGCAATGCCCCAATTCCCCTTTGTCCAACCGAAATATTCCTTCAGTGCGGCGACAGCCTGCACCTTCGGATTTGGGTATTTTGCAAGCAGGTGAGGGGGCCACTGGAGAGTGTCGGCGAACCGTTCCAGCGCCGCCTGCGTCGTATTCTTCAGCACGAGATCCTCGATCCCCTTCTCGCCGTGCATGAAGAGACGTTCGACCTGGGCCTCGATTGCCGCCTTTGCCCCATCCGTTTGTTTGTCGCAGAGTGCAAAGGTGCGCTTGCCAAGTGCCCTGTAAAGCTTCGCCAGATCTGCGATTTGGCTCTCGGTTCCGGCATCGATCACGCAAATACCAAGGGCTTCTATCGAGGCGTAGGTGGTTGGACTCAGCTCAGCTAGTCGACGCGCCGCAACCGGTAGTGACGTCGCCTCTGTCGCGCCCTCTGTGATGAGCACGCGACGGGCCAGGAGGCCCTCGCAGAATCGCGTCCGGAACTCTTGACGATAACGCTTGTGCTTCACGCTTTCTGGCAGCTCGATCTTGGCAGAAGTCAGAACGCCATCGTCTGAGCGCGACAAAATTACTGTTTGTTCGAGGGCAAATTCCTCCAGAACGTAGGGCGAATGCGAAGTGAAGATCGATTGCGCCGACAGCTTCCGCAACTCATGGACAATCCGCTTCTGAGCGTAGGGCGGAATTGCCGTCTCGACCTCCTCCATCGCAAAGATCACGTTCTGCTTGTCCTCTGCTATCTGGGACAGCAGTGCGAGTACCAGCATATTGATCGTGCCAGTTCCCTGCCGATAGAAGGGTGCGGCATGGTCGCCGCTGCCAGTAGCGATAAATGCGGTCACCACCTTCCGCAGATGTTCCCGAGTCAGGCTGGACACCTTGAGATGCGGGCTGACGCCCCATTCGCGGGGAACATACTTCTTCAGTGACTTGTTGATGCTCTCGAGTACACCCGAAATGCCAAATTCCGGGTCGCTTGCCACATCAAAACCTGCGAGAGTCTTGAGGGTGCCCTCCCACATCTGAGGACGGATTTCCTTAAGACGCAGGATGATGTCGAGCAAGCTGCCATGTTCGAGGCTGAGTGCTCGTGATCCGGTTCGCAGGGATCGCAAGAACAGGAAGCCGCAGTGTTGCTTGTCTTTCTTTGAGAATGGGGTCGGCCTCTCTTCCTCTGAGAGAGTTCGTGTAAAGTACGTGTTTCCGATGAAGTCGTCTTCCTCGGCGTCATATTCACCGATGAATGTCACCCTGAGAGCGGCAACGATGTCGGCCGCGTCGACACCAGCGGGATCTGGCTCATCGTAAAAGTCGCCAGTGCTGGTCTTTAGCCATTCCACTTGGCCGCCAAAACGTGCCTGTTGTTCCAGCGAAAGGTTGGCGATTGCAACTTCGATCCTGATTTTCGGCGCTTCCACCGGAGGTGCCGCATCTTCGCCGTTGTCTTCATCGTCAGCATCGGGAGTTTCCGCACGATACTTGCCCTGGTAAAAATCGTGCTCGTCCACCGGAGGGCGTCGATTCAGCCGATCGGGACCAAGCACGAGGTCAATTGCTTCGAGCACGGATGATTTGCCAGCGTTGTTATCGCCGATGAGGATCGCGTGTTCTGGCAGAACGAGGGTTGCAGCGCGAATGCCTCTGAAATTCTCGATAGTAACAGAATGAATGTTCATTAACGTTTAGCAATTTTTACGCGAATAGTTCAGGACATTATCATTAAAGTAGTTATTTGATATCCGTCATTCTACGGAGGTGCATCTGCCCTCGGATGTAGGATTCCTATCAGACCAAACCAGGCCTGATAAATAATCGGGACTTTGCTGGTGGGCCCGGCAGGACTCGAACCTGCAACCAGACCATTGTTCTCGTGGCGCGGTCTCTTAGCTTCAAGACCGTACCAACTGCGCCATGCGGATCGAGAACCATAGCCACTGCGATTCTCATCAACTTTTTCAATGAATGCGACCCGATCCAAGGTGGAATGCTCCTGAAGTGCAAGCATTTTGAGCTTGGTTTGGCGCTGTGCCTCATTTGCCCTTTGGCTCGCGTTTAAATGAATTGAGGCTCTGTCGATCTGCGCCTCGATCCGATATTCAAGTTTTGCAGCCCACAGAAGCGACGCCGCTGTCTAGGACTTGCCACCACCGTCTTTGATGAGATTCTTGAAAAGATCCTCACCTTGAAGGACGAATGTCGCAAGCAGGACTGCGGCTATCCCGAGACCAATGTTTATCTCCGTGCCGAACTTTGACGAGAAATTCAGTCCGAGTAGCGGAGTCAGGACCGCCTGGAGCGCGGCTATCAAACCAAAGGCTCCCAGGCCCCATCCGATTAACGTCAGCGTCAATTTGCCTTCGTCGAGCCCAAATAGTCGAGGTGAGATCGGGGGAGTGCGCGCAGCGATCCCGAGAACAAGTACGATTAGCCCTATCAGAACTCCCAACAAGGTCTCTATCGGGCCTGTCTGTCGATACTTGCCGGAGAATATGCTCCATCGGTCGTGGAGACCCGAGACCATGTGCGCAATGCCGTAACGGTGGTATTTCCACTGAGCCTCGGTCCAGTTTCGGGACAACAACAAGACAAGCTTCTCTGGGAGCTGTGGCGAGAGTTCGGGTTTCGACAAGAACTCATATATGACGTTTTGGTAGACGTCGTACACGGCGTTGGGTTGGACCGCTCCAGTGCCTGTACCGAGCGCGGGTAGTAATAGCGTCGGCAAAGTGCGAACTTCCTTGCGTCGGTAGAATAGGTCGGTAACGGCTTCTTTGATCGCCTCAGTCGCACATTTTAGGTAACCCTGATCGGTTGAATAGCGTCCAGGAGACTGGTCCTTGTCGGTTCTCTTACAAGACGGTCGACCAAGGTCTCCCTCCGTTCCCCACGTCACAATCGCTGCATGAGCGACGCGCTCGACGTGATGTTCTGACTGATAGGAGCCAACACAGGGTTCGATAGACACGCTTCCAACTTGATCCGGAAAATCCTTGCTCGGATCCTTTGAACGGATCGTGCATCCGGCCGCTACACTCTTGCTCATTCCGCCATCGTTCGTTCGCCACTCATCAGTCGAATTCACGAGCAAGGCCCCGCCCGCCACCAAATCCTTCCAATGTTCTATCCCTTCTATTGTCCGAGATTCTGTGAAATCGCCTTGTGCAACAAATATACTCATCAAATTTCGCGCTGAGCCGCGCAAGCGCAGCACCTCAAGAAAAGCTCCTTCATCAACGCGACCGCTCTTCCCAAGAGTCGCGAGCTTGTCAGTTATCGCTTTTGTCACGTCGATATCAGCCGAGTCCGAAATACTCGACCATTTGAAGATTTGCTCGGTATGCAAGTTATAGGCGACGAGCAGGCATATCGCGACCAGTCCGGCAAAAAGGCGAATGCTGCTCAAAAGATTTTGCATGAAAAGATGAGGCGATTGCATACGAAGCCTCCATTGAACGTCCCGCCGTCCAGCCCAACAACTATCAGTTGCTCTGGCAGTAGTAAACTTGCGCTCTCCGCGTGTGGGTAGAATCGACTATCGCAGGAAGCCCCGGGGATCTCTAGGCGACCGTAGCGGCTTCGTTATGTCCGTCGCGCCCCGAAGGGCGCTCATCATCCCGGCAATTGCAGAAACGTTTGATATCGGTCCTTTTCCTCCGAGAAATGTGCCTAGCTCTTCTTAGTCGTCGCGCGGGCCTGTTGCGAAGGGTAGCGAGGCTCTATCGCGACATTGATGTGTCTATAAATAACGTCCCCAATCCGTACATCGTCCGGTATCAAGGCCTTCGGCAAATCGAGCAACGTCACTACGACCACGTAGCGATACTGTGCTAGTTCGAGGCCAGCCAAGAGACCGCCCTTGTAGAGTTGGGCTTGATCACGCGCCTCTCTAAAACGAGTCTGAGCGGTCTTTTCGTCGGCCACTTTCCATTCTGTTAGCACCAAGCCGTCAATACCGCGTCTTCCAATAGAGGTGTCGATTGGCTCTTGGTATATCAAATCGGTGGTCGCGCCAGCGGCACCAGCTTTGAATGGGTATATCCCGTGCCAAAGCAAGTGAACTGCGCCGAGCTTTTCGCAGGCTTCTTCGCCGCGCGTGCTAGCGAAGGCATCCTTCCACTTCTGTTGATGTTGCTTGTCCACCGCCAAGGTGCGTTGAAGATGAAGAAATGCTCGCTCCGTCTTTGATCGGAGAAGTTCCTGCTTTCCCTTAAGCGCGTATGTCAGTTCGGATTCAAACGATAATAAAAAGGAGATGCTGGCCTTGACTTCGCGGGAGCTCCCTTTGGTGCCAATAACTTTTGCCGGATGCCCGTTCAAGAATCTATTGAGGCAATCGAGCGCTTCTTTAGGCAGCGTCGAATGGTGCACGGATTCGAACGACGCAATCTCCCGCAGTATGGCCTCGCATTGATCGCCCAAATCTTTCGCTATCCCATAAGTATCGGAGGCGTTAGACGCCGCGAATTGCGCAAACAGTCTGGCAACCTCGCCGAGCGAACGTATTCGGTTAGCCAGAGCGTCCCACTCTTCCGCATACGACATTCCACCCCTCCAAAAATGGGTACCATAGCTGAATGCGCCTTCAGGTCTGCCCAGATCCCGACGACTGTGAACATAATTTATCGAGTCGGCTTCTTGAGATTTACGTTCTGCCAGATCAAGCGCAGTTTCCAACGTATGCAGGAGTGCAGTAGATTCGGTTCGATCATTCGCGAATCCGAAACGCGACCAGCTTTAACCAGCGCATCGCGCGGAATCCCTCGCACATCTCGTAGGTTTAGTCATACAGGGATATACGCCTTCCTAATGCTTAGACCCCTCCCAAATCATCCATCAAATTTAGGGTTATTCGAGCTTCCATCCGCTGCCATGCAAATTTCATTGGGACCGGATGCCTAAATACGAGGTGGCCCTCGATCTTTGGCGCGTTGATCGCGACATACGCAGCAACCTCTTTTGGGTGAGCCGTGATAACTTCAATTCGCCTCAAGTGCCGCAAAAGGTGATCAGGCTTTCCGTCCGACCGCAACTCGCCTCTGAAATCGGCAAGCTGCTCGGCTATTTCACCTTCGATCTTTCGATGCTGAACGTCCTTGCACTCCATTAGCAGGACACGGCCGAGATCCTTATTCCAAGCTAAAACATCGACATCACCATAATTTTGATCAAAGCCCTTTCTCAGAAGTTTTGTTACCGGTACTTCCGTCTCGACGTTCCAGCCGAGTTCTCGCATCCGGGCGGCGACCTCTTGGCAAAACTCATGACCAATCCGATCACGAGAACGACCGGACCATACCCGCATCTTCGGCTTCAACTGCCACAGCGGGAAATCGCCCCGATGGTAGTTCCGCGCCATATATACGTAGGCGTCTCGCGCGATCCCCGGAGATACGATGAGGTCCGGATCATCGCTGCCGTCCCCCAATTGCAAGAACGGCTTGCGCAGGATTGTCAGTCGCCGACGAAATCGCCATGGGAAACGGTCGCGCTCATCATAGCCACTTGGCACATCTCGCCAGCTAGGTCGGCTCTCGAAAGTCAGAAACTCAACTAGCCGCGACGCCTCCTCGGACTCTATTCCATCCTGCGCCTTTGCAAGGTCAATTAGCTCGCCCTTCTTGATAGTGAAGATTGCCTTGCCGCGCTTAATACCCAAATCCTCGACCAGATCGAGAAATTTGCGCGAGGCATCAAATGATGCGCCGCTTTCCTCTTCGAGCGCGTCCCAGAACTCCTTTGGAAATCCACTTTCATCTGTCGGCTTCGGAACGGGCTGCTCAAGGTGTTTCCCGTAATTCTTTACAGCCTCTCCGACAGTCAAATCACTGCCCGCACGAGCATAGGGCGCTAGAACCTCGTCCTGAAAGCTAACATTGGCGTGAATGTCGCCAAGCGGCGTAATGCGAACGCGCGGCTCCATGGCATCCCAATGAATAGCGGAGGACCAACCGCCCATGTTGGATAGAGTTAGCATCTTTGCCATCAGCCGGGACATATCCAAACGGCCCGGCTTGCGACCTCCGCTAAGTGGGCATTCACAAATCGCAAACTCCACAATCAGGCGCGAACCGAGAAAAATCGCGTTGAGCTCAAAGTCGTGCTCGGCAATCGTTCGTAGCGTGGCCTCCTTATCGGAATGGAGGGCAAGTACCGCCGAAGACGTACGACGCCAGTTATCACGATCATTTATCGCGGCCTCGTGATTATTCAGCGCAAACATGATAACGGAACGACGATCTAAGGCTCGAAGATCGGCGCATATTTCGTGCTCAAGTTCTTGTACAACCGCATTCAAATAAGTCGTGCAATTCTCCTTGCCTTGAATATCTCCCCCTTCATCTCTTGAACGCTTTCGCCACCCGAGGCCTAGCTTGAGCCAAGCGGAATCATCCTCGTCTACCTTGATTGGCTCTCCCCAAACGCTGTCCCGTACATAGTCCCGGAAACGCCGAGCCATAAACCCGTGCGATTGACGCGCACTTGCGTCTTGCACGATCTGCTGAACTGCCGCGCGAACCTGTTCCTCAGTAAAGGAAGCACCGCCTAAACGAGCGAACGCTTCAACTGATCGACTAACGAGCGCGCGCTCCGCTATGTTTTCAGGATGATAGATCGCCTTCTCAAAATCTGGCCCCGCAGCCAGTACGACAGTCCGACCGCCACCCGGAAGGGAAATAGAGATCGCATCCTGCGCCGCTTCGAACGTTAGAAACTCCCGTTTGCCCGCCCCTTCGACATCTCCAATCGTTCCCGAAAACTCCACACGCCACAGAAGAGCCCCGCGCGGCAACCCTGGGAGAATGCTCTCCAAAACGGGAGCCATGCGGCAAATCCACGTCTTCAACATTAACGAGCGCTGATAAGCCCAATGGCCGCTTGTGTCGCTGGTTGTAACGAGCTGCATCCACCACGCTCTTGTGTCGGTTTCATAGACGCCGCGCGGCCAGCGTTCGCCAACGTATTTCTCCTCCGCCATATAAAACGGCGTACCGTTATCTTCGGCAAATAGCGCGCGGCCATCGCGCCGTACGTTGATCCATTTCCCATCTACGTCCTGCGTGACGTGCGGGTTCCAGTGAGCTACGACTTCATGTCGCACGTCCTTGATAGCGTTTTGTTGCACCATGACAAACGCCGGAACTCCGCTCTTGCCAAAATCGTCTGGCATGTCCCCGTGAGGCACGAGATGACCGCCGCCCAGAGACCGCGCCCAGCCAACGATGTTCAAGAGACCATTTATATTTTGCAGCATCACTCCGAGTTGGGACAGCCGTTCGCGGGAGTCCATAAGACGCCACAGTGAAAGCGCCGTAAAATCCTCAAGCCAACTCAACGTCACGAGATCAGGCGCGCTGATGAACTCCAGCCTCCAATTTTCACGGCGTTTTTGAGGTTTATAGACCGAGATTGCGCGGCCTATTCCACAGCCCACCAAGATCGTTATGCACTCACGAAAATCGGGCTCCTTGACTGCCGCGTTGTACGCCTCGTCAATCCAACGCTCTATGAGTTGATCAAGCTTCGAAGCATCGCCGGGCGGGTAGATGCCCATCATTCCTTCGCGTTCAAAATCCTCCAACGTGTCGGCGAAGAACACAAAACTTATATAGAGCCCGCGATCAGCGGTCGTCATGGCACCGGCAAGCAGACCATAATCCGTCTGCCTGAACTCGATGGGCGCGCCTGATGCCATCCCCAGCAAGGGTGTCTCGGCAAGCAGTTGCGCGTGCTCATATGCCAACGTTGCAGCGAACACGGCCGTAAGGCCCTTGCGTCTCATCTCTTCCACGAGAAAACGGCGTATAGCGACGCTTACTGCCGTAGGCAGCAAAAGAACACACTCTCCGTTTCTGTACGCAACGGGGAACCTCTCCAGGAACGAATTTCCAACACGCTCATTGGCAAGCTCTGCGCGCCTGCTTGGATCAAATCCGAATTCAGCGAGGGCATCCATCGAAATGCCGAGGTCGGCGAGGTCATTATCGCTAAACCGCACAATCCGCCGCAGGCTACTCAGCGAGCCGACTATTTTGCTTGAAAGCGCCTCCTGCGGAATGTCATTTCCTAGCTGATAGCGGTCCAGCTTAGCGCGGGCACAGATCGCCTCGGAAAGCTGCAACAACGCGTATGTAGCATTGCGCAAATGATCGAACTGGGGCCTTGCGGGTGTGCGCTCAAGGGCGTTCAACACACGTTGCAGATCAAACCCCGCTGATTCCCACGTCCCCTCTAAGATGCGGAAATTTCCACGCGGTGAGCGTATCAGTGAAACGAATACGTCTTCTGCGGGGTCCTCCTGACGGCCCAACCTTCCTGTTCCAAATTCCTGAAACAATCGTGCGACGACTCTGTCGACCGGCTTGCGGCGACCTTGTCCAACCGCCAGAGAAACATGCACCAGGGCTTCTAAGCGAATACAGCTCGATTGAAGTTCGGGGACCGTGAGGAGCCCCGCGAACGTCGCAGCAAGCCGAAGAGGATCAAAATCAGCCACATCTGCAAGAGCTTCACGGTGCTCCTCAATGACCATCGCAACGGGTACAGCACCGACGCTCGCCGCAATCGCGCGCATTAGCTCTTCTAGGTCTGGCTCGTCATCGTTCAAATCCGACACCTTTGAGACTAATCAAAAAAGAACTCTCGCCGCATCGATAGTTCATACTCACCGTAGTCTGTCTTGCGGCTCCAGAGACGCAACTGAGCAACCCACCCAAGGCGCAAGCCATGCCGCGCAGAAGCTTGCTCCAAAGCGGATTTATCCATCTCTGTCAGCACTCCGCAACGTGTGTTGCCGCCGTCTTGAGTGTAGAGAGGCGTCCACTGGTCGTGCCAAATGGAAAGCTTCGCCACAATCGAACCATCCGCGTACACCGAAATTCCAGCTTCGTCGCAAGCGACGTCAGGAGGCGTCGGGAAGAGATAGGAAGCAGGCAGCGCGTACCCTGCGACAAGATAGTCAGATAGCCAGTAGCCGTACGGCATAGGGAACATATCCAGACAAGTAGGCAAGCAACGTCCCAACTTCCCATCGACGGCGTAGCGTTCAGTATCCTCCTCGTCTAACTTTCCCTCGAACGTAATTGCATCCGGCAAAGGCCATCCTGCTCCGGGGGAAAAGTACGGTTCCTTCATGTCAGGCGGCACAAAGTCATCAGTCGCGAGTACCGCAGAAACGGTCAGGTCGCCAAATTCATATAGGCTCGCTTTAATCGGGGTTAGTAAGCTCACGAACTGCATATCTGAACCATTGACGTTCGCCGCGATGAGCTTCCGTGCGCTTACTTCGAGCGAAGCTCCTTCGGCACAACACTCTTCCGGGATGTCCGCCAACCATGCAGGGCGATCGACCGGCATGATGCGAAACAAACCGCGATTGATCGGCAGACAATCCATGGCGTAGAAACCGGTCTGTTGCGCCGTCATGGCTCCTTCGGCGACCGCACAGGCCAGCATCCGAAGATAGGCCGACCGCATCACGTCGCTCTGAGCCAGCTCGAATTGGCCGATGATTCCACTTCGCGCGAGGTTTCCGACGAAATGGTACGGAAAGTCCGAATGGGGAATTCCGCCTCGATCCATCAATTTTTGCCACTCAAAGGCCCATTGCCGCGAAAACGGAAACCAATAGCGGCCCTCAAGTCGCTTAATCTGGTTGCTGAAAAGAAATGGAACATTCTGAGTCTTATGGTCTTCGAAGTATTTCGATGGCACAAAGTCGTCCGGGGCCAAGCCGGAATGTGCGGTACGCCAATCGTTCTTCCGGTGCCCAACCCCATAAATGTGTTGCAGTAGCATATCCACGATGATCGAAGGCTGCTGGATCGCTTCACAAACATCTTTGAATGGCGGCAAGTCTTCGTCGCGAGCGCATAAAAGGACCGCAAGACCGGTCGCGATTTCGCTCTCAAACCTTCTTATCGAGAGCCAGTGCAGAAACGCTCTAGTGGCGGCCTTCTTATGCTTAGAGGAAGAAAGCAGCTTCGCATATTCACGGGCCGCGACCATGCGCACCATCCGGACAGGCCAGTTGAGCCGCTCCAGCAACATCCGAAGTGTGGAATCCAAGGAAGATGCTACCGAAGCCATGGAATCTCCGGCAAAGGTTGGTCCGCTGTTTCCTCGATTAGGATTGCAACGAGAGTGGCCGTGTAGCTCTCCGCAAGTTCGATCTGGCCGACTAGGATGAGAAAGCGGACAAGGTATCTGAGCCCGAGGCTAAACCCATAGTCGCGCTTTTCCCAGAATGCCTCGGGTTTTGAGCTGTCTCGAATGAATTCCTGCCAGCGGTCCTTATAGTATTTTGCAGCCCATTCTAGCCGCTTAATGACTTCCTCGCTTGAACTCCAATAACTCTGCCAACCACGCCGTACGGCATGCGCCTTAACAAGCCATTTGTACGCATCCCGCCTTCCTTGGACGGCCAAGCTCACGAGAAACGCACTGTCGAGAACTCTCTCCGTTGAGTAGGTCCGTTCTTCGTCCCGAAAAAACGCTTCAACAGCCCTTAACGCTTCCCGGCCTTTCCTTTTCTCATGCCAATAATCGATCCATTGCCTGAGCGCTTCGTCGCGATGATCGTAACCCAGGTTAACATCTCCAACCCGAGCAACAAGCTGTGCAAATTGTGATGGTTTGAACTTTCGCACGTCCGGCGGTTTACCCCTGCGCCCGGGATCATCCGAACTACTGCGATCAAACTCCCTACTGGGAGCGATGCCACCTAGAAAACGTTCCTGCTCGGCAAAGGCAACGCCTGCCGCTGAAACTCCGGCAGCCTTCAAGTCGGAGAGAATTAGAACATCACGGCGTTCCAGGAACGTACGCGCCAATGCCTTCTCAACCTCATTCTCGAAACTTAGCCGTTTACAGTGGGCTTCGAGCACATCTTCAGCCAAGGAGAGCCGATCTGCTTGAATGTGGTGGGCGTAGCAATCTGGAAGCTTCTCTGGACACAACTCCGCAATCAATTCGATAAGTTCGGAGCGCGATCCTCGGACTTCGTCGCCATCTGTCATATCCATTATTTGGTCAACGACAGGCGCGACTTTTTTCAGAAAGCCGAGTGCTTTGGGCGACTTTGCTTTTTGAAGCAGTTCGATCGAACCAAGCACATCATAAATGTAAACGTCCTTATGGTATCCATAGCCGATAAGGCAATCTGCCGCACGCTTTACGTATCCCGTGGCGTCGGGCAACCCATAGAGGAGTGCGAACAGGGCGAGCTCCGTCCAGCGTTCGGCCCTCTCGTTGAAGGTCGTTACGGATCGGCTTTCCTTTTCACGCAGGGCATCCAAAAGAACTTGCGCTCCAGGTTTTTCCACCAAGACGAAGCGATTTTCCAGATTGTCGTTGAGCCATGCTTCGTCCAGCCAGTGTCGCGTAGCCCTCGCCGCCGCGAATTGAGCAGCCGGGATGAGTTCGCCGGGAGGCGCTGTGATGAGATGCAGATCAAGGGCGATTTGCCGGAGTGCGCCCTTGAAGGACCAGTATTGCGCGGAATCGGCTTCGGTCGTTCGTCGACCCATCACCTGAGCGATGTTGTTCGCTCGCTCAAATACAATCGAAAAACTGGCCTCAGCACTCCCATTTCCAATGCTAAGCGCGAGATCGCGAAGTGCCTCCACCGCAGCCTTCATCCATCCCATTCGTGTTTCATCTACGCCGGGAAACACAAACGAAAAACTGCCAACGGCGCTGCGGCATGTCGCAAGCGCGGAAAAGAACAGCCCGTGGAAAAACCGCTGCAAGCCCGGATTGGGCCCCGGAGTGTATTCGTACCTTTCTAGCTCAAGAAAGCCCGGGTCGAACTCGAAATTGAGGATCGGGCAAGACTCTCCTTGCAAAACGAGATAGCAGCCCACGAGAGGCGATGCGGCTATGGGCCGCACGTCGATCCGCGTTTTGGGATCGGCTCCAGCGATCAAGCACGCACGGAGTAGCGCATCGCCAGCCAACGCCTGCCGAGCCTTGTACTTCTCGCCCTTTAGTAGTCCGACGAGGTCTGCGAGGGCGTCGAGCTGCAATCCACGAGTCAAGCAATCGAGTAATGCGTGGAACATTGGATCATTCGAGGAGAACCCTTCAACGAATGTCAGTATCTTCTTGACGCTAATATCTGGCATCCGCGTCAGGGCTTCGAAGGCGTTCCGAACTAGGGCGCGAAATTCGTCACTGCGTCGATTGCGGAGTACCAGCCAGAGGTTCACGCGTCGCCGCAATTCGGCTTCGCACTCCGCGCCGATCTCATCCGCTAGATCATCCGGAAGCGACCGCAGCAGCGTAATAATTTGTGCATCGGGAAGCGAGCCGATCTCATCGGCCATGTTAAGAACTTGCTGGCGGTTTTCTGAGGAGCGAAGGGTTGCCTCAGCCAACTCCGGATACCGGTGCATCTGGAATTGAGGTCCATTCTGGAGGCGAACCTTCAGGCTCCTGGCTTCGACGCAGCGGCAATAGTCACCCTTGGCGAAAGCCGCGTTTTCCGCTTCACGAAGAATGGCGATGATTTGGCTGTCAGGCCACCCTAGAGCGAGAGAGTCAATCACCCATTTGCGCGTCGTCTTCGTGAGAAGATCGCTCTCTTTGCCTACCCGAGCTTTTGCGATCCACAACCACCCCCAACGCCAAAATGGCGGTGCGTCGCGTTCAAGCCACCTAATTACTTTCGGCAGAAGTGCTCGGTAGGTGCTCTCATGATCACTCTGTTCGCGCGCGTAAGCGACGATACTGCCGTGAAACGGCATGACGCCCGTTCGGCGATGCTCAAGTAAATGATCAACCTCATCGAGGCTCCCGCCGCAGCGTCTCAAACCATCTGCAGGCCAACGAAACTCCGAACCGGCGACGAGATGTAGTACCTGCTTGCCTTGAGGGTTTAGCCTTCGCCAGAGGCTCCTATAGTAGGTGCGAATATCACCGTCAGGGCAGCGAGGGAGGATCGTTACTTCGTCAGACGTGACGATCGCGCCTCTCCGCACAAGAGTCTCAAAGGAATAAATCAGATGAAGCGGGTGCCCACGCGATATCTTGAAGAAGGCGCGGCTAACTTCGTCGAGGGTTTCATTCCGCTGCTCCTTTCGGCGCGCATAATCCGGAAGCCTCAACCGCTTGGCCTTGTCCTGACCTCTTATCCAGTCATCGACCGCGCGCTCGTCCATCGGCGGAATCTCGATCCAAGCCGAGGAGCTGGCCCTTGCCAACAATTTCGCGGGTAGCTGTACGTCGGCGACACGCTGCGTCCCAACGATCAGCACAACATTCTTGGGACAGGGGAGTAGATAGCTGAACAGATGATCCATCTGGTCGATGTTCATGCGTTCGCGCCAGACGTGATCAAGCCCGTCGACCACAACGTAGAACTTTTTATTTTGAGCCGCGAAATACTCTCCGCACGCTTCGAGCCACTTGCGCAGAGTGTTCGGCGCTTCCTCTAAGTTCCGATCCTTCACGGCTTCAGGATAGCGCGCGGCCATCTGCTCCATCATGGACCCGGCAATATCCGCGAACGAGATGCGGTCCGTCGTCGTGTCATCGAGTGAGAGGAAATAGTGATGGCGAATGCACGGCAGCTTCTTCTTGCTTAATTCGTTGATGAGGAAGCTGAGATAAGTGCTTTTTCCGCGCCCCGGCGTTCCCCAAAGAACGGAGAGAGCGGATCGTCCAGACGTAACGCGTTTGAGAAAGCGATCATGAAAATCTAGGCTCGGAACCGCGTAGACGTCCGGCACTAGAAAGTTCTGCGGTATTGGCCTCGGCCGCTTCTTTGAAATGGCCTGCACGAGATGGTCATGGCGGATTTTGCCATCCGGTTCTGGCTGCCTTTTCTCCGTGGCCCATCTCCGAACTTGTTGCCGGAGAAATAACCAACCGTCCGTGGTCGTGTCCGTCGGCACAACCGACCCTTTGAGCCGCTGCTCCAGCCCTTGAACATCTGTAATCTCGGAATGTCTGAATCGAAAGACCTTGAAGAAGGCGCGGGTTGGGGCACTGCCGCCAAGCTCCTGTTCAATTTCCGCTCGGCGAGACGGTGAGAGCTTTCCAAGCTGGACAAATTCCCCCTTGAGCGCTCGGTCAAATTCGGCGTCAGGCGTGCGGTTGGTCCTAAGCTGGGCGAGGCCCATAAAACCCGACTTGCCGTGCTTTTGGAGCGACGCGGCCCACTTTTTCAGCCGCGACGTACCATGTTCCTTCCGTTCGAGGAGCCAATCCCAGGTAAGGGCGTAACGGTCGGGGTCGACCGTGAACTTGACCTGTGTGTATTCAAACTTTCCATCTGTTCGCAATGCCACTACGTCATCGAGATAGCCTGCCGATCGATCCTCTGATTCAAGTTCGACCCACTGATAACGGCTAGGGTCGCGATAAAAATTGATCAACACCTCAATGCCAATGAGGTCTTGATACTCAAAAGCCGCGCGCGTGATTGCAGCGGGTTTAAAGGTTGTCTTTGACAAGAAAGCCTATCAAGTTGAAGAATCAAAAAATGCTCCATCTATGATAGCAAATATGCAAGCATTTGGTGCGCGTCCGATAGTCGGAATGGCTCTCGTGCACCGAGCCGCATGGGCGTGTCGGCCATCCGCCTTCGTTCCTCGCGCGGGTCAGGTATCGCTCGCCGGAGGCACTCGCAGAAATGCCGTTCCGGCACCGCTATCAATGCCCGTCGCGCGGGTGCCTTCCGGTCTCGCGACTGTACTCGCTTTCGGGTCCCGCCGTCCCGCGTCGCTATCACTGCCCCTCAGCGGGTGGCTCCTCATTCGTTTGCTAAGGGGCAAGGCAAGCCCCTCGCGCGCGCAAGGTATACCGATTCATCGCGCCGCATCCCCGCGTATCCCTAAACGGAGCCCTCGCGCGGACCCTCGGCGCACTGCATCCGGAACCTCCTTGCACTTGCTACTCCCAAGAAAAGTCTGCTTGCCATGGGCTCCTTCGAGGCTCAAATTTCAGGGCGGGAAATGTTTAAGCGCTGGCCTCAGGGCAGGTCGGGATAATTTTCGTTTCGACGATGCCATCGATCAACGCTGCGGCGTTAGCCGTCACGCGCTTCTTATCGCCCGACTGGCGGAAAGCGACGCCGTGGAGCTTTTTATTGACCTTGAACACCTTCAAATCCTTGTCGAGCTCAACATGCAACTCCCATAAAGCCCCGCCGCTAACTCCGCCGTAGGATTTCGGAACTTTCGGTCCCGTCTCGTAGCTGATTTCGACTTCGACCAGATCGTTACCGTCTTCTTTGAATACCGTTCCAGTCAATCACGCGCTTGGTGTGGCCGAGGTTGAGGCGGCGGTTTTGGAGCGCAGGTGTTACGCTGGGGAAGCGTACGAGGCCGACCGTTTCCTGCTCGCTAAATTCCTTCAGGACGTGCCCAGCAGTCAGGATGCCGTAGAGCTTGCCGAGCTTGACGAAGGTGCCGGTCCCTTTTGGATCGGCGACTTCAATCTTTCCCTCGTACCTGAACTTGAGGAAACCGATGCTGTAGTCGCAGACTGGTCCCGTGAATGAATCGTCGATCTTGATCGTGACTTCTTGTTGGACGTTCAACTCTGCGATCTCCCCAGCCTTGGCACGGCAACACTCTAACAGCTTCCGGTTGCGTGGGGGAGCGGGTGGCCGCCTTCAGGGCGCGAACAGGCGACAAAGCTTCATCATTTGTAAGCTGCCATCGGGGTTGAGATGCGGCTGGCTGGGCCGGAGGTGATTGCGCAGCATCGGCAGGATGTCCACCACATGACCACATGCCGCCTCGGGGAGCCATTCCCGTTGGATGGCGAGCGTCAAAAGGCCTTTCATGTCGGGCCTGAAGTGATAACGAGGGTTGCGAAGCGGTCCGCGAAACGGTCCGCCGTAGAAATGTACGTCAAGCCAAGTATTTGATCTCATTGGTGGGCCCGGCAGGACTCGAACCTGCAACCAGACCGTTATGAGCGGCCGGCTCTAACCATTGAGCTACAGGCCCCGCCGCGAGGCGGCCGCTTGGCGCGGCCGGCAACGGTGCGCGGTTCGTTTACAGGGCCTGAGGCGGGGGTGCAATGCTGGCTCTCGCGGACGGGAACGCCAGCGTGACCGATCTTTTTGAATACCCGAAATCCGCGATGATGCTCTTATAGTCCTGTTTTGCCCGACGGGTCAAATCGAACTCCGTCAAGGCTCGTTTGGTGCTTCCGTAAGCCCTTGTAATTGCTGGCCTCGTCTACTGTGCATGGGGTTGTTTTTCGATTTTTTGTTTGAAGGGGACCCGCGGGTCCCCCAGATGTCTTGCAAGCAAGCGGGCGGGCCTCGGCCCTAGTCCACCGAAACCCCGGCGAACTCCACGACCTTGCGCCACTTCTCGGTTTCGTCCGCAACCAGCTTGCCGAACTCGGCGGGCGTCATCGGCTTGGGGAGGCCGCCGACTTCAGTGAGGCGCGCGACCAGCTTCGGGTCCTTCAGCGCTTCGCCGACGGCCTTGTTGAGGATCTCGATCACTTCGGGCGGCGTGCCCTTCGGCGCGGAGATGCCGTAGAAGCCGACCGCTTCGAATCCCGGCACGGTCTCGGCGATCGCGGGCACGTCGGGCACGCTCGGCCAGCGCTGCGGCGAGGTCACCCCGAGCGCGCGGACATTGCCGCCCTTCACCTGCTCCATCGCCGAGGGCAAATTGTCGAAGATCAGCTGCACCTTGTTGGAGATGATGTCG
Source organism: Bradyrhizobium sp. LMG 9283 (assembly GCF_045571415.1). NCBI lineage: Bacteria > Pseudomonadati > Pseudomonadota > Alphaproteobacteria > Hyphomicrobiales > Nitrobacteraceae > Bradyrhizobium > Bradyrhizobium sp. LMG 9283. Next base: position 1,798,994 of record NZ_CP120691.1, read on the forward strand.
GGGAAGGCGATGGCCGAGCCGCGATAGGGCACGTGCACCATGTCGCACTTCGTCATCACCTTGAACAGCTCGGCCGACATGTGCACCGAGGTGCCGTTGCCGGACGAGGCAAAGGAGATCTTGCCGGGATTGGCCTTGCAATAGTCGATGAACTCCTGAACCGTCTTCGGCGGAAACGCGTTGGAGACGACCAGCATGTTGGTGAGCTGCATGATGCTGGCGACAGGCACGGTGTCGCGCAAAAAGTCGAACGGCAGCTTCTTATAGAGCGAGGTCGAGATCGCGTTGTTGGGCGCGACGAACAGCAGCGTGTAGCCGTCCGGGGCTGCGTTGATCGCGGCCGCGGCGGCGATGTTGCCGCCGGATCCGGTGCGGTTCTCGACGATGACCTGCTGGCCGAGACGGTCCGACAGCCACTGCGCCATGATCCGCGCCACGATGTCGACAGGACCGCCGGCGGCAAAGCCGATCAGCCAATGCACGGGGCGGTCGGGGTAGCCGGCGGCGGCGGGAGGGGTGGCGCTGAAAAGACCTAAGAGAATTGCGAGCCCGAAAACACCGTTACGCAAAATTCGCAACATGACACCTCCCATTGTTCTATTGTCGTTGGGCGCATGCTTTCACAAAAACCGGCCGCTGCCTACATCGCCGCAAGTCGGTGTTGACGCAGGTCCGCCAGGAACGACCATGAGATTCGCGACTATCCTGATCAGCGCGGCGTTGCTCGCAAGCCCGGCCGCCGCTCAAACCGGAGGCACGGCCATTCCGACCACGACACTCAGCCTGGGCACCGCGACACCTGGCGGCGGCTTTCCGCTCTATGGCAGCGCCTTCGCCGAGGTGATGAACGCGGCGGATCCGCAAATGTCCATCGCTCCCCGCAACACCAAGGGCAGCAACGAGAACATCCCGCTTCTGGAAAAGGGCGAGCTCGATCTCGCGCTGGTCGCGGGCGAGCCGGCCTACGAGGCCTTTGCCGGCATCGGCCGCGCGCCGGTGCGTCTGAAGATTCTCACGGCGATCTATTCCAACCCCGGCATGTTCGTGGTGCGCGCGGACAGTCCCTACAGGACGATTCGCGATCTCGTCGGCCAGCCCGTCGCGTTCGGCGCCAAACGCTCCGGCCTGCCGATCCTGGCGCGCTATGTGCTCGATGGTCTCGGGCTGAAGCAGGACGAGGACTTCAAGGCGATCTATCTCGACCGCGCCGGCGACGGCCCTGCGATGGTCGAGGACGGCCGCGTCGCCGCGCTCTGGGGCGCCGGCATCGGCTGGCCCGGCTTTGCCGCGGTGGCCGCGAGCGCATCAGGCGCGCGCTTCATCGCGCCGAGCGCGGAAGAGATCGCGCGCATCCGCGCCAAGCATGCGTTCCTGAAGCCGCTGACTGTGCCGGCCCGCAGCTACCCGAAGCAGACCGAGCCGATCGCCTCGCTCGGCTCGTGGAGCTTTGTGCTGACGCGCGAAGATCTGTCCGACGATGTCGCCTATCGGCTCGCGAAGACGCTGCACGGTATCGAGGCGACGTTCTGCAGGAAGCTGGCGCAGGCCTGCGAAACCACGGCCGCGAACACGGTCGCGGCCGCGCCAAAGGTGGAGCTGATCCATCCGGGCGTGATGAAGTATTTTCGCGAGATCGGGGTGGTGAAGTGACGGTCGCCTAAGCGGCCGTCATTCCGGAGCGCGTCGAAGACGCGAACCCGGAATCTCGAGATTCTCAGGTGCGCAATTGCGCACCGTAGTTCGGTGCTTCGCACCGCCACGGAGTGACGATCGCTTTAAGCGATCGTCACTTCTTCACCAGCGCACACGCCGGGTCGGGCGGACCAAACGCCTTGTCGCCGGAGATGGTCGTGAGGATCTTGTAATAGTCCCACGGGTACTTGCTCTCCTCCGGCGTCTTCACCTGCACCAGCCAGAGATCGTGCACCATCAGATTGTCCTCGCGCAGTTTGCCGTTGCGGGCGAAGAAATCCTCGATCGGCTTCTCGCGCATCTTGGCCGCGACTTTAAGCGGATTGTCGGTGCCGGTCTCCTTGATCGCGTTGAGATAGTGCATCACGCTGGAATAGACGCCGGCCTGCCACATCGACGGCATCTTGTTCATCTTGGCGAAGTAGCGCTTCGACCATTCGCGGGTCTTGTCGTCCATGTCCCAGTAGAACGACGTGGTCAGGAGCAGGCCTTGAGCCGCCTGCAGGCCGAGGCCGTGGATGTCGGTGATCAGCGCCAGCAGCGCCGCCATCTGCTGGCCGCCCTTGAACACGCCGAACTCGGCGCCGGTCTTGATCTCGTTCATGTTGTTGGGCGGGCCTGCGGCAATGCCGATGATCTTGGCCTTGGAGGCCTGCGCCTGCAGCACGAAGGAGGAGAGATCGGGCGTTGCCAGCGGCGGCCGCACCGAGCCCAGCACCTTGCCGCCATTGGCGGTGACGACGGCGGAGGCGTCGCGCTCCAGCGAATGGCCGAAGGCATAGTCGTCGGTGATGAAGAACCAGCTGTCGCCGCCGCGCTTGACCACGGCATCCGCGGTGCCGACAGCGAGCGCGCGGGTGTCGAACACCCATTGGATCGCGTAAGGCGAGCAGAACTTGCCGTGGAAATCCGCGGTGCCGGTGGAGTGGGTGATGAACAGCCGCTTCTTCTCGTTGGCGATGTTCTGCACCGCGAGGCCGACCGCCGAGACCGGCACGTCGACGATCAGGTCGACCTGGTCGACGTCGAACCAGCGCCGTGCGATGGCGCCGCCGACATCGGCCTTGAGCTGGTGGTCGCCGATCACGATGCTGATCGGCTTGCCGAGCACGGTGCCGCCGAAATCGTCGATCGCCATCTGCGCCGCCGTCACCGAGCCCTGGCCGGTCGGCGCCGAGGCCGGTCCGTTCATGTCGGTGAGCACGCCGATCTTGACGACGTCGTCGGAAACCTGCGCCGACGCCGCATTTGAAAGCAGCGCCGCCGCCGAGAGCATCGCTGCGAAGGCGGCCGCGACCGGCCGTCCAAATCTGGTTGGATTCACGTTTGTCCTCCCCTGAGCCGGCTCGTTGGCCGGTGTTGCGTCCGGGTATGCCCGGCTGAATTGGTTTCTTTTGCAACTGTTTAGGGGCGGGCGTCAACGTCAGGCAGCGAAGCGGATCAGTCCTGCGGGCGAGGGATCGTAGCCGGTCAGCTCCTCGGCGCGCTGGCGCAGCCGCCGCTCGTTCAGGAAGCGGAGCAAGGCCTGCATGGCAGGGCGGAAATAGCTGCGCTGCCGCATCGCAAGGTCAAAGTTCTCCCAGACCAGCGGCACGAAATCGAGACGGGCCGAGCGCGCCGCGGCGCGCGTCGCAATGCCGCAATCGGCCTGGCCGGCGCGAACCAGTTCGGCAAGATCCGGCCCGGTCAGCGCCGGCGTCTCGATGCGGCGCAAATCCCGGATCGAGGCGCCCGCGCGCTTCAGGAGCATGTCGAGCAGCATCTGCGCGCCCGTGCCCTGTTGCCGCATCGCCATCCGGGCGCCAGTTGCGAGCACATCGGTCAGTCCGTGCAGCTGCTTGGGATTGCCGTGCGGCAGCACCAGGCCCGTTTCCCGGCGCACGAACCCGACCAGCACAGCATCATGCAGGTCGGCAGCCGCCCGCAGGGCTTCGACACTGGCATCGCTGGCGAGATTGTCGGAGGCGTCCAGGGCGTGGAAGTGCACCGCCGCAGCCATCACCTCGTTGCGCTGCAAGCGCTCGAGCCCGCGCGCGCTGCCCTCGCTTATCGATCCCAGCCCTGAGCCGGATTCGCGCAAGCTCCAGTCCAAAAGCTCGTCCCGGCTGCCGCCGACGACCGGCGGTGGCTCGGCGATCAGCATGCCGGCCGGACGCGCTAGGCCCGACAGGACCCAGAGGTCAAGCTCGTGCCGCGGGAAGAGCCATTTCCCCGTCACCTTGCTGCAGGGGATCGCACCGGTGGTGACGAGTTCGTAAAGCTTGCGTTCGCCGAGCCGGAGATAATCGGCGGCTTCGCTGGTCGTCAGGAATTCCATCCTGCATTCCTATGCAAATTCTTGCTTCTTTTTGACGTCCGACGCAGGTGGAATTCTGCATTTCAGATTTTTGTCCGCGGGAACCATGCCCGATCATCTCGCTGCTTTGCAACACATCCGCACGCGCGATTTCTGCTTTGGTGAACGATCCCAAAGCGCTCTGTGTTGCCGAAATTTCCCGGCTAAGCAGCGCAACCGCGTCACGAGCGCGGCGCAATCGATCATCATGATCGCCTCATAGCCAGTGGGGAACCTGATCATGGGCCGCCTGTCCGTTGCCTTCGCGCTTCTGTGCGGCCTTGTCGCGGGCGTTGCGGCGTCGTCCGCGGAGGACCGCGGCATAGTCCTCGCTACGACGACGGCGACGCAGGAGTCCGGCCTGCTCGACTATCTGCTGCCGATCTTCCGCGATAAGTCTGGCATCGACGTAACCGTGATCGCGCGGCGCGCCGACGAAGTGCTCGACGGCGCGCGACGGGGCGAGGTCGACGTCGTGCTGATGCACGCGAGGCCTCAGGAGGAGAAATTCGTTGCCGACGGCTTTGGCGTGAAGCGCTACGACGTGATGTACAACGACTATGTGCTGATCGGGCCGAAGAGCGATCCTGCGGGCGTGAAGGGCAAGGACATCGCGACGGCGCTGAAGGCGATCGAGGCCAAGGGCACGCCGTTCGTGACGCGTGGCGATCGATCGGGCACTCACGCCGCGGAGCTCGCGCTTTGGATCGTCGCCGGCATCGACATCGCGAGCGCCAAGGGCGCCTGGTATCGCGAGGCCAAGCAGGGCATGGACGCGGCGCTCGAGGCGGCGCGTGCGGCAAACGCCTATGTGCTGTCGGACCGCGGCAGCTGGATCGGCTTTAGAGATCGCGGCGATCTCGACATCGTCGTCGAAGGCGACCGGCGGCTGCTCAACCAGTATGGCGTGATGCTCGTGAACCCCGAGAAGTTCCCGAACGTGAAAAAGGACCTCGCGCAGACTTTCATCGACTGGCTGACGTCGCCCGAGGGGCAGACGGCGATCGCCGGCTACAAGGTCGACGGGCAGCAGCTGTTCTTTCCCAATTCGGACAGGTCGGGCGGCTGAGGTCGCCATCGTCGGCGGTTGCCAAACCGGACGATGCATGATCCATCATGGCGCATGACCCAGCGCCTGCCGTCCTCGCTCACGCCGCTCGACACCGCGCTCGCCGCTTTGCTGCGAGGCGTTGATCCCGTCGCGCCGGTGGAGGTGCTGCTGGCGGACGCGATCGGCTGCATCGCGGCGGGCACTCCACTGCTTGCGGCCTATCCTTCGCGCGACATTGCCGCCGCAGACGGTTGGGCGCTATCCGCCAATGATCTCGTCGGCGCGTCCGCTTACTCGCCGCTGCCTTTGACAGAAGTGCCTTCGTGGGTCGAGGCCGGTGACGCGATGCCGGCGGGACGCGATTGTGTGCTCGATGCCGACGCGGTGGATGTGTCGGGGCCGCTTGCCCAGGTGCTGGCGGAGGGCGTGCCCGGACAGGGCGTCCGGCGCGCCGGCAGCGACATCGTGGAACGCATGCCTGCCGGCGCCGAGGGCCGTCCCATCGGCGCGGCGGATCTGCTGCTCGCGCGCGTTGCGGGCGTGGAGAAAATCGGCGTGCGCCGGCCGCGGCTGCACATCGTGAACGTGCCGGGCGCAACGGCAGCGATGCATATGATCGCCGGGATTGCGCGCGCCACGGGGCTGGACGTGGACACGCGTCAAGCTCGTGCACGCGATGAAGCAGCGATTGCCGATGTGCTTGATGCGTCCTCCTGCGATCTTCTGCTGTCCATCGGCGGTAGCGGTGTCGGACGCCAGGACGCCGCCATCACGGCCCTGGCGCAGCGCGGCGAGGTGATGGCGCACGGCCTTGCGCTCCAGCCCGGGCGTACCGCCGCCGTCGGACGGCTGGGACGAGTTCCCGTCGTCGCGTTGCCCGGCTCGCCCGATTCTGCGCTTGCGGCGTGGCTCGCGCTCGTGCTGCCGCTCGTCGACCGTTTGTCGGCGCGTCGGCCGCGCCTAAAAGTGTCCCTGCCGCTCGCGCGAAAAATCGCATCCAGTGTCGGCATCACTGAGATCGCTTTGCTGGCCGAGGAACATCGTGCGTGGCTGCCGCTTGCCGTGGGCGAATGGCCGCTTCAGGCAATCGTCCGTGCGGACGCATGGCTGCTCATTCCCGCCAGTGACGAGGGATTTGCGGCAGGTATGCCGGTCGATGCGCATCCGATGCGGGAGTGATATGGGTCTGGCATGACGATGATCCCGAAATCACCAGATCGCAGCGCGCTTGAACAGGAGCAGTTCCTCAAGATCCTCTCGCGCGAGGAGGCCCTGGCGCGCTTCGAGGCGGCTTTGTTCCCGCGCGTGCTTCGAAGCGAAACGCGCAAGCTCGCCGCTGCGCTCGGTGCGGCGCTCGCCGAAGATATCACCGCGCCGATCGACGTGCCGCCATTCGACCGGTCCAATGTCGACGGCTTTGCCGTGCGCTCTGCCGATCTTGCGGCGGCTGGCGAAGGCGCGCCCGTGCGCCTGGCGCTGAACGGCGAGACCATTCATTGCGGCACCGCGCCGTCGCTGCAAGTGGCGGCCGGGACCGCGACGCTGATTGCCACCGGCGGTCCGCTGCCGCGCGGCGCCGATGCCGTGGTCATGGTCGAGCACACCCAGCCGGCCGGCCTCGATGCGATCGAAGTCCGTCGCGCCGCCTCACCGGGGCAGTTCGTCTCGTACGCCGGATCCGACATCGCACGCGGCGAGGCGCTGCTGCGCGCCGGCACCATCATGGGCTCGCGCGAGATCGGCATGCTGGCCGCTTGCGGCATTGCCGAGGTGAGTGTCGCGCGTCGGCCGCGGGTCGCCGTGATCTCCACCGGCGACGAACTGGTTCAGCCGGGCCAGCCGCTCGGACCTGCCGAAATCTACGATACCAACGGCGCCATCGTCGTGGCCGCGGTCGACGAGAATGGTGGCGAGGCCATCTTCCTCGGTGCCATTCCCGACGATGAAGCCGAGCTCGAATCCGCCATGCGGCGCGCGCTGGCGGACTCCGACATGCTGGTGCTGTCGGGCGGCACGTCGAAAGGCGCGGGCGATCTCTCCCATCGCATCATCGGCCGGCTCGGTCAGCCCGGCATCATTGCGCATGGCGTTGCGCTCAAGCCGGGCAAGCCGCTGTGCCTTGCGGTGTGCGACGGCAAGCCGGTGGTGATCCTGCCGGGATTTCCAACCTCGGCCATGTTCACCTTCCACGACATGATCGTGCCGGTGCTGCGCAGGATGGCCGGCCTGCCGCCGCGCTCCGATGCCAAGGTCAGCGCGACCGTGCCGGTGCGCATTGCGTCCGAGCTCGGCCGCACCGAGTTCGTCATGGTCTCGCTCTCGCTCGTGCAGGGCAGGGACGGCCTGATCGCCTATCCTTCCGGCAAGGGTTCTGGTGCAATCACCTCGTTCGCGCAGGCCGACGGTTTTCTGCGCATCGATGCGCTGGCGGACCAGATGGCGGCCGGAACTGAAGCCGACGTGACGCTGTTCACGCCGCATGTGCGCGTGCCCGATCTCGTCATCGTCGGCAGCCATTGCACCGGCCTCGATCTCGTCACCGCACAGCTCGCGCATGCCGGCCTGACCGTGCGCTCGATCGCCATCGGCAGCCTCGGAGGATTGGCGGCAGCAAAGCGTGGCGAGTGCGACCTCGCGCCAATCCATCTGTTCGACGATAAGAGCGAGACCTACAACACGCCTTACCTTGTCGAGGGACTGGAGCTCGTGCCGGGGTGGCGCCGGATGCAGGGCATTGTCTTCCGCAAGGACGACACGCGCTTCGCGGGCCTGAACGCGAAGGATGCGGTCGCTGCCGCGCTCGCGGACTCAAGCTGCATCATGGTCAACCGCAACCAGAGCGCCGGCACGCGCATCCTGATCGACCGACTACTCGGCGGCGTACGGCCGGAAGGCTACTGGAACCAGCCGCGTTCGCACAATGCGGTGGCGGCGGCCGTCGCCCAGCAGCGCGCCGACTGGGGCATGACGATTGCGCCAGTCGCCCATGCGGCCGGCCTCGGCTTCATTCCGCTGGCGGAAGAGCATTATGACTTCGCGCTGGTGACGCCGCGCAAAGACCGGCCGGGAGTGCAGGCCTTTCTCGATGCGCTCGGCTCGGACGCGGCGCGCGCAGCACTCGAGCGCGCGGGCTTCCGGCCCGCGTAGATACCAGCTGGGTCTATGGCTACGACGGCTGGTCGGTGCCACTGGCGGCCTGAGCGGCGCGCTCGCGCTCCTCGGCTTCGGCGAGCGCACGCTGCGCGGCGGGCGGCAGCGGCTTCGGGTCCGGCGGGACCTCGACGCTGTCAGGCTTGCTCAGCTGTTTCGTGCGATCGATCGTGTCCGAAACATCCAGTGCGAGATCGACAACGTCGAATATGACGTCCAAGAGAGAGTCGGCCATGGCTCGTCCGGGGTAACGTACCAATCATTGGTCGTTCCCTTGCTCGGCCCGGTTCACGGCCAAAAGCTCAATGCACCGCCTTAGGATGCGTCATCCCGTGCCGCCAGCCGCTCGGCCTCGGCAATGTCCTCGACTGTGTTCGCATTGAAGAATGGATCGAGCGGCTCGTTCGGCCATGTCACCGTCGTCAGCGGATAGCGCGCGGTCCAGCGGTCGATCTTGCGGAGATCTTCGACGACAAGCGCGTGGCGCAGTTCGTCGCGCAAGGCGACGCGCCACAGGCCGATCACCGGATGCGATTGCTCGCCTGATGCGGCGACCGCAAGCTGCGCGTTCTCGCGTGCGCGCGCGTCATGCAGCCGTGCGACGAGATCGCGCGGCAGGAACGGGCAGTCGCCGGCGGCGCTGAGCACCCATTCGATCTCCGGCCGGTTCGCCGCGGTCCAGTCGAGCGCGGCGAGGATGCCGGCGAGCGGGCCGGGAAAGCCGGGCACGTCGTCGGCGACGACTTGCAAGCCGAAGGCGGCGAAGCGGGCGGGATCGCCGTTGGCGTTGAGGATCAGCCCGCTGCACTGGGGCGATAGGCGCGCGATCACGCGCTCCAGAATGGTGCGGCCGCCGATGGTGCGCATCGGCTTGTCACCGCCGCCCATGCGCCGTGCGAGCCCGCCGGCGAGCAGCACGCCAAGAGTCGAAGGAACACGCGTTGCCGGAATCCTAGTCGTCACCACCTTCGCCCTTGCGCTTGTGCTTGGCCGACTCCTCCTCGACGTAAGCGAGGTTCTGGTCGTAGACGATGCGCTCCTCGCCCGCGAGCGCAATGAAGCGTTTTCCGCGGGTGCGCCCGATCAGCGTCAGGCCGACCTGCCTTGCGAGATCAACACCCCAGGCGGTGAAGCCGGAGCGCGACACCAGGATCGGAATGCCCATGCGCACGGTCTTGATCACCATCTCCGAGGTGAGGCGTCCCGTGGTGTAGAGGATCTTGTCGGAGGGATCGACGCCGTGGCGGTACATCCAGCCGGCGATCTTGTCGACGGCATTGTGCCGGCCGACATCCTCGGTGTAGCAGAGCGGCGCGCCCTCCTTGCATAGCACGCAGCCGTGGATCGCGCCGGCCTCGAGGTAAAGCGAGGGCATGGTGTTGATGGTCTGCGTCATCTGGTAGAGCCAGGAGGTGCGCAGCTCCGCCTTCGGCAGTGCGGCGCTCTCGACCGCCTCCAAGAGGTCGCCGAAGGCGGTGCCCTGGGCGCAGCCCGAGGTCTGCGTACGCTTCTTCAGCTTGGCCTCGAAATTGGTGTGGTGCTCGGTGCGCACGACGACCACCTGGAGGTCGTCGTCGTATTCGACCTCGGTGACCACGTCATTATATTTCAGCATGTTCTGGTTCAGCAGGTAGCCGAGCGCCAGATATTCCGGATAGTCGCCGATCGTCATCATGGTGACGATCTCCTGGGCATTCAGGTAGAGCGTCAGCGGCCGCTCCATCGGGACCTTGATCTCGACCCTGGCGCCGGTCTGGTCGGTGCCGGTCACGCTCTGGGTCAGGCGCGGGTCGTCCGGGTTGGGGACGATCAGCGGCACCGGGGCTTTGTCGATCTTCATCATGGCGGCGAGGTTAGCATGACATTCGGGTCAAGCCGATATAAGCATGCTCAAGACAATGGAGAAGGCGGTTCCAGTCGCGTCGTGCGGCTGGCGGAGATCGAGTTGCGATGAAAGTCATCGGCCTTGCGGGCTGGAGTGGTGCGGGCAAGACCACGCTGTTGACGCGGTTGATCCCGCATTTCAACGCGCAAGGCCTGCGTGTCTCCGTGATCAAGCATGCGCATCACCAGTTTGACGTCGATGTGCCCGGCAAGGATTCCTGGCGCCATCGAGAGGCCGGCGCAGCGGAGGTGCTGGTCGCTTCGTCAAAGCGCTGGGCGTTGATGCATGAGTTGCGCGGGGCGGCCGAGCCGCGGCTGCCGGAACTGCTCGGCAAGCTCTCCGCGGTCGATCTCGTCGTGGTCGAGGGCTTCAAGCGCGAGCCGCATCGCAAGATCGAGGTGTATCGTGCCGCGAACGGCAAACCGCTGCTGTTTCCGGACGATCCCGGAATTGCCGGGATTGCGACCGACACCGCGGTTGAAACCCGGCTGCCGACCGTCCATCTCGATGATATCCCCGCCGTGGCCGCGTTGCTGCTGCGTGCGGCGATGCCGGTCGAGGAAGCGGTGGCAAGAAGCACCGCGATACGCTGACGAGGCACCATGGCGCAATTATCGGACGATTGCTTTGCCTTCGGCGGCCCGATGATGTCGGTCGACGAAGCCGTCGGTCTCATCACGACGCGCGTCAACGCGATTACCGATCTCGAGACTGTGGCGCTCGTCGATGCCGACGGGCGCGTGCTGGCGCGCGATGTGGCCGCACCTCTGCCGCTGCCGCCGTTCACCAACTCCGCGGTCGACGGTTACGCCGTGCGCAACGCCGACCTTCCGGCAAGCGCCGGGCAGGCGTTCCCGCTCGACGGTCGCATCCAGGCCGGCGGCCTTGCGCAAGCGCCAATCAAGCCCGGCCACACCGCGCGCATCTTCACCGGCGCGCCGATGCCGCCGGGTGCGGAGACCGTCTTCATGCAGGAGGACGTCCGCATCGATGAGTCCGGCAAGATCGTGTTGCCGTCGGGGCTGAAGCCCGGCGCCAATGTCCGTCCCGCAGGTGAGGACATTCCGCAAGGTCACGTCGCGCTCCGCGGCGGCCAGCGCTTGCGGCCGCAGCATGTCGCCCTTGCCGCCGCGTTCGGCCTGACAAGGCTCGACGTTGTCAGGCGCATCCGTGTCGCCGTGTTCTCGACCGGCGACGAATTGGCTTCGCCCGGCGAGCCGCGCGCCGCCTCGCAGCTGTTCGATTCCAACCGCTTCATGCTGATGGCGATGCTGCGGCGGCTCGGCTGCGAGGTCAGCGATCTCGGCATCCTCCGCGACGAGCGCACCTCGCTCGCAAGCGGCCTGAAACAGGTTGCGGGTTACCATGACCTGATCCTCACCACGGGCGGCGTCTCGACCGGGGAGGAGGATCACGTCAAGGCGGCGGTCGAGAGCGTCGGCTCGCTGGTGCTGTGGCGGATGGCGATCAAGCCCGGCCGTCCCGTGGCGATGGGCATCATTGATGGCGTGCCGCTGATCGGGCTCCCCGGCAATCCCGTCGCGAGCTTCGTGACATTTGTCCATGTGGTGCGACCGACGGCGTTGGCGCTGGCGGGAGCCCTGCCGGAGCCGCTGACGCCCATCCCGCTGCGAGCGGCGTTCACTTACAAGAAGAAGACCGGCCGGCGCGAATATGTACGCGCCTCGCTGCGCCGCGCGGAGGACGGCGGGCTCGAGGCGATCAAGTTCCCGCGCGAAGGAGCCGGGCTGCTGTCCTCGCTGGTCGAGACCGACGGCCTCGTCGAACTCGGCGAGGACATCACTAACGTCGAGCAGGGGCAGTACGTGGGCTTCCTGTCCTACGCCGACCTGCTCTAGGGGCCTTCCGTTGACGCCGCCGCTTCGTCCCGCCATGTTGCGGTCATGGCCAGAACGACACTCGATCTCACCGGACTGAAATGCCCGCTGCCTGCTCTGAAGACGCGCAAGGCGCTCAAACCTTTGCAGCCGGGCGATCAGCTCGAGGTTCACTGCACCGATCCGTTGTCGGTGATTGACATTCCGAACCTGATTCGCGAGACCGGCGACAAGGTCGAGATCACTGAGCGCAGCGAGGCGCGCATCGTGTTCCTGGTCGAAAAGAGCGACGCCCCGTAGAAAGGCGAATATTCGCGGCGGTGACGTTTGACTATGCTGCGCCCGCGGGGGAAACGGCCGGAGCTTCGCTGCAATGCGAAAGGCGCCGACAAGCCGTGGACGATCTCAAACCTAAGACATCGGGCATGACTTTCTCAACATCGAGGGCAAGCGCAGCCGCAAGTCCCGCGGTGGGCCGCGAGCCTGCCGTCAAGGTCGGCAAGACGGCTGCAGGGCCGGAATTCAGCGCGCTGGCGCAGGCCTCCATCCTGATCGTCGACGACGAGCCGGGCATGCGCAATTTCCTGGTGCGCACGCTGGCGCCGCGCTGCAAGCTGGTGGACGAGGCGGCCGATACCGACCAGGCTTCGCGCAAGCTCGATTCCAACCGCTACGACGTCGTCATTCTCGATAACATCATGCCCGGCAAGAATGGCGTCGATTGGCTCGCCGAGCAGCGCGCCGTCGGCTTTTTCGCCGACGCCATCCTGATCACCGCCTATGCCGACCTCGACACCGCGATCCAGGCCCTGCGCGCCGGTGCGGCCGATTTCGTGCTCAAGCCGTTCCGCTCCAACCAGATCCTCAACGCGGTGGCACGATGCCTCGACCGTGTCCGCCTCCAGCGCGAGAACTATGTCCTGCGCTATGCTTTGCGGGCCTCGTCCGACCGCACCTTTCTGCGCGACAATCTGATCGGACAGTCGGCGGCGACGCTGCGCGTGCGTGAGACCATCGCGCGCGTCGCGCGCCTGCCGACCTCGGTCCTCCTCACCGGCGAATCCGGCACCGGCAAGGAAGTGGCCGCGCGCTCGATCCACTCGCTGTCCGAACGCGCCGACAAGCCCTTCGTGCCCGTGAATTGCGCGGCGATCCCGCCTGAGATGATCGAGGCCGAGCTGTTCGGGCACATCAAGGGCGCCTTCACGGGCGCCGATTCGGGGCGCGAGGGCCTGTTCCTGTATGCGCATGGCGGCACGCTGTTCCTCGACGAGATCGGGGAGCTGCCGCTGCCGATGCAGAGCAAGCTGCTGCGCGTGCTCGAGGACCGTCGCGTCCGGCCCGTCGGCTCCGAGCGCGAGGTTCCGGTCGACCTGCGCTTCATCTTCGCGACCAATGCCGAGCTTCAGAAGGAGGTCGAGAAGGGCCGTTTCCGAGCCGATCTGTTCTACCGGCTCAACGTGATGCAGATCCGTCTGCCGCTCCTGAAGGATCGCGGCGATGACGTACAGGAGCTCGCCGCCATCTTCATGAGCAAGCTGTCGGTTCAGCTCGGCATGCCGCCGGTGCCGATCGACGCCTCGGTGCGGGCGGCGCTTGCAAGCTATGATTGGCCGGGCAACGTGCGCGAGCTGCGCAATTTGATAGAGCGCACGCTGATCCTCGGCGCCTTCCCCGACGATTTCGCGGGTTCCCGCAACGAAGGTCAGTCGGCGCCTGTCGACAGTCTCGCGGAGCTCGAGCGCCGTCACATTCTCGGCGTGCTGAAGGAGGTCCATGGCAATCGCGAGGAGGCGGCGCGGCGCCTCGGTATCTCGCGCAAGACCATCGACCGCAAATGCGCGTTGTGGGATGTCTGATGCTAGCGGCCGCAGCGGCGAGCCCGTGCGGGGACGCTCCGTGCGCTTCCGGCTGCTCGCGATCGCGCTGCTGCCGATGCTGGTTATCCTGCCGCTCCTGCTCGGCGTTGCGATCTATCGCTGGAACGCGAAATTCGACGCGACGCTGATCTCCAAGGTCAACGGCGATCTCACCATCGCCCACCAATATCTCGCCCGCATCCTGGAAAAGACCGGCGTCCAGCTCCGGGCGCTCAGCCTGTCGGCCCGCTTCCACGAGGTGCTGGCGCCGGATGCCCGCGGCTCCCTGCAGGATCTGCTCGACGAGACCCGCAAGGAAATCGGTCTCGATTTCCTATATCTGACCAACGATCGCGGCGATGTCCTGGCTTCATCACCGCCGCTGCAGCATGGACCGAGAAGTGACTGGCCGATCATCATGTCGGCACTGTCGGGCCAGGTCCCTGCGACGGGTGTCGACATTTTCGGCAATGACGAGCTCGCCGCAATTTCGCCCGTGCTGGCTGAACGCGCGCGATTGGACCTCGTGCCGACCCCGAACGCGGTGCCGACCGACCGCAGTACCGAGACGCGCGGCATGGTCGTGCATGCGGCCAGTCGGGCGATGCTACCTGACGGTGGTGCCGCTGCGCTGGTCGGCGGCACATTGCTCAACCAGAATCTCGAATTCATCGACACGATCAACGATCTCGTCTACCGCGCGGCGAGCCTGCCGGAGGGCAGCCAGGGCACCGCGACGCTGTTCCTGGACGACGTGCGGATATCGACCAACGTCCGCCTGTTCGAGGGACGGCGCGCGCTCGGCACGCGCGTGTCGGCGGCAGTGCGCTCGGCCGTGCTGGGCGAGGGGCGAACCTGGCTCGACAGCGCTTTCGTGGTCAATGACTGGTACATCTCCGCCTACGAGCCGCTGGTCGACAGTTATGGCAAGCGGGTCGGCATGCTCTATGTCGGCTTTCTGGAGAAGCCGTTCAGCGAGGCCAAATACCAGACATTGGTGATCATCGTCGCAGCGTTCATTGCGATCACCGCTGCGACCGTGCCGATCTTCCTGCGCTGGGCGAGCTCCATCTTCATGCCGCTGGAGCGCGTCACGGCGACGATCACCGAGGTGGAGCGCGGGAATCTCTCCGCGCGCACCAAGATGCCGGTGCTGGGTGACGAGATCGGCCGCGTCGCGGTTCATCTCGACAGCCTGCTCGACCAGATCCAGGAACGCGACCGACAGCTCCGGGAATGGAATGAGGAATTGAACGTCCGCGTGCGGGAGCGCACGCGCGACCTCGAGCACGCCAATCTCAAGCTCGAGGCGACCACCAAGCAGCTCATCATGTCCGAGAAGCTGGCTGCGATCGGTGAGATCACCGCCGGCGTTGCGCACGAGATCAACAATCCGATCGCGGTGATGCAGGGCAATCTCGACGTCATCCGCAGCGTGTTCGGCGCCGATGCCGACAAGGCGAAGGTCGAGTTTCGACTGCTCGACGAGCAGATTCACCGCATCAGCCAGATCGTGACCAAGCTGTTGCAGTTTGCAAGGCCGGAGGAATATGCCGGCTATGTCGAGCGCCATGCGCCGGCAAGCGTCATCTCCGACTGTCTGCCGCTGGTGCAGCATCTTCTGAACAAGACCGAGATCGCCGTGGTCAGGGACGACCGCGCCAACCGGCTCGTGCTGATGAACCGCAACGAGCTGCAGCAGGTGCTGGTCAATCTCATCGTCAACGCGATCCACGCCATGCCCGAAGGCGGAACCCTGACGCTCCGCTCCTTCGATGCCGAACGCGACGGCCATCAAGGCGTCGCCATCGAGGTCGCCGACACCGGCATCGGCATAAGCACTGAGGTGATCGAAAAGATATTCGACCCCTTCTACACCACGAAACGGCGGCAAGGCACCGGGCTCGGCCTCTCCATCAGCCAGACGCTGATCAAGCGCCAGGGCGGACAGATCACGGCCGAAAGCCGCGTCGGTTCCGGGAGTATATTCACGGTGTGGCTGCCGGAAGCGGCCTGATTGGACATTTTGTCCGAAGGCCTCAGGACATTCTGTCCAACTCAGCACATTGCGCTGCGGCAAGTCGTTGAATTGTCACGATGCTATTTCTGGCACGCGCGTTGCTCATCTCAAGACAGGGTGTTGAGGGGGATGAGGGCGCAATAGCCGTCACTGCAACGCTGCTCGCGAGGCGAAGGGACATCACCCGCGATCAGCTGCTTGCTCGGCGCGCATGAGGCGATGCGCACCAGACAATTCCGCTTCGGCATGAAGTTCGACCTGTCATGCGCGGCTGCAAGCACGCAGGACCGGTCTCAAACCGATGTGCCGGCAAGGCCGCGCTTGGGAGGTAATGCTTATGACGACTGCCGATACCGTTCTTGCACCGGTTGGTGCTTCCGGCTTTCTCGATCGTGAACGCACGATCGCGACGGCCGGCTTCAATCGCTGGCTGGTGCCGCCGGCGGCGCTGTGCATCCATCTGTGCATCGGCATGGCCTACGGCTTCTCGGTGTTCTGGCTGCCGCTGTCGCGCGCGATCGGCATCACGGCGCCGAAGGCCTGCCCGGACATGTCGCTGGTGCAGGAGCTGTTCACGACCAGCTGCGACTGGAAGGTCGCCAGCATGGGCTGGATGTACACGCTGTTCTTCGTGCTGCTCGGTATTGCGGCGGCGGTCTGGGGCGGCTGGCTGGAGCGCGTGGGGCCGCGCAAGGCGGGCTTCGTCTCGGCGCTGTGCTGGTGCGGCGGCCTCTTCCTCGGTGCAATCGGCATCTACACCCATCAGCTCTGGCTGCTGTGGCTGGGGTCGGGCGTGATCGGCGGCATCGGTCTCGGGCTCGGCTACATCTCCCCGGTGTCGACGCTGGTGAAGTGGTTCCCGGATCGCCGCGGCATGGCGACCGGCATGGCCATCATGGGCTTCGGCGGCGGCGCCATGATCGGCGCGCCGCTGGCGAACCTCCTGATGAACTACTTCAAGAGCCCGAGTTCGGTCGGCGTCTGGGAGACCTTCGTCGCGATGGGCGTCATCTACTTCGTGTTCATGATGATCGGCGCATTCCGCTATCGCTTGCCGCCGCCCGGCTGGCAGCCGGAGGGCTGGACCCCGCCGGTCAAGGCCAACGCGATGATCTCGAAGAACAACGTGCATCTCAACGATGCGCACAAGACACCGCAGTTCTGGCTGATCTGGTGGGTGCTGTGCCTGAACGTGTCCGCCGGCATCGGCGTGATCGGCATGGCCTCGCCCATGCTGCAGGAGATCTTCGGCGGTAAGTTGATCGGCCTGCCGGACGTCGGCTTCAATGCGCTCGATGCCGGGCAGAAGGCCCAGATCGCAGCGATCGCCGCTGGCTTTGCCGGATTGCTCTCGTTGTTCAACATCGGCGGCCGCTTCTTCTGGGCCTCGCTGTCGGACAAGATCGGCCGCAAGAACACCTACTACACGTTCTTCGTCCTCGGCATCGCGCTCTATGCGCTGGCGCCGACCTTCGCGGCGATGGGCTCGAAGCTGCTGTTTGTGGTCGGCTTCGGCATCATCCTGTCGATGTATGGCGGCGGCTTTGCGACCGTGCCGGCCTATCTCGCCGACATGTTCGGCACCCAGTTCGTCGGCGCCATCCACGGCCGGCTGCTGACGGCATGGTCGACGGCGGGCATCATCGGTCCCGTCGTGGTCAACTACATCCGCGAGTTCCAGCTTGCCGCTGGCGTGCCGCGCGACCAGCTCTACAACACCACCATGTACATCCTGTGCGCCATGCTGGTCGCGGGCCTGATCTGCAACTACCTGATCAAGCCGGTCGATTCGAAGTGGCACATGAAGGATGCCGATGTCGCCAAGCTGCAGGCGGCGAGCGCCAGCGCTGCAGCCGCAGGCCCGCACGGCTCCTACGGCATCGGCTTTGGCGGGCTCGACGCCAAGGCGGCGCTGTTCTGGGCCTTCGTCGGCGTTCCCTTGGCTTGGGGTGTGTGGAAGACGCTGGAGAGCGCGGTCAAGTTTTTCTGATCGCACATTCATCGCGAGCGGGAGCGCACCTTGCGCGCTCCCGCCGTCGCCTCGGAGCAAGAGCTCGATACGACTTCGCTATCGCAGCATGGGAAGCCTTTATTGATCTGCCGACCAATTCAGGCTTCGTTCTATCGGGTGGCGCGTTGGACGAACGCAAGGCCGTGTCCCCGCAGCGATCCAGGGCTTGTCTTGGGCTGCGCTTAACTGCTTCCGAGAACATGATAATCTTCTTGGCATCTGGCATGCCAGGAGTTAGAACTTAAGCCGTTCTAAAGGACGAGGTCGAGACGAATCGATGAGCCACGACGCGCACAAGGTCCGCCCGTTCGAGCATCCCGGCGAGGGACGCCGACGCGCCAAGGCCACCCCCAAAGGGCGCCAGGTTGATCCGACCGCTGCGCACGAGATCGAGCTGTTGCTCGGCGACAGGCCGCGACGGCGCGATCTGCTGATCGAATATCTGCACCTGATCCAGGACAAGTACCACCAGATCTCGGCTGCGCATCTGGCCGCGCTCGCCGACGAGATGAAGCTCGCCTTCGCCGAGGTGTTCGAGACGGCGACCTTCTATGCGCATTTCGACGTGGTGAAGGAAGGTGAGCCCGACATTCCGCCGCTGACGATCCGCGTCTGCGATTCGCTGACTTGCGCCATGCTCGGCGGCGAGAAGCTGCTCGAGGATCTGCAGAGCGCATCAGGTCCCGGCATCCGCGTCGTCCGCGCGCCCTGCGTCGGCCGTTGCGATACTGCGCCCGCCGCGGAAGTCGGTCACAACTTCGTCGATCACGCCACCGTCGCTAATGTGATGGCGACGGCCAAGGCCCGCGACACTCACGCGCATCTTCCAAAATATACCGAGTACGACGCCTATGTCGCCGCTGGCGGCTACAAGCTGCTCAATCGCGTTCGTTCGGGCGAGCTGCCGAAGGACGATCTTCTGAAGGCGCTCGACGATGCGTCGCTGCGCGGTCTCGGCGGCGCCGGCTTTCCGACGGGACGGAAATGGCGCGCCGTACTGGGCGAGCCCGGCCCGCGGCTGATGGCGATCAATGGCGACGAGGGCGAGCCCGGCACGTTCAAGGATCGCTACTATCTGGAAACCGATCCGCACCGCTTCATCGAAGGCATGCTGATCGGCGCGCATGTGGTTCAGGCCTCCGATGTCTACATCTATCTGCGCGACGAATATCCGGCCTCGCGCGAGATCCTCGAACGCGAGATCGCCAAGCTCCCGCCGGGCGGACCGACCCTGCACATGCGCCGCGGCGCCGGCGCTTACATCTGCGGCGAGGAATCCTCACTGCTGGAGAGCATCGAGGGCAAGCGCGGCCTGCCCAGGCACAAGCCGCCTTACCCGTTCCAGGTCGGCCTGTTCGGCCTGCCGACGCTGATCAACAACATCGAGACGTTGTGGTGGGTGCGCGACATCGTCGAGAAGGGCGCCGACTGGTGGAAGAGCCATGGCCGCCACGAGCGTCACGGCCTGCGTAGCTTCTCGGTCTCGGGGCGCGTCAAGAATCCCGGCATGAAGCTGGCGCCGGCGGGCATCACCGTGCGTGAGCTGATCGAGGAATATTGTGGCGGCATGGCTGACGGCCATCAGTTCTATGCGTATCTCCCCGGCGGTGCGTCCGGCGGCATTTTGCCGGCATCGATGGACGACATCCCGCTCGATTTCGGCACGCTGGAGAAATACGGCTGCTTCATCGGCTCGGCCGCGATCGTGATCCTTTCGCAAAAGGACAGCGTGAGAACGGCTGCGCTGAATCTGATGAAGTTCTTCGAGGATGAGAGCTGCGGCCAGTGCACGCCGTGCCGCGTCGGAACCCAGAAGGCGGCGCTGCTGATGCAGAGGCCCGTCTGGAACCGTGCCCTGCTCGAAGAATTGAGCCAGGCGATGCGCGATGCCTCGATCTGCGGGCTCGGACAGGCGGCATCGAATCCGCTGTCCTCCGTAATCAAATATTTCCCTGACGAGTTCAAGGAAGCGGCCGAATGACGAAGATTACGTTCGAGCTCGACGGCAAGCAGGTCGAGGCCAATCCTGGCGAAACGATCTGGCAGGTTGCGAAGCGTCAGGGCCGGGACATTCCGCATCTGTGCTATTCGCCCGCACCGGACTATCGGCCCGACGGCAATTGCCGCGCCTGCATGGTCGAGATCGAGGGCGAGCGCGTGCTGGCGGCGTCCTGCAAGCGCACGCCGTCTGTCGGCATGAAGGTGAAGACGGAATCCGCGCGTGCAGTCTCTGCACAGAAGATGGTGATGGAGCTGCTGGTCGCCGACCAGCCGGCGCGCGAAACCTCGCACGATCCGGACTCGAAGTTCTGGCACTGGGCCGAGACCACCGGCGTCACCGAGAGCCGCTTCCCTGCCGCCGAGCGCTGGGCGACCGACGCCAGCCATCCGGCCATGCGCGTCAATCTCGATGCGTGTATCCAGTGCGGCCTGTGCGTGCGCGCCTGCCGCGAGGTCCAGGTCAACGACGTCATCGGCATGGCCTATCGCAATGCCGGCGCCAAGATCGTGTTCGACTTCGACGATCCCATGGGCGAATCCACCTGCGTTGCCTGCGGCGAATGCGTGCAGGCCTGTCCGACCGGCGCCCTGATGCCGGCCGTGATGCTCGACGACAAGCAGACCCGCGTGACTTACGCGGACAAGAAGGTGGATTCGCTCTGCCCGTTCTGTGGCGTCGGCTGCCAAGTGACCTACGAGGTCAAGGACGAGAAGGTGATTTACGCCGAGGGCCGCGACGGCCCGGCTAATCACAACCGTCTCTGCGTCAAGGGCCGCTTCGGTTTCGACTACATCCACCATCCGCATCGCCTGACAAAACCGCTGGTGCGGCTGCCGAATGCGAAGAAGGACGCCAACGATCAGGTCGATCCGGCCAATCCGTTCACGCATTTCCGTGAAGCGAGCTGGGAAGAGGCGCTCGACATCGCCGCCAAGGGTCTCGTCAAGATCCGCGACGAGAACGGCGTCAAGGCGCTCGCCGGCTTCGGTTCGGCCAAGGGCTCGAACGAAGAGGCCTATCTGTTCCAGAAGCTGGTCCGCACCGGCTTTGGTTCGAACAATGTCGACCACTGCACCCGCCTGTGCCACGCCTCGTCGGTGGCGGCGCTGTTCGAAGGCCTGAGCTCGGGCGCGGTGTCCGCGCCGTTCTCGGCGGCCATGGATGCGGAAGTCATCGTCGTGATCGGCGCCAATCCGACCGTGAACCACCCGGTCGCCGCGACCTTCATCAAGAACGCGGTGAAGCAGAACGGCGCAAAACTGTTCGTGATGGATCCGCGCCGGCAGGCGCTGTCGCGCCATGCGACCAAGCATCTGCAGTTCAAGCCCGGTTCCGACGTCGCGATGCTGAACGCGATGATCAACACGATCATCACCGAGGGCCTCACCGACGATCAGTACATCGCCGGCTACACCGAGGGGTTTGAGGACCTCAAGGAGAAGATCAAGGAGTTCACGCCGGAGAAGATGGAGCCGATCTGCGGCATCCCGGCGCAGACGCTGCGCGAGGTCGCGCGCACCTATGCACGGGCAAAATCGTCGATCATCTTCTGGGGCATGGGCATCAGCCAGCACGTCCATGGCACCGATAATGCGCGCTGCCTGATCGCGCTTGCGCTGATCACCGGCCAGGTCGGCCGTCCCGGCACCGGCCTGCATCCGCTGCGCGGCCAGAACAACGTGCAGGGTGCCTCCGACGCCGGCCTGATCCCGATGTTCCTGCCGGATTACCAGCCGGTCGGCCGCGACGACATGCGCGGCGCCTTCGAGAAGCTCTGGCAGCAGGATCT
The DNA here is from genome assembly GCF_045571415.1 of Bradyrhizobium sp. LMG 9283. Lineage (NCBI taxonomy): Bacteria > Pseudomonadati > Pseudomonadota > Alphaproteobacteria > Hyphomicrobiales > Nitrobacteraceae > Bradyrhizobium > Bradyrhizobium sp. LMG 9283. The sequence continues at coordinate 1,820,626 of NZ_CP120691.1, forward strand.
CGATCCTGTCCGCGGCCTGACCGTGGTCGAGATCATGAACGCGATCCACGCCGGCGAGATCAAGGGCATGTATATCGAGGGCGAGAATCCCGCGATGTCCGATCCCGATCTCCAGCACGCCCGCGAAGCGCTCGCCATGCTCGATCATCTCGTGGTGCAGGATCTCTTCGTTACCGAGACCGCCTTCCACGCCGACGTCATCCTGCCGGCCTCGGCGTTTGCCGAGAAGGACGGCTCCTTCACCAACACCGACCGCCGCGTGCAGCTCGCGCGCCAGGTGATCAAGCCGCCGGGCGATGCGCGGCAGGATCTCTGGATCATCCAGGAGATCGGCAAGCGCATGGGCCTGCCGTGGAATTACTCCGGCCCCGGCGACGTCTTCACCGAGATGGCAGAGCTGATGCCGTCGCTGAAGAACATCACCTGGGAGCGACTGGTGCGCGAAGGCGCGGTCACCTATCCCGTCGATGATCCGAACAAGCCCGGCAACGAGATCATCTTCACCACGGGCTTCCCGACTGCGAGCGGCCGCGGCAAGATCGTGCCGGCCAAGGTCATCCCGCCGGACGAGATTCCGGACGACGAATATCCGATGGTGCTGTCGACCGGCCGCGTGCTGGAACACTGGCACACCGGCTCGATGACGCGCCGCGCCCAGGTGCTCGATCAGATCGAGCCGGAGGCGGTCGCCTTCATGAGCCCGAAGGACATGCGCAAGAAGAGGCTCGCGCCGGGCGATTTCATCCGCCTGGAGACGCGCCGCGGCGCCGTCGAAGTCAAGGTCCGCTCCGACCGCGACGTGCCCGAGAACATGGTGTTCATGCCGTTCTGCTACGCGGAGGCGGCCGCGAACCTGCTCACCAACCCGGCGCTCGATCCCTTCGGCAAGATCCCGGAATTCAAGTTCTGCGCGGCACGGGCGGAGCGCGTCGAGATGCGGGACGCGGCGGAGTAGGGGCGGCGGGCTCGCCGTCTTTTTGGTGGCACAAGACTGCCAAACAATCGGCGTCGTCCCAGCCTTCGCCGGGGCGACACCGGGGTTTGGCGCGTTCGTGCACCTCCTCGCTGTCGCTTCGCTCCTCGCAGTGACGGTGATAAACGTGGCGCATGTCCAAAGTCACCCCCGCCACGCGCGCGCTTGACGCAGCCGGTGTCGCCTTCACCGTTCACACCTACGACTACGATCCCGATGCCGAGAGCATCGGGCTCCAGGCCGCCGCCGCGCTCGGTGAGAACCCGGCGCGTGTCCTGAAGACGCTAATGGCGCTGGTGGACGGCAAGCCGGTTTGCGTCGTCGTGCCGTCCGATCAGGAAGTCTCGATGAAGAAGCTCGCGGCGGCGGCGGGCGGCAAGTCGGCGCAGATGATGAAGCCGCCTGAGGCCGAACGCGTCACCGGGTTCAAGGTCGGCGGCATCAGCCCGTTCGGGCAGCGCAAGCCGGTGCGCACCGTGATCGAGCAGAGCGCGCTCGCGCATGATCTGGTCTATCTCAATGGCGGCCAGCGCGGCTTGCAGGTGCGGCTGAAGCCCGGTGACATCAGGGATGTGCTGAAGGCGGTCGTGGCGGACGTGCTGGCGTGAGCGCCTCGCCTATTGCTTCTGCAACAATTTGAGCCGGCAGCGCAGCGCTTCGCGGATGTGCGCGCGCGCGAGCTGCTCGGCTCTGTCGCCGTCGCGCGCGGCGATCGCGTCGATGATGGCCTGATGCTCGCCGTGGCTGCTCAAGGGGCGGTCCGATACGGTGAAGGTGGTTGGGCCGAGCAGCGCGATCCAGTCCTGCAATTCCCGCGAAGCGTTGTCGAGATAGCGGTTGCGTGCGGCGCGGCAGATGGCCTCGTGGAAGGCGCGGTTGAGCCGCGCCATTTCGGCTGCGTCGGTCGCGGATGTCTCGACAAAGGCCTGCTCGATATCGCGGAGTGCATCGATCTCCGTCGTTGAGGCATGCTCGGCGGCAAGACGCGCGGCGGCGCCTTCCATGATCTCGCGCATGGCGTAGAGCTCGAGCACTTCGGAGATGTCGAGATTGCGGACGATCAGCCCGCGGCCGCCGGCGGGCTCGACGAAACCGCGCGCCGCGAGTCGGCCCAGCGCTTCCCGCACCGGCGTGCGGCTGACCTTCAGCCGCTGCGCCACTTCCTCCTCGCGCAGGCGATCGCCGGCCCGGTAGCTGCCGGCCTGCAGCGCCTCGCACAGCGAGCGGAACACGGCTTCGCCCAGCGCCAGGCCGGCGCCGCGCGAAACCGATCCGCCTATCTTTGCCGCGCGTCTGGCCATGATCCCTCGATGCGCATCCTGCCCATGCAGAGATGCCGCTTGCGTCTTTTCTGTATATCTTCGTATACAAAGATGCGCAATGGCGGATCGGCGCGATCGAGTCCGCCTGCTGGCAGAATGTCTCCAACTTCGTCGCATCGGGCAGACGGCATGGGCAGCAAATACGACGTGCTGGTGATCGGAGGCGGCAACGCGGCACTGTGTGCGGCGATCAGCGCAGGGCGAGGCGGTGCCTCCGTCCTCGTGCTCGAAGGCGCGCCAAAGTTCTACCGCGGCGGCAACACCCGCCACACCCGCAACATGCGCTGCGCCCATGATGCGGCGACCGAAATCCTGACCGGCCCCTATACCGAAGAGGAATTCTGGGAGGATCTGCTGCGCGTCACCGGCGGACAGACCGACGAGGTGCTGGCCCGGCACATGATCAGGGAGTCCAAGGACATCCTGAACTGGATCGTGGAGCAGGGCGTGCGCTGGCAGCCCTCGCTCGGCGGCACGCTGAGTCTTGGCCGCACCAACTCCTTCTTCCTCGGCGGGGGGCGAGCGATGCTGAATGCGCTGTATCTGACCGCCGAGCGGCTCGGCGTCGAGGTCGAATACGACGCCGAGGTCACCGACCTCGTGATCGAGGACGGCATGTTCCTCGCCGCGCGCCTCAAGCGGCCGGTCAACGGCGAGACCGAGATCCGCGCGACCTCGCTGGTCGCGGCGGCCGGCGGCTTCGAGGCCAACATCGAGTGGTTGAAGCAGTATTGGGGCGAAGCTGCCGACAATTTCCTGATACGCGGCACGCCCTATAACCGCGGCTCCATCCTGAAGATGCTACTCGACAAAGACGTGCAGGAGGTCGGCGATCCCACCCAGTGCCACGCGGTCGCGATCGACGCGCGCGCGCCGAAATTCGACGGCGGCATCATCACGCGGCATGACTCGGTCGTGTTCGGCATCGTCGTCAACAAGCACGCCCAGCGCTTCTATGACGAAGGCGAGGACATCTGGCCGAAGCGCTATGCGATCTGGGGGCGGCTGGTCGCGGCGCAGCCCGATCAGATCGCCTACATCATCTTCGATTCCACCGTCGTGACGAGCTTCATGCCGACGCTCTTCCCGCCGATCGCGGGGCAGACGATCGCGGAACTCGCCGGCAAGCTCGGGCTCGATCCGGCCGCGCTGGAGAAGACCATCACTGAATTCAACGCCGCGGTGCGGCTCGGCACCTTTGACCACACCGTCCTGGACGACTGCCGTACCGAAGGCATCACGCCGCCGAAGACCCACTGGGCACGGCGGATCGAGACGCCGCCCTATCTCGCCTATCCGGTGCGGCCCGGCATCACCTTCACTTATCTCGGCACGCGAGTGAACAAGGAGGCGCGGATGCTGATGAAGGGCGGCAAGCCATCAGGCAACATGTTCGCCGCCGGCGAGATCATGGCCGGCAATGTGCTCGGCAAGGGCTATGCGGCCGGCATGGGTATGACCATCGGCAGCGTGTTCGGTCGGATCGCGGGACGGGAAGCGGCGAAACATGCACGGAACTAGGATATTAGACGAGGCCGACCGTCTCATGACGGTCTGCAATTCCTGCCGCTATTGCGAGGGCCTGTGCGCGGTGTTTCCGGCGATGGAGATGCGCCGCGCCTTCTCCGACGGCGATCTCAACTATCTCGCCAATCTCTGCCATGCCTGCGGCGCCTGCTACGTCGACTGCCAGTTCTCGCCGCCGCACGAGTTCAACGTCAACGTTCCCAAGACGCTTGCGGCCGCACGCGCGGAATCCTATGCGGTCTATGCCTGGCCGCGTGCGCTGTCAGGCGCCTTCGCGCGCAACGGCCTCCTCATCAGCATCGTCGCCGCGCTCAGCATGGCGGCCTTCATCCTCGGATTCGCTGCTCTCAATGACCGCGATGTGCTGTTCGGCGTTCATACCGGTCCGGGTGCGTTCTACAAGCTGATGCCGCACAACGCGATGGCCGCGCTGTTCAGCGCCGCCTTGCTCTACGCCATCCTGGCCCTCGTCATGAGCGTGCGTGCGTTCTGGCGCGACATCGGGGCGCCGATCGGCGGCCGCGCCGATGGCGGCTCGATGTTCCAGGCGATCCGCGATGCCGGCGAGCTGCGCTATCTCCATGGCGGCGGCGTCGGCTGCTACAACGAGGACGATCGGCCGACGGACCGGCGCAAGCTCTATCATCACCTGACCTTCTACGGCTTCCTGCTCTGCTTTGCCGCGACCTCGGTGGCGACGCTCTATCACTATCTGCTCGGGCGCGAGGCGCCGTATCCGTGGTGGGATCTGCCGGTCGTGCTCGGCACGCTCGGCGGCATCGGTCTGATCATCGGGCCGATCGGCCTGTTCGCGGCCAGGATGCAACGCGATCCGGCGTTGCTCGACGAGAGCCGTTACGGCATGGACGTCGGCTTCATCGCCATGCTGTTCCTGACCGGCCTCACCGGCATGCTGCTTCTGGTCCTGCGTGAGACCTCGGCGATGGGACCGCTGCTCGCGCTCCATCTCGGTGCGGTGTTCGCGCTGTTCATCACCATGCCCTACGGCAAGTTCGTGCATGGCATTTATCGCTTCGCCGCGCTGGTACGTTACGCGCAGGAGCGGCGAACGGCGGCGTGACGGCGAACCCGCTCGCCGTCTTACGCCACCTCGCGTTCCGTCGCGGAGGCCTGCTCGCGGGCCATCGTCGTCGCTGTGACATAGTCGGTCTTGCCGGTGCCGAGCAGCGGCACCTTGTCGACCACCATGATCGTCGCGGGCACGGTCAGCTCGGAGGCGCCGATCGTCTTGGCCTGGGCCTGCATCGCGCTGCGCTCGGCATTCTTTTCCGTCGTCAGCAGCACGATGCGCTCGCCCTTGCGCTGGTCGGGGATCGACACGGCGACCGAGGCGGCCTGCGGCCATAGCGTCGTTGCGATGCTCTCGACCGCCGACAGCGACACCATTTCGCCCGCAATCTTGGCAAAGCGCTTGGCGCGGCCCTTGATGGTGATGAAGCCGGCGGCGTCGATCGCCACGATGTCGCCGGTGTCGTGCCAGCCGTCGGGAAGCTTTTCGAGCACGCCGGGATTTTCGGCGCGCAAGTAGCCGAGCATCACGTTCGGCCCGCGCACCGAGAGGCGTCCGCCTTCCTCGATGCCGGGGACCGGATCGAGGCGGCTTTCCATCAGCGGCGACAGACGGCCGACGGTGCCGGGACGGTTGGCCATCGGCGTGTTCATCGCCAGCACCGGCGCCGTCTCGGTGACGCCATAGCCTTCGAGGATGCGGATGCCGTAGCGCTCCATGAACACCTGCCGCGTCCGGTCCTTGACGGCCTCGGCGCCGGCGATCACGAGACGCAGGGTGCGGAAGTCGTAGGCATGCGCCGACCGGGCGTAGCCGGTGAGGAACGTGTCGGTGCCGAACAGGATGGTGGCGCCGGTCTGGTAGATCAGCTCGGGCACGATCCGGTAATGCAGCGGCGAGGGGTACATGTAGATCGGAATGCCCGCGAGCATCGGCATCATCATGCCGCCCGTGAGTCCAAACGAGTGGAACACCGGCAGCACGTTGAACACCTTGTCATTGGCGTTGGCGTCGACCCGCGCCAGCGCCTGCGCCGCGTTGGCGAGGATGTTGCGGTGGGACAGCACCACACCCTTGGGCGTGCCTTCCGAACCTGAGGTGAACAGCACGACGGCCGGATCGTTGGCCTGGCGGGGCACGCGCGGCGTCGTGCCCGCGAGCAGGCCCTTGATCTTGTCGGTGAGGCCAATCGAGGCGCGGACGTCCTCGAGATAGACGACGCGGGCTTCCGCGGAGATCGCGGCCATCAGCTTGTCGAGCTTGCCCTTCTCGATGAAGGCCTTCGAGGTCAGCACGGTCTTGACCTGCGCGGCCTTCATGGCCGCGAGGACGTTGACCGGGCCAGCCGAGAAGTTGAGCATGGCCGGGACACGGCCGATGCTTTGCAGCGCCATGAAGACGACGGCAACGCCTGCGGAGTTCGGCAGCAGCACGCCGACATTCTCGCCGGCCGTGGTGCCGATTTCGAGCTTGCGGCTCAAAACCTGTGCGCCGAGGATCAGCTTGCGATAGGTCAGCTTGGTGCCGAGCGCGTCCTCGATGATGACCTTGCCGGTGTCGCGGTCGCGATAAGCGTGTCCGAGCGCCTCGAACAGCGAGTGATCGAGCATGGCGTTCTTCACCAGGGCGTCGATCATCACATCCTGGAGCGCGGCGCCAGCGGCATTGCGGCGCGCCTTGCCCTTGAGCGTTTCATCGACCGGAAGCTTGACCGGCGGCAGGATCGTGACCGTCACGCGCGGAAACCACGAGCGCTTGATCTGGCTGCTGTCGAGATAGCTGAGATGGGAGCGCTGGGCGCCTTCGATGCGGACCGGCACGACCACGGCGTCGGCCTTGTCCGCGATCATCGCGGTGCCGTCATAGACCTTCATCAGCGAGCCGGAAACGGTGATCCGTCCCTCCGGGAAGATGACGACAGGCTCGCCCGCGGCCACGAGCTTGATCAGGTCGCGCGCGGCCAGCGGCTTGGTCGGATCCATGGTGTAGTGCTTGATCACCCGCAGGAACGGCTTGGCCCACCAGGCCTTGGCGATGCCGGTATCGACCGCGAAGCTCGCATCGATCGGCAGTACGGCGTGCAGCAGCGGGCCATCGATCAGGCTGACATGGTTGGGCGCGATCAGCATGCGCGTGCCCGGAGGCGGCAGGTTTTCGAGCCCGCGCACTTCCGTGCGGAACAGCGCGCGGAACAGCAGTCCACCGAAATCGCGCACGCCTTCCTTGCCCCACTTGGTCAGCACGAACCAGACCGCGCCGAAGCTGGCGAGGCCGAGGCCGAAGAAGATCCAGCCGACATGCAATCCGCCCGCCTGCAGCAGCGCGACGAACAGCGAGCCCACCACCATGAAGGCAGCCTGCAGCACGTTGCCGGCGGCGATGATGCGAGCGCGCTCATTCGGAGCCGACCAGGCCTGCACGGCAGCGAAGGACGGGACGACGAACAGGCCGCCGCCGAATGCGAAGGCGACGAAATCCACCATCATGCGCAGGCCGGCGAACGAGGTCGCGAAGTCGAGCGCGGTGATGTCCTGGCCCTTGCCGGTCACCGCGATGGCCCAGGCGAGATCGAGGCCGGCAAAACCCATGATGATCGCGCCGATCGGCACCAGCGCGAGGTTCGGGCGAACGTGGCTGAGGCTGGCGGCAAACAGCGAGCCGATGGCGATGCCGATCGCGAAGATCGCGAGGCACAGCGTCACCACGCCCTCGGTACCACCGACAACCTCCTTGATCAGCGCCGGCAGCAGCGACAGCACGATGGCGCCGACCAGCCAGAACCAGGAGACGATCACGGTGCCGTCCCACAGCCGATGGTCGGCATGCAACGTCCTGAGCAGGCTGACCGTCGAAGTCCAGGGATTGGCATCGACGGGCAGGTCGGGCGCGGAGGGCGTGGTCTGCGGAATGCGGGAAGCGAAAGCCCAGGACAGCAGGGCCAGCACGACGACGGCGGATGCGACCCAGCCCATATGCGCGGAGCCGGCCACGAACTGGCCGCCGGCGACGGTGCCGAGCAGGATCGCCATGAAGGTGGCGCCTTCGACGAGAGCGTTGCCGGTCGCGAGCTCGCCGAGCTCGAGCTGGTCCGGCAGCATCGCGTATTTCACCGGGCCGAACAGCGCGGCGATGGTGCCGAACAGCGCGAGCGCTGCGAACAGCAGCGGTACCGAATGCAGGAAGAAGCCGGCGGCGGCAAAGCCAGCAGCAAAGATCTCGGCGAATTTGAGCCGTCTTGCGACGACGGATTTGACGTATTTGTCGGCGAGCTGGCCGCCGAGCCCGGACAGGATGAAATAGGGGAAGATGAAGACGGCGCCTGCGACCGTCACCAAGGCATCGCCATGGCCGGTTGCCGCGCTGTAAAGCAGGATGATGACGAGAGCGTTCTTGAGCACGTTGTCATTGAGCGCCGAGAAGAATTGCGCCCAGAACAGCGGCGCGAAACGGCGTGACGACATCAATTCCCTGATCATGACTAATCCTGTTTGGAAAGGCAGCCTGTTACATTGTCGGTGAGACGTCACGACCGAGGCATTTGGGACGAACGCGTGCAGGATAACGACATCGCCGGCCTGCTCTGTCCCCTCAGTCCTCTGATCCTGTTGGTCTCCAAGTGGTCTTGTTAGGTTCGCAAATATCTGGTCGAGGCCGCGTCCTGCTCGGGCGGAGCGGCCTCACTCGCCCGGATATGGCGCCGGGCGATGAAGGAAAAGCTGAACCGCACCGCTGAAATCCGCCGGATCGGCCGCGCACGTCCCGACATGGTGAGTCCTTCCTTGCAACCGGCTCTTGCATTCGAGCCGACCGGCTTGTGCGCGCCTCAGGTGAGATGGGAGAGGTGGCGAAAGGGCGAGAGGCGGCCGAGCAGGCTGAACCGCCGGCCCTCGTGACGTGCACGGGCGCGATCGGCCCGCCAGATCCGGAAGGTCGCCCGCCGCTCGGCGAGCACGCCGGCAACGTCGCAGGCATTGGCGATGCGATTGATCGGCGCCATCGCGAACCGCAGCAGGGCCCGGCCGAGGCCGGTGACGAGAGCCGTGGCGTCATCGACGAAGGTGGCGGCGATATCAACAGCAAGGGTTTGCATTTTCCAGGTCTCCGGGTTAATTTGAACAATGTTCACATGAGTAGCTTGAAAATGAACAATGTTCAAGAAGAATCGCTGCGCGACCAAAAAAAATATCGGCGCAGGCTCCAGATCGTGGAGATTGCCCGCGGCATTATCTCAGCTAAAGGGCTGAAATCACTGAAGGTTCGGGACGTTGCCGAGGCTGCCGGCTGTTCGGTCGGCAGCGTCTATAACGAGTTCGGCGACTTCGACGGCGTCATCCTGACCGTCAATCGGGAGACGGTTCAGGCGCTCACGACGCGGCTTCGGGGCGTTCCTGCCGAGGATCCGGTTCGCCAGCTCTATGGGCTTGCCGAGACCTATCTCGACTTCTTCGCCGCGCACGCCAATCTGCTGCGCTCGTTGTTCGAGCACCGGATGGAGGACGATCGCCCCTATCCGGACGACATCCTTCAGATGGTGATGGATGCTTTCGCGCTGATGCATCCGCCCCTGGTGCGGCTATTGCCGGATGCTGATGACGTGAAGATCGCGCTGCTGTCGCGCACGCTGTTCTCCGCCGTGCATGGCATCATCTCGCTCGGCCTCGAGGAGCGCATGGTGGCCGTGCCGCCGCAGATGCTGCGCCAGCAGATCGAACAATTCGTCGACGTGCATCTCAGAGGGCTCGGAATTCTGCCGCTGCGATGACAGCGGCGAGCCGCGTCAGGCGCGCGCTGCTTTGCGCGGCCGGAGCGCGGCGGCGACGACGCCCAGTCTTCCGTTCTCGACCTGAACCCGGTTGCGTCCCTTTTCCTTGGCGCGGTAGCAGGCGGCATCCGCGCGCCGCATCGCGTCCTCGAGCGTGGTGTTGCGGTCGGCGATGCAGGTGATGCCGATGCTGGCGGTCACCGTGAAGCAGCGATCGTCCCAGGGGAAGCTGAACAGCTCGAGCGATCGTCGCAGCCGTTCGGCGATATCGACGGCGTTTGACGGCGCGCACTGCGGCAGGATTAGGCCGAACTCGTCGCCGCCGAGCCGGGCCACCTGATCAAGCGGCTGCCTGTCGTGTTGCAACAGGTGTGCGATCTGGCAGAGCAGGCGGTCGCCCGCGAGATGGCCGCAACTGTCGTTGACGTTCTTGAATTGGTCGAGGTCGAGCAGGATCAGGGTGAGCGGACCTGCCGCGGCATTGTCCAGCTCGCCTTGCAGTCGCGCTTCGAAGGCGCGGCGATTGGCGAGTCCGGTGAGCCAATCGTGCGATGCCTGCCAGGCGAGGCGCTCCTTCTCGGCATGCAGGGCGTCTTCGAAGGTCTGTCGCTGCAGCACCAATCGGCGCGTGTGCCAGATCAGGAGCAGGATCAGCATTGCGGCGGTGACGATGTTGACGAACGTCAGCGTCGCCTTGATGGCACGGGAGCCCTCGCCGAGGACGGTGGCGTGCACGGTGAACTGCGTGTTGAGCTCCGAGAGTCGCGACGACAGGAATTGCATGCGGCCGTCGTCCTGAATGGGACCGTTCTCCAGCTCGGAGCGGATGACCTCGCCGAAGATGCTGAGCTCAAGCAGCATGGGATCGGTGGCAGCCCACTCGCGGATCGCGTCCTGAAGGAAGCTGACGCGGTTGAAGTAGCGAAACAGCCAGATCAGGCCCGGTACGTCATCGGGATGGTTGCCGCCTTGCAGAAAGCCGATGCGGGCGGTCTCGACGTCGATCGGATCGCGCCCGAGCGCCCAGCGCGCGAACTCGTCGCCGATGGGAACTGAGAGCGCGGCCTGATATTGCGCGAACTGGCTCGGCTCGCCCGAATGCAGATAGCGATTGAGGAAATAGACGGCGTTCTTCTGCGAGCGCGACCACAACGCTTCGCCGGCGACATAGGCGCGGACCGAGGACATCACCTCGAGGCTGAATCCCGCAACAGCCGCCTGGAGCACGACGACCAGCACGAAAGGCGAGACGAGCTTGATGACGCGAAGGAAACTATGTCCCTTCGTCGAAGTCGCTGTTCTGCGAGACACCCTGCGTTCCCCAAATCGATCAACGATCCCAGCGGAGCGTTGCGCCTGCAACGGAAGTAGAGGAGAATGTTGCTTAACCGACGGGAAAAACGCGAGCGACTGCGCTGCAGGGTGAAGGTGCCGTGAAGTGGATGCGCGCAGATCGCTTCAAATGCCGGTCGACCGGAACTGGCGTGGCATCGGCGAACCAATGCCTCGCATTCATCGTGCGCGGTTTACTCGATCGAAGGCGGTGGCCGCGGACCATAGCAGGATGAGTCTTGGTTGAATCGATGCGCACACGGCTCGGTTCACCTCTCCCCGTGTTCAGACCGGGGACATAGTGGACGGGTGTTCGGAGACATCGTGGACACTTTCGGTCGTTCCGTCGAGAGGCCGGATGTCGACGGTTGCGATGAGCTGGGTTCTGAAGACGACGTCGAAGACGCCGTCTTGTGTGGTTGGCCGGAACGCGACTGCTTTGCCGCGGAAGGCCTTGGGGACTTTGAGGTTGCGGCCGAGGAAGCTGACGTGCCCGCCCTGTTGGACGCGGCGCACGGCGTCGCCTGGTGCGTATTCGAAGGGTGCGACGGTCTCGACATAGTCGCGCGGGCTCGGCTGATAGCGGCTGGCCGGCACGGCGAGCTCGAGCGCTTCGTGCGGCCGTTGCGTGTTGTAGACCGTGCGCCATCGCTCGAAAGCACGCTGGGCGGCGGCAATATCGGTGAAGGAAGGAGCCGACAACACTTCGGCCTTGAGGCTACGGTGGAAGCGTTCGTCCTTGCCCATGGTCTGCGGATGATAGGGCCGCGAATGGCTGATCTTGATGCCATGCTCGATCAGCCAAACCCCGAGCGGGGTGAATGGGCTGCCCGGACCGTCGCCCCAGGGCGAGCCGTTGTCGGTGATCAGTCTCTCGGGCAGGCCGTAACGGCGGAAAGCCGCGATGAGATGCTGCCTGACCGTCTCGGTCTGCTCGTCGGCGCACGCCGCCAGTGCCACCGAAAAGCGCGAGTGATCGTCGAGCACGGTCAGCGGATGAAGCCGGCCGACATGCAAGGCCACGTGGCCCTTGAAGTCCATCTGCCACAACTCGTTCGGCCGCGACCGCTCGAAACGGGTGAAGGCGGGCGAACCGCCGCCGAACTTGCCCAGTTCCATCCCATGTCGCTTCAAGATCGCCGTGACCGTCGAAGGCGCCGGAACGGCGTCCCGCCCCAGATCCTTCAGTCGCCTGGCGATCTTGCGCCCACCCCAAGCCGGATGCTCGGCTCGCACCGAGAGCACGGCATCCTCGATCGCCGCAACACTGCGCGCCGGCGAACGCTGCGGTCGACGCGACTGCTCCTGAAGCCCATTGATCCCGGCCGATTGCCATCGCTCCAGCCACTTGTAGCCGGTCGTCGGGCTGATGCCGAACCGACGACACAATTGCCGAACATTGGCTCCTTCCTCCGAGGCCAACATCACAAACTCCAATCTCGCGTCCATCCGAGATACCTCGCGGAACGGCATCCGACAGCCTCCTTGATTCGCTGCCGAAAGTGTCCACGATGTCTCCGAACACCCGTCCACTATGTCCCCGGTCCGAACACCCCGTCGGGGAGAGGTGAACCACGGACAGCGCCGAGCCAAATTACGTGCTCTACACCAGCACCGGCTTGCGCACGCGACCGGCGTCGCCGAACACGCGCAGGTAACGCTCGATCTCCGAGGGAAGGCCGGTCGCTTTCTCCGGATTGTCGGAGAGCTTGACGGCCGGATGGCCGTCGACCGACGAGACCTTGCAGACCAGCGAGATCGGATCGAGATTGAACGAGCCGTCCGGCGTGCAGCCGACGAAGTCGTTGGTGAGGTTGGTGCCCCAGCCGAAGGAGAGCCGCACGCGACCGGCGAAGTGATGATAGGTTTCCTCGATCGAGCCGACGTCCATCGCGTCGGAAAAGACGAGCAGCTTGTCCTTGGGGTTGCGGCCCTTCTTCTGCCACCAGGCGACGATCTCCTCGCCGGCCTGGATCGGCGGCGCGCTGTCGGGGCGGAAGCCGGTCCAGTCGGCGACCCATTCCGGCGCATCGCGCAGGAAGGCCTTTGTGCCGAAGGCGTCGGGCAGCGCGATCAGGAGGTTGCCGCCATAGGTCTGGCGCCACTGGTCGAGAACCCGGTAAGGCGCCCAGCGCAATTCCTCGTCGTCCCTGGCGAGCGCGGCTGCGACCATCGGCAACTCGTGCGCGTTGGTGCCGATGGCTTCGAGATCGTTGTCCATCGCGAGCAACACGTTGGAGGTGCCGATGAAGGACGAGCCCAGGCCTTCCTTCACCGCCTCGACGCACCAGCGCTGCCAGAGGAAGCCGTGACGGCGGCGGGTGCCGAAGTCGGAGAGCCGCAAGTTCTCGAGCTTCCGCAGCCGTTCGACTTTGGTCCACAGCTTGGCCTTGGCACGGGCGTAGAGCACGTCGAGCTCGAAGCGGCCGCTGCCCTTCATCGCCGCACGCGAGCGCAGCTCGTTGAGGATCGCAAGCGCCGGAATCTCCCACATCGTGGTGTGGGTCCAGGGGCCATGGAAATGCAGCTCGTACTGGCCTTCGACCTTGCGCAGCTCGTACTCAGGCAAGCGGAATTCCGCCAGCCAGCGGATGAAGTCCGCCGAGAACATATGGGTCTTGCCGTAGAAGGTATTACCGGCGAGCCAGATCAGCTCTTTCTTGCTGAAGCGGATCGTGCGGGCGTGGTCGAGCTGGGCGCGCAGCTCGCCCTCGTCGATGATCTCGGCGAGCCGCACATGGCGCGAGCGGTTGATGACCGAGAAGGTCACCTGCTGACTCGGGTAATCCTCCCGAATCATCTGCAACATCAATAGCTTGTAGAAGTCGGTATCAAGCAGGCTGCGGATGATGGGATCCAGCCGCCAGCTGTGATTGTAGGTCCGGCTCGCAATGTCGGTCACTGTCATGACGGGATTTTAGCGCGGCTCCCTTTGCGCAACCAGTGGGTTTGGGAAAGGCAGTCTTGCAGACGACGGCACCTGACATCAGAACTTAATATCAGGTCTTGGCGGCCGTCGCCGCCACGGCCTCGAGTTGGCTCCTGACCCAGCGATGGGCCGGGTCTTTCTGGTAGCGCTGGTGCCAGACCATGAACATCGGCAGTTCGGCCAGCGTCCGCGCGCGGGACGCGAGCGGTATCGGCGTTTGCGCAAAACCGCGCATCACGCCGGATGCGAGCAGGCTCGGCATGCTCGCAAGCATCTGCGAGCCGCGCAGGAACGACGGCACGCCGGAGAAGCTCGGCACGGAGATCGCGATGTCGCGGTGGAGCCCGTTCGCTGCCAGCCGGCGGTCGAAGTCGAGCCGCTCATTATCTGTATAGACCACGGTGACGTGACGCGCCGCGAGATAAGCGTTGCGGCTCGCCGGCGCGGCACGTGCCTTTGCATCGTAGTAGCAGACGTAGTGATCCCTCAGCAGCCGCTTCTGCACGATATCGACGCCGGATGGCGGCAGCGGCGTGATCAGGAGATCGCAGCGGTTCTCGCGCAGCATCGCCGGCGAGGGCGATTGCGAGGGGATCACGCGCAGGTTCAAGCTCTTCACTTGTGCGGCGACGTGATCGAAGAACCGTGGCAGCAACAGGTCGCGCTGGAAGTCGTTGGCGGCGATCGTCAGCGACAGCTGGGCCTGGGCCGGCGCGAAGCTGACGCCGCCGGCAAAGCTGCGCATCTCATCGATCAGCGCGCGTGCCTTGTCGGCCAGCGCCTGGGCATGAGCCGTCGCAACGATGCCACGGCCGGACTTGGCGAACAGCGGATCGCCGGCGATGCGCCGCAGCTTGTTTAGGGCGTGGCTGACCGCAGATTGCGTCAGGCCGAGCCGCGTAGCCGCCGCCGTCACCGAACCTTCCTCCAGCACCGCGAGGAACAGTTCGAGGGCATGGCCGTCGAGGGCCAAATGATCGATTTCCTTCATGCAATACATTATAATCGATCTATTTATCTGCGGAATAGTCCGGCCCATCATCTTCCGGTAAGCCGCGCCCCAGACCTGGGCGCTTCAGGAAGAGACAACGCCGATGAATGTCCAGGCGCCAGCCTTGCAGGATCCCCGCCTCAACCGACCCGAGCCCTTTACGCCGCCGCTCGGCGATGGCGGCTTCTTTCAGCGTGATCATTCGATTCATCCGCCGGCGCATGCGCCGGGGTACAAATCCTCGGTGCTGCGCTCGCCGCGCCAGGCGCTGCTGTCGCTGGAGAACTCGATCTCGGAGATCACGGGGCCGGTGTTCGGGCACAATGATCTCGGCCCGCTCGACAATGATCTGATCCGCAATTACGCCAAGGACGGCGATCCTGTCGGCGAGCGCATCATCGTCCATGGCCGCGTTCTGGACGAGACCGGCCGCGGTGTGCCGAACACGCTGGTCGAGTTCTGGCAAGCCAATGCCGGCGGCCGCTATCGGCACAAGAAGGACACCTATGTGGCGCCGATCGACCCGAATTTCGGTGGCTGCGGCCGCGCGCTCACCGACGATACCGGCTACTATTACTTCCGCACCGTGAAGCCGGGCCCATATCCCTGGCGCAACTACGTCAACAGCTGGCGGCCCGCCCACATCCATTTCTCGGTGTTCGGCTCGGGCTTCGCCCAGCGCTTGATCACGCAGATGTATTTCGAGGGCGATCCCCTGATCCCGGTCTGCCCGATCCTGACGACGATCCCGGACAAGGATGCGCTCGATCGCTTGGTGGCGCCGCTCGACCTCAACGCCTCGACGCCGTTCGACTCGCTGGCCTACCGCTTCGACATCGTCCTGCGTGGCCAGCGCTCCACCTATTTCGAAAACCGCACCGCGGGGAACTAAGTCCATGCCGCAGCCGCTCAACTATCTCAAGGAAACCGCCTCGCAGACGGCAGGCCCGTACGTCCATATCGGCCTGATCCCGGCGATGGCCGGCTTCGACATCTTCGAGAAGAACTTCTCCAACGTTCTGGTGACGCCGAACACCAAGGGCGAACGCATCACGCTGGAGGGCAAGGTGCTCGATGGCGCCGGCTCGCCGTTGCGGGACGTGCTGCTGGAGATCTGGCAGGCCAATGCGAACGGTCGCTACAACCATCCGGCCGAGCGTTCGGCCGGTGCGCTGGAGGAAGAGTTTCGCGGCTGGGGCCGCGCCGGCTCCGACTTCGACAGCGGCCTCGTCAC
The DNA here is from genome assembly GCF_045571415.1 of Bradyrhizobium sp. LMG 9283. Taxonomy (NCBI): domain Bacteria; kingdom Pseudomonadati; phylum Pseudomonadota; class Alphaproteobacteria; order Hyphomicrobiales; family Nitrobacteraceae; genus Bradyrhizobium; species Bradyrhizobium sp. LMG 9283. Next base: position 1,836,726 of record NZ_CP120691.1, read on the forward strand.
CTTCGAGACCATCAAGCCGGGCGCGATCACCGACAAGACTGGCCGCAAATGTGCGCCGCACGTCAATCTCTGGATCGTCGCGCGCGGCATCAACATCGGCCTCAACACGCGGCTCTATTTCTCGGACGAAGAGGCCGCCAATGCCGCCGATCCCGTGCTCAACCTGATCGAGCAGCCGGCCCGGCGCGCGACGCTGATCGCAAAGCGCAGCGAGCGCGCCGGCAAGGTCGTGTACACCTTCACGATCAATTTGCAGGGGCCGGAGGAGACGGTGTTCTTCGACGTGTGAGTATCCGGCGGTCGTCTCGCAGGGTCACTCGACCCGGTCGTCGCGTTTGATCGTTCCGCGCGCGAGGAATTGCGGCGGCTGCCGCAGCTCGCGCGACCCCGGCCGGTCGGGCGGATCGCGCCCCACTTTGGGTTTCAACTCCACCAAATCAATGAAGACGTCCGCCTGCCGGCGCAAGTCGTCGGCGACCATGGGCGGCTGAGTGGAGAGTGTGGAGACGACCGTCACGCGGACACCGCGGCGCTGCAAGGCCTGAACCAGTGAACGGAAATCCCCATCGCCCGAGAACAGCACGATCTGATCGACATGCTGGGCGAGCTCCATCGCGCTTACGGCGAGGTCCACATCCATGCTGCCTTTCACTTTGCGGCGGCCGGTTGTGGCGTCGACGAATTCTTTGGTGAGCTTGGTGACGACGGTGTATCCGTTGTAGTCGAGCCAATCGATCAACGGGCGGATCGACGTATATTCCGGATCCTCGATGACGGTCGTGTAGTAGAAGGCGCGAAGCAGCGTACCTCGGCTCTGAAATTCACCGAGCAGGCGCCTGTAATCGATGTCGAAGCCGAGCGCCTTGGCGGTGGCGTAGAGATTGGAGCCATCGATGAAGAGCGCGATCTTCCCAAACGAAGACATTATGTACAAATCCCCAGGTCGACCCGAAAGCTGACGATCGAGCCGACATGGCGCGGTGTGTCGGCCGGAAATACTGCAGGCGCCGATGGCTTGCTGAAAAAGCGGCGCAGACGACCGGACAGGGTTGGCCGCCTTGCGCCGAGGTTAGGGAGGTTCCATGCCACCAGCGCCAGGGCGCCGAATGCAGTGACGCTAAGGCGCGCGTGGTTCTGGTGCAATTGTACGGAGGTAAACGGCCTCCATCCAAAGGGTTGGACGCTCTATACGAAGGTAAGTGGATGCGAAGACGCGATCGAGACGATCGGCTCGCACCACGGCCTGCGACCAAAGTCTATCCTGCGAAGCGCGTTGATCCGGAACCAAAGCGCTGGCGAATGCTTCCTTCGACATATCCCCGTGGAGAGGTGTGTCATGAGCAGGTTGCAAGAGCGCGAAACTGTCCCTGACGTTTACAATCTGTTTCTCGCCGCTGTACTCTTCATATCCCCGTGGCTGTTCAAGTTGACGATCAGCCAGGGCAAGATCGACCTCTGGGTAACGAGCGCGATCATCGCCATCCTGTCGCTGGCTGCTATCATCGCCTATCGGGATTGGGAGGAGTGGCTCAACGTTCTGATGGGCCTTTGGCTCATCGTGTCGCCTTGGTTGCTTGGTTTCCCGCACACACGCGCGATGCACCTCAGCATCGGCTTCGGTGCCGTCATCGTGTTTCTGGCGCTACTCGATCTCTTCCTACATTACGAGAAGCGGCATCCCGAGGAAGAGCCGATCCACGCCGGGCAGGAAAGCGCGCGCGAGTAGAATGCGACGCTTGGAGGTCTGGCATCCGGGGCCTCAGCTTTCGCTGTCATGGAGCTGCGCGCGGAAGGCGCGCGGCGATACGCCCGTGGCTCCGGCGTAGACCCGGCTGAAATAGGCGGGATCCTCGAATCCGAGCGCGTAGGCGATCGTCGAGACCGGCAGGTTGGTGTAGACGAGGTTGCGCCGCGCCTCGCGGATCAGGCGATTGAGGATGAGATGCGAGGCGGTGTCGCCGGTCGCCGCCCGCGTGATCCGGTTGAGATGCGTTGGGGTCACCGACAGCGCCTTGGCATAATCGGCGACGCTCCAGCGCTCCAAATGATGCTGCTCCAGCAGTGCCTCGAAGCGGCGGAATAATCCGCTTTGCGCGGTACCGTTGCCGCCGCGCTCGCCCGTGAGTGCGCGTGCCACGAGCCCGATCATGGCCGCCGACAAGGCGCGAAGCACGTGCGCACGGCCGAAATCGCGAGCGGCGTGTTCGGCGAAGATCTGCTTCATGATGGCGCGGATCTGCGGCGTGCCGCGCACCACGCCCGATTGCGACAGGACACCGCGCAGGCCCTCGGCCGAGAGCAACGCCTCGTCCAGAATCTCCGCCGCGATCGTCAGTACCCAGCCCTGGGTATCAGGCACGAAGCGGAAGCCGTGGACGTGGCCGACAGGCACGTTGACGATCTGCATCGGCCTCAAGGGCACCACGCGCCCGTCGAGTGTCGCCTCGCCGCCGCCGCGCTCGATCAGCAGCACCTGGTGCAGCCGGGCATGGCGGTGCACGGCCAGCATCCAGTCATGCAGCACCGAGCGGGACGCGATCGTCTCGCAATGCACGACATCAGGCAGATCTCCGGACTCGCCGAACAGATTGTAGACCCGGATCGGCGGGGCAGGGGCGGCGTTTTTCATGTTCGAATAGTACAAGATAATGACGAAACCCTCCATCGGTTTGCAGCCCTGATTCTGCAAAAAAGCGCCGACGAGAGGACGCAAAAATGAAAGTTCAGGTCTGTATCATCGGCGGCGGGCCGTCCGGGCTGCTGCTCTCGCAACTCCTGCACCTCAAGGGCATCGATACGGTCGTGCTGGAGAAATACAGCCGCGATCACGTGCTGGCCCGGATCCGTGCCGGCGTGCTCGAGCACGGTTTTGCAAAACTGATGCGCGAAGCGCAGTGCGGCGAGCGGATGGACCGCGAGGGCGAGATCCACCGGGGGTTCGAGATCGCCGATGATGGCGCGCTGTCCCATATCGACCTGCACAAGCATTCCGGCGGCAATTCGGTGCTGGTCTACGGCCAGACCGAGCTGACGCGCGACCTCTACGAGGCCCGCGACCGGCTCGGCGGCAAGGTCGTGCACAACGCCGAGGATGTGACGCCGCACGATCTGACATCCGACCGGCCCTATGTGACCTATCGCTCGAATGGTGAAACGATCCGCGTCGATTGCGACTACATCGTCGGCGCCGACGGTTTTCACGGTGTCAGCCGCAAATCGATCCCGAAGGACGTGCTGCGTGAATATGAAAAGGTCTATCCGTTCGGCTGGCTGGGGGTGCTGTCGCGCACCAAACCGGTGTCGCCCGAGCTGATCTATGTGAAGCACGAGCGCGGCTTTGCGCTCTGCTCCCTGCGCTCGCAGGTGCTGAGCCGCTACTACATCCAGGTGCCGCTGACCGACAAGGTGGAGGACTGGAGCGACGATGCGTTCTGGGCCGAGCTGAAGCGCCGCCTGCCAGCGGAGGTCGCAGGCCGCCTGATCACGGGACCGTCGATCGAGAAGAGCATCGCGCCGCTGCGCAGCTTCGTCGCCGAGCCGATGAGCTATGGCCGGCTGTTCCTCGCCGGCGATGCCGCTCACATCGTGCCGCCGACCGGCGCGCGCGGGCTGAACAGCGCCGCCTCCGACATCTACTATCTCTACCACGCCATGCTCGCGCACTATGAGCACGGTGATGATTCCGGCCTCAAAGGCTATTCCGCCAAGGCGCTGGCGCGGATCTGGAAGGCGCAACGCTTCTCCTGGTGGATGACGATGCTGCTGCATCGTTTCCCCGACCGGATCGAATACGAGGATCGGCTGCAACAGACGGAGCTGGACTATCTGCTCTCGTCCGAGACAGCGCAGCGCCTGCTCGCGGAGAACTACGTGGGCCTGCCGTTCTAGGGTGCCTCTTTTACCCCCTTGAGAGGGAGGGGCGATCGCGCGAAGCGCGAGCGGGGTGGGATGATCTCTCCACGCGTACTATCTCGGTGGACAGTCTGTCACCCCACCCCGTCTCACATTTCGCTGCGCTCAATGTGAGCCGACCCTCCCCCTCCAGGCCCCCTTCAGGGGAGGATAGCAAGCCACTACTTCCCTTCCAACGTGTTGACCGGTGTCCAATCCGACGGGGGTGGACTTGAAGCAAACACCCTCGCGCGCTTCGAGAACAGCGCTGACGCTGGGTCGGATTCTGCCATTCTTTCGAACGCGTCCGTCGCCTTCGCAAACTCCCTTGCCCGCCAGCACGTCAGCCCCTCGGCATACGCCGCGGCGACCTTCGCCTGCGCGGCAGTCTCCGCGCCCGTCTCCGCCAGCGGCTCGAACACCCTGATCGCTTCGCCGCGTCCCATCACCCTGATCGCATCGAGCTCGCGCCAGGCGAATGTGTCGCCGGTCTGCGCGACCGTCGCTTCCGATGCCATGATGGCGGTGCCGTAATATTTGTTGGCGCCTTCGAGCCGCGAGGCGACGTTCACGGTATCGCTCATCACGGTGTAGTTGAAGCGGCGCCGCGAGCCGATATTGCCGACCACGGCTTCGCCGCTGTTGAGCCCGATGCGATGCGACAGGCCGTGGCCGGCGAAGGCGGGATGGCCGGCATTGAGCTCCGCCAGCCTCTCATGACATTTCAGTGCCGCGCGGACGGCATTGCGTGCGTGCGCGGGATCGTCGGCGGGCGCGCCGAACATGGCGACGATGGAATCGCCGATATATTTGTCGACGTAACCGCCATGGCCCTCGATGATATCGGTCATGGCGGAGAGATATTCGTTCATCAGCGTGACCAGCTCGCCCGGCGTCATCGTCTCTGCGATCGAGGAGAAACCGCTGAGGTCGGAGAAGAACATCGTGACGTTGCGTATCTCGCCGCCGAGCGCCGGCATCTTGCCGGAGGCGACCATGGTCTCGATCACCTCGGGCGCGAGATAGAGCGCAAAGCTCTTGCGCAGGAAACGTTCGTCGCGATCGGCCAGCACGAAGCGATAGCCGATCATCATGGCGAGCGCGGCGAGACTCGCTAGCGTAGGCTCGGTCAGCGGCAGCGCGATGGCGTGCGCGAATGTGCTGACGGCGACAGCGGTGTAGGCAATGGTGAGCGCAAGCCAGGTGATCGCTGCACCGGTCGGAGCAAGCAGGCAGGCGGCGCCGGCAACGATTGCCGCGAACAGAATCGTGAGGGCCGGTCGCCACGGGGCGCCGAGCTCGGTGACGGCATCATGCTCGAGCAGATTTCGCACGGCCGTGGCGTGGACGAAGACGCCGGCGACCGCGTTGCGAGCTTGCCGCGCGGTGCTCGCAGGTGCGGGCAGGGCGCAGCGCGCAGTCGATGTTCCGTCATATCCGCCGGCCAGGCGCATTGATGTGAGCTTGCGGTCATCGAAATTGAGGATGGTGCCAAGCAGCACGATCTTGCCCTCGAAGGCGCGGCGGAAGAAATCGACGTCTCCTTTCTCGACGCAGGCGCGCAGGTCGGCGAATGAATAGGCCGGGACGTCGCGGCCAAGGCCGCGGAAATTGAGCGTGAGCGTGTTGGGCACTGCGCTGGGAATGGCATAGCCGGATAAGTTCGTCACGCCGGTCGGGTCGGTCTCGGGCTTGACACCGAGCGCGCGCGCGGCGAGCTCGACCGCCATTGCAGGCACCGGCTTGCCGTCGATGGAGAAGCTCAGCGGCATCCGCCGGATCACGTCGTCGGGGTCGGTGTGGACGTTGAGAGCGCGGACATTGTTCTTCACCGCCAGCTGCTGCGCGCGATCGGGCCTGTCCGGGTGGTCGTTGCTCAGAATCTCGCCGAGCACGAGCTTGCCGCCGTCGGAGAGTCGCCTAAGCGCAATCAGATAGTCCCGGTCAAATCCCGTCACGCGGCTGCCGAACGACGCCTCGCCAAAGGGAATCTCGGACTGCTCGATCGAGCTCGGAAAGATGACGTCGAAGCCGATCACCTTGGCGCCGCCCTCAGTGATGCTCCCGAGCACCCGGCCGATCTCGCGTGTCCAGGTCTGCGTCGGCGAGCCCTTGAAGGGTGGCGTGTCGTAGGTCTCGCCGTCGATCGCCACCACGACGACCGGTGACGTCGCGGGATCGCGGCGATCGCCAATGATCTTGCCACGCAGCGCCGTGAGGATGTCGAGGGAGAGACCCTGCTGCGTCTGAAGCGGTGATGACGTGAAGACCGCGCCCGCAAGAAGCGCGATCAGGATCGCCGCAACGATGTCGCGCCTGCCGATCCGCCGCATCGTGCTGTCGCCGGCCGTCTATTCGAGGCGCAGCAGGCGGCCGATGATCGGGGTCGGCGACGAGGTGGCGCTGGCGTCGATCTGGAAGGTGTAGCGCTTGGCACCGACAATGGCGAGATAGCTGCCGCCCGGGGTCAGTGCCTTCCCGGCCTTGGCGAAATCATAGAACTTGCCGCCGATCATGGCATCGCCCTTGAGCGGCACGCTGATCGTGGGCTCCTTGCCGTCGGTGCGCTCGATCACCAGCGTGCTACCGGCCTTGGCTTGCACCAGCGGCGAGACGCCGTAGAGCGTCGGCAGCTTGGCCGGCGCGCCCTTCGCGTCCGACCGAATGGTGCGGAAGGTCGTTGCGGCACTCTGGTTCGCCTCGCGCTCGGACAGTTTGGCCGCATTGGTATCGCAGGGCACCTTTTCCCGTTTGACCTCGCCCAGTTGCACGGTGCTCTGCTCGGCGCCGACCAGGACGACACCTTCGCTGATGGTCTCGCGCTGGCAGGATCTGAGGTAGCTGAGCGTGAGGCTGGCCTTGGGCCCGAGCTTGATGATCTTGCCCGGCGCCACATAGTCCATGAATGCGATGCCGTCGACCTTGCCCTGGACGTCCTCGACGATCGCGGCAGGAGTCTCCGCCAGAGCGGGGGCCGCAAGAAAGAACGCGCCGATACAGGCGCCGATCAGGCTTTTCATGGGAAATTCTCATCCAATTCGACGATGCTCTGGTGCCCCGTCCTGGGTCGATGCCTAGCAGCAGGGCGCCCGGGCAAGTGTGACCAGAATCACTCTTGGTTATTGGTGCCACTCTAGCAGGAACAGGTTCAAACCGGCGACTGTAGAAAATGGAGCCGCGGCAAGATGTTGGCCGCTTGACTATGTCAGGCGGGGCGGCACGGCCTCGGCCGAATGGTCCTCGACCGGACGGCTCTCCGCCGCACTCTCCATAGCGGGAACGAGCGGGGCCCCGGTCCTCTGAAATGAGGTCGTCCGCTGACCGGCGGCGATCTCGATCACCTCGTCCCAGCGCGACAGGAATGCCTCGACGCAGGCCGGATCGAACTGCCGGCCCGCGTTCTCAACGAGGTAAGTGCGCGCCACCTCGAGAGGCATTGGCTCCTTATATGGCCGCCGCGTCGTCAGCGCGTCGAAGACGTCGGCGACGGCGACCACGCGTGCGGCGACCGGGATTTCATCCGCCCGAAGGCCGTTCGGATAGCCCACGCCGTCCCAGCGCTCGTGATGGCCTGCAGCAATTTGCGCACCGAGCCGGATCAACTCGCAGCTGGAATCGGCCAGGATCCGTTCGCCGATCGTCGCGTGCGTCCGGATCACCGCCATCTCCTCGTCGGTGAGCTTGCCTGGCTTGAGCAGGATATTGTCGGGAATGGCAACCTTGCCGACGTCATGCAGGGGCGCAGCGAGATAGATGTCGCGGCAGAGCCGGGCCGGCAGGCCGAGCTGCTCGGCGATGATGCGGCTGTACCTGGCGACCCGCAGCGTGTGCTCGCCGGTGTCGTTGTCGCGGTATTCGACCGCGAGCGCCAGCCGCAGGATGATCTCCTCCTCGCGCTCGCCGAGCTTTCGTGTCGCTGCCGCGACTTCGCTGGCCAGGTGCGCGGCGCGGTCGTTGAGCTTGCGCACGGCTGCACCAAGCTGAACCAAATTCCGCAGGCGCACCGTCATCTCGACGCTTTGTGGCTGCTTGGGCAGGAAATCGGTTGCACCGGCCTGCAGCGCTTCCATTTTGACGTCATCGGTCTGTCGCGAGGTGATCATCGCGATCGGGATGTCGGCGCAGCCGGGCAAGGTCCGGAAGACACGAATGAAGCTGATGCCGTCCATATGCGGCATCTCGTAGTCGACCAGCACCAGATCGAAGACGCGCTCCCGCGCGCAGGCCAGTGCCTCCACGGGATCGAGGAAGGTGGTGGCCTCGACCAGACCTTCAGCCTCTATGTGACGTTTCAGGAAGTTGAGGACGGAGCGACTGTCATCAACCAGGAGCGCTTGGGTCAGCATCGGCGGCCGGGGCTCTCTTCGCTGGCAAAGGCACGAACCCAAGCCTTAACCCAGGCAAATTTAACGCGAAGCAAATGTCATCGCATGGAAGCGACGCAGAAATGCGACGCATTTCTGCAGGTTGTGCACGTTTGCATGCATCTGCGCGTATTACCGGGGAATGTGACCCGTAGTTGTACGGATGCCCGTGTTAGGAGTTTACTCACCCGATTCGCGTTAAACGGGTAGTGGAAATTTAGCAAAGGCGGGTGCAGCGATGGCGCTCAATTCCACGGAGCCGAAGTGGTCGTTGCGGTTGCCGGCCGATTGCAGCATCGCGGCCATTCGCAGCGTCTATGACCTCATTCGCGAGGCGTTCGGCCGCCAGGAGCGGCTCGAGATCGACTGTTCGAGCGTCGACAAGGCCGACGTGACCTCGATCCAGCTTCTGCTGTCGACCGCCAAGACGGGCGAGGCCCAGGGCCGCCCGGTGGTCCTGACCTCCTTCTCCCAGTCTCTGCGCAACACCCTTCGCCGCGCCGGCTTCGCCAGCGAGGCGCTGATCGATCAGCATTTCCCGCAAAAGAAAGATGGCATCTAATGGCCACGATTCTGACCGTCGACGATTCCCCCAGCATCCGGCAAATGATCAAGGTCGTGCTCGAGCCGGCCGGTCACAACGTGATCGAGGCCGGGGACGGCGCGCAAGGGCTCGCCAAGGCGCAGGCTAGCAAGCTCGACCTCGTCATCACCGACCTCAACATGCCTGTCATGAACGGGCTGGAGTTGATCCGCGCGCTGCGCAAGCTGCCGAGCGCGGTCGGCATGCCCATCGTGTTCCTGACCACCGAATCCAACGATGCCGTAAAGCAGGAGGCCAAGAGCGCCGGCGCCACCGGTTGGATCACCAAACCGTTCAAGCCCGAGCAGTTGCTCGCCGTGGTCGGCAAGCTGGTGCGCACATGAGTGCAATGGACCCGACCGAGATATTTCGTCAGGAAGCCAGCGAGCTCTTCGAAGTTCTCGAAGGCGCCCTGCTCGACCTCGGCCAGCGTCCCGACGATCGCGAGCTGGTCGATTCGGCCTTCCGCGCCCTGCACACGATCAAGGGCTCGGGCGCCATGTTCGGCTTCGACAAGGTCGCCTCCTTCACCCACGAATTCGAGACCGCTTTTGACCGCGTCCGCAAGGGCGAGATCAAGCCGACGCAGGAGCTGATCTCGGTCGCGCTCGCCGCCAAGGACTATATCCGCGCGCTGATCGAGGACCCGCAGTCGACCGATGACATCATCGGCGAAGCCATCCTCGACGACCTCAGACGCTTCGTCTCGTCCGACCAGCCCGCAGCGCCGCTCGCCGAGATCGCCGAGGCGCCGCCGCTGGCCCCCGGCGAGCGCAAGCAGGCCGGCTGGCACCTCTGTCTGGAATTCGAATCCCACGTCCTGCGCAACGGCTCCAACCCGCTCGATCTGCTGGAGGATCTCTGCAAGCTCGGCCCCTGCTTCGTCGTCCCGATCACGGACGGCATCCCGTTCCTGGATGAGATGGAACCGGAAGACTGCTATCTGAAGTGGGACGTCAAGCTGCATGCCGCCTGCGACAAGGACGCCATCGACGACGTTTTCATGTTCGTCCAGGACGAGATGAAGTTGACGCTCTCGCCTTTGGAAGAAGTCGAAGCGCCCGCGCCGGTCCCGCTATTCCAGCTGCCCGATGAAGAGCCGGTGATCGCCGAGATGGCTGCGCCGGTGGTGGCGGCTGTCGCCGAGCAGCCCGTCGCAAAGGCGGAGCCCCAATCTGAGGCGAAGCCGGAGATCAAGCGCGAGGCGGCACCCGCGCGCCGCGAGGACGCCAAGCAAGAGCGCGGCATCGCTACCGTTCGCGTCCAGGCCGAGCGCCTCGACGAGCTGATGGACCGTGTCGGCGAGCTCGTCATCGCCCAGGCGCGGCTGACGCAGCTCGCTGCCTCCGGCTCCGACCTCTCGATCAAGATGATCGCCGAGGAGATCGAGCGTCTTGCCTCTTCCTTGCGCGACACCACGATGGGTGCGCGCATGGTGCCGATCGGCTCCTTGTTCGGCCGCTTCCGCCGCCTCGTGCACGATCTGTCGCGGGATCTGTCCAAGCCGGTCGAATTCGTCACCTCAGGCGAGGATACCGAGCTCGACAAAACCATGATCGAGTGTCTGGCTGACCCGCTGGTGCACCTGATCCGCAACGCCATCGATCACGGCATCGAAGACACCGCCACGCGCGCTGCCAATGGCAAGACCGAGCAGGGCCGCATCGAGCTTGCCGCCGTGCATTCCGGCGCGCAGGTGCTGGTCACGGTGAAGGACAATGGCGGCGGTCTCAACACCGCGCGCATCCGCGCGAAGGCGGAAGAGCAGGGGCTGATCGCGGCCGGCGCCGTGCTGACCGACCATGAGATCCATCAATTCCTGTTCCACCCGGGCTTCTCGACCGCGCAGACGATCTCGGCGCTGTCGGGGCGCGGCGTCGGCATGGACGTGGTCAAGCGTACCATCGAGAACATGCGCGGCTCGATCGATCTGTCGACCAGATCCGGCCAAGGCACCACCGTGACGCTGCGCCTGCCGCTTACGCTCGCGATCATCGAAGGCTTGCTGATCCGCGTCGGTGCAGGCCGCTACATCATCCCGCTGTCGGCGGTGGAGGAATGCGTCGAGCTGACGGACGAAGACGAGCGGTCGCGCGGCCGCAACTTCCTCAATGTGCGCGGCAATCTCGTGCCCTTCCTGCGCCTGCGCGAGCTGATGTCGGCTTCCGGCGCCCCCGATCGGCATCAGAAGACGATCATCATCTCGACCGGGGAGACCCGCGTCGGCCTCGTCGCCGACCAGATCATCGGAAACCACCAGACCGTGATCAAGTCGCTCTCCAAGCTGCACTCCGACGTCACCATCTTCTCCGGCGCGACGATCCTGGGTGACGGCACGGCGGCGCTGATCCTCGACGTCGCGCAGTTGGTCTCACTGGCGCAGTCGAAGGTCGAGAAGCAGCATATCAACGAGGCGGCGTGATGAATCAGGATTTGGCGGGCGAGCATCAGTCCGGCGCAATGCAGGTCGTGATGATCGGCCTCGGCGAGGAGAAATTTGCACTCGACGCCGGACTCGTGCGCGAGATCATAGATCCCGTCCCCGTGACCAAGGTGGCAGGCGCGCGCGCCTTCGTTCCCAGCGTGATCAACGTGCGCGGTAACGTCATTCCGCTCGCCGATCTGCGCATTCGCTTCGGCATGCCGCAGCTCGACAACTCGGCCGACACGCGCATCGTGGTCATCGAGCTCGAGATCGACGGCGAGCCCGTTCTGGTCGGCGTCACCGCCGACAAGGTCTACGAGGTCACGGAGATCTCGCAGACCGACGTGCAGCAAACGCCGCGCGTCGGCATGCACTGGAAGCCGGAATTCATACGCTTCATCGCGAAGTGGCGTGAAGAGTTCGTCATCGTTCCGAACATGGAACGCATTTTGAATTGAAGCGGTCTCGAGGGGCCGGGGATTAGGGGGCTCGATATGCGATTCACTATCAAGGCAAAGCTGGCGTGCGCGTTTGGCGCGATCATCGCGCTTTCGGGACTCACGGGTGGACTGGCTTTTCTGAAGCTTTCGGATCAGGTCGAGGTCTCCGCAGATTTCGTGGTGCGCGCGGCGCGCATCGACAGGGCCGGCGAGCTGCAAAACAATGTGCTCTATCAGACCCGGGCGGAGCGCGACATCATCCTCGCGTCAACGGACGCGGAAATGCAGAAGCTGGCCGATGAGATCAAGAAGTATCGTGCCGAGGTGAGCCGTCTTCTCACCGAGATCAAGGCGACCGCTTCTGAGGTCGGCAAGCACCTGCTCGACAAGTTCTCGGCGTCTTACGACAAGATGAATGCCGGAGAGGACGTCATCGTCGGGCTCGCGATGAAAAATTCGAACTATCGGGGCGGCCAGCTGTGGACCTCCGACGCGGTCCCGGTTCTGAAGCATTGGAACGACTCGCTCGATGCGTCTCTCGCCGAGCTGAATCGCCTGCCGCCATCCGCTGAGAAGAACAGTGCCGTTCTGGCGATCCATGCCATCAGGCTCGAAGGTGTCCGCCTTCAGCGGCAGGTCGCCTTGTCGTTCTCGGCCTCCAGCGTCGAGGAGCTGAATGCCGCGATCAAGGTAATCAGCGAAGGAGACGAAGCGCTCAGGGCAGCAGCCAAGCAGGCTGTCGCTCCCATCACCGCGGCCGGCTTGTCGCCCGCAAGCTTTGTGGCTCAGACGGATCGCCTCGTCAATGTCGTCTCCCGTGTGGCCGAGATCGTGAAGGAGGGCGGTAATATCAGGGCAACCGCGCTTGCCGCGACCGAAGGGAAGGCGAGCGCCATGGATGCGATCGCAACGTCGGGCGAGTACATCACGCTGGTCAAGAAGCAGATGGCGGAGATGTCCGCGGCGTCGGTGCAGGATGCCGCTCGCGCAAAGATCATTTTGGTCAGCGTCATCGGATTGTCACTCCTGCTCGGCGTAGGATCGGCAGTCATGATGGCACTCAGCATCAGCCGCGGCTTGTCGCGCGCAGTCAGCCTCGCCGGCGCGGTCGCCAACGGCGATCTGAGCCAGACGATCGCCGTCAAGAGCAACGATGAGATCGGAGATCTCGTCCGTTCCCTCAACGCCATGGTGGAGAAACTTCGGCAGGTTGTGGCCGAAGCTCTCACCGCCGCCCAGAACGTATCTGCCGGCAGCCAGGAGCTTTCCGCCAGCGCCGAGCAGCTGTCGCAGGGTGCGACGGAACAAGCCTCCTCGGCGGAAGAAGCCTCATCTTCCATGGAGGAAATGGCTTCCAACGTGAAGCAGAATGCCGACAACGCCAATCAGACGGAGAAGATTGCCGCACAGTCGGCGCGCGATGCCGAATCCAGCGGCAGCGCCGTCGGCCGGGCCGTTCAAGCGATGCAGACCATCGCCGAGAAGATCACGATCGTGCAAGAGATTGCGCGCCAGACCGACCTGCTCGCGCTCAACGCGGCGGTCGAGGCCGCCCGCGCCGGCGAGCACGGCAAGGGATTTGCGGTGGTCGCCTCCGAAGTGCGCAAGCTTGCCGAGCGCAGCCAGGCCGCCGCCGCCGAGATCGGCACTTTGTCGACCGAAACAGTCAAGGTTGCGCAGGAAGCCGGAGAGATGCTCTCCAAGCTGGTGCCCGACATCAAGAAAACGGCGGAGCTCGTTCAGGAGATCACCGCGGCCTGTCGCGAGCAGGACGTCGGCTCGGCCCAGATCAACCAGGCTATCCAGCAGCTCGACAAGGTCGGCCAGCAGAATGCCAGCGCATCAGAGCAGGTCTCGTCGACCTCCGAGGAGTTGGCCTCCCAGGCCGAGCAGTTGCAGTCGACGATCTCCTTCTTCCGTATCGATGACGCTGCGCGCGGGGCGAAGGCCGCACCTCAGGAGATCGACCGGGCCGTTGGTCAGCTCCGCGCCAAGGCGGCGAAGATGGCGGCGGTCGACCGCCGCGGCAAGGCGCCCGCTGCCAAGCCTGCACGAGCCCTGAAAGTTGCCGGCGCGGGAGGCGGCTTCGCCTTCGACATGGATGACGGCGGCGACGATCGCGACGCCGAGTTTCAGCGCTGACATTCTACGGGGGAAGCGCAGCGGAGCAGGCACGCTCGCTTCTCCTCAACATCAGACCGGGGCGAACCCGAAGGGCTTCGAGCATGAGATTCACAGTCAAAGCAAAGCTGGCCAGTGCATTCGGCCTCGTCATTGTCCTGTCCATCATCGCCGGTGGCGTCGCGTACATGAAGCTCGGCGACATGATGGCGACGGCCGACAGCATGGTTCTGCGCGCTAAGCGCATGGAGAAGGCCACCCAGATCGAGAAGGAGATCCTGCTCCAGCTGCGGGCAGAGAAGAATGCCATTCTGGGGACCGACGCCGATGCTGAGCAGTTTGCCGCTGACGCCGCCAAGCGCCGCGACCAGGCGATGAAGACGCGGGATGAAGTCTACGCTCTGGCGAGCGAAACCGGCAGGAAGCTGCTCGACAGCTTCGCCGGCGCCTACGCCAAGATGAACGTGTACCAGGAAGAGACGATCCGGTTGGCAAAGACCGACAAGGCGAAAGCGACCGAGCGCTCGATGAACGAGGGCCGCAGGGTCGTCGCGGACGCGCTGGAGTCGATGGGCGCTTACGTGGAGAACACCAAGAAGCAATTGGCCGAGCAGGCCGCCCATTCGAAGGAAGAGGGGCACCAGGCACAGTTCATGCTGATGACGCTCCTCGGTGTGTCACTGATGATCGCAATCGGTGCCGCTCTGTGGATTTCGATCTCGATCAGCCGTTCGCTTGGCAGCGCGGTGGGCCTTGCCAACGCGGTCGCGATCGGAGACCTCAGCCAGACGGTCGAGGTCAAGAGCAACGACGAGGTCGGTGATCTGATCAAGTCGTTGAATGCGATGACCGGAAATCTCAACGCGACCGCCGGAATCGCCAACGAGGTCGCGCAAGGCAATCTGGCCGTCGAGGCCAGGCGTCTTTCCGACAAGGACACTCTGGGAATCGCTCTCGAGCGCATGATCGCGAGCCTTAACGCCAATGCGGAGGTCGCGAACGAGATCGCGCGGGGCAATCTCACGGTCGAAGCCAAGCGGATCTCCGACAAGGATAAGCTCGGCATCGCGCTGGAGACCATGGTGCACAGGCTCCGGCAGATCGTTTCCGAGGCCCTGACCGCGGCCCAGAATGTCTCGGCTGGCAGCCAGGAGCTTTCCGCAAGTGCCGAGCAGCTCTCGCAAGGTGCGACCGAGCAGGCCTCCTCTGCGGAGGAAGCGTCCTCGTCGATGGAGGAAATGGCCTCCAACGTGAAGCAGAATGCCGATAACGCCAACCAGACAGAGCAGATCGCGACGCAATCGGCCAAGGACGCCGAGGCCAGCGGCGCTGCAGTCGGTCGCGCGGTTCAGGCGATGCAGACGATCGCCGAAAAGATCACCATCGTCCAGGAGATCGCGCGCCAGACCGACCTGCTCGCTCTGAACGCGGCGGTCGAGGCCGCGCGTGCCGGCGAGCACGGCAAGGGCTTTGCCGTGGTTGCCTCAGAGGTCCGTAAGCTCGCCGAGCGCAGTCAGGCTGCGGCTGCCGAGATCGGCACCCTCTCGAGCGAAAGCGTGAAGGTCGCCCAGGAAGCAGGTGGGATGCTGTCCAAGCTCGTTCCCGATATCAAGAAGACAGCCGAACTGGTTCAAGAGATCACCGCCGCCTGCCGCGAGCAGGACGTAGGTGCGGCTCAGATCAATCAGGCGATTCAGCAGCTCGACAAGGTCGGGCAGCAGAACGCCAGCGCCTCTGAGCAGGTATCCTCGACATCGGAGGAACTGGCGTCGCAGGCCGAGCAATTGCAATCGACCATCTCGTTCTTCCGGATCCAGGAAAATGCGCACAAGCCCAAAGCTGCTTCGCAGGAGATCCAGCGTGCCGTCGGTCAACTTCGCGCCAAGGCGGCCCAAATGGCCGCGGCCGATGAAGGCGCCCGGAGGCCGGCGGTGAGGCTGGCCCGGGCCCAGAGGGTTAGCGGTGGAGGTGGCTTTGCCTTTGATATGGACGAAGCCGGTGACGATCGCGACGCGGAGTTTCAACGCTAACTGGCTGGTCCGAACGGGCCCTTCCCCAACATCGAATGGACGCACCATGGCCGCAACCTCGCAATACCTGACGCTCGGTCTCGCCGGCGAGACGTTCGGCATCAGCATTCGCAACGTCCGGGAGATCCTGGATATGCGGCCGATCTCGCGGCTGCCGCATGCGCCGAGTTTCTTGTTGGGCATGATCGACGTGCGCGGCAGCGGCTATCCGATCGTCGATCTCAGGACCAAGCTCGGCCTGCCCACCGTCTCGGCGACCGAGGCGACGCGCATCATCATCCTCGACGTGCCGATGAAGGACCGCCTGGTCGGCGTCGGCTTCGTCGCGGATTGCGTGTTCGAGGTCACCGACATCGACGAACAGGCGATCGAGCCTGTGCCGGAGGTCGGCGGCAAGTGGCAGTCTGACTATGCGGCCGGCATTGGGCGCAAGGGCGAAAAGTTTGTCATCATCTTTGACCTCGCCAAACTGATGGCGAAGGACGAGTTCCCGGACGGGCGCGATGCTGCCGTGGAGGCGTCCCGCGCCGCCTGAGTTTGCAAGAGTGAAGCGTGGTCACGCGTAAGCTCCCCAATTGAACGAATGAGACCGATATGAGATTCACCGTCAAAGCCAAACTCGCCAGCGCATTCGGCGCAGTCATCATTCTCTCGATGATCACCGGAGGGGTCGCCTACAACTCTCTCTCCACGCTGACGGAGCAGCAGGAGCGTATCGTCGGTCAGGCCTATCGCACGAAACTGGCCGCCGACGTCATGAGTGCAATCCAGGCGCAACAGCGTGCGGAGACCCGCATGATCCAGGCGGTCTCGGACAAGGACACTCAGGACAATTATAATGCGATGCTGGCTCGTCGCGAGAAGATGCTCAAGCTCAATGGTGAGCTTTACAGCAAAGCGAGTGAGGCCGGCCGGCGCTTGCTTGATCAGGCCGCCGGTCCGATCAAGCGCATGAACGAGCTGGAGGACCAGGCCGCCAAGTTTGCGCTGCTCAACTCCAACAACAGGGCTGCGCAGTTGTGGAAGTCCGAAGGGCAGGTCGTCGTCAAGGATCTCGACGCGGTGCTGGAAGCAGCCCTCGCAGAAGCCGGCGGCAACGGCTCCGAGAACCAGCGCGCCCCTGCATTGCTGACGGCCCGTAGTGAGGTTGCGCGGCTCGTGCGCTCGGTGGTCTCGAGCTATTCGGCCACGACGGTTCAGGAGGTCGATGCTGACGTGAAAGAGGCCACGCAGCGCCTGGCCAATCTAAAGGCGGCCCTTGCTCAAGTGAATCAAGCAGGCGCGGCCAGTGCCATCAACGCACAGCTCGACCGCCTCGTGAAAGTCGTGGAGAACGCCAGCCGTCTGACCCTTGAGGCCGGCAACCTGAAGGCAGCGGCTATTGCCGGCGGTGAAGGCCGCAAGGCCTTCAACGAGGCGCTCGAGGCCGTCGAGCAGTATGTTCAGCGAAACGAGAAGCAGATGGCCGAGGTCGCGGAGGAGGGTGCCAGGGACGCAGCCTTCGCGAAGATGTTGCTGATCAGCATGATCTGCGCTGCGCTGTTGATCGCCGTTGCGTCCGCGTCCTGGATCGCCCTCAATATCAGCCGTGCGCTTGCCCGTGCAGTCGATCTCGCCAATGCAGTGGCCGTCGGCGACCTCAGCCAGAAGATTGCCGTCTCCAGCAATGACGAGGTTGGCGATCTCGTGACATCGCTCAATGCGATGACCGCGAACCTGAATGCGATGGCGAGCCTTGCCAACGAGATCGCGCAGGGCAACCTCACGGTTGAGGCCAAGCCGCTGTCGGACAAGGACACGCTGGGCCTTGCGCTCGAACGCATGGTGGAGAAGCTTCGGCAGATCGTATCGGAGGCGCTCACCGCGGCGCAGAACGTCTCTGCCGGCAGCCAGGAGCTCTCCGCAAGCGCCGAGCAGCTGTCGCAGGGCGCGACCGAGCAGGCTTCGTCTGCTGAGGAAGCCTCCTCTTCGATGGAGGAAATGGCCTCCAACGTGAAGCAGAATGCCGACAACGCCAACCAGACCGAGAAGATCGCGGCGCAATCGGCCAAGGACGCCGAGGCCAGCGGGGCCGCGGTCGGACGCGCCGTCAACGCGATGCAGACCATCGCCGAGAAGATCACGATCGTGCAAGAGATCGCGCGCCAGACCGACCTGCTGGCCCTCAACGCGGCGGTCGAGGCCGCCCGCGCTGGCGAGCACGGCAAGGGCTTTGCGGTGGTCGCATCCGAGGTGCGCAAGCTCGCCGAGCGCAGCCAGGCGGCCGCGGCCGAGATCGGCACGCTCTCGGCCGAGACCGTCAAGGTGGCGCAGGAGGCCGGCTCGATGCTTGCGAAGCTGGTTCCTGATATCAAGAAGACCGCCGAGCTCGTCGAGGAGATCACCGCAGCCTGCCGCGAGCAGGACGTCGGTTCGGCCCAGATCAATCAGGCGATCCAGCAACTCGACAAGGTCGGCCAGCAGAACGCCAGCGCATCCGAGCAGGTGTCCTCGACCTCGGAGGAGCTCGCCTCGCAGGCCGAACAGCTGCAGTCCACGATTGCCTATTTCCGCATCGAGCACGTTGCGAAGAGCCAGGCGTCGGCACCGATCGATCGCGCAGTCAGCCAGTTGCGGGCGAAAGCGGCCATCATGGCGGCCGCCGAGCGCCCCGCCCAAAAGACCGTGCAGGCCAAGCCGGCGCGCGCCATGAAGGCGGCCGGCGGCGGTGGCTTTGCCTTCGACATGAACGATGGCGGGGACGACCGGGACGCCGATTTCCAGCGCTAGGGCCGGCTCGGGCTCTCGCGGACCGGCCCGCTCGATGACGGTGGACCGGTCCGCTTTCAGTGGTTACGTGAACGCGTAGGATTCAAGATGGCCCTCACGGCCCGCATTTCAGTACAGGCGAACATCCCGGACCGGGGCCAGGCGGCCATGATGCCCGCCGTGCAGGATACGGCCGTGCATCTGTCGGACCGCCACTTCCGGACCATCGCCCAGTTGATCGAGGGCCAGGTCGGCATCAAGCTCCCGCCGGGCAAGCGGCTGATGCTGGAGGGGCGGCTGCAGAAGCGCGTGCGCGCGCTGAAATACGCCGATCTCAACGAGTACGTCGAAAACCTGTTCGAGGCGGATCATTTCGAGACCGAGCTCACACATCTCATCGATGTGGTGACGACCAACAAGACCGATTTCTTCCGCGAGCCGCAGCACTTCACATTCATACGAGACGTCGCAGTCCCCGCTCTGCTCAAGTCGCATGGACGGAAGAATGCGAACCTGAAGATCTGGAGCTCGGCGAGCTCCACCGGCATGGAGGCCTACACGGCTGCCATGGTGCTGGACGACATGACGCGGAACGGCTCGCGTTTCCAGTATCGTGTCCTTGGGACCGACATTTCGACGGCGGTGCTGCGCCTTGCCAAGACCGCGATCTACACCCGTGATGTGCTGGCGCCGGTGCCGGAAAACTTCGCGAGGCGATATTTCCTGTCGTCGCGGGACAAGTCGCGCGGCGAGGTCCGGGTCGTGCCGGAACTGCGGCGCATGACGCACTTCATGAGGATGAACCTCATGGACAAGTCCTATCCCGTCGATCGTGACGTCGATATCATCTTCTGCCGCAACGTCCTGATCTATTTCGAGCGCGAGACCCAGCGCAAGGTGGTCGAGCAATTGTGCGGCCATTTGCGTCCGGGCGGCTATCTGCTGGTCGGGCATTCGGAATCGATGATTCACAGTGCCGTGCCTGGGCTGAAGCAGGTTCAGCCAACCATCTTCCAGGTCTAGCCGGAGCTCAACCAGAATGCCGAGGGGGAAAGTTCGCGTTCTGATCGTGGACGATTCGGCGTCGGTGCGCCAAATCCTTCAGACGATCCTTTCTGACGACCCTGATATCGAGGTGATGGCGACCGCCTCCGATCCCTTCGTCGCGGCCCGCCGGCTCGAGAAGGAGTTGCCCGATGTCATCATTCTCGACCTCGAAATGCCGCGCATGGACGGCATGACGTTCCTGCGCAAGATCATGGCGCAACATCCGATCCCGGTGATCATCTGCTCCTCGCTCACCGAGGAGGGCTCCAACGTGATGTTCGAGGCGTTCGAGGCGGGCGCGGTCGACATCGTGCCGAAGCCGAAGATCGACACGCGGCAGGCGCTGCTCGAATGCTCCACGCGGCTGCGTGAGGCCGTGAAGTCGGCCGCCCGCGCCCGGGTGCGTCCGCGCGCGGAGCGTCGCGAGATCGAGAAGAAGCTGACCGCCGATGCCATCATCCCGCCGCCGGTGCAGGGCAGGGTGCGGCCGACCACGGAACGCATCGTGTGCATCGGCGCGTCGACGGGCGGCACCGAAGCGCTCAACGACGTCCTAGAGATGCTGCCGGCCCACTGTCCGCCGATCGTTATCGTCCAGCACATGCCGGCAGGCTTTACCGCAGCCTTTGCGAGGCGTCTCGACAGCATCTGCCAGATCAAGGTCAAGGAGGCCGAGGACGGCGAGCCGGTGCTGCCGGGCTGCGCTTATATCGCGCCCGGCGCGCGGCACATGCTGCTCCAGCGCATCGGTCTGCGCTACCAGATCGCGATCAAGGATGGACCACCGGTCTCCCGGCATCGTCCGTCCGTGGACGTGCTGTTCCGCTCGGCCGCCCAGCATGCCGGTGCCAACGCGCTCGGCGTGATCATGACCGGCATGGGCGACGACGGCGCGCGCGGAATGCTGGAGATGCGCAAGCTCGGCGCCTCGACGCGGGCGCAGGATGAAGAGAGCTCCGTGGTGTTCGGCATGCCCAAGGAAGCCATCGCCCATGGCGGCGTCGAGAAGGTCGTCTCGCTGCACCAGATCCCGCGCGAGATCATGCTCTGGTATCAGGCGGGGCATCCCGCGGTGGCAGGTTGATCGCAATGTCGCTCATTCCAGCCAATACGCTCACCGAGGCCATCGCAGGGATCGAGGACGTCTCCTCGCGCATCGAGGACGTGTTCGCGCGCGTCGGCAACGAGCTCGGACGCGGGCATCTCATCTTCAAGGAGCTGAACCAGGGTCTCGCGGCGCTTTCCGGTGAACTCTCCGGCGCCGAGATCGAAGGCGCTGCAACGGCGCTCCAGGAGATCGCCGCGCGGCTCAGCGACCTGGCGCAGGCGCTGCCGGCCGAAACCGCGCTGCTCGAGACCATCGGCAAGAGCACGGCGGAGGCGTCTTCGCTGCTCAAGCCGCTGTTCAAGCACATTCAGATGATTACCATCATCGCCCGCAGCGCGCGGATCGAGGCGGCCTCGCTCGACGGCGACCGCGAGGGCTTTCTCGCCTTCACGCAGGAGGCCTACGATCTCGGCAAGGCCGTGCAGGGCGCGATCGAGGGCTGCGCGCGGGATCAGCAGCGCCTGTCCGAGGCGGTCGCCACCGCACTCGGCCGGCAGAAGGAGTTCGAGAGCCGCTACCGCAATCAACTGGCGGCGGAGAGCGTCGAGCTTGGATCCGCCTATTCCGGATTGCGCGATCAGCGCAGCAACAGCAGCCATCTCGCCGATCTCGCGAGCTCCAGCACAAGGAAGATTGCCGAGGCGGTCGGCAGCGCGATCATCTCCCTGCAGGCCGGCGACAGCACGCGTCAGCGTCTCGAGCACGTCTGCCAAGGCCTCACGCTCGCCTCGGGACCCGCCCCGAGCCTCGTTCCCGAACCGGTCGCGAGCGACGACGGGGTGCGCACGATTTGTCAATTGCAGGCGGCCCAGCTCAGAGATGCCCAGCGCGAGTTCGGTGGCGACATCGGCCAGATCGTTCACGCGCTGACCGCAATCCTGCGCGATGCGGGCAGTGTCGTCGGCCAGGGCCGCACGCTGTTCGGCGGCGAGGACGGCAGGTCGTCATCGTTCCTGGCGCGCATCAAGCAGACGCTGGCGCACGCCTCGACGCTGATCGCCACCTGCGAGGGCGCCGGCCGCTCGGTGGACGAGGCGCTCGCGATCGTCGAGGACACGCTGACGAAATTCCGCCAGGCGATCGCCGGGCTGGCCGAGGCGACTGTCGACATCACGCTGATCGGAATGAATGCGAGCCTCAAGGCAAGTCATCTCGGCAGCCGCGGCAGCGCTTTCGTCGTCATTGCCAACGAGCTGAAGGCGACCGCCGACCAGGTCTCGGTGGGAGCGGGGCGTCTGAGGCCCGTGCTTAACGACATCGAGCGTTCGGCCAGGGACCTGAAGGAGCTCCGCGTGCAGGGCGATCCCACGCAGCTCGCCAAGCTCGAACCGCAGATTCTCCAGGCGCTGCGAGAGGTCGAGGCCGGTAATGAACGGCTCGGCAAGCTGATGAGCCGGCTCGTCAATGAAGGTGCGGAATTCGAGGCGCTTATGAATTCGGCGCAAGGCCTGATGACCACGCTTGGCGAGGGCTCCGCGGCATTGCCGGCGGTCGCCGCGCGGCTCGAGACCGCGACCGCGGGCGCGCAGAAGCCGCGGCCGCAAGCGCAGGACCAAGCGATGCTCGACCAGCTGTTCGCGCGCTACACGATGGAGCGCGAGCGGGACGTCCACCGGGAATTTCTGCAGACGCTCGGGCTGGCGTCGATCGCGACCACGCGCCGGGTCGAGGCAGTCGAGAGCGCGGACGACGGCATAAAATTGTTTTGATATTGCCGCGGGCGTCGCCTCGCGCCCGCGGAAATTTGACGGATTGACTTTGCAGGGCGTTAACCGTGGCGGAATGCTCGTCGCGACGGTCATTGTCGCGCCCTCACGGTTCGTTGCAAATACGCATGGAATTCATGGATGGATGTTTCCATGCTGAAAGAGGGCAAATACGCGGCGTGGTTCAGAACCGCGCAAGCACAAGGCACCGGTATCGTGCATCTGGCCCAGGGTCGGATCTCGGGCAGTGACAGCTTCTTCACCTATGGCGGCTCCTATCAGTTCGACGACGACCAGCGCTTCACGGCCGTTCTGACCACACGGCGACATGCCGACGGGCCGCCGACGGTATTCGGGCTCGACGAAGTCGAGGTCGAGCTCTCCGGCGTGTATAGCGGTGCGATGGCGACCTGTTCGGGCAGAGCTCGCCAAGCGCCTGACGTCAGGTTCGAAGCGACCCTGATCTACAGCCAGGAAGTCGCGCCGGCTGCCGACGCCCGGAGCGCGGTCGTAAGGCTCAATGCCGACAAGCTGCCCAAGGGACTCGACGGCCGTTCCCGTCCGCGGCCCCCGTTTAAGGCGGGCTCGCCCAAGCAAAAGCCAAATCGGCAATAATCCCCGCAGCTCCACTCGCGCTCGCGCCGCGTGCCATGATTAGCATTGCATTGACGTTGTTGTCGCGAATTCGCGTCGCGGCCGCGCTGCAGCAACTCTGCCTTTAGAAGCGAGAGCTAGTCTGCGACCGATCTAGCGTGGTGGAAGAACATGCCTCAAATCTGGATGACATACGACGAGCTCGGCGCGCTTTGCGGCTGCGGTGCAACGGAGGCCCGGGACCGTGCCATCCATCTGTCGCTCGATCGTCGTAGGAGCCGCGATGGGGCGACGCGCGTCAAACTCGATCTGGCGCTGACGGCCAAATTCTTTGCATCGGTTCGTGAGGCGGATTTCGATCTCGATTGCGCCATTGGAGCGCTGCACAACACCCATCGGCAGATGGCCGCGTTTCTGGTTCCCTCCGAGCTCCACACCAGGCGTGGAGCGGCTTGAGCCTCCGCGTGTTCCGGGTCGTGACTCCGAAGGACAAATCGCGGTCGTTGTCCCGAATCAGCATAAGCTCTATGGCGGAATTTCCCGCTGTCGTCGGTGTTTCGATCGCGATAGGGAGCGGAATGCGCGGGAGGAGTGCATGAGCAAAGTGGCACTGTTGGGGACACTTGCGCTTGTCGGAGGCATCATTGCGGCGAGCGGAACGGCAAGCGCGGAACTCGTGAAGCTGCAAGCGGAGCTCAAGGGAAGCAACGAAGTGCCTCCGAACGGCTCAACTGGGTCGGGCAAGGCCGAGGCAAGCTACGACACTGAAACCAAGGCTTTGACTTACGTCGTCACCTATAGCGGGCTCACGGGGCCAGCGATGGGGGCGCATTTTCACGGTCCCGGCGAGGCCGGCAAGAATGCTGGCATCGTCCTGCCGTTCAAGACGGTGCAAAGCCCGATCCAAGGCAGTGCCACGCTTACCGACGCGCAGGCGGCAGATCTGCTGGGCGGCAAATGGTACGCGAACATCCACACGGCCGCGAACCCGGGCGGTGAGTTGCGCGGTCAGATGATGAAGTAAAAGCGGGGTCCGCCGGTCATCTCGCTATGGAGATGCGGGCTGCCTTAGGACGGAGGTCTGGGCAGGAACGCTAGGATCATCTGGGCGAGCATGACGCCCACGGTGCCTCCTGCCGCCTTCTGCAACACGTCGAGGAAGCCCGGATCCCGGTCGGGTATGAACGCTTGCATCAGCTCCAGCCCCATAGCGACCGCGATGACGAGCGAGCAAGCCAAACCGATTCGTCCGGGCAGCAGGAAGGAAAGAAGGAAACCGAGCAGCCCATAGGCACTGAAGCGCTCGATCACGACGACCCAGTATGCCTCGTGATGCCCCATGAGCGCCGGCCTCCCCGACAGCTTCGCCAGCGTGGCGTAGACGATCAGGGCAAGGCAGATGCTCGCGGCTGTAATGAGGTGGTTTCTGCGCATGGCGCCAGCATAGCCGGTCGGTTGCTGGTCTGGTTCGAAAGCCGAAAATAGCGTTAAAGGCCCGCGTTGAGGTCAGGCCACCAAAACCGTGTCGTCGGAGACCGTCGCGCCTGACTGCGTCACGCGGCGCGACTCCACGAGCTCATTGAAGCGGGCGGAGGGCAGGGGCGGCGCAACGAGGTAACCTTGGCCCTCCTCGACGCCGGACGCGATCAATGCACGGAGCTGCTCCTTCGTCTCGATGCCTTCCGCGACCACGGTCATATTGAGGTCCCTCGCGAGTGCCACCAGCATTTCCACGATCGCCGTCGTCGATGCGTCCACGGTGATCGTGTCCACGAAGAACTTGTCGATCTTGATCATGTCGGCGCCGAGGCCCTTCAGCCGGGACAGTCCGCTATGACCGACGCCGACGTCGTCGATGGCGACGCGGAAGCCGTGGTCCCGCAGCTCGGCAACGACCGCCGCGGCGCGCGCGAGATCGTCGAGCTCGTCGCGCTCGGTGACCTCGACCACGATCTGGCGCGCGGAGACACGTGCCGTCAGGACCGTGCGGCGCAGCGTTTCGACGAAGCCGGCGCTCAGGAGATGATTGGGTACGACATTCAGGGACAGCTTGAAATGCTTGTCTGCCTTCAGCAACGGCTTCAGCTCGATCAGTGCCGATCCCAGCATATGCCAGGTCATCGCCTGGATGCGCCCACTGGATTCGGCGAGCGGAATGAAGTTCATCGGCGGTACGACCGAGCCGTCTCGGCGCAGCCAGCGAGCCAGAATCTCGCAGCCCTTGATTTGACCTGTCCGGAGATCGAAGATCGGTTGGTAGTATGGCTTGAATTCGCCGGCTGCCAGCGCCCGATCGAGATCGGCGACAGGCCCTTCCATGCGGTGGCTGCGTGCCAGCAGGATGCCAAAGATCGCGCCAAGTCCGAGGGCCACCGCGACTGCGGGCCAATAAGCCTCGTTATTCCAGCTCGAAAGCACCGCGTGCTCGAGCACGATCGTGGCATGAAGCGGGAAACGCGTGGAAGTCCTGTCGAAGCTGATCGGCCCCAGCAGGGACTTGCCGGCGTCGGTCTGGAATTCGCCGAGCTTCTCGCCACTGCTCAAGGCGAGGATCACCTCGCTGTGCGCCCGCAGCTCGGCAGGCATGATGTCGAACAGGCTGGCGTTGATGCCGACAATGGCGACAAGGGCGGAGCTGCCATCGATGTCCCTGAGCACGCCCAAGGCGTCGCCCCCGAACTGCTCCACGCGGAACAGCGAAAGCGCCTTGTCGCGCGAAGGCAGCATGTCGCGACGATCCACCCATCCCCTGTCGAATTCGAGCGTCTCGGAATAAGCCGAGCAGATCACGGAGCCATCCGGCTTGACGAGCCGGACGTCCTTGATCGCCGAGCGCTGGTAGACGTGCAGGCGGATGGCTTGCAGTGCCCCCGGCTCGCAGCTGGCGAGCTTGCGCCTTGCGAGCTCATCCAGGCTGGCCGCGGCAAAATCGACCGCAAATTCCGACCGGCGCAGAACGACCTCGGTCAACTCGTTGAGTTGATGCACCTGCTGGTGGCGAATGACGGCTTCAGCGGCGAAATGGCCCGCCAAGGCGAACGCCATCGTGCTCGCAAGCACGAGCGCCGCAAACGGAAGGTTGGGTCGCAGCAGTCGCATCCGGTTCAGGCGAAATCAGGCGAGGCTTAAATTCAGGCAAGGCTTAAATTCGGGCAAGGCTTGGAGATTGATCCTAGCCAGGGAGGGCTAAGATAGGGTTTAACGGAGAGACCGGCCCGGATGGCCGACCCGAGCGATGGCCTGACCAATGGTCTGGCGGCTTCGGGATAGAAACAAGCATGGAAAGTTGAGCAGTATGATCAGGACGTTAAGCCTCCTCCTGGCGCTAGCCGTCGGGAGCTCCGTGGCCTCGGCGCAGGGGACCAAAGACACGCCATCGGGCACGCAGCCGACTTCCGCGACCAACAGCGGCACAGGTACCAATTCCGGTTCGGACAGCATGGGTGGCGCGTTCAAAGGAACGGGGACGCCGAACTACGGCACCAGCCCGGGGATGGGTTCCCAGAAGAGGACGCACAACTAGTCGACCAGGCTAGTCCGCCAGGCAGGACGCTCAATCGATGCTCACTGCCGGAGGCGGTGGCGGACGGGAATGACGTCGGGATAGGACCGGTTAGGCCTGTCGATGTGGTGCGCGGCGGAGTGGCGAATGGCCCGCAACCGGAGCAGCACGAAGGCGATGTTGATCGCCAGCCAAACCAAGATTGCGGAAATGGCAAAGTGGAGCACTGCCAGACCTCGCTGCGAGATCGGGACCAACATCCGAAGGTTGATTTGGTTTCATCCCGCCGAGGGGAGCCGTGCAGGACTGCGCCGCCTGCGGCGAGCGCTGCCGTTTTCGCAATCAGGTTTTCTTGGCCGCCTTCGACTTCAACGAAAGACCAAGGCGCAACGCCATGCGCTTGATCGCATCAGGCGAGCGCCCGAGAACTTTCGCCGCTTGCTCCAGCGAGGTTGAAGACTTGGCCAGCTCCATGAGCCGGCGATCTTCCTTGAACGACCAGGGCCTGCGCGCCATAACCGAAATGATCCTCTCGTCGACACAACGACAAAGCCGCCAAGCGGACCCACGTTCGCTCGACGGCTTTGCTTGGGTGGGGCCGGGCTTGGGGGAGCCCGGTGCGGAAGATGGATAAGCAAAGCGCGAGAGTTCGCAACAAACAACGCGGATTAAGCTAACCTCTCAACCTTACCGCGATGAAGTTGGTGCAGGACGCTCCGTATAACCACGGATATTTCGTCAGCAGTGTCGTTTGCGACGGCCGGCGGACGTGTTCGAGAACGTGTCGGAGACATTACCGTGCAGATCGCAGCTGGCCCGACCACAGCGCGTTCAGCCGCTTCGTTCGAGGCTGCTTGCCGAAGTGAACGGGGGTTAACATCGCCGGCTGGATATCACCGTCGAACAATGAGAGATTCCGGTTATCCTCTCGGCTCTTCGCGTTTGCGCGGCGACCAAACTTCGAGCACCACGTTGCACAAACTTCATGTTCGTCTGACAAAAGTTTCAGCGCCGATGATCTTGAAGTCGTCACAACATCACGTTGAAATGCACCGGGAGGAGCGTTCCGAAAATCGGGAACATTCCAAATGCTTGCAGTTCTGGTTTTGATTTCGATTTTTGCAGCTGGCTTTTGCTGTGGCTATGGTGTGCGGGCGTGGCGCTCGCGCAAGCGATCAGCACGATATCGTCTCTATGCGCCCTATACGCCGGCATCGATGGCCGTCAGACAAAGCGAGCATCCATCATAATGGCAGAGCCATATAAGGGCAGAACCATCGGCGCGCGATGTTCAGCTGGGGCTGATCTTGCCTTTGCGGCTGCGCCGGATAACCATGTGCAGTTAGGTTAACATGGTGCGGTCCTTGAGAGCTTCGGAAAGGCAACCTAAAACATATCAGTTCATGGCGAGAATTTAGCCGCTTCGATATTTTCCGCGGCTCGCATAGGTAGGCGTGAATGGCGTATTTGATTGCGTTGCTGGGCGCGACTTGCGTCCTCATTTTGATCGCATTTGTTCGTAGCTTTGATCGGCGGCTGAAAGATCTTCCAGGGCCTTGGATCCTGAACGAGGGCCATTCGAATGATTGATCAAAGGCACAACGCGCCCCGCAGATATTTCGTCGACGCCCGAGGACATCGTGTTCTGATCGGGCTGTCTCCGGAAGAGACGGCAGAGTTCGAGGCGCTCGATCTTGCACCGAACGCGACAGTGCGACTCGCATCCGAGATCTGCGTGAGCGAAGGAACTGCTGCCAGGCACGAAATTCGCTGGCTCGAGCTCTATTCCAAGCACGAAGGAGCTTGGCGGGCGTGGATCGTACAAAGCCAGGCAGAGCGAGCGCAGGATTTAAGCTTTGTTAACTATGTCTGACCGATGGTAGCCCCCTGAATCTCGAATGTGGGATGGCCCAAATGTTTCAGCTGTTCCTGAGAGCGCGCGCACACAATCTTCTCGGCTCCCGCCGCGAGGACAAAGGCTTCAAGGCCCGCTCCGTCGAGCGTGATGCGGAGACCGACCGCGTGCGGATCGGTGCCGTCTTGGCGGCGATCGAAACAGCGTTGCAGGAGGCGGAGAGGGAGCAGGCCGGACTCAACCGGCGTGTTGACGATGCCCTCGCGCGCGCATCCGTCACTTTCGGAAACGGCACCGATGAATATCTCGAGCGGGAAGCGCTCGATAATTATCATCAGGATCTCTTCGCGGCCGACATCTCGAACGGCCAGCGACGGCTCAAGGAATTGGCCAGCACCATTGCCCACTTGAAGTTCGTCAAGACCGCAATGCTCACCCGTTTCCCGGACTTCAAGCCGCCGCAGCTCAACAGCTAAAGTGAGATGAGCCTTGGTTGAATAGGTGCGAGCCAAAGAGGGCACCTCTCCCGCAGGGAGAGGTCGGCATCAAAGATGCGATCCGGGTGAGGGGTTACAGTTTCATTGTCTGCCGCGGCCGCTCACCCGGATTGCACTGGACGATGCTTCGCATCGCCAGGTGCAATCATCCGACCTCTTCCCGCTGGGAGAGTGAACCCCAGGGCAGCCGACCTAGCTTAATTTCATCATGCTCTAGTATTGGGGATTTTGCCCCGCATCCTGCCCTCGTTCTGATGCGCCGCGACACCGAGGCGACGTGCGAATTTCACGGCTTTGTCACGCGCAATGTCCCGCCGAGCAGGGACTGCCGCGTGACAATTCGGCGCCGCTTTGCCGTTGGGCGCTTCGACTCTTTTTGATATGGTTCGGCGGCCATTCATGGATTGAAGGAGCGAAAGAAGTGCCAGTCAAGAATTTGCGGACGTTGGTTGGATTGGCATGCGCTTTGACGCTGGCCGCGCCGGCGACGGCTTCGGCCATCACAGCGGAAGTGGCCCGCGCATGCGATGCGGCGATGGCCAAGGCCTTTCCGCCCAGACAGATCGGCAACCCCGCGGCCGGGAGCACTAAGGGAACGGCCAAGGATAAGCGCGAATACTTCCAAAAATGCGTTGCCAACAATGGCAAGGTCGACGACATGCCGGGGGACGCGCCAAAGGACAACAAGCCAGCGAAATAAGAACAGGGGTGGCTAGGGCTAACGTCGGGGCGGCGGACAGGGCGAGTAGAACGCGCCGTTCGCAGCATTGATGCGTTCGACGCATTGATTGGGATCAGTGACCGTTCCGGCGACCGTGAAGTCGTAGCCCATGCCCTTGACCACCACGACGTAGCGGCCCGGGGCGAGGGTAAAGTCGTCTTGCTCTGGTTGGAGCAACAGCATTCTCGACTGGTCTTCGACCGGACCTACTTTGTAGGGGTAGGACATGCTGCGAATGACCCAGGAATCGCCGGCGCTGACCATGGCGGCTTTCCCGGTGGCATCGACGCCCATCGCCCGGGAGACTTTCGCGACCACCCGAACTTCGGTCCCGCTTGCATCGACCCCCCCGTCGGGCCTGAACACGATGAATTTGACGTCGCCGCCCATCAAGGTGGTTGCGCTCGGCGTGTTGATGGCTGCCGAGATCGCGACGCGCCGGTCCGGAATCTTGCCGGGCACCGGCTTGAGCTCATGGAGCTGGCCCTCGCTCAAGGCGTAGACGCCGAACGTCATCGGCAACGGCATCGAGGGTTGTGCCGCTTGCGCCGGCTCCTTTGGGCTGTCCGGCGTGCGTTCACCGGTCTCGCCCACCGCGGGAGTCGGTGCGCGCTCGGGCGGCAGCGCCACCTGCGACAATGCGGTTACTTGTGTCCTCAGACGTAGCAAATAGGCAGCGGTGGCACCGGCGCCCGCAATGAGCAGGAGGATGGCGGTCAATCGAACGAGAGATTTAAAGGCGCCGCTCCGTTTGAGTTGGTCCAGCGATCTTGGCGATGCCACAGGTCCGCGTGGCGTTTCCATAGCCGGCGGCGTCGGAATGGGCGGCGAAGGAGGGGCGTTGGCCGGCGGAGAATTCGCCGCGACGGTGGCGGCAGCCTTTGCCGGTGAGGACGGCTCGCATCGCTCAAAGGACTGTTCGACCTCCCGGATGGCCCGTTCGAGCACTTGCTGGAGCGCTCGCGCTTCCCGCGCATCGGCGTGGTTGAATTGTTCCAGGAGCTTGACGCGGGCCAATTCGTAAACGACATCCCGCATCTGCCGAGGGTCGTCGGAGATTTCGCCGATCCGCCCTGATAACAGGCGGACAAGTCCGTCCTTGATCTCGTCCGCGTTGGCTGCAGTGTCGCCGGGCTCGGTCATCAAGGCCGATCAACTACCCCGGATACAGTTGTTTCGCTAGGCTTTTTCACCCCGGATCCCTCGGCCGCGGTGGATCGCTCCGATGGATCCTTCAAAGGTCCGCCGCGATCGTCTCGAAGAGCTTGCTTTTGGGCAAAAACCTGTGACATTTCGCCCAGCTCCTCTTTCCGGTGTTTGATGATGCGCGGCATTTTGACAGCAATTACGTTTTTGGCCTTCCTGGTTCAGCCCGCTTCGGCGCAAGGGGTCAAGGATCAGGCCAATACCACCAGCTCCAGCATCATCACAACGCCTACGAAAAAGGCGCAGACCACCCAGGCCGCATCGCGGCCTACCGCTGTCCGAAATGTGACTGGGAGCCTTCCTGCCGGAAGGGCGGCCCAAGGCGTCTGGCGGGATGGCAAGCTGATTGCCGTGCCTCGGTGAAGGCAACGCAAGCAACCGTGAAGGAACACTGTTCGTCTCCCTGACGTTCTTGCTTGGGAGATGTCGCTCATGAAACGATTAGTCTTGATCACATTCGCGCTTGTCGTGCCTGCCGGCGCCTCGGCCCAGGGCGTCAGCGATCCGTCGACGCCCAATCGCAACGTGATCATCGTCAATCCGTCGCAGCCGTCGCCCTCCACGGCGACGCCAAATATTCCGAGCCGAATCGAGCCCCCGGTGACGAGGGGCGGACACGCCCGCCCCTATCACGGGAACAGAACCCGGGGCAGTGGGTCGAGTCGTTATTAGCCGCGCCAGCCTCCTTTCGGTGGCGTCGTGAGACAAGCTATTGCGGATTTACCTCGACCTCCAGGGTCGATGTCCCGCGATGATGGCGATTGCTGCCCGAGATCAGCAGCGTGAACTTGTCGGTGCCAGGCGTTTCGGTTCCTGCCGAATAGCGGAAGCCGGACCCGACCACTGCCAATTGTCCCCATGATGGTCCGCTCACGACTGAGACGTTGAAGATCTGCATATACGACAAACGCAGGCCCTGGATGCAGTCCGCCCCAGGCGCGATCGACATCGTCCACCTCACCGTATCCTCCGACAAGGCAAACGGCGTTCGCGCCTTGATGCAGACGGGACTGGCGTGCGCCGTCAGGCCAGACATGAAGGAAGCCGCGACGGCAATACTTAACAGCAATAACGGTCTTGCACGCATTCTCGGCAACTCCACCAGCGCGTGCCGAAGTTAACAGCAATGACCTAACCAGGTCTTAGAACAGAGCGTTTGCCCCCGAACAAATGACGCGGATCTCAGATACATCAATCATCCGTCGGCCTCTTTCCGGATCATGCCATCCTGCCCCTGTTTTGCCCGACGAGTCAACCCGAATTTCGGAAAAGGCGCAACCCATTGATCCGACTGGTGCCGGCTACTGTGCATGGGGTTGTTTTTCAATTTTTTGATAGGACGGCCCCGAAGGCCCCCATGTGCTGAAATCCCGCGAGCTAAGTGGAAAGGTTGCCCCGCGAATTGGCTTTCTTGCAATCGGCAAAGGTATAGACTGAAAAACTGGAGATGAGGAAATTGGCCAATGGTCGACCTTGTCGTTCTGCCTGGAGTCATCAGCGTGCGAACGGGTCGACGTGGCCACTGTGAAAAGCGATTTGGGAAGCTGTCTCGGGCGGTCATAACCATTGTCGGTGCATTCGGCCTTGGTCTCGCCAGTCCGTCCTTGTCTCTCGCCAGTCCGTCCTTGTCTCTCGCTCAGACCGAACCGGAGCCCTCGCTCAACGACTATCTTCCACCAAGCGAGCCGGAAGTCACGCGCGATGAATGGCGACAGCGGATCGAGGACGCGCGGCGCCGGGCCAAGGAGGTCTCGCGCGAGCGGCGAGAGCATCCAGAGCTCTACAAGCCGATTCCCGAAGATCCGGACCTTGTTGCGACCGAACGTCTCCTGCGCGACGACAGCCTGCAACGAGGCGACATCGTCGCGACCAAGAAGGGCATGTTCGTCTACCAGGGGCGATCCGACCAACCGCGCCGCGAACAGGACTTTGTGCCGGTCAACCCGAAATCGGTGCGCTGAGTTAGTACCGCCGCAAGATCTCGTTGAATTTGGGATCGGTCAGTTTCGTCGTCTCGAGCAGCAGCGACTTGCCTTGCGGAGTTGCCTGCACATAGGCCGCGATCAGCAGGGGTTCGTAACGCGAGCGATTGGCCAGCGCTGACCGGATGTCGGATTGCGCCAGCAGCTTGACCTCTTCGTCGGTTGCAGCGGCGCCCGAGGTCACGGTCTGGACGCGAGAGAAGGCAACGTCGATCGGCACCGACCCGGTCAGGTAGGACATCTTCACCGCCGGCGTGACGGCCTCGCCGGCCCGCGCCTGTAGCGTGCCGAGAGTGAGCCAGAGCGCGGGTCGGATCGGTGAGACTTTCAAGGCAGCGATGACCGCGGCCTGGACCGTCTTGTTTTCGCTGGCCCTTCGGCCTGCGTCGAGCGACGGGCGGTGCAGAATGTCAGCGGCCATCGCTGCCGCATAATTCGCCAGCAGATCGCCATCCCATGAAAAGGAGGCCAGACCGCCGGCGGCTGCCAACTTGGCCTTGTCGGGCGGAATCTCGCCCGAGAACAAGTCGCTGGCGCGAAAGTTCGGTCGGATCAGATCGCCATAGAACGCCATGCCGGCGTGAAGCGCCAGCACGATCGCGGTGCAGATGCCGATGACGCGAAGCAGGTTGATGCGGGTCATGGGGAATTGACGAGGCCTGTGCGGGTGAGCCGACGACGGGATTGATGTTCAGCCGGCGCCCTCAAATTGCGAGCAGACTATCGCCTTGGATCGTTAGCAGCGTCAAGTTTCCCGTCGCGTAGGCGCCGGTGTCGATATTGATGCGGTTTGGTCGAATATCGGGCGCGCTGACCGGCGTGTGGCCGTGAACGATATATTTGCCGAAGCGCTCCTCGGAAGCCAGGAATTCCTCGCGGATCCAGAGCAGATCCTCATCCTTTTGGCGATCGAGCGCGATGCCCGGCTTGACGCCGGCGTGAACGAAAAAGAAATCGCCGCAGGTGAAGGAGGAAGGCAATTGCTGGAGGAAGGCGAGATGCTCGGGCGGGAGCGCGCGCTTCAATTCCTCGATCAGCTCGACCTGCTGCTCCGCAGACGGATTCATGGTTGGCCTGATGCCATAGGAGACCAGCGTCAGGAGGCCGCCATAGTGGCGCCACTCCTGCAGGCGGGCGGGGTCCTTGAGGACCTCGAGCAGGAAGACTTCGTGGTTACCCTTGAGGCAGACCGTCTCGTGTGATTTCGAGCGGGCGATCAAGAGATCAAGAACGGCGCGCGAGTCCGGGCCGCGGTCGACATAGTCGCCGAGAAAGACCTGAATGGCGCGTTGGGGAGCCGAGCGGGCAAGATCGGCGTCGATCACGGTTAACAGCGATTGAAGCAAATCGGCGCGGCCATGCACGTCGCCGATCGCATAGACGCGAACGCCGTCGGGAAGCCGAGGCTTGGTCTTCTTGCGAAAGCGGCTGGAAAGGCCCATCAGGTCGGTCGAATCGCTTTTGGCGTCGCGAGCGGAACGTCGTGCCCGCTCTTAGCAGAACAAGTCACACATCGGTATTCTTAATTGTTTGCAACCAACGCGCCCGCATTTTGATTAAAGCATCGCGCTGCCTTTGAGCCGTATTTCAAGAGGTCTCGCGTAGCGTCTTTCCCAACAAGAACGGGGAGCGCGACATGCGCAAAGTTGTAAAGTTCCTGGCGGCCGTCGCCGCCATCGTCGTTGCTGCGGGGATGCAGCGGAGCGCGGAAGCCGCCTTTGTCGGCGCGCCAATGGGGCTGCGCGGTGCCATCCAGTACATCAAGTTCGACCAGCCCACGCTGGCGCCGATGGCGTTCACCATCTTCTGCCTGAAGTACAAGGATGAGTGCAAACCGCGACCGCAGCAGATCGTCTTCCGGGGCGGACGCCTGAAGCTTACGGCCGAGCGCATGGCGCAGATGCAAGAGGTCAACCAGCGGGTCAATACCGCGATCCGTCCGGAGCCCAACCTCGAAGGGCTGCGCGGCGAGAAGTGGCTGCTGCATCCGGCGAGCGGCGATTGCAACGACTATGCTGTGACAAAACGCCACGATTTGATCGCCAAGGGCTTTCCGGCCCGCTCGGTGCTGCTCAGCGAAGTCGTGACCACCTGGGGCGAGCATCATCTCGTGGTCGTGGTGCGGACCTTCTCCGGCGATCTCGTGCTGGACAATCTCTCCGGCCACATCGTGCCGTGGTCGAAGAAGCCCTATCGCTGGGTCCGCATTCAGTCGCCCAAGAACCCGAACTACTGGGCGTCGCTCGGCGATCGCGCGGTCTGATCACCCGCGCTCTATCGTGATGAGGATTGACTGACGCTCTGCGACAGCCCCAGTCCCACGATCACCGAAAGACACAGGATGGCTGCGGGACGCAGCAGTCCCGGACCGGCGAAGCTCTGGACGAGTGCAAAGAGAACGCAGGCCGCGGTCGCCGCTGGGAAGAACGAGTCGCGTCCGCGCTGGAGCGCGCCGAAGAACAGGCGCACCAGAGCGATCAGGCTTAGTGCCATCATGGCGGTCAAACCGATCCATCCCGTATCCGCAAAGACGGCGATGGCCGCCGAGGGCGCGGCCAAAGTCGTGCCAGCGTCGCTCTGATAGATCTTCGCGACGGCCGAAAAGCTTCCTGCCCCCGCGCCGAACCAGCGTGTGTCGGCCAACATCCGCTCGAGGGCAGCCTTCGTCTCGCTTCCCGCATCCGGGATGAGCCGCATCAGGATCGGCCCAGAGCTCTTCTCGAAGAGGAAGGTCAGGATGATGGTCGCGCCGATCAGAGCTGCTGCCGACAATGCACCCGCGGCCAACGGCGAGAGGTCGAGCCTCCGGATGACGAGGATCAGCAGGATCAGCACAACGCCAAAGGCCGCTGCGATGGCGCAGTTCGTACCGGAAAGCTCAAAGATCGCGGCTGCGCAGACCAGGGTCCCGACAAGGCCGCAAAGGCCGATCGCGATCGAGCGCAGGACCGAGTGATGCGTTTCGGCCCGTTCAGCAGCGAGCTGCATGACCGCTAAATTGAGCATGAGCCCGAAGCCGGCCAAAGTCGCGGTGAAGTCAGAGGGCGCGGCTGCCGCAACGGCCGGCGACAGCCGATGCAAGTCCAAGGTCAAGGCGGAGACCGCGGTCACTCCGCTGAGCACGAAGAGAACCAGCTCGGCACGGCCGCGGTTGCGGACCACCAGGATGGTGACGCCGAGCAACGAGATCGCCGCGAGTGCCAGCAGCAGCGCATTCACCGTCAAGCCGGTATCGGCCGTGATCGGCCCGAGCGACAGGCCACCGAGGACGTCGTGAGCGCTGGCCCAGATCGGATGCGCCCAGCTCAGCGGAAGAGGGACGAGTTGGGCCGCGATGCACAGCGGAATGGCGAGCAGGATCCACCGGCCCCAGGCGGCCGCGCGCACATAGTGGTCGTAGTCGGCCTTCCGCGCGGCCGAAGCGGCCGCCAGCAAGCTCAGCGCTGCGGCCATCGTCCCGAGCTGCGCACCGACCCTGGCGCCGGCAATTTCGAGAGCAGAAGCTGAGACGATTGAAACGATGAGGGCAAAATAAGCGAAGGACAAACGGCGCGCTCGAAGGGAATCCTGAAACGGTCAGGTCACCATACAAGCGGGCGGTGGGTTTTCAAACAGAGCTCTGTCATGACAACAGCTCGGTCTTCACCTTTCGCGCGCTCGCGAAAGGTTCATCGCAGCGTCAATCGGGCGTCGTCAGCGGACAGTTTTGACGGGGCGGGCGAATACGCGGGTGGTACGCGCGGCAGCAAGGCCAAAGCGCGCTCCTGACCCAAAGAGGTAGCCGCCCTGGAGGGCGATGGCGGCGAACACCACGTCTTTCAGGCTCTCAACCACGGTGAGATCGACCATCAAGCCGACCGGAATGGCGGCGAGCACCATGACGAAGGTCAACGGCAGGAGCACCAGGACGCGAAAGCGTTGGCCCAGCACGGCACCTACGAGAAAGCTGAAAATCAAAAACGCGGTCATCCGAAACACTCTCCGTGCTCCGGACCCTAGGTTCCCCCCCTAAAAAGACCCTTAAGTTGTATGGCTAAATTTGGCCTATTGGCTGCAATTTGCCTGCAATGAATTGTACGCCTCCCGCAGCCCGTTCAGGGCTACCGTACCCTTGATCTCGCTGTCGCTCTCCCTCACGACCACGGACAGCGAGGGCGTCGTCTGCCACTTGCCGGCGGCAAAGGCGGAGACCTCGTCGGGCAGGAGCACGGCAGCGCCTGCGGCCGCCATGCTGGCCTCGAACGTCAGCGTGCCGCCGCCGCTCGCGGCGATCGTGACCT
Organism: Bradyrhizobium sp. LMG 9283; assembly: GCF_045571415.1. NCBI lineage: Bacteria > Pseudomonadati > Pseudomonadota > Alphaproteobacteria > Hyphomicrobiales > Nitrobacteraceae > Bradyrhizobium > Bradyrhizobium sp. LMG 9283. The sequence goes on from NZ_CP120691.1 coordinate 1,873,826, forward strand.
TGGGATGGCTCCGCGGCGGGAAGGGCCGGATCAAGGCCACCAGCACATCAATCTTGCCTTTCGGTGCGCACCGGACGATCAGGCCAGCGAAGTCCGGGTCGGATTGGGTCGTGTCCGCCGTCTTCATGATCGCAGCGAAGCTCTCGCCGTCCTTGGCCCCTTGGGTCCGGGTGAATTTCCAGACGGAAGAAGGGGCAGGGGCGGCCACCGCAACGACGGGTGCGCCGTGACAGGGTGCCCCCGGGCTTCCAAGGCAGGAGATCTGAGGGCGCCATGAGCGATCAGCTGCGCCAAAGAGGGAACCTGCCAGTAACGGGATCAGAAGGAGGCCGGACACGAGGATTCCTAATCTTGCTGGACCCAGCCTTAGCAGACGGACGCGAGCCCAAGAAGCCGCGCACTCGACACATCGAGTCCTTGACTTGGGCGGATTGCCCGCCAACCGGGCACACGAAATACAACAAATGGTCACAAAGGGTTAAACTAAGCCCCAAAGAGTGGCTCGCACGCAACAGTAGCCGACTGATCGCACCATTAACCACTAGGGAACCCTTGTCGCACCGCCCGCGCAGCCGTACCAATCGACGGTAATTGGGGTCTCTTGGGGCGCGATTCATGCATTCCTTTGCCAAAACTTATGTATTCAAGCCGGTATTTCTGGCGGCCGCTCTAGCGCTCGGAGCGTGTTCAACCAATCCAGGTTCGGGCCCGCTGACGGATGACGTCAACAATAAGATCCAGACCGAAAATGCGCCGGCCTATGAGCTGGTGCCGATCAATCCCGCTACGGTGAAGATTCTGCACACCCATGAGCCCAAGGGGCTCGCGGGGGCCTTCACGGACAAGCGGCCGCCGGCCAGCATCGTGTTCGGCATCGGCGACGTCGTCAGCGTTACCATCTTCGAAGCTGCCGCCGGTGGTCTGTTCATCCCGGCGGAAGCCGGCGTCCGTCCGGGTAACTTCGTGACGATCCCGGATCAATCGGTCGACAATGACGGCTTCATCACCGTGCCCTATGCCGGTCAGGTCAAGGCGGCGGGCCTCACAGCGGTTCAGATTCAGCGAGCGATCGTTGAAAAGATATCCAACCGCGCCATCGAGCCGCAGGTTGTGGTTGCGATGTCCTCGCAGCGGACCCAGCTCATCAGCGTGCTCGGCGAAGTCAACTCGCCGGCGCGTTATCCGGCGAGCGCGGCGGGTGCGAAGGATCGCGTGCTCGATGCGATCACCCGCGCCGGCGGTATCAAGGGTCAGGGCTTTGAGACCTGGGTGATGCTGGAGCGTGGCGGACGGCGGGCTACCGTGCCGTTCGAAAATCTCGTGATGACGCCTGAGAACAACATCTATGTTCGCCCCGACGACAGCATCTATGTCTATCGCGAGCAGCAGAAGTTCCTGGCGTTCGGCGCCAGCGGCCAGAGCGGCGAGTTCAACTTCGATGCCTGGCGCATCAACCTCGGCGAAGCCGTCGGCAAGGCCGGAGGTCTCTTGGATGGCCAGGCCGATCCGGCTGCCGTGTATCTCTACCGTCGCGAGCCGCGCGAGGTTGCCGCCCAGCTCGGCATCGACGTGAGCAAGTACACGTCAGAGACGATCCCGGTCATCTTCGCGGTCAATTTCCGCGATCCGGGTGGCTTCTTCCTCGCCACCAAGGTCATGATGAAGAACCAGGACATCATCTACGTTTCGAACTCGCGCAACGTCGAAGTTGCCAAGTTCCTGAACTACCTGCGCGTGATCATGGCGACCGGCAGCGATGCTGTGAACCTCTCCAACGACGCCCTGATCTTCCGCAACAACGTCAAGCTGGCGCCGTAAGACGGGGCCAACCTGATCCACCACGATCGATGGCACCGGGGCTTTGTCCCGGTGCCATTTTCGTTTAGCAATCGAAGCGGTTCTGCTGCGGCTAGGCGTTCGGGATTTGGATCAAGACGCCAGTGAGCACGGCGCGCGGGTCATCGGTCATCCCGCAGCATTGCAAGGGGCTTCATGCGCTTTCGAACATTTTGCCGTCTTCTGGCTCTGGTCCCAGTCGCGCTCGGGCTTGCACCGGTCGGGACGGCTCTGGGCGCTGCCGCAGAGCTGGGCGTCCGCCACCGAATCGACGTCATGGTTCTTGCCGAACCTGACGCTCCGATCTTGTCGCGCCTCAAGGGAGCCAAGGGCGAGCTGTCGTTCACCGTCCGCCTCTCGGCGAACTCCAAGGAGAGCAAGTTCTTCGGGATGCTGCGGCCGTCCTTCCCCGATATCGTCGTGCCTGACGGGCCGGGCAAGCCCCTGGTCCAACAGACCAAGCTCTGGGAGGAGGAGGTCTGCCATCAGCGCCGCGGCCTGCCCAAGGTCACCGTGACCCAGCTCGGCGGGCATTTTGCGGAAGGCGAAGGGCGAATCGAGATCTCCGCCATCAACCGGCACATCGGCCTTCTGGTCCCGCCCGACGAATTAACTCCCGGAATAAAACTCGATCAGGGGAATGATGGCTTTGGGGTATTCTATGCATTCCGGGCGCAGAGCCGGAACAGCCGCCTCAACGTGGATCTGAAGATCTATCCGATCGATTGCTTCCTCTAAGCTCAAGCAAAGCTTGCAAGAACGACGATGCGCCTTTGGCTTCCCGAGATTCGCTGGTCGTGGAGCTTGCCCGCGACCCTTATCCTGTTCTTCGTGGCCGCCGGCGCGCCGTTTCCGTTCGGCTCGACCAATGATCTATCGATCGCGTTCTGGTGCCTGTGTCTCGGTATCGCGGTGATCTTCGCGCCGACGCGCGATCTGCGGGCGCCGCATCTAGCGCTGCTCGCAGCCATCGCCTTGATCGTCGCCGGTTACGCCTTCGTGCTGCACGAGCAGCTGTCCGATCATCCCTGGGTCGCGCCGTTCCAGCCGATCTGGAAGCAGGCCTCGGATCTGCTTGGCGTGCCGATCGCCCCGTCCGCATCGATCGTGAAGAACGAGGCGTTCTTCGCGCTCGGCGCGCCGCTCGCCAACATCCTCGCCATCGTGCTCGGCATCACCATCGGCGCCGATCGGATGCGCGCGCGCCGCTTGCTGTGGGTGATCGCGATCTCGGGCGCGGCCTACGCGCTCTACGGCGTGCTCTCGTTCCTGATCGAGCCCACCATGATCCTGTGGCGGGACAAGACGGCCTATCTCGGCAGCGTCACCGGCACCTTCATCAACCGCAACACGGCGGCGGCCTATTTCGGCTCCTGCGCGGTGATCTGGATGCTCTTGATCCTGGAGGACGTCCGCCGCCGTCTGCCGGAGCGGCATATCGAATGGCGGCGTCTGTCGCTCGATCTGCTCGCGGTTCCGCCGAAAGAAATCCTGCCGCAGCTCACCTGTCTCTTGATCTGCCTGATGGCGATGTTCATGACGACCTCGCGCGCCGGCGTCGGCCTGTCGCTGCTCGCGATGATCGTCTCGTTCACGGTCTTCCTCCGGAAAGACCTGCCGCCGCGCACCGGCATCTGGATCTCGCTCGGCTCTGGGCTTGCCGTCGCGCTCGGCCTCTTGCAGCTGCTCGGCGGCCGCGTCTCCAGCCGCTTCGACAGCCAGGGCCTGGTCGACGAGGGCCGCGTCGAGGCCTGGAAATCGACGCTGCGGATCATCGCCGACAATCCGTGGTTCGGCACCGGCATGGGCACCTTCCAATGGGCCTTCCCACCCTATCGCAGCCCCAACATTTCGATTCGCGGCGTCTGGGATGCCGCGCATTCGACGCCGCTGGAGCTTGCCTCCGAGGTAGGCATTCCCATGGCGCTGTTGGTGGCGCTCGGCTGGGCCATCATGCTGCTCGTCCTGGCCAGGGGCGTGTTCGGACGCCGGCGCGATGCCATCATCCCGCTGGCCGCGGCAGCCACCGCGACGCTCTCGCTGCTGCACTCGTGTCTGGACTTCACGCTCCAGGTGCCCGGCTACAGCATTCCGTTCTTTGCGCTTTTTGGCGCGGGCCTGTCGCAATCATTCCGCAGCCAGGAGGGCCGACCGCAACCGGACGTGGGCGCCACCAGGCGGCGAGGTGAGGGCCGTATCGCAACCGCGCCTCCGGCCCCGCGCGCGCTGCCCGAGCTTCATAAAAGTGTCTAGATTTGAAGCAGTTGCGCCGTTTACGAAGTCTTTAGAATAAGTGGACAGCTCATGTCTCTTCGGCTAGGTTCCGCACTGCACAGCCATTTGCCCGGGCCGAGGAAGCAAATCGGGGCAGCTGATTTTTTGGAGGTTGATTTATGAGCGTTATCAGAATCGCGCTTCGCATGGCTGCCGCCGCGGCCTTCGCCGCGACGATCACCACGGCCGCCAGCGCCGCCGTTTACCCGCCGCAGCGCCAGCTGCCGGCCACCGTTATTTCCGATTTCAAGGCTTCCCCGAACAGCCTGCTGCAGCAATATCCGACCGGCGGCCCGCAGCTGATCTCGCGCGTGCGCGACCTCGGCGCCTCCGATCCGACCACGCTTCCCGGCCTGATCGCGCTTCTGAAGGATCCCGCGACGACCAAGGACCAGATGCGCGCCATCGTCGGCGGCCTCGCCCAGGTCGCCCGCATGGCTGCGCAGAGCGATCCGGCTTTCGCCAATGAGATCCAGACCGCGATCGCCGGCACCGGCAACCAGGACGTGATCGCCGCCTACCAGGCCGCGACCGGCGACGTCCAGATCGCCGCGACCGGCGGCGGCGCGGGTGGCGGCGGCACCGGCGCAGGCGGCCCGACCGGATCGGGCGGCTTCGCCAACGGCGGACCGGGCGGCAGCCTCGGCACCTTCGGCGGCCTGCACTACGCGACGACGATCACGCCGAACGCGAGTGCCGGCGTCAGCGGCACCACCAACGCCGTCAGCCAGCGCCGCTGAGCGCAGACGAGCTTCAAGGAGCGGTCCGGCTGGACCGACCAACGACGGAACGGCGCTTCACGGCGCCGTTTCGCGTTTCGACCGTTAAGCTTCCACACAAATTATAATGTGCGCACACCGTTGCGCTGCATCAATTGAGTTCAGCCGCGTTTCGCCGCGTGTTATATTCGCCCTCAACTGCCGGTTCTTTTCGAGTGCTTTTGCTCGCGTGACTTTCTCATCCCAATCCCATCCTCCAGAACCGTTCGCTGGACGATTTCAGGAATTGCACAATGCTGCAGGTGAATAAGCCGTCGTCGGAGATCAACCGCGACTACGACGAGGTTGAAAGCTCTCCGGCCCAGACGCTCACCTCCTATGTCGAGATCGTCCGCCGCCAGTTCCCGACCATGGTCGCGATTGTCTCGGCCTGCGTGATCCTGGCGCTGCTCTATCTCTTCACCGCCGCGCCGCTGTTTACCTCCACCGCCTCGATGGTGATCGACACCCGCAAGGTGCAGCTGTTCCAGCAGCAATCCGTACTCGGCGACATCGCGATCGATTCCGCGACGGTGGAAACCCAGGTCGAGATCCTGAAATCCGAGAACATCAGCCTCGCCGTGATCCGCGATCTACATTTGATCGAGGACCCCGAGTTCTCCGGCTCCGGAGGCGGCGTGCTTGGCTCGATCCTCGGCTTCGTCGGCGGCCTGTTCTCCGACAGACACGCCTCGTCCGAATTCGAGCTTACCCGCAAGGCGCTGGAGCGTTTTGAGAAGAGCCGCACCGTCAAACGGCTCGGCCTCACCTATGTCATGGAGATCGGCTACACCTCGAAGGACCCGGCGAAGGCGGCGAAGATCGCCAATGCGATCGCGGACGCCTATATCGTCGACCAGCTCGAGGCGAAGTACCAAGCCACTCGCCGAGCCAGCGTCTGGCTGCAGGACCGCATCAAGGAGCTGCGCACCCAGGCCTCCGCCGCGCAACGGGCGGTGGTTGATTTCAAGACGTCCAACAACATCGTCGATACCGGCGGCCGGCTGATGAACGAGCAGCAGCTCGCCGAGGTGAACAGCCAGCTTATCATGGCGCATGCGGCCACCGCCGAAGCGAAGGCGCGGCTGGACCGCATGAACGATATCCAGAAGCAGGATGTTCCGGACGCGAACGTAGCTGACGCGCTGAAGAACGACACCATCGTCAAACTGCGTGCGCAATATGTCGACATGGCTTCGAAGGAGTCGATCTGGTCGTCCAAATACGGACGCGACCATCTCGCCGCGGTCAATCTGCGCAGTCAGATGGCGGAGATCAAGAAGAACATCCAGGACGAGCTCAGGCGCATCCAGGAATCCTACAAGAGCGATTACGACATCGCAGTGACGCGCGAGGAGGCGATCAAGTCGAGCCTCGCCAATGTCGTGTCGGAATCGCAGCTCACCAACCAGGCGCAGGTGCAGCTCCGCGAGCTCGAGAGCAACGCACAGTCCTACCAGGCGATGTACGACAATTTCCTGCAGCGCTACATGGAAAGCGTGCAGCAGCAGTCCTTCCCGATCACCGAGGCGCGCGTAATCAGCGCGGCCACCACGCCGCTCAAGAAGAGTTCTCCGAAGTCGCTGCTCGTCCTAGCCGCCAGCCTATGCGGTGGCCTCATACTGGCCTTCGGCGCGGCCCTGTCGCGCGAGTTCACCGACAAGGTGTTCCGCACCACGGGTCAAGTCGAGCAGCAGCTCGGCGCCAACTGTATCGCGATCCTACCGGCGCTCGGCGGCTCGGCCGCGGCGCTTAGCGAGAAGGTGCTGGCGGGCAAGCTCGCCATGAAGAAGAACAACCCCGAGCCCGATCTGCTGCGCTATGTCGTCAACAACCCGCTTTCGCGTTTCTCGGAAGCCGTGAGGTCGGTGAAGGTTGCGGTCGATCTGAACTCGATCGTGCGCGAGAACCGCGTGCTCGCGACCACCTCGACGCTACCTAACGAGGGCAAGAGCACGCTCTCGACCAACCTCGCCCAGCTCATGGCGCATGGCGGCGCTCGTGTCATCCTCGTCGATGCTGATTTGCGAAATCCCTCCTTGTCGCGGGCGCTGGTGCCCGATGCGAAGATTGGCCTAGTCGACGTCGTGGCACAGAAGGCGCAGCTTGAGGACGTGCTGATCGTCGATCGCGAGACCAAGCTCTCGATCCTGCCGGCGGGCACCACCTCGAAGCTGTTGCACACCAACGAGATCCTAGCGTCAAAGGCGATGTACGCGCTAGTAACGCAGCTTCGTTCGAAGTTCGATTACGTGGTGCTGGACATGCCGCCGATGGCACCGGTGGTCGACGTGCGCGTCACCTCGTCTTTCGTCGATTCCTACGTTTTCGTGGTGGAGTGGGGCAGGACCAAGATCGATGTCGTTAGGCACAATCTGCGCGGCTCTCCCGAGATCCAGGATAAGCTGCTTGGCGTGGTCCTGAACAAGGCCGACACAAAGGCACTTGCCCGATACGAGTCATATCACGGCCGCTATTACTACCAGAAGTATTACGCGCGCTATGGATACGTAGAATAGCGGGAAGCTCATGCTTCGGGGTGTGCTGCTGCTGCTTGGCGCAGGCGGAATGCTGTGGTCACTAGCCGTACTACCGTCCTTTCGGCTAACAACGCCGGCACGCGCCATCGCGGCACGTATTATGGAGGACCAGCGCTTCGGGCCCGGCGTTCTCTCCGACGCGCTCTCGCGTATTACGGATGATTTTGTGCCGCCCATCGTGCAGTCGGAACTCCTGCACGCCGAGGCTCTAATCAGGCTGCAGAAGGCTGAAGAAGCGATAAAGCAGAGGAGTCCCGATGAGGCCGATCGTGAAGTCGAAAAGGCTGAGAGCAAGCTTCGGGCTTCACTTTCGACTAGCCCTAATGATTCATTTCTCTGGCTTCTTCTCTACTCGATCGAGATGACCCGCAACGGCTTTGATACTGATCGCGGCAGCTATCTTATGCAATCCTACACGATCGGACCTTATGAGGGGTGGATCTCGCTTCGGCGGAATCGACTGGCCTTGGCCGCCTTGCCAGTGCTAGGTGGTTCAACGCAGGAGCGCGTTGTTGCTGAATTCGCAGCCCTGGTCGACTCTGACTTAATTGAGGATGCTGCGTTGAATCTTACGACGGTCGGCTGGGTACATCGCGAACGCCTTGTGGCGGGCCTGGCAGGGACGGACCCAACCGCCCGGGAAAGCTTTGCTAAACGGCTTTCGAGGGATGGCGTGAAAATCAAGATGCCCGGTATTGAAACCGAAGATAGGCCGTGGAAATGAAACGGATCTTAGCCATTTTAGTTTGCTGCTCGGTGTTCGCCGCTCTGGCTGGCGTTGAACTCTCACCATCGGCTCGCGCTCAAACGGCTACCACCGCGCCGTCCTCCAGCCTCACTTTGCAAGGCCCTGCTGACCAAGCGGGAGCGTCGGTCATTCGAGACGCACTAGGGCGTCCGTGTCTCGATGTGGAGGCGGCTGCTCGGGCTCACACCGTCAATCCCGAAATGCTTGATCACGTCGTTAGTCTTAAGAACAACTGTCCGCGCATCATTCGCGTAAAGGTCTGCTATTTCAATTCGGATCGCTGCAATGATGTTGTGATTCAAGGCTACAAGAGAGCCGATACGATCCTTGGGACCATGCGCGGTGCGAAATTTTTTCGCTACTCGATGATACAGAAGTAAATTTTGATGAATATTCTTCAGGTCATTCCGTCCCTTTCGCCATTGCATGGAGGTCCCACCTTCGTGGCGATCAATCTGTCGAAGGCGTTGGCGGACCGGGGCCACACGGTACATCTTATTACGACCGATCGGGGCGGCGTTGCCGATGTCGGATCGCTCCAAAATGTTACTGTGACAGTTTTGAAGGAAACTTTCGCGCCTTACGCTTATGCCCCTGAAATGTCGAGCGTGCTTGAATCGCTTATGCCAAATGCGGATTTGGTGCACATTCACGCATTGTACCTTCATTCGACGGTGCGAGCCGCTCAATTGGCGCACAAGTTTGGTGTGCCCTACGTCATCAGGCCGGCAGGAGCGTTGGATCCCTACCACCTCCGCCGCAAAGCACTAAAGAAGGCACTTTTCGATCATCTTATTCACAATCGGGTCTTGCGAAATGCGTCCGCCTTCCATTTCACGACCGAAATCGAAAGCAAGATTTCCCAGCCGCGGACATACGGAAGAAAGGGCTTCGTCGTTCCGAACGGTTTGAATATCGCGCAAATCGAAAGCCATGCGCAAAAAGGACGATTCCGAAATACACTGGGAGTGGCTGCATCCAAGAGACTGATATTGTTTCTCGGACGTATCAACTACAAGAAGGGCTTCGAGCTTCTAATACCGGCATTTGCGCAGCTCAGACAAACAATCTCGGACATCCATCTCGTAATCGCTGGCAACGACGACGGACATCTCTCGGCGGTCCAAGAGCTAATCGGAGCTCACGGCCTCTTTGCTGACTGCACGGTTACTGGTTTCCTTGGGTCTCCCCAAAAGTTCGAGGCTTTGGCCGACGCTGAAGTGTTTGTCTTGCCCTCATATTCGGAGAATTTTGCAAACGCGCTTTTTGAAGCATTGGCTTGCGGCACGCCGTCAGTGATATCAAACCAGGTGAATAGTTGGCCGGAAATCGCCGCAGCCGACGCAGGCATTGTAGTAGATACAAAGATAGACGAGCTTAAGACTGCACTGCATCAACTACTCGTCAACGCCGAACGACGCCAAACATTATCGAAGCGCGCGCGAGAGTTCTGCAGACGGAACTATGACTGGTCAAACATTGCCGGAAAACTAGAATTTGAATATCAGGCGATCTTGGACGAGGCCGGCAGCTCGAGCATAGCCAGGAGGCTGTCGACATGACGGTTTCGGTGACCGCAATAGTGCTGACGCACAACGAGCAACTCCATATTGGGCGTTGTATCGCAAGCCTCAAATCGAACGTTGAGCGGATCGTGATCGTTGACTCAGGATCGACCGATCAGACCGTGGACATCGCAAAGCGGTGCGGAGCGGACGTATACACTCATCCGTTCAGGAACTACGCAGCTCAATTCAATTGGGCGTTGGAAAACTGCGCAGTGGCCACAGATTGGGTCATGCGTATCGATGCCGACGAATACATCGATGCAGAGCTAGCCGGGCAAATGCGTTCCCAGTTGCCTACAGCAAGCATGGAAATTAACGGGTTTGTCGTTGAGCGTAGAGTAACATTTCTCGGAAGAATGATACGATTCGGAGGAGGCGTTTCTCCTCAGTTTGTCCTGAAGATCTGGAGGACAAATAAGGGGGCGGTGGAAAATCGATGGATGGACGAGCATACTATTCTGTTTGAAGGCAAAACGGCGAATTTGTCCGGTCTTCTAATTGATGACAACCTCAAAGGGCTTGGCTTTTGGGTCGATAAACACAATCGATATGCGACCCGCGAGATGATTGACGCTCTGAACTCGGAGTTCAAGTTTTTCGAGGAGTCGACCTCGGTGCTCTCTGCGCAGACTCTGGTAAAGAGGGCCGCGAAGAAGAATGTTTACTCGCGGCTGCCGGTGATCTATCGAGCGATCTGCTATTTTTGCTATCGATATTTCTTGCGGTTGGGTTTTCTTGATGGAAGGGCGGGCTTGGTCTTCCATTTGATGCAAGGTCTCTGGTACAGACTGCTCGTCGATACAAAAATACTTGAAGCAACTGACTTCATTAGGTCTAACGGACTGCCTGCGTTCAAAGTCATGATGGCAGAGCGCCACGGCTTAAGAATCTGAAGATCGATCGGAGCGTGCGTTCGACCTGATGAGACGAAGCCAAATATCAGTTGCTTTCGTCGCGCTAGTCATCCTGCTGATGGTGGCGCAACTCGCGATGGGCTGCAGTTTTGCTGTGCTGGCCCTTTGCGGTGCTACTATCGCAGTCAGCTTTGTGCCGGCTTTTATCTACCGGTTTGATCTGTACGGCTTGCTCAACGTGGTGTTGGGTGTGCGATATGTTGTCTTTCCTCTGGTCGCCAAGACGTTTTACGGACAACCGCTCGATGAGCATCTTGTCTATCCACTCGAGGCTTTCTTTCTAACATTTTGCATTCTTTCGGTGGAAACGCTCGTCATCTATGTAGTTCGGTTATTTGATAGGGGCGCGTCAATCGTTTCTTTGGGCGAGCAATCCTCTGACATCTTTTCAGCAAAGAACATTGCGGTTGGGTTAGGGATCGCAGCTTACGTCGGGTTAGCTGCTGTGAAACCGACCTCGGCCCAGACTGCAGGAACTGGATTGTTTGTCCTGTTCGCCGTCCTCGCAAAAATATTGGTGTTAGGTCTTATCATACAGACAAGGGATGGTGCGCGACGTTTCGGAGGCGATGGTTTTTTGACGATCGGGCTCCTGGCCGCCCTCGCGTTCGAGTTCTTGATCGGCTTAGTGCTAAATTACCGCGAGGGTCTACTATCTGCCCTCCTGGGCGTAGTACTGACTGCATATTACTGCCAGGCCATTAGGATAAGACACCTGATCGTTGGCGCAATCTTTGTCTCCTTGTTTGGTTTTTTGATCTCTCCTGTCACTCTGTACTTGAGGACGAAGAAGGAGAATATGCCCATCGCGGAGTTTGCTGACCTAGCGCTAACGACGGCTACACGAGCTGCACTCGATTTTGAATTTCTGGAATCCATATCCAGTCAGAACGACAGCGCAGCGGCCAACATTAAGCAAGAAAGAGTAGTAGGATATGACTATTACCGGCTTAGCTCCAGGTCGAACGTGCTGAACCGACTGTCCTTCGTCGCGCTAGTTGATTGGGCTTACACGGGAATGGCTGGACGGGCTCCTCTAGGGACGCGCATTCTTGAAGAGAGTGTGCAGCGGGTCACGCCGTCCTTTCTCTGGCCTGATAAGAAAGCGATGAACTACGGCATTGGAGATTTCATTGCCTGGAACACTGGCCAGCTTCCGGTTGGCCACCCGGCGTTTTTGAACTACAGCTTGGCGATGGAAGGTTTCGCGTCTTTTGGATTGCCAGGCCTGCTTGTTTACCCGTTTCTTTTTATGCTGCCCCTGTTGTTCGTTCTTTCCAGGATTGCGAGTTTTCGTAATGTTTCAGTGGTGAGTATATTCCTCTTTTCGAGTTATCAGCACGAATTCGTCGAATCTACAACTGAGGTTCTCTTAGCGGAATTGACACGCGGCGTTCCGTTTTTCTTCGTTATGCTAATCCTGCTGCAGAATCTTCGGTCCCGAAATTCGGCCGGTGCGTTACGGCATGGATAGATCCGCGCCTGTGACTGACCGGCAGAACGCTTTTAAGAGAAGCGGCGCGAGTGTCGATGCCCCGAAAAAAGCGATCGGGACACTGCGCGTCCAGCAAACGACCTTTGGCACGCAGCCATGAACTCGCTCGGCTGCTTTGCTCGAACACTGAAGTTGTTGCTTGGCCTTGTCGTGCTTGCGGCGATATCATTCCCGAATGAGCTTTTTGCCTTAGATCCAAACGCTCGGACCAGCCGAAGCATTCGTGATTGGACCACATGCGATGGTAAACGGGACGATCGAAACGGTGTTGCGGCGGCCTTCAACGAGGCAAAGAATCACGCGTTCGCGCTAGTAGTTGATTGCCCAGTGTATATCCATGTCGGTAATGATATTTCGCGACCCATTTTTGTAGAGGACGGGACGAGCGTCCAATTTGGTCCCGAAGGACTATTCATTACGGACAACGTCCTGATTCCCACATGGGTTATTGCCAACAGCAGTCAAATTGATTTTCTCAATTGGCGCGTCAAGTATGTTGGACGTCTCCCGGTTGATCCGGACACGAAGGGGTATGTGGCAGGCGGCACATTCGTGCCAATGACTGGAAAATATCAGCCCGCTGGAGCGTTTCACGACAAGATTTTGACGCCATGGTTGACATCAAACAGAGGTATTTTGTTCGACCGCAGTCGCGGCTCTGTTACTTCCCCGTGGCCTGGCCCAACGGGTACGTCGGCAGTATTTTACATCCTGGGAAGTGCAACCTTGATCAGAATTCGCGGCATGAAAATCTTCGTGCCCAGAAACGCTGATGTCGCTCGCTTCGTTCCGGTGTGCTTTCTTAGTACGGTCGGGTTCAAGAGCAATCAGGTAATTACTGCTGCGGTCCCGGTTGACGCAAATTCTGCAGCTATACCGAGCGAGATCGAGGTATCAGATTTAGAGCTCGATGGCGCATACATGGGTTGGCTTGGAAGCTTGAAGAACTCGCGCTTCCGAGGCATCAAATCATTCCGCTATGGTGATCTCCAAGATGAAGAAGGCCAGAATGTAGGAGGTGTAGGAAAATGGTTTGCGCCGCCGCATCTGTTCTATATCACGGCGCCTAAGCGCAATGATCTCCGCAACTCGAATTTGGAGATTTCGAATGTACAGGACTGGGGCGAACGTGTCGGCGAAGCGAGAGACAAAGATGCAGCGAACCGCAGCGGATACGCTTTGTCGCTCAAGATCAGCGCCGTCGATTCTGGCGTAAAGAACTACACCTCTTATCGGCCGGACGGAGTTCTCGATCTTCTTCCGAGCGAACGTCTTGTGATCCAGGGACTCAAGGGCGTTTACGATTCATACTTCTTGAACGACATCTACCCTGCGATCCGCTTTCCAGTAGGCCCGTATCGAGATGTTCTCCTGGAAGATATCGAGATCGAGGACAAAGCGTTACGGCCGAAGGTCGCTCCGATCGGAGGTATTCTTGATGCGAACAGCGCAAATGTATCTCTACGGAATGTTACGGCTGTACTGCACTCTCCGACGACCAGCGCGGCAAAGGTGCCGTCCTTCGCTGGCAAGAATCACTCGATTAGCATTCGCATAGAATCCGACTGAGTGACCAGCTGTGCGTACAGGATCGTCATAATAGATTATCTTCTCCGAGATATCGCAGGACGGAGCTGACCAAGTTTTCATTAAAATAGCGGTTCAGCAATGCTCTCGCCTGCCCCGCTCTGGAGATCTTGGCTATCCGTATCGGATCTTTAAGAAGGTCCAGACACTTGTTTGCGCATTCCTCCGCATTCTCCCAAAAGATTGCTTCCTCGTCCTCCCTATACATTGCGAGGTGTTCGGATGTCCTTTCAGCGCAGAGCAACGTTCCGATCGAGGGGATCTCTACCGACCGGGTCGTATGGAGATCCTCGTTGCCTTTCGAAAGTAGGCCGATTGCAATCGACGTGCACTGAACGGCCTTGACGTAGTCTTCGGAGGATAGTGTTCCCAACCTCACGTGGCCTTTCAACGCGGAGAATTCAGGAGCCTTATGCCACCTTGGGCCGAAAATGGTTAGAGGTACCCCTCTATCGATCAGATCCCGGAGGAATGACCCTCGTTCTGGCATCCAGGTTCCCACAAAACTGACTTGAGAAGCGAAATGAGCCCTCTCGGCAGCAGGCAGCGTCCTGGGGACATGGGCGATTTCGTCCGCCGCAAACATCACTCGAAAAACTCGACGGGCCCCCGCGACATATGCGGCTTCTCCGCTTGAGGCTCGAGGAGTGACTACTAGGTCGTATTCTGGGACCGCATGCAAGAATAAGCGCCAGCGAAAGCCGTCTCGCGCAACGTAGGGATTGTCCTGACAGTAGTTCACAATTGGCGCGCCAAGGGATTTCAAGGCTCGAATAAGCGACGCGCTGCAAAGGTCACCGTGATCAACCCACACGACGTCAAACTTGCCGTCCTTGGCGCGGTCATAAACGTACCGGCAGATTGGGCTCGCTAAGCCTAAATACCCCGTCTTGAAGCCCCACCTCCTCAACGCTTCCGGAACAGCGCGATGAGGATCGATGCTGGTCACAATGTGCCCAAGGCGAGCCATTGCAAGCGATCGGTGAAGCGACGTGCCTGTGCTAGATCCGATATAAAGTATTTTCATTATTTGCGAATGATCTCTTGTCGGAACTGGCGTCGCACATCGAGGGCGACTACGACAAGCATCGCCCCATGCGCAGTAACCAACGACATGCCAACGGCATCGAGGCCAAAGCTCTTCAGTGCGACCGCTAGCCCACCCAGGCAGATAATGCTGACCGAAAGGTACGCATAAGATAACGTGATGTGCCTATTAATTGCCAACATCGGCATCGCAAGAGTCGTCCACATCATCTCGGATGAACTCGCCACAACCATAAAGAAGAACCACGGATAACCGGTGTGTACTGCGTCTTTGGTCCACAGGCGGAGGATGTACTCTCCAAAGAATAAAAGAACTGCAATGTAACCGGCGACCATGAATGTAGTCGCAAGTGAATGCCATCTGAACGTGGCCCATAGCAGCGGCCGGTCAGTAGCGTAGAGGCGTGTGTATTCCGGAATGAACGTGGCATTCAGCAAGTTTGCACCGGTCGTTCCAAGTCGAACAAGGGTCCTGCATGTCGAGAACGTGGTAATGGCCAACGGACTGGCTAAGGTGCCCAGCAGGACTACAGGCCCTTGAATAAGCAGAACTTGTGCAAATGACTGAGCGAGGAACGCAAATGATGGGGACGCCAAAAGGCGAACTTCTGACAGACTTACATAGGTAAATCCGAGTTGAAGCCAAGGAGCAACTGCTGACAATCTAGCCCAGAGAAGAACTGCAATGCAGCCGCGGCACATCAATATAGCCAGTGCTGTGGTCGAGAGATCGTCGCTTTGAGTAGCGGAAATAACCGTTGCAATGCCTTCAGCCAGCCTCGACGAAGCATTCCAGATGACTTCCTCTGCCGGTCGGCCGCAGGCTCGCAAGCCGGCCGCGAATAGCAACAGATATTGGTTTAGCAGCACGTTACCTGCCAAAAATAACAAAACCAACTTTGCATTTTCTCCGCTGATCTCACCGAGCGTAAACGCCCGATTCAGACCCGAAGGAGAAACAGCTGCGAGCAAAATCGCAAGAACAAGGGCTACGACCAAACTAAGTAGAGCGAATGTGCTCTGATATATAGAGATCGCTCTCGAACGCTCGCCAGAGGCCATGCTCGTGGTCAGTTCGTTCTTCGCGGACAAGGTGAATCCAAAATCCGCAAATACGAGGTAGCTGGGCACTGCGGATAACAGAAGCCAAACGCCGTACCGTTCTGTACCCCAAAAGTGCAAGAGAATGGGGACAAGAGCCAATTGGACTGCAACAGTGACAAACTGATTGTAGATTTGTGCTCCAAACGTCCGCGCAAGGCGCTTTCGTGACCAGTCAGCTTCTGTCCTATTCATGAGGTGCTTTTCACGGCCGAACGATACTCATCTCCTTGCGAGAGAACTTCGTCTATAATCACGTCAAGATTGGCTCGGAAGGAGTTGTTGAGATACTTGGACTCTACCTTGGCTCTGCCATTTTCCCCAAACCTTCGGGCTAGTCTGCTATCGGTCAGCAATTCGTAAAGCAGATTTGCGACGGCCTCCGGCTCTCGATGGTCGACGACAAATCCATCAGAGCCGTTCGATACAACTTCCTTGGATGCCCCGAACGAACTGCAGAGAACTGGCAGGAAACGTAGCCAAGCTTCAAGGTAAACGATTCCAAAGCCTTCCTTAGAGGACGGCATCGCAAAAACAGAGGCCCGTTCGTAGGCTTGCGAAAGCTCTGCCTCACTGAGGCGTCCGAGAAATGCAACGTTGCCCGTGATGCCTAGCTCTTGCGCCAGTCGCTCCAATTCACCCCGAAGCGCGCCGTCGCCAACGATCTCATAACGAACGTTTGGCAATTTCCGCGTCAATATAGCGATCGCTCTCAGCATCTGGTCAACGTTTTTGGGACGATCGCCTAGGCTGAGACGGGAGACGGTTAGCACGACGAGCCCATCCTTCTGGGCAGCGTTCGTTGGTCTCTCGATCAGATCGACTGCATTCGGAAGAATACTGAATTTCTCTGGGTGTACACGGAATTCCCGCGACATGATCTCAGCAGTATAGCAGCTTACGGACGCAATTCGATCAACGGCGCGAAGGAAAAGGCGGTCATACCAACGCTTCTGTCGACGACCGGGCTCGTTCCAGACTTCATCTCCGTGCACAAACAGCAGTATCGGCGTTTTCCAATGAAGACATCGCACGAACGCGGCAAGCGGCAGCAGGTTTATGTGTCCTACAATGAAGACGCGCGCACGACGTGCGGTGAAGGCGCTCGCCACAAGGTAGACAATCCGATTCTGATGGCTCCGCACAAAGGATAGCAAATCCATCGGTATGCGATCGCGATCCCGCAGCACTCTCACCTGCGGCGGAGCTTCGTTTCGCGTTTGAGCACGCGAAATTAGATTTCGAATGACCCGCCGGTTGAAGTTCTGCATTCCGCCTATCAATGAGTAGGTTTCAAGCGCGCAAAAGACGATATGTGACTTCCGTTCGTGCACAGGACGAGACACTTTTTATCCAGTTGCAGTTGAGCGAGCATGACTACTCGCCGAGTTGCCAACTCTGAGTCTAGAGACAAGCTCTAGCATTTTCAGATCAGCAACGTACGCACAAACCAGCAGTATGATCAGTGCAAGCAGGATACCTCCAATACTTTGCGCTCGGTGCCAGACTATAAGCAGCGGAAAGTGGAGCACGTAAAGTCCATAGGAAATCGAGGCCACTGAGGACGCAAGCGCAGCTGCAGGCATCAACAACCTGGCAAATTTTTCACCGTTGCTGCTGAACAACAGAATCGTGAGAGCCAGCGCAACAGCAAAATGTCTCAGCGGTAAGAGGGGGTAAACTCCCACGCTCTTTGGGCCCGTCCAAACTGCTACTATGGCCGCTATCCCACATAGTGCCACCAGCCAATAGAGCGGCGCACCGAGCGATCGATAGCTTCTCAGTCCCCTTTGGTATCTTTCCGCGACAGCTGCGCCGCACCACCAAACCAAGAAGTACGACGTTACGAGGGCCCAATGGTTCGGAGCCAAAGCATAGAGAACGTACGCGGCACAACTGACAAACCCTATTCCGTGCTCCACGAAGGTGGAGTGGCGCCTCCAAAGCCACATCACGAAGGGGAAGGCAAAATAGAAGGCCAGCTCATAGGACAGTGACCAAAGGGGATCGTTGCCCAAGTAGGGATCAACAATCACGCCTGGCTTCAATGTTGATACGTCTTGTAGCCCAAGAAGAGTCCCTGCCAGTTCTGAGACGTGGAATTCGCGGCTAAGCGAGCCATTGTCTGCGGCAACCGCAGTTGACACCAACATGGCAGCTAATAGCGCCGGATAAATGCGCCGAATGCGGCGCCAAAAGTAGGGAAGCGGCGAAGACACCCTGTCTCGTTCGTTACTGAAAATCACAAATCCACTTAATAGGAAGAAGACGAGCACGGCCTCTTGCCCGAACCGAAATAGGAGCCCTATTCCTTGCGAAGACCAGCCATGATGGTTCGCGAGATGATGAAGTACAACGTACGTTGCTGCGACTGCGCGGGCAACGTTCAGGGCCGAAACAACTTTCGGGCTAATCTTGGCGGACATTCTGTTGCGAGGTGCTAGTACGCAGCTTGATGCTTAAACGCTGACACTGCCGTTCCCAACAAGATCCTCACATCCAACCACAAGCTCCAATTATTGATGTACCACAAATCATACTCCACGCGCTTCTGCATCAGCTCGAGCGTGCGGGTTTCTCCGCGATAACCATTAACCTGGGCCCAGCCGGTGATGCCGGGCTTGACGTGGTGGCGGAAGGCGTAGTTGCCGATGATCTGCTCATATTCTGTGTTGTGGGCGGCCGCGTGCGGGCGGGGGCCGACCAGCGACATGTCGCCCTTGAGCACGTTGAGGAGCTGCGGCAGCTCGTCGATCGAGGTCTTGCGCAGCCATTTGCCGATTGGCGTGACGCGCGGGTCGTCCTTCTGCGCCTGCACAATCGTGGGGCCGTCCTCCAGCACGCGCATGGTGCGGAACTTGAAGATCCTGAACGCGCGCCCGCCAAAGCCGTGGCGGGTCTGGCGGAAGAACACCGGGCCCGCCGAGGTCAGCTTGATCAGGAGTGCGGTCACCAGCATCACCGGCGCGAACACCAAGAGCGCAAGGCTGGCGCCGACGAGGTCGAGCGCGCGCTTGAGCGCGCGTTCGCGATGGCTGAGCGGGGCGCGGCGCAGCTCGGCTGTGAAGGTGTTGCCGGTGCCTACAAGCGGATAGCGCAAGAAGCGCGCCGTGTTGGGGTCCGGCACCAGATGCACCGGCAGCGGGAGGATCTTCAGCATGTCCAGAATGCTGTCGATCGCATGCTGCCGGCTCCAGTTGATCAAGAGGAAGACGTGCTCGATCCGGTGCTCGCGCGCGTAATTGATCAACTCCTCGAAGCGCGGCGCCAGCGAGGACAGCAGCAGGGGAGAGCCAAGCTCCTTGGCCGGGATCTCCATCACGCGCATCAGGCGGTAGCCGTGCTGGCCAAGGTCGTCGACCGCGTTGGACGAGGTGGCAAGGCCGAACTCGGCAATCATGATCGCCCGGCCGTTGGCGAAGGCGCCGGTGCGCTGGGCATGCGCGGTCCAGCGCGCCGCCGCGGTCTTCCAGGCGAGCAGGGCGGCGAGGCCGACCAGGTAGAACGAGATCGTGGTGCCGCGGGAGAACTCGTCGCTGACCTTCATCGTGAAGGCGATCGCCAGCAGCGCGCCGAACAGGAAGGTCCACGTCGTCAGCGTCATCCGGAACGTGCGGGGGAGGTTGGTGATATTCTTCAGGCGGTAGCCGTGCTGCACGGTCGTCAGCAGGATGAAATTGATCGCAACCAGCACGCTCGCCGCCGCATAGACATCCGCCTTGCCGAGCGTGCCGGCGGTCACGATGTGATAGCCGACCGCACAGCCGATTCCGCTGATCACGATCAGCGCCGCATCGACCATGGCGATCAGCCGCTCGACAACCACAGGTCGTAGCCAGCTCGGCGCAAACCCTGCAGATGTCTCGGTGACCGGCTCGACCACACGAATTTCCGTCGTCGAATCAGCGACGGGCACCGGCCGCGTGGAAAGAATCGTCATCCTGCCAAACCCATTGACGCAAAATTCATTATCCGAACGCGCCGTGCTATCGGTCAAAATCGCTGTTAGAACAAGGCGAAGGAAAAATTAACCTTACCCCACGCGCTCGATTGTAGCCTCATCTTGCCTCGGTTGATATGTCAAATTTCACAACCCGTTAGGAAGTCCTCGTTGCCTCGCACCCACTCCCGGCGGCGGAGCCGGCCGACAGGGAAGCGGTACCTCGCCATTGGCCTTGCGGCCGTCGCTTTGGTGGGAATCCTGCTTCTCCTTCTGCGTCCCGATGCGGCCCCCATCCGAACTCCAACGGCGTCCAGGCCCGTCGCAATCAAGCTCCTCCTTGATGGGCCATATGGCGCCCGGTTTGCCGGCGAGCTCGCGGCGTCCAGGCAGGGATATTTCTCCTCCCGCATTGAGGTGTCGGCGCAGCCCGAAGGCCCTGACTTCGTCGAAACCATTGCACGCCAACATGCCATCGGCGTGACGAGCGGCCAGAACTTCCTGCTGGCAAGCTGGCGCGGCGTTCCCGTGACAGCGTTTGCTGCAAGCTTCCTCGATACCTCGGTCGCGATTTTCACGCTCGAAAGCTCGGGCTTGCGGCGGCCGGCTGATCTGGTCGGAAAACGGGTCGGATACCGCAGGGCGAGTGAGGGGGACGTCGTCTTTGACGCCATGATGGCGCAGCTCGGGCTTCCCCGAAGCCAGATCACCAAGGTCCCAGACCGCGACAGCTTCGAGGCTTTGAGGGCCGGGGAGGTGGATGCGATCATTGCCGCCATCGACGAGCAGCCCGATCCCTCCAGCGCGACCTTCGTGAAGCTGAGCGTCATCAAACCGCAGGACTACGGCATTCATGTCCCAGGCCAGGTCTACTTCGCGAGCAATGATCTCATCCATGATCAGCCGTCCGTGATCGCCGACGTCCTGCAGGGGCTCATTCGAGGATGGCAATTTGCCTACGCGGACTATGCACGGAGCGTGCCCGTTCTCGCCGGCACCGGCCCGGCCAGGCTGAATTCCGAGCGGCTGAAATTCGAGCTGCAGCAGCAGCGGCCGTTGGTGTTGCCGACGGGCGGTCGTATTGGCGACTACGACGAAAGCCGCTGGCGGACGCTTCGGGATATCCTCCTCTTTGCCAAGCTCGGCGAGGAAGACGTGCCTTTGGCTCAGACGGTCAACTACCAGTTCCTTCGGGATGTGTATCGCCGTTCACCCGACCTCGCTGCCCCGGGCGCCTGGACCGAGGAAAAGTAGGACCAAGAAGCCACACCTGTGCGCCATATCGACCCAAAAGGCCTTTGGCCGCCGTGGCATCGGTTGCATTTCTGCCGGTGGCCTTGGTAAAGTTCAGTTCACTATTTGGGCTAGTCGCGGACCGCGACGTCGGCCGGCTGGGGTCTGACGAGCACGGGGATCAAATCCGCAGGGGCGAGGAGCTTTTTGGATGTTTAAGACGTTGATGCGAGCAGGTCTTTTGGCCGCAACTGTTACCCTCGGCGCATCGAGCGGAGCAAGCGCCGCGATGCAGATGCCCGCACCGGCAGCCCTGCTCACGGGCGAGAGCCAGGTGACGCCTGTTACGTTCTGGGCGCAGCCGTACCCGTACCGCTATGTGCCGGTGCGCCGTTGCCCCCTGGTGCGGGTCGAGACGCCCTATGGCTGGTACATGGACCGCGTTTGCGCGCCTGTCGGCCCTGTCCTACGTCGGGCGTATTGAGCTTGGGCTGAACAAGCGGCGGCCGCCGTTTTTTGCAAAGACTTAAAGGCAGCCGCACAGCTCATGCGGCTGCCTTGCTCATTTTTGTTTCGCAGAGTGCTGCTCTTTTGTGCGCGCAGCGCAGGTTCACCATGAATATCTTTGCCGGGCCGGGATAGGCTTTCGCATGGTGAAGATTGTGTTACCAGATCGGCGGGGCTGCATCGGCAGCGTGATTGCTTAGGCGGCGGTGGGCCGGATTTCCTGGGAGTGGTGATCCGGCCAACCGGCCGCTGATAGAGGATACGATGACAGGGGTTTCAACCTACGATCTCACGGGCAAACGTGTCTTTGTCGCGGGTCACCGCGGCATGGTCGGATCAGCTGTCGTCCGAAGGCTTGCATCAGAGAATTGCACTGTGCTGACGGCCGACCGGCGTGAACTGGACCTCACAAAGGAAGAGCCCACGCTGAAATGGCTGCAGGCCAATCGTCCCGACGTTGTGGTGCACGCCGCTGCAAAGGTCGGCGGTATCGCAGCCAACAACAGTTTCCCGGTCGACTTTCTCTGCGACAATCTTGCGGTGGAATTGAACGTCATCCGCGCAAGTCACGCGGTTGGCGTGCAGCGCCTGTTGTTCCTCGGCTCATCCTGTATCTATCCCAAGCACGCCAAGCAGCCGATCGCCGAAAGCGAATTGCTGACGGGGCCGCTTGAGCCGACCAACGAGTGGTATGCGATCGCCAAGATTGCCGGCCTCAAAATGTGCCAGGCGTATCGTCGGCAGTATGGCGATGATTTCATCTCGGTGATGCCGACCAATCTCTACGGCCGCGGCGACAATTATCATCCGGACCATAGTCACGTCCCTGCAGCGCTGATCCGGCGCTTCCACGAAGCCAAGATCGCCAATGCGCCGAGCGTCTCCGTATGGGGCACCGGCACGCCGCTCCGCGAATTTCTCAACGTCGATGATTTTGCCGATGCCTGCTTTTTCCTTCTGAAGAATTATTCGAGCGACCTGCCGATAAACGTCGGTAGTGGTGATGAGTTATCGATCGCAGACTTTGCGGCGGTCGTAGCGGAAGTCGTGGGCTATGGAGGCAAGCTCGCGTTCGATACCTCCAAGCCTGACGGAACGCCACGCAAGCTGCTCGATAGTTCGAGAATTCGAGGGCTTGGTTGGCGGCCGAACGTCGCTTTGCAGGCCGGTCTCGCGGCCGCATACGCAGATTTCTTGGAAGGCTACGGACGTCATCTGGAAGTCAGCGCAACGCGCTGAGTAGATTACTTGGACTACAAGAAAGCTTTTTTATTCTGAACTTTGACTTGGGCGGGGCTTTATGCGTGTTCTCTTGGTGGGCATCAACTATGCCCCAGATCTGATCGGCGTTGCGAAATACAACGCCGAGCTCTGCGAAAGTTTGGCAGCCGACGGTCATGAAGTTCGGGTCATTACGGCGCCCCCTTATTATCCGGCCTGGAAGATCCCACCCGCGTTCAAATCGTCGTACTTCAGATCGAGAGATATTGACGGCGTTCGAGTAACACGTGTGCCGATTTATGTGCCCGGACATCCCTCGGGCGCTAAACGGCTGGTCCATCACGCTTCGTTCGCGCTCACGAGCGCGGCGCCGGTCCTCTTCGAGGCGCTATCCTGGCGACCCGACGTTATGATCGCCGTCGCGCCATCGCTGATGTCGGCTGCCTTCGTCTCGTTCGTCGCTCGTCGCGTCGGCGCCAAATCATGGCTTCATGTGCAGGATTTCGAGGTGGACGCGGCATTCGATCTTGGTCTGCTGCGCAACCATTCACTGCGCAAGTGGATGTTGAGAACGGAAGCTGCAATCCTCAAATCCTTCGATCGCGTCTCAACTATTTCTGAGGCGATGTTGCTGCGCCTGGTAATCAAAGGGCTAGCGCCCAACAAAGCGCTTGAGGTCAGAAACTGGATTGATACCAGCACGGTCTGCCCCGGATCACGAATGACAAAATACCGCCGGCAGTTAAACCTCGGCGAAGGCGATATTGTTGCGCTCTACTCTGGAACGATGTCGAACAAGCAGGGGCTCGATCTCGTAATCGAGGCTTCGGTCAGCTTGGAGCAAAGCCATCCAAATGTTCACTTTATTCTTACCGGCGAGGGACCGCACAAAACGAGGCTCGAGCAGATGGGCGCTGGACATTCCAACGTCCATTTTTTCGGACTTCAGCCCAACGAGAGCTTCAACGAATTGATGGCGACCGCCGATTTTCATCTCATTCCGCAGAAGGCCGAGGCAGCCGATCTGGTGTTGCCCTCGAAACTTGGTGCGATCTTCGCGTCCGCGCGGCCGGTCATAGCGATGGCCGAAGAAGGTACGGGGCTGGCGGTGGAAGTGACCGGCGCCGGTCTCGTGATTCCGCCGGGAGATTTGTCAGCTCTGGAAGTTGCGATCTGCCAGCTCAGTGAGTCGCCCGCACTCCGCCGGCGTTACGGCGATGAAGGACGAAAGCGCGCCCTTGAGCGATGGGATCGGTGGACCATAGTTCGGCGGTGGGCGGAAGTCATGGCAGGCGAGTCCAACTCAACTGGGAAAGAGGAAAACGGCTCGGCAGGCGCTAACGACAACGTTGCATTGCCGGTGGAGGATGCGGTTCGTGTGCCCTGAGGGGCCTAGCCTCAACCAGTTGCGCTGCGATAGTTTTGTCGACCGAGACTAGCCGGAAATAAGCGCCGCGATGAGCGCTCATACCCGAGTCTCGCTCGCTGCGATGCTTGACCGACACGATCTTCCTCAGAGGGCGGCTATTAGTTCTGCGGCGAGACGATCCATAAGCACTAGTGTGAAATCGACTGTGAGATGGTTTGCGTCTCTATAGACAACGACGCCGTCGCGAATGGCCGGACATACCAAGCCTGTGCAAATCGACGATGTTAGGTCGATCATGCGCGCGTGGTTGATCGACGAGACGGCACGTTGCTCCGCTTCGAACACTTCGTTGCTTGTAGTGAGCGAAAGACTGCGACTGCAGGTGCTAAATGGTAAGCGCCGCCATTCCGCCCGAGCAAGACAATTGCCGACCGGGTGGTAAGGAGTGGGATTGTCGCGGATGACAATGAGCTTGGCGTTGACCGGTTCGAGTTCCTTGAGCGCTCCAAATAATCCACGCTCCCAGGTCTCAATGCTCACTGCGTGAGGTCCCAGATTGGTGAATGGTCCCTTGACGTTTCCGCTCGAAAACTGCGCCAACAGTATCGCGTCCGGGCTATCTTGAGTTTTTATCATCGCGATTGCCTGCTCGCGCCAGCTTGCGCACTGGGGCGAAAGCCGACGAAGTCGCAAACTGTGGACCTTGGAAACCGGGATGTCGGCGATAGGACACGAGGCCTTCAGGTAGGTAATAAGCCGCCATCCTCTCTGTTCGGCAATATCCGCGAGCGCGGTCGTCCATTGATCGGCGTGAGAATCTCCCAACAGCACAATTGTCTTTGTATAGTTGGACGGGCCGAATACGCAGCGGATGGGACTTTGTGTGGTGAACCCGGCCAGACAACCACTCTCGCTCGAAAGTGAATATTTCGAAGTCGAGGCAACTATCTTCGCTTGCGCGGCATTCGTGACGTGCTGCGCAATGGCGAACGAAAGGATTCCGGCAACTGTGGCGGTTAACGTAACGGCGCCGCCCATGACTATTGATCGTACAGGTCGTTGTGCCAGCCAGTGACTAGCTCTGATGGGGTATTCGAGCCAGGCGAAGCTGAGCGACGAGAGAACGATTGTCATGACAAAGAAAAGGCAATGGGCCAATGCAGTCCCGCCGACAACTGCCGTACCAAGAACTGCAATCGGCCAATGCCAGAGGTAAATAGCGTAGGACCGGGCACCGAAGAACTGAAACGGATGAGTCCTGAGCAAAGCCGACGGTCCAGCAGGATTGTTCCCCGTGAGCAGCAGCAGTGCCGTAGCTGCCACTGGAACAACGGAAACGACTCCCGGGAACGCCATGAAGCCGTCAATAGCAAAGAATGACAGGATGAGAACTGCGAATGACAACCATCCAACGATTGAACTCGAGCCATGCTGCTTTGCCCAGCGCTCGAAGGGCCTTGTTGCGATCAGAGCTCCTGCTCCAAACTCCCACGCCCGAGGGGGCGCGAGATAGAACGCCCAAGCTTGCTTGCCGTAGGTCAGGTAGATGCAGCCAGCGAACGATCCGAACACTACGATCAGCAAAGCTAGCAGGATGATCTTTTGGCTGAAACGACCGACAATGACGAGAAACGCGGGCCAGACCAAGTAAAATTGTTCCTCGACTGAAAGTGACCACGTATGAAGGAAGGGATTGAGCGAACTTTCGGGGGCGAAATAGTTCATGGATTGGCGGAGGAGCCAAACATTGGCGGCATACAGCGCTGAAGCTGCGGCCGACTTGGCCATCTCCTTCTGTTCAAAGGGCGCCAGCAGGAAGTATCCGATCATCAAGGTCGCTAGCGTGACCGCGAAGGCGGCAGGCAAGAGTCTCTTAGCCCTGCGACCATAGAAGCCAAGAAAATCGACTTTCCCGGTCGCGGCTATCTCCCGAAGCAAAAGTTGCGTGATCAGGAAGCCGGATATGACGAAGAACACGTCTACACCGACAAATCCGCCGGTTAAGCCCGGAACTGCGTAATGAAAGGCGACCACCGATAGAACTGCGATCGCCCTCAGCCCCTCGACATCAGCTCTGAAATGGGTCGCCGCTCGCGATACGGGCTGCATGTCTATTGCTGTGCACATTGCATCTAGAAACGCGCGAACAATCAGTACCACGCATTTCGTTCGGGGAGTTTGTCCGTTTTCGGCTGTTCGTGGGGCGGCGGCGAGGCAAGGGCTAGTGTCGGCGGATACGCGAAGGAGAAGGCGGGCCTGACCCGCCAGGCGCCGACAAGTAATCAGCAGATAATATCCGCTCGGACCAAAGCCGGCAGGTTGGCGTCATTCGGTGACCTCAGCCTTAAACGCGTTCGAACAAGATGTCGAAATAGGCGCCACCAGATGCACGCTTCGCAAACCGGTCCTCGCGTCTCACCTGAAAGCCAAAAGCTTTCAGATACGAGCAGATTTGATCAACGGTCGCACAATTCCGATATGATTCGAAGTCCGCCGCTTCGGCCTTGATGAATCTGAATTGTCGCAAGATTTCTTGCGCACCCCGCAGAACCAGCAACTCCGAGCCCTGGGTGTCCAACACAAGGACATTGTATTGCCCGAGATCGACTTGCCACATTTCAAGAGCCGTCTTCAACGTCGAAGAACGAATCGTTATGTCGCGGACGAAGTGCACATCCGGCCAAATGTCCTTGTGGTCATGCAAATCCAGAATGGACGATGACAGGCCATCATTGTTCGAGACATGGAAAGTATAGGGCTTGCCATCGGTATCGGCGATCAGCGCGTTGATTGCCCGCTGGTCAGGCAGCGAGCGGATGTTTTGTCGAAGCAATTCAAATTGCTCCGGGACAGGTTCTATCCACGCCACCTTGAGCTTGTGTCGGGCATAGAGCTCCCGTTCTTGGCCAGCATTTGCCCCGACATGAATCACGCCGGAACATAGTTCAAGATAGGAGTCGGGATCGCCGTAAAGGCGGCGGGAAATGTAGCGGCGCAATCGGCCGGCGAAGCGTAGCGGCGCTGTGAGCATAATGAGTTCGCCTGTGCTTGTCGCCTGAACAGCCCACCCGGCAATTTGACCTCCACATGAGGGGAGGTCAACCCGCTCTATGCTAAGCGCGCGCCAGTGTTCCGTTGGAAACAATGGCGGCAAAGCGGCGACGCATTCGACGAAGTACGCGATGTTGCCCAGGTGCTTCAAAGTCGGTGAAAGATCAATTGAAGAGGGAGAAAGGCCTTTTCCGAAAGCACCCGAACGTATTGCCGCGATAGAGCCCGCGTTATGGCAGCGCCCGAAGTTGAGAGTGCGATCCGCGAGCCGCGGTCGCGCACCACAAATGTGGCAGTGCGGAACTCGATCGCACAAGTCACATTTTTTCTGCAAACTCCAATGAGTGACGGGCTTGACGTTATGCGCCGGCATGGCGCAGCCTTGATTGTCCGGCGGGTTGGGTGTCCGGAGGTGTCGATATGGAGAAGTCTGTCGCTGAGCATTACGGTGCGCAGTTCTTCAAGGAGCAGTCAGGCGGCTCTTTCGAATCTGCGTCGGTGATCGTCCCACTGGTGCTTCGACTTTTCAAAGTCAATTCGGTCGTTGACGTCGGCTGCAGTGTCGGCGCTTGGTTGCACGAATTCGCTACGAACGGTGTGCGCGATTATCTCGGAATTGACGGCGACTATGTGCCTCGTGATCAGCTCAGAATTCCGTCGGAAAGGTTCAGATCCATGGACCTTCGATCCATCACCGATATCGGCCGCAAATTCGATTTAGCGTGTTCGTTAGAGGTGGCCGAGCATTTGCCCGAGAGTAGCGCGAATGAGTTCGTTTCCGCGCTCGTGACCGCTGCACCAATCGTACTGTTCTCTGCTGCAGTCAAAGGGCAAGGCGGTAGAAACCACCTGAACGAGCAATGGCCATCCTACTGGGCAGAACGTTTCAGCCGCCATGGTTACAGCGCCTTCGATTGCGTCCGACCGCAGATATATGACGACAGCCGAATTCGGCCCTGGTATCGACAGAACCTTCTCGTTTTTTGTCGCGGCGATTTTTGTCCCGCAGGTTATTCCTCGCTAACCAGCCCCTTCGATCTGGATCGCGTCTTGCCCGACTACTTTGAGTATAAGCTCCAGGAAGTCACCGAAGGCAAGAGTGCGGCGATAGCGGCAAGACATCTCCTCGGAAACCTTGGGGTCTTGGCAAGAGCAGCGAGACGTCGGTCCGGTCTCTAACGCCTCATTCCCCACTGCCGGTGGAAGATGCGGTTCGCTTGCCTAAAGAGGGATGACACCGCGATGACGTCGCTTGGGCAAGAGCAGCCAACAGTAAGCGCCGCGAGAGCGCTTACTTGCTTCTCATCAATCGCGATGTCGACCCACCGACAGGCTATTCGTGTCGCGCGAAGTAGCGGAAGCCGTGCTGCTTGATCAGTTCGTCCCGCTTCGCGGATTCGAGATCCTCCTTCATCATCTCCCGAACTAGGCTCTCGAACGACGTTTTCGGCTCCCACCCGAGCTTCTGTTTCGCCTTGGCAGGATCACCGAGAAGCGTCTCGACTTCGGTCGGTCGGAAGTACCTGGGATCGACCGATACAACGCACTTTCCAGTTTTGGCATCGTATCCCTTTTCATCGACGCCCGCGCCTTCCCAGCGAATTCGCATTCCAATCTCGCTGGCCGCGACGTTGACGAAGTCCCTCACCGAGTGTTGTTTGCCGGTAGCGATGACGAAATCCTCTGCCTTCTCCTGCTGCAACATCAACCACTGCATCTCAACATAATCGCGGGCATGTCCCCAGTCGCGCAGCGCGTCGAGATTACCGAGATACAAACGTTCCTGCAGGCCCAAATGGATCCGCGCCAGGGCGCGCGTGATTTTTCGGGTGACAAAGGTCTCGCCGCGGACGGGAGATTCGTGATTGAACAGGATGCCATTGCAGGCATACATGCCGTAGGCTTCACGATAGTTCACGGTGATCCAATACGCGTAGAGCTTGGCGACCGCGTAAGGCGAGCGCGGGTAGAAGGGCGTCGTCTCCTTTTGCGGGATCTCCTGCACGAGACCATAGAGTTCGGACGTCGAGGCTTGATAGAAACGCGTCTTCTTCTCCAAGCCAACGATCCGGATTGCCTCTAAAATCCGAAGCGCGCCCAGCGCGTCTGAATTTGCGGTGTATTCCGGTTCCTCAAACGAAACGGCAACATGGCTTTGGGCAGCGAGATTATAGATCTCATTAGGCTGCACCTGCCCGACGATCCGGATCAGGCTCGACGAGTCCGTGAGGTCGCCGTAGTGCAACCGGAACGGCGGGTCCGGCTCATGCGGGTCAAGGTAAAGGTGATCGATTCGGTCCGTATTGAAGAGGGAGGTCCGGCGCTTGATGCCGTGGACCTCGTATCCCCTCTGTAGAAGAAGTTCGGCCAAATAGGCGCCGTCCTGGCCGGTGACGCCGGTAATGAGTGCTCGTTTCTTTGTCATATCAGTCCCAAAATGGAAATTTGTGCTTACACGAAATCCACTTGGCTAGGGAGGGTGAAATAGAGCGAAAATCAAGCTTA
This sequence comes from Bradyrhizobium sp. LMG 9283, assembly GCF_045571415.1. Classification (NCBI taxonomy): domain Bacteria; kingdom Pseudomonadati; phylum Pseudomonadota; class Alphaproteobacteria; order Hyphomicrobiales; family Nitrobacteraceae; genus Bradyrhizobium; species Bradyrhizobium sp. LMG 9283. The sequence continues at coordinate 1,903,520 of NZ_CP120691.1, forward strand.
GATTAACGGCGTCTGGCTCCGGCGGAGGCGCCAAGAATCCCCAACAGAGTTCTCGCGAGGTTCAGTGGCCCTCACTGCGTCCGTCCCGCCTTTAGCCATAGCGGGACCACCAAGCGTCAAATCCCGGCGGAAAGAAGCTGGATCGGATCTGATGACAGCATTCGGGCTTGGCCGGTAGTTCGTCCAGAAGACTACTTAGAAGGCAGCGACTTCCCGTGTCCACTGTTGTGGATCGATCCTGACTCCACCCGCACAATAGTGAAGCGATCCAACGCATCCACCAACGGCGTTACCACCGGGCTCAGATTATCGAGCACAAGAACCGCTCTTCCCTCGCGCACTATCAGCACAAGGTGGTGCTCTCCGGTCGCTCGGATGACGACCTCCGCGAGAAGGAGTGCCGAACTGGGCCAGCCGGATCGCAGCAGCAGATGGCGCTTGGTGACGGCATAGTCGCCACAATTGCCTTCGTATGGGAATATCTGCCACTCCGCGTCACGCCGGCTTGCGGGCGGATCTTGCGGCGCTATGCCGAAATTCACCGTTGAATTGATCTGGGCGAGTTCTCGCCAACGCTGAATTGAGGAGCGGAAATCTCGGATCCTCCGATCATCGTGGTGCTGGCAGTCCTTGGGATATTGAATGCAGAATTGTGAGAATGACAGCGGTGGCGTCACCGCTTGGGATTCGTAGCTCGAATAGGCGGGCTGGCCGCCAACGCAATACAGTATGGCCAGCATGCAGGCCGCATGTCTGATCATCGAAAGTTCGCCTGACATTTCTTGATTGCTAGGCGAAGTATATTGCGATGCAATGGAAGCGCTATGACAATTGTGAGGCAATCGATGCACAATCGTGCATCAGGGGTGCGCGCTCGATCTCAAGGGGTGAAGGCGACCGCGGTGCAGTCCGTGGCCTTACATCTGCAAGATCTATATAAAGACATGGAAGCCGTCTGCTCCCGCTCTATCACGCCGCCGTTAGAGCCGCTCACCGAATGAAGCTAGGGTCCATGCAAGGCCTCGTCCGGAAGTCCTCTTCGCCGGAACGTGACGTCGCTTGGAACCAGAACAGCTATTGATCACATCGCCGATTGCGCCGAAGGTTGACGCCGGCTGGAGGCAAAGCCGAGGGAACGGCTGATGCCAAAGACTCTCCAAGAGCAACTAGATCACATTGAGCGCGAGATCGAACAGTACATCGAATTTGATAAGACAGAGAAAACTCGCTTCAATCGCGAGTCTCACTTATGGACCGCAGAGGATCGCATCGAATGGCAGGAGACACAATCTGACAATGCCCAAACACTTCGTGAACTCTTCGAAGTACGAGACGCATTGCGCGGCCAGCTAGGCCAGCAAAGCGGCGGTCGGATGTTGCGCCAAGTCGAAAAGGAACAAGAGGAAGCTTTGACGGAGAGCACGAAAACCCCGGGTGCGAGACTATGTTCGCGCCAACCGCGCTAGGGAGTCAGCAAAGACGGCATGACTTCAGAACGAAAAATGGAAGCGAACCGGCTGAATGCCAAGCGAAGCACAGGGCCGAAAACGGACGCCGGAAAAGCGCGATCGAGCCGCAATGCCCGTCAACATGGGCTATCGCGCCTAGGCATGGAGGACGACGTCAACTCCGGCCCATTGGCGCGCGCGATCACGGCAGGCTACGCGGAGCGTCAGAGCTCGTTCGCCATGGATGATCTCGTCCGTGCCAATTTGTGGCTCGGTCGCATCCGCCAAGCCCGCCATGACATGCTTACTGCATTTCCGGGCCGCGCAACGGCGGCTCCTGAAGCGTTGGCTGAACGAGGTGTGATAAAGAAGGAAAGCGCGGGGCTGGAGGCTGAAGGTCGGAGGCCTTGCGTTAGAGAGCCTGTCGAAACTCATGTCCTGTCAATCGCGCGGACGATGAGGGTCTCAGTCGTGCGCCATTCGAGCAAGCAGCGTGGCGGCATCATGAAGCCGTCCAGCTTCGTAGATCAGCTGCTCGATATCCATGGAGACTCGAACCGCTTCCGCCACACCACCTGCCGCCGCACACGCCTGCGCAGCCTTCGCGGTCTGTTCGGCCGCCTTCAGCTTGGCATGGATCTCCGCGAGGCACGCCTTGATAGCCGGTTCGATGATTTCCGCTTTCATGGCTTGTCGAACTCCACTGACAGATCCGGATAGTCGAATGCACGCTCAGGTCGGTGCAGAAGTCCAGCTGTTCCGGAGGAATCTTGTGGCTCTTCGGGAGCCCGTTGGAGCGCATTGTGATACCGGAGAAGCCAGCCAGCAGCCCTTTGACGAGCGCGCTTGTGCTGGCCTTGTGCGGTCAGCGGAGCGCAAATAGCGGAGTATGACTAGCCGCAGAGCTGACCCTTCCACTGATTTTTCTCGGCCTAGCCCATTTGGGGGAGGCGCACCCAAGGATTCTAGGCATATCGCTATCCCTTGCATGCAGCGTTCTTGCTCGTATGGGGCAAAGGTGCCGATGGGTCCTTAAGTAGCGAAATGACGTCAAACTCGTTGGGAGATAATCCAGGAGGCTTGGACGACTTCTCGTTCTTCGAACTTGAGATGCGCAAACGTTCGCGAAGCTGGGAGTGGAGTATTGGCTCCCGCGCCGGAAAAGCCATCATGCGAGGAAGAGCGAGGAAACGCGTGGTGGCGAGATATGAAGCGACAAGCGCGTTGTTTCTCTTGCTAATGAACGTATCCGTGGCGGCTCGGAGCCGAAAATGAAAGGTGGAGCGCAAACCATTAGGCCGCACCTTTCAGCTGAGACGCCGAAAAGGTCGAGGTCGTTCGCTCGCGCTTAGGCGAAATTTGCGATCGCCGCTGGGCAAAGAACCAATCCTCAGACTAATTGAAGGAGCAGCTTGACTAGTTCCGGCTGCCGGTGGGCGCCGGTCTTCGAGAAGACCGATTTGAGGTGATTGCGCGCCGTCTCGCGCGAAATGTGCAGCTGTTCGGCCGCGCTGGCGAGCGATGCGCCAGTTGCAAGCAGTGCGGCCAATCGAGATTCCGCCGGCGTGAGGTCGAAGGCTTGGCCGATGAGGACAGAGTCGGGCGCCGCAGGCGGGACGAGATTGGACAGAATCAGCATGGCGCGAGCGCCGAGAAAGACGGAGCGCGCCGCGCCGTCCACTGGCAGTATGCGCAAGACAACCGGTGGCTTCGCCGTGCGACGGACAAGGATGGGAGCGGCGGGGATGACGGCGCTATCCGGCGCGGATCGGATCAAGCTGATCAGCTGATCGAGTTTCGCCATGGCCTGCTTGTCACGGAGCACGAGACGCCGATCTTTGATGCGGATCTCATTGTCAAAGCCGCCGTCGGCTACTTCGTTTGTGCGCAGAACCTTGCCTTCGCGGTTGAGGATCAGTGCGGGTTGTCCAACGCGACTGAGGACGTCTGTCATCGAGGTCAGCGCAATCCTGCCGACCGCGGTGGCGAGCGTGGCGGTCTCGGTGAGCCGCGGAGCCAGTTGGGCAAGCAGTTGCTTGTCGCGCGCCTCGAATGCGCCTTCGCGGCCGGTTCGTTGGATCGTCAACGCCCACGCTGCGCCGTCAGCCCAGAAGCCGATGCCGGCAAACCACTGGTATCCGAACGGAAACAGCACCTCGTTGTACATGGGATCGGAACGAATCTGTTCCGGGGTCATCACATCGAGGTCGGTCACGACTTCGCCCGCCATCATGCGCGGAAACGCCCTGGCGCGAGGATCTCTCAGATGCCAGTTATTCCTGAAGTAGAACTTGGTCCCTTCGTCGATCGATTCGGTGCGTGGAACGTCGGGGGTCCTAATGTCGCTCTGAAGCAGTAATGCCGCTGACGCCCCGACCGCCTTGCAGATGTCATCCATGATGTCGCGCCACGCAGCCGGATTCACGGCGGCTTCGCCAAGTCGATTGATGACCTTCGACAATTCATGATCGTCTATCTTGTTGGTCCTCAAGTGCGGTCCCCCTCCGCTGAGCCCAAGGCACCCGTCAAGGCACTCGTCGAGCCATCCATTGCGGCCGGCAAGCCTCTTCGTTGCATGCCGTGCAGAAGGCCCGGCATCGAACCGACCTTGGCACCCTCCGCATTTCCCCTGGTTCAGGATGCTTCGCGAGGCGGCGGTTCGAAACAAGCCCTCCTGCCTATTTTTCCTGAAAAATCGTGGCCGACGAAAGTCTGATGAAATCGCCGCGGCGAGGCGGTGCGAGCAGAACACGCATGACCCATTCGGGTCATGCGGCGGTCTGTGCCAGCGCTATTCCATTGGCGAGGAATGCATTTCGATCCGGGAATTAAAGGTCTTGAGCCAGATTGTTGTAGGTTTTCGGTGTCCGCTCATGTTCTGTGGTGGCGCCTCGGCGCGTCAGAATGTCGCAGACTGTCCTGAGGCGCGTGGCCCGGCCTGCGGGCCGGCGCCATCAACGGCGGCATTTCGTTTGCTCGGCAGCTTGAGCAGCCTGGTTCGATCGCGCCCGGTGGAGAGAGCGCTCACTTCATTGCGTCACATATTGCGCCGGAGCCCGGCGAGACGTCGATCGTCAGGTTCGGTGAGGCGGCCAGCCGTTGCGAATCGGGGACGCACGATTTCGCAGCCGCACCGTTCGGTTCGTGCGCTGCTTAAGGTTAGCAGCTGTACTGTCTTGACGCAGTCGCGCAACAGTGGGAACAATTTGCAATTATCGAAAAGGTTTTTCGACGGTCGGAGATTGCGACTTCGAGAATTCAGGCGACGCCGAACAACGGAGGCGTCGAACAATAACAAGACCACATCATTTCAAACTTAAGCCGTTGGGCTGACGGCGAACCTGAAAAATCAAGAAGGTTACGGGAGGGGGCTCACCATGAGCGACCGCACGATGTCACGCGTCGCGTCCATATCGCGTTCCGCTTTCAACGATTGAAGACTTCTCCATCCGCACAACGCAAGCCGCTTCCGCGCGCTTGCGAGCAATGCCTGTTGCCCTATCGAGAAAGATGAATTGCCATGATCATTAACGCTACCAACGCAAACGATCAGATCACCGGCACCAGCTTGGTTGACACCATCAATGCAAAGAGCGGCGACGATACCATCGGCGCCGGGGCCGGGAATGACGTCATTCAGGGCGGCAACGGCAACGACAGCATCAATGCCGGTGCCGGCAACGACATCATCGACGCCGGCAATGGCAACGACACGGTGGACGGCGGCACCGGTAACGACATCATTCTCGGCGGTATTGGTAACGATACGCTGCTCGGTGGGGCGGGGAACGATCTGATCGCCGGCGAAAACGGCGACGATATCATCGACGGCGGCTCCGGCAGCGATCTCGTCAGCGGCGGGAATGGCAACGATATCCTGGGCTACCGCGTTTCGGAAAATGTTGGTTCAATCGATATCTATGACGGCGGTAAGGGCCAGGACACGCTCCGCCTCGTCGTCACGCAAGAGTTGGCGAACTCGGCTTCGTTCAGGTCCGATCTTGCGGCAATCCAGGCCCTTATCGCGCGCTGTGGCAGCGCGGACTACGCGTTCAGGAGCTTCAACCTGGCCGTCGTCTCGATCGAAAAGGTCAAGGTCGTCATCGAGGGACCGACCAATCATGCGCCGGTCGCAGCCGCGGATCTCGCCTCCGTCAAGGAGGATGTGACGACGGCTGCGAACGGCAATCTGCTTGCAAACGACACGGATGCCGATGCCGGCGATACTCACATCGTGTCGGCCGTGGCAGGAGGCACGGACAACGGCACCACAATCACCGTCGTCGGCACCTATGGAACGCTGGTGGTCACCAAGGCGACCGGCGCCTACACCTACACGCTCAACAGTTCCAGCGCCTCCGTGCAGGCGCTCGCCGAAGGCCAGCAGGTGACGGAGCAGTTTGCCTACACGAACGCCGACAACCACGGAGGATCGGGCTCGTCGACGCTTACGGTGACCATCACCGGCAGCAACGACCCGGCCACGATCACGGTGTCGGGGAGCCAGGATACTTCAGTGACCGAGGCTGGAAGCGTGGCCGGCGATCCCAGCGCGTCGGGCCAGCTCGCGGTTCACGATGTCGACAGCGGCCAAGACCATTTCGCAGTCCCGGCCTCGCTGGCCGGCACCTATGGCAACTTCACTTTCAATGCAGCGTCGGGAGCCTGGACCTACACACTCGATTCCGCGAAATCGGATTCGCTCGCCGCAGGGCAGCACGTCACCGACACCCTGACGGTCACGTCAGTCGACGGTACCGCCAGCCACGATATCGTGGTGAACATCACGGGTGCCAACGACGCGGCCGTAATCGGCAATCCCGTCCAGCACGACGTCACCGAGGACGGCGTCCTGACGGCGTCCGGCACGCTGTCGATCAACGATGTCGACCAGAACCAGAATTCCTTCCAAACCGCCGTCTTCTCGGCGCCCGGCAATCTCGGGACGCTGACGATCGGCGCCAACGGCGCCTACAGCTATTCGGTCGCCAACGACCTCGTTCAATATCTCGGCCAGGACGAAACCCGCGACGAGATCTTCACCGTCAAGGCTCTGGACGGCACGACCAAGGACGTGACGTTCACGATCCACGGCGTCAACGATGCCGCCGATATCGGCGGCCCCGCCCAGCATGACGTCACCGAGGACGGCCAGCTGACCGCGTCCGGCCAGCTGTCCGTCAGCGACGCTGATCAGAACCAGGCCGCGTTCCAGGCCGGCGAGATCACGGCGTCCGGAAACCTCGGCAAGCTGACGCTGCATGCGGATGGGCATTACACCTATTCGGTCGACAACGCCGCTATCCAGTATCTCGGCGCCAACGAGATCAAGACGGAGACTTTCGCGGTCAGGTCCCTCGACGGCACGACCAAGACCATCAGCTTCGACATCCATGGCGCGCAGGACGCGCCGATTCTGAGCGTTCAGGACTCTGCGGGCGCGGCCGACGGAAACATCACGCTGCACATTGCGGCGAACAAGATCGACCTGAGCAGCAGCTTGTCGGTGAAAATCGAGGGAGTGCCGTCGAGCTTCACGGTGCAGAACGGCGCAGCGATCGGGGAAGGCGCCTGGCTTGTGACCGGCGATTCGGTTCAGAACGTCGTCCTGATTCCGAACCATGCCGTCAGCAGCCCCGATCCGTTCACGCTGCGCGTCACCGCCATCTCCGACGACGGCGTTCATCAGGCGGTGAGCACGGCCGAGCTCTCGCTGACCGTAGATCCCGGTGCCAACGAGATCAACGCGCTGGATATCGACGGCTATATCGGCGGCGCGACCGTCTTTGCCGATGCCAACAACAACGGAATACTCGACGCGGGCGAGGCGGTCACGACGACGCGGGCTGACGGCAGCTTCACGCTGGCGGGCGGATCCGGTCCGCTGGTGAGCATCGGCGGTGTCGATATCTCGACGGGATTGCAGGTCGCCGGCGTGCTGAGGGCGCCGGAGGGCTCCACCGTCATCACTCCGCTGACGACGTTGATCGTCGCGCTCGTCGATAGCACGGCAAACGATGAGCACCCGCTGACGGCGGACCAGGCCATGAATGCCGTGGCGGCTGCCTTCAACCTCGATATCAGCGGAGGTATCGACCTTAGGTCATTCGACCCGGTACCCGCGGCGGTCAACAACGATGCCACCGCGACCGCGGTGCTCGCGGCAGCCATCCAGGTCCAAAGCACCGTCGCCCAGGTGTCCGCCGTCGGCGTGGAAACGGGCACGGTCATTACAGCCATTGCAAGCGCTATTACGGCCTCTCTGAGCGATCCCGGCGCGCCGACTTTCGATCTGGCGTCTTCGGAGACGGTTCAGAGTATCGTCACATCCTCCGGCGTCAGCACAGCCGCTGCCGCGACGGTTGTTGAGGTCGTTGCTGCCGCAAACAACAGCATTCAGTCGGCCACGAACGTCACCGAACTGGCGCAAGCCGGCCAGGTCGCTCAAGGCGCTGCCGCCGACCAGCTGGCTGCGACCGATTTTTCGGATCAACAATCGATCGATCAGCTGACAGACCGCTTTGTCGATAACCTCGGTACTGAGGTTGCGAATGCCGTGCTCACCCCGGTCGGGAGTGCCTTGTTGGGCTCGCTCGGCGATGACGCGCTTTCGGGAGGAGCCGGCAACGATCTGATTGACGGTCAGGACGGCAACGATCGCATCAGCGGCGGTGACGGGAACGACATCCTGTTCGGCGGGGCCGGCAAGGACTATCTCCGCGGCGGCTCCGGCGACGACATTCTCGACGGCGGCCCGGGCTTCGACCGTGCCGTCTATAGCGATGCAACCGGCGGCGTCACGATCAACCTCGCGGCGGGAGCGGCGTCCGGCGCAGGCGTGGGGACGGACACGCTCGTCAACATCGAAGCTGCCATCGGCAGCGATTTTGCCGATACGTTCAACGCAGCCGGCTTCACCGGCGATGCACATGTCCCGGGTAGCCCCGTCGGCTACAATGAGTTCGAAGGCAATGGCGGCGACGACATTATCATCAGCAACACCAACAGCCAGGGTGCGGAGCTGACGCGCGTCTCCTATGTCAGCGCCACCGGGGCGGTGACGGTGGATCTCGCAGCCGGTTATGCCCAGGGTGATGCATCGGTGGGCCACGACACCCTGGTCGGTTCCGGCTTCAACGGCGTCTGGGGCTCCGCCTACAACGACACGATTCTCGGCAGCAACAATCCGATGTTCACCGCGGAGGTCTATTCGGGCTTTGCGGGCAATGACTATATCGACGGCCGCGGCGGCTACGACCGCGTGGACTACAATGTCGATCCGAACACCACGACGGGAATTACGGTCAATCTCGCCGCCGGATCCGTGACCGGCGATTCGACCATCGGAACGGACACTTTGCGCGGGATCGAGGCGATCCGCGGCACCAACTTCGCCGATACCTACAACGCCGTCGGTTTCGGCGCGGGCAGCGTCAATGCCGGCTCGAACGGGACGTTCAACGAGTTCACCGGCAACGGCGGGGACGACACCGTCATCGGCAACGGCTTCACCCGGCTCGGGTTCAATAACGCGACGGCCGGCGTCCAGGTCGACTTCGTCACCGGCATTGCTGCCGGCGATTCGTCCGTCGGCACCGATCATTTCAGCGGCGTCAATGCCGTCCAGGCATCGATGTTCGATGACACGCTGCTGGGCGGCGCGACCAACGACACGTTCACCGGCCTTGCCGGCAACGATTATATCGACGGACGCGGCGGTTTCGACGTCGCGTCCTACAACAACATCTTCTTCACCACGGGAAGCATCGCCGTCGATATGGCGGCTGGCACCGTCACCGGAGATGCGTCCAACGGAACGGATACGCTTCGTTCGATCGAGGGCATTCAGGGCACCAATTTCAACGATACCTATGATGCGACCGGTTACGGTGTGACCGGGGCCAATATCGGCAACAACGGCACCTTCAACCAGTTCGAAGGGCTCGGTGGTGACGACGTCATCACCGGCAACGGCAACACGCGCCTCATTTTCGCCAATGCGACCGGCGGTGTGACCATCAATCTCGCGGGCGGCACCGCCGCCGGCGACGGCTCGACCGGTCACGACACCTTCACCGGTGTCAACAGCGCGACCGGCAGCAATTTTGGCGACGTTTACGACGCGACGGGTTTCACCGGCCTCAACGCAAACTTCAACTCGTTCCAGGGCAACGCCGGAAACGACATTATCTCCGGCAATGGCAATACCCAGATCCAGTATGGCAACGCGACCGGCGGTGTCAGCGTCAACCTCACCGCAGGCACCGCCGATGGCGACGGCTCGGTCGGCCACGACACCATCAGCGGTGGCGTGTTCAACGTCTTGGGATCCAATTTCAACGACGCCATCATCGGCAGCGCCAGCAACGACAGCCTCTCCGGCAGCAACGGCAACGACATCCTGGATGGTCGTGCCGGCAACGACTTCCTCAGTGGCGGCGCCGGCGCGGACAGCTTTGTCTATGCGACCGGCGGCGGCTTCGACTTCATCCAGGACTTCGTCCATGGACAGGACAAGATCGATCTGACCGGCGTCTACGGCATCTTCAGCCTTGCCGATCTGCAATCGCATGCGACGCAGAGCGGCCCCAACACCGTGATCACGTTCAGTCCGAATGACGGCCTCACGCTTCAGAACATCGATCTGAACAGCTTGACGGCGAGCGATTTCCTGTTCGGTACGCCGGCCGCACCGATCGTCGGGGACGGCAACGCCAACGACCTCGTCGGAACAGCCAACGCCGAATCCATCAGCGGTCTCGGCGGCAACGACCGCCTCCAGGGCCTCGGCGGCAGCGACCTTCTGGATGGCGGCCAGGGCTTCGATCGGGCCATCTATACGGATGCGACCGGCGGCATCGCCGTCAACCTCGCGGCTGGCACCGCCTCGGGGCCCGGCGTCGGGACGGACACGCTGGTCAACATCGAAGGGGTGGTCGGCAGCAACTATGCCGACACATTCAACGCCGCCGGATTTACCGGCTCGACCGGTCTGCCCGGCGTCGCCGGCGGCCAGAGCGAGTTCGAGGGGCGCGGCGGCGACGATATCGTCGTCGGCGCCGTCAACGCGCCCGGCCAGATCGTGACGCGGCTGTCGTATCTCGGAGCAACCAGCGCGGTCACGGTCGACATCGGGGCAGGGACCGCGGACGGCGATGCCTCGGTCGGTCACGACACCTTCTCCAACGTATCGACGATCTGGGGATCGGCCTCCAACGACACGATTTATGGCAGCGACAATGCGGCCTTCACCTATGAGACCTATGAGGGGCGCGGCGGCGACGACTATATCGATGGCCGCGGCGGCTACGACCAGGTCACCTACAATTCGGACACGACGACCACGTCCGGCATCTACGTTCACCTCGCCGCCGGCGTCGTGAACGGCGATGCGACGGTCGGCACCGACACGCTGCGCAGCGTCGAGGCCGCCCGCGGCACCAACTTCGACGACACGTTCGATGCCACCGGGTTCGGTCAGGCCGGGGCGACCAATGTCGGCTCCTCCGGCAGCTTCAACGACTTCGCCGGCGCCGGCGGCAACGACACCATCATCGGCAACGGCTTCACGCGCCTGAACTACCAGATCGCAGCCTCGAACGTCAGCGTCGATCTCGAGACCAGCGCCGTCGGGACCACCAATGCGGTCACGGTTGCCGGCAGCGCCACGGGTGCGACGGAGGGCACCGATAGCTTCACCGGCGTCAATGCGGTGCAGGGGTCGACGTTCTCCGACACGCTGCTGGGCAGCAGCTTCAACAACAACTTCACAGGACTGGGCGGCGACGACTATATCGACGGCCGCGGCGGCTTCGACACCGCGATCTACAACAGCCTCAGCACGGTCACGGGTGGCGTCACCGTCGACATGGCATCGGGCACGGCGACCGGCGATGCGTCGATCGGCACCGACACGCTGCGCTCGATCGAGGGCATTCAGGGCACCGGCTATGCCGACACTTATGTGGCGACGGGCTTCAACGGCGGCAGCGCCAATGCCGGCTCGTTCGGCAATTTCAACCAGTTCGAAGGCCTCGGCGGCGATGATGCCATCACCGGCAACGGCAATACCCGCATCATCTACGCCAGTGCGGCTGCCGGCGTCACCATCAACTTCCAGGCCGGAACGGCCAGTGGCGATGCCTCGGTCGGCCACGACACGTTCTCCGGTGTCAACAGCGCCACCGGCAGCAATTTTGCCGACGTGTTCGACGCAACCGGGTTTGCCGGCTTCAACGCTGTCCAGGGCCAGGGCGGGAACGACACCATCATCGGCAACGGCAGCACGCAGATCCTGTTCGCGAACGCGACCTCTGGTGTGATCGTCAACCTCGCAAACGGTACTGCGGACGGCGACGGTTCGGTGGGGCACGACACCATCATGGGAGGGGTAACCAACGTTTGGGGGTCTAACTTCAGCGACACGATCACCGGTTCCAACGGCGACGATCAGCTGTTCGGCAACGGCGGCAACGACCTGCTCAGTGGCGGTGCCGGCAACGATGCCCTGAACGGCGGCACGGGTGCAGACACCTTTGTCTACGCCACCGGCGGCGGCGCCGATATCATCGGCGACTTCGTGCAGGCGGACGCCGATAAGATCGACCTGACGGGGGTCCCGGGCATCTCGACCCTCGCCGACATTCAGGCGCTGGCCACACAGCAGGGGCCGAACACGGTCATCGACTTCGGCAATGGTGACACCCTCACGCTGCTGAACGGGACGCTGTCGAACCTCACGGCCGCCGACTTCATGCTGGGGCAGGGCGTGCACCTCACCGGCGACGCCGGCGCAAATACGCTGGTCGGCACCGCCTACGCCGACAGCCTGAGTGGCCTCGCGGGCAACGACCGGCTGAAGGGCCTCGATGGCAATGATTTGCTCGATGGCGGCCTCGGCTTCGACCGCGCCGACTATTCTGCGGCAACGGGAGGCATTACCGCAAATCTCGCTGCAGGCTCCGTCTCAGGTCCAGGAGTCGGCACCGACACGCTCGTGACCGTCGAGGGCATCGTGGGCAGCGACTACGCCGACACGTTCAACGCGACCGGCTTTGCGGGCGATACCGGCATTGCCGGCACCAATGTAGGCTTCAACGAGTTCGAAGGCCGCGGAGGCGACGACACCATCACGGGCGCAATGAACAGCCTGGGTGCGCTCCTGACACGCATCTCTTACGCCAACGCAACGGGCAGCGTGACCGTCGATTTGACGGCCCATTCGGCGATCGGAGATAGCTCGGTTGGTACCGATACCTTGCTGGGCTCGGGCTTTGCTGGTGTCGTCGGCTCTGGATTTGCCGACCAACTGCTCGGCAGCGCCAATGGTCCCGGGACCGTCGAGATATTCGAAGGTCGCGCCGGCGACGATTTCATCGACGGCCGGGCTGGCTTCGACCGGGCGGATTACGCGCTTGATCCGGCCGCCGTGGGCGGGATCAACGTTCAGCTGGGCTCGGGACTTGTGACGGGCGACGCCGCGACGGTCGGCACCGACACGCTTCGATCGATCGAATCCGTGCGTGGCTCGAACGCTGCGGACGTTTTCAACGCCGTTGGCTTCAGCGGAAGCAGCCAAAATGCCGGTTCCAACGGCACCTTCAACGAATTCATCGGCATGGGAGGCAACGACAGCATCACCGGAAACGGCAACACGCGTGTTGCGTTCACCAACGCAACCGGTGCGGTGACTGTCGATCTGCTGGCAGGTACTGCAAGCGGCGACGCATCCACCGGCAACGATACCTTCAGCGGCGTCAACGCCGTGATGGCTTCGATGTACAACGACACCATCCGCGGCAGCAACATCACCACGGCCACGGAGACCTTCACCGGTCTTGCCGGCGACGATTTCATCGACGGCCGCGGTGGCTTTGACATCATCAGCTACAACAACATCTACTTCTCCACCGGCCCGGTAACCATCGACTTCACAGCCGGCACCGCGACCGGTGACGGCTCGATCGGCAATGATACGTTCCGTGGAATCGAGGGTGCCCAGGGCACTGCTTTCAACGATGTCTTCACGGCTACGAATTTCGGCGCCATCGGCTTCCAGAACGGCGCAACCAACAACGTCGGTAACAACGGCAACTTCAACCAGTTCGAGGGCCTGGCTGGTAACGATACGGTCACCGGCAACGGTAACACTCGCATCATCTATTCCAGCGCAGCCGATGCCGTGACGATCAACCTGCAGGCGGGAACTGCGACCGGCGGCAGCTCGATCGGCACCGACACCTACGTTGGCGTCAACAGTGCGACCGGCAGCAACCTGAACGACACCTACAATGCCGCGGGCTTCACCGGGGTGACCTCGGCCGGATCGTTCGGCACCTTCAATTTGTTCGAAGGCCTGCTCGGCAACGATACCATCACCGGGAACGGCAATACGCGGGTCTCGTATTCTCAGGCGAGCGGGGGCGGAGTGTCCGTCGACCTGTCGACGGGAATTGTGAGCGGTGCCGCCGGTGCCGACGTCATCACGGGCGGCGTCAACAGCGTGCAGGGTTCGAACCAAGCCGACACGCTGGTCGGCAGCTCAAACAACGAGTTCTTCTTCGGCGGCGGGGGTGGCGACACGATCAACGCCGGCGGCGGCAATGACGGCATCACCGGTCAGGGCGGTAACGATACGATCGACGGTGGCGCCGGAACCGACATGGTGATCTTCTCGGGTACGCAATCGCAATACAATGTCACGACGGCTGGAACGATCCAGGTTCAAGACAATGTTGCGAACCGCGACGGCACCGACACACTGACCAACGTCGAAGTGCTGCAGTTCAGCGACGCCATCGTGCTACAGTCTTCGGGGACTTCGGGGAGCCCGATTGATCTCTCGACGCAGCAACTGCCCGGCGCAGCACCCGTCCTCGGAACGGCCGGAGACGATTATCTTCGCGTCGGAGCCAACATCTTCGGACACGGGCTCAATCTGGGGGCGGGGACGGGCGACACCGTCCTGCTCAATGGCATCTTCGGTAACGGCTACACGCTCAATCTCGCGGGTGTCGAGAATCTGATCGGCAGCGGCAATGACGAATTCGTCAATCTCGCCACGATCGCCAACGGACTGGTCGTAGACCTCGGCGGCGGCAACGATCAGCTCAATCTCGCGGGCGGCGCCAACACGCTCAGCTTGATTGGGGTCGAGGGTCTGGGTGGATCCGATTTCGGTGCGACGCCCGGCGTCAACGACGTGCTCACCTTGTTGACAACGGTCACGGGCCTGAACATCAGCCTCGGCAACGGAGACAACACGATGAATCTCGCGGCCGGCGCGAACTCGTTCGTGAACATCTACGATGTCAATCACGTGAACGGAACGGCGAGCGATGACAGCCTGATTGTCACCGGTGCGATCGCGGCAACCAACGGCGTCGCGATCGACCTCGGCAATGGTGCCGACACGATCGTCCTTGACGGAAACTTCGCTGCCTTTGCCGCGACCGGTGTCGAGCACATCAACGGCAATGCTGCTGATAATTCGATCAGCTTGACGAATAACGTCAACGGCATCGCCGTTGATATGGGCGGTGGAAACGATTGGGTCTCCCTCGCCAACGGCGTCAATTCGCTCAGCATCAGCGGCGTTGAAAATCTCAACAGTAGCGACTTTACCGGCAATCTCAATCCATCGGATGATACGGTCACGCTGTTGAGCACCGTGTCCGGGGTGACGGTCAATCTTGGAGAAGGAACAGCCAACGTCCTAAATCTCGCCGCAGGCAGCAATTCGTTCGACAATCTGTGGAACGTGAATCTGCTCAACGGGAGCTCGTCGGACGACACTCTGACGTTGCAAGGCAGCCCGGCGAACGTGATCGATCTCGGCGACGGCAACGACACTCTGAACTTCAACGCAAACGTCTACGATATCACGGTGGCCAACGTCGAAACGGTCAATGCCGCCGCAAATTTCGACAGGATCACAATCGGCAACACGTCGGGTAACACGACGATCACCGCCGGCGCGGGTGCGGATGAAATCTTTGCCAGCGCAGGCCAGGACAATTTCCGCTTCCTCAGCGTCGCGGACTCCGCCCAGGGCGCTGCCGATACCATTCACAACTTCAATGCCGATGGCGACAGCTTTACCTTCTCGGGCATCAGCATTGCCGGCGGTCACATCGAGTATGTGGATAGTGCGGCCTTGCTTGGCGGCAACCAAGCCTCGGCACATTTACAGAATTTCGATCCGGGCAACGACGCTCTCCAGATCGATATCGATGGCGACGGAGCGAGTGATATGGAGATCAGCCTGCTGAACGCTACTGGCGCGTTGCATAATGGCAACTTCCTGGTGGGCTAGTCCGGCATTGGGATAGCTCGGCGCTGGCCGCCAGGCGGTCGGGATTCTGACCACCACGAAGCCGCTCGCCCGCCAAGGCTTTTTGGGCGTGCATCCGCGGCTTAACGAGCTCACCACCACCAAGGACGCCATCTACCCGTGCTCTGAACGAGCCAAGCGGGGCGGGGTTCGAGGGCGCCTGATTCGGGTGCTATGGTCGTCTTTCCTCGATCCGACCGCGCTCGTCTAAGCTGATTTGGAGTCATGCCTCGCCTCAAGCCCGCTCTCGACGAGTCTTGGCTCGTTCCTGCGCTTTTGCATGAACCGGCGAAGCTTGCCGGGCACCAGGTCCCGGATGGACATGGACGGCCTTGGCCGCCAGCGGTTCACCGCATTCCGAGCAGACCATCACGGGATCGAACATCCTCTTGCAGCTCTTGTGTTCGTGCAGCATCGGTCGGCCGCGCGAGTCGACCATATGCACGTTGCCCCAGTGCACGATCGACATGATGATCGGGTACAGATCCAGCCCCTTCTGCGTCAGAATGTATTCGTAGCGCTTTGGTGCTTCCTGATATGGGATTTTCCGCAGCACGCCGAAACGCACCAGCTTTTTCAGCCTGTCGGCGAGCAGATGCCGGGTAATCCCTAGCGACGCCTGGAAGTCGTCAAACCGGCGGATGCGAAGAAAGCACTCGCGAAGGACAAGCAGACTCCAACGGTCGCCGATCACCGCGACAGTGCGCGCGAGTGAGCACGGCTCCTCTTCAAGTGCATCCCATTTCATCAACTTTCTCCGCGTCTTCCGACTTCCGCAAAATAAATTCTAAAACAGAACTTATGCGATTTCAATAGGATGTCGTCATATCCAGCATTGGATGACGATTATCATATTGACAGTTCTGTATTAGAACTTATGGTTCGGGCGAGGTCATCAAATGAGGCGGCAGTCGAACCGCTGATGCATCGAAGGGAAGAGCGTTGCCATGGTTGCTGCGGTGAAGGTTGAGTTTCACTTCGATTTCGGAAGTCCAAACGCTTATCTCGCCGAGCTCGTATTGCCTGAAATCGAGAAGCGTACCGGCGTCAAGTTCAACTATGTCCCGGTGCTCCTTGGCGGCATCTACAAGGCGACGGGCAACATGTCGCCGGCGGACTCGCTGCGCGGGATCAAGAACAAGCCGGAATACAATGCGCTCGAGACCGTCCGCTTCCTGCGCCGCCACAACATCACGAAGTTCACGCCGAACCCGTTCTTTCCGGTGAACACGTTGAGCTTGATGCGCGGTGTCGTCGCGGCCGAATTCGAAGGCCTGTTCGAGTCCTATTTCCGCGCGGCCTATCACCACATGTGGGTCGAGCCCAAGAAGATGGACGACCCGCAGGTGTTCCGCGAGGCGTTCCTGTCGTCTGGTCTCGACATTGACCGCATCGTCGCGCGCGCCCAGCAGGACGACGTCAAGAAGAAGCTGATCGAGAACACCACGCGCGCCGTAGAGCGCGGCAGCTTCGGCTCTCCCACCTTCTTTGTCGGCGACGAAATCTATTTCGGCAAGGATAGTCTGCGCGAGGTCGAAGAGGAAATCGTCGCCCAACTCGCCAGCGCGCGGCGCAAGATCGCGTGATCATAACGCCGAGGCAAATTAAACAGGCAAAAAGCCGTTTCTCAGGGAGGATGCCGTGGTCTCATTGACGCAAGAGACAATCGGGAGCGTGGACGGTCTGCCGAGCCGGATCCATCACGTGATGGCGCATGTCGCGGCAACGCCGGATCGCGTGGCGCTGGTCGACGACACCGCGACGCTGACCTATCGCGAACTCGATGCGGCGGTTCAGGCCACAGCTGACACGCTGCGCACGCTTGGCATCCGCGCCGGCGACCGCGTGATGATCGTCAGCGAGAATTCGATCCCGCTCGCTTGTCTGCTGCTCGCCACGAGCTTGCTCGACGCCTGGGCGATCGTCGTCAATCCGCGGCTGTCGCCGCGCGAGGTGGACCAGATCCGGGACCACAGCGGCGCGAGGCGGGTGTTTTTCACCGTCGGGGTATCACAGGAAGCCGCTACCCATGCTGCGCGGTGCGATGCCTCGGTGCAGGAGCTTGGGACGCTGCGCGATATCGGGGTGACCGGGCTGAACGCGGACACGGCGGCGGAGCCGGTCGAAGCCGATGGCGCCAAGCAAGTCGCGGTTCTCATCTACACGTCTGGCACCACGGGCACGCCCAAGGGCGTGATGCTGACTCATCGCAATCTCCTGTTCAGTGCACGGGGCACGGCCGGCTGGCGCAAGATGACCGCGGCCGACGTGCAGTATTGCGTGCTCCCGATCTCGCACATCGTCGGGATCTCCCTGCTCACCATGACCTTGATGGTCGGCGCGAGGGTGCGCCTGGTCGCAAAATACGATCCGGCAGCCTTGGTGAAGGCGATGGCGGAGGAGGGCATCACGATCCTCAACGGTGTGCCTGCGACCTATCAGCGCCTGTTGGAGTACCGCCGCAATGCCGGCCTGCCGAAGCTCGATCGCGGTGCCCTGCGCTTGATCGCGGTTGCCGGCGCGCCGCTGGACCTCGAACTCAAGTCGCGCGTAGAGCAGGAGCTGGACTTGCCGCTGCTCAATGGCTACGGGATCACGGAATGCTCGCCGGGCATCTCGGGCGTCCGGATCGAGTGCCCGAGGGCGGATCATGCGGTGGGGACAGTTCTGCCGGGCCTCGAAACCAAGCTCGTGGGCCGCGACGGCAAACCAGTGTCGGGCGATGCGGTCGGTGAACTCCACGTCCGTGGGCCGAACGTGATGCGCGGCTATTACCGCGCGCCCGATCTGACTGCGAAGGCGATCGATCCCGATGGCTGGTTCAATACCGGCGATCTGGCCCGGTTCGAAGGCGATGTTCTCTACATCGTTGGACGTACCAAGGAGATGATCATCCGGTCAGGATTCAACGTCTACCCGGCTGAGATCGAGGCCGTGTTGAGCACGCATGATTCGGTGGTGCAATGCGCGGTGGTCGGACGACCGGTCGAGGGCAATGAAGAGGTTGTCGCCTTCGTGCAACTCATCCGGGGTTCAAGGGCGACGGCAAAGGATCTCATGGCCCACATAGCTCCGCAACTCACCTCATACAAGCGACCGTCCGAAATCATCCTGATCGACGCGCTGCCAGCGACGTCGACGGGCAAGATCCTGAAGCACAAGTTGGCGGAGTCGCTGCGCAGTCCCGGCTGACGCTTTGCCCGACAAGCAGTTCTCTCGGAATGAAGGAAAAGGCTATGCAAAAGAGAAACGCCACTGCAGCCGTGATCGGTGCCGGTGACTACATCGGGGCCGAGATCGCCAAGAGATTCGCGGCCGAGGGATTTTCGATCTATGCCGGCCGCCGTAACGGTGACAAGCTCGCGCCGCTGGTCAAGGACATCGAAGCCGCCGGCGGCGAGATCCACGCCCGTTCACTCGACGCCCGCAAGGAGGAGGAGATCATCTCCTTCCTGAGCGACGCCGATAAGCACGCGCCGCTCGAGGTCTGCATCTTCAATATCGGTGCCAACGTCAATTTCCCGATTCTTGAAACCACCGAGCGCGTGTTCCGCAAGGTGTGGGAAATGGCCTGCTATTCCGGTTTCCTGGCGGGACGTGAGGCGGCGCGGCTGATGACCGCTCGCGGCGGCGGCAAGATCTTCTTCACCGGCGCAACCGCATCCTTGCGCGGTGGCAGCGGTTATGCCGCCTTCGCCAGCGCGAAGTTTGGCCTGCGGGCTGTCGCGCAGGCGATGGCGCGCGAGCTCGGTCCGAAGAACATCCATGTCGCGCATCTCATCATCGATTCCGGCGTCGATACGGAATGGGTGCGCCAGCGCCGCATCGAGGCGCTTGGCCCCAACGCACTTGACAATCCGGACCTCTTGATGCCGCCGGCGGCCGTCGCCGGCGCGTACTGGCAGCTCTACCAGCAGCCAAAGACCGCCTGGACATTTGAGCTGGAGATCCGTCCGTTCGGCGAAAAGTGGTAAGGAGCCGGTTCGATGGAGCTGGCATTGTCGCCGGAAGATGCGGCGTTTCGCGACGAGGTTCGCGCGTTCATCAGGGATCATTACCCCGAGGAAATGCGCGTTCCGAACCCCGAGACCGATCTGACCAAGGAGCAGTCGCTGCTCTGGCATCGCATTCTCTACAAGAAGGGCTGGATCGCGCCGCTGTGGCCGAAGGAATATGGCGGCCCCGGCTGGTCGATCACGCAGCGCTTCATCTTCGAGCAGGAGACCTCCCGGGCGGGGACGCTGCCGCCGCTGGCGTTCAGCGTCACCATGGTCGGCCCCGTCATTTACACTTTCGGCAACGAGGCGCAGAAGAAAAAATTCCTGCCGCGGATCCTGTCCGGCGAGGATTGGTGGTGCCAGGGCTATTCAGAGCCGGGCTCCGGCTCGGACCTTGCGACCGTCCGAACCAAGGCGGTGCGTGACGGCGACCACTACATTGTCAACGGTCACAAGACCTGGACCACGCTGGCGCAGCATGCTGACTGGATCTTCTGTCTGGTGCGGACCGATCCGAACGCGAAGCCCCAATCCGGCATCTCCTTCCTGCTGATCGACATGAAGTCGCCCGGCGTTACCGTGCGGCCGATCATCACGATCGATGGCAGTCACGAGGTCAACGACGTCTTCCTCGAAAACGTCCGGGTGCCGGTCGAGAATCTGGTCGGCGAGGAGAACAAGGGCTGGACCTACGCCAAATTCCTGCTTGGCAACGAGCGCACCAGCATGGCGGGTATCGGCCGGTCGACCCGGTACATCCGGAAGCTAAAGCAGATCGTGAAAGCGGAGATTCCGGCCGACGATCCCGCGCATCTCGAGTTTCTGCGCGAGATCGCCCGTATCGAGCTCGACGTGCTGGCACTGGAGGCGACGGAGCTTCGCGTCGTGGCACAGATGGCGCGCGGCATCGATCCCGGTCCGGCGGCCTCGCTGTTCAAGATCCGCGGCACTGAGATCTTCCAGGATATCACCGAGCTCACCCATCGCGCGGTCGGCAATTACGGTCTTGCCATCCGCGAGCATCCGGTCAGCGCCAATCACTTCATGCCGGGCCCTGAGCACGCTCATACCGCGTCGGAAAAATACCTGAACTCGCGCAAGCTCAGCATCTACGGCGGATCCAACGAGATCCAGCGCAACATCATCGCCAAAGCCGTGCTCGGGCTCTAGCCACGGCGGATCGGGAGGATCGGATGAATGTTCAGTTCACGGAAGAGCAGGAGCTGCTGCGATCCAGCGTCCAGCGCCTGCTGCGCGACCAGTACGATTTCGAGGCGCGGCGCAAGATCGTGGCAAGCGAGGAAGGCTTCAGCCGGACGCGATGGGAGGGTTTCGCCGAACTCGGACTGCTCGCCGCGCCGTTCTCCGAGAACGTCGGCGGTCTCGGCGGCGGTGCGCTGTCGATCATGATCATCATGCATGAGTTCGGCCGTCACCTCGTCGTCGAGCCCTTCGTCGAGACGGTGGTGCTGGCCGGCGGCTTGATCGAGCAGGCCGGCACGCCCGAGCAGCAGCAGGCCTTCATCCCCGGAATCATCGACGGCAGCACGATCTGGGCGCTGGCCTGGACGGAAAGGGGTTCCCGCTTCGACTTTGCCAACGTCACGACCACCGCGCGGCGCGAGGGCAACGACTACGTTCTGAGCGGCACGAAGACGATGGCGATTGCTGCGCCCTGGGCCGACTATCTGATCGTCTCGGCGCGGACGTCCTGCGACGACCGCGACCGCGGTGGCGTCAGCCTGTTCGCGGTCGACCGGCGCGCCGCTGGACTCGATCTCCAGAGCTTCAAGACGATCGACGGCCGCCGGGCCGCCGAGATCAGTCTGCGCGAGGTCCGTGGGCAATTGCTCGGGCGGGAGGGCGAGGGCGTTGCCTTGCTGGAAGCCAGTCGCGACCGCGCTATTGCAGCGCTCTGCGCCGAGGCCGTCGGCGCCATCGGCGAGCTGAACGCCGCGACGTTGGACTATTCGAAGACCCGCAAGCAGTTCGGCACGACCATCGGCTCCTTCCAGGTCCTCCAGCATCGCATTGTCGACATGTTCATTGCTCATCAGGAGGCGCTCTCCCTGATGCAACATCTCAGCCTGAACCTCAGCGCCGGTGATCCTGGCCTGTCGCGGCTCGCCTCCGGCGCCAAATCGAAGATCGGCTATGCCGGCAAGTTCGTCGCTGATCAGGCGGTGCAGCTTCATGGCGGCATGGGAATGACCGACGAGCTCAATGTCGGGCACTATTTCAAGCGTATCTCCTCCATCAACATCCAGTTCGGCGATCCCGCGTTCCACGTGCTGCGCTACGCGCAGCTGGACGCGGCCGCGTAAACAGAAGGGGTCAGCATGACGATTGAAGCAGTCATCGTTTCCACCGCAAGGACGGCTGTCGGCAAGGCCTATCGCGGCGCCCTCAACGACACCGACGGCCCGACCATGGCCGGGCACGTGATGGCTGAAGCGGTGAAGCGGGCCGGCATTGCGCCGGATGAGGTGGAAGACGTGGTTATGGGCTGCGCGATGCAGCAGGGCACCATGGTGATGAACGTGGCCCGAAAGGGCGCGATCCGCGCGGGTCTGCCGGTCACTGTTGCCGGCACCACCATCGACCGACAATGCGCGTCGGGCCTGCAGGCTATCGCGGTGGCCGCACGGTCGGTCATGCTTGACGGGGTCGAGGTCGCGATCGGCGGCGGGATTGAGTCGATCAGCCTGGTGCAGAACGAGCACATGAACAACTTCCACGCCATCGATGACGAGCTGATGGCGATGAAGCCGGAAATGTACATGTCAATGCTGGACACTGCGGAGGTCGTCGCCGAGCGCTACAACATCGGCCGCGACCAGCAGGACGAATACAGCCTCGAATGTCAGCGCCGCGTCGGCGCTGCGTTGCAGGCCGGCCGTTTCAACGACGAGATCGTACCGTTCACGACGAGGATGGCGCTTGTCAACAAGGACACCAAGGAGGTCACCTACGAGCAGGTGACGCTCACCAAGGACGAAGGCCCGCGTCCGGAAACCACCGCCGAAGGTCTCGCCAGGATCAAGCCCGTGTTCGAGGGCAAGACCATCAGCGCCGGCAACGCCAGCCAGCTATCGGACGGCGCTTCGGCCTGCGTGATCATGAGCGACAAGATCGCGGCCAGGAAGGGGCTGAAGCCGCTCGGCATCTTCCGCGGCTTCGTCGCCGCCGGTGTCGAGCCGGACGAGATGGGCGTCGGCCCGGTTGCCGCGGTCCCGCGTCTGCTCAAGCGCCATAACCTGAAGATCGACGACATTGATCTGTGGGAGCTCAACGAAGCCTATGCGGTGCAGGTGATCTATTGCCGCGACAAGCTCGGCATTGATCCGGACAAGCTCAACGTCAATGGCGGCTCGATCGCGATCGGTCACCCCTACGGCATGACCGGCTCGCGCCTCACCGGGCATCTTTTGATTGAGGGCCGCCGGCGCAAGGCGAAATACGGCGTCGTGACCATGTGCATCGGCGGCGGCATGGGAGCCGCCGGTCTGTTCGAAATCGTCCACTGAGCGGCAAAGGCGGGGAGATCATTCGTGAAGACAGCAATCACTGAACTTTTCGGCATCCAGCATCCGATCATCCAGGGCGGCATGCACTATGTCGGCTTTGCCGAGCTCGCCGCTGCGGTATCGAATGCCGGCGGCCTGGGCATCATCACCGGCCTGACGCAGCGGACGCCGGAATTGCTGGCGAAGGAAATCGCGCGGTGTCGCGACATGACCGACAAGCCGTTCGGCGTGAATCTCACCTTCCTGCCGGCCTTCTCGGCGCCGCCCTATCCCGAATACATCGCAGCCCTCAGGGAGGGCGGCGTCAAGGCCGTGGAGACGGCCGGCCGCAGTCCGGAACAGTACATGCCCGCGCTGAAAGCAGCGGGCATCAAGGTGATCCACAAATGCACGTCGGTCCGGCACTCGCTCAAGGCAGAGAAAATCGGATGCGACGCCGTCAGCGTCGATGGTTTCGAGTGTGGCGGGCACCCCGGCGAGGATGACATCCCGAACATGATTCTTCTGCCGCGGGCCGCCGACGAGCTGAAAATCCCGTTCGTGGCCTCGGGCGGCATGGCCGATGCGCGCAGCCTGGTCGCTGCGCTGTCGATGGGCGCCTCGGGCATGAACATGGGCACCCGCTTCGTCGCCACCAAGGAAGCGCCGGTCCACGACAATGTGAAGCAGGCGATCGTCAAGGCGAGCGAACTCGACACCGTGCTGGTCATGCGCGCGCTGCGCAATACCGAGCGTGTCCTGAAGAACAAGGGGGTCGACCGGCTCCTCGAGATCGAGCGCAGCAAGGGCGCCGGCCTGACGATCGACGACATCCACGACCAGGTCGCGGGCGTCTACCCGAAGGTGATGGTCGACGGCGACATGAGTGCCGGCGCCTGGAGCTGCGGCATGGTGGTCGGCCTCATCGATGACATTCCGACCGTCAAGGAGCTGATCGATCGCATTATGATGGAAGCTGAGACGATCATCCGTCAGCGGCTGACCGGCTTCCTCGACGGCAAGGTTGAGACGGAGAAGGCGCGCGCAGTCGCCTGAACTGCGCTTCTGGGCACGGCAAGGCCGCGAGCTGGCATGACTTGGCGGCCGAACATGGAGGTCTGATTGCATGAGCGCACCTGTGTGTCTGATATCCGGCGTTGGGCCAGGCACGGGATCTGCGCTGGCGAGACGATTTGCCGAGGGAGGATATCGCCTCGCTCTTCTCGCCAGGAACGAGGAGCGCCTCGCCGCGCTGGCGCAGCAATTGCCGGGCGCAAGGGCCTATCCATGCGACGTGTCCGATGCCGCGCAAGTTGAGGCCGTGGCATCCGCCGTCGAACGAGATCTGGGCAGTCCCGCCGTCGTCATCCATAACGCCGTCGGCGGGGCGTTCGGCAGGTTCAGCGAAATCGATCCGGAGATCCTCAACCGCAACTTCCAGATCAACACGATGGGGCTGCTGTATCTGGCGCGGCGGTTTACCCCGGCGATGACACTGGCGGGCAGCGGCGCCGTCGTCGCGACCGGAAATACGTCGGCGTGGCGAGGCAAGCCAGGCTTTGCCGGTTTCGCTCCGACCAAGGCGGCGCAACGCATCCTTGCCGAGGCAATCGCGCGTGATCTCGGACCGCAGGGCGTCCACGTCGCCTATGTCGTCATCGATGCCGTGATCGATCTCGAATGGACGAGAAAGCGTTGGCCGGACCGGACGGACGACTTCTTCATCAATCCGCGGGCCATCGCGGATGAGATCTGGCATGTCGTTCACTAGGATCGCAGTGCCTGGTCGTTCAATGTGGAGATCAGGCCGTTCGGGGAAGCCTGGTAGATCGCAAGTCAGCAGGCATCAGCCGCTCAAACCATAACAAGCTCGGGAGGAAATTTAGATGTTGACGAGGAAACTCGCGCTTTCCATGGCCGCGCTCGCGGCATTTGTGGCGATGCCGGTTCATGCCGAGACGCCCGGTGTCACGGAATCGGAGATCAAGGTCGGGGCGACATTCCCCTTCAGCGGCCCCGCGTCTCCGCTCAGCAATACCGGCAAGGGCCTCATCGCCTACGTTCGTTCGATCAATGACCGTGGCGGCGTCAATGGCCGCAAGATCAACCTCGTGACCTATGACGATGCCTATAGCCCGCCTAAGGCCGTCGAACAGACCAGGAAGCTGATCGAGGGCGACGAGGTGGCAGTGCTGTTCAGCCCGCTTGGAACACCGGGTCTCAGCGCGACCGTCAAATATGTCAACGGCAAGAAGGTGCCACACCTCTTCGTCGTCAGCGGCGCGACCAAGTTTGCCAACTTCACCGAGTTTCCGATGACGACCACCGGACTGCCGAGCTACAACACCGAGGGCAAGATCTACGCGAAGTACATCACCCAGACGGCGCCCGAGACGAAGATCGCGATCCTCTATCAGAACGATGACCTCGGCCGCGATTTCGTCGCAGCGTTTAAGGAGGCGTTGAAAGCCGATTTTGACCGGAAGGTGGTCGCCTCGCCCTACGAAGTTACCGAACCAACCATCGAATCCCATGTGGTGTCACTCAAGGCTTCGGGAGCCCAGGCGTTCGTGATCGCGGGCACGCCCAAATTCACCGCCCAGGCAATCAAGAAGGCGAGCGAAATCGGCTGGTCGCCGCTTACCATCATCAACTATGTCTCGAGCTCAGTCTCCGCAACCATCGTGCCGGCCGGAGCGGACAAGGCGGTCGGGGTTATCGCCGCGACCGTCACAAAGGATCCGAACGACAAGAGGTGGGCCGACGACCCGGGCATGAAATGGTATCGCGAGCACTTCGAGAAATATCTTCCCGGCTCGGACATTGGCGACAACAATTACCTGTTCGGAACCCAGCAGGGCCAAATTCTGGAGCAGGTGCTCAAGCAATGCGGCAACGACCTGTCGCGCGAGAACATCCTGAAGCAGGCGCGCAGCATCAAAGGACTCGTGCTTCCGACGCTAATGCCCGGTATTGCGATCAACACCGGTCCGAGCAACAGTATGGCGTACACCCAGCTTCAGCTGCAACGCTGGACCGGAAGCTCCTGGGAGCAGTTCGGCAGTGTTCTGAGCGCCGACCAGAACTAATCAGCACTAAAGCGACTCGTGATGCTGGCTTTCCGTATCGGTGTCGGGGGCTTGGAGATTGATTTTTTACCTCAAAGACTCCGCTTCGATATCAATTCCAGCCGCGCATTCCTCGAACATCCAAAAAATCGCGGATTAATCAGTGCAGTCGAGGTTGAGGGCATCACAGGCGCAAATGGAAGCTGCGTGGGGCTGCCGTAGTCATACACTCGGCCGGCAGCCCCAGCGACAGTCCGCTATGGTCATAAGCAGGCGCTGAACTCCGGCCAGGCGTCTGGTCAGCCTTCCGCAACCGACATCTCGATGGCTCGGGCGCTGTTCGGTTTAGGCCAGCTGGTTATAACAAACCTTCACGCGGCCGCGCGCCTCAACCGAACGGTTGATGTAACATGCATTGAAAGGTGGCGAACTCACTCGATCGTCAAGTCCGCACGAGACGGGCCCCCGGCAGTGCATCATGCAGCAACTCCAATCGCTTCACTCGAGCTGGAACGCAAAGATGGCAACACCGGTGGTATTACTAGCTTCGGGATGCGGCATTGAGGCGACGAGCTTGCTGCCAAGCAAGTCGTCCGCGATCACCACGATGGGGATGCGCTGCGTCGCTTTCTGTGCTGCACGTCCGGCCTCAGCCCCGATCGCCATCAGGACGTTTGGATTTGCCTCGGTCAATTCAATGGCCGCTGTGGCATAAGAGGCCGCAGCCACGCCTTCGCCACGGCTGTCGATCTCCAGGTTGCGGCCTCTGATGAAGCCGGCTCTGCCCAGCTCATCGAAGAAGCTGGACAATACCGGCCCCGATGCGGTACCGCCGGCCATCCCGCGCGGGCTTCGAGCGGAAAAGCCGTAGCGCCAGCAATCAGGGTGATGAACTCGCGCCGTTTCATCAGGCCCCCAGGAGCATCTGACGGTTTTCAGTGTAGCACATTGGAGGCAAGGATGGGGGTCGGCTTCGGCCCCTCGGCAGCTGCTGGTGCAAAACGGACATCGGCCGGCGAGTTGGCTTCAGCAATGGGAGCCAGAGGAATCCCCTCCTTTCTCTGCCCCCGAGTTCCCTCTGCGGATCGCATTTTCTTGATGCGCGGGTGTGCGGGCGCTTCTCATCCGCGAGACATTCTGTCGCAGAACCATTCGATTTGCCGGAGGACTAACCTCTAGGCGGAAATCTGTCGTTCGCAAGTCGAACGGCATGCAACGGGCGATCCTGCGCCGTCAAGGGTTGCAAGAGCCGTGGGCGGTGGTCGCCCCTCTGCCGATCTGTCCAAAGAGCGTGAAGCGGACTGCCGCAATACTGACCACTAGTCACGGAGGAGATACCATGACGGAGATCCGGCTGGCCTCGCTGCAGGGCGGGGCGATTACGCTTGAAAGCGATGCAATTGCTACCTTTCGCCAAACCTTGCGAGGCAACGTCTGTCTGGCCGAGGAGCCGGGCTATGATGAAGCACGCACGATCTGGAATGCGATGATCGATCGCCGCCCAAGCGCGGTCGTGCGCTGCAGAGGGGCCGCTGACATCATTCGTGCCGTACGCTTTGCGCGTGAGCACGACCTCTTGATCGCCGTGCGCGGCGGCGGCCATAACATCGCGGGCAATGCTGTTTGTGACGGCGGGCTCTTAATTGATCTTTCCCTCATGCGCTCCGTCCGGGTTGATCCATTTCACCGCACCGCGCGCGTGGACCCGGGGGCAACGCTTGGCGACTTCGACAAGGAGGCGCAAGCTTTTGGCCTTGCGACCCCGCTCGGGATCAACTCGACGACTGGCGTTGCGGGATTGACGCTGGGCGGCGGCTTCGGATGGCTTAGCCGCAAGTACGGGCTTGCCGCCGACAACCTGATCTCGGCCGACGTGGTGACGGCCGAAGGCGAGCTCGTCCGGGCAAACATCGCCGAGAAGACCGACCTGTTCTGGGCGCTGCGCGGAGGCGGAGCCAATTTCGGGGTGGTGAGTTCGTTCGAGTTCCGCCTGCATCCTGTTGGTCCGATGGTTCTGGCCGGACTCATCGTCCATCCCTTTTCGCGGGCGAAGGAGCTGCTGACGGGCTATCGCGACGTCGCCGCCAAGGCGCCCGACGAACTGACGGTGTGGGTGGTGCTCAGGCAGGCACCGCCGCTGCCGTTCTTGCCCGCTGAGGTTCACGGCAAGGAGATCGTCGCGTTCGCCGTCTGCTATGCGGGAGATGAGAACGAGGGCAAGCGTGCATTGGAGCCGTTGCGCGCGCTCGGAGAGCCGATCGCAGACGTGATCGGCATGCAGCCCTTCGCGGCTTGGCAGACCGCGTTTGACCCACTTCTCACGCCCGGCGCCTATAATTACTGGAAGTCGCACAATTTCGTTGAACTCAACGACAGTCTTCTCGATACGCTGGTGAGCCATACGACAAGCCTGCCGACCGGTGAGTGCGAGATTTTCATCGGTCAGCTTGGTGGCGCCACCAGTCGCATGGCCGTCGACGCTACGGCGTTTCCCCACCGCGATGCGAAGTTTGTCATGAACGTTCACACGCGATGGCGCGATCCGGCGGATGAGCAACGTTCGATCGCCTGGGCGCGCAGGCTCTTTGCTGAGACTGCGCCTCACGCAACCGGCGGCGTCTACGTCAACTTCATGCCGGAGGACGAGACCGATCGCGTAGCCGGCGCCTACGGCCCGAACTACGCTCGTCTTGCCGCGCTGAAGGCCAAGTACGATCCTGGCAACCTGTTCCGGCTCAACCAGAACGTCAGGCCGGCCGCTGCACAGCGACCGGCCGCCTGATAAGAGGAGGAGGGGATCCGTAACCGAGGGGGCTACGGAGACGAAGTTGGATATCGGAGAATGGCTGCGCAGGCTGGGCCTGCAATCCTATGAGCAGACGTTTCGCGACAACGGAGTTGACCTTGAGATCCTGCCCCACCTGACGGTTGAAGATCTCAAGGAGATTGGAGTCCAGGCTGTCGGCCACCGGCGGAAGCTTCTCGATGCAATCGGCCTGTTACCAGCGGAGCTGGCGGCGGCGCGGCCCTCTGCGTCGGTGGAGCGCCGTCAGCTCACGCTCATGTTCGTCGACCTCGTCGGCTCGACCGACCTCAGCCGCCGTCTCGATCCCGAGGAGCTGCGCGAGGTCATGCGGGCCTACTCCAACACGGTGGCGGAGAGATTGCGCGACTGGAGGGCCACGTCGCGAAGTTTCTGGGAGACGGCGTGCAGGCCTATTTCGGCTGGCCGCGCGCAAGCGAAGATGCGGCAGAGCAAGCTGTCCGGGCGGGACTTGCGGTCGCAACAGCGGTCAGCGGCATGTCGTCAGGTGCAGGAGGCCTGCTGGCAGCACGCGTCGGCATCGCCACCGGGCTTGTCGTGGTGGGTGATCTGCTCGGGGAAGGTGCTGCGAAGGAGGAAGCGGTCACTGGGGAGACGCCTAATCTCGCGGCCCGTCTGCAACAGGTTGCGGAGCCCGGTACGGTCCTTATCGCCGACAGCACGCGCCGTCTGGTCGGCAATCTCTTCGAATTTGTTGAGCTTGGTTCCCTTCGGCTCAAGGGCTTTGCCGAGCCGGTGCAAGCTTGGCGGGTCATCGGCGAAGGCCGGGCAGAAAGCAGGTTCGAGGCTTTGCACGGAGCCCACGTCACGCCACTCGTCGGGCGCAGCGAGGAGCTCGATTTGACGCTGTCACGGTGGCAGCTTGCCAAAGGACGGGCTGGACAGGTCGTCTTGATTTTTGGAGAGCCAGGAATCGGAAAATCACGATTGGTGCTCGCGCTGCGAGAACGGCTACAGGACGAACAATTCACGCTTGTTAGCTACGCCTGTTCGCCGCATCACCTGAACAGTCCGCTCTTTCCCTTCATCTCGCAGCTCGAGCGGGAGGTGCGGTTCGCACCTGAGGATACCGCAGAAACACGGCTCAAGCGCCTCGAGTCACTCCTTGGCGAAAACGGCGAAGGGCTGCCTAGCGATGCAATCCAGCTTCTTGCCGATCTGCTCGGCATTCCAAATGAGAGGCCGAGCACCCAGCCAGAAATGTCGCCGCAGCAAAGGAAGGCTCTTCTGTTCCGCACATTCCTGGCCCGCCTCGATCGACTTGCCGCTCGCGGGCCGGTGCTGATGGTGCTTGAAGATGCGCACTGGCTCGATCCCACCTCGCGCGAGCTGTTCGACCAGATCGTGGATCGTCTTCAGGACCTGCCAGTGCTGGTCCTCGCAACATTCCGCCCCGAGCTCCCGCCGCCATGGACCGGGTTTCCGCACGTCACGTTGCTCATGCTAAACCGCCTGCCACAGGCGCAGGTGGTTGCACTCGTCGACCGGATCACCGAAGGCAAATCGCTTCCAGCCGAGGTCCTCGACCAGATTCTGGCGCGGACCGAGGGTGTGCCACTCTTTACCGAGGAGCTCACGAAAGCCGTTCTTGAAGCCGGGATCCTCCGCTACACCGGCGCTCGCTACGTCCTTGCCGGCGCATTCCCGTCCTTGGCGATCCCGGCGACGCTGCACGATTCGTTGATGGCGCGGCTTGACCGTCTTGCTCCAGTCAAGGAGGTCGCCCAGATCGGAGCCTGTATCGGCCGCGAGTTCGATCACGAATTGCTTGCTGCGGTCGTTTCGATGCCAGCGGGGGAGCTCACTGCGGCGCTTGATCGCCTAGTAGCGGCAGAGCTCGTTTTCCGCCGCGGTCTCGCGCCTGCCGCTACCTATGTCTTCAAGCATGCTCTGGTGCGCGATGCCGCCTACGAAAGCCTGCTCAAGCGGCGCCGCCAGGAGCTGCATGCGCGGATTGCCACATCGATCGAAGCGGTCTTTCCGCAACTTGTCGAGGCGCAGCCGGAGCTGGTCGCCCGTCACTTTGGCGAGGCGGGATTGGCCGAGAGGGCCATTCCATACTGGCTGAGGGCCGGTCGCCTCGCAGCCACCCGATCGGCGAATATGGAGGCAATTGCCCATCTGAGATCAGGGCTCGATTGCGCCCAAGCACTTCCTGCTGGAGCATCACGCTCCCGCTTCGAAGTTGCCCTGCAGCTTGGGCTCGGCGGCCCACTGATTGCAACTAAAGGATTTGCTTCACGCGAGGCAGAAGCGGCGTTCCAGCGCGCACAGGAGCTCAGCCGCGAGCTGCAGAGCGAGGCTGATCTCTCCGCCGCGTTGAAGGGGCTCGGCCACGTCTATCACGTGCGCGCCAACTTGCGCGAGGTCACAACTCTCGTTGAGGAGACGGAGGCGCTCGCGAAACGGAGCGGTGATCCCGTACGTCAAGCCGAAGCCGATCATCTTGCGGGAGTGCTCTCGTTCCACCTCGGCCAGTTTCAATTCTCACGCGACCGGCTCGACAGAAGCGCACAAGCCGGCGAATACCGCGGCCGCTATTATTCCGAGGTATACGGAATTGATATGAGCGTATTCTGCCGCGCCTATATGAGCCATTGCGACTGGCATCTCGGGTACCCCGTTCGTAGCCTTGGGATTGCTGAGAAAGGGCTCGCCGTCGCGCGTGAGATTTCACATCCATTCAGCATCGCGCTCGCGCTCAACTATCTGGCGATGCTATATCAATTCAGGCAAGAGCCCGATGCCGCACTGAGGGCTGCTGCAGAGTCACGCGACATCTGCACCGAGTACCGCTTCGACTACTATGGTGCATGGGCTAGCCTCGTTCGCGCCTGGGCGATCGCTGAATCCGGCAGGCTTGAAGAAGGTCTTGCGGACTTTGACGCTGGGCTTGAGGATCTCCGGCGAACCAGCGCGGGACTACGCATTCCGCACCATCTTGGTTTGCTCGCCGCGCTTCATCGCAAGGCCGGAAACGCCGCGACCGGGCTTCGGATCATCGACGAAGCGGTCGCAATTGCGGACGCAAGTCTCGAGAGCTGGTGCGCCGTCGAGCTTCACCGGGAGCGCGGTGAACTGCTGTTGCTGACAGTCGGGGAACAGGCGGGAAATCAAGCGGACGCGGAGTTCGAGACTGCGATCAAAATCGCCGCTGCCCAGCGAGCAAAGTTGCCCGAGCTTCGCGCAAGCATTGCGCGCGCCAGGCTGCAAGCGTCACGCGGCATGCGGCGAGAGGCGCGCGACGCTCTTGTGCCGATCTACAGCTGGTTCAGCGAGGGCTTAGAAACGCGCGATCTCGTGGAAGCTCGCAAGGTGCTAGCAGACTTGTGACGAAGTTACCGCCATAACCGCCCGATCTAGGTTCCGGACAAGTCTAAGCTTTCGCATGCTTTGAGTTCAAAGTGCTCCCTGGCCAACCGGCCTGTAATGGCGCAAAGCGGACATCCTGCTGACGGGCGACTTCTGCCACGGGTCGATTTTGTTGAAAAAGGCCGCAGTAATTCATTGTATTGGCGCGCGCACCAGTTTTGCCAGCTTCTATGATGGCCTGAGAGTTGGCATCGGGATCAGTTTGGCCATCTTACGAAGGTTCTGGGCGGTGGCTGCGAGGGTGAACTCGTCGCGCGCGCCGTTTGGGCCTCGTAACCGTAAACGGTCGAGCTTGAGAATGCGCTTGAGATGCGCAAACAGCATCTCGATCTTTTTGCGGAGCCGACGCGAAGTACGGCCCTCCCAGGACCTTGCGATCTGGCGCGCCATGTCGCGAGCGCCTTCGTAGATTGAGCGCGGTACCCTCCGTGAAGGCTGCTTGGGGCAACACCGGGACTTCAATGCGCATCGATCACAATCGCGCTTGCTGGCGAGGTAAAGCATCGTGGCGCCATCGTTCACCAGCGCTCCGGTCGTGGTAAGAACCTTGCCGCTGGGACACCGGTAGACGTCACCTGCATGGTCATAGGTGAAGTCCTCGCGCGAGAAGATCCCATCTGTGCGGGCCGACTTGTCGAACACCGTAACGTGTGGCTCGATCCCGTGCTCGTAGACCAACCAGCCGAGCATCTCGGCCGAACCATAAGCGCTGTCGCCGAGAAGGCGGCTCGGATAAAGATCGAACCGTTCGAGCGAGCGCTCAATCATGCGCTTGGCGGCCAACACTTCCGCCTGACGGATCGCCGTGGTCGCCTCGACATCGACGATGATCGCGTTCTCGACATCGACCAGGTAGTTCGTCGAATACGCAAAGTAGGCTTGTCCGCCGTGCGCTCCCGTCCAACGCGCGGCAGGGTCGGAGGGCGACACGAACTTCGGGGTAACCTCAGTCGCCGCTCCGAAGGCGGCATCATCAAGGACAGCCAGATACTCATCGATCGCTCGGCCCGCGGCCTCGGGTGGAAGCCCCTTGTCGCCTTCGATCCCCTTCTGCCGATTGGCGTCGGCCTTGATCAAACTCGCATCGACTGCGAAGCCTTCACCGCCGACCAGCCGCTCCTCGATGCATCGACGCAAGACACTCTCGAAGACGCGACGGAAGAGATCGCTCTGCCGGAAGCGGCCATGCCTGTTCTTGGAAAATGTCGAGTGATCCGGCACCGCCCCGTCCAGACCGAGCCGACAGAACCACCTGTAGGCCAAATTGAGGTGAACCTCATCGCACAGGCGTCGCTCCGATCGGATGCCAGTAACCGATCAGGAGCATCCGGATCGTCAGCTCGGGATCGATCGAAGGCCGACCGATGCTACTGTAGAAAGGCGCCAAGTCCTGCCTGACCTGTTCAAGGTCGACAAACCTGTCGATCGACCGGAGCAAGTGGTCGGCGGGGATATGCCTTTCCAGCGAGAACTCATGGAACAACGCAGCCTGGTCGACTTGCCGATGCCAGTCCTGCCAACTAGACAGACTGAATCACTGATATCTCTGCGTCGCAACAGCCGCCTTTTTCAACAAATCGGTCAAAAAGCGAAGAACTCGCGTTGAGCAAATCTAGTCCGCTCTGGCGCGATGAGCGGACCTCCGGCAAAGGAGGCGCAACTCCGCAGATGGGCCAGAAGCAGATTAACTAGCTACCGCCAGCAAAACCATCGCTCTACCGGGGTTTTTAGTGCTATGACGGTACGCTAGACGCATATAGCAACGATTTGTCGGTGCGCGCCGCATTAGATATTCGCGAACGGTCTCTCCGTTCTGATGAGATGCTTGCTGAACAGAGCGACTACGCTCTGAGGCGCGGTATCGTCGAAAAACCGCTTGAGATTTTGGGCGGTCTCGTCGGCGACTTCAGCACTTCGGGGAAAGAGGCCGTTTTCATAGCTGGCGAGCGCGGCTTCGATGTCATCGGGAGTGGCAACGAGCGCTCGGGCGAGTTCTGCGCCATCATACATAGCGAGGTTCGCGCCTTCGCCTGCGAAAGGGGACATCAGATGCGCCGCATCCCCAAGTAATGTTAAGCTCGGCACGCGCTCCCATCGATGTCCAACTGGGAGCGCATAGATGGGGCGAAGCACAGGATCGGTTTCGCCGTCTGTAATGAGTGCGGTTAGTTGCGGAGCCCATCCTTGGAATTGCTCGGCAATATGAGCCAAGGCAGCTTTTGTGTTGCTGAAGTCGATGGACTTAATCCAATCTTCTGGCTTGTTTAAGGCCGCATAGGTGTGGAGCGTTCCGTCTGCATAGCGGTGCGCCAGGATGCCTTTGCCCGGAGCAACGGCCATGAGCGTGCCGCTGCCGATCGCATCCGCGCTTGCCTTGTGGCGCGTGTCGCCATCGAAAAGGAATGTTTCGATAAACGAGGTGCCCGTGTAGGTTGGCGTTGATTCTGAAAGAAGGGGGCGGACCTTCGACCACGCGCCATCGGCACCCACGAGCACGTTGGAAGTGACCGTTAAGCCATTGGCAAAGGTGACTTCATGCCGTCCCTTCCCGAGGGCTGCTATAGACGCAACTCTATGATCCCATTTAATCGTTTCCGGCGGGATCGAATCAATAAGCATTTGCCGAAGATCGCCCCGGTCAATTTCGGGGCGATTGCCTGTGTGGCTGCCGGGCTTGTCGAATAGGACGTTGCCGTCTTTATCGACGATACGTTTTGCATCTTCGCCAGGGCGGACCAGAGAGAGGAACGTGTCAAATAGTCCTGTGGCTTTGAGGGCGAGCTGACCGTTGTATTCATGAATATCGAGCAGACCTCCCTGTGTTCTTGCGCTCGCCGAGGCTTCAGCTTCGTAGACTGTTGCTGCGAAGCCGTGGAGATGTAAAACACGGGCGAGTGTGAGGCCACCAAGTCCGGCACCAATAATTGTAATTGGATTTCGCATTGTTGCGCTCCTATCGTCGCAGACATGCAGCGTCCGTGGGCGCTGATGGCTGCGATTGCCTGATGTTCGTCAGGCGGTTGCTATCGGAGACGCTGGCCGAACCACGCGAGGCGCGCGGTTGACGTGTATTCGACGGCCTAAGGGCAGGCAGTCGTTTTTCGCGACGACGGTGAAGTTATATCAGTAGGTCGAGCGGAACAAGAGGCTGAGGAGCGCGACGGCTAGCCAGGAAATTCAAAGAAATACCGAGCATCGGTGAACGCCCGCAATGTCGCCTTCGGGTCATTCGCATCGTTTCGCCGCAGCTTGGTTATGACCGATCCACCCCTGACAGCTGACGTGTAGAGGGACGCTGGTATTCGTCGATATGGGCCACTTGCGGACATCGCTCGCACGTCCGGTCGACCAGTTCATCTTTTAGCTTTCGGGGTGAAGACGGTCGGATTGCCATCGCGAGACGCGCATCAGCTAGGTGAATACGGGTTAGACAACAGCCTGTCATGCGAAAGGCTGCCAGCCGGCAGCTAGTGAGGCACGGCCAATTAACGGACCGGGTCGACTTTGGCAGCCATGTCGGGTGCCCGGCTCACGCGGTAGCGCGCGTTACCACAGTTGAGCACCCAAACGGCGTAGTCAGGTCTTGAGCGCTTCGCGTCCTTCCTCGCACCAATCGCCTTGTCACAGACAAATCCCTGCAAGCGGATCTGGCAGCTAACATGCTTTGCACGTTTTCCTGGGCAGCCTGCCCAGTGGATCCGGTGAAAGCGAAAGCCGCTGCTAAGGCGGGGACGTAGAGTACAGCCGACCAACTAGGTGCCATGTGCCCCTCCTCTCGATGGTTCGTAAGCGGCAATTGCCAGCTTCACTTGTCCAGCGTGCGGCGGCAGGCGTGGCGGCTTATGCCTGCCGCCGCCGCATGTCACTTCACCTGCTCGACTTCGCTCAGCCGCCAGCTCTTCGTGAAGAACGGCTCAAGCGGGCTGTAGAGGCGCAGGATCACGAACCAGCCCTTCTTCGGGTCGGTTTGTATCCAGTTGCCGCGCTTCACTCCTGCGGGCTGTGTCGGACCGAAGTAGATGGTCGTGGAGCCGTCGGCATCCGCCTCTGCCGCTGGCGACGGGTAGCTCTGGCTGCCGGCGCGCGGATAGCGCTGGGGCGTGTCGAGCATCGAGCGCGTCATGTTGTCGTACACCGTGAACGACCAGAAGTTCTCTTCCGGGATGCCCTTGTGACCTTGCCCCACGGGCTTAATCCAGTTTGAAGTTCGTTCTGGCCCACGACAAGGACCAGAGCATGAAGCGCAGCCGCTTTTCGGAAGAGCAGATCATCGGGATTTTGAAGGAGCACGAGGCCGGCGTTTCGGCTGCCGACCTGTGCCGCAAGCATGGCGTCAGCGACGCCAGCATCTACAAATGGAGGGCGAAGTTCGGCGGTATGGAGGTGTCGGAGGCTAAGCGGCTGAAGGCGCTGGAGGATGAGAACACGCGGCTGAAGCGGCTGCTGGCGGATGCCATGCTCGACAATGTCGCGCTGAAGGACTTGCTGGGAAAGAAATGGTGACGCCCGCGAGGAGGCGGAAAGCTGTCGCCCATCTCATGGATGCCCACGGGATGAGCGAACGGCGGGCGTGTAAAACCATCGGCAGCTGCCGCATGACTGTGAGATACAAGACGATCCGGACGGACGCTGGCGGCCTTCGCCAGCGCATGAAAGGCGATCGCGCACGAGCGCCGCCGCTTCGGCTATCGGCGCGTGCATGTCCTGCTCAAGCGGGAGGGCTATAGGGTCAACCACAAGAAGCTGTTCCGGCTGTACCGGGAAGAGAAGCTTGCAGTGCGCCGCCGTGGCGGCCGCAAGCGCGCCATCGGGACCAGGGCGCCGATGACGGTGCCGATGGCGCCGAACGAGCGCTGGTCGCTCGACTTCGTGTCGGATCAGCTGACCTGCGGCCGCCGCTTCCGCGTCCTCACCGTGGTCGATGACTGCACCCGCGAGTGCCTGGCGCTGGTGGCCGATACCTCGCTCTCCGGCATCCGCCTGGCGCGGGAACTGGACCGGCTGATGATCGAGCGCGGCAAGCCGAAAATGGTGGTCAGCGACAACGGCAGCGAGCTGACCAGCAACGCCATCCTGACATGGGCGGATCAGAGCCGCGTCGCCTGGCACTACATTGCGCCGGGCAAGCCCATGCAGAATGCCTTCATCGAGAGCTTCAACGGCCGGCTGCGGGATGAATTGCTGAACGAGACGCTGTTCACGTCCCTGGCCCAGGCTCGCGTCGCACTCGGATGCTGGCGGGCCGATTACAACGATGCCCGACCCCACTCGCAGCTCGGATGGAAAACGCCCTCCGAGTTCGCCTTCACCTGTCACCCGCGCCGGGATCTGGCGCTGCGCTATGCCGAAGGCTCCGCGCCAGCTCCCGTCGCTCCCACCGCCCAACCGGGCAAATCCAACGACCGGAGCGAACTCAGGATTGGATAAAACTGGGGGCAAGGTCAAGAGGCTCGAAAGTATGGTTTGAGGAGTCGAAGCTCAGGACCGCCCAGCGTATGACCAATCTGATCTCGCTCTTTTGCATCCTGAGTTGGCGGGTCTTCTGGATGACGATGCTCAACCGTTCCGCCCCAGACGCACCGCCAACCCTCGCGTTGACTGCGACTGAAATCGGCGTTTCACGATTCACCCATCGCGGCCAACTTTTTGGGGAGGCGAACTGGCGAAAACGCCTCCAAAACGACATGCTCGCTGGCCGGAAAAGGGTCTCAACTGGAGCTCTTTCGGTTCGGGTATTGCTCGATTGAACCCGAAATTCTCGGATTTTTCCCAAATCGAGAGCGGCCTGGGCGGGAATAGCTGGGTGCCTGGCCTGGGTATCGGCGCATGTAGATTGAGCGAGCGGTTACAGCAGCTGTCGCCGCGCCGGGATATTTGTCTCTCCCCGATATTCAACACCATCTGGGGCAATTCATCTGGA
This sequence comes from Bradyrhizobium sp. LMG 9283, assembly GCF_045571415.1. Taxonomy (NCBI): domain Bacteria; kingdom Pseudomonadati; phylum Pseudomonadota; class Alphaproteobacteria; order Hyphomicrobiales; family Nitrobacteraceae; genus Bradyrhizobium; species Bradyrhizobium sp. LMG 9283. Next base: position 1,941,988 of record NZ_CP120691.1, read on the forward strand.
CACTGGCTTCTTCTTCAGCCGATATCGCCCGCTCGTTCATCGCTCTCTTTGAGGACATCACGAGATCATCATGAAGGCGTCCCTTTACGAGGACATCCTGCAACCGGTAATCGAGGCGCTTGCTCCGACGGGGTTGGGCTGCCCGAAAACTCAAGCGGTGATTTCCGAGCACCTTGAATTGTTCGAAACGAAGCTCCAGCAAGGCTACACCTACAAGCAACTGGCGCAGGCGCTCAACGCCGGAGGCGCACGGGGCCGGAAGGGAGCTCAATTCACCGACAGATCGCTTTACACCTGTATTGCCAGAGCCAGAGCCAGCATCAAAGATTGGGCGCCAGCCGAGATCCACGTCAGGGCAGGTCACAATGTAGCAACAGCAAGGACCTCGCGATCGGACCAGGATCTGCCAAATTCGCCCGAACTTAGCGAGTTCAAGCAGCGCATCCGCGATGCGCAATCTCATGCCGCAACGGGCGAAGTGTTGTTTGGCAGGGCGAGGCGGAAGTAGCTCGCCATGCCGTCAAATGATGATGGTGGGGAGCTGGAGCGTCTTCTCGACCGAATTGGTGTCCCTGCCGAGCAGATCCAGATCAAGATCGTAGAGCTCGAGGAGGCGACGCTATCGTACCGATGGCGGTGCGAGCGTCGCGCGAATTCGCCCCGGATCAGTGCGGTGGTGTCGCAGCTAGGTGCTTTGGCGGACGCAGCGCAACAGGTGTGCTCAGGACATGAGGTTTCCATCCCGGACGAGATCCTTCCTGAGACGTTCGACGCTTTGGTCGGACGGTATCCATTTTCGGACGTCGACGTGGCGCCCGTCACCTTGGATACTTTAAGAAATCCGGAGGCGTACGCGAGCCATTACCGCACCGCGGTCGTAAATGCTTCCGTCGAGCCCCACGTCGTGAATGCCGCGATGCGTCAGCTTCCGGAGGAGCCGCATTTGGTGGCCGTTCGGTCGATACCTTTTCCGTTTGATGCGGCCAATGCATATTTTTTTGCCGATTTGCCCGAGCCCAAGGCAGCCAACCTTCAGCGGCGTCTTAAAGATTTCATTGCCTCCATTCCCTGCGAAGCTTCGGACTTCCTTCGACAGGTGCATGAGCGGGTACGCCGCGCCACACGGGATCCGGCGCGGGAGAATCCCGGCCGGCGAACGCTCTACGACTGGGCTGAACCGCTGCCGGCGGCCCGGCTGGCATTCGATGTATTCCAGGTGGTGCTCGAGCCGGCGGCCGAGCGGCCGAAAACCGCGGTTCAAGTGCTTCTGGCGCAGATCATCGATGTGTTGATTGGCGATCAGAATTCGGATCGTCTGCGGGCGGACGTTATCGGATCCATGTTGACCATCTGGATGGCGATCAATCAGCACAAAGCTGTCGCCCAGCGGCTCTCGGGAATGCTGGACGGGCGGCCGGGCAGGGCGGAATCGCCGCGCGAGCGACGCCGCCGGCACCTTTGGTTGAAGTGCCACGAAGCGGTCGTTGGCTCGACCGCTGAACTCCTGCGACGCGCCTGCATGGGCGACTTTCACCAGGTGAAGCAAGTTCGGAGCAAACCAAGGGGTCGCGGAGCAACGGAGGGAATGGTCATCGCACCGAAGGCGCGCGCAACAGGATTGCCGGTGCCAACCATCGATCTTGCGGCGGCCGCGCAGGCAAAAACCGACGCGCTGTTTCTGCTGCAACTTGCGCGGGGCTGCAAGCCTTGGCTGCAGAGGGGTTGAAGATGAGATCAACGAAATACCACAAAATACGACGGACGACGTCGAATTCCGACAGTCTACGACGATTTACGACATTTTCGCCTTGGGTTCGTGGGGGCTTTCCATCTCCGGTGATGCCCTATTCGGCTTCTCATCACCCAGGAGAAGCTCATGCCGAAAGTCAAAACTTCCGATCTTGCCGCCGGTTGGCATCTGATTGTCGTCCTCTCCGCCATCGGCGGACAGGGCAAGACGCTATTCTCCGAGCTCGTCACCTTGATTCTGCGGTCGGTCGGCTATCAGGTCCGCGTCTTCACCGCGGACGTGCAGCAGCGGCTGCTTGCCAAGCTCGGCGACGACGTCATCACGATCGACACCGATCTGCTCGATGCGGCATCGGACGACCCGCTCGCGGTCTTGCGGGCATTCTCGCCGCTGACCAACGCCATCGCTCACTCCGCAGAGAATAGCGGCAGCCTTGTTCTCGACACTGCGGCCACGTGGGACGTGCCGGTCCTGCGATACCTGCGCGATCTGCATCTCGACCGCGTTGTGACCGAGAGCGGCGGCCAATTGATCATCGCGCTGGTGACAACGTCCAATCTGGACGCCATGCGTGCGATGACGGCTTCCACTGAACTGGTGCGCGGTGCGCTCCCGCTGGCTCGGCCGGTCTGGGTTCTCAACGAGCGGGTGGGCACCGTTTTCCCGTCGGATTTTGATCCCCAGCTTTTGGACCTCGAGCCGGAACAGTTCGCCAGGATGCGCGCTGGCGTGAGCGAGATCGTCCTGCCGCGCATGGACGACCGGCTTTGGCAGCCGGTAGACCGCACGCCAGGCTTGAACCTCGTCAAGTTTGTCACGGCCGATCCGGCAAGGCTGGCTCCGCTGTGGGCTGACCGCGCGGGCAATCCGCTCGACCGGTTGTCTGCGGCCGTCGTGCAGCAGCGCATCGCAAGTTGGATCGCTGCCATGATGGAGGCGGCCCACCAGGCCTTGGGCTTTCCCCGCACCAACTAGGTTTGCCGCGCAGTTCGAACGTGTCGAGCGCCGGGGCCACGAGGCCGTCAGAAAGATCATCCAGCGTCTCGCCTGCTCGAACACGAGCCTCACGCTATTGCGCGATCTTCCGTTTGCAGTTCAGTTGATGAAACCGTCGGAGCGCAAGCAACTCGCGTTGCTTCGCGCTCGCCTGGTCCGGGAGCGCATTGGCCCGTGCGAGCGTGCGCTGCGTCGGGTGGGCCGCTGGATAGATACGATTTGGATGAGATGTAGATGACTAGAAACACTCTCCTACAGAGCGGTGAGACAGCTGTGCCGGTGCAGCTAATTCGAATGCGTGAGGGTAACGTCAACCATGCAAGCGCATTGGCGATGAGGACCGCCGGTCAGGATTTTGTGGGCGCGGCGTAGAAAGCCTACATTCATCAATATCCGGTTTGGTGCTGATCCGGACGTTCCGTTGGAGGCGCGTTTAAGATGAGTTCAAAGACAATGTTTGGAAATGGTTCTGAGATCCAGGTGACGTACGCGTGCGGACATCAGGAAAGCATCAAATCTCAACGTGATTTCATAAACGAGATGAGGACTCGTGCAGCCAGACGCACTCTCTGCGAGGTCTGCCTCGGTGCGCACAGGGCAAAGCGCGATTGCATGATTTCCAATTCAGTTCAGCGAACCAAGGAGGCGGCGGCCGCAACGAAGCTGACTGGCACCAGGAAACAGATCGAGTGGGCCGAGCGGATTCGCGAAAAGTGGCTGTTCATCGTCAAGCGCGAAATACCAACGCACCTTTTGTCGAATCTTGAGAAAGCGCGGATCGGCGCTGTATCGCCCGAGGCCATTGAGCAGGCCACTACCACCGTGCTTGCCGCACGCCTGGCTGCCATTGATGGGGTGGTTGCTCACTGCAAAGCTGCCTGGTGGATCGATTTCCAGTCTTATCTTGAAGCGATGGTGAATCAGCCCACGGACGCAGCGATCAAGTCGGAATGCTCGGTCCTCCTCAACAGGTAAGGACCGATCAGACTGACGCGTCCGCTCCTACGGTCATCGCGCAGTTCTTCGCCTCGATCAGCCGATTCACTCGAACGGCATCCTGTTGCGCGCTCGTCGTCTGAGGCAGCGAATGCGAAAATTTTTCGCATTTGGCGCGATAGGTCCGGCGAAGTTGTCGCAAGATGCCATCATTGCATTGATATTGTTGACAAATTTCAAATCTGCCGCCATTGTTGATGCACGGCTTGCGGCGAGAGATGTCATCAGGAGTACTCATCGTGACGGATGCGGGGCAGTTCAATTACGATCAAGTTGCGGTGGACAAGGCGGAGGAGCTGCGCGAACTCGCTGGCGCGATCCGCGCAGGCGCGAGACAGCTCACGCAAACGGCCGTGGCGATGGGCATGTGCCTGATCCGGGCGAAGACGGGCCTCCCTCGTGGAGTGTTCCTGAGCTGGTGCCGGCTGGAGGCGGGCTTCGAGCCGCGCACCGCTCAGCTCTATATGATGCTGGCGGGCCTGTTTGAGCGTTACGGGGAAGACGTGTATCTCGTGCCGCTCAGCGCAGCGCTGGATCTCGCCGCTCCGTCGGTTGACGAGGCAACCATCATCGAGATCCTGGCGCGGGCCCGTCGTGGCGAACGGCTGACGGGCGAGTTCGTCAAGGAATGCATTCGCCGCGCAAAGGTCAAGGCGAGCGAGCCGGAGCTCGTTGGTGCTGCCGAGATGTCTGCCATGGTTGCGGACGCGCTCGATGGCACGAGAAAGGCGGCACTGCTGAGATTTCTTGGGGACAAACCCGGGGCGCGCGATCGGCACTTTCTGAAGAACCTTCGCGAGCGGCTTGCCGCAGACCTGCGGCGGAACATGGCTCGATCGCGCCTGCCGTTGGTGCGTCAGCTGCCCGCCGCCTGAAGCGCTTATCTTTCCATCGCAACGCGGCTTGAAGACACCTCCGGCCGGCTCGGGCCGCTGCGGCCGCGGAATCTTGTGCGGACGCTTTCGCGCGTTTGCATCAGCTGTCGTGGCCGTCCGAGCGACGATGGTGTGGTGTCGTTTGCATCTCGTTGGCGAGCCCTTCTGCGCCGTCATGAGATCTTCCCTGCAGAGACGGATCGCCATTGGTGCGGTGGATTTCACGCAACTGTGAGCCGGGCAGTTCTCAATTGCCGATGAAAGGCAATCACTCGATCTCAGAACTTGCAGCAGGCAATGTTAGCAGTTGGCTGACGTCCATTATACGTTGAGGTCAATCGTGTCGTTCTGCTCGATCCACTTTGCCGTCGTCCAGCCCACCAAGCGCAATACCGCTCTTGCGCGGCTCGTTTACCAGACCTGCTCGCTTGCCGACGATCGCTTCGGACGCATCGACTACCGCCGCTATGCCGACTGCCGCGTCGGTGGTGGCGTTCTGCTGCCGGTAGGCGCGCCCACAGAATTCGCCGAGTGGGAGCATTTCTTCATGGCCGCGGCGTTCCGAGAAACGCGGCGCGACGCGCAAGAGGGCAGGACTGTCGATTTTGCGCTACCGCGTGCGGTCCCGCGCGCGCTGCTGCTGCCGCTTGCGGCGTTTGCGCTGTTGCCGTTTGTCGAGGGCGGGATGGCGGTGCGGGTTGATGTCGAGAGTGTGTGTGCGAGCGACGGTGAAGCGAACCCGCACGCGCACTGTTGGCTTGCGCAGCGCGTGCTGGGGCAAGATGGTTTTGGCTTCAAGGAGCGCAGCTGGAACGCGCTGTTCCGGCGCGGTGGTGGGAGATACGCGCGAGCAGTCCTCGCGGGCCGGATCACCCTCGGTTGCGCGATGCTTGGCGTTGAGGCTTATGTCGATCCGCGCTGCAATGCTGTGAAGGGAGCCGGCATTCCGGAGCAGCGGCTGCCGCGGCCGATGTTTTGCGCGCACAATGAAGGCAGGTATGTCGCGGCCGTCGAAGCGCTGAAGGCGAGCCGCCGGCTGAGGCGAGATCGCAAGGCACCGCAGCGCATTCCGGAGCCGGAGCTTGCGCGCATGACGGTGACGAACGCGGCGGTGTATCGTGTCGGCGAACAAGAGGCCGCCGAACTCAGGCGGCGGTTCGCGGACGCCGCGCGGGAGGCGGGCTATGAGCTCAACGGCGAACTGGACGCGGCATCGGGCTTGCCGACGGTGTCGTTGACGGGGACGTCCGTCGCCTTCGACGGTCGCGCATTCGAGATCGCTGCGACGGGCAATTCGGAGGACGCTGCGATCGTCGCGCGGTTCGTGCGCCGGCTCGGATGGCCGGCACTGGTGGTGGAGGGAGGTGCGCGACTGGCCGATTTGATGGCGATCGCGGCCGCCTCCGAAGGCGTGTTCATGGTCAATCGGGCGCCCTCGGCCGGGGCGCGGGACCTCATTGCGAGGGCGTTCTTTCACGAAATGAAGGCCGCGATTGCGCGCCATGACCCGCTCGGGGTTGCCGCAAAATTCCTCGCCGATCATGAGGCGACGAAGGCTTGCACGGAAGTAGTAGGCGTGGCCGTTGCAGAGGTTTCCATGCAAGCGGATGCAGCGAGCGAAGACGATCTTCGCTCGGCGGCAGATCCGGTTGGCCCGAACGTCGATCCGGTTCAGCCGGGCAAGGTCGCCGAGCCGGCTTCCATGTTCGCGCCTATTGCTGCGACGGCGGACCATGACGCTGGCGCCGTCGCCGCCGGCGCGGATGTGAGGCGGGCCGCCGGCTCGCCGTCCGAGGCGATCGATGATCTCGAAAGCTTGCCAGACGACGATTCCTGGAAGATCAGGCCCGATGCGAGCGTGCTGGCGCAAATTGCCCGCTCTCTGCAGGATGCTGACGAGCGGCAGCGGCAGAGGCTGCAGAACCTTGATGGGATCCTGCGCCGGACCGAAGATCGATCGTCTGCGCTTCGCAGCGGAGAGCGTCGGCCGCCCAGCGGGGCGAGCGTTTCGGCGTCGACCGGCAATCCTAAGCCGCTCTGGTAGCTGTCGGCACTAATCTAGGTCCGCCCACGATGCGGCGGTCGAAATGGACGTGCGCGACGCGCCAGGCGCCGCATCTCGATCGCGCCAACTGTGTGGCGGAGGGCGATCACGCGAGAATGTCCAGCGCCAATCTGCAGAACACGGTCTGTCGCGAGGGGCCGTCTGGATGCCGTTAACCACGCATCTCGAAGGGGAGCCGCGCCGGCTGGAATATTCCGGGACCAGGCGAGATATTGGAGGTTACCTTCGCAATGCCTGCGAAGGCGGTCGCCTGCCGGTGCGGCTAACACCGGCAAGCGGCCTGACCACAACGACTTAACAGGAGTCAATCATGGCTAAGCGTCACTATAGCGCCGATTCGGCGTTCCATCTTCCGTCCTGTCCGGTGCTCGGTGCCCAGTCCGATGTGACCGGCGGCGCTGTCGTGCCCGGCGTCGGGCCCATGGCGGACGGCATGTCCCTTTTCACCATCACCTTCGCTATCGGCTAGGCGCGGATCGCGACGCGCGACGTCATGCGGCGCGATGGCGTCGCATGAATTCGGTCCCGGTCCCTTGCATGCACTGGCGATCCCGCCGAATGGGGACGCCATCCTGGCGTCCGCGATTTTGCGGAACTGGCCACGCAAGCCGTGATGACGGCCTGAGCTCTGCGATCTGCGCCGGGCGTTTGGTGCGCATCAGCCGGTCCGATGTCGGCTTCGCGATCTCTGAAGAGAACAGAGACATCGATCCATGAAGTTGCCCAGTGAGACCATTCCCGTGCAGCCCTGCACCCATACGATCTATCGCCCCCGCGGCGGGATCGAGGGCTATCGTCAGGTCCGCGATCCCGCCGGCCGGCTGGCCGTCACCGCCTTTCCGATCGCGATGGCCAAGGACTTGGCGGCGAGCTGCGATCTGTGGTCCGCGTGCTACGTGATCGCAGGGCACGGCGAAGCCTATATCGGCGAGAGCAACCGCGCGGCCCGGTGCGTCGCCGAGCACGCCGCAGATCCTGCCAAAGCCTTCGCCGCAGAGGCCTACCTGCTCCACGAGCAGGAGCCGCACACGCTGGCCTGGTCGGCGCGGCTCTACCTGGATCACCGCCTGACCGCGCTCGCCCAAGAGGCCGGTCTGGTCACCTTGGCCAACACCGCCCCGCCGCGGGTTCTGCCTTGGCCGGTCGAACACACAGCAACATTGGAGCGGCTTGTGACTGAGGGCCGGCGCCTGCTGTTCGACGCCGGCTGCAGGATATTCAACGCCAACCGCGTAAGACGGTTGCCCGCGGATGCCGAGATCAAGGGCAGCCAGAACGCGGACGAGGCCGCCGCGACCGACTTGCCGATGGCGTCCCCGCCCGAAGGCGAGCTCGAACTGGACTATTGCGGAATCTGGGCCCGGGGCCATCACGACGACGAGGGGTTCGTGGTCTCGGCGGGCTCCGAGGTGCGCAACATCCTGAACGCAAGCCTCCGGCAAAACATCAGGGATCTCCGCGCCGAACTTCGCGCCAAGGGCGTCCTGGTGCCGATTGCCGGCGTCCAAGATCGCCTGCGCTTTCGGGTGGGGTGGACCTTCTTCTCCGCTGCGGTGGCGGCCAAGCTTATCACTGGGGCGCATGTCGCCGCCACCAAGTGGGTGCGCCCGCGCAGCCCCGAGCCGCGCGCGGAGTAGGAGGCCCTGCAAAATGTCCAATCCCACGTGGATGCGGGGGCACCAGCCCGCGCAAGACGCGAACGCCAATCTCTCCGCCCGCTATGCCGCGATCGCGTTGGTGCTGTCATTGATGCCGATCCCGCAGCTGGGCGACGACAAGACCGACATCGCGATGAGCGCGGTGCTGTCCATCGCGCTCGACGCCGATCCCAGATGCGCGCTCGTGCTCGCCCATGTCATCGATCGCGCCGAGCATGATCCGCACCGCGCAGATCAATTGTGTCGCTCCTGGTCCGAGTTCTACCTAAGTCACTCGGCCTCCCGCGGCGGCGCTGCCTGGCCGAGCGGGCCGTGCTGAAGGCGCTGCGCGCGTTCGCTGAGCTACGAACCGGCGAGGAGCGCAGAGCATGAAGCTTCAGCCTGGCTCTCACCTCAAGGCCAATTTGATGCGAATCCGGCCGGCCGTCACTGGCGCCATGCCGCGAAATCGGGCGCGGACACACCGCTGGCGTGGCCGAGCGGTTGAACTCGCTTCGTGTAAGACCCGTGGGCTGGTGATATCGATGACGGCGTGGCTATCGACTAACCGGTCTCGCGCTTCGGAGCCTTGTGCTTTCGCCGTTCGAGCCAGTCTCTGGCGGCTTCCTCCAGGATCTCCGACGCCGTCGTGTCGTCCTCAAGGGCGGCTCGCTTGATCGCCTTGATCACCTCGCCGGACATCGTCGCGAAGAAATTCCGTTTTTGCTGCCCGGTCGGTGCCTTCGCTTTGCTTTGCTTTGCGGATTTTCCTGCGTCAGCCATGAGTTCTCCGGGGGTGAGGGGCTCAAGGATTCGCATGTTGACGAATCCTTGAGCGTGGATTCTAGGCGGAGTTCGGCCAAATGGCCATAGGCAGCAGGGGGCATAGGAACATTGCAGCTCGCTATGCATATATGTACATTTTTATACAGATGGACGTTGACATAGGTATATGTTTATGGTCTGTTCCCGGGCCTTGGAATGTCGCGAGGCTCCTAATGACGCGTGAGGAAGTCGATGGGGGCGAGTTGGCTGTTCCTGATCTGTTGGACCGGCTCGGTGATCGCAATGTGGGATGCGATAGGGATGGCTCGATTCCGGTGTGCAACCTGCGGCCGCAAGGGCGAGTGCGATTATGAATCGCACCGTCATGAATGCCCGCTCTGCCAATCGCCGGATGTCGTGTTCGCGCTAGCCATCGATGAACTGCCGGAGGAGCTCGTGGCGGCGCTGCTTCAGTCCGAGCCTCTCGATGACGACGACAATAGTGAGGACTGACGTGCGCTTGTGGGTATTGTCGGATTTGCATGTGGAATTGACGCGCGGCTGGGACCTGCCGGCGGGCGACGCCCGGCCGCAGTTCGACGTCCTGGTGATCGCCGGCGATCTGATCCCGCGCATGGAACGGGGTGTGACGTGGCTGCTCGAGCGGGTACCGGATCGGCCGGTGCTGTACGTTGGCGGCAATCACGAATTTTACGGCACCGATATCGACCGGACGGTCGAGAAGGCCAGAGCGACCGCCGCGGGTACGAACGTCCATCTGCTTCAGCATGACTGCATTCGGATCGGCGACGTGACCTTCGCTGGCGCAACCACCTGGACGGACTTCGATCTGTTCGGCGATCCGCATCGCGCCATGGGAGTCGCGGCCGAGCGCATGAACGACTTCCGCAAGATCAGGATTGGCCGCCATGCCAAGCGCTTCCGCCCGAGTTACGCGCTGGCTCGGCACCTGCAGGCCCGTTCGTTTTTCGAATTGGAGATGCGCAAGCCGCGTTCGGGTAAGCTGGTGGTGATCTCCCATCACGCCCCGCATGCCGGCGCTGCTTTGGCGCCCTCCGACCCCTTAGGGCCGGACGAGATCCTCAGCGCTGCTTACCGGAGCGACCTGACGGCCCTGATGCGACCGGCGGCGAATGACGGGCGCGGCGCGCTCAAGCCCGCCGATCTCTGGATCTACGGCCACACCCACGAATCCGAGGACACCATGATCGGTGCAACGCGCGTGGTGTCGAACGCGAAGGGCTATGGACCGTGGCCGCCCCAGCAGCATGCCTGGGACAACCGGAACTTCGATCCGAATCTCATCATCGAGATCTGAAGGGGAGCGGCGGGACATGACGGAGATCGACGAAAACCGGACGCAGGCGAACGCGCTTACGTCCTCTCCTTGATTTGAGTGAAAGTTCAAGCAATGTGCGACAAAAAAGAGGTCCAGGGTCTCCCCGCTTGGTTCGTCTCCGCCAAGACCGCGACCCCGATCCCGCTGCAACATCCAGCGCTCCGCGATGCGCTGATCCATGCCACGCTAGATCCGCGGGTGCGGTCTATCGATTACCTCGCCTCAGCCCACGTCGCCTCCGCGCGGGTCGAGCTCGATGCGATCATCATCCAGCATGAGGACGGACGCTATGTCCTGGATGTCGTCCCGGCGCGGCGGATCCGGGATATCGATGAGGCAGGCCTCGTTCTGATCGCGCTGGATGAGCTCAATCTCAACCAGCTTGAGCTCACAGCCGAAGAGATCGGGCGCGAGCCGCGCCGTGCAAATGCGAACCTGGTCTGGGCCCACCAAGACGTGCCTGTTCCGATCGGGCTGCGCCTGCGCATCCTGCAAGTCCTGCTCGACGAGGGGCCGATGCCGCTCGGCCAGTTGCTCAAGTCCTTGGCCGGCGAGACCGATCCCGCGCCAGCGGTGATGGCGCTCGCCTGCGCCAATCTCGTCTGTCTCGATCTCTTCGCCCAGCCACTGAGCCCGACAACACTTGTCCGACTCTGCGCGCAAGCGAACCACGCATGAGCTCCGACGACGAGGCATGCGATTTGTCGGATGCCGTCGAGCACGCGGTCTCGAGGAGCGCGGCCGCCACTCTGGCCGACTGTGACGAGCACGTCCGCAAGCCGATCATGAGGACGACGCTTCTGCAACGAAATGCCGAAGGTAACATCATGAGATTGCTGGATGCACAGGTCTGTGATGGCGAATTGCTGCTCGTCCTCCGGGGGGATCCCGCCGAGATGTTCACCGCCAAGGCGATGATTGCCGATATTGTTGGATGCGGCGTTCATCTCGTCACGCCGGGAATGATGCGACGGATCAGGGGCGCCCAGAGGAGGGTGGGCGAATCCAGCCTCGAGTTCCTCGCTCGGATCGCCATCATTGACACCATCGCAGGCGGCCTCTCGGCAGACGAGCCCGTCATCGTGCGATATCCCGGCGTGATGAGCGGCAGTCCGGTGTTCCGGGGCACACGCATACCGCCAGGGCCGGTTTTCGCCAAACTGGGTAGCACATCGGCCGACGACATCGCGCGCCTGGAGCACCCGTCGCTCTCTCGGTACGAGATCGAGACCGCTCTGCAACAGGCTTGCCGTCTGCTCGAGCGCGATGCGCCATGGGTGGAACGAAGATGATGCGATCCTTGGTCCTGATCAAGGGCGACCGGGCGACTATCCTGCACGTGCGCCACCACCACGTCACCATCTTCAACCCGGACCGCAGGAGCGCCATTCGCGAGCCGGCCGGACCTATCCTGTGGATCGACGGCTATCGGTCGCGGGCGATCTGCGAGGACGGATTTTGATGGACGTCATGAGCAGAGAGTCATGATCCGCGTCACAATTACACGCAACGGCGAACTGCTCGACGAGATTATCTTCGGCGACAATGGGGCTCACGAGGGGAGTACGAGCGGCGTTTATCGCGACATTGTGCGGGACGGCACGGATGCCGTCCTCTGGCAGCAGGTTGCGGACGTCGCGCAAATCGTCGCCGCGCGCGGCAATCTCCTGCCTCTCCCGAAACAGACGCGCGCAGCGAAGCAAATTTCAACAACTTATATTCCGCCTCGAGGAAGGGGACAGACGTTCCGCCGCTTGCTGGCGAGGCACTGCAGCGGAAGGCGGGCGATCGCACCGTGATCGTTGAGGACGATCTCGATCGTCTCAAGCCCGATTCGGAGCAGGCTAACGGCAGAGATTCCGAGCACTGGAGAATGCTTGGCCGTGACGGTCGCGGCAGGCACCGATACTTGGCCCCCCGCGTGGCCTCCAAGGACAGCGCCGGCAACGATCGGACGATTATACTGCTTGGGGCTTTGTGGTGGCGCGCGGTGGCCAAACGCGGTGCTTGACGCGGGACCGGCTGGCTCCAGATCAACATCGCGAGTGGGACTGATGGTAACACTGAGTGCCCGTGATGTGTCGCGGACAAAGGGCTCTTGCGTTGACCTGCGTAGAGTCCTGTTCGTTGTAATATCTCAAAGAGTGCCCTGCCAACTGAGATCAGCGCACACGTCTTGAAACCACCTTGTCGCCACGCTGCGCGGTTCTACAGATCGACCTTTCACGCTAGTTGAGAAACAAGAGGAACGAGCTCCGACTGCCGATGAGCTCCGTCTTCGAGAAGATCGCTTTCAGACGTTCCTCACGGTTGAGGACCAATGCAGGTTGGCGACCGGCAGCAACCAGGCTGACACTTTCAATGCGGCGACATTCGTCGGATTGTTCGGTACCTTCAATTTCGAAAGCCTTCTCGGCAACGACCCCATCACCGGCAACGGCAATACGCGCATCTCATATTCCCAGGCAAGCGGAAGCGTTTCCGTCGATCTCTCGACGGGAGCGGTGAGCGGAGCCGCAGGCGCCGACGTCATCACGGGTGGCGTCAACAGCGTCCAGGGTTCCAATCTGGCCGACACGCTGGTCGGCAGCTCAAATGACGAGTACTTCTTCGGCAGTGGCGGCGCCGACGCGATCAGTGCCGGAGGCGGCAATGACGGCATCACCGGCCAGGGCGGCAACGATACGATCGACGGCGGCGCCGGCACCGACATGGTGATCTTCACCGGGACCCAATCGCAGTACACCGTCACGACGCTTGGACCGATTGTCGTTCAAGACAATACGGCGGGCCGAGACGGCATCGACAGCCTGACCAATGTCGAAGTGCCACAGTTCAGCGACGCAATCGTGCTGCTGTCGTCGGGGGCTTCGGGCAGTCTGATTGATTTCTCGACGCAACAGCAGATCTCCGGCAGTGCGTCCGTCATCGGAACGGCCGGTGACGATTATCTCTGTATCGGGAGCAACATCTTCGGCCATCAGATCAATCTGGGGGGCCGGGTAGCGGATACTGTCTTGCTCAACGGCAGCGTCTTCGGCAATAGTTACACGCTCAATCTTGCCGGCGTCGAGAACCTGGTTGGCAGCAATAGCGACGAATTCGTCAACCTGACGAACAACGCTGACGGATTGGTCGTAAACCTCGGCAGCGGCAATGACCATCTCAGCTTCGTGGGCGGCACCAACACGCTGAGCCTCGTGGACGTCGAGGGGATCGCCGGATCCGATTTCTGTGCGACGCCTGGCGTCAATGACGTGCTCAACTTGTCGACGACGATCACTGGCTGGAGATCAGCCTCGGCAACGGCGACAACACGATGAATCTCGCCGCCGGCGCGAACTCGTTCGTGAACATCTTCGATGTCAACGCCAACGGAACCGCGCGTGATGACACTCTGAGTGTGACCGGCGCGATCTCTGCTGCGGACGGGGTCGCGATCGACCTCGGTAATGGCGAGGACACGATCGTCCTTAACGCGAAACTTCGCTGCATTTGCCGCGGTCGGTGTCGAGCACATCAATGGCAATGCAGGCGATAATTCTTTGAGCTTGATGGACAATGTCGACGCGTCGCCATCGACATGGGCGGTGGCAGCGATCTGGTCTCTCTCGCCATGGCGTGAATTCGCTCAGCATCGTTGGCGTCGAAACCTCAATGGCAGTGATTTCACCGGCAACCTCAACCCATCGGACGACACGGTCACACTCCTGAACACCGTATCCGGCGTCACGGTCAATCTCGGCGAGGGTACAGCCAACGTGCTGAACCTCGCCGCAGGCAGCAATTCGTTCGACAATCTCTGGAACGTGAATCTGCTCAACGGGAGCTCGTCGAACGATACTCTGACGTTGAACGGCAGTCCCGGCGAACGCGACCGATCTCGGCGACGGCAACGACACCTTGAACTTCAACGCGAACGTCTACGACATCACGGTAAGCAATGTCGAAAACATCAATGCTGGCGCGAATTTCGACAGGATCACGATCGGCAATACGTCCGGCAACACGACGATCACTGCCGGCGCGGGCGCGGATGAAATCTTCGCCGGCGCAGGCCACGACAACTTCCGTTTCGCCAGCATCGCAGATTCCGCCACCGGTGCTGCCGATACCATTCACAATTTCGATGCGGACAACGATAGCTTTTCCTTCTCAGGTGCCAGCATCGCCGGCGGTCACATCGAGTATGTGGACAGTGCGGCGCTCCTCGGCGCGAACCAGGCTTCGGCCATCTGCAGTGTTTTGGGCCTGGCAACGACTACCTCCAGATCGATATCGACGGCGACGGAGCCAGTGATATGGACGTTAGCCTGCAAAACGCCACTGGCACGCTACACAATGGCAACTTCCTCATCACCTAGGCTTTGGAGAAGGCGTCAGCTTCGGGGCCAGATGGCCCCGGGACGTATGCGGCGCGCCTCAAAACAAAGACCGCCACCATCCGGTTACCCGGTGTGGCGGCAGTCGTTAGTCCAGCCTGGCTCGGCCTCAGCCAAGCGCTCTCGAATTTACCGGACGTACCAGTATCCCCACCAGCGCTGGGACACGGGCCGTGCCTGCGCTTTCATGGCCGCGACTTCCTCGATCGGGCGAAGCTGGGGACCATAGATCGCGGGTGGGTAGACATCATCCCACAGCACAAGTCCGCCTTGGACGGAAGCCGCCCGATAATGCGCCGGACCAAGCGCGAGCTCGGCGGCTGGCGCCACGGATGCGGTCAAGGTGAGGCCAAGAGCAGACAGGGCAATGGATGGAATAAGCACGCGGAAGTTCATTGGATTGAATCCCTCTAAATGCGATGCGAAATAATGCGACGGCTCCCGGACGGTTGCAAGGGCATCAGTCGACCGATCGGCCCGAATTCCCCGTTGCGGGAGGCGGGGTCTGCGCGACGCGCTCCTGCTCGACGATCAAAGGCTCGGGCCCGCAAGCTCGCAAAAGCATCTTTATATAGAGAGTGATCGTTGCCGGCCGAAATGAGAGGGGGGTGATCGGACACGGCATCGCCTTGCACACAAGAGGTCGAGGACGTGAACAATCTTTCGGCGCCGAGAGCCATCGAGAATCATGATGTCGACACACTGCTCGGTCTTGATGTGTCCCCGGACTATCCGGGACGACCCTCCATGGCTTCTGCATTTGTCTCAGCTTCCATTTTTGGCGCTGGCCTCATCTTGGGATACGCGCTCCGTGCTTGGCGCGTCCAGCGAAGGGCTGCAAGCTCCGGTGAGACTTCGACTCGCACCTCAACATTCGGCCATGCCCGTCGAGCCTTTTAGGCACCGTCCGGCTCGCCGGGGGCACTCGGGGTTTCACTGAAACGGATGGGGGCATGACGAGATGAGTGAACCCAAGAAGGACGCTCCGCGGCGATACATCGTGGATGGCGCGGGACAGCGTGTTCTCGTCGGCCTAACGATTTCGGAGACGGTCGAGTTCGAAACGCTGGACAATCCGGATGCGCGATTGCGCGCCGGTTTGCCGGACCAGGAGCGTCGTCTGCACCAGAACGAGCACGGCGCGCGTTGGCTGGAGCTCTACGTCAAGCATGAGCGGGCCTGGAACGATTGGATGGCCGAGACGCGTGCCCGGCTGCAGAAGCCCTGCTTGCTCAATTAGGCGAGGCGCTTCACGTCTGGGCGCCGAGGCCCATTTGACCCTCGTCGCGGAAGGGCTTTGGCAGGCACATGGCAAGCGGTTGCCACTATGTCACACCGCGAGCATGCGGCTTCCCTGGATGCTCATCAGGGTGAGATTGCCGGTCGCATAGGCGCCGGTATCGATGTTGGCGCGGTTATTTCGCACATCGGCGTTCCGCACCGGCGTGTGACCGTGCACGATATATTTGCCGAAATGCTTTTCGCTCTCCAGGAACTCCTCGCGAATCCACAAAAGATCGTTCTCCTGCTGTTCGGATAACGCCACGCCCGGTCGAACGCCCGCATGCACAAAGAAGAAATCCCCGCACGTAAAGCTCAGCCGCAGATTGTCCAGGAATTCCAGATGCTCAGTCGGCATTGCGCGAATCAAATCGCGTAAGATCGATGTCGGCTCGTCGCGCCTCAAGTCCGGCGGGGCGAGCCCGTAAGACATCAATGTCTGGGTCCCCCCGACGGCAATCCAGTCCGCGAACAGTGAAGGGTCTTCTAACACGCTCACCAGAAATGCCTCGTGATTACCCTTGAGGAAGACCGCATTGCCCCGGCGACTACGCTCGACCAGGATGTCGAGGGTGGCGCGCGTGTCCGGGCCGCGATCGATGTAATCGCCCATGAAAACCTCGATCGCATAGTGCGGGCGGCTGCGAGCCACGTCGGCGTCGATCACCCGCAACATCGGCTGGAGCAAGTGCGCACAGCCGTGAATATCCGAGATCGCATAGATGCGAACTCCCTCCGGCAGGTGCGGCTTTTGGATTGGCCGACGTGGTCGGGCGAAAGATATCATGGCGCTCAATCGATGAGGTGGTCGAGAAAATTTCCCCAAGTCGCCGGCACCTGAGAACTCCCCATGTGACGCGAACAATGTGCGGTGAATAGGGTAGCGTCGTTCTCCGGCTTGATCACGCCAAAAGAAGGGCGGAACTTTTTGCCTACCTGTTTGCAACGGGTCAGCGAAGAGCGGTCCGTGGAAATTGCATCGCTGAACTGCAGAGCGCGGCAAAGATGCATGCCTCAACGCAAATCCTACGATGCCTTCGTAGTCAGAAATTGAAGTTCCCGCAAATACTGTTCGCAGTCTCGCAACAGGATCGGCGCCTCAAAGATGAGCGAAGACGCGCTCGCGCGAGCATTAAAGCGTCGTGTTGGATGTGGAACTCGATTCAAAATAGGGCAGCGCGTCGCCGACATGTCAGCACTGTGACGAGATTTTTCAGCGCGTCGAATTATCACTTCCCATTCGACGCGACGCATCAGTGCATCGCAAAAGTTTTGCATGCAGCGCCACAATGTCGCTGCGATCACTTAACACCCTTCGTCTGGGAAGCGGCAAATCTTCAGCATCACAATGACCGCCAGGCACTCTCCACACGTAGAGGATCGAATGGTTGTTGCAACTTATGGTTCTGAAAGCACCTATGCGGTGTCCTCCGCACGGGGCACGGCTCTTCAGAGGCCGTTTCAGCTTCTCGTCATCGCGGCCGACCTTTTGCTGATCTTGCTCTGCTACGCGGTGGCGTCGGAACTGTATAGCCTCGCTACGCCATCATCTGGAGACGGAGCGCCCATCGGCGCCGGACTGATCGTCAGCGCAGTGTTCGTTGCGATCGCATATTTTCAGGGTGTGTATGCAACGCACCGTTTGCTCAGTCTGGTCTGGCAATTGCGCAAAGCGGTGATCATCTGGCTGGTGTCACTGACAATCCTTGCTGTCGCGGCGTTCCTATTGAAATCGTCGGACAATTTGTCCCGCGGCACGTTCCTTATCTTCACCGGCGTTGGCGGCGTTGGATTGCTCAGCCTGCGCTTTGCGTGGCAGTGGGCGCTCGGCACGAGCTTTGCCAAGGGCCGGTTGGTCGATCGCAAGGTTGCCCTGCTCAGCCTGAAGCCGCTTGATTTCACCTCGAGCCGTTTCAAGGACCTGCGCAAGAACGGATTCGACGTGGTTCGCCATTTCGTGCTTTCCGCTAACAGCCATGGGGCCAGCTGGGAGAGGCAAATCCGCGATGTCATCCTCCAATCCCGTGCAGCAGATGTCGAGGAGTACCTGTTGGCGGTTGACTGGAACGAGCTGCCGTCGTTGCAGCAACTCGAACTGCACCTGCGCGCCGTACCACAGCCGATCCGTCTGTTGCCGGATAATTCGATCGCAGATCTGGTATCGCGTCCGTTTTTGCCGGTCAGCGGCACGGTGGCAATCGAGATTCAGCGACCACCGCTCAGCGTGTTTGAACGCCTCCAGAAGCGCTGCCTCGACGTCGGTCTGGCGTTGTTTTCGCTAGTGGCCCTAGCGCCGGTGCTGATCACCGTCTCCATTCTGATCAAGCTGGATTCGCCTGGGAGCGTGATCTTTCGACAGTCGCGCCGCGGCTTCAACGGCAAGCCGTTCGACATCTGGAAATTTCGCAGCATGTACGTGTGCGAGAATGGTCACTCGATTACTCAGGCAACCAAGAGGGACGCACGCGTCACGAGGATTGGGCGCTTCCTCCGCATGACCAGCATTGACGAGTTGCCCCAGCTCTGGAACGTGCTGCGCGGCGACATGTCGTTGGTCGGACCACGCCCGCATGCGCTTGCCCATGACAACTATTATGACGAGATCATCAGCAACTACGTATACCGCCACCACATGAAGCCGGGCCTCACGGGCTGGGCTCAGGTTAACGGTTTCCGGGGCGAAACGCCGACCATCGACCTGATGGAAAAGCGGGTAGAATATGACGTTTGGTATGTAAGGAATTGGAGCATTTGGCTCGACCTGAAAATCATGGCGCGCACCGCGGCTACCGTCATTTCCCAGGAGGCGTATTAGGTCAGCGCAGGCGTCATTGGCGGCGCGGCGCGGACTCATAGGCGCTGAGCTAGATGCGGATTGAGGCGAGAGCTCCTTTTGGAGCCCTCCAGCCGTCGCGCCAATCACCAAGTTTTAGGTCTTACGCCGACGCGCCCTGTTCCACAGCCGCATGATGGCCTCCCGTATTGCGATCAGCCGGGGCATCAGAACGAAAAAGACTCCCGTTGCGAATGATCCGAGAGCGTGGCGAAAGGAGAATTGTTCGTTGTGATCGAGCTGGTCTTGATGCTTTTCGATCGGGACGGGCGCAAGGATTGTTCCTGACCTGTTGAGCCGCGATCGCGCCCCGCGGGGAGGAACCACGATGAGCACGAATAAAACGTTGAGCAGTAGCCAGATGCTTAATATGGCAAGTACCGTCATCCAGTCCCACCGAAATGCAAGAGTATGGGTCAAATTAACCGTCGGAACCTCAGAAGGAAAGGGTCCACAGCGCATTTGCAATGTAAGTCGGCTCCTTTCAGCCGACGAGTTCCCGCAGATACTCTATCTCGATCACCTCACGCCCGCCTTCATCAATCCGCGCGAACATCGGCTACGACAATGACCGTCGTTTGTGGACTCCGTACCACTACGGTTGGCGCTGGACCTATGGATCGCGCGAGCGTTAGGTGAGTTCGCCGGCGGCGGCAACCGCCCCCCGTATTGCGCAAGAGAATTCATCGTGAAAAGAAGACGCGCGGCGGCGCGCCAATCATAACCATCTTCCCGAACGATCGAAGATCTGTAACCTATGAGCGATGCGGTCAACTCCGGCATCACCCCGGATCGACCGGTGAGGCTGGGTTCGGGCGAGTGCAGCGAAGCGAGTGCTTGTTCCGGGCGAAGTCCACGCCTCGTGTTTTGGTGCCGACTGCTCCCCGCACTGCATCAGGAGTTTCCTGTCCGAATTCAACCGCGCAATGTCGACAGGAAGGACGGGTCGATCGATTCAACGGCATCCTCAAGGAAAGCCTTGCCCAGTTTTGATGCCCTCCGATAAGCGGACACGAGTGCCGATCTCGACGCAGGTCGGCGAATTAGGATAAGCCGAACGTCATTGCGTACGAGGTCCTTGACATCGGGAAGGGCGAGTGCGTCAAAACGGGCCGCCATGTCGATCCGCACCGGCATCAATCGCGCGTCGTTTGGTGCGACAAAATACGCCATCTTCAGGGCCTCGACCACGACCGGATCGTACGGGTCGCGCTGGACTTGAAGCAGAGCCAGTGCCAGCCATAGTTCAGGTTTGTAGGGAGAGATCGACAGCGTCCGCCTGACCCGGCCGAGAGCATCGGGCGCTATTGATCGCAGGATCGTGAGCCTTTGCTGACCGGACTCAATTGTCTGCAGCGCGGCGATCAATGCATGATTGCTCTCCAGCTCTGATCCAAACGCCGAGCGCGTTCCCAACAATGAGGGCGCATCTGCAGTCCACCGCGCCGCAATCTCGGCCGCATCTGCGGGAAACGTTATCCGTCCCAGCGCCGTCACCTCCGCTACGGCCGACACGATCGCATAGGATCCGACCGTCAAGGCCGACGCCATCAGAAGAATGCGAAATCTGCTCGATGAACTCATTCTCGATGCCCAATGTTACGGTCGCGCGGATGCCGCCGAGTGGTTGGCGCCACTGGTCCGTCCCACTGATTGTGCAAGCCCAACTCCGACCAACACCGCCACGATCGCTTGAATCGTGGGGTTTGAGAGACTCGAGTCAAGAAAGCTTTCGCAGAGTACAACGACAACGCCGGCGGCCGCGGCAGCCGCGAAAAAGGAATCACGTCCTCGCCGAACGGCGCCGCGAAGGCTAACGAGGAAGAACTGGGCGGCGAAGGCTACCAGGATGGCGCTCGCCAATCTTCCCGCCTCGACAGCCATTAAGACGGCGGTGGAAGGTGGGTCTGCCAGCGCGGCGCCGAACTCCTGATAGGCTCTCGAAGTCAGCCTAAAGGTTCCGAGACCATTCCCCCACGTCGGTGCATCAGAGAGCAAGTGCTTTGCCGGCGCAACTGCTTCCGGGGGGAGGCTGACGAATCCAAGGAGGCCCAAGCTTCCGGATCGAGAGTGCGGTACAGCCATCGCGCTGGCGATCGCTGCAAGGACCAAGAACAATAGCGCCGAAGGCCAAGACCGAAATCCCAGGCGCCGGACAGCAGCTATGAACACGAGCACCATCAATCCGCAGCCAGTAACCGCCACCAATGTGTGCTGTTCGAGGGCCGCAAGTGCGGCGAATGCTACGGCAATTCCTAACAAGCCGCAGAAAACGCCGACCCACAGTTGGGGCGAGGCCAGATTGTGGATGTTCTGCTGGTGCAGGTGGCGTTCGAGTGCCCGGGCGACGAGCGCTCCATTTGTCAATATCGCAAGAGCAGCTGCTGCCGGAAACAGATTCGTAGCTGCGCCGGACTGGGGAATGATTCCGGCGAATAAATCGAGCCGGCCGAGTAGGAACTCGACTGACATGAGGGTCGTCACTGCGCTCAATACGAACAGGATCGTTTCGGCCATACGGCGATCCCTGGCGATGATGACGGTCGACACCAGGAGCGACACATCGACCAGATAGAGGAACAGGCTTTGCAACGTCGCGCCCGTATCAACGCTGATGCGGCCCGGCAGCGATGGCTGATTCAATGCGATCGAAGTCGCCGACCAGATCGGGTTCGCAAGCGAAGACATCGGCAACATTTGCAACGTCATCCAGACGACCGGAAGCAAGAATATGAGAAGAAATTGCTTCAGCAACTGCGCGGCCGACGCGATTTGCGCCTCCGGACCTCTTGTTGCCATTGCCATCATTAACGCACTAGCAAGTGAAATCACCTGCTGTACGAAGGAACCGCTTGTGATGGCCAAGATCGGAGTCGCGGCCAGCAATGTGATCAGAAGCCAGGAAGCGATGAGCAATCGGAGAACCGTGAGACGTGGAAGGCGGAATGGAGTGCAGCATTGCACAAGTCGGACATTGATACGCGTCGCATAGCCGCGCATGCGACGCCACCTTCGTCTCGGTGATGGATGGCCGGATAGTTGCCGCTATGAAGCATAATCACACGCGGCCTGCCAACTGGTCACATGCCGTCGATTTCCGGGATTCGCCCGGCATGACAGTTCCGTGACCGTCTAAATTATCGAGCATAGCAGTACTGCGACAAGTAACGGAGAGCCGTCGCCAGTCCAGCCATTGGCACCGCGCCGCGGATCGCGCTCGGTGTGGTCCCAATTTCAACCGCAAGCTCGTTTGCGGTTTGCCAGTCGCTGGCAGCAAGCTTCGAGGCGTCGGCGGGTAGTAGGAGCGCTACGCCGCCCTGGATCACAGATGCCTGGAACTCTGCGCGCTTCTCTCCTGCTATGAGGGCTACGTTCGGTCGCGCCGAGCGGGACAGTGGCTCGAGTACAATGAGCACAGTTTCGATGCCACTCTTCCCGCATTGCAGGCTCAGACCAGCAAGGCGCGTATCCGACTTGGCACTATCGACGACATGCATCACTGAAATGGCATCGGCGCCGCCGTCTGGATTTTTGCTCTTCACTAGTCGCCATCCGCTCTCAAGCTGTGTCGATTGGCTGCCGGACTCGATCTGCTTGAACGCCTCTTCGTCGCAACGTCGACGCTGCTCGGCGCTGATGCCAGACCCGCAATTCAGAATGCCCGGACGCACCGGCTCGGCTCGACCAGGAGCCGTCGTCACCAAGAGACCAGCAACGAGCAGAACTGAGCGCACCATCAGAAGCGCCGACCTAACATGCGCTAGCGCCAAATCATTCATGTTGTATCCAAGGGCTGTCAAAAATCGGGGCAAGCGCTGCCCACCGCTCCGGATCAAGCATCTGACGTCAATCGACGTAACCATACCTCTTGTAGTATCGATTGCGATAGTAGGCTGCGCCGTACGTATCGTAGCGGCTCATCACCGACACGTTCACCTTGTTAAGAACCGCACCGAGCATCCGCTCGCGCACAACCGGCGTTTCGCCTAGCACGCGCTCGACGATATCGATTTTCGACTTCGCCCATTCGATGACAAGGATATAGGAATCAGCCAGCCCCCTGGTCGCCCGAACGTCGACGACTGGCGCCAGCGGGCTAAGATCGAGAACGATGCGATCAAAGTGCTGCCGTAGTTGCTGGAACAGATCGTCCATCTGTTGCGAGGCCAGCAGGTCGCTCGAATTCGAGAAGCGGGATGTGATGGCACAAGGAAGAAAATGTAGATTCGTCTGCGGGTCGATCCAGACCACGTTCCTCCAGTCGGCTTGGCCGATGACGACATGGATCAAGCCGTCCTGCGCAGCCGGAGTAAGCCTTGCGGTGAGGCTTGGGTTGCGGATGTCGCCATCGATCAGTAGCGTACGGCAGCCGCTTTGCGCCAAGGTCTGCGCCAGCGCTTCGCTGACGGTTGACTTTCCCTCGTTCGGAAGAGCGGAGGTAATCCCCAGGACCTTGTTAGACCCTGCACCGAAATTTGCGAAATCGCTGGCGAGCTTGATCGACCGAAATCCCTCCGCGAAGCGTGAAAACGGGGCATTGATCACGTGGCGCCCGACGCTCTCATCGGTTGAAAGCAGACGGTCGCGATGCGACTGTTGGTGGCTGAACGCGGGCGCGGACCCGTGGAGTGGCAACGTCGTGCCGGATGCCCCGTGACTCGGTGATGCCTGCTGCGGTTTGGGCTTGTCGCGTTTGCCGAATCGCCAGGCCGCTTTGCCCGATGGAGCGGAATTCGCTTTGATGGCACCCTGCTCTATGACCGGGATCGAAGCGAGACAGCGGGTATCCACGAACTGCTCGACCTGCGAAACGGTACGGAAGACGCGATCCATCATATCAAGCAGGATTGCGACGAGAGCTGCGAGAATCGACCCACCCACGATCGCCGCAAGCAGGATGAGTGTCGTTCTTGGCGACGTCTTGTTGGGAAGGGTCGACGCCGCCTGGCTGATCACCCTCGCTTCGGTAATGGGAAACGACTGCTGCTGAACCGAGACCATGTACAGTTGCAGGAAGTTGTCAGACAATGCGCGAGCGCTCTGAGCGTTGCTTTCCAGATCTCTCAGGATGATCTGGGCCTGGCTGGTATTATTCGAGACCGCGATCGTATCGTTCAAGCTCTTCTGGCTGGACTCTTCGCGCGCCTTGGCAATTTCAAGGTCACTCTTGTAGACCTCGGCCGTGCGTCGCAGTTCGTCAATGATCGAGCGTCGGATTTCACGCATCTGGTTGCGTAAATTGACAACCGCCAGATGTGTCGATCCATACCGGTTCGACCAATCGGCCTGCTTGGCCGCGTACTCGAGATAGGTCTGGCGCAATTTGGTGATGACCGGGTTCGCCATCGTCTCGCTCACCGTCGCCAGGTCATTCAGAATGACCTTGGAATCGTCGCTGTCCGCATTCAATATCGCGGTGATGCGTTCGAGCTTAGCTTGTGCCTCCGCACGCTGGCTACGCGCAGCCGTCAGCGAAGTATTGATTTCAGCGAGTTGCTGCTCGGTGAGAAGTCGCCCGCCAGCGTCGACGATGTTGTTCTTGGCCTTGAAATCCGCGACGGTGCGTTCAGCGGAAGACGCCTGCGACCGCAATTCCTTCAATCGGTCCTGCAGCCAGACCGCCGCCCGTCTCGAGGCCTGATATTTCGATTCCAACGAGTCCACTATATAACCCTCGGCGACCGCGTTGGCGATCCGCGCTGCCAGCTCTTGCGATAATGCCTGAAAGGAGATCTCGATAACATAGCTCACCCCGACGCGCTTGATGCTGAGGCCGCTTGCAAAGCGAGCGAGTGCTGCGCGCAGTATTTGCTCTTCCGTGGGCGGGGTCGACTCGGAGAATATTCCGGTAATCGCGCTACTGATGCTGCTGAGCAATCCGCCACCATCGCTCATGAAGTCTGGCGACTCCGCAAGTTTCAGATCCTTGATGACTTTGGAGGCGATGGCTTCGGACTTGAGAAGTTCGACCTGACTGTCGACCATCGCCGAGTCGATCGGGTTGTCTGCGCCGCTCGCGGGCGCTTGCGTCTGCAGGCCCTGCATCTTGCGGCTGTCGATCATCAGGATCGCCGTTCCGGTATATCGCTTCGGTGCCGTGAACACGTAGACGCCGGCAAGACAGATGCACAGTAGCAGCGTGAAAATCATCACGGGATACTGGCGGCTCATCAGCGCAAGCGCAGAGGAGATGGTCTGCTCCAGCGATGGGGCCTCCGGCGCCGTGGTTTCGATCTCGCGAGATGTGATCTTTGTTTGAAGCATCCGGCCCGCCTACTTAAATCTCTGTGAATGCGGCATCAGGCTGGCCTTGCCGCGCTGAATTCGTGCAAAAATGCCGCGTAGAAGTTCCCTGTTGGTCGAATTCGACACGACGGATGCGGTGTTCGACGCGCGGCGCTCGAGAGTTGACCAGTGCCACCGAGGCTCTCTCGTCAAAGCACCTAGTCGGATCGTGCGACACCTTATTGGTCAGAGAAGTGTCGGCAACGCTGCAGGGCCACTCTAGGTGCCGCTTGCCGCAAAATCGTCATAATGCCCATCTCCGTCAACTCTGCCAAAAAAGCGACTTTCAAGATCGAGACAATTTACGCCCCCTGAGAAGATCATGGTTCGCCCACGAATTGGGCAGGATTCCACGAATCCTACGGGCCGACCCGGTGGACAGCGTCCGACCGGTCTCGAATTCTGCGATGCAATATCGACGTGAGTGTGACGGACAAGCATGAGGATCTTGCAACTGCCACAGGCAAGGCGAATCCGCTCTCGCGGTTACGACCGAACACGTGACGCCGGAGCGAACGAGTCCGGTTTCGGAGAATCCACTATAGCGGCGAGGGTCGGCTTTGGAGTTCCACCGTGAATCTCCGATGGATCGGGCACTCGAAAGATCAAGTAACGGGACCTCAATCAAAATCCTTGATGGAGGATTCACGATTCCAATCCACAAGCGAGCTTGCCAGATCGTAGTCGAATTTGAACCCGCTTGCGATCAGATGCTTCGGCAGAATGTTCGTAGAAAACCACAATTTCTTGATCCGGTCACGATTGATGCCGGTCTTGATGCCGACAGCCTGCAGCATTTCGAATGGAAGCACGGCGAGATTCATTAGCCATACCGGAATCGTTATCGTCGGCTTGGGGTATTCGGCAGCGCGAGAGAAGGCGGAGCAAATCTCGCTGATGGTGTAACGGTGCTCATAGCAGAAATTGTAGATCGATAGACCGTCATTGCGAGACGCCATGAAGAACATCGACGAGACCAGGTCCTTCACGTAGCCGCACGACTTGATGGTGTCGGTTCGGCCGGGATAGATGAAGGCCCGCCTTTCGAGAAGCCTCGACAATCGCGTGAAATTGCCTCGCTCGTAGCGCCCATAGATGACGGCGGGGCGCACGATGGTCAGCCGCCTGTCTGGGTCCTCCGATTGCCATAGACGATGGATCGCTTCGGCCGAGAGTTTGGAGCGTCCATAGGCACTCACTGGGACCGGCGTCGCATCTTCGGTAAGTGGGGTCTCGGTCGGACCGTAGACCGATATCGAGCTGGTAAAGATGACATTCCGGCTGCCAGTGTCTCTCGCAAATCGGCAGACGTGCACCGCGCCCAGCACGTTTGTATAATAATAGTCGCCGTCCGGATGACCCGGGGTGACATGGACTGCAGCCAGGTTGAAGATGTCGGCAGGTACCCCGCCTGCGAGCTTCGGGTCGATTGGCTTACGGACATCATGATGGACATACTCGACGCCTTCGACGTGCGCCCTAGGCTTCCCGATATCCACTGAGACGATTCGCTCGTAGCGGCCGGAAGCGAGCATCCGCGTCATCAGATGTGTACCGATGAAGCCTGCGCCTCCGAATACAATAGCCTGGGTGGGATTGGACATGTGCGCGAGGGTCAACGTGAGTGAAGGTGCTGAGTCAACGGCGTCAAATTTCGGTCAAGGCTCCCTGACAATCGAGCGCACGCATTGGAGAGCTGCACGCCCTGCCGTTGCAAGAGTTGTGCCCGGAAAGAACAAGATTGCTTGACGTGCAGTGCGCCCGCTCGCGAGCGCGAGCGCTTATGCTGCTCGACATCAATGAAGCGGGCAATTCGGGGCAGCAATTGGTTGGTCATGCGTTTCTCATGTGGCGATAACAACATCGTTACCGACAGCGCGTGTGACATGCTCGGAAACATCGGTTCCATCTGGGCGATCCCGAATGCGGTGGCGCTGATTCAAGCGGCAACGCGAATAGATGGGAGGACGTGTTCGCCGCGGATATGATCGCACATTTCTTGTGAGGGTATCATTTAGCGTTCAGCTAGGACTGCTCGTCTGAATCAACGACTCAATAGAGCTCGCGATACTCAAATTGAAAGTTCGTTGATCCCGCCGCGATCCCCAATAATCTTTGCAGCTTCTGGTAGCCCGCGAGCGGAACGACGATGCAATCGGAACTTCCCGCGTAGCAAACCCGAACCCGGATCGATTGACCGCAGATGTTTTGAACCAGCACAATCTGCTCGATGATCTTGGGGTTGTTGGCTTGTGGATGCGTCACCGGATTGACTGATATGCAAAGCTTTCCGTCCACTGTCGTGTGATTTGGAGCGAAGGTACCTTCCATCGGTCGAATCGAACTCGAAGGCCGAGTGGAAATGCCGGAGCCGCCATACATCGGAGGAGATGTGCGACCGAAGCCTGAAATTTGAGCATCTGCCGTCGTCGCGAGGAGCGATGAAGCGATCGCTACACATATCGCCACATAACCGTCTGAGCGCCTAGATCGGTTATCATGCATCTTCACTGCTCTACACATCCGTGATGGTTGGGACCAGCTCTCGAAAGAAGCCGCGATTGTCGGCGGCAGGATAGAGTTGCAGTTGCGGCAACAGAATGACAGGTAAATAGTTCCCCGGATTGCAGGAGGAATCTTGCCTCTTCCTTGCGCTTGAAAACACGTGCTAGAGGCTGCACCTTCCTGGATTGGGTGTCTGACGTCCGTCGACTGTGATGTTCTGTCGGCGGTCATGCGACGTACTTGCAACGCGAGTATTCTGAGCGGCGAATGTTGAAGGAGATACCAGGGCACGCTGTGTTGCCAGAAGTCGAACTGGCGACCCTGCCGCGCCTCTCGGTCGTCATTCCGAACCACAATTACGCAGCTTACGTGGGATCCGCGATCCGCAGCGCGCTGGACATACGATGGCCAAACGTCGAAGTGATCGTCGTCGATGACGGGTCGACGGACCACTCACTCGGCGTCATCAACGAATTTGCAGACGAAGTCACAATCATCAGCCAGGCGAACGCCGGGCAGATGATGTCCTGTGTGAACGGCTTTCGCAGGTCGTCCGGCGATATCATCATATTTCTCGACTCGGACGATGCCTTGCATCCTGATGTCATGACGGAGATCGTATCCGTCTGGTCCAAAGCCGCGAGCAAATATCAGTTTCAGATGCGCGTGATCGATGCCGACGGGCAGCCGACCGGAAATGTCCTGCCGCAGTACTTCTCCTGTCCGTCCTCGGAGGACGTCCGCAAGTG
The DNA here is from genome assembly GCF_045571415.1 of Bradyrhizobium sp. LMG 9283. Classification (NCBI taxonomy): domain Bacteria; kingdom Pseudomonadati; phylum Pseudomonadota; class Alphaproteobacteria; order Hyphomicrobiales; family Nitrobacteraceae; genus Bradyrhizobium; species Bradyrhizobium sp. LMG 9283. Next base: position 1,970,467 of record NZ_CP120691.1, read on the forward strand.
GATGGCAACCACCGGCGCTTATCCGACGCCGCCCGGGTCAGGAAATGCGTACCCGAAATGGTTTGTCGAGCGCGTCTTCGGCTTTGAGTCCGACTTCGTTGATCGAGCTCCGGACAGTTATCTTTTGGCGGCCGCTCCTGCATGTGGCGAGATCGTAACGATCACCAAGCCGTTGGCAGACTATCGCGTGCACGGCCTCAATCACGGGGCTTTCCTTCAACTCGACGATACCCGCTTTGCGAGAGAGATCGACCTCACGCGGAGGCGGTACAAGTTCTTTTCCGAGATCGCGCGCACGGAGAAGCTGCCGGTTGCGCCCGATGCGCTCAAGCGCAATTTGATATTTCTTTGTTTGCGGATAGCGTCGTTCAAGCTGCGGCCGGACCTTCATCCAATCGCGGCGGATAGTTCATTGAGCATCGCTGTCGATGCGCTTGGAGCGGCTGCGTCGCCGCAAGGTTTCTCAAGATCGCAGCGCATATCGCTGCTGGCTTGGATCTTCTGCATCCTGATCAGTCCGCAGTACTTCCGTCGTGCCCTGGTGAGTTTGCGCTACGTGCCCGCCCAGCGGCCGAAATGGTTGCGCGCTTTGCTCGGTCGATTCCGCATCATTCGATGATCAAGGCGGGGCCGGGACGCTTCGGTCAGACGGCAGCTTTGGGACGGATCGACCTCAGGCCGGCGCCTGGCGGCTGCGACCATACGCACAGCATTGCCATCATGATCAGGAATGGAGCCATGGCGAGGTTTCCGCCGCCGAGCTGATAGCAGGCCAGCATTGTCAATGCGAGCATCGAGTTGTCTTTCCTGAATATAGAGAGAATGAGATAGAACAGAAAAATCAGTAGCCCGATAATTCCGTAATCCGCGACGAGCTTGAGAACGGGATTTCCGCTGCCGCCAAAGTAGGCGGGCGACCGTTCCAACCCGCCGGGCCCGGAGCCGATAAGCACTCTGTCGGTCTGAAAGAGATAGTCCCAGGTCTGTAGTTGTGCGACGTAGCGAGCATAGCCGCTCGACTTGGTTGAACTGAATTCATCAAGCCGACTAACGATGGGATCAAAAGGTTCCGGTGCAACGAGGTACGTTGTGCCGATCACTAAGGCAACGGCCGTCCCGATGGCGATAACCCGCAGTGATTTGAGCGGAGCAATCAGGGGATAGGCACCGAGGGACACGACGAGCACCAGGAGGCCCGATCCGGACCGAGTGAGCACGTACGAGATGGCGTACAACGGAAGATAGGCAAGTCGCCGCAAAACGAACACATCGACGATCACACCTATAGCGAGCAATTGGGATAGCGCTCCCGGCTCCATCGGGAAAAACCCGTTCGCGCGCCGATTCAAAGACCCATAAAATTCCACCGCATTTTGATTGTAGGCGGACTCGACGAGGACCGGATCGAGCGCCGGGATTGCATCCTTGAACGAGAAGATGCGTATTCCGCCGAATTGAAGAACGATCTGGACGATTGCCAGAACGGCGCACAGGCGAACATAGAACAGGAAGACGGGAAGGACCGCCTCGTTCGAGAATCTCGTCGAGGGTCCGAACAGGAAGATCGAATTCGTGACAAGAACCATCGCAAGTGATGCCGCACTGGTCTCGACGCCGCGGTCGGGAGATTCGGCTGCGGCGACCGCGCTGAAGAGAAACCAGACGACGACGAGTCCGAATGCGAGAGTCTGCGTCCCGCGAATGCTCACCAGGCCAACCCACCATCCCCACGCGATGAGCGCGAAGAATCCGAACAGCGAAAAGAAGATCTGTCCGGTTCCGATGAGGAGTCCGAAGCGCTGCATGCAAATGCACAGAATGAAGGCGATATGCGCGAAAATGACGCTGTTGGTCTCGTCGCTTGACGCTGCTGCAGCGCGCTTGTTAGACGAGGTTCTGGCTGGGAATGTGTCGAGGCTCACCATGTTAGGACTCGTCGATTACTGCTTCTTGGCGCCTCGGTTGGTGGGTACGTCTGAGCGCAGGGCAACGATCGCGGTCGATCTTGGTCTCGCTCGTGAGGCTGTTCACCCTCTATACTTGAGCCTGTAGTGACTTCCCACATGGAACACGACACGAGCGCAAGATTTAACCCTTACGTTCATGGTGCCAGAGGTTTGTTTTGCCTCATGGTATTCGTCTATCACGTCGTTCATTCCGGCCTCCCGACGTTCGATCTGTTTGCCAGGGGGCTGTTGGGAGAAGCGCTGCAGACCGGAAAATTCGGTGTCGAGTTCTTCTTCGGCATCAGTGGAATCGTCATTCTGCCAAGCCTGTATCGCGCATCCTCGGTCTTGACCTTTATTCTTGATCGCTATGCGAGGATTCTTCCTGTGCTCTGGGCGACCGTGATCGCGATCGCGATTTTTGGCTGGCTTTCAGGAAAGGGTCCAAGTCTGCTGCTGGTTGGTGCAAATCTATTGGCGCCGCCTCCATTTATTGACATCATCCAGATCAATCCCGCCGCGTGGTCGCTCGGATACGAATTCCTGTTCTATGGAGTATGTGCCGTTGTTTTCCTGATCAGCGGCATCAGTCGGCCGCTGGCGCTGGCATTAGCCGTCAGTTCGCTGATCTTGCTCGTGTACTATCCCCGCGCGCTCCTGATGATTGGCGGCGTGCTCATTGCGGAGAAGTACCTATCGTCGACCTTATTGCAATCCCTGGCGAAGTACCCGGCGATCTGCTTCGTGCTGTTCCTGACTGTCTGGAGAGGCCTCGAGCTGGCCAGCGCAACAGACTACGTTGGCTTTGTCACGCCGGCATATTTGTCACTCCATGACTGGATCTCTGCTTTTCCATTTATTGTTCTTGGTGGCGTCTTCGGGACTATTTTCCTGCTTGGCATGTCCCGAGGAAACGGTCTGTTCGGAAGAATGCTGCGTTGGCAGGTGATGCAGTGGCTTGGAACGATCAGCTTCAGTTTTTATCTCTGGCCGCCGATCGTCATGGCCGGGGTCAAGCTGATCATGTATCGAACGGGCATGGTCGACGCATTGGGGAGCGGATCGCAATTGTTTTTCCTCCTGGTGTCGCTTCCGCCGTCTCTTATCGTCGCGACGATCAGCCATCGCTTCCTTGAAGTGAAGGCGACGGGACAAATTCGAAAACGGCTCGACAGGGCCTCGGAAGCGAAACCGGCAGTCCGGCCGATCAATCAAACCCTCGACGGCACTCAAGGAGGGAACCTGATCGGGGAACCGTCAAATGTTCTTGATTGTTCGACAAGTCACCGCCCCAAAACGATCGCAAGTTGACTGTCTATTCGGGAAAATGCCGCAGAGCCGTGCGCTTGATTGTGCCGGCTTGCGACGTGGCGCGTCACCATTGCCATCGTCTTTGCGCATTGGGCCGGCAGAGCGTTTCCCAGCCGGGCTAACAGCCGAACCGAAAGGATCTCGTTGATGATCGCAGCCGTGCGCAGGCAAGTCCTTTGTGTCGCCTCGATAGTCGTTGCACTCGGATCCGCAGCGCCGGCCTGGTGCGCTGGCTGGGAGCTGGTTTTTTCGGATGAGTTCAACGGCGACAAGCTTGATCGAACCAAATGGGCCACCCGATACATCTACAACAACGAAACGATGGATCGTTTCAACGATGAAAAGCAGCACTACCGCGACAACCACGTGGTTTCCGAAGGTGCGCTGAGCCTGACCGCAAAAAAGAATGAGGGGGCGGACACGTTCGATTCCGCGATGATCCGTAGCCATCAGACATTCTACTACGGCTACTATGAAGCGCGGGTCTTTCTTCCGAATGCGCGGGGATCGTGGCCGGCATTCTGGCTCGAAGCCGATTACGACATCGATGGAAAGTTCTGGCATCCGCCGGAGATCGACATTTTCGAGTACGTCATCAATGGCGTGGAAGACAAGCCGAACATGCTGCACTCGAATGCCATGAGTAAAGATAAGTGGACGCCGCAGTCCTACACGTATGTGGACAACTCGTTCGTGCTCAGGTTTCAGGACATGGTCGGCAAAGAGGATCTGAACAAGGACTGGCATATTGCCGGCTTCGTTTGGGCTCCTGACCGCATTTCGTTCTTCTGGGACGGCCGTCTCATCTACACGCGCATGTACCAGTGGCTCAGGAAGGACGGCCAACTGGGGCCGCCGGCGCACATTGATCTCAATTACGCCGTCGGCGGAGCAGCCTGGGCCGGCCGGCACGGGGTCGATGATGCGGCTTTCCCGCAGACGTTCAAGATCGACTACGTTCGCGTCTGCCAGTTCACGTCGTCCGAGCGGGGAAGCCGAAAATGCGGTCCGAGCGACGTGACGCCGGATCCGAATGATTTTGGATATACGGCAGCGCTCAATGACATGCCCAAGCCGACATTCCTCAATGTTACGAATGTGGTAGCGGATAAGAAGCCGAATGCGGGGGTATTGTCGCTGAGCACAACCGATCCGCTCAAGATCGAAATTCCCATCAAAATTCCGGAAGACTATCCGACAAATCGAACGCTTCATGCGTACGTCTTCGATGCAACAACCGGCGCCATGGTCGCATCGGCAAAGAAGCCGCTGCAACAGGTCTCTCGCAAGGAAGGGGAAGATGGCGTCAGCGTGATCGAATTTGCGCTGCCCGCCGTGCCGCGCGAAGGGAACTATCTGCTGGGCAGCAAACTGACGGCTGAAGTCGCGGGCGAGGTCGGCCCCAAAGAAGTCCCCGTTGCTTGCGACACCACGGTGATCCAGCCAAAGAAAGCCAGATCTTGCCGTCTATTGTCGCTGCATGTGCGACGCTGATCGGAAGGGCGCATCCAGCGTGAGCACAACCCCGTGTGATCTGGATCAAGCCGAGTACCGCTGATTGCGATCGGCACGCTGTCCGCAGGTCGGTCTGAATTTTGCTTTGGCTGTGGCAGGTGGGCGGGCCGTCATGCGGGCTTGCCTGTCACGGTCAGTGTCTCTTGCAATGGTAGTCATCCATGAACTCTAAGGTTCGCGCCGTCAGGCAAATCCTCCGTGGTGCATTGCGCGGCAGCCCGAGCCGGCTTTGTGATCATCGCGCGTGGCGAAGTGAACATCCGCATACTTGGCTGACTGCCATCGAGGAAGAGGTACTGGCGCGGAAGGCGCCGGTTCGATTCGGCAGCCGCGACGCAGGTTTCGGTGAAAGCGTTGACAACAGAATGCCAGAGCTGGGCATTCTCCGCCTGGACAAGGCCCGCATCCTCGGTCCCGACGGCTGGCTCGTGACGGAGGATGGATCGCTGCTCTACGAGAGCACCTGGTACGGATCGTCGTTCTCGCGCCATCCGCGATCAGTTGCCTACAGCACGCCGCTGCCGCTAAGCGGCACCTGTCTCTCGCTGGCGAGCGATTTCGCCGGAGGAAACTATGGGCACTTCCTGCTCGATTGCCTGGGCCGCTTAGCGCTATTTCAGAAAAGCGGCCTCTCGCTCGATGATGTCGATTATGTCTATTTGCCCAAGCCTGGGTCCGAAACGGCAGCCAAGCTCGTTCGCCGGCTTGGAATTCCAATGCACAAGTGCGTGTGGGCAGGCCAGGAGGATATCCAGGCCGATCTCGTGATCGGCACTTCGTTTCCAGGCATGCGACGGAATTATGCGCCATGGCTTACGGAGTTCTTCCGCTTGCAGGTAGCCAAGTCGCCGCTTCGTCACGACAGGCGCGTATACGTTCCGCGCAAAGGACAAAGGAAGGTTGCCAACGAAGAAGAGCTGATGCCTGCACTGAAAAAGTTCGGCTTCCAGATCTACGACTTTGATGACGTTGAGGATGAAGCGGCGTTTTTCTCGGAATGCTCGATTGTCGTTGGCGCACATGGTGCGGGGCTGACCAATCTCGTATTCTGCTCGCCTGGAACCAAAGTCCTGGAGCTGATCCCGTCAGACCACGTGCATCCCTACTACTACACGATCGCAACGTCCGCCGGCGCGGACTATTCTTACATCGTGGGGAACAGCAAGGGAACGCGCCCGCAGGGAGCGTTTGGGCCCAGTCCATTCGATTTCGAGGTTGCGCCTGACATCTTTGAGCGCGCACTGGAAACCATCTGTCAATGAACGAGCATTGAAAATGGTCGCTATTGGTGCGCGTACGGCGCTCCCTTTGTCGAAAAATTCAATCGCCATCGGAGCTGCTTGGATCGGTGTGAGCCGGCTGGTGGTTGCCAGTCTCGGCTTCTTGAACACGCTCATATTGGCGAGAATGCTCACGCCGGAAGATTTCGGCCTGGTTGCCGTCGCGACGGCCATCATTGCTGTTCTGACGTCGATGACTGAACTGTCCCTGGCATCGGCGCTCATTCACCACAAGGATCCAAGTGAAGATCAATTCCACGCCGCGTGGACGTTGAGCCTGGCTCGTGCCTGCTTGCTGGCACTCTTGCTGTCGTTGCTCGCCTATCCGGTGGCATTGTCCTACGGCGATGGCCGCTTGATTCCGATCCTGTTGGTCCTGAGCTTTTCGATCGTGATATCCGGCCTTCGAAATCCGATGCTTGCGATGATGCAGCGTCAACTCGTCTTCTGGCAGGAATTTGTGACGAGCAGCAGCCGGGCGCTCGCAACCATCCTCGTCTCCTCCGGGATCGCCATTTGCTTCAGGAGCTACTGGGCGCTTATCGCCGGAGCCGTCGTCGCCAACTTCATCGATGTCGTCGCCTCTTATCTGATCCAGCCGTTCCGGCCGAAATTCCGGATAAGGGGTAGCCGCTCCCTATTCTCGTTCTCTGTGTGGCTGTCGCTCGGGCAGGCCGTCAGCACGCTGAACTGGCGTTTCGACCAGATCATCATCGGATATTTTCTCGGGAAATCCGCACTGGGTGGATATGTGCTCGGCAGCGACCTGGCCGCCACGCCGACAAGAGAAGCAACAAATCCGCTCGCCGGGACGCTGTTTCCCGCGTTCGTGAGGCTGAGGGATGACAAAGCCGCCCTTCAACGAGCTTATCTGTCGGCGCAATCGATGCTGTGTGCGATCGCCTTTCCGGCCGGGTTCGGCTTCGCGTTGATCGCCGATCAATTCGTTCCGCTCGCGCTGGGTGAGGCCTGGGCAGGCGCGACGATCGTGATCCAGCTCCTCGGTGGTGCAATTGCGTTGCATACGCTCAGCGCGACCGTCCAACCCCTTGGTCTGGCCCTTGGCCAGACGCGCAGGTTATTTCATCGCGACGTTGCGATCCTGATCGTGAGGCTGCCTTTCATCGTTGCGGGCTTGTGGGTAGGAGGGTTAGTTGGCCTGCTGGTCGCTCGCGTGGCGGTTACGCTCGGCGGTGTCGTCTACAACATGGTCCTGGTCCGCGAATTGATCGACACTTCTGTCTCCCGGCAATTTCTCGTGAATCTGAGGACCGCTTTGTCCACCTGCACGATGATCATTGTCGGTCTTCTGACGAATTGGGCTTTCATCACATCTTTTGGCCATGAGTCTCACGTCTATGTTCGGTTGATCGCTGTTGTTCTCGTGGGCGCTCTTGCCTATGTCGGGTCACTCTTTGGATTCTGGCGAGCGACAGGCGCGCCGGCCGGGCCCGAGCGTGAGATCCTGCGAATCCTCGGCGCAATCGCCAACAGGTTTGGGAAAATGGGAAAAATCGTCGATGATAACCGAGCAGTCGGGTGAGCAATATGAATGAAAGGTCGAAGCGGCGCGTCGCGCTGATTACGGGCGTCACCGGTCAGGACGGTGCCTATCTCGCCGAGTATCTGGTCGGCCTCGGCTACATCGTCCACGGCATCAAGCGGCGCTCGTCCTCCTTCAACACCGCCCGTGTCGATCATCTTTATCAGGATCCGCATGCCGGCGATGTGCCGTTCCTGATGCATTACGGCGACATGACGGATTCGACAAACCTGATCCGCCTGATGCAGCAGATCCGGCCAACCGAAATCTACAATCTGGCTGCACAGAGCCATGTGGCGGTCAGTTTCGAGAGCCCGGAGTACACCGCGAACGCTGACGCGATCGGAACGCTGCGGCTATTGGAGGCGATCCGCATTCTTGGCATGGAGAAGGAGACGCGGTTCTATCAGGCGTCCACTTCCGAGCTCTACGGCCTCGTGCAGGAAGTGCCGCAGAAGGAAACGACTCCCTTCTACCCGCGCTCCCCTTACGCGGTGGCGAAGCTCTATGCCTATTGGATCACGGTGAACTACCGCGAGGCCTACGGCATGTTCGCCTCGAACGGCATTCTCTTCAACCACGAGAGCCCGATCCGCGGCGAAACCTTCGTCACCCGCAAGATCACGCGTGCCGTTGCCCGCATCGAGGCGGGCCTCGAGGAGACGCTGTACCTCGGGAATCTCGAGGCTAAGCGCGACTGGGGCCACGCCAGGGATTATGTCGAAGGCATGCACATGGTCCTGCAGGCCGACCGGCCCGACGATTTCGTGCTGGCAACCGGGGAGACCCGCTCGGTGCGCGAGTTCGTGGAGCTCGCCTTTGCCGAAGTCGGCCGCAAAGTCGAATGGCGGGGCAAGGACGTCGAGGAAACCGGTATCGACAAGAAGTCAGGCAGGATCGTCGTGCGAGTCGACCCGACCTATTTCCGTCCCACCGAGGTCGATCTCCTGATCGGCGATCCCAGCAAGGCGCGCGAGAAGCTCGGCTGGAAATCCAGGACCCCGTTCGCGCAACTGGTCAAGGAAATGGTGGCTTCCGATTTGCTCGAGGCCAGGCGAGAGGTCACCAATGGCAAGCACTCCATTTGAGCTGGCCGGTAAGACCGTCTTTGTCGCCGGCCATCGCGGCATGGTTGGCTCCGCGTTGGTGCGGCGGCTGGCGGAGGAAAATGTCGAACTTCTGACGGTCTCGCGAAGCGAGGTCGACCTGCGTGACCAAACCGCGGTCGATAAATGGTTTGCGGCAAGGCGTCCGCAGGCAGTGTTCCTTGCCGCCGCCAAGGTCGGCGGCATCGTCGCCAACAATACCCTGCGCGCCGAGTTCCTCTACGAAAATCTGGCAATCGCGACCAACGTCATCCACGCCGCGCATGTCAATCGATGCGAGAAGCTGATGTTCTTTGGCTCCTCCTGCATCTACCCCAAACTAGCAGTCCAGCCGATTCGCGAAGAGTCGATGCTGACTGGCCCGCTGGAGCCGACCAACGAACCCTACGCGATTGCCAAGATCGCGGGCATCAAGATGGTCGAGGCCTATCGCAGCCAGTACGGTTCAAACTTCATCAGTGTGATGCCGACCAACCTCTACGGTCGCGGCGACAATTATCATCCCGAATACAGCCACGTCGTCGCGGCGTTGATCCGCCGTTTCCATGAGGCCAAGACGTCGGGAGCGAAGAACGTCGTGGTGTGGGGCACCGGCACGCCGCGGCGCGAATTCCTCTTTGTCGACGATCTTGCGGACGCCTGCATCCATCTGATGAAGACCTATTCGAGCGGCGAGCTCGTCAACATCGGCACCGGCGTGGACATTGCGATCGCCGAATTCGCCCGCGTGGTCGCGGAGACCGTCGGCTATTCAGGCGAGATCAGCTTTGACACCTCGCGCCCCGACGGCACTCCGCGCAAATTGCTCGACGTCAACCGGTTGGCGAAACTGGGTTGGCGGGCCAAGACCCCGCTCGAGGATGGGCTCAAGCTGGCCTATCAGGCATATCTCGGCGAGAACCTGCAGGCGCGAGAGTAGAAAGCGCACTTCTGCGATTGCGAGCCAACGGTCGCGCATCCGCGCGACCGATGTCCGCGGCTGCCGTGATTCATCGGCGCGCCCGCGGCGGCGATCACTCCGGAGCGAACCAGCATTTCGGCAGCACGACATCGTCCCTGTTTGCGACGTTTCTCCTGTCGAGGTCGTGAGGAAACTTTCTCGCAGGCGTCCGGCGAGCAGCGCGATCCTTGCGCAAGAACGAGAATTCCATGATCGGCGGCACCTTGAAGCCCCTGTACTCGATGGGTTTGAAGTAATTGTTCGGATGAATGTGTACGACGTCGAAGTGCTTGGTGATCTTCTTGAAAACAGCGCCGATCAGCTTGAGACCGATGGGATTGAGAATTCTGTCCATGGAATGGAACTCGATGATCATGATCCTGAAGCGCTTCAGGTCGTCGCAGCTCGTTTCGATGAGAACCTCGTACTCGCCGCCTTCAATGTCCATCTGGAGAATGAGATCGCCGGTCCGAGGGCCCTTTCTCGACATCCAGTTCTCTAAAGTCATGAACTTGGCGTTGTTTTCGTTTCCGAGGAACTTCTTTTCGAAATCGAGCAGGTCATTGTGGATCGCGGGTGCATCCACCGAGAAGTCAGCGAGGAAACACGGGATGCCGCGTTCGGCAAGGCCGAGCTCGAAGTCAGAGACGTTGTAGACCCCGGGCGAAAAGCAACCGACGCAGCCATCGAGGTCGTCCGGAACCAAATAGCCGCCATCAGCCGATCCGCCCAGTCGAATCAATTCCTTGTCCGTCACGACAGGGAAAAGGTCCCGGAAGAATTCCCTGAGCTCCTGCTCCTTCGAGGTACCGGATATCATAAAGTCGTTATCAAGCAGGCGGGCCTTTACGTAGTCTTTCAACAAACCGATCATGGTGACTCCGAGCTTGCTAACGCACCTGGTGCAGGCTTGCTGCAAGAAGCGGCATTCCCGCAGGCTCGCTGCCTATGTTCGTTGCGATCAACACATTTGCCTGCCTTAAGACTTCAATAGATTCGATTCTTGTCATGAATATGTGCGGTGTTGTCGCTAATCGGCAGCGTTGCCGAGACTTGCCTTTTGGCTGCTAAGCCGATCTATTCCGTGCTCTGGAACCTGGTCAGCTTCTGCATCGGCAAGGGGACACCGAGAGAGGCACGAGAGCGTGATAGAGCAGAAGCAGGCTGAGCGCGAAAGATCGAATGACTGACGCGGGAAGCTCGCAGCGCAAACGTCGGGCGTTCTCGCTGGCGGCATGCGGATGCGTCATCGCTCAACCGCAGCGGGTGCCTGGCGCAATGGCAGAAGTGGATTAGTCGAATGGGAAGTTTTGCCGATGCATCGAAAGCCGTTCGATGCTGTGATGCGACCGACGGGACCGAACTCAGCACGATGGCCGAATCTCCCATGAAGGATTCTCGTACACTGATTGCAGAAATGCAGGACGAGATCGAAAAGGTCATCGGGCCCCATCTGGAGGGTGTCGAGAATTTTGCGCTAGTGGACTTCCCCAATCACTCGAATGTGGGCGACAGCGCCATATGGTTGGGTGAAGAGACCTATCTGCAGAAGAAGCTAGGCCGAGCACCGTCCTACGTCTGCACCTATGACACCTGGTCAAAGGAAGAGTTTGAAAGAGCCGTTCCTGTCGGACCTATCCTTATCCATGGTGGGGGCAATTTCGGCGACCTGTGGCCTAGCCATCAGGAGTTTCGGCTCAGGCTTCTGTCGGAGTTTCCGGATCGCCAGATCATTCAGTTGCCGCAAACCATACACTTCTCCTCGAAGGCAAGTCTCAAACGCGCCGCGGAGATCATCAACTCGCACAAGAAATTCCGGATTTTGGTCCGCGACGTGCAAAGTTTGAATATTGCGACAACGGAATTTACTGCGCCCGTCGATCTCTGTCCGGACATGGCATTCTGCCTGGGGGCGCAGAGTTCACCAGCGCCAGTAACCAGGAAATTGTTGCTGCTGCTCCGAACCGATCACGAGAGGGTGGAGCAAAAGCGTTTTCCGACGCTCCCAAACTTTGCAGTGGTCGAGGACTGGCTCATCGAACAACGAGGCTTGGGAAAGTGGTTGTTTGTCAAGGCGCTGCTCGAGACGGCGCTCCTCTTGCTCAAGGGCATGACGCCGTCGGAGCTCGACGTGCGCATTCGGTGGTTTCACCTGCTGGCGTCGAACCGTGTAGCTCGTGGAATGAGGCAGGTTGGATCGTCGGCCTACGTGATCACGGACCGGCTTCACACGCATATTTTTTGCGTGTTGCTGAATGTGCCGCACTCGGTCCTTGACAACAATTATGGGAAAATCAGCACGTTCGTCGATGCGTGGAGCAAGCCCTTCGAAAAGTTGAGCCTACCACTGAGCACAAGTGTGGACGACGCCCTCGCAAATTTTCTGCATATCTGCCAGGGCAGTTCGGTCCCGACGGATCAAGGTTGAGGGTCGAGCATCATCCTCCGCGGTTCGCCGGATCGTGCGCGTGGACGGTCAACGTTGTCGTCCTCTTTGTTGTCTGGCCCGCATTGTTTGCGCAGGAGATTGTCAGGCTGCTGACCCCTGGCGCCGTTGGAGCACCATTGATCAGTCCGGTGGAACGGTCAAAGGCGAGCCCCTGCGGCAGTCCTTTGACGGACAAGACCTTCGGCATCATGACTCCGACATCGCACTCCCCATAGATATCGTGGCGGTAGCTGTCGCCTGCGGCGGCTGAAAGGGGGCGCGTCGTCACGCGCGGGCCGCGATTGATGGAGAATCGCAGTGGCTCCATCGTTGAGCCGTCAGGCTTGTAGCCATAAACGACGACATGAGACCGCCCGGCATTGCCCTTGGCAGTGGTGAAGTCCGCCTTGATCGTGCGCGATGTCGCATCGTACGAAATCCCTTCCGGGAATTGCGTAAACGTCGTCTGCTCCGTCATACCCGGTTCGGAGCTGTCATAGGGTACGACCTGGACGAATTCGGTAACGCCCGCATCACCCCAGAGGGCCTTGGCACTCGGCAGCACAATCTTGCCGTTGCCGTCGTAATCGACATTGAGATCTGCGACCGAAACCAGCGGCTTCCAATGCTTGACGCCTGTCGTGCGCCAGCCGCGGATCCAGTCGACATCGAGATAGGCGCCGGTCGCCGAGCTGGCCCACGCTGCGGCGTCATACGCCTCGCCCGCGAAGGTGTTATTGAATATGTGTGACGTCAGCAGCACAAATGAGGGCATATTCTTGGTATTGGAATCCACGCCGGCAAACTGGGATCGAAGGGCGCCGTCGACGTAGAGTTGGGTGTTTCCGCCGTTTCGAAAGACAAAGCTGAAGACGTGGAACGCGCCGTCCATATAGTCGAATGGTCCGGCGCTGTTGTCGGTCGAGATCGCCCCCGAGGTATGGACGATATTGCTGAAGTGCATCCCTTGGGAGTTGCACTCAAGATCCCACTCGTTGCCGGTTGGATTAAGCACGGGTGCGACCGAATAGGTCCAGAACGCGGGATGAAAGCCGGCCGGATTTGTAAGCCTGGGGCTGAACCGGGCACGCATCTCGATGATGACGGCGTTGGTGGTCGGGTAGTATGCAAACGCCCCGGCGGTATGGATCATCGCGGAGAGGTGCGGCCGCACGCCTCCGTTGATGGACCGGTCGGTAGGCGTAAGGAATGCCTGCTCGCGCGTTGTTGCCTTGCGCGCTCCGAGGCGCAGCACCGAGCCGGAGATCGACATATTGTCGAAGCCAACCGCGACGCCGCGGTTGCGGTCCTTGTAGCCTGTGGTCAGCGGGTCGGCATCAAAAGCTGTCCCGAGCGACGTGGTATTGCCGCGGATGCCTGGATGATAGGCGCCAGTCGGGAAGAACTTGCCGCGAGGGTTTGCCGGACCCACGATATCGAGAGCGTTGAATTCATCACCCCACGACAGCGTATAGCCCGCATACAACCCACTGCCATTCTGGCCGACGACGGCGCCGCCGACGACCTGGCTGCGTTCCTTAAACAGCGGGATGAATTGCAGGCGCTGTCGCAAACCATCATTGATAGCGCCAAGATAAATTACTGAGGCACCGACAACCAATGACGCGACGGACAATGCTGCAATGGTGCTGGTGAATCGATGCTTTGATGGCATCCGCGCCTCTTTGCTTGAGACCATCGCGACTTTCGCGATGTACATGTGTCACTCGTCTGTGAGGAACCGTTGGTTCGATCCAAGGCCTACGAATGCGGACCGCTTTAGGTATAGCCGCAGATTTCGCCGTGCTATACGAAACAAGAATGTGAAATGGCCACCAGCATGGCAGCCGCCAGGCGCCGCGTCCTTGTCAGCACAGACCGGTTCGCGGTAATCGTTTGGAGATCACGTGCAATACGGTTCCCAATCAACGCGTCGGACTGATCAATCGATGGGCAACAATCTCAGAATTGTGGCGATTAGTTTGGCCGGTTCCGTGCGCCGCGAGCGCGCGAGTGCTAATCTGGAGTCGCTTGAGATTCCATGGACCTTCTTTGATGCCTTGCGTGTGCCCGCCAAGGGGCTCCCGCAATATGATGAGGCGCTGGCCATCCGCTTTTGGGGCAGGGGCCTTTCACGTGCCGAGATCGGCTGCGCAGCTAGTCATATGAGCATCATGGCGCAAGTGGCGGCTTCAGACGCCGACAATTCATGGACACTTGTGATCGAAGACGACGTCATTCTCGATGCCGGGTTCAGCTTTCGATCGCTTCCGGACATCTGCAAGGCTGCCGAGATCGGCTATCTCCGGCTGTATGGGCGACACATGGCGCAGTGCCAGCACGTGGCCTGGCTGGATCAGCGGGAATTGGTGCGGTTTGAGCGGGCGCCAATGGGAACGCAGGCTTATCTAATCTCCGGCCATGCCGCGCGTCGATTCATCGACAGCGTGACAACGATCCATCGGCCGATCGACTGGGAGATGGACCGCTTCTGGGCAAATGGCCTCCACAATTATGCCTTGTTTCCTTTTCCGTGCCTTGAGGTGACGCTGACGTCTTCGATCGCAAAGGCGGCGGAGTCGGTCCGCGAGCCTACTGCGGTTGACAGAGCGGCTCGGCTTGCGTGGAAATCAAAGGAATATGTTCTGCGCCTGTCGGAAAATATCCGCCTTCGCCAGTCCGACAGGCGGATTCGCGCCCGCCTCGCCGGCGCAACCAGTCTTTCCGGGCCAATGTCGGAGACAATTCGTACGATCGAAAGCGTGTGATCGACGCCTGGAGGCGTACGGCGAGATCTGAGGCGGGTTGCCTTTGCGGCGTTGCCCACTCAGGCCGGCTTGCGCCGGATGACACTTCCGAACCTGACGAGCGGCCTCAAGAGTTCTGCCCTGTTGAAGCGGAGCATGATCAGCTGATACGCAAGCCAGGAAGGGCTCAAGAACAGCCCTGTGAACCACACGATATGAGAGGCGGCGGCACGCCAATGTGTTGTCGTGGTCAGCGCAAGCCATATCCCACGGCGCAGAAGTGAACTCGATGTGTCCGCGTCCTGCCGAACATAGTGCAATCCCAGTTTACGCGACGCGAGGCGATAGTTGACAAAGACGATCTCGTTATCGATCGGCCGTGCCGCTTGCACGTGCATGGACTTCTTGTCGCAATGCGCCTTAAGGATATCGAACTCTGCGACACGGAACCCGATCTGCCTAGGAAAGTCCGGAAACCGCTGCGCCCGGCCCTTCGCATCATTTCGGCTGATATTTCTGCCATGGAGCCGATATTGCCCCAGGGTTTCCTGCACCGTGACCACGTCTCCGTAAAGAGGCGCGATCGTGTTGAGGGCGCCGTCGTATCCCACGGGCGGATTGAGCGGGATGACCTGTTGAAGAAACTCTCGGGAGTACGCATTTCCCGACATGACTGGCCAGATGTACGTTCCCGACCTGGTAAATTCTGCGTGCACATCATCTGGCGCGTAGGATTTAGGAAACGCACAAAACGAGCGCCCAAGTCGCCTGCCGGCGCCATCGATGATGTCCAGATTGAACTGAACTTTCGAAACACCTTCACGCCAGTGCGCAGCGACGTTTTCGACCGCTGTCGGCATCAGGATGTCATCCGCATCGAGGAACAGCAGTACATCGCCTGTCGCTGCGCGATACCCAACTTCGAATGCTGCGATGTTGCCCTGATTTTCCTGAAATATGGCTCGTATCCTGTCACCATAGCCGGCGATGATCTGGCGGGAACCGTCGATCGATCCGTCGTCGACGACGACGATTTCGTCCGCCGGACGGGTCTGATTCAACGCGCTGTCGATTGCCAATCCGACATACCGTTCGTAATTGTAGACAGTTATGACGATGCTGATCTTCAACGCGTGTCGCTCACAATTTGCAGGTGACAGAAGAGGCTATCAATCCATGCCTTGATGAGCCAGAAGTAATTTCACGGTCCGCAAAGCATGGTTGGTGAGGCAATCGCATGAAAATCGCTCTGATCGATCCGTCGCTGTTTACTTGGCCATATGATCTTAAATTAGCCAAAGGATTGACCGATATTGGGCATGCGGCCAGCATTGTCGGGCGCCAGCTCGGGCGGAAGCCTTCCGTTGATGAAGACCTGTTTCTTGACCGGCATTTTTATCCGGGATTGCAGTCGCGCTTTTTCAAGAAACTTCCACGCAACGTGCAACTGGGGCTGAAGGGCCTCAGTCACGCTGAATCAATGACACGGCTGATCAGGCGGTTCAGGAGGACGCCGCCTGATGTGATCCATTTCCAATGGGCGCCGCTGGCGATCGTCGACAGCCAGTTCATTCCAAAGTTCAGGAGGATCGCGCCAACGGTTCTGACCGTTCATGACTCGAATCCGTTCAATAATAATCCGAGCTCGCGGATACAGCGAATTGGCGCGTTCAGCATTCTGCATTGCTTCGACCATCTTATCGTTCATACGACCGTTGCACGCGATCGCCTGCTACGCGTTGGTATCCCGGACGAAAAGATATCCGTTATCGCGCACGGATTGCTGACGGATCATATCACCCGACCGGCGGACGAGCCCTCGGCAGGGGACGGGCGCGTTCAAATACTCCTGTTCGGCAAGATAAAGCCCTACAAGGGCGTCGACGTCATGCTTCGCGCACTTGCGCTGCTTCCCCGAGAGGTCAGGGCGAATTGCGTGGTGAAGGTCGTGGGCTGGCCGGAAATGGCGATGGAGCCGCTATTTGCGATGGTGAAGGATCTGCAGCTCGAAGACCATGTCGAATTCGACCTGCGTTTCATTCCGGAAGATGAAGTGACCTCGCTGGTCGCGCGCGCTGACATCCTGGCTTTTCCGTACCGGGATATCGACGCATCGGGGGTGCTGATGCTGGCGATCGCGGCGGGACGTCCGATCGTCGCGTCGAACCTTGGAACGTTTTCGGAATGGCTGAGCGATCGGGCAGAGGGGACGCTCGTTCCTCCAGGTGATCCCGCCGCATTGTCCCGGACGCTCGAGCGCTTGATCAGCGACCCGGATTATCGAAACCGCAAGAGTCAAGGAATGTTGGATCTGCGAGACTCGGTGCCGACGTGGACCTCGATTGCACGCCTGACTGAGGCCGCCTATGCGAAGGCGGGCCGGCGTGTGGTCGCACCGGCCACTGCCCAGGTTCTGCAGGGTTCAGGAAACTGAAGGGGTCATCTGCCAGGTGGCCTGGCGGATCGACACGATGCCCCAGAAAAAGCCAAGTGCCCACGCGAAGTGCATCACGACAGCGGCCGGCAGTGCAAGCAGCCCGCAAATAGAGCGATGTTTTACTGCAATCATCATTGCGATCAGCGCCACTATCCCCAGATAGGCCGCCGGCAACGTCAACAGCAGCGGCGCCGCCGGCGACAGCACGATGGCACCAATCGTTAATGCAACATGCGTGGGCACCAGGAATTGACGCAGTCGCAACGATCCTGGATGCCGTCTCACGGTTCTCGATCGACCGCGACCGTAGTTGAAGTACTGCTTCGCCAGGCTCAGAAAACTCGACCGCGGTCGATATGAAAGGCGGATATTCGAATCCAGAAATATCCGGCCGCCGATTGCACGCAGCCTGCAATCAAACTCTGCATCTTCATTATGAGCGAAGGTTTCGTCGTAACCACCAGCCCTGCGGAACGCGTCGATGGTCATCGCCGCATGATGCCCGTGATCGACAAAGCCGCTTTGCTTTCCGCCGCGATGTGCCGATCCGCCCGAACCGACCTTGGTGTCCGAGACCCAGGCGACGGCCTTCTGCAGGCAGCCCTCGCCACGCGAGTCCATGGGGACCACGACCGAGTCGGCCTTGCGCTCGTCCAGAGTCTTGAGGAGGCTCGAAACATAATCCGCTGGATATCCGCAATGGGCGTCACACCGCACTAGGACCTGCGCCGCAGCACCATAGACCTGTACGGCTAGATTGACCCCGGCACTCTGCAGCCGCTGCGGATTGCGCAACAGATGGACGCCGCCAATGTCTTTGGCGAGCTGGCGGACAATGTCGGGTGTCCCATCGGTGCTGCCGCCATCTGCAACCACTATTGTGCGACCTGCCTGAAGACTGTCCCGGGCCAGGTTGCGGACAACCGTCTCGATGTGGGGGGCCTCGTTCAGTACCGGTATGACAATCAGGACTTCTCTGGACACGATTCAGCTGCGGCTTGCGGTTGTTTGCTTAATCCGTTGGCAGGCGCGGGAATGGTCGTTGATGCACGCCAAAGGACGAACCGACGGTCCGTCAAAAGAATGGCCAACTCATGACTGCTTCTTTTAATGCATCGGTTGCAAGTGGGCTTGCTGATGGCGCCTTAAAATGGGCGATCTATTCTGCGTGAATTGTGAATAGTGCGTGCCCCGATCGCTCGAAGATCGGAAGCGAACCGGACTGGGAGCGATATGTGAGAGCTGCTGTTGTTGTTGTTGCCGTCGCTTTGTTGCTAGCGGTCTGTCATCCTGCATCGGCCGATCCGATGACGTTGGATTTTTCATGGCGCGGGGCGCATGGCTGTGTCACGCTGTTCCCAAATCCGGAGATACGTCTGCGCAACATCCCCGCCGGTGCCACTTCGATGACGCTCACACTTGCGGAAGGCGCTCGCGAAATGGGAGGCCAGAACGTTCCGGTTCCTGGTAATGGCGTTGTGCCGTCTGGGACAATCCGGACATTTGGTCCTTGCAAGCCAGGTCTGTATGAATGGACCGCCCTCGTGAAATCATCGACGGGACAGATTCTATCGGAAGCGCATCAGGCGCGATACTATCCCGCGGACCAGACCGCAGCGAAGCAATAATTTCGCAACGTCAATCCACGTATTGCACCGTTTCGGGCCTTTGTGGCAGCTCCACGCGTTGGCATGCCGCCGATTGATCGTACCCACGTTGTTGCGGCTCTATTCGGCAACGAGGGTGACATACGGGTTGATGGGCAATCCATCGAAGACGTTCGCCGGGCTCGGCATGCTCGTTACTGATAACACATCGCATGAATTCGGTGCGCGATGCGGACCATTGTGGTGTGCATTGAAGACGGCCGGGTTCGGGCCGAGGGCCCTCCGGCGAAAGTTCTGGCGAGTCGACGAGCGTGCGTAACAGGAACTTCGCAGGATGATGTGTTCACTATCGGATGCGATGGTTCCCTGGTCGGAACCCAGCGTGATGACGGCCCTGCACTGAGCATGCTTGTTGTAAAGCAGCTTGGACTTCACATGAGCCCGTAGCATTCCGGTGTCTCCGCAGAAATCGCCAGACGCCAGCTGTTTCTCTCGTCATGCGTCAAATTGCGTCGAATCCATAAGGTTCTTTTGAACGCGTGCATAGTTGTGTGCCACGTAAAAGGAGCACGTATCCATCATGACCATTATCAATGGAAGTTCCGGTGCTGACATTCTGTTTGGCGGGACCGGAAACGATGTTCTGACCGGAGGCGCAGGCAGCGATACCTTCGTCATCTCGAAGGGGTACGGCTCCGATACGGTCGTTGATTTCCAGGCGGGTTTAGGCGGCGATGTGTTGCGGTTGCAGAACTACGGTTTTGCGACGTTCGCCAGTTTCCTGGCAGCGGCCACCCAAATGGGCTCCGATACGATCGTCACGCTGTCGTCCACCGAAACCCTGACGCTGCAGAATGTCGCGCTTTCGACCTTGGTTGCAAGCAATGTCGTGCTGGACAATCCGCTCCCAGCGAGCGGAACGGCATGGAACTGGGCGGGTACCGTCCCCGCAGGCGGCACGCTGACGACCGGGGCGACAAATGACGGCATGGAGGCCGGCGGTACGGGCGTCACGCTGATCGGCGGAGCAGGGGACGACACCTACTATGTCTATGACCACAACACCAAGGTCGTCGAGCAGGCCGGAAATGGTATCGATACGATCCGTGTCTGGAACGTCAACGGATATAGCCTCGTCAATGCGCCGAACGTCGAGAATCTTGTCCTGACAGATAACGTTCCGTCGCCCGCCACCGGCAATGATCTCAACAACATCATTGTCGGCAATGCCGGTGACAACATGATCGACGGCGGGCGAGGCAACGATGTGCTGACCGGTGGGGCCGGTCGCGACACCTTTGTCGTGACAGCGGGCAACGGCAACGACATCGTCACGGACTTTCAGGCGGGCGCCGGCGGGGACGTCCTGCAGCTCAACAACACCGGCTTCAAGACGTTCACCGATGTCACGGCGGCCATGAAGCAGGTGGGCACCGATCTTGTCCTGACGATCGCCAGCGGCGAAACCATAACACTTGAAAACACCAGCCTCCAGAATCTCACGACCGCCAATATAAACATCGTCAGTCCGCTGACCGGACTGGTCCAGACTTTCAACGATGACTTCAACGCGCTCTCCGCGGGCCAGGATCCGAGCCTGACCTGGCGCACGAGCTATGCCTGGAGCGGAGCCGCAGGGTACGGGCTAGCCGGCGAACAGGAAGTGTATGTCGATCCCAGCTTTTCCGGACTGCCGGCCACTCAGGCATCAACGTCGCTCGGGCTTAATCCGTTCTCGATTCAGGACGGTCATCTCGTCATCACGGCGCAACCGTTGCCTGCGAGCGCAACGCCTTATACAGGCAGTGCCATTTTCTCGTCGGGCATGATCTCGACCCAGAACAGCTTTACACAGACCTACGGCTATTTCGAGATGACGGCCACGCTGCCCAGCACAAGCGGCGCGTGGCCAGCGTTCTGGTTGCTGCCCAGCACTGCCAATAACCTCAAGACGGAAATCGATGTGCTCGAGGCCTTTGGTCAGGATCCTGACCAGGCGCATTGGGCCATTCACTCGCCCTACGCGCCTGCGACGAATGGGGGTTGGGCAAATACAGCCAACCTGACCACCGGAGAACACACGTTTGCGCTCAAATGGACCCCTTACGACCTGACATTCTTCGTCGACGGGAAGGTGGTCGCACAGCAGGCCACACCCTCCGACATGAATTCGGCGATGTATATGATCGCCAATCTGGCGATGGGCGGGAGCTGGCCGGGCAATGCCGCTCCAGGATCGACGGCGACGATGACCATCGATTCAATCAAAGCCTATCAGTTGCCGGAGTACACGCTTGCGAATTACACCCTGCTCACGAGTGGCGCACCGACCAACACGATCGTGGGAAGCGCGGCTGCGGACACGCTGAGCGGCACAGCCGGTAATGACCTGATCGGTGGTGCAGGAGGCGCCGATGCCATGACCGGCGGTGCCGGCGATGATACCTATGTCGTGCCCGATTCCGGTGCGAAGGTTATCGAGGCCTATGGCGGAGGCATCGACACGGTAAACTCCTCCGTGACGTATACGCTTTCGAGCTACGTCGAGAATCTGACGCTCACCGGTTCGGCGGCCATCAACGCCACCGGCAATATTCAGTCCAACATCATCATCGGCAATTCCGCGGCGAACGTGATCAGCGGCGGGCTCGGCAATGATATCCTGACGGGCGGCGGCGGTGCGGATATCTTCGTGGTCAACTCCGGCGATGGTTCGGACATCATCACCGACTTTTCTCCGGGATCGGGTGCCGCGCACGACGTCGTCCAGCTCAACGGCTTTGCCTTCACCTCATTCGCCGACGTGCAGGCGGCGATGACCCAGGTCGCAAGCAACGTCTATCTGAAGTTGACCAGCCAGGACACCCTGGTGTTCCGCAACACGACGGTCTCGGCATTCACCAGCGACGATTTCCAATTGCCAGCAACACTCCCGGTCGGCGGGACAATTACGTCCTGGATCAGCGGGAAAGCGAGCAGCCGCATGGTGTACGGCACCGCGGCGAACGACAAGCTCTCGGCGGTCAATATCGATGACACGCTCGTCGGGTGGAACGGCGATGATACCTACGTCATCGGTAACGCGAACCAGAAAATCGTCGAAATTCCCGGCGGCGGCATTGACAGTGTGGAGGCGTGGACGTCGTACACGTTGCCGGCAAACGTCGAAAACCTGACGTTGATGATGGGCGGGCTCGCGGGCGTCGGCAACCAAATGGCAAACCGCATGGTCGGCTCGAGCGGTGACGATTCCCTGGATGGCGCCGGCGGGAATGACTGGCTCTCCGGAGGAGCCGGGAACGATACGTTCATTTACAATGCAGGCAGCGGCAACGATACGGTCGCCGATTTCCACGTCTTCACGACCGCGACTGCCGAACACGACAAGCTGATTCTGAAAGGATACGACAGCGGCGCCTATTTGACCCATGTGAACGACGTGTGGACCGTTCACTACGCGGGTGGAGCAGATACGCTGCGCATTGCGGGCGTCACCAGCTTGACGTCGGCCGACTATTCATTCGTTTCCGCGACGAATTCGCCGATGGCGATGACACCTATCGCCGTGCCGACGATCTCGGCTGTCAACGACAGCGGTTCGATCGTGTCGGGCCTCATCAATACAAATCATCTGGTCCTCACGGGGCGCGCGGAGGCAGGTGTAACCGTCAAGGTTTTCGACGGGACAACTCAGATTGGCACGGCGATCGCTGACGGCAACGGTAACTGGAGCATGGCGACCGCAATGCTGGCCGAAGGCAGCCACGCCTTTGCCGCCGCAGCGATGGACGGTGTCGGCAATCTCACCGCCCTCTCAGCCGGGGTGAATGTCACCATCGATACGGTCGCGCCGAACGTGCCCAAGCTCGCGTCGTTCTCGCCAGACAGCAACGTTGCCGGCGATGGCGTCACCAATGTCAACCACGTGAATTTGACTGGAACCGCGGACGCCGGGAGCACGGTGCAGGTCTTCGACGGCGCGACGATGATCGGAACGGCGATCGCCGACACCAACGGAGCCTGGTCCTTTGCCACCGCAACCTTGGCGGACGGTAATCACACCTTTACCGGCAAGACCGCGGACGCCGCCGGCAACGTCAGCGCTTTCTCCGGCGCGTTGAACGTCACGGTCGATACGCGTGCCCCGGTTGCACCTATCCTGACCTCGGGCGCACCTGGAGCTTCGAGCGCGATAATCGTGTCCGGCACGGCAGAAGCCGGAAGCGCTGTCCGGCTGTACGAAGGCTCGACCTTGCTCGGCACGGGCATCGCCGCGACGAGTGGGGCCTGGAGCATCACCACCGGATCGCTCACGGCAGGGCAACACAGCTTCACCGCGACCGCCACCGACATCGCCGGCAATTTGAGCCAGCTTTCGAACGCTTTCAGCTCCGCCGTCGGTACGGTGATCGAAGCGGCCGGCACGACATCGCTTATCAAGTCGGGAAGCAACTTCTACCTTTCGACGGCCGGCTCATCGGTGATCTTGAAGAATGGCGGAACGGCGGTTGTCGCGGGGCAGCTTGGCGCATGGGTGCCAGTGGCTGCGGAAGCGTCGTCGAACGGCTATCTCGTCGCGTGGAAGATCCCCTCGACCGGCCAGTTCGCGGTCTGGAGCACCGACAGCAACGGCAATTTCGTATCCAACTATCTGAACAAGGTGTCCGGCACCGACCCGGCTCTTGAGTCGAGCGAGACCCTCTTTCACCAGGATCTCAACGGTGATGGCGTGATTGGTCTTCCACCAACGCCCCAGAAGGTTTCAGGTACGACAATCGAGGCGTCCGGCTCAACCAGCCTGGTTCTGGTCGGCTCGAATTACTTGCTCGACGCGATGGCCAGCGGCGCGGGACCGACCTTGAAGTACGGTGGCGTAGCGGTTGTGTCGGGACAGTTCGGCGCTTGGACGCCGGTGGGCGTGGAGCAAACGACCAGCGGCTATGATGTGGCCTGGAAGATTCCGGCCACCGGCGAACTCTGTGTGTGGACCACGGACAGCAATGGCAACTATGTATCGAACCTCCTGAACAAGGTGGTCCCGACTGACCCTGCTCTTAAAGCGGTCGAGACGACTTTCTATCAGGACCTCAATGGCGATGGTGTAATCAATACGTCATCGACCGTCCTCAAGATCTCCGGAAATGTCGTATTGAATCTGGGTAATATGTCACAGGCCGCGACGGTCGACCCCGGCGCCACGCTCGAATTGTCCGGCGCCGCTTCCGGGTCGATCACCTTCAAGGCGTCGACCGGCAATCTGGTGTTGGACCACGCGTCGCAATTTACGGGAACGCTCATCGGTCTGACGGGTGACGGCACCGCGTCCAATTCCAATCATATCGACCTGAAGGACATCGCGTATGGGGCGGGAACGTTGGCGTCCTTTTCCGGCGATACAGCCGGTGGCGTGTTGACCGTGGTCGATGCTCAAAATCACACAGCACATATCTCGCTTGTTGGCGACTACACCAACTCCACCTTCAATCTCTCGAGCGACGGATCCGGGGGCACGCTGATCATCGATCCTCCGAAGGCCGGCTTTGATTTTTCGGCGGTTGCGCCGTCGCAGCCTCTTCCTACCGCACCGGCCGTCGGCTCCGCGCGCCCGGGAGACGACGGGTTCGTGTTCGAGCAGTCCGCTATCCCCACCGTATATGGGTTAAGCAACGAGGCTTTTCATGAATCGGCCAAGGCAAGACTCCTCGTGGCCACCACTTATCCAGATGTTGCCTCCAATCTTCATCAGGTCGACGCCGTTCACGCGGTAGCCCCGATTGATGTCCATCTGCTGGAGTTGCATGACTTCATCCTTCGCTGAAGGTCTTTGCCTTTCGAAAAGCGTTGCGTAATACGCGTTTCGCAAGTTCCCGTTTCCGCGCGAAGAAGGTCATGGGGAGGAGATATGATGCATAGGCAAGCGCCAGCAGCGTAACTAACCCAGCGAAAGAGTTTCCATCCAGCAATGAGATGATCGAAATCCTTGTGACGGCCGCCGCAACGCCACAACCGATCCAATGTGGGACGGTCGTCTTGACCAGGCTTCTCGTCGTCACCGGGCCATGACGACCGATTGACATCGCGTAAAGCGGCAGCACGACGGTGCAGTTCACCAGCGTATACGCCGCCGCGATTCCCAGTGCGCCCCAGGGAAGACCGACGAGGAATGAGGTCACGTTGATCAGGGCGGTCCAAACGCCGAGCCTGAAGTACTCCTGGCCACGGCCTTGACTGAGGAACAGCCAAGCTGCCGTCGCGGTTGCGACCTGGATCAAGCCCGCAACGCCAAGCCAAGAAAAAATCGGCGCTGCACCCACCCAATGCTCCCCGAGGAGAATTCTGAAGAGCGGCTCCGAGAGCAGGATTGCGAAGACGATGCCCGGCTGACATATGAGCATAACCATGGAAAGGGCATCGTTGTAGGTGCTGAGATATCTCTCCTTATCGAACCGAAGCCGCGAAAGCAGCGGGACAATCACCTGGCCGATGGGGTTGTGTAATTGGACGATCGGCAGGAGCAACAGCTTATAGGCCCGATCGTACAGGCCGAGTTCGTCGCCGCCTCGAAATTTGCCGATGAGAATGTTGTCCGCATTTCTCGAGAGATAGTTGACGAGGTTGAACCCTGACACGTGCAGGCCAAAGCGCGCCATGTGCCGCGTCTCGCTATCCAGACTGGCATATCCGGGGCGATAGCCAGAATAGACCCAGATCCCGACTGTCGAAATGAGCGTGAGAACAAGCGTGGACAGATAAAGTGCCCAATAGTCTCTCAACATGATTACGGCGACAATCCCGGCGACAACGGAAGCGGTTGTCGCAGCGACATCCAGGATTGCCAGGGTCTTGAACCGGGACTCTCTGGCAAGTAGCGCTGCCGGAACGGTCGCAAGGCCAGCAATGAAGCTTAGGCCTGCAATTGCGATCATGAGCTGTTGAAGCCTCATATCGCCGTAAAACAGCGCAACCGGATGCGCGCTCAACGCCAGAACGAGACCAGATGCCGCGGAAGCGAGCACCGATAGCCAGAACAGCGCATCGATCTGGCCCTTGGCAATTTCCGTGCGTTGAATGATGGCCTGTCCAACGCCGACGTCCTTGATGAGCCCGAGGAACGTTGCAGCGGTCGCAGACATGGCCAGCAGGCCGAAGTCGGACGGGGCAAGATTTCGCGTCGAGAATATCGTCAAGACAAAACCGGCCGACAGTTTCCAGGCCTGGGACCCGCCCGTTATGAGGATGTTGGTTACGGCCCGTGACTTGCTGTCTTTGTCCAACGAGCTCACCCCCGCGATCTCAAACAGTTCTTGCGCGGTCTTGCGCCTACCAGCAAATTCCGTGGGAAATCCAACGCGCCGAACGATGGCGGTTCCGATCGTCTCCGGCTTTTAGCTTGGCCTTGACACGAACGGAAGACGTGATCGGGCGATGTGGAATCGCGTACATGAGCGAGCCTGGTCGAAACTGATTTTCAAACGATGGCCTGACCATCACCAATGTCAATGCGGAGCCTTCTGGGTCCCATCAATGCCCGCAGTTTGTCATATTTCAATTCGCAGTGCTGAGGTTCCCGTGAGATGATTTTGTGAGCACTCGCGAGAAGGGCAAGCTGCGCTTGCGATGTTTGCAGACCGCTCGTGATTCTATAATGTTCGGTTGATCTCGATGGCGAAGCTCCGGAGGTCCGAGACGGGATGACCTTGTATACCGTTGCATCACAGCAAGGAGCGCGGTCTGGCGTCGCGTCGCTTGCGGGACCTCTCTTCCTTCTTGCAGTAGCCGTCATTCTTTCTGCGATTTCGCGGCGGGCCGTCACGCATCTCGCGCGCTGGTCTGACATTTACGCTCTGGTGCTGGTTTGCTTGGCATTTGCCGGCGCGCTCGCCTTCAGCTCCATTCGCTACCGTGATTTCTCGCCGCCATTGCGGATCACCGCCTTCGCGATCGGAATGACGATCTTCGTGCAGTTGCTGTTCGATTCATTGGGGCCCTTCGCCGGGCCTCCCAACATCCTGTTCGGTTCGAGCGACAAAACACTGTTCTTCCGCTACGGTGCGGTGCTTGCGGTTGTGGCAGGAATAGCCGCGATCTGGCGTCCTTCATTTCTGGTGCCGCTGTTCTACTTCTATCATGCATGGCGCGAAATGGTGAGCGTCGTGTCCGGCATCTTCGTGACTGAGACCGATTATCTCGGGATGCTCGACGTCGGTAACTTCGCCGTCCTTGGCGTGCTCGGCACGATCGTCCTCACCAGCGCCTGGGTGATGGATCGCGTGCCGTGGCTGCGAGCTTTGTTCGCTTCCGCAGATAACGTGAAGCAGCTTCGCGATCGCGCCTATGGCTTGATTTGGGCGTGCGCCGTCGGGGCGCATCTCGGCAGCTATTTCTGGTCGGGAATCTCAAAGCTGCAGGCTGGTGGCGAGAAGCCATGGACCTGGCTGCTCGCAAATCCCACGCAAACCTCAATCCTGATGGGACTCGAACGCGGCGACGCCCCGCTCGGCCTATGGCCGGGCGCGTTGCAGACGATCTGGGACGCGATCGCGAGCAACCAGCTGATCTTCAACGTCTTCGTGCTGGGTGCCCAGCTCCTGTCACCCCTGGCTGCCATCTCGACGCGCGCGCTGTCGTTCTTCTGCCTGCTGTTCGACATCTTCCACATCGGCGTGTACTTCACGCTCGGGGCTCTGTTCTTCTTCTGGATTGCGCTCAACCTGTTCATCGTGGCCGCGGCGCGCACGCTGCCGCGTGATGGATTCACCCCGGCGATGAAGGTTGTGATGGTCGTGACCGTCATCTGCGGCCGATTCTTCTTCTACACCAATCATCTCGGATGGCTGGACGGGCCGAAGCTGGCAAGCCCGCGGCTTTTCGTCGAGACCCGCGATGGTCGCCAGGTTCTCGCGCCTTCCACTTATTTCGGCATCTACTCGTACATGATCGGGACCGGAACCATGTACATCCCTGAGAATCATTTCCGGGCTCGCGTTGGCGGCAACAACCACGATCTTGCGACTTGGCATGACGCGACCACCTGCGGCCCGGAGATCCTTCCGCGTCAGGACACAGGCGTAGCCATGGAGGCCGTGGAAAAACTGGTCCGCGAGACGGATCGCTTTTTCCGTGTCTATCCCTGGGTGAAGGACAGCAACAGCTTTTATGCCTATCCGCACCACATGCTGTCCAATCCATGGCTGTATGGCGAATTCAACAAGCTGACCATGGACGATATTGTCGCCTATCACTATGTGGTGGACTCAGTATGCCTCGGTCTGGCGGAGGGCAAGCTTGTGCGCGACGTTCGGAAGCGAACGGATTATCGAATTGACCCATAGTGATGACGATATCTGGGTGGTATATGACGGCGAATGCCCCTTATGCAGCCGCTATGTTCTGCTGTACCAGTTACGGGAGCGTGGGCAGCGCATTCACCTGATCGACGCGCGTTCGGAGCATCCAATCGTAGGCGATATCCGCGCCCGCAACCTCGATCTCAATGAAGGCATGGTGGTTCGTTGGCGTGGGCGGCACTACTATGGGGCCGATGCAATGCATCTGCTGGCAACGCTTGCCGGGGAGGCGACTGTCTTCAATCGCCTTAATCGGCTCGTGTTCTCCCGGCCACGCCTCGCAAGGGCACTTTATCCGGCACTGGTGCGCGGAAGGAAGCTTCTCCTTCGGCTTCTCGGCCGCAAGCTGATCGATGAGATCAATGCTCCGGAACAACGGATACCGGTCGGTCCTTCCGACGAAAACATCAAGCACAACGACGAGGTCCGATGACGTTTGGAGGAAGGCTCCAGCGCGCCTCCTGTGTACAAGAAGCGGTGAGTCAGGTTATCGCGTCGCGGCCTGATAGGCCGGAGAGAGACGCATCAGACCGCAACGGACAAGATCGTCGGATGATTGGTAGAGCAGGCTTCTCGGATAGATGAGCTCGAATGACGGATTCTGATCGAGCCGCTCCGCGTAACGCTGATACTCGACCGATCCGAGATAGTAATTGCCCTCACGGACCGCGATTGCGACCTTGTCGGTGAAGTCGTGGAGAAATTTGAAATGGAGCAGGGCGCCTGTGACATCGCCTGGCTTGCCTGGTGGGGCCATCAGGTGACCGGCGGCGATATAGCGACGCCCGGGCAACCAGCGCGCGAGCGGCACTTTAGTGAGCAGCGGTGGCTGCCAGCGCGTGATGTTAACTGCAGGCAGCAGCCGCGCCAGCCCGTACGGCTCAAGCAACTGTACAAGTGCGTCGTAAAGAGCGATCTTCGGCGGCATCGGTTCGTCATAAAACAACCTCGCTCGCGCACCGCCCACCAGGTAGTTGGTCGGAAAGCCGCGCCGACGGCGCTTCACATAGGTATCTGAATCGAAGTAGGGGCAGAACGCGACGAGGCTCTCACCGGCTTTGTAGCGCTCCGCGCCGAGCCAGCGTGGATACATATCGACCATCTCCGCAGTCATGCAATCTGCGCCGGTGCTCTCCAGATATCGGCATAGCCATCGAAGATCAAAATTTTCGCAACCGGGATAGACAAAGAGTTCGTCTGCGTCGAGCGTCAGCGCCCACCGTCCCGGCGCGAATTGGTCGAGCACGGCGCTGGTCCAACGCGCGCCACCACTTGATTCCGCAAAGGGCTCCCGGATCTCGAACACGTGAACATCCGGCTGATCGAGCAGGAATGCTCGCGTGCCGTCATCCGAACGGTCATCGATCGCGAGGAAACGTCCGACCCCGAGCTGGCGATGATGGCGCAGGAAATCGGGTAACCGCAGCATCTCGTTGCGGAGCTTGCCGACAGCCACGATCTCATCGGCGCCGAAATCGAGCGGCCGGCTATCAATCCGGTGAATGACTGGATCGGGACGCTGCTTGGCCCGTGATCGCGTTGGCGTCAAAAGTGCGACAGCCGCTTGACCCCTTACGATCGATCTTTGTAACGCGTTCCGCGCGCGGTTGCCGCCCGCCGCTGCTCTCGCCAGCAATTCCATTTTAGATTTTCCAGCCAACCGATCACATCTGCATTATCCACGATAAAGACGGCGAATATAGGTGCCATGGACGGTCACATTGTCCCAGCAGGTTGATCTCGCCTCATAAGCTCGTGGCGAGCTACAAATGTGCGCTTCTTCTTTGCAATCGAGGACTATCGGCCGGCGGCTTCGCGTCGGTTCCAAATAGATTGCATTGCCATTCATTCCCAAACGTCTTGAGCATAAAGTCATAAAGTGAAGTGTCGCACCAGCTTGTCGCGGATTCGTGTCATCCAAAAGCATTTGGCCTTTGTGCAACACAGCCATTCCGCTGCGGTTTCAACGAGCCGAAATCAAAGTCAAAGGAAGGAGCCTCCGCCACGCATCATACGCGTATTCAGTTGGGTGCAGGAGATCTGCCGACCCGTTGAGAGCAGATTAGGGTTGTGGCCAAGGGTTTCTTGCGGAGCATCACTCGTGCACGGGATCAGGCCGCGTAAACGAAACGGCTCACAAGCACAACGGCAGGAATGCGGCCCTGCGGCATGATCTGCATGGCAATTAAGCAGATGCGGAGCTTCTAAAGGAGGATGTCACAATGCACGGACCATGCGACAACATGCTCGCTGGCCGCTCATGATAGGGGGCTGACTAGGCTGCGATTTGCGATTCAGGCATCTGCGGTGATGCCTCCGACTGCACTTGGTCGAGCACCGAGAGGTTCGCGATGAGCAGGTAGATCAGCAGGCTCGCGCAATAGACGACTTGCAAAATTACCGCGCTGGCGACGAATGCTATCGCGCCCGTGGCGAAACCCTGCTCAAGACCCAAATACCACGCTGCAACCAAGATCAGCGTCGTTGCGGGAATAAGGGCGTATGCGCGAAGAAAACGCCCCAGAAGAACACCCGCTACGGCGCTTGCGATCATCAGCACGACCAAGACCTGCCCTCCTGCTCTTGCACCAGAGATGTTCCGACGCATGACGGGCCGTATTGTAGCCACAGAACCGCTAAAAACATACCACTTTTACGCGGCCGCGGCCAATCTTTGGTGCGCCTGCCGCTGCGCTGCGGGCGGGCAGTTCCGTCGTAAAACGTGCTCGGTCGTCGACCCGGCTCTTGGATTCCGGAGTTCTCCTGCTGGCAACTTGGTGCTTTTCGGTTCCAGTTACTTTTCCACCCGGGTGGTCGACATCGGCAACAGGCCGACACGCAAATGCGGTAAGAGGCTTGTGACCAAGACGCCTCAGAGGAGGCCGGTCCTAGCTCCCCTGGCTTTTACGCAGCAGGAGGCCGACCAGTTCTTCGAGGCTCTGCTCAATATCCGCGGACTGCAAAGATCCGGTATCGGGCTCAGAGGAATGCGGCTCGATCAGACGCAAACTTGCGCCGGAAGGCCCGGATTTCACTGGCTTCGGCTCCCGAATGGATACGGGTTTAAACGACTGAGGCATGTCATGGTTCGTCTGCTCAGTCATTGCGGGTTGAGGTGCGGCGTATCGCGTCCTGGTGCTTTCATCCGAAGATGGTCGCCTGGTTCTGAGCGCGGGCGAAACGTAGGGCTGCAAGTTCAAGTACTCGGCGTGCCGCTTACGAGAGATCAGCTCACGCGTGCCGTAACCGGCCGCGAAGCCAATCGCGAGCAGAACAAATATGATGAGGAGCCCAACCATCAAACTATGCGCGCCCACTCATAATTCCGCCTCAGAGTTAACCTGCTACCGTCTATATCCTGTAGTTGATAGATGCCGTAATTGACGATTTGAAGGCACGTCGTTCGCCGTATCCGTGTCGGGCTGCGCTCGCTCTCAGGAGCGCTTCTGACGCGTCGTGAGCGATACGAGATATTCGCTGCATCCCCGCGATCCGGTGACTTGCCTATTTGCTGGTCAATGCGCCTTCGATTTGGCATCGCACGTGTCGTGAGTGATGCGACAGCGATCGATTGACAGCTCGCTCAACGTAGCGAACATCGCAAACAGGAAACCACGAATACCGAGATCGCCGTCTTGTCGTTACAATCCCCAGGTTCCACCATCATAGCCGATAGTCGCGCGCAGAAGATCGGGGCCGTCAACGGTTTTCGCGGACTCGCCATCTTGATGGTGATCCTCTTTCACTTGCTTGTTCCGTTCACATCCAGCGCGCCGGCGTTTCCCGGCGAACTTGATCCGAATGGTCTCCTGGCCATTGTCGCGAAGCACGGCTTCTTGGGCGTAAACATCTTTTTTGTGCTCTCCGGATTCGTTCTGTACCTGCCCTATCGCACAAAGAAGCGAGTCATCGATCGGCTCGCCGACTTCCCGCATTTCTATTGGCATCGCGCAGCCCGGTTGCTTCCACTTTACTATACGGTTGTCCTCGTGACGGTTGCACTCCATGCCAAGTCGCCCGCTGGATCGCATGCGTGGTATCTGGAGCTCGGCGGACTGTTATCTACGCTTTTCATTTTTGTGCCGCACGGGTTTATGCCCCCATCCAATCCCGTATTGTGGTCCGTAGGCGTTGAGATCTGGTTCAGCCTTTTGTTTCCGCTGCTGATTCTTCTGATCGCGCGCTTCGGCCTTGGAAGACTGTTGCTGTTGAGTGTCGTCATCTGCTCAGCTTTCGTGGTGGCTGGGCATCTTATCGTGGTGGATCGAATTGGGATGTTTCGCCCGTTTGTGGGCGGAATATTTGGGTCGTGTTACCAGTTCATTTTCGGAATGTTGGTTTGCGATCTTTACGTCAAGTCCAGAGACAGCGTTTCACTCAGGAGATTTCAGTCGCGCGGGCTGCTGCCCGGACTGCTGCTGATGATTGCCGCAATATATCTAAAGGATAACGGCCCCTGGGCTGTGAGCATTCTCTACGCCACGATCTTTTGCGCCGGGTTTTCCATGGTGCTGCTGGCGGTGTTGTGCGGGGCATGGTCCGCAAATCGCTTGTTCGAGGCGTGGCCAATTCAAGTCGTCGGATGCATGTGCTACAGCATCTATGCGTGGCATTCGATCATCATGGTTGAAATGATCCCGCCCGATACGTCTCCGTTGCAAGACACGCTTCGACTTTCATTTCCGTATCTTGCAATAACGATCCTGCTAAGTGCGCTGAGCTATCGTTATATCGAATTTGGCCATCAAGGCGATTGGAGGTCGTTGTTCCTGTTGCGCAACTCCAATTCCGACGGGCTCACCGGCGCTGGGGTATCCCGTCGTGCTGAGTCTAAACCGGTCGCATCGTCCTGACAGGACGCCCTGCTGGGACATCTGGGACTGCGGGTCGAAGGTATGTTCGGTGCTCGAGTTCGCGGCTGCGCCTCAGTCCTGCGGCAAAGTCGAGGGCGTTGCGGACCTCGGCGGCTTACTTTTGTATTCGGCCTAGCGCGACTGCTCCGAACGTCCGACGGTGTGACAACCTAGGCGCTGATCATGCGAGTTGCTGCGCGTAGCCGCGGTGTCGAGCTGGCGATGGTCCACACCAAATTCTCTGTTACGTTTCAACGATCTGTACAAGCAAGCGCCATCGATGACGGTCACGCCTCCGCTGGCGCCGCCTTGCTGCGTATCAGACCGCGGTGTAGATGTCGCGCATGAGCGATGAAACCCACTCCATTCGAAGCGGCCGGCTCAGCGCGGCCATCAAGGCGCACGGAGCCGAGCTGTGCTCGCTCAAGGACGGAGGCGGCATCGAATTCGTTTGGCAGGCGGGTCCGGAATGGCCGCGTCACGCGCCGCTGCTGTTTCCGATCGTCGGGCGTCTTGCCAATGACGAATTGCGGCACCAAGGCAAGACGTATCGGATGACCCAGCACGGCTTTGCCCGCGACAGCCGCTTTGTGTGGGCAGAACGCGGCGAGAGTCGCTGCACCCTGGTGCTCGATGACAATGAGGCGACGCGCGCACTCTATCCGTTCCCGTTCCGGCTCACCGCTGCCTATGCGATCGATGATTCCGGCCTCGATCTGACCCTCACGATCGCCAACACCGGCAAGGAGACATTGCCGGCATCGGTCGGCGGCCATCCCGCCTTCAATTGGCCGCTCCAGCCCGGCGCGACAAAAGAGAGCTATGCGCTGACCTTCGCACGCGCAGAGTCATCTCCGGTCCGCCGTCTCGACGGTGGACTGCTGCGCTCGGCAGTGGAGCCGAGCCCGGTCAAAGGCACGTCGCTTCCCTTATCCGAATCCCTGTTCACCGGCGACGCCATCATCTTCGACCGGCTCGAGAGCACTTCGGTCCGCTATGCCGCGGGGCAGGGTGCATCGACGGGCCCCTGGTTGAAAATGTCATGGCGCGGCTTTCGCGAGCTCGGTGTCTGGTCGAAACCTTCAGGCGCGCCGTTCCTCTGCATCGAGCCCTGGCGCGGCTATGCCAGTCCCGCCGGCTTCCAAGGCGAGTTCACCGACAAGCCGGGGCTGATGCATATCGCGCCGGGCGCTGAAGAAGAGTTATCCTACCGGATCGAGGTCGGATCGTCCTGACGCCGAACAGCTTCCGCACGCATGATTAGTTGCGGCGCGCGTGCTTCGATGATGCTCAGACCTCGATACGCGTGAGATCCTCACCGAGCACGACCGGCCCCGCATAGTCCCGCCTGACATCCTCAAGCAGCGCGTTCAACATGGCATCGTCGGTGCGCGGCCGGTGGTGGGTCAGCGCGAGCTTCTTGACGCCGGCCTTGGCCGCGACCTTGCCGACCGTGTCGCCACAGGCGATCGTGTATTTCGCAAGCCGGCGCAAATGCTCGTTGTTGATCTCCGGCGTGGCGAGGAAGCAGCACTGGACCAGCAGGTCGGCTCCCTCAGCGAGCCGTTCGAGTCCGGGGCAGGGGACGGTGTCGCCGGAAATGGCGATGACCTTGCCCTCCGCTTCGAGGCGGTAGCCGAGACACATCCAGCGCGCGAGGAAGGCCGGCGGCATGTCGAGGCCATCGCCATGCGAGACCAGTTCGGCGCTGATCTTCCAGCGCCCGGTGTCGAGAACGGGACCCGGCACGATGTCCGTTGCGTCGACAGGCTTCCAGCCGCCGAAGCTGGGTTCGCCCTTGTCCCGCCACGTGATGTCCTTGTCGTAGACCTGGGTGATCAGCGTGCTGACGAGCCGCTCGGTATCCGGCGGTCCATAGACGCGCAGCTCGTTCTTGCGCCCGTGCATCCATGAATTCAGCATTACGTCGTAGAGGTCGCCGATGTGGTCGAAGTGGTGGTGCGTGAGAAAGACCGTGTTGATGGCGCCGAGCGGCACGCCGGCCTTGCTGAGCTGCACCACGACGCCGCGTCCGGCGTCGAACAGGATATTCTCGTCGCCGAGCCTGATCAGCGTGGTGGTCGCCATGCGGCGCGGGTCCGGGCGCGGGCCGCCGGTGCCGAGCAGTATGACCTCCATGACGCCACCTCCAGCGCGAAGAGTCTTCACACTAGATTCGGAGGCGGCGACAATGCAAGCCGGAGCTGGTGGTCAGGGCAGACCGGCCGCGTTGGCGGCGAGGGTCGGCCGGACACTTGATCGGTCCGGTGCCGCGGAGGTCAAACGGTGCGCCAGATCCTGGGCGCGCCGTTCGATCAAATGCCAGGTCGCGCGAGCGACGAGATAGCTCAAAGTGGCGGTGACGACATAGGCGATGAGCAGCGAGACCAGTCCATCCGCGAGCGGCCAGACCTGGCGCACGCCATGGATCACCGCAAAGTGCGACAGATACATCGAATAGGAGTTGCGGCCCAGCGCCTCGAGCGGCCGTGAGCGGATCGCGAGGCGGATGCAGCCCGCCACCAGCGCGCCGAGCACGAGGTTGATCATTAGATAGTTGAACTCATGCGAGCCGGTCGCGCGGTCGGCGACGAAGGACAGCGCGATGAAGACGGCAACGATGGCGGCGTCGGACCTGGCGAAACCGTCGCGCAGCGAAAAGAACAGCGCGCATCCAACCAGGAAGACCGGAAGCTGGTTCAGGAAGCTGATGTGCAGCGTGGTCCAGACGAAGGCCTCGTGGGCGGGGCCGTAATAGACGGAGAACAGCGCCAAGGCCCACGGCTTGAACAGGCAGACATTGACCAGGTGCAGTGCGATCGCCAGCGCGAGATAGAGATGGCGGCGCGATCCGAACGCGGTGATCAGAAGCGGGAAGATGAGATAGAACGTCATTTCCGCCGCGATCGACCAGTCGCCGGGCACGACGCTGTTGACGCTGTCCGGCCAGAAGCCGTGCAGGAACGTCGCGGTCAAGATCACTTGAAGGGCGCCGATGCCGTTGGGCGCGTTGTCGCTCGGTCCCGTGCCGTTGATGACGAGGTAGGCCGGGATCGCGAGCCAGAACAGCGGCGCGATGCGCAAGGCACGCCGGATGTAGAATTTGCCGGCCGGATTCGTTTCCTCGCTGCGCTGCGTCCACATCAGGCACATCGTCATGGCACTGACGAAATAGAACACGTTGACGCCGGTCCAGCCGCACATGAAGGCAAAATCGACGGCGCGGATGTTGGACGGAAATGACTGCGATACGTGAATCGCCATCACGCCGGCAATGGCGAGACCGCGCAGGACGTCGAGCGTGTGCGAACGTCCGAAAGGCGCCGTGCCTTGCTCGGTTCGACCGGCAGCCAGCCGGGCCTGCCCCTGCATCACGCCTGCTCCGTTGTTTCGTGTTTTGCAGGCGGGACAATAGAGGCGCGACCGGGTTTTCCGAAGCCGAAGCCCTTCTTTACGTTAACCGCGGCTCAATCCAAAGCCGGATGCGCGCGATCGGCGGCCTTGGGCTGGCGCGAAGCCGCTTGAGCGGCCGTCCGCGCAAGGATGCGCGGAATGAGAATTGTGCGCCAGTTCATACTTAATGCTTCGAGACCATGACCAATATTGTTTGCGCATCACAGCCCGCCTAGTATCGCGGCAGGCAATTTCGGGGGCTCGAACAAGCCGTGAATGTCCGTTCACAAGACAGCGCGCTGCGCGGCGACTTGAATTCGCAGCTCGGGCCGCAGGCACACGGGACGCCCAAGACCGTGGTCGCTTCCGCACGTCAGGAGTTGCGTCCGGCTGGCCGCGAGCGGCTGATCGTGGTCGAGGACGATCCGGTGACGCGGACCATGCTGGTCGGCTATTTCAGCGAGAACAATTTCGACGTGGTCGGCGCCGGCTCCTGCGCGGAATGCCGTCAGGCGCTGCGCTCGCGCACCGATCTCGTCTTCCTCGACGTGCAGCTGCCCGACGGCGACGGCTTCGAGCTCGCCAAGGAGATCCAGGCCGCCAGCAATGCGGGCATCATCTTCGTGACGCGGCGCGACACCGACGTCGATCGCATCCTTGGTCTCGAGGTCGCCGGCGACCACTACGTCACCAAGCCGATCAACTTGCGCGATCTGCTCGCGCGTGCGCGCAGCGTGCTGCGGCGGCGCTCGATCGACCGCAAGGCGGCGCGCAACCACAGTTCGATCGCGTTCGGCGACTGGATCATCGACCTGACCCGGCGCGAATTGCTCGGCAGCGATGGTAAGCCGGTGGCGCTGACGCGCGCCGAATTCGATCTGCTCGCGGCGCTCGTCGGGGTGGACGGCAGGCCGCTCAGCCGCGACTATCTGATCGAGGTCGTCAGCAACCGTCAGGCCGAAGTCGACATCCGCACGGTCGATGCGCTGGTGGCGCGGCTGCGCCGCAAGCTCGTCGGCAGCGGCACGCCCGTGATCGCGACCGTCACCGGGGTCGGCTACAAGCTCGCGCTCAGTGAGCGGCTGTAGGACATCGTCGTCAGCGCGATGCGACGCGCTTCCATCGTGCTTCGATGCGCGCCTTGATCTGGCTGATGCGGGCCTCGTGGGCGGCCCAATAGGCGCGGCTGGCGGCCGCGGTGCCTTGACGATAGCGGGCATAAACGGCTTTGGGCTGCACGGCCATCTTCGGGCGGCTCGCCGGTTTGGCCGGAGCTGCAGCCACAGCCACAGCCGCGACCGGGGGCCCCGAATCCGGAGCAGCCGCAGCTTCGGTCCCTGCCGATGGGGCGTTCATGGCGACGAGACGGTTGCGGGCTCGGTTACAATAGACCTGCGACCGCGCGGTCATCTCCTCTTCGCCATGACCTGCCCGGTATTTGATCAGGGCGCGACAGAGGTCGCCGCCCGCCAGATGCCAGGCCCGGCTGAGATAAAGCACCCCGTAATGGATATTGATATCAGGCTCGGCCAATTCCGCATTGCTCCCGCGGAAGCCCAGCATCGCCGCCGTCTCGGGGCGCACCTGCATCAGGCCGATTTCGCCAGCGTTGCCGATGATCGCCGGGTTATAGCCGCTTTCGACGAAGACGACCGCTTCGGCGATATCGGCCGGCAAACCGGTGCTTTTGGTTTCCCGCTCGATGATCTTCCGGATCATGGCCCGGGACGACGGCGTTTCGCCGGCGCCGAGCTCCGTCCTGGCGTTCGCGATCGTCGAGGTCGTGTGCGACCCGTCGATATCGCCGTCGCTGGCATGTGCGCTGATCGGGGCCGACACAAGCAGGACGACCGCGACGTGTCTCCACATCGCGCCCAGAATGAAGCGTGCCCGATCCCACAGCATGGTTTGTCATAGCGCTCCGGAGTTAACAAACCGGCCGCTGGCGCGAGGTCACTGTCGCGCGCGCGCGCTCTGATCGGTGGATCTTGCTTGCGAAGGCTCCGCCAGCTGGTCATCGACCGCATAGAGCGTGCAGGCGGGCGACCATTTCATGCAGGCCGCGAGCGAGTCGCGCCGGGCGTCGTCGGCTGTGGCGCGACCCGCGCGCCAGCCGTAACCGCCGTTCGGCGACACCGCAAAAGCCTTGTGCGGCAGCATGCTTGCGAGATAGCGCGCGAACTCGGCCCGCGCGGCCTCGTTGAGTTGGTGCGGCGGCGGCAGCGGATCGGGCAGTCTCAGGATGTCATGGCCGAGCCCCCGCTCGCGCAGGAAGGCGTCGAGATACGGGGTCCATTGCGGACGGCCCGCGACCGAATAGAGATAGTGGCCGTCGTCGCCGTAAGGCGGCGCTGCGATGAAGCTGGCGTTGCCGCCACCGGTGCGAAAGCCGTCATGGAGGCGGCGCGCGAGGTCGGGACCGAAATACGAATCGTTGGTCGCATAGACCCACAGCATCGGCACGCGCGAGGTCTTGCCGAAGGTGGTGAAGGCCTGCACCAGCCCATCCGGATTGCAGACATCGTCGTCGTCGCGCGAGCCGCGGCCGCCGGCGAAGCTGATCGCGGCGGCGAGACCGGGCGGGGCCTGCGCGCTCAGCGCGACTGTGGCGAGGCCGCCGGCGGAATGGCCGGCCGCGATCATGCCTGACGTCGTCACGTCGGCCCGGTGCGCCATCGCATCGATCGCGGCGCGCAGATCGGCAACGGCGACCGCAGCCGCCGGCAGGTACGCGGCCTTCGCGCAACCGCCGACGGTGTCGACGCGTCCGCCGGGCGAGGTGCCGTAGCCACGCCGCATCACGATCAGCGCGGCAAAGCCGCGCCGGGCATATTCCAGCGCGATGCCGTAATATTTGTGTGCCGACATGGTCGCGCGGTCCTCGAACTTGCGCGGCGAGCCGTGGCTGAGCAGCGCCAGCGGATAGCGCTTCGTTCCCGTCGGGCGCACCAGGAACGCCTCCAGCCCCTGCGGCCCCGCCTCCGCCATGGGGATGCGAAGGTCCTCGGTGTAGAATTCCGCTGCCCGCGCCGGCGCCACCGCCGCGACGAGGCCGGCGATCAGCAGAAGCAGCTTGCGTGACAGAGCCATAGGATGATTCGACGGGCCTCGATGGCGGGAAGCATAGCATGTCCTGTAGCCCGGATGAGCGAAGCGACATCCGGGGTAGATGGTCCCGCATGTCGCTGCGCTCATGCGGGCTACGGTAATCCCCAAGGAACGCCTTCCCCGCCGCGCGTGTTGTGCCCTTGGCGCGGCCCGGGCCGATGCTATGGTACTCCGTGATCTCTGTTGCGACAGGACGAGGATATTTCAGTGGCTGATGTTCATCCCGCGGCGGGCAAGCAGGCTTCGCCGGACGCGCTCACCAACATTCCGCGGCTGGTGACGGCCTATTTCGCGGGCAAGCCGGATGCGTCGGACCCCGCGCAGCGCGTGGCGTTCGGCACGTCGGGCCATCGCGGCACCTCGTTCAAGAACACGTTCAACGAAGGCCACATCCTCGCGACCACGCAGGCGATTTGTGATTACAGAAGAGAAAAGGGACTGACCGGCCCGCTCTTCATCGGCATCGATACCCACGCGCTGGCCGAGCCGGCGCTGGTCAGCGCCGTCGAGGTGTTCGCTGCCAACGGCGTCGAAATCATGATCGACAAGGATGGCGGCTACACGCCGACGCCCGTCATCTCGCACGCCATCCTCACCTACAACAAGGGCCGCACGAGCGGCCTCGCCGACGGCGTCGTCATCACGCCCTCCCACAATCCGCCCGAAGACGGCGGCTACAAATACAATCCGCCGCATGGCGGCCCGGCCGATACGGACGTGACCGGCGTCGTCGAGAAGTGCGCCAACGCCTATCTCGCCGGCGGCCTCGAGGACGTGAAGCGCATCGACTATGCCAAGGCGCGGAAGGCTTCGAATGTCCACACCTATGACTTCGTCACGCCTTTCGTCGCCGATCTCGGCAATGTCGTCGATCTCGATCTCGTCAAATCCGCCGGCGTCAATATCGGCATCGATCCGCTCGGCGGTGCCGCCGTGCACTACTGGCATCCGATCATCGAGCGCTACGGCCTGAACGCCACCGTCGTGAACGAGGCGATCGACCCGACCTTCCGCTTCATGACGGTGGACTGGGACGGCAAGATCCGCATGGACTGCTCCTCGCCTTACGCGATGGCGAGCCTGATCGGCATGCGCGACCGCTTCGACGTCGCCTTTGCCAACGACACCGACGCCGACCGCCACGGCATCGTCACCCGCACCGGTGGGTTGATGAATCCGAACCATTACCTGGCGACCGCGATCTCCTATCTGTTTGCGCATCGCCCGAATTGGGGCAAGGACGCCGCGATCGGCAAGACCGTGGTGTCGAGCTCGATCATCGATCGCGTCGCCAAGAAGCTCGGTCGCAAGCTGGTCGAGACGCCGGTCGGCTTCAAATGGTTCGTCGACGGCCTGCTCACCGGCGGCTTCGGCTTCGGCGGCGAGGAGAGTGCGGGGGCCTCGTTCCTGCGCCGCGACGGCACGGTGTGGACCACCGACAAGGACGGCGTCATTCTCGGCCTGTTGGCTGCCGAGATCATGGCGAAGACCGGTCGCGATCCCAGCCAGCTCTTTGGCGATCTCACCGCCGAGTTCGGCATGCCCCATTACGCGCGCATCGACGTTGCCGCGACCGGGCCGCAAAGGAACATCCTGAAGTCCGTCACACCCGAGCAACTCGGCCTCAAGGAGCTCGCCGGCGATCCGGTGCGCTCAACGCTGAGCAAGGCGCCTGGCAACGGCCAGCCGTTCGGCGGCATCAAGGTCGAAACCGATTTCGGCTGGTTCGCCGCAAGGCCGTCGGGGACGGAGGATGTCTACAAGATCTACGCCGAAAGCTTCCGCAGCCCCGATCACCTGACGCGAATTCAAGAAGAAGCCAAGGCCGGCCTGGCGAAGGTGTTCGCGGCGTAAGCGCGTCGAGGCCGAGCACTTTGGGCTTGCCGCTCCGACGGGAGCGCTCGCCGCATTCTCCGCTGTCATCACGCGCGAAAGCGGGTGATCGAGCACGCCGCGGCTTCAGTTGTTTGAACCCGATGTCCGCCGCTGGGTACTGGATTCCTCGCCTTCGCGGAGGATGACCCGCGGTTATGGATGTATACATCACATCGGTTATCGGTAATTAGATACAGCATCCTGGGCTTGAAGTGCCTCCGCTCATCCGCTATTGTATACATAGCGCATACATAAGCTGTGGGAGTGAGACCGATGACAAAACCCTTCCCCATGAACGCCTGGTACGCCGCCGCCTGGGACGCCGAGGTGAAGCCGGCGCTGTTGCCGCGGACGATCTGCGGCAAGCATGTCGTGATGTATCGGAAGGCCGACGGCTCGGTGGCCGCGCTGGAGGATGCCTGCTGGCATCGCCTGGTGCCGCTGTCCAAGGGCCGGCTCGAGGGCGACACCGTCGTCTGCGGCTATCATGGCCTGAAATACAATGCGCAGGGGCGCTGCACCTTCATGCCCTCGCAGGAGACCATCAACCCGTCGGCCTGCGTGCGCGCCTATCCCGTGGTCGAGCGCCACCGCTACATCTGGCTCTGGATGGGCGATCCTGCGCTCGCCGATCCCGCGCTCGTGCCCGACATGCACTGGAACGACGATCCCGCCTGGGCCGGCGATGGCAAGACCATCCGTGTCAATTGCGACTACCGCCTCGTGCTCGACAATCTCATGGATCTCACCCACGAGACGTTTGTGCACGGCTCCTCGATCGGCAATGATGCGGTCGCGGAAGCACCCTTCGACGTCACCCATGGCGAGAAGACGGTCACGGTGACGCGCTGGATGCGCGGCATCGAGGCTCCGCCGTTCTGGGCCAAGCAGCTCGGCAAGCCCGGCCTCGTCGACCGCTGGCAGATCATCCGTTTCGAAGCGCCGTGCACCATCGCCATCGACGTCGGCGTGGCGCCGACGGGCACCGGCGCGCCGGAAGGCGACCGCTCACAGGGCGTCAACGGCTTCGTGCTCAACACCATCACGCCGGAGACCGAGAAGACCTGCCATTACTTCTGGGCTTTCGTGCGCAATTATCGAATCAGTGAGCAGCGCATCACCACCGAGATCCGCGAGGGCGTCTCCGGCATCTTCCGTGAGGACGAGCTGATCCTCGAAGCGCAGCAGCGCGCGATGGACGAGAACCCCGACCGCATCTTCTACAACCTCAACATCGACGCCGGCGCGATGTGGTCGCGCAAGCTGATCGACCGCATGGTGGCGAAGGAAAACGCGCCGACCCACCTCCAGGCCGCGGAGTAGCAGGTCATGGCCGAGCGTGAAGTCGATCGCTCCATCTCGCAGACCGTGAAGGCGCAGCTCGCGCTGCGCGATCAGATCCTGTCGGGCACCTTGCGCCCGGGCGAGCGCATCTCCGAGCTTCAGGCGGTGGAGACAACAGGCGCCTCGCGCACGCCGGTGCGCATGGCGCTGGTGCGGCTGGAGGAGGAGGGCCTGCTGGAAGCCATCCCCTCCGGCGGCTTCATGGTGAAGGCGTTTTCCGAGCGCGACATCTCCGATTCCATCGAACTGCGCGGCACGCTGGAGGGCCTCGCCGCGCGCTTCGCCGCCGAGCGCGGCGTCTCCGCGCGCGAGCTTGAACCGCTGAAGGAGTGCCTTTCCGCAATCGACGAATTGCTCCGCCAGGTGCCGATCTCGGTCGATGCCTTCTCGTCCTATGTCACGCTGAATGCGCGCTTCCACGCGCTGCTCACGGAATTGTCGCGCAGCCCGCCCCTGATCCGCCAGATCGACCGCGCCTCCGCGCTGCCGTTCGCATCGCCAAGCGGCTTCGTGATGGCGCAGTCGGCGCTGCCCGAGGCGCAGCAGATCCTGATCATCGCCCAGGAGCACCATCGCGTCGTGATCGACGCCATCGAGAACCGCGAAGGCGCGCGCGCTGAGGCCATTATGCGCGAGCATGCCCGGCTCGCGGTGCGAAACTTGCGGCTCGCGCTGCGCAACCGCACCCATCTCGACCTCTTGCCGGCGCTCGCGCTGATCAAGACCGCAACCGATTGAGGGCAGTCACCATGCGCTTCATCGAAACCTGGATTCCGGCGACACTCGTCTCGACGCGCGATCTCGCGCCCGGCATCCGCGAATTTCTGATCAGGCCGGATCAGTTCGACGTCACGTCCTATCCGGTCGGCAGCCACATCAATGTCAGCCTCACCATCGACGGCCTGCCGGAGACGCGGTCTTATTCGCTGGTCGGCGAAGCCTCTTCGCATGGCTTCAAGATCGCGGTGCGCCGCGCTGAGGATTCCCGCGGCGGCTCGCGCTACATGTGGCAGCTCGCACCCGGCGCGCGGCTCGACATCACCCAGCCCGCCTCGCTGCTTGCTGTGGACTGGGCGCGCGAAAACTACTGCCTGATCGCCGGCGGCATCGGCATCACCCCGATCCTCGGCGCGGCGCAGGCACTGGCGCGGCGCGGGGTGGATGTCACGCTGCACTATGCCGTGCGCTCGCGCCGTGAGGCCGCCTATCTCGACGATCTCGCCGCGATGCTTGGTGACCGCCTCGTCGTTCATGCCAGCGACGAAGGCAACCGGCTCGATCTCGACGCCCTGTTTGCTTCACTGCCGCGAGGAACGCTGACCCTGTTCTGTGGCCCGATGCGCATGCTTGATGCTGCGCGCCATGCCTGGAGCGGCGCCGGCCATCCACTGCCCGATCTCCGCTACGAGACCTTCGGCTCCAGCGGCACGCTGCCGACCGAGACCTTTCGCGTGCGGTTGAAGGACTCGAACATCGAGCTCGAGATCCCGCGCGAGCGCTCGATGCTGGACGTGCTCAACGCCAGCGGCCATGACGTGATGTACGACTGCAAACGCGGCGAATGCGGCCTCTGCGCCATCGACGTGGTCGCGGTCGACGGCGAGATCGATCATCGCGACGTCTTCTTCAGCGACCATCAGAAGCAGAGCAACCAGAAGATCTGCGCCTGCGTCTCCCGCGCGCGGGGGACAATCACCGTGGACACGCTGCTGCGGGCGGACGCGATCTGATCGAGCCGGGGCCGATACTATTGGGATGAAAAGGGCGGCGCCGCGGTCTCCACCTCTCCCGCTTGCGGGAGAGGTCGGCGCGAAGCGCCGGGTGAGGGCTCTGTCCTCTGGGGGAATCCCTCTGTGGAAATACCCTCTCCC
This sequence comes from Bradyrhizobium sp. LMG 9283, assembly GCF_045571415.1. Taxonomy (NCBI): domain Bacteria; kingdom Pseudomonadati; phylum Pseudomonadota; class Alphaproteobacteria; order Hyphomicrobiales; family Nitrobacteraceae; genus Bradyrhizobium; species Bradyrhizobium sp. LMG 9283. The sequence continues at coordinate 2,015,118 of NZ_CP120691.1, forward strand.
CAACCCTCCCCCGCAGGCGGGGGAGGGAGCGCACCGGCTTTCGTGGCAACACGAATCCCAAGCCATCGCACCTACGCGGCGTAAATCGCCCGAAGGTTCTTCGTATCCAGCAGCGCCAGCACGCCATCCGCCGCCACCGGCCGGCTGACGAGATAGCCCTGCACCTCGTCGCAACTGATCTGGCGCAGATATTCGAGCTGGTCGGCGGTCTCGACGCCCTCTGCCACCACGCCGATGTTGAGGTCGCGCGCGAGCGAAATCACTGACTTCACGATCGCGGCGCAGTCCGGCTGCATCAGCATGTCGCGGATGAAGGACTGGTCGATCTTGATGCGGCTGAACGGCAGCTTGCGCAGGTATGTCAGTGAGGAGAAGCCGGTGCCGAAATCGTCGAGCGCCAAGGTGACGCCGAGCTCCAGCAGCGCGTTCAGGACCGTCTCGGCCGAGCCGTATTTCGACAGCAGCATCGATTCCGTGATCTCGATCTCGAGCCGGTGCGGGGCGATCTTGGCATCGGCGAGCGCCTGCACGATGATCTGGAGGATGCCCGTGTTGTGGAACTGCGCCGCGGAGAAATTCACGGCGACCCTGATCTCTTCCGGCCATTGCGCCACGGTCGCGCAGGCGCGGCGGATCACCCATTCGCCGATCTCGTGGATCAGCCCGGTCTCCTCCGCGATTGGTATGAATTCACTCGGCGGCACTAGTCCGCGCGAAGGATGCTGCCAGCGCAACAGCGCCTCGAAGCCGGTGATCCGGTTGTCGCGGAGATCGAGGAACGGCTGGAACACCAGGAACAGCTCGTTTCGCGCGATCGCACCTCGGAGGTCTGACTGCAGCGCCTTGCGGTCGCGTGACACCCTGTCGTCGCTGGCCTCGAAAAAGCGGATCGTGCCGGGTCCCGCTTTCTTGGCGCGATAGAGCGCGGCATCGGCATTCTTCATGACGTCGAGCTGCGTGCTGCCGTCGCGTGGCGCCAGCACGATGCCAATGCTGGTCGCGCCGGCGATCTGCCGGCCTTCGATCTGGAACGGTTCAGTGAAGACCGCGACGAATCGTTCGGCGATTTCGAGCGCATCCTCCGGCCGCGCCAGATTGGCCATCACGAGTGCAAACTCGTCGCCGCCGATGCGCGCGACGTGCTCGGCTGCGCGCGTGCAGCGTTGCAGGCGGCCTGCGACCTGCACCAAAAACTCGTCGCCGGCAGGATGGCCGAACTTGTCGTTGACCTCCTTGAAGCGGTCGAGGTCGAGCAAGAGCACTGCGAACTCCTCGCCTGACAAGGCGAGTCGCTTCAGCGCGGCGTCGAGCGTCTCGTTGAAGGCGAAGCGATTGGGCAGCTGCGTCAGCGGGTCCTGGCGCACCGTGCGCTCCGCCTCGATCTGCCGTATCACGCGCCGCGCGAACGCGAACGAATTGACGAACACGCTGCGCAGCAGCACGCTGCCATAGACCACGACGAGAAAGGCGATCAGCAGGAAGGCCAGGTCGCCGTTCCTGCCGAGGCAAATCGCGATGCCGACGAAGATCGGGGCCGTGAAGGTGATGGCCGCGATCGGGATCGTGGCGAAGGCCAGCGCGCCGCCGGCCAGCATGCCCGAGCACAGGCAGGTGATGACGAGCTGACCACCGGTCGAAGCATTGGCGAAGAAGGCGACCGGGACGATGCCCCAGGCGGAGCCAAGGATGAAGGCGTTGCGCACCAGCCGGTGCATGGCTCTGCGCGAGACGAATTGCGGCTTGGTGATGCGGCGCGCCCTGTGGGATTGCAGGCCAAATCCGATCGCGGCGCCGGCGACAGCCGCCGCCCAGATCAGGGCAGGCATCCTGTCCGGCGACTGCCACAGCGCGATGGCGAGCACGATCGCGTTGCAGGCGTTGGCGAGCATGATGCCGACCGAATAGCCGAGCACCAGCGACATCTGTTCGGCACGGATGTTGCCCGCCACGGCTTCGTCCGTTGCGGGACCGCCGAACGCCGAGAGATCGCCGGCGAATAGCCGCGCGAAATAGGTGGTCAGTTGAGTCCGCATTCCAGAGCCTAGCAGCAGGGCCGTTCGTCCAGCTCGATCCGCAGAATTCGCTGCAAACCTTTGACGAACTATGAATTTTCCACGCCTGGTGGCGATCCCCGCGATCACTTCCAGGTGGCAAAGCCCACGTATCGATAACAAATCGATACAAATGCGCGTCCGCGGTGTTACGAGGGCTCTCACATCGTAGCATCCACGAGGTCGTCATGCCCGGGCTTGTCCCGGGCATCCACGTTCTGCGACGCGCGTGGCTAGACGTGGATGGCCGGGACAAGCCCGGCCATGACGCCTGGGAGGCTTCAGCGCTTCAAGCTTTGATGCCCATCGATTGCCTCCAGCGATCGTGGAGGTTCACCGCCCCAATTGCTTCGGATCGTAGTAGAACCGCTCCTCGATCAACTGATCGCCCCGCCAGGTCTGCCAGGCGATCTCGTCGAGCGTCCGCGTCACCCCTTCGGCATTCGTGAAACTGAATCTCCAGCGGGTCGCGACGTGGTCGCCCTCGATCAGGCTCGGCCCGATCCGCTCGGCCTTGACCTCATTGGTGGCCGCCAGCACGCCGCGCTCCTTGGCGACGAGCTTGTCGCGGCCGACCGTCGGAGCGGCGTTGTTCTCGTAGGTCACGGCATCAGGCGTGCAGAACTGCTCGATCGCGCCGACGAAGTCCCCGTCCTCCAGGCGCTTGGCAAAGGCTTCGACGACCTCGCGGCTCGGCATGGCGCACCTCACGATAAAACCGACTGTAAGTCGGTAAATACCGACCGGTAGTCGGAAAGTCAACTGGCTGCCGATGGCCGAATGGACTAGACGAGACACATGGCGAAACAGGCGGAACGGCGCGCGGCGACCACTGAAGCGATCCTCACGGCGGCGCGCCGCCTGTTCGGCACGCACGGCTTCGCCGCCAGCACCATGGACGAGATCGCCGAGGCCGCCCGCATCGCAAAGGGCGCGGTCTATCATCACTTCAAGACCAAGGAGGCGGTGTTCGAGGCCGTGTTCGACCTGGTCTCGCGCGACCTCGTGATCGAGATCGACAGCACAGCGCGCACCGAAAAGGACGTGCTCGCCGCGATGGTCGCCGGCACCCAGCATTACTTTGCCGCGACCGCCAAGGGCCCGACCGGCCAGATCATCCTGCGCGACGGTCCGGCCGTGCTCGGCTGGGAGCGCTGGCGCGAGATCGATGCGCAGCACTTCGGCGGCAAGATGCCGCGCGCGCTCTCCGCAGCGATGGAGGCCGGCCTGATCGCCCGGCAGCCGGTCGAGCCCTTGGCGCGACTGCTGCTCGGCGCGGTGACGGAGGCCGCGGTCGCCTGCGCTGGCCGTGCCGATATCGCAACGGCAGGCGCGGAATATGCCCGTGCGTTCAAGTCGCTGGTCGAGGCGCTGCGCGTCAAGCAATGATTGTGCTACTGACGTCAACGGAAACGCCAACACAACAAGAAGAACAGTAGCGCATGAACGCAAATTCCTCTCTCGCACCCAGCGATCCCGAGTTCGACTACATCATCGTCGGCGCCGGCTCCGCCGGTTGCGTGCTGGCCAACAGGCTCTCTGCGAGCGGCAAGCACAGCGTGCTCCTGCTCGAGGCAGGCCCGAAGGACTCCAACATCTGGATCCACGTCCCGCTCGGCTACGGAAAGCTGTTCAAGGAAAAGACCGTCAACTGGATGTACCAGACCGAGCCGGAGCCCGAATTGAAGGGCCGCCAGGTGTTCCAGCCGCGCGGCAAGACGCTGGGCGGATCGAGCTCGATAAACGGCCTGCTCTATGTCCGTGGTCAGCACGAGGACTATGACCGCTGGCGCCAGCTCGGCAACACGGGCTGGGGTTATGACGATGTGCTGCCCTATTTCAAGAAGGCCGAGAACCAGTCGCGCGGCGCCGATCACTATCACGGCACGGGCGGACCGCTGCCGGTCTCCAATATGATCGTGACCGATCCTTTGTCGAAGGCTTTCATCGATGCCGCCGTCGAGACCGGTCTGCCCTACAATCCCGACTTCAATGGTGCGACGCAGGAAGGCGTCGGTCTGTTCCAGACCACGACGCGCAACGGCCGGCGCGCCTCGACGGCGGTGGCCTATCTCGGCCCCGCGAAGACGCGCAGCAACCTCAAGATCGAGACGGGCGCGCTCGCCCAGCGCATCCTGTTCGAGAGGCGCCGCGCCGTCGGTGTCGAGTACCAGCAAGGTGCTGCCTTGCGCCGCGCGCGGGCGCGCAACGAGATCGTGCTGTCGAGCGGGGCCTACAACTCGCCGCAGCTGCTCCAGCTCTCCGGCGTCGGCCCTGGCGATCTCCTGCGCAAGCACGGCCTCGAGGTGGTGCTGGACGCACCGGGCGTCGGTCACGACCTTCAGGACCACATGCAAGTCCGCATCGTGATGCGGTGCTCGCAGAAGGTCACGCTGAACGACACCATCAATCATCCGCTTCGTCGCACCATGGCCGGCGCGCGCTATGCGCTGTTCCGGAAGGGCTGGTTGACGATCGCGGCCGGTACGGCGGGTGCGTTCTTCAAAACCAGTCCGCGGCTGGCTTCGCCAGACATCCAGGTGCATTTCCTGCCGTTCTCGACCGACAAGATGGGCGAGAAGCTGCACGATTTCTCCGGCTTCACCGCCTCGGTGTGCCAGCTCCGTCCCGAGAGCCGCGGGACCTTGCGCATCAAGAGCGCGGACCCGACCGTGCCACCGGAGATCCGCATCAACTACATGTCAACCGAGACCGACCGCACCACCAACGTCGAAGGCATCAAGATCCTGCGCAAGATCCTGAACGCGCCGGCGCTGAAGCCGTTCGTGATCAGCGAGTACGACCCCGGGGCGAAGGTATCCACGGATGCCGAGATCCTGGATTATTGCCGCGAGCGCGGCAGCACCATCTACCATCCGACCTCGACCTGTCGTATGGGCAACGACGCGCTTGCGGTGGTCGATCAGCGGTTGAAGGTGAGGGGGCTCGAGGGCCTTCGCGTCGTCGACGGCTCGATCATGCCGGACCTGGTGTCGGGGAACACCAACGCGCCGATCATCATGATCGCCGAAAAGGCCTCCGACATGATATTGGAGGATGCGCGGTAGATCCCCATCGCGAAAGGACCAGGGCTTGGCTACTCGATTCAAGATCGGCACACGCAAGAGCGCCATGGCGCTGGCGCAGACGGAAGAGATCGCGCGCCGTCTGACCGCCGCCGTGCCCGGTCTCGACGTCGAGATCGTCAAGTGCGACACCACGGGCGATCTCGATCAGACCAGCAAGCTCTTGCCGCACGGCGGCAAGGGTGGTGCCTTCGTGGCGCAGATCCGCGCCGCCGTGCTGTCGGGCGAATTGCAGGCGGCGATGCATTCGCTGAAGGACATGCCGGGCAACGAGGACACGCCTGGCCTCGTCATCGGCGCCACGCTGTCGCGCGATCCGCCTGGCGATGCGCTGGTGCTGCGCGACGGTGTGACGCTGGAGACGCTGCGCCAGGCGCGCGGCAGGGGTTTCAAGATCGGGACCAACGCGGTGCGCCGAGCGGCCTATGCGCGGCGGTTGTTCCCGGAGGTGGAAGTGATCCATTTCCGCGGGGCCGCCGACACCCGCGTGCGAAAACTCGACAATGGCGAGAAGCAGCGCCTGCCGGATGGCGGCGCCGTGGGGCCGGCGGATGCGTTGATCATGGCGCGTTCGGGCCTCGACCGCGTCGGACTTGCCGGCCGCATCGCGTACGAATTCACTGCGGCGGAGATGCTGCCGGCGGCAGGGCAGGGCATCGTCGCAGTCGAATGCGCGGCGCAGGACTGGCAGACCCGACAGATCCTGTCATCGATCGACGATCCCTTGGCGCACGCCTCTGCGGATGCCGAGCGTGAGGTGCTGTGGGTGCTCAACGGTCACTGCAATTCGCCTGTGGCGAGCTACTCGACCATCGCCGGCGGTCAGATGTCGCTCACCGCCTCCGTGCTCGACCTCTCCGGCAACACCATCATCGAAGCCTCGCGCACCGGGCCGGCCGATCGCCCGCGTGAGCTCGGCCGTGCGGTGGGACTCGATTTGCTGGCGAAGGGGGCGGCGGAGATCATCGAGCGCAGTCGGCCGCGCTGAGCCTTGCGGCGAGAGCACAACCGACCATTGTACGATTCTGCGCCTGTTTTGCCCGACGTGTCAAAGGCGCTCGTGCGCCGCACCATAGCGGCCCAGATTTTTCAATGACTTGCCTACTGTGCATGGGGTTGTTTTCGCACTTTTTTGTTTCCGCCTCCTGAGAGGCGGAAAGATCACCCCCGCACCCGCTTGATCATCTGCTCGACATGGGCGATCGGCGTCTCCGGCTGGATGCCGTGACCGAGGTTGAAGATCAGCCGCCCTTGGGCAAAATTGGCCAGCACGTCGTCGACCGCGCCGTCGAGCGCGGCGCCGCCCGTGATCAGCACCAAGGGATCGAGATTGCCCTGCACCGCGACCTTGCTCTGCACGCGCTCGCGGATGAAGGCCGGCTCCGCGGTCCAGTCGATACTGACGCCGTTGACGCCGGTTGCCTCGACGTAAGCGGGCAGCAGCGCGCCGGCCCCGCGCGGAAAGCCGACGATCTTCGCATCCGGCACCTTCGCGCGCACGCCCTCCACGATGCGCCGCGTCGGTTCGGTCGACCAGCGCGCGAACTCGGTTGGCGGCAGCACGCCGGCCCAGGTGTCGAAGATCTGCAACGCGTCGGCACCGGCGGCGAGCTGCGCCAGCAGATATTCGATCGAGCTGTCGACCAGCACGTCGATGATTTTGGAAAACGCTTCGGGATGCCGGTACGCCATCATCCGGGCCGGCGCCTGATCCGGCGTGCCGTGGCCAGCGACCATGTAGGTCGCCACCGTCCATGGCGCTCCGCAGAAGCCGATCAGCGCGACCTCGGGAGCAAGCGCGCCACGCACGATCTTCAGCGCGTCGAACACCGGTTGAAGCTTGCCGAGATCGGCGCGCGGCGCCAGCGTCGCGACCTTGGCCGGATCGTCGAGCGGCTCGAGCCGCGGGCCTTCGCCGACCTCGAACCGCACCGAGCGTCCGAGCGCATAGGGGATCACCAGGATGTCCGAGAAGATGATCGCCGCGTCGAAACCGAACCTTCGGATCGGCTGCAGCGTGACCTCGGCGGCAAGCTCCGGATTGAAGCAGAGATCGAGGAAGCCGCCGGCCTTGGCGCGCACCTCGCGATATTCCGGAAGGTAGCGCCCGGCCTGACGCATCATCCAGACGGGCGGGATGGTCTGGCGCTCGCCGGAGAGCACATCGATGAAAGGCTTTTTCGCAGACTTGGGCACGAACGGTCCTGATCTAGATTTGAGGTTCCTGATACACCGCCAAAGGTCCGAGCGGAACAGGGGAACCGAGGCAAATGCGCCGCGTTGACCGGCGAATGGAGGAGGATCTCATGGCTGAGACATTCAATCCCGCCCCGCACGACAAGCACGCCGAAGATCTGCGCGAGGCGCTCGCTGCCGATCGCAACGCCAAGCTCGACGCCGGGCTGAAGGATACGTTCCCGGCTTCAGATCCCGTAAGCGCCGCGCAGCCGACGCCCTCGAAGGCCGATGCGGATGCTGACCATCCCTCGCTCTGGGAGAGGGTTAAGGCCATCTTCAGCTAGCGGCGTCACGCGCGCCGGATTCCGATAGGCTTGCTAATCTCTTGTTAGCGATGCGGCGATCGTTGCGCCCGTAAGACTACTGGAAACCGCGGAGATCACCGCGTATTGCGGCGGCGGTTTCAGACTTCAATAACAGAAGCGGCAGAGTTTCCGAACGATCGGAGAAGCCTGCCGCATGAGTGCTGCTACCCAACGAGCTGGATGGAGCCGCCTGCCGCTGCGCGCGGCGGCTTTCGTCGTGCTGACCTGCACGACCATCCTCGGCGTCAGCGGTTGGCGCGAGTGGGCGGCACGCGACGCGGTGCTCAAGGCCGCCGAGACGGAGATGGCGAACGTCGCCCGTTCGCTGACCCAGCATGCCGAGGACAGCCTCGATCTCCTGGATTCCGGTGTGGTCGGCGTGGTCAGCCGGTTGGAGATGGATGGCACTGGACCGGCCACGATCGCCAAGCTCGGCAACCTCCTGGAAGCGCGCAGAAGGGCGATCGCGCGTATCCACAGCCTTGCCATCATCGACGATCAGGGCAACTGGCTGACCTCGCCCGGTACGATCGGCTCGACCTTCAGCGACGATGCGTTCTTCCGATATCACCAGCTCTCGCCGAAGCGCGAGGCCCTTGTCGGCCGTCCCGTGAAGAGCCTGATCGACGGCGAATGGGTCGTCACCCTGTCGCGCCGCTTCAACAAGCCGGACGGCAGCTTCGGTGGCGTGGTGCTCGCGACCATCAGCTCCCGATACCTCGCGCACTTCTACGAGCAATTCGAGATCGGCCGCAACAGCTCCGTGGCGCTGATGCACGGCGACGGCCTGATCGTCGCGCGCAATCCGCGCAACGACAAGTTCGTCGGCCGCAGCGTTGCCGACGCCCCGCTGTTTAGCGATCCAAGCCTGCAACGGCCGAGCGGAGTCTATCATTTCAAGTCGCCGCTGGACGGCGCCGAACGCGTCAGCTTCTTCAATCGCAGCAGCCGTTTCCCGCTCCTGCTGCTCGCCACCGTCGACAAGGACGAATTGCTCGCGCCCTGGCGCGCCGCGGCAATTTCCCGCATGCTCTACGTGCTCGCGCTGGTGATGCTGATCGCTGTCATCGGCGGCGTGCTGGTGCGGCAGTTGCAGCGGGGCCAGCGCATGGCCGTCGCGCTGGCCGAGAAGGAGGCGCATTTCCGCCTGCTCGCCGAAGGCTCCAGTGACATGGTGACGCGCATCGGGCTCGACGAGCGGCTGCGCTATGTCTCGCCCTCCTCGGTCCGCATCGTCGGTTGGCGCCCCGATCAGCTGATCGGCACGCCGGCGCTTGCCGGTATCAATCCGGAGGATCTGCCGGAGGTCCAGGCGATCGTCGACACCATGAAGCGTGGCGAGAAGGAGGAGGCGCGCCTCACCTACCGCAACTCGCACCGGGAGAACGGCGAAATCTGGCTGGAATCGACCATGCGGGTGACGCGCAAGGACAATGGCCGCATCGACGGTGTGGTCGCGATCTCCCGCGACATCACCGAGCACAAGAAGCTGGAAACCAGGCTCGAGACGCTTGCGATCGAGGACAGCCTCACCGGCCTTGCCAATCGCCGCCGCTTCGACGAGCGGTTGAAGGAGGAATGGGCGCGGGCCTATCGCGACCGCTCCAGCCTTGGTCTGCTGATGATCGATGTGGACCACTTCAAGGCCTACAACGATGAATACGGCCATCCCGCGGGCGATGCCTGCCTGCGCCGGATCGCAAAGATCATCGCGGCCGAAACGCAGCGTGCCGGCGATCTGGCGGCGCGCTATGGCGGCGAGGAATTCGCCGTGCTGCTGCCGAACATCGACGCCGCGGGCTGCGCGATGGTTGGCGAACGGATCCGCAATGCGATTCACGAGGCCGGCCTCGTTCATGCCAGCAATCATGCGACCGGCTGCGTCACGGCTTCGCTCGGCGGCGCCGCCTGCCGGCCGGTGCTGGAGCGAACCGCAGGAGTCGCTACACTGGTGGAGGCCGCCGACCGGGCGCTCTACGCCGCAAAGGATGCAGGCCGCGACCGCCTGGTGATGTCTGGCGAGGTCATGAACCTGCTGCCCAAGGCGTCCGGCCAGTAACACCGCTCAATAATGCGGTGGACGCTCGTTGGCAGGTCCCGGCGCGTTTGCCTCGGCCTCCTGGAGCCGCTCATTGAGCTGGGCGATCTGCCGCGTCAGCGCGTCGATCTGCTTCCACTGTGCGGTGATGGTCTGGTTCAACGTCTCGATCGTGTCGTCCTGGTAGGCGAGGCGCGTCTCCAGCGTGTCGATGCGCTCGCTCAGCGTCTTGATCTCATTCGTCACGGCCGTGCCCCAATTCCTGTTCGCGCAGGCCTCGTTCGCGCAAGCCATGGCCGAGCGCCACGCGCTCGTCGAACACGAAGCATTCGCCGCGCCAGCGGCTCTCCGCCTCCGGCACCTCCTCGAGATATTTGAGGATGCCGCCCTTGAGGTGATAGACCTCGGCAAAGCCGCGCGCGAGCAGATGCGCGCTCGCCTTCTCGCAGCGGATGCCGCCGGTGCAGAACATCGCGATCCTGCGGTGCTTTGCAGGATCAAGCTCAACTGCGGCAAAGTCTTTGAACTGGCCAAAGCTCTTGATGCCAGGGTCGACCGCGCCCTCGAATGTCCCCATGGCCACTTCGAAGGCGTTGCGGGTGTCGAGCAGCAGCGTGTCGGGCGTCGCAATCAGCGCGTTCCACTCGGCGGCATCGACATAGGTGCCCACCTGGCGGGTCGGATCGGCAGTCTCGTCGCCGAGCGTGACGATCTCCTTCTTGAGCCGCACCTTGAGCCGTCCGAACGGCATCGCTTCCGCAGTCGAGAATTTCAATTCGAGATTGTCGAGCCGGCCGCCGAACATGTCGCCGTGTGCGAGTTCACGGGCGAAGGCATCGATCGCCTCCGGCGTACCGGCGACCGTGCCGTTGACGCCCTCCTGCGCCAGCAACACGCTGCCCTTCAGATGAAGGCCAGCGCAGAACGCGCGCAACGGCTCGCGCAGCTCGCGGTAATCGGGGAGGGCGACGAATTGATAGAAGGCCGCGACCTTGGTGGCCGAATTCTGATCAGACATGGCGGCTCGTTTAGCAGGCGGCGGCCCTCCGGAAAACCCGCACGGCGGCTTGCTTCGAAAATCCATACGCCCAGCGGATGGCAGCCATTTGCCTGGTATGCCAGCATTGCCCCGCCGGGCGGGAATGTGTCATGTAGACCTGGTTTTTGAGATGGCGCGCACCCGCGCCGACGGCCAAGAGAGCAAGGCATTCGATGAGAAACTTTCATTTCCCCGGCAGGTCCACGGTCCATGCCACCAATGCGATGGTGGCGACCTCGCATCCGCAGGCGTCGCTCGCTGCGATCGAGGTGCTCCGTGAGGGCGGCACCGCGGTGGATGCGGCGGTTGCCGGCTCGGCCCTGCTCGGCGTGATCGAGCCGCAATCGACTGGCATCGGCGGCGACTGCTTTGCGCTGATCCAGCCGCGGGGGGAGGGCAAGATCGTCGCCTATAACGGCTCCGGCCGCGCGCCGAAGGCGGCGAATGCCGACTGGTATCTCGAGCGCAAGATCAACGCCGTGCCGCTGACCTCGGCGCATGCGGTCTCGATCCCCGGCGTCATCGACGCCTTCGCGACCGTGCTGCGCGATCACGGCAAGTTCGGTTTCGACCGGCTGCTCCAGCCCGCGATCAAGGCGGCTGAGGAGGGCTATGTCGTGGCGCCCCGCATCGCCTTTGACTGGAAGAACCAGTTCGAGAAGCTGAAGAACGGCACCAACACCGTGCGCTACCTGCTGCCGGGCGGCAAGCCGCCGGTGACCGGCGACGTCATCCGCCAGGTCGAACTCGGCAAGACGCTGCGCGCGATCGCCAAGGACGGCCGCGACGCCTTCTACAAGGGCGAGATCGCGGAGGATATGGTCGAGACACTGCGCGGCATCGGCGGCCTGCACACGCTCGACGACTTTGCCGCTCACACGACGGAAGTGACCACGCCGATCGGCATCATGTACAAGGGCTACGACGTCTGGCAGTGCCCGCCGAACGGCCCGGGCGTCACCGCGCTCTTGATGCTCAACATCCTGTCGCGCTTCGACCTGACCAAGTACGCGCCCGTGAGCGTCGAGCGCTTCCATCTCGAGGCGGAAGCCGCGCGCATCGCCTACATGAATCGCGAGATGCACGTCGCTTCTCCCGAGCACATGAAGATCAATGTCGCCGAGATGCTCGAGAAGGGCTTTGCCAACGAGTACATGAGCAAGATCCGGATGGACGGCATGCTCGACCTGCCGAACGTCGCCCCCCCGATGAACCCCTCGACCATCTACATCACGGTGGTGGACAAGGACCGCAACGTCTGCTCGTTCATCAACTCGGTCGCGCATTCCTTCGGCTCGGCGATCGTCTCGAACAAGACCGGCGTCTTGTTCCAGAACCGCGCCGGCGGCTTCCGCATCCAGCCCGGTCATCCCAACTGCATCGAAGGTGGCAAGCGCCCGCTGCACACGATCATGCCGGGCCTGCTCACCAAGGGCGGCCGTTCGGCGATGTCGTTCGCGGTGATGGGCGGCCAGTACCAGCCGACCGGCCAGACTCATCTGCTGACCAACATCCTCGATTACGGCTGCGACGTGCAGGAGGCGATCGATATGCCGCGCGGCCTGCACTACGAGGGCCAGTACCAGCTCGAGGACAGCGTGCCGGCGGCGATTGTCGAAGGTTTGAAGAAGCTCGGCCACAAGACCACCAGCGTGGTCGGCCCGCTCGGCGGTGCTCAGGCGATTTGGATCGACTGGGACAAGGGCACGCTCACTGGCGGCTCCGATCCGCGTAAGGACGGCTGCGCACTCGGCTATTAAGCTCGCGTGGTTCCGCGCGCGAGATCAGGACGCGCGAGATCAGGAAAAGTTGACGACGGGCGGCGCGGCATTTGCTGCGCCGCCTTTTCTCGTTCGGAACTGCACTCATTGCTCCAAGTTATGGGGCGATGAGCGGTGCAGGCGTGCGCTGCTTTTCTAGATAGCGGCGGAGGCCGGCCATGTCCGACAAATCAAGTTCCCGACCATCCGGATTCGATCGGCGCGCCTTTATGGCCGGTGCTGCCGGAAGTGTGCTGGTTCCAATGACGGCGCGAGCGGCCGCGCAGGATGCGAACGCGCCCGTCGCGCAGGATCCGTCGCTTCCCGTTGAGGTGACGCTGCGTGTGAACGGCAAGGACAAGCACTTGCGCCTCGACGCACGCACCACGGTGCTCGATGCGCTGCGTGAACATCTCAAGCTCACCGGCAGCAAGAAGGGTTGCGACCACGGCCAGTGCGGCGCGTGCACGGTGCTGATCGATGATCGCCGGGTGGTATCGTGCCTGACGTTGGCGGTCGCCGTCGAAGGGCAGGAGATCACGACGATCGAGGGCCTCGCCACCGACGACCGGCTGCATCCGATGCAGCAGGCCTTCATCGACAACGACGCATTCCAGTGCGGCTACTGCACGCCCGGTCAGATCATGTCTGCCGTGGCCTGCGTGAAGGAGGGGCATGCGGGAAACGAGGCCGACATCCGCGAATATATGAGCGGCAACATCTGCCGCTGCGCTGCCTATCCCAACATCGTCGCCGCCGTGAAGCAGGCCGCGCCCGAGATCATGAGAGGTTAGGCGCATGCGACCGTTCTTGTATCAGAGAGCATCAGACTCGAATATGGCCGTGCAGGCGCTCGGCGCCGCAGCGGCCGCCAACAATCCGTTGACGAAAGCGACGGCGCAACCGCTTGCCGGCGGCACCACGCTGATCGATTTGATGAAGCTCGACGTGATGCGGCCCACCACGATCGTCGATATCAATCCGCTGGCGCACGCCTGGTCGGCGATCGAGCCAGGCAGTGATGCCTTGCGGCTCGGCGCGCTCGCAAAGATGTCCGACGTCGCCGCGCACGCCGAGATCCAGCGCAGTTATCCGGTGATCGCGGATTCGCTGAAGCTCGCCGCCAGCGCCCAACTGCGCAACATGGCGACGCTCGGCGGCAACGTGATGCAGCGGACGCGTTGCAATTACTTCCGCGATGTCTCCTATGAGAACTGCAATAAGCGCAATCCTGGGTCTGGCTGTGCCGCAATGGACGGCGTCAATCGCATGCATGCGGTGCTAGGTACCTCCGATCAGTGCATCGCGACCTATCCTGGTGATTTTGCCCAGGCGCTGATCGCGCTGGATGCGACCGTCGAGATCACGGGCAAGGCCGGTACGCGCAGCATGCCGTTCGCCCAGTTGCACAAGGCGCCCGGCGACACGCCTGAGATCGAGACCGCGCTTCAGCCCGGCGAGCTGATCTCGGCGTTTTCCATTTCCGGACGCTGGCCGCGCTCGGTGTATCTCAAGGCACGCGACCGGCAATCTTACGAATTCGCACTCTCATCGGCCGCAATCGCGCTCGACGTGCGGGACGGCACGATCAGGGACGCGCGCGTCGCGCTCGGCGGCGTCGCCACCGTGCCGTGGCGGGCGCGCGAGGCGGAGGCGCTATTGAAGGGACAGAAGTTCGACGAAGCGCTGGGACGGCGTGTCGCCGATGCCGCTTTTGCGGACGCCCGCGGTCGCCGTCACAACAGCTTCAAGATCGCGCTCGGCAAGCGCGTGGTGGCACGCGCGCTCCAGCAGGCCGTAACGATGGAGATCTGACCATGACCGCTGCAGCTCCCGAGCCCAAGGCGAATATGGGTCAATCCGTGCCGCGCTATGATGCGACCGCAAAGGTCACGGGGCGGGCGACCTATGCCTCCGACATGCCGCTGGACAATCCGGCCTACGCATTCCTGGTCACCAGCGCCATCGCCAGGGGCCGCATCGAACGCTTCGATCTCGACGATGCCGGGCGCGTCCGCGGCGTGATCGACATCGTCACGCACGAGAACGCTCCGAAGCTGAAGGAATCCAAACTCTTCAGCAACGGCGGCTATGCCGGCACCACGATCCAGCCGTTGAAGTCGGCCGAAATCGCGCATGACGGCCAGATCATCGCCGTGGTCATCGCGGAGAGCTACGAGGCGGCGCGCGAGGCGGCCAATCGCATCAAGGTCAGCTACACCGCGGCGGCGCCGAGCGCGAGCTTCGACTCGCCGGGAATAACCACGGCGGCTGCGAAGGGCCAGAATTCGCAGTTCAAGGAGGACCCGAAGGTCGGCGACTTCGTCAAGGCCTTCGATGCAGCCGAGGTCAAGCTCACCGCTTCCTATGAAACGCCGACGCAGCACCACAATCCGATGGAGCTGTTCACGATAAGCTGCGCCTGGATGGGCGACAATCTCGTCATCTACGAGGGCAGTCAGTATGTCTATGGCCTGAAGAACGGCGTGGCCGAGCAGCTCGGCATCGACGCCGACAAGGTGCGTGTGGTCAATCCCTATGTCGGCGGCGGTTTTGGTTCGCGCGGCTCGATGACGCCGCGGACCGCCATCATCGCCGGCATTGCCAAGCGCCTGAACCGCCCGATCAAGCTGGTCCCGACCCGCGACCAGGGCTTTACCATCGCGACCTATCGCGCCGAGACGCGGCATGAGATCAAGCTCGGTGCGAGCCGGGACGGCAGGCTGCTCGCTTTGCGGCATGAGGGGGCCGAAGTCTCCTCGCGTCCCGACGCCTATTGCGTCGGCGGCACCAAGACGACGACGCGGCTCTATGCCTGCCCGAATGTCGACAGTCTGGTCTCGATCGTGCGCGCCGATCGCAATACGCCCGGCTTCATGCGCTCACCTCCGGAGGTGCCGTATCTGTTCGCACTGGAAAGCGCGCTGGACGAGCTCGCGGTCAAGCTCGACATGGACCCGATTGAGCTTCGCCGCGTCAACGATACGACGAACGAGCCGATCAGCGGCAAGCCCTACACGTCGCGCTCGCTCATGGCTTGTTTCGACGAGGCCGCCAAAGCGTTCGGCTGGGCGCAACGCTCGCCTCAGCCGAAATCGATGTCGGACGGCGACTGGTTGATCGGCTACGGCTGCGCCGCGACCTGCTATCCGACGCAGATGGCGCCGTCCGCAGCGCGCGTGCGCCTCCAACGCGACGGCCGCACCCGCGTCGAGATCGCCGGCCACGAGATCGGCACCGGAGCTTATACCGTCATCGCCCAGACCGCGGCTGAGCGGCTCGGCGTGCCGCTCGAGAAGGTGGCAGTCTTCATCGGTGACAGCGACCTGCCGCCGGCGCCGGTGGCGGGCGGTTCGAACTCGACCGCCAGCACCTGTTCTGCGGTGATGATGGTGTGCGACCAGATCCGCCAGCGCCTGTTCAAGGCGGTGATGCCGAGCGACAGCCTCGCCGACAAGGCCAAGGAGACCGTCGGCATCAGCCCGGCGCCGTCGACCCAGGCGGCGAAGGGCGATCGCTCCCTCGATCTCGACAAGGCCTTCGATGCGCTCGGCGTCGGCGTCGTCGAGGAATATGGCGAGTGGAAGCCTGAGGGCGCGCCGCTGGATTCCTTCCACGCCATGCACACGGGTCACGTGCGGTTGATCGGCGGCCACGCCATGAAAGACCAGATCGCCTACGCCTTCGGTGCGGAGTTCGTCGAGGTCCGCGTCAACCGCTTCACACACGAAATCCGCTGCCCCCGCCTGGTCGGCGCATTCGCGGCAGGCAGAATCATGAATCCTCGCACCGCGCGCAGCCAGCTCATGGGCGGCCTGATCTGGGGCATGTCCTCGGCGCTGCTGGAGGCCACCGAGATTGACGAGCGCAATGCGCGCTACGTCAACGACAATCTTGCCGACTACCTCGTGCCTGTGAATGCCGATGTACCCGGCGTCGAGGTGATCATGCTTTCCGAGCAGGACGACCATATCAACCTGGTGGGCGCAAAGGGCCTTGGCGAGCTTGCCAATGTCGGCACCAATGCCGCGATCTGCAACGCGATCTATCACGCCACCGGCCAGCGGATCCGCAAGCTGCCGGTGCGGCTGGAAAATATCGAGGTCTAAGGGGTGGAAACGGCGACGGCGTTGGGCTAGACACCTCCCGCCTCAAATGGAAGGTGTCTTATGCAGCGTTTCCAGCGCATGCTCGTCGCTATCATGTCGGCGCTCGCGATCACCGTGATTGGTGGCGTATCCGATTTCGTTTCCACCACGGCCTCGGCCCAGACCGCAGGAAAGACCATGACAACAGCTTCAGGCTTGCAGATCATCGACTCCACCGTCGGCACCGGTGCTTCGCCGCAGCCCGGTCAGATCTGCGTGATGCACTATACCGGCTGGCTCTATGAGAACGGCCAGAAGGGCAAGAAATTCGACTCCTCCGTCGATCGCAAGGAGCCGTTCGAATTCCCGATCGGCAAGGGCCGTGTCATCGCCGGCTGGGACGAAGGCGTTGCCTCGATGAAGGTCGGCGGCAAGCGCACGCTGATCATCCCGCCGCAGCTCGGCTACGGCGCCCGCGGTGCCGGCGGCGTGATCCCGCCGAACGCGACGCTGATGTTCGACGTGGAATTGCTCGCGGTGAAGTGACGGCGCAGCCCATTCCAGGGCGGTGCGTAGCACCGAACCCGGAATCTCGAGATCCCGGGTTCGATGCTCTGCATCGCCCCGGGATGACGATCGAACAAAAAGATCGGCCTTGTGGCCGGTCTTTTTCATTTTCAATCCTACGCGCATCACTCAGCCGCGCGACGTGCCGCCGCCGCGGCGCGATCCATCGCATCCTTCGCGGCGTCCTTGGTATCCCCCATGGCCTGCTGACCCTTGCCCTTGATCTCCTGCACCGCGCCTTCGCCCTTCATGCGATCGGATCCGGTGGCATCGCCGATGCCCTGCTTGGCCCTGCCGATCGCCTCGTTGGCATTGCCCTTGATCTTGTCGGTGGTGCTACCCATAAAACGCTCCTTCCATTTTGCTCGGCGAGACAACCTCCGGCAGCTACCAGCGTTCCGATTTTGGTATGGCTTGCGGCTGTGCCTTTAGGTTAGTTTTGCGGCGCGCGGAACCAACAGAAAGCAAGTCCCATGACCGGCCATGACCACTCGCATTCCCACCATGACCACGATCATGATCGCTGGAAGCACGACGGTGTGCGCGTCATTCCGGGCAACCAGCTCGACACGAATGTGCCGTCGACGGCAGGCATGGACCGTGCGGCCGCCATCAATTTTGCACGCGTCGGGGCCCAGAAATTGTGGGCGGGCACGGTCAGCATCAAGCCGGATGCCAAGACCGGCGCGCATCATCACGGCCATCTGGAAAGCGTCATCTATGTGGTGAAGGGGAGGGCGCGGATGCGCTGGGGCGAGAGCCTGCAATTCACCGCGGAAGCCGGTCCCGGCGATTTCATTTTCGTCCCGCCCTATGTGCCGCACCAGGAGATCAATGCCAGCCCGGACGAGGTGCTGGAATGCGTGCTGGTGCGCAGCGACGGCGAGGCGGTGGCGATCAACCTCGACATCGAGCCAGTCGAGAAGCCCGAGACCGTGCTGTGGATCGATCCGGTGCACCGGGATCCCAACGAGAAGAAGTAGGACCAATCAGGGCGCGGGCGGTGCGGCAGAACCCCGCAGATCGGCGTCCCAAAAATTGTCGGAAGCGGTGTCGGATGGCGGCCTGGCCGTCCGTCCTTGGGCAGAACCCCGCCCAAGGAGCTTCCAATGCCCAAGATGATCTTCGTCAACCTCCCGGTGACCGACCTCAAGCGCGCGACCGCCTTCTATGAGGCGGTCGGCGCGGTCAAGAACCCGCAATTCAGCGACGAGACCGCGAGCTGCATGGTCTTTTCCGAGACCATTTTCGCCATGCTGCTGACCCACGACAAATTCCGCCAGTTCACGCCGAAGCCGATCGCAGACGCCAGGACCGCGAACCAGGTGCTGTTCTGCCTGTCCGCGGACAGCCGCAGCGATGTCGACGATATCGTCGCCAAGGCCGAGGCTGCGGGCGGGACGCCCGACCCCAGCCCGAAGGACGAATACAGCTTCATGTACGGGCGCAGCTTCGAAGATCCCGACGGCCATATGTGGGGCGTGAACTGGATGGATCTTTCGGCCGCGCCTCTGCAGCCCGACATGGCGAACGCCTGATCCAAGCTCGTCAACACCTGAAGAGGAGTATTCACGATGTCCAAGCTCGTGCCCTGTATGTGGTTCAACGGCGATGCCGAGGACGCTGCAAAATTCTACGTCTCGCTGGTCCCGAATTCAGAGATCACGCACGTCCAGCGCAACGTTTCGGACGGGCCCTCCGGCAAGGAAGGCTCGGTGCTCGTCGTCGAGTTCACGGTGGCCGGGCAGCCCCTGGTCGCGCTCAACGGCGGCATGAAGATGGAATACACCCATGCGATCTCGCTGATGATCCATTGCGACGATCAGGCCCAGGTCGACAGCGTCTGGAATGCGTTCCTCGCCCATGGCGGCAAGGAGGAGCAGTGCGGCTGGCTCAGGGATCGCTGGGGCGTGGCCTGGCAGGTGGTGCCGAAAGTGATGTTCGACTTCCTGTCGAGCCCGGACAAGGCCGCGGCCGCGCGCGCGATGCAGGCCATGATGAAGATGGTGAAGCTGGATGTTGAAGCCCTGCGTCGTGCGTTCGAGGGCAAGTCGGCGGCGTGAGGCTTTGATCTCTCCACATACTCGCTGTCATCGCCCGCCTTCCCCTTCGCAGGGCATGACCGTGTCGTAGGGCGGGCAAAGGCGCGCTTGCGCCGTGCCCACCATCCATCCCCGATTGCGAGCGTCGGTGGGCACGCTCCGCTTTGCCCACCCTACGAAACTGCGCCTAGACGCATCAGTAGTTGATCCGCAGCCCCACGCCGCCGTGGATGGTGTTGCCCACCGGCTGCGGGCCCAGCGTGCCGTTTGCGAACAGGTCCACGATCCAGCCCTTCTGCACGCGGAAGCCGAGGCGGCCGCCATATTCGAACCAGCCCTGGTTGCCCATGGTCGGCACGACAACGCCGTTGCCGGTCACCGTGGCGACAATTCCGCTATGGCTGGCGAACGACTGCACCCAGCCGCCGTTGATGTTGGCCTCGATGTTGCTGCCGTAAAGATGGGTCCACTGGCCGCCGATCTTGACGAGGCTGGTGCGGTCGGTGCCATCAGCGATGCTGGCGTCGAATGGATTGAACGCCACTGCACTGTCGGTGTAGCCCGACACGCGTTGCCAGAGCTGCCACACCTCGATCGAGGCCGCGACCTCATCGCGCGGCGAGAGGCGGCTCATCCAGCCGGCGCGGCCGTAGACGGCGTAGTTCGAGGCGTTGGTCGAGCTCGTCACGCTGACCGGGCCGAAACTGGTGTCGTAGCTGCGCGTGTAGCGCGCCTTCTCCCATGGCGTCAGGATGGTGCCGACCTCGAAGAAGGGGCGCGACGAGCCCCAATCGGTGAAGTCATAGCGCAGCGCGAAAGCGCCGATCGGTGCGCTCGTGATCTTGTAGCCGCCCTCATTGTAATGCGTGTAGGCGATGCCGGCGAGCAGCGACAGATTGTTGGTCAGCTCCTTGCGGCCGTGAATGCCGGCCGAGAACGAGCCGGCCGAGCCGAATGCGCTGATGCAGTCGCTGCAACTGATCTGTTCGTTGACGCCGAGCAGCACCGTGCCGAGCACCCGGTTGGTGATCATCTGGTTGAAGCGCTGATTGGCGAGGCCGCCGATCGAATTGCCGCTGGAATCCGCTCCGGTCGGCGTCGGGCTCGGGGACGGATATGGCGACGGCGAGGGGTAAGGGCTGGGCGACGGGGAAGGTGTCGGAGACGGTGAATAGGTCGGCGTCGGCGTCGGCTCACCGCATTCGATCTCGCAGGTCGCCTGGGCTGCCGCCGGAAGAATATCGAACGCGACAAACGCAAGCGCGGTCACGGCGGAAACTACGCCGGCGAGGATGAGGCGCTTCAACCGCGGCATTGCCATCGTCAGCGCCCGCACAGCACGCCGTCGTCCTGGACGGCGGGCGTGATGGTCGGCGAGGCGCCGGCGTACTGGTTGACCGCGCACAACCCGGCGCTCGCCGCGCAGTTGGCGGCGAAGGTCCAGGGCGGTGTGTTGCTCTTGGTGATGCTCACCTTGCCGCCGGTCGAGGTGATGATTGCGGTGTCGCCGGGCTGGGTGAGTTGCACGCACTGGGAGCTCTTCGTGCAGACGCTGGCCGCGCCGTCCTGAAGCACCACCACGGAGCGCCCGCGTTGCGAGAGAATGTCGAGCGTGGTGCCGCGCACGCCGATGGTCGCGAGCGGCGTCGTGATCTTGTAGGCGGTCTTCTCGGAATGCCCGGTGACGAAGCGGAACGCGCCGGTGGTCATGCGGATCGCGACGTCGCGATAGCTATGTTCGTCGTTGAAGACGGTGCGGTCGAGCTTCAGCGTGGCGCTCGGCCCGAGCGACAGATTGGTGCTGTCGGCCATCACGAAACGCGCCGCGCTGTCGGCGCCGGTCCGCACGGTCTCGTCGCGCAGCATGCTGTCGCCGACATTGATGGGCGTCGTGGTCGCGGCGACGCGCACAACTTCGTTCTGGATCACGACGGCTTCGCCGACGCGCGTTTGCGCCTTGGCGCCGGGCGCCGCGCAGATTGCGGCCATGAGCAGTGCGGGGAAAAGCCAAAAACGCAAATTCATTTCGCAACCGATCGATGTGTCCCTGATCGTACCGGATCGCGCGCGCTTCTGATGTGGCGGAATTATCACAAGCGGCGCGGGACGTGCGTCATGCTTAGTGACAGTTGCGGCAGAATGCGTTCAATGATGAGAGCCAGTCTATTTTCCGCCGCGGTGAAGCAGATTTGCCACGCAAGACAGCACCATCAAAGACGCCTGAATCGCCTGCAGTTCCAAAGCTGTCGCGGAGCGCAGTGATTGCTGTCGCGATTTTCCTGGCTGCCCATCTGGCGCTGCTGATCGGCCTCACCACGCCGGAAAAATTCGTCTTCGACGAGGTGCATTACGTGCCGGCGGCGCGGCAGATGCTGGCGCCCGCGATGTCGCAGCCGATGCTCAACCCGATGCATCCGCCGCTGGCCAAGGAGCTGATCGCAGCATCGATCGCAACCTTCGGCGACAACGCACTTGGCTGGCGTTATCCCGCGACAGTGTTCGGCGCGCTCGCGATCGTCGCGATTTATCTGTGCGGCCTCGCGCTGTTTGCCCGCGATCGCCGCGGCGCTGATCGCTGGTTTCAACCAGATGGTCTATGTGCAGGCGCGCATTGCCATGCTGGACATCTTTGCGCTCGGCTTCGGCCTGCTCGCGACTGCCGCCTTCATGCATGGTTTTCGCAGAGAGCGGCCGCAGGCGATGTTTGCGCTCGCGGGCAGCCTGTTCGGCTGTGCTGCAGCCTGCAAATGGAGTGGCCTGTTTCCGCTTGGCGTCTGCATCGTCATCATTGCGGTGATCCGCTTGATGCAGGGCTGGCGCACGCTGTTCGCCGACCCGAAGCCGGACGATTGGTATCGGCCGGAGCTTTGGCCAAGCCTGAAACCGCATCATATAGCGCTCTGCTTTGCCGTCTTGCCGACGGTGGCCTATCTTGCCGCCTTCGTGCCGCTTTACGGCTTGTCGCTGGCGGATTTGATCGAGGCGCAGCGGCGGATCTTTGCCGACAACACCACGACGGCCATCGCTGGCCACACCTATATGAGCGCATGGCCATCCTGGCCGTTGCTCGCGCGGCCGGTGTGGTTCCTGTTCGACAAGACGGCGGAGGACCACGTTGCCGCAATCGTCTTCCTCGGCAATCCGCTGGTAGCATGGCCGGCGCTGCTCGCGCTCGTCGTGGTGCTGCGCGATTTCATCGTGGCGCGGCGCTCGGACGCGTTCCTGATCGCGGCATTCTATTTCGGTCCCTGGCTCGCCTGGGCGTTACTGCCGCGCACCCTAGGTTTCATCTATTACTATCTTCCGGCTGCGACCGCAGCGTCGCTGGCGCTGGTCTATGTGCTGCGCCGGGAGGGGCTGCCACGCTGGCTGCTATGGGCTTATGTCGGCGTCGCCGCGGCCGGCTTTGCAGTCATGCTGCCGATTTCCGCGGCCTTCATCGGCACCTCGATGAAGGGATTCAACCGGCTGATGCTGTTTCAAAGCTGGATATGACATCGCCGCCTGCCGGGAAGCGGCAGGCGGCGTGTTTTGGCCGACGACCGCGAGTTACTTCGCCGCAGTCTTGGTGTCCATGTTCACGACCTGGACGCGGCGGTTGATCGGGTCGGCGCCGTTGACAGCATCCTTCAGCTTGGTCTTGCCATAGCCGACGGTGACCAGATCGTTGCCGTTGAGGCCGTAGTTCTGCACCAGGTACTTCTTGATGGTGTCGGCGCGCCGCTCGGAGAGCCCTTGATTGTATTCTTCGCCGCCGATCGCGTCGGTGTGCCCGGCGACAACGAAGGTCGAGCCCTTGAGGGCCGGATCGGACAGAGCCTTGCCGAGCGCCTGTACGGAGGCCACCGATGTCTTGGCGATATCGGCCGAGTTGTAGTCGAACTGGATCTCCAGATCGATCTTCGGCTTGGTCGCCGCGAGCTCGGCGATCTGCTCGCGCTCGCCCGTCGAGAGCGACCGGGTCGAGCGGTTGCGCACGGTGTTCAGGAAGGTCGCTTCCTTGGCCTGCGCGGTCGTGTCGGCCTGCGGACCGACGGAGAGGCCGCGGGTCACCGGCTTCGGCTTCAGTGCATCGACGATCTGGCTGGCGGAGATGTTGTTGTCGCCGGCCAGCGCAAGGCTCGCCGTCATCGACAGGGCTGCGGAGAGGGTTATCGCCTTCAGTCCAAAAAACTTATCAAAACGGGTCATTGTCGTATCCTCGCTGTTACGCCTGATGGCGATTTGATGCTGCGAGCCTAGGGCAGGTTCAACGGCGCTGATGTGATCTTGGTCACATTCGAAACTGCGAGCCGAGGTCACTCTTGGTCGGGCTCGTTTGTTCGCGGTTTGCTTCGAACTGCTCCCGAGGGGTTCCCGGAACGCGCGTTCACCGCTCGTCGCAAGGGCGTCGCCTCATGGCCCGCCCGCGAACAAGAATTCGTCCAGAAGCCCGCCTACCACGCTTCAATCATTCGACAATTTGTCCCGTCCGCGACAGGAGCCGAGTTCCGTCCAGTGCCGAGGCCAAGTGAGCGTGACTATCAATTCTATCGCAGTGGCCCGCCGGATCGGACATTGTTCCTGAGCTCAATGCCCATCTATATCGGCGCAGCGATGATCGCAGTGGCGATCCTGCTGTCGACGCTGATCACGGGGCTGACCTCCCGCTTTGTCGGGCTCGAAGGGCCGAGCGAGGAGAACATGTGGCTGGTCGACCGCCTCACCGGGAGCGTTTATCGCTGCCAGGCGGAGGGACGTGGCAAGGCCGTGTGCGAGCCGGATGTCGCGACCGGAAGCCTCGGGGAGCGCCCAAAAGCCGCACGCTAATAATGGGCTGGCGTTGCGGCGCAGCAACGAAAATGTCTTCTCCCTGCTAACCTCTCGCTGAAGAATGGCTCCTGTGTTGGCCGGCATGGCGCCGGTTTTGTTCCACGGAGGAGACATTCGATGAAGATGTTGCTTTCGCTCGTTCTGCTCGCCGCGCTCGCGGCCTCGCCCGCTTCTGCGGCAAAGATGCAGCCCTGTACAGGCGAGGCGATCGGCAAGTCGGTGACCGCGATGGGAACCGTGGATTCGCCGGGCAAACAGGCGATGGCCAAGGAAATGGCTGCAGCCAACACCGAGATGAGCAAAGGCAATATGCGCGGTGCCTGTCAGCACTACATGAAGGCGCAGAAGATGGGCGCGAAATAGCTCGAGCCTCACGTTGACCGACCGCGCTGTCAGCAGATGGCAGCGCGGTTTTTCTTTGCCTCCTTTGTTTGCCTCAACGCGAATCCCGCTACATTACCACGTGCAATGTCCCGCACGCCGAAACCACTTCCACTCACCACGACACAGGCCCGGCAGATCTGGCTGCATGCCCAGCGGCTGGACGAACGCAGCCCGTTCGGCGAGGGCGCGCAGGCCGTGGCGGACGCGGTCGCCCATCTCGGCTATGTGCAGATCGACACCATCAACGTCATCGAGCGGTGCCATCACCACATCCTGTTCAGCCGCATTCCGTCCTATAGTCGCGCCGATCTGCGCCAAGCCCAGAGCACCGACAAGAGCGTGTTCGAATACTGGACGCATGCGCTCTCCTACGTGCCGGCGAGCGACTTCCGCTTCTTCCTGCCGGCGATGCGCGAGCATCGGCGCGAGGGGCACAAATGGTTCGCTTCGGTGAAGCCGGCCGACACACGCAAGGTGATGCGGCTGCTGCGTGCCGGTCCGCTGACGATCCGCGACATCGATGACGACGTGCTCGTCGAGAAGGAGCATCTTTGGCAGAGCCGCAAGCCGTCGAAGCGGGCGTTGCAGCTCGCCTTCTATACCGGCGCGGTGACCATCAGCGAGCGCCAGGGCATGCTCAAGACCTATGAGCTGATGGCGCGGCATTTCGGCTGGGACAGACCGCCGAAGCCGGCGTCGGCTAGGGAGATCACGGCCTATCTGCTAGACCGCGCGCTGCGCTCGCAGGGCGTGGTCAGCCTCGATTCGATCTGCCATCTCGACGCGCCGCGCAAGAAGCCGGTCGCGCGCCTGATCGCCTCGCGCGTCCGCCGAGGCGAGCTCGTGCCTGTTACGATCGAGGGCGCCGGCAAGCAGGAGCATTGGGCCTCGCTCGCAGCGCTGGAGCCGCATGAGGTGTCGCCCGATCTCGTCCACATCCTTTCGCCGTTCGATCCTCTGATCATCCAGCGCAAACGCACCAATCTGATCTTCGGCTACAACCACCTGTTCGAAGCCTATGTGCCGAAGGCCAAGCGCAAGTTCGGCTACTTCGCGCTGCCCGTGCTGGTCGGCGACGAGATAGTCGCCGCGCTCGATCTCAAGACCGACCGGCAAGCGAAGAAGCTGTTGATGCAGAAATGGACCTGGATCGGGCAGGGCAAGAAGACGGCGGGACGCCGGGAGCTCAAGCGGAAGATCGAAGAGGAGCTCGATCGCTTCGAGCGATTTCAATTGGCGGAGTGAGACGCCTTCTGCGTCGGCGCAATGGCTTGATCCGGCTGCGCCCCGTGCATTGCTCGCTCCATTGACTCTTTGCCCGCGATGCTCAAAACCGCCACTCAGCCCACAAAAGCAACAACCCCGGGGGGAAGCCATGAGCCAGACCATCTATGCCGGTTCCGCCGGCGGCGCCAAGAGCGCCAGCAAGAGCGACATCGAAACCTCGACCATTCGCGCCATCTCCTGGCGCCTGATTCCGTTCCTGGTGCTGGCCTACTTCTTCTCCTATCTCGACCGCGTCAATCTCGGCTTCGCTGCGCTGACCATGAATGCCGAGCTGAAATTCACGCCGCTGATCTTCTCCTGGGGCGCCGGCATCTTCTTCATCGGCTACTTCATCTTCGAGGTGCCGAGCAACCTCGCGCTGGAAAAATTCGGCGCGAGCCGCTGGATCGCCCGCATCATGGTGACCTGGGGCATCATCTCGGCGCTGATGGCGGCGGTCAGCGGTGTCACCAGCTTCTACGTCCTGCGCTTCCTGCTCGGCGTCGCCGAGGCCGGCTTCTTCCCCGGCATCATCCTCTATCTCACCTATTGGTACCCGGCCGAATATCGCGCCCGCTTCCTCGCGGCCTTCGCCATTGCGGTGCCGGTCTCGACCGTGATCGGCGCGCCGATCTCGGGCCTCTTGCTCGGGCTCGACGGCATGATGGGCCTGAAGGGCTGGCAGTGGCTGTTCATCATCGAGGGCATCCCCTCGGTGCTGCTCGGCATCGTCACCTGGTTTTATCTCACCGACAAGCCGGAGAAAGCGGACTGGCTCTCTTCCGAGCAGAAGGCCTGGCTCAAGGCGAAGCTTGATGCCGAGATCGCCATCAAGCAGGCCGTGAAGCATCCCTCGCTGGGCGAAGCCCTGTCCTCGCCGAAGGTGATCGCGCTCAGCCTGATCTATTTCGGCTTCGTCGGCGCGCTCTACGGCATGCAGTTCTGGCTGCCGCAGATCGTCAAGGCGTTCGGCCTCACCAACGCGCAGACCGGCTTCGTCACCGCGATCCCCTATCTGTTCGGCACCATCGCCATGATCCTGTGGGCGCGGCATTCGGATGCGAGTCGCGAGCGCGTCATGCATGTCGGCGCGCCGCTGCTGCTCACCGCCGTCGCGCTCGGCATCTCCTCTTATCTCACCGATCCCACCCTCACGATGGTGGTGCTGACGGTGGCGGCGGTCGGCGTGTTCTGCTGCTTCGGCGTGTTCTGGACCCTGCCGACCGCCTGGCTGTCCGGCACGGCAGCCGCCGGCGCCATCGCCCTGATCAACTCGATCGGCAATCTCGCGGGCTTCGGCGGGCCTTATCTGATCGGCTGGGTCAAGGAAGCCACCGGCCAGACCTCGACCGGCCTGCTCGTCCTCGCGGTGCTGCCGTTGATCGCCGGCATTTTGGTCTTCGTCGGCGGGCACGACAGCAAGCACGAGTTCAGTGAGAGGCGGTGAGGGCGAAACCCCACCGCTGCGTAGCCCGGATGGAGCGGAAGCGAAATCCGGGACCGCTCTCTCCGCGACTTGGTCCGAAGTCCCCGAATTACGCTTAGGCGCCATTCGGGCTACCGACCTGTGCGCCCCGTACCATGGCACCCGCCTAACAACGGTCCTCCCCAAATCTCACCACCCCTTAACGATCACGCTTTCCTGATGACTGACGATTATTGACTTTTATCAGTGATTATTCGACATTCCTCTCAATCGAGATGCAGGAGTGTCCTTCGATGTTCGTCCGGTCGGTTTTGTCCAGCTATTCCAGGCTCTTGGCGGGTGTGTCGCTGGCCCTGATGGCCGCTGCGTTGGCCGGGTGCAATGATACCGTCGCCGAAAAGGCGGAGCCGCCGCGGCCAGTTCTGGTCGCGACCGCGCATTATGATGCCGAGACGCCGGAACGCAGCTTCGTTGGCACCATCAGGCCTCGGATCGAGAGCGATCTCGGCTTCCGCGTCGCCGGCAAGGTGGCAAAGCGCCTGGTCGAAGTCGGCCAGACCGTCGAGGTCGGCCAGCCGCTCGCCACCCTCGACGAGGTTGACCTGAAGCTCCAGGCCGAGCAGGCCGTCGCCGAGCAGACTGCCGCGACCGGCGTGTTGGCCCAGGCCGCCGCCGCCGAGCAGCGCGCCAAGGACCTGAAGGCCAAGGGCTGGACCACCGACGCGCAGCTGGATTCGAGCCGCGCGGCCGCCGACGAGGCCCGCGCACGCCTCGATCGCGCTGTCCGCTCGGTCGAGCTGACCAAGAATTCCCTTTCCTACGCGACGCTCGTTGCCGACGCCCGCGGCGTCGTCACCGCAACGCTGATCGAGCCCGGCCAGGTGGTTGCCGCGGGCCAGGCTTCGATCCGTGTCGCCCGCTTTGCCGAGAAGGAAGCGGTCGTCGCGATCCCTGAGACGCTGGTTGGACGCGCCAAGTCGGGCGTCGCCAGCGTCACTCTTTGGTCGGAGCCGGACAAGAAATACGCAGCGAAGCTGCGCGAGATCGCGCCGGCGGCCGATCCGGCCACCCGTACCTATCTTGCAAAGTTCTCGCTGCCCGAAGCGGACGACAAGGTCGCGCTCGGCATGACCGCGACGCTGACGCTGTCCGACGCCGCAACCGAGCGCGTCGCCCGGCTGCCGCTGTCGGCGCTGTTCAACGAAGGCGACAAGCCGTCCTTCTTCGTCGTCGACGACAACGGCTCCGTCACGCTGAAGCCGGTGACGGTGAAGTCCTACGAGACCAACGACGTCGTCATCACGGGCGGCGTGGAAGAGGGCGCCAAGATCGTCGCTCTCGGCGTGCAGAAGCTCGATCCGAGCCAGCGGGTGCGGATCGTGTCGTCACTGTCCTTCTAAGCGTCTTACGAGTTTCGTCGTGTGAGGTGAGTTTCGGCCGGAGCGCAAATGCGAAGGCTGAAGCGGCGAAGCGATCCAGAACCTGCCCAGCCCCCTGGATTGCTTCGCTGCCTCGCGACGACGGTTTGAGCAAAGCGGCTGTCGTTTTTGGCAATTGGATCGTCTTTCGGAGAGTGCGATGAAGCGCTTCAATCTTTCGGCCTGGGCCGTCAGCCATCCGACGCTGGTTCTCTTCCTGATGATCGTGCTCGGCGTTGCCGGCTTCTTCTCTTATGAGAAGCTCGGCCGCGCCGAGGATCCGTTCTTCACGGTGAAGGTGGTCAACGTCTCCGTGATGTGGCCGGGCGCGACCGCGCAGGAAATTCAGACTCAGGTCGCCGATCCCATCGAGAAGAAGATCCAGGAGCTGCCCTATTTCGAGAAGGTGCAGACCTATTCCAAGCCCGGCTTCACCGCGCTCCAGGTGACCTTCCGCGACAACACCCCGCCGAAGGACGTGCCTTATCTCTTCTATCTGTTGCGCAAGAAGCTGGTCGACGTGCAGGGCCAGCTGCCATCCGGCATCCTCGGACCTGTCGTCAACGACGAGTTCTCCGATGTCGATTCCATCCTCTATATGATGACCGGCGACGGCGCGGATTATGCTCAGCTCAAGAAGGTTTCCGAAGGCTTTCGCCAGCGCCTGTTGAAGGTGCCTGGTGTGACCAAGGTCGACGTCTACGGCAATCAGGACGAGCGCATCTTCGTCGAGTTCAGCCATGCCAAGCTCGCGACCCTCGGCATCACGCCGCAGGCGCTGTTCGATTCGCTCGCCAAGCAGAACAACGTGACGCCGGCCGGTACGGTCGAGACGTCGTCGCAGCGCGTTCCGCTGCGCGTCACCGGCGCGCTCGACGGCGCCAAGGCCGTCGCCGAAACACCGGTCGAGAGCAACGGCCGCGTGTTCCGTCTCGGCGATATCGCCACTGTCACCCATGGCTATGTCGATCCGCCGAGCTTCGTCGTGCGCCAGGAAGGCAAGCCCGCGATCGGCATCGGCATCGTCACCGCCAAGGGCGCCAACATCCTCGATCTCGGCAAGGAGGTCGAGAAAGCCACCGCCGAGTTCATGAAAGCGGTGCCGCAGGGTATCGACGTCAAGCTGATCGCCGACCAGCCCAAGGTGGTCGAGCATGCCGTCGGCGAGTTCGTGCACTCCTTCATGGAAGCGCTCGTCATCGTGCTGTTCGTCTCGTTCCTGGCGCTCGGTTGGCGCACCGGCATCGTGGTCGCGCTGTCGGTGCCCTTGGTGCTCGGCATTGTCTTCATCGTCATGAACACGATGTCGCTCGACCTGCACCGCATCACGCTCGGCGCGCTGATCATCGCGCTCGGCCTGCTCGTCGACGACGCCATCATCGCGGTCGAGATGATGGTGGTGAAGATGGAGCAGGGCTGGGATCGCATGCGCGCGGCGTCCTTTGCCTGGGAATCAACTGCGTTTCCGATGCTCACGGGAACGCTGGTCACGGCCGCTGGCTTCCTCCCCATCGGCTTTGCCAATTCCGCCGTCGGCGAATATGCCGGCAGCATCTTCTGGATCGTGGCGATCGCGCTGGTCGCCTCCTGGTTCGTCGCGGTGATCTTCACGCCTTATATCGGCGTCAAGCTGCTGCCCGACATGAAGGCCCACCACCACCACGATCCGCACGCGGTCTACGAGACCCGCATGTACCGGGGCCTGCGCGCGATCGTGCAATGGTGCGTCAATCACCGCATCACCGTGGTGGTCGCGACCGTCGGCATCTTCGTCGCCTCGATCGCCGGCTTCGGTCATGTCCAGCAGCAGTTCTTCCCGCTGTCGGAGCGGCCGGAGCTGTTCCTGCAGTTGCGCCTGCCGGAAGGCACCGCCTTCAATGTCACCGAGAAGGCGGTGAAGAAGGCGGAGACGCTGCTCAAGGACGACAAGGATATCGAGACCTACACCGCCTATGTCGGCCAGGGCTCGCCGCGCTTTTGGCTCGGCCTCAACCCGCAGCTGCCGAACGAGGCCTTTGCCGAGATCGTCATCGTCGCCAAGGGAGTCGAAGCGCGCGAGCGCGTGAAGGCCAAGATCGAGAACGCGGCAGCTGACGGTTTCCTCTCCGAAGCGCGCGTGCGCGTCGACCGCTTCAACTTCGGTCCGCCGGTCGGCTTCCCCGTCCAGTTCCGCGTGATCGGCCCCGACGCGAACAAGGTGCGCGAGATCGCCTACCAGGTCCGCGACGTCATGCGGCAGAACAAGAGCGTCAAGGACGTCCAGCTCGACTGGAACGAGCAGTCCCCCTATCTCAAGCTGGTCGTCGACCAGGATCGTGCCCGCGCGATGGGCCTGACCCCGCAGGACGTCTCGCAGGCGCTCGCGATGCTGATCTCGGGCGCGCAGGTCACCACCGTGCGCGACGGCATCGAGAAGGTCGGCGTGGTTGCCCGTGCGATTCCCTCCGAGCGCCTCGATCTCGGCGGTGTCGGTGATCTCACCATCACCTCGCGCAATGGCGTCGCCGTGCCGCTGCAGCAGATCGCCAGAATCGAGTATTCCCACGAGGAGCCGATCATGTGGCGGCGTAACCGCGACATGGCGATCACCGTACGCTCCGACGTCGTCGACGGAGTGCAGGCCCCTGATGTCACCAACCAGATCACGCCGAAGCTGAAGGCGATCAAGGATCATCTCGAGCCGGCCTACCGGATCGAGCCGGGCGGCGCGTTCGAGGAGTCCGCCAAGGGCAATGCCTCGATCTTCATCCTCTTCCCGGTGATGGTCATGGTGATGCTGACGCTGCTCATGATCCAGCTGCAGAGCTTCTCGCGCCTGATCCTGGTGTTCCTGACCGCGCCGCTCGGCATCGTCGGTGCCTCGCTCGGCCTCAATGTCGCCAATGCTCCGTTCGGCTTCGTGGCCCTGCTCGGCCTGATCGCGCTCGCCGGCATGATCATGCGCAACACGGTCATCCTGGTCGACCAGATAGAGACCGACGTCAGCCACGGCCTGACCCGCCGCGAGGCGATCGTGGAAGCGACCGTCCGCCGTGCCCGTCCGGTGGTGCTGACGGCGCTGGCCGCCATCCTCGCCATGATCCCGCTATCGCGCTCGGCCTTCTGGGGTCCGATGGCGATCACCATCATGGGCGGCCTGTTCGTCGCGACCTTCCTGACGCTGCTGTACCTGCCGGGTCTTTACGCCTTGTGGTTCAGGAAGAGCCTGGACGAGGCCGGCACCGCCGAGCAGCCTGCCGCGCCGCAGCATGGGAGCGATGACCGGCGCGCAATTCCGCTTGCTGAAGCGGCTGAATAAGTGAGATGAAGTACTGACGAACGAGTCCTGAGAGATGACACTGGTTGCGGAACATATCGAAGGCGACACCCGGGATCGTATTCTCGAGGTGGCTGAGCGGCTGTTCCGTCAGATCGGCTACCAGAAGACCACGGTCGGCGACATCGCCAAGGAGCTCAGGATGAGCCCCGCCAACGTGTATCGATTCTTCGAATCGAAGAAGGCGATCCATCAGGCGGTGGCGCGGGGCCTGATGGGCGAGGTCGAGCTCGAGGCGCAGCGGATCGTGGCGCGGCCCGGTCCGGTGATCCCGCGCTTTCGGGAGTTGCTCACGACCATTAACCGCATGAACACCGAGCGCTATGTCGGTGACAATAAGCTGCATGAGATGGTCGAGATCGCCATGCAGGAGGACTGGGACGTCTGCGTCACCCACATGGAATGTATCGCCGGATTGATCGGCCAGATGATCGCGCAAGGCGTGGCCTCCGGCGAGTTCGAGGCTCCCGACCTGCAACTGGCTGCGCTCTGTTCCTGCACCGCGATGATGCGCTTCTTCCACCCCCAGATGATCGCCCAGTGCGCCACCAAGCCGGGCCCGACCATCGACCAGATGATCGATTTCGTCATCGCGGGTCTGTCCCCGCGCCACTGACGGGCGGGGCGGGTTTCCTCTTATAACCACGTGGACCGGTCGCCGGTAGCGGCCCGGGACGGATCAACACACGCCGTCATTGCGAGCGTAGCGAAGCAATCCAGAATCTCTCCGCGGAGATAGGCTGGATTGCTTCGCTCCGCTCGCAATGACGGGAAGGAAACAGAACGTGACCGACAAAGACCTGTACTTCTACGAGCCTTCCAAGGGCCACGGCCTCAAGCACGATCCCTTCAACGCCATCATCGCGCCGCGGCCGATTGGCTGGATCTCCTCGCGCGATGCCAGCGGCCACGTCAATCTCGCGCCTTATAGCTTCTTTAACGCGTTCTGCTACGTGCCGCCGATCATCGGCTTCTCCTCCACCAACTGGAAGGACACCGTCGAGAACATGCAGCAGACCGGCGAGTTCGTCTGGAATCTCGCTACGATGGACCTGGCGAAGCACATGAATGCGACTGCGGCCCATGTCGCACCTGAGGTCGACGAGTTCGAGGTAGCGGGCCTGACCGCCGTCCCCGGCAAGCTCGTCAACGTGCCGCGCGTCGGCGAGAGCCCCGTCGCCTTCGAGTGCAAGGTCTCCGATATCGTCCGCCTCAAGGGTGCCAACGGCAAGGAGGCCGACGCCTGGCTGACGCTGGGGGAGGTCGTCGCCGTCCACATCGACAAGGCCATGATCAAGGACGGCGTCTACCAGACCGCGGCCGCCCGCCCCATCGTCCGCGCCGGCCGCCGCGGCGACTATTTCGAGATCAAGCCGGAAAACATGTTCGAGATGATCCGGCCTGATTAGCGGGTTGCACTCGTATCCCGGGATGAAGCGGAAGCGAAATCCGGGATTCTCACCTCGCGATAGATTTTCCCGGATTGCGCTTCGCTCATCCGGGTTACGACCCATTTTCCTCCCGGAACCGCTACCACGCCCCGGCCGTTATGGCCGTTAGGCGGCCGCCCGGCCGCGTCAATGTTGCAGGCGAGATGTTCGCCTCCGCTAGCCAGTTTCCGCTAAAGTGCCCGATACCCGCGCCGATGCATGAGGTCCGCCATGAGCTTCCGCCGCGACACCCTGACAAAACCGATCTTTTCCTGGGCGCGCGGCGTATTGCCGGTGATGTCCGACACCGAGCGCGAGGCGCTGGAGGCGGGCGACGTCTGGTGGGATGCCGATCTCTTCACCGGCAACCCTGATTGGTCGAAGCTGCTGAAGGTCCCGCAGGCGACGCTAACGGACGAGGAACGGGCCTTCCTCAATGGTCCCGTCGACGAGCTCTGCGCCATGCTCGACGAGTGGAAAATCTTCTGGGAGTGGCGCGACCTGCCGCAGGACGTCTGGCACTTCGTCAAGCGCGAGAAGTTCTTCGGCATGATCATTCCGAAGGAGTTCGGCGGGCTCGGCTTCTCGCCCTACGCGCATTCGGAAGTGGTGCGCAAGATCTCGACCCGCTCGATCGCGGCTGCGGTCACCGTGATGGTGCCGAATTCGCTCGGGCCCGGCGAGCTCCTGATGCGCTTCGGCACCAGGGAGCAGCAGCAGCGCTGGCTGCCACGCCTCGCCGATGGCCGCGACATTCCCTGCTTCGGCCTCACCAGCCCGGAAGCCGGCTCCGACGCCGCCTCCATGGTTGATACCGGCATCATCTGTAAGGGCGAATTCGAGGGGCGCGAGGTCGTCGGCCTCAGGTTGAACTGGCACAAGCGCTACATCACGCTCGGTCCCATCGCGACGCTGCTCGGCCTCGCCTTCAAGGCCTACGATCCCGATCGCCTCGTGGGCGATCAGGAAGAGCTCGGCATCACCGTGGCACTGATCCCGACCAATCTGCCTGGCGCCGAGATCGGCCAGCGCCATCTGCCGTCGATGCAGGTGTTTCAGAACGGCCCGAATTGGGGGCGCGACGTCTTCATCCCGCTCGACTATGTCATCGGCGGCAAGGAGCGGCTCGGGCAAGGCTGGAAGATGCTGATGACCGCGCTCGCCGCCGGCCGCGGCATCTCGCTGCCGTCGCTGTCGGCCGCCGGCGCCGCCTATGCCGCGCGCACCACCGGCGCCTATGCCCGCATCCGCGAGCAGTTTGGCATTTCCATCTCCAAGTTCGAGGGCGTCGAGGAGCCGCTCGCGCGCATCGTCGCCACCGCCTATCAGCTCGATGCAGCGCGGCGGCTCACGTGCGCGGCGCTCAACGCGGGCGTTCATCCCGCCGTCATCTCCGGCATCATGAAGCTGCACGCGACCGAGCGGATGCGCACCGCGATCGACGACGCCATGGACATCCATGGCGGCAAGGCCGTGATCGACGGTCCGCAAAACTATCTCGGCAATTTGCATCGCGCCGTGCCGGTCGGCATCACGGTGGAAGGCGCCAACATCCTGACCCGCAACCTCATCGTGTTCGGGCAGGGCGCGATCCGCGCGCATCCCTACCTGCTCGGCGAGATGAATGCACTGGCGGATACCGATCGCGAGCGCGGGCTTACCGCGTTCGACAAGGCGTTCTGGAAGCATGTTGGCCATAGTTTCCGGACGCTGTTCCGCGCCTTCGGCCGCAGCTGGACCTTTGGCGCATTCGCGCCGGCGCCCGACGCGGGCGATGCCACGCCATTCTATCGCCAGCTCTCGCGCTACTCCGCGGCCTTTGCGCTCTGCGCCGACCTGGCGCTGCTGACGCTCGGCGGCGCACTCAAGCGCAAGGAGATGCTGTCGGCCCGTTTCGGCGACATCCTGTCCGAACTCTATCTGCTCTCGGCCGCGCTTAAGCGCTGGCAGGATGAAGGCCGGCAGAAGGAGGATTTTGCCGCGCTGGAATGGTGCATGGCGGCCGGCTTCAAGACCATCGAGAACCGGCTTGCTGAAATCCTCGCCAATTTGCCCAACCGCTTTGTCGCGATCTTCCTCAAGCTCGTGGTCCAGCCGTTCGGTGCCCGCGTGCTCGGCCCTTCCGACCGTGTCGTGCACCAATGCGCGAGCCTGGTGCTGGAGCCGTCGGCGGCACGCGAGCGCCTCACGCCGGATCTGGCCCATGTCGATGACGACGGCGGCTTTGCCCGGCTGGAGCGCGCGTTCAAGCTGGTCGCGAGCACGGACGCCATCGCCAAGCGCCTGCGTGCCGCGCATATCCGCGACTGGAAGGAGGCGGTCACAAAAGGCGTGATCACGCAAGCCGAGGGCGAGCAACTCGCCGTCGCCCGCGAAGCCGTCACAAAAGTGATCGAAGTCGACGATTTTGCGCCGGATGCGCTGTCGCCGATTTACAAGAAAACCGTCAACGTGCATCAGTTCTTCCAGGAACTCGGTGAACAGAGGGCGGCGAGCTGATGGCACGACCGGTTTTCATCGTCGACGGCAGCCGGACGCCCTTCTTGAAGGCGCGTTCGGGGCCCGGTCCGTTCACGCCGGTCGATCTCGCCGTGCAGTGCGGCCGGCCGCTGCTGGCGCGCCAGCCGTTCGCCCCGACTGACTTCGACCAGGTCATGCTCGGCTGCGTCAACGTGATCGCGGACGAGATGAATCCGGCCCGCGTCGCCGCGCTCCGGCTCGGCATGGGCGAGGACATGGTCGCCTTTACCGTGCAGATCAATTGCGGCTCCGGCATGCAGTCGATCGACACCGCCTACCGCTACATCCGCGAAGGCCATGCCGACATGATCCTCGCCGGCGGCACCGAGGCGCTCAGCCACGCGCCGCTGGTTTGGCCAAACGCGGGCGTGCGCTGGTTTGCCGGCCTTGCCACCGCCAAGGGCGTTGCCGCGAAGATCGCCTCAGCGTTCAAGCTCCGTCCGCGCTACCTCAAGCCGATCATCGGCCTCGAGCGTGGGCTGACCGATCCCATCACCGACCTGAACATGGGTCAGACCGCCGAGATCGTCGGCCATATCTTCGGCATCACGCGCGCGCAGTCCGATGCCTATGCCGCCGAGAGCCATCGCCGGCTCGCGCATGCGCAAAGCGCGGGTTTTCTCAAGGGCGAGGTCGAGACTGCCTTCTCCCGCGACGGCAAGTTCTTCGACCACGATGACGGCGTGCGGCCGGACTCGACGGCCGAGTCTCTCGCAAAACTGAGGCCGGTGTTCGAACGCCCCTGGGGGCAGGTCACCGCCGGCAATTCCTCGCAGATCACCGACGGTGCCTCCTGGGTGATCCTTGCCTCCGACGCGGCGGTGGCCAAGCATAAGCTGACGCCCGAGGCCGTCATCGTCGACAGCCATTGGGCGGCGCTCGATCCCAGCATCATGGGGCTCGGGCCCGTGATGTCGGTGACGCCGCTGCTCCAGCGTAACGACCTGACAATCAAGGACGTCGAGACCTGGGAGCTGAACGAGGCATTCGCCACCCAGGTGCTCGGCTGTCTCGCCGC
The DNA here is from genome assembly GCF_045571415.1 of Bradyrhizobium sp. LMG 9283. Taxonomy (NCBI): domain Bacteria; kingdom Pseudomonadati; phylum Pseudomonadota; class Alphaproteobacteria; order Hyphomicrobiales; family Nitrobacteraceae; genus Bradyrhizobium; species Bradyrhizobium sp. LMG 9283. The sequence continues at coordinate 2,051,922 of NZ_CP120691.1, forward strand.
CTGGAACGACGACAAGTTCTGCCGCGAGATTCTCGGGCTCGACGGCGCGGCCGGTGAGATCGACCGCAATAGGCTTAATGTCGACGGCGGCGCCATCTCGCTCGGCCATCCTGTCGGCACCTCCGGCAATCGCATCGTGCTGCATCTCGTCAACGCGATGAAGCGGCTCGGCACGCGGCGCGGCGTTGCCACCGAATGCATCGGCGGCGGGCTCGGCGGCGCCATGCTGATCGAGGCGGTGTGACCATGGATTCCAAGATCATGACCGTGCTCGCCGACCGGGTGCTGGAGCTCGGGCCGCAGCCGGCGCCGGACAGTCCCTACAAGCACTTCAAGCTGACGCGCGATGTCGATGGCGTCGCCTGGCTGCTGTTCGACCGCGCTGACGCCAGCGCCAACACGCTCTCGTCGGACGTGATGGAAGAGTTCGACGCCGTGCTCGCGGCGATCGAGACCGAGCGTCCCGCTGGCCTCGTCATCCGCTCGGCAAAGCCGTCCGGCTTCATTGCCGGCGCCGATGTCAACGAATTCCGCGGCGCGACCGATCCCGACATGGCGGAGACGCGCATCCGTGCCGCGCATGCACTGGTCGATCATCTGGAAGCGCTAAGACTGCCGACGGTTGCGGTGATCCATGGCTTCTGCCTCGGCGGCGGCCTCGAAGTGGCGCTGGCCTGCCAGGCGCGCATTGCCATTGATGGCGCGCGCTTCGGCTTCCCGGAGGTGATGCTCGGCCTGCATCCCGGCCTCGGTGGCACGGCGCGGTTCACTGCGCTGGTCAATCCGACCCAGTCGATGGCGCTGATGCTGACGGGCCGCACCATCGATGCGCGTCGTGCCAAATCACTCGGCCTGGTCGACACCGTGACGCAGGAGCGGCACGTCCAGGGCGCGGTGAGGGATGCGCTGTTCGGCCGTATGAAGCGGGCCAGGCCCGGTTTGTTCACGCGCGCCGCCAATCTCGGCCCGGTGCGTGGCCTGCTGGCCAAGCGCATGCGCGCGGAGGCGGCAAAGGCTGCAGCGCGCGAGCATTATCCCGCGCCTTACGCGCTGATCGATCTCTGGGAGACCCATGGCGGCAGCAACGCCGCGATGCTGAAGGCCGAGCAGGCGTCGTTCGCGAAGCTGATGGTGACGCCGACTGCGCAAAACTTGATCCGCGTGTTCGTCCTGCGTGAGCAGATGAAGAAGGCCGCAGGCAGCGGCAACGCGATCAAGCATGTCCACGTCATCGGCGCCGGCGCCATGGGCGGCGACATCGCGGCCTGGTGTGCGGGGCAGGGGCTGCGCGTCTCGCTCGCCGACATGAAGGCGGACCCAATCGCAGCCGCGGTCAAGCGCGCCGCGGAGCTCTACGGCAAGATCATCCGCAAGCCCACGGAGGTGCGCGACGCGCTCGATCGCCTTATCCCCGACATGGACGGGGAGGGCGTCCGCAACGCCGATCTCATCATCGAGGCGGTGCCGGAGAAGCTGGAGTTGAAGCAGAAGGTCTATGCCGGCCTCGAGCCACGGATGAAGCCCGGTGCGATCCTCGCGACCAACACGTCGAGCATTCCGCTTCAGGATCTGCGCACCACGCTGGCGCGGCCGGAGCGGCTGGTCGGCCTGCATTTCTTCAATCCGGTGTCGCGGCTGCAGCTGGTCGAGGTCGTCAGCCATGACGTCAACGCCCCAGAGGTGCTGAAGGAGGTGCTCGCCTTCGTCGGCGCGATCGACCGTCTGCCTCTGCCTGTGAAGAGCTCACCCGGCTTCCTCGTTAACCGCGCGCTGACGCCGTACATGCTGGAAGCGATGGTGATGCTGGACGAGAAGATCGACCAGCGACTGATTGACGCCGCGGCCGAGCAGTTCGGCATGCCGATGGGACCGATCGAGCTCGCCGATCAGGTCGGGCTCGACATCTGCCTCGACGTCGGCGACATGCTGCGCACCAAGTTCGGCGATCTCCTGCCGCCGACGCCGGCCTGGCTGCGTGAGAAGGTCGCCAAGGGCGAGCTCGGCCGCAAGACCGGCAAAGGTTTCTACACCTGGAAAGACGGCAAGGCGCAGAAGGCGCCTCTGCCTGAGACCGGGCCGCGTGTCACCGACCAGATGATCGACCGCCTGGTGCTGCCGATGTCCAATGTCTGCGTCGCGTGCTTGCGCGAATGCATCGTCGACGATGCCGATGCGGTCGACGGCGCCATGATCTTCGGGACCGGCTATGCACCGTTCCGTGGCGGTCCGCTGAACTATGCGCGCACGCGCGGCGCGGAAAACATTGTATCCACGCTGCGTGCGCTGGCGGAGCGATTCGGCGAGCGCTTCGCGCCCGATCCGGGCTGGGACAATTTCAAGTGAGCAATCTCAAGTGAGAGAGGCATGAACGAACAAGCCACGACCGGGCCGAGCGGTGATCTCTGCATCCGCACGCTGGCGATGCCCGCCGACACCAATGCCAACGGCGACATCTTCGGCGGCTGGCTGCTGAGCCAAATGGATGTCGGCGGCGGTGTGTTCGCCTCGAAGGTCGCGCGGTCGCGCACGGTGACGGTCGCGATCGAGGCGATGAATTTTCGCAAAGCTGTCTATGTCGGCGATCTCGTCTCGGTCTACGCCAATCTCGTGCGCGTCGGGCGCACCTCGCTGACCGTGCATCTTGAAGCCTGGGCATTGCGGCGCAAGGAGCTGCATCCGTTCCTCGTCACCGACGGCAATTTCACCTACGTCTCGATCGACGACCACGGCCGTCCACAGCCGATCCAGCGAAACGATCCGCCGATCGCGACGTAGTCGCGCGCGACGCTCTGCCTCATCGTGCGAAGCCTTTGCAGCGCCGCAAAACACGGCGCGAGTAGGTCGTCTTAGTCGCGGCTTCGCCAAGAACCAGTCATAAAACGGATGAGGTCCCGGCGTACTCATTGCGTGTCGATTCGGGGTGGAAACGGCCTCAAATGCCTGGGAACCTTTGGGCAGGAGCACCGTTATTTGCCCGCACTGAGGAATCCACAGACCATGCCGGACAGCTACATCATCGAAGTCGATTCGCAGACCGCGGGTATTGTCGTTCGTTCGTCGGGAGGCTACTGCTTTTTCGCATCATCCGACCGCTTCAACCGTCTCGAAGGCCAGCTCTTCCGCAACGCGCGCGAAGCAGAACGCGCCGCACGCAAGTTAGTTAACGGTGACGTGCAGGAAGCGGCGTAAGCGCCTGTCGCTGGTGATTTTGACGCGTGAAGCGTGGTCGGAATTTTTTGCCGCCCCTTCCTTCTCCCTGTGGGAGAAGGTGGCGCGAAGCGCCGGATGAGGGGTATCTTTCGGCGCATTCAAAAGTCAGAGAGGTGCTGAGGCAACCCCTCACCCGGCTTCGCTTTGCGAAGCCACCCTCTCCCACAAGCTAGCCCACAAGGGGAGAGGGTAGGCAGTCGCATCACAGCTTCGTCGCTGCTCGCGACAAGAGCTTCCACTCGTCGCCCTGCTTCTGCCAGTTCATCAGGATGTGAAGATTGGTCGATACTTTTTTCCCATCGGCCGCCATCTCCTGCTCGCCCAGCCAGTGGAAGCGCACGATCGCTGCGGGGCCGACGACCTTGATGGTCGGGTCCTTGTATTCGATCGACAGGAATTTCGATTTGCCGTCCGTGGCGTTGGCGATGAAGGTCGCCTTGTCCTCGACCTTGCCGCTGGAATGGCTGTAGCTCAGATCGTCCCAGCACAGTGCGCCGAGCGCCTTCGGGTCGGCCGCGATCTGGGCGAGGCGGAAGGCTTCGACCTTTTTCGCCACGGCCTCTTCGTCGGCCGAGGCTGCCAGCACCGGTGTCGTGAGCGCGAGCGCCGAGACGGCGAGAGTCGAGAGAGCCAGATCGCGTCGGTTGATCGTCATCGTTTCCTCCTTTTTGATCTTGGCCAGAGTGTTGCAGCCGCGCGCGGCTTTGTCGAGTGTCGCGTGGCGGTCATGTGGATGCGTCATTGCGCGATCGAGGTCATATTGATACGTCTTCCGCATCGATGCGTCGCGCATTTGGGAAAGTACGGAAATGATCGAGGCTAACTACGATGCGCCGGGCAGGGCGTTGTTGTTCGACATCGACGGCACGCTCGCCGACACCGATCCGTTGCACTTGAAGGCTTTCAACCAGGTGCTCGGCCCTCATGGCCATGTCTTCGATCACGCACGTTTCTCGAGAGAGCTGCAAGGCTTCGCCAATGTCGCAATCGGTGACCGCTTTCTACCCCACGAGGCGCCGGAGCGTCGCGCCGCAATCCTCGACGAGAAGGAAGAGGTCTTCCGCACTTTGGTGGTCGGACAGATCGCACCGCTGCCGGGCCTGATGGCGCTGCTCGACCGAGCCGATAGCGCCGGTATCCCCATGGTGGCCGTGACCAATGCGCCGCGTCTCAATGCCGAGCTGCTGCTCTCCGGCCTCGGCATCACGCATCGCTTCAAGGCGCTCGTGATCGGCGCCGAGCTGCCGCACGGCAAGCCGCATCCGCTGCCGTATCAGGAAGGGCTGCGTTTTGTCGGCGCGCGGCCGGAAACCTCGATTGCATTCGAGGACTCCCGCACCGGCGTGAAATCCGCGACGGCGGCCGGAATTCCGACCATCGGCATCCGGACCAGCCTCAGCCATGCTGACCTGGTTGCATCAGGCGCGATCACGTCCGCCAGCGCCTTCGACGATCCGGCGCTGCTCGCGCGTCTTGCGAGGGTGATGGCGTGGTGAGGCCCCTTCATCCGTTAACCCTGATCGGCGCGCGCATTGACCGGAAGCGCGAACCGCCGCACCATGCATCATTCTGATGTGAGGCCGTTGCCGTGACCGGACTGACCCATCGCCAAGCCGAAATCCTCAACATCGCGCGCGCCTCCGGCCGCGTCATTGTCGAGGAGCTCGCCCGCCGGTTCGAAGTCTCTGCGCAGACCATCCGCAAGGACCTCAACGATCTCTGCGAGCGGAGATCGCTGACCCGCATCCATGGCGGTGCCATCATCGCGTCGGGGGTCGAAAACCTTGCCTATGAGGCGCGCCGCTTCGTCGCCGCCGACGAGAAGAAGGCGATTGGCGCTGCGGCGGCCTCGCTGATCCCGAACGGCTGCTCGCTCTTCATCAACATCGGCACCACGACCGAGGAGGTCGCGAGCGCGCTGACCTCGCACGAGGACCTGCTCGTCATCACCAATAATCTCAACGTCGCCATGCTGCTCTACCGCCATCCCCGCATAGAGGTGGTGGTCGCCGGCGGCACGGTGCGGCGCGCCGACGGCGCGGTGGTTGGCTCGACCGCGACGCAACTGATAGGCCAGTTCAAGGTCGACTATGCCATCATCGGGGCGTCCGCGATCGATGAAGAGGGTGCTTTGCTCGACTTCGACTATCGCGAGGTGCAAGTGGCGCAGGCGATCATCGCCAATGCCCGCAGCGTCATGCTGGTCGCCGATTCCACAAAGCTCCGCCGCAGCGCGCCTGTGCGTATCGCCCACATCACCCAGATCCAGACCTTCGTCACCGACCAGACGCTGCCCGAGCGCCTCGCCACCATCTGCCACAGCAAGGGCATCGAGGTGGTTGAGGCGATGCCGAAGGGGCCGGATATCGACGATGCGCAGGCCGAAGGGCAGGACGCCGCGCCTGAGGCCGCGCCAGTGGTGCGGCTGCGATAAGGGCTTATACGTCGTCCCACGGATTGAGCAGCGCGACGCCGAGCGCCGCAAAATCCTTCACGTTGCGCGTGACGAGCGTGAGGTTGTTGACGAGCGCGGTCGCTGCAAAGAAGCCGTCCATGACGGAAATTGCTGCGCCGCTTCTGCGGCTCTGTGCCATCAGGTCGCCCCAGCGCCCGGCCACCGCGTGGTCGATCGGCAGGACGCGTTCGGCAAACCGCGCCGGGAGATCGTGGGCAAGCCAGGCGGCCAGTGCGGTGCGCCGGCGCCCATCCTCCAGCAATGCGATACGGCGGCGAAGCTCGGCGATTGATGCAACGCTGATGAACGCACGGTCCTCGTCGATCGTATCCAGCCAGGCCAGGACTTTCGGCGAAGGCGCGGGCCGCTGAACTTCTGCCAGCACATTGGTGTCGAGCAGAAGATTCACGGCATTTCGTCGCGCGGCGCGTCGTACGACCGGTCGAGTTCAAGGTCGGCGCCACGCAGCGGCGAGGCGAGCAGGAATTCGGCCAGCGTGCCTTTGCGCGCGGTCTTGCGCGCCCATTCCTCGGCAGAAACGATTACGGCATTCGGCTTGCCATGACGGGTGATGACCTGCGGGCCGGTTTGGGCACGATCGATCACCTCGGATAATCGAGCCTTGGCGTTGGCAAGCGTCCAAGTGTCATCAGTCGGAAGCGTGTCGTGGTCGGTCATACGAAAAAGAACTAATGTGACTATTATGACTATGCCCTGCCACAGGTGGCTGTTCAAGATATCGCTGCATCACGAATTGGCTGCCCACCTGCATATTTGGGCGGCCAGCTGCCCATCAAAAGTTCCGCTTTCACTTCCTTTCGCCTCTCTTTCATCTTGCTTTCGTTTTACGGTGTGATCTAATCAAAACCGAAAGTAGCCGCTCGACGAACGGGCGGTCGCCGGGGGATGCGTTTGTTGGAGCGTATTTTCGATCTCGCCATCATCGGAGGCGGTGTTAACGGTTGCGGCATCGCGCGTGACGCGGTGGGCCGCGGCAACACGGTTTTCCTGTGCGAAATGAACGATTTGGCGAGCGGGACGTCGTCCTGGTCGACCAAGCTGGTGCATGGCGGCCTGCGCTACCTCGAATATTACGAGTTTCGACTGGTGCGCGAGGCGCTGATCGAGCGCGAGATCCTCTGGGGCATCGCGCCCCACATCATCCGTCCCCTGCGTTTCGTTCTGCCGCATCATGCAGGGCTCCGCCCCGCCTGGCTGCTGCGCCTCGGCCTCTTCCTTTATGATCACATCGGTGGCCGCCATCTGCTGCCCGCCACGCGCTCGGTCGATCTCAAGCGCGATGAGGTCGGCAAGCCGCTGATCCCGAACCGCTACAGCCGCGCCTTCGAATATTCGGACTGCTTCGTCGATGACGCCCGCCTCGTCGTGCTCAACGCGCGCGATGCCGCCGACAAGGGTGCCGAGATCCGCACCCGCACCCGCGCCACCGAGATTCGCCAGACCGACGGCCTCTGGACCGTCAACATGGTCAACACGCAGACCGGCGAGCGCTCGCAGGTCCGGGCGCGCGCGCTGGTCAATGCCGGTGGTCCCTGGGTCGAGGACGTGCTCGGCCGCGGCGCCGGCATCAATGCCAAGGCAAAAGTCCGCCTGGTGCAGGGCTCGCACATCGTCGTGAAAAAGCTCTACGACCACGACCGCGCCTACATGTTCCAGAACGCCGACGGCCGCATCATCTTCGTGATCCCGTACCAGGACGATTTCACGCTGATCGGCACCACCGATCGCGACTATGACGGCGATCCCGCCAAGGTGAAGGCGACGGCTGAGGAGATCGAGTATCTCTGCAAGGCGGCGAGCGAATATCTGGCCAAGCCCGTGACGCCCGAGGATGTGGTCTGGACCTATTCCGGCGTGCGTCCCCTCTATGACGACGGCGCCAGCGAGGCCAAGGCCGCAACCCGCGACTACGTGTTCGAGCTCGATACGCCCGGCGGGGTGCCGCTGCTGTCGATCTATGGCGGCAAGATCACGACCTATCGCCGCCTCGCCGAGGAAGCGCTGGAGCGGCTCGCACCCTATCTTCGTAGCGCCAAGGCGCGCGAAGGGTGGACCGGCAAATGGCCGCTACCCGGCGGGGACCTGGACGTCTCCGCCGTCGATGGCCTGATTGCAGAATTACAGCGCGGCTATCCCTTCGTCAGCCACGAGCATGCCCGGCGCCTTGCGCGCGCCTATGGCACCCGTGCCATCAAGCTGCTCGGCGATGCGAAATCCGCCGCGGATCTCGGCCAGGCCTTTGGCGCCACGCTGACCGAGCGCGAAGTCCGTTATCTCATCGCTAATGAATGGGCCGTCACCGCCGAGGACGTCGTCTGGCGCCGTTCCAAGCTCGGCCTGCGACTATCTGCCGACGAGATTGCGGCGCTCGACGACTGGATCAGGAGCCATGCCGTGCCGCAAAGTCCCCTGCTGGAAGCGGGAGGACGCTCATGACCGTGACACTCGAAAACGTGACCCGGACCGTCGATGGCGTTCCGCATATCCGCGATGTCTCGCTGACGCTGGAGAGCGGCACGCTCAACGTGCTGCTCGGGCCGACGCTGTCGGGCAAGACCTCGATCATGCGATTGCTCGCAGGCCTCGACAAGCCGACATCAGGCAAGGTGCTGGTCAATGGCAAGGACGTCACCGGCGCCGACGTGCGCCAGCGCTCGGTCGCGATGGTCTATCAGCAGTTCATCAATTACCCCTCCCTGACGGTCTACGAGAACATCGCTTCGCCCCTGCGCGTGCAGGGCAAGCCGCGCGATGAGATCGAGGCGCGCGTTGCGGAGGCGGCAAAGCTGCTGCGGCTCGAGCCGTTCCTGAAGCGCACGCCGCTCCAGCTCTCCGGCGGCCAGCAGCAGCGCACCGCGATTGCCCGCGCGCTGGTCAAGAGCGCCGATCTCGTGCTGCTCGACGAGCCGCTCGCCAATCTCGACTACAAGCTGCGCGAGGAGCTGCGCGCCGAGCTGCCGCGCATTTTCGAGGCTTCCGGCGCGATCTTCGTTTATGCCACGACCGAGCCGACCGAGGCGCTGCTGCTCGGCGGCAACACCGTGTGCATGTGGGAGGGCCAGGCGCTGCAGATGGGCGAGACCTCTAACGTTTACCGCCGCCCGCAGACGCTGCGCGTTGCGCAGGTCTTCTCCGATCCGCCGCTCAATCTCGTCGGCCTCGAGAAGGGGAATGGCATGGTCCAATATGCCGGCGGGAGTGCAGCGCCCGCATCCGGGCTTTATGCGGGTCTGCCTGACGGCTTCTATCGCGTCGGCTTTCGTGCCCATCAGCTCGGGCTTGCCAGTGGCCAGGTCGATCGCCATGCCTTCCATGCCACAGTGACGGTGACCGAGATCACCGGTTCGGAGAGTTTCGTGCATCTGAGCCGCGACGGATCGAACTGGGTGGCGGTGCTGCACGGCGTGCACGAATTCGAGCCGGGCCAGACCATCGACGCCGTGCTCGATCCCAATGATGTTTTTGTGTTCGATGTGGCTGATCGCCTCGTCGCAGCACCGAGCTCCTGAGGAGATGCGTCATGGCCCGCATTGACCTCGTCGATCTCGCCCACTCCTACGGCGGCAACGGTGCCGCGCCGGAGAGTTTTGCGCTCAAGCCTGTCACCATGACCTGGCGGCAGGGCGGCGCCTATGCGCTGCTCGGCCCAAGCGGCTGCGGCAAGACCACGCTGCTCAACGTCATCTCCGGCATCATCACGCCGTCGCGCGGAAAAATCCTGTTCGACGGCAAGGACATCACACTGCTGTCAACCCAGAAGCGGAACATCGCCCAAGTGTTCCAGTTTCCGGTGATTTACGACACTATGACGGTCGGGCAGAACCTGGCGTTCCCGCTGAAGAACCGCGGCGTGCCGAAGGCCGAGATCGACAGGCGCGTCGCCGAGATCGGCCGCCTGCTCGACCTCGAACCCTATCTGAACCGCAAGGCGACTCGGCTCACGGCGGATGCCAAGCAGAAGATCTCGCTCGGCCGCGGCCTCGTCCGTTCCGATGTCGCCGCTGTGCTGTTCGACGAGCCGCTGACGGTGATCGATCCCGAACTGAAGTGGCAGCTTCGCTCCAAGCTGAAGGCGCTGCATCGCGAGCTCGACCTCACGATGATCTACGTCACCCACGACCAGACCGAGGCGCTGACCTTCGCCGACACTGTGGTCGTCATGCATGACGGCCGCGTGGTGCAGAGCGGCACGCCGGCCGAGCTGTTCGACAAGCCGGCGCATACCTTCGTCGGCTATTTCATCGGCTCGCCCGGCATGAACATCCTGCCCGCGGAGGTGCGGGGGCGCGAGGCGCTGATCGGCGGCCACGTCATCGCGCTCAACCGTGCCTACGACAATCTGCCTGCAGGCGCCAAGATCGAGATCGGCGTCCGTCCCGAGTTCGTCGAGGTCGTCGCGCCCGCGCCCGGCCTGCTCACCGCGAAGATCGAGCGCATCGACGATCTCGGCCGCATCCGTTTCGCGCGTGCGCGCCTCGGGGACGCAAAGCTCGCGGCGCGCGCCCCTGGCGGCTTCACCAGTCCGGACGGCACCGCCGGGCTGAAATTCGATCCGTCGCACGTGCACGTCTATGCCGACAGCCTTCTGGTGGAGGGAGCCGCCTGATGGACAAGACCGTCAACCAAAAAGCCTGGTTCCTGGTGCTGCCGGTGTTCCTGGTCGTCGCCTTCTCGGCGGTGCTGCCGCTGATGACGGTGGTGAACTATTCGATGCAGGATACGTTCGGCAACAACCAGTTCTTCTGGAACGGCGTCGGCTGGTTCAAGGAGCTGCTCGATCCCTCGACCGATCTCGGCGGCCGCTTTCTCGCCTCGCTCGGCCGCAATCTGTTCTTCTCGCTGGTGATCCTCGCGATCGAGGTGCCGCTCGGCATCGTCGTCGCGTTGTCGATGCCGCGCGAGGGCTGGACCGTCGCGGCCTGCCTCGTGATTCTCGCGCTGCCGCTCTTGATTCCGTGGAACGTGGTCGGCACGATCTGGCAGATCTTTGGCCGTCCGGACATCGGCCTGCTCGGCTATGTGCTCAACGCCGCCGGCTTCGACTACAACTACGTCTCCAACGACATCGATGCCTGGGTCACCGTCATCGTGATGGACGTCTGGCACTGGACCAGCCTCGTCGCGCTGCTCTGCTATGCCGGACTGAAGTCGATTCCCGAAGCCTATTACCAGGCCGCGCAGATCGACGGCGCCTCGCGCTGGGCCGTGTTCAAGGCGATCCAGCTGCCGAAGATGAACCGCGTGCTGCTGATCGCCGTGCTGCTGCGCTTCATGGACAGCTTCATGATCTACACCGAGCCCTTCGTCGTCACCGGCGGCGGGCCCGGCAATTCCACGACCTTCGTGTCGATCGAGCTCGTCAAGATCGCGCTCGGCCAGTTCGACCTCGGCAAGGCCGCGGCGCTGTCGCTGGTCTACAACCTGATCATCCTGATCGTCTGCTGGATATTCTACACCGTCATGACCAATGCCGGCGTCGAACGGAAAGTCCAGGCTTCGAGCGAGCCGGCGGTGGAGCCCAAGCCGTCGGCCGCGCTCAAGCCCGTGCCCGCGCTCAAGCCAAAGGAAGGAGTGGCCTGATGCATTCGATCCCCGGCCGCCGCCTCGTCATGGGGCTGTTCCTGGTCTTCCTGCTGCTGCCGATCTATTGGCTGGTCAACATGAGCTTCAAGACCAACAGCGAGATCGTCTCGACGATGACGCTGTGGCCGCACACCCCGACGCTGCAGCACTACAAGCGCATCTTCACCGACGAGAGCTGGTATTCCGGCTACATCAACTCGCTGGAATACGTCGTCCTCAACACCATCATCTCGATCGCGGTCGCCTTGCCCGCGGCCTACGCGTTTTCGCGCTACCGCTTCCTTGGCGACAAGCACCTGTTCTTCTGGCTCTTGTCGAACCGCATGGCGCCGGCCGCGGTCTATGCGCTGCCGTTCTTCAATCTCTATTCGGCGATCGGCCTGTTCGACACGCCCTGGGCCGTCGCGCTCGCGCACTGCATCTTCAACGTACCGCTGGCAGTCTGGATTCTCGAAGGCTTCGTCTCCGGCGTGCCGCGCGAGATCGACGAGACCGCCTTCCTCGACGGCTATTCCTTCCCGCGCTTTTTCATCAAGATCCTGGTCCCGCTGATCGCGAGCGGCATCGGCGTCGCCGCCTTCTTCTGCTTCATGTTCTCCTGGGTCGAGCTTCTGCTGGCGCGCACCCTGACCTCGGTGCAGGCCAAGCCCATCGCCGCGATCATGACGCGCACGGTGTCGGCTGCCGGCATGGACTGGGGCCTGCTCGCGGCCGCCGGCGTGCTCACCATCATCCCGGGCGCGTTGGTGATCTGGTTCGTCCGCAACTACATCGCGCGCGGTTTCGCGCTCGGCCGCGTATAAGGGGAGGCGACCATGGAATCTATTGCATGGATGGCCTGGACGCTGCCGACCGCGATCTTCTTCGCAGGGCTGGCCTGCACGCTCGCGGTGATGACGTGGCTCGCCGCGGTCTACCCGGAGGCCGAGCGCGTCGGCGTGCTCAGTATTCCGACCACGCGCGGCGATCGCTTGTTCATCTCGCTGATCGCCGCGGCCGTCATCCATCTCGCGTGGATCGGCCTCGTCGGCACCGAGCCGATCGCCACGCTGCCGATCGGAGAGGAGGGGTTTGAAATCTCGAGCCTGTGGCTCGCAAGTGGAATTTCGCTGGCCACGGCCGTGCTCATTTTTCGCACGGTCTGAAGCTCGCGAAGGGACGGCCAGATCCGGGGGGCAACCCGGGCCTGTATAAAAGTTTGTCGCTGCAACGGAGGAACAACATGCGACAGTTTAGGAGAAGGAAAGGTCCATTGATCAAGAACAGTTTTCTGACCATGTCCAGCGCCGCCGCGATTGTCGCGGTGTCGTTCGCCGTCTCGGCGCCGGTTCGCGCCGCCGACGACGCCGTGATCCAGAAGTGGATCGCGGAATTCCAGCCCTCGACGCTGTCGAAGGAAGACCAGAAGAAGGAGCTGGAGTGGTTCGCCAAGGCGGCCGAGCCCTTCAAGGGTATGGAGATCAACGTCGTCTCCGAGACCATCACCACTCACGAATATGAATCGCAGACGCTGGCCAAGGCGTTCTCCGAGATCACCGGCATCAAGCTCAAGCACGACCTCATCCAGGAAGGTGACGTCGTCGAGAAGCTGCAGACGCAGATGCAGTCGGGCAAGAACGTCTATGACGGCTGGATCAACGACAGCGACCTGATCGGCACGCATTTCCGCTACGGCCAGACCGTGGTGCTGTCGGATTACATGACCGGCGAGGGCAAGGACGTCACCGATCCTATGCTCGACGTCAACGACTTCATCGGCAAGTCTTTCACGACGGCTCCGGATGGCAAGCTCTACCAGCTGCCCGACCAGCAGTTCGCCAACCTCTATTGGTTCCGCTACGACTGGTTCACCAATCCGGACTACAAGGCCAAGTTCAAGGCCAAGTACGGCTATGAGCTCGGCGTGCCCGTGAACTGGTCCGCCTATGAGGACATCGCCGAGTTCTTCACCAACGACATCAAGGAGATCAACGGCGTCAAGGTCTACGGCCATATGGACTATGGCAAGAAGGACCCCTCGCTCGGATGGCGTTTCACCGACGCCTGGCTGTCGATGGCCGGCAACGGTGACAAGGGCATTCCGAACGGCCTGCCGGTCGACGAATGGGGCATCCGCATGGAAGGCTGCCGCCCGGTCGGCTCATCGGTGGAACGTGGTGGCGACACCAACGGTCCGGCCGCGGTCTACTCGATCACCAAATATCTCGAGTGGCTGAAGAAGTATGCGCCGCCGCAGGCGCAGGGTATGACCTTCTCTGAAGCCGGCCCCGTTCCGGCGCAGGGCAATATCGCCCAGCAGATGTTCTGGTACACCGCCTTCACCGCCGACATGGTGAAGCCGGGCATCGCCGTGATGAACGCGGACGGTACGCCGAAATGGCGTATGGCTCCCTCGCCCCACGGCGCGTACTGGAAGGAAGGCATGAAGCTCGGCTACCAGGACGCCGGCTCCGCGACGCTGCTGAAGTCGACGCCGCCGGACCGCCGCAAGGCAGCCTGGCTCTATCTCCAGTTCATCGTCTCCAAGTCGGTGAGCTTGAAGAAGAGCCATGTCGGTCTCACCTTCATCCGTGAATCCGACATCTGGGACAAGTCGTTCACCGAACGTGCGCCGAAGCTCGGCGGGCTGATCGAGTTCTACCGCTCGCCCGCCCGCGTGCAGTGGACCCCGACCGGCAACAACGTGCCCGACTATCCGAAGCTTGCGCAGCTGTGGTGGCAGAACATCGGCGATGCGTCGTCCGGTGCGAAGACGCCGCAGCAGGCGATGGACGCTCTCGCGGCGGCCCAGGACTCCGTGATGGAGCGCCTGGAGAAGTCCGGCGTGCAGGGCGCCTGCGGTCCGAAGCTGCACAAGAAGGAATCGGCCGAGTACTGGTTCGCCAAGGCCGAGAAGGACGGCACCATCGCCCCGCAGCGCAAGCTCGCCAACGAGAAGCCGAAGGGCGAGACCGTCGACTACGACACGCTGATCAAGTCGTGGCCGGCCACTCCCCCGAAGCGCGCGGAAGCGAAGTAAGGCAAGATCTCACAACGACGAAAGGCCGGGAGCGATCCCGGCCTTTCTCTTTCTTGCCTCTCCCCGCTTGCGGGGAGAGGCCGACACGCGAAGCGTGGCGGGTGAGGGGGACTCTCCGCGAGTCGAACTGCTACCGTCCTTGCGGAGACTCCCCTCACCCCAACCCTCTCCCCGCAAGTGTTCAGACCGGGGACATAGTGGACGGGTGTTCGGAGACATCGTGGACACTTTCGGTCGTTCCGTCGAGAGGCCGGATGTCGACGGTTGCGATGAGCTGGGTTCTGAAGACGACGTCGAAGACGCCGTCTTGTGTGGTTGGCCGGAACGCGACTGCTTTGCCGCGGAAGGCCTTGGGGACTTTGAGGTTGCGGCCGAGGAAGCTGACGTGCCCGCCCTGTTGGACGCGGCGCACGGCGTCGCCTGGTGCGTATTCGAAGGGTGCGACGGTCTCGACATAGTCGCGCGGGCTCGGCTGATAGCGGCTGGCCGGCACGGCGAGCTCGAGCGCTTCGTGCGGCCGTTGCGTGTTGTAGACCGTGCGCCATCGCTCGAAAGCACGCTGGGCGGCGGCAATATCGGTGAAGGAAGGAGCCGACAACACTTCGGCCTTGAGGCTACGGTGGAAGCGTTCGTCCTTGCCCATGGTCTGCGGATGATAGGGCCGCGAATGGCTGATCTTGATGCCATGCTCGATCAGCCAAACCCCGAGCGGGGTGAATGGGCTGCCCGGACCGTCGCCCCAGGGCGAGCCGTTGTCGGTGATCAGTCTCTCGGGCAGGCCGTAACGGCGGAAAGCCGCGATGAGATGCTGCCTGACCGTCTCGGTCTGCTCGTCGGCGCACGCCGCCAGTGCCACCGAAAAGCGCGAGTGATCGTCGAGCACGGTCAGCGGATGAAGCCGGCCGACATGCAAGGCCACGTGGCCCTTGAAGTCCATCTGCCACAACTCGTTCGGCCGCGACCGCTCGAAACGGGTGAAGGCGGGCGAACCGCCGCCGAACTTGCCCAGTTCCATCCCATGTCGCTTCAAGATCGCCGTGACCGTCGAAGGCGCCGGAACGGCGTCCCGCCCCAGATCCTTCAGTCGCCTGGCGATCTTGCGCCCACCCCAAGCCGGATGCTCGGCTCGCACCGAGAGCACGGCATCCTCGATCGCCGCAACACTGCGCGCCGGCGAACGCTGCGGTCGACGCGACTGCTCCTGAAGCCCATTGATCCCGGCCGATTGCCATCGCTCCAGCCACTTGTAGCCGGTCGTCGGGCTGATGCCGAACCGACGACACAATTGCCGAACATTGGCTCCTTCCTCCGAGGCCAACATCACAAACTCCAATCTCGCGTCCATCCGAGATACCTCGCGGAACGGCATCCGACAGCCTCCTTGATTCGCTGCCGAAAGTGTCCACGATGTCTCCGAACACCCGTCCACTATGTCCCCGGTCCGAACAGCAAGCGGGGAGAGGGAGAAGGAGTCTACTCCGCCGGCTCGGCCGCCAGCGTCGGGTAATCCGTATATCCCTTCGCGCCGCCGCCGTAGAAGGTGTTCTTGTCCCAGTCGTTCAGCGCTGCGCCCTGCTTCAGCCGCTCGACCAGGTCGGGGTTGGAGATGAACGGCTTGCCGAACGCGATGAGATCGGCCGCGTTCGCGTCCAGCACCTTGGTCGCGAGATCGAAATCGTAGCCGTTGTTGGCGACGTAGGCGCCGGAGAAACGCTTGCGCAAGGACGCATAGTCGAACGGGGCAATGTCGCGCGGGCCGCCGGTGGCGCCCTCGACGACGTGGAGATAGACGAGCTTGAGCGCGCTGAGGCCGTCGACGATGTGGTCGAACAAGGCTTGCGGATTGGAGTCGGAGAGGTCGTTGGCCGGCGTCACCGGCGAGATGCGGATGCCGGTGCGATCGCTGCCGGCCTCAGTGGCAACAGCCTTGGCGACGTCCAGCATCAGCCGCGCGCGGTTCTCTATCGAGCCGCCATAGGCATCAGTGCGCTTGTTGGCGCCGTCTCTGGCGAACTGGTCGAGCAGATAACCGTTGGCGCCGTGGATCTCGACGCCGTCGAAGCCGGCTTCCAGCGCGTTCTTCGTCGCGCGCTTGAAGTCGTCGATAATGCCTGGAATTTCGGAGAGCTCGAGCGCGCGCGGCTCAGAGACGTCGGCGAAGCCGCCGTTGACGAAAGTCTTGCCCTTGGCGCGGATCGCGCTTGGCGCCACCGGAGCTGCGCCATTCGCCTGGAGGTCGACATGCGAGATGCGGCCGACATGCCAGAGCTGGATGAAGATCTTGCCACCGCGCTCATGGACGCGGTCGGTGACCTTGCGCCAGCCGGCGACCTGGTCCTTGGAGTAGATGCCGGGCGTGTCCTGGTAGCCCTGGCCCTGTTGCGAGACCTGGCTCGCCTCGGTGACCAGAAGTCCTGCGGAGGCGCGTTGGCCGTAATAGTCGGCGGCGAGTGCGCCGGGCACGAACGTGCCTGATACGGCGCGGTTGCGCGTCAGCGGCGCCATGACGAGGCGGTTGGCTAACGTGATCGGGCCGAGCTTGTAGGTCTCAAACAATTTGGTCGAACGGCTCATGGGAAATGTTTCCACGCGGTGAGAGGTCACGAACACTTGTGCATCGCGACATCAGGCGCAAGGGATGAGCCATACGGAAAGTGCAGGCGAGCTACGCGGCAGCGCCCGCGTAGCATAATTCATGTGCAATCCCGGCTGAGAGAGCGGATTTCCGCTGCCGGCCGCCGTGCGATTTGGCGAGTCAGTTCAGGCCCATGAAATCGCGCTTGCCGATCTCGACACCGTTGTGACGCAAAATGCCGTGGGCGGTCGCGCAGTGGAAATAGAAGTTCGGCAGCGAGAACGAGCTCAGGAATTGCTGGCCCTTCATGGTGATGGATTTGTCGGGGCCGGCCGGGAAGGTGACGTCCTTGAAGTCGGCGCCTTCGAACTGCTCGGGCTTGAACGACTTCACGTAGTCGATCGTCTTCGCCAGCCGCTGCTTCAATTCCGCGAAGCTGGTCTCCGTGTCCGATGTCGACGGCACGTCGCTGTGGGTCAGCCGGGCGCAGCCCTTGGTGGCGAAATCGCTGACGAGCTGGATCTGCTTCGACAGCGGCAGCATGTCCGGGAAGAGGCGGGAGCCGAGCAACACGCTCGGGTCGATCTTTTTCGCTGCGCAATGCGCCTCGGCCTTGGTGAGCAGGCCGGTCAGGCTGTTCAGCATTTGCAAATAGGCGGGAACGACGGCGTCGTAGAAGGACATGTGATGCTCGCTTCGAAGAGGGGAAAATCTCAGGAGAAAACCTGAGTTACTCACATGGGAACGTCATGGAAAAATGCAATCGCGAAAAGCGGCTTGTGCGGTGCGAAAATTCTACGCTTGCTGGTTTAGTCCGACGTTGCTGGTTTGCGGTGCTATCGGCGCCCGCACCCTCACTGGCTTGACCGGGCGATCCAGTACGCCGAGACCGCAGTGATAGAACCGATGGGCCGCGGCGTACCGGATGCCCCGGTCAAGCCGGGGCATGACAGCGCGTAACCTGGCTACCGCACGGTCGCCTGAGGTTGCGCCTGCGCCGTGCTGCCGCGCATGCGGGCGAGCAGCTCGGCCGTCGGCCAGGAATCCGCCGGCAGGCCGTACTTGATCTGCATCGCCTTCACCGCAGTGCGGCTCTGCTGGCCGAGCACGCCGTCGATCTTGCCGACGTTGAAGCCGGCCTGGACCAGAAGCTGTTGCAATTGCTTGAGCTCATTGAACGGCAATTGCGCGACCGGCGCGGCAGGCTTACGCATCGGCGGCGCGCCCGCGATGCGGGTGGCGAGATAGCCTGCCGTGGTCGAATAGATCAGCGAGTTGTTCCACTCCGTGTAGGCCGCGAAATTCGCGTATGCCATGAAGGCAGGACCGGTCCGCCCCATCGGCAGCAGCACGGAGGCCGGCAGGTTGTCGTTCGGCAGCGGTCGTCCGTCGGGATAGGTCACGCCCAACTGCGCCCATGTCGAGCGTGGCTCCCGCACCGTGAGGTCGGTCTTCTCCCACGGCAGGTTTGACGGCACCTTGATCTCTTCCAGCCACGGCTCGCCGCGCCGCCACTTCAATCCGTTTGCGATGTAGTTCGCGGTCGAGCCGATCACGTCGGCCCCCGAGTGCAACAGGTCGCGCCGCCCGTCGCCGTCATAATCGACGGCGTAGTTGACGTAATGCACGGGCAGGAATTGCGTCTGCCCGAGCTCGCCGGCCCAGGAGCCGATCATCTCGTCGTGATGCAGATCGCCGCGGTCGATGATCTTCAGCGCGGCGATGGTCTCGCCCACGAACATCTCGGAGCGCCGGCAATCATAGGCGAGCGACACCAGTGATTTCAGCGTCGGCAGGTTGCCCATGTTGGCGCCGAAGTCGCTCTCGAGGCCCCAGAATGCGGCGATCACGGCCGGCGGTACGCCATATTCCTTCTCGGCGCGCGCGAACGCGGCAGCGTATTGCTTGATGTGCTGCTGTCCGTTCTGCATGCGATAGGGCGCGGCCATGCGTCCGGCAAATTCGGTGAAGAGCTGGCCGAATACGCGCTGACCGCGATCGCGGTTGACGATGCCCTGGTCGTAGACGAGATACGGTGAGGCCTCCGCGATCGTCCGCTGCGAGACGCCGGCGGCCACCGCCTGTTGCTTCACATCGGCGAGGAAGCGATCGAAGCTCGCACCATTGTGGCACGACGCCGCGCGCGGCGAGGGGGCCTTCGGCACTGCGGGCTTGGCAGGAGGCGGAAGCGTTTGGGCCGAGGCGGTGGCGGAGCATGCGAGAAGTGCGACGGCCGCGATCGAAAGTCGGGTCTGGACCATGGGAGTTCCGGCGGGGAAGGGCAGGCGTGGATTCGGCCGAAGTTTAGGCGAAGCGGCCGCCCCAGACCATCCCCACCCTGCACCTGATCTCGAGGACGAGAGGTCGCCCGCCTTGGTGCGCAGGGGCATGTATTCAGAAATCAAGCGCTTGGCTCGGTTGGATCAATCCCGCCGAATCGGGGTTGACCTGTTGAAACCGTTACGGAAAGGCTCGTCCTATGGCCGAGTTGCCTCCGGCGTCGACGCAACGAGCACCGGCCGTGCGAGCCGCATCCTCGCCCATGCTCACGGCCGGCGGCATCGTCCTAGCCATCGGAGCCCTCTATCTCGGCCGGGAAATCTTCGTTCCTTTTGCTCTTGCGATCCTGCTGAGCTTCGTTCTCACGCCCTTGGTCAATTGGCTGAGACGTTGGAAAGTGCCCCGCATTGCAGCGGTGCTAATTGCGGTTTCCATTGCCTTCATCGTCGTCGCAGGGATCGCCTTGGTCGTTGGGCGCCAACTGGTCCAGCTCGCCAGCAACCTTCCCAATTATCAGACCACCATCACCGAGAAGATCCGCTCGTTGCAAAGCTCCGCGCCGGGCGGTGGGGTCGTCGACGCCGTCACCACGACGATGCAGGATCTCGGCAGAGAGATCTCGGGAGATGAGAAAAAGTCGGCGGCTGCGTCCTCCCGGCTTGGCACCGGTGGTGAGAGTCGGGAGCCTGTCACCGTGCGGGTGGAGCCGCCACAGCCGAGACCGCTGGAGCTCATTCGCTCGGTCATAGGTCCATTGCTGGCGCCGCTTGCGACTTCCGGGCTGGTCGTCATTTTCGTGATCTTCGTGCTGCTCGAGCGCGAAGACCTGCGCGACCGATTCATTAAGTTAGCCGGAGCCGGTGACCTTCAGAAGAGTACTCAGGCCATCAACGATGCTGCCTCGCGGGTCAGCCGCTATTTGCTGATGCAGCTTGTTGTCAATCTGACTTACGGCGTGCCGATCGGGGTTGCACTGTACTTTGTTGGCGTACCCAACGCGATTCTTTGGGGCTTGCTCGCAGCGGTACTCCGATTCATTCCCTACCTCGGCCCTTTTCTGGCTGCTATATTTCCCGTTGCCTTGGCCATCGCCGTCGATCCAGGCTGGACGATGCTGTTCTGGGTCGTCGGTTTGTTCGTTACGGCTGAACTCGTCAGCAACAATGTTATCGAGCCTTGGCTCTACGGCTCCAGCACCGGGCTGTCATCCCTTGCAATCATCATCGCCGCGATCTTCTGGACGATGCTGTGGGGACCCGTCGGGCTATTTCTGGCGACACCTTTGACCGTCTGCCTCGTCGTCATGGGGCGCTACGTCCCGCAGTTGGAGTTCTTGGGCGTTCTGCTTGGCAGCGACCCTGTGCTCGCGCCGGAGGAGCAACTCTACCAGCGGCTATTGGCTGGCAACCTGGAGGAGGCGGTCGAGTTCGCCGAGAACTATGTCGACGAGTGTTCCTCGCGCGAGCTGTACGATAACGTGGGAATTCCGGCGCTGCGCTTGGCGGAGAATGATCGTCAGCGCAGCAGCATCGACACCAACTACCGGCGTCTCGTTGCGGATACGGCTATCTCGGTTGTGCGGGAGGTTGACGACCATATCCGCGAGAAAGCGACTGCAGTGGAAGAGGGAAATCACGCCGCGCAGCGACCGTGCGTCCTCTGTCTCGCAGGACGCACGGAGCTCGATCATGCAGCGGCGGAGATGCTCGCGCAGGTGCTTGAGGAGCGCAACATCGGCGCCAAGGTCTTGCCGCCGATCGTGGTCAGTCGGGGAGCATTGGAGCAACTTGATCTCCAGGGGGTCGACGTGGTGTGCCTGTCCTACTTTCACCCGCAGCCGCAGGTCTACGCCCGCTATGTCTTTCGTCGCCTGCGCCGTCGGGCTCCCCAGGTGAAGCTTGCCGCCTGCTGCTGGAATTTGATCGCCGGAACGGAACAGACGGGAGAGCTCAAGACCCAGATGGCGGCCGACGCGGCATTCGCCTCTCTCCAAGCATGCATCGAGCAGGTTGAAGCATGGGTCGGTCGCGCGGCCGCTCTCGGCGATACGCCCCAGCTCACGGCCGACGCCGAACGTGCGCAGCTCGCCGCGCTGCGCGGGCTTGGCTTGGACGCCTCGAAACGCCAGGACCTGGATGAGGCGTCCAGAAAGGTCGCGCAGGCATTCAACGTTCCGATCGCGCTGGTGACATTGGTCGATAATATTCAGCCAACCGCCGCTGAAAGCCGCGCCCAAGAAGCTCAAGCAGGTCTGCCGAGCAATCACGAGGGCTCCCTCGACGCGCATGTGATCGCTGCAGGCGATATGCTGGTTTCGGAGGATGTGACCGAAGACCCGCGCTTCGCCGACGATCCGCATGTGCTGGAGAGAGGCATTCGCTTCTACGCGGGAGTCCCGCTACGGACTTCATCCGGTCATGTTGTAGGCTGCCTTTGTGTAATCGATACTCAGCCCCGGGAGTTCACCGACCGAGATCGTTATCGTCTGCAGGAGATGGCGAAGCAATTGATGCTCGATATCCAGAGCACCCAAGGGACTACAGGCGTCGTTTCGGATAACTTGAGAGAGGTGCATTCCGCCCCCTAGCGGAGAGGAAGCCGGCATTGGCGCTACGAGTACGTGGCGCTAGCCGAACAGCCGCATCAGCAGCGCCTTACCGACCGGGAGCGCCCTGACGCACCGATAGCCGCGAACATATTCGCCGGCATAAAGCGCTCTGATCGCATGCACCCGCGTATCCATGCCTTCCTCGAACCGCACGGCAAATCCATCCGCGGTCCGTCGCACCACGATGGCCGCGATCGAAAGGCCATAGATGCGGCCACCGATCGGCGTGCGCGAGGTGACGAGGCGGGAATTTAGCACGGCCTCGACGCCCAATGTTCCCAGATCGCGCGCAGCGGTAGCCAACCGAGCACGGCGGTGATGGCAAGTCCGATGGCGATCTTGGCGCCGCAGATACGACCGGCGGCGCTCTGGTTCCGGCGCGGTCTGCCCATCGGATTGGCGGCCGCCCTCGTCATGGGCGAACAGCTGATCCTGCAGCGCCTCCTGCAAACCCTTCGCGCCAGCTTTGCTCTCGTCAGAGGAGGGAGTGGATGTGGGGTCCACGGAAGCGGCGCGTGAGCGGTCCATCATGACGGTCACCTTGCTGACGAGATGCCAATGGAACCGGTCAATGCACAAGAACCGTGCGACGCGCCCGGTTACCGCGGATTAGGCCAACCCTGCGCTTTCCAGGTTGCCAAGTGTCAAAGTGTGTTTTTGCGTAAATCCCCGTCAAGGTTTAGCGGCAGGAGAAAGGCTGGCCGCACCGCCGGATCTGCGGCCCGGCGACGCACGAACCTTGCGGTCGTGGGCGGCATTCATACTTCGTGGGGAGCCGGCCAGAGGCGCGCCCGCGGCCGGCTCCAGGAGACGGCCATGAACTATGTTCGTACCGCGATGCTGCTTGCAGGCCTGACTGCCCTTTTCATGGGTGTCGGCTATCTGATCGGTGGCGCCTCCGGCGCGATGATCGCGCTCGTCATTGCCGCCGCGACCAATCTCTTCACCTACTGGAACTCCGACCGCATGGTGCTCTCGATGTATGGTGCCCATGAGGTCGACCGTTCAACCGCGCCGGAGCTGGTCGGCCTCGTCGCCGAGCTTGCGGGCCGCGCCGGCTTGCCGATGCCGCGCGTGTTCCTGATGGACGAGATGCAGCCCAATGCGTTCGCGACCGGCCGCAATCCTGAGAACGCCGCCGTCGCCGTCACCACCGGTCTTGTGCACCAGCTCAGCCGCGAGGAGCTCGCCGGCGTGATCGCGCACGAGCTCGCGCACATCAAGCATCACGACACGCTGCTGATGACTGTTACCGCGACCATTGCCGGCGCGATCTCGATGCTCGCGCAGTTCGGCATGTTCTTCGGCGGCCATCGCGAGAACAACAGCGGTCCGGGCATCGTCGGCTCGATCCTCTTGATGATCCTCGCCCCGCTCGGTGCCATGCTGGTGCAGATGGCGATCAGCCGCACCCGCGAATATGCCGCGGACAATCTCGGTGCGCGCATCGTCGGACAGCCGATGTGGCTGGCCTCCGCGTTGGTGAAGATCGAGGGCGCCGCCCACCAGGTGCCGAACTACGAGGCGGAGCGGAATCCCGCGACTGCGCACATGTTCATCATCAATCCGCTGTCGGGCCATGGTGTGGACAATCTGTTCGCCACCCA
Source organism: Bradyrhizobium sp. LMG 9283 (assembly GCF_045571415.1). Classification (NCBI taxonomy): domain Bacteria; kingdom Pseudomonadati; phylum Pseudomonadota; class Alphaproteobacteria; order Hyphomicrobiales; family Nitrobacteraceae; genus Bradyrhizobium; species Bradyrhizobium sp. LMG 9283. The sequence continues at coordinate 2,075,280 of NZ_CP120691.1, forward strand.
TCCTTCGACCCAGAACCGCATCGCCGCCCTCCAGCAACTCGCGGCCGAGCTCGGCACGCGGTCGGCGCCGTCGGTCGGCGCCAACGAGAACTACCCGCCGCGCGGTCCCTGGGGCCGCTCGTCCTCGCGTCGCCCCTCACGCGGACCTTGGGGCTAACGGAACCGGTGAGGATTTGCGTCCAGCTTTGTGACCTGGCGCACATAGGGTCGTCCCCGCCGGTGTTAACACTTCGGCGTGACCATTCCTTCGAAAGGGGATGCGTGGCCGGCGCTCTGCCCGCCACCGTCGAAGATGACCAGAGCTGCCGTACCATTGCTGATCGTCCTTTGCGTGCTCGTCGGCCTGTCCACGCACCTGGTCGTCAATTGCGGCGACGAGGACGATCCCGACATCTGCTCGGCCGTGATCGGCTTCTCGCCGCTCCGCGGCTCGCTGATCGCCTTCGCCTATGAGGGGCGCGGGCGGATCGCGCTGCGCCACGGCGACTTCAAGCGTGCGATTGCCGACTTCGACGAGGCCATCCATCTCAATCCCAACCGCGCCTCGCTCTATCGCGACCGGGCGCTGGCGCGCCGGCAGAACGGCGACCTCGAGCTTGCGATTGCAGATTACAACGAGGCGATCGCGCATGATCCCAAGCTCGCCGCACCCTATCACCAGCGCGGTCTCGCGCTTGCCGCCATGGGCGATCTCGATCGCGCCATCCTGAGCTACAACACGGCGGTACGCCTCGACCCCTCCGATGCGCAGGCCCGTCTCGATCGCGGTCTCGCGTTCCTCGCCCGCGGCCAGGCCGACGACGCCCGCGCCGATTTCGAGGCCGCACTGGCGCTGCCTGCCGGCAAGGACAGCCGCGCGCGAGAGGCCGCGCGCGCCAAGCTGGCCGAGCTTGCCAGCGCCGAGCCCGCCCGGTAGCGGTGAGTTTCTCTTCCTTTCCCCGCGAGCGGCAGGCGATCGCATATGGTGTCGGCGCTTGGGCCGCTGAAGTTTCCACGTCGTTATGCCCGGGCTTGTCCCGGCCATCCACGCCTTTCCTCGCGGCACGAGGAACGTGGATGCCCGGGACAAGCCCGGGCATGACGACCTTCTAGATCCGCATATGCGATCGCTCTGCCACAAACGGGAGAGATGAAGGCACTTCGCCTTACTTCGCCTTCTTTGCCTTGGCTTTCTTCGCCTTCGCAGCCTTCTTCGCCGGCTTCTCCTTCGCCGTCTTCTCCGCCTTCACCGCAACCGGCGTGCTGGCGGCCAGACGCATTGATCGCGCGTAGCTGTCGGCGACGTTGTCGGCGGACATCTGCAGGCGCTTGGCGGCGGCGGTGGCCTGCTCCATGGTGGCCTTGGCCATCATCTTGAAGCGCTCGCCGGTCTCCTTACCCTTGGCCTTGGCCGCAAGGCCGTTGAAGCGATCCCGCCGCTCCTTGGCGCGGGTCATCAGGCCCGTATGCAGCTGTCTGGCCAGTTGCCGGATCACGACATCCAGGTCGGCGTCCGCCATGTTCTCTTATCCCCTTCGAAAAACGATATCGATGCGGCGGGACTATGCAGATCGGGCCCCGCCTTGGCAATTGGTGGACGCCCGTCATCCGCAGCTTCCGGCCATCAAAACAAAAAAGCCGCGCATTTTGCGCGGCTCTTGTGTGTTGTGGCGGTGTTTCCGCCTCACTTCAGCGAGGCCACCGGGCCGTTCGGCGCCGCTGGCTCGGGATCGAAGCCGAACACGCCGACCAGGTATTTGTAATAGTCCGGCATCTTCTCCTTGAGTGCCTCGCGCGACTTCGGATCGTGGAATTCGCTCTTTCCCGCCAGGAAGATGCTGGCGGTCACGGCGAAGAACTCCATGGGGTTCTTCATCGCATAGGAGTCCTTGGGCAACAGGTCCTTGGACTTGGCCAGGGCATAATAGGCGATCAGGCCCTTGTTGGCGTAGCCGTCCGGCAGCAGCCGCGCGTGATAGGCGTGCAGGAGCTCGTGCAGCAGCACCGCCTCCTTTTCGTAGCGCATCATGTCCGGCCGCAGCATGATCACGCCGAGCCCCGAATCGACCGCGAGGTCGACGGCGTTCGGATTGGTCCAGCGCTGCTTGTCGTGGTCCCACACCGTCAGCGACCGCGGCACGCGGCGCTCGACGTTGGGAGCTACGCGGCCGTAGCAGGCGGTTGCGGCGCCTTCGTCGAGGCAGGCGAGCTCGCTCGCGATGATCGGCACGGTGCGGAAGAAGCGCAGCACGCGCGGCGACAGGCCGGCTGCTTCGACGGTGTCGATCTGCTGCTTCAGATTGTCGGTGAGCTTGTCGACGTCCTTGCGATCGGAGTTCTCCGACAGGTCGAACATGTAGCCGCGGTAGCTCTGGAAGCCCGGCGGCAGCGACTGCGCCGCCTCGGCATCGAGCGATCCGGCATGGGATAGATTGGCGAAAAGCGCGCCGACAATGGTTGCGGTCAGCAGCAACGCAATGCGCATGATGAACCCCCTGATCTCACTTCACCCGGCACAATAGGCTGCCGTTGTTTGCGAAAAGTGAGTGCGGCGAGACTAAGGCACCGATGTTGAGGCGTGCTTAATCCTTGGTTGCAGATCGCGAAGGCGGATTAGGATCGGGTTAACCAAGCGTGGATTGGCGGTGCACTTCGGCGTAACATCCATCCGGGCTTCAGGCCCTCACATCAGTAGCCGGAAGGGAGGATGCCATGTATGCCGCCATCCGTCAGGCCAAGGCGAAAAGCGGGAGCGCGGAAGAGCTGGCGCGCCGCATCAAGGACGGTGCCGTTCCGATCATCAGCGACGTCGACGGTTTCCGCGCCTATTACGTCGTCTATGCCGGCGACGACACGGTGACCGCGATCTCGATCTTCGACAAGTTCGAGCAGGCCGAGGAGGCGAACAGGCGCGCGATCGCCTGGATCGAGAAGGATCTGGGCTCGCTGCTGGCAGGGCATGCGAGTGCGGCGGCGGGTCCGGTGATCGTGCATACGCTGGCGTAGAGCCGTTATCCTTCGACCGTTTGCTCGACCGGCAGTCTCGTGCCCCGGACGCAGCGCAAGCGCCTCTTCGGCGGTGCGCTGCAGAGCCGGGGCCCACATAGTGCGGTATGCGTGGCTTGTTGGGTCCTGCGCAGCAGCTCAAGAGCGCTGCAGCGCGTCCGGGACACGCGAGATGAATACCCTCACAACTCCCTCGCGTTCGAGAACGCGAAGCTCGATACCCTTCTCGTCGTCTCGTCCAGGATCAGCGTGCGCGTGATCGGCGGCTCGGCGCGCTGGGCGCAGTTTTCGCGCTCGCAGAGGCGGCAGTTGACGCCGATCGGCGTGCCCTCGGTCTTCTCCAGGTCCATGCCCGCGGCGTAGGTCAGGCGCGCGGCGTGGCGGATCTCGCAACCGAGGCCGATCGCAAAGCGCGGCTGCGGCAGCGGATGCGGCGCGACGGGGCGGCGCACCATCTGCGCGATCGAGAAATAACGCGTGCCGTCGGGCAGCTCGATCACCTGCTTGAGCAGGCGGTCCGGCGTGTCGAAGGTTGAGTGCACGTTCCACAGTGGGCAGGTGCCGCCGAATTTCGAGAACGGGAAGGTGCCGGAGGAGAAGCGCTTGGAGACGTTGCCGGCATTGTCGACACGCAAGAGGAAGAACGGAATGCCGCGCGCATTCGGCCGCTGCAGCGTGGTGAGGCGGTGACAGACCTGCTCGAAGCCGGAATTGAAGCGCTGCGCCAGCACGTGGATGTCGTAGTTGAGCGCTTCGGCGGCGGCGAGGAACGCGGGGTAGGGCATCATCACGGCGGCCGCGAAGTAATTGCCGAGCGTGATGCGGAACAGCCGCCGCGGTGCGTCGTCCAGCGGGCCGGCGCGACCGATGATGGTCTCCAGGGCTTGCGCGCATTCGCCAAGCCCGAGCTGGAAGGCGAGCTGGAACGCGCGGCCGGGCGGGTCGACCAGTTCCGAGATCAGCAGCTGGCGGCGGTGTCGATCGAACCGGCGGAGCGTCTCGCGCATCACATCGACCGGCATGATGCGGGTTTGGATCGAATGCTTTTCGCGCAAGCGCGCGACCAGTGCCGCGTACAGCCCTTCTGCGGGCACGTTCAGTTCATCGCGCAGATTTTCCGCAGCCTGCTCCAGCTCCGGAAAATAGTTACGGTTGGCCTCGATCAGCTCGCGCACGCGCTCGACCGGATTGGCCTCATAGCGCGTGCCGACGTCGCGGTCGGCCATTTGCGCAGCGGCCAGCGTCTCGCCCTGACGGGCCTCGGTATAGGCGGCGTAGAGCCGCTGCAGCGCATGGGTAACGCCGGGGCAGAGCTCGGCGAGGTCGCGCAGCTCCTGCTTGGGCACGTCGATCTGGCGGAACAGGGGATCGGAGAAGATCTCGTTGAGCTCGGCGAAGAAGCGGTCCTCGTCGGCGGTGGCGAGGTCGCGCAGGTCGAGGTCATAGGTCTCGGCCAGCCGCAGCAGGATCTGCGCCGTGACCGGGCGCTGGTTGCGCTCGATCAGGTTGACATAGCTCGGCGAGATCCCGAGCCCCTCGGCGATCTGGGTCTGCGACAGCCCCAATTGCTGCCGGATCCGCCGGAAGCGCGGGCCGACGAAGAGTTTCTTGCCGGAATCGGCGGGCATTTCTCAGATCTCCAGACTCATCGAGGGTCGACCCTACTGACCTAAATTTTACAGAATTTACAAAATAACATGCATTACATGTCCTGATGTTACATGACATCACCAATAAAAGGCAAGGCCTCTATACGAAGTTTCTGTTTTCGCGTTTAGCTCCTGACACGCATATCGCAATGCACTGTCAAGAATGTCGATGGCAAGCCATCGTCAGCGAAAAGGATCCGGCACATGAATTACCAGCCCCGCGGCATCAACGCGCTCCAGCGCCCGGCCTCGTATCAGAGCGAGATCGAGGCGGCCCAGGCGCTTCTCGAGACCAAGCCGACCTGGAACGGGGTGACGGCCGAGGCCGTCGCACGCATGCGCCTGCAGAACCGGTTCAAGACCGGCCTCGACGTCGCCCGCTACACCGCGGCATTGATGCGGGCCGACATGGCCGCCTATGACAACGACCCCACCAAGTACACGCAGTCGCTGGGCTGCTGGCACGGCTTCATCGCCCAGCAGAAGCTGATCTCGGTCAAGAAGCACTTCGGCAAGACCGATCGCACCTACCTCTATCTCTCGGGCTGGATGATCGCGGCGCTGCGCTCCGAGTTCGGTCCGCTGCCCGACCAGTCGATGCACGAGAAGACCTCGGTGCCGGCGCTGATCGAGGAGCTCTACACCTTCCTGCGTCAGGCGGACTCGCGCGAGCTCAACGACATCTTCCGCGCGCTCGACAAGGCGCGCAATGAAGGCGACAAGATCCGCGAGAAGGAGCTGATCGAGAAGATCGACAACTTCCAGACCCATGTCGTGCCCGTCATCGCCGACATCGATGCCGGCTTCGGCAACGCCGAGGCGACCTATCTGCTTGCCAAGAAGATGATCGAAGCGGGCGCCTGCGCGCTGCAGATCGAGAACCAGGTCTCGGACGAGAAGCAGTGCGGCCACCAGGACGGCAAGGTCACCGTGCCGCATGAGGTCTTCCTGGCGAAGATCCGCGCCTGCCGCCACGCCTTCCTCGAGCTCGGCGTCGAAGACGGCATCGTCGTGACCCGCACCGACTCGCTCGGCGCCGGCCTGACGCAGCAGATCGCCGTCAGCCACAAGCCCGGCGACATCGGCGACCAGTACAACAGCTTCCTCGATTGCGAGGAGGTGACGCCGGAGAACGCCCGCAACGGCGACGTCATCATCAACCGCAACGGCAAGATGATGCGTCCGAAGCGGCTGCCCTCCAACCTCTACCAATTCCGCCCCGGCACCGGTGCAGACCGCTGCGTGCTCGATTGCATCACCTCGCTCCAGAACGGCGCCGACCTGCTCTGGATCGAGACCGAGAAGCCGCATATCGAGCAGATCGCCAGCATGGTCGACCGCATCCGCAAGGTGGTGCCGAACGCGAAGCTCGCCTACAACAACTCGCCGTCGTTCAACTGGACGCTCAACTTCCGTTGGCAGGTCTATGACGCCTGGAAGGAAGCCGGCAAGGACGTCAGCAGGTACAACCGTGCCGAGCTGATGAAGGCAGAGTACGACGAAACGCCGCTGGCGCAGGAAGCTGACGAGCGCATCCGCACCTTCCAGGCGGATTCGGCCAAGCGTGCCGGCATCTTCCACCACCTGATCACGTTGCCGACCTACCACACGGCGGCGCTGTCCACTGACAATCTCGCCCGCGAATATTTCGGCGAGCAGGGCATGCTGGGCTACGTCAAGAACGTCCAGCGCGCCGAGATCCGTCAGGGCATCGCCTGCGTGAAGCACCAGAACATGGCCGGCTCCGATATCGGCGACGACCACAAGGAGTACTTCGCAGGTGAAGCTGCCCTGAAGGCCGGCGGCGTCCACAACACCATGAACCAGTTCGGCTAACGAACCACGCTACTCTCGACAGGAGACTGACAATGACCAAAGGCAGCAATTTCTGGGTGATCGGCGGCGAGTTCGGTTCGATGAACTTCCACAAGCTCGTGGAAGGCTCGGCCCAGGTCAAAGGTCCCTTCAAGACCCGCAAGGAAGCCGAGGACTGCTGGCGCGAGGTCTCGGAAGAGAGCCGCCACAAGGCCGGCGTCCGCTTCTCGATCGTGGAAGAGCCGCAGCGCGCCCCGGCGGCCTGATCAGGCGGCCGCCGAGCTTACCTAAGAAGACGTCCAAGGACGGATGGTCCCATCCAGGCTTAGCCTGGGTGGGATCGTCTGTTTTTAGCACAGGTAAACGGCTGTGGGCGCCGTAAGTATCTGGAATTGTGGGCCTTTGCGGAGGGTGTGGTTGCTGATAGGTTAATGACGGAAAGTCGAGGACGAGGCCGACAATGTCAGAGCCCGAGACCAGCGGGACCCATCCCGGCCAGCCGCGCCCGGTGCGGCTGCGCGATGCGCTGCTGCGCGCGCGGATCGAGGCCGCCGACCGGACCGGCGTCGTCGTGGATCTCAGGGACGCCGAGGTGGCGCGGCTCGAGATCCTGAACGATGCGCTCGATCCCCTGTTCGCGCAGGTGCCTGATAAGGTCGACCTGTTCGATCGCGGCATCAGCCAGGGCGATATACCGAGACTCTGGATCGATGTCGTCGCCCATATCGTGATGGGGCGCGACAAGCGGATGTACCGCTTCGTCCAGGACACCCGCTTCGGCCGCATCGTGCTTGCCGAATCGCACGACACCGCTGTGATCGTCGATGCCGTCACCAACTATGTCGCGCGCCGCATGGTCGAGCGCGAGCGTGCGATGGTAGTCCCGCCCGCACCGCAAGCGCCCTCAACCGAGCCGCCGCGCCGCTCGCGCTTCTGGCCATTCGTGTTCGGCTTCGTGCTCGGCGCTGCCGCCTTGTTCGGGGTCGCCCTGGTTGCGGCCTTGCGGAGCTGGTGAATCTCTCTCTCCGCCGTCATTGCGAGCGAAGCGAAGCAATCCAGAGATGTTTCCGCGGAGGATTCTGGATTGCTTCGCTTCGCTCGCAATGACGGAGAACTACATCAACCTTGTATGCTTGATCTGCCCGATCTGGAATCCAGCCCCGAGGCTCCGCACCGTCTGCTCGCAGCGCCAGCCGGCGTTGTCCTTCTCGATTCTGAACAGATTATACGCCGCCGCCGGATAGCGTCCGTGCGCAAGTGCAGAGGCCGAGGGCACGCCGAGCGCTGGAATATTGCCGTTGGGACCCTCGAACCACATCGTCGAATGAATATGGTCGTGCCCGTGCAGCACCAGCTCGACGCCGTGACGCTTCAGGAGCGCGAGCAGTTCCGGCGCGTCCGTCATCCGCTTCTGGCGTGCGCTGGACTTCAGCGGATGATGCACCAGCAGCACGCGGAAGACGTCCTCCGCCGCGAGCCGTTCGAGGACGTCTGCGAGCGAGGCGAGCTGATCGGGACCGAGCGTGCCCGTCGCCATCAGCGGCAGGGTGGGCACCGCCGTGGACAGGCTGATCAGCGCGAGCGGTCCACGCCGGCGCACCGCGGGGAAGGCCGCGGCGCCGGGTGTGTCCGCGGCGATGTAGTGCAGGAACGTTTCGCCGAAGCGATGACGCGTCGCGCTGACATAGGCGTCGTGATTGCCGGGAATCGCGGTGACGCGGTCAGGCGGGCCGACGCTCTCGAGCCAGGCCAGGGCCGGCGCGAATTCCGCCTCCAGCGCGAGGTTGACGAGATCGCCGGTCACCGCGATGTGGTCGGGCGCCTGCGCCTTCATGTCGGCGACGAGCGCGTCGAGAACCTCGCGGCGCTGGTACTTGTGGCGGTTGCGCGTCCAATTGACATAGCCGAGCGCGCGCTTGCTGGCGAGTTCGATCAGCCGCGGCTTCGGCAAAGGCGCTAGATGCGGGTCGGACAGATGGGCGAGCGTGAAGGGGGCCATGGCGCGCGATTGCCTCGCTATTGCTCCGCTGTAATGGCAAGGTCGCGACGAACGCGCAAGCAGGGACTGAAACGGGGCGGCAAGGAAGCTTGATGGGAGAACATCTGAATTGGATGCGACGGAAATTCGAGCCCTTGCTGCGGCGGATCTTCCACGTCTATTTCCTGCTCGTCCGCGGCATGACGCTCGGCGTCCGCGCCGTGGTGCTGGATCCCGACGATCGCGTGTTCCTGGTCAGGCACAGCTACGTCAGCGGCTGGTATCTGCCGGGCGGCGGCGTCGATCTCGGCGAGGCCATGGAAGAGGCGCTACGGCGTGAGCTCAAGGAGGAGGGCGATATCGACCTCACCGGCGCGGCGGTCCTGCACGGCATCTTCCTCAACAGCCACGTCTCCCGCCGCGACCACGTCGCGGTCTACGTGGTCAGGCAGTTCAGGCAGGATCGCCCGCCCGAGCCCAACCGCGAGATCGTCGAATGCGGCTTCTTCGCCATCACCGCGCTGCCCGAGGGCACCACGCCCGGCACGCGGCGGCGGATCGCGGAAGTGCTGGACGGCAAGCCCCTGATTGCGACGTGGCGCTGAGGGCGGCCCGTGCTAAAGCGAGATTTGGTTCACTCGATGCGAGCCAGGAATTCAAGGCACCTCTCCCGTAGGGAGAGGTCGGATCGCATTTATGCGATCCGGGTGAGGGGTTACAGTCTTTCTGTATGCTGCGGCCCCTCACCCGGATTGCTGCGCAATCCGACCTCTCCCCGCCGGGGAGAGGTGGCTTGAGTCCGCGGCTCAAGTAACGCGCTCCAAAGGCCCTTCGGATACTGGATGAAGATTGCCAAAATCGCCTTCGGCCTGATCTGCCTCGCGATCCTCGCCAGCAACGTCGTCACGATGTCGCGCTGGAGCGAGGCGCGCGGGGTCTATGACGACATCTGCTATCTCAGGCAGGCGCACCTGTTCCAGCGCCTCGGCATCGGTGGGCTCAACACCAATGCTCACCTGGACTACGACCATTATTTCGAAGGCAAGCTGAAGCAGATCGCGTTTGCCGAATGGCAGGACCCGATCCGCTGGCCGTGCCACAACCCGATGCCGAACGGCAAGGTCGTGATGCAATATCCGCCGGGCACCGGATTCCTGCTGGCGCTGTTTCCGGAAGGCCACCAGGTGGTGCCGCTCTACATTGCCGCGAGCCTGATCGTCTGCGGCCTTGCGCTGTCAGGCATTGCCATGGCACGCACGCTGCCCTCGCTCGTCGGTGCCGGCCTGTTCGGCGCGCTTGCCGTCTATCTCATGATCAACCCGGCGAAGGCGAGCTATTCGGTGGCGCCAACCATGGCGGTGTGCGCGGTCGCGGGCTTCCTGACGGCGTTGTGGCTGACCAGGGATAAACGCAGCGTGCTGCTGATTGCGCTGATTGGCCTCCTGCTTGGGATGTCGGTCAATTTCAGATTGCCGAATGCGCTGCTCGCGGCCGGCTATGTCATCTATCTGGCCCTCGCGTTCCTGCGGATGCGGACGCTGTCAGCCTTCGCGCAGGGGCTCGGCTTCGCCGCCGCTGTCCTCGTCGGCATGGCTCCGACCTTGCTCGCCCAGGCCGTCAATGCCGGCAGCCCGCTGGCCACGACCTATGGCAGCGCCGACGTGGTTGCGCCGGGCTTCGATTTTGCCGTGCTCGGCCAGTATCTGCGCGACATGCAATTCGTGCTGATCGTGCTGGCGATCGGCTCCACGGCCTGGCTGTTGCGGGTGGGCGAGGGGAGCGTGCGGCAGGTGGCCCTCGTCGTCGCCGGCAATCTCATCGTCAATCTCGGCTTCTTCCTGAGCCATCCGATCTTCACGCCCTATTACATCGTGCCGATCGCGATGCTCTCCCTGTGGAGCACCTCTTTCGCCTGGCTGATGCATCCGGAACAGGCACGGCAGGCTGCGCCGCTCGGGCGCGAGCCGACAAGCCTCGGAGTGCCGTCGCGATGACCTCAACGCAACTTCGCATCGCCGTGCTGGTGCCCTGCTACAACGAGGAGGCGGCGGTCGCGACCGTCGTTACCGATTTCCGCAAGTCGCTGCCCTCGGCCGAGATTTACGTCTACGACAACAATTCGCGCGACCGTACCGCGGCGGTCGCGCGCGAAGCCGGCGCAATCGTGCGCAGCGAGCGCCGGCAGGGCAAGGGGCACGTCGTGCGCCGCATGTTCGCGGACATCGAGGCCGACGTCTATGTGCTGGTCGACGGCGATGCGACCTACGATGCGCCGAGCGCGCCGCGCATGATCGACAGGCTGCTTGACGATCATCTCGACATGGTGGTCGGCCTTCGCGTCGATCAGGTCCAGGCCGCTTACCGACTCGGCCATCGCACCGGCAACCGCATGTTGACCAGCTTTCTGTCCTCGACCTTCGGCCACGCTTTCAAGGATATCCTGTCCGGCTATCGGGTGTTCTCACGCCGCTTCGTCAAATCCTTTCCCGTCCTCTCCGACGGTTTCGAGATCGAGACCGAGCTCGCGGTCTATGCGCTGGAATTGTCGCTGCCGGTCGCCGAGATCGAGACGCCCTATTACGCGCGCCCTGAAGGCTCGTTCTCGAAGCTCAATACCTGGCGTGACGGATTTCGCATCCTCGGCACCATGCTGAAGCTTTACCGTTCGGAGCGGCCGTTGCGCTTCTTCACGGTGATCGGAATCCTGCTGGCGCTGGCCTCGGTGATCCTTGCGATCCCGATCGTGATCACCTTCATCGAAACCGGCCTCGTGCCGCGCCTGCCGACCGCCGTGCTGTCGATGGGCTTGATGATCATGGCCCTGCTGTCGGCGTCGTCGGGGCTCGTGCTCGACACGGTCACGCGAGGGCGGCGGGAGATGAAGATGCTGGCCTACCTGTCCCAGCCGGCGTTGAAAAGGAACTGAGCGCCCTCGCTGCCCGATGGACCGCGGTCCGTTCAGGTGCTATCCCGCAAATCGACATGAACGATCTCTCACTGACCATCCTTCCCGAAGCCGCCGGCGACGCCCAGGCGATCGAGCGGCTGCACGAACGTACTTTCGGTCCCGGCCGCTTCGTGCTGAGCGCCTACCGGATTCGCGAGCACGTCGACCATCTGCTCGAAGTGTCCTTCACCGCCCGCATCGGCACGCTGCTGGTCGGCTCGGTCAGGCAATTGCCGATCCTGATCGGCGACACGCCCGCGCTGCTGCTCGGGCCGCTCACCGTCGAGCCGCCGTTCCGCGACCGCGGCATTGGCCGTCTGTTGATGGAGCGCGCGCTGAAGGACGCCAGGGAAAAAGGTCATCGCCTCGTGCTGCTGGTCGGCGACGAACCCTATTACAGCCGCGTCGGATTCAAGCCGGTCCCCAAGGGCCGCGTCATCATGCCAGGCCCCGTCGACGCCGCCCGCATCCTCGTATTCGAGCTCGTCGACGGCGCCTTCGAGGGCGTGTCTGGCCCGGTCGGCCCCGACTGGAGCAAGGCGCGGGGCTAGCTGCTAAGTCCGTAGCCCGGATGAGCGAAGCGACATCCGGGAAACCTGTTGCTACAGATGCACTGCCCCGGATATCGCTTCGCTCATCCGGGCTATCAGGCCGTGGATTGGAAGCACGGCGGCGCCTCATCCTCCGTCATTGCGAGCGCAGCGAAGCAATCCAGAATCGTTCCGCAGAGGCGGTCTGGATTGCTTCCTCGCAAGAGCTCCTCGCAATGACGGTGTGTCGAGCGACGCTCAGAACTTGAAGTTCGCGAACGCCCTGACGCCGATGCCGGGCATCAGCACCTCGTCCTTGGTGTAGGACACCGAGTTGCGGATGTTCTCGTTGAGGAGATTGTTGCCGACGAGGCCGACCAGCATCTCGCGCGCGCCGAACGGATTCGGATTGAGCTTGGTCTTGTAGCTGACCTCGGCCCGCAACAAATTGTAGCCGGCCGTCGGCATCTCCGCGATCACGGCCACGTTGTTCTGCGCGAAGGCGTGCAACAGGTTGATCCGCATCAGCCAGTTGTCGTCGCGCCAGAACAGGCCGCCGCCCATGCGCATGGGCGGAATTCGCGGCACGTTGGTGCCGTCGCTGAAGGTGGCGCGGACGAAGTCGAGCTGGTTCTCGATGCCCCAGATGCCGCCCTGGAACGCGCCGACGTCGAGCTGCGACTGGAATTCACCGCCGCGGAAGTTCGCATTCCGTTGCGAGTAGACCGCCTGGTTCAGCTCGCCATCGGGCGCACCGCAGGAGGCAAAGTCATCGTCGCACATCACCCCGGTAAGCCGGCGAAAAATGAAATTGTCGAAATGCGTGTAGTAGACGGTCGCCTCGAAGCGGAACGGCCCCGTCGCCCTGCGTACCCCGAGCTCGACCGATTTTGCGGTCTCGATCGTGAGGTTCGGATTGCCGATGTCGAACGTCGCCGTCGCGTCATGGCCGCCGCGGGAAAACAGCTCGGCCGCCTTGGGCGCGCGCTCGACATATTGCGCGGTGATGCTGCCGACCATGCCGCCCGGCAGGTCCTGCAACAGGCCGATGCTGCCGCTCTTCGGCGTGAAGGACGGATTGCGCGCGATCGCCGCCTGCGGCGTGCCGTCGGGCAGATAATCCGCGGGGAAGTCCGGCGTCGTGCCGTGCAGCTCGACATGCTCGATGCGGCCGGCGATCTGCGCCCGCGTCTGCTCGCTGAACTTGAACTCGTTGAAGGCGTAAGCAGCAACGCGCGTGCTGTTGTTCGGGTCCCACAAGCCGTTGAACAGCGTGCCGGGATTGTCCGGGCTCGGCGCGCTCAATTCCTGATGTCCCACCTGGAAGCCGAGCGCCGTCGTCACCTCGGCGAAGCGCGCGTTGAACGGCATCAGCTGCACCTCGGTGCGGATCTCCTGCTCCTTGTTGGTGAAGGTCTGCCTAATGCCGTCGCTGTTGAGGTCGGCGGGATCGGCAAGGCCGATCTCATTGTGGCGGTAGTCGGTCGCGCCGGCCCAGAAGCGGATCGCGTCGATCGCGGCAGCATCAGGATGGTACTCGCCCTTGACGTTGATCTTGGTCTGGTGGCCGTCGATCCGCGTCTTGTGGTCGGCGCCGTCGATGCCGGGGATGTGGTAGAGCGAGTCGTTCTGGGTGATCGATGCGCCGATATAGCCGCCCTGGAAGAAGTAGGAGCCGCCGATCGAGGCGCCGTCCGAGCGCGTTGCCGAATTCGGCTGGCGACCGTTCACAGGTCGCGACTGGTCGGTCAGGTAGGGGTAGCTCGGGATGGAATAGTCCGAAGTCGTCCGGCCATAGGCGTCGGCATGGAAGGCAAAATTGCCGCCGCCAGTATCGAGCAGCACGCCGCTTTCGACGCCGCGATCGACCGAGCTGAACGCGGTGCGTGTCTCGGCGGTGACGCAAGGCGAAGTCGTGGCGCTCGCGAGCGGCGCCTTGGTCGGCAGACCGTAGGTCTGGAACGACGGCGCGCAGGAGGGCAGCGCATCCGGAATTCGGTTGTTGGTGGCGCTGACCACGCCGCCGATCGAGGTCGAGCCGTAGCGCAGTGCCGCCGGCCCGCGCACCACTTCGACCTGGTTGGTCGCGAGCGGATCGATCGGGACGAAATGATCCTCGCCGAGGTCGGAGGCGCCTCCGCCATTGGTGCCGTTCTCGACGATGCCGACGCGGTTGACGTCGAGACCCCTGATGATCGGCCGGCTGGATGCGCCCGGCGCGAAGCTCGATCCAGTGATGCCGGGCTTGGAGAACAGGAGATCGCCGAGCTGACCGCCGCCCTCCCGGCGTATCTCCTCGTTCGGCACCACGGTGACGGTGGCGAACTGGTTGGTCACGACAGGCAGCACGCCCTGCTGAGGCGCGGCGGGCACGGGCGCTGCCGGCGCCGCTTCCGCCGTCTGTTGGCGGCTGCGCACGCGCGCGGTCCGCGTGCCGCGGCCCACGTTGCGCGACGGCACCACCGCTCTGCGCACGATGGGGCTTGGAGCGGTTACGGTAACGGCGGGGATCTCGGTCGACGACTTGTCTTGCGCCGTGTCTTGGGCAAGCGCAGATGTAGCGGCGGCGCCGAGAAGGAGCAGGCTGGCTCCGCCAAGGCGCTGCGCGCGTCGCAATTGAAATGACATGGTCCTGATTCCAGTCAGGCGCCGTCCGGATGATGGGTCTGCTGATCGGAGGCGGCCTGCCGTCGCGGCGCGACGGAATTCGACTTCAACTTCTCCCATTCATTCGCCGGCGTCCGGCGAGGCTGGGCGTGATCAAGCGCGTTGGAGGTCAGGACGCGGGAGGAGCGCGGGGCTGGAACGCCCTCCCGGCCGATTTCAGATGGAGAAATTCCGCATCGGTGGTGAGGTGGAGCAGCTCGATCGCCTGCGGCAGCAGCAGAACGGGCGGCGCCGCCGATACGACGGTGCCTGCCATCGCAATGATGGCGCAGATAGCGCAATTGTCCTCGCCCGAATGCTCGCGGTCGGGGCCGGCGGGCGATTGCTTCTGGACCGCGGCGCGGTCGATCGCCGGAACGCGCTTGGCACTATCCCTGGCACTGTCCTTGGCGCCGTCGGTCTGCTGCAACGAGGATTGGGCGAGGGGTGCGGCCTGGGCGAACCAATGGCTGTGGCCGAATGTCAGCGCGAACTGCACCAGCATCGCGAACAACGCGAGCCGGGCGCCGTGCCTGATATTCGACCGGAACCACTTCATCTGGAAACGCCACCCCCACACCAAGGCGTCAATCCCAGGACGCCACGATGTTATAGTGTAACATCGCCCGAACGGTCTGCGGATGTCAACCGCGAGCGGATCGGCGCATGCAGGCCGCCGATCCGATGTGTCGTTCGGGCAACTAGAGTGAGATGAGATTGGCTGAACCGATGTGAGCCGAGGGTTCACCTCTCCCGTAGGGAGAGGTCGGATCGCATCGAAGATGCGAGCCGGGTGAGGGCTTGCGGTCTCACGGTGCGCTGCGGCCCCTCACCCGGATTGCTCAGGCGCGCAATTGCGCGCCATAGCAATCGGACCTCTCTCCGTTGGGGAGAGGTGAGCCACTGCCGACCGACCATCCATTGCGCTTCAGGAGTTCACCGCCCCTCGCGGACCCAGGTCGCGGCGAAGGCGCCGAGTAGCAGCAGAAGGCCGATCAGGCCGGCAAAGATCGGCAGCACGCCCACGCCCTTCACGATGCTGGCGTCGCGCATCCGCACGCCCATCCAGCCGTCGCCGGCAAAGACGCTGGTCGAACGCACCGGCAGGATGCGCGGCAGCTCGACGCTGGAGCCACTGGCCACGCGCACGGCGTTGCCGCCCGTTGCCTGTGTCAGCGGCTTCAAGGTATCGACGGTGGAGGTGACCTCCGAAAACTCCTTCGGATTGGTCGGGCCGACATTGATCAGCGCCTTCAGCGTGCCGTCGGTGGCCTGCCACAGGCCGAGCTCGTTCGCCGGCAGGCTGGCACGCCACTCGCCGGGATCGCCGGGGCTCAGGGTCAAATCGTGCGACACGCCCGACGGCGAGGTCACGCTCACCGGCTGGACGCTGTCCGACATGGTCTGGCGCACCACGACGAGATCCTTGCCCTGCACCTGGAGGCGCAGCGCCTCTTCATCGAGATCGGGCTGCTTCATCAGCCAGTGCGACATCCGTCTGAGCAGGTCGAGATGCGGCCCTCCGCCCTCATAGCCGCGCGCCCACAGCCAGATGTGATCGGAGAGCAAGAGCGCGACGCGGCCCTCGCCGAAGCGCGACAGGAACAGCAGCGGCTTGCCGTCGACACCGGTCATGACCGGCGGGTTGACGGCATTGCGGGTATCGACGGTGCGGAAGAAGCGGCTCCAGCGCGGCGGCTCGCTGGCGGAGCCCTCGAGGCCACGCGTGACGGGATGGCGTTTGCCGATGTCCGACAGATGCGCATAGAACGGCTTCTCGGTCACGCCGACCGGCTCGGCCGGCAGCACCGAATCCAGTGGCGTGCGCCAGATGCTGGTGTTGGAGGCGTAATCGGGACCTGCCGAGACCAGCACCGCGCCGCCCGCGCGCACATAGCGCGCGATGTTGTCGAAATAGGCGGTCGGCAGCACGCCCTGGCGGGCGTAGCGGTCGAAGATGATCAGCTGGAATTCGTTGATCTTCTGCTGAAACAATTCGCGCGTCGGAAACGCGATCAGCGACAATTCGTTGATCGGCGTGCCGTCCTGCTTCTCCGGCGGACGCAGGATGGTGAAGTGCACGAGGTCGACGCTGGCGTCGGATTTGAGCAGATTGCGCCAGGTGCGCTCGCCGGAATGCGGCTCGCCCGAGACCAGGAGCACGCGCAGCTTGTCGCGCACGCCATCGATGGCGACCACGGCGCGGTTGTTCACCGGTGTCAATTCGCGTTCGAGCGGCGAGGCCTCGATCTCGACGATGTTCGGGCCGGCGTGCTTGATGTCGACGTCGACGCTGGCGGCCTGGCCGCTCGAGAGCGTGCGCTCGTTGATGACCTCGCCGTCCCTGCGGACCGTGACCTTGGCGCGCTCGCTCGTGACGCCCTGGTCGTCGAGGCGGTAGCTGACGGTCTGGGTCTGCCCGACGATGCCGAAGCGTGGCGCCGCCGTGATCGCGATGCGGCGGTCGCGCTCGTCCTTCTGCCCGGTGATCAGCGCGTGCACCGGCGCCTGGAAACCGAGCGCGGCGACGTTCGCGGGAATGTCGTGGACGCGGCCGTCGGTGATCAGGAACGCGCCGGCGACGCGGTCGACCGGCACGTCCGACAAAGCCGAGGCGAGCGCGCCGAACAGTTTGGTGCCGTCGGTCTCGCCGTCGGCCTGTCCGGCGTCGACGACGCGCACCTCGAGACCCTTGATCTTCTTCAGGCTGTCGACCAGCGCTTCCTGCGCAGCTGCGGCCTCGCGATTGCGGTTGCCGAAATTCTGGCTCGGGCTCTTGTCGACGACGATTGCGGCGACCGAGGTGAGCGGATCGCGGTCTTCACGTGTGAAGGAGGGATTGGCGAGCGCAAGCAGGAACAGCGCCAGCGCGGCCACGCGCACCGCAGCGCCGCGCGCACGCGCCACCAGCAGCAGAAGCGCGATGACGACGATCGCGGCCAGCGCGAGCCACAGGACGATCGCGGGAACGAGCGGCGTGAATGCGATGCCGTAATTCATCAGATAGACCTATCAACGTCATTCCGGAGCGGTCCGTAGGACCGAATCCGGAATCTCGAGATTCCCCGAAGCGCAATTGCGCTCGGAGGTCTGGTCCTTCGGACCATCCCGGAATGACGATGCGTATGGCTCAAGCTCACACGCATCTCTATTGCCCCAGCCGTTCGATCAGGGCCGGCGCGTGCACCTGGTCGGCCTTGTAATTGCCGGTCAGCGTGTACATCACGATGTTGGCGCCGGCGCGGTAGGCGAATTCGCGCTGGCGGGTGTCGCCGCCGGTCACCGGCAGCATGGCCTGGCCGTCGGGCCGCACGGCCCAGGCGCCGGCGAGGTCGTTCGAAGTGATGATGATCGGCGAGACGCCGTCGCCGCCGCGCGCCGGACGCTGCGCGCTGTCCTCGTCCTCGTCGCGCGGCAAGGTCTCGACCCAGGTCTGGCCAGTGTTGAAGCGGCCGGGGAAGTCGCGCAGCAGATAGAAGGTCTTGGTCAGCACGTGCTCGCGCGGCACCGGCTCGAGCTCGGGCACGTCGAGCGACGACAGGATCTCGCGCAGCGTTTGCATGCCCGGGGTCTGCGACGCGCCGTTTGCGCCGGGCGGTGCCTCGATCGCGTCGCGGGTGTCGAACAGCACGGTGCCGCCCTGCTTCATGTAGGCGTCGATCTTGTTGATTGCGTCCTGCGGCGGCTTCGGTGCGCCCGGCACGATCGGCCAGTAGATCAGCGGGAAGAAGGCGAGCTCGTCGCGCGCGGGATCGACGCCGACGGGATCGCCGGCCTCGAGCGCCGTGCGCTGGGCCAGGAACAGCGTCAGCCCGTTCATCCCCGCTTTGACGATGGAATCGACGTCGGCATTGCCTGTCACGACATAGGCGAGGCGGGTCTGCGACACCGCTTTCATCGCGAACTCGTCGGATACGCCATCGGCGCGCGACGGCATCGGCGAGAGCGATGCGAATCCCGCGAGCAAGCCGAGCACGATCATGGCGGGCGCGGCGCGGCGGCGCAGCAGCGCGGCAATCCCGCCGCCGAGCACCGCGACGATGATGGCGTCGATCAGGAACAGCGCGAGCGCCGTCGACAGCAGCCAACCGCGCAAATCGCGCGGCTCGGCATTGGTGTAGGTGGCGTGCCGGGCGCGCAGACCCGCGGTGTTCAGGGCCGCGATGCGATCGGCGGCGGCAAGCGTGTTCACGGCGAGCGGTCCTTCTGCCGGACCATAGAAGCCTGGCGGATGATCTGATGTGGCGCGGTCGCGATAATCCGCAGCCAGCGGCTTTGCAGTCGCAGGCGGCGGACCGAAGGCGCCAAAACCATCGAGGATGTGCAGCGGCGCCACCGTCTCGGTGGTCGCTTCGCTGGCAACGCCGGCGCCCGGCTTGGACGTGTAGCCGGACATGTCGACGACCCGCCGCAGCATCTCGACGAAGGTGCCCGACATCGGCAGGTCCGACCAACGCATGTCGGCGCTGACGTGGAACAGGCTGACGATGCCCTTGCCGCGATGCTCGCCGGTCACGAGCGGCGTGCCGTCCTCCAGCGAGGCCCAGCTCTTGGTGGCGAGCACGGCGTCGGGCTCGGCCAGCACCTGCCGGCTCACGGTGACGTCTTTAGGCACCGCGACGCCGGCAAACGGGCCATCACCCGCGAAAGAGGCGAGATGCTGCGGCTTCTCCCAGGTCAGGCTGCCGCCGAGGGTGCGGCCACCCTTGCGCAGCTTGACCGGCACCAGATCGTCCTCGGCCTGCGCCAGCCTTGGCCCTGCAAACCGCACCAGCACGCCGCCCTGGTCGATCCAGGCATTAAGCCGCTCGCGGAGTTCGGGGGAGATGGTGCCGACATCGGCGAGGATGATCATCGGCAACTTCTGGTCGAGGAACTGGGTGATGCCCTGCTGCGGTGAGCCCTTGTCGGCGAGCCGCACGTCGGCGAAGGGGGCCAGCGCGCGGGTGAGATAAAAGGTCGGCGCCAGCAGCGGCTGCGCGGTCTCGCTGGTCGAGCCCGAGACGATGCCGACGGCGCGGCGGCGCCAGCGCTTGTCGAGCAGCTGCACCGCGCCGGCGGAGCGCTCGCCCGAGATCTCGAGCCGCGTGATGTCGTTGCGCAGCTCGACCGGCAGATCGAACGAAGCTTCGGTTTCCTTGTCCTGCGGACCGAACGAATAGCGGGCTTCGCCGATCGGCGAGGCCTTCTGGTCCAGTGCGCGTACGGTGCCGACGGCGATGCCGCTGTCGGTGCGCAGCACCTTCACCGTCATCTTCGCTGCGGCGTTCTCGGCGGCGACCAGGGCCAGCGGTGAGGAGGTGCCACCTTCGAACACGGTCAGGCTGCGATCGCCGATGGTCTTGCCGAGGCCAGCCACGAAGTCCTCGCCACGGCCGGTGTCGACGCCGTCGGACAGCCAGGCGATCTCGCAGTCGCCGGTGACTTTGAGGAAACGCTCGACCGCAGCCAGCGTCTCGACGCGATCGATCGAATAGGGCTTCGGCGCGAGTTGCCGCAGCGCGACGCGCGCCGCCCCCGCCGGCATCAGGGTGATGTCGCGGTTCGGCTCGGACAGCGGCACCAGCGCAATGGCGCGGCGGTCGTTGTCGGCATTGGCGATCAGCTCGTCGGCGGTCCTGATCCTGACGTCCCAGTGCGATGCGGCGCTCCAGCCGTCATCGAACATGATCATCAGCGGCGCCTTGCTGCCGGCAAGGCCCGTTTGCGGATTCCAGATCGGGCCGGCGGCGGCGAAGATCACCAGCGCGGCGGCGAGCAGGCGGAGCGCAGTCAGCCACCACGGCGTTCGCGAGGGCGTCTCCTCCCTTGGTGCGATGTCGAACAACAGCCGCGTCGGCGGAAACTCGATGCGGCGCGGCCGCGGCGGCATCACGCGGAGCAGCCACCACAGCACGGGCAGGCTGACGAGGCCGATCAGGAGCAGCGGTTGAGTGAAGGCGAGCGGCAATCCCATCATGCAGCCGGCCCTGCCTTGATCGTCGTGGTGCGGGCGCCCGACTTGCTCACCTGCATGCCCGCATGCAGGAACAAGAGCAGCTCGGCGGCCGAGCGGTCGGTCGCGTGCGTCGTGAACAGCCAGTCCAGCTTGTTGGTCTCGGCGCGGATCTGGTCGCGATGTAGCGCGAGCCGCGCGGTGTAGTCCTGAACCCAGCTCTCGGCACGGCCGGCGGTGATCACGCCGAAGCCTTCGGGCTCGACGAACTCGATACGGCCGGAATAGGGGAACGATTCCTCGGCGGGATCGACGACCTGCACCAGCGCGCCATGCGCGCCGGAGCCGGAGAGCCCTGCGAGGGTCGTCCTGATCTCGGAGATCGGCGACCAGAAATCCGACAGCACGATGATCTCGGCCAGCGCCGCGGGCACGAAGGACGGCGGCAGGCTCAGCCGGTCGGCATCGTCATGCAGCATCGCCTGCGCCATCTTGTCGATGACGCTGCGGCTTGCGGTCGGCGTCATCAACCCGGGAATGCCGACGCGCTCGCCGCCGGCGACGAGCAGCTCGGCGAGCGCGAAGGCGACGATCAGCGTCCGCTCGAGCTTGGACTCGCGCGCGCTCTTCGAGGCGAACGCCATCGAGGGCGAGCGGTCCGGCCAGATCCAGACCGTGTGCGAGGCTTCCCATTCGAGCTCGCGGACATAGAGATGATCGTCGCGCGCCGAGCGGCGCCAGTCGACGTTCTGCGCCGGCTCGCCCGAGACGAAGCGCCGGTACTGCCAGAAATTTTCGCCGGAGCCGGCGCGGCGCCTTCCATGCAGGCCGTGGATGACGTTGGCGGCGACGCGGCGGGCCTCGAGCACCAGGCGCGGCAGCGAAGCGGCGAGCGTGCGGCTTTCGCCATCGGCACGTCGGATCGCCAGTGTCTCCTTCGCTGCGTGCCCGTTCTCTGCTGCCATCAACCGATCCGTGTCTTCAATTGCCGGATCACGTCCGGAATCGTGCGCCCTTCGGCGCGCGCCTGGAACGTCAACGCCATACGGTGCTTCAGCACGGGTTCCGCGAGGTCGAGCACGTCGTCGACCGAGGGCGCGAGACGTCCGTCGATCAGCGCACGCGCGCGCACCGCCAGCATCAAGGATTGGCTGGCGCGCGGGCCGGGTCCCCAGGCGATGAACTTGCCGGCTTCGCCGGCGTCCGGACCCGGGCGGGCCGAGCGCACCAGCGACAGGATCGCCTCCACCACGGAATCGCCGACCGGCAGGCGACGGATCAGCCGCTGCGCGGTGATCAGCGCATCGGGCGTCATCGCGCCCTTGGCCAGCGTCTCCTCAGCGCCGGTGGTCTCGAACAGGATGCGGCGTTCGGCATCGCGATCGGGATAGTCGACGTCGATCTCCATCAGGAAGCGGTCCAGCTGCGCTTCCGGTAGCGGATAGGTGCCTTCCTGCTCCAGCGGGTTTTGCGTCGCGAGCACGTGGAACGGCTTCGGCAGATCGTGGCGCGCACCGGCGACGGTGATGTGCTGCTCCTGCATCGCCTGCAAGAGCGCCGATTGCGTGCGGGGGCTCGCGCGGTTGATCTCGTCGGCCATCAGGAGCTGCGCGAAGACGGGACCGGCAATGAAGCGGAAGGCGCGCTTGCCCGCGGTGCTCTCGTCCAGCACCTCGGCGCCGAGGATGTCCGACGGCATCAGGTCGGGCGTGAACTGGATGCGCTTGGCATCGAGACCGAGCGTGACGCCGAGCGTCTCGACCAGCTTGGTCTTGGCGAGACCCGGCACGCCGATCAGGAGCGCATGGCCGCCGGAGAGGATGGTGACCAGCGTGTTCTCGATCACGCGATCCTGGCCGAAGATGACGGAGCCGATCGCGTCCTTGGCCGCGCGAATCTGGCTCGACACCTGCTCGGCCGAACGGACGATCCCGTCCTCGAGTTTCTCGACACTCTCCGCCATTCGCTCGCTCCTTCAGCCTGCCACGCGGCTTGCTTGCATCGTCAGGTCAGCACGTCACGTCAGGTCATCACGTCAGGTCATGGGCCCTATGCTAGACTTGCAGGAAGGCCATGTATTCGTTGAATTAACCTATCCCCACCTTATCGGCTTCGGGGTATGTACGGCATCACGAAGTGGCGACCTCCACTCCGGATCATTCCGGATGGAACCGCACACCTGAGTACAACGTAGACCTGCACCAATCGTGCCAATCACAAAGTCAGGGCAAACCATGGCGAACCAAGGGCAGAGCGCCGATCGCGGTCTTGAAGGGCTGACTGCCGCCGCCAAAAGCGCCGCCAATGCCGAAGGCGCCAAAAAGGGCCTGCCTCCGGTGCATCTGTGGAATCCGCCGTTTTGCGGCGATCTCGACATCCGAATCGCGTCCGATGGTACTTGGTTCTATCTGGGGACGCCAATCGGCCGTCCTGCCTTGGTCCGGTTGTTCTCGACCATCCTCAAGCGCGAGGGCGACAAGCATTTCCTGGTCACGCCGGTGGAGAAGGTCGGCATTCGCGTCGATGATGCGCCGTTCATGGCGGTCGAGATGCAGAAGGACGGCGAGGGCCATCATCGCATGCTGCGCTTCCGCACCAATGTCGATGACTGGGTCACCTGCGATGCCGCGCACCGGCTGCGTTTCGAGCAGGCGCAGGACGGCGGGCTGACGCCTTACCTGCACGTCCGTGCCGATCTCTGGGCCAAGGTCACCCGCGCGCTCTATTACGATCTGGTTGACATGGGCGAGGAGCGGATGGTCGATGGCCAGCCGATGTTCGGTGTCGAGTCGGCCGGCGAATTCTTCGCCATGGCCGATGCGGAGCAGGTGAGGGCCGCGCTTTGAACAAGCCTATCCCCAAGAGCGAGGCTGAGGGTGATCCCGCCATCTTAGGCGCGGCGGATTTCTTCGCCCGCTCCAGAGCGAGGCTCGGCTTCGACGTGCCGCCAGGCCTCTACGATCCCAACATCATCCCCACCTCGGGCGATCCCGGCACCGACAAGATGCTCGAAATCATTGCGCGCGAGCAGCCGGTGCGCCCCGCAGCGGTGCTGATCGCGGTGGTCGACCATCCCGAGCCCACCATCCTCTTGACGCAGCGCTCGGCGCATCTCAACGACCATGCCGGCCAGATCGCGTTTCCCGGCGGCAAGATCGACGCGACCGATGCCTCGCCACTCGATGCGGCGCTGCGCGAGGCCGAGGAGGAGATCGGGCTCTCCAGAGACTTCATCGAACCGCTCGGCTATCTCGATCTCTACGGCACTGCCTTCGGCTTCCGCATCCTGCCGACGGTCGCGAGGGTCAGGCCGGGCTTTTCGCTCAGCATCAACCATTCCGAGGTTGATGATGCTTTCGAGGTGCCGCTATCCTTCCTGATGAACCCGGTGAACCACCAGGTGCACAGCAAGGAATTCCGCGGCATGGCGCGGTCCTACTACGCGATGCCGTTCGCGGAACGCTACATCTGGGGGGCGACGGCGGGAATGCTGCGTGTGCTGTATGAGCGGATCTATTCATCATGATCCGGACGGTTCTGACCGAGATCGGAATCTTCCTCATTCCCTTTGCCGTCTATGCGCTGTTCCTGGCCGCCACGCGCTCCGGCCTGTTCGCGCGATCCTCCTGGCCGGTCGCGATCGTCGCGCGGCTCGTCCTGGTCGCGCTCGCGCTGGTCATCGCGGGCCTGATCGGCCTCGCGCATTTCTCCGGCGCGCCGCCGGATTCGACCTACGTTCCCGCCCATATCGAGAACGGCAAGCTCGTGCCGGGCGCGGAAAAATAGGGACCGACCGATGAGCGCGGAGCCTTTACTTGCCCATGCGTCCTGGCTGACCGCAGGCGGGACCGCGCGCGTCCTGGAACTGCTCGGCGCTGATGGCGAGGAGGCGCGGGTGGTCGGCGGCGCCGTGCGCAATGCACTGCTCGGCCTCAAGCCTGGTGACATCGACATCGCGACCACGGCGCGGCCGGAGGAGGTGATGCGGCGCGCCAAGGCCGCCGGCATCAAGGGCGTGCCAACCGGCATCGACCACGGCACCGTCACGCTCGTCATCGACAGCAAGCCTTACGAAGTCACGACGCTGCGCGAGGATACCGAGACCTTCGGCCGCAAGGCCAAGGTCGCGTTCGGCCGCGACTGGGTGAAGGATGCCGAGCGGCGCGACTTCACCATGAACGGCTTGTCGGTCGATGCGAGCGGTGTCGTCTACGACTATGTCGGCGGCATCGCGGATGCCAAAGCCCGTCGCGTGCGCTTCATCGGCGATCCCGACCAGCGCATCGCCGAGGATTATTTGCGCATCCTGCGCTTCTTCCGCATCCACGCCGCCTTCGGTGCCGGCGAGCCCGACCGCGACGGCTATCTCGCCTGCATCCGCGGACGCGCGGGCCTTGCGAATCTCTCGGCCGAGCGGGTGCGCATGGAGATGCTGAAGCTGCTGGTGGCCGGCGGTGCAGCCGCGGCCGTGCAGGCCATGGCCGAAGGCGGATTGCTGCAGGCGCTGACCGGCGGCGTGGTCTATACGGGCCCGCTGGCGACGATGATCGCGATCGAGCGCGAGCTCGGCCTCGACGCGAGCAGCACGCGGCGGCTGGCCGCGCTGACGGTCGCCGTGACCGAAGATGCCAAGCGGGTTGCCGCGCGCTTGCGGCTCACCAATGCGGAAACCAAGGCGCTGGATTCGATGGGCCACCGCTGGTGGCGCTTGGCCACCAAGGACGAGGCCGATGCACGGCGGCTGCTCTACCGACTCGGTGCCGAGCGCTATCACGATCGCGTGTTGCTCGGCTGGGCGCGCGCTGCCGGTGAGGTGCATTCGCCGCGCTGGCGTGCGCTCGCCGAGCTGCCGCAACGCTGGACTGCGCCGAAATTTCCGCTGAAGGCCGCCGACTTCATCGCGCGCGGCCTGACCGAAGGACCCGCGCTCGGACATGTGTTGACACTCGCCGAGGACGCTTGGCTTGCTGCGGATTTTCCACTAGAGGAAGCCGCGCTCGCTGCCATCGCCGATCAAGCTGCGGCTCGCATCAGCCGCGATGAGAGAACGTGACCATCGTCTCAGGCTTCGCCGACATCTCGATTTTCCAGCTCCTGCTGGTCGCGTTGGTGGCGTTGTTTGCTTCGATCATCGGTGGTCTCGCCGGTTACGGCACCGGCGCCCTGATGCCGCTGGTGCTGGTGCCGCTGGTCGGCGCCGAGCCGGTGGTGCCGATCATCGCGATCTCCGCGATGCTGACCAATGCGAGCCGCGCTCTTGCCTATGTCCGCTATGCCGACCGCCGCCGCGCGCTGATCGTGCTCGCCTGCGCGGCGCTGACCACCGCCCTCGGCGCCTATGGCTACACGCGCCTCACCAATGCCGGCGCGGCGCTCGTGATCGGCACCATGCTGATCCTGAGCGTGCGCTGCGCCGCGTGCTCCGCCGCCGACAGTCAAGATCGGCAACGGCGGGCTCGCCGCCGGCTCAGTTGGTTATGGTGTGCTGGTCGGCGGCACCTCGGGCTCAGGTGTGATCCTGCTCTCGCTCCTGATGGCCGCCGGCCTTGAAGGCGCCGCCGTGATCGCGACCGACGCGATGATCTCGCTCGGCACCGGCCTCATCAAGATCTCGGTGTTCGGCCTCGCCGGCGCCGTGACCGCGCAGGTGCTCGCCTTCGCGCTGCTGATCGGGGGAATTGCGATCCCTGGCGCGTTCCTCGCCAAGGCTTTCGTGGAGCGGATGCCGGTGCATATCCACACGGCGATCCTGGATGTTGCGGTGATCACGGGCGGGCTGGTGATGATCTCGGCGGCGGCGAGGCAGCTCATCGCTTAGATGACGCCGGCCCAATCGGCATTCGCCCCTGGACCGCGGAGCGAAACTCCTTCGGGGCGTGCACCCGCAAATGTCGGCTTGCGATCCCAAACCGAAAGTCGCCCCGCTTGGTCGTCATCGGCGGCTGATGTCTCGAATGCGACGAACTCGGACCCTCGCCCGAGAGAGGCCGGACCTTGTTCGCGCTGGCCGCCAATTTCGTGTCGGCTCCGCCGAAAAGGAGTAGAGTGCCCAGGGTCACATCCGAGGAGCAGCAACATGACCCAACTCCCCGAGCTGGTTCCCGCCAGGGTCGACCGGCATGTCTTCGCGATCATGCCCAACACGATGCCGCCCCGAGATCCTGATGATGATGATGAAGAGGACGAAGAGGAAGAGCAAGACGATGAGGACCAGGCCGACGAACCGCCGGTCGTGCGCGAGCCGGACGAGGACTAGGCAGGACGTTTAGACGCAGCCTGAGCTTCGGTGAGTGCGATCCCAGGCCTGCGTGCGGCGCGCTGGTGCGTCCGGCGATGGTCAAGGTCGGTCTGATTCCGAGAGCAGCGGGCAGACGCGGAATGCAAGACGGTTCTCGGCGCAGCAACCGTTCGCGGGTAGAGGAGGTGAGCATGACTCTGATATGGCTTGGCGTGCTCCTTGTTTTCGGAGGCGTTCTCCAAATGGCGTTTCAACCCATCTGGCGAGGCCGATTCAGCGGTGGAAAGTGGCTTCGCTCCGGGCGTGACACGCTGGAACCTGAAAGGCCGGGTAGCGGCTTCGGCATCAGATCGAACTGGCCCGGACTTGCGATGGTCGCGCTCGGCGGCGCTTTCTTGCTGGCCGGAGCTGCCGTCTGAGTTGAAACGAATGTCTCGGGCGTTGCCTGTTATCTGCCGCGCCGATGTGGCAGCGCCACATCACTTCATGACCCACAGCCGAGGACACGAAGGCTTGGCAAGGTACACGACAGCCGAACCGTCGAGCTGGGCGAGGAACTGGCGCAAGCGCAGCGACGTTGGCGGTGAACTCTTAGCCGGTGTTTCTGACCGCCTCAGCCAGAATGGCGTAAAGCTGCTGCTTGCTGAATTCCTTGGGCTGCTGCCTCTCCGCTGTGTTCCGCGACACCTTCTGTGCGATTGGATTGGCGCAGTCTGTCGACGACGTCGGCCTCAGCTTCGGGGCCGACCTTATCTTGGGTCTTGCAGTGGGCGGCTTGTGGCCGCGCTTCAGGCCGTGACGGGTCAGCATGCCGCAGACCGCGTTACGACTGCACCCGAGACGGCGCGCGATCTGCGCCGCGCTCTGTCCTTCGGACCAGAGCCTATTGAGGAGCGCTATGTCTTTCGCATCCCAGCCCATGGGAGATAATATATCGCGGACTGCCGAGCACGCGCTAGTCCAGACTTCGTCCGGCTCGCGCACGACCGCCGGTTCGTTAGCGTCATCTTCCTCCTCGTCTTCTCCTCATCTCGTCTTCATCGGAGGGACGGCACGCGCATCTCCAGGCGCGATCGCTGCAAACGTGGCAGTGAGATCAGTTCGACAACATCAGCAAGGGGCAACACCCACCAGGCAACTGGTGCCGTTTGCAGCTACTCTGTGCCCGAGGATCCATTTGGCTCTATGTTCACCAAGACTTCGCCGGCAGCGATTTCGGGATCTCCAAGATCGAGGTCATGCAGACTCGCCTGAACAAACGCCAGTATCTTGGCGTTCGCTGCATTGGCGCTTTCACGGTCATCAAAGATCATCACGGCAATACCAACACCGCCGCCCGCATCCAGCACATAGTAAGATCTGAATCCGGGCGATTGCCTTAGGATCTCGCCGACGCCGCTCTTGGCGCGGCGAGCGGCATCCGCTACCGAACGAACCTTGGTGTATTTGCGAATGACCATGTACATGAGGCCACCACGCGCCATACGCCCGCATGCATCAAAGCACATCGGTCCCAAGCGGACCAGAGCCTACTTCCGAGTTAGATCGCAGCGTCCGGTTGGACGGAGGCAACGCGCCTTTTCCATTGAGTCATCCTCGCCCTCCAAACGGGAGCGAGGTGCTGAGGCTCAGGAGCCTTCGAACTTGAACGATACGTTGAGCTTGGCGCGATAGGCCTCGACTCTTCCGTTGTCATCCAGCTGCATATCGAGCTTGACGACCTCTGCAATGCGGAGATCCCGGAGAGATTTTGCAGCTTGCTCGACCGCGTTGGCGGCCGCTTTTTCCCATGAGTCGCCGCTGGTACCGACCAGTTCAATGACCTTGTAGACGCTGTCAGGCATGTCGTCCTCCTGTCCGGTAGGAGCAGGGAAATCTAGCACCTGGATATTGACGGCGATACAGTTTCGGGGATGTCGCCCCGAGCCGGGGAAGGACAAACTGCCTTTGGCGGAGGGCAGCCTTGGCCTGGGCTAACTTGCTGGACAAGCGCCATCGTATCCGCTCATAGCGGGTAGATGGGAAAGGGTCCGATTGGCTGTCACTTTCCTGTTTGGCCCAAGGGCGACATCAGTATCATCACTCACACAACAACGGCCAACCGCAGGTCGGCACGCTCCGCCTTAACCTGAAGGTCCGGAAACTTGGAGTAGGCGCCGCGACCGAGGGCACCTGCATCGCTTTCAAAGCCTAGCGCAGTAGTCGCTGGTATGCCAATTTGTGTTGTGCCAAAACCGCGGGAGGTCAGCATGCGAACGAACATAGTGGGAGCACTTTGCGCGATCGCAATGGTCGCGAGCGCACAGGCAGCGGTCAGGGAAGAGCCGGTCACCTACACGGATGGCGAGACCACGATGAAGGGCTTCGTTGTCTACGACGACGCGACCCAGGCCAAGCGGCCCGGCATCGTCATGGTGCCCGAATGGTGGGGCATCACCAAGCATACCCATGACGAGGCGCGGAAATTCGCGGAGCAGGGCTACACAGCATTCATTGCGGATATGTACGGCGACGGCAAGACTGCCGACAACCCGAAGGACGCCGGCGCGCTCTCGGGATCGGTGATGAAGGACCCGAGGGCGATGGAGGCGCGCTTCAACGCAGCGCGGGAGCAACTCGCCAAGCAGGCTTCGGTCAATCCCCAGCGGATCGGCGCTGTTGGTTACTGCTTCGGCGGCGCGGTGGTGCTGAACATGGGACGCGCCGGCGCTGATCTCGCCGCCGTTGCGGGCGTTCACGCAACACTCGGTCTCAATACTCCTGCACCGGCGCCGGGGACCGTCAAAGCTAAAATCCTCATTCTGAACGGTGCGGACGATCCGTTCGTGAAGCGCGAGCAGTACGATGCGCTTAAGAAGGATTTCGACGCAGCGAAGGCCGATTACCGGATCATCGAATATCCCGGCGCCGTGCACGCGTTCACGAACCCCGAAGCGACCGAACTCGGCAAGAAGTTCAATTTGCCGCTCAGATACGACGCCAAAGCTGATCAGGAAGCGACGGCCGAAGCAGCCAAGTTCTTTGCCGCAAACCTCCAAAAATAATCAAAAGGGCCACCGCAGGGCAGTTTCGCACTTTGCGGCGGGCCAAACCGGATCAGGGTAGGCATCAGGCACCAAGATGGTGCGGTGAGCTTGCTGCAGCCTGGACAAAGAACGTCCTAGAATGGACGCGCGCTTGGACCTGCACCAAAAAATTGCCTATGCTTCGGGTTGGGAGCGTCGGGGATTGGCGATGCAGCGACGGGAGTTCATCAGGCTTCTGAGCGGTGCGACAGCGGCTTGGCCGCTCGCTGGTTGGGCGCAGCGGGCCCCGCGGCAGCACCGGATTGCGTTTGTTCATTCGGGCATTCCCGCTGCTCAGCTGACCGAGACTGCGGGTCCCTTCTGGGTACGGCGGTTTCATGAAACGCTGCGCGGGTTGGGTTATGCGGAAGGAGCCAATATCGTCGTCGAGCGTTATTCCGCAGAGGGTCGCTCCGAACATTTTGCTTCTCTTGCTGCCACCGTCGTTGGCCGCGACCCGCAGGTGATCGTTGTAAATCTTAACGATCTCATCGAAGCGTTCGCGGCGGCCACCACAACGATACCGATTGTTGCGATCATGGGAGACCCGATCGCGACAGGATTGGTTGCAAACCTCGCGCATCCCGGAGGCAATCTTACGGGCGTTAGCATCGATGCAGGCTACGAAATCGTCGCCAAGCGCCTGCAAATTCTGAAGGAGGCGGTGCCCTTGGTCGCCAAGGTCGCTTACCTGACGTCGTCCCGTATCTTTATTGACACCTCACTAGGATTGTCGCTTCAGAAAGCGGGGCACGGCCTAGGCATCGTGCTGACCTGGAATTTCCTCCCGGAGGTAAATGATGCGCAACTCCGTCGCGCCTTCGAGATGACCTCACAGCAATTCGACGCTGCCATGGTTGACGCGAGCGGCACCTTTTTGGCACGACGCGACTCCATTGCCGAAC
The DNA here is from genome assembly GCF_045571415.1 of Bradyrhizobium sp. LMG 9283. Lineage (NCBI taxonomy): Bacteria > Pseudomonadati > Pseudomonadota > Alphaproteobacteria > Hyphomicrobiales > Nitrobacteraceae > Bradyrhizobium > Bradyrhizobium sp. LMG 9283. The sequence goes on from NZ_CP120691.1 coordinate 2,105,973, forward strand.
TCGCCGGGAAGCTTCATCTTCCGATCATCTATCCCTTTCGCGACTATGTGGATTCTGGTGGGCTGATGAGCTATGCGCCGGATCTGGGCGAGCTTGCCCAGCGCCTGGCCATCGACGTGCATCAGATCCTAAACGGGACCAAGCCGGGCGACATCCCGATCTATCGGCCCAACAAATTCCAGTTGGTCATCAATCTGAAGGCTGCCAAAGCGCTCAGCCTCGAGATGACGCCGACACTCCTCGCTGGCGCCGACGAGGTGATCGAATGATGTCCGCTTGCAGTTGGATCGGCGAAAAACATCACGCCAAATCGCGAGAAGGCGACGTCGAATGAGGCTGGTTCGAATGGGAAAACTTGCGCGTCTCCTTGAACGAAGCGGAGTCGCCTGCATCCGTTCCCCGCTCGCCGCGCAAACCTCAGCACCTCGCTCGACAAATCGATCCCGAGGACTGAGCCGTCCGGCGCAACCGCGCGGGCAAGGTCAAGCGCTGTCTCGCCCCCACCACACCCTATGTCCAATACGCTTTCACCAGGACGAACCGTGACTGCCTCCAAGGCGCGCCGGCCTCGCGGAGCGAGCTGAAGCTCCAACGCTTCCCGAACCTCCGCCCAGGCACGGACCCGAATTTCCTCTTGGCTAAGGATGGGGAAGAGTTTGACCTGGTCCATTCTCAAATCATTGCCCGGCAGTCTGGGAATGTCGAGTTTGTTCGGCATGTCTGCCTGTGGCCGAAGCCGGGGCTCTCGATGCCGGTTGCTATCCCATCCAATGTGGGGTGGGCAGGTTCTTCTTGCGCAGAAATTCCGGGTTGAACAGTTTGGATTGATAGCGTTGTCCGCCATCCGCAAGGATGGTCACTATGGTCTTGCCCGGACCGAGGTCGCGCGCTAGTCGCATCGCTCCAACAATGTTGATGGCGCTCGATCCACCGAGCACAAGCCCTTCATGCTCGATCAGATCGAATAGAATGGGCAACGCCTCCTCGTCCGTGATCTGATACGCTGCATCAATTGGCGTGCCTTCCAGGTTCCTGGTCACCCGCACTTGTCCTATCCCTTCAGTGATCGAGTCTCCTTCGGTCGCGAGTTCTCCCTTGGTGAACCAGTTATAGAGAGCGGCCCCCATGGGATCGCTGAGCGCAATCCTGATGGCCGGATTGCGCTCCTTGAGGGCTCGCGCAACCCCACCCAAAGTCCCGCCGCTGCCGACAGCACAGGTAAAGCCATCAATCTTTCCGTTCGTTTGTTCCCAAATCTCCGGCCCGGTCGTGCGGTAGTGGCCCTCGCGATTGGCAACGTTGTCGAACTGGTTAGCCCAGAATGCACCGAGTTCTTCGGCGAGCTGACCGGAATAACGAGCGTAATGACCAGGATTTGAATACGGAACGGCGGGGACCAGTCGCAGGTCCGCACCACACAACCGCAACATATCCTTCTTCTCCTGGCTTTGTGTGTCAGGCATCACGATCACGCTTCGATAGCCGCGTGCATTCGCGACGAGCGCAATGCCTATGCCGACATTTCCCGCTGTGCCTTCGACAATGACGCCACCCGGCCTGAGCTTGCCGCGTCGCTCAGCATCGTTGACCATGGCGAGGGCCGCGCGATCCTTGATCGATCCACCAGGATTGAGAAACTCGGCCTTGCCGTAGATCTCGCAGCCTGTGGCCTCCGACGCCATTCGCAGCCTGATCAATGGCGTGTTGCCGATGGAGTCCAAAAATCCCGTTCGGATACCGTTCATCGCCTGCCCACCTTTGCACTTCCGCAACTTTAGGCTGCTCAGCGGACAATTCCGTTCTCTAGTTCAGGCGATATGAGCAACGACTTTGGCGTCCAGCCCACCAAATCGGCAATTCTATTCCCACACCGTGTTTCATTTCGGAGTGTGACCAAAGGCGAAGATCGCGGTCGTGCTGGGCACGTCAGCAGGTGAGCCCGGACGCGCCGGCCAAATCGACATTGGCCAAATGCTGTCGTCCGACCTAAGGAAATTGCAGCAATAACTGATTAAGGGGCGAGCTGATGGTGCCAGCGTCTTGCCGGAACGGCTGGGTGGCATAGGTCCAGATTGGTTAATCCGTTGTAGCGCGTAGGATGGGGAGAGCCCTGCGAACCCCATCGCTTGCGCCGCTAAGCATTGTTCTCGTTCTATCTGGCTCGAACACGAAGCCCGGACGTAGCTTTAGACCGTCGGTTCATTGAGCCAGAGCGGAAGGGAATAGCCGCGACTCCGTCGAGTGCTTATGCCCCTACACCGAAATCGTGCTGGGTTCTTCGCATCTTGCCCCCGAGACGGAAATCAGTCTGCTGCAGACTATTCCGCCATCGCGAGCGATCCCGAGCGCAATTCGGCAACTGCTTGCATGATTACCAGGAATGCGCCTTGCATCGCGAGTACGGCCATGATCGCGGCCACCGTAACGTCCGGCCAGCCCGTCCCCGTTCCGAAGACGCCTGCCGCGGCCAGCAGCACCGCGACGTTCCCGAGCACGTCATTGCGCGTGCAAATCCATGCCGACCGCATGTTCGCTTCGCCTTCTCGGTAAGTCCAAAGCAATCCGAACGATGCAGCGTTGGCCGCCAATGCCGCCAGGCCGACGGTACCCATCGTGAATGCACTGGGAAGGGTCCCGTGCAGGGAGTGCCAAATAACGGTTCCGATAACCCACAGGCCGAACACGCCCATCGTCGCGCCCTTTGCCAGCGCGGCGGAAGCGCGATACCGAAGCGCCATTCCGACGACCAGCAGGCTTATGGCGTAGTTCGCCGCGTCCCCAAGGAAGTCGAGGGAATCGGCCTGGAGGGATGCCGAACCAGCAGCCAATCCAGCTGCGATCTCCACAGTGAACATAGTGGCGTTGATCAGCAGCAGCGCCCAGAGGACGCGCCGGAAGGCTTCGTTCCGCTTTTGCTTGCCGCCTAGATCGAGTGGCGGCGGGGCACAACAGCAATCCTTCATACCGTCAGAGTAGTCCCGTTTGGCTGGAGCCGCCAGACTACCTTCTGCGCGTGTGAAGTCATAATTCATGTATTTCGGAAATTGTATAATCTTCCAGTTCTGGTCGTGAGCGCGGCGCTTCGCGGTGGCCTCACACCACAGGATGGGCGTTGAAGCGATCGCGTCGGCTGGCGCGGAATCGCCCCTTCATCTTGAAGCCGTCCCTCATATTGAGGCGGAGAAGAAAGATGTTTGTCGCCCGGCAAGCAGTTTGAGCGTCTGCACTGCATAGAACGTCGAGTCGAACTCGGTTGGAAGCGAGAAACAGGGCGGCAGGAATCAGAACGAGGATGCCGTTGCCGGCGACGAAAGGCATGCGTTTGATCTTCGCATCGATGAGTCCGGCGCGCCCTTCCTTGGCGAGGAAGAACCTCCTGTCACCGCAGCGCCGGGACCAATAGCAGGAAGCCCACGGTATCGCCGTCTTGATCACCGTGACGCTCGCGTGTGACGCAAGCACTTCCGTGAGAACCGTGGAGATCCATAAGGTTGCAATCATCACCAGTGCCGTCGCGCCGGCCATGGGATGAAGAATCTTGGCCATTGTCCAACTCCACCGCGTGCCGGGCGATCACGCGACGCAGATGTCCGGCACCGCGACTTTTTGGAACAGGTGAGGAGAAGCGACGGCGGAAGAGGGATAAGCCGAGACCTTCGATCTGAATTCAGGGTGCGTGAACGCGGCGCGGAAATGGGCGGTCGATTCCCAGACGGCATAGTTCAGGTAGGTCGGGCTGTCGCCGATCGCGCGGTGCAGCTGGGTGGAGATGAAGCCGGGCTGCCGCTTCATGAAGGCAGCGTCGTCCTGCCAGACCTGGAGGAAGCTTTGCTCGTCGGCATTGTCGAGTGTGAAGACATTCACCAGCACAACGGGACCGGCATCGATGCCGAGTTGGCGATCGATCGGAAAGGTGGGGTCGAGAGGGCGCAGGAACGACATGAAAGCCTCCTGGGTTTGGGTGCATGATGTCAATATGGTACGATGCTCAAGATATGAAATTGACATAATGATGTCAATATCACATTGTGGTGACAGATGCTGAAATCCCAGCGAACGCCGGCCGGCGATGCTTTGACCGACTTCATGCTCGACCTGTTCCGGCTGAATAGTCTGCTGTTGACCGCAGGCGACCGCTTGGTGGCCCGGCTTGGGCTAACGAGCGCGCGCTGGCAAATCCTTGGCGCAATTGTTCACGCCGAGCGATCCCAGCCAGTCGCATGGCTTGCCCGCGATCTCGGTGCCAATCGTCAGAACGTGCAGCGGATCGTCAACGATCTGCACGCGGAAGGGCTGGTGGCGTTCGAGGCCAACCCCCACCATCGGCGCGCCCAACTTGTCGTCTTGACCGAGAAGGGACGGCGCGCTTTCGATGCCGCCATGGCTTTGCAGGCGCCGTGGGTCAACGGCCTTTCGGAAGGACTCGCGATCAAGGACCTGCAAGCCGTTCACCGCGTGGTCACGGCTCTTCGGAAGAAACTGGAGAGCAACGATCCAGATGATCTGAAATGATCACTCCGCGAGCCCGGGAGTTCCGGGACGCGTCGTGCCTCCTGAATTGGTCCTGGTCTGTTCGACCGACGCCTCACTCCCGCATCTGGCCCTTCTGCGACATCCACCGATGGCCGCCATCGCATCATTGCTGGCAGAGAAGCGGACATCGGAAGCGCCGGAGCGGAGCGCTCCGTTCAGGATGTGGTCTTCGTCCCTACTCTTCGTCGTCCTCCTCATCCTCGTCTTCTTCCTCGTCCTCATCTTCCTCGACCTGCACGAGCACGGCGAGCGGCAGTGTCTCGCGGAACAGATCGCCTTCCATGCCCATCCATAGGCAGAGCGCCTCGTTTTCCTTCACCTCCGCGACGGTCAGCGGCTGGCCGCCGGATTTCAGCATCACGACATCGCCGGCTTTCAGATCCATGGATTGTCCTTTCGGGTTGATCGACGCGGCCGTGAGGCTAACAGGCCGTCATGACATGCCGATCACGCCGGCTGCGCGCACCGGAAATTCCGCCGGCGCGTTGCGCTACGATCTCAGCTGCGCGCGCTCGTGATCGGCTGGTTCGGCAGGCACTGGTTGCGGAGGCGGCTCACGCAGAAGCTTCGCAAGTCCCGCGACGATGGCAATATGCCCCTGTTTTGCCCGACGAGTCAAAGGCGATTCGTAAAATCCGTAAGCCTTTGATTTTGCAGCGGCTGGCTACTGTGCATGGGGTTGTTTTCGCCATTTTTGTTGTCGCGCCTGGCTACGTCTGGTCAGGCAGCAGCTCGCCGAGCGATCGGATGATGCGGTCGGGCTTGACCGTCGAGCCTTCGGGCAGGCCCTCGCCATGCACGTCCATCCAGATCGAGTAGATGCCGAGACGCTGCGGCGTCACGACCTCCCATTCCAGATTGTCGCCGATCATCCAGGTATCCTCAGGGGTGACGCCGAGCGCCTCCATCGCGTGCAGATAGGCGCGCTCCTCGGGCTTGCCGAAGCCGTGCTCGCCTTCGATCTGGATGTGGTGGAAGCGGTGCGCCAGCTCGAAACGCTCGACCTTGGCGCGCTGCATGTCCGCGGCGCCGTTGGTCACCAGCGCGAGCTTGATGCCGAGCGCCTTGAACCGGTCGATCGCCTCATGCGCGCCGGGGAAGACGAACATCTCCTCCTCGCGATAGGCGGTGAAGCGGTCGGCGAGGCGAATGGCGAGGTCGTCGGGAAGGGCGCGGTGGCCGGCCGCCGCGAGTGCGGCAAAACCGCCCTTCACCGTGAGGTGACGGGCCTCCGCGAGCTTCATCCGCCACGCCGGTTCCGCGTTCGCCCAGAAGTTTCGCGCGAAAGCGAGCACCGCAGTTGCGACTTGCGGCGGCGGCAGCGGCGCCAGTTCCTCGGCGAACTCGGCCGTGATCGTGTTCCAGGCGATCTCGGGCCGGCCATAGGCCGACAGGATGGTGTCGTCCATGTCAATCAGCATGGCGCGGGGGAGCGGCTTTGCGGCGGGCTTCATTGTGGTCACGGCCACTTCACCTCCGGCGGCAGTGACGACAGGATCGAGTCCACATTGCCGCCGGTCTTGAGTCCGAAGATGGTGCCGCGGTCGTAGAGCAGGTTGAACTCGACATAGCGGCCGCGCCGGATCAGTTGCTCCTCGCGGTCCGTCGCGGTCCAGCTTGTCGCGAAATTGCGCCGCACGATCTCGGGATAGATCTTCAGGAAGGCGCGGCCGACGTCCTGGGTGAAGGCGAGGTCTGCATCCCAGTCGCCGCTGTCGTGCCAGTCATAGAAGATGCCGCCGATGCCGCGTGCCTCTTTCCGGTGCGGCAGGTAAAAATACTCGTCGCACCATTTCTTGTATTTGTCGTAATCGGCGACGCTGTCGTGCTGGCTGCAGGCCTGTTTCATCGCGGCGTGGAAGGCAACGCTGTCGGCATCGTCCTGTGTCCGCCTTCGCTCCAGCACCGGCGTGAGGTCGGCGCCGCCGCCGAACCAGGCTTTTGTGGTGACGACGAAGCGCGTGTTCATGTGCACGGCAGGCACGTTCGGATTGCGAATATGGGCGATCAGCGAGATGCCGGAGGCCCAGAATTTTGGATCCTCCGCGGCGCCCGGAATCTGGGCGCGAAACTCGGGGGCGAATTCGCCGTGCACGGTCGAGCAGTGCACGCCGACCTTCTCGAACAGGCGGCCATACATCATCGACATCACCCCACCACCGCCGGCCGCGCCAGTGTGGTCGGTGCGCTGCCAGGGCGTACGCTTGAAGCGGCCGGCTTCGCCCGGATAGAGGCTTTGCGGTGCGTCGTCCTCGAGCCGCTCGAAGCTCGCGCAGATGTCGTCGCGCAAGCGCTCGAACCAGGCGCGGGCGCGGGCCTTGCGGTCTTCGATTGCCGTAACGTCCATCTGCATTCCCGCGTCCTACCTGATGCCGAGCGATTTGTGCGTCTGCACGCTCAGCCGCCATTGCGGATGGCGCAGGCAATAGTCGATCGCGCGCGCGGTGTTCTCGATGACCTCGGGCCCGTCCATCGGCTGCAGCGAGAAGCGCTCGAAGGCGAGATCCTCAAATGTTTCGGGCATCGCCAGCGCCTGGGGATAGACCAGCTTCAGCTCGTGGCCGCGCCGCAGGACCAGCTCGCTGCCGCCCTTGGGGCTGACGCAGATCCAGTCGAGCCCCTCAGGAGCTGCGATCGTGCCATTGGTCTCGACGCCGATCTCGAAACCTCTCGCGTGCAGCGCGTCGATCAGCGCGGCATCGACCTGGAGCAGCGGCTCGCCGCCGGTCAGAACCACGTAGCGGTTGTCGGTCGATGCCGCCCATTGCGCGGCGATGGTGTCGGCGAGTTCCGCGGCCGAGCCGTAGCGGCCGCCGAGGGTGCCATCGGTCCCGACGAAATCTGTGTCGCAGAACTTGCAGGTCGCTTCCCCGCGGTCGGCCTCGCGGCCGCTCCAGAGGTTGCAGCCGGCAAAGCGACAGAACACGGACGCGCGCCCGGCATGGGCGCCTTCGCCTTGCAGGGTCAGGAAGATTTCCTTGACCGCGTAACTCAAGTCTCTCTCCTCAATCCTTCTTCGGCGTTCCGGATCTGCCGCAGCGCCTCTCCTGCGGCCATCGCCGCGCTCATCGCCACATTGAGCGACCGCAGCCCCGCCTTGATCGGGATCACCAGGCGCGCATCGGCGGCCTCGACCACCGCGTCGGTGACGCCGGCGCTCTCGCGCCCGAATAGCAGGATGTCCGAGCTCTGGTAACGAAAATCGCGGTAGTCGGTGGCGGCCTTGGTCGTGAACAGCAGCAGCCGGTAGCCCTGGCCTGCGCGCCAGTCCTCGAATTTCGTCCAGGAGTCGTGACGGGTCACGCTGACATGGTCGAGATAATCCATTCCCGCCCGGCGGAACAAGCGGTCGGAGAAGGGGAAACCGGCGGGCTCGATGATATGGGCGGGCATACCCAGACAGGCGCAGAGCCTGAGAATCGTGCCGGTGTTCTGGGGGATGTCAGGCTGGAAAAGCGCTATCTGCATGGGCGGTGGCGGGCTGGTTGCGGGCGCAAAATGTCTCAATAAAACATCGCATCCCCGGGAATTCGTGCAATGCACGCTCCCGCGCCGATAGCGGGCTTGCGCTCGCCCGGCAAGGGTGCCAATAGAACGATTCTGGACTGCTGTTTTCCCCGTTTGGGCGTGAGCAAGCAAAGTTCTGCCGCCGCGGGGGCCGCGGGCGCCGGCAGCCTTTCCGGGGACCTCATGGGCGCCCCCCGGAGCGGTTCCACCGGTCGCATAAGAAGAAAGGGTTGGAATCGTGACGACAGCGTCTTCGGCGGACCATCCGACACGCCGTGATTTCTTATTCGTTGCAACGGGGGCAGCTGCAGCAGTAGGGGGCGCGGCTGCGCTGTGGCCCTTCATCTCCCAAATGAATCCGGATGCCTCGACCATCGCCGCCGGCGCGCCGATTGAGGTCGATCTCAGCCCGATCGCCGAGGGCCAGGACCTCAAGGTGTTCTGGCGCGGCAAGCCGATCTACATCAGCCACCGCACCAAGAAGCAGATCGACGAGGCGCGCGCCGTCAACGTGGCGAGCCTGCCCGATCCGCAGTCCGACGAGGCCCGGGTCAAGCCGGGCCATGAGCAGTGGCTGGTCGTGATCGGCATCTGCACCCATCTCGGTTGCATCCCCATCGCCCATGAGGGCAATTACGACGGGTTCTTCTGTCCCTGCCATGGTTCGCAGTACGACTCGTCCGGCCGCATCCGCCAGGGGCCCGCGCCCGCGAACCTGCCGGTGCCGCCGTACCAGTTCGTTTCCGACACCAAAATCCAGATCGGCTGAGCCTCGGACTATCGTCCGAAGCTTCGCGCCGTCTCGTCGTTTTATTTCCTCAGGATCGCATCATGAGCGGACCATCCGACTACCAGCCGAGCAATCCGGCCCTGCAATGGATCGAGCGGCGTCTGCCGATCTTTGGTCTCATCCACTCCTCCTTCGTCGCCTATCCCACCCCGCGCAACCTGAACTATTGGTGGACTTTCGGCGCCATCCTCTCCTTCATGCTGGCGATGCAGATCCTGACCGGCGTGATCCTGGCGATGCACTACACGCCGCAAGCCGATCTCGCCTTCAAGTCGGTCGAGCTGATCGTCCGTGACGTGAACTACGGCTGGCTGTTGCGCAACATGCACGCGGTTGGCGCCTCGATGTTCTTCGTCGCCGTCTACGTCCATATGTTCCGCGGCCTTTACTACGGATCGTACAAGGAGCCGCGCGAGGTGTTGTGGATCCTCGGCGTCATCATCTACCTCCTGATGATGGCGACCGGCTTCATGGGTTACGTGCTGCCGTGGGGCCAGATGAGTTTCTGGGGCGCCACCGTCATCACCAATTTGTTCTCCGCCATTCCCTATGTCGGCGAGAGCATCGTGACGCTGCTGTGGGGTGGCTATGCGGTCGGTAACCCGACGCTGAACCGCTTCTTCTCGCTGCACTATCTCTTGCCGTTTGTGATCGCGGGCGTCGTCGTACTGCACGTCTGGGCGCTGCACGTCGCCGGTCAGAACAATCCTGACGGCGTCGAGCCGAAGACGGAAAAGGACACGGTGCCGTTCACGCCGCATGCCACCATCAAGGACATGTTCGGCGTCGCCTGCTTCATGCTGCTGTACGCCTGGTTCATCTTCTACATGCCGAACTATCTCGGCGACGCCGACAACTACATTCCGGCGAATCCAGGCGTGACGCCGCCGCACATCGTGCCGGAATGGTATTACCTGCCGTTCTACGCGATCCTGCGTTCGATCCCGAATAAACTCGCCGGCGTCGTCGCGATGTTCGGGGCGATCATCATCCTGTGCTTCCTGCCCTGGCTCGACAGCGCCAGGACCAGGTCGTCGAAATATCGCCCGCTCGCCAAGCAGTTCTTCTGGATCTTCGTCGTGGTCTGCATCCTGCTCGGCTATCTCGGCGCGCAGCCGCCGGAAGGCATCTACGTCATTGCCGGCCGGGTCCTGACGGTGTGCTACTTCGCCTACTTCCTGATCGTGCTGCCGCTGCTCGCGCGCATCGAGAAGCCGCGGCCGGTGCCGAACTCGATCTCGGATGCCGTCCTCGCCAAAACCGGCAGCAGGGCGACGCCGATGGTCTCGACCGCGATCGTGCTGGCGCTCGCCGGATCATTGTTCGCGGGCTCGATCGACAGCGCGAAGGCGTCTGAGGGCAGCGACACGCCGCCGGCGAACAAATGGTCGTTCGCGGGCCCTTTCGGTAAGTTCGATCGCGGCGCGCTGCAGCGCGGCCTGAAGGTCTACAAGGAGGTCTGCGCCAGCTGCCACGGACTGTCCTATGTCGCCTTCCGCAACCTCGCCGAGCCCGGCGGCCCAGGCTATTCGGTAGCGCAGGCGGCGGCTTTCGCATCGGACTACAAGATCAAGGATGGTCCGAACGATGCGGGCGACATGTTCGAGCGTCCGGGCCGGCCGGCGGACTATTTCCCCTCGCCATTCCCGAACGAGCAGGCTGCGCGTGCCGCGAACGGCGGTGCGGCGCCGCCCGACCTGTCCCTGATCACCAAGGCGCGCTCCTATAAGCGCGGCTTCCCCTGGTTCGTCTTCGACTTCTTCACCCAGTACCAGGAGCAGGGTCCGGACTATGTCGCGGCGGTGCTTCAGGGCTTCGAGGAGAAGGCGCCGGAGGGCGTCACCATCCCGGAGGGCTCGTACTACAACAAGTACTTCCCGGGCCACGCCATCAAGATGCCGAAGCCGCTCAGCGACGGCCAAGTGACCTATGACGACGGCTCGCCGACCACGGTCGCGCAGTACGCCAAGGACGTCACCACGTTCCTGATGTGGACCGCCGAGCCCCACATGGAAGCGCGCAAGCGCCTCGGCTTCCAGGTATTCGTGTTCCTGATCATCTTCGCGGGCCTGATGTACTTCACCAAAAAGAAGGTCTGGGCCGCCTCGCACTGATCGGCGCGAGACGAGAAATGAAGAAGCCCCCGCGAGGGGGCTTTTTTGTGTGTGCCGAGTATGACGACAGCTTGGAGGTGGAAGTCCTCTATCCAGCCTGATGACGGCGAAGGATTAGCGAAGCGCAAGGGCGTCATCGCGAGATGGGGTCTGAAGACAGCGCGGGGCAAAGCCGCGACCCGATGGACAAGAACCGGATAATGAGGCCTACCCGGCCGGACGAGCAAGCACATGATTGCGAAGTCCATGGTCATCAAAGGTCGGGGTGGTAAATCCGGCGGGCGTGCGGTGAAGGCGGTCGGTCTTACCTCGGGAGGTCTGCGCTGTGTCCCGGTAACGGGACTGAGGCGGCCGTAAGGCGGCCTGACCGCAGCGCAGAAGTCAGCCGAGGGCATAGTAGGCGGCGGCGCGCCGCCGAAGGCCCGAACGGTGGAAGTGGTTAGTAGAGCAGTCCATCTCGCGCGAGCCATGCGACAGAAAAGTCAGGTCGAACTGAACTCGGGCACCGGCGCGGAGGGTGAAGCCCAAAGCGCCGCCGCCCGAGAGATCGAAGCAAGCGCGGCGAAGACCAGTCTTGAACGCCCGGCGGTCGCAGGGCCGACGATGGAAGCAGTGGTCGAGCGTGAGAATCTGAAGAATGCGTTGGCGCAAGTGACGCGCAACAAGGGGACGGCGGGCGTCGACGGGATGACTGTCGGCGAGTTGCCGGCCCACCTGAAGGAGCACTGGCTCGCGATCCGCGCCCAGTTGCTTGACGGGACCTACAAGCCACAACCGGTGCGGCGGGTGGAGATACCGAAGGCGTCGGGTGGCCTGCGGCCGCTCGGCATCCCGACGGTGCTCGACCGCTTCATCCAGCAAGCGGTGCTGCAGGTGCTGCAGGCGGATTGGGACGGGACGTTCTCCGAGGCGAGCTTCGGCTTCCGGCCGAGCCGCTCGGCACATCAGGCGGTGGAACGGGCGCAGGCGTATATCGCGTCCGGGCACGCCGTTGTCGTGGACATCGATCTGGAGAAGTTCTTCGACCGGGTCAACCACGACATCCTGATGGGGCTGGTCGCGAAGCGGGTCACTGACAAGCGCCTCCTGAAGCTCATCCGCGCGTTCCTGAATGCGGGTGTGATGGAAGGAGGGCTGGTCAGTTCGACGGACGAGGGCACGCCGCAGGGCGGCCCGCTCTCGCCGCTATTGTCGAATCTGATGCTGGATGTACTGGACAAGGAACTGGAGAAGCGCGGCCATCGCTTCGGACGCTACGCCGACGACTGCAACATCTATGTGCGCAGTCAGAAGGCGGGCGAGCGGGTGTTGGCGGGCATCGAGAAGTTCCTGGAAAAGCGCCTCAAGCTCAAGATCAACAAGGCCAAGAGCGCGGTTGCCAAACCGAGCGTTCGCAAGTTCCTGGGCTTCAGATTCACCGGCGGGACAGAGCCGCGGCGGCGCATCGCGCCCCAGGCACTCACCCGCTTCAAAGCGAAAGTCCGGGAGCTGACGCGGCGCACGTGCGGCCGAAGCCTCGCGCAGATCGTCAAAGAGCTGTCGGTCTATCTCAAGGGATGGCGCGGCTACTTTGGCTTCTGCCAAACGCCGTCGGTGTTGCAGGCACTTGATGAGTGGACTAGGCGGCGGTTGCGCGCCATCGCCTGGAAGCAATGGAAGCGTGGGAGCACCCGCTTCGCCGAGTTGCGACGTCGCGGCATCGGCCGGAATCTGGCGGCACAAACCGTCGGCAACCCACATGGCCCCTGGCGGCTCGCGAACAGCCCCGCGCTCACCATCGCCATGCCAATCGCGTTCTTCAGGGCACTCGGCTTGGCTTCCGTCGCGGCACAGCAACCAGCATAATCTACCGAACCGCCGGATACGGACCCGTATGTCCGGTGGTGTGGGAGGGGAGAAGCCGCGAGGCTTCCCCCTATCCCGATTGGATCCGTGTCCCGGACGCGCGAAGCGCGAGCCGGGACCCAGAATGCGCGGGTTGGGCCCCGGATCAGCAGCGCACCACAGTGCAAAGGTCTCCGTGCTGCGCAGCATCCGGGGCACGAGAGTTTGTTTGTGCGGCGATTGCCTCACGCCCTCCCAACCGCCAAAATGCCGCCAAGCGCTCCCTTAGAAACTCATCGGAGGACACCATGGGAACCACCATCACCTTCAAGCGTCCGGACGGCAAGGACGCTTCGGGCTATCTCGCCAATGCCGCGCGCGGCAATGCGCCGGGCGTGGTCGTGATCCAGGAATGGTGGGGCCTGTCGGACCAGATCAAGGGCCTGTGCGACCGCTTTGCGCTCGCGGGTTTCGATGCGCTGGCGCCCGATCTCTACAAGGGCAAGGTGGTGCCCTATCACGACACGGAGAGCGCCAACAAGGAGATGAACTCGCTCGACTTCATGGACGCGACCACGCAGACCGTGCGCGGCGCCACGCAGTATCTGTCGCGCAACGGCGCCAAGGTCGGGCTGACCGGATTCTGCCTCGGCGGCGCCGTGACCATCATCGGCGCGACCAAGATCCCGGAGCTCGCGGCCGGCGTCGTGTTCTACGGCATTCCGCCGGAGCAGGCGGCCAAGCCCGCGGACGTCAAGATTCCGCTCCAGGCCCATTTCGCTAACAAGGACGATTGGTGCACGCCGGAGCTGGTCAGCGGCTTCGAGAAGGCCATGAAGGCCGCCGGCAAGTCGCTGGAGCTGTTCCGCTACGATGCCGAGCACGCCTTCGTCAACGAGCAGCGCCAGGCCGTGCACGACCGCGAAGCCGCCGAGCTCGCCTGGGGCAGGGCGACGGAGTTTTTCAGGAAGCATCTGGGGTAGTCACTCGTAGCCCGGATGGAGCGCAGCGTAATCCGGGGACTTTCGAATTGTGGCTCGAACCCCGGATTGCGCTGCACCCCATCCGGGCTACAGCTCCGTTGCCCCGCCCTTGACGCCGCCCCCGCGCCATGGTGAGTATCCGCCCCATGAGCACCGCCGTCCGCCCAGCCCGTCTTTGGTGGCGCACCTCCTGACGAGGTGGCCGGTGCGATTTCTTTTCTCAAAATCGTCGAAGGTCGCCAACGCAGTGCGGCGGCCTGATCGTTTGTCCTGTGTGGCGTTCCCTCGGCAAGTTTCGTAAGAGGACCACATGAACAGGACCGTCTTTGCCCTTCCGGCCAGAAGTGAGTACGCGACACGCGCGGGTCTTGCGATCGCGCGCGTGGCCGAGCAATTCACCGGCGGCGCCAACAAGCTCGACGATCTCGTCAGCCTGCTCGACCGTCGCCGCGGCGTGGTGCTGTCCTCGGGCACGACCGTGCCGGGCCGCTACGAGAGCTTCGACCTCGGCTTCTCCGATCCGCCGCTCAAGCTCGAGACCACAGGCGTCAATTTCAAGCTCGAAGCGCTGAACGCGCGCGGAGAGGTGCTGATCGCCTTCCTCGGCGACGTCCTGCGCGAGCCCTGCGTGGTGATCTCCGAGAGGACGGCGACGCGGCTTGCCGGCCACATCATCCGCGGCGATGCGCCGGTCGAGGAAGACCAGCGCACGCGGCGCGCGAGCGTGATGTCGCTGGTGCGCGACCTCGTCGCCGCCTTCTCCGCCAATGACGACGGGCTGCTCGGTCTGTTCGGCGCCTTCGCCTACGACCTCGTCTTCCAGATCGAGGACCTCGTGCAGAAGCGCCCGCGCGAGTCCGACCAGCGCGACATCGTGCTCTATATTCCTGATCGCTTGCTCGCCTATGATCGCGCCACCGGCCGGGGCGTGGTGCTCGCTTACGATTTCGCCTGGAAGGGCAAGTCGACCGAAGGCCTGCCGCGCGAGACCGCCGACAGCCCGTACCTGAAGACGCCGCGCCAGGGCTTTGCCGACCATGCCCCCGGCGAATATCAGGCCACCGTCGAGACCGCGCGCGCAGCCTTCGCGCGGGGCGATCTGTTCGAGGCGGTGCCGGGCCAGCTCTTCTCCGAGCCGTGCGACCGCTCGCCGGCCGAAGTGTTCCAGCGCCTCTGCGTCATCAACCCGTCGCCCTATGGCGCGCTGATGAATCTCGGCGAGGGCGAGTTTCTCGTCTCGGCTTCGCCCGAAATGTTCGTGCGCTCGGACGGCCGCCGCGTCGAGACCTGCCCGATTTCGGGCACGATCGCGCGCGGCACCGATGCGATCGGCGATGCCGAGCAGATCCGCCAGCTCCTGAACTCGGAGAAAGACGAGTTCGAGCTCAACATGTGCACCGATGTCGACCGCAACGACAAGGCGCGAGTCTGCGTGCCCGGCACGATCAAGGTGCTGGCGCGCCGCCAGATCGAGACTTACTCAAAACTGTTCCACACCGTCGATCACGTCGAAGGCATGCTGCGCCCCGGCTTTGATGCGCTCGACGCCTTCCTCACCCATGCCTGGGCGGTCACCGTCACCGGCGCGCCAAAGCTCTGGGCGATGCAGTTCGTCGAGGATCACGAGCGTTCGCCGCGGCGCTGGTATGCGGGGGCGATCGGCGCGGTGAATTTCGACGGCAGCATCAACACCGGCCTCACCATCCGCACCATCCGCATGAAGGATGGCCTCGCCGAAGTGCGCGTCGGCGCCACCTGCCTGTTTGATTCAGACCCCGCCGCGGAAGACCGCGAGTGCCAGGTCAAGGCGGCGGCCCTGTTCCAGGCGTTGCGCGGCGATCCGCCGAAATCGCTGTCTACTTTCGCGCCAGACGCGACTGGCTCGGGCAAGCAGGTGCTGCTGATCGATCACGACGACAGCTTTGTCCATATGCTCGCCGATTATTTCCGCCAGGTCGGCGCCAGCGTCACCGTGGTCCGCTATGTGCATGCGCTCGACATGCTCAAGCAGAAGAGGTGGGATTTGCTGGTGCTGTCGCCCGGCCCCGGGCGTCCTGAGGATTTCGGGATCAAGAAGACCATCGATGCGGCGCTGGAGCAGAAGCTGCCAGTGTTCGGCGTCTGCCTCGGCGTGCAGGCCATCGGCGAATATTTCGGCGGCGAGCTCGGCCAGCTCACCCATCCCGCCCACGGCCGGCCCTCGCGGGTGCAGGTGCGCGGCGGCCGCCTGATGCGCAACCTGCCGAACGAGATCGTCATCGGCCGCTATCACTCGCTCTATGTCGAGCGCGACAGCATGCCGGAGGTGTTGTCCGTCACCGCCAGCACCGAAGACGGCGTCGCCATGGCGCTGGAGCACAAGACCCTGCCGGTCGCCGGCGTGCAATTCCACCCGGAATCGCTGATGTCGCTTGGCGGCGAGGTGGGACTACGCATTGTCGAAAACGCGTTCCGGCTGGATGCGGGGGCGAATTGAGTGCAGGATATTTCACCTCGTCATTCCGGGATGATGCGCAAGCACCAGACCCGGAATCTCGAGATTCCGGGTTCGATGCTGACGCATCGCCCCGGAATGACAACTGAGATGAGAAACGAATGACTTTTGACCACGACATCAAGGCGAGCGTCCGCACTATTCCGGACTATCCCAAGCCGGGGATCATGTTCCGCGACATCACGACCTTGCTTGCGGATGCGCGCGCGTTCCGCCGCGCCGTGGACGAGCTGGTCAATCCGTGGGCCGGCAACAAGATCGACAAGGTCGCCGGCATGGAGGCGCGCGGCTTCATCATCGGCGGCGCGGTGGCGCACCAGCTCTCGGCCGGCTTCGTGCCGATCCGCAAGAAGGGCAAGCTGCCCCACACCACCGTGCGCATCGCCTACTCGCTGGAGTACGGTATCGACGAGATGGAGATGCATGTCGACGCGGTCGCGCCTGGCGAGCGCGTGATCCTGGTCGACGATCTCATCGCCACCGGCGGCACCGCGGAAGGCGCGGTGAAGCTGCTGCGCCAGATCGGCGCCAATGTGGTCGCCGCCTGCTTCATTATCGACCTGCCCGAGCTCGGCGGCGCCGCGAAGTTGCGCGCAATGGATGTGCCGGTGCGCACGCTGATGACGTTCGAGGGACACTGAGCGAGCGAAGAATATCGTCCGCCTTGTAGCGCCATTGGCTGCGGCCTCGGTTCACCTCTTCCCGTCGTCGGGAGAGGTGGGCACTCAGCTCTCGGCCAAAAAAGCCTACGACCGCTGCAGGATCAGACTGAGCTCGAGCTCCCGGAAGGCGATGTAATTCCGCCGGGTCCATTGGTGCAGCTCGGTGGAAGAGTCCTTCTCCTGGCGCAGATAGCCGGTGAAGGAGAAGGTCAGCCGGTCGATATAGGTCTTGAGGAAGCCGGGCAGCGCCGGCAGGCGGAACAGGCGGCCGCCGGCCATGGCGGGCGGCAGCTCGCCGCGCACGACATATTCGTTGTCAACCGTGATCAGGTTCATCCGTGGGATCTGCCCCCGCAGCATCTCATGCGCGCGGGCCGAGACGCGGTCGGTGTCGGCGACGAACAGGATCTGCGGCGCGACATGGCGGCGGGCCGCTTCCTTGAGCAGGCCGATCTCCTCGGTCATCTTGAAGAACTCGTCGAAGGCGTGGAAGCCGAGGTCGATCACCTTGGCAAGCCCATCATCGACGATGACGCGATCCATCAGCTGCATCTTGCCATACGTGTCGATCACGTCGGCAGTCTCGGTCACCTTCGGCAGATAATCGAGCAGCGACGGCTCCTTCAGGTTGACGTCGAAGGCCGCGACATTGCCGTTCTTGAGCAGCAGGAATTCGGCGAGCAGCCGCGCCAGCAGGGTCTTGCCGACCTGCGGGCGGGGCGAGCAGATGATGTAGACGGGCGTTGCGGGCATTGACAGCTATATCAGGCCAACTCACCGCCCAATCCAGCCGTATCCGCCCGGGCTTCGCAACTATTTTTCGCTGTTGCGGGTCACCGGCTTCGAACCGACGATGTCGGTCAGGCGGATGCGGTCGAACTCGCTCCAGACGTTCGCCAGCCAGTGCCGGACATAGCCGCGCAGCACGAACGAATAGTTGGCGGCATCGTCGTTGATGCCCTTGTTGGCGACGAATTTCAGGAACGGGACGGAAGACACCTCGACCTGCTCATAGGCCATTTCGTTGAGCTTGGGGATGGTCAGCTCGGTCGCGTCCTTGATGCGGTGGAAGTAGGAATTGTAGGTCGCCTGGTCCCATTGGAAGAACTGCGTGTCGTTGATGAAGTTCTTCACCAGGAAATATTTTGCACCGCCCATGAAGCCGGCGGTCTCGGCGATCTCCTCCAGCGAGGCGATCGAGGGGCCCAGGATGTGGAACACGGCGAAGGTGATCTGGCCGGCCTTGGCGGCGTCGAGGAAGCCGATATCGCGCAGCGAGGCCAGCGCCGGCGAGAGCAGGCCGGCGCGGACGTCGATCACGGTCACCGACGGGCTCACGGTGTTGAGCGTGTCGAAGATCTTCATCTGGTCGGACGTCGTCGTCATGTCGACGATTTCGGTAATGTCGGGGTGGAAGCGCTTCAGGGTTCCGCGCGGTGACTCCGTGTCGAACGCGCGCGTCGCCACGTTGTTAGCTGAGAAATAATCGAGCAAGGTACGCGATACCGTGGTCTTGCCGACCCCGCCCTTATCCGCGCCCACCACAACCACTGCCGGCTTTGCCATTGCTGTCCCCTAACGCGCCCCCGATCGCGAGGTCGCAATCGGCCGGGCCCCAAATCGATGTCCCGAGTCTGCTGTTGGGCGCGAACATGGCAGAAACAAGGGAGAATTCAATTCCTTGCGCCCCTGTTGCGGCAATTCCCGAGGTTTTTCCCGATCGGTGTCAAACCTGCCACGCAGCGCGCCCGATCGCGTGGCTCAGTGGCGGCCCCACGGTCCCATCGGATTGGCTGCCGGGGCGCCTGAGCGGCTTGGTGTGGGAACGGGCGGCGGATTGACCGGAGCGGCTGCATCGCCCCATGGCCCGTGCGACAGCGGCGGCGGGGTATCCTGTGCCCCGGGCTGTTCCATCTCGGGTTGACCGGTCTCTTCAGTGGGGTCTGGCAGGGGACCGGGGTCACGGCCGCCGGCGAACTTGACCAGCGCGTCGACCCGGGACCGCACGGAAGGGTGGGTCGCGAACAAATCGGCAAAGCCTTCGCGCGGATTGTCGACGCAGAGCTCCATCACCGCCGAGGTCGCGCCGGGTAACTCGCCTCGGCCCTCGATCTTGCGCAGCGCCGAGATCATGGCATCAGGGTCTTTCGTCAGCTCGACCGAGCCGGCATCGGCGAGATACTCGCGCGACCGCGATAGCGCGAGCTTCACCACCTGCGACAGCAGCCAGGCCAGCACGATCAGCACGATCGCGATGATGATGACGATGATCGCACCGCCGCCGGAGCTCTTGCTGTCGCTCGACGACGAGGACGACCGCGACGACGAGGAGGAGCCCGAGGACCACGAGCCGCCGGAGCTCGGGCTCCAATCGAAGTTCGTGAACAGGCGGAAGAACAATTCGCCGAAGAAGCCGACCACACCGGCGATGATGACGGCGACCACCATGAGCTGCACGTCGCCGTTCTTGATGTGGGTCAGCTCGTGGCCCAGCACCGCCTCGATCTCCTTGTCGTTCAGCGCGTCGAGGAGACCGGTGGTGACGGTGATGGAATATTGCCGCGGATTGAGGCCCGTCGCGAACGCGTTCAGCGCCGGGCTCTCCATGATCTTCAGCTTCGGCATGGTGATGCCGCGCGAGATGCAGAGGTTTTCCAGCAGATTGTAGAGTCGCGGCTCCTCCTGCCGGGTGACATCGTGGCCGCCGGTCACCGCATCGATCATCGACTGATGGAAGAAATAGGCGATCGCGATCCAGGCGATCACGGCCATGGTCGCAAACGGCGCAGCCTTGAGCAGGTCGGCGAAGGCGCGGCTCAGATAATAAGCGACCGTGCCGTTGCCGTTGATGACGACCTCGGCCACCAGCGCGCCGGCATAAACCAGCACGTAGACCAGCATGAACAGGCCGGCGAGCAGCAGCATCGAACGAAACTTGTTCGAGGCGATGTGCGTGTAGAGACCATACGCGGCCATGACTGCTTCCGTTTGCTCCTGTCATTCCGGGGCACGCCAACGGCGTGAACCCGGAATCTGGAGCTTAGTGTCTCGGTCGAGATTCCGGGTTCGCGTCTTCGACGCGCCCCGGAATGACGAATTTGAGGGGCAGGTCACGCAGCAATCAGAACTTCACCTGCGGCGCGGCCTCGACCTCGGTGCGGCTCGTGCCGAGATCGAAGAAGTCCTTCCTGGTGAAGCCGAACATGCCGGCGAACAGCGCAGCGGGCAGCTGCTGGATGCCGGTGTTGTATTCCTGGACCGCGTTGTTGAAGAAGCGGCGGCTGGCTGCGATCTTGTTCTCGAGGTCCGACAGCTCGCTGGCGAGCTGCTGGAAATTGGCGTTCGCCTTGAGGTCGGGATAGGCCTCCGACAGCGCGATCAGCCGGCCGAGCGCGCCGGAGAGCTGGGTCTCGGCCGCGGACACCTGCGCCGGTCCCTGCGCCGACATCGCCGAATTGCGCGCCTTGATGACATCGTCGAGCGTGCCGCGCTCATGCGAGGCGTAACCTTTCACCGTCTCGACCAGGTTGGGGACCAGATCGTGACGCTGCTTGAGCTGCACGTCGATGTCGGCGAAGGCCTGGCTGACGCGCTGGCTCAGCGCTACCAGACGGTTGTAGGCGCTGAAGGCGAGCAGCACGAGGACGACGATGACGCCGAGAACGATCCAGCCGGTCGACATGGAAGACTCCTGAAGAGGAAAGAAGCTGGGCGCTAGGGTAGACCAAATTGGCGCGAAGCGAGAGCCCGGCACAGAGGGGAGGTAGGACTTGGTCGAATGGGGAGCCTTCCTAGTTCAAGCCGAAACTGCCGAACGAGGTTAACTTTCGGACATGATCACGTCGCCCCAGCGCCAGCGCCGGGCCTCCGCATAGGCCGCCTTGTCGCGCCGCGGGACTTTCGTCAGCGCGACCCCACCCTCCGTGCAGAGCTTCGCCTTGATCTCGGCCTTGCCGACCTCCGGCGGCGCCAGCACGCGCGCGGCGCGCGTCGCGGGCGGCGCGCGGGTCAGGGCGACGTAGATGAAGCGCTCGTCCTCGAACGGCACCTCGGCGCCCTTGATCTGGCGATGCGCCTGGGAGCGCGGCAGGCGTTGGGAGAAATGGCACCAGTCGGGCGCGATGAGCGGACAGGGCTTGTCGTGCGGGCAGGGGGCGGCGACGAAGGCGCCGGCGGCGATCAGCTGCTGGCGCAGCGCAAGGATGCGGGCGTAGCCGGCGGGCGTGCCGGGCTCGATCACGACCAGTGCTTGGCGCACTTTCGCCCACATCGCCTCTGTCAGCGCGCGCTGGTCGCTCTCGCCGAGCTCGCCGATGATGTAGCTGGCAACGACAAGATCGGCTGGCGAGACCTCGGCGAGATTGCTGCCGGCGTCGCCGGGCAGATGGCGGCACTCCGCCAACCGCGTGCTGTCGCGTGCCAGTTCGAGCGCGAGCCGGCTCAGCGTGGCGTTCGCATCGAGCAGGGTGAAATCCTGCAGTAACGGAAACGCCTCGGCAGCAGCCCAGCTCGCGGTGCCTGGACCTGCGCCGACGTCGAGCAATGTCTCCGGGGCGAGATCAGGCGCGATCTCGGTGAGCGCATTGAGACTGGCTGCCACAGCCGCGTAGGTCGCCGGCATGCGCGCCAGCGCATAGGCGAGCGCATCGGCCTCCGATTTGATCGTGCCGGAGCCGCCGCCGGCGCGATAGGCGGTCGAGATTTTTTGCGACCGTTGCGCGGCGTCGGTGCGGGAGAAGCCTTGTAGCTTGCCGTCGAGGGCGGCTTTCAGTTCGGCGGGGAGGGTGGGGGAAATCATCTTGGCCCACCGTTATTCCGGGGCGCGCTTAGCGCGAGCCCGGAAGTTCGAGATTGTGGTACGAGATTCCGGGTTCTCGCTTCGCGAGCCCCGGAATGACGGCAGAGATATCACGCCACGTTCTGGTCGAGAATGTCCACGGCCTCGGCGAGGCTCACCGACACCAGCTGCGAGACGCCGCGCTCGGCCATGGTGACGCCGAACAGCCGGTTCATCCGCGCCATCGTGATCGGGTTGTGGGTGATGATGATGAAGCGCGTGTCGGTCGAGCCGGTCATCTCGTGCAAGAGGTTGCAGTAGCGTTCGACGTTGTGGTCGTCGAGCGGCGCGTCGACTTCGTCCAGCACGCAGATCGGCGAGGGGTTGGTGAGGAACACCGCGAAGATCAGCGCCATCGCGGTCAGTGCCTGCTCGCCGCCTGAGAGCAGCGACAGCGTCTGCGGCTTCTTGCCCGGCGGCTTGGCGATGATTTCGAGGCCGGCCTCCAGCGGGTCATCGCTCTCGATCAGGTGCAGCGCGGCCTCGCCGCCGCCGAACAGCTCGACGAACAGCCGCTTGAAGTGGTTGTTGACGACCTCGAACGAGGTCAGGAGCCGCTCGCGCGCTTCCTTGTTCAGGCTCTGGATACCCTGGCGCAGCCGCTTGATGGCTTCGACGAGGTCGTCGCGTTCGGTGACGAGGCCGGTATGCTGGGTCTCGACCTCACGCAGCTCTTCCTCTGCGCGCAGGTTGACGGCGCCCAGCCGCTCGCGGTCGCGCCGCATTTTTTCGAGGTCTTCTTCGATCTCGTGCAGCGGCGGCAGCTCGGCGCCGGGCTCGATCTCGGCGAGGCCGGCAACGGCCTGC
The DNA here is from genome assembly GCF_045571415.1 of Bradyrhizobium sp. LMG 9283. Lineage (NCBI taxonomy): Bacteria > Pseudomonadati > Pseudomonadota > Alphaproteobacteria > Hyphomicrobiales > Nitrobacteraceae > Bradyrhizobium > Bradyrhizobium sp. LMG 9283. The sequence goes on from NZ_CP120691.1 coordinate 2,128,524, forward strand.
GGCTCGACCTCGAGCATGTCGCGGATCTCGCGCTCGATGTCCTCCAGCCGGCGCCGCGCACCTTCCATGCGCTCCTCGGCGCGCGCGGTGGCCTCGCGGGCGCTCGACAGTGCCTCGAGCGTCAGCTTGGCGACGCGATCGGTCTCCGCCATCGCGCTTTCCGCGGTGGCGAGCGCGTCGGCGGCCATGCGGCGGTCGTTCTCGGCGTATTCGATCTCGGTGATCAGCGCGCTGCGCTTCTCGGCGAACACTTGCGGCGCGTTTTCGAGCTCGCTGCGCTCGATCGTGAGTTCGGCGATACGGGCCTGGATGGTGTCGATATGGGAGGCCGCGCTTTCCTTGCGGTTCTGCCACTCGGTGCGCTCGGCGAGGATCGCCTGCACACGGCGGTCGGCGAGCTCGGCCTCGCGTGCCAGCGCCTGCGCCTCGGCGCGGACCTGGGCGGCCATGCGGCGGCGGCCCTCGATGTCGCTGCGGACGGCGGCGAGTTGGGTCTCGGTGTCTTCGCTCGACGGCAGCTCGCTGATGCCGGCCGCGGCGTATTCGTAGGCGGCCTCGGCCTCGGCGCGATCGGCGGCGAGACGGCTGTGCGCTTCCGACAGCGTCGCCTTGCGCGCGGCGTGGCGGCTGATCTCGCGCTCGGCGGCGGCATGGCGCTCGCGCGCGGCGTTGACCTCGCGCTGCGCGGCGCGCCAGGCCTCGCGGCTGGCGCCTTCGGTGCTCGCGGCCATCTGCAGCTCGGACTCGGCATTCTCGAGCGCCTGGCGCTTGATCTGCGCGTCGATGCGGGCCTGCTCCAGCTCGTTCTCGATGTCGACGAGGCGGGCGCGCTCGGCCAGGCGCCGCGCGGCGCCGGTCGGCGCGTGCGCCGCGGCGACAAAGCCGTCCCAGCGCCAGACGTCGCCTTCGGGGGAGACCAGCCGCTGGCCGGTCTTGAGCTGCGACACCAGCTCGGCACCGCGCTCGCGCGGCACGACGCCGATCTGGGCCAGGCGGCGCGCCAGCTCGGCCGGCGCCTGCACGTGATTGGAAAGCGGCACGGCGCCTTCGGGCAGCTCCGGATCGCCCTCGGTGTGGCCGACATTGGTCCAGCGCATCGGCGCCGACGGATCGATCGGCGCGTCGAGATCGTCGCCGAGCGCGGCGCCGATCGCCTTCTCAAAACCCTTGTCGACGGTGATGCCGTCGATGATCGGCGGCCACAGATTCTTGGTCTCGCCGTTGACGATTTTGGAGATCGTGCGCGCTTCGGTCTCGAGCCGCTGCACGCGCTTGTCGGCTTCGACCAGCGGCGAGCGCGAGGATTCCAGCGTCTGGCGTGCCGCGGCATGCGCGGTTTCGCTTGCCTGCGCCGCGGCTTCGGAAGCTGCCAGCGTCTGCTCCGCGGTCTCGACCAGTGCGGTCAGCTCGTCGAGATCGCCGAAGCCGCCGGTCTCCTCGGCGAGCTTCTGCTCTTCCGCGGCGACGTTCGCGATCTCCTGGTCGAGCCGGGCGAGCTTGTCGCGGTGGGTGCGGACGTTGGCTTCTAACTGGTTGCGCTTGGCGGTGAGGTCGGCGAGCGCGGTGGTGAGCTCGGCGAAGCGCTGTTCGGTCTCGGTCAGCACTGCCTCGGCTTCGGCGACGCGCTCGTCGACGCCGGAGCGCTTCTCGACGCGCGACTTGATCTCTTCCTTCAGCTCGGCGTCTTCGGTGTCGAGCCGCTGCAGCGCGACGTCGGCGTCCATGGTCTGCTGCTGAGCGCGCGAGATGTCGCCTTCGAACTGGGCGAGGCGGCGCTCGAGCTCGGCGACGCGCTCCTTGGCGCGCTCTTCCTCGCGGTCGAGCTGCTCGCGGGCATTGGTGAGGCGCTGCAGGCCGGCGGCGGCGCGCGCTTCGGCATCGCGCAGCGCCGGCATCTCGGCGGCGCGGATCGCCTGGATGCGGGCGGCTTCGGCCTGGTGCTGGGTGCGCTCGGCCATCTCGCGGACCGCGAGATCGTGGGTCTGGCCGGATTCGTTGACGTCGGCATGGGCGCCGATCCAGCGCAGATGGAACAGCGTAGCTTCGGCCTTGCGCACCTTGGCCGCGACTTCGCGGTAGCGCACGGCCTGGCGGGCCTGCTTCTTTAGGCCTTCCATCTGGCCGGAGAGCTGGCCGATCACGTCCTCGACGCGGGTGAGGTTGGTCTCGGCCGCCTTCAGCCGCAGTTCGGCCTCGTGACGGCGGGCATGCAGGCCGGCGACGCCGGCGGCATCTTCCAGCACGCGGCGGCGCTGCTCGGGCTTGGCCTGGATGATCTCGCCGATCTTGCCCTGGTGGACGAGGGCCGGCGAACGCGCGCCGGTAGCGGCGTCCGCGAACAGGATCTGCACGTCGCGCGCGCGCACGTCGCGGCCGTTGATGCGATAGACTGAGCCCGCCTCGCGCTCGATGCGGCGGGAGATCTCGAGAATCTGGCTGTCGTTCATCGCCGCCGGCGCGGTGCGATCGGCGTTGTCGATCGTCATCGTCACTTCGGCATGGTTACGCGCGGGACGGTTGCCGGAGCCGGCGAAGATCACCGCGTCCATGTCGGCGGCGCGCAGCGACTTGTACGAGGTCTCACCCATCGCCCAGCGCAGCGCTTCGACGAGATTCGACTTGCCGCAGCCGTTGGGACCGACCACGCCGGTCAGGCCGGGCTCGATGACGAAGTCCGTGGGCTCAACGAAGGACTTGAAACCGTGAAGGCGCAGGCGGGTGATTTTCATAAGCACGCATCTCTGTTGGCAGGCACGAATCCCCCTGCCTGGACAATACCATGGAAGGCAATGTCGCTGTCTGGGTGAGTCGCGCGAGGCGGCTCATGCGGCTGGACAATGGCCGCGGTGCGCCGCGAGGGCAACCAGCGAAAGCCGCTTTTCCCAAGGGATTTATGCCGGGAAAGATACGGCTTTCGAGATGCGAATCAGGCTGTCGACGAGCGAATCAGCTCTTCAGCAGCGGATTGATCTTCTTGGCGAACTCCTCGAACGAGGCCTCGCCCTTGATCTTCTCGCCGTTGATGAAGAAGGTCGGCGTCGAATCCACCTTCAACACGTCGCTGGCATATTTCTGGTCGGCGGCGATCTTGTCGAGCAGCGCCTGGTCCTTCAGGCAGGCCTCGACCTGCTGCTGGGTGAGGCCGGCCTGCTTGCCGATCCGCGTCAGCGTCTCGGTGGTGTTCTTCACCACCCAGTCGTTCTGCTGGCGGAACAGCATGTCGGTGACCGCGAAGTATTTCGGCGCGTCGTCCTTGGCGATGCAGCGCGACAGCATCGAGCCGGCGGCGGCTTTGATGTCGAGCGGGAACTCGCGGAAGATGTAACGCACCTTGCCGGTGTCGATGTATTCCTTCTTGATCTTCGGGAACACCTGCTCGTTGAAGGCGGCGCAGTGCGGGCAGGTCATCGAGGCATATTCGGTGATGGTGACGGCGGCGTCCTTCGGGCCGAGCGCCATGTCGGGCAGCGAGACGGGCTTGGCCACATCGGCGGCGGACTGCGCCATCGTCTCGGAGATGAACCGCAGCGGCGAGAGCCCGGCGAGCGCGGCAAGCCCGGTCAGCGACAGCATCGTGGTGAAGGCGCGGCGGGTGATGATCAAGGTCGGCTCCCGGATTGGCAAAGTATTGCCCGAGGTTCCCGTTCGGGCGGCCTGTCGCTAGCTCGAAACGTCGCTTGAGGCAATGGCGGGCGACAAGGACGGGTCCAGTTTGGCTGCGGAATGAGGCTCAATTTCGCTTGATGGCGGCCCCGAGCCGCGCCAGCGCCGTCTTCAATTGTTCATCTTCGATGTCGGTCAGGCTCTCCGCCACCTTGGCGACTGCCTTGGGGGCCGGCGGGCCGGGCCGCTTCGGGGCCCTCGGCCGCGACAGGGGGGCCTGGCGGAAAGCCAGCTTGCCGACCGCGCTCCAGCCGAAGAAGCGGTTGACCCGTTCCAGGATCACATCGGCGGAATGCTGGATCTCCAGTGCCATCGGCCCCTCGACCCGCAGCACCAGGGTTGCCGGCTCCTGCGGCTGACCCTCGACCGGGCGCGGCCATTGCATCTTGAGCGGCTCGGCATGGGCCGCGATCTCGGGCCCCGCGATCTGCGCCCACCGCGTCACCAGCTCGCGCGCCGCAAAGCCCTGCTTGGCATAAGCCTCCGCAAAGACGTCGTTGAGCAGGATCCCGAGCGGTTTTGCGCTGATGGGGCCGGGCTTGAAGATGGGACCGGATTTGGACATGGAGCGCTTTATAGCACCTCGGGCGGGCCACCACGAAGAAAGACGTGGATGTCCGCGACCAGCGCGGGCACGACGTGGAGAGATTGCTGTGGGGTCGTTACAGTGAGCGGATGAGCCGCAGATCCGCCCTGAACCTGAAATCGGAACCAGTTCGACCGGAGACCTCATCGCGTCCGATGCTGCTCCTCCAATGGTACGACCGCCATCGCCGCCGGCTGCCCTGGCGCGCCGCGCCTGGCGAGGCGTCGGATCCCTACCGCGTCTGGCTGTCGGAGATCATGCTCCAGCAGACCACGGTGAAGGCGGTCGGGCCCTATTTCGAAAAATTCGTCGCACGCTGGCCTGACGTCACGGCGCTGGGGCGGGCTTCGCTCGATGACGTGCTGCGGATGTGGGCGGGGCTCGGTTACTATTCGCGCGCACGCAATCTCTACGCCTGCGCGGTCGCGGTGACGCGCGAGCACGGGGGCGTGTTTCCGGATACCGAGGAAGGCCTGCGCGCGCTGCCGGGGATCGGGCCCTACACGGCGGCGGCGATCGCCGCGATCGCGTTCGACAGCCGCACCATGCCGGTCGACGGCAACATCGAGCGTGTGGTGTCGCGCCTGTTTGCGGTCGAGGAGGAGCTGCCGCAGGCAAAACCTTTGATCCAGCCATTGGCGGCGACGCTGCTGGCGGATTCCCGCGCCGGTGACAGCGCACAGGCTTTGATGGATTTGGGCGCCTCGATCTGCACGCCGAAGAAGCCGGCCTGCTCGCTCTGCCCGCTGAACGAGGACTGCACGGCGCGCGCGCAAGGCACCCAGGAGACGTTCCCGCGCAAGGCGCCGAAGAAGAGCGGGACGCTCAGGCGCGGCGCAGCCTTCGTGGTGACGCGCGGGGCCGAACTGCTGGTTCGCTCGCGGCCCGAGAAGGGTCTGCTCGGCGGCATGACGGAAGTGCCGGGCTCGGACTGGCTCGCCGATCAGGACGACGCGAGGGCGAAGCAGCAGGCACCGGAATTGAAGGGCCTGTCGCGCTGGCAGCGCAAGCTGGGCGTCGTCACCCACGTCTTCACGCATTTCCCGCTGGAGCTGGTGGTCTACACCGCGAAAGCCGAAGCCCGCACCCGCGCGCCCGAAGGCATGCGCTGGGTGCCGATCGCGACCCTCGCGGGCGAAGCGCTGCCCAACGTCATGCGCAAGGTGATTGCGCACGCGCTGGATGTTTGATCGGCCCATCCTCCTGACAGCACGCTGGCAGCAGCGCTGCGCTATCACGGTGCGATGGAGGCCCGCATGATCAAGACCGCGCTCGACGATTTTCCAAGGCCGCCCTGTGCCGAGCTGCTCGGATGGCGCCTGCTCGATGCCCGCCCGGAGGAGGGCTGGATCAGACTGGGCTTCGAGGGCAAACCTGAATTCTGCAACCCCGCGGGTTTCATCCAGGGCGGCATGCTTTCGGCCATGCTCGATGACACCATGGGTCCCGCCGTGCTGGTGATGAGTGAGGGCCGGCTCTACACCACCACCATCAGCATGACCGTGAACTTTTTGGCGCCCGCCAAGCCTGGCCCAATCATCGGCGAGGCGAAGGTGACGCAGCTCGGTAAGACCATCGCCTTCGTCGAAAGCAAGCTGATGGCGAAGGACGGCACCGTGCTCGCGACCGCGAGCGCGAGCGAGCGGTTGCTGGAAGCGGCAAGGGTGGTCAAGTAAGGCGGGCATCCTCTGTCGCTCCCTCGCCCCGTTCTTACGGGGAGAGGGTGGGGTGAGGGGCCTCTCTCAACACGGGAGATCCACGTGAGACCTGTACCCCCTCACCCGGATCGCAAGAGCGATCCGACCTCTCCCCGCAGGCGGGGAGAGGTGAAGTGGAGCGCGCGGCGAATGATCGACCGGCCCGTCAAGCTCCCGCGCGCGCATCCTTGCTCACGATCGGCGGCTTCGCATTCAGCGCTTCGACCTGAAACCCTGCAACACGCTTGTAGTTGGCGGCGATGTCTTCCAGCTCCTTTTGCGACAGCACGTCGGTGACAACCTCAAAGCCGCCGGGCGCGCGCTCCTCGACCAGCTGCATCACCTGCTCGGGACCATTCTTGCGGTTGAGCAGGACGAGGTCGGTGGTCGCGGGCCGGCGCTCGGCTTCGTAGGCGAGCAGCGCTGCTTGCGTCGGGCCGTGCGCGAGAATCTCGCGCGTGATGACACGGGCATCGAGGATCGCCTGTGAGGCGCCGTTCGATCCGATCGGGTACATCGGATGCGCGGCATCGCCCATCAGCGTGACGCGGCCGAAGGTCCATTGCGATACCGGATCGCGGTCGACCAGCGGATATTCATAGGCGTGCGGGCAGTTCCGGATCAGGCCGGGGACGTCGAGCCAATCGAACTGCCAGCTCTCGAACCAGGGCAGGAATTCTTCGAGCCGCGCCGTGCGGTTATAGTCTTCGCGGCGCCACTGATAGGTCGGCGGCATGTGGCGCTCCGCGACCCAGTTGATGAGGTGGTTGCCGTTTGCGTCCGGTTCTTTCGAGATCGGGTAGCAGACGAATTTCAGGATCTCGTGGCCGGCCATGATCATGGTGCGGCCGGTCAGGAAGGCCTTTGCCGGCGTGACGCCGCGCCAGAGGATGCGGCCGTTCCAGATCGGCGGGCCTTCATTGGGATAGAGCTTTTCTCGCGCGGCGGAATGGATGCCGTCGGCGGCGATCAGGATCGCGCCGTCGTAAGTGCCTGCGGCCTTGCCGGTCGCCTTGTCGATGAAGTCGGCGCGCACGCCGCTCGCCGTCTCGGCCCAGCCAGTCAGATGATGGCTGGTGAGGATATTCTCGCGGCCGAGCCGCTCGACCGCCGTGTCGAGCAGCAGTTGTTGCAGCGTGCCGCGATGGATCGAGAATTGCGGCCATTTGTAGCCGGCCTCCAGCCCGCGCGGCTCGCTCCAGATCGGCTTGCCGTGCTTGGAGAAATAGGCGAGCTCGCTGGTGCGCACGCCGCTGGCGTCGAGCTTGTCCATCAGGCCGAGCTCGATCAGCTCGCGCACCGCATGCGGTAGTACATTGATGCCGACGCCGAGCGGCTTCAGCTCCGCGACGCTCTCGAACACTTTCACGGGAACGCCGGTTTGATGCAGGCTGAGCGCAAGGGTCAGCCCGCCGATGCCGCCACCGGCGATGAGTACCGTCATGAGAAAACCCCTCCAATTGCAGGCGTCTTGGCACAGCCGGGCGGAGGTGGGCAACTGCGAAGAGGATGTTGTGCTATGGACCTTGGGGTCGACAGCCGTTATTTTCCAGCTTTCCCATGAGGTTCGACATGCTCAAGCTCTACTACGCCACCGGCACCTGCGCGCTCGCCACCTACATCACCCTGGAAGAGGCCGGCGCCGACTACACGGCCGAACGGCTGAGCTTCAAGGACAACCAGCAGAACAGCCCGGACTATCTCGCCATCAACCCGAAGGGCCGCGTGCCTGCGCTGGTCACCGATCGCGGCGTCCTGACCGAAACGCCGGCGATGCTGGCTTACATCGCGCAAGTGTTCCCCAAGGCCAAGCTCGCGCCGCTCGACGATCCCTTCGATTTCGCCCAGGTGCAGTCGTTCAACTCCTATCTTTGCTCGACCGTGCACATCAACCACGCTCACAAGATGCGCGGCGCGCGCTGGGCGACGGAGGAGAGCTCATTCGCCGACATGAAGGCGATGGTGCCGAAGACCATGGCGGCCTGCTTCAAGCTCATCGAGCAGAAGATGTTTCGGGGGCCCTGGGTGATGGGCGAGCAGTACACGATCTGCGATCCCTATCTCTACACACTTTCGACCTGGCTCGAAGGCGACAGCGTCGACATCAATGCGACGCCGAAGATCGCCGACCATTTCAAGCGCATGTCGGACCGCCCCGCCGTGGCAAAGGTGATGGCCGCGCAGAAGGCGTAGGGAGCGAAGCTCTCGTAGGGTGGGCAAAGGCGCAAAGCGCCGTGCCCACCATCTTTCCAAGTTTTTCGATAAGAGGTGGGCACGCTTCGCTTTGCCCACCCTACGGGAGCTTACGCTTGGCTTGCTCCAGCTCCCGTCCGGTCTCCAGCATCAGCCGCCGCAGCCAGATCGAGTCCGGGTCCATCTGGGCCCGCGTCGGGTGAAACATGAACTGCTCGTCGATCCCGGGGTCGAGCGGCGGCGTCACCGTGACGAGGCCGAGCTGCTTCGACAGCGCGGCGATCAGCCGGCGCGGCACGAAGGCGACGAGATCGGTGCGGGCGGCGACGTGCAAGGCTTCGAGATAGCCTGACACCACCAACGAGATGTGCCGCTCGATGCCTTTGCTGCGCAGCCAGGTGTCGATCAGGTCCTCAGCGCTGCCGCGGATGATCACGCCGACATGGCGTGCGGCCAGGAACGCCTCGCGCCGTTTCAGCTTCGCTCCAACAGGATGGCCGCGCCGCACCGCCAGCGCGTCGCTGTCAGTGTAGAGCAGCTGGCGGTGAAAGCCCGTGAAGGCATTGCCGATCGAGATCACGAGGTCGATGGTGCGGGCGAATTCGGCGTGGAAGATCGCAGATCCCCGCCACGGCACGACGTCGATGCGGACGTTCGGTGCGGCCCGCGTCACCTTCTCCATCAGGGGAGGCATCAACAGCTCGACCGCGAGGTCCGGCATCATCAGGCGGAATTGCCGCTCGCTGCGCGCGGCATCGAATTCGTCAGGCACGAACAGCCCGCGCACCTGGTCGAGCGCCTGCGCCAGCGGCGCGCGCAGGGCCTGGGCCCGCGGCGTCAGCTCCATTCGCGCGCCGGTGCGCACCAAAAGCGGATCGCCAAAAATGTCGCGCAGGCGCTGGAGCGCATGGCTCGCCGCCGGCTGCGACAGCCCGAGCCGTAACGCGGCGCGGCTGACATTGGCCTCGCGCAGCAGCGCGTCGAGGGCGGTCAACAGATTGAGGTCAAGCGAATTCAAATTCATTACGTGAATATATATCATATCTACTATCGATTTGAAGAATGCTGATCGGCCGGCGATGATCTTCGCGATGTCACACCACGGAGATGCCGCCATGAGCGCGACCGCCAACAAGAAACTGATGCAGGATATCTTTGCCGCCGCCGCCAATCCCGATCCGGCCGCACGCGATCGCGCGCTGTTCACCGCGAGTCTTGCCGACGACGCCAAATGGATCGTGACCGGGCAATATTCCTGGTCCCGTACCTTTTCGGGCAAGGAGGCGATCCTCAACGATTTGCACGGCTATGTGCGCTCGCGCCTGCGCGACCGCACGCGCACCATCGCCCACCGCTTCATCGCCGATGGCGATATCGTCGTGGTCGAAGCCAAGGGTGACAACGTCACACCCGAAGGCGTGCGCTACGACAACGACTATTGTCTGGTGTTTCGCCTCGAGGACGGCAAGATCAAGGAGATCCGCGAGTACTGCGACTCGGTGCTGACCGAGAAGGCGCTTGGCCCATTTCCACAAACGGCCGCGGGCTGACGGCTTGAGCACGATCTGGTTTGCCGGCTGGCGCCATTCGTTGCGGCCTGCGAGGGGTCGTATCGGTCTGGCGCAAGCTGGCGGAGATCATCCGGCTGCGGCGAGAGCGCGCGCGGATGCACTGCCAGCTCGCCGCCATGAGCGAGCGGGAGCTTATGGATTTCGGAATGACGCGGTCGGAGATCGCGTACGAGCTGAAGAAGCCCGTCCGGCGGAAATAGAGCGGTACAGGATGCAACCTCTTTTTATTCACACCTTCCAGCGCAGGAGCCCGCCGCGCAGGCCGAGGCCGCAGCAGTCCGCCCGACCCACCCAATAGGTACTCACCCGGCAAACGCATGCACCGCACTGCATGCGGCTGCTGGTCTGCGCGAAACCCTGCTCAATTGCCGACAAATCAGCAAATTATCGTGCGCTGATGCGCACGCCCGCGAAGAATTTGAAGGTTCAATTAAGGAGTGTCCCCCATTGTGTCGCGGTGCAGCGTGGGTCGCCAGGGCGCGGCGTGCGGCTGCCGGAGTGGCCGTGAGGATCGCCGGAATTGTCCGGCCCCTCGAATTCACATGCATCTGGGTGGACAGTGGGAATGCCGAAATTTCGTTTGCGGATCAGGGGACGCCTGTACGCAGGCTTCATGGCCCTGGTGGCGGTCGGTCTCGTGATGGCAGTGGTTGCCGTCTGGAATTTGCGGGACGTGCAGGATCAGGTCGCAAGACAATCCGCCCTCTCGGACAGCACGGCGCGGGTGCTGGAAATATCAGCCCATTTGCAGGCGATCCAGCGGGCCAACCTGCGCTACGTCTACGACGCCAACGAGCCTGCAATGAAGGAGGCGCAAGAGCGGGAAACCGCGGCGACCGAGCTGCTGCGGGTTGGCGCGAAGGGGACGCTCTCCGAGGAGCGGCGAGCCCTCTATAACGGCTTGATCGACGACATCGCCAAGATGCGACGCTTGCGTGACAATCTCGGGGACGCCGTCAACGAGGCGAGAACCGGCAAGGCGACGCTGCTACCCGGTGGAGAGGATCTGGCCGCCAAGATGGGCAAGCTGGTCGATGCAGCCCGGGCTGGCGTCGACGAAGACACGGCGGCTCTGGTCGCCGACCTCGAATCGAGAGTCCTTCTTGTGAGGGTCGCAAACTGGCGTTTCCTGGCCCTGCGCGATACCCAGGGGCCGGCCAATTTCAGGGCGAGTGTGGACAGGGCAGCGCAACGGCTCGCAGCGATCGAAAAGAGCCCGCAGGCGGCGGAGTTGCGCGCCACGCTCGCGCCGGTCAAGACCTCGCTGGGAATCTACAAATCGGCGTTCGAGACGACGTCCGCCGCGATGCTTCAGGCCGACGAGATCTACCATAAGAACCTCGCGCCCCTCATCGTCGACAGCATCGGCAAGCTCAAGGCCGCGGAAACGACCCTGAAGAAGGATTATCAGGACTCGCGCAACAATGCCGAAGCCGTGATCGCGGGAACGACGACCGTTCAGGAGATCGCCGGCGGCCTCGCCGTCTTGTTTGGCGGCATCGTCGCCTTCCTGATCGCCCGCAGCATCGTCGGTCCGCTGACCTCGATGACACACGCGATGGGGCGGCTTGCCGGCGGCAATGTCGAGATCGAGATTCCCGGCAGCGGCAGGGCCGACGAGATCGGCGACATGGCCAAGGCGATCCAGGTGTTCAAGGACAACATGATCGAGACCGAGCGCATGCGCGCCGAGCAGACCGAGCTCGAGGCGCGGCAGGCCGAGAGCCGCAAGAAAGACATGGTCGGGCTTGCCGATCAGTTCGAGCAGGCAGTCGGTGAGATCGTCAACACGGTGTCGTCGGCGTCGAGCGAGCTCGAAGCCTCCGCAGGCACCTTGACCACGACCGCCGCGCGGGCCCAGGAGCTCTCGACGGAGGTCGCCAGCGCGTCGCAGGAGGCCTCGGCCAATGTGCAGGCGGTCGCCTCGGCGACCGAGGAGCTCTCTTCCTCGGTATCCGAGATTGCCCGCCAGGTGCAGGAATCCGCCCGCATCGCCACCGAGGCCGTCGGTCAGGCGAGCAGGACCAACGAGCGCGTCGGCGCGCTCTCCAAGGCCGCCGCGCGGATCGGTGATGTGGTCGAGTTGATCAGCACCATCGCCGGCCAGACCAACCTGCTGGCGCTGAACGCCACCATCGAGGCGGCGCGCGCGGGCGAAGCCGGCCGCGGCTTCGCGGTGGTCGCCTCCGAGGTCAAGGCGCTCGCCGAGCAGACTGCGAAGGCCACCGGCGAGATCGCCCAGCAGGTCTCCAGCATCCAGGCCGCGACGGAGGAGTCGGTCGGCTCGATCCGGGAGATCAGCGGCACCATCGAGCGGCTGTCGGAGATTTCGTCAACGGTCGCAGCCGCCGTGGAGCAGCAGGGCGCGGCGACGCAGGAGATCTCCCGCAACGTCCAGCAGGCGGCCCAAGGCACGCAGCTCGTCTCGTCCAACATCGGCGACGTGCAGCGCGGCGCCTCCGAGACCGGCTCGGCCTCCTCGCAGGTGCTGTCGGCGGCGCGCTCGCTCTCGGCCGACAGCAACCGCCTCAAGCTCGAAGTGGCCAAGTTTCTGAGCTCGGTCCACGCCGCCTAAAACATCAAACGCAAGAGGCCACGCCCATGGGCGTGGCCTCGAAGTGCGGCGCGATCAGGCGACCTTGGTCGTCATGTGCTTGAACATGTTGCTGCGCGCCTCGTCGTCCATCTCGGCCTTGAAGGTGAACTTGTCCTTCAGGGCGATGGCGCGCGCCGCCGCGGGGCGCGCCGAAATCTCGTCGACGAGCCGCTTCACATTCGGGTATCTCGCAAAGGCGTCGTCGCCGAGCTTGAACGGCACCATCCGTGCCCAGCCCCACAGCGCCATGTCGACGATCGAATAGCTGTCGCCGACCATGTAGCGGCGGTCTTTGAGGTGACCGTCGAGAATCTTGTAATGGCGATCGGTCTCGTACTGATAGCGGTTATGGGCGTAGTCGTGGTTCTGGTCCTTCGGCGCAAAATGCTTGAAGTGCACCGCCTGGCCCGAATAGGGCCCGACGCCGGTGGCAATGAACATCAGCCAGGACAGCAATTCGGCGCGGTTCGAGGGCAAGAACTTGCCGGTCTTCTCGGCGAGATAGAGCAGGATGGCGTTCGAATCGAACACGATGGTGCCGCCATCGTCGATCGCCGGCACCTTGCCGTTCGGATTGATCTTGAGGAACTCCGGCGTGAACTGCTCGCCCTTGCGGGTGTCGACCGCGACCGGCTCGAACGGCAGGCCGGACTCTTCCAGAAAAAGCGCGACCTTGGTCGGGTTCGGCGATCCGTTGAAATAGAATTTGAGCATCACACATCTCCTCGGTGTCTGTTGCCGCGTGCGGACGTGGCGTTGGGCGGGCCTTGTCTTGCCTGAACCTGTTGCGGGAGAGCAACCGGCGAGTTTATCGGGCGGTATCTGCGCGTGGCGCAGATCAGGCGGCGTAACAGAGGCCGATTGCCGCCGTAATGACCATGGCCGTGCCCACGGCCTCCAGCCGCAGGCCGAGCCGTGCGGCGAGATGCATGTCGGAGGCCCGCGCCGCGCGCTCCGATCCGCGCGCGTAGCCGTGAACGATGACGTCGTGGTTGAAATTGTCGTGCGCCTCGTTGCTGCTGGCGAGCCCGACGCAGATCACGAGGATGCCGAACAGCGCCAGGCCGAAAAATCCCAGCAGCGCGATCAGGAACATCGGAAACATGCCGAGCAGGAAAATCGGCAGCAGCGGCACCAGCAGCAATGTCTCGGACTGTCGTCGCATGGAGCAGGCCAGGTCAGGACGGGGGCTGACCAGGCGAATCTAGTCCTCGGCGCGGCCGCGTTCAACCACCGCCGTCATTCCGGGACGTGCGAAGCGCGAGCTATGATGCGCAATTGCGCATCTGAGAATCCATTGGGCCGCATGTGCTGTGGTTGGATGGATTCCGGGGTCTAGCGGAGCCTGTCATCGGGCCGCGCTGCGCGCGGACCCGGTGGCGAGCCGCGGAATGACGATCGGGGACCTACTCCGCCGCCATGCCGGCGCGGATCTCGGCACGCAGCTCGTCGATCAGCTTGAGACCTTTCTTGGTCTCGACGTGCCAGAAGGTCCAGCCGTTGCAGGCCTGCGCGCCTTGGGCGACGGCGCCGATGCGGTGGATCGAGCCGACCTTGTCGCCGAACATGATGGCGCCGTCGGCACGGACCAGCGCGCCGAGCTTCTTCTTGGCGTCGAACAGTTTCGTACCGGGCATGATCATGCCGCGCTCGATCAGCTCGGAGAACGCAACGCGCGGCGCCTCGCGCGCAGTCATGAACGGGGCAAGGCTCTCTTCCGGCAGCGGCTCGACCTTGGCGATGCGAGCTTCCGCGGCTTTCGCATAGGACTTGTCGCGTTCGAAGCCGATATAGGAGCGGCCGAGGCGCTTGGCGACGGCGCCGGTGGTGCCGGTGCCGTTGAAGGGGTCGATCACGAGATCGCCGGGCTTCGATGACGACAGCAGCACGCGCGCGAGCAGGCCTTCCGGCTTCTGCGTCGGATGCACTTTCTTGCCGTCGGCGCCCTTGAGGCGCTCCTCGCCGGTGCAGAGCGGGATCAGCCAGTCGGACCGCGCCTGCACGTCCTCATTGGCGGCCTTCAGCGCCTCGTAGTTGAACGTGTAGCCTTTGGCTTTTTCGTCACGCGCGGCCCAGATCATGGTCTCGTGCGCGTTGGTGAAACGGCGGCCGCGGAAATTCGGCATCGGATTGGTCTTGCGCCAGACGATATCGTTCAGGAGCCAGAAGCCGAGGTCCTGCATGATCGCGCCGACGCGAAAGATGTTGTGATAGGAGCCGATCACCCAGATCGTCGCGGATGGCTTCATCGCGCGGCGGGCGGCAAGTAGCCAGGCGCGGGTGAAATTGTCATAGGCGGCAAACGAATCGAACTTGTCCCAGTCGTCATTGACGGCATCGACATGGGATTCGTCGGGGCGCTTGAGATCGCCCTTGAGCTGGAGATTGTAGGGCGGGTCGGCGAACACCAGGTCGACGCTACCTGCCTGAAGCTTCGACATCTCGGCGACGCAATCGCCGACGATGATGCGATGCGACGGAGACTCAAAATTTGTGCGGGGCGCCCTTGCAGACGCCCCGCGACGCGACTCTACCATGACTCAAGAACTCTGACTCAGGCGACGCTGTCGGCGACGCGGGACCAAACAACCGACTGGCCGTTACATTGAAGGGGCAAAGTAAAAATCGACTTAACCCGCTGCTTTTGTGAGCAGGCCGTGCATCGCCGTTTGTCCGCTTGTTGTCGTGTGCATTTGCCGTGTTTTGCAGTGTATTTCGCGTTTGCTCGGCTCGCGGCAGCAATCGTGGCTGCAAAAAGGCTGCAAATTTCCCTCGGAAAAAGTTGCTCGGCCCTCGGAAAAATTTGCTGGCATCGACATGCTGTCGCACTAGGCAATTTTTGCCGGCCACGATATTGATAAAAGCAACGGAAATTTTACGTGTGTGGCGCGTTGAACTTTCGCGTTTCTGTGCGCCGTCGAAACTGAATCAGGGATCCCAGAGGAAAGGCCGCCATGCGCTACGATGACTTCCGCCGCAGCGACGACATCGAGGATCGTCGCGATGAAGGTGGTGGCTTTGGCGGTGGGGGAGGCGGCGGGTTCGGTCTGCCGATGGGCGGCGGCGGGCTCGGCATCGGCACCATCATCGTGCTCGGCCTGATCGGCTATGCCTTCGGCATCGACCCGCGCATCCTGATCGGCGGCGCCGAGATCCTCAGCGGCGGCGGCCATGCGCCTACCTACCAGACCGACCGTCAGGCGTCCTCGGGCAAGCGCGGCGCGCCGACCGACGAGATGGGCAGCATGATCTCCGGCATCCTCGGCGAGATCGACGACCGCTGGAGCGAGATCTTCCAGGCCAGCGGTCAGTCCTATACCGGGCCGAAGATCGTGCTGTTCCGCAACGCCACCAATGGTGGCCGCTGCGGCATGGCGCAGTCGGCGATGGGCCCGTTCTACTGTCCGCCGGATCGCACCATCTTCCTCGACACTTCGTTCTTCCGCGAGGTCGAGACGCGCTTTCGCGGCTGCTCCGGCAAGTCGGCGTGCAATTTCACCACCGCCTACATCATCGCCCATGAAGCCGGCCACCACATCCAGAACCTGCTCGGCATCATTCCGCGCGTGACGCGGCTGCAGCAGCAGGTCGGCAGCAAGGCCGAGGCCAATGCGCTCCAGGTGAAGGTGGAGTTGCAGGCCGACTGCCTGTCCGGCGTCTGGGTCAATCGCGAGGCGAAGAAGCGTCCGAACTTCCTCGAGCCCGGCGACATCGACGCCGCGCTGACGACGGCGAGCGCGATCGGCGATGACACGTTGCAGCGCCAGGCCACGGGCCGCGTCGTGCCTGACTCCTTCACCCACGGCTCGGCGGCGCAGCGCAAACAGTGGTTCATGACCGGCTACGAGCAGGGCACGGTCCAGGCTTGCAACACGTTCGGCGCGGGAGCGTTGTAACGGCGATCTCGTGCCCCGGGACGCTGCGCAGCACGGCGTGATGCGCTGCAGAGCCGGGGCCCACAATGCTGGCGCCCCCCAGGGTTTCGAAAGTATGGGTCCCGGGTCCGCGCTGCACCGCTCCGCGCTGCATCGCGGGACACAAGAGGAAAGCGCAATGGCCTCCATCGACGAAACAAAGCAGTTCATCCCGCTCAACATCGCGGTGCTCACCGTGTCCGACACGCGCGCGCTTGCGGATGACAAGTCCGGCCAAACCCTGGTCGACCGTCTCCTGGCTGCGGGCCATCGTCTCGCCGCGCGCGAGATCGTCACCGACGATGTCGAGGCGATCCGCGCCGTGATCCGCCGCTGGATTGCAGATAGCGGCGTCGACGTCGTCATCACCACCGGCGGCACCGGTTTTACGGGACGCGACGTCACGCCGGAGGCAATCGAGCCGCTGTTCGAGAAGCGGATGGACGGCTTCTCGATCGCGTTCCACATGTTGAGCCACGCCAAGATCGGCGCGTCGACGATCCAGAGCCGCGCCACCGCCGGCGTTGCGGGCGCGACCTACATCTTCTGCCTGCCGGGTTCGCCAGGCGCCTGCCGCGACGGTTGGGACGGCATCCTCGCAGCCCAGCTCGACTATCGCACGCGCCCCTGCAATTTCGTCGAGATCATGCCGCGGCTGGACGAGCATTTGCGCCGCCCAAAGGCGCAAGGCGCGACGGTGTAGTCGCTCTTCTTCCTTCTCCCCTCATGTCCGCCGAAGCCTTGGCGAAGGCGGATGTGGGAGAAGGTGGCGCGAAGCGCCGGATGAGGGGTATCTATCCACGTGCATTGATGCTCGTGGAGGCATACCCCTCACCCGAGCGACTGTGTGTCTGCTAGCGTCGCTGCCCTCTCCCGCACGGGGAGAGGTCACAGCAACGCGCATCGCGCCCGCTGCGAGATCAGAGATCCCGCTCCCAGGTCTCGCCGACCAGATCGGCACCGAAGCTGTGGTGCTTCTCTTCCTTCACGAGCTTGAAACCTGCACTTTGATAGATGCCGCGCGCGGCGACCAGGATGCTCTGCGTCCACAGCGTCATCTTGCGGTAGCCCCTCTCGCGGGCGCCCTGGATGCATTGCTCGACCAACGCGCGGCCGACACCTAATCCGCGCGCTTTCTTCTCCACCTGCAACAGGCGCAGCTTGGCGATCTCGTCCGTGGCCTTGACCAGAAAGATCGAGCCGACCGGCTCGCCTTCCACTTCCGCGATCCAGCAGTGCTCGCGCGCGGCGTCGTAGTTCTTGATGAACTCTGCGCAGATCTCGGCGACCAGCGCCTCGTAGCTGATGTCCCAGTTGTAGTCCGCGGCATAGGCGGCGGCTTGCCGGGAGATGACCCAGCCCATGTCGCCGACGCGGTGGCTGCGCAGCATGAAAGCCGCGGGCCGGCTTCGACGCTGCTCCAGCACGGCCTCGATGGTCGCCATGGCTTGCGTGAGCCGCGTTGCATCGCTGGGCGAAAGCTGAGCCAGCATCGCGGCGACCTCGTTTTGCGAGCTCAGGTTCAGCTTGGCGAAAGCCTGGCGGCCCTTGGCGGTGAGGCTGAGCTGGTATTGCCTGCGATCCGCGGGCAGGGGTGTTCGCGTGATCAGCCCTTTTTCGTCAAAACTCTGGACGATGCGGCTGAGATAGCCGGGGTCGAGACCAAGCTCGTTTCCGATCTCCTTTGCCGCAAGGTGCTCGCGATGCGCGAGTTCATAGAGCACGCGCGCCTCGCTGAGCGAAAACGGGCTCTTGCCAAGGTGCTGGTCGAGCACACCGAGCTTGCGGGTATAAAAGCGGTTGAAGGCGCGAATCGCCGCGATGTGATCGTCTGTACCGTTGACCGACATGCTTCACCTCAATATTTGCCATTGTCAAATAATTATTTGACGTTGGCAAGTAACTGGTGAGTCTCAGCCGACCATGACGATCCGGCTGCGAAGCAGCGTCCTTGAGCGGCCGAGCCGCCGTAGCAGCCGCGCCTCGGACCGGCGGGCCTGGGGCGGGTAGCCGCCGATCCGGTCGTAGTGATCGCGCGCAATCAAAAGCCCCTGATCGGCGAATGGGCCGATCAGCTTGCGCGCCACGGCCCGGAGAACGGACCGCAATCCGGTGTCGACGTAAGGTGAGCGCGCGTAGCGAAATACCGCCGCGCGATCCCGTCCGCTGGTCGAGACGGCCTGGATGAATTGAGTGGTCTCCTCGATCCAGCCGGTCTCCAGCACGGCACCCGCGGGCAGAAACATCAGCCAGGGTGAGCGGGCCTGGAGCGCCCCGGCGGCGAGCGCCGCACCTTGCGAGGATCCCTCGAAGCCGACGAAACGGCAGCCAGCGACGTCCGCAACGCGTTCGATGACGCCGTTGCGCGTGCCGTCGACCAAGAGCACCTCGCGAATGACGCCGGCGGCTGCACCGGGTACCAGCGCGGCGAGAGTCGCGACCGCCGTCTGCTCGACGCCTTCGGTCGAAATAATGACGCTCAGCATGATCGGGGCTTCGATGTCCGCAATTCGGAGAAGCGTAGCTCGTAATCGTGTTGTCATAAACACGCGGCGCTGCCGAGTGCAACTTTTCGGCGGCGCGGCAGTAGACGATGGTAAACCATGGAGGGGCCGATCGCCGCAAATGGGTCGGGCGCTGGCGGCAATATTGCCGAATGTTTCAGGGTAGGCTCATCCCCTCCGTATTAATCCGGAGCTTTGCGGCCATAATGTGCGGTGCACGGTCCAATTGGCACCCCGCAAGCGCAAGACGACACTGCAAGGACGGTCCGAACGGGAAGAATGCGCAACCTGGACGACACGGAGGCATTACATGAAGGGCGATCAAATCGCTGTTAGCGCGCCGTCAAGGCCGTCGAAGCCGGACGCCGCGCCGACCTTGCGGATCCGGGCGCTGATGCTGGGCGACCGCATCAATGCTTCCAGCCTGGAGATCGGCACGCTGGTGTCCTCGACGCCGGCCGCCTTCCGCGTCCATGCCGGCCTTGCCGTAATCTTCCGCTACGGTGTCGTCGTGCTGATCGGGCTGCTTCCGTCCGAGGAGAAGGTACTCATCGACAACCTGAAGTCGCGTGTGACCGGAGAGCTCAGCCCGTACGAGGAGGAGATCGCGCTGGTGCAGCTCTGCAACGATGAAGCCGCCGAGACGATCCAGCCGGGCGGGCCGATCTGCCTCGCCAAATTCTCCGACGACCGGCTGCTGCTGGTCGCGGATGCGCTCGCCAAGAGCACGTCGCTAGCGCGCGACGAGCGCCGCGTCGCCGCGGTCTTCGACGTGATCGAGCCGTTCGCACGGGAGCTCGCCGAAAGCGGCCGCACGCCGCGCCGGCGCAAAGGCATTCTGCAATTGATCGGTAATGCACTGCTGGTGCAGCAGCGCGTCGCCGGCCGCGTCGCGGTCGCCGAAAAGCCCGACGTGCTCTGGGAGAAGCCAGAGCTCGATCGGCTCTATTCCCGTCTGGAGGACGAGTACGAGTTGAAGGAGCGCCTCGACACGCTCGAGCGCAAGCTCACCGCGGTGTCGGAGACCGCCAACGCACTGACCGACATCATCGACACCCAGCGCTCGCTCCGCCTGGAGATCGCGATCGTGGTACTGATCGTGATCGAGGTCGCGATCGGGTGTTTTCAGATATGGTCGGGGACTCATTAGCGCTGGATGGATTTATCCGCGAGCGAGATGCGCGTGACTGCCCTCGCCCCTTGTGGGGGAGGGCAGCGATGCTAGGAGACACAAACTCATTCGGGTGAGGGCCTGTCTCCGCGAATTGCTTACGTGAATGCGGACAGAACCCCTCATCCGGCGCTTCGCGCCACCTTCTCCAACAAGGGGAGAAGGGATGCGGAGCTGCCGTCCGCATTTCATCATGAATTAAGTGCTGGAGTACCCATCGCTCGCAGCATCCTTGCGCAGTGCCGCGCGATTGTTAGTTCCTCGTTCGTTGGAATGACGAACACTTCGATAGCACTGTCGCCCCCGTTGATCCGCTCGCGCGCTTCGCCATTCGCGGCCGCGTCGATGCGCACGCCGAGCCACGCCAAGCGCTCGCCGATCGCGCTGCGAATCTCCTTGGCATGCTCCCCGATGCCGCCAGTGAAGATCAGACAGTCCAGGCCGCCGAGCGTGGTCGCCATCATCGCGACCTGCTGCGCCGCACGGAAGGTGAAGAGGTCGACCGCCTCACGCGACGCAGCCTCGCTGCTTGCCAGCAGCGTGCGCATGTCCGCGGATGTGCCGGAGACGCCGAGAAGGCCCGACTCGTGATAGAGCAGGTGCTGGACATCCTCGACAGACATGTTCTCGTGTTGCTGCAGATACAGCAGCACGCCGGGATCGATTGTGCCGCAGCGCGTGCCCATCACGAGACCGTCGAGCGGCGTCAGCCCCATCGTGGTGTCGATGCTGCGGCCATCGCGCAATGCGCAGAGGCTGGCGCCGTTGCCGAGATGCGCGATGACGGTGCGCCTGGCCGCGAGCTCCGGCGCGATCTCGGCCAGGCGTCCTGCGACATATTCGAAAGAGAGGCCGTGGAAGCCGTAACGCCTGACGCCACGCGCCTCGAAGCACCTCGGAATGGCGAAGCGGCTCGCCGGCGGCGCGAGGCCGTGGTGGAAGGCGGTGTCGAAACACGCGATCTGCGTCAGCCCGGGCCGGAGCGCCGCGAGCGAGCGGACCGGCGCAAGGCAGCGCGGCTGGTGCAGCGGCGCCAGCGGCGTCAACGCCTGCAGCTTCGCGGTGATGTCGTCCGTCAGGACGACCGGGCCTGAATAATCCGGCCCGCCGTGAACGATGCGGTGGCCGACGGCGCGGAGACTGCGTTCGCCGAACTGGTCCTCGATGAAGGCGAGCACGTCGGCGAACAGATGGCCGTCGTCGGCATCCGATGCGTCTCTCCACGTCTCGACCAGGTCCTTGCCCGCGGCGCTCTTTACGATGAGCCGGGGTTTTGCCTCGTGTTCATCAAGCTGGCCCTTGCACAGCAGGATGGGATCGGCCGCTGCAATCTCGAACAGGCCGAACTTGATGCTCGACGATCCCGAGTTGAGGACGAGGACCGTGTCCGACATGGCTAGTCGCCGGCTTCGGCCGGCGTGTTGCCGCCGGCGCTGTTCGGCCAGACCCAGTCGCGGACCTCAGGCATGTCTTCGCCATGTTCGCGGACATAGCGGGAGTGCTCGATCAGTCTGTCGCGGAACTGCTGCTTCACCTGCGCGGCCTTGATCGCGAGCCCGGGCACGCGCTCGATCGCCTCGATGGCGAGGTGGTAGCGATCGAGCTCGTTGAGAACGACCATATCGAACGGGGTCGTGGTGGTGCCTTCCTCGGCAAAGCCCCGCACGTGCATGCCGGCATGGTTGGTGCGGTTATAGGTCAGCCGGTGAATGAGATAGGGGTAACCGTGATAGGCGAAGATGACGGGCTTGTCGCGCGTGAACAGGCCGTCGAAGTCGCGATCGGAGAGTCCGTGCGGGTGCTGCTCCCTGGGTTGCAGCGTCATGAGATCGACGACGTTGACGACGCGGATCTTCAGATCCGGCAGCGCCTTGCGCAAGAGATCGACCGCGGCGAGCGTCTCCAATGTCGGCACGTCGCCGGCGCAGGCCATCACCACGTCGGGCTCGCCCATTTCGTCCTCCGTTCCGGCCCAGGTCCAGATTCCGATGCCGGCATCGCAATGCGTCGCCGCGTCCTGCATCGACAGCCATTGCGGCGCCGGCTGCTTGCCGGCGACGATCACGTTGATGCGGTTGTAGGTGCGCAGGCAATGGTCGGCGATCCACAGTAGCGTGTTGGCATCCGGCGGAAAGTAGATCCGGACGATCTCGGCCTTCTTGTTGGCGACGAGGTCGACGAAACCGGGATCCTGATGGCTGAAGCCGTTATGGTCCTGCCGCCAGACATGCGAGGTCAGGAGATAATTGAGCGAGGCGATCGGGCGCCGCCACGGCAGGTCGCGCGTGACCTTCAGCCATTTGGCATGTTGGTTGAACATGGAATCCACGATGTGGATGAAGGCCTCGTAGCAGGAGAAGAAGCCGTGCCGTCCGGTCAGCAGATAGCCTTCCAGCCAGCCCTGGCAGAGATGCTCGCTCAAGACTTCCATCACGCGTCCATCCTGCGCGAGATGCACGTCGTAAGGCTCGATCGTCTCCATCCAGACGCGTTCGGTGGCTTCGAACACGGCGTCTAACCGGTTCGACGCCGTCTCGTCCGGGCCCGCGATGCGGAAATTGCGCTGTTGCGCGTTGAGGCGAATGACATCGCGCAGGAATTTACCGAGCTCGCGCGTCGCTTCGGCTACGGTGCCGCCGGGCTGCGGCACCTCGATTGCGAAGCTGCGAAAGTCGGGCAGCTTCAGCTCTTTCTTCAGGAGGCCGCCATTGGCATGTGGATTGGCGCCCATGCGCCTGACACCTTCGGGCGCGAGCGCCTGGAGCTCGGGAATGAGTGCGCCGTTCGCGTCGAACAGCTTTTCGGGCTCATAGCTACGCATCCAGTCTTCGAGCACCTTGAGGTGCGCCGGGTTCTCGCGGCAGCTCGCGACCGGCACTTGATGCGCGCGCCAAAAACCCTCGACCTTCTTGCCGTCGACTTCCTTCGGGCCGGTCCAGCCCTTCGGGCTGCGCAGCACGATCATCGGCCAGCGCAGCCGCTCGACGCTTGTGCGCCCGTCACGGGCGTGCTGCTGGATCGAGCGGATACTGGCGAGCGCAACATCGAGCGCATCCGCCATGGCGTGATGCATCAATTTGGAATCATCGCCCGCGACGAACAGCGGCTCATGGCCGAACCCATGGAAGAGATCGCGGATCTCCGCATCTTGCATCCGTCCAAGCACGGTGGGATTTGCGATCTTGTAGCCGTTGAGATGCAGGATCGGCAGCACCGCACCGTCATGGGCCGGATTCAGGAACTTGTTCGAATGCCAGGACGCGGCTAACGGGCCAGTCTCGGCCTCGCCATCGCCGACGACGCAGGCGACGATCAAATCAGCGTTGTCGAATGCCGCGCCATAGGCGTGCACCAGCGCGTAGCCGAGCTCACCGCCTTCGTGGATCGAGCCCGGCGTCTCCGGCGCCGCATGGCTCGGGATGCCGCCGGGGAAGGAGAACTGCTTGAACAGCTTGCGCAATCCGTGTGTATCGCGCGCGATGTCGGGATAGATCTCGCTGTAGCTGCCTTCGAGATAGGTGTTGGCGACCATGCCCGGTCCACCATGGCCGGGACCGCAGACATAGATCACGTTGAGGTCCAGCGCGCGGATGACGCGGTTGAGATGGGCATAGATGAAGTTCAGGCCGGGCGTCGTGCCCCAATGGCCGAGCAAACGCGGCTTGATGTGCTCGGGCCGTAACGGCTCGCGCAGCAGCGGATTGTCGAGCAGGTAGATTTGCCCGACGGAGAGGTAGTTGGCGGCGCGCCAATAGCGATCGAGCAGATCGAGGTCGCCGCTCGCGGCGGCCGTTTTTTGTTGAATTGTCATGTTCCTGTCGGCTTTCACCCAGCGATCGTCATCAACTTTGTTCCGGCGCGATCGATCCCTGTGCGGGATCAAACGAAATCGTCGCGACCGCCGGGTTGCGTGAGGTCAAAGGCGCGCGCCCGAAATTTGGGCGGCTACTTCGCATGGGTTTGTTTTCGCGTTTTTTGTTCTTGTTCTTGATTTGTTCCATTTGCGTGCTATCTTGGCCTCATGAGTCGAGCATCCTCTCGTGCCCTCAAGCACCCGCCGGTCACGGCGCCCTCCGAGCCGGCGGGTGCGCCTTCAGATTTCTCCGAGCTCGGCGTCGCCATCGACCGCGCGCGCAGGCGAGGGCGGGGCGCACAATCCAATGCCAGCGGCCGCTACGAGGCCGAGGCGCGCGTCGCTTTCGATGACGGCTGGCAGAGCCTGGAGGAGCTGCCGCCGTTCAAGACCACGGTCGGTGTCGACACCTCGCGCAAGGTCATCACCCGGAACGATTCCCCCGACATCGGCTTCGACCGGTCGATCAATCCGTATCGCGGCTGCGAGCATGGCTGCGTCTATTGCTTCGCGCGGCCGACCCACGCCTATCTCGGCCTCTCGCCGGGGCTCGACTTCGAATCGAAACTGTTCGTGAAGCCCGAGGCACCGGCGCTGCTCGAGAAGGAGCTCGCCGCGCCCGGCTACGAGCCGCGGATGATAGCGATCGGCACCAACACAGATCCCTATCAGCCGATCGAGCGCGAGCGAAAGATCATGCGCGGCATCCTCGAAGTGCTGGAACGTGCCGGCCATCCGGTCGGCATCGTCACCAAGTCGGCACTGGTGGTGCGCGACATCGACATTCTCGCGCGGATGGCCAAGCGCAACCTCGCTAAGGTCGCGATCTCGGTCACCTCGCTCGATCCGAAGCTGGCGCGCACAATGGAGCCGAGGGCCTCGACGCCGCCGAAGCGGCTGGAGACGCTGAAGAAGCTCTCAGATGCCGGCATTCCCACCACCGTGATGGTTGCGCCCGTGATCCCTGCGCTGAACGATTCCGAGATCGAGCGCATCCTCGATGCCGCCGCCCATGCCGGCGTCAAGGAAGCCTCTTATGTCCTGCTGCGGTTGCCGCTGGAGGTGCGCGATCTCTTCCGCGAATGGCTGATGGCGAACTATCCCGACCGCTATCGCCACGTCTTCACCCTGATTCGCGACATGCGCGGCGGGCGCGACTACGATGCGAAATGGGGCGAGCGGATGAAGGGCACCGGTCCGATGGCCTGGACCATCGGCCGCCGTTTCGAGATCGCCTGCGACAGGCTCGGCCTCAACAAGCGGCGCTCCAAGCTGACGACGGACCACTTTGCGCGGCCGAAGCGGAACGGCGACCAGCTTAGCCTGTTCTGACCGGGAAAACGGAAGAGGCATAGCATGATCAAGGAACTCGCCGTGCCCGTGCCGCGACTGACTGTCATTACGTTAGGTGTCAGCGACATCCGTGCCAGCATCGCCTTCTACGACGCACTCGGCTTCTCGCGCCGGCTGAAGGCGACCGGCGAGGCGGTCGCGTTCTACGACACCGGCGGTCCGGTGCTCGCGCTTTATCACTGGGATCGGCTCGCGGCCGACGCATCCTTGCCGGACCGGCCGAGGCCCACGACCTTTCGTGGCACGACGCTCGCCTGGAACTGCGCGACGCGCGAGGAGGTCGACCAGGTGCTGGCCTTCGCCATCGGGAAGGGAGCCGCCTTGCTGAAGGGGGCGCACGAGACGGATTACGGCGGCTATTGCGGCTATTTTGCCGATCCCGACGGACATGTCTGGGAGGTCGTGGTCGCGCCCGGCATCGAAGTGCGCGAGGACCGGCGGGTGCATCTGGCGGAGTAGGGGCGGCCAGCCTGAATAACGGGAATTATCCTGGGTTCCAGGTTGCGCTGGCGAAGCCCCTTGCGCACGATCCCGGCCATGATTCGGGACAAGTCCGCCAAGAACCCAGCCAAAGACGCGCCCAAGAAGCAGGCCGCGAAGAAGGCCGCGCCTGACAAAGTGGTTGAGACGCCTGTGGCCAAAACGTCTGCAGTCAAGGCTCCGGAGGTTGCTGCCGGCAAGAAAGGCATCATTGCCATTGCTCCCCCGAGCTTTCGCCGCGAGCGCGCGCTGATCAAACGCGGCGTCTGGCCGGTCGCTGGTTGCGACGAGGCCGGCCGCGGCCCGCTCGCCGGCCCCGTGGTGGCGGCGGCGGTGATTCTCGATCCCGACCGCATTCCGCGCGGCATCGATGATTCCAAGCGCCTGACCGCCGAGGAGCGCGAAAAACTGTTCGACAAGATCTGCGCTACCGCGCAGGTCTCGGTCGCCGTCGCCTCGCCCACGCGGATCGACCGCGATAACATCCTGCGCGCCTCGCTATGGGCGCTGAAGCGCGCCGTGGTGGCACTGCCCGAGGCGCCCAGGCACGTCTTCGTCGATGGTCGCGACCGGCTCGACACGGAATGTGATTGCGAGGCAGTGATCGGCGGCGACGGCATCGTGCTGTCGATCGCCGCGGCATCCATTGTCGCCAAGGTCACCCGCGACCGGCTGATGTGCGCGCTGGCGCAGGACTGCCCCGGCTACGGATTCGAGCAGCACAAGGGCTATGCCGTCCCCGAACATCTCGAAGCGCTCGACCGTCTCGGCCCGTCCATCCACCACCGCAGCTTCTTCGCCCCCGTCGCCGCCGCCCGCGCCAAGCACATGCCCTGGACCGTCGAGCCGGAGCGGGACTTGTTCTCGGTGACCGAGGTCGAGGTGCAGGTGGACGCGCAAGTCGAGATCGACGTCTCCACCGGTCTCTAGCATTCCTATTCCGCCGCGGTCTGTTCGCCTCTCCCCGCACGCGGGCAGAGGCCGGAATGCATAGAAGATGCTTCCGGGTGAGGGGCACTCTCCGCGAGCCCATCCGTCGCCGTGATTGCCGATACAGCCCCTCACCCCAACCCTCCCAGCGCGAGCGAAGCTCGTCGCGGCCCCGTAAGAACGGGGAGAGGGAGCACACCGAAGTTGCCACGACGCGCAGCGCCCATTATCAAAACGAATGTGAGCGAATAGGGCCGGCTGGACTGGCTGCATCATTCGGACGTTGCATGCGGTTTACCTCCCTGGTCATCGAGCTCATTCGCGCCCGGCCGCGGCTGATCGTGTGGATCGCCGTGCTGCTTCAGGCGGCGATGTGGCTGTTCGTGGCGCTGGTGTTCTACCGCAGCCCGCCCGGCACTCTTGCGACGCTGCTGGCCTTCGGCCGCGAGTACCAGGTCGGCACCGATCTCGGCCCGCCGCTGCCGGTCTGGCTCGCCGACATCGCCTATCGCGCGGCCGGCGGTCATATGTTCGGCGTCTATGTGCTTGCCGAGGTGTGCGAGATCGCGACCTTCATCGCGCTCTTTCATCTGTCTCGCGCCGTGGTCGGCTCCCAGCACGCGGTGCTCGCCGTGCTCCTGACCATGACCGCGCTGGCGTTCTCCTCGTCCGCGCTCGACTTCGGCCCGCTGGTGCTGGCGCGGCCGCTCTGGGCGCTGCTGCTGCTGCACTCCTGGCAGATCATCGGCCAGCGCCGCGGCAATGCCTGGTTCGCCTGGTCGATCGAAGCGGGGCTCTTGCTGCTGACGACGCCTGCGGCGATCTTTCTGCTCCTCCTGATCGTCGTCTTCGCGATCTCGACTGCAGCCGGCCGCAGGACGCTGCGCGGGCTCGATCCGCTGTTTGCGCTGATCGTCGTCGGCGTGCTGGCGCTGCCCTATGCGGTCTGGCTGATGCGCGCCGAGACGTTGACGCTGCCGGCTTTGCCGCAAGTCGCCGAGCTCAACGCCCGCGCGCTGCATGCGGCCTGGCTGCTCGGAGGATTGGTGCTTGGGGCGGCGGCGATCCCGGCGCTGACCTTTCTCAATACCGGGCTGTTCGCCCGCAAGGGCGAGGAGCCGCCGATCATCTACCGCCCGCCGGTCGAGCCGCTCGCGCGCAGCTTCGTCTACTTTTTCGCGCTGGCTCTGCCGCTCGGCGCGGTGCTGATCTCCGGCTTGCTGGGGCTCGACTCCGTCGTCGGCGGCGCCGGTATCGTGCTGGTCATGTCGGGGCTTGCCGTGGTCGTCGCGGCCGGCGATCTCGTCGCGATGCGCCGCGCGCGGATGCTGCGCATGGTCTGGGCTGCCGCCGTCGTCGCACCCGCCGCCGGCGTGGTGCTCGCCGTGCTGTTCCTGCCTTGGACCGGTGCCAACGAGATTGCGACCTCGATGCCGGCGCGCGCGATCTCGGACTTCTTCGACGAGAGCTTTGCCCGCCGCACCAACCATCGCCTGCGTGCCGTCGCCGGCGAGACCCAACTCGCCAGCCTGATCGCACTGCATTCCGGCCGGCCGCATCTCTTCATCGACGCCGATCCTGCGCGTACGCCCTGGATGAATCAGGCCAAGTTCAGCGAGACTGGCGGCGTCGTGGTCTGGCGCGCCTCCGATACCGCCGGCACCCCGCCGCCGGACATCCTCAAGCGCTTCCCCGGCATCGTGCCGGAAGTCCCGCGCGCCTTCGAATGGCTGGTGACGGGTCGCCAGCCGCTGCTGCGCATCGGCTGGGCCATCGTTCGGCCGAAGGGGACGTGAGGCCGGTCTCGTGCCCCGGACGCACCGCAGCGCCTCTTCGGCGGTGCGCTGCAGAGCCGGGGCCCATCTCGCCGCATCGCACTGTGTTGCTTCCTGGGTCCCGGCTCCGCGAAGCAGCGCGACGCGCTGCATCGCGTCCGGGGCACGAGCGCATCATCCCGCCAGCACCTTCGCGACCGCGCGCAGATCCTGCCAGGCCAGCCGCTTGTATGACGGCGAGCGCAACAAATACGCCGGATGGAAGGTCGGCAGCGCGCGGATAGTGCGTGCGCCGGTGTCATAATCGAACCAGCGCCCGCGGGTGCGCATGATGCCCTCGCGCGTTCCCAGCAGCGTCTGGGTCGAGGGATTGCCGAGCGTCACCAGCACGTCGGGATTCACCAGCTCGATCTGGCGCTGGATGAAGGGCAGGCAGATCTGCGTCTCCTGCGGCGTCGGCGTGCGGTTGCCGGGCGGCCGCCAGGGAATGACGTTGGCGATATAGGCGGTGGTGCGGTTGAGGCCTATAGCTCCTATCATCAGATCGAGCAGCTTGCCGCTGCGCCCGACGAAGGGCAGTCCCTCGATGTCCTCGTCGCGCCCGGGCGCCTCGCCGACGAACATGATGCGCGCCTTGGGATTGCCGTCGGCGAACACCAGCCGCGTCGCCGTGTGCTTCAACGCGCAGCCCTCGAAATTCTGCATCAACTCGCGCAATGCCTCCAGCGTCGGCGCGGTGCGCGCGCCCTCACGCGCCGAGGCGATGGCGACGTCCGGTGCAGGCGCGGCTTCGCCGCGCATGACCGCGGGCGCGGCGACCGGCCGCGGCGCCTCGAGCGGTGCCGCGCGTGGCGGAGGTGGCGGCGCATCGATTTCCGCCAGGCGGTCTATCGGTTCCTCCGCCAGCGCGCAGTCGACTCCGGCCTCCAGATAGAAGGCGAGCAGCTCACGGACGGTGGGTGCGGGTTCGGGGAGCATGGGAAAGTCTGACATTTATATCAGTTTGGGGCGTCTTGCATCCGGGCGGAACGCGATTCCGAGGTTGTCCTACCCGGAAAAATCGGAAACAAGAGGGCGCAAACGACCGAGGACCGTCTCAAGGGCTGAGATCAGATGAGCACCGAAGAACTTCCCCCGCGCGAATCCATGGAATTCGACGTCGTCATCGTCGGCGCCGGCCCCTCGGGTCTGTCGGCCGCGATCCGGCTGAAGCAGCTCAACGCCGATCTCAACGTCGTCGTGGTGGAGAAAGGCTCCGAGGTCGGCGCGCATATTCTCTCGGGCGCCGTGATCGACCCGGCCGGGCTCGACAAGCTCATCCCGGACTGGCGGGAGGATGCCGACTGCCCGCTGAAGACGCAGGTCAAGGACGACCGCTTCTACTGGATGACCGGCGGCGGCGCGATCAAGCTGCCGAATTTTATGATGCCGCCGCTGATGGACAATCATCACTGTTACATCGGCTCGCTCGGCAATGTCTGCCGCTGGCTGGCGCGCAGGGCCGAGGCGCTCGGCGTCGAGATCTATCCGGGCTTCGCCGCGGCCGAAGTGCTTTATGACGAGGACGGCAAGGTCAAGGGCGTCGCCACCGGCGACATGGGCATCGGCCGCGACGGCAAGCCGAAGGACTCCTTTACCCGCGGCATGGAATTGCTCGGCAAGTACACGCTGTTTGCCGAAGGCGCCC
This sequence comes from Bradyrhizobium sp. LMG 9283, assembly GCF_045571415.1. Taxonomy (NCBI): domain Bacteria; kingdom Pseudomonadati; phylum Pseudomonadota; class Alphaproteobacteria; order Hyphomicrobiales; family Nitrobacteraceae; genus Bradyrhizobium; species Bradyrhizobium sp. LMG 9283. The sequence goes on from NZ_CP120691.1 coordinate 2,158,497, forward strand.
GAGGCAGCCTGACCAAGCAGCTCATCAACAAATTCGCACTCGACGCCAAGGCCGAGCCGCCAAAATTCGGCATCGGCCTCAAGGAGGTTTGGCAGATCGATCCCGCCAAGCACCAGAAGGGCCTGATCCAGCATTCGTTCGGCTGGCCGCTCGACATGAAGACCGGCGGCGGCTCGTTCCTCTATCATTATGACGACAATCTCGTCGCCGTCGGCTTCGTCGTCCATCTCAACTACGACGATCCCTATTTGTCCCCGTTCGACGAATTCCAGCGCTTCAAGACCCATCCCTCGATCCGCGGCACCTTCGAAGGCGCCAAGCGGCTCGCTTATGGCGCGCGCGCCATCACCGAAGGCGGCTATCAGTCGGTGCCGAAGCTGAGCTTCCCCGGCGGCGCGCTGATCGGTTGCGCCGCGGGCTTCGTCAACGTGCCGCGCATCAAGGGCGTGCACAATGCGATGGGCACCGGCATGCTCGCTGCCGAGCACGTCGCAGCCGCGCTTGCCGCCGATCGCGCCAATGACGAACTCGTCGAATACGAGAATGCCTGGCGCAGGTCGTCGGTCGGCAAGGATTTGTTCCTGGTCCGCAACGTCAAGCCGCTGTGGTCGAAGTTCGGCACCGTGCTCGGCGTCGCGCTCGGCGGCTTCGACATGTGGTGCAACACGCTGTTCGGCGCTTCGCTGTTCGGCACCCAGTCGCATCTCAAGCATGACCGCGCCACACTCGATCCTGCCAAGAGCCACGCGCCCAGGAATTACCCGAAGCCCGATGGCAAGCTCACGTTCGACAAGCTGTCCTCGGTGTTTTTGTCCAACACCAATCACGAGGAGGACCAGCCGATCCATCTGAAGGTGGCGGACATGACCCTCCAGAAGACCTCCGAGCACGACGTCTTCGCCGGTCCCTCGAATCGCTACTGCCCGGCCGGCGTCTATGAATGGATCGAGGAGGGCTCCGGCCCGCGCTTCCAGATCAACGCCCAGAACTGCGTCCACTGCAAAACCTGCGACGTGAAGGATCCCAACGGCAACATCACCTGGGTTCCCCCCGAGGGCGGCGGCGGCCCGAACTACGAGGCGATGTAAGGGCGGGGCCGCACTGGCGATCTGGCGCACGTTCGCGTGAGAACCGAGCCGCGGCGACCCGCCGCGGCCACGATAAGGCCATAGTAGCGGCGTCTTGGGGCGCGGATGGCCGGTTTGTGGCGTGCGGAGGGGATCGCCCGGTCCGAATCCTTGCGGTGAACCGCCAAAAGCGGCATTGTCGGCCTGACGGTTCCGGGTCCCGATGCCACCGGCCGCGTTCGCATGCGATACGGCCTTCTGCTGCAAACCCAGGCACTACCAACTCAAGGCGAGCCCTGATGTTTTCAAATCGTTTCAACCGCTGGACTGCTGCCGCCATCGTTCTTATGGGCACCGCGATCACGACGGTCCCCGGCGCGGTCCTGGCGCAGACGCCGGATCATCCGGAAAACACGGCGGCGCAGTTTCCGACCCGAAACGATCTGAAATCGCTGACCGGTGCCGGCAGCTATCTCGCCGCGCGCCACGCCAGCGTTGAGCGTGACGCGGCGTCCGCCGCCGCATTCTACCGTTCGGCGCTCCGCACCGATCCGAAGAACAACGAGCTGCTCGACCGTGCCTTCATCTCCTCGGTCGCGGACGGCGACATCGACGAGGCGGTCAAGCTCGCCGAGCGCATCCTCACTATCGACAAGACCAACCGCGTCGCACGTCTCGTCGTCGGCGTGCATGATCTCAAGCTGAAGAAGTACGCGGCCGCGCAGACCAACATCAACCAGTCGATCCGCGGTCCGATTACCGATCTCGTCGCCACGCTGCTGTCGGGTTGGGCCGCCTATGGTGCGGGCGATGCCAAGGGTGGTGTCGCCACCATCGACAAGCTGGCAGGTCCGGAATGGTATCCGCTGTTCAAGGACCTTCATGCCGGCATGATCCTGGAGCTCTCCGGCAAGGAGAAGGACGCCGGCACCCGCTTCGAGCGTGCCTACAAGCTCGACGATTCCATGCTGCGCGTGACCGAGGCCTATGCGCGCTGGCTGTCGCGCAACAAGGATTCCGCCGCCGCGACCACGGTCTACCAGGCCTTCGACAAGAAGCTCGCGCGCCATCCGCTGATCCAGGAAGGTCTGCGCGAGACCAAGGCCGGCAAGAAGATGCCGCCGCTCGTCGACTCCGCGCAGGCCGGCGCCGCGGAAGCGCTCTATGGCATCGGCGCCACGCTGACCCGCCGCGGCGGCGAGGATCTGGCGCTGGTCTATCTCCAGCTCTCGCTCTACCTGCAGCCGAGCCATCCGCTGGCGCTGCTCTCGCTCGCCGATCTCTACGAATCGGTGAAGCGGCCGCAGATGGCGATCAAGGTCTATGAGCGCGTGCCCGCGACCTCGCCGCTCAAGCGCAATGCGCAGATTCAGCTCGCCATCGATCTCGACGCCGCCGACCGCACCGACGAGGCGATCAAGATCCTCAAAGGCGTTACCACAGAGGATCCCAAGGACCTTGAAGCCATCATGGCGCTCGGCAACATCGAGCGCGGCCGCAAGAAGTTTGGCGACTGTGGCGCGACCTATTCGCAAGGCATCGACGTGCTGCCGGCCGGCAACGACAAGGCCAACAGCGTCTGGTACTATTATCGCGGCATCTGCGAGGAGCGCTCCAAGCAGTGGGCCAAGGCCGAAGCCGACATGAAGAAGGCGCTCGAGCTGCAGCCCGACCAGCCGCATGTCCTCAACTATCTCGGTTATTCCTGGATCGACCAGGGCATCAACCTCGACGAGGGCATGAAGATGATCAAGCGCGCCGTCGAGCAGCGTCCCGACGACGGCTACATCGTTGATTCCCTCGGCTGGGCCTATTACCGCATCGGCAATTATGAGGAGGCGGTGAAGAACCTCGAACGCGCGATCGATCTCAAGCCCGAGGATCCCACCATCAACGACCATCTCGGCGACGCCTATTGGCGCGTCGGCCGCACGCTGGAAGCCAAATTCCAGTGGTCGCATGCGCGCGATCTCAAGCCCGAGCCGGAAGAGCTGCCGAAGATCGAGGCCAAGATCGCCAACGGTTTGACCGACGACAATTCCAACTCTTCCGCGGCGCAGGCCGAGAAGAAGAAGGACGACGGCAAGGGCGGTTGAGCTGGGTGTAGTTGGGGGCTGTCGCCGATGCCGGCGTTGATTGAAGAGGGGCGGGCGAAGGTCAATTTGAGCCTTCGCGTCGTCGGCCGTCGTGCCGATGGTTATCATGATCTCGAGAGCGTGGTCGCGTTCGCCGATTGCGCTGACCGGCTCACGCTGGAGCCGGGCGGCGAGCTGAAGCTCACCACCACCGGGCCGCTGGCTGCGGCTTGCGGCGACACCGCTGACAATCTCGTGTTCAAGGCCGCCAAGCTTCTGGCCGAGGCCGTGCCGGGCCTGAAGCTCGGCGCCTTCTCGCTCGACAAGGTGCTTCCGGTTGCCGCCGGCATCGGCGGCGGCTCGGCGGATGCCGCAGCGGCGCTGCGTCTCCTGGCGCGTCTCAACGATCTGTCGCTCGATGATCCCCGCGTTCAGAAAGTCGCGCTCGCGACCGGCGCCGACGTGCCGGTGTGCCTCCTCTCGCGCGCCTGCGACATGACCGGCGTCGGCGAGCAGCTGCTGCCGCTCGCGCTGCCAAGCATGCCCTGCGTCATGGTCAATCCGCGCGTGCCGGTTGCCACCAAGGACGTGTTCCAGGCGCTAGGTCTGCGCAACGGCGAGCTTCTGGTTGGCGCCACCTCGGTCCTCGAAGCGCCGGCGTGGCCGGAGGAGGGGGCCTCGATCGCCGATTGGGTCGAGATTCTCGAAACGGTCGCCAACGACCTCGAGGCGCCTGCGATGCGCATCGAGCCTGTCATCGGCGAGGTGCTGGAAGCCTTGCGTACCTCCGCCGGCGTCAAGCTCGCCCGGATGTCCGGCTCCGGCGCGACGTGCTTTGCGATCTATGGCGCACCGGCCGAGGCCCATGCCGCCGCCGAGAAGATCCGTCGCGATCACCCCGGCTGGTGGGTGCATGCGGGGACGTTGAGCTAGGTCTGATCGTCATTGCGAGCGCAGCGAAGCAATCCAGAATCCCTCCGCGGTGACAGTCTGGATTGCTCACATGGGGATTTGATGTGTCAAGATTTATGGTCAGCTCTTTGTTCGATTGCAGGCCAGCTCTTCGTCCCGACCGCGGAACTTTTCGGATGGCGCGCGCAGATCAGGTCAAGACCGGCCCGTGAGGGCCGCCGCGAAGCGGCTTGGTCTTGACCTGAGCGAGCACGCCTTCAGGCTCGTTGGGTCGGGAAGTGCGGCGTGAACTACTCCTATGGTTGGCGATCCAAGGGTCGAGCCGGTTTTGGCAATCTGGTTTGCATGCCAGATCAAACTCACATTCGGTCGTTGCGCGGTGGCGACTGCACCAACATTCCGCTTGCGGCGGGCAGGCTCGAGAGGACGAGACCCTTCTTCGTTACGGCGTTTGAAGCCATGCAATCCATCGGTTCGTCCACCCGGATCGGCCGAGGCTGATCAACCTCGGCGGATTGGTTTTGAGGCTGAGAGGCGTGGTGTCAGGCGCCGGGCTTCACCACGGCTCCCTCGATCACGACGCCGGCGGTCACGTATTTCCACAGGGCCACGAGCAGCTTGCGCGCCAGCGCGACGATTGTGCGCTTGCGGCCGCGCTGGCTGTTGGCCTTGAACCACTGGGTCAGAGCCGATTGAGGCTGGTGACGTATCCACAACCAGGCGAGCTGGATCATCGTGGTTCTCAGGCGCGGATTGCCGGCCTTCGACACGCCCTGCTCACGCTCAATGCCGCCACTGCGCGGCGTGGCCGCAAGACCGGCATAGGACGCAACCTGGCGGCGGTTGGTGAACTGACGGTGGAAGGCCTCCGACCAGAGAATGGCAGCAAAGTTCGGGCCCAGGCCCTTCAAGTCGAGCAGCATCGCGACCGGGTTCGATGCAGCCTTCTCGCCTGCTGGTCGGCTTGCAGCCAGCAATGCATCCTGCTCGCGCTCTACCGCCGCGATCTGGTCGAGCAGAAGTTCGAGCCGGTCGAGCTCGCGGCTGATCTGCGCCTTCAAATGCGCCGGCAGCAGCCGCCCGTCCCCGTGCGCAAGGCCTCGAGCCGCGTCCGTCGATCGCGCCGCAGCGGCACGTAGTCGAATATCCCTTGCGCAAACAGAACACCCTTGATCCGGTTCACATGCACGATCCGCTCCGCGATCAAGGTCCGCCGCTCTCGGCAAAGCCTGCGGCGGTCCTCTTCTTCCGGAGAGGGGGCAACGACCATCGCGCAGACCCGTGGCTCGCCGCGCTTGTAGGCCAGAAGCGACCGCAACAGCGTCTCGCCGTCCAACCGGTCCGTCTTGGCCCGCCGGCGCCGGCGCGGCGTCGCGATCGAGGCCGGATCGACCACGTAGCTCTCGACGCCCTCCGACTGCAGAGTGCGGTGAAGCCAGAACCCATCCAGCCCCGCCTCCTGGATGGTGATGATCGGATAACTCTCGCCCGTTCGCGCCTGGGCCTTACGCTTCAGCGCTGCAAAGAGCTTCAAAAGCTCCGCAATAGCGCCGGCCTTCACGCTGTGTTTGGACATCTTCTCGCCCTTGCCGGGCGACAGCGATGTAACCAGCCAGGTCGAACGGCTCAGTTCCAATGACACAAAAATTGCGCCAATCTGCGTCCGGATAGCGGCCAGTCCGTCGGAAAGATGATCGAGCAACATCGTTGTCTCCAGGTTGAGTGCTTCAGCAACCTCAGTCTGGCCTCAGACCCGGTCGCTATCCACTCCCCATGGAATCTTCGCTGCGCTCGCAATGACGTGGATGTAGTTGAGCTAACTTGGGCCGTCCCCGTCGAGCCCGAGAAACTGCCGGATCTCGCCCAACACCTCCTGCGGCTTGTCATGCTGCAGCCAGTGTCCCGCTCCGGCGATGGTCTCGATGCGCGCGTTCTGGAAATACCGCTCCAGGCCCGCGGCCCTGCCGCCGGCCAGAAAGCTTTCGCCGGCATTGAGCAGCAGGGTCGGGCAGGCGATGCGCGACCACAGCGCGACGTGATCGTCGGGCCAGAGCCGGTGCGGTGCGCTGGCGCGTTGGTAAGGATCAAACTTCCAGCTATAGGTGCCGTCCTCGTTCCGTCGCGCGCCGTGCGTGGCGAGATGCAGCGCGAGGTCGCGGGCGAGGCGCTTGTTGTGAAGCACCATCTGCGCGGCCGCGTCCTCAAGGGTCGCATAGCGGCGCGGCGTGCGGTCGTGCAGCTTGTCGAGCTGGGCCACCCATTTGCCGATGCGCTCATGCACCGGCGGCTTTGGTGCATCCGGCAACATGGTCACGCCGTCGAGGACGACCAGCTTCGTGACCTGCTCGGGGAATGAGCCCGAGAAGATCAGGCTCACCATGCCGCCCATCGAATGGCCGATGAGAGCGACTTGAGGCGCTGCAATGGTGCGGACGAGCTGGGTAAGATCGTAGACATATTCGGTCAGCGCGTAGCTGCCGCCTCGGGTCCAATCGGAATCGCCGTGACCGCGCAGGTCGGGCGCGAGCACGTGAAAATGCGGCTGCAACGATCGGGCGATGTGATCCCAGCTCCGGCAATGATCGCGGCCGCCATGGACCAGGATGAGTGGCGGCGCACCTTCGTTGCCCCAGTCGGCGTAATGCAGCCGCAGGCCGTGCGCTTCATAGAAGCGGTCTTGCGGGGCGCTATCCATTTGCCGGCCGCCGCGCCAGCGCGAGCGAGAGGCCGAGGCCCGCGATGAAGACGCCGGAGCCCTGCGTGAGACGCCGCATCAGCTGCGGCCGTCCGATCAGCTGCGCGCGTGTCGCGGAGGCCATCAGCACCACGACGACATCGGCGAGCGTGTTCAGTGCCACCGAGATCGCGCCAAGCGCAATGAATTGCAGCGTCGGGTTTGATCCCGCGGGATCGAGGAATTGAGGAATGAAGGCAAGGAAGAACGCCGCCGTCTTCGGGTTCAGCGCCTCGACCAGCACGCCGTCGCGAAACGCGCGTTTGTCGCCGACGGGCTCGCTCTCGAGCGACGGCGAGCGGCTGGCGCTGCGAAACGTCTTGATGCCGAGCCAGACCAGATAGAGCGCGCCGACAAATTTGACCGCGGTGAACAGTTCCGCGCTGGCGAGGATGATCGCGGAGATACCGAGACTGCCGGCCACGACATGGACCATGCCGCCCAGCGCCGTGCCCGCGGTTGAGGCAAAGCCGCTCGCGCGGCCATCCGAAAGTGTTCGCGCCGCGACGTAAAAGATGCCAGGGCCAGGAATTGCCGCAATGAGGAACGCTGCGGCCAGGAACAGCCAGAAATTGGTTTCGGTCATCCTGTTTTCGTAGCTGAGCGAGCGGCGATTGCAAGGCCTCTCGCTTAGCCCATCCGGCGGAAGATCACGCTGGCATTCACCCCGCCGAAGCCGAACCCGTTGGAGATGGCGTGCTGCATCGGCATTGGCCGCGCTGCACCGACGACGATGTCGATACCGTCAGCGCCAGGATCCGGGTTTTCGAGATTGAGCGTCGGCGGCGCGATCTGGTCGCGCAGAGCGAGCACGGTGAAGATCGCTTCCAGCCCGCCGGCGGCGCCGAGCAGATGCCCGGTGGCCGATTTGGTCGCGCTCACCGCAATGCAGCGATTGCGGCCGAACAGCGTGGCGATGGCTCCGAGCTCGCTCTCGTCGCCGGCCGGCGTCGACGTCGCATGCGCGTTGAGGTGCTGCACATCCGCGGGCGCAAGGTTGGCTTGCCCGAGCGCGATCTCCATAGCGCGGCGGGCGCCGTCGCCATCCGCTGGACCCGATGTCATGTGATAGGCGTCCGCCGTCGTGCCGTAGCCGACGATCTCGGCGATCGGCGTCGCACCGCGCGCCAGCGCATGCTCCAGCGCCTCGATCACCAGGATGCCGGCACCCTCGCCCATCGCAAAGCCGTCGCGGTCGCGATCGAACGGACGCGAGGCGCGTGCGGGTTCGTCGTTGAAGCCGCTCGACAGTGCACGTGCCGCCGCAAAGCCGCCGAGGCTGACAATATCGATGCAGGCCTCCGCACCGCCGCAGATCGCGACATCGGCTTCGCCGGCGCGGATCATGCGTGCGGCATCGCCGATCGCCTGCACGCCGGCCGCGCAAGCCGTGACCGGCGTGCCCAGCGCGCCCTTGTAGCCGTATTTGATCGAGACGTGGCCGGCGGCGAGATTGGCGAGGAATGAGGGGATCGTGAACGGTGACAGCCGGCGCGCGCCGCGCTGCTCGGTAGTGCGCACGGCCTCCGCCATCGCGGGAAAGCCGCCGACGCCGGAGGCGATGATCGTCGCAGTGCGTTCCAGCGCGGCTGCGTCCTGCGGCGTCCATTTGGCTTGCGCGACCGCTTCTGCCGTGGCGAGCAGCGCGAACAGAATGAAGCGGTCCATCTTGCGCTGGTCTTTGGGCGCCGCGGCCTGCGCCGGATCGAAGCCGCCTTCGGCATCATCGGCCTTGTCGGGCACGAGCCCGGCAATGTGCGCCGGCAGCGCCTGCGCCCATTCGGGCAGCGGCCGCAGCCCGCTTTGCCCGGCGAGCAGCCGCCGCCACGACAATTCGACACCGCAGCCGAGCGGCGACACCGCGCCCATTCCCGTCACGACGATACGACGCATGTCAGTCTCCAGCCGGCGCGACGGCCGGGTTCATGGCCTTGAGTGAAGCGAGGTGCTTGCGCATGCCGCGGCTGGCGCGTGGCCCGGGAATGGCAATGGTACTGGCGAGCGTGATCGGCTGCATGTCGGCAGCGTCGACCACGACTGGATCGAACGGGCGTGCGCTGTTCCGGTTCGCCAGCAGGATGGATTCGCCTTTGGGCGCAAGATGCTTGTTGCCCCAGGCGAGCAGCGCCACGATCACGGGGAAGAAATCCCGCGCCTTGTCCGTCAGCACATATTCGTAGCGTGGCGGCCGCTCTTGATAGCGGCGGCGGACGAACATGCCGCTCTCGGTGAGATGGGCGAGCCGCCGCGACAGGATGTTCGGTGCAATGCCGAGGTTTTGCGAGAACTCGTCGAACTTCGTCGCCCCCTGAAATGCATCGCGTAGGATCAAGATGCTCCACCATTCGCCGACCGTCTCCACGGCGCGGCCGACGGGGCATTCGAGGATCGAGGGGGATTTTGGCTGCATGGCGGGAAGGTAGGTGAGTTACTTGCAAATTGCAAGTTACTCAAAATGCAAGATACCATGCGCGCGCCCCGGACGCGGCGCAGCGCTTTCTTCAGCGGTGCGCAGCAGAGCCGGGGCCCATGTTGCTGATGACTGCGGATGTCTCGTGGGTCCCGGCTCAGCGCAGTAACGCCAAGGGCGTTGCAGCGCGTCCGGGAACACGAGAGTGAGTGGTGCCGTCGCATCTTGCGTTGCTGCGCTCGCAACGACTGTGTGGAGACAGCGCGCACCGACCTTGCACCGTCACCCTAAGGCGCGAGACGAGCGACGCGATAGCCGCGCTTGTCGAGCCTCGAAGGGCGGCAGCCCGGCTGCATCGCGGCCGTGCATCCTTCGAGACTCGCGGCGCGATGCCTCGCATCGCGCCGCTCGTGCCTCAGGATGACCGGGCCAAATTGCGGGAGTGCGGAAAGAGCGTCAGTCGCCTAATGCGATCTTGCCAAACAGAACGCCACCACCTGCTCCAGCGCGCTCTTCATCGCCGAGGGCGGGAACAGCGCCAGCGCGTCGACGGCCATGGCCCCGTAGTGCTGGGCGCGGCTCAGCGTGTCCTCGAGCGCGCGGTGCTTGTTCATCAACCCTATGGCGTGATCGAGATCGCTGTCGCCGATCTCGCCGCGTTCCAGCGCCCGGATCCAGAACGCGCGCTCGGTGTCGTTGCCGCGGCGGAAGGCGAGCACGACCGGCAGGGTGATCTTGCCCTCGCGGAAATCGTCGCCAGTGTTCTTGCCGAGCTTTGCGCTCTTGCCGCCGTAGTCGAGCACGTCGTCGACGAGCTGGAAGGCGATGCCGAGATTCATGCCGACCGAGCGGCAGGCGGTCTGCTCCGCCTTCGGGCGGTTGGCGATGACGGGGCCGACCTCGCAGGCGGCTGCGAACAGCTCGGCGGTCTTGCCGCGGATCACGGCGAGATATTCGTCCTCAGTGGTCGCGGTGTTCTTGGCGGCGGCGAGCTGCATCACCTCGCCCTCGGCGATGGTGGCGGCAGCCGCGGAGAGGATGTCGAGCGCGCGCAGCGAGCCCACCTCGACCATCATGCGAAAGGCCTGTCCCAGCAGGAAGTCACCGACCAGCACGCTCGCCTCGTTGCCCCAGAGCATGCGCGCCGAGAGCTTGCCGCGGCGCATCTCGCTCTCATCGACGACGTCGTCGTGGAGGAGGGTGGCGGTATGCATGAACTCGACGGAGGCAGCCAACTTGATATGGCCATCGCCGGTGTAGCCGGCGAGGTTGGCCATGGCGAGTGTCAGCATCGGGCGCAGGCGTTTGCCCCCGGAGGAGATCAGGTGGTTGGCGACTTCGGGGATCATGGTCACGTCCGACCCGGTCCGTGACAGGATCGTGGCGTTGACGCGCTCCATATCGGGGGCGACAAGGGCAACCAGCTCTTCGATCGACGCGCCGGGAGTTTCGAAAGGTACGATGACGGCCACGCCGGTCTCCAATATTTGCCCCGAAAGGGCTATTCTGATGGAAATACAATAGAAACTGGCGGCGGATGCGGCAAGGCCCGCGGAACCATTGACATTTGCCGCTGCCCCCCTTCCAGGCAGGAGATCTGCGTTTTGCGTGAACTGGTTCGGACCAACGATATGGTGCTGGTGTCGGCGATTGGCGCGCTGCTCGACGGTGCCAACATCCATCATCTGGTGCTGGACCAGAACATGAGCATCATCGAGGGCTCGCTCGGCATATTGCCGCGGCGGATCCTGGTTCATGAGGACGACGCCCAGGAGGCTCGGGAGCTCCTCACCGAAGCCGGCCTCAGCCACGAACTGCGCGGCGATGATTAAGGCCGCAGATATTACCGAGGACGCCTTTCTCGGCGGGCAGTTGCGCTTGATGCAGAAGCGATCCGGCCATCGCGCCGGGCATGACGCCATCCTGCTTGCAGCGGCGACTGGTGCCCAGGCTGGGGACCGAGTGGTCGATTTCGGCGCCGGCGTTGGCACGGCGGGGCTCGCGCTTGCTCGGCGCGTAGAGGGGATCAGGCTCAGCCTGGTCGAGATCGATCCGGAACTGGCGGAGCTCGCGCGGGCCAATTCCGCGGCGAACGCGATCGCCGCCGAGACCATCGTGCTCGACGTCACCGGGGATGCGCAGGCGTTTGCAGCAAACGGACTCCTGCCCGACAGTGTCGACGCAGTGCTGATGAACCCGCCCTTCAACGATCCCGCACGCCATCGCGGCTCGCCGGATCAGGCACGTCACACCGCCCATGTGGCGACAGGGGAGACCCTGCACGCGTGGGTGCATGCAGCGCGGCGTATCCTCCGATCGAGCGGTGCGCTGACTCTGATCTGGCGCGCGGACGGAATCGCCGACGTCATGGCAGCGCTGTCACGCGGCTTCGGCAGCCTCGCGATCCTGCCGGTTCATGGCGAAGCGGGAAGGCCCGCGATCCGCCTGCTGGTGCGCGCAGTCAAAGGCGGCCGGGCTCCGACACGGTTGCTCCCGGGCCTCATGCTTAACGAAGAGTCAAACGTACCTAAAAAAGAGGTGAGGGATATTCTGGAAGGGAGGGCGGAGTTGCCGCTGGCGGAGCCGTGACGGCTTATTGCGGAAGCGATTCCGACTGCTGCTCTTGCGGGGACGTGAAGCGAATCGCCGTGAAAAGCGCACCGATCAGCAGCATCAGCAGATAAATCTTCATGGCGTTTCCTCCGCTGCCTATTGCAGCTTCCCAACGGGAAATCTGCAAAACACGTTCCAGGCACTTCCAATGACACTCGCGTGATAAGAAATGGTTAATCAGAGGTGACGGCATGGCCGAACATTTGAACGATCAAGAGAGTTCCGGCCTGGCCGACAAGCTCATGCAATATCTGCCGGCGCGCTTCCGCCCCGGTGCGGCGGTGGTGCCGGTGGTGCGGTTGTCCGGCGTGATTGGTGCGGTGACGCCACTGCGTCCCGGCTTGACACTTGCTGGCATGGCCCGGGTGCTCGAGCGCGCGTTTTCCTATCGGCACGCCAAGGCCGTGGCGTTGGTGATCAATTCGCCTGGCGGCTCGCCGGTGCAGTCGCGCCAGATCTACTTGCGGATCAAGCAGCTGGCGGCGGAGAAGAAGCTGCCGGTGCTCGTGTTCGTCGAAGACGTCGCGGCTTCCGGCGGCTACATGATCGCCTGCGCCGGCGACGAGATCATCTGCGATCCCTCTTCGATCCTCGGCTCGATCGGTGTTGTCGGCGGCAGTTTCGGTTTTCAGGAGGCAATCAAGCGGCTCGGCATCGAGCGGCGTCTCTACACCGCAGGCGAACACAAGGCGATGCTCGACCCGTTCCTCCCGGAAAACCCCGATGACGTCGTTCGATTGAAGGCGATCCAGCGCGAGATCCACCAGATCTTCATCTCGCTGGTCAAGGAGAGCCGCGGCGCGCGGCTGAAGGGAGCGGACGACGCGCTGTTCACGGGCGAATACTGGGCCGGCGAGAGCGCCATCTCGCTGGGGCTCGCCGACGGCATCGGCGATCTCCGCTCAACTCTTCGTGCCCGCTATGGCGAGAAGGTTCTCACGCCCGTGATCGCGCAGCCGACCGGACTGCTTTCCGGCCTCTTGGGGCGAAAAGCGCCCGGCGCGGGGCAGCTTTCGGCCCTGGAATCAATGGCCGGTCTGCCGGACGAGCTGATCTCCGCTGTCGAGACGCGGGCGATTTGGGCGAAATTCGGGTTCTAGCCTGCGCCCCGCCGCGCCATTTGGCCCGAGCTGAGCCAATTGCGGCGCAGGTCCATCTGCGCAACAATGCGTGTGGGGGCTGAGCATTGAATAAGGATCGACCGATGCCGCCGTTCGTCGCATTCGCGGGCGTCCTGGGCGGGCTTGCCGTGGTCCGCTGGGCCTACAAGACCGCCGTCCGGATCAACCAGGAGCTGGAGGAGATGCGCCTGTCGCGCGTTGCCGAGGCCGCCCGTATGGGGGATATCCAGACGCTGAAGCGTGACCCCGTGACCGGAGCTTATCGGCCGGGGTAGCCGGCGCTCTTTTCGCTCACCGTCATTCCGGGGCGGTCCGCAGGACCGAACCCGGAATCTCGAAATTCCGGGTCCGATGCTCCGGGCCGCTCGCGCGGTCCCGTCGCATCGTCCCGGAATGACAGCCATTTCCGCCCCCTTTGCCTTGATTCCCATCCCCGCCGTCGATACGGTCCCGCGCGATTCAAAACCCCCCGCGAGAGCCTGATCTGACGATGGACGCCTCATTGCCCGCCCATATGCGCCCGGAACGCTCGTTCCAGGGCTTCATCCTCGCGCTCCAGCGGTTCTGGGCCGAGCAGGGCTGCGTGATCCTGCAGCCCTACGACATGGAAATGGGTGCGGGCACCTTCCATCCGGCGACCACGCTGCGCGCGCTCGGGCCAAAACCCTGGAACGCAGCCTATGTGCAGCCCTCGCGCCGGCCCAAGGACGGCCGCTATGGCGAGAATCCCAACCGGATGCAGCACTATTACCAGTTCCAGGTGATCATGAAACCGTCGCCGCCGAACCTTCAGGTGCTGTACCTGAAGTCGCTCGCGGCGATCGGCATCGATTCCGCCGTGCACGACATCCGCTTTGTCGAGGACGATTGGGAGAGCCCGACGCTGGGCGCCTGGGGTTTGGGGTGGGAGTGCTGGTGCGACGGCATGGAGGTCTCCCAGTTCACCTATTTCCAGCAGGTTGCGGGCTTCGAATGCGCGCCTGTTGCGGGCGAGCTCACCTACGGCCTCGAGCGCCTCGCGATGTATGTGCAGGGCGTCGACCGCGTCTACGATCTCAATTTTAATGGCCGCGACGGTGATCAGAAGGTGACTTATGGCGACGTGTTCCTGCAAGCCGAGCAGGAATATTCCCGGCACAACTTTGAATACGCCGACACCGCGATGCTGTTCGAGCAATTCAAGATGGCGGAAGCGGCCTGCAGAAAGTACCTCGACGCCGGCTGGCGCGAAGGCGGCAACAGCAAGCAGCATCTGATGGCACTGCCGGCCTATGACCAGTGCATCAAGGCGAGCCACGTCTTCAACCTGCTCGATGCACGCGGCGTGATCTCCGTGACCGAGCGGCAGAGCTACATTCTGCGCGTGCGTGAGCTGGCCAAGGCTTGCGGCGAGGCCTGGATCCATACTGAAGCGGGCGGAGCGGCCTGATGCCCGATCTTTTGCTTGAACTCTTCTCGGAAGAAATCCCCGCGCGCATGCAGGCCAAGGCGGCCGACGATCTGCGCCGCATGGTTACCGACAAGCTCGTCGCCGAAGGCCTCGTCTATGAGGGCGCAAAAGCGTTCGCGACGCCGCGCCGCCTTGCGCTCACCGTGCACGGCATTCCTGCGCGCCAGCCCGACCTCAAGACCGAGCGCCGCGGACCGAAGGTCGGCGCGCCCGATGCGGCTGTGCAGGGCTTTCTGCAAGCGACAGGTCTGAAATCGCTGGACGAGGCCAAGATCCAGCGCGACCCCAAGGGTGATTTCTACATTGGTTTGATTGAAAAGCCCGGCCGCGACGCGATCGACGTGCTGGCGGAAATCCTGCCCGTCATCATCCGCACCTTCCCCTGGCCGAAATCGATGCGCTGGGGCGCGCGCTCCGGCAAGCCCGGCTCGCTGAACTGGGTGCGTCCGCTGCACGCGATCACCGCGACCTTCGGGCTCGAGACCGAAGAGCCCGATGTCGTGAAGTTTGCGGTGGACGGCATCGAGAGCGGCCAGACCACCTACGGCCACCGCTTCCTCGCGCCGGCCCCAATCAACGTGCGCCGCTTCGAGGACTACGAGGCCAAGCTTCTCGCCGCGAAGGTCGTGCTCGACCCTGAGCGTCGCAAGGACGCGATCCTCACCGACGC
The DNA here is from genome assembly GCF_045571415.1 of Bradyrhizobium sp. LMG 9283. Classification (NCBI taxonomy): domain Bacteria; kingdom Pseudomonadati; phylum Pseudomonadota; class Alphaproteobacteria; order Hyphomicrobiales; family Nitrobacteraceae; genus Bradyrhizobium; species Bradyrhizobium sp. LMG 9283. Next base: position 2,173,549 of record NZ_CP120691.1, read on the forward strand.
CAAGCAGCTCGCCTTCGCGCAAGGGCTCGAGCTCGTCGAGGACCAGACCCTGCTCGACGAGGTCGCGGGTCTGGTCGAATGGCCGGTCGTGCTGATGGGCTCGTTCGAACCGGAATTTTTGAAAACTCCCGACGAAGTCATCCGCGCTACAATCCGCAACAACCAGAAATGTTTTGTGGTGCGCGACTCCAAGACGGGCAAGCTTGCCAACAAGTTCATCCTGGTCGCCAATATCGAGGCGACCGACGGCGGCAAGACCATCATCGCGGGCAACGAGCGCGTGATCCGCGCGCGCTTGAGCGATGCGAAGTTCTTCTATGAGACGGACCTCAAGACCAAGCTCGAGGACCGGCTGCCGAAGTTCGAGCAGATCGTGTTTCACGAGAAGCTCGGCACGCAGGCGGAGCGTATCAAGCGCATCGAGCGCCTGGCCGCCGAGATCGCGCCGCTGGTCGGTGCCGATGTCGCCAAGGCGATGCGGGCCGCGCATCTGGCGAAGACGGATTTGCTGACGGAAGTGGTCGGCGAATTCCCGGAAGTGCAGGGCCTGATGGGCAAGTACTACGCGCTCGCCCAGGGCGAGGATACGTCCGTCGCCGCGGCCTGCGAGGAGCACTACAAGCCGCAAGGCCCCGCCGATCGCGTGCCGACTGATCCCGTGAGCGTCGCGGTCGCCCTGGCAGATAAGATCGATACATTAATCGGGTTCTGGGCTATCGATGAGAAGCCGACCGGAAGCAAGGACCCCTATGCGCTGCGGCGTGCGGCGTTGGGAATGATTCGAATATTGATCTCAAACAACATTCGTTTGCATTTATGGAACGTCTTCTCCCATGCGACGACGATCTACCGCGATAGCGGCAATGTAGCGGTGACTGAGGGTATCAATAGTTGGATTGGAGAGAGCGATACCACGCGCGAAAGTGTGCGCGATACGGTGAAACGCGTTGTGAAGGGGCTTGGTGCCTCTGGCCTCCAAGAGTTCTTCGCCGATCGCCTCAAAGTCCAGCTCCGCGAGCAAGGCGCGCGGCACGATCTCGTCGACGCCGTGTTCGCGCTTGGCGGTCAGGACGACCTGCTGATGATCGTCCGCCGCGTCGAGGCGCTCGGCAAATTCCTCGACAGCGATGACGGCAAGAACCTGCTCGCTGGCACCAAGCGTGCCAGCAATATCCTTGCGATCGAGGAGAAGAAGGACAAGCGCACGTTCGACGGCGCGCCTGATGCTGCGCTCTACAGTCTCCCCGAGGAGAAGGCGCTGGCGAAAGCGATCGACGAGGTGAAGGCAGAAGCCGGCGCCGCCGTCGCCAGGGAAGACTTTGCCGCCGCGATGAGCGCGATGGCAAAACTGCGTCCGCCGGTCGATGCGTTCTTCGACAAAGTCCGCGTCAACGACGATGATCCGAAGGTACGCGAGAACCGCCTGAAGCTCTTGAACGAGATCCGCAGCGCCACGCGTGCAGTGGCGGACTTCTCGAAGATCCAGGATTGAGGCACGTGCCCCGGACGCAGCGCAGCGCTTCTTTAGCGGTGCGCTGCAGAGCCGGGCCCATGCCACAGCGTGCTCGGAGCGTCTGGGTCTCGGGTCTGCGCTTTGCTTGTCCGGGACACGAAACGCAAAAAGCCCCGCCCGGCGGGGGGAGGACCGGGCAGGGCTGATGTCCGATTTAACACTGTTCGCGCCAGCCTGATGTGACGCGCCGGACATCAAATGGAAGGAAGGCGCTTTCAAGCGAAGTGGATACCGGTTCGCGCGAAGAAAACGCCTCCAGACAGAGCGCCTAGTTCAGCACCTCGACGATGCGGCGCGAGCGCGGCTCGACCAGCACCGTCTCGCCATTCACGACGGTGTAGCGATAGGTCGTGGCGCCGAAGCGTTGCGGCACGTCATAATAGGTGATGCCGCTCTCGGGTAGGATGGCGCCGACCGCCACGCGATCCGGAATGCGGAAGGCTGGCACACGTTGTTCGACGACATATTCGCGGAAGGCCGGCCGCTGTTCGACGGCGATCGTCGGGGCGCTGTCGACCACGGCGGGCGCGCGTCCGATGGTGACATCGCTTTGCGCCTGCGCCGCAAGGGGCGAGCCGATCGCGGCCGCGAGTGCTGCAAGAGCAAGAATCCTGTTCCGCATAGACAACTCCTTCGACGTGATTCTGCGGACGCGCCAGTGGCGCGACTGGCTGCCAATGCGTGCCTAAGGCCAATGTTCCGGGAAAGACCTGCCGTATTCGCGGCAATTTCGGGCAGTTTTCGTGGGTATCGGGAACTCGCGGCGCGTCTTGCGCATCTCTACTCCCGGAACATGGACGGCTATGATCCGCGCGCGATTCGCCTCACCTCCACAGAAAGATAGTTCATGCACATCACCGTCGCCCACATTTCGCCGATCCTGTCGTTGATTGCGGGCGTGCTCATCCTGATCATGCCGCGGCTTCTCAACCTCATTGTCGCGATCTTCCTCATCGTCAACGGTGCGATCGGGCTCGGGCTCCTGAAGTGGCTCCGCTTCTAGGCGTTCACTTTTCGGAACTGTCCGACTTGCGCGGGCCCGCCCAAAATGGTGTAAGGCCCGCGATTTCCCATTCCTCTCGCAGGTTGTGTGCAAGCTATGGCCAAAGCCGCCTCGAAGCCCAAGAAAATGCCAGCGAAATCAAAGCCCTCCGCGGTCGCGAAAGCCGCGCCGCCAGCCCGCAAGGCGCTGGCCAAGAGCGCGCCGAAGCCGGTCGCCAAATCTGCTGCCAAGCCCGCAGCAAAGCCCGCCGCAAAGGCCGTGACCAAGGCGGCTGCGCCGAAAGTCGCTGCGAAGCCTGCACCGAAGAAGGCAGCGCCCGCCAAGGCGGCGTCGGCCGCGGCGAAGGCCGGCAAATGGGTCTTCACGTTCGGCGACGGTAAGGCCGAGGGCCGCTCGGAGATGCGTGACCTGCTCGGCGGCAAGGGCGCCAACCTCGCCGAGATGGCCAATCTTGGCCTGCCGGTGCCTCCCGGCTTCACCATCCCGACCTCGGTCTGCACCTATTTCTACGAGCACGACAAGACCTATCCGAAGGAGCTGAAGCCGCAGGTTGAGAAGGCGCTGGACTATGTCGGCAAGTTGACCGGCAAGGTGTTCGGCGACACCAAGAACCCGCTGCTCGTCTCCGTGCGCTCCGGCGCGCGCGCCTCGATGCCGGGCATGATGGACACCGTGCTCAATCTCGGCCTCAACGACCAGACCGTGGAAGCGCTGGCCGAGCTGTCGGGCGACCGCCGCTTCGCCTATGACAGCTACCGCCGCTTCATCACCATGTATTCCGACGTGGTGCTCGGCTTCGAGCATCATCACTTCGAGGAAATCCTCGACACCTTCAAGGACAGCCAGGGCTACACGCTCGACACCGATCTGTCGGCGGAAGACTGGGTCGAGCTGGTCGGCAAGTACAAGGACGCGGTCGCGCGCGAGATTGGCAAGGAATTCCCGCAGGATCCGCACGACCAGCTCTGGGGCGCGATCGGCGCGGTGTTTTCATCCTGGATGAACGCGCGCGCGGTGACCTACCGCAAGCTGCACGACATTCCGGAATCCTGGGGCACTGCGGTCAACGTGCAGGCCATGGTGTTCGGCAACATGGGCGAGACCTCGGCCACCGGCGTTGCCTTCACCCGCAACCCCTCGACCGGCGAAAGCAAGCTCTACGGCGAGTTCCTGATCAACGCGCAAGGCGAGGACGTGGTGGCGGGCATCCGCACGCCGCAGGACATCACCGAGGAGGCGCGGAAAGAATCGGGCTCCGACAAGGCGTCGATGGAATCGGCGATGCCGGAGGCCTTCAAGGAGCTGACGCGGATCTACACGCTGCTCGAGAAGCACTATCGCGACATGCAGGACATGGAGTTCACGGTCGAGCAGGGCAAGCTCTGGATGCTCCAGACCCGCGGCGGCAAGCGCACCGCCAAGGCGGCGCTGCGCATCGCCGTCGAGCTCGCCAATGAGGGTCTGATCTCCAAGAAGGAAGCGGTTACGCGGATCGATCCCGCTTCGCTCGACCAGCTCTTGCATCCGACCATCGATCCCAACGCCAAGCGCGACGTGATCGCGACCGGCCTGCCGGCGTCCCCGGGTGCGGCCTCCGGCGAGATCGTGTTCTCCTCGGACGAGGCCGCCAAGCTTCAAGGCGACGGGCGCAAGGTGATTCTGGTCCGCATCGAGACCAGCCCCGAAGACATCCACGGCATGCATGCCGCCGAAGGCATTTTGACCACCCGCGGCGGCATGACCTCGCACGCGGCGGTGGTCGCGCGCGGCATGGGCAAGCCCTGCGTCTCCGGCTGCGGCACCATCCGCGTCGATTACGGCCGCGGCACCATGAGCATCGGCTCGCGCACCTTCAAGACCGGCGACGTCATCACCATCGACGGCTCGCTCGGCCAGGTGCTCGCCGGCCGCATGCCGATGATCGAGCCGGAGCTGTCCGGCGAGTTCGGCACGCTGATGAATTGGGCCGACCAGGTGCGCAAGATCGGCGTTCGCGTCAATGGCGACACGCCTGATGACGCGCGCACCGCGATCAAGTTCGGCGCCGAAGGCATCGGCCTCTGCCGCACCGAGCACATGTTCTTCGAGGAGACGCGCATCCGCACGGTGCGCGAGATGATCCTCTCCGAGGACGAGCAGTCGCGCCGCGCGGCGCTCGCAAAGCTGCTGCCCATGCAGCGCGCCGACTTCGTCGAGCTGTTCGAGATCATGAAGGGCCTGCCCGTCACGATTCGTCTGCTCGACCCGCCGCTGCACGAGTTCCTGCCGCACACCCATGCCGAGGTCGAGGAAGTGGCGCGCGCCATGAACACCGACCCGCGGCGTCTGGCCGACCGCGCCCGTGAGCTCTCGGAGTTCAATCCGATGCTCGGCTTCCGCGGCTGCCGTATCGCGATCGCCTATCCGGAGATCGCCGAGATGCAGGCCCGCGCGATCTTCGAGGCGGCGGTCGAGGCGCAAAAGCGCACCGGCAAGGCCGTCGGCCTTGAGGTGATGGTGCCGCTGATCGCGACCAAGGCCGAGCTTGATCTCGTCAAGGCGCGGATCGATGCGACCGCACAGGCGGTGATGCGCGACACCAACACCAAGCTGGCCTATCAGGTCGGCACCATGATCGAGTTGCCGCGTGCCTGTCTACTCGCGGCCGAGATCGCGCAGTCGGCCGAGTTCTTCTCGTTCGGCACCAACGATCTCACCCAGACGACCTACGGCATCAGCCGTGACGACGCGGCGAGCTTCCTCGGTCCCTACGTGGCGAAGGGCATTCTCTCGGTCGATCCCTTCATCTCCCTGGATCAGGAAGGCGTCGGCGAGCTCGTCAAGATCGGCGTCGCGCGCGGCCGCAAGACCCGCGCATCGCTCAAGGTCGGCATCTGCGGCGAGCACGGCGGCGATCCCGCCTCCGTCGCCTTCTGTCACCATATCGGTCTCGACTACGTCTCCTGCTCGCCCTACCGCGTGCCGATCGCCCGCCTCGCAGCCGCGCAAGCCGCGCTCGGGAAAGAGATCGCGAGCCAGGCGTAAGGCGAAGCGCAATTGAGTTGAGAGAGGCGGGGCCAAAACCCCGCCTCTTTCATTTTCCGCGCCGCTGCCACACCGTCATTGCGAGCGCAGCGCAGCAATCCAGAATCCCTCCGCGGCAAGACTCTGGATTGCGTCGCTGCGCTCGCAATGACGCGTTTGGGGTAGGAGCTCTCCACTCTCTCTACTGTCGTCGCCCTGCTTGCCGCCTTCGCCAAGGCTTCGGCGGGCCGCCTCGGCGTAGCCTTGGCGAAGCCGGGACCGGGCGATCCAGTACGCCGCGGCAGACGTGATAAGTCGCAGCGCCTCTGGAATATTGGATGCCCCGGTCAAGTGTTTAGTCCGGAGACATAGCTGACACCCGTTCGGACACATCACTGACAAGGTTGGCCATTGGTCAAGTCGATCGATGCAACCTGCCAGCTGGCGAAGAAGATTCCGTAGTGGCCGTCGCGGTTCAGGGGCCGAATAGCAAGGCGTTCACGGGCGAAGGCCTGGGGAACCTTCCAGAAGCGTCCCTTGAAGGAGATATAGGGTCTTGTCGATGAGACCCTTCGCACGATCTCGCCACTGTCGTATTCGACGTTCGGAACGCGAGCCGGCATGGCCCGAGCACTCGGCCGGAAGCGATCGGCGGGGACATGCATATCGAGGCCCTCGTGCGGACGCTCCAGATTGTAGATGGGCCGCCAGGCGTCGAGCGCACGCTGGACGTCCGCAAGGGTGCGGAAGCGGCGCATGGCGAAGACCTCGGCCTTCAGGGTGCGATGGAAGCGTTCGTTCTTGCCGCGGGCCTGTGGGTGACATGGCCTGGCGTGCACCACCCGGACGCCAAGCTTGAGCAGCCACACCTTCAGCCCGGTCCAACGAACGCCGGACGTGTCGCCCCAAGGTGAGCCGTTGTCGGTGTAGAAGGCTTCCGGCAAGCCATAGCAGCGGAACGTCGCCGTCAGGTGATCCTGCACGGTAAGACGCTGCTCGTCGGCGCACGCCTTCAGAACATAGCGCGAGTGATCGTCGACGATCGTTAGCGGATGGCACCGCGTTCCGTTGGCGAGCGGCAGGTGCCCCTTGAAGTCCATCTGCCACAGCAGGTTGGGCGCGTCCTTCTCGAAGCGGTGCCCCGGATTTGGCGGTGCATTCTCGCTCGGTTTGATCCGGTCGTTCCGACACAGGATCCGGTGGACCGTGGATGGCACGGGCACAACCTGCCCACTGCGCTTGAGGCAATGGGCGATCTTGCGTGCGCCCCAGGCGGGATGCTTGTCACGCACGCCGAGAACCTGCGTCTCGATCGAAGCCTCACTCCGCTTGGGCATCCGCTTCGGACGACGAGACTGATCGGCCAACTCCCGATCGCCGGCCTGCCAGCGCCTCAACCATTTGTAGCCAACATCAGGACTGATGGCGAACCGGCGGCAAAGCTCCCGCCGGTTCGCCCCTTCCTGCATCGCAAGCCGAACGAACTCGCGTCGCTGATCCATGACTGACACCTCATTCCACGGCATGGACGGCCTCCCGAATCGGACCAATCCAGCCATTCTTGATGTGTCAGCTATGTCTCCGAACACCCGTCAGTGATCTGTCCGGGCTAAACATCAAGCCGGGGCATGACAGCGGTTGTTGTGGAGGCACCTCACGCAACAACGAGAACTCATCCCACATCCCGTAATGATACGCGCCGTCAAGAGTTCCTTCACCATTCGCGTTGACCAGATGTTTACCGCTTCACGTGAGGCCGCATTTACCAATGCGCCACATCACCCCGTGAAAACACCTGTGTTCGCTTGCGTGTGCCGCTCGCGCAACGCGGATTAACGCCCCGGCAACCTAAATTGATTACTGACGATAAAGATCGAATTGCACGGATGTACTGAGTTCGATCGGACGAGCGTAAGCGTAGCGTGAGCGTATCGATGTCAGTGTTGCGTAACCATCCGAAGGGCGCGCGGTTCGCGTCCTTCGGTATCGGTCTCTGCATCTTCGCATTGATGCCGAGAGAGACCGGCTATCAGGACATTGCCTCTCTGCTGGCGCGCCAACCCGGCGTCGCCGAGCGTTGGCAGAAACAGGTGTTCTCCGCGGCGTCCTCGATCCAGCTCGCCACCTACAGTTTCTCGCGCCCGATCGGCACCTCCGCTCCGCAGAGCGCGATGGTTCGGCTCGCGAGCCTCGACGGCCGCGAACTCACCGGCGCGATCAGCCGCAATCCTGCACTTCAGGCGCCGCCGCGCTACCAGGCGTCCGACTTTCCCAAAGTCGATCGCTCCCTGAAGGGTGATCGCCTCGCAATCGTCACGCCGGTGCAGCCTTCCGAGACGGTCGCGCCAGCGGCGGCACCGGCACAGCAAGATCCCGCGACGTCGAACAGCTCGGTGTTCGGCGCCAAGACCGCCGCATTGCCGCAGGCGATGTCGCCGGAATCGGCGGCCGCGCTCGACCCCGAGCTCCAGGAAGCACTGCGCGCGCCGCCGCTGCCGCAATATTCCAATCCGCCGCAGGCCAGCGATGCGGCGCCCGCGTTCGGGGTGCAGCCGCTGGAAGCGCTGAAGCGGGCCACGGCGCCGGCCGCGCCCGCGCGCGATCCGTTCAGCGTCAAGACCTCAAGCCTGTTCTTCGGCAGCTCCTCGCTTGGCGGCAATCTCGAGACCATCGAGAGCTGGCAGCCCGGGGCTGAGCCGCTGATCGTCACTCCCGACCCCGACATGAAGGTGACGGCCTCGCTGACCCCGCCGACGGCGGGGATCGCCAAGGACATTGAGAGCGGCGAGAGCGTCGCGCCGAAGGGCGAGGTCAACACTGACAACCAGCGCAGCAGATCGCCGGCGGAGCGGCTCGCGCTCGACGACAAGTCGCGCGCGAAATCGGAAAAATGTCTCGCCGAAGCCGTCTATTTCGAATCGCGCGGCGAGGCCGTGCGCGGCCAGATCGCGGTGGCGCAGGTGGTGATGAACCGCGTGTTCTCCGGCAAATACCCCGACACCGTGTGCGGCGTGGTTTACCAGAACAAGTACCGCCATTTCGCCTGCCAGTTCACCTTTGCCTGCGACAACAATCCGGACGTGATCCGCGAGCCCGAAATGTGGGAGCGCGCGAAGAAGATTTCGAAGGCGATGCTGGATGGCCAGATCTGGCTGCCGGAGGTCGGCAAGTCCACGCATTACCACGCCTATTGGGTCCGCCCGTCCTGGGTCGCCGAGATGAAGAAGATGTACAAGACCGGCGTGCACACCTTCTATCGGCCGCGCAATTGGGGCGACGGCAGCGAGGAACCAAGCTGGGGCACCCCGGCCCAGACCGCCGCACTCTCGGCTGAACTCGCGCAGGAAGCCAAGAGCTCGTCCGAAATGGGCGAGCGGCGGTAGGTCATCAGTTGCAGCATTGAAGGTGCGCTCCTTCCCCCGCTTGCGGGGGAGGGCCGGGGAGAGGGTGTCTCCGCAACGGGACAATCCCCTAGAGGAAAGAGCCCTCACCCGGCGCTTCGCCGACCTCTCCCGCAAGCGGAGAGGTGAAGCCCGCCTGCGACTAACGCTCACGCCTCGATATCCAGCGCGCAGTCGAAGTTCGGTGCCGAGTGCGTCAGTGCACCCGCCGACGCGTAGTCGACCCCGGTCGCCGCGATCGCCGCAATCGACTCCAGCGTGACACCGCCCGACGCCTCCAGCTTGAGACGGCCCCCGTTGATCCTGACAGCCTCGCGCAACATCGCAAGGTCCATATTGTCGAGCAGCACGGCGTCAGCCATTCCTGTGTCCAGCACCTCGCGTAGCTGGATCAGCGTATCCACCTCGATCTCGATTTTGACGAGATGGCCCGCGTGGGCGCGGGCGCGCTCCAGCACCGGACGGATGCCGCCGGCGACCGCGATGTGGTTGTCCTTGATCAGGATGGCATCGTCGAGCCCGAAGCGATGGTTGAAGCCGCCGCCGCAGCGCACCGCATATTTCTCCAGCGCGCGCAATCCCGGTGTGGTCTTGCGCGTGCAGCAGATGCGCATCCCGGTGCCTTCGGTGCGCGCGACATAGTTCGCCGTGAGCGTGGCTATGCCCGACAGGCGGCCGACGAAATTCAGCGCGGTTCGCTCCGCCGTGAGAATGGCGCGCGCGGGACCCGAGATCGTCAGCACATGTTGGCCGCCAGCAACTCGCGCGGCATCGCGGACATGTGCGTGCACCTTGATGTCGGGCGACAGCTTCTGCAAGGTTGCAAGCGCCAGCGGCAGCCCGGCGATCACGCCGGACTGCCGCGCGACGAGGATCGCTTGCGCCCTCGTCGCTTCCGGGATCGTCGCAAGCGAGGTGATGTCGCCGGCGCGGCCGAGGTCCTCGTCGAGCGCGCGCTGAACGGCCGCGTCGATCGCGAGCGGAGAGAGAAAGGCATCGGAATAGAGCAGTGAGTTCGGGGTGATCATGGGTCTCCTTCAGGCGATCATGGAGTGCGCAATGCGTGACCGTGGACGCTCGTTCAGGCTCTCCGCGACCTCGCGCGCTGCGGCGAGCGTGGTCATCGTTCTCTGCGCCAGCGCGAGGTTATCGGTCGGATGATCCGAACGGAAATGCGCACCGCGGCTCTCGCGCCGCGTCCAGGCCGCAGCGGCGACGAGCAGGGCGGATGTCGCCATGTTGCGGACAGCGATGTTTCCAGCTTCGCGCTCGAGCGTGGCGAAGTGGCGCACCGCTTGCGCAAGCCCGTCGCCGTCCCGGATCACGCCGACATGCGCGCTCATCATCGCGCGCAGCCGCTTCACCGCTGCAGCATCCAGCGTGCCTGCGCGCGGCGTCACCAATGCGTCTGGTCGGCGGGCGAGCGAGGGCACCATGCGGCCGGCGATGTCGTCGGCAATGCGGGCGGCATAGACGACAGCTTCGAGCAGCGAATTCGAGGCGAGCCGGTTGGCGCCATGCGCGCCGGTCGAGGACACTTCGCCGGCGGCCCAGAGCCCGTCGATCGAGCTGCGGCCGCGCGCGTCCACCGCGATGCCGCCCATGTGGTAGTGCGCGGCGGGCGCAATCGGAATCGGTTGCGCTGCGGGATCAATGCCGGCTGCGATGCAGCTCGCATGCACGGTCGGAAACTTGTCGGCGAAGCGCGGGCCCACCGCCTGCCGCGCATCGAGGAAGGCGCCGCGTCCGGCCGCGATCTCGGCGAACACGCCGCGGGCCACGATATCGCGCGGCGCGAGCTCGGCGAGCGGGTGGCGCGCTCTCATGAATCGCTCGCCGTTGCCGTTGATCAGCGTCGCGCCTTCGCCGCGCAGCGCTTCGGTGGCGAGCGGTGCCGGATCGCGGCCGACCATGATGGCGGTGGGGTGGAACTGAACGAATTCAGGGTCGGCGATCACGGCGCCGGCGCGCGCCGCGATCGCAAGGCCCGAGCCGCTCGCTTCAGGCGGATTGGTGGTGACGGTGTAGAGATGGCCGAGGCCGCCGGTCGCCAGCACGACCGTACGCGAGTCGAGCACGACTGGGGCTGCAGCGGGCTTGCCGGCCTCGCGCAATTGAAGGCCGGTGACCGCGCCGTCCTCGGTCAACAGTGCTTCGGCGACAAAACCTTCCATCAGGCGGATCGAGGGCGTGCGATGCGCCGCATCGCTCAAGGCCGCGATGATCGCGGCGCCCGCCCCATCGCCGCGCACATGCACGATACGACGGGCGGAATGCGCAGCTTCCCGTCCGACGGCAAGCCTGCCGTCGAGATCGCGATCGAACGGCACACCATAGGCGAGAAGGTCATGGATGCGCGATGCAGCCTCGCGCGCGATCCCGAGTGCGACGGCGTCATCGACAAGGTCACCGCCGACCGCGATTGTATCGGCGGCGTGTGCCTCCGGCGTATCGCCTTCGGCCACTGCTGCGGCGATGCCGCCTTGTGCCCATGCGGAGGATGCGCCCTGTCCGAGGGGTGCCGCCGAGATCAACGTCACAGGCCGCGGCGCGAGCTTCAGCGCGCAGAACAGTCCGGCAAGGCCGCCGCCGACGATGACGACGTCGTCGGTGCTGCGGGTGAGGTTGTGGATATTGCTTGTTGTCATGGTTTTCTCCATTCACTCCGCCGTCGTCCCTGCGAAAGCAGGCACCCATACGCCGCGGCAGAAGTTGCTGCGCGAAGCTCTGCAGCGTTGTTCTTCGCCAAACATCGTCCTGTGGTCGGGACCCGGATCTGCGCTGCGCTAGTCCGGGACGACAGCGGTGTGTGTTGCTGCGTTCTTCCTTCAATTTTTCAGATTGATCATCCGCTCGACCGAGCGCCGTGCGCGCTCCGCAAGCGCGGGATCGATCGTCACCTCCTCGCGAAGCGTCAGCAGACTCTGCAGAATGTTCGCGAGGGTGATGCGCTTCATGTGCGGGCAGAGATTGCAGGGGCGGAGCATCTCGACATCAGGCAGCTCGGCGCGGACATTGTCGGCCATCGAGCATTCGGTGATCATGACGAGCCGGCGCGGCCGCTTCGCGCGCACCCAGTTGATCATGTGCGCGGTCGAGCCGGTGAAGTCGGCCTCCGCAAGCACGTCCGGCGGACATTCGGGATGCGCGATGATCTGCACCGACGGATCGGCGTCGCGAAAGCTCCGCAGCTCCTCGCCCGTGAAGCGTTCATGCACCTCGCAGGCGCCTTTCCAGGCGATGATCTTCACGTCGGTCTTCGAGGCGACGTAGGTCGCGAGATAGCGGTCGGGCAGAAAGATCACGGTCGGCGCATTCAGGCTCTCGACCACCTGCACCGCGTTCGAAGACGTGCAGCAGATATCGACCTCGGCCTTCACCTCTGCCGAGGTGTTGACATAGGCAACGACGGGCACGCCGGGAAATTTTTCGCGGAGCAGCCGCACGTCCGCGCCGGTGATGCTGGCGGCAAGCGAGCAGCCAGCGCGCGAATCCGGGATCAAAACGGTCTTGTCCGGATTGAGCAGCTTCGAGGTTTCCGCCATGAAGTGCACGCCGCACTGGACGATGATGTCTGCCTTCACCTTGGTGGCTTCGACCGCGAGCTGGAGCGAGTCGCCACCGATATCGGCCACACAGTGGAAGATCTCCGGGGCCTGGTAGTTGTGGGCGAGGATGACCGCGCCCCGCGCGCGCTTCAGCTGGTTGATCGCGTTGATGGTTGGCGCCATCAGCGGCCATTCGATCGGGGGGATCACGTGCTTCACGCGGTCGTAGAGCGGTGCGGTGGCGCGTTCGACCGCCGGCGTCCATTCCAATGACGGCAGTGGCAATTTCGGTCCCGTGGGCACGTGCGTGGCGCGGGGAGAGGTGATGGGCTGACCCTGCGGCCGGTTGGCAAAATCGTCGGGGCCGTAAATTCCAGTGATCGGCATTGAAGCCTCCCATGGGGTTATTATGCTCGAATTGAGAATATGTAGGGCCCGAGAAATCCGGCCGAGAGGCCGGTTCGAACTCGATATTACCCTAATATGCTCAATATGAGTAAATCGAGGATAGCACGCTCCGCTGCGGACCGCTAGGTCCTGTCGCACACATTCCCGTCAATTCGCGACGGGTCCGCCAGGCGAGGCCGCGTTGAAACGCAATGCTCCCGCGGCAGCTCCTCGTGGAATGCAACCGTTTTTCACTTGGGATTTTCATGCAGATGCATTAAACGGGCTGTCCCGCGGCTGCTGATTTGCGGATCCGCCAACGACAGACGAGGACAACCATGTCGACACAGATCGGCGAGCTCGCTCCGGTCTCACGTTCCTCCAATTGGCGTACCCCGGCCGTCATCATCCTTTGCGGTTGTGCGATCGGCATGCTCGGCTTCGGACCACGCTCGGCGCTCGGCTTCTTCGTGCAGCCGATGAGCCACGAGTTCAGCTGGGGCCGCGACGTGTTTGGCCTCGCCATCGCCGTGCAGAATCTGTTGTGGGGGCTGGGCCAGCCGTTCGCCGGTGCGGTCGCGGATCGCTTCGGCCTGTTCCGGGTGATGTGCATCGGCGCGTTGCTCTATGCCGGCGGCCTGCTCTTGATGCGCTACTCCTCGACGCCGCTGTCGCTCGACATCGGCGCGGGCGTCATGATCGGCTTTGGCCTCGCCGGCTGCTCGTTCAACCTGGTGCTGTCGGCGTTCAGCAAGCTCTTGCCGGCCGAGAAGCGCGGCCTTGCGCTCGGTGCCGGCACGGCGGCGGGATCGTTCGGGCAGTTCCTGTTCGCGCCGATCGGCGTTGCGTTGATCGATAATTTCGGCTGGCAGCAGGCGCTCTCCGTGTTCGGCTTCCTGATGCTGCTGATCATTCCGTTGTCGCTGGCGCTCTCGACGCCTCCGGTCGCAAATACGGCAAACGCGACGCCGGCGGATGAGCAGACCTTCACCAAGGCGCTGGCCGAAGCCTTCGGCCACCGCTCCTACGTGCTTCTGGTGCTCGGCTTCTTCACCTGCGGCTTTCAGCTCGCTTTCATCACCGTGCATCTGCCGGCTTTCCTGGTCGATCGCGGTATTTCCACACAGACCGGCGGCTGGGTGATCGCGGCAATCGGCCTGTTCAACATCATCGGTTCGCTCAGCGTCGGCTATCTGCAAAACTATCTGCCCAAGCGCTACATCCTATCGACCATCTACTTCACCCGCGCGCTGGCTACCCTCGCCTTCATCTCCTTCCCGATCACGCCGTTCTCGGCGATCGCGTTCGGCGCCATCTCCGGCCTGACCTGGCTGTCGACGGTGCCGCCGACCTCGGCTCTGGTGGCGCTGATGTTCGGTACGCGCTGGCTCGCGACGCTCTACGGCTTCGCCTTCGTCAGCCATCAGGTCGGCGGCTTCCTCGGCGTCTGGCTCGGGGGCATCGTGTTCGAGCGCTTCGGTTCCTACACGCCGATCTGGTGGCTCTCGATCCTCTTCGGCGTGCTCTCGGCGCTGATCAACCTTCCGATCGTGGAGAAACCCGTCGCACGGGCGGTTGCGCAGCCGGCCTGATCGGCTAAACATCCCCGATAAACAAAGTCAGGGAGTTCAGTCGTGGCCACATTCAAGGCGATCCGGATCGACAAGGCGGACAAGGGCACCACCGCGCAGCTCGCGCAGTTCGACGAAACCGAGCTGATGGAGGGCGACGTCACCGTCCGAGTCGAATGGTCGACCTTGAACTACAAGGATGGCCTTGCGCTCACCGGCAAGGCCCCGGTGGTGCGCCGCTTCCCGATGATCGCCGGCATCGACTTTGCCGGCACGGTGGAGGCCTCCTCGCATCCGCAGTGGAAGGCGGGCGACAAGGTCGTCTGCACCGGCTGGGGCATGGGCGAGACGCATCTCGGCGCCTATGCCGAGAAGGCGCGAGTGAAAGGCGACTGGCTCGTCGCCCTGCCGCAGGGCCTGTCGGCCCGTGACGCCATGGCGATCGGCACCGCTGGCTTCACCGCGATGCTCTCGGTGCTGGCACTCGAGAAGCACGGTCTGTCGCCGAAGAGCGGCCCCGTGGTGGTAACGGGCGCAGCCGGCGGCGTCGGCTCGGTCGCGACCGCCGTGCTGTCCAAGCTCGGCTACCACGTTATCGCCTCGACCGGCCGCGCGGCCGAAGCCGACTACCTCAAGCACCTCGGTGCTGCTGAGGTCATCGACCGCAACGAATTGTCGGCACCGGCAAAACCCCTCGCCAAGGAGCGCTGGGCGGGCGGTGTCGACAGCGTCGGCTCGACCACGCTGGCGAATCTCCTGTCGATGACGAAATATGGTGGCGCGATCGCCGCCTGTGGCCTGGCGGCCGGCATGGACCTGCCGTCCTCTGTCGCGCCTTTCATTTTGCGCGGAGTGTGCCTTCTCGGCATCGATTCCGTGATGTGCCCGCTTCCGGCCAGGAAAGCCGCCTGGCAGCGTTTGGCCTCCGATCTCGATCGGACAAAACTGTCTGAAATCACTCAGGAAATTTCGCTCGGCGAGGTCCCCCGATGGGGTGCCAAAATCCTGGCCGGCCAGGTCCGCGGCCGCGTTGTGGTAAAAATTGTCTAACGGCGTTCAGACTTTACCAACCAAGCTGCTTCAATGTTGCCTTGGTTAGTATGGTAAGCAGCGGGTAAAGAGATAAGGCATCGCCCGCTGCGGGGTTGGTTCGGAGTTGAGCATGCTTGCGCGTATTGTGTTGGGGGCTGTCACGGCGGCAGCAACGTTTGCGCCGGCCATTGCCGGAAGCATGAACGCCGACGAGGCGCGCCGCTTCGTGGCCGGCAAAGTGTTTGCCTTCACCTGTTTCGACGGCACCCGCGGTGCAGGCCGCATCCTCGACGATCTCGGCGCCGCCGGTGCGGTGCAGTTCTCGGGCTCAGGCCCGGTCAAGCATCTCAGACTCCCCGGCAATACCCTCCAAATCCGCGGCCAGAATGTCTGCGCCTCGATCAAGGGCATACCGTTCGAGCCCTGCTTCAACCTTGAAAAGACCGATGAACGCAGCTTCCGCGGCTCGGTGTCGGGCATGGGCTTCGCCTATTGCGACTTCCATCACCAGGGCGGCAATCAGATGCTGATGGCGCGGGCTGCGGCGCGGCCACGCTCGCTGCGCTCCGCTGAGCGCACCGGCTCGGTCGGCGCATCGAACACCGAGGTTGCGGCGCGCGTCGAGACGCCGCCTGTCGAGAGCAGCCGGCTCGAGCCGGTGAAGTCCGAGCCAGCGAAGAGCGAGGGCCCGCTGGAGCTGCGCCGGTCGACCCAGTGAGCTGGCCTGTGCGGAACAATCCGCGCATCTTGTCGTCGAAGACGTCCATCGAACACGAAGCCGCCGTGCCGTAGTCATACGGACGGCGGCCTTCATGCGTTGGTAGCTGTTCGCGTTTCAGTTTGGCGTGCGGCCGGGGGGCGGTCCCACGCAAGGGTTCAACGATGTCGCTGTATTTCTTCCGCATCAGCACCGGCCGCTATTCCGGCGCCGCCGACCTGCCGTACGAGTTCGAGGATCGCGCGGCCGCCTGGACCGAGATGACCGAGGTGTGCGCCAATCTGCTCGGCGGCATCGCGCGTAGCCTGAAGCCGAACGCCGAGTGGTGCATGGAGCTGCTCGACGAGAACAAGGAGCCGGTCTTTCGAATCAGCCTCGTCGGTGAGGCCGTCGGATGCAAGGCGTCCTAGATCCGACTTGAAGCTGCAATTTGCAACGATGACGGGATCATTTCCCTTTGCGTCGCGACCGTCATTCCGATTCGGATGCTGCAATGCGCCAGGATCGCGCTCTTCGCGTCGCAGCAGCAAATGTCTGTGCGGTTGCAACGCGCGGAGGGGACGCCGAGCCCGCCCCGTAGTTATACGAAGGATCATGTTAACGCCTGCTTGCGAATATGGGCGCAATCTTCACGAGAGAAGAATCAGCCAGCATTGTTGAACTGACCTTCGCCCAGTCATCCGTCGTGACGCTGCGGCGCAAGTGATGTGCGCGTTGCCGGTTACCATCGGGATTTGTGTGATGTCGAAGTTGTCGATCGTCTTTAAGCTGCTGGCCGTGCTGTCGGTCCTCGTGCTCTCGCTCGCCGGCGTCGGCGTGATGGCGATCGGGACGATGCAGAACATCAACGCCCATACGGTCGAGATTGCAGAGAGCTGGCTGCCGAGCGTTCGTGCGCTCGGCTCGATGCGCGCCGACATCAACGAGCTGCGCGTCGCACTGCGTCTGCACCTGATGCAGGATACTGCCGAAGGCAAGGAGGCCGCCGAGAAGCGTCTGGCATCGTTGCGCGAGCGCATTGAAAAGACCCGCAAGGTCTACGAGCCGCTGATCACGGTCGCCGAAGAGCGCTCGCTCTATGAGCAATGGAGCAAGGCTTGGGCCGAGTATCTGAATGGCGTGCAGGACGTGATGGCGCTGTCGCGCAAGGGCGTCGGCCGCTTCCCGACCGATGCCAACGAGCTGTTGCAGACCAAGGTCGCGAAGATGGCGCAGGCCGCCGATCCTCTGCTGCAGAGGGGCATCGAGCTCAACAACAGGGGTGCCGAGCTGGAAACGAAGCAGGCGGCCGACAGCTATGCCACCGTTTTCCGCGTGCTGGTCGGCATCATCGTTGCGGCCGTCGTGATCGCGATCGGCGCCGCCTACTACCTCGTGCGCGATGTCTCGCGCGGCATCGCCTCGATCATTCGCCCGATGCAGTCGCTCGGCGAGGGCGACCTCTCGGCCGAGGTGCCGCATCGCGGCGAGAAGACCGAGATCGGCTCGATGGCGGATGCGCTCCAGATCTTCAAGGAGGCGCTGATCGCCAAAAAGGCTGCGGACGAGGCGGCGGCGCGCGACGCCGAGGCCAAGATCGAGCGCAGCCGCCGCGTCGATGCCATCACCCGCAATTTCGAGACCATGATCGGCGAGGTCGTCGAGACCGTGTCATCGGCCTCGACCGAGCTCGAGGCGTCCGCGGCCACGCTGAGCGGCACGGCGCAGCGCGGCCAGGAGCTCGCAACCGTCGTTGCGGCCGCGTCCGAGGAAGCTTCCACCAACGTCCAGGCGGTGGCGTCCGCTTCCGAGGAGCTGTCGTCCTCTATCACCGAGATCAGCCGCCGTGTGCAGGATTCGGCGCGGATGGCTGCGGAAGCCGTCGAGCAGGCGGCGCGGACCAACGAGCGCGTCAACGCGTTGTCGCAGGCGGCCGCCCGCATCGGCGACGTCGTCGAGCTCATCAACACTATCGCAGGCCAGACCAACCTGCTCGCGCTGAACGCGACCATCGAGGCGGCGCGCGCGGGCGAAGCCGGCCGCGGCTTTGCCGTCGTCGCCTCCGAAGTCAAGGCACTGGCCGAGCAGACCGCGAAAGCGACCGGCGAAATCGGGGCGCAGGTTTCGGGCATCCAGGCCGCGACGCAGGAATCCGTCAGCGCCATCCAGGAGATCGGCGGCACCATCGAGCGGCTGTCGGAGGTGTCCGCGGCCATCGCTGCCGCGGTCGAGGAGCAGGGCGCGGCCACGCAGGAGATTTCGCGCAACGTTCAGCAGGCCTCGCTCGGCACGCAGGAAGTGTCGTCCAACATCACCAACGTGCAGCGCGGCGCGATCGAGACCGGCTCGGCCTCGAGCGAAGTGCTGTCGGCGGCGAAGTCGCTGGCGACCGACAGCACCCGCCTGAAGGTCGAAGTCGCGCAGTTCCTGGAATCGGTCCGCGTGGCTTGAAAGCGGCGCAAGCGGAAGTCGTGGTTCACCTCTCCCGTAGGGAGAGGTGAACACCTAGCGAGAGGCTACGTGCCCGTCTGCGGCGCCACCGGCGGCGGTGTGACCTGCCGCCGGAACAGGATGCGCTGGTACAGCCAGCCGATCGCGACCAGCACGACGCCGAGGCACATGAACGACAGGGCGCGATAGACGCCGGTCAGCGTCGACATGTCGATAACGAAGGCCTTGAGGATCGTCAGCGCGATCACTGCGGCCGAGGCCAGGCGCGCACGCTCGGAGTTGACGAGGATGCCGACGCCGAGCAGCACCACGCCGAAGCCGAGCCAGCCGATCGAATAGGTGTATTGCTCGGCGCCCGTGGTGCCGCCGTAGAGCAGCACCGGGCCGTGATAGAAGCGCCGGATCTCCAGCGTCACATAGGCGAGCGCGAACACCAGGGCGCCACCGGCAATCATGTTGGCGTATGCGACAGGGCGATGTCCCGCCACTGCGTAGGAGAGCAGCAGCATGAGCACGGCCGGCAACGCATAGCCGAGCAGCAGCAGATTGAACACGAGGCCGCCGACATTGACGCTGGAGAGCAGCAGTGGATTCTCCAGGATCAAGAGGCCGAACACGCTGACAAGCCCCGCGATCGCCGTCAGCACGACTGCGCCGACATTGTGCACGATGCTGCGGCTGCGCAGCCGCAAGCGCTCCAGCCCGATCGCCATCGCGAGAGTGACGCAGGCTTGCAGCGCGAACTCGAGCAGCGAGGGCGCCACCGTCATGCGGCCGCCGGTTGCAAAGTGCCGGATCTCCATGAAGGCGAGCAGTGCAGTGAACAGGATCGCGGCGGTCTCGACCATGCGCAGCGGCGCATCGTCGGCGCGGCGGCGCAGGAAGATGCTCGCGGCCCAGAACGAAAGTGCCGGCAGGCCGTAGCCCCACAGCAGCCAGTTCAGGATCGGTGTGGTGCCGACGGCATCGCCGACGATGCGCGGATCGTAGACGATGCGTGCGGTAACGAGCCCCGCGAAGATGGCGGCGAGCCAGCGCAGGAACGGAATCGGCCGCTGCATCGAGATCCAGGCCGTGCCGAGCGACATCAGCGCCAGTGCGATCGTCAGCCAGCCCTTCTCCAGCGCGAAGGTCAGCGCCAGCGCCATTGCGCCGAGCGTGCCGGTCGCGAACAGGGCTGTGGAGATCGCGATGCCCGGCCGGGTCTCGCGGCGCGTGAGCGCTTCGGTCGCCGCGCCGAACGCGGCGGCGAGCAGTACCGCAAGAATTGCAAACGGGATCGAGCGGTCGAGATGAGCGATACGCGCGTAGAGCGCGACCAGGATCGCAATCGGTGTCGCGACTGCTGATGCGGACCACACCACCGGGATGATCGCCGAGTTCGAGCGGCCTTGCGCCAGGAAGCCCAAGATGCCGAAGCCGGCGGCGAAGATTGCGGCCGTCACCAGATGCAGCGTCACCGCGCTGTCGGTCGCGGTCGGTCCGACGCCGGGCATGGGGCCGCCGGGCAAGACCAGCATGTCAGGATTGGCGCGCACCGCCCATTCGGCGAACACGATGAAGACGGCCGCCGCGGCCGCCCCGAGGGCACCCGTGGCCGCCGCCGCACGCCAGGCGACGAACAGCGTACCCCCGACGAGAAGCGTGAAGGCGATCAACGCGAGATCGGCATGCGCGCTCGATAGCACGACCAGCATCGCGCCGAACAGATAGGCACCGAGCGCGCCCGACGAGACCGGCTCGATCTCGCCGTCCTCGAAGCTGGGTCCGAACATGAAGCCGCAGACGACGAGCAGCGCGGCCAGCATGAAGCCCGCGATGATATGGAAGACGTGCGGCGCGACCTGCAACTCTTCCGTGTCGAGACCCGGGAAGATCCAGAGCACGGCGAAGACGATGGTCGTGACGGCAAGCCAGCGCCACAGCCGGATGCGGGCGAGACCAAAACTCGCGGCGGTCACGATCGCAAGATAGATGTAGAGCGCCCAATAGTCCGGCTTCACGCTGGAGACGAGAACCGGCGTCACGAACGCGCCGACCACGCCGAGGCCGGCGAGCGCAGGGCCGTGCAGCAGCGCTGCGGCCAGCGTACCCATCGCAACGATGCCGAGCAGCACGAAGGCCGTCGCAGGCACGAGGAAGCCGTAGAGCGCGTAGGCCGCGTAGATCGTGGCGAACGCCACTGCCGTGCCGGCTGCGGTGAGGATCGCGGGGATGTTGGCGATCGGCAGCGCCTGGATGGTGGAGATGCTCTCCTTGCGCCGGGTCCATTCGCCGGCGCCCAGCAGAGCCGCTGCGAACAGGCCGCCGAGCAACACGCGCACGCCCGGGCCGAGAAGGCCGGCCTCGATCGAATAGCGCACCATGAAGAAGCCGCCGAGCGCGAGCGCAAGTCCGCCGATCCACACCACCCAGCGCGTGCCGAGGCGCTCCTCGAATCCGGGCGCCGCTTCCGGTACCGGAGGCGGCGCGTCGGCGCCCGTGCTCGGTTCAAGCGGGGGCGGTGATATCTCTTCGGTGATTGGCGCAGGCGGCGTCGTTTCGGTTTCCGGCGCAAGCGGCGGCGGCTCAGCGGCTGTCGTCGTCGCGGGCGCTTCAGCCTGCATCTGCGCAGGCGTCAGCGGCGGCGGTTGCAGAGGCCGCAGCGCATAAAACTTCTCTTCGAGCAAGTTCAGCCGGCGGCGCAGCTCGGTCGCCTGGCTGGACGCCTTGATCGCGATCAGGAAGGCGATGATCGCAATGATCAGCGCAAAGACGTCGAACGGGCCGTCGAACATGAAGCCTCCAGGCAACCGGCGGGCAGCGGTACCACAAATATCAGGGTCTTAGTTCTTGAGCATGATCTTACCGGAAAACCGCTACGCACTTTGCGCTAACGCGGCCCTCCGGGTCCGGATCATGCTCTAGCGCCGGGAGCGCACGCGCAAGCCCGGCGCGGGCCGCTCCTGGAGCACCTCGCGGCGGAAGCGGTAGAGCGCCGCCGGCCGTCCGCCCGTCTGTGTCGACATCACCCCGGTCGGTTCGACCAGGGCTTCCATTTCGACCAGACGACGGAAATTCTGCTTGTGCAGATGCCGGCCGGAGATCGCCTCCACCGTATGCTGCAATTCGGTAAGTGTGAATTCAGCTGGCAAAAGTTCAAAGACGACGGGACGATACTTCAGCTTTGCCCGCAGCCGCGCGATCGCCGTGGCGAGAATCCGGCGGTGGTCGAACCGCATCGAGGTCCCGAGCGGAGGAAGCGTCTTGCGCGCCAATGCGGCAGGACGGCCGTCGCGCCGCGCCTCCTCGATCAGCCCGGCCTCGTACAAGAGCTCGTATCGGTCGAGCACGCGCTCCTCGTCCCAGGGCGCGCCGTCGAGACCGAAATAGAACCGCACGCGGTCCTTCCGCGGCAGCGCGCGTGTCGTCTCCGGCGTCTCCTCCTCGGCCCATTTCGTCAGCGCCGGGATGATATCGCGGGCGATGATCTCTGGCGGCTGCTCGCGCCAGTCTTCCCAGGGGAAGAAGCGGTACCACGGCGCGAAGCTCGCCGCGTTTGCTGCGAGCTCGCCGTCCACAGGGCGCGTCAGCGCGAGATAGCCGATCGACACCATGTGCGCGCCAGTGTCGCCGGCTTCGGCGTGACGGCCGCGGTCGCCGAAGGTGTAGAGCTGCTCGACATAGCCGAGCCGCAGGCCCGCCTGTTGCTCGACCCAGGCGCGCAGGCCGATCTCGAAGGTGCGATGGCTCACCGCGTCGAACGGACCGAACGGCAGGCCGGCAAGCCCGTCAGCACCGCGTGCGGTCAGGATCAATGGCTCGTGATCCTCGATCGCGACGATCGCGGCGGTGAGGCCAATCTCGATCGGCGTCAGCAGCATGTCGCTCATGCGGCCGTCATGTCGTTCACCTCTCCCGCTTGCGGGAGAGGTCGACGCGCTCGAAGAGCGCGGCGGGTGAGGGCTCCATCCACACGGGGATTCTCGCTTGCGGAGACACGCTCTCCCCAACCCTCTCCCGCAAGCGGGAGAGGGGTCGCAGTCCCGTCGGGGCTGTTATTCGACGGTCTTCTCATTCGAGCTCGATCACGAAGGGGCGGCCCTCCACCATCATCGCGCCGGGGCCCATCTCGTCGAGCGCGCGCAGCATGCGGCCGTTGCGCCCGAGGGCACGATCGGCGAGGCTGACGATGCGCCGGTTGGGCGAGGCGATAGGGGAGGCCGCGCGAATCTTCCTGGCGATCTCGATCTCGTCGCGATTCGGATTGAGCGCGCATACGGCTGCGAACGCGCTCGCGGTGGAGCGGCTGATACCGGCATAGCAATGCACCACCAGCGGGGCGCTGCGGTCCCAGCCGCGCACGAAGTTCAGCACCTGCTCGATATGCGTCTCCGATGGTGCGACGAAACCGTCCATCTCCTCGGTGATGTCATCCATCGACACTTTGAGGTGGTTGGCCGGGAGCACCGACACCGGGCGGGCCACCTGCTCGACATTGGCCATCACGGTCAGCACATGGCTGGCGCCTGTGCTGCGGACAGTCTCGGGAAGCGCGGCGAGGGAACAGACGTGGATCATGACGGACCTTTTTTCCGGCAATTATAGCGAGTGCTTGTAGGGTGGGCAAAGGCGCATCGCGCCGTGCCCACGATGTCGCAGTTGCGCGCATCCAGTTTGGTGGGCACGCTTCCGCTTTGCCCACCCTACGAAGGGATGATGCTACGCGAACACCGCGCCAAAGCGCTCCAGAAACTGCTTCTCCGCCCGCGCCGCGGTCCAGGGCGTGAGGTAATCGCGCCGGACGCTGTCGGAGAGACCGGGATCCTTGCCAAACAGGCGCTTCGCCTCGCTCTCGCTGAAACCGGCAAGCTCGGTCGCCTCGAGATAGGCCGCGCCGCGATCGGCGGCCTTGATAGCTTGCGTGATCTGTTCCGGCAGCTCCGGCGGCAGGCCGAAGCGGACATGGATGGCGCCGAGAAGCCGCTTCTCGACCGCCTTGTAATGACCGTCGAGCACCGCCTTGAACGGCGAGATCATGTCGCCGATCACATATTCCGGCGCATCGTGCAGCAGGGCTGCGAGCCGCACGCGCTGATCGACACGTGGCATCTCGTGACGCAGCACGGTCTCCACCAGCAACGTATGCTGCGCGACCGAAAAGATGTGCGCGCCAAGGGTCTGCCCGTTCCAGCGCGCCACCCGCGCCAGCCCATGGGCGATGTCGCCGATCTCGATGTCGAGCGGAGAGGGATCGAGCAGATCGAGCCGCCGGCCCGACAGCATGCGCTGCCAGGCGCGGGCCTCCTCGTCGCGCGCTGCTTTCTTCGCCGTCATCTGGCCTTGAGGCGCGGCTTGCGCTGCGTCTTGCCGCAGGTCGCGTGACAGTGGCAGTCGACCAGGTGGTCGTTGACCATGCCGGTCGCCTGCATGAAGGCATAGACGATGGTCGGGCCGACGAATTTGAAGCCGCGCGAGGACAGCTCCTTGGAGATCTGCACCGACAGCGGCGTCGAGGCGGGCACGCTCGCTGTGGTCTTGAACTGGTTGACCTTGGGCTGTCCGTCCATGAAGTCCCACAGCAGCTTCGAGAAGCCCGGGCCCTTCTCCATGATGTCGAGATACGACTTCGCGCTCAGGATCGTGCCTTCGATCTTGGCCTTGTTGCGCACGATGCCCGCATCATTCATCAGCGCCTGAATCTTCTTGGCGTTGTAGCGCGCGATCTTCTCCGGCTGGAAATCGTCGAAGGCTTTGCGGAAATGGTCGCGCTTGCGCAGGATCGTGATCCAGGACAGGCCGGCCTGGAAGCCGTCGAGGATCAGCTTCTCGTACAGCGCGCGGTCGTCATATTCCGGCACGCCCCATTCGGTGTCGTGATAGGCGACATAAAGCGGATCTTCGCCCGGCCAGGGGCAGCGGGTCAGACCATCGGGATGCAGACGGGGAGCGCGGCTCATGCGATGGGCTGCTTGGCTGGAATTCGAACGGCGTCCGGTTCAGCGAGCGTCAAAGCCAGCCCCCCAGCGGTGAGCGGCTGGCCCGCGTCGAGCGCATCGGCGACGCGGTCGATCCGCACCAGGGCAATGCCCTTGCCGCCGGCCGTCGAGCCGATCGTGCCGACGGGCTTGTCGCCGGCGAGAATGGTCGCGCCGATTTCGGGTGAAGGACCGTCGAGCAGCACCTTGACGCTGCGGGTGCGCGCGGTGCCGCGATGCTGCATGCGCGAGACGACCTCCTGGCCGACATAGCAGCCCTTGTCGAAATCGACGCCGGCAAGTCGATCCATGTTGGTCTCATGCGGGAACGCATCGCTGTACATGAAATCAAGCCCGCCGCGCGGCACGCCGAGCGCGATGCGGTGCGCCTCGTACTCGGTCGCATCGACCAGCTCGGCGCCGATGAGGTCGGACAGCTTCTGCTTGAGATCTTCCGGGATCAGGATGCGGGTGCCGAGCCCGTCGTTCCGCGGATCGGCGAAGGCAAGGTCGGGCTGGACCGCGGGTTGGCCGTCCCAGGCCGCGAGCACGCCGAGATCGCCGGAAAGGTTGTCCACCGTGACCTTGGCGCGCAATTTGTAGAACTTCAGCTTGGTGGCGAGGGTGTCCGCCAGCGCTTTCGGGCAGTCGATGAGGAACCCGCCGCCGTGACCCGCGGGCGCCTCCGTGATCAGGAAGTCCACGATGATCTTGCCCTGCGGCGTCAGCAGCGCGCCGAATCGCCCCAGGCCAGGTTTCAGCCTATCGACGTCGGTCGTGACCAGGCCGTTGAGGAAGTTGCGCGCATCCTCACCCGCGACCTTGACCACGCCCCGGTCGGGAAGAAACGCCGATTTCATGCGAAAATCTCTTGCGACATGTTGCTCCGGAACGTAAGCCCGCAACGCATAAACGACAAGACCTTGAGCCCTGCGCTTGGGGATGAGAGAGGCCTTCAGCCATGAGCCAGCGTTTCGATGTGATCCTCAAGGGCGGCACCGTGGTCAACCAGGACGGCGAGGGCGTTCGCGACATCGGAATCGCGGGCGGTCGCATCGCCGAGCTGGGCTCGCTGTCGCAAGGCAGCGCCGCTGAGGTGATCGACTGCAAGGGCCTGCACATCCTGCCCGGCGTGATGGACACGCAGGTGCATTTCCGCGAGCCCGGGCTGACGCACAAGGAAGACCTCGAGACCGGCTCGCGCAGCGCCGTGATGGGCGGAGTCACCGCCGTGTTCGAAATGCCGAACACCGCGCCGCTGACGGTGACGGAGGCCGAATTCACCGACAAGGTGAAGCGGGCCCATCACCGTATGCATTGCGATTTCGCCTTCTTCATCGGCGGCACTCGCGAGAACGTGCAGGACCTGCCGGTGCTCGAGCGCGCACCGGGCTGCGCCGGCGTCAAGGTTTTCATCGGCTCGTCCACCGGTGCGCTGCTGGTCGAAGATGACGAGAGCCTGCGCCGCATCTTCCAGGTGATCCGCCGCCGTGCCGCCTTCCACGCCGAGGACGAGTACCGCCTCAACGAGCGCAAGTCGCAGCGCATCGAAGGCGATGCGCGTTCGCATCCGGTCTGGCGCGACGAGATCGCGGCGCTGATGGCGACGCAGCGCCTGGTCAAGCTCGCGCACGAGACGGGCAAGCGCATCCACGTGCTGCACATCTCGACCAAGGAAGAGATCGAGTTCCTGCGCGACCACAAGGACGTCGCCTCCTGCGAGGCGACGCCGCACCATCTCACGCTGGCCGCGCCCGAATGCTACGAGCGGCTCGGCACGCTCGCACAGATGAATCCGCCGGTGCGCGGCGCCGATCATCGCGCCGGCATCTGGCGCGGCATCGAGCAGGGCATCATCGACGTGCTCGGCTCCGATCATGCCCCGCATACGCTGGAAGAGAAGCAGAAGACCTATCCGGCCTCGCCTTCGGGCATGACCGGCGTGCAGACGCTCGTGCCGATCATGCTCGACCACGTCAACGCGGGTCGGCTCTCGCTGGCGCGCTTCGTCGACCTCACCAGCGCCGGTCCCGCACGCCTCTACAACATGGCCTGCAAGGGCCGCATCGCCGCCGGCTACGATGCCGACCTCACCATCGTCGATTTGAAGCGCAGCGAGACCATCACCAACAAATGGGTGGCGTCGAAAGCCGGCTGGACTCCTTACGACGGCGTCCGCGTCACGGGCTGGCCCGTCGGCACCTTCATCCGCGGCAGCCGCGTGATGTGGCAGGGCGAGCTGGTGACGCCCTCGCAAGGCGAGGCGGTGCGGTTTTTGGAGACGCTGAAGCAGTAGGAATAGGTCAACCCGCTTGCTCCGCTGTCATGTCCCGGCTTGACCGGGGCATCCAGTACTCCGCGGCGATAGTTGGTTAATACGGTTGCGGCCTCTGGAATACTGGATTGCCCGCTTTCGCGGGCCATGACAGTGTGTCACGAAGCACAAGTTCGGGGAGAGTCCGATGTCCCAGCCAACGGCCCTCATCACCACCGAACAACTCGCCGCCATCCTCGGCGATCCCAATCTACGCCTCTACGACTGCACGACGTACAACGAGCCCGTCCCACCCGGCAGCGACGTTCCCTATCGCGCGGTGCCTGGCGACAAGACGTTCGCGGCCGGCCACATACCGGGCGCCGATTTCCTCGACCTGCAAGGCGAGTTTTCCGACACCTCGTCGCAACACTTCTTCATGATGCCCGATGTGGCCCAGCTGGCGGCTGCCTTCGGCCGCCACGGCCTCGATGCGAGCAAGACCATCGTGCTCTACAGCATCGGCACTATGATGTGGTCGACGCGGTTCTGGTGGATGCTGCGCTCGCTCGGCGTCGATGCCCGCGTGCTCGACGGTGGCTTCGACAAATGGAAGGAGGAGGGCCGGCCGATTGAGATCGGCGCACCGAGGGGCTATTCGGCCACGACCTTCAAGGCCGCGCCGCGTCCAGGCTTCTTCGTCGACAAGAACATCGTGAGGGCGCGGATCGGCGATCCCACGACGGTCATCGTCAATGCGCTCGGGCCGCAGTTTCACCGCGGCCTCGAGCCGAGCCGCTATGGCCGGCCGGGCCGCGTCCCCGGCAGCGTCAACGTATCAGCCGCAACGCTCGTGAACGCCGACAAGACGCTGACGAGTCTTGCGGATGCGGACTCAAAGTTCGCAGCCCAGGGCGTCACGCGCGATAAGAATGTGATTCTCTATTGCGGCGGCGGCATCTCGGCGACGATCGACCTCTTCTTGCTGACGCAGCTCGGCTTCGACAAGCTGACGCTCTACGACGCCTCGATGGGCGAGTGGGCGAGAGATCCGGCGTTGCCGATCGAGACGGACTAGCGAATTGCTGTTACCCTGCCCTGGAGGGGGAGGGTCGATCGTGCGAAGCACGAGCGGGGTGGGGTGACAGTCTCTCGTGGTTGGCGGTGCCCGTGTGGAGAGATCCCCCACCCCGCTTCGCATTGCGCGTTGCTTCATGCGAAGCGACCCTCCCCCTCCAGGGAAGGGTAAGAGCCCGAGTAACAAAATTGGGAACCTTTCCCGTGGACCTGCATCCAATGTCCGAAATGAAGCGAAACGAGCAGGTGACCGCCATGCAACGCACCGCAGCCGGCTTGTCGGCCGTCGCCAGGACTTCGGAAGCCGCGCTGGTCGACCGGGCGCGGCGCCGGGACGAAGCCGCCTTGCGCGAGATCATGCAGGCCAATAACCGCAGGCTCTACCGCCTCGCGCGGGGAATCCTGCGCAGCGACAGCGAGGCCGAGGATGTGGTGCAGGAAACCTATGTCCGCGCATTCACGCATCTCGATGGCTTCCGCGGCGAGTCCGGATTGTCGACCTGGCTGTCACGCATTGCCATCAACGAGGCACTTGGCCGAGCGCGCAGCGCCAGACCGCATGTCGAGCTCGGCACGGTGCCGGAACAGGCGCTCGAGGCGCAGATAATCAAATTTCCTGTTTCTCCTCCAGGCGATCCGGAAAGGACCATGGCCCAGCGTGAAATCCAGCGTGTGGTCGAACGCGCCATCGACGAGTTGCCGGATGTCTTCCGCATGGTCTTCGTCGCGCGGGTGATGGAGGGGATGACGATCGAGGAGACCGCCGATCTGCTCGGCGTGAAGCCCGAAACGGTGAAGACGCGGCTGCACCGCGCCCGCACCATGCTGCGCGAGAACGTCGAGAAGGAGATCGGCCCGGTGGTTATGGATGCGTTCCCGTTCGCCGGACGACGATGTGAGCGCTTGACTGAGGCTGTGCTGAAGCGGCTCGGCTTTGGCGGCTAAAGTTTTCGGGAACGTTTGCGCGAAATGTCCATCCAACTCCTGTGAAGCAACGCGCCGGCCAAGCGTCCGGCACCACAGGAGGATCAAGCCATGTTCATCCGACCGAGCGCGGCGATCGCCGCAGCCGTTCTGCTGTCGAGTCCCGCGCTGCTACAGGGCGCTCGCGCAGCCGATAAGCTCAGCGATCCGCAGATCGCCCATATCGCCTACACCGCCGGCGTAATCGACATCAACGCGGCGAAGCAGGCGATGAAGAAAGCCAAGAACAAGGACGTGAAGGCGTTTGCCGAGGACATGGTGCGCGACCATGAGGCCGTCAACAAGCAGGCGCTCGCGCTGGTCAAGAAGCTGAACGTCACGCCTGAAGACA
This sequence comes from Bradyrhizobium sp. LMG 9283, assembly GCF_045571415.1. NCBI lineage: Bacteria > Pseudomonadati > Pseudomonadota > Alphaproteobacteria > Hyphomicrobiales > Nitrobacteraceae > Bradyrhizobium > Bradyrhizobium sp. LMG 9283. The sequence goes on from NZ_CP120691.1 coordinate 2,202,758, forward strand.
ACGACACCAGCAAGGCGCTGTCGAAGCAGGCGAGCGACAAGCTCGCCGAGCTCGACAAGCTGAGCGGCGCGGCCTTTGACAAGGCCTATGTCGCGAACGAAGTCGCCTACCACAAGACGGTCAACGGCGCCCTCGAAACCCAGCTCATTCCGTCCGCCAGCAATGCCGAGCTGAAGAACCTGCTGCAGACCGGCCTGAAGATCTTCCAGGGACATGAGCAGCACGCCGAACATGTCGCGGCGGAGCTGAAATAGGAGATACGATGATGCCGGGACGTCTCGCTTCAACCGCGCTTGCAGTCGTCTTCGTGACGATGATCGTCCCGGCAGACGCCGCGACCATAGAGATCACAATGGAGGATCTCGTGATCTCACCAGCCGAAATATCGGCGAAGGTGGGCGATACCATTCGATGGGTCAACAAGGACGTTTTCGCCCATACCGCGACCGCGAGGAACGGCGATTTCGACGTGATGCTGCCGCCGAAGAAATCGGCGACGTCAGTTCTGAAGAAGGCTGGAACGGTCGAATATTACTGCCGCTATCATCCCAACATGAAAGCGACGCTCAAGATCGAGCCTTGAGGAGGAGGGAGCGCATTCCCGCTTTCATCGGGAACATCTCCCGGTCGGCGCAAGACTAATGCTTGTCTGCATTCAATCGCTTCCATGCGATAAATCGCGGCAGACTTCGCGACGACTTTCGCAAAGTCATTCATCCGTCGACTGGCCCCGTCCCGTGGCGGGGCCATTTTCGAAAAGGGCTACTGCCTGGAGATGCCGACCGAGAATTCGCCGTTGCGAATGCGGCCGGGAAAGCCCTCGACGAACTTCGCCACCGCGTCCTCGCCATAGGTGCCGACAAGCTCGGCCAATGCCGCGAACAGGCTCGCCTGCGCCAAGCAGTCGCCGTCGACGCCATCATGGCGTGCCTCGGCCCAGGCTTCGTTGAGATAGCTCAGAGCAGCCTGTTTCTGCTCATGATCGGGCAGCGGCGCGCGGGCGGGGGCGTAGGAAATCGGCTGGCTCATGAAACTCAGTCAGGGCTGGGGCGCGATCCACGGCGATGCGCTGTGCGAGAGGTGTAGCACGGTCGTTAACGACCGCTAGGCCACATCTTTAAGAACGGTTAACGGCTGTGAACAAAATCGATGACAGAGTTCCAGCACTCCGTCATTCCGGGTTCGCACTGCGCGCGCCCCGGAATGACCAATCGAGAGAGCTCAGTTCGCGTAGCGCGCCGTGAGATCCCGCGAGATCTTCGAGCCTTCCTCGATGTAGCGGCGGATCGCCACCGTCGCGGCCGGCGTGCAGCTGCGGTAGGTCTGCTGAAAACCGTTATAGCCGCGGTTGAAGCCGGCGATCATGCGGGTGCGGCGCTCACCGGAGGGTGTTTCGGCATCGATCAGCGCCTGCATCTCGTTGCGCCATTTGTTGCCCTCGTTGGCCCCGCAGATGCCGCGCAGATAGTGCAGCCCGCCCAGGATCTCGGCCAGCCGCTGCAAATCGGCGTCAAACGGCGCCGCCACGTCCTGGGCCCGGGCGGACCCGGCGGCGCAGGCGAGGATCAGGGCAAAAATGGCCAGAAATCGCGTGGACATTGGCGGCTGTATGCCCCCTCGGGACGGCAGGCGCAAGGCGGGCCGTCAGGCGCCAATCAGCCGGTAGGCGGACTGGATGACCTCCTCCAGCCCTCCGGTCAGCTTGAGGTCGCCCAGGCTCGCCAGGGCGTCCGGTGCGATCCAGCGGTAATCGTCGAGCTCGTCGTTCAAGGCCGGTTCCTTCGCTGTCCAGCGGGCGGCAAAAGACATGATCAGGTAGTGGCCGGCACCGGCCGCGGCCGGCAGCACCTCGCGCCAGCCGGCGAGGCCAATGATCTCGATACGAAGGCCGGTTTCCTCATCGACCTCGCGGCTCAGGGCCTGATGCAGCGATTCGCCGAATTCGACCCGGCCGCCCGGCAGCGAATAGAACCCCTTGGCGGGCGAGCGGGCGCGGCGGACCAGCAGCACCTTGCCGTCGCGGAAGATGGCCGCGCTGACCGCAAGCTGGGGGTGGGTGGGCTGGACGACCGCGGCCAATCTCGTCACCTATCTGGCCGAGTTCGCCATGATGGTGTCGACGTCAGCTTCCGCCCCGCCATTGATGATGCCGCCGCAGGCCGCAATCAGCGGCTTGACCCAGAGGGCGGCCTGCTCGGCGAGGCGGACGCGGGTCGTGTCCTTCTCGACCTCGCGCATGGCCGAGCCCACCGCGGTCAGGATCGAGGTCATGGTGTCCGTGATGTGGTCGAACTGGGCGCGCACGTTGGGATCGGCCTTCTCATAGGCCTCGATGGCGAGGTCCCGCGCCTTGAAATTCGACGCCGTGAAATGCTCGGCATAGGACAGCGGAGTCCAAGTCAGGAAGTCTTCGGCGCATTCGGGCATATCAGGGACCATTTCGAGCAGCATCACGGCTTCATTGAAATGGTTGAGATAGTCGGTGGCAAGCCCGGTCCGCGGGTTGATGTTGGCCACGCGCAGCCGTTCGGCCCAGGCCTCAGCCTCGGGGCCCGTCTGTACATGCGTGCGCGCGGGTTTGGAGGCCGTTGAGCTCATCTGCCGCAGTGTTAACGTTCGGGGTTAAGAGGACCTGAACAGACCCTATATAGGTATCCAAGGATGTGTGGACGCTTCGTCATAACTTCGGCCCCCGCGGCTTTGCGGCAACTGTTCGGCTATGTCGAGCAGCCGAATTTCCCGCCCCGGTACAATGTCGCCCCGACAGAGCCGATTCCAGTCGTATTGGTCGAGAACGGCGCGCGGCATTTCCGCCTGATGCGCTGGGGCCTGCTGCCGGGCTGGGTCAAGGATCCCCGCGGCTTTACGCTCCTGATCAACGCCCGCTCCGAGACGGTGCTGGAGAAGCCCGCCTTCAAGAACGCGATTCGCCGCCGCCGCGGCCTGATCCCGGCCGATGGCTATTACGAGTGGAAGTCGGAGGGCGGCCGCAAGCAGCCCTTCTTCATCCACCGCGCTGACGGCGAACCGCTCGGCTTTGCCGCGGTGTTCGAAACCTGGCTCGGACCGAATGGCGAGGAGCTCGACACGGTTGCGATCGTCACCGCCGCGGCGGGCGAGGACCTCGCCGCGCTGCATGACCGCGTGCCCGTGACCATCAGCTCGCGCGATTTCGAGCGCTGGCTCGATGTCAGCGGCGACGAGGTCGATGCGATCCTGCCGCTGATGAGAGCCCCGCGCATCGGCGAATTCGCCTGGCACCCCGTCTCCACCCGCGTCAACCGCGTCGCCAATGACGACGAGCAACTCGTGCTGCCGATCAGCGTGGAGGAGATGGAGGCCGAGGCAGAGGCTGTGAAGCCGAAGAAGATGGTGAGGAAGGTTGCTGCTGTGTCTTCGGATGACGGGCAGGGGTCATTGTTTTGACCTCGACGGCGTAGAGTGGGCAGAGGCGCAACGCGCCGTGCCCACCATCTCTCCAGTCAAGCGATACGCGATGGTGGGCACGCTTCGCTTTGCCCACCCTACCGCAGCAGAGCGTGTGGCGAGCTACACAACCTCCCGCGCCCGCAACGCCGCGATCTCCGCTGCATCGAACCCCAGCTCACCGAGCACCGCGTCCGTATCCGCGCCCAGCTGCGGCGCCATCCGGTCCAGCCTGCCGCCGCCATGGGCGAGCTTGAATCCGCTGCCGGCAAAGCGCAGGCGGCCGTATTGCGTATCCAGCTCCTGGATCGCGCCGCGAGCCTTGATTTGCGGATGGTCGATAACCTCCTCGACCTTCCAGATGCTGGCGCAGGGCGCGCCGGCGTCTTCCAAAATCGTCTCCCATTCACGCGCCGGCCGTTTCGCCAGCGCCTCCTCGATGATCGCGCGCAGTGCCGGCTCGTTCTCGTTGCGCGAAAACCAGTCGGCAAAGCGCGGGTCAGTGAGCGTGTCCTCGCGGCCGAGCGCGGACATCAGCGCGCGGTACTGCTTCTCGTTATTGACGGCGAGCAGGATGTAGCCATCCCCGGCCTTGAACAGGTTCGCGGTGGTCTTGCGGCTGACCGCCTGGTTGCCCGAAAGCTGCTGACGATGGCCGGCAACCGACCAGTCCGCGATTTGGCCCGAGAGAAACGCCAGCGTTGCCTCCAGCATGGAGACGTCGATGAGCTGCCCCTTGCCGGTGCGGTCGCGCTGGTAGAGCGCACTCGACACGCCGAACGCGGCCGTGGCGCCCGAGAGCACATCGCAGACCGCAAAGCCCGCACGGGTTGGTCCAGTCTCGGGATGACCGGTGATGGCCATGATGCCCGACAGCGCCTGCATCTTGCCGTCATAGCCGGGCCGCAGGCGATCCGGGCCGGTCTGGCCGAAGCCGGAGACCGCGCAATAGATCAGCTTGGGATTGATCGCCGAGAGCGCTTCATAGCCGATGCCGAGCTTGTCCATCACGCCCGGGCGAAAATTTTCCATGACGACGTCGACGGTCTCTGCGAGCTTCTTCACGATCGCGATCGCCTCCGGCTTCTGCAGGTCGAGCGTCAGGCTGCGCTTGTTGCCGTTGATAGCCTGGAACGCCGGCGCCAGTCCGCGCTCGGCCCATTCGCGAGAGAGCGGCGTGCGGCGCATATCCTCACCCTCGCGCCGCTCGACCTTGATGACGTCGGCCCCCAGCAACGCGAGCTGATAGCTCGCATAGGGGCCGGCCAGCACTTGCGTGAAGTCCAGGATCTTTACGCCCTCGAACGGTCGCGTCACGTCGCTCTCCCTCGATTATTGTTGTTGGATGACGTCAGGCGGCGCGGTTGCCGCGCGCGATCTCCTTCTGCTTGTCGAATTCGGCGCGGCGGCGTGCCAGCTCCTCGGGCGAGAGCTGCGCGACGTTGTTGTAGTCGAGTTTCCAGGAGGCGTCCTCGCTCCAGCGCTGCGGCGATTGCATCGTCGTCTGCGGACCGCTCGCGGTCTCCAGCAGTTTGAGCGCCAGCTCCAGCGCCTGCGCCTGCGAGGCGACGTCGTGCGGCTTGCCTGCGGAGTTGCCGAGCGGGAAATCGCTGAACAGGAAGCGCGGCACCGCAGCGTGCTCGATGATGTCCTTGGCGCAGCCCATGATCACGGTCGCAATGCCGTTGCGCTCGAGATGCCGCGCCACTAGTGCCGTGGTCTGGTGGCAGACCGGGCAGTTCGGCACCAGCACCGCGACATCGACCGCATCAGTGAGACAGCGCGACAGAATCTCCGGTGCGTCGGTGTCGATCGTGACGCGATGGCTGCGGTTGGTCGGTGCGCCGAAGAAGCGCGGCGCGACCTCGCCGATGCGGCCTGCTGCGGATGCTTTCAAAAGCTGCGGCAGCGGAAACCAGGTCCCGCTGTCGGTCGCCGAAGTGTGCTTGCGGTCGTAGCCGATGTGCGAGATGCGCAGGTCGTGCTGCCTGGACGTGTCGCCGTCATAGACCTGATAGAACTTCGCGCTGCCATTATACGCCGCGCCCGGCCCCTGGTCGCCCTTGGCCGGATCGTAAGGCGCGGCGGTCGTGATGATGGTGACGCGCGACTGTGCCAGCGGCTTCTTCAGCGGCTGGAACGGTGCCTCCGTGTAATGCGCCCAGCGATACGGCGTGGTGTAGCCGATCGCCGCGTAATAATCGCGCGTGCGCTGCATATAGGGGACGGGGGAATCGTAGTCGGGCGCAAAGCCGAATTCGTCGTCGCGCGGAGCGGACATGGGCGCGTCTCCTGGTTCTTGGTTAGGCCCAGAGTAGAGATAGTTGCCGGGCAGCTCAACGGGGTGAGGTAGGGCGCAGGGCTGAATTGCATTAGCGCGGCATGCACAGTGCCTCTTACCCTCCCCTGGAGGGGCCCCTCCAGGGGGGGTAAGCAAATCACCTGAACACATGCAGCGCTACGTATTGCAGCAGCATGATCGCCTTGGCGTCGATGATGCGGCCGTCGGCGATCATCGCCAGCGCGTCGTCGATCGAAAGCTCCAGCACCTCGATGTCCTCGCCCTCGTGTTCGAGGCCGCCGCCGTCGCTCACCCGCATCTCGGGCTCGTATTCGGCGACGAAGAAATGCAGCTTCTCGGTGATGGCGCCCGGGCTCATGAACGCTTCGAACACCTTGTGGACGTGATGCAGGCGATAGCCGGTTTCCTCCTCGGCCTCGGCGCGGATGCGCATCTCGGGCTCGGCGTTGTCAAGCACGCCGGCGGCCGCTTCGATCAAAAGATCGTCGTAGCCGCGAATGTAGGCCGGCAGGCGGAACTGGCGCACCAGGATCACCGTGCGCCGCGCGAGATTGTAGGGCAGGACGGCTGCGGCGTTGTCGCGCTCGTAGGTCTCGCGATGCTGCGTCTGCCACTCGCCATTGGCGCGCCGGTACTCGAACGTGGTGTTCTTGAGCGGCGTCCAGTTATCCGAGAGTACGCGGACGTCCTTGATGCGGACGCGGTCGGAAATGGTCATGGCTCGATCTCAGTTGCTTGGCGTGGTCGCGCGGCCGTCGAGCCACTTCTGGAACATCACGGAGGTGGATAGCTCGAAGCCCAGCGATCCGTAGAACGCATTGGCCTGCGCGTTTTCGCGGCGGACCAGGAGCTGCAGTTTTGCAATTCCGACCGCGCGTAGCCAATCCTCCGCGGCGGCCATGATGACGCGGCCATGGCCGCGCTTCTGGTTATCCGGATCGACCGCGACGTAATAGACCCAGCCGCGATGGCCATCATGGCCGACCATGACGGTGGCGACGATCGCGCCATTGTCGCGGCCGATCAGCACGGTGGAATTGTCGCGCCGCCGCGCTAGCGCGATGTCGGCATGCGGGTCGTTCCAGGGCCGCGTCAGGCCGCAGCGCTGCCACAGCGCGACGATCTCCTCGACATCGGCGTCCGTGATCGAAGCGATCGCGAGAGAGGCGCTCACAGCACCTTCCCCGGATTCATGATTCCTAGCGGATCGAGCATCGCCTTGATGGATCGCATCAGCTCGATCGCGGTCTTGTCCTTCACCTCGGGCAGCTCGTCGCGCTTGAGCACGCCGATGCCGTGCTCGGCCGAGATCGAGCCGCCCATACGCAGCACGATCTCGAACACCACCGAGTTCATCTCGTGCCAGCGCGCCAGGAAATCCGCGCTGTCGGCGCCGACCGGCTGGCTGACGTTGTAATGCAGGTTGCCATCGCCGAGATGGCCGAACGGTACCGGGCGCGCGCCCGGGATCAGCTTCACCACGGCGGCATCAGCCTCGGCGATGAAGGCCGGCACGGCGGCAACGGGCACGGAGATGTCATGCTTGATCGAGCCGCCCTCCGGCTTCTGCGCCGCCGACATCTCGTCGCGCAGCTTCCAGAACGCACCGCGCTGGGCGAGGCTCGCCGCGATCACGGCGTCGTCGACGATCTCCTCTTCCATGGCGCGGGTGAGGATCGTCTCCAGCGGCGTGCGCGCATCCTCGCTCGGTGAGGACAATTCCATCAGCACGTACCAGGGATGCTTCTCGGAAAGCGGATCCCGCACGTCGATGCCGTGACGGATCGAGAAATCGACCGCCATCTCCGACAACAACTCGAAGCTCGTCAGCGCATTGGCAGCTTCGCCTTGCGCGATCGTGAGCAGCTTCAGCGCCGCCGCCGGCGACTTCAGCCCGACGAAGGCCGTCTCGATCGCCCGCGGCTTCGGAAATAGTTTCAGCGTCGCCGCCGTGATGATGCCGAGCGTGCCTTCGGCGCCGATGAAGAGGTTGTGCAGATTGTAGCCGGTGTTGTCCTTCTTCAGCTTCGACAGCGCGTTCAGCACACGCCCGTCGGCCAGCACCACCTCCAAGCCCAGCGCCATCTCGCGCGCGACGCCATAGGCGAGCGCGGCGGTGCCGCCGGCATTGGTCGAGAGATTACCGCCGATGGTGCAGCTGCCTTCCGCGCCCAGTGACAGCGGAAACAGCCGGTCCACCTCCGCCGCCTTCGCTTGCGCGATCTGCAGCACCACGCCGGCCTCGCAGGTCATGGTGTTGGAGGCGGTGTCGACCTCGCGGATCTTGTCGAGGCGCCGCAGCGACACCACCACCTCGCCATTGTGCGGCGTCTGCCCGCCGACGAGCCCGGTATTGCCGCCCTGCGGCACCAGGGCGATGTTGTGGGCGGAGGCGAGCTTGCAGATCGCGGCGACCTCCGCCGTCGAGCCCGGGCGCAGCACCAGCGGCGAGCGGCCGTGAAACAGGTTGCGCTCCTCGGTGACGTAAGGCTCGATGTCGGCGGCATCGGTGATCGCGTGGCGCTCGCCGACGATCTTGCGGAATTGGTCGATCAGCTCGGGCGCAAGCGGCGGAGTGGCGGATTTGTTGACGTTCATTCTCGTGTCTCTTCTCAAGCGTCTTATCGGGCAACTGCCGCCCGGCGCAGCCGGTCGTTGATCGCTTCGCCAAGTCCTTGTTCCGGGATCGCCATCACCGCGATCGCGCGTGGCGCCCTGGTATCGAGGCTGCGAAGATAACCGAACAGATTGGCCGCGGCTTCATCGAGATCACCGGTGCGCGACAGATTCATGACAGCGGCGGCAGCGTCAATGCCGGGCAGGCGCGACGGTCCAAACGCCAGCAGCGCCTCGCCCGGCATGACCTCGCGTGCGTTGAGCCGCACATTGGCGCGCGGCGCGTAATGCGAGGCCAGCATGCCCGGCGCCAGCGGCTGACTGTCGTCGCTCTCGACTTCCATAGGCGGCCGCGCCAGCGGCGCGCCCAGCACCGCCTCGATCCGCTCGCGCGACAGCCCGCCGGGACGGAGCAGCATCGGCATCTCGAAGCAGCCGACGATCGTCGATTCGACGCCGACCTCGACCGGCCCGCCATCAACGATCAGGTCGATCCGCCCTGCAAGGTCGCTCTCGACATGGGCGGCCAGCGTCGGCGAGACGTGGCCGGAGATATTGGCGGATGGCGCCACTACCGCCCCGCCAAAGGCGCGCAGGATCGTCTGCGCCACCGGATGGGCGGGAATGCGGATCGCGACCGTGTCGAGGCCGGCGGTAGCGAGATCCGCCACCGGACAGCCCTCCGTCTTCGGCACCACCAGCGTCAGCGGCCCCGGCCAGAACGCCTCGGCAAGCTTCAACGCGCGCGCGTCGAAGCGCCCGATCCGCCGCGCGGCCGTGAGGTCCGCGACATGCGCGATCAGCGGATTGAACGCCGGCCGCCCCTTGGCGGCGTAGAGATGGGCGATCGCGCCTGCGTTGGCCGCATCCGCCCCGAGCCCATAAACCGTCTCGGTCGGAAACGCGACCAGCCCGCCGGCCGCCAGGGTCCGGGCGGCGGCTTCCGCGCCGGCCTCGCTGGCCAGCAAAATCAGCGTTTCAACACCCGTTTTCACAGGGATAAAATTCCTCATCTCGGCCGCTTGCAGTGCGTCAAACCCGACGCTATAAGCCGCCTTCTTGTCGGAGTGTGGCTCAGCCCGGTAGAGCACTGCGTTCGGGACGCAGGGGTCGCAGGTTCGAATCCTGCCACTCCGACCATCATTTCAAGTACTTATAGCTTCGATGTTTTTTCGGCGCAATGAAATGCGCAATGATTTGAGGCACGGCGGCCATGCCGTCGATCTCGAGGCATGTACCCTAGGACGTCGAGAGAGCAGATCCGCGACGATCTTACGCCGCTGGAAGTCGGGAAATGACGATCGGGGAGCGCGAGGGAAACGGGGCCTGGCGCTGACATCCGACGACGCCCTAGTGCCTTCCTCCAAACGCCTCCGCAGCCTCTTCCTGGAAATCCGGATGGTGATGGCCATAGTTGGCCTCCAGCTGTTCCACGGTCATCCCAAGCCAGCCAGCGGCCTCCCACATATCCACCCCTGCCTGCATGAGCCAGGTCGCCGCAGTATGGCGCAAGGAGTGGCGAACTACGTCGTCGCCCAGTCCCGCATCTTCCAAGATCCCCTCCCAAGCGGATCTGATCTTGCCGGCGAGCGGCTGGCCGTCGTGCATACGGTTGACGACGAACCGTATCTGCTCGCCGTCCTTCAAAAGGCCCGCCGCTCGGAGCTCGGACGAGCGCGCCTGGTCGATCTTCCGCCAACGGATCAAGTGAGGACGCAGACGGCTGGCGATCTTTGCGGGCGGGCGGCGTTTCTTGGTTGATCGCTCCAAGGCCCCTTTGCCCTGATACACCATCGCATCCAGATTCATCCAAGGATGGGTCGTTGTCGGTAACCACTGCGTCCGGCGGATCGTCTCTTCGCGGCGAGCGCTGTACATGCCAACTAGTGTGAAGCGGGCAGCTGGATAGCGGCGACGGATGATCCACCGCTCACGTCTGAAGAGCTTGCCGTCTTCCCGGCGTTTCCAAGTCTCCCGCTCATTGTCCCATACGTAGCCAATGGCGGCACCGAGCAAACGGGCAGCTTCATTGCGTGTCAGCCATCGGTGACGCCCCTCCGCCTTTGGAGGCAGGGTGATCTTTGGCACCACGTTAAGTGTGTGTTCTGCGTGATACGCGTTGATTGCGGCCCGCAAATCCTCAAGTCGGCGTCGCGCGGTCTGGTCCGAGACCGTGCCGTTGCGGGACTTGATGCCGGCTTTCCTGTTGTTTTCGTTCGGCGTGCCAGTGGACCAGTGTACGAAATCGCGGCAAAGTTGGGCTTTGAGTTCGCTGACCGTCTTGTCGCCAAAGAAGTTGTTCAGATCTAGCAAGCGAATGAGCAGCAGATCGTGCTGGGCCCATGCCCGCTGGTCGCTCTTGTCCTTGGGACGCTTTGAAATCTCGTAAGCAGTGAGGACGTCAGCTATGGCGAGGACGCGGGGGTCAGTGGCACCGATTGTGCTGGTATGCCGCTCGCCGATGTAGCTTTCGAGCGCCTTCGCAGCGCCATCAATGTCGTCGCGGCCGAAGCCTGTGCGGATCTGCCGGCCGTGATCGAGGATGATCCAGGTTTCATCATCCTCTCTGAACCAGAGGCGTGGGGGCTTGGCTTTACGGCCCGGCATGATGGCTTGACCAATTTGCGGATGGCGCGAGGTGTGGTCAAATCCTTGCCTGCCACTTTGGCGATTTCAAGAGTCCCAGTCGCGGCAGCCCTGCGCAATGATGATAATGTCAATGGACCGTGCGGAAAAAATACGGTAGCGGCCTCGACAAGCGTCATCACTTCGTCCTCGCCCCATTGGGCAGGATCGGGCCTTGCTTTTGCGCGGGCGAGCTTGTCGATCTTACGCTTCGGCATATGTTGAACGCGGTACTCGTGAGTGCGCGAGGCCCTTCTTGTCGGCCAGCGGTCTCAAGTGTATGCGAAATCTGCTCTTCGAAAAGTGCGCCTCTGGCTTTGGTGCGGCAATTGGCGGTTTCCGAGTGCAAATCGGACAATCTGGGATTGTTAATCGGCGGGTTCTACGTTCGAGCCGTGGTGCGCCCCCAAAGACGCGGAGGGAGGAGAAGGCGCTGGATAAGTAGGATGGTATAACTAGCGTTTCGCGACGAGCTGATTCGCCCGTCGTCAACTGTGGAAATTCACGTCCACACCCTTGCGGCCAATCCGGGGTAGTTCCCAGGTCCCCCGCGACACCGAAATAGTCGAAGCGTGTAGGGGACACCGGTAGACTCGTAAACGTCCAAAAATCCCCAGCTCGCTGCCTTAACGCGCGATGTCGACTACGTTAGGACCCCGCGCACGATGACAGGAGACCCGTATGGGTATCTTCCTCGTCCCTTGAAGCCAGTCAGCCGAACGGTACGACGTATCGTCTTGGTCTCGGATGCCTTGTACCTCCGAAGCTGGCCTCGATGGTAGCCGTGATCGTGCGGCTGTTCTGAACGAAAGGGCCGCTCCGTGAGGGGTGGCCTTTTCTATTTTAGACGTTCTGCGACCGCACAAGATCCCGGTACTCATCAAATCCCGAGTCGGAAAGGGCCGTGCGGTCTGTCCGATTGAAATACTTGGCGACTCGAGCCGAAGCTGTACCGTTGGTGAGATCGCAGTTGAAAGCCGTAATAGCGGCCTGAGGGGAAACCAGTTTGCCAGGGTTGGGAATGAACCCGGCAGCAAGGCACGTGTCGCGGATGTCCTCGTAGGCGGCCGTAAGTACCGCCTCGTCGTTGTGCGAGCCAATGAAATCGGCGAGGTAGGCCGAGATACACACCCCCTTGTCGCAGATGTGCTGGAGCCGTACACGCCATCGCAGCCGATGTCGTTCGACAACGCGGCACAGCTCTGCCGATCGTCTGTCGGAGAAAGCCGCGCGTTATGGCACCGCCACCTGCGCGAGCTTGGACGCCTTGGTCTACGTCGATCTTCACGATCGGCACCTATGGCCAGTTGAGCCCGCCGCCTGGAGCGAGCCTGCCAAGGCGGAGGAGACCGAGGACGGGACGAAGGGCCTCTTGGACCGGCCGGCCTATGTGGAGCTCGAGCAGCATGTCGGCGAATGCGGCAAGGTGAGCTTCGCCGAGGCGAGCGTCGCCGTCCCATTTGTCGGCGCGGCCACCGGCGCGATCGTCATCGGTCAGGCGATCCGACTTGCAACGCTGGAGCCGGCTCCGGTCTTTCTTCAGATGGAGCTCGGCGCGCCGGACATGGCGACGCTCGGTGGTCTCACCGACGCGCCGAACGTTAATCTAGGGAGCTTTTCGATCCGACTCTAAACCCACTGGTTGGCTAACGATCCTCGCGCCTTGGGAGGCTACCCGTACTACTTTGAAGAGAAATAGCTATTGTAACAAGGGTGTAGGGCACACACCAAAAAGGAAATCGAGAAAATCCTGCCCGCGGTTTGCCTGTGATGGATGTACCGTGGATCCGTGGATTGTTTAGCAAGAAGAGCTCGCTCAATTGCGTGCACACCTAGTGTTTACGGCAGAGGCGGCGACCTTCGCCCACTCATCGATCGTACAGGGCGAAGCTCAGCGCGCACTCTGGCCAAAAAGTAATTCGCGCGGCAACGCAGCATAGAAAGAGTCCATGTCAAAGTGGATGATCTTGCGCTGACGGGGCCGGGGCTCCGCCTGGTGGTCGTCCTCGTCGGTCACGTTGTCTGTCCGGCCGGGTCTTCCTTGGCGCCACGAGCGACGATTTTGAGCGACCTCCGAAACGGGCCGCTGCAGCTTCAGGGCCTCGTCCGGGGGCGCCGTCATCCAGGTCTCGACCCGACGTCGTCAGGATCACAGGCACCGCCTTGGGGTGGATGGCGCCGACCTCTGCGTTTGGCTCCGTCGTCAGGAATGCGTAGAGCTCGTTGGTGGTCTCGCCTTCCTTGACCTTCCGGACGGACGTCCAGTTGGTCCAGATGCCGGCGAAGCAGGCGAGGGGACGGCTCTCATCGAGCGCGAACCAGATGTCGCCGCCTTCGGCCTTGTTGAACTCGCTAAAGGAGTTGAACGGCACCAAGCAGCGATTTTCGGCTCCCAGCCATCGCGTCCAGTGCTTGCTCTTCACGTTGCGGATGTTCGTCGTGCCGCCATCCGGCTCCATCCGCAGCAATTCCTTGAAATCCAGTGCCTTGCCTTTGGCCTGCAGCTTTTCCGCTCGCTTTTTCGTGGCGTCGATCAGCGCCTTTGACGACGATGGCATTCCCCAGCGTGCCGTAGCGAGTTCGCGGCCCTCGGCTCCATTCCGCACGATCGGTGCTTGGTAGTCGGGAAAAACCCCGGGCATCGGCGCCAGATCCAGCGCCAGCGCGGCGCCTCACGGTTCGGGCCGAACCGATAGATCAGCGCAGGCGTCAGACCGAGGGCGACGAACATCGCGGGCCATCGCCCGATGCGGACCAGAAGGTCCGCGGCGTTCGAAAGGCCGACGAAGTTCAGGAACAGCGGCAGAAGCACCACTGCGCCAAGTGCGGCCAACACGAACGCGATGCCGGCAACCGTGAAGGACAGGGAACGATATTGAGCTTCACGAAGCCACGCTTCTCCTTCTCGCCGTACACGATGTTGAGCGTGTCGAACAGAGACTTCATCGCGGCATCGCGCTCCAGAGCGAGACCGCCAGGCCGATGACGAAGGTCACACCGAGGGCCTGATTGCCCTTCGACGCGACGCGCGTAAGCTGATCCCTTGCAACGTCGATTGCGCCGCCCGGAAGGAATCCGGGGACCTGATCGAGGTGTTTGGCGATGCTGCCCGGATCGGAGAAGAGGCCGTAGATCGCTACGAGAGCCGCCAGCGCCGATCGCGAGGATGCTGTAGTATGTCATGCCCGCCGCGAGCGCCAGGACGCGGTGCTCGCCGATGTTGCCGTAGACGCGCAGCAGATGTCCTTTCATCCCTTCGCAGGAATCTCGGACGGGGATTTAGCCTCCCGCCCTCGATCTCCGCCCTCGGTCGCCAGACCGATCGCCGAGGCGTTGCGATCGGCCGCCTCCCTGCGAAATTTCGTCTAGGTCGCGCCGCGCCACGTTTTCAGGCGGGGATAAGCGATCCCACAAAGAACACCACCACAAGAAGTCCCAGCGCTGCCGCCAAGCTCCATCCTGCGCCGTTCGTCTCCCGGTCATGCGACATCTGGATCTTGGCCATCGAACTCTCCGCGGAAATCAATCGCACCGCGGAGAATGAGTTCCTGCTCCGATCTTCCGATCAGTTGCGCAACGCGCTCAGCGGCAGCGAAATCCGGACGCGGAGGCCGTCCGTCGACCATTCGCGGTCGATCTTGCCGCCGATCCTGCCGATCGTAGTTTCCACGAGCTTGGTGCCGAATCCGGTCTCCGAGGGAGCCTTCACCGAGGAAGCGCCCTTTTCGTTCCAGACGATGTCGACGGCGTCGGTCGTGACCGCCCAGGAGATCGTCAACGAACCGCGGTCGCAGTTGAGCGCTCCGTACTTGGCTGCGTTGGTCGCCAGTTCGTGAAAGACGAGAGCGAGTTGGTTGGTGGCCTGTTCTCCGATCGCGAGGTCGGGGCCGGAGAGAGCGGCCTGGCCCTGCTCGTGCGGTCGAAGGATGCGCGCGACCAGGTCGCCGAAACTGGCGACTGCGGAGACGTCGGTGCCGAAGGACCGTCGGATCAGAGCATTGGCCTGCGCCAGCGCGTGCAGGCGGCCGGACAAGATCTCGGCCAGATCCTCCTTGGAGGCCGCGCTACGGGCGGTCATCCGGACCATGCTGTCGGCGACCGTGAAGAGATTCTTGATGCGGTGGCTCATCTCGCGCGTCAGCGTCTCCTGCTGCTGCAACGCGAGATTGAGGCGCTGTTCAGTCTGGATCATCCGCAAGGCCACGCCAGCGAACGCCGCCAGTTCGGCCATCACCCGTGCGTGCTCGTTGTTGAAGTGGCCCGCATCGGCCGCCACCAACCAAATTGTGCCGATGGCATCGGCCCCCTTCACCGTCAGCGGCACGAGCAGCACCTCCGGCACCGTTATGCCGGCCTCGCGGATCCAGTCGTAGGCGCGTTCGGGCCGTTCCATGAGGATGGGTTCGGCGAGGTCGAGGCATACGCCGCAAGGACTGAAATTCCGCGGCGTCGTGGCGCCTTCGAAGGTCGCGAGTTCGCCGGCAAGCGCGTGCCAGCGGAATCGGCCGGCCTCCGGCTCGAAGATGCTGATGCCAGCCGAATGGGCGCCGCAGATCTCCATGCCCAGCTTGACGAGGTGCGCCAGGACCTCGTCCGGATGATCCGACATGACTTCCGCCAGATTCTGGATCGCGAGCTTCTCGCGCAGGAAGTCGGGTGCCGCCGCGACACGGTCGGCGAGCTGCTCGGTGATGAACACCGTCGCGATCGGCTCCGGTAACTGAATTTGCGATCGCATGGCGAAGGACTCGAAGTTGTCGGAGAATGATATCCTGCCACCGCGGCGGGGTTTGTTCCAGCACGATCCACCAACGCGGATCGACGACGCGATGTCGCACTATTTTTTGCATGGACGAGCGTTCTGAAGTGTAGTGGCGTGCGCGGGCGGTCGCGGCCTTCCGGTGAGGAAGCTCTCGTATGCGCGACGTTCTCGGCGGCGACGGCCTTCTTCAGCAGCACTTCCCGGTGCACCTCGTCGGCGGCATCATCCGCACGCTCGCGCGCCAACTCAGCGGCGACCCGCAATCGCTCCGTCAGCGACATCGTATGCTTGAAGCGCCGGCGCCGCTTTTTCGCTACGTCAGTCATGAGAGCCGACTACCATCATCGGAAGGTCGCCAGCCATAACGCATGTGAATCGGGACGCACGTCTTGGGTGCACCGCAACGGGAAGGATACGCCCATTCACTCGGACCAGGTCCGCTCCCGGCAACGGCATTCGAACCTCAGAACGGTACGACCGGTGCCTGGATTGAGGCTGGATTGGGGAGAGACCGGACAAGTTCGAACTTGCGGCGCCGCGCGGACACGACTTGTCGGCCCTGGGTTCGGGTTTCGTCTCGCGATCCTTCAATTCGATTGCCTCATCGAGCGTGGCGGTGCTCCGCCTGTACGATCGGACGGGCTCCGCTTCAATGCGACCGGCGTTGGTGGAACTCGGTGGCTCTCGGAACCTCTGACCGCTCTGACTCAGGCGCTTTTGGCGCGCGGCCAGGTGACCCACGTCGGGTTCAAAGCGTGCAGCATGCCGAGCTCGCGGAGCGCCCGGCGCACATTCTCGGCGACGAGCTCGCAGCCCTCCGCGTCCGTGTTCGGCAAAAGCTGGACGAACGCCTCGCCGCCGTAGCGCGCGGCGAGATCGGCCGGCCGGCGGACCTGCGCGGACAGGATCCGCCCCAGCGCGCGCAGGCACGCCGGCCTGATGGCCGTACTGGTCGTTGAACTTCTTGAAGTGATCGCCAGCAGCAACGAGAGCGGAATGCCGTCGCGCTTGGCGCGCGCCCATTCCTCGGTGAGGCGGTCGTCGAAATGACGGGGGTTAGCGATGCCGGTGAGGCCGTCGGACGTGGCGAGCGCGGCCAATTTGTCCTGGAGATCCTTCTGCTCGGTCATGTCGCGCGAGATCGCCACCACGCCGTCGATCGCATGGGTTTCCGACGACCGGGTGACCCGCAGCGCCGTCTCGACCCAGATCTCCTTCTTCCGGCGATGGTTGGCGCGATAGATGATACGCGCCTCTTCGGCCTCTCCGGCCTTCAATGCCGCAACGACCTGCTCCATGCGCGGCCGGTCCTCCGGTTTGATGCCGGCGAGAGCGGAGGTCCCGAGTAACCTGGCGGGGTCCCAACCGAGGATGCGGGCACATGAGGGAGAGGCGTAGAGAATGCGCTCGTCCAGTCCGACCCGCATCACGACATCGCTGCACTGCTCCGCGATCAGGCGGAAATCGCCCTCCTTGGCGACGAGGGCCGCCGCCATGCGTTGCCCCTTTGCGAGATAGCGCACCAGGAAGAAGCCGATCAGGGCGATCGCCAGGGTCAGACCGGTGACGATGCCGAAGCGCGTGACCGCCTGCTGGCGCCATGGGGCGAGGACATCGCTCTGCGCCTTGGTCGCCTGCACGACCAGCGGATACCGGGTGCTCTTCTGGTAGAAACTCAGTCGCTCCTGCCCGTCCAGCGGGGACTTGAAATAGTAGGCGCCGGCGTCCGCACGCTGGCCCATGGTCCGGAACAGCGGCGAGCCCGACATGTCGCGCCCGACATAGGCGCCGTCGTCGTCGCGACTTCTGGCCAGCATGATGCCGTCGGCATTGAGCAGCGAGACCGCGCCGTTGGGTCCGATGTCGAAGCGGCGGTAGAACTGCGTGAAATAGGCGACGTCGATGCTCGTCAGCACCACGCCGGCGAAACTGCCGTCGGGGTGATTGAAGCGGCGGGACGCGGTGATGATCCACTGTCCGCCGGACCGGCTCTTGACCGGCCGGCCGATCAGCGTCCCGCGCTCCGCCGAGGCGCGATGACGCTGAAAGTAGTCGCGATCGCTATTGTTGAGGCCCGCGAAGTCGACGTCTTCGGTCGTGGCGAGCCAGCGGCCGGTTTCGTCGTAGACAAAGATGCCACGGATGCGTTGTCTGTTGTACTTGCGGGCCTGCAGGAAGCTCTGGATCTTCGTAACCGCGGCCGGGCTCGTTCCGCCCACCTCCATCCGGTCGACCATGCCGGTAAGGATGGTATCGGCGAGTTCGAGCGTATCCTCTGCGTGCTGCGTCAGCGACTGGGCGAGGTTGGCCATGTCGACTTCGGCGTTGCGGAGCTCGACCTGGCGGGATTCCCACTCGCGCCATCCGCTCAGCGCCAGAATGGCGACGCAGGCCAGCGCCACGAAAGCCGCCGCCCACAACGGGAAGCGAGCTCCTTTTCGCGCAAGGTCCCACCCAGGGCTTAACGGCAGGTTTGCGGCCGCGGCAGGATGCCGCGCCCGGGCAAGCGTCGCCTCATCGTGGTGTTCGGGATCTTACGTTTCATGGTGATCGTTCGTTAACCAGGCGCAACCGGGCCGCGAGAAGTGGATTCGATCGCCATGGAAGACGAGAAAGCCCGACTGCTGGCTGAGGCCCGAAGGTGTCGCCGCCTCGCGGCTTCGATCAACGATCAGGAAACCGCCGCGCGGCTCAACGCGCTGGCGGAGGACTACGAACGGCGCGCAAACACTTCGCAGGCCGGCAAGGATGAGAAGGAGTGAGCTCCCTCAAAGATCGCCCGATCCGGGCCCTGTAGCGGCCGGCGGGACAATGCGCAGCGGCATCTGTGGACGCTCCGCGGACCGGGGCGCGGATTGTCCGAGCGTTCGCGCGAAGCCCGATGATCGTTCCAGCAGAGTCTCGCTCTCGCCCAGCATGCGGTAGCTGCGTTCAAGAATTTCCAAGTGCCACCTTGAGAACGGGTCGGGCGCTTTCAGCATCGCTGCTCGATAACGGCTTGCGATTTTGAGATAAAGCTCAGCGTTCCTCATGGTGTTTACCCGTCGGGGGCCTCACCGATCTTGAATCCTGGTTCGAACTCGCGTCACCGGCCGCGGGGATTGATCGGCGGCCAGTGCACGCCGTTACTGCGCCGGTTCGATCGCGGTAGGCATCTTCGCGACCGACATCAGTGATCGTGCGACCTGGTTCAGCAGTTGGTCGGCGTTCTCCTCTTCGGCCAGAGACTTCGATAGCAGAGCGACAATGGCACTGTGGCGAAGCTGCTGCGCCAGGTTGCGGGCGGTGGTGTAGCCTGCGATCTCATAATGCTCGACGCGCTGCGCGGCTCCGATCAGCGTCAGGTCGGCGGCGGCGTCTTCCTTCTTCTCACCTTCGGCGATGATCTCCTCGCCTTCCTCGACGAGCCCCATCATGCCCTTGCAGGGCTTGGCGCGGGCCGACTTGCCGAGCAGTTCGAAGCATTCGTTGATACGTTTGATCTGGGC
Organism: Bradyrhizobium sp. LMG 9283; assembly: GCF_045571415.1. Classification (NCBI taxonomy): domain Bacteria; kingdom Pseudomonadati; phylum Pseudomonadota; class Alphaproteobacteria; order Hyphomicrobiales; family Nitrobacteraceae; genus Bradyrhizobium; species Bradyrhizobium sp. LMG 9283. The sequence continues at coordinate 2,221,977 of NZ_CP120691.1, forward strand.
TTCGGTCTCGGCCAGATGCTCCTCGAACAATTCGCGCAATTGGTCGTAGCGCGCTGCCTCGGCCATCTTGGGAAGCGCCTTAGTCAACTGCTTCTCGGCATGCAGGAGGTCGCGGAGTTCGTCCATGAGCAGGTCGCCGAGACCTGCCTCGTCCGCGGGCGGCGAGCTTTCCGTGACGATGGTGCTCGCAGGACCCGGGTCCCCGGCCTGGATCGCGGGCGATTCGGTGAAGACCCATTCGCCACCCTCGTTCCAGGGCCCACGGGTATCGATCTCGCCGTGGTCGCCGGTGCCGGTGGAATCGTTGAAGAACTGGTCGACCAGGCCGGGTGTCGGCGCGATGCGGCCGATGCTGAAGGCCGGCTTGGCCATGCTTTCGAGCGCCAGCGCGAACGCCTTCATGTGGGTGATCTCGCGGGTCATCAGGAACTGGAGGGCGTCCCTGGTACCGGCATCCTCGGTGAAATTGATCAGCCGCTCATAGACGATCTTGGCGCGGGCCTCGGCGGCGATGTTGCTGCGCAGGTCGACGTCGAGCTCGCCGCTGATCTTGAGGTAGTCGGCGGTCCAGGCGTTGCCCTGCGAATTGAACAGGTTCACCCCGCCGCCGCCCGCGATCGCGATCAGCGGATCGGCCTCGGCGGCCTGCCGGTCGAACTTCGACGGCTTGAGGTGCATGCGCGCCAGCGTTCCGACCACTTCGAGATGGCTAAGTTCTTCCGTCCCGATATCCATCAGCAAGTCTTTGCGATCAGGATCATCGCAATTGAGCCCCTGGATGGAATACTGCATCGCGGCAGCGAGCTCGCCGTTGGCGCCACCGAACTGTTCAAGAAGCATGTTGCCAAAACGAGGGTCCGGTTCGTCGACGCGGACGGTGAACATCAGCTTCTTGACATGGTGGTACATGAGAGCCTCGGCTTGGTTGAAGAGGAATCAGGGCCCGAACGGCCTAGCCGCGCCCTTGTTCCTATCACGGCAAGGACTCGGGCGCGTCGAGGGCTGCGTAGAGACGCCGCAGCCGGGCGCGATTTGGAACGTAGCTCCATGAGCGATGTTCTCGCCTTCAGCAAAGCACAGGAGGAACTGATGACACAGACAGCGCGCGATATATTCGTGGTCGGGTTGAGAAACGCGCATGCGATGGAGACCCAGGCGCGCGAACTAATGGAACGTCAATCGGAGCGCTTGATGAGTACCCGGAGGTGAAGGAAAAGGTTGCCGCCCATCTTCAGGAGACGAACACTCAGTTGAAGAGGCTTGAGCAGTGTCTCGAGGCCTGCGGCGAGACGACCTCCAGTCTCAAGGACACGGCCCAATCCATCGCGGCGAACACAATGGCAATGGCCCATTCGATGGCGGGTGACGAAATCCTCAAGAACACTTTCGCGAATAATGCGTTCGAGCACTTCGAGATCGCTGCCTACAAGTCGCTGCTGGCGCTCTGCCCCGCGGCCGGGATGGATTCCGCCAGAGCTCCGCTGGAAGCTTCGTTGAAGGAGGAGGAGCGCATGGCCGCCTGGATCGACGCCAACGTCGCGAAGGTCACGATGGATTACGTGGCCCACGAACAGGCGGCGTGAGCGAACGACCAACGAGCCCGGCCTATTTTCCGTAACAGGGAGGACCTGCTCCCTGGCGTCCAGGGCGCATTCGAATGCGCTTTTCACTGACGCTGGGGTGGTCGCTTATTAGATCCCGGACCGGCGGCGCTGTGCGCTCGATTCAAAGTATCCCTGCTTGCGCGGTAGACTGACCGACGGATCAAATGATCGAGTCGGTAGGTGGGGAGCGAGGCGTGGCGAGAAAACTCAAGACCTACCAGACTTCGCTGGGTTTCTTCGATCTGGCGATCGCCGCTCCCTCCATGAAGGCGGCCCTCGAAGCCTGGGGCGCCGACAGCAATCTCTTCCACCAGGGCGCGGCAAAGGAAAGCGACGATCCGGACGTCATCGAGGCGACCATGGCTGCGCCGGGTGTCGTTCTGAAGAGACCCGTCGGCTCCAACGGGCCATTCAGGGAGCATGCCGAGTTACCTACCGACCTTGTCAGCGGCAGTTCAAAGAAGACGGCCGCCGTCAACCGCGGAAGCCTTCCAAGCGCGCCAACGACGATGCGACGGACCGGACCGCCGCACTTGCTTTCGAGAAGGAACAGAAGCGACGGGAGCGCGAACGTGTCAAGGAAGAGGCCGTCCGGCAGAAGGAGCGCGAGCGCCGTCAGCAGGCGGTCGACAAGGCGCAGGGTGTCTTGGACGCGGCCCGTCGCAAGCACGAAGAAAAGGCCGCTGACGTTCAACAACAGCTCGAGATCCTTGAGGAAAGCGCGCGGGAGGAGGAAGCACGTTGGGAAAAGGAGGGTACGAACCGGGCTGAGTCCTGACAGTTTAGACCGGGTTGATCCCTGACAGGCAAGCTTCGTCCAATTCGAAGGAGGGATTGGACGATGCCGTTCAGGGAGAGAAGTCCTATGGAGGAGCGTATCGCGTTGCTTCGTGAGTACGAGACGGGAGCGTTTTCGGTGACGGAACTGTGCGCGCGGCATGGCATCAGCCGGGAGACGTTCTACGTCTGGAAGCGCCGCCGCGAGAGCGGGCAGTCGCACTGGTTTGAGGAACGAAGCCATGCGGTCCAGAACTGTCCGCATGCGACGGAGGACCGGCTGGCCGCCCGCATCATCGCGACGCGACGACGGTTTCCGCAATTTCGGCCCGAAGAAGATCAAGGCATAGCTCGAGCATGAGCGGCCGGAGGTCGATTGGCCGGCGGCCTCGACGATCGGCGACATCCTGCAGCGTGAAGGCCTGGTCGAGGCGCGCCGTCGTCATCGCCGAGCGATTGCGCAAGGTGAGGTGGTAGCGCCGGCGATCACGCCCAACGAGGAGTGGGCGATCGATTTCAAAGGCTGGTTCCGGACCCGCGACGGGAAACGCTGCGATCCGCTGACCGTCACCGATACGGCGAGCCGCTTTGTCATCGAGATCCGCATCGTCGATCCGACGGGAACGGGTGTCAGAAGCGCCCTGGAACGGGTTTTCAAGGACATCGGCCTTCCCGATGCGATCCGCTCCGACAATGGTGCACCGTTTGGATCGACCGGAGCGGGCGGGCTCTCGGTGCTCTCGGTGTGGTGGCTCAAGCTCGGCATCGAGCCGCGCTACATCCCGCCGGCGAGCCCGCAGGACAACGGCCGGCATGAGCGCATGCACCGCACGCTGAAGGCCGAGACCTCAAAGCCGCCGGCGGAAACGGCGGCCGAGCAGCAACGCCGCTTCGACACCTTCCGCCGCCATTTCAACGAGCAGCGGCCGCATGAGGCGCTCGACCAGAAGCAGCCGGTCAAGCTGTGGCAACCATCGTCGCGCGCTTTGCCGGGCCGCCTCGATGACCCTGGTACGACGCCGATCACGAGGTCCGCCGCGTGCGTCCTACTGGTGAGATCAAATGGCGCGGCGACCACGTGTTCGTCGGCGAGGCCCTCGCGGGCGAGTGCATCGGTCTCTGCGAGCATGGCGCCGGCGGCCATATCGCCGCCGGCGGCGCCGGTCTCGCTGGTGGTGCGATTGCAGGCGCCGCGCGCGGTGGCGGCGCTGTCATAAGCGGAGCATCAGCCGCCTATCGAAGCGGCGGTCTTGCTGCCGTCGCGGAGGCCGGCGCTTCCGCTGCCATGAGCCCGTTACGTCGCGCAGCGGCTGCGCTCGGTGGAAGTGGGCAAACCAGCGCGCAGGCCGACAGCACTTCGGCCGACGGGCAGCCCGATTGGGCGCGGCGCATGAAGCGTGCCGAGACTATTCGGCATGGTGCCTCGGCTGCTGGCCACGCGGTCCGCTCGGGCGATCACGGTGGCAGCGGCTCCTCCGTCGATTTGTCCGAAGGAGAGCGCTGAGACGCACCACTGCAACTCGGCCGCAGAGCAGCGCCTCAAACCATTTAATGGCACGGCTTGAAACTGACCACTCGATCCCAGGGGCACTATCGATGATCAAACGACCTTCCGTACACTACGGGCGCATGCCCGAGCCGATCACGCCTTACCAAAAGGCGGCGCAGGTTTGGGACGAACGCATTGGATCTGCTCGCGTGCAGGCCAAGAACTGGCGTTTGATGGCGTTCGGTTGCTTAATGTTATCAGGCGGTCTTGCAGGCAGCCTTGTTTGGCAATCGAGCCAAGGCTCGATCACGCCGTGGGTAGTCGAAGTCGACCACCTCGGCCAGGCCCAAAGGGTCGCGCCAGCCAACATCGACTATCAACCGACTGACGCTCAGATTGCCTACCATTTGGCGCGCTTTATCGAGGACGTCAGAGGGCTGCCGGCCGACGGTATCGTTCTGCGCCAAAATTGGCTCCGGGCCTATGATTTTACGACGGATCGTGGCGCAGCCGCGCTCAACGACTACGCGCGCAACAAAGATCCTTTCGCCAAGTTGGGCAAGCTCCAAATCTCGGTCGACGTCTCAAGCGTCATCCGCGCGTCGTCGGAAAGCTTTCGGGTCGCGTGGACCGAACGTACCTACGACAACGGCTCGCTGCACTCGACCGAACGTTGGACTGCAATCCTCACCATCGTGTTCGAGACGCCGCGCGATGCCGAACGCCTGCGCAAAAACCCCCTTGGCGTCTATGTCCGCGCCATCAACTGGTCAAAGGAGTTGAGTCAGTGATCAAGACGCCGCATGACGTTCACTCGAAACGTTTCCTCCTGCAGGGCAAGCTCAATTCGTCTCGGTTCGAGTTCGTGACCTCAAAGCGAGCGCTTCTGTCCGTGCTCTTGCTTTGTTCGTCGGCGCTCGGCGGGTGCGGGACCTATATGCCTCCGGAGATCAGCTATGACGCGGAGGTTCCGCCGCTGCCGGCGGCTCCAGCGGCTCTCGAGGATAGACCGCGACCGCTTCATGTTCCTCCCCTCTGGAAGCCGGCTCTCGGCGGCAAGTCGGGAGCGAAGGAAGACGCAGAGCCCGTGAGCCGGGTTGAGACGGCAAATAGTGCAGCCCGGGTCGAACCGCGCAAACGGGGGTATTTCAACGCAGCGCAGATTTACGCCTATAGTCCTGGAGCCCTCTATCAGATTTACGCCGCACCGGGACAGATCACAGATATCGCGCTCGAGGAGGGAGAGCAGTTAACGGGATCAGGGCCGATCGCGGCCGGCGACACCGTACGCTGGGTCACGATACCGAGAGCGGGAGCGGCGAAACGCGACGCGTCCATATCCTGGTCAAGCCGACCCGCGCATCGATCGAGACCAATCTGGTCGTCAATACCGATCGGCGCACCTACCTGATCGAGCTCCGCTCCCGCGAGCGGCCATACATGCCATCCGTTGCCTGGTACTATCCGGAAACACTCCGCGGGCGGTCGCGCTCCCTCGCTCTGAAACCCGTTCTTCCGGATCCGGCGCAGCGTATCTCGCGCTACGCCATCGAAGGGGAGTACGTCATGCCAAGCTGATGATTGCTTGTGGGTGGAAGTCCCATCCGGCCAAAGCCGAAGCGGGCAAGCCGGGACCGAGTCTTGCGGGCGGCGCGGCAACGCGGGGTCCGAAGTGTAGACAGGAGCCATGCGGGGTGCGGGAATGAGCCTCGAAAGGTGGATGTTCGCGGAGGCCGAGTGTGTTCCCTAGTCACGAAGGCAGCATGAGCATCGTCGTTATGCGAGACGATGCCGCTCCGTCGGGGTCGATGGCCGGATCACGCATGGAAGGTAATCATCGGAACATGAGAGGCCCGACCAGGTCCATTGGATTGGTCTCCAGTGGGGGACAGCGGCAAGGCACTGCCAGAGCCGCGGTCCGAGCTGAGGTCGGGAGTCGGACTGATCCATAGTACCTGTGAAGTCGTCGAAGGTAACGAGACGCATGGAGGGAAGGGACCAGCCCGAGGGGAGCCTGCGCGAGGAGGCCAGGGGCCGGACACAGAGCCGGGTTGCCTTGCCGCCGAACCTCGAGCGGGTGAACGCGGCGGCCAAGCAGGCTGCCCAAACCCGGTTCACGGCCCTGCTGCACCACATCGACGAAGACGCTCTGCTTCGGGCGTTTCGACGACAAAAGCGGCAGGCCAGCGCGGGGGTCGATGGGATAACGGTGGCGAAGTACGAAGAAGGGCTCACGGATAACATCCGCGACCTCTGCGCACGGGTCCACACTGCTCGCTACCGGCCACAGCCGGTGCGGCGGGTCTACATTCCCAAAGCCGATGGCGGCAAGCGGCCTCTCGGTGTGCCGGCGCTCGAGGACAAGATCGTCCAAAGCGCGGTGGCCGAGGTGTTGAGCGCGGTCTACGAGGTCGACTTCCTCGGATTCTCCTACGGCTTCCGGCCGGGGCGGAATCCTCATATGGCGCTTGATGCCCTGCATACGGCGATCATGAGCCAGCGCGTGAACTGGGTGCTCGATGCCGACATTCGCAGCTTCTTCGACTCGGTCGACCACGAGTGGCTGCTGCGGATGGTGGCGCACAGGATCGCCGATCCTCGTATCCTACGGCTCATTGAGCTGTGGCTGCGAGCTGGCGTTCTTGAGAGCGGCGAGAAGCAAGAGACGGACAGGGGCACGCCGCAAGGGGCAGGCATCAGCCCGCTCCTTGCCAACATCTTCCTGCACTACATCCTCGATCTCTGGGCCCACCAATGGCGTCGTCGCCATGCACGCGGTCGCATTGTGACCGTGCGCTACGCGGACGACTTCGTCATGGGATTCGAGAGCAAGGCCGATGCGCAGGAAATGCTCTTGGCCCTCAAGGTGCGACTGGCCAGCTTCGGCCTGACGCTCCATGAGGACAAGACGCGGTTGATCGAGTTTGGCCGGTTCGCGGCCCTCTCGCGTCAGCGGCGCGGCGATCGGCGGCCAGAAACCTTCGCCTTCCTGGGCTTCACCCACTACTGCGGGCGGACCCGAGATGGCCGGTTCATCGTGAAGCACAAGACGGAAAGGAAACGCCTGACGCGCAAGCTGACGGCGCTGCGCCAGGACGCCTGGCGGCTCATGCACGCGCCACTGGCCAAGCAGCACGAGTGGTTCGCCGCCGTGCTGCGCGGGCACTATGGCTACTATGGCAGGCCGCACAACTATCCAGCGCTCAACGGCTTCTACCGCGAAGTGCGTCGAACCTGGCTGCGTTGTCTGAGACGGCGCAGCCAGAAAAGTCGGCGCATGGGCTGGCCGGAGTTCGAGACCCTGACGGCACGCTTCCGCCTGCCAACTCCACGCATCACTCGCACATGGGCGCAGGCGCGGATATGACGCGGGTTACTCTCGGGAAGAGCCGGGTGCGGGAAAGCCGCCCGCCCGGATCTGTGAGGGCAAAGCCAAATGGCCGAGCTACTCGACCAGTCCTCCCTGGCGGCCGCTCGCCGCATATGACGATGGCCGCAAGGTATACGTCGAATTCCCGCAAGGCATCGTGCAAGGTGAGATGCCCCCGCTCTTCGTCATCGGTCGAGACGGCAAGACCGAGCTCGTCAACTATCGCACTTACGGCAACGTGTTGATCGTCGATCGGCTGTTTGCTGCCGCCGAACTGCGGCTTGGCGGCGAGCACCAGCAGAAGGTCCGTATTGTCAGAACCGACGGGAGGCCGTCGTCATGAACACCCGGAATGGAAACGATCAGGAGCAAGCGGCTTCGCCTGAGACACAAGACGAACAGTTCAGGAGCTTCCGCTTGAGAGCGGAGCACCCGCGCGTGACACGGTTGTCACGGAAAGTACTGGCAGGCGGGAGCGCGGTCGCTCTGCTTGTTATCGGCGGAGCCGTGCTGTGGTCGCTGCAGAAGAATCGCCCTCGAGATCAGGCGACCGCCGAGCTTTACAGCACCGACCATCACAATGTCGCCGACGGTATTACGGCGCTGCCGAAGGACTATGCTGGCATTCCACGCCAGCCAATCCCGCAACTGGGTCCGCCGCTTCCCGGGGACCTCGGTCGGCCGATCCTTGCAGCCCAAGGCCAGTCGCCGACGATCGGCGGTGATCCAGAACAGCAGCGCCAGGATCAAGAGACCGAGGCCGCTCGCATCAGCCGTTTGTTCGCTGCGACCAATGGAAGAGAACTGCGTCCCCCCACCTCTGCGGCGGTTGGAAGCGACCGCGTCGTGCCACCGAACGCAACGAGTACTGGTGATGATGGATCGGCGGAGAACGGCCATTACCGCAAGCTTGCCTTCGTCAACGCTTCTGTGGACCGTCGCACGGTCAGCCCTGACCGTGTCACCAGGCCGGCTTCACCATATATCGTGCAGGCTGGGACGGTTATTCCGGGAGCCCTAATCACCGGAATCCGATCGGACCTGCCAGGCCAAATTACGGCGCAGGTAACCGAGAATGTCTATGACACGCCGACTGGCCGCTTTCTGCTTGTCCCTCAGGGGGCGCATCTGATCGGCATCTACGATAGCCAGGTCACTTTCGGCCAGTCTCGCGTCCTGCTCGTCTGGACCCGGCTGATCATGCCGAATGGAGGTTCTATCGTTCTCGAGCGGCAGCCTGGCGCTGACACTGCCGGGTATGCAGGTCTGGAAGATCAGGTCGACAATCACTGGGGCGAGTTGTTCAAGGCTGCGGCACTATCGACGTTTCTGGCGGTCGGCACCGAACTGGGGGCCGGCTCGGATACCAACAACAACGACAGCGCCATCATCCAGGCATTGCGACACGGCGCCTCCGACTCATTAAACCAAACTGGACAGCAGGTCGTTCGGCGGAGTCTCAACATCCCGCCTACTCTGACCGTGCGCCCCGGTTACCCGGTTCGCGTTCTCGTAAATCATGACCTCATACTTACGCCGTATAGAGGGTGACAACATGCCAAAACTAAAAATAGGAGAACTTCCAGACGACAAGCCCGTCAAAGTGAGTACGGAGCTGCCTGCGGCCGTGCATCGTGATCTCATTGCATATGCTGAAGCGCTTACGCGTCAGGGTGGTCAAGTGGTCGATCCGACTAAACTCATCGCACCCATGTTGGCGCGCTTCATGGCGACGGACCGAGGATTTTCTAAACTGAAACGTGAAGGCCACGTTGCCGCCGCTGACGAAGGACAGTGACGCTGAAGGTTTCCCGAAGCTGTTGGTCGACGGTAAATGGTTGCGTAGATCAACATAGGCGCTGCCGAGTTAGCGCTAAGAGCTAAGATATCGTGTCGGAAAAGAGTGTTCCCGCGCGTCTGCCCGAAACAACTCCGATTACCACGTTTTCTCGGTTTTCAGATGCGAGAGCGCTGGGCGTCGACGTGCAGTTATTCGGTCACCTTCAGGCGCGCTACACTGCTCCGGCCATCGACGCTGACAGGCACGTCACCCTCGATAGTGGCCCGACGTACGACGCGATGCTGGTCCCCGTAATCGTTGACGGCGTAATGCTGGGTTGCGCGGTTATCCCATATCGCGATATCGCCCTCTAGCCAGTTCCAGCGCACAGTGTTTTCGGGCGCGGTGATGTGAAACTGGAGCAGATCGAACAGCTTTTGTCCATCGTATTTGGGGATCCCAACAAAGTGCTTCACCAAGGCGCCGAGCACTAGCGTCCGCTCGCCTGTTTCGGGATGGACGCGTACGACGGGATGCTCGGTCTCAAAAACCGTTCTGGTGAACACCTTGTCAAAGTGCTTCTTGTCGACCTCGCGGACACGCGCGATCCCGGCGTAATCGAAGACGTTGCTGTGAACGGCCCATAGGCCCTCGGCAAGCCGTTGTAGCGGCGACGGCAAACCAAGATAAGCGGCAGCTGTGTTCGACCACACTGTGTCGCCTCCGAACGTTGGCATTACAACGGCCCGCAGGACCAAGATCTTGGGATATGCGTCGGCGAAGGTTCCATCCGCATGCCAAACGTCGGCGCGACCGCCGCCGCGAGTGGAGTCCAGTTCGAGGAGCGACGTCCCCTTGGTAGCACCGAGTATCGGATGTGGCACTAGCTTTCCGAGACGAGCGGCAAAGCGCTCCTGCTCGGCGTCATTGAGATGTCCTTGATTGCGGAAGAAGATCACCTTGTGTTCGAGCAACAAGCTGTTGATCGCGGCGATCGCGTGATCCGGTAGATCGCCTGATAGCTTGATATTTTTGACTTCGGCACCGATGCGCGCTGCACGTTTCACAACATCGGTGCTCGGAATGACGCCACCGATCACGTTTGTGCTCATCTTGCTTTTCCAAGCCCTTGCAGCTCTTTCTCGCCCCTTGGGGCAAATGATCTTCAGCAAGCATCGTGCCAAGCGAAAGACAAACATGTACCCGACAATGGGCAGTGAACGAATCGTGGCATTTGGCACGAGTCCTCGAACTGAGCAGTGGTTGGGCCGAGTGACGAAAGAACTCGATCACCGAGCTCACCCCTTCGAATGTCGAATCACGACGCGGACAGCAGGAGCGCGCCAACGTCAGATCTTCAGTTATCCTTTTGTAATCACTCAACTCTGTTTGAAAAAGCACGTGTCGTGAAAAATGGCGCCATCCTTGCCATGCACGAGCGCGATTTCAATTTTCGACGCGGAAAAGAATGGAGAAAGGGGGTTCAAACTCCTCTCGAAACCTATCCATATGGATGGTGGCGCGGCTGAAGCCGCTCAAAATAGCATTGACGCTTTGCAACACCGCATTGGCGTCATCGAGTAGTGTGCCATTCCAGTCAAATACAATGGCGGATTTCATGCGTGAACCTGGGGTACGTCATCGTGTGGTAATGTGTTCGAGACTAGGTATTTGCTGTTCTACACGTCTGGGGTAGTCGTAGTGGATATCTCCGAACAGAGTTGTCAGGGGTGCAGCGCGCGTTAGTGAGCTGAACGGGCGGACCGTTCTTCCGGGGCGAGATGGAGTTTGGGGAGCGTGAGCATTGCTGCCTTTCTGGCTCTGTTTCTGGATCGATTCGTTTTAAGCAATGGCCGTCCCAGGCGGCGCGGGGAAAGCCACAAAGCCGAATGGGCTTTCGAAAGTCTCAACGCTTACTATGCGCGTTGTACTTGACCCGACACGAGATTGTGCCTCTGTCAGAATACGGACAAGTGTCTGAACAGTGCGGCAAGCCCGACTGGCTGTTCCGTTCGTGAATTTCGCGAGGTGATTGATGGCCCGACCGCTGTGTGAGAGCTATAGATATAAGATCGCTCTCTCGAGCGGCGCTGTTGGCGGGTCATGCACATTATCGTCTCAGTCCTGAACCAAGATAAGAGCTGCAACTTCCTGGTCCCGTGCGAGTTTGCTCGCCGCTAGGCCGGTGGCGATACCAATGCGGTCAGGCGCGGGGCGGTTTTGGCTCATCTTGCGTTTACCTTCGACCATGGTGATCGGGATGCGCACGCCGACGATTTCACGCAACTGAGCGGCGATGAAATCCGCGGGAGCATCGCTGACGGCCCACGGCGTCGCACGTGACGTCTCATGGATATTCGTCAGACGCGTCACAATCTCAAGCAGGCGAGAGGGATCATCGAAGAACTCAATCGGCCCATGGGCGTGGACCGCGATGTAATTCCATGTCGGCACCACATGTTCAGCTTGTCGCTTGCTGGGATACCAGGAGGGCGTCACATAAGCCTCTGCGCCATTAAAGATCGCCAGAGCTTCTCCGATCGGGGCCGTGCGCCATTGCGGATTGCCCTTGGCCAGGTGCCCGTACAGCGCGCCGTGTTCGCCTTCGCTTTCATCGAGGAATAGCGGAAGTGGCGTCGCAAGTGGCCCATCTGATGTCGCTGTGACCAGGTTGGCCAATCGGGCGCAGCGAATTGTTGCTCGAATGTTCTCGATGTCGTCGTCTCGAAAGTGGAGTGGTATATACATGGAAGCTCTCCGCTGGCGATCGTCGAGATAAACCCAAGTCAACAGGCTAGAAAACTGCCAGTTTCAGTCGTTCCCGTAGAGGTTCTCCGCTTCCTCTTTTGACGTGACGATTCGGAGTTATTTGGGACCCGGCCATTTCACTCAGCCTTCAACCGTCGAGCTGCCGTTGGAGTGTTTCCGTAGCTATTCTCCTGCGGCTGAGCCAGGCATTTATGGACCTTTAGAGATCTCACCCCGGCGTCGCCTGTATGAGTGATGCGGCAGCTCTCCTTCGACGCGCGCGTTTGGCGAACTAGTCCTTGATCTCGGCAAGATCGACGCCGACCTCAAAAGCCGTCTTCATCGTTTCGATGAACTGCGCCGATGGGTACAGTCGGAGGTGATCGTAACGAACCCATGTAAAACACCAACATTCCCGTCTACATGGTGGCCGCCCTCGCCCGTGGGCAATCGGCCGAGGAGATTGTCGAGGATTTTCCATCGCTGACGCGATCGCGTTGAGGCCGCGATAGAATACGCCAAGGCGTATCCCAACCGAGAGTGCCTAACCCCTGAGTCTGAATCGGGCGCTGGCAGAGCTAGTCTAACGGACCTTGGGTTCGATGACGAAGCTGAGTCGGGCGAGGTTGCGCCGCCGGATTCCGTGACCGCGTATTTGATCGAGGAGAGCGTGCTTCGCGAGTTTGGCGCACGCGGCAACGCGAACTGCGCAAGGTCTTGCAACACGCTCCTGGATAAAGCGCAGCTCATACTGCGCGAGCGCGCCGCACTTGGAACAGGACTCGCCCGAGAGCGTCGTGGTGTCCAGGTTTTCGGTCAGGGAGCGGAACGCCATCTAATTGTCCTTGAGCGAGGTCACGATCGCGAGCAGGTGCGGCCGCGAGCGCCCGCGCCAAGCCGGAGCGGTCATCGTTGGCGCCCAAGGCGTGATCCTCGAACAGGTGACGCGGATCCGGCGCGAGCAGCGCATAGCTGCAAGTCCGTGTTCTGCCCGGTCGGAGTCTGGCGACACGCGCATGTAGCCAACCAACATAGGCTGATGCCCATCAGACATAGGTTTCCGTATGGTAGCGCGTGGCGACAGAGTTTTCCTCATAATTTTGCGTCACCAGGCGTTTAGCTTTGGGGGCTACTACAAGATTCGGTAGATGGTTAAAGCCAACTTGAGGCCCTACGATTCGGCCGCCTTCCCGCCGATCATCATCGACGAACAGAAGTGAACGCAAGCGCACGTGAAGCCGCTGCCCGCAGCGCCTGCGGGCACCTTCCGCCCTTTCATCGTTTAGAGAGTGAAGTGCCACCGTGTCCGAACAACCTCTGCCGACGCTGCCGATGTGGCGCGTCGATCACATTGAGCCCTCTCCCGAGATGTTGGCGCTACGCGCCAACGGTCCGATCCACCGCGTGCGTTTCCCGTCCGGGCACGAGGGCTGGTGGGTGACAGGCTACGACGAGGCCAAGGCGGCGCTGTCCGACGCGGCGTTCCGGCCAGCGGGAATGCCGCCGGCGGCGTTCACCCCGGATTCGGTCATTCTCGGTTCGCCAGGGTGGCAGGTCTCGCACGAGGGGGACGAGCATGTCCGGTTACGCACGCTCGTGGCGCCGGCCTTCAGCAGCCACAGGGTGAAGTTGCTGGCGCCGCATGTCCAGGCGATCGCTGCGCAGTTGTTCGAGAACCTGGCGGCCCAGCGCCAGCCCGCCGACTTGCGGCGCCACCTTTCCTTTCCGCTTCCGGCCATGGTCATCAGCGCGCTGATGGGCGTGCTCTACGAGGATCACGCCTTTTTCGCCCGGCTGTCCGACGAGGTGATGACGCACCAGCATGAAAGCGGCCCGCGCAGCGCGTCGCGCTTGGCCTGGGAAGAACTGCGCGGCTACATTCGCTGCAAGATGTGGGACAAGCGCCAGGATCCGGGCGACAACCTGCTGACGGATCTGCTCGCGGCGGTCGACCAGGGCAAGGCGACCGAGGAAGAAGCGATCGGCCTCGCGGCGGGCATGCTGGTGGCCGGGCACGAGAGCACCGTCGCGCAGATCGAATGCGGCCTGCTGGCCATGTTCCGCCATCCGCAACAGCGCGAACGCCTGGTCGACGATCCATCCCTGGTGGACAAAGCGGTGGAGGAAATCCTGCGCATGTACCCGCCGGGCGCGGGCTGGGACGGCGTCATGCGCTATCCGAGGACCGACGTAACCATCGCCGGCGTGCATACTCCCGCGGAGAGCAAGGTGCTCGTCGGCCTGCCGGCAACGTCTTTCGATCCGCGCCATTTCGACGACCCGGAGATCTTCGACATCGGACGCCAGGAAAAGCCGCACCTGGCGTTCTCTTACGGGTCGCACTCCTGTATCGGCGGGGCGCTGGCCAGACTGGAACTCAAGGCGGTGTTCGGTTCGATCTTCCAGCGCTTTCCCGCGCTGCGCCTGGCCGTGGCGCCCGAAGAACTGAAGTTGCGCAAGGAGATCATCACTGGCGGGTTCGAGGAGTTCCCGGTGCTCTGGTGATGTGCGGACGGCCCTGGGGAATCCCAATCCTCTCTGCGATTTGTCGGCGCGCCTGCCCCGCCGCGGTCAGATCAGCCAGCCAACAGGTAACCAAGATGGACGTGCAAGAAACCACGGCATCATGCCGGGATGCCTTCGCCGAACTGGCGTCGCCGGCGTGCATCCACGACCCGTATCCGCTCATGCGGTGGTTGCGCGAGCACGACCCGGTGCATCGCGCGGCGTCGGGCCTCTTTCTGTTGAGCCGCCACGCCGACATCTACTGGGCCCTCAAGGCCACGGGGGATGCGTTTCGGGGACCGGCGCCGGGCGAACTGGCGCGCTATTTTCCGCATGCGGCGACCAGCCTGTCGCTCAATCTGCTGGCCTCCACGCTAGCGATGAAGGACCCACCGACGCATACGCGTCTGCGCCGGCTGATCTCGCGCGATTTCACCATGCGCCAGATCGACAACCTGCGGCCGAGCATCGCGCGCATCGTCGAAGCGCGGCTGGACGGCATGGCGCCCGCGCTAGAGCGCGGGGAGGACGTGGACCTGCATCGGGAATTCGCGCTGGCCTTGCCCATACTGGTCTTCGCCGAACTGTTTGGCATGCCCCAGGACGACATGTTCGGGCTTGCCGCCGGCATTGGCGCCATTCTGGAAGGCCTGAGCCCGCACGCCAGCGATCCCCGGCTCGCCGCGGCGGACGCAGCCAGTGCCAGAGTAAGGGCTTACTTCGGCGGTCTCATACAGCGCAAGCGCACCGATCCCGGCCACGACATCGTGTCGATGCTGGTCGGCGCACACGACGATGATGCCGCCACGCTGTCAGATGCAGAGTTGATCAGCATGTTGTGGGGCATGCTGCTCGGTGGCTTCGCCACCACTGCTGCGACCATCGACCATGCGGTCCTGGCGATGCTGGCCTATCCCGAACAGCGGCTCTGGCTGCAAGGAGACGCCATGGGGGTGAAGGCATTCGTCGAAGAAGTCCTGCGCTGCGACGCGCCCGCCATGTTCAGCTCCATCCCGCGTATCGCCCAGCGCGACATCGAATTAGGCGGCGTGGTGATCCCGAAGAACGCGGACGTGCGCGTGCTGATCGCGTCTGGCAATCGCGACCCTGACGCCTTTGCCGATCCCGACCGCTTCGATCCCGCGCGGTTCTACGGCACCAGTCCCGGCATGTCGACCGACGGGAAGATCATGCTGAGCTTCGGCCACGGCATCCACTTCTGCCTCGGTGCGCAACTGGCCCGGGTGCAGTTGGCCGAAAGTTTGCCGCGGATTCAGGCGCGCTTCCCCACGCTAGCATTGGCCGAGCTGCCGATCCGGGAGCACTCCGCGTTCCTTAGGACGTTCCGCGCGCTGCCGGTGCGGCTGCGTGCGCAGGGGGCTGAGATGCGCGTCGTGGTCGACCAGGATCTGTGCGGAACCAGCGGACAGTGCGTGCTGACGCTACCGGGTACTTTTCGCCAGCGCGAATCGGACGGCGTGGCCGAAGTGTGCGAGGCGACAGTCCCGCAGGCGCTGCACGCCGCTGTGCGGCTCGCAGCTAGCCAGTGCCCGGTCGCCGCCATCCGGGTCATCGAAAGCGAAGCTGGCGATGACGAGCGCGTCAGCGCCGACAGTGCTCCCTCTCCGGCCGTCGAGCGGCATGCCGCGAGAGACCAACGCAATCCAGGAGGACACGATGGGACGGTTTGAAGGCAAGGTGGCCGTGGTGACCGGCGCCGCCGCCGGTATCGGCAAGGCATGCGCCGTCACCATCGCGCGCGAGGGCGGCAGAGTGGTGATCGCCGACATTGATTGCTCGGCGGCCATCGCCGCCACCGCGCAAATCGCGACCGAGGCGGGCCACGCCCTGGCCCTGGCCATCGACATCGCCGATCCGCAGGCGGTGGCAGCGCTGTTCGAGACGGCGGAGCGGCACTTCGGTGGGGTCGACCTGCTGGTGAACAACGCGAGCGCCATGCATTTGACTCCGCGTGACCGCGCAATCCTCGACCTGGACCTCGCGATCTGGGATCAGACCATGGCGACCAATCTGCGCGGCACGTTGCTCTGCTGCCGGCAGGCCATCCCACGGATGATCGCCCGCGGCGGTGGCGCGATCGTCAACATGTCGTCGTGCCAGGGGCTCAGCGGTGACACCGCGCTGACGTCCTACGCCGCATCGAAGGCGGCGATGAACATGCTATCGGCCTCGCTCGCCACCCAGTACGGTCATGCGCAGATCCGCTGCAACGCGGTTGCGCCGGGTCTCATCATGACCGAGCGTCTCCTGGCCAAGCTGGACGAGTGCATGCAACGGCATCTGCGCCGGCACCAGCCGCTGCCGCGCGTCGGCCGCCCCGAGGACGTGGCCGCGCTGGTGGCGTTCCTGCTCTCCGACGATGCTGCGTTCATCACCGGCCAAGTCGTGTGCATCGACGGCGGCATGCTGGCGCATGTGCCGACGTACGCCGACGGTGGGAACAGCCGCGCCGTGCGGCCTTCCGGCGAGACCGCCGAAGCGGCTGCGTCGCCGCGCTGCTGATGGACATGCTGCTCAACCCGCTGAACCGTCGAGATCGGCTGCGGCACGACATCCCGGTCGTGCCCGGCGCTTTCCCATTGGTCGGGCATCTTCCCGCCATCGTCTGCGACCTGCCGCGCCTGCTGCGGCGCGCGGAACGGACGCTGGGCAGGCACTTCTGGCTGGACTTCGGCCCTGCCGGACACATGGTGACCTGTCTGGATCCGGATGCGATCGCACTGCTCCGGCACAAGGACGTGTCCTCGATGCTGATCGAAGATATCGCGCCCGAATTGTTTGGTGGAACGTTGGTCGCCCAGGACGGCGGCGCGCACCGGCAGGCGCGCGGTGCGATCCAGGCGGCGTTCCTGCCCACGGGGCTGACCCAGGCCGGCATCGGCGAGCTGTTCGCGCCCGTCATCCGGGCGCGGGTGCAGAGGTGGCGCGACCGCGGCGACGTAACCATCCTGCGCGAAACCGGCGATCTGATGCTCAAGCTCATCTTCAGCCTCATGGGAATCCCCGCGCAGGACCTGCCGGAATGGCGTCGCAAGTATCGGCAACTGCTGCAGTTGATCGTCGCGCCCCCGGTCGACCTGCCCGGACTGCCCTTGCGGCGCGGTCGCGCCGCCCGCGACTGGATCGATGCGCGGTTGCACGAGTTCGTTCGCGACGCGCGCAAACATGCCGGGCGCACCGGGTTGATCAACGACATGGTGAGCGCCTTCGATCGCAGCGACGATGCGCTCTCCGATGAGGTCCTGGTCGCCAATATCCGCTTGCTGCTGCTTGGTGGTCACGACACCACCGCCTCAACGATGGCCTGGATGGTGATCGAGCTGGCGCGGCAGCCTGGGGTGTGGGACGCTCTGGTCGAGGAGGCGCAACGCGTGGGCGCGGTGCCGACCCGGCACGCGGACCTGGCGCAGTGTCCGGTTGCCGAGGCGCTGTTCCGCGAGACGCTGCGCGTGCATCCACCGACGCCGCTCCTGGTGCGTCGAGCAGTGCGTGAATTGCGACTCGGCCAACGGCGCATTCCGGCGGGCACCGATCTGTGCATCCCGCTGCTGCATTTCTCGACCTCGGCGCTGCTGCACGAGGCGCCTCATCAGTTTCGCTTGGCGCGGTGGCTGGAACGCACCGAGCCGATCCGACCGGTGGACATGCTGCAGTTCGGTACCGGCCCACACGTCTGCGTCGGCTACCACCTGGCATGGCTAGTTCTGGTGCAGTTCTGCATCGCCTTGGCGTTGACCATGCACGAGGGCGGGGCGCGGCCGCGGTTGCTGAGCGGTGTCGAAAAAGGCCGGCGCTATTACCCGACCGCACATCCGTCTATGACTATCCGCATCGGATTCTCATGAGCTGGCATCACATGCCCCTGTGGCGAGGCAGCAGCGCTGGCGACGCGCGGCATTGCTGCACTCGGCGCGCGCACGGTGCGACGCAGACAACACCGCGGCGGCTCGCCTGTCAGGAACAAGGACATGAACAACATGCAGACCGGTTCTACGCCACAGGATGACAGAACTGGTGATTCCGCGCTCGGCGGATTGGGCGCGCAGGCGCGCGGCGCATCCGGCGGGCTGCTGCCCGAGATCTGGATGCACGAGGGCGCAAACCGGGTCGAACAGGTGCTGGCACGTCTTCTCTGCGCCGAACATGACGGTGAAACCGAGCTGATGGCGGCGATGCGCTACGCCACCTTGCATGGCGGGAAGCGCACTCGCGCCTTGCTATGTCTGGCTGCCGGCACAATGGCCGACGCGCCGGCGCACGTGCTCGATGACGTCGGCGCCGCCATCGAGATGATGCACGCGGGTACCTTGGTCCACGATGATCTACCCGCGATGGACGACGACGTGCTTCGCCGCGGCCTTCCGACCGTGCACGTCAAGTTCGGCGAAGCTACTGCGATCCTAGTCGGCGATGCGCTGCAGGCGCACGCCTTCCTGACCCTGGCGAGCCTGGATGCGCCGGGCGACAGCCGTATCGCGCTCGTGCGCGAACTGGCGCAGGCGGTGTCAGCCGAGGGTGCCGCAGGCGGGCAGGCCCAGGATCTGTCGCTGGTTGGAAAGCACGTCGAGCTGGACAGGATCGTGGCCATGCACCAGATGAAGAGCGGAGCGCTAGTGCGCGCGTCCGTTCGCATGGGCCTGCTATGCGCTGTCGCGGAGAATGCCGCGCACGCTGCGCTGTACTGTACGCTCGATCACTACAGCGCCTGTTTCGGCCTGGCGTTGCAAGTGATCGACGACATTCTCGACGTGACAGCGGATACCGCGACGCTGGGCAAGACCCCGGGCAAGGACGCGGCGGCGCAGAAGCCGACCTGCGCGTCGATCATGGGACTGCAGGCAGCACGCCAGTTCGCGCTGGATCTGTTGCGCGATGCCGGGGAGGCCATCGCGCCGCTGGGGCCGCGTGCTGAACGGTTGGCGCAACTCCTACAGCGGGCCAACGCGTATCTGTTCAAGCACGCGCCATGCGCATGAGCGCGCCCGTCCGCATGGAGACGCCCCCGTGCCGCAGCGATCGACCGGCGACAGAGGTACATGCTGCACTTTGTCCGAGTCGCGGTGCCGATCGCAGCGGTTGCCCGCCGCGGCGCACGCGGCGCCCTGCGCGCAAGCCTACGCGGCGGACCGGCGCCAGCATCGGGGACCTCGCCGCGCCGGAGCAGGGCGGCCGTCCGGCGCTGCCTATGCGACGAGCTTGCGGCGACATGCGCGGCGTCTGCCCGACCCGGTTCTTTTCAACGGTCTGCATAAGGGAAATCCAGCGTGAACGCGCTGTCCGAACAGATTCTTTCCGAATTGCGCGGCCTGCTGAGCGAAATAAGCGATGGCGGCAGCGTCGGTCCGTCTATCTACGACACGGCGCGGGCGCTGCGCTTCCACGGCAACGTCACCAGTCGGCAGGACGCATACGCGTGGCTCATCGCGCAGCAACAGGACGACGGCGGATGGGGAAGCGCGGACTTCCCGCTGTTCCGCCATGCGCCCACCTGGGCAGCGTTACTGGCATTGCAGCGTGCCGATCCTCTTCCCGGTGCTGCCGACGCAGTCCAGGCGGCAACCCGGTTCCTCCAGCGCCAGCCCGATCCCTATGCGCATGCGGTGCCGGAAGACGCGCCGATCGGCGCGGAGCTGATCCTGCCGCAGCTTTGCGGTGAGGCCGCATCCTTGCTGGGTGGCGTAGCGTTTCCGCGCCATCCAGCGCTGTTTCCACTGCGGCAAGCGTGCCTGGTCAAGCTGGAGGCGGTGGCGATGTTGCCGAGCGGCCATCCGTTGCTACACTCCTGGGAAGCCTGGGGGACGTCACCGACCACCGCATGCCCGGATGACGACGGCAGCATCGGCATCAGTCCGGCGGCAACCGCCGCGTGGCGTGCGCACGCCGTGACACGGGGGAGCACGCCGCAGGTCGGGCGCGCCGATGCGTATCTGCAGATGGCATCGCGGGCGACGCGCAGCGGCATCGAAGGCGTCGTTCCCAACGTCTGGCCGATCAATGTGTTCGAGCCATGCTGGTCGCTGTACACCCTGCATCTGGCCGGGCTGTTCGCGCATCCCGCGCTCGCCGAGCCGGTCCGCGTGATTGTCGCGCAGCTCGACGCCCGCCTGGGCGTGCGCGGTCTGGGCCCGGCCGTGCATTTCGCGGCTGATGCGGACGACACCGCCGTTGCATTATGCGTCCTGCACCTTGCAGGCCGCGACGCGGCGGTCGATGCGTTGCGCCATTTTGAAATCGGCGAGCTGTTCGTCACCTTCCCCGGCGAGCGCAATGCCTCGGTGTCGACCAACATCCACGCCCTGCATGCGTTGCGACTGTTGGGAAAGCCCGCCGCCGGCACCAGCGCCTACGTCGAGGCGAATCGCAACCCGCACGGTCTATGGGACAACGAAAAATGGCACGTTTCGTGGCTGTATCCCACCGCGCATGCGGTCGCTGCGCTGGCGCAAGGCAAGCCCCGGTGGCGGGACGAGCGCGCGCTGGCGGCGCTGCTGCAGGCGCAGCGTGGCGACGGCGGCTGGGGCGCCGGTCGCGCGTCCACATTCGAGGAAACCGCCTATGCGTTGTTCGCGTTACGCGTGATGGACGAGAGCGAAGAGACCACAGGGCGCCGGCGCATCGCGCAGGTGGTGGCGCGTGCGCTGGAGTGGATGCTCGCCCGCCATGCGGCGCATGCATTGCCGAAAACGTCGTTGTGGATCGGCAAGGAACTGTATTGCCCCACTCGGGTTGTGCGCGTGACCGAACTCGCCGGGTTGTGGCTGGCGCTTCGTTGGGGGCGGCGCGTCCTACCCGAGGGAGCAGGAGCGGCGCCATGACCCAACCAGAACGCGCGCTGCATCAGGTTCTGGAGTGGGGGCGTTCCCTGACCGGGTTCGCTGACGAGCATGCCGTGGAAGCGGTCAACGGCGGCCAGTACATTCTGCAGCGTATCCGCCCGAGCCTGCGCGACATCAGCGTCCGCACCGGTCGCGATCCGCAGGACGAAACGCTAACCGTGACGTTCTATCGCGAACTGGCGCTGCTATTCTGGCTCGACGATTGCAACGACCTTGGCGTGATCGCGCCGGAGCAGCTCGCCGCGGTGGAGCAGGCGCTGGGGCAGGGCGAGCCGTGCGCGCTCCCCGGATTCGAGGGCTGCGCTGTGCTGCGCGCTTCGCTGGCCGCGCTCGCCTACGATCGTCGCGACTATGCTCAGCTTCTCGACGATACTCGGTGCTACTGCGCGGCCCTGCGCGCCGGACACGCGCAGGCGGCAAGGGCGGAACGCTGGTCCTACGCCGAGTACCTGCACAACGGCATCGATTCGATCGCCTACGCGAACGTGTTCTGTTGCCTGTCGTTGCTGTGGGGGTTGGACATGGCGACCTTGCGCACGCGTCCGGCGTTTCGCCAGGTCCTGCGGCTCATCTCCGCGATAGGGCGCCTGCAGAACGATCTGCATGGACGCGACAAGGACAGGTCGGCCGGCGAGGCCGACAACGCGGCGATCCTGCTGCTGCAGCGCTATCCAGCTATGCCTGTGATGGACTTTCTCAACGACGAGCTGGCCGGCCATAAGCGCATGCTGCACCGGGTGATGGCGGAAGAACGCTTTCCGGCGCCGTGGGGACCGTTGATCGAAGCCATGGCGGCTATCCGCGCGCAGTACTACCAAACGTCGGCCAGCCGGTACCGCAGCGACTCTGCGGGGGGAGGCCAGCATGCGCCGGCCTGAACGCGCAGGAGTGTCGCGCGACATCGCGCAGGTCGCTTTGACCGCGCGGTCGCCGAAATGACGCCAATAGCCCGGATCACTCAAGAGAAGATCGCCGCGTTCACCGACATGATGCGGGCTTTTTCGGGCGCGCCTATATCCGGGCGGTCATTCACCAAGTTGACCTGGATGACGCGGATCATTGGCCCGAAATCGGTTCTGGAACTGCTGGTGATGGGCGGCGGGGCTGCGCCAGTGCCCAGTTTTGTTCGGAAGTGGCGCACCCGACACGATTCGAACGTGTGGCCTTCGCCTTCGGAGGGCAACAGTCGGTCGAGGCGCGAGGCACCCAGTGCTTTCCGAATAGAGACTGAGTAGCCGGTGGAGGTGGTCGCGGCTTGATAGCGACGAACATGCGCTGCGGTTCGAGCTTTCGCGAATTCAGCCGCTTTAGCCGGATACTGAGGTTCGTGACCCTTCAAAGTACGTCTCCAGGACTATAGAGTTCAGCGCGTTGCAGACCAAGCAGACTGCCTCATGCGTAAGATTGGATAACGTATCGTAGGTTTGGCTTGTGTGGGGAAAGGCGGTAGCGCTCCCCCGCTACCAAAAGACCACTGTCCAGCCCGGACACATAGGTAACAGGTCGTACCTAAGACATGGGTGACAACCTCGTGCCGAACGGGTTGTCGAGGGGTTGCAGGGTCACTCACTCCAAGCATTCATGGCACAGCCGCATTGTTGCTCGGCACGCGCGTTCGCCGTCAACCCCGCGCGCCAAAGGCGCGCCCCTGCGGGCTGCGGGGTTGACCGCTCAGCGCGGCCGAGCCAAGGGCTGCCGTGCCAAGAATGAGCAAGACTGCCTCTCGGTCAAAGCGAGGATGTCGTACCGGAGACATCGGTGACGGGCTTTGGGCCGAATGGGTTGTCGAGGGGCTGCAAGGTCTTTTGCTCCAGGTCGAAGTAGCCCAGATCGTAGTGCATGAAGCTGACGAGCCAAATGCCGTCGTCGACCTCCTTGATGCCGAGCTTTTGGCCGGCCAGCACGACGGAGATATTGATTTTCTTGCGGTGCAGGCAAAGGCGCCCACAGGATGTGATGACGACGTCTCGATCGTGGAAGGGATAGGTCAGTTCGGGCAGGCCATCGTAGCGGCGTGCTGAAGCTGTGTAGAGGTCTGCGGGACGCTTCATATCGAGAGCTTCGTGAGGGCGTTCCTCATTGAACTCGTGCCGGAAGCTATCAAAGCGATCCTGCTGCTGGAGGCTGTTGAACCCCGGCGGTCTGGTGGCTTCCCTTTTGAGCGTGAGATGCATGCGCTCATGACGGCCGTTCTGCTGCGGATGGCCTGGCTTAATGCGCTCGATCGCAATGCCGAGCCGGAGCCACCACACTGACAGCTTCGAGAGATTGAACAAAGCATTGGGACTGGCAAAGGGGACGCCATTGTCGGAGCGGATGGCAAACGGCAGGCCGCGCTCGCGGAACAGCTGCTCAAAGGCTGTGAGGGCAGCGTCTTCGCGCGTTGAGTCCAGCGCTTCGCAGAGCAGCAGAAAGCGCGAGGCATGGTCGGTAACGGTCAGTGGATAGCAGTATCGGCCATTGCCGAGCTTGAACTCGCCCTTGAAGTCGGCGCACCACAGATCATTGGGGAGCGTGCCCTGCGACAGCGGCGTGCCGTGCGCATGGTGGCGCGGCCCGCTGCTGCGCTTGACCAGACCGTGGCGGTCGAGCACCGCATGAATGGTGCTTTTGGCGGGAACCCTGATGTCGCCATCGAGCCGGCGTACCAGCAGTTCGCGGATCTTGCGGGCGCCCCAGTGCGGCTTCTCGGCCTTGAGCTGGACAATCAGGGTCTCGACCTGTTGCGGGAGCTGATTGGCGTAGCGTATGGGCCGCCTGGAGCGGTCGCTCAACGCGCCAAGCCCTTGCTCCTTGTAGCGGTCGAAAATCTTATAGCCGGTCTTGCGGGAGATGCCGAACTCGCGACAGACCTCGGTCATGGCTTCCCCATCCAGAAGCCGGGCGACAAAGCGCAGGCGCTCTTCCATTACCGAACTCACTTTCCACGGCATCCACACCTCCCGCAGAACAAAAGCGGAAAGTGTAACCCATGTGTCCGGTACGTTCTGTCACCTATGTCTCGGGCCGCTCACACACGATATCAATACGTTAGGCCGATCGCTTCCCCGCCCATCCCGGTCCGTAGCGCATCCGTAGCGCCGTGTCGCATGCGAACGGCAATCTAGTCCTTGAGAGCTTCGTGGCTGAATCCTTCATAGGCAATCTCTTGAAGGCCGTCGTCGTTGCTGCTTGCTCATTCGCTGGAGCACAGACCCTCCAATCCCCGCGCTTCCACGCCTCAGTGGGAACTTGTCACGCATTCTGACAAGAACCCGAGCAATCTAATCCTTGATGATTGGATCGAGGCCGGATCGCGTACTCCGCGCCGTCCAAGGACTCGGTGCTTGAAGCCAGCGACAATGTCGGCCGCGAACTCGCTTCGGCTGCTCAGCCCTCTCAAGGCTGAAACAGGGGTTCGATTCCCCTAGGGAGCGCCAGCAAACTCAGGCACTTAAGTAGCCATCAGCCGCGTTCGTTTGAATAAGACGCTGGCGAACGGCGGCGAACGCTTGGGGAATTTGCTGACGACTCCAGCAGACTAGCCTCAGAGCGATGCCTCACTGTGCCTGGCGCATTCGCGAAAAATTTTCGCGTCGCCCTTGGTATCCGGAAATATTCAAACCGCCGCTGGCTTGCGATGTCGTACGCGAGCGCTCTCGAATGTTCGCATTGACGTTGCTTGTCGCACAATCAACTCTTCTCCTGTCGAGCTTCGTGCAACTGGAGGCCACGTGAGGTACAGTCTATCCGCTCCGAATGCCGCAGAACCGAGCATGATGCCATTCGCGCAGCGGCTCACCTGCACGATTGGCGATGCATGCGAAGTGACCGGCTTGGGACGCACGAAGCTCTACGAGTTGATAGGAGATGGGCGTGTCGTCACGACAACTATCGGACGTCGGAGACTAGTAGTGGTGCGCTCACTTCTGGCGCTGCTTGACACCAACATGTCGAACTAGTGGATGTGCGACTTAAGGGAGCAACCACTTTCAACGCGCTTTTCCTCAGGCGCTCATTTTGATGACACGACCGTCTCCTTAGCTGGTCGAACCGCCCACCAGCGCATCATCCGCACGGCGCTCCTGCCAGAATTCGGCGGCATGGGTATAGGCGCGGGTCGTCAGGCTCATAACCTGAAGGTCGCAAGTTCAAATCTTGCCCCGCAACTAACCAGATAGCTGGTCAGAAAGAGAAAATTTGATAGGCCGCCCTCAAGGGGCGGCCTTCCTCTTTGTAGAATCGCCACCGGCTCGCCACCCAAAAAGTGGACTCGTACCTCCCCCGTTCGAGTCCCCATCGCTCCGTGAGCCAGATTTCGGGCCGTCGAACTTTCTGCAACCGAAGCCAGGGTGACGAGACCGATCCCATTGAGGTCAAACCGTTCAGTGCGCCGCATTTGCGTGTTGATTCCGATCAATAGCTACAACAGCCGGTTCGGTAGGGTCCCTTTAGAAGGAGATCCTGCCATGATCGGAATTACCTTGACCGCGGATCAGATCCGCAATGCGCCATCGCAAGTTCGGCAATGGATCGAGAGCCAGATCGGGAGGGAGCTTGGCCTTACCCTCATGCCGCCTGCCGCACCGCTGCGACAGATCGCCCATCTCGTCGCCTGCACCCCCGAAGACATCGAAGGCATTTTGGGCCGGATCGAGCAGGCGCTGCCGGCCGTGAATGTCCTGTTCGAGTTCAGTCGGCCCGCAATTTCATATGGTGAGCCACCCGTAATGGCGTTTCGCCTGCTCGACATCATGTACCACGCCCGCCTGCAGAACGTCGGACAGGTGACCGATTGCCTCGAGATGTTCAATGCGGCGGTCGCCGATATCCGCCGTGATCCCAGCGCGCGCTTCTGCGGCTACGATAATGAGGGCCACTGCCTGATCTTGGAGCAAACGCAGCAGAGCGTCGCTGCGGTTTGGCAGAAGACGGTGGCGTATCGGCAAGAGGCGGAAGCGGTTCCAGCCGAGTGACCCAGAAGTCTGGCGGGCTGTCTCGATGAGTCTCGTCGGCGAGCGAAGCGCGGTTCGCTCGGGAGTGAACGCACATGAACATGCAAGCCCGATCTATTTCGACCGCTGAACCGGCGGGGCCGCTGCGGCGCGAGCCGCGCCGCTTTGGGCGCTGGTTCATCGGCGCATTGGTAGTCCTTGCTGCCGCCGCGGCCGTAAGTTGGTGGTATCTGCGCGGGCCTGCGGTGAAAGTTGCACTAGTCACTCGAGGGCCTGCGGCTGAGATCGTCTATGCCACCGGCTCGGTCGAGCCCGAAACCTGGTCGCGGCTTACCCCACTTGTGCGCGGACGCATCGTCGAGCGTTGCCGTTGCGAGGGGAAGGCGGTGAGGAAAGGCGAAAGGCTCGCGCGTCTCGACGACACCGAGGCGTTGGCGACGCTTAACGACCTGCGGGCATTGGAAGTCTTCAATCGGCAGGAATTCGATCGCCAATCGCAATTGCTGGCGCGCGGCGCCACTACCACGCAGCTGCACCAGAAGGCCGCCGCTGACCTCGCCCGCATGCAGGCTCAGGTGGCGGCGCAAGAGCAGCGTCTGCGTTATTTGGAACTGGTCGCGCCAATGGACGGCATTGTGCTGCGCGAGGATGGCGAGGTCGGCGATATGGTCGACCCCGGCACCATCCTGTACCGCATCGGGCTTGCAAAGCCCTTATGGCTCGTGGCCGAGGCCAACGAAGAGGATGTGCCGCGCATTGCGGTCGGCCAGAAGGCGTTGCTGCGGACTGATGCCTTCGTCGGGCAGGTGCTTCAGGGATGGGTCAAAGAAATCACCCCGGCAGGCGATCCTATCGCTAAGACCTTTCGTGTGCGCATTGGCCTGCCAGAAGACACATCGCTCCGTGTCGGCATGAGCGTTGAAGCCAACATAGTGACGCGCGAAAACCAGAACGCGCTGCTGGTCCCCGCAAATGCCTTACTCAATCGCGAAGTGCTCGTGATCACGGACGGCCGTCCGAAAATGCGCGGCGTCATTACCGGCATTCGCGGCACGAGCCATGTCGAAGTTCTGGACGGGCTGGAGGAAGGTGAAACGGTTGTGTCCCCATTCGATGCGAAGATCGCGAGACGGCCGCATGTGCGCATACTGACAACGGCAGCAGCCAAACCATGAACCTCATCCTCGGCATAGCCTTGACCCACATGGTCAGTCGCGCCAGGCAATCGCTGGTCGCTATCGTCGGTGTGATGACCGGTGTGGGCTTCTCCATCAT
The DNA here is from genome assembly GCF_045571415.1 of Bradyrhizobium sp. LMG 9283. NCBI lineage: Bacteria > Pseudomonadati > Pseudomonadota > Alphaproteobacteria > Hyphomicrobiales > Nitrobacteraceae > Bradyrhizobium > Bradyrhizobium sp. LMG 9283. Next base: position 2,249,316 of record NZ_CP120691.1, read on the forward strand.
GATGGCAGCGCTGATGGAGGGATCGCAGAACGACTTCATTGCCACTCTCGTCGACGCGCTGCCCCACATCTCAATTACCGATGAACTGCGCGAGCCGACCCCACAGCCCGCGGACTTGGCATTTCGCGCGGCGGAAATCCACGGCCTGACGCCCGAAGTACGGCGGCCTGGCATCAAAAACCCAATGGCGACCGTCGCCTCGCTGCAGAGCTGGGTGCCGGGCGAACTCACTCCTTCGGTGCAGTCGAAGGCGGTGCTGCGTTTTGCTGGCCGTAACCTGACGATCTCGGTGATCGGCATCGACCCGCGCACGGAGGCGCAGGTCTCCAACCTCGCGACCCACATGCGCGAGGGTACTCTGAACTCGCTCTATCACTCATCGAAGGCGATCCTGCTTGGAGATCGGTTGGCACGCAAGATCGGCACGCGTGTCAATTCCAATCTAACCTTGATATCGGCGCAAGGCGTCACGCTGAATGCTACCGTCGTTGGCACCTTCCATTCTGGCTTCCGGGTCACGGACGAAACCACCGGCTACGTCTTGCTGCGGACTGCGCAAACGCTGGAGAACCAGATCGGTATCGTGAACGAGATTCGCGTCCGTACCCGCGAGCCGATGGACGCGCGACTTATCAGTGATCGCATCGGCGATCAGACAGGCTATAAATCGATTTCCTGGCAGGAGGCGCAAGAAGACCTGCTGAATGCAATCAATATTCGGAACGTGCTAATGTATACGATCGTAGGCGCGATCCTACTTGTGGCGAGCTTCGGCACATATAATATTATCTCGACAATAACTCTCGAGAAGACGCGCGATATAGCTATCCTGAAATCACTAGGGTTTCGGAGGCAAACGATCCAGGCAATCTTTCTGATTGAGGCGCTGACCATCGGATTTCTCGGATCGGCACTGGGTTGGATCATGGGTTACTTGCTCACGCGCGGCATGGCTGCGCTGGAATTCAACAATCCGTTCTCGGACTACAATCATTTGCCTGTGCTGTACTCGCCGACACACTACGTGATTGCGACGCTGGTCGCGCTCGTGTCCAGCATTGTTGCCGGCTATTTTCCAGCTAGGGCGGCAGCTAAGGTGAACCCGGTCGAGATCATCCGTGGTGCAACATGACCCCGCTGATCGAGGCCAGAAACGTCACGAAGGTGTTGCCTGGAATCGTGCCGGTGACGCTCGTGCGCGATATAAGCTTCTCGCTAGCGCAGCGTGAGTTCGTTGGCATCACGGGGCCTTCCGGCTCAGGCAAGTCGTCTTTGCTTTACTTGCTTGGCCTGCTCGATCTTCCGACGTCGGGCGACATATTGGTGCAGGGTCGCTCAACCACAGCGATGAACGAGGAGGAGCGCGCGCAGGCGCGACTGGCCTCGTTTGGCTTCGTGTTCCAGTTTCACTTCCTTCTTCCTGAGTTCACCATAACCGAGAACGTCGCGCTCCCCATGCGCGCACTCGGCCGGTTGTCCCCAGCCGCAATCACCTCGCGCGCGCGAGATCTGTTGAGTTCGCTCGGGCTTTCCGAGCACCTGCACAAGACGCCGGACCAGCTCTCCGGTGTTTGCCGACACTTCGCTTGGAATGGCCGATGTCGTGAATGCAGCGAAGCTCGCCGGCGCTCACGATTTCATTCTACAGCTTCCACAGGGCTATGACACGGTGATCGTCGAACGCGGCGCGAACCTGTCTGGCGGTCAGCGGCAGCGAATCGCCATCGCTCGGGCTTTGGTCACCAACCCGCGGATCCTTATTCTCGACGAGGCGACATCGGCTCTCGATTACGAGAGCGAGCGCATCATCCAGGACAACATGCGCAAGATCGCGCAAGGCCGCACGGTCCTAGTGATCGCCCATCGGCTGTCGACCGTCAGGAGAGCCGACCGCATCATTACGCTCGACCATGGTCGCCTGGTCGAGGACGGAAACCACGAAGAGCTGATCCGCGTCAACGGCCGTTATGCCAATCTTCACCGGCTGCAGGCAGGACTCCATGAAGTCAGCTGAGGCGACAGCCGCGAAGGTCGTTGAGCTCCGCCCGCGCTTCCGCGGCCGGAACGAACTGGAGTTTCTGCCCGCCGCGCTGGAAATTGTCGAAACGCCGCCGTCGCCTCTGGGGCGCGCAGTCGCGGCGTCGCTGACGGCGTTTCTTGTGATTGCAATTGCTTGGGCGTATCTGGGCCGGATCGACGTGATCGCCACAGCTCAAGGCAAGGTGGTGCCGACCGGACGGGTGAAGCAGGTGCAGCCTCTCGAGGCCGGCATGGTTTCCGCCATCAACGTCAAAGATGGCGACCGGGTCAAGCAGGGCGATATCCTCGTTACAGTCGATCAGACCAGCGCCAAGGCGGATCGCGATCGCATTTTGCCCGAGTTGCAACATGCCCGGCTCGATGTTGCGCGGCTCTCGGCCCTGACTGCCGGCTTGTCCGGCGATCTGCGGCCCGTCGGCTTCGCTCCGCCCGGTGACATTCCATTCCAAGAAGTTGCGCGAGCCCGTGCGAACATGGTTGCCCAGGCCGAGCAGCAGATCGCCAAGATCAACGGTTTGAACGAGCAGATCGCGCAGCGGCGCGCGGAGGTCGACGGCATTTCCGCGACGATCGAGAAGATCGAAGCCGAACTGCCACTGCTGATCGAGACGGCCGACATCCGAGAAAAGGCGATGAAGATCCAGTACGGCAATCGCATTGCCCATCTCGAAGCGCAAATGCGGCTGACCGAGCAACGACATGAACTGGTGGTACAACAGCGTCATGGCGTTGAAGCCGGGGCGGCGGAGCGATCGCTTGTGGCCCAACTCGACCAGGCTCGGGCTGATTATGCTCGTGGCCTGTCCTCGGACCTCGCAGATGCCGAGCAGAAGGTCGCGCAACTCAGCGAGGACCTGGTCAAGGCCGAGCGCCGGCTGCATGACCAGATCCTGCGCGCGCCGATCGATGGGACGGTGCAGCAATTGGCCATTCACACGGTCGGCGGCGTAGTCACGCCTGCGCAAACCCTGATGGTCATCGTCCCGGCGGAGTCGAAGCTCGAGATTGAAGCCATGGTCGCCAACAAGGATATCGGCTTTGTGAGGGAGGGCAACGAGGCCGCAATCAAGGTCGATACGTTCAATTTCACCAAATACGGACTGCTTCACGGCAGGGTGACCAGTGTTTCGCGCGATGCGGTCGCACGTGAGCGGCCGGTCCAGCAGGGGATGGGTGCGCAAAAGCCGAGTGACCTGGCGACCACCAGCGAGCCCGCCGGACAGGAGCTCCTTTACGTCGCGCATACCGCGCTCGATCAGACCCAGATGCTCGTCGACGATCGGATGGTCGACGTCGAGCCCGGCATGGCGGTCACCGTCGAGATCAAGACGGGCCGCCGCAGGATCATCGAATATCTGCTGTCGCCGCTGATGCGCTACAAGCACGAGAGCTTGCGGGAGAGGTGATCGCGGTCAGCGACGATCGCGATCGTGGGGACTGCTTGGAAGAAAAGGTGGGCGGATTGCCTCGATCAGCAGCGGGTCCATCGATGATGTTGAATTGCTGGGTGGAGACTTTGCGATGTTCGGCGAACTATCTGATCGGGAGAAGGCCTGCCTCAGCTGGACAGCATCGGGAAAATCGTCCTGGGAAGTCGGCCGGATCCTCTCGATCAGCGAGAACACTGTCGTGTTCCACATCAAGAACGCCATGCGCAAGCTCGGCGCGGCCAACCGCACGCTCGCGGCGGTGAAGGCAATTGAACTCGGCCTGATTCAGCCCGCGGCCAAGAACGCGCGGCCGCGTTCACTTGACGCCGAGAGCAAGTAAGATCACAGAATTTCCAAAATGCAACTCCCAGACCTGATAGGTGACAAGCCAGAGGGGATCGCTGATTGGTAGCGCAGGAGCCCTGTCATTTCCTGCGGTGCCGTCCGGTTTCTCGTCTGCCGCCGTCGGGCTCTGTGCCGTGACTAGCATTGACTTGGAGCCGGAGATTCGATCGTGAGGTGTGGTGGGATAGTTTCCCGTCGATCGCTGCTGAGCCAGCCCATGCGACGCTTCAATGCCCATGTGCACTCTGCATTTGCGGAGAACGTCGTTCGACGTGGACGCTTGTATGGGCAATGTATCGGGACATTTCTCGCGGTACTAATCTTACTTTCGGTGGGGTCAGCCAGCGCTCAAGAAGAGGTCAGGCTTACGCAATCCATCAACGTTTTGTCGGGCGGTCAGTCCGGCATAAGTCTGATCACGAAGATCTGGCACAATGAGAGCGATGCACGAAACCGATTTGTCATTGAACTGTTCTCCGCGGCTCAGCGTGCAGACGAGCGCGGTCTGTACTACGAGCGAGTGTTGAGTTTCGCCGACGGGAAGCCGGTGGAGTTTTCCGATTGGATGGCTCCCGATTGTAGCTTGTCTCAGGTCGTTGTGTTTCAGGTTCGATCGCGTGCTGGAGAAGAGCTCGTTGTTGGCACAGCAGAGCGAGTGGCGTCCGGAGGACCGGAGATCGTTCCACAGTCTAATCCGCGTCCTCAACGACTGCGAATTTTCATCCAGCAGGAAAACGCGTCTGGCGAGGCTGCGGGAAAATCAACTCGCTGGTTTGACTCTGTGAAGGAGCAGGTCACCGATCAAGGCCTGTGTGAAGCGGATGAGATACGCGCCGCAATAAAAGACTTCCTTGTTCAGAACATGACTTCTCTCAGCCTGAGATAATTGTACCAACGGAGATGAGCAATGCCGACGGCGGTATCCGCATATCAGTCCGGTCTATCGCGCGTATACACGAATGATGATGGCTCAACCACTACGCTGGATGGAGGGACCGTCGCGTGGCGCAACAACAACCCGGGAAACATAAAAGACGGACCTAATGCTCAGGCCGCGGGATCCATCGGCCAAGACAACAACGGGTTTGCGATTTTTCCGAATTACCAGTCTGGTCTTCAAGGCATGACTAATGTCTTGCAGAACAAATATGGAAATTCCACAATTGACGACATGATGAAGTCGTACGCGCCGGCTTTTGAGAATAACACGGCGGCGTACTCCGCGTTCTTAAACAACCGAGTCGGCGCGCCAGGTGGGACGACTATCAACAGTCTCTCTTCGGATCAGTTTAATGAGCTACGGAATGCCATTCAAACCTACGAGGGTTGGCGTCCCGGAACAACTACTGGCCCCGACAATGGGATGGGGGGACCAGGTTCGGCTAGTCAAGGAGGCGGACAAGCATCTCAAGCGCAGCCTCTCTCATACCTTGGAGAAACCCAATCTGCCGAACAATCCCTAGGAGCGATGAGCTGGCTTCAATCTGGCAATTCCGGCTCGCCAAATGTGCTGTCGTCGGACCCCGCAAACGGATTGCCGACCGGGGCTCCGACAACATCCGGGGTCCCCTATGTTCAGCAAAGCCAAGAATTCTCGGATCTGATGGCGAGCGACCAGCTGAACAGTGGTCTCAACGACATGGTGGAGCTGAATCAGTCGGTCGTTAGCTCAGCCAACCAAGCTTATGGGACTGTTGGGCAGGATTTCACAGACCTCCAGAACTCGTCCAACTGGGACCAGGCAAGCTATCTCCCCTCCGACAACTCGACCGCGCTCGGCAGCCAGCCCGGTAGCTCGGTTAACGACGTCGCCGACACTTATATGTCGGGGCAGGCGTCTTCGCCCGTTACCGATCCTCAATCGTCGCCGAATTGGGGCGGCGGTACTCAGAGCGGTGATCTCGGATCTGGGGATACCAATTTCGCAGACGTTCAGCCATCGGCGCCGGCGGCCGACCCCTGGGCGGGTCAAGCGCAGGGCTATAACGATTACGGCTACTCGTCGCAGGGCAGCTACACCTATACGCCGCCTGACACTTCCAGCTACGCCTACTCTCAGCCGGACACGTCATACAGCTACGACACGGCCAGCGCCGACACCGGCGGCTATTCCGATTGGGGCGGAGATTATGGCGGGGACTTCGACTTCGGGCCGGTCATGCTCGACCTCTCCGGCAAAGGCATCAACATCACCCAACTGTCGTCGTCCAACGTCTTCTTCGACGCGACAGGGAGCGGCGTGCAGAACCAGACGGCATGGGCCGGTACCGGCAGTGGTGTTCTGTTCTACGATTCGACCGGCACGGGGCAGCTGACCCAGGCGAACCAAGTCATCTTCACGGATTGGGATCCGAGCGCCAAGTCGGACATGCAGGCGCTGCTCGACGTGTTCGACACCAATCACGACGGCGCGCTGGATTCGGGCGATACCAATTTCAGCAATTCTATGTGATGGTCACCGATGCCGACGGCACGAGGACGGCGACGTCGCTGGCCACGCTTGGCATCGCCTCGATCAACCTCAACCAGGACGCGACGCACGTCGCGCAGCCGGACGGCTCGTCGATCGACGGTCAGACGACCTATACGACGACGAGCGGAACGACCGGCACGGCCGCCACGGTCACCCTGGCCACGGATGCCAATGGCTACGTGGTGACGAACTCGACGACGACCAACGCGGACGGCTCGGTCACGATCGCCAACACGGCCTCGAACGCCGATGGCAGCGTGGATCATCAGCGCATCCTGAATTCGCTCGTCACCTCGACGGTGAGCAGCGGCGTGACGACCACGACGACGGCCAAGGAGCTGGCGACGGTCAACAACGGCGGCGTCGTCCTGACCTTGCAGACCGACAACATCTCCTCGTCCACGAACGGCACGACGTCGGAGACCCTGGTCAACTATTCGGCCGGTGCCATCACCTCGACGGGCGAATTGACCAGCGCCGGGACGTCGAGCTCTGAGAAGCTGAACGCGACAACCACGACGACGGTCGTGGCCTCGGGTGGCACCGTCGTTACCATCCTGCGCGACCAGCTGGGCGGCGGCTGGACCACCCAGAAGGAGGTCGATTCGACAACCAGCGCGTCGGGACCCGCAACCTATGTCATCTCCAACGTCAATTCGGATGGCTCCGTCAGCCACGTCACTTCGTCGACCGTCGTCAGCGGCGGGTTGACCCGGACGACGGTCGATCTCGTCGACGGCAGCAGCACCATGGCAACGACGGTGGTCGATGCCACGGTGGTAGCCTCCGGCGGAACGCGGACCGAGACCGTGACGACCTCTGCGGGCTCGACCGTGACGAGCCTGATTCAGACCGTGACCTCGACGACGTCGAATACCGTGACACGGACGACCAGCAGCTATCTGACCGATGGCGTCACCCTCAATCGGACCTCGGTCGACCAAACCGTCACGAATTCCGGCGGTTCGGTCACGACCTCGACTGACCGAAGCGCCAACAGCACTCTGCTCGACCAGACCGTCACGTCGCAGACGCCGCAGAGCAGCGGCGGGCTCGTCACCTCGGCAGTGACGTCGCAGCTCGACAACGGCGCATTCATCGTGGTCGACAACAGGACCACGACGATCTCCAATGCCGGCGGGACGCAAACGACAACCATCGTGGACAACAGCGCCAATGGCACCCAGCGGTCGAAGAGCATCAATTCGACCACGCTCGGCAGCGCGGCGCGGACCACGACGATCTATGGCAATGGCGACGGCACGATCACGCAATATGAGAACGTGACCGTCAGCTCGGGGACGACGACGGATACGGCCGAATTCCTCAATGGCAATGGCTCGCTGAACGGCGAGGTCGTGACCACGACAGCGAGCGGCGGCCTGGCCAAGACTATTCAGATCGACTCAACCGGCAGCGGCACGGTTGCCGCGCCGGTGTTTGATCACATTACCACCGACAACACCACGACCTCGGCGGGAACGTCGACGGAAACCGTGACGCATTACGGATCATCGACGAGCTACGAGATCGATCAGTCGCAGACCGTCGTGACGTCGGGCGGCCTCGAAACCATTGTTTCCAGCGCCTTCGTGGCGGCCTCGCTGGCGAGCGCGGGGACATGGGACCAGGTTTCGACCGACCTGACGACGGTCAGCGCTGGTGGCGCCCTGAGCGAGACGCTGACCGTCACGGACGGCGCGGGGCACACCCTCAAGACGGTGCAGACCAACACTGCCGCAAACCGTCAGCTTGTCACCACGACCACGACTCTCGGCTCGAGCGGCCTCGCCAAGCAGGTCGAGACGCTGACGTTGCAGAACAACGGCACCGTGCAGGATCAAGTAGTCAATTTTGACCAGCTCGGGGATGTCCTCGGCGCGACGCTCACGACGACCACCGCCGACGGCCTCGTCAAGACCGTCAAAACTGATATCCAGGGGCAGACCGCGGCGGTCTATTCATCGAGCGGGCTGACTTTCGACCAGACCTCGACGGCGACGACCACGATCAACAGCGACGGCAGCCGCAGCACGACCACCAATACCACGTCGCAGAACGGCACGCTGCTGTCGACGTCGACGACCTCGGCGACCGCCAACGGATTGACGACCACGACGACCGTCAATCCCTATGCGACCGCCCACTACGCAACGAAGACGACGGCGGCGACGACGCTCAATACCGACGGCAGCTCGACGCAGAGCGTCACCGACTCAGCTACAATGCGACGAAGATCGATTCGACGCAGACCGTGACGGCCGCAGGCGGGCTCGGCAGCACCACAACCTATGACCTCGATGGCGATGGTGCCGTCGACCGGTCGACGACCGATATGACGACAGTCAACGGGGACGGCAGCCGGACCGAGGTGGTCACCGACTACACCGGCACGACGGCGGGAACAGTCCGCGACGTCACGACGGTGCACAGCGGGATCATCGTCACCAGCGCCGGCCTGGAGACGACCATCACGCGGCAGTCCAACGGCTCGGTGCCTACGTACCAGAGCGAGACCATCCTGCCGGGGACCGACGGCAGCACCACTGATACAACCGATTATTTCACGACGTCGGGCGGGGCGCTCCTGCTCCGGACCATCGCGACGACCAATGCGACGGGTCTGACCAAGACGTTGGCCACCGCGGTCAATGGCGACGCGACGGCGGACTTCGCGACGACGGATGCCATCGTACTCAATGCCGACGGCAGCCGAACTGAAACCATCAGCAGCTCAAATCGGTCGGGGTTGCTGGACGAGACTGTCACCATCACGTCTGGAAATGGACTGTCGGTCACGACGAAGATCGACGCCAATGGCGCGCTGAATGGCGGATCGCCCGTCTTCAATCTGGTGACCACGGACAATACCGTCCTCAACAGGACGGACGGCAGTCGTACGGAAACGGTGACGACATTCAATGCCAATGGCGGCACGACGACCCAGACCGTCACCACCGTCAGCGCCGACAAGCAGACGATTACGGCCAACCGCTATTTGAATGAAACGGGGACCATTGCGACGGTCGACCAGACGGAAACCACGCAGACGCAAGCCAACGGCTCGATCGTCGACACGCTGACGAGCTACGACGCCAAGAATGCGCTGCTTGGCACCATCGTCAAGACCACCAGCGGGAATGGATTGTCGGTCCAGACGGTTTACAAGAACGGCGCCGGGACGGCCGTCGACACCCAGAGCGAGACGACGACCTACGACACCAATGGTGACGGCGGCCGCTTGATCGATTGGGAAGACACCGACATCGTCAATGCGACGACGCTCAAGACATCGGTGAAGTCCCAGGTTTCCGGAAACGCCCAGACCAAGTTCACCACGATGGTGCTGACCGGAGCGCTGTCCCAACTGCTCGCGCAAAGCGCGACGGCGACGACCAACGACAGCGTCGCGATCGACGATTACGGTAACTCGACCGAGACAATCGCGGTCACGCCGAGTGGCTATCCAGGCATCGGCGACACGCAGACGATCGTCACCGCGGCCGACGGCCTTTCCGTGACATCGACGGTGACCCTCACCGGACAGAGCGCTGCGCTGATCCAGGACACCAAGGTCACCGCGCTGGACGGCTCGAAGACCGACACCATCAACTACTTCAACTCGGCGACGCCATCATTCATCGAGCGGCAGGACGTCGTTTCGACGAGCTTCGATGGGCGGACGATCTCCGAAACATCCTATCGCGATTATGACGGCACGCAGTGGAACGTCGTCACTGACACGTTCGTCAAGAATGCCGACAATACCACCACGGAGACCCGGACCGGATCCGGATCGTTCGGCTCGATCGCCTTCACGCAAACGATTAACACGGCCACCAACGCCGACGCCAGCAAGACGGTGACGACGATCACTTACGATCCGACCGGATGGGTGACCGTGAGCCAGATCGTTGCCGACGTCTCCGGGAATGGCCTGGTCAAGAGCTTCGTCTACGACACGACGGGGTTGGAGACGCTGGCGAACTTGAACTCGGCGGCGACTGCTATCCTCAATGGCGGCAGCTTACCGGCCGGGCTGCTATCGACCGACATCATCGCCTCCGATGTCACGACCCTGAATGCGGACGGTACCAAGACCGAGGTGATGACGACCGCCTACGGCAACAACTTCGCCAATCTTCGATCGCAATCGATCAAGACGACCAGTGCCAACGGTCTGACCACCGTGACCAAGGTGGACAACAACGGAAATGGTGTCTTCAGTCAGGTCGATACGACGACCGTCGCGCCGGACGGCTCCAGGACCGAAGTCTCGACCTATTATGGTGACACGACCGCGACGGCGAATACCATCGTTGGCATCAACACGTACTCAGTCAGCGCAAGCGGATTGGTCACGACGCTGACGAGCTCGCAGGGTACGACCGATACGACGGTTATCCTGCCGAATGACAACGGCAGTTACGAATGGTCGCGCACCGTGGCTCCAAATAGTCCGGCGGCGACGATCGGATCAGGACTTCGCAACGGTGCCGCTTCGCATATCATTGATGCCAACGGTATCGACACCTGGACGGTGAGCGACGGCTTCAGTCAGGCGCACACGATCACGATCGATGTTGCGACCGAGAAGCAGGATATCGCAATCGCCAACGAAATCTACCGAACGCTACTCGGGCGCTCGATGGACGACATGGAGACCGAGCACCTTATCGACTTCATAGATGGCGGGCGGCTGGACCGCGTTTCTCTTGCCTCTGGCATCTTGCAGACGGTTGGCTATCAGACCAATTACGGTGTGCCGGGTCCTACATCGGGCACCTTCTATTGGTATGGTTTCGACGTCACCGCGGCCTTCCAGAATGCCTTCGGACGTCTGCCGACGGCGCTAGAGATGGGAACGTTCGGTCAGTTCGTCCACGATCAGGCACCAACGCCGCTCGAATTGGCGAATATGGCCGTTGCTGTTGCCCAGTATGCGGCGGACCAGGGCGCGCAGAACAACCGGACGATCGTGGACGGCAACCAGGATCTCGTCACGACCGCGCCGCAATGGATCAGCCCAGCGAGCAAGATCGTCGCGCTGACGACGTCGGGGACTTATGCCTACTCCGGTCAGTGGCTGGAGGACGGCAACCTGGCTGCGGGGACCGGCGGCGTTGCCATGACTATCAACGGCAACAGCGATGTGGTGCTGGCCATGAACGGCAGCACCCTTACGCTGAACGGCTATAATAACGCAGTCGACATTCCCGGCGTGACGGCGACGATCAACGCGTCCAATGCGGCGATCACCGTGGAGGACGGCGGCATCGCCACGGTATCGGGAAACAACAACCAGATCGCCCAGGTCGGTCCGACCTCGCTGACCTTGACGTCAGGCACCGGTAATCAGATCTTCGTCGGATCCGGCAGCACGCTGAGCGGCTTTGCGTACACCAGTGCCTCACCGATCACGCAAGCGTCGAATGCAACCATTACTATCGGCCCGAATGTCGGCACCTACACCAATCCGGATCAGGTTATCGGCAACAATGATGTCATCTATGTCGAGAATGGCGCCTACGTCGAGGTCAGTGGAAGCAACGACGTCGTCGACGTGCTCGGGACCGGAACTGCGGTCGTCTTTGGCTCGGTGAGCGGAAGCCAGGTCGCCGCGGGCGGCCTTCTCGAGGTGGCATCCGGCGGAAGCGCCAGCAATACCACCGTCTCCAGTGGCAGCGTTCTGGCGGTATTCGGCGGCGGAAGCGTCACGGGGGTCACGCTCGCTTCGGGAGGATATCTCGAGATCGGATATGGCTATACGCAGAGCAATTTCACTGTCGCAAATGGGGCCATTCTTCAGGTCGACTCCGGGGGAGGGGTCACCGGAACGACCGTCTCGAGCGGCGGTACGCTCATCCTGGCGAGCGGCGCGGCCGCAAGTGGAACGACGTACCTGTCGGGCAGCAATCTCCAGATCTGGAATGGCTACACACTTTCCAACTATACAACCAGCAATGGCGTCGTTCTTGATGTCGGGTATGGTGGAACGGTATCCGGAGCGACGGTCACCAGTGGCAACTCAATCATTGTCGCTGAGGGCGGTGTGGCGACAAATGTCAAGGTCAACAGCGGCGGCAGCCTGACGCTCTACGGCACGGTGTCCGGCATCAGCGCAGGGACCGGCACCAACGTTGCGGTCGGCTATGGCGGCATCGGGACCGTCTTGTCGGGGCAGACTGTGCAAAGCGCCGTTGTTTATGGAGGTGGAATTCTCGCCGTCAACTCCGGCGGGGTTGCCAGCGGGACCGTGGTCTCGAGCGGCGGAACGATCGAGCTGTTTGGCGGCGCATCGGCCACCAGCACGACGATCGCGGCGGGCGGAATTTTGGAAATCGGGTCCGGCTACACGAAGACGAATTACACCGTTAGCAGCGGCCAAATCCTCGCCGTTGCCGCAGGCGGAACGATCTCCGGTACGATTGTCGCGAGCGGCGGCGCTCTCGAATTGTTCGGTGGCACTTCGGTCAACACTACGATCAGTGCGGGCGGCACCCTCTACGTCGGGGCGGGAGCGACGCAAAGCGGTTACGTTGTCAGCAGCGGGGTCGTGGAGCAGGTCGGCCCAGGTGCTACCGTCAGCAATGTCACTGTCAGCAGTGGCGGCGAACTCGACGTCTGGGGCACCGTGAATGGCGCGAGCACGTCGGCCGGCCATATATTCGTCGACAGCGGGGGTGTTCTCAATGTCTCCTCGGGCCAGATCGTCAATGGTGCGGTCGTCGCGACCGGGGGAGCGCTCAACGTGTCAAGCGGTGCCACCGCGAGTAATACAACGGTCAGCAGCGGTGGCCAGCTGACGACGTACGGCACCGTGGTTGGCGCTTCGGTCGTCAGCGGCGGGGCCGCGACGGTCGCCGGCGGTACGTTCACCGTGACCTCGGGTCAGACCGACTGGAACGTGTCGGTCACCAGCGTCGGACATCTGGTCGTCTCGTCGGGAGCCACGGTCAGCAACACGACGGTCGATAGCGGCGGTCAGTTGATCGTCGATGGCGCTGTCATTGGCGCTACGATTGCGAACGGGGGTACCGTCGTCTCAAGTGGAGGTCTGCTGGATACTCGTGGTTCAACCGTGAGCGGCGTGACAGTCAGCAACGGAGGTACGCTGCTGGTCGATTCCGGCGGATCTGCCTCTAACATCACCATTAGCAGCGGAGGCAGTCTGGCCGTCTACAACTCGGATGTACAGGCAGTCAGCGTCCTAAGCGGCGCCACCGCGCTGGTGTCGGCATTCGGTGAAATCGATGTCGGCGCCGGGCAGACAGTAAGCAACGTCAAGGTTGCTGGAGATGGTATTCTCGCTGTCTTGTCTGGAGGAAGTGCGGTCGGAACCGTTGTTTCGAGTGGCGGCATGCTGGAGCTGTTCGCAGGCGCCAATGCGACCGGGACGACAGTCAGTAGCGGAGGAATCGTGGCGGTCGGAGCCGGCGATACATTGACCGGCTACACCATTACCAGCGGCACGACGCTAGAAGTGCTCTCGGGCGGGACGGCCAACGGTGCGATCGTTTCCAGCGGCGGAACGCTCGAGGTGTTCGGCGGCGGCAATGCCAATTCCGCGGGTTTCACCTCCGGAAGCTATCTGGAGCTCGTCGGCGGAACGGCCAGCGGGTACTCGACCAATGCAAATTGCACGCTCGAAGTCGGGTCCGGAGAAACCCTCAACGGTGCGACCATCAACAGCGGGACAGCGCTCGATGTGCTCTACGGCGGGACGTTGACCAACGCCACCGTCAGCAGTGGCGGTACTCTGGTTGTCGATGGCGCGGTCGTTGGCGTCAATCAGGTATCGGGAGGCACGGTCTCCGTTGGGGCCTGGGGCAATCTCAATGTGCTCTCCGGTCAGACGGTGCGTAACATTTCCGTTGCCAGCGCCGGTGCAATGGTCCTCTCGTCAGGCGCTGTCGCCAGCGGGACGACGGTCGCCGCCGGGGGGCAATTGCTGGTTAACGGCGTTGCGAGCGGCGCCAACGTGGCGGCTGGCGGCTCTGTCGTGGTGTCCAGCGGTGGCACGCTCAACGTACTGTCGGGGCAAGCCGATCAGGGCGCGCTGGTTGTCGCGGGTGGCGCGATGGTGGTGTCGTCTGGTGGCACGGCGATCAATACGGCAGTCAACAGCGGCGGCCAATTGATTGTCCGAGGCACCGTCAGCGGGGCGACCATCGCCTCCGGCGGCAGCACCGTCGTCAGCTCGGGTGGTGTCCTGGATCTCATGGCCGGGCAAATTGGCGCGGGCATCACGGTGTCCTCCGGCGGTTCGCTGGTCGTGTCATCGGGCGGCACCGCTAGCGGCATCGTTGTCTCCAGCGGAGGCAATGCGCTTGTCACGTCGGGAGGCTTCGTCAACGGAGCTACAATCAGCGGCGGATCACTGGAAGTCGCGACCGGCGCATCGGCCAACAGCGGTACCGTCTCATTCGTGAGCGGCGGGACGCTGAAGCTCGACTCGTCGGTGTCGTTTGGCGGGACGATTTCTGGATTCGCGAAGCCGGATTATATCGACATGGCCGATATCACGTTCGGATCAAGCACGACCTTGAGCTTTACCGAGGCGGCCAGCAACACCAGCGGCACCTTGACGGTCAGTGACGGTGTTCACACAGCGCACGTCACCCTACTCGGCCAATATGTGACGGCGCAGTTCACATCAGCGACCGACGGGCACGGCGGCACGTTGATCGGCGATCCGCCGATCTACCACGCCGCGACGGTTGCCCAGGATTCGTTTGGGGTCGACGCTGCCCAGGGTTCCTTTGGAGCCGAAGCGCTGACACCAATTGAGAAGTTTCTGCGCTCGGCTCAATCGGATATCGTCGTTCCCGGCTTCGACGGACGATCCTTCGTTGCGGAACTGTTCGAATACGCCACATCGCACACGGCGGCCGCGAGCAGCTCCGGCGTGCAGCTTGAAACTGATCTGTCGAGACTAGTCAGCGCGATGGCCGGCTATGACGGATCAAGAGCTGGGCTGGACCTGGCAGAATTGTCCCAGTCGTCACAATCTGACACCGCCATCCAAAGGCCGCTCGCTGCTGCATGGCATAGTTGAGAGGTATCGAACGGCGCCGAAGGGAAAGCTGCTCAGCCCGTGACCGACATCGTGTGAGGCCTGACGTGAACCTGGTACTCGATCTCAAACAGTTGAAGACGGACGAAGAACTTCCAACCACAGCTGCCGAAACTCAGAAGCCCCCGGAGGAGACCTCATCTTCGCAGTCGGCAAGCGTGCCATTGAACCGCCCTTATCCGGCTCCCGCGGAAACGCCCACCCAGCAGGGGCCGAAGGGAATTCTGTACGACTTCAATGACGGCTGTCGTGTCCTTCTCCCTGAAGCCGAGCACCTTTGGCGGGTGCGGTTGAGCGACCTCGACACCGGGAATATTCTATTCGAGACGGATCTGAAAGCCGGACGGATCAACAGTACCAAGCGCTACTTCGTGCGCGCGCGAATCGAAGTTTGGGCCGGTGGCCAGGAAGTTCTAAGCCACGACTATTCGGCGCAGAACCGCGATGTCATGGTTCAATTTCCCGTCGGAACTCTCGGCGATTCGCTCGGCTGGTTTCCCTATGCCGTCAAGTTCAAGGAGAAGCATGCCTGCAAGCTGACGTGTGCCATTGGGGAGAAGCTCATTCCGTTGCTTGCGCCCGCGTATCCTGACATCACCTTCATCCCCCACGAAGAGGTCGATCCGAACCGCTATTATGCGACCTACTCAATGGGCTTGTTCTTCGACGATAAGGACGGGGTGCTGCAGCCTTGCGATTTCCGCCATGTGGGCCTGCATCGCACCGCCGGCTATATTCTCGGCGTCGACCCGACAGAGGTGCCTCCGCGCCTTAAGCTTGCGGATGCCGGCCGGCCGATCGCCGACCGATATGTTTGCATTGCCTCGCAGAGCACCACCCAGTGCAAGTACTGGAACAACCCGCATGGTTGGCGGGAGGTCGTCGCTTTCCTGAAAGAGGTGGGTTATCGGGTCATCTGCATCGATCAGAAGCCGACGCATGGGCACGGGCTCCTCTGGAATCATATTCCCTATGGTGCCGAGGATCAGACCGGTGATCGACCGCTGGCTGAGCGCGCGCGATGGCTAGCGCATGCTGATTTCTTCATTGGACTGTCGAGCGGTCTGTCGTGGCTCGCCTGGGCCGCGGGCGTGCCCGTGGTGTTGATTTCAGGCTTCACTCATCCGACCAACGAATTCGATACGCCGTATCGGGTGATCAACTACCACGCCTGCAATTCTTGCTGGAACGATGTCCGGGTGCGATTCGATCACAAGGACTTTTTGTGGTGTCCGCGCCACAAGGACACCTCGCGGCAATTTGAATGCACCCGACTGATCACGGCGGATCAGGTGAAGGCAACCATCGCCCGCATTCCTGCTTTTCGGCGGAGTGGTCGCCTCTGAAATGGTCCAGTTTGTGCGAGATGGACATTCCGTGTGAAGAACTGGATCCAACGCAAAATTGCCTTTGTTCTCGCGGCATCAGATCACGGCCCGCTAATCGTCAATCGGTTCGACTACCGAACGGTTCCCGATGGCGGCAGTTTCGGTGTCGGTTTCGATCTCCTCGAAACATCGTCGTTCTCGCCCAAGGAGGTCGATCTCGCACTTTCGTTGCTGGAGCTACGCCGTCGCTATTTCGGTGATGGAGTGGTGGCGATCGACTGTGGCGCCAATATCGGTGTCCACGCGATCGAGTGGGCGCGGACCATGACCGGCTGGGGCAACGTTATCGCTATCGAAGCCCAGGAGCGCATCTTCTACGCTTTGGCCGGGAATATCGCCCTGAACAACTGCTTCAACGCCCGCGCAATTTTGGCCGCGGTCGGAGATAAGAACGGAACAATCAGGGTGCCTGTGTTGGACCATACACGCCCCGCAAGCTTCGGAAGCGTTGAACTCGTCCGAAAGGATACGACTGAATTCGTCGGCCAGGCCGTTGACTATTCGGAGGAGGCTACGAAGGAATTGTCGTATCTGACCTTGGGTTCGCTTGGGCTGAAACGCGTTGATCTCATCAAAATCGACGTCGAAGGCATGGAGAAAGAGGTGCTCGCAGGCGCCGCGGACATACTTCGCCGATGCAAGCCGATCGTCGCTGCGGAGTTCATCAAGTCGGACAAGAACGCTCTGCGGTCTTTCCTCGAGACGTTCGACTACAGAGTCTTCGAACTGCGAATGGATCTCGTTGCGATACATTGCGACGATAAGTCCTTAGATCACGTCAGATCCTAACCGTAACGGTAAAGCAAAACAGCGGCGGCACTCTCTACTGCCGCGGTGTGTGTCCACGGGCACCAAGTGGTCTGTGGTCCACCTCAGCTCGGAGCGCCGCGAGGTTCGCTTCCTGAAGGTGATCCGAACATGGCGATGCAAGGCTGGCCAAGGCAGCTTTGACTGGTGTTTCTCAACGGCTTGAAGGACAAGACGGAGAGCAAGGCCGAGTTCGATTGAATCTGCTGTCTCTGAAAAGCCGTCGCAGCTACTTTTCATCCCGCGGAACGGGCTATCGGGGTACCAGCACTACTGTGGCAGAACGTGCTTTCGCGGCTGTTTTTCAAGGATTTGCTTTGGGCAATATGGGCAGCGCTGAGGCGGCGGCCGGAGGATGAGATCGACGATGGCGTGGCGCACGGCGGACATGGTTGGTTGAGGCGGAGGCCCGTTGATTCTTTTTTTCGACCCGCGTTTGCGAGGCGACGATGTTGCAGGAAGGCGTAGGTAATCATTGTCATCAGGGCGTGGCGATGAAGACCTTGCCATGATCGCCCTTCGACGTGATCAAGTCCAAGCTCCTCTTTCAACTGCTGAGTCGCCTGTTCACAAATCCACCGTGCCTTGATGGTGGCGGCCAGCGTGCCCAGATCCGTCGCCGCAGGAAGATTGGCGAGACAGTATTTCTTCTCCCCCGGAGGCACGTTGCCCGCCAATGAGCCAGGCTTCGTCGCGGGGAGATGCTGCTGATACCTTTATCCCATATCCGCGTATCCGTCCGGTGAAGTCCGGTGAAGGCCGCCTTGGCGAATGAGACATGTTGTGGAGTACTGTCCTTATGGACAGTGATAGGCGCAGTGCCCAGTTGAACGGCTTGAAGTGGTGGACACGGGCCGGCGGCGGCGCTGGTCCGAGGATGAGAAGCTCAAGATCGTCCTGGAGAGCTTACAGGCACCGCGCCAAGTCGTGGCAACAGCAGGAAGCGTTCGAACACGTAGCGGCGCGTCAGTAATTCGTGAGAGATCCCGAGTTTCCGGGATTCGTTGAGGATACGCTGGCGCGTGCTGTCGGCGAGAGCATCCTTGTTCATCGCATCGGTCTCGGGATGAGAGGTTGAATTTCTTCGGCAGCACGCACCGCGGGTTCAACGGACTTCGTCCATCCCAGCTCGCGAGCGATTTCGAGTACCAAATTCAGATCGCCGCCGGAGGCGGCGTAGTCCTTGAGCGTTTTCATGGCCGGCTCGTCGCCGAGTTTGGTGCGGTAGCGCAGCATGTCGACGACGGTGCGGGCTGGACTTGTGATCCTCACTGGCACGCCGGCGATGTCTACAGTATCGACACCGATGGTGCGGGCGGCTTCACTCCAATGCACCAGTCTGACCGGATCGCGCGCCGCGCCGACCACCTTCATGGTTTTATTCCCGACGGCGTAGAAGATCGCGTCGGGATTTTCGTCCGAAAGACGATGGTACAGAGCGGCCGAGCTCAAGCAGACGACGCCACCGGGATTGAGGAGGGTTGTCGCCGCGAAGCCAGCGCCTTCGGGCAAATCGGCATTCGGAGCCATGTAGATCCCGCGGGCATAGAGGACTGCCGATCCGGCCTCGACGGCTCTGGCTAGGGTTTGCGGATGCACGCCGGCAGCGACGATGTCGGACCGCACGCGCAATCGATTGCCGCTGAGCAGGCCAGCAAGGATTTCGGCGGAGGACTTTGAAGGCGCATCGCGGTTCTGAGGCATGGATATGGCCATGTGACTTTGGACAAGAAAAGATTATGTTATCTTGTGGAAAATCACGATAGCCGATTTCGTTGTCACCCGGAGGCGGCTCCTCCAGCCCCGTCTGGGTTCCGATTTTGCGCGAGTTGCCTTTGATCAAGCTCACGATCCCTCAACTGAGGTCCCAATTTCATCCTCGACGTCAGCCCTCCGGTAGAACGTCGCTCCAACCTTTCTCGGATCGAACGCCGGCTCCACCGCGGCGTCTTCCTGGACCAAGCCTTAGACCTGCTGCCGGCCGACCGCTGGCGCTGGTGGCTAACCGCCAATGCGCCGGAAGGCTCCGACACCGACTTCACCTGCGCCCGCTTCGCCACCGACATCGACCACGACCTTGCCGACACGTTCGGCAACTTCGTCCAGCGGGTCCTGAGCTTCGTCGTCTCCCGGTACGACGGCGTTGTACCCGACGGCCCCCTGGATGCCGGCTTGCCAGCGCGGCTCGCGCCGCTGCTCGACCATCTGCGTGAGCGCCACGAGTCCTTGGCATTGCGCGGAACCGCCAACGCGGTGCGCGCGATTTGGAAGTTAGCCAATATCCATCTCGTCGAGCAGGCGCCGTGGACACTCGTGAAAACGGATGCGGTGGCGGCCGCCGGCGCGATCCGGACCGCCGTCGGCCTCATCGGGATCTGCGCCAGGGCGGCCTGGCCCATCGTGCCGGACGCCGCTGCGAAGGCCCTCGAGGCCCTTGGAGGGCGCTGACATCCCGGCCTCTCCGAGAGCAGCACACCTGGCGATTCCTGGAGGCCGACCCATCGTCCATCCCGGACCGCTATTCGCCAAGCTGGGCGCGGAATGGGCACTAGCGCAGAGCCACCGGTTCGCAAAGACGGTATAGCGGGGTCGATCCAGAGCCACTAGCGCATCCATTTAGACCGATAGCCCGTCCAATTCCGACAGTTGACGGATTCGCCTGCACGAAACCGTTCAAGCATATGCGCGCCAGTAGGATCCCGGGCGTGGATTGCCGCGCGCTCTTCCCAATTCCGGGGGTTGATTTCAATGTGTTCGGTCATGAGGTTCAAGCTAGCAGACATGCACTGGGCAGAAGAAGTCCCACGTTCTCCTTACGCAGAACAACCAGGATTTTCGTCCGAGAGCTATACCTCTAAATCTCGCTCGGCGGCATTGTTCGAGAGACAGACGCGGCCGTCCTCCTGGAAGAGAGTGAAGCTCGCCCAGCGCTTCAGGTTCGATTCCTCGACGATGCCATACAGGGATGGAAATATCTTTCAGCTGCGCCGCTTAAATCTTTATCGTTGATGTGCGGCATCTGTCTCGAACCGCGGCGCTCCATTTCCAACGAGACACTCCCCGAGCAGGTCTCAACCTTCCTGAGCCTCGCAGTCAAAAACAAGAGGAAGATAAATCTTCTTCAAGCCATTTCGAAGGACCTCCATCCTGAATGGCGGCACGTTGTTTTTCCGGACTATTCGCGGCGATGACCTTCCGGCCGTTGCACGCGGCGCTGGCACAGCCCGAGCTGTTTGCTCGCACGATGAAGGAGTGGATCGATCAATCGCATGGTGAGTTCGTGAAACTCACACGATCTTTGCAGGATCAGTATGGGTCGTGAATGCTGGCGTTCGTCTGAGCGATCGTGACCGGAGCTTGGACCTATTGGCCCGGGCGCGAAGCGCGTAGAGCCCGATCGGCTCACTTACGCGCAGAGCGCGAGGGGAACCAGGTAAAAAAGACTGGCATGCGCAGGGTCTACCCTTGAGTGCTGCTTGGTCGGACCAAGTATCCGTTTGGTCCAGCAGACGATTGCGCCATCGGTCGAACAGTTGCGCCTTCGCTGGTTCTGATTGCCTCACAACAATTTCACGGCCACTTTAGCTTTGCCTCCGTTGTTCGGGTAAAACGTGTCGCTGAACCATGGCAGTCCGATCACCGCGTCATTGACGTAGAGAAAAAGCTCACCGCTGCGTGCAGCCTTGAACGTTGCCTTGTACGTCTGCGGTGTCGTGTTCGGAAGCGGGATGGGGTCAAGGAAATACTCGTCCACGCCGGTCTCACCGACCCGCGCGATGATGCGGTACCAGGGTCTGAACAGGATGCGGCGGAGGAAAATGGCGCTGCGAAACTTCCATCGGTTGGCAAGCTCGACGGTGGAGGTCCGGAAGCCGACGGGTGTGGTGGGCCGCTCGGCGTCGGCCCAGGGCTCGGTAACCGCAATCCTGATCTCATACGAGCGACCGGAAAAGACTTTCAGGCCTGTTGGCGCACAGATCGCCGACGTCGCAAAGTCTGCGCCGTCCTGGTCAATGCCCTTATTGACCGGGATAAGCCTGGCCTCTGGGGTGCCCTTGCAGAATGCCCCTATCGAATCCGCGACGTTGAACAGGAAATGGCTCGCGACCGTCGCGCCGACCCAAACCATCGCTATGACCAAGAGAAGAGGCAAGACGTGCCGCTTCGCGGCGCGGATGACAAACTGATAGAGCGGGTGGGTCCTGAACGCATAAATGGCGTCGTGCATGAAACCAGAGAGCGGCACCGGCGCCGCCCGGTCCCGCCAGAGCAGGCGCATCCGGTCCTTGATTTTGGCGCTAAGGCTGCCGCCAAGAACCATCAGGATGATGACGGCGGCGATGCCGCCTGCGAACCATTCAGGGTTCGCGGCGTACCAGTTCGTCCACCAGTGAAATGATTTAGGCAGGAACGACTCGATGAACCGCACGAGTTCGGAGACCATCCGGATCGGCGACTCGAACTCGTGCTCCTTGATGCGGTCATGGAAGAGCCAGAACGCCGCAAGATGCAGCGTGGCGGCCAGGGTGGCGAAATACGCCAGCCGACGCATCCAGACGAAATTCCAGAGCTTTTCCTGTGCCGCAAAACGGGCGGTCGCGCCCGCTGGCGTTTCGAACGTCGTCGGCCCGAGCGGCGTGAGCTTGCCGTTGCGGGAAACCACGAGGTATTCCGGTGGCACGCCGATCGGAGCATAGGCGTTGCAGCCGCTGTCGATCCGGTCGAATACGCTTTCGTGGATCTTCGGCAACTTGACGCTGACGCCGACATACGGGGCGTTGCACAGGTCGGAGACCTTCCGCGGGCCATAGCGATAGTAGGAGCCGAGGCCGGAACGCGAGTCGTAGAGGCGGCCGTCCTTGTCCTGCGCTGAATTGATCAGCTTGATGGAGTCGGGCTCCGCGAACGGTGCCTCCTTGAACACGAGACCACGCTTGATGGCCTCGTCGACCAGCCAGGACAGCGGGACGAACGATACGGCATCGTCGGGATAACCTCCGCCCACGTTGGCGTGCATGCCGACAAACCAGACCTGGACCAGACGCTCGTCGTCGATGGTGGTGGGGATCGCCGGCTTGGATTCGCCTTCCTCGGTCCAGAGCACGGGATGGAAGGTCGTCCGCTCATCGTCGAGCGCAAGCGCGTGCCTTGCGCATTTGACGCGTTGGCTCAAGACCCGGTTCGGAAGCTCAAGGGGCCAGATCCAGTTGCTGATGCCGCGCGTCATCTCATCCATGGGCAGGCCGTAGGCCGCGACCGTGTCCCACACGCCGATGAACTCTAGGGATGGGACGTCCTTGCGGACGATTTTGGCGTAGGGTTTGTTGCCTCGCACAAGGTCCAGCACCGGCACCAGGACGTAGTCGCGCAAGGCGCGGAAGAGCACCTCGATCCGCAAGATCGAGTGATAGCCCTTTGCCCGGTAGGCTCTGTAGGCCTTGACCGCCCCGTTGTGCAGCTCTGCTTCGGTATCAGCGACAACCAAGCCCTGCTGAAGAATGAGCGCGCCGAGGACGCGCACAGTGAACGCGCCACGACTGAAGCCGAAGAGGTAGATCTTCGAGTGGTTCTGGTGATCGTAGTTGCGGCAGATGAATTTGTAAGCGTCGAGGATGTTGCGCTTGAGGCCGTATCCGAATGCGCCGCCCAACACAGCGAGCGGCACAAAAGACGAGGTACCCACGCCATCGTCGTATTTCGCGGCCTGGCTGTTACCTTGCAGGTCGAGCGCCTGGAACATCCGCCAGACGTTCGTGCGCCAGACGCTTGAGGCAGCATTACCGGTACCGTCAGACAGGATAATAATCTTGGGGCTGGCCATGCGAGGGCCTTCCTGAAAAGAAATCGATGAATGCAGTGAGCGTAACAGGTGCCGGGAAGATTTCAACCTGTGATAGTCTTTCCACCAAATTCTGAGACCGTGACCGAAGGCCGCGACAAATGGCCCGGTGCACGAAGCGCGTAGAGCCCGGTGATGAGAACGCGGAATGGCGATCCATGCTTTAGGGTTTGCGCTCCGTGACATCGGCTGGGCGGACGGGCAAGCGCTGTAGCGTGCTCCAGATCGACTCCGGGTGCCGTAGATCGGCTGACCTCTTCGGACAAGCGCAACTCAATGACGCCCATCACGCTCTGGCTCGACTGGACGCCGACGGACAGCCGCAGCCGGATGCTGCCAACTCAAAATATCGATCGCCTGCACCAGGCGGGCGGGAGCAGGGAGGTCATTGACTTCCACGGTCGGCTCGATCTGGCCTGCGCGACCGCCCGACGCAGCGCCGATCCAAGTCGTGTTCCTCGGCAGAAACGTTCTACGGGACAAAGTAGCGCTTTGCCGAATCCTGGAGCAGGCCGACACGATGCGGGTCGGGCTTCCAGGTTACCCAAGCCCGCTGCGCGGCTGGGTATCGCAGTCAACCTTGGACGTGTCCTAGGCCCGCGATCCCCAAGCTGCTTGCTGCCCGACAGGCCGCCAGTTCAATCTCTGGAGCCAGGCTCAGAATAGGGCGCACCAAACTCAAAATAGATCGAACGCCAGAGGTATTTCGGGAAGGCCGACTTGAGCTCAGGCGCGCCGGTCATGTCTATCGGGTCGAATTTGCATCGAGCCGTCACTCGATTGACCGCAGCAGACTCGAACCCAGCCGGGATGACTCACATTTAATCCAAGTCGACACCCCATGTCGCTCGCTCGCTCAAGCGGGTCTGAGCGCGGGAAAGGGCAGGGATCTCAGACGACGCTTTCCGCTTCCATCGGAGGCTGACATTACGTCTCCATCGAAGTCGCTGGGTCCCCGAGAGATAGGCCCGATTGCGGGATTGGGACCTCATGGAAGTGCCGATTCTGGTTCCTGGTAAGCTCCGGCGAGTCCTCCTGATGAACCTGATGAACTTGACGAGATTGATAATCTACCCCATTTTAGCGGAGGAGGTCCCAGCATGGCGCAATCAAAGAAAGTGCATCGACTGGCAGCCGCGAAGAAGAAGCGCGGCAAGAAGCTGCCGCGCGCCGCGACAGGCAAGTACGTAACCGTGAAGGAAGTACAGTCCCCATCGGAAGGCCTTTCGGCGCTTGCCAGGAAGGGGGCGATCGACAAGATCTTGAAAGGCTACATCGCGGTCGTGAAGAAAGCCAAGAAGGCGGGACGCCCTCTCGACTACACTGTACGCGTCTCGCCTAATGGTGGCGCGAAACTTGTCGCTGAACCTGTCGCCGCTCCGGTCGCGGAGAGTGACGCGCTGGAATCGGCCCTGGCGGCGGCAAGAGAGCGGGGGCAGGTCAAGGTCGCCGAGATTTTGAAGGGCGATGACATGCTGACGGCGAGCGATTTTGGTTCGCTCATTGGCGCGTCGCACGAGACAGTCAACGTCAAACGCGGCCGGGGCGAAGTCCTCGGACTGCAGGGCGCGACCCGCGCGGTGAGATATCCCCGCTGGCAGGTGACGGACGCCGGCTTGCCGCTGCCCGGTTTGTCCAAGCTGTTTGAGATACTGGGCAGAGATCCGTGGTCCGTCTATCGGTTCCTGCGGACCGATCACGCGGAGCTCGGCGGACGGACCGCCCTGGATGCCTTGAAGGCAGGCCAACAGGAAGCCGTTACGGTTGTAGCCCAAAACCAGATGAACGGCGTCTTCTCTTGAGGATCACCACTACGGCACGTCTGCAACCCGAGATCATTTCCTATCGAGTTAGATTCGCGTAAGGAGCGTGAATGGCGCAGCGGCGGATCTCCGCGGGATCGAGATGAAGCACCTCGCCGCCAAAAAGCGCGGCAATCGGAACCTTGTTCTGGAAAAAGCGATCTAGATCGCTTTTTCCAAGGTTTGCCCAGCTTGTGAGCTCAATGCGGCCCACCGAGGTTCGAAGCGGCTTAGACGCCTTTAGGTCGTTCTAAACAAGCCTTTTAAGAATAGATTGCGAGGGCGCTTGATGATTTAGGTTATTGCATTATATAGGTAATCGATATCACCTGGAATGAAGCCATGACGGCCGCAGAAAAAGCTCTTGAGCGCTCGGGTGTCGGAACCGTTACCGGAACGCCCGACGAAGTTCGAAAAAAACTTGCCCACCTGCCGGTGGACCAGGTTGTTGCTTTGACATTGCAGCATAGCAACAAAGCGCTTGCGCACGCGCTCCTAGATGCGGTTGCCGGCCTAGCCGCGCTGATCCCTGGCATCATCGAGCGCCGTCACGAGGCGAAATACCAGTCGATCATCGAGGCGATAGTGCCCGATGTACCCATGCCTCAACACAAGCTGATTGAGGCCCGGATGACAGCCGAAGCCCGCAAGGGGGTGCTGGAGACCGGCGAATGGATGACGGCGGCGGAGGTCGCGGAGATGGCGGGGTTTAGTTCGAGTAATCCCAGCGCTCAACCAAACAAATGGAAAAAGGATGGGCAGATCTTCGCCGTGCGTCATCACGGCGTAGACTATTTTCCGGGCTATGCTTTCGGTCCATCGACGGATTATCGGCCGGCGAAAGACCTGGCACGAGTGCTGAAGGTCTTCCGTGGAAAGAAGGATGATTGGGGACTCGCCTATTGGTTTGCGTCGGTCAACAGCTTCCTTGGTGGCAAGCGGCCGCAGGATTTGCTGATTAGCAAGCCCGAACGCGTTGTCGCGGCGGCCGAGGACGAGGTAGCCGGCGTGCTCCATGGCTAGGAAGAAGTCCGGTGTACACCGCCCGACCGCCAAGCCAAAGGCCGCCAAGCCGCCACCACGCCCGCCTACGGTATCCCCGCCACTGGCCGTACCTGCTCCGCCCGCCGACCTGGCCAATCTAGTGAACACAACGACTTGGCCAAAAGGCCAGGTCATTCATCGAATTCACCCAAGTATCTATGGCAGCAACCAATTCAATCCAGGTCCGTATGGCAATGCCCGGTTCAGTCCGATCAAAGCTTCGGACGGTTCGAACATTCCAACCCTTTATGGCGGCACGACCTTCGATTGCGCAGCCATGGAAACCGCCTTTCATGACGTGCCGTTTGTCGCCGGACTAAAAACGTTCGACAAGCAAAAGCTGGCCGGTCACGTCTATTCGCAAGTCACGCCGCAACGAGACCTAGAGCTCGTCGATCTTAGCGTGACTGCGCTCAAACGGCTCGGGATTCAACGCCGTCAGCTGATTGATACTGAAAAGGACGAGTATCCGAACACTCGAAGCTGGGCCGAAGCTATTCACGCTGCTCGCCCGCACGCCGACGGACTTTGCTGGGTGTCCCGCCAAGATGATCGCTCTTTGGCGATCGTGGTCTTCGGCGATCGCGTGGCCACGGCGGATCTGTCGCCCGTGGGCACTCCGCAAGACCTGCTGACTATCGACTCCCTGTACACAGATCTCGTTGTTCTCGCAGATAGGATCGGCGTCAAACTTGTCGACGGAAAGTAGGCGCGTTGTGATCCAGAGTGACTCCGATGGTAGCGTAATTGCGGCCTATCGACTCCGAGTGAACCAGCATTGACTCTGATCGAAGCCGAAACTGGCGCCTGAAATCCCTGCCCTTTTGGGCACGCCGATTCCGGTTGCGCGAGAAACGACAATTGTTGTCGTTTTCGGTTCAATTTGAGTCGTTTAGGTTCAATCGGAGTCTGGACCTGCCGATCCGTTGGATGAAGTTTGGGCGGCTAAGCTGTCGCAGTTTTCGGTTTTCAGGCCGCCAGCTAACCTCGTCCTGCGACGGCGGGCTGGCTGCTAGAGCGGGCCCGCGGTGGCGCCCGAAGGTCCAATCTCTTCTTCCTACAGGATGGCCCGTAGCTCGCGTTCGGCTGCGCGACAAAAATTCCCAAAAATGGAATTGTCCTCTTCCATTTTTGGGAACTCATGGGTAGTATCCTTTCATGCTGGTGATTGGCACGGACATTGTGGAGCGCTATTTTGCCGAGCGCTCCGGTCATCGGGGCATCGATGCGGCGCGCGCTCAATACAGGGCATGGCTTGCGATTGCGGAGAGTTCGGACTGGCGGACGCCGCAACAGGTGAAGCGATCGCATCCCAAGGCGAGCATCCTGAAAGGCGGACGTGTGGTGTTCAACATCAAGGCCAATGACTACCGCCTGATCGCCATAGTTCAATATCGTGATGGTGTGTTGATGATCCGCTTCTTCGGCAGTCATGAAGACTATGACAAGGTCAACGCAGAGACGGTGTGATGAAGGCAACATTGATAATTGTCCAGAACCAGGCCGATCATGAGGCGGCCAAGGCGCTTGTCGGCAAGCTGATGCAATCGAACGAGGCTGCCGATCGAGCCCGCATGGTCGCGCAGGCTCGCCTTATCGAGGCGTATGAACGCGCGCGCTGGCCGCGCAAAGCGCCGCCGTTGCCCGATTTGTTGGCCTATTTGGTGGAGCAACATGGTTTGACGCGCGCTGATCTTGTGCCGCTTCTGGGCACTGCGAGTCGGGTTAGTGAGGTCATGTCCGGCAAGCGCGAATTGAGCATGACGATGGTGAAGCGTCTGCGCGAGCGTTTCAATATTCCGGCGGATTTGCTGATTTCAGCGAGTGGAAGTGTTGCTGCTTAGGTCGATCGGTACCGCGACGGTCTGAGTTGAATTTGCCGGAAAGGAGCAGACTCGGATGGAACCAAGTTCTGCCCAACCGACTCGGGTGGAGCCAGAATGGACTCCGAAGGGCCATAATCCGTAAACTGAAACTACTGCGCTTTTTCGCTCCGAAACGACAATTGCTGTCGTTTCGCGTTCGATCTGAGTCTTTTTTGCTTTAATCGGAGTCTGACCGACCGCAGTGCTTTTACCACAGGCGCGGAATTGGAGAATAGGCCTAGGCCCTTCTCGGGCATGCACCCATCGATCAACGTCCGGCGAGCTCCACGCCTGCTGAAGCGCATCGGCTGGCGCGAATTGAGTCCGCAGTTACGCGTGCTTCTCTGATCTCTAGGCACACCGGTAAATAGGCGCTTCGCCCTCTCAAATTGCGCCCGTTCGAACGGTCCGTCAGGGTCAGGCAGTGGCAGCCGGGCTTCTCTCGACAGCACGTAGACGTCGGCGACGTTGTAGGTGGCCCCCATCTCGTCGGCCGCCCGCTCTGCCGATATCTCGCCATGCGAGTAGCGGCGGAGGATGGAAGTCAACCGGTCGTCCATCAGATGCTCCTCTGGATCAGTGTTGCTTCGGCCTGCGGGTTGGACCGAGTGTCGATCTCGGCGATCCTAGTCCACGTAGCCTCCGCGTCCGCGAGCAGCCCGCGCTCCTGCGAGAGTCGCAGGAAGTACCGGCTGGTCATTACCACGACGTCCTCGGGAAGACCCTCCCGCCGCAGCATGTTCGGGATCTTGCCGTTCTCGTAGATGATGAGCGCCGGGCCGCCTTGGTGCACGATGTTGTCGGCGAGCCAGTCGACGATGGCTCGCTCTTCCGAGTTGCGCGGCGGCCGCACCCCGGTCTTGATCGCGAGCTCGTAGACCGGACCGAGATCGGTGTCGGCAAGCGAAAGACGCGATCCGCGGTTTGCCTCGATCCAGGCCGATATCTCCGGTGCGAACGGTTTGCTCTGGTCGAGCTAAGTCTCGAGCCGCACGATGTCCGCGAGCACGACATGCCCGTACTCGAACAACAGGTCGAGCTGACCGACCGCCGCTAGGTGGATCAGGGGCGACGGGTCGGCCATCACCACGGTCGGCCGCAGGTCTGAAAACGGCATCGCGCTCATCGAACCATCTCCACTCACCAAATCTCGGCTCCCGGCGACCAACGCGCAAGGTCTACCGGACCGCCCCGGCCCCAGCCGCTGCCCCTGCCACGGGGTCGCACGGCGGGGTCCAACGGGCGTCTAAAACTGGCTGAGAAAGTCCCCTATACGCGGCTGCGGTGCTTCAGCAAGCTCTGCCCGCCAGCATGGCTAAGTTGGCCCTCCAACTCGCGGTCGCGAAGAGCTTGAAGGAGCAATTTATCCGTATTACATTGGAGGGCATAACGTATTACGGAAACCCAATGGCCCTATCAGTCCAGTCCATACGAGCGAAACCGGAGCATCGGGAAATCCTTCAAAAAGTCGCTGCTTTGCTACGGCAAGAAGAAGGCGGGATGGAGCTGCGTCGGTTCCTGGAAAACCCGCGGGCGAGGCCGGTGGGTCCCTTCCGCGATGAGGAAGCGGCAATCGCTTTCCTTCGCGACCGCTTGGTTGCTGACCTGCGCCCACTGTCCCTATGGTTCTTCGGCAGCCGCGCGCGGGGCGAAGCCAGGCCCGCCAGCGATTTCGATTTGTTGGTTGTCCTGCCGGATGGACTGCCGGAGGAGTCATACTCGCACTTCGCCGTTGCAGCCCCGGTAGTCGCATGCGGATTGGCTTGCGACATCGTGCCCTGCTCGTGGTCCAATTTCGCAAAAGACAGGGACGATCCCACCTCACTGGTGCACGCCGCCGTGACGCAGGGGCGAGAAATCTACCGTGCTCGCGAGCAACGCCGCGGCAGGTCGAAGACATGAGCGACAGGGCCGAAAGCTTTATTGCCCTTGCGCGCCGCGACCTCGAACTCGCCAGGCTGGTCTCCACTAGGGATCCTGGAAATGCCGCGTTTCATTTGCAACAGGCGGCGGAAAAGCTTGCAAAAGCAGTGCTCGACGTTGAAGGCATCCCATCTGGGGTAACTCACCAGATCGGTGCCCTCGCGGCACTGCTGCCCGCCGATCACGTCCTCCGCCCTGACCTGGCGGCGTTCGACCGGTTCAGTGCGTACGCCACTTCGACCCGTTATCCTCTGCCTGGCGGCGGATTGCCACGTCTTCCCACCAAGGATTTTCTTGCCGTAGGGATCAGGGAAGTCGCGAGCTTGGTGGATGAAATCGATGACTATCGCCGGGAGCGAAGAACGGGCGCAAAGCCAAGGTGAGACCTAACGAAGAACGAGGCGGGCCGCTCACGCCTTCCCACACAAAATATTCCGAATAGGTTGTTTTTCGAGCCTGCTATATTTCAATTGACCATGGCCACCAAACCTATCCAATTAACCGACGCCGCCTTCCTGATGTTGCGGAAGGCAATGGGTCATGCGGACTCCGAAATCGGTTTGTGGGTCAGTGCCGCCGATATCGTGCCCGCCGCCGAGCTTATCGAGGCGGGCTATGCCACTGTCCGTGACGTGGATGAGAGACCGGCATTACATGCGACCCCCAGCGGCGTCGAGTACATCAAGATGATTGACGCCCTGACCAAGCCAGATGTGGACGGCATGCAAGACGGTTTCGGAGAGAAATCGGTAAAAATGAAGGGCTGCGTCGATCCGACCTTGAAGCTCGGGTTCTGATTTCGGTGGAGGCGCGGCGTTGCCTGTCGGGCAAGAACTCGATCTCTGCGCGTAGCGCGCTGAGCGCAGCCTCCCCCGCCTGACTGCCTCGTCGCGAAAGACCGATGGCCTAAGCACTCCAAACGAGGCGTAATCGCAGTCGACTGACTCCGATCGAACCAGCATCGACTCCGATGGAAGCGGAAATCGCCGCCTGAACGGCCTACCCTTTTCCGCGCGCAGACTCCGATGGAGCGAGAGATGACAAATCTGTCGTTTCTTGTTCGATCTGTCCCAAGACCGCACAGATTTTTCCGACCACGATCCATTCTGAATTGTGGCTCGGCATTTGATCGTCATCACCGCGTAACACCCTTGTACGACCGTCTTTACGGACGAGCAGGAATCGATCTGCTCGGTTGGCGGTGAACGCGCGATCGATCAAAAGGTAATGACGGACTTTTACGTCAGGACCAGCGGTTACAATGGCTCCCGTGGCTGGCGCACACCCGAAGGTGGTGCTCAGGAAACCGACTGGAAAGCCGAACTCACGCCCTGGGAGGCCGGGCGGCGTCTTTCCTTCTGTCTTGGCTTTGAAGAGTTCGATTGGGGAAATCTCGGGAACGGTCTCGAACGAAACCTCACGTTTCGTGCGGGGCTTTGGATAGTCCAGCGAAGAAAGCTCAACGGGAGAGCATCAAGAGCTTGCCTCAGACCGACAAAGACGTCTGCAACGGTGGCTTTCCAGCCGAGAGTGCAGCGAGAGCAAGGATTCGAGTTGGGCATCGGCCGCGGCCGGCAATCCCGACGGACCTTCTCCCGTCATCAGCCAATTCGCGCTGCAACCGAACGCCATGGCGTAAAGGCGTGCAACGTCGGCCGACAGGACATTCTGCCCGACCTCGTGTGCGGACAATGTACTCCTCTTGAGCTTCAGTGCATTGGCGGCAATGCTGACCGACGTAAAGCCTGCAACGCGGCGTGCGACTCGCAAGCGCCGGCTTACCTCCTGTGCATCCTTTTTCGCTCGGTTGCCCTCACGCTCGACTCGAGCCCGGAAGCGAGCCTCCCGGACCGGATCGGTCGCCGGGCCTTCGCCGCAACCACTCCGCAACCAGTCGAGATCCACACCGAACGCCGTGGCGTAGACCTCCTCCCAACTGGTATCGATGTAGCGGTTGCCGGTCTCGTGCGCCCGATAGGTTGGTTCGCTCCAGCCGTGAGCGAGTGCCGCGGCCTTGGCGGACTTGAATCCAGCGGAACGGCGCGCGGCGTGAAGTCGGTTGGCCTTTTTTGGGTCGGCCGCGTAGGGCCATCTTGCAACCGCGCCTTCTGCCTATCGGATTTGCTGACCCCACGACGACGCCGTGGGGTCCGCTGTTGTCACGCTTAGCAGGGCCGGCTGAAATACACATCCTAATGTGCATTCCGCCGCCTCCACTCTTGCTGGTCGGTCCGTCTCGACCGGCTTTGCGTCCTGGATTTTTCGGCGTCCCGGAGTGCTTCATGACACCTCCGGCGTGGAAACCACCCGGAAATTTCCGGGTGGTTTCCGTCTAACTGTTTCTAAGAACGTCATTTTCTTTCTCCCTGCCGATATTCGCAGTAGCCATTCCGAAATTAATCCGGATTCTCGCGCGAGTGACTATGGTCTTCAAGTCATCAGGGAGCGCCTTAGCAATATCATCCTGTCCCCAAAATTGCTTTGCGTACCAAGGGCTTTGCAGCGCGGTGTAGAACCATGGAAAATTCGCTCCATCCAAGTGACTTCCGACTAACCTGTACGTCGAATAGCCGCTCGCATGCATAGCAGCCCAGATAGAGTTCCAACTATTGGAATACTAATGAACGACGCTTTTGAGAGTTCTGCCCACATCACCTTGCCTCACGATCATCAAACGATGAACCATGTCGTCCTAAGCCGCCTTTGAGCTAGAGAGGACATTCCGAACGTTTGACATTCCTAGCAGCGCAAGTCCTAATTGCGCATGTAACTCTCGTCTAAGGTGCAACCCAAGAGTGGCATCCGTGAGCCTGCCGATCAACAAAGGACTCGATCTCACGCCTTTACAGTGGACTGCCGCGGCTGCCGGATTTTTCGTGTCGGGCGGTGCGGCTCGAATACTTGTCCTTGAAGGCTATCTCCCACGCAATTGGGCCGTGATCTTGGTCATCATTGGGTTCGGTGTGCCGCCCGCTATAATCGGATGGATGAAAACGCGAAAGCGCGACGTGCCGTAGCTGACCTGCCGCGCCGCGCGTTTGTCATAGACTGGCATGTCCATCGCTCAATATTTTTTCTCGGGATCAACCCCGAAGACCTTGTATCGAAGCTCCAGCTGCCGGCGATATCTTTGCTGCCGGCCATCAGGGTCTCGCTTGGGGTCGATCTCGTCATCCCACGGAAGCAGATAGGCCTTCTGCAAGGTGCACGGCTTCGACCTGAAGATATTCTATTGAGCTACCCGCCCGCTCCCGAAAGGGGGGCGGGCTTGTTTGGGTGGCACGGTGTCGATACGTCAGCTTTTCGTGCTTGCCGTTTTGTCGAGCGCGGCGCGCAAGCCGTTAGCGAGCTTGATGGCGTCGTCGTTCGTCCAGAAATGCATGAAGAAGAGACGCGGCTGTTCATTCAGCATGTGGCTGTGCAATGCCGTCACCTCGATGCCGTGCGTCCGCAGCGCTGCGATAACCGGATTCACCTCGCCACTGGTCAGGACGAAATCACCCGTGACAGCCGCCTTTCCGCCCCCGGTCGGCTGGAAGTTGATGGCGGTCGCGACGCCCATCGCGCCGACCGGCGTCAGCAGCATGCCGTCTTCCGAGATGGCATCGCGCCGTTTCACGTTGAATTGGTAGACGCCGCCGTTGGCCTGGCCATTGACGCCGACGATCTGATCGAGCTTGGCGGTATCGAGGTCGATTGCAGGGGGCGGACTGGCCGGCGCGGCAGCCGTCATTGGCGTTTTGCTCTCGCCCGCATCGTGGATGGCAGACGCCAGCTTGACGGGATCGCCGTTTCCGGCGACGTGCATGTAGAAGGTCGCCGGGCTTGCTCGCAAGAGATGGTTGTGCACGGCGGTGATCTCGAGGCCGCTCGCAATCATCTTCGCCATTACGGGATTGACCTCGGTCTCCAAGAGCACGAGGTCGCCCATGACCATCGCGCCGCCATGGGCTTGAATACGACCCAGCCGCCAAGCGCCAGCGCTGGCTTGATCGTGACTCCGTCCAAAGTCACGGTGAGATCGGTGCGTGGAAAGCCGTAGCGATGGACATCGTCCGCAAGGGCTGGTTTGCGGCCCAGCGTCTCGTCGACCTTTTGCCAATCAATGCCCTGCGCGTGAGCGCTCGCGAAGAGGCAGGCACCGATGCCGATCAGCGCGGAGATAAATTTTTGCATGGATCAGTTCCCTTGAGCATGTGTTGCGAGATCCCGGGCCTCGGCGTTTCATTTCTGCTCTTTAACCTGGCCGCTGCTGTCGATGAGGAGCCGCACGTCCGTGCCGTTCTTCGCGGCCCTAGCCGTCGTGCCTTCAGCGGTCGACTTGATGTCCCGGATTTGCGAGTAGCCGGCAGCCTGGAGACGGGCGACCAGTTCCTCCTGGGTCAGAGCGTGCGCGGCCGGCAGCAGCCCGCTCGCAATCGCCATGACGGTGGACAAGATGATCCGTGTTCCCATGATCGTTCTCCTTGGTATGACCCTGCTTCAGGTGAAGCCTCGATGTGCACGCCAGAGCGCGGCGGCACCAGCTCCGCTAACAATCGGAGGTTACTGGAAGGATGGTGCGGTTGGCGGGGACATGCTGCGCCCTTGGTGATCAGGACGCGATTCTTGGGCATGTCGCCTCTCGGGAGATCGCACATCCCCGTGTCCGAAATAAAGAACCTAGCTCGACGAGCTGTCAACCTGCGTATGATTGGCGACAAAGTAATCGGCGAGCGAGGAGCGTCACAACGAGTTCATCATCCGAATGGAACTCAGGGGAAAGCGGGGAGGAGCCGAACTGACGGAGGCAGAAGAGGGCCGAACTAGCGGCGTTTGTCGCCTGGCAATTCACCCGCCGGCCCTGCCCAGGCCAACAGGCTTTCCTGCTTTTTCCGCGAGTGACTTCACTGTCATCGATACAGGTTGGCGTAAGGTTTGAGTGATACGCCCATTGGGCCCGCAAGCATAGCGGCACGTTAGACTAGATCGCAGAGGGAGTTGATCCGATGGTGGTCTATGTCTGGGTCGTTGGTGCAGTGGTCTTTGCTGGACTTGAGCTTTATCTCGGAACACACGCCCTAAAAAACTTGGCTCCCGGTGTCGAACGGAAAGATGTAACGTTCTCCCGCAAATTTGCAGGACAGGTGGATAAGACGCTGTTCAACAATGAAGGGCAAAAATACCGCGCCTGGATGATGAGGGTCGAAATGGTTTTCGTCTTTTGGATCTTTCCGATTGGACTATTCGCAATCTCATTGAAATAACGAAAGCCTTCTTCCGGGCCGTAGCCGACCTTAGCTCAGAGTGCCGCGAGGTCTGGTTTCGGGAGGCAAGCTGATCGCGCAAGCCGCGCTGCCCGAGGCAGTCTTTGACCCACCCGTCACTGGGAATTGTCATGAGGGCTGAGGAACTGCGGCAACGGAGGGGTGGTCATGTTGATCGGGTTAGTCCGCGATCGAAACTTGTGAAAAGCATCCAGTCGAAGCTCGGGCTCTCTTGGAGTAACTATGACGTACCGGAACCAACCGCGGGATTTCTTGATCCTGCACATCTGTCGAACACCATTGCTTAGATCAAGTTGCGCCGGTCGTCGGTCAAAAATCGATGCAACTTCCATTTCGAGGATTTGGGAATACGGGATGGTCATCAATTTGAAAGCGGCGAACAGTATCCCTAAATGGGTGTCGCCGATCGCATAGTGCAGATAGTAACTGTCCTGCAATTCATGAAATCTACGTTCTTGCTGGGCCAACAGTTGTTGCTCATCGGCCCGCCGTGCCAGCTTTGCTAACTGATCCTCCCTAGTCATCCCTTTCTCCCGGGGAATCTTCAGATGTTTCGTATTCTAATAGGCGTGATAACCGCATTTTTGGTAATCGGCATTTCGTTCGCGTCATTTTATCTGAGTATCGAAATTGCGAAAAGACAGGTGGCGGTCTGGAGAAGGGGATCGACTTACATGTTTGTTCGTTCGAACGGCATGGGGGGTGTTCAGCGACGAGCGCGTGAAGTCTGGATCAAGCAGCTCGGATACGACGAGCCCGAAGCATCCATGATCTCAACATATCAGTCCCGCGCAGGGCTGTCAGCCTTTGTGGGGTGCGGGCTGTTATTCTTGGTTATGGCAGCCGTACTTCAACATTTCGATCCCGCCTGCACCGGTGGTGGTGCCCGAGGAGAAAAACCCGCGACGACCACTGGCCGCTAGTGTTGGGGCCCTCATCTTGGCGCCCACACCAAAAGTCCTCCGAAGAACCAAGGAAGAAACAAGACTTCGATCACGATGGCGCAGCGTCGATATCTTCTGCCTTGTTCGCTGTAGGCGGACGGGTCGCGCCAAAGGGCGGGGCGGCGCCCCTCGAGGCGCCAATCTGAATAGCCCTTGAATTGAGCCAATCCGGGCGCCAGATTTCGGCGCATCTGCCGGATGAACCAAGCGTCCGCAACGCCTAGACCCATTGTGCCCAGCGGCCAAATTAAAGCGATCGCGTTCGAGGCTAACGACATCGCAACTTCGTCTCTGTTAAGCGATTCTGCTTAGCACACCGATGGAGTGATGTCGCCTTGTGGCCCGTAAGCGAAGGTGGAGGCGATGTTCAGCACGACCGTAGTCGGGGCCAGACCGGACATCGCGCGCTGGCAGCCAAACCGACGCTTCTGACCCGGAGCCGAACAATGTGCCAGCCGTCGAGGCGTCCAGCATTGAGGGGGAGATCTCACAGGCGAACTGTTGTGTTCAGGATGCTCACAAGAGGCTCCGCCCCTTGGCATGCGAATAGTCTGTCGGCACAAGCAAGCGGTCCTCAATCTGTCCAACCATCGGCCCGTGCTCGGCATGGGTCGCCCGCTTGATTTCCGACCATTCGGTGTCGGCCATGAAGGCTGACCATGCGGCGGTCTTTGCGGCCTCATTTGGCCATTCCAACAGATAGGCAAATTCGGTCCTGTTGCCGAACCTTGTTTCCCACATTGCCACGATGTGAAAACCGTATCTGGTTTGCATGATGCGTACGGCATGGTCGCGGAAGCGGGCGTGGAACGCTACCTTGTTATCTTCGAAGATTTCATAGATGCGCAGCTGTTGGATCATAGCCGTCTCCGTTTCGATCCGAGTTTCTGATCGGAACAAATTCCTGTCAACGGCTTGCAACCTAGATTGTTGAAGTGCCGCCGCTCCGCCACCTTTGGCGTCCCGGATCTGGCCCTTCCCCGAAGTGGGACGTCGCTCCACGAGTCCGGTTATTAAGACATGGCGGACAAGATTTGCTCAGCTTGAACTCTTCGCATTTTGATCCAAGTTGCCATTAACGGACGCCGCGCCGAAATGGGTCCCGTGATAGCCCTTCTTCAGCGCCAAGAACTTGCTACGTTCCGGTTGGCCCTTGATTTTCCAATATTGTCTGCTGAGGCGAAGTGCGGTCTCCACCGAATCCGAGCCGCCCGATGTGAAGAATGCGCGCGCCATACCGTCTGGCTTGAACCATTCCACTAGTTCGTAAGCGAGCTCGATCGACGGGCCCGTCGAGGTGCCGCGGAAACCCGAATAGTAGGGAAGGACGTCGAGCTGTTCTCGAATAGCCCTTTTGATCGGATCGCAGCTGTACCCGAGGTTCACGTTCCACAAACCTCCTACCGCATCAAGGACCTCGTTCCCGTCGATGTCGGTGACATAGGCGCCTTCGCCCTTCATAATAATGCGTGGTGGGCGCTCCCGCATCTCCGCGGGATGAGCCATTGGATGCCAGATTGACCTCGCGTTGTTCTCGATCAGGAAATTTCTGTCATGCATATGTTTCACGGCTCCGGCGGACTGGACTTCAGGCCGAAATGACGCAAAGCTTCTTCAAAAGAGCTTGAGGGGTCGCGAACATCGAACTGCACGGTGCGCATCCTGCAGCCTGCAGCCCCCGCGATGTTCCGATGTTGGTCATCAACGAAGACGCATTCTTCGGCGTCCAACTGTAGTTCGCCAAGCACCATCTGGTAAGCGCGGGGATCAGGCTTCAGGATCTTGGTGTAGGTCGCATCGACGATCGTATCGAAGTACTGCAGGATCGGGAGTTGCCGCCTAAGGCTCGTTCCGTAGAACAGATCGAGTTCGTTGGAGAGAATCGCGAGTTTGCATCCGGACTGATGTGCCAATCGAATGGCCCGGTCTGCCTCAGGTCGAACGATGCTGGAAGGGTCTACGCTGCGTGCTCGCCGTACGAGAGTCTCCATGTCCAGCCAATCTTCGCCGAGAAGACGTCCGACCTCTCGACTCCGCGTAAGCCAGTATTGCCGCTCCGAAATCTCGCCACGCTGCATTGAAACCCATAACGGGTCGGTGTGAGGAGCAAAGGGGCCCAGCCATTTCAATGTGCAAGGAGCCAGCCCGAGCGCCCGCTCGGTCGCGTCGTGCGTTTCAAAAAGGGTCTTTGAGATGACCCCGCCGAAATCCAGCACGAGCGCTTTGGGACCCGACATTCTCAAGCAGCCGCGTTGGTTCGGCCGGCAGGCACAATGCCAGCTTCAACCCAACGATCGAAGATCTGCAGCACGCGCTCGATAAAGGCGGCGCTGTTGATGTGCGCCTTGATTTCATGAAGTTCGACAGGTGGGGTAATGGCAGAACGCATTTTCGTTGACGAAGGCAGCGAGGCCGTCGGGATCGTACAAAGCTTCTCCTTCGCGATCCCATGCCTGGATGCCTTCCGCAGGTAGAACCAAGGCAACGGGCGCCTTGGCATCGCCTATTCTGCGCCGATTAGTCTGGCCTGAAGCAAATCGATTTTTCCGCGCCCGTACATTTGACGTCTGACGAGCTTAAGGCGCGTGATCTGACCTTCAGTCTGCCCGTTGGACCAGGGCAGCGTAATTGCTGCCCGGACAGCCACCTCGTCTTTCGCGACGCCGCTGGCGAACGAGGCCACGATACTGGCCCGGGCGCGTTCGATCCATGGGGTGAGTGCCTCCTCAGCCTTGCGCCGGATCATCAAGTGGAAGTCGGCGATGATCTCGCGCGCCTCGACGAGGGTGGGTACGCCGGCTTCAATCGCCGCGACCGTGACGGTCTCTGCTTTCGAGAGCAGGTCCCGTCCGACCGTCATAAGGCGTGCGATCGTTCTGGCCGACTGGGCGTCGGTCTTTTCAGCCCGTCGTCTGCGGGTCGCCCACTCGCTTACGACGCGGAGCGAGCCCCTGAAGCCACGCGCCGTTAAGCGTCGCCAGAGTTCGGCACCATTTCGGCAGCCGGAGGCCCATTGATCATCAAGCCATGGCAGATGCAGGTCCAGCGAACTCTGCCGGGTTCGGAAGACATCGTTGCGTTCGCCGCGGACCACCTGCCGTACCAGCTTCCTGCTATGGCCAGTCTGGCGCACGATCTGCTTGATGGGCATGCCATTCTTCGACAGGGCGAGGATGGCCGCATTGGTGTCCTCGCGGCGCAGATAGCCTTCATACTGGAGGCGCTCCGCGGCTGTCAGCAGCTCAGGATTGATCGTTGTGGCACCGATGACGCTGCGTATCTGGCGCATCGATTTGCGGACAGCGTCGAGAAAGGCCCGGCTGGCATTCTCCATCAGATGCCAGCGATCTGCGACCTGCACCGCCTGCGGCAAAGCCCTGGCCGCCGCTTCGCCATACCCTCCGCCACGATCACGGGCGACAACCCCAATAGTCGGATGAGCGGCAAACCAGGCCTGTGCGGTCGCGGGCTCACGATCCGGCAGGAGCGTGACAACCCGGCGTCTCTCCAGATTGCAGATGATGCTGGCGTAGCGATGGTTGCGCCGCCAGGCCCAGTCATCAATGCCAACGATGGCGAGCCGATCTGCCGGCGGGCGGCTACGGCGCCTGACCACCCGCAGCAGCGTGTCGTTGCTCACTGGCAGCATCAGCCGCTTCGCAAAGCCAGCGGCCGGTCGTCCGCCGAGCGCTAGACCGAGGTGGTGGAACGATGCAGTCGAGCCGCGTCGTCCGTCGCGCCGATGGAGCCAATAGCCCGTCGGCGAAACGCTCAGTGAAGATCTGGCGTCCGCACAGGACGGCGTCGCAACGGAAGCGCCGGGCGATCACCAGGAGCTCCACGACCCGCCCGGACAGCGGCAGATCGGTCACGCGCCGTCGATACCGACTATGGATACGCCGCGATACTGTCCCGCACGATGGACACAGGCCAACACTTCCGGACGACCGGACCGTAATGACGGCCTTATCACCCTCGTAGCACGCACTCTCTACAACAAACCCACGCGGCACCAGACTGGAGCGGTGGAGTGCTTGCTGCATGGCGCTGATTCTCCCCCAATCAATGCGCCAAACATCACTCGAACTGCATCAAAAGTGAGTCAGAGCCAAATTTGAACGCCGATTGACACCGTGTTCTCGCCTATATCGTACGGGATTCTTACAGCAGGAGCGCTGGTCGTACATCAAGACAGAAGGCAGGTCATCGTCCAGGGAAGCGCCTCTGATGACCGGGGAAAAGAACTAGCGACGGCGGCGGGAGTGTTCATGTCGTCCACGATCTTGTTTGGACGACGTTGCCAAGGCAACCAAGAGGCTGGACTGGAGCGTTCGAAGACAGGCGGCGATAGGCGATGTACGACGTCTATTTGAAGGGGAGAGCGGATCTGCTGGTG
The DNA here is from genome assembly GCF_045571415.1 of Bradyrhizobium sp. LMG 9283. Taxonomy (NCBI): domain Bacteria; kingdom Pseudomonadati; phylum Pseudomonadota; class Alphaproteobacteria; order Hyphomicrobiales; family Nitrobacteraceae; genus Bradyrhizobium; species Bradyrhizobium sp. LMG 9283. Next base: position 2,289,955 of record NZ_CP120691.1, read on the forward strand.
GTTGCGGCCGGAACAGCGTTACCGCCGCCAGCTGCGCCGGCCTTCGGGCGCAAGAATCGAACGGTTCGCAAAGTTTAGTATGGCCAAAGCACCACCGGCAGCCCACCGCGACCGTCCTTCAGCCTCCGCCACCTCGACCGACGCGGAGCCTGCGCGGCGTCAAGCTGGTCGTTTCCGATGCCCACGAGGGCATCAAGGCAACTGTAGCCAAGCAATATTGGCAGGAAGCTGCGGCCTTACCGAGGCTTGCGTCTCTCAGGCGATTTCAGCTACAGCGGATGTTGCCCTGCTCTTGGGCACTGCGGACATGAGAGGCCCTTAGATCCCATGGCCCGTTTAACTGTAAGAACAATAGCGGATGGCGTCTCCATCTTCTGCTACGTTCGCACGCGGTCTTGGTGTTATGCTAAACTGCGTCTCGTCTGATCGACAAACGCACAGTGGTGAAGCCATCGGAGCGTGCGAAGTTGAGCGAGCCGCCATGAGCTCGGGCAACTTGGTTGGCTATCGAGAGCCCGAGCCCCGAGCCGGACGAGCTCTCACCCTTTGCGAAGGGAGCAACGAGTTGCTCGGCTGTCGTCGGATCAAAGACGGTACCGTCGTCCCGTACTTCGATCCAGGCAGAGTTTCCATTTTGGCCGACGGCAACGGTCAGTCGGCTCCGCGCACCATGGACGAGCGCATTGTGGATCAGATTGCCGAGCGCCTCGCGTATGCTGATCGCATCGCCCATGATAACCGGTGTCGGATCCGCCGGCTCGAAGGCGATTTCGACCTCGCGCGACAGCGACAGCGGGACGGCGTTTGCAAGCACTGACCTTGCCAACTCGTTGAGCCCGACAGGCGCGGCTAGCGCCGCGTCGGCGCGATGGATGACCATCGCATGGTCAAGCAGTTGATTCGTCAAACGCGCCAATTGCGTCGTCCAGTCGCGGATTCGAGCCAGATATTCCGCGCGCCGCTGCGGCGACTTCGTACTGGAGAGCAATTCTACCTGTGCATCGAGCGCTGCAAGCGGCGTACGAATCTGATGGCTGGCATCTGCGATAAAGCGCTGCATCAAACTCATTCTGTCCGCAAGGCGCTGCATGAAGCCATCGATGGCGAACACGAGGCTACGAATTTCGAAGGGTGGTTCTGCATGGATGGGGCTAAGATCGTCCGCGCGCCGGTTCGCAATCTCGCTTTCAATCTTGGTGAGCGGCTTCAGGGCGAAACCGATGGCGAAGCTTGCTGCGAGCACAGCCAGCGCGCTCATGGCCGCGATGACGGTCAGCGCCTTTAGCGTCAGTTCGCGCGCGAGGGCCGACGACGCGTCCGTTGTCTGGGCGACCACGATCGTTGCCCATCCCGCCTGAGCAGGGTATTCGATATGACGGGCCATCGTCGCAACTCGTACGATCTGCCCTTGATAGACACCATCCTCCAGTACGACGCCGCTTCTTGCCGCAGACTCAGTGGCTGTGGAAGCCAAATCCCCATACCCAGCCACGACAATTCCGCGTGGATCCACGACCTTATAGAAGACCATATCATAGGCCGAGAGCGTCGCGATGGCGGCAACCGGAGGGTCGAGAGCGACGACGCCGCCTTGTACGTAGACGTTTTCCGCGATCTGGATCGTTGCTCCGCTTAGAAGGCGGTCGTAGGCCTGCTGCGCAGCTACCGAAGCGTATTTCCAGGCTGCAAAACCGAGGATGACGGCACCAGCGGCAAGCACCACCGAAAGCAGCGCTATGATACGGGTGCGGAGCGAAAGCTGCAGGTCACGTCGCGACAAGCTGATAGCCCAAACCACGCATAGTCCTGATCTCGATGGGTGCATCAGCGAGCTTCCGGCGCAAACGCGCCACGAACTGCTCGACGGCATTCGCGTTGGGTCCTTGATCGAAGTTGAAGAGCTGCTCGACGAGCTCCTCCTTCGGAACGATACGATCCGGTCTTACGGCTAGGATTTCAAGTACCGTCAATTCGCGGCGCGTCAGATTGAGCGGCTTGTCTTCGATGCTCGCAACCCGTCCCGCTCGGTCGATCGTTAACGGCCCGACGCGCAATAGGTTATCCGAAAGGCCAATGCTGCGACGCAGCAAGGCGCGCGCTCGCGCCTCCAGTTCCCGGTAGTCGAATGGCTTCGTGAGGTAGTCGTCGGCCCCAAGATCGAGCGCGCCGATGCGCTCGTCTACCGCAGAACGTGCCGTGATGACTAGGACGGGCGTCTTGATGCGACGCTTTCGCAATCCCTTGAGCACCGACAAACCGTCTTCGTCCGGAAGATTAAGGTCGAGGATAATCAGGTCGTAAGTCTGCACAGCAAGCAGCTCTGTAGCTGCGCTGCCATCGGCACCCCAATCGACGGCGTGACCCGCCGTTTCGAGACGTGCCACCACCGCCTCGGCGATATCGCTGGTGTCTTCAACCACGAGTATGCGCACCTGGGAGCACTCGTACTGGAGTCAGGTAAAAGTCAGTTTCGCGGTTTAATAGCACATCAAGCGCCACAGCGCGCGAGGAAACGCATAGAGGAAAGGGTTCATGAACGCCCCCTTCAATACCGGCACGGTTTCCCCGTTGCTTTCGGTTGCCGGCGTCACGCTGCAATACAAAACCCCCGGCGCCATCATTACTGCGACGCGGCGCGTCTCCTTCGACGTGTATTCGTCGGACCGATTTGTGCTGCTCGGCCCGTCCGGCTGCGGCAAGTCGACCTTACTGAAGTCGATCGGTGGTTATCTCAGGCCGGTCGAAGGACATATCAGCTTGAAGGGCCGCGAGGTGACCGATCCCGGTCCAGACCGGATGATGGTGTTCCAGGAGTTTGACCAGCTCCTCCCATGGAAGACGGTGCGAGAGAATGTCGTGTTCGCATTGACCGCGAGCGGGCGGGCAACTGCTACTGAGGCGGAAGATCGCGCAGAGTCCTATATCGACAAGGTCGGGCTGACGAAATTCATCGACAGTTATCCTCACATGCTGTCGGGCGGTATGAAGCAGCGCGTCGCCATCGCGCGTGGCATGGCGATGGAGCCCGACGTGCTGCTCATGGACGAGCCTTTCGCTGCGCTCGACGCGCTGACGCGTCGTAAGATGCAGGATGAACTGCTGCGGCTCTGGGATGACACGCGTTTCACAGTGCTGTTCGTCACGCATTCGATCGAGGAAGCGATCCGCGTCGGCACGCGCATTTTGCTGCTGTCGCCTCATCCCGGCGAGGTCAAGGCGGAGCTCAACAGCGTACCGCCGCAGGAATTGGGCACTGGCACGCAGGCGGCGCTCGAGACCCGCATCAACGATATGCTGTTCGCAGCGTATTGAGGGGAGTGACCAACATGACCGATCTTCTTACTTTCCGCCCCGAAATTGTTCACGAAGTCCATTCTAGCGACGCACCGGTCATCGCCAAGTCAATTGGCGTCACCGAGCGTGTCTATAGCTATGGTTTCGTCCGCAAGACCTTGATCCTTGCCGGGCTTGCCATCGCATGGGAGGCGTATGGCCGCTGGCTCGGCAACCCGCTGCTGTTTCCAACCTTTGGCCAGACCGTCGAGGCATCCGTCAGCAATATTGCCAGCGGCGTCATTCCGCAGCGCATGCTGGTCTCGCTCCAGACTCTGGTGATCGGGTACGGTATCGGCATCGGCTTCGCTGCGTTGCTGACGACGCTGGCGATCGGCTCCCGGATCGGCGCCGACTTGCTTGAGACGCTGACCTCGATGTTCAATCCGCTGCCGGCGATTGCGCTGCTGCCGCTTGCGCTAATCTGGTTCGGCCTCGGCTTGGGTAGCGTGATCTTCGTTCTAGTGCATTCCGTGCTCTGGGCGATCGCGCTGAACACCCATGCCGGCTTCCGCTCGGTTTCCAACACGCTGCGCATGGTCGGCCAGAATTATGGATTGCGCGGCCTCAAGCTGGTACGTCTGATCCTCATCCCTGCAGCGTTCCCTGCGATCCTGACGGGTCTCAAGGTCGGCTGGGCCTTTGCTTGGCGCACACTGATCGCGGCCGAACTCGTGTTCGGCGTCTCGTCGGGGGCAGGTGGCCTCGGTTGGTTCATCTATGAGAACCGGAATCAGCTCGAGACGGCGAATGTTTTCGCGGGACTGTTCACGGTGATCCTGATTGGGCTCTTCGTCGAGAATGTCATCTTCGCGACGATCGAGCGCAAGACGATCCGACGCTGGGGCATGCAGCACTGAAGCTTGTCATCAATAAAAGTCGAATGGAAACACCACGGGAGGATACCAGATGTCATCGAAGGACCGCTTTATAGGCGCGCTTGCTGTCGCGGCTCTCTGCGTAATATTTTGTTCGGGCATCACCCGCGCAGAAGTAAGCGAGGTCCGCGTATCCAAGGGGTTCGGTATCCTCTATTTGCCGCTGATCGTTATGCAGGATCAGCAACTCCTGGAGAAGAGGGCCAAGACGGCCGGGCTCGGCGACATAAAGGTGACGTGGCTCATGCTGGATGGCGGCAACGTTATAAACGACGCGATGATGGCCGGTACGCTCGATTTCGCGGGCACTGGGGCCCCCGGATTCATCACACTCTGGGCCAAGGCCAAGGGCATCCCGAATGTCGAGGTGGTCGGTGTATCCGGTATGAGCTCGACCTCGCTATGGCTCAACACCAACAAGCCAGAAATCAAGTCGCTGAAGGACTTTACCAGCAAAGATAAGATCGCGCTGCCAGGTATCAAGACGTCTCTCGCCGCCGTGGTGCTTCAGATGATTGCGGCGAAGGAGTTTGGGGATACGAACTTTGCCAAGATGGACCCGATGACCGTGAGCTTGCCCCACCCCGAAGCCCTAACAGCGCTGCTCAGCGGCAAGACCGAGATTAACTCGCATTTCACTTCGCCACCATTCCAATACATCGAAGCGAAGGCGCCCGGAATCCATCGTGTGTTGAATTCGGTCGACTATCTCGGCAACATCACCCTTGACGTCGCTTTCGCTCCGAAAAGGTTCGTAGACGCCAATCCGAAGATGACCCAGGCCTTCATTGATGCAATGGATGACGCGACAGCTCTCATCGCCAAGGACAAAAAGCTGGCTGCCGAGATCTACGCCAGGAGTTCGAAGATCAAGGTCGACCCCGTCGAAATTCAAGAAATGATCGAGGATCCGGATACGCGCTTCTCAGCGACACCTACAGGTATGATGCAGTTCTCTGAATTCATGCACCGAGCCGGGTCGATCAAACTGAAGCCGGCGAAATGGAGCGACATGTTCGTTCCCCAACTCGCGAGCCGCCCGGGAAATTAGGACTGCAGCATCCCTTGAAAGCTCGCTACCTAGGCCTGTTCTTGCAACTAACTTGATCAATAGGAGTTAGTGCGGTTGAAGCTGCTGAAGACGCTGACGCTATGCTCGGCCCGTGATTCGACGTGATAGCGTTTGATTTCAACGGACGACGGGCGCTACGCCAATGAAGTGCAAGTGGCAGGATGTCGTGTTGGAGTCCCCCATGTCGTCATGTAGTGACCTCCACTATTGAGGCTGTGGGCGGCTCCGCCCGCGGCCGTCCACACATGCCCCTTGAGTGCCCGCGCGCCAGCTGAGGGTATCCGTCCGGTCAAGCTTTCAATTACCCACATCGTCGACGAGTTCTGATTGAGAGGCCGAAGGCGATGTCATTGAGGCGTGTTAGGCCTCGCCACACCACCATGTTTCCTGGCGGCGGATCGTGGTTGCGCGCGAGGTAGCCGCCCAGCATGGCAATCTGGAGCAAGTAGGTGGCGAGGGTCTTGCGCAAGATGCGCGGCTTGGACCGCGCCGCGTCGATGGCATCTAGCGTCGCGATTTCGGTTGAGGTGAGGACTGTCTCCGGCGCAGCGTCGGGCTTCGCTCGTGCGGACATGGTGAGGAAGAAGATGCGCCAGCTGACCATCGCGATGAGGGCGAGGAACTTGGTCAGCCGCTCGGCGGTCTCAAGCCTCGTCTCTTCGGCGCGGCAGCCAGACTTCATTACCTTGTGAAACACCTCTGCTTTCCAGCGCAAGGCGTACCATTCGAGCTTCTCGATGGCCATGGTGAAATCTCCGACCGGCAGATTGGTCATCCGCCGCGAGTTCGACATCTCGGAAGGAGATGCCTATAGCCGCGCGCTGGTCGACCGCGCCGAGCGGCGGCTGAAGAACCTCGACTATTTCAAGAGCGTCAAGATCGTCAGCGAGCCGGGTTCGTCCAGCGACCGCGTCATCCTTGTCGTCGACATGGAAGAGAAGTCGACCGGCGACTTCTCCATCTCCGGCGGCTATTCCACGACCGACGGCGCGCTGGCAGAGGTCTCGGTCTCCGAGCGCAACCTGCTCGGCAGGGGCCTCTACGCCAAAGCGTCCGTCAGCTACGGCCAGTATTCGCGCGGCATTTCGCTATCCTTCGTCGAGCCTTATCTGCTCGACTACCGGCTGGCGCTCGGATTTGACACCTATTGGCGCCAGCAATTGTCGAACAGCTATACGAGCTACGGCGTGACGACGCTCGGCTTCTCGCCGCGCCTGGGCTTTGCGCTGCGCGAGGACCTCTCGCTCCAGCTCCGCTACTCGCTCTATCAGCAGAGCATCACGCTCGCCAGCGCTTACAACAACTGTAACAACAACGCATCGAACAGGTCGCTGGCCTTCAATCCGACACCGGCCTACATCAAGAACGTCCTGGGTGGCGTAGATCCGACCAATTCGACGGATTCGGGCGTCTATGGCTATGGCTGCTATGGCGACGGCGAGTCGAGCCTCCCGGTCCGGAAGGAGCTGACGAACGGAGCGACCTAGACGTCGGCGCTCGGCTACACGCTGAACTACAACACGCTCGACAACACCAAGAACCCCACCGACGGCTTGCTGGTAGCGAAGCGCTTCAATACCTGCGCCGCTCGATGCGCTGTAGAACAAATGACTCTACATCCCTTCTATCGCCCTCAGCAACTAAACCGCGACTCCTTCGCTGGAAAAGTCGCTGGCGCTCTACGATTAGCTCCGACAACCATTCGATGACTCTCGGTCAATCGGAGGATCGCCTCGTGAGCGATATTGGATCATTTTTGCTGCTCAGCATTAGCGCGATAATCGCGGCTTGGCCCTCGGTGAGACTATAGAGATTGCTCACCCGTTGAGAATACCGAGCACGCTCCAAAGGCAATTCGCCGTGCCTACGAGGTTGCAGACGCCGAGGGAAGCCCGGCTTCGCGGATGATACGATGTGGGACTACACGTGAGGCGCATTGAACGCCTGGATCAGGGAGACGGCGGGGAACTACTCGATCGCTCCTCCGGCCAATCCCACGACGGCACTCACGTGAGATCCGATTCGGATCTGAGAAGCAGACCCCACGCAAAGGTTGTCCTAAGTCTGTCAAACAGCGACAGCAGGTAGCAATTGTTTAACTGAAGATCGGTACGATGTTCCCTGGGCATGGGACTGTCGGAATCGGTCTTAGTCCGGGGAGAAGAGACGACCATCCGTCAGATGCGACGCGACCGAGGGCATCATCAGTTTGATCCTTTCGGAGCTATGTCATGTTTTCCCAGATATCGATACGAGCCAAGATTGCCGCTGTCGTCGGCAGCTTGATTCTCGCCTTGGTCGCCACCAGTGCATTCGCGATATGGGAAATGCATGTGATGAACGCAGCGACCGTCGACATCGCAACCAGCTGGCTCCCGAGTGTTCGCGCGCTCGGCGAGTTGCAGGCAACAGCTATTTCTCACCGATCCGCTTTGCGTCAGCATCTCTTGTTCGACGATAGGGAGGAAAAAGCGGCTTTTGACAAGCGGATCGAAGAAATCTCCCAAAAACATCTGCAGAATATTGCAGCCTATGAGAGGCTTATCTCCAGTTTCCAGGAGCGTGCGCTTTATGACGAATGGCGCGGTCTCTGGGACGAATACATGAAGGGCGCGCAAGAGGTTCTGCGGCTGTCGCGCGCCGCGGCGGGCCGCGTCCCTCAAGAAGCCAAAGAGTTCAATGCTAAGGTCGTAACTCCCATCAGTCTGAAGGCAGACAAGATCCTAGCCAAGGATATAGACCTCAACAACAAGGGCGCGGGAGAGGCGGGAACGGAGGCTGCGGCCGCCTACGGTCGGGCCTTCAACACCCTAGTGGCGCTCACGACAGTCGTCGGTACCCTCAGCACCCTCGTCGCCTTTTTCCTGGTGCGGAACGTCTCACGAGGTATCGCCGCAATCATTTCGCCGATGCAGGCCCTGAGTGCCGGTGAACTGTCGGCAGAAGTAACTCACAAAGGCGAGCACACCGAGATCGGTCAGATGGCCGATGCGCTGCAAGTGTTCAAGGAGGCGTTGATCGCCAAAAAGCAGGCTGAGGACGCCAGGGCGGAGCAGGAGAAGCAGCAGGCCGATATGCAGCGGCGCGAAATGCATCGCCTGGCCGGAGCGTTCGAGAGTGCGGTGGGCGAAATCGTCCAGACAGTGTCTTCGGCCTCGACTCAGCTCGAGGCATCGGCGAGCACGCTGAGGGAGGCGGCCGAACGCACCCAAGGTGTCGCGACCGGCGTAGCAACCGCCTCCGAAGGGGCGACCGCAAATGTCCAGTCCGTCGCGTCTGCCTCTGAAGAACTGGCTGCCTCTGTCGGAGAAGTCGGCCGCCAAGTGCACGAATCCTCACGCATCGCTGACGAGGCGGTGCGACAGGCCGGGATCACGAGCGAGCAGATGGGGCGCCTCACACAGGCAGCGGCGCGGATCGGCGACGTGGTCGATCTCATCAATAACATTGCAAGCCAAACCAACCTCCTGGCGCTGAACGCAACGATCGAGGCGGCGCGCGCGGGCGTAGCTGGACGGGGCTTCGCGGTGGTGGCTAGCGAGGTCAAGGCGTTGGCGGAACAGACCGCAAAGGCGACTGACGAGATCAGTCAGCAGGTTCACGGCATGCAAGATGCAACCGGGAAGTCGGTCGCAGCCATCAAGGATATCAGTGGCACCATCTCCAAAATGTCGGAAATTGCCACGGCCGTTTCCGCCGCAGTGGAGCAGCAGGGCGCGGCAACACGGGAAATCGCTCGGAACATCCAACAGGCCGCCCAAGGCACCGGAGATGTCAGCGCCGGGGTCACTGCGGTGCAGCGGAGCGCGGTCGAAACGGGTAGCGCATCGATTCAGCTCCTCTCATCTGCCCAGCTTTTGTCGCGCGATTCGACACGGCTCAAGGACGAGGTCGCGAATTTCCTGCACAGCGTTCGGGCATGACGCTGGCCTACCGGTGGCGAGAGTTGGAAACAACACCGCCCAACGGAGTGAAGGAACTTTCAGCGCCTAAGCGTCAGCTTGCGTTGCGCCAGCGCGCCTGGCGCGAGGCGGCGGATACGGTGTAGAGAAAGCGATCGATATCCTCCTCGCTGGTGTAGACGTGAGGGGCAACGCGGTTGATGGCGTCGAGGCACCTCGCCTCCAGGTCCGCCCGCGCGTAATCGCGATCGACCACTGCGGCGGCGATATTGGCCTCGGCGAGACGATCGTTTAGCTCGACCGGCACGATAGCGCTGGCCGTGAAAGTGAGGAACGCGGCATTCGCTGCATCCTCCTCGAACACGGTCACCCCAGAAATGGCCGTCAGCCCTGCACGGAGGCGGACAAGGCGTGCGCGGATCACGTCGTCGATGTTCTCGATCCCGCATTCCAGGGCACGCGTCATTGCCGCGCCCAGCCCGAGCCTGCCGGCGACCGAAAATTCGTAAGTTTCGAAACGTCGCGCATCGGCCCGTGTGGCGTAGCTGTCGATCGATGTCCAGTTGGAGCCGACTTGGCTCAGAACCGGAGGATCACCAAGCCGCTCCAGGGCACGATCAGAGAGCGCCATGATCGCTTCGCCGCGCGGACCACGCAGCCATTTGCGGCTTGGCGCCACCAGCACATCGGCACCGGTACTTGCCATCCCCGCAGGCAATCGTCCAACAGCCTGCGCGCCGTCGACAAATAAAAGGCACCCCTCCGGCCGCGGCAGCGCGGCGATGAGCTCCACGGGCTGCCGGACGCCCGATCCGCTCGCCACCACCGGGAGGCAGATCGCCGCCGTCCGCTCGTCGAGCAGTTCGCCGACGCGCTCGACATCGATGCGTCCGGTGCGCTCGTCGACCGGCATGATGTCGATCGCGATGCCGTCGATCAGACGCCGCTTTATCAGATTGAGCACGTTGCCGGCCCATTCCGAACGCGCAACCAGAACGCGCGCCCCCCGCTTTATCGGCATGGCCAGGAACGCCATGGCCCACATCGTGCCGGCGCTGCCTCCGAATGCGACATTGTGCGGGCGGCATTGCAGGAGTTCGGCGGCGACAGCACGGACGGCTTGGAGGTCGTCCTGCGCCCGCGCGGCCGCCCAGTGCGGGCCGACACTTGCCTCCTCGGCGAGGTGACGCATGACCGTCTCGGTCACGATGCGTGGTGGCAGTCCGGCGCCGGCCGCATTCAGATGAACCACCGTTGCCGCGCCGGGCGTGTCGGCGCGAAACGCGGCTGCGTCGAAATGGTCGCGGGAAGGGGCGATGCGCATGGTCGTTTCTCTCCTTGGTGTTGTGCCGGCGTGTCATTGGCGACCGCGGCCGGAGCGATGAGATCGAAATCGTCATCAGCTCCGGATTATTGTTCGAGCATGGTCTCCGTGCAGACGCCTCTGGCGCCTGTTGCGACCGAAAACCGCTGCGTGCTTCTCGGGATCATGATTGGAATCTCATTGGCGCAATATCTTGGACAGGAAAATGCGTGCGCGCTCGGTCGAAGGCTGCGCGAAGAAGACGGAGCTCGGAGCATCCTCCAGGATACGCCCGCCGTCCATGAACACGACACGACCGGCAACATGGCGCGCAAACCCCATCTCGTGGGTCACGACCATCATGGTCATGCCGTCGCGCGCGAGCTCGGTCATGACATCGAGCACATCCTTGATCATTTCAGGGTCGAGCGCCGACGTCGGCTCGTCGAACAACATCGCGATCGGATCCATGGCCAGCGCGCGGGCGATGGCGACGCGTTGCTGCTGGCCACCCGAGAGCTGGGCCGGATGGCAACCGGCCTTGTCGTCCAGGCCGACGCGGCGGAGCAGCATCATGGCTTTTTCGCTGGCCTCGACCTTCGACCGGCGCAGCACCTTGACCTGTGCCAGCGTGATGTTCTCGAGCACCGACAAATGCGGATAGAGCTCGAAGTGCTGGAACACCATGCCGATCCGGCTTCGGAGCCGGGTGAGGTCGCTACGGCGGTCGCCCACGGGCACGCCGTCGACCACGATCGTCCCGCTCTGGAAGGTCTCGAGGCCGTTGACGCATTTCAGCAGGGTTGACTTGCCCGATCCCGACGGTCCGCAAACCACGATAGCCTCGCCTTTCCGAATGCTCATGGAGCAGTCGTTCAAGACTTCCAGCGCGCCGTAATTCTTGGAAATTCCGATAATCTCGATCGTCGCGGGCTGCTCGACGGATGCGGCTGCGATCGGGGATACCTTGCGGAGGGCAGAGATGCTCATGGACTCACCGGCGACCTGTTGAGAAACTGGATCGATTGGGAGGCTGCGAAACAGAGCGTGAAATAGACGAGGACTGCGAACAGATAGAAGTCCACCAGATGTCCTTCCCGATTCGCGGTCACCGAGATTGCCGTCATGAAGTCGTGCAGGCCGACGACATAGACCAGCGAAGTATCCTGAAACAGGGCGATGCTCTGCGACAACAGGATTGGCAGCATCTTCCGGATCGCCTGCGGCAGGACCACGAAGCGGTAGGCTTGAAACGGGCCGAGTCCGGATGCGAGGGCGGCGGCGAGCTGCTGCTTCGGCACGCTCTGGATGCCGGCGCGGATGATCTCGGCATAATAGGCGGCCTCGAAGATGACGAAGGCGATGAGCGCCGAGGTGAACGCGCCGATCGGGCGTCCGATCACCAGCGGCACCAGGAGATAGAACCAGAAGATCACCATGATCAGGGGCACCGAGCGCAGCCCGTTCACATAGCCTGCCGCGATGGCGGCGATCGGCCGTGATCCGGCGATACGCATGACCGCGAGGATGGTGCCGAGCAGCCCTCCGCCCGCCATCGCCAGCAGCAACAGGCCGAAGCTCGTCAGCAGCCCGTCCCAGAGAAACGGCGCCACGGCCTTGAAGAGATCGGGATCGAGATCGTTCATCAATCAGGTCCGTCCCATCAAACCGGGAATGGCGACAAAGCGCTCGACGGCACGCAGCGCGGCGATCACCGCTGTCGTCAAAACGACATAGGTCAGCGTCGCCGCGGTGAAGGCCTCGATGCCGTGAAACGTCGCGCTCTCGATCTGGCGGCTCTGACCGGTGAGCTCGAGCAGGCCGATCGTCAGCGCGAGCGAGGAGTTCTTGACCACGTTGAGAAATTCGGATGTCAGCGGCGGCAGGACGTTCCGCGCCGCAATCGGCAGCAGGATGTAGCGATAGCTCTGCACGAGCGTCAGCCCGCTCGCCGCTGCGGCCATCGTCTGGCCGCGCCCGATCGCCTGGATTCCGGCGCGGGTCTGCTCGGCGACGCGCGCCGCCGTGAATAGGCCGAGGCCGATGACGGCGGTCCAATATTCCGGCAGCGGCAGGTCGCGCTTGATCCAGTTGCCGATCGGCGCCGGCAGCACTTCCGGGAGCACGAAATACCAGACGAACAATTGCAGCAGCAGCGGGACATTGCGGAACGTCTCGACATAGGCCGTTCCGATCAGTCGTGGCCCACGGCCGGGCAGGGTCCGGAGGACGCCGACCGTCACCCCGACCAGCAACGCCAGCACCCAGGCCGCGCCCGCGACGAGCAGGGTCCATCCCAGCCCTGCCAGCAGCCAGCCGAGATAGGGCTCGGAGACCAGCACGCTCCAGTCCCAGCGATAGGTCATTGCGGCAGGGCCTGGATCGCGAAGGCGGTCTTGAGCTCGGGCTCGATCTCGATGCCGAACGGGCCGAACCATTTCGTGTAGAGCTTCTCGGCCTCGGGCGAGCGGAACGTGTCGGCGAAGGCGCGCTTCACGAGCAGGGCGAATTCCGGGTCCCCGCGCTGCATCATGGCGGAATAGGGATCGTAGGTCAGCAGGCGCCCGATGACCTTGAGCGCTCCCTTCGGCTGCGCCTTGGTCGCGGCGTAGACCTTGATCTGGCCGCCATCGGCCGCAAAGCCGTCCACCCGGCCACTGGCGACGAGCAAAGCCCCTTCGCCGAGATCCTTGGCATAGACGAGCTCAATGCCGAGCTTTTCGGTATCGTTCAGCATCCGCAGGGACTGCTCGTTGCTCGATCCCTGAAGCACGGCAACGCGCTTGCCCTTGAGGTCTTCGATCTCTTTGGCGGCGTTGTCGGTCTTGACCAGGACCTGGGTGCCCGTGATGTAGAAGATCGGCGAGAATTCCACCTGCTCCTGCCGGGACAGGGTGTTGGTGGTCGTCCCGCATTCCAGGTCGATGGTGCCATTGGCGACCAGCGCAATGCGGTTGGTGGTGTTGATCGGCACGTATTTGACCTCGAGGCTTGGCATCTCAAGCCGGGCCTTCACGGCCTCTACGACCTTCATGCAGAGGTCGATGGAATAGCCTTCGACCTTCTGGTCACGGTCGATGAACGAGTAGGGGGCGGACGCTTCGCGATGCCCGATGGTAATCGCGTTGCGCGCGGCGATTCGTTTCAGGATCGGACTGTCGCCAGGACCGGCCGCGTGGGCCTGGGCCGCCAGGGCGATCGCGCCCCATAGGCCGACAATCGAGCAACACCAAAAGCTTCGCCCTTGCATGGAGGTCTCCTCAAGAATGATGGCCGCACGTCGCCGCTCGCCGCGGCGGCAGCACGGCCGGCGGGCGATCGGGAAGTCCCAAGAGATGTCCCAGATGAAATCAACACCCGGCTCGGCCGAAATCGACAGCGCCAGGATCAAGGGAAGATTAACCGTGGCAAAGCGGCTCGGCCAATGCCGATCGCTCGGCCTGCGATGCGAAATTCGCATGATGCATCGCGAGGGCGACGTGTCATCATCCTGATGAGGCGGTGAGCGGCCGCCTCGACTGGAGAGGTGCAATGCTCGATATACGTTGGCTCGAAGACTTCATCGTGGTCGCCGAGACGCGTAACATCACCAAGGCTGCCGAACTCCGTAATGTGACGCAGTCAGGCCTCAGCCGCCGCATCCAGTCGCTGGAGAACTGGGCGGGCGCGGCCCTGATCGACCGCCGCCATGCCCCGCTCGAACTCACCGAGGCCGGCCACAAGCTGCTGGATGTTGCCAACGAAGCGCTCGGCCGCCTGAACGGCATCCGTCGCACGATTCGCGAAGACCAGAACGAGCGCTTGCGAAGCATTCGCTTCGCGGCGCCGCATATTCTGTCGGTCACCTTCTTTCCGCGCTGGCTTCTGGCCATCCAGGCGAAGCTCGGCTCCACCCGCCTGTCCGTTACCTCCGACAATCTGCCGGGCTGCGCCAATCTGTTTGAAGACGGAGCGGTCGACTTCGTGGTCTGTCTTGTCGATGCAGAAGGGGCGATTCTGCGCGGTGCGGGCCGGCCATTGGCGATCGAGCGCTGCGCATCGATCTCGATCGGCAAGGAGCGGCTCATTCCTCTGTCGGCGCCGGCGGCCGACGGCAAGCCTCTGCACCGGCTCGACCTCAATCCGCGGCTCTCCACATCCTATCTCGCCTATAGCCCGGAATGCTCGCTCGGCTGGGCAGTCGAAGACCTCATTGCGCGCCGGCAGAACCTGGTTCAGCTCCATAGCCTCTACGACAACTCCCTGGCCGATGGCCTGAGGACAATGGCCCTTGCGGGCCTGGGCGTCGCCTGGCTGCCGCTGACGACCACGCATAACGACATCATTCGCGGCAAGCTGGTGCGAACCGGCGATCCGCAACTCGCCATCGATCTCGATATTCGGCTCTATCGTCCTGCGCAGCGGCTAGCGAAGAAGGCCGAGGAGCTCTGGTCCCGGTTGACGACCGAAGGTCTCGGAGCTCTGCTGGCGCCCGCTGCTTTTCCTCCTGACATCGCCACGACGATTCACACTGAGGATTCGCAGACGATTCGGCAGTGACCGGCGCGTCTGCCCCGCACATTCAGTCGAACGTTTGTCTAACGCTTTGTTGTCGTCGGCAGGCGACGGACAGTGGTCGGCTGCGTCGTTCACGTGACAACGTTTGCTTGTTATGATGGCAGCTTGCACCACCTCATGCCGCGGATATGAGCGAATATCGGCATGATGCGAAGTTGTCATGGCCGAATTCGTCTTCGGAATTGGACAAAGTATTTCGCGCCGCAATAATTCGACCATCGCAATTGCAGCAAAGGGGCTGGCGCGATGCTCGACCGACGTGGCTTCATCTCATCAGGTGGCGTTCTTGCGCTCGTACCCGGCGGAGCCGCCGCCGCGCCCGCGGCGGATGCGAGCACGAAGGCCAGCCTCCCTGTGGCCTCCGACGCGACCGTAGAACCTCTTTATGCTCTGACGCCGGGTGAAGCGGAATTTCTGGCGGCCGTCGTCGATGTCCTCATTCCGGCCGATGACCTGTCGCCATCCGGCTCTGAGTGCGGTGTCGTCACCTTCATCGATCGGCAGCTTGCCGGCGCCTATGGTGCCGGCGCGCGGCTTTATCAGGAAGGGCCCTTTCAGCCGAGCAGCGGACAGCCGCAATTCGGATCGCAGTCGCCGCTCGCACCGCTGGCATTTATCCGGCTCGGCATCGCCGAGCTCGACGCATGGGCGGCGGCGCAGCGCGGCGCCCGGGTCAGCCAGCTGTCGCCGCCCATGCTGGAGGCGCTGCTGCTGGACGTCGAAGGCGGCAAGGTCGCTCTTCCGCGCATCGATGCACGCGCGTTCTTTGCTGGGCTGCTGCAGCTCTCGATGGAAGGCTTCTTCTCGGACCCGATCTATGGCGGCAACCGCGGCAAGGCCTCGTGGCGGATGATCGGCTATCCGGGCCTGCCGGCGACCTACGCAAAGGCAATCAAGGAGCATCGGGGGCGGCGCTATGAAGCCGAGCCCCGATCGATTGCCGATTTCCTCTGATCGGTCGGTAAAGCGGAGCGCATCATGGCAAAAGTCTTGAAGGCGACGGATGCCGTGATTGTCGGCCTCGGATGGACGGGTGCGATCATGGCGCGCGAGCTGACCCGCGCCGGCCTCGAAGTGGTGGCGCTGGAGCGCGGACCGGATCGCGACCCCGCCGCCGACTTCGCATTGCCGGCGATCCGCGACGAACTGCGCTACTCCGTTCGCCAGGAGCTGATGCAGGATCCGAAGATGGAGACGGTCACGCTGCGCCATCGCCTCGACGACGAGGCGAGGCCGGTGCGGCGCTTCGGGGCCTTCCTGCCCGGTGACGGCGTCGGCGGCATGGGCACGCACTGGAACGGCAATACGTTTCGCTACCTTCCGTCGGACCATAGTCTCCGAACGCATCTGACCGAACGATACGGTCGTGGGCGTATTCCCGACGACATGACGATCCAGGACTGGGGCGTCACCTATGATGAGCTGGAGCCGCACTATGCGCGGTTCGAGGCCATCTGCGGCGTGTCGGGCAAGGCCGGCAACATCGGGGGTAAGATTCAGGCGGGCGGGAATCCCTTCGAAGGGCCGCGCAGCGGTGAATATCCGAACGCGCCATTGGTCTCGTCTCATGCCAACGAGCTGTTCCGGCGCGCGGCGACCGAGCTCGGCCTGCATCCGTTTCCGGCGCCGGCGTCCAACTCCAGCGCACCCTATCGTAACCCGGAAGGGGCCCAACTCGGGGCTTGTCAGTATTGCGGCCATTGCGATCGGTTTGGATGCGAAGCGAACGCCAAAGCGACGCCGTTGAGCACGCTGGCGCCCGCGCTCGGCAAGGCGTCCGGCTTCCGCAAGGTAACGAACGCCTATGCGACGCGCGTGCTCTACGATGCGCAGACGCGACGGGCGACCGGAGTGCGCTACATCGACCTGCGGTCGGGCGAGACCTACGACCAGCCGGCGGAGATCGTCATTCTCTCGGCCTGGGTGTTTGGCAACACCCGCCTGATGCTGCTGTCGGGGATCGGCCAGCCCTACGACCCCCGCACCGGCACCGGCGTGGTCGGCAAGAACTACTGCTACCAGATCCAGCCGACGCTCCAGCTCTTCTTCAAGGACGAGGAGTTGAACCCCTTCATGGGGGCCGGGGGTCTTGGCATGGTCGTGGACGATTTCAACGGCGACAATTTCGATCACGCCAATCTCGAATTCCTCGGCGGCGGCTACATCTCGTTGAACAGCACCAACGGCCGGCCGATTTCATTCCGCCCGACCCCGCCCGGAACGCCTGCATGGGGCGCGGCCTGGAAACGGGAAACCGCGAAATGGTACCGCAAGACCGCGATGGTGCTGTGCGAGGGCATGAACTACGCATCGCGCACCAATTCGATGGATCTCGATCCGACCTATCGCGACATGTTCGGTCAGCCGCTGCTGCGGATGACGTTCAACTTCACGCAGAACGATCGTGCGATGGCCGATTATCTACTCGCCAAAGCTACCGAGATCGGTCGCGCGATGAATGCGACCATCGTCGCGCCGCAGCCGCGCAAGGGCGATTTCAACGTCGTCTCCTATCAATCAAGTCACAATAGCGGCGGCACGATCATGGGGCGTACGCCCGTGGACAGCGCGGTGAACCGTTATCTCCAGAGCTGGGACGCGCACAATCTGTTCGTGCTGGGATCGTCGGTCTTCCCGCAGAACGCCGGCTACAATCCGACCGCCGCGGCCGCGGCCACCGCCTATTGGTGCGCAGATGCACTGGTGAAGACCTATCTGAAATCTCCCTCTCCGATGGTGCAACTGTGACAACACTCTTGATCTCCCGACTTGGTCTCGCTGCGCTGCTGTTCGGAGTGACGGCAAGCGCCCCGATGGCGGTGGCCGATATCACTGCCGGTAAAGCCCTGTTCGAACAATGTGCGGCCTGCCACGGCGCGACCGGCGACGGCACCGAGCAGGGCCCGTCGCTTCACGGCGTCGTCGGACGCAAGGCCGGGCAGATGCAGAATTTCCGTTATTCCCGCGCGATGCAGCGTAGCGGCATCGTGTGGAGCGAAGAGACGCTGGCGCGATACCTGTCCGATCCCCAGGATGTCGTTCCCGGCAATCGCATGCCTTTCGGGGGGCTTGCCACGCCCGAGGAGAGCAAGGACCTCGTGAGCTACCTGCAAAGCCTGAAGTAGCCAATCGCCAAAGACCGATCGAACGCATAGCCGGCGCATATCCCGACGCCGGACGCGCCACCCCTTTGCCTGAAGCCGGACCAAGCAACGACCAGATACCTTCAAACAAGCAAGAGGACGAGAATGCCGAAGACTCTGATACTTGGATGCTGCTCGACCGGTGCGAAATACACGCCGCTCAACCATCATGCGTCCGGCGATGCCGTGCTCGATCGCATCTGCACCGGTGTCGACATCGCGATCACCGAGGAGGAGATCGCGCAAGAGATCGAGGAACTGACCACGCTCGGCTGCCGCTACTACCACTATCATGGCCGCAATCCGCTGACCCGCGAGCAGACCACGGACAACGACATCTACCGCCGCATCAGCCTGCTGGTGCAGCGTATGTCGCCCGACATGCTGATCAGCTTCGGTGCCAGCCGGAACGGCCGGGAGGTCATCCAGCGGATCAGCGCGCATGGCGAATGGGAGCGGGTCAGCCACGCCGGCCTGTCACTCGGGGCGGGCGGAGCGCATTTTATCACGATGCAGGCCGCCATCGAATTGCAGATCGTCTGCGACCTAGAGGATCGCATCGGTCCGCTGACGCGTGAGCTTGTCGACAGCGATCTCTTCCTGCGCGAGGTCGAGCGCTATCAGCCGTCGACCCGTCAGGAGGAGGTGAAGATGAACACCAACTCGACGGCGAACGGTAACAATTACGGCCGCTCTTCGCCGGCGATCCAGCTCGCGGCTTATGGGCAGGCGGTGGCAGCGCGCAGGCGGCTACATCTGCTCGACGAGATCGAATGGGTTCAGACGATGCGCAGCTATGCAATGTCGCGCATGGCGATCGCGCGGCCTGACATCAGGTTGGCCGGAGCCGATCAACTCAACGTCACCCTGCTGTTCGGCTTCTCGCCGAAGCTGCCGTTTCCGGAGACCTATGATCAATTCCGGTCCGTCGTCGCCATGGCCAAATCGCTCGAGCGCGATACGCCCGAAGGCGTGCGCAAACGAAAAGTCTCGATCACGGTCGGTGCCGCGATTCTGCCGCATCATGCCGCCCGCGAGGTCCGGGTGATGGATGTCGGGCCGCTGGCCGGACGTCCACTCGACGCCGTGCGCCGGGTGATCGGTTATGCCGCCCAGGACGACAGCGAGGTAGATGTTGTGCGCGTCGGCATGGAAGATACCCCGTTCCTGCTCGGCGATGACGGCAAGATCAAGCCGACCACCAATGTCGAGCTCTGCACCGTGGCGGCCGACATGCTGGATCGCCACGGCGTGACGGTGCAGACCGATCCATCGGAGATCACCGAGCGGCGCGCGCCGTTGATGCGCGCGGCGGCATGATCGGCATCGCGCCGGGCCGGGCTGGCGCGATTCCGACTACGCCAATCCACGGAGAGTCGTGATGACGCTGACCGTCCTCGTGCCGATCTTCGCGCTGCTCGCGCTGGGCTTTGCCGCGGCCCGGAGCGGGCTGCTCTCGGCCGAGGCCAATGCCGGGCTCCTGAAGCTGGTCGCCTGCTTCGCGATCCCGGCACTGCTTTTTCGTTCGCTGGCGGCAGGCGCGCAGGTATCGAACGGCGGCGAGATCGCACTGATCTATCTGCTGGGCTGTGCGGCGCTGCTGGTCATCGCCTTCATCTACGGACGTACGGCGCTCGGGTTGAGCTTTGCCGAGTGCGTGGTGTTCGGCATGGGCGTGATCTATTCGAACTCCTCGTTGATCGGCGTTCCCATTGCCCAGGCCCTGCTCGGGGATCAGGGCGTCGCATTGCTGAGCCAGATCATCGCTATTCACACGCTCGTCCTGATTCCGGTGGCCACGCTCTTGCTCGCATTCGGCAGCAGTGCAGGGGGCGGCTCGAAGCCCCTGATCGCCGCCATCAGCAATCCGATGACGCTGGCTCTGGCGGCGGGTCTTGTCTGGCGCCGGACCGGGCTCGCTGTGCCTGAAATGCTCGATAACGTCATCGGCATGCTCGCGGCCGCAGCGCCGGCATTGTCCTTGATCGCACTCGGGGCCGCGGTGGCGCGCGTGCCGCTGCCGACCAGTTTCGCGGCGCCGGTGGCGTCGGTCGTGCTCAAGCTCGTCGTTCATCCGCTGCTGATCTGGTCGATCGCGCAAGCGATCGGTCTGCCGCGGGAGCAGATCCTGATCGCGACGATGACAGCCGCGCTGCCGCCCGGCATCAACGTCTATGTCCTGGCGGCGCATTTTGGCCGGCACGCCGAAGATGCGGCGCGTTCCTTCGCGCTGGCGACGACGCTGTCGGCGGTCAGCATTTCCATTGTCGTCCAGGCCGTCGCCTGGCGTTGAGCCCAGCCACCAAAGGGAGAGCAGCATGACACCCACGATCGCGATCATCGCACCTGGTGCAATGGGAAGCGCCATCGCGGCGCGCCTGACCCGGCACGGCGTCAAGGTCCTCACCTCGCTCGAAGGGCGCGGTGCCACCAGCCGGCAGCGTGCGGAGGCGGCGGGTATGCAGCATGCCGACGATCAGCGCCTGGTGGAGGAGGCCAGCGTGATCCTGTCGATCGTGCCGCCAACCGAGGCAAACGCGCTCGCCGAGCGATTCGCTGCGCGACTTGGACGCGCCGGCCATGCGCCGCTCTTCGTCGATTGCAACGCCGTCGGCGTTTCGACCATGGCAGGCATCGATCGGTTGTTCCGGCGCACCGGCGCGCGCCTCATCGACGGGGCCATCATCGGCTTTCCGCCGAAAACCGACGATCCCGGACCCGCGTTCTATTTTTCGGGTGAGGGAGCATCCGATCTCAAGGGATTGGCCGACTATGGTCTCGACATCCGCATCGTCGACGGTCCAATCGGCGCGGCCTCGGCGTTGAAGCTGTCCTACGCCGGAATTTCCAAGGGGCTGGTGGCCATCGCGAGCGCGATGGTGCTTGCCGCCGAGCGGGCGGGCGCTGGTCCCGCGCTAAAGGCAGAGCTGGCATCAAGCCAGCCCCAGCTGTTGACCCGCTTCGCCAAGACGCTGCCGGACATGTATCCGAAGGCTTATCGCTGGGTCGAGGAGATGCACGCGATCTCCGAGTTCATCGGTGAGGAGTTTCCGGAAGCACTGATTTACAAGGGCGCAGCCGGTCTCTACGAGCGGATCGCGACCGATATCGCGGGGGATCGTGTCGTGTGCGATCGCATCGATGCGTTCCTCGCGTCGTAGCGATACTACCGGCGGCGGCCGTTAACTCTGTAGTGGCCTGGCCGACCTTGCGAATTCCGTGCTTAAGGGGGCACTCGGCGAGGCTTGCGGGTAGCGCATCAGCTCGCGAAGCAGTCGCGCTGCCTACCAACAGAATGCATCATCTTTGGCGCAATTGCATGCTGCCCACACGCGAAATCCAAACCTGCAGGCCCCGCCCGGCGCCTGCGACACGCATGTGCACATCTACAACGGGGCGTATCCGGCGTCTTCGAAGGCTTGGCTCTTCCCGCCGGATTTCAGCGTGCATACATCGTAAGTACTTGTTACTTCGCGCAATTTATATTGTTGGGGCAAGGTAGAAATGGCGAAATGGCACCATGCCGCAAAGTAGAAATGACACCGCCGCCGCTTAAGCGAGGGGTATAGGGCAGGCTTGAATAGCGACGAGGGGGCCCTCAGCAGCCCTTTGTTCGATCCGCCGGAGGCGGTCGATTGGTCGGGACGCCCTTCGTCCCGACGCCTCCCAGCGCGCCGCCGCGCGCAGGAGCGGTCAATGATCGAAGACCGCCGGAGGCGGCGGCCCAAAGGGCCGTCATTGACGGCTCCGAGCACGGTGGCATTTGCGGGTTGGGGCCGGGGCAGGAACTATGTTGCCTTGAACATGTGCCGAGCAGCCTGGCCACGGCGCCGGGGCGCTTTCTGACTGCGACCTTCATCGCGGAGTTGCTGCTGTTCGGCGATATACGCCAGCACTTCACCCAGCCGCTTGTTCTCAACGATTGCCGCCTGATCGACCTTCCGCAACTTGTCGAACTGCGGTACGGCAGGTCGCGCCCCCGATGCCGGATCGCCAGCCGGCCGTCCGGGTAATCGACAATGGTAACGCGCTGACGGGCGAGCGCCCGCGTGATCTCGTTCTCTTCCAGCATTAGCCTAGAGCATCCTTACGGTCACTTTCGCTTTGCCGCGGTGATGTGGCGGCCCGTAGAACCAGTCATAGACCCAAGGCAGTCCGATCACCGCATCGTTCACGTACAGAAAGACCTCGCCGCTGCGATTAGGCTTGAACGTGTCCCGGTAGGCCTGCGGATTTGAGTTGGTCACCGGGATGGGATCGAGGAAATACTCGTCCACGCCGGTATCACCGACGCGGGCGATCAGCCTGTACCAGGGACGGAAGAGAATGCGGCGAAGCAGGATCGTCGCGTAACCCTTGGCCTTTTCGAAGCCCTTCATGGTCGACGAGCGATAGCCGGCTGGGGTGGTGGGCCTGCCGTCATCCTCCCACGGTGCACTCTCGTTCATCGTGACGATGATCTCGTAGCGGAAGCCCGCGCGCACCGTCAGGCCGGTGGCAGCGCATACCGACGAGGTATCGAACTCTAAGGCTTGTTGCGGTGCGCCCGTGTCCACCGGCTTCGGCTTTTCGCTCGGTGTGCAGAACGCACCCATGGAGTCTGCAGCATTGAAGACGAGATGGCTCATGGCTGTCGCGCCGTACCAGACCATCACGACTGCCAGCAGGAAGGGCACCACGTGCCGTCGGCCGAGGTTCAGAATGAACAGGTAGATGGGGTGGGTGCGGAACGCGTAAACCGCATCATGAACCGTGCCGGCCAGCGGCACCGGTGCTGCGCGGTTCTGCCAGGTGATCCGCATGCCGTCGCGAATGCGGCTGCTCAGCGAATTACCCCACCACACGAGCGCGGCGACGGCGACGACGCCACCGACGAGCCATTCGGGGTTGGCGGCGTACCAGTCGGTCCACCAGTGGAAGACGCGCGGCAGGAAGGATTCAAGGGCCCGGATGGCCTCGGATACCATCCGGATCGGGCTCTCGAATTCATGCTCCTTGTGCAGCGGATGAAACCACCAGAACGTGACGAGGTGCAGCGTGGCGGCAAGCGTCGCGAAGTAGGCGATGCGCCGCATCCATACGAAATTCCAGAGCTTCTCCTGCGCCGCGTACCGCGCCGGGGCGCCGGTGGCGGTTTCAAACGTCCCCTGGCTCAGAGGCGTGAGCTTGCCGTTGCGGGAGACGACCAGGTATTCGGGCGGCAGTCCGATTGGCGCATAGGCGTTGCAGCCGCTGTCGATGCGGTCGAAAACGCTTTCGTGGATTTTGGGCAGCGCGACGGACACACCGGCATAGGGGTCATTGCAGAGGTCGGCGACCTTGCGTGGCCCGTAGCGATAGTAGGAGCCAAGACCCGATCTTGAGTCATAAAGGCGACCGTCCTTGTCCTGCGACGAACTGATCCACTTGGTGGAGTCGGGATCGGCGAAGGGCGCATTCTTGAAGATCAGGCCGCGCTTGATGGACTCGTCCACAAGCCAAGCCAGCGGCACGAATGCCACCGCATCGTCAGGATAGCCACCGCCGACGTTGGCGTGCATGCCGACGAACCAGACCTGGACCAGGCGCTCGTCATCGATGGTGGTGGGGACGGGCGGCTTGGATTCTCCTTCCTCGGTCCAAAGGACAGGGTGGAACGTGGTGCGCTCGTCATCCAGCGCCAGCGCATGCCTGGCGCATTTCACGCGCGAACTGAGGACGCGGTCCGGAAGCTCGAGCGGCCAGACCCAGTTGCTGATGCCCCGCGTCATCTCGTCCACCGGCAGGCCGTAGGCCGCGACGGTGTCCCACACCCCGATGAATTCGATCGCAGGGACATCCTTGCGGACGATCTTCGCATAGGACTTGTTGCCCTGCAGCAGGTCCAGGATCGGCACGAGGATGTAATCGCGGAGTGCGCGGAAGAGCAACTCGATCCGCCAGATCGAGTGATAGCCCTTTGCGCGATAGGCCCGGTATGCCTTGACCGCACCGTCGTGCAGTTCAGACTCGGTATCGGCGATCACCAAGCCCTGCTGGAGGATCAAAGCCGCAAGGACCCGGACGGTGAACGCGCCGCGGCTGAAGCCGAACAGGTAAAGTTTGGATCCGTTCTGGTGATCGTAATTGCGGCAGATGAACTTGTAGGCGTCGAGGATATTGCGCTTGAGACCGAAGCCGAAGGCGCCGCCGAGGACCGCGAGCGGGACGAAGGAGGAGGTGCCGACGCCGTCATCGTATTTGGCGGCCTGGGTGTTGCCCTGCAGGTCGAGCGCCTGGAAGATGCGCCAAACGTTCGTGCGCCAGACGCTGGAGGCCGCGTTGCCGGTGCCGTCGGACAGGATAATGATCTTCGGGCTGGCCATGAATGCTTGCCTGAAATGAGCTGGATGAAATGCCCTAACCGTAACATTAGCGTGGCAGATTTCAACCTGGGATAGTTTGATCCACAGGTTGCGTGCAGCGCAGCAGCGCGTCAGCGGTACAAGCGGTGGCGTTCCATCCCGCGAACATGGCGTGACGATCGTGGAGCTATGCCCAGCCGGAGCCTCCAGACAGACTACTCAGATTGGTTTTGTCTGTTCAGCCTTTGATTTTGAGGGCCGCATGCCCAACGCGAACCAACGATCCTTCAACGCCGCCTGGACCATTCTCGACGCGCCGCTCTGGGGCCGTGACCTGATTGCGGAGGTCACCTCCAACGGCGAGCGGCAGAAGTCGGCGGGGCGATCACCGTGGCTTGCCGAAGAACGCCAGCCCGACTTGCCGCAACGGCCGTCCGACAACTGACATCAGTCATCCGACAAATGGCCGGGGCTGCTCCCCCCGGACCCCCCGCTGCCATCCTCGTCCGGCCCGAGCTCGCAGAAAGTCCGAGCGAACATCGCGTGCGTTGCTCCGTTGGCACGGCGGCCGCGTTCACGCTGTCGCCAGTGGAAATCCCGCCGCTCTTGAGCCATATATGTATCGGCTGCTCGCGCAGCCTGGTCGTGGCTGTCTGACATCGTGAATAGGCAAGGCACCGGATGGAGGGAAACCTCCGCCGTTTCTTCGTCCTGCTTCTTATTCCGGAGCTCGACAAATTGATGCCGCAAGGCATGAACGGGGGTTGATCCCCCAGGGTACAGACTCATGACCAACAAGACCTGGAAATTGAAGGTCCGACTCGGAAAAGCTTTTCAGCTACGAAGGCAGTGCCAGGAAGTCCACCAGCGACGGCAAGCCTTCGTTCAAGATCGTCCTGCTTTCGTTGGTGGTTCTCGCGGTGATGGTATCGCTCGGTACGGCGGCCGTCGCGAAGGACCCCGGTTCTTTTCAAGCGGTCTCCTCCGTCTGGAACGAGATCAAGCCGTTTCTCCTGCCGCTGCTGCAGTTGCTTAAGTAGCTCCCGCAGAGCCTCACCCCGCACGCCTCAGCAATGAGGTAAGCGGTTCAGCTCCAGCCTCGACCAACCGCCTTGCCTGTTTACGGTGTTCTTACCGATATAAGTCTGCCTACATGATGTGCTGCGGTACGCATGGGCACCCGCAGCGCTTGAAAGATCCTCAAATGCCAAAAGCCGGGCTACGCGCCCGGCTTGCGTTCAGGCCCGCCGGCTACAACAAGATCGGATTGGGGTTCCGGCCGACCACCTCCAGGGTGTTCTGGTCAATGGTACGGCCGCAGTTCAGACAAAGATAAAGCTCTTGCCATTCGCTATCCAAGGTAGGCCGCATTTCGTTTCCGGAGCCGTCGCAGCTGGTAAAGCCAGCGCGGCAGGTGGTATTTCCGCAGATGCACTCCCATTCTTGGACGTCATCCGGGGGTTGGTAGATGTACTCTTTCATCGTCATTACTTCTGTTGTTGATATCGCGCCGCAACGGGGGCTTAGCGCTCCGCCTCAGCGTCTTGCGGCCTCGGCTCGCGGATCACGAGGCGGCCGTTCAGCGGCATCGCGGTCAGTAGGATGTCGAAGCCCTTGCGATCCTCGTGCTCCCAGGCGGCGCCGATCTTGGTCCAGAAGGCGTTGTCGCCTTCGCCATCCACAACGAAAACCCGTGGGGGCGGATGCTTTTCTGCCTACGTTTCATGTTTGTATCTCCCGTTGGTTTGTACGCCTCCGACGAGGACCGTCTTGCGTGACGGGTGGTAATTCGCGAAGCGTGTGACCTTAAGTCTAGCTTTAAGGTCATCAGGCGATGCGGGTCGAGGTTTTGGGCGGGCTAGACAAGGCACGGATTGTCGAGGAGACGCTGGCACCGGGCGCGAAGGTAACTGAGGTTGCGCGGCGCAACGGAGTAGCGGCCAGCCTGGTGTTTACCTGGCGTCGCCAAGCACGGACATCGGAACAAGTTGCACCATCTTTTACGCCGGTGCAGATCGCCGCCGTAGCAGCCTCGGCTGAAGAAACTCCGAAGCTTTTGCCTACGGTTGATGGCCGAGTTCGTTCGGCGGCAGCTGCGCGTACTGGATTGATAGAGATCGATCTCGGCAACCGACGGTGCATCCGGGTGGATGCGCACGTCGATCCGGAGGCGTTGGCGCGGGTCCTCGATGTGCTTGGACGCCGATGATTTCTGTACCAGGGAATGTGCGAGTGTGGCTGGCTACAGGCTACACGGATATGCGCGGAGGCTTTCCATCGCTGGCCCTCCAAGTGCAGGAGGTGCTGCACAAAGAACCGCTTAGCGGTCATTTGTTTGTCTTCCGTGGTCGCCGCAGCGATCTTGTGAAGGTGATCTGGCACGATGGTCAGGGAGCCTGCTTGTTCACAAAAAACTCGAGAGAGGAAAGTTTATCTGGCCATCGGTTGCCGGTGAAGCGGTAACGATCTCGCTGGCGCAGTTGAGCTACCTGCTGTCCGGGATCGATTGGCGCAATCCGCAAGAAACCCAGCGCCCGACGCGGGTCGGATAATCGTTTTGGGTTTGAATCTGATGCTCGATCTGATTCAATGGCTTCATGACATCGAAGCCGGACGATCTTCCGTCGGATCTCGCAAGCGCCTACCTTGCGCTGCTGGCCGAGCGCGAGGCGTTGCAGGCTGAGCGCGATGTGGCAGTCGCGGATGCCGCCAACGCGCGGGCGGAGCTGTCGGACAGCGAGGTGCTGATCGCTCATCTTGAGCTACGGAGCGAGAAGCTCAAACGCGAACTGCACGGGCAGCGCTCCGAGCGCACGGCGCGGCTACTCGAGCAGTTGGAATTGGAGCTCGAAGAACTCGCCACCACGGCGACCGAGAATGAGCTGGCTGCGCAGGCTGCCGCGGCAAAAACCCAGAGCGTGAGCGCCTTCACGCGCAAGCGGCCGGTGCGCAAACCGTGGCCGGACGACATCGAACGTGAGCGCGTCGTCATCAAGGCTCCAACGACCTGCGCCTGCGCGGCGGATCGCGGCTGGCGAAGGTCGGCGAGGATGTGACCAAGACGCTGGAGGAGATTCCGCGTCGCTTTAAGGTCATCGAGACGGTACGCGAGAAGTTCACCTGCCGCGATTGCGAGAAGATCAGCCAGCCGCCGGCACCGTTCCATGCGACGCCCCGCGGCTTCATCGGCCCACAATTGCTGGCGACGATTTTGTTCGACAAATTCGGCATGCATATCCCGCTCAACCGCCAGAGCGTGCGCTTCAAGGCCGAGAGGATCGATCTGCCGCTGTCGACGCTGGCCGACCAGGTCGGCCACGGAACCTTCGCCGTCATGCCGCTGTTCCAGCTGATCGAGCGTCATGTGCTCGCGGCCGAGCGCCTTCATGGCGACGACACCACCATCCGCGTCCTGGCGAAGGGCAAATGCACGACCGGCCGGATCTGGACGTATGTGCGGGATGACCGGCCGTTCGCCGGGCCTGCGCCGCCGGCGGCGGTCTATTATGCCTCGGGCAATCGACGGGGCGAAAATCCTCAGAGGCATCTGGCCGCCTTCGTCGGCATTCTGCAGGCGGATTGCTATGGCGGCTTCGAGCCGTTGTTCGACCCAAAAAGGAAAGCAATGCCGATCACGCCGGCATTTTGCCTGGCCCATGCGCGGCGGGGATTCTTCGAGCTGGCTGACATCGAGAAAGCCGCCCGGGAAGGCAAGGGCAAACCGCTCTCTCCGATCGCGCTGGAGGCGGTCAGGCGTCTGGATGCGTTGTTCGAGATCGAGCGCGCCATCAACGGCCGTAGCGCCGACGAGCGGCGTGCCGTGCGCCAGGAGCGGAGCAAGCCGCTGCTCGACGACATGCACGACTGGCTGCTCCGCGAGCGAGAAAGCCTCTCGCGCTCCGCCGAGGTCCTGAAGCCCATGAACTACATGCTTAAGCGCTGGGACGACTTCGTCCGCTTCCTCGACGATGGCAGGATCTGCTTGACCAACAATTGCGCTGAGCGTGCATTGAGAGGCATTGCCTTGGGAAGGCGCAACTGGACCTTCGCTGGCAGCCAGCGTGGCGCCGATCGTGCAGCTATCATGCTGACGATGATCACGACCTGTCGCCTCAACGACGTCGATCCCAAGGCTTGGCTCGCCGACGTCCTCGCCCGGATCGCTGATCTTCCCACCTCGCGTCTGCGCGAACTGCTGCCCTGGGAATGGAAGCTCCTGCACCATGCCGGCAAGTCCGCCAATCAGCAAGCCGCCTGACCCTTCACGCAACGCCATCGTAGAACTCGCCGTGCTCGCGCGCATGCGTCAATCAGGCGGCCTTCGTTCGTATGCGTACGTTGGTTTTCCGGCCACGCCCTTCGCGACCGGTCGGGAGTTTTCCAGAGGCCGGCAGATCGAGGCAGCCGCGCAACGGAGGGGCCAGCCGAGGGCCCCCCGGGGAGACGGCTGGATGTCTTGCGCGGTTGCGCTGCGGGACTAACTCACGGCAAGAACGGTCGTAGGGAGGTGGGCGACCATGGGGGGATCAGTACGCAGGCTGATAAAGATCCTCCGGGTATGTTCAGAAGCCAGACGGCTCAGGGATATCGTCGCACCTGTGAGGAGGTGAGAAGCGACGGACGCGGCGGAGACTTATGCGAAGGTGAATGGCCAGCGTTCTTGCTAGCGATGTCGTCAACCCTGGCTCCGTTGTTGGCACCGTTGTTCTCATCTGCAAGGAGGAACGCTGATAGGATTGCTGCTGTCAAACAGGGGCGGATCGTCCGCACAAGCTGCCGATAGTTGAGCTTGTGTAACGTTTGTCTGTCGAAAGTTGGCTCGGCTAACATTGGCTCTTTCAAACCTGGTACCCGCGAGTCTGGCACCGGCGAAATCCACGCCGGCGAGCCCTGCGCCTTCGAAGGAGGCGCCAGTCAAATCAGCGCCCCGAAAGTTAGCGATCCAACACCGATCTCGGCGCCAAGATTGTTCACTGTCGTGCAGCCATTTTGCACCTCCTGTAGAAGAGACATTCGCGGCGGCGAGATGGTCTGAGAAGCCTATGTTGCGCCAATCGTCGAAGCTGGATCCCGAAAAATCGGTCCCTCGCAAGTCGGCTCTTGCGAAGCTCACACGCCTGAAGCTTGATTGCGATAGGTCGGTACACGAAAGATCGACACTGCCCAGCTCAAGGTTATCAAGTCGCAGGTGGGAAAGAATGACTTCGGTAAAGGGGGTAGATCCTCTTTTGTTGCGACAAGCTGATCCCATGAATTCGGAGTTGCGCAGCCGCGCCATGCCGCTGTGTCCTACAATTTTCATCGATAGCTGCACTTCAAGGCTTGCTGGCTCTCGATCCCGGATTTCTGCACCCTCGCCGTTGCATTCGATAGAGAGCTTCTCAGGAGCCTGTGATCGCGTAGTTAGCACTTGCACTGCATTGACCAAGACGCCGAGGACAAGATCTCCTTCTTCCGGATAGTTGTCGGCAAGCTGTTTCAGTTGGAAGTAAGCCGGGCCCCGGACCAGCGCGTCTGTGCCGGCCGAAAGCGCTTTTAAGGCCTCTGATCGCTGGTTGATACCGGCTTGCCGGAGACGAATGTCGTGATCGGCCTTCCACTGATTGTAGTTCGTAGCGGCCTGAATCACCGTCATGCAGAAAGTCAGTACCAGCGCGCCTCCCGCAAGAAGCTGGTAATGCGTTTGTCGAAGCCGATCCTCTGTTTTCAATCGCTTGAGGTCATCCCCCGTCAGATGTGGAGGTACTCGGCTTTGGGGCACACGGGACCAGGTCCAGAAGAACAAGCCTCCGAGGATGATCACGACCAAAAGAAGAGCAAGAGTAAGCTGCATGGAGATGCTCACACCAAGTTAACTGCTTGATCGATGTATGCTTGGGGATTCGGAACGAGATCGCCGTTCCAGTCCACCACGGGGAAACTGCGGTTCATGTTGAGTGCCGCGTACAAGTTCAGCGGGAAGTATCTCTCGCGCCTTTGGCCCATCTGGACGGTCTTGCCATACCGCTCGAGTACCGAGATATGAACTCGTTCGTTGTCAGGCGTGCCGTATCTGTCTCGGCCAACATTGACATTCCATCCGGTAAGATGGGCAACCTCGCAGTTTGCGATAGAGCGATAGGAGAATGGGTACAGCCGATAGCTTCTGCGGCGCGCTTCTACCTGTGCTGCCACTGCGCCTGGGCGGTGATCTACGAGCGAAGGTAGGACAGGAAAGCCTTTGCAGAGCTTCTTGATGCGTTGCAGCATCCATCGGAGGGGCAGGTCGTCGAGCTGGATAATGGGGGACGATCGTGTACCCCTCGCGCCGATGTCGACGTTGCCTCCACCAACGTCGCTATGGCAGCCGGCAAACCAGCATTGCTCCGTGATATTGGCCAGTGCTTCGAACTTGGACCGTCGCCAGGGGGTGGCTTCGAATGGCCAGCGGTGTTCATCGATCGCCAAGGCCTGCAAGTTAACCTTGGCGACGTCAGAGAGCGTGACATCGTGGAATTGATAGAGCTCGCGGTTGAAGCGCCAGAAAACCTGGAACGGAATACCCAGCGAACCGACGGTATCGAAAACCGCCAAGCACTCAAAGAGCGGTCGTTCGATTTGATGGACGTCCTGCTTGATTTCCTGACCCACGCCGGATAGTCGCGCGACAGGCCCGGTCTTGTAGTAAGCCCAAGCGCGAGATTCAGTTTGAGCGTTCAGTCGATCGGCTTTTATAATGCCGACGAGGCCGACCAAGCCAGCTAATGAGCGGGCGGTGTACGCCCCACGGGAGAACCCGAAGACGAATGTGCGGTCCCCAGGCTGGAAATTGGCGCACAGGAAGCGATACGCGTTGCGCACGTTCTGGGCGAGGCCGGCGCCGAACGCGCCGCCGTTCAGGCGATCGAGGAAGCCTGTGCCTACACCTCGTTGGTAGAGCACGACGTTGGATGTGGTCGGTCCCGTTTCTCTTGCGATTAATTCTCGTAGCCGGACAATGTTGGTATTGGCGTCACCCGAATCCGCATCATTCCAAGTACCGTCCAACAGCAGGATAATGTTTTTTGGTCTGGCATCGGCCATCGGCAACTTCCGTTTCAAATCGATGGTGGGGTGAAAGGCAGCAGCCCTTCATTCCGCAGGATAAAAGTGTACAAGTATCTTGAGTGCCAACAGGAAAGCGATTTCGCCCATGGCGAGACTGACGGTCGCCAGCTTCGCGGCCGTCAGCTTTCGGAGCAAGCTGAAGGTTGGCTCGGTTAGCGGCGCGCTGTCCCTGAGGATGAGGAAGAGAAGACCATCCTCGGCTAGGTCGGCCGCAAGGTAGGCCAAGGGCAGCAGCCACCAGATCCACGCAGGAACGCCGGAGAGGAAAGAGAGATGCCCGGCGACAAAGGCAGAGGCCATGCCGAGCAGGGCGGCAAGGCAGATCATGAACAGCAGATCGAACGGAAACAGCACCGGGACCGCGTAGCCGTCCTTGGCGGACGCGAGGGCCGGATCGGCGAGCCAGCGCGCGAAGCTATCACGCGACAGCAGAGCCGGTTTCTGTGACGGGATGTAGTTCAGCCTTTCGACAAAGCGTGTCACGACGTCCAGACCATATTGCGGGCTAACTCTATACTTGAGCAGCAGCGTCAGGCCGATCGTCGCAACGAATAAAAAAAGAATAAGTATCAACTTCATGGTAAATAATCCTTGCGTGAAAGATCAGCGATCGCGCTCCCGATCAAGATCGCGTTCGGTGTCTTCCCGTTCACGCTTTTTCGGGAGCAGCCAGTCGAGCCGGTCCTCCATCTGCTCATGTGAGAACGCCGAAGGTTCGGTTCTCACGTCATCCAGCCAGTCCAGCCGGTTCTCGTGTGGGGCGAGCCGGTAGTCCGATGCCCGGTCGTCGGGCACATCCAAGGCGTTCTGTCGCTCCGCCGCCTGCGCCCGTTCTCGTGCGTCGGCCGGCATCTGCTCAGGCCGCGGCGTCGAGCTGATCTCCGTCTCGCGCTCCTGCTCGCTGAGCAGGCGATCCTCCGCTTCTTCGAGCGTGCGCGGATCAATGGGGCGGCCTTCGGGATCGGGCACCGGCTCGAGGGCCGGGCGCTCCGCCTCATCGAGCCTGAGGCAGATCAGGTCGGCATCGAACTGACGCAAAGCCTTCTCCACGGTCGGCCAATCGAGCAGCGGATGGCTGGTGTCGTAACCGGCGGCGCGCAAACGCACGACCATGGAAGCATGAAGCTCACGCCAGTTGGGTAGGGCGTCTTCCAGTCTCGCTTCCCGGAGTCCCGCCCCTCGTCTCACCTCCTCGGTCAGGGTGCGAAGCACCTGACCGACGTGTTCGGGATCGCGCGCCTCCAACGCGAGCTTCGCGCGATCCACCATCCAGGCGGGGGTTTCCGCCGGCAACTTGATCTCGGCGAACACCACGTCGTGGCGCCCGCCGAAAGCGCTGTCCTTTTCTTCAGCCTCGTTCGGCATGGTCTCGCCGGCGCGGTAGGCCGCCGCGGCGACGGCCGATCGGCCGTCGCGCCTGCTGATGTTCTTGACGTGCAGATGGTAGAGGGCCATGCCGTCTCACAATTGGGCCGGGGGAATAACCTTCTGACGTTGGCCAAACCACACCAGCCGCGCCCGATAGTAAGGGCCCAGATAGTCGATCAGGTCCGGCCATCCCGGGTGGGGTCGGTGGAGGTGTGGCGTTTCGTAGTCGGAGTGCCACCACCGGCTGAGGACGGTCACTGGCTCTGGTGGACGTCTCAACCGAAGACGATCGTTCAGCCGTAGGTCCAGGAAGTGCGCTATGGCCCATTCGGCAAGATGCAGGGCCTGCGGTGTCAGGAGCTTTCGTTTGCCGGGGACCCCGCCTGTGCCGACGACGCCAAGCCAGAGCTTGCGCTCTCGTTGCACCTCGCTGAGTTTGTGGTGATCCTCGTTTAGTCGCGAAGCCAGCCCGTTGTTGCTCTTGCCAACATATTGAAGCCGACGGCTGTGCTGACCTTTCAGTTTCCCTAGGCAGAGATAAAGACCTCCCTTCCCGTAGTCCTTCGCGACCTTGTGAGCAGTCTTGAGGTCATAAGGCCCATACCAATCCACGCCAACGACTAGATGCTTCTTAGGCATTGAAGTCCCGCACGGTTGAAGCGCGCCCCCTCTTGGGGCGCGCCGGGGTCCGGGGGTCTCCCTGGCGCACTCGCCGGTTTTCCCCAACGCGGCACGCGTTGGCTGGAAAACCGAGCGCACGCGTCGCCGCCACCTCCAAAAACCAATGCGTACATGTTGGCGGCGATGCGTAAGTGCGCTGTTCTGGGCCCCGAACCCGCAAAATACTGGCACACTTTACAGTTGTGTGGCCAGAGGGTTATGGCTAGGCTCAGCCCGGGGTTGTGGGCGTGGCGTTGAGTAAACCGTTCGACTTCTCGAAGGAGCTGGGCATTTTCCGCTCCGCCGGCAACTGGGGCCGGGCGGGGTGGAAGCCTGATCGCCACATCAAGGCGGACCGGGTTCGCCGCCAGATCGAAGAAGAGTACGACGCCGAGATCGCCGAGGCGGTCGCCGCCGCCATCGCGTCCGGCCGCAGCTACGATGCCATCCTTGAACGGGCGCGGAAGCGCAAGGTGGAGACCGAGGAACGGGATCGCCTGTTGCGAGAGCCTCCGCCCCTTCACGGCTCGGCAGCCTGGGTCGACGCCGATGACCTGAGGCGTTTCCTCAAGGGACGTGAGGCCTTCGACCATCCGTCCTCGATCCTGCTGGGGACATTCGTCCAAGAGGGCGCGCGGCATCCCGCCGGCTTCGTGCACTGGGATGGCCGCGGGCACACAAGGCGGTCCCGCCGCCGTGCCCCGCGGCTGACATTAGGACCAGATCAAGACTTCCTCTCAGCAGCCGCATCCCGCCAGGTCGGGACCGCGCCTCAAGCAAGTTTTTTTGCCTTGGCGCCAGTAGCGCGCTTACCGCGCGGGCGGCTATCTGACGACGAGCCAACCGTCCGACTTCTCGGTACAAGAGCTAGCTTGTAGCCAAGAACGACCGTCGCCTTGCTCAGCGTATCGAGCGTTGGATTGCCGCCCGCGCGAAACGTCTTGTAGATCGCTTCGCGGCTCAGTCCAGTTTCGCGAGAGAATTTTGAAACTCCCCGAGCCTTAGCTAGATCTCCGATAGCGACTGCAATGAACGAAGGATCGTCGCTATCAAGCGCTGCTTCCAGATAGGCTGCCTGCTGATCAGGCGTCTTCAGATAGTCCTGAACGTCGAACTTGGTTGTCTTAAGTGGCATATCAAACCTCCTTCGCCATCCGCTTGGCGGTCCTGATGTCCTTGTTCTGGGTCCGCTTGTCGCCGCCGCAAAGCAGGATCACCACGGTATTGCCCTGCTGAATGAAGTAAATGCGATACCCTGGCCCGTAGTCGATCCGCAGCTCGCTGACGCCTTCGCCAACCGGTTTCACATCGCCCAGGTTGCCGAGTTCGAGGCGGCGGATGCGGGTGGCAATCCGCGCAACGGCGTTTGCGTCTTTGAGCGCCCGGAGCCAACTCGCAAAGGTGTCTGTCTGGCGGACTTCGAGCATGTGTATTGTAGTACACAACCCGCCCGAAATTGTCAACTATAATGCACAACCACGGACGAAGCATCCGCGCCAAGGGACTCTAATGGAAGCGTAATCGTGGCCAATCGACTCCGCTGGAACCAGCATTGACTCCGATGGAAGCGGAAATCGCCGTTTGAAATGTCTGCCCTGTTCCGACAGGCAGACTCGGATTGAACGAGAAACGACATCTCTAGTATCGTTTCGGGATCGATCTAGGTCCTGCCGCTAGCCTAACGACGAGCGACGGCCTCACCGCATACGACAGTTCAGTTGTAATCGGCTTGGCTACTCTCTTGTTGTCGAAGCGTCTGAAGCGCGACCTTGTTGGAAGTTTCTGTGAAACGGCGAGCGAAGGCGGACCGAGCAGGCGATGGCCCCCGCGCGTTCCGGAAGAAGCGTGGCTTAGGCCCGACCTGGGACGCATGCGCGCCGACGCCACTAGTCGATATGCTGGTTCCGCTTTGCCTAACGTAGCCAGAAGTTGTGAGTCGCTGAACTCACTATCGCTTGCACAGCACGCTGATCCTACTTTCGCCGAGTCTGCGTTGCGCTGAGGCGTTTCCAAGCGCCACCGACTTTCCCGGCAGGATCGCCGTATTTGGTGCGTCGATTCTTTCGGCCGTTATTGGGCCTCTGCTAGCGCGGGGCCAAGTATTCTAGGGCGGGGCCCGAGGGTGTTCGCGAACCGGCCGTCGGCTGCCGCTTCTTGTGATCGGGACACGTTTTAAGGTGTTTAACACGTTATAG
Source organism: Bradyrhizobium sp. LMG 9283 (assembly GCF_045571415.1). NCBI lineage: Bacteria > Pseudomonadati > Pseudomonadota > Alphaproteobacteria > Hyphomicrobiales > Nitrobacteraceae > Bradyrhizobium > Bradyrhizobium sp. LMG 9283. The sequence continues at coordinate 2,325,775 of NZ_CP120691.1, forward strand.
CGTGTTTTGTTCGGATCGAGACAATGCATCATCCTGCCGGATGAGGCGGCGTAATCCGGCACATACCAGGCGGTTCCTTGCACGCAATCTTCGACGACTTCGTCTGGAGCGATCGTGGTCCCAGTACGATCTCGCCGACGAGACCGGTTTGCGTCAGGGGCTGATCAGCGCTCTCGAGCTCGCGACCGCGAACCCGACATTGGAATCGTTGGACAAGATCGCTTTCGCGCTCGGCGTGGATGTCGCCGCACTGTTCGCTGCACCGCCGTCGGCGAAATCGCGCTAATGGAGTCGCTCCGGCTCTGGTCCCGACCAATCTGTTGTTGATGTGGATGCCTTCGCCTTATCCGGCATTTGTTGTGACAAGATCGTTCCTGCTGAATCCTTGATCTACTAGTCACGCGAATCTAAAGTTCGCCAGATAGTGTTTGCTGAGCTTTGTGACAGAAGCGTGTGACGCAAGCCAAGATCTGATCTGCGGACTTGGTCCATAAGGGCTTCGGGTTTTTGTTGTGCAGGTCGATGAAGGTGCGGATGTCGGCCGCGAGCTGCCTGACGGAGGCGTGAACGCCTCGCGGCACGTTCGGGCTCTCGCGAAAAAAGCTGAAGTCGAGATGGTGCCACTCGACCTCAGAACGATGTAAGATGAGGTGATGGGCACGCGCGCCAACGCCACTAGTCGATATCGCCGCCTCCGCTTTGCCGAAATGTAGCTGCAACTCGTGAGCTGCTGAACTCGCTATCGCTTTGCACGGCACGCTGATCCTGCTTGCGCCGAGTCTGTGTTGCGCTGAGGCCTCGCGACGGCGAGGGCGGTCCGACGCTCTACCGAATGCTTGGGGTCGGCCACCGACCGATAAGCTTAGAGGTCGCATAGCGGGAGCCCTTGGTGTGCTGCCGAGGAGTGCGCAAGCGTGTCGGACGAGAAATTGAGTTTTCAAGCCCGGGAACCAGGTCGCTCCGAGCTTCGGGAGGACTTCGGGACACACGCGACCCTTGCGTGCCCCTGTTTTCTCTTTGTTCCCTATCTGATCGCCAAGTGTTGTCGCAACGCTGGAGGGCTAACCCATTGTTTGGAAACCCTATTCTTCAAGGTGCTCCGGCCCAGCGCATCGCAAACGAAGCCAGCGCGTTTACAGAAGCTCGATCTATATCTGCCTGCGGAGAAAAGCGGGCCGGCACCGTTGGTGATCTGGATTCACGGCGGCGGGTTCCGTGTCGGTGACAAGCGCTCCATGCCTCGGCGCAAGTTTGGCCCGGCACCCAAACCAATGGGGGCAGACGGGCCTTATCAAATCCAAGTCCCAGACGTCGCCGCGCTGACCCGCAAGGGCTATGCGGTCGTGAGTCTCAACTATCGCCTGGTTCGTCGTCCCGGCGATGCGTTTGTCGCCTTCGCCCTTCCCGCGGTTCAGGACGGCAAGGCCGCCGTGCGCTTCCTTCGTGCTAACGCAGAGAAGTACGGGCTTGATCCCGGAAAATTCGCGGTCTGGGGCAATTCAGCGGGAGGCTTCATCGCCGCGATGCTGGCTGTTACGGGGGACGAGCCGACTGTCTTCGACGATCCGGCCGTTGGTGGTTTAGACAGCACCGCCGCCGTCCAGGCCGCCGTCGTCTGGTACGGGGCGATTGAGGTCAGCAGTTTGAGTCTCGCCCATTACATTTCGGCGGCAAAAATCGTCCCGCCAATCTTGATCGCAAATGGCGATGCCGATTCCAGCGTCCCCGTCGGAGACGCGATCCGGCTCAACGATGAACTGCTCAAGAAGGGGATAAAATCCTCCCTCACGATTTTGCCAGGTGCGGGACACGAAGATCCAGCCTTCATGGCCACGCAAATGTTGCCCACGTTCAAGTTTCTCGATGCCGCTTTCGGCCGATGACTAAGCAGTGGACGTCGCCTTTTGGCCCCGGAGCTGACCTTTGCCTTTGCGCGGACGGGGTCTGCTTTCGACGGTAGAGCGAATAGTACTCAGCAGACAACGTCAGCCAATGGCCGGCTTCTTCCATAAGAACTGATATCTGAATGACGGCAGCTTCCGAAGAAATCGGACGCCCCGCTGCGGCAAAGCTTACGCCCGCTTTACCCAACTGCGACATGGGCATAGATACGACCGCCCCGGGGCCGGCTCGCTGAACGATCTTCTTACAGGCAGAAATGCTGTCCAAAAATGGGAGTGGGCCACGCTGTGTTTTTAGCAGTAAGCTGCCCTACGCGCGGGATATGGCCTGCGTGCCTCTTCTAAAATCTAGAGGCGTACATTCGAGTGATCAAAGGGCCTGTCCACGAGTATGCCGGACTTGGTCGAGACGCCGCACACTTACCAGTGCGAGGTCATCGAATGTCGGTGGACCCAAAAACCGCCGCAGCATGATCCTGCGCGCCGTCGCCGAAGGTTCGGAGACCACCGTTGGCGCATGCAGGCTTTTAATTTGGAGAGGGGCCATGAACCTCAAGCAAATTGCAAACGGCATCTGGGCAATCGCGTGGATCATCGGGGCCATTGTGTTGTTGCCGGACGTTGGTCAGGCTCAGGATGCGAAGGTCAAGGCCGCGATGGAGCTCCTGGAGTCGGCGGCTAATAAACTAGGTCCACCTAAGATCGAAGGGACAGAGGCTGTCGGCGGCAAGCCGGCACCCGCCATCTATTTTGGCTCAACCAAGATGAACAACAATTTCGAGGTCGTTGATGGCGTCGTAAAGCAGGCTCAGGGGACGGCTACCATCTTCGTCAGGAGTGGTGACGAGTACATCCGCGTCGCCACCAATGTGAAGAAAGATGATGGCTCACGAGCGATTGGAACAGTCCTGGATCCGAAAGGCAAAGCCATTGAGGCGATCAGGAAAGGCGAAGCCTTCTATGGGGAAGTAGACATCCTCGGCAAACCCTACGTCACTGGGTACAAACCGATACTGGATGCGTCGAGAAACGTGATTGGTATCTACTATGTAGGCTACTTGAAGTAGCCCGTTCGTCTGCCCCGTCGGAATTGGCCGCCGACCACGACCGACGCCGCGATCGGGATCGATCTCGTTCATTCCGGTCGGTAGGACCTCGCCGCACCTGATCGGCAGGGAGAATTCAGGACCGCTCCGTTGGTAGTCCAGCTTAGCTCGGCTGGCCACACCGCTCCATCTGTGGCAAGCTCGATTTTATTCAACGAGCTCAACAGGTATCTAGCCACCCGACATCGGGTGCCGTAGAGGCCAGCAGTTGAACCCAGTCTTTCGGTTCGGCGCGCATGGACAGCGACTTCCAGGTGTTATGGGAGGACGACGACCGCATCTTTTGCCGGACATCGCGCCATGGCTCCGATGGTGGCCGCAAAACTGTGCTGGCCGTGCTTCCCGCCGAGCACGCCCCATCAACGAGCCGGGATCGTCTGGCTCACGAATATGCTCTAAAGGACGAACTCGACAGCGCGTGGGCCTTGTGGCCTCTCGAACTTGTCAGTGAGGGCGGCCGGCCCGTGCTGCTGCTCGAGGATCCCGGCGGCGAGCCGCTGGAGCGCCAGGTCCAAGCGCCCATGCAAGTGGGAACTTTCTTGCATCTCGCCGTCCACATCACGGCGGCTCTTGGCAAGGTCCATCAGCGTGGGCTCGTGCACAAAGACATCAAGCCGCACAACATCATCGTCAATCGCGCGACCGGCGAAGTCAAACTCACGGGTTTCGGCATTGCCTCCCGACTCCCGCGCGAGCGCCAATCACCCGAACCACCTGAAACCATCGCCGGCACCCTCGCCTATATGGCACCCGAGCAGACCGGACGAATGAACCGCTCGATCGACGCGCGCAGTGATCTATACGCGCTGGGCGTCACCTTCTATCAGATGCTCGCCGGCGCGCCCCCGTTTACCGCAGCCGATCCGATGGAATGGGTGCACTGCCATATCGCCAGGAGACCTGTGCCGCCCGCCGAGCGTCGGAAGCAAGTGCCCAATCTCCTTTCGGCCATTATCATGAAGCTGCTCGCCAAGACCGCCGAGGAGCGCTATCAGACCGCGGCCGGTCTGGAGAGCGATCTCCGGCGCTGCCTCGCCGCCTGGGAGGCTCGGCAGGGGATCGACGACTTCCCCCTGGGCGAGCGCGACATCCCGGACCGGCTGCTCATCCCCGAGACGCTCTATGGGCGCGCGCAAGACATCGAAGTCTTGCTCGCGGCCTTCGACCGCATGGTCCAGAGCGGCACGCCTGAGCTGGTGTTGGTCTCGGGATACGCCGGCATCGGCAAGTCAGCTGTCGTCAACGAGCTGCACAAGGTGCTGGTGCCCTCGCGCGGCCTGTTCGCCGACGGCAAATTCGACCAATACAAGCGCGACATTCCCTATGCCACACTGGCGCAGGCGTTCCGCAGCCTGCTCCGGGGCCTTCTGGCGAAGAGCGACGTCGAGCTGGCGCCCTGGCGCGATGCCCTGCACAAGGCGTTAGGCCCGAACGGCGGGCTATTGGTGGACCTCGTCCCCGAGCTAAGGCTCATCATCGGCGAGCCGCCGCCGGTACCCGACCTGGCTCTGCAGGATGCGCAAAGGCGCTTCCACCAAGTGGTGCGGCAGTTCATCGGCGTGTTCGCGCGACCGGAGCATCCGCTGGCGCTATTCCTCGACGACCTGCAATGGCTCGACTCGGCGACGCTGGACCTGCTCGAGGATCTGCTGACTCAGGCGGATGTGAGCCATCTGCTGATGATCGGCGCTTACCGCGATAACGAGGTCGACGCCGCGCATCCTCTCCGGCGCAAGATCGCCGCCATCAAGAACCGCAGCGGCATCGTTGAGGAGATCGCGCTGGCGCCGCTTGCCACCGAGCATGTCGGGCAGCTGATCGCCGACTCGTTGCGTTGCGAGCCGAGTTATGCCGCGTCCCTGGTGCAGTTAGTGCAGGAGAAAGCGGGCGGCAATCCGTTCTTCGCGATCCAGTTTCTTTACGAGCTCGTCGAGAAGCGTTTGCTTGTGTTCGATCATGCGTCGTCGTGCTGGACGTGGGATCTCGATCTCATTCGCGCCAAGGGCTATACCGACAATGTGGTGGACCTCATGGTCGGCAAACTCGCGCGCCTTCCGGCCAACACGCAGGCAGCGTTGCAGCAGTTCGCCTGTCTCGGTAACACCGCCACGATCACGCTGTTGGCCCTTGTTCTGGGAAAATCGGCGGCTGAAGTCGACGCAGCGCTGTGGGAAGCCGCGCACGAGGAGCTGGTCGAGCGACGGCAAGGCTACTACAGATTCACCCACGACCGGGTGCAGGAAGCCGCCTATTCAAGCAAACCGGAAGCCGAGCGTGCGGAAGCCCATCTCACCATCGGCCGGCTGCTCGCGGCGAATACTCCCACAGAGCAGCACGGGGACGTGATCTTCGACATGGTCAATCAGCTCAACCGCGGCGTTGCGTTGATCACCTCACGAGACGAACAAGCGAAGCTGACCGAGCTCAACCTGCTCGCAGCCAAGCGCGCCAAAGCGTCTACTGCCTATGACTCGGCACTGACTTATCTCAATGCCGGCGCGGCCCTGTTACCGGAGGATTGCTGGGAGAGCAGGCATGAACTTGCCTTCTCACTGGAGATCAACCGGGCAGAATGCGAGTTTCTGACCGGTGCGCTGGCGGAAGCGGAGCGACGCCTAATGGCTCTCTCAGCCCGTGCGGCCGGCCCTGTCGAGTTAGCCACGGTCTCATGCCTGCGCATCGACCTGTACACGAGGCTCGATCGGAGTAGCGATGCAATTGCTGTCGCTCTTGATTACCTCCGCCACCTTACAATCGACTGGCCGCCCCATCCCACGGAGGAGGAGGCGCGAAGTGAATACGACCGCGTCCGGTCCCAACTCGGCGGGCGCCGTATCGAAGCTCTGATCGATCTGCCCTTAATGAGTGATCCGGTGTCTCTCGCGACTCTGGGCGTGCTGACCAGGCTGCTGCCGCCTGCACTATTCACGGATTTGAACCTCTTTTCCTTGACCGTTTGTCGAGCAGTTAATCTCAGCCTTGAGCACGGAAACTGCGATGCCTCGTGCGTTGCCTATATGAGGCTTGGGATGATTGCCGGTCCTCGCTTCGGCGACTACGAGGCGGGATTTCGATTTGGTCTGCTAGGATATGAATTGGTCGAAGGGCGCGGATTGACGCGATTTCATGCGCAGACCTACATGCTCTTCGGAGCGCACCTCGCGCCATGGACGCGGCATGTCCGGAGTGCGCGTGATGCGCTGCTTCGGGCTTTCGACGTCGCAAACAAAACCGGCGACCTCACGTTCGCCGCGTACGCCCGCGTCAATCTGAATTCGAATCTGCTCGCGGCTGGTGACCCGCTCGCCGAGGTGCAACGCGAAGTCGAGAGTGGTCTCGCGTTTGCGAAAACGGCACAGTTCGGGCTGGTCGTTGACGTCGTCGTCAGCCAACTGCAGCTCATCCGGACCCTGCGGGGGCTGACGTCGAAGTTCGGCTCCTTCGACGATGAGCAGTTTGAGGAGCTTCGGACGGAGCGCCGGTTCGCCGAGAATGCCAACCTCATGCGAGCGGACTGCTGGTATTGGATCCGAAAGCAGCAGGCGCGCTTTTTTGCAGGCGACTACGCGGCTGCGATTGAGGCCTCACAAAGGGCGCAGCGGTTGCTGTGGACGTCTATATCGCAGCTCGAAACTGCCGAATACGAATTCTATGGTGCATTGTCCCTCGCGATGGCCTGCGCCTCCGCGGCGCCTGCTCAGCACCGGGAGTACCTCGCGGCACTGGCGGCGCACCGGCGACAGATCCAAATCTGGGCAAAGAATTGTCCGGAGAATTTCGAGAATCGCGCTGCGCTTGTCGAGGCGGAGGTCGCCCGCTTGGAGGGCCGCGAGCTCGATGCCGAGCGCCTCTATGAACACGCTATCCGCTCCGCCCGCGCCAATGGCTTTCTTCAAAACGACGCGCTTGCCAACGAACTCGCCGCACGTTTCTACGCGGCCCGCGGGTTTGAGAGAATCGCTCGTGCATACCTGGCCGACGCTCGGCGTGCTTATTTGCAGTGGGGGGCTGATGGCAAGGTGCGGCAACTCGACCGCATCTATGCCCACCTGGCGGAGGAAACAGCGGCGCCCGGCCCGACGAGCACGATCGGGACCCCCCTGGAGCAGCTCGACCTCGCCACCGTCATCAAAATGTCGCAAGCGGTCTCGGGCGCAATCGTCCGGGAGAAGCTGCTCACCACCGTCATGCGCACCGCTATCGAGCACGCGGGCGCCGAGCGCGGCGTATTGGTTCTGTCGCACGGGACTGAGTTGCGAATTGCCGCCGAAGCGACCACCGACGGCGACACGGTCGTCGTGCAGCTGCGCGACGAGCCCGTGACTGCAGCGCTCCTGCCGGAGGCGATCCTCCACTACATCTTGCGTACGCGGGAGAGCATCATTCTCGATGATGCCGCAGCCCAGAAACCGTTTTCAGCGGATACCTACATCATTCAGCGCCAAGCACGCTCTGTTCTCGGCCTGCCGGTGATCGCCCATGCCAATTTCATCGGCGTGCTGTACCTGGAAAACAATCTGGCTGCGCATGTCTTCGCGCCGGGTCGGATCGCGGTGCTAAAGCTGCTCGCCTCGCAGGCGGCAATCGCGCTGGAGAATGCTCACTTGTATCAGGATCTCGCAGAACGCGAGGCTAGGATTCGGCGCCTGGTCGAGGCCAACATCATCGGGATTATCATCTGGGAGCTTGGAGGTCGGATTCTGGAGGCGAATGATGCGTTTCTCCGCATCGTAGGATACGATCGCGAGGATCTCATTTCGGGCCGCCTGCGCTGGACTGACCTTACACCGCCGGAGTGGCTCGACCGCCACGTGCGATTGTGGATTCCGGAGCTAAAGATGATGGGGAGCGTGCAGCCGTTCGAGAAGGAATATTTCCGCAAGGACGGCAGCCGCGTGCCCGTGTTGATCGGCATGGCTGCATTCGACGAGCGACGAGATTACGGCGTCTCTTTTGTCGTCGACCTGACGGAGCGCAAGCGGTCGGAAGAAGCACTGCGGCAGAGCGAGGAGCGCTTTCGCACCCTTGTACAATTCTCTTTCGACGTCTACTGGGAATCCGATGCGCAGCATCGCTTCACCCGCCAGGAGTTCGGCCAAGGTCTTGCCGACGCGCCGGCGCCTGGCTCTGAAATTGGGAAGACGTGGTGGGAAGTGCCCTATTTGGAGCCTGACGCGGAGGCCTGGCGCAAGCACCGGGAGACGCTCGATGCCCACCTGCCGTTCCGTGATTTCGAGCTGGCGCGGCCTACGCCTGACGGCGGCAAACGCTACGTGTCCATCTCGGGACTGCCGGTCCTCGACAATGCAGGGCGCTTCATCGGTTACCGCGGCGTCGGACGGGACACCACCGCGCGCAAGCAGGCCGAACAGACCTTGCGGGAGGTGCAAAGCGAATTGGCGCATGCGAACCGCCTCGCCACCATGGGTGAGCTCACGGCCTCGATCGCCCATGAAGTAAGCCAGCCGATCGCTGGCGCATCGATGAATGCCGATGCCGCCCTGCATTTCTTGGACAGAGACCCGCCGGCTGTTGGGAGAGCCAGGGACATGCTCGGTTATGTTGTGAACGACACTGATCGAGCCCGCGACATCATCGGGCGGATCCGTGATCTCATCAAAAAAGCACCGCCACTGAAGGATCGCCTGGATATCAACGAGGCGATCCGGGACGTGATCGAGCTCGTCCGCAGCGAAACGGTGAAGAACGACGTCGCGATGCAGACGGAACTCGGAGACGGTTTGCCACTCGTCGAAGGTGATCGCGTCCAATTGCAGCAAGTGATCCTCAACCTGATGGTCAATGCCATCCAAGCCATGGGCACGGTCGCGAGGGGATCGCGAAGCGTGCTCATTACGACCGCTCGGGCGGAATCTGACGGCATCATCGTCGCGGTGAAGGATTCGGGACCAGGGTTGGCCCCGGACGCTCTCAAGCGCATCTTCGACCCCTTCTACACGACGAAACCTGGCGGTCTGGGGATGGGACTGTCGATCTGCCGCTCGATCATCGAAGCGCATGCCGGGCGCTTGTGGGTGACCTCCAATGCGCCCCATGGCGCGACTTTCTACTTCACGGTGCCAGCCCATCCGGGCAGCGCGTCGTGACGATCCCGCATGGTTGCTCTTGAGACCCCGCTCCGGCGTTCACGCCAGTTCCGATGTGTCAATCTGGAGTGGGCCCTGGGGCCGGACAGAGGCGAATTTAAGAGTTGACGGCTATGCCGGGCTTTCGAAGGGCGAAAGCCCATGGCCAAGCACCGCATTCACAGCATCGAGTTCAAGCGTCAGCCGCCATGTTGCAACGACTGATAGCGATCAACGACCAGCCGATCTTCCCCAACCGAGCGAAGGACATGATCGTGACGGACCCGATCAACTGTGGGTCGCCGACATTACCTGCGTCGCGATCGTGGTCGGCTTCGTCTACGTCGCCGTCATTCTCGAGGCGTGGTCGCGCCGGGTGGTCGGTTATGCGATCAGCCGGTCGAGCCATGCGCGGCTGAATCGCCGCCCTCGCGGCCGCGATCGAGCGACGACGCCCGTCAGCTGGATGCGTGCATCATTCGGATCGAGTTCGCAATACGCCTCCGAGCGCTATCGCGACACACTGACGGCGCACGCGCTTGTCGGCTCGATTAGGTCGGCGCGGCAATCCGTACGACAACGCCAAGGCCGAGAGCTTCATGAAAACCATGAAGGTCGAGGCTGTATATCCAATGGCGTACAAAACGTTCGAGGACGTTATCGAGAACCTTCCCCGCTTCATCGACGAAGTTTACAATAAGCGCCGATTGCACTCCGCTCTCGGTTATCTCAGCCCGCAATAGTTCGAGGATCAGCACGCCCGGCACAGACAGCTGCTGACCTCACAAATTGTCCAGACAGCGACGATCGAGCAGGCGCCGCTTTCAATACCATGCAGCGAAAGAGTGTCTCACCAGTCGGCGCAAAATGCAGGTAGGCGTATGTAGTCGCCGGCCCGCGTGCAAGATGGACGGTCAGTGGCACACGGTGACGTACGCAGGCCACGACGACGCGAACAATATCGGTCTCGTCGCGTGGCGCGACGATCAGATCGGCCGACTTGTCGTTGAGCTGATCGTTGAGGACCGGGCTGTACCAGAAGAAATCGCGCGAGCGTCGGCGCACGATCGTGGGATCGGTCACGACGGGGATATCGCTGAGGTCGGCGAGCAGCGTTGCCAGCCTGTCCGTCGATGGATGGCGGTTGGACGAGGGGTCAAAGAGTGTGAGATCGTTCATGGCGCGCTTACCTCGGCGATCGCGGCCCGCGACGGGCGAGGGCGGCGGTAAGGACGGGAGACTCCAGCACGAAGCCGAAGCATTGGTTTACGTTGTAGACGGTCGCAGCCATGCAGTAGTCAGGCGACGTGGTGGCGGCGCAGTCGCGCAGCAGCATGCAGTCGTAGCCGTGGAAGTTGGCATCCTGCAGCGTGCAGAGCACGCACTGGTCGGCATTGACTCCGGCGAACAACAGCGTCGTGACATTGAGGTTGCGCAGGATGCTATCGAGTTCGGTATCCTGGAAGCCTGACATGCGATACTTGGCGACATGGATGTCATTGGGCTCGACGGTCAGCTCCTCGACGATCGAGGCCGACCAACTGCCGCGTTCCAGTACCCGCGCACCGGAGCCCGGCAGCCGGTCACCGAGGCCGACGCCTGTGCCGGACGGCTTGTAGACATGCAGCAGAGCCGGGCTGAGGTTGAGCCGATCCGGCCGGTTGCCCCAATTGAGCCAGATCACCGGCACGTCGAGGCCGCGCAGCACCGGCAACAGCCGTTGCAGGGGCGCGATCGGCGCGCGTGCCGGCGTCACGTCGACACCGATGTGGCCAAGCCAGCCGTCCGGATGGCAGAAGTCGTTCTGCATGTCGATGACGATGATGGCGGTGCGCGCGAGATCGAAGGTCACGAGCTTGGCGCCGGCATCGATCGTCACCGGCTGCGGCTCGACCGGCGGCCGCACGAGGTTTGCCTGGCTTGCCGAGACCGACCAGCGGTTGCGCGCGCTGGCGCCGAGCGGCAGGAGGTCATCGACCGGATCATCGACCCGTTGGAGGCGGATATCGGTCATCGTTGAACCGCCACGTCGCGTCCCTGCAGCACGGCGATGTCGTCGGCCTCGAGGTCGACCGGTTCGCCGCCGCGGATCAATTCGGCAAAGCCTTCGTTCGGTGTCATTACCGTCAGGCAATACAGCTTGCCGGCCCCGGTGTTCTCGATCACGTGCTCTGAGCCGGGATGCAGCAGCAGCGAGTCGCCCTTTCTGATCGGCAGCGTCTTGCCGTCGCAGCGCGCGATGCCTTCGCCGTGCAGCACATGGAAGAATTCGTGCGCAGCCGCATGTTCATTGGGGGGCGTCGCGCCGCCCGGCCGGAATATCTCGATGACGAAGATATTGTCGATCCGGTCACTCTCATGATCGAACAGCATCACGAAATAGTTGGTGTCCGTCGGCGAGATGCGGAAGGCCTTGGACTGAGCGAGGTTTTCGACGCTGAACGCCATAGAGGAGATTCCTGGTTGCAGTCGGTTCGACAGCGTAGGGCGTACGCGTGACGAGCCATGACCCATTCAGCACGCCTAAAGGCTTGCGCAAAAGCGCTTTATTTCGCAAACACTGTTGCCTTTCAGGCAACGTAACAGCATCCTCCGGAACGGGGACTTTTTTCAAGTAGGAGCAAGGGGATGCTGCACGGGCCGCCTGTTGACTTACGTGGACGAGGTGGCGCGCACCGGATCGATCCGCAAGGCTGCGAGCCATCTCAATGTCGCGGCCTCCGCCATCAGCCGTCAGATTCTTGCGCTTGAGACCGACCTCGGCACGCCCATTTTCCAAAGGCTCCCGCGCAAGCTGATTCTGACTGCGGCGGGTGAGGTGCTGGTCGGCCATATTCGCCAGACCCTGAAGGAATTGACCCGCGCGCAAAGCAAGATCGAGGAATTGAAGGGTTTGCGCCGTGGTGAGATCACCGTGGCGATGATGAGCGGTCTCGCCTCGAACCTCGTGCCCGGAACCGTCAAGCAGTTTCGTGTCTCTAATCCTCGGGTGCAGCTCTGCCTGACGCTGCTGACCACAGGCGAGGACATTCAGTCCGCGGTCGCCAGCGGAGAAGCCGACCTCGGTATCGGCTTCGACTTCACCCGCGGCAGTCATCTCAAGGTGCTGGCCCGGGCCGCCGGCAAGCTCGGCGCGGTGATGGCGCCGAACCATCCGCTCGCCAGGCGCAGTCAGATCCGACTCAGTGACTGCGTCGACTATCCGCTGGTGATTGCCGACGGGTCGACGGTGATCCGGCCTTACCTGGATTCGGCATTTGCGAAAGCTTCGCTGGAACCGTTGCCGATTATCGAGACCAACGCCATCGAAATCATGCGCCATGCCGCCATTCTCGATAATGGCATTACCTATCTGACGCCGTTCGATATCGAGTTCGAGCGGCGCGTCGGCCGTCTGGTCTATGTGCCGGTGCGCGAATTGGCGCACGAGACGCAGACGCTCATGCTGATCGGCCACGAGCGCGGGACGAGCGCGATCGCCAGCGTGCTCTCGGAAATGCTGAAGGCGATGATGCGTGAAGCCGCGACGTGAACGGGCTCGTGTCGGAGCATGCGGATGCTGCGGCGATTACGCATCAAATCAGGTGCGTCGTGAACACTCCATCAAGTTTGCATTCGTCGTGCCAGGTATACCGTCTGCCGCTTTCCTAAGCTGCGTGCCGAGATGAAATGCAGAGAGTTGAGCCATTAGTCGCGCTTATGTCGCGAATTTCTACTTCCAATTTTACTTCGCAAAATCCCGTCAATAGCCTCAAGCGCAACTGATCACATCCGCACGGATCGCTGAAGGTCGTTGCGGCCGCTCATTGTAACCAACGAGGGTTGCCATGCTTGACAGGAATAAGGGGAATGCTGGTGTCGGCCACCCTGGAACGAAGCCGGGGGAGGCAAAAAAGCTGAGCCGCCGCACGCTGTTGAAGGGTGTCGCAGCGATTGCAGGCGCGGCCGCTGGGGCGGATGCGATCCACGGATTCCCGACCATCTGGTCGCAGGGGATCAAGGAAATTGAGCTGCGCCATGTCGGCGTCTCCTATTCGGTGGTGAAGGCGATCGGCGATCAGGCCGCCAAGGACCTCGGCTTCAAGGTGACGATGCAGAACCTCGACACCTCCGCCGCGATCAATCGCTTCATAAGCCAGCCTAACACGGTCGACATTGCCGACCTCGAGGGCTGGCAGGCCAAGCTTGCGGCCAAGCGCGGCGTGATCCAGGGCATCGAGGTCAAGAAGATCAATGAGTTCGACAATATCCTGCCGATCTTCACCAAGGGCGAGATCGACGGCCACAAGATCCCGCGGCAGGGCATCTCGCCCTATGAAGCCATGTACATCGCCAAGCCCGATGCGACCGATCTCAATGACGGCGTCACCGAATGGGCGACGTTCCTGCCGCAGGTCTATAATGCCGACTCCATCGGGTATCGCCCCGATCTCGTCGGCCATGAAGTCACGGAGTGGAAGGACCTGATCGACCCGAAGTTCAAGGGCAAGGCTGCGATCCTCGACGTGCCCGCGATCGGCATCATGGACGCCGCACTCTGTTTCGAGAGCGCCGGGCTGATCAAGTACGGCAACAAAGGCAACATGACCAAGGAGGAGATCGACTTCACCTGCAACAAGCTGATCGAGCTGAAGAAGCAGGGCCAGTTCCGCGCGACCTGGACCACGTTCGACCAGTCGGTGCAGCTGATGGCGGCGGGCGAGGTGATCATCCAGTCGATGTGGTCGCCGGCGGTGGCCGCCGTCCGCGTCAAGGAAATTCCCTGCGTCTACGCGCCCGTCAACGTCAAGAACGGCAAGGAAGGCTACCGCGGCTGGTGCAACGGCATGGGCCTGATGAAGCACCTTTCCGGCAAGAAGCTGGATGCTGCCTACGAATATCTCAACTGGTACCTCTCGGGCTGGCAGGGCGGCTTCGTCGCACGCTACGGCTATTACAGCCCGGTGCCCTCGACTGCGAAGAAATTCCTCACGCCGGCGGAATGGGCATTCTGGTACGAGGGCCAGCCCGCGCCAGAGGTGGTCAGCGACCCCTATGGCGTTGCGATGGAGAAGGCCGGCACCAAGCGAGACGGCGGCTCGTTCCTCGACCGCGTCAAGAACATCTCGTGCTGGAACACGCTGATGGACGAAGCCGCCTACATGAACAAGCGCTGGAATGATTTCAAGGTGGCCTGAAACCTGCTTTCCCTGACGAAAGGCGCCGGCGCGGCGACGCGCCGGCGGATGAGATCGACGTCGAGGCATTCGCTGACATGCAGCCAAGTCCAGCTCAAAGTCCAACTCCGTCGCGATCCAATCTGGCCGGCTGGCTCTACGTCTCGCCGCTGGTCCTGGTGCTCGTGCCGTTCTTCGTGGCACCGATCCTGGTGGTGCTGGCGGCGAGCTTCTTCGCCACCGATGGCTTTGGCGGCCTGACGCCGGGCTTCACGCTAGCGAGCTACGTCGAGGTGCTGCACTCGGTACTGACGCTGAAGCTGTATCTGGCGACCATCAAGTTCACGGTGCTGACTTGGATCTTCACCCTGATCATCGGCTTCTTCGTTGCCTATTTCCTGGTCTTCCACGTCCGCAACCAATTGCTGGCGATCGGCCTGTTTCTACTCTGCACGGTGCCGTTCTGGACCTCGAACATCATCCGGATGATTTCGTGGATCCCGCTGCTCGGCAAGGAAGGCCTGATCAACCAGGCTCTGCTGGCGATGGGCGTGATCCGCCAGCCGCTGGAGGTGCTGCTGTTCTCCGACCTTGCGGTGGTCATCGCCTATGTCCACCAGCTCACGATCTTCATGATCGTGCCGATCTTCAATTCCATGGCGCGGATCGACAAGAAGCTGATCGAGGCCGCGATCGACGCCGGCGCCAGCCGTTTCGACATCATGCGCCTGATCGTGGTGCCGATGTCCAAGAGCGGCATCGCGCTCGGCACCATCTTCGTAGTGTCGATCGTCATGGGCGATTTCTTCGTGGTCAAGGTGATGTCCGGCGGCGGCTCCGCCTCGGTGGTCAGCGCCTTCTACGAGGACGTCGGCGTGCTGCAATATCCGACCGCCGCGGCGAGCGCCGTGCTGCTGACGCTGGTGCTGGTCGCGATCGTCTCGCTGATCCTGCGCACCGTCGATGTCAGGCAGGAGATCACGCGATGAGCGCGGTTCTCGCCGACATGCGCAAGATCGAAACGACCAAGACGATTGCGCCTGCAGCCACCAAGGCGATCGCGCCCAGCAAGGATGGGCGTCCCTGGACGTTCTATGTGCTGGCGGCGCTGTTCACGTTCTACGTGCTCGCGCTCTACGGCCCGATGTTCTGCATCTACATCCTGTCGTTCCAGGACATCCGCGGCGGCCTCGTCTTCCCGATGAAGGGCCAGTCGATACACTGGTTCGTCGATCTCTTCACCCAGGTGCGCACCGGCGACGTCAAAGGCTCGTTCGACCGCTCCATCAAGCTCGCCGTGATCGTCACCATCATTACGGTCGTGGTGTCGTTCCTCGCCGGCCTCGGCTTCCGCAAGCGCTTTCGCGGCGACACGTTCGTCTTCTACATGATGATCGGCAGCCTCGTTGCGCCCGGCCTCGTGCTCGGCCTCGGTACGGGCCTGTTGTTCCAAGCGCTCGGGCTGAATGCCAGCTGGTACACCTCGGCGCTCGGCGCGCAGCTGTCCTGGACGCTGCCGTTTGGGGTGCTCGTGATGTTCGCGGTGATGTCGCGCTTCAACCATGCGTGGGAGGAGGCGGCCTACGATCTCGGCGCCAGCCGCTGGCAATCGATCTGGCTGGTGATGATCCCGGTTCTGGCTCCCGGCCTCATCGCCGTCGCGCTGTTCGGCTTCACACTGTCCTATGACGAGTTCGCCCGCAGTCTTCAGACCGCAGGCTCGCTGAACACGCTGCCGCTGGAAATCTGGAGCATGACGCTGAACGTCACATCGCCCTCGCTTTACGCGCTGGGCACGGTGACCACCATCGTCTCCTTCATCGTGATCGGTGCCAGCCTCGGCACCATCGTGCTGATCCAGAAGAAGCGCGGCAGCCGGGCAAAGGGATAGGAATGAAGAACGATCGCGGCGATATCGAGCTGGCAGGCGTCTGCAAGAGCTTTGACGGCGTCACGAATGTCGTTGACGGCGTCAATCTCAAGATCGCCGATGGGGCCTATTGCTGCTTCATCGGCCCCTCCGGCTGCGGCAAGACCACGATCCTGCGCATGATTGCCGGCCATGAGGATCCGACCGCGGGCGAGATCGTGATCGGCGGGCAGAACGTCGTCGGCCTCGCGCCGGTGCAGCGCCGCACCGCGATGATGTTCCAGTCCTACGCGCTGTTTCCGCATCTGACGGTCCGAGAGAACATCGCCTTTGCGCTGCGCGTGCGCGGCCAGTCCAAGGCGGATCGTTTGCGCGCGGCGGATGCCATGATCGAAAAGGTCCGGCTGACGAGCTTCGCCGACCGCCTGCCGGCCCAGCTTTCCGGCGGCCAGCAGCAGCGCGTGGCGCTGGCGCGCGCCGCCATCACCGAGCCGCGCGTGCTCTTGCTCGACGAGCCGCTGTCGGCGCTCGATGAGCAGCTCCGCGTCCAGATGCGCCAGGAGCTCAGGCGGATGCAGCAGGAGCTCGGCATCACCTTCATTCACGTCACCCACACCCAGCTCGAGGCGATCGCGCTTGCGGATCTCGTCGTGGTGATGGAGCAGGGCAGGATCAAGCAGGCCGGACCGGCACGCGAGGTCTATGCCCATCCGCATGACCGCTATGTCGCCGAGTTCATGGGCGGTCAGAACGTGCTCTCGGGCAGGGTGGAGAAGGTGAACGGTGCGAGCTTCACGCTGGCGCAGGCCGCGCCTGATGGCATCGAGGTGCCGCTTCAGGCCCGCCCGACCGTCAGCGTCGGCGACAAGGTCGATATCGCCGTGCGACGCGACGACGTCGCGCTGGTGAGGCCCGGCAAGGAGCTGCCGCCGGGTTGCACCACGTCGCTGCCGAGCCGGGTGCTCGCGATCGAATACCAGGGCTATTTCGTCAAGGTCATGCTCGACACCGTGCCGGATGACGAATTCGTCGCCTACGTGCCGGAAAAGACCTTCTTTGCAGATCCCTTTACTGTCGGCGACGTCGTGATGGCCACATGGGCCACCGGCAGCGCACTTCCACTCGCCTAAAGACCCGTCGCGCACAGGAGCATGACCGTGCAGATATCCTTCACCCTCAACGGACGGCCAACAACTGTGAACGTCGAGCCGGCAACACTCGTCGCCGAGCTCCTGCGCGAGCAGCTCCATCTCACCGGCACCCATATCGGCTGCGACACCAGCCAGTGCGGGGCCTGCGTCGTGCATCTGAACGGCCTGCCGGTGAAGAGCTGCACGCTGCTCGCGCCCGCGCTCGACGGTGCGACATTGCTCACGATTGAGGGCCTGACGGGCGCCCCCGGCTCGAACCAAATGCATCCGATGCAGGAGGCCTTCCGCGAGCATCACGGGCTGCAGTGCGGCTTCTGCACACCGGGCATGCTGATGACGGCCGTCGCGCTTGCGACCGAAAAGCCGGATCTGACGGAAGCCGATGTCCGCCACGGCCTCGAAGGCAATATCTGCCGCTGCACCGGCTACCAGAACATCGTCATCTCGGTCATGGCCGGCGCTGCCGCCATGCACGCCGCCAAGGGAGAGTGACCATGGGCAATGTGATCGGGATCGGCGCCGCGCCAAAGCGGAAAGAGGACCAGCGGTTTCTCACCGGCCGTGGCAATTACGTCTCCGACATCAAGCGCCCCGGCATGGCCGCCGGCGTGTTCGTGCGCTCGCCGCACGGCCACGCGGTGCTGCGCGGCATTGACAAGAGCGCCGCGCTGGCTTCGCCCGGCGTCATTGCGGTCCTGACCGGCGACGATGTCGCCGACGATGGGCTGGGCTCGCTGCCCTGCGGCTGGGGCATCACCGATGCCAAGGGCGCGCCGATGAAGGAGCCGCCGTTTCCGATGCTGGCGCAGGACAAGGTGCGGTTCGTCGGCGATATGGTGGCCTTCGTCATCGCAGAAACTCCGGAGCAGGCCAATGCGGCGGCTGACTTGCTCAAGGTTGATTACCAGGTGCTGCCCTCCGTGGTCGGCGTCCTCGAAGCCGTCAGGCCCGACGCGCCGCAATTGTTCGACGACGTGCCGAACAACATTTGCTGCGACTGGCAGCTCGGCGACAAGGCCGCGGTCGAATCCGCGTTCAAGAGGGCGGCGCATGTCGCGAGGCTGAGCCTCGTCAACAATCGCCTGATCGGCAACCCCATGGAGCCGCGCGCGGCCATCGCCGAATACGAGCCGGGCACGGATCGCTACACGCTGTGGACCACAAGCCAGTTCCCGCATGTCGTGCGCTTCCTGATGGGCGCGCTGGTGCTGAACATTCCGCAGCACAAGCTGCGCGTGGTCGCGCCCGATGTCGGCGGTGGGTTCGGCGTCAAGCAGTTCCACTACGGTGAGGAGGCCGTGATCACCTGGGCCGCCAAGCGCGTGAGGCGGCCGGTCAAATGGGTGGCGAGTCGTTCGGAGGGCTATGTCTCCGATCGCCACGGCCGCGATCACGTCACCGAAGCCGAGCTGGCGCTGGATGAAACCGGAAAGTTCCTCGCCTTCCGCGTCAACACGCTCGCCAATATGGGCGGTTATCTCTCGACCTTCGGGCCGAACATCCCGACCAATCTCTATGGCCCGCTGCTTGGCGGCGTCTACACCACGCCCGCGATCTATTGCAATGTGAAGGTGGTCTTCACCAACACCGTGCCCGTCGACGCCTATCGTGGCGCCGGCCGGCCCGAGGCGACCTTCGTGCTGGAGCGCATCGTCGATGTCGCCGCCAGCGAGATGGGAATCGACCGCGTCGAGATCCGCCGCCGCAACATGATCCCGAAGGAGGCCTATCCCTATCAGACGCCGGTGCTGGTGCAGTACGATTCCGGCGATCCCGTGGGCTGTCTCGACGGCGCGCTGGTCGCGGCCGATGTCAAGAATTTCGGCGGGCGCAAAGCGGCGTCCGCCCGCAAAGGCAAATTCCGCGGGCTCGGCTACTCCACCTATGTCGAGGCCTGCGGCCTTGCGCCGTCGCGCTTCGCAGGACGGCTCGGTGCGCGCGGTGGCCTCTATGAAAGCGCCACGGTGCGGGTGCATCCGACCGGCCAGGTGACGGTCATGATCGGCACCCACAATCACGGCCAGGGCCACGAGACCACCTTCGCGCAGATCGTCTCGGACAAGCTCGGCGTCGCGTTCGAGAACGTCGACATCGTGTTCGGCGATACCGACCGCGTCCAGTTCGGCATGGGCACCTATGGCTCGCGCTCGCTGGTCGTCGGCGGCGCTGCGCTGTCGAAGGCGACCGACAAGGTGATCGTCAAGGGCAAGAAGATCGCGGCGCATCTGCTTGAAGTGTCTGAAGCCGATATCCAGTTCGAGGCCGGCAAGTTTTCCGTTGCCGGCACGGACCGCATCAAGACGTTCGAGGAGATCGCGGGCGCAGCTTACGTACCGCACAATTATCCGCTCGAGATGCTGGAGCCGGGGCTTGAGGAGCAGGCCTATTACGACCCCGTCAACTTCACCTATCCCGGCGGCTGCCACATCGCCGAGGTCGAGGTCGATCCCGAGACGGGTACGGTGACGCTGGTGAAATATACGGCGGTGGACGACGTCGGCACGGTCATCAACCCGATGATCGTCGAGGGCCAGCTGCATGGCGGTATCGTGCAGGGCGTCGGCCAGGCGCTGTTCGAGAACGCGGTCTATGACGAAGGCTCCGGCCAGTTGCTGTCGGGCTCGCTGATGGACTACTGCATGCCGCGCGCCGACCATCTCCCGATGATGAAGGTTGCGACCCACTCGACGCTGTGCACGCACACGCCGATGGGCGTGAAAGGCTGCGGAGAGGTCGGCACCATCGGTTCGCCGGCGGCCGTCATCAATGCGGTGGTCGATGCGCTGTCTCATCTCGGCGTCACCCATGTCGACATGCCGGCGACCCCGAACCGGATCTGGCGCCTGCTGCAGAACGCGTCGCTGCCGGTTGCTGCGGAATAGGGAGGACAACAATGAAACCGTTTGCCTATCACCAACCGGACCAGATCCCCGATGCGGCCAAGCTCCTGACCTCGATCGAGGACAGCAAGCTCGTCGCCGGCGGCATGACGCTGATCCCGACGCTGAAGCAACGGCTGGCCAGTCCATCCGCGCTGGTCGATCTGTCGAAGCTCGGAAGCCTCAAGGGCATAGCCGATGACGGCCTCACCATCACCATCGGCGCCATGACACCCCATGCAGTGGTGGCGGACTCGAAGCTGGTGCAGACGAAGATTGCCGGCCTCGCCGCGCTGGCCTCGATGATCGGCGATCCCGCCGTGCGCAGTCGCGGCACCATCGGCGGTTCGGTCGCAAACAACGATCCGGCCGCGGATTATCCCGCTGGCGTGCTCGGTCTCGGCGCCACCATTATCACCAGCAAGCGCGAGATCGCGGCCGACAAGTTCTTCCTTGGCCTGTTCGAGACCGCGCTTGAGAGTGGAGAGATCATCACCGCGATCCGCTTTCCCGTGCCGGCCAAGGCGGGGTACGCGAAGTTCAAGGCCCCCGCGTCGCGTTACGCGCTGGTCGGTGTGTTCGTCGCGAAATTTGCCGATGGCGTTCGCGTCGCGGTCACTGGCGCCGGGCCCGGCGTTTTCCGCGTGCCGCCGATGGAGGCGGCGCTGTCGGGTCATTTCGATCCGTCCGCGATCGCGGCGATCAAGATCGACACCGACGGCCTCACCTCCGACATCCATGCCGAAGCCGACTACCGTGCGCATCTCGTCACGGTCATGGCCAAACGCGCCGTCGAAGCGGCGCTCAGCTAGCTCTCTTAGGGTTCATGATGACTGATGGTTCCGGCCGAACGGCCTTCCCGCCGGCGCCGACTGGCCTTGGCGCGCTCTCTGCAACCGAGATCGTGGCCGGTTATAGGCGCAAGGCATTCACGCCGCGCGATGTCGTCGACGACACCATCGCCGCGCTGGAGGTGACGAACGAAGCCTGCAACGCTATCGTGACCCCGATGTACGAGCAGGCGAGGGCGGAGGCTGATCGTCTCACGAAGGAGATGCGCGCGGGCGAGGTCATGGGGCCGCTGGCCGGCGTGCCCGTCACGATCAAGGATCTCGTCTTCGTCGCGGGCGTGCCGGCCTATGCCGGCTCGCCGATGAACCAGGCGTTCGTGCCCGAGGTCGATGCCGCCGTGGTCTCCGCGTTGAAAGCATCCGGCGCCATCATCACCTGCAAAACCACCACCTGCGAGTCCGGCTACAAGCTCACGGCAGACAGCCCGGTTACCGGCACCACGCGAAATCCCTGGAATCCCGGCCGCACCAGCGGCGGATCGAGCGGCGGCGCGGCGGCAGGCGTTGCGGCCGGCTGTGGCCCGATCGCGATCGGCACCGATGGCGTCGGCTCGATCCGCGTGCCGTCGTCGTTCTGCGGCGTGTTCGGTCTCAAGCCGACCTTCGGGCTGGTCCCGCGCTCGCCCGGTTTCTCGCCGCCGTCCTGGGCCTCGCTCGCGCATACCGGGCCGATCACACGTACGGTGGCAGACGCTGCGCTGACGCTGGAGATCATCGCCGGCTACGACATGCGCGATGCCGCAAGCCTTCCCGTGCCATCCCGCCGCTTCGATACCGACGCCGCAGCGCTGAACGGCATTCGCATCGCCGCCAGCGTCGATCTCGGTTACGCCGCAGTCAGTCCTGACGTGACGGCGGCATTCGGCAAGGCTCTCGCCATTCTCGATTCCTGCGGCGCGCAGGTCACCATGGATGGTCCCACGCTCGATCCCGGCATTCTGGAGCATACGCTGAAGCCGATCGCCTTCACCGAGCAGGCGGCGGCCGTTGCGGGCAAGACCACGGCCGATCTCGCCGGTTCGGAGGCCGCCTATCGCGATGTCGTCGGCGTCGGCCGGCGCTATAGCGGCACGGACTACGTCGAAGCTGGCTATCGCCGTGGGCAGGCGCGCAACGCCTTCGTCAAACTGTTCGAGCGCGTCGATGCGCTGGTGACGCCGACCGTCTCGGTGACCGCGTTCGGGGCCGGCCAGATCGGCGTCGGAAACATCGACGGCCGCGAGGTCGACCCGCATCTCGGCTGGTCGCCATTCACCTGGCCGATCAATCTTGCCGGCCTTCCGGCGGCGACGCTGCCGTGCGGCTTCGACCGCGACGGAATGCCGATCGGGCTTCAGATCGTCGCGCCATGGCTCGACGAGCCCACCATCTTCCGCATCGCGGCCGCCTTCGAAGCGGCACAACCCTGGGCAAAATTCTGGCCGCAGCTGGCGCTACGCCGGAAGGGGTGAGCTACAGCTCGATCGGCGCGTCGCGACCGCTTAACTCTTCATCGAGCCGCAGATAGTGTGCGAGATAATCATGCAGTGCGGTCGCTGCTTTCGAGGTCGCGCCGCTCGATTTGTAGAGCAAGAGCTCGATCTTCGGCAGCGGGGGGAGGCCTTCGTTCGGCCCGATCTCGCGCATCGCCGGCACCAGCGCGCTGCGGCCGAGCACGGTGACGGCCATGCCGGCGAAGGCCGCGGCCTGAAGGCCGCCGACGCTTTCGCTGACGCAGGCGATACGCCAGCGCAAATTCGCGCGCTCCAGCGTGTCGATGGCATAGTCGCGATAGATGTTGCCGGGCGGCAGGAGCGCCAGCGGAATCGGACGCTCCTGATGCGCGGCAGACTGCTCGCCGGTCATCCACACCAGTTGCTCGCGCCGCACCACCTGGCCGCCGGTGAAATCATTCATGCGGGTGACGAGCGCAATGTCGACATCGCCGCGCTTGACGAGGCCGACCAGAGGCGTCGACAGCGCGCAGTTGAGCTCGACCTGCACGCGCGGAAAGGATTTTCGGAACACGCTGAGGATCGACGGCAGCATGAACGCCGCATAGAGGTCGGGCGTGCCGAGCACGACCTGGCCCTCGATCTCCTGCGACGCCAGTTGCGAGATCAGCTCGTCATGCAACCGCAGGATGGACTTGGCGTAGGTGAGAACGGTGGTGCCGTCGTCGGTCAGCGTCAGCCTGCGGCCGCCATGCTCGAACAATTGCTTGCCGGTCAGCTCCTCCAGCCGCTGCAATTGCAGCGTGATCGCCGGCTGGGTACGGCCCAGCCGGCGCGCGGTCTCGGTGATACTTCCGGTCTCGACCACCGAGATCAGCGACCGGAGCATGCGGATGTCGAGGCTGATGAGGTTCATGCGGCGTCCATGTCGCCCAGAATTTATGCAAGTTCCGTGCTAATGGCCACCGAACGGCAGCGCCCGGCGCTGCGGTCTGAACGCGCATCCCGGTTGGAGTGCACACGCGTGCACCTGGTCCCGCTGTAGTTCCTCGTAAGGAGACGATAACTCCTTGGAATATCGTTGCTATCAAGGCGACGCAGGCCTGTCAGTTCGTCGGCCCATCCCCACGGATCGCAAACGTCGTCGCCTTCAGCTTGGTCATGCCGAACTTGTCGAACAGCTTGTCATAGGTGCCATCAGTGCGGATCGCCGTCAGCGCCTCGGCAACGGCCTGGGCCAGCAGCTTGTCACGAAAGGCGAAGGTGATGTCGGTGCCCGCGATGTCACGGACCCAGATCTTCGCGATGCCCTTTTGCTCCAGCGAATTGGCGGTCTCGTTGATGTTGAGCGCGGCCTCGAGCTGTCCAGCGCGCAGCGCCGCAGAGGTGGCGGTGACGGTGGTGAAGGTGCGCAGCTCGATCGGCTTGAGGCCCTTGGCTTCCATCGCCGTGCTGAACTCGCGCGCCTTGCGCTCGGTGTAGGTCGCCGATTCCACACCGACCACGCGGCCGGCGAGGTCCTCGAATTTCTCCAGCTTCAGGCTGGAGGAGGGATCGGTGTAGATGCTGATCGCCTGCTGGGCATAAGGCACGAGGTAAAGCATCTTGGAGCGCTCCTCGGTCCAGAACAGGCCGGTGTTGATGGCATCGAAGCGCCCCGAGCGCAGCGCCGGGATCATCGGCGGGAAGTCCATGCGCAGGAACACCGGCCCGGACTGATGCGGCACAGAAAATTGGCTCGAGCGCTTCGACCACGGCATCTCTCACGGTAAGATCAAGGTTTCGCGGGTCTTCGGACCTCAACCTTCTCTCCGACCTCGATCACCATCAGATCTTCACCAAGCTCCACTGGGCCCAAAGGTCTTCCGCGTTGGTGGAATCAGATCTTGCTCGATGGCGTTTGGCACACGACGTGTGAATACACCGCCAGCTTGGGCCTTGTCCCCTCCCGCGCATAAGGTCTGGTTGCTGGTTCGAGTTCTGCCGGTCCCACCAACCTTCGCTCGCGAAGCGAAGGTGGCCTATCTGACGCAGTCGTCCGGAGGTGTTTTCCGGGCGAAGCGGTCAGTGATCCAGTTCACCGCCGCCATCGTGCTCGCTTGCGCGGCGCGTCCATGGCCGATACCGGGCAGCATGATCATCCTGACCTTGCTGCCCGCCTTGCACAGCCTGTCCATGTAGGCCTGGGTAACCGCCGGCTGGATGATCTGGTCGCTGGTCCCCTGCGCCAGAAAGATGGGGATCTCAGGCGAGAGCACACCAGTGCTGTTCTGTTCAAGAAGCGAGCGCCAAGGTTCGGCCTTGGTCGGATCTTGCACCATCAGGAAATATTGCTCGAGCGGCCTCCCTGTTCTTTGCCTGACGATCAGGTCGAAAGGCCCTTCGATGCATTCTTGCGCCAGCCTGTCAATGGCAGGCATGGCGCGCGGATCGACGACATTGTCGATGGCGGCTCCATAGACGCGGTGCCACGACCATAGCGTCATCGCCGTGATGTTCTTGCCACCGATCGAGTTGATATCGTCACTCATCAGCTTCGCAAGATCCGTCGCTGGCGCCGCCGCCGCGACGCCGAGAAGCTTCAGCTCAGGGGCGTAAACGTTTGCCATCATCCCAGCGAAGAGCGCGGCTTGGCCGCCTTGCGAATGTCCCCATACGATGAAGTCCTTGCCCCCGCCTACCCGGGGAAGGGAGCGTGCGGCGCGCACGATATCGATCACGGCGCGACCTTCGCTCTCACCCACCAGATAAGGATGCGGGCCCGGCGTGCCGAGCCCCGGATAATCGGTCGCCACCACGACGAAGCCACGGGCGATCATCGAGCGAAGGCCCTGGATCTGCTGAAACAGAAAAATCGCGAGCGACGGCGCGCAGCGCGGGACGGTGCCCGATGTAGGATGCGCCCAAGCAACGATCGCACGACCGCCGGGCGGGGGCGCACCTTGCGGGACGATAACGACGCCGGACACAAAGACCGGCCGGCGGTTCAGCCCCGTCGACCGATAAAGCACGCGATAGGTGGAGGCGCCGAGCGGAGCGCCGTCCATCGGCTCCTGCCGCACCAGGGTGCCCGGCGCACCAGCGAGCAATGATTCCGGCGCATCATAAAATGCCGTCTGGGCCGACGCTATCCGCGCCAGGCCAGAGATCGCTGCGGCGACGAGCGCATTTGACATCCGTTTGTGCCGCCAGCGGCCGACGAAATTGAAGTACCGCATGGTCCAGCTCACGTGCTTACAAGCCGTAAAGTATCTTCAGACTGCCGCTGGCATGAAGAGCAATCACGATTCCTTCGCTCAACAACTGCACTTTCTCGAGCCTTGCCGAGTCGAGGCGCGCCTCCATGCGAAAGCCATCCTTCAGTGGGCGCGTCAGGCGCTCGTTCGCCGCCATGAGTAGGTTCTGATAGGAGATGCGGTAGTCGAGATTAGCGACATTCTTCAGTTGCGCCGCCAGCTGTTGCACGGCGGATCGAATCTGGCTGTCATCTGACGAAGTTGTCAGGTCGATTTCGCCGAGACTGAAGGCCCTGGCGTCAGTATCGATTTTTGGCGAGGCGGAGAAATAGGTCCATTGGCCTGCGCTAGAATCGGTGTCCGAACTCTGTGCCAGGCGCACGCCGATCACGAGTTTACCCGATGACGGATAAACCTGAACCTCGCGCACGGAAGTGTCCTGGGCCGGCGCGGCTGCCATCGCCTGGCTGATTTTGTCCTTGAGTGTGTCGTAGTTGATGCGGAAGGGAAGAATGACGTCGAAAGTTCCCGGCTCCGCCACCGCAGTGCCGAGCGGAGGCAGTCCTGTCGGCGTGACAGCCGGCGGCTGCTGCCCTATCACGGTTTCCGCGGAGCCGGTAAGTTCAAGCGATCCCCACAACAGCTTGGCGTCGGCGCGGACTCCGGCGAAAGCCGCGCTCTGCGGGGTCAGCTGCAGCCAGGCCGGTGGATCCTCCGCGAGTTTGATGGGTTCAAACGCGTGACGCCACGCCATCTCGGCTTTGCCGTGCAGGTCGAGTGCGCGCGCCGCCGCCAGCGCGCGCGACCGGATGCGGCCAAGTTGCGTCCGGATGTTGGGCTCGACATAGGGCGCCAGGTCAAACTCGCGGCCGAGCACGTGAAGGTAGGGATGTTCGCTCCAGTGGAAGGAGTCGCTGATGTTTAGCTGCAGCGACCCATCCCTCCGCAGCTCGGGGCGCGCTTCAACCTCGATCGTCGCGCGCGCCTCGGTGTCGCCGCGAATGCGCGCCGTGAAACGATTGGCTCCTTGGCCTTCGGCGGCGCCATATATGGAGACCGCTCCGAAGACGCGGTCGCCCCGGCCATACAGCGAGACCGGGCTAGTCCGGTCGACGAAGCCCCAGACATCGCAATTGGCGTTGACGCGGAAGATAAATACACGACGATGAACGCAGTTGACGCGTTCGTCGATGGTGGCAAGCCGCTTTGGAATATCCCGCTCGATCGCCGCAGCGAGAGCCGGCAGCCCGAACTCGACCGTCGCAGAGATGCGTGAAGTCGTTACGAGCGGTGTTGCTGTGTCCGGGCTCAGCGCCGGCTTATCGGCGCCGGGCGCGACAGTCGGGAGCGCCGCGAGAGTGAGTGCGGCCAGAAGGGCCATGCCCATACGTGATCTATTCGCGATTGAATCGTATTCCGGCTGATATCTGCGTGATCGAGGAATCATTCTAGTGCTCCAGCTTCAAGGAAAACCAGAACCTCAGTCTGTCTCAATGCGCTCGCGAGCGATAATAATGCCATACGTTAGGAATGCACGAACGGCGGAAGCTGTTTCGCGATCCGGGCTCGGCAATGGCAACCGATCGAGCTACCGCCATTCTGTATCCGGTTTTCGGCGGGTGCTGCGCGGATCCCCACGAGCTCGAGAACCTCAAAAAGCAACCTAACGATGAACGCCTGACGCCTCACCGGCGTCAGCACGCCACCGAGACCGCATCCGCCTGCGCGAATGCGTTCGACGAAGGTGCCCTGCGGAACAGGTCGACGGCGATTTGGTTCGCCAGCATCTGCTGCTGCGCCTTCGGATTGAGGCCGATATGAGGTGCGGTCAGCTTCGACACCAGTGCCTGATCGAACAGTTTGCCGACACCCTTGCCGGGCGTCGCCGCGTCATTCAAGACCAAAGTCAGGCCTGCCTTATTCTGGCGAACGACTTCGTCGAGCAGCCGCTCCGGAGTCCCGACTCCCATGAGTCCGCCAACCATGATGCTGGCGCCCGCCGGGATCATCGCAACGGCTTCTTCGACGGAAACAGCCTTCATGGTCGGTACTCCGATCGGATCACGGAAAGGTAGCAGCGGGATGTTTGCCCGCCTTCACCGCGGTCCTTTGATTTGCATCAAGGCTTCTCGTCATTTGAACTAGCGATGGCGGTCGCGACGCTTCGGAGCATGTCATGCCACAGCTTGCGCACCTCGCGGTGGCGGCGTTCGAGCGCGCAGTTGACGGCCGCGCGATAGGGCAACAGGATTGAGCTCTTCTGGACAATGATCTGGGTTTGGAGCATGCGGCCGCTGTCGAACTCGATGCGGCGCGGCGCCATCACGAACGGATCGTCCGGATTTGCCGCCGTCGGCAACAGCGCGCCCGGCGTTCTCTATCAACGTGAGTAGGTATGCGAAGGCGATGAGCGACGTCGGGCAGCAGCCACAGAATTTGCCCGCCACGCTGATTTATCTGTTGTCCGGAAATTTTAGTGTACCCGTCCTCAATACGTCGTCAGCACGATGAGCCCGCCAGCATCGGCGCGGCCCTTCGCTGCGAGCAAGATCTCCCTCATTTGCTTGACCACCGGCGGCTCGAGCTTCTCAATCATTGCGGCCATTTCCGGATCGAGAATGCCTTTTCTTCCATAGCGTCCACGGACGTCGCTTGCGTGCCCAAGAATGCGATCGCGTGTGCGCTGCGCGATCGCCTCATTGTCGAGCCAGTCTGCCATCAGGTGTCTCGTGGAATATAAAGTAAGGTCAGCGCGATCCAGCTTCGGCTTCAGCTTCGCCTTAACGTACTGCCATGCTTTGCTGAGTGGCTGGGACCAGCGGATCGTGCCGTCCTTTCGGGTGTAGTGCTCCCATTCGGGAAATAGCCGCTCTTCTTGCCCGTCCATCAGATCCTGCATCCGATCTAGCAGGCCTAGCTCGATAAGCAGCGGATGAATCGGGATAACGCAGCCTGCGGAGTTCGTTTTGAGATTGCGCAGGTCCTTGACCGCGATCCGTCCGTTGCGTGCATCGAACGGCCGCAAGTCGAAGTAGTAGAATTTGCCGTCGCTGCGGATGTCGGCACATTTGAGTTGACCGACCTCGCCGGGCCTCATGCCGGTTAGGATGCAAATAAGAAATCCCCAGTACAGGTGCGACTGCACCAAATATCCGCCTGGCTGCCAGACGTGAGTGCGGTTCCTGCATCCGGTGAACAACGGCTGCTCGATGAGCGTGAGCAGTTCTTCGTCATCGAAAGCGTCACGCGGCAGAGATGCCAGGTTTTCTGGGTCGATACATTCGAAATTGGGCCGCGGACCTGAGCAATGCTTCTCTTGAATTGACCAATCGATGAACTTGTAGAGGCCACCCCAATAGCGGCTCTTGATCGTCTTGGTTGTCAGGCGCACGAGTCCGGACCAACCGTGGGTCTGCGCGTATTTGTAGCGCTGGAATAGAGTTTTTGAATCGTCCGCAGGGATGTTGTCGCGGTTAGGAATGTCTGTAAGGGCTTCGTCAAGCTGCTTCCATTGCTCCGCCGTGACGTGATGCATAACCGGGTCGCCGAGCAGGTCGATCGCGAACTGTATGATCGCTTCGGCCTCGCTGCGTCCCTTCATCTTGTGCTGGCGCTTGCGGCCCTCAGGCCGCAGGAATTCCACCAGGACGTCCGACATCCTCTTTGAGGAAGCAACGGGTACAGCTGCGTCTAGCTCGGCAGCTGCAAAATCTGGCTCGTGAACGGCTTTTTCGGCCGGTGCCGTTATCGAATTCCCGAGATGCTTGGCAAATTCGGTCACGAGGTCTTTGGCCAGAGCGATGGGGTCGAATGGCGCCAAAACGGGAGATGATGGCAAAATCTCCAGGCCGCCAATCTGCTCCGCCATGTCTAACCGGGCTGCGGCGGGGCTGGGCGATTTCAGGCGGGATGCCGTGCGCTTTAATAATTCGGCTTCCGCGGCTTTATTCTGGTCGACGAAATCGACCCAATTCCTCGCGAGTCCCGGAAAAAGAACAGCATAGAAAAAGCCGCGCTCCCGGGCCCGGGCGAGAAAATGCCGAACCTGGAACTCGAATGCCTGCCGGCCAGACAGCTCCCGTTCGTCACCAGGGACACCGACCGCGACATAGGCTTTCAGGCGGCGGTCAAAGATGCTCGCCAACGCTTCCAAGTCGGGAGCTTCGACGATCTCCACCGCCCATCCCAGGTTAACCACCAGTCTTCTCCGCGCCTCTTGGAAATTCGCTGTCCGAAGGCTGACACGGAGCAGGGAACGGCCATAGATTTCTTGGGCGCGTTTCCCCAGTCTTATCTGGATGCAGTACCGGCCGTCCGGACGGCGGTGGAGATAGGCCGGGCGGGCCATGTCGTTGCCTTTCTGAGAAGCCCGGCCGGGGGTGATACATCCCGGTGAGATGTATCGCTCCCGACTCGAACTCCAAAAGTCAGGCAAGGTATTGTATTTTCAAAGGAATTACGGTTTTTGGGAGTGTGGTAGCGCGTCCCTCCCCCGCTACCAATCCTACGATTTTCTTCGCCAAGCTACGGTCTTCTTTGATTTTGTTCGCCTGGCGGTAGCGGTTCAAGCCACTGGCGCCAATTGCGTTGCCATAGGGTTCGTCGGGCTGCTCATCGTCCAACAAACCGGCCAGCTTCACCTCGACGCGGCGCCAGTTCTGTCGCTGGTCACTGCCGGTCTGTCAAACCTCGTCAGCAGCGTGCCTGCCGTCCTGGTCCTAAAGCCCTTCGTTGCTAACCTGCAGGATCCGACTCGGGCATGGCTTCTTGTTGCTATGGCTTCCGCCCTTGTCGGCAACCTAACGCTGGTGGGATCAGTCGCCAATTTGATCGTTGCACAGCGGGCGCGTCGCCACGACATCACGTTTGGTTTATGGGCGTATTTCAAGGAAGGTACCTGTCGACAACGCTGACAATTTTGTTCGGCACCTGGTGGCTTTGATTAGCGGTGAGCGGCGATGCCGCCGACTCGGTGGCGCTTTCCGCTCCATCGCGATGAACTGAAAGTGCGAGACGAACAGCGGACCGAGCAGCCTCGTCGCCAGCTATCACTCCTTCGTCAATGTTCCCTAACGCGATCTGTAGTTTTTGCGGATACCCAGTTGTGAGAGTTAGCCGCGGCGCGCGACGGTACCAGATCAAGCGCGATACGGTCAGACACAATACGACACGGGCAGCTGGTATTCCGAACCAGAATTTCGCGGCATTGGGATGCCCGTGCGTGAGTGTTGTACGACCTCGAATGTCGAGCCAAGTTATCGCTATTAAGGAAGAATGACCTGCTCCGATCTCAAAATAGTGTGTTCTTACCGGCCACTTAGTTGCGGGGAACTATACCCGCCAACACGCGTTATTAGACCATCTTCCCACACAGCATCACCTCATCAACATAAGGGGCCTGCATGGACCAACTGATGGAGGTTCGCGTGCGCGAGAATGACCGATTGGGCCGTATTGTCTCTGCGCTAAGAGGCGGCATGATCCTCGTGGATTTCCAGGGCCACGTCACGTGGATGGACGACAAGACGCGCCGCAGCGTGAACGGCGGATTGCTGGACCTCACCCTGCCCATACGTCGACCTGACGCGTCTGCACTCGACTGTTTCATGTCGCCGGTTGCGGTGACGATTAACGGTCAGCGGACGGTCTTGTGCGCGATTCAAGAATCCGCCGAGCAAGGAGACTCGGAACGCGATCTCATCGCAGCGATCCAAGCCGCTATGGCCGATACCTCATGGTTCGCACGCGTCATCATCGAGAAGCTGAAATCACTGCGCCAGGGCAATCGCTCCTCCGAAGCATCGGATGATGGCATCGATGCGCTCAGTGACCGCGAGCGCGAGGTTCTCGGTCTCATCTGCGAAGGCATCAGCGATGCAGAGATGAGCAGGATCTTGCGCCTTTCCCCGAACACTGTGCGCAATCATATCGCCTCGCTCTACCGCAAGATCGGGGTGAACAGGCGCAGTGCCGCAATCATCTGGGCACGTGAACGTGGGATCACCGGCCTCAATGTAGTCGCGCCCAGGCGGCAGCGCGGGCCCACCACTGACGGCAAGGGTCAGTCGGCAGAATAATCGACCTACTAGGGAGTTAGTATTTCTCGCTCTCTTGCAGCGGAACTCGCCACGTAGTTCCTTGATACCGATTAACCCGCCCCTCCGTTGCCGGCCGAAGGCCGCCGGTGGAGGCGGCATACCGGCCCGCTGCGATGGCGCAACCTGACAAGGCAATCCCCCTGGCTACCCGCTCCATCCTGCGACTTTACATCGCCGGGAATTCCCCAAGCTCGCGTCAGGCTGAACAGAATCTCAAGCATCTCCGGACGCTGATGAAGGCGGAGGCAGACCATGTCGAGGTCATCGACGTGCTCGCCGACCCAGCGCTTGCTGAGAAAGAAAGCATCCTCGCCACGCCAACCCTTTGCTACGAGCATTCGGGTCGCCGCCGAAGAATCGTTGGCGATCTCGGCGACTCCAAGAGAATTCTTATGTTTCTCGGAATCGAAATGAAAGGGGATGCCGCATGACGACGCGCGACATCGATACTGCAGATGCTCTTGAACGAGTAAAGACAGGCGTCAAGGCATTCGATGATCTGGTTATGGGCGGATTGCCGCGTGCCCGGACGACGGTCGTCGGCGGAACACCCGGGAGTGGCAAGACCGTTTTCGCCACGCAGTTTCTCGCCCAGGGAATTACGATGTTCGGCGAGAACGGTGTCCTCGTCACGTTCGAGGAGCCGCCCCAGGATATCGAAGCCAACATGCGCAGCTTTGGATGGGACCTTCGGAGATGGCGCAAGGACGGCACCCTGGCCTTTGTCGATGCCAGCCCGCCCGCAAGCGACGAATTGGTGGTTGGTGATTTCGATTTGGCAGGCCTGCTCGCCCGAGTCCAGCACGCAGTCAAGACGGTCAACGCCAGACGTGTAGTGCTCGACTCACTGACGCAGCTCTTCGACCATTTCATCGGCGACCCTAAGATTCTACGCCGTGAGCTGTTCCACATCAGCAGTGCCCTAAAGAAATCCGGCCTCACCGTGCTCATGACGGCCGAGCGGAACAGTGAGTACGGCGAGATCACGCGCCATCGGCTGGAGGAATTCGTCGCCGACAACGTCGTCATTCTGCGCAATGTCCTCCATCGCGAGAAGCGCCGACGCACGATCGAGGTGCTCAAGATGCGCGGCAGCCATCACGCCGAGGGCGAGGCGCCCTTCACGCTGGTTGCTAATCAAGGTGTCGTCGCCGTTCCGCTGTCATCGCTCCGGCTCGAGCAGCAATCGAGCGTGGTACGTGTGACCAGCGGTAACCCGGCAATCGATGAAATGTGCGGCGGCGGGTTCTTTCGCGATAGCGTGACGCTCGTGAGCGGTGCCACCGGCACCGGCAAGACCCTTCTGGTGACGAACTTCTTGGCAGGTGGGGTCGCCGCGGGTGAGAAGGCCATTTTATTCGGCTACGAGGAGAGCAGAGGCCAGCTGTTTCGCAACGCCAGCGGGTGGGGCGTGGACTTCGCCAAAATGGAAGAAGAGGGGAGGCTGAAGATCATCTGCCTCTATCCTGAGGCTCAGGGATTACCCGATCATCTGCTGACCATCGAAAGCCTCGTCGACGAATTCCAACCCAACAGGATTGCGATCGATAGCCTGTCGGCTTTGGAGCGTATCGCGCCGGATACGGGCTTTCGCGAATTTTTGATCAGCCTTACGTCATTTATCAAGAAGCGCGAGATCGCCGGTCTTTGCACCGCCACCAGCAAGTCATTGATCGGCGGCGAGAGCGCGAGCGAACAACATATCTCGACGCTGACCGACTCGATAATCCTGCTGCGCTACATCCAGGAGCAGGACACAATGCACCGCGGCCTGATGGTCCTGAAGATGCGCGGCAGCGAACACGCCAAGGAAATCCGGCAGTTCACGATCAATGGCAGTGGCATGCATCTCGGCGGTCCCTTCAAAGATGCGCCTAACGTCTTCACCGGCTCGGACAATGATTTCACGCTGTGACGCGCAGCAGGGAGGACCGCCGTATGCGAGGCCGTTGCGATGATCATGCCAAGTACCATGCCAAGTACCACCTCGGGCAATAGCATCGTTCAAACGGAAATCAAGTTCCTCGTCGAGAAGAATGCCGACGGCATTCTTGTGGTCGATGAGGAGGGTACCGTCCTGTTTGCCAATCCCGCGGCGGAGAAGATTTTCGGCAGACCCTCAGATTCTCTGGTGGGCTCTCCGATTGGCATCCCCTTTCTGGTCGACGAGACCACTGAAATTGCGATCCACCGACCTGGTGGCGATCAGGTCGATGCCGAGATCCGGGTCGTGGATACGACCTGGAACCATCGGCCAGCCCGCCTTGCCAGCATCCGTGACGTGTCCGGGCGCAAGGCCATGGAGGAGCGCCTGCGGCACTCCGCCAAAATGGAAGCGGTTGGCCGGCTGACTGCCGGCATCGCCCATGATTTCAACAACCTCCTGACTGTGGTGCTAGGCAACCTGGAGAATGCCCGGCGGCAATCGGCGCTTGCCGAGACCGCTTTGCTGCGCGCGCTCGACAATGCCACGCGCGGTGCGCGCCGTGCTGCCGGGCTCACGGAGCGTCTGCTGGCGTTTGCCCGGCGCAAGCCGCTGGACCCCAGAACTGTCGATATCAATGCTCTTGTGTCCGGAATGTCGGATCTCCTTCAGCGCACACTGGGAGAAGAGATCAGAGTCCGGGCAGCGCTTGCGCCTGATCTGTGGCCAACAGAGGTTGACCCCACCGAACTGGAGGCCGCCATCCTCAATCTTGCGGTGAACGCTCGCGACGCAATGGCCTCTGGCGGTGAATTTACCATCGAGACCGGCAATGCCGAGTTGGATGGGGCTTATGCGGCTGCCAACAACGACGTGAAGCACGGGAACTATGTGCTCGTTTCGGTCTCGGATACCGGAACGGGCATGCCACCCGCCGTCCTCAAGCAAGTGTTCGAGCCATTCTTCACCACCAAGGGCGGACGCGGGACGGGGCTAGGCTTGAGTCAGGTGTATGGCTTCGTCACGCAAAGCGGCGGACACGTGAAGCTCTACAGCGAGCCGGGGTTTGGCACCACGGCTAAGCTTTACCTGCCGAGGGCGCAAGAGACGCAGCACGCAGGGGACCCACAGCCCACAGAACCGTCAACCGCCGGGAGGAAGATCCCGCACGCCAAGCCCGATGAGTCCATCCTTCTGGTCGAGGACGATGGTGATGTCCGCAATTACGCAGGCAACAGCCTGCGTGAACTTGGCTATCACGTTCTTGAAGCGATCGATGCCACTTCGGCTTTGCAAATCCTCGAACACGAGACAGGCATTCGCCTGTTGTTCACCGATCTTGGTCTTCCCGGCGGGATTGACGGGCGGATGTTGGCCGAGCGCGCGCGAAAAATCCGCCCGTCGCTAAAGGTCGTCATAACCACGGCCTACGCGGCGAGCGCGCTGATTCACGATGGGCGGCTCGATCCCGGAGTCGATCTGCTCAGCAAGCCATTCACCTTCGCAACGCTCGCAGTACGGATTCGTGACGCGCTGGATCGCAGTCCCGCTCCTGAAGGTCCGATGCGCATTCTGGTCGTCGAAGACGAATTGTTGGTGCGAATGCTCGTTGTCGAAGCACTCGCCGAACGTGGGTGCCTGACGGTGGAAGCTGCGAGCTTCGAGGAAGCCTTGAAAAAG
Source organism: Bradyrhizobium sp. LMG 9283 (assembly GCF_045571415.1). NCBI lineage: Bacteria > Pseudomonadati > Pseudomonadota > Alphaproteobacteria > Hyphomicrobiales > Nitrobacteraceae > Bradyrhizobium > Bradyrhizobium sp. LMG 9283. The sequence continues at coordinate 2,361,146 of NZ_CP120691.1, forward strand.
TTTCGCAATACCGGCGAGGAATTTGCCGCGGCGATCATTGATCTTGGCCTACCCGACCAGCCGGGCGATCACCTCGTCAGAGAAATCAGAGCGTCGAAACCCGATCTGCCGATTGTTCTGGCAACCGGTTACGGAAGCGATACTATCTGCGAGCGATTGCCGCAGGATACGCGCCTCCAAGTCCTAGCCAAGCCGTTTCATGCGGACGGCATTACGACCGCGCTGGAGCGATTTGGGCTCCGCGTGGCAAAGCGGCAAGACAGTTGATTGCCAAGATGGTCGATCCCGAGCACGCACTTCACGGGACCATCGCATTTTTGGCTTAGCCGACTAATTTGCCAATGCCGTCGATGGGTGAATCGAAGAGGAAGAAAGGTCATTGATTCTTTATTCATCGGGAGCGAATCCGCCGGCGCTATCCGGAATTCGGTTTTTTCTGCGCGGGTTCATTTTTTCTGCGGGCGGCGAGTCCTTGCACTTCGTCACCCGCCGCCCGCAGGAATCGATGAGAGGCCTTGTCTTGGGGTCGAGATTGACCACGAGGTCGCCGGTCTGGATGACCGGCAGCGCAAGCCTGCTACCGGCGGGCGTTGGAAACTCGTTTTCGGAATTCCGATGGGGTGACATTGGCGTGTTGACGAAAGAACTTCACAAAATTGGTTGCATCGGCGAAGCCTACCGTCGCGGCGATAGAATCGACCGGCCATGAGGTGTGCGCAAGGAGCCGCTTCGCTTCCAGAATCACGCGGTTCTCGATGATTATCTTGGGCGGCAATCCACGAATCTCGAGGCATGCACGCCGCAACGCCTTCGTCGAATAATGCAACCTGGTGGCGTAGTCCTCGACGCGACGGCTCTGAGCGAACCCGGTCTCGACATCTGCAAGAAATCGCCGGACGACATGCCGATAGTTTGACATCGATGGGACTTCACCTCGATCCGAGCAGTAAACGATACGCAGCAGCAGAGCGTGCAGCAGATGTTGCAGTATTCGCGCGCCGACGGAGGATCCGTCCGTCCTTCTGTACTCATCGCCTATCGTGACAAGGCCCGACTGAACGCTCGCGAATGAATCCACATCAAGCTTAAGTAGGCCGTTCGGCGCGGCGCGTTCGAGCACCGATCCGAGCATCTGCGAATGGGCTGCGTTCTCGTCCGGCAGGACAAATTCGGGTGTAAAAAGAAGTATCGTCGCCTGCGCTCGTGCGCCGGGTATGAACTGCTGGACCTGACCGGGTCGAACGTGCACGAGCGTCCGGGCCGAACATTGCAATCGTTCGAAATCGAGGTAGTGCGTCGTCGTTCCGGAGGAGAACAGCATCAGCAGGTGAAATGCCGGTCGCTGCGGCTGGGCAAAGTGACTGGCCGGCACGCGCGTAAAGAGGTCAGACAACGTGAGCGGCTCTATTCCCAACGTAGGGAAACGGCTGTTGAAATAGCCAACCCCTGCAATGGCTCGTCGACCAATCTCACGTCTCACGTGCGGTGTCCGTTTTTGATAATCGAATGGTAGCAAACTGACCTTGTTGGAAGCAAGACGACGCATGAAAATGGCCGATACTCGATACAGAGAGGACGTTGGCCATGGCTCGTCACGCACTCCGGATCGCCGCCGCAGCAATGATCGTCGGCGCGTTCTATTGCTCCGCTCGCGGTATTCGCGCAGAACCGGCATCGGACAAGGCGGCCATAGAGGCTGCCAATCGCGAATTCGATCGAGCACTGTCTGCGCGCGATATCGATGCGATGGATAAGGTCTGGGCCAAAGAACCGTACGTCATCGCAATTCACCCGGCGAGCAAGGCCCCGATCGTCGGTTGGACCGCTGTCAAGGCGAGCTGGCAGGCGACATTTGACCGCTTTGCGGAAATCTCGGTGTCAATGAAGGAGCCGCAAATCAGAATCAACCAGAACGTTGCTTGGATCGTGGGCGTCGAGACAGTCACTGGCAAATTGAAGAATGGCGATGCCGCAGTTTTTGCTGCGCTGACGACGAATGTCTTCGAGAAGCTTGGCGGACGATGGTCGATGGTTCTTCACAGCACCTCACGTCTACCTCAATAAGCAGCTGAGGGCGTTCCAAGCCAAATAGCCCGTCGATCCGGGCAGTGCAGCAATGGCGGACACGCATCGTTTCATGCCGTGGGTCCTGGTGTGGCATGCGCTAGCCTATAAGCACGGATTTGCCCGACATCAGTCTGGGCGGGCCGATCGAAGCGCGGGTTCAATCCCAAAACAAAAACCCCGCCATTCGCGGCGGGGTCCAGCGGGAGGAGTGCAGGCCGGAATGGTTCCCGCCATATTTTAGATATGAATTGCGTGTCCCAGCGATTTCAGCGATGCCTCGTGAAAGGCTTCGCTTTGGGTCGGATGCGCGTGGATGGTCATCGCGATGTCCTCGAGGCGTGCACCCATCTCCAGCGCAAGGCTGAACGCCGCTGAAAGTTCGGCGATGCCGGCTCCGACTCCCTGAATTCCAAGCAGAAGATGGTTGTCAGCACGTGCCACGGTCCGGATGAAGCCGTCCTCTCGCTCCAGTGTCAGCGCGCGACCGTTGGCCTTGAACGGAAAGAGATCCGTCTGGACATCGAAGCCCTTGCCGCTCGCCTCGTTGGGGCACAGGCCGACCGCGACGATCTCGGGATCGGTGAAGCAGATCGCCGGGATCGAAACCCGGTCCCAGGCGCGGCGGTGGCCGGCGACGATCTCCGCGACCATTTCGCCCTGCGCCATCGCGCGATGTGCCAGCATCGGTTCTCCCGTGACATCGCCGATCGCGAAGATGCCGTGCATCGAGCTGCGGCAGCGGTGGTCGATCCGGATGAAAGGTCCGGTCATGTCGAGATCGAGAGTCTCGAGGTCAAAGCCGGATGTCGCCGGCCGTCGGCCGACCGTAACGAGGATCTTGTCGGCATCCAGCGTCCTCTGCTCGCCGCCGGCGGTCTCGATCGCGAGCGCGGTACCGTCAGCGACCAGCGCTTTCGCCTTCGCGCCTGTCAGGATGGTGACTCCGAGCGCGCTGAGGCGCCTTTCGACAGGCGCGCTCAGTTCCCCATCATATTGCGGCAGAATGCGTGGCTCGGCCTCGACGACCGTGACGGCCGCGCCCAATTTCGCAAAGGCCGTACCGAGCTCGAGGCCAATGTAGCCGCCGCCGACCACGACCAGCTTCTTCGGGATCTCGGTGAGCGCCAGCGCCTCGGTCGACGAGATCACGCGGCCTCCGAATGGCATGTGCGGAAGCGCGACGGGCTCGGAGCCGGTCGCGATCACCACCGTTTCGGCATGGATCATCTGCGCGCCGGATTGTGTTTCGACCTCGACGGACTTGCCATCGCGAAAACGGGCATGCCTGGCTATGAGCCTGACGCCCGCTTTCTTCAGGAGGCCGGCCACGCCGCCATTGAGGCGCCGGACGATCCCGTCCTTCCAGGCGATGGTCCTGGCGAAATCGAGCGACGGCTTTGCCGTGGAAATTCCGAGCGCACTCTTGTGCTCGGCGGCAGCTGCGATCGTTTCATACTCGCCGGCCGCATGGATCAGAGCCTTGGAGGGAATGCAGCCGACATTGAGACAGGTGCCGCCCGGCTTTTCGGCTTCGACGATGATCGTATCGATGCCGAGCTGGCCGGCGCGGATCGCGCAGGTATAGCCGCCGGGACCAGCGCCGATGACAAGGAGCTTGCAGGTAATTTCATTCATCGCACTATCAATCAATGAAGATCATGGCCGGCGTTTCCAGCAGCAGCTTGATGCGTTGCACGAACTGGGCGGCATCAAAACCGTCGATCACGCGATGATCGAAGCTGGATGACAGGTTCATGATCCGGCGCGGCACGAAGGCCGTGCCGTCCCAATGCGGCCGGATGGCGATCCGGTTGACTCCAATGATCGCGACCTCCGGATGATTGATGATGGGCGTCGTCACAAGCCCGCCCAGCGCGCCGAGCGAGGTGATCGTGATGGTCGAGCCGGTAAGTTCGTCGCGCGTGGCGTTGCCATTGCGAGCCCCTTCGGCGAGACGCGCAATCTCGGTGGCGCAATCCCAGATGCCGCGCGCTTCGGTATGCCGGACGACCGGGACCATCAGGCCGGCCGGCGTCTGCGTGGCGATCCCGATATGAACGCCGGCGTGCTGGTGCACGATCCCGTCTTCATCGTCGAAATGGGCATTGAGATGCGGCTGCTCGGCGATCGCGCGCACCATGGCGCGCATCAGGAACGGCAACAATGTCAGCTTCGGCTTGCCCGGCCGCTTCTGGCCGTTGATCTTCCTGCGCAAATCCTCGAGCGAAGTGACGTCGACCTCTTCGACATAGGTGATGTGCGGAATGCGCGAGCTCGCAATCGACATCTTTTCGGCGATCTTGCGACGCAAGCCGACGATCTTGATGTCGGTGACCGCGGTTTGCGCCGGATAGGGCGTCGCCGCCGTCCCGGCGCGGCCGCGCGCGAGCTGGGCGTCGAGGTCATCGTGGGTGATCCGCCCAGCCGGCCCCGAGCCGGATATCTGCCGCAAGTCGATGCCTGCTTCACGTGCACGAAGCCGGACGGCAGGAGCGGCCAACGGCCGGTCGCCTGTATGGTGTGGACGCGTTGCGGAGGAGTGCGATTTCACGGCCTCGGGCGGCACGTTCGTGGACAGGCGCGGAGCGCTCGCGGCATGACCAGGCGTCTTGGCCGAAGCGCTTGCTGCAGGCGATGCGAGCTTCGCCGACGCCGACTCGCTCTTGTTGTCCACCTCCAGCCGAACGAAGTCCGAGCCGATGGCGAGCAGGTCGCCTACCTTGCCGGCGAGCCAGATGACGCGTCCGTCGGTGGGCGAAGGGATCTCCACCGTCGCCTTGTCGGTCATGACGGCGCCGAGCACGGCGTCCTCACGCACGACGTCGCCAACTTTTACGTGCCATTCGACGAGCTCGGCTTCGGCGATGCCTTCGCCGACGTCGGGCAGCTTGACCACGCGCTCGGCCATCTCAGGCCTCCAGCGTTTCGATCAGCGCGCGGCCGATCCGCGCCGGTCCCGGGAAGTAGTCCCATTCCTGCGCGTGCGGGTAGGGTGTATCCCAGCCGGCAACGCGAACAATCGGTGCCTCCAGGTGATAGAAACACCGCGTTTGCACCAGCGCGCAGAGCTCTGCACCAAAGCCGGATGTAAGCGTTGCCTCATGCACGATCACGCAGCGTCCGGTCTTCTTGACCGACGTTTCGATGGCGTCGAGATCGAGCGGCAGCAGGGTGCGCAGATCGATGATCTCGGCGTCGATATCGGCTTCCGCCGCGGCCGTCTCCGCGACATGAACCATCGTACCGTAGGCAAGGATGGTGACGGCCTGGCCTTGCCTGCGGATCGCGGCGCTGCCGAGGGGAATGGCAAAGTGCCCGTCCTCGACCTCACCGAGATCGTGCTTCGACCAGGGCGTCACCGGCCGGTCGTGATGGCCGTCGAACGGACCATTATAGAGTCGCTTCGGTTCGAGAAAGATCACAGGATCGGGGTCCTCGATCGCCGATATCAGGAGACCCTTGGCGTCGCGCGGGTTCGACGGCACCACCGTTTTGATACCGCAGACATGGGTGAACAGCGCTTCGGGGCTCTGGCTGTGCGTCTGCCCGCCAAAAATGCCGCCGCCGGTCGGCATGCGCACCACGAGCGGGCAGGTGAACTGGCCGTTGGAGCGATAGCGCAGCCGCGCGGCCTCGGAGACGATCTGATCGTAGGCCGGGTACATGTAATCGGCGAACTGGATCTCGACACAGGGTTTCAGGCCGTAAGCCGCCATGCCAACGGCGATGCCGACGATTCCGAGCTCGCTGATCGGGGTATCGAAGCAGCGGCTGGTTCCGTATTTCGCTTGCAGGCCCTGGGTCGCGCGAAACACGCCGCCGAAATAGCCGACGTCCTCGCCAAACACGACGACGTCACTGTCGCGCGACATCATCACATCCATGGCGTCGCGGATTGCTTCGATCATGGTTTTGCGCGGCATCGCTCAGACTCCGGCTTCCTGGCGTTGCCGGCGTAGATGCGGCGGCATCTCGGCGAACACGCCTTCGAACATGTCGCGCGCCGAGGCATGCTGAGGGGAATGCAGCGTGCCGTGGCTCTCGGCCTCCTTCTGCGCCGCGATCACGGTGTCCATGATCTCGGCCTCGGCCTGCTTTTGCCGCTCTTCCGACCAAACGCCGCGTACGATCAAATGGTTCTTCAGCCTGATGACGGGATCTCCCAGCGGCCATGCCTCCGATTCCATCTTCGGCCGATAGCCTGCGGGATCGTCCGAGGTGGAATGCGCACCGACGCGATACGTCACGTGCTCGATCAGGGTCGGGCCGAGATTGCGGCGGGCGCGCTCGCAGGCCCATTTCGCCACCGCGTGGACCGCGAGGTAATCGTTGCCGTCGACGCGCAGCGACGGAATGCCGAAGCCGAGACCGCGCGCTGCGAACGTGCCGGACCCACCGCGCGCGATGCCCTGGAAGGTCGAAATGGCCCATTGATTGTTGACGATGTTGAGCACGACCGGCGCCCGATAGGTCGAAGCAAACGCGAGGGCGGCGTGGAAGTCGGATTCGGCGGTTGCGCCATCGCCGATCCAGGCGACGGCGATCTTGGTATCGTTCTTGATTGCAGACGCCATCGCCCAGCCGACCGCCTGGATGTACTGGGTGGCGAGATTGCCGGAGATTGAGAAGAAGCCGTGCTCCCGGGAGGAATACATCACGGGCAGCTGGCGTCCCTTCAGGGGATCGTGCGTGTTGGAGTAGATCTGGCAGGCCATCTCGACCAGGGAATAGCCGCTGGCGATCAAAAGTCCTGCCTGACGATAGGTCGGGAAATTCATGTCGCCCGGAAGCAGCGCCTTGCGGAAGGCGCAGCTCACGGCCTCTTCGCCCATATGCTGCATATAGAACGACGTCTTGCCCTGACGCTGCGCCATCTGCATGCGTGCATCGAAGGCACGCAACGTCATCATGTGGCGCAAGCCCTCGAGCAATTCGCTCTCCGAGAGCGCGCCGGCCCAGGGGCCGACGGCTTCGCCGTCGCGATTGAGCACACGGATCACGGAAAAGGCGAGGTCGCGTATCGCCTCGGCGTCCACGTCGACGTTGGGACGATCGACCTGGCCGGCGCGCGGAATGCGGATGTTCGAGAAATCGGGTTTTCCGCCCGGGCGCACCGCCGGTTCCGGTACGTGCAGCTTCAGGGGCACAGGCTCCGGCGGCCGAACTGGTTCGCGCCGCGAGCTCATGGTGTCATCTGTGAGGTTTTGGTCGGGCATTGGCATTCACCCCTCACCTCGATCGCATCAATGCAGAACAACGCGCCAACGCGCCGAACGAGCCGGTCGATGATGTCGCGGTCGTCGATATCTATGGAAGCCGAGATACGGCATTCGCTCGCGTCTGCTCGTGCGCTGACGGCAGCAAGCCGAAGCCCCGCGACGCGCGTCTGGTCGAGCAGGCGGCCGAGTGCGGCGTGCATATCGTTGGTCTGAAGTTCGAGAAGAAACACCGCATATGTCTCATTTTATTGGCATATCGTACTGGCAAAATTCAGGATTGTTGTTCTTTTAATCTGGGTGTAGCCTAGTTTTGCGGTATGGATTTTCTACGTCTCGACCGCAATCCCAGAACGGAGTTCTCGGTATGGCGCCGGTCGGACGTGCCACAGGACCAGTCAAGGCACCGCGCAAGGATGCGCTTCGGCTCGACGAGATCGATCGCAAGATCCTGCGCGCCTTGCAGCAGGATGCGCGCCTGACGACGGCGCAACTCGCCGACAAGATCGGGCTCTCGACCACGCCCTGCTGGAACAGGTTGAAGCGCCTGGAGACGCAGGGCTATATCGATGGCTATGTCGCGCTGCTCAATCAGGACAAGCTCGGCTTGCCTGAAACCGTCATCATCGAGCTGACCCTCGACCGCCATGACGAAGAGATGCTCGAGCGTTTTGGTCAACTGCTCACGAGCTTGCCGGAGGTGATCGAGGCCTATCTCACCACGGGCGACTACGATTACGTCGTGAAGGTCGCGGTCGAGAGCACCGCCGGCTATGAACGCTTCCTGCGCGAAAAGCTCTATCGCATCCCGGGCATCCGGCACAGCCGGTCATCGTTTGCGCTGCGATGCCTGAAGAAGCTGACCTCGGTGCAGGTTTAGTCAAATGCGTGCGCGGCCATGAGAAGACGCCACCCGGCTTGATGTCTTCCTAATGCTTGCAGGAGTGCGGCTTGTCAGAAGGCAGTCTTCTTGCCGATGATGCCGACATAGCTCGATCGCACCAGAGCGCCCGCGCCGGTAGATCAGAAAAACAAAACAGGGGATCAGAAAAAGCGCCTTGCATGAAGCAGGGAGGCGCCGCTCATCTTGTGCCAGCAAGAAGAAAGCCTGTTGCACGCGAGGAAACGATAGTTGCGAGCGGTCCCTTCGGCGCGAGAGCACGACGACTCCGTCGCGCCTTTAGGTCTGGCTGTCGTCGTGATCTCCTCCTACCTGCCGGAAGTGCTGGCTCGCTCGGATCGTATCCTGGTCGCCAAGCGCGGAAAGATCGTCGAGGAGATCAAGGCGTCAGAGGCGACCGAGCAGCAGATCATGTACGCTGCCGTTCACTAGGGCTTGCTTGAACCGATGAATGAGAGTGCTGCGATGAGAGTCGGAATTATTGGTGTCGGGCTGATGGGCCATGGTATCGCAAAGAACGTCGCTGCGCGCGGCGGCTTTCCTCTGGCTTTTCTCGATCATCCCGGAAATCAGCCCGTGGACGATCTCATCGGCCTCGGCGCTACGGCCTGCGAGACTCCCGGCGACGTCGCGGACGCCTCGGATATGATCATCCTATGCGTGACGGGTTCTCCCCAGGTCGAAGCAATCCTCACCGGTGAGACGGGCGTTCTGTCTCGCCTACGCAGGGGGACCATCATTGTCGACTGTTCGACGGCGCTGCCGGACTCAACCCTGCGGATGGCCGCCGCGGTTGAAGCGGCGGGGGGACGCTTTCTCGATGCGCCCATGACACGTACCGCCAAGCACGCGGAAGAAGGTACGCTGAACCTGCTGGTTGGCGGCGACGAAGCGGACCTTCGGAGCGTCCGGGCAGTCCTCGCATCCTTCACCGAAAGTGTCGAACATGTCGGCCCGGTGAGCTTTGGCCATCGGCTCAAGCTGCTCCACAACTACGTGTCGATCGGCTTCATGGCGCTGCTCGGCGAGGCTGCGGCGCAGGCCGCCGAGGCAGGCGTCGATCCGGCGATCTTCGTGGATGTTCTCGCCAAGGGCGGCGGGGCGGGCGTTGCGCTCCAGCGCATGGCGCCGGCGATCGTGACGGGCGACGGCGGCGCCGTTCCATTCTTCATCGGCAATGCGCTAAAGGACATCTCCTACTACCAGACGATGGCGGGCAGCTCCGGAGCATCCAAAGCGATCGCCGACGGTGTTGGCGCTGCCATTGCGGCTGTGGTCGAGAGCGGCCACGGCCAATCCTATATTTCGGACCTGGCGCGGCTACTTCGCAAGACGAAGTCGGCCGCCTAGGCGGAATCACTGTTGAGACAAGGAAAGCAAGTCCAATGACGAAAGCCGATATCCGATTTCCCGTGGACGGCCGAGCGCGCAAGATGTTCATCGATGGCGCATGGGTGGAAGCCCGCTCGGGGAAAGTGTTCGAGACGCGCAATCCTGCGACCGGTGAGGTGATTGGTCGTGTCCCGCGTGGGGATGCCGGCGACATCGATGCCGCCGTCAGCGCCGCCCGCCGCGCTTTCGTGGGACCTTGGAGCCGGTTCAAGCCGTTCGAGCGGCAGGCTCTGCTCCTGCGTATCGCCGATCTGTTCGAGAAGCATTGGGAGGAGATCAGCCAGTCCGACACCGCCGACATGGGCATGCCGATCGTCAGGACGCGGGCGAACAAGCTCCGCGTGCTCGGCATGCTCAGATACTACGCCGGCATGGCGACCGCGATTCACGGCCAGACGATCGACAATTCGCTTCCGGGCGACATCGTCTCGTTCACGCGCAAGGAGCCGGTCGGGGTCGTCGGCGCGATCATTCCGTGGAACGCGCCGACGGCAGCGTCGGTCTGGAAGATCGGGCCGGCGCTTGCGACCGGTTGCACGATCGTGCTCAAACCATCCGAAGAGGCACCGCTGACGCCGCTCCTGATCGCGGATTTGATGAACGAGGCAGGTGTACCTCCAGGCGTCGTCAACGTCGTGACCGGGACCGGGTCGGAGGCGGGTGCGCCTCTGGCCGAACATCTCGGTGTCGACAAGATCGTCTTCACGGGATCCACCGCAACCGGACAGGCGATCATCCGCGCCTCTGCCGGCAACCTGAAGCGGGTGTCGCTCGAGCTTGGCGGAAAGTCACCCGTCATCGTCTGCGCCGATGCGGATATCGACAAGGCAGTCCCCATTGCGGCAATGGCCGCGTTTGCCAATTCGGGCCAGATCTGTATTGCCGGATCCCGCTTGTTCGTCGAGCGAGCGATCCACGACGAATTGGTCGAACGGCTTGGGAAGTTTGCCTCGGCCCTGAAAATCGGAGATGGCGCGGATCCCACGACTGAGATTGGCCCCCTCGTTTCCGAGCGACAGCTCGACAAGGTCGAGGGCTTCCTGAACAGCGGACGCGATGAGGGCGCGAAGGTCGTGACCGGAGGCCGGAGACTGAGGGAGGGGAGTTTCGCGAAGGGCAATTTCGTCGAGCCGACCGTGTTCGCGGACGTCTCCGACAAGATGCAGATCGCCCGGGATGAAATCTTTGGTCCGGTCATTTCCGCGCTGCCGTTCGACACACTCGATGAAGCCGTGGAACGAGCCAACGCGACGCCATACGGGCTTGCGGCGGGTGTCTTCACGCGCGACGTGAGCAAGGCCCACATCGTCTCGCGTAGTCTGCGCGCTGGTTCGGTCTGGGTGAACACCTATCACGCCATCGACCCTGCATTGCCCTTCGGCGGCTACAAGATGAGTGGATACGGCCGTGAAGGCGGCACCGAGCAGCTCGACGAATATCTGAACACGAAGGGGGTCTGGATCAAGCTGGACTGACCCGGACTCTGTCGCGTTCGCGGTCAGTCGCGACGAGACATACCCATCGAGCGTTTCATCCAAGCGACGGCATGCCGGCGTGCGATGCCGTGTGCGCGCCGTCGTGGGGGAAATGGCGTGACCATCACAAGGTTCAACTCACCGAGCGAGTATCATGAAGGACAATTACAGAATTGCGGTCGTGCACGGAGACGGTATCGGACCGGAAGTGGCCGGTGCAGCGCTTGCGTTGCTGCAAGCCGGTGTCCAGGCCGGCACGCTCCAGTTCGAGGAATATCCGGCAGGCGCCACTCATTTTCTCGAGACGGGGGATTCGTTTCCGGTCAGCTCCTTTGAGGGCTGCCGCGCAGCCGACGCGATCCTTCACGGTGCCGCCGGTATTCCCGGTGTCGTCCATCCCGACGGGACAGAAGCGGGTCTCGATTTCACCTTGCAGCTTCGCTTCAAGCTGGACCTGTTCGCCAATGTGCGGCCCATCAAGCTCTACAAGGGGGTACCGTCCCCGCTCGGGCGCCCGGGCTCGATCGATTACGTTATCGTCCGGGAGAACAGCGAAGGTCTCTACGCCGCGCGCGGCGCGGGCGCGCTGCTGAGGGAGGAAGTCGCCGTCGACACGCTGGTCCAGACCCGGAAGGGTATCGAGCGCATCGTCCGCTTCGCGTTCGAGCTTGCCAGAACGAGGAACGGCTCGCCGAAGGACGGACGGCGTCGTGTGACGTGCTGCGACAAGGCCAATGTGCTGCGGACGTATGCGTTCTTCCGCGCGGTCTTCGATGAGGTGGCCAAGGACTATCCCGATATCGAAGCCGAGCACGTTCTCGTTGATGCGATGACGGTTCATCTCGTCAACAAGCCGTCCCACTTCGACGTCATCGTCACCGAGAACATGTTCGGCGACATCATTTCCGATCTCGGTGCGGCGACGGTCGGCGGCATGGGCATGGCTCCGTCCGAAGAAGTCGGCGACGGGGTTGGCTTCTTCCAGGCCTCGCACGGCTCGGCTCCCGACATCGCGAGGAAGGGACTTGCGAATCCCTATGGAACGATCCTGGCGTCGATCCTGATGCTGCGGCGTCTGGATCAGCGCTATCGGGATAACCGGCTGCGCCTTGGTGCGGACAGGATCGAGGCTGCCGTATGCACCGGGCTAGAGGACGCTTCGCTGAGGACGCGCGACATCGGCGGTCGTGCGAGCACCGATCAGGTCGTCGATGCGCTCTTGAAGTTGCTCTGAGCCGAGGACGTCAGCGCAGCTGGGAAAGACTTGAGCGGATCAACGAGATCAGCTGCTCGGTGTTCGGGCGCCTGACCGAGCTGCGGGTGGTGATCAAGCCGATCCGGCGAAGCTTGATCTGATCGGAGATCGGAACCACACGAAACTGCTGCACGCCCGCCTGGACCAGCGCGACCCGCGGTACGATCGCGATACCCAGGCCGGAGGCGGCCAGTGCCACCGCCGTCGTGGCGGCTTGGACTTCGAACTGCACATCGAGGCGGACGGCAAGCGTCTCCAGCGTCTCGTCGATCAACCCTCGGACTGCAGTCGTCTTCGACAGCAGGATAGCCGGCTTTTCGACGAGATCGGTGAAGCTGACGCTCGATTGCCCCTCGTCGAACACCGGCGGTACGCATGCAAAAAGCGGATCCTCGAGGATCGGCTCGAATTCGTAATCCGCCATGTCGGGGACCTCCGGGCCAATGCCGAACTCGACATCCTGACGTTTCAGCAGCTCGAGCATCGGTGCCGTGGAGAGCTCCATGAGCTGCACCTGGCTCCGCGGATGGCGGACCTTGAATGTCGCCAGGATGTTGGGAAGCCATCCGGACGCAAGTGTCGGAACGCAGGCCATTCGAATGTGGCGGCTGCGGGATTGCGCTGATTCCGTCAACAGGTCGAGCCCGGACTGCACTTCCTGAAGCGCGCGCTTCGCCTGCTCGAACAGGATCCGGCCCTCGGGCGTGAGCAGCACCTTCTGCGGCGTTCTGCGAAAAAGGAGAACGCCGATCTGCTCCTCCAGGTCGCGGATCTGCATGCTTATCGCGGACGGCGATCGGTTCGATTCCTCCGCCGCTTTCCGGAAGCTTTCGTGCTCAGCTGCGAGCAGGAAGGTATGGAGAAGCTTGAGATTGATGTTCGACAAATCTTCTGCCTGGGTTTGCGCTTGGCCGAACGCGCGTCGCGGAAGGCCTGCGTCCCGTAGTATATCTTGGTTCAGGTCAGCAGCGGGTCAAAGGGCCCCGGCCGAGGCCAGCTCTTGGCGCAACGCGGCGCTCCGGAGCACAATTTTCCGACTCCTGCGCAAAGCCCGGGATCTCTGCTCCGAAGAGATATTCTGCCATGTCGTTGATCGTCAATTCGGCGTTTATATAGCGATGTCAATAACATAGAACTTCGAAGCGCTGTCCGTGAGGCGCACCACCCAAAGGTTGGTCGCTCGAGACGAACGAGCTGCTCGCTGCTGCAGCGCCAGTCGCGCATGCGCTGCCGCCGACTCATGGGGTGCAGCAGGATTTAGTGAATGCTCGTTGGCAGATGAGGGCTTCGCGCCTTGCCCCGTCATTGCGAGCGAAGCGAAGCAATCCAGAAATGTTTCAAGCAGCCTGTTTCGCCCTCCGTCAACCCCTCTCCGCAAAAATATTCCACTTTACCGAAATTCGGAAATAGCGTATCTCTTGCCCATCCCGGCTCATCCTTGAGGGGCGATCATGAGGTCGTCATTGTCGCGAGCCGGCTTGCGGTGGACGCAGCAGCGTCGTGTACGAGATGTCAAGGGTAGGGCGGATTGCTCTCCGTGAGCCCGAAACTGCGTGCGGACGAACGGCGCTGTCAGGCTCGTCTCGCCTGTAAGTTTCCGGCTCCGTCGACAGGGCTGGGAAAACTGCGGCGAAATGGCGAACCGTGCGTACGGCAAAACCGTGTGGTCCTGGCCGTCGTTGCTACGGTCAAGCTCTTGCGAAGGCGGCAGTCGCGTCAACCGGCGCGGTGCCGGTGACTTTCGCAAGCGCGAGGGAGGCCAGAAGGAACTCGGCTCCCGGGAGCAACTGTGTTGAAGTAGACCGGTGATCGAGCGGGCTCAAGGCTGGCGCTGTGCGCCCCGCCTTCGGCGGCTGACGGCCTTGACCCCGCCCGCTCACCGGTCTTCAGGCGGTGCATGCGCTCGGCTGAGGCCGAGCGGGTTCGCTCAGTTCGTAGCGGCGAGCATCCCATTTCTGGCGCCGGGCGATCATGGTGTTGAGAATGCCGATGAGCTTGCGCATGCAGGCGGTCAGCGCAACCTTCGGCTCCTTCCCTTTAGCGATCAGACGATCATAGAAGGCCATGATCACAGGGTTGTGCCGCGTCGCAGCGCCGAGGCAAGCCATGTAGAAGAGATTGCGAACCTTTCGGCGTCCACCTTTTACATGGCGATCACCGCGTCGCTTCCCGCTGTCGTCATCGTAAGGAGCTGCTCCCAACAGCGCAGCGGCGATCCTGTTGCTCACCTGGCCAAGTTCCGGCATCGCGGCGACCAGACCGGCGGATGTGATCTTGCCGAGCCCTGGCACGCTCTCGATGATCTCGGCAAGTTCGGCCAAATGTGGCGCGGCCTTGATCATTGCGGCGATCGCAACCTCGAGCTTGGCAACTTCGTCTGCGATCTGCTTTAACAACCGAGCCTGCATCTGCTGGACGATTTTGGGGGCGGCATGCTCGCCCCTATTTTTCAGGCTCGTCTGCAGATCGAGCAGGCTCTGGCGCGCTTTTACGACCTGCACCAGATTCTCGCGGGCCGTGTCATGGGCCTGATCTGGAGCATCGGTGAAGGTCTCGGCAAACCAGGCGATCATCTCCGCATCGATCGCATCGTTCTTGGCGAGTTGTCCGGCTGATCGAGCGAAATCACGCACGCGCTTGGGGTCGACGATCCGGGCTTCGATGTCGGCCTGACGCAGCGCCTTAGCCCACTCTCGCTCGTAACCGCCAGATGCCTCCATGACCGCCTTGGCAACCTTGTATTTGCGCAGCCAGCGGATCAGACCGCGCCGTCCTTCTGCAGTGCTAGGAAACGTCTGCCGTTGCGACACCGCGCGGATGCATGCATCCACCTTGTCCTTGGCCACATCGATCCCGACGACAACGCCACCGTTTTGTGCCATCATCCACTCCCTTCCTTGCTCGGTTCGGGCTCGAAGCCCATGCAACTGTTCGGGTTGAGGAAGACACCGGATCTGTCCCACGCTCCCGGACAGGCTCTCAAGGCCTTTGAGCACGGTCGGGCTCAGATCCAGCGACGGGCGGTTGGTCAGAACCGCCCGTTGGCGTTTTTTGGCACAATTTGCAGACACAAGAGCGCGGCATAAGCCGTCCGACCATCGCGCAGGGAAGGCCGAGTGATTGGCACCACCTGTATGCTGCTGTGCGGTCTTTTTGCGCGTGCCCTTTGCGCAGCAGACCGCGGGTGCGAGGTCAGCACCCGACCTTCCCTGCGCCCTTGTGTCCCCGAAATCTGCCAGAATGTGGCAACGGGCGGTTGGATCAGAACCGCCCGTTGCCGGAACTGAGCCCGTTGCGCCCAAAGGCGACAGAGCCTGTTAAAGAGCAAGGGACAGCTCCGGTGTCTTCCTCAACCCGAACAGTTGCAAGGGCTGCGAGCCCGTACCAGGCAAGGAAGGGAGTGGATGATGACACAAGACGATCTGGTTGTCGTCGGCATCGATGTCGCCAAAGACAAGATTGATGCGTGCATTCGGACCGTAACGGAGCGGAAGACTTGCCCGACAACCGCGGCGGGGCGACGGAGCTTGATTGCATGGCTTCGCAAGCATCGGGTCGGCAAGGCAGTGATGGAGGCAAGCGGCGGCTACGAGCGGGTATGGGCCAAGGCGTTGCGCCAAGCCGGGCTGGAAGTACGGATCGTCGATCCCAAACGGGTTCGCCACTTTGCGGAATCGGCGGGACGCCTTGCTAAAAATGACAAGATCGACGCAGAGATGATCTCCTGGTTCGCCGAGACATTCAGCGAGGCTCCCAGCCAAGTCGACGATCCCGCTCACGAGGAGATGAAGGCACTGGTGAAGGGACGCCAAGGCCTGATCGACGTCAGGGCTCGCCTGGAAATGCAGAACGAGCATGAGGCGCCGGCCCTTGTTCGGAAGGCTCGCGCGCGTCTTCTTCAGAAGCTGGCTGACGAAATCGCCGCGATCGATACCGCGATCGCGGCGACGATCAAGACAACGCCGGACTTTGCCAAACGCGCCGAGATCATCCAGAGCGTACCAGGCTTTGCTGAGGGGACCGCAATGGCGCTGCTTGGAGGCCTACCGGAGTTGGGGCAGGTGAGCGACGAAGTTGTCGTCGCGTTGGTGGGCGTTGCTCCTTATGACGACGATAGCGGCAAACGTCGAGGTGAACGCTGCATCAAGGGTGGTCGCCGCTGGGTGCGGAACGCCCTCTACATGCCCTGCATCGGCGCCGCGACGCTGAACAACCCGGTGTTCAAGGCCTTCTATGAGCGCCTGATTGCCAAGGGCAAGCCGCCAAAGGTCGCGATCGTCGCCTGCATGCGCAAGCTGATCGTCATCCTCAACACCATGATCGCTCGCGGCGAGACGTGGGATCCGAAGAAATACAGGTTGGCCTGACGAGCGCGCCTTCTCGTGCTCGGACCTCGGCCGAGCGCATGCCAAGCCCAAAGACCGGCGTGCAGACGGGGTCAAGGCCGTCAGCCGCCGAAGGCGGGGGTGCGCCAGCACCAGCCTTGAGCCCGTCTGATCGCCGGTCTACTCCGACCCAGTTGCTCTTGGCTTTCAGAGGGTGGAGCGACGAAGCAAAGCTCGGGCGGATTGCGCCGCGAGAATGCGAAGGCTTGCCGGCCGCGTTGCCGTGGCGGCGTTCTCGTCAGCGGCGTGGGCGTGACTTCGATCAACGGCCGGCCGGCGCGTGCGG
Organism: Bradyrhizobium sp. LMG 9283; assembly: GCF_045571415.1. NCBI lineage: Bacteria > Pseudomonadati > Pseudomonadota > Alphaproteobacteria > Hyphomicrobiales > Nitrobacteraceae > Bradyrhizobium > Bradyrhizobium sp. LMG 9283. The sequence continues at coordinate 2,378,123 of NZ_CP120691.1, forward strand.
ATTGCCTTCAAAGAGAAAGGCGTAAATGCGCCCGTCGGCGCCCACATAGAGGCGGTCCTGCGTCGCGATCAGCGTCTGGAAGCGTCGGAGGCCGCTCAAGGGCTCGCTGACAAAGATCGGTTCGCCGGTATCGCCGCGGAAGGCGTGGAGCCGGTTGTCGCCTTCGGCGCCAAGCATCCACACGATCGGATTGGAATGGCCGTCCGTGGTGGTCACAATGGGGGAGCCACGGCCGCGGAGCGCGCCGCACCAGGCCGTGGCAATCGCCGGCGGGGAGCCTGGTGCGATCTTCAAGACCGTCAGATCGTGACCTCGGCCGGATTGCGGGTAACGCGCTCCGGAGGCCTGGAAGGCAACAAAGATATCATCGCCGACGCGGTAAGCCGCCGGCGAGGTGACGATCGACGACTGGGATACTGTCGCGGCAGCCAGCTGGCCGCCCACGCCGCCGAGACCAGTTCGATCGAGAAGATAAGCCTTGCCATCCTTCCCCAGCGCCAGGATCAGCGCGCGGCGACCGTCCGCGCCGGGAACGTCGAGAGGAATCGGATTGCTGCCTCCGAGATCCACATCGCCGGCATCGAGTGTCTTCCAATCCGATGGCGCAAAATAGTCCTTCTTGTCGTCACTGCGGCGCAGGTCGGGTCCAAGGCGAAACACGGCTTCGCCGTCGCTCCAGGTCTGCGCGCCGAGTGTATTTCCGGTCGCAAAGTAGATGTCACGCCCGGAGACGCTGAGGCCGCCTGGCGCCCAGATGCCGCCGCCTCGCGCACGCGTTTCGAAGCTGACGTGCTTGCCGGGCTCGCGAAGGGAGAGTCCGACCACCCAGCCGCGGAAGTTTCCGCAATCACCAAAATGGCCGCTAAAGGCGACATAGACAGTGCCGTCGAGCAGCGTGAGTGCCGCGCGCTGGTTCTGAACTTTCGGATCGAAATGTCGTCCTGCCTTGTGCAGAAGGTCGGTCACATCGATCGGCCAGCCCGGGAGAACGCTGCCATCCTTTATCGAAAGCGCGAACACCTCATGGCGCGGGCCGCTTCCCCGCTCCACGGCAGCATCGAAATAGATGGCCTGGGTTGTCGGGTCGATCACGGGCGTCCCGGTGATGCCGAGAGGGTCGATATTCCCGCACGGCAGCGACGAACGGCGCACCGGACGGCCAACCACGCGCTTCCACAATTCCTTGCCGGTCGTCGCGTCGAAGGCCTGGACGACGTCGTCCTCGGTGGCCACGAGGAGCATCCCGGTGCTCGCGCCAGGAGGATGCCAGTACAGCGGCTGAGCGTACATCGAGCCCGCGACACGGGCATTGAACGCGCGATCCAGCTGAACCGATCTGGCTTTCTCCCAGGAGAGCGCAGGAACGACGTACTGGCCGCTTCGGCCGTTGTCGCCGTGATAGGTCAGAACCGAGCCCTCTTGAGCGCGGGCAGATAGTGGCGACAGCGCAAGTACAAATAGTCCCGCCATCAAGGCAGGACGTGCCGTCATCGAAACAGCGCGTCGGATATTCATGAGCGCCTAACAGCCCCGTGCTGCTCCGGTTCCATTACGTGCGGAGTGAGGGCGTTTCACTCTTGGGCTCATCGAGCGCCGGCTTCACTCGCTCTTCGCGAGAACGTCGGCGACCTCGTACAGATGAGGATCGATATCGTCGGTGAGGCTTCCGAACTGACTCCAGGCCTTGCGAAATTCAGGTGACTGGTGCGCCGCCCGTAGAAGATCACGGCTTTCCCATTGAATGTAATTCACGATACGACGCCCATCGAGGCTGCGATGCAGGCTGACGGAAATGAACCCCGGCTGACGCTGCATGAAGCGAGCTCGCTCCCTCATGAGCGATAGGGCTTCGGCCTGCTTCTCCGGTTCGGCTTCGATGATCGTAATTTGCGTGACCGGGTGCTGGCCGAGCTGGATCTGTGGCATGGCAATCTCCTTTCACGACACTATTGATCGATCTCGTGCGAAGCTCTGCTGTGGAACGTTGCAAACTTGATCCGGTCCAATGTCCAATGGGGGCGTCGGACCGGAAACGCGGCCTAAGCCTCGGTCGTTCCTACAGCTCCCGCAGCCTCCTCCGGCCCTTTTTTGCGAGGAATTGTACGGTCGCATCGTGTTCCAGCCGGAACTCGGGAACGCGCGCGTTTGCATTCCGTTGAGCCGGGTGCAGGGCAGAAGCACGATTGGCGACATGGTTCCTGTGCGACGCAGGCGCGGCGACCCGAAGGCGGAGGCATCGGAAGACCCGCATCTGCTCGACTATGAAGACCCGAGTTCATCCTGATCGGTGCGCGCGTCGATCCCGAGCGCCTATGGGATCGATATCGCGACCGAACACGGACGGCCCGCAATGCCGACATCTTCCGCCAGCTCAAGATGCCGCCGCGCGAGCATCCCATCGGTCCGCTGATCAAGGGCGAATCGCAATAAAGGCGGTGCGTGGTCGGCTCTTCAGGTACTCGAACGAGGGAGATCGCATATGAACCGGACAGTCGAACTCTTGGCGCAAGGTCAGAGCTGCTGGATGGATGATCTCACCCGGCAAATGATCGATAGCGGCGATCTGGCGCGACGGGTTACCGAGGAAGGCCTGCGTGGCATCACCTCGAACCCCGCCATCTTCGAGAAGGCGGTCGCCGAAGGCGCGGATTACGATCAGGACATCGCTCGCGCGGCGATGGCGGGCCGGTCCCCGGCGGGTATCTACGAAGAGCTGATTGCCACGGACGTCCGGAACGCCTGCGATATCCTGCGTCCGGTTTACGAGGAGACCGCCGGGGTCGACGGCTTCGTAAGTCTCGAAGTCTCGCCCCATCTCGCTCACGACACAGAGGCGTCGATCGAGGAGGCGCGGAGGCTATGGACACTGGTGGACCGGCCCAACCTGTTCATCAAGATTCCCGGTACTTCGGCAGGGGTTCCTGCCATCGAGCAGCTGCTGTTCGAAGGCATCAACATCAACATCACTCTGCTGTTCTCGATCGCCCGCTATGAGGCGGTGGCTGAGGCCTACCTGCGAGCGCTCGAACGGCGGCTCGAAGCCGGCCGGCCGATCGAACGCATCGCCTCGGTCGCAAGCTTCTTCCTCAGTCGCATCGATGTGCTCGTCGATCGGCTTTTGGGACAGCGCATCGTGCCGGATCGCCCACCTCCCGATCCTGATCCGCGCGGTCTCCTGGGCAAGGTCGCGATCGCCAACGCCAAGCTCGCCTATCAGACATTCAACCATATCGTGGCGAGCAATCGCTGGATGGCGCTCGCCGAGAAAGGCGCGCGGGTCCAGCGAATGCTATGGGCGAGCACCAGCACCAAGAATCCGGACTATCCGGACCTCATGTATGTCGAGCCATTGATCGGCCCGATGACCATCAATACGATGACGCGCAAGACCATCGCCGCGTTCCGCGACCACGGCACCGTAGAAGCCACAATTACGCACGGCGTGCAGAGCGCGCGGCGCATCATGGAAGACCTGGCGCGGCTCGGCGTGTCGTTAGATCTGGTCACGGCCCAGCTCGAGAACGACGCGGTCCAGAAGTTCATCGATCCGTTCGATTCGCTGCTCAAGCAGTTCGCTGCCAAGGGTGAGCGCGCCGTGGCCTTCCGTGACGTGGACGATCTGCGGGCAGAGGCCCGGCGTCTGCGGCAACTGGTGATCCGCATGACGACGGAAGCGGGCTCGGGTCATCCCACCTCTTGCATGTCCTGCGCCGACATCGTGGCGGCGCTGTTCTTCCGCGAGATGCGCTGGGATCCGCACGATCCTGCCGCGCGCAACGTCGACACATTCGTTCTGTCGAAGGGCCATGCGGCGCCGATCCTGTGGGCGGCGTTGCACGAAGCCGGCGCTATCAGCGAGGATCCGCTGGCGCTGCGGCGGATCGACAGCACGCTGGAAGGCCATCCGACCCCGCTCAATCCGTGGGTCAGGGTCGCGACCGGATCGCTCGGACAAGGGCTTGCGGCCGCCAACGGGCTCGCAGCGGCGAACCGCCTGGATCGCATCGACGCTCGCGTGTTCTGTCTGCTTGGCGATGGCGAATGCTCGGAAGGGTCGGTGTGGGAGGCCGCGCAGTTTGCTTCGCTCAATGGTCTTGCGAACGTGATGGCGATCGTCGACGTCAACGGTCTCGGCCAGAGCGAGGCGGCGCCCTATCACCACGACACCCGGGTATTCGCGCGCCGGTTCGCGAGCTTCGGCTGGCGTACGATCGAGATCGATGGTCACGATATGACAGCGATCCTCGCGGCTCTGCGGGCTGCGCATGATGGCGGCCCGACGGCGATCCTCGCGCGTACGATCAAGGGCAAGGGGGTCTCGTTCCTGGAAGGCGCGGATGGATGGCACGGCAAACCGCTCGATCGCGAACAGATGTCGCGGGCGCTCGAAGAACTAGGTGATGCGCCGCCTCCGCCGGCGCTCGAGGCGCGTCGGGTCGGCCAAGTGGCAAGCCCGCAGCGCGTCGCCGCACCACGCTCCGCGCTCGCCTATCGGTTGGGCGACAAGGTGGCGACCCGCGAGGCGTTTGGACGCGCGCTGGAGAGGCTGGGCGGTGAGGAACCTGCGGTGGTGGCGCTTGATGGCGACGTGAAGAACTCCACCGGAACGGAGGCGTTCGCAGCCCGATACCCGGAACGCTTCTTCGAGAGTTTCATCGCCGAGCAGAACATGGTCGGCGTCGCTCTCGGCCTCGCAGCGGCAGGCAAGATCCCATGTGCAGCAACGTTCGCGTGCTTCCTCACGCGCGCTTATGACTTCATCCGCATGGCGCAGTATTCACGGCCCGCCCATCTCGTGCTGTGCGGCAGCCATGCCGGCGTGTCGATCGGCGAGGACGGCCCATCGCAGATGGGCCTTGAGGACCTCGCCATGTTCCGTGCTCTGATCGAGAGTACGGTCTTGTATCCGGCAGACGCGGTAAGTGCCGAGCGGCTGACTGCAACGGCGGCGCGCACCGACGGGATCGTCTATATCCGGACGACGCGGCCGAAGACGCCGGTGATCTACTCCAATGCGGAGGAGTTTCCAATCGGCGGAGCCAAGGTGTTGCGCTCGTCGCTGCAAGACCGCCTCACTGTGGTCGCGGCCGGGATTACCGTACATGAAGCGTTGGCCGCTTCCGACATGCTCGACGCACGTGGGATTTCGATCCGCGTGATTGACGCCTACTCGGTGAAGCCCATCGATGTCGTCACACTGTCCGCAGCCGCTCGCGAGACCGAGGGGCTGATTGTCGTCGAGGACCACGCGATCGATGGCGGACTGGGCGATGCCGTGTCGGCCGCGGTCGGCTCGACCGCGCCGGTGCATCGGCTGGGGATTGCACGACTGCCGCGCTCCGGCACGAAAGACGAATTACTCGACAGGTACGGCATCTCGCGTCGGTCGATTGAAGATAAGGTCCTGCAATTGGCAGCCTGACCATGCGTACGGAGCGCGTCCTTGTCGCGATTGGAGCGAGCGAAGATTCTTGATCGTAGCTTTGAACAGCCCAGAAGGCCTTTGCACCTTCCCAGTCCTGATATTCACCTCCCGCGACGTAAATCTTGCCGTTTGCTACAGCGCCGGCCATTCCGCTGCGTCGGATCGGTGCGCGTCCTTTGCCAATCCACTGGTCGCGCGCCGGATCCTATTCCTCGACGACATTTGTGTCCTCGGCGTCCGTGATCTGCGCGGAATCGATTCTGCTCAGGCGGCAGGCGAGCTCTGGTTGTGCTGTTGGCTCGGCCGCGCGATTCCATGCAGCGCTTTGGCAGTCCCTGCCGACTGGCGCACCAAATCGCTAAGCGACACGATCCCGACCAGGCGCTTGTTCCGGTCCACCACGGGCAATCGCCGTACCTGGATCTCACTCATGTTCGTGCAGACGTGAGCTATGTCCTCGTCTTCGAAGCAGTACTTCACCTCTTGGCTCATCGCGTCACGGACCTTGCTGTTCGGCCCTTTGCCGTCCGCGATGCAGCGCACCGCAATATCGCGGTCTGTGATCATGCCCACGAGGCGGTCACCGTCACCCACGGGCAATACGCCACAATCGCATTCCTTCATCAGCTTTGCCGCGTCCTGGATCGTGTCGTTTGGGTTTACGAGTTTCGCGTCGCGCGTCATTACATCGCTGATCTTTTTCATGGTTGCCTCCTATGCCGCGCATTGCTGGCAAGTCTCGCTAATGCGGGCCTCTTGCGACTGCAATCTCAACAGATGCGGTGGTCGCGCGTTCCAAAGATGAGATTGGCGGCTCCTGAAGAGGAACTCTTCTCCTCGGCTCGGAAACAACGCTATGAGCGGGTTGAAGAGCTCTTCTGTCTTCCCAAAGGGCTTCCGATTCCAATGGCCGAACCCGATGGATTGTCTGCGCTGTACTGGGTCTAACGCCGGGCGCGCAGGAACTCTTGCCTATGGTCGAAGATTGACTCCGTGGGCCAGCGTCGCCGCCGATGGCTGGCCTGCACGGCCCCCCTCCAAGCCCCCCATACCCCCAAGGTGGGGCCGTGCTCCCCATGCAGGAGGTGCCATTGTCCGAGCCGACCGAGCAAGACATCAGAGAACGCGCGCACCGATTGTGGGAGCAGGCCGGCAAGCCCGAAGGGCGCGAGGAGGAGTTTTGGCACGCGGCCGAGCAAGAGCTGCGCAACGAGAACAAGTCGAACACGATGCGGACGCCGGATACGCTGTGACCGACAAGACGTGCCCATTCTGCCAGGGTCTCGGATGGGTCTGCGAAAACCATCCGCTCAGGGTCTGGAGTGAGAAGCTGGGCGGCTGCCGCTGCGGCGAGGGCATGCCCTGCACCTGCAACACGGCCGAAGACCCCGAAATCAGAGTGGTGATCGTCGAAGCGGACACGACGTTGCACTAGCGGCGCCGGCTGCTTCGGTTCAAGCGAGGTTGCGAAGGGTGGTAACTTCCGACGCGCTGCACCTTCAGGGAACGGACCATCCAGGAAGGGAATTGAGTGTCTGCACGGCTCTGACAACAATCCTTCCCACGGCAGTTTCGGCGGTGGACGAGCAGAAGAAGCTAGAGCATCAGATCGAACTCGCAACGCGAGCGGCCTCGCTCGTCAATGACGAAACCACCGGACAACGCTTCAGGAGCTTCGCCGAGGAGCTGAAACGAAAGCTGCTTCGCATGATGCGCCGTGGCAAGGTGCGCACGCGCGCCTATGAGCTCTGGGAGCAGGCCGGCCGACCCAGCAATCGGGAGCTGGACTTCTGGCTCGAAGCCGAACGTCAGATCGAGGATGACCGCGAGGAGCGAAAGGGCTCGGGCGCTTCATAGGCCGGGTGGTATCGGCGTCCGCTGCACGCCGCCTCGCAGGGGGGGCGCGCAAGCAAGGAAAAAAGCCGCCGGGTTCTTCACCCTGGCGGCTTCGAAAAGTCCGTAGCTGTTGATCGTCTTCCCAGCCTCGTGCGTACCGCCGTTACCTTGTTTGCGGCCATGCCCGGTCCTTGTAGGAGATGGTGCGTGATTCTGCTGTGATCTGGAGCACACAGTGGAAGAGATTCGGTGCCTCGTTCTGAAGCTCGCGCTGCGCTGCAACGAAAAGCGCGCTCACGAGCCCCTCAGCTCCGATGCCACGCCGCCAGATTCCACGTGATGGTGTCCCAGCCCGAGATGTCGATCATCAGGTTGTTGGCGCCTGCGTTGACGATGTGGCGCGAGAGCAGCGGCAGGAACACGTGGGCCTCGCAGAAGATCTCGTCGACCTTCATCAGCAGCGCGGCGCGCTTGACCGGATCGAGCTCGTTCTGCGCCGCCTTGTAGGCCTTGTCGGCTTCGGGATCGGAATAGCGCGAATTGTTGCGGCCGAGCCATTTGTTGTCCTTGGTGGCGATCTCCCATGAGACGCACTGGTTGAGCAAGCGCTCCGGATCGGGCTGCGGCTGCGTCGTATTGTACATCTCCATGTCGGCATAGAATTTCGAATAGGTGTCGGGATTGCCGACATCGGAGGAGAAGAACACCGATGCGGTGACCGCCTTGATCTCGATCTCGATGCCGGCCTTCTGGCAGGCCTGCTTGATGATGGCCTGCGTCTTCTGGCGCGGGGCGTTGGTCGAGGTCTGGAATACGTATTTGAGCCTCTTGCCGTCCTTCTCGCGGATGCCGTCCGCGCCCCTTGTCCAGCCGGCCTCGTCCAGGATCTTGTTGGCCTTGTCGATGTCGAACGCGTATTTCAGCTTGGGCGACTTGAACTGCTTGGGCGCGTTGACGAAGCTCGCGGTGGCGACGGCGCCGCGTCCGTAGATGAACTTCTGGATCGAATCACGGTCGATCAAGAGATTGATCGCGCGGCGAACGGCGGGGTCGGACAGCGTCGGGTGCTTGGTCTTGACGCTCGAACGCTCGCCGTCGACCTCGGTCCACGGGTCCGTCGTGTTGAGGATGACGAACTCGACATTGCCGGAAGGCGTGATTTCCAGCTTTCCTTTGCCGCCCGCCTCCATGCGCTTGAGGACCTCTTCCTCCACCTGCATGTTCCAGGCAAAATCGTATTCGCCGGTCTGCAGCACCGCGCGCGCCGCGGACACGGCGTCGCCGCCGCCCTTGACCTCAAGCGTGTCGAAATGCGGCTGGTTCTTGATGTGATAGTCGGGATTGCGCTCGGCGCGGATCATGTCGCCCGGCTTGAACTCGACGAATTTGTACGGACCGGTGCCGACCGGCTTCAGATTGCCCGGCGCTTCGCGCGACTTGGCACCGACATAGTCGCCGAAATGATGCTTTGGCAGGATCTGGCCGACCGAGCCGACGAACGGGTCGGCCCAGAACGGCGTCGGCGCCTTGAAGATCACCTTGACGGCATGGTCATCGATCTTCTCGACTTTGATGTCCTTGTAGGAGCCCGTGGTGTAGGCCGCGGTCGCGAGGTCGGCAGCATACTGCCAGGTGAAGACGACGTCGTCGGCGGTGAAGGGCTTGCCGTCGTGCCACTTGACGCCCCGCTTGAGCTTCCAGATCACGCTCATGCCGTCGGCGGCGAGACCGCCGTTCGCCTTGGTCGGAGCCTCGGCGGCAAGGCAGGGGATGAGATTGCCCCCCTTGTCCCAGCCGGCGAGCGGCTCGAAGAAGATGCGCGAGGCGATCTGGTCCTTGGTGCCGAGCGCGAAATGCGGATTGAGCAGGGTGGGTGCCTGCCAGAGCAGGATCTTGAGCGTGCCGCCGCCGCCCGCCCTCGTCGGCTTATACGGCAGCGTGGCATCCGCCATCGCCACATCGTGCCAGACCAGGATCTGGCTCGCGATCGGCGCCGCGATTCCGAGCGCGGCCATTGTCCTGATGAACGAGCGTCGCGACAGCGTGCCTTGCTTCACCTCCGCGACCAGATTGCGGATCTCGTTCTCGTCCATCGGATGACCTCCACCTCGCGAAGAAACGTCGTCGCCGGCTCAGTGCGCTCTAACTCAGCACGTCGGGCGTGGTGGAGTCAAAGACGGGCGGACGCTCCGCGACCTGTGCGCGGGGGGCTGCGCCGCTTTGCCGCGTTGCCGTCACGCTCGTGGTGCACGTTGCCACGGCTCTGCATTCGTTTCCCGATTGAGGTCGATTGGAGAAGGGTTGCCCGCGGTGGCCGGCCAATATGGATTTCCATTTCATTGATTTCGCAGCGCAGAAAGGGAATACGGTTCCAATCGTTGCCGCAGATTCCATGGAGACCAAGATGTCGTTTCGCCTCCCCCTGATTCTCTCCGCCGTGCTGGCCGCATGGTCGGCCGCAGCCGCGGCCGAGACCATCAAGATCGGCGTGACGCCGGGGCCGCATGCGCAGATCCTCGAGGCCGTGAAGCCGATCGCCGCCAAGCAGGGGCTCGACATCCAGCTGCTCGAGTTCTCCGATTACGTGGTGCCGAACGCCGCGCTCGATGCCGGCGAGATCCAGGCCAATTCATTCCAGAACCAGCCTTACCTGGACAACCAGAAGGCCGATCGCGGCTACAAGATCGAGTCCGTCGGCCTGACCGTCAATTTCCCGATCGGCGTCTATTCGAAGAAGCACAAGGCCTTCGCCGATATTCCCGAGGGCGGCAAGGTCTCGATCCCGAACGACCCGACCAATGGCGGCCGCGTGCTGCTGCTGCTGCGCGACAAGGGCGTGATCAAGCTGAAGGACGGTGTCGGCTTCAAGCCGACGGTGCTCGACATCACCGAAAATCCCAAGAAGCTGAAGTTCATCGAGGTTGACGCGGCGCAGGCGCCGCGCGCGCTCGACGACGTCGACGCTGCCGCGATCAACACCAATTATGCAACCCAGGCCGGCCTCGATCCCGTCAAGGACCCGATCCTGCGCGAGGACCCGAAGGGGCCCTACGTCAACCTGATCGCCGTGCGCACCGTCGACAAGGACAAGCCCTGGGTCAAGATCCTCGTCGACAGCTACCACACGGCCGAGGTCAAGGAGTTCGTCCTGACCAAGTTCAAGGGCGCGGTGCTGCCGAGCTGGTAGGCAGTCTGCTCGCGTAAAGTCCATGTAAGGGCGATCCGGCGGGCAGCGTTGCGCAATGCCCGCTTGTCTGGAGCTGCGGCAACCGACATCATCGGTCCGTGGCAATCCTCGCCCGACAGGGGTCGTATGAAACGCTTTGTAAACCTGAAACGCCTGGGCTTCTTCACGCGGCTGCTCGACGAGGCCCCGGCCGCCGAGCGATATCGCTTCGCGGCCGAGCAGATCGTCCGCGCCGAGAAGGTCGGCCTCGATTCCGCGTGGATCGCGCAGCATCATTTCCACGAGCGCGAAGGCGGCCTGCCGTCGCCCTTCACCTTCCTCGGTTACGTCGCAGCCCAAACCTCGCGCATTCGCCTCGGCACCGGCATCGTGACGCTGCCGCTGGAGAATGCGGTGCGGGTGGCGGAGGATGCCGCGGTGCTCGATCTCCTCTGCAACGGCCGCTTCGAGCTCGGCGTCGGCACCGGCGGCAATCCGTCCGCCTTTGCCGCCTTCGGCCTCGACAGCGCCCTGCGCAACGAGATCTTTGCGCGCAATCTGGACATCGTCCGCAAGGCGCTGACCGGCAAGCCGCTCAACGGCGGCGACACGCTCTATCCGCAGCGACCGCAATTGGACAAGCGCATTTGGCAGGCGACCTTCTCGGTGGCCGGCGGCGCTCGGGCCGGCAAGGCCGGTGATGGTCTCTTGCTCTCGCGTACCCAACCGCGATCCAAGGACGCGCCGAGCGCGACGCTCGCCGAGATCCAGAACCCGATCATCGACGCCTATCTCGCAGCGCTGCCGCCGGGCTGCGAGCCGCGCATCATGGCCTCGCGCAGCGTCTTCGTCGCCGACGACCATCGCGAGGCGATGCGCCTTGCCGATATCGGACTGCGCCGCGCCCTGCCGCAATTCATGAAAGGTGGTCACCTTCCGCCGGGCGAGACGCTGGAGGAGATGATCACGGCGTTCGACACCCATGTCGGCGCGGCCGACGAGGTGATCGCCTCGCTCCGCACTGATGCCACGCTGGAGCGGGTGACCGATCTCGTCTTCCAGGTGCATTCGGTCGATGCGCCGCATCCCTACGTTCTGCGCTCGATCGAGCTGGTCGCCGAGAAGGTGGCGCCGGCGCTGGGCTGGATCAGGACGGCCGCACCCGATGTGGCGCTGGCGGGCTAGCCGCGACTTTACGGAATTGCATGAGGCTGAATGATGAGTACGAATGACATCATCGACACGCTCGCCGGGATCGAGCCGGGATCGGCGCTGGACGCGATCCGCGCACGGCGGCTGCAGGCGCGCGAGAATGCGCAGAAGAGCTATCTCTCGCTGTTCGAGCCGATCGACGCCGGCGATTTTTCGCTCGCCGAACGCGCTGCGGTCGCGGCCTTCGTGACGGGACTTCATGGCGAGTCCCCCGTCGCCGCCTTCTATCGCGAGAAGCTTGCAGCGAATGCGGATGGAGCGGCTCTGGTCGAGCCGATCCAGACTGAAATCGAGCGCGGCAAGACCTCGGGCCCCTTTGGCGCTTTTCCGCCCGGACCGCTGTCGGTCGAGAACAAGGCCGGCCTGATCTATCGCGTCAGTGCGGAGCGCAAGCATGAGCTCGGCACTCGGCTGGTTGCGGCGCTTGAGCATGCGCATCTCCTGGTGCTCCACCCGCGCGATGCCGCATCCGCCGATATGAAGGCGCTGCTGGCCGCCGGCTGGTCGACCACCGGCATCGTCACGTTCTCCCAGCTCGTTGCGTTCCTGTCGTTTCAAGTCCGCGTCGTCAGCGGCTTGCGTACGCTCGCAGCGGCAAGCGCGTAAGAGGTTGCATCATGAGCGCTGTCAATCCGCCCGTCGTCTTCACCCAGGACGAACTCGGCTGGGCCTCGTGGATCGACCCGCTGCCCGAGGCCGAGCTGACCGAGCGGCACTTCGCCGGCCTCGTCGATCGAGCCCGCGCCAAGTCGGAATATTTCCGCCTTCTGGTGCGCGATCCCGAAGTCCTTGAAGCCCGCACCAAGACCGACAAGGACATCTTCTACAACACCGCCGACGGCCTGCCGCGCGCCGAGCGCGAGCTCGCAGCGGCTGCGACCTCGCGTTACAACGGCTGCATCTATTGCGCCTCCGTGCATGCGCGTTTTGCCAGCACCTATTCCAAGCGCCGCGATGACGTGCAGCGCCTGCTCGACGAAGGCGTCGGAGCCGATCTCGGCGAGCGCTGGAATGCGGTGGTCAAGGCCTCGGTGGCACTGGCCGAGACGCCGATCGCATTCGGCCCCGACAACATCGCGGAGCTCCGCCGCGCCGGCCTCGACGATGCCGAGATCGTCGACGTCATCAACGGCGCCTCGTTCTTCAACTGGGCGAACCGGCTGATGCTGTCGCTCGGCGAGCCCTCGAAATAGGCCATCTCACCGGCACAAGAATTGCTGCTTGTTTCAACAATGAATGGATGGAGCCGTGCATGAGCAACATCGATCGCCGTACCCTGGTCAAAGGCTCGCTTGCCGCCATGATGGCCAGCGCAACCTTCTCGCGCGCCGCCTTCGCGCAATCCGCCGAGCCGATCCTGCTCGGCGTCAGCGGTCCCCTCACGGGACCGAACGCGCAATATGGCGCCCAATGGAAGCAGGGCTTTGATCTCGCGCTCGACGAGATCCACGCCGCCGGGGGCATCAACGGCCGTAAGCTCGCCTACCAGTTCGAGGACAGCCAGAGCGATCCGCGCCAGTCGGTGGCGATCGCCCAGAAATTTGTCTCCGATCCCCGCATCGTCATGGAGCTCGGGGATTTCTCCAGTCCCGCCTCGATGGCGGCATCCCCAATCTATCAGCGCGGCAGCCTCGTGCAATTCGGCTTCACCAATTCGCATCCTGACTTCACCAAGGGCGGCGACTTCATGTGGAGCACGTCCGTCAGCCAGGCGGACGAGCAGCCGCTGCTGGCGTCCTATGCCGTGAAGCGGCTCGGCCTGAAGAAACTCGCGGTGCTGCACCTCAACACCGATTGGGGCCGCACCAGCCGCGACTATTTCGTCAAGGCCGCGAAGGAGTACGGCGCGGAGATCGCGGTCACCGAAGGCTATATCGCCGAGGAGCGCGATTTTCGCTCGACTCTTGTGCGCGTCCGCGACGCCAATCCGGACGGGCTGATCCTGATCTCCTATTATTCGGACGGCGCGCTGATCGCGCGCCAGGCCCGTCAGGTCGGACTGAAGCAGACGATCTGCGCCGCAAGCTCGGTCTACTCACCTAAATTCCTGGAGCTCGGCGGCGAGGCGGTCGAGGACGTCCATCTCGGCACGCGTTATTTCCCCGAGGATCCCAGGCCCGAGGTGAAGAAATTCATCGCCGGCTTCAAGGCCAAGTACAACGGGCAGGAGCCCGACGCCTTCAACGCCTATTCCTATGATGCGATGAACATGGCCGCTGCCGTCCTCAAGATCGGCGGCACCGACCGGCGCGCCATCCGAGACGCCTTCGCCAAGGTGAAGGATGTCTCCAGCGTCATCTTCGGTTCGGCGACGTTCGACGTCGAGAGCCGCCGCGTCAAGGGCGCGATGAACGCCGAGCTCGTCGTGCGCAAGGGTCAGTTCGCGCTCTGGGACGGCAAGCCGACCTGAGATGATGGCCGGAGCAACCGCTCCGGCCGCCTTCCTTCCTACGCGGGGATCAACGTTTGTCTTCCTGGCTCGACTACACGATCAACGGGCTGATCGTCGGCAATGTCTACGCCCTCGTCGCGGTCGGGCTCGCGCTGATCTTCGGCGTCAGCCGGCTGATCAACTTCGCACAAGGCTCGATCTATCTCGTCGGCGCCTACATCGGCTGGGTCGCGGTGGTGCAGTTGCATACGCCGCTGCCGCTCACCATCATCGTGGTCGCGGCGGCTGCGGCGGTGGTCGGCTTGATCATCGAGCGGTTCGGCCTGCGTCCGCTGCAGAACTCGGTGCGCATCGCGCCGCTGCTGGCGACGATCGGCATCAGTTTCGTGCTCGACCAGCTGGTGATGCTGACCTTCTCGCCCAACCCGCGCGCGCTGCCGAGCCAGTTGCCCGATGTTCGCTTCCAGCTCGGCGGCGGCACGATCGGACCGCTCGATCTGCTCATCGCCGGTGTCGGCATCAGCAGCGCGCTACTGCTGTTCGTGTTCCTGCGCTATAGCAAGCTCGGCTGGGCGGTGCGCGCCGCCTCGCAGGACCGCGACGCCGCGATGCAGATGGGCGTCGATGTCAATCGCGTTAATCAGGCGGTGTTCGGCATTGCCGCTGCGCTCGGCGGCGTCTCCGGCATGCTGGTCGGCATGTACTACAACCAGATCGACACCGCGATGAGCCTGCAGGCGACACTCAAGGGCGTCGTTGCCGAAGTGGTCGGCGGCGCCGGCAACGTGCCGGGCGCGGTGATCGGCAGCCTGTTGTTAGGATTGGTGGAAAGCTACGGCGTCGCCGTGTTCGGCACCAGCTATCGCAATTTGTTCGCGTTCCTGCTGCTGGTTGTCGTGCTGGTGCTGCGCCCGAACGGCTTGTTCGCCAGCGCGCGGCAGGCGCCGCCGGAGCCGCTCACCGGCACCTTTATTGCGCCGAGCCGCCCGGTGCGCATTCCGCGCTGGGCCTTGGCCATCGCCGCCGCGATCTTCGCGGTCCTGCCGTTCTTCCCGGTGTCCTTCTACGTGCTTCAGACCCTGATCAACGCTTGGCTGCTCGGCATGCTCGCGCTCAGCCTGACGCTGGTCGCGGGCACGATGGGGCAGGTCTCGCTCGGACATGCCGCGCTGCTCGCCATTGGCGCCTATACGTCGGCGCTGCTGTCGCTCACCCTCGGCGTTCCGGCTGGCCTCGCGATCATCGGCGGCGGGTTGATGAGCGCTGCGCTGGGCACGCTGTTGATCTCGCCGTCCTTCCGCCTGCGCGGCCACTATGTGTCGATCGCCACCCTCGCCATCGGCGAGATCGTGTCGCTGGTGATCCTGAACTGGGAAGGCGTGACGCGCGGTCCGATCGGCATCTCCGGGATCCCGCCGCTGTCGCTATTCGGCTATGACCTGATCAGTCCGTCCTCGGTGTACTGGTTCAGCCTTGCGGTGATGGTCGTGCTGGCCCTGCTGCAGGGGCGGCTGCTCGGCTCGCATCTCGGCCGCAGCTTCCGTGCCATCCGCGATGACGACATCGCCGCACGCGCTTATGGTCTCAGCCTCAACCGCTACAAGTCGCTCGCCTTCATCTTCGGCGGTTTCGCCGCCGGCGTCAGCGGCGGCATCGCCGCGCATCTCTATTCCTACATCAACCACGAGACCTTCAATACGCAGCAATCCATCCTGGCGCTGACTGTCGTCATCCTCGGCGGCCTCGGCAATGTCGTCGGCGCGATTGTCGGATCGGTGGCGCTGGTCGGCCTGCCCGAGGTCTTCCGGATCGCGGCGGAGTATCGCATCCTGATCTACGGCATCGTGCTGCTGCTGCTGGTGCGGTTCAGGCCGCAGGGCCTGCTGGGGACGATCTGATGGCAGAGCAGCACATGCCCATGTTGTCCCTGCGCGGGCTGACGCGCCGTTTCGGCGGCCTCACCGCGGTCGATGCCATCGATCTCGATCTCGCCAAGGGCGAGCTCATCAGCATCATCGGCCCGAATGGCGCTGGCAAGACGACGCTGTTCAATCTCGTGACCGGTCTCGATCGGCCCGATGGAGGCGCCGTACGCTTCGAAGGCCGGGACATCACCGGCCTGTCGCCGGAACGGCTCGCGGCCGAAGGCATCGCGCGCACCTTCCAGCTCGGTCGCGTGTTCGGCAATCTCAGCGTGATGGACAACGTCCTGATCGGCGCGCATACGCGGCTGCGTGCCGTGAAGCCGGCCGTGCCGGTGATCGGTCCGCTGCTCGAACTGGGCCTGGCACTGCTGCGCCCGGCCAGCGTCAAGGCCGAGGAGGAGCGGCTGCGCGAGGAAGTGAATGCCATCCTCGCCCGCTTCGGCGAGCGGCTGCTGCCGCGGATCGACCAGCCGGCCTATAGCCTGTCCTACGCCAACCGCCGCCGCGTCGAAATCGCGCGTGCGCTGGCGCTGAAGCCGCGCCTGTTGCTGCTGGATGAGCCGACCGCCGGCATGAACCCGACCGAAACCGCGGAAATGCAGGCGCTCGTCGCCGAGCTCAAGGCCGAAGGGCTGACCATCCTCCTGATCGAGCACAAGCTGGAGATGGTGATGCGCCTGTCCGACCGCGTCATCGTCATGGACGAGGGCAAGAAGATCGCGGAAGGGCCGGGCGAGGTGGTGCGGAGCGATCCCAAGGTGATCGAGGCCTATCTCGGCCACGGCCTGTCGGGTATGACGGAGCAGGAGAGCGCGGCATGACGACGAGCGCACCCGAACCGCTGCTGGCGCTGTCCGGCGTCAACACCTTCTACGGCCAGGCCCAGGTGCATTTCGACCTATCGATCACGGTCGCGCGCGGCCACATCGTCTGCCTGCTCGGCGGCAATGCCAGCGGCAAGTCGACGACGATGAAGATCATCCTGGGCTTGGTGAAGCCGCGTTCGGGCGAGGTGACGTTTGACGGCGCCTCGCTGATCGGGCTCTCCACGCCACAGATCGTCCGCCGCGGCATCGCCTCGGTGCCGGAGGCGCGGCGGCTGTTCGCGGACATGAGCGTTCGCGAGAACATCTTGATGGGCGCCTTCGTGCGCAACGACCGCGACGCGGTGGCGCAGGATCTCGACAGGATGCTGACGCTGTTTCCGAAGCTCGGCCAGCGGCTGTCGCAGCGCGCCGGGTCCTTGTCCGGTGGCGAGCAGCAGATGGTCGCCATGGCGCGCGCGCTGATGAGCCGCCCCAGAATGATCGTGATGGACGAGCCGACCATGGGTCTGTCGCCGCTCTATGTCGATCGCGTGCTGGAGCTGATCCGCACCATCAACCAGGAGGGCGTGTCGGTGTTCATGGTCGAGCAGAACGCCAGCCTTGCGCTCGAGATTGCGCACGAAGCCTATGTGCTGCAGACCGGCAAGATCGTGCTATCCGGCCCGGCGCGCGCGCTGAAGGACGATCCACGGGTGCGCGACGCCTATCTCGGCGGCTCCGAGGCTGCCTAGCGTTTCAAGCCGAAACCGCGCTCTGCGCCGGCTCGGCCGGCAGCTCGTCGGCATTGGGATCGCCCGGCGCAGTCGCCCAGGCAAGCTCCACCAGCGTCACGAATCTGCGGCCGCCGCCGTCGAACTGGACCACGATCAGGCCCTGCTCCTCCATATAGCCGAGCAGGCGCTGCGCCCGGCGCAAGGAATGCGAGCCATAGGCGCGGGCGATCGCGGCATCGCCTGGGCAGGGCCAGCCTTCTTTCGCCGCGCGCGCGATCATCATGAACACGCCCTGCATGTCGTCGGGCAGGATCGAGGCGCGCAGCGTCACCTCCTGCCAGGCGTCGTCGTCGGCGAGATCAGTGCCGAGCCCGGCGCGCGCATGCGTCAGCATGCGGCGGAATTCGTTGAGATCGGGCACCGCCGCGCCGAGGCCCTCGATGCGGCAGCGGACCACGAATTCCTGATAGAGCACGCCGATGGCGCGGAAGCCGGCGTCGGGCTCGGCGAGCACGGCCCGCAGCGTACGATCGACGCGCTCACGCCGCTCGGCGAGCTCTTCGGCGCTGATGGGCACCTCGACCACCTCGGGCCGGATCTCCGGCATCGCGGCCGCCTTCGCCGCGCGAAGCTGCTCCAGCAGATCCGGCGCGGGCCGGCGCTGCGGCCGGGTGGCATCGGGCGGCGGCGCGGCCAGGATAACCGCGCGCGCATCCTCCAGCGTCGCTTCCGGCAGCGGCATCAGCCGCGGCGTCGAATTGCGTGGGCTGGTCTCGGTCGGGCCGATATTCAGACGCAGCGGCCGGCGCGACAGGGCCGGTCCCAGCGCCATGAACTGGCCGCGCTCGAGATCGCGAAAGGCCTCCGCCTGCCGTCGCTCCATGCCGAGCAGATCGGCCGCGCGCGCCATGTCGATGTCGAGGAAGGTGCGGCCCATCAGGAAGTTGGAGGCTTCCGCCGCTACGTTCTTCGCAAGCTTCGCCAGCCGCTGGGTCGCGATGATGCCGGCGAGGCCACGCTTGCGGCCGCGGCACATCAAGTTGGTCATCGCACCGAGCGATAGCTTGCGCGCCTCGTCGGACACCTCGCCCGCGACCGCCGGCGCGAACAGCTGCGCCTCGTCGACGACCACGAGCATCGGATACCAATGGTCGCGGTCGACGTCGAACATCCCGCCGAGAAAGGCCGCGGCGCGGCGCATCTGATTCTCGGCATCCAGCCCTTCGAGATTGAGCACGGTGGAGACGCGGTGCAGCCGCGCGCGTTCGCCGGCGACCTGAAGTCCGCGCTCGGTGTGATCCTCGGCCTCGATCACGAGATGGCCGAAGCGCTCGGCCAGCGTGACGAAATCGCCTTCGGGGTCGATGATGGCCTGCTGCACCCAGGGCGCACTCTGCTCCAACAGCCGCCGCAGCAGATGCGACTTGCCGGAGCCCGAATTGCCCTGCACCAGGAGGCGGGTCGCCAGCAGTTCCTCGAGGTCCATGGCCGCCGCGGCGCCTGCCGTGGTCTGCCCCATCTCGATCGCAACCGTCATGTCCCCGACTCAAGTCCCCGTCATTCGCGGACAGGGGCTTATCAATCCCGCCGCGGCGCGTCGAGCGGCCCGGGACGAATCGTGCCGTGTTGCCCACGGACGCGTTCAGGCGAGATTCGATTGCCGTAGAAGTGCGGGCCGATAGGGCGCATGCGGATCGTCGTCCTCGTTCTCGGGGACCGCGCAGGAGCCGAATTCCTGCCTGATCCGCTCAATCTCCGCGTTTCGCTCGTGCAAGCGCTGCAGATGCTCCGGCGATGTCGCCCGCCAGAACCGGAAGGTATCCGCCGTGAGCGGCAGGAACGCGGTGCCGAACGGCGTCGGCTCGGGAACGATGGTGCGTCCAAGCAGCAGGAAGCGCTCAGTGCCGGAGACGACGAGGGTGGCATAGCCCCGGTTTCCGATCCGCCTGATGCCGTTCAGCGACCATTCGGCGAGCTTGCTGAAATACGGCTCCTCGCGCCAGCGGTCCGGGCCATCGTCATCGACGGTGACATTGACGGCGTCCTGGCTGAAATGCACCACGAGGCCGGCTTTCTCGGGAAACCAGTCGTCATCGAGATGGCCCTGCAGCCAGGCGCAGGCGAACGATCGGCACATCTGCGGGCGACGGTCGTAAATGGTGCATCCGGTCCCTTTCTGCCAATGCCGGCAGAGCTGGTTCACCGGCTTGTCGACCGCGGCCACTTCGAGGATATCGCAGCAGGCATTGCATGAGCCGCACTGCCGGGCGGGACGCACCGCCTTCGGCAGACCGGTCGCGCGAAAGCCCTGGCCGTCACGGACCAGCAGCTTCTGCTTCTCCAGCGCGCTCAATGCGCGTTCGATCTTGAGACGGGATAGTCCGGTGGCGTCGATCACGCCCTTCATCGTCGTCGCGCCTGCCTCCACCGCGCGGACGACGCTCAGCATCGCCTGATCCATTGTTGTTGTTCTTTCAGCCGTGCATTGCGATCGCGCCGGACAACAGACCGGCAAATAGGTGATTAAACACCTGACTTAAAAAGATATGTTGCTCATCTCTCTGCCGGCAAGAAGCTGGACCCGTCCGGCGCGCATGCAACGTTTGCGCGAATGAAGGGCCTGCACATGAGGAGGAGCGCATTCAGGTCGAATCGGCCTGCTTTGCCCGCGAAGCGCCGGGATATGACGGCCGGCATGCCGTCGTCTCACGCAGTCGTGATATCAGCGGTCCGCGCGTGAGCGCGACCCGATCGCGTGACCCGAGAACTATCGTTGAGTTCGCGCCACACCGGGAACAATGGCGCGCGCCGGCTCGGACATCGCGACCTGGTCACGCGCACTGGCGCGGTCATGCTGTCGTGGCGACCGGCCTGGTCTGGCTTCAATGATTTCCGAGCGCTTGGCGCGAAGTCACTGCGCGCCGGATCCGCCCTGCACGATCTTCTCGTTCAGCTTCTGGTCCACGGTGTCGACGGTGCGGTCGATCTCGGCGTTGGGCACGCCGAGTTGATGCGAGATCAGCTTCACCAGAAGGTCGACGCGCTCGATGAAGGGCGCGCCGCTCGCGACCGCGCGCGCCGCCGAGGATGGCTTGAGCAGGCTCTCTGCGGCCTTGGCATATTTCGCGAACGGCACCTGGTCCTGCGGATCGGCGCCAAGGCGGCGGGCAATCGCGTCGACATGGTCGTAGATCGTCTGCGAGCGCTTGAGGTCGCCATGCACGGCGTCGCGGATCGACTGCGGCTCATTGGGCGTGATGCAACGGTAATTGCCGGTGAGGAGCATCGACCATTTCGCCAGCGGCACGAACAATGAGTCGAACACTTTCAGTTTCACCGGCACGTCGTGGCCGTCGAGCGTCACCGCGTCGATATCGGATTCGAGCTCGCGCAGCAGCTTGTTGTGCTTCTCGTCGGCAAAGACCGATGCCTTGAAGTTGGTGGGAAGGCCGACGTGAAGCACGTTGGCGGCTTCTTCCGGCGGACGGAAGGCCTGCGGGTCGGGCGAGCACAGCGTCACCAGCCCCGGCTCGAACCGCTCCCACACCTGCGCATTGGTGTAGGCCTCCTCGAGATCCATGTCCGCGAGCGCCGGAATCCGCTTCAGATAGGGCAGCGGCGGCATGTTCATGATCGACAGGCACGGCAGTTTTGCCGCGGCGATCTTGACCATGAGAACGCGCACGGTGTGGTTAGTGTATTGCGGCTCCTGCATCGCGAGGCCGACCAGATCGTAACGGGAGAGGTCGACATTGGCCGGCGTGACCGCATCGAGCTTGCCGGGCAGGTTGCTCGAGAAGATGGCCCGATGCACCGCCTCGTCGCGCAACTTGATGCGCACCTCGGTACCGTCGCGATTGATCAGCTCCGCGGTCTTGGCGCGGCAGACCAGGGTCACGTTATGACCCGCCATCAGCAGCTTCGTGCCCAGCAGCGAGCCGTAGGAAGCCCCAAGAATCAAAATGTTACGCGCCATGTTTCGTCCCTCAGAGCGGTCATGTGATTTTGGGCCTCGGCGGTGGTCCGAGGGCGGGTTGGCCGCATGTAAAGCGAAGTGCGCGAGGATGGCAACTGGGATAATGCATACAAGGCCGGGGATATTCCCACTTCGTTCGCATTTTGACGAGGAGCTCAATAGGATCGCGCCGCGGCAAGGCTCGCAAAAGTCAGGACGGCAAGGCACGGTCGTTTCGGTCACAACGCCGAGAATCTCGATCCGAATAATTCGGCAAAATCGGATCGCTCTTGCTCGCTGGAGAGGCAAGCAGCTGGAGCGGCGCGTCGCGCGGCGGTTTGCGACGATGACAATCCGCCGGATCTGCCGAACTGCGACACGGCCTTACACCCGGCGGGAAACCGCCGGGTGTTTTTTGTGTGTGCCGAGTATGAACGACAGCTTGGAGGTGGAAGTCCTCTATCCAGCCTGATGACGGCGAAGGATTAGCGAAGCGCAAGGGCGTCATCGCGAGATGGGGTCTGAAGACAGCGCGGGGCAAAGCCGCGACCCGATGGACAAGAACCGGATAATGAGGCCTACCCGGCCGGACGAGCAAGCACATGATTGCGAAGTCCATGGTCATCAAAGGTCGGGGTGGTAAATCCGGCGGGCGTGCGGTGAAGGCGGTCGGTCTTACCTCGGGAGGTCTGCGCTGTGTCCCGGTAACGGGACTGAGGCGGCCGTAAGGCGGCCTGACCGCAGCGCAGAAGTCAGCCGAGGGCATAGTAGGCGGCGGCGCGCCGCCGAAGGCCCGAACGGTGGAAGTGGTTAGTAGAGCAGTCCATCTCGCGCGAGCCATGCGACAGAAAAGTCAGGTCGAACTGAACTCGGGCACCGGCGCGGAGGGTGAAGCCCAAAGCGCCGCCGCCCGAGAGATCGAAGCAAGCGCGGCGAAGACCAGTCTTGAACGCCCGGCGGTCGCAGGGCCGACGATGGAAGCAGTGGTCGAGCGTGAGAATCTGAAGAATGCGTTGGCGCAAGTGACGCGCAACAAGGGGACGGCGGGCGTCGACGGGATGACTGTCGGCGAGTTGCCGGCCCACCTGAAGGAGCACTGGCTCGCGATCCGCGCCCAGTTGCTTGACGGGACCTACAAGCCACAACCGGTGCGGCGGGTGGAGATACCGAAGGCGTCGGGTGGCCTGCGGCCGCTCGGCATCCCGACGGTGCTCGACCGCTTCATCCAGCAAGCGGTGCTGCAGGTGCTGCAGGCGGATTGGGACGGGACGTTCTCCGAGGCGAGCTTCGGCTTCCGGCCGAGCCGCTCGGCACATCAGGCGGTGGAACGGGCGCAGGCGTATATCGCGTCCGGGCACGCCGTTGTCGTGGACATCGATCTGGAGAAGTTCTTCGACCGGGTCAACCACGACATCCTGATGGGGCTGGTCGCGAAGCGGGTCACTGACAAGCGCCTCCTGAAGCTCATCCGCGCGTTCCTGAATGCGGGTGTGATGGAAGGAGGGCTGGTCAGTTCGACGGACGAGGGCACGCCGCAGGGCGGCCCGCTCTCGCCGCTATTGTCGAATCTGATGCTGGATGTACTGGACAAGGAACTGGAGAAGCGCGGCCATCGCTTCGGACGCTACGCCGACGACTGCAACATCTATGTGCGCAGTCAGAAGGCGGGCGAGCGGGTGTTGGCGGGCATCGAGAAGTTCCTGGAAAAGCGCCTCAAGCTCAAGATCAACAAGGCCAAGAGCGCGGTTGCCAAACCGAGCGTTCGCAAGTTCCTTGGCTTCAGCTTCACCGGCGGGACAGAGCCGCGGCGGCGCATCGCGCCCCAGGCACTCACCCGCTTCAAAGCGAAAGTCCGGGAGCTGACGCGGCGCACGTGCGGCCGAAGCCTCGCGCAGATCGTCAAAGAGCTGTCGGTCTATCTCAAGGGATGGCGCGGCTACTTTGGCTTCTGCCAAACGCCGTCGGTGTTGCAGGCACTTGATGAGTGGACTAGGCGGCGGTTGCGCGCCATCGCCTGGAAGCAATGGAAGCGTGGGAGCACCCGCTTCGCCGAGTTGCGACGTCGCGGCGTCGGCCGGAATCTGGCGGCACAAACCGTCGGCAACCCACATGGCCCCTGGCGGCTCGCGAACAGCCCCGCGCTCACCATCGCCATGCCAATCGCGTTCTTCAGGGCACTCGGCTTGGCTTCCGTCGCGGCACAGCAACCAGCATAATCTACCGAACCGCCGGATACGGACCCGTATGTCCGGTGGTGTGGGAGGGGAGAAGCCGCGAGGCTTCCCCCTATCCCGATGCGCATTCTGCGTGATATCCGACGCCCCTCGTACAGACGGAGCGGAAGCGTAATCCGGGGCGCTGTAGAATGGGGTGAGATCCCGGACAGCGCTCCATCGGGCTACTGCGCCCGACGGGCAAAACACCTGGATGTTTGCACATGGGGCGTTGTCAATCCGTCCCCGCCAAAATATTCGACTTTACAAAAATTCGGATTTGTCGTATGTGGTGCCCATCCCGGCTCAGTCTTGAGGGGCGATCTTGTGTCGTCACGTGTCGCGAGTCGGGTTGCGGTGGACGCGGCAGCGTCGGCACGAAGGGGGCGGGCAGGGCGGGTAGTCCCTGTGAGCTCGCAGCCGCGTGCGGACGAGCGGCGCTGAAAGGTTCGTCTCGCCAGCATTTTTCCCGTGACGTCGACAGCGCGGGAAAACCCTGCGGCGAACATGCGAGCCGCGCGTACGGCAAAACCGTGTGGTCCTGGCCGTCGTTGCTACGGTCAAGCCCTTCGAAGATGCGCGCGAGCCCAACCGGGCGGACGGCATCGTCAATTCGCGGGGTGAGGGAGGCCAGAAGGAACTCGGCTCCCGGGAGCAACTGTGTTGAAGTAGACCGGTGATCGAGCGGGCTCAAGGCTGGCGCTGTGCGCCCCGCCTTCGGCGGCTGACGGCCTTGACCCCGCCCGCTCACCGGTCTTCAGGCGGTGCATGCGCTCGGCTGAGGCCGAGCGGGTTCGCTCAGTTCGTAGCGGCGAGCATCCCATTTCTGGCGCCGGGCGATCATGGTGTTGAGAATGCCGATGAGCTTGCGCATGCAGGCGATCAGCGCAACCTTCGGCTCCTTCCCTTTAGCGATCAGACGATCATAGAAGGCCATGATCACAGGGTTGTGCCGCGTCGCAGCGCCGAGGCAAGCCATGTAGAAGAGATTGCGAACCTTTCGGCGTCCACCTTTTACATGGCGATCACCGCGTCGCTTCCCGCTGTCGTCATCGTAAGGAGCTGCTCCCAACAGCGCAGCGGCGATCCTGTTGCTCACCTGGCCAAGTTCCGGCATCGCGGCGACCAGACCGGCGGATGTGATCTTGCCGAGCCCTGGCACGCTCTCGATGATCTCGGCAAGTTCGGCCAAATGTGGCGCGGCCTTGATCATTGCGGCGATCGCAACCTCGAGCTTGGCAACTTCGTCTGCGATCTGCTTTAACAACCGAGCCTGCATCTGCTGGACGATTTTGGGGGCGGCATGCTCGCCCCTATTTTTCAGGCTCGTCTGCAGATCGAGCAGGCTCTGGCGCGCTTTTACGACCTGCACCAGATTCTCGCGGGCCGTGTCATGGGCCTGATCTGGAGCATCGGTGAAGGTCTCGGCAAACCAGGCGATCATCTCCGCATCGATCGCATCGTTCTTGGCGAGTTGTCCGGCTGATCGAGCGAAATCACGCACGCGCTTGGGGTCGACGATCCGGGCTTCGATGTCGGCCTGACGCAGCGCCTTAGCCCACTCTCGCTCGTAACCGCCAGATGCCTCCATGACCGCCTTGGCAACCTTGTATTTGCGCAGCCAGCGGATCAGACCGCGCCGTCCTTCTGCAGTGCTAGGAAACGTCTGCCGTTGCGACACCGCGCGGATGCATGCATCCACCTTGTCCTTGGCCACATCGATCCCGACGACAACGCCACCGTTTTGTGCCATCATCCACTCCCTTCCTTGCTCGGTTCGGGCTCGAAGCCCATGCAACTGTTCGGGTTGAGGAAGACACCGGATCTGTCCCACGCTCCCGGACAGGCTCTCAAGGCCTTTGAGCACGGTCGGGCTCAGATCCAGCGACGGGCGGTTGGTCAGAACCGCCCGTTGGCGTTTTTTGGCACAATTTGCAGACACAAGAGCGCGGCATAAGCCGTCCGACCACTGCGCAGGGAAGGCCGTGTGTACGGCTTCACCTGTATGCCGCTGTGCAAATCCTTTTGCGCTACACGCGCACAGCGGACCGTGGGTGCCAGCCGGCACCCGGCCTTTCCTGCGCCCTCTTGGATCGAGAGGGTGGAGCGACCAAGCAAAGCTCGGGCGAAATCAGCCGCGAGAATGGGAAGGCGTGTCTGCGATTCAAACGTGGATCGGGGAGCAAAGCAGCGCCGATGCCTCTTGCTCCGTCATTGCGAGCGCCCGCCTCACCCCTGGCTCGCCACGCGCGCGCGGTCGAGATGCTGCTCGATCTTGGGCCGGTCACGCGTGCGCTCGAAACTGGTGCAGAGCAGTTCGGTCTCCGCGAGCGAGATCGGAGCACGATAGAGCCGGCACATGAATTCGGCGTTTCCACGTCCTTTGCCGGTGCCCGGGCCGCGCTCTGCGAGAAACATGCAGTCCCGGCAGATGCTGGCATCGAGTCGCTGATGGGCCGCGTCGAGATGATTGAGGATCTCGCGGAGAGAGTCGCGCAGCCTGATACACTCCTCGGTCCCGAGTGCCGTCACCGCATTCACCACGTGGTTGATCGGGTCGTGCTGGCTCAGGCATTTCTCGCCCTGGGGCGTGACGTGCAGGACGACGGAGCGCTTGTCCTCGTGCGACGGCTTTCGCACCAGAAAGGACTTGCTCTCCAGAGTCTTCACGATCTGCGATGCAGTCGCTCGGGTGGCGCCGATAAAGCCGGCCAGCGCGGACGGAGTGCGCGAAAACCTGTTGGCGCGGCCGAGAAAGCGCAGCGCCATCCACTCCCGATCGCGCAACCCATGCTGATCGCCTTCGAAATACCAAGCCCTCGCCGCCTGAACCAGCAGCTCGACGGCTTCTCGCGCCAATGGCATGAATCTACCTCGTCCCCGAAGCTTCGTCTGCGGCGTCCCGAAGCCGCTTTGCGCCCTGAGTGTCCGACCAGCATGTCATGTCGAACTCTCGTGCAAAGGCACGGGCCGCGACGCGTCGCACCTTGGCCGTCGCATCGTCCAGCGGGAGAGGCTGCGTCGCCGATGACATGCCCGCAGCGCCATCGTCGCGCGGGAGCCCGGGTTGCCGTCGCCGGCAGACGGTGGATCGGAGTAGTTCAACCGAAGCCCCAAAGTTCAAGTCACACGCAGACGTTTTTTGTGTTCCGCGGAAACGATGAATGAGCTTCTCAACAAAATCAAGTAGAGACCCTCGCGGAGACTGGATGTCGTCGCAAGCGAATGTAACGTTCAAAGACAATCTCGCGCGTCGGGACACATGATGGTGAACGCAATAGGCTGCCTGACGAGCAGCATGCGCTCAACTGTACGAAGGTTTGTTTGCACGGCACGTTGTTGGCTGTCGTTGACGCAAATTGATCGAAGCTTGTGCACGACGATGGTGTTTGCCGGCACGTCATCCACAACTTGTACGTTCTGCCGGAGAATCGTGAGGGGAACTCACAGGAATTGCACGTGCCGGTTGTCGTCGCCGTGCGCGCGAAATTGTCCGCTCGAACGCTTACACCGCGGCCGCGCGTTGCGCTCATCCGCACGGCGGATGCGCTCACGGCGGAAATCGGTGACGGACGTGCGCGCGCATGCGCTGGAAGCGTGGCGACATGCGCAATCTGCTGTCGAAAACCACGAGCAGGACGGGCGGCAGACGCCTCTCGCGTCGTCTCACCCTCGCCCCCTGCTAATCGCCCTTGAGCATGTCCCGCAGCTCGCGGAATGGATCGGCGCTCGGCGGGGCCGAAGCGCCTTGCCGCATCGCGCTGTAGATTCTCGGAACCATCTCGACCGCTTGGTCGAGGCCCGAATCACGCCCCGACTGATATCCGCCCATCAGGCGAAGGTCGCGCGTGTCCTCGTATTTCGCGATCATGGCGCGCAGCTTGCTCACTAATTCGCGCTCCTCGGGGTCCCAGACGTTATGGGCGAGCCGGGAGACCGAGGCCAGGACGTCCACGGCCGGATAGCGAGCCTGGTCGGCGATGTGCCTGGAGAGCACGATGTGCCCGTCGAGCGTGCTGCGGATGGTATCGGCGATCGGCTCGTTGTGATCGTCGCCGTCGACCAGCACGGAGAAGATCCCGGTGATCGTGCCGGATCCCTCCTCGCCGGGCCCGGCGCGCTCCAGCAGGCGCGGCAGATCCGTGAACACCGTCGGCGCGTAACCGCGCGCGACCGCGGGCTCGCCGGCGGCAAGCGCGACCTCGCGAGCGGCATGGGCGAAGCGGGTGATCGAATCGACCATGAGCAGCACCGATTCGCCCCGGTCGCGGAAATATTCGGCGACCGCCATGGCCGTCTTCGGCGCCAGCCGCCGCATCATCGGGCTTTCGTCGCCCGTCGACACGATTGTGACAGCGCGATGACGGTCGGTGCCCAGCACGTCCTCGATGAACTCGCGCACCTCGCGGCCGCGCTCGCCGACCAGGGCAAGCACGACGGTGTCGAAACCCTGGCTGCGGGCGAGCATCGCAAGCAGTGTCGATTTGCCGACGCCGGATCCGGCAAAGATGCCGACGCGCTGGCCGGCGCAGATCGGCGCGAACAGGTCGATGACGCGCACGCCGGTGCGCAGCGGCTTGTGCACGCGTGCGCGCTTCATGGCCGACGGCGCCTCCGCCTCCGCCGAGACTGCCTGGGATCCCTGGGTGAGGGGCTCCTGTCCGTCCAGCGGCGCGCCGAGC
This sequence comes from Bradyrhizobium sp. LMG 9283, assembly GCF_045571415.1. Classification (NCBI taxonomy): domain Bacteria; kingdom Pseudomonadati; phylum Pseudomonadota; class Alphaproteobacteria; order Hyphomicrobiales; family Nitrobacteraceae; genus Bradyrhizobium; species Bradyrhizobium sp. LMG 9283. The sequence continues at coordinate 2,406,469 of NZ_CP120691.1, forward strand.
GCGTTGATAACGCGGCCCCTCCAGCTCGGATCGGGCGCGAAGGACAGAGGCGGCATCCGGTAGGCGACCGAGCCGAGCCCGCCGGCAAACTGCCGGTCAAACGGCTTGGCAATGATGCCGTCGCTGTCGATCCGCACCACCTCGCCGATCTGGCGCTTGCCGGCCGAATTGACGCCGATGAGCTCGCCGAGCCTGACGAAGCGCGACAGGCCGGAGACGCGGAAATGCGTCGGCGCGATCTCGGAGATCGCGCCGCTGACGCTTGCCAGGGGAGTGCTCTGCTGAAGCTCCAGCAGCGCCCACTCGAGTTGCCGAAGAGCGTTCAAGGAAACCGTCCAACCTCAATCTCAATGCGCGCGAGGCGCAGCCTACTTGCCAGGTTCGCCGAGCGTGCGGATCGCGTTCTGGAGCGAGCTCTCGGTGCCCTCGATCATCGAGTTGGTGCCGTCGAAAGCACGCGAGGCCGCCATCAGCTTGGTCAATTCCATCATCGGATTGGCGCCGGACCCTTCGACGTAGCCCTGCTTGAAGCCGTCCCGGGAGAAATCGGCGATGGCCGTCGCTGGCCGGTCGGGCGTCACGCCGGAATTGCCGTAACGTTCGAGATTGGCATCGGCCGGAATGCTGAACAGGCCGATGGTGCCGATCTCGTTATTGTCCTGGGTGATCGCGCCGCTGCGCGCGATCGAGATCGGTCCGCCGTTCGGGTCGAGCGTGATCTGCGCGCCGCCGGAATCGACCACGGGAAACCCGCTGACGGTCTGAAGATCGCCGTTGGGAGCGATCTGGAGGCGGCCGTCGCGCGTATAGACCGTGCCGTTCGGACCGGCGAAGGCGATCCAGCCCTGTCCGATCACGGCGACATCGAGCGGGTTGCCGGTCTCGGTGATGTTGCCGGCCTGGCGCGAGATGATGTTGTCGCCGGGCGAGGAGAACGCCACCGGGGTCGGACCTGCCTTGGACAGCACGGTCTCGAACTTCACCACGTCGGTGCGGAACGCCGCCGTGTTGACGTTGGCGACGTTGTTGGCGATCGTCTGGAGGCGCTTTTCGAGGGCGACCTGCGCCGACAATCCCACATAGAGAGCCGATTGCATGACTTACCTGTTGAACTTGATGTTCTGAAGCGTCGTGAGCACGTTGGTATCCATGCTGATCGACGTCGCGGCGCCCGCGATCAGCACCAGCGCGGGATTGGTCGAGTCGTCGCTCTGGGCCTGGGTCGCATCCCACATCGCCGCAAAGCGCTGCACGAACTTGGTCACCTTGGCCGGGTCCTGGAAGTCGGTGAGGTTGATCTTGCTCGCGATCATCTTGGCCTGGGCGTCGATGTCGGCCGAGCTGATCGTCGCCGGCAGACCGAGCGCGGTCTGAACCACCTGCGTCAGCGCCTTGTCCGCGAGAATCTGGTACGCGGTGGTGATCGTGGAAGCCTTGCGGGTGAAATACAGCGCCAATCGCAGACCTTCGTTCTGATCGCCGGCCTTCTCCTCCATCGTCTGCGTGACGTATTGGGTTGCCGTGCCGGTCGTGGCTGCGGCGGTCTGGGTCGCCTTGTCGCCGAGGGCGGCGAAATTGAAGGCGGTGGCGAACTGCCTATAGCGGACGTCGGTGAGCTTGTTGGCGAAGGCGTCCTTGCTCGTAACCCCCTCGGTCAGCACCTTGCGCATGAACGCCTTGGCATAGGTCATGTCGCTGAGGCCATAGGCCTTCATGGCGTAGGAGTAGAGACGATAGTCCTTCAGGAAATCGTCGATCGTCTTCACGTTGCCGATATGGCTGAGGAAATAATCAGTCTCGCGGCTGACATCCGGCTGCTTCGCGACCTGCGTCAGTGACTTGCCCATGTCCTGGGTCAGCCTGGTGTAGTCCGCGATGGTGGATAGCATGACACGCGCCCCTCTAGCCGCTGTTGCGGCACCGCTTCAAGCTGCCGCGCATTGCTTGCGCGGGGCTGACGACGAGGAAACCAGCCTCGCGCAAGCGTCGCCAAATAGATATTCCCGGTGGGATCGGCGATGGAGCGGCGCGTTGGGCAGTTTCGTGGGGATTTTCATCACGGTAGCGGCGCTGCTCGGCGGCTTTGCCGCCATGGGCGGGCATCTGGCCGTGCTCATGCAGCCGTGGGAATTCGTCATCATCGTAGGCACCGCGGTCGGCACCTTCATCCTGGCCAATCCGTGGAAGACGGTCGTAGATAGCGGTGTCGCCTGCATGCAGGCAATCACCAACGCGGTGCCGGGGCAGCGCTATTACCTCGACCTGCTGGGGGCGCTGCACGCCCTGATGCGTGAGCTGCGCGGCAAGGGCCGCAACGAGGTGGAGGCGCATATCGACGATCCCTCGTCGTCCGAGATCTTCAAGGCGTTCCCCAGTGTGCTCGGCGACCCGTCGCTGCTCCAGTTCATCTGCGACTATGTCCGTCTCATCATCATGGGCAACGCGCGCACGCACGAGATCGAGGCGTTGATGGACGAGGAGATCCACACCATCGTGAAGGGCAAGCTGGCGCCTTATCATGCGCTGGTGACGGTGTCCGAGGCGATGCCGGCGCTCGGCATCGTCGCCGCCGTGCTCGGCGTCATCAAGGCAATGGGCGCGCTCGACCAGTCGCCGAAGCTGCTGGGCGGCTTCATCGGCGCCGCGCTGGTCGGCACCTTCGCCGGCATCTTCCTGTCCTACGGCATCATTTCGCCCTTTGCGCTCAAGATCAAGATGACGCGCGAGAAGAAATGCAGGCCCGAGGATCATCCACACATATCGACGCATCGTCGTTGAGAGGCGTTCCCCAGTGTGCTCGGCGACCCGTCGCTGCTCCAGTTCATCTGCGACTATGTCCGTCTCATCATCATGGGCAACGCGCGCACGCACGAGATCGAGGCGTTGATGGACGAGGAGATCCACACCATCGTGAAGGGCAAGCTGGCGCCTTATCATGCGCTGGTGACGGTGTCCGAGGCGATGCCGGCGCTCGGCATCGTCGCCGCCGTGCTCGGCGTCATCAAGGCAATGGGCGCGCTCGACCAGTCGCCGAAGCTGCTGGGCGGCTTCATCGGCGCCGCGCTGGTCGGCACCTTCGCCGGCATCTTCCTGTCCTACGGCATCATTTCGCCCTTTGCGCTCAAGATCAAGATGACGCGCGAGAAGAAATGCAGGCCCTACATCATCGTCAAGCAGACGCTGTTGGCGTTCATGAACGGCGCTATGCCGCAAATCGCCGTCGAGCACGGCCGCAAGATGATCGCGAGCACCGAGCGGCCCTCGATCGACGTCGTCGAGAATGAGACCATCGCAGGTCCCAAGGCCGTCGTGACCGAGGCCGAACCCAAGGCGGCGCGCGCATGATGATGGAAGACGTCGAGGTCGACCAGCGGAAGCAGCTGCCGAACTACCTGCTCGATGCGGCGGGTATCTCCATCGAACGCATGCCGATGCTCAATGTGATCTTCGATCGCATGGCCGCATCGTGCACCGACAGCCTGCAGCCGATGGCTGGAACGCCCTGCTATTTCTCGGTCAACGGCATCACCAACGACCGGGTCGGCGACATCATCAAGGACTACGAGGCCAATGCGGTCGCGGCGGTGCTCTATGCCGAGCAGTGGGACTCCCGCGTCATCATCATGCTCGATCGTGACTTCGTGTTCACGATGGTCGAGGCGATGTTCGGCTCCGACGGCGCCGAGCCGCCGCTCGACGTCGAGCGCTCGTTCTCGAACATCGAACTCCGCCTGGTGCAGGCGTTGTTCGAGCGGTTCGCCAAGGCGCTGCAATCCGCCTTCGCCGGCACTTCGAACGTCACCTTTCGCGTGGAGCGGGTCGAGACGGCGATGGCGTCCTTGGCGATCGGGCGGAGCGGCAACATGTCGATCTGCGCAAACATCATGCTGCAGGCGCTCTACCGCGGCGGTCAGATGTTCCTCATCATTCCGCACTCCGCGCTCAATCCGCTCCGTCAGAAGCTCGCTCATGTCGTCGTCAGCGACGGTCGCGCGGCCGACCCACGCTGGCGCGAACAGATGGAGAGCGAGGTCCAGCGGACCGAGGTGACGCTCAGCGCGGTGCTCGACGAGAAGATGGTGACGCTCGGTGACGTCGTGAAGTTCGAGGTCGGGCAGGTGCTCGAGCTGGAGGCGACGCCGCGCACGCTGGCCCGTCTCGAAAGCAACAATCAGGTGCTGTTCTGGTGCCAGATCGGCCAGCTTGATGGCTATTACGCCATGCAGGTGGCAGATCCCGTCGATCAGAAGCGGGAGTTCGTCGATGATATCCTATCTCGTTGATGTCGTGTTGCTGGTTGCGCTCGCTTTCACCAGCTTGCGGGTGACCAGGATGCACCGCGAGCTGGCGCGGTTGCGCAGCTATCAGGGCGAATTCTCGACCATCGTGCACGAGACGGCGGGCGCCTTCGACACGGTCATCACCGCGGCACACGATTCCACCGCAAATCTCGGACGGCTCGCCAACGTGCTGAGCGCGAAGATCGATCAGGCCCATGAGGCGATCGCGGCGCTCGATGCGCGGAGCGGGCTCGCACCTGCCGCGACCGCAGGCGGCGCCGACCTGAACAAGCACTGAAGCCCGAACCGGCAAAGCGAGCACAATCGGAACGCCGCGGCGCTCCGGGAGCGGAAATACCAAGAGGCGATACCCAATGGCGCAATCCTTCGACTATGAGTCTGCACCTGCATCGGCAGAGGCCGAGACGTCTCCGCTCGAACGGCTGGCGGAGATCGCCCAGCGCACGGCCGAGGAGACCGGCAAGTTCGCCAATGTCGACGCCATCCTGCGCATTCCCGTCACCATGCAGGTGGTGCTGGGATCGGCCACTATTCCGGTCGCAAACCTGATGAAGCTCGGACGCGGCGCGGTGGTTCCGCTCGATCACCGGGTCGGTGAGCCCGTCGACGTCGTCGTCAACGGCCGCATCGTCGCCCGCGGCGAGGTGGTCGTCGTCGAAGAGGACAATTCCCGCTTCGGCGTCTCGCTCACGGAGATCGTCGGGCCGCTGGGGCAGGGTGATACCTGACCATGGCGGCACCGGTCGGCATCGCTCCCGTCAAGCAGCGAGGCGTTACCACGCTGGGCGGCACGGAAAAGGTCGCCGCGCTCCTGCTGGCGATGGGCCGACAGGCGGCGGCAAGCGTGCTGCAGCAGTTCGAGCCGCAGGAAATCCGCATCGTCACCAAGGCGGCGGCGGAGCTGCGGCCGATCACCGCGCAGGAGCTCGAGGGAATCGTCGAGGAGTTCGCCCAGCAGTTCTCGATGGGCGCGAATATTCTCGGCACGCTCGGTGGTCTGGAAGCCGTGCTCGGCGACGTGCTGCCGGCCGACCAGGTCTCGCAGATCATGTCGGATCTACTCGGCAATTCGAGCCGGTCGGTGTGGGACCGCGTCTCGTCGGTGTCCGAGAACTCGCTGGCGAGCTACCTGTCCAAGGAGCATCCGCAGACCGCGGCGCTGATCCTGTCCAAGGTCAAGCCGGCCTGCGCTGCCAAGGTGATGAGCCAGCTGCCCTCGAGCCTGCGCAACGAACTGATGCGGCGCGTGCTCAGCCTCAAGCCGATCGTCGACGACGCGATGAAGGTTCTCGAGAAGACGCTGCACGAGGACCTGACGCTCAATTTTGCCCGCAATCTCGGCGCCGACACCTACGCCCGTGTCGCCGATATCATCAACAAGATGGAGCGCGGCCATATCGAGGACATGCTCAAGAGCCTGTCGGAGAAGCGGCCAAAGTCGGCCGAAGTGCTGAAGGAGCTGCTGTTCACCTTCGACGACGTGACCAACCTGACGCCAAAGGCGCGCACCATGATCTTCGACCAGGTGCCAACCGATCGCATCGTGGTCGCGCTGAAGGGCACCGACAAGCATTTCCGCGAGCTGATCCTGTCCTCGGTCGCCTCGCGCGTCCGCCGCGTCGTCGAGCACGAGCTCGCCATCGGCGAGCCGTCGAACCAGCGCGACGTGCTGGAGGCGCGCCGCGTGATCACCGACCTTGCGCTCGAGCTGGCGGAGAAGGGCGAAATCGAGCTCAACCCCGAGCAGGAGGATGAGCTGGTCTTCCGCTGACCGCTGAACGGGCATGGCAGAAACATCCGATCAGGAGAGCAAGACAGAAGAGCCGACCGAGAAGAAAGTCCGCGATGCGCTCGAACAGGGCAAGATTCCGGTCTCTCGGGAGGCTTCCATTTTCGCCTCGATGGCCGCGCTGATGGTGATCCAGGCGTTCCTGATCGGTCAGGGCGTGCAGCAACTGACGCCGACGCTGAAGAGCCTCCTCGACGAGCCCGAGGGCTTCCCGCTCTCTACCGGCGCGGACGCGCAGAACCTGCTCACTGTGGTCGGGCTCCAGGCACTGCGCTTCCTGGTGCCGCTGATCGTCATCCTGGTGGTGTTCGGGCTCGCCGCCTCGATGCTGCAAAACGCGCCGCGCCTGGTGCTCGAGCGCATCAAGCCGGACTTGTCGCGAATCTCCCCGGTGAGCGGCTGGAGCCGGTTGTTCGGGACGCAGGGCCTGATCGAGTTCGCCAAGTCGCTGTTCAAGCTTGTGGCGGTGACCGCCGTCGTCGCCTTCGTGCTGCGCTCGTCCGAGGCGAGAGCCTTCGAGGCGATGTACACCGATCCGGTCGCGTTGCCGGAGATGATTCTCAATATCGCGATGCGCATAGTCTCGGCGATCTGCATCGCGACGATCGTCCTGGTAGCGATCGATCTCGCCTGGGCGCGCTTCCACTGGCGGCGCGAGCTGCGCATGACCAAGCAGGAGATCAAGGACGAGCACAAGCAGGCGGAAGGCGATCCGCTGATCAAGGCGCGCCTGCGCTCGCTGGCGCGTGACCGCTCGCGCCAACGCATGATCGCCTCCGCCGCGCGTGCGACGCTGGTGATTGCGAACCCGACACATTTCGCGATAGCGCTGCGCTACAAGCGCGAGGAAAACGCGGCGCCGCTCGTCGTGGCCAAGGGCATGGACGTGATCGCGCTGAAGATCCGTGAAGTCGCCGAACAGAACCGAATTCCCGTCATCGAAAACAAGGCGTTGGCGCGCGCGCTCTACGAGGCGGTCCAGGTCGATCAGGTGATTCCGGCGGAATTCTTCCGGCCCGTCGCCGAGATCATCTACTTCCTCCAATCCAAGCAGACGCCGCGGCCCGAGAAGGTCCAGTAGATTTCCGAGGATGGCGCTTCGCGCAACAGCTTGACGAAAGCTTAACGCCCTAGGCTTGCTCCGAATGGATCAGAATGGAGCCGTCGTGGGACCGCTTTATCTCTTCGAACTCGCATCGTCGCAGGCGCGGTATCTCGAACTCCGCCAGTCGACCATCGCCACCAACGTTGCCAACGCCAACACGCCGGGCTTTCGGGCACGCGACGTCGAGCCGTTCAACAAGGTGCTCGACGGCATGCCGGTCAGGCTTGCGACGACGTCGCCATCGCACATGCAATTGTCCGCAACCGAGACCGACACGCGGGCGACCGCGAAGAAGGACAGCTGGGAAGTGGTTCACTCCGGCAATTCCGTCAGCCTCGAGCAGGAAATGATCAAGGGCAGCGACGTCAATCGCGACTATTCGATGAACGCGGCGATCGTGCGGTCGTTCCACCGCATGGTTCTGTCGAGTGCAAAGGCCTGAGGTGAGCTGACGTGCTGGACTCATTGAGCGCCTCCCTGACGGTCGCGAGCTCCGGGCTCGAAGCGCAGTCGACGCGCATGCGCATCGTCTCGGAGAATCTCGCGAACGCCACCTCGACAGGACGCACCGCCGGCGCCGATCCGTATCAGCGCAAGACCATCACTTTCGACGCCGCGATGGACCGAGCCTCGGGAGCGCAGCTCGCGAAGGTCAAGGAGATCGGGGTCGACACCACGCCGTATCGCGTGGAGTACGATCCGGGACATCCCGCTGCCGACAAGGCCGGCTACGTCAAGCTGCCGAACGTGAACATGATGATCGAGATGGCCGACATGCGGGAGGTAAACCGGTCCTATGAAGCCAATCTCCAGGTCGTGAAGCAGGTGAGGTCAATGCTCGGCATGACCATCGACCTCTTGAGGAGCTGACAATGCTTGAGGCGATTTCATCCACGGCAATATCCGCCGGCCAGGCGACGGCCCGCGCCACCGAGACGCAGGCCATCTCGCCGGCGGCGACCACCGCGATCCAGAGCAGTGACGACGTCGGCTTCGAATCGGTGATGAAGCAGGTGACGACTGATGCCATCGGGACGCTGAAGGCGGGCGAAGCGGCGTCGATCTCGGCGATGCAGGGCAAGGAATCGACGCGCCGCGTCGTGGAGGCGCTGATGTCGGCCGAGCAGGCCCTGCAAACGGCGGTCGCGGTTCGCGACAAGGTCGTGCAGGCCTACCAAGAAGTCGTTCGGATGTCGATTTGATCTGAGGGAGTGACAATCGTGAAATCGCTCGCCATTGCGGCCACGGGCATGAATGCCCAGCAAACCAACATCGAAGTCATCGCGAACAACATCGCCAACATCAACTCGACATCGTACAAGCGTGCGCGCGCGGAGTTCACCGATCTGTTCTATCAGATGGACCGCATGCAGGGTGTCGCGAATACCAACGGCTCCTCGCCGATTCCGGAGGGCGCCAATCTCGGCCTCGGCGTCAAGTCAGCGGCGATCCGCAAGCTCCACATCCAGGGGGCCCTGACGCAGACCGGCAATCCCTACGACCTCGCGATCAACGGCCGCGGCTGGTTTCAGGTGCTCGGACCCAACAACGAGGTGCAATACACCCGTGCGGGCTCGTTCAACGTCAACGCCAACAGCCAGCTCGTCACCACCGACGGCTATCTGCTGGATCCCGCGATCACCATTCCGCAGGGGACGGTCGAGGTCACGGTCAACCAGACCGGCCAGGTGTTTGCCAAGCTCGACACGGAAGTGAATCCGCGGCAGATCGGCCAACTCAACCTCGCCAACTTCGCCAACGAAGCCGGCCTCGAGCCGCTGGGCGGAAATCTCTATCGCGAGACCACGGCATCCGGCACGCCGGTCGTCGGTCTGCCGGGCGATGCCGGCTACGGCAAGATCAACCAGAAATGGCTCGAAGCCTCGAACGTCGATCCGGTTAAGGAGATCACCGAATTGATCTCGGCGCAGCGCGCCTACGAAATGAACGCCAAGGTCATTCAGGCCTCGGATGAAATGGCCCAGACGGTCTCGAAGGGCATGCGCTAGTTCCGGTGTCTCGATGTTGAACAGGGTGGGTCTGATCATGCGCGGGTTGGCCGCCGTGCTGCTGGTTCTCGTCGCGGCGCGCGTCGCTGCGGCCGAGGAGAAGCGGCTTCCCGTGCCGGCGGTCTCGATCCGCGCCGGCGAGCTGATCCGGGAGGAGATGATCACCGAGCGCGCCTTCGCGCCGAGCTTGCTCGGCGTCGCCATGTTCATCGAAGGGCGTCAGGTCCTGGTCGGCCGCATGGCGCGGCGCGCGCTGTTGCCGGGCCAGCCCATTCCAACCAATGCCGTGGAGGACCCCTGGACCGTCGCCCGCGGCGCCATGGTCAAGGTGGTGGTCGAGGACAGCGGCCTGTCCATCGTCACTTACGGCGCGGCGATGCAGTCGGGTGCGGCCGGCGCGCTGATCCCGGTGCGCAATACGGACACCGGGGTGATCATCAGGGGCGTCGTCCAGCCGGACGGCACCGTCAAGGTCGTGGACGGGTCATGACCAGGCTCCTGCTTGCGCTCATCCTGCTCGTGTCGGCTGCCGGCGCCCAAGCCGCGGTCCGCATCAAGGACATCGCCGACATCAAGGGTTTGCGCGAGAACCAGATCGTCGGCTACGGCCTCGTCATCGGCTTGAACGGCACGGGCGATACGCTTCGCAACGCTCCGTTCACGGAACAGTCCCTGCAATCGATGCTCGAGAACATGGGCATCAACGTCAGGAACGAGACCACGAGCACCAACAACCCCCCGCGTCCGACGACGCTGCGCACGCGCAACGTCGCTGCGGTGATGGTGACTGCGGACCTGCCGCCCTCGATCGGGCCCGGCGAGCGCATGGACGTCACCGTGTCGTCGCTCGGCGATGCGACGTCGCTCCTCGGCGGCACGCTGGTCATGACGTCGTTGCGCGCGGCGGACGGCGCCGTCTACGCGGTGGCGCAGGGCGCGATCACGGTCGCCGGTTACAGCGTCGGAGGCCAGGCGCAGAACGTCAGCCAGGGCACCCCGACGGCTGGGCGCATCCCGAACGGTGCGCTGGTCGAACGCGAGGTGCAGGGAAGCCTCCACGAGATGGAGTTCCTGGTGCTGCAGCTGAAGAACCCGGACTTCGTCACCGCAACGCGGATCCTCGACGCCATCAACCGTTATGCCGGCGGTCGCTATCGCGCGCAGATCGCCTTCGAGCGCGACTACCGCACCATCGTGCTGTCGAAGCCGCGCAATATCGGCCCAGTCCGCTTCCTCGCTGAGATCGGCGAATTGGTGGTCGAGCCGGACACGCCGGCGCGGGTCGTCATCAACGAGCGCACCGGCACGGTCGTGATCGGGCGCGACGTCCGAATATCGACCGTCGCAGTGACCCACGGCAATCTGACGGTTCGTGTCACGGAGATGCCGGTTGTGTCGCAGCCGGCGCCGTTTTCGCGAGGGCAGACGGTGGTCGTTCCGCAAACGGTGGTCGAGGCCAACGAGGCGGGATCGCAGGTGGCGATCCTGAGCGGGGTCGATCTCCAGCGCCTGGTGCGAGGGCTGAATCAGATCGGCCTGAAGCCATCGGGAATCATCGCGATCCTTCAGGCGATCAAGACGGCAGGGGCGCTCCAGGCCGACGTCATCGTGCAATGATGCATAAGCGTCGTGCAAGCTTGGTCGCTCAATGCTGAGGTCTGAAGCGAGAATCGCGCGCGGCCCGATGCTGAAGCTGGATCACAAAGCCAAACTCCTCCTGCTGGCCGCGGCCTCTGTGCTCGCGATCGCATCGCCCGCGCTGGCGCTGGAGGAGGCCAAGCCGTCGAAGCCGCTCAACCTGCTCTCGTTCGCGCGTGCCCGCGCGGGCGGACCGCAGAAGCCGCAGCCGCCGGCCACCGCGATACCAGGCGACAATGCTTCGATCCGGGCGACGGCATGGGCGGCCGAAGATTCAGGTCCCGCGATCACCGGTGCGGTGCCGGCTGCCGAGACGCCGACACCCGCGCCTACGCCCACACCGGCACGTTCGGCCAAGCCCGGCAGCGTCACGGCGCCGCCGAAACCTGCGCCGCCGCAGGCTGCGCCGGCCCCGGACAACGAAATCGCCCTGTTCTGCAGCAACGTCGCCGATCCCGCCGTCGACGCAAGGCTGGCCTGGCAGCTCAAGGAGCTGGAGAAGGCCGAGAGCCTGCTCCGCGAGCGCATCGCGGAAGTTGAGTCCAAGCGCGCCGAGTACGAAAAGTGGATGGCGCTGCGGGACGACTTCCTGAAGAAGGCCGAGGCGAGTGTGGTCGAGATCTATTCGCGCATGAAGCCCGAAGCTGCGGCGACCCAGATCGCCGGCATGACCGACGAGACCGCCGCCGCCGTGCTCGCCAAGCTCAGCCCGAGGAGCTCGAGCGCGATCTTCAATGAGATGGATACGGCACGCGCGGCGCACCTCGCCGATTTGCTCGGCGGCATGCGCCGCGTGGATGACGGAAAGACCAAATAGATGAACAAGCCGATCCTCATCCTCTCGCTCCTGGCGGCGTCCGTGTTCCTGGCCGGATGCTTTCACGATCCGGCTGAAGTCCTGACCGGTCCGCAAATGTCGCCCGTCGGCAGCGGCTTGAGGACGCAGGCCGATCCGATCCCGGTGACGCCGCGCATGCGTACGCCTGTCAGCTATCGCTCGACCTGGGATGACGGCACCGATCTCTACCGCGATCCCCGCGCCCGGCGCACCGGCGACGTTGTGACGGTGATCATCTCGATGCAGGATAAGGCCAAGCTCGACAACAAGACCGGCCGCTCGCGCGATTCCCAGATCAAGTTCGGGCTCGACTGGCTGATGGACGTCGCCGGATGGAGCGACAAGGGCCAGGCCAACGCCAACCTCAGCACCAACACCCAGATCAAGGGCAACGGCCAGATCGACCGCGCCGAGGACATCAAGCTGTCGATCGCGGCCATTGTCACCGACGTGCTGCCGAACGGCAACATGATGATCAGCGGATCGCAGGAATTTCGCGTCAACACGGAGATGCGCGTGCTCAACGTCGGCGGCATCGTGCGTCCGCGCGACATCTCGCGAGCAAACACGATCACCTACGACAAGATCGCAGAGGCGCGCGTGTCCTATGGCGGGCGCGGAAATCTGTCGGATGTACAGCAGCCTGGATGGGGACACCGGATCTATGACGCCGTGGCACCATTCTGACGCTCGCACTGATCGGGTCGCACCGCGACGGCAGGGGATGCCATGCGCCTGATCGCCGCCATCGCCGTGCTGACCCTGATTGCGATCGGCGCGGGCGCCTTTGCCGGCCTGCATCTGATCGCGGCCGCCGAGCGCGTTGCCGATGCCAAGAAGAGCGCTGCGTCGCCGCCGATCGCGTCGAGCTACGCCGGCAGCGCGCGGCTCCGGAAACTATCTCCGATCGTGACCAATCTCGCCGCGCCGGCCAACAACTGGGCGCGCATCGAAGCCTCCATGGTGACCGACAGCATGAGCGACGAGGATGCCGGTATTCTGGCCGCCCACATCAGCGAGGACATCGTCACCTATTTGCGGTCGACGACGGTTGCGCAGTTCGAGGGCTCGCGCGGGCTCCAGCACCTGCGCGACGACCTGACCGAGCGTGCCAACATCCGCTCCTCGGGCAAGGTCCGCGAACTGATCATCGAGACGCTGGTGATCCAGTGAGAGTGAGAATCCTGCTGCTCGCGTTGATCCTGGTCGTGCTGCCCGAAGTGGCGTTGGCCCAGATTCCAGACCTGAATTCCCTGTTGCCGCCCGGAAACGGCTCGACCAGCGGTCGGATCATCCAGCTGATGGCACTGATCACGGTGCTGTCGGTGGCGCCTGGGCTGCTCATCATGGTGACGAGCTTCACGCGCTTTGCGGTCGCGTTGTCATTCCTGCGCGCCGGTCTCGGCCTCCAGACCACGCCTGCGAACCTGGTGCTGATCAGTCTCGCGTTGTTCATGACCTTCTACGTCATGGCGCCGACCTTCGACAGGGCCTGGGAGAGCGGCGTCCAGCCGCTGATGAAGAACGAGATCTCGGAAGAAGAAGCCTATCTGAAGATCACCGATCCGTTCCGCGAGTTCATGCTGGCCCACGTCCGCGACAAGGATCTCCAGACCTTCGAAGCGCTCGCCGCGGAGAGCTTCCGCAAGAAGTTCGACGACAAGCGGATCGATTTGCGCGTCATCATTCCGGCCTTCATGATCTCCGAACTCAGGCGCTCGTTCGAGATCGGATTCCTGATCATCCTGCCGTTCCTGGTAATCGACATGATCGTGGCGACGCTGACCATGTCGATGGGCATGATGATGATGCCGCCGACGATCCTCGCGCTGCCCTTCAAGATGCTGTTCTTCGTGCTGATCGACGGCTGGAATCTGCTCGCCTCCGGACTGGTGCGGTCGTTCTCGTGACCGACCGAGATCGCTGGCCGGCTGAATATGGTTAAGCGCTACACGCTGGTTATGGTTAGCGGCAAGTAATGTTAACCATATGATTTTACTACTGAATTCAAGTCGGCCTTAATCTGGAAGCAAGATTCGGCGTGCTAGCAATGCGGCACGGCGGGTTGGACCCCACCCACATCAGTCCAAAGGCATGATGCCGTCCCTCCGTACCGGTGAAAGCCCGGTATGTCCCCTCGTGAAAATGTATCGCGTACAAAAAAGGGACATTCGCAATGTCAAGCCTGCTTACGAACTCGACTGCCATGACCGCACTCCAGACCCTGCGGTCTGTGAGTTCGCAACTCTCTACCACGCAGAACCGGATCTCCACCGGTCAGCGCGTGGCCACCGCTTCGGACAACGCCGCCTATTGGTCGATCGCCACCTCGATGCGCGCCGACAACGCCGCGCTCTCCGCGGTCTCCGACTCGCTCGGTCTGTCGGCCGCGACCGTCGACACCGAATATACCGCTCTGACCACGGTCATCGGTGACAAGGACTCCGGTCTGACCAAGCTGCAGTCGCTGCTGGTCCAAGCCAAGACCGCGGGTATCGACCGCACCAAGATCCAGGCGGACGTTACCCAGATCCAGCAACAGATGAAGAGCACGGCCAATGCCGCGACCTTCAACGGCATCAACTGGCTGAGCACGACGACCGGCACCACACCGACGAGCTTCAGCCTCGTGTCGTCCTATTCTCGCGTCGGCGGCACGCCCACGATCGGCTCCATCACCGTGACGACCGCCAACTACACGCTCTACTCCAGCACGCAGACCGGCATTCTGGACACCGTGAGCGGCAGTGCGTCGGTCGACACGATCAACATCTCCGCGCTGACCGACTCGGCAGCTGACCAGACCACGCTCGATGGCTACATCGCGCAGGTCACGACTGCCATCAATTCGGTGGCCGCGTCTGCCGCCAACCTCGGCGCCGTCAAGAACCGTATTTCGACCAACACGGAGTTCGTGAAGTCGCTGATGGACTCGGTTGATCGCGGTGTCGGCCAGCTCGTCGACGCGGACATGAATGCGGAATCCACCCGCCTGGCTGCCCTTCAGGTCCAGCAGCAGCTCGGCGTTCAGGCGCTTTCGATCGCCAACAACAGCAGCCAGAGCATCCTGTCGCTGTTCCGCTAAGACTTTAATCATCGGAGGAGGGCCGCGCTTCCCGCGAAGCGCGGCCCTTTCGTTTGGCGTGACGCCGCGCGCACGCCTTCATTTCGGTTACCTGTTGCAAGTGGAGCACAGAGCCACAAGCCTCGCACAAGCTTCGCTCGCTAACCTCGCCGTTACGACAGATTGGGTCTTGAACCCGCGCTCGCGGGAGCCCAAAGGCATGACGCCGCCCTGTCGTACCGGTGCAAGTCCGGTATGTCCCCCAAGCTCAATTCAATCTTCAAAGGGACATCAAAATGGGTTCTAGCCTTCTTACCAACTCCTCCGCCATGACCGCGCTCCAGACCCTGCGGTCCGTCAGCGCGCAACTCGCCACCACGCAGAACCGGATCTCCACCGGTCAGCGCGTGTCCACTGCTTCGGACAACGCCGCCTACTGGTCGATCGCGACGTCGATGCGCTCTGACAACGCCGCGCTCTCCGCGGTCTCCGACTCGCTCGGTCTGTCGGCCGCGACCGTCGACACCGAATACACCGCTCTGACCTCGGTGATCGGCGACAAGGAATCCGGCCTGACCAAGCTCCAGGCGCTGCTGGTCGAAGCCAAGACCGCGGGTATCGACCGCACCAAGATTCAGGCGGACATCACCCAGATCCAGCAGGACATGAAGCTCAAGGCCAACTCGGCCACCTTCAACGGTATCAACTGGCTGAGCACGACGACGGGTACCACCCCGACGAGCTTCAATCTCGTCTCGTCGTATTCGCGTGTTGGCGGCACGCCCACGATCGGCTCCATCACCGTGACGACCGCCAACTACACGCTCTACTCCACCACGCAGACCGGTATTCTGGACACCGTGAGCGGCAGTGCGTCGGTCAACACGATCAACATCTCCGCCCTGACCGACTCGGCCGCTGACCAGACCACGCTCGATGGCTACATCGCGCAGGTCACCGCCGCGATCAACTCGGTGAGCTCTGCCGCTGCCGATCTCGGTGCCGTCAAGAACCGCATCTCGACCAACACGGAGTTCGTCAAGACCCTGATGGACTCGGTTGACCGCGGCGTCGGTCAGCTCGTCGACGCCGACATGAACGCGGAATCGACCCGCCTCCAGGCTTTGCAGACCCAGCAGCAGCTCGGCGTTCAGGCGCTCTCGATCGCCAACCAGAACAGCCAGAGCATCCTGTCGCTGTTCCGCGGCTAAGCGGCGCTTTCGAAACGACCGTGCTCCCTCAGGGAGCACGGTCCCCGCCATGATCGGCGGACGCGACGGCACAGGACGTGCCGGCAATCGACCTCCCGACGCCAGACTTCGTGCGACACGCCGCAGCCGATCGCGCTGCCATGCGTCCGAGCGGCCGCTTGTGGCCGCCAAACTGATTGCGTCGCCAAAGTTCTTGTAAAATTGCAACGCCTTGCCAGCGAACCGACACAATCGTGTCTTCGCGCAACCTTCAGACAAGGTTGGCAGCTGAGTGTCCTCTACATTCGCATTGGTACGAGGTCATATGCTCAGTCGTGCGCAGGTACAGCAACTGCTCAACAATCTGCTGGAGCTTGGGCCGCGGCGTCTGATGGCCTTGGGGCTGATCGGCTTTGCAGTTCTCGTCACCGTCGTCGGCGGCACCTATTACCTCAGCCGGCCTGAGTTCGAGACGCTCTATACCGGGCTCACCCGCGAAGACGTGACGCGCATAGGCGCGGCGCTGCGCGAGCAGAACATCACCTTCGACGTCAATTCCGCTGGCGATGCCGTCTCGGTGCGCCCAAGCCAGACCATGCAGGCGCGGATGCTGCTCGCCGAGAAGGGGCTGCCGACCAGCGCCAATTCCGGTTACGAGCTCTTCGACAAGATCGGCTCGCTCGGCCTGACCTCGTTCATGCAGGAGGTCACCAAGCTCCGGGCGCTGGAAGGCGAGATTGCGCGCACGGTCCAACTGATGAAGGGCGTGAAGGCAGCGCGGGTGCATATCGTGCTGCCGGTGCGCGGCTCGTTCCGCGCGACGCAGCAGCCGCCTTCGGCGTCGGTCGTGCTGCGCACCGACGGCGCGATCGAGGCGCGCACCGCGCAGTCGATCCGTCATCTCGTCGCCGCCGCCATCCCCGGCATGAGCCGCGACAAGGTGACGGTGCTGGATGCCGACGGCTCGATGCTGCTCGCCGAAGAGGACGAGGCGAGCGCCGCGCCGACCAAGATGGCGAGCCTGCAGAAGACGGTCAGCGGCATGGTGCAGGAGAACATCCGCAAGGCGCTGACGCCGTATCTCGGCCTCGACAATTTCGAGGTGAGCGTCGCGCCGCAGCTGTCCACCGACAAGCGGCAGATCAACGAGACGGTCTACGATCCCGAGAACCGCGCCGAGCGCTCGGTGCGGAACGTGCGCGAGAAGGAATCGTCGCAGAACGCCGACCGTTCGACGCCGACCACGGTGCAGCAAAATCTCCCCGATCAGCAGGTGAACGCCGGGGGCGGCAAGAACTCCAGCGAGGACAAGACCCGTCGCGAGGACGTCACCAACTTCGAGGTCTCGTCCAAGACCACGACGACGGTGAGCGATGGATATTCGGTCAAGAAGCTGTTCATCGCCGTCCTGGTCAACCGCGCGCGGCTGGTCGCCGATCTCGGCGACAAGAGCAACCAGGCCATCGTCGACAGCAAGCTCGCCGAGATCAGTCAGCTCGCGGCGACGGCGGGCGGACTGGACAAGGCGCGCGGGGATCAGATCCAGGTGACGGCGGTCGATTTCATCGAGGGCTCCCGTGAGCTGGCGCCGGTGCCCCCGATCAGCTTCGTCGAGATGATCAACAAGCAGCTCGGCAGCGTCATCAATGCGGTGACGATCCTGGCCGTTGCTTCGATGCTGGTCTGGTTCGGGCTTCGGCCCGCGGTCAACGGCATTCTGACCCATCGCGCGGAGCAGGAGCAGGCCGAGGCGGCTGAGGCCGCCCAACTCGAGGCTTCGGCGGCCCTTGCGTTGGCTGACAGCGAGGAAGCGGAGCTCAACCTCGTCGAAGACCTTGAAGGCAAGATGCAGCGAACGCCGCAGAAGCGGCTGGAGCAGATCGTCCGGCTCGATCAGATGCAGGCGGCGGCTATCCTTAAGGATTGGATGCGGCGCGAGGAGGCGGCATGAACGCGTCAATCGGAAAACTCCTGACGCAGTTCGATGCGAATGGCCGCGTCAAGTCGCCGCCGCCTCCGCCGCCGAAAATTCAGGACGTGCTGACCAGGCCGAAGGAAGCCCGGCGTGAGCCGCAGTCTCAACCGCAGCCTCAGACCCAACCGCAGCCGCAGCCTCAGGCGACGCCTGCGGCACCCGTGACGGAAGCTCCGGCGGTCAATCTCCTGGACGATGCCTATCGGCGCGGCCATGCGGCCGGCGTCGCGGAAGGCGAAGCCAAGCTCGCCGAGGAGCGTGTTCGCAGCGCGATCCGGCTCGGCGAGGAGCGGGCCAAATGGTCGGACCAGCAGGCGGCCGCGATCGTCAGCGGCTTCGAGGCGGCCTGCCGCGAGATCGAGACCAACATCGCAAGCTCCGTTGCGCGGATATTGCTGCCGTTCCTCACTGAGGCGGTGCGCGACAAGGCGATCGGATCGCTGGTCGAGCAGGTCGCGGTGCTGACCGGCAATTCTCCGGTGCCGGTGTTCAAGGTCACTGGCCCGAGCGAGCTGCTCGACCTCGTGAAGACGCAGCTCGAGGCGTCCAGGCGAACGGGCATCGTATACGAGGCCGCCGACACCTCCGAGGTCCGCGTCATGGTCGACCAGACCGTGATCGAGACGCAGATCTCCGCCTGGAGTGAACGCCTCAAGGAAGCGCGCCGGTAGTCCGCCATGGAAGAGGTCAAGCATGAGATCGTGATCGTCCGCCGGCGCAGCGCCTTCGCCGAGGAGGCGCATCACGGCGGCGTTTGGAAGATCGCCTATGCGGACTTCATGACCGCGATGATGGCATTCTTCCTGGTCATGTGGCTGCTCAATGCGCTGAACCAGGACCAGAAGCAGGTGGTCGCGAGCTATTTCAACCCGATCAAGCTCGCGGAGAACGCACCTGCCCCGAAGGGCCTCAAGGATCTCTCCAAGAAGGAGCCGTCGTCGCTCGAAGGCCAGGATGGCAAGCGTCAGCCGGCCGGGCCGAACGAAGAACGTCGCGGTGACTCTCCAACCGCGGAGAAGCCGGCCTCCTATGAGGAGAAGGTCTTGTTCCGCGATCCCTATGCGACGCTCATCGAGATCGCCAACAGCGCGAACCAATCCACGGGCCAGCGGCGCGCCGGCGCTCTGACGTCCGCCGAAGAGGAGGGCCTCAAGGGTGGCGACGCCTACCGCGATCCCTTCGATCCCGGCTATTGGAAGCTGGCGCCGCAGGCGTCCAAGGACGCCGATCGCTTCATCGAGGGCGAGCCCAAGCCGAATGCCTCCGCACGAGACGGCGCAGCCGGGCTAAATCCCGGCGAGCCGCAGGCGCGCCGGACCAAGACGGATGATGCCGGCGGAAGCGTGGCTCCGAACGCAGATAGCCCGTCCGCGAGCCTGTCGCCCCTGCTGCCGCCCGGCCCTGCAGCGACGCAATCCTCGCGCGAGGGCAACGGCCAAGCTGGCGTTCAGGCCAATGCCTTCCCGCAGGCGCGTCCCAACGATACGGCGAAGGAGTCCGAACCGCGCGATGCGGCGCAAACGCAGCAGCCGACTCTCAAGCAGCTTCAGTCCGCGATCGCGGAAGCGCTGTCGGACATCAAAGCAGGGGCGGGACCGGCGGCCGAGGTGCGCCAGGTCGAGGAAGGACTCCTGGTCAGCCTGACCGACGATGCAAGCTTCGGCATGTTCGCGGTCGGCTCGGCCGAGCCGCGGCCCGAGCTGATCCGCGTGATCGACAAGATCGGGCCGCTGCTGACGAAGCGCCAGGGCATGATCATCGTCCGCGGCCATACCGACAATCGGCCGTATCGTTCGGAGACCTACGACAATTGGCGGCTGTCGACCGCCCGTGCGCAGATGGCCTATTACATGCTGGTCCGCTCCGGCGTCGATGCGCGGCGGATCGAGCATGTCGAAGGTTACGCCGATCGGCGACCGAAGCTTCCGAACGATCCGGCGGCCGCACAGAACCGCCGGATCGAGATCCTGATCCGGGAGAAACGCCCTTGATCAGGCTGCTGCGCCGCGCCGCCTTGCTGCTGCTGCCGTTCACGGCGGCGAACGCGTTTGCTCAAGCTGCGCCCGGGTCCGGCGAACCCTATGAGCTCGTCCGTGCGTTACAGGCGGTGCAGGACGGCATCGCCAACGGCGACACGGCCGCGCATAGCAGTCACATCGCGCTGATCCGGCAGATCGGCGAGAAGTTTCTTGCTGCCGATCCTGCCGTGTGGAGCAATCCGCAGAACAGCCAGGCCGTGGTCATCTACCTGCTCAGCGGCGGTGCGCCGCAAGTCGTCCGCAAGCTGCCGCGCGACAAGATGAACGTCGACGAGCGGCTGCTTAACGGTGCGCTCGCCTATGTCGAGGGTCGTCAGGACGAAGCGCGAGAGCTGCTCAAGGATGTCAAGCCACGGACGATCTCCTCGGGCTTGGGCGGACAGGTCGCCCTCGTGCAGGGCGCGCTGTTCGCGCGTGCTGAGGCATCGCTCGCGATCGAACGTCTGGATGACGCGCGCCTGCTGATGCCCGGCACGCTCGTCGAGGAGGCGGCGCTGCGGCGCGAGATCCTGCTGGTGGGGCAGACGGAGGATTTCGAGAAGTTCGAGTTCCTGACGCTGGCCTATATCCGCCATTACCGCAACTCGATCTATGCGGCCGATTTCTGGCAGCGCTTCTCCACGGGACTGACGCAATCGAGCCTGGCACTCGACGAGCATCGCTTCGCGCGGATCACAGCCCTGCTGGAGCAGATCGATCGCGCGAGCCGCCTCAAGCTGTACCTCGTGATCGCGCGCGCCGCGATGGTGCGGGGACGGCTGGCCGTGACCCGGCTTGCCGGCGAGCGGGCGCTGACGCTCAGCGCAGACGCCTCGGCGGATCGCGAGCGGGCCCATTTCTTCCGCGGCGCCTCGCGGGCGTTCACCGACGAATATGACGGCGGCCTCGCCGAGCTGAAGGCGCTCGACCGGTCGAAGCTGCCCGAGCGCGACGTTCCCCTCCTGAATGCCACGGTGCAACTCGCGCTCGACGTCCGCAAGCCGTTCGCGGGCGGACCCGCCGGCGCGGCCGACAAGCCTCCGGCAACGCCGGCGCGACTCGATCTGGCGTCATCGACCGCGACGCTCGCGCGCGCGCAGAAGCAGCTCGGCGAACTCGAACTCCTGACCAGGGACCGCCGTCCATGACCAAGCTCAGTGGAACCTCCGGACAGCTCTTCTCGGGCCTCGCCGAGAGCCTCAACATGCGTGGGACGTCGCGTTCCGCAAAGAGCGCCGGGACCAAATCGCAGGCAAGTTCGTCGTTCAACGATCTGCTCCACACCGTCTCGAATCTCGCAAAGCAGGCGCTGAGCGACGATGGCAGTGAAGCGACGGCGAAGACCGGAACGCTGCGCACGCGTCTGGCCCACCCGACGGAGAAGGACGCGACGGTGCGCGAACGTATCGCGGCGTCCAAGGGACCAGAATCCACCGAGGAGTCCTCCGACAAGAAAGCCGACAGGTCGGAGAAACTGCGTCCGGTGGATCATGCCGCCGGGGCAGACGTCCAGGATCAATCGGTCATCGCCGTCGTGGTCGGGCAGGAGATCGCTGCCACGCCTGCCGTGAAGACGCAGATGCAATTGCAGTCTGCCGACAAGGACGCGCCCGCGCGCGACGAGCGGTCCTCCACGGCGAAGCGCGAGGCTCCCGCCACGGGCGCGGCGAAGGCAGCGACGGTCGACACCGCTCCGTCCAGCGTCGCTCCCGCCGCCGCGCGCTCGCAGGCTGCGGCCTCGCAAACCATGGCCGCGGCGCGGTCGGCACCGACGCAAGGCTCGGAGGTTTCGAGCGCAATGCCCGCGTCAGTGGGCTTCGAGGCGGTCACGGCAAATGTCGAGCGCGCTGCCAAGGCCGCAGGGCGCGACGCATTGCCCGAGGCGACCAAGGTCACCGTGGTCCAGCAGGAGACCCATCTGCCGCCGGCGCAGTTCAATGCTCCGCAACAGGTCGCCAATGCAGTCGTCGCCGAGTTGAAGGAGTCCTCGGCACCGGCGGCATCCGCGGTGCCGGATCTCGCGGCGTCCCAGACCAATGCGCCGGATCAGCCGCTCAAGATCCTGACCGTCAATCTCGAGCCACCCGCGCTCGGCAACGTCACCGTGCGCCTCCGGCTCGTCGGCACCGAAGTGTCCGTCCAGCTTGCGGCCGAGCGCAAGGATACGAGCCTGATGCTCGACCAGCAGCGCGACCAGATCCGCGATCTCATGCAGTCGGCGGGCTATGTCGCGGACGTCGCGCCCGTCCAGCACGGCTCGCTCGACGGATTCCAGAGCGGCTCCGGCCAATCGCAGCCGCAGCTCTCGGGTCAGCAACAGTCCTCGCCACAGTCGCAAGGCGCGTTCGGCGGTGCCAGCTCGTCGTCGGGGCAATCCGACGGCGGCGCGAAGCAGGCCCGCCAGGACCGCCAGTTCAATCAGGAGACGCGTCATGATCAGGACGTGGGGCCGCATCATCGGCGCGGCCCTGTTTATCTCTAATGCGAGCGCAGCCCAGGCGGCCGCCCAAATTGCGCGCCCCTGCGAGCGCGAGATGGCGCGCGCGGCCCAGCAGCACGGGATTCCGCTCGGCATTCTCTATGCGGTCGGCCTCACCGAGACCGGTCGGCGCGGTGCGCTCCATCCGTATGCCCTCGGCGCCGACAGCCAGACCGTGTTCGCCAAGGACATGGATGACGCAATCGCTAATTTCGAGACGATGCGCAGCAAGGGGATCAAGTTGATCGACCTCGGTTGCATGCAAATCAATCACTATTATCACGGCGACAAGTTCGCTT
The DNA here is from genome assembly GCF_045571415.1 of Bradyrhizobium sp. LMG 9283. Lineage (NCBI taxonomy): Bacteria > Pseudomonadati > Pseudomonadota > Alphaproteobacteria > Hyphomicrobiales > Nitrobacteraceae > Bradyrhizobium > Bradyrhizobium sp. LMG 9283. Next base: position 2,429,174 of record NZ_CP120691.1, read on the forward strand.
CGGTACGGGCAATGTTCGATCCCGCCAGGAACGTCGACTATGCGGCGCGCTTCCTCAAGGAGCTGAAGCAGCGCGAGGGCAGCTGGACCATGGCAGTCGCCCGCTACAATGCGGGCCCCAACAACCAGCCGGCGCAGAAGCGCTATGTCTGTCACATCGTCGCTCATCTCGTCTCGAGCGGCTTCGGCGCGTGGACCGACAAGGCGCGCTCGTTCTGTCAGCCGAAAGCGACCTGACAACATGAAGTTGTGCATCGCTTCCAATCATCAGCCCCGCACAAGCAAGACCCCCCATTCTAGCTGCAACCTACCAAAGGAGCCCAATTCATGAGCCTGTATGGTGTTATGCGCACCGGTGTTTCCGGCATGTCCGCGCAGTCCAACAAGCTGTCGACGGTCTCGGACAACATCGCCAACGTCAACACGACCGGCTACAAGCGGGCTTCGACCGAATTCTCCTCGCTGATCCTGAAGAGCGGTTCCGGCAATTACGATTCCGGCGCCGTCGAGACCACTGTCCGCTACGCCATCAGCGACGCCGGACATACGCAGTTCACCACGTCCACTACGGATCTCTCGATCCAAGGCAACGGCTTCTTCGTGGTGTCGAATGCCAACAACACGCAGCAATATCTGACGCGCGCCGGGTCGTTCGTGCCGGACTCCCAGGGTAATCTGGTGAATGCTGCCGGTTATTACCTCCTGGGCAAGCCGGGCAAGGTGGATATCTCGCAAAATACCCTCGGCGGGTTGCAAATCGTGAACATTGCGCAGGTGTCGCAGCAGCCCGTCGCTTCGACGGCGGGAACGCTGACGACCGGCAATCTGGATCCAAAAGCGGCTGTCATTGCTGGTCCACCGGGTCCGGCCTCATATTCCTCGAAGAGCTCGATCGTCGCTTACGACAATATCGGCCAGGCGGTCACAGTCGATCTCTATATGTCCCACACTGCAACGGCCGCCGGATCGGATACCTGGCAGATTCAAGCCTATGACTCGGCGACGGGTACCGCGCTCGGAGCCGCCACCACCTATACCTTCGACACGACAACGGCAGGAAAAGGTGCGTTGGCCGCCGCAAGCCCGACAACTCTCGCGATACCCGTCCTCAACGGCGCGACCGTGACCCTCGATCTGTCCAACATGACGCAAGTTGGTACGGATTTCAGCTTCAAGGCGACGGTCAACGGCAGTGTTCCGTCGGCCATCGACAAAGTCGACATCGATGAGAATGGGTACGTCACGGCCATCCTCAAGAATGGCCAGCAGCTGTCGCTGTTCACGATCGCCGTTGCGGACGTGGCGAGCCCCGACAATCTCACGCCTGAACCGGGCAATGTCTACTCCACCAATATGAATTCCGGGAACGCAGAGGTCGCGAACGCCGGCAGAGCCGGGCTCGGCACCGTCCAATCCGGTTCTCTCGAGGACTCCAACGTCGACCTCGCGGACGAACTCACCGGTATGATCGAGGCCCAGCGCGGCTTCACCGCCAACTCGAAATCATTCCAGACCGGTGCCGATCTGCTCGACGTCGTCGTCAACCTGAAGCGCTGAGTTCTTCAGCGCCCATTCCGGGCAAGAGCAAACCATGTCCCTTACCGCCGCTCTCGACTCCGCTCGCGCTTCGCTCATGGCGTCGGGCATTCAGTCCTCGACGATCTCGCGCAACATCGCCGGTGCCAGCGCTACCGGCTATTCGCGCAAGATCGCGGTGCTGGACAATCTGCCGAATGCTGGCGTCTATGTCGCGGCGATCCAGCGCGCCGCGAGCGGTGGCCTGTTCACCAACGTCCTGATCGCGACCTCGGCGTCCGCCAAGCAAAGCGTGATCTACGACGGTCTCCAGAAGATCGCCGCATCGACCGTGGACGATCCCGAGCTCGATCAGTCGCCGACGGCGCAGCTCAATGCGCTCAAGCAGGCGTTGCAGAAATATGCCAACGCCCCGGACAACGCCACGCTGGCGCAGGCGGCCGTCACGTCCGCCAAGGACATGGCGATCGCGCTCAACCAGGCGACCCGGACCGTGCAGTCCGTCCGTGAGGGCGCGGATGCCGACATGAAAACGTCGGTTCAGAACATCAACCAGTTGCTCTCCCAGTTCCAGACCGTGAACACTGCAATCGTGAAGGGCACGATCTCCGGCGACGACATCACCGACTATCTCGACCAGCGTGACAACATCGTATCGAAGCTGTCCCAGGAGGTCGGCGTCTCGATGTCGATCCGCCCCAACGGCGACGCCGCGCTCTACACCGACAGTGGCGTCGTGCTGTTCGACAAGACGGCGCGTACGGTGAGCTTTGCACCGACGGATGCCTACACCGCCGGTACCACGGGCAATGCCGTCTACATCGACGGCGTCCCTGTGACAGGCGCCAATTCTGTTATGCTGCTGAAGTCGGGCAAGCTCGCCGGTCTCGCCCAGCTGCGTGACCAGGACACCGTCACCTATCAGAGCCAGCTCGACGAAATCGCGCGCGGTCTGATCAATACTTTCAGGGAAAGCGATCAAACGGCCGCGGCGCTGCCCGACGTCCCCGGTCTCTTCACCTATCCCGGCGCGCCGGCGATGCCCGCGAGCGCAACCGTCTCGGTGGGCCTCGCCGGCACGATCTCGGTCGCTGCGTCGGTCGACCCGGCTCTCGGCGGCAACCCGAATCTGCTGCGCGACGGCGCGATCAGCGGCAACCCCGCTTATCAATACAATACCGCCGGCAACGGCGGCTATTCGGCCCGGCTACAGCAGCTCATCGGCGGCATGGATGCGTCGCAGCCGTTCGATGCAACCACGCAAGGCAAGCCGAGTGGCAGCTTGATCGATTTCGCGTCGTCGTCGGCGAGCTGGATTGAAAATCAGCGCAAGACCGCCAACGACAACTCCGAGTACCAGACCACGCTGCTCAACCGCAGCGTCACGGCGTTGTCGAACGTCAACGGCGTCAACATGGACGACGAGATGGCGTTGATGCTCCAGGTCGAGCGCACCTATTCGGCGTCGTCGAAGATCATCTCGACCGTCGATGAAATGCTGCAGAGCCTGCTGGCTGCCGTGGGGAATTAAGTCATGATGAGCGCAAACTACATTTCCACCCTGATGTTGTCCTCGTCGTTGAGGTCTTCGATCACGAGCAACCAGGCGGCGCTGAGCAAGGCCTCGACGGAGGCGACCACCGGCCGCTTCGCCGACGTCGGTCTCGAGCTCGGTGCCACGACGGGAAGCGACCTCACGCTGCGGGCCGACTTCAGCTTCGCCGATCAGCTCGTCGATACCAACGGGCTCGTCTCGGGACGCCTGGACGTGACGCAGAACCGGATCACCCAGCTCAGCAAGACCGCGACGGACTTCCTCAAGGACCTGATCGCGGCCCGCAGCACCGACGGTGGCGGGCGGGTCATCCTGCCGCCTGCGGCCTCCAATCTCCAGGATCTGATCGGCGCGCTGAACGTCTCCTATAACGGCTCGTATCTGTTCTCGGGCATCAACACGCAGAACGCGCCCATCACGGCTTACACCGCGGGCTCGGCCAGCAAGAACCAGGTCGACGCCGATTTTCTCGCGGCCTTCGGCTTCTCGCAATCGTCGCCCAGCGTGGGCACCATTACGCCGGCTCAGATGCAGACCTTTCTCGACACCACCTTCGATGCCGAGTTTGCGAGCCCGGCTTGGAACACCAACTGGTCATCGGCTACCGACCAGACCATGCAAAGCCGTATCTCCACGACCGAGATCGCCGATACGTCCGTTAGCGCCAACCAGACCGGCTTCCGCAAGCTCGCCGAGGCCTACACCATGATGGCCGATCTCGGGAATGTAAACCTGAGCCAAGAGACGTTTCAGGTCGTCGTGGACAAGGCCATCGGGCTCGTCGGTAACGCCATCAGCGACCTCGCTGCGCTCGGCGGCACCGTCGGCACGGTCCAGCAGCGGATCACCACCGCAACCACGAAGCTCAAGACGCAGCAGGACATTCTGAACAATCAGATCGTCGGTATCGAGAAGGTCGACCCGACCGAAGCCTCGGTCCGGGTCAACACCCTGCAGACCCAGATCCAGACGGCCCTGGCGCTCACCTCGCAGCTCCAGAAGATCAGCCTCATCAATTATCTCTGAGCCGGGGTTCGTCACCTTGTCTAGTTGTTCGGTCTCCTGCGAAGAGTGGTCCTGATGACGTTTGAAGCCTATGAAGCGGTCGTTGACGAAAGTGGCTATGAGGCGCGAAGCCGCGAGCGGCAGGCGCTCAGCCTCGGCATCGACCGGCTCGAACGGATCCAAAAGGGGCGTTTCAGCCTCGAGGACCTGGTCGAGAGCCTGCTCTATGTGCGGCGACTGTGGACGATCTTCATCGAGGATCTCGCGCACCCGGAAAACGGGCTCCCGGACAAGCTGCGCGCCGACATCATCTCGATCGGCTTGTGGATCGTCAAGGAGGCCGATCGTCTCCGCGAACAGCGGTCGAACGACGTGGTGCAGCTCATCGAAATCAACCGCCTGATCCGAGACGCGCTTTAATGAAGATCTCCTTGCGGGCGGGCGAACGGATCTACATCAACGGCGCGGTGCTCCGCGTGGACCGCAAGGTCTCCGTCGAGCTCGTAAACGACGTGATGTTCCTGCTTGAAGCGCAGGTCATGCAGGCTTCCGACGCCACCACGGCGCTGCGACAGCTCTATTTCATCGTCCAGCTCATGCTGATGAACCCGACCGACGTCCGCGACGCTGCGGCGCTCTACGCGCAGCATCACGCGGCCCTGTGTGCGGTGTGCGAGAACCGCGAGATGCTGGATGGACTCGGCGCGATCGACGAATTGGTCGGGGCGACCCGCTACTTCGAGGCACTCAAGCGGATTCGGGCCCTGTTCCCGGTGGAGCAGGTCATCCTGGCCGGCGCCGCCACCATTTCCCCATTCGAGGCTGCCTGACAGCGGAGAGGCTAGATGAACGTCACCAGCGCGACCGACACGACCGGCAAGTCGTCGACAGGGACCACCTCGGCGACGTCGAGCAACAGCGTGGACTACAACACGTTTCTTCAGCTCCTCGTCGCCGAGATGAAGAACCAGGATCCGACCAATCCGATGGATACCTCGCAATATATGAGCCAGTTCGCCCAGCTCTCGACGGTCGAGCAGGCGATGCAGACGAATTCGAAGCTGGATGCGCTGCTGTCTTCGCAATCCTTGTCGCAGGCCAACGGGCTGATCGGGAAGACAGTCAGCTTCACCGACTCGACCGGTGCCAGTTTCAGCGGCAAGATCGCCTCTGTCTCCATCAACAGCGACGGCTCCATCGCCACCCTTCAGGACGGCACGAAGGTCGCGGTCGGACCGGGGCTCACGATCAGCCAGTCATGAACGAGCGGGACGCCCTCGATATCGTTCAGGCGGCGATCTGGACCATCATCGTCGCCTCCGGGCCTGCGGTCGGCGCCGCGATGCTGGTCGGCACCGTCATCGCGCTGATCCAGGCTCTGACCCAGATCCAGGAGGTGACGCTGACCTTCGTTCCGAAGATCATCGTCATTCTCCTGGTCGTTGCCGTCTCCGGCTCCTTCATCGGCGCGCATCTGTCGACCTTCACCGAGATGGTCTATTCGCGGATCGAGCACGGCTTCTGATCCGGATAGCCCCGGCACCACCCCCGCGTAAGCTTTGCGCGGCAGATTACGGGCGGACCCTCTGCCGGTGACCCATGGCCGATACGTTAGCTGCTAGCCTGCCCAATCCGCGCCGCCTCGGGGCGGATGCCTTTTTCGCTGGCGGCATCGTGACCATGCTCACGATCCTATTCCTGCCGATTCCTCCGATCCTGATCGACCTCGGTCTCGCGGTCTCGATCGCACTTTCGGCGCTGATCCTGATGGTCGCGCTGTGGATTCAGCGGCCGCTCGACTTCTCGGCCTTCCCGACCGTGCTGCTGATCGCGACGATCCTGCGCCTGGCGCTGAACATCGCGACGACGCGCCTGATCCTGTCGCGAGGCGGGGAGGGCGAACAGGCCGCAGGCCATGTCGTTGCCGGCTTCTCGAAGTTCGTCATGGGCGGTGACTTCGTCATCGGCCTGATCATCTTCGCGATTCTGGTTACGGTGAATTTCGTCGTGATCACCAAGGGTGCGACGCGTATCGCCGAAGTCGGCGCCCGTTTCACGTTGGACGCCATTCCCGGCAAGCAGATGGCAATCGACGCGGACCTGTCCGCGGGCCTGATCGACGACAAGGAAGCCCAGCGCCGGCGGCGCGAGCTCGAAGAGGAGAGCGCGTTCTTCGGTGCCATGGACGGCGCCTCGAAGTTCGTCCGCGGCGACGCCATCGCCGGCCTCATCATTACCGCGATCAACATCTTCGGCGGCATCGTCATCGGCGTCACCCATCACGGATTGACCCTGTCCCGCGCCGCCGACGTCTACACCAAGCTCTCCGTCGGCGATGGTCTGGTGTCGCAGATGCCGGCGTTGATCGTCTCGCTGTCGGCGGGCCTCTTGGTCTCCAAGGGCGGCACCAGGGGCTCGGCGGAGCAGGCGGTGCTGCGGCAGCTCGGCGGCTATCCGCGCGCGGTGTCGGCTGCCGCGCTGATGATGTTCGTGCTCGCCCTGATGCCGGGACTGCCGATGGCGCCCTTCGTGCTGCTTGGGGGTGTCATGGCCTTCGTCGGCTATTCGCTGCCGAAGCGGCAGGCCGCGCTGAAGCAGAAGGAGGATGCGCGCAAGGCCGACGAGCGCGCCCACGCCGAGGCCAAGGAATCCGTCAAGGAGCAGCTCAAGACCGCCGAGATCGAACTGGCGCTCGGCGGCCACCTTTCGGTCCATCTCCTGGGCTCGCGCACCGAGCTTGCCCACCGTGTGGCCAAGATCCGCAAGAAGTTCGCCAAGCAGTACGGCTTCGTCATTCCCGAGATCAAACTCAGCGACAATCTGTCGATCGATCCCAAGAGCTACCAGATCCGGATTCACGACACGCGCGTCGCCCATGGCGAGCTCAGGCTCGGCGAGGTGCTGGTGCTGGTCGACAGGGACGGCAAGCCCGACGTGCCGGGCGACGAGGTGATCGAACCCGCCTTCGGCATGAAGGCGTTGTGGGTGACGGAAGCTTTCACCGACGAGGTCAAGCGTCAGGGCTGCAAGCCAGTCGACAATCTGTCGGTGCTACTCACGCATTTGAGCGAGGTGATCAGGGCAAATCTTGCCCAGCTCCTGTCCTACAAGGACATGCGCGCGCTGCTCGACCGGCTCGATCCCGAATACAAGCGCCTCGTCGAGGATCTCTGCCCCTCGCAGATCTCCTATTCGGGCCTGCTGGCGATCCTGAAGATCCTGCTGGCCGAGCGCGTGTCGATCCGCAACCTCCATCTGATCCTCGAGGCGATCGCCGAGATCGCGCCCCATGTGCGCCGCTCGGAGCAGGTTGCAGAGCACGTGCGGACGCGTCTTGCCCAGCAGATCTGCGGCGACCTCTCCGACAATGGCGTGCTCAACGTGGTTCGTCTCGGCAACCGCTGGGACTTGGCGTTCCACCAGAGCCTGAAGCGCGATGCCAAGGGCGACGTCGTCGAGTTCGACGCCGACCCGCGCCTGATCGAGCAGTTCGCGACCGAAGCCAGCGCCGCGATCCGCAAGTTCACCGAGAGCGGCACCAGCGTGGTGCTGGCGGTGACCCCCGAAGCCCGTCCTTATGTTCGGATGATCCTGGAGCGGGTGTTTCCGACCCTCCCGATCCTGTCGCATGTCGAAGTCGCGCGCAGCGCCGAGATCAGGGCACTCGGAGCCATATCGTGATCTCTGGGCTCGCCGACAGCGTGCTGGTGACGTTCATCGTGTTCTGCCGCATCGGCGCCTGCCTGATGTTGGTGCCCGGCTATTCCAGTGTCAACGTTCCGCCCCAGGTGCGCCTGTTCGTCGCGCTGGTCACGACGTTTGCGCTGACGCCGATCCTCGTCTCGGTCCTGAAACCGCTCACGGACAACGCGGCGCCGCTGACGCTGGCGCTCCTGATTTGCTCCGAATTCGTGGTTGGCAGCGTCATCGGGCTCGGCGGACGCGTGTTCTTCCTCGCCCTCCAGACCATGGCGACTGCGATGGCGAGCGCGATCGGGCTGAGCAACATCCCGGGCACACCGGTCGGCGACACCGATCCGGCGCCGGCCCTGGTGCCGCTGATCATGGCGGGCGTCACCACGCTGTTCTTCATGACCGACCAGCATTGGCAGGTGCTGCGCGGGCTGATGAACTCCTACGACGTCTGGCATCCCGGCAACAAACTCGGCGGCAGCATGGCGCTCGACCTGCTCGTCGGCCGTCTGTCCGAAGCGTTCGTGCTGACGCTGCGGATCACGAGCCCCTTCATCGTCTATTCGGTGATCGTCAACCTGGCGGTCGGCCTGATCAACAAGCTGACGCCGGCAATTCCGGTCTATTTCATCTCGGTGCCCTTCGTGCTGTTCGGCGGCTTCCTGCTGCTCTACCTCACCAGCGACGAGCTCCTGACGCAGTTCATGCTCGGCGTCTCGTCATGGCTGGCGGAGTGACTGGTCATGACGTCGCGCGCGGACAAGCTCGGCCGGATGGTCTCCCTGGTGAAACTCCAGCTCCGGCTGTCCGAATGGCAGCTCGCGCAATTGCGGCAGCAGGAGCGCAGCCTTCAGGACGAGCAGGAATGGCTGGTGGGCGCCCTGAACGATGGAAGGCCGCCGGCAGGATCGTCGAGCGAATCGATCGCCCGGCGGCTCAACAGGACGAGCGTCGGCGCGCGCGCCGTGAAGGAGCAGGCCTCGCGGCAGCTCGACCAGGTTCGCCTCGAGACCCGCCGCGTGAAACAGCTCGAGGAGGTCGCGAAAGCCGCGCTCGCAGACAAGCTTCGCGACGCCGAGAAGCGCTCGCTCGAGGAGATGACGGGAACGAGCCTTACCGTGCGCGCGTGGATGCCACATCCAGCCAACCGGAACAAGACATGATCGTGACAGCGACGCCCGACCTCGTTCTCGATGTTCTCGAAGCCGCCGATCCCGTGACGCAGCGCGCGGCGGCCGCGAAGCTCGACGCGCTGAAATCGTCGGACGCCGATTTCGCCGCGACGATGGACGCGGAGGTCGGCAAGGCCGCGGCGGCTGTCGATCAATCCGCAGCGAATGTCGTGGAAGCGCAGTCTGGTGCAGTGAACGGGGCGCCGGTGCAGGTGATCAAGGCGCCGGCATCCGGCGAAGTCTACCGGAAGTTCGAAGCCTTCATCCTCCAGACCTTCGTCGAGGCGATGTTGCCGAAGGAGTCGGAGGAGATCTTCGGCAAGGGCACGGCTGGCGGCGTCTGGAAGTCGATGCTGGCAGAGCAGCTTGGCAACCAGCTGGCAAAGGGCAAAGGCATTGGCATCGCCAAGCAGCTCGCCGGCGCACATCCGGCCGGACCTGACGCTGCGGGGAAGGCCGGATGATGATCCGCGAACGAGTGACAGAAGTTGAGGGGTGAATTTCCGATGCAGGTACTAGAAGGCGCAGCGGCCATGGCGATAGACCAGGCGGTCGCGGATACCGAGGTGATGACGACGGAAGCAGCCGGAAGGAATGCGCTGCTGCCCGTCCTGCTGCCGATCGCGAGCGGCGAGGCGATGGCCGACGCCGCGGATGCGGTGAGATCGGACGAGGTGCGTGGCCTCCTGGCCGCAATCCGCCGGCTCGCCAGTGTCGTCGAGGAGGAGACGGTCGCGCTCACGACGGGGCAGAAGATCGATTTCGACGACTTCAGTGCCCGGAAGAGCCGGAGCATGCTCGAGTTCGTCCGCCTGATGCGGGCACGGATGCACCTTGGCGGCGAAGTCGAGATCACTGAGGAGATTCAGCGGTTACGGGAGAAGCTCGAGCGGAATCGTTCCATCCTGGAAATGCACTACGACGCAGTGCGTGAGGTCGCGAGCATCATCGTCAAGGCGATCAGGGAAGCCGAGTCGGACGGCACCTATACCGGTCGCGCAGCGCAGGATGGAAAATGATCAGACTGGTGCTGGCCGGGCTCTGGGTATGCATCCTCACCGCGGGCACGAGCTATGCCGTCGCCTATTGGAAGGAGAACGGCAGCCTGCTGCCGGCGAAGGACGAATATCTCGACGGGCTGCAATATCAGAAGACGCGAGCCCTGAGCGTGCCCATGGTCGAGAACGGCAATGTGCAGGGCTACATCGTCGCGCGCTTCGTCTACACTATGGAGGCGCGGACCATGCACCAGCTGAACGTTCCGCCGGAGCCGTTCGTCGTCGACGAGGCCTTCCGCAGGATCTATGCTGACGAGCGTCTCGACTTCAGGAAGCTCGCTCGTTACGACCTCTCCATCCTGACGACGGCGATCAAGCAGCGCGTCAACGAACGGATGCAGGCTGATGTCGTCCAGGACGTCCTGGTCGAGGACTTCAACTACGTGTCCAAGGAAGAATTCCAGCAGAAGCCGTAGAGCAGGCCGTTAGGAACGGTGTTTCCGGAAGGATCGTGCTCAATGGCCATCTGGCGCCACCGCGGTTCCGTAGCCGATGTAGGCATATGTCCTGGCGGTCTCTGCCGCTGAAACTACAACGGCCTCTGCGAAGATGCTCGCGGAGGCCGTTGCCGGTGTCGTGGCAGTGTCTTGCCGTCAGTTTCCGGCTGGGTATGCCGCCGGGGCTGCGTGCGCCCTGTTCAGGAGGATGCCGACCTCGTCGAGCTCCTGCACCGGCTCGTCGAGGGTCTCGCCAGCCGGGATGTTGAGGCGGTATCCGACGTAACGCCGGGCCACGATCGCGTCGAAGCCGAGGCGGTCGCGGAGCTTCTTGCGCAGCTTGCTGACGTGACTCTCGATCACGCTCTCGTCGAAGGTGGACTCGAAGATGCCGTAGACCGCGTTGAAGATCTGTGTCTTGGTGATCCACTTGCCGTGGTTGGCAACCATATATTCGAGAATGCGTAGTTCGCGGCGGGGCAGGGTGAGGGCGTGGCCCGCGATTTCGGGGGCACGGCCGTTGAAGAAGACCTGGATCCTGCTCTCGCAGGGCCTCGGTAGCTCGCCCACCCGGCGGCGCGCGATTGCGGCCGTTCGGGCGAGGATCTCGCGCAGGTGAATCGGCACGTGTACGACGTCGTCGACGCCCGATTCGAACAGCTCCAACGTGTTCTTGAGCATCTTTTGGCCGCTCATGGCGATGATGGGAGCCGAGGAGCGCTTGCGCATCGCCCGCGGCAGGCTTCCGCGAGCGTCGCAATCCCCGAGGAGAAAGGCGTCCACCGCCGCCAGATCCGATTCACTCGCAGATTGCAGCCAGTCCCAGAATTCTCCGGAGGAGAAGCCGATCGACGATACGCCTTCGCGAACGAGCCCTCCGACGTAGCTGTTCGCGACGCTCTCGCGATCATCAACGATAATATACATCAGTCTTTCGCCCCTGTTTCGCACTTGTTGCGGCCGGTTAGTTTGTTGTGATGCCCCGGCTCGGCAACGATGCTGTTTGACGACATTCCTTCCCGCGAACCGTTGTTATGATTTCGATATTCGCGGGCAGCCCTACGCATTCAGTGCCTGCGACTTGCAGGCCTGCTACTTCGACTCGATACTGAAACGCTTACTGCGTGAGGCCCGGCGGGTGTCTTACGGATCACCTCGCGGAGCGGATTGAGAAACGACCTAGAACAGTTGCGCCAAGTTGCTCATCGCGTCCGAACACTGCTGAACTGTGTCGATCTCCTCGCCAACTGGCGAGAATCACTTGAGTAGGACCGTAACAATTGCCGATTTCCGATCAAGCGTGCGCAAAAAAGCGATTGCTAAACGTGTTTGATGTTGTTGATTCGTTTTGGGTTGTTTCTTGATGTATTCCATCGCATCAGTTGATTTGGATTTTTAACTAGTTTTGCATTGTGGAGGTTGCAAAGTTCCGCATCCCCGTACAATTACAGCCATTTTGAGTGATGTTCGGGTCATCCACATTGACGGGTTTTCAACCCCGGATTGACCCTGCCCCTCGTTTTTCCACATGCGACAATTTCCCTCATGGCTAACGCGGCGATTCCAGCTTCGTGAAATCTTGGCGAGTGTGTGTCTTTCGAGTCGCACTATCGCCACGTGTATGACGCGATTGACTCATGCGGCGTCGCATCGCGCACGATGAAAAGTTCTTCGAGGCGCACGTTTCAGGCAAGCTTCGGCAAATAACGTCATTGTTCGACAGATCGAACCTAACGGAGCATTTTCACATGTTGTCCGATGGACAAGCTCGTCCCAACGCGAACGCGGATGCTTCCGCGGCGGCGAAGCCGGCTCCGGAGGCGAGCGATACAAAGGACAATACGACGCGAGCGACCAAGCCGGCTGCGAGCGCAAAGCGGGTATCGGCCGCGGCGAGCGACGAAGCTCTCGCAAAAGAGGCACTGGAGGGGCTGAAGCGTATTCGCGCCAAGGCGCGCCTTGACAAGATGGCGATCCCGAAACCTGCGCCGGCCGTGATCAAGCCGGCCGTGATCGTAGCGAAGCCGCCGCCACCCCGTCCGACATGGGTCGCGCCGCTCGCAACTCTGGCGGTCGCTGCCATGCTGGTGGTCTGCGCCTGCACCGGCGTGATCGCCTATCTCACCACCCAGCCCGCTCAGAACAACGCCGCCGCCAATGCGGAGATCAGAATTCTGCGCGAGACCGTCGCGCAACTCCGTAAGCAGGTGTCGGGCGTGTCCGAAAATCTCGACGGCTTGCGCACCGCGGTCGATCAATCGAGCAAGGTGACGAATGATCGCTTCGGCCGGTTTGCCGAGAACCTGGACCGGATCGAGCGGGTGAGCTCGTCCTCGACGGCGAAGCTCGACAAGCTCGCTCAGGTGCAGGCCCAGGCTCCCGCGCCGGCAATCGTGCAATCGCAGCCGGTATCACAGCAAGGGCCGATGATGGCCTCGGTCACAGCGCCTGAATTCACGGGATCGGTGCCTGCGCCCGAGCGTGCGCCTGCGCCGCGCAAGACGATCAAGGGCTGGTCGGTCCGTCAAGCCTATGAGGGGATTGCGATCCTGCAAGGCCCGAACGGCGTCATCGAGGCGGTGCTCGGACAACAGGTGCCCGGTCTTGGCCGGATCGAAGAGATCAGGAACGAGAACGGGCGCCTGGTGGTGGAAGCCGGCGGCGGCGTCATCTATTCGTCACGCAAGGCAACGCCTTGATCGAACCGTCTTCTATTGGCGGTGATGCTCGAAGCTGGTGCATAGCAGATCAACCTCCGCCTCCGCGATTGGCGCGCGAAACAGGCGGCAGCTGAACTCGACGGTCGTCTTGCTGTCCGTGGTGGTGCGATCTTCCCGCAGGAAGATGCACCGCTTGCAAACGTCGGTGTGATGCCGCTGCTCGGCAGCATCCGAGTGGTCCAGCACGTGCCGGAACGTGTCGCGGAAGCGGATCTTGACGTCGTCGTTGAGAACGGCAATCGCCTCGACGAGAACGTTGACGGGGTCGCGCACCAGGAACTTCTTGCCCTGCTGCGTCACGCTCAACATCACCGATCGCTTGTCCGTGGCCGAGCGCTTTCGTTCGAGATAACCGAGCCGCTCGAGCTCGCCGATAATGAATGAGGCGGTGCCGCGCGTGGTGCCGACGTAGCTCGCCAGCGCCGACGGCGTTCGGGAAAACCGATTGGCGCGGGAAAGGAATCGCAGCGCCATCCATTCGCGGTCGCGCAAACCGTGCTTGGTGCCTTCGAACCACAGGATTCTTGCGACCTGCTCCAGCAGTTCAATGGATTCACGAGCCAAATTCATTGCAGTTCCAGGTCGGATAAGCGTTTATTCAATTTGAGCCTTGGGCAGCGCAATCTGAGTGGGACGAGAATGAAACCCCGGCGCTCTTTCGTCCGTTGCCGGGCGGCCGATCGCGCGTCGGGAGGAAAGCCCTCCGTTTCCGGAGATGGAACTTCCGGCCGTGGAACTAGGGTGTCACAAAGAAAGTTCGAGTAAATCGCGCGGCGCAGATTCTCCGAAAATTTCAATCAAAAGGCGACGGTTCGCACGAGAATTGGCGATGATCTGCGATGCTCAAGCAACATGATGTGTCGTTGTCGCCACCGCGATTGCCATTTGTTGCGGCTGTGCCCGTCGAGTGCGCGAACTAGAGCATTCCCTGCGACGTCCGACGGTCGGGCCGGCCGGGAAAGAACCGCATTTTTCGGTTAACGGATGTTGCGGTGCAATGCAGCCAGACGGTTAAATCCGGCACACGCGATCTAGGGAAGTCGAAGTGTCGTCGGAAATCCAACGCCGTTCAACGTCAACCGTGCCGCATTGGCAGCCACTCTCGGCAACATCTTCGAATTCGACGATTTCATGCAGCCGCGGTTTGCGTGATCGGCCGGCCCTCGTGGCTTGGCGTGAAAGCAAGCGTGCTCGCAGGCAGGTGACTTGCGTTACGCCGGCGATTATTGGCGAATGCGTCGCCCTGGGGAATGGCAATCAGCAGGAAGGAATTGGCTAATGAGCTTCGAAACCACCATGACATCCGACGTCGTCGGCCTGACCAAAAGCGCCCCGGTCTCGCGCCGTGGATTCATGAGTGCCACCGCGGCCGTGGCGGCAGGCTATACGCTTGCGGCCGGGCCGGTGCGCGCCGAGGTGGTCACGACCGACACCACTGGTCTTGAGGCCGGCGATACCAAGATCAAGGTCGGCTCCGAAGAGATGCCCGCCTATGTCGCCCGCCCCGCCGGCAATACCAAGGCGCCGGTGATCATCGTGGCGATGGAGATCTTCGGCCTGCACGAATACATCAAGGACGTGACGCGGCGCCTCGCCAAGCTCGGCGCGTTCGCGGTCGCGCCCGACTATTATTTCCGCAAGGGCGTCGATCTGACCAAGGTCTCGGACGTCAAGGATCTGCTGCCGGTGGTGAATGCGAAGCCGGACGCTGAGCTGTTGTCGGATTTCGATGCGACCGTGGCGTGGGCAGGATCGCAGGGCGGTGACGCCACCAGGCTCGGCATTATCGGTTTCTGCCGGGGCGGTCGCACGGTCTGGGAGTACGCCGCCCACAGCGGCGCTCTCAAGGCTGGCGTTGCCTTCTATGGTACATTGGTCGACCCTGCCAATCCGCTGTGGCCGAAGAGCCCGATGCAGCTCGCGCCCGAGATGAAGGCGCCGGTGCTCGGCCTCTATGGCGGTGCCGATACCGGCATTCCCGTTGCCCAAGTCGAGCAGATGAAGACAGCGCTCGAGCAGAACAAGAAGACGGCCGAGTTCAAGATCTACCCCGATGCGCCGCACGGCTTCCATGCCGACTATCGTGGCAGCTACCGCAAGGACGCCGCGCAAGACGCCTGGGGGCGGGCGCAAGCCTGGTTCAAGAAGTACGGCGTGTTGAGCTGACGCTGGATATCAAGAGGGCGGCCAGTGCGGCCGCCCTCTCACCGTCAGGCCGTTTCGATCTCACCTCGTCATAGCGCCGTAGACGATGTCCTGGACCTGCTCGCGATAATATTTCCTGAGCTCACCCGGCGCCGCTGTCCCCACCACCACGACGAGACGCTCCTTGGGATCGCAGAAGAACTGCGTTCCGTAAGCGCCGTTCCAGGTGAACTCGCCGGGATTGCCGGGGACCGACGACAGGCCCTCACTGGTCCGGACCGCCACCGAAAGGCCGAAGCCGAAGCCGCCGCGATGCGGCTCGACATTGGCCACGTTGTTCTTGATCTCGGGGCCGAGATGGTTGGTCGTCATGTGATGCACGGTCTTCGGACCGAGGATGTGCTGCCCGTCGAGCTCGCCGCCATTGAGCAGCATCTGCCCGAAGCGGATGTAATCGCCGACCGTCGCGAACGAGCAGGCGCCGCCGCAATCGAACTTGGTTGGGGTGTCCAAGAGCTTGATGGCCTGCGGCTTGCCCGTCAGCGGATCGTTCGCGAATGGGCGGGCGAGGCGAGGACGCTGCGCGTCCGTCGGATGGAAGGTCGCATCCTTCATGCCAAGCGGCTGCCAGATGTTGGCGGCGAGATAGTCGCCGAGCTTCTGCTCGCTCACCTTCTCGACGACAGCGCCGAGCACGTCGATTGAAAAGCCGTATTCGAACTCGGTCGAGGGCTGATGCGCCAGCGGCAGTTTGGTGATGCGGTCGATGAAGGCCTGGGTGTCGCCTTCGATCGCGGGAGCGAAGCCATCAGGATATTGCCGCGCGACCGGGCTCGATGAGTCCGGCCGGCCGCCGTACATCAGGCCCGACGTATGCCGGTAGAGATCGTGGATGAAGATCGGCGAGGCCTGCGGCTCGAGCTTGAGCGAGCCGTCGCCCTGTGGCACGCCGACCTTCATGTCGGCAAAGCCGGGGTAGTAATCAGACAGCTTGGCCTGGAGCGGCAGCCGCCCCTGCTCCATCAGCGTCAGGCCGGCGACCGCCGCCATCGGCTTGGTCATCGAGGCTAGCGCGAAGATCGCATCGACCGGCATTGGCGTGTCCTTGGCCGGATCGAGCTGGCCATAGGCCTTGTAATGGACCAGCTTGCCGTCTCGCGCGATCGCAACGACCGCGCCGGGGACGCGCTTGGCGGCGATCTCGCGTGCGAAGAAGCTGTCGAGCCGCGCAAGGCCTTGTTTTGAAAATCCAACATCGTCGGGACTGGCTTCGGGCAGCGGCGCGGCGCGCGCTGCGCTGAGCGTGACGACGGCAACCGTCGCCGCGATCATGGCGATCGTCTTGTTCATTGCATCCTCCCAAGCGGCGAGCTCGTTGTGCGGTGGCTCGCTCGATGCCTAGATCACGACCGCGCTGGGATGAAGTCAAGCGCGGGCAAGGCATGTCTGGAAAGCGTGGGAGCGCAGCAACAACCCTATCGTCCTTCGCCTGCGCGCCACAGTGCGTCGAGGCCGTGTCGATAGGTGGGGCAGGCCAGCGTGATGCCGAGCTCGCGCTTCAATTTCGCGTTGGAGACACGCGCGCTGCTGGCATAGAAGCTGCGGGCTATTGCCGACATCTCGGCAGTCGCGAACTCTTCTTCAGGCGGCGGCGACACGCCCATCAGCTTCGCCGCATAGGCGATCACGTCCTGTGGCGGCGCGGGCTCGTCGTCGCAGACGTTCCAAATGCCGCCGCCCGGGTGATGAACCGCGGCCATGATCGCGCTCGCGATGTCATCGACGTGGATGCGGTTGAAGACCTGTCCCGGCTTGATGATGCGCCTCGCCTTTCCCGCGCGCAGCGTCACCAGCGCGTTGCGGCCGGGGCCGTAGATGCCCGCAAGCCGCAGGATCACGGCATCGCCGCGCGCCGTGTCCATCCAGGCCTGCTCCGCAGCAACCCGCATGCGCGTGCGGTCGAGGGTTGCCTGCGGCGGTGTGCTCTCGTCGACCCATGCACCGCCGTGATCGCCGTACACCCCGATGGTCGAGAGATAGACGACCTTGCAGCGCCTCCGCCGGAGCACGTCGCCGAACGCCGCGATCGCGGGATCGCCGGCGCTGCCGGGCGGGATTGACACCAGGAGAACATCGGCATCGCGAACCTGTTGAACCGTCTCGCGCGACGGAGGGCTGCCCGAAAACGGATGCACCTCGAGGCCGGCGAGATCGTTCCGCTGCGCGGGATCGCGCACGGTGCCGGCGATCTGCGAGAAGCTGTCACCGTATTTGCGGGCGAAGTGCCGGGCGCTGTAGCCGAGGCCGAGGATGAAGAGCCGCATGCGTCTCCCGTGCAGGTCGAAAGTTCCCGTTCGCGCCGTCGCGCGCGCAGTTCGCTCATAAGAGATTTTTGGGTCCGGCAAAAGATATTGCGATTTGTCTCGCCTGCCACTTCGCGGGATGGTCGTCCGTCACAGGTAGCTCGGGAGGGAGGCGTTGTTGGCGACCGGGTCGATCACGCAGAGGGAGGCGCCCGCGATAGCGCGATGCGACGCCAACGAGCTGATCCGCAATGCGGCCGCACTGATCTTCGATGTCGACGGCACCTTGGCCGAGACCGAGGAGCTGCATCGGCAGGCCTTCAACCTTGCCTTCGCCCGCCACGGTCTCGAATGGCAGTGGGACCGCGCCGTCTACAAGGACCTGCTGCGGGTGACGGGCGGCAAGGAACGCATGCGCGCCTACCACGCCAGGCTGGGGGCCGCTCCGCCATTATCGGACATGGACATCGCAGAGCTCCACCGCATCAAGACCGCGCATTATGCCGAGCTGGTCGAGACCGGCTGCTGCCCCCTGCGGCCGGGCGTGGCGGATCTGCTCGCTGCGGCGAGGGCGCGGGGCCAGCGGCTTGCGATCGCGACCACCACCTCGCACGGCAACATCGACGCGCTGCTCTCGCGGGCGCTGGGCAAGCGCTGGGCAGCGGATTTCGAGGCGATCGTCGCCGGCGATGACGTCAGGCACAAGAAGCCTGCGCCGGATGTCTATCTCGAGATCCTGGCGCGGCTGAAGCTGGGTGCGTCGGACTGCGTCGCAATTGAGGATTCCGCCAACGGCCTGATCGCAGCCTCGCGCGCCGGCATCCCGGTTCTGATCACGCGCAGCATGTTCTTTGGGGACGATGACTTCACCGCGGCGCGGGTCGTGCTGGATGATCTGTCGGACCTCGGGATAGCCAAACAAAAAACTGAAAAACAACCCCATGCACAGTAGATCACGCTCGCGTGATCGCCGCGCTCAGTGGACGCGGTGACTCGTTCTATCGTCCTCAGCCTGCTCGACAATCTGCGCGATCGGGCTCGACTGATGATGCACCAGGCGCCAGTCGTCGCCGACGCGGCGGAAATGGTTGGCGGCGGCCAACGCGGTGCCGTCGACGATCTCGATGCAGAGCACGCGGGCGCTGTCGCCATCGACGATCGCCTGCGGTTCGGCGCAGACGATCTGCGGTCGCTGCGGGTTTTGCAGGATATCGCGCCAGCTTCCGATCACGGTGGCGCGGCCGATGATGGCCGGCCAGCCGGGGTGGATGCAGGAGATGGAGTCGTCGTCCGCCCACATCCGTTCCATGCCGGCGAAGTCGCCCGTTGAGAACGCGGCGTAGAAGGCCGCGTTGGCGGCGATGACCTTGCTGTCCTTTCCCATCGCTCTCGGGTGGGCCAAGGACTGGCAAAAAGCAAGCGCAACTTCCGTCAATTTTGGCCGCAGTGCAGCATTCAAGACGCTGCCGGATTCGTGGTCATGCCAAGACGTGCGTTGCCACGGCCTGCCGCGCGCCATCCGTGTAGAGACGGCCGAGCGCCGCGGTGACGGCCTCGCGCAGGCGCGGCTCGGCGCCGAGCGGGCCGAACACCTTTTCCACACTAAGCAGCGCGGGCGCGAGCCGCTCGGCAACAGGCCCCGACTCGCGCGCCAGCGCGGCGAACTCGCCGGCGAGTGGATCGCGCACGTCGATCGGTCGGCCCTTCTCGTCGAGGCCGGCGACGTAGCGCATCCAGCCGGCCACCGCGAGCGCATGCGTTGCGATCGGCAGGTTCCTCGCAAGGCGATCCTGCATCGCGCCGAGCAGGCGCTGCGGCAGCTTTTGCGAGCCGTCCATCGCGATCTGCCAGGTGCGGTGATGCAGCGCCGGATTGGCGAAGCGCTTGAGCAGCGAGGCGCGATACGCGGCGAGATCCGCGCCCGATGGCATGGTCAGCGTTACCGCCGCCTCCTCCATCACCTGCGCGGCAAGGCGCGCAAAATGCGGATCAGTCATGGTGTCGGCGATGGTCTCGTAGCCTGAGAGATAGCCGAGATAGGCGAGCGCCGAATGGCTGGCGTTGAGAAGCCGCAGCTTCATCAGCTCGAACGGCTTGACGTCAGTGACAAGCTCGACGCCCGCAGCGGCAAGGTCCGGCCGGCCCGCCGTGAAGCGGTCCTCGACCACCCATTGTGTGAAGGGCTCGGTCATGACCGGCCAGGCGTCGCGCATGCCCAGCGCCGATTCGACCGCATCGCGGTCGCGATCCGTCGTCTCCGGTACGATGCGGTCGACCATGGTCGAGGGGAAGGCGACCGCATCCGCGATCCACTTGCCGAGATCCTTTGAGCGCAGCGCAGCGAACTGCGTCACGATCCGCTGCACGGTGTGGCCGTTGGCGGCGAGGTTATCGCAGCACAGCACGGTGAACGGTGAAAGCCCCTGTGCACGCCGGCGTGCCAGCGCGGCGACGATGAAGCCGGGCGCCGAGCGCGGCGCATCGAAATTGTTGAGATCATGCACGATATCCGGATGCCGCTCGTCGAGGTCGCCGGTCTGCGGCGTGTGGCAATAGCCCTTCTCCGTGACCGTCAGCGACACGATGCGGGTGGCGGGATCGACCATGCGCTCGACCAGCGCTGACGGCTTCTCGCGCGCGACGACGCTGTCGAGCAGCGCGCCGATCACGCGGTGCTCGGTGCCTTCGGCGGCGCGCACGGCAATTGTGTAGAGATGATCCTGCGGGGCAAGGGCGTCGCGCGTGTCCGGGCTGCGCAGGCTGGCGCCGACGATACCCCAGGACGTGGCGCCGGCGGCAAGGCAATCATCGATGACAACCGCTTGGTGCGCGCGATGAAACGCCCCGAGGCCGAGATGCACGATGCCGAGCGTGACGCGCGAACGATCATAGGCCGGGCGGCGGATGGCTGGCGGCAGCCGGTCGAGATTGGCGCGGCCAAGCCGCATGGTCGTCTCTCCCTGTGTTTGGCCGCTGCTTGACATGACGCCCGTCCTCGGTCAATGCTCCGGTCAATTGGTAAGACCAATTTTCCAAAATTGGCGGGCCGCGGGCATGACAGGTGCCTCGCGCGGACCCTTTCGGGAGGACCAGCGTGCCGCTGGAAGCTGTGGAGGCGAGACGGCTTTATCGCCAGGTCGCCGATCAATTGCGAAGCCTGATCGACAGCGGCGAGTACGCGGTCGGCAGCCGCTTGCCGACCGAGCGCGAACTCGCCGAGCAGCTCAAGGTCTCCAGGCCGACGGTGCGCGAAGCCTTGATTGCGCTCGAGGTCGAAGGCCGCCTCCGTATCCGCGTCGGGTCCGGCATCTATGTGATCGAGCCCGCCGCCGTTGCCGCGCCCGCACAAGCGTCCGTCATCGAGGGCCCGTTCGAGCTCCTGCGCGCCCGCGAATTCCTGGAAAGCGCCATCGCCGAGCAGGCCGCGCGTGTCGCGACCAAACACGATCTCGCCCGCATCGATGCGTCCCTTGTTGCGATGGAGAATGTCGGGCATCCCGGCGAAGCCTCGATGGTGCACGACCGCGCGTTCCATGTCGCGATCGCCGGAAGTCTCGGCAATGCCGTTCTGGTGCGCGTAGTCGGCGAGCTGTTCGACCAGCGTCTCAATCCTTATTTCGCGAAGCTCGCGCATTATTTCGAGAGCCCGGGTACGTGGCGCACGGCGCTCGACGAGCATCGCGCCGTGCGCGACGCGATCGCGGCGCATGATCCCGGCGCCGCGCATGAAGCCATGCGCGCTCATCTGGCGCGATCCCAGGAACGCTTTGCACAAAATTTCGGCGCCGAGACCGCGGCGGGATCGGCTTCAGGGCAAAGCCGCGCGGTGCGATCGGCGGCAAAACCGTCGAAACCGAAGCATGCGCCGAGCAAGCCAGCCGCGGGCAGCGGCGCGCGGCGGCGATGAGATTGGGCGCCCTGCATCCGCTTCGGATGGGGGCGAACAAGAAGCAGACTTGAACGATGGAGGAAAAGTCGATGTTGAAGAAGATGACGATTGCCGCGGCGATCTCCGCCGCCACGCTGCTGGCAGCGACCAGCGCGGGCATGGCGCAGACCAAGCTCAAATGGGCCCATGTCTACGAGACCTCGGAGCCGTTCCATACCGCATCGGTCTGGGCTGCGCAGGAGATCGGCAAGCGCACCAACGGTCGCTACCAGATCGAGGTCTATCCGGCCTCCCAGCTCGGCAAGGAAGCTGACATCAACCAGGGCCTGTCGCTCGGCTCGGTCGACATCATCATCTCTGGCTCCAGCTTTGCGGCCAAGAGCTTTCCGCCGATCGGCGTGACCTATTATCCCTATACTTTCCGCGACGCCGATCATCTGCTCGCCTACACCAAGAGCGACATCTTCAAGGAGCTCGCGAAGGGCTATGAGGACAAGAGCGGCCACCACATCGTCGCGGTGACCTATTACGGCGTGCGCCAGACCTCGTCGAACAAGCCGATCAAGACCTGCGCCGACATGAAGGGCCTCAAGATGCGCGTGCCCGACGTGCCGGCCTATCTCGCAATGCCGCGCGCCTGCGGCGCCAACACCGCGCCGATCGCCTTCGCGGAAGTCTATCTGGCGCTCCAGAACGGCACCGTCGAGGCGCAGGAGAACCCGCTGACCACGATCGAGGCCAAGAAGTTCTACGAGGTGCAGAAGCACATCGTGCTGACCGGCCACATCGTCGACCATCTCAATACCGTGATCGCCGGCGCGCTGTGGAAGAAGCTCAGCGACGAGGACAAAAAGATCTTCACCGACGTGGCGCAGGAGGCGGCAGCCAAGGCCACCGGAGAAATCAAGCAGAACGAAGCCAAGCTGGTCGCCTTCTTCAAGGACAAGGGCCTGACGGTGACCGAGGTCGACAAGAACGAATTCCGCGACACTGTGCTGAAGAACGTCCCGTTCGAGACCTTCGGTTATCGCAAGGCCGACTGGGAGCGGATCCAGGCGGTGAAATGACGGCGTAGCCGTCATTCCGGGGCGGTCCGCAGGACCGAACTATGGTGCGCAATTGCGCACTGAGAATCTCGAGGTTCCGGGTTCTCGCTTCGCGAGCCCCGGAACGACGATTTGAAGAGAGGTAACCCATGTCGACCGCCGAACTACACCGGCAGATCACCGCGGACGAGATCGCCCACACCTTCGAGGAAGAGGCGACGCCGAAGGTCGATCTCGGCATCTACGCTTTCGAGGACTGGGTGGCGTTAGCGATCTTCTGGGTGATGGCGCTTGCCGTCTTCCTCCAGTTCTTCACCCGTTACGTGCTCAACGACAGCTATGCCTGGACCGAGGAGATCGCGACCTACTGCCTGATTGGTGTGGTCTTCATCGGCGCCGCGATGTGCGTGCGGCTGTCGCGGCACATCCAGGTCGACTTGGTCTATCGCTATCTGCCGCGACCCGTGGGACGTGCGCTGTCGACGGTGATCGACCTGATCCGGATCGCTTTCTTCGGCTACGCCACCAAGCTGGTTTGGGTCTACATCCAGATTATCGGGGATGAGCAGATGACCACGATCAATTTTGCCAAGAACTACGTCTACTATGCCGTGCTGCTCGGCTTCGTGCTGATGTTCGCACGCTCCGTGCAAGTGGCGGCGCAAAACTGGCGGCAGGGCTACTCGGCCCTCGAACGTCCCGGTGCCTACGACGGATCGGAGATATAACATCATGCTGCTGTTGCTCGGAGGCTTCCTCGTCCTGATGCTGCTCGGTGTTCCCGTGGCGATCGCCATGGCCGTGTCGTCTCTGCTCTACATCCTGGTCAGCGGCGTGACGCCCGACGTCACGCTGGCGCAGCGCATGATCGCCGGTGTCGAGAGCTTTCCGCTGCTCGCCGTGCCGTTCTTCATCCTGGCCGGCAATCTCATGAACATCGCGGGCGTGACGGGGCGCATCTACAAATTCGCCGTCGCGCTGGTCGGCTGGATGCGCGGCGGCCTCGGTCACGTTAATATCATCGGCTCGGTCATCTTCTCCGGCATGTCCGGCACCGCGATCGCGGACGCTGCCGGTCTCGGCACCATCGAGATCAAGGCGATGAAGGACCACGGCTACTCCACCGAATTCTCGGTCGGCGTCACCGCAGCCTCGGCGACGCTCGGGCCGATCATCCCGCCGTCGCTGCCATTCGTGATCTACGGCATGATGGCGAACGTCTCGATCGGCGCGCTGTTCCTCGGCGGCGTCATTCCGGGCGTGGTCCTGACGCTGTTCATGATGGCGACCGTCACCTACTTCGCGCACAAGAATAAATGGGGTAGCGACACGCCGTTCTCCTGGCCGCAACTCGGCTCGGCCGGTCTCGAGATCGTCATCGTGCTGTCGTTCCCGATGGCGATCTGGCTGATGGTGCTCGCCGGCCTCTCGGTCAACATGGCGGTCGTGATCGGCCTCGGCACGCTGCTCGCGATCGACTGGTACTTCGATTTCTCGGCGGTGATGGCGCTGATGGCGCCGGTGATCCTGATCGGCGGCATGACGCTCGGCTGGTTCACGCCGACGGAAGCCGCCGTCGCCGCGGTGATCTGGTCGCTGTTCCTCGGCCTCGTGCGCTACCGCACCATGACGTTCCGGACTGTCGCCAAGGCGACCTTCGACACTATCGAGACCACGGCCTCGGTGCTGTTCATCGTCACGGCCGCCTCGATCTTCGCCTGGCTGCTCACGGTGTCGCAGGCCGCGCAGATGCTGTCGGACTGGATGCTCAGCATCACCCACAACAAATGGGTGTTCCTGGCGCTCGCCAACGTCCTGATCCTGTTCGTCGGCTGCTTCATCGACACCACGGCGGCGATCACCATTCTGGTGCCGATCCTGCTCCCGATCGTGCTCAAGCTCGGCATCGACCCCATTCATTTCGGCCTGATCATGACGCTGAACCTGATGATCGGCCTGTTGCATCCGCCGCTCGGCATGGTGCTGTTCGTGCTCGCCCGCGTGGCAAAGCTCTCGGTCGAGCGCACGACGGTCGCGATCCTGCCCTGGCTGGTGCCGCTGCTGCTGGCGCTGATCGCGATCACCTACATTCCCGACCTGACCCTCTGGCTGCCTAAATACATGGGACTCTCCAAATGACCTCGACCGCTCTCGCCGCAACCCTGTTCGGCCCCGAAGATCTGCGCATGATCGAGCATCCGCTCGACAGGCTCGCAGATGGCATGGTGCGTATCCGCTTTGGCGCCGGCGGCATCTGCGGCTCGGACATGCACTATTTCCGCCATGCCCGCACCGGCGATTTCGTGGTGAAGTCGCCGCTGGTGCTGGGACACGAGATCTCGGGCGAGGTCGTGGAGATCTCCGGCACTGCCGCGAACCTGAAGGTCGGCGACCGCGTCGCCGTCAACCCGTCGCGCTGGTGCGGCCACTGCGTCGCCTGCCGCGAGGGCCGGCCCAACCTTTGCGAGAACATCTACTTCATGGGCTCGGCCTCGAAGACCCCGCACATGCAAGGCGGCTTTGCCAATTATTTCGATGCAATCCCGGCGCAGTGCGTGAAGATTCCGGACCACGTCTCCTACCAGGCCGCCGCGCTCGCCGAGCCGCTCGCGGTCTGCCTGCACGCGGTTGCGCGCGCCGGCAATATCGAGGGCAAGCGCGGCATCATCTTCGGTGCCGGCCCGATCGGGCTCCTGACCATGCTCGCCGCACACCGTGCTGGCATGGCCGACATCACGGTCGCCGACATCGCGCCGGCGCCGCTGGCCTTTGCGACCCGGCTCGGCGCCTCGCACGTCGAGAACGTCTCTGCTGGCGAGGAAGGCTTGAAAGCGCAGGCGGCGTCGCGTCCCTATGACGTTGCTTTCGAGGTCTCGGGCACGGCCGCTGGCCTTGCCAGCGCGATCGGCATCGTCAGGCGCGGCGGCGTCGTGGTGCAGATCGGCAATCTGCCGGGCGGCCAGATCCCGACGCCGTCGAACGCGGTGATGGCGAAGGAGATCGACCTGCGCGGCTCGTTCCGATTCGGCTTCGAGTTCATGAATGCGGTGGAACTGATCGCAGCCGGCAGCGTCGACGTGCTGTCGCTCGTCACCGCCGAGCGGCCGCTCTCGACCGCACCCGATGCGCTCAGGCTCGCGCTCGATCGCTCGCAGAGCGTCAAGGTCGTGCTGACAGCGAACTGACTTTTGTTTTGACGCGTTTTCTTCACGCGAACCGGTACCCACTTCGCTCGAAAACGCTTTAGGAGAGATCCATGATGCTGGAGGGATGGCGCTGGTACGGGCCGGATGATCCGGTCTCGCTGGATGACGTCAGGCAGGCCGGGGCGACGGACATCGTCTCGGCACTGCATCAGGTGCCGATTGGGGAGGCCTGGACGCGCAAGGCGGTCGAGGAGCGCAAGAACTTCATCGAGAATGGGCAGCCGGGCCGAACGCAGCTGACCTGGTCGGTGGTGGAATCGATTCCGATCCCTGACGACGTCAAGCGGCTCGGCGGAAAGGCGACCAAGTCGATCGAGGCGTGGATCGCGAGCCTGGAGGCGGTGGCCGCCAGCGGCATCAAGATCATCTGCTACAATTTCATGCCGGTGGTGGACTGGTGCCGCACCGATCTCGAATGGGAGCTGCCGAACGGTGCCCGCGCCATGCGGTTCGACCAGGACCGCTTCGCGGCATTCGAGCTGCATATCCTCAAGCGTCCGGCAGCCGTGCAGGAGTATTCGCCGGAGCAGCAGGCGCGCGCGAAGGCACTATTCGAGAAGATGAGCCAGGCGGATATCAACTACCTCATCATGGTCATCGCCAGCGCGCTACCGGGCTCGACCACGGAGCCGATGACGATCCCGCAATTCCGCGACCGGCTGGAGAGCTACCGTGACATCACCCCCAAGATTTTGCGTCAGCATCTTGCCGAATTCCTCGCGCGCGT
The DNA here is from genome assembly GCF_045571415.1 of Bradyrhizobium sp. LMG 9283. Classification (NCBI taxonomy): domain Bacteria; kingdom Pseudomonadati; phylum Pseudomonadota; class Alphaproteobacteria; order Hyphomicrobiales; family Nitrobacteraceae; genus Bradyrhizobium; species Bradyrhizobium sp. LMG 9283. The sequence continues at coordinate 2,455,665 of NZ_CP120691.1, forward strand.
CGCGCCAGTCGCCGAGCAGCTCGGTGTCTCGCTGACGCTACATCCGGACGATCCGCCACGGCCGTTGTTCGGTCTGCCGCGCATCGCATCCAGCGCTGAGGACTACCAGGCGCTGTTCGATGCCGTGCCGTCCAAGGCGAACGGCATCTGCCTGTGCACGGGCTCGCTCGGCGTGCGCGCGGAGAACAATCTGCCCGAGATGGCCGAACGCTTCGGCCCGCGCATTGCGTTCGCCCATTTGCGTGCGACCAAGCGCGAGGCCGACGGCCTATCGTTCTACGAATCCGATCATCTCGACGGCGACGTCGACATGATCGCGGTGCTCAAGGCGCTGTTGAAGGAGAATGCGCGGCGCTCGCGAGACAAGAAAATCGTGTTCCGCCCCGATCACGGCCACCGCATGCTCGATGATCTCGCCGCCACCAAGCGCACCAATCCCGGCTACACCGCGATCGGCCGCCTCCGCGGCCTCGCCGAATTGCGCGGTGCCATCAGAGCGATCGAGCATCGATAGAGGCTAAAGCTCTCTCGACATCGTCATTGCGAGCGGAGCGAGCAATCCAGAATCCCTCAACGGAAAGACTCTGGATTGCTTCACTGCGCTCGCAATGACGTGGATAGAGCGGGGCTTCACCCCAAGACCGCCTGCTTAGTAGCACGCGTCCATCGCTCCCAGCTTCGGATAGAGCCGGTCGATCGCGGCGATCTCGCTTTTCATCTGGGCGATGATCCAGTCCCGGATCTCCGTCGCAATAGGCCGCATCGGCCGGTTGCGCGGCGGCAGGAATTCGCAGATGCGGCGCGTGGTGGTGAGCGTGTCGGAGGCCGGCACCAGCGCGCCTGTGAGCAGCCAGTGCGAGGCGACCGTCAGCCAGCCGAGCGCGATGCCCTGGCCGAGCAGCGCGGCCTGCACCACGACCGCATAGTCTGTGAAGCTCAGCGCTTTCGCCGCACCGCGGCGTCCGGTGAGAAGCGAGGCGTAATCCGCGGCCCAGTCGCCCGGCGTCTCGGCGAGGCGGATGATGGTGTTGCCCTCGGCGGGATCAGTCTCGCCGAGATAGCCGGGACTGCACATCGGCAGCATCACTTCCTTCATGACCAGCGTGCCGCCGGAGGACGGCTCGTCGCGGTCGCGAAAGCGCATGCCGAGATCGACATTTTCCACCGGCCCGCGCAGTGCGCCTGAGATGAGCTGGAAGCGCAGATCCACTTGCGGAAACTGCTTCTGCAGCTTGTCGATGCGCGGCATCAGCCAATGCGTGGTGAAGGCGGAGGAGACCGACAGCGTCACCGTCTCGGTGCCCTTGCGGCGCTGCTCGATCTCCATGAGCCCGCTCTCGATGCTGCGAAAGCCTTCGAGCACGCGGCGATAGAGCAGCTCGCCTTCCTCGGTGAGCACGGCGCGGCCCGCCTTGCGATCGAACAGGCGAATGCCGAGATGCTCCTCGAACTGGCCGAGCATCCGGCTCACCGCCGGCTGCGTCACGTTCAACTCGGCGGCCGCCGCCGTGAAGCTGCCATTGCGCGCCGCTGCGTCGAAGACGAACAGGGCGTTGCTGGACGGCAGCATGCGGCGGAGCTCGGGCATAACCTCATGTTATGAGCGCGGTGAGAATTTGGCAATTGCCGAGTTTTGGCAAGTCTGGTGTCATGAGCACGACAGCCTAAAGACAGGACCTTCGAGAGAACATTTGGTGCAGCGCACGCTTCGGCCGTGAGTGCTCCAAATCCCTGTCTATAAAGCAGGCTTATGGCGCGCAGTGAGGCACGCCAGCTAGGGACATGGCGAGGACGATCGTTGGATAAGCGAGCGGAAAGCGTCGAGATCAGGTCCGCCAGCAAGGCCTATGGCGCCGTTCGCGCCCTCGACGACGTTTCGCTTACTGTCCGCGCCGGTGAATTCGTCTCACTGCTCGGCCCCTCCGGCTCCGGCAAGACCACGCTGCTCGGCATTCTCGGGGGTTTCATCCTGCCGACGTCGGGCACGATTCTCTTCGGTGGCCGCGACGTCACCTGGATGCCGCCGCACAAGCGCGACATCGGCGTGGTCTTCCAGAACTACGCGCTGTTCCCGCATATGAGCGTCGGCGAGAACGTCGCCTTTCCCTTGCGCGCGCGGCGCCTGCCGAAATCCTCCTGGCCCGACAAGGTGCGCGCGGCGCTCAGCATGGTCGGCCTCGCCGGCTATGAGGAGCGCGGCATCGCGCAGCTCTCCGGCGGTCAGCGCCAGCGCGTGGCCCTCGCACGCGCCATGATCTTCGAGCCGCGCCTGATCCTGATGGACGAGCCACTCTCCGCGCTCGACAAGCAGCTGCGCGAATCCATGCAGATCGAGCTGCGCGCGCTGCACAAGCGCATCCAGGCCACCATCATCTATGTCACCCATGACCAGCGCGAGGCGCTGACCATGAGCGACCGCGTTGCGGTGATGAGGGACGGAAGGCTGATCCAGATCGACGAGCCGGAGCGGCTGCACGATCATCCCGCCGATTCCTTCGTCGCGAGCTTCATTGGCGAAGCCACGATGCTGCCTGTCCGCCGCGTCGATGCCTCCAGCGTCGGGCTCGGCAATGCCTTACTGCGCAGCGCGCGCGCCATTCCCGATGGCGACGCCTTGATGCTCGCTGTGCACAGCGAAAAACTGCTGATCGACGACGGCGCGCAGGATGCCGCCTGCAACCGGCTGACCGGAACGGTCACCGACGTCGTTTATCAGGGCGAGAGCCTGCGCATCTTCCTCGCGCTCGCCGACGGCATCGTGCTCAGCCTGCGCCAGCCGGCCTACCACCAGGCCTATAGCCGCATTCCACCGCTCGGCGGCAGCCTCACCGTGACGCTCCACCCCGAGGACACGATTGTCGTCCCCAGGGTAGGGGACTGAACTTCAGCCTCATCCAACCCGAGAGAAGAAACCAAAATGTCGACCCAAGCCGCGTTCAGCAATTTCAAGGTTCTCACTTTCGACGTCGTCGGCACCTTGATCGACTTCGAGACCGGCGTGCTCTCCGCGGTGCGCAGGATCTCCGGCAAAACGCCGGCCGAGCTCAGCGACGACCAGATCTTCGAATCCTACAAGCGTGGGCGCGACAAGCATTACGAGCGCTCGAGCGAGGTGATGTTCCACGTCTACCGCTATCTCGCCAAGGAGCTCGGGCTGCCGGCCGATGATGCCTCCTGCGACGCGTTCCAGCTCGCGGTGCTGCGCTGGGGGCCGTTCCCGGATTCGATCGAGGCGCTCAAGCGTCTGCGGACGAAATTCCGCCTGGTTGCGATGACCAACGCCGACCGCGTCGCGCTCTCTTGTTACGCGCATGCGCTCGGCGATCCCTTCGACGACACTGTCTGCGCCGACGACACCGGCGTAGCCAAGCCGAGTCCGGAATTCTTCGCCTACAACAAAGGGCGCCAGTCCGCCTTCGGCTACAAGCAGTCCGACATCCTGCACGTGGCGCAGAGCCAGTACCACGACATCGGGATCGCGCGGAAGCTCGGCTACAAGGTGTGCTGGATCGAGCGTCGCCAGGGCATCGCCGGCTTCGGCGGCACGCCCGCCGTGGAGACGCTGACCAAGCCGGACTTCCACTATCCGACGCTGAAAGCGCTCGCCGACGCCGCGATCGGCCCGGCGGTGTAACGGAGGAGCGGCGGCATGACACGGGACTGGAGCGCGCTGCCATCGGCCAATTCGCTGTGGGAAGCCACGGCGGTGCCGGCGCGCGACTATCCCGTGCTATCGGGCGAGCAACAGGCGGATGTGGTGATCATCGGGGCCGGCTATACGGGCCTCTCCGCCGCGCACCACATCGCCAAGAGCGGGCTCAGCCCCGTCGTGCTCGAAGCGAACCGTCCCGGCTGGGGCGCGAGCGGGCGCAATGGCGGGGTGATCACCGCGAAATTCCGTCTGTCGTTCCGCGAGATCGACGCCGCGCATGGCCGCGCCATGGCGCGGCGCATGTACGAGATCGCGCATGAATCGACCGACATGGTCGAGGAGCTCGTCTCCGAGTTCGGCATCACCAGCGCAAACCTCACACGCACCGGTCAGGTCAAGGCTGCCCACAACGAGACGACGCTGAAGGCCGCGATCGACGAAGCCAACTGGATGACGCGCGAGATGGGCTCCGCCGAGGTCCGTATTCTCGACAAGGGCCAAGTGCGTGACGAGACCGGCTCCGACATCTTCGTCGGCGGTGTGCTCAATCCCGGCTCGGGCGGCATCCATCCGCTGAACTATCTGCGTGGGCTTGCCGATGGCGTCGCGCGTCGCGGCGTGCCCGTCTTCCAACAGTCGCCGGTCGTCAAGCTTCGGCGCGAGAAGGACGGCATCGTCGCCGAGACGCCGCAAGGCGCGGTGCGCGCAAAACAGGCGATCATCGCCACCAACAGCTATTCGGATCTGACCAGTGCGACCGCGCATCTGCAGCGCACGCTGATCCCGTTCCGCAGCGCAATGGTCGCGACGGATCGGCTCCCCGGCAATCTCGCGGGAAGACTGATGCCGACGGGGCGCACCTATACCGAGACCAAGCGCATGATGCGCTGGTTCCGCATGGTCGAGAACCGCGTCATCTTCGGTGGCCGCGGCGCCTTCGGCAAGCAGGATTCGCAAGCGGCATTCGACGCGTTGCGCAAGGCAATGGTCGGTATCTTCCCTGACTTGGCCGATATCCCGCTCGCTTACAAATGGTCGGGCCTCGTCGCGATGACGCTGGACTCGGTGCCGCATGTCGGCCGGCTCGACGACCGCACGCTGGTTTCACTTGGCTACAACGGCGCCGGCGTTGCGATGTCGAGCCTGATGGGCCGCTATCTCGCCGCCTTCGTGCGCGGCGAGACGCCCGACGTCGGCCTGCTCGATGTCAGGCGCATGAAATCCATTCCGTTCTATCCGCTGCGTGAGCCCGCCGTGCGCCTGGTTGCTGGCTGGTACCAGTTTCTCGATGCGATCGGTCGGTGAGATCAATTGGCGATGGAGGAGGCGAGGATGAATATGAAGCGCAATTTTGGACTGAGCTGCGCGCTGCTGGGCGCAATCGGATTGACCAGCGCGGCTGATGCCGCCGAGCAGATCACCTTCGTCTCGCAGGGCGGCGCCTATCAGCAGGCACAGACGGTGGCGATCCTCGATCCTTCCGCCAAGAAGCTCGGCATCACCATCAACCAGGACTCCATTCCCGATGCCTGGCCCGCGATCAAGACCCAGGTCGGCAGCGGCAAGCCGATCTGGGATGTCGTCGACACCCCGACCGGCTATTGCCTGCGCGGCGGCGAGCAGGGGCTGATCGAGAAGCTCGACTTCTCGAAGATCCCCAACGCTGCGGCGATGCCCGAGGCGTATCGCAGCCCCTATTCGGTGTCCTACGAATTCTATTCCAGCGTGCTGGCCTACAGCCAGAAGACGTTCCCGAAGGACGCGCCGAACAGCTGGGCGGATTTCTGGGACGTCAAGAAATTCCCCGGGCGCCGGGCGCTGCGGAACCACCCGATCGCCACGCTCGAAGCGGCGCTGATGGCCGACGGCGTCGCGCCCGACAAGCTCTATCCGCTCGATGTCGACCGCGCTTTCAAGAAGCTGGAAGAGATCAAGCCGCACATCACGGTGTGGTGGACCTCGGGCGCGCAATCGGCGCAGCTCCTCAATGACGGTGAGGTCGACATGGAGATGGCCTGGAACGGCCGCGTCAGCGCGGTCGCCAAGGAGGGCGCCAAGGTCGCTTACACCTACAACCAGGGCATTCTGCAGAGCACCTCGCTGTGCATCCTCAAGGGCGCGCCGAATCTGGAAACCGCGGTGAAGTTCCTCAACGAAGCCGTCGATCCCGCGCACCAGGCCAACCTGCCGCTGCACATCGACTACGGTCCGGGTAACCCCAAGGCGTTCGAGACCAACGTGATCAAGCCCGAGCGCGCCGCGCAATTGCCAAGCGAGCCGGCCAATGCGGCCAAGCAGGCGCTGATGTCCTACGCCTGGTGGTCCTCGCCGGCCGGAGAAGCCGCCGAGAAGCGCTGGGCGTCGTTCATGCAGAAGTGAGCGAGGCAGCGTTGACGACATCCCTGCCAGATCCCTCCCAAAAGCATCAGCGCCGCGAGCACGGCCTGATGCTGGCATTGGTGTCGCCGGCGCTGCTGGTGATCCTGGCCCTGATCGTGCTGCCGGTCGGCTGGCTCGCCTGGCAGTCGATTTATCATGACGGCTTCACGCTGGAGAACTATCGCCGCGTCTTCACCGAAGATGTCTACTGGCGCAGCTTTGCACTGACCTTCGAGATCAGCCTCGCGGTCACTCTGATCGCGCTGCTGCTCGGCTATCCCGTGGCCTATCTCGCCAATTCGGTGCCGAAGGGGTGGAGTATCCTCATCCTGTCGCTGGTCGTGCTGCCGTTCTGGACCAGCGTGCTGGTGCGCGCCTATGCCTGGCTGGCGCTGCTGCAGCGCACCGGCGTGATCAACCAGTTCCTGCGCTATCTGGATGTGATCTCCGAGCCGCTCGCGCTGGTCCATAATACGTTCGGCACGGTGGTCGCGACCGTGCACATCCTGCTGCCCTTCATGGTGCTGCCGCTCTATGCCACCATGCAGAAGATTCCCGGCGATCTCATGCAGGCCGGCGCCAGCCTGGGTGCGAGCCCATCGCTGACATTCTTTCGCGTGTTCCTGCCGCTGTCGCTGCCGGGCGTGCTCGCCGGGTGCACCATGGTGTTCGTGCTCTGCCTCGGCTTCTATATCACCCCAGAATTGCTCGGCGGCGGACGCACCGTGATGGTGTCCATGCTGGTGAGCCGCAATGTCGAGCTCTACAACCAGTTCGGGGCCGCCAGCGCGGTCGCGGTGGTGCTGCTCCTGAGCGTGCTCCTGATCTTCTTCGTCGTCAGCCGCTTCATCTCGCTCGATCGTGTGTTGGGGCAGAAATGATGCGCACCTCGCCCGCCCGGATGGCTCTCTACGTGATCAGCGCGCTGGTGCCGGTCTATCTGATCCTGCCCGTCCTGATCATCGCGCCGATCTCGTTCTCCAGCGCGCGGTTCCTGACCTTCCCGCCGCCGTCCTTCTCGCTGCGCTGGTACCAGCAATATTTCTCAAACGCCGCCTGGATGCAGGCGACGCGGGTGACGCTGACGGTCGCGCTGCTGACCGTCGTGATTGCGACCCCGCTTGGGGTAGCCGCCGCCTATGCCATCAGCCAATCCAGGCTGCGCATCATGCGCATCGTCCACATGGCGCTGCTGCTGCCGCTGGTGGTGCCGATCATCATCACCGCGGTCGGCATCTTCTTCGTCTACGCAAAGATCGGCCTGGTCGCGACCATGTCCGGCCTCGTGCTCGCCAATGTGATGCTGGGCTTGCCCTATGTCGTCATCTCCGTGCTGGCGGGCCTGCAGAGCTTCGACCCCGCGCAGGAGATGGTGGCGCGCAGTCTCGGCATGAACCGCCTGCGCAGCTTCTTCGCGGTGACGCTGCCGCAAATCAAATCCAGCGTGATCGCCGGCGGCATCTTCGCCTTCATCTCGGCGATGGACGAGACCATCGTCGCGCTGTTCATCTCCGGCGGACAGTACCAGCCGCTGACCAAGCGCATGTTCACCGCGCTCCGCGACGAGATTGACCCGACCATCGCCGCGATCTCGACGCTGATGACGGCGGCCTCCTTCATGCTGGTGCTGCTGGCAAGCACACGGCAGAAGCGGAGCGGGTGAGGATAGCCCGCGTTACCGGGGACCTCGATCCCGGCAACGGGCTGAACCGGGAGGCCAAATCATCCGATCGCGAAATCAGCCGCCGTCTCGGCGTGAATTGCCGTGGTGTCGAACGTTTCGACCGATGTGTCGTCCGAGCCGACCAGCATCGTGATCTCGGTGCAGCCGAGGATGATGCACTCCGCGCTGGCGGCGACGAGCGCCGCCATCACCTCCTGGTAGCGACGGCGCGATGGCGCGGCGACAATCCCGAGGCACAGCTCGTCATAAATGATGCGGTTCACCTCGGCGCGCTCGTCCGCGGGCGGAATCAGGACGTCGAGATCGTGTGCGCGCAGCCGGTCGATGTAGAAGTCTTCCTCCATCGTGAACTTGGTGCCGAGCAGCCCGACCCGCCGGTATCCCTTGGCCCGAATCCGCTGCGCCGTCGCGTCGCCGATGTGAATGAACGGCACGGTCACGCTCGAGATAATCTCGGGGGCCAATTTGTGCATCGTATTCGTGCACAGCACGATCGCTCGCGCCCCGGCGCTTTCGAGGCGCCGGGCCACCTCCGCCAGGCTGGCCGCCGCCTCCTGCCAGCGGCCGGCGTACTGCATGTCCTTGATCCCCTGGAAATCGTAGGAATACATCAGCAGCGGGGCGGAATGCAGCTTTCCGATGCGGTCGCGCACCCGCTCATTGATGAGCTTGTAGTAGAGCGCGGTGCTCTCCCAGCTCATGCCCCCGATCAGACCGATGGTTTGCATTCCGGTGCTCCAGGCAAGTCAATTTGACCGATCGTAGTGGAAGACGTCGAAGCTCGCCATCACGACGATCTTGAAGCTCTTCAGCATCTATCCACTGGTCCGGTCCGGGCGGCGGTGGCCGCACGGGCGGTAGTGCAAACGGCACGGACCGGCATGACGCCTGCGCAGGCTGCGAGCGGCCTTTCGATCTTGCGCGACCTTTCGGCCTGTCCTACCCCATTGCCCGAATAACGCGCATCGCCAAAGCCTTGAGGGAGCCGATATGACCATTCGCAACACCCGCACCGGGGGCCAGATCCTGATCGATCAGCTCGTCGCCCAAGGCGTCGAGCGCGTCACCTGCGTGCCGGGTGAGAGCTATCTGGCGGCCCTCGATGCGCTGCATGACAGCCCGATCGATGTCGTGATCTGCCGTGCCGAAGGCGGCGCTGCGATGATGGCGGAGGCCTATGGCAAGCTCACGGGGCGGCCCGGAATCTGCTTCGTCACCCGCGGCCCCGGCGCCACCAATTCCAGCCACGGCGTGCACATCGCGATGCAGGATTCGACGCCGATGATCCTGTTCGTCGGCCAGGTCGACACCGGCATGCGCGAGCGCGAGGCGTTCCAGGAGCTCGACTACAAAGCGGTGTTCGGCTCCATGGCGAAATGGGCGGTCGAGATCGATCGCCCCGACCGCATTCCGGAGCTGGTCGCGCGCGCTTTCCGCGTAGCCATGCAGGGCCGCCCCGGTCCCGTGGTGATCGCGCTGCCGGAGAACATGCTGACCGAGACCGCCGCCGTTGCCGATGCCATGCGCATCGAGCCCGCCGTGAGCTGGCCGGCGCCTGCCGACATCGAACGCGTTGGTGCGATGCTTGCGAGCGCCAAGACGCCGCTCGTCATTCTCGGCGGCTCGCGCTGGACCGATGAGGCGACCAAGAGCATCGCGCGCTTCGCCGAGCGGTTCGACCTGCCGGTTGCGACCTCGTTCCGCCGGGCCTCGCTGATCGACGCCGACCATTCGCACTATGCCGGCGACCTCGGCATCGGGCCGAGCCCGGGTCTGAAGGCGCGCATCGAGGGGGCCGATGTCATCCTGCTCATCGGCGGCCGCATGTCGGAGATGCCGTCCTCGTCCTATACGCTGCTCGACATTCCCACTCCGCGGCAGAAGCTGATCCACGTGCATCCGGGCGCGGAAGAGCTCGGCCGCGTCTATCAGCCGGCGCTGGCGATCCAGGCGACGCCGACTGCCTTCGCCGCCGCCGTCGAGACGCTGAAGCCGGCTGGAACCGTGGCCTGGAAGGGCGAGGCGGCCAAGGCGCATGCCGATTACCTGGCCTGGACCGAGAAGGCGCGCGAGCTGCCGGGCTCGTTCCAGTACGGCCAGGTGATGACCTGGCTGCGCGACCGCCTGCCGAAGGACGCGATCGTCTGCAACGGCGCCGGCAATTATGCCGGCTGGATCCATCGCCATCACCGCTTCCACAGCTTTGCCGCCCAGCTCGCGCCGACCTCGGGCTCGATGGGTTACGGCGTGCCCGCTGGCGTGCTCGCCAAGCGGCAATATCCGGATCGTGTTGTCGTCGCCTTTGCCGGTGACGGCTGCTTCCTGATGAACGGCCAGGAATTCGCCACCGCCGTGCAATATGACGCGCCGCTGATCGTCATCATCATCGACAATTCGCAGTATGGCACCATCCGCATGCACCAGGAGCGCGACTATCCCGGCCGCGTCGTCGGCACCCAGCTCAAGAACCCGGATTTCGCGATGTATGCGAAAGCGTTCGGCGGCCATGGCGAACGTGTCGAGCGCACCGAGGAGTTCGCACCCGCCTTCGAGCGCGCGCTGGCTTCGGGCAAGCCGTCGATCCTCCACTGCATCATCGATCCGCGCGCGATCTCGGTCGGCAAGGATTTCACGCCGGCGGTGAAGGCTTAAAGCGATGGCGGCCGGTCGCCACGTTGCGATCATCGGAGCCGGCGCGGTCGGCGTGATCAGCGCCATCGAGGCGTTGCGCGAGGGCCATCGCGTCACGCTGATCGATCCGGGCGAGCCCGGCGGCGAACAGGCGGCGAGCTATGGCAATGCCGGCTGGCTGTCCTCGCATTCGGTGATCCCGCCGGCGGAGCCCGGCGTCTGGAAGAAGGTGCCGGGTTATCTGATGGACCCGCTCGGCCCGCTCGCGATCCGCTGGTCGTATTTGCCGAAGGCGCTGCCCTGGCTGGTCAAGTACCTGCTGTCCGGCTGGACCGAGGCGCGGGTCGAGACGACGGCGTTTGCGCTGCGCGGCCTCCTCAAGGACGCGCCGCTGCTGCACCGCAAGCTCGCGGAAGAAGCCGGCGTGCCCGAACTGATCGAGCGCAACGGCGTGATGCATGTGTTCACCTCGCGCGGCAATTTCGACAATGATCTCGGCTGGCGCCTGCGCAAGAAGGTCGGTGTCGAATGGCTGGAGCTCAACGCCGACGAGATGCGCCAGCGCGAGCCGGACCTGCATCCGCGCTACACCTTTGGCGTGGTGGTGGAGGAGGCCGGGCGCTGCCGCGATCCCGGGGCTTACGTTGCCGCGCTCGCCAATCATGCGATTGCCAGTGGCGCGAAGCACGTGCGGGCCAACGCGACCGGTCTGAAGCTGTCCGGCGACAAGCTCGAAGCTGTTCTCACCGAGACCGGCGAGATTGCCTGCGATGCTGCGGTGGTCGCGGCTGGTGCCCGCTCGAAGCAGCTCACCGCATCGGTCGGCGATTCCCTCCCGCTCGAGACCGAGCGCGGCTATCACGTCATGATTGAGAATCCCGAAGTAGGTCCGCGCAGCTCGATGATGGCATCCGACGCCAAGATGGTGGTGAACTGGACCAACAAGGGCCTGCGCGCCGCCGGCACGGTCGAGATCGCCGGCCTCGAGGCCGCACCGAACTGGAAGCGGGCCGAGATCCTGCGCAACCACCTGCTCGGGATGTTCCCGAAGCTGCCGAAGGACATCCCGGCCTCGCGCATCAAAACCTGGTTCGGCCATCGCCCGAGCATGCCGGACGGACGTCCCTGCATCGGCTATGCGCGCGCCTCCCGCGACATCGTCTATGCTTTCGGCCACGGGCATGTCGGCCTGGTCGGCTCGGCCCGTACCGGCCGGCTCGTGGCCCAGCTTGTCAGCGGCAAGACGCCCGAGATTCCGCTCGGCCCCTTCGCACCCGAACGTTTCCTCTGAGGTCGCAGCATGACCAGTTCAGTCAATTCGTCCTCCCGCATCGCCCGCGGCGGCAAGGCCGTCTACGGCGCGCCGCTCGGCATCCTGATGCTGGAAGCACGCTTTCCCCGCATTCCCGGTGACATGGGCAACGGCACGACCTGGCCATTCCCCGTGCTCTATCGCGTGGTGAGCGGCGCTTCGCCCGAGAAAGTGGTGCTGAAGGGCGCGGCCGGCCTGCTGCCCGACTTCATCGACGCGGCGAAGGACCTGGTGTGGTTGGGGGCCGAGGCCATCACCACCAATTGCGGCTTTCTCTCGTTGTTCCAGAAGGAGATCGCGGCGGCTGTCGGCGTTCCCGTCGCGACCTCCTCGCTGATGCAGGTGCCGTGGGTGCAGGCGACCCTGCCGCCGGGCAAGCGCGTTGGTCTCGTCACTGTGTCGGGCTCGACGCTGACGCCGGCCCATCTCGAAGGCGCCGGCGTGCCGCTCGACACGCCGCTGGTCGGCACCGAGAACGGCAAGGAGTTCTTTCGTGTCCTGATCAAGGCCGAGAAGGACGACATGGACATCGCGCAAGCCGAGCGCGACGTGGTCGAGGCCGGCAAGGAGCTCGTCGCCAAGAATCCGGATGTCGGCGCTATCGTGCTCGAATGCACCAACATGCCGCCCTATGCCGCGGCCTTGCAGGCTGAGGTTGGCTTGCCGGTCTACGACATCTATTCCATGATCACCTGGTTTCATGCTGGACTGCGCCCGCGCGTCTTTGCGTGAACAGGACGCGAGAGGATCCAACTCCGGAGTGAACCGATGAAATTATCCGGCAAGGTCGCCGCCATCACCGGCGCGGCGCGTGGCATCGGCAAGGCGTGCGCAAAGCGGCTGCTCGATGACGGCGTCAAGGTCGTCATCTCGGACGTCGATGCCGACGGCCTCGCTGCCACGGCCGCCGAACTTGGCCGGCCGGATGCCTTGCGCATCGTCGCCGGCAACGTCGCCAGGCGCGCCGATGTCGATCAGCTCGTCGCCACCGCCGTGAAGGAGTTCGGCCGGCTCGACATCATGGTCAATAACGCCGGCGTCGCCCGAAACCGGGACATCCTCGAGATTACCGAGGAGGAATTCGATGAGATCATCGGCATCAACCTGAAAGGCGCGTTCTTCGGCGTCCAGGCGGCGGCCAGGCAGATGATCGCGCAAGGCGGCGGCGGGGTCATCATCAACATGTCCTCGGTGAACGCGCTGCTGGCGATCCCGACGCTTGCGACCTATGCCATCTCCAAGGGCGGCATGAAGCAGCTCACCTCCGTCGCGGCCGTTGCACTGGCCCCGCACAACATCCGCGTCGTCGCCGTCGGGCCGGGCACGATCCTGACCGACATGGTGGCGTCGTCCATCTACACTTCGGAGGAGGCCCGCAAGACCGTGATGTCACGCACGCCGGCGGGCCGCGGCGGTGAGCCGAGCGAGGTGGCGTCCGTGGTGGCGTTCCTTGCCAGCGACGATGCGTCCTACATCACCGGACAGACGATCTATCCGGATGGCGGCCGATTGATCCTGAATTACACGGTGCCGGTGAAGGAGAAGTAGGGGGCGGAACGTCGTCCCACACTCCCCTGTCATGGCCCGCGAAGGCGGGCGATCCAGTATTCCAGAGGCCGGCGCTAAAGAGCTCGCTCCCGCCACATCCGCCGCGGCGTACTGGATGCCCCGCCTTTGCGGGGCATGACAGCGCTGTTTGTGCGGGCAGTCTGCCAATCACTCCGCCGCAACCGTCATCCCGTGGCCGAGCCGCTTCGAGATGCCGCTGGCGCAGTCGCGCAGCGCATGCGCGATCGGGCTGTCCCAGCGTGCGTCGAATGTTCCTTCCGGCCCCATCGCGGTGATGACCAGCGCGACGTGGCCGGAATGATCGAACACCGGCGCGGAGAACGCATTGACGCCGGGCAGGGGATCGCCGAGCGCGCGGGCGAGGCCGTGCTTGCGCACCTCGGCGAGCATCTCGGCGACCTTCGCGCCTTTCACGGCGCGCTTTGGATTGTAGCCGACGCCGTGACGGTCGAGGCCGCTTTCGAGTGCGGCGCTGATTGTCTTCTCCGGCAGGAACGCCGCGAACGCGCGGCCGGTTGCAGTCTCCAGCAGCGCCATCACCGAGCCGACGCGCATCACGATGTGCACCGGCTGGGCCGGCTCTTCGAGCTGCACCACGGTCGGGCCGTGCGTGCCCCAGACCGCGAGCGAGACGGCGTGGCCGATCTGGCTCGCGAGGCCAGCGATCTTCGGACGTGCGATGCGCACGCCGGACAGCCGCCGCAGGCTGATCAGGCCGAGCTCAAGCGCCAGCGCGCCGATTTCGTAGCGACCGGTGGTCTCGTCCTGCTCGATCAGTCCGATGCGTGAAAAACTGGCGAGATAGGGATGCGCCTTGGCCGGGGTCATGCCGGCCTCGCGGGCGAGATCGCGCAGCATCATCGGCTCGCCGCTCCTGGCGAGCGCGCGGAGCAATTCTCCGCCGACCTCGATCGACTGGATGCCGCGGCTCTCTCTCTTCATGCGCCTCCTGGCGTTTTGCTTACGCCGCGTCGCGCTTGGCCGCGCTGTCGGCAAGATGTCGTCCGGCAATGTAGCCGAAGGTCAGCGCCGGCCCAAGGGTGATGCCGGCCCCGGGATAGGCGCCGCCCATGATGCTTGCCATGTCGTTGCCGGCGGCATAGAGGCCGGGAATCACCCGGCCTTCGGCGTCCAGCGCCCGCGCGTTCTCGTCGGTGACGATGCCGGCATAGGTGCCGAGATCGCCGATCACCATCTTGATGGCGTAGAACGGACCGTTCTCGATCGGTGCGACGCAGGGATTTGGGCCGTGCAGCGCATCGCCCTGGTAGCGGTTATAGGCTTTTGAGCCCTTGCCGAAGGCGGCGTCGTGTCCCAGCGGCGCGGCCGCATTGAACTGCTTGATCGTTTCGGCGAATGCCTTGGCGTCGATGCCGGCTTTCGCCGCCAGCGCTTCCAGCGTATCGCCGCGCATGAGATAGCCGGTCTTCAAATGATGACCCAGCGGCATCGGGAAAGGCGGCACGCAGCCGAGGCCATACTTCCGCAGCGTCTTGTGGTCGCAGACCAGGAAGGCGGCGATCTCCTCGCCGGGCTTGGCCGCCTTCACCATGGCCTGGACGAAGTCGTGATAGGAATTGCCTTCATTGGCAAAACGCTTGCCGTCGCGCATCACCGCAATCACGCCGGGCTTGGCGCGGTCGATGAAATGCGGCATCACGCCCTTCGAGCCGTCCTTGTGCGTGGTCAGCGAGACCGGCACCCAGGCTGCCGCATTCGGCAGGCGATCCTCGATGCGCCCACCGGCGCTTTCCGCAAGGCGCAGGCCATCGCCGGTATTGCCCGCGGGCCCGGGCGAATAGTGCTCATTGCCGGTCAGGGCGTGCGGGAACATCTTCTTGCGCCGCTCCAGATCGTGCGGAAAACCGCCGCAGGCGAGCACGACGCCTTGCCTTGCACGAACGCGCACTTCGCGCCCCTCGCGCGAAACGATCGCGCCAGTCACCGCGCCGTTCTCGACCGTCAGCTCGCGCACCGGTGAGGACAGCCACATCGGAATCTTGAGGTCGAGCGCGGATTTCGCGAGCCGTCCTGCGAGCGCATTGCCGTTGGTCAGCGTCATGCCGCGGCCGTAGCGCAGTACGTCCATCAGATGCCGTGACAGCCGCTTGGCGACATACGCTGCCGAGGTCAGCGACTTCGTCACCCGCATGAAGTGAATGATTTCCTTGCCGCTTCCCAGCATCATGCCGAACACGGTCAGCTCGGGCAGCGGCATGCCGAGGGTCTCGATGAGGTCGCCGAGCTCGCGGCCGTCGAACGGGCGCGTCACCATGGAGCGGCCGCCCTGCGCGCCGCCGGGCGCTTCGGCGTGATAATCGGGAAACACCAGCGGCATGTCGAAGCGCAGCGCCGTCTTGGTGGTGAAGAAATCGATCGCCTCGGGGCCGGCGCTCAGGAAGGCATCGACTCGCGCGGCGTCATAATTGTTGCCGGCCTCGTGGCGAAGATAGGTACGGGCCTGCTCCGGCGTCTCCGCGATGCCGTAGGCCCGCGCCAGCGAGGTGCCGGGAATCCAGAGCCAGCCGCCGGAGCGCGCGGTGGTGCCGCCGAAGCGCGGCTCCTTCTCGACGATCAGCACATCGAGCCCGCGGTAGCGCGCGGTGATCGCGGCCGACATGCCGGAGCAACCCGATCCGGCCACGAGCACATCGCACTCGTAAGTCTCAATTGCGCTGTGCTCGGTGCCGGTCATCGCTCACCTCACTTCTTCAGCAGCGGACATTTGGATTCGGAGACCGGGCGGAAGGCGTCTTCGCCCTTCACGGTCTTGACGATGTCCAGATAGTCCCACGGCGCCTTGGACTGCTCGGGCTTCTTCACCTTGGCGAGATACATGTCGCGGATGACGCGGCCGTCCTCGCGCAACTTGCCGCCATGGACGAAGATATCCTCGATCGGCAGCTCGCGCATCTTGGCCATCACCTTGGCCGGATCATCGGTGCCGGCGGCCTTGATGCCTTTCAGGTAATGCAGCACCGAGCCGTAGACGCCGGTCTGGATCATGGTCGGCATCACCTTGGTGCGCTCGTAGAACTTCTTCGACCAGGCGCGGGTGGCCTCGTCCATGTTCCAATACGATGCCGTGGTCATGTAGGTGCCCTGCGCGGCCTTCAGCCCGATCGCGTGCACGTCGGTGTCGAACATCAAGAGGCCGACGAGCTTTTGGCCGCCCTGGACGAGGCCGAACTCGCCGGACTGCTTGATGGCGTTGTCGGTGTCCTGGCCCGCGTTGGCGAAGGCGACGACGTCGGATTTCGAGCTCTGGGCCTGCAGCGCGAAGGAGGAGAAGTCGGCGGTGTTGGTCGGGTGCTTGACGCCGCCGAGCACCTTGCCGCCCATCTCGTTGATGAAGCGCGTGGCATCCTTCTCGAGCTGCTGGCCGAAGGCATAGTCTGCCGTGATGAAGTACCAGGACTTGCCGCCTTCCTTGATGACGGCCGAGGCCGTCACCTTCGACAGCGCATAGGTGTCGTAGGTGAAATGCACGGTGTTGGGGCTGCACAGCTCGTCGGTCAGCGAGCTCGCGCCGGGGCCCGAGAGCAGGGCGATCTTATTGCGCTCGCGCACCATGTTGTGCACGGCGATGGCGATACCGGAATTGGGGATGTCCACGACGGCATCGACCTTGCCGTTGTCGAACCAGCCGCGGACGATCTGAACGCCGACATCGGTCTTCATCTGATGGTCGGCGCTGATGATCTCGATCGGCTTGCCGAGCACGGTCGGCCCGAATTCCTCCACGGCCATCTTGGCCGCCTCGACCGAGCCCGGCCCGCTATTGTCGCGGCCCCAGCTCGACAGATCCGTCAGCACGCCGATCCGCACCACGTCGTCGGAGACTTGTGCGGTCGCTGCCGAACTCATGGCTGCCGAAGTCATGGCCGTGAGCATGGCGCAGGCCAAAAGCCCTTTCATTGTCGTTCCCTCTCTCGTTGGCCGTTTTGTGCGGCGATTGTTAAGTTGGGGTAATTAGATAATAGCGAATCAGTTTGTCAATGGCTAATAAGGGGCGGAATGGGTTCCACGATCGTTGGGCGATGCCGCGTAAGTAGCGCAAATGCCTCAACACCCGTCATTGCGAGCGAAGCGAAGCAATCCAGAATCCCTCCGCGGCGGCATTCTGAATTGCTTCGTCGCAAGGGCTCCTCGCAATGATGGGTGTTGAGGCATCGGCGCGAAAATCTCGCAACGTAGTCCGCAGCGTCGGTACGCCTGCAGGTTGCAAGCCCGGGCGCGATTGGCCATGATGTTCTCCGGAATCTGTGGGGCAGGGCATGACGACAGCAACGGGGGTCTCCGCGGCCGCGGGGAAGTCGACGACGACGCATGTGGTGTGGGCGAGCGCGCTCGGCACCGCCATCGAGTGGTACGATTTCCTGATCTACGGCACGGCGGCAGCACTGGTCTTCAACAAGCTGTTCTTCCCGAGTTTCGATCCCTTCGTCGGCACGCTGGCGGCGTTCTCGACCTACGCGGTCGGCTTCGTCGCGCGGCCGATCGGCGGCGCGATCATCGGGCATTACGGCGACCGGCTCGGCCGCAAGACCATGCTGGTTGCGACCATGATCGCGATGGGACTCGGCACGTTCCTGATCGGCTGCCTGCCGACCTACAATCAGATCGGCGTCTGGGCCCCGATCCTGCTCGTTATCCTTCGTTTCGTTCAGGGCATTGGGCTGGGGGGCGAGTGGAGCGGCGCGGTCGTGATGGTGATCGAGCACGCCGGCAATCGCCGCGGCTTCTACGGCAGCCTGGTGCAGGTTGGCTTCCCCGTCGGCGTCGCCGCATCGACCGGCATCTTCGGCCTGATGACGAAGCTGCCCGAGGCGGACTTCCTCAGCTGGGGCTGGCGCGTACCGTTCCTGATCAGCATTCTGCTGGTCGGCGTCGGCTTTATCGTGCGGCTCAAGCTCGAGGAGACGCCTCACTTCAAGGAGATCGTCGAACGCAAGGAGGTGCTGGCGCAGCCGGCCCTCGAGGTGTTGCGCCGCGACTGGGGCAGCTTTCTGCTCGCGATCGGCATCACGGTGTCGGAGGTCGGGCTCGCTTATCTCCTCACCGTGTTCACAGTGGTTTACGCGACGACAAAGCTCGGTCTGCCGCGGCAGGTGATCCTGGATGCCGTGGTGTATGCTGCGATCGTCGAGTTCGCGACCTTGCCGCTTGCCGGCTGGCTGTCCGACATCTTCGGACGCAAGGCGCTGTATCTCGCCGGCGGCGTGTTCTCGGTGGCGCTCGCCTTTCCGCTGTTCTGGTTCCTCGACACCAAGGAGCCGGCGCTGATCAGGCTCGCGCTCGTCGTCACGATGACGCTCACCCATGCGCTGCTGTTCGGGCCGAAGGCCGCGTTCATGCCGGAGCTGTTCCGCACCCAGGTGCGCTACAGCGGCGCTTCGCTCGGCGCCAATGTCGCGGCGGCGCTGAGCGGCGGCTTCTCGCCGCTGATCGCGGCTGCGCTACTGGCATGGGCCGGCTCGTACTGGGCGGTGTCGGTCTACATCGTCGCGCTGTCGATCGTCACGATCATCGCGACCCTGATGGCGCCGGAGACGGCGCGGGACTCGTTAAGATCCTGAGCGCCGGGACAAGCAAGCGGGGTTTGCGGCGTTCGGAGACACCAGGAAGGTGATGGTCGCCGGAGCAAGCCGAATTGGTCCCGGTGGTGTTGCGCGTGCCTCGAGCCGGGGCAGCTGGCCATCGGTGGCCAGCGCGAGCCTCTTGCCGTTCAACCACACAATCGTGCCCTGCAACCGCGCCGCGTGCAGAGTGTACCGTTCGGCGGATCCCGACAGCGTCAGCGCGTGTGACGTGCGGTACGACGTATTGATGGCGAGCAGCGACACCGCACCTGCAATGGCTGGATGGCAATGCGCATAGAGATGGAGGTCGCGCGGAGCAGCCTTGCCTGCGTCGAGCACAATCGTTCCCATCAGCCGGCGCCAGAGCAGCGCGGCCCAATAGCTCGGCCGCGGCCGGAACGTTGTCTCGTCAAGCAGGCCGTAATCGCTGGCGGCCAGCGTGTTGTGCATCACCACCTGGACGCCGGCCTTGGCCAAGCGTCCGAGCTGGTCGAGATAGCGGAAGCTGTCGAGAAAGGTCTGGTCCCATCGGCCGCCGCCGCAGGCTGCATCAGCCGTCTCGGTCAGCCAGATCGGCTTGCCTGGCTCGAATGCGTCGCGCTGGGCCTGGTAGGTCCTGAGTGTCGCATCCGTGCGCGCCAGCCAGTCCTCCGAAAGGGCCTGCGCCGGATCTTCGTGCCCACCGCAGCGCGGCGAGATCGTGTTGTAATGGTGATAGGAGAAACGATCGACGCCGGGACCGGAGGCGGCAAGCAGGTCGCGTGTGGTGATGCCTGAGCCGGATGGCGATGGTGCGTCGCCGACCGAGCCGGGACCGAGGATCAGCGTCTCAGGTGCGGCGCGCCGCATCCAGTCGCGAAAGATCTTGAAGTCGCGGCCATAGGCGGTCGCATCATATCCCGCCGGCGCGCCGCCCGTCGCTGCAAGCGTCGGCTCATTCATGAATTCGGCGGCGGCGATACGGCCACCCAGCGCGCGCGTGGTGTCGACCAGCTGCTGCGCTTGATCCGGCTTCCATAGGCCGTTGGCATCGCGGCTGCCGGGACTGATCGCAAAGGAGGTGACAATCTCCGCATCGACCGCACGCGCGAACTCCACGACGCCGCGCCACTGCGCACGGCTGAGCACCGAGTTGAACCCAGGCGGCGGCTTTCCCGGCGCCTCGGCAAAGAACGTTGCATTGGCCCAGGTGCCGCTCACGCGCAGATAGGCCGGCGACAACGCCGCGGCGAGCAGGCGCAGTCGCGGATTGGCAAGATCGATCGGCGGTCTCGCGCTGTAACGATCCCGTTCGTCGAAAGCACGTCCCGTTGGCGGATAAGGCTTCCAGAACCGTCCGCCGGTCACCTCCACCATCTCGATATTGTAGGATTGAAAGCGTGCGTCGATCGTTGCGATCGCTTTCAGATCGGTGGGCGAGATGGCAATGTCGCCGGCGTGCGCCGCGCACATCGTTGCGGTCGCGAGCAGCGCGATCGTCGTCATGCGCGCCACGCGATCGGCCCGACGCGTTCGGGATCCCAGCCTCTCGTGTGTGGCCGGGTGTTTCGTCATGCGCCGCCGGTCCAGATGCATAGTGGCAACCCTGGCCTTTATCCAGATCGACAAAACTATCTGTATTTTACCCCATCATGGACGCCGCCGGACCACCCGCCGCCGGTGCCGCCTCAGGAGCCGGCCGCCGTAGCGGGGGCACACCATTAACCCGGGTAGGGACAAAAAAATTTCAGCAGCCCCTCTTGAAACCAATCACCGGTTTTCTATGTCGTTTTTCGCCGCGAGAGCGGTGTGCCGGATGCCAAAACCGGGTCCGGCACGGGCGCCGGGCTGGTCTTTCGGACCCGTCTGAATCCCCGCCTTGCGCTCCTTCGTATCCATCTTGCTCTTAGGAGGACTTGGTTATGAGGACCAGTTTCGACTTCGCGCCCCTGTGGCGCTCCACCATCGGCTTCGATCATCTGGCCGACCTCGTCGACAGCACGCTGCGCCAGGCGACCGAGGACCACTATCCCCCCTACAACATCGAGCGCTCCGGCGAAGACCACTACCGGATCAGCCTTGCGGTGGCAGGCTTCGGCGCCAGCGATATCACTGTGACCGCCGAGCAGAACGCGCTCACCATCGAGGGCAAGAAGCCCGAGACCGCTGCACGCGAATACCTGTACCAGGGCATCGCCGCACGTCCGTTCCGGCGTGTGTTCAACCTCGCCGATTACGTCCAGGTGAAGCAGGCCTCGTTCCAGGACGGGCTCCTGATCATCGACCTCGTCCGCGAGGTTCCGGAAACCATGAAGCCGCGCCGGATTCCCATTGCGGGCGGCGCTCCTGCGGCATCGCAGATCGAGCAGAAGAAGGCAGCCTGAGCGCTCGATCGATCCAATGGCGGAACGCGGCGCGCGGATGCGCGGGCCGCGCTCCCGATGCATGAAGGAGAGAACCATGGCTTTTCGTGATCTCATTCCCTGGTCGAGAAACCAGGAGCTTGCGCCGGTGCGCGATACTTTCGATCCCTTCCTGACGCTTCACCGCGAGATGAACCGCCTGTTCGAGGACGTCTTCCGTGGCTTCGGCGGGACCAGCCTGTCGCCGCTGATGGAAGGACGTTTCGGCTGGCCGAAGGTCGAGCTCAGCGAGACCGACAAGACGCTGACGGTCTCGGCCGAGCTTCCCGGCCTGACGGAGAAGGACGTCCAGGTCGAGATCGCCAATGGCGTCCTGACCGTCCGCGGCGAGAAGAAGTCGGAGCGCAACGGCGAAGGCAGGTACTTCACCGAGCGCTATTACGGCGCCTTCGAGCGGCAGATCCCGCTGGAGGGCGTCGAGGAGGACAAGGCCGAGGCGTCGTTCAAGAACGGCGTCCTGACCGTGTCGCTGCCGAAATCGGAGAAGGCGCGCGAAGGCGTCAAGCGCATCGCGATCAATACGCAATAGTGTCAAGCGGGACGGCGGCGATTGGCGCCGCCGTTCCGTAGTCAACAACCCCGTCCCTTTGGAAAGGAGTTTGAGGGAGGCACCGCCAATGACCAACGTGAATACCAATGTCGGCACTCTCAATCCGCTGTTTCACCCCGCGGCCCATTACAACTCGCCTGCCGAAGTCCTGGATGCCGAAGAGCTCTCCACCCCGGAGAAGCGCATCATCCTGTCGTCCTGGGCATCCGACATGTACGCGGTCGAATCCTGTCCGGCCCTGCGCGAGATCCCCGGCATGAGCCACACCGTCCGGCTCGTCGATATTCTGACCGCCCTGCGCAAGCTCGACGGTGACAATGACAATGACGAGCCGCCGCGGGGCGGCGGCGTGCCGATGCGGCTGCGGCGGCCATGGGCCGCCGCTGAAAGGCGGGCCGCATGATGTTCACGCCCACCGTTCTCGGACTCGTGCTGCTCGGCCAATCCTCGGCAGCCTGGGCCGTTCCGTATCTAGCCTTGCAGGGCTGGATCGTCGCGCCACGCGACGAAGGCTGAAGCCACCAAGGTCTCGAATATCCACACAACACAAAGCGGCAGGGTGACGATGATGAATGCTGTGCGTCTGCTTTTCGTGGCCTTGCTGGTGCTGACGCTCACAGCGTCGCAGCCTGCCGCCGGCCAGATTCCGGATCTGAAGACCGGTGGCTCGGTGCCGACCCTGGCGCCGCTGGTGCGTCAGGTCACGCCCGCCGTGGTCAACATTTCCGTGCATGGCCGCGTGCGCGAGGACAACCCGCTCTATCGCGATCCGCTGTTCCGCGAATTCTTCGACGTTCCCCGGCAGATCGAGAAGGAGGTCAATGCGACCGGCTCCGGGGTCATCGTCGACGCCCAGCGCGGCTATGTGCTGACCAACAATCACGTGGTCGAAGGCACCTCCGCCGTTCAGATCACGACCAAGGACGGCCGGCAGTTTTCCGCCAAGGTCATCGGCCGTGATCCGTCCACGGATGTCGCGGTGCTCCAGGTCCAGAGCCCGGCCGGGCTCAAAGCGCTTCCCTTGGGGGACAGCGACGGGCTCGAGGTCGGTGATTTCGTGCTTGCGATCGGCAATCCTTTCGGCCTCGGCCAGACCGTGACATCAGGGCTCGTCAGCGCGCTGGGACGCACCGGCCTCGGCAAGCAGGGCTATGAGGATTTCATCCAGACCGATGCGGCGATCAATCCCGGCAATTCCGGTGGGGCGCTGGTCAGCCTGCGCGGCGAACTCGTCGGCATCAACTCGGCTATCATCTCACCTGCCGGCGGCAATGTCGGCATCGGCTTTGCCATTCCGGTCAATATGGCGCGCAAGGTGATGGAGCAGATCATCGCCAGGGGGCGCGTCGAGCGCGGTCGCATCGGCATTTCGCTCAAGGATCTGCATCCGTCAGTCAACAAGGGATTGAATCAAGGCGCCGTCATCGCCGAGATCGCCGCGGATTCGCCCGCAGAGAAGGCCGGCTTGCGCAAGGGTGATATCGTGACCGGAGCCGACGACCGCCCGATACGCACCGCCGCCCAGCTCCGCAACACGATCGGCCTTGCGCGCGTCGGCGAGGATGTGAAGCTCACTCTGCTGCGCAACGGTGCCCCATTCACTGCCAATGTGAGAGTAGCGCCGGCGAGCGAACCGAGCAGTGCGCTCGCTGGCCCCAATCGCCTCGTTCGCTGAACCGAATGCAGGGCGATCCGCGGAAGCGTGGGGCGTCCCTGCAATTGTTGCAGACCGCATGACTATCCGGCTCAGGCCGCGCGGTGATCCAGCCCGCCTTGCAGGTCCCGGATCAGCCGCCGCTCGCGTTCGATGCGTTGGCGATAGAGCTCGCGCTCATGCTCGTTCTTCGCGCTGGCAAGAAGCAGCTCGTAATGGCCGATGACCTTCTCGCTGCCTCGAATGAGCAGGTCTCGCTGACTGTTCATTGCGCCACCCCCGTGGCATCGGCCGGCGCTCTGGAGGCGCGGAAGCTGACAGGAAAGGTCGCTGCGGTCAGGCCATCGAGCGCCGATTGCTCTTCTGCGAGGCGTCTCTCGATGAAATGGCGCTCGAGCTGCGACAGGCTGGTCTTCAGCAGGCGCCGGTAACGGTGGATGTTGTTGCGGTGCGCACGAATGCGGGCCAGATTCTCATCGAGCATCATCGTCTCTCCAGACGGTCGCGTTAAGTCCTTTTTTCCGAGGGTGAGAAAGTCTCTTCTCGGCAAAAAAATATGCGGCGGGTGGACGGTGTCAAGATGTTCGAAGCCCGTGCCGCGCCCGTCCTTGTTGCTGGCAGGCTGAAGATCGACTATCAGCCAGATCGGAGCGCTTGACGCTACCCAAGGACAAGGAAGGAAGCACCTGACATGAGAACGATCTCACCGACGCGACGGGACCTGCTTGCAACCGCGGCGGCAGCCACCGCAGCTTCGCTGGCCGAGGTCGCACCGGCCGCAGCGCAGGCCGGACCGAAGCCGATCTTCCCGGTGCCGATGGTCACGATCCCGATCGTCGGCGAGAGCCAGGTGTTTCAGGTCCGCCGCATCTACTGCATCGGGCGCAACTATGCGGCACATGCGATCGAGCGCGGCTCGGATCCGAACCGCGAGCCGCCGTTCTTCTTCCAGAAGCCGACCGACGCGATCCAGAACGTCGCGATCGGCGAGGTCGCCGATCATCCCTATCCGTCGCTGACCAAGAACTATCATCACGAGGTCGAGCTGGTCGCCGCGCTGAAGTCCGGCGGCACCAATATCCCGGTCGATAAGGCGCTCGACCACGTCTATGGTTACGCCCTCGGCCTCGACATGACCCGGCGCGATCTCCAGAACGGCATGGCCGCGGAGAAGAAGCCTTGGGAGATCGGCAAGAGCTTTGATCATGCTGCTGTGCTCGGCCCGATCCACCCGGCGAGCAAGACTGGTCATTTCGAGAAGGGTGCGATCTCGCTGGCCGTCAACGGCACGGTGCGGCAGAACTCGGATCTCAGCAAAATGATCTGGAGCGTGGCCGAGCAGATCGCGAAGTTGTCGGAAGCGTTCGAGCTGAAAGCCGGCGACATCATCTATTCCGGCACGCCGGAGAATGTCGGCCCCGTGGTGAAGGGCGACGTGCTGCTCTGCAAGCTTGAGGGCCTGCCCGACATGTCGATCAAGATCGTGTAGTTGCCACGCCGCTGCCGCAACCGCCAGTGGCGGAGCCCTGCCATGGCCGGGTTCCGCGGGTCGATTGCCTTTTGTTGGCCGGTAAGTGAACCTCGTGCGGCCATATTTGAGAACGAGTGAATTCCCGTGAGGGAGGCGCTCCGATGAACAAAGCTCTGATCACTGCTATCGCAATGCTGGCCTGCGTGCCCGCGAGCGCCGTTGCGCAGGAGCGCGCGGGCGATGCGGCGCTCGGCGCGGTATCGGGCGCGGTCGTGCTGGGCCCCGTCGGTGCGGTCGCCGGAGCCTTGATCGGCTACACGGCCGGACCTTCGATCGCCCGCTCCTGGGGCATGAGAGGTTCGCATTCGGCAAGGCACCGGCAGCCGCCGCGCCGCGCCGCCGCGACCGGCGGCCCGTCGCGCACGCGCGAGGCGATGGCAGCCAACGGCCAGATGCGAGCTGCCGGCAATCCGGCCCCGCCGGTTCAAGCCGCGCCTGCCGTCCCGGCGCAGACCTCGACGCCGCCCGTTCAGGGATTCGACTAGCGGCTGACAGCTTCAAGCTGGGGCCTGAACTGGCAAGGCTTGAGTCCCGATCTAGAGCTGGCCGAGAATCTTCTTCGCGGCGCGAAGGTGCGGCTTGTCGATCATCTGGCCATCGAGCCGCAGCGTGCCGGAATTCGGATTGCTCGCGAACGCCGCGATCACCTTCTCCGCCCATCTGCGTTCGGCATCCGTCGGCTCGAAAGCCGCGTTGACGATGTCGACGTGCTTGGGATGGATCAGCGCCTTGGCCGAAAAGCCGTCGCGCCGCGCGGCGCGCGTTTCCTGCTCGAGGCCGGCCAGATTGTCGATGTCGGTGTAGACCGTGTCGATCGGCGCGATCTCGGCCGCGGCGGCGGCCATCAGGCAGAGATCGCGCGCGAGGCGATAGGGACTGTGGAACACGCCGCCGGAGGCTTTCTCGGTGGCGCCGAGCGAGGCTGAAAGATCCTCCGCGCCCCACATCAGCCCGGCGAGGCGAGGGGAGCAGCCCTTGTAACTGCCGAGCCCGAAGATCGAACTGGCCGTTTCGGTCGCCACGCAGACGATGCGGGTCGCGCCAACCTCGATGCCGGCTGCCGCCTCGAGCGCTTCGAGCCAGGTCGCGACCTGCCGCACGTCATCGCCGCCTTGCGATTTCGGCAGCACGATGCCATCGGGCCTGCCCGGCATCACCGCCGCGAGATCGGCCAGCGTCATGCCGGTATCCAGCGCATTGACGCGGACGTAGAGCTGGTGTGGGCCGGGACGGCTCTTCAGCATCGCAAGTGTCAGCCCGCGCGCGTCCGCCTTTTTCTCGGTGACGACGGAGTCCTCGAGGTCGATGATCAGCGCGTCGGCCTTGCCTTCGCTCGCCTTCTCGAATTTGCGCGGGGAATCGCCCGGCACGAACAGCATCGAACGCATCAGACCGGCCTCTTGTGCATCATCGCCATGCGGCGGCATTTGCCGACGATCTCGTCGTTCTGGTTCAAGGCGTGGTGCTCGAACTCGACGATGCCGGCCTTGGGCCGCGATTTGGATTCCCGCACCGAGAGCACCTTTGTCGTGGCCCGCAACGTGTCGCCATGGAAGACCGGCTTTGGAAAGGTGACGTCGGTCATGCCGAGATTGGCAACGGTGGTTCCCAGCGTCGTATCATAGACCGTCATGCCGATCATGATGCCGAGGGTGTAAAGGCTGTTGAAAATGCGCTGGCCGAACTCGGTCTTTTCAGCGAAATGCGCGTCGATGTGCAGCGGCTGCGGATTGAGCGTCAGCAGGCTGAACATGGTGTTGTCCATCTCCGTGACGGTCCGTGTCAGAGGGTGCCTGAACTCCTGGCCTACGGAAAAGTCCTCGAAATAAAGTCCGGCCATCGCGGTTTCCTCCCTGCGAAATAACGGCGCGCTCGCACCGTCGCGCCGCATGACCCTATGCATGGTAGACACACTTCGCGGACAAATTCACGTATCTGTGCGCGGTTTTTCGAGCTAAGAACGCGGGCGAGGGCACGTCCGGACGCAGCA
The DNA here is from genome assembly GCF_045571415.1 of Bradyrhizobium sp. LMG 9283. Classification (NCBI taxonomy): domain Bacteria; kingdom Pseudomonadati; phylum Pseudomonadota; class Alphaproteobacteria; order Hyphomicrobiales; family Nitrobacteraceae; genus Bradyrhizobium; species Bradyrhizobium sp. LMG 9283. Next base: position 2,482,601 of record NZ_CP120691.1, read on the forward strand.
AGCGGCGACGGCCTTTGCGTGGGGAACGCGAAGGGAAGGGAGATGGCGCGGTCGCGGCTCCCAAGGAGGAGATCAGGCACATGGATTTCGCGCTCACCGATCAGCAGGAAGCCATTCGCGACGCCATCGCCAAGATCTGCGAAGGCTTTCCGGATGCCTACTGGCTGAAGAAGGACCACGACGGCGGCTTCCCGCACGACTTCCACAAGGCGCTGGCAGACGCCGGCTGGCTCGGCATCTGCGTGCCCGAAGAATATGGCGGCTCCGGCCTCGGCATCACCGAAGCTGCGATCATGATGCGCACCATCGCGGAGTCCGGCGCCGGCATGTCCGGCGCCTCCGCCGTGCACATCAACGTGTTCGGCCTCAATCCCGTCGTCGTGTTCGGCACCAAGGAGCAGCGCAGGCGGATGCTGCCGCCGATGGTCCAGGGACGCGAGAAGGCGTGCTTTGCTGTCACCGAGCCGAATACCGGTCTCAACACCACGCAGCTCAAGACGCGCGCGGTGGCCAAGAACGACCGCTATATCGTCAATGGCCAGAAGGTGTGGATCTCGACCGCGCAGGTCGCGCACAAGATCCTGTTGCTGGCGCGCACCACGCCTCTGGAAGAGGTGCGTTCGCCAACCCACGGTCTAAGCCTGTTCTACACCGATTTCGATCGCAACAGGATCAAGGTCCACGAGATCGAAAAAATGGGCCGCAAGATCGTCGATTCCAACGAGTTGTTCTTCGAGGATTTTGAAATTCCGATGGAGGATCGGATCGGCGAGGAGGGCAAGGGCTTCCAGTACATCCTCGAAGGCATGAATCCGGAGCGCATCCTGATCGCGGCGGAAGCCGTCGGCCTCGGCAAGCTCGCGCTATCGCGCGCGACCGAATACGCCAAGACGCGCACCGTGTTCAACCGCCCGATCGGCAAGAACCAGGGCATCCAGCATCCGCTCGCGGTGAACTGGGTCGAGCTCGAGGCGGCCTGGCTGATGGTAATGTCGGCGGCCTGGCAGTACGACAAGGGCATGCCGTGCGGCGCCGCGGCCAATGCCGCAAAATATCTGGCGGGCGAAGCGGGCTTCTCGGCCTGCGAGCAGGCGGTGATGACCCATGGCGGCTTCGGCTACGCCAAGGAATTCCACGTCGAGCGCTATTTGCGCGAGGTGCTGATCCCGCGCATAGCGCCAGTCAGCCCGCAGCTCGCGCTCAGCTTCATCGCGGAAAAGGTGCTGGGGCTCGCGAAGTCCTACTGAACGAGTCTTGTGGCGCAAACCAAATAAGCTGCCTATTCGGCGGCGATCCGTTCCATCGCCATGGCACGAAGCCTGGCGCGTTGGATCTTGACGCCGTTGGCGCTGTCGGTGACGGGGAAGGCGTCCACCACATAGATCCGCGCCGGCACCTTGTAGCCGGCGAGCCGTTCGCGCAGATGAGCGGTCAGCGCCTCCTGTCGCGGTGGCTCTCCAGTCGGGATCACGAAGGCGACGCAACGTGCCTGACCCTTGAGATCGACCGCGACGACCTGGGCGTCGGCGACACCGGTGCAGGATTTGAGCTCGTCCTCGATTTCGCCGGGCGCAACCAGGAAGCCGCCGAGCCGCATCGCATCGCCGGCGCGCGTCTCGTAGACGAACGAGCCGTCGCCGCGCAGCCGGCCGATGTCGCCGGTGCGGAAGAACCCGTCGGCGGTGATCGCTTCACGCGTTGCCGCGGGATTGTTGAAATAGCCGAGAAAGCGCGATGGCGCGCTGATCTCGATCTCGCCGGAGACGCCTTGGGGCGCAAGCTCGCCGGTCTCGACATCGCGCACGCGGACTTTCGCGTCAGGCGACATCGGCCAGCCGCCGCCCTCGATGCGATCGGCAAAGGCATCACTGGTGCGGCCGATCGAGAACAGCGCCTGCACCTCGCTCGAACCGTAGAGGCCGAACAGCTTCATGCCGCGCGCCTCTGCCTCCACTGCCAGCTCGCGCCAGCCGGGCTGGAACGCTGCGAAGCCGCAGACTTCGAGATGCGGAAATGGGCGTGGCGCATCGGTGAGCGCAAGGATACGGCGGAACATCTCGTCGGAACCGAAAGAATGCGTGATCCTGCACGCGTTGAGAATCCTCAGGGCCGGCGCCGCTTCGAAGGCGTCGAGCACATGGATGGTCGCGCCGGCTGCGATGAAGCCGAGCAGACTCGTCATGCCAAACGTGCCGCAGAACGGCAGCATGGCCAGCAATGAATGATGCTGCGTTGAGAGTTTCAGCGCCTTGGCGACTGAGGCCGCGTGCGTGACCAGCGTCCGCTGCGAATGCGCAACCAGCTTCGGCCCTTTGGTCGTACCTGACGTCGTGTAGAGCAGCACCGGCAAGTCGACGTCACCCTGAGTCGGCGGAGCCGGTGGATAGGGCTTCTCAAACGCATCGAACCGCACGCAGGTCCAGTGTGCCGGGATCGCATCCGCGCCGACCACGGCAAGCTGTTGCAGTGCAGGCACCTCGGCCTTGGCGACGTCGGCGAGGATGGCGGCAAAATCGATCGAGCGGAATGCGGCCTCGACCACCATGAGCTTCGCACCGGACACGCGAAGCAGATGCGCGACTTCCGCGCTGCGGTAGCGCGTATTGACGGCGGCGACGACTGCGCCGAGCCGTGCGGCGGCGAACAGCAGCGCGAGCCATTCGACCCGGTTGACCAGCCAGACCGCGACCACGTCGCCCTTGCCGATGCCCTGCGCGGCAAGCCAGGCGGCGGTCTGCTCGATCTTTGCCGAGAATTCCGCGCGAGAGACGGGCGTGCCGCCGAATACGAAGGCAGGATCGGCGGCGGTCTCGATCCGGATCAGCGTTTGCAGCGAAAAAGCGTTGGCGCTCATGCCAACTGGAGTAACGCGCTCGCGCAAACCTGTCTACTTGGTGCCGAACATCCGGTCGCCGGCATCGCCGAGACCCGGCACGATGTAGCCATGGTCGTTGAGCCGCTCGTCGATCGCGGCGGTCCAGATCGGCACGTCGGGATGCTCGCTCTGGAACTGGGCGATGCCCTCGGGCGCGGCCAGAAGGCAGACGAAGCGGATGTCGCGGGCGCCGCGCGCCTTGAGCAGGGAGGCGCCGGCGCAGGCCGAGTTGCCGGTCGCGAGCATCGGGTCCATCAGGATCACGGTGCGGTCGGACAGGTCCTGCGGCGCCTTGAAGTAATATTCCACGGCCTGCAACGTCTCGGGGTCGCGGTAGAGCCCGATATGGGCGATGCGCGCGGAAGGCATCAAGGCGAGCATGCCGTCGAGGAAGCCGACGCCGGCGCGCAGGATCGGCGCCAGCGTGAGCTTCTTGCCGGCGATCTTCGGCGCCTGCATCGGCGCGATCGGCGTTTCGATCTCGACCAGCTCCAGCGGCAGGTCACGCGTCACCTCGTAGCAGAGCAGCATCCCGATCTCGTTCAGGATCTCGCGAAAGCTCTTGGTCGAGCGGTCCTTCTCCCGCATCAGGGAGAGCTTGTGCTGGACCAGGGGATGGGCGACGACGTTGACGTTGCTGGTGCTCATGAAACCGCTCTACACGGTTCCATGAAACTGCGCCAGATCGGGCAGGCCTTTTCCGCGGGATAGCTGGCCTCAATCGGGCATCGTGACCGCGGCGCGAGCCCGGTTGCTTGCCTCGTAGGCAGCGATGGTCAATTTCACTCCCGATTGCCGTACGCATCGCGCCATCGTGGGCTGACGCAGCCGTCGCTCGCCTCAACCCCACCCGATCTGCCGCCAGGCCACGCCTTGACGGACGCGAGCCCGGCGTCATCATGCCAGATTCTGGCGATCCGGAGAGCGCAAAATGGTTGCTACGACGACTATCGTTGTCGTGATCCTGTACCATATCGTCATTGCGAGCGTAGCGGAGCAATCCAGAGTCTCTCCGCGGAAAGATTCTGGATTGCTCACATGGGGATTTGATGTGTCAAGGTTTATGGTCAGCTCTTTGTTCGATTGCAGGCCAGCTCTTCGTCCCGACCGCGGAACTTTTCGGATGGCGCGCGCAGATCAGGTCAAGACCGGCCCGTGAGGGCCGCCGCGAAGCGGCTTGGTCTTGACCTGAGCGAGCACGCCTTCAGGCTCGTTAGGTCGGGAAGTGCGGCGTGAACTACTCCTATGGTTGGCGATCCAAGGGTCGAGCCGGTTTTGGCAATCTGGTTTGCATGCCAGATCAAACTCACATTCGGTCGTTGCGCGGTGGCGACTGCACCAACATTCCGCTTGCGGCGGGCAGGCTCGAGAGGACGAGACCCTTCTTCGTTACGGCGTTTGAAGCCATGCAATCCATCGGTTCGTCCACCCGGATCGGCCGAGGCTGATCAACCTCGGCGGATTGGTTTTGAGGCTGAGAGGCGTGGTGTCAGGCGCCGGGCTTCACCACGGCTCCCTCGATCACGACGCCGGCGGTCACGTATTTCCACAGGGCCACGAGCAGCTTGCGCGCCAGCGCCACGATTGTGCGCTTGCGGCCGCGCTGGCTGTTGGCCTTGAACCACTGGGTCAGAGCCGATTGAGGCTGGTGACGTATCCACAGCCAGGCGAGCTGGATCATCGTGGTTCTCAGGCGCGGATTGCCGGCCTTCGACACGCCCTGCTCACGCTCAATGCCGCCACTGCGCCATGGCGTGGCCGCAAGACCGGCATAGGACGCAACCTGGCGGCGGTTGGTGAACTGACGGTGGAAGGCCTCCGACCAGAGAATGGCAGCAAAGTTCGGGCCCAGGCCCTTCAAGTCGAGCAGCATCGCGACCGGGTTCGATGCAGCCTTCTCGCCTGCTGGTCGGCTTGCAGCCAGCAATGCATCCTGCTCGCGCTCTACCGCCGCGATCTGGTCGAGCAGAAGTTCGAGCCGGTCGAGCTCGCGGCTGATCTGCGCCTTCAAATGCGCCGGCAGCAGCCGCCCGTCCCCCGTGCGCAAGGCCTCGAGCCGCGTCCGTCGATCGCGCCGCAGCGGCACGTAGTCGAATATCCCTTGCGCAAACAGAACACCCTTGATCCGGTTCACATGCACGATCCGCTCCGCGATCAAGGTCCGCCGCTCCCGGCAAAGCCTGCGGCGGTCCTCTTCTTCCGGAGAGGGGGCAACGACCATCGCGCAGACCCGTGGCTCGCCGCGCTTGTAGGCCAGAAGCGACCGCAACAGCGTCTCGCCGTCCAACCGGTCCGTCTTGGCCCGCCGGCGTCGGCGCGGCGTCGCGATCGAGGCCGGATCGACCACGTAGCTCTCGACGCCCTCCGACTGCAGAGTGCGGTGAAGCCAGAACCCATCCAGCCCCGCCTCCTGGATGGTGATGATCGGATAACTCTCGCCCGTTCGCGCCTGGGCCTTACGCTTCAGCGCTGCAAAGAGCTTCAAAAGCTCCGCAATAGCGCCGGCCTTCACGCTGTGTTTGGACATCTTCTCGCCCTTGCCGGGCGACAGCGATGTAACCAGCCATGTCGAACGGCTCAGTTCCAATGACACAAAAATTGCGCCAATCTGCGTCCGGATAGCGGCCAGTCCGTCGGAAAGATGATCGAGCAACATCGTTGTCTCCAGGTTGAGTTCTTCAGCAACCTCAGTCTGGCCTCAGACCCGGTCGCTATCCACTCCCCATGGAATCTTCGCTACGCTCGCAATGACGGAGTGAGTCAGCCGGCCTTCCTGTGCCTCGCCGCTGTCCGGTGCGTCTTCTTCGCGGCTCGGTGCCGTCCCGTCGCACGCCGCGCATGTGACTTCGCCGCCGTCTTCTTGCCGCCGCGTCCCTTCAGGCTCTGCTTCAGCGCGTCCATTAGGCTGATGACGTTGCTCGGTCGCTCCTCGGGCTCCGGCAGTTCGATCTTCTTGCCGCTGGCCTTGCGCTTCACCAGTGCCTTCAGCGCGTCCTCGTATTCGTCCTTGAATTTGCTGGGGTCGAAATGAGCCGCCTTTGTCTGCAGGATGTGACCGGCGAGCTCGATCATGTCCTTGGTGATCTTCGGGCTCTTGATGTCGTCGAAGAACTGGTCCTCGTCGCGCAGCTCGTAAGGGAAGCGCAGCGTGGTGCCGAGAAGGCCCTTGCCGAGCGGCTCGATTGCCATGACATGCTCGCGATTGGTGAGAACGATCTTGGCCAGCGCCACGCGGTCCTCATCCTTCATGGCGTCGCGGATCACCGCGAAGGCGTCGACCGCGGCCTTGCCGTCGGGTGCGATGTAGTAGGGGTGGTTGAGGTAGCGCTTGTCGATCTCCTCGCGAGGCACGAAGCTCTCGATGTCGATGGTGTGATTGCTCTCGATCTGGACCGCCTCGAGCTCCTCCGGTTCGATCTCGACATATTTGCCCTTGCTCAGCTCGTAACCACGCCCCTTCTGATCGCTCTCGACGACGTCGCCGGTCTCGGAATCGATCATCTGCTGCTTGAGCCGGTTCCCGGTCTCGCGGTTGATGAGATGAAACCGCGTCTTCTCCGCGGCGGTTGCCGCCGGGTAGAGCACCACCGGACAGCTCACCAGCGACAGTTTCAGCGTTCCCTTCCAATAGGCGCGCGGGGCCATTCCATTCTCCAGCGTTTTCAAGGTGTTTTGGAACCCCAACCGTTCGATAGGGTTTTGGTTCCGGGCGGGACTTTGGCCGTGATAGGCTTGAACGCCGAAAGAGAAGCGGGACCGGTCGTGCTGCAAAAACTCTCCACTTACCGACAGAAGCGTGACTTCGAGAAGACGCCCGAGCCATCGGGCAAGACCGCAGTGGCCCCCTCGAAACAACGGCGCTTCGTGATCCAGAAGCACGACGCGACGCGCCTGCATTACGATCTCCGGCTCGAACTCGACGGCGTGTTCAAGTCCTGGGCGGTGACGAAAGGGCCCTCGCTCGATCCGCACGACAAGCGCCTCGCGGTCGAGGTCGAGGATCATCCGCTCGACTATGGTGATTTCGAGGGCACGATTCCCGAAGGCCAATATGGCGGCGGCACCGTGATGCTGTGGGATCGAGGCTATTGGGAATCGGACGATCCGGAGGCCGGCTTCAAGAAGGGTGACCTCAAGTTCACGCTCCACGGCGACAAGCTGCATGGCAGTTGGGTCCTGGTGCGCATGCGCAACCGCGGCGGCGAGAAGCGCACCAACTGGCTCCTGATCAAGCATCGCGACGAATATGTCCGCGAAGGCGCGGACAACGACATTCTCGAGCAGGACAAGTCCGTCGCCTCCGGCCGCGCGATGGAGCAGATCGCCGAAGGCAAAGGCCGCGCGCCCAAGCCGTTCATGCTGGCCAAGGGCCTCAAGGGCAAGGCCGATGCAGTCTGGCAGTCCAACCGTGCCGAGGAGACGAAGGGGCGCACGGTGAAGCCGGCGCCGCGAACGGCGTTGAAAGGCGGCAAAGCGGCGAAGAAGAGCGCCACGACTGCGACGAACGCCAAGAAGGTTGCGGAGATGCCGGACTTCGTTCCGCCGCAGCTCTGCACGCTGGTCGAGCGGCCGCCGGCCGGCGAGGGCTGGTGCCATGAGATCAAGTTCGACGGCTACCGGGTGCAGCTCCGGGTCGAGGACGGCGAGGCGACGCTGAAGACACGCAAGGGTCTCGACTGGACCGGCAAGTTCGCCTCCATTGCCAAGGAAGCGGCAGCGCTGCCGGACGTGATGATCGACGGCGAGATCGTCGCGCTCGACCACAACGGCGCGCCGAACTTTTCCTCGCTGCAAGCTGCGCTGTCCGATGGCAAGACCGACGAGCTGATCTTCTTTGCCTTCGACCTGCTTTTCGCGGAGCATCAGGATTACCGCCGTCTGCCGCTCGGCGAACGCAAGGCCCGGCTGAGGGAGCTGCTGGAGTCGCGCAAGCGGAAATCGAGCCAGATCCGCTATGTCGAGCATTTCGAGAGTGGCGGCGATGCCGTGCTGAAATCTGCCTGCAAGCTCGAGCTCGAAGGCGTGGTGTCGAAGAAGCTGGATGCCACGTATCGTTCCGGCCGCACCGAGAGCTGGGTCAAGTCGAAATGTCGCGCCGGCCACGAGGTGGTGATCGGCGGCTACAAGACCACCAACGGCAAACTCCGCTCGCTCATGGCTGGCGTGCAGCGTGGCGATCATCTTGCCTTCGTCGGCATGGTCGGCACCGGCTTTGGCGCGGACAAGGTCAAGCGCATCATGCCTGCACTGAAGGCGATGGCGGCGAAGGAAAGCCCCTTCGGCGGCAAGAACGCTCCGAAGAAGACCCGCGACATGCACTGGCTGAAGCCGGAGCTCGTCGCCGAGATCGAGTTCGCCGGCTTTACCGCCGACGGCAATATCCGCCAGGCGGCATTCAAGGGATTGCGGCAGGATAAGCCGGCCGAGGAGGTCGAGGCGGAGACGCCGGTCGACACCGAGCTCGCCGAACCCTCGGCCAAGAAGCCGGCGCGCGCGAAGGCGGGCGGACAATCGAAGCAGGCCGCTCAAAATGCCGAGGTCATGGGTGTCGTCATCTCCAAGCCGGACAAGGAGCTCTGGCCCGACGACGGCAATGGCGAGCCCGTCACCAAATTGGATCTTGCCCGCTATCTCGAAGCCGTCGGCGAATGGATGATCGTGCACCTCAAGGGCCGGCCGTGTTCGCTGATCCGTGCTCCCGACGGCATCAAGGGCGAATGCTTCTTCCAGCGCCACGCCATGCAGGGGCAGTCGAACCTTCTGGAGCTCGCGCGAGTCTCCGGCGACCGCAAGCCGTATCTTCAGATCGATCGGATCGAGGGGCTCGCCGCGGTGGCGCAGATCGGCGGCGTCGAGCTGCATCCCTGGAACTGCGCGCCTTATGCCTACGACACGCCGGGCCGGCTGGTGTTCGATCTCGATCCCGCGCCCGACGTGGACTTCGCCGACGTCGTCGAGGCGGCCAAGGAGATGCGGCAGCGGCTGAGCGATGTCGGCATGGACAGCTTCTGCAAGACCACGGGCGGCAAGGGCCTCCACGTGGTGGTGCCGCTGCTCCACGGCGCCCGCGACAAGGTGAGCTGGAAGGAAGCCAAGGCATTTGCACAAGGCGTCTGCCAGTGGATGGCCAATGACGATCCCGAACGCTATCTGCTCAACATGTCGAAGAAGCTGCGCAAGAGAAAGATCTTCCTGGATTATCTCCGCAACGATCGCATGTCGACCGCGGTTGCCCCGCTCTCGCCGCGGGCACGCGTCGGGGCCACGGTGTCGATGCCGCTGACCTGGACGCAGGTGAAGAGCGATCTCGATCCGAAGAAGTATACGCTGCGGACCGTGCCGGGCCTGCTGCCGAGATCGAAAGCATGGGAGGGTTATGACGATGCCGCCGCGTCGATCAAAGCGGCGATGAAGAAGCTGGCGGCGAAGGTGAGGTAGGTGCTTTCCAAACGTCATTCCGGGTTGCGCGAAGCGCAGACCCGGAATCCAGAGGTTTGTGGCGCGAGATTCCGGGTTCGCGCGTGCGCGCCCCGGAATGACGCCCCGATTAGATCCGCCCCATCAGCAGCAGGATCAGCAGAATGATGATGAGAAGTCCGAGGCCGCCGCCGCCATAATAGCCGGTGCCATAGAACGGACCGCCGCCGATGCCGCTGAAGCCGCCCAGCAGGGCGATGACCAGAATGATCAGAATGATCGTGCCGATTGACATGCGAATCTCCTCAGCCCTTTGATGAAAGGGTCGTTTGCACCTGTCCCCTCGTGCGAGAGCAACTTGCCGCAGGTTTTATAGTTCCGGCTACGAAAGGGCGGTCACAGGATCAACTCGCATGGAACCTTTGCCTTTCCGTCGGCCATGAGTAGGTGAGGATCAGTCAGCAGGGTTAGGACCATGTCAGCGCCGCTTGTCGTCTCAATTCCGCATCGTCTCGGCCGCGAGGAGGCGGTGCGCCGGCTCAAGGCCGGGCTTGGCCGCGCCGCAGCAAGCATTCCCGTGATGCAGGTCGAGGAGGAACGCTGGAGCGGCGACAGCATGAACTTCCGCATCCGTGCGCTGGGGCAGGTCGCGACCGGTCAGATCGACGTGGCCGACGATCAGGTCCGGGTCGAGGTGGTGCTGCCCTGGCTGTTGCAGCGCTTTGCCGAGATGGCGCAGGCGACGATCAGGAAGCGCGGCCAATTGCTGTTGACCAAAGACGGGGGAAAGTAACTTCAGGCGTGCACGCGTTGCCGCGAGGGCCTGATGGCGTTCGCCGTTCGGGCCGCGATGGCTGAAGCAGGAAAGTCGCGGAAAGCCTGTGCGAGCGGCAAATCGTTCCCCGCAAGGCTGGGCACGGTATAGCCTGTGATGTCGATCGTCGCGTCAATCTCCTCCATTGCGGGCCATTCCCGGCCCGCTTGCGTGAACGGCGCGAACTGACGCCCGACCACGACAATCGCGGCTGCGCGGCCGTGGCGCCGGGCGAAGGCGATGACATGGTCGGCATGTGCGCCCCGTACTTCCAGCGGCTGGTAGTCGCCTTGCGCGAAGACGTCGGCGAGCTCGTTCCGCACCTTGAGGAGATGCCGCGTCCAGGCCAGCTTGAGCCGGCCGTCCGGCCAGCTCTCGATCAGGCCGTTCCAGTCCGGCGCTTCCAATGATGTCAGCGCCGCGTGGCGCGCGGCGAAGTCGACGGGGCGGCGGTTGTCGGGATCGACCAGCGACAGGTCCCAAAATTCGGTGCCTTGGTAGAAGTCCGGCACGCCCGGCAGCGTCGCCTTGAGCGTGAGCTGGCCCAGCGAGTTCAACGTGCCGAGCAGTGCGACGCGGCGAGCCAGCGTTTGCAACGCCTCCAGGAATTCTCCGGATTGAGCGGGGTCGAGGATCTTCCCGATGAAGTCGCGGATGCCGTTCTCATACGCTTCATGCGGATTGAGCCAGCTCGTCTCCTCCTTGCCCTCGCGTGCGGCCTTGAGGGCATAGGCCTGGATGCGCTCGACGAAGGCGGCATCGATCGACTCTTGCAGCGGCCAGGCGCCGAGCAAGGTCTGGTAGAGCATGTACTCGAACGTCGCTGACGGTGCGCGGAAATTGCCGTGCAGTGTGAGATGCGGCGCGTTGAACACTTTCCAGCGCGCCACCGCGCTGGTCCATTCGCCGGGAATCTCGCTCAGCGCCGCAATGCGCGTGCGGGCATCCTCACCGCGCTTGGTGTCGTGGGTGGCCGTCGCAGTCATGCCTTGCGGCCACTCCCTGGCGCGCGCCTGCATGGCCTGGTGGAAGGCGGGAATGGTGAGGCCGGTGCTCGCGGGATCGCCGCCGACCTCGTTCAGCGCAAGCAGCCGGTGGAATTGATAGAACGCCGTGTCCTCCAGCGACTTCGCCATCATCGGCCCGGTGAACTGCTGCACCTTCAGCGCGAAGCGGCGCACGCGCGGGGCGCTGTGCCGGGGACGGCCGGGCTTGAGCAGGTCCATGGTCAAGGCATCGCGCAGGAAGTCGAAAATGCCGTCGTCGGCGGCAAACCACTCCCGGCGGGCGTGTGCGATGGTGTCCTCGATCAGCTTGCGGTCGTGCGCGGTAGGGCCGCTGTGCGTCAGGTAGGTGCGATAGACCGGGAAATGCAGCACATAAAGCTCGAGCGCCTGTCGTAGGCTGTCGGCTGAGAAGTCGCGTGTCGAATAATGCCCGTTGGCGATGCGCGCGAGCAGGCGCGTCAGCACGGTGAACTCGCTGGTGAGCAAGGTCTCCAGCACCCGACGCTTCGCCTCCTTGACGTAGGGCGCAAGCCGCGGCGGCCGGTTGCTGATCTGCCGCCAGGTCTCGTCGAGCGCTTCCAGGCCTTTGGGATCGACCAGCACATGGGTAATGACGTTCATCCACTCGTAGCCGGTGGTGCCCTGGATGCCCGCGAAATGCGGCAGACGCTCGTGCTCGCACAGGATCTTCTCGATCACCGTATAGAACGGCTTTGCGTTACCTTGGGCGTCGCGCACCAGCCGGCGCAGCCGCTGGCAATATTGTGCGGGGTCACGCAGGCCATCGATGTGATCGAGCCGGATCCCCTGTAATTTGTCCTCGGCGATGAGTTGCTTCACCAGCCTATGCGTGGCGGCAAATGTGCTCGCGTCCTCGACGCGAAGGCCGGCGAGGCCATTGATGTCGAAGAAGCGACGATAGTTGATGTCGCTGGAGGCAAGCCGCCAGTGCCCGAGCTTATAGTGCTGGCGCTCCAGGAGATGATGCAGCGTCAGCGTCTGTGCCGGGCGGTCCTTGCCGGCGCGATAGGCGGCAAGGCCGCCAGTAATGATGTCGGCGGCGCCTGCGATCTCCTTGAGTTCGGTCTTGAAGGTGGGAGCTTCCTTGCGATTGGGGCGGCGCAGTCCGGTGTAGCGCGCCGCGAGCGCGAGCAGGCGCTTGCCCGGCTCCGTCTCCGCCGCGTCCGCCTCCTTGACGACCACCCGCAGCAGCTCGCCATAACGCTCCGGGGCGACGGGTAGGCGATGCTCGAAATACCAGGCGGAGAGACTTCCCTCGTCCGGATCGTAGCGCAGCTCGATGTCGCCGCGCTCCAGCGCCTCGCCGTAGGATGTGCCGAGGATCGGCAGCAGCACGCCGCCGCGGGCGCGGTAGGCCAGTTGCTCCCAGTCGATGTCGAATGAGGCCGCGTGCGGCGAGGCCTGGCCCCATTCGAGCACGTCGAGCCACCAGGGATTGTCGGCAAAGTGCACGCCGACATGGTTGGGCACGAAATCGATGATCAGCCCGAGATCGTGCTGCTGAAGCACCTCGCTCAGCCGCGCAAAGCCGGCCTCGCCGCCCAGCTCCGGATTGAACTGGCTGTGATCGACCGTGTCGTAGCCATGGGTCGAGCCCTTTCGCGCCTTCATCACCGGCGAGGCGTAGAGATGCGTGATCCCCAACGCTTTCAGGTAAGGCACGACCGCGGCAGCCTTGTCGAAGTCGAAATCCGCCGTGAGCTGAAGCCGGTAGGTCGCGAGCGGAATGGCGGGAGGCATGTCAACCTCCGAGACGCCAGACTACCGACCAGGGCGGAAGCCGATCGCCGGCCGCGCCGCCCCAGATCGGCGCGCCCGTACTGACGGTGGAGGTGATCTCGTGGTCCGAGAGATTGGCGACGAGGCGCAACGTCGTGCCGTCGCCCATGCGCCAATGCGCGGTGAGCAGGCCGTTGTCGGCCGCCTCGGCGTCACCGAAGCTCGCGCCCTTCAGCCGCGGCATGATCTCCTTATGACGGAGCGCGAGCAGGTCCTTCACCAGCGCAAGCCGCTCGGCCTGCTGCGGCGTGCGGCCGGTCCAGTCGAGCACGGCCGATTGCAGCGTTGCCGGATCGAGCGGATCGGGCACCTCGTCGCCGTATTTTTCGTAAGCCCAGGCATATTCCTGATGGCGCCCCTTGCGCACGGCATCGGCCAGTCCGCCCTGGAAATCGCAGAAGAACGGGAAGGGGACCGTGGAGCCCCATTCCTCACCCTGAAACAGCATCGGCACCATCGGCGCGAGCAGGGTGACCGCGAGCGCGGCCTCGATCTGTTTCGGCGATGCCAGGCTTTCCAGCCGCTCGCCAAGCGGACGGTTGCCGATCTGGTCGTGGTTCTGCAGGAAATTGACGAACGTCGCCGGCGGCAGCGTGCCGCTCGGCTCGCCGCGCGGCTTCTTGCCCCAGAACTCTGAGATCTCGCCCTGGTAGACGAAGCCGGAGGCCAGCGCGCGCGCAAGATCCATGCGCGGCGTCTGGTAATCGCCATAGTAGCCGGCATGCTCGCCCGTCAGCATCACGTGCCAGACGTGATGATAATCGTCGTTCCACTGTCCGCGATATTTGCCGTTCGGCGGGTCCTGCGCAGCGTCGAGCAGGCTGGCGCGGTTGTCGCCGTTCTCCAGCACGAGATGGATGTGGCGTCCCGTGGCCTTGGCGAGCTCGCCGGCGGCGACGCTAAGGTCTTGCAGCATGGACTGCTCGCCCGGGACAGCCATGATGTGGTTGGCGGCATCGAGCCTGAGGCCGTCGAAGCGGTAGTCGCTGAGCCAGGACAGCGCGTTCTCGACCGCAAACGCGCGCACCTGCGGCACGCGATAATCGATCGCGCTGCCCCATGGCGTGTGCGCATCGGTGAAGAAGGTCGGCGCATAGCGGCCGAGATAATTTCCTTCGGGGCCGAAATGATTGTAGACCACGTCGAGGAACACCATCAGCCCGCGCAGATGGGCCTCGTCGATCAGCGTCTTCAGGTCTTCGGGTCGGCCATAGGTGCTGTCGGGCGCATACCACAGCACGCCGTCATAGCCCCAGCCGCGGCGTCCTGCGAAATCGGCCAGCGGCATCAATTCCAGCGCAGTGATGCCGGTCGCCGTGAGATGATCGAGCTTGTCGATCATGGCGCGGTAGGTGCCTTCGGCTGTGAAGGTGCCGACATGGGTCTCGATCAGCACCGTCTCTTCCCACGGACGGCCTCGCCATTCGCGTGCGCGCCACACGAAGGCGTCGTGATCGATCACCTCGCTCGGGCCGAACACGTCCTCGGGCTGGAAAGCCGAAGCAGGATCCGGCACGTCGATCTCGTCGTCGATCCTGAACTTGTAGGGGCTGCCGGCGGTGAGGCCGGCGATGTCGGCGACGTACCAGCCATCCTGCCGGCGCTGCATCGCGCGCCTGCGGTCGAGCAAGAGGTCGACACGGCGCGCGGCGGGCGCCCATAGCCGGAACGACACGCCGTCCTTCGTTGGCCTCGCCCCGAAGGATGCCCTCATAGCGCACCCGCGAAGGCGAGCACGGAGCGCGGCGGCGCCTTGCTGTCGCTCCCGGGCAGGAAGTCGATCGTATTCAGCTTGGCATCGGTCGTGTTCAGGATCTGCTGCCAGCTCTTGTATTCGGCCATTCTGGGCAATTTGAATGCGATCTCTTCGGGGGCGGCGTTCAGGACGATAAAGATCGCAGCCCCGCCCGGTTCCATCGGGCCCATCACATAGGAGAGGAATCTGCCTTCCGGAAAATTCCAGTCGCTCTCCGTCATCTCGTCGCCGGCAGGCGTTAGCCACAGCGCACCGTAGGAGACGCCATCTTTGGGCCGGCCATCAAGCCAGCGATGGCTGCGCAGCTGCGCGAACCGGCGGCGGATATCGGCGAGATAGGCGACGAAATCGACCATGTCGTCGCCCTCCTTGCCGAGATTGTCCCAGCCGACCCAGCCGACTTCGTTGTCCTGGCAATAGGCGTTGTTATTGCCGGATTGCGAGTTGCCGACCTCGTCGCCGGCGAGGATCAGCGGAACGCCCTGCGCCAGCATCAGGCAGGCCAGCACGTTCTTGCGCAACTGCCGGCGCAGGCTGATGATGTTGGGATCGTCGGTCGGCCCCTCGACACCGCAATTGTTGCTGTGATTGTCGTTGGAGCCGTCGCGATTGTCCTCGCCATTGGCCTCGTTGTGCTTCTCGTTGTAGCTGAAGAGGTCGGCGAGCGTGAAGCCGTCGTGGACGGTGATGTGGTTGATGCTGGCGCGCGGCCGCCGTCCGTCGTGGTTGAACAGGTCGGACGACGCAGTCATACGGCTGGAGATATCGCCGATCAGGCTGCCTTCGCCGCTCCAGTAGCGGCGCATGGCGCTGCGATAGCGGTCATTCCATTCCGACCATTGCGAAGGGAAGGCGCCGACCTGGTAGCCGCCGAGGCCGAGGTCCCACGGCTCGGCGACGAGCTTGACGGCCGCGAGCACCGGGTCCTGCCGGACCGCGGTCAGGAACGAGCTGCCGCGATCAAAGCCGTTTGGCCCGCGTGCCAGCGTGGTGGCGAGGTCGAAACGGAAGCCGTCGACGTGGCAGACCTCGACCCAGTAGCGCAGGGAATCCATCACCATCTGCAGCACACGCGGGTGGGTGAGGTTCACCGACGAGCCGCAGCCGGTGAAGTCGTCGTAATAGCGCGGGTTCTCGCGGTTCAGCCAGTAATAGGAGGCGTTGTCGATACCGCGATAGCACAGCGTCGGCCCGAGATGGTTGCCCTCGGCGGTATGGTTGTAGACGACGTCGAGCATCACCTCGATGCCGGCATCGTGCAGCCGCGCTATCGTGGTGCGGAAGGAATCGAGCGCATTGTCCTGGGCGTAGCGCGGCTCGGGCGCGAAGAAGGACAGCGTGTTGTAGCCCCAGTAATTGGCGAGCTTCTTTTCGACCAGGATGCGGTCGTCGACGAAGCTGTGGATCGGCAACAGCTCGACCGTGGTGACGCCGAGCCTCTTCAGGTGCTCGATCATCGCCGGCGAGGACAGGCCGCCATAGGTGCCGCGCAAATTCGGCGGCACGTCGTCGCGCTTCTGGGTCAGACCCTTGACGTGGGCCTCGTAGATGATGGTGTCCTCCCAGGAGATGTTGGGACGGATCTCGCGGCGGCCCCAGTTGAAGGTCTCGTCGACCACGACGGCCTTCGGCATGCCGCGCGCATTGTCGCGCCGGTCAAAGGACAGGTCTTCGCGCGGTGAGCCGGTGCGATAGGCAAAATGCGCATCGCTCCAGACCAGCCGCCCGGCGAGCCGCTTGGCATAGGGGTCGAGCAGCAGCTTGTTGGCGTTAAAGCGATGGCCGTGCTCGGGCTCGTAGGGGCCGTGCACGCGATAGCCGTAGAGCTGGCCGGGCGAGACGTCATTGAGATAGCCGTGCCAGACATCCTCGGTCTTCTCAGGCAGCTCGATACGCTCGAGCTCGCGGCGGCCTTGCGCGTCGAACAGGCAGAGCTCGACCTTCTGCGCGTTGGCGGAGAACAGCGCGAAATTGGTGCCGCGTCCGTCCCAGCTTGCGCCGAGCCGTGCGGGCGATCCGGCGGTCAGGCGCATCGATCAGCTTTCCGGAACGAGGAAGATCGCCGCGAGCGGCGGAATGGTGAGGCGGAGCTCGCCGCGCTCGGCATGAACTTCGCCGATGTTGCCGACGTTGCTGCCGCCATAGTGGGCGGAGTCCGAGTTCAGCACTTCCTTCCACTTGCCGCCGAAGGGAACGCGAACGCGATAGTTCTGGTAAACGTTCGGCGAGAAGTTGACGATGACGAGACACCGTGCGTTCTCGTCGAATCCCTTGCGCAACCAGGCGAACACGTTGCGGTTGGCATCATCGGTGATCAGCCATTCGAAGCCGGCCTGGTCGCAATCCATCTGATGTAGCGCCGGCACCGCGCGATAGAGCCGGTTGAGATCACGGATCAGCGCCTGGACGCCGGAATGGACCTTGTATTCGAGCAGGTGCCAGTCGAGCGACTGGTCGTGATTCCATTCGCTGCTCTGCGCGAATTCCCCGCCCATGAACAGCAGCTTCTTGCCGGGATGGCCGAACATGAAGCTGTAATAGGCGCGCAAATTGGCGAAGCGCTGCCACTCGTCGCCGGGCATGCGGCCGAGGATCGAACGTTTGCCGTGCACGACCTCGTCATGCGACAGCGGCAGGATGAAGTTCTCCGAGAACGCGTAGTGCAGGCCGAACAGGATCTCGCCGTGGTGGTGCTTGCGGTAGATCGGATCCTTGCTGATGTAGCTCAGCGTGTCGTGCATCCAGCCCATGTTCCATTTGTAGCCGAAGCCGAGCCCGCCGAATTCGACCGGGCGTGAGACCTGAGGCCAGGCAGTGGACTCCTCGGCCGCCGTGGTCGCCTGCGGGAAGCGCGCGAACACTTCCGTGTTGAAACGGCGCAGGAAGTTGATCGCTTCGATGTTCTCCCGCCCGCCATACTGGTTCGGAATCCACGCGTCGGGCGGCCGGCTGTAGTCGAGATAGAGCATGGACGCCACCGCGTCGACGCGCAGGCCGTCGATCGCGTAACGCTCCATCCAGAACAGCGCATTCGACACCAGGAAGTTCGTCACTTCGGTGCGGCCGTAATTGTAGATCAGCGTGCCCCAGTCGAGGTGGCGCCCCTGCAGCGGATTGGCGTGCTCGTAGAGCGAGGTGCCGTCGAAATGGCCGAGCCCGTGCGGATCGTCAGGGAAATGACCCGGCACCCAGTCCAGCAGCACGCCGAGGCCTTCGCGGTGGCAGGCATCGACCAGTGCCGCAAAATCGTCGGGTGTGCCGAAGCGGCTGGTTGGCGCGTAGAGGCCGGTCGGCTGGTAGCCCCAGGAGCCGTCGAACGGATGCTCGCTCACGGGCAAGAATTCGAGATGGGTGAATCCCATGTCGCGGGCGTAGGCCGGCAGCTGCTCGGCCAGCTCGCGATAGGTCAGCCATTCATTGTTGCCCTTGCGCCGCCACGAGCCGAGATGGACCTCATAGATCGACATCGGCGCCGACAGGGCATTGATGCCGTCTGGCGCCGGCCGCGGCCGCGGCAGACGCGCCTCGTCGAACACGATCGAAGCCGTCTTCGGCCGCAGCTCGCTGGCAAATGCCAGCGGATCGGATTTCAGCGGCAGCAGATGGCCGTGCGGGCCGATGATTTCGAACTTGTAGTGATCGCCGGCCTTCGCATGCGGAATGAATAATTCCCAATAGCCGCTGCCGCGCACCCGCATCGGGTGACGCCGTCCATCCCAGAAGTTGAAGTCACCGACCACCGATACGCGCCGTGCATTTGGCGCCAGCACCACGAAGCCGATGCCGTCGATGCCCTCGAGCCGCATCGGATGCGCGCCGAGCTTGTCATAGAGGCGCTGGTGGGTGCCTTCGCCGAGCAGGTAGAGATCGAAATCGGTCAGGATCGGCGGAAAGCGGTAGGCATCCTCGAACTCGACGACGCTGTTGCCGAAGGTTGCGCGCAGTTGGTAGTTCTTCGAGCCATTGGGCAGGGCGCCGATGAACAGGCCGGAATCGTGTACGCGGTCGAGCGGAGCGACCTCGCCATGCTCGCCGACCGCCTCGACGTTGGTGGCCTCGGGCACAAACGCGCGCACCACGCTTTTGCCGCCCTCGGGATGCAGCCCGAGATAGTGGAAGGGATCGGAGTGGCGGCCCTCAATGATCGCATAGGCCTCGGCAGGCAGTTTAGGCATGGGCTTCGCTCTCGGCACTGGACAGAATGCGAAGCAGTCCGGTCAGCGGCGCATGGAGCCCTTCAGGCCGGTGGGACAGCTCGTACTCTACTTCATCGAATGCTTGATCAAGCAGGAAAAACCTTAACAGGCCTTCCGTGGATTGCCGATCTTCCGGCCACAGCCTCCGATCGGTCATGGCTTCGCGGTAGGCGGACAGGAAGGTCGCAGTGGCGCGCTCGCGCCATTCCTCGAGCGCGGCCGCGAGCCGGCCCTGTTCGTCGGAGGCGCCCGTGAGCGCACGACTGAGGGCCGCGCTAACCGAACCATCAATCGAGTGGATCAGGCCCGCGACGTCGCGGGCGGCCGGAGCCTTGCGCCGCTTGTCGACCAGTGGCACACGCGGATCGCCGTCGAAATCGATGATGAAGATGTCGTCCTTCACGATCAGAGTTTGCCCGAGGCGGAAGTCGCCATGATGACGGATGTTCAACCCACAGGTCCCGGAAGGCAATAGCGCATTCAGCCGGTCGGACAGGCTCGCACGCGTCTCCGTAAGCTGATCGATCAGCGGCCGTTCCGCCTCCGGCAGGCCGTGGCGGCTGTCGGCCAGCCGTTGGAAAACCTGCTCGGCGCGAGCCTTGAGGTCGGATACGAGGCGCGCGATGTATGCGGAATCGATCGGCTCAGGAGCGAGCTCGTCCGGTTTTGCCGCGGCGAGTGCGACATGCAGCTCGGCGAGCCGCCGGCCGATCTGCGCGATGAAATGTAGATACGGCGCCTGCTCCTGGGTTTCGCGTGGCATCTTATCGGCCGGCGCCACGCGCTGCTCGTCGATATAACGATCAAGATAGCCCGTGGTCACAGTCCAACCGTCGCCCTGGTTCTCGACAAAGGCATGCAGCACGCCGAGCGCGCTGCGCTGGTCACCGTCGACCAGCTCGACGCTGCCGAGCAGCGCCGGTGTGTTGGCGAAGCGCGCGACCTCGGTGAGATAGTGGCCGATCTCGAGCTCGGGGCTGATGCCGCTTTCGAGCCGACGATAGATCTTGGCGACGTACTGGTTGTCGACCAGCGCGGTGCTGTTCGACTGCTCGATCGCGCGGATGCGCCCGGGCTCCTTGATGGTGTAGTCGGCGAAGCGGCTGGTGGGCTTGAACTCCAGCCGCAGATTGTTCTCTTCCACCACGAGATTCTGCGACAGATTGCGCAGGAACAGGCCGATGAAGATCTGCTCGGTCGCGACATCGAGCAGCGTGCCTTCGCGCGCGCCCTGGCGCACGGCGGCCAGCGCTTTCGGGTTGAAGCGCTCGCGGTCGAAACGCACCCACTCGATTTGTAGCGGCATTACGTAGCGGGTGGTGGCGTCTCCCTGCTTGGTCTCGAAGAACGCGATCCAGGGGCGATTGTCGCCGATGTCGCAGAACGGTACCGCCGAGGTCAGCGCGGTCTTGATCTGCTTGGGATTGTGCTCGGGGAACCACCGCGTCCGTGACAAAAATCCCGGCAGCACGTCGCGCTCGAACACGCCGCGCTCGCGGGCAAGCGACACCCAATTCGAGTTCACCGGCACCACCAGCGTCTCGAATTCCGGCACCGCGCGCGGCTTCACCGGCTCGGACTTGTCGCGCTCCAGAAGCTGGAACCAGTAGAAGCCATAGGGCCCCAGCGTGATCATGTAAGGCAGCTCGCCGATCGCGGGGAAGCGGGTGCGGCCGAGCATCTCCTGCGGGAGACGGTCCTTCCAGGGCGACAGGTCGAGCTCGGTCGCCTGCGCGGCACGCGAGAGATTGGCGACGCAGAGGATCACCTCGTCACGGTACTGCCGGACATAGGCGAGCACGGCGCGGTTGGCCGGGCGGATGAAGGTCATGGTGCCGCGGCCGAAGGCGAGCGTCGACTTGCGCACCGAGATCAGCCGCTTGGTGGCACTGAGCAGCGAGGACAGGCTGCGCGATTGCGCCTCCACGTTCACGGATTCATAGCCGTAGACCGGATCCATGATCAGCGGCGCGTAGAGACGGGCCGGGTCGCAGCGCGAGAAACCGCCATTGCGGTCGGGGCTCCATTGCATCGGCGTGCGGACGCCGTTGCGATCGCCGAGATAGATGTTATCGCCCATCCCGATTTCGTCGCCGTAATAGATGATCGGCGTGCCGGGGAACGACAGCAGCAGCGAGTTCATCAGCTCGATCTTGCGGCGGTCGTTGTCCATCAGCGGCGCAAGGCGCCGGCGGATCCCGACATTGATGCGGGCGCGGGGATCGTTGGCGTAAGTGGTCCAGAGATAGTCGCGCTCGACGTCGGTGACCATCTCCAGCGTGAGCTCGTCGTGGTTACGCAGGAACAGCGCCCATTGGCAGCTCGCCGGGATGTCCGGCGTCTGGCGCAGGATGTCGGTGATCGGGAAGCGATCCTCCTGAGCGATCGCCATGTAGATGCGCGGCATCAGCGGAAAATGGTAGGCCATGTGGCACTCGTCGCCGCGGCCGAAATATTCCTGCACGTCCTCCGGCCATTGATTGGCCTCGGCCAGCAGCAGCTTGCCCTTCGAATACGCGTCGAGCTCCTGGCGCAGGCGCTTGATGACCGCATGCGTCTCCGGCAGGTTCTCGTTCGAGGTGCCCTCGCGCTCGCAGAGATAGGGAATGGCGTCGAGCCGGAAGCCGTCGACGCCGGCATCCAGCCAGCGCTTCATCACCTGGATGATGGCGCTCACCACGCGCGGATTGTCGAAATTCAGGTCGGGCTGGTGCGAGAAGAAGCGGTGCCAGTAGAACGCGCCGGCCTCGGGATCCCAGGTCCAGTTCGACTTCTCGGTGTCGGTGAAGATGATGCGGGTGCCCTGGTACTTCTGGTCGGTGTCGCTCCAGACGTACCAGTTGCGCGCGCTGGAGCCAGGATGGCTGCGCCGCGCACGCTTGAACCATTTGTGCTGGTCCGACGTGTGGTTGACGACGAGCTCGGTGATGACGCGCAGGCCGCGCTTCTGCGCCTCCTGGATGAAGCGCTTGAAATCCTTCATCGTCCCGAAATCGGGGTTGACCGAACCGTAGTCGGCGATGTCGTAGCCATCGTCGCGGCCGGGCGAGGGATAGAACGGCAGCAGCCACAGCGCGGTGACGCCGAGCTCCTGGAGATAGGGCAGCTTCTCGGTCAGCCCGGCGAAGTCGCCGATGCCGTCATTGTTGCTGTCGGCAAAGGCCTTGACGTGGAGCTGGTAGATAATGGCGTCCTTGTACCAGAGCTCATCCACGACCTCGGCAGCCTCGGCTTTTTTGGCATCGACGGAAGACAGGACATTCATGGCGTGAACCCTTACGCCAGGCCGCGGAACAGAAGCGCCGGATCGCGCTCTGGATCGATACGCAATCTGATTCCGCCCCATTCGATGCGGGACCGTTCTCCGGTGAGGAGATTCTCGAGTGTCGTCACATGGTGTCGCTGCCCGCCGCCGTCAATGGTGACGTCGCCGAGCGGCAGCCAGAATTCGCGCACGTGGCGCGACAGCGCGATCACGATGATGACGGCATTGGCGGGCTCGTCCGTCTGCTTCACGAAGGCAATGGTTTCGCCATCCTCGACGCCGAGAAAGCGCAAATTGACAGTCTGCCGGAGCGCCGCGTTCTCGGTGCGGATGCGATTGAGTGCGGCGATGTAGGTCTTGATGTTGCCGGGCTTGTCCCAGTCGCGCTGCTTGATCTGATACTTTTCGGAATCCAGATATTCTTCGCGGCCTGGAATTGCGTCATGCTCGAGGAGCTCGAATCCGCCAAAGATGCCGTAATTGCCCGAGAGCGTCGCCGCCAGCGCGATGCGCGACTTGAATGCCCAGGCCTCTCCGCTCTGGAGATGATAGGGCAGCAGGTCGGCCGTGTTGACGAACAGGTTCGGACGATAGAAATCGCGCTCGGGATAGCGCGTCAGCTCGCCGAGATATTGCTCCAGCTCCCACCTTTCCGTGCGCCAGGGGAAATAGGTGAACGACTGCGCAAAGCCGAGCTTGGCGAGGCCTTTCATCAGCTTCGGCCGTGCATAGGTCTTGGAGAACAGGATCACCTCCGGATGCTGGCGGCGGATGTCGCGGATCAGCCACTCCCAGAACGGAAGCGGCGCGGTATCGTGATTGTCGATCGCGAAGATGGTGACACCATGGTCGATCCAGAACAGCATGGCATCGCGAAACGCATTCCACAGGCCGGCGCGATCCACCGAGGCGAAATCGGGGATGACGATGTCGGAATAAGGGCCGTCCGCCGTCCGTACCGAGCGGTCCGGCCGCCATTTGAACCATTCCGGATGCTGCGTCAGCCAGGGATGGTCCGGTGAGCACTGTACCGCGAAATCCAGCGCGAGTTCGAGCCCGTACTCAAGACATGTGGCGACCAGCGCGCGAAAGTCCTCGATTGTGCCGAGCTCGGGATGCAGCGCATCGTGGCCGCCCTCAGCCGAGCCGATCGCATAGGGCGAGCCGGGCTCGCCCTCATTTGCCACCGGCGCGTCGTTGCGGCCCTTGCGGCTTGTGTGACCGATCGGGTGGATCGGCGTGAAGTAGAGCACGTCAAAGCCCATGGCAGCGATGTCAGGCACGCGCGCGATGCAGTCGCGCAGCGTGCCATGCCGGCCTGGTAATGCGCTCTGGCTGCGCGGCATCATCTGATACCAGGCGCTAAAGCGCGCCTTGTCGCGGTCTATGCTCAGCGGGAAGAGTGGCGAGCGGGTAAGGTCGGGCCGCGACTGGCTCTCGGCCATGGCTGTGCCTAGCTCGGCTGCGAGCAGCGAGGCGACGTCGCCGTTCCTCAGATAGTCCTCGCACTGCCTGATGATGACCGCTGCTGCGTCCTGCCGCGCGCCATGCGCCTTGGTCAAAAGGCCGGCGCCCTCGATCGCATCGAGGCTGACATCGGCCCCGGTGCGCCGCTTGCGCGCGACCGCGTGCGACCAGGTGGCGAACTCGTCGGTCCAGGCTTCGATCGCGTAGACATATTGGCCGGGCTCAACGGGCGTGAACGCGCCGCACCAGCGGTCATTGCCGTGATGGGTCATCGGCTCGCTGCGCCATTCGCGGTCCTGCTCTCCTCGCCAGATCAGCGCGGCCGCGATCACGGCGTCGCCGTCGCGGTAGATGTCGGCCCAGATCTCGACCGGTTCGCCCGCGATCCGCTTCACGGCGAAGCGACCGCCGTCGATCAAGGGATAGACGTCCTCGATCAGGAAAGCGCTGCCGACTGCGGCACTTTCGACAGTTTGAATTGTCTTGTTCACGGTGATGCCATTGACAAGAAAGCAGGAGCCCGTTTCCCTTGTCGGGAACCCACGCTTGGTACCATGATAGAAAGCCGCTTGTGTGTCATTGGTTCCCCTGGGAACGGCAAGCGCAGTTCGCGAGTTACCATTGACTAACCTCTTCCGCGCCCTCGTTAAAATCGATGCCCCTGGCCAAACAATGGCCTGCAAGCTGCGTGCCGAATGGATCTTTTAGCTCAAGCCCGGATCAAGGGCGTTCAATCCGAATTCATCGACGCCCTCGGCAAGCTGCGGGTCACCGCGCCCGAGGCGCTCAAATCCATCCTCGAGGCACTGCCGGAGAAGCGGATTTACCGCTTCGCCAGCGGGCCGGTCGTGGTGCGTGCGCTGGGACATCCGCGCACGGAATTGGCTTCTATCGGCGCGCCACCGCTCCAATGGAAAATCTTCGGCAACGGCAATGTGATCGCCCGGGGCGAGACGCGCGAGCCTGTCATTGCCTGGCCCGCCGGCCTGCCACTCGGCTATCACCGCCTGACGCTGACAGATGCCGGGGGTGTGACCGAAGAGGTGCCGATGATCGTGGCGCCGGAGCGCGCCTTCGGCGGCGATTTCGATCGCGGCTGGCTGCTTGCCGTGCAGCTCTACAGCGTCCGTTCGGACCGCAATTGGGGCATCGGAGACTTCACCGACCTCGCCGGTCTGGTCCGGCTTGCCAAGCAGCTCGGGGCCGACGGCGTCGGACTCAATCCGCTGCATGTCCTGTTCGACGACCACCCGGCCGATTGCAGCCCCTATTCGCCGAACAGCCGGCTCTTCCTCAACCCGCTCTATATCGACGTCGAGGCGATTCCCGAATTCTCGGCAGACCTCGTGCCCGACGCCGCCGCAACGGCCGCCCGTCTGCGCGCAGGTGATCGCGTCCCCTATGCTGACATGGCGGCGTTGAAATGGCTGGGTCTGCGCGCCGCCTTTGACAGCTTCGTGACGAGCGCGAGCCAGGCGCGCCGCAAGGCGTTTGACGCGTTCCGCGCCGCTCGCGCGCCGCTGTTGTCCCGCTTTGCATGTTTCGAGGTGCTGCGGCATCGCTTCACCGCGCCCTGGTGGCAATGGCCATCCGAATGGCAACAGCCGGACGAGGCCAAATGCACCGAGCTGCGCAATGGCCCGGGCAAGCGCGACATCGAGTTCGTCGAATTCGTGCAATGGACCGCGGATAGCCAGCTGCATGCCGCCAAGGAGCTCGCCAGCCAGCTCGGCATGCGGGTCGGGCTCTATCTCGACGTCGCCGTCGGCGTGCAGTCCAACGGCTTCGATGCCTGGAACGAGCAGACGGCGATTTCCCGCCATCTCGCCGTCGGCGCGCCGCCCGACGTGCTCAACACCATCGGCCAGGACTGGGGTCTCGCCGGCTTCAACGCCGGTGGGCTCGAGGCGCAGTCCTTCGTGCCGTTCGCCGACATGCTCGCAGCGTCGATGCGCCATGCCGGTGCCATCAGGCTCGATCATGTGCTAGGTCTGAAGCGGCTTTATCTGGTGCCGCGCGGCTTCAAGCCCGACAACGGCGCCTATGTGCAGATGCCGTTCGAGGCGCTGCTGGCGGCCGTGGCAAGTGAGAGCGCGGTCCACAAATGCATCGTGATCGGCGAGGACCTCGGCACCGTGCCTGAAGGTTTCCGCGAGACGATGCAGGATTTCGGCATCTGGTCCTACCTCGTCATGATGTTCGAGCGCGACGATGCCGGCCATTTCCGCAATGTCGACCACTACCGGCCCAACGCGCTGGTGACGCTGAACACGCACGACCTGTGCACCTATGCCGGCTGGCGCTCCTTCAGCGATCTCAAGATGAAGCGCTCGCTCGGGCTCGATCCCGGCGAGAACGACCAGGCGCGCTGGGATGCGCTCGGCAGGCTCGACGAGGTCCTGCGGCAGAACGGCATCGGCGCCAACGACCTCTATTCGGTGCTCGCCTTCCTGTCGCGCACGCCCTCGCGCCTGCTCGCGGTGTCCATGGAGGACTTGCTCGGCGTGATCGACCAGCCCAACATTCCCGGCACGATCGACGAGCATCCGAACTGGCGACAGCGCCTTCCTGTTGCGCTCGACAAGATCGCGTCCAAGATCGATCTCGCGGCTTTGAAGGCCGCGACGCGGGAACGTTCTTTGCCCGGCGGGAGTTGACAGCCGGTATTCCAAGGCTCGCACCACATTGGCTCAGAGGATCGAAGACTATGCGCTGATCGGCGATTGCGAGACCGCGGCGCTGGTCGGGCGCAACGGCTCGATCGACTGGCTGTGCTGGCCTGCGTTCGATTCCGACGCCTGCTTTGCCGCCATCCTCGGCACGCACAAGAACGGGCGCTGGCTGATCGCGCCGAGTGAGCAAGCGACCCGCATCTCGCGGCGCTATCTCGGCAATACCCTCGTCCTCGAAACGCGTTTTGAGACGAGTAGCGGCACCGTCGCGCTGATCGACTTCATGCCGCCGCGTGGCAAGGCCTCGGACATCGTGCGGCTCGTCCGAGGCGTCAGCGGTACCGTGAAGATGCGGATGGAGCTCGTCATCCGCTTCGGCTTCGGCGTGGACATACCCTGGGTGCGGCGGATCGACCATTCCCTGATGGCAATTGCCGGACAGGACATGATCGTGCTGCGCACGCCGGTCGAGCCCCGCGGCGAGAATCTGACCACGGTTTCCGACTTCGAAGTGACGGCCGGAGCGACCATCCCCTTCGTATTGACCTATGGTCCCTCGCATCTGCCGCCACCCGGGCCGATCGACCCGGAGCTCGCGCTCGCGGAAACCGAAAAATTCTGGCAGGAATGGTGCGGGCACTGCGCCCGCGACGGTGCCTATCAGGATCTGATTATTCGTTCACTGATCACGCTGAAGGCGCTGACCTTCGCGCCGACCGGCGGCATCGTCGCGGCACCGACGACGTCACTGCCGGAAAAGCTCGGGGGAAGCAGGAACTGGGACTACCGCTTCTGCTGGCTGCGCGACGCGACGTTCACGCTGCTGGCGCTGATGAACTCGGGCTACACCGAGGAAGCCTTGGCCTGGCACAATTGGCTGCTGCGCGCCGCCGCCGGATCGCCGGCGAACATGCAGATCATGTATGGCATCTGGGGCCAGCGGCGGCTGCTCGAATGGGAGGCGGGCTGGCTCGGCGGCTACGAGGGCGCGCAGCCCGTGCGCGTCGGCAACGCCGCGCACGCGCAGCTCCAGCTCGACGTGTACGGCGAGTTGATCGATGCCTTCCACCAGTCGCGCATGGCCAAGCTCAAGCTCGACGATCAGACCTGGGCGCTGGAATGCGCCGTGCTCAATCATCTCGCCGAAGTCTGGGACCGGCCCGATCACGGTATCTGGGAGCGGCGCGGACAGCCCAAGCATTATGTCTTCTCCAAGGTGATGACCTGGGTCGCCTTCGATCGGGGCATCAAGAGTGCCGAGACCTTCGGCTTCAAGGCGCCGCTGCTGCATTGGCGCACTCTGCGCGAGGCGATCCATCGCGACGTCTGCAACAACGGCTTCGATGCAGAGGAAAACGCCTTCGTCGAATCCTACGGCTCGAAACTGCTCGATGCCAGCGTGCTGCTGCTGCCGGCCGTCGGCTTCCTGCCGCCATCGGATCCGCGCATCCGAGGCACCATCGCTTCCGTCGAGAAATGCCTGATGTGCGACGGCTTCGTGCTTCGGCACGATCCGCGCGAGCTGCCAGCGAGGCAGCCACCGCTCGAAGGCGCGTTCCTGGCCTGCAGCCTCTGGCTCGCCGATGCCTATGTGCTGTCGGGCGATCTCGACAAGGCGCAAGCCTTGCTCGATCGCGTCGTGGGCATTACGAACGATGTCGGGCTGCTGGCGGAGGAATACGATTCCGTGGCCCGCCGGCAGACCGGCAATTTCCCGCAGGCGCTGACCCACATTGCGCTGATCAACACCGCGCATAATCTCTCGGCGGCAAGACGGAAGAGCGAGAAGCCGGCGATACAGCGGTCGAAGTAATGCGCGAGCGCTTGATGAAATGAGGTTTGATCGCTGCAACGACGGAGGTGCGCTCCCTCTCCCGCTTGCCGGAGAGGGTTGGGGAGAGGTGTCTCCGCAATGAGACAATCCCCAAGAGGAGAAAGCCCTCACCTGGCGCTTTGCGCCGACCTCTCCCGCAAGCGGGAGAGGTAAAGCAGCCGCCGCTCAACCAACCCCATTCCGCTTCAAGATCATCTCCATCGCCTCGGCAAAACCGTCCTGCTCATTGCTCGCAGTGACATGCGTCGCCTCGTCCTTGACGTTGTCGGCGGCGTTGCCCATGGCGATCGAGACGCCGCTGACGCGGAACATCGCGAGGTCGTTCTGCATGTCGCCGATGGTGGCAACGGCGTCGGTCGAGATGCCGAGGCGCTTGGCCATGGCCTCGACGAAGGTGCCCTTGTTGAAGCCCGGCGGGGTGATGTCGAGATAGTAGGTCTGCGAGCGCACCGCGGTGGCTTTGCGGCCGAGCGCCTCCTGCATCGCTTTCTCGCAAGCCGCGAGCCTCGGCGCATCGGCACTGGCGCCGACGATCTTGCAGGCGCTCGAAAGATACGGCGAGAAACCGGACACGATGGTGGGGTCGGCGCGGATCGTGTGCTGCTCGTGGGCGACGTAGCTGCCGCGAGGGTTGTCGATCAGCCATTTGTCGGTGGTGAACAGCCAGATGTCGGCGCCGTAGTCGCGGAGGATCTGCAAGGACCGCTCGGCCGCGCTCGCGGGAATCAGGTGCTGCTCGACCGGCCTCATCTCGGGATCGATGATCGAGGAGCCGTTGAAGGGGCCGACCGGCAACCACAGCGCCAGCGGCTCGATCAGGAAGCGCATGCCGATCGCGGGGCGGCTGGAGGTGATGGTGAAGCCGATGCCGGCCCGGTGCAGCCGCTGCACTGCGCTTCGCGCACGCTCTGTCAGCGTCTTGTCCTTGGTCAGTAGCGTGCCGTCGACGTCGGAGACCACGAGTGAGATGGGGGTCATGGCAGGACCTTGGAATTCATCAGGTTTCTTGCCTCAGCGTTTCGCGCCGCCCAGCTTCAGCTGCCGCACGATGCCGTCCACGATCGCCTCGACGGTCTCATCGATCGAGACCGTGACCACGTGCTCGCCCGGCTCCGGCGGCTCCAGCGTATTGAATTGGCTCGTCAGCAGCTCGGGCGGCATGAAATGGCCCTTGCGGCGTGCGAGCCGCTCGGCGATCAGCTCCTTGGTGCCCTTCAGGAAGACGAAGCGAACGTCGTCGCGACCACGCAGCAGCACGTCGCGATAGGCGTGCTTCAGCGCCGAGCAGGCGATGATGACGTGCTCGCCGCGTCCGCAGACGAGCGCGATCTCGTCGGCGATGGCATTGAGCCAGGGCCAGCGGTCTTCGTCGGTGAGCGGATGGCCGGCCCGCATTTTCTCGACATTGCTGGCGGCATGAAAGCTGTCGCCGTCCTCGAAACGCCAGCCGAGCCGCTCGCCGAGTGCCTTCGCAACCGTGCTCTTGCCCGAACCCGACACGCCCATCACGATCAATGCACAAGGTGCTTCAGCGCGGCCCACGAATTTCCTCCGGAAGCGCGGCCCTATCGACCAGCCAGACGGTCTCACCATTTGAGCGCGCGCGTAAGGCCGGCAGATTCTCGCCATTGAGGAGGCGCGTCAAGATCGGCCGCTTGTCGTGCCCGGCAATCTCGAACAGCATCTCGCGGCAGGAAGCCAGAACGGGCAGGGTGAGCGAGACCCGCGGCACGAATGGCGCGACATTGGCTTTGGCGACGCCGACGACCCAGCGTCGGGTCTCCTCGATCTCGGGATAACCGGGAAACAGCGATGCGGTGTGGCCGTCAGGGCCTGCGCCCATCAGGACGAGGTCGAACAGCGGCCGCGCCGGATCCAGCTGATCTGCGCCATAGAAGGCCTGCAGCTCGCGTGCATAGGCTTCAGCGCCGGCATCGGGATTCCCAGCCGCGGTGAGAATCGGGTGGATATAGCCGGGAGGCGCATTGCGATCGAGAAATGTCGCCCGCGCGACCGCCATGTTGTTGAGAGGGTCGCTTTCAGGCACGAACCGCTCGTCGCCGATGAACCAGTGCACGCGGCCCCATGGAATCCTGCCGCGCCAGGCCTCGCTGCCGAGCAATTGATAGAGCTTCTTCGGGCCGGAGCCGCCGGTGAGGCAGATGGCGATCCGTCCGGGATTGGCCGCGATCCGCGCCAGCACCCGTTCGGCCGCGGTGCGGGCAAGCGCTTCGGCGTCGGCTTCGACGATCAGCTTCGGCTGGGCGGCCGCAGTCACGAGTATTTCCGCCAGCTTCGCCCGTCGCGCCGGAGCAACTCGTCGGCGCATTTCGGGCCCTCGCTGCCGGCTTCATAGGTCTCGATGCCGTTGGTGCCGGCCTGTTTCCAGGCGTCCAGGAACGGTTGCACCGCCTGCCAGCCGGCTTCGACGCCGTCGGCGCGCTGGAACAGGATATTGTCGCCGATCATGCAGTCGTAGATCAGCGTCTCGTAGCCGGTCGAGGGATCGGCGCGGAAATAGTCGCCGTAACGAAACTTCATCTCGACGCCGTCGATGGTGACGCTTGGCCCTGGGATCTTGGCGTTGAACTGAAGCTCGATGGTTTCGGTCGGCGCGATGCCGATGGTGAGGAAGTTCTGCGACAGGCGATCGACCGCCGTGCCCGAGAACATGGACAGCGGCGCCTGCTTGAACTTGATCGCCACCTCTGTGCGCTTGTGCGCCAGCGCCTTGCCGGTGCGCAAATAGAACGGCACGCCGGCCCAGCGCCAATTGTCGATCATCAGCTTCAGCGCGACATAGGTCTCGGTGGTGCTGCCGGGCTTGACGTCCGCGGTCTTGCGATAGTCCGGGATGTTGTCGTCGCCGATGCGTCCTGCGAGATATTGCGCGCGCACCGAGCTCTTCAGTGCTTCCTCCAGGCTCGGCCGCTGGATGGCGGTGAGCACCTCGGCCTTCTCGGAACGCACCGAATGGGCGTCGAAACGGCTCGGCGGCTCCATGGCCACCAGCGACATCAGCTGGAACAGATGGTTCGGCACCATATCGCGCAATGCGCCGGTCGCGTCATAGAAGCCGCCGCGGTGGCCGACGCCGAGCTTCTCCTCGACGGTGATCTGGATGTGGTCGATGTGGTTGCGATTCCAGATCGGCTCGAACATGCCGTTGGCAAAGCGCAGCACCAGGATGTTCTGCACCGTCTCCTTGCCGAGATAGTGGTCGATCCGGTAGATCTGGTGCTCGTCCATGATCTTCAGCAGCTCGGCGTTCAGCGCACGGGCCGAGGCGAGGTCGGTGCCGAACGGTTTTTCGACGACCAGCCGCCGCCACGCGCCGTTCTCCATCAACATGCCGGTGCGGCCGAGCTCGCGCGCGGTCGGCGCGAAGGCGGCGGGCGGGGTGGCCAGATAGAACAGCCGGTTGCCGCCGGTCTCGTGCGCGCATTCCAGCGAATCCAGATGCTCGCGCAGGCGGTCGAAGGAGGGCGGATCCTTTGCGTCGGCCTCGACGAAGGTCACGCATTCCAGCAGCTTCTTGGCGATGTCGTCGTCCACAGGCCGGGTCGCGAACTCGCGCAGGCCTTGCATCAGGCTGTCGCGCAGCTCGTCATCCGATTGGCCCCTGCGGGCCACGCCGACGACGCAGAATTTTTCGGGCAACAGGTGCTCAGCCGCCAGATTGTAGAGCGATGGCATCACCAGGCGATGGGTAAGGTCGCCGGTGACACCGAAGATAACGAAGGCGCAATTTTCCGGCTTGCGCTTGGCTTGCGGGTCTTTTGTCACGAATTGTCGGCCTTCGTTTTGTTACTTGCTACTTTGGTTTCGAAGCGCCCGGCTGCTTCGGCTCCTTGTGGCCGCCGAAACCGGCGCGCATTGCAGAGAGCATTTTTTCGGCGAAGGTGTGTTCCTTGCGGGAACGGAAACGCGTGTAGAGCGCGGCGGTCAAGACTTCGGCCGGCACCGCCTCGTCGATCGCCGCATTCACGGTCCAGCGTCCTTCGCCGGAATCCTCGACGAAGCCGGAATATTCCGACAGCTGCGGGCTGTCGGCGAGTGCGGTCGAGGTGAGGTCGAGCAGCCAGGACGGGATCACGCTGCCGCGCCGCCACACTTCGGCGATATCGGCGAGATCGAAATCGTAGCGGTGATCTGCCGGCAAAGCCTCAATGTTGGCATTCTTGAGAATGTCGAAACCCTCGGCATAGGCCTGCATCAGGCCGTATTCGATGCCGTTGTGAATCATCTTGACGAAATGGCCGGCGCCCACGGGGCCGGCATGGATGTAGCCCTGCTCGATGCGGGGATCGCGGCCCTCGCGGCCGGGCGTTCGCGGAATGTCGCCGGCGCCGGGCGCGAGCGCGGCAAAGATCGGATCGAGCCGGTCGACCACCTGCTTCTCGCCGCCGATCATCATGCAATAGCCGCGGTCGAGGCCCCAGACGCCGCCGGAGGTGCCGACGTCGACATAATGGATGCCGCGCTCCTTCAGCGCCTTGCCGCGGCGGACGTCGTCCTGCCAGAAGGTGTTGCCGCCGTCGATGATGACGTCGCCGGCCTGCATTACGCCGGCGATCGTCTCGATCGTGGTCTCGGTGATGCGTCCTGCCGGCAGCATCACCCAGGCCGTGCGTGGCCGCTCCAGCTTCGCGACGAATTCTTCCAGCGTCGCCGAGCCGACCGCGCCGTCTGCGGTAAGGCCGGCGACGGCCTTGGCGTCCTTGTCGTAGACCACGGTCGAATGTCCGTGGCGCATCAGGCGGCGAACGATGTTGCCGCCCATTCGGCCGAGGCCGATCATGCCGAGTTG
This sequence comes from Bradyrhizobium sp. LMG 9283, assembly GCF_045571415.1. Taxonomy (NCBI): domain Bacteria; kingdom Pseudomonadati; phylum Pseudomonadota; class Alphaproteobacteria; order Hyphomicrobiales; family Nitrobacteraceae; genus Bradyrhizobium; species Bradyrhizobium sp. LMG 9283. The sequence continues at coordinate 2,515,514 of NZ_CP120691.1, forward strand.
CATCTGCATCGTTCCCTTAGTTCAGCGCGTCGTTCAGCGCCGTGTTTAGGGCCGCGAGACCCTTCTTGAGCCCGCCCTTCAGGTGCACGCGCAGCGCACGCCGACCACGCTCGGTGAGCACGTCGAAGTCGCCCCGCGCCTGCGCCGCCTTGATGACGCCAAAGCTGGCTTTCTGGCCCGGCACCGGCAGATCCTTGGCATCGTCGGCCGTGATCTGGAGGAATACGCCGCTGTCGGGTCCGCCCTTGTAGGCCTGTCCCGTCGAGTGCAGGAAGCGCGGTCCGAACTCGGCGCAGGTCGCAACGTGCCGCTTCTCGCGCACCTCTGACCGCATGGCCTGCAGCGCGTCGATCGTCGCCTTGTCACGCGCGATGTAGCCGAGCAGGGCGACATAGTCGCCATGGTTCGAGCGGGAGAGATGCGCCCTCAGCCAGGAGCTGAGATCGCCGTTGGCACCGGCCGCGCGCAGCGCCGCCGCGTTGGCCTCGTCGGTGTAGAGATCGGCCTCATCCGTGCTGACCACCGGCTGCTCTTCCGGCAACGCGCCGGTCTTCTCGAATGCGGCGGTGAGCTCGCGGGTCTTGATCTTGGCCGCTTCCACGTCCGGCTGGTCGAACGGGTTGATGCCGAGGATCGAGCCTGCAACCGCCGTCGCCATCTCGAAGCGGAAGAACTCCTGGCCGAGATGCTCGATCGACTTCATGACGATGCGCACCACGGGATGGCCGGCCGCTTCGATGGCGGCGAGCTTGGAGTCATGGGCTGCGTCCGCTTCGCCCTCGATGCGGATGTCGATGAAGAAGCGATCATTGCCGTAGACCGAGGGATCGCCCAGCGGCTCGCCCTCGATCGGGATCAGGCCCTTGCCCTCCTTACCGGTCGATTCCGCGATGAGCTGCTCGGCCCAGGCGCCGAAATCGGCGATCTTCTTTGACGCCAGGATCGTCACCTTGTCGCGGCCTTCGAGCCCGGCGAGGCCCATGGCAAGCCCGAGCTGCACGCCCGGGTTCTCGGATGGCGGCACGTCCGGCCCGCAGGAGCGGGCCATCGCGAGCGCATGCTTGACGAAGGTCTTGACGTCGATGCCCGCGGTCGCCGCCGGCACCAGACCGAAGGGTGAGAGCACTGAATAGCGTCCGCCGATCGAGGGCTCGCCGTGGAAGATGCGGGCGTAGTTCAGCTTCTTTGCCGCCTTCTCCAGCGACGAGCCGGGATCGGTCACCGCGATGAAGCGATGGCCGGTCTTCACCTTGGTCCCGACCGCCTTGGCGACCTGGTCATGGAAATAATCCTTCATCGCGTTCGGCTCGGTGGTTCCGCCGGACTTGCTGGAGACGATGAAGACGGTGTTGGCGATGTCGATCTTCGCCTCCATCGCCCGCACCTGCGCCGGGTCGGTGGAGTCAAGCACATGCAGCTTCGGGAAACCGGGCTTCTTGCCAAAGGTCTCGGCCAACACTTCGGGGCCCAGGCTCGATCCGCCCATGCCGAGCACGACGGCGTCGGAGAATTTCTGGCCCTTCACGCGGCCCGCATAGTCCTCGTAATCGGCAATGTCGGCTTTGGCCGGGCTGTCGAGCCAGCCCAGCCATTTGTCTTCGTCGGTGCCGGTCCAGACCGACTTGTCGCGCTGCCACAGCCGGCGGATTTTTGCGGAGGCTCGCCATTCCTCGGTGCTCTTGACCACGGCCTTGCCGAGCCCGTCGCTGAACGAGAGCTGTTGGCGGTCGAGCGCGGGCCCGAGCACGGTGGCACGCTTGTGGGCGACGGCGCCGTAGAGCTTGTCGGCTGAGTCGGCGAACAACTTGACACCGTCCTTGACCAGTTCCTCGGTGATCGCATCGAGCGAGATGCCGGAGCGCTCCAGCTCCTCCAGCACGCGCCTGGCGTCATCGATGTTCTCTTCCAGGCTGTCGCGCGGCTTGCCGTGGTCGCGGAACGCGTCCAGCGTCGCCGGCGGCATGGTGTTGATGGTGTCGGAGCCGATCAGTTCCTCGACATAGAGGACGTCGCTGTAGTCCTTGTTCTTGGTGCCGGTGGAGGCCCACAGCATACGCTGCGGCTTGGCGCCCTTGGCGGCGAGCTTCTCCCAGCGCGGACCTTCGAACAGGCGCTTGTAATCCTGGTAGGCGAGCTTGGCATTGGCGATCGCGACCTTGCCCTTCAGCGCGGCCAGCCGCTCCTTCTCCGATGGATCGTTGGCGCGCGCGATCTTCTCGTCGAGCTGCTTGTCAACCATGGTGTCGATCCGGCTGACGAAGAAGCTCGCCACGCTTGCGACATGTGAGGGATCGCCGCCGCCGGCGACGTATTTTTCGAGGCCGGCGATGTAGGCTTCGGCCACCTGGAGATAAACCGCTTTCGAGAAAAGCAGCGTGATGTTGATGCTGATGCCTTCGCTGATCAGCTGTTCGATCGCAGGGAGGCCCTCCTGCGTCGCCGGCACCTTCACCATCAGGTTCTTGCGGCCGACGTCCTTCCAGAGCCGCCGCGCCTCGGCGATTGTGCCGGCGGTGTCCATGGCCAAATACGGCGAGACCTCCAGGCTGACATAGCCATCGCCGCCTTTGAGGCGGTCATAGACTGGCCGCAGCACGTCGGCGGCGCTCTGGATGTCCTCGACCGCCACGGTCTCGAACAGGTCGGCCACGGTCCGGTCGCCGTGCTTCAGTGCCTTGCCGATCGAGGCGTCATATTCGTCGGAGCTGCCGATCGCCTTCTCGAAGATCGACGGATTGGAGGTGACGCCCTTGACGCCATCGGTGTCGATCAGTCGCTTCAGGTCGCCCTTGGCGATGAAGCCACGGGCCAGGAAGTCCAGCCAGACCGCTTGGCCGTGCTTTTCCAGTTCTTTGACGGGATTCATGATGCTTATTTCTCTCCAAGCGTGCGGACGGAGGGGGTTTTCGCGCCGGTCCTGACGCGCTATCCTCTAGCTTACATGCTCCCGGGAGGGAACCAATCAAGAGTATGGGAGTCATACTCTCCAGTGTAACTCCGTCGCGATCATGGCGATCTAGGCGGGCAGTTGCTGTGTTGCGTGGAAGTCGTTGGCCGGAGGACGCGGCCGAAGTCTCCTTGCGTAGCGTCAGCTGTCTCGCCTTGTCAGCCAATAGTTGCGTGGAGTGCCATCGGCGGATGTGATCCGCGATTGCGTCGTGGCTTGGCCGCGAATGGCCATGCTGGGGGGAAAAGCATGCACGCCCATCATGAAGGTTCGGTGGTCGCCGAGAGCCAGCAGCCGGTTGCGTCGACGGTGAGCATCGATGCATCCCGCGATCTCGAAATCAATCGATGCGTGATGCAGCTGCGGCTGCTGGTCGCGGCGGGCTTTGCCATGACCCTGCTCAGCGCAAGCCTTGCCTTCGACCTATGGGACGGTCTCGGCAATTATGACACGACAGTCGGCTATGCCGGCGTCGTGGTGTTCAGCCTGGTGACCAGCTGGCTGATCTGGATGCTTCCCGCCGAGCGAGGAGCGGTGGTGGTCCTCACCCCCTACGGCATCCGCGATCTCCGCATCGGCAATGAATTTCTGCTGTGGGAGTCGATCGCGGAGATTTCGGCTGAAGAAAGCCGCGGCCACAAAGCGATCGTGCTGACGCCCTCGCCGGCATTGCGGCGCCAGCTGTGCGCCATCCCGACCCTGGCCCGTTGCGCGCAGGATGGTCGCATCGTCATCCGCGCGGAGGGCCTGGCGATCGATTTTGAGACGCTGCTGCGCGCCTGTCGCGACCGCCACGCTGCCAGCAGCGCGCGCACCGCATTGCAGCAGGAAGATGAACACGGCCCCCAAAGCTTCGCCGTACAAGTGTCATAAGATCGCCGCTCCCGGATCGCTATGTTGCATTGCCGGATCGGCACATCCCCGGGAACGCCCGGATGTTGCGACCAAGTGACATTTTCTGGAAATGAGCCAATATAGACCGAGATTCGCACAAATTACAGGCATGTGCCTGTTCGTAACTCATAGAGTGCCTACGTTGTGCGTTGCGTCGTGTTGGCACCCGGGTGTCCAATGATCGCCATGTGCTCACGCTGATTCGAAACGGCCTGAGGAACGGTCCGGTAACTGCTTTCGTTTCAGCTTATAGCGGAACTCACGCGGAGAGGGATCATGTACAACGATTCTCTATTCAACGCTTTCGCTCGGTCGTTCGAGGCGAGAAGCCAGCACGACATGTCGATGGCGGAATATCTGGAATCGTGTCGAAGCGATCCCATGAAATACGCGAACGCGGCCGAGCGACTGCTAGCGGCGATCGGTGAGCCCCAGACGATCGACACGGCCAAGGACCCACGCCTTGGCCGTATTTTTTTGAACCGAACGATCCGCACCTATCCGGCCTTCGCCGGCTTCTACGGCATGGAAGAAACCATCGAGCGCATCGTCGGTTTCTTCCGCCACGCGGCGCAGGGCCTCGAAGAGCGCAAGCAGATACTCTATCTGCTCGGGCCCGTTGGCGGCGGCAAATCCTCGCTCGCCGAGCGGCTCAAGTCGCTGATGGAAGTGCAGCCGATCTACGTGCTCAAGGCCGGCGATGAACTCTCGCCCGTGTTCGAAAGCCCGCTCAGCCTGTTCGATCCCGATCATCTCGGGCCGATGCTGGAGGAGAAATACGGCATTCCTCGCCGCCGTCTCACCGGCCTGATGAGCCCGTGGTGCTACAAGCGGCTCGAGGCCTTCGGCGGCGACATCTCGCAATTCCGCGTCGCCAAGATCCAGCCGTCGCGGCTGCGCCAGATCGCGGTCTCCAAGACCGAGCCTGGTGACGAGAACAACCAGGACATCTCCTCGCTGGTCGGCAAGGTCGACATCCGCAAGCTCGAGACCTACGCGCAGAACGATCCCGACGCCTACAGCTATTCGGGCGGCCTCAATCGCGCCAACCAGGGCATCCTCGAATTCGTCGAGATGTTCAAGGCGCCGATCAAGATGCTGCATCCGTTGCTGACCGCGACGCAGGAAGGCAACTATATCGGTACCGAGAATATCGGCGCGATCCCGTTCACCGGGATCATCCTGGCGCACTCGAACGAAGCCGAGTGGGCGAGCTTCAAGGCCAACAAGAACAATGAAGCGTTCATCGACCGCATCTGCGTGATCAAGGTGCCCTACTGCCTCAGGGTCGCCGAGGAGCAGAAGATCTACGAGAAGCTGATCCAGGGCTCCGAGCTCGCCTCGGCTCCTTGCGCGCCTTCGACACTGGAGACACTGGCGCGGTTCTCGGTGATGTCGCGCCTGCGCAAGCACGAGAACTCCACCCTGTTCGCCAAGATGCGGGTCTATGACGGCGAGAGCCTGAAGGAATCCGATCCGAAGGCGCGCAGCGTCCAGGAATATCGCGACGCCGCGGGCGTCGACGAGGGCATGGACGGTGCCTCCACCCGCTTCGCCTTCAAGGTCCTGGCTGCGACCTTCAACCACGATCCGCAGGAGGTCGCCGCCGACGCCGTGCACCTGATGTACGCGCTGGAACAGGCGATCCGCCGCGAGCAGCTGCCGGAGGAAACCGAGAAACGCTATCTCGAATTCATCAAGGCGGAGCTGGCGCCGCGCTACGCCGAGTTCATCGGCAACGAGATCCAGAAGGCCTATCTGGAATCCTACTCGGATTATGGCCAGAACCTGTTCGATCGCTACGTCGACTATGCCGACGCCTGGATCGAGGACCAGGACTTCAAGGATCCCGACACCGGCCAGCTGCTCGATCGCGAGCTTTTGAACCAGGAGCTGACCAAGATCGAGAAGCCCGCAGGCATCGCCAACCCCAAGGACTTCCGCAACGAGGTCGTCAAATTCTCGTTACGGTCGCGGGCCCAGAACGGCGGCAAGAATCCGACCTGGACCTCCTATGAGAAGATTCGCGATGTGATCGAAAAGCGGATATTCTCCCAGGTCGAGGACCTGCTTCCGGTCATCTCCTTCGGATCGAAGAAGGACGGCGAGACGGAGAAGAAGCACGGCGAGTTCGTCGCACGCATGGTGGAGCGCGGCTACACCGAGCGTCAGGTTCGCCGCCTCGTCGAATGGTACATGCGCGTGAAGCAGGCCGGTTGAGGCGCGTGGGAGGCGAATGGAAAAGTGCCCATCCACATCATTGACAGGCGCCTGAATCCAGGCGGCAAGAGTCTTGAGAACCGCCAGCGGTTCTTGCGTCGGGCTAAATCCCTGGTGCAGGGCGCCGTCAAGAAGACCTCGCAGGAACGCGACATCAAGGACGTCCTGGAGGGTGGTGAGGTCACGATCCCGCTCGACGGCATGCATGAGCCGCGCTTCCGCCGTGAAGGCGGAACGCGCGACATGGTGCTGCCCGGAAACAAGAAGTTCGTCGAAGGCGACTATCTCCAGCGCCAGGGCCAGGGCAGCGCCAAGGATTCCGGCCCCGGCGAAGGCGACAGCGAGGACGCCTTCCGCTTCGTCCTGAGCCGTGACGAGTTCGTCGATCTTTTCCTCGACGATCTCGAGCTGCCGGATCTCGCCAAGCGCAAGATCGCGCAGACCGAGAGCGAAGGCATCCAGCGCGCCGGCTACACCACGTCGGGCTCGCCCGCCAACATCTCGGTGAGCCGGACGGTGAAGCTCGCGCTGGCGCGCCGCATCGCGCTCAAGCGTCCCCGCAAGGAGGAGATCGAAGAGCTGGAGGCGGCGATCGCTGCCTGCACCGACGGGGATGAACGGGCAGAGCTGGTCGCCGAGCTTGAAAAGCTGAAGGCCAAGTCCAAGCGCATCCCCTTCATCGATCCGCTCGACATCCGCTACCGGCGCTTCGAGACGGTGCCGAAGCCCGTCGCGCAGGCCGTCATGTTCTGCCTGATGGACGTCTCCGGCTCGATGTCCGAGCACATGAAGGACCTGGCAAAACGCTTCTACATGCTGCTCTACGTGTTCCTGAAGCGGCGCTACAAGCATGTCGAGATCGTCTTCATCCGGCACACCGACCGCGCCGAGGAGGTGGACGAGCAGACCTTCTTCTACGGTCCGGCCTCGGGCGGCACGCTGGTCTCCAGCGCGCTGCAGGCGATGCACGAGATCGTGCGCGAGCGCTTCAATCCGTCGGACTGGAACATCTACGCCGCGCAAGCGTCCGACGGCGATAATTCCTATTCCGACGGCGAGCTCACGGGGCTGCTGCTGACCGACAAGATCCTGCCGGTCTGCCAGTTCTTCGCCTATCTCGAGGTTGGGGAATCCGGCGGTAGCGCCTTCGATCTCTCCGACTCCTCGCTCTGGACGCTCTATGAGCGCCTGCGCAACAGCGGTGCGCCGCTCTCGATGCGCAAGGTCTCGGAGCGCAGCGAGATCTTTCCGGTGTTCCACGATCTGTTCCAGCGCCGCGAAACTGCCCAGGAGAAGACCGCTCCATGATGGAACGTTTGTTCGAAGGCGCCGATTGGGATTTCCACACCTTGCAGCGCATCACCGATGCCTGCGAGGAGGTGGCGTTGAAGGATCTCGGGCTCGACGTCTATCCGAACCAGGTCGAGGTCATCACCGCCGAGCAGATGCTGGACGCCTATTCGTCGGTCGGCATGCCCTTGTTCTACAAGCACTGGTCGTTCGGCAAGCACTTTGCGTTCCACGAGGCGTCCTATCGCAAGGGCCTGATGGGGCTCGCCTATGAGATCGTGATCAACTCCTCGCCCTGCATCTCCTATCTGATGGAGGAGAACACGGCGACGATGCAGACGCTGGTGATCGCGCACGCTGCCTTCGGCCACAACCACTTCTTCAAGAACAATTATCTGTTCAAGCAGTGGACCGATGCCGACGGCATCCTGGACTACCTCGACTTCGCCAAGAACTACGTCATGCAATGCGAGGATCGCTACGGCCGCGTCGAGGTCGAGCGCACGCTCGATGCCGCGCATGCGCTGATGTCGCACGGCATCGACCGCTATCCCGGCAAGAAGAAGCTCGATCTACGCGCCGAGGAGAAGCGGGCAGGGCGCCGCCGTCAGCACGAGGAGGAGATCTTCAACGATCTCTGGCGCACGGTCCCTAAGGGCGCGACCAAGAGCCGGTCCACGCTCAGCATCGAGCGCCGCCGCAAGCTACTCGGCCTGCCGCAGGAGAATTTGCTCTATTTCCTGGAGAAGAGCGCGCCGCGGCTGGCGCCCTGGCAGCGCGAGTTGCTGCGCATCGTCCGCCACATCGCGCAATATTTCTATCCGCAGAGCCAGACCAAGGTGATGAACGAGGGGACGGCGACCTACGTCCACTATCGCATCATGACCAAGCTGCACGAGCAGGGCCGCATCAGCGACGGCAATTTCCTCGAATTCCTGGGATCGCACACCAACGTCGTGTTCCAACCCGAATTCGACGACCCCCGCTTCTCCGGCTTCAACCCTTATGCGCTCGGCTTTGCCGTGATGCAGGACATCGAGCGTATCGTCACCAAGCCGGAAGACGAGGACCGCGAGTGGTTCCCTGACATCGCCGGCAAGGGCGACGTCATGGGCGTGCTGCGCGACGTCTGGGCCAACTACCGCGACGAGAGCTTCATCGGCCAGTTCCTGAGCCCCAGATTGATGCGGCACTTCCGCATGTTCCATCTGCACGACGATCCCGAGGAGCGCGCCGGCATCCGGGTCGATGCCATCCATGACGAGCGCGGCTTCCGCCGCGTCCGCCGCGAGCTGGCGCGGCAGCACGATGTCGGCTTCATCGATGCCAATATCGAGGTGGTCGACGTCGATCTCTCCGGCGACCGCCGGCTGATCCTGCATCACCACGTCATCAAGGGCTCGCAGCTCAACGAGACCGATGCCAAGCGGGTGCTCCAGCATCTCGCCGACCTCTGGACCTACGACGTCGCGCTGATCGAGGTTGATGCCAACGACAAGGTCCTGCGCGAATATGTCGTGAGCCCGCGCCCGATCCCGGCCGCGGTGGCCTGAGGCGGCCTACTATGCGGCAATAAGGCGAAATGCGCGTTGATGTGCCCTCGCCCCTTGTGGAAGAGGGCAGCGACGCCGGCAGATGCAAGCTCATTGGGGTGAGGGGTATCTCTCCACACCTTCCCCTGCCGATAGAGACCCCTCATCCGGCGCTTCGCGCCACCTTCTCCCACAACAAGGGGAGAAGGAAGGCACTCGTGGCTGCACTACGGCTGTTTAAGCCGATCGCTTGGCCGGCTTCTTCTTGGCCTTCGACGCATTCAGCTGCACCGCCGCCCGGATCAGCGCCTTCAACGCCTTCTCGTCAATCTTCTCGCCCTCGCGGATGTCGATCGCGCGGCGCACGTTGCCATCGAGACTGGAATTGAACAGGCCCGCGGGATCGTCCAGCGCCGCGCCCTTCGCGAAGGTCAGCTTCACCACGTCCTTGTAGGTCTCGCCGGTGCAGATGATGCCGTCGTGCTCCCAAACGGGAACGCCGCGCCATTTCCACTCCTCGACGACGTCGGGGTCCGCCTGCTTGATCAGGCCGCGAATCCGCGCGAGCATCTCGCCGCGCCAGTCGCCGAGCTCCTTAATCCTGCCGTCGATCAGTTTCGAGGGCGAAGGTTCGTTCGCTTCTTTCACGCTCGCCTTTTTCGCCGTCACGGCCTTCTTCATCATCTCGCCTCGTTCGCGTTGCTGCGGCTGACATGGGGCAGCGCGAACAAATATAGCCCGGTCGCGAGCAGCGGGATGAGCGGGACGAGCGCCAAGAAGCCGACCCACACGGCCTGGAGCTGCATGGTCATCGCCACGATGTTGGCGATGACCGCAAGCGTGAACGCCATCGACAGCCAGCGATGAATCTGCCGAATCCACATTTGGGTGCTCATTGAGACCTCCTCCGAGATTGATCGAAATGGACGCCGGCGGAGCTAGCCTGTCCGCGCCAATACTTCGTCGAGCTTGGCCAAAAACTGCTTCCAGCCGGCATGCGCGCCGCCAAAGGCCTGCTTCTGCGTCGGGCTGAAGCCCGCCTGCTCGACGCGCAGACGCGTGCCCGCGCTCGTCGGCGTCAGCGTGAAGGTCACCACGCTCTTGAGATCGAAGGCGGCGTCCTCATGCGAGAAATTCCAGGTGTAGGCGAGCGTCTTCTGCGGCTCGATGGTGAGCACCTCGCAGTCCAGCACGCCGCCCCATTCGCCGCGCAGGTTGAAGCGATGACCGACGACCGGCTTGAAGTCGTTCTGCATCAGCCATTCCTCGATCAGATGTGGCTGCGTCAGCGCGCGCCACAGCCGCTCAGCCGGAAAGGCAAATTCGCGCTCGAGGACGACGGTGCGTGTCTCGGCAGGTTCGTTCATTGGTCCATCCTCTTGAGGAGATCGTCGAGTGCGTCGAGCCGCCTCTGCCAGAACCCGGCCATCTGGCTGGTCCAGTCGATCAGCGGATTGAGCGCATCGGGCTGCGCGCTGTAATGAGTCTGGCGTCCCTCATGCCGGTCTCGCACCAGGCCCGCCTGCTTCAAGGCGCCGAGATGTTTCGAGACCGCCGGCTGGGACACGCCGGATCGCGCTGTCAGTGCCCCGACCGTCTGCTCGCCCTCGCGGCACAGCCGCTCGAAGATCGCCCTCCGGGTCGGGTCGGCAAGCGTCCTGAACAGGAGATCGTGCGCGGCGGACATGGGAGATCCATAACCAGGAAGTTATGGGTCAATCCATAACCGTGGAGTTATGGGTAAGTCAAGCGAGATTGCGGCGGCGGCAGATTTGAAGCCGGAAGGCAGCCGCGGGCTCATCTTACCTCTCCCGCTTGCGGGAGAGGTCGGCGCGCAGCGCCGGGTGAGGGCTCTCCTCTTGGGGTTCTTCATCGCCGAGACACCCTCTCCCCGACCCTCCCCGCAGGCGGGGGAGGGAGCGCTCCGAGTCCGCGGATGCACGCAGCCCTCACGGCCGCAAATACAAATACCCCTGCGACTGCAGCTCGGCCAAACGCACCACGCCGCCTTTCTCCGCGTTGACGAAGCCCGGCAACAGCTCGTTGAGCGTGACGTTCTGCGCCTTCATCGTGTTGCCGCAGGCGGCGAGCTCGACGCCGTCCTTGGAGAAGTCGCCGACGCGCCTGCTGACATCGGGGTTGGCCTGCGCCGAATGGAATGCCTTCAGCGCCGGGCCGTGGATCACCAGCGCGATCGTCACATGCTCGGGGCCGCCGACGCCGTCGATGTGGTTCTGGATATTGCCGAGCACGAAATTGACCTTCTCGGCATCGCTGAGATGATAGACGACCTTCAGCTTGTTGCTCGCGCCGGCATCGGTCGCGGCTTTCGCACTGGAGGCGCCAAGCGTCGCGCCCAGGGCCGAGACGGCACTCCACAAGATGTTCCGCCGGTTCATGGCGATCTCCTTCGACGGACTGAGCTCGCGCGACAGATATCACTTGTGGCGCAGTGCGGCGAGTTCCTTGCGGTCGGTCACCAGCGAAGCGCATTCGCTGGTGTCGGTGCGGTCGAGGCGGAAAATCTTGTCGTCGACGCCCGCGACCAGCGATCGCTCGGCCTCGTCGTCCGGCTTGTTGTTCTGCCAGATCCTGATCTGCACAAGGCGGATGATCGCGGACTTGTTGTCCTTGGACAGCGCCACTTCGATGCCGCCGCCCTCGCAGTCGACGCCGCAGCCCATGCGGACCTCGTCGCCCTGGCTGAGCAGCACCGCATGGCTGCCGCACGAGCCGCTGGAGTCGAAATCGCCGGAGCGATGCCGATAGCGGAAGCCCAGGCGGAAGGAATTGTGCAGCTGCTTGTCCTCCTTGTCGGTTTCCGCCGAGACCAGCAGCTTCATGGAAGCCACCTTCTGCTTGGGATGCCGCGCCAGGTGCTCGGCATCGTAGCGACGGACGAAGCAGGCATAGGACTTGTCGGCGGGCGCTCCTGCATAAAGCCGTGCATTGAAGGCGTCGGCTTCGGCCTTTGTGGTCTCGCGGACCTTGTCAGCCTCGTCGGCATGGGCGGCGCCGGTCAGCGCATCGAAAGTTAGGGCGGCAATGACGGAGAGCTTCATGAGGGCCTCGGGCGTACCGCAGCACAACGTACTGCTGTCTGTTAGACGCGGGCGAAGTGCACCGCGTTCAACCATCGCACGTCGCTCGTGTGACCATCGTGCAGAGGATGCGGGCCAACGGCCTCTCGCCGGGCCTTAGTCACTGCTGCGATCAGGAAGGTTCAATGGGTGTGACGCCTTGATTTTCCGGAACCCGATGCCGGCGATTGCTGCGACATTGTCTCGGTTCGTCAATGTGGTAGCCTTCACAGACGACCGCCTTTGGCAGTCGTAGGCTGGGGCTGCCTTCCAAGTTTGTGGAGTCCCCCGCATGGGCGAAATTCGCAACTTCAGATCCGGAAATCAGGATGAGCCGCCGCCGCACGGCGCGATGCCTCGTCGTCTCGCCGCAATCATCGTCGGCGACATCGCCTCCTACAGCCGGTTGATGCAGGCCGACGAGGAAGGCACGCATGTTCGCGTCAAGCGGATCGAGCGAGATCTCATCCAGCCCAGCATCATCGAACACCATGGAAGCTTGGTGAAGACGACCGGCGACGGCTTCATCGCCATTTTCGACAGTCCCGTGGAGGCCGTTCGATGCAGCATCGTCATCCAGCAAAATCTCGTCGGTCGCAACGCTTCGGTTCCCAAGCATTCCCGGCTCGAATATCGGATTGGCGTCAATCTCGGCGACGTCATCGTGGAGCCGGACGACATCTATGGTGACGGCGTCAACATCGCCACGCGCATCGAGGGCATCGCGGAGCCGGGGCAGGTCTACATCTCCGGCGCGATCTACGAGCAGATCAAGCACAAGATCGTGTGCGGCTATGAGTCGCTCGGCGACCGCAAGGTCAAGAACATCACCGATCCCGTGCGCGTCTATCGCGTGCTGCCGGATGCAGATGCCGTCGGCAGGACAAGAAGCCGGCGCGAGAACGCGCTGATCTTTTTCCTGGCCATCACGCTGCTCGTCATTGCCGCCGGCGCACTCTGGTATCTGCTGGCACAGCCGCAGGGCAGGGTGGGCGAACAGGTCGCAGCGCCCGCCGTTTCTCCGGCGCCATCCCCGGTCCCGCAAGCTCCGCCGCGCGAAGCCGCAACGCAGGCGCCGCAACCGTCTCCCTCATTGGCTTCGGCGCCTCCATCGCCCGCGCCGGCGCCAAGCCCGTCCGCGGTGCGCGAGCCCGAAATGATCGCCATTCGCGGCGGCAGTTTCGCGATGGGAAGCAACGACGATCCGACCGAGCGTCCCGTCCACCAGGTCACGATCAAGCCGTTCTCGATCGGAAAGTACCCCGTGACGGTGCGAGAGTGGAACGAATGCGCGGCCGCCAACGCGTGTGGTTTCACCGCGACCGGCAAGGACGATGCGCCGGTCAGCAATGTGAGCTGGACTGACGCGCAGCAATATGCCGCCTTTCTGTCGCAGGCGACGAAAAAGCAGTACCGGCTCCCGAGCGAGGCCGAATGGGAATACGCAGCCCGCGGCGGAACGCAAACGAAGTATTGGTGGGGCGACAAGCTCCAGCCGGGCATGGCCGGGTGCAAGGATTGCGGCGACCTCGCGGCTGAGCAGCCGGCGAAGGTCGGCAGCTTCAAGCCCAATCCATTCGGACTCCACGACATGGGCGGCGGCGTCGACCAGTGGGTCGAGGATTGCTGGCACAAGAATTATCAGGGCGCGCCCGTCGACGGCTCGGCATGGACCGGCGGCGACTGCTCATCGCACGTCCTGCGCTCTGGCTCCTGGAAGAACGATTCGAGATACGTGCGGCCGTCCAACCGCGATGGCTATGATACCAATGTTCGTTACCCGACGCATGGATTCCGTGTCGCGCTCAGTCCTTAAGGCTGGAGTAGTTTGATGAAAATCATTTACTGCGCCGCGCTGGCGGCGGCGCTCGCATTGCTGCCAATTGTTTTGCTGCCAGGCGCTGCTTACTCTCAGGGCAAGGCCGCTCCCAAAGGCGCAAAGCTCTATTTCATCACTCCGCAGGACGGGCAGAAGATCCGGGGCGGGTTCTGGGTCCGGTTCGGTCTGCGCAACATGGGCGTGACGCATGCTGGCGATGACTACCAGAACGCCGGGCATCACCATTTGTTGGTCGACGTCAACGATCCCATCGATACCAAGGAACCGATCCCGCAGGACAAGTCCCATCTGCATTTCGGAGCCGGGCAAACCGAAACGTTTCTCGAGCTTCCGCCCGGCACGCACACGCTGCAGCTGGTGCTGGGCGATGCGAAGCACTATCCCTTCGATCCGCCCGTCGCATCTGAGAAGATCACCGTACGCGTCAGGCAGCCCGGTCCAGTGCCGCGCCGTTGATCACCGCAGGCTGGCGTTGATCTTGTCCAGCACTGCCGAGCCCGGGCACAGCGCATCCGCTTCCAGCGTGTTGAGCGGGGTCTCGACGGTGTTGAGATGCTCGTGCAGGTCTTCGGCCTCGGGATCGACGTACAGAAGGCCGGTGACGATCTGGCCCTTGGCGGCGTGCCGCGCGAGGAAGGTCTGGGCGCCCAGCCGGTCATGCGGATCGTAATCCGCGTCGATCTTGCGCAGCGCGATCTTGCTGCCGTCGTGCTGCTCGACCACCTGCACCGTGCCCGGCGCGTAATCGACGGCGATCGGATCGCGGCCGACCAGCACGTCGAGCCGGTTCACGGCATCATTGTGTTCGCGGACATAGTCGAAGCTCTTGGTCGAGCCGGCGTGGTTGTTGAAGGCGATGCAGGGGCTGATCACGTCGATGAAGGATGCGCCCTTGTGGCCGATCGCGGCGGCGATCAGCGGCACCAGCTGGCTCTTGTCGCCGGAAAACGAGCGCGCCACGAAGGTGGCCCCCAACTGCAGCGCGATCGCAACGAGGTCGATGGCGTTGTCGGTGTTGGTGACGCCCTTCTTGCTCTTCGAGCCGCGGTCGGCGGTGGCCGAGAACTGGCCCTTGGTCAGGCCGTAGACGCCGTTGTTCTCGACGATATAGGTCATGTTGACGCCGCGCCGGATCGAATGCGCGAACTGGCCGAAACCGATCGAGGCGGAATCGCCGTCGCCGGAGACGCCGAGATAGATCAGGTCGCGGTTGGCGAGATTGGCGCCGGTGAGCACGGATGGCATGCGGCCGTGCACGGAATTGAAGCCGTGCGAATTGCCGAGGAAATAGTCCGGAGTCTTCGACGAGCAGCCGATGCCGGAGATTTTTGCCACCCGGTGCGGCTCGATCGACAGCTCATAGCAGGCCTCGATGATCGAGGCCGTGATCGAATCGTGGCCGCAGCCGGCGCACAGCGTCGAGATCTTGCCTTCGTAATCGCGATGCGTGTAGCCGAGCGCGTTTTTCTTCAGCCCCGGATGATGGAATTTCGGCTTTGCAATGTAGGTCATGACACGGCCTTGCGGAGCGGGGTCACCTTGAGGTGGTCCTGGTGGTCGCCAACGGCTTTTGCGATGAAACGGGCGGTGATCGGGGTGCCGTCGTAGTGCACGATGGGCACCAGACGGACGGGATCGATGCCGTTCTCGTTGACGATGAGCTGGCGCAGCTGGCTGTCGCGGTTCTGCTCGACCACATAGACGAAGTCGTGCTCGGCGAGGAAGCTCGCAACGCTCGAATGGAACGGGAAGGCGCGGATGCGCAGGCGGTCGAGCTGATGCCCGCGCGCTTCCAATAGCCCGATCGCCTCGTCCATCGCCGGCGAGGTCGAGCCGAAATAGATCACGCCATATTTGGTCGGCCGCTCCGAATTGGCCTGCAGCGGCCGCGGCACGAGGTCCTGCGCGGTCTCGAACTTGCGCACCAGGCGCTGCATATTGTCGGCATAAACCGTGCCTTCCTCGGAATAGCGGGCATAGCGATCACGCGAGGTGCCGCGGGTGAAATAGGAGCCCTTGGTCGGATGCGTGCCGGGATAGGTGCGGTACGGAATGCCGTCGCCATCGACATCGAGATAGCGCCCGAAATCGCGGCCCTCCTCCAGCATCTCCGCCGTCATGATCTTGCCGCGGTCATATTGCCGCGCATCGTCCCACTTCAGCGGACGGCAGAGCCGGTGGTTCATGCCGATGTCGAGGTCGAGCATCAGGAAGATCGTGGTCTGCAGCCGCTCGGCGAGATCGAAGGCCGCGGCCGCGAACTCGAATGCTTCGGCCGGATCTTCCGGGAACAGCAGCACATGCTTGGTGTCGCCGTGCGAAGCATAGGCACAGGCGATGATGTCGCATTGCTGGGTGCGCGTCGGCATGCCCGTGGAGGGGCCGGCGCGTTGGATGTTCATGATCACCGCCGGAATCTCGGCGAAGTAGGAGAGGCCGATGAACTCCGTCATCAGCGAGATGCCGGGACCGGAGGTCGCGGTGAAGGCGCGGGCGCCGTTCCAGGACGCGCCGATGACGATGCCGATCGAGGCGAGCTCGTCCTCGCCCTGCACGATGGCGTATTTCGCCTTGCCGGTCACAGGATCGTGCCGGTACTTCTTGCAATGGGCGGTGAAGGCCTCCGCCACCGACGAGGACGGCGTGATCGGATACCAGGCGCACACCGTGGCGCCGCCATAGACGGCGCCGAGCGCGGCGGCGCTGTTGCCCTCGATGAAGATGCGGTCACCGACCTTGTCGGACTTCTTGACCCTGAGCCCGATCGGGCATTTCAAGTTCTGCAGCGCCCAGTCGCGGCCGAGATGGAGCGCGTGGACGTTGGAGGAGAGCAGCTTCTCCTTGCCCTTGTACTGCTCGCCGATCAGCTGCTCGATCAGCTTGGGGTCCATGTCGAGCAGCGCCGAGAGGCTGCCCAGATAGATGATGTTCTTGAACAGCTGGCGCTGGCGCGGATCGGTGTAGGTCGAGTTGGTGATCGCGGTCAGCGGCACGCCGATCACGGTGATGTCGTCGCGGAATTTTGTCGACGGCATCGGCTTGGTGGAATCGTAGAACAGATAGCCGCCGGGCTCGATGCCGACGACGTCCTTGTCCCAGGTCTGCGGGTTCATCGCCACCATCATGTCGACGCCGCCGCGGGCGCCGAGATGACCGGCTTCGGTCACGCGCACCTCGTACCAGGTCGGCAGGCCCTGGATGTTGGAGGGGAAGATGTTGCGCGGGGACACCGGCACGCCATGGCGCAGGATCGCGCGCGCGAACATTTCGTTGGCGCTGGCCGAGCCCGAGCCGTTGACGTTGGCGAAGCGGACGACGAAGTCGTTTACGCTGCTGATCGGCTTTTTGTCGGACATGTCGAACCTGCGTGGGTCATATCGATGAAATATTTCTGCATGTCCCAGGCTCCGGTGGGACAACGCTCGGCGCACAACCCGCAATGCAGGCAGACATCCTCGTCCTTCACCATCACGCGCCCGGTCTTGAGGTCGCTGGACACGTAGAGGTCCTGGTCCGGACGCGGCGAGGGCGCCTTCAGGCGCTGGCGCAGATCGTCTTCCTCTCCATTGTCAGTGAAGGTGATGCAGTCCATCGGGCAGATGTCGGCGCAGGCGTCGCACTCGATGCACAGCGAGGTCGAGAACACCGTCTGGACGTCGCAGTTCAGGCAGCGCTCGGCTTCGCCCAGTGCGAGCTTGACGTCGTAGCCCAGCTCGACCTCGGCGCGGATGTCCTTCAGCGCGATGACCTTGTCGCGATGCGGCACCTTGAAGCGCTTGTCGTTGGAGATGTCGTTGTCATAGCTCCATTCGTGGATGCCCATCTTCTGCGAGGAGATTTGCACCTCCGGCAGCGGGCGCTCGGTGATGTCCTCGCCCGAGAGCATCTTGTGGATCGACAGCGCGGCGTCATGGCCGTGCGCGACCGCCCAGATGATGTTCTTCGGCCCGAATGCGGCGTCGCCGCCGAAGAACACTTTCGGGTTGGTCGAGGCGAAGGTCTTGGGATCGACCTTCGGCATGTGCCATTTGTCGAACTCGATGCCGCAATCCTGCTCTATCCAGGGGAAGGCGTTCTCCTGGCCGACCGCGACAAGCACGTCGTCGCAGGGAATGGTCTGATCGGGATCGCCCGAAGGCACCAGATTGCGGCGGCCTTTTGCATCGTATTCTGCTTTGACGTGCTGGAAGGTGACGCCGATCAGCTTGCCGGCGACATGCTTGAATGCCACCGGCACCATGTAGTTGAGGATCGGAATATCCTCGTGGATCGCGTCTTCCTTCTCCCAGGGCGAGGCCTTCATCTCCTCGAAGCCGGAACGCACGACCACCGTGACTTTCTCGCCGCCGAGACGGCGTGCGGTGCGGCAGCAGTCCATCGCGGTGTTGCCGCCGCCGAGCACGATGACGCGCTTTCCGATCTTGTCGACATGGCCGAACGACACATTGGCCAGCCACTCGATGCCGATATGGATGTTCGCGGCGGCTTCCTTGCGGCCGGGAATGTCGAGCTCGCGGCCGCGCGGCGCGCCGGAGCCGACGAAGATCGCGTCGTACTTCTCCGCAAGCAGCGCCTTCATGCTGTCGATGCGATGGCCGCCCTTGAACTCGACGCCGAGGTTCAAGATGTAGCCGGTCTCCTCGTCGATGACGGAGTTGGGCAGGCGGAATTTCGGAATCTGCGTGCGCATCATGCCGCCGGCTTCCGGATCGGCATCGAACACGGTGCAGTGATAGCCGAGCGGCGCAAGATCACGCGCCACCGTCAGCGAGGCGGGGCCACCGCCAACCAGCGCAACGCGCTTGCCGTTCTTCGGCACGGGCTTCGGCAGTCGCTGCCTGATGTCGTCCTTGAAGTCGGCCGCGACGCGCTTCAGGCGGCAGATCGCCACCGGATTCTCCTCGACGCGTCCGCGGCGGCACGCCGGCTCGCAGGGACGATCGCAGGTGCGTCCCAGGATTCCAGGGAACACGTTCGATTTCCAATTGATCATGTAGGCGTCGCTGTAGCGGCCTTGTGCGATCAGTCGGATGTATTCGGGAACCGGGGTGTGCGCAGGACAGGCCCACTGGCAATCGACCACCTTGTGAAAGTAGTCGGGGGCCGCGATATCGGTCGGTTTCATTCCTACCCTGTCCGCGCAGGCCCAAAGACCCCGCGGCCTTTTCTTTAGCTTGGCGGACGCTTAACGCGTCTCGATCTGGTTTCTGAATGACGTCATTGGGTTAGCTTATTAGAACCGTTCCGAAGTACAACGGCAAATTTGGACGCTTCCCCTCTTTCATGGGAGCTACGCGCAAGCAGCATCAATGCCGCACGCCAGTCTGCGTGCGGTGCAACATGCTGCGATGCGGATGCTGTTCAGCTGCGCGTGATGTCGCTCTTCGCGAGGTCCCACATCAGGCAGTAGATGCCGACGGAGATGGGAAGCGGGAAGGGCGCAGCGGCCGGGCCGGTGAAGCGCTCGGCGATGACGGCGGAGACCGCGCCGATATGCGTGCCGTCGATCAGTACGAACCAGTCGCGCGCGCCCTCGCTGCGCACAGCCGGTATTTCCGCCGTTGCGCCCGACAATTCCGGCTCGCTTTCGAGCAGATGCATCGAGACGATGCCGTCTTGCTCATCCGGCGTCAGCCTCTCTTGCAGTGCATCACGCCAGGACGCGGCATTGTCGGGCGTCGGCCGCAGCCGTACCACGCCGAGCGCAGCCCCGCGTCCGGTGCCCTTGCTGATGGTGATGCGCGCGACGACACGGAGCATGTCCTTGAAGCGCGCCATGGTCTGCCGCGACCAATCGGTCGGATTGGCGAGGCGCGCCTGGTAGGCGGGACTGTCGAGCACGTCGAGCGTCGCGGTCGAATACAGGCAGAGATATTTCGGATTGGCGGCATGCGCGACATAGCGCCGCGCTTCGAGGAAGCCGTCGATCGCGACGCGCTCTTCCAGATGCTCGCGATCGTACCAGCGGTTGAAGTCGGCTTCGTCTGAAACGTCGATGTTCATCGACGTCAGCAGCATGCCTTTCCCGGCGAGCGGCATTCTTGTCCTCTCATCGCCCGATCTTCGACGCGAGGTCCGCAATCGACTTCATCACCGCGTCCCTCACGCCGCCATCATAGAGCGAATGTCCGGCTTCTTCCACGATGCGAAGCTCGGAACCGGACCAGACTTTCGCAAGGGCCTGGGATGTCGCGGGCGGGCACAACAGGTCGTAGCGCCCCTGCACGATGATGCCGGGAATGCCTTCGAGCCGGCCCGCGTTTCGCAGCAGCTGGTTCTCGCTCATGAAGCTGTCGTTGACCAAATAATGCGCCTCCATGAACGGCGTCGCCGGCAGCGTCCGCCACACGTTCAGCGAGGCCAGGTCCAGCCGTGTCTTTGCGGGCTTGTGCTCGGAGAGTGTCCGCTCGGTGTCGTGCCAGGCCTTCGCCGCCGGGCCATGCACGCTTGGGTCGGCATCGAGGATGCGGCGCCAATACGCCTCCACCGGCCGTTCCCGTTCTTCCCGAGGCAGCACGCTGAGGAAATCCTCGTACAGCGCGGGATGGAATTGCGACAGGCGCGAGGTGAAGGCCGTCTCGACCTCGGCCCGCGTGCCGAGAAACGTCGCGCGCAGCGCGATACCGGAGACGCGCTCGGGATGCGCCTCTGCATACGCCAGCGCCAGCGTCGCACCCCAGGAGCCGCCGACCACGATCCAGCGTGAGATGCCGAACTTTTCGCGGATCTTCTCCATGTCCGCGATCAGATGCGCCGTGGTGTTATGCTCGCGCGATCCCTTGGGACGGCTGCGGCCGCAGCCGCGCTGGTCGAACAAGATGGCGCAGAAGCGGTCGGGATCGAACAGCCGGCGATGATCGGGCTGGCAGCCGCTGCCGGGCCCGCCATGCAGATAGATCGCAGGGATTCCGTCCGCGCGCCCGACGCTCTCGATATAGAGCTCATGGCCGTCGCCGACGTCGAGCATGTCCGAGGTCAGCGGCGCAAAAGGATCGGCGCGCCTCACCGAGCTGGCTGCGTCGGCGTCAGGCGTCATTCTCGGATTCCAGAGTGCCGCCGGCGAAGTTGCGGTAGAGGAAGCGGTTGGTCTCGCCCTCGGCCTCGCGCTCGGCCTGCTTGAAGATGGTCTCGTGCAGCGGCGACAGCGCGCAGGCCGGGTCGGTGTTGGCGGCATCGCCCGTCAGCGCAAAGGCCTGGCAGCGGCAGCCGCCGAAATCGATTTCGCGGAATTCGCAAGACTTGCACGGCTCCTTCATCCAGCCGGTGCCGCGATAGCGGTTGAAGGCCTCCGAGTTCTGCCAGATCCAGGCGATCGAATGGTTGGAGCGCACCGATTCGAACTCGAGCCCGGTGATGCTCTCGGCGGCGTGGCAAGGCAACACCTTGCCGGCGGGCGAGATGTTGAAGAACTGCCGGCCCCAACCGCCCATGCACTTCTTCGGCCGCAACGCGTAATAATCCGGCACGACATAGTCGATGGTTAGCCGGCCCTTCAGCCGTTCGCGCGCCTCCTCGACGAGGCGGGTGCATTCGTCCAGCTGCGCCACGGTCGGCATCAAGGCGGCGCGGTTCTTCAGCGCCCAGCCGTAATACTGGACATTGGCGACCTCGAGCCGGTCGGCGTCGAGATCGAGGGCCATCTGGATGATCTCGGGGAGCTGGTGCAAATTCTGCCGGTGCATCACCGCGTTCACGGTGAGCGGCAGGTCGAGCTCGCGCGTCCATTTCGCCACTTCGAGCTTCTTGCGGTGAGCGTTCTTGTAGCCTGCGACGCGATCGGCAAGGCCTTGCTCGACGCCCTGGAAGCTGATCTGGACATGGCAGAGCCCGGCGTCCGCGAGCTCGCTGAGCTTCTCGCGCGTCAGCAGCACGGCCGAGGTGATGAGGTTGGTGTAGAGGCCAGCGTCGCTGGCATGCTTGACCAGCTCGACCAGGTCCTTCCGCGCTGTCGGCTCGCCGCCGGAGAAATGCACCTGCAGCACGCCGATCTCGGCGAGCTCGCTCAGCACCTTCTTCCACTCCTCGGTGGTCAGCTCCTTACCCGCGCGGTCGAGCTCGACCGGGTTGGAGCAGTAGGGGCATTGCAGCGGGCAACGATGCGTGATCTCGAGCAGCACTGCGAGCGGAATGCCAAACGCCTCCGCCGTCGAGCGCTGCTTCTCCAGCACCGCAAGGCTGTCGCTGGTCTCGGGCGGGATGTTGCCGAGCACCTCGCTCATGACGTCTTCTCCCTGATCTCGGTGAGAAAGCCCTTGTCGGCGAGATCCTGCAGCATGACGATGACGTCGGCCAGGATCGCCTCACGTGGAGCTGCGTATTTTGCCGCGAGCTGATCGGCGACGTCGCCGACATTGCGCTCGCCATTGCAGAGCTGCAAGACCTCGACCGCGATCTCATCAGGCGCCAGCACCCGCTCCGGCGCCAGGATCACCCAGACCTTTCGCGTCTCGTCATACTTCAGCTTGGCATGCCGCGGCAGCACGGGGCGGCTTGCCTCGCTGACGCTGATGTTCCGCGGCCCAGCCATCGATCCTCCTCTTCAGCTCGCTTTGGGCACGAATGCGCCCGGCGGAATGTGGCCCTCGACATAGGCGTGATAGAGCGCATCGAGCTGCGCCCACAGCACGTTGGTCTTGAAGATCAGCGCATTGCAGACCGATGCGCGCTCCTCCGGCGTCCTCGCATGCGCCTTGACATAGTCGAGCGCGAAGCCGGCATCGCGCGGCGCCTGGGCCAGGCGGCGCTTGAAGTAGCTCATGATCTCAGGATTGACGAAGTCGTAATGCTCCAGCATGCCCGAGATGCGCTCTTCGTGCAGGTTCGGCGCGAACAGCTCGGTGAGCGAGGAGGCGATCGCCTCGAGCGGGCTTTTTTCGCGGCAGAAGTGGACGTAAGCCTCCACGGCGAAACGCGTCGCCGGCAAAATGCCCTCGGTCGATTCCACGTAAGCCGTGTCGAGCCCGAGCCCTTCGGTCAGCTTGAGCCAGCGCTCGATGCCGCCCTCGGAGCCGACATCGCCGTCGTGGTCCTCGATACGGTGGCGCCATTCCACGCGCGTGGTGCGGTCGCGGAAGCGCGAGATCACCACCGCGTCCTTGATCGGGATCGTGCTCTGGTAATAGTAGCGGTTCAGCGCCCAGGCCTGCACCTGGCCCTTGTTCAGCTTGCCGCCATGCAAGAGCTTATGGAACGGATGCAGGCTGTGATAGCGCGTCGCCCCGATATGGCGCAGCGTCGCCTCGAGCTCCTCGGCCGAGTTGAGCCTCAAATCCTTGCCGATCGAGAGCGCGGTCATTCCAGTCAGTGACGCGGCATTCACAGCACGATCTCCGTTCCATCCGCAGGTATCTGCCAGCCCGCCTGCTCAGCGGCTTTGCGCTCGGGCGAGCCGGGCAGCAGCGCCGGATTCGAGTTATTGATATGCAGAAACAGCTTCCTGTCGATATTGAGGTCGGCCAGCCGCGCGATCGCGCCGTCTTCGCCGGACATGGCGACATGTCCCATGCTCTTGCCGGTCTTGTGACCGAGGCCGGCCCTGATCATCTCGTCGTCGCGCCAGACCGTGCCGTCGAAGAACACCAGCGCCGCGCCGTCGATCTCGGCCTTGAGCGCGTCGGTGACTTCGGCGCAGGCCGCGATGAAGTAGAAGAACTTGCCCGTGGCCTTGTCCGTGATCTTCAGGCCCAGTGTGTCGCCGTCGCCGCTCTCGCCGCCCGGATGCACCTTGCCTTCCAGATACCAGGCCGACTTGCCCGGCACCGCGAAGGGTAGCACCTCCAGGCCGGAGCGCGCACCATCCGGCAGCCGGGGCTCGAATGGCTCACTGACACCGATCGGCTGGCGCCGCACGTTCTTCTCGTTCAGCACGTTGAAGATGCTGTTGCTGGCAAGGATCGCCAGCACCTTCTCATGCGCATACACCGTAAACGGCGAGCC
This sequence comes from Bradyrhizobium sp. LMG 9283, assembly GCF_045571415.1. Lineage (NCBI taxonomy): Bacteria > Pseudomonadati > Pseudomonadota > Alphaproteobacteria > Hyphomicrobiales > Nitrobacteraceae > Bradyrhizobium > Bradyrhizobium sp. LMG 9283. The sequence continues at coordinate 2,539,253 of NZ_CP120691.1, forward strand.
CTCGCGCATCGACAGCAGCCCCGCCACCGCATCGACTTCGCTATTGGTCAAAATCACGCCCGCAATCGGCGTGTGACGCAGCGCGCCCAGCTTGGGGTGCAGTTGGGGCGTGGCATTCAATTGCTGCCGCAGGTCGGGGGAGGCGTTGATCAGGAACCAGTGCTCGCCGTCGCCGCTGAAGGCGACCGAGGCTTGGGTCCTTTGAAGCTCGTGGCCGCCGCTGCGGGCCGCTCGGCAGCCCTCGCAGCCGCAATTCCATTGCGGAACTCCGCCGCCGGCCCCGGCGCCCAGGACGACGACGCGAAGCATGATCCGTCTCCTGGAGGCAAATTCGCGAGGTGAATCTCAGGCCGACACAAATCCCGTCTTCCGGGAATGCATCGTGACCGAAAAGATCCACCTGCGCAGAACGCAATCTCACCAACCGCTTACTTGCGGGTGGCGCTCACATACATGTTGATTTCCATGCCGCAGGGCACTTCGACGATCTTCGGGGTTTTCCAGGCCATTTCGGCTCTCCATCTTGCGAATTCGGGACGTATCTGCCCGCCCGTTAAACTAATGCTGGCGGAAAAGTTCGCCAGTGAAATTTTCCCGACCTAGGTAGTAGGCCAGCGGAATTGTTGCACTGCAAAGTGAGCGCATTGCGGCCGTAAAGATGAGCGAATGCCGTCCGCAAAATCGCCGATAGGTCGTGATCCCTGTCGGGATAAACGAGTTGTGAGTATGGAACGGCTCCTAACGGCTTCTATTCGACTACAGGCGACCCCATTGGATCAGGCATGCCCAGATATTTCTTCAACACCCGTATCGGCGACGAATTGATCGTGGATCCTGACGGCGAGGACCTGCGCAACCCCGATCGCGCCTGGGAGGTCGCGCGCCAGATGATCCTTGAGGTGGTGAAGTCGGAAGGCACCCAACGGGCCCTGCTGGACGCGGTGATCGAGGTGACCGACGCCGACGGGGAGATCGTGCTGGAGTTTCCCTTCACCGAGGCCCTGCTGGATATGCCGGACCAATCGGCGACAAGGCATTGAGCCCAGCTTTCTCCCCGTCATTGCGAGGAGCCCTTGCGACGAAGATTCCATGGGGAGTGGATAGCGACCGGGTCTGAGGCCAGACTGAGGTTGCTGAAGCACTCAACCTGGGACAACGATGTTGCTCGATCATCTTTCCGACGGACTGGCCGCTATCCGGACGCAGATTGGCGCAATTTTTGTGTCATTGGAACTGAGCCGTTCGACATGGCTGGTTACATCGCTGTCGCCCGGCAAGGGCGAGAAGATGTCCAAACACAGCGTGAAGGCCGGCGCTATTGCGGAGCTCTTGAAGCTCTTTGCAGCGCTGAAGCGTAAGGCACAGGCGCGAACGGGCGAGAGTTATCCGATCATCACCATCCAGGAGGCGGGGCTGGATGGGTTCTGGCTTCACCGCACTCTGCAGTCGGAGGGCGTCGAGAGCTACGTGGTCGATCCGGCCTCGATCGCGACGCCGCGCCGGCGCCGGCGGGCCAAGACGGACCGGTTGGACGGCGAGACGCTGTTGCGGTCGCTTCTGGCCTACAAGCGCGGCGAGCCACGGGTCTGCGCGATGGTCGTTGCCCCTCTCCGGAAGAAGAGGACCGCCGCAGGCTTTGCCGAGAGCGGCGGACCTTGATCGCGGAGCGGATCGTGCATGTGAACCGGATCAAGGGTGTTCTGTTTGCGCAAGGGATATTCGACTACGTGCCGCTGCGGCGCGATCGACGGACGCGGCTCGAGGCCTTGCGCACGGGGACGGGCGGCTGCTGCCGGCGCATTTGAAGGCGCAGATCAGCCGCGAGCTCGACCGGCTCGAACTTCTGCTTGACCAGATCGCGGCGGTAGAGCGCGAGCAGGATGCATTGCTGGCTGCAAGCCGACCAGCAGGCGAGAAGGCTGCATCGAACCCGGTCGCGATGCTGCTCGACTTGAAGGGTCTGGGCCCGAACTTTGCTGCCATTCTCTGGTCGGAGGCCTTCCACCGTCAGTTCACCAACCGCCGCCAGGTTGCGTCCTATGCCGGTCTTGCGGCCACGCCATGGCGCAGTGGCGGCATTGAGCGTGAGCAGGGCGTGTCGAAGGCCGGCAATCCGCGCCTGAGAACCACGATGATCCAGCTCGCCTGGTTGTGGATACGTCACCAGCCTCAATCGGCTCTGACCCAGTGGTTCAAGGCCAACAGCCAGCGCGGCCGCAAGCGCACAATCGTGGCGCTGGCGCGCAAGCTGCTCGTGGCCCTGTGGAAATACGTGACCGCCGGCGTCGTGATCGAGGGAGCCGTGGTGAAGCCCGGCGCCTGACACCACGCCTCTCAGCCTCAAAACCAATCCGCCGAGGTTGATCAGCCTCGGCCGATCCGGGTGGACGAACCGATGGATTGCATGGCTTCAAACGCCGTAACGAAGAAGGGTCTCGTCCTCTCGAGCCTGCCCGCCGCAAGCGGAATGTTGGTGCAGTCGCCACCGCGCAACGACCGAATGTGAGTTTGATCTGGCATGCAAACCAGATTGCCAAAACCGGCTCGACCCTTGGATCGCCAACCATAGGAGTAGTTCACGCCGCACTTCCCGACCTAACGAGCCTGAAGGCGTGCTCGCTCAGGTCAAGACCAAGCCGCTTCGCGGCGGCCCTCACGGGCCGGTCTTGACCTGATCTGCGCGCGCCATCCGAAAAGTTCCGCGGTCGGGACGAAGAGCTGGCCTGCAATCGAACAAAGAGCTGACCATAAATCTTGACACATCAAATCCCCATGTGAGCAATCCAGGGTCTTTCCGCGGAGAGATTCTGGATTGCTTCGCTACGCTCGCAATCACGGAGTGTGTGGCGACTACCCTGCGAGGACTGTCCAAGCTTGACGCGCGTTCAGATCAGCGTCTCGTACAAATCCATCCACTCCGGATTGAGGCTCTTGATGAGCGCAAGCTTTTTTGCCCGGCTGCCGCCCTTGATCTGCTTCTCGCGCGCAATCGCGTCCGTCATGGTCGCATGCAGCTCATACCAAACAAGAAGCTTGCAGCCGTACTTCGACGAAAAGCCCTTTACCAATCCCTCGCGATGCTCGAACGCGCGGCGCGGCGGATTGGAGGTGACGCCCGTGTAGATCGTTCCGTTGCGGCGATTGGCGAACATGTACACGCAGGGCTGCTTCATAATCGTACTCGGCTGAGGACAGCCGCTACGATAGCACAACCAGGAGGTGATTGCGAGACTTTCGCCACATCGTGCGAGAGCACTTCCGACGAAGCAATCTAGACTGCCTCCGCCGGAGAGATTCTGGATTGCTTCGCTGCGCTCGCAATGACGGAGTGCGTGGAAACGACCGAGACAATCTCCGGCTGCCATCTACGCGTGAAGTACCGGTATGCCCCTCTCTCCTTCGTCATTGCGAGGAGCTCTTGCGACGAAGCAATCCAGGCTGCTTCTGCAGAAAGACTCTGGATTGCTTCGCTGCGCTCGCAATGACGAGTGTGTCGCCACAGTCCCCCTACTCCGCCAGCGCCTTCATCTCCTTGTAGAGATCTGACTTGCCTTCGAAGCCGATGCCTGCAAGCTCGGGCATGGTGATGTGGCCGTTCTCGACGCGGACGCCGTCCGGGAAGCCGCCGTAGGGCTGGAACAGATCGGGGTAGCTCTCGTTGCCGCCGAGGCCGAGGCCGGCGGCGATGTTGAGGGACATCTGGTGGCCGCCGTGGGGGATGCAGCGGCTCGGCGACCAGCCATGGGTCTTCAGCACCTCCAGCGTGCGCTGGTATTCGCACAGGCCATAGGACAGCGCGCAGTCGAATTGCAGCCAGTCGCGGTCGGGGCGCATGCCGCCGTAGCGGATCAGGTTGCGAGCATCCTGATGGCTGAACAGGTTCTCGCCGGTCGCCATCGGGCCCGGATAGAATTCGGCGAGCGCGGCCTGCAGCGCGTAGTCAAGGGGATCGCCGGCCTCCTCGTACCAGAACAAGGGATAGTCGCGGAGCATTTTTGCGTAGGCGATCGCGGTCTCCAGATCGAAGCGGCCGTTGGCGTCGACCGCGAGCTGCGCGTCCTTGCCGATCTCCTTCAGTACCGCCTCGATGCGCGTGCGGTCTTCTTCGATCGGCGCGCCGCCGATCTTCATCTTCACGACGTTGTAGCCGCGGTCGAGATAGCCGCGCATCTCACCACGCAGCATCGAGAGATCCTTGCCGGGATAATAGTAGCCGCCGGCGGCGTAGACGAAGACGCGCGGATTGGCGGTGAGGCCGTGGCGCTCGGCGAGCAGGCGGAACAGCGGCTTGCGGGCGATCTTCGCCACCGCATCCCACACCGCCATATCGATGGTGCCGACCGCGACCGAACGCTCGCCATGGCCGCCGGGCTTCTCGTTGGTCATCATCGCGGCCCAGACCTTGTCAGGGTCGAGATTGTCGCCGGAAGCATTCAGCAGCGACTTCGGATCGGCTTCGAGAATACGAGCGGCAAAGCGCTCGCGGATGAGGCCGCCCTGGCCGTAGCGACCGTTGGAGTTGAAGCCGTAGCCGACGACGCGTTTTCCCTCGCGCACGACGTCGGTGACGACGGCAACTAAGCTCGTCGTCATCTTGGTGAAGTCGATATAGGCGTTGCGGATCGGGGACGAGATCGGTTTGGTGATCTCGCGGACGTCGATGATGCGGACAGACATGGGCGGCCTTTGCTGGTTATTGTCGTCATTGCGAGCAGAGCGAAGATTCCATGGGGAGTGGATAGCGACCGGGTCTGAGGCCAGACTGAGGTTGCTGAAGCACTCAACCTGGAGACAACGATGTTGCTCGATCATCTTTCCAACGGACTAGCCGCTATCCGGACGCAGATTGGCGCAATTTTTGTGTCATTGGAACTGAGCCGTTCGACCTGGCTGGTTACATCGCTGTCGCCCGGCAAGGGCGAGAAGATGTCCAAACACAGCGTGAAGGCCGGCGCTATTGCGGAGCTTTTGAAGCTCTTTGCAGCGCTGAAGCGTAAGGCCCAGGCGCGAACGGGCGAGAGTTATCCGATCATCACCATCCAGGAGGCGGGGCTGGATGGGTTCTGGCTTCACCGCACTCTGCAGTCGGAGGGCGTCGAGAGCTACGTGGTCGATCCGGCCTCGATCGCGACGCCGCGCCGGCGCCGGCGGGCCAAGACGGACCGGTTGGACGGCGAGACGCTGTTGCGGTCGCTTCTGGCCTACAAGCGCGGCGAGCCACGGGTCTGCGCGATGGTCGTTGCCCCTCTCCGGAAGAAGAGGACCGCCGCAGGCTTTGCCGGGAGCGGCGGACCTTGATCGCGGAGCGGATCGTGCATGTGAACCGGATCAAGGGTGTTCTGTTTGCGCAAGGGATATTCGACTACGTGCCGCTGCGGCGCGATCGACGGACGCGGCTTGAGGCCTTGCGCACGGGGACGGGCGGCTGCTGCCGGCGCATTTGAAGGCGCAGATCAGCCGCGAGCTCGACCGGCTCGAACTTCTGCTCGACCAGATCGCGGCGGTAGAGCGCGAGCAGGATGCATTGCTGGCTGCAAGCCGACCAGCAGGCGAGAAGGCTGCATCGAACCCGGTCGCGATGCTGCTCGACTTGAAGGGCCTGGGCCCGAACTTTGCTGCCATTCTCTGGTCGGAGGCCTTCCACCGTCAGTTCACCAACCGCCGCCAGGTTGCGTCCTATGCCGGTCTTGCGGCCACGCCATGGCGCAGTGGCGGCATTGAGCGTGAGCAGGGCGTGTCGAAGGCCGGCAATCCGCGCCTGAGAACCACGATGATCCAGCTCGCCTGGCTGTGGATACGTCATCAGCCTCAATCGGCTCTGACCCAGTGGTTCAAGGCCAACAGCCAGCGCGGCCGCAAGCGCACAATCGTGGCGCTGGCGCGCAAGCTGCTCGTGGCCCTGTGGAAATACGTGACCGCCGGCGTCGTGATCGAGGGAGCCGTGGTGAAGCCCGGCGCCTGACACCACGCCTCTCAGCCTCAAAACCAATCCGCCGAGGTTGATCAGCCTCGGCCGATCCGGGTGGACGAACCGATGGATTGCATGGCTTCAAACGCCGTAACGAAGAAGGGTCTCGTCCTCTCGAGCCTGCCCGCCGCAAGCGGAATGTTGGTGCAGTTGCCACCGCGCAACGACCGAATGTGAGTTTGATCTGGCATGCAAACCAGATTGCCAAAACCGGCTCGACCCTTGGATCGCCAACCATAGGAGTAGTTCACGCCGCACTTCCCGACCTAACGAGCCTGAAGGCGTGCTCGCTCAGGTCAAGACCAAGCCGCTTCGCGGCGGCCCTCACGGGCCGGTCTTGACCTGATCTGCGCGCGCCATCCGAAAAGTTCCGCGGTCGGGACGAAGAGCTGGCCTGCAATCGAACAAAGAGCTGACCATAAATCTTGACACATCAAATCCCCATGTGAGCAATCCAGGCTGTCACTGCGGAAAGATTCTGGATTGCTTCGTCGCAAGGGCTCCTCGCAATGACGAGGAGAAAGAGTGCGCCCCTCGCAATGACGTGGAGAGAGCGGCTCGCGCTCGGCTCAAACTATTTCTTATCCCTGAAATACGGCTCGACCGGCCCGTGCACCTTGATGGTCAGCGGGTTGCCGTAGCGGTCCTTGGCGTTGCCGGCGGTGACGCGGACCCAGCCTTCGCTGATGCAGTACTCCTCGACATTGGTCTTCTCGATGCCCTTGAAGCGGATGCCGACATCGCGCGCCAGGATCTCAGCATTGTAATAGGGGCTGTTCGGATCGACCGACAGGCGGTCCGGAAATTCGTCGCTCATGATTGTCTCGCTCACAACAGTGTTTCGATTTGCTGCCGCAATCCTTCGGGTCGTGCGGTCGGCGCGTATCGCGCGACCACCTTGCCGGCACGGTCCACCAGGAATTTGGTGAAATTCCATTTGATGGAGGCGCCCAAGAGGCCGGATTGCTGACGTTTCAGGTACTCATACAGAGGGTGCGCCTTCGGCCCGTTGACGTCGATCTTCTCGAACAGCGGGAAGGTGACGTCGTAATGGGTCGAGCAGAACTCCTGGATCTCGCTCGCCTGCCCCGGCTCCTGCGCGCCGAACTGGTTGCAGGGAAAGCCGAGCACCGAGAAGCCGCGCGGGGAGAGATCGCGATAGAGATCCTCGAGGCCGCGATATTGCGGCGTGAAACCGCATTTGCTCGCGGTGTTGACGATCAAGAGCACCTGCCCCTCGAACCGGCGCATCGGCACCTCCTCGCCGGCAAGCGAGTTGGCCTTGAAGTCGTAGATGGCGGTCATCACTAGCCCACGGGATCGATCGGCGACGGCGGCACGCCGCCGGCCTCGATCGCTTCGCCTGCCAGCAGGCACAGGTCCTCGCGATAACGACCCGACACGATGTGCACGCCGACCGGCGCCTTGCCGACGAGACCGGTGGAGACCACGAGGCCCGGCAATCCCATGAAGGGAATGGCGATCTGCGGCAGCTGCGCTTCCCAGACGCGCTTGAAGGATTCGTCGTCCTTACGGTCGAGATGATCGGGGAACGGCAATTCGCCGGAGACCGGCGTCAGCAGCACCGCATATTGTTCGAAGAACAGCATCCATTCGCGCGTCAGCGTGGCTCTCCGGGTCAGCGCCTTGGCGTAATTGGCCTGGTCCATCGGCGTGACCCTTGCGCGGTTGCCGCGCAGACAGGCCAGCGCGCCGGGATCGCCCTCGCGCTCGGCCATCTCCAGCTGCGCCTCATAACCGTCGCCGAGCCAGAGTTTTATTTGCCACTCGACCGCCTCGCGTATTGGCGGCGTGTCCGCGATGATGTCGACGGTCCAGCCGGCGCGTTCGAGGCGCTTGCCGGCATCGCTCACCGCCGCCTTCACCTCCGGCGTGGTGGCAAGGCCGCCCGGATTGAGGCAGAGCGCGGCACGCTTTTCCCGTGCGGGTCCTTGCAGCGGCACCGGCACGAACCAGGGGTCGCGGACGTCACGGGCAGACATCGCTTCGAGCGAGATGCGCAAGTCGCTGACCGTGCGCGCCAGAGGGCCTGACACCGCCATGATCTGCGGCCCGATCGGGCGCTCCGGCAGTGCCGGGTTGAAGGCGGGAATGCGGCCGAGCGTCGGGCGCAGACCGTGCACGCCGCAGGCATAGGCGGGATAGCGGATCGAGCCGGCGATGTCGGTGCCATGGGCGATGTGGCCGATGCCGGCCGCGACCGCCGAGCCGGCGCCGCCGGAGGAGCCGCCCGGGGTCAGCGAAGCGTCGCGAGGATTCTTGGTGTCGCCATGGATCAGATTGGTGGTGAACCAGCGGTAGGAGAAGGCCGGACAATTGGTGCGGCCGAGCAGGACGGCGCCGGCTTTGCGGAAATTGGCAACCACCGGATTGTCCTCGCGGGCGATCACGTCGCGCTGGAGCTGCAGGCCGTTGGTGGTGGCAAAGCCTTCCTGGTCGACATTGGCCTTGATGGTGACGGGCACGCCGGCGAGCACACCGGGGTCCTCGCCCCGCGCGATGGTGGCATCGACGGCATCGGCCTGCTTGAGCACGTCCTCCGGCCGGTGGTCGATCACGGCGTTCAACTGGGGATTGACCGCATCGAGCCGGGCGAGGCCAGCCTGCGCGGCCTCCCTGGCGGAGACTTTCCTGGACTTGACGAGGGTGGCGAGGTCGGCGGCCGACAGGCGCCAGAGGTCTTGCATGGCTTGCTCCGTGTAACCGGCGTCTTTTAGCGCCGGCAACGCGGCAAAGCCATGCGGATTTCGCGGGGGTGAAGGGCGGGTTTGGTGCCGGTAGGTGGCTCATTCTCCGTCATTGCGAGCGCAGCGAAGCAAATCCACACTGCCTCCGGGGAGAGATTCTGGATTGCTCACATGGGGATTTGATGTGTCAAGATTGATGGTCAGCTCTTTGTTCGATTGCAGGCCAGCTCTTCGTCCCGACCGCGGAACTTTTCGGATGGCGCGCGCAGATCAGGTCAAGACCGGCCCGTGAGGGCCGCCGCGAAGCGGCTTGGTCTTGACCTGAGCGAGCACGCCTTCAGGCTCGTTAGGTCGGGAAGTGCGGCGTGAACTACTCCTATGGTTGGCGATCCAAGGGTCGAGCCGGTTTTGGCAATCTGGTTTGCATGCCAGATCAAACTCACATTCGGTCGTTGCGCGGTGGCGACTGCACCAACATTCCGCTTGCGGCGGGCAGGCTCGAGAGGACGAGACCCTTCTTCGTTACGGCGTTTGAAGCCATGCAATCCATCGGTTCGTCCACCCGGATCGGCCGAGGCTGATCAACCTCGGCGGATTGGTTTTGAGGCTGAGAGGCGTGGTGTCAGGCGCCGGGCTTCACCACGGCTCCCTCGATCACAACGCCGGCGGTCACGTATTTCCACAGGGCCACGAGCAGCTTGCGCGCCAGCGCCACGATTGTGCGCTTGCGGCCGCGCTGGCTGTTGGCCTTGAACCACTGGGTCAGAGCCGATTGAGGCTGGTGACGTATCCACAACCAGGCGAGCTGGATCATCGTGGTTCTCAGGCGCGGATTGCCGGCCTTCGACACGCCCTGCTCACGCTCAATGCCGCCACTGCGCCATGGCGTGGCCGCAAGACCGGCATAGGACGCAACCTGGCGGCGGTTGGTGAACTGACGGTGGAAGGCCTCCGACCAGAGAATGGCAGCAAAGTTCGGGCCCAGGCCCTTCAAGTCGAGCAGCATCGCGACCGGGTTCGATGCAGCCTTCTCGCCTGCTGGTCGGCTTGCAGCCAGCAATGCATCCTGCTCGCGCTCTACCGCCGCGATCTGGTCAAGCAGAAGTTCGAGCCGGTCGAGCTCGCGGCTGATCTGCGCCTTCAAATGCGCCGGCAGCAGCCGCCCGTCCCCGTGCGCAAGGCCTCGAGCCGCGTCCGTCGATCGCGCCGCAGCGGCACGTAGTCGAATATCCCTTGCGCAAACAGAACACCCTTGATCCGGTTCACATGCACGATCCGCTCCGCGATCAAGGTCCGCCGCTCCCGGCAAAGCCTGCGGCGGTCCTCTTCTTCCGGAGAGGGGGCAACGACCATCGCGCAGACCCGTGGCTCGCCGCGCTTGTAGGCCAGAAGCGACCGCAACAGCGTCTCGCCGTCCAACCGGTCCGTCTTGGCCCGCCTGCGCCGGCGCGGCGTCGCGATCGAGGCCGGATCGACCACGTAGCTCTCGACGCCCTCCGACTGCAGAGTGCGGTGAAGCCAGAACCCATCCAGCCCCGCCTCCTGGATGGTGATGATCGGATAACTCGCCCGTTCGCGCCTGTGCCTTACGCTTCAGCGCTGCAAAGAGCTTCAAGAGCTCCGCAATAGCGCCGGCCTTCACGCTGTGTTTGGACATCTTCTCGCCCTTGCCGGGCGACAGCGATGTAACCAGCCATGTCGAACGGCTCAGTTCCAATGACACAAAAATTGCGCCAATCTGCGTCCGGATAGCGGCCAGTCCGTCGGAAAGATGATCGAGCAACATCGTTGTCCCAGGTTGAGTGCTTCAGCAACCTCAGTCTGGCCTCAGACCCGGTCGCTATCCACTCCCCATGGAATCTTCGTCGCAAGAGCTCCTCGCAATGACGGCGGAGAGAGCGGTGCCGCTCGCGGGCGTCTGGTCCGCGGCGGACTCCTGGAATAGTCTGAGGCGCCGCCCCACACTCCGTCATTGCGAGCGTAGCGAAGCAATCCAGAGTCTTTCCGCGGAGGCAGTCTGGATTGCTCCGCTGTGCTCGCAATGACGCTGTGACGCGAGCCGGGCGGCCTCTTTACGACAACCGCATATCCAGCAGCCTTCGCCCCTCGCCCTTCAGCAGCTTCTTCACCGCGCTCGACGCCACCACCTCGCCGTCGTTCGCGTAGGCCTCGTGGTTCTTCTCGATGTCGTCGAGGCGATAGAGGTAGTTGACCATCACGCCGGCGGACTCCCGCACACCTTTGGGCGAGAGGTCGCCCATCCAGTTGATGCGCTCCAGCCGCGCGCCGTTGCCGAGATGGAAGCGGGCGACGGAATCGATCAGCCGGCCCTTCGGCGTGCGCGCCCTCAGGAAATAATGCGCCGCGAGCGGCTCCAGCACGCCGCGGAGCAGTGCCGCCGTTTCGGGGCTTTCGAACCATTTGGGATCGTCGAGGCGCTTCAGCACCTCGCGGTCCTCGTCCGACAGCGGCAGGTCCTTGTCCTGTTTCACCCATTGCATGAAGCCGGGCACCGGCGACAGCGTCACGAAGCTGTCGAGCTTCGGGAGTTCGCGGCGCAGCTCCTCCACGACCTGCTTGATCAGGAAGCTGCCGAAGGAGATGCCGCCAAGACCGCGCTGGGTGTTGGAGATGGAATAGAACACGGCGGTGCGCGCCTTCTCGATGGGAAGGTGCTGGCGGTCGACCGCGAGCAGCGGCGCGATCGCGCCCGGGATTGTCTCCGTCAGCGCCACCTCGACGAAGATCAGGGGCTCGTCCACCATCGCAGGATGGAAGAAGGCGTAGCAGCGGCGATCGACCGGGTCGATGCGGCGGCGCAGATCATCCCAGTCGGAGATCTCATGCACGGCTTCGTAACGGATGATCTTTTCGAGGATGTTGGCCGGGGTCGACCAGTCGATCCTGCGCAGCACGAGAAACCCCCTGTTGAACCATGAAGAGAGAAGATGCGAGACGTCGCGGTCGAGCGCGGCGAGATCGGTGTGACCGTTCATCATGCCGAGCAGATCGGCGCGCATCTTGACGAGATCGCCGGTACCACCCGGCGCGCGGTTGAGGCGTCGGATCAGCTCCTGCCGCCGCGGCTCGGAGGCGAAGTGCAGGGCGCTGGCATCCTCGTCGCTCGGCTTGGCGCGCCATTGTTCGATCGCCCTGGAAAGTCGTTCCCGGTCGGGGCCGAAAAAGCGCACCAATCCTTCGAAGAAGGCGCGCCGTCCCGCCGCATCCAGCTCCTGATAGAGGTCGAGCACCTCGCGCGCCATGGCGGTGCCGGAGGCTTCGCCCCGGCCGGACAGCAGCGCGCCGCAAAGCTCGAGCAGTCCATCGGCATCCCGTTTGGTGTTCGAGGCGTCGCCGCGGCGAAGCAGCGTGCGACCGCGCTCGGAGATGGTGGCGAGCAGGTCGGAGAAGAAGGCGTTGGCCATCTGAGCTTTCGATTCAGGTTTGTGCGTGGCGGAAGCTTACATGGGATTTGGGTGGAAGCCGATCACAATCAAGCAGGGGAATGCGGCATCTTTAGTTGGAGCGTGCGTCTGGCGAATGCTGTCATGCCGGGGGAGATTGATGTGGCAGGCAGTACTCACTCCAAAGCGCGCTGTCATGCCCCGGCTCGCCGTCTTCGCTGAAGCTTCGCCGGCCGAGCGCCCTTGCAGGCCCGGCGTAGCCTAGCGGAGCCGGGACCGGGGCATCCAGTAGGCCGCGGCTTCTCGGTTCTAGCCGCGCCGTCTCGGCGTACTGGATCGCCCGGCCACGCCGGGCGATGAGACTGAGTGAGTGGCAAATTCCGTCGGGGTCCGTCCCGTCACCTGTCGGAACGCCGCCGAGAACGCCGGCACGCTGGCATAACCCAGCTGCGTCGCGAGCTGCTTCACCGAGACATTGGCATCCGTCGACAGCCGCTGGATCGCGGAGGCGATGCGCGCGCGCTGGCACCAGCTCTTGAAGCTCAGCTGCGTCTCGCTCGAAAACAACCGCGACAGTGTGCGCGCCGAGGTTCCAACCTCGCGCGCCAAGGTGTCGATGTCGTGCAGGCCGGTGGGATCGTCGAGCACGATCATCGCGGCGCGGCGGCAGCGCACTTCGCGCGGCAGCGGCACTAAGGTCGTGGAATCCTCGGCCTGGTGCAATTCCAGCATCACCAGGCGCACCAGCAATTCGGTGCGCTCCTCGGTGTTGCGCGCGTCGAATAACGCGAGGATCGCCTGATTGAGCAGCGGCGACACCCGCACCACGAATTCTCTGCTCAGGCCATCATGGCGCTGCTCGCGCTTCAGCCAGGACAGGTCGAAATACAGCGTACGCATCTCGATGTCGGCGAGCAGGTCGATGGCGTGCTCGAGCCCGGCCGGCACCCAGACCGCCCGGTCCGGCGGCACCAGCCAGCGTCCGCCGGGCGTCGTCACCTGCATCGTGCCCCTGGTCGCATAGATCAGCTGCGCCTCGCGGTGCAGGTGCGGCTCGATCCGCATCCCCTTGGGATAATCGCGGGCGACCAGGTGCACGCCCGCGGGCGAGCGGTGGTTGCTCCGGACCTCCCGCAGGATTGGCGTTTCGACGACACTCATTGGCAGCATCCCGTCATTCGCACGACATATAACCGATTTCGGAGCAGGAGAGGATTCGGGAAATGAACAGCCCCAGTCGGGTCATCAGTTTCGTCAATGCAGGCCATTTCATCGACCATTATTCGATGCTGATCTTCGCCGCCGCCGTCATCATCATGGGGCCGGCGCTCGGCATGGCCTATTCGGAACTCCTGCCTTACGCGACGCCTGGCTTCGTTGCCTTCGGCGCGGGCTCGCTGCTCACCGGCTGGCTCGGCGACCGCTGGAGCCGCCGCCACATGATGCTGATCTTCTTCGTCGGCATCGGCGCCTCCATGATCGCGGTCGGCTTCGTGCAGACCCCCGTGCAGCTCGGCGCCGCGCTGCTCGCGATCGGCATCTTCGCCTCGATCTATCATCCCGTCGGCACTGCCATGATCGTGTCCTATGCCGACCGGCTCGGCCGCGAGATGGGCATCAACGGCGTCTGGGGCAATCTTGGCGTCGCTTCGTCCGCGCTGGTGACTGGCGTGATCGGCCAGTATCTCGGCTGGCGCTTTGCGTTCATCGTTCCCGGCGTGGTCACGGTCCTGATCGGCATCGGTTTCGCGATGAGCGTCGTGCACGAGGACCGCAAGGGCTCGAAGCAGGCAGCGGCCCAGGCGCGGGTGGCTAAGCAGGACATGTGGCGCGTGGTGCTGTCGCTTCTGATCGTGGTGATCGCGATCTCGACGACCTTCAACGCCGTCACGGTCGCGCTGCCAAAGCTGTTCGCCGAGCGGCTCGCTGATCTCACCAAAAGCCCGGCGCTGTTAGGGCTCATTGCCGCCGGCGTCTACGTGTTCGGCGCGATGACGCAGTACACGATCGGCCGGCTGCTCGACCGCTACTCGCTGAAGACGGTGGCGCTGCCGCTGTCCTTCATGCTGGCGCCGTTCCTGTATCTCGCCGCGAGCCTCTCCAACCTGCCGCTGATCGTGGTCTCGATCGGTATCGTCATGGGCGCGTTCGGCCAGGTCACGGTGAACGACGCCATGGTCGGCAAGTACACCACGGAGGAGTGGCGCTCGCGCGCCTATGCCGTGCGCTATTTCGTCGGCTTCACCGCGGCCGGCGCGTCCGTCGGCCTTGTCGCCTGGCTCTACGAGCAGGGCGGCTTCGTCACCATGCTGCACGCCTTCGCCGCGCTCTGCCTGCTCGCGATCGCCGCCGCGCTGATCCTGCCGCGCGAGATCAGGACGCCGCAGCCGGTGTGAGGTTTCGTGTCCCGGACAAGCGCGCCTCAAGCGCGCGCCGATCCGGGACCCAGAGGCCGCGAACTCTCTGCCGCATGGGCCCCGGCTCTGCAGCGCATCGCCGAACCGGACCATGCTTAGCATCGCCGGGATAGCGCTGCGCTGCGTCCGGGGCACGAGCGCGGCGTAAGGTTGGGACTCTCTCCCGCTCGTCATTGCGAGGAGCCTAGCGACGAAGCAATCCAGAATCTTTCCGCGGAGGGACTCTGGATTGCTTCGCTGCGCTCGCAATGACGGAAGATGAGGAGGCACCCTGCCCATGCCACCAATCATGCCATTCTGCCAGTGTTTTGCCCGACGGAGCAAGTCGCTTCGGCAAGCCCGAAATTTCTCGAGCTTTTTCAATCCCCTCTCTACTGTGCATGGGGTTGTTTTCGCACTTTTTGTTTTCGCCCCCTGAACCGCCGCGTGCGGCGGAACCCGCTCCGCCTTCCGCGGGTTCTATCCCCTGTGGCCCCGACACCGGGGCAGATGAAGGGGGAAAGATACCTGCATGCCATGGCGCCTGCTCCGACCGGTCGGCCTTGTCCCCGCGGCGCTTGTCCTCACCACCATTGCGGCCGGCGCCGAAGCCGGCAAATCGGCCGGACCCTCCGAGTCCCTCCTGATCCTGCAGATCGCGCTGCTGCTGGCGGTCGGCCGCGGCCTCGGCGAGATCATGCAGCGGATCGGCCAACCCTCGGTCATGGGCGAGCTGCTCGCCGGCATCATCCTGGGGCCGTCGCTGTTCGGCTGGATCTGGCCCGAGGCGCAGCACGCGATCTTCCCCAAGACGCCCGAGCAGAAGGCGATGATCGACGGCATCGCGCAGGTGGGCATTCTGCTGCTGCTCTTGCTGACCGGTATGGAGACCGATCTCAAGCTGGTCCGGAAGGTCGGCAGGGCCGCGATCGCGATCTCGATTGCCGGCATCCTGGTGCCCTTCGCCTGCGGCTTCACACTCGGCGAGTTCCTGCCGGATGCGCTGCTGCCCAATCCGCAGGAGCGCCTGGTGGCGTCGTTGTTCATGGGCACGGCGCTGTCGATCTCCTCGGTGAAGATCGTCGCCGTGGTGGTGCGCGAGATGAATTTCATGCGACGCAATGTCGGGCAGATCATCGTCGCGACCGCCGTCATCGATGACACCATCGGCTGGATCATCATCGCCGTCATCTTCAGTCTGGCCTCGCACGGCACGCTCGATGTCGCCTCGGTGGCGAAAGCCGTGCTGGGAACGCTCGCCTTCCTCGCCGTCAGCTTCACCATTGGCCGCCGCCTGGTGTTCCGGCTGATCCGCTGGGCCAACGACAATCTGGTCAGCGCCGCGGCGGTCATCACGGTGATCCTGCTGTTGATGGGCGTCATGGCGCTGATCACGCACCTGATCGGCGTCCACACCGTGCTAGGTGCCTTCGTCGCCGGCATTCTCGTCGGCGAGTCCCCGATCCTGACGCGGCAGATCGACGAGCGCCTGCGCGGGCTGATCTCGAGCTTCTTCATGCCGGTGTTCTTCGGCCTCGCCGGGCTCAGCGCCGATCTCTCGGTGCTGCGCGATCCCAACCTCCTGATGCTCACCGGCCTCCTCGTCGTGATCGCCAGCGTCGGCAAGTTCGGCGGCGCCTTCGTCGGGGGCACCGCGGGCGGGCTGAATGCCAGCGAGTCGCTGGCGCTCGCCAGCGGCATGAACGCGCGCGGCTCGACCGAGGTGATCATCGCAACCATCGGCCTCTCCATCGGCGTGCTCAGCCAGAACCTGTTCACGATGATCGTGACCATGGCGATCGTGACGACGATGGCGATGCCGCCGATGCTGCGTGCGGCGCTGGCCAAGCTGCCGATGAACGAGGAGGAGAAGGAGCGGCTGGAGCGGGAAGAATTCGAGAGGCGCGGCTTCATCGCCAATCTCGAGCGTCCCCTGCTGGCGGTGGACGAAAGTCCCAACGCCACCTTCGCCGCCCACGTTGCCGGCCTGATCGCCGGCATGCGCGGTCTGCCGATCACGGTACTGCATATAGGCAAGCGCGCCGAGGAGCAGGAGAAGGGCCCCCATGAGAGTCACGAAGCCGTGGTCAAGAAGGCTGCCGAAACCGTCTCCGCCATTGGCGACGCTGGCAGCGTCGACGTCGTCACCCGCACCAGGCGCGCGGAGCTCGGCGAGACCATTGCCGACGAGGCGCGCAAGGGGTTCGATCTCCTGGTCGTCGGCATTGCCAAGGTGGCCGCCGCCAAGGACCGTTTCGATCGCGAGATCGAGGACATCGCTGCGCAGTTCGAAGGACCGCTCGCGATCGTCGTGGGCAAGGGCAAGCATCTGAAGCAGCCAATGCCCGACGCGCTCAACATCCTCGTTCCCGTTTCCGGCAGCGTCGTTTCCAAGCGCGGTGCGGAGGTCGCGGTGGCGCTGGCCGGCTCAGGCTCGCTCCGGGTGATCTATGTGGCGACGACGCGCGACAAGGGCGCGCAGCGCGGCACTTCGCGCGGACTGAGCCAGGAGACGGGCATCCTCAAGGACACCAGCGATCTCGCCGCCCGCTACGACGTCGAGATCACCACCACGCTGCGGGTGAACCGGGCCCCGGAGGCTGCGATCCTCCGCGAGATCGACACCACTGACGTCGACCTCGTCGTCATGGGCGTCGACCGCATCCAGGCCGACCATCTCTCCTTCGGCGGCGTCGCCGACGCGGTGCTCAGGCAATCGAAGGTCTCGGTGCTGCTGGTGTCGAGCGGCGAGGCGCGGCAGGCGCCGGCGGAGAAGGCTTAGATCTCGGCTGTGTCTGCGCGGACGGTGCGCCCCTCTCCCGCTTTGGGGGAGAGGGGCGGGGAGAGGGCTGTCTCCGCAGAGAGACTCCCCAAGAGGAGAGAACCCTCACCCGGCGCTTCGCGCCGACCTCTCCCGCAAACGGGAGAGGTGAAGTCAGCGCGCGGCGTCGCTGATCCAAACCAACCTTAAGTCTTCACCTCTGCCACTGTCGACTTCTTCACCGCCTTCTTCGACGCACGCCAGTTCTCGAAGCGCTGCACCACCACGAAGAAGGCCGGCACGAACAGCACCGCAAGGCAGGTCGAGGCCAACATCCCCGAGAACACGGTGATGCCGATCGACTTGCGGGCGCTGGCGCCGGCGCCGGTCGCGAGCACCAGCGGCACCACCCCGAGGATGAAGGCGAACGAGGTCATCAGGATCGGGCGGAAGCGGGCGCGGGCTGCCTCGATCGCCGACTCCAGGATCGGCTTGCCGTCGCGGCCGTGCAGCTCGAGCCCGACCTCGACGATCAGGATCGCGTTCTTGGCCGACAGCGCGATCAGCAGGATAAGGCCGATCTGGCAATAGAGGTTGTTGTCGATCTTGAGCCCGGAGAGGATCAGCATCGGCCCGAGCAGCGACAGCGGCACTGCGAGGATCACCGAGATCGGCGCGTACCAGCTCTCATACTGGCCGGCGAGCACGAGATAGACCAGCAGCATGGCAAGGCCGAACACCCAGTAGATCTGGTTCGAGACGGCTTTCTCCTGATACGACATCGCGGTCCATTCGTAGCCGGTGCCCGGCGGCAGCGTTTTGTCCGCGATCTCCTCCATCAGCTTCAGCGACTGGCCCGATGAATAGCCCTGTGCCGGCAAGCCGATCACGGTCGAGGAGGGATAGAGGTTGTAGAGGCTGATCAGCGATGGTCCGGTTGCCGGCGTGATTTTGGCGACGGTGCCGATCGGGATCATGTCGCCGTTGGAGTTGCGCACCTGCATGTTGGCGATGTCGCGCTCGGTGACGCGGAAGGCCGGATCGGCCTGGGTGTAGACCTGGAACACGCGGCCGAACTTGTTGAACTGGTTGACATAGGACGAGCCGAGATAGGTCGACAGCGCCGAGAACACCTGATCGGTGGTAACGTGCAGGGTCTGGGTCTTGACGCGATCGATCTCGACGTTGAATTGCGGCACCGACGAGCGGAACGAGGACTGCACGCGCTGCAGCGCGCTCTGGCTCTGCGCGTTGCTGACCATCGCACCGGTGATGGCCTGCAGCTTGGCGAAGTCGCTGTTGCCGTCGCGCAGCTCGACCTGCATCGAGAAGCCGGCGGCGTTGCCGATGCCCTGGATCGGCGGCGGCGGCAGCACGATGGTGCGCGCTTCCATGATGGTCGCGAGCTTGTCGTTCAGCCCAATGACCAGCGAGCGCAGATCCTCGCCGGGTCCTTTGCGCGCGTTCCAATCCTTCAGGATGATGTAGGCGACGCCGGCATTGGCAAGGCTGGCGCTGTTGTCGAGCGCGGAGATGCCGGCGATGGTGATGACTTGCGCCACGCCCGGGGTGTCCTTGATCAGCCCGCTCGCTCTGTCGAGCACGGCTTGCGTCCGCTCCAGCGCGGCGCCATCGGGCAGCTGCACGGCGGCGATCAGGTAGCCCTGGTCCTCGATCGGCAGGAAGCCGGTCGGCACCCGCGACAGGCCATAGCCGCTGGCGCCGATGACCAATAGCGCGAATGCGACCGAGATGGTGGCGTGCTTCACCAGGAACGTGATCAGCCTGGTGTAACCGCGCTCGACGCGGTCATAGACGGCGTTGAAACCGCGGTAGAAGAAGTTGCGCTGCTCCGGCGGCACCGCCGGCCGCAGCCAAAGCGCACACTGCGTCGGCTTCAACGTCGCCGCGTTGATCGCGGAGAGCAGCGCGGTCGCCGCGATCACCAGCGCGAATTGCGAGTAGATGCGCCCGGTGAGGCCGGCAAGGAACGAGGCCGGCAAAAACACCGAGATCAGCACCAGGGTAATGCCGACGATCGGCGCGAACAGCTGGTCCATCGCCCTGATCGCGGCGTCGTGGCCGTTCATGCCCTGCTCGATGTTGTGGGCGGCACCTTCGACCACCACGATGGCGTCGTCGACGACGATGCCGATCGCGAGCACGATCGCGAACAGCGTCGACATGTTGATGGTGAAGCCGAGCGCCGCCATCGCGGCGAACGCGCCGATGATGGTGACAGGCACCGTCGTCGCCGGCACCAGCATCGCGCGCCAGTCCTGCAGGAACACGAGGATCACGACCAGCACCAGAAGGCCGGCCTCGATCAGGGTCATGTAGACCTCGTGCACCGAGGCTTCCACGAACTTGGTGGTGTCGAATGGCGTGTCGTACTTGATGCCTTCGGGGAAGCGCCTGGCGAGCTCCGCCATCTTCTTCTCGACGGCCTGCTCGACCTGCAGCGCGTTGGCGCCGGGCGACTGGAACACACCGATGCCGACCGCCGGCTGCTTGTTGAGCGAGAAGATCTGGCTGTAGGTCTGCGCGCCGAGCTCGACCCAGCCGACGTCGCGCACCCGCGTGACATCGCCGCTGGTGCCTGACTTGACGATGATGTTCTCGAACTGGCTGGCGTCGTCGAGCCGTCCGTTGACGTTGAGCGTGTACTGGAACGCCTGCCCCGGCGGCGTCGGCGGCGCGCCGACCTGGCCCGCCGAGACCTGCTGGCTCTGCTGCTGGATCGCCTGGATCACGTCCTGCGGCACCAGGCCACGGACTTGCAGCTTGTTGGGATCGAGCCAGATCCGCATCGAGTACTGGCCGGCGCCGAACACGGTGACGTTGCCGACGCCCGGTAGGCGGGAGAGCTCGTCACGAATGTTGATGGTGGCGTAGTTGCTTAGGTACAGGCTGTCGTACCTCGCCTCCGGCGAGGTCAGCGTCACGAACAAGAGGATCGAGGTCGACCGCTTCTGCACGGTCACGCCCTGGTTCTGCACCGACTGCGGCAGCTGCGAGAGCGCGCTGGAGACGCGGTTCTGCACCAGCACCTGCGCGAAATTGAGATCGGTACCGATCTTGAAGGTCACGGTCAGCGTGTAGGTGCCGTCCGAGCCGCTGTAGGACTGCATGTAGAGCATGTCCTCGACGCCGTTGACCTGCTGCTCGATCGGCAGCGCCACGGTGTCGATCACGGTCTTGGCGCTGGCGCCGGGATAGCGCGTGGTCACCTGCACCGTCGGCGGCACCACGTCGGGATATTGCGCAACGGCGAGGTTGAACAGCGCTACGCCGCCGATGAGGATCATCAGGAGCGCGATGACGTTCGAGAGGACCGGCCGCTCGATGAAGAATTTTGAGATCATGGCGGGCTCCTACTTGGCAGAGGCCTGCGGCTGCTCGATCTTCGTCACCTGCGGGTCGATCTTCTGGCCCGGGATCACCCGCAGGAGCCCAGCGATCACCACGCGATCCTCCGGCTTGAGGCCGCTCTCGATCACGCGAAGGCCATTATCGACGGGGCCGATCTGCACGTTGCGCTGCTCGATGACGTTGTCGCCGTTGACGACGAGGAGATAGCGGCCGCCCTGGTCGCTGCCGAGCGCGGTATCGGGGACGAGCAGGGCGCTCTTCTCCTGATCGAAGGGGACGCGGACGCGGACGAAATAGCCGGGCAGCAGCACCCGCTTGTCGTTGGGAACGAGGCCGCGCACCGCCAGGGTGCCGGTCGATTGGTTGAGCGTCGGCGACACATAATCGAGATGCCCCTGATGCGGGTAGCCGGTCTCGGTCTGGAGCCCGATCTCGATCGGGAATTGCTTGAGGTCGGCCGCTGTCAGTCCGCGGCGCGCCGCTTCGGCCCGGATGCGCAGCACGTCCTGCTCATTGACGGTAAAGTTCACGTAGATCGGGTCCATCGCGACGATGGTGGCGAGCTGGGTCGGCGAGGAAACACCGACGAGCTCGCCGATCGAGACCATATGCGCGCTGACGATGCCGTCGAACGGCGCCGTGACCTTGGTGTAGCCGTAATTGACCTCGGCGAGCTTGGTGTTGGCCTGGGCCTGCTGGAGATTGGCCTGGGCGTTGTCGCGGTTCGAGGTCGAGGTGTCGAGGGTAGCCTGCGAGACGGCCTGGCGCTGCACCAGCTCGGCCTGCCGCTTATAGTCGGCTTCGGCCTGACGGAGCGAGGCCTGCGCGCCGGCCTCGGCCGCCTGCGCCTGCTCGAGCTTGAGCTTGTAGGTCTCCGGCTCGATCGTGAACAGCTGGGTGCCCTGCTTGACGAAGGTGCCGTCCTGGTAATCGATCGATTGCAGGAAGCCCTGCACGCGCGCGACCAGATCGACGCTCTTGATCGGCGCGGTGTTGCCGGTGGACTCGATATAGCGCGTCACTGCGCGCTGCACCGGCGTCGCGACGTCCACCTTGGGCGGCGGCGGCGCCACAAACGTGTTCTTGTCCTCGCAGCCGGCGAGCGCGATCACGGCGGTTGCCGTTGCCAAAGCCCGTCCGACATGTCTCCACGCTTGCTTAAGTCGTGCGGGAGATGCGGGATTCGCGCAGGTCATTCGGAGGTCCCCGATTGCTGTTTGTCGGTGCGGCAGGCTAGCAACAAATGACTGGCCGTGGAACACCATAGCCATGGCAGTCGCCGGCCTTGCGCTGCAAACGGCGGCGTGGCGTTTGAGAGATTTATCACGACAAAGCGCTTTTTCATCGGGCGCACGATCGACAAGAATTGTGCCAAGGCGATGCGATCGAAACGAAGTTGGTGGACAGAAGAAACGGTGAGGAGGCATGACATGCCGAGACCTTCAAGAAGACAGTCACGGTGGTCGCCGTCTCGCTCGGTCACAGCTAGGCGCTGTCGTTCGTCGCGGCGTTCATGACGGACGCGAGGACGAACGGCACGTTGCGCAAGGCCTATGACAATAGCGGCCTGAAGGACGCGCCCCGGACGGAGTAGCGTCATGGAATCCTCGGCTCGCACCATCTCATGGTGGAGCGGTGCGGTCCCGTTCGGCTTTGCCGTGATGACAAATTCCGTCCGAGCAACTGCGCAAATTGCCATGCGTCAAACTGACACAGCGCTGTCATCGCGCGCCGCTATGGTCCCGAGGGTCGGCGTCAATCTTTCGGGGCAACACAACAATGACATCCAGACTTCTGACGACGGCTGCGTTTTTCGCGGCCGCGACGGCACTTGCGTGCAGCATTCCAGTCCTCGCGGACGATTTCGGTCGGGACCGCGGTCACGACCAGGGCCAAGGTCAAGGCCGCGATCATCACCGTCATCCGCATGACATCCACACCGAGACGCCGATCAAGCATCTCGTGATCGTCTTCAACGAGAACCGCTCGTTCGATCATTACTTCGCGACTTATCCGAATGCGGCCAATCCGTCGGGTTCGCTTCCCTTCGTGCCGAAGCCGCATACGCCGAAGGTCAATAATCTCGTCACGGCCAACCTGCTGGTCGACAACCCCAACGACAATCCGGCCAACGGCAGCGGCGCGACGGACCCGTTCCGCCTCGACCGCACCCAGGCCAATACGCGCTCGCAGAACCACAGTTACACGCCCGAGCAGCAGGCCGTCGACAATGGCAAGGAAGACCTGTTCCCGAAGTTCACGGGCCGCGGCACCGCGGGCGGCGCTGGCGCGTTCGGCACCAACGGGCAGGTGATGGGCTATTTCGACGGCAACACTGTCACCGCTCTTTGGAATTATGCGCAGCACTTTTCCATGAGCGACAATGCCTGGACCGATACCTTCGGTCCGTCGACGCCGGGCATGCTCGAGGTGATCTCCGGCCAGACCAACGGCGTGCAGAACATCGTCGGCACGTCGTCGTCGATCGCCGACGGCCAGGGCGGCCTGACGCTGATCGGCGATACCGATCCAGGCAACGATTCCTGCTCGAGCACGACGAGCACGATCCTGATGGACGGCAAGAACATCGGCGATCTGCTCAACGAAGAGCACATCAGCTGGGGCAGCTTCATGGGCGGCTTCGACCTGACGCTGAAGAATGCCAACGGCACCACGGGCTGCGGGCGCAGCACCTTCTCCAGCAACGTCAACGGCACCATCGTGGACTACATTCCGCACCACGCTTGGTTCCAATACTACAAGTCGACCGCGAATCCGACCCATGCGCGGCCGAGCTCGGTCCATGCGATCGGCCACACCTATGCGCTGGACGGCAAAGTCGATCCGGCCAACCACGGCTATGATCTTGAGGACTTCTACGCCGCGGTGAAGGCCGGCAATTTCCCGGCCGTCTCCTACATCAAGATGCCCGCCTTCCAGGACGGTCATGCCGGCAACTCCGATCCGCTCGACGAGCAGGTCGGCAATGTCGAGCTGATCAACTTCCTCCAGAAGCAGCCAGAGTGGCGCGAGACTGCCGTCATCATCACCTATGACGACTCCGACGGCTGGTACGACCATCAATACGTTGCACCGAAGAGTGCCTCCTATGATCCGACCGCCGATCAGGTCAACGGTCCGGGCCTGTGCGGCCTGGGTGCGCAGAAGCAGCCGGCGCCGAAGGGTCTGGGCGGCAAGCCGGTGAACGGTCGCTGCGGTCCGGGCACGCGCATTCCCTTTATCGTGGTTTCGCCCTACGCCAGGACCAACTTCGTCAGCCACACCTTCATCTCGCAGGCCTCCGTGGTGCGGTTCATCGAGGACAACTGGCTGCGGGGCAAGCGCATTGGTGGCGGCTCGTTCGATGCCAGCGCCGGATCGATCATCGACCTGTTCGACTTCGATCAGGATCACAGCCATGATTTCCGGACGGATGCGCTGTTCCTCGATCCGACCTCCGGCACGGTGATCACCAGCCCACCGGACGAGCACCACCACCCCTAGTCCAGCGGGACGCTTCATGATCAGCCGCACCATGTGGTTCCTCGGCGCCGGCCTTCTTGCTCTGGCCGGCGCCGTCCTTGCGGCGGAGACGCCAGGAGTTCCCCAGACGGGACAGGCGGGGGCGAATCCGAACCCGGTTCGTCTCATGCGCCCGCCCATCGCGCCGTTGTCTGCGATGGCGCAACTCGGCAAGCAGATCTTCTACGACGCCTCGCTGTCGTCGTCCGGCGCGCTGTCCTGTGCGTCCTGTCACAGCCCGGATCACGCTTACGGCCCGCCCAATGACGGGCCGGTGATGCTCGGCGGCGCGACGCTGTCGCGGCAAGGCGCTCGCGCGGTGCCGTCGCTGACCTATCTCGATCGTCACCCGAATTTCAGCATCGGTCCCGACAAGGGCGATGACGACAACGTCATCGATCTCGCGCAGATGGCCGCGCTCGGCCAGCAGGCGGCGCGCAGCACGAAAACCGCGGGCGGCAGTGGCGCGTCGGCGAACATCGTGCCGCAGGGCGGGCTGTTCTGGGACGGCCGCGCCGACACGTTGCAGGACCAGGCGCTGTTTCCGCTGCTCGATCCCAACGAGATGGACGGCGGCAGCGCCGAGATTGTCGCGGACAAGCTACACCGCGCGCCTTACGCTCAGCGTTTCGTCGAGCTGTTCGGTGCCGGCGTGCTCAACAATCGGCGGCTGCTGATTGCCGAAGCGATGTTCGCCGTCGCGCGCTACCAGGTGGAGGAGCCGAGCTTCCATCCCTATACCAGCAAGTACGACGATTGGCTCGAGGGCAAGGCCCGGCTGTCCGAGAACGAATTGCGCGGCCTGCAATTGTTCAACGATCCCGACAAGGCCAATTGCGCAGGGTGCCACACCTCGGCGCCCACCCGCGACGGCCTGCCGCCCCTGTTCACCGATCACCAATACGAGGCACTCGGCGCGCCCCGCAATGCCGCGCTCGCCAATAATCGCGATCCCGACCATTTCGATCTCGGGGTCTGCGGCCCGCATCGCGCCGACCTCACGGAGCAGACGCAGTATTGCGGCATGTTCCTGACGCCGACGCTGCGCAACAGTGCGACGCGCCACGCCTTCTTCCACAATGGCGTCTTCAGCACCCTCGAGCAGGTGCTCGATTTCTACAATTTCCGCGACACCAACCCGGAGAGAGTATTTCCGCGCGCGGCCGACGGCATGGTGCGGAAATACGACGACCTGCCGCTGAGATATCACGCCAATGTCGACGTCACCGATCCGCCGTTCGATCGCCACGCTGGCGATAAGCCGGCGATGACGGAGCAGGACGAAGCCGACATCATCGCGTTCCTGAAGACGCTGACGGATGGCTACAAGCCGGAGAACTGACTGGTCTGGCCGGGCCAGAGCTCACCTGAGACTGTTTAGTGCGCCCTGATCTCCGCGTATTTCGCCATCGCGCGCTCGAACTTCCGGTTGAACAGCCACATCGCAGCGAGGATCTCGCGGTAGCTTGCTGACTTGCGCGCCCGGTCGGCCTGCCCGAAAGCAAAAATGCTGTTGTTGCGCAGGTGCTTCATGATCGTGGGACTGGACACCCTGTAATTCAGGAGATCGCCGGACTTGAGCGCAGCCCGCGTCGGCGTGGGCACGATCTGAATCAACTCGAACAGCTTCATCTGGTCGATCGGATCAGGCAGCGTCTTCACGATTCCGGGTATTTCACGGAACAGGTCGGCGTGCGCGTTCATCAGCCCGTCACGCACGTTGGTCCAGTGGTTGAAGCGGTGATCGGTGCCGCGGGCGCGCGCCTCTTCCTTGTCGTCGCGCGCACTCAGCGCCGGATCGATCGCGGCGATGTCGCCCTTGACGGCCTCCCATTTCCGGCGCCCGTTGCGGTCTTCGGAGGGGCCGGTCTGAAAGCTGCCCATATAGGTGTTCGAGCGCGCATTGCTGACATTCTGCTTGCCGTTGGTCTCGGCAAAGAACAGACCAAGGCTGATGCGCCCCGCAGCCTCGGCATGTTCAGGCGCAAGCCCCTTGGCGCGCGCGATCGCCCTGGCGAGATCGACGACGTCCTTGAACGGCGTCGGCGAATTCTGCGCGCTGGCAGGCGGCGCCTCCATGACGTCGAACAGCTTTCCGTATTCGTCGACCAGCGGCTCGATGTCGGCGTCGAAATAGGCCGGAGGAATCTCGAACTTGTTGGGCCGGCCGATCCGCGACGGCATGGCGTCCGTGAGGTCCTTGTACGAACTGATCACAGCGACGCGCGCGAGATAGAGTGCCTGTCCCGGTAGGTTTGGCAGCGGCTCCTTCGCCTCGATCTGGCGCCGTCGCTCGGCGAGGATGGATTTGAAATCGCCGAGCGCCCGCTCGTAGGTGGCGAGCGCCTCGGATTGCTTTGGCGTGAGCGTGCCTTGCTGTCCGACCGCGGATGCCGTCACGAGCAGGGCAAGAGCCGTCAAGGTTGCGGCAACAAGGTATCTCGGTCCCATGCGGTTCCCCGGCGGCTGTCGAATCGCGGCCACGGAACGTAAGCATCAGACGGAGACTAGCGAGATGCAATCTCTCCTGAGCCGGCGGCTACCTTCTCCACTTATAGCGCGCGTTTCGAACTTTCCGGGGCGAGCAGGATGCCGATGAAGGCGCAGGCCGCGATCGCCTCGAAGTAGAGGATCACAGCGGTGAAGTTGCCGGTCGATCCCATCAGGGCGGTGCCGACTAGGGGCGCGATGCCGCCGCCCAGGATGATGCCGAGCTGCTTGCCGAGCGAGGAGCCGCTGACGCGAACCTCTGTCGGAAACTGCTCCGCCGTGAAGGCTGCTTCCGGCGCGAACATCAAGGCATGAATGATTCCGATCGAGACGACCAGGCCCATGATGAGCAGTGTCGGGTCCTTGGTCGCGACGAGCTGGAAGTAGATCGGGTACCACGCCGCCGCCAGCAGGATGCCGATTGCGATGAACGGGCGGCGGCCGAAGCGGTCCGAATAGGCCGCGATCAGCGGCACCATGCACATTTCCAGCACGTTGGCGATCATCGTGCCGAAGGTGACACTGGATTGCGCCATACCGAGCGTCTTGACGGCATAGCCGAGCACGAAGACCGTGCTCATGTACTGGAACGTGCTGTGTGCCATGTTGGCGAGGCA
Source organism: Bradyrhizobium sp. LMG 9283 (assembly GCF_045571415.1). Taxonomy (NCBI): domain Bacteria; kingdom Pseudomonadati; phylum Pseudomonadota; class Alphaproteobacteria; order Hyphomicrobiales; family Nitrobacteraceae; genus Bradyrhizobium; species Bradyrhizobium sp. LMG 9283. The sequence continues at coordinate 2,566,491 of NZ_CP120691.1, forward strand.
GCCGAACAGCACCGACTTCTTCCACGACCGCGTGACGTCGAGCAGTGGTGCCTTCGGCCTCGCGGCCGATGCCTGGACCGCCTTGAAAAGGGTGGACTCGTCGACTTGGAGTCGGATGTAGGTGCCGAGCACCACCAGGACGAGGCTGAGCACGAAGGGCGCGCGCCAGACCCATTGCGCAAAATCCTGCGGGGTCGAGGCGAAGCCGAGCAAGGCAATGAAGCCGGATGCCAGGATTACGCCGATCGGACCGGACGCGTTGACGAAGGAGGCGAAGAAGCCGCGCCTTGCCGACGGCGCGTTCTCCAGCGTCAGCGACACCGCGTTCATGTATTCGCCGCCGAAGGCAAACCCCTGCACGAAGCGCAAAGAGACCAGCGCGATCGGCGCCAGGAGACCGATCGAATCGTAGCTCGGCAGGCAGCCGATCAGGAAGCTCGCGACACCCATCAGCACGAAGGTGATCGTCAGCATCGCCTTGCGGCCGAGCTGATCGCCGTAATGGCCGAATACCATGCCGCCGAGCGGGCGGGCGACGAAGCCGACTGCAAACGTCGCGTAGACCGCCAGCATGCTTGCCGTCGAATCCATCTTCGGAAAGAAGAAGCGGTCGAACACGATGGGAGCGGTGAAGGCGTAGATGAAGAAATCATAGTGTTCGATCACCGATCCGAGCGAGGACGCGATCACGAGCTTACGGAACGCGGGAGTGATCGGGCTCGCTTCGGTGCGGCCACCCGTCCCGGTGATGACCTCGGCAGTGTTGCTCATACGTTTCCCCCTCTCTGCTTATGCTTATGTCCGTCTCAAATCAGGCGCGCCGGCCTGGCGGCGGAGCGCGGCGGGCTCCGCCGCCAGGGTGCAAAGACTTGTTCAAATCGCGCTCACTGCGCCTCGTCGACGACGGGATTGCGCAAGACTGCGAGCTTCTCGACCTCGACCTCGACGACGTCGCCAGGCTTCATCCAGAGCGGTGGGGTACGCTTGGCGCCGACGCCGCCGGGCGTGCCGCTGACGATGACGTCACCGGGCTCGAGCCGGGTGAACGTCGAGCAATATTCGATCTGGCGCGGGATATCGAAGATCATGTGCTTGATCTGCGCTTCCTGCACGACCTGCCCGTTGAGGCGTGTGGTGAGCTTGAGCTCGCCGAGCTCGCCGAGCTCGTCCGGCGTCATCATCCACGGGCCGAACGCGCCGGTATCGGGAAAATTCTTGCCGGGCGTGAACTGGTGGGTGTGGCGCTGGAAATCGCGGATGCTGCCGTCGTTATAGCAGGAGTATCCGGCGACGTGACCCATCGCTTCGCTGCGGGAGATGTATCGGCCGCCCTTGCCGATGATGACCGCGAGCTCGCCCTCGAAGTCGAGATGGGTCGAGACGCGCGGCCGGATGATGGGGCTCAGATGCCCGGTCTGACTGTTGGAATAACGCGAGAAGATGGTGGGGTGCTCGACCTCGGGGCGGCCGGTTTCCTTCCGGTGCGTCTCGTAATTCAGGCCGACGCACAGGATCTTGTCCGGGTTCGGAACGACCGGCAGCCAGCTGAGCCTGGCAAGCGGCGTGGCGGCCGCCTTGAGCTTCGCATCCGCGACGCCTGCGAGCGCACCGGCGATAGCGGCGCTCAGATCGGCATAGTGGGTAGCGAGCACGGCGCCGACATCGAGGAAATTGTCGCCCTCGACGAGGCCCCAGGTGGTCCGTCCGTCGATCGCAACGGTCGCGAGTTTCATGCTGTCTTCTCCATTTTGAAATCCGGATCGGGATCGCCGTGCAGGCGTGAGCTGATCTCGCGCAAGAGACCGCCGAGCTCGGCCGGGTTGCGCGCCGTCCCGAACACGTAATGATCGGGCCGTACGATCGCGGCGACGACGCCGTGGCGGTCGAACCAGTCGGCCAGCACGCCCTCGCTCTCTTCGAGCACACCGGATGCACCGGCTCCGGCAGGCGCGATTGTCGTTGCGATCAACTCCGGATGCGCGGCGCAGAGCGCCATGAGGGAGGGCGCCTCGCTGCGGCGGCCGTCGATGAGCACGCGCAAGCGGGCCCCGGTGATGTTGTCGAGCAGACAAGGCGCGCCATCGTGCAGGACTCGGGGCTGCGGAAACAGGCTGCCGCATGCGGCGCCATCCTGATCGGCCAGGAAGCCGGTGCGGAGCGGTGGGATGATCTCCTGGCGCGTGATTTCGAGCGGCTTGCCGCCGCCTTCAGTCAGGATCTGTGCATCGCGGCGTCGCGCGGCGGCCGGATCACGCTCGCAGATCGACTGGCCGATCGCCTTGATCTTACCGGTCAGCTCGATGACGTGCTGCTTGCGTTCGGCCGTGTAGCTGTCGAGCAGGGCGTCGGGCGAGACGCCCCTCAGCACGGAATCGAGCTTCCAGACGAGGTTGGTCGCATCGCGCAGGCCCTGGCACATGCCCTGGCCGATGAACGGCGGCTGCTGATGCGCGGCATCGCCGGCGATGATGATGCGATCGTTGCGCCAATCGGCGGCCACCAGCGCGTGGAAACGGTAGGATGCCGCGCGCCACAATTCGCCATCCTCCGGCGCGAGCCACTGCGCGAGCAGTTTCCACACATTTTCCGGCCGCTCCATCTGCCTGGGGTCTTCGCCCGGCAGCAGCATGATCTCCCAGCGGCGATGGTTCCTGGGGCCGATCAGGAAGCTCACGGGCCGCGCCGGACTACAGAACTGCGCGGAGTTTCGCGGCAGCTTTGCGAGCGCGGCCTCATCAACCCGCACGTCGACCACCAGCCAGGGCTCGTCGAAGATCAGATCTTCGAGCGCGATCCCGGCGATCTGGCGCACCGTGCTCGAGGCGCCATCGCAGCCGAGGACGTACCGCGCCGTCACCGTGCGCAATTGTCCGCCGGCATCCTTCAGCTTCGCCTCGACACGATCCGGCCGCTGCAGGAGATCGACCAGCTCGGCGCCGAGCTCGGCCTGCACGCAGGCAAAGCTCGTGGCGTGACGACGCAGCTCCGCCTCGACCGGCGGCTGGCTGAACACCATGCTCGGCGTGTACCCGAGCGGATAGGGCTTTGCGATCATGTGGACGCGCCGGATCAACTGGCCGTCGACGCCAAAATGCTCGGAGGCGGTGAAGGGCTCGACATGGGGCGCGATCGCATCGGCCAATCCCATATTGTCGAAGTGGCGAAAGATCTCGTGATCGAGCGCGATCGCGCGTGGCTTGTCGTAGATGTCGGTGAGGCGGTCGACGACGAGCGTGCGGTGGCCGAGATGGCCGAGCAGGCCGGTCGCGACTGCGCCGGTGGGTCCGAAGCCGACGACGAGCACGTCGTAGTCCGTGGTGGTCGAGGGCGTCGTCATGCGTGGCGATCCACGTCGAAGAGCACGGAGAGTTGCGCGTTCTTGCAGGCTTCGCTCTTGGGCGGCGCAATGCCCCATTGGTCGGTGCGTCCCGGTGGCCAGACCCATTCGGCGGGTCCTTTCGCGCGGTAGTTGTCGTCGACCTGGAGGACTTCGGCGGTGTATTCGATGACGACCCCATCCGGATCGACGAAATAGGCGAACACATTGTCGCCGGGCCCGTGCCGGCCGACTCCCCAGCCGATCGGAAAGCCGTGATCAATCATGCGGCCGGAGCCGCGCATCACCGATTCCAGATCCGGCATCAAGAAGGCGACGTGGTTGAGACCGTTGACCGGTCCTTCCGCGAGTACGACGGCGTGGTGATCGCTGTTGCAGCACAGGAATGCCATCAGTTTCGAGCGGTCGGTCAGGCGAAAGCCGAGCACCTGCTGGTAGAACGTCGAGAGCTTTTCGATGTCGGCGCTGTTGATGTTGACGTGGGCGAGTCGCTCGGGGCGGTCAGCCACAGTGCGCGCCGTCTTGGTGCGATCGCCGTGGACGAACTCCATGCAGCAGCCTTGCGGCTCGCGGATCACGAAGTGCGTGCCGCCCGACGGCGCGTACGATGCCCCGGGCGGCGTGATGATCTCGCAATCCGCCTCACATGCGCGCGCGAACAGGCGGTCGAGATCGTCACGCGAGCGGACGCGAAAAGTGACCTTGCGCAGCGCAGCCCGTTCGCCCTGCGTGAGCTCGAGAACGTGAAGATCCGCTCCGGTGGCGGCGAGATAGACCGTGCCCTCGGCTTCGGCAGCGACATCGAGGCCCCAGACCTTTGCGTAGAAGTCGGCCGAGGCGCCAAGGCGCGGCGTCGTGATCTCGACGCTGCGCAGGGCGGCCACGGGGAAATTGGACATTGGGCTTCCTCGTTCAGAGTTCGCGGGCCGGCCGGCGCCGCCCCCGCAAGAATCTGTTGTTGTTGGCCCACCGATAATCTATAGAAAAGGCTCAGTAAAGCAAAAATTTATAAATTATGCCATCGACCGAGCTGATGTACAAAAAATCTAGGTGAATCAGTGAGAAACTCTCATGAGCTCTGACCTGTCGAGCCAGAAAATGGAGCAGCCGGCGACGTTGGCGACGAGCATCTATGCCCGCCTCAAGGCCGACATCCTGACCACGCGGCTTGCGCCTGGACGCAAGCTCCAGTCCCGCTTTCTGATGGAGCACTACAATGTCGGGCAGACTCCGCTCCGCGAGGCGCTCAACCGTCTCACCACCGAGGAGTTCGTCGTCGGCATGGAGCAGCGCGGCTTCTACGTGAAGCCGGTCAGCAAGGATGAGCTCCGGGAATTGACCAAGACGCGCTGCTGGGTCGAAGGGCTGGCCTTGCGCGAATCCATGCAGAACGCGACGCAAGAATGGGAAGAGGCGCTTCTGGTGATGCACCACCGCCTCGACCGCACGCCACGTTCGCTCGATCCGGAAAAGTTCGCGGACAATCCCGAGTGGGAGAAGGCGCACCGCGCGTTTCACGCGACGCTGATTGGCCTGTGCGGCTCGCGCCCGCTGCTCGGCTTCTGCGAGCAGCTTGCCGACCGGCTCTACCGATACCGCATGATGTCGATTGCGAAGGCCTACCCGGTCCGGAAGATCGGGACCGAGCATGCACATATCCTCCAGGCCGTGCTGGACCGGAAGACCGATCATGCTGTCATGCTGCTGCAGCAGCACTATCAGCGCACGGCGAATGTGATCGATTCGGATCTCGAGACGGTGCTACCGAAGTCCGACTCGTCTCACGCCGCCCGGTAGTCCGGCGCCGTCGCCAGGAACTTCGCATAGGCATCCGCATCCGGCGGCGTGAAGCGGTCTGCGAGCCCGCCGCGCTTCCAGTTCTTCGCGCCGATGTCGGCCATCAGCTCGTCGAAATGGCGATAGTGATAGGGCGCGACGCACAGGCCGCCATAGACGCCCGCGGCCGGCCGTTCGACGCGCTTGAAGTGCAGCATCATCTCGATGTTGTCGCGCATCTGTTGCGCCGTCGGCTGGTTCGCGAGCTGGCCGTCGGCGTAGCGCACCAGCCAGTTGGCGGCGAGATCGGCGCAGAGCACGGTGCAGAACGACGAGTTGAAGCCGACGAAGCCCATGTCAGGCAGATCAGGGTTGGCGATCAGGCGATAGAGCCGATACTGTCCGTCGGCGTCGACCAGCTTCTGCCGATACGCTTCCGGGAGGAACGGCACGACGAGCTTGTAGCCGATCGCGAGCACCGCGACGTCGGCCTTGATGCGCTCGCCGCCGCTCATCACGATCGTGTCGCCTTCATAATGGTCGAACGTGCCGAACACCGCCTTGATGCGGCCGTCGGCGACCATCGGATAGAAGCCCGGCGTTGCGATCGGCACCGAGCAGTTGACGCCGTCCTCGATCCGTTCCTTCGGCACCATCTTGCAGCGGCCAAGCTTGAGCTGTGCCTTCAACAGGCTCTCCAGCCCGCGCCAGTTCGCCCAGACCAGCGGCGCGGCTATGCGATGCGCAAGCCGCGCCATCGCGCTCGCGCCCCAGCCCGGAAACATCTCCTCCTGCGCGCGGATGTAGAGGATGCGCTTGAAGTTCACGAGCCCGCCGATGAAATAGGGAATGCGCCAGACCGGCTCGCGCATCACGATCGTCACCTCGCGCGCGCCCGATTTCACCGCGTTCACGGCGATGTCGGTCGCAGACTTCGAGCCGCCGAGCACGACAACGCGGCGACCTTTCGCCAACGTCGGATCGCCGTATTTCGATGAGTGCAGGATCTGGCCGCCCTGCGCCAGAAAGCCGTCCTCGCCGGGGCAATGCAGCTCGCGCGGCTCGTTGAACTGGCCGGTGCAGACCGCGACGAAATCGAAGTCCTCGTTTGCGACGCCGTCCCTGTTCTTCAGCGCGAGCGTCCAGCCCGGCTTGCCGTCCGCGCGACGGGCCATGCCGGCAACTTCGGTGGTGAGGCGCAGCATGCGATCGAGGCAAAAGCTCTTGGCGTAGTCGGCGAGATAGGCATGGACCTGCGGCCCGGTCGGCCATTCCGGATAGGCATCCGGCATGGCGCGATCGGTGTAGCGGTAGAGCTCCTTCGGGCTCTGCGTCTGCACCTCAGGATAGGAGCGCGCTGGCTCCCAGACGCCGCCGAGATCTGAGCTGCGCTCGACGATGCTGACGCGGTGGCCGCGGGTGGCGAACGCTTTTGCGGCGGCAAGGCCGGAGACGCCGGCGCCGATCACGCAGACATGTTTGGGGCTGACCATGGGATTGCTCGCAATGGATGTGTTTTCCGCGCATGCGGCCACGTTCGGCCGCAAGGCGCGGCCGGCCGAGCTGCTAGCAGATGAAAGTGGGCGAGGTGGCGGGCTGCCTAGTCGTTGGCCTCGGGCGGCAGGAAATCGACCTCGTGCAGCGCCGAGATGCGCACGACCTCGGCAGGGTCGGTCAGATTGTGCAGCTGGTTGAACAGCGCCTCCAGCTTCTGCATCGGCGAGACCCAGAACAGTGCGCGGCACGGCTTGTCGGACTTGTTGAAATAGCCATGCGGAATGCCGCGCGGCATGCGCACGAGGTCGCCGGCATGGGCCTTGACCCATTGGCCATCCAGCTTGAGGTCGAGCGTGCCTTCCTGTACCAGGATGAACTCGTCCTGGGTCGGATGGATGTGCACCGGCACGAACTGGCCGGGATCGCTGTTGGTCTCGAACGCGAAGGTGGAGTCGGTGACGGCTTTGGGGAAATAGACCTGGCCAAGGATGTTCCAGCTCTTACCGCCATAGCCCGTGCCGTTCGCGGTAATGCCCTTTTCGAGTGCAGTCATGGCTTGCTCCTCATGGATTCCGGCGGGGACGGAGCTTCCGCCAGCTATAGGCCGCCTGTCTATCCGCTAAACGAATCCGAACGCCGCCATTGCTATGCAGCACGAGGATTTTGCAGGAGCCGCCCTTTTCGCATCCGCGGAACTATTATAGGCTTAAAGCAATTCCGTGACGCGAAGCGTGGTCGACGATGTCCGCAGCCGTGCTGGAAATGAGCACAAGGGCGCCTGCAGCCGAGCGGCTTGCGGCCTTCGCCCGCGTCACCACTGACAATGTCGACGAAGCCGCCGAGCAGATCGGGCGCATCTTCTGCCCGCATGATCTCAAGCCGGGACAGGCGCGGGCGACCGGCTTCTCCGCCCGGCACAATTGCGCTGATTTCGACGGCTTCTCCATCAACTATGTCGCCTATGGCGGATCGGTCAGTATCGATCCCGGCTGCCTCGAGCGCTTCTTCCTGGTGCAGGTCCCGCTGGCGGGCACCGCCCGCATTCGTGCCGGCGGCTGTGAGCTCGATTCCGCGCCGGACCGGACGGCGTCACTGCTGTCGCCGACGATCCGGACGCGGATGATCTGGACCGACTGCGCCCAAGCGATCCTGCTGCTCGAACGCCGCATGGTCGAGCAGCGCGCCGCGGCGCTGTCGGGCAGGGCGGTCGGCACGGTCGAATTCGATCCCGTGATCGAGCTGGACGCGCCCTCCGGACGGGCCCTGCAGACCAGTCTTGCCGAGTTGATGACGCTCGCCGAGCGTGTCGGTCCCTCCGGCAGGCTGTCGCCAGTCGCGATGGCCGATTGGCGCGAAGCGCTGCTCGATCATCTCCTGAACGAGCAGAGGCATGGCCTGTCGGACGCGATTCAAACGTTCTCAGGACAGGCCGAGCGCTTGCCGCGCGCGCTCCGCGCCGCGCGCGACCATCTGGCGGACAATGCCGGCGAGCCGCTCGATCTCGCGCAGCTCGCCTGCGTGTCCGGCATCGGCATCCGCGCGCTCCAGCTCGGCTTCCGCCGTCATTTCGGCGTGTCCATCTCGCAGATGCTGCTCGACATGCGCCTTGCTGGCCTGCACACGCGCCTCGCGCAGGCCGCCCCCGATGCCTCCATCACCGAGATCGCCTTCGATCTCGGCTTCACCCACCTCGGCCGCATGGCCGGCGCCTACCGCGAAAAATTCGGCGAGACGCCGTCGGCCACGCTGCGGCGACGGATGAGCTAGCGAGTGATTACCTCTCCTAGGGAGAGGTGATCCGAGTTCTGGGCGCCGTCAACTCAACCAGAACTCATCCCGCTCTACTTCCGGGCCTCTCAGCCGGCCGGCGAATCGGTCTGGAGCAGCGTCGTCACCCAGATCGCGCGCGCCACCTGCTGGGTCGGGTTGTCGAACATGTGCGGCACGATGCTCGGGAAACGAAAGCTGTCGCCGGCCTCGAGCAAGTGGGCCTGGTTGTCGAGCCACAGCCGCAGGCTGCCCGAAAGGATGTACCCCGCCTTCTCGCCGGTGTGCTGCAGGAAGTCGGTGCCGGAGGAGGCCCCGGGATTGAGCGTCAGCTCGTAGAGCTCGAGCTGGCCTTTGCCTTCCGGGGTCAGCGCTTCCTTGACGACACCGCTGGCGGTGAGCCGCAGCAGCCGCCGGCTGTTCTTGCGAACGATGTAGCGTTGCCCATCGGCGGGATCGCTGCTCTCGAAGAAGTAGGAGATGGGAACCTCGAGCGCGATGCTGAGCAGGCGCAGCGTGCGGACCGACGGCATGGCGCGCGCGCGTTCGAGCTGGCTGATCATGCCGGTGGACAGACCGGTCTTGTTGGCGACGTCCTGGATCGAGAGGCCGGCGCGCTGCCGCAGCAGCCGCACGGTTTCACCCAGGCGCTGGTCGACCGCATCGTCAGCTTCGATCGCCGGAGCGTCCTTGGTGCCGTGCGTGTCGCCGCGACCATCCATGTCGCTCTCCCATGCATCTCAGCCTCGGGCATCGAGTCCCGCGACTTCAGTCGGAGTGAAAAGATCGCGCATACTAGCAATGTGATTGACAGCTGTATTTAGTCATGATGAACTTTTGATCGAAAAATTTAGAAGCACTAAAGCCCACTCCTGTCCCTTTGCCGGGGTCTCGGGGGCGCGGGAGACGGTGCCGCGTGCGGAAACGGAGAGTGGGTGATGGCAGACGACACTGGCAAACGTGGCGTTGGGGCACTGCATCTCGGCATTCCGAATCGCCGTCAATTCTTCCAGCTCGGCGCGGGCGCCGCAGCGGGATGGACGCTTTCAGACAACGCCTTCGCCCAAACCGAACGTCCCACCAATCCGCCGGACAAGCCGCGCGGCCAGGTGATCGCGGCGCTGTCGCAAGAGCCGACCGTCTTTCATCCCTTGATGCCGGGCATCGAGGTCGACCAAGCCATTTGGTGGCAGGTGTTCTCGCTGCTCTGGTTCATCGATCCCGCCGGCAATTTCGTTCCCGACCTCGCACGCGAAGTCCCGACCATCGAGAATGGCGGTCTCTCGGCCGACGGCCTGACCTGGAAGATCAAGCTGCGCAATGACGTGAAGTGGCACGACGGCACGCCTTTCACCGCCGAGGACGTGAAGTTCTCGCTCGAATTGATCAACGATCCCAATTTCCGCGCGCGCAGCCGCGTCGGCCACAGCCTTGTGAAGGACATCAAGGTCGTCGCAGCCGACGAGATCCATTGGCGCATGGAAGCGCCCTATTCGCCCTACATGTCGATCCTGGGATCGCTGACCTTCATCGTGCCAAAACACATCCTGGAGAAGGTGTCCGATCCGAACGCCTCGCCGTTCCACAATGCGCCCGTCGGCACCGGGCCGTTCCGCTGGGGCGAACGCGTGCCCGGCGATCACATCCAGCTGAACTCCCATTCCAGCTATCACGGCAAGGGGCCTTACGTCGAACGCGTCGTCTTCAAATACATCCCTGATCTCACCGTTCTCTACACGCAATTCCGGACCGGCCAGGTCGACTACACCGGCCTGCAAGGCATCTTGCCGAACTTCGTGCAGGAGGCGAAGACGCTGAAGGGCCGCAAGATATTCGTTTCCTCGACGTCCTCGGTGGAACACATCGCGCCCAACCTGGAATTCGGGCCCTTCTCCGACCGCACGGTGCGCGAGGCGCTCTACCTCGCGATCAACAAGCAGGCGATCATCGATGCCCTCAATTACGGACTGCCCAAGCAGACCGAGAGCTTCGTGCCGCAGCAGGCCTGGTCGTTCCAGCAGGGACTGCCGCAGCATAAATACGATCCGGCCAAGGCCAACGCGCTGCTCGATGCTGCCGGATGGGTGCGCGGCGCCGGTGGCGTTCGCGAGAAGGGCGGCGTCAAGCTCGAATTCGCCAACTCCACGACATCGGGCAACGCGGTGCGCGAGCAGACCCAGCAGCTCCTGATCCAGGACTGGCGCGCGATCGGCGCTGCGATGCGCGTCAACAACATGCCGGCGGCCGTGATCTGGGGCGACTTCTGGCAGCAGTCGAAATTCAACTCGGTGATTGTGGGCGTGAATTTCATGTTGGGCAGCGACCCCGACGTGACGCCGCGCTTCGGCTCGGGCTCCATTCCTGCCAAAGGCGGGCGCGGCTACAACACCTATCAGTACCGGAGCGCGGAGGCCGATCGGCTGCTCGCCGAAGGCGCCAAGCAGTTCGATCTGTCACAGCGCAAGGCGACCTATGGCGAGCTGCAAAAGCTGATCCGCAACGATCTCGCCATCCTGCCATTGTTTCAGGGGTTCATTGCCGAGGGCGTCAAGGAGGGGCTGCAGGGCTTCCGTCCCAACATCAACACCTCGATCAACTGCTGGAATATCCGCGAATGGTATTGGGCGTGATGCGTCCAATTCTCGGGGCAGCCTGAGATGGCCCGTTACGTCGTCAATCGCCTGGCGCAGGCGATCATGCTGCTGGTGATCGTCTCGGGAATCGGCTTTGCCATCCTGCACATGGCGCCCGGTGGTCCGCTGTCGCAGTTTGCCATCTCCGGCCAGATGACGCAGGAGGATCTCGACCGGGTCACCAGGCAGCTCGGGCTCGATCGGCCGCTGCCGATCCAGTATCTCGACTGGTTCGGCCGCATGCTCAAAGGCGATTGGGGCCGCTCCTATCGTGACGGCGAGGCGGTGCTGTCGGTGATCTCCTCGCATCTCGGGGCGACGCTGGAGCTGATGGCGACGGCGACGATCATCGCGGTGCTGCTCGGCTGCTGGATCGGGGTGCTGGGCGCGCTGCGCCGCTATTCGCTGTTCGATACGCTCGCCACCGTCGGCGCGATGATCGCGCTGTCGATCCCGACGTTCTGGTTCGGCCTCGTCACCATCTATGTCTTCTCGGTGAAGCTCGGCTGGCTGCCGGCCGGCAACCGCGAGACCGTCGGCGACGGCTCGCTGTTTGACCTGCTGCATCACCTGATCGCGCCGGCCATGGTGCTGGCGCTGGTCGAGACCGCGATGTGGGGCCGCTTCATGCGCTCCTCCATGCTCGAGGTGATCAACCAGGACTACATCCGCACCGCGCGGGCCAAGGGCATGCCGGAATGGCGCATTCTCTCGGTGCACGCACTCCGTAACGCGCTGCTGCCTATGATCACGGTGGCCGGCCTGCAATTTCCGACGCTGCTCGGCGGTGCGCTGGTTGCGGAGACCGTGTTCACCTGGCCCGGCATGGGCCGCCTGTTCCTGGATTCGATCGGTTACCGTGACTATCCCGTGGTGATGGGCATCCTGATGTTCTCGGCGACGATGGTGCTGATCGGCTCGCTGCTCGCCGACATCCTCTATGCCGTGGTCGACCCGCGCATTCGGGTGGGCTAGGCAATGGCGACCGCAGCGCTCTCCACCGTCCAGCTCGCCCCCGGCCAGGCCGCGTGGCGGCGCTTCCGTCGCCACCGGCTCGCGCTTGCGGGTGCCGTGATCATTCTGGTGCTCGTGCTCGGCTCGGCCTTCGGTCCGTATCTGCTGCCGTTCGACGACACCTATATCGACATCATGAAGCGGTTCGCGCCGCCGCTCTCCGGCGCGCATATCCTCGGCACCGACGAGCTCGGCCGCGACGTGCTGGCGCGGCTGATGATGGGGGGCCGCGTCTCGCTCTCGATCGGCATCGTGGCAATGGTGATCGCGATGGCGGTCGGCATCGTTGTCGGCGCCTTCGCCGGCTTTTATGGCGGGGCGGTCGGCGCGGTGCTCATGCGGCTCGTCGATGCCGTCTTGTGCTTTCCGACGATCTTCCTGCTGCTTGCGCTCGCCGCGCTCACCGAGCCCGGCCTCGTCACCACCACCGTGCTGATCGCGGCCACCGCCTGGATGGCCGTTGCCCGTGTCGTCGAGGCCCAGGTGCGATCGCTGCGCGAGCGCGAGTTTGCCGTCGCTGCGCTCGCTTTCGGCTCGTCGAACCTGCGCATCATGTTCCGCGAGCTCGTGCCCAATGCGATCGCGCCGATCGTGGTCGCCGCGACGCTGAACGTCGCCAAGGCGATCCTGCTCGAATCCTATGTCAGCTATCTCGGCTACGGTATCCAGCCGCCGGCCGCGAGCTGGGGCAACATGCTGAACAACGCACAGATCTACCTGACCAGCGCGCCGTGGCTTGCGATCGCGCCGGGCGTGGCCATCACACTCGCGGTGACCAGCTTCAACTTCCTCGGCGACGGCCTGCGCGATGCGCTCGATCCGCGAATGAACATTCCATGACGAGCAAGAATTCGATCGAACTGATCTCCAGGAGTGCCCCATGTCCCCGCCGCTCAACCGTATAAATAGCGACGAACGCCTGCCGGCGCAGGTGGATGTCGTCGTCATTGGCGGCGGCGTCATCGGCGTTTCCGCGGCCTATCATCTGGCGAAGAAGGGGCACTCCGTCGCGCTGGTCGAGAAGGGCCATGTCGGCGGTGAGCAGTCGAGCCGCAACTGGGGCTGGTGCCGCCAGCAGGGCCGCGCCCGCGAGGAGATTCCGCTCGCGCGCGAGGCGCTGCGGCTGTGGGAGGACATGCAGAACGATGCCGGCGTCGATGCCGGCTTCCGCCGCACCGGCGTCCTCTTCCTCACCAAGAGCAAGGATGAACTCGCAAGCTGGGAGCGCTGGGCAGCGGTCGCGCGCGAGCAGCAGGTCCACTCCACCGTGCTGACACCGGCTGAGGTTGCTGCGCGCATGCCGGGCAATGCGGATCAATGGGTCGGCGGCCTGCACACGCCGAGCGACGGACGCGCCGAGCCGTCGATGGCCGTGCCCGCGCTCGCCACCGCCGCACGCAAGCATGGCGTGACCATTCACCAGGGCTGCGCCGCACGCGGACTGGAGACGCAGGGCGGGCGCGTCAGCGCCGTCGTCACCGAGAAGGGCACCATCCGCACGCAGGCGGTGCTGCTCGCGGGCGGCGCATGGTCGTCGCTGTTCTGCCGCCGTCACGGCATCGAGCTGCCGATCGGCCTCATCAATGCCACCGCGTGCCGGACCACGCCGAGCCCGGAGATCACCTCCGGCGCGCTCGGCACGGACTTCTATTGCATCCGCCGTCGCCTTGACGGCGGCTTCACGCTGGCGCTGCGCAACCGCGGCACGGTGGAGCTGTCGCCGGACCTGTTCCGCTACGCGCGCACCTTCTGGCCGACCTATCAGCATCGCAAGAACGGCCTGAAACTGTCGTTCGGCAAGTCGTTCTTCGACCAGCTCATGCGCGGCACCAGCTGGAGCTTCGACAAGCCGTCGCCGTTCGAGGCCGAGCGCGTGCGTGATCCCGCGCCTGACATGTCGCTGGTCAATTCGGCGCTGGCTGCGCTGATCAAGTCGAATCCGGAATTGAAGGACATCGAGATCGCGGAAGCCTGGGGCGGCACGATCGACTGCACGCCGGACACGATTCCGGTGATCTCGCCGGTCGATGCGCTGCCCGGCTTCTTCCTCGCCACCGGCTTCTCCGGCCACGGTTTTGGCATCGGCCCCGCGGCCGGCAAGCTTGCCGCCGACATCGTGACGGGCTCGACGCCGCTGGTCGATCCCGCGGCCTACAGCCATAAGCGCATGATCGATGGCCGGCGGCTCGCGCCGGTCAGCCCGTTCTGAGGGCGGGCATGACGGTTCTCTACAAGGCCAACATGGTGCGCGGCGCCGAGTGGGCGCGCTTGTTCGCGGAGCGCGCGCCCGACATGCCGTTCCGGCTCTGGCCCGACATCGGCGATCCCGCCGACGTCCGCTATCTCGTGGCATGGGTGCCGCCGGATGACATCGCGACGACCTTTCCCAATCTCGAGCTGGTCTTCTCGGTTGGTGCGGGCGTCGATCAGTTCGATACCTCGAAAGTCCCAGCGCACATTCCGCTGGTCCGCATGCTGGAGCCCGGCATCGCCGAGACGATGGTCGAATACGTCACCATGGCCGTGCTCGCCCTGCATCGCGATCTCCTTGACTTCATCAGCCAGCAGAAGCAGCAGATCTGGCGCGAGATCCGGATCACGCCGGCCAAGCGCCGGCGTGTCGGCGTGATGGGGCTCGGCCAGCTCGGTCAGGCTGTGCTCGAACGTCTCAAGGCGTTCGCCTTTCCGCTATCGGGATGGAATCGCTCGCCGCGCCAGATCGAGGGCGTCACCTGCTACGCGGGCGCTGACGCCTTGCCGGACTTTCTGGCCCAGGCCGACATTCTCGTCTGCCTGCTGCCGCTGACGGATCAGACGCGCGGCATTCTCAATGCCGACCTGTTCGCGCGCCTGCCGCGCGGGGCAGGGCTCGTCAATGTCGGTCGTGGCCCGCATCTCGTCGAGGCCGATTTCCTTGCGGCACTCGACAGCGGCGCGCTGTCAGGCGCGGTGCTCGATGTCACCGATCCCGAGCCGCTGCCTACAGGACATCCGTTCTGGAGCCATCCGCGCATCCTGCTGACGCCGCACAATGCCAGCATGACGACGCCCGATACGGCCGTCGATTTCGTGCTCGACGTCATCGCCCGTCACCGCCTCGGCGAGGAGCTGCCGGGGCGTGTCGATCGCAGCCGTGGCTACTGAGGGCGGGATGGTGCTGAGAACATCGGTGCGGCCACGAGCGCAGTTCACCTCTCCCGCGTGCGGGAGAGGTCGGCGCGAAGCGGCGGGTGAGGGCTCTCTCTGGGGGAGCCTTCGTTGTCGAGACACCCACGCCCCGACCCTCCCCCGCAAGCGGGGGAGGGAGCGCACCTTCCGCGCGGCAGACCTTGAGGTCCACGTATGAGCACCGGCGCGACCAACCCTGTTGTCGTCGAAGCCCCCGTGCTCTCGGTCTCCGGCCTCACCACCTCCTTCATGCTCGAGCGGCGATGGATTCCCGTCGTCCGCAACGTCTCGTTCGATATCGCGCCGCGCGAAACCGTCGCAATCGTCGGCGAGTCCGGCTCGGGCAAGAGCGTCACCGCGCTCTCGATCATGCGGCTGATTCCGCAGGAGATCGGTCGCGTCGAGGGCCGCGTCATGCTGGCGGGGCGCGATCTGCTCGCGCTGCCCGAGGCGAGCATGAAAGACATCCGCGGCAACGACGTCGCCATGATCTTCCAGGAGCCGATGACGAGCCTCAACCCGGTGCTCACCATCGGCTTCCAGATCGCGGAGGCGCTGATCCAGCATCGCGGCCTGACGCGGGCGGCAGCGGAGGCCGAGACCGTGCGCCTGCTCGACCGCGTCCGCATCCCGGCGGCGAAATCGCGCTTTCACGAGCATCCGCACCGCTTCTCCGGCGGCATGCGCCAGCGCGTGATGATCGCGATGGCGCTGGCCTGCAAGCCGAAACTCTTGATCGCGGACGAGCCGACCACCGCGCTCGACGTCACCATCCAGGCCCAGATCCTCGAGCTGTTGAAGGAGCTTCAGCGGGAGGAGGGAATGTCGATCCTCTTCATCACCCACGACATGGGCGTGGTCGCCGAGATCGCGGATCGCACCGTGGTGATGTATGGCGGGCAGGCGGTGGAGACTGACGCCACCGCGCGCATCTTCGCCGCGCCCGCGCATCCCTACACCCGCGCGCTGCTTGCCACCGTGCCGCGCCTCGGCTCGATGGAGGGGCGCCCGCGGCCGATGCGTTTTCCCATCGTCGACAAGGTGACGGGCACCTCGGACGATCCGGTGGAAACACCCGATACCATTTCGACGGCCGAGCGGCCGTTGCTGGAGGTCTCAGACCTCACCACGCGTTTTCCGATCCGCTCGGGCCTGTTCGGGAAGGTCTCGGGCCGCGTCCATGCGGTCGAGAACGTCTCCTTCACCTTGCGCGCCGGCGAGACTCTGGCTCTGGTCGGCGAATCCGGTTGCGGCAAGTCGACCACGGGGCGCTCCATTCTGAAGCTGACGGAGCCGGACAGCGGAACGGTCCTGATCGATGGCCAGGATGTGCTGGCCATGAACGGCCGAGCATTACGGGATTTCCGCAAGAACATGCAGATCGTGTTTCAGGATCCGTTCGCCAGCCTCAATCCGCGCATGTCGGTGGGAACGGCGATCGCAGCACCTCTGCTCGCCAACGGACTCGCCTCGGCTGCGCAGGCGCGCGACAAGGTCGCCGACCTGCTCGTCCGCGTCGGCCTCGCCGCCGACATGGCCGCGCGCTTCCCGCACGAATTCTCCGGCGGCCAACGCCAGCGCATCTGCATCGCGCGTGCACTCGCGCTCGGACCGAAGCTGATCGTCGCGGACGAAGCCGTCTCGGCGCTCGATGTCTCGGTCAAGGCGCAGGTCGTCAATTTGATGCTCGACCTTCAGGCCAGCATGGGCCTTGCCTACCTCTTCATCTCCCACGATATCGCCGTGGTCGAGCGCATGAGCCACCGCGTCGCCGTGATGTATCTCGGCGAGATCGTCGAAATCGGCCCGCGCGCTTCGGTGTTCGGCAATCCCCAGCATCCCTATACCAAGAAGCTGATGGCTGCCGTGCCGGTGCCCGACCCGTCGCGCCGCGGCACGCGCCGCGGAGCATCCAACGACGAGATCAGAAGCCCGGTGCGCGCGCCGGATTATCAGCCGCCAGTGCGTCAATATCGAGAAGTGTCGCCCGGCCACGTCGTCCAGGTCTGGGGCGAAGAGTGGTCGAGCTAACGCTGCGAGCTTCACGAGGCCAAGCGCGGATCCTTGATATGGGCGAGACGCGGGCAGCTTGCTGATCAACCGCGCGTTGCAGATCCAGCGTGTTTGCGGTCCGGTTAGCGCGACGATGCAGACGCGTCCTCCGGAAATTGTGAGCGAATGGAGCGACAGGAAAGAGCAGTGTGTGAACCGCTTCATAGTCGATCGCTCTCTTTCTGAATTACCACTCCCGCAAGAAATTGCCGCACCCGCACCATTTGCCAAACACGGGTGGGATGCAATGCCTGCGTAGCCGCATGCTCGCAGCTTTGGATTGGCTTCGTCTTGCTCACGAGCAAACCAATCCCATCACTCAGCAAAGATCTTTCAGAAATTGGAATGAAAGGGCATCGCGCAACTCACGCAGCTTCTGTTCGGGGTCGGCCGGTAGGCTGCTACTTGCTCAGAAGGAGCTCCTATGAAGATAAGCAGCGCAATTTCCAGCGCCTTTTCTTTAACCAGGCGCGTCAGCAATCTTCGGATCGCCCGTTCCAGTCTGATCAAATCGGCTCATCTTCTTGAAAGAATCGGGCTGGCAACCGTTGGGGCCTCTTGCGGCCTTTATGTTGGTGCGACTCTGTTGCGTCAGAGGGGACTGTTTGAAAGCGGCTGGATCGTGCTGATAACGATGCTCTACGGGGCTCTGAGCTATTACGTCGGAATTGATTTGTCCGGCAATGTCGCACGGGGACCGAAATCGAGCATCTCGGAAGAATGGAACGGTTCCGAGCCGATCGAGATCATGAGTGCGGCCGGAACGTTCGGCGCGGCGATCGCCGCGACTCTGTCCGTCAGCATCCTTGTCCTTGACCAAAACCTGCCTAATGGCCTGATAGGCTTTGTTGCCGGCTGTTGGGTGGTTGGTTCTTCGCTCCAAGTTGCGGCGGGCACGATGGCTCGCAGCTATGAAGCGCAGATAGCGAGCAATGAAGGAACTGCGGTCACGAAAAGTGCGCCGTGAGCACAGGCCGCAGCGTTGGTTCGGTTTCTGGTCCGGAACGACAGTAACGGCTCATCGCAACCTCTGCACTCCAACGCTGCTTGCCAACGATGTTTAATAGCAAAGCCGTTCGCATCGAGTGGTGTCGTTGCTTGAAAGCGGTATCGGTAACCTAAGTTGTCGCGTAACAAACAAGACGTGCCATCATGGTGGCGTCGGCGGGGCCGGGTGGAGATCGCAGGAGCGGCCCGCCTTGGCGACTTGACCCGGTACGGGGTGTCCGACGATCGACGGCAACTCGCGTGACAATGCGATCAGGCCTTCGAGGTCGATGCCGGTGTTCAGCCCGACCTCCTCGCAGAGATTGACGAGGTCCTCGGTGCAGACATTGCCCGACGCACCTGGCGCAAACGGGCAGCCGCCGAGACCGCCGAGCGACGCATCGAAACGGAGCGCGCCGGCCTCGAAGCCAGCCATCACATTGACGAGTCCCAGTCCCCTCGTATTGTGGAAATGCAGAGTCAATCCGTCGCGTGGGACGAGACCGAGTGCGGATTTGACACGCCGTCTGACAAGCTTCGGATTGGCCATGCCGGTGGTATCAGCGAGTGTGATGCTTTGCGCGCCGAGACGGAGATATGCCTCGATCAGGCGCAGCACCTTGCCCTCGTCCTGCTGGCCTTCGAACGGACAACCGAAGGCGGTCGCCAGGGTCGCATTGACGTGAATGCGCCCACCGGTCGCCGCAGTGGCTTCGGCCAGAGCCGATAGTGAACCCTCATGGCCCATGCCCATATTGACCCGATTGTGTGTCACGCTCGCCGACATCACGAGATTCAGCTCGTCGGCACCAGCCGCCAGAGCACGTTCGGCTCCCCTGAGATTGGGAATGAGAGCAACGAAGATCACGCCTTCGCGTCGAACGATGGAACGGAATACGGCATCACCATCGGCGAGGGCAGGGACCGCCTTCGGCGAGACGAAGGACCCCGCCTCGATCCGGGGAAAGCCCAACTCGGACAAGCGGTCAATCAGTGCGACCTTGCGTTCCGTCGACACGATGACCGGCTCGATCTGGAGGCCATCGCGCGGGCAGACCTCCTGAATGATGATATCAGGTGTGGCGTTCATTGGACGACACCACGCTGCCGCAGCTCCCGAATATCCTGTTCGGTCTTGCCGAGTTCGGCGAGGACGACTTCGGTGTGTGCGCCGAGATCAGGGCCGCTCCAGAGGATCGCGCCGGGTGTGTCCGAGAGCTTCGGCACAATGCCAGGCATCTTCACGGACACGTCGCCGGGCAGGATGGCCGGGACGATCATCTCGCGCGCGGCATAGTGCGGGTCGTCGACGATATCGGCTGCCGAATAGATGCGCCCGGCGGGGACGCCGGCCGTTTCGAGAATCTCGAGCGCTTCCGCAACGGTGTGCCGGCGGGTCCAATCCGCGATCGCTGCATCGAGCTCGGCATTGCGGGCGACACGCCCGTCATTGGTTGCAAGACCTTCATCCGCGGCAAGATCGGGTCTGTCGACAGCCACCATCAGCCGCTTGAAGATCGCATCGCTGTTTCCGGCAATGACGACGTAACCGCCATCGCGCGTCGGATAGGTGTTGGATGGACTGATGCCGGGCAGCGCGCCCCCGCTGCGGGTACGGACATGGCCCATCAGATCGTATTCCGGAACCAGGCTCTCCATCAGATTGAAGACGCTTTCGAACAGCGAGACGTCGACGATCTGTCCCTTGCCGCCGCCTGCCTTGACGTGCAGCAGCGACATCAGTGCGCCGATCACTGCGTGCAGTGAGGCGAGGCTGTCGCCGATGCTGATACCTGTGCGCGCGGGCGGAGATTCGAGATCGCCGGTCGTGTAGCGCAGCCCGCCCATCGCTTCACCGATGGCGCCGAAGCCCGGGCGGTCGCGATAGGGGCCGGTTTGCCCGTAACCGGAGATGCGCACCAGCGTCAGGTTGGGATTGAGCGCGGAGAGCACATCCCAGCCGAGGCCCATCTTCTCCAGGATGCCGGGCCGGAAATTCTCAATGACGACGTCCGCCTTAGCCGCGAGAGCCTTTGCGATCGCAAGGCCGTCTTCGCATTTGAGGTCGAGCGCGATGGATTTCTTGTTGCGTGATTGCAGGTACCACCACAGCGACGTGCCTTGATGCAGCTTGCGCCACTTGCGCAAGGGATCGCCCTGGCCCGGCTGTTCGATCTTGATCACCTCTGCGCCGAATTCGGCGAACAATCGTGCTGCAAACGGTGCTGCGATCAGCGTGCCGAACTCGAGCACGCGAACGCCGCTGAGTGGACCTTTCATGTCGCCTCCCTGGATCTGCAAAATCTCCTATAGAAGATTTCTCTTTTATAATAGAAAATTTCTGCTAGGGTTTGGTTCGAGAAGGCGCGCATCCACAAGACGCCACTCCGGGACGACAACGCAAAAGGGGGATGCCGTGACTCACGTCGGCTGTAACGGCCGCAGCCTGCTGCGGGCCGCAGGAATGTCTGTTGCCACGGCGCAGGCGCAGCAGCTCGGGGCGATCTACGGATTCGGCGACAGCCTGCTCGACGTGTCGCGCAATTGTCCGATCGCCTTTCCGCAGTCGGCGCCCTACGGCGCCTGTGGCAACGGCCAGGGACGCTGCAATGGCTCTCGCAATTCACGAGCTACGCTTCATCAAGACCAACGATTACGCCTACAACGGCGTTTTTCCGGCCTTGGCAATGTCACGGGCATGGTGACGGCAGCGAGCACGTCGGCAACAACAATCCGCAATTCGCGGCGCAGGGCGCGGTGGAGATCGCGTTCTGACGATGGGAATGGACAATCCGTCATCACAAGGGAGGAAAACATGATTGTGTCACTGCTTCGCGTGGCGTCCATCGCCGTGCTGCTCGGCGCCGTTCCTGCCGCTGCGTTCGCCGAGAATGCGCCATTCCGGATCGGCGTGATCGACGACATGTCGGGCATCTATTCCGGCAATGGCGGGCCCGGTACGGTGCTGGCGACCAAGATGGCGGTGGAGGATTTCGGCGGCAAGGTGCTGGGACGTCCGATCGAGGTGGTCTCGGCCGATCACCAGAGCAAGCCCGACATCGGTGCCGCGCTGGCGCGCCAGTTCATCGAGCAGCAGGGTGTCAGCGCCATCATCCCCGGTGGCGCAAGCTCGGTCGGCCTTGCAGTGCAAGCGATCGCGCGCTCGCTGAAGAAGACAACCCTGGTCAGCGGCGGCTACGCTTCGAACTTCAGCGGCGACGGCTGTTCACCTTATGGGACTCAATGGGCGCCATCCACCAGCGAGCTGTCCAAGACCATCGCCAAGGGCATTGTCGATGCCGGCGGCAAGAAATGGTTCTTCATCGTCGCCGACTACGTGTTCGGCAAGAACCTCGCGGCCGACGCCGGCGAGACCGTCAAGGCGTCCGGTGGCCAGGTCGTGGGTCAGGTGCTGCATCCGCTCAACGTCACCGATCTCGCCTCGCAGCTCCTGGCGGCGCAAAGCTCCGGCGCCGACGTGATCGGGCTGGCCAATGCCGGCCCGGATCTCGTGCTCGCCATCAAGCAGGCCAGGGAATTCGGCGTGAGCGCCAAGCTGGCGACCATGCTGGTGTTCGAGAACAATGTCACCGCGCTCGGCCTGTCCACCGCGCAAGGCCTGCGGCTTGCTGCCTCCTTCTACTGGGACCTGAACGAAGAGACCCGCGCCTGGTCGAAGCGCTTCATGGCGCGCAACGGCAACAATGTGCCGACCATGGGCCATGTGCTCGCCTATCTGGCTACCACGCACTACCTCAAGGCGGTGACTGCGGCCGGGACCGACGATGCCGCGCAGGTCCAGACCAGAATGCTGCAGCAGCCGATCGACAGCAATCTGATCCAGCACGCGCACATCCAGCCCAACGGCCGCGTCGTGTCCGACATGCACATCTTCGAGGTAAAGAGTCCGCAGGACTCCAAGAGCCCGGCGGATCTGTACAAGCTCGTCGCGACACTGCCGGGTGATGGCCTGTTCGTGGCAGCCGAGAAGAGCGGATGTCCCTATCTCGCCGTGCGGTGAGAACATCAAAGTTGGAATTGGAGTATGGTCATGAATGCTGAAGGCTCGACGCGCACGACATCACCGCCGGGCGAGGTGCGGGGCGACGTCCCGCACCAGCTTGAAGTCTTCAAAATGTACATCGATGGTGAATGGTGCGAAGCCGCCTCCGGCCGCTGGCTTGAGACCAAAAATCCGTTCACGGGAAATGCGTGGGCCATCATTCCCCGCGGCAATGCCGAGGACATCGACCGCGCCGTGCAGGCGGCGAACCGCGCCTTTGTCGGCGGTGCCTGGGCGAGCATGCATCCGAGCGATCGCGGGCTCCTGCTGCACCGCGTGGGCGAGCTGATTGCCGCGAATGCGGAGCGGTTGGCCGAGCTGGAAGTGCGCGACAACGGCAAGCTCAGGGTCGAGATGCTCGGGCAGATGAAATACCTGCCGCGCTGGTTCCAATACTATGGGGGGCTCGCCGATAAGATCGAAGGCCGCATGCCGCCGACCGACAAGAAGGGCATGCTGCACTACGTCTCCTACGAGCCGGTCGGCGTCGTCGGTGCCATCACGCCGTGGAATTCGCCGCTGCTGCTGACGGTCTGGAAACTCGCACCTGCGCTCGCCGCCGGCAACACCGTGGTGATCAAGCCGTCTGAATTCGCCTCGACGTCCCTGCTCGCACTGGTCCGGCTATTCGAACAGGCCGGTTTTCCCAAAGGCGTGGTCAACGTCGTCACGGGTGTGGGCGCTGAGACTGGCGAGCCCCTGGTCAATCATCCCTTTGTCGATCGGATTGCCTTCACCGGAGGCAATCTTGCCGGCCGCAAGATCTACGAGGCCGCCGCACGGCAGTTCAAGCGCGTCTCGCTCGAGCTCGGGGGCAAGTCGCCCAACATCGTCTTCGGCGATGCCAGCATCGAGGACGCGGTCAAGGGTGTCATCTCCGGCATCTTCGCCGCAAGCGGCCAGACTTGCATGGCGGGATCGCGGTTGCTGCTGCATTCCTCGATCCACGACGCGTTCCTTGCGCGTCTGGTCGAAGTGATGAAGGCTGCGCGGCTCGGCGATCCCAACAACCCGGAGACCGACGTCGGACCGCTGGCGACCGAGCAGCAGCTTGCGAAGGTCCTTCAATATATAGAGCTGGCGAAGGAAGAGGGCGCCCGGTGTGTCCTTGGTGGGCGGCGAGCCACCCAGGGGGAATGCGGGCAGGGTTGGTTCGTGGAGCCGACTATCTTCGCCGATGTCACCAACGACATGCGAATCGCGCGCGAAGAGGTGTTCGGTCCGATTTTGAGCGTGATCAAGTTCGATTCCGACGACGAGGCGATCGCGCTCGCCAATGACACGCCTTTCGGCCTCGCGGCCGGTTTGTGGACCACCGATCTGGCGCGGGCAATCGCGATGCCGAAGCGGCTGCGGGCAGGGACGGTCTGGGTCAACGCCTATCGTGTGGTCAGCTATCTCTCGCCATTCGGCGGCTTCAAGGAATCGGGCCTCGGCAGGGAGAACGGGCTTGAAGCAATCTACGAGTATCTCGAGCCCAAGAGCGTATTCATCAATCCGAAGCCGTCGATTTCCAATCCGTTTACGCTGCAATAGACAGGCGTGGCACGGATCATATCCGGCGGCGCCGAATAACGAGGTAGTAGGCGCAGGGCGTTTTACCGGCGTTGATCAAGCGGTAGGAGTCTCGGACCTCGAAGTAGAAGGAGTCGCCGGTCTCGAGCACGTAGTTGGCCTCCCCCGTCTGGAGCGTCAGCTGGCCCTCATGCACGACGATGTATTTCTCGGTCGGCACCTTGTAGGGCGGCAGTTCGCCCGAAGACTCGCCCGGGGGAATCCGGTGCAGCAAAAACTCGAGGTCGTTGTCCAGATGAGTCGGCGACAGGTTGTGACGCTCGAAGCCGGTCTCGGGATCCTTGAAGGCCAGCCGATTGGCTTTCCGGATCACGGTGACTTGCGCGGGATCGGGCTCCGCGCCCATCAGCGTGGACATCGAGACATTGAGTCCCTTGGCAATCCGCACGATGATCGCAAGAGTGGGGCTCTTCTCGCCGCGTTCGACCTTGGACAGCATGGCGCGGCTGACGCCGGATTGCGCCGCAAATTCCTCCAGCGTCAGGCCTGCCTGCGTCCGTAGCTGCTTTACCCGGCTGCCGACTTCGATGATGATGGCGTCGTCGCCGGCACGGCCGGTTCGCTGCTGCCGCTTCGATTTTGTCGGAGTTTTGCGCGAAGTTGCGCCCTCGTTTCCGGGCGCTTCCGAGGTCTTCTGTCGTCGTGCAGGCAATCTGTCGTGCATGCCGTGCATATTTTCAGAAGTTGGGCCGCCTCACAAGGTTGTATGTGTTCCGGTCTCGCGCGGAAGCGCCGTTCGGCCGCGGATCGCCTGCGGCGGTCCGCCTTGACGAATAAGCCGTGCTCTACGAATTGACGTGCACGAAATCCCGCAGCAGCGGGTAGATCTCGTTGTTCCAGCGCTTGCCCGAGAACACGCCGTAATGGCCGACGCCCGCCTGCATGTGGTGGACGCGCCGATAGGCGCGCACGCTGGTGCAGAGGTCTTGCGCTGCGAGGGTCTGGCCGATCGAGCAGATGTCGTCCTTCTCGCCCTCGACCGTCATCAGGCCCATGCGGCTGACGGCTTTGGTGTTCACCGGCCGTCCGCGATGCATCAGCTTGCCCTGTGGCAGGAGGTGCTCCTGGAATACGTCGCGCACGGTCTCGATGTAGAATTCCGCCGGAAGATCCATCACGGCGAAATATTCGTCGTAGAACGTCTTGATCGTCGCGGCCTTCTCCTTCTCGCCCTTGGCGATGTGGTTGGCGAGATCGAGATGCTGCTTGATATGGCGCTCGAGATTCATCGAGACGAAGGCGGTCAGCTGCACGAAGCCGGGATAGACCTTGCGCAAGGCGCCGCGGCACTGCATCGGCACGTAGTTGATGAGGTTGCGCTCGAACCACTCGATCGGCTTGCTCTTGGCGAACTCGTTGACCCTGGTCGGCTGGATCCGCGTGTCGATCGGGCCCGCCATCAGCGTCAGCGTCGCCGGGCGCGAGGGATGGTTGTCCTCGCACATGATCGCGGCGGCCGCGAGCGCGGAGACGGAGGGCTGGCAGATCGCGACCATGTGCGGCCGCGGGCCGAGCTGTCCGAGGAAATCGATCAGGTGCTCGGTGTAGTCGTCGAGCCCGAAGCGGCCTTCGCTGCGCGGAATGTCGCGCGGATTGTGCCAGTCGGTGATGTAGACGTCGTGGTCCTGGAGCAGCGTCATCACGGTGCCGCGCAGCAGCGTGGCGAAATGTCCGGACATCGGCGCGACCAGCAGCATGCGCGGCTGCTCGGGGGCGCCATCCTTCTTGAAGTGCAGCAGCGAGCCGAACGGCGTCGCGTAGGCGATCTCCTCGGTGACGGCGATTTCGCGGTTGCCGACCATGACGCTGTCGATGCCGTAGGCCGGTCGGTCATAGGTGAGGGTGGAACGCGAGATCAGCTCCAGCGCGGCCGACAGCCGGCCGACGACCTGGTCCGATAGGCCCTGAGGCACCAGATTGAGGAATTTAAGCGCGGAGGAAGCGCCCGCGCGCCACGGCGCCGTCAGGTCCATGTGGTTCTGAAAGGCCTGATAATACATCGACATCATACTGAAGTGCCCACCTGTCCCCCCGTCGTGATGCAATATCGAAGCCAGACGGGAGCCGGACCGCCCGGAAAATTGGCACGTCGCTTGCTGCTCTCTGGGCGGGAAGCACAGGTCACGGGCCCGCACGCGTGGCGGTGCGTTGCCCCAGGGGTGAGGGAAGGGCTCTATGGCGAAGGCGACACTGACCATCAGCAGCAAGAACTACTCATCCTGGTCGCTGCGTGGCTGGCTGCTGACGAAATTCTCCGGGCTCGATTTCGAGGAGATCGTCACCGCGCCCGACGATCCATCGGCGCGCGCCGAGATCCTGCTGCTGTCGTCGTCGATCCTTGTGCCGTGCCTGCGGCACGAGGGCGCCGTGGTCTGGGATACGCTGGCGATTGCCGAATATCTCAACGAGGTGATGCCGGACGCCGGCCTGTTGCCGGCCGATCGCATCCAGCGCGCCCATTGCCGCTCGATCTCGGGCGAAATCCATTCCGGCTTCACCACGCTGCGCGCCTCGCTGCCGGTCAACCTGAAGGGGCACTTTCCCGGCTTTAAGATCTGGTCGCGGGCGCAGGCCGACATCGACCGCGTCTGGTTCATCTGGCGCGACTGCCTGGAGAAATCGGGCGGTCCCTTCCTGTTCGGCGCGCAGCGCACCATGGCAGATGCGATGTATGCCCCGGTGGTGACGCGCTTTGTGACCTATGACGTCAAGCTCGCGCCGCCGCTGAAGGCCTATGCCGACACCATCATGGCCATGCCCGAGATGCAGGAATGGATCGCGGCAGCGAGGGAGGAGCCGGCCGAGATCGAGGAGCTCGAGGTCGAATATTAGGCAGATATTGCGCGGCCCTGCCTGTTTCGGCGGCGGGGGCCCTCCCGCGGCGGCCTCACGGCGATGCCTTTGCCACGATTAACCTTTGGCGCCGGTGCCAGGCCGGGCCCAGCCGGCGCGCTGCCGAGATCTTGTACACGCCCGCAGAGCCGCACCGACATCTAGCCGTGAACAGGTGCGTACACGGCCTTTCAGCTGATTCGGACGTGATTCGTTCGGGCCGCGTTCCGAAGGTTAAAGCCAAGCGCGGCCCCGTCGCATTTTGAAACAGAGACCGCCTTCAGGCGGCACCGCGCTGCTTCACGCGCGGCAGGCGCCAGCCGATCACGGTTGCTTCGACCGCAATACCGGCCTCGTGGTTCTGCCAGCGTCCCTCGACATAGCGGCAGGCGAACGGCAGTTGATACGTTCCGCTGTGATCCTCGCACAGCACTTCGAGTGGCAGGCCCGGCGGTGGTTCTCCGGCGCCATCGAATTCCGCCAAACGTCTATCGCGCGTTGCCATTCCGAAAATCTCCCCTAATCAAAGCCGCGGGAAGAGCGCCCACTTCTTCCGCGTGCGGTTCATGCTCCCCGTCCCAGGGGAACGAGCCCAAGCTCAACGCGAGAATGCGGTGCGAGTGTGGTAGCCTCACGCGGCTCTGCGCAAACAGCGCACATTGCCGTGATCGACTGGCCGAGGAACTTTCATGCTGCTTCGAAACGCTGACATTTGTTTCACGATCTTGCTGCTCGCAGCGCTGGCGCCTCTGCCGGTGCACGCGCAGGACGTGCCCGGCATCGAGATCTGCACGGTCGAGAAGACCATGGAGCGGCGCACCAGCTGTCTGCAGAGCAATGTCGATTTCCTCCAAAAGACCATCACCAAGCTCAATCTCGACCACCAGCAGAAACTCGATGCGGCCAACCGCCAGATCGACGCGCTGAAGACGAGCCTCGCCGGCCTTCAGAAGACGCTTGGCGACCTGCAGGCCGCGCAGGCGAAGACGGCCGAGGATCTGAAGAAGAAGCAGGACGCGCCGCCGCCCAAGGACGCGGCGAAATAAGCGCCGTTCACGCGACGCGATATCGCTCCATCACGCCACGATCGGGCTCGTAACCGAGCCCGGGGCCTGAGGGCACCGCGACATGGCCGCTGCCATCGACATCGGCGCGGCTGTTCCAGAGGCAGGCCTCGCGCTTCAAATAGAACATCTCGACCAGTCCGTCGTCGCGCGTCGCGAGCAGATGCAGCGTCGCCAGCAGGCCGGGGCCAAAATAAGGAGAGTGCGGCACGATCTTGACGCCGGACCGATCGGCCAGCGCCGCGACTTTCAGAAACTCCGTGATGCCGCCGACCTTGATGACTGACGGCTGGGCGTGGCTCACCGCGCCCGCCTCCATCATCTGGCGGAATTGATATTCCGTGCAGGCATTCTCGCCGGCGGCGATGCCGAGTCCGCTCTTGCGGCGCACGTCGGCGAGCGCGGTGAAATCCTCGGGCGGCCAGACCGGCTCCTCCAGAAACATCGGTTGCGCGTCCCGGCACGTCACCGCGAATGCGATCGCCTGCTCGGCCGTGAGCGGGCAGTTCATGTCGATCATCAGCGGAATGTTGGGGCCGATCGCCTCGCGCGCGGCAAACACGGCCGGCGCCGTGGTCTCGTGCAGCTTGATCGCGCCATAGCCGAGCGCGAGCGCCTTCCTGCATTCGGCGGCGATGTTATCGGGCGAGCCGATCCGCAGCAGGCTCGCGTAAGCTGGAATGGCCGTGCGCCTGATCTCGCCCAGCAGGCGGTGCACCGGCACGCCCTCTATCTTGGCGGCAAGGTCCCACAATGCGATATCGAGCCCGGAGATCGCGAACATGGTGATGCCGTAGCGGCCGAACAGATGCAGATTGCGCTGGATCTGTTCCATCACCGCGGGAATGCCGGCGGCATCGGGCACCTCTAGCCCGCGGGCCTGCGGCGCGATCATCTCCTCGACGGCGCTGCGCGTCGTGCGCGGGCAGACATAGGCGAAAGCATCGCCCCAGCCGGTCAGCCCGGAATCGGTCGTGACCTCGACGAGGACCATGTCGAGGGCGGTGATGGCGGAAGCGCCCTGGCGAAAGCTCGCGACACCGGCGTCATAGGGAATGCGGATATGGTGCGCCCGCACATCGGTGATTTCCATGACCCGGTTCCTCTTTCTCGTGAGCGGTTTCAACGAGTGTAGCCACGAACACCAGGGCGTTGCCAGTGGTCATTGCCGGACTATGCTCATGCGAAGGACAGCAATGCCGATCAAGCAGAGTGCTGCTGACCAGCGCATCATCGCCGCGTTTCGAACGAGAGCCTGAATCGCCATGAACCCAGCCCAGCGCGCGCTCTGGTATATCGAGAGCCATCTGGCCGAGCCGATGACGCTCGACGAGATCGCGGCGGTCTCGGGCGTGTCGCGGTTCCACCTTGTGCGTGCGTTTGCCGCAGCAGTCAGTCTTCCGGTGATGCGGTACGTGCGCGCGCGGCGGCTGACGGAGGCGGCGCGCAGTCTGGCAAAGGGCGCGCCCGACATCCTGTCACTGGCGCTGGAGGCGGATTACGGCTCGCACGAAGCATTCACCCGCGCGTTCCGCGACCAGTTCGGCACCACGCCGGAAGCGGTGAGGGCGGCAACGTGCACTGGCCACCTCAAGCTTCAGGAGCCGATCCTCATGGATTCCACCATGCTCGATACTCTCGCCCCGCCACGTTTCGAGACCGCCAAGGCCTTCCTCATTGCCGGTCCCGCCGAGCGCATCTCCTGCGACAATGGCGCCATGATCCCCGGTCTTTGGCAACGCTTCCATCAGGAGGTTGCCGACATCCCCGCCCGCGTTGGTAACGTCGCCTACGGCGTCTGCTGCAACGGCGATGATGCCGGCAATTTCGATTACATCGCCGGCGTCGAGGTCGCCGACTTCTCCGACCTGCCGCGCCGCTTCGGTCGCATCCGCATTCCCGAGCAGCGCTATGCGGTTTTCACGCATACCGAGCACGTCGCCTCGATCCGGCGCACCGTCAACACGATCTGGAATCAGTGGTTGCCGGCGTCCTGTTTGAAAGCCGCGGATGCGCCGAACTTCGAGCGCTATGACGAGAAGTTCGACCCCGCAACCGGCCATGGCGGCTTCGAGATTTGGATACCAGTGCGGGAGTAAGCATGATCCGGAAAAGTGCGCAGCGGTTTTCCGAAAAGATCATGCTCAAGCAAGAACCTAAATCGCGAAATCCCGTCGCGCTTTAGGTTGCAAGGCTGGCATACCGTCCCGCTTGCTTGGCAAGCCTTGGCGACTTTGTCATAACCGCAGGCAAATCTTGCCTGCGGGGCCCGTGCCGGACATCCCGTGCAAGCCATAATCATAATAGGCAGCCGGGAGGGTCCCAAATGTCCATTAGCACGCCCAACATACGCGTCCTCGCCACCGACCTCGAATTTCCCGAGGGGCCGGTCGTGATGCCGGACGGCTCGGTGGTGCTGGTGGAGATCCGCGGCCAGCGCCTGACGCGGGTTTATCCCGACGGCCGCAAGGAGATCGTCGCCAAGGTGCCGGGCGGCCCGAATGGCGCCGCGCTCGGGCCCGACGGCAAGATCTACATTTGCAACAATGGCGGCTTCTCCTGGATCCCGACCC
Organism: Bradyrhizobium sp. LMG 9283; assembly: GCF_045571415.1. Classification (NCBI taxonomy): domain Bacteria; kingdom Pseudomonadati; phylum Pseudomonadota; class Alphaproteobacteria; order Hyphomicrobiales; family Nitrobacteraceae; genus Bradyrhizobium; species Bradyrhizobium sp. LMG 9283. The sequence continues at coordinate 2,596,829 of NZ_CP120691.1, forward strand.
GCAACATGATCATGCCCGGTCCGCAGCCAGACGATTATCTCGGCGGTTCGATCCAGCGCGTCGATCTGCAATCCGGCAAGGTCGAGACCGTCGTGACCAAATGCGGGGCGCACGATCTGCGCGGGCCGAACGACCTCGTCTTCGACAAGCAGGGCGGCCTCTGGTTCTCCGATCTCGGCAAGCGCCGCGCCCGCGAGATGGACGTCGGCGGCATGTATTACCTGAAGCCCGGCATGACCGAGATCGTGGAAGTCGTGCATGGCGTGCTGCCGGCCAACGGCATCGGGCTATCGCCGGACGAGAACACGGTCTACATCGCGGAGACGCCGACCGGCCGGCTCTGGGCCTATGAGCTCTCGGCGCCGGGCACGCTCAAGCCGCGCGATGCGATCTATCGCGGCGAGCGGGGCAAGCCGATCTGCGGCCTCGGCGGCTATCAGATGTTCGACTCGCTCGCAGTGGAAGCGAACGGCAATGTCTGCGTCGCCACCCTCGTCTCCGGCTGCATCTCCGTGATCGCGCCAGACGGCACCCTGGTCGAGCAGGTTCCGACCGGCGACCGCGTCACCACCAATATCGCCTTCGGCGGCCCCGAGCTGAAGACCGCCTATATCACGCTGTCGGGCAAGGGCGAGCTGATCGCCATGGACTGGCCGCGCGGCGGTTTGCCGTTGAATTTTTTGAACAAGTGACGATGACGTAGTACGCCATCGTCATCCCGGGGCGGCTCGAAGAGCCGAACCCGGGATCTCGAGATTCCGGGCTCGGTCCTGCGGATCGCCCCGGAATGACATCATGAGGAACGATAGAATGCCCTGGCCCGATCCCATCACCCTGCGCGGACAGCACGCCCGTCTCGAGCCGCTGTCGCATGATCATCGCGAGGGTCTGGTCGAGGCCGTCAAGGACGGCGAGCTGTCAAAACTCTGGTACACGGCGATCCCGCTGCCGGAGAACATGGGCAAGGAGATCGACCGCCGCCTCGGCTTGCAGGCCGCAGGTTCGATGCTGCCCTTCACCGTGTTCGATGCCGGCGGCAGGATCGTCGGCATGACCACCTACATGAACATCGATGCCGCCAACCGCCGCGTCGAGATCGGCTCGACCTGGTATGGCAAGAGCGCGCAGCGCGGCCCGCTCAACACGCAATGCAAGCTGTTGCTGATGCGCCATGCCTTCGAGACGCTGAACTGCATCGCGGTCGAGTTCCGCACGCACTTCTTCAACCACCAGAGCCGCCGCGCCATCGAGCGCCTGGGCGCCAAGCAGGACGGCATTCTGCGCAGCCACCAGATCGCGCCGAACGGCACGCTGCGTGATACTGTTGTTTACAGCATCACCGCCGCCGAATGGCCGACGGTGCAGGCGCATCTGGAATTCCAACTCAACGACAAGCCGCGCTAGAAGAGATGTCTTCTGATCGATACGAATTCGCCGCGATGGTCCTCACCTCTCCCCGGAGGGGAGAGGTGATTTGCGCAGCAAATCGGGTGAGGGGGCTCCGGTCCCACGAGAGACCGCACCCCTCACCCGGCGCTCCGCGCCGACCTCTCCCTATGGGAGAGGTGATCGCGAGCGCGGCAACAGTTCAGCTAAATCAATTGAGCGATAAGCGGCCGAGGCACCATGGACAGATTTGATTATGTGATCGTCGGCGCGGGCTCCGCCGGTTGCGTGCTCGCCAGCCGGCTCAGCGAAGATCCGAATGTCAGCGTCTGCGTGCTCGAGGCGGGCCCTTCCGACTGGCACCCGTACATCCATCTGCCGGCGGGCTTCATCAAGACCTTCCACATGAAGAGCATCAACTGGGCGTACCAGCAGGAGCCGGGGCCCTGGACCGGCGGGCGCAGCATCTACGCGCCGCGCGGCAAGACGCTCGGCGGCTCGTCCTCGATCAACGGCCACATCTACAACCGCGGCCAGCGCATGGATTTCGACACCTGGGCGCAGATGGGCAATCGCGGCTGGGGCTATGCCGACGTGCTTCCCTACTTCCGCCGGCTGGAGAAGCGGGTCGGCGAGGGCGAGGACACCTATCGCGGCCGCGACGGCAACCTCATCGTCACCACCATGAACTGGCGCGATCCGCTCTGCGAGGCCTTCATGGAAGGTGCGGTCTCGCTCGGCATTCCCCGCAACCCCGACTACAACGGCAAGACCCAGGAAGGCGTCTCCTACTGCCAGCGCACCATCAACAACGGCCTGCGCGTCTCCGGCGCGACCGCGTTCCTCAAGCCGGCGATGAAGCGGCCCAACGTGCATGTGCACACGCATGCGCACGCGACCGAGATCATTTTTGAAGGCAAGCGCGCGGTCGGCGTGCGCTACATGAAAGGCGGCCGCGGCGGCCATCCTGTCGAAGTGCGCGCCAACAAGGAAGTCATCCTCTCCGGCGGCACCTATAATTCGCCGCAGCTCCTGCAGCTCTCCGGCGTCGGCTCGCCCGATCTGTTGCAGCAGCACGGCATCGCGGTGCGTCACGCGCTCCCCGTCGGCGAGGGCCTTCAGGACCATTATGCGCCGCGCACGGTCGCGCGCGTCAAGGACATCAAGACCATCAACGAGCTCCGCCGCGGCTGGCGTCTCTGGATCGAAGCAGCGAAATGGGCCACCGCGCGCCGCGGCCTGCTGTCGCTGTCGCCGACCATGGTCTATTGCTTCTGGCATTCCGGCGAGAGCGCGGAGAGCTCCGACCTTCAGCTCACCTTCACGCCGGCAAGCTACAAGGAGGGCGTGCAGGGCCAGCTCGAGGACGAGCCCGGCATGACGGTGGCGTCCTGGCAGCAGCGCCCCGAGAGCCGCGGCTACGTCCGCATCCGCTCCAGCGATCCGTTCGCGCCGCCGATCATCCAGACCAACTATCTCGACGCCGAGCTCGACCGCCGCGTCATCGTCGGCGGCATGAAGCTCGCGCGCAAGCTTTTGAAGAGTGCCCCGCTGTCGCCCTACTACGCCTACGAGGATTTCCCCGGTCCCAACGTCAACACCGACGACGAATTTCTGCACGCCGCCACCCAGCGCGGCACCACCACCTTCCACCCCGGCTGCACCTGCCGCATGGGCCCGGCGGACTCCACCTGGGCAGTGGTCGACGACCACCTCCGCGTCCACGGCCTGGAGGGCCTGCGCGTCATCGATGCCTCGGTCATGCCGCGTATGATCTCGGCGAACCTCAACGCCTCCACCATGATGATCGCGGACCGCGCCTCCGACCTGATCCGCGGCAAGCAGCCGATGGAAGCCGCAAGGATTCCGGACACGGCGGTGGCGTGACCCGGCACTTCTGCCGATACGGAGGTTCGTAGCCCGGATGGAGCGGAGCGCAATCCGGGGCCGCTCGCCCGGCCTTCGGCGCTTTCCCCGGATTACGCTTTCGCTCCATCCGGGCTACGACGTGCAGCGACATGTGAATTGTCCCGTTGGGCAAAACACCCCGCAACCCGTCAACCCCTTCCGCCAAAAATATTCCACTTTACCGAAATTCGGAATTGCGGCATAAGTCGACGCAGCCCGGCTCACGGAAGAGGGGCGGTTCGCGAGTCGTTCGAAACGCGGGCCGGGTTGCGGTGGACGCGGCAGCGTCGTGTGCGAGATGTCAAGGGCAGGGCGGATTGCTCTCCGTGAACCCGAAGCTTCGTGCGGACGAACGGCGCTGTGTGCGTACGGCAAAACCGTGTGGTCCTGGCCGTCGTTGCTACGGTCAAGCCTTGGCGAATGCGGCAGTCGCGTCAACCGGCGCGATGCCGGCGACTTTCGCCGAGGTGAGGGAGGCCAGAAGGAACTCGGCTCCCGGGAGCAACTGTGTTGAAGTAGACCGGTGATCGAGCGGGCTCAAGGCTGGCGCTGTGCGCCCCCGCCTTCGGCGGCTGACGGCCTTGACCCCGCCCGCTCACCGGTCTTCAGGCGGTGCATGCGCTCGGCTGAGGCCGAGCGGGTTCGCTCAGTTCGTAGCGGCGAGCATCCCATTTCTGGCGCGGGCGATCATGGTGTTGAGAATGCCGATGAGCTTGCGCATGCAGGCGATCAGCGCAACCTTCGGCTCCTTCCCTTTAGCGATCAGACGATCATAGAAGGCCATGATCACAGGGTTGTGCCGCGTCGCAGCGCCGAGGCAAGCCATGTAGAAGAGATTGCGAACCTTTCGGCGTCCACCTTTTACATGGCGATCACCGCGTCGCTTCCCGCTGTCGTCATCGTAAGGAGCTGCTCCCAACAGCGCAGCGGCGATCCTGTTGCTCACCTGGCCAAGTTCCGGCATCGCGGCGACCAGACCGGCGGATGTGATCTTGCCGAGCCCTGGCACGCTCTCGATGATCTCGGCAAGTTCGGCCAAATGTGGCGCGGCCTTGATCATTGCGGCGATCGCAACCTCGAGCTTGGCAACTTCGTCTGCGATCTGCTTTAACAACCGAGCCTGCATCTGCTGGACGATTTTGGGGGCGGCATGCTCGCCCCTATTTTTCAGGCTCGTCTGCAGATCGAGCAGGCTCTGGCGCGCTTTTACGACCTGCACCAGATTCTCGCGGGCCGTGTCATGGGCCTGATCTGGAGCATCGGTGAAGGTCTCGGCAAACCAGGCGATCATCTCCGCATCGATCGCATCGTTCTTGGCGAGTTGTCCGGCTGATCGAGCGAAATCACGCACGCGCTTGGGGTCGACGATCCGGGCTTCGATGTCGGCCTGACGCAGCGCCTTAGCCCACTCTCGCTCGTAACCGCCAGATGCCTCCATGACCGCCTTGGCAACCTTGTATTTGCGCAGCCAGCGGATCAGACCGCGCCGTCCTTCTGCAGTGCTAGGAAACGTCTGCCGTTGCGACACCGCGCGGATGCATGCATCCACCTTGTCCTTGGCCACATCGATCCCGACGACAACGCCACCGTTTTGTGCCATCATCCACTCCCTTCCTTGCTCGGTTCGGGCTCGAAGCCCATGCAACTGTTCGGGTTGAGGAAGACACCGGATCTGTCCCACGCTCCCGGACAGGCTCTCAAGGCCTTTGAGCACGGTCGGGCTCAGATCCAGCGACGGGCGGTTGGTCAGAACCGCCCGTTGGCGTTTTTTGGCACAATTTGCAGACACAAGAGCGCGGTATAAGCCGTCCGACCATCGCGCAGGGAAGGCCGTGTGTTGGGCTTCACCTGTATGCCGCTGTGCGGTTTCTCTGCGTGCACTTTTCGCGCAGCGGACCGTGGGTGCCAGCCGGCACCCGGCCTTCCCCATAGGCGTTAAGTTTATTCTTGAGTGTTGGAATCACACGTGATTCCAAGGCGGGATGGCAGACGAATCGCTTCTGAACGAGGACTGGACGAGAGTGGTTGCGCAGCTCGGCGGGGCTGCGCAGCTTGAAATAAGTGCGCGCCAGACGAAGGCTTTCGTGCGGCGGCGCCAAATTCCAGATGCGGTGTCGTTACTTCGGCTGATGCTGGCCTATTGTCTGGGTGAAAGAGGGTTGAGATCGACAGCCGCATGGGCCGCTTCTGTTGGCCTTGCCGACCTCAGCAGCGTGGCGTTGTTCTATCGCCTGCGTCAATGTGGCGATTGGTTTGCAGTGCTGGTGGAGGGCTTGCTGGCTGCGGCAGCCCCGAAGGCGAGCCGAGGCCGCCTGATCCGCATTATCGATGCGACGACAGTGCCTCAGGCAGGACCGGCTGCGCGCAGGAACAGTGAGCTTTGGCGCGTTCATAGTGCATTCGATCTGCCATATGAGCGCTTTGGTCACTTCGAGCTGACAGATCAGCAAGAGGGCGAAACGTTTGACCGGATACCGGTGGTCAAGAACGAGATCCGCATTGCTGACCGCGCTTATCTGCAACCTGACCGCATCGCCGCTGTCCGCGACGCCGGGGCAGACGTTTTGATCCGAGCGGGCTGGAAGAACGCACGTTGGCTTGATGGCAAAGGCCTTCCGTTCGATCTGATGGCCCAATTGCGTGCGGCGAAGGCGCACGGACTGATCGATCGGAGGATTTGGATCAAACGCAAGGACGGTGCGCCTCTGGCTATGCGTCTGGTCGCAGTCAAGAAGCCCGCCGGTGCAGTCGCGGCTTCGCGTCGTAAAGCCCGGCGCGACGCACAAGACGAAAACCGCGTCATCTCCAAAGAAACTCTGGAAGCCGCGGATTGGGTCATTCTGGTCACGTCGCTCGCACGGGACGAGTTCTCCACCAAGGATGTACTTGCGCTCTATCGACTGCGATGGCGCATCGAACTTGGCTTCAAGCGACTGAAGAGTCTGATTGGTCTCAAGACGCCACCTGGAACCGATCCGCGCTCCGCCAAGCCCTACTTGCTGGCACACCTCTTGATCATCCTGCTGCTCGAGCCGCTTGCCCGCGACTTCGAGGACTCTCCCCGCTGGATGCAGGCCGCCTGACGGCACCTGGCGCTTGGCGTGTTTTGCAACAACTCGTTGCATCCTTGCTACAAGCGATCATTCCACAACCAACCATCCGTTGCTTCCGCCGCAGAAAGCGAGCGCTTGGGCGGCACCTGCGCGAGCCTCCTCGAAAACGTCCGTATCAATCGATGCTCGCGCTACCTTAACGCCTATGCGGCCTTCCCTGCGCCCTCTTTCCTTGGGGGTGAGGAATGAAGCAAAGTTCGGGCTAAATGCGCCGCGAGAATGCGAAGACGTGCCTGAGATTGAGAGGCGAGTTGGAGAGCGATGCCCATGCGGCTTGCTCCGTCATTGCGAAGAGCGCTTGCGACGAAGCAATCCAGAATCGTTCCGCGGAGGATTCTGGATGCTTCGCTGCGCTCGCAATGACGATGTGGAGAGAGCGTGCGGCGAACTCCGCTCTCGTGCCCCGGACGCAGCGCAGCGCCCTTGCGGTGCGTTGCAGAGCCGGGGCCCATGTCTCCGAGCAGCCCGTGCGGCCTTCTGGGTCCCGGCTCTGCGCAGCAGCGTTTCACGCTGCAGCGCGTCCGGGACACGAAGCCTACACTTCCCTTCTGCTCAGGAACGCCAGCCGCTCGAACAGATGCACGTCCTGCTCGTTCTTGAGCAGCGCGCCGTGCAGCGGCGGGATCAGTTTGCGCGGGTCGCGTTCCCTCAGCTGCTCGGCGCTCATGTCTTCGTTGAGCAGCAGCTTGAGCCAGTCGAGCAGCTCCGAGGTCGACGGCTTCTTCTTCAGGCCCGGTACCTCGCGGACCTCGAAGAAGATGCGCAAGGCTTCCTCGACCAGGCGCTTCTTGATGCCGGGGAAGTGGACGTCGACTATGCGATGCATGGTGTCGGCATCGGGGAACTTGATGTAGTGGAAGAAGCAGCGGCGCAGGAAGGCGTCCGGCAGCTCCTTCTCATTGTTGGAGGTGATCATCATGATCGGGCGCTGCTTGGCCTTGATCGTCTCGCCGGTCTCGTAGACGTGGAATTCCATGCGGTCGAGCTCGAGCAGCAGGTCGTTGGGGAATTCGATGTCGGCCTTGTCGATCTCGTCGATCAAGAGCACCGGGCGCTGCTCGCTGGTGAAGGCTTCCCACAGCTTGCCGCGCTTGATGTAGTTCTTGATGTCCGATACGCGGGCATCGCCGAGCTGGCTGTCGCGCAGGCGCGACACCGCGTCGTACTCGTAGAGCCCCTGCTGCGCCTTGGTGGTGGACTTGATGTGCCAGGTCAGCAGCGGCGCGTTCAGCGCCTTCGCGACTTCCTCGGCCAGCACCGTCTTGCCGGTGCCGGGCTCGCCCTTCACCAGCAGCGGGCGCTCGAGCACGATCGAGGCATTGACGGCGACCTTGAGATCGTCGGTCGCAACATAGTCCTTGGTGCCGGTAAATTTCATCGCGCGTCCTTGTTGGTCGTCGTCCGAGACATCGCACTTTCATCGCCCCGGTCGCGACATGGGAACGGCCGCGCAGGGCGGCCGTTCCTGGTTCGGTCAGGCTTTCAGACCCGTCTTATCAGCGAAAGGATCACCAGCACAATCACCGCGCCGATCGTGGCGTCGACGATGGCACCTAACGTGCCGGTGGCGAGCGCGATGTGCAGCTGGGGCAGCACCCAGCTCGCCACCAGCGCGCCGATGATGCCGACGACGATGTTGCCGACCAGCCCAAATCCCGCCCCGTGGACAATCTTGCCCGCGAGCCAGCCGGCGATCGCGCCGATGATGAGCGCCGCGAGAATTCCCATTGCAAACGTCCCCAAAACAACCCCGTGAGGCGGTCAATTCTAGAGCAAAAAGCGCTTGGGTCTATGTTGAATTGGCGCGCCGACGCGCGTGGTTCACCTCTCCCCAGCGGGGAGAGGTCGGATCGCGTCAGCGATCCGGGTGAGGGGGCCGGCGCACGAGGGAGCGAAACCCCTCACCCGGCACTGCGTGCCGACCTCTCCCTATGGGAGAGGTGAAGCTGCGCCCCTTGACGTCCGTCCCCCGACGGGCAATCTGTCACCCATGTTCCTGCAATTCTTCACCTCTCTGCGCGATGCGCAGGTCCCCGTGACGCTGCGCGAATACCTCACGCTGATGGAGGCGCTCGACGCTGACCTTGCGGACTACACGGTCGAGAATTTCTATTACTTGTCGCGCGCTTCGCTGGTGAAGGACGAGCGCAATCTCGACAAGTTCGACCGCGTCTTCGGCACTGTCTTCAAGGGGCTGGAAAGCCTGCTCGACGCCATGGAGAAGGCCGAGATCCCCGAGGAGTGGCTGAAGAAGCTCGCCGAGAAATATCTGACGGAAGAAGAGAAGAAGCAGATCGAGGCCATGGGCTGGGACAAGCTCATGGAGACCCTGAAGAAGCGCCTCGAGGAGCAGAAGGGCCGGCACCAGGGCGGCTCGAAATGGATCGGCACCGCCGGCACTTCACCCTTTGGGGCCTACGGCTACAACCCCGAGGGCGTCCGCATCGGCCAGGAGAAGAACCGCAACAACCGCGCCGTGAAGGTGTGGGACAGGCGGGAATTCAAGGACCTCGACGGCAATGTCGAGCTCGGCATCCGCAACATCAAGGTGGCGCTACGCCGCCTGCGCAAATTCGCCCGCACCGGCGCGCCCGACGAGCTCGATCTCGACACCACCATTCGCGAGACCGCCAATCACGGCTATCTCGACGTGCACATGCGCCCCGAGCGGCGCAACGCGGTCAAGCTCCTGGTGTTCTTCGACATCGGCGGCTCGATGGACGCACATATCGAGCAGGTCGAGGAGCTGTTCTCGGCGGCGAAGAGCGAGTTCAAGCACATGGAGTATTTCTACTTCCACAACTGCCTCTATGAAGGCGTGTGGAAGCAGAACAAGCGCCGCTTCACCGACCGCACCCCGACTTGGGACGTGCTGCACAAATACCCGCACGACTACAAGGTCGTGTTCGTCGGCGACGCCTCGATGTCGCCTTACGAGATCATGGTGCCCGGCGGCTCGGTCGAGCACGTCAACGAGGAGCCGGGCTCGGTCTGGCTCGACCGCATCATCCGCACCTATCCGCACGCGGTGTGGCTGAACCCAGTGCAGCAGAAGCACTGGGACTATTCGGAATCGACCACCATCATCAAGCGCATCTTCGCCAACCGGATGTACCCGATCACGATCGAGGGGCTGGAAGCCGCGATGAAGGAATTGACGCATTAGCGCTGCCGTCATTCCGGGGCGATGCGAAGCATCGAGCCCGGAATCCATCGGGCTGCAGCGCGTGTAGAGAAATGGATTCCGGGTTCGCGCTACGCGTGCCCCGGAATGACAAGAGGGAGAGATATATGCCCCAGACCATCACCCGCGGCATCAAGGCGCTGATCGACGAGGCCAATGCCGAGATCGAGACGCTCACCGCCAAGGACGCCATCGAGATCTCCAAGAACGGCGACGTCGTCATCGTCGATATCCGTGATCCCCGCGAGATCGAGCGCGACGGCCGCATCCCCGGCGCCTTCGCCTGCACCCGCGGCATGCTCGAATTCTGGATCGACCCGCAGAGCCCCTACGCCAAGCCGATCTTCCAGGAGGACAAGAAGTTCGTCTTCCACTGCGCCGGCGGCCTGCGCTCCGCGCTCGCGGCCAAGACCGCGCAGGACATGGGCCTGAAGCCCGTCGCCCACATCGCCGGCGGCTATGCCGCTTGGCGTGATGCGGGTGGCCCGACGGAGAAGTGGGAGCCGAAGAAGAAGGGGTGAGCCTCGCTCTCTCCACCCGTCATTCCCCGCGAAAGCGGGGAATCCAGTACGCCGCAGCCCATCGGTGCAATTACAACCGTCTCGGAGTACTGGATCGCCCGGTCGAGCCGGGCGATGACAGCGGAGTTTGACGCGCGCTGCTTCAGCCTCACTCGTGCTGCGCGCGCCCCGGAATGACTGCAAGGAAAGACAGATGACCGCCACCGACCCTCTCGTCTCCACCGAATGGCTCGCCGCCCACATGGGCGATGCCAACGTCAAGATCCTCGACGCCAGCTTCAAGCTGCCGGGCGTGCTGCCGCTGCCGAAGGACGATTATCTCGCCGCGCATCTGCCGGGCGCGGTGTTCTTCGATGTCGATGCGGTGTCGGATCATTCCAACCCGCTGCCGCACATGTATCCGAGCGCCGAGCAGTTCGGCCGCGATGTCGGCAATCTCGGCATCTCCAATTCCGACACGGTCGTGCTCTACGATGCCGGCGGCTGGGTCGCAGCACCGCGTGCGTGGTGGATGTTCCTGGCCTTCGGCCACAGCAATGTACGCATCCTCAATGGCGGCCTGAAGAAGTGGCGCGCGGAAGGGCGTGCGGTCGAGGGCGGCGAGGTGAAGCCCAAGCCTGCGACGTTTAGGGCGAGTTATGATTCAAAACGCGTGCGCAGCATGCAGCAGCTGATCGCCAACCTCGAAAGCAGCAAGGAGCAGGTGATCGACGCGCGCGCCGCCGACCGTTTCGAGGGCCGTGCGCCCGAGCCGCGGCCCGGCATCCGCTCCGGCCACATCCCCGGCGCCCGCAACGTGCCCTACAATCTGCTGTTCGATGCCGCGACCGGTGAGATGAAGCCGCTCGACGATCTCCGCGCCGCCTTCACGAATGCCGGCGTCAAGCTCGACGCGCCCATCGTGACGAGCTGCGGCTCCGGTGTGTCCGCGGGCGTGCTGACGCTCGCTCTCTATCGCCTGGGGATCACCGACACCGCGCTCTATGACGGCTCCTGGTCGGAATGGGGCCAGGCCGGCGGCCCGCCGATCGCGACCGGGCCGGCGTAGGCTCGTCGCAGCAGCGAGAGGCGGAGAAGGAGCGTCAGCGCGTGCGCGTGGTCGTCGTCGCGAAGGTCTGCTGACCGAACGGATCGAGCTGCTGCTGCAACTGCTGAGGCGGCGGGCGGCGTACCACACGAGGCCGCTTCTTCGCCTTCGCCTTGCGCTTGGCCGCCTTGCTGTCCGATGCGCTGCTATCCGACTTCTTACTCTCGGCTTTGGCCTTCGCCGGCGCATCCTTCACCGCCGTCGTCGCGGGTTCGTTCAGCGCGGCCAGCTTCGCGGAGGCGACATCAACCGCCGGGGAGGCGAGGGTGGCGGTGGGCTCGGGCGGCGCCGGCTCGCTGGCCGTTGCGGCGGGCTGGGCCTCTGCAATCGACGCCGTGGTGTCGGCCGGGGTGAGCGTGTCGGTCGCCGTTGGCGGTGCAGCCTCTACGGTCGCTTCGGGCTTGGCTGGTTCGACAGCCGGGACCTCAGCCAGAGGCGCTGTGGCCTGCGGCTGAACGTCGATCTCTGTGGCGGCCAGCGCGGCCACCTGTTCGGGTTCGCTCACCGGCAATCCAATGGTCGGCACCTGGTCGCGCAGCGATGGCGTGGTCTCGGCGGGCACCTCCGGCTCGGCCCGCAACACCGCGAGCACCGGCTGGGCCGGTTCGGGCACTTGCGCAAACACCTGCTCCTGCGGGCCGTTTCGCCAGCTGGGGTTGCTGACATACTGCTGATGGGTCGCCCGCAGCAGCGCGGCGGCCCCTAGGCCGAACACCAGGATAGAGGTTGACAGCAGGATCGCGGCAAACAGGAAGCGAAAGCCGGGAAGCATCGAGCGATTGCGAATTTCCGCCCCGGCGGCGAGGTGGCCAGGGCCCAAGAGCCATCTGAACGCGGTGACGGTACTGCTTGCCGCGTTCGCCACGCGGATCCGAGCTCAAAAAGGTGGCGAATCAGGCTGATTCGACCATATCGCAAGGCTTCGGCATCGTTCTGTTAAAATCGCGGCCGAACATCGCGGCAACTGATGGCGCGATACGATTTCAGCCCCGCGATGCAACGGGGCAACGGTAGTCTTGCGGATCACAAATCGGCCAATCCGGCGCAAATAAGCCTGATATGTCTTGAATGTGCCGCTATCTTCCGTCATCTGGCCGTTAACGGTCCGATCGGGCTTGGGGACTATACAAGAGCGATGATGATCAAACACTTTCTGACGATATGCGCTGCCGCGACAGTCGCTGCGGCGGGAACCTCGCTCGCTCAGGCTCAGAGCTATCCGGTCCAGCAGGCGCCAAGCTATGGTGCCCCGGCCGAATATCGGCCCGGCGACCGCACGCCGAATTTCGACGCGCTGGACGAAGCCGACGACGCGATGCCGCAGGCTTCGCTGCCGCCGCCCGGTCTGGCTGACGATCCGCGCTACGGCCGCCCGGCCGGCGCGCCTCCGGTCTATTCGGCCGCCCCGCCGCAGGGGCCAGTGATGTCGCCGGATGATCCGCGCTATGGCCGTCCGGCTGGCGCTCCGCCGGTCTATTCGGCGGCGCCGCCCCAGGGGCCCGTGATGTCGCCCGATGATCCCCGCTATGGCCGGCCCGCCGGCCCGCCGCCGGTGATCTACGCCGACCGTCCGGCCCAGGCGCCGGCCAATGATGGCCTGCGTCCGCCGGAGGCGGTCGGTGGTCCGGCCGCGACCGGAGCGGTGCAGTCCGGCCAGCCGCCTGTCGGCGCCGACGGCCGGCCGATGACGGTCGCCTCGCTGCCACCCGAGGAGCAGCCAGATGCTGCTCCGGCGCAGCTGCCGCCGAACCTGCGTCGCCAGGAAGTCGCGTTCCAGACCAAGGAGCCGGCCGGCACCATCGTGGTCGATACGCCCAATACCTACCTCTATTACGTGCTCGGAAACGGCCGCGCGGTCCGCTACGGCGTCCGCGTCGGGCGCGACGGCTTCACCTGGACCGGCGTGCAGAAGATCACCCGCAAGGCCGAGTGGCCCGATTGGCATCCGCCGACCGAGATGATCGAGCGTCAGCCCTACCTGCCGCGCTTCATGGCCGGGGGCCCCGGCAATCCGCTCGGTGCCCGCGCGATGTATCTCGGCTCGACCGTCTACCGCATCCACGGCACCAACCAGCCTTCGACGATCGGCAAGTTCGTCTCCTCCGGCTGCATCGGCATGCTGAACGAGGACGTCTCCGACCTGTTCGATCGCGTCAAGGTCGGCACCCGCGTGGTGGTGCTGCCGGGCGGCCCGTCGCCGGGAACGGCGACCGCCTCAGCTGCGCCGACCCCCGGTGCTGCCGGTCCGGCTCCGATGGCCGCCCAGGCTGGCCCGGTCCCCGGAACGCAGCCGACGGTGGTGCCGCCGCTGCCCGCACCGGTCACCGTGCGCTAAGGCAGTTCGCTCAAACATCGACCGAGAAACGGCGCGTGCGCTTCGGCCACGCGCCGTAATCATTTGACGCATGCTCCCTGCCGCGTCCGCACGTTCGCTTCCTTGAATTCGAGCCGGATTCAACTACGTCCCGGCTGGTTGCCACGAATGCGAGGAGCACAAGATGCGAATCTTTGTTGCGGGCGCCACCGGCGCCGTAGGGCGCAAGCTCGTCCCCCTCCTTGTTGCCGCCGGTCACTCGGTCATCGGCTCAACCCGGAGCGCCGCGAAGGCCGGCCTTCTTAGGGAGCTTGGGGCCGAACCCGCCGTCGCCGATGGTCTGGACGCGGCGGGCATGCGCGCGGCCGTGACGACGGCGCGGCCGGATGTGGTCATTCATGAAATGACGGATCTCGCCGCGGCTACTGATCTGCGGCATTTCGATCGCGCATTCGCGCGGACCAACGAGTTGCGCACCCGCGGAACCGACATTCTGCTCGCGGCCGCGCGCGAGGCCGGTGCCAAGCGCTTCATTGCCCAGAGCTTCTGCGGCTGGACCTTTAGCCGCGACGGGGGAGCGATCAAGACGGAAGCGGATCAGCTTGATCCCAATCCGCCTGAGGAGCTTCGCCGCACCCTCGAAGCGATCCGGTATCTCGAGCGCACGGTGCCAGCATCGGCTGTGCCCGAGGGGATCGTGTTGCGTTACGGATTCTTCTATGGTCCGGACACCGGCACGCTGTCGCCGCCGATGAGGGAGCAGCTCCGTCGCCGGCGTGTGCCGGTGATCGGCGATGGCGGTGGCTACTGGTCATTCATCCACACCGAAGATGCTGCCTCTGCGACGGCGGCCGCCATCGAGCGCGGACGAACTGGCGAGATCTATAACATCGTCGACGATTATCCGGCACAGGTCAGGGACTGGCTGCCGGCGCTCGCCAAAGTGCTCGGCGCCAGGCCGCCGCTTCACGTCCCCGCCTGGCTCGGGCGACTGCTCGCGGGCGAGCATATGACGGCGATGATGACCGAGGTGCGCGGCGCCTCCAACGCCAAGGCCAAGCGCGAGCTGGCTTGGCTGCCGGCGCACCCGTCCTGGCGTGATGGCTTTGCCGACGCCGCAGGCTCTTCCGCCGGCCAGCGCTCTGCGGCCTGAGATCGTGCTCGATGACAGCCTGCAGCGAGATGATGATCATCCCGGCCTCATCGCGTTTCAGGCAAGCCGCCGCGGCAGCTCGCCGCTCCTGGTCCAGGCGTCGATCGTCTCGACCATCTGGCCGTAATGGATGCGCAATCCATCCGTGGTGGCGTAGCCAAGATGCGGTGTCAGCACGAGATTGTCGAGCTTGCGGAAGGGGTGGCCAACCGGCAGCGGCTCGATCGAGAACACGTCCAAGCCGGCGCCCGCGATCTTCCGCTGCTGCAGCGCCTCGAGCAGCGCTTGCTCGTCCACGATCGGACCGCGCGCGGTGTTGACGAGGAAGGCCGTCGGCTTCATCCGTGCGAGATCGGCGCGGCTGACGAGGCCACGCGAACGCTCGCTCAGCACGACATGGATGGTGACGATGTCGGCCTTGGCGAACAGCTCCTCCTTGGTGGCGTAACCGACGCCGGCCGCCGCACATTTCTCCGGCGTGAGATTCGGGCTCCAGGCGATCACGTTCATGCCGAACGCCTTCGCGATCTCCGCCATCTTGCTGCCGAGCTTGCCGAGCCCGACGATGCCGAGCGTCATCCCCTCGATCTCGACACCGGCAAAGCTCTGCCAGGGCTCGCCGGCATGCATGCGCGCGTTCTCGCGGCCGATGCCGCGGGTCAGCTCCAGGATCAGGCCCATCGTCAGCGGCGCGGTCGGATCGCGGGAATATTGGGTGCCGCCCACGGCCACATTGCGAACCTTCGCAGCCTCCATATCGATGGAAGCGTTGCGCATGCCTGAGGTCAGCAGCAGCTTCAGTTTCGGCAGGCTCTCGAACAGGCTCTTGGGAAACGCGGTGCGCTCGCGCATCGCGCAGACGATCTCGAAATCGGCCAGTGCGCTGGCAGCCGCCTGCTCGGAGGCGAAGGGATGGCTGAATACGGTGACGTCGACGCGGTCGGATAGTTTCGGCCAGTCGGCGACGTCGAGAGCGAGGTTGAAATAGTCGTCGAGAATTGCACAGCGCAGCCGGCTCATCAGCGTTCATCCATGGCGAGAGGTGACGGCGCGAGCGGGCGCGCTCGTCGGAACCTGACCATGGTTGCGCGCAATCAGGACGGCGCGCAAGCCGCTCGCGTCTTCAAAAGTCCGATAGGAAAGTGGGGATCAGCGGTCGCGGGGCTTAAGGCGGAACGGCGCATCCATGCCGTGCTTGGCGCGCCAGGCCGGGCCGGGGCCACGCATGTAGTGCAGCTCGGGCCGGTAGGGGTTGAAGGCGGTGGTGAAGAAGCGCTTCCAGAAGGCCTTGATCTCCGAGGCGAACCCGGAGACGTGCCCGGCTGATGCCGGAACATGAAGAGAGTTGGTCTCGATCAGAGCCATGATGCGGCCTCGCTGTGCTCCCCGTTCGTTCTGAGCGGGTGACGCTGTTTCCGCGCGAAACCGAGCTTTGGCCTGCTTTATTAAAAAATGGTTTCAATTGTCCGGATCGGTGGCCGGATGGTGTCCGTCCCGTATTCATCCGTGGTGAACGGACGGAAAACGTTGCCCTTTCAGGGCGGGATCGCTACATCGGCGGCAAGCAAATTTCCTCAAATCGAAGGTTTCACGGGACCGATGGCGCGCCAGTTCATCTATTTCATGCAGGGCCTGACCAAGAGCTACCCGACCCGGAAGGTGCTCGATAACATCCATTTGAGCTTCTACCCGGACGCCAAGATCGGCGTGCTCGGCGTCAACGGCTCGGGTAAGTCGACCCTGCTCAAGATCATGGCCGGCCTCGACAAGGAATATACCGGCGAAGCCTGGGTCGCCGAGGGCGCCCGCGTCGGCTATCTCGAGCAGGAGCCGCAGCTCGATCCCAAACTGACCGTGCGCGAGAACGTCATGCAGGGCGTCGCCAAGCAGAAGGCGATCCTCGACCGCTACAACGAGCTCGCAGTCAACTATTCGGACGAGACCGCCGACGAGATGACCAAGCTCCAGGACGAGATCGAGGCGCAGGGCCTGTGGGATCTCGACAGCAAGGTCGACCAGGCCATGGACGCGCTGCGCTGTCCGTCCGACGACGCCGACGTGACCAAACTCTCCGGCGGTGAGCGCCGCCGCGTCGCGCTGTGCCGGCTGCTGCTCGACCAGCCCGAGCTCTTGCTGCTGGACGAGCCGACCAACCATCTCGACGCCGAATCCGTGTCGTGGCTGGAAGGGCACCTGCGCAACTATCCCGGTGCGATCCTGATCGTCACCCACGACCGCTACTTCCTCGACAACGTCACGGGATGGATCCTCGAGCTCGATCGCGGTCGCGGCATTCCCTACGAAGGCAATTACTCGTCCTGGCTGGTGCAGAAGCAGAAGCGCCTGGAGCAGGAGGGACGCGAGGACGCCGCGCACCAGAAGACGCTGGCCCGCGAGCAAGAATGGGTCGCCTCCTCCCCCAAGGCGCGCCAGGCCAAGTCGAAAGCGCGCTACCAGCGCTATGAGGAGCTGCTCAAGAAAGCGAGCGAGAAGCAGACCCAGACCGCACAGATCATCATTCCGGTCGCCGAGCGGCTCGGGACCAACGTGGTGGACTTCGAGGGCCTCAGCAAAGGTTTCGGCGATCGTCTCCTGATCGACGATCTCACCTTCAAGCTGCCGCCGGGCGGTATCGTCGGCGTGATCGGTGCCAACGGTGCCGGCAAGACCACGTTGTTCAGGATGATCACCGGCCAGGACAAGCCGGACTCCGGCTTGATCACGGTCGGGGAGACCGTGCATCTCGGCTATGTCGACCAGTCGCGCGATGCGCTCGACGGCAAAAAGACCGTGTGGGAAGAAATCTCCGGCGGCAACGAGCTGATCCTGCTCGGCAAGAAAGAGGTGAACTCGCGCGGCTATTGCTCGGCGTTCAACTTCAAAGGCGCCGACCAGCAGAAGAGGGTTGGTGCGCTCTCGGGCGGTGAACGCAACCGCGTGCATCTCGCCAAGATGCTGAAGTCCGGCGCCAACGTCCTGCTGCTCGACGAACCGACCAACGACCTCGATGTCGACACGCTGCGTGCGCTCGAAGAGGCGCTGGAGGACTTTGCCGGCTGCGCCGTCATCATCAGCCACGATCGCTGGTTCCTCGACCGCATCGCGACCCACATCCTGGCCTTCGAAGGCGACAGCCATGTCGAATGGTTCGAAGGCAACTTCCAGGACTACGAGAAAGACAAGATGCGCCGCCTCGGCCAGGACAGCATCATTCCGCACCGCGTGAAGTACAAGAAACTGACGCGGTGATCCCGGCATGATGCGGCGGGCGCTCATCGCGGCCGTGATCGTCATCACCTGCGGCTGGTCGTCCGCCCACGCTGCCGACGCGGCCTTCACGCAGTTCGTTGATTCGCTCTGGCCGGAGGCGCAGGCGGCTGGCGTCTCGCGCACGACATTCGAGCGTGAGACGCGCGGGCTTGATCCCGACTACAAGCTGCCCGATCTGATCCTGCCGGGACGTCCCGCGACCGGGGCGCCGTCGCAGGCCGAGTTCGTGCAGATCCCGGCCGACTACGTCAAGGAAGCTTCGATCGCGCGCCTTGCCGGTGAGGGGCAGCGGCTGCTGCAGAAATATCGTCCGGCTCTTAGCTCAATCGAGAAAAGCTCCGGCGTGCCTGCCACCGTCATGCTCGCGATCTGGGGCCGAGAGACCGATTATGGCCGCTACACGCTGCCGTACGATCTCGTCCGCGTGCTGGCGACGCAGGCCTATGTCGGCCGCCGCAAGGACCAGTATCGCAACGAGTTCGTCCTCGCGCTGAAGATCCTGGGAGAAGGCGTGGTGACACGCAAGGACATGCGCTCGTCCTGGGCCGGCGCCACCGGGCTGACGCAGTTCCTGCCCTCGGAATACTACAAGCATGGCATCGACTTCGATGGCGACGGCCGTATCGATATCTGGCACTCCGTGCCGGATGCGCTGGCCTCCGCCGCGCAGCAGCTCGTCAACAAGGGCTGGCAGAGCGGCTTGCGCTGGGCCTACGAGGTGCAGGCGCCGGCGAAGGTCGATTGCACGGTTGGCGTGCCGGAGGTGACGAAGCCGATCGGCCAATGGCTGCGCGAAGGTTTTGTGCCGGTGCGTGGGCAAAAGCTCAGCGCGGCCGAGCAGGCGCAGCCAGCCTCGCTGCTCCAGCCGGAGGGAATTTACGGCCCGTCGTTCCTGACCACGAAGAACTACTTCGTCATCAAGGAATACAATTTCTCCGATCTCTACGTGCTGTTCGTCGGCCATCTCAGCGAGCGCATGATGAGCCCGCTGCCGTTCGCAACGCCCTGGTCGGCGTCCAAGCAGTTGCGCACCAAGGACGTCGAGACCATGCAGCGCGGGCTGACGCGTATCGGGCTCTACAAGGACAAGATCGACGGCAAAGCCGGCATGCAGACACGCGCCGCGCTCGGCGCCTATCAGAAGTCGGCGGGTCTGAAGGTCGATTGCTGGCCCAGCGAAGAGGTGCTGCGCTCGATCCAGGCGGCGCGATAGCGGAGCCGCAAAAGAAAAAGCCCGGCCGAGATATTCGGCCGGGCTTCGATCGCGGCGCGGATGCGCGCGTAGCGATCAGATCAGTAGCAAACGCGAACCGGACGGACGACCCAGCCGTAGCCGTCCCAATACCGCTCACGACGCCAGTAGCAGGGCGGGGGCGGCGGGCCAGGCTCGGCGACATAGACGGGGCCGCCATAGGCGGGACGGCTCGACGCAATGGCGCCGCCGACGATCGCGCCGCCGATCAGGCCGGCCGCAATGCCGGCGCCGACGCCGTCGCCGGCTTTGGCGGACGGGGTGGCGGTCACCAGCGAACCGGCGACCGTTGCAACCGTAAGGGCAGCAACTAAAGTCTTCTTCATGCTCTTGGCTCTCCTGGGAGATGGACTCCCCTGTAAGGGGTGGCCCGGGTTTCAAAGGTTCACGCACACTCTGATGGAATTGGCCGTTGGGCTAGCAAGCGCGCAAATGGTCAATCCACGGTAAACGCACACGGAGCTGTGACGAGAAAAAGCGGTCTTTTTCAGGCTCCGAGATGAACGGCCCATCCGTAGTGAACCGGTCCTGGCGACTTAGCCACAGACTCTGACGCGGCGGACGCGCCAGGCATAGCCGTCCCAGAAGCGCTGCTTCTGCCAGACACAGCCGCCGTAATAGTCGTCGGCGGCATAGCCCGGGCCTGGTGCGTAGTAGCGCGGCGGGTAGTAGCCGGGCTCATAGTAGCCATAGCCTGGTCCGTAGTAATACGGAGAGGCGAGCGCACCACCGACAATCGCGCCGCCGATGATCCCCGCGGCCACGCCCGCGGCGACGCCGCGCTGGGCATGGGCGGCTGTTCCGGCCGTCAGCGCCAGGGTGACGACGGCAGCAACTGCCAGGAGCGACTTCTTCATCGGCTTGACCTTTCGCACAATCACGCGGGAACTCTTTGGGCGCAGAGTTCCATATTTCGCTTGAATGATCAATGAACGGCACCTTCGCCGGGGACGACCAATTGATATGGACGCAGCTCCGCCAGGGAGACGATGATAGGCAACGCGATGGTCAATGCATTGATTGCTGCCGGGATCGTCTTCGCGATCGGCTACGGCTGGATCACATACCTCCAGAATCGCGGACGGCGCTCCCGCGCAGCGGCCGGCAGCGACGGAGGGAGCAGCGGCAGCGACAGTTATTCCGGGACGAGCGACGGCTTCTCGCTGGGAAGCTGGTTTTCCAGTGACAGCCCGGGGAGTTCGACTGACGGCGGCAGCTGTTCCAGCAGCGATGGCGGCAGCAGCGGCGGGGATTGCGGAGGTGGCGGCGATGGTGGTGGAGGCGGTGGTGGGGACTAGAACCTCGCGAATCTTGATCCAGCGCAACAGCTTGTTTTAGAGCCGTTCTAGGCTTTGACGGGGCCAGTTTGGAATAGCTTCAAATACCGGTTTTTCCTTTTGCATCCGACCAGCCTGTTAAATATCGATGATGACGCATCACCGAAGGGCCTGCCGCTTCCATGATCGTTTGTTCCTGTAACGTGCTGAGCGATGACGATATCCGCGCCGCCGTCGCCGAGTCCGAGGACGCCGTGCGCCATGCCAAGCAGGTCTACGGATGCCTCGGCTGTAGCGCCGAATGCGGTCGCTGTGCCCGGACCATCAAGACCATCATCGACGAAGCCCTCGGCCCCTGCGCCCAGTCCTGCTGCGCCGGCTGTCCGCACAGCCACACCATGGCCGCCAATGACGAGACGGCCGAACCCGCGCAGTTCGCCCTGGCGGCCTGCTAAGAACTTCCGCAACGTCGGCTGAGCTTTTCCCCGGCTGCGTCCGTGTGCTTGGTTGCTCTCGTCCGCAAACTCATTTAATTTAGAAGTATTCTAAATTCGGTTAGGTCCGATTTGGACTGCGAGAGTTGGAGTGAATCATGCAGGCCGACCCAAAAGTCATCGACTATCTCAACAAGGCGCTGCGTCATGAGCTGACTGCGATCAACCAGTACTGGCTGCACTACCGCTTCCTCGACAATTGGGGCCTCCTGGACATGGCCAAGGTCTGGCGCAAGGAGTCCATTGAGGAGATGGAGCACGCAGACAAGCTCACCGCGCGCATCCTGTTCCTCGATGGCTTCCCGAACATGCAGGTGCTCGATCCCCTGCGCATCGGCCAGAACGTCAAGGAGATCATCGAGTGCGACCTCGCCGCCGAGATGAGCGCGCGGGCGCTCTATCAGGAAGCGGCGACCTACTGCCACAGCGTCAAGGACTACGTCACGCGCGACCTGTTCGAGAAGCTGATGAGCGACGAGGAGCACCACATCGACTTCCTCGAAACCCAGCTCGACCTGATCGGTCGCATCGGCCTCGAGCTCTACACCCAGAAACACGTCGGCGGGCTCGAGGGCGACGGGCATTAAGCTCCGCCCGCCTCTCTCCATTCGTCATGGCCGAGCTTGACCCGGCTATCCACGTGTTGCTGCCATGACAAAGACGTGGATGCCCGGGGCAAGCCCGGGCATGACGGCGTGCCTAAGCAGCGAACGCATCACCTACAATTGCGTCTTGTAGCGCTCTTCCACGATCTGCTGACTTTCCGGTTCCCCTAAGCCCGTCTGCTCGTGAATGACCTCGCCGATGCTCGGCATCACCGAGCGCTGCACCTTCTCCGACGTCCACAGCTTCGAGCGCATCAGCGCCTTGCCGCAATGGAAATAGACTTCGCTGACGGCGACGTTCAGCACCGCGCGCGGCGGCTTGCCGAACTCCACCATGGAGGCGAGCAGATCCGGATTGGCCGACAGCGTGCCGCGTCCGCCGACGCGCAGCGTCTCGTCGATCCCCGGCACGAAGAACAACAGATGCACGAAGCCGGAGCCTTCGACGACGTTCCGAAAACTGTCGATGCGGTTGTTGCCGGAGCGGTCGGGCATCAGGAGCTGGTTCGGGCCGGCGACGTGGACGAAGCCGATGCTGCCGCCGCGCGGCGAGGCGTCGACGCTGCCGTCCGCGCCCGAGGTCGCCAGCACGCAGAACGGCGACATCTCGATGAACTTCTTCGCATGCGCATCGATCGTGGGCCGTGCCTTCGCGATCACGCGCGGGCTCGGCTTGGCATAGATGGTCGCGAGGTCTTCGGCGCTAAGATCGGTCAACGGCATGCCTCCGCTTCAGTTTGGCCAAAGCTATCCGATCAGGCGCGTTCAGCCAACGAAATCCAACGCGCTAAACTGCGTCCGCCGGCACGAAGCAGCTGATAATGACGGCGCCGCGGTGATGGACGTACCACACCACGGCCTGGCCGACCGGGTTGCCGCGATCGCGAATGATGGCGCGCTCAGGCACCTCGATCCACTGCCCCTCGATCGGCACCCAATAGGTGCCGCCACGCACGTCGTAGTCGGTGCGATGGCCGTCGGAGATGTCGCAGCAGGGCACGCCATTCGGCGCGATCACGCTCTTGAACCAGGCACGGATGTCGGGCGGGACGTGATCATATTGCCCGTTGTCGAATGCGAACGCGGCGCTCGTCAGCGCCGCCGTCGCAGCCAGCCAAACGCACAGTGCCAGCCTGTGCATGATCCTCCTCGTCGCGTCTTGCCATTCGCGCATGATTCGTCCGCGCGTCGATTCGACTATTGAGATAATTAAGCCCGAGCTGTCAGCGCATTGCATGCTCAAATAATATGCGGCGGCGGACCGCCGCACATGATGCATTGCGATATGAACGCGTTCTTGGTGATCCTACATCGCTCGCTGCGGCGTGGATTGCAGCAATTGCCTGATAGGCTCGCTATAGAACTTGGCGTTGCTCGTGGTGCCGTGGCCGCGCGTCTCGGTGCTCGCCGGGATCAGGTACAGGCGCCCGTTCTTGACCCGCTTCATGGCGGCATCCGTGATTCCGGTCTCCGGCGGGTTGCGTTCGTCGTCGGCGGAATTGATCAGCAGCAGAGGGGCCTCGATCTGCTCGAGCTTCTCGCCGGCATTATAGTCGTGCGAGGACTCCCACTGATAGACGAAGTCGTTGGCGTCCGCCGCGATCGGCACCGCTAGCCGGTCGTCGACCATCTTGTCGGCCTTGGCCGCGGTCGGCGCCTGCGATTGATAGGCGAGCGTCCCGCCGATGCTGGCTATGCCGTAGGCGGTGATGGCATATTTCATCATGCGCGGCTGGCTGGTGTAATTGCCGCCATTGTAGTCGGGATCGTTGCGGATGGTGTCGAGCATGATCCGCCGCAGCATCCAGTTGCGGGACGCCATCTCGGTTGGCTGCGAGGCCATCGGGATCAGTGCGTCCATCACCTTCGGATATTTCTCACCCCACAGCCAGGTGTGCATGCCGCCCATCGAGTTGCCGATGACGAGCCGCAAATGCTTGATTCCGAGGCCTTCCGTCACCAGGCGATATTGCGCCTCGACCATGTCATCGTAATCGTATTTCGGGAAGCTCGTCTTCATGCCGTCGGAGGGCTTTGACGATTTGCCGTGGCCGATCGCATCGGGAATGATGATGTAATATTTGGAGGCGTCGAGCGGCTGCCCCGCGCCGAACAGCTCGCCGGCAAAGGAGGGAGTCAGCATGCTCGCGCCCGAGCCACCCGTTCCGTGCAGCACCAGCACCGGCTGGCCTGAGGGCTCACCGACAGTGGTGTAGTGCAGCTTCAGTTCCGGCATGGTCTCGCCGGTGTGGAACTTGAAATCCTTGGCGATCCAGTCGCCTTGCTTTGGGGGCAGGTAGTCGGCGGACAATACCGGTGTGGAGATAGCCAGCATTGAAAGGGACAGCAGGATGGCAGACAGCGCCGCGCCAGAAGCTCTCATGTTCATTTCCCCCCGTGCGGCTCATGGTCGGCGGCCGCGTTGCGGCGGAACTTAACAGAAGCGCAGGGGAAGATGTAGGATTTCGTCGCCGTCGAACGTCCTTGGGGGAAACATCCGGAGACCCTGCATGTGCCGCAACATCAAGACGCTGTTCAATTTCGAGCCGCCGGCGACGGAGGATGAGATCCACGCCAGCGCGCTGCAGTTCGTGCGAAAGCTGTCCGGTTTCAACAAGCCGTCGCAGGTCAACGAGGCAGCGTTCGAGCGTGCGGTGGCCGAGGTCTCTGCAGCCGCGCGAAAACTTCTGACGTCGCTGCATACGCATGCCCCGGCGCGCGACCGTGAAGTCGAGGCGGAGAGGGCGAAAGAGCGCTCGCGGCTGCGCTTCGGTTCGTGAACTCCAACAACGCGCTCCGTGATCTGGCTCACGGTATCTGCTGCCTCAACTTGCGATGGTGGTGGCCGGGGTTTTGATCGCCCGGAGCACGACCATGAGCCGCCCCCTTCTTCCTTTGAAAGCAGGTGCCATCGTCTTCACGCTGCTATGGACCGCATGGATGATGTGGTGGAGCGGCTCGTTCTCGAGCGCAAACGTGATCATCCTCGCCCTGTGCGGCGCGGCGGTCGGCTATCTCTGGTATCGCGCCATGCGCTGGCAGTTCGAGCGCATGGGCATGCTGCCGCCGCGTGAGAACCGGTCGAAATAGGCTCGCCTGCTAGCCCTTGGGAGCGCGCTTCTTCTTTTTCTTCTTCTTTGTCTTCTTGTAATCGTCGCCGTCATCGCTCTCGTCATCGACGATTGCCTCGCCGGTTTCCTGGACGGCGGCCTCGAGCGCTTCGCGCTCGGCGGCTTCACGTTCGCGCTGGCGGCGGCGTTCGTCCCAGGCGTCGAAGAGCTGTTCCAGCCACGGCAGTATTTGCTCGATCGACGGTAATTGGCCGGGCGGACCCGGCTCGCCGCGCGGGCCTTGCGGTCCCGCTGGCCCCTGCGGTCCGGCAGGTCCCGGCGCGCCGGCTGCTCCGCGTGGCCCGGCTTCGCCCTGCTTGCCTTGCGGACCGGGCTTGCCAGCCGGGCCGGCCTTGCCGATCGGTCCCGGCTTGCCCTGCGGCCCCGGCTTGCCGCGCGCCCCGTCGGGGCCGCGCCGGCCCGGGTGACCCTGCGGCCCCGGCCGTCCCGGCTCGCCTTGCCGCCCGCGCGGACCCTGAGGCCCCTGCCGTCGTCCCTGATCGTCTGCCACGCCACTGCTCCCTTCACCGAAGGAAGCTACTTAGCGGCGTTTGACGACAGCAGCAATTCTGCCCGCGTGAGATCGGTCAACATCAATCGGCACGCCGTCGCACGCGCTAGTCTTGATGGGCAGGCACGTCGATGCCGGAGGCGGCATAGAGCCTGATCTTGTTGCGCAGCGTGCGCACCGACAGACCGAGAACACGCGAGGCGCGCGTGCGATTGCCGTCGCAGCGCGCCAGCGTCTGGAGCACGAGCTCACGCTCGACCTCGTCGACGGTGGCGCCGATCAGAAGCGGAACGATCTGGTTTGGAGCAAGGAATTGTGCGTCCGGCTCGGACGCAGCGACGTGAACAGTGGTCATCAACACCTCCCGACCAACGCCCGCTCCCATCGTTGGAAGCGGATCGAGAACCAACGACCCCCAAGCCGTAGATCCACGGTGGTCGGGTTTGGTTAATGAAGGGTTAACCGCGGGCGATCGCACCAATTGACCTCAGGAATGCCGCGAAGCCGCCGCGATTGGCGGGAGATGCGTGGTGATGCGGACCTATCTCGCTGCTCGAGCTGACGTCATGCCCGCGCAGGCGGGCAGTATGCGGTGACATCGCATATGCGGATGCTGAGTCGTCCCTTCACACCGTCCGATATCCGCCGTCCACCATCACGATCGTTCCCGTGACATAGGCCGACAGATCCGAGGCGAGGAAGATCGCAGGTCCCACGATGTCCTCGGGCTTGCCGGTGCGCGCCAGCGGGGTGTGATCGACGAAGGCCTGCACCAGCGCCGGATTGGTCGCGCGCACATTGGCGTTGATGTTGGTCTCGATGAAGCCCGGTCCGATCGCGTTGACGCGCACGCCTTCCTTGCCGAGCTCGACCGCGAGCGCCTTGGTGAAGCCGAGCACGCCGTGTTTCGAGGTGGTGTAGGCCGCCGAGCTCGGCGTGCGCAGATGCACGAAGGACTGGATCGAGCCGATATTGACGATGCGGCCCTTGCTGGCGCGCAAGGGAGCGAGGAACGCCTGCGTCATGTTGAAGACGCCGTTGAGGTTGAGCGAGATGATGTCGTTCCAGTCCTTCGCCACCGTCTCGGTCTCAGCGGTGAAGGCGTTGCGGCGGGTGATGCCGGCATTGTTGACGAGGATCGACACCTGCCCGACCTTGTCGGCGACCTGCTTCGCCAGCGCGAAGCAATCCTCGCGCCGGGTCACGTCGAGCGGAAAGCTCTCGGCCTTGCCGCCGGCTTGCCGGATCTCCTGCGCGGCCTCTGCCACCGTCTCGGCGTTGAGGTCGAGCAGCACGACCTGCGCGCCCTCGCGCGCATAACCGGCGGCGATCGCGCGGCCGATGCCGGAGCCGGCACCCGTGACGACGGCGATGTGGTTTGCGAGCAAGGCCATGACATATTCCTCCCGATTTCTTTTCGAAGTTTCACGAAAAGCTAACTCGAAATTAAGGGGTCGGAAACGGCGGCCTTGGCATACTGATCTTCATTGCTACACGTTGCGCCCATGATGGAACGGCTCGACTCCTGGAAACTCGCTCTGGAACGCCTGCGGTCGGCGCACTCGCCCGATTGGGCCGAGGCCGGCCGGCTCGTGGCGGAGATCGCGCGGATGAGCAGCGACGTCACGCTGCGACAGGCCGCCGAGCAGGCGCTTCCGGTGCTGCGCCAGGCCGTGGACAATGACGATCACGGCGTGACGCTGGCGGCCCAGCGTCGTCTCGGCGTGGTGCTTGAGGTCGTCCACGACCTGACTGCCCCGCGTTTCGGCCGCCGCAACGCCATGCCGAAGCAATTGTCCAGCGAGGATCGCGCCCGCAAGGTGCTTGGCCTGCCGCTCGCCGTGCAGCTCACCTGCGAGGACATCAACCAGGCCTATCGCCGTGCCGCCAAGGGCCTGCACCCCGACCAGGGCGGCAGCGCGGAAGCCTTCATCGACCTCGCCGCCGCGCGCGACATCCTGATCCATCCCGGCGCACACAAGGACACGTGACGCATCTCGTAGGGTGGGCAAAGACGCGAAGCGCCGTGCCCACCATCTTTCTCACCAAAGCAATTGGTGGGCACGCTTCGCTTTGCCCACCCTACGACTTCTCGAAAAAAACCGGGCAAGGATGCGAGTCCTTACCCGGCTCTTCGTCCGCCGATCGAATGGTTACCAGGTGCAGTGGCCGTTCTTCAGCGCGGAATCCTTCACCGCGAGCGCGTCGATGAAGGTCGGCACGGTCGCGCTGGCGCGGTGATAGCCGGCCGGCCACGGCGTGGTCGGGATGCTCTCGTCCCAGATCTGGCAGAAGCCGGTGTCGTGCCAGCGGATCAGATGATAGCTGGCCTCGGCAGGGCTCGCAGCGGCGAACGCAGTGACGGCAAGACCGGCGGCAGCGCACAGCACGGAAAGACGACGCATGATCAGCTCCTCAAAATGAATGATGTGATGCGCCTCCCGACAATGACGGGAGGGGTGGTGCGGGACGCTTTGGGGGATGCGCCCCGGACAAGATGTGAGTAGCTGCTTGCGCGGATCAGGTTCAAACGGCGTGCGCTGGAATTGGCTGATTTCGGCCGGAGGACGAGCGGTCCCGCGCGAACAGACGAGGGCGGATCGCTCGCGCGACCCGCCCTTGAAACGCGATCTCTCGCCTGGAGCTCAGAGCGTGCAGCGGCGCTCGGCGCGCATCTTGATCTGGAGGTCGGACGCCTGCTGGAAGGTCGGCAACGGTTTGCTGACGACCTTGTAGGTCGACACCCCGATTTGGAATGGCTTGTACTGCAGGTCCTCGTTCCAGACCTGGCAGATGCCGGTGTTGTCCCAGCGGATCACGTAATAGCCGACCTTCGCGGATGCGGGCACGGCGAACACGGAATTAGCGATTCCGGCAACGGCACAGAGCGCGAGAACGCGACGCATGAAGTATCTCCTTATCGGGGAAGTGGGATCAGAGAAATTCGTGCGGTAAAAGCGGGTCCTTTGCAAGCCGGGGAGCCGCCATTCACGGACATGTCAGCTGCTCCCGGAGCATTTGGTTTGGCTGCGTGCCCGACAAGCCACACGCTCATCTCACCAGTGACGCGACCGCCTCGATCTCGATCAG
Source organism: Bradyrhizobium sp. LMG 9283 (assembly GCF_045571415.1). Lineage (NCBI taxonomy): Bacteria > Pseudomonadati > Pseudomonadota > Alphaproteobacteria > Hyphomicrobiales > Nitrobacteraceae > Bradyrhizobium > Bradyrhizobium sp. LMG 9283. The sequence goes on from NZ_CP120691.1 coordinate 2,625,104, forward strand.
CATCTTCGGATCGGGCAGCGCGTGCACCACGCAAGTTGTCCGCGCCGGGTAGGGCGGCGGGCCGAAGGCGCCGGCATAGAGCGCGTTCATGGCGGCGACGTCGGAGGCGCGGGTCAGGAGCACGTTGACCTTGACGAGGTCGTGCGTGCTGGCGCCGGCCTCGCCCAGCACACGCTTGATGTTGACGACGACGTTGGCGAACTGCGCCTCGAAACCGTCGGGCAGCGCGCCATTGGCATCGAAGCCGGGAATGCCGGAGACGAACAGGAGGTCACCGACGCGTGTCGCAAACGACAGCGGCGGCGCCTTGACGTGCGGCGGGGGCGCGAAATGTTGGATCGGCATGGGCTCACCTCAGGTGAAGGGCTAAGGCCCATGAGCGTAGCGGCAGGACAGGGCCGCTCCAAACAAAAAACGCGAAAACAACCCCATGCACAGTAGCGATCATGCAGAGATCATTGGGCTTTTTTGAAAATTCGGGAAGAACGAAATATCCGCTTGCTCCGTCGGGCAAAACAGGGGCAGGATGGCATGCTGACGGCAGTCGCGGTGGTTCGCCTCTCCCCGCGTGCGGGGAGAGGCCGGAATTTGCGTGAGCAAATTCCGGGTGAGGGGGAGTCTCCGCGAGCCCGTCTGGCAGCGTGATTGTGGAGGCAGCCCCTCACCCCAACCCTCTCCCCCGTAAGAACGGGGCGAGGGAGCGCATCGTGCTCGCCGCGAGCGCGGTTGTCCGCCGTGCGCAGCGCTGCAATCATGTTGCCGCCGCGATCGATCGGATAGATTCGCAGCGTCTGATTCGATTCCACCCTTGAAAAATAGCCCCCCGGAGACACCCATGAAGATCGCATCCACCTTCCGTGCCGCGTGCGTCGCCATCGCCGCCCTGGCCGGCCTCTCGACCGCGGCGCAGGCCGACAGCGGCTTCGTGACGCTGACGATATACAAGGCGGGCTGGATCATCGGCGGCTCGGGAGGCAGCGGCGTGCTCAACTTCCGCGGCCGCACTTACGGGCTCTCCACCGGCGGCCTCGACTACGGCCTCGTATTCGGCGGCTCCAAGACCGTGCTGCGCGGCCGCGTCTCCAACATCAACCGCCCCTCTGACGTCGCCGGCGTCTATGGCGCCGCCGGTGCCGGCCTTGCGGTGGGCGCCGGCGCCCGTGCCATCGTGCTCACCAACCAGAAGGGCGCGGTGCTGGAGCTGTCGGGCACGCAGGTGGGCTTGATGGCGAATGCCGATCTCAGCGGGCTTGCTATCACGATGCGGTAGGAGAACGCTTCCCCTTAACGCGTAGCCCGCATGAGCGACAGCGACATGCGGGTCAACTCTGGTCCCGGATGTCGCGTTCGCTCATCCGGGCTACGATCCGACCGCCGCATGAATCCGCTCGCAATGCGCGACGAGATTGGCGTGCGTATCGACGAACGCCTTGAGCGGCGTCGGAATCGGAAAGAAGTAGATGTTGGCGACAAACCCGTAGATGCCGGCATCGATGCTCGTGGGTGCGGCGCCATGCACGTAGCCGGCGGCCGGCACGATCTCGGCCAGCACCTGCAAGTCAGCGAGCCCGCGCGCATAGGCCTGCTCGGGCGTGTAGCGGCCAATGCCCTGAAAATGATAGCGCTGCGCGTTATACGCCTTCGCCTTCTCGAACCCTTCGGCAGTCACTTGCGGATGCTGCGCGATGAAGGCGTCGCGGAACGCCGGATAGAAGCGCTCGTCCTTCCAGCGCGAATACGACATCACCCAGTAGAGATCGTCCAGCATGCGCGTAAGGAAATGGTTGGTGCGGCGCTGCTCCGACGACGAGCCGGCATCGATCGTCAGGCGATATTTCGCGATCGCGTGCGCGATGATGGTCTCGCTGTCGCCGATCGTCTCGCCGTCGTCGACGACGTACGGCAGCTGCCCGCGCGGCGCGGCGGAAGCATCGAAGATGTGCTCGTGCACGAACGGCACGCCCGCGAGCTTCAGGAAGGCGTAGACCTTGAGACCGTAGCCGTTGTTGTCAGCGACGCCGAAGAGTTCTGGGTAGGAGTAGAGGCTCAGCATCGTTGCGCCCTTCAGCGGGTTGGTTCCTTGGCGCGCGTCTCGGTCGTTACCGCCTGGGCGGGCTTGCTGGAGCGGATCATCAGGAACGATCCTGAATGGCCTGGCAGGCGCCAGCGTCCGTCGATCTCGGTCGTCTCGGCGTTCACCGTGCCCTCATAGGTGACACGGTCATAGCCGTAGCCGGGCGGCTCGTAGTGCTTGACGAACGAGACCGCGCTGCCAGAACGATGACCCGCAATCGAGGAGTTGTGCGTGCTCAACGGGCAGTCCGGCATCATGCATGGTTCGGTGACGCTCCCGCCGAGCGCGCCCGCCGTCTCGACCAGCGTCGCCGTGAACGTGATCATTCCGACGCCCGGCTGGATGTAGCTGCCGTCCCAGACGCCGGTCAGATCGTCGCTCATTGCGCTGGTTCCCGGGTTGATGCGGCCCCTTGATATCGGGGACTTCCACCTCAAGTCGTATCGCCGCAGTAACGGGCTTGCAAGCGTCGCGGGCTACGAACGTGACGCGGCCTCGAACACCGCCAATTGCGCATCGAAAGCCCGCCTGAAAGCCGGCCGCGCCTCGCCACGGGCGACATAGGCGGCGATATCAGGGTATTCGTCCAAGAGGCCCGATGTGTTCAGCCGGCGCAGCACGGTCACCATCAGGAGATCGCCGGCGCTGAACGCACCGTCGACCCAGTGGGCTTTGCCAAGCCGGCGGGACAGTTCGCCGAGCCTGAGGCGAACGCGCTCCTGCAGCATCGGCAGGCGCTCGGCGTACCAACCCTTGTCGTGCTCGAACAGCATGGCCATCGAAAGCTCGACGATCGGCGGCTCCACCGTGCTGAGTGCGGCGAACATCCACGCGATCGCGCGGCTCCTCGCGTTCGCCTCGACTGGCAACAGCCCGGCATGACGCTCGGCGATATGCAGCACGATCGCGCCGGACTCGAACAGGGCGAGATCGCCGTCCTCATAGGTCGGAATCTGCCCGAACGGATGCAGCGAAAGATGCGCCGGCTGCTTCATCGCTGCGAACGAGAGGAGGCGAACGTCGTAGGGCTGGCCGACCTCTTCCAGCGCCCAGCGAACGCGCATGTCACGCGCGTGCCCCTTGCCGCGGTCGGGCGAGGTTTCGAATGCGGTGATGGTGGGAGGCATGTGGGATCCGGGGTGATCGTGCATTGTCTCCAGAGGACGAACGACGGGTGCGGTTTTCCGACAGACTATGTGCGAAATATCGGTGGTGGCGTGCCCCGGACGCAGTGCAGCGCGCCGCCACTTGCGGCGTGATGCGCTGCAGAGCCGGGGCCCATGACGAACGCGTGCCGGAGCTTCTGGGTCCCGGGTCTGCGCTACGCTTGCCCGGGACACGAGAGCAGATGCGATCCGGGAGTTGCCGTTCAGCGTGCGCGACCAATCCACGCTGCAAGTTCGCGCCACGGCTCCAGCGTCCAATGCCCGGACGCCGCCCCTGACGGCGACGGCAGCACGAAGATCTCCGGCAGGTTTGCATCGCGCGCCTGCCGCCCCAGCGCAATCGCAGCTGACGGCCTGCCGTAAAACAAGCTCGCCGCCTTCTTGCTCGTGAACGCAATCGTCCGCGGCCAGTACTTGTCCATCTTCGCCCTGAAGCCGGGCAGGTCGATCATCTCCGCCGCGATCTGGTGATCCATCCCGGCGCCGGTCTTGCAGAGATCAGTGAAGCCGATCCCGAGCTCGATCAGCGAAGCGAACTCGCCCGGCTGATAGCGCCGCGGCGTGATCCCGGCCTCATGGATCGCGCGCCAGAAGCGGTTGCCGGGATGGGCGTAATAGTGCCCGAGCTCGGCCGAGCGCGTCGAGGCGGCGGTGCCGACGAAGACGAGGCGGAGGTTGGGACGGAGTTGGTCGGGGAGGCGGTGGTGGGTGGCTTCGGGCACGTAGCTATCTGCAACTGTAGCCCGCATGAGCGTCAGCGATATGTGGGTTCGCTGTCAATCCCGGATATCGCTACGCTCATCCGGGCTACGCTTGCTACGATTGATCCGCTCTTGGTGTAGCGCGCAATGCCCGAGCTATGTCCGTTTCATAGATTGCGCCGGTGCAGCGGCCAGTCAGAAGATCGAGGGCGAACGGCACCCAGGCATCTCCGATCGGAGTCCATGCTTCGCCAGTAAGTTTGGTTTCAAGAAAATTGATATTGCGGAAACTATCCCACGAAATTCGCGGGCTCCTCCATTGCAAATTATCTGACCGAACAGCACTGAAATCGACGAGACCTTGGAAAACGGTTAGTCCAAGAGCCGGTACGGGAATTGCCCGCTGAGTATCACTTGCAAGGTGCTCTCGAATGGCACGGTGCTCCGGATCGATAATAAAGGTCTCGCCCCAAGCGATAACGATCACGTCCGTACCGTTGGGGTGGTCAAGCACATTGGTGCAATCGGACATGCCACCGAGGAAATTATCGACCCACGGGTCGGACCTCTTCGGATGGAAGCGAACAACCAAACCTTCACGAAACTCGCTATCGCCACGTTCTGTGAACGATATGGCCGGCGGGCCGTAAGGTGGTAGTCCTGGCAATACTTCAAACCGCATGGACTGTTCGCATAGTGTTGCGACTTTTGGGACGACAATTGTCGTCCCAAAAGCCTGTACCAAGACGCCCTCACAACACCCGATTGCTTTCCTTCACCTTCTCCGCATCCAGATAAACGTTGCTTCCCATCTCCTTGAACTTCTCGCTCATCATGGCCATGCCGTCTTCGGCGGTGCCCTGCATCGACATCCCCACGCTGTTCGGATCGTTCAGCGTCGCGGCATAATCCCGCACGTCCTGCGTGATCTTCATCGAGCAGAATTTTGGGCCGCACATCGAGCAGAAATGCGCGACCTTATGGGCTTCCTTCGGCAGGGTCTCGTCGTGGAAGCTCTTCGCCGTATCGGGATCGAGGCCGAGGTTGAACTGGTCGGTCCAGCGGAATTCGAACCGCGCGCGGGAGAGGGCGTCGTCGCGCAGTTGGGCTGCGGGGTGGCCCTTGGCGAGGTCGGCGGCGTGGGCGGCGATCTTGTAGGTGATGACGCCGGTCTTGACGTCGTTGCGATCGGGCAGGCCGAGATGCTCCTTCGGGGTGACGTAGCAGAGCATGGCGCAGCCGAACCAGCCGATCATGGCGGCGCCGATGCCCGAGGTGATGTGGTCATAGCCCGGCGCGATGTCGGTGGTCAGCGGTCCAAGCGTGTAGAACGGCGCTTCGCCGCACTCCTTGAGCTGCTTGTCCATGTTGATCTTGATCTTGTGCATCGGCACGTGGCCGGGACCTTCGATCATGACTTGGCAGCCCTTGTCCCACGCAATCTTGGTGAGTTCGCCGAGCGTCTCCAGCTCCGCGAACTGCGCGCGGTCGTTGGCGTCCGCGATCGAGCCCGGACGCAGGCCGTCGCCGAGCGAGAACGAGACGTCATACTTGCGCATGAGGTCGCAGATCTCGTCGAAATGCGTATAGAGGAAGCTCTCCTTGTGATGCGCCAGGCACCACTTCGCCATGATCGAGCCGCCGCGGCTGACGATGCCGGTGACGCGGTTGGCGGTGAGGTGGATGTATTGCAGGCGCACGCCGGCGTGGATGGTGAAGTAATCGACGCCCTGCTCGCACTGCTCGATCAAGGTGTCCTTGTAGAGCTCCCAGGTGAGCTTCACGGGATCGCCGTTGCACTTCTCCAGCGCCTGGTAGATCGGCACGGTGCCGATCGGCACCGGCGAGTTGCGCAGGATCCATTCGCGGGTGGTGTGGATGTTACGCCCCGTGGAGAGGTCCATCACGGTGTCGGCGCCCCAGCGGATCGCCCACACCATCTTCTCGACCTCTTCCTCGACCGACGAGGTCACCGCCGAGTTGCCGATATTGGCGTTGATCTTGGTCAGGAAGTTGCGGCCGATGATCATCGGCTCGAGCTCGCTGTGGTTGATGTTCGAGGGGATGATGGCGCGGCCGCGCGCGATCTCGCTGCGAACGAACTCCGGCGTGATGAAGGCGGGCACAGAGGCGCCAAAGCTCTCGCCGTCGGCGAGGGCGGCTTCGGCGCGCTCGAGCTGCTGCTTGCGGCCAAGGTTTTCGCGCTCGGCGACGTAGATCATCTCCTTGGTGATGATCCCGGCCCGGGCGAATTCGAGCTGGGTGATCTTGTGACCGTCGAGGCCGCGCAGCGGCTTGTGATAGGCCGAGAAGGCGCGGGCGGCCTTGTCGGTGGAGACGCTGCCATTGTCCTCCGGCTTGATCTGGCGGCCCTCATATTCCTCGACGCCGCCGCGCTCCAGCACCCATTGCTTGCGGTTGCGGGGCAGGCCGGCGTTGACATCGATGGTGACGGACGGGTCGGTGTAGGGGCCGGAGGTGTCGTAGACGGGAAGGTTGGGCTCGCCGGCGCCTTCGGAGAGGATGATCTCGCGCAAGGGCACGCGCAGATCGGGCGCGGCGTCGGGCGTTGCGAAGATTTTTCGCGAGGAGGGGAGAGGGCCGGTGGTGACGGCGGGAACGGTCTTATCGGGGTTGGAGCGGATGTTCATGGGATCCTCCGGTTTAATTCTGTCGTGCGTGCGTTTGAGCGACGGCGGTGAGTTCTTGCTCCGTCATTGCGAGCGTAGCGAAGCAATCCAGGAAATACGTCCGCGGAGACAGTCTGGATTGCTTCGTCGCAAGGGCTCCTCGCAATGACGGGTGGAGAGAGCGGGACATGCATCACGCCGCCTCCTTTGAACCGTCCAGCCATTGCCGCACCCGGGCATCGGGGTCGGCGTTTTGCGTGACATCGGAAACCACCGCAATCGAATCCGCACCCGCGGCAAAGATTTCCGCGGCGTGCTCGAACTTGATGCCGCCGATCGCGACCAGCGGGATGTTGCCGATGCGCTGCTTCCATTCCGTGATCTTCGGGATGCCCTGCGGCTCGAATCGCATCGACTTGAGCGTGGTGAAGAAGATCGGGCCGAGCGCGACGTAATCCGGCTTTGCCGCGAGCGCGGTCGCAAGCTCTTCGTCGTCATGGGTGGAGATGCCGAGCGAGAGCCCAGCCTCGCGGATCGCCTTGAGGTCGGCGTCCGCCAGATCCTCCTGGCCGAGATGCAGGTACTTCGCGCCGGCGACGACCGCTGCACGCCAGTAGTCGTTCACCACCAGCTTGGCTTGCGTGCCCTTGGTGATCGCCAGCGCGTCGGTGACGATCTGCAGCGCGTCGGCGTCGTTCAGCTCTTTCGCGCGCAGCTGGATGGTGCCGACGCCAAGCTTGGTCAGGCGCTCGACCCATTTGAGGCTGTCGACGACGGGATAGAAGCGATCAGGATACGGCATGCCAGAACGGGGTCCCAACGACAGGGGTGGAGGGGGAGGCGAAGTCGCGGGCGTTCATCAGCCCGGCTTCGTATGCGGTGCGGCCGGCCTCGATGCCCAAGCGGAAGGCATTGGCCATCGCGACGGGATCGGCGGCTTTGGCGATGGCGGTGTTGAGCAGCACGGCGTCATAGCCGAGCTCGAGCGCCTGCGCGGCGTGGCTGGGCGCTCCTAAGCCGGCGTCGACCACCAGTGTGATGTCGGGCAGGCGTTCGCGCAGCAGCCGCAGCGCATCGCGATTGGTGATGCCCTTGGCGCTGCCGATGGGAGCTGCCCACGGCATCACAACCTTGCAACCGGCATCGACCAGGCGGTTCGCGACCGAGAGATCCTCGGTGCAATAGGGGAACACTTCAAAGCCGTCCTTGGTCAGGATGGCGGCGGCCTCGACCAGGCCGACGACGTCGGGCTGCAGCGTGTCGTTGTCGGCGATGACCTCGAGCTTGATCCAGGGGGTGCCGAACAATTCACGCGCGAGCTTGGCGGTGGTCACTGCCTCGCGCACGCTGCGGCAGCCGGCGGTGTTCGGCAGCACGGTGACGTCGAGCTCGCGGATCAGCTTCCAGAACGCGTCCCCGGTCTTGCCGCCGGCGGATTCACGGCGCAGCGACACCGTGACGATGTTCGAGCCGGAAGCGCGGATCGCGTCCTGCATGATCGCCGGCGAGGGATAGAGCGCGCTGCCGATCAGCAGGCGGGAGGCGAAGGCTTTGCCGTAGAAGTTGACCATCAGTGTCTCCGCTTGCTGCGGTCTGCTCCCTCGCCCCGCTCTTGCGGGGAGAGGGTTGGGGTGAGGGGCTCTCTCCGCGCGTACCGATGCCGAGATACCTGTACCCCCTCACCCGGATCGCGAAGTGCGATCCGACCTCTCCCCGCAAGCGGGGAGAGGTTAAGAGGACCGCGCGGCTGGAATGCCTTCATCACCTCACCCTCCCTGCCGCGGCGTGATGATCTCGATCTCGTCGCCGGCGTTGAGCGCGGTCTCGGACCAGCGGCTTTTCGGCACGACGTCGTAGTTGAGCGCGATGGCGAAATGGGTGCCCTCGTAGTCGAGCTCGCTGAGCAGCGCGCCGACGCTCGCGGAATTCACTTCGCGCTGCTCGCCGTTGACGATCACAAGCACTGCATCACCTCATTGTCGATCTGGCCGCGCTGGACATAGGCAAGCGTCAGCTCGGCGAGCGCCGGCGCGAGCAGGAAGCCGTGGCGGTAGAGTCCGTTGACGCTGATCTTGCTGTCGCGAATGCCGATGCGCGGCAGATTGTCCGGATAGGCGGGACGAAGCCCCGAGCCGAATTCGACGATGCGCGCTTCGCCGAAGGCCGGATGCACGGTGTAGGCTGCGCCGAGCAGCTCCAGCGCCGAGCGCACGCTGACGCCGGTGTCCTCCGCCTCGATCGAGGTCGCGCCCAGCATGAAAAGCCCGTTCTCGCGCGGGATCACGTAGAGCGGCCAGCGCGGATGGATCAGCCGCACCGGGCGCGCCAGCTGCACCTCGTGGCTCTCGATCAGGATCATCTCGCCCTTGACGCCGCGAAGCTCGCTCTCTTCGTCGCGGGCACTGATGCCGCGGCAGTCGATCACGATGCCCTCGGGATCCAGGTTTGCGAGGTCGTTTGCGGTGACGTCGCTGGAGAATTTGATGGTGCCGCCGGCGGCGCGGATGCGCTCGTGCAGCTTCGGCAGCACGCGGCGCGGCTCGACATGGCCCTCGGCCGGGAAGAACAGCGCGTCGCGGAAGCGGCCCTCCAGCGACGGCTCGAGCTCGGCGAGGCCTGCGGCGTCGAGCCGGCGGTGATTCTCGGTCATGCGCGCAAAGCGTTCGAAATCGTTGCGCTCGCGCGGATGGGAGACGACGAGTGAGCCGTTGAAAGGCGTGTCGGGCAGCTCGCGCCGCCAGATGTCGAGGGAGCGAAGCCCCAATCGGCTGATGATGGGTTCTGCGACCTCGGCCTCGCAATAGGGCGCGAGCATGCCGCCGGCCCAATGGCTGGTGGCATCCGTCATCGCCGCGTCACCGCGCTCGTGCAAGGTGACGGCGTGCCCGGCCTGCGCGAACAGCAGCGCCTGCCAGGCGCCTGCGATGCCTGCGCCGATGATGGAAACCGGTGAATCCGGTCGCTTGGTAGTCTGGTACATCCCTGTCCCTTCGCCGGCATGACCCGGATCAGGTTCAAAGGGTCACCGCGGTCCTGGGCCGAATTGCCCATTTAGCGGTATCTCAGCTCCTCCTCGGAGCACCCCTCGGAACGCGTCTAATGTATGCCAGCGAGGCGGGGTGGTCAACGCGTGTTGACCGGGAACCGCACGTGCCCCGGACGCGATGCAGCGCGCCGCCTCTTGGCGGCGTGATGCGTCGCAGAGCCGGGGCCCATTTTTGCGTGGGGCGCTGGGTCCCGGTTCAGCGCCGCGGCGCTTTTGCGCCGCAGCTTGCCCGGGACACGAACTACTTCAGCGCCTGCGCCCGCGCGTTGCGGACGCCCTGTGCCAACTTGCGGCGTGGCGCAGTGCCGAACATCGGCTGCGGATTGCCGTTCGGCTCCAGCCAGGTCTCGCCCGCATTGGCGACCTGCATCGCCTCCTGGCGCTGGCGCTTTGCAGCATAGTAATAGCCGCCCGCGAAATAACGCACGGCTCGGGCGTAGTCGCCATTGGCGGCGCGATAGGCGCCGGCGAGGTACTTGACCGCATAAGTGAGGTTGGTGTTGGGATCGCGCAGGCCGGCGGCATCGCCGGTGTAGCCGACCCCGCGGGCGGTCGCGAGCTTGATCTGCATCAGCCCGATGGTGCCGCCACGGCCGACAAGGTGCGGCTGATAACGGCTTTCGCGCATGATGACGCGATGCACCAGCGCCTCCGGCACGCCATTGGCGCGGGCATGGGCTGCAACCATCTCGGCGTATTCGGCTTCCCCGGCAAAGGCGGCCTGCGGCAACGTCAATCCGGCCGCGAGCAGCGCAGCGACGCGTAAAATTTTCATCAGATGTCCCTTAAGTGGCCTGCGCCCGGCTGCCTTATGTTCGAGCATGATCTGTTCGGAAAACCGCGGCGCACTTTTCCGGATCATGCTTTAGGCGACCCGAACGCGGCGATGATGTGACCAAACGCCGCCGTTAACGTTTTTGCGTTGCCATGCCGCCGTTACGACTCAAAGCTGGCGTAATTGCGCTACGGGGCGGATGACCCCCCGCTCGCGACAGCACGCCTGTCTGTTCGTGCCGGCTTGCGAAAGCGAGTATGCAAGCGCTGCAAATGGGGAGAGGTGCCATGACAAAAGCCGATCTGGTCACTGCACACACCGGCGACATTCCCAGAGAAAATCCTTGCGCCCAGTGCGGCACGCCGATCGCGCAGCCCGATTGGATCGAGCCGGGTGAGGGACGTGTCTCCTATCTCTGGACCTGCCACGCCTGCAATTATCGCTTCGAGGCGGTGGCGATCTTCCCGCATGAGGCCATCGAGCACCCGCCGCTCGCAGCGTAAGGGGGCGCTCACGCCGCGAGCCGCGGCTCCCGACAGACCGGCAATTGCATCCGCACGATCAAGCCATGCGGCTTGCGGTCGTGCAGCGACAGCTCGCCGCCATGGGCGAGCGCGATTGCGCGCGCGATCGACAGGCCGAGTCCGAAGCCGGTGGACTCGTCCATGGTGCGCGCGTCGTCGCCGCGCACGAACGGCTCCAGCATCTCCTGCTTGCGTGCATCCGAAATGCCGGGGCCGTCGTCCTCGACGTCGATGACGAGCGCGGTGCCAGAGACGTCGAGGCGGATCGTCACTTCGGCGCCGAACCGCACCGCGTTCTCGACCAGGTTCGTGACGCCGCGATGCAGATCGTCGGGCCGCGCGGCGGCGGTCGCGGACGCCGGCCCGTCGTAGCGCACGACATGGCCCATGTCGCCGAACTGGTCGGCGACGAGCTGCAGCGTGCTCGCGACATCGACCAGCGTCACCGCCTCGACCTTGCGGTCGTTGCGCAGGAGCGACAGCACCGATTCCAGCATGGAGCGCATCTGGTCGAGATCGATCAGCATGCGTTTGCGGTTGCCCTCGTCCTCGATGAACTCGGCACGCAGCCGCAACCGCGTGATCGGCGTGCGCAGATCGTGGCTGATCGCGGCCAGCATCCGTGTGCGGTCCGACATCAGCCGCGCGATCCGCTCGTGCATGCGGTTGAGCGCGCGCGCCACCGCGCGGATCTCTTCCGGGCCGCGCTCGGGCAGCGGCTCGGCGGTGCCGTCGAGACTGAAATTCTCGGCGGCCTCCGCGAAGGACGACAGCGGCCTCGTCAGCGCACGCGCCGCCCACAGGCCGAGCACGGTGACGCAGATGAAGGCGCTCATCAACGCGGTCAGCCAGGGTCCGCCCCAGAACCACGGCCGCGGGCCGCCATCGACATGACCGGCGATCACGGTCCCGTCGGGCAATTGCACGCCGACGCGGCGCGCATTCCCGTCCGAGGCAAGCTGCACCGCCTTGAAACCCCGGCCGAGATGACGGCGCATCCCATGCAGGTGCGGACCGTCGGCCTTCTCGACGATTGCCGCGGTGCCGGGCGCCAGCATTTCGATGCCGAGGCTGGGGAAGGCGCGCGCAAGATCGGCGACGAGGCGCGGCCGCTCGCTGGGCTCGGCCGCGCCGAGCAGCAGCGCGGCATCGGTCAATTGATGGGCGCCGTCCGGCGGCGCATCCGAGCGGTCCGGCCGGCTGATCAGGAAGGCGGTGGTGACGACGAGATGGAGCGCGACGGTCGACGCCAGCACCAGCGCGGCGATCTGCCCGCCGATCCCCTTGAGGTGGAAGAACCCGAGCGGCTTCATCGTCGGCGCTCGCTCAGCCGCTCAGAGGCGTCGCGACCGCTTCAGTTCTCGGCGTGAACAGATAGCCGCCGGAGCGCACCGTCTTGATGAGGGTGGGATCGGCCGGATTGGGCTCGATCTTGCGGCGGATGCGGCTGACCAGCACGTCGATGGAGCGCTCGAACGAGCCGGTGTTGCGCCCTTGCGTGAGGTCGAGCAGGCTGTCGCGCGAGAGCACGCGGCCGGGCCGTTCGCAGAATGTGCGCAAGAGGTCGAACTCGGCGCTGGTCACCGCGACGCGCGCGCCTTCGGGATTGCGCAATTCGCGCAGTCGCAAATCGATGCGCCAGCCTTCGAAGGCGAGCGTGGAGGCGCCCGCGACCGTGCTCGCCGCCTGCGCCGCGGCCTGGCGGCGCAGCACCGCGTTGATGCGGGCGAGCAGCTCGCGCGGATTGAACGGCTTCGGCAGATAGTCGTCCGCGCCCATCTCGAGGCCGACGATGCGATCGACGTCCTCGCCGCGCGCGGTCAGCATGATGATCGGCGTCTGCGACTCGGCGCGCACTTTGCGGCACAGGCTGAGACCGTCTTCGCCCGGCAGCATGACGTCGAGAATGATGAGGTCGACGCGGTGATCGGCCATGGCGCGCGCCATTTCGCGGCCATCGCTTACGGCGGTGACGTTGCAGGCGTTGTTGCGCAGGTATTTCGCGATCAACGTCCGTGTTTCGCGATCGTCCTCGACGACCAGGATGTTGGGATTGGGAATGGCCATACGTTTTGTTTGTCCGAGATTCAGGCCAAATGGCGAAGATTTTTGTTTCAGAGTGTTTCCAGAAGTCCCGTCGCAATGGCGGGACATGACGGGCAGCGGAAGGGCAAGATCTCATTAAGGCCGCTAACCATACCGTGGCGCCGTTCGCCACGAAACCCCGCAACAACCACGGAGCCATCATGACCTCGATTTCGGCGGCCTCCGCCGGCAGCCACCAGTCGCCGCTGCAGCGGCTGCAGCAGGAATTGCAATCGCAAGTCTCCGCCGGCACGATCTCGTCGTCGGACCAGTCCGCGCTCTCGACGGCGCTGACCGATATCGATAGCGCGCTCCAGCAGAGCCGGGCAGACGGTCAGTCGGGCGGCACGCGTCCCTCCAAGGAGGAGATGCAGTCGAAGATCGACGACCTCATCTCGAACGAAGTGTCGAACGGGACGCTGACCTCCGACCAGGCCGATGAGCTGAAAGGCGTGTTTCAGTCGGCCTTCGCCAACGGTCCCGGCGGCGCGGGCGAACCCGGTGGCGCGGGCGGCCCGCCGCCCGGTCCGCCGCCGGACGACACTTCGCCGGATTCGTCGACGACGGACCCGACCGGCAGCACGTCAGCCGACGCGACGACCGCGGAAATCCTCCAGCAATTCCTCCAGGCGCTCCAGCAATCGCAATCGTCGGCATCGTCCTATGCTGCCAATGGCAGCTCAACCGGCAATTCGAGCTTTTCCGCCCTTCTGATCGACTACAAGAGCTGACCTGGGCGACGTCAGGTCGGCGCGGTCCTCGCCGCGATCATGCTTCACCCAGGGCGCATGATCGTCGGCGGGGAACCGTGCATCGCAAAATGTTCCTGAGTGACGCAGGAACAAGCCTCGTGAGTTCTCCGCTCGCGCATTGCGCAACGAAATTGCTGCGCGCACGGAACTGCGCGTGATCAGCGCTGTTTTCTCCACACAAGGTTTTCGTTGAAGGAGAGGACAACATGATGAAATCGATCGTTGCCGGCCTTGCCGGCACAGCACTGCTGGCGACCGCTGCGTTCGCGCAAGCGCCGACCGCCACCACCGACAAGGCGCCGACCGCGGCCACCGTCACGACGACGAGCGCGTCCGACCAGTGGCGAATATCGAAGATGTCGGGCGTGAAGGTCTATAACGAGGCCAACGAGAACATCGGCTCGATCAACGACCTCTTGATGGACAAGAACGGTAACATCAAGATCGCCGTGATCGGCGTCGGCGGCTTCCTCGGCATGGGCGAGCATCTGGTTGCGGTGCCCTACGAGAAGCTGAAGTTCGTCAACGAGCCCGTCGTCTACAGCGGCACAGCGGCCACCAGCCCGCCCGGTCGGCCGGCCACGACGACCGGCGCAGCGACCGGTACCGACAAGACGGCGACGGCCACAACGTCGCCCGCGTCGAAATGGTATCCCGACCACGCCGTGTTCAACGCGAGCAAGGACGAGCTGAAGAACATGCCCGAGTTCAAGTACTCGGAGTAATGCGGCTCGCGTAACTGCCCAAACGAAGCGCGCCCGGTTTTCACTGGGCGCGCTGTCGTGTCCTGTTTCACCTCGCCTGATGCGGCGCTGCCAGTCACGCGCCGCCACCCTTGAGCCGTTCGTTGCGCCGGCGCAAGGCCTCCAGGGTGGCGAGGAGGATGATCGATACCGTCGTCAAGATCACCGCCGCGGCCGTGATGGTCGGGCTGATGTTCTCGCGGATGCCGCTGAACATCTCGCGCGGCAGGGTGCGCTGCTCGGGACCTGCCATGAACAGCACGATGACCACCTCGTCGAAGCTGGTTGCGAAGGCGAACAGAGCGCCTGACGCGAGGCCAGGCAGGATCAGCGGCAGGATCACGCGGCGGAATGCGTAGATTGGCGAGGCGCCGAGCGAGGCGGCGGCGCGTGCCAGATTGGTGTCGAAGCTTTGCAACGTCGCCCCGACCGTGATCACCACGAAGGGTGTCGCCAGCGCGGTGTGGGCCAGGATCAGGCCGAGATAGCTGCCGGTCAGTCCGATCGGCGCGAAGAAGAAATACAGGCCCACCGCCGTGATGACACCAGGCACGACGACCGGCGACAGCACGAATGCCAGCACGAGCGGTTTGAACCGGTTCTTCCACTGCGCCAGCCCCAGCGCGGCCAGCGTGCCAAGGACCATCGACAGCAGCGTCGAGGCGATGCCGATGATCATGCTGTTCTTCAGGGAATTCATCCAGCGTGGCGAATTGATGAAGTCGTCGTACCAGCGCAAGGAGAGGCCCGGCAGCGGATAGGTCAGGTACGAGCCCGAGCTGAAGGACAGCGGCATGATCGCAAGGATGGGCGCGATCAGGAAGATGAACACCAGTGTGGAGACGATGATGGTCGCGGTCCACGCGATGCGCTGGCTGGGCGTGCGGAGGGAGGAATTGTCGCTCAATTCTTCATGCCTCCCGTGACCTGCTGTCCTTGCACCAGTTTGCCGTAGACGAGAGCGAGCAGAATAGTGGCGAGCAGCAGCACCGCGCCCAATGCTGAAGCAAGGCCCCAATTGGCCGTCTCGGTGGTGTAGAGTGCGATGAAGTAGCTGATCATCTGATCAGCGGCGCCGCCAACGAGGGCCGGTGTGATGTAGTAACCGAGCGCCAGGATGAAAACGAGCAGGCTTCCGGCGCCGATACCGGGCAAGGTCTGTGGCAGGTAGATCCGCAGAAAAGCGATGAGGGGCGGCGCGCCGAGCGAGGCGGCGGCGCGCATGTAAGCGGGCGAGATCGCCTTCATGCTGCTGTACAGCGGCAGGATCATGAACGGCAGGAGAACGTGGGTCATGGCCACGCAGACGCCGAAGCGATTGTAGATCAGGCGCAGCGGCTCGTCGATGATGCCGAGCCAGTGCAGGCTGTCGTTCACGATTCCCTTGCTCTGCAACAGCACGATCCAGGCGCAGGTGCGGACCAGAAGCGACGTCCAGAACGGCAGCAGGACGAAGATCATCAGCAGGTTCGCGCGGGCCGGCGGCAGCGTCGCCAGCAAGTAGGCGACCGGGAAGCCGAGGATCAGGCAGAGTGCCGTGACACCGAGGCTGATGAGGAAGGTGCGGGCGAAAACGTCGCGGTAGATGGCCTGATCCGGCGGGGCTGCGACGATCGCGCCGTCCGCGTTCCGCGTCAGGTCGAGCGCGGCGAGAAGGTAGAAGCCCGTGATGGGACCGCTGGCGTCCTTGATCGTCGTCCATGTCGCGCGTTCACGCCAGGCCGGGTTGATCTTGCCCAACGTCTCCTTGGCCGTGCCCGGCTCCGGAGCCGCCTTCAGATTGCGCGCCGTGCTGGTCAGGATCGTGCGGAAGCCGTTCAGCGCGTAGTTGAGCCGTTTTGCCGCGACAGCGATGCTGCCGGAGGCGCGCGCCGCCATGATGTCGCTTGCCAGCGCGACATAGGCCTTTTCGTCGGGCAGGTCCTTGCCGTCCCAATCGGCGAGAGCAGCGATTGTTTGCGGCAGAACCTGGCGCACCTCCCGGTCATCGACCGCGCGCCACAGCATGCCGGCGATGGGCCCAGCGAAAGTGAAGAGCAGGAAGACGAGAAGCGGCAGCACCAGCGCCAATGCCTTGACCTGGCGTGTTCGCTCCGCGCGCCGTAATCGGCGCTTGAGCGGCACTTCGGTCGACGCATCGGCGCCGGTCAGGAGCGCGTTCGTCATTGGTCGCTATTTCGCCGCCCATTTGTTGAAGCGCTCGGTCAGGCGGTCGATGTTCTCGAGCCAGAAGCCGACATTGATCTCGACCGCGTTCTTGATGTTGTCAGGCGCGGTCGGCAGGTCCTTCAGCACGGCGGGCTGCAACTTGCCGGCTGCGTCCTTGTTGGAGGTGCCATAGGCGATGTTCTCCGACAGTTTGGACTGGTTGTCCGCCTTGCCGACGAAGTCGAGGAACTTGTAGGCCGCGTCCTTGTTTGGGCTGCCCTTCAGGATGACCCAGCTGTCGAGGGTGAAAAGCGCTCCGTCCCACACCATGCCAAAGTTCTTCTTCTCGTTCTTGTTCGCGGTGTCGATGCGACCATTATAGACCGAGGTCATCGCCACCTCGCCGGAGGCGAGCAATTGCGGCGGCTGGGCGCCGGCCTTCCACCACACGATGTCGCCCTTGATGGTGTCGAGCTTCTTGAAGGCGCGATCGACGCCTTCGTCGGTCGCCAGCACCTTGTAGACGTCCTTCGGTGCGACGCCGTCGGCCATGAGGGCGATCTCCAGCGTGGTCTTCGGGCCCTGACGCAGGGCGCGCTTGCCCGGAATCTTCTTGGTATCGAAGAAGTCGACCCAGCCTTTGGGGGCCTCCTTGAGCTTGTCCTTGTCGTAGCCGAGAACGAAATCGTAGAGGATGGCGCCGACGCCGCAAGGATTGACCGCCGGCGGGATATAGGCGGCTTCGCCGCCGATCTTGGAATAATCCAGTTTCTCGAACAGGCCTTCCTCGCAGCCGACTGCGAGCTCGTCGCTCTCGACCTGGACGACGTCCCAGGTGGCGGCACCACCCTGCACCTTGGCGCGCAACACGCCGACGCCGCCGTCCCAGGATTCATCGTTCATCGCAACGCCAGACGCCTTCTTGAACGGCTCGAAATAGACTTTCTTCTGAGCATCCTGATACGCACCGCCCCACGACACAACGGTGAGGTCACGCGCTTGCGCAACTGTCGCCAACGCAGCGCTCGCGCTGAACGCCGCGGCGAACCCTAGAGCGATCTTGCCAATCTTGCGCTTCAGCATGGTCCTTGTTCCTTCTACATGTGTTGCGTTGAAGTTGATCGATGCCGGTTCGGATCAGACGGGATCGAGCGCGAGGCAATCCTCGGGGCGGAAGGTGATGAAGACGCTTTCGCCAGGTCTTAAGCTGCCATGTCTCAGGCTGTGGTGCGCGCCCGGCTGAAGCTTGACCATGAACTCGCCGTTGCCGGCGACATCGAGCACGGCCAGCGCGTGGTCGCCGAGATAGATTGTGTTCTGCACTCTGGCCGGCAGCCGGTTCGGTCCTTCGCTTGAGGTGCCATCCGGGACAATGGCGACACGCTCGGGCCGCACTGACAGGGAGGTCGATGCGCCCGCGCCTGAGATGTTGACAGCCCGCGCGGTCACGGCGCCGCCTCCGGCCAGCACAACGCGGCAATAGTCCTTCTCGACCGTCTCGACGGTGCCGGCGAGCACATTGTTCTCACCGATGAAGTGGGCGACGAAGCTGTTGACCGGACGCTCATACAGTGCGTCGGGCCTGTCGATCTGCTGCACGATGCCGTCGTTGAACACGGCGATGCGGTCCGACATGGTGAGCGCTTCGCTCTGATCGTGGGTGACGTAGACGATGGTGATGCCCATCCTCTCGTGCAGCTGCTTGATTTCCAGCTGCATCTGCTCGCGCAGGCGCTTGTCGAGCGCGCCGAGCGGCTCGTCCATCAGCACGAGCTGCGGATTGAAGACCAGCGCCCGGGCCAGCGCCACGCGCTGTTGCTGGCCGCCGGACAGCTGCCCGGGCCGCCGGTGCGCCAGGGTTTCCATCTTGATCATGCGCAGCGCCGCGCTGACGCGCTCCTGCACGTCCGCCTTGTCCGTCTTGCGAACGGATAGGGGGAAGGCGATGTTCTCCGCGATGGTCAGGTGCGGAAACAGGGCGTAGTTCTGGAATACCATGCCGATGTCACGCCTGTGCGGCGGCACGTTCTTGATCGGGCGGTCCGCGAGGTAGATCTCGCCATAGGTCGGAACCTCGAAGCCGGCCAGCATCATCAGCGTGGTGGTCTTACCCGAGCCCGACGGGCCGAGCAGAGTGATGAACTCGCCCTTCCTGATGTCGAGATCGAGGTTCTTCACCACGAGATGCTCGCCATCATAGGTCTTCTGAATGCCGGAAAAACGCACCAGCGCCGGCGCGGGTGTGACCATGCCGGCTTCCATGTTGTCCTCGCGTTGTCCCCTACCGTGCCGTCATCACCTCGTCCGAAGGTGCGAGAAGTAGCTTAGCATCCTCCGGCGAGAATGCCAGCGGCGCAAGCGACGAAGAGGCGCGCGGGCCCCCGGTGAGTGCCGGGCTACGCATTTGAGAGCTTTTCCCTGCGGCCATCCTTCGAGACGCCCGCTGGAGGCGGGCTCCTCACAGGATGAGGGCGGAGCGCGCGGCTGCAGCTTCAAAGGGCACTAACGCTGATTAGCCTCATCCTGAGGAGGCGCGTAAGCGCCGTCTCGAAGGACGAGGCGTGCGCGCAGGCCGCCGCAACAAGTCATATGCGATGGCCTGCGGTGAGTGGGACGCGCTACATCCCCGACAGCTTCGTCACATACACATTCAGCGAGCCGCCGGCTTCCGCGACCACGCGCAGGGTCTTGGAATCGAAGGCGATGTCGGCGAGAGTCAGGCTGTCGATCTTGGCATCGACCTTGAGGCCATCCTCGGTCTTCTGGTAGTCGGCGATTGCGGCCGCGATCTTCTCGCGCGCGTTGGCGGCGATCGGCTTCAGATCGAGCGTCGCCTTTTGCAGCAGCGCCTGCTGCATCTGCGGCACGACCGCGCGCGCAGCGGCGCCAAGCAGGCCGAAGGCGGCCTCGGATTCCACCGCGAGCTGAATGTCGGTGAGCCGCAGCGTCTGCTGCGCCTGGTCGAGCACCGGCCGGCCCCAGATGTGCACCGTCGCCTCGGCACCGAGGCCGAACCAGCTCTTCTTCTCCTTGGCGCGGACCAGAAGCGAGATCAGCAGCCGGTCACCGGAGGGGATGACGTTGGCGCTCTTGACGGTGACGTCGACCGGGCCGGAGCCGTCCTCAGGATAGGTGTGGCCGACCATCTGCGCTGCGATCAGCTTGTTGATCTCGGTGAAGGGCACGTCGATCGGGACGCCGATGTTCACGCCGGTGCCGGTCGGCGGCACGATCGAGATCTTGTCGGGGAACGGACAATCGGGCTTGGTCGGCGTCGAGGTGACGCGTGTCTCGGCTTCGAGGCCGAGCAGCAGCGTCACGGCCTGCGCGTCGACGCGCGGCTGCGCCGCGATCGCGCGCACCGGCTTCATCTCCAGCCAGAGCGGCGGCAGCGCGGCCGATGAACCCGAGCCTTGCAGGGGGATCGAGCGGCAGGCCTTGACCCATTGCGCTTTCGCATTCTCGCGCAGCGATGGATCGTTGCGAATGCGCTCGGAGACGGCGTTGATCTGCTCGCCGACATTCTTGTCGATCAGCGGTTTCACCTGCGCCGGCACGTTGACCTTGGCGCCGGCGACATTGAGGTTGGTGTCGCCAAGATTGACCTGGGCGCCGAGATTGGGCTCCAGATGCCAGGCAGCGGCGAGCTTCGGGCGCGAGGTGACGATGACGTTGCCCTTGATCTCGGCGCTGGCGTTCAGGTTCTTGATGTTGACCGCGCCGATCCGTTTCGCCGCGTCACCGCCGAGCACACCGCCGAGCGCATCGCCAAGCGCGCCTGTGGCTTTCGACGACAGCGAGCCCGTCACGTTCAGCTTTCCAGTGAGTGGCGTCGAGATCGTCAGCACGTCCTTGTCGCCGCTAGCTGCCATCGGCCCGCGCACTGCGGACCAGCCGATATCGGCGTTCTCCAGGATCTGGGAGATCGGGTTGTCGGCCTTGCCGGCGAAATTGCGCGGAGCAGCCTTCTCCGCCTGCTCACGGATCGCAGAAATCGCGATGGCGACCGGCGCGACCACGATGGAGCTCTTCGAGGCGGGCGGCAGCGGCGGCAGTTGCGCGACGGCCGGCGAAGTCGAATTCGTCGCGCGCGGGGACAGGAAATCCATTACCTTCAGGCTGATGAAGAACGACGCCGCGAGCACTGCGACGCCGATCAGGATGGTCTTCAAATTCAACGTGAGTCGCATCAATCCCCCAAGTCGCCCCGGCGGGGATTTTACAGGGCGGGCGAGGAGGGCGCTAGAGCGCACCGGTGGGGTGGAATTGGGGCGAACAGGTTAACGGCTGCGAACGCGCCGTTACCGCGCATTCAAGTCATCACGACGGAGCTAGCTGCGCCGAGGACGGCGGATCGCTCTCACATTGCCGCGCGGGCCGCCGCCGCAGAAGAAGCGATCGCCGCCGTCGGACTCCAACCCTGACACGATCGCCCCTGCGGGCAGGTCGAGTTGCTCGATCACCTTGCCCGTTTCAGGGTTGATCCGCCGCAAATCGCTCTCCTCGCCTTCCCAGGTGCCATGCCAGAGCTCGCCATCGACCCAGGTCACGCCGGTCACGAAGCGCTTGCTCTCGATGGTGCGGAGGACCTTTCCCGTTTCGGGATCGATCTGATGGATCTTGCGCTCGCGATATTGTCCGACCCAGAGCGAGCCCTCGGCCCAGGCAAGACCGGAATCGCCGCCGCCGCCGGGCGCCGGAATGGTGCTGAGAACCTTGCCCGAGGCCGCATCAATCTTCTGGATGCGATCCTCGGCGATCTGGAACAGGTGCTGGCCGTCGAACGCCGTTCCCGCATGCGCGGCGACGTCGATTGAGCGCGTGATTTTGCCGCTGGCCGGATCGACAGCGTTCAACTTGTCGCCGGATGCGAACCAGACATGCTTGCCGTCATAGGTGACGCCATGCACGGCATCGACATCCGGAAAGGGGCCATACTCCCTGATGATCTCGGCGGCTGAACGTTTCATGTGCTCGATCCCTTTGAACTGGTGCACACCTTATGTCTTCAGGAGCGGCGTGGGGAGTAACAAGCCTGTCGGGAAACCCGGAACGGGCGGCGTCATCCAGCGGCGCGCCCGTCCGTGTCCGAAGGACTGCACCTTGCTCGATCGCGCCAGCTCTTCGAGGGCGCGCTGCACGGTGCGTGGACTGATCCCGAGCGCAAGTGCGAGCGCCGAGCTCGACCACGGCTCGCCGTCGGCGAGAAAGGCGAGGACGGCGGCGTGCTTCTCCTCGACGGGCCGCGCCAGCACGAGGACGTCGCGAATCTTCCGTGGCGCCAGCACAAAGCCCTGCTTGGTCGCGCTGATGTCGGCGAGAGGCTTGAGCGTGGTGCGGAGCCGTCCGATCTCGACGCGCAATCGCGCGCGGTGCGACTCGTCGGCGTGCTTGGCTTGAAAGGCACCTGATATCAACGTCTCTCGCGAGACATCTGCGGGCCATGCCTGCGCCAGCAGACGCGCGAGCGCGAACAGCACGGGGCGCGTTCCGAGCGACACCACGACGTCCTGCCTGCGCACCACATGATGGAAGGTGTCCACGACGAGCGCCGTCGAGGTCGCCAGTCGCTCGACCTCGCCGAGCAACAACGGATGTTCGCTGCCGCGTGCGATCAGGCGCGCGGCCGGCGTGTCGAGTATGACGTTTGCGCTCTCCACCTCGGCCACGAGCGCCGGGATTTTCGCAAGGCGCGCTGCATGATCCGCGCGGCTGAGGGCCGTGCGCGCTTCTTTCGTTCTGAGCCGCCTGATTGCGATGCCGGCGACCACGAGCTCGCGGACGACTTGGGAGGCGGGCGGCAGCGGCGCAGGACGGACTTCGGCCAGCGTGCGCTCGGCCTCGTCAAGGCGCCCGACCAGAAGAAAACGGCGCGCCTCGATATGGCCTGCATGGGCGGCATTGGCGAGATCGCCGTGCTTCTCGAGCGTCGCGCGCGCCGCCGCGAGCGTCTTCACCGGCCAGCTCAGATCGCGCGAGACCAGCGCGATCTCGGCTTCGGCCACGATGCACCGTGCGCGTGCCACCGCCTCGCGCGGACCGAAGGCGCGCGCGGCAGTGCGCAGCAGCGACTTGGCCTTGGCGAGATCGCCGAGCTGCGCCATCGCGATGCCGCGCAGCGCCAGCGACGGCGCATCGTTGCGCAGCGCAACGCGGTTCAAGGCACCGAGCGGATCGCCGGCTTCGAGCGCGCGCGCGGCGGCGATGATCAGCGACTCCATGTCAATCCCGCCACACTTGTTACTCCCACCGCGCAACCGCTTAGTGCCAGAAATCGTTGCCGGCCGACAATGTGCGGCGAGGGGCGATCGGTTCCGCGAGACGCGGGATGGTCGCCCGGACACGACGTCAGGCAAGAAGTTTGGAGAACCATGATGACTTCAGCAGATAAAGCAGGGACGAACGGACAGACCGCCATGCAGACCCCACCGGTGGTGTCGCCGCAGGACTGGGAGGCCGCCCGCCAGCAATTGCTCGTGAAGGAAAAGGCGCATACCCGTGCCCGCGACGCCCTGGCCGCCGAGCGCCGGCGCATGCCGTGGATGGCGGTAGACAAAACCTATGCGTTCGAGGGCCCCGGCGGCAAGCTCAGTCTGCTCGACCTGTTCCAGGGCCGGCGGCAGCTGATCGTCTACCGCGCCTTCTTCGAGCCCGGCGTGTTCGGCTGGCCCGACCACGCCTGCCGGGGCTGCTCGATGGTGGCGGACCAGGTCGCCCACGTCGCGCACCTCAACGCCCGCGACACCACGCTCGTGTTCGCCTCGCGCGCGCCGCAGGCCGATATAGCGCGGCTGAAGCAGCGGATGGGTTGGACCATGCCGTGGGTCACCATCACCGACAGCTTCGACGCCGATTTCGGCGTCGGCGAGTGGCACGGCACCAACGTGTTCTACCGCGACGAGACGCGCATTTTCCGTACCTATTTCGTCAAGAGCCGCGGCGACGAGCAGATGGGCGGCACCTGGAACTATCTCGACATCACCCCGCTCGGCCGTCAGGAGGTCTGGGAGGATTCGCCGAAGGGCTATCCGCAGACGCCGACCTATAAATGGTGGAATTGGCACGACAGCTACGCGGAAGGTGCAGCGCCCGACAAGAAATGGGTCGAGATCTCGGACGCCGGCGAAAAGGCGTTTCGCAAGGAGGCCGCGGAAGGTCGTGACTAGTCCCGTCAGCGCAACCGCGCCCTCCGGCCGCGATGGCGTGGTGGCCGCCCGCCACCTCGCCAGATGGCTCGGCCTTGCGGCCACGCCGACCTTCGCGGTCATGGCGCTGCTGACGGCCGTGCTCGGCGACGGAGCGGCGGACATGCTGTGCGGCGCCGGGCAGGGATCTCTGCTCGGCGGGATGGTGCCGATGTATCTCTTGATGAGCGCGTTTCATTCGGGGGCGTGGTTGAGGTTGATCGCGGAGTGGCGGGGTGGGATCTAGGAGCGTCCGCCGGTGTAAACGCCTCGTCCTTCGAGACGCGCGCAAGGGCGCGCTCCTCAGAATGAGGCTAACTCCAAGCGGTCCCGCGGCGACAATGCTGCCGCGCACTCCGCCCTCATCCTGAGGAGCCCGCCAGGGGCGGGCGTCTCGAAGGATGCCGTGACTTCCGATGCAAGCCCAAACCGCGCGGAGCAGGCGTCCTTATTGCGACCCCGCCGCCTGCAGATAAGCAACCACCTTTGCCGCCTCCTCCGCCGAGACGCCGCCATAAGGCTGCATCTTGTGGCCGGACACGACTTCGTCCGGCTTGACCATGAAGCGGGTCAGCTTGTCCTGGTCCCAAACGAATCCGGCTTCCTTCATTGACGAGGAGTAATTGTAGTTCGGCAGCGCGCCGGCCTTGCGGCCGACGATCTTGTTGAGGTTGGGTCCGAGACGGTTGTCGCCTTCCTTCATGGAGTGGCAGGTGCGGCAGGAATTGTTGAAGGCCTGCTGGCCGGTGTCATCGCTCGCCGGCTGCTGCGCCAGCGAGGAGGATGCCGACAGGAGCAGCGTCAATGCTCCAGCGCCGGCAATCGAGCGCAGCCGTGTGCCTGACGATGGTTGCTGGCGTGATTGCATCTGCGCCTCCGTTGGAGACCGCACCGCAGCGAGCGCGCGTTGGGATCTCGAGGGCAAACGAAAACGGCCCCGGTGGGTTCCGGGGCCGTTTGCGTCACAATGTCCTGTCGCTTTACCGCGTCGCGCTGCCGAGATCCGCGCGCCGCTCGGTCATCGGCAGCACGATCACCTTGGTGCCGACGTTGACGCGGGAATAGAGGTCGGTGACGTCCTCGTTGGTCATGCGGATGCAGCCGGAGGAGACGCGCTTGCCGATGGTGTCGGGGGCGTTGGTGCCGTGGATGCGATAGATGGTGCCGCCGAGATACATGGCGCGCGCCCCTAACGGATTGCCGGGGCCGCCGGCCATGTGGCGCGGCAGATAGGGCTGGCGGGCGATCATCTCCGGCGGCGGAGTCCAGGCCGGCCACTCGGCCTTGCGGCTCACCGACTGGATGCCGGACCAGGTGAAGCCGTCGCGGCCGACGCCGATGCCGTAGCGCAGCGCCTGCCCGTTGCCGAGCACGTAATAGAGATAGGTGTTGGGCGTATCGATGATGATCGTGCCCGGCGCTTCGCGCGTCGCGTAGGAAACGGTCTGGCGGCGGAAGCGGGCCGGCAACTCGACCGTGTCCTGATCCTCGGACGGTGCGGCCTGGTAAGGCGTTGCCTGATATGGCTGATAAGGCTGGATCGGCTGCGGCGCGGCCATCGGCGGCAGCGGCTGGAAGAAGGGAAAGAGCTGCACCGGCGCGGCCTTGGCTGCACCTGCGAATGCGATTGCGGAGACCGCGACTGCGCCGAACGCAACGGCGCGCGAAAACGTCTTGAACGTGTCCAGATTGAACATGTGATCGCCCCTGTTTTGCTCGGTGATGTTGCTCACCGCGGCACCGTTTCGGTGCTCCGTTGCGTGGATCATTAACTGCAAAACGTTTCGGGACATTTGCGCGGAAAACCGAAAACGGTTTCATGGCGGCAAGGATTGTTTCATGACAGTTTCGTGGCTCCACGAGGCCGTTAACGAACAAAACGGTGGGCCGACACTTCTGTGACGTCACACGCCTGAAATATCCTTCGTTGATGGTCGGTGCCTGAGAATCATCAAACTCTCGGGATTTCCCCATGCGGGTATTAATCGCGACCGACGCCTGGCATCCGCAGGTCAACGGTGTGGTCCGCACCCTGACTTCGCTGGCGAATGCCGCCAAGGCCCTCGATGTCGAGATCGACTTCCTCACCCCCGACGGCTTTCGGTCCTGGCCGCTGCCGACCTATCCGGGCCTGCGCATTGCGCTGCCTACGGGTAAGGAGATCGCGCGGCGGATCGAGAGGGCGACGCCGGACGCGCTGCACATCGCGACCGAGGGTCCGATCGGCTGGGCCGCGCGAGCCTATTGCCGCCGCAACCGGCTCGCCTTCACCACCTCTTACACCACGCGCTTTCCGGAATACGTTTCGGTGCGGACCGGCATCCCCGCGAGCGTCGGCTATGCCGTGCTGCGCCACTTCCACGATGCCGCCGCCATGACCATGGTGGCGACGCCCTCGCTGCGGCAGGAGCTGTCCGAGCGCGGCTTCAAGCGGCTCGGCTTCTGGACGCGCGGCGTCGACACCGAGCTGTTCCATCCCGACGCTCCCGCGAGCCTCGATCTGCCGCGCCCGATCTTCATGACCATGGGGCGCGTGGCTGTGGAGAAGAATCTCGAAGCGTTCCTCTCGCTCGACCTGCCCGGCACCAAGGTCGTCGTCGGCGACGGCCCGCAGAAGGCGGCGCTCGAAAAGAAATATCCGGACGCGGTCTTCCTCGGCGAGAAGAAGGGGGCGGATCTCACCGCGCATCTCGCCGCCGCCGACGTCTTTGTCTTTCCGAGCCTGACCGATACGTTCGGCGTGGTGCAACTCGAGGCACTTGCCTGCGGCACGCCGGTTGCGGCGTTCCCAGTGACGGGTCCGAAGGACGTTATCGCCGATCATCCGATCGGCGCGATCGACCATGATCTGCGCACCGCGTGCCTGCGCGCGCTCACCATGTCGCGTGAGACCTGCCGCAATTTCGCGCTGGAGCGCTCCTGGGAGAACAGCGCGCGCCAGTTCATCGGCAATCTCACCTCACTTCAGCCCAGCCGCGCCTTGCGCGCCTCGCCTCGCATGGCGCGGCGGCCGGTGCGCAGCTGATCGTCAATTCGAACCCACAGCGAGAACCTCATCGATGGCCAAGATCATGAACCTTGACGGCACTCAGCAGCTCGACCTCACCCGCGGCACGGTCGAGCAGGCCTATGACCGCTGGGCGCCGGTCTACGATCTCGTGTTCGGCGGCGTGTTCGCCAAGGGTCGTCAAGCCGCGATCGCGGCCACCAACAAGATCGGCGGCCGCGTGCTCGAGGTCGGCGTCGGCACCGGCATCTCGCTGCCGCTCTACGCGCCGAACCTGCGCATCTTCGGCACCGACATCTCGGAAGCGATGCTCGACAAGGCGCGTCGCCGCGTAAAAGAGCAGAAGCTGAAGAACGTCGAGGGCCTCGCGGTGATGGACGCCGAGAAGCTCGAATTCCCTGACAATTCCTTCGACGTCGTGATGGCGCAATATGTCGTCACCGCCGTGCCGAACCCCGAGAAGGCGCTCGACGAATTCGCCCGCGTGCTGCGTCCGGGCGGCGAGCTGATCATCCTCACCCGCGTCAGTGCCGACACCGGCATGCGCCGCTTCATCGAGCAGAAGCTGCAGCCGGTGGTGCGTCCGCTCGGCTTCCGCACCGCCGAGTTCGCCTGGTCGCGCTACGCGAAGTGGCTGGCCGGCGCGCATGGCATGGAGCTCGCCGAGCGCCGTTTGATTCCGCCGCTCGGCCATTTCTCACTGGTGCGCTTCCGCAAGGTCGACGTCGCCAAGGCGGCTTGAGCTTACGCGACCGCGTGCGTCATCGCGCCGCTGCACATCGTCACATGACAAAATGATGATGTCACACGGCCTACATCGAATCCCTGTAATTCCGGACCCGAAAGCATTTTGGGGGAGAGCATGATCAAGAACTATCTCGAGCAGCTGCGGATCCAGCGCTGGGACGACCATCGCTACTATCATCACAGCCGCATCAATCAGAGCCTGCACTTCGTCAGCGCGCTGAGCTTCCTGTTCGCCTATGTCTGGTTGTTCATCGACCCCGTGGTCTCCGCGCTGGTCGGCTGGCTGGTCTCGATGACCTCGCGCCAGGCCGGCCACTTCTTCTTCGAGCCGCACACTTACGACCATATCAACCAGGCGACTCACGAATACAAGGAAGAGATCAAGGTCGGCTACAACCTGCAGCGCAAGGTCGTGCTGATGGCGATCTGGGCGCTCTCGCCGCTGGTGCTGGTCGCCGATCCCACCTTGTTCGGCCTGTTCACGCCCTGGGCCTCCGCGACCGACTTCATGCGTCAGGTGGCGAAGATCTGGCTCGTGGTGGGCGGCGGCGGCCTGCTGTTCCGCACCGTGCACCTGTTCTTCATCCGCGACGTCGAGACCGGCCTCGTCTGGATGACCAAGATCCTGACCGACCCGTTCCACGATCTGATGCTCTATCGCAAGGCGCCGCTGGCCCTGATGCGCGGCGAGCTGATGGATCCCGGCCTGCATCTCAACCCCGAGCACACGCTGGGCCTGATCGGCGAGCCCTCGCTCGAAGAGCAGCACGCCTGAGCGCGCTGGTCTCACTGCGTACTGCGATGTCTGAAGGTTGCGTCATGCCCGGGCTTGTCCCGGGCATCCACGTCTTCGCGGGTTTGATGCCCGGCGTCATTCCGGGGCGATGCGAAGCATCGAACTATGGTGCGCGGTTGCGCACCAGAGAATCTCGAGATTGCGGGTTCGGCTCTTCGAGCCGCCCCGGAATGACGGTCGTTGTGTGGGTGGAGCGAGCCTCAGCGCCCAAAGCGCTTGGACAACATCTCTTTCAAGATCTGCCGCTTGATCTGCTTGTTCGTGAGCGCGCCGTCGTGCCACCAGAAGCCGTCGGCCTTCATCTTCTGCGCGGCGCGGACGAAGCGTTCGGCGACCTCGGTGAAATCGGCGTCGGTGTAGTTCAGGCTGAAGATCAACCTTCCAGTGCCGACCCAGCTCAGCGCCAGGCCTTCGGCGCGCAGGTAATATTGCAGCATCCAGTTGTAGCGGGACGGCGTGTTGTATTTCACCGTCCAGATCGACGAGAAGTTGGCGAACCGCACCGGCAGGTCGGCGCTCTCCATCATCTCGTTGAGCTTTTGGACGCGTCCGTTCCAGGTCTCTTCCAGCCCGTCATAGACGGCGCGGAAATTCGGGCTGGCGAGCCGGCTCAAGAACTCGTCCATCGCCGTCATGACGTACGGGTGCGAGTTGAAGGTGCCGCGGGCGAAGCAGATGTCGGCGGGACGGTCGTCGCGGAAGCGGCGCATCAGCTCGCGTTTGCCGCAGACCACGCCGACCGGCAGGCCGCCGGCGAGGCTCTTGCCGTAGGTCACCATGTCGGCCTTGACGCCGAAATATTCCTGGGCACCGCCGGCGGCGAGACGGAAGCCGACGAAGACCTCGTCGAAGATCAAGACGATGCCGCGCTGGTCGCAGACCTCGCGGAGCTTCTTCAGCCATTGCGTATAGGCCGCGCGATCAAAGTTGCCGCCGCGGGAGGAATCGACCAGCGAGGAATCGCCGGGCGCGTTGGCGTTGGGATGCAGGCCCTGCAGCGGATTGACCAGCACGCAGGCGATGTCGCGGCGCGTGCGCAGCACGTGCAGCGTCTTCTCCGACATCTCGGCGAGGGTGTAGGTCTCGTGCGCGGGGATGGGATTGCCGACGCCCGGCTGCACGTCGCCCCACCAGCCGTGATAGGCGCCGGCGAAACGGACGAGATGCGTGCGCTTGGTGTGGTAGCGCGCCAGCCGCACCGCCTGCATCACGGCCTCGGTGCCGGACATGTGGAACGAGATTTCGTCGAGGCCGGAGATCTGGCAGAGCCGCTGCACGTTCTCGAGGATGACGGGGTGGTAGGGGCCGAGCACGGGGCCGAGCGCGTGTGCGCGCTTCTCGGCGCCCTCGATGCACTCCTTGTAGAAGTCGTTGCCGAAGATGTTGACGCCGTAGGAGCCGGTGAGGTCGTAGGAGGTGTTGCCGTCGACATCGGTGACGGTGACGCCGCTGGACGATTCCATGAAGGTCGAGGTGCCCAAATGCTCGCGCACCAGACGCGAGAACTGGAACGGCACGCGGTAGCTCTCGGTGAAGTTCAGATCGGAGATCGTCTCCGCCGCCTCCTTCGTCATCGCGCGGCCCCTCGGGTAGCGCTCGGCGTACAGGCGTGCGAGGCGGAAGAAGGCGTCCTTGCGTTGGGCCACGATATTCGCCGGCGCGCCGTCGCATCCGAAGTATTTGTCGCCCTCGAACTCGTAGAACGGGAGCAGCCGCGCCACCCGGCGCGACATCTTGGAGTGCCCGGCGAGCGAGCGGTGCTTGGCGCGGGAGAGTTCGACCCGCGCCTTGATCTTCGGAAGGACGGCGGCAGCGGAGGCTGCGGCGGCCACGGACATCGAGAGAATCGGGAGTGTCGTTTCCATGACAACAAGCGCTAAACCTGCGAGCTGACAGATTCATGACAGTCAAAGCCCTCATCGCCTCTTTCACCCAGCAGGAAGACCTCAACTTCCTGTTGACCAACCGCATCCCCCGCGCCGCCCTGACCCGCTTCATGGGCTGGTTCTCCAAGATCGAGAATCCTTTGGTGCGGGACTTCTCGATCGCGCTGTGGAAGCTGTTCTCCGACCTCGATCTGTCGGAGGCGCGCAAGATGCATTTTAGGAGTCTGCACGACTGCTTCACCCGAGAGCTCAAGCCGGGCCTGCGGCCATTCGATCCTGATCCGGCGGTGGTGGCGAGCCCCTCGGACGGCATCGTCGGCGCTCATGGCCGTATCGCCGACACCGAACTGTTCCAGGTCAAGGGCGCGCCCTATTCGCTTCTGG
Organism: Bradyrhizobium sp. LMG 9283; assembly: GCF_045571415.1. Classification (NCBI taxonomy): domain Bacteria; kingdom Pseudomonadati; phylum Pseudomonadota; class Alphaproteobacteria; order Hyphomicrobiales; family Nitrobacteraceae; genus Bradyrhizobium; species Bradyrhizobium sp. LMG 9283. Next base: position 2,655,752 of record NZ_CP120691.1, read on the forward strand.
ATCTCGTCGGCGACTCCGCGCTGGTCGAGCAGCACCGCAACGGCTCCTTCGTCACGCTGCGGCTGACCTCGAGCATGTATCACCGCTTCCATGCGCCCTATGACGCGCATATCGAACGCGTCACGCTGATCCATGGCGATGTCTGGAACGTCAACCCGATCGCGCTCAAGCGGGTCGAGCGTCTCTTCTGCAAGAACGAGCGCGCGGTGATCCGGACGCGCCTGTCGACCGGCGAGGCGGTGACGCTGGTGCCCGTTGCCGCGATCCTGGTCGCGAGCATCCGCTTGCACTTCCTCGACATGGTGCTGAACGCGCAGACCCGCGGGCCCGTCAATTTTCCTTGCGACGTCAACGTGACCAAGGGCGAGGAGCTCGGCTGGTTCGAGCACGGCTCGACCATCATCATCCTCGCGCCCGGCGATTTCACCTTCTGTGACGGCATTGCCGAGGGCACGCGCATTCGCGCCGGTCAAGCGCTGCTCAGAAGAAAGTAGCCTTCAATCCGCCGTCTCCGCTGTCTATATCGTTCGCGGGGATGATTTAACGACCACGGATCTAGTGATGGCGCGGGCGCCGGTGATGGCGGCGGGTGGTATTGTGCTGCGGCGTGGCCCTGCGCCACTGATTGCGGTCGTGCGTCAGCGCAAGCGCAACGAATGGGTTTTGCCCAAGGGCAAGCTAGACGACGGCGAGACGCCGAAGGAAGCCGCGCACCGCGAGGTGCTGGAGGAGACCGGCCACGACGTCGCCGTGCACGAATTTCTGGGAACGCTCGTCTATCAGTCCGGCGGGCGCTCCAAGGTCGTGCATTTCTGGCGGATGGAGGCCGACGGCGGCCCGGTTCGCAAGCTGATGAACGACATCAAGGCGGTCGACTGGCTGACGCTGGACGATGCGATCGCCCGCCTCTCGCGCGAATATGAGCGCGCGTTCCTCAACCAGGTTGGCCCGATCGCGCTGGCGGCGGCAGGGTTGGCATCGTCGCCGTCCGAGGCAGCGCAAGCGACCGACGACATTGATGCCGCCTTGCAGACGCTGACGCCGGCTGAAGCGGCCTCCGTCGACGAATTGCGCCACGGTTTGTTGCAGAAGGTGAAGGCCTGGCTGTGCGGCGAGGCATGAGTTACTTACGCCGAATTCTAGCGCCGCATCGACGCTGCACCTTTTCCCGCCAGGGGAGAAGGAAGAAGGTCACCGCCGCTCCTTCTCCTTCGGCAGCGGTTTGCGCGGGGCTGCGGGCCGTGGCGCGGCGGGCAGGCGCTGCTGGAAGCCGCCTTGGCGCTGGATGACGCCCGGCTGCTGAACCGCGGGTGGCTGGCCCGGCTGCATGCCGGTGCGCGGCAGTTGCGGCTGCGAGCCGGGCTGCTGCGGATGAGTTGCGCCCGGCGGCGGCGGCACGATTCCGCCGGGCTGCGTTTGAAGCTGTCCACCACGCTGCGGCGGGATTTGCGGCGCGCCGCCCGGCTGCGTGCCTTTGCCGCGTGGTACGCCGGTTGGGCGACCTGCACCTTGCTGCTGGCCGGGCTGCGGTTGCCCCTGTTGCTGCGGCCGTTGGCCCGCACGCGGTGTGCCCGGCTGCACCGCGCCACCTTGTTGTCCCTGTCGCTGCGGCGGCTGCTGCACGCCTTGGCGACCTGGCGTGCCCGGCTGCTGCTGACCCGGACGATTGTTCTGGCCGGACTGGCCGTTCGGCCGTTGCGGTTGCTGGCCCGGCGTCGTTGTCGGCCGCAATTGCTGCTGCTGTCGCGGTTGCGCCGGCCGCGGAATGCGGCTGAGCGCGGTCGGATTGGCGCGGCGGAAGTCGCGCTGCTCGATGACGATCTGCCGGCCTGCGGTCTGTGCCAGATGCACCTGGCTGACGAAGCTACGGTCGCGCGCGATCTGCCGCGCGGGAATCGTGATCGGCACCGCGGCAAAGCGCATGACGCCGCCGGGGCCGCTTGCGCCAGGCCGGATTGCAAAGCCGCTCGCGGCCTGCGTCAGCGCGCCGAGCCGCGCGCCGCTGCTGCGGTCGTCGACATCGATGTGGCCGACCCGGCCATCGGCGTCAGGATAGAGCTTGATGTTGACGTTGCTCGCCCTGTTCGCCGCCGCGCCTTCGGGCACATCGACGACTCCCGTTGTGCCGCGGATGCCGAGCGTTGCCGTCGGCGTCGTGATCTTCATGTCGCCGGTCTTCGCCACAGCCGCCGCCACGAAGGCAACCGTGCCCTTGCCGACGTCGAAGATCGCCGAATTCTGCTTGCCGCCGTCGTCATAGACGTAATTGTCGATGGTGATCCGGGCGCTGGCGGAGAGATTGAACGTGGTGGCGTCGTTGAAGGTGATGCCGAGCGAGGAGTTCGACGAGGTCTGCACGACGTCGTTGAGATAGATGTCGTCGCGCACGCGCAGTGGATAGGAGTTCTTGTCGCGGATCACGGTCGCGATCCCCGTCACCGTCGCGACATTGCCGATCGGCTCGACCGCGGCGGGCTGTGCGTCTGTGGACGGTGCCGGCGAGGCCGATGGCGTCGGGGAGGGGGCGGGTACCGGTTGTGCTTGCGGCTGGGCCTGTGCCAGCTCGATGGTATCGGACGCGAATGACACACCTGAACCTGCCAGCGGCAAGGCCAGCAGCAGAAGCGCGAACGCGAAGCGGCGCCAAGCCACCAATGAAGCCACGAGGAAGTCCCGGAGAAGAACGCAAGGCGAGAGCTGCGGATTTCAGCCGGGGGCGTCTGAATGGCGGATGAACGTCTGTCGCACGGGAAGGGACGAGCGTTCGAGCGGTGCGCGACTCCGGCGTGGGTTGGCTCTCTCGACAACGTCATGGCCGGGCTTGTCCCGGCCATGCACGCCTTGTTTGGCGACACCAAGAACATGGATGCCCGGGACAAGCCCGGGCATGACGAAGATTTCTGCCTACGGCGCGAGATCCCGGGTTCGATGCTTCGCATCGCCCCGGGGTGACGCGCTCTGCCGTCAGCTCACCCGTTTCCAGGTCTGACCGCCGCAGAACATGCCGCCGAAGGCGCAGCCCTGCACGCGCATCGCATTCGGGCCCTTCATCGAGATCGTGGAGTCGTAGTTGCGGCCGGAGTTGGGGTCGCGAATGCGGCCGCTCCACTTCGAGCCCTCGGGCTTCATGTTGATCAGGATGCGCTCATTGGTCTTCTCGGCGTAACCGCAGAGATTGGCGCCGCACTGCTCGACGCGGACGTTGCCCTTGTTCTCTTCGGTCGCCCAGACGCCGATCGGCGAGTTCGGTGCCGGCACGGGAGCAGCAGCGACGGGCGCGGGTGTCGCAATGGGAGCGGGCGCCGCAACAGGTGCAGGCTGCGTGTTGTCGAAGCTAGCGGACGGGGCGGGAGCTGCGGGCGCGGTGACGGCCGGCGCGGTCGCCTGCACCGGCGCCTGCGGCACGGGCTGCTGCTGCACCGGAGCCGGCGCGGGCTGCGCCGTTGTGGTCGCGGGAGGCGGCGTTGTGTCGACGTCATCGTCCTTGGAGCCGCCAAGACCCTTGAGGTTGATGCTGTCCAGCTTGATCGGCTTGTCCGACAGGCCCGGCGCGACGATGGTAACGCAATTGAGTGAGGCGCAGTTGCGCGGCGTCTCGATGCGAATGTGCTGGCCCTCGATCTGGAACGAGATCGAATTGCCGGCATGCGCGGCGGCGGTCGAAGCGAGGAGGAGCGCCGTGGCGGCGATGGAGAGCTTGTTCATGACAACCTCCGAAAATTGCGTGGTCCCGAGATGGACTGAAGTCGCTGGCGGATGAAGCGTGGTTCGACCCTATGCCGGGGGTGGCCCGACGTTCTGTGATGGGCGTCACAACGACCGAACGCCGCCAGGGTGATGCAGCGCACATTCAGCTGCGCCTGCCCTGCGTAACGTCATCGCGACACCGAGGGTCCCGTCAATGGAGCGCGCGGTCGTAGCTCTTTGCGGCTTGCCGATATTATCCCTCTCATCTCGTTGAGAGAGAGGAGCTGAGCGTTTTGGCTGATGCCCTGGATTTCTTGCACGAGGCGAAATGCGCATTGCTGCGCCTTCGCCGCTTGTGGGAGAGGGCAGCTCCGCTGGTCGACACTGGCTCACCGGGGTGAGGAGTTTGTCTCCACGAGCACCAGCGCGCGAGGATAGAATCCCTCATCCGGCGCTTCGCGCCACCTTCTCCCACAACAAGGGGAGAAGGAAGAAGAGACCGCCTTCGATGCCCTTGAGAACCGCTAAATCATGCCAAGCACGATCGCGCCGACGAAGGCCATGGCGAGATAGGCGGTGATAACGCTCAGTCTGCCGGCGAACGTCATGAGGTCGCTCCCGCTGGTCGCGGGCTTTGCCGCGACCATCATGGTTAACAGAGAGTCTCCTCGCACAAAAGTCAGTCTTGCTGTCGCTCATCGGCGGCAGGTCCGAGCCAGCGCGGACCGCCATGGTTAAGGAAGGCTGAAATCGACACGTTGAAGAGTCTTTAAGTAAATTCACCGAACGTGCGTGCATGACGCGCGGAGTTCGTTTGTATCTCGTCGGCTCCATCGTTCTTGTTTCGCTAGCGGGTTGCGGTCGCGGCTTCTTTCAGGCCGAACGTGAACCATGGCGGGCCGAGGCTGAAGCGGCGTGCCTGAAATCGGGCGCGGTCAAGGAGAGCGCCGACATCGTCCGCATCGACCCGATCTCGGGGCCCGGCATGTGCGGCGCCGAGTATCCGCTCAAGGTTGCTGCGATCGGCGAGGCCTCGAGCACCTATGGCTTTGCCGACGAGTCGTTGCGCCCGCCCGGCAGTATCGGCAACCAGCCGCGCTGGCCAGTGCAGCCGCAGTCGAACTACCCGCAGAGCCAGAATTATCCGGCATCATCCTATCCGCAACGCTCGAACTATCCCGAGAGCGCGGTACGCCAGCCCGCGGGCTACGGCACTTCAACCGGGCCGATGTCGCTGAACGCACCCGGCGTAGCGCCGCAGGAAGACGAGATCGATCTGCCGCCCGAGGGCACCGATGCCGCAGGCGCGGCGCGCTATATGAATGCACCGAGCTATCCGGCACGGCCAGCGCCTTACTCGCAGGCGCCTGCGCAGCAGCCGCTGCCGCGTCTTGGCCCGGCGCAGGGCAATTCCGTCACGGCCGTCGGTCCCGTCGCGATCAAGCCGACCGCGACGCTCGCCTGTCCGATCGTGTCCGAGCTCGACCGCTGGCTCGCCGACACGGTGCAGCCTTCGGCGATGCGCTGGTTCGGCGTCCGCGTCGCCGAAATCAAGCAGATCTCCGCCTATTCCTGCCGCGGCATGAACGGCAATCCCCATGCTCATATTTCCGAACACGCCTTCGGCAATGCGCTAGACATCTCCGCCTTCGTGCTGGCCGACGGCCGCCGCGTCACCGTGAAGGACGGCTGGCGCGGCATGCCGGAAGAACAGGGATTCTTGCGCGATGTGCAGTCGGGTGCGTGCGCGCATTTCACCACGGTGCTCGCGCCGGGCTCGAACGTCTATCACTACGATCACATCCACGTCGATCTGATGCGGCGCGCCAGCCGCCGCCTGATCTGCCAGCCCGCCGCCGTCTCCGGCGAAGAGGTCGCCGCGCGTGCGCAGTCGCGCAGCCCCTATGCGAATGCGCGCGAACTGTCAGTGACCGGCTCGCTCGGCGCACGCAAGAGCGCCACGCGCAAGCGTGAAGAAGACGAGTACGCCGACGATTAGCCTTCCCCGGCGGCCCGGATGAGCGCAGCGATATCCGGGGCAGCCTTCCCGCAGATCGCTGCGCTCATGCGGGCTACGATCTACGTCGGCTTCGACGGTGCGGGCGCCAGCCCCATGCAGCGCTGCACCTCGCCCGGAACGTTGTAGGTGCGCATGATATGGCGGCTGTCGCGCAGGCCCGTTGCCTCACGTTGCACCACGAACATCCAAAGCGCGTAGCCGGCTTCCATCACCAGCTTGCGCCTGGCCGGTTGCATCGAGGTCGGCACCTCCGAGGCTGCGTGGGCAGCGTCGAACTCACGCAAACGCGCCAGCGCCTGTTCGAGTGCGCGGCCCATCCGTCCAAGCGCCGAGGCTTGTTCCTGGACGACCTCGTAGTGGAGGATATCGACCGGCGGGCGAAGATCACGAGACATGGCCGCAATATAGTGCCGCCCGGCCCGCAGGTGCAACGCGCAGCTACTTCGTCTTATACGCCGCCAGGAACATCCGTGTTGCGCTGTCGACCACCGTGGTCATGCGCTCTTCCGACGGCGCGGGTGCGGCCTGGAACACGAAGGGCAGGAAGAGCGAGGCTTTGCACAGCTCCATGAATTGCGAGGCGGCAAGATTGCAATCGTCGATCGCGAGATCGCCGGAGGCGACCTGGGCTTTGAGATAGTCGGAGAGGCGATTGATGCTCTTGTCCAGCACGCGCGCATAATAGCGGCGGCCGACATCGGGCATGCGCTCGGCGATCGCCATCACGGTGCGGATCGCCGATCCGCCGCCGGGCCGGCAGAGCAGATGGATATAGGCCCGACCGAACTCCTTCAGCGTGGTCTCGGCATCCCGCGCCGGATCGAAATTGAACACGACCTGGCCGTGCTGGAGCGCTTCCTGCTCGAGGATGGCTTCGAACAGCGCGGATTTGTCGGCGAAGTAGACGTAAAGCGTGCCCTTGGAGACCTGCGCGGCGCGCGCGATCTCGCCCATGCTGGCGCCGTCGAAACCAAGATCCATGAACACCTTGCGGGCGCCGTCGAGGATCTGGCGGCGCTTGGAGCTGTCCTCCTCCTGGATGACGTGCAGATGTTCGTTGGCAGCTACAACCATTGGTTTAGTGTCTCGGACGGTTTTTGGATCGGATCATGGGCCACGAAACCCGAATAAAGGATTCGCGGCGGTACGGTCGTGCCGGAAACATTATGTATATTGACCGAACCGTTCGGTCAATGATATTTGGGTTCAGCGAGAGGAAACCGCTGCGCAGCGGCTGCCCTCGATCGCGCTTATTGGGGAGGCCTTGATGGCCGTATCGAGAGACCAGACTGCTCGCGTCCTTCGCCAGGAAGCGGTTGAGGACCAGGCGGGCGATGATGCGTCTGAGACATCCGCACCCCCTGCCGAGCAGTTGCGCGCTCATGTCGCCGAGGAAACGAAGCGTCCGACCCGCGAGGCGCCGGAGAAACCGGCGACCGACAAGCCGGCCGCACCTGCCGCCGCTGCGCCCAAGTCCGGCAAGCGCAAATTCGTCCTGATGGGCGTCGGTCTCGTCCTCGCACTCGCTGTTGCGGGCTATGCCGGCTACTACACGCTGGTCGGCCGCTTCTACATCTCCACGGACGACGCCTATGTCCGCGCCAACAACACCATGCTCGGCGCGCGCGTTGCCGGCCACATCTCCTCGATCCTCGCCGGCGACAACACGCCGGTGCGTGCCGGCGACATCGTCTTCCGCATCGACGACGGCGACTACAGAATCGCGGTCGAAGCCGCCGCGACCAAGATCGCGACCCAGCAGGCCACCATCGATCGCATCGGCCGTCAGGTCGCCGCGCTCGACAGCCAGGTCGCGCAGGCCAAGGCGCAGCTCGTCTCCGCCGAAGCGGGCCTCAAGCGCGCCGACCTCGATTATGAGCGCCAGCAGGCGCTGAGCAGCAAGGGCTTTGCCTCGCGCGCCACCTTCGAGAGCTCGGAAGCCGGACGCGATCAGGGCGCCGCCGCGGTCAAGGCCGCGCAGGCCGCCTACGACGTTGCCGTCAGCAATGTCGACGTCGCCAAGGCGCAGCAGGCCGAAGCGCAGGCTCAGCTTGCAGAACTCAAGACCACGCTGGCCAAGGCCGAGCGCGACCTCGGATTCACCGCGGTGCGCGCGCCGGTCAACGGCACGTTCTCCAATCGTCTGGTCAATACCGGCGACTTCGTCGCGGTCGGCCAGCGCCTCGGCAATATCGTTCCGCTGGACGACGTCTATATCGACGCGAACTTCAAGGAGACGCAGCTCAAGCGGATCCGTCCCGGCCAGCCGGTGACGATCAAGGTCGATGCCTACGGCATGCGCAAGTTCGCCGGCGTGGTCGACAGCATCGCGGCGGGCGCGGGCTCGGTGTTCACGCTGCTACCGCCGGACAACGCGACCGGCAATTTCACCAAGATCGTGCAGCGCGTGCCGGTGCGCATCCGCGTGCCGAAGTCGGTGGCGAAGCAGAACCTGCTCCGCGCCGGCATGTCGGTCTACGCGACCGTCGACACCAACAAGGGCGCCGCCGACGCCGACAGCGAGATCGATCTCGACGATCCCACCGCGATTCATCCGCAGTAGGTGCCGATAGGCAAATCATGTTCAAGACGAGCGCCGCTTCATCCTTCACCTCTCCCGTAGGGAGAGGTCGGATGGCATCGCGGGATGCGATCCGGGTGAGGGGTTACGCCCTCTCGGGGGAGTTGCGGCCCCTCACCCGATTTGCTGCGCAAATCGACCTCTCCCCGATGGGGAGAGGTGGACTCTGCATCGTCGTGCGAGTTGGGTGAGAGAATGGCCACCGCCACAACCGCTTCACCTGCCATGATGGCGGATCCCGCTTCGGAGCGCATCGCGCCGAAGCGGCTGTTTGCGTTCATCATCATGGTGTTCGGGATGTTCATGTCGATCCTGGACATCCAGATCGTCTCGGCCTCCTTGAGCGAGATCCAGGCCGGATTGTCGGCGAGCTCCAGCGAAGTCTCCTGGGTCCAGACCGCCTATCTGATCGCCGAGGTGATCGCGATCCCGCTGTCGGGCTTTTTGTCGCGCGCCTTCGGCACCCGGCTGTTGTTCGCGATCTCGGCGGCCGGCTTCACCGCCTCGAGCCTGCTCTGCGGCTTCGCCACGACGATCGAGGAGATGATCCTGTGGCGCGCGCTCCAGGGCTTTCTCGGCGCCGGTATGATCCCGACGGTGTTCGCCTCCGCCTACACCGTGTTCCCGCGCACGAAATTCCACATCGTCGGTCCCATCATCGGCCTCGTTGCAACGCTGGCCCCGACCGTCGGGCCGACGGTCGGCGGCTACATCACCGATCTGATGTCGTGGAACTGGCTGTTCTTCATCAATGTCGTGCCCGGCATCGGCATCACATTGGGCGTGCTCGCGCTGGTCGATTTCGACGAGCCGCATTTCGAGCTGCTCGACCGCTTCGACTGGTGGGGCCTGTTGTTCATGGCCGGCTTCCTCGGCACGCTGGAATATGTGCTGGAGGAGGGCCCGCAATATGAATGGATGCAGGACACCTCGGTCGCGATCTGCGCCTGGATCTGCGCGATCTCGGCGATCGCCTTCTTCTGGCGCGTGTTCACGGCGGCCGAGCCGATCGTCAATTTGCGCACCTTCTCCAATCGCAATTTCGCCGTCGGCTGCACGCTGCAGTTCTGCATTGGCATCGGCCTCTACGGCCTGACCTACATCTATCCGCGCTATCTCGCCGAAGTGCGCGGCTACAGCGCGCTGATGATCGGCGAGACCATGTTCGTCTCCGGCATCACCATGTTCCTGGTCGCCCCGCTGGTCGGCCGTCTCATGGCCAAGCTCGACATGCGCTACATGATCGCGTTCGGCCTCATCGTGTTCGCGATCGGCTCCTACCAGATGACCTGGATCACCCGCGACTACGATTTCTACGAGCTGCTGGTGCCGCAGATCCTGCGCGGAATCGGCATGATGTTCGCGATGGTGCCGACCAACAACATCGCGCTCGGCACCCTGGCGCCCGACCGGGTCAAGAATGCGAGCGGCCTGTTCAACCTGATGCGCAATCTCGGCGGCGCAGTCGGCCTTGCCGTCATCAACACGGTGCTCAACGACCGCACCGACCTGCACATCACCCGCCTGCAGGAGCGCGTGACCTGGGGCAACGCGACCGCGACCGAAACCCTGACCATGTTCATGCAGAAATTCCAGGGGCTCGGCGATTCCACGCTGATGGCGATGAAGCAGCTCTCCCAGCTCGTGCATCGCCAGGCCGTGGTGATGAGTTTTGGCGACGCCTTCCTCATGCTGACGCTGTTCTATCTCGGCCTCAGCCTGCTGGTGGCGCTGCTGAACAAGCCGGCTTCGCCGTTCGGCGCTGGCGGCGACGCGCACTAAATTGCAACACTCATCCGTGATCTCGCGCGAGCCCCGTTGCAATTGGCTGGCGACACATCTATAAAGCGCAACTCATTCAATCGAACCGGGAGGGATTTGCATGATTTCGTCGCATTCGCAGATCGTACGCCCGCGCTCGATGATCTCCTGGCTCGGTATGTACGCGGCCTGTTAGAGGCCTCTTCCGCCAGCTTCGATTGGGCCAAGGTTTCGACCAAGCGTCCCGATCGCTTCGCTTCCCAAGTCAAAATCAGTTTTACGTGACGCCATTGCGGCCTTCGGCCGAGTTGCGTCCATCGATGGAGCCGGCCCGCGCGAAAGCGGCCGGATGATGCCATGACCGCTCTGTCAAAGAAGCCCGCAGCGATTCGCGTGGTGCTGCCCTTCGTGTTCCGGCACTGGCTGAAGCAGCCGGGGCGCGGCCTCGTGGTGGCCGGCGGCTTATTGGGCGCCACCGTCGCCGACCTGCTCATGCCGGTGTTCTCGGGGCATCTGGTCGATGCGCTGACCCGCGGTCCGTCCGATCCCGATGCGCGCCACGCGGCGCTGGTCGCGTTCGGCGCCATCGTGGCGCTGGGCGCGGCCTCGATGGTGCTGCGGCTCGCAGGGCTCCAGGCGATCGTGCCGTTCACGCTGAAGATCATGTCCGAGGTCGCACAGGACGCGTTCACGCGCGTACAGCGCTTCTCGACCGACTGGCATGCGAACTCTTTTGCCGGCTCCACGGTACGCAAGATCACCCGCGGCATGTGGGCGCTCGACCTGCTCAACGACACACTTCTGTTGGCGCTTTTGCCCTCGTTTGTCGTGCTGATCGGCTCGATGATCCTGCTCGGCGTGCACTGGGTCTCGCTCGGCGCGGTGATCGCGCTCGGCGCGCTGGCCTATGTCACGATGACGGTGCTGTTCTCGACGCGCTACATCGCGCCGGCCGCGCGCGTCTCCAATGCCTGGGACACCAAGGTCGGCGGCACGCTGGCGGATGCGCTGACCTGCAATGCGGTGGTGAAATCCTTCGGTGCGGAGGCGCGCGAGGATGCGCGGCTTGCCCGCGTCATCAACCGCTGGCGGGTGCGCGTGCGGCGGACCTGGCTCCGCTACAACTACACCGCCATGGCGCAGCTCTCGCTGCTGTTGGCCTTGCGTGCCTCCGTGATCGGCGGCTCTGTGCTGCTGTGGATCTCGGGGTATGCCTCGCCCGGCGACGTCACCTATGTGCTGACGAGCTACTACGTCATCCACGCCTATTTGCGCGACGTCGGCATGCACATCAACAACCTCCAGCGCTCGGTGAATGACATGGAGGAGCTGGTGGCGATCCATGACGAGCCGATCGGCATCGCCGATGCGGCCAATGCGCGGCCGATCGCGATCAAGGGCGGCGAGATCGTGTTCGACGACGTCACGTTCCACTATGGCGGCCATCGTGCGCCGCTGTACGACGGCTTGTCGGTCAGGATACGTGCCGGCGAACGCGTTGGTCTGGTCGGTCGCTCAGGCTCCGGCAAGACCACTTTCGTCAAGCTGGTGCAGCGGCTCTACGACGTCACCGGCGGTCGCGTGCTGATCGACGGGCAGGACATCGCGCTCGCCACGCAGCAATCGCTGCGCAGCCAGATCGCGATCGTGCAGCAGGAGCCGATCCTGTTTCACCGCTCGCTCGCCGAGAACATCGCCTATGGCCGGCCCGGCGCCAGCCTGGAGGCGATCGAGCAGGCGGCGCGGCTCGCCAATGCGCACGACTTCATCCTGCGTCTGCCGAAAGGTTACGGCACGCTGGTCGGCGAGCGCGGCGTCAAGCTGTCGGGTGGCGAGCGGCAGCGCGTGGCGCTGGCGCGCGCGTTCCTGGCGGACGCGCCGGTGCTGATCCTCGACGAGGCGACCTCGAGCCTCGATTCGGAATCGGAGGCGCTGATCCAGGAGGCGATGGAGCGGCTGATGAAGGGCCGTACCTCGATCGTGATCGCGCACCGGCTGTCGACGGTGAAGAGCCTCGATCGCATCCTGGTGTTCGACCGCGGCGAGATCGTCGAGCAAGGCACGCATGCTCTGCTCGCAGCCAAGCCGGGCGGTATCTATCGCGGCCTGTTCGAGCGCCAAGTGGTGGAGCTCGGACAGATCGCAGCAGCGGAATGAGCGCGCGGCAGCGGGGCAAACGCCCCACCGCCAGGCCGCGCGAGGATGGATGAGATGAAAGACCTGACACACGGCTCCATCGTGCGACATATCCTGGCCATGGCGCCGCCGATCATGATCGGCATGATCTCGATCATGATCTGCCAGCTGGTCGATCTGTACTTCGTCTCGGGCCTGGGCGAGGCTGCGATCGCGGGCGTCGCCGCGGCCGGCAACGCCGGCTTCCTCGTCAATGCCCTGATGCAGGTGCTCGGCGTCGGTACAGTTGCGTTGATGGCGCATGCCGTGGGCCGCAACGACCGTGACGATGCCAATCTGGTGTTCAACCAGTCGGTCGTCCTGTCGGTGCTGTTCGGGCTGCTGACACTGGTTGCGGGCTTCGCGCTGTCGCGTCCCTATATGCGCGCGGTCGCGGCCGACGAGGCAACGGTCGAAGCCGGCACCGTCTATCTGCTCTGGTTCATGCCGGCGCTGGCGCTGCAATTCGCGACGCAAGTGATGGCGTCGGCATTGCGGGCGACCGGCATCGTGCGGCCGACCATGCTGGTGCAGGCGCTCGCGGTGGGCATCAACATTGCGCTGGCGCCGGTCCTGATCTCGGGCTGGGGCACCGGGCATCCGCTCGGCGTCGCTGGGGCTGGCCTCGCAAGCTCGATCGCCGTCTTTATCGGCGTGCTGATGCTGCTCGCGTATTTCCTGAAGCTGGAGCGCTACGTCGCCTTTCATCCTGCGCAATGGCGGCCTCAGCTTTGGCAGTGGAAGAGAATCCTCAATGTTGGCCTGCCTGCCGGCGGTGAGTTCGTGATGGTCTTCATCATCATGGCCGTGGGCTACTATGTGCTGAGCGTTTTCGGCCCGGCGGCGCAGGCCGGATTTGGTATCGGCACGCGTCTCCTCGGCCTGATCCAGATGCCTGCGCTCGCCATCGCGCTGGCTGCGGGGCCCATCGCCGGCCAGAACTTCGGCGCCGGCATTGGCGCGCGCGTGCGGGAGACCTTTGTCAAGGCGGCGCTTGTCGCGAGCGCCGTGATGATTGTGTTCCTGATCCTCGCGCAACTCGCGCCAGGTGTGTTGCTTGCCGGCTTCTCGAGTGATCGGGAAACGTTGGTGGTTGCGTGGCTCTTCCTGCGCATCGTCTCGTTCAACATGGTGGCGCAGGGGCTGATCTTCACCACCTCCAGCATGTTCCAGGGGCTCGGCAACACCAAGCCCGTGCTGGTGACCTCGGCAATGCGGGTCCTCACCTATTCCCTGCCGTCGATCTGGCTCTCGACATGGCCGGGCTTTCGGATGGAGCACGTCTGGTATTTGTCGATTGTGACAACGACGCTTCAGGCTGCGTTGAGCGTGTGGTTGCTATACCGCGAATTCGGCAGGCGCCTGGGGCCACTGCGGCACCCCGAGGTTCTGGCGCCAGCGGAGGCTGAGCCGGAAGCGTCTCCCGCGCGTGCACCGGGGTAGCGACGGCTGATTGTTGTGTTGGCGTGCGCGTCAGTGCGCGCCAACACTGTTCCAGACGAGGGTGAGGCCCGATAGGAACAAGAGGCCGAGCACGACATCGCCGAAATGCTTGTCGTTCAGCGCGTGATAGACGCGCGCGCCCGCCCATGCGCCGATCAGCGTGCCCGGAAACGCGATCAATGCGAGCCAGACCACCTTGAAGGCGACGAGGCCGGATGCTGTCTGCAGCACCAGCGCGGTGGCGAGCACCGTGAAATTGAAGAGCTGGAAGATGCCGCGCCGCTCATGCTTGTTCCAGCCGCGGATGTTGGCCCACAGGATCGGCAGCGGCCCCGAGAGTCCGGCGAGGCCGCCAAGAATGCCGCCGGCAAAGCCGATCGCGCCGTCGGCGATCCGGCCGCCGAATTTGAAGGCGAGCGGCCTCTTGTTGAGGTACAGCGCGCTCGAGAAGATCAGGATCAGCACACCGACGCTCAGCTTGAACACTTTTGGATCGGCTGACGCGACCATCATCGTCCCGAGCGGTACGCCGATCAGGCCGCCGATCAGGAACGGCCAGACGAGCGAGAGATCAAAACTCTTCCACATCGACGGCAGCGTCGAGGTCTGCGCGATCACCGAGCAGATCAGCACCAGCGGCACCGCGAGCGAGGGCGGCAGGACGTAGAGCCAGATGCCGAGCGCCATCAGCGCCGTGCCGAACCCGGCCAGTCCCGAGACGAAGCCGCCGGCCAGCGCGCCGAACAGCAGCAGCGCGTAAGTGGACGTTTCCACCTGTCATTTCCTGTCGTTAGCGGCGATGCCGAACTTTGATCGCTGCTTTTGAACGTCATCTGGCGCATAGCACAGATGCGGCAGGGAAGGTCAATTTCAAAACCGCACGCAAGCGTGATCCCGGCGGGCGGGCATTCGCGGAAGACGCGCCTACATGACGCTCGTACTTTAATCCTGGGGCCTGCCGGGCGTCACGCCGCACCGTCCCTGATGAGATGATGGAGCATGATCATGACCCGCAGGAACATTGCCGTTGCGGCCGCGCTGTTATCGGTCGCCGGCCTGACGCCGACATTGGCGGAGGCGCAGTTTTCCGAGCCTGCAGCCTATCAGGCCGCGCATCCCGACCGCGATGTGCTCAATGGCGGCCAGCTCACGCCCGCCGGGCGCGCAGCCCGCGGCGAGGCGGTGGCCCCGAGCGAGGCCTATGCGGCTTATCCTGCAGCGGTTGCGCCAGTCGTTCGCCCACGCCACCGTCGTCATCATCGATAGGAAGAGTCTAGACGATCTGTCTGGTGTCGGCGGGCTCATGTAGCGCGCCGATCAGGATGCGCAGCGCTTCCGTCAATTCCGCCCTGTTGCGTGCCGCCCCCAGCGCGACACGTGCCGCATGCGGCGGTGTTCCATCCACGGTGAAGGCATCGCCTGCCACGATCGCGAGTCCATTCCGCAGCAGATGCGCCGCGACATCGCGGCGGCCCTCCGGCAGCCGCAGCCAGAGATGATGGGCGGCAGGCTTGGCCAGGAACTGAAAACGCTTTAGGGCGCGTTGCGCAATCTGTTGGCGCCCGACCGCCTCGTTGCGGATGGCAGTGATGATGCGGTCGGCGATGCCGGTCTCGATCCAGTGCGTCACAAGAGCCACCATCAGTGGCGGCGGCATCTGGACGGTGGCTTGCAAGTGGCCGCGCATCTGAAGCTGCGTGTCGCCGTCGGGCGTCACCAGATAGGCAACGCGCAGCGCCGGCGCGAGGCACTTTGACAGCGTGGTTGCGAGATAAGTCCGCTCCGGAATGAGGTTCGCGATCGGCGACGCCGAGCGATCAAGCAGCCCGTAGGCGTCGTCCTCGATCACGATCGTGTCGGTATCGCGAATGATCTTTGCGATTGCGCTGCGCCGCTCAGCCGAAAGCGTTGCGGTGGTCGGGTTGTGCAGCGTCGGAATGAGATAGACGGCTTTGGGCCGGTGCACGCGGCACGCCTTAGCCAGTGCATCGGGCAGAATGCCGCCGTCATCCATGGCGACGCCGACGAGCTTGACGCCGAGCTGTGCCGCGGCGGCCTTGACGCCGGGGAAGGTGAGGGCTTCGGTCAGCACGGTTTCGCCGGGCCGCGCAAGATGAGCGAGCAGGTTGAACAGGATCGTCTGTGCGCCCGGAAATATTACGAGCCTGTCGGCCTGCACATGCGGAACGCGCGCGCGCATCCAGCCCGCCGCGACCTCGCGCTCATGCGCGCTGCCGCCGGGCGGCTGGTAGTTGAGATACGCCGTGAGGCCCGATTGTGCGCGGATGGCTTCCATTCCGGCGATGATGCGCTCGTCGAGCTGCGCCTCCAGTGGATGCGGCGGCACGTTCATCGAGAGGTCGATCGCGACCGGGTGTGGCAGGTCGACGGCGCGGCGCGCGCTGGTCTCCGACACGAACGAGCCCTGTCCGACGCGGGCTTCCATGATGCCGCGGCGCCGGGCTTCAGAGTAGGCGCGCGTCACCGTGGTGAGGTCGATGCCGAGCGCTTTTGCCAGCGCCCGCTGCGTCGGCAATTGCTGGCCGCGCACCAGCCGCCCGGCGGCGATATCGGCCTCCATGGCCTCGACGATGCGCTGGTAGCGCGGCCCCGAGAGCTCCGAGATTGTAGGGATCCAGCCCATGCAATTAGGCTCGTAACCTTTGAATGTATGGATGCAAGATATTATTGTATGGATCGTCGAAAAGGAAGAGGTGTGGTCATGGCGACGGTCTCCCTGGCAAAGGCGATGTGGCACGGTTTCAGCGGCAAATGTCCCAATTGCGGGGAGGGGCACATGTTCGGCCGCTTCCTGAAGGTGACCGAGGCTTGCGATCATTGCGGCGAGGAGCTGCTTCACCAGCGCGCCGACGACTTTCCCGCCTATCTCGTGATGGTCGTGGTCGGCCATCTCGTGGTGCCGGCAATCCTCGCGGTCGAGACCGCCTACGCGCCGCCGGAGTGGCTGCAGCTTGCGGTGTGGCTACCCGTGACGCTGTTCGCCTCGCTCGCACTGCTGCAACCGACCAAGGGCGCCATCGTCGGGCTGCAATGGCAGCTCGGCATGCACGGCTTCGAGGCGAGCAAGCTGCGGCGCGGGGCCGGTGAGCTCGCGCCGGTGCTGGTGAAGGCGGACACGCGCGCGGCCTGAACCGAGCGCGGCGTTTACATCCCGCGGCCTGCCGCTACACTCCATCGTAGAAACAAGAACGATGGAAACGCCGATGACCGCACGCGCGAAGACCTTCCTGCTCTGTCATGGCGCGTGGTCCGGCGGATGGGCCTGGAGGAAGATGCATCCGCTGATGGTGCAGGCCGGCCACCGCCTGGTGGCGCCGACCTATACCGGGCTCGGCGAGCGCGCGCATCTCGCCAATCCCGCGATCGATCTCGAGACGCATATTCAGGACATCCTCAACGTCATCGCCTTCGAGGACCTCAACGATATCGTCCTGCTCGGCCACAGTTATGGGGGCATGGTCGCGACCGGCGTCGCCGACCGCGCGCGCGAGCGTGTGACGCAACTGATCTATCTCGACGCCTTCGTGCCGCGTGACGGCCAGTCGCTGTTCGATCTCAACGAGGGCGGGCGCGAGCCGATGCGCAAGGCAGCCGCTGCCGGCGATGGCTACCGCATCCCGCCGAACCCGCCGCCGCCTGACACGCCGCAGGCCGATCTCGACTGGCTCAATGCGCGCCGCGTCCCCATGCCGATCAAGTGCTTCGAGGCGCGCTTGAGGCTCGAACACGGCGAGCCGGCGATGCCGCGCAGCTACATCTATTGCACGCGCATTCCCCCGGGTGACGTGTTCGGGCAGTTTGCGACGCGGGTGAAGAGCGAGGAAGGTTGGCGCCATTTCGAGCTCGACGCGAGTCATGCGCCGAACGTGACGGCGCCGCAGGCGTTGATGGCAGTGTTGAACGAGATCGTCACATGATCCACGCTCGTCATTCCGGGGCGTGCGCAGCACGAACCCGGAATCCATTTCTCCTCCGTCTCTGCCGCCCGATAGATTCCGGGTTCTCGCTTCGCGAGCCCCGGAACGACACCGGTTGAATGGCTGCGCGCTTGGCCAAAATGGTGAGGGGCCCGATGCGCTAGCATCGAACCCCTCGTTGCTTCCTTAGCGAGACGCGTTTTCTTCACGCGAACCGGAAAACCGCTTCGCTCGAAAACGCTTTAGAATATCAGCCGGCCTGTAAGCCGGGTTCTGTAGGGCACCGCCCGCTTGCGCGAGCGATACGCGACGGCCATTCCTCTGGAACCATGTTTGCACATGGCCTCGAGCAACCTACCCGGACGGCGGGCCTGACATCGCCCCGCGGCGTTATCGCTTTCGCGAACAGCCCGCTATGCCGTCCCTATTCGGTTTTGCTCCCGGTGGGGTTTGCCATGCCGGCTCCGTTGCCGGAACCGCGGTGCGCTCTTACCGCACCTTTTCACCCTTACCCCGCGAAGCCGAAGGCGAAGCGGGGCGGTTCGTTCTCTGTGGCACTTTCCCTGGGGTTGCCCCCGCCGGACGTTATCCGGCACCGCATGTCAAGGGAGCCCGGACTTTCCTCCCCGGCGGCCTTTCGGCACCTGCCGGAGCGGCCGTCCGGCCGACTGACGGGACTACGCATGGGCATTTATGGCGGTTCCGTCAAGCCGAGATCGCCACGCACGCGTCGTCGAAAATAATTTATCCTGAAGATGTCGTTTGGAGCGTGCCCCGTTCGACTGGATGTCGGCGAGTGAGCCGAACAACAGGAGTGAAGCCATGCAATATCTGCTGATGATCTACCAGAACGAGGTCGAGTACGCGAAGAACGACGCGGCGACCAGCCAGAAGATGTTGGCCGAATACCAGGCTTTCACGCAATCCATCATCCAGAGCGGCAACTTCAAGGCCGGCGACCGCCTGCAGCCGACCACGACTGCAACGACCGTGCGTGTGCGCGAGGGCAAGACGCTGACGACCGATGGTCCGTTCGCGGAAACACGCGAGCAGCTCGGCGGTTACTACCTGGTCGAGGCGAAGGATCTGAACGCGGCGATCGAGATCGCGGCGCGGATTCCCAGCGCGCGCATCGGCTCGATCGAAGTGCGGCCGATCTGGGTCTACGACAAGTGACGGCCGAGCCGCGCGTCGCCGCATGACCCCTGGCGAGATCGACAAAATCTTTCGCGACGAGGCGGGGCGGGCGCTGGCCACGCTGATCCGCCTCGTCGGCGATTTCGATCTCGCCGAGGACGCACTCCAGGATGCTTTTGCCGTCGCCCTGGAACGCTGGGCGGCGTGTGAGGCCCCTGACAATCCGCGCGCCTGGCTGGTCAACGTCGCCAAGCACAAGGTGATCGACCGCATCCGCCGCCAGGCCGTCTTCCGCGGCAAGCAGCAGGCGCTGGTGCATGAGCTCGAACTCAACGCACAAGCCGCCGAAGAGCCGCCGGCAACGCTCGACGACGACATGCTGCGGCTGATCTTCACCTGCTGCCATCCCGCGTTCGCGGCCGAGGTCCAGGTCGCGCTGACGCTGCGCACCGTCTGCGGGCTGTCGACCACGCAGGTGGCGCGCGCCTTCCTTGTCGGCGAGGAGGCGATGGCGCAGCGGCTCGTCCGCGCCAAGCAGAAGATCAGGCTTGCCGGCATCCCGTATGAGGTGCCGGAGCGCGAGGCGCTGGCGCAGCGGCTCGATGGCGTGCTCGCGGTGATCTATCTCGTCTTCACCGAGGGCTATGTCGCGACCGAGGGCGCGGACCTGATGCGGCCCGATCTCGCCGTCGAGGCCATCAGGCTTGGTCGCCTGCTGGACCGGTTGATGCCCGACCGCGCCGGTATCAAGGGCCTATTGGCGTTGATGCTGCTGCACGACGCGCGCCGCGCCGGACGCGAGACGCCGGCCGGCGACGTCGTGCTACTCGAAGAGCAGGACCGCTCGCTCTGGAACCGCGCGCAGATCGACGACGGCCTGCGGCTGGTGGAGGACGCGCTGCGCGTGCCGGGCCGGCCGCAGCCCTATGCGGTGCAGGCCGCGATCGCGGCCCTGCATGCGCGTGCGCCGAGCTTCGAGGAGACCGATTGGCCGCAGATCGCGGGGCTCTACCAGGTGCTGCTGCGCATCAGCCCTTCGCCGGTGATCGAGCTGAACCATGCGGCGGCGGTGTCGATGGTCGATGGGCCGGCACGAGCGCTCGATCTCGTCGATGCCATCACCGCGCGCGGCGGGCTTCGCGGCTATGAGCTGTTGCCGGCGGTGCGCGCGGATTTGTTGCGGCGAGTGGGACGGAAGGAAGAAGCGCGCGAGGCGTATCGTGCGGCAACCGAGGCGACGCAACTCGAGCCGTTGCGGAGGCTCTATGCGCGGCGGGTGAGGGAGATGGGGTAGGTCTCGTGCCCCGGACGCAGCGCAGCGCTCCTTGGCGCTGCGCTGCAGAGCCGGGGCCCATCTCGCAAGCCGGCCGTGTCGCCGACTGGGTCCCGGCGCGCGCTTCGCGCGTCCGGGACACGAGAGCGAATTGCGCGGCTACGCCCTCACTTCGACGCCACCGTCGTCCCCTCCGCCGGCAAGCTCGCCAGCAGCGCCTGCAAGGTCGACAGCGTCGAATGATCCGCGACGCCATCGAGCCGTGCCGGACGGAAGTGGCGCTGGAAGGCGGTGACGACCTCCATCGTCGCCGCGTCGTATTTGCCGTTCAGGGGCACGCCATAACCGTACCTGGCGAGTGCCTGCTGCATGCTCAGCACCGCGTCGCTGATGGTGCCGAGCATCAGCGTCTCGCCCCGAACGATCGGCGCAGGCGTTACCCAGTGACCGACGCCGGAATTGGCCAGCGAATGCCACGGAAACTTTTCGCCGGGGTCCTTCTTGCGAGCGGGCGCGACGTCGGAATGGCCGAGCACCCGGTGCGCCGGCACCTTGCGGCGGAGCATGATGCCGCGGCACAGCGCGATCACGGCGGCGATCTGGCGCAGCGGATACTCGGGATAGCCCCAGTCATGGCCGCGATTGATGATCTCGATCCCGATCGAGCAGGAGTTGATGTCGTCCTCGCCGGCCCAGGAGGAGACGCCCGCGTGCCAGGCGCGCTTGATCTCGGGCACACATTGCACGATGCGGCCGTCCTCCAGCACGACATAATGCGCCGAGACCTCGGTGCCGGCCGTGCAGAGGCGCGCCAGCGCGCCTTCGACATCGGGCATGCCGGTGTAGTGCAGCAGGATCATGTCCGGCTGCCGTCCCTTGTTGCGCTCGCCGTAATTGGGCGATGGGATGATGTCCGAGACGATCGAGGAATCGGGCTCGAACGTCCGCAGGCTCGCCACGGTCTTGGGAACCGGGAGAACACGGTGACGCTTCGAATCAGATCCAGACGGCGTGGACGAACCGGAGGGCATGAGCAGCTCAAACGGACGGAGAGTGGGGCAAGCCCTTCTCTTTACTATTCCTTTACCCAGCACCGTGCGCAATCACGTGGCGCGATTAACGAATGCATTTTGGCGATGTGTGTGGATGAAGCATCACCCCCTCGTCACCTTTTCCACTTGTCACGAGCCGAGCAACGCTTTCTTAACGCTAAGGGCCGTTACTGAGAGATGAAGAGCCGACCCGCGTCCGGAGGCGGCCAAAGCGTATTTTGGCTCGAAATCCCATGGCTGCCCGACAAATTCCACTGGGAACACTGGGTTGGTGGCCCGGGACGACCGGGCTTGGTAACCATGCTGGACGGGGGCTTTGTCGTGGAACCGCCGCGACGCGCAATGATTCGAGGCGTTATGGGCTTGTTCGACCCCGATCTCGCTCGGATGTCAGGCTGGGCGGTCGGCAGGCGCCGCGCATGAGCTCGGTGCCGCATATCCCGGTTCTTGGCCGTGAGGCCATCGCGCATCTCGCTCCGCGCGAGGGCGGCATCTATGTCGACGCGACTTTCGGTGCCGGCGGTTATAGCCGCGCGATACTGGAGGTGCCGGGAACCCGACTCATCGCCATTGATCGCGACCGCACCGCGATTGCCGGCGGTGCCGAGCTGGTCGAACGTTCCGCGGGCCGACTGACGCTGGTCGAGGACCGCTTCTCCAACCTTGCCGAGGTCTGCGCGGCTCAGGGCGTTGAGACGATCGACGGCCTCGTGATGGACGTTGGCGTGTCCTCGATGCAGCTCGATCAGGCCGGTCGCGGCTTTTCGTTCCGTCTCGACGGTCCGCTCGACATGCGGATGGGGCAAACAGGCCCAACCGCGGCCGACGTCGTTGCGCGCGCCTCCGAAGGCGATCTTGCCGACATCATCTATCTCTTCGGCGAAGAGCGGCATTCACGCCGCATCGCTCGCGCCATCGTGGCGGACCGCCAGGAAACCCCGTTCACGACCACGCGCGCGCTCGCCGATCTCGTCGGCAGGGTCGTGCGATCGAAGCCCGGGGACATTCACCCGGCGACGCGGACGTTCCAGGCGCTGCGCATCTTCGTCAACGAAGAGCTCGAGGAACTCCAGAGCGCGCTCGCTGCGGCCGAGCGCGTGCTCAAGCCCGGCGGCCGCCTCGTCGTCGTCTCGTTCCATTCGCTGGAGGACCGCATCGTCAAGAATTTCCTCGGCGAGCGTTCCAAGACGGGCGGCGGTTCGCGGCATCTGCCGGAAGTCGCCCAAGTCGCGCCGAGCTTCCAACTGCTGACGCGGCGGCCGGTCGTCGCCGGTGAGGACGAAGTTGCGCATAATCCGCGCGCGCGCTCCGCAAAGCTGCGCGCCGCCGAGCGCACCTCGGCGCCGGCGCATGAGACCGACGAGGCATCGTCCTGGCCAAAACTCTCCGACGTGATGAGAGGCGGCTAGCGCATGCGCATCATCCACCTCCTCGTCATCGGTGCGCTGATCTTCGCAGCCGCCCATGTCTACCGGATCAAGATGGACTCCACGGCGCGCACCGAAAAGGTGCTGCGGCTGCGTGCGGAGATCCGCGAACAGCGCGATGCGATCGCGGCTCTGCGGTCCGAGTGGGCAAAGCTCGATGCGCCGCTGCGGCTGCAAGGCCTGTCCGATCGGCATCTGCATCTCAAGCCGGTCAACGGCACGCAATATGATTCGCTGAAGAACTTGCCGGAGCGTCCGCCGCGGATGTTCAGGCCGGGCGAGCCCGATCCGATCGGGGCCATGCTCAAGACCATCGAAGCCGCGAGCGACCCTGACACGGTGACGGGTTCCGTGCCTCAGCCCGAGGACAAGCAATGAGCCCGGCAACGCCTGCAAGACCAACCGAGAAGTCGACCGAGCCTTGGCGGCAGCGGCTGATCCGCAGCCTGCTCTACGGGCGCAATGTCGATCGCGCCGCGAAGGCGCGGGCGCGCGTGGGCCTCGCAATGCTTGCCTTCGCTTCGGTCTACGTTCTGATCGGCGGCCGGCTCGTGATGTTTGCCATCGGCGCCGACGCTCACGGCGCCCGCCGCGCCGCGGCGCAGGAGGTGGTTGCGACCGCGCGGCCCGACATCGTCGACCGCAACGGCGCGATCCTTGCGACCGATGTCAAGGCGTCGAGCCTGTTCGGCGAGCCGCGCCGCATCATCGACAAGGACGAGGCGATCGAGCTCTTGACCGCGACCATTCCCGACCTCGACGAGGCCGAGGTGCGCGAGCGCCTCAGGACGCGCAAGGGCTTCGTCTGGCTCAAGCGCGAGGTCACGCCGGCGCAGCAGCAGGCCGTCCACAAGCTCGGCATTCCCGGCATCGGCTTCCTGCGCGAGAACAAGCGCGTCTATCCGACCGGCAACGAGGTTGCCCACCTCATCGGTCTCGTCAACATCGACAACCAGGGCATCGCTGGCCTCGAGAAGTGGCTCGACAATCAGGGGCTCGCCGATCTCCACCGCGCCGGCTTTGCCACCGATCGGCTGCAGAAGCCGATCGAGCTCTCGGTCGACCTGCGCGTCGAGCATGCGCTGCGCGATGAGCTGCTGAAGGCCAAGGACAAGTTCCACGCCAAGGCCGCCTCCGGTATCGTCTCCAACGTCAAGACCGGCGAGATCGTGGCGATGGTCTCGCTTCCGGACTTCGATCCCAACAATCCCAAGGAAGCGCACGACCCCGACCGCATCAACCGCCTGACCACCGGCGTCTACGAGATGGGCTCGACGTTTAAGGCGTTCACGCTGGCGATGGCGCTCGATTCCGGCAAGATCAACCTGAACTCGATGTGGGATGCGCGCGGAAACCTGCACTATGGCAAGTTCACGATCCACGACAGCCATCCGCTCGGGCGTTTCATCAACACCAAGGAGGTGTTCACCTTCTCGTCCAACATCGGCGCGGCGCGGATCGCGCTCGGCCAGGGTGTCGAGGCGCACAAGGCGTTCCTCGCCAAGATGGGGCAGTTGACGCGGCTGCGCACCGAATTGCCGGAGAGCGCGGCGCCGCTGATTCCGCGGCGCTGGAGCGAGCTGAACACGGTGACTGCCGCGTTCGGCCAGGGCCTCTCCGTGGCGCCGCTGCAAGCAGTGATGGGCATCAATGCCCTGGTGAACGGCGGCTATCTCATTCCGCCCACCTTCATGAAGCGCAGCGAATCCGAAGCCGCGGCTCTAGCCAAGCGCGTGATCAAGCAGGATACCAGCGACAAGATGCGGTATCTGATGCGGCTCAATGCCGAGATCGGGACCGCGAAGTCCGCCGACATCAAGGGCTATTACGTCGGCGGCAAGACCGGCACGTCCGAGAAGGTCATCAACGGGCGCTACGCCAAGAAACGTGTGCTCAACTCCTTCACCGCCATCCTGCCCTGCGACGATCCCAAATATCACGTCCTGATCATGCTGGACGAGCCGCAGGCGATCCCTGAAACGAAGGGTTTCATCACCTCGGGCTGGAACGCGGTGCCGACCGGCGGCAAGGTGATCGAGCGGATCGCGCCGCTTCTGGGCCTCGAGCCACGGTTCGACCTGCCGCCGTCCGAGCGCCTTATTCTTGCAGCATCCAGGACAACCCAGTAATCAACCGGGTGAGCCATCGCCGCTGCTGAGTCGGGATTTTCCCCACGGATTCGGCTTTCCGGCAGGGCATGTCGACTGGAAGACCATGAAGCTGCGCGACCTCTTAGGTCAGGACGTTCTGGGCAATGATGCCGCGATCGAGCCCGCCGTTGCGGCGCTCGACGTGAGCGGCGTTGCGCTCGACAGCCGCGTGGTCAAGCCGGGCGATCTCTTCTTCGCGCTCGCGGGCAGCAAGACCGACGGCGCACGCTTCATCGATGCTGCGGTTGCCGCAGGCGCGATCGCAGTCGTCGGCGACCATGCGCCGGCAGCATGCAAGGTGCCGTTCGTCGCGGTCGCCAATCCGCGCCGCGCACTGGCGCTCGCCGCCGGGAAATTCTTCTCCGCGCAACCTGCGACCATTGCCGCTGTGACCGGAACCAGCGGCAAGACCTCGGTTGCCGCCTTCACGCGGCAGATCTGGGAAAGGTTGGGGCATGCCTCCGCCAGCATCGGCACGATCGGTCTCGTCTCGCCCAAGCGCACCGTCTACGGCTCGCTGACGACGCCGGATCCGATCGCGCTGCACCGGCAGCTCGATGAGATCTCGCGCGAGGGCGTGACGCATCTCGCCTTCGAGGCCTCTTCGCACGGGCTCGACCAGTATCGCCTCGACGGCGTGCGTATCTCGGCCGGCGGCTTCACCAATCTCTCGCGCGACCATATGGATTACCATCCGACCGTTGCGCATTATCTCGCGGCAAAGCTTCGCCTGTTCCGCGAGCTGGTGCCGCCGGGCGGCGCAGCGGTGATCTCGGCCGATCATGATTGCTCGGCCGAAGCGATCGACGCGGCGAAGTCGCGCGGCCTGCGCGTCATGGCGGTTGGCCGCAACGGCGATGGCGCAGGCGAGGGCATCCGCCTCACCGAGGCCGTGGTCGAAGGCTTTGCGCAAAAGCTCACGGTCGAACATCGCGGCAGGGGCTATGCGATCCGGCTGCCGCTGGTCGGCGAATTCCAGATCGAGAACGCGCTGGTGTCGGCCGGCCTTGCCATCGGCACCGGCAGCGACGCTGCAAACGTGTTCGCAAGCCTCGAACATCTCGAAGGCGCCAAGGGCCGGCTCGAGCGCGTCGGCGAGCGCAACGGCGCGCCGATCTTCGTCGACTATGCGCACAAGCCCGATGCGCTGGCGAAGGCGCTGCAGGCGCTGCGGCCCTATGCGAAGCGCAGGCTGGTCGTCGTGTTCGGCGCCGGCGGCGACCGCGATGCCGGCAAGCGTCCGATCATGGGCGCGATCGCGGCGGAGAATGCCGACGGCGTCATCATCACCGACGACAATCCGCGCAGCGAGAGGCCGGAAGCCATCCGCGCCGCGATCCTCGCCGCTGCGAAGGGCGCACGCGAGATCGGCGACCGCGCTGCCGCGATCCGCGCCGCGATCGAGGAATTGCAGGAGGGCGATGCACTGCTCATCGCCGGCAAGGGCCACGAGACCGGGCAGATCGTCGGCGGAGAGGTGCTGCCCTTCAGTGATCACGAGGCGGTTGCCGCCGCACTAGCGTCGAGGGTTGCATGAGCGCGCCAATATGGACGGTTGCCGAGGTCGCGCGTGCGCTGGGCGTAGCCGGAACTTTCCCGGATACGCCGATCGACTTCATCACCCAGGACAGCCGCCTTGTGAAGCCGGGCAGCCTGTTCGTCGCGCTCAGCGGCACGCCGAGCGGCGGCTTCATCTCGGCCTTCGCCAGCGCGCGCGACGGTTGGGAGTTCGCGGACAAGGCTGAAGCTTCGGGCGCGGTCGCAATGATCGTGCCGCACGAGATCACAGGCATCCGCATTCCCCAGATCGTGGTGAAGGATACGCTGATCGACGGTCTCTGGGCCCTTGCGCGCGCCGCACGCGCGCGTTTCAAGGGGCCGGTGATCGGGCTCACCGGCAGCGCCGGCAAGACCAGCACCAAGGAGTTCCTCGCCGCCTATCCGAACGCCTATGCCAGCCCGTCGAGCTTCAACAATTTCTGGGGCGTGCCGCTGACGCTGTGCAATGCCAGGCCGGACGCCAGCCTCTGGGTGGTCGAGATGGGCATGAACCAGCAAGGCGAGATCGCGCGGCTCAGCGAATTGACGCGGCCGACCGTCGCGCTCGTCGTCAACGTCCAGCCGGTGCATCTGGAGAAGCTCGGCTCGCTCGACGCCATCCGGCGCGAGAAAGTGTCGATCGCGCTTGGCCTGCCCGGGGACGGGGTGCTGGTGCTGCCCGCCGGGATCAAGGCGCCCGAGTGGAAGGGCAAGGTCGTGCGCTTCGGCGGCGACCATGCCGAGGTGCACGAGGTCGCGCACGCGCCTCACGGCGAGAGCTGGCAGGTCGTGGCCATGATCGGCAAGAAGGAGATCGCCTTCAGCCTCACCCCTGGCGCGCCGCACCGGGTGCACAATGCGCTGGCTGCGCTGGCCTCGATTCATGCTGCGCATCTCGACGTCGCGACGCTCGCGATCAAGCTCGACCGCGTCGGCATCATGACCGGCCGCGGCGTCGAGCAGGCAATCGGCGATATCACCGTGATCGACGACAGCTTCAACGGCAATCCGGCCAGCGTGGCGGCTGCGCTGCAAAGCCTTGAGGCGCGCAACATCAGCGGCGGTCGCCGCATCGCGGTGCTCGGCGACATGCTCGAGCTCGGCGAAGACGCACCGAGCTATCACATCGGGCTCGCCAGGCATCTCGACGGCATCGACGGGATCTACTGCGTCGGCCCGCTGATGCGTCACCTCTACGACGTGCTGCCACCGGGCAAGGGCCTCGGCTGGCACGACGATCCCGCCACGCTGAAGCCCACCGAGGTTGCGCGCCTGCTGAAGGCAGGCGACGTCGTGGTTGTCAAGGGCAGCAAGAAGATGTTCTGGGTCAACAAGTTTGTGCCGGGCCTGGTGGCCGCCTTGCAGGCAAAGGCGTAAACTGCTTGGAAGGCGCTGTTCCCGAATCCCCCTTTGCGGCACGAAGCCGTCCGTTTCCCCTGAGGTCGCGTCCGACCCGATGATGAAGACCAGCGAATGCGCGTGAGGCACGTCGAGGCCAGGATAAAGGCCGAGAACTGCGCGTGCAAAGGCGCCATAGGACCATCTGAATGTTTTACTGGCTGATCGAGCTCTCCAACACATTTCCGGGCTTCGGTGCAATCCGCACGGTCCTGAACGTCTTCCGCTACATCACCTTCCGCACCGGCGGTGCCGTCGTCACCGGCGCGCTGTTCGTGTTCCTGTTCGGACCCTGGATCATCGATCATTTGCGCATCCGCCAAGGCAAGGGCCAGCCGATCCGCACCGACGGGCCGCAATCGCATCTCGCCAAGAAGGGCACGCCCACCATGGGTGGGCTGATGATCCTGTCCGGGCTCACGGTCGGTACGGTGCTGTGGGCCAATCCGCTCAACCCCTATGTCTGGATCGTGCTGGCGGTGACGCTCGGCTTCGGCTTCGTCGGCTTCTATGACGATTACCTCAAGGTGACCAAGCAGACCACGACCGGGTTCGGCAGCAAGCTTCGGCTGCTGATCGAGGCGGCGATCGCGCTGGTCGCCTGCTACGCGCTGGTGCGGCTGAACCGCGATCCCGCCTCGACCGCGCTGACGATTCCGTTCCTCAAGGACACCGTGCTGCATTTCGGCTGGTTCTTCGTCATCTTCGGCGCCTTCGTCATCGTCGGCTCCGGCAACGCCGTGAACCTCACCGACGGCCTCGATGGCTTGGCAATCGTTCCCGTGATGATCGCGACCGCGAGCTTTGCGATGATCGCTTATCTCGCCGGCAACGCCGTGTTCGCCGAATATCTCCAGATCAAATATGTCGCGGGCACCGGCGAACTCGCCGTGCTCTGCGGCGCGCTGTTGGGCGCCGGCCTTGGCTTCCTCTGGTTCAACGCGCCGCCGGCCTCGATCTTCATGGGCGATACCGGCTCGCTCGCGCTCGGCGGCATGCTGGGCGCCATCGCGGTCGCCGTGAAGCACGAGATCGTGCTCGCGGTGATCGGCGGCCTGTTCGTGCTGGAGGCGGTCTCCGTCATCGTGCAGGTGGTGTCGTTCAAGCTCACCGGCAAGCGCATCTTCCGCATGGCGCCGATCCATCATCATTTCGAGCAGCTTGGCTGGACCGAGCCGCAGATCGTGATCCGCTTCTGGATCATCTCGGTGATGCTGGCGCTCGCCGGGCTGTCGACGCTGAAGCTGCGGTGATCGATCGATGATCCCTGTCACGTCCTTTGCCGGCAAGACCGTCGCGGTGTTCGGGCTCGGCGGCTCCGGGCTCGCCTCCTGCCACGCGCTCAAAGCGGGCGGCGCCGAGGTAATCGCTGCCGACGACAATGCCGAGAACGTCGCGAAGGCCGCGCAGGCCGGTTTCATCACCGCGGATTTGCACAACGTCTCCTGGGCGAATTTCGCCGCGCTGGTGCTTGCGCCCGGCGTGCCGCTGACCCATCCGGCGCCGCATTGGAGCGTGCTGAAGGCGCGTGAGGCCGGCGTCGAGGTGATCGGCGACATCGAGCTGTTCTGCCGCGAGCGGCGCCGCCACGCGCCGGATGCGCCGTTCGTCGCCATCACCGGCACCAACGGCAAATCGACCACGACGGCGCTGATCGCGCACCTGACAAAGGTCGCCGGCTACGACACCCAGATGGGCGGCAATATCGGCACCGCGATCCTGTCGCTGGAGTCGCCGCGCATGGGCCGCGTCCACGTCATCGAGATGTCGTCCTACCAGATCGACCTCACGCCCTCGCTCGATCCCTCCGTCGGCATCCTGCTCAATGTCAGCGAGGATCACATCGACCGGCACGGCACCATCGGGCACTACGCCGCGGTGAAAGAGCGCCTCGTTGCCGGCGTGCAAGGCGGCGGCACCTCGATCGTCGGTGTCGATGACGGTTATTGCCGCGATGTCGCCGACCGGCTCGACCGCGCCGGCAAGAACGTGGTGCGGATCTCGGTCAAGAATCCGCTGGCGAGCGGCATTTATTTCGAGCACGGCAATATCGTGCGCGCCTCGGGCGGCGCCCGCAGCGAGGTCGCCGCGCTCGGCGGCATCGGTTCGCTGCGCGGCCTGCACAATGCGCAGAATGCGGCCTGCGCGGCCGCTGCGGCACTCGCGATGGGCATCAGCCAGGACGTGCTGCAGAACGGCCTGCGCAGCTTTCCGGGCCTGGCACATCGCATGGAACAGGTCGGCCGTCGCGGCAACGTGCTGTTCGTCAACGACTCCAAGGGCACCAACGCGGATGCCACCGCGCACGCGCTGTCGTCCTTCTCGGACATCTTCTGGATCGCCGGCGGCAAGCCCAAGGCCGGCGGCATCACCAGCTTGACCTCCTTCTTCCCGCGCATCCGAAAAGCCTATCTGATCGGCGAGGCCGCGCAGGAGTTTTCGGGAACGCTGGGCACACAGGTGCCGCACGAGATCAGCCAAACGCTGGACGTCGCCGTCGAGCACGCCGCGCGCGATGCTGAGGCGTCGGGACTCACGGACGCGGTCGTGCTGCTCTCGCCCGCCTGCGCGTCGTTCGACCAGTACCGCAACTTCGAGATCCGCGGCACAAAATTCCGCGATTTGGTGCAGGCGCTGCCGGGCGTGAAACCGGTGGTGTGAGGATGTCGCGGCGACGCTGGATCGGAATTACCGTCGCTGCTCTTGCTGTCCCGGTCGCCGCGGGTTTCTTCTTTGTTGTCCTTGTTGACAAGGTCATGAGCGGATTCGGCGCTTGTCGCGTCGTTCGCCAGAAAGCATATGCGTCCCCAAGCGGCAGCAAGTTGGTCGTCGTGGTCTGGAAGGAGTGCGGCGCCACCGTGCCCGACAGCACGCAGGCCAGCATCGTGACGCGCGGCCAGACGTTCTCGCCCGAGAGCACGCCAACTTTTCTCAGCGTGCGCGAGCATCAGGATGTTCTCGTTGCCTGGAGTAGCGAGCAGGCCGTCAGGATTGGGTTCATTCCCGGGACAGTCCAGATCTACAAGCGCGATCAGCGCGCGGGGGATGTCGTGATCAGCTACGACTAGGGCTCTCGTGTCCCGGACGCGCTGCAGCGTGGAACGCTGCTGCGCTGAGCCCGGGACCCAGAAGCCGCTGGGCCCCGGCTCTGCAGCGCACCGCAAGGGCGCTGCGCTGCGTCCGGGGCACGAGACTCTTCAAAACTTGAATGCCCCCATTAACCCCCCGGTAACCAACCTCGGCGACCAATGGACGGACCTCTGTCCGAAAGCGGCCGCCCATGCTCTCCCGTGAAGAACGTACCCCCTTTTCCGAGTGGTGGTGGACCGTCGACAAGCCGCTGATGGGCGCGATCCTGGGGCTGATGCTGACCGGCGTCATCCTGTCGCTGGCTGCGAGCCCGCCGGTTGCGACCCGCATTGGGCTCGATCCCTTCCATTTTTTCAGCCGGCACGTGCTGTTCCTACTCCCGTCCTGCCTGGTGCTGCTCGGCGTGTCCTTCCTGTCGCCGCGATCGATCCGGCGCAGCGCGCTGATCATCTTCACCATCAGCATCATCCTGATCGTGGTGACGCTCGCCATCGGTCCCGAGGTGAAGGGCTCGCGGCGCTGGATCACGCTGCTCGGCGTCAACATCCAAGCCTCGGAAATCGCCAAGCCGTCCTTCGTCGTGATCGCGGCCTGGCTGTTCGCGGAATCGACCAAGCGGCCGGAGATGCCGGCGACCTCGATGGCGCTGGTGCTGCTCTTGATGCTGGTCTCGCTGCTGGTGATGGAGCCGGATTTCGGCCAGACCATGCTGATCCTGATGGTGTGGGGCTCGCTGTTCTTCATCGCGGGCATGCGCATGATCTGGGTGTTCGGCCTGGCCGGTGCGGCAGCTGCCGGCCTGTTCAGCGCCTATCTGTTCGTCCCGCACGTCGCGGGGCGCATCAAGCGCTTCATGAACCCGGCCTCGGGCGACACCTTCCAGGTCGATACCGCCATGGAAGCCTTCTACAACGGCGGATGGTTCGGGCTCGGGCCGGGCGAAGGCATCGCAAAACGCAGCCTGCCGGACAGCCATACCGACTTCGTGTTCGCGGTCGCTGCCGAAGAGTTCGGCATCATCCTGTGCCTTGCGATGCTGGCGCTGTTCGCCTTTGTTGTCATCCGCACGCTGTCGCGCGCCTACGCCAATGAGGACATGTTCTCGCGCTTTGCGGCCTCTGGCCTAGCGATCCTGTTCGGCGTGCAGGCGGCGATCAACATGTCGGTGAACCTGCAGCTCATCCCCGCCAAGGGCATGACGCTCCCGTTCATTTCCTACGGTGGCTCCTCGATCGTATCGCTGGCCTACGGCGTCGGTATGATGCTGGCGCTGACGCGGCTGCGTCCGCGCACCGAGGTCGAGGCCAGCGGCCATGCCGAGGCGATGCGCAGTTACGCGTAACCGCTCTCATGTCCTGGACGCGGTGCGGCACGAAGTGACGCTCCGCAGAACCGGGACCCAGAATGCTGCAACTACGGGCCCCGGTTCAGCAGCGCACCCACGCCGCCAAGAGCGACGCGCTGCGTGCGCCCGGGGCACGCGCGCCGTGCAGCCGGCTCGCAATGATCGAAAACTCCTTGTAAAACCCTTCACCATGGACACGTCCCCCTTGATTCTTCTCGCCGCGGGCGGCACTGGCGGCCATCTGTTCCCGGCCGAGGCGCTCGGCGTCGAATTGATCCGGCGCGGCTTTCGCGTTCGCCTCGTCACCGACGAGCGCGCGCTGCGCTATAGCGGGCTGTTCAGCAAGGACATGATCGACGTCGTCTCGAGCGAGACTGCGCGCAGCCGCAATCCGTTCCAGCTCGCCTATGCCAGCCTCACGCTCGCCGTCGGCACGCTCTCCGCCTTTGGCCTGATCAAGCGATTGAAGCCGGCTGCCGTCGTCGGCTTCGGCGGCTATCCGACGCTGCCGCCGCTGGTCGCTGCGAAATTCGCCGGCGTGCCCAGCATCATCCACGATGCCAACGCGGTGCTCGGCCGCGCCAACCGGTTCCTGTCGAGCCGCGTGCGTGCCATCGCGACGTCCTTGCCGGGCGTGCTCGATCGCGATCCGGCGCTCGCAGGCAAGACCACGACCGTCGGCACGCCGATGCGTCCGGCGATCCTCGCGGCGGCTGCGGTGAAATATGCCGCGCCCGAGGTGAACGGGCCGCTGCGGCTGCTCGTCATCGGCGGCAGCCAGGGCGCTCGCATCATGGCCGACATCGTGCCGGGCGCGATCGAGCGGCTCGAGCCTGCACTGTGGAGCCGCCTCGTCCTCACCCAGCAGGTGCGCGAAGAGGATATGCCGCGTGTCCGCGCGGTGTATGACAAGCTCAAGATCAAGGTGGAGCTCGCGCCGTTCTTCACCGATCTGCCGGCGCGGCTCGCCTCCAATCATCTCGTGATATCGCGCTCCGGCGCGGGCACCGTCGCCGAGCTCGCGGCGATCGGCCGGCCGTCGATCCTGGTGCCGCTGCCCGGCTCGATCGACCAGGACCAGTTCGCCAATGCCGGCGTGCTGGCCAAGGTCGACGGCGCCATCCGGATCCCGCAGACCGAATTCACCTCGGATCGTCTCGCAGCCGAGATCTCCGCCTTCGCCGCCGAACCCGCGCGCCTTGCCGCCATGGCCGCCGCTGCGAAGGGAGCAGGGCGGCTTGATGCCGCCGAACGGCTGGCCGATCTGGTGGTCAAGGTCGCGGGACTCTGACGCGAAAAAGCCCTTGTCTTCGCGTTCCAAAGCGGGGCATCCAGTAGGAAAGGCGCGCGGCTGATTTGGCCGTGACCTTCGCCAGGTGCCGCCTTTCCGGCGGCAAGGTCAGGGAACTGAGCATGAGACTGCCGCGCGAGATCGGACCTATCCACTTCGTCGGGATCGGCGGGATCGGCATGAGCGGCATCGCCGAGGTGCTGGTCAATCTCGGCTATACCGTGCAGGGCTCGGACGCCGCCGACAATTACAATCTCGACCGTCTGCGCAAGAAGGGCGCGAAAGTGTCGGTCGGCCACAAGGCCGAGAATATCGACGGTGCCGAGGTCGTCGTGGTCTCCACAGCGATCAAGCGCGACAATCCGGAACTGATCGCGGCGCGCGAACGTCGCATTCCCGTGGTGCGCCGCGCCGAGATGCTGGCCGAGCTGATGCGGCTGAAGAGCTGCGTGGCCATCGCCGGCACGCACGGCAAGACCACGACGACCACGATGGTCGCAACGCTGCTCGATGCCGGCGGGCTCGATCCCACCGTGATCAACGGCGGCATCATCAATGCCTACGGCTCCAATGCGCGGCTGGGGGCCGGCGATTGGATGGTGGTGGAAGCCGATGAGAGCGACGGCACCTTCCTGAAGCTGCCGACCGATGTTGCGATCGTCACCAATGTCGATCCCGAGCATCTCGATCACTTCAAGACGTTTGAGGCCGTGCAGGATGCGTTCCGAAATTTCGTCGAGAACCTGCCGTTCTACGGCTTTGCCGTGATGTGCATCGATCATCCCGTGGTGCAGAGCCTCGTCGGCCGAATCGAGGATCGCCGCATCATCACCTATGGCGAGAATCCGCAGGCCGACGCGCGGCTCGTCGACCTCACGCCGATGGGTGGCGGATCGAAATTCAAGGTCGCGTTCCGCGATCGCAAGACCGGCAGCGTGCACGAGATCACCGATCTCATGCTGCCGATGCCGGGCCGCCACAACGCCTCCAACGCGACGGCCGCGATCGCGGTCGCGCGCGAGCTCGGTGTCTCCGACGATGCGATCCGCAAGGCGATCGCTGGCTTCGGCGGCGTCAAGCGCCGCTTCACCAGGACCGGCGAGTGGAACGGCGTCACCGTGATCGACGATTACGGCCATCACCCCGTCGAGATCGCGGCGGTGCTGAAGGCGGCGCGGGAGTCCACCAACGGCAAGATCATCGCCGTTGTGCAGCCGCATCGCTACACCCGCCTGCAATCGCTGTTTGAGGAATTCTGCACCTGCTTCAACGATGCTGACGCGGTTGTTGTCGCCGACGTCTATGCCGCCGGCGAAGCGCCGATCGAAGGCATCGACCGCGATCATTTCGTCTCGGGCCTGCGCGCGCATGGGCACCGCGAAGTGATCCCGCTGCCGGCCGCGACGGAGCTCGCCGGCATCGTCAAGGGGCTGGCGAAATCCGGCGATCTCGTTGTGTGCCTCGGCGCCGGCAACATCACGCAATGGGCGTATGCGTTGCCGGACCAATTGAAGGCGCTGGGGTAGGGCAGTGAGCTTCCCCGACATCACACAGGCGCTCAAAGCCGCGATGCCCGAGCTTCGCGGTCGGCTGCTCGCCAACCAGTCGCTGGCCGAGCTCACCTGGTTTCGCGTCGGCGGCCCTGCGCAGGTGCTGTTCACGCCCGCCGACGAGGACGATCTCGCCTACTTCCTTGCGCATCTCGCCAGCGACATTCCCGTCTATGTCATCGGTGTCGGCTCCAATCTCATCGTGCGCGACGGCGGCATTGCCGGCGTGGTGATCCGTCTTGCGCCGCGCGCCTTCGGCGAGGCGACTGCGCTTGGCGACATCATCACCGCAGGCACTGCCGCGCTCGACAAGCGCGTGGCGGAAGTGGCGGCGTCCGCCAATATCGGCGGGCTCGAATTCTATTTCGGCATTCCCGGCACGATCGGTGGCGCCCTGCGCATGAATGCGGGCGCCAATGGCGGCGAGACCAAGGATGTGCTGATCGAGGCGAGGGGTGTCGCGCGCGACGGCACGAAGCATGTCTTCTCCAACGCCGGAATGAAGTTCGTCTACCGCAACAGCGGCGTCGATCCCTCCATCATCTTCACCTCCGCGCGCTTTCGTGGCGAGATCACGGATGCGGAGGCAATTCGCGCGCGCATGGCGGAGGTGCAGACGCATCGCGAGACCGCGCAGCCGATTCGCGAGAAGACCGGCGGCTCGACCTTCAAGAACCCGCCGGGCCACTCCGCCTGGAAGCTGGTGGATGCCGCCGGCTGCCGCGGCCTGCGCGTCGGCGGTGCGCAGGTGTCGGAGATGCACTGCAATTTCCTGATCAACACGGGCGATGCCACCGCGCGCGACATCGAGACACTCGGTGAGACCGTGCGCGAGCGGGTAAAGGCAAATTCCGGAATTGAGCTACACTGGGAAATCAAGCGGATCGGGATTCCCGGGTGAGTGTCATTCCGGGGGCGCGAAGCGCAACTATGGTGCGCAATTGCGCACCTGAGAATCTCGAGATTCCGGGTTCGATGCTGCGCATCGCCCCGCAATGACGAATACAGATAGGTGACGGACCAACGAACATGCGCATCACCATCCTCTTCGGCGGCTCCAACCGCGAGCGTCTTGTCTCGGTTGCCTCCGCCCAGGCGCTGCATCAGGCGTTGCCCGAGGCCGACCTGTGGTGGTGGGACGTCGAGGACAAGGTGCATGTGGTGCAGTCGAAGCAACTGCTCGAACATGCCCGTCCGTTCGAGGACGAGTTCAAGCCGGGCACGCGTGGCATTCCGCTGGCGCAGGCGCTCGACCAGGCCAAGACCGAAGGCCGCGTGCTGGTGCTTGGCCTGCATGGCGGGCGTGCCGAGAACGGCGAATTGCAGGTGATGTGCGAGGCGCGGGGCGTCGCCTTCACCGGCTCGGGCTCGGCGTCATCGCATCTCGCCTTCGACAAGATCGCCGCCAAGCGCTTCGCCGCGCTCGGCGGTGTGACGCCGCCTGCGAATGTTGCACTTGATGACATCGACGAGGCCTTCGCCGAATACGGCCGGTTGATCGCAAAGCCGGCGCGGGATGGGTCGAGCTATGGCCTGATCTTCGTCAACGCCAAGCAGGACCTCGTCGCGGTCCGCAATGCCGCGAAACACGAAGAATACGTGATCGAGCCCTATATCGCCGGCGTGGAGGCGACCTGCGGCGTGCTGGAGCGCACCGATGGCTCGATCATCTCGCTGCCGCCGATCGAGATCATTCCGGGCGAGGGCAATTTCGACTACGCGGCGAAATATCTGCTGAAGTCGACCCAGGAGATCTGCCCCGGCCGCTTCGCACCGGAGATCACCGGCGCGCTCAAGGAGCAGGCGATGCTGGCCCATCGCGCGATGTCCTGTACCGGCTACTCGCGCTCGGACTTCATCGTCTCGGACAAGGGCCTCGTCTATCTCGAGACCAACACACTCCCCGGGCTGACCAAGTCCTCGCTCTACCCCAAGGCGCTGAAGGCGGAAGGCATCGCGTTCGTCGATTTCCTGCACGGGCTGGTCGAGCTCGCGGGGCAACGCGTGCGGAAATAATTAGGACTGGTTAACGACCGGATGGGCGAAACGGCCCAGTTTGGCGACCAAAACCGGTAAAATGCCGGATATCGCGGCACAAGGGCCGGATATCGCGGGGCAAAATGCGCAAATCGTTAACGAATTTTACCTTTTGTTTACCAGGACGTCCGAAGGTTAACGCTGGCGGCGCATATGGCGCTTTGGCTGCCGGCGCGTGAGCTGTCGCGGGTGATGTCACCTCCAGCGAACGCTTTGAAGGGGAGAGGCTTCTTCTGCTGAAGACCAGCACCCGGCCCGGCACCGAGACGTCATGTTCGCCAGGATCCGCGCGATGTCGCGGGCAAACTGTTGACGAGCTCGTGCAATGGATGGAGCAGGAAGCCTTTCCCGATCGGTTTTCAGATCGCTGAGGCCCCAAGCTGACCTGAAGGCGGCCGCTATCGGAGCGGTCGTGCTTTTGCGCGAGTGGGTGCAGGACAAGCACGCAGAGGCGCGCGCTGCCGCCAAGGACAAGGCCAAAGCCAGGGCCAAGGCCGCCGTCGAGCGTGAGCCGCCGCCGCGCGTGGTTGCGCTGGTCGAGCGCTATCTGCCGCGCCGGGTCGGCCTCACCATGACCGTGCTGCTCCTGATCGGCAGCTGCGGCTTTGGCATCGTCAAGGGCGGCCATCTCCAGGATTTCATCACTGCGGTCAGCGATGCCCGCAACGCGCTGGCCAATTCCGCCGGCTTCCGCATCACCTCCGTCGTGATCAACGGCCGCAAGCAGCTGACCCAGGACGAGATCCTCGCGATCGGCGGCGTCAGCGGCCGTTCCTCGCTGCTGTTCCTCGACGCCGATGCGGTACGCGACAAGCTCAAGGCCAATCCCTGGATCGCGGATGCGACCGTGCTGAAGCTCTATCCGGGCCAGCTCATGATCGAACTCACCGAGCGCAAGGCGTTCGCGCTGTGGCAGGAGGCCGGCCGCCTCTCGGTCATCGCCGACGACGGCGCCGTGCTCGAGCCCTACGTCTCGCGCCGCTTCCTGACGCTGCCGCTCGTGGTCGGCAAGGGCGCCGAGACGCAGGCGCGCGATTTCCTGGCACTCCTAGC
The DNA here is from genome assembly GCF_045571415.1 of Bradyrhizobium sp. LMG 9283. Taxonomy (NCBI): domain Bacteria; kingdom Pseudomonadati; phylum Pseudomonadota; class Alphaproteobacteria; order Hyphomicrobiales; family Nitrobacteraceae; genus Bradyrhizobium; species Bradyrhizobium sp. LMG 9283. The sequence goes on from NZ_CP120691.1 coordinate 2,693,699, forward strand.
GCGCTATCCGCAGGTCAATTCGATCACCAAAGCCGCGATCTTCGTCGGCGAGCGGCGCTGGAACCTGAGGCTCAAGGACGGCCTCGACATCCGCCTGCCCGAGCAGGACGTCGGCAACGCGCTTGCGATGCTGTCGAAGCTCGACAAGGAAGACAGGCTGTTCTCCCGCGATATCGTCGCCGTCGACATGCGCCTGCCCGATCGGCTGGTGGTGCAGCTGTCCGAGGACGCCGCCAAGGCGCGTGAGGAGCAGTTCAAGGACAAGAAGAAAAAGAAGGCCGGGGATTCCGCATGACCGGTCTCGATCGCACCCAGACGCCGAAGACGCGCCCGATGCCGCACAAGCGCGGCGGCCTCGTCGCCTGCCTCGACATCGGCACCAGCAAGATCGCCTGCATGATCGCACGGCTGAAGCCGTCGCCGCCGAGCGATGCGCTGCGCGGCCGGACCCATGCGGTGGAATTGATCGGATACAGCCAGATCCAGGCGCGCGGCATGAAAGCCGGCGCGGTGATCGATCTTGGCGAATGCGAGCAGGCGGTGCGCCAGGCCGTCGGGCTTGCGGAGAAGATGGCCAAGGTACGGGTCGAGTCGGTGCTGCTGTCGGTCTCCGGCGGCCGGCCCGCCGGCCAGCTGGTCGAAGCCGCCGCCGACATCCGCGGCGGCGCCGTGACGCCCGCCGATGTCAGCCGCGTCACCTCCACCGGCATGCGCCATGCCACCGGCGAAGGTCGCACCGTGCTGCACGCGCTGCCGGTCGGCTACACGCTCGACGGCGTCAAGGGCATCCGCGATCCCCGCGGCATGGTCGCGCACCAGTTCGGCGTCGACATGAACGTCGTCACCTGTGACGCCACCGTGGCGCGGAACCTGATGCTGGCGGTGGAACGCTGCCACATCAATGTCGAAGCGATGGCGGCGAGCCCCTATGTCGCCGGCCTGTCGGTGCTGACCGACGACGAGGCCGATCTCGGCGCCGCCGTCGTCGAGATGGGCGCGGGCACAACCACGATTGCTGTTTATTCAGGCGGCCGCTTCGTGCATGCGGCGGGTTTTGCGGTTGGCGGGCAACACATCACGATGGATCTTGCGCGCGGACTCTCGGCGACCATTGCCGATGCCGAGCGAATCAAGACCTTATACGGGACCGTCATCACCGGCGGATCGGACTCGCGTGAGCTGATGTCTGTGCCGACAGCCGGTGACGAGCAGGATCTGCCGCAGATCGTTTCCCGCGCCACCATCGCGAATATCGTCAAGCACCGTGCCGAGGAAGTCTTCGAAATGGTTCGGGACAAGCTGAAGGATTCGCCCTTCGCCTCAGAGCCAAACGGCCGCGTCGTGCTCTCGGGCGGCGCCTCGCAGCTGACCGGACTCGTCGAGCTCGGCACCCGGATTCTCGGCCGGCCCGTGCGGGTCGGCCGTCCGCTTGGTTTCGGTCGGCTGCCCAACGAGGCGAAGAACGCCGCGTTCGCGGTGCCGACCGGACTTCTCGTCTACCCGCAATATGTTCACCTCGAACATGTCGAACCGCGGCATACGCGGCAGCAGGTCAAGACAGGGACCGGCGGATATTTCGGAAAGGTCGGACGATGGCTACGCGAGGGCTTCTGATGACTGCTTTCCGCAATCTTCGATTTTCACCAACTCCCGCGGCCGCCGGCCGGGGCGAACCCACGCGCGCGTGATCGAGAGGCAACCATGACCATCAGCATCAATGTTCCTGATATTCACGAACTGAAGCCCCGGATCACCGTGTTCGGCGTCGGCGGCGCCGGTGGCAACGCCGTCAACAACATGATCACGGCGGGCCTGCAGGGCGTCGACTTCGTGGTCGCCAACACCGACGCGCAGGCGCTGACAATGTCGAAGGCGCAGCGCATCGTGCAGATGGGCACGGCGGTCACGCAAGGCCTCGGCGCCGGTTCGCAGCCGAACGTCGGCGCCGCGGCGGCGGAAGAGGTGATCGACGAGCTGCGCGACCATCTCTCGGGCGCCAACATGGTGTTCGTCACTGCCGGCATGGGCGGCGGCACCGGCACCGGCGCTGCCCCCGTCATCGCCAAGACCGCGCGCGACATGGGCATCCTCACCGTCGGCGTCGTGACCAAGCCGTTCCACTTCGAAGGCGGCCGCCGCATGCGCACCGCTGAAGCCGGCATCGCCGAGCTGCACAAGGTCGTGGACACGCTCCTGATCATCCCGAACCAGAACCTATTCCGGGTCGCCAACGAGAAGACCACCTTCGCCGACGCCTTCGCGATGGCCGACCAGGTGCTCTACTCGGGCGTCGCCTGCATCACCGACCTCATGGTCAAGGAAGGCCTGATCAACCTCGACTTCGCCGACGTCCGCGCGGTCATGCGCGAGATGGGCAAGGCGATGATGGGCACCGGCGAAGCCTCCGGCGACAAGCGTGCGTTGACCGCCGCTGAAGCAGCGATCGCCAACCCGCTGATCGACGACAGCTCGATGAAGGGCGCCAAGGGCCTCCTCATCTCCATCACCGGCGGCAAGGACCTCACGCTGTTCGAGGTCGACGAGGCCGCGACCCGCATCCGCGAGGAGGTCGACCAGGACGCCAACATCATCGTCGGCGCGACCTTCGACGAGGCGCTCGACGGCCTGATCCGCGTCTCGGTGGTCGCCACTGGCATCGAGCAAGCCGCGATCGCCCGCAACAGCCAGGCGACCTCCGCTCCCGTCGCAAACCCGGCCCCGCAGGTGCAGCAGGCCGCCGCACCGGCCGCCGCTGCCGAGACCCGTCTCGCCGATCTCACCGCGCGGCTCCGTGCCGACAACCAGCGTCTGGCCGAACGCGCCCAGAAGCTGGAAGCCCAGACCCCGGCCGGCGCGCCGGCTCCGGCTGCTGCCGCGCCCCGTCCGAACGTCGAGCGTGCTGCGCTCGCCGCCATCGCCGCTGCAGTTGCTGAAGCCCCGCAGGCGCCAGCGCCGCAGACCTATGGCGACGTCACCGTGCGACCGATCGCGCAGAAGCCGACCCTGTTCCCGGAGCCGGACATGGCCCCGGTCGCAATGCAGGAGCCGATGACGCCCGAAACCTTCATCCCGCCGCAGGCAGAGCGTCCCGCCCGCGCGCCGCGGATGCCGCGCATCGACGAGCTGCCGATGCCGGCCCAGGCCGAGATTCGTCAGGCCCGCGGCGAGGTTGAAGAAGAGACCCCGCAGAAGACCCGCCTGTCGCTGCTGCAGCGCCTCGCCAATGTCGGGCTTGGCCGTCGCGACGAGGAAAGTGAGCCGCCGGTCTCGGCCCGCACCGCCGGTCCCGCGATGCCGCCGCTGCCTGAGCGTCGGCCGCAGAAGACCGTGGCGCAGCAAATCGCAACCAACGAGCCGGTATCTGAGTATGCCCGCCGTCCTGCGCCGCAGGGTCTGGACATGCATGGCCGCCCCGCTCCTGTTGCGCCGGTGCCACAGGGTGACGACCATCTTGATATCCCGGCCTTCCTGCGGCGGCAGGCGACCTGAGGATTGTTACAACAAGGCAGACGAAAAGAGGTCCCGGCGAGAAGCTTGCCGGGACCTTTCCTTTTGTCCCGTGCATGCCCGGATCGTGCAGCCAAGCAACTGATTTTAAATGATTAATTACGCATTTGGTGGTTCGGTAAAACTGCCGGTAGCGGCCTCAAACCTCGGCGCAATTTGGTTAAGCCTTGGCGCGAATACGGCAGGTTTGGGGTAACAATCGGTAAAAAAGCGTGAGTTGGCGCTGTTTGGGGCAGCAACTATGGTTCGCCGTGACTTGGGGATACGGAGATTCGCAACTGTCGGCACTCGCCGGCCGAGTGAACCTCGTATAAGTCGCAGTGGGTCGTAGTGGGGCGGATTCCTGATGAAGTTTAGCCGGCAAACAACGCTTCGTGCGCAAGCCTCTGTGGCAGGCGTGGGCGTTCATTCCGGTCTTCCCGTCACTGTCACGCTTGGGCCTGCACCCGTGGACGCGGGTTTTATTTTTGTCCGCACCGGCCTTGAGGGAAGTGACCGCGAAGTCCAGGCCACCGCCGATCAGGTGATCGCGACCGACTTTGCCACTGTTCTCGGCGACCACGATGGCCCGCTGGTGTCCACTGCCGAGCACGTGCTTGCTGCTTTGCGGGGCATGGGCGTTGATAACGCCACCATCGAGATCGACGGTCCCGAAGTACCGATCATGGACGGCAGCGCTGCGGCCTTCATTGCGGCGATCGATCAGGCCGGCATCGTCACGCAGCCCGCGCAGCGTCGCTTCATTCAGGTTTTGAAGCCGATCTCGGTCAAGATCGGCGACTCCTTCGGCGAGATCAGGCCCCACGCCAGTGGGTTCCGCGTCGAGGTCGAGATCGACTTCACCAATCCCGTCATCGGCCAGCAGAGCTACGCCTTCGACCTCAACCCTGAAGGTTTCCGCCGCGAAGTCGGCCGGGCTCGGACTTTCGGCTTGATGGGCGATGTCGCGCGGCTCTGGAGCGCCGGTTATGCCCTCGGCGCCTCCTTCGATAACACCGTCGTGTTCGATGATGAGCGGCTGCTCAATACCGAGGGCTTGCGCTACGCCGATGAATGCGCCCGTCACAAGGTGCTGGATGTGATCGGCGACCTCTCGCTGGCCGGGTTGCCGCTGCTTGGCGCCTATCGGTCGGTGCGTGGCGGCCACAAGCTCAATCACGCAGTCCTGACCGCGCTGCTCGCCGACCGGACCGCTTGGCGGGTGGTCGAGGGCGAGGCTGCCCGCCGCACCACGCGTCCCGTGGGCGAAGTCGGTCGCGGCATCGTCGGTGGCCGGATCGCCGCGGCATTCGGACCGGATGTGTCCTGAAGAGACCTGTCGCCCCCTGGCGTTTGGTTGGCGGCTTCCCCGGGAAACTCCTGGTAACCATGATGGGCTAGCATTGCGGCAAGTTCGCCTTAATCCGGGCGAAATGCCTGCCTATCCGGTTGGTTAAAGATCGCTTTTCGGATACATCGGCGTGGTCGCATGGCAGGCACCACGGCACATTTCGCGCCCATGACGGGGGTCGTGGGCTGGCGGACACCGCATCACAGGGCGTCAGGGCTTAAACTCATGTCGGCACAGCGTATGACGCGCGGATATTTCTCGGTCTCGTCGCGAGCCCGTGGGCTGCTTCAGGCCGTCACTTTCATCATGCTCGCGCTGCCGCTCGCCGGATGCGGCACCGGCTCGCTCTGGGACAAATTCACCGCCAAGGACGACACCTTCGTCGAGGAGCCCGCCGACAAGATCTATAATGAGGGCCTGTACCTCATGAACGAGAAGAAGGACATGAAGGCGGCGAACAAGAAGTTCGAGGAGGTCGACCGCCAGCATCCTTATTCGGACTGGGCCCGCAAATCGCTGCTGATGTCGGCCTATGCGTCCTACCAGGGCGGCGACTATGATGGCTGCATCGGCGCCGCTACGCGCTATGTCACGCTGCATCCCGGCAGCCCGGACGCCGCCTATGCGCAATATCTGATCGCGGCCTCGCATTACGACCAGATCCCGGATATCAGCCGCGATCAGGCCCGCACCGAGAAGGCGATCGCCGCGCTGGAAGAGGTGGTGCGCAAATATCCGACGTCCGAATATGCGACTTCGGCCAAGGCCAAGATCGAGGGCGCGCGCGACCAGCTCGCCGGTAAGGAAATGAATGTCGGCCGCTACTACGCCCAGAAGCGCGACTACACGGCGGCGATCAACCGCTACAAGACCGTTGTCACGCAATACCAGACCACCCGCCATGTCGAGGAGGCGCTGTACCGGTTGACCGAAGCCTACATGGCGATCGGCATCGTCGGTGAGGCACAGACCGCGGCGGCCGTGCTTGGGCACAATTTTCCTGACAGCCGCTGGTACAAGGACGCCTATAATCTTGTAAAATCCGGCGGTCTCGAGCCGAGCGAGAATCAGGGGTCCTGGATCAGCAAGACCTTCAAGAAAATGGGTCTCGGCTAGGAAATTGGGGTTCCATGCTGGCGCGTCTGTCGATCCGTGACATCGTCCTGATCGAACGGCTCGATATCGAATTCGCCTCCGGCCTCGCGGTTTTGACCGGCGAGACCGGTGCAGGCAAATCCATCCTGCTCGATGCTTTTGCGCTGGCGCTCGGCGGCCGCGGCGATGCCGGCCTCGTGCGCCACGGCGCGGAGCAGGGGCAGGTCACTGCCGTATTCGATGTCCCCAAAAGTCACCCCGCGACCAAGATCCTGGCTGAGAACGGCCTCGACGACACCGGCGAGATGATCTTGCGCCGCGTGCAGCTCGCCGACGGCCGCACCCGCGCCTTCATCAACGACCAGTCGATCAGCGTGCAGACGCTGAAGGCGGTCGGCGCCGCCCTGGTCGAGATCCACGGCCAGCACGACGAGCGCGCGCTGGTCGATGCCGCCACCCATCGCCGCCTGCTCGATGCTTTTGCCGGCCTCGAAAAGGACGTCGCAGCGGTCGAAGCGCTCTGGGACGAGCGCCGCACCGCCAACACCGCGCTGGAGGAGCATCGCGCCGCCATGGAGCATGCCGCGCGCGAGGCGGATTATCTGCGCCACGCCTCCGACGAGCTGAAGCAGCTTGCGCCCAAGGACGGCGAGGAGACCACGCTGGCCTCGCGCCGCACCACCATGATGCAGGGCGAGAAGATCGCCTCCGACCTGCGCGAGGCGCAGGAAGCGGTCGGCGGCAATCATTCGCCGGTCGCCGCGCTGTCGGCGGCGGTGCGCCGGCTGGAGCGCCGCGGCGTCAACTCGCCGGCGCTGGTCGAGCCTGCGGTGAAGGCGATCGACGCGGCGATCAACGCGCTGGAGGAAGCCGATCAGCATCTGCTGGCGGCGTTGGCCGCAACAGATTTCGATCCGGCCGAGCTCGAACGCATCGAGGAGCGGCTTTTTGCTTTGCGTGCGGCGTCTCGCAAATATTCGACCCCGGTCGATGGCCTCGCTGCGCTCGCCGCCAAATATGCCGCCGACGTCATCCTGATCGATGCCGGCGCCTCGCGGCTCAAGAAGCTGGAGCAGGCCGCGGTCGAGGCAGATAGCCGCTATGCGGCCGCCGCCAAGAAGCTGTCACTGGCGCGGCAGAAATCGGCGGAGAAGCTCAACAAGGCGGTCAATGCCGAGCTCGCGCCGCTCAAGCTCGAACGCGCCAGGTTCATGACCCAGGTCGAGACCGACGAGGCCGCGCCGGGGCCGCAAGGCTTCGATCGCGTCGAGTTCTGGGTGCAGACCAATCCGGGCACCAAGCCGGGTCCGCTGATGAAGGTCGCCTCCGGCGGCGAGCTGTCGCGCTTCCTCTTGGCGCTCAAGGTCGTGCTGTCCGACCGCGGTTCGGCGCCGACCCTGGTGTTCGACGAGATCGACACCGGCGTCGGCGGCGCGGTCGCGGACGCCATCGGCGGGCGCTTGGCGCGGCTCGCCGGCAAGGTCCAGGTGATGGCCGTGACCCACGCCCCACAGGTCGCCGCCCGCGCCGACCAGCACCTCCTGATCTCCAAGGACGCCCTCGACAAGGGCAAGCGCGTCGCCACCCGCGTCAATGCGCTCGCTGCCGACCACCGCCGCGAGGAAATCGCCCGCATGCTCGCCGGCGCCGAGATCACGGCCGAGGCGAGGGCGGCCGCGGAGAGATTGCTGAAGGCGGCGACGGCTTAGGTCTCGTGTCCCGGACGCGCGCAGCGCGAGCCGGGACCCAGAATGCTGCCACAATGGGCCCCGGCTCGGCGGCGCACCGCACCGGACGATGCTTCGCATCGCCGGGAGCGCTGCGCTGCGTCCGGGGCACGAGATTTCCACACGCCTTTACCGTGCTACCCGCTCCGTCGTATCCAAGCACCATGGCCAGAGCAGCAAAATCCAAAGCAACACCGCTTCGCGACGTCGCCGACCTCACCCAGGCCCAGGCCAAGGTCGAGCACAAGCGGCTGGCGCTCGAGATCGAGGGACACAACGAGCGCTACTATCAAGAGGACGCGCCCACCGTTACCGATGCCGAATACGACGCGCTGCGCCAGCGCCTCAATGCCATCGAGAACCGCTTCCCCGAGTTCGTCACCGCGGACTCGCCCTCGCAGAAGGTCGGCGCCGCGCCGTCAGGCCGCTTCAAGAAAGTCCGGCATTCCCTCCCCATGCTGTCGCTCGACAACGCCTTTGCGGAAGAGGATGTGCGCGATTTCGTCGGCCGCATCGTCCGATTCCTGAAGCTCGACGACGACAAGGTCGATTTCTCCGCCGAGCCGAAGATCGACGGCCTCTCGATGTCGCTGCGCTACGAGGGCGGCGAGCTCGTCACCGCCGCGACGCGTGGCGACGGCGCGGTCGGCGAGGACGTCACCGCCAACATCCGCACCCTCGAAGACGTGCCGCAGAAGCTGAAGGGCCGCAACATCCCCGACATCTGCGAGGTGCGCGGCGAAGTCTACATGACCAAGAAGGCGTTCCTCGCGCTCAACGAGCGGCAGAAGGCGGAAGGCGGCACCATCTTCGCCAATCCGCGCAATTCCGCCGCCGGCTCGCTCCGGCAGAAGGATCCGACCATCACCGCCTCCCGTCCCCTCGGCTTCTTCGCCTATGCGTGGGGGCAGATGAGCGCGATGCCGGAGGATACGCAGAGCGGCATGATCGGTTGGTTCGAGCGCTGCGGCTTCAAGACCAATCCGCTGACCAAGCTCTGCCATTCCGTCGAGGAGCTGCTCGCCTTCCATCATGCGATCGAGGAGCAGCGCGCACGGCTCGACTACGACATCGACGGCGTCGTTTACAAGATCGACCGCATCGACTGGCAGGAGCGGCTCGGTTTCGTCTCGCGCACGCCGCGCTGGGGCGTCGCGCATAAATTCCCGGCCGAGCGCGCCATGACGGTGCTGCGCGACATCGAGATCCAGGTCGGTCGCACCGGCTCGTTCACGCCGGTCGGCAAGCTCGAACCGGTCGGCGTCGGCGGCGTGATCGTGCAAAATGTCACACTGCACAACGAGGATTACATCAAAGGCATCGGCAACAAGGGCGAGGTGCTGCGCGAGGGACGCGAGATCAGGATCGGCGACACCGTCGTGATCCAGCGTGCCGGCGACGTGATCCCGCAGGTGGTTGATGTCGTCCTCGACAAGCGGCCGAAGACCGCCAGGGAATTCCACTTTCCGAAGAAGTGCCCGTGTCCGCTGCACACCGACGTCGTGCGTGAGGAGACGGCGACGGGCGAGGAGGGCTCGCGCGCCCGCTGCACCGGCGAGTTCGCCTGTCCCTATCAGAAGATCGAGCACCTCAAGCTGTTCGTGTCGCGGCGAGCCTTCGACATCGACGGCCTTGGCGAGAAGCAGCTCCAGTATTTCTTCGACGAGGGGTGGGTGAAGGAGCCCGCCGACATCTTCACGCTGGAGCAGCGCAACGCGAAGCTCAAGCTCGAGGAGGTCGAGGGTTACGGTGCGACCTCGGTGCGCAACCTGTTCGCCGCCATTGAGAACCGGCGAAAAATCGCGCTGGAGCGCTTCATCTATGCGCTCGGCATGCGCCATGTCGGCGAGACCACGGCGCTGGCGCTGGCGCGCGGCTACGGCTCGTGGGACGCCTTCCACGACGCTTGCCTCAAGGTCGCTCACGGCGACGAGGAGGCGATCGCGGACATGGACGCGCTCGACCAGATCGGCGACACCGTGATCAAGAGCATCGCCGATTATTTCGGCGAGAGCCACAACTGCGGCATCGTCGAGCGGCTGACCAGGGAGGTCGAGATCGTCGACGCCGAGAAGCCGAAGAGCAACTCGGCCGTCGCCGGCAAGACCGTGGTGTTCACGGGCTCGCTGGAGAAGATGACGCGCGATGAAGCCAAGGCGACAGCTGAGCGGTTAGGAGCCAAAGTGTCAGGCTCGGTATCGAAGAAGACCGATCTCGTCATCGCCGGCCCCGGCGCGGGCTCGAAACTCGCGGAAGCGAACAAGCACGGCGTCAAGGTGCTGACCGAGGACGAGTGGCTGAAGCTGATTGGGGAGTGAGCTCTCTCTCCGTCATTGCGAGGAGCCCGCGACAAAATTGCGAAGCAATTTTGCGCTGGCGACGAAGCAATCCAGAATCTTTCCGCAGTGACAGTCTGGATTGCTTCGCTCCGCTCGCAATGACTGGGGAGAGAGCACAGGGCCCCTCACATCATCCCGCTCTCTTCCTCCTCCGCCTGCTTGATCAGCGTCTCGCTCACCGTCACCTCACGGCGGGGGACGACGAAGATCATCATGCAGGCGCAGAGCAGTGAGATGGCGACGACGGCCGAGGTCAGCGGCAGCGTCGTGGCTGAGTGACCGCCGAGATAGGCGCCGAATTGTGACATCAGCGCGCCGATCCCCTGTTGCAGAAAGCCCATGGCACCTGATGCGGCGCCGGCAGCTTCAGGGCGGATGCTGATCGCTCCGGCCGCGGAATTCGCCATCACGAAGGCATTGCCGACCATCACGATCATCTGCGTGCCGAACAGCCAGCTTGGAGCCTCGTTCCAGCCGGCGAAGCTCCACAGCAGGTTCAACAGGCTGCCGGCGAGCTGCAGCGCGAGCCCGAACCAGATCAGCTTTTCCAGCGAATGCCGCGGCGCAAAGCGCACGCAGAGCAGATTGCCGACCAGGAACGCGAAGCCCGAGGTCGCGAACCAGGCGCCGTATTCGGCGCTGGTCCGGCCCATCTGCGTCACCACGATGTAGGGGCCGCCGCCCGCGAATGTGAAAATGATCTGCGAGGCCAGCACCTGACACATCACATAGCCGACGAAGGCGCGGCTCTTAATCAGGATGCCGACGTCGCTACGGAAGCCGCTGCCGGCGGCGCGGCTGCGACGCGTTTCGGGTAGCGCCACCGCGATCCCGACGGCGACAATGATTGCGGCGATGGTGATGGCGTAGAAGATGGCGCGCCAGCCGAACGCGGTCTCGATCAGGCCGCCGGTGAGCGGTGACACCATCTGCCCGATCATCAGCGCTGCCACCACGAGGCTGATCATGGAGGCGACGCGGTCGCGCTCGTAGATGTCGCGGATGATGGCGCGGCTGATCACCATGCCGGAGGCGCCGCCGAGCGCCTGGAAAAAGCGCGCTGCAATCAGCTGCGGCAGCGTCTCGGCGAAGATGCAGGCGATGCTGGCGGCGACCATCAGCGCCAGCCCTCCGAGCAATACCGGGCGCCGTCCGAACCGGTCCGACAGCGGCCCCATGATCAGCTGCGACAGCGCGATGCCGACCATGTAGAGCGACACTGTCATCTGCGCGATCGAGATGTCGCTGCCGAAATTCGTCGCCAGCACCGGCAGTGCCGGAACCAATATGTAGAGTGAGATCGGCGCGACGCCGGTCATCATGACCAGCAACAGCAGCACCCCGCGCGAGGTCGCGAGGTTGGTCGCCGCTCCCGGCGGCTTGCTGATCATGCCGTGCATCTCCGGACACTAGCCGCATCGCATTGCGAGCGAATACGGCCATTTCGGCATACGGCTATGCGCAAGGCGTCAAGGCGCAGGGCCGGGTGGGCAAAGACGCGCTCTTTGCGCGGCGTGCCCACCATTGCTGCCGTCACGCGGAGATGGATGGTGGGCACGCATCCGCCTCCGCTCTTCGAGCGGCAGCGGATGCTTTGCCCACCCTACGCGGGCAGTCTTATGACGGATTTAGAGCTTCAGCTCTGCCGTCACCTGGTCGAGCCAGGCCCTCGTCGCATCGTCCAGCGCCGGCCGCACCTCGGCCTTCACGCGTGCATGATAGGCGTTGAGCCAGTCGAGTTCGTCCTTGCTCAGCATCGCCACGTCGATCAGCCGGCGGTCGATCGGCGCCAAGGTCAGCGTCTCGAACGCGTTCATCGGCTTTTCGGCGCCCTTGATGTCGGCCGCGACCACCAGCTCGAGGTTCTCGATGCGGATGCCGAAACCGTCGGTCTTGTAGTAGCCGGGCTCGTTGGAGAGGATCATACCGCGCTTCAGCGGCGTGGTGCCGAGCTTCGAAATTCGCGCCGGCCCTTCGTGCACCGAGAGATAGCTACCAACGCCGTGGCCGGTGCCGTGCTCGAAATCAAGGCCGGCGGACCAGAGATATTGTCGAGCCAGCGTGTCGAGTTGCGCGCCCGTGGTGCCATCCGGAAAGACGGCGCGCGCAATCGCGATATGGCCGCGCAGCACGCGGGTGAAGCGGTCGCGCATCTCGTCCGTCGGCTCGCCCACTGCCATGGTGCGCGTGACATCGGTGGTGCCGTCTTCATATTGCGCGCCGGAATCGATCAGCAGGAGATCGCCGGGCGCGATCCGCCGGTTGCTCTTGCGGGTGACGCGGTAGTGCACGATGGCGCCGTTCGGACCGGTGCCGGAGATGGTTGGGAACGATACGTCCTTGAGCGCGCCGGTGTCGCGGCGGAAGGTTTCCAGCGCCTCGACTGCGTCGATCTCGGTGAGCTTGCCGCTTGGCGCCTCGCGATCGATCCATGCGAGGAAGCGCGCCAGCGCTGCGGCGTCGCGCGCATGGGCCGTCTTGGTGCCCTTGATCTCGGTCGGGTTCTTGACCGCTTTGAGCAGTGCAACCGGATCATTGCCACGCACCGGCTTGCCGCCGGTGCCCGCGATCAGCCGGCTGAGTGCGTCGGCCGCGGTGGCGTTGTCGAGCGCGATCGCCGCGCCGCTTTTGGCCAGCGCCATCAGCGTCGGCGCCATTGCGTCCGGTTCGCGCACGTCGGCGGCTTGCTCGAGATGGTCGCGTGTGAGGTTGGAGAGCTTGCGGTGATCGATGAAGATGGTGGGGCGGCCGTCCTTCGGCACCAGCGCATAGGACAGCGGCAGCGGCGTATGGGCGACGTCGGCGCCGCGGATGTTGAAGGTCCAGGCCACCGCATGACTGTCCGACAGCACCAGCGCATCGGTGCCGAGCTTGACGATCTCGGCCCTGATCTGCGCCAGCTTCTCAGCTTCGGTGACACCGGCATGCCGAAGGCTGTGTACGGCGACGGGGGCGAGCGGCGGCTGCGGCCGGTCCTGCCAGATCGCGTCGATCGGATTGCTGTCGACGGCCACCAGCTCGGCGCCGGCCTTGGCGCAGGCTGCGGACAGGCGTTCGGCTGCCGAAAAAGTATGCAGCCACGGATCAAATCCGAGGCGGTCACCGGCTTTCAGATGCGCCGACACCCAGCTCTCCGGCGGCGGGTCGATCAGCGATTCCACGGCCCAGGCCTTGGCATCGACCTGCTTGGCGGCCTGAAGCGTGTAGCGGCCGTCGACGAACACCGCGGCTTCCTGCGTCAGCACCACCGCCAGGCCCGCCGAGCCCGTAAAGCCGGTCAGCCAGGCCAGCCGCTCTTCCGATGGCGGCACATATTCGTTCTGCTGCTGGTCGGCGCGCGGAACGACGAAGCCGGTGAGCTTGCGGCGGGCGAGTTCTTCGCGAAGTGCAGCCAGCCGTGCCGTCAATGCGACGCCGGCCTCCGGCTCCTCGAATGTCTGGAAGTGTGCTTCGAACATGGTGGATCACTTTAGGATCATGGGGATCAGTCCGCAATCTAGACGCATTTGCGTCGCATCTGGCATGGACCGTGCTTGAAATAGTTCCATTCGAATTGAGTGGAGTAAAGGATGCGGCAGTTGCGCTTCGTCCGGATAACAGGGAAATTCGAGCGGGTGGTTCATCTCAACGGCGAGGGGACACACGATGCCGGCGTTCACGTTTGAGAAGATTTCGCCGCCGGTGCGCCGCGCCCCGACTGCGGCGGTACCGAAGAAGCCGCGCGGCCTCATCAGCCAGATGATTGACCGTTTCGCCGAGCGCCGCGCGCGGCGCACCTTGCAGGACGATCGCGCGATACGCCGCGACGAGAAGCCGGCGGAGTAGCTGCATTGATGATGCCGTAGGGTGGGCAAAGGCGCGAAGCGCCGAGCCCACATCTTTCCGCTATGGCGGACGAAATGGTGGGCACGCTATCGCTTTGCCCACCCTACAGCACCTCGGTCACCCCAGCCTCCTCAGCAACAGACTGCTCCACCCCTCGATCCGCAGATGCTTCAACGGCACCAAGCCGCGCGCGCGGTAGGCGGCGATTACGGCGGGGGCCTGATGCGTCAGCAGGCCCGAGAGGATGACGCAGGCGCCAGGCGCGAGGTGCCGCGCCATCGGGCTCGCCAATTGCCGCAGCGGATTGGCAAGGATGTTGGCGAGGACCAGGTCGAACGGACCCGCGCGCGCAAAATCGGGCGCGGCAAAGCCGGTGGCGCGGATCACCCGCACATGATTGCCAGCTTCATTCAGCGAGGCGTTCTCAGCCGCCACCCGCACCGAGGGCGGATCGATGTCGGAGGCAAGCACTGCGCGATGCAGCGCCTTCGCGGCTGCGATCGCCAGCACGCCGGTCCCGGTACCGAGGTCGAGCACGTTGCGCGGTCGGGAACTCTTCAGGACATGGTCAAGCAGAAGTAAACAGCCGCGCGTCGTGCCGTGGTGGCCGGTGCCGAAGGCGAGCGCCGCCTCGATCTCGATGGCGAGCTTGTTCGGCGCCACACGGTCACGGTCATGGCTGCCGTGCACGACGAAGCGCCCCGCCGGGACCGGGACGAGATCCTCCAGGCTGGCCTTGACCCAGTCCTTGGCTTCGATCGTGTCGAAGGCGAGCGTCGCTGCGATCTCATTTCCCGCTGACGTTGCAACGATTTCGCGCAACCATGCCTGATCCGGCGCCTCAGCGAAATGGAGCGTGACGTCCCATTGTCCGTCCGGCCGCTCGAACGCGGCGACCGCCGCGTCGCCATCGAAAAACACCTCGGTGAGCACGTCGACGACGCGTCTGGCGTCGGCCTCGCTGCCGATCGAAAAGCTGGCGCGATGGGTGGGGGAAGGCTGCATTCAGGGTTCCGTTGAGCTCAATTTTTGCAACTTTTGGTGCCAATTTTCCGGGCAAGTTGCAGTTCGCGGGTTAACCCGCCTGTAGCTTGTCTCCCGTACATTTCCGGATGTTGAAACAAGCCAGCACAGCTTGGAATTGAAACGGAGGCGAGTCTTGAAGCGCATGGTTCTGAAGTTCTGGTCGGACGAGTCGGGGGCAACCGCGATCGAGTACGGTCTGATTGCCGCGGGCATCGCCCTGGCGATCATCACCGTGGTGAACAGCCTGGGCACCACCATGAACGAGAAGTTCAGTTCGATTAGCACCTCCTTGAAGTAATTTCCGCCTGCATTTCCCAGCGGGGGCTATTTTTCTTCAGAGGCTGTTCCTGATCACCGCCCGCTAGGGGATTCCCCTGGTGGGCGAGGTCGTTTTTGCCACGTATGTTCTCTCGGGATATTCACAGGTTGTCCGCCTGCTTGCCGGGATACTATCCACCCCTTTCTCCCGCAATTGTCCCTCCGATTTTCCACCGACTTTCCCCAGGATAGACCGCGACGGCCTTGCCCAGGCATCCTCTGCCCGACCACAGACCTTTCGACAGTCTGTCCACAAGCAATCCACAGACCTATCCACGGCTTCCGAACAGCGAGCGGTGATCCCGCAGGATCACCTGGGCCGCGTTGTGGCCGGGGGCCCCGGTGACGCCGCCGCCAGGATGGGCGCCGGAGCCGCAATGGTAGAGGCCCCTCAACGGCCCGCGATAGTCGGCGTGGCCCAGCATCGGCCGCGCCGAGAACAGCTGGTTCAGCGTCAGCGCGCCGTGGAAGATGTCGCCTCCCAGCAGACCGAACTGCCGCTCGAGATCGAGCGGGGACAGGATCTGACGGCCGAGCACGCTCGCCGCAAAACCCGGCGCGTACTTGTCCACCGTCGCGATCATGAGATCGGCGACCTCTTCACGATGGTCGTCCCACGACTTCCCATCGGGAAGCCTTGGTGCGACATGCTGACAGAACAGGCTCGCGACATGCTTGCCGGCGGGCGCCAGCGTGTCGTCGAGCGTCGAGGGGATCAGCATCTCGACGACGGGCGAACGGCTCCAGCCCTGCGCCCGCGCATCGAGATAGGCGCGGTCCATATAGTCGAGGCTCGGCGCCAGGATGATGCCAGACGAGAGATGATCGCCTTCGCCCGGCAGCGCCGTGAAGGAGGGCAGGCGGTCCAGCGCTACGTTCATTCTGAAAGTGCCGGAGCCGTTCTTCCAGTGCCGGATGCGAGCGAGGAAATCCGCAGGGAGAGCGTCCGCCGCGATCAGTCGCGTGTAGAGCAGCTTCGGATTGACGTTGGCCGCGATATATTTCGCGCGGATGCTAGAGCCGTTCTCCAGCACGACGCCGACGGCACGGTCGCGTTCGACGATGATCTCACGGACGCCGGCATCCGTTTCGATCACGACGCCGTGGCCGCGCGCCGCGCGCGCCATCGATTGCGTGATCGCGCCCATGCCGCCGATGGCGTGGCCCCAGACGCCCTTCTTGCCGTTCACCTCGCCGAAGGCGTGATGCAGCATCACATAGGCCGAGCCGGCGGCGTAGGGGCTGGCATAGTTGCCGACGATGGCGTCGAAGCCGAACAGCGCCTTGACCAGATCATGTTCGAAACGTTCGTCCAGCATTTCGCCGGCCGAACGGGTGAAGAGATCGAGCAGGCTGCGGCTCTGTTCCAGCGTGAGGCCGCGCAGGATATTGGCGCTCTGGAGCGCATTCACGGCCTCGCGGATCGCATTCGTACCGAAACCCTCGAGCAGGTTCGGCGGCGCGCGCAACACGAATTGCCTGAGCACGTCGGCGATGTCTTCCAGCTCGCGCGCGAAGCCGTCGAGGGCCTCCGCATCATGCGCGCTGAGCCGCGCGACCGACGCCTTCGTCCGTCCCTCGCCGGTGAGCAGATGGTTGCCATCGGGCGCGGGCAGAAAATTCTGCGCACGCCGCTCGACGATGCGCAGGCCGTGCTCGGCGAGCTTGAGGTCCCGGATCACCCGCGGATTGAGCAGGCTCACGGTGTAGGCCGCGACCGAATTGCGAAAACCGGGGTGAAACTCCTCCGTGACCGCGGCGCCGCCGACCACCTTGCGGCGCTCGACCACGCGCACCCGCAGGCCTGCCATCGCGAGATAGGCCGCACAAGTGAGGCCGTTATGGCCAGCGCCGATGATGACGACGTCGGTTTCGCTCATCTAGGGTTCAAGTCCAATCGACCGTCATTCCGGACGCGCGGAGCGCGACCCGGAATCTCGAGGTTCCGGGTTCGATGCTTCGCATCGCCCCGGAACTACATCTCTACATCAAGCATTTCCCGCTGCAACATCACGACACCCTTTATTGCCCGTTCAGGCGCCTTGTGCTCCATTGCGCGCGTCCGGCGCCCGCCGGGGATTGTTTGCCGGAGCTCCCATGGATTCGATCGTGCAACCCGCGACCACGGAGCAGTCGTCTCCTTCACGCAACCGGCTGCTGCTGACGGTCTACACCGCCGCGATCTTCGTCAGCGCGCTGCTGCTGTTCTCGGTGCAGCCGCTGTTCACGAAGATGGTGCTGCCGCGGCTCGGCGGCTCGCCTGCGGTTTGGTCGGTGGCGATGGTGTTCTTCCAGTCGCTGTTGCTCGCCGGCTACGCCTACGCACATCTGCTGATGCAGGTGAGGAACCGGATCGTTCCGGTGGCGGTGCATCTGGTGCTGCTGATCGCGGCCTTCGCCACGCTGCCGCTCGGCATCGCCTCCGCCTATGGCGAGCCGCCCGCTTCGGGCTATGCGTTCTGGCTGCTCGGCCTGTTCGCGGTCTCGATCGGGCTGCCATTCTTCGCGCTCGCGGCCAACAATCCGCTGCTGCAGGCATGGTTCGTCCGCACCGGCCATCCCGCCGCCTACGATCCCTATTTCCTCTACGCCTCCTCCAACATCGGCAGCTTCCTCGCGCTGTTGTCCTATCCGTTCCTGCTGGAGCCGATGTTCACGCTGCAGATGCAGAACTGGTTCTGGACCGGCGGCTATGGCCTGCTGATTCTTCTCATTGTCGCCTGCGGTGTGCTGTTGCTGCGTTCGCCGAAGCTGGCGATGGCCGACACGCGGGCCGAGGACGTGAATGCGCCCGCGCCCGGCCTGCTGACGCGGCTGCGCTGGATATTCCTCGCCGCAGTGCCGTCGGGCCTGCTCATCGCCGTCACCGCACACATTTCGACCGACGTCGCGGCGGCGCCGCTGCTGTGGGTGCTGCCGCTGTCGCTGTACCTTTTGACCTGGGTCGTGGTGTTCCAGTCGCGGCCGCTGCTGCCGCACAAATGGATGCTGATGCTGCAGCCAGTCGCGATCGCGGGGATCGTCGTGCTGCTGGCCTTTGGCGGGGAGCAGAACCTGCTGCTGACGCTCGGCGGACATCAATTGTGCTTCTTCGTCATTGCCATGGCCTGCCACGGCGAACTGGCGCGGACGCGACCGGCGGCCAGATATCTCACCGGGTTTTATGTCGCGCTGTCGTTCGGCGGCATGGTCGGCGGCCTGTTCGCAGGGCTCGCTGCGCCCTTCACCTTCACATGGATCGCCGAATATCCGATCCTGATCGCGCTCGCCGCGCTTTGCCGTCCGTCCGCGAACGAACGGCTTGCAGGCGTTGTGAGATGGTACTGGTTGGCGCTCGCTGCGCTCGCCGTGGCGCTCGTCGCGCCGTCCTATACGACGGGCGATCTCTCGACCTGGTTCGAGGATCATCGCGTCTGGGTCGCCGGCGCCGTCGGCGTGCTCGCCGCGCTGCTCGCGCTGATCCTCAATGCCGGCCGCTGGAAGATCTTTGCCACCGTCGCGCTCGCGCTGTTGTTGATCCGCGTTTATCCCGCAGACGAGGGCCGTGTCACGACGGTGCGCAGCTTCTTCGGCGTGCACAAGATCGTGGTGACGCCGGGCGGCTATTTCCATGTGCTGATGCACGGCACCACCATTCATGGTGCCGAGCGCTTCCGCAGCAATGACGGCACGCCGGTCGCAGGGCGGCCCGAGCCGATCACCTACTATCATAAAGACGGTGGCATCGGTCAGGCCGTGAGCGCGATCCGCGAGCGCAAGGGCGCGCCGCTCAAGGTTGCCGCGATCGGAGTCGGCTCGGGCACGCTCGCCTGCGCTGCCGAGCGAGGGGAGAGCTGGACCTTCTTCGAGATCGACCAGTCCATGGTCGACGCCGCGCGTGATCCCAGGAACTTCCGCTACATCTCGAGCTGCATGCCGGACATGAAGCCCGTGATCGGCGACGCGCGCCTCACCTTCGCGAAGGAGCCCGATGGCGCCTATGATCTCATCATCGTCGATGCCTATTCGTCCGATGCGATCCCGATCCATCTTGCGACCGAAGAGGCGATGAAGATCTACAAGGACAAGCTCGCGCCGCATGGCGCCGTGGTGATGCACGTCTCCAACCGGCATCTGGATCTCGAGACCGTCGTGGTCGGCATTGCCGATGCCAACGATCTCAAGAGCTGGGTCTTCAACGAGGATTCCGGCCGCGATTCCGACTACATCTTCTCGACCGACGTCGTCATCTCCGCGCGGGAGGAGGCCGACATCGGCAGGCTCGCGTCCTCCAAGCAATGGGAACAGACCGAAGCCGATGACAGGGTGCGGGTCTGGACCGACGACTATTCGAATATCCTGGGCGCGCTGTATCGGCGTTTGCGGGACGGGGAGTAGGGGCGACGCGATATCTCGTGCCCCGGACGCTGCGCAGCACGAAGTGATGCGCTGCAGAGCCGGGGCCCATGGCACGGCGTTCTGGGTCCCGGCTCTGCGGAGCAGCGTTGCACGCTGCACCGCGTCCGGGACACGGGATCGGAGTTACGGCTCGACCGGCGTTCCCGCCGGCAACGCGAGTCCCTTCTCGCCGACGATCTGCCGCAGCAGGTCCGGCCTGTCCGAAATGATGCCATCGACGCCGAGCTCGATCATGCGGGCCATGTCGTCTGGCTTGTTCACCGTCCAGACCACGACGCGCAGCCCGAGCGCGTGAGCCTCCGAGACGAGCGCCGCGGTCACATCGCCGAAATAGGGCGACCAGATCGCGCCGCCCGCAGCCTTTATCGTCCGTGGCAGCGAGCCGCCGTGATCGGCCGGATTGAAGCCGGCCGTCCAGTTCGTCGCCTTGTCGAGCGCCACCGTCTGGCCCGAGCCGCGCTGGAGCGTCAGGTACACGGTCGGAATCGTGGGCGCCTGCCGCTGGACGAGCTGCAGGATCCTCCAGTCGAACGACTGGATCATGACGCGGTCGGAACATCCTTCGGTCTCGATCACCCCGAGCAGCTTCGCGACGAAGGCCTGCGGATCTAGCGCTTCGTCGGGGTGGTTCGGATCGATCTTGGTCTCGATGTTGAAGCGGACCTGCGTGTTGCCGGACTTGCGGACCAGCAAGAACAGCTCGCGCAAGTTGGGAATGCGCGTTCCCGGCACCGCACGCTGGTCGGGGAATTGTTTCGCATAGGCGCTGTCCGGCCGGATCTGGCCGACGTCATAGGTCCTGACCTCGTCGAGCCGCAGTTTTACGAAAGGCGTGCCGGGCGAGTGATGTAGGCTCCATTGGAGCTGCGTGCGAGATCCGGATTGAGCCCGCGTTCATGCGAGATGACGATTTCGCCATCGGCGGTGATGCCGACATCGAGCTCCAGCGTGTCCACGCCCATCGACAGCGCGTTGGCGAAGGCGGGCAGGGTGTTTTCCGGCAACAGCGCCCGCCCGCCGCGATGCGCCTCGAGGTCGAAGGCCACATCCGCCCCCATGGCCGATCCCGCTATCACAATCGAGATCACACTCAGAATTGTCGCGACACGTGACGGCATGGTGGCTCTAACGGCAAGTGAAAAGGGCCGGATTTGAACGCATTTTGCATCGCAGACCTGTTCTATAGGCTTTTTCTATAGGCTTTCGCGGCTGTTGAAACCCTGGGCGTTGCGGCTTGGGTTGCGCTCGCCAGGCTTGTATGCACTCATATGAGCCGCCCTGGAATCCCGACCGTGCAACAGAAACGCGATCATCGCATCATCCGCAGCCGGCACTTCCACAAGATGCAGCGGCGGCATTTCATCATTTTCGACGTCCTGCCGTTCATCGGCACGCTGGTTGCGCTAGGCCTGTTGTTCTACCGCGCGATCGGCGTGATGGAGGTCGGCCTGTTCTTCGGCTTTTGGCTGATCACCGGTCTTGGCCTCACGGTCGGCTATCATCGCCTGTTCACGCACCGTGCCTTCGCGACCTCCACGACGATCAGCGCGATCCTGATCATCATGGGCTCGATGGCCGGCCGTGGCCCTATGCTGTCCTGGGCGGCGATGCACCGGCGGCATCACGAGCTGTCCGACCATGATGGCGACCTGCACTCGCCGCGGCTGCATGGCGAGGGTCTGCTTGGCCGCCTGCGCGGCTTCCTGCACGCGCATCTGACCTGGATGATCGCACATGATTATCCCAACGCCGCGCATTATGTGCCGGACCTGATGGCTGACCGCAGGCTGGTTGCCGTCAACAGCCACTACTACAGCTGGGTCGGTCTCGGCCTGCTGCTGCCGGCCCTGATCGGCGGCTTGGCCACGATGAGCCCGTGGGGCGCGCTGACCGGCTTCCTCTGGGGCGGCGTGGTGCGAATGTTCGTGGTCGAGCAGACCATGTCTGCCATCAACTCGGTCATGCACAGCTTCGGCGCGCAGCCCTTCGTTACCCGCGACGACAACAGCCGCAATCTCGGCGTGATGGCCTGGCTCGCCTGGGGCGAGGGCTGGCACAACAACCATCACGCCTTCCCGTATTCGGCGGCCTTCGGCCTGCGCTGGTTCGAGTTCGATCCCGGCTTCATCTTCATCCGCGCGCTGGAAGCGCTCGGGCTCGCCTGGGACGTCAAGGTGCCGAGCGAGGAGAAGATCCTACGGCGCATGCTGCGACAGCCGGGCGATGCTGCCCCCGATCTGGAGGCGGGCTGAGCATCACCGGCCGGCGCGAGGGCCGGTGATGGCGCAGCTTTGATCCGATGCTCTTCAACGACTACCCCTTTCTCCTGGTCTTCCTGCCCGCGGCATTGCTGATCTACCGCCTGGCAGATCCCTATCCGCATCTGCGGATCGGCGTGCAGGTCGCGCTGTCGCTCGCCTTCTATGCCTGGGGCAGCCCATCCTTCATCCTGCTCCTGATCGCCTCGATTGCAATCAATTGGCTCGCTTCGGTTGCCTACGGATGGGTGAAATGGCCGGCAGTGCTGACGCTGGTGATCGTGCTCGATATCGCGGTGCTGGCGCTATTCAAATACGCCAACTTCCTGCTTGCCAATCTGAGCCTCGCGCTGGCTACGAGGCTTCCCACGCTCGACATCGGCCTGCCGCTCGGCATCTCCTTCTTCACCTTCCACCACATTATGTATCTGGTCGATCTGAAGCGCGGCAAGGCGCCGCTCTACGCGCTCGATCGCTACGCGCTCTACATCGCCTTCTTCCCGCAGGCGATCGCGGGCCCGCTGGCGCGCTGGTCCGAGGTGATGCATCAGTTCGGCCGGCAGGTCTACGCGCCGGGCTGGCAGCGCCAGTTCTGCATCGCCACCTGTTTCATCGCGATCGGCCTGTTCGAGAAGGTCGTGGTCGCCGATGGCCTCGCGCATCTGCTCGATCCCATCTACGCGCAGGCGGCAAGCGGACCGCTTCGAGGCGGAGATGCCTGGCTCGCGTTCTGCTTCTCGTTCCAGATTCTGTTCGATTTCTCCGGCTATTCCGACATCGCGATCGGCCTCGGCTTGTTGTTCGGCGTGCAACTGCCCTACAATTTCAATGCGCCGTTGCGCTCGACCAATATCCAGGATTTCTGGCAGCGTTGGCACATCACGCTGATGGTGTTCCTGCGCGACTATGTCTTCTATCCGCTGGTCAATCTGCGCCTGTTGCCGCGCCGCTTCTTGCCGATCCAGTTCTTCGGCGCGATGATGATCACGATGGCGCTGTGCGGCCTCTGGCATGGCGCGAGCTGGACGTTCGTGCTGTGGGGCGTGCTGCACGGTCTTGCGCTGGTGGCCTGCGCGCTGTGGCGCCGCTATGGGCCGGAGTTTCCGTCATGGCTCGGCTGGGCGCTCACCGTGCTGTTCGTGCTCGCGACCGGCGTGATCTTTCGGGCCGGCTCGGTGGAGGCGGCCTGGCATGTGTTCGCCGGGCTGGTCTCACCGCTGCCGCTGGAGCGTGGCAAGCATCTGTGGCCGTTGATTGCAGCGCCGCTGTTCGCCTTCCTGCTGCCGGCGAGCCAGGACATCGTCGCGATGCTCACGCGCCATCCTAAACCATGGCTCGCCGGCCTGCTCGGCATCGGATTGTTCGCATTGCTGCTCCACATGGGTGGTCGGGATCTTCATGAGTTCGTCTACTTCAAGTTCTGAGACCGACCCCGGCTGGGGGCGCAGCCTGCTGGCGTGCCTCGGCACGCTGGTGGGCGCAGCGCTGCTGGTGCTCGCGCTGATGGTCGTGATCGATCCGTATGACAGCGGCAAGCTCGGGCTGCTAGGCATCGAGGGCGTCGACAATCGTCTGACGCAGATCACCGCGGCGAGCCGCGCACGCGATGCGAACTTCGACTCTGCCATTCTCGGCAACTCGACGGCACAATTGATCGAGCCGGCGGAATTGTCCCGCGCAACCGGCTTCCGTTTCGTCCAGCTCTATATGACCGGTGCGAGCCCACGCGAGCAGCTCGCTGTGCTCGATTTCTTTCTGCGCCATCACAGGGAGATCGGCGCGTTGGTCGTCGCCGCCGATCCCGGCTGGTGCGTGCATGCTGGGCCGAAGGAGGAGGGGGCGCCGTTCCCATACTGGCTCTATGACGATAGCGTGGTCGCGTATGCGGTGCGGCTGATCTCCTGGCAGGCGATCGAGCAGGTCTTCCAGCGCATCAGCATCGGGCTCGGGCTGCGGCAGCGGATGAACCCCGACGGCTTTGTCAGCTACGAGGACATCTGGCCACCCGGCCAATTCAAGCAGATCAACGCTCCCAGAGATCCCGCACCCGCGGCCTCGAAGGAGCGAGCGGTCTTCCCCGAGATCGCGGCCCTAAAGGACGTCGTCCGCAAGTTGCCTGCCGCCGTGCCCGTCGTCATCATCGTGCCGCCGACCTTCGCTGCCACCGTGGCAAAGCCCGGCACGCGAGCCGCGCTGGAGCGCAATGCCTGCGATGCCGCGCTCGCGCAGGTCGTGGCCGGACGGCCGCGCAGCAACTTTGTCAGCTACCGCGTCGACAACGAGCTCACCCGTGACCGCGCCAGTTTCGCGGACTACATCCACTACCGCCCAGTGCTGGCGCGCAAAATCGAGCAGGGGATTGCTGCGAGCCTGCGCGACGGGGAGAGCGCAAAGATCGATTTCTGAGCAGGTCAGCCGATTTCGTCGAAGGCCGCATCAAGCCAGAGCTTACGCGCCAGCGTGCGTTGAATCTTGCCGCTCGTGGTTTTCGGCAGGGCGCCGGGCCGGATCAGCGTAATGTGGCGCGCGGACAGCTCGTGGCAGTCGGCAACGGCCTCACGGATCCGGCCCTTGATCTCGTCGCTGTCAATCTTATGACGCGCCGTGCGCTCGACCTCCTGCACGATGACGAGGGTTTCTTCACCGCTCTCGTCCGGCACCGAGAATGCTGCACCGCAGTTCTCGCGCAGGTCTTCGTCCAGCGACTGCACCGTGCGCTCGATGTCCTGCGGATAATGGTTCATGCCGCGGATGATGATGAGGTCCTTGATCCGGCCGGTGACGAACAGCTCGTCGTTTGCATCGAGGAAGCCGAGGTCGCCGGTGCGTAGCCATGCGCCGCGCTCGCCGGCGATCTCTGCGTTGAGCACCTCGCGCGTCGCCGCGTTGTTGCGCCAATAGGCGCGAGCGATGTTGGCACCGCTGACCCAGATCTCCCCGATGCGGTCGGGGGGCAGGCGTGTGCGCTTCTGTGGATCGACGATGGCGATCCGCTCACGGGCGAGCGCGCGCCCGCAGCCGACCACGATCTGAGTATCGTCCGCCTCGGAAGTCGCCTCTGCTCTATGCGCCTGAAGCGCCGCCTGACTGACGCGACGCGCCACATGACCGCAGCTGCGCGTTCCCCCCGAGATGAGGAGCGTCGCTTCTGCCATGCCGTAGGCCGGATACATCGCGCGCGGATCGAAGCCATGCGACGCGAATGTCGCGATGAACCGTTCGATTGTTTCCGCGTGCACCGGCTCGGCGCCATTGAGCGCGATCCTGAGCGAAGACAGGTCGACGTCCTCCATCTGGTCGGCGCGGTAGCGGCTGACGCAGAGATCGAAGCCGAAATTGGGACTGCATGCGACTTCCGCACGATAGTGCGAGATCGCGCGCAGCCAGCCGAGCGGCCGCTGCATGAACGCGTTCGGCGCCATCAGCACGCAGGTCGCCCCGACATAGAGCGTCTGCAGCGCGTTCAGGATCAGCCCCATGTCGTGATAGAGCGGCACCCAGTTGACATAGGTCGATCGCCTGGTGTTGCCGAGCGCGATCCGAATCATCTCGAGATTTGCGAGCAGATTGGCGTGGCTGACCATCACACCCTTCGGCTCGGAGGTTGAGCCGGAGGTGTATTGCAGGAAGGCGATGTCATCCGTTGCCGGGTCCGGCAAGGCGACCGGCGCGATGGTCGTCGGACCGAGATCGACCTCGATCCAACGGATGTTCTCATGCGCGAAGCGCGTTTGCAGATCGCCGCGGAGCGCGAAAGCCGAATTGGTCAGCGCCACCGCCGGCGCGCAATTGGCGAGGATCGCGGCGCTGGCATCGCGCGCACTGTTTCGCCGCGGCATCATCATCGGCACCGCAATGATGCCGGCCATCAGGCAGCCGAAGAATGCCGCCAGAAATTCGAGGCCGGGTGGAAACACCAGGATGGCGCGGTCGCCGGGGCGCGCGACCGCGGCCAGGCGCGCCGCGAGCGCGCTTGCGCAATCACGCAACTGGCGGAAGGTGAAGGCAGCTTCTTCAGTCCCGCGATCGGAGACGAAGACGTAGGCGCGCTCATCGGCTTGCTCCTCCGCACGCCGGGCCAAAAGCGCCACAAGCGAGCGGAGATTGTTCATCCGTCCGTGCCGGTTCTAGCCGCCGTCAGGCCGCGGTGCGGAGCGCATGCTTGTCGGCGAGAAATCGCGACAGGGCCTCCACGGTCGGGTGGTCGTAAAAGTCGTCGGTCGACAGTTCGAGGTCCAGCTTCTCCTCGAGCTCCATCATGAGATAAACGAGCATCGCCGAATCGAGTCCGAGGCGGCTGAATTTGGTCGCGGGGTCGACCCGATCCCTGGAGATGCGCAGGATGTTGGCCAAGGCGGCAATGCAGAAATCCGAAATCTGCTCGCGTGTCATGTCATTTCCCAGAAACAATGGGAACGACAATACGGGCGACCCCAAGGTTGTCAATTTGGGCCAGACGCCGCAGCGTTGAAGGTTGGGGACTGTTGCCTTCCTGCTTCGGTGAGCTGCTCGATTCGTACCCAGCCCGGCCTGAATTTTGCGCCGTCCACCGCGGCGCCCGGCGTAGCAGCACTTTTCGCTTCGCTGCCGCGCCCGGCGTCTCAATCAGGCTGCGTCAGTTCTGATAGTAATAGCCGCGCGGCTGATAATACTGCCGGGGCTGCGGCTGATAGTAGCCCTGCTGGCCGTAGCCTTGATTGTAATATGGCTGCGGCTGCTGTTGATAGACCTGCGCGTCATAAAGCGGGCGGCTTGCCGAGCGCGGCGCGGGATAGCGGGCACCGGTGTCGCTGCCGTCGGCCGGATAGATGTAGTTGTGGTCCTGCGGCATGTAGCGGCGCGCGGGCTGCGCCGGCGGCGACAGGTTCACAGGATCGCCTGTGGTCGCGTATTGCTCTTCGGCCGGCTGCGGTGCGCGGGCCACGGCATTGCGGCCGCGCGGATTGCGCGCCAGCGCCACCTGCGCCGAGCCGGTCAGCGTCACCGTGGTGTTGAGCACGCCCTGCTGCTGCACCAGGGCATAGAGCGTCGAGGCGTTCTGCCGCGACAGCCGCACGCAGCCATGGGAGGCGGGCGTGCCGAGCCGGCTGACCGAATCCGTGCCGTGGATGGCGTGCCCGACCTTGGTGAAGAAGATCGAATGCGGCATCGGCGCGTCGTCGAATTCCTTGGAGAAGTGATCCTCCTCCATGCGGAAGGCGCGGAAGGCACCGTTCGGCGTTTCGCGCGAGGGGATGCCAGTCGATACCGGCCAGTGATAGCGCGCGACGCCATCCACGGCGACGGTCATCTGCTGATTGTCCTTGTCGATGGTGATGTCGACCTTGGCCTGCGCGGTGCTCGCGCTCAAGAGCATCAGGGAGGTGAAAGCGACTAAAAATGAACGCATCTGACTCTTGGCCTCCGGCCTGTTCACGCTAGTGCCGCGGCTCTCCGTCCCCCGGCGTGCAATATGCCTGCAATCCGGCTTTCGTTCCAGCGGCCCGCCGCCCATCGTTAACGTGAAGGCAGATGTAAGCAAGGCCGCTTTGTGCCGCGCAGGTAGCGGCGATGCTGACATTTTCGCGAGCGGACATGCGTTCACATCGCCGACAATTCGTCACAAAGGCGCAACCATTTGGCCGTTCGGCGCGTTGATGATGACCTGCCGATTGGCGGATTTCGCCGCCGCTTTTGCCGATTGGGACTGAAGATGAACAAAGCCCGTGTCAACGCCGCCGTCCTGCCGGCCGGCTTCCCCGTCCGCCTGCTGTTCGCAGCCGCCGCCCTTCTCGCGCTATCGTCCTTGCCGCAAGCCGGTCACGCGCAGGGCATCGTGCGCGGCGCTCAGGAAGGATCCTATGAGGGCAACCGGATCGCCGGTCCCGTGGGGGGCGTGGTGGGTGGCGCGGTCGGCGCCGGTGTCGGCGGCGCCGTGGGTGCGGTGGAGGGCGTGTTCGGCATTCCTCACCGCCATTACCGTCACTGCCGTGGATACTACGACGGCTATCACCGCTTTCATTGCTATCGGTGAGTCCACGGCCGTCATTCCGGGGCGCACGTAGCGCGAGCCCGGAATCCATTAGGCGGCAGAGCGAGTGAATGAATGGATTCCGGGCTCGCCCTTCGGGCGCCCCCGGAATGACAGATCAGTTCTTCAGCCGGTATCCGGTCCGGAAAATCCACCAGATCACGATCAGGCAGATCACCAGGAACGCCAGCGTCATGCCGATGCTGACGGATACGCTGACGTCGGCGATCTCGTAGAAGCTCCAGCGGAAGCCCGAGACCAGATAGACGACCGGGTTGAGCAGCGCGACCGTGCGCCAGCCCGTCGGCAGCATGTCGATGGAATAGAAGCTTCCGCCGAGGAAGGTCAGCGGCGTCACCACCAGCATCGGAATCATCTGCAGCTTTTCAAAACCGTCGGCCCAGATGCCGATGATGAAGCCGAACAGGCTGAACGTCACTGCCGTCAGCACCAGGAAGGCCAGCATCCAGATGGGATGATGGATGTGCAGCGGCACGAACAGGCCGGCCGTTGCCAGGATGATCAGGCCCAAGATGATCGACTTGGTCGCGGCGGCGCCGACATAGCCGAGCACGATCTCGAAATAGGAGATCGGCGCCGACAGGATCTCGTAGATCGTGCCGGTGAATTTCGGGAAGTAGATGCCGAACGAGGCGTTGGCGATGCTCTGCGTCAGCACCGAGAGCATGATCAGGCCCGGCACGATGAAGGTGCCGTAGCTGACGCCCTCGACCTGGCTGATGCGCGAGCCGATCGCGGCGCCGAACACCACGAAATAGAGCGAGGTCGAAACGACAGGCGAAACGATGCTTTGCAGCAGCGTGCGCCAGGTGCGCGCCATTTCGAACAGATAGATGGCGCGGATGGCGCGGTGATTCATGACGTCCTCACGAGGTCGACGAAGATGTCCTCGAGCGACGATTGCGTCGTGTCGAGATCGTTGAAGCGGATGCCGGCGGTGCGGAGATCGCCGAGCAGGCTGGTGATGCCGGTGCGCTCGCCCTTGGTGTCGTAGTCATAGACCAGCGTCGCGCCGGAATCGCAGAGGTCGAGCTGGTACTGCGCAAGGCTTTCCGGCAGCGACGTGATCTTGTTCTGCAGATGCAGCGTCAGCCGCTTCTTGCCGAGCTTCTGCATCAAGGTCGTCTTGTCCTCGACCAGCACGATCTCGCCCTTGTTGATGACGCCGATGCGGTCGGCCATCTCCTCGGCTTCCTCGATGTAATGCGTGGTGAGGATGATGGTGACGCCGGACTGCTGCAGGCCGCGCACCACCTCCCACATGCCCTTGCGCAGCTCGACATCGACGCCCGCGGTCGGCTCGTCCAGGAACAGGATCTGCGGCTCGTGCGACAGCGCTTTGGCAATCATCACGCGGCGCTTCATGCCGCCGGACAGCGTGATGATCTTGTTGTCCTTCTTGTCCCAGAGCGAGAGGTCCTTCAGCACCTTCTCGATATGCGCAGGGTTCTTTGGCTTGCCGAACAGGCCGCGGGAAAAGCTCACGGTCGCCCACACGCTTTCGAAAGCGTCGGTGTGCAATTCCTGCGGCACGAGGCCGATCAGCGAGCGCGCCTTGCGGTAGGAGGCTTGGATGTCCTCGCCGCCGACCAGAACCTTGCCTTCGCTGGGGTTGGCGATGCCGCAGATGATGGAGATCAGCGTGGTCTTGCCCGCGCCGTTCGGGCCGAGCAGCGCGAAGATTTCGCCGCGCTTGATATCGAGATTGACGTTCTTGAGCGCCTTGAAGCCGGACCCGTAGGTCTTCGACAGATTGGCGACGGAGATGATCGAGGACATGATGGCCGCAAGGCTAAGGAGCAAAGGCTGGGGAGGGGAGGCTGGAACCTGCCGGGAAGGCTAGGTCAGCGGATCCCTGAGATAGGAATGTCCTTGTCGGGCCGCAATTGGCCGGGGAAAAATGGTCTCAAAACAGGCCGTTCAGTGGCAGGTTTCGGGCAAGTGTTGCGCAACCGCCACGGACTGCCGCTAAGATTGTCGCTCACGCGGCTCTTTGTTGCGTCTGCGAGCGGGCCATGGCTACGATTCCGGCCAATCGCGAAGCGTATCGTCTCCAGGGAAAACATCGATGAGACCGAACGGCCGTCACACCGCCGGCGCCAGCCAGTTGTCCGCTCTCCGTGTGTGGGCGGTAGGCCTGCTCCTGCTGTCAGCTGTTGCCATCAGCCCAACCACCGCCAAGGCCGCGCCGAGCCAGGCCGCAGCGGCGACCACGCATGTCTACCTGCTCCGTGGCGTGCTCAACATCTTCTCGCTCGGGCTCGACACGATCGGCGCGCGGCTGCAGGCGCAGGGCATCCCGGTGACCGTCGCCAACTTCGTCTCCTGGTCCTCGCTCGCCGATGAAGCGGCAGCTGCCTACAAGGCCGGCCGACTCAAGACCATCATCCTGGTCGGCCATTCCTCCGGCGCGACCGCGCTGCCGGACATGATCGCCAAGCTGAATCAGCTCGGCGTGCCCGTGAAGCTCGCGATTGGCCTCGACTCGGTGTTCAAGACCAAGCTTTCGACCGGCGCCGAGCGCTACATCAACATCTATATCGGCGACGGCCCCGGCGAGCCGGTGCGGGCCGCAGCGGGTTTCCGCGGCAAGCTCGACAATGTCGACGTCCGCGGCACCGGCGTCGGTCACATCTCGATCGACAAGAACGAGGCGATCCAGCGCCGCGTCATCGCCGAGATCGATGCCGCGATCATGCGCTCGCGTGCCCCGGCTGCTCCCGTCGCCGAACCCGGCGCGCCGCGGCCCGCGCGCGCTGCCGCGGCAGCGGCTCCGGCGAGGAACTGAGGGCGTGGGAGAGAGCAAGCCCTAAACTGCACGATGCTGTTCGCCGACCACACCCGTCGGCGGGCGCGGCGATGGTGCACCATGGCGATCTGCGGCAACCGCGCCAAGCAGGCCGCGCATCGCAGCCGGCTCAAGAGCAGGCAGTGACGGGCCGAAAGCGGCCCGCCCGGTCACGGAGCCTTGATGCACGCGGCGGTGCGTCGCGCATCGGTTCCCATGCCCCAAAATCCACCCAATCGGTGGTCACTAAGCCCCGTTAGGGGAGACCGTTGCCTCCCGTGGTGGGACTGCTGGACTGAT
This sequence comes from Bradyrhizobium sp. LMG 9283, assembly GCF_045571415.1. Taxonomy (NCBI): domain Bacteria; kingdom Pseudomonadati; phylum Pseudomonadota; class Alphaproteobacteria; order Hyphomicrobiales; family Nitrobacteraceae; genus Bradyrhizobium; species Bradyrhizobium sp. LMG 9283. The sequence continues at coordinate 2,724,641 of NZ_CP120691.1, forward strand.
GATTCATTCGAGGCGACTAGTCACGCTGGCAGCGATCGTTCTGCTCGCCTTGAGCAGCGGCATGGCCGCTGCTTCTCAAGCTAAGTCCAAGACCGCCGCGGTCACACCCGCCGCGCCGCCGCCCCCGCCGTTCGAGCCATTGCCGCCGCCGAAAATCTACCTGTTTCGCGGCGCCATGGGCCCGATCTTCTCGACCGGCATGGATCGGCTCAGCGAGAAGCTGACACAGGCCGGCTTCTCGGCCGACGTCTATGAATTCACCCTGTGCCGGCTGATCGGCAACCGCGTCATCGCCAGCTACAAGGAGAAGGCGGCGCCGATCGTGCTGATCGGCCACTCCATGGGCGGGCTGTGCTCGATCGTTATCTCGGAGATGGCGGCCAAGGAGAACATCCCGATCAGCCTCGTCATCGCCATTGACCCCGCGCATGCGACCGGCGACGTGCCGCTCAATGTCGAGCGCTTCATCAACATCTTCCTGTCCGACAGCGTGCTCGGTGGCGGCGACGTTGTGGCCGTGCCCGGCTTTCGCGGCCATTATGCCAGCTACGATCTGAAGGAAAACGCGCGCGTCTCGCACATCAACATCGAGAAGTCCGACGACATCCACCGCCAGATCGTCGAGATGGTGACGCAGCTCCCGCGCATTCCGCCGCAAACCCAGGCCGATGCGGTGCCGCTGCGCTACCTCGTGCCTGCGGATACGCTGGTCGAATTGTGGGATAGCGGCGTACGGGTGCCGGTACGCCGTGGCGACACCATGGAGAGCATCGCCGCAGCCAACCGCGTGCCGCTGTGGACGCTCGCGCAGAGCAACTCGCTGCCCGAGAACGCGCAGCTCACCCCGGGCCAGACCATCATCGTCCCGCGCCACCTGACACCGCCGGAGCCGGCCGCCGCGATGGCGGTGCCGCCTCCGGCTGCGGCGACGTCGCGGAAGTAGAGGCTCTTCGCCTTTCCCGCGTGCGGGGAGAGGCCGGAATTTGCGAGAGCAAATTCCGGGTGAGGGGGACCCTCCGCGAGTCGGTCTGCCACCGTTTTCGCGGAAGCAGCCCCTCAACCCAACCCTCTCAGCGCGAGCGAAGCTCGTCGCGCCCCCGTAAGAGCGGGGCGAGGGAGCACATTGTCGTTGCCGCGCGGGCGCGGCCAAATCTACACATTCGACCCGTGGATCGCGTCAATCACGGCGTCGGTCACGTCCTTCGTCGTCGCCTTGCCGCCGACATCCGGCGTCAGCACGCCGGCTGCGCAGACGCGCTCGACGGCTGCCATCAGCCGCGCGGCGGCATCCTTCTCGCCGAGATGCTCGAGCATCTGCGCGCCGGTCCAGAACGTCGCGACCGGGTTGGCGATGCCCTTGCCGGTGATGTCGAAGGCCGAACCGTGGATCGGCTCGAACATCGAGGGGAAGCGGCGCTGCGGATCGATGTTGCCGGTCGGCGCGACGCCGAGGCTTCCCGCCAGCGCGCCGGCAAGGTCCGAGAGGATGTCGGCGTGGAGGTTGGTCGCGACGATGGTGTCGAGGCTCTTCGGATGCAGCGTCATGCGCACCGTCATGGCATCGACCAGCACCTTGTCCCAGGTCACGTCGGGGAAACCGCCGGCGACCTCGGCGGCGATCTCGTCCCACATCACCATGCCATGGCGCTGCGCGTTCGACTTGGTGACGACGGTCAGCAGCTTGCGCGGGCGCGACTGCGCAAGCTGGAACGCATAGCGCATGATCCGGGTGACGCCGACGCGGGTGAAGACGGCGACCTCGGTGCCGACCTCTTCCGGCAGGCCCTTGTGGGCGCGGCCGCCCATGCCGGCATATTCGCCTTCCGAATTCTCGCGCACGATCACCCAGTCGAGATCGCCGACGCCGACATTGCGCAGCGGCGAGGCGACGCCCGGCAGGATCTTGGTCGGCCGCACATTGGCGTATTGGTCAAAGCCCTGGCAGATCGGCAGGCGCAGGCCCCACAGCGTGATGTGATCGGGCACATCGGGGGCGCCGACCGCGCCAAAATAGATCGCGTCGAACTTTTTCAGTTCGCTGAGGCCGTCCGCCGGCATCATCACGCCGTGCTTCTTGTAATAGTCCGAGCCCCAGTCGAAGGTCTTGACGTTGAAGGCGAGATCGCCGCTGCGCTTGGCCAGCGCCTCCAGCACGCGGACACCGGCCGAGATCACCTCGGGGCCGATGCCGTCGGCGGGAATGGCTGCGATCGAATGGGTGCGCATGGGAAGGCTCCGTTTGAGAAGTCAGTGAGATTGCGGGACGGGTTCGATGGGCGCGGTTTTCGCGCGCGACAATAGCAAAGTGAGGGCTGCGGAGAGAACGAGCAGGCCGGAGACGAAATAGAGTCCGCCGACGAAGCTGCCGGTCTGGTCCTTGATCCAGCCGATCATGGCAGGACCTGCGAAGCCGCCGAGATTGCCGATCGAGTTGATGGTGGCGATCCCGGCTGCGGCCGCGGGGCCGGACAGGAACAGCGTCGGCATGCTCCATAGCGGCGGTTTTGCCGACGAGATGCCGATGTTGACGAGCGTCAGCGCGACCAGCACCGCGACGACGCCCGCCGCAAGGCCGGCATAGGCGAGGCCTGCAGCCGCAATCAGGCAGGCCCACACGACATGCCAGGTGCGCTCGCCGGTGCGGTCCGAATGCCGTGCCCACAGGATCATGGCGATGACCGCCGCGGTGGCCGGCAATGCATTGAGAAAGCCGACCTGGAGCGAGGACAGGCCGAACTGCTTGATGATCTGCGGCGCCCAGACGCCGAGCGTGTAGAGCCCGGCCGAGGTGCCGAAATAGATCAGCGACAGCGCCAGCACGCGCGGATCGGCAAGCCCGCTCCAGATGCTGTGGCTCGCGGTCGCAGCCTTGCTGGTGGTCTCCACGTTCATGGTCTCGACCAGCCAGCGCCGCTCGTCCTCGGCGAGCCATTTCGCTCTCTCCGGGCGATCGGTGAGGAAGCCGAGCACGACGAAGCCGAGCAGCACGGCCGGCAGCGCCTCGAGCACGAACAGCCATTGCCAGCCCTTGAAGCCGAGCAGTCCGTCCATCTCCAGCAGCGCGCCGGAGATCGGCGAGCCCAGCACGGTCGAGAGCGGCGCGGCCGCCATGAACAGCGCCGTCACCGCCGCGCGCTGCCGCGCCGGGAACCAGTAGGACAGATAGAGGATGATGCCGGGAAAGAAGCCGGCCTCTGCAACGCCGAGCAGGAAGCGTAGAATGTAGAAGCTGGTTGCCCCTTGCACGAAGGCCATCGCCGCCGAGACGAGGCCCCAGGTGATCATCACCCGCGCGATCCAGATCCGCGCGCCGATCTTGTGCAGGATGATGTTGGAGGGCACCTCGAAAAGGAAATAGCCCCAGAAGAAGATGCCGGCGCCAAAGCCGTAGACCGCCGGCGACAGGCCGATGTCCTTGTTCATCGTAAGCGAGGCAAAGCCGATATTGACGCGGTCGATGAAGGCGACGAAGTACAGCAGCATGATGAAAGGAACGATGCGCAAGGTGATCTTGCGCAGCACGCGCGTTTGAATCTCGCTCGCCACCCTGGCCTCCTCGGTTCCGGCTTGTTGTTGTGTCGGCGGACCGTGAGAGGTCCACGCCGGCAATGAGCCTAGGCGGGAGGAAGAGGCATACTCAATTGGCGCTGCTTTATACAAAAAAATGATATAATCCTCTCCGGGCGAGACGAGAGGATGAGGAATGGAATTGCATCAGCTCCGATGCTTCGTGGCGGCAGCCGAGCAGCTGCATTTCGGCCGCGCGGCGCAGCAGCTCCAGATGCTGCCCTCGGCGCTCGGCCGCCAGATCAGGCTGCTGGAGGAGGATCTCGGCACGCGCCTGTTCGCACGGACCACGCGCGCGGTGTCGCTCACGGAAGACGGTGCGACGCTGCTGCGCGATGCCCGCGCCATCCTCGCTAAGGTCGAGGCGGTCGAGAGCAATCTGCGCAACCGCTCGCGCGCGGGGGCCGCGCGGCGGCTGCGGGTCGGCGCCATCGACAGCGCGGCGGCGGGATTGCTGCCGGCGCTCTTGCGCGATTTCCGTGCCAGGCATCCTGAGATCGCGGTGCAGCTCCTCGAAGACAAGACCGTCCGGCTGCTGCCGAAGATTTTGACCGGCGCGCTTGATCTCGCCTTCGTCCGTCCGCCTGACCGGCCGGACAAGCGGCTTGAATTCCGCGACCTGCTGCAGGAGACCGCGATCGTGGCGTTCCCGCAGCGGCATACGCTGGCCGCGCGCAAGTCGATCACGCTGGCGGATATCGCCGAGGAGGCGCTGCTGGTGCCGGACCGCCGCTCGCGGCCGCACAGTCACGACCTCACCATAAAGCTGTTCGAGCAGGCCGGCCTGACACCGCGCATCGTGCAGGTTGCCGATGAGAAGCAGACCATCATCAACCTGGTCGCAACGAGGCTCGGAGTCGCGATCGTGCCGCGCTGGACCATACGGATGGCGGTCTCGGGCGTGCGCTTCGTGCCGCTTCGGCCGAGGCAGAGCGGCCCGGTTGGCCGGCTGCCGCTCGCCGCCGCGTGGCTGCGCGGTTCGCGCGATCCGGCTCGTGACGCCATGCTGGCGGTACTAGAGGCGCGCCTGCGCAGCTATGCGCGAGAGGCTTGAGCGGCTATGACCTAAGCTGGAGAGAAGGTGGATGCGATGACTGAACAGAACGCGTCGGGTGAATTGCGGGTGGCCATCGCCGGGCTGGGCTCGATCGGCACCAAGATCGCGACCGCGCTCGACCAGGGCATCGACGGCCTGACGCTGTCGGCCGTCGCGGTGCGCGATCCCGCAAAGCATCAGGCCTTCATCAATGGCCTGCGCCGTTCGCCACAAATCCTGCCGATCGACCAGCTCGGCGCGGTCGCCGACATCGTGGTCGAATGCGCTCCGAGCCGGCATCTGCGTGCAATTGTCGAGCCCGCGGTGAAGCGGGGCAAGTCGGCGGTCGTGGTCAGCGTCGGCGGCCTGCTCGACAATTTCGATCTGGTCGATCTCGCCCGCGCCAATGGCGGCCGCATTCTCGTGCCAACCGGCGCGCTGATCGGCCTCGATGCCGTCAACGCCGCCGCGATCGGCACTATCCATTCGGTGAAGATGGTCACGCGCAAGCCGATCGACGGGCTGAAGGGCGCGCCGCTCATCGTTCAGAACAACATCGACATCGACAATCTGCGCGAGCCGGTCAAGCTGTTCGAGGGCAGCGCGCGCGAAGCCGCGAAGGGCTTTCCAGCGAACGTCAATGTCGCCGTCGCGCTGTCGCTGGCGGGGATCGGGCCCGATCGCACCCAAATCCAGGTTTGGGCCGACCCGACCGTGACGCGCAACGTTCATCGCATCGAGGTCGAGGCGGATTCGGCGCGCTTCACGATGGGAATCGAAAACATCCCGTCCGAAAATCCCAAGACCGGACTGATCACCGCACTCTCCGTGATCGCGCTGCTGCGCAAGCAGCGCGCCACGTTGTGCGTGGGGACGTAGCGTTAGAGCGGAATGAGGTTTGGTACAAACGATGTGCGCCCAGAACTCGAAACACCTCTCCCGAAGGGAGAGGTCGGATCGCATCGAAAGATGCGATCCGGGGTGAGGGGTTACGGCCTCACCGAACGCCGCGGCCCCTCACCCGGATTGCACTGGACGATGCTTCGCATCGCCAGGCGCAATCCGACCTCTCCCCGCTGGGGAGAGGTGAACCACGCCAATTCCATCGAATTTCATCGCGCTTTATGCGCCCGTCACGCGCCAGATCACGTTGCCGACGTCGTCGGCCATCAGCAGCGACTTCTTGTCAGGGCCGATCACGACGCCGACCGGGCGGCCGTAGGATTCCTTCTCGTCCGGGGACAGGAAGCCCGACAGAATGTCGCGGCCGGGGCCGGAGGGCTTGCCGTTCTCGAACGGAATGAACACCAGCTTGTAGCCGGACAGCTTGCTGCGATTCCACGAGCCGTGCTGGCCGATCACCATGCCGTCGGGGAAGCCGGGCAGGGTGCCTGCGGGCATCCAGCACAGGCCGAGCGAGGCGGTGTGGCCGCCGAGCGCGTAGTCCGGTTGAAGCGCCTTGGCGACCATCGCCGGATCCTGCGGCACACGGTCGTCGACGGTCTTGCCCCAGTAGCAATAGGGCCAGCCATAGAATCCACCGTCGCGCACCGAGGTGAGATAGTCGGGCGGCGTCTCGTCGCCGAGGCCGTCGCGTTCGTTGACGACGGTCCAGAGCACGCCCGTCGTCGGCTCCCAGGCAAGGCCGACCGGATTGCGCAGGCCGGCCGCAAAAATGCGATGCGTGCCCGCGACGAGATCGAGCTCATAGACCGCAGCGCGGCCTTCCTCGACCTCCATGCCCATCTCGGCGATGTTGCTGAGCGAGCCGACGCCAGCATAGAGTTTCTTGCCGTCGGGGCTGGCAAGCAGGCTGCGCGTCCAGTGTCCGCCTGGCTTGAACGTCGTGAGCCGCTTGCCCGGCGCGGTGATGCGATCGGCATTGGCGAGGTAAGGAAACGCCATCACGCCGTCGGTGTTGCCGACATAGAAGGTGTCGCCGACCAGCGCCATGCCGAACGGCTGGCTGAGATTTTCCATGAAGGCGCCGCGAACTTCGGCGACGCCGTCGCCGTCCTTGTCGCGCAGCAGCGTGATGCGGTTGGCCGAGACGCCGAGCGCCGCGGCACGCCGCATCGTCGCTTGCATCGCATAATGGAACACGGTGCGCGGGGGACCTGCGATCTGCGTCGCTTCCGCGATCAGCACGTCGCCATTGGGCAGCACCTCGATCCAGCGCGGATGGTCGAGGCCGGTCGCGAACGCGTTGACCTTGAGCCTGGGCGCGACCGTCGGCTTCTGGCCCTCGCGCCAGCCGCGCGCGGTCGGCATCTTCAGCGTCGGGATCGCGCCTTGCGGCTTCGCCTCGGGGATGGCCGGCTTCTCTCCCCATGCCGGCGCGGGCTCGGTGCCCGACAGTTTTCGCCATTGCAGCGCGATGCCGCCGATGAACGCGACGAACTGCGCGAAGATGCTGGAAAACGTCATGAGAAGCCCCTCTGTGCGCGCGCATCCAACTGGCTGACGGAGCAGACGTCAACCTGTGCGGCGCGCCGGCGGGGCCTATTCCCGTGGAATGGCAGCCGATCGAATTTGCATGGGACGAAGGCCGATGAGCCTAGTCCGGAGATCAGCGACCGATCTGCCGCTCCAGCCGTGCGCTCGTGCCCCGGACGCAGCGCAGCGCCCCCGGCGATGCGAAGCATCGTCCGGCGCGGTGCGCTGCAGAGCCGGGGCCCATCTCACCGTCATGCGATGTATCGCTATCTGGATCCCGGCTCAGCGCAGCAACGCTAAGCGTTGCTGCGCGTCCGGGACACGAAAGTAGCGCGACTTGCTACGCCCTCACCGCGGCGACAGGAACGGAATGATCATCGGGACGCGGCGGCAATAGGCGCCGTAGGCGTCTTCGCCGAGCTCCTTCGACAGGAACACCTCTTCCATCCGGCCCTTCTGCCACATGCCGAGCGAGATCAGGATGGCGCCGAGGATCGCGGTCACGGTGCCGACCGCGATGCCGGTTGCCAGCATGCCGGCGATCAGGCCGGTATAGATCGGATGACGGACGATGCCGTACGGGCCGGTGTCGATGACGCGATGGTCTTCCTTGTGGGTGATGGTGTTCGACCAGAACTTGCCGAGATGCAGTCGCCCCCACCAGGTGAAGGAGATGCCGGCGAGCACGATCAGCGCCGTGATGTAAACGCCCGTATTGCTGAACACCCAGAGCGGCTTTTCGTTCAGCACCTCGGCGGTCCACGGCGTGAACAGGATGCCGCCGACCAGGATCGGAATGCGATAGCGGCCGGACTCCAGCGTCATCACCTGCTTCTGCGTGCGCCCTTGCCAGAACGAGGCGCCGACCCAGCTGGCGAGCCAGGCGAGCCAGATCAGGGCGAGCAGTTGCGTCGGCCAGGTCGTGGTCCAGCCACCCCAGGCGACAGAGAGAAGCTTGCTGAAATCGAAGGACATGAAGGTTCTTTGCGTTAGGCGGTGGCTTCAGCCGGCGCGCGAGGAGAGCGCGTGATGCTCGATGGCGCCGGAGGGCTGCTGGCCGTTGCGGGCGAGCAGATGGGTGATGGTTTCGCGCAAGACCGGCTCGATCGGGCGCGGCGAATAGCCGAGCTCGGTGCGTGCCTTGCCGATCGAGAGGTCGCTGGCGGCGAGCGCGATGCGCACGCCCTCGGCGGTGCCGTTGGGCGGCCGGCGGGTGACGTGATCGGCGATGTATTCGAGCATGATGGCGGAGAGCTCGGCGATCTTTCCGGGCACGACGACCGGAAATTGCCGGCGGCCGCTCATCGCCGACATCATGCGCAGGATGTTGCCGAGCGGTACGCAGTCGCCACCGAGGATATAGCGGTGGCCGATGCGCCCGCGTTCCATGGTCAGCACCAGGCCCATGGCGACGTCGCGGACGTCGACGAGATTGACCAGGAAGTTGAGATGCGGCTGCACTTTCTTCTGCAGGAAGTACCAGAGCATCGCGGTCGGCGGCGTCAGATTGTGGTCGGCAGCGCCGATCGGCATGGTCGGCGTGCCGATCACGAGCGGGAAGCCCGCGGCCGCCGCCTTGGCGGCATGATGCTCGGCGAGCGATTTCGATCGCGTATAGGCGCCGGGCATCGCGTCAGCCGGCTGCAGCGCCTCTTCGGCGGGAACGCCTTTGAGGTCGGAATAGGGGAACAGGATCGATTCGGTCGAGCAGTGCAGGAAGCGCGACACGCCGCGCTTCATTGCCGCCGCGAGCACGATTTCAGTGCCGCGGCAATTGACATCGTGGAAGTCCTGCTTGTTGGCGACCCACATGCCAGGCAGGCCGGCGAGGTGATAGACCTGATCGACACCGGCGATCGCGACATCGACCGCGGCGCCGTCCAGCACCGAGCCGTGGACGTGTTCAACGTCCACGTTCGCCGCGGTCGGCGCACGGACATCGAGAACACGGACCCGCTGCCCACGGGCGCGGAGCGCTTCTACGAGGTGATGTCCGATGAAGCCACTGCCACCGGTAACCAGGACGAGAGCCATGCAGGAGGTTGCTGTTCGCTTCTAGAGTTATCGGGTTGAAAGGGAATTGGCCGGAAGAGGCGCCAGAATCGCGGCAAGGTCGCGACGGAAGCCCAATACAATGAATAATTTTGCCATGACGAACATCGGTCCGAGCAAAAGATGCGAAGGGAAAGTGAATAACGAGGCCTCGCGACCCTCAAAAACCTTGTGGCCGATGGCCTGCGCGGCAAAGCCGAGCACCACCAGCGTGGCGAAAATCGCCCACATCGTCGCGGGGCTGACTTGCGCCGCAATGGTTGTCGCAACCGAAAACAGCACGATGGAGACGGCCAATATGCCGAGCCCGAGCGCCGCGTCGAGCAGCAGCCAATAGATCAATACCGGCAAGGCCAGGATCACCGCCAGGCTGACATTGAACCCGAGCAGCGGAAGCTTGACCAGCGTCAGCGGCAGCACGGCGCCGGTGAACAGCAGCAGAATGCCGATCACATGCATCGCCGTGTTCCGGGGATCGCGATGGTACTCGACGTACACGGCAAGTTGGCGCTGAAAAAAGCCACCCATTTCGGTCTCATGCAGCACAGGGTCGGGAAGGGCGAACAGAGGCTATAGCACTGGACCGGGCGGTGCACAAACCGGCGCTTTTGTCGCGTGCGCCCGTGTTCGCGCGCCCGGGACAGGCTGCAAAATGATCAGCACTTCAAAGGGTTCCGTCAGCTGCGAGGTCGCGCTCGCTCAGCGCTTCTTGGCGGGTTTTTTCGCCGCAGGCGCAGGAGCCGCAGCCGGACGCGGCGCCTCCTCAGGCAGCTTGGCATAGGTCAGGATCTGCAACTGGCCGTTGACGGCGGAGGTCGGCTTGGCCCGGTCGAGAAGTTGCTCCTCACCGAGACCGACCGGATGCAGCCGCTTGGTCGAGATCTTGAACGTGTTCACCAGGACGTCGCGGATCGCATCGGCCCGGCGCTGGCTCAGGATCGCATTGGCCTCGCGCGTCTTCGAATTGGATTCGACATGGCCGACGATCAGGAAGGTGTAAGGCAGCAGCGAGGAGTGAACCAGCGCGTCCGCGATGCGGCCGACGGTCTGGTAGGAGGCCGGCTGGATGATCGGCGTGTCGGCGTCGAACTGGATCTGCGCATTGAAGGCCGGCAGCTTGGCGAGATCAGGCGCGATCAGCGGCCGGTTCACCGGTCCCGGATCGTTCTTGATCCTGGTCTTGGCGCGCTCGATCACCAGCTGCTTCAGCGCGGGCAGATCGACCTCGGCGGCTTCCTCAAAATGGTTCAGCTTGCCGACGATGTCGTCGCGGGTCGGCGCCGCCGTCTGCGCGCGCGCTGCGCCAGCGAGCAACGCGAGGCCGAGCGCAATGGCGATTCTGCTCCCGCGCATCAGCGATACCCCGCGTCGTCGACGGCCTTCAGGCAGTTGTTGCTGATGCCTTTGGGCGTCGAGACCAGGCAGGGGATCGACTTGCTGGTCTCCTTGGTCGAGCCGCCGCAGACCTTGACGATCTCGCGCTGGCAGGCGTTCGCCACCGTGACGCGCGCAGCGACGCGCTTCTGGATGGCGTCGAAGACGCCGAGATAGTCGCTCGCGCACTGCGGCGAGAGCACGTCGCGATTGCGCGACAGGCACTCCTTCAGCCGGGTCGAGTCCGGATTGACGCCGCGGCAATTGGCGACGATTTCCGCGCCGCAGCTCGCCGCCAGCTTTCCGATCGAATCGCCAAAGCTCATGGTCTCCGCCGCCGCAAGCGACGGCATAACCAATGCAAGCACGATCAATGTGATGGAGCCCCGGACCATGGGTTTATCTGATACGGGGAAGTTTGCGGTGGTCAAGGGCTGTTCGGGGGAGAACTGCCGAGAGTTCGACAGGTGCGGCGAACAGTCCTCACTCCGTGGTCTCGGTGCGGGCCGGCCATTCGATTAAGACCGCAGTGTGGTTCCTGAGGTCATCGGCAAATTCAGGGTCGGCCTCGAGCTCAGCCAGCGTCCGCGGCGGGGGAAGCTGCCGGCTGTCCGCAATCAGGTCTTGCGCATAGAATGCGAGTGCTTCGGGCGCATTCTCCAGGGCCTCGTCGACATCGTCGCCGCCGGACATGCAGCCGGGAAGGTCGGGAAACCACAAGCTGACGGCGTCGGGGTCGGCGTCCTCGATGATGGCGACGTAGTGAGGCATGGCAGGGCTCACGCCCGCTGCACAAAACTGTCCACGACCTTCTTCTCGCCGGCCTTGTCGAAGGCGATGGTGAGCTTGTTGCCGTCGATCTTGGTGACCCGGCCGTAGCCGAATTTCTGGTGGAAGACGCGGTCGGACAGCGAGAATTCAGAGGTGGTGCCGGTCGATTTGGCCACCAGCTCGCCCTCGATGGTCAGGGGTCCGCGGCGGCGCGAGGAGAAGCTGCCGAAATCGGGCCCGGCCGATGAGGTGGATGAGAACGTCGCGGCCTCTTCCTCGAAGCCGCCGCTTCTGCCGCCGCGGTTGCGGTTGGCCTGGGCCCGCTGCCAGCCCGGCGTCGAATAGCTGGAGCCGAACGCCTCCATGTCGTCGAAGCGCGAGGCGCCGTAACCGCCGGTACCGCCCCAGGCCGAGCCGCCCTTGGATTCCGTGATCTCGACATTGGCCGCGGGCAATTCATCGAGGAAGCGCGAGGGGATCGTGGTCGACCAGGTGCCATGGATGCGCCGGTTGGTCGCAAAGTAGATCTTTGCGCGGCGGCGCGCCCGGGTCAGGCCGACATGGCCGAGCCGGCGCTCTTCTTCCAGGCCCGCGCGGCCCTGTTCGTCCAGCGTGCGCTGGCTCGGAAACAGGCCTTCCTCCCAGCCCGGCAGGAACACGTTGTCGAATTCGAGCCCCTTGGCCGAATGCAGCGTCATCAGCGACACCGCGTCGTCCTCGGCGCCGCCCTCGCGGTCCATCACCAGAGAGATGTGCTCCAGGAATCCTTGCAGGTTCTCGAACTCCTCCATCGAGCGCACGAGCTCTTTCAGGTTCTCCAGCCGGCCGGCGGCGTCCGCGGAGCGGTCCTTCTGCCACATCTCGGTATAGCCGCTCTCGTCGAGCACGATCTGGGCGAGATCGGTGTGCGCGGTGACCTCGCACTGGGCGCGCCAGCGGTCGAACTGCGTGATGAGGTCGCGAAGCGAGCCGCGCGCCTTCGGCTTCAGCTCGTCGGTCTCGACCACCGCGCGCGCCGCCTCGAACAAGGGGATGCGGCGCTTGCGGGCGTGGTCGTGCAGCATCTGCACGGTGGCATCGCCGAGACCGCGCTTGGGCGTGTTGACGATGCGCTCGAAGGCGAGATCGTCGGCCGGCGAGTTGATGACGCGCAAATAGGCCAGCGCATCGCGGATCTCGGCGCGCTCGTAGAAGCGGGGGCCGCCGATGACGCGGTAGGGCAGGCCGAGCGTGACGAAGCGGTCTTCGAATTCGCGCATCTGATAGGAGGCGCGCACCAGGATCGCGATCTCGTTGAGCTTCTCGCCCTGGCGCTGCAGCTGCTCGATCTCCTCGCCAATGCCGCGGGCTTCCTCTTCCGAATCCCAGGAGCCCGTGACCGTGACCTTCTCGCCGTCCTGGTCCTCGGTGCGCAGCGTCTTGCCGAGCCGGCCTTCGTTATGCGCGATCAGATGCGAGGCGGCGGCGAGGATGTGGCCGGTCGAGCGGTAGTTGCGTTCGAGGCGGATGACCTTGGCGCCGGGGAAATCGTGCTCGAAGCGCAGGATGTTGTCGACCTCGGCGCCGCGCCAGCCATAGATCGACTGGTCGTCGTCGCCAACGCAGCAGATGTTTTTGGTGAGGGACGCAGTAGCCGCCGTCATTCCGGGATGCGCCGAAGGCGCAGACCCGGAATCTCGATCATCGGACTCACTGCTGGATTCCGGGGTCGGCTCTTCGAGCCGCCCCGGAATGACGGCTTTGGCCGAAGAAGGCGCCTGCGACAGCAGACGCAGCCACAAATATTGCGCGACGTTGGTGTCCTGGTACTCGTCGACCAGGATAAATTTGAAGCGCTGCTGGTACTGTCTGAGGATGTCAGGGTGCTCGCGGAAGATGCGGATGTTCTCCAGCAAGAGATCGCCGAAATCCGCCGCGTTCAAGATCTTCAGCCGCTCCTGGTAGCTCGCATAGAGCTTGCCGCCTTTGCCGTTGGCGAACATTGCGGCCTCGCCCGAGGGCACTTGCGAGGGCATCAGACCGCGGTTCTTCCAGCCGTCGATCAGGCCGGCCAGCATGCGCGCGGGCCAGCGTTTTTCGTCGATGTTCTCGGCCTGCAGCAGCTGCTTGAGCAGCCGGACCTGGTCGTCAACATCGAGCACCGTGAAGTTCGACTTGAGCTGCGCCAGTTCGGCATGGGTGCGCAGGATACGGCCGCCGATGGAGTGGAAGGTGCCGAGCCACGGCATGCCCTCGACGGCGTGGCCGAGCATCTGACCGAGCCGGTGCTTCATCTCGCGCGCGGCCTTGTTTGTGAAGGTCACCGACAGGATCTCGGCGGGACGAGCGCGGCCCTGGCTCAGAATGTGGGCGATGCGCGTGGTCAAGACGCGCGTCTTGCCGGTGCCGGCGCCGGCGAGCACGAGAACCGGCCCATCCAGCGTCTCCACCGCCTCGCGCTGCTCCGGATTGAGCCCGGAGAGGTATTTCGGGCCGACCGAGGCGCGCGCACGCGCGGCGATGCCGCCGGCTGCGGGCTGGTGGTCGGGTACGGCTGTGATCTTGCTCGGCTCGGTCATGCGAATCATTGGCCCCACGATGGCACCGCGGGGTGACGGAAGGGAGCCTTCTTAACAGGGATTGGTGCCTATATGGGGCGCCGGGCGGGGTTTTTCCACGTGCGCGGCAGGCCGATTTGTTCCAGCGGGAGGCGCGAATTTCGCCGTTGTACGTGCCGGAACCATCGTTCCCGCGTCGAGATTGTCAAGTCAGATGGCGCGGCCAGCCGCGTCGACGCAGACGACATCAAGACGAGGGTTTGACCATGCTTGGCTGGGTTGTGACGTTTCTGATTATCGCACTGATCGCCGGCATCCTGGGCTTTGGCGGCATCGCCGGTGCTTCGATCGAGATCGCCAAGATCATCTTCTTCATCGCAGTTGTCCTGTTCCTGGTCTCGGCCGTGGTCGGCCTCGCCCGCGGCCGCAACAGGATATAGCGGCTATCTTCACCTCTCCCGTAGGGAGAGGTACAGCGCGGACTAGGTGTCACCGCTTCGAGGGCATCGCCACGCTTCGGCCGATGCCCTCGGGTCGCGCCACGGCGCTGTGGGCTTTTGCGATTGCCGCGATACGCTCGCGGATATCGGGCGGAAACGGCGCAACGCGGCGCGCGGTCATGTCCATGTGCAGCGACATGTTCTCTGAGGTTGCCGACAGCCAGCCTTCGCTCGCGTGCCGCATTTCCTCGAACGTGTGCAGCCGCTTGTCGTCGGCCTCCAGCAGCCAGACGAAAATCTGCACGGGATCGCCGAGGTGGATCTCGCGCAAGTACCGGACGTGGCATTCGGCGGTGAAGCTCGAGCCGCCTCGCTCCTTCATGTAGCCAGGCCCCATCCCGAGCTCTAGCCAGAGCTGGTCGATCGCCCGGTCGAACGTCACGTTGTAATAGGCCATATTGAGATGGCCGTTATAGTCGATCCACTGCGGCTCGATCTGCATGATCGAGGCGCGGAACGGCTCGGCTTTGGGCGCTGAGGCGGCGGTCTCCGGCATGTGTCCTTTCCAGCTATGCGTCCGGTCCCTTGACTTGACCGGTTTTATGTCCTTTGCCACGGTTCTTTCTGTCGGGAGGAATTCCGTGGGTACGACCATCACCAATAATCCGCCGAGGCCGGAGCCGAAAGCCCTCGCGAGCACGCTGGAGCAGCTTGCCGCACGCTTCGGCAACCGCCTCATCACCTCGCAGGCCGTGCGCGAGCAGCACGGCCATACCACCACCTGGATCCCGAACCAGCCGCCGGACGGCGTCGTGATGGCGCAGGAGACCGCCGACATCCAGGACGTGGTGCGGATCTGCGCGAAACATCGCGTGCCCGTCATTCCCTTCGGCACCGGCACCTCGCTCGAAGGCCAGGTCAACGCGCCCGCCGGCGGCATCTCGATCGACCTCCGCGACATGGACAAGGTGCTCGCGGTGCATGCCGAGGACCTCGACTGCGTGATCCAGCCCGGCGTCACCCGCAAGGCGCTCAACGAGCATCTGCGCGACCAGGGCCTGTTCTTCCCGATCGATCCCGGCGCGGATGCCTCGCTCGGCGGCATGGCCTCGACCCGCGCCTCCGGCACCAATGCGGTGCGCTACGGCACCATGCGCGACAGCGTGCTGGCGCTGAAGGTGGTGCGCGGCGATGGCGAGATCATCACGACCGGCACGCGCGCGAAGAAGTCGTCGGCGGGCTACGACCTGACGCATCTGTTCGTCGGCGCTGAAGGCACGCTCGGCATCATCTCGGAATTGACCATTCGCCTGCGCGGTATCCCTGAGACTATCGCCGCTGCTGCGGTATCGTTCGAGACCGTGCACGGCGCCTGTCAGGCCGTGATCCTGGCGATCCAGACCGGCATCCCTGTGGCGCGCATCGAACTGCTCAATGCCGCACAGGTGACGGCGTGCAACGCCTATTCGAAGCTGACGCTGCCGGAGACGCCGCTGCTTCTGCTGGAGTTCCACGGCAGCGAGATCGAGGTCGCCGAACAGTCCAAGGCGTTCGGCGAGATCGCAAAGGAGTGCGGCGGCGGCGATTTCTCCTGGACCACCAAGCCGGAGGATCGCACAAAACTGTGGCAGGCACGGCACGACGCATACTGGTCGGTGAAGGCGCTGCGGCCCGGCGACAGCATTGGCGTGGTCGCGACCGATGTCTGCGTGCCGATCTCGCGGCTCGCCGATTGTGTCAGCGAGACCGAGGAGGATCTCAAGCGCCTCAACCTGCTGTCGCCGATCGTCGGCCATGTCGGCGACGGCAATTTCCACTGCTCGCTGGTTTGCGACACCAACGATGCCGACGAGATGGCGCGCGGCGAGGAGTTCATGCATCGCCTGGTCGAGCGCGCGCAGGCGATGGACGGCACCTGCACCGGCGAGCACGGCATTGGCCAGGGCAAGCAGAAATATCTCAAGGCCGAACTCGGCCCCGAGGCGCTCGATGCAATGCGGGCGCTGAAGAAGGCGCTCGATCCGCTCAACATCTTCAACCCCGGCAAGATCGTGCCGGAGGCTTAAGGCCCGCGCAGCCAGGGACCGGGAACTTTAGGCGATCTTCCCGGTTCCAATTCCCGCCAAGTTCCGATGCCTCAATGGCAGGACTGTGCGCGGGAGGGTGCGATGGTGCGACCGGTCATTGGAATTGCGGCGATGGCCTTCGCCTGCATGCTGGCGGGTGCGGCGCTGGCCAAGGGCGGACATGGCGGCGGACATGGCGGCGGCCATGGAGGTGGACACGGAGGCGGGCACGGCGGTGGTCATCACGGCGGCGGCCATTTCCGCGGGCACAGTGGCGGGCATGCGCATGGCGGAGGGCATCATCGCGGGATGCGGTTTGTAACCGGCGCTCGACGTGGCGGCCCGAACTTCGGTCAGATCCGCAATGCCGCAATACGGCCGGCGAACTTCCGCAACGCCCTGAACGCCAGCGCATTCCGGAACGGCCGGCTGATCAGCAATCCGGCGGCCCGCGCGCAGATCGCTGCGGCAGCCGCACTCGCCGGCTGGAGCGGCGCAAGCAGCGGATGGTGGCAGCATGCGGGCGGCGGCTATGGCTGGGTCGGACCGCTGTTCTGGCCGTTCGCCTATAACGACCTCTACGATTACACGATCTGGGGCGACGGGCTCGGCTTCTGGGGCTACGGCTATCCGGACATCTATGCCGGCATTTTCGGCCCCTACGGTTATGATCGCCTGTCGGCCTATCTGCCGCAGCAGCCGCAGGGACGACGGCGGGCGCGCAGCGCGCCGCTCGATCAGCTCTGCGGCAGCGACCGCCGCGCCATCGTCGGTCTGCCGATCGATCAGATTGCAGCCGCGGTGCAGCCGACGGATGCGCAAGGCGCCGCTCTCGATGCGCTCGGCAACGCCTCGATCGACGCGGCAGCGCTGATCCGGACATCCTGCCCGACCCAGGCCGCAGCGACGGCCCCGGGCCGGCTCGCGGCGATGCAGCAGCGTGTCGAGGCGATGGAGAAGGCGGTCGATCTGGTCCAGCCCGCGCTTGAGACGTTCTATAGTTCGCTTAACGACGAGCAGAAGGCGCGCTTCAATGCGCTGGCCGACGATCAGCGTCGTGCCACGGCATCGAACAATGCGGGCGGATCGTCGGTGCAGAATTGCAGCGTGCCCGCCGCGTTTGATTGGCCCGGCGCCACGATCGAAGAAAGACTTCGTCCCAACGACACTCAGCGCGCGGCGCTCCAGGTGCTCCAGGACACCAGCGCCAAAGTCAGCGCATCGCTCAAGGCGGCCTGCGAGCCCAATGATGTGATGACACCGCCCGCCCGCATGACCGCGATCCGCAAGCGCCTCGACGTGATGCTGGACGGGATCAAGTCGGTGCGCGCGGCGCTTGACGATTTCTATGCCACGCTGAGCGACGAGCAGAAGGCGCAGTTCGAGGCGATCGGGCCGCGCCGCATGTCCTGAATGTCGCGCGCAATCAGACCATGGGTGGGGCAATGAAGTGGTTCGCAACGCAGCAGCCGGCCGACATCTGGGATGAGCCGGTCCAAGGACCTATTGGCGACATCGACGCGGTCGCGCGAATTCGCAACATCTGCCAGGCGGCGGGGGCGAGCGCCGAAGCTGTCGCAGGTTCCGCGCAGACCGGCAAGCGCGAGCGCGAGCGCTACGAACGGGCAGCCCGCGTCGCGATGGAAATCGCGATGAAGATCGCCGACGATCTGATGCGCGACGATGCGGTGCGCCGCATCGTCGACCTCTGCATGAAGGCTGAGGACATCAAGACCGCACAGATATTGTCGCGTGCAATCCAGGCAGGTTGGATACGCGAAGCCGTGCTCCGGGACTACCCGGCCCTGTCGCAGTAACTCCGCGCTCGCGCGGTTGGCGCGAGCGCGGATGCCGTGTTTGAGACGGACAAGCCTTAGTATCTGCGGTAGTCGCCGCGATAATGGTCTCCGCCGCGGCCGCCCATTCCCATGCCGAGGCCGATACCAACACCGATGCCGATGCCTTGCATGACAGCCTCGGGCGGCGGACCGCGATCCGGCGGCGGCGCGCGCTCGTAGACCACTTGGTCAGACGGCGGTCGTCGCTTGGGTGGCGTCTCGACCACCTTGCGCTTCGGCGACGTTTCGTCGACGCGCTTCTTGATGACGGGCGCGACCGACGGGTTGACCGGCGTTGCAGGTGTCGTGGGCGTCGAGCACGGGCAGGTCGGAGCCATCGCGACCGCGACAGGCGTCGCCGCGGCGGCAACCGGCAAGGCATAGTTGCGGTTCTGCACGCGCAGCAGCAGCCGGCGCGCGGTTGCCGCGAGATCGCTGTTGTCCCAGTTCGCGAGGTAAGCTTCGAACGAGGCGCGGGTGTTGATGGCGACCGCGCGCTCCCAAGCCAGCATCTGGCGCCGGCGCTCCAGCACAGTGCGCAGGCGCGGCGTGTAGGAAGCCTGCGCGTAGAGCTCGATATAGGCCTGGTACGCCTCGACGGTGTCCTCAGTGATCACGAGCTCGTAGGCGGCCTTGGCATCCTTGCCCTGTAAATCCTTGCGCCAGTCTGCGACGCTGCGCGTGCCGCTGGCGAGCGCCATCGCGGAAGCGCCGGGAGTAGCAGCCTGACTGCCGCTGCTTTCGCCGAAGAACTTGAAATCGGTGGTCAGTGACGAGCTCTCCCAAGGAATCTGCCGCCCCTCGGTCGATTGCGCCACGGCGACGCGGATGCGCTTGAAGACTTCCTCGATCGGCAGATTGGGCTGCTTGGCGATGGTCAGCGCGGCGGTCGTGTAGGGGCTGTCGATGCCGTTGCCGTCCTCGGCCTCGGCGCCGGGCGAGGTCGAATAGGAGATGAAGGAGCCGGGCGCGCCGGCCTTGGTGTCGACGATCGCAAGGCCGTGCCCGGCGCCGCTGAGCGCCGGGAACGGATTGTTGCGGCAGGCATCGAGCATGAAGATGCGGGCCCGCGTCGGCAGCGCGCCGAGCGTGTTGAGCAGATCGTTCAGCCGCACGCCCTGAAGCGGAATGTCGGCCTCGCGCTTGGGATCGAGATCGACAGGCACCAGATAGTTCTCGCCGTCGATCTGCAGGCCGTGGCCGGCATAGAACACCAGCGCGACGGTGTCGGCGCCGCTGGCACTGACCTTGCCGGCGAAATCCGTGATCGCCGCGCGCATCTCGGTTTGCGCCAGGTTGGCGGCCGTGGTGACGGTGAAGCCGGCACTGCCGAGCAGCTCCGTCATGCCCTTGGCGTCGTTGGCGGCGTTGGGCAGCTCCGGCACTGTGCGATAGGCGGATTGGCCGATCACCAGTGCAAGCCGCGCTTCCGCGGCGGCCTCCGTTGGCGTCGTCAATTGGGTGAGTGCGAGAAGACCGGACGCAAGCAACAAATTGCAAAGGATTGGACGGCGCATGATGTCACCTCCATCGGCAATGCGCGCGATGATGTCACTTTTCCTACGTCGGCGCCATGAGGCCGTCTGTGCGCTGGATCACGCAGGGGCCGCGGCAAAATGGGGCAGGGAGGCTGCCGAAGGCGCAGCATCGGTCCGGGACAATCCATGTGGATTGCGCATCGATCAATGCTCCAATTGGATCGATGTCGAACTGTGCGCGACGGCGTCCTGGTCGGACATCGGCCCGCAAGCCGATCCTCAGCGATAATTTCCGGAAGAATCCCGTCGTTTCGCGGTGCGCCCGCGCTGCTGATGATCGTCACGCACTGCTCCGCGACGGCCAGCCGCCACGCTTGCCTGTGCCGTCGCTTTGACCATACAGTCTTTGCAACAAGCTGCGGCAACGACCGCAGCGAACAAGAAGAGCCGGGGAGAGACCGCACCATGACCGTCGTGCCCGTGAACCGCCGCGCGTTCATCAAGTCATCGGCGGCGGTCACCGCCGGCCTCGCGCTCTCTCCCGCCATCATCGGCCGCGCCGAAGCTGCGACTCTGAAGCTGAAATGCTCCTCGTCGCTGCCGAACGATCCCAAATACGCCAACGGCCGCGTCTATTTTGACAACCTCGTCAAGAACCTGAAGGGCAACGGACTCGGCGAGCAGGTCGAGGTCGCGTTCTTTCCCGACAACCAGCTCGGCCAGGAGATCGACGTTATCAATTCGGTGAAGTTAGGGGTCATCGACCTCATGGTGTCGGGCTCGTCGATCTCGGCCAATTTGGTGCCGCTGGTCGGCACCTTCGATCTCGGCTTCCTGTTCTCGAGCTTCCCGCAGCAGACCAAGGCGTTCGATGCCGGCGCCGCCAAGCCGATCGAGGACGCGCTGCTCAAAGGCGGCAACATCCGCATCATCGCCTGGGCCTACAATTTCGGCTCGCGCAGCGTGCTGGCGAAGAAGCCGGTGAAGACGCCGGAGGATCTCGCCGGCCTCAAGATCCGCACCCTGCCAAATCCCGTCATCACCGAATGCCTGCGCCTGATGGGCGCGGCCGCGACGCCGCTGGCGTTCGGCGAGATCTACACGGCGTTGCAGGCCGGCGTGCTGGATGGCCTCGAGCACGACCCGCCGACGATCCTCGCCAGCAAGTTCTTCGAAACGTCGAAGTTCTATGCGCTGACGCAGCACAATTTCTCACCGCTCGCGATCTATTTCAGCGAAATGACCTACAACCGGATGGATCCTAAGCTGCGAGAGGGTTTTCTCGATGCCGCCAAGAAGGCCGCGGCCGATACCCGGGCCCATGGACTCGCGGTCGAGAAGGAGGCCCTGGCGGCCTTGACCGAGAAAGGCGTGACGGTGGCCGAGTGCGACCGCGAGGCGTTCAAGAAGCGCGTCGCACCGCAGACCGAGAACTTCATCAAGGCGCGGCCGGAGTCCAAGGCCGTCATCGACATCATCCGCGCGACGCAAGCCTGAGATGACCAAATCTGACGTGGCAATGTCAGCCGCCGTGCCCGTCCCGGGCGACCGCCACGGCAGCATCACGCTGCTGCTTCGCGTCAGCGACGCGATCGCGGCCATCCTGCTTGCCGCCGATCTCGTGGTGGTGTGCGCCTCCGTGCTGCTGCGCTTCTTCTTCAACGCGCCGGTCGAATGGTCCGACGACGTCGCGCGCGGATTGATGGTCGGCTCGGCTTTCTTCGGCGCGGCGAGCGCGCTCGCGCGCGGCGAGAATGTCGGCGTCTCCTTCTTCCGCGATCTGCTGCCGCTGCGGCTGCAGACGCTGGTCGATGCCGTCAGCGCGCTGCTGATCGTGCTGATCTCCGGCTACGTCGCCTACAACGCCATCAAGCTGGGCTCGCTGACTTCAGGCCAGACCACCGGCTCCGGCCTGCCGCTGGAGCTGACCTTCTACCCGATGGGCATCGGCGCGCTGTTCATGACGGTGTTCGCGATCGACCATCTCTGCGCGAGGCCGCTCCCAGACATCGTCAGGGGCCTCGCCGCGATCATCGTCGTGACCGGCTTCTATCTCGCCTGGGATTATCTGTCGCCAGCCTCGGTGCCGTCGGCGGGCACCTTGATGTTGATCGGCTTCTTTGCAACCTTGTTCGGCGGCTTGCCGATCGGCTTTGCGCTGGCGCTCGCCGCGCTGATCTTCATCTGGGTCGAGGGCGCGCTGCCCGGCGTGATCTTCGCCCAGCAGATGGCGCGCGGCATCGACAATTTCGTGCTGCTCGCGATCCCCTTCTTCATCCTCGTCGGCTATCTCATGGAAGCCAACGGCATGTCGGTGCGCCTGATCGAGCTGTTGCAGCGTGCGGTCGGGCGCATGCGCGGCGGCCTGAACGTCGTGATGGTGGCCTCGATGGTGCTGTTCTCGGGCATATCAGGTTCGAAGATGGCCGACGTCGCCGCGGTCGGCTCCGTGCTGATCCCGGCCGCGCGCCGCTCGAAGCAGAACCCGGGCGGCGCGGTGGCGCTGCTCGCGGCTTCCGCGGTGATGGCGGAAACCATTCCGCCCTGCATCAACCTGATCATCCTCGGCTTCGTGGCGAATCTGTCGATCGGCGGCCTGTTCGTCGCAGGCCTGCTGCCGTCGGCGCTGATGGCGCTGGTGCTGATCGCGGTGTCCATCATCTTCGGCAAGCGGCCGGCGAAGGCGGAGGATGTCGAGCCGCAAATGCCGGTGTCGGGTCTGTGGAGCGGTGCGATCGCCTCGTTCGGCCTGATCTTCATGATCTTCTTCGGCTTCAAGAGCGGCTTTGCCACCGCGACGGAAATCTCGGCCTTCGCTGTGGCCTATGCGCTGGTCGTCGGCAGCGTGGTGTTTCGCGAGCTCGGCTTCAAATCGGCCGCGCAAAGTTTTGTCCAGGCAGCAACGCGCGCGGGTCTCGTGCTGTTCATCGTCGCTGCCGCGCAGGCGCTGGCGTTCACGCTGACCTTGCAGCAGGTGCCGCATGCTGTCGGCGATTTCATGCTCGGCCTCTCCAAGACCTCGGGCGTCTGGCTGTTCATCCTGCTCGCGATCGCAGTGCTGATCGTGATGGGCTCGGTGCTGGAGGGCGCCGCCGCGCTGATCATCTTCGGGCCGCTGCTGCTGCCGGTCGCCGTGCAGCTCGGTGTCGATCCCCTGCATTTCGGCGTCGTTCTCGTCATCGCCATGGGCATCGGGCTGTTCGCGCCGCCGCTCGGGCTCGGCCTCTACGGCGCCTGCCTGATCGGCAACGTGCCGATCGAGCAGACAGTGAAGCCGATCATGGGCTATCTCGGCTTGCTGTTCCTCTGCCTGCTTGTCATCGCCTTCGTGCCATGGCTCTCGACCGCACTGCCGCGGGCATTCGGCTACTGAAGGAGGCTTGTCGTGAAGGTTCTTCTCGCGCACACCCCGGAGATGCGGCGCAATTATTACGGCGATCGTAGCCTGAACGGCCTGCGCGCAGCCGCCGAGGTGATCCTGCACGAGGGCGATGATCCGCTGGACGCAGCCGGCCTCGTGCGCGCCGCCAAAGACGCCGACATCATCGTCGCCGATCGCATGACGGAAGGCCGCGGCGAGATCTTTGCGCAATTGCCGCGCCTACGCGCGTTCGTCCGCTGTGCCGTCGACATCCGCAACGTCAACGTGGATGCGGCTTCGCAAGCCGGCGTGCTCGTGACCCGCGCCGGGCCCGGCTTCGTGCAGGCGGTGGCCGAGCTCGCGCTCGGCTTCATGGTCGACCTCTCCCGCGGCGTGTCGCGGACCACTGCGGACTATCAGGCCGGGCGAAAGCCCGAGGCGCGGATGGGCTGCCAGCTCGCCGGCAGCCGGATCGGCATCATCGGCTATGGCAGCATCGGGCGCTATCTCGCCGAGATCGCAAAGGTGCTGCGCATGGAGGTGCTTGTCTCCGATCCCTTTGCGGCCGTCAACGACAGCACAATCCGGCAGGTCGGCCTCGACGAGCTGCTCGCCGCATCGGACTATGTCGTCTGTCTCGCCATCGCCAACGAGCAGACCGAGAACCTGATCGGGGAGGCGGCGCTGGCGCGCATGCAGAAGCATGCCGTCTTCATCAATCTCTCCCGCGGCAATCTCGTCGACGAGGCCGCGCTGGCGCGCGCGTTGCGCGAGAACCGCATTGCCGGCGCGGCAATGGATGTCGGCCGCGCTCCCGACCAGATGCCGACACCCGAGCTGGCAAAGCTGCCCAACGTCATCGCCACGCCCCATGTCGGCGGCCTGACGCCGCAGGCGATCGAATACCAGTCGCTGGAAACCGTGCGGCAGGTCGAGGCCATCGTCAAAGGCGAGGTCCCGCAAGGCGCCGTCAACGCCGACCGCTGGACGCGGCGGCCCGCAAATCCTGTTCTGCCTTGAACCTCGTCCCGATCTGCGACGTCAAAGTTCCGTGCTTGTCGAGAAATTGTTCATTGAGCAGGTTGAGCAGATGAAGTTTCTGACCGCAGCGGCGCTGGCGATCCTGATTGGCGTGTCACTGAGCGCCTGCCTCACATCCGAACCCGACAACAAGCCTCCTTACGGCCAGGCGAACGGCAAGAAGTCCGATCGCTAGCCCCTACAGCCGGTCCACCGCCCTGAACGTCCCGACGCTGACGCCGGACTCAGCTATCTCACCGCGTTCCCGCTCGACAAGATCAAGATCGACAAGTCGTTCATCCGCAACCTCACGCACCAGCCGCGCTCTTCCGCCATCATCTCCTCGATCGTGACGCTGGCGCGCGGGCTGGACATGTCGGTCACGGCCGAGGGCGTCGAGACAGCTGCGGGGTTCGAGCGGCTGAAGACGCTCGGCGTCAATTTTGCGCAAGACTATTTGTTCGGACGACCGCGGCCGATCGAGCGGATCCTGTTCGACGCACCGGTCAAATCCTCGGAGCTCGACGCCGCCTGAGCGCGCCTAAGGGGCATGCGCGAAAAGCGCTTGACCGCAATATCCCAAGATGGTCCGAAGGACCGTCCAGGGATGAAACAAACACAACATGCGGCTTCCGTTCTTCTACGGCTGGGTTGTGGTCGCCGTGACCTTCGTCACCATGGCCATCGGCGTCAACGCGCGCACCGCCTTTTCATTGTTCTTTCCGCCGATCATCTCCGAATTCGGCTGGGAGCGCGGCGTCACCGCCGGCGCCTTCTCATTCGGCTTCGTGGTGTCGGGCGTGGTCAGCCCGCTGATCGGCCGACTGATGGATCGCGCTGGTCCGCGCGCGGTGATGGAACTCGGTGTCGTGCTGATGGGCGGCGGGCTGCTGCTCGCACCGCTGACCAGCCAGCCCTGGCATCTCTATGTGACCATCGGCGTCATGGTCGGCGCCGGCAGCGTCTGTCTCGGCTATTCCGGCCAATCGCTGTTCCTGCCGAACTGGTTCATCCGCAAGCGCGGCTTCGCCATCGGTATCGCTTTCGCCGGTGTCGGCATCGGCTCGGTGACGCTGCTGCCGTGGGTGCAGCACATGATCGAACAGACCGGCTGGCGCACCGCCTGCACCGCGATGGGGCTGCTCGTCCTGATCGCGCTGGCGCCGATCAATCTGCTGCTGCGCAAGCGCCCCGAGGACATCGGCCTTCAACCGGACGGCGATGCCGCGCCGGCCGCAGGCGCGGCGAAATCCGTCTCCAACATCGTCGATCCCGTTTGGGCCGGCACCGAATGGACGCTGCAACGCGCCGTCGCGACCGCACGGTTCTGGTGGATCGCGCTCGGCTATTTCTGCGGCCTTTACATCTGGTACGCGGTGCAGGTGCACCAGACCAAGTTTCTGCTCGACATCGGCTTCAGCCCCAGCGTTGCGGTGTGGGCGCTCGGCGTCGTCAGCCTGCTCGGCATTCCAGGCCAGATCGCGCTCGGGCATGTCTCCGACCGCATTGGCCGGGAATGGGTCTGGGCGATCAGCTGCGCAGGTTTTGTCGTCTGCTTCGCCGCGCTGATCGCGCTGAAGTATCAATCCTCGTTCTGGCTGGTCTATCTCATGGTGTTCACGCAAGGTGCGCTCGGCTACGGCCTCACCTCGATCATGGGCGCGGTGGTGTTCGAGATTTTCCAGGGCAGGCACCAGGGCAGCATCTTCGGCACGATCATGCTGGCGGCGCTGGCGGGTGGTGCGGCCGGACCGTGGGTGACGGGCTTCCTCTATGACCGCGCCGGCGATTACACGCTGGCTTTCGTCGTCGCGATGGTCGTGAGCGGATTGTCGGCGTTCGCGATCTGGCAGGCCGCGCCGCGCAAGGTGCGGGCCGTGGCCGGCCGGCTGCACGAGCTCAAAGCGGGATCCGAATAGGTTCGGTGCGCCGGCCGTTGTCTCAGGATTTGATCGACCGGCGCAGGCGAATGCTCCGAGCGGGCGCGCGCTTTCACAAATGCACGATGGACAGACGACGAGTTGTCGAAGCATTGAGCGGAGATCGCGCGAGCGGAATCGAAATCCGTTGAAATCCCTTGTGAAAACGTCTTGTGACAATGGATGCGACGAGGAGTCACACGGCTACGGTTCCAGGCGCAAGTCTGGACCGTCGTTCTCAGATGTCGGATAATTGGATGTGATTTGGCGGTGGCGCCTCCGCTCCCCAGTCTGCTCACATATGAGATGCATCCCATGGCACAGGGCGCCTTCGCGCAGAAGCTCGAACGATTTTTGCATTTGAAGGATGCACCACCAACGCTGGTCACGCGTTCGCTGCGCAGCGCCGAGCTCGCCGTCACCGAAACCCGGGATGATCATCCCATGACGCGACTTTCCGAGTCGATGCCCTCGGAGGACGCCTATCTCGTCAGCCTCAAATTCCGCGATTTCGCCGATTGCGAGTGCTGGGAGCGCGGCCGATGCGTGATCAAGAGCGATATCCGCGCCGGCGCTACCTATCTGTACGATCTGAAACGTGATCCGCGCTACGTGATCGACAAGCCCTTCCATTCCCTGTTCTTCCATCTGCCCCGGTCGGCGTTGGACGACATGGCGAGGCAAGCCGGCGCACCGCGCATCGGCGAACTCGCCTATCAGCCCGGCGTCGGCCATGACGATGTGACGATCCGCCATCTCGGCGCGTCGTTCCTGGCGGCGCTGCGACAGCCTGAAGAGGCCAACCAGCTCTTCATCGACCACATGATGCTCGCGCTCACCGCACATGTCGCGACGACCTACGGCGGTTTGCGGCGCGCCGCCGAGCCGGCGCGCGGCGGCCTTGCCCCATGGCAGGTGAAGCGGGCCTGTGAAAGGCTGGAGTCCGATCTCCGCGGCAAGCTTTCGCTGGAGAAGATCGCAGCCGAGTTCGATCTCTCCGTCAGTCATTTCTCGCGCGCATTTCGCGTCTCGACCGGCCTGCCGCCGCACCAATGGCTGCTGCGTCAGCGCGTGGACACGGCCAAGCAATTGATGACGGTGCGCGACCTGTCGCTGGCGGAGATTGCGATATCGGCCGGGTTCGCCAATCAAAGCCACTTCACCCGGGTGTTCTCCTCGGCGGTCGGCATCAGCCCGGGAATGTGGCGCCGTGAGGCGCAGGGTGTGCTGGACAGCGAAACCTGAGTTTCCGCTCAGCGGCGCCTTGTCCGGGAGATGACGTAGGCGGCGCGCCGCGCCGCAAATATCTCGTCCGGCGGATGGCCGATGCCTTCGGCAAGATTGGCTGGATTGAACACAGCCGCGTCACACGCCTCGCTTGGTTCAGTGCCTGTTATCACGATCGTTCCGAGGCGTACCGCTTCGCGCCCATCCTCGTCGGGCCAGCGGATGGTCACGTCCATGACGGGGTCGCCGGGACGGTCCAGCAGCACCATCACGCTGAACCTGACATCGCGCGCCGCAATCCGGGCTTCGAGATCGCGCCACAAGCCGGTGGACTTGACTGCGTCCTCGGCCGGCCTGCGTTCTTGGCCGACCGGCATCACCTTGAACTTGATGAACCGTGTCTCACCCCGAGCGTTCGTTGCGGGAAAGGCGTGCACGCCCCAATAGGTCGTGCAGGCAAGGCTTGCGGGCGGCGGATTCGCGGCAAGGTAGCTTGCCTGACGCTGCGTTTCGGGATTGGCGGCGGAGAATGCCGCGACTTGCGCCATGTCCGGCTTGCCGTCCGGTCCCGGCATGTGCGCCTGCAGGAAGGCCAGCATCTGGTCGGACGTTCTGGCGAAATGAACCGGGGCGCTCTGGGTCAGGATCTCGGAGCGCTGATTGCCGCTGCCGAGCCGAAAGCTGAAGCCGCGCAGCGAGCACCCGTCGGTGCCGACCGCATTGGCGATGCCGCAGTCCGCCGAGAAGCGCGCCAGCACCCGGCAGGGCATGGTCAAGCTGCGCGACTTGGTGATCTCCTTGGCCTGATCCGAGGGGGCGTAAGTGCCGCGAACGCATCGGCCCCAGCAAAAACTCGCCCGCGCCTTTGGCGGAAGACCGGCAACCGCCCGCAGGGCGTCGACAAGGGACATCGGCGTGGCTGCGCCGCTCGGGAGTTCTGGCAGGACGGAACCCTGGATTCAAACGATGGGACTTGCTTGTGGCGCAGCGCGGATCGAAGCGTCTTTCCCAAAGCGGACATGCCTTGTCCGATCCTGCGACAAATCTCGCAGCTCGCCCGCTTTAGGCTGAGGCCAGCCCCGTCCTGCGCCTGAGATCCGTGATCGCGCGCAGAAAACTGTCGGCCGGCGTCGTCTCGGGGTCGATCAGCCGGTGCAGGCGAAAGCCGTCCTCCAGCGCGAGCACGACGGAGGCTATCCAGGGCGGATTCAGATTGTCGTTGCGCCCGTTGCTCTTCAATGTCGCCTCGACGATGTCGGCGACCAGCTTGCGTCGCGCCCGCAGGCGTTTGGCAAGTTCCGGCCGGCGCTTCTCGGCGCGCGCGACGAACAGGATCATCTCCATGTGCAGGAGGGGCGAGCGGCCGAGCGGATCCTGCCGGCTGCGATCCATCGTCTTCAATGCCGCGATGAAATCGTCGAGAGTGTCGTGCTGCGCGAGGATGTCCATGTTGCGCCGGATCGACTGCTCGACATGGTCCTCGAGCATGGCGATGATCAGTTCGTCCTTGCTCCTAAAGTTCGAGTAGAACGCACCGCGGGTAAAGCCCGCCGCCGCCGCGATCGCCTCGATGCTCGCGCCGCCGATGCCGTCCTCTTCGAACACGCACGCGGCCGCCTCGAACAGTTTGTCGCGCGTGTCGTCCCTGGTCGGTCTGGTTCTCACCCTTGACATCGGCGCAGGTTAGGGCAAACTGCAACTCGATACAACAATGTATCGAGTTGACAATTTCAGGGATGGTTACGCCAGGTGATTGGGGCAGCCTTGCGTATTCGTGTCATGCGGCAACCGATCTGAGGTCACCATGAACGAGCAAGTGCAGCCCGCCGGCGGACCGCTGTTCAACCCGCTCTCGCCGGATTTCATCCGCGATCCCTATCCCCACTATGAACGGCTGCGCACGATCGACCCGATCCATGTGACGCCGTTCGGCCAGTTCGTCACCAGCCGCCACGCCGAGGTGAGTCTCGTGTTGCGCGACAAGCGCTTCGGCAAGGATTTCGTCGAGCGCACCACGCGCCGCTACGGTCCTGAAATCATGAAGGAGCCGGTGTTTCGCAGCATGAGCTACTGGATGCTGCAAGCCGATCCGCCGGACCACACCCGCCTGCGCGGCCTCGTGGTGAAGGCCTTCACCGCTCGTCGCGTCGAGGACATGCGGCCGCGGATCCAGGAGATTGTCGACCAGGCCATCGATGCCGTGATGGATCGCGGCCACATGGACCTGATCGAGGATTTCGCCTTCCGCCTGCCGGTCACCATCATCTGCGACATGCTCGGCATCCCCGAGGAGCATCGCGAGGTGTTCTACAAGAGCTCGCGCGACGGAGGACGGCTGCTCGATCCCGTGCCGCTCTCGCCGGAGGAGATCAGCCAGGGCAACGCCGGCAACCTGATGGCCCAGATGTATTTCCAGCAATTGTTCGAATTGCGCCGCCGCAATCCCGGGGACGACCTCATCACCCAGCTGGTGCAGGCCGAGGAGGACGGCCACAAGCTCACCAACGAGGAACTGACCGCCAACATCATCCTCTTGTTCGGCGCCGGCCATGAGACCACGGTCAACCTGATCGGCAACGGCCTGCTCGCGCTCCACCGCAATCCGGATCAGCTTGCGCTGCTCAAGGCGCGGCCGGAGCTGATCGAAGGCGCGATCGAGGAATTCCTGCGCTACGATTCCTCGGTGCAGATGACCGGGCGCGTCACGCTGGAGGATATCGACGATCTCGGCGGCGTGAAGATTCCCAAGGGCGAGACCGTGCTGTGCCTGCTCGGCTCGGCCAACCGCGATCCCGCGGTGTATCCTGACAGGCCCGACCGGCTGGACGTCACCCGGGCGAACGTCAAGCCGCTGTCGTTCGGCGGCGGCATCCATTTCTGCCTGGGTGCCCAGCTGGCGCGCATCGAGGCCGAGATCGCCATCGCCACGCTGCTCCGGCGGCTGCCGGATTTGCGCATCGACGACGTCGCAAACCCGGAATGGCGGCCGACCTTCGTGCTCCGCGGGCTGAAGCGGCTGCCGGCGAGCTGGTGAGGGCGCGCGTTAACCTCCGCGCGCAACAGTCGCTGTGACTTCGCCACACTTCCCCCTATATAAGGGGCTGTTCCGGCGCGCCTGAGGCCCTCAGGTTCGGCCCGGGCCGGTTTGGCCGAGGGGAGACCCGTGCAGACGACGCTGCTCGGATTGGCGATTGCCTTCATCATTGCGCTGCTGGCCGCGTTGATCGGGCCTTACTACATCGACTGGAACCAGTTCAGGCCCCAGTTCGAGGCGGAGGCTGGCAAGATCATCGGCGTGCCGGTGCGGGTGGGGGGCGAGCTCGACGCGCGGCTGTTGCCGACGCCGACGCTGCGGCTGCGCGCCGTCACCTTCGGCGGCAACAACGATCTCGGCCGCCTGCGCGCCGACAAGCTCGACGTCGAGTTCAGCCTGGGCTCCCTGATGCGCGGCGAATGGCGCGCCACCGAGCTTTCGGTGGGCGGCATGGCGCTCGATGTTGGCCTCGATGCGCGCGGGCGGGTCGATTTGCCGTCCACCGCGAGCGGCGCCTTCAATCTGGCGTCGCTCGCCATCGAGCGGCTGAACCTCACCGGCCGCATCGCCTTGCACGATGCCGCCAGCCGCTCGACGCTGGAATTGAACGACATCGCCTTCTCCGGCGACGTGCGCTCGCTCGCAGGCTCGGTGCGGGGCGACGGCAGTTTCACCACTAGCGGAGTGCGCTACCCGTTCCGCGTCTCCTCCGGGCCGAGCGCCGACGGCAGCGCGACCCGTCTCCACCTCAACATCGACCCCGGCGAGCGCGCCATCCTCGCCGATCTCGAGGGCATGCTCGCCTTCGACAATCGCCAGCCGAAATTCGATGGCGCGCTGACGCTCGCGGTGCCCGCGACCAAGAAGGCAGGCGAAGTGGGACCGACGCCCTGGAAGCTCGCGACCAGGCTCAAGGCCGATCCGGCCGGCGCGAAATTCGAGCAGATCGATGCGAGCTTCGGCACCGAGGACACCGCGCTGAAGCTCGGCGGCGTTGGCGATCTCAGGTTCGGCGCCTCGCCGCTGCTGCGCGCGGTGCTGTCGGCGCGGCAGGTCGATGCCGACAAGCTGACCGCCAAGGACGATGCTGATCCGCAGCGCGTCATGCCGGCGCTACGCGCAGGGCTCGCCGCGATCCCGCAGGTGCCGATCCCGGCGCAGATCGAGTTCAATGCCGATCAGATCATGCTCGGTGGCCGTCCGCTCCAGAACATCGCGACCGAGCTTGCGACCGACGGCAGGTCCTGGACCTTCCGGCGGCTCGAGCTGCGCGCGCCCGGCATGACGCAGCTCTCCCTCAATGGCGCAGCTCCCGGCGCCGACAGTTTCAGCGGCCGGCTCAGCGTCGAGTCCTCAGACCCGGACACGCTGGTGGCCTGGCTGCAGGGGCGCAGCGAGATCAACCGCCGCAGCACGCGGCCGCTGCGTCTCGCCGGCGACGTGACGATCGCCGCCAATCATCTCGCCATCGACAGGCTGAAGGCCGACATCGAGGGCGGCGCGGTGGAGGGCCGCATCGCCTTCGTGCAGACAGGCGCGAGCAAGGGCTCGCGGATCGATGCGGAGCTCAGGGCCGACCGGCTCGATCTCGATGCCGCCGCGAGCTTCGTGCGCGCGCTTGCCGGGCCTCAGGGCGAATGGCCGGAGGAAGCAAAGCTCTCGCTCGATATCGGCCGCGCGATCTCCGCCGGCCAGGAGCTGCGGCCGTTCGCGGCCAAGCTCGCTTACAGCCCCGCATCGCTGTCGCTGCAGCAGTTGCGCTTCGGCCAGGTCGGCGGCGTGACCACGGAGGCGAGCGGCAGCTTCGACCGAACCAACGCCACCGGCAAGCTCGCGCTGAAATCCTCGGCCAATTCGCTGCGTGAGCTGACCGCGCTGATTGAGCCGTTCGCGCCCGCGGTGCGCGCGCGCTTCGATGCCCTCCCGTCAATGCCTGGCGCGACCCGTCTCAAGCTCGATCTCAGCCTCGACAAGAACGCCGAGCATGCCGACCGCAGCAATGCCCGCGCCGTGCTCGACCTCGACGCGCCGCAGCTCAAGGCGACCGCGACGCTGGCAGCGCAGACGCCGGCCGCCGCCATCGGCGGCCTCGATCTCGACCGCCTGCGCAACAGCGACTTCACGCTGGACTCGAAAGTCTCGGCGCCGCAGGCCGGCGCGCTGCTGGCGCTGCTCGGGCTCGATCGCATGGTGGCCGCGGGCGAGGGCGCTTCGCAGTTCGAAGGCCGCTTGAGCGGTGCCTGGCGGCGACCGCTGCAACTGAACGCGAAAATCAGCGGGGGCGGATTGGACGCGGATGCACAGGGCAGCGTCGACCTGTCGGAGCCTAAAGGCAGCGTGAATTTGCGCGTGCGCAACGTCAACCTCGCGCCGCTGTTCGGGACCGGCACGGCCGACAAGTCCATGCAGGGCGTCAGCCTGTCCTCGCGCCTCACGCTCTCCGGCAACCACCTCACCTTTAACGATCTCGACGGCAGCGCGGCTGGCTCGCATCTGCGCGGGCGTTTCGCGGTGACGCTCGATCAGGACAAGAACGTCGACGGCGAGGTCGGTCTCGACTCGCTCGATCTCGCGCCGGCGCTCGCAATCGCCATCGGCGCGGCCGGACATGAGTCCGGCGAGCCGCTCAGTGCAGGACTCGTCAGCGGCTGGCGCGGCCGCATCGCCTTCCAGGCGTTGCGCGGAACGCTGCCCGGCGGCATCGAGCTGCGCCCCTTCGGCGGCGCGATCCGGGGCGACGGCCAGTCGCTCGCGCTCGATGCGCTCAAGGGCGGCCTCGGCGGCGGCGAGATGTCCGCGAGCCTTGACGCGCGCAATGGCGCGGCTGGCCTTGCGCTGAACGCGCGCATCGAGCTCAGCAATGTCGACGCGGCGGCGCTGCGCTATCGCGATCTCGCGCTGCCCAAGGGGCGCGCCTCGGTGCAGATGGCGCTGACCAGCCAGGGCCGCAGCGTCGCGGCCTTGACCGGCGCGCTCGCCGGCAACGGCACGGTGACGCTCGAGTCCGCCGAGATCACCGGCCTCAATCCCCGTGCCTTCGAGATCGCCATCCGCGCCAGCGACGGCGGCCAGGTCAGTGACGACAACCGGCTGCGGCAGCTGGTCGAGCCTGCGCTGTCGGCGGGTCCCATTGCGGTGCCCTCGGCGCAGATTCCGTTCACGATCCGCGACGGCCGCCTGCGCGTCGGCGCGACGCCGCTGGAAGCGAAGAACGCCCGCGCCATCGTCTCCGGCGGCTACGACATTCCCGCCGACCAGGCCGACATTCGCGCCAGCCTGACGCCGATCATGACCGGCCTCTCCGGCGCACCGCCCGAGATCCAGCTGTTCGCGGCAGGGCCTCCCGACAAGTTGAGTCGCACCATCGACCTCGCGCCGCTTTCGTCATGGCTTGCGGTGCGCACGATCGATCGCGAGACGCGGCGGCTCGATGCCATCGAGCGCGGCGAGCCGCCGCCGGCCACCGCCGCGCTGCCGACGCTGGTCTCGCCCGATCCGGAGCCGCCGTTACTGGATGTGCCGCTGCCCGGCCGCGATCCGCGCCGTGCGCCGCCGCCCAAGAAGGCCGCGCCGACGCCGAAGGCGCCGCAGGCCGCTCCCGCCGCGCCAAGTCCCCCACTCACAAGCCCGCCGCTCGCAAGCCAGCAGGCCGCGCCGTTGCCGCCGCCAATCGACGTGAAGCCTGCCCCGGGCCCGCCACCTCCCAAGCCCAAGCCAAAGCCGCCACTGGTGCTGACGCCGCAGAATCCGTGAGGCGACTCCAGCTAAATCGCTACATCGCCGATGCTCGTCATGCCCGGGCTTGTCCCAGGCATCAACGTTCTTTGCGCCGTGCGGCGATGCGTGGATGGCCGGGACAAGCCCGGCCATGACGCCGGAGAGGCTTCGGTGCCTCAAGCTTCTCGGCACTCGGGAGACTGCGCATCAGTGAATCCATTCCCTCGCATTTGAATGAATTCTCGTCGGCAAAACTGATTTGCCGATTTTACTGAATTCTCGCGTTTCATCTCTAGCGTCGATTCCCAAAGGAATTTGGCGTCTCGCCACGAGCGGCGGGACGGCGCGCCGAAGGGCTACCAAGAACTGGGGTGATCGAGATGAACGGGGCGAAATCCCTTCTACAGGATCTGGACGACGCGATCGCGCGCGGCACCGACGAAAGCAGGGCGAAGGCGTTGTGGCATGCGACCGATATTCTGATCACCGGCCGCTACAGCGACGACGAGATCAGCATGTTCGGCGAGGTCATCGGCCGGCTCGCCGACGAGATCGAGGTTGCTGCGCGCGCACAGCTTTCTGAGGTGATGTCGGCCTGCGATCACGCCCCGCTCAACGTGATCGAAAAGCTCGCCCTCGACGATGAGATCGAGGTCGCCGGTCCCGTGCTGCGCGACTCCACGCGTATCGACGAGAAGATGCTGGTCGAGAGCGCCATGACCAAGGGCCAGGCGCATTTGCTCGCGATTTCCCAGCGCCAGTCGCTCGGCGAGGCCGTGACCGACGTGCTGGTCAAGCGCGGCAACCAGGAGGTCGTGACGTCGGTTGCGAAAAACGAAGGCGCGCGCTTCTCCGGATCGGGCCTGCTGCACATGGTCCGCCGCGCCGAGGGCGATTCGATCCTTGCCGAACAGCTCGGCCTGCGCAAGGACGTGCCGCGCCACATCTTCCAGCAGCTCATTTCGAAGGCGTCGGAGGACGTCCGCCGCCGCCTCGAGACCGAGCGGCCCGAGATGATGGCGCAGATCCAGAGCTCGGTGACCGAGGTCACCGGCGATCTCCAGTCCAAGTTCGGCCCGTCCTCGCGCAGCTATTTCGTCGCCAAGCGCGTGGTCACGACGCAGTACCGGCAGGGCAATCTCAATCAGGACTCCATCTCGAACTATGCGCGCCAGCACCGCTTCGACGAGGTGCAGATCGGACTGTCGCTGCTCTCGTCACTGCCTGTCGACGTGATCGAGCGTGCGCTGATGGACCGCAACCGCGAGATGATCCTGGTCTTGTGCAAGGCGCTCGACTTCTCCTGGGACACGACGATGTCGCTCCTGTTCCTCGGCGCCAAGGATCACCTGATCACGGCGCGCGACCTCCAGGACAACGAGCGCGAGTTCGGCCGGCTCAAGATCGAGACCTCGCGCAGCATCTTGAAATTCTACCAGTCGCGCAAGAACAGCGCTGGCGCCGAAGCCGCGACGGGCCGTCAGCCCGAGCTCCAAATACACTGAGCGGGTTCACTCAGCGGGAATCGAGAGGGGAGTATCTGCAATGTTGCCTCAATTCGGCACCGCCGTTCGCAAGAAGAATCTCAGCAATGCCGTCACCGCCGATCTCGGCGGCGCAGCTCCGGATAAGGCCTCGGTGGACGCCGCCTGGCTCGTGCTGGAAGCCGCCAACGACCTCGGCGACCACGCCGCGGTGGACGCCTGCCGCCGCGTCATCGACGCCGAGCTGAACGGCACGGTGGCCGGCAGCTCCGATATCGATCTCGTGCTGGGGTATTTCAGGTAGGGCTCGTCCCTCACGACGGCATCAACACCGTCATTGCGAGCGAAGCGAAGCAATCCAGTCCTTCCGCGGGGACAGTCTGGATTGCTTCGCCGCGCTCGCAATGACGGACGGTTGTCTCGCTCACTGCCGAACGCGATAGATCACCACGTCCTCGCCGTGACGCCTCGTGCTCCGCTCGAGGAGATAGTTTGACCTCTCCAGCACGCGGCGGGATGCGCCGTTCCCGACATTCACGATGGCGATGAGAGACGGCAGGGCGAGCTGTAACAGACCGATGTCCGTCAGCGCAGTCGCGATCTCGCTTGCAAATCCTTGGTCCCAGAATTCACGTCTGAACGCGTAGGCAATCTCGATCTCGTCGATGTCATCGACCAGGAGGTGCCGAAGGCCCGCCCGCCCGGCGAATGCGCCGTCGCTCGATCCCAGTGCCCACAGCCCGAAGCCGTGCTCGTCCCAATGCGCGACGTTGACGTCGAGGTAAGCCTTCGTTGTCTCCGCCGAGCGCACGCCGCCGATATAGCGTGACACCTCGGGATCCAGATGGAGCGCGACAAGATCGGCAAGGTGACTTTCGTGCAGCCACTCGGCGGTGAGTCTGTCGGTACTGAAATGGTTCATTGAGACAGATCGCCGCTTCCGTGGCGTGTCGTCGTTCATGCTAGTATCGCTGCGGGCTGATCATGACATCATGCCCCTGTTTTGCCCGACGAGACTGAGCAAGAATTACTGGTTTTGGCGGAGTCAGGCCGGTGTGGGCGACCGATTGCGATCGGAGGCGGGTGATTGATCCAGAAGGCCTCTGGAGCAAGCTGGATGCCCTGCAGGAGGGCTGCGAGGGTGCCTCGGCCAGGAGCGAGCGTCTTTGCGAGGGCGGCCAGAAACACGTCTAAGCCAAGAATGTTGAGCACGCGGGTAAAGTTGTAGCAGAGCGCCATCAGGTTCCACTCACCGCGGACCTTATCGAAGCCGCGGACCAGGAAATGACGATAGCCGGCGCGGCATTTGAGCGTGCCAAACGGATGCTCGACGATGGCAAAACGACGGCGCATCAGCTCGCCTGCACCCTGCATCCGCGCGCGATGACGTTCAAGAACGCCTTCATGCTCCCAGCGACCGATCGTCCGGTAGGCCGCGTTCGACGAGAGACACTGGACCTTGAGCGGGCAGGTCCTGCAGATCGCTCCGCGCGCCGCATAGCGGATCTCGATGCGGCCGCTGGTGTTCTTTTGCCTGCTCTTCATCGGATGTAGCGGTTGGCCGGCAGGACAACGGTAGGTGTCGGTTGCGCCATCATAGTTGAAGTCCTTGAGGGCAAAGCGGCCTTGCTTCTCGAGCCGGGCGTTGCCCTCCGGCACCGGCACATAGGGCGTGATGCCATCGTCTTCACAGGCCTTCAGTTCGCGACTGCTGTAATAGCCCTCATCTGCCAGCGCCTGCAGGGCCCCGACCTCGAGAGCCTCTTTTGCCGCCATGGCCATCGCATGTAGCTGGCCGACATCGCTGCTGTCGTTCACCACCTCGCTGGCGACAATGAGCTTGTGCTTGTCATCGACGGCGGTCTGCACATTGTAGCCTGCGACGCCCTGGCCGCTCTTGACCAGAAGCCGGGCATCCGGATCAGTCAGGGATAGCTGCGTCGCGCCATTCTCTTCCAGCCGAGCAAGGTCGCCTTGTGCGCGCAAGCGCTTCGCCAGCAGCGCCGCGATCTTCGCACCGATGTCGCCGCCACCTCCGCCGCCGCCATCGGGGCCATCCTTGCCCGGCTTCTTGGCTTCCGCGGCATCATTGTCCTCAAGGCACTTGCCGTAAGCCTCGATCTCTTGGTCCAGCTTGATGATCTGATCGGCAAGCCGTTTGCGCGTAAAGATGCTGGCCTTGCTGGCGTCGCCATGGAAGAACGAGCCGTCAATTGCAACAACGCTGCCGCCGACAAGACCAAGCTCGCGCATCAGCAGCACGAAGCTGCGGTTGGCTGCCTTCAGCGCCGCCCAGTTCTCTTTGCGGAAATTGCCGATCGTCCGATAACCCGGCTTCAGATTCCTCAGCAGCCAGATCAGTTCCAGATTGCGGCCGGCCTCCCGCTCCAACCGACGCGACGACCTGATTTGGTTGATGTAGCCGTAAAGGTAGAGCTTCAGCAGATCGGCTGGATCGTATGGCGGCTGGCCGACCTCTTCAGCCTTGCGATCCGCATGGCGAAAGCCGAGCTTGGCAAGGTCGAGGACACGAACGAAGCTCTCAATCGCCCGGACGGGGTTGTCCGGTCCGACATAGTCCTCAATCCGAGCAGGAAGCAGGCTGGCCTGGTCGCGGCTCTCGCCGGTCTTGAATGTGCGATTCGTCATGAACAGAATCGTACATCAACTCACCAAAATGCCGAGTTCTTGCTCAGTCTCGACGGGTCAACCGAGCAGAGTTCGTAGCCCGGATGGAGCGAAGCGCAATCGGGGAATCTTGAACTCTGACGTACTCCCCCCGATCTCGCTTGCGCTCCATCCGGGCTACGGTCGAATGATTTCTTGCCTGCGGGTAACCCATTGATTTCACAACCCCCGTCTACTGTGCATGGGGTTGTTTTCGCAGTTTTTGTTCTGGAAGGCGCTAGCCCGCCCCCAGCGCGACCGCGACGTTGTACGTCACGAGACTCGCCGCATAAGCCAGCACCAGCATGTAGGTGAAGGTCGCACCCATCCATCCCCAGCTTCCGGTCTCGCGCCGGATCACGGCGAGCGTGGAGGCGCATTGCGGGGCGAAGATGTACCAGGCCAGCATCGACAGGGCGGTTGCGAGCGACCATTTGGTCGCCAGCACCTGGCCGATCTGCTCGGCCGCTTCCTTGCCGCCTTCGATCGCATAGACGGTGCCGAGGGCTGCGACCGCGACCTCACGGGCCGCCATGCCGGGGATCAGCGCGACCGCGATCTGCCAGTTGAAGCCGACCGGCGCGAGCAGCGGCGCGAGCGACTTGCCGATCATCGCCGCCAGGCTGAAGTCGATGGCGGGCTCGGTGCTGCCTGCCGGCGGCTGCGGGAACGAGGCCAGAAACCAGATCAGCACCATCATCGAGAAGATCGTGGTGCCGGCGCGCACCAGGAACATCTTGGCGCGGGTGTAGATGCCGATCGCGATCGATTTCAGCCGCGGCACCTTGTAGTCCGGCAGCTCCAGCATGAACGGCGCCGGCGCAAAGTCGCGCAGCATGAAGAATTTGATCAGGAACGACACCAGCAGCGCACTGGCGATGCCGATGGCGTAGAGGCCGAACATCACGAGGCCCTGGAGGTTGATGAAGCCCCAGACGTCCCTGGCGGGAATGAAGGCAGAGATGATCAGCGTGTAGACCGGAATGCGCGCGGAGCAGGTCATCAGCGGCGCGATCAGGATCGTGGTCAGCCGGTCGCGCTTGTTGTCGATCACGCGCGTCGCCATGATGCCGGGAATGGCACAGGCAAAGCTCGACAAGAGCGGAATGAAGGCGCGGCCGTGCAGGCCGGCGCCGCCCATGATGCGGTCCATCAGGAACGCGGCGCGCGCCATGTAGCCGAAATCTTCCAGCAGCAGGATGAACAGGAAGATGATGATGATCTGCGGCAGGAACACGATCACGCTGCCGACGCCCGAGATCACGCCGTTCTGAAGGAAGCTCTGCAACAGGCCGTCGGGCAGGGCGTTGTGGACCAGTTCGCCCAGCGCTTCGAAGCCGGATTGCAGCAACTCCATCAGCGGCTGCGCCCAGGCGAACACCGCCTGGAACATCACGAACAGGATCAGCGCGAGCACGATGAGGCCACCCACTGGATGCAGCACCACGGCGTCGATCCGCGCTGTCCAGGTGTCGGGGCTGGCAGGCAGGCTGACGCAGTCGGCGATGATGCGGTCGGCCTCGCGCTGGGTGGCGCGCAATTCGCTGACGCTGAGCGCGCGCCAGCTGTTCTCCTGTGCCTCAGTGACAAGCTTGGCCGAGATCTCGTCGGTCAGCGCCAGCAGGTCGGCCGTGCCGCCCTTGCGCACCGCGATCGAAGTGACCACGGGCACCCCGAGCTCCTTGGCGAGCCGCACGACGTCGACCGTGACGCCGCGGCGGCTCGCGATGTCGAACATGTTGAGCACGAGGATCATCGGCCGTCCGGTGCGCTTGAGCTCGAGCAGCAGGCGGATGGTCAGGCGCAGATTGGTGGAATCGGCGACGCATAGCACGAGGTCGGGCACCGTCTCGCCGGTGGCCTTGCCGAGCACGAAGTCGCGGGTGATCTCCTCGTCAGGGCTGCGGCCGCGCAGCGAGTAGGTGCCGGGCAGGTCGACCACCGAGACTTGGCGCCCCAAGGGGGTGACGAAGAAGCCTTCCTTGCGCTCGACGGTGACGCCGGGATAGTTCGCGACCTTCTGCCGGCTGCCGGTGAGGGCGTTGAACAGCGAGGTCTTGCCGCTGTTTGGCGTGCCCACCAGGGCGAGATGCAGCAGGGGTAATTCCATGTATCAAGGCCCGGGATAAGGCGTCCCGTCGCGGTCTAAGCGACGATGATGGCCATGGCTTCGCGACGGCGGACCGCGATGGTGATGCTGTCGACCCGCACGGCGATCGGGTCGCGCCCGACCAGCCCCTCATGCAAGATCTCGACCCGGGCGCCCTCGACGAAGCCGAGTTCGATCAGGCGGCTCTCGAGCTCGACATCCGAGAGCGCCGAGCCCGCCTGCTTGGCGGCAAGGTGCTGGATGACGCCGGTATAGCCACGCTGGGCCAGACCCAGCGGCATATGCGAACGCGTGTCAGTGGTGTCGGTCATGCCCTGTATTTTCAACGCAGGGCATTGAGGTCAAGCGCGCGCGCCCGCCGAAGCTGCATCTTAGAGTGATTTTAAAGTGCAGAGGCCGGGGCGCCGTCGAGGACGCCCCCTGACGGCTATTGCGCCGGGACCTTGTCCGGCTGGGCAGCCATGGCGCGGCTCTTGAAGTAGTCCAGGACGAAGAGACGGATCGCCGACGACAGATTGCCCTGCTGGCGGTTGTTGTCGATCTCGCCGACCAGCTCGGACAACGTCATGTTGCGCAGGCCGGAGATTTCCTTCATGCCGTTCCAGAACGCCTCTTCCAGGCTGACGCTGGTCTTGTGACCGGCGACGACGATCGATCGTTTCACGACCGGCGACTTCATGGCTGCTCCTCGCGATCGATCCGGTGCTGGTCCAGATGCTCCTTGGCCTGGTCCGCCCGCTTCTCCTCCGCCGACCGTTCCGCCTTCGTGCGCCCGAATTTCGCCCGGTTGGCGTCCGCCTGCTTCGCCGAGGCTTCCCGCTGGGCGCGCTTCCTGAAACGATTCAGGTTGATGACGTTCCCCATGCCGCGTCTCCATCATCCGCTCCTCTTCAGGTAGGATGAAACATTCAGAAACAGGGTGCCGCGTTGCGCCCTGCAAGACTTGATCGCCATTCGCTCGTCCTCGTCAATCGGCCCCTTGGGGTATGAAACGATGATTTCGCCCCCTCGAGGGCAGAGGGCTGCGTAGCACCCCGCCCCGCCGCAACATTGACGGTAATCAAATCCCGCCAGCAAAGCCGCATATTTTTGGGCGCCGAGCGTCCGTATCATTACGGAGCCTATCGGAATTTATCCCGGGCTGGTCATCTTCTCCGGGCGTACCAGGCGGTCGAACTCCTCCGCCGAAACGAAGCCGAGCCGCAGCGCCTCCTCCTTCAGCGTGGTGCCGTTGGCATGCGCCGTCTTGGCGACCTTGGCGGCGTTGTCGTAGCCGATCTTCGGAGCCAGCGCCGTCACCAGCATCAGCGACCGCTCCATCAGCTCTTTGATGCGCTTTTCGTCGGCGCGGATGCCGCTGACGCAATGCTCGGTGAAGGAGCGTGCGGCGTCCGCCAGCAGGCGGATCGAGTGCAGCATGTTGTAGGCCAGCACCGGCTTGTAGACGTTGAGCTCGAAATGGCCCTGGCTGCCGGCGACGGTGATGGCGGTGTGATTGCCGAACACTTGGCAGCACACCATGGTCATCGCCTCGCACTGCGTCGGATTGACCTTGCCCGGCATAATCGAGGAGCCCGGCTCGTTCTCCGGCAGGATCAATTCGCCGAGGCCCGAACGCGGGCCGGAGCCGAGCAGGCGGATGTCGTTGGCGATCTTGAACAAGCCGGTCGCGACCGAATTGATGGCGCCGTGCGCCAGCACATAGGCGTCGTTCGAGGCCAGCGCCTCGAATTTGTTGGCGGCGCTGGTGAAGGGAAGCTTCGTGATCCCGGCAACGTGCTTTGCGAACAGTCTTGCAAAGCGCGGTTTCGAGTTGAGGCCCGTGCCGACGGCAGTGCCGCCCTGCGCCAGCGGATAAAGGTCCTTCACCGCGACCTTGAGCCGGGCGATGCCGCTTTCGACCTGCGCGGCATAGCCGGAAAATTCCTGGCCCAGCGTCAGGGGCGTCGCATCCTGGGTATGGGTGCGGCCGATCTTCACGATCTGCGAAAAGTCCTTTTCCTTCTTGCGCAGCGCGCGCAGCAGCTCGCCGAGGGCCGGGACGAGATCGGCATTGATGCGGCTTGCGGCCGCGATGTGCATCGCGGTCGGAAACGAGTCGTTCGACGACTGGCTCATGTTGACGTGGTCGTTGGGATGGACCGGCTTCTTGGCGCCGAGCTCGCCGCCGAGCAGCTCATTGGCGCGGTTGGCGATCACCTCGTTGAGGTTCATGTTGCTCTGCGTGCCGGAGCCGGTCTGCCACACGACAAGCGGAAAATGATCGTCCAGCCTGCCCTCGATCACCTCGCGCGCGGCGCGGATGATGGCATTGGCGCGGCGCTGGTCGAGCAGGCCGAGCTCGAGGTTGGACTGCGCGGCGGCGAGCTTGACGATGCCGAGCGCATGCACGAGCGAGATCGGCATGCGGTCCGTGCCGATGCGGAAATTCTGACGCGAACGCTCGGTCTGGGCGCCCCAGTAGCGATCGGCGGGCACCTCGATCGCACCGAAGCTGTCGGTCTCGGTGCGGGTCGCGGGGCGGGCGGTCTTCGAGCGGGAAGCTTTGGCCATGAGCACATCCATTCCGCCGCGCGAAACGCCGCGCGGCCTTTTCATGTGCTTCTCTATACAGGCAGTTAGGCCGTGTGCGACGGGCTCGGGCCCAACCTAGATCATTTCTTGCGGAAACGATCGAGCCGCACGACTTCGGCGCCGCCCTGGCTCGGCGGGGGCGGTTCATCGGCAGCTTCTGTCTTTTCCATGGCAGGTGCCGGGACCGATACGGCCGACGGCGCGGGCGCTGCCGGCAAATTCTCGGGTGCGACCTCGGCGACGTCGGAGGTGTCGAACTGGAGGCCAAACTTCACGGACGGATCGAGGAAGCTCTTGATGGCACTGAACGGCACCACCAGCCGTTCCGGAATGCCGCCGAAGGACAGGCCGACCTCGAAGCGGTCCTCGAGCACGGTCAGGTCCCAGAACTGGTGCTGGAGGATGATCGTCATCTCGTCCGGATACTGCGCGAGCAGCCGCGGCGACAACTTCACGCCCTCGGCCTTCGATACGAAGGTGATGAAGAAATGGTGCTCGCCCGGCAAGCCATGGGCTGCGGCATCGGTCAGCACCTTCCGCAGCACGCCGCGCAGCGCGTCGCGGGCCAGCACATCGTATCGGATATGATCGGTCGCCATGGTGGTCCTGTTGCATCCCCGAAGCCAGACCCTGCCGGCCCGACTCGTCAAGCCGCAATAGTACCGCGCCTGACGGATGAGCAGGAGTCCCCGCCGGGGAAGAAATCTAAAGAGTTAAAGTGGAGGCTTCTGTTGCCAGGTGCCTCCGAACCCCGCCTAGCGGAGCTTAACCCGCTAGGACTTTAGAGTGGTCTTTCAAACTGCGTTACGCAGCCTGAGCAACCGGAGCAAAGTTGTCGTTGGCAACTATTGCAGTAGCCCGATAACGGCGGAACAATACCGGGAAAAAGTTCGCCCTTTACGCCCTCGTCGATCCTATTTCGCCCCCGCCAAAGCCCGCTTCCGGGGATGCCCGATGGTGGGCTTTGGTGGAGGCGCCGGGTACCGCCCCCGGGTCCGAATGGTTTATTGCGACGACCGTTTATTTCCATAGCCGGCGAACCGGCACGGCTAATATAGGGGGCAAAGCTTTCGAAAAACAGGGGTTTCGAGCGAATTGACTGCGGTTCCTCGGAATCGGCTCCGGGTCGTTTGGTCGCGGCTTGATCCGGGTTCTAAGCTCCTGGCATGTCCACAGATCCAGGACCGGCCGTCCAGACGATCTCGCCACGCGCGCCTAGGCCTCGTCGCGCTGTTTCTGGCCCTCGCCCGGATGTCGCTGGCCGGGTTCGGCGATTGTCGAGCAACGCCGGTGTCGCTGTTCGCACCGGCGGCCCTACGGCTGCGGTGCCCGAGATGGTTGCGGTAATCGCATCGGTCTCGCGCATCAATCCACTCTGGCTCTTGCTCGCTGGAGGCGTGTTGGGTTTTGCTGGCATTGTGTGATGAAAATCGCTAGGCAGTGATCCGGGCGGGGTATCCAGTTCCAGCCGATTTAGAACAACAGTGCTCGTGACTTACGGGTCGCGGAGGAGACAGGCATGGCCGACACGATGGGCCACTCAGCGACAGCCACCCGAAACACCCGGTTGGCGCTCGGCTTTTGTCTGCTGGCGATTGCGCCGCAGATTTTCGAATTGATCTGGTCGATCGGGACGATCTTCGGCTGGGGCGCCGGCCGCGGCCCGGCGGCGGTCGTCACCAGTCACGCGACGGCGCTGTTCGCCGGCGCGCCCAGTGCCATATTCGGTTCGTTCGGTGGAGGCACAAAGAAGGCATCGTCCGAGGTGCTGCTCGCGCTGATCTATTCCTACCCGCTGTTCGTGGTGGCGATCCTCACGCTGTTCATGACGATCCGGTCGGCCCAGGACTATGTCGGAGGCGTCGTCCTCATGGCGGTTGCCCTGTTCGCGCTGTGGGCAGGGAGCGACCTGCAGGGCATGCGTGGCTTCTCCTTCGGTG
Source organism: Bradyrhizobium sp. LMG 9283 (assembly GCF_045571415.1). Classification (NCBI taxonomy): domain Bacteria; kingdom Pseudomonadati; phylum Pseudomonadota; class Alphaproteobacteria; order Hyphomicrobiales; family Nitrobacteraceae; genus Bradyrhizobium; species Bradyrhizobium sp. LMG 9283. The sequence continues at coordinate 2,769,289 of NZ_CP120691.1, forward strand.
CGGGCACCGCGCCACGTATGTTCGGTGGGCTCTTGGTCGCCCTGTCTGCCGGCATCGCGTTGACGGGCCTCGTGACCGAGGGAGCGGCGCTCGCCCATTATTCCTGGCGTGGACCGCTGTTCGTGATGGCGGCGATCCTCTTCTTCGCGCTTGCGATCCGGTCGCTGGGCCTCGTGGCCACCGCCTTCGCCAGCTTCATGATCGCGGCGACGGGCTCGCACGAGACGCGCTGGCTGGAAGCGGCCATCGTCGGCGCCTGCCTGACGCTCGGTTGCGCAATCCTGTTCCCCTACGTGCTCGGGCTGCCGATGCCGATGTTTCCGCGTTTCCTGATCCAGTGAGGGCGTGATGGATATCTTTGCCAACCTCGCTCACGGCTTCGCCGTCGCGTTCTCCCCGATCAACCTCCTGATGTGCCTGATCGGCGCCCTGGTCGGCACGCTGGTCGGCGTTCTCCCGGGCATCGGCACCATCGCGACCGTCGCGATGCTGCTGCCGATCACCTTCGGACTGCCGCCGGTCGGCGCACTGATCATGCTCGCCGGCATCTATTACGGCGCCCAATATGGCGGCTCGACCACGTCGATCCTGGTCAACATACCCGGTGAGGCGACGTCGGTCGTCACCGCCATCGACGGTCACCAGATGGCGAAGCAGGGTCGCGCCGGCCCGGCGCTTGCGATCGCCGCGATCGGCTCGTTCTTTGCCGGCTGCGTCGCGACCGTCTTGATTGCCATCCTCGGCGCGCCGCTCACGAAGCTCGCGCTGGCCTTCGGTCCGGCCGAGTATTTCTCTCTGATGGTGCTCGGCCTGATCTTCGCGGTCGTGCTCGCCAAGGGCTCGGTGCTGAAGGCGATCGCGATGATCGTGTTCGGCCTTTTGCTGTCGATGGTCGGCTCGGATATCGAGACCGGCGCCTCGCGCATGGCCTTCAACATTCCGGAGCTCGCCGACGGCCTCGGCTTTGCGACTGTGGCGATGGGCGTGTTCGGCTTTGCCGAGATCATCCGCAACCTCGACCACGGCGCCGAGATGAACCGCGACCTCGTGCAGCAGAAGATCACCGGCCTGATGCCGACCAGGAAGGATCTGGCCGACTCGACGCCGCCGATCCTGCGCGGCACCGTGCTCGGCTCGATCCTCGGCATTCTGCCGGGCGGCGGGGCGGTGATCGCCTCGTTCGCGGCCTATACGCTCGAGAAGAAGCTCGCCAAGAACCCGTCGCGCTTTGGTCGCGGCGCGATCGAGGGTGTGGCCGGCCCGGAGAGCGCCAACAATGCCGCAGCCCAGACCTCGTTCATCCCGCTGCTCACCCTCGGCATCCCGCCGAACGCGGTGATGGCGCTGATGGTGGGCGCGATGACCATCCACGGCATCGTGCCCGGTCCGCAAGTGATGCAGAAGCAGCCCGACCTCGTCTGGGGCATGATCGCTTCGATGTGGATCGGCAATCTGATGCTGATCATCATCAACCTGCCGCTGGTCGGAATCTGGGTGCGGCTGTTGCGCGTGCCGTACCGGCTGATGTTCCCCTCGATCGTGATCTTCTGCGCGATCGGCATCTATTCGGTGAACAACGCGCCGGTCGACGTCATCCTCGCCGGCGTGTTCGGTCTCGTCGGCTACTGGCTGATCAAGCACGATTTCGAGCCGGCCCCGCTGCTGCTCGGCATGGTGCTCGGACCGCTAATGGAGGAGAACCTGCGCCGGGCGCTGCTGATCTCGCGCGGCGACTGGAGCGTGTTCCTGACGCGTCCGTTGTCGGCGGTGCTGCTGGCGGTCGCGGCGAGCCTGCTTGTCCTTACGGTGCTACCGGTGTTACGCGCCAAGCGTGACGAGGTATTCACCGAATCCGAGAATTGAACGCCGCCCTGCGTCCGCGCGCCGCATTCGGAAGTCGAATCGACTTGAGTGACGGCTTCGTGAAATGAAAATGCCGGCCTTTGGGCCGGCATTTTGTTTGTGGCCCAAAGGGATTACAGGGGATCGACATGACCTTCATTCGCGCGCTCGCGGGCGCATGTGCCGTAGCGCTCGCATCGCTGGGCGCCTTTGCTGCGCCGGCTGAGGCGCAAATCTACCCGACGCGCAGCATCACCACGATCGTGCCTTTCGCGGCCGGCGGCCCGACCGACGTGATCGCGCGCATCGTCACCGGGCACATGGCGCAGACGCTGGGACAAAGCATCATCATCGAGAATGTCGTCGGTGCCGGCGGCACCACCGCGACCACACGCGCTGCGCGCGCGGCCAATGACGGCTACACGCTGATCACCGGCCACATGGGCACCCATGCAGCATCGGTGCCGCTCTATCCGAAGCTCGCCTATCATCCCGAGAAGGATTTCGAGCCGATCGCGCTGCTCGCGGGCACGCCGATCCTGATCCTCGCGCGCAAGGACTTGCCGCCGAAGGACCTCAAGGAGTTCGTCACCTATGTGAAGGCGAATGCCGAGAAGGTGAACGCCGCGCATGCCGGCGTCGGCTCGGTCTCGCACGTCTCGTGCGAGCTGCTGCACTCGATCCTCAACGTCAAGCCGGTCGGCGTGCCCTTCAATGGCACGGGCCCCGCGATGAATGCGCTGGTGGCGGGCCAAGTCGATTACATGTGCGACCAGATCGTCAATGCCGTGCCGCAGATCAACGCCGGCACGATCAAGGCCTATGCTATCGCAACACCAGAGCGCAATCCGTCGCTGGCGAACGTGCCGACGACGGCGGAAGCGGGCTTGCCGACGTTCCAGGCCCAGGCTTGGAACGCGATGTTCGCCCCGAAGGGAACCTCGCCTGCAATCGTGGCGAGCTTGAACGCTGCGGCCGTCAAGGCGCTCGATGACGAGACCGTGCGCAAGCGCCTGCTCGAGCTCGGCAGCGTCATTCCGGCTCGTGCGGACCGCACGCCGGAGGCGCTGGCAGCCTTGGTCAAGAGCGAGATCGCGAAGTGGACCCCGGTGCTCAAGCCGGCAACTTAGGCAACGCAATCAAGCTGATAGGCAGAAGGGCGGGACGTCGGTTCCGCCCTTGTCGTTTGTGCCGGGAACACTCATTTTTCCGGGTATAATCGATGGGAGCAGCGAATCGCCGCTGTCGCAGCACGGGGGTGGCCGTTAAGTTCGCCGCCTCCCCGAAGGCTCCCGTCTTCTTGAGGTTTTTGGCACATGCACCAGTATCAGGACCTGCTCGAGCGGATTCTTTCGGACGGCGCCGAGAAGACCGACCGGACGGGCACCGGCACGCTCTCGGTGTTCGGCCACCAGATGCGCTTCAATCTGTCCGCCGGCTTCCCGATGCTGACCACCAAGCGGCTGCCGCTGAAGGCGATCGTGCACGAGCTGCTCTGGTTCCTGAAGGGCGACACCAACATCAAATATCTGCGCGACAACGGCGTCACCATCTGGGACGAATGGGCGGACGCCAATGGTGATCTCGGCCCGGTGTACGGCCATCAATGGCGCTCCTGGCCCACGGCCGACGGGCGCAGCATCGACCAGATCGCCAATGTCGTCGACATGATCAAGCGCACTCCAGATTCCCGCCGGCTGATCGTCACGGCCTGGAATCCGGCCGACGTCGAGAAGATGGCGCTGCCGCCGTGCCACCTGCTGTTCCAGTTCTATGTCGCGAACGGCAAGCTGTCGTGCCAGCTCTATCAGCGCTCGGCCGACGTCTTCCTCGGCGTGCCCTTCAATATCGCCTCCTACGCGCTGCTCACCATGATGGTCGCGCAGGTCACCGGCCTGAAGCCCGGCGACTTCGTGCACTCGCTCGGCGACACCCACCTTTACTCCAACCATCTGGAGCAGGCGCGGCTTCAGCTCACCCGCGCGCCGCGCGCGCTGCCGGTGATGCGGATCAACCCTGATGTGAAGGACATCTTCTCGTTCCGCTACGAGGACTTCGAACTCGTCGGCTACGATCCGCATCCGCATATCAAGGCGGACGTCGCGGTCTAGCGCAGATGTCGGTCAACATCCGCCGCGCGCGCTCCGGCGAATCCGGGCTCGTTCTTGCGTTCATCCGCGAGCTCGCCGAGTACGAAAAGCTTTCGCACCAGGTCGAGGCGACCGAGGCTGACATTGCGGAGGCGCTGTTCGGCGAGAGACCGCAGCTCTATTGCGCGATCGCCGAGTGGAACGGCGAGCCGGTCGGCTTCGCGGTGTGGTTTGCGAATTTCTCCACCTTCAGCGGCCGCCACGGCATCTACCTCGAAGATCTCTACGTGCGGCCGTCGCATCGGGGCAGGGGCCTCGGCAAGGCGCTGCTGGCCTATCTCGCCAGGGAATGCGTCGAGAACGGCTGGTCGCGTCTGCAATGGGCGGTGCTGGACTGGAACGCGCCGTCGATCGCGTTCTACAAATCGCTCGGCGCGGTCATGATGGACGACTGGACGCTGTGCCGCGTCACCGGGCCGGCGCTGACGCGGCTTGCCGGGAGTGCGCCCTGATGGAGATCGTCTTCGTCGTCGCCATCGCCGAGAACGGCGTCATCGGCGCGGGCAATGCGATGCCGTGGCGATTGAAGTCCGACATGGCGCGCTTCAAGGCGCTCACGATAGGCAAGCCGGTGATCATGGGCCGCAAGACCTTCGAATCCCTGCCCCGCCGTCCCCTGCCGGGCCGCACCAATATCGTCATCACGCGCGATGCGGCCTATCGCGCCGCAGGTGCCATCGTCACGACATCGGCGGCGGATGCGGACGCGGTTGCGCGCGGCGATGCCCTGCGGCGTTCGGTCACTGAGGTCGCGGTGATCGGCGGCGCCGAGATCTTTCGGCAATGGCTCGCTCGCGCCGATCGCCTCGAAATCACCGAAGTGCATGCGCGGCCCGACGGTGACACGCATTTCGACATCGACAAGGCGGAGTGGGACGAGGTGACCCGCGTCCGTCATCCCGCCGGGCCCGACGACAGCGCCGACTTCTCCTATGTGACATATCGTCGGCGGGCGGGCCATTAACCGCATTCGTTAATGTTTACATTGACTTTTTCGTGCCCAAGCATAGCTCGGAAGATGGCCAAGGCCGCGTTGTAAGGGACCTGCCTGTCCCCTATAAAGCCGGACCGGACAAAGCGGGCGGGGGCAATTCCACCCTGCCGAGGAGAGCGTCGAATGCCGTGGAAGAATCAGGGCGGTGGCCCATGGGGCTCGGGTCCAAAGGGACCATGGGGCTCAGGTCCGCAACCGGTCGGGCCGAGGCCGCCGGATCTGGAGGATCTTCTGCGGCGCGGCCAGGACCGCCTCCAGCAGATCATGCCGGGTGGCTATTTCTCCGGCATCGGCATCACGCTGATCATCCTGCTGATCGTCGCATTCTGGCTGCTGTCGGGCTTCTTCCGCGTGCAGTCCGAAGAACTCGGTGTCGTGCTGCGTTTCGGCAAGCATGTCCGCACCGTGCAGCCGGGCCTGAACTATCATCTGCCTTATCCGATCGAGACAGTGCTGCTGCCCAAGGCGCTGCGCGTCAACACCATCTCCATCGGTATGACGCTGATCGAAGATCCGGCGCGTCGCGGCCGCTCCATACGTGACGTCCCGGAAGAGAGCCTGATGCTGACCGGCGACGAAAACATCGTCGACGTCGACTTCACCGTGCTCTGGCGCATCAAGCCGGACGGCGTCGGCGATTTCCTCTTCAATATCCAGAATCCCGAAGGCACCGTGAAGGCGGTCGCCGAGAGCGCGATGCGCGAGGTGATCGGCCGCTCGCAGATCCAGCCGATCCTGACCGGAGCGCGCAACGTCACCGAGCAGGGTGTGCAGGAACTGATCCAGCGAACCCTGGACAGCTACGGAGCGGGCATTCAGATCACCCAGGTGCAGATGCAGAAAGTCGATCCGCCGGCGCAAGTGATCGATGCCTTCCGCGACGTGCAGGCGGCGCGCGCCAATCAGGAGCAGTTGCAGAACGAAGCGCAGACCTACGCCAACCAAGTCGTGCCGCAGGCGCGCGGACGCGCGGCCAAGATCCTGCAGGATGCCGAAGGCTACAAGGAGCAGGCGGTTGCCGAGGCCAAGGGCCAGAGCGCGCGCTTCCTGAAGATTTACGACGAATACAAGAAGGCGCCCGACGTGACGCGCGAACGGATCTACCTGGAGACGATGGAGCGCGTGCTCGGCGGCGCCGACAAGCTCGTCTATGACGGCGGCCCCTCAGGCCAAGGCGTCGTGCCCTACCTGCCGCTTCCCGAACTCGCGCCCAAGCGGACACCTATGACCGGTCCGCAGTCGAGCGGAGGCAGCCGATGAGGTCTCCGGTTACAGGTTTCGCCACGCTGCTCGGGCTGCTCCTGGTCTTGATCGTGGCCTATATGTCGCTGTTCACGGTGCAGCAGACGGAGCAGACCATCGTGCTCCAGTTCGGCAGGCCCGTCGACGTCGTCACCGCGCCCGGCATGCATTTCAAGGCACCGTGGAATTCGGTGATCAACATCGACAAGCGGATCCTCGACTTGGAGAACCCGTCGCAGGAAGCGATCGCGTCCGACCAGAAGCGGCTCGTGGTCGATGCCTTCGCGCGCTATCGCATCAAGGACGCGCTGCGCTTCTATCAGAGCGTCGGCTCGATCCAGGCCGCCAACATCCAGCTCACCACGCTCCTCAACGCGGCGCTGCGCCGCGTGCTCGGCGAGGTCACCTTCATCAACGTGGTGCGCGACGACCGCGAGAAGCTGATGCTGCGCATCCGCGACCAGCTCGATCGCGAGGCCGACGGCTACGGCATCCAGGTCGTCGACGTCCGGATACGCCGCGCCGACCTGCCGGAACAGAACAGCCAGGCAGTCTATCTGCGCATGAAGACCGAGCGTGAGCGCGAGGCCGCCGAGTTCCGTGCACAGGGTGGACAGAAGGCTCAGGAGATCAAGTCCAAGGCCGACCGTGAGGCGACCGTCATCATCGCGGAAGCCAATTCGCAGGCTGAGCAGACCCGCGGCGCGGGCGATGCCGAGCGCAACCGCCTGTTTGCGGAAGCCTATGGCAAGGACGCCGACTTCTTCGCATTCTACCGGTCGATGACGGCCTATGAGAACGGGCTGCGTGCGAGCGACACCCGCTTCCTGCTGCGGCCGGACTCGGATTTCTTCCGGTACTTCGGTAACCCGTCCGGCAAGACGGCAACCGAGACGCCGGCGAAGCCGTAAGCTAGACAAGGGCGGCGGATCTCGCCGCCCTTTGTCCAGACAAGAACAGCATACCGGGAGGTTCCATTCCGATGAGGTCCATTGCGTTCGCCGACTTCCTCATCGGCCTAGGCATCCTGTTCGTGCTGGAAGGCTTGTTGTTCGCGGCCAGTCCCAACTGGATGCGCAAAGCCATGAAGAGCGCCATCGCCACGCCGGACAACATCCTGCGGGCGGTCGGGATCGGCTCGGCCGTGGCCGGCCTGGTCCTGATCTGGGTTATGCGGCGCCCGATTTAGGTGTCAGGCCAACGCCAAAGTGAAGGCGCCGGACCGGTTTTCGCCCTATTATCGGGCTCTTGAGGCCCGTTAAGCTCCGCGCTTGCGCCATGCCCCCGTTCGAGCGCAGTCTGGCGCCGAATCCCTTTGTCTGGAGATCACAATGACCGCTGCCACCACTGCCCCGTCCCGCTCGCGCCGTCGCGTGCGACTTGGTGTGCGAATTGGGCTGGCCGCGCTCGCCGTCGGTGCTTTCAGCGCGTTCGGCACGCCGGCCCATGCGCGCGGACCGGATGGCATCGCCGACGTCGCCGAGAAGGTGATCGACGCGGTCGTCAACATCTCGACCTCGCAGACGGTCGACGCCAAGGGTAGCGGCAGCAACACCATGCCGCAATTGCCGCCCGGCTCGCCGTTCGAAGAGTTCTTCGACGACTTTTTCAAGAACCGCCGGGGCCCCGGTGGCGGCAAGGGCGGCGAGCGCGGCGACAACAACCCGCCGCGCAAGACCAACTCGCTCGGAAGCGGCTTCATCATCGACACATCGGGCATCGTCGTCACCAACAACCACGTCATTGCGGACGCCGACGAGATCCATGTCATCCTCAACGACGGTACCAAGATCAAGGCCGAGCTGGTCGGGGTCGACAAGAAGACTGATCTCGCCGTACTTAAGATCAAGCCGCCGAAGCCGCTGGTCGCGGTGAAGTTCGGCGACTCAGACAAGCTGCGCCTCGGCGACTGGGTGGTCGCGATTGGCAACCCCTTCAGCCTCGGGGGCACGGTGACCGCTGGCATCGTCTCGGCGAAGAACCGCGACATCTCCTCAGGGCCATATGACAGCTACATCCAGACCGACGCCTCTATCAACCGCGGCAATTCCGGCGGTCCGCTGTTCAACCTCGACGGCGACGTCATTGGCGTCAACACGCTGATCATCTCCCCCTCCGGCGGTTCCATCGGCATCGGCTTCGCCGTACCGTCAAAGACGGTGGTGGGCGTGGTCGACCAGCTCCGCCAGTTCGGCGAGTTGCGCCGTGGCTGGCTTGGCGTGCGTATCCAGAGCGTCACCGACGAGATTGCCGAGAGTCTCAACATCAAGCCTGCGCGCGGTGCGCTGGTCGCCGGCGTCGATGACAAGGGCCCGGCCAAGCCCGCCGGCATCGAGCCCGGCGACGTCGTCGTCAAGTTCGACGGCAAGGACGTCAAGGACCCGAAAGACCTGTCGCGCGTCGTCGCCGACACGGCGGTCGGCAAGGAGGTCGATGTCGTCATCATCCGCAAGGGCCAGGAAGAGACCAAGAAGGTCACGCTCGGCCGCCTCCAGGATCCCGAAAAGGTGCAGGCTGCGGTGAAGACTGACGAGCCGGCGCCGGAGAAGCTGGTGACTCAAAAGGCGCTCGGCCTTGATCTCGCAACGCTGAACAAGGATCTGCGCACGCGCTACAAGATCAAGGACAGCGTCAAAGGCGTGGTGGTCACCAACGTCGACGCCAATTCGGACGCCGCCGAGAAGCGCCTGTCCGCCGGCGATGTCATCGTCGAGGTGGCGCAGGAGACGGTGTCGAGCGGCGCCGACATCCAGAAGCGGGTCGATCAGCTCAAGAAGGACGGCAAGAAATCGGTGCTGCTGCTGGTCTCCAACGCCGACGGCGAGCTGCGGTTTGTCGCGCTGAGCGTGCAGTAGGGAGCTGTTCGCGCCTCACACTCAAACTGTCGTGCCCCGGCTTGACCGGGGCATCCAGTGCGCCGCGGCTTCTCCGTATCCTCGCATGGTCTTTGGAATACTGGGTGCCCCGCTTGTCGCCTTCGCTAAAGCTTCGGCGCCCCCTGGGCCTCAACCCCGGCGAAGCTTGGCGTAGCCGGGTCGCGGGGCATGACAGCGGGAGGAAGTTAGCCCTCCACGAACTCGTCCCGCCGATACCCCTGCGCATAGAGCAGCGCGGTAAGATCGCCGTGATCGATCCGCGCAGCTGCCGCGGCTGCCACGGCCGGCTTGGCGTGATAGGCTACGCCGAGCCCCGCCGCCTGGATCATCCCGAGATCATTGGCACCGTCGCCGACCACGACCGAGTCGAGGTCGTCGAGATCGAACGACTCCATCAGGTCCACCAGCGTCGCGAGCTTTGCGGCGCGGCCGAGGATCGGCTCCTTCACCTCGCCGGTGAACTTGCCGTCGCGCACGACGAGCTCGTTGGCGCGGTTCTCCTGAAAGCCGAGCTTGGCGGCAACCGCGGTCGTGAATAGCGTGAAACCACCCGAGACGAGGCAGGTGTAGGCGCCATGGGCGCGCATGGTCGCGACCAGCTCGCGGCCACCCGGCGTCAGCGTGATGCGCTTGGCCAGCACCTCATCGACCGCGCTGGCGGGCAGGTCCTTGAGCAACGCGACGCGCTCGCGCAGCGCCGGTTCGAACTCGATCTCGCCGCGCATCGCACGCTCGGTGATGGCGGCGACATGCGCCTTCACCCCGACGAAATCGGCGAGCTCGTCGATACATTCCTGGCCGATCATGGTGGAATCCATGTCAGCGAGAAAAAGCTTCTTGCGCCGGAAACCGACTGGCTGCACGACGATGTCGATGGGCAGGTCGCCGCGGAGCTCGCGCAACCGCTGCTCGATGGCGTGGCGGTCGCCTTCGAGGTTGCTGTCGACGCCGAAGGGAATGTCGACCGCAACCCCGTCGAACAGCCAGTGCGCGGGAGCTGCCTGAGGCAGCACGGCGCGGGCGCCGTCGACGATGGTCGAGTCGAGCGCGGGATTGTCAGGGTTGCAGATCAGCGTGGCAACGAGGGACATTTTGAGGTTTTCGTGAGCGAGGGGCATTCAGGCAAGGCCATGCTTATCGCAGGCCCGACCGCCAGCGGCAAGTCGGCGCTGGCGCTCGAGCTTGCGCTCGCGACCGATGGTGTCGTCATCAATGCCGATTCCATGCAGGTCTACCGCGATCTGCGCATCATCACGGCGCGGCCGACAGCGGCGGATGAGGCGCTCGTGCCGCATCGCCTCTATGGCCATGTCGATGCCGCCGTGAACTTCTCGGCTGGTGCCTGGGTAAGCGACGCGGCGAAGGCGCTCGATGAAGCAAGGGCTCTGGGACGTCTGCCGATCTTCATCGGCGGCACCGGGCTCTATTTCAAGGCGCTGACGGCGGGCCTCTCCGTGGTGCCGCCGATCCCTGCCGAGGCGCGCGATGATGTGCGCGCGCGGTTGGAACGGAACGGCGTCGAGGCGCTGCACGCGGAACTCGCGCGCCGCGATCCGCGCGCGGCCGAGCGATTGAACTTGCGCGACCGCACCCGGATTGCGCGCGCGCTCGAGGTGATCGAGGCAACCGGGCGTTCGCTGCTCGACTGGCAGCAGGAGGGGCAGCCACCGCTGCTGCCGAAGGACAGCTTTCGCGCGGTGTTTCTCGCCCCCGAACGCGACGAGCTGTATGCCCGCATCGATGCCCGCTTCGATGCCATGCTGGGTGCTGGTGCGCTGAGGGAGATCGAGCGGCTCGCCGCCAGACATCTCGATCCGCTGCTGCCGGCGATGAAGGCCCATGGGGTGCCGGCCTTGATCCGGCATCTGCGCGGCGAGCTGAGCCTGGAGGAGGCCGCCGGAATCGGCCGGGCCGATACCCGCCATTATGCCAAGCGCCAGTTCACCTGGTTCCGGCACCAATTGCCGGAATTCGAATGGGTGAGGCCGGATGAGGCGAGGGGGTGGCTGACCGCGATCGTGAGCGCGACTGAGGACCCTGGCTGACACGCTTTTGTGCCCGGGTTCCCGAATTTACCTCTCGCCGAACCCCGGGAACACCGCTACATTCCGGAAATCGCGCGGGAACGGCCGCATTGCCTTGACATCCGGGCTTTGGCCGCTATGTTTCGCGCAACCTTTGGGAAGCCGAGCGCCTGCCATGCGTAACATTATTACCATCCTCCTTATCGCCGTCGTACCCAGGCACACCGCCGGGGGTGGCTAGCTGCCATCCATAAGACAGGCGGTGTGCGTGGGCCCTCTTCGGGGCCTTTTTTATTTCCCGAACCCGACACGAATGAAGCGCTGGCAACAGCGCATCCGGAGCAAGCCAATGAGCGACAAGAGCCACGATCCGAACCAGATGACCGGCGCCGCAATGATCGTCCGTGCGCTGATCGATCATGGCGTGACCGACATTTTCGGCTATCCCGGCGGCGCGGTGCTTCCGATCTATGACGAGATCTTCCAGCAGAGTCAGGTTCAGCACATCCTGGTTCGTCACGAGCAGGGCGCGGGCCATGCCGCCGAGGGCTATGCGCGCTCGACCGGCAAGCCGGGCGTTGCGCTGGTGACCTCCGGTCCCGGCGCTACCAACATGGTGACGCCGCTCACCGACGCGCTGATGGACTCCATTCCGCTGGTCTGCATCTCCGGCCAGGTGCCGACGCATCTGATCGGCAACGATGCGTTCCAGGAATGCGATACCGTCGGCATCACGCGTCCCTGCACCAAGCACAACTGGCTGGTGCGCGACGTCAATGATCTCGCCAAGGTGCTGCACGAAGCCTTCTATGTCGCGACTTCAGGCCGTCCGGGCCCAGTGCTGGTCGACGTTCCCAAGGACGTTCAGTTCGCAACCGGCACTTATCATCCGCCGCGCAAGTCCGACGTGCACCGCTCCTACGCGCCGCGCCTGAAGGGCGATGCGACGCAGATACGCAAGGCTGTCTCGCTGCTCGCGAATGCCAAGCGTCCCGTGATCTACAGCGGCGGCGGTGTCATCAATTCCGGCCCCGAGGCGACCAAGCTGCTGCGCGAGCTGGTCGAGGTCACCGGTTTTCCGATCACATCGACGCTGATGGGCCTCGGCGCCTATCCGGCGTCGGGCAAGAACTGGCTCGGCATGCTCGGCATGCACGGCACCTACGAGGCCAACATGACCATGCATGATTGCGACGTCATGTTGTGCGTCGGCGCGCGCTTCGACGACCGTATCACCGGCCGCGTCGATGCGTTCTCGCCGGGCTCGAAGAAGATCCACATCGACATCGATCCGTCCTCGATCAACAAGAACATCCGGGTCGATGTGCCGATCATCGGCGATTGCGGCAACGTCCTCGGCGACATCCTCCAGGTGTTCAAGGCGGAGGCGAAGAAGCCCGACATCAAATCGTGGTGGCAGCAAATCGCGCAGTGGCGCGCCCGCAACTCGCTCTATTACAAGAAGAGCAACGACGTGATCCTGCCGCAGCACGCGATCCAGAGCCTGTTCGAGGCGACGCGCGGCAAGGACACCTACATCACGACCGAGGTCGGCCAGCACCAGATGTGGGCAGCGCAGTTCTACGGCTTCGAGGAGCCGCATCGCTGGATGACATCTGGCGGTCTCGGCACCATGGGCTACGGCCTGCCGGCCGCGGTCGGCGTGCAGGTGGCGCATCCGGACAGCCTCGTGATCGACATCGCGGGCGATGCCTCGGTGCAGATGACGATGCAGGAGATGTCGACGGCGATTCAGTACGAGCTGCCGATCAAGATCTTCATCCTCAACAACCAGTACATGGGCATGGTGCGCCAGTGGCAGCAGCTGCTGCATGGCAACCGCTTGTCGCATTCCTACTCCGAAGCGCTGCCGGACTTCGTCAAGCTCGCGGAAGCCTATGGCGCCGTCGGCCTCCAGGTGCACAAGCCGGCCGATCTCGATGGCGCCATCAGGGAAATGATCTCGGTCAAGCGACCGGTGCTGTTCGACTGCCGCGTCGCCGCGCTCGAAAACTGCTTCCCGATGATCCCCTCTGGCAAGGCGCATAACGAGATGCTGCTGCCGGAGCAGGCCAACGACGAGGCCACGGCCAAGGCGTTCGCGGGCGGCAAGGCGCTGGTGTGAGCGCGATGATTACAAACTCCGCTGTCATCGCCCGGCTCGACCGGGCGATCCAGTACGCCGCGGCCTCGCGATCAATCTCGCGGGCCTCTGGAATACTGGATTCCCGCTTTCGCGGGGATGACTGCTGTCTGGGAGCGTCGATGGAAGGGCTCCAATGTTCGACCTGAAGGAGCTCGAGCGCGCACATGCGATCGTGGGGCGGGCGGTGCCGGCAACGCCGGCGCATGCCTGGCCGCTGCTCGCCGAGCGCCTCGGCACCGAGGTCGTGGTCAAGCACGAGAACCATACCCCGATCGGCGCCTTCAAGGTGCGCGGCGGGCTCGTCTATCTCGAACGGCTGAAGCGCGAGCGGCCGAACACGCCGGGCATCATCTCGGCGACGCGTGGCAACCACGGTCAGAGCCTGGCCTTTGCCGCGGGGCGCCACGGCGTGCCGGCGGTGATCTATGTGCCGCGCGGCAACTCGGTCGAGAAGAACCGCGCGATGAAGACCTTCGGCGCCGAGCTGGTCGAGCATGGCGAGGATTTTCAGGCGGCGGCCGAAGAGGCTCAGCGGCGCGCCCAGTTTACCGGCCTGCACATGGTGCCGTCGTTCCATCCCGATCTCGTGCTCGGCGTCGCCACCTACGCGCTCGAGTTGTTCCGCTCCGCGCCCGATCTCGACATCCTCTACGTGCCGATCGGGCAGGGCTCCGGCATCTGCGGCTGCATCATGGCTCGCGACCTGCTCGGCCTGAAGACGGAGATCGTCGGCGTGCAGTCGACGGAGGCGCCGTCCTATGCGCTGTCGTTTGCGGCCGGAAAGATCGTTACGACCGAGACCAGCAACACGCGTGCCGACGGCATGGCGACGCGCATTCCGGACGCGGATGCGTTCGCGCTGATCCGCAAGGGCGCCTCGCGCATCGTAGAGGTCACCGACGACGAGGTCGCAGCCGCGATCCGCGCCTACTGGACAGACACCCACAATCTCGCCGAAGGCGCGGGTGCAGCTGCGCTCGCCGCCGCGCAGCAAGAGAAGAGCAAGATGAAGGGCAAGCGCGTCGGTCTTGTGCTGTCCGGGGGCAACATCGATTTCGATCTGTTCCGCCGTTGGGTCGGGACGGATGCGCCAGCGATGGCGTGACGGAGAGACAAGAGGGGACGACAATGAACCAGCCCGCATCCGCCTATTTCATCGAGGACCGTCACGATCCCAACGAGACGCACACGCTCGCCGTGCTCGTGCAGAACGAGCCGGGCGTGCTCGCGCGCGTCATCGGCCTGTTCTCGGGCCGCGGCTACAACATCGAGAGCCTCACGGTTTCGGAGACCGAGGCGCAGAAGCACCTGTCGCGCATCACCATCGTCACGACGGGCACACCGATGGTGATTGAGCAGATCAAGCACCAGCTCGACCGCATGATCCCGGTCTATCGCGTCGTCGACATGACCCAGACCAAGCGCTCGATCGAGCGCGAGCTGGCGATGGTGAAGGTGCGTGGCCAGGGCGAGCATCGGGTCGAGGCGCTCAGGCTGGCGGACGCGTTCCGCGCCCGCGTGATCGACGCCACCACCGAAAGCTTTGTGTTCGAGATCACAGGCAATACGGACAAGATCAATCAGTTTATCGACCTGATGCGCCCGCTCGGCCTTGTCGAAGTGTCGCGCACCGGTGTTGCCGCGATCGGCCGCGGGCCTGAAGGGATGTGAACCATGCTGGCGCGCGACTGGTACTATAACGAGCGGAACCGGATGGGGATCGAGCCCGCTGTGGCATCGATCTACGACAACCATGACGATGCCGATCTGCGGGCGCGCGCCGCGCTGAAAATGCTCGGGGTCCAGCGCGGTTGGCGCATTGCCGATATCGGCTGCGGCAACGGCGTGCTTGCGACCGAAGCCGCGCTGATGGGTGCCGAGGTCGACGCCATCGACATCTCGCCGGCGATGCTGGCGCTCGCCGAGATCTACGCCCGCGACCGCAAGGCGCCGGTTCGCACCCAGTCCGCAGGCCTGCTCAGCTTCGCCTACCGTCCGGAGTCCTACGACCTGATCGTCAGCGAGTTCACGCTGCACCATCTGCCGGATTTCTGGAAGGCGGTGGCGATGTCGCGGATCTATCGCGCCCTGAAGCCGGGTGCGAGCTTTTACTTGCGCGACATCGTCTATGCGTCGATGCCTGACGCTGTCGAACGCGACGTCGAGCAATGGGCCGATTTCCAGATCAAGAACCACGATTTCGCGCGGGAGAGCGTAGTGACGCATATGCGCGACGAATATTCCACCTTCGGCTGGGTGATGGAGCGGATGCTGACCGACGTCGGTTTCGCGCTGGTCTCGGCCGACTACCACGCCCCCATGCACGGCACGTATCTGCTGCGGAAACCGAAAGCCGGCGATCAAGGTTAGACCAGAACAACAACAGGGCTGCACGATAAGCAGAACCGGAAACAACAATGAAGCCGGCCGACATCCTCATCGCCGTCATGGTGGCGATCATCTGGGGGCTTGCCTTCGTGGCGAGCCGGATCGCGCTCGACGAGCTTTCACCGGAGCTGATGACGGCATTGCGCTTTACGATCGCCGCGGTGCCGTGCCTGTTCATTCCCAAGCCGAAGGTGGCCTGGTCGCTGCTGATCGCGATCAGCTTCACGCTGTTCCTCGGTCAGTTCCTGTCCCAGGCTTATGGCATCGCCCATGGCGTGCCGGTGGGCCTGACCAGCGTCGTCGTGCAGAGCCAGGCGCTGTTCACGATCGGCTTCGCAGCGCTCGCATTCGGCGAGCGGCCCACACCGGTGCAGACGCTGGGCATCGTCATTGCCGCGGCGGGCCTGCTGATGATCTGCGGCACAGTCGGCCATGATTTCAGCGTCGCGGCCTTCGCAGTGCTGATGATATCGCCGCTCAGCTTTGCCGTCGGCAATCTGCTGCTGCGCAGCGCGCGCGGCGTGCCGATGTTCGATCTGTTCGCGTGGCTGTGCCTCGCTTCGGCAGTGCCGCTGTTCGTGCTGGCACTGATCGCCAATGGGCCGGCGACGACTTGGACGTCTCTGACGCACATATCGCTGACATCGGTGCTCTGCATGCTGATGCTCGGCGGCATCTCCACCAGCATCGCCTATTGGCTGTGGGGCCGCCTGCTGCGCGACTATCCCGCCGCGCAAGTGGTGCCGTTCGCGTTGCTGGTGCCGTTCGTCGGCTCGGCTGCCTCCAGCATCGTGTTCGGCGAGCGGTTCGGACCGTTGCGGCTTGCCGGCATGCTGACCGTGATCGGTGGTATCGCCGTGATGGTGCTGGCGAAGCGCCCGCAAGTCCTGCCGAAGACAGCGTGAGGTGAGCATGTCCCAGTCGCTGTTCTATGCCTTCCTCATTTTCATGGTCGTGATGTACTTCACGCCAGGACCGAACAATATCATGCTGTTGTCCTCGGGCCTGACCTACGGCTTCCGGCGCACCATCCCGCACATCGTCGGGATCGTCCTCGGCTTTGCCTTCATGGTTGCTGCAGTCGGCCTCGGGCTCGGTACCGTGTTCCTGGCCTATCCGATCTTCCAGACCATCCTGAAATACGCCGGCGCCGCCTACCTGATTTACCTGGCCGCCGTGATCGCCATGTCCGGTCCGGCCAAGCCGGGCGAGGAGAAAGCCCGCGGCCCGATGACCTTCTGGGGTGCGGCCATGTTCCAGTGGATCAACGCCAAGGGCTGGGTGATCGTGATCGGTACCATCACCGCCTATGCCGCGATCGCCCAATTCCCGCTCAACATCGCCATCCAGACCGTGATTAGCCTCGTCGTCGGCACGGTCTCGACCGTGGTCTGGGCGTTGTTCGGCACCGCGTTGCGGCCGATCCTGACCTCCGAGCGGCTGGTCCGCGTCTTCAATATCCTGATGGCGATCCTGCTGCTCGCTTCCCTCTACCCCGTTTTCATGGATGCATGATGTCGCGGATTTCCATGCAGAAACGGGTTTCCCTCGGGGCTGAAAATGCTCTAGACAGCCCCCGAAATCCGCAAATTTCACCCTTCGGACACTGACCATTGGCCGATTTTCGGCCCTGAACGAGGAAACGACTATGCGTGTTTATTACGATCGCGACGCCGACCTGAACCTGATCAAGGGCAAGAAGGTCGCCATCGTCGGCTACGGCAGCCAGGGCCACGCCCATGCGCTCAACCTGAAGGATTCCGGCGTCAAGGAAGTCGCCATTGCGCTGCGCAACGGCTCGGCCTCGGCCAAGAAGGCGGAAGCTGCCGGCTTCAAGGTGCTGGAAGTTGCGGAAGCCGCCAAATGGGCCGACCTCGTCATGATGCTGACCCCGGACGAGCTTCAGGGCGACATCTACCGCGAACACCTGCACGACAACATGAAGAAGGGCGCTGCCCTCGTGTTCGCGCACGGCCTCAACGTCCACTTCAACCTGCTCGATCCGCGCGCCGACCTCGACGTGCTGATGATCGCGCCAAAGGGCCCCGGCCACACCGTGCGCTCGGAGTATCAGCGCGGTGGCGGCGTGCCCTGCCTGATCGCGATTGCCAAGGACGTCTCGGGCAATGCCCATGATCTCGGCCTGTCCTACGCCTCCGCGATCGGCGGCGGCCGCGCCGGCATCATCGAGACCACCTTCAAGGAAGAGTGCGAGACCGACCTGTTCGGCGAGCAGGTGGTACTCTGCGGCGGCCTGGTCGAGCTGATCAAGGGCGGCTACGAGACCCTGGTCGAAGCCGGCTACGCGCCGGAGATGGCCTATTTCGAGTGCCTGCACGAAGTGAAGCTGATCGTCGACCTGATCTATGAAGGCGGCATCGCCAACATGAACTATTCGATCTCCAACACCGCCGAGTACGGCGAGTACGTCACCGGCCCGCGCATCATCACCGACGAGACCAAGAAGGAGATGCGCAAGGTTCTGGCTGACATCCAGGGCGGCAAGTTCGCCCGCGATTGGATGCTCGAGAACAAGGTCAACCAGACCTCGTTCAAGGCGACCCGCGCCAAGCTCGCCGCCCATCCGATCGAGGAAGTCGGCGCGAAGCTGCGCGACATGATGCCCTGGATCAAGAAGGGCGCGCTGGTCGACAAGAGCAAGAACTAAGTCACCGTTCCCCGGACGCAGCGCATCACGCAAGTGGTGCGCTGCCGAGCCGGGGGCCCTTGCGGCTTCCGGGTCCGGGCTCTGTGCTCTGCTTCGCTGCGCTTGTCCGGGACATGAGCGAAAACACGAGCTTCGCTCGTCAAACCAAATCTTAAACCTTCGCAATTAGTGTTGAGCGAAGTCACAAACAGCGTTCGCTCTTTTCATTCTCGCGCCAAGCATTGCTGCTTCATTCAAATTCTTCGCGAGCTGAAGTGCAGCCTGAACGCGAAGAACTGACGCTTAAACCACTTTCTTGATCTCGCGTCCCTTTTCAGACGCTCTCGCGGCCTTCTCCAGCACCAAAACGTCTGCCTCTTCAGGGGCAAGCATTCGACTCTTCATCCGCAGTCTCATCACGCGTAGCGCGAGACCATGTGCCATTGCGTCCTGGCACCTTTCTCCTACATGATCGCCGGCCGAGGTCGTATTCGAGGCGCTGACCGCGGCAAGCCCCAAGGTGCGTTACCAGATCACGCCGGAGCCGCTGCGCTATCTGATCAGTGCCGTGCTGCCGAAACGGACGCTCGACCGCATCATCGCCAAGCGGCTCGGGCTGCTGCCGCAGTAAGGTGGGCGTTCAGCCCGCCGCGACGGTTTGCCTGCGCGGGCGGCGGCCCATCGCGATCATGCGCAGGGGCGCCTTGGCCGGGCCCTGGTCCACGGCTTTCGTTCGCCCGCTGCTAACATTAAGCGAAGGTCGGATCGCGCCGCACGTTGCCTGTCCGTGACAGTTCCATTACAGTTTTATGAAACGGTGCAGCCGGCTGCGCCGGACGCCGTGGCCGTTCGGCCGGCCAGACGGGCTTGGCATCACCGCGCCGGACCAGAGTTGCGTGTCGTCGATGGCGTCCGCGCCCAATCCAGGTCCTTCTGCCACCACCGCCGTGCTGGCGAGCGTCGCCGCGCTCGGCATCTGGCGGCTGCTCGCGGTTGCCGCGCCGCATCTGGCCGCGCTCGCGCTGATGTACGAGACCGAGACGGATTTCGGCTCGCGCCTGTCCTTCGCGCTGGCCTGGGGCATTCTCAACTTCTCCTGGATCACGCTGCTGCGCCGGCCGGCGCTGTCGGGTGCGCTGTCGCTGACCATGGTCGTCGTCCTGGTGCTGCTGTCGCGGCTCAAGCACGACGTCGTGCAGATGACGGTCAACTTCATCGACCTGATGATGATCGACCGGGACACGGTCGCATTCCTGTTCACGATCTTCCCGAATTTGCGCTGGTCGGTGATATCAGCCGGCCTCGTCACGCTGCCGCTGATGTATGCGCTGTGGTGGCTCGACCCGTTCCGCATCCGCCGCCTGCCCGCACTCGCCTGCAAGCTCGCTTGTCTCGCTGCCCTCGTCGGCTATTCGCTCTCTCATCCGGACGAAGCCTGGCGCGGCTATTACGACGACGGCTATCTCTCGAAGTTCTTCCGCTCCGGCGTCACCGCGGTCTCCGATCTCGTGCAGTACGGAGTCATGGAGTCGGCCGCTTCGACCAACGAGCGGCTCAACATGCCGCTGGTCGATTCCTGCCATCCCGCCGGCCGGCGGCCGAACATCATCATGATCCATGATGAGTCGAGCTTCGACATCCGCGCCGCACAAGGGATCAAGGTGCCGCCGCGCTATGGCGATCATTTCAAGTCATGGGATGGCAAGCAGCGCACGTTCCTCGCCGAGAGCAATGGCGGGCCGAGCTGGTTCACCGAATACAATGTGCTCGCGGGGCTCTCCTCGCGCTCGTTCGGCCGTTTCGCCTATTTCGTGACGCGCATCGCCTCGAACCGGGTCGAGCGCGGCCTGCCGCTCGCGCTACGCCGTTGCGGCTACGATACGCTGTCGCTCTATCCCGCCCATGGCGGCTTCATGGGCGCGCGCAGCTTCCAGATGACGACCGGCATCGAGCGCTTCCTCGACTCCAAGGATCTCGGCGCCAAGGATGTGGAGCCCGACAGCTTCTTCTACGACAAGGCGCTTCAGCTCATGGGGCAGCAGCCGCCGAACAAGCCGCTGTTCACCTTCATCTATCTCGGTGCCAATCATTTCCCCTGGGAGACCCGCTTCCGTCCCGACCTGCTGCCGAGCTGGCGTGCGCCGGGCAATGGGCCGTCCTTCGACGAATATCTGCGCCGTCAGGCCATGAGCGCCGAGCAATACAAGGCATTCGTCGCGGGCCTGAAGAAGACCTTTCCGGGCGAACCCTTCCTGATCGTGCGCTATGGCGATCACCAGCCCGAATTTGCGCCGAGCCTGCTTGAGCCCGGGCTCGATGAGAGTGCGATCGGCAAGAAGCTCGATGCCTACGATCCGCGCCTCTACGCGACCTATTACGCCATCGACGCCGTCAACTTCGAGCCGGTCAGAACCGACACCGTGATGGACACGATCGACGGTCCCTATCTGCCGCTGGTGATCCAGGAAGCCGCCGGCATCCCGCTCGATCCGTCCTTCGCCGAGCAGAAGGCGATCATGCTCCGCTGCAAAGGCATCTTCTACGGCTGCAAGGACGGCGCCGAAGCGCGGCGGCTCAATCGGCTGCTGATCGACGCTGGGATCATCCACGGGCTTTAGCGGCGCGATGCCATTCAGGCGGAGCATCGGCGCCGCTGATGCGCGGGCCGGAGAAGCATCGCATTACGGCCTCGTAACCTTTCACGCGTGCACGCCGACTTCGAACTAAAGTCTGAGACAAAATCGCCTGCAATCACCGACTTGTAACTGGCAGGCCGCTTCGCTTCCAAAACTTCGTCACGATTGCTTCCATCATCCGACACGCCGCCAAATGGTCTTTCCGGCGGTGCGAAGCCCATCCCTGATCCATCCTTCCTTGCAGGAGTATCGTCCATGCGAGCGCTTGATGCTGCGCGTCTTGCATTTGCCCTCGTGCTGCTGAGTCCGGCTGCCCACGCGGCCGAACCTGCGCACGACATCAAGGGGCTTTATCTCATGACCGACTATCCGGCGGTCACGGTGCGGCCGGGGACCACGACCAACATCTCACTGCGTCTGCAGAACTACGGTCTCGCGCCGCAGCGCTACCAGCTTTCGGTGGCAGGCGTGCCGAGCGGCTGGACCGCGACGCTACTCGGTGGCGGTCAGCCGGTCGGCGCCGCGATGCCGGCCCCCGACGGCAGTGTCGCGCTGCAGCTCAGGCTCGACGTGCCTGCGGGTAACGATCTCGCCCCGCATACGCTCACGGTCAAGGCCGAAGGGCAGGGCACCACGGCCGAACTCCCGGTTGCGGTCTCGCTCGCCAAGGAGCTGCCCGCCAAGCTCAGCGTGAAATCCAGCCTGCCGTCGCTGCGCGGCAGCCCGAAATCCAATTTCGATTATACGCTCTCGATCAAGAACGATTCCGGCCGCAATCTCGTTGCCAGTTTTGCAGCAGAGGCTCCCGCCAATTTCGAGACATCGTTCACCGAGGCCTACGGCACGCAGGAGCTCTCGTCGATTCCGATCGATGCGGGCCAGTCCAAAGATATCAAGCTGAAGGTGCGCCCGCCCACGACGGTCGACGCCGGTCACTTCCCGGTCAAGGTGATCGTGAAGGCCGAGGATGCCTCTGCTTCCACCGAGCTTGCGCTCGACATCGTCGGCCAGCCGCAGCTCCAGATCTCGGGCCGCGATGGTCTGTTGAGTGCGCGTGCGGTCGCCGGCAAGCAGAGCTCGATCCCGATCGTCGTGACGAATTCCGGCACCGCTCCGGCGGAGAATATCACGCTGGCCGGAACGGCGCCGAGTGGATGGAAGGTGACATTCGAGCCGGCGACCATCGAGCGGCTCGTGCCGGGCAAGGACAGCGAGGTGCAGGCGTTGATCACGCCCAGCGACAAGTCGTTGGCCGGTGACTACCAAGCGACGATCCGCGCCACATCGCGCGGAGAGAACGCTTCCGGCCAGTTCCGCATCACCGTCGGCACTTCGACCGTATGGGGCATGGCAGGTGCAGGCGTCATCGGCGTCGCGCTCCTGCTGATGCTGGGTGCAGTCGCGAGGTTCGGACGGCGATGAGGAATCAATCAAAGGACAGCCGAGGGACGGCACCGGATCCCGTCATCGCCGCGCGCGGGCTGACGCGGCGCTACGGCGCTGCGGCCGTCGTCGATGGCATCGACTTCGACATTGCGCGCGGTGAGGTGTTCGGCCTGCTCGGCCCGAACGGCGCGGGCAAGACCACGACCATCCTGATGATGCTGGGATTAACCGAGATATCGTCTGGCGAGGTCAGCGTGCTCGGCTTCAATCCGGCCCGAGAACCGCTGAAGGTCAAGCAGCGCGTCGGCTATCTGCCCGATGCGGTCGGCTTCTATGATCATCTCACCGCCGCCGAAAACCTTGCCTATACGGCGAAGCTGATGGGACTGGCGCGCGCTGAGCGCAGGCGGCGGATCGAGGCGGCACTGATGCGGGTCGGCCTCGCGCAGGTCGCCTCAAAGCGGGTCGCGACGTTCTCGCGTGGCATGCGGCAACGGCTGGGTCTCGCCGAGATCATCGTGAAGCGGGCCGAGATCGCCATCCTGGACGAGCCGACGTCGGGCCTCGACCCGCAGGCGACGCAGGAGTTCCTGGGATTGATCGGAGAATTGAAGGCCGAGGGCATCACGGTGCTGCTGTCGTCCCACATGCTCGACCAGGTGCAACGCATCTGCGACCGGGTCGCGCTGTTCCAGGGCGGACGTATCGTGTTGATGGGTGCGGTGCCGGAGCTCGCAGTCAAGGTGCTCGGTGCCGGCTTCGTCGTGGAAGTCGAGGCCGACGGACTCGGTATAGCCCGGCGGCTTGCGATGATCCCCGGTGTGACCCAGGTCGACACCCTGGGCGTCGATCGCTTCCGCATGACTGCCGAGCGCGACGTGCGGCCGGACGCGGCACGCGCCGTGGTCACGGTCGGTGGTGACTTGCGCAGATTGTCGATCGACGAACCAAGCCTCGAGGCGATCTACGCGCGCTATTTCCAGATCAGGCCCACGGGAGATGTTCGCCATGCGGCGTGAGGGTTCACCGTTCCGCGGACTGTCGACCGTCTTCGTCAAGGAGCTCGCCGATCATCTCTCCAGCATCCGCATGCTGATGCTGGAGCTCCTGATCGTCTTCACGGCGCTCGCCGCGCTCTACGGGGCGATCAGCAACCTCAGGCAGAACACGGCCGAAGATCCGTTCCTGCTGCTCCGCCTCTTCACCATCGACAAGGCGCCGCTGCCGTCCTTCGTCGCGATTCTCGGATTCCTCATTCCGCTGATGGCGATCGGGCTCGGCTTCGACGCCATCAACAGCGAGCACAACCGGCGGACGTTATCGCGCATCCTGGCGCAGCCGATCTATCGCGATGCGCTGCTGATGGGAAAATTCCTCGCAGCCCTCGCCACCATCGGCATCAGCCTCGCTGCCTTGTGGTTGCTGGTGATCGGTCTCGGCCTGATCTTCCTCGGGGTGCCGCCCGGCGGCGAGGAGATCGCGCGCTCGCTGGTGTTCCTGATCGTGGCGATCTTCTATGCCGGTGTCTGGCTCTCGCTGGCCATGCTGCTGTCGATCGTGTTCCGCTCGCCGGCGACCGCGGCGCTGGTTTCGCTTGGCATCTGGCTGTTCCTGACCGTGCTCTGGCCGATGCTGGCCCCGGCGATCGCGCAGGCAATCGCTCCGGCCGATCCGCGCTACGCGCTGCTCGGCCTCAACGATCCGGCCACCGCGATCTGGACGCAGGAGCTGCTGCGGCTCTCGCCCAACGACCTGTTCGGAGAGGCGATGCTCGCCGTGCTCTCGCCGACCACGCGCGCGCTCGGCCCGGTGTTCCTTGACCAGCTCCGTGGCGCCGTCATGGGATCACCGCTCCCATTCGGCGAGAGCGTCATGATCGCCTGGCCGCAAACGGTGGGCCTGATCGCGGGCACCATCGTGCTGTTCGCCTTCGGCTATGTGCTGTTCCAGCGCCAGGAGGTGAGGGCGTGAACCGGTCGCGGTGAGCTAGGCAATTCTGCCCTAGCGTCGCCCGATCTGCTCCCACAGCCATCGCGCGACCGCGTCTGGCGAGGAGTTCGCATCATTGCCGCTGGCGCGCAAATTCGCCTCGCGCATGGTGGCGATGTCGATCTTGCCGAGCAGCGGCTGCAGCGCCGTCTTGAGCCGTTCGTCGCCGGCGCGTTTTGGCGCCAGCAGCAGGATCGCGTCATAGGGCGGGATCGCGTGGCGGGGATCGTCGAGCGTGACAAGGTCGTATTTCGCGATCAAGCCGTCGCTGGTGTAGCCGGCGATGACGTCGACCTCGCCGCTGGCGACGGCCGCATACATGAAATCCGGCTGCATCTGGCGCTGGGCGCGGAACTGGAGCCCGTAGGCTTTTTGCAGGGCCGCCCATTCGGGGCGCGAGAAGAATTCGTAGTCGCCGGCAATCGACAGTTTCGAGGCATGTGCGCTGAGGTCGGCGATGGTGCGGATGCCGAGCGCCTCGGCGCGCTGTCTCGGCATCACCAGCGCATAGGCGTTCTCGAAGCCGAGCTCGCCGAGCAGCGTGATGTTGTCCTTCGCGAGCGCCGTCTTCAGCTCGGCGACCAGCTCGGTGCGCGGCTTGATGTCGGTGCGATGGAGCTGGTTGGCCCAGAGCGTGCCGGAATAGTCGACATAGAGATCGATGTCCCCGGCCTTCAGCGCCTCGAAGATCACGCTAGAGCCGAGGCCGGAGCGCGCCGTGGCCGCGAGGCCGGCCGCCTGGAGGCGGTCCCTCATCAACGCCGACAGCACGTATTGCTCGGCGAAGGTTTTTGCGCCGACCACGTAGCCTGACGAGCGTCCCACGGTCGGCACCAGCGTCGCGGCGACCAGCGCCGCGATTCCGACCACGCCGAGGACGCTGCGCAAGCGGCTGCGGTGGCGCAGGCCGTTCTCGATCAGGCCAAGCAACTGATCGACCGCGAGCGCGAGCAGGGCCGAGGCCAGGCAGCCGAACAGCACGAACACCCAGTTCTGGGTTTGGAGCCCGGCGAAGATGTAATTGCCGAGGCTGGTCTGCCCGATCGGGGTTGAGAGCGTCGCGGTGCCGATCACCCACACTGCGGCGGTGCGGATCCCCGCCATCATCACCGGCAGCGCCAGCGGCAGTTCGACCATGAGCAGCGATTGCCGTGCGGTCATGCCGACACCCTTGGCGGCTTCGATCAGCGCGGGATCGATGCCGTTGAGGCCGGTGATGCCGTTGCGCAGCACCGGCAGCATCGAATAGAGCGCCAGCGCCAGCATCGCCGGCAGGAAGCCGAACGCGGAGAAGGAAAGGCCGAACCAGGCCAGCGTGACGGAAGCAGCTAGCAGCAGCAGCGGATAGAACAACGCAAGCAGTGCCAGCCCAGGTACGGTCTGCACGATGCTGGCGAACGCGAGCAGGAGGCCGCGCGGCGTCGGACGGTTGCGTGTCAAGATCGCCAGCGGCAGGCTGACGGCGAGGCCAAGCGCGAGCGCGGCGAGGCTCACCCGCACATGGTTGCCGAGATAGTCGGGCAGATGCGCCAGCGCCTCGCCCCAACGCGGATCGGTGAAGAGGCTCATGCCGCACCGCTCTGCGGCAGCAGCGTGTTCAACCGCTCGACCTGGCGGCGCGGCGTGCGCAGCAGCTCCAGCACGTAGGCGTCGCTGCTGTTCGAGAGCTCCGCAGGCGTCCCCTGCGCGAGCAGCCGCCCGCCGCGCATCACTGCGATGCGGTCGGCGAGCAGGATCGCCTCGGTCATGTCGTGTGTGATCATGACGGTGGTCAGGCCGAGGCTGCGGTGTAGCGCGCGATAGTCCTCGCCGAGCGCATCGCGGGTGAGGGGATCGAGTGCGCCGAACGGCTCGTCCATCAGCACGATGCGGGGCTTTGCGGCGAGCGCCCGCGCCACGCCGACACGCTGGCGCTGGCCCCCGGAGAGTGCCTCGGGCAGACGGTCGCGATGCGATGCGCGGTCGAGCTGCACGAGCTCCAGCAGCTCGTCGATGCGCCCTGCGATCGCCGCTGCCGGCTCACCCAGCAGCTTTGGCGTGATTCCGATATTGTCGGCGACGCTCAAATGCGGAAACAGCCCGCCGCTCTGGAACACGTAGCCGATCCGCCGCCGCAGCGCGACCGGATCGACATTCCGCACATCCTCGCCCTCGACGGTGATCGTGCCGACGTCGGCCTCGATCAGCCGGTTGGCGAGCCGCAGCAGCGTGGTCTTGCCCGAGCCGGACCCGCCCACGATGGCCAGAAATTCGCCCTCGGCAATGTCGAGCGACACATCGTCCACAGCCCTAAGGGAGCCGAAGCTCTTGGTGACCTCTTGGTAGCTGATCGCCAGCTTGGAAGGCATCGCGGGTGGGCTCAAGAGAGGTGAAGGGAACGGCAAGTCCCCATGCGTAGCACGCTTGGCGCCTTGATTGAACTTGGCCGCGCGAGCGGCTAAGGCATCGGCCTGAGTTCGGAGGAAGCACATGACGACGCCCACGGCAGTGACGCTGGAGGATGCCAAGGTCGCGTTCCGGCTGGGGGACGGCCGGGTCTATACGGCGGTGGAGAAGGCGCATCTTGCGGTCGCGCCGGGCGAGTTCGTCGCCATCGTCGGCCCGACCGGCTGTGGGAAATCGACGCTGCTCAATATCGCAGCCGGCCTGCTCAAGCCGGCGGCGGGCAGCGTCAGGATATTCGACGGGCCGCTGACGGGGCTGAACCAGGATGCCGGCTACCTGTTCCAGGCCGACGCGCTGTTCCCCTGGAAGACCGCGCTCGACAATGTCGCGATCGGGCTCGAGATCAAGGGCACGCCGCGCGCAGAGGCGGTGTCGCGGGCGCAAAAATGGCTGACCTCCGTCGGCCTCGGCGCCTTTGCGGGCCGCTACCCGCACATGCTCTCAGGCGGCCAGCGCAAGCGCGTGGCGCTGGCGCAGGTGCTGATCCGCGATCCTAAGATTCTCTTGATGGACGAGCCGTTCGGGCCGCTCGATGCACAGACGCGCCAAGTCATGGGCAACCTGCTGCTCGACTTGTGGAACGCCGATCGCAAGGCCGTGCTGTTCGTGACTCATGATCTGGAAGAAGCGATCGCGCTCGCCGACCGCGTGGTGATCATGTCGGCCGGGCCGTCCTCGCGCATCATCGGCGACTGGCGCGTCAGCTTGCCGCGCCCGCGCGACATCTTCGAGGTGCGGCTGGATAAGGAGTTCCATGCGCTGCATCGCGAGATCTGGAGCGTGCTGAAGGACGAGGTGATGAAGGGTTACGTGCAATCCACTCACGCAGTGGAGGCGGTCTGATGTCGCGCCCGACGCTGTTTGCGCTGCAGGTCCTGGTCGCTGTCGTCTGCATCGTGCTGTGGCAAGTGCTGTCGACCGTTCCCGTATTCGGCAAGATCCTGCTGCCGCCGTTCTTCTTCTCCAATCCGTTCGACGTGTTCAGCCAGATCGTGAAATGGTTCGCCTCCGGCGTGATCTGGAAACATCTCGGCATCACGCTTGCGGAATCGATCCTGGCCTTCGTGATCGGATCGCTCGGCGGCGTGCTGGTCGGCTTCTGGTTCGCGCGCCAGCCGCTGGTCGCCGCCGTATTCGATCCTTACGTGAAGATGGTCAACGCATTGCCGCGCGTCGTGCTGGCGCCGATCTTCGCGCTGTGGCTCGGGCTTGGCATCTGGTCCAAGGTTGCGCTCGGCGTCACGCTGGTGTTCTTCATCGTGTTCTTCAACGTCTATCAGGGCGTCAAGGAGGTCAGCCGGACCGTGCTCGACAACGGCCGCATGCTCGGCATGAGCGAGCGGCAATTGATGCAGCATGTCTATTGGCCTTCGGCGCTGTCGTGGATGTTCTCCTCGCTGCACACCTCGGTCGGCTTCGCCGTCGTCGGCGCGGTCGTCGGCGAATATCTGGGATCGGCGGCGGGTCTCGGTTATCTGATCCAGCAGGCCGAGGGCGTGTTCGACGTTGCCGGCGTGTTCGCCGGCATGTTCGTGCTGTCGGCCTTCGTCATCCTGATCGACTATGGCGTGACGTTGGTCGAGCGGAGGCTGCTGGTGTGGCGGCCAACCGCTTCGGATGGGCGGGGATAGCAGTAAGAAAATTAGTTTCTGATTGCGAGCCACACCCAAGGTGCGCTCCCTCTCCCGCCCGCGGGGAGGGGACGGGGAGAGAGTGTCTCCACTTGGGGGAGCCCCGAAGAGGAGAGAACCCTCACCCGCGCCTTCGGCGCGACCTCTCCCGCAAGCGGAAAGGGTGAAAGCAAGAGCTCAATCCAGCAGCTTGACGTCGTCGGGCGCCTGCGGCGGGGTCTTGATCGCGATGGCCTTGACCTGGCCGCTGATCGGCTTGGTGCCGCCATGCGGCGTGCCCTTTGGAATGATGACGAGGTCGCCTGGCTTCACCGTGACCTCCTTGTCGCCGAGCCAGATCGTGCCGGTCCCGTCCAGGATGTACTGGATCTCGTTGGTGTTGGGATGCAGGTGCTTGGGCACGTTGCCGATCTGGATCGACACGGTGGCGCCGTCGGCGGTCATGAACGTCTTCGAGCGGTAGCCAACCTTGTTGGCGGGGCCCAGCGCGTCGCCTTCCATCTCGCCGGTATGGATGATCTGCGCGGTGATGCTCTCGGCGGCGAGTGCCGGCCCGAGCAGGTAAGTTGCGCCGCATCCCGCGGCAAAGGCGGCGGCGATCGACAGCCCGGCGGCAAGGCGATTCATGGATGATCCTCCCCATCAGGAATTGTTCTTGTCCGCGCATGCTATTGCGCCGCAAGACCGATGGCCAGCCCACTTCGGCAGTGCTTCTCAAGCCCGCCCCGCTGCTCTATGGTGCCGCCGGCCGAACGGAGGAAACCAATGAAGAACACGATTGCCAGGCTCGCCGGCGCGCTGCTCGCGCTGACGCTCACCACCGGATTTGCCGCGGCGCAAAGCAAGGTCACCATCGCGGTCGGCGGCGGCTCCTGCCTGTGCTATCTGCCGACGGTGCTGGCCAAGCAGCTTGGCGAATATGAGAAGGCCGGCCTCAATGTCGAACTGGTCGACCTCAAGGGCGGCTCGGATGCGCTGAAAGCCGTGCTCGGCGGCAGTGCCGATGTCGTCTCTGGCTATTTCGACCATTGCGTCAATCTCGCGGCCAAGAAGCAGGAGCTGCAGTCCTTCGTGGTCTATGACCGCTATCCCGGCCTCGTCCTGGTGGTCGCGCCCTCGCGCACCAATGACATCAAATCGGTCAAGGACCTTGCCGGCAAGAAGGTCGGCGTGAGTGCGCCCGGCTCCTCCACCGACTTCTTCCTCAAATATATGCTGAAGAAGAACGGGCTCGACCCCACCAGCGCCGCCGTGATCGGCGTCGGCCTCGGCGCTACCGCGGTCGCCGCCATGGAGCAGGGGCAGATCGATGCTGC
The DNA here is from genome assembly GCF_045571415.1 of Bradyrhizobium sp. LMG 9283. Classification (NCBI taxonomy): domain Bacteria; kingdom Pseudomonadati; phylum Pseudomonadota; class Alphaproteobacteria; order Hyphomicrobiales; family Nitrobacteraceae; genus Bradyrhizobium; species Bradyrhizobium sp. LMG 9283. Next base: position 2,799,001 of record NZ_CP120691.1, read on the forward strand.
CGTGATGCTCGATCCTTCGGTGACCGTGCTTCAGGGCAGCCACAAGGATCTCCGCATCCTCTCGGACACCCGCACCCAGAAGGATACGCTCGAGACGTTCGGCGGCGAATATCCGGGCGGCGCGCTTTACTCGACGGCAGCCTGGGTCAACGGCCACCAGAAGGAGGCGCAAGGGCTCACCAATGCGATCCTCGCCACGCTCGCCTGGATCCATTCGCATTCGCCCGAGGAGATCATGGCGAAGATGCCGGAGGAGACGGTGGGCAAGAACAAGGATCTCTATCTTGCTGCGCTGAAGAACACGATCCCGATGTACTCCGAGACCGGCAAGATGGACCCGAAGGGCGCCGACGCCGTGCTCGCCGTGTTCAGCGTCGGTTCGCCCGAGGTCGCGAACGCCAAGATCGACGTCAGCAAGACCTTCACCAACAAATTCGTCGATCAGGCCAAGAAGACCTCGGGGAATGCCAAATAGCTGATCGCGAAGGCGAAGTAACCAGGCGTCATGTCGTCATTGGTCATTCATCGCGTCACGACGCTTGATCTTGCCGTGCGGCCGATCGTTTGGCCGTTCGCCGAGGAGCGCCGTGCTGAGATCACGGCGCATTTCGCCGAGAAGCAGCGCGAGCGGCCGAAGATCTGGAACGGTCGCGTCCTGCTCGGGCGCGGCGCCGCGTTCATGGACGGCCATCTCGCCGCGACCTATTTCGAGACCGATTTCGCCAGCTTCCTCGCCTGGCGCGACTGGGGCTTTCCTGACCCGGCCGTGTTCAACGGTTTCGGCATGGGCGCGCTGCGCGCCTCCGACGGCGCTTTCCTGATGGGCGAGATGTCGCAGCATACCGCCAATGCGGGCCGCATCTATTTCCCTTCGGGCACGCCCGACCTTGACGACATTAGGGACGGCGCCCTCGACATTCGCGGCAGTGTCGTTCGCGAGATCGCGGAGGAGACCGGGCTAACCGCCGACGATTACGCGGCGGAGGCGGACTGGCATTGCGTCGTCTCCGGCCGTGTGATTGCGATGATTCAGGTCCTCAACCTGGACATGCCGGGCGATGAAGCCCGCGCCCGGATCGAAGCTCATCTCGCGCGCGAGGCCGAACCCGAATTGTCGGCCATTCGTCTCGTGCGCGGGCTGAGCGATCTTACGCCGACCATGCCGCGATTTGTCACGGCCTTTGTCGAGCAGCAGTTCGCCTCTCGCTGACGCGCGAGGCTTGACATCGCTTCGCGCAGCCCATGTGATGGGCGAAAAGAAATTGCAACAAGAATGCAATGCACAATCGTCCAGGGAGGTTTAGATGCGCCTGCGCATGGCTACCCGCTTGGTACGTGGGTTGTTGGTCGCGATATCAGCGACGGGCTTGGCGGTGTCCGCCGAGGCCCAGGAGAAGAAGCTCAAGATCGGCGTCATCTATGATCTGACCGGCCCGCTGGCCGGCGGCGGTTCGGAGCTGCAATATACCGGCGCAAGGATCATGTTGGATCAGTACAGCGCGAAGAACGTCGAGGGCTACAAGATCGAGGCAATCTATGCCGATGCTCAGAGCAAGCCGGATGTCGCCATCAATGAAGCGGTCCGTTTGATCGAGCAGGAAAAGGTCGACATGCTGCTCGGCTTCTTTTCCTCGGCGCAGTGCGTGCCGGTGGCAGCGCGCGTCGAGCAGCTGAAGAAGTTCATGTGGATCACGACCTGCATTTCTTCCGCAGTGCTGGAGAACAAGAACTACAAATACGTGTTTCGCCCGCAGGCCTCCGGCGATCAGTTCGGTATGATGACGATGGAATTCATCGCGCAGAACACTAAGGAAAAATTTGGCAAAGATCCGAAGGACCTGCGGGTCGCTATCATTCATGAGGACGGCGCCTACGGCGTCGACGTTGCCAAAGGCAATGAGGCGGGCGCCAAGAAGGCCGGTTTCAACATCGTGCTCAGGGAGGGCTATTCGGCGACGGCCCCGGATTTGTCTGCGCTGGTCACCAAGCTGAAGCGGGCCAAGCCGGATGTGATCTTCCACACCGGCTACAACCCCGACATCACCCTGTTGCTCCGGCAAGCCCGCGAACAGGGGCTGAAGTTCGGCGCACTGGTGGGACATGGCGCCGGCTACGGGGTCTATGAGAAGCTAAAGGAAGGCCTGGGCGCCGACGTAAACTACGTCTTCAACACCGATCCGATCTCGATCTGGCTCGCCAACCAGAAGAGCATGGATCCGAAGCTGCCGCCGATCATCAAGGCGATTGGCGAGGAGTTCGACAAGCGCAAGCCGGGCGTCGCCATCCGTTCGGCCCATGTCGGCATGGCTGCGTCCAACACCTACTTGTTCCTGACCGACGTGCTGCCGCGAGCGATCAAGAAATATGGCGGCATAGATCCCGACTCCTTACGCAAGGCCGCACTCGACACCGACATACCCGAAGGCGGCACCATGCTCGGCTTCGGCGTCAAATTCCACGGCGAGGGCTCGCCAATGGCCGGCCAGAATCAGCGCTCGTTCCCGGTCGTGATCCAGTACGTCGACGACAAGTCCTATGTGGTATGGCCCAAAAGTCAGGCGCAGCGCGAGGCGGTGCTGCCGCTGCCCAAGGGCACTACCTACAGCAACCAGTAGCGGCGGAGAGCTTTGGTGTTGGAAGTCAGCGGGCTGGTGAAGCGGTTCGGCGGCTTCACCGCCGTGAACAACGTCTCGTTCAGGGTCGACCAGGGTGAGATCCTCGGCCTGATCGGGCCCAACGGCTCGGGCAAGAGCACGATCTTCAACATGCTCTCCGGCACGCTGGCGCCGACCGCCGGATCGATCCTGTTTGCCGGGCATGAGATCGCAGGCCTTGCGCCGCACCGGATCATCAACCGCGGCATCGGACGCACCTTCCAGATTCCGCGTCCCTTCCGCCGCCTGACCATCTTCGAGAACGTCGCGCTCGCCGGATTCTACGGCCAGGGCCGCCACAGTCGCATCAAGGCCGAGGAGGCGGCCGAGCGGTCGCTGGCGATGGTTGGCCTGCCGACCGATCGCCATGCCAGCGTCGACGGCCTGGGGGCGGCCGGCCTGAAGAAGCTCGAGCTGGCGAAGGCCCTTGCCACTTCGCCGAAGCTGCTGCTCGCCGACGAGAGCCTTGGCGGTCTCGACGAGGCCGAGATGGACCAGGCGGCCGACATGCTGCGCAACATCCGCGACGAGCTCGGCATCACCATCATCTGGGTCGAGCACATCATGGGTGTGCTGATGCGCGTCGTCGATCGCGTCATGGTGCTCGATCATGGCGAGAAGATCTCGGAAGGGCTGCCGAGCGCGGTCGCCGGCGATCCGCGCGTGATCGAAGTCTATCTCGGCACCGATGCAGAGACCACGCAGGCCGCGGCCGCCGAGGCGCGCCGCCGCGCGGGAGGTTAGCCCATGCTGGAGCTCCGCGGCGTCAATGCCGGCTACGGCACGTTCCAGGCGCTGTTCGACGTCAACCTCGACGTCAAGGCCGGCGAGGCCGTCGGCGTCATCGGTCCCAATGGCGCCGGCAAGACGACCTTGATGCGCGTCATCTCCGGCCTGATCCGTCCCTCGCGCGGCGCGATCAAGATGGAACGCGTCGATGTCGTCGCGACCCCGGCGCACAAGATCGTCAGCCTCGGCATTGCGCATGTGCCGGAGAACCGGCGGCTGTTTCCGCGGCTCACGGTCGACGACAATCTCAAGATGGGCGCGTTCATGAAGGACGCGCGCGGCCATTATGCCGAACGGCTGGATGTCGTGTTCGACCTGTTCCCGCGCCTGAAGGAGCGGCGGCATCAGATGGCCGGCACCATGTCGGGCGGCGAGCAGCAGATGTGCGCGATCGGCCGCGCGCTGATGTCCAATCCGAAGCTGCTGCTGCTCGACGAACCCTCAGCGGGCCTCGCGCCGGTCGTGGTGCAGCAGGTGTTCGAGCTGGTGAAGCGGATCCGCGCCAGCGGCCTGACCGTGCTGATCGTCGAGCAGAACGTGCAGCAGGTCCTGAAAGTGGTCGATCGCGCTTATCTGATCGAGGCGGGCACGATCCGCGCGTCCGGCACCTCGGCCGAGATGCTGGCGAGCGACACCGTCAAGGAAGCTTATCTCGGGGTGTGATGGGCATGCAGGCGTTCCTGGACATTTTCGACATCTATCTGCTGGAGGCCGTGATCAACGGCATCCTGCTCGGTGGCGTGCTGGCGCTGCTCGCGCTCGGCCTCAACCTGATCTTCGGCGTCATCGACGTGACCTGGATCTGTTATGCCGAGCTCGTGATGATCGGCATGTACGCCATGTATTTCATGGTGCAGTATTACGGCGTCAGCTATCTCATCGCCGCGCCATTCACCATCCTGCTGGTCGCGGCGCTCGGCGCCCTCTTGCATTACCTCGTGATCGCGCCGCTGCTGACCGCGCCGCCGATCAACCAGCTGCTCGCGACCGGCGGCGTGCTGTTCGTGCTGCAGAGCTTTGCCACCGTCGCCTTCGGCATCGACTTCCGCAACCTCGGCATCCGCCTGCCGGTGCTTGCCTTCGGCGACATGAATTTCAGCTACGCGCGGCTTTTGTCCTTCCTGGCGGCACTGGTCGGCATGGTCGCGGTCTATCTGTTCATGACGCGAACCTTCACCGGCACCGCGATCCGCGCCATCGCGCAGGACCGTCAGATCATGGCGCTGATGGGCGTCGATACCAAACGGATCTATCTCATCACCTCCGCGCTTGGCGGTGCGCTGGCCGGGCTCGCGGCCTGCCTGCTGGTGCTGCAATATGACGTGCATCCTTTCGTCGGCCTCTCCTTCGGGCCGATCACCTTCCTGATCTGCGTGCTCGGGGGCCTCGGCAATTTCATCGGCGGCTTCATCGCCTCCTTCCTGTTCGCGGAGATCATCTCGCTCGGCGGCCTGTTCTCCGACCTCGAATGGGGCTATGTGCTCGCCTTCGCCTTCTTCATCGTCATGATGTTCATCCGGCCTGCGGGCCTGCTTGCGAGGCGGCGATGAAAGGGCAGGGGCGGCTTGCGGGATGGGGGCTGGGGTTGGCGGCGCTGGTCGCGCTGCCCTTCGTCTATCGCGATCCCTATCATCTGCATATCCTGGTGCTGATCCTGATCTGGTCGTTCGCCTACACCTCCTGGTCGATGATGGGGCGGTTCGGCCTGGTCTCGCTCGGGCATGGCGGCTTCATGGGGATCGGCGCCTATGTCACCGCGCTCCTGTGGAATCACCTGGAACTGTCGCCCTGGATCGGCATTCCCATCAGCATGGTGGCGGCCGGCGCGTTGGCGCTGATCGTCGGCTATCCCTGCTTCCGCTTCCGCATCACCGGGCATTATTTCGTGTTGGTGACGCTGGCGCTGTCGGGCATCGTGCTCCAGGTCATCACCGCGACGCGCGACTACACCGGCGGCTCGCTCGGCTACACCCCGAACCGCGCGTCCGGCAACAAGCTCTTCGCGCTGCAGTTCGACGAGAAGACCACCTGGTATCTGATCGCGCTTGCGGTCTGGCTGTTCGGTATCGTGGTCTGGCACTGGGTCGACCGCAGCATGGCGCGCTATGCGCTGGAGGCGATCTCGGAGGACGAGGACGCCGCGGCAGCGGCCGGCGTCAACGTCACCGCCGAGAAGCTGAAGATCACGCTGCTCAGCGCGCTGATGACGGCGCTGGCCGGCGCGATCTATTGCCAGTATCAGATGTTCATCACGCCCGACACCGTCAGCGGCATTGCGGTGTCGCTGCAGATGGTGTTCGCGGCCATCGTGGGCGGCCTGTTCGTCTCGCTCGGCCCGACCTTTGGCGCCATCATCACCATTCTGCTGGCCGAGACCTTGCGCATCGGCTTCGGCACCAAGGCGGTCGGCTGGGACAACCTCGTCTACGGCGTGCTGCTCGTGGTTTTCATCATATTCCTTCCCAAGGGCATCCTTGGTAGCGTCCTCGACCGACTGAAGCCGCAACGCAAGGTGCCCCGCGCTCATGAGCAAGAAGCCGTCCAGATCGCTCGCCCAGGAGCTTGACCGCTACATCACGCCATTCCGTTACGATGGCTCGGGCAAGTTTCATCTCAAGGACCACAACACCAACGAGAAGGGCGACCTCGACAAGGAGAAGGCTCAGGCGCTTCTCGACGCCAACAAGAAGCGCCTCGTCGAGTTTCAGGAGAAGCTCTACGCCCAGGACCGTTGGTCGCTCCTGATTGTGTTCCAGGCGATGGACGCCGGCGGCAAGGACAGTGCGATCAAGGCGATCTTCGAGGGCATCAATCCGCAGGGCTGCGAAGTCACGGCCTTTAAGGCGCCAAGCAGCAAGGAACTCGACCACGACTTCCTCTGGCGCCACGTGGTCGCGCTGCCGGAGCGCGGCCATATCGGCATCTTCAACCGCTCGCACTACGAGGAATGCCTGGTGACGCGGGTGCATCCCGAAATCCTCGCCAAGCAGAAGCTGCCGCCAAAGCTCGTCACCAAGAACATCTGGAAGGAGCGGTTCGAGGACATCTCCGCCTTCGAGCGCTATCTCTGCCGCAACGGCACCGTGGTGCTGAAGTTCTTCCTCAACGTCTCCAAGGAGGAGCAGCGCCAGCGCTTCCTCGACCGGCTGGAGGAGCCGGCCAAGCAGTGGAAGTTCTCGATGGACGACATCAAGGAGCGCGCGCTGTGGCCGCGCTACCAGGCGGTCTACCAGGACATCGTCCGCCACACGGCAACGCCGCATGCGCCGTGGTACGTCGTGCCCGCCGATCACAAATGGTTCGCCCGCGTCGTGATCGGCTCGGTGATCAATGCAGCGCTCGAAAAGCTCGACCTGCGCTTCCCCCGCGCCGACAAGGCGTCGCTGGAGGAGTTCGAGCAAGTGCGCAAGGCACTGGTGAAAGAGGGGACGGGAGGCAAGAAGCAAGCAAAGTGACAGCCGACGGGACAGCGAACCGCAAGAACGTCAACTTCGCGCTCCAGGGCGGCGGCGCGCACGGCGCCTTCGTCTGGGGCGTGCTCGACCAGGTGCTCGAAGACGGCAGGCTTGCGATCGAGGCGATCAGCGCCACCAGTGCCGGTGCCATGAATGCGGTGGCGATGGCCTCCGGCATGGCGAACGGAGGCGCGGAGGCCGCGCGGGAAAGCCTGCACGCATTCTGGTACGAAGTGTCGCGCATGGACATGGCGTACGATTTGATGTCGCCGCTGAACCAGTGGATCCAGGCCCTGAAGCTGCCGCCGGAATATCATCCGGTCCACGCCGTCATCCATACGCTGACGCACACGCTGCCGCCGAACCTGCTCAATCCCTTTCATTTCAATCCGCTCCGCGCGCTGCTGGAGCGCGTGATCGATTTCGACCGGCTCAATTCCTCGCCCGAGGCGCCGCAGCTGTTTCTCAACGCCACCAACGTCCGCACCGGCAAGATCAAGGTGTTCCAGAGCCCGCTTCTCACGGCGGAAACCGTGCTCGCCTCGGCCTGCCTGCCGCCCTATTTCCAGGCCGTCGAGATCGACGGCGAGCACTATTGGGATGGCGGCTATCTCGGCAATCCCGCGATCTATCCGTTGATTTACCGCAAGGGCAGTCACGACGTCATCATCGTGCAGGTCACGGCGATCAGGCGCAACGAGCTGCCGACCAGTGCGGCCGATGTGCTCCACCGCATCAATGAGATCAGCTTCAATTCGTCCTTGATGCGCGAGATGCGCGCGATCGCCTTCGCCACCCGGCTGATCGACGACGGCGAGCTCGACAGCGAGAGGCATAGCCGCATGTACATGCATTGGATCGGCAACGACCAGTTGATGTCGCAGCTCGGCACGGCCACGCAGTTTCACCCCGAATGGAGCCTGTTGTGTCGCCTGCGCGATGAGGGCCGCGAGGCGGCGCGAAGCTGGCTGGCGCGAAACTTCGACCAGATCGGAAAGTCCTCGACGGTCGACCTGGCAGACATGTTTCTCTAGGCCGCTGAGCCGGCCATGCACAAAAAACGCGAAAACAACCCCATGCACAGTAGCCGCGCATAACGGAATCAATGGCTTGCAGGTCCGTCATCGTTGCTGCGGATTTTACGAAGCTGATTTGACTCGTCGGGCAAAACAGGGGCATGATGTCAACATGCCCCAAACCCCTCAACAGCTGCGACCCGCGCGGAAGCGCTTTCCATCGGCGGATTGCTTCCAGGGAACTCGCGCCTTCAAATGTGATCTTTAGATCGTTGATCTTGCTTGACAGTCTTGTGTCCTGGGACGAGCATCGCGACGGTCGCAAACAAGCGACGCGCAACGTCCACCTCATGAGCAAGGGGAGGTCTATGACGCCACCTCCGCAAATCCAGCCGCTAAGTGCGATGGAGCTCGTTCGGACTATCGCATAGCGGCGAAAACCGCGAACGGCACGCCGGGTTAAGGTTTAGCGGGCCGCATCAGTGAGGCAAGGCCCCTACCTTCCCGGCGCTGTAATTTGCACCACATCGATCGTGTCGGATGGCCGTGACGAGGCTGCCGCAACGGGTCTCCTTGACATCCTGCTGTTCCCATTCTCCTCGCCGTCGTTCCGCATTGGCGCGAGAGGACTTGGCGCGAGAGGTTTTGGCGCGAGGTCTTGGCGCATCACGGCACTTCGGTGATGGCGCGACTCTCGATCCTGCATTGCGGCAAATGCCAAGAGAATGTCGCCTGAAAGGCCAACTTCCGACACAGGGCCGGGGCGAATAACGGCAATCCGACATGACGCATGTGCTTCGGCGGTGACGGTCCCCGACGCCGCCGGCGCATTCATTTTTTCCAGGGAATCCTCGTGTCGCATAAGCTGGCCGCGGCGCTTCTCGCCGCTCTCTTCCTCACGCTTCCATCTCTCTCCGGTGCCCGCGCCGAGCCGCCTCCGCCCGCGGTAAACAGCGCCGCGACACTGTCGCCTGACGAGGCGAAGCGCGCGCTGGAAACCCTTCAGGACGACAAGAAGCGCGCGCAGATGATCGATACGCTGCGCGTGATCGCCAACGCGTCCGGTCCGCAGCAACCAGCGCCGGAGCCGAAATCGCCGATCCCGCTCTCGGCCGATGGCCTCGGTGCGCAGCTCTTGCTCACCGTGTCGGAGGAGATCGGCGAGATCTCGAGCGAGATCGCCGGCATGGCGCGGACGCTCACGCACTTTCCGGCGTTCTATTACTGGATCATGCGGACCGCGAACGATCCCGCAGCCTATCACCTCCTGATCGAGATCGCCTGGAAGCTGGCGCTGGTGCTCGGGTGCGCCCTTACAGCCGAGTGGGTGATTTTTCGCCTGATCCGCCGTCCGGTCGCGTTCCTGGAAGGACGCGTGCCGCAAACCGCGCACCTGCCGGCGCAGGTGCTGTCCGTAGCCGACCCGCCGTCATCGGTGACCGACGTCACTCCCGCACCCGAGTTGAACAAGCGCCGTCACAGCCTTGCGCGGGTCTGGCAGGTCCTGTCGCGGCTGCCCTTCGTGCTGGCGCGCCTGATGCTCGAACTGCTGCCGGTGGTCGTCTTCGTCGGCATCGCCACGGCGCTGCTTGGGACGGTGATCGGCGAGCCCACGACCGTCCGCCTCGTGATCCTCGCAGTCGTCAACGCCTATGCGTTCTCGCGCGGGCTCATCTGCGTGGTCCGGGCGCTGGCCGGGCCGTTCGGCCTGTTTCCGGTGCGGGCCGAGACTGCGGCCTATGTCGAGATCTGGGCGCGCCGCATCGTCGGTGTCGGCGTCACCGGCATCGCCTTTGCCAATGTGGCGCTGCTGCTCGGCCTGCACCGCGCCGGCTACGCGGCACTGCTGCGCATGGTGATGCTGGTCGTGCACCTCTTCATCGTCGTCATCATCCTGCAATGCCGCCGCCAGGTCGCCGACGCCATCCGCGCGCCGGCCGAGCGGCAGGGGATTGCAGCCCGTTTGCGTAACCGCATCGCCGGCGGCTGGCATTATCTTGCCATCGCACTTGATCTGGCGCTGTGGGCCGTGTGGGCGCTGAACATCCGCAACGGTTATTCGCTGCTGCTGCAATATTTCGTCGGCACCATCGCGGTGGCGGTGGTCACGCGTGTCGCCATCATGGTGACATTGAGCCTGATCGACCGTGGCTTCCGCATCAGACCGGAAATTCTCCAGCGCTTTCCGGGCCTCGAGATCCGCGCCAACCGCTATCTACCGCTGTTGCGCCGGATCGTATCCGGCGTGATCGCCTTCATCGGTTTCGTGGCCGTGCTCGAAGTCTGGGGTGTGGACGCCATCGTCTGGTTCTATGGCGGCCAGATCGGCGGCCGGCTGATCTCCGCCGTGGTGACGATCGGCATTGCCGTGTTTATCGCTGCGGCCATCTGGGAAATCAGCAATGCGTTGCTGGACCGCCAGATCAATGCACTGTCACGCGATGGGCACTATGCCCGCGCGGCGCGCCTGCGCACTTTCCAGCCGATGCTGCGCACGGCGCTGCTCTGCCTGATCGCCACCGTGGTCGGCCTCACGGCGCTGAGCGAGATCGGCGTCAATGTCGCGCCGCTGCTCGCGGGCGCCGGCATTGTCGGCATCGCGATCGGCTTCGGCTCGCAGAAGCTGGTGCAGGACCTCATCACCGGCCTGTTCCTGCTGCTGGAGAACACGGTCCAGGTCGGCGACAATGTCAGCTTGTCAGGGCTCTCGGGCGTGGTCGAGAACGTCTCGATCCGTACCATTCGCCTGCGCGCCGGTGACGGCGCCGTGCACATCGTACCGTTCAGCGCGGTCACGACCATCACCAATGCCAGCCGCGGCGCCGGCAACGCCTCGGTCAGCGTCAACGTCGCCTACAAGGAAGACACCGACCGCGCCGGCCAGATCCTCAAGGACATCGTCGACGAGATGCGACGCGAACCGGAATTCCGCGCACTGATCCGCGGCGACCTCGAGCTGTGGGGCGTCGACAAGGTCGACGGCGCAATGGTGTCGATCGTCGGCCAGATCCGTTGCACCGAGGCCGGGCGCTGGCCGGTCCAGCGCGAATTCAACCGGCGCATGAAGCTGCGCTTCCAGCAGAACGGCATCGAGGTCGCATCCGCCACCCAGACCATCTTGATGCACATCGCGCCGCCGGCGGATAGCGCCGCCAATCTGACGCCGCGGCGGGTGACGGGATAGCAGGCGATCGCATATGAATTCTTCGGCCTGGGCGCGCGCCTCGTCCTTCGAGACGGCGCTGCCTCCTTGAGGAGCCCGCGAGAGCGGGCGTCTCGAAGGAATCAGGTCCGGGCCTGGGATGTAGGACTACGCTGCAAGCGAAATAGGGGCCTTCATGGTTCGAGACGCGCATTCGGCGCTCCTCACCATCAGGGGCGAGAGCTTTGTCGCGTTAACTTTTGTCGCGAGCCTCGCGATCTACCGCGAAAATCTCGCTGCGGTGCGAGATCACAATCGGTGCCTGAGTCTCTCCGTCCTTGATCTGGATGAAGCGCTGGCCGACAATGTCCGCGGTTCAATGCGAAGCTCTTGGGGGAATTCGTGAATAGACCTGCCCGGGTCGTTGCCCAATCGACGTCGTCGTCCAATTCGCAGCAAGGCATGACGCTGCTGCGCGATCCCTTGCTCAACAAGGGGACTGCCTTCACGGAAGCGGAGCGCGAGACGCTCGGTCTGCGCGGCCTCTTGCCGCCTTGCGTGTTGACGATGCAGACCCAGGTCGAGCGAGTTCTCACCAATCTGCGCGCGCTGCCGACGGACCTCGAAAAATATGTCGCGTTGAACGCGCTGCATGACCGCAACGAGGCATTGTTCTTCCGCGTCGTCGTCGACCATATCGACGAGATCCAGCCGATCATCTACACGCCGACGGTCGGGCTTGCCTGCCAGAAATACGGCCTGATCTTCCAGCGGCCGCGCGGCATGTTCATCTCCTCGCGCGATCGCGGCCAGATCGCGGAGATTCTGAAGAACTGGCCTTACCCGGCCAAGCTGATCGTCGTCACCGACGGCGAGCGCATTCTTGGTCTCGGCGATCTCGGTGCAAACGGCATGGGCATTCCGGTCGGCAAGCTCTCTCTCTATTCGGCCTGCGCCGGCGTGCATCCGGAGGCGTGCCTGCCTGTTGTGCTCGATGTCGGCACCAATAACGAAGAGCTGTTGAACGATCCCTATTATCTCGGTCTGCGCGAGCGGCGGCTGACCGGGGAGGCCTATGACAGCTTCGTCGACGAATTCATGCAAGCCGCGCGAAAAACGTTCCCGGGCGTGCTGATCCAGTTCGAGGATTTCGCCAACCATTCGGCTTTCAAGCTGCTGCACAAGTACCGGGATGAAGCCTGCGTCTTCAACGACGACATCCAGGGCACGGCGGCCGTGGCGCTCGCCGGCCTGTTCTCGGCCTTGCGCGTCTCCGGCGGCAAGCTCAGGGATCAGCGCATCCTGTTCCTCGGCGCGGGCGAGGCGGCGACCGGCATCGCCGATCTCGTGGTCTCCGCCATGATGGCGGAGGGCGCTTCCGAGGCGGATGCGCTCCGGCGCAACTGGCTGGTGGATTCCCGCGGTCTCGTCGTCAGCGGCCGCGAAGGCCTCTCTGGCCACAAGCTCCGCTATGCCCACACCGGCCAGGCGCCGATCGCCGACTTCCTCACCGCGATCAAGACGCTGAAGCCCACGGCGATCATCGGCGTCGCCGCGGTCGGCGGCGCCTTCACGCCCGAGGTGCTCAAGGCGATGGCCGAGCTCAACGAGAAGCCGATCGTGTTCGCGCTCTCCAACCCGACCTCGAAGGCGGAATGCTCGGCGGAGGACGCCTATCGCTACACCGAGGGCCGCGCGCTGTTCGCCTGCGGCAGTCCGTACGATCCGGTCAAGCTCAACGGCCGCAGCTTCGTGCCGCGCCAGGGCAACAACTCCTACATCTTCCCCGGCGTCGGCCTCGGCGTCATCGCCAGCGGCTCCAAGCTGGTGACCGACGAGATGTTCATGGCGGCGGCCCACACGCTCGCCGACTGCGTTGGCAAGGAGGATCTTGCACAGGGCAGCCTCTATCCGGCACTGCCGCGCATCCGCGAGGTCTCCGTCCGCATCGCGGCGGCGGTTGCGGAAGTGGCCTACCAACGCGGGCTCGCGGACGGACCTGCACCCAACGACGTGAAGGCCCTGGTTCAATCCCAGATGTACGAGCCGCAATACTGAGCTAGGGCGGAATGGCTTTAGGTTGAATCGATTGCCGCGGCTCGTTCACCTCTCCCGCTTGCGGGAGGGGCGTAGGCCGCCTCCGGCGGCCGTCATCTCAAGAGACGCCGAGGCAAAGCCTCGGCTATGGTGAAGCGCCGGGTGAGGGCTTTCTCCGCTAGGGGATTGTCCCATTGCGGAAGCACCCTCTCCCCAACCCTCTTCCGCAAGCGGGAGAGGGAGCGCACCTCCGACGGCGCAGCGATCAAGCCTCATTTCATCGCGCTTTAGCAGGCCGATGGCTGAGCGGCGCCAGAACGAAAATCAGGTCAGGTGCTCGCCCGGCATTTGGTGGAGCGCCTGATTTTCGTCGCCCCGCGCTGGCCAGAAGCTTGACTAATTTGGCTCGGCGGGACGGTCCGTGGCTCATAGGTCGGATTGCTTGGCGCGCAATTGCACGCCGGAGCGATCCGGGTGAGGGGCTGCGGCACTCACGGAGACCTGGACCCCTCACCCGGATCCTATCTTCGATGCGCTCCGACCTCTCCCTCCGGGAGAGGTGAACCAAGGCCGGCCGGGTAACGATTCAAGCAAAACCCGCCACGCTCATCTGGGGCCGTCTGTCCCGATTCGGAACAGGCCAGTGTGGTGGAATCGTCACAGCTGGCGCGAAACGGCCGCGGCCCTAGGGCCGCTTTTGTTCCGACAAGGTTCTGCCCTCATTGCCCACCGAAAATCCGCCCCGTTCGGAGGGGCGTACCATGTCTCGCATTGCACATGCCGAAGCTGCCCGGATTTCCCTCGCAACCCCGTGCCGGCTGCTGCTCGCCATCGCCGGCGCCGCCTCGCTCGCCGCTTGCGCGCAGTCGCCGGTCGGCCGCCAGAAGGCCGATCTCGCTGCGACCGGCCGGCAGGCCGTGGTGGAGCGCCCGCATAGGGTGGCGGCGCTGCATCCGCGTCCAATCAGCCGGGCGCGCGCTGTCGACGGTGACGCAAAGCAAACGGCTTCGCACGGCGTCGCCAGTTTCTATTCGGATACGGAAACCGCGAGCGGCGAGAAGTTCGACAAGAACGAGTTGACCGCGGCCCATCCCACGCTGCCGTTCGGCACCAAGCTGCGCGTCACCGATACCTCCTCCGGCCGTTTCGTCACCGTCAGGGTCAACGATCGCGGGCCCTTTGTTCGCGGGCGCGTGGTCGACATCTCCCCTTCCGCGGCGGAGGCGCTCGGCATGGTCGACAAAGGCATCACCAATGTCAGGCTCGAGGTCGTGCAATAAAGCGCGACCCGTCGAGACGAATGGGGGCGCTTAACCGGCTGTTAGCGGCTTTTCAAGCATCATGGCTGCCCACACAATTCCGGGCTTTGGGGGGAGGCGGCGCTTGAACACGATCCAGTATCTCGAAGATCAGGCCGCGCGCGCCGAGCGGCTCGCCAAACGGATCACGGATACGCTGACGATCGAGAAGCTCCTGACCTTTGCCGGCGAACGCCGCCGCGAGATCGAGGTTATCGCCGGCAAGCACCGCCGCGCTTAGCTCTGGCGAACCATGCGGCAAGCGCATCCGAGCTTGCTTGTCTGCGCAATTGAAACGACGCCCGCTCAGCTGTGGCTCTCGACGAAGTCGCTGAGATAATCGGGTAGCTCTATGCCGTAGATGTCGCAGCGCGCCTTTATCTCCCCGACGACATCGGTCGAGATGTCCTTCATCCAGTGCTCGAGCGTGTTGAAGGAGATCACCTTGATCGGATCGTTGAAGCAGCCGGCGACAAGCTCGCCGATGGTGGCTTCGAGATCGCTACGCTCGATGGGGATTTCGGTCGCCTCGTCGCGGCGATCGATCACCACGAAGAGAGTCTGGTCTGCGCCGTAGGGCACGACGGAAGATACGCCAGCTTCAAGCATGTGAGGTGCTCACGTCTTTGCTTCCGATCTCTAACAACGGGAAAAACTGCAAGAAGGTTCCTGCTCGCGCGCTTGTGAAGGCCGTCAGAGAAATTCTCTCAAGCGCGATAGCTCGATGACGTGTTCGGGTGAGAGTATTTCCGTGACCAGCGGCGGCTGCGCCGCCGTACGTATCTCATAGAGATGCCTGGTCGTCGGCGGCTTCTGCATGAACGCCGAGATGCAATCGTCGAGCGTGCCCTCAATGACCCGATAAGGCTCCCGGTCCGGCCTTCGCTGGTTTGCAAGTGACGGCCATTTCTGCAGCACCGCAAGCGCGCCGAAATCGACTTTTGAATCTCCAACCGCGTCCCCCATCGACTGCCTCACGCAAAAGACGGCCCCAGCACACAAATCCGCGTGCCAGGGCCTACACATCTATCGCTGCATCTCAATGCCACGATCACGCAACGCGGCAGCCGGGAAAAGGTTCCCGGCCGTCACGACGCTCTTCAGCTCGCGGCGGCCGCGATCCTGTGCCCCAGGCTGTCATGCCCCTGGCTGCTCTCGTGGTGGCTGAGCTCCTGCGGAAGTCCGGCGAAGCGTCGCAAGGCTTCCGCCATCTGCATCCGGCCCGACACGCCGGTGATCACCACGTCGACCATGGCGAAGGAGGAGTGGAAATGGCCGCGCGCCCTAAGCTGCTCGACCGGGACGCCCGCTGCGGCCATCGCCTCGGCATAGGCGACACCCTCGTCGCGCAACGGATCGAACTCGCAGGTGACGACGAAGGCCGGCGGCAGCCTATCGAGCTTGCCGCGCAATGGCGAGACGCGCGGATCGGTGCGGTCCGCCGGCGAGCAGTAGAGGTCCCAGAACCAGTACATCAGCGAGCGCGTCAGGAAGTAGCCGATCGCATTGTCGTTGTAGGACGGGCGATCGAAGCTGCAGTCGGTGACCGGGCAGACCAGAAGCTGGCCGGCGATGTCGGGGCCGCCGCGGTCGCGCGCGAGCTGGCAGGTGACGGCAGCGATGTTGCCTCCGGCGCTCCAGCCAGCCACCAGCACCGGGCCCGGCCTGCCGCCGAGCTCGGCGGCGTGTTCGGCGATCCAGCGCGTTGCCGCATACCCGTCTTCGGCAGCCGTCGGGAAGCGATGCTCCGGCGCGTGGCGATAGCCGACACTGACGAACATCATGCCGGTCCGCCGCACCATGTCGCGGCAAAACGGCTCGTCCGACTGCTCGTCGCCGAGCACCCAGCCGCCACCGTGGAAATAGACCACGACCGGATGCGGTCCTGCCGTTGCGGGCTTGTAGACACGATAGGGCAGCACGCCGCCTGTGACGGGCAGGGTGCCGTCGACGATCTCGCCGATGGGTCGTCCGGCGGGACGGCCCTTGTTGAACTCGTTCACGAAGGCGCGTGCGCCTTCCGCGCCCATCGACTCGATCGGCGGCAGGTTGAGGGTTGCGAGCAGGTTGAGCACCAGCCGCACATCGGGCTGCAGGCGCACCACTTCGCCGTCATTGCATTGCGCGGCGCCGTTGGGGCCGGTGAGCCTGAAGCCGAGCATGCCGCGGCTGACCACCTCGTCGCAGATGCTGCGATAAGGGCCGACGCCGCCGGTGTAGGGCATCAGGCCCTGCACCTTGCCGGGCACGTTGGCACCCGTGTACCAGGTGTTGGCGAGCCGGTGCAGCGTCAGCATCGAACAGTCGGCCATGTGGCGGCCCCAGCCAGCCTGTGCGGTCTCGGTCGGCTCGATTGTGGTGAAGCCGGCGTCGCGTAGCGCGGCAAGCCGATCGACCACCCAGTCGACATGCTGCTCGATCGACACCGCCATGTTCGACAGCACCGACGGGCTGCCGGGGCCGGTGATCATGAAGAAGTTCGGGAAGCCGGCGACCGTGAGCCCGAGATAGGTCTGCGGCCCCTGCGCCCAGATGTCGGAGAGCGACTTGCCGCCGCGCCCGGTGATCGGATGCACGGCGCGGATCGCGCCGGTCATCGCATCGAAGCCGGTCGCGAACACGATGACATCGAGGTCGAAGCTGCGGCCGTTCGTGGAGATGCCGCTCGCGGTGATCGCCTTGATCGGCTCCTGGCGCAGATTGACCAGGGTGACGTTCGGCCGGTTGTAGGTGGCGTAATAGTTGGTGTCGAGGCAGGGACGCTTGGCGCCGAAGGGATGATCGTGCGGTGTGAGTGCCGCGGCGGTCTCGGGATCCCTGACGGCGGCGCGGATCTTCTCGCGGATCAGGTCCTGGACGATCTTGTTGCCGTCGACGTCGACGGCCTGATCGGCCCAGAGCTGCGTCAGGATGTGGACGAGGTCGCCGGCTGCCCAGGCACGTTCAAACCGCTCGCGACGCTCGGCATCGCTCAATTGCCAGCTCACGACCGTCTGCTGCGGATAGGGCACGCCGGCCATCGACTGGCGCGCCTGCTGGCGATAGGCCGCGCGATCGCCCTGCAGCAGGCTCATGCGGTCGGAGGGGGCGGGGCCGTTGTGCGCGGGCAATGCGAAATTCGGCGTGCGCTGGAACACGGTCAAATGTGCCGCCTGCTCGGCGATCAGCGGGATCGACTGGATCGCTGACGAGCCCGTTCCGATCACGGCGACGCGTTTGCCTGCGAGGTCGACACCGTCATGCGGCCAGCGGCCGGTGAAATAGACCTCGCCTTTGAAGTCCTTGACGCCGTCGATCTCCGGCGGCTTTGGCGCCGAAAGGCAGCCAGTGGCCATGATGTAATGCCGGCAGGAGACCGGCGCGCCGTTGTCGGTCGTGATGAGCCAGCGCTCGGCGGCTTCGTCCCATCTGGCTTCGGTGACCTTGGTCTTGAAGCGGATGTCGCGCCTGAGGTCATAGCGGTCGGCAACGAAGCCGAGGTAGCGCAGGATCTCGGGTTGGGTCGCGTATTTCTCCGACCAGGTCCAGGCCGTCTCGAGCTCCGGATCGAAGGTGTAGCTGTAGTCGATCGTCTGGATATCGCAGCGCGCGCCCGGATAGCGGTTCCAGTACCAGGTGCCGCCGACATCACCGGCCTCTTCGAGGCCGACCGCCGAGAATCCTGCCTTGCGCAGGCGATGGAGAAGATAGAGGCCGGCAAATCCGGCGCCGACCACGGCGACATCGACCTGCTGAGCGGTTCCGCGCTCGTCGGAGGCCCGTGTGGCAACCATCGCGTCAGACATGGCATTCCTCCCGTGTGTTTTGTTTTGCCGGCAGGCTATCGCCGCAGGCTCAGCTTGTCATTACAGCAAGTGCAATCCTAGGGTTGTCGTTTGCGGCGGCATCGTGACCGCGCGAATGTTGCGGCATCACACGCACCGCGATGCACAATGGCCGTGATAGCCCGGGGTTAATCAGACCGCATCCTTCTGTGTATGCTTGCGCCTACAAGCCACGCGTACCGGCTGGGCGTCATGACAGAGTTGAGCGAGCGCACCAAAGCAAATATGGACGTCGTCCTCGAGGAGACGTGCCGGCAACTGCCGCATGGCGGCGATCACGACAGCCGCAGGTTCATCGCCGAGCGCCTGATCGAGGCCGCGCAATCCGGCCATTCCACGCTCGGCGAGCTCGGCATCATCGCGCGCCGCGCGCTGGCGGAGCTGCTGGGCAAGGGCGGATAGGCGCGGGCGAGGCTTGCCTCGTCGACGGCTCTGGACATAACCTGCCGGGCCCCTCATCGAGATCTTTCGAAGATGCGGTCCTTGCTTGCACTTGTTGCGGCTTCCGCAGTCCTGTGTTGCGCACGATTGGCCGTGGCTCAGCCGGTCGGACAATTTCCATTCGCCTTGACGCGTGAGGGGCAGATGCTCGGCGCCGTGGAAGGCGAGGTGGCGTCCTTCAAGGGACTGGCTTACGCGGCGCCGCCGGTCGGCGCGCTGCGCTGGCAAGCGCCGCAGTCGACGACCGAAAGTTCGGAGATGCGCACCGCCTACGACTACGGCGCGCCGTGCCTTCAACCGTCGCTGCCTGAGGCGAGCGAGGATTGCCTGACGCTGAATGTGTTCCGTCCTTTCGGGGTCGACGGTCCATTGCCGGTGATGGTGTTCATCCATGGCGGCGGCTTCGTCACGGGCACCGCGAACGATCCGCTGTTCGATGGCGCCAAGCTGGCGCAGGCGGGCCTCATCGTGGTCACCGTGAATTATCGCCTCGGCGCGCTCGGCTGGCTCACGCACCCCGCGCTGTCGGACAACGGCTCCGGAAATTACGGCCTGATGGACCAGATCGCCGCGCTGCATTGGGTGCACGACAACATCGCGGCCTTCGGCGGCGATCCTGACAACGTCACCTTGTTTGGCAGCGATGCAGGCGCGACATCGATCGCGCTGCTGATGCTGTCTGCGCAAGCGCGCGATCTCTTCCAGAAGGCCATTCTGCAATCGGTACCCGGCCGCGCGCGCCTGCGCTCGGTGCAAGAGGCGGAGGCGATGGGCCGGCAGTTCGTGGCCGCGCTCGGGCCGACGACAGATTTGCGAGCAACCGAGCCGCGGCGCCTGCTTGCCGCCGAAAAGCATCTGTTCGAGAAATCGCCGCGCAGTTTCGCGCCGATGATGGATGGACGCCTGGTGACCGAGGACCTTGCCACAGGCTTTGCGGCCGGACATCAAAGCCGCATTGCTCTGATCATCGGTTCGAACGACGACGAGACCGGTTTTGACAATGAGTCCGATATCAAGGAGGAGCTTGCGCCGTCCGGCATTGCAAGCGACGAACTGCGCGAGCTCTATCCCGATCTCGCGAGGGCCTCGGATCTCGCGGCAAGGTTCTACACCGACAAGGTCTTCTCGGAGCCGGTGCGACTGCTGGCCCGCCTGCACGCGGCAAGCGGCGCGCCGACCTTTCGCTACCGCTTCGCCTATGTGCCGGAGGCGCGGCGCGCGAATCCGGAAGTCGGCCACGGACGGGAGCTGCAGTTCATCTTCGGTGCCGAAGGCGTGCCCGGTGCAGGCATCTTGTCGCGACGCGATCGCGCGGTCGCAAGCCGCATGCGCGCCTACTGGATCAATTTCGCCAGAAGCGGCGATCCCAATGGTCCCGACCTGCCACGCTGGGACGCCGCGGGCGGCGATCGCCTGCTGCTGATCACGAACGATCGCATCGCAAGCGGAGACGATCCCCTCGCGGAGCGTCTCGATCGGCTCGCAGGTGATGGCAGGAAATGAGCTGGATCTAAGCCGCCAGCTCGACGCGCGGTGCCGGGCTCAGCCGGTCTTCCTCCAGATAGTCGATCGCGCCATCCTTCTCGACGGCATAGAACTGCTGGCCTTCCCTGGACTTGTAGGCAGCGCGGACAACACCGCGGCGGCCCTTGTCACTGTTGACGACGTCCCCCAGCGCAAACTTCCTCATCTCACGTCTCACTTGTCTTCAGGCCGACTGCTTCGGCCACATCGGGGATTCTGGGCGGCAAATCGTTAACGACTTGCTAACCATGCTGCTTTGCCTATGCTCACCGCCGATCCGTGCGGACAGCTCGCACGCGCCTGTTGTCAACGAGACGAGCCCCATGACGCGATTTCCGACCCTGTTCCTGTCACATGGCGGTGGCCCCTGGCCCTTCATGGAGGACAGGCGGGTGCAATATGCCAAGACCGCCGAGGCGTTCGGCCGTCTGCCGCAGCTTCTCCCGGAGAAGCCGAAGGCCGTGCTCGTCATCACCGGACATTGGGAGGCCGATGCCTTCACCGTGTCCACCTCGCCGCATCCGCCGATGGTCTACGACTATTACGGTTTCCCCGAGCATACCTACCACCTCAAATATCCGGCGCCGGGCAAGCCCGAGCTTGCCGGGGACGTGAAGGCGCTGCTCAAGCATGCGGGCTTTGATTGCCGCGAAGATCCCAACCAGGGGTTCGATCACGGCACGTTCGTGCCGCTCGGCCTGATGTATCCGAATGCCGACATGCCGATCGTGCTGCTGTCATTGAAGTCGAGCTATGATGCGGCCGAGCACGTCAAGGTGGGGGAGGCGATCGCACCGTTGCGCGACGAAGGCATTCTGATCATCGGCAGCGGGCTGACCTATCACAACATGCGCGGCTTCAACCGGCCGGAGTCGAAACCGGTCTCATATGATTTCGAGGCCTATCTGAACGAGGCGATCAGCAGCCCGGATGTGGCGCGCCGCAACGCGATGCTGGTCGACTGGGAGAACGCTCCCAGCGCGCGCCTGGCGCATCCGCGTGAGGACCATCTGCTGCCGCTGATGGTGGCGGCTGGTGCTGCGGGCAGCGATATCGGACGCCGCGTATTCGTCGACGAGGTCGCGAATGTGGCGATGGCGTCGTATGTGTTCGGCGGGTGATCTCCCCGCTTGCGGGGAGATGTGAAAGGAAAGCTCACCCATATCGTAGCTTCATCACCAGGATGCCACCGGCGAGCACCATGGTGATGGCGTTGGCGGCGACGAGCGGCGCGTCGCCGGAGAGCAGGCCGTAGAGGAGCCAGAGCGCCAGGCCCAGCACCATGACCAGGAACATGCCGAGCGAGATGTCGCCGGTCGAGCGAGTCTTCCATACTTTGAAGGCCTGCGGCGCGTAGGCCACGGTGGTGCAGGTGGCGGCGGCAAAGCCGATGAGCTTGATCACGAGAGGTTCCATGCCGGTTCTATAGCATGGATTCGATGATGGTCATGCCCTAGAGCTTCGTTCCAATGAGATCGGAACGAAGCTCCAGATATTCTAGTTTTGACGCGTTTTCTTGACGCGAACCGGTACCCACTTCGCTTGAAAACGCTACGCCGCGCGGGCCGCCATCAGCCCGCGATAGAGCGCGGCATAATCGCCGGCGCGGTTACGCCAGGAGACGTCGGTCGCAAGGCCGCTGCGTTGCAGCCGGCGCCAAGTCAGCTTGTCGTGGAAAACGGTGTTGGCCTTGCGCAGCGTCCCGGCGAGGGCATCCGCCGTCACGGGGCCGAACTTGAATCCCGTGGCATCGTGGCCGGATGTGTCGGGCTCGCCGATGTCGACGATGGTGTCTTCGAGGCCGCCGACGCGGGAGACGATCGGCACGGCGCCATAGCGCAGCGCGCAGAGCTGGGTCAGGCCGCACGGCTCGAAGCGCGAAGGCACGATCAGCGCGTCCGAGCCCGCCTGGATCAGATGCGCCAGAATCTCGTCATAGCCGATCACGACGCCGATCCGGCCGGGATTGCCGCGGGCCGCAGCCAGGTAGCCGTCCTGCAGATCGCGGTCACCGCTGCCGAGCAGTGCGAGCTGCATGCCTTCGCGCAGAATGGTCGGAATGGCCTCGAGCAGGAGATCGAGTCCCTTCTGCCAGGACAGACGGCTGATGACGCCGAGCAGCGGCGTCTCGTCCGAGGAATCGAGGTTGAACTGCTGCTGCAGCACCGCCTTGTTCGCGCCCCGGAACGTCAGGTCCTCGGCGCCGAAGCGGTAGGCGATGTGCGGATCCTCCTGCGGATTCCATACCGATATGTCGATGCCATTGAGAATGCCGCTCAGCACGCCCGAACGTTCGCGAAGCACACCGCCGAGCCCCATGCCGCCTTCGTCGCTCTGGATTTCCTTCGCGTAGGTCGGCGACACCGTGGTGATGCGATCGGCGAATCGCAGGCCGGCCTTCAAAAAGCTGATACCGCCGAAATATTCCAGCGCCTGAACGTTGAATGAGTCCCAGGGCAGGCCGATTGATCCGATCAACTCGGGAGCGAACTTGCCCTGATAGGCCATGTTGTGAATGGTCATCACGGTGCCGGGCCGCGGACGATTGTCGTAGTGCAGATAAGCCGGCGCGAGCCCTGCCTGCCAGTCATGGGCGTGCACGATGTCGGGCACGAAGGCCGGCACGAGGCCGTGGCCGATATCCGCGGCCACGCGCGACAGAGCCGCGAAGCGCACGCCGTTGTCCGGCCAGTCGATGCCCTCGGCGGTGACATAGGGGTTGCCCGGCCGCGCGTAGAGATGCGGCACGTCGAGCACGAACAGATCGAGCCCGTCATGGGAGCCCGCCAGCAGCCGCCCGGGGCCGCCGAAATAATTCGGCCAGCGCCGGAGCTCCTCTGCGCCTGACACCAGGCGCATCACGTCGGGATAACCGGGCATCAGGGTGCGCATCTCGACGCCATGCGCCTTCAGCGCAGCCGGCAGCGCACCGGCGACATCCGCAAGGCCGCCGGTCTTGACGAGGGGATAGACTTCAGAGGCGACCGCGAGGACGCGAACAGGCGTCATGTATTGAGCCTGTCGATCATCGGCTGGGTGATCAGCGAGATGCCCTGTTCGGTGGTGCGGAAGCGCTTTCCGTCGAGTTCGGGATCCTCGCCGACGACGAGTCCCTCCGGGATCTCGACGCCACGGTCGATCACGACGTTCCTCAAGCGAGCACCGCGACCGACATTCACGTAAGGCATGATCACGGCGTTCTCGACATTGGCGTAGGAGTTGACGCGCACGCCGGTGAACAGCAACGAGCGGCGTAGCGAGGCGCCGGAGATGATGCAGCCGCCGGAGACCAGCGAGCTCACCGCCTGACCGCGCCGGCTCTCCTCGTCATGAACGAATTTCGCCGGCGGCGTGATCTCGGCATAGGACCAGATCGGCCAGGCGCGGTCGAACAGGTCGAGCTCCGGCACCACGTCGGTGAGGTCGATGTTGGCGGCCCAATAGGCGTCGACCGTGCCGACGTCGCGCCAATAGGCGCGGGGATCGCTGCCGGAGCGGACGCAGGAGGTCGAGTACTGGTGCGCCATCGCGCGGCCGTTCTTGACGATGTAGGGGATGATGTCCCTGCCGAAATCGTGATTGGAGTTCGGGTCCTCGGCGTCGCGCTTGAGCTGGTCGAACAGGAATTTCGCGTCGAACACATAGATGCCCATGCTGGCGAGCGAGACGTCCGGCTTGCCTGGCATCGGCGGCGGATCTTTCGGCTTCTCCAGGAACGACTGGATCCAGCCGTTCTCGTCGATATGCATGATGCCGAAGCCCGAGGATTCCGTCCGCGGCATCTCGAGGCAGCCGACGGTGACGTCGGCACCGCTCTCGACGTGCTGGCGCAACATCACCTCATAGTCCATTTTATAGATGTGGTCGCCGGCCAGCACCACGATGAAGCGGCAGGAATGGGATTCGATGATGTCGATGTTCTGGTACACCGCGTCCGCCGTGCCGACATACCACATGGTCTCGGAGACGCGCTGGCTGGCGGGGAGGATGTCAAAACTCTCGTTGCGTTCGGGACGGAAGAAGTTCCAGCCCATCTGAAGGTGCCGGATCAGGCTGTGTGCCTTGTATTGGGTTGCGACCGCGATACGGCGGATGCCCGAGTTCACCGCATTCGACAGCGCGAAATCGATGATGCGGGATTTGCCGCCGAAATAGACTGCCGGCTTGGCACGCCGGTCGGTTAGCTCCAGCAGCCGGCTGCCGCGTCCTCCGGCCAGGACGAATGCCAGAGCTTGGCGGGCAAGCGGCTCGGGTCTCGCGGCACTCATGTCATCCTCCCACAACTCTGGCGCTCGCGAGAAGCCTCCCGGCCGCGCACATTGGAACCGATACTAATGGCACGAATAGTAAATCGTGAAGGTGGTTGTTGGTTGCGAATGCACGGGAAGCTTAATGCTTTGCCGGGTGATCGGGCCTCAGGCGCCGTCGTAGGCGTGTCACAGGCGGCGAAGTCGTCAGCCGTCGCCGGGCACCGGTTGATCAAACGGAGGCATGCATCTTGTGCGGTGCACGCAAACTCCAGGCTTTGACTTGGCGCAAGGATGCCCGATCATGGCGCTGCGATCCTTTTCCAAGCGAAAGGTCAGACAGGGAGTAAGACGATGAGGATCTGGAAGACGGCAATTGCCTGTTCGCTGGCCGGCGTGGTCATGGCGGGCCAAATCGCTCAGGCCACGGCGGGACCGATGCCGACCAACGTCGCGACGATGAAGGCTGCAGCCGGCGACAACGTCGCGCAGGTGCATTGGCGTGGCGGCGGATGGGGCTGGGGTCTTGGTGGTCTCGCGGCCGGCGCGATCATTGGCAGCGCCATCGCGGCCGGCGGCCCTTACGGCTACTATGGCGGTCCATATTACGGCTATGGATATCCGGGCTACGGTTATGGTTATGCGCCGGCCTACTACGGTTATGGCTACGGGCCGGCCTATTATCCGCGATACTATCGGCCCTATCGTCCGTATTACAGCTATGGCTATTACCGGCCGTACCGCGTCTATCACCGTCGCTATTACAGATATTGGTGAGCACCGCGCGGCTAGAGCCACACGATCAAGCTCATGCACGCTAAATGCATGAGCACGATCGCGGTGAGGTGCAGTGGGCCGGCCTTGAGGCGAGGTGCGCGCATCCCGCTGCCTTCGTTAGTTCGATCCCGCGGCTGCAGCCGTGAAGCTGCGGTCGACGGCTTGGCTGACGTCGAGCTTCTTCGGCAGGATGCCGTAGCGCGTCGAACGGTCGGAGGCTTCCTGCACCTCCTTGACCACGGTTTCGTCGATCACGATCGGGCTGGTGCGCTGTGCCGTGTAGGCCGACAGCAACACGTCTTCCGGCAGCTTGGTCAGCTCGGCCGTGTTCTTCGCGTATTCACCGAGATGACCCAGCGACCACAGTCGCGCCTTGTTTAAGCGCTGCACCAGGTCCTGCACCGCCGCACGCTTGGTCGCGATGGCGTTGTCGGAGCCGACGATGAAGGTGATAGTCGGCGTCAGCCCTTCGCCGTCGGCGATCACACGGGCCTGGTCCTTCAGTGTGGCGAACGAGACGTAAGGCTCCCACACGGCCCATGCATCGATCGAGCCGGCGAGGAGCGCGATCTTGGCATCGACCGGGCCAAGCGGCGCGAAAGTCGCGTCCTCCAGCTTGATCCTTGCCTTCTCCAGCGTGGCGTCGATCAGGAATTGGCCCCAGCCGCCGCGCGTGCCGGCGAGCCGTTTACCCCTGAGGTCTGCAGCCGATTTGATCGGCGAATCCTGACGCACCAGGATGGCCTGCGTCCTCGCGTCCGACCTCGTGCCGCCGATCGCCTTGATCGGTGCGCCCGCTGCATAGACCGACAGAAACGAGAGATCGCCGGTGTAGCCGACATCGAGCGCGCCGGCGTTGAGCGCTTCCAGGATTGGCGCGGCCGCAGGAAATTCCGACCATTCGATCTTGTAGGGCAGGTCCTTCGCATAGC
Organism: Bradyrhizobium sp. LMG 9283; assembly: GCF_045571415.1. Lineage (NCBI taxonomy): Bacteria > Pseudomonadati > Pseudomonadota > Alphaproteobacteria > Hyphomicrobiales > Nitrobacteraceae > Bradyrhizobium > Bradyrhizobium sp. LMG 9283. The sequence continues at coordinate 2,825,137 of NZ_CP120691.1, forward strand.
CCGAGATTTCCAGTAGCGAGCGGTTGCCGCCCTTCTGGTCCCCGACGCGCAGCACGACGGGATCGGCTGCGAGGGATGCGGCGGCCGTCGACAACGTGATGGCGACGACGAGAAGCGATGCCGCGAGCCTGCGAGTGATGGAATGGTCGTGGGAGTTGATGCTCATTGGATCCGTCTTGTTGCTTGGCTCACGATGCGCGAGCGAATGATGCAGCGGGACAATGAAGTCTATGAGCGCGCGATACGCAGTCAATGAAATGGCCAACCGTATTGCGTGCGCGACCGGCAAGGACGTTTCAATGAAACGAGGCTTTCGAGAATGCACGGCTTGCGCAGCAGAAGATGCACACGGATGGAGCAAACGACGGAGTCGCGGCGCGCTCTGCATGACGACGCAGCAGCGAAAATCCTTTCTTCGTTCCCGCACTCGCCGATGGAGAGAATGACTTCGCCTCGTGTCACATTCGAAATTCCATTTCATTGACGATGTGGCGGACGCGCCGCATGATTTGCCCATCGCATCAACGCGGCGCGAGAAGCGCCGACGGGAAAACCTTCTCTCAACGCAGCTCCGCACGGAACATGCGCAACGTGAGCCGTTGCGCAAATGGCGGAGCCATGCCAGCGCAGGAGCCAGGGGCCGATGAACAACGACAACAAGCGCAGCGGATCGAAAATCGACCGGCGCCGTCTGCTTCAGGCGGGGCTTGCCGCCGCCTTCGCCGCGCCGCTCGGCGCCTTTGGTGCAGCACAGGCCTTTGCACCGCAGGCGATCGCGCCCGGTGTCGATTTCTCGGAGTTTCCGCTATGCCGCACGGCCTCCGATGCGCCTGCGCTCACCGGCGCGCCGCGCAAGCTGAAACTGTCGTGGAATGCCGGCGCGGTCTGCCTCGCGCCGGTGCCGGTCGCGATCGAGCACGGCTTCTTCCGGAAGCACAATCTCGACGTCGAGCTCGTCAACTATTCCGGTTCGACCGACCAGTTGCTCGAGGCGATCGCGACGGGCAAGAGCGACGCGGGCCTCGGCATGGCGCTGCGCTGGCTGAAGCCACTGGAGCAGGGCTTTGACGTCAAGATCGCCGCCGGGACCCATGGCGGCTGCATGCGCGTGCTGTCGCGCACCGACTCCGGCGTCAGCAAGCTTGCCGATCTCAAGGGCAAGATCGTCGCAGTCGGCGATCTCGCCGGTCCCGACAAGAACTTCTTCTCGATCCAGCTCGCCAAGCTCGGCATCGATCCGGTCAAGGACGTCGACTGGCGCGCCTATCCCGGCAATCTGCTCAACGTTGCCGTGGAGAAAGGTGAGGTGCAGGCGTTCCTGTCCTCCGATCCGCTCGCCTATCTCTGGCTCAAGGACACCCAGTACAAGGAAGTCGCGTCCAATCTCGATGGCGAATACCGCGAGAAGAGCTGCTGCATTCTAGGCCTCCGCGGCAGCCTGGTGCGCGAGGAGCCGCAGGTCGCGCGTGCGATCACGCAGGCGTTGCTCGATGCCGCGATGTTCAGCTCGCAGAATGCGGCACTCGCCGCAAGATCGTTCCAGCCTTACGCGCCGAAGGCGGCGACGCTCGCCGACATCGAGGGCATGGTGCGCTACCACACCCACCATCATCATCCCGTCGGCGAGATCTTGAAGCGCGAGCTCAAGGCCTATGCTGACGATCTCAAGAGCGTGCAGGTGTTCAAGCAGAGCACCGACACGGCAAGATTTGCGGAGCGCATCTATGTCGACGTATTCGCTGTCTGACGGCCTCGCCTCCGGCGCGCCGCGTCTCTCCCGCGCGCCGCTGCTCGCGACCTGGATCCGGGAATCCGGCGTCGGCGTTCTCGCCAGCATCGCCTGGATCGCATTCGGCCTGTCCTGCCTGTGGTGGGACGATGTCGGCGACTGGTCGCGCACGCACTCGCTCGGCATAGCCGCCCTCGTCATCGCGGCCGTGGCGCTGTTCGGAACCGTCGGCGCTGATTATCTCGGCTCGGCCGGAAAGGCGTTGCACAAGCGGGCGCCATGGCTCGTCGCGCTCGGTGCTTTCCTGACGCTGTGGGAAGTCGCGACCGCAAAGTTCGCTTGGCTGCCGCTGCCGTTCTTTCCCCCGCCGCAGGCGATCATCGAGGTCTACACGGACGATCTGCCAAAGCTTCTCGACAGCGTCTTTGCATCGATCAAGCTGCAGCTTGGCGGTTATCTGATCGGCGCCACGGTCGGCTTTTTGACCGGCGTCTCGATCGGCTGGTCGCGCGCGGTCGGCTATTGGGTGCATCCGGTGCTGCGCTTCATCGGCCCGCTGCCGGCGGCCGCCTGGCTGCCGATCGCCTTCTTCACCTTCCCGTCGAGCTGGAGCGCCTCGACCTTCCTGATCGCGCTCGCGACGGGCTTTCCCGTCACCGTGCTGACCTGGTCGGGCGTTGCGAGCGTCAGCAACGCCTATTACGACGTCGCGCGCACGCTCGGTGCCAAGCCTTCTTTCCTGGTGTTGAAGGTCGCAATCCCCGCGGCATTGCCGCACGTCTTCGTCGGCCTGTTCATGGGGCTCGGCTCGTCCTTCGCCGTGCTCGTCGTCGCCGAGATGATCGGCGTCAAGGCCGGGCTCGGCTGGTACCTGCAGTGGGCGCAGGGCTGGGCGGCCTACGCCAATATGTATGCGGCTCTGATCGTGATGTCGCTGCTCTGCTCCGGCGCGATCACGCTCCTGTTTTCGATCCGCGATCGCCTCTTGGTCTGGCAGAAGGGGACCGTCAAATGGTAGCCGCAGCTCTCGCCGAAGCGATCACGCATCCGGCCGCCGGTGCCGCGCTTGACATCGAGCAAGTCAGCCACGCCTTCGACATCGACGGCGCCGAACTGCCTGTTCTCAGCGACGTCAGCATCTCTGTCGAGCCCGGCGAATTCGTCGCGCTGCTCGGTCCGTCCGGCTGCGGCAAGTCGACCTTGCTGCGGCTCGTTGCCGGCCTCGACAAGCCCAAGGCAGGAACGCTGCGGGAGGACGAGGAGCGCATCCGAAGGCCGCATCCTTCGCGCGTGGTCGTGTTCCAGGATCCGACCCTGTTTCCCTGGCGGTCGGTCTGGGACAACGTCGCCCTGGGCCTGGAGGCCCAGGGCATTCTTAGGAGCCAGCGGCAGCGTGTCGATGACGCGCTCGATCTCGTTGGCCTTGCTTCCTTCCGCAATGTCTATCCGCATCAGCTCTCCGGCGGCATGGCGCAGCGCGTCGCGCTGGCGCGGGCGCTGGTCAACGATCCCAAGATCCTGATCCTGGACGAGCCGCTGGGAAAACTGGACTCGCTGACTCGCATCACCATGCAGGCCGAGCTCGTCTCGTTGTGGCAACGCAAGGGGTTTACCACGCTGCTGGTGACACATGATGCGGAGGAAGCCCTGGTGCTCGCCAACCGCGTCATCGTGTTCAGCGAGCGTCCCGCGCGGGTGAAGGCCGACATTCGTGTCGATCGTCCGTATCCGCGCCATCGCGGCGATCCGTATCTGGCTGACGTGCGTCGTCAGATCCTCGGCCTGTTGGGGCTGGACGCCACATGGTAACGTCTGTGGCCAAGAGCCGTACGACCCATAGCGAACCCGGCTACATCGCCCTTGCCGAGACGCTTGCGGCAGGCTTTGCTGCGCGCGCGGCCGAGCACGACCGCACCGGCAGCTTTCCGTTCGAGAATTTCCGCGAGCTGTTCGAGGCGGGCCTGCTGTCGCTGACGGTGCCGGCGGCCCACGGCGGCGGCGGAGCGGGCGCGCGATACGCCGCGCGCGTCCTCGGCATCATCAAGGCCGATCCGTCGACCGCGCTGGTGCTATCGATGCACTACATCAATCATCTCGTCATGGCGCGCAGCCAGACCTGGCCGGCGCGGCTGTCGCGCAAGCTCGCGCGCGAAAGCGTCGAAGGCCTTGCGCTCGTCAACGCGCTGCGCGTCGAGTCCGAGCTCGGCTCACCCGCGCGCGGCGGCCTGCCGGCGACGATCGCGCGGCGCACCGAAACCGGCTGGCGGCTCTCCGGCCACAAGATCTATTCGACGGGCTCGCCGATCCTGAAATGGTACCTGGTCTGGGCGCGAACCGACGAGGCCGAGCCGCGTGTCGGTCAGTTCCTGGTGCCGGCAGGCCTGCCGGGCACCCGCATCGTCGAGACCTGGGACCATCACGGCCTGCGCGCCAGCGGCAGCCACGACGTCATCTTCGACGACGTCGTGATCCCACTCGATGCCGAAGTCGACCTGCGCAAGCCGGCGGACTGGCATGCGCCCGAGGTCACGCAGGCGACCATCCACACGGTGTTCGTCGCCGCGATCTATGACGGCGTTGCCCGCGCGGCGCGCGACTGGCTGGTCACGTTCCTGAAGCAGCGCGTGCCCGCAAGCCTCGGTGCGCCGCTCGCGACTTTGGCTCGCGCGCAGGAGATCCTCGGCGCCATCGAGGCGCGGCTCGCGGTCAATGCGCGGTTGATTGAGACGTTCGCCCGCGACTTCGATGATGGGGTCCAGCTGTCGGCCGGCGAATCCAACGTGATCAAACTGACCGTGACCAACAATGCCGCCGCCGTGGTCGAGGACGCGCTGTCACTGACCGGCAATCACGGCCTGTCCCGTAACAATCCGCTGGAGCGGCACTATCGCGACGTCCTGTGCGGGCGCGTGCACACGCCGCAGGACGATTCTACGCGCCTCGCGCTTGGCCGCGCCGCACTCGGCCTCTAGAGATCAACAGGGAGACGATCATGTCGATCGAGTTCATCGGCTTCATCAGCAACAACAATTCGTCCGAGAGCATCGTCCGCGAGGGGCCGGTGCTCAATCCCACCCACATCGAGACGGTGGCGAAAGCGCATGAGAATGCCGGCTTCGATCGTGCGCTTCTGGCGTTCCATTCGACGTCGCCTGATGCGCTCCAGGTCGCGCAGCACGTGCTCAACCACACTGAGAGGCTAAACGTGCTGATCGCGCAGCGGCCCGGCTTCACCGCGCCGACATTGCTGGCGCGGCAGTTCGCAGTGCTCGACCAGTTGTCCCGCGGCCGCGTCGCGCTTCATGTCATCACCGGCGGCAATGCCACCGAGCTCCGGCAGGACGGCAACACGCTCGATGACAAGGACGAGCGCTATGCCCGCACCTCCGAGTTTCTCGATGTGCTCAAGCTGGAATGAACCAGCGACAAGCCGTTCTCCTACAAGGGCAAATACTACCAGGTCGAGAACGCCTTCTCGCAGGTGAAGCCGTATCGTCCCGAAGGCATTCGCGTCTATTTCGGCGGCGCCTCCGACGCGGCGATCGACGTCGCCGGCAAGCACGCCGACACCTTTGCACTGTGGGGCGAATCCTATGCGCAGGTGCTCGATGTCACTTCGCGCGTCCACAATGCAGCGGTGAGGCAGGAGCGGCCGACGCCGCGCTTCAGCCTGTCGGTGCGGCCGATCATTGCCCCGACCGAAAAGCAGGCCTGGGAAAAGGCGGAGGAAATTCTGGCGCGCGCCACCGCGCTTCAGGACAAGACCGGCTATCGCAAGCCGGCCGACGGCCATGGCACCGCTGGCGCGCGGCGTCTGCTCGCGCTCGCCGACCAGGGCAGCCGGATCGACAAGCGGCTCTGGACCGAGATCGCAAAGCTCACCGGCGCCAACAGCAACACGACCGCGCTGGTCGGAATGCCCGAGCAGGTGGCGGAGGTCTTCGGCGATTACTACGACCTCGGCATCAGCCATTTCCTGATCCGTGGCTTCGATCCGCTGATCGATGCGCTCGAATACGGCCGCGAGCTGATCCCGCTGACGCGCGAGCTGATCGCCAAGCGCCAGGCCGTTCGCGGCGAGGCGGCGGAATGATCCGCCTGATGCTAGCCGGCGCGCTGCTGTTCGGTTCAATTCCGAACGCACGCTCTCGTGTCACGGACGCGCTGCAGCGTGAAGCGCTGCTGCGCCGAGCCGGGACCCAGGGCGCCTGAACTGCTCACGGCGATATGGGTCCCGGCTCAGCGGCGCACCGCTGAAGAAGCGCTGCGCCGCGTCCGGGGCACGAGATCTCACGACTTTCTCAAGCGTCCGTGACACGAGAACAATGATTCCAGAACGCTCGCATTCTTCGCTGCTTTCCTTCTGCGTTCTTCACCGCCGACAATAGCCCCATTGCTATTTGCATCCCCTCCCTTGCACCGCGGCGCGCCCGGTCAAAAATCAATCCGACGACCACATCGGGAGACCGGCCATGGGCCTGCAAGAAACAAAAATCGAATCGCTTCCCTTCGTCACTGCCGAACTCAACTATCTTGCGCCGGTATCGGGCAAGCCGCGCACCTATGCCTTCGATCCGCCGCCGGGCGAACCGAAGAGCACGTCGCTGCCGGAGCCGCATCAGGTCCCGATTTTCGATGCGCGGCTGATCGCGCAGAACTTCTCGCTCGATCGCGAGGGCTTTGCGCTGGTGCGTCACCCGACGCAGGTGAAGGATTTTTACAACGACGAGGAAATCCGCGCGGTCTATTATCCCGCTGTCGAAGCCTTCCTGCGCGCGACCTTGAAGGCCGATCGCGTCGTCATCTTCGACCACACCGTACGCAAGCGTGTCGAGGGCGCCCCCGATATTCGCGGCGGCGGCCCGCGTCAGCCGGCGACGCGCGTTCATGTCGATCAGACCGCGGTCTCCGGCGCCAATCGCGTGCGCGAGCATCTGCCTGACGAGGCCGAGGAGCTGCTGAAGGGACGTGTGCAGGTGATCAATCTCTGGCGGCCGATCCGCGGGCCCTTGCGGGATTCACCGCGCGCCATGGCCGACGGCACCACGGTGGCGCCCGACGATCTCGTCGCCTCCGACCTGATCTATCCCAACCGCCGCGGCGAAACCTATTCGGTGAAATACAATCCGAACCACCGCTGGTTCTATTTCCCCGAGATGACGCCGGACGAGGCGCTGCTGCTGAAGTGCTACGATTCCGCAACGGATGGCCGCACCCGCTTTGGGCCGCATACCGCATTCGTCGATCCGACCACGCCGGCCGACGCGGCGCCGCGCGAAAGCATCGAGGTCCGCACGCTGGTGTTTCACAGGCCGTAACAAACTGTGATGATCGTGCCGGGCATTTCCCGGCAGGGTTCCGGGAACCCGAAGGAACAAAGCAACGTTTGCAGCGCCGGGCAAGGGCCAACCGGGAGCGGTGCCGTGCGAGCGCAGCCAACACTATTGCTTGGTCTCGTGACTTCATCACTTGCCTTTTCATCCCTTGCCTTCATGTCAGTTGCGAAAGCCGAAAGCGGGCTGGCCTCCTATTACGGATATGGCAGGGCCGGCCGAGGCGGCGAGATGACCTGCGCCCATCGCACGCGTCCGTTCGGCAGCGTGCTCAGGCGCACGATCCAGTGCCGTGTCAATGATCGCGGCCCCTTCATCCGCGGCCGCATCGTCGATCTCTCGGTGCCCGCCGCCCGCGCGCTCGGCATGATGAGCGCGGGCGTGGTGCGCGTGTCGGTGGATTAGGCCTCCGAGCGCGCTATAGTGCCGTCCAAAGCAAGGGGGCGCTATGACCAAAATCAGGGTGGGACTCGTCGGCTGCGGCTTCGTGTCGGAGCTGCACATGTATGCATTCCGGCGCGTCTATGGTGTGGACGTCGAGGTCGCGGCCGTGGCTGCGCGCGGCGACAAGGTTGTCGCGTTCGCCCAGCATTACAATATTCCGCGCGTTTACCGGAGCTTCGGCGACCTGATCGCGGACCGCGAGCTCGAGGTCATCGACATCTGCACGCCGCCCAACCTCCATGCCGAGATGATCGTCGCCAGCATGCAGGCCGGCAAGCACGTCATTTGCGAAAAGCCCTTCGCCGGCTATTTCGGCCGCGAGGGCGACACGCAGCCGATCGGCAAGCACGTGCCGAAGGCGCTGATGTATGAGCGCGTGATCGAAGAGATGGACCGGACGCGGGCCGCGATCGAGCGGACCGGAAAACTCTTCATGTACGCCGAGGACTGGATCTACGCGCCTGCGGTGACCAAGACTGCCGAGATCATCAAGGCGACCAAGGACAAGATCCTGTTCATGAAAGGCGAGGAGAGCCATTCCGGCTCGCACGCGGCCCACGCCGCGCAATGGGCGATGACCGGCGGCGGCGCGCTGATCCGCATGGGCTGCCATCCGCTCTCGGTCGTGCTGTATCTGAAGCAGGTGGAAGCCAAGGCGCGCGGCGAGACCATCCGCGTCGCCAGCGTCACGTGCGACGTCGGCAACGTCACCGCTGGGCTGAAGCCGGAGGAGCGCGCCTACATCAAGGCCAATCCCGTCGATGTCGAGGACTGGGGCACGCTCACCGCCACCTTCTCCGACGGCACCAAGGCCACCGTCTTCTCAGGCGACATGATCATGGGCGGCGTGCGCAATCTGATCGAGACCTACACGAGCGGCGGTTCGCTGTTCGCCAACATCACCCCGAACACGCATCTGATGAGCTACCAGACCTCCGAGGAAAAGCTCGCGAGCGTCTACATCACCGAGAAAGTCGACCGCAAGACCGGCTGGCAATATGTCTGCCTCGAGGAGGAATGGACGCGCGGGTACTTGCAGGAGATCCAGGATTTCATGGAATGCGTCGCGACCGGACGGCAGCCGCTGTCGGACCTGGCGCTCGCGTACGAGACGATCAAGGTGAACTACGCCGGGTACTGGGCGGCGGAAGAGGGGCGGCGAGTGGTGTTGTAGGGGAATGGTCACCGCGACGGGAATGTGCTCCCTCGCCCGGCTTGCGGGGAGCGACGAGCTACGCTCGCGCTGAGAGGGTTGGGGTGAGGGGGAGTCTCCGCGCGCACGTTGAAAGAGGAATTCGCGGAGAGCCCCCTCATCCGGAATTTGCTTTCGCAAATTCCGGCCTCTCCCCCAAGCGGGGAGAGGCGAAGAGCTTCACTAAGCCCCGTAGGTCGAGCCTTTCGGCAGCGGAAACACCGGGTCCTGCGTGCGGATGTTGGTCGGCCACACCACCGAGATGTGCTCGCCGGCGTTTTGCATCACCACCGGTGTCGAGCGTTCGTTCTGGCCGGAGAGCGGGGTGCCCGGCGGGAAGAATTTCACGCCATAGCCCTGGATGGTGCCGCCGGCGGGAATGTCGACGTCGAGCGCGGCCTTGCGGATCGCCTCCGGCTCGAAGCTGCCGTACTTCTCCTTGGCGGCCGGCAGCACGTTGTTGAGCAGCACCCAGGTCTGGTTGAAGCCCATCGAGCAATGCGGCGGCACGTCGGTGGCGCCGGTCTTGGCCTTGTAGCGCGTCACCATCGCGTTGATCAGATCGCCCATGCCGGGCGCGAGCTTGGCGGGATCGAGCAACTGCGCCGGCACCGGATCGATGTTGCAGAAATTGTCGATGTCGGCGCCGAAGGTGGCGCGCAGCTTGTCGAGCTGGCTGTAGCCGGCGCCGGCCCCAAACAGCATCTTGAAGCGCAATCCGCTCTCGCGCGCCTGACGCAGGAATAGGGTGATGTCAGGGTTGTAGCCGGCATGCGAGATCACGTCGGCCTTGGCACGCTTGATCTTCGTGACGAGCACCGACAGGTCGGGCGCCGAGGCCGAATAGCCTTCACGCAGCACCACCTGGATGCCGGCCTGCTTGGCATAGGCCTCATCGGCAGAGGCGACGCCGACGCCATAGGGACCGTCCTCGTGGATCAGCGCGACCTTGACCTCCTTCGGGTCCATGCCGAGCTTGGCTTTCGCATGCTCGGTGATGAAGCTTGCAAACGCCTGCCCGTATTGATCCGAATGGATCTGCGCGCGAAATACGTATTGCAGGTTCTTGTCCTTGAACACGGCGGTCGAGACCGCGGTCGTTATCCAGAGGATCTTCTTCTGCTGCTCGACTTTGGCCGCGAGCGGCACCGCATGCGAGCTCGCATAGACGCCGTTGAGGATGTCGATCTTCTCCTGGTTAATCAGGCGTTCGGCCTCGTTGATCGCAACGTCGGGCTTGCTCTGGGAATCCGCGGCGACCGGAACAACCTTGGTCTTGCCGCCGATACCGCCCTTCTCGTTGACGAGATCGATCGCGATCTGCGCGCCGATTGACGAGGCGACTGAGCCGCCGGCGGCGAACGGGCCAGTGAGGTCGTAGATCAGGCCGATGCGCAAGGTCTCGGCTTGCGCCTGGGCCCGTGTCCAATCGAGGCTGAGTGCGGCGGCGGCAGCCGCCGATGTCTTCAGCAGCTGCCTGCGTGAAGTCGGCATCCTATCCTCCCTCAAAACCGTCTTATGATTGGTCGTTATTTTCTTGCGAAGTATGAGGAGCGGAACGGCCGAAAGTCAACATCGCCCAAGGTCGATACGCGCCGGTCTGGCACAACGCATCTGCGAAAGACAAAGAAAGGCCCACCGCTCCGCGCGGGAGCGATGGGCCTGATGCGGGCGCGAGCCACCTACTGCGACAGCTTCACGAAATTCGGAAACTTCATCTTGCCTTCCGCGATCTTCTCGGGCCAGACCACGACCTGCTTGCTGTCCTGCCACTGGAAGACTAGGCCCGTCACGAAGCCCGGGCCGGACTTGATGCCGTGGGTGAACTCGTCGGCCTTGCCGTAGAACTGGATCTTGCCGATCGTGCCTTCGTAATCGGTTTTCTCGAGCTCGGCGACCATCTTGTCGGGGTCGGTCGACCCGGCCCGCTTGATCGCGTCGGTGATGATGTAGACCTCGTCATAGGCGGTGTAGCCGGTATAGGCCGGCGGCGTGCCGAACTTGGCCTTGAAGGCGGCCGCGAACGGCTTCGTCTTGGAGGTCACGGCAACGTCCGGCGTTGCGACTGCGAGCGACGGCACGCCGTCGGCGGCGCCATTGGTGTCCTTCCAGAAAGTCGGGCTCAGCGCCTGCGCGCTGATGCCGAACATCGGGATCGGCACCTGCTGGTTCTTCCACTGCACCGTCGGCTGCACGCCGACGTGCGAGATGCCGGTCACGATCACGTCGGGCTTCTTGCCCTCGATGTTGTTGAAGATCGGCGTGAAATCGGTGGTATCAGGCGAGAAGCGAACATGCTCGACCACCTTGAGTCCGGCCTTCGGCAGGCAGGCCTCGTACCCGACGTCGAGCGGCTTGGTCCAGGCGGCGTCCTCGCTCATGATCGCGACGGTCTTGAACTTGAGCTTGTCGACGAGGAGATCCTTGGCGGCGTCGCAGACGAGCTGGGCTTGTGCCGCCGAGGTCAGGTAGCCGTGGAAGGTGTACTTGTTCTTCTCGTAGTCGTTGTGGATCGCCTTGGTGATCTCGTTCGAGGCGGCGCCGGGGGTGATCAGCGGCATCTTCAGCCGCGCGGCCCAGGGCTCGAGCGCCAGCACGACCTCGGAGATGTAGCTCGCGATCACGGCCGACACCTTGTCCTCGCTCACCGCGCGCTGGAAGGCGCGCACGGAATCGGCCGAGGAGCTCTTGTTGTCATAGGTGACGATCTCGACCTTGCGGCCGAGAATGCCGCCCTTGGCATTAATCTCGTCCGCGGCGATCTGCGCGCCGCCCGGGGTTGCAGCACCCGCGATTGACTGCACCTCGGCGATGACGCCGATTTTGATCGGATCGTTCGATTGCGCGTAGGCGGGGGCGGCAAGGCACAACGCCAGCGCCGAGGCGATGAAGCTGCCGCTGAGAACTGAAGATCGCATGGTCGTTTCCCTTTCTATGTTTTTCGTTGATGCAGAGGACTTACAGAAAATCGGCGCCGGCCTCGGTGGCGAAGCGGCCGGGATCGCCCTCCCAGACGATCCTTGCGTGTTCGAGCACGTAGACGCGGTCAGCATGCGGCAGGGCGAAGGTCACGTTCTGCTCGCCAAGCAGTACCGTGATTGACGTGGTCTGCCGCAGCTTCGTGAGCGCCTTGGACAATTGCTCGAGGATCACGGGGGCAAGGCCCAGCGTCGGCTCGTCCAGGACCAGGATCTGCGGCTGCATCATCAGCGCGCGGCCGATCGCGAGCATCTGCTGCTCGCCGCCGGAGAGCGTCTGCGCCATCTGGCCCTGGCGCTCTTTCAGGATCGGGAACAGCTCGAACAGCCAGGCCAGCTGCGCGGCGCGCTTGTCGTCGGAAAGATGCTGGCTGCCGAGATCGAGATTCTCCCGCACGCTCATCTCGCCGAACAGCTCGCGCGATTCCGGGCATTGCACGAGGCCGCTGCGCGCGATCTTCGCAGGACTGGTGCCGCGCAGCTTTTCGCCGCCGCGAACGATCTCGCCACTATAGGGCAGGAAGCCTGAGATGGTGTTGAACAGCGTGGTTTTGCCGGCTCCATTGAGGCCGACGACGGAGACGAATTCGCCCTCGTGGACGTGGATCGAGACGTTCTCCAGCGCCTGAGCCTTGCCGTAGAACACGCTGACATTCTCGACCTGGAGCAGCGGCACCTTGTCCTTGAAGCTGGTCTCGGGTCGCGCATGGGTCTCGATCGCGCCGCCGAGATACACCCGGCGCACGGTCTCGTTTCGCATGACGTCCTCGGCCTTGCCGGTGACGATCTCCTCGCCGAGATACATCGCGAGCACGCGGTCGACGAGAGCGGCGACGCTCTTGACGTTGTGATCGACCAGCATCACGGCGCGGCCTTCGTCGCGAAAGCTGCGGATCAGGTCGGAGAAAACGTCGACCTCGGCCCGGGTCAGCCCGGCGAAGGGTTCGTCCACCAGCACGACCTTCGGGTCCCGCGCGATAGCTTTCGCGAGCTCCAGCCGGCGCAGATCGGCGAAGGGCAGCGTCGGCGGGCGGCGGTTCATCACGTTGCCGAGCCCGACGCGCTCGGCGATCCATTTGGCGCGCTCGACCAGTGCCTTGTCCGGAATCAGCATGAACAGGCTGTCGGGCAAGAGCGCGACCATGATGTTCTCCAGCACCGTCTGCCGGTTCAGCGGCCGCGAGTGCTGGAACACCATGCCAAAACCTTTTCGCGCGATCTTGTGCGCGGGCAGGCCCGCGACGTTCTCGCCCTCGAAGATCACTTCACCCGCGGTCGGGCGCTCGATGCCCATCACGCTCTTCATCGCGGTGGACTTGCCCGAGCCGTTCGGCCCGATCAGGCCGAAAATCTCGCCGGCATTGACCTCGAAGCCGAGGTTCTTCACCGCCGTCAATCCGTCGAAGCGTTTGGTCAGGCCGCGGACGTCGAGCACGGGCCGGTTTGAAAGCCGCATATCCATCACGAGCGCGCCTCCCGCGAGAGGGCCGCCCCGAGGAAGCCGCCGGGGAAGAACAGCACGACGAGCAGCGCCACGGCCGAAACGATGAAGGTCGCGAGCTCGCCGGTGGGCCTCAGGAATTCGCCGGCGACGATCAGGAAGATCGCGCCCAGCGCCGCGCCGAGCACGGTGCGGCGGCCGCCGAGCACCGCCGAGACGATGACGTTCACGCCGACGGCAACATCGACCACGGTGCCGACCGAGGCGGTACCGAAGTAGAACACCAGGAGCGCGCCTGACAGCCCCGAGAAGAACGCGCTGACGACGAAGGCGGCGAGCTTGTGCTTGACGATGTTGAAGCCGAGCGCGCCGGCTTGCACCGGGTCCTGGCCGCTCGCCTGGAGCACGAGGCCGACAGGCGATTGCGACAGGCCGTAGAGGATCGCCGCGGAGATCGTCATGAAGCCGAGCGCGATCCAGTAATTGGTGCCGGCATTGATGCTGATGACATCAGGGATGGTGAGGCCGATCTCGCCGCCGGTGAGATCGGCGAACACGACGATGAAGTTTTGCAGCATCAAGACCGCGACCAGCGTGGTCAGGCCGAAATAGGGCCCGCGCACGCGCAAGGCGGGCAGCGCCAGCACGAGCCCGGCAATGACGGAAGCGAGCGCCCCGAGCAAGATGCAGAGATAGACCGACCAGCCGAACTGGTTGTTGAGGATGCCGGCGGTGTAGGCGCCGACGCCGATCAGGAAGGTCGGGCCGAAATTGACCTCGCCGGCGAAGCCGAACAAGAGGTCCCAGGCCATCGCGAACACGCCGAAATAGAACGCGACGGTGAGCAGCCCGAGCACGTAGCCGGAGACGTAGAGCGGCAGCGTCGCCGCGACGACGACGAGCGCGAGCGAGACGAAGAACAGGCGTGAGGTGAAGAAGGTGGACATCTCAGCGCCTCCCCAGCAGGCCCTGGGGCCGGATGTACATCACGAATACGAGCAGCAGCAGCGCGGGAATGGTGCGGTAGGCCGGCGAGATCAGATAGGCGGTCAGCGTTTCGAGGTAGCCGACCACGAAGGCGGCGATCAGCGAGCCGGAGACGCTGCCGAGACCGCCGAGCACGACGATCGAGAACGCGCTCGCCGTCAGCGGCCCGACGCTGTAGGAGCTGACCCCTAAGAACATCCCGAGCAGCACGCCGGCAATGCCGGCGAGGATGCCGTAGATCGCCCACACCACGATATAGATGTTGGTCAGCTCGAGCCCGAGCAGCGTCACGCCGCGCGGGTTCATCGACGCCGCCAGCACCGCCTTGCCGGTGCGGGTGCGGTTCACCAGCAGCCACAATAGCGCGATGACGAGGCAGCACACGATCGCGGTGAAGATCTCGTTCGTCGGCGTGCGCACGCCGAGGATATCGACCACGCCCTCGACGATCGGCAGCACCGTCTTGGCGTTGTTGGTGAAGAAATAGGCGATCAGCTCCTGGATCATGATGCCCCAGAGCAGTGTGCCCGTGAGCACGAAGATCTCCTTCTCTTCGTTCGGGATGCGCCGCGAATCCTGGATCGGCTTCACCACCGCAAAGTAGGTGGCAAAGGCGGTGAGGAGCGCAACGCCGACCCCGATCAGCGCACCGGCATAGGTGCCGACGCCGAGGATGCTGGCGGCGGCCCAGGCGGCGACCGCCGCCGCGACCATGATGGCGCCGTGGGAGAGGTTGAGCACGCCGGAGACGCCGAAGATCAGCGTGAAGCCGGTGGCACCGAGGGCGTAGAGAGCGCTGATGGCAAAGCCATCGATCAGGATCTGGAAAGCTCGCATAGATGATTGGCCAGGCAGACGAGCTGCCTCCTTGAGGGAAGGTGCTGTATGGAGCGCATCTGAACGCTTCCAGGCTCCCGCCCGGAGAGCGGGCCCGATCAGCCTGTGATGGGTTTGATGAGGCTCGGAAGCCAGACGGCGGCCTTTGCGACGTGCTTCGGCACGCCGGTCGCGGTCATGTTGCACGCGATACGCAACGCAACAGAGAGTCGTTTCTTCATGTTGTTCTTCTCCCTTTGAACAGGCCTCTTGTGAGCCATTGTGTCGCGACTATACCGGCAGAGACTGTCTCGGCAAGTGAAACTGCATTCAGGATTGTGAGAGCGGACTAAAGTCTAGCGCTGCGTAAATTGCAGGCAAAAGAGATGCGAGACGTTGATCGGGCGCAGGCATGCAGATTCCGTCGGCGGGCATGCGTGAGTATCAAAGGCTGAGAGCAATCGGCGATTGACGAGCCGCGATGTCGTCGCGCGCTTCAGCGTGCTTGTAGCAGCGATGGATCGAGCGCAGTCAGCCGGGCGGGATCGAATGGCGACAGGTCAATCTCGCGCGTTGCGCCTCCAGCGATCAGCTCGGCGAGCGCTTCTCCGGTGGCGGGCGCATTGAGGATGCCCCAGACATTGTGTCCGGTCGCAACATAGAGGCCTTCGCTCTGGGGCACCTTGCCGATCAAGGGCAAACCGTCCTCCGTCACCGGACGGAAACAGGCCTGCTGCGCGATGATCTTCTCGGGACGAAACAGCGGTGACAGCCGCTCGGACAGGCTTTGCAGCCGCGCGATCGCATCAACGTCCGGCGTCACGGCGGCAGGATCGAGCGGCAGCGGCGCGATGTCGGAAAGGGCCGTGATGTGCGTGCTGCCATCGGCGCGCGGGAAGACCTCGATCGAGACCGCGCCGCCGTCTTCCTCATACTCCAGGAACAGCGCATCGGCCGGCACGTCGTTGGTCGTGTCGTACACGATGCTCGGGCTGCGTTGGCCGTAGACGGCGGGCAGGCTCATCCATTGCGCCGCGAGCAGCGACCACGGCCCCATCGCGATCACGACGGCATCAGCAGCGACGACGCGACCCTCGACCTCGACACCCGCTGCACGATCGCCATCGCGCACGATGCCCGTGACGCGACCGGGACGAAGCCCCGCGCCTTGCGCGAGCGCGGCGTCCATCATGGCCGACGTGAACTTGCGGGGATGGACGATCGCCGTCGTCTTCGCCGTGCCGATGCGTCGTGTGATGACGACGCCGTCGTTGAGCCAACCGAGTGCGGATGGTACATCCCTGCGCGCAGCGCCGTCGGAAGCAACGAAACCGCTATAGGCGGTCATCGGACGATAGCCCCAGTCGCCGGCGATCTCGCCGGGCAATTGTGCGTGAAGCGCAAAGCTGCGCCGCGCCAGCGCATCGAGCGGCGTGCCGGCGCACCAATCCTGGGCGAGGAAGCCGCTGGCCTTGCCGGAGGCAGCCGCGGCGACCTCGGTTCGCTCCACGACGATCACGTCGATGCCGCGGCGGCGCAGGAAATAAGCGGTGCAGGCTCCGACGACGCCGCCGCCGCAGATCACAACGCGCATGTATCTTCCCCGGCTCGCGTCAATTTCCTGGGGGCGCTTTGCTCCCGACCGGAAACAACCTAGCTTGCGTACCCCCGTTCCAGCGCTTGACGCTGTCGGTGCCGCTCCAGCGCGAGCTCGACGAGGCGCGTCAGCAGCTCGCCATACGGCACGCCCGAGGCTTCCATCATCTTCGGATACATGCTGATCGAGGTGAAGCCGGGCAGGGTGTTGATCTCGTTGAAGCAGAACTCACCGCTTTGCCGGTCGAGGAAGAAGTCGACGCGTGCGAAGCCGCTGCATTCGAGCGCTGCGAACACCTCTGTGGCGAGCGACCGCACACGCTCCATCTGTGACGGGTCGAGCCTGGCCGGAAGGTCGACGCGGGCGCCGTCGGGGTCGAGATACTTTGCCTCGTACGAATAGAACTCGTGATGGGCATTGGGGTTCAGTTCGCTGGCAAGACTCGCGAACAGCGTCTCGCCTTCGATGACCGCGACCTCGATCTCGCGCGCGTCGATGCCCTGCTCGATCAGCACCTTGACGTCATAGCGAAACGCATCGTCGAGCGCCGCTCCGAGCGCATCCCAAGTCTTCACCTTGTGAATGCCGACACTGGAGCCCATATTGCACGGCTTGACGAACACCGGGAGGCTCAGTCCCTCGATCGCCTTCGCAAGAGACGAGGATCGATCCTGCACGAAAGCCTTGCGGGTGAGCACGTGGTAGGGCGCGACCGGAATGCCCGCGAACTCGGCGAGCCGCTTGGCGACATCCTTGTCCATGCTGACGGCGGAGGCGAGAACGCCGGATCCGACATAGGCGATGTCGGCCAATTCCAGCAGGCCTTGCACGGTGCCGTCCTCGCAAAGCGGCCCGTGGATGACCGGAAAGACGACATCGATCTCGAGCGGGGCCATCGTTCCTGCAGAAATCGGCATGAGAGCGACGCTTCCATCAGGTTCTCTGGCGAGCCGTATCTCCGGCGCCTCTTCCAGGATCGGCAAAGATACCGCCTGCGCCTGGTCGAGAGCTAGAAGGTCATTCCACTGCCATCGACCTTCCTTGTCGATGGAGACCGGGATCACCTCGAAACGAGTACGGTCGAGATGTCTGAATACGGAGGCTGCGGACTTCAGCGAGACCTCGTGCTCACCGGACCTGCCGCCATAGAGAACAACGACGCGAATTTTGTCTGCCATGGTCCAATTATCACGCGCCCGGCCTGGAAGTCATCTCTGTTGCCCCCGGTTGAAACAGTTCGGCGCCGGCGAGGCCCGCCGGCGCCGTCTCGTGACAAGACTCGCTGCGCTTCAGCCCGGCCCGGCGCCCTGTGTCGCCGTGTACACTGCGTAGAGCGACTGGCTCGCGGCCATGAACAGGCGGTTGCGCTTGGGTCCGCCGAAGGTGATATTGCCGCACACTTCGGGCAGGCGGATGCGGCCGAGCAGCTTGCCCTCCGGCGACCACACCGTCACGCCATTGTAGCCGACCGAGCGACCGGCATTGCTGGAGGCCCAGAGATTGCCGTTGACGTCGCAGCGCAGGCCATCCGGTCCGCACTTCACGCCGTCGATCACGCAATCGCTGAACTTCTTGGGGTTCGAGAGCTTGTTGTCGCTGCCGACGTCGAACACGAAGATCTCACCCTTGCCGCCTGGACCGGTGTCGCCAGGCCCTTTGCCGGTGGAGGCAATGTAGAGTTTCTTGTAGTCGGGCGAGAAGCACAGCCCGTTCGGATCGGGCACCTGGTCCTCGGTGACGACGAGGTCGATGCGGCCCGACGGATCGATGCGATAGCAGTTGGTCGGCAGCTCGCGCTTACCTGGCACGAAGCCGGCCGGCTGGCCGATCCGCGGATTGAGCTTGCCGGCCGCATTGCTCGGACCGCCCGCGACGTCGGGCTCGCCTTCGTAGAGTTGGCCGCCATAGGGCGGGTCGGTGAACCAGTAGCTGCCGTCGGGATGCGCGGCGATGTCGTTCGGCGAGTTCAGCCGCTTGCCCTGATAGGAGTCGGCCAGCACGGTGGCGGTGCCATCATGCTCGTAGCGCGTCACACGCCGCGTCAAATGCTCGCAGGAGAGTTGGCGGCCCTGGAAGTCGAAGGAGTTGCCGTTGGAGTTGTTGGACGGCGAGCGGAATATGCTGACGCGGCCGTCGTCTTCGGTCCAGCGCATCTGCCGGTTGTTGGGAATGTCGCTCCAAAGCAGATAGCGGCCCTGCGCACTCCATGCCGGGCCTTCGGCCCATAGCAGTCCGGTGTACAGCCGCTTGATCGCAGTGTTGGGCTGCGCGAGATCGTTGAAAGACGGATCGACCGCGATGATGTCAGGGTCCCAGAAGTAGGTGGTCGGCGCACCACGCGGGCTGAAATCGCGCGGCGGGGTCGTGATCGTGGTCGGCGGTGCTGCCGGTGCATTCTGCGCCAGTGCGGCGCCGGTCCCGGCAATCGTGGCGCCGGCGGCTGCGGCCAGGCCCTGGACCAGTGTTCGTCGTGACAGTGTCGCGTCAGAGTCGCGATGTTCCTCGCTCATTGTCGTAGCCTCCCAATGTATTGCCAGCCGGTTGATCTCGGCTCGGCAACCTTAAGGTTATTCCGGTCCGCGGCCAGTTGCGAGAGCGGCGAGCCAATTCTTCACGCTGCGCCGTGCCTGTCGCGGCGCCATACTTTTGATACAATCGCCGACGGACGCATAATCCACCATCCGGGAGCCGTGGCGCAGACCTATGATGCCTTTGTGCCTCGATCGCGAAGGACAGATCAGTTGAATGTCACCAGCCCCTGTTCAACCAGTTTCTTCAGGATAGCGGCGGCGCCGCAGTACTTGACAGTTGCTTCAGGATCGAAAACGCCGCCCACGAACTTTCCTTTGGTGTAGTGGTTCGTGCACGCCCAGAGGTATGGTGAATTGATTTTACGTTTGCGATAACCGAGCCCGTTGCTTTTTTCCAGCTGGTACAGCACGTCGCCCAAACCCCAGCTTGTCGATTTTGTGACTCCGTAGAGCTCGAGAGCATCAGCCGCACTTTCCTCCCAGGAAAAAGGCGGATTGCCGTTGTGCGGGCGGCCTCTCGGAACATTGACGGTTCTCGCAGTCAACGGATCGCCGTTGTGCAGATGTTTTGTGAAATCGAAATTGGCCTCGGCGCCATGCAAAATACCTATGAAATACCAGGGTATGTTCAGCTCGTTGCCGACATCTTCATATCGCTTGCGTCCAGCCAATAGCCTTTCAGTTGCGCTTTCAACTTGCGCCTCCATATTCGGCGGAATTGAGCTGGTCACGAAGAGCTGAAGCATGTCGAGCAGTACGGCATTTTGTGCCGCGAGGCGCTCCGCGATGATTCTTTGTTGGTCTGCAAGAGCTTTTTGCTTCTCCGCGTCTGCCCTGGCATTTTCCGCGAGCGTTCGCTGAGTATTGGCTTCGTGTTGTTGGATATAGGCATACATCCAACCGCCGCCGACGACTAGCACAAGAAGCGCTGCCACCGCCAAGGCGATGCCTTGGCGGCGCAGTCGCGTTCGCGCCTGCGCCTTCTCGAGCTGGTCTTCCTGATCTTTACGTTCTCGCTCAGCCTGCGCAGCCAATTGTTTTTCGGACGCGGCGATACTGTCGGCAATGAATGCCCGCTCTGGTGCCGGCAAATTTGCATCTGGACGCGCTTGCAGCCATTCCCGGGCCCGCTGAAGTGCACGGCCGACCAGTAGGCCCCTCTCATTGGCTGTGAATAGTTCGAACATGCGACCTAGCCGCTGCCGCCAGACCATGAACTCTCGGTCTTCTGCCAGCAGTCTACTAAGCGGCGGTTGTCGCAGGAGCGCTTCATGTGCGACCTCGATCACTTCGACCTCGGCTCCCGCATCAGTCCGTCGATCCCTGATCAACAAGCGGCGTTCTGCAAACCGATCGATCAGCGGCAACGTCCTGGGCGGAAGATCGCTACGTTTGGCGACGCGGCGGATGAACTGCCCCGCGTCGTTGACCTGCACCAGATGAGGTATGAAGGCCTCCCGCCACAGCATCAATTGGTCGTTCTCGTCCTTCGGTAGTTCACCCCTTGCGACACCGTCGGCAAAGGCTCCCTTCACAACTGTTTCTATGACGCCCCTGAGGTGGCCGAGCCTTTCGTAATCAACCAGATTGAGTTCGTTGTCGGCGCTGTAATTCTCGTGAAGATGCGCAAGCGTGAAAGCGAGAAGCGGCAGCGCATCCTGGTCGGAGACGTCTCTCAGCAATTCATCGGCCAACCTCGGATCAAGCTTGAGGGGCTTTGGCTTGAGCAGCCTTGCCGGTCCTTCAATCACCGCGCGGTATGAGCTCTCCAACATGGCTTCCAGAGGAAAAGTGTCCTTCGGAAACTCGGCGAACTTCGCCTCCGCCTGCAGGCGTGGAAGTGCGTCAGAGCGCATGGCGACCAGCGCTAAGGCATGAGCGGAATCAGACGTCAGCGTCCGGGTCAGGATATCGATGAAGCGCTTGGCCTCCGCGCGGCCATCCTCTCCAAACAGCTCCTCACCTTGATCAATGGCGAGAATGATGGTCGGTGGCAACGAGCTCGTGCCATACAAATCGGTTTGATGCGCGATGTCCCGCAATGCGTCAAAAAGCTTGAGAAGACCGGCTTCGTCCGACTCGATGAATTCCTGAATAGCCGCGCGGCTGCGCGGCAGGCCGCGCTTGCGGAATTCTCCGGCAAATCGTTCCTCGCTGATCTTGCTCAGGAGGGCCTGTGCAAGTCCAAAATCGCCCGAGATAGCGGCGCGCTCCGGTCGGATCGTAGGAAGCGGCAACCAGGTGCGGTCGTCTCGATTGAGGCGCGGCAGAAGTCCAGCACGCAGAAACGACGACTTTCCCGATCCCGATGCCCCGAGAATCACGAGCATGCGATCGACGCCGACCCGCGCGATGACACGGATTCTGTCGAGCGCGCGCACGATCTGCCCATCCCGCCCGAAGAAGATGGCCGCATCCTGCTCATCAAAATACGCAAACCCGGGATAAGGGCGGCGTCCGGGCTGAAGCTCGAAAGTCGATGGATCGAGCCCAGCAAGCTTTAGCCCTAGCGCCAGGCGCTTATATTCATGAGCACCAGCATTGAGATCGACCCATTGCTCGTCGGTCAGGTCGAGCGGCACGTCGGACTTGTTTGCACCGATCAGAGCGATGATGATCTTCTTACCCATCAGACGGGCGGTGTCGATCTCCGCCCCGCACCAACGTGAGGCAAGCCATTCGTTGGAGATGAGCGGAAGCACCACCTCGCACCTCTGTGCAGTCTTCTGAAGTGCATCTTTCCAACGCTGGCCAGCCCCGATGCCACGCTCTGCGTCGAGATCGAGAAAGACATCGTCCCAGCCATTCGCTGTCAGCCAGTCCAAGACCTCCCTGGCTCGGTCAACATCGCTGCTCGAGTGACTAATGAAGATATTGCCCATTCACCCCAGCCTTACGGTACTCGTTCCGAGCAGAGGACTTTTCCAGGTCACCCGCGCATACCCTGCGCCGCAGCGGAAGGTTAGTCCGATCAGCTGTCGGTTGCGAGGGGAGGGATCAAAACCGTTGCGCGATCGCGGGATCGCAATTTCGTCACCTTCGAATGCGTTTGGATTGGAGGGCGCTAACGGGGATAAAGCCGGAGCTCATTGTGCAGGTTGTCGTCCTGGTCATCCTTCTCGCGATCGCATTTGCGGCGGGCTATCTCACGCGGGACCACGTCTCCCGGAAAAAGGCGGGCGGAGGCACGCCGCTGGCGCGAATATACCCAGCCGGATTGGCTCTCTGCCAACGCGCCAGCTAACACCAACGAGATCACGCCCCCCAGCATCCTGGTCCCGGTGGTCAATGGCGAACTCGGCCAGATGCTGAATCGCTGGGAGCAACTGTGTTGAAGTAGACCGGTGATCGAGCGGGCTCAAGGCTGGCGCTGTGCGCCCCCGCCTTCGGCGGCTGACGGCCTTGACCCCGCCCGCTCACTGGTCTTCAGGCGGTGCATGCGCTCGGCTGAGGCCGAGCGGGTTCGCTCAGTTCGTAGCGGCGAGCATCCCATTTCTGGCGCCGGGCGATCATGGTGTTGAGAATGCCGATGAGCTTGCGCATGCAGGCGATCAGCGCAACCTTCGGCTCCTTCCCTTTAGCGATCAGACGATCATAGAAGGCCATGATCACAGGGTTGTGCCGCGTCGCAGCGCCGAGGCAAGCCATGTAGAAGAGATTGCGAACCTTTCGGCGTCCACCTTTTACATGGCGATCACCGCGTCGCTTCCCGCTGTCGTCATCGTAAGGAGCTGCTCCCAACAGCGCAGCGGCGATCCTGTTGCTCACCTGGCCAAGTTCCGGCATCGCGGCGACCAGACCGGCGGATGTGATCTTGCCGAGCCCTGGCACGCTCTCGATGATCTCGGCAAGTTCGGCCAAATGTGGCGCGGCCTTGATCATTGCGGCGATCGCAACCTCGAGCTTGGCAACTTCGTCTGCGATCTGCTTTAACAACCGAGCCTGCATCTGCTGGACGATTTTGGGGCGGCATGCTCGCCCCTATTTTTCAGGCTCGTCTGCAGATCGAGCAGGCTCTGGCGCGCTTTTACGACCTGCACCAGATTCTCGCGGGCCGTGTCATGGGCCTGATCTGGAGCATCGGTGAAGGTCTCGGCAAACCAGGCGATCATCTCCGCATCGATTGCATCGTTCTTGGCGAGTTGTCCGGCTGATCGAGCGAAATCACGCACGCGCTTGGGGTCGACGATCCGGGCTTCGATGTCGGCCTGACGCAGCGCCTTAGCCCACTCTCGCTCGTAACCGCCAGATGCCTCCATGACCGCCTTGGCAACCTTGTATTTGCGCAGCCAGCGGATCAGACCGCGCCGTCCTTCTGCAGTGCTAGGAAACGTCTGCCGTTGCGACACCGCGCGGATGCATGCATCCTCCTTGTCCTTGGCCACATCGATCCCGACGACAACGCCACCGTTTTGTGCCATCATCCACTCCCTTCCTTGCTCGGTTCGGGCTCGAAGCCCATGCAACTGTTCGGGTTGAGGAAGACACCGGATCTGTCCCACGCTCCCGGACAGGCTCTCAAGGCCTTTGAGCACGGTCGGGCTCAGATCCAGCGACGGGCGGTTGGTCAGAACCGCCCGTTGGCGTTTTTTGGCACAATTTGCAGACACAAGAGCAGGGCTCGCGCCCGCCGTACCGGCACGGGATAGCCCGCGGCGCGCACGCACCCAACCGTCTGGATGGATCGGGAATCCGGGACGGGTTTCCCGCATTGCGCTTCGCTCCATGCGGGCTACGCCCTTGGTGCGCCGACCATCGACCTATTAGGTCACGTATGCTGACCATCTTTTGGCGTTGCAGTTGCAGCCGTTTCTCGTTTAGAAACGGAACGCACTGAGCCCCCTGGCAACTAACCGTCAACGGTTTTGGCCGAGGATTTGTGGCTCAAAAGGGTCCGGCAATGCTGATTCGCGGCCAAATCGACGGGATTTCGGGGGAGGTGGCTCTGGCCGCCGCCACGATCCCGGCCGCGTCGCTGCCCACCCTCCTTATTGGCGGCCTGCTTCTTACTTGCCCCTGAGGGCCGGCTGGGCGCCACGCGCCTGGGCGCTCAGGGGTTGGTCGAGATCACCGGACACCTCAAGCGCCAAGCGACTAAACGGTCTGAACGGCGCAAACGCTCAAAGGGAAATTTAGGAATGGCCACCCAGAACAAGTCCGACAAGGACCGCGTCATCATTTTCGACACCACGCTGCGCGACGGCGAGCAGTGCCCCGGCGCCACAATGACCTTCGAGGAAAAGCTCGAGGTCGCCGAGCTGCTGGATGATATGGGCGTCGACGTCATCGAGGCCGGCTTCCCGATCACCTCCGAAGGCGACTTCCAGGCGGTCAGCGAGATCGCCCGCCGCTCCAAGAATTCCGTCATCGCCGGCCTGTCCCGCGCCCATCCGGCCGACATCGACCGCTGCGCCGAGGCCGTGAAGTTCGCAAAGCGCGGCCGCGTCCACACCGTGATCGCGACTTCGCCGCTGCATATGCGAGTGAAGCTGAACAAGACGCCGGAGCAGGTGATCGAGACCTCGGTCGCCATGGTCGCGCGCGCCCGCAACCAGATCGATGACGTCGAATGGTCGGCCGAGGACGGCACCCGCAGCGAGATGGACTTTTTGTGCCGCATCGTCGAGGCCGTGATCAAGGCCGGCGCCACCACGGTGAACATCCCCGACACCGTCGGTTACACGGTGCCGGAGGAATACACCCACTTCATGAAGACGCTGATCGAGCGCGTGCCGAACTCGGACAAGGCGGTGTTCTCCGTGCACTGCCATAACGACCTCGGCATGGCGGTGGCGAACTCGCTGGCCGGCATCGTCGGCGGCGCGCGCCAGGTCGAGTGCACCATCAACGGCATCGGCGAGCGCGCCGGCAACGCCGCGCTCGAAGAGATCGTGATGGCGATCAACGTCCGTAACGACAAATTCCCTTACTGGAACAAGATCGACACCACCCAGCTCACCCGCGCCTCGAAGCTGGTGTCGGCGGCGACCTCGTTTCCCGTCCAGTACAACAAGGCCATCGTCGGCCGGAACGCCTTCGCGCATGAGAGCGGCATCCATCAGGACGGCGTGTTGAAGGACGCTTCCACTTACGAGATCATGCGGCCGGAGATGGTCGGCCTGAAGCAGTCCTCGCTGGTGCTCGGCAAGCATTCCGGCCGCCATGCCTTCGTGCACAAGCTGGAAGAGATGGGCTACAAGCTCGGCCCGAACCAGCTGGAAGACGCGTTCAACAGGATGAAGGCGCTCGCCGACCGCAAGAAGGACATTTACGACGAGGACATCGAGGCGCTGGTGGACGAGGAGATGGCAGCGTCGCACGACCGCATCAAGCTGACCTCGCTGACGGTGATCGCGGGCACCCATGGCCCGCAGCGCGCCACCATGAAGCTCGATGTCGATGGCCAGACCAGGATCGAGGAAGCCGAGGGCAACGGTCCGGTGGACGCGGTGTTCAACTGCATCAAGCGCCTGGTGCCGCACGAGGCCAAGCTCGAGCTGTACCAGGTCCACGCCGTCACCGAAGGCACAGACGCCCAGGCGGAAGTCTCGGTGCGGCTGTCGCAGGATGGCCGCTCGATGACGGCGCGCGCGGCGGATCCGGATACGCTGGTGGCCTCAGCGAAGGCCTATCTCGGCGCGCTCAACAAGATCGTCATGAAGCGCCAGCGCGACACGGTGACGACGGCCGCGGCGAGCTGACAGAGCAAGACTGCAAGTTGTTGCACCTCTCCCGCTTGCGGGAGAGGTCGGCGCGTTCCGGGCGATGCGAAGCATCGTCCCGCGCGCCGGGTCAGGGTTTTCTCCTCTGGTGGATTGTCCCGTTGCGGAGACACCCTCTCCCGCAAGCGGGAGAGGGTGCACAATGGTGCTCGCGGATATTGTCTGGGCGTGCGCCATTCACCATGAATACCAGCCCTGCTAACGGCCAATAGCAGCGCAGGCCGACGCCCTGTATTGATGCTGCTGGCATGAGGATTGGCCGCTCGGCCTGCCGGGCGGCCCAAATAATACCAGGGAGAGATTATGCGTACCTTCGCGATCGCGGCATCCGTCGCGGCATTGGCCTTGAGCCTTGTCGGTCCCGCCAGCGCCGACCCGATCATCATCAAATTCAGTCATGTCGTCGCCACCGACACGCCGAAGGGCAAGGGCGCGGAGAAATTCAAGGAGCTTGCCGAGAAGTACACCGGCGGCAAGGTCAAGGTCGAAGTCTATCCGAACTCGACGCTGTACAAGGACAAGGAAGAGCTCGAGGCGCTGCAGCTCGGCAGCGTGCAGATGCTGGCACCGTCCAATTCCAAGTTCGGGCCGCTCGGCATTCGCGAGTTCGAGGTGTTCGATCTGCCCTACATCCTGCCCGACCTGAAGACGCTGCGGAAGGTGACGGAAGGCCCGCTCGGCTCGCTGCCGCAGGTGATGGCCTTCTCGGAAGTCTACCAGGCGCTGCAGACCGGCGTGGTCGACGGTCAGGAGAACACCTGGTCGAACATCTATACCCAGAAGATGCACGAAGTGCAGAAGTACATCACCGAGACCAATCACGGTTACATCGGCTACGTCGTGATCGTGAACAAGAAGTTCTGGGACGACCTGCCGGCCGACATCCGCGATCAGCTGTCGAAGGCGATGAAGGAGGCCACCGACTTCAACAACGCGCAGTCGCAGAAGGAGAACGACGGCGCGTTGGCTGAAATCAAGAAGAGTGGCAAGAGCGAGATCATCAAGCTCACGGGCGAGCAGGACGAGGCGATGCGCAAGGCGATGGAGCCGGTCTACAAGGATGCCGCGAGCCGCGTCGGCCAGCCGCTGATCGACGAGTTCCTGAAGGAAGCCAAGAGCACGACGAACTGACCTGAACAGACGATCAACGAAGGGCTTCCGCGCACCGCACGGAAGCCCTTTGTGTTGCAAATCATTTCAGTTTGCATCTGAACGGATATTCACGGCAGTTACATCTGCCTAGGAACGCGCTCCCTGTCCAAGTTGTAAGTTGCGCGTCAGGCTCCTCGCGCTCATCCTCACGGGCATCCTTCCAGAGGAGGTCCGGATGAAGAAGTTCACCATCGCCGCCATCGCCGTGCTCAGCATTGCCGGCTCGGGCGCGGTCTATGCTCAGTATCACCGCCCGTGGATGGAGCACGTCCGCCACATGCGCATGAACCCCGAAGACCGCGCCGCCTTCGTCGACGCGCGGATCGCCGCTGTCCATGCCGGCTTGAGGCTCAACGCCGACCAGGAGAAGCTATGGCCGCCGGTCGAGGCTGCCGTGCGGGAGTTCGCCAAGCTGCGCATCGACCGCGCCAATGCGCGGATGAATGCCGGCCCAGGTGACACGTCGAGGGGGGCCGACAGGCCGGACGATCCGATTGCCCGTCTGCGCCAGCGCGCCGAGGACATGGGCGCCAGTTCCGCCGCCCTGAAGAAGATCGCCGATGCCGCCGATCCGCTCTACAAGACCCTGGACGAGGGCCAGAAACGGCGCCTCGCCGTGCTGACCCGCCACCGCGGCCCATTCGGCGATGGCGAGGACGCTCCGCGGCACCGCCACTTCATGGAGCGCATGGACCGCATGATGGAACGCGGCATGGACCACTTCCATCACGACCGGTTCGACCGTGACGGCGGCGAGGACCGGGACCGCGAGGGCCGGCTCTGAGCGGGCCGGCTTCTGCGGCAGTTAACCTTGGCGAAGCCGCTGGAATCCAGCGGCTTTTCGCATTTCTGAACCTCCGGACGAAGCCTTGCTGAACCCCTTGGAAAACTTGCGTCCGATCGCTTGCCATCCCCGGATCGCTTTGCTAAACGACCGGCCTCGCAAGGCATTGACCGCCTTTCGGGCGCATAGCTCAGTTGGTAGAGCAGCTGACTCTTAATCAGCGGGTCCCAGGTTCGAGCCCTGGTGCGCCCACCAAGAGAAAATTCTTGGTTTCCAATAACTTCGCCGGATGTCGGTTGGGAACAAAGCGGGTCTCGTGCGACGTTTTCTGTGGTTGATGTTGCGCGGCCAGTTTGCTGTGCGACTTTTCCTTTATTTCCGTATCTTCACCCCATTCGATACCGCGCGCAGATCCGATGGGACAGGTCGATTACGTGCTCGTCGTAGAATAGGATATTAGGGCGAGCAAAACGGATAATCCGTTCAGCCCGCCGCAGGGGTGCTGCAGAAGGAGAACCGGATTGCTGGGTCGGGGATTCAATTGCTCCTATGACTCAAACCTCCGACGCTCACCCCAGGGGCGCATAGCGGCCCAACGTGCTGTCCTCGGGGCTGGCCATGCTGAATGGTTCGCCGCTCCGGCGAACCACGACTTCATAGTAAAAAATTCCTGAGATCGAGCGCGTCGAGCGCTGCGGGGTGGCTCGAGCGCACGAACAGCTCCTGCGCCTCTGCAGGCGGCAGGCCCGAAAATCGCGCGCAGTCCAAAAATTTAACCTTCCTCTCGTCAGGGCTGAAGGGAAGGCTGACATCACCCTTAGCCGCCTGACGCACCTCGTCGAGACGGCGTCCATCTTTTAACGTCACGATGACGCGATGAGGCAGCCGGCCGGCGGCCGCCCTCTCGGTTGCTTGATCGTAAACCGAGAGTTCTGTCAACGGAAGCAGGGCCCTGACATCGGCGCGTCGTACCGCTGCGTTGGTGAAGTCCGACAGCCGAAGCGAATCCTGGGACAAGGCCAGTGCAAGCGTATACTGCATCGAGAAGCGCGCCTGCATTTCGTCATCCGGGCGGGAATAGGCGAGATTGCGGGCGTGCGCCTCCGTCACCGTGGCATTGACGGATACGACATCCTCGGCACGAAAGTCATGATCGCGCTTGAGATCGAGAATGGCGTCAATCGCGCGATGAGTGGCGCCGCAGCACGGATGCCGCTTCGCGGTCAATCCGAAACGCTCGATCGCAAGTTCATTCGAGCGCGACTCGCTCCGGTCCTGTGGCCAACCCTTGGGATAGTCGCCGCCGTAAAGAGCCAGAAAGCCCTGGCGCGATTCAAGTACGTCCAGTCGTCCGACCATTCCGGCGGCACTCAGTTGGGCGGCCTCGATCGCGTTCCGGGCTGCGAGACCGGAGTGCAGCGGTTTGACGGGCGTTCCGAATTGTCCTTTGACACCGGCAGCCATGCTGACGGCGATGCTCATGGCCTGCGCGATGCCATCGCGGTTCAATCCCATCAGGCGTGCTACCGCCGCGACGGTTCCGATGCAGCCGATGGTCGAGGTCGCGTGCCATCCGGCGGTATAGTGGGATGGATTCACGCCGCTGCTGATCCTGGCCTGTGCTTCGAGCCCGACGATATAGGCCTCGATCATCTGCCGGCCGTCGCGACCGAGCGCTTGGGCCATCGCGAGCAGCGCCGGGACGAGGACCGCCGATGCGTGCGTCGTGGCGCCGTGGAAATTGTCGTCGAAATCGAGCGCGTGGGCCGCGACGCCATTGATCAGGGCGGCAATCGCGGGGTCGGCGCGGCCGCCGCTGACGACGGTGCTGCTCCCGCCGCCCGCGCGCGTCTCGAAGGCTCGGGCGGCGGCAAGGGTCGCAGGGTCTTTTCTGCCGGCGATGATGCAGCCGATGGTGTCGCAGAAGCCGTGCTCGGCACGTTCGATGGCGATTGGACTGAACGAGGTTGCGTTCGCGCACCAGTCGGCGATGGTCTCAATGACAGTCATTATCTCGTTCCTCATATGCGGCGCAGCAACGACGGTGCGACGAGCGGAAGGACAATTCGCGAGGGCCGCCCGGCCGAGAGATGAACGGTATTCCGGGCGATATTGAAGGTGCGGCCGGCTCCCTCCGCCTCGCCCGTGTTGGGGTTGACGTCGAACTTCGGGAAATTGGACGAGGAGATGTCAAGCCTGATGCGATGTCCCGCCTTGAAAAGATTGGCTGTGGCGAAAGGCTCGATGACGATGCGGAAGACTTCACCTGGATTGATCGGCTTCGGTTGCTCCCAGGATCCGCGATACCGGCAGCGAAAAATGCCGTCGGTCAGGTTCATCGCGAAGCCGGTCGGATAATCGGCCGAGGGCGGATGCACATCGAGCAGCTTGGCGGTGAAATCCGTATCCGGCGCGTTCGACGAAACCCAGAGCTCGACCTCGATCGGTCCGACCAAAGCCACGTCTTCGGCGAGCGGCTCGGTTTCGAAGGCGAGAACGTCAGGGCGAGCCGACAACGGCAGGCCGGGCGTGTCACAACCGAAGAAGCGCTCGTCCTCACGTTGATCATAGGCCCCGCCCTCGAACACCGGGCGACCGCTGGTGAGTGCGCCGCCGATCGTGGGCACCGGATTTCGCGGGTCGAAATCATAGGTGAGATGAGCGTCGGGCGAAACGGGACGGTCCGTCGACAGGCCGCCGTGATCATGCAGATAAAAAGTGGTTGGGCGCGCTTCCGGCAGCGGCCATTCCGTCGCCCTGATCCAGCACCCACCATGATCGAGATGTCCGTCAGGAGTACGCCGACCCGAGCCGCCGCCCATCAGAAAGAGACGGATGGCTGGATCGTTCGCCGGCGCGTCTTCGCCCTTCAGCCATCGATTGAAGCAGGCGATACGGAAGGCGCTCCAGCTTTCGCCGACATTGCCGTCGAAGATCGCATTCGCCCCGAAGTCGACATCGCCAAAGACGCGCTTGGTGCGGTTGCCATGGGTCCACGGTCCCATGATGAGCTGCGGCCGATGATGGCCATGGCTCAATCCGGCCAGATTCTCGAACGTTGTCGGAACATAGACGTCGTACCAACTCGACATCAGCAGCACCGGAATGTCGGGAATCTTGTCGTAATGGCCGGCGGCGTAAAGACCGATCGCCTTCCAGTATTCGTCAAAATTTCCGTGATGCCACTGGTCGAGCAGATAGGCCTCGTATTCCGGCTCCCATCGCACCGGCGAATTGCCCTTCGACCAAGGCATTCGCTTGAACCATGCGATGATGTCTTCCGCCGCCAGAGCGCTGCGCAGTTTTGGATCGGCTTCGCAGGCACGGCTGTCCTGCGCATGGTTCCACGCCCAGGTCGCCTGCTTGAGCTCGAATGCTCCGCCTTGCCGGATTCCGCAGCGATAGGCGTTCGAGAACCCGCCGGAATCCAGGATCATTCCTGACAGCGCTGGCGGAGCGAGGCAGGCGGCGGCCATCTGGGTATGCGCCGCGTAGGACAGGCCCATCGTGCCGATCTTGCCGGAGCACCATGGCTGGTCGGCGATCCAGGCGATGGTATCGTAGCCGTCCGGGCCCTCCGCGACATATTTCGTGAACACCCCTTGTGAGCGATGCCGCCCGCGGCAATCCTGGAAGATGAGGGCGTAGCCGGCCGCGCAGAACGCTGCGGCCGTTTCCTCGCGCGTCATCGGCGTGTCGACGCCGGGGGCCAGTTCCGCGCGCGAAGGCAAGTGCTTGCCATAGGGCGTGCGCTCCAGCACCACGTGATAGGGTCCTTTGCTGTTTGCCGGCATGTAGACGTCGGTTGCCAGGCAAACACCGTCGCGCATCGCGATCATGACGTCGCGATAGCGTATCAGGGTGTCGGAGATGCGCTCCGGCTCGGGGAGGGCGGCCACGTCCGCGGCGGACCTGTTGGATGCGATGATCGACACGACGTCTCCGGAGGTTGAGGCAGGTTGCTCACAAAGGCGATCTGGCTCAGGGCGCGGGGCGGATCAGCGTTGCCATCGTGTAGCCGTCGCCCCGCGGTGAAAGCTGCAGCTTCGAGCTGACGCCCCAGTTGGATTTCAGAAAATAGATCGGGATCAGGCCTCCGTCGGACACGGCGAGCGCCGTCGCCTGACGAACGAGCTTATCGCGCTCTTCATCGTCGAAGGTCTCCTGCGCCCGCTCGATCAATCGGTCGACTTTCGGATTGGAATAGCGTCCGCGGTTGTTGACGCCGTGATTCCTCTCCATGTCGAAGCTCTCCACGATGGCGATCAGGGACTGGATCGGGTCTCCGCTGGAGCTGCCAAAGATCGACATTGCGGCAGAGAATTCCGGTTCGCCTTTCCCGGCCGCGCGGCGAAAGAAGATGCTTGCCGGCAAGGCTTCGACTTTCGATTTGATGCCGATGACCGTCAGCATGGAGGCAATAGCCTGACAGGTCTGGCTGTCACCGGCGTAGCGGTCGTTCAGGCAATGCAGCGTCAGTTGAAAGCCGTTCGGCCAGCCGGCCTCATGCAGCAATTGCCGCGCCCGTTGCGGGTCGTAGGCTGTCTGTTTCAGCGCGGGATCATAGCCTGCAAACCCCTCCGGCGCGATTTGCCCGGCTGGCGTCGCCGCACCGTCCATCACTCGCTCGGCAAGCCCGGTGCGATTGAGCGCGAGGCTGATCGCTTCGCGAACGCGAACGTCCTTCAACGGATTGCGCGTCATCGCGTGGCCCTCGCTATCCGTCACGAACGGCGAATTGTCGCGAAACTGGTCGAGCGTCAGATAGAGGAAGAAAATCGACGTGTCCGAGACGAGCTTGACCTTGTTCTGGTTCTGCAGTCGCGCCGCAAGGCTGCCGGACACCGCGTCGATCACATCGTCATCTCCCGAGAGAAGGCCGGCGACGCGCGCGCCGTCATTGGACACCGTGCGGAAAGTCACTTTCGCCCACGGCTCCTTGGCACCCCAATAGGCGTCGTTGCGGTCCAGCACGACGCGCTGGCCCGGAGTCCAGCTCGTCCAGCGATAGGGGCCGGTGCCGATCGCCGCCTTGCCGGACTTGAAATCCTCGGGGCCGGCATCCGCGGCGGCTTGCGCCGAGACCATGCCCAGCGTGGTCAGATTGATCGGCAGCAGAGGAGAGGGGACCGAAGTGATGATTCGCACATGGAGATCGTCGATCGGTTCGACCCTCAAAATATCCTTCAGGTAATGGCGATAAGTCCGCGGCCCCATGATCTCCTGGGCGCGCTTGATCGAAAACGCGACGTCGCGGGCCGTGAAATCCGAGCCGTCATGGAACTTCACGCCAGCGCGAAGGGTGAATTCCCAATTCGTATCGTCGAGACGCTTCCAGCTGTCGGCCAATCCGGGGATTGGCTTCAGGAATCGGTCCTGAAACACAAGCGGCTCGTAGACGTGGATCTGGACATTGCGGTTGGCAGTGAACAACAGATGCGGATCCGCGCTGTCGACGGTGCCTTTCATTGCGATCCGCAGCTCCTGCGTCCAGGCTGTCGTGACAGGCAGCACGATGGCTGCGACGAGGGCGACGGCCTTGAGGTGCGAGAAGAGCCGGCGTTTCAGGGTCACTGCAGTGCTCCGCCGTAAAGTCCGTCGACCAATGCGATGGCTTTGCGAAGACCGTGAAGTAGGCGGTTGCGGGCGCGCACGGCATCGACCTTGGCGAATGGTTCGTCCGCGTCGCCCGTTTTTGTCCTGACGAGCCGGCGGATCGGTTCGAGCACGGGCCAGGCCGCCAGCGGCGTTGCTGGATCATGAGCGAAGCGGTTTCCTGTCGTGTAGTCGAGCGGGACAAGGAGGCGGCTCAACTCCAGGATCGCCCGGTTGAAGGCCTCCGCGCTGCCGGCCGGCGGGTCTTGCACGAGCCGTTTCAGGCGCTGGTCGAGCTGGTGCGCGGCCTCGCATGCGGCATCAAGATCGAAGCGGGGCTTCAGCCGTTCCGAAGCTCCGGTCAGCTCTGCGAGGAGGCCTGCGATTTGTGGCGAGAAGTCGAGTGGCAGGCGCTCGTTCTCGAGAAGATCCCAGACCACGCGAAGCACGATACGTGCATCGCGCTCGAGATGGGCGGGCTCGATCTTGTCGATCAGGTCGTGCTCGGTGTGCCACCACCAGCCCAGCTCGTTGCGCAGCTTCAACGCGCCGGGTTCCTGCGTGCTTAAACTGCCGAACACCGATGGGATGCCAATCCCGGGAAAGGAATCGTCGGCCGAACGCGCCTTGCGCTTGCCCGCGAGCACCTGCCCGGTTTCGGCGGCGATCGCCGCCGCGGCGATGCCGAACAGCGCGCCGGCCGAACCGGTCTGTGTCAGATTGGTCGCTCCGACCGCGCCGGGGCTGTCCAGGTTGACGTGGGCGACGCAGCGCTCGTCGAGTTCGAGCCAATGATTGTCGGCATACCAGCTCGAGCCGGAATACCGACCTTGCGAATGTCCGGACCAGAAGCACAGGCGCAGACCGCGTCGCCATCGGTCGCGCAACTCCGCGCAGAGCCGCACCACCTCCAGCATAGCGATATTCGCCGAGCCGTTGTCCATCACGCCATGGAACCAGGTATCGACGTGGCAGGACAGCAGCACGAATGGTGCATCCGCGCCGGCCGCACACGGCATGTCGGCGACCAGCAGTGGAGTCTTGCGCCAGCCGGTGTCGACCATCGCGTGCAGGGTCACCTCAGTCTGTCCTTCGGCCAGGCGGCGGCGTAAGGCTGCAGCGTCCTCGGCCGTGACAGTCAGGACGACGACGTTGGGGAGATCCTCGCGTGTGGCCAGGGACGGACTGCCCCAGACCGGCGAGATGCACATCTCGTGCAGCAGTGCGTGCGGGCTGACATGAACGATGCCGCTCGCGCCGGCGCGGCTGGCACGCATGGCGATCACGGGATTGGCGATACCATCGACAAGCACGATCCGGCCGTTCACATCCCGGCCGCGAAAGGCATCGGCCGAACCATCGCCGAGATCGACGAGCTTGCCGCTGCAACCTTCCGGCTGGGAAGGTTGCGACATCGATTGGGTGATGGCGCCGATGCGAGACCCATCGCAGGTCAGATGGGCGGAACCGGGCAGGCTGATATAGGCATCGTGAGATAGCAGCGTGGCCGGCAGGCCGAGCGACTCGAGCTGTGCCTTCAGCCAGGCGAAGCTCTCCGCCTCGCCTGCGGTGCCGGCGAGCTTGGTCCAGACCGCGAACTGGCGCAGTTGCTCCATCATGCGTGCGCCCGAGACGCCATCGACGGGAGCTTTGACGGTCGAGAAGGCCTGCTGCGGGCGGGCTGGTGCGGACATGATGTCAGATCCTGCTCTCGTGTTGGCACGCATGTTCGGTTCGATCCGTCCCTACGGCTGCTCGTTCAGGTGGCACGCAGATTTGTGCAGCGGTCCGATGTTCCTGAGCTTGGGGCGCTCGACCTTGCAGCGATCGAATGCGTGCGGGCAGCGTGGATGGAAATGGCATCCGGAGGGCGGATGCAGCGGGCTCGGCAGCTCGCCCTTGAGTGAGGAGAAGGCCCGCTTGCGGGTCTCGATGCGCGGCACCTCCTCCAGCAGTGCCTGGGTGTAGGGGTGGTTGGGCCGCCCGAACACCTCCTCGGTCGGCGCTTCCTCGATGATGCGGCCGAGATACATGATGGCAACGCGGTCAGAGAGGTGCTCGACCACGCCGAGATCATGGCTGATGAAGAGGTAAGTGAGATCGAGTGTTTTGCGAAGATCCATGAACAGGTTGAGGATCTGCGCCTGGATCGAGACGTCGAGCGCCGCCACGGCCTCGTCGCAGACCAACATGTCGGGTTGCACCGCAAGAGCGCGTGCGATGCCGATGCGCTGGCGCTGGCCGCCTGAGAACTGATGGGCGTAGCGTTGCTTGAGTGAAGGATCGAGGCCGGCGCGCCGCAGCTGCTCGTCGACATAGGCCGCTTGCGCTGCGCGACCGCCCTTGATGAGGCCGTGGATGCGCGGTGCTTCGCCCACGACTTCGGCGACCGGGAGTCGCGGGTTGATCGAGGCGAAAGGATTCTGGAACACCATCTGGGTGCGCAACGCACCAGTGCGTCGCTCGGCTGCAGACAGAGTGTCGAGCGCCCGGCCATTCCAGAATACCTGTCCGGAGGAGGGCGGCAGGATTCCGGCAACGATGCGGCCCAGGGTCGATTTGCCGCAACCGGACTCGCCGACGAGCCCGACGACTTCGCCTTTTACGATCATGAGGTCGACATCGTCCACCGCGCGGACCACCGGCGGGGGCTTGGTCAAGCCGAGCGAAACGGCGGCGCGGTCGATCAGGTCAGGCGTCTTGCCGAACCGACGCGAGACGCCGCGCAGTTCGACGATGGGAGCTCCCACACCAGGTATTGCGGTCGACGCGTTCGGACGCGCCGGGGACATGCTCGTCAGGGTCATGCGGCCACCTCGTTCGTGGGATGGACGCAGCGATGGAGATGGCCGGCCTGAGAGATCAGCGCGGGGGGGACCTCGCAAGCGGTGTCCGCACGGGCGCAGCGCGTGCGAAAAGCGCAACCTGCCGGCAGGTCCAGCAGCGAAGGTGTCATGCCGGGGATCTGGGCCAGCCGACTGCCACGCTTGTTGCGGCTCGGAACCGAGTGGATCAGGCCCGCGGTGTAGTGATGCATGGGCCGGTTGATGACGGCATCGACCTTGCCGTATTCGACGACGCGGCCGGCATACATCACCGCGATCTCGTCGGCGAGGCGAGAGACCACAGAAAGATCGTGGGTGATCCAGATCAGCGCCGTGCCGCGTTCGGAAGTCAGCTTCTGAATCTCGGCAAGGATTTGCGCCTGGATGGTGACGTCAAGCGCCGTGGTCGGTTCGTCCGCCACGATCAGGTCGGGCTTGTTGAGCAGCGCGATGGCGATCGCAACGCGCTGGCGCATGCCCCCTGAGAACTGGTGAGGGTAGGCGTCGAGACGCTCCTCGGGCGAAGGGATACCGACCTGGGCGAGCGCATCACGTGCACGCCCACGGGCCTCCGTGCGGGAGACTTTCTCGTGCGCCGCGATGGCCTCGATCATTTGCGTGTCGATGCGCAGGACCGGGTTCAGGGTCATCATCGGATCTTGGAAGATCATGGCGATGCGCCGCCCGCGCAGACTGCGCATCCCTTCTCGCGACAAGTTCGCTAGATCGATGCCGTCGAACAGGATCTGGCCGCCGGTGATCCGTCCCGGCGGCTCGATCAGACCCATGATCGAGAAACCAGTCACCGATTTGCCCGAGCCGGACTCGCCGACGAGGCCGAGCACCTTGCCGCGATCGAGCGTGAAGGAAACGTTATCGACGGCAGTGATCTCGCCGGCGCGTGTCGGGAAGGCGGTCCTGAGTCCCCGCAGCTCGAGCAGATGGGAGCTCATGAGACCCTCCTGGGATTCAACACGTCGCGGAGCTGATCGCCGACGAGGTTGATGGCGACGATGGTGGTGAGCAGCGCAACGCCCGGATAGAAGCTGATCCAGAACTTGCCGGAGAGCATGTACTGGTAGCCATTTGAGATCAGCAGCCCGAGCGATGGCTCGGTCACCGGCACGCCGAGGCCGAGGAAGGACAAGGTCGCCTCCAGAGCGATGGCGCGCGCCACCTGCACCGTGGCGATGACGATCAGCGGTGGCAGGCAGTTGGGCAGAAGATGCTTGAACAGGATGCGCCAGCGCGGAATGACCAGGCATTCGGCCGCCTCGACATATTCCTTGCGCCGCTCGACCAGCGCGGTGCCGCGTGCAGTACGGGCATAGGTCGCCCATTCCACGATGATCAGCGCCAGCACCACGTTCATCACGCCCTTGCCGAGAAAGGCGAGGATCATCAGGGCAACGAGGATCGAGGGGAACGAAAGCTGCAGATCGACGATGCGCATGATCATGCTCTCCGTGCGGCCGCCGGTATAGGCTGCGATCAGGCCGAGCGACGCCCCAAAGAGGGCCGCGACCAGCGCCGAGGAGACGCCGACGCCGAGAGAGATACGCAGTCCGTAGAGAATGCCCGAGAGCATGTCGCGGCCCTGGTCGTCGGTGCCGAGCCAGAATGTCATTCCGCTCATCGATTGCGAACCCGGCGGCAGGCGCCCATCGATAATGTCGAGTTGCATCAGGTCGTATGGATTCTGAGGAGCGATCAGCGGTGCGGATACCGCCAGCAGCACGATCAGCACCAGCACAATGAGCCCAAGCAATGCGAGATGAGACGAGGCGAACTCGCGCACCACGCGGCGCAGCGGCGTCTCTATCGGGCGTGAGCGCGGCGACAGAGGTACGGAAGCGATCTCGACGGGAGCTTGCAAGGTCATGGCTCAGCCCTCGCTCTCGAGCCGGACCCGCGGGTCGAGCACCGTGTAGAGCAGGTCGACGACCAGGTTGATCGTGACGAACAGGAAGACGATGAGGATCAGGTAGGCGACGATCATCGGGCGATCGAGCATGTTGATGCTGTCGATGATCAGCTTGCCCATGCCGGGCCAGGCGAAGATCGACTCGGTGACCACCGAGAATGCGATCGTCGAGCCGAACTCGAGCCCGATCACCGTGACGATCGGGATCATGATGTTCTTCAGCACATGGACGAAGACGACCCGCCGCTCGGTGAGGCCCTTGGCGCGGGCGAATTTGATATATTCCTGCGGCAGCACTTCACGCACGCCGGCACGCACCAGCCGCATCACCAACGACACCTTGAACAGCGCCAGATTGAACGCCGGCAGGACGAGGTGTGCGAGCCCAT
This sequence comes from Bradyrhizobium sp. LMG 9283, assembly GCF_045571415.1. NCBI lineage: Bacteria > Pseudomonadati > Pseudomonadota > Alphaproteobacteria > Hyphomicrobiales > Nitrobacteraceae > Bradyrhizobium > Bradyrhizobium sp. LMG 9283. The sequence goes on from NZ_CP120691.1 coordinate 2,863,576, forward strand.
CCATCGTCAGGAAAGACCACTGTATGCCGAGCAGCGCGCGCGTCTCTCCGCGCCCGCTCGACGGAAGCCAGCCGAGCTGCACGGCAAACACCATGATGAACAGCAGCCCGACCCAGAAGCTCGGCAACGAGAAGCCGAGGATCGAGCCCGCCATGGCGGCCTTCGCGAAAATCGAGTCCGGCTTCAGGCCGGCATAGAGGCCAAGTGGGATGCCGATGACGATTGCCAGAAGCAGCGCACAGACCGCGAGTTCCAGCGTCGCCGGCATGCGCTGAAGGATGACCTGGAGCGCGGGCTCACTGAACACAAAGCTCTTGCCGAAATCGCCGTGCAGCGCGCCCGAGAGGAACGAGAGGTATTGCACCCAAAGCGGCTTGTCCAAGCCGAGCTGTGCGATCACGCGCAGTCGTTCGGCCTGGTCGGCGTCCGGCGGAACGAGAATCTCGACCGGATTTCCGATGACGTTGACGCCGATGAAGACGATGACGGTCATCGCCAGAACGACGAAGAGCGCTTGGAGGATACGGCGGCACAACCAAGCGATCACGGCCGTCCTCCCGAGATGTTGACGGCGACCGAAATGGCCATGCCGTCTCGTTGCGGATCGGCGCCGCCGCGGCAGAGGCCGTCGTCGATCCTGATCCCGTGCAGCGCCGCGAAGGCATAGCTCTGCCAGGACCGTTTAACCTCGTAACCCAGGCTTTCCAGCTCGTCGGTGACGCGATGCGCGATACGGTTTGATACGTCGATGGCATCCGAGACTGCGACGACGCGGGGAGCGCTGACTGCCTCTAACATCGACATGTCGAAATCGATGACGTTCATGATGCCCTGTGCGACCGCGGGCGCGATATAGCTGCCGCCGGGCGCGCCGATGACGATGAAGGGCTTGTCGTCCTTGAACACGATGGTTGGCGCCGCCGAACTCGGCCTGCGCTTGCCCGGGCCGATCGACCCAGCGCGGCCTGGGCGCGGATCAAACCGGCTCATCAAGCCGTTGTACATGAAGCCGAGCCCGTCGCCGATGGCGCCCGAAGGGCTGCCGAGCGAATGGGTTAGCGCCACGGCATTGCCTTGTCGATCGACGACCGAGACGTGCGTGGTGTCGCGCGAAGATCGATCCAGCCTGATGACTTTGGCGCGCTCGCCGCGAGCAATGTCCGCGGCGAGCTCGGCGGCATAGGCTTTTGAAACCAGCCGTTCGACCGGAACGTCGACATAGGCCGGATCGCCCATGAATTTGTCCTTGTCGTTGGTCATGCGCTTCATGGCTTCGACCAGGAGACGGACGTGCTCGGTCGAGCTGTGCGTCAGCCCGCCGATATCGAAGGATTCCAGAATGTTCAGGAGTTGCAGCATCGACATGCCGCTGCCGGGCGGCGGGCTGGTTGCTATGCGGTGGCCGCGATAGGTGCCCCAGAGCGGCTCGATCACCGAGAGCTCATAACGGGCGAGATCCTCGCGCGAGATCAGGCCACCGTTGCGGGCCATGTCGTCGGCGATCTCTTCCGCGAGTTCGCCGTGGTAGAACAGGTCGGGCCCTTCGCGGGACAGGCGTTCGAGCGTGGTGGCGAGATCGGGATTTTGGACGTGGTCGCCCGGCTGCTTCAGCGACCCGTCCGGCCGGAAATAGATCTCGCGCCCTATCTTCGAGGAGCGCAGCTTGTCGATCGTGTTGACCTGCCCGCTGCTCTTCTGGTCGAGGCCCCAATACCAGGCGACATGCGGGCGCACCATGAAGCCGCGTCGTGCCTGCGCGATCGCCGGCGCCATCACGTCGCGCCATTCCATGCTGCCGAAGGTCTTCAGCGCATACTCGTAGCCCTTGACGCTGCCGGGCGTGCACACGGCCTGATAGCCGATTTCGTTGATGTTGCCGTCGAGCAGGAAAGCGAAGCCGTCGCGCGACTGCCCGACCAATCTGTCGAGCCACATCTCTGGCGTCGCGGAGAAGGGGGCCTTGGCGTAGAACTCGATGATCTGATGAATGCCGCGTGCGGGCATGTAGACTTGCATCGAGCCGAAGCCGCCGATGCCGCACATCTGCGGATCGACGACGCCCTGGACGAACGCCGCGGCGATTGCCGCATCGACTGCGTTGCCGCCGCGCTCCAGCACGACAGCGCTGGCCTCCGCGGCTTCGGGCTGCGGAGCGACGATCATGCCGTTTTTCATTGCGCCGACCTTTTGGCGCGCAGGGCGTCCGAGAGGAAAGTCTTGACGCGGTCGAGCACCTTCAGCCGATCGTGTGATACGCCCGGCACGAGATCGAGGCGGACGTTGACTCCTGCGCTTTCGAAGGATGCCTTCAAAGCTTGGAGGCGCTCGGGGCGTGTCCGTCCGGCATCGTTCGCGCCTTCCATCCAATAGGTGCCGCCAGGCTTATGGGTGATTTCCCATGTTTCGAGATCCGCCTCGCCGACGATCATCTGCACGGGTACGCGAGCCAGAGCGGCGGCATCGAAATCGATGCCGAAGCGGCGCTTGATGTCGCGGATGCCTACCCACCAATCCTTGGTCGAGTCGAGCACGGTCACCGAGCCCGGCGCGCCGATTGAGGCCGCCCACAGCTTGCCGGGATGCAGGATCGCGAAGCGGTGGGTAAAATGCCCGCCGCCGGAGAAGCCGAACATGGCGAAGCGTGACCAGTCCTGGTGATATTTGGCGGCGATTTCGTCCACTATCTTCAGGACGATCTCGTCGTAGCGGATGTCGCCCTCTGCCATGTATTTGTAGCCGCTGCGATTGCCGTTCCCGAGGACGCCGACCGGGAAGACCGGGCAGAGGACCGCACAATCATTCCAGCGTCCGAATTCGGCAAAGCCGTCGCGGAAATCAAGAAAGGAGGTTCGGCCGGTGCCGTGCACTGCGACGAGCAGATCGACCTTCGCTCCGTCGCCAACCTTCGGCGGAACGTAAAGACAATAGTGAAAGCGCGGATCGGCCTTTGCGGCGAAAATCGCTGTGTGGCCGAGATCGTAGATGGCGCTCGCGCGAGCAGCCGGGTCGGGAATGGAGAGGTTCATGGCATGGCCTTCGGAACAGGATCGGCATCGAGCGCAGGACGCCCGCAAGACTTCGGAAACAGCTTCAGCCACTCATGGTGACGCCCATGGCGAGCGTGTACTGGTCGGCCCTCGGCGTGTACTGGATGCCTTTCTTCGCTGCCCAGGTCAGGCCTTCATAGTGCAGCGGCAGGATGGCGCGATCGGTGAAGACGATTTCGCTCACTTCGGCCAGGAGCCTGGCGCGCGTGTCGTCGTCCATCGTATGCGCGGCCTGCTTCACGAGTTCGTCGACCTTGGGATTGGAGTAGCGGCCGAAATTGCTGGATCCTGTGCCGGCGTCCTTGTCGTAGGTGGCATTCAGCGCGATGATGGGATTCGAGGTCTCGCCGGTGTTCACGCCCCAGGATCCGAGGCTGAAGCTGAACTCGGCATTGCTGTTCCTGCCCGTATAGACCGCCCACGGCATGACTTCGACCTTGGCAGTGATGCCGATGCGCATCAGCATCTGGGCGACGGCCTGCACGATTCTGGCATCGTTGATATAGCGGTCGTTGGGGCCGTGGATCGTCAACCTGAATCCGCTCGGATAGCCTGCTTCGGCGAGCAGGGCCTTCGCCTTGATCGGGTCGTAGACGGGGGTCTTGATATTGGGTGAGGTGCCGAAGCCGCCGGGCGGCAGGTATTGCGTTGCGACCATCGCAGTGCCGTCCATCACCCGCTCCACAATGGCCTGCCGGTTGATCGCAAGATCGATCGCCTCCCGGACCTTGCGATCCTTGAAGGGGTTGCGATCGAGCGGCTTGCCCGTCGCATCCGAGACGAAGGGCGTGGCATCGCGCCGTTGATCCATGGCGAAGTAGACGATGCGGCTCGATATGCCGCTGATCGTATGCAGGTGGTCGTTCGACTTGACGCGCTCGAGGCCTTCGTGAGGCACGTCCTCGATCAGATCGAGATCGCCGGACAAAAGGCCGGCGATACGCGCGCCGTTATCGGCCACGATACGCAGGATCACCTCGCTCCAGGGCGGCTTCGGCCCCCAATGCGCGTCGTTTCTGGCGAGCAGCACGTGGCTTCCGGGAACGTATTCCCTGAGAAGATATGGGCCCGTTCCGATCGCAGCCTTGCCGGAGTTGAAGTCCGCGCTGGGCGCATCCTTGTACTTTGCGCTGATGATGCGGATGCGGCTCAGCGAATTGAGCAGAAGCGGATCAGGGGCCTTGGTCTCGACGATCAGCGTATTGGGGCTCCCGGCTGCGATCGACTTGATCGAGCGCGTATAGGTGCGGAACGAGGCGGTACTGGGAATCGTCGTTGCCCGATCGATCGATGCCGCAATGTCTTCTACGGTCAGTGCCGACCCGTCGGAGAAACGGACATTGGGTTGCAGCGTGAACTCCCAATGTGTGTCGTCCAGCACGCGCCAGGAGGCGGCCAGGCCAGGCTTCGAACGCGAGGCTTCATCGTTCACTGTGACGGAATCGAAGATGTGCGTCGCCACCGCGTTGTTGGGAGCACTGCTCTGGAGATGCGGATCGAGCGTCGTATTTGGTGCGGCCAGTCCAATGCGCAGGCGCGCGCCAGTCTGGGCTCGCGCCAAACTCGAAATTTCAAGATTCGGTGCCAGAAGCACGGCACCGAGGGCCGATCTCAAAAGCCTGCGGCGGCCTAGATCCAATTCCGACATGGCTTTTCTCCGTTCCCGTCCTCCCGGCGTATGCTCATTGACGCAGGTCGAAGAAGATGTCAACTGTGGGAATACATCGGTTCGACAGTCGAACCAAGAAGGAAGTGCACGATGATTGACGGGCAAGAGAGTGCCGCCGGGCTTAACGAGGGTGAAAAGGCCGACAGCACAGGGGGCGGCTACACGATCCAGGCTCTCGACACGGCGATCTCTCTTCTCATGCTGATCGCCGATCAGCCGGACCTCGGCCTGTCGGATCTGTCTCGCCGTCTGAAGGCTGGGAAAGCGCGTGTTTATCGCCAGCTCAAGACCTTGGAGGAGCGCGGCTTGGTCGTTTGCGCCGAACCGAACCGGACCTATCGCCTCGGCTTGTCGGCCTTGATGCTCGGCGCAAAAGCATCCCGTCAGATCGATCTTGTCGCGATCGCAAGACCCTTTCTGTCCCGTTTGGGAGAGGAGGTCCAGGAGACGACACAGTTGCGCGTGCTTGACGGCGACGAAACCGTCTGCGTCGAAAGCTGGGAGCCGGCCCGTGACCTGCGAGTGCAGGCATTCATCGGCCGGAGGAGGCCGCTCTACGCAGGATCAAGCAAAGTCATCCTGGCATATATGCCGGAGGCGGAGCGAAACCGAATTCTCGCGGGAAAGAAGCAGCGCTTTACCGACAACACCCTTGTCGATGTTGAGCAGCTCAAAGCCGCGCTTGATCGCATCGTGCAGCAAGGATTTGGTGTCAGCCGGGGCGAGATCAATTCGGACCTGGTCTCCGTCACGGCCCCGATCTTCAAGCTTGGTGGGGTCATTGCTGGCGCGATCAATATCGCCGCCCCTGCGGCCAGGATGAAGGGCCAGCAGCTGGAGCTGGCAATCCGCCTGGTCAAATCAGCCTCCGAGAACTTCACCGCCGCAATCGGCGGGTCGATCCCCGGCTCGAGTTCCAGCTCGCGATGGTGAGCCGCGGTTGTGAAAGCCCCGCGACCGCGAGGATGCCCTTGTTGACCGTGGACTTCGGGTGCCGCAAGACTTTTGCATGCCGGAGAGAGTTTCGGCCGAATAGCATCGAGCAGGAGATCGTGATTGCATGAGCAATCCGTCCAAATCGTCGGGAGAGCCGTGGCGCGTTGGCGTGCTGTTCTCGCGTACTGGTCTCATGGCGGTGACGCAGACCGAGCACTTTCTGGGGACGGCGCTTGCAATCCAGCGCATCAATCGTCAGGGCGGCGTGCTGGGTCGCGAGATCGATGTCGTGGCCTACGACCCTGGCTCCGATCCTGCCTCCTATCGGCGGCTGGCCGACCGGCTCTTAACGGAAGACGGTATTTCCGTGATCTTCGGTTGCAGCACCTCCGCAGAACGTAAAGCTGTGTTGCCGACGGTCGAAAGGCGCAACGGCTTACTGTGGTATCCGTCCTTGTATGAAGGCTTCGAATATTCGCCGAACGTTATTTATACGGGCGCGGCGCCCAATCAGAACAGTTTCCCTCTCGCCGAATATTTGATCCGTCGGGTCGGACGGCGCATCTTCCTGGTCGGGTCCGACTATGTCTATCCGCGCGAGACCAACCGGATCATGCGCGACCTGATCGAAGCCTATGGCGGAACGGTCGCGGGCGAGATCTACGTTCCCATGGGCGCTTCCGAGCTGCAACTGCGCGATGTCCTGACGCGCGTGCGCGAGGCGGCGCCGGAAGTGCTCTTCTCTACCGTGGTCGGCAAGACCGCGCAGCACTTCTACCGGCTATACCGTGATCTCGGCATGGATCCGGCACGCACGCCGATCGCAAGCCTCACCATGGCAGAGAGCGAAGTGCGTGCGATCGGTGCGGAATACTGCGCCGGCCACATCACGGCGGCGAGCTACTTCGGCTCACTCGATACCCCCGCTAGCCGGGCTTTCGTCAACGATTTCCGCGCCGCATACGGTGAGGACTATCCGGCGAGCATGTGGAGCGCGGGATCCTACGCGCAGGTTTTGATCTTCGCGCGCGCGCTCGAGCGCGCTGCAAGCCTCGATACACAACGCCTGCTGGAGGCGACCCATGGTCTGCCGGTGGAGGCGCCGGAAGGAGTCGTTCAGATCGACGCCGAGAACAACCACGCCTGGTTGACGGCGCGGATCGGACGGCTGCGAGCCGACGGCAGCTTCGAACTTGTGTGGCAATCGCCGGGTCCGGTGCGGCCCGATCCCTATCTCGCCGTGACGCCGCTGGGCGGACGCTGGCTCGCCACGGAGCCTGCCAAATGAAGCCCGCGATCCGCCGCGTCATTGAGGAATTGCGCGGCGCGCAGATGCTGGTGGTGCATCCGCGCGACTCCGAATGCGACGCGCTGATCCACCAGCTGCAACGGATCGGCTGCGCCGTCCGCCATGCCTGGCCTCCGCCGGACACGCTGCCCGGCGACGTCGATACCATCTTCCATCTGGTCGAGGCCAGCGACACGCCCGGCTTCGCGACGATGCCGGAAGACGGCCCGACATTGATCGCCATCGTCGAGTATGAGAATCCAACGGTGCTGAAGCGGCTGCTCGATAGCAATGCCCATGGCGTCGTGCAGAAGCCGATTCGCTCGTTCGGCATCCTCTCGACGATGGTGCTTGCGCGCTCGCTGCGCGGCTATGCGCAGCGCCTGAACGTCAAGGTGCGCAAGCTCGAAGATACGCTCAAGGCGCGCCGCGACGTCGACAAGGCCGTCAAGATCCTGGTCGCGCTGAAGAAGATATCCGAGACCGACGCCTATGAGATGATCCGCATGCAGGCGACACAGAAACGCCTTTCGATGGGGCAGATCGCCACCACGATCATCGGCGCTCAGGAGTTGCTGGGTGGTCTTGGCGTGTTCGGCGCACCGCCGCCCGATGCGACATGATCGCCCGTTTCCGGTGCAAAGGCGGGTGCATGCCGCCGAAACTTTCGGCGTACGGCACGATTGACTCCTGCTTGGGCTTCGTGATTTGTTGATTGCAGCATCCGAGTATGGATGCGGCGGCCGGTCGGCCGTTTTCACATATGGCTAGGTAGCCCCCGATTCTGCGCTTGATGGCGCGGGCGGGGGTTTTTTCGTTGTGCGCACGATGGTTCGCACGCGGCAGCTGAAGCTTGGACGTTTGTAAGTGGGGAGAACAACAGGCAATGCCTTCGCGCCAAGAAGAGAGAACGCCGGATGGCACGATCGGCGTGAGCTGTATCCAAATGCGTCCGGTGATCGGCGACGTCGCCGATAACGTCGCGCACAGCATCGCTTTGATCGAGACGGCCGCTTCACGTGGCGCCGACCTCGTGGTGCTGCCGGAGCTGGCCAATTCCGGCTACATGTTCGCCTCGCGCAGCGAGGCCTTCGCGCTGTCCGAATCCATTCCTGATAGCCCCAGCACGCGCGCCTGGATCGACGCGGCCGCACGGCATCACCTGCACATCGTGGCCGGCATCTGCGAGCGTGCGGGCACGCGGCTCTACAACAGCGCCGTCATCGTCGGGCCAGACGGCTACATCGGTACGTTCCGCAAGGTTCATCTGTGGAACGAGGAATTGCTGCATTTCGAGCGCGGCGACCTCGGCTTTCCGGTGTTCGACACAACGCTCGGACGCATCGGCGTCGGCATCTGCTACGACTGCTGGTTTCCCGAGACGTTTCGCCTGGCTGCATTGCAAGGCGCCGACATCGTTTGCGTGCCGACCAACTGGGTGCCGATCCCGGGCCAGGCGGAGGGACGCGAGGCGATGGCCAACATCCTGGTGATGGCGGCCGCGCATTCCAATTCCATCTTCATCGCCTGCGCCGACCGCGTCGGCACCGAGCGCGGGCAGCCATTCGAGGGGCAGAGCCTGATCGTCGGCCACACCGGCTGGCCGGTCGCAGGTCCGGCGAGCCGCGACGAGGAGGAAATCCTGGTCGCCCGCGTCAATCTCGGCGAAGCCCGGCGGCAGCGCAACTGGAACGCCTTCAATCAGGTCCTGCGCGATCGCCGCAGCGACGTCTACGGGGAAATGCTCGGCTCAAGCATTAAACCCCGGTGGTACTGATCATCCGACCCAACGGCATCGAGATTGCGAGAACGAACCCATGAAAGGAACAGCGAACGTGACTGCGATATTGACCTTCCGCTCATCCCTGCTGGCGGCCAGCGCATCGGCGCTGCTCCTCGCCGCTCCAGCGCTCGCGGCCGATCCCATCAAGATCGGCGTGCCCGTCGGCCTATCCGGCGCCAACAGCGTTGTCGCGCCCTCGGTCGTTCAGTCGGCGGAGCTTGCGGTCGAGGAGATCAACGCCGCCGGCGGCGTGCTCGGGCGCAAGCTGCAGCTCGAAATCGCCGATGACGCCTCGGGTGCCGCTGGTGCGCAGAAAGCCTTCGACTCGCTGGTGTTCCAGAAGAAGGTCGACGTGCTGATCTCGATGGAAACCAGCGCGGCGCGCAACGCGGGCCTGCCGATCGTGGCGCGCGGCAAGACGCCGTACATCTACACGTCGTTCTACGAAGGCCGCAGCTGCAGTCCCTACATGTACGTCAACGCCTGGGTGCCGGAGCAGCAGGTGCCGCCGATCGTCGATCACTTCAGCAAGGAGAAAAATGCCAAGACCTACTTCCTGATCGGCTCCGACTACGCATTCGGCCGCGGCATGCTGAGCTTCACCAAGAGCTATATCGAGAAGACCGGCGGCAAGGTCGTCGGCGAAGAGTACCTGCCGATGGACGGCTCCGACTGGACGCCGATCATCTCGAAGCTCAAGGGCGCCGCGCCCGACGCGGTGATCACCTCCACCGCGGGCGGCGCGCCGAACGTGACGCTGACCAAGCAGCTGCGTGCGGCCGGCGTGACGCTGCCCTACGGCAATCTCGCCGTCGATGAAGGCACCGCCAAGAGCATGGGCGCGGATGCGGCCGGCATCTTCATCTCGGCGTCCTACCTGACCGGCATCGACAATGCGGCCAACAAGAAGTTCCTGGCAGCAATGCAAGCGAAGTTCGGCAGCAATCTGAAGACGCCGAACGATCTTTCGGTGCCGCAATACGAAGCGGTCTATGCCTACAAGGCTGCGGTGGAGAAATCCGGTGGCACTGCCGAAAAGGCGCTGCTCCCGGCGCTCGGCGAAGTCTCGGTGGACGGCCCGCGTGGCACTATCAAAATGTCGAACGAGCATCATGCGCCGCTGACCATGTATCTGGGTCAGGTACAGCCCGACGGAAGCGTCAAGGTGATCCAGACGTTCCCCGACGTCAGTCCCGGTTCTCAGTGCCCGAACTTGAAGTCGTGATGCTAAATCAAGACGACGCCCGGGCGGCCTCGTTGCCGCCCGGCCACGGAGCCCGAATATGATCATGCTGGCTTTGGATGTCATCAGCACGGCTGCGGTCTTGTTCATCGTCTCGGCTGGGTTGCTGATCGTGTTCGGTGTCATGAAGATCGTGAACTTTGCGCACGGCGCCTTCATCACCCTCGGTGCCTATGCCGCTTTGGTCGCATCGCAACTCGGTCTGCTCTGGCTGCTTGCGCCCCTCGTTGCCTTTCTGACCGCGCTAGCCGCCGGCGCCGTGATCGAGACGGCCATCGTGCGCCGACTTTACGACCGCAAGCTGGACGCGATCCTCGCGACCTGGGGATTGGGCATCGTGCTCGGCCAACTGATCACACTTGCGTTCGGACGCGGCGTGCAGTTCGTCGAAACGCCTGTGACCGGCACGGCTTCGCTGTTCGGCGCCGAATATTCGATCTATCGGCTGTTGCTGGTCGGGGCCGCCATCATGCTCGGCGTTGTGTTCGCAGGGCTGTTGGGCGGCACGCGGCTCGGCCTCGCGACCCGCGCAGTGATCATGAACGAGGAGCTGTCCCAGGGCCTCGGTATCGACTCCACCAAGGTGCGCCTGCTCACCTTCGGTATCGGCTCGGGCCTTGCCGGCATCGCCGGCGCGCTTATCACCCCGATCTCCTCGGTCGATCCGAACATGGGCATTCCCTGGCTGATCAACGCCTTCATGCTGGTGATGGTGTCCGGTGGCTCGCTGGTCGTGCTGGCCTCGTCCTGCCTGATCCTGGGCGGGCTGCAGGTGCTCGCCAGCACCTTCGTCAGCCCGGTCATCGGCGGATTGACTATTGCCGTGGTCGCAGCAATCGCGCTGCGCCTGCGCCCGGAGGGGTTTGCCCGTGCCTAGCATCATCTCTTCGCGCATCGCCGCGAGCGTGGCGATTGCGGCCCTAATCGTGCTGGCGGCGCCCACCGCGCTCGACACGTACACTCTCAACATCCTGATCCGCGCCTTCTTCGTGGCGATCGTCGCCGTCACCGTCGACGTGCTCTGGGGCTACTCCGGCACGCTCACCTTCGGACAGTCGGCGTTCTTCGGGCTCGGTGCTTATGCCGTCGCGATCACCTTCACGCAGCTCGGCTTCACACCGGCAACGATCGTGCTCGCAATCGTCATCACCATCATTGGCTCCATGCTGATCGCAGGCCTCGTCAGCTGGCTCTCGTTCTATCCGGGATCGACGCCGCTCTATGCGTCTGTCGTATCGCTGGTGCTGCCGATCGTGGTGGTCCAGCTGCTTTATTCCGGCGGCACTTTCACAGGATCGTCGAGTGGCCTGGTCGGCTTCGAGAGCTTCGATCTCTCGGTGGAGAACTGGTTCCGTGGCGCGGGTCTTGCTGCCGTCGTCGTCGCGTTCCTCGCGCGGATCGCGGTCGCCAGCGACGCGGGTCGCATTCTGACGGCGCTTCGTGACAATGAGATGCGGTGCTATTATCTCGGCCTTGACGCCGCCCGTCTCCGCATCCTGTTGCTGGTGATCTGCGGCGCCGTCGCTGGCCTCGCGGGCGCCGGCTACGGAGCCTTCGGCGGCGTCGCGGCCCCCGAGCTTGCCAGCTTCGTGTTCGGAACACAGCTCGTCATCATGGTGGCGCTCGGTGGCCGCGGCACCGTATTTGGCGCCATCCTCGGCGCGCTGACGATCGAGATGGCGAGCGCCTATCTCTCGAGCTCGCTGCCCTTTGTCTGGGAGCTGATTGTCGGCATTGCGTTCGTTGCCGTCATCGTGGCGCTGCCGGGTGGACTTGCCGGCGTCGCGATGCGTGTGCTTAGCCGCCGAGGCACTGAGACCGCGGTGCCGTCCACTACGAGACTAGGGACCGCTTCCGTCCAGCCGGTCCGCGCCGATGACGAGATCATGGTCGAGGCGCGCAACGTATCGCGCCATTTCGGCAGCTTGTCAGTGCTGTCGGGCGTCACGTTTACGGCGCGGCGCGGCGAGTTGGTCAGCCTGGTCGGGCCGAACGGCGCGGGGAAGACCACGCTGATGCGCTGCCTCGCCGACGGACGCGAACGATCCGGCGGCGAAGTCCACATCGCCGGCGCTTCGATCGGACGCTTGCCGCCACATCGTGTCGTAGCGCTGGGGCTGGGGCGGAAATTCCAGACCGCCTCGGTGTTCGAGACCATGACGGTGGCTGACTGCCTCAAGGTTGCGCGCGCCAGATGCGAGCGCCTGTCGCTCTTCGTTTCGCAGGACCGGCTGGCGCTGCCGCCCGCCGCGCGCGACGTGGTCGAAAGCTCAGGGCTCGCCGACCGGCTCAGCGAGGAAGCGCGCCTGCTCAGCCACGGGCTGAAGCAGGCGCTCGAGCTCGCTATGGTGCTGGCGCTCGAACCGCAGATCATCCTGCTGGATGAGCCGACCGCTGGGCTGACCCGCAGCGAGCGGATGCGCTTCGGCGAGATACTGATCCGGCTCGCCGTGGACATGCGGCTGTGCGTCCTGGTCGTCGAGCACGACCTCGACTTCGTGCGCGAGATCTCCTCACGCATCATCGTACTGCACCAGGGACGGATCGCACTGGACGGATCGGTGGCCGAGGTCGTCGAGGCGCCGCTGGTGCGCGAGATCTACACCGGCGGAGCGGCACGCAACGAAAAGGAGCCGGCATGACGGACGCGCTTGCGGTCGCCAACCTGTCCAGCGGCTTCGGCGGATCAATGGTGCTGCGCGACATCTCGCTGCGGATTCCCTCAGGCGGAATCCTCGCGCTGCTCGGCAAGAACGGCATGGGCAAGACCACCCTGCTGCGGACTATCATGGGGTTTGTGTCGCCCCGCGCGGGGCAGATACACGTGGCCGGCCAGGACATCGGCGCGATGGCGCCGCATCATCGCCGCAGGCTCGACATCGCCTACGCACCGCAGGAGCAAGCGCTGTTCCAGGACCTGACGGTGCTCGACAATCTGCGTCTCGGCCTGCGCAGTGACGGCGAATTCGAAGCCGCGCTGGAGACCGCGGCGGCCGCCTTTCCCTTCCTGAAGAGTCGAATGCGTCAACGCGCAGGAACGCTGTCGGGCGGCGAGCAAAAGATGCTGATCGTCGCGCGAGGGTTGATGGCCCGACCAAAGCTGTTTCTGTTGGACGAGGTCACCGAAGGTCTGCAGCCGTCGGTTGTTGAACGGCTCGCCAATGCGCTTGCTGAGATGCGGCGGACACAGGGGACGGCATTGTTAGTCGTGGAGCAGCACATCTCCTTCGCGCTCGGTCTGGCCGATCGCTACGCGGTGTTGGAGCGAGGCGAAATCGTCGCGGAAGATACCGCCAATGCTGCTGCTTTCGATGACGTAGAACGACACATGCGTTTGTAGATGCGACCAACGAGATCTCGTTTCAGCGAAGTAGCAACCGAGAGATCGATGACGTTGCCAAGTCGTCTCTGCCGTGGTGGTTTGTCTGTCGAACCAGCTTATTCCCTCAGTTGACAGTTCCGCCAATCTCGGTCAAATGTGTGTCATCTAGTGGCATTGCAGGGCGGGGACGAGAACTAAGCGACCGGAGAGAAATGCGAGAGGCTCGAGCCTCGCCGCTGTTGAGCTGACGCTCATCATCTCGCCTCATCGGAAGGAGCAAGACTGGATTTAGATCGAGGATGGGCCGCGAACGCGCATCTACCCGAGCAGGGGTGCGGGTGCGGATGAGGGTGATCCTGTTATCGAACTTTCCTTAAAGGACCAGTGGGCTCCAACCAGGGACGACAGCTATGATCTTGGGGGTGCAGAACGATCATCATCTTTGCTGCAATGGTTCGAGGCGAGATCGGCGCACTGGAGGCGATTTTCCAGCAGCATTTCCGGCATGTGACCCTCATTAGACTGCGGGGCGGCATGCTTACACACCTCAAGACGCAACCCGGTTTGAAGAACAAGATCCTGGCCGGACTTCCCTCGGAGGAGTTCGACGCGATACGTCCGCTGCTTTGTCCGGTCAATTTGAAGGCTCGCTCTGTGCTGCAAGAGGCGAAGCGGCGAATTGAGCACGTTGATTTCATAGAGGCCGGAATTGTCTCGATACGAACTCTTGTGTCGGACAGCATATTAGAGACGGCGATGGTTGGGGTTCAGGGAGCGATCGGGCTTTCCATTGCGCTGGGATGGGACAAATCCCCCTCCCAGTCCATGGCCCTTGTGTCGGGCACAGTGTTGAGAGCTGATGTCGACGACTTGCGGCGCGTGATGCTGGTGCATCCCCTCATCAGGGAGCACATGTTGCGGCATGCGCAAGCGCAAATGATCCACTCCGCACACACGGCGCTCTGCGGTATGCGGCATGGCCTTGAGCCTCGCCTCGCATGCTGGATCTGTCTCGCATGCGACACATTGGACCGGCGCGTTCTGCCGTTAACCCAGGTGGATCTGTCAACCATATTGGGCTTCCGTCGACCAAGTATTGCCGAAGCGCTCGTTCGCTTTGAAGTCCAGGGCCTGATACGCAGGACGCGTGGCGTGATCGAAGTGCAGGATCGCGGCTCCTTGGGCGAAAGAGCTTGCGACTGCTACCATATCATCCGACACGCATATCAAGCTGCGGCGCAGCTGTGCCGCAGCGATTGACTCCAGACTGTCCGGTTATGATGTAGCGTCTCTCCTCCGGAGAGCTACTGACGAATAGCGCGCCAACCGGCCAGAGGCTCCGAACATTCCAGCGCGTCACTCGTTTCATCTGAGATGCTCCAGCGTCGTCTGATTGCGCCTGCACTTGTCGCGATTCGAGGCCGGCCAATGATCCAGTGATCCCGTTCCAAGCGTCTATCGCGCGCCACCAAAATGCACGGAGCGTGCATTTGTGGCGCGCCGAAGTCACAGCGGGGCTGCGACGTCTGCGCTGTGTTCGTTTCGTGCAGACTGTGCGCGTGCGCCATATGGATCCTCGCACATAGTGGTCTCACGAAAGGCGGGGGAAGTTCATCGTTGCGCTGATCGGATCGAGTCGTGCTCGCTCAGGATGGGACTAGCTCAGTCGAGGTTGCCGTCGGCGATCACAGTTTGCAGGAGAAGGATCGTTGCGAGGGTGCTTCCGTCCTCGCGCAGCGACCAATCTTGCGATGGCACAATAGGAGCGTTTATTTATGAAGCAAATTAGCAGTCTACTTCTCGGCTCTGCCGCGAGTCTTCTCGTTATGAGCGGAGTGCAGGCAGCCGATCTCCCAGTGAAGGCCAAGGCGGTCGAATACGTGAAGATCTGCTCCCTGTATGGTGCTGGATTCTACTACATCCCGGGCACCGACACCTGCATCAAGCTGGGTGGATACCTGCGCGCTGAAGTCGCCTTGAACACCAACTCGGACTTCAATGGTCAGTTCAGTGCGAACAACGGTGCGCGCAACCGTCTGACGAACTACTACACGGCGCGTGCTCGCGAGAACCTCAACATCGACACTCGCACCGCGACCGAGTATGGCGTGGTCCGCACGTTCTTCAACGGGGTCTTCACCTGGACGACCGGCAACTATTCGGGCACCGGCTCCGCGACGGGCACCACCGCCTACTCGAGCGCGCTGGCCCTCAACACCTCGGGTGCGAACCCGGCGCTGGTTGGTTCATCGATCAACCCGACCGACGGCGGTACCTCGGGCGGTGCGCTCGGCGTGTATTACGCCTTCATCCAGTTCGCCGGCTTCACGATGGGTAAGGCCGTGTCGCAATTCGACGCGCCCTGGACCAACTTCCCGGGCAACAACTTCGATGGTCTGGTGGGCGGTAGCGGCACGGTCACCGGTGTCAACCAATTCACCTATACCGCTGACTTCGGTCAGGGCGTGACGGCGTCGTTCTCGGCGGAAGACGCGACGGCTTACTATCAGGCCGGCAACCTCAACATGACCGGCGCCACCGCGGGTGGCATGATCGGCGGCTCGTACGGCTCCAACGCCATCGGCGGCTCCCGTTCGCCGAACCTCGTTGGTCAGGTGCGTGTCGACCAGGCCTGGGGCCTTTTCCAGGCGTCGGTCGCCGCGCATGACAACCACGTCGCCTATTACGGCGCCACCGAGCCGACCGGTCACCCGGACGACAAGTGGGGTTGGGCGGTTCAGCTCGCGCTGTCGATCAAGAACATCCCGACCGGCGCCGGTGACACGATTAACATGCAGGGCGTCTACACCGACGGCGCGACCCGCTACAACTTCCAGAATCTGGCGGGCAGTACTTACTCGATGTTCGGCGGTTCGAACATTGCCTACCAGAGCATCGGCTTCGCCAATGCTCCTGACACGGTGTACATCACCGGCTCGCAGCAGGAGACGGTCAAGACCTGGGGCTTCCGTGGTGCGTATACCCATAACTGGGATCCGTACTGGAACACCGCGCTCTACGGTGCTTACGCTCAGGCCCAGTTCGGCACGCTTGCCAAGACCACGCTCTGCGGCGCGACTGGCTCTGGCGGCGTGTTCGGCCGTCTCGCTGGTGTGACGAGTTGCAACCCCGACTTCGCCATCGGTCAGATCGGTATCATCACCCGCTGGACCCCGGTCAAGAACCTGACGTTCTCGGGTGACCTGAACTGGAGCCATCTGGACCAGAAGTACGCGGGCACCGTGGCCTATGCCGGTGCTGGTACGACCGCCAAGCCTGCCGCGACCTACGAGCTGAAGGACCAGAACTCGGTCGTCCTGCTCCTCCGCGCTCAGCGCGACTGGTGACCACAGCACTTGAGATCAGGAGGTATGGAGCTCATTAAGCAGGGTTGAACTTCCAGGGAAGGTCTCCGCCGTGCCCGACGGAGACCTTTTCTGCTGCAGCAAGTTGGACGATGCGACTTTGTCGACCGGTCACAGTCTGCGTCGCCGGCAGGCACGCGCATCCTGTGTGGGACGCGTGCGGTCCCGCCGGCCAACGATGCGAGGTCGTAGCCTCGTCAGGCGCGCCTGCGGCCCGGGCGTATTGGGTTGAAGCGTCTCACTGTACGTTGCGTGCAGATTTTGAACGTGATGTCGGGGCGCAAATATGCGAACCATTTGTCGAATTGTGGAATCTCCTATTCGCCTTCCCAATCTGCGCAACAAGACGGGGTGTGCCGTAGTGAGCGCATTGCATCGAACGTCGACTGCCGAAGTGCCCATGTTCTTCGCGCTGGATGATGCGATCTTTTGGCTCGGTCGAGTCCCGGCTTGATACGCAAGGGCATGCACCTCCACATGAATCCACGTCTCCGTCTGCCGCCTTTGCTGACGCCTCTCAGGCGAAGCTTGATGCTCCGCGTTCTCTTGCCTATCGGTGGCATGCTGGTCGCGATGGTCGTTGCATCCGTTGCCATTGTCGCTGCGAAGGAGACGGCGGCCGCGCGCGAGGCGCTGAACGCAAAAGCGAAGCTGATAGCGGAGATCGTGTCACGTGGAGCGGTCGATGTCATTTGGAGGTTCGATATAGCGCTTGCGAAAGCGTCGCTCGCCGCGATCGCCGCCGATCCGGACTATGTTGGGAGCGAATTGGACATGCATCCGCTCGCGGAATTGATGAACGATGCCATGTGCTTCCCACTATACGATGGCGGCAACATGGGGGCCCGGCGCAGGAATCTGCATAACATCATTAAGAGTCGGACCTACAGCTCGTTGACCGCGCCCTACGGCACGTTCGGAGACTAGTTCGAAAAGCGCGGCGGCCGCTCCGCCTTGAGCGGTGCGACGCCATCGGCTGCTTTCAACGAAGACACGAAAGGCACGTCCGGCGGCGGAGGCATGCCGAGAAGATGGGCCTTTGGATCAGCGCGATCTTCAGGCAAATCCTAGCAGCCGTCGGCGCGATCCGCCTGCCCGTCGTCGCTCCGTCAACCGAGATGCAACCAGATGCAATCATGTTGAGAAGAAGCTGAAGAGATAGGGTAGCGAAATCCGGTTCACCAATAATCGACACCACTCTCTCGATTTTCGTTCCTCCATAGTGACGTCAACGCGCGGCGGTTATCCCTCGCAGATGCCGTGCGCTTTTGGCCGCATCGCGGGAGCGGCACGGGACACCAGAACAGCTAAACGGCTTCAACCGACGCAGATGAAGCGCCACGCGCTCAAGGAAGTGCGGGTTCCGGTCGTATAGCGATTTCGAGCGAAGTGGACACCCGCACTTGGCAAGCTGACACCACGATTGCGCCGTCTACGGACGTTGGGTGCCGGCCCCGTAGGAAAGGCCGAGACCTACGCCTCCCGTTTCGCGATTTCGCGAATTCTCTATCCGGAAAAATGGCGTAAAAACCTGCTCGCGGGCCCCGTCGGGAATACCGGGTCCATCATCCGAGACGATGATTTCGATAGTATCTGCGCGCCTCTCCACGCTGACGCGCGCCCGTTCGCCATAACGGATGGCATTCTCGACGAGGTTACGACACGCCCGGCGGAGTGCGTCGGGCCGGCAGCTGTAGCCGATCTTCTGTCCGTTCGAGAAAGAGACGTCATGACCGAGTTCGGCGAGATCGTCGCATAGACTTTCCACCAGAGCCGAGAGGTCCACGGCGCGCGTATTCTCCACGGTTGAATCTTGGCGGGCGAATGCGAGGGTAGCCTCTGTCATTGTCTGGATTTCGGTAATGGTGGAAAGCATTTTCTCGCGGACGTCCTCGTCGCGCACGAATTCGGCACGCAAACGGAGCGAAGTCAGAGGAGTGCGCAGATCATGACCAATAGCGGCGAGCATCTTGGTGCGGTCGTCGACGAAACGGTGCAGGCGCGCTTGCATGCGATTGAATGCCTCGGCGGTGCGTCGGATATCGTCGGGGCCGGTTTCCGGCAGCGGTACGATTTCCTGGCCCCGGCCAAGGGCCTCGGCCGCTACGGCGAGGCGGCGCAAGGGTTGCGCGATGCCGCGCGCGGCAAACACGGCAATGATGGACAATGATAACGCCGAAAGGCCGAGCGCCAGGGTGGACTTGGAGGTCCAGAAGCCGTCTTGCGCGGGTTTGGCAAATGCAGTGTTCAGCCACGCACCGTTCGCCAACTGAACGGCCAGGCCCATGCCGGTGGCGTCATCAAGATAAAGAAACTTCGCTGGTCGGGACAGCGGCCAGGATTCCGGCTTCAGGTCGATCCAGTGTGAGGAGAGGGCGCTGCTGCTGTTGGCGGCGTTGCGAGCGAAATCCTGTTTCACCTCGGTGGGCACGCTGTGACCCGGAAAGGATACGCGCGGCAATGGCTGCGACAGGCGCTCCCATGCCTCCTCTCGCCAGGCCGACGCATCCTTCAGGCCGTTCGTCGATATCCAATGTCTCGCCGAACTGGTGTTGCTGGCATTAAGGATGTCGGTCTGCAGCGACTGAGGCGTCGCTTCCAGGACCCGGGCGAGCGAGCCACACCGGCTGAACATCTCGCCCTTGGCGGCCTTCCGGATCGCTTGCCCGTGTTCGTCCCAGGAAATGAGGAACACGACTGCTTGCGACAGCACGAGGGACAACAGCGTGAAGCAGATGAAGCGGGCTGCAAGACTGCGCGTCCACAAGCTCATCATGGCTGTCCAACCTCTGCGACGAGGCTGTATCCACCACCCCAGTGAGGCTTGATCAAGGTGGGTACTTTCGGATCGGCCTCGATTTTCTTCCGCAAGCGGCTGACCTGATTGTCGATGCTCCGGTCGAACGGATCGGCATCTCGGCCGACGGTCAGGTCAAGGAGCTGATTGCGGCTGAGTACCAGGCCGGGATGATCGAGAAATGCGCATAAGAGACGGAATTCCGCCGTGCTGAGCGGCACAGCAACGCCGTCGTCTCCCAGCAACTCGCGCCGATTACGTCAAAGGTCCATCGATCAAAACGTACAATCTTGCTTGCGAGCCGGCCCTTTTGCGGCGGCAGGCTTTGCACTCGTCGAAGCACCGCCTTGATACGGGCGAGGAGTTCGCGGGGATTGAATGGCTTGGTCACGTAGTCATCGGCGCCCACTTCCAGGCCTACGATGCGGTCGGTCTCCTCCGCCATGGCCGTCAGCAAGATAACAGGAAGGTTCGTGGTGCTGCGCAGATGGCGGCAGAAAGACAATCCGTCCTCGCCTGGCATCATGATGTCGAGAACCACCAGGTCCGGCGCACTTCGTTCGAGCAAGCGGCGCAGTGCGACAGCGCTCTCAGCAAGGCTGATGCGGTAGCCATGCTGCATCAAGTATTTGCCGACCAGGTCGCGGATGTCACGATGATCGTCCACGACGGCGATGTGCGGTGCTGAGTCCATCCGATTGCTCCATTCCGCATCATGATGAAAGTCCACCACCCAACCCATCGGAAAAGTGTAACAGAATGTATCGGCCGCGTGCATGGCCGCCAGGATTTGATGCAGTGGAACCCGCACTGAAAGCAAGGTGATGGAAGGGCAGCTAACGGGCAGGCGTCAGGTGAAGATGGCCCCAAACTGTCGCGAACTATGCAATGCAGCATCCCTGAGACAGATCGCGACAATCTCCCGTAGCCGTCGGCAAAGTTCTGCGACAACCGGCCCCCATCGTGCGCATGTTCGACCAAGCAGGAGCGCTGCATGTGCGCAATGGACGCCGTTTCTCGCGGGGTGGTTCTGGAAATCTCGAGAGGCTCATCAGCCGGGAACGATGATCGCGGCACCACAAAAGGACGGCTTCTTCGCAGAGCCGCATTTCGAATAACCTGGCTGCTCGTTCTCGTATTGCGATCGTCGTCGGCCACGCCCGTTGACCTGACGCAGGGTGCGAGTCGCACGGCCATCTCGCGTGTCGTGACGGATGGCGACTGTTGGACGGCTGCCATGTTACGGTATCAAGGTGCTCAGACCCGCCGCGCATCGAAGGATACTACCGCGCAGTGCTGAGGATTGGCATCATCTCGGACACTCACGGGCTCCTGCGGCCCGAGGCGGAGCGGGAGCTTGCCGGGGTGGCACACATTATCCACGCTGGTGACATCGGTCGGGCGGACGTTCTCGTCAGACTCCGTCGGATTGCACATGTCACTGCGATCAGAGGAAACATCGATGCCGGCGGCTGGGCGTAACACTATCCCGATACTCTGATGGTAAGGCTCGGCGATCGGTCCTTCTATGTCTTGCACGATCTTCAGCAACTGCAGATCGATCCAGCAACTCGCAGAGTTGATGTCGTTGTTTCCGGCCACTCGCATCGACCGCGGATCGAAACGATTAACGGTGTGCTCTTTCTAAATCCTGGAAGCGCCGGGCCGCGGCGTTTCAAGCTGCCTGTCACGTTGGCTACCTTGGTGCTAACCTCAGGTGACCTTCGGCCGGTCATTCACGACCTTGGTCGCGCCGAGTGATTTGGATGAGCCTGGACGGAGCGCGGTGTCTCTCCGGAGCAGGCAATTGCCGAGGTTCGGGACATGCCGGACCCGATCGGCGACACCTGCCTGAGGCGCCTACCGGGGGCAGAGTGGCGTCTTCCGATCATGTTCTTCTCTTGAAAGTCCGTCAGGTCGGTCGGATACTGGTGCGGTCCTTCTATCATCCATCCGAGGAGGAAAATCATGGCGATCCAGATCGTGATGAACCGCACCGGCGACAGCCGTCACCTTTTCAACCCCGACGACGCACGGGAAGTGGCGAATGCGGAGCAGCGATTCTATGAGTTGACGAAGGCTGGCTTCACCGCCGCGGTCAGGAGGGGCCCTGATCAGACCTCGCAGATCCGATCGTTCGACCCCACTGCGGAAGAAACCCTCTTTTTCCCCAGGTTGGTCGGCGGGTAGTCACCATGTTCGGTTTTCGACGGTTGCCGCCGGGCGCCCGCTCCCGAGTGAAGGCGGCGCGAAGCCTCTTCATCACGCACGGCGTCGAGAGCACGCCAGAAGGCCGGTCGCTGCGACTTCTGCGCAGATGGCTATCGCCTGCGCAGCGGGAGCAGTTCGCCAGGAGCGGCTACTTCGAAGTCGTCGGAAGCGACAGCGGAAAGCGGTACAGGATCCACGCCGGGGCGTCGGTGAACGTCTGCGAGATCGACGAAAGAGGTCGCCTGCAGGAGGGCCTGTGTTTCATGCCGATCGGCGCGCTGCCGATCGGAGACGTCATGCTGGCCCAGAAGATCGCGCTCGAGACGTGCGAGGACAAGGCGCGCGCCGTGGCCCGCAGGTTCACTCCGAACGGCTTCCATTTCAGGCAAACCCGACCTCTCGGCTAACGATCGTTGCCGGGTAGAATGAGCGATAATCAATTAAGGCCGGTTCGAGGGCGAGTGCCCTGCGGGACGGAATCGGTGCACGGAGATGGAGAGGCCGATGTCTGAGCGGATGTACGGTTCTGAGGGCGATATCGATGCCACAAGAGCGAGCGCTCGTCTGCCCGGCCTCGACATCGACATCGTTCGCCGGCAATCGCCGAATGGTGATTGGGAACAGATGTCAATCAACCTGCGGCAACGCCGTCCTTCGAAGCGCTCGGCTCCTCGTTCGAGGCAGCTAACCCTTTCACGTTTTGGGTGCAGGCCACACGATTAATGTGGATGCCCTGGCTCCTCACGGCGCAGACGATGATGCTGCCGGCAGGACAGCCGCGAGCGCTGCCGGGTGCCATCCACTCCGAGCAAGAAGGCGCCGGCGGCTAACGGTTCGCGAGCCAAAGGATCAGGGAAAGGATCACGCTGACCAGCAACGATGTTGCGAGCGGGATATAAACTCGGAAGTTGTCGCGCTCGATGACAATGTCGCCGGGCAAGCGGCCCAAGCCGACCTTGTTGATCACCGGCCATAGCAGTCCAAGCGCAACGAGCGACAAGCCGAAGATGATGAGGAGAAGCGAAATCGACATTGCGCCGGGCCTGCGATCGCAGTGGGCGAGCCGATTGAGCGAGAGCAAGCGGAGTTGGCGTGCCGCCGTAACCGCAGTCCGTCGCACGGCCCCGATAGGTCAGTATAGCGATTTCGAGCGACGTGGACACGCGCACAAGCTCTTGAAGATCGCTGGTGGCTGCGCGATAATCTGCCTGCTGGACGGCGCGTTGCTCCGCAGTCCGCGCGAGGATGCCGGAGGCATCCGGTAGAGGCCTTCGCTGCCGATCTGCTCACGTCTCACGTTCCGACCTCATGCAACTGCTGCGCCTCAGCTCTGTCCGGATGCTAGGATTCATAGTGATGTTGCATCTTCGCATGCTGGCCGCCACCGCTTGGTGACCCGACGCCTTAGGACGAGCGGTGGATTGAGAAGCCAACCGATTGGTCGAGGGAGGATATGCCATGAGAGCATCGCCAAACTATTCGCGTCGTCGCTTCCTTCATGCCGGCGCGGCCGGCGCAGCAGCAACCGTTGTCGCCGCCGCGACAACGCCCGTTCGTGCGGCCGCCGAGTCAGGCATGCAAGCGCCGCCTCCGACGGTGACGGCTCCGCGGATTCTGCGCAAGCCGCCGCTGCCTGAATTGGGGCGCATCGCCAAATCCTACAACCTGGATCTCAGCCGCGACGATTTGACGTCGTTCCGCAACCTTATGGACGGTGTGCTTGCGTCATACCGTCGCCTGGACCAGTTCGCGGAGCCGACATTGGCGGTGAAATACCCGCGGGATGCGGGATTCCGTCCACCCGGCTCAGATAATCGGCTCAACGCCTGGTACTGGAGGTGCTCGATTAAAGGCGCAACGTCGGGGCCTCTCGCGGGCAAGAGGGTCGCGATCAAAGACAATGTGTGCGTCGCCGGGATTCCCATGATGAACGGTTCCAACGTGTTGGAGGGCTATGTGCCCGACGTGGACGCGACCATTGTGACCCGCATCCTCGATGCCGGTGGGGAGATTGTCGGCAAGGCCGTGTGTGAACATCTTTGCTTCTCGGGCGGCAGCCATACCTCTGACACTGGGCCCGTACTCAATCCGCACGATCCGAAGCGATCTGCCGGCGGCTCCTCCAGCGGCAGCGCGGCGCTTGTCGCCGCCGGCGAGTGCGATATGGCCATCGGCGGCGATCAGGGAGGGTCGATCCGAATTCCCAGTTCTTTCTGCGGAGCGGTTGGCCACAAGCCCACGCACGGACTTGTGCCATACACAGGTGTCTTTCCGATTGAATTGACGCTCGATCATACCGGACCCATTGCCCGTACCGCCGGCGATGCCGCCCGGCTTCTCGAGGTGCTCGCCGGGGCCGATGGCCTCGACCCACGCCAACCAGCGGACCTGCGCACGGAGGCGTATACAAAGCAGCTCACAGGCGACGCCCGCGGCCTAAAGATCGGGATCGTCAAGGAAGGATTCGGCTGGCCCAATTCCCAGCCCGACGTCGACGCCATGGTGCGCGAGGCGGCACAGCGCTTGACGCGAGCAGGGGGAACCGTGAGCGAGGTCTCGATCCCCCTGCATCGTGATGGCGTCCACATCTGGAACGCGATTGCCGTCGAGGGCGCCACGGCGTTGATGGTCGCGGGCAACAGCATGGGAACCAACTGGAAAGGGCACTACACAACTTCGCTTCTGGACTTCTACGGCCGGAGCCGGTCGGCGCGCGCCAACGACCTTTCGGACACCGTCAAGCTCGTCGTCCTGCTCGGTCAGTACATGCACGACAATTACCAGGGCCGCTATTACGCCAAGGCCCAAAACCTCGCGCGCGTGTTACGCGCCGCCTACGATGAGCAACTTAAACAAGTCGATCTCCTGCTCATGCCTACGTTACCTTTGAAGGCCACGCTACTCCCGGCCCCGGATGCGAGCCGCGAGGACTACGTTGCGCGAGCACTCGAGATGATTTCAAACACTTGCCCGTTCGACGTCACGGGCCATCCTGCCGCCACGGTTCCGGCAGGCATGTCAGCAGGGCTCCCGGTTGGCATGATGCTGATCGGACGCCGCTGGGAGGACGGCACGGTGTTGCGTGCGGCTGACGCGTTCCAGATCGTCGGGTAGACGGCAGGAGCGACTTGCCGGCTAACGGCACCGCCGGAGTCCAGGGTTCGCAACAGGAGGCCCGCGAGCCGGCGAGCGATGCGGGCTGCCCTGACATCGATGCCAGGCTCGTGCCGACGCGGATTTGGGGCCTTGTGCGGGGATCATGAGGAGGTCAACCATGGAGATCGAACGCACCACATTCGGCACCATCACGATTGACGGAAAAACTTATGAACACGACGTGATCGTCCGTCTGTCCGGCGAAGTGGCAAAGCGGAAGAAGAAGTTGTCGAAGAAGCACTACGGCACCTCGCACGTCCTCTCGAAGGACGAAGCGAGGTTCGTCTTCGAGGATGGATGCGAGCAGCTGATCCTTGGCTCGGGCCAGATGGGCAATGTGCATCTATCGCCGGAAGCTGCGGCGTATTTTGCGAAAAAGGGCTGCGCGGTCGTGTTGCAGCCGACCCCTGAGGCGATCCATACGTTCAACAGCTCGCGCGCGAAGAAGATCGGCCTTTTTCACGTTACCTGCTGAATTGGATTCGAACGGTCCCGAAGTTGCGGCCTCGATTGCGGTCAAGGCGCGCGGGCATATCGGCCTGTAGCCGAATCGCGGTCTGCATCCTTGAAGACCTGCTACTGCAAGTAGCGCCAAGCTACGCTGCCGTCGGTCGCCGCTTGCTCATTTCTACCAATTGATACCCATCGATGAGTTTGGGGCGGTCAAGCCGGGACTTGTAGGACTTTCGATCTGTTGTAATGTAATCGACGCATGCGGAGTCTGTATGGCTGCTTCCCGAAGGGCGCAGCGTCACAATAAGCAGGCGCGAATCAACGTGCCGATTTTAGGTAGAGACCGACATGGCCGTTGGCGGATCGTTCGACACGTTCCCCAAGCTGCTGGCGCGAAATGCCGCGCAGTTTAGCAGCCGCCCTGCGTTTCGGCACAAGGATCTCGGCATCTGGCAGACATGGACCTGGGCCCAGGTTGCAGAAATCGTGCGCGCGTACGCCGCGGGCTTGCACCGACTTGGATTACAGCCAGGAGACACGATCGCCATCGTTGGTGCCAACCGACCGAAACTCTATTGGACGTTGATGGCAGCGCAATTGCTGCGCGCGATTCCGGTTCCGGTCTATTCGGATGCAGTGGCTAACGAGCTTGCTCATGTCCTCGCTCACGCCGGCGTGAAGTTTGTTGCGGCGCAAGATCAGGAGCAGGTCGACAAAGTCTTTTCCGTATCCGACCGGGTGCCGCATCTCCGCAAGATCGTCTATGACGAGTCGCGTGGCCTCGATGACTACGATCACGACCGATTAATCGCAATCCACGATGTCATTGAAGACGGCTGCGCCGCGCTGACAGCCAGCGCGGCGCTCGGCAGGCAGATCGACGAGTTCATCCGGCAGGGCGAAGGTTCTGACATCTCGATCATCCTCTACACGTCGGGAACAACCGGCGCGTCGAAAGGCGTCATGCTGTCGGCGCGAGGCTGCATCGACGCTGCGACTGATACCGTCAGGTTTGACAGGCTGACCGACAAGGACGTGGCGCTCGCCTACCTGCCGCTCGCGTGGGTTGGTGACCATTACCTCAACTATGCGCAGGGCATTGTCGCGGGATTCTGCCTGGCGTGTCCCGAGAGCAGTGAGACGATCGAACAGGATCGGCGCGAGATCGGACCAACCTTCTACTTCGCCCCGCCGCGTGGCTTCGAGGCCATGCTGACGCGGGTGATGATCCGCATGGAGGACGCCGCAGCCATCAAGCGGCACATGTTCAACTACTTCCTTGGCATTGCGCGGCGGTATGGCGAACAGATTTTGACCGGAAAGCCGGTGCCGCTGTCTGGCCGGCTGCTCTATGCGGTCGGACGTTTGATGGTCTACGAGCCGCTCAAGAACGTTCTTGGCCTGTCTCGCGTGCGAGTCGCCTATACTGCAGGTGAGGCTATCGGTCCCGATCTGTTCGCGTTCTATCGCTCGATCGGATTAAACCTGAAGCAACTGTACGGTCAGACCGAGGCGTTCCTTTACGTTACCTGCCAGCCTCACGGCGAGATCTACTCCGATACGGTCGGCCCGGCTGCACCGAACGTCGACATCCGCATCGCGGAAACAGGCGAGGTGCAGTTCCGCTCACCGGGCATGTTCGTGGGATACTTCAAGGATAAGGCGAAGTCTGCGGAAGCCATGACATCCGACGGCTACGTCAAGACCGGCGACGCCGGCTTCTTCGACGAGAAGACCGGACACCTGAAGATCATCGATCGCGCGAAGGACGTTGGTCGGCTAGCTGACGGCACGATGTTTGCGCCGAAGTATCTTGAGAACAAGTTGAAGTTTTTTCCCAACATCAAGGAAGCGGTCGTCTACGGCGATGGCAGGGATTTCGTTTGCGCCCTTCTTAATATCGATCCGGTCGCTGTAGCGAACTGGGCCGAACGCAACAACATCGCATACGGTTCCTATCAGGAGCTCGCGGGGCATCCGCTGGTCTACGACATGGTGGCGAAGGATGTTGCTGAGGTGAACCGCTCTCTCGTGGAGGGAAGGGTGCTGGCGGGCGCGCAGATTCGCCGCTTTCTCATTCTGCACAAGGAACTCGACGCGGATGATGGCGAATTGACCCGCACGCAGAAAGTTCGCCGCGGGTTCATCGCCGAGCGCTATGCGCCGCTGATTACCGCGCTCTACGACGGTTCGAGTGAGGCTGACATTTCCACCGACGTCACGTTTGAGGATGGTCGCAAGGGTGTGATCGCGGCTCGGGTCAGGATCCGTGACCTGCAAACAACTGGCGCGACGGAATCTTTGGGGAGAGCCGCATGAGAATGCCTGACACGAGCGAAATCCTGCTTCAGGTCGAGCGCGTATCGCTGGCGTTTGGTGGCGTAAAAGCGCTGAGGGACGTTTCGTTTGACATCAGCAAAGGTGAAATTCGCGCCATCATCGGACCGAACGGCGCCGGGAAAACTTCGATGCTCAACGTCATCAACGGCTTTTATCATCCCAATCACGGCGCCATCACCTTCAAGGGAAGGACCCGCGCCGAGATGCAGCGGTTCGAGGCGGCCCGGGGCGGTATCGCGCGAACCTTTCAGAACGTTGCACTGTTCAAGGGAATGAGCGCGCTCGACAATATTATGGCTGGCCGCACATTGAAGATGCGCCGGGGCCTGCTGTGGCAGATGCTGCGCTACGGTCCTGCGCTGGCGGAGGAGATCGAGCATCGGCACCGGGTCGAGGAGATTATTGATTTTCTGGAGATTGATGCGATCCGCAAGGTACCGGTTGCGCGTTTGCCGTATGGCCTCCAGAAACGCGTCGAACTTGGCCGCGCCCTTGCAATGGAGCCCGATCTTCTTCTCCTCGACGAGCCGATGGCAGGCATGAATCTCGAGGAGAAGGAGGACATGTCGCGCTTCATCATCGACGTGAACCTTCACTATGGCACGACCATTGCGCTGGTCGAGCACGACATGGCTGTGGTGATGGATCTCTCCCATCGCGTGGTGGTGCTCGATCATGGCGTGAAGATCGCCGACGGCACGCCGGATGAGGTCAAAAAGGATCAGGGCGTGATCGACGCCTACCTTGGCGTCGCGCACTAGAGCATGATCTACAAAAGTGGAAACCGGTTTGCCGAAAAGATCATGCTCAAACAAAGAGATGAGATTATGATGCGATTGCTTGTAATCGCATCATGATCTCTAGGGAGCGTTGCGTGATCGCATTGGGTCAAGTTCTCGAGGTGCTGATCGGCGGATTGATGTCCGGCGTGCTCTATTCGCTGGTCGCGCTCGGCTTCGTGTTGATCTTCAAAGCATCTGGTGTGTTCAATTTTGCCCAGGGCGCAATGGTGTTGCTTGCCGGGCTTGCGCTGGTTCGCTCGCTCGACCTGCTGATAGCCAGGGGCTTTTCGCCATGGACTGCGATCATTCTTGGCATTGGCTTCGCAGCCGTGATCATGGCGATAACAGCATGGCTGATACAGCGGTTCGTGGTCGGACCGCTTGTCAATCAGGGCGCCCTCACGCTGTTCATGTCCACCATCGGCGTGACATTCGTCCTCGAGGGGGCAGCGCAGATGATCTTCGGTTCCGATGTTT
The DNA here is from genome assembly GCF_045571415.1 of Bradyrhizobium sp. LMG 9283. Lineage (NCBI taxonomy): Bacteria > Pseudomonadati > Pseudomonadota > Alphaproteobacteria > Hyphomicrobiales > Nitrobacteraceae > Bradyrhizobium > Bradyrhizobium sp. LMG 9283. Next base: position 2,892,445 of record NZ_CP120691.1, read on the forward strand.
ACCCGTTGCGACTGTTCCCGACAGACGTCTGGTTCCTGTTCGAAAGTCATTTTCCGGGTGGAGTTCTGGTCAACAAGCTGGATGTCTGGGGCGCCGTTATCGCCGGCATTCTGGTCGCGAGTCTCGCAATCTTCTTCCAGCAAACCAAGACCGGCCGCGCCCTCAGGGCGGTTGCCGACGACCACTTGGCCGCGCAGTCGGTCGGGATTCCAATCAGCTGGATCTGGTTCGTGGTCTGGCTTGCCGCCGGTCTCGTTGCGCTGGTTGCGGCGACCGTGTGGGGTACCAAGCTGGGCGTACAGTTCTCCATCACCTTTCTCGCGCTGAAGGCATTGCCTGTCCTGATCATTGGGGGCCTTACCTCGGTGCCAGGAGCCATCGTCGGCGGACTTATTGTGGGTGCGGGCGAGAAGATCGCCGAGGTGTTCCTGGGGTCTCATATTGGTGGCGGTATCGAATATTGGTTCGCCTATGTGCTGGCGTTGGCGGTGCTGCTCGTACGGCCGCAGGGGCTGTTCGGCGAGCGGATCATCGAGCGAATCTGACCAGGAGGAATTCGCTGTGCTTTATCGCGAGGCAGGCCAATTCAAGACGACCTACGCGGAGGACATGGCGATCTTCCCGATCCGCCAGGACCGTATTGCGCTCGCCGCCTTGCTCGGTATCGCCTTCATCGGTGTGCCGCTGCTGGCCGACTTCGACATTTGGCCGTTCGGCAGCGACTATCTGCTTCGCGCCATTCTGCTGCCCTTCCTGATCCTCGCGCTCGCCGCAATCGGCGTAAACATTCTCGTCGGTTATTGCGGCCAGATCACGCTCGGCAGCGGCGCATTCATGGCCATCGGTGCCTACTCTGCTTACAAGTTTGGGACCGGAGTTCATATTCCGCTGGCTTGGCTTGGCTTTGCGATTTCGATCCCGCCGCTGCCCGTGCTGACATCCATTTTGCTCGGCGGGCTCATGGCAGCGATTGCCGGAATCCTCTTCGGTATTCCCAGCCTGCGGATCAAGGGCCTTTATCTCGCGGTCGCAACGCTCGCGGCACAGTTCTTCTTCGACTGGGTATTCCTGCGCGTGCCGTGGTTCACCAATTACGCGCCCTCAGGGTCGGTCAATGCACCGGCACTGAACTTCTTCGGTCTGCACGTAGGCACGCCGATTGAGCGCTATCTGCTGTGCCTGATCTTCGTAACGGTGTTCGCGGTTCTGGCGAAGAACCTCGTTCGCGGTAATCTCGGCAGGCAATGGATGGCAATCCGCGACATGGATATCGCCGCCGAACTGATCGGCATCCGGCCACTCTACGCAAAGCTCACGGCGTTTGCGGTCTCTTCATTTATTATCGGCGTGGCGGGCGCGCTCTGGGCGTTCGTCTATCTCGGCTCGTGGGAGCCGCTCGCCTTCTCGATCGACCGCTCGCTGCAGCTTCTGTTCATGGTGATTATCGGCGGCCTTGGATCGATCATGGGTTCATTCGTCGGCGCAGCCTTCATCCTCATTCTGCCGATCATGCTGAACCTGATTCCAACCCAACTCGGTGTGCCGCTGTCGACGGAGACGATTACTCATCTGGAGTTCATCATTTTTGGATCATTGATCTGCTATCTTCTCATCAAGGAGCCACATGGCTTTGCCCGGCTTATTTCGATTGGCAAGGAGAAGCTCAGACTTTGGCCGTTTCCTTACTGAAGCGATCGGGCCGAGATCGCAACGCGGGTGACGGCCGCTGGTAGAAGGAGTGAGGAAGCAAAGCCCCGGCACTGCAAAAGAGGGGCTCAAAGAGGAGGACATCAATTATGCTACGCAACAAACTGATGCTGGCCGCAGCCATCCTTTCGGGCGGGGCATTTGCCTCTCCTGCTGCAGCGCAGAACGAGCAGTTCATCCCGATACTATCGTACCGGACGGGCGCTTACGCCGTGAATGGCGTACCGTACGCAAACGGCGTGGCCGACTATTACAACCTTATCAACGAGCGCGACGGTGGCATCAACGGCGTCAGGATCTTGGTCGAGGAATGTGAAACCGGATACGCCACCGACAAGGGCGTTGAGTGTTACGAGCGTCTCAAGGGCAAGGGTCCGACCGGCGCAGCCTTCATCAATCCGCTGTCGACCGGTATTACGTTCGCCCTCACCGAAAAGACAGCAACCGACAAGATCCCGATCATCACGATGGGCTATGGCCGCGCGGATTCGAAGAACGGAGCCGTATTCGCGTACAATTTCCCGCTGCTCGGCACGTATTGGTCCGCGGCCGATATCGCGATCCAGCACGTCGCCAAGGAGGTGGGCGGCGCCGACAAGCTGAAGGGCAAGAAGATCTCACTGCTCTATCACGACAGCCCATACGGCAAGGAGCCGATCCCGATGCTGCAGGTGCTGGCCAAGAAGCACGGTTTTGAGTTCACGCCGATCCCGGTCACGCATCCCGGTGTCGAACAGAAGTCGCAATGGCTGGGGATCCGCCAGAACCGGCCGGACTATGTCTTGGTCTGGGGCTGGGGCGTCATGAACGGCACGGCAGTCAAGGAGGCGGCGGCCGTTGCCTTTCCGCGCGACAAGATGATCGGTGTTTGGTGGTCGGGCGCAGAGCCGGATGTACAGCCGGCAGGCGATCAAGCGGTCGGCTACAAGGCGCTGATGCTTCAGCATGGTGCGGGAAAATTCCCAGTGCATGTCGATATCGAGAAGCACGTCTATGCAAAGGGCAAGGGGGCGTCGGAGCCCGACAAGGTCGGTGAGGTTCTCTACAACCGCGGCATGGTGAACGCCATGCTCGGCGTAGAGGGGATCCGGAAGGCGCAGGAAAAGTTCGGCAAGAAGCCGCTGACGGGCGAGCAGGTCCGTTGGGGCCTTGAGAACCTCAACCTCTCTGAAGCACGTCTGAAGGAGCTCGGCTTTGGAGGCATGCTGAAGCCGATCAAGATTACTTGCTCAGACCACGAGGGCGCCCGGGACGGACGCGTCCAGCAGTGGGACGGCAAGGGCTGGAAGGTCATCTCCGACTGGTACACGGCCAACCAATCCGACACTGAGCCACTTGTCGATGAAGTTTCGGCGAAGTATGCCGCGGATAAGAAGATTCAACCGCGCGACTGCTCGAAAGAGAGTTGAACTCGTCTCAGCGATCCGGGAGAAGCGTTCGCCTCCTCCCGGATCTAGCGAGAGCCGGGACCGTCTGGAGGGAGCGGCGTGTCAAACCTTAACGCGCCCACGGCGACAGAAGCGGCAGCGCTGTTTCTGTCGGTCAACAATATCGAGGTTGTCTACGATCACGTCATCCTCGTATTGAAAGGTGTATCGCTCGATGTGCCGCGGGGCGGTATTGTCGCGCTGCTCGGTGCCAATGGTGCGGGCAAGACAACGACGCTGAAGGCTGTCTCCAACCTGCTGCATGCAGAGCGCGGCGAGGTCACCAAGGGCTCGATCCTGTTCGACGGCGTCGAAGTACAGTCCCTGTCGCCAAACGAAGTGGTGCGGCGCGGCTGCATTCAGGTGATGGAGGGACGGCGTTGCTTCGCTCACCTGTCGGTCGAAGAGAATCTCCTGACCGGCGCCTTTACGCGGACGGATGGCAAGGCCGCGATCGCGCAGGATCTGGAGCGAGTCTATGCCTATTTCCCCCGTCTCGGGGAGCGGCGTAGTTCGATCGCCGGCTATACGTCCGGCGGTGAACAGCAAATGTGTGTGATTGGCCGTGCGCTGATGTCGCGTCCGAAGATGATCCTGCTCGACGAGCCTTCGATGGGGCTCGCGCCGCAGATCGTCGAAGAGATCTTCGAGATCGTGAAGGATCTGAACGTCAAGGAAGGCGTCTCGTTTCTTCTCGCCGAGCAGAACACCAATATGGCACTCAAATACGCAAACTACGGGTACATCCTGGAAAATGGCCGCGTGGTGATGGATGGCGCGGCGAGGGCGCTCGCCGCAAATGAGGACGTCAAGGAATTCTATCTCGGCGTCGCCGGGGAGAAACGCAAATCATTCCGCGATGTGAAGCACTACAAGCGGCGCAAACGCTGGCTCGCTTAGGTGATGACGCACGAGTGATCGGCGCAAGCTGAGTGCGCTCGCAGTGCGAAGCGCGGCGCAAGTCCAGACTGTAGTTTGTCTCGCATCGGGCGACCGGATCTAACGGAATCACAAGTAGTAGTCTCGTAGACTAAGTGCCTTTGGTCTTGCGGCCGCGCGCGAATTGGTCGAGTCTCGCAGATGCGCGTCGGGATGAAGGCGATAACGACGAATACGAAAGGAGCGCAGCTTACGACGGAGCTGGTGATCCAAAAGTGTGGCGCGGGGCTGGACTATTTGCGAAGCCACTTCGCGGATTCGTCGGAACCACAACCAGCACAACGATCAGCAACTGGTTCTCGGGAAGCGCAGGTGCGTTGCAGGAGATCACGGCTGGCGGTCTCAACTGGTGCAGGCGATGGCGACATATCCCGGCGTTCCCGACTCTCGCCGACGCCTGTGTCAGCGCCTGATAGCCAAGCGCGAATATTTTGACTCACTGCACGCAACTACAGATCGAGAAGTCTCCGTAACTATACTACTCGTGTAATTACTACGTCGAATACTTCGATCTCAAGGTCAACGTGCGTTTCAGTTCTCCGTTTTTGAGCAGCTGGCGCGAAATACACCAGAAGCCTCTGTCTTTTCTCAATAGCATGCGGAAGGATTGATAATGGCTGGAGTGTCCTACCCACTCGCGTCCTCGACGATTTATCTCGTCAACACGTATCTCGGGGCTAAGCAGTATGCGGCAGCGTATCGAGGCATTCTTAGAGATATGAACGCGCAAAACCAGGCGGCAATGGAAGCGGGGCGGCCTGCTCCGATCGATAGCGACACCAATTGCATGGTACACAAATGCGCCTGAGATCAACGATCCGAACTCGGTCGCGTCCATCCATTATTTCGCACGAAGCTACGTGTCTGCGTACGCTCAGAGAACCATTGGTCAGAAAGTCCGCAACTCAATCATTCAAAGAGTTTCGGACAATTTGGCCGAGCAGTTGCTGCCTTTGGTAATCAAGAACGGGGCCACTGAGGAATTCAGGCAAATTGGCATCGTCGGTCGGCTGCATAGAGGCCGCCGCCTCGACCTCCGGGGTCACGCGAGCCGAGATCACCATCGCGAGAAGTCGATCTTGGCTAGCGCTTCACCCGGGCTGCGATCGTTCTTGGCTCTCTTGAAGTCGCCATCGTGCTTGGACTGGTCGCCCTTGCCATCATTCGAGTGGTTGTCCTTTCCGGCATGATCCGAGTAATCGCTGGTGCAGCCGCGATTCGAGCGGTCAGCGTGGCCGTCCACGACCGATGCGGCATTGCCCGATCTTGTCCCCTCTACCGCAACCCCGGCGGAGCCAGCATCGCCCGCAGGCGCCGGCGCTGGGCTGCGGCTTGGAATTCCGACCTGGGACGGCCCGTTCGCCGAGGCGAGATGGATGATCATATGCGCTCCGTGGGTGATTTCGGGTCGGTGCGCGACGCTCACGCGTGTCATGTTTAGATGCCGGAGATTCGCATTGATTTCTTTCTCCTTCTCGGTGTCGAGATGAGCCGTGCCCTCGTCCAGAAACAGGATCTTTGGACGACGATAGAGCGCGCGCGCAAGCAGCACTCGCTGTTTCTGTCCGCTGGATAACGAGCTTCCCATGTCGCCGATGAGGCTGTTGTAGCTCATCGGCATTGCCATGATCTCATCGTGGATCCCGGCAATCCGCGCGCAATCGATCATTCCTTGCAGATCGAATGTTGTATCAAAAAAGCAGATATTGTCGGCTATCGATCCCGACAGCAGTTGATCCTCCTGCATCACCGCGCCAATCTGCTCGCGATAAGCACGCGATCCGATCTGGCCCAGTGGAAGGCCGTCGATCAGAACCTCTCCGCTCGTCGGCTCGAGCAGCCCAAGCATGATCTTGACAAGGGTTGACTTGCCGCAGCCCGAGGGTCCCATGATCGTCACGAATTGTCCCGGAGCAACGCACAGATTGACGTTGTTAATAATCAGAGACTCTCCCTCTGCATACCGGAAGCACACGTTGCGCAGTTCGATCGCGCCGCGAATCTGTCGGATATACGACAGGTCGAGGTCGTGCCCCCGCTCGAGCGGGGTGAGCGCAATGTCGGCGAGGCGCTCCAGGTGCAGTCCGAGAATGCGGACATCCACCAGCTTCTCGATCAGCAGCGCTGTCCGTTCAGCGAACTGCAGCTTGTAGCTGACGAACGCGAATATCATGCCAACCGTGATGAGGTTGTCCAGTGCGAGGCGAGCGGCGAGGTAGATCGTGATTACGTTCTCCAAGCCGAATATCGTGTCGTTCATCGCTTTGAAGCTGATCCTCGCCCGACCTAGCCGCACGTTGGCGTTAATAAACGCAGCATAGCGGTTCAGCCACTGGCTCTCCCGCTCGTTCTCTCGGTTGAGCAACTTTAGACTTTGCACCGCTCGCACGGTTTCGATGAAGGTGGAGTTCTCGTCTGCCTTACTATGAATGGCCGCTTCGCTCCGTTGTCGGAACATCCCGAAAAGAGCGAGACGCAGCCCGGCATACAATGCGAACGCCAGCAGGACCACAAGTCCGAGCGGGACGCTGTAGGTGAACATCAACACCAGCATCAACACCGACATGAGACCGTCGATCAATCCCGTGAGCAATCCCTCCGCGAGCACGTTGCGGATTGGCTCGATCGAATTGAAGCGCGACAGGATGTCGCCGATGTGCCGTTTTTCGAAGAATGAGAGTGGCAGGCGCACCAAATGATGAAGCAGCCGCGCGCCGATTTGAAAGCTCAACGTGTTCTGTAGAACAAGAATAATAAACGAGCGGGTCGCGGTCGACGCGACCCGTATGAGGAGAAGGAGCACGAATCCTAGCCCGAGTACGACCAGGAGGTCGACATCCCCTCTGGCGATGACCTCGTCAACAGTGAGCTGCATATAGAAAGGGGCGGCGAGGAGAAGTATTTCGATGACCACTGACAGAACTAATATTTGGGCGAGGGCACAAGTGTTGCCGTTCATTCCGCTCCAGAATACCGAGAACGGCAATCGCACTCTCTCGTCTGTGCGACGGAACCCTTCAGTGGGCGAGAGTTCGAGCGCGATCCCAGTGAGATGTCTGGATGCTTCAGGGAAGGGAAACCATTTCTCGCCGGCCGCCGGATCGTGCACCACGATCCCTTTCTTCTTGCACGCTTTCAGCACAACGAAATGAGCCATGTCCCAGTGCAGAATAGCCGGCACACGCAATTGGCTGAGATGGCCGATCTCAATTCGCAGCGGCCGACATGCCAGCCCCAGGTGAGCTGCTATCTGCATGAGGTCGCGAAGAGTGACGCCCTTCAGGGACACTGGATGCCGGCGCCGCAGGCTATTCAAGTCGGTTCGATAACCATGATAAGACGCTACCATAGCTAGGCATGCGAGCCCGCATTCCGTTGCCTCCGTCTGCCTGATGACCGGGAGGGATCTGCGTCCGCTGAAATTCAAAACTCCCTGCATGCGCTACATCCTTGCGCTTAACACCGGATCAAGCAGCCACCTCATCAGGGAGCGCTGCTCAAGGATCACGTCGGCCCTAAGCAGCATATCCGGCTGAAGCGGCATCTTACGGCCATAGGCGTCGATGTCGGGCCGCTCGAGAGCCGCAGTCACACGGTAGGCCGGTTCCTTGAGGGTGATCGGCCCGGTCGTTTCGTTGCCGGTCAGAATCGTGTGGGAGACTTTTGTCACGTTGCCGCGGTAGGTTCCGAATTCCTGATAAGGAAATGCATCATAAAGTATCCTAACCTGCTGGCCGGGGCGCACAAAACCAAACGCGCGCGTCGGAAAGAACAGCTCCGCCTGCAAGTTTGCATCAAGCGGAATGATTTCGAGCTGCATATGCCTTGGATCAGCGATCTGGCCAACAGTCGCCTGCAGCGTGGACACGCGCCCACTCGTTGGTGCCCTGATAACGTACGCTTGCCGCCCGTTCACCTCCGCCACGCGCTGTTCGATCGAGGAGAGTTCATTACGCAGTCCTCGGATCCTCTCTGCGGCGACGGTTGGGAGTTGCTCGAGTGTATGGCGAGCGTCTGTCAATTGGGTGCGTCGCGCGGTGATCTGCTGATCCAGCGAGACCACGCTCTGCTTTTGCTCAAGTGCGGCCTGCTCGCGGCGCCTAAGCTCAATCGATGGCAATGCACCGCTCGCGATTAGCTTAGCGCCCGTTGATACGAAGCTCTCAGAAAGCTTTAGCCGCTCGTTTTGGATGTTTCGCTGGTCCTCGAGTTGGGCAATCTCTCCTTCAATCCCCTTGATCGTGGAAGCGAGGCGATCCTGTTCCGAGGCGGTTCGTCGATCTTCCGCATCGATCTGTCGCTCGACCACACTGCGTTGCTGCGTCAGCACTCCAAGTACGGTCGCATTGACGTCATCGCCATTGGCGGTGATCTGGGAAGTGACTACGGTCAGGAGCGGGTCACCCTCCGCAACCTCCTGCCCTTCCTTCACGTGTATCGCCTTGAGAAAACCCTGTTGTGGTACGAAAATCTTAGCCGTGCCGGAAGTCGGGGTGAGATACCCAAAGACTGTTTCCTTGCGGGCGTATTGCGCAAAGGAGAGAAAGCACAAAATAAGTACAACCAGCGCCGCAAGGCTCCAGCTAAGGAGCGTGCTCGATAGCGGCTGCAGCAATACGACCTCACCCCAGCTGTGGCGCTGACGCACAAAGTCGACAGCTTCCTCGCGAAATAGAGCCGGCCGTGTCGACATGGACGCACCTTGCTGTGCTCTTTCGTCAATTCAACTTCGCCAATTAAGTGCTGCGCGGAGTATCTTTCGGCCAAGGCAAGACGGCGGACGGGTGCCGTATAATGCGTCGGAAACCGCTTCCCTTATGAGAAGCGGTTCGCCGACGCACCGCCGTTACCCCACGAAGATTTGGGATTGCTTGGATAGCACCCCAACCTGAACTTGGTTTCCACTGACAACATTGATGTCACCAGTTCGGATCAGTGACCCGCCATCATGGCACCCACAGTCGCCGGTGCCGGCGGCCACGAGGTCGAGCTCCTCATCAGACAGTTCGATCGGGTGAGCAAGAGTGGTCATCTCTAGCATGTTGGTCTCCTTTCGATATAAGTGGCGGAGCATTGATGTAACTGTTGCCACGTCATCACTAGGTGCAAGACGCCAATCTGGATGCACGGCCGCGCAAATTTTGTGAGCGGCGCGTGTTTGACGCGTTTTACATCCTGATTTTTGCAACGTCGTATGCAAAGCACCTTAAAGTGGGTCTCAGTGCGGTTCGTCACACTGAGTTGGGCGTTCTGATCTGCTGGTATGTTCGGCGCGGCTGGGATGCGACATCGCGCCCTCCGAAGGAAGCGCATTGGGACGCGATGGGCGCGAACTCGGTCCAAGAAGCGCCTTGGCTTGTTTCGACGGCTGCACTCATCGCGATAGCTGCGCAAGTCGCCGCGCCGGTTGGCACGACAAGGCTCAGAGCCGTCGCAGCTGATCGCGTTGCAGGCAGGTTGGGTTGGGGCGGGAATGTGAGGGATCTGGATATGGTTTTCCTAAGAGTCGATCGAATGATGCTCGATGGCGTTACAGGGTAGTCGGATCCGATGCGTGCTCTGAAGTTATAGACGCGACCTAGCGACCATGTTGACGCTGCCCATTTTTCGAAGTCGGCTCGAGGAGTTTCATCGCTGCTCACAACGGCTCACCTGCGAGCACGACTCGTTATGGTCCGCCTGCACCGGAAAAAAGTTTGAATACTTCGGGAACGAAGTCGATGCTGCTGACTTGAGTTCGCCGACAGCCGATTTCGTATTTTTTTAAAAGCGTGTCATTTAAATGCCGTTTAAAGGCGGGCATTTAAATGCAGGAAGCGGTGGCCCTGCGGGTGAAAGCAGTCAGGTTGTCTGCCTTTTGAGGGGTGACGTTCGACCATGCCCCATCAATGCGTCGGTTTCACGAAGGAAGAGACTCGCCCCGGCGCAGAGCGGCATGCCTATCGTTGCGAGACCCCTCTTAATTACGAAACAGCGCTTCTGGAGTGCGCCTCGGGATCTCAGTCGGGCGTCGGCAAGATCTACACCCGCGAGAAGGAGCAACTGCGCGCGATGGCGCAACGCATCGTCCACGACAGGTCGCGTGCGGAAGACGTCATTCACGACGCATTCGCGCAAATTCTGCGATATGCCAAAGATTTCGATCCCGCTCGCGGATCCGCTCGAGGCTGGATCTACACAATCGTACGCAACGCGGCGCTTAAGATGCAGGAGAACGCGCGGCGCGAATTCGCCCTAGAAGACGAGACATTGAACGCCATTTGCGCGCGGGAACAGACCGTTGCGAACCCCGCTTCCTGTATCCCAGACAGCATGACGCTCAGGGCCATGCTCGATCAACTCGAACCAAGGCGCCGCGCGACCCTGCTTCTGGCGATCGTCGACGGGCGCACGCACGAGGAGATTTCCGAATACCTCCGGGTTCCTGTCGGAACCGTCAAGGCGTGGATCCGGAGGGAGCTCGTGGCCATGCGCCGGCAACTCGAATGAGGCGTGAACTTATTTTTTTTCGCCGCTGCATCCATGGGCGTGCTTCGGCGACAGTAGGGGTGACGGCGTGGTGATCGGGCAGGGCACGCGCGCGTGACGCACGTGCCCGGGACCGTCGCAAAGCTGGAGCGAGGAGCGAAACCATGTCTATCCTGAGCGGTGTTACGAGCATTCTCGGGCTGATAAAGCCTGCGGGAACCGGCGTCCCACCCGAGGAATGCACGTCGACCAAGCCCGACGACTGCGTCGAGGGCAAGCAGTCAAAGTGGAATGACGATCGCACGGGTAACGACGAGTGTTCGAACGGCGACGGCAAGGACAATTATTCCAAGCTTAGCGGCATGGGCGCCTACCCGAAAGACGCCAAGGGCGAGTACCCAGAGCACGATGGTGGCTGGAAGTACGCCAAGTACGGCGAATACCAATCCAAAGACTATTGCGACCTCAAGTCGGCTGACGATGGCAGCAGGGGCGACACCGATCGCAGTCTGGGTGAAGCGCTAGCCAAGTTCGACTTCTCCCATGGTGATTTTGCAGGGGATTTCAGCTCGCACGGTCCCGATCATTCGGGTGACATACACGGCGCGCTCGCTTCGATGTCTTGCGACGATGCGCTCGAATACGCCATCGGTTTGATGGGCCCAACGGATCACTTCGACGTAGGGCATTTCGACACGGCGACGGATACGTCGCACGACACGGACGCCTGACCTGCCGAAGAGACCCGCCTGGCGGTGAATGCTACCGGGCGAGAGTGGTTTTTGAACGAAAAAGGCGCCGGTCATGCAGCAGGTAGAAAAGCGCGAATTGTTCGAACAAGAGCGGAAGATTTTCGAAGCCGGAGTGCAGCGCGCTGACAGGCGATCCGGCTCTTTTAGTTTCTTGACTTGGCCGTTCTTCATTGGCCCGCTGATCGCTTGCGAAGAGTTTCTTGCGGCTACGTTCAAATCCGCGCTGGCCGAGCAAGAAGACGCGACGGCCGCTCAGGCAGGTGCGGGGCCGCAAGGGACGAACGACGAGGTGCCTGCGAGCGAACCCGCGAAACCGGGCGCACAGGATGAGAGGTCCGCAAGGACGGCCGCCTCGTCGGACACGCATGTGGTCCAACTCGATCCGACCGAGCTCTTGGCGGAATCGCATGAAGACGCGCCCAGACCGAGCACCGCTCGTGGCGAAGCAGTCGCCGCTGCGAGCTCTGGGGTTGGGGGTGAGGACGGCGACGATGTCGATTCTTGCGAGCACCATGTTCGCACCTCAGCCGACCTTAGTAGCGTCAATGGCGTCAACTCGCTGTCAGCGGATTCCGACCTCGGAAGCACTCAATCGCTCGGCGGCTCAACGTTCGAATCCGTTCGGTCTAATGTGCTTTGCGACTCGTTTAGCCCATCAATCGTCAGCTCCTTTCCCTTGCTTGGAATGGTCGGCGATCTGAGCAATGACGTGGTGAAAGGGATTGCGCCGGCCGCGGTGGCGGTGCCGCCGCCGCTCACGACGACGTGCGACACCGTCAGCACGCTATCCGATAACGAGGCCTGTCTCGCGCCGCTCCAGGCGACGGCGCAGCCGACGCTCACGACCCTGGTCGCCACCGCGGGCACGCTGCCCAACGACGTGGTTGGTACGATTGCGCCGGTCGCGGCGGCGGTGCCGGCACTCGCGACGGCGGCCGACAGCGTCAGCGGGCTGCCCAACGACGTGGTTGGCGCGATCGCGCCGCTCGAGGCGGCGACGCAGCCGACGCTATCGATTCTGGCCGACACCGCGGGCACGCTGCCCAACGACGTGGTTGCGACGGTTGCGCCAGTCGCGGCGGCGGTGCTGCCGATACTCGCCACGGCGACCGACACCATCAGTACGTTGCCCAACGACGTCGCCGGCGCGATCGCGCCGCTCGAGGCGGCGACGCAGCCGACGCTATCGATTCTGGCCGACACCGCGGGCACGCTGCCCAACGACGTGGTTGCTACGATTGCGCCAGTCGCGGCGGCGGTGCTGCCGACACTCGGGGCGGCGACCGACACCGTCAGCACGCCGTCCAACGACGTGGTTGGTACGATTGCGCCGGTCGCGGCGGTGATGCCGGCACTCGCGACGGCGGCCGACAGCGTCAGCGCGCTGCCCAACGACGTGGTTGGCGCGATCGCGCCAGTTGCGGCGGCGGTGCTGCCGACACTCGCGGCGGCGACCGACACCGTCAGCACGCTGTCCAACGACGTGGTTGCTACGATTGCGCCCGTCGAGGCGGTTCTGATGCCGGCACTTGCGACGGCGACCGACACCGTCAGCACACTACCCAACGAAGTGGTTGGTGCAATTGCGCCGCTCGAGGCGGCAGTGCCGCCGGCACTCGCCGCGGCGACCGACACCGTCAGCACGCTATCCAACGACGTGGTTGGAACGATTGCGCCGGTCGAGGCGGCGGTGCCGCCGGCACTCGCCACGGCGACCGACACCGTCAGCACGCTATCGAACGACGTGGTTGGCGCAATTGCGCCGGTCGAGGCGGCGGTGCTGCCGGCACTCGCGACGGCGACCGACACCGTCAGCACACTACCCAACGACGTGGTTGGAACGGTTGCACCGGTCGAGGCGGCGGTGCCGAGGGCACTCGCCACGCCGACCGATACCGTCAGCACGCTATCGAACGACGTGGTTGGCGCAATTGCGCCGGTCGAGGCGGCAGTGCCGCCAGCCCTCGCGACGGCGACCGACACGGTTAGCATGCTGAGCAACGAGGTGGTTGGCCCGACGCCAGGTCCAGACACGCAGTCGACCGCGTTGTCGCAAACCGTTGCATCGGATAGCACGGGAGCTCACATCCTTGAGATCGTGGAGTCGCCACTGACTATGGGTAACGGTGCGCCTGGTGATATATCACAGCCCGCCGACGCGCTTGGCGATGCTCTTGCGAGCGCGGCGCCCGCTCTTGGGACGAGCGAGCCTGTGCTCACCACAACAGCTGCCGCTCCGACCGATGCGCCGAGCGAGCTGTCGCATCCGGCCGATACGACCAGTGTGGCTGGCGACGCTCTGGCGAGTACGGCGCCGGTCGCTAACATGAGCGAGCCCGTGCTCACCACAACGGCTGCCGCTCTGACCAATCCGACCAGCGACGTGTCGCATCCGGTCGACACGGGCGGTGTGGCGGGTGATTCTCTTGCGAGTACTGCGCCGGTCGCTGACGCGGGCGAGCCAGCGCTCGCCACGACGGCTGCAGCTCTGACCAATCCGACCAGCGACGCGTCGCATCCGGTCGACACGGGCAGCGTGGCGGGCGATTCTCTTGCGAGTACGGCGCCGGTCGCTGACGCGGGCGAGCCAGCGCTCGCCACAACGGCTGCAGCTGTAACCGATCCGCCGAACGATGTGTTGCAACCGCCCGACACGGGCAGTGTGGCTGGCGATGTTGTGGTGAGTGCGGCGCCGGTCGCGGACACGGGCGAGCCGGTGCTCGCCACAACGGCTGCGGCTGCGACCGATCTGCCGAACGACCTGTCGCAACCGGCCGACACGGACAGTGTGGCTGGCGATGCTTTGGCGAGTGCGGCGCCGGTCGCGGACACGAGCCAGCCGGTGCTCACCAGCGCCGGAGACTCGCTCAGCAACGCAACAACCGAGCCGGTAGAGCCGGCCGTGCCGGACACCGGCAGCGCTCAAACTTCAGGATCGGCCGACACGCTTCTTGCGCTCGCCAGCACAGCTGACGCACCGATCGAGAGTTCGGGATCCGCCACCACTGGCCCGGAGAACGTCGTCACGGACACATCGAATGCCGCGGCAACGACTGCCGTCTCGAGCGACGCCATCGCGTTGAACGATGCGCCACCGCCGCCGTCAGATTCGCTGTTCAACGGAAACCAATATACAGACTATGGCGTCACGCTTAGCAGCGACATCGCGCCCTCCCAAACCGCCATGTCTCAGGCGGAAACCGTCTCGGCTCAAGACAATTCAGCGCCGGTGCCTGCCGATGTCCAAAAGCCCGTGCCGCCGCCTCCCGACATCGTGGATAGTACTCCGATCGATCACGTTGGAACTCACGATGCCATCCTGTAGTGGGAGGCAAACATGGCAGCTGTCGAGACACTGGACGATCCGCAGCGCACGCACTCCACAGCTCAACTTCGCGTCGCACCCAGCGGCGATGCCCGCAACTATGTCGGACCTGTCGACGCGATGGCCGGCTGGCGTTCGGTGGCGCGCACCAACCTGATAGCAGTCGCGGCGTTTTCGGTTGTTGTGAATCTGCTGATGCTCACGTTGCCGATCTACCTCTTTCAAATATCCGATCGCGTGCTGACGAGCCGTAGTCTCGAGACACTGCTGATGCTCTCGGTTCTCGCGCTGACGTTCATCGGTATTCTCTCGATCGTCGACATTCTGCGTCGGCAGGTGCTGGGGCGTCTTGCGACCAAGATGGAGGCGGTGCTCGGCGGCGCAGTGCTGGCGAGCAGCATCAACAATGCCAGGGCTGGCGAGGGCGGAACCATCCAGGCGATCCGCAGCCTTCACCAGGTGCGGGGCTTCATCTCGAGCCCTATCATGCTTCTACTGATGGACGCGCCACTCGCACCCCTCTACTTCGCGGTCATATTCCTCGTTCACCGACATCTGGGCTGGATCGCAGTCGTATCGGGCTTGGTCCTCGCATTGATTGCGCTGATCAACCAAAAAGCGACCTCGGAGCGTCTGAGCGAGGCAGGCCTGCATGCCGCCGAGGCTGATGCGGCGGCCGAGTCGCTGGCGCGAAATTCGCAGGTGATCAACGCGATGGGAATGCTGAGCGAAAGCATTCTCCACTGGGGGCGCCGGCAGGCGCCGGCGCTGACGGTGCAGAGCCAGGCCCTTGACCGGAATTTCTGGATCAGCGGTGCGTCGAAGTTCGTCCGGCTCGTGGCCCAGATCACTATCCTCGGCACTGGGGCCTATCTGGCCCTCCACGCCGAGATCACGGGGGGCATGATGATCGCGGCTTCGATCATTGCCGGCCGCGCCCTGCAGCCGCTCGAGGGTTTAATCGAGGGATGGCGGAGCTGCGTCCAGGCGCGATCGGCCTATGCCCGCGTAAAGCAGGCCATCGAGTCATTCCAGCGCGAGACGCCCAAGCTGCGCTTGCCCAGACCGCAAGGGCGCCTGAGCGTTGACCGAGTCTTGTACCTGCCGCCCGGCTCGAAGGAGCCGGTACTCAATGGTGTGTCGCTCGAGCTCGCTCCCGGAGAGTCTTTGGCCATTGTCGGACCGTCTGGATCGGGCAAGTCAACTCTCGCGCGCATTCTGGTGGGTTGTCTGGTGCCGACGGCCGGCAAGGTCAGGCTGGACGGAACGGAGCTGCGCAACTGGGATCGCCGCCAGTTCGGCGAATATACCGGCTACCTGCCCCAGGAGGTCGAGCTATTTCCCGGGACCATCAAGCAGAACATCTGCCGCATGCGCGACGATTTGCCCGACGAGAGCATCTATGAGGCGGCGATGTTGTCGGGCATTCACGACATGGTCTGCCAGTTGAGGCAGGGATACGAGACCGTGCTCGACCGCAGTGGTGGGCCGCTCTCGGGAGGACAGAAGCAACGCATCGCGCTCGCCCGGGCTTTCTTCGGTAATCCGTCCCTTGTCGTGCTCGACGAGCCCAACTCGAATCTCGATGCGGCGGGCGAACAAGCTCTGACCGAGACCCTGCAGCGCGCCAAGAGGCGGGGGGTCACCGCGGTGGTCGTAACTCTGCGTCCAGCGCTACTGAACAGTGTTGACAAAGTGCTCATACTGCGGGCCGGACGCGCGGAAGCATTCGGTTCTCCGAGCGAGGTGTTGCATCGCTTGGTTCGGCCGCCGGGCAGGACCGGCGGAGATGAGCCGGAGCAGCCGCAGCGCATCGAATCCTCGGGCGGGTGACCAGCGCGGGAGGACAGCATGAGAGCGGTAAAGGACGACATCGGCGAGTGGTACCGCGGTGTTCCGCTGAGCGCCAAATGGCCCATCTTCACCGGCCTCGCCATCCTGGTTGTTTGGCTCGGGTGTTTCGGCGTTTGGGCCGCAGTTGCCCCACTCAACAGTGCGGTCGTCGCGTCGGGCACGTTCGTGGCTACCGGGCAGAACAAGCTAGTCCAGCACTTCGAGGGCGGCATCATCCGCGAGATCGCGGTCAAGGAAGGCGATGTCGTCGAGGCGAACCAGGTACTTGTGCGCATGGACGATACCGCCGCCAATGCTAAGCTGAGGCGGCTGATTTTGAAGAAGTATCGGCTGCTCGCCATGAAGGCGCGCCTGGAAGCTGAAATGAGCTCTTCGGACGCCATCGAAACTCCGGCCGAATTCAGCGAGGGCGCACGTGATCCCGAAATCAAAGCGATTCTTGAGCGGCAGCGTGCCGAGCTTCAGGCACGCCGGGCTAGTCTGGTGACCGAGGAAAGCGTACTCGTGAAGCAGATCGCCGGGCTGGAGGAAAGCATCCGCGGATATCAGGCGCAAGTTCAGTCCACCAAAGAGCGTATTGCCTTGTTCGCCGAAGAGCTGAAGGACAAGAATTCGCTTCTTGGTCAGCAGTTGGTCCGCAAGTCGGATGTGCTAGCGTTGCGACGCTCGGAGGCGAGTCTCGGGGGCGATCTCGGCGAGTATCTCGGCCGCATCGCCGACTCGAAGGAGCGGGTCGCTCAGGCCAACGAAAGAATAACGCAGCTCCACGCGACGGCGCTCCGGGACTCAATAAAGGAACTGCGCGAGACCGAGGCGGAGCTGGACGACGCGGAGGAGCAGATTCGCGCCGCTCAGGATGTGGTCGATCGGGTCGATGTCCGTTCGCCGGTCCGAGGTATTGTGGTGAAGAACAACTTCCATACACCGGGCGGCGTCGTTTCTCCTGGTGCCGGCATTCTCGAGCTCCTGCCGATCGGCGACGAGCGCATCATCGAGGCACATGTGAATCCCAAAGACATTTCGCACGTGAGCGTAGGCCAGGACGCGCTCGTACGCCTGTCTGCGCTCAACCAGCGTATTACGCCTATGGTCGAGGCAAGCGTCGTTTACGTGTCAGCGGACACTGTATCGGAAAAAGAGGCAAGGACGGAAACACACCGTGACAATGACACGCGCCGAGGGTATTATGTCGTTCGGGTGCGCCTCGACCAAGATGATGTTGTCAGACGGATGCCTGAATTTATCCCGACGCCCGGAATGCCCGCCGACGTCTACATCAAGACCGGAGAGCGTACGTTTTTCGAGTACATCATGAAACCTATCCTCGACAGCTTCTCCCGCGCTTTTCGTGAAACCTGATAGGCGACATAATCGACGAACGCCGATGCGCGGCCGCGTGTCCCGCACTCCGTGGTGGCCGCCGACAGCGCTACACAGGCAAGCAGCAGGCCATTGCTCGTCTTCGTTCTTGCCTGCCCACTGTCTCAGCTCCCGTCGAAGGTCACGGCTCGCGTTCTAACGCAGGATGACCTCTTTGGTGTGGCATTCTTGCGTGGCGCCTTTTCTTGGGAAGAAGGATTTGCCTCCGGAGTAGACCACAACGGCCCCAGCCTGCACGTTTTTCCGGATCGAAAAACGAGCGCCTGAAGCAAGCGCAAGCGTGCCTAGAGCTTCGGAAGAATATGACGCTCGCAGGTGATCGCTGTCAGGGGCGCGCCGGCTACACCCGTATGCGATACCTCGTTGTTCGGAGCCTTCGCGCGCGCGACGCCGACGCTGATCGTCGTCTTTCTCTCGCGCGCCGCGCTTCCGCCCTTCGAACTTTCTCTCGGAGCCGCTGCAATTGAGCGAGCAGGCTAACGAGCTCGATCGTTGTGTGACGCAGAACAGTCAGGCTACAAACCCCACTACTCACTACAAACACCCCCAAACAGGCCCTTGCCGAATCCGTGACGGGAAGCTCGGATTAGTGATGACGTGCCAATGAGGTCTAGGCGATGGGCCCTCGAGCCGTCCGTTCGCTTTACGACGATACGCGGAAATATTTTCGAGCATTATCCTAATGCGTCGCAACAAGATGCGTGCATCGGAAAAGGAGAATCGGGGCGCCTCTCTGAAACGGACCCGTCACTTGCATCAGCACGAGGGAGCCGCACCAAGGATCTCCGCCGTCCGGACGATCGGCTCCTCGACCCAGGCCTCGCGGGCGAACCAGTTGTGATTGGCCTGACAGATCGGACAACGCGTATTGCCGAAAAACACGATGCTCCGCAGGAAAGTTTCACGATCGGATTTGATGCCGGTGGGAATCGCGCGACCGGTTTGCGGACACTTGACCATGATCATGCCCATGCGAGCCTCCTGAAATACGTATTTTGTTTTTGTCGAGTGAAAGGGCCGGCCGGCTGGAGTGCGCTCTCGTCGGTGCGGGTGACTTGGGGGGCATCGCACCTGGGGTCGTTGTTCGAGCAAAGGGCAGCTTGCTCGTGACGACGCTTCTCCAGCCGACCGGATTCCTATTTGGCGAGTTATTGGGATGCCGCAGGCTTTCGCGGCAACGCTGAATGATGCTCCGACCTCAACCGAAAGCTTCTGGGAGGCCACTAACAATTATCGTGTCGAAATCCCTGCGACTTCGTGCGGAACGTTCCGCTTGCGACGAAACCATTTTCTTCCTCTCGACGGACGGATCGGGCAACCGAATCACTCGTTTCACTCCCTCTGAGCAGTTCGTTAATATTCTCTGTTTGCATTTAATGTGCAAATAAAAATTTGTCTTGTCGGTCTGATTGGCGACTCTCGATCGATTTATTTTTTACGTGGCGCGATGCAGCGAAAATGTCGATCTTTTTTCTCGTAGACTTCAGCAGGCCCATTCTCGACGTCGGTTCGGTGCCTGCTGCGCTTTGTGCGTAGTATTGAATGATCGCACGAGGTTCAACTATGAAACAAATTTTGATTGTAAGCTAAATATATAAATCTCGTTGTTAATTGCTGCCGATCACGTAAGCTAAACTCGTCCTAGTTTCTTCGGCTGGAGGAGACGATGTGGGAATTAATTCTTAACAAGGGCGACCTCACCTCGGAGACACCGCAGTTGGCTCAGATGCGCGCGGAATTGGTCAGTATTGGCGAGAAGGAGCGCATTCTGAGAGAACGGAGTGCGGATCGCGAAGCCTATCGGTACCTCTTGGATGCTCATCGGTTGATCGCGAGAGCGAGCCTCCTTGGAGAGCAGGTCTTGAACATTTCTCCGCCAGAAGGGGGCAAGGACGGTCAGCTCGCGGCATGACCGACTGAATTGTCATTTCGAAACGTGCCGACCGGGTCGCGTGTGTTCGGCTGAACGGGAATCGTAAACGCCGCAGGCCGGGCGAGATTGAGTGTCGCAGGCGGCGGCCGTCCGTTTGTCGGGTGCCGCCAAAAACAGCGCATCCCGGAGGCTGTCGTCGCCTCGCCGGTGCAGGGCGAGGCAGATTGTTCACATTGGTTGAAGCCGTGCTGGAAAGATCGTCGGCAGAGATGGTGTTGAGACCGGCTCCGGATGCAGTGTTCGCGCTGCTGGACGGGCGATCAATGCTGTTCAGCGAAGCAGGGCAGAAGATCTTCGAACTCGACCGGGTAGGGGCATTCATTTGGTGTAAGTTGGCGCAAGGCGCCTCTCTGGAAGACGTCTGTCAGGGGCTTGGGGCGCTGGGCATTGACGAGCACACGGCACGCCAGTTCACGCGACAGATCATAAATGTCTGGATCGATCGAGCGCTGCTCAAAGTCGATTGGCGAATGGCGACCGATTGCGCCTTCTCGGCCAATCTAGGTCGGCACAGAATAAGCGTCCGGGCGGCAAATCGGGACCTCTTGAGACGGCTGCTTTCGCCATTTTGTGTTTCGGACCAGGGCGCCGGCGGCGAAGGCGACATCACGATCGAGGCAATGATGCTGGACCAGCAAGTGTTCTTGCGCGGAGAGGATTCCAGTATCTCCAGATGTGAAGTCGAAGCACTGGCTCCTACCATCAAAGCTCACGTCACCGAGCGGCTTATTCGAAGCAATCGTTGGGTCTTCTCCCTTCATGCCGCTTCTCTCGTGAAAGACGGCCTGGGCCTGCTGCTATGCGGCCAACCGGGAGCTGGAAAGTCTACCCTCACGCTGCAGCTGGTGGACGCTGGACTTCGGTACGCCGGCGATGACGTTGCGCTGGTTGGCGCTGACGGAACGATCTGCGGAATCCCGTTTGCGCTCACCCTCAAGGAGGGATCGTGGGACTTGCTCTCGCGACTACATGGCGACCGGTACGACGCGACGCATTGCCGCTCCGACGGCGTTCGGGTGCGGTACCTACCCATTGCGGATGCGCAGAACCAATGCGTTTGCGCAAGCTGGATCATCTTCCTGAACCGGGTCGCGGGCGGTCCGACCGAACTAACTGCGATAGATCAGTTGGATTCGATGAAGCGGCTCGTCGAGAACGCATTTGCTGCTGATGGAAGACTGTCGCAGGCCGGCTTCTTCGCTTTAAAGCGGATTGTCGCGGGCGCGCGATCGCTTCAACTCACCTACTGCGAGGCCGCGGAGGCTCGGCGTTTGCTTATGGAATTGTGCAATGGCAAGGCATAGCGGCGCGCTCACGAGCCTCTGCAACTGCTTGCGAGGCATGCCACCCGTCGATGTAGAGTGGACGTCCGTGATCGGGCTCGCAAATCAGACCCTGACGACGCCGGCGCTCATCGATTTTGTCGACAAATTTGCGTCGATGCTGCCGGAGGACGTCTGCACATATATTCGCCATATCCACCACCGAAACGTGCTGCGCAACAATCGCCTCCTCGCTCAACTGGAGGACGCAGTCGTTGCTATGAACGGCCTGGGAATTACGCCGATTATGCTCAAGGGGGCATCGACACTGGCGACCGCGCCCGAAGAGCGACGAGGCGTTCGGCTAATGTCCGATCTGGACGTTATGGTTATGCCGGACGAGGCCGGAATGGCAGCCGCCGCTCTATGTGCAATTGGTTACGATATCAACTATCAAACCCCTCCCGAAAGCCAGAGATGGCACGTCGAGCTGAATCGGCCGCAGGATGTCGGGAGCATCGACCTGCAGCAGGCAGCTCCAGGGCC
Organism: Bradyrhizobium sp. LMG 9283; assembly: GCF_045571415.1. Lineage (NCBI taxonomy): Bacteria > Pseudomonadati > Pseudomonadota > Alphaproteobacteria > Hyphomicrobiales > Nitrobacteraceae > Bradyrhizobium > Bradyrhizobium sp. LMG 9283. The sequence goes on from NZ_CP120691.1 coordinate 2,914,038, forward strand.
TGCGTGCCTCTATCAGAGCTTCGGGCATGCGCTGAACCATTGCGTCCCAGCGCCGCTGGGACGGGGACGCGTGTATATCCCCACGCCTGCCTACCAAGCGCTCATGTTGATCATCCATGATCAGTTTCAAGACTATGGTTATTGGCTCGGCGACCTCGACCTGCGGCACCTTGTTGAATTACGCAATCTAAACAATTCCGCCGAGGGCCTCGATTGGGGGGAGCTCACCTCATTTGTCTCGGGCGAATTGATGAAGAACGCGGTTGAAACCCAGCTGTTCGCTCTTGCTGAGCTCCTTGGCGTCGAGATTCCGCGCGCGTTACGCTCCCGATTGATTCCCCGATTGCAGTTCATGCGACAGTTGATGCAAGCACGCTTTCCGGCCACGCGCGTGCCTCTACTGGCGATGAACGTTCTGGACCTCAGAAATTACCGCAGGGAGGCGACTATTGTCTCGACCAAAACCAGCGCGAGCCAACGTGGATTGTGGTCTGTGCCAAGAGCGAGCACCTTGCACTTTCTGTTGAATGCGACGACCGCAGTTCGGGCGGGAAAGGTCTAGAGACTGCGGCCGTCTCACGAGCGTTGTCGAGAGAGTGTGGCGGCACGTCTCTTGGCGGAGCGAGTTCTCGACCTGCTACCTGCTCCAGGTGGTGAGGGAACTGCCCGGAAATCCGCAGAGCCGAACATTCTCAGCCGGCCCGAGGTGCGTCCAGTCGCGCAGAGCTAGGAATGCTCTCGACCACCAGCATTCCGTTCGGACGATTCGCCGTTCTCGCGGATTCTGAACTCCTCGAGCGTGTGGCCCGATTGGAGGGCGGCAACCAACCAGCGGGGCTGCTTACCACGTCCTGACCAAGTCTCTGTTGGCTGAAGCGGGTTGTAGTACTTCGGCACCACCTTCGGGTATTTGCGACGGGGCGGCTGGCCTGTTCCCGCCTCTGCCGCCCCGCTTTCAGCTCCACCGAGTTGATCCGGCTGGTTCAGTTGCGCAAGACGCTTTTCCAGTTCTCGCTTTTCGGCAGTGATTTTTTCGGCAAGAATCTTAGTCAGCTCCTCATGAAGGAGCCAAAGTTCCTCAAAATCCATGGCTTCGAGATCTTGCCTTCGCATAGCATTTCTCGACACCGTTCGACTGCCCCGTTGTCTCTTCGTCTGAGTGACGAATGATGTTTGACCGAGATCAACGCCCCCGCGACAATATATTTATCATATATTATTTAATAATTTATTGCGACGATTATTTTATTAATTGGTCTCAACGGCAAAAAGCTTGCTGGAGGCGCGGAAAGGAGGCATAGTTTTGATCTAGTATCCTCTTAAACGTCTTCAGGATTCTGTAGGATTCTGTCCGCTGGTTGTAGTTCCCGCGACCGCGTTGTCGGACATCCAGGCCCTGAGTCCCCAAATCGGGCTCAGACGCGCGCTGACGGATATGGGACTATTCGCTCTCCTTTGCTTTTATGTGACCGTCTCACGGTAATAAGGCTGCCCAGACATGGGGCGCCTAATTCCTCTCCTTGACGCTGCTTGAGCGGTTCCCCAGCTGCAATTTGGGCGTGTGGTATTTCCTCTTCGCAGTTAAATTGTGCGGATTGGCCATTTTCCCGGCTTGATTACTAACCGCGGCCCGGTTATTTGGAGCGCAGGTTTCAGATCGGTTCCATACATTGTCTTGGGATAATCCGGCGCTCTGTCTTGATTAATATATTGACAGAGGCGATATTGGATTGGGCGCAACTACACGGTGAGAGCATGTCAGCTAAGAAACTCGAATTAGAAACGATGTCCCTTGACGATCTCTGGTCGCTGCATGAGGAAATTAGCGGAATTCTGTCTGATCGGATCAAGGCAGAAAAGAACGAGCTGGAAAAGCGCTTGGCGGCACTTGGGGGCGGGATGGCTGCTTGGGCGGATTCCAGCTCGGCAGGCGTGTCTTCGACCGACAAGCCGCGACGTAAATATCCTCGGGTGCTGCCGAAATATCGGAATCCGCAGACTTCTGAAACCTGGTCGGGGCGTGGCAAGCGGCCGCGGTGGTTGGTCGCCGCAATGAAGTCTGGCCGAAGGATTGAGGAGTTTCGCATTGGCGATGCAAGTCCGAAGCTTCGTCACCGGGCGTGACTGCGTCTGTTTGATTGGCAGGATTGTAACGGGCGAAACGCCAGCGTTCCCATAACTCGAAGCTCTAATAGGCGTTGCGCCCTCGCAAGACCTCCACGGGAGTTCGCAGCAAGATTGCGATATCCAGCCCGAGACTCCAATTGTCGATGTACCAGAGATCATATTGGACACGTGTTTCGACCGCGACTGCTGTGGGGGTGGGGCCCCGGCAGCCGTGGACTTGGGCCCAACCGGTCAATCCGGGCCTGACCCGATGCCGAAGCGCGTAGTTTCGCACGAGCTTATCAAATTCATTGTCGTGAGCCACGGCATGAGGACGCGGGCCCACCAGCGACATGCTGCCGTCGAGAACATTTAGCAGCTGTGGCAGTTCATCGAAGCTCGTCCGGCGCAGCCATCTGCCGACGCGGGTAACGCGTCGATCGGCGCGGTTGGCCTGAAGGATTACAGGTCCGTCCTCGAGCACATGCATCGTCCGGAATTTGCGGATCAAGAATATTCGGCCGTTGAACCCACAGCGTTGCTGCCGAAAGAATACAGGGCCGCGAGAATCTAGCTTGATCGCCACCGCGGTCAGCGCAAGCAGCGGGGCGAGCATCGCCAGGGCGAGGCCCGCGCCGATAACGTCAATCATCCGCTTAATCGCGCACTCCAGCGGCGTAAGGGGGCCACGCTGGAGTTCTACACATACGGCACTTCCAAGACTCCGCTTAGGGTGTCGAAGCAATTCGGACGTTGTGCCGACGGGCACGAATATGATCGGGAACGGCAAAACGCGCAAATCGGCAACAAAGGCTCGCAATTCGGGCCATCGCTCCGGGTCAGCTTCCACCACCACCTGGTCGAGCTGACAAGTGCGGATGTGGTCGATGACGCGGGCCGTGAGCCGCCTTCGGCAGGCAGGACCGAAGCCAAACGGAGGCAAGCTGAATCGTCCCTTCACGAAATACCCGTGCATTGACAGGGTTTCGGACAATCCCACGTTTTTCGACAATGGTTGATCGCTGATCAGAACAATATTTGTGTTGGCGAACTTCCTGCCGCTCAGGGCCCTTCCGAGAAGCACCTTGACTCCCCACCGCTCGGCCAAAAGCAAACCCAGACCGATGACGACGAAGAGCAGGCCTGCTTGCTTGGAAATTCCCGGGTGAGTTGCAAAGCCGGACACCGCCCAAATGAAAAGCACCGATGACGTCCAAGCCAGACAGACCGCGCGCATCTGATTTCGGAGGGCGAGGAGCTCAACCGGCTGATAAAGCCCGTAGGTCTTCAGCAGGCAAACGAGACAAGCTGCGCTGACCAGCGCAAAGCTGAGTGCGTTGTCCAAGCCGGCCGCAGCTTGCCCGTTCTGGGCTTGGTACAACAATGTAGAAACGATGCTCGCAAACAGAATGGTCGCAATATCCGCGCCAAGCGCCACGTGCTCTACGGCGTCATAACGGAGGGGCCATTTTTGCTGGCGGGATATTGCCGGCTCGGGACTGACACGATCCGTAACCTCCCGTTCGGGGAAATGTCGGTTCACGAAATTCATTGTCGTGGCCCTGCAATTTAATGTTTAATTTATTATTAATTAATCGGGTTTATCAAGTAAAAATCGCGGTTCCAACGATTTGATTCCTGCGCCCTTTGTCGCCGGATCCTCGATCGCCTGGGCGAAAGGTCGCCGCGCCTCTTAGGACTTTTATCGAGAACCCTGGCGGGAATTCCGCGTGCGCATTTGGTCGAGATACGCCGGATCCAGTTCCGAAATCAGGCCCTCGAGATAGGTCTTCCCGTCGGCCGAGGCTGACCGGTACGCGGTCACAAGCGTTGGCCTGAGGGCAGGCCGATGCCTAACGACGAGGCTGATGTCCCGCTTGACCAATTCACGAAACTCGGGCTCCCGCATCACGGCATCTGTAGCGAGCGCGACGGATACGCGTAACGGAACCAGATCCAAGTCATTGGGGGCGGTATAGTACGACATCTTGAGCATCGCTGCCGTGCTGGACTGAGGCGAACTGTGCTTCGACCTCGCCGCAAGCATGAGCCAAATGTCACCCCGGAGCGGCGAAGAGCGCAATGCACGAGCAAACGCACTCGAAGTCACTAGAGGAGCCGTCCTTTGCTCGTCCGCAGCCAGAGCCGAATCCCAGCTGAATCTTGATCCCCCTCGAATCCATAGGTCTTCACGCGCTGCCGCAACCGAAGCCGGTTTCGAGATCCCGTTCGGCCACGCTGCTGCAGTCGACACAACTGACGATAACGAAGATCGTCCACCGAGAAACAACTCAGGGAGGACCATCCATACTGCCTGCATGATCAGCGCGATTCCAAGCACCGTCAGCGTAGCGCGGGGCCACATGGCGACGGATGCTGACGCGAACCTCCGACGAGACGCCGATGCTTGAACTGCGATCCGGTCAGAGGTCTCGTTCGATTCCGAGGGTATGGCGTCGCGTCCCGCGCCGGGGACGCTTTGACCGAACGACAGCCCAAAAAGCGCAGCGACCAGAAGCGATGCGCCTAAACCCAGAATTCCGTGATCAGCAAAGGCCAGTATCGTCACTGCAATCGAAGCGCCGGCGCCCAGGGCTGGAAAGACGTAATCGTAGGTACGCGACAGAGAACGCCTGATCAGAATACAAGCGGCAAGCATTGCAATAACCACGAGTCCGCAAAGGAAGGCCCGGCCCATGTCTATAACGATCGCGGCGGCGGCAGTTGGCCTTTCTCGCGAGGCGCCGACTCCAACGTCCTGATAAATCGGCAAGAGAACGGTAGAAGCACCCGCGCCGGAGCCCGCCGGCCCAATATCCTGTAGCATCCGTTCCGTTGCGGTCTGACTGCTCGTCGACAAGGCGATCGCCAGATCGGTATTCGTCCTGAAGGGAATGACGGTAGCGATGGCAATGAAGACGATCGCGGCGGTTGCGAGAACGCCCGCAGTACCCCACAAGCCCGGGAACCACCCTCGAATGGCGAATACCGAGAGCAAGATTCCAGATCCGATGATGGCGGCAACGACCGCGGTTGAATTGGCCCGAATGAGCAGCGCGGCCATGCAGACAATCATTGCGATAATGGCGGCGGACAAAACAGGGAGCGGGGCTGTCGCGATTGTTCCTGGCCGGCTGTGTCGCAACAACTGATCGACCGCACGCATTGCCGTTGCGCAGGAGAGCAAGACACCGAGCACTGCGACGGTTGAGCCGTCGGGCCCGGCGACACCGGTTGCTTCCTTGTCGAACCACATGGCCGTAGCAATTGTGGCTATCGACAGCAGGACATACAGGACATGCGCTGCGCGATGTCGGTCAAGCGAGATGACGGCCGTGATGAGGGCCGCGGCGAGCACAGCGCAATACTGCGCGAGCGAGAACATGGTCGCCGCGGTATCGACTGTGATCATTTCAGCGAGGGGCTCGTTTAAGGCCGCCGATGCAGTCGCCCAAATGGGATTGCCGAGTGTGCCCCTCGGCATCGGCACTGCCTGCAACGCCATCCAGAGCGCCGGAACCGCGAGTACGACGATGAGACCGGGTCGAAGCAGTTTGGCGAGCCCGAGGGAGGAGGGCGATGGAAAGATCGCTACTACCAGCGCCGCTGCTGAAAGTATCAACGATGCCAACGCCCAGCCTTGCAGGCTTTCGGGCATTGCGAATGCCGCGGTAATCGCCACCAACTCGGCCAATATAACAAGCCGAACCATCATGTAAACACCGTCGTGTGGTGCGGCCGCTCCGCTGGTCCTGCAGGCCGGATGGCGTGCAGGCCGCTACGAGACAGCCTCAAGAGCCAGAAAGACCATAACGGATGTAATGGCTATCATGATAATAGTAGCTCCGGTGACCGTCATATCGAGCCATCGCCTTAGTGTCCGTCTTGCTGAGAACTGCCCCAATCAGCGACTCGTGAATGTTTGGTGCCGTGTGCAGTGCGTGTTGCACGACATCTATTTTGGTCCTGCCCCATTCAACAACGAGAATGTAGCAGTCAATCAGAGATGAAGTGGCTCGAACGTCGACCAATGGAGTCAAGGGAGGAAGGTCGACGATGACGTAGTCATACTCGGCGCGTAAACGGTCGAACAGCTTGCTTATAGCGTCGGCGCAAAGAATTTCGCTGGTGTGGAGCAGAGGTCCCCGTCGCACGGCGGGCAGAAATGCAAGGTTGGTCGTCGGATCCCGCCAGATAGCGTCGGAGAGCGACCGGCTGCCGTTTGCAACTTCGATGATTCCACAGGCCGCTTTTGGCGCAAAGATGGCCGTTAACGAGGGATTCCTGAGGTCGCAATCGACGATGATAGCTTTCTTGCCGGTGTGCCCGACCAATTGCGCGAGCGAGGCTGCAATCGTGGTCTTCCCCTCATTCGGTAAGGCAGAAGTAATGCCGACGACCTGCGAGGAGATTTTCGCCGGATTGTGGTCGATGGCCAGCTTGATCGAACGAATTGCCTCGGTGTATCGAGATAGTGGCATCCCGACCACGGTCCGATGAATTGCGGTTGGAGACGAGACAATCCGCTGCTGAACATCATCATCGGTTTTCTGGAGGCGAACTGGTACATTCGGAGATTTGCGGGCCGGCAACAATGGGACCAGAGATAGACAAGGCAACTCCAGCACGGCTTCCACTTGTGAGGAGGTCCGAAAGACACGGTCCATGAGATCTCTGAGAAGCGCGAGACCGACGCCTAGCGCGAGACCGCCCAAGATGCCGAGCGCCAGTACCAACGGTGTTTTCGGCTTGCTCTTGCTCGCCGGCGGCAAAGCGGGAAAGAGTACCCGCGTGTCCGAGGTGGGAAATGTCTCCTGCTGTGTGGAGCCCATGTAACGCTGTAGGAAGGTCTCGTACAAGCTACGCAAGCCCTTTGCCCGGCTTTCCAAATCCTTGATGGTCAGTTCAGCAGAATTGACCGAACGGGATTGTGAAACGGCTTTGGATAACTGCTTTTCGATTTCTTCCTGGCGCTGTTTGGCGAGTTCGAATTCGCTTCGGCTGACCTCGGCAAGTCTTCTGACCTCGTCGAAAATGGAGACGCGGAACTCTCGTGCGCGGTTCCGGACATTGACGACTGCCAGGTGGTCGCGACCGACCCTGGCCGCCAACTCGGCCTCACGTCTGGTGAGCTCCAGATATTGCTGGCGCAACCCCGTAATGATCTGGCTGTTCAGCGCGTCAGTCCCGATAGCATCCAGATTGTCTATCGAGGACGGATTTTTTGGATCGACGGCAAGGAGAGTTTCATAACGAGTCAACTTGGCCGTGGCTTCAGATGTTTGAGCACGTGCCGCAGCCAATCGATTGTTGATTTCTGTGATCTGCTGCTCGTCGATCGGCTTTCCGTCAAATGAAACGATATTGTTCTGAGTCTTGTAGGCGTCGACGGCGCGCTGCGCAGCGAGAGCTTGGTCACCGAGATCGCGCAGCCTCTCCTGCAGCCAGCTTGTTGCCCTGCGATTGGCGTCGAATTTTGCATTGAGCTGGTCGGTAACATAGGTATTGGCAGCCGCGTTGACGATCTCGGCGGCTCGGGCTGCGTTGCTCGAATTGAAGCTTACCTCAATAACGTTGCTGTACCCGACACGCCCGGCTGAAAGTCGATTGAGAAATGCGTTTACGATAGTGTCCGATGGTCCGGCTTGCGCATCGGATGGCCCATGTTTCTTCGATGCATTCGAGGTCCATGACCGAATTCGCTGCCAGAGCGACTGAAGAGACAGTCCCGACGAATTAAAGTCCGGATCTTCCCTCAGTTTCAATTGATCGATTACCGCAACTGCAGTGGCCTTTGATCTCAGGAGCTGAAGCTGGGTCTCGATTTGATTGAGATCGAAAGCGGGCTCCGCGAGGATCGATTGCTGCTGGACGAATTGGGGTCTTGGATTGGCCAACAGGATCTGAACTTGCGCCGTATAGGTTGGAGGGACCAAACGGAGATAGAGCAGGCTGGCCGCAGTGGCGAGTGCGGCAGTGACAAGGATTACGAGATACTGGCGCCTCAGAAGCCCGATGCCGAAATTGATGACGTCGGTGATTCCTCCGCCGGCTGCCTGGGTGGGTTGGGGCAGCCCGTTTACCGGCAGCCGCATTCTATCCGTATGTTGAAGATTGTTCTGGAGCATCACGTACCTGTCCGACGCTGGTCACGTTGCGGCCTTCCGCCCGCAGACCAACATTTAATAGGACCTGCGGGAAGGTAAGGAATTATATACCTCATAAAAATCCACTTGCCAAATTAAATAAATCATATATTAATTGTTTGCGTGGGTGAAAATAACGATAAGGCGCTTTCTGCTTGAGTATATGCTGAAGAATTCGACGATATTTCCGTAGCTTACGGTTACTTTGGCGGCTTCCGTCGAAAATAGCGCGGGCGTTTAGAGGTGGACTGAGAGGGCGGAAAATTAATTCCGTCGGGGATTATGGTCCACTGCATCGAAGCCGATCCGAACTGAGAGCGGGGCAGAAGGGTACCCAATGTTGGAACTGAGATCCTTGGCGATTCCCGATGTCAAAGTCATTCGCTCAGATCGGTTTTCCGACGCCCGCGGCTACTTCTGCGAAACTTTTCAGCGATCGGCTTTTGCGGAGAAGGGAATTCTCCATGACTTCGTTCAGGATAATGAATCCAGCTCGGATCGGATCGGCACGGTGCGCGGCTTGCATTTCCAGCGGCCGCCCTTCGCGCAGGCGAAGTTGATACGGGTGCTGAGCGGGGCGATTCTCGATATTGCAGTTGACCTTCGGCGTTCATCGCCCAGCTTCGGCAAGCACATCGCGATCCGGTTGGATGGGGAAAACGGTGAGCAGGTGTTCATTCCGAAGGGATTCGCGCACGGCTTCTGTACGCTGCAGCCCAAGACCGTCGTCTTGTACAAAGTCGACCAGGTCTATGCCCCAAGTCATGACGGCGGCGTCTATTGGGCCGATCCAGCATTAGCGATCAAGTGGCCCGTGACGCCCTCAGAGGCCCAGGTGTCGCCAAAGGACCAGACGCTTCCTACGCTCAGCCAGCTCGGTTGCGTTTTCGACTAGTGGGGACGAGTAGAATGCGTATCTTGGTCACTGGCGGAGCGGGCTTTATCGGTTCTGCGGTCTGTCGCCGCTTGGTGCAGACGGGTGCCGCAGTGATCAACGTCGACAAGCTGACATACGCCGCCAACCTGGCTTCGCTCGCGAGCATCGAGAGATTGGAGACTTATACGTTCCTGCAATCCGACATTTGCGATCGCGAGGCCATGGATTTTGCGTTCGCCGAGTATGAGCCGGATGCGATTATACATTTGGCCGCCGAAAGCCACGTCGACCGCTCGATCAACGGGCCCGACGCGTTCGTCAATACCAATGTAGTTGGCACCTACACCCTATTGGAGGCGGCCAGAACCTACTACGAACGTCTGCCGTCTTCGAGGCGGAAGCAGTTCCGCTTCGTGCATGTGTCGACTGACGAAGTCTACGGCTCGTTGGGACCGGATGACTTGTTCCGCGAGGACACGCCCTACAAGCCGAGCTCGCCTTATTCGGCGAGCAAGGCCGCATCGGACCACCTCGCACTCGCGTGGTTTCGAACCTACGGCCTGCCGGTTATCGTATCGAACTGCTCGAACAACTACGGTCCGTATCAGTTTCCGGAAAAGCTCATCCCGCTGACGATCCTTAATGCGATCGACCGAAAGCCTCTGCCAGTTTATGGCGACGGCAGGAATATTCGCGACTGGCTTCATGTCGATGATCATGCCGCCGGCTTGATAAGACTTCTGTACGAAGGAGGGCCCGGCGAGAAGTACAATTTCGGCGGAGATGCCCAGCGATCCAACCTGGAGGTCGTCACCCGGATTTGTGACGTTGTAGATCGATTGTCTCCGGGCGCCGGGTCAAGACATTCTCTCATTACGTTCGTACCGGATCGTCCGGGACATGATGCGCGCTATGCAATCGACGCGTCGAAGGCGCATCGCGAACTCGGCTGGGAACCCAAGCGAACTTTCGAACAGGGCCTGGCCGAAACCGTCGGATGGTATCTCAAGAACCGCACATGGTGGGAACGTGCTCGTCGCGGTGTCTATGACGGGTCGCGCCTGGGTCTGCTGGCCGCACAAAGCTGAGGTGAAGATGACAGATCGACCCATCCTCATTGCCGGGCGGAATGGTCAGTTGGCAAAGTGTCTTCGTCATCTTGCCACAATGCGAGGTTTGCCTGCGGTGGCTCTTGGGCGCCCAGAACTCGATCTGGAGAGCCGGGAAGGGATCGACAAGCTCATCGGGTCGATCCGGCCGTCTGCAATCATCAATACGGCCGCCTACACGGCGGTAGATCAGGCCGAATCCGAAGGAGCGAGGGCGTTCAGCATCAACCGCGATGGCGCGGCCGCGCTGGCAGATGTCGCGTGGCAGATGAACATTCCGCTCATCCATCTGTCGACCGACTATGTGTTCGACGGTGCGAAACCCGATGCGTACGACGAAAGCGACATTCCGGCGCCGCTGAACGTCTATGGCGCATCCAAGCTTGCCGGTGAAGCTGCTGTATTGGCCGCGCATCCGCTCGCGACGGTGATCAGATGCTCGTGGCTTTACAGTCCCTATGGCAGCAATTTCGTCCGGACGATGCTGCGGTTATGCGAAACGCGGCAGATCGTTAGGGTTGTCCGCGACCAATGTGGAAATCCGACCTACGCGTTCGACCTCGCGGAAGCCGTCCTCCGGATCGCACAACGGTCGGTAAGGGACGACCGCCGGGCCACGGCCGGCATCTTTCATCTCGCCGGCCAGGGCGAGGCAAGCTGGTACGATTTTGCGCAGGCAATCTTTCACGAGCATTCCCGTCGTGGAGCGCGGATTCCGGCGCTCGAGGCGATTACGACCGAGGAGTTTCCAACCGCTGCGCGTCGGCCTCGGAACTCGCGCCTGGACTCATCCAAAGCCGAACGTGTGTTCGGGATTCGAATGGCACCTTGGCGCCATTCCCTGGAAGCTTGTCTGGACCAGCTGGTCGGAGAAGGAGAAACCGATGCTGAAGGGAATCGTGCTGGCTGGCGGCAGCGGAACGCGCCTCTATCCAATCACGCGCGTGGTCAGCAAGCAATTGCTCCCGATCTATGACAAGCCGATGATCTATTATCCCCTGTCGACGCTGATGTTGGCGGGGATCCGCGAAATTCTGATCATCACCACTCCTTCAGACCGGTGTCAGTTCGAGCGATTGCTGGGGGACGGCAGCCAATGGGGCATCCGGCTCAGCTACGCGGAACAAGCCCGACCCGCCGGTCTCGCGGATGCGTTCATTGTCGGTGCCGATTTCATCGGAAACGATCGCGTGGCGATGGTGCTTGGAGACAATATCTTCTTCGGCGACGGCCTGAGCGAGCTGCTTGCCAGAGCGGCGGGACGTGAAGAAGGCGCAACGGTTTTCGCATATCACGTGCGCGATCCGGAGCGATATGGCGTCGTCACGTTCGACGAGGCGGACCGCCCGGTGTCGATCGAGGAGAAACCCAAGCGGCCAGTTTCGAACTGGGCGATCACGGGACTATACTTTTTCGATCACCGCGTCGTCCGCTACGCCCGTCGCGTCGAGCCGTCTGCGCGCGGCGAGCTCGAGATTACCGATCTTCAGATGCGTTACCTTTCGGCCCACGCGCTCCACGTTGAGCGCATGGGACGGGGGTTTGCCTGGCTGGACACCGGCACGGTCGAATCTCTCATTGATGCGGGGACCTTCGTGCAAACCCTGGAAAAGCGGCAGGGAATGAAGATCGCCTGCCTCGAAGAGGTTGCGTTCAGACTCGGCTTCATTAATCGCGATCAACTCCTCGCGCTGGCGCGACCCTTGGAGAAGAGCGGTTACGGCAAATATTTGAGCGAAATCATGCGGCTGCCCCAATTCGCTTCGCGATAGCGCTACTCAGCGGATTTTCTTGTATCACGTTAAATATCTGCACGTTGAATTGACTGCAGTTTAAAATAGAATTAAAATATTTTGTGCGGTTATTTATTTAATCGGTATGGCCATGCTGGTTCAAAAGGCGAGCGTCTTCGGCCGGGGAACCCGGGCCGTTTTTCCGGGGGAAGACATTCCCGCCCTTTGGCAGGAATCCACGATTTGGAATGCATTCGCGGGCTTCGACACGGCTGGCCTCTGGGCTCCGTCGCTTGTTGATCAGCCAGTAGGCAGGTTATCCACTCTGCCCACTCTGCCCCCTCTTGTCGGTGACGCATCGTTCTTCGAACGGACGTCTCGGGCCGGCTTCGGTGATCCGTTGGACTTGCGCGACGTTGTGCCCCGTCTCTTCGTCGTATCTTCCCGGTCGCGATTGTCCGCTCTGCTGTCTTCGACGTCATTGACGAGCGGTCATAAAAGCTTGGCGCCAACGTTCCCATCTGTGGCAAACGAAGCGACGCCGACGTCCCAATCGGTTTCCACCCCTAGCGCAACTCACTGGGCTCATCCGACTGACGGAGCCTGGAATGTCGCAACGAACTGGAGCGCCGGCCTTCCGGGCAACATCGACTCTGCCTTCCTCGATGCCTCAGGAACGTATGTCGTTATGAGCTCGGCCGGTGTTGATATTGGGAGCCTGGTCCTCGATGCAGGTGCAACGCTTTCGTTGGGTGGCGGCTCATCGTTCATCGTCGAAGGAAATGTCCTGAACAATGGGACTGTCGGAGTTGGAGCGTTCCTTGGCGATCGCATCGCGACGGCGGAATTTAAGGGGGACGTCAGCGGCACTGGATCTTTCGAGATTTTCGACCAAGCTGTCCTGAAGATCGGAGGTTCTGTTTCCGGCCAGTTCTTGAATGGATCGTTCTCCGGCATAACCGTGTCGTTCGCCACGGAAGTTGGCACGCTTGTCCTCGACCAGTCCGCCAACTTCCACGGGTTGATCGCAGGTTCATCGCCGGAAGCGCTGCTTTCTCCGGGGAATCTCATCGACCTGAAGGATCTGCCCTTCACGACCTCGATGTCGGCGACCGTTCACTACGACAACAGCTCGAATATCAGCACAGTCGATTTCAGCAATGGTGCAGCCAATGTCGCCTTGCTGTTCTCGGGGCCGGAGTTGAACTGGAATTTCAAGAGCGATGGGCAGGGGGGGACCATCGTCTCAGATCCGCCCACGAATCCCACCGTATTGGAAAACCAGAAGCCAGGCACACCGAGAAGTGTCTGGGAGATCCAACCAGGCGACAATTCGACTCTGACCCAGGGGTTTGCGACCGCAATCAGCACCAATGTCGGAGGGACGGTCCAATTCAAGATCAACAACCTGACCGGCAACCCGAACTATCGCGTCGATGTTTACCGGCTGGGCTATTACGGTGGGAATGGTGCGAGACTGGTCACGAGCCTGCAGCATCAGGCCGCAGCCGCAGTCGTCCAACCCGCTCCAATAAGGGACGCTTCGACCGGTCTCGTAGATGCCGGCAACTGGAGCGTAACCGATTCCTGGAGCGTGCCAACCGATGCGGCCTCGGGCGTCTACATCGCCAACGTCATCAACGGTACCGAAATTTTCCAGATTCCGTTCATCATAAGGAACGATGCTTCCCACAGTGACATCGTCTTGCAGACAAGTGATCAGGATTGGCAAGCCTACAACGGCTGGGGAGGGGCCAACCTTTATTTCGGGAACGGCCCGGGCATCAATGGATCGGCCTACGCGGTCAGTTACAATCGTCCCCTCGTAACGCGCGACGGCACCGGAACCTTCTCCGAAGGAGGAGACTCCCCGTTCACGGCTGAGATTGCGGCCATCTATTGGCTCGAGCAGAACGGGTACGATGTCTCTTACATTTCTGGAATAGATGCTGCGACGAACGGCTCGTTATTGCTCAATCACAAGGTCTTCATGGACGCGGGGCATGACGAGTATTGGACCGAGGCTCAGCGCGCCAACGTAGAGGCGGCCGCGCACGCCGGCGTGAACCTTGCGTTTCTCACAGCCAACGAGATCTTTTGGAAAACGAGGTTGGCACCCAGCATCGATGGCAGCGGGACAGCCAATCGCACACTGATTAGCTACAAGGATACGCATGCAAATGCGCTAATTGATCCATCAGGACAGGCGACCGGCAACTTCTCCGATCCGCGATTTGGTGCGCCTCTTCCCTCGAATCAGCTGACTGGTACGTTGTTCGCGGTCAACGCATTTCGGTACGATACGATCACGATACCGTACCCGATGACCCAATTGCGCTTCTGGCGCAATACGGCCGTCGCGCAAACCTCATCCGGGCAGACTGCCTCGCTCGTACCCGGCCTATTGGGCGTTGAATGGGACATCGCGCCGGACAATGGATTCCGCCCTGCCGGGTTGGTCAGTGTCTCATCTTCGACAGTCAATGTGGACGGAAAGTATCTGCTTGACTATGGCAATACGTTCGGAGCAGGCACGGCGACCCACAATCTCGTGCTGCATCGCGATCCCGTCAGTGGTGCACTGATCTTCTCGGCCGGTTCAATCAATTGGCCGTGGGCGCTTGCCAGCGACCACGACGGACCTGCGACTCCGGTGGATCCCAATGTCCAGCAGGCGATGGTCAACCTTTTCGCCGACATGGGGGTTCAGCCGGCGACGCTGCAGGCGAACCTGACAGCCGCGATCCGGTCCACCGACACTACGGCGCCGACCTCTGCGATCTCTAATCTTTCGGCTGCCAGCGTTGTCGAGGGGCAAACGATTACGGTGACGGGTACGGCCACCGACGCGGCTGGAAAGATTGCCGGTGTCGAAATCTCCACGGATGGTGGAGCAACCTGGCATCCAACCAACAGCAATGTCGGCGCGGCAAACGTGACGTGGTCATATACGTTCGTCACAGGCGCTCAGGGGACATATAGTCTCAAGACCAGGGCGGTTGACGACAGCCTGAACCTGGAAACACCTGGTGCGGGCAGGACCTACGCAGTCACGGCGTCATCCAATCTGACACTCTTCAGTCCGACCGATACACCAGCGGTGATCTCGAACAGCGATTCCGGCGCAGTTGAGCTCGGCGTCAAATTCGTCCCTGCCGTATCGGGCAAGATCACCGGCATTCGTTTCTACAAGGCATCTGATAATACCGGCACCCATATCGGTGATCTCTGGACCACCAACGGCACGTTGCTCGCGAGCGCCACCTTTAGCAACGAAACAGCGAGCGGCTGGCAGCAGGTTGATTTTGCGACGCCGGTCAATGTCCAGGCGGGCGTCACGTATGTCGCCTCCTATCACACGAACACCGGCCACTATTCCTCGACGGACTTCTATTTCATCGACTATGACGGAATTACGAAAGGTGCGCTTACCGCGCCGGGTAGCAGCCTCAACGGCGTTTATGCCTACGGCAGTAGCCCGACTTTCCCCAGCAACGCGTCCTTTGTTGACGCCGCGAACTACTGGGTGGACGTCGTCTTCAGCGATTCAGGCCAGACGTCGCCGCAAGCTCACGACGACGGTGGCTTTACGGTCAGCCAAAATGGCGTGCTGAACATTCCGGCATCAACGCTGCTCGCGAACGACACCAATCCGTCGGGGCTGGCTTTCTCGCTCACCAGCGTCGGTAACCCGGCCAATGGAAGCGTAAGCTACAATTCGCAGAACCAGACCGTGACCTTCACGCCCACCGCTGGCTACGCCGGCGCGGCGAGTTTCACCTACACGATCACGGACACGAGCGGCCAGAGCGGGTCCGGCCAGGTGTCGCTCAAGGTCAACTATCCGGTCTCGGCGCAAAGCCTGTTCGGGACCAATGATGCGCCGAGCGTCCCCAATTCCGGCGATAGCAGCCCGGTCGAACTCGGCGTCAAGTTTACCGCATCGGTGAACGGAACAATCACCGGCCTGCGCTTCTACAAGGGATCGTTGAATACCGGTTCCCACATTGCGAATCTCTGGAGCTCGACCGGAGCCCTGCTTGCAACTGCCACGTTCACGAACGAGAGACCGCCAGCGGCTGGCAGCAGGTCAATTTCTCCAATCCCGTGGCCATCACCGCAGGCACCACCTACGTCGCTTCCTATCACACCAATGGCAATTATTCCGGCACCCAGAACTATTTCACGACATCGCTTGCCAACGGCCAGTTGACGGCTCCTGCTGGTAGCAACGGGGTGTATGCCTACGGATCCGGAAGCGCGTTCCCGACGAACACCTTCAAATCCTCCAACTACTGGGTCGATGTCGTCTTCAACGGCTCCGCCGCGACCAGCACGCCACAAGCGAATGCCGACAGCGGCTTCACCGTTAGCCAAAATGGCGTGTTGAATATTCCGGCATCGACGCTGCTCGCGAACGATACCAACGCGTCCGGATTGGCTTTCTCGCTCACCGGCGTCAGTAACGCGGCCAATGGAAGCGTAAGCTACAATTCGCAGAACCAGACCGTGACCTTCACGCCCACCGCTGGCTACGCCGGGGCGGCGAGCTTCACCTACACGATCACGGACACGAGCGGCCAGAGCGGGTCCGGCCAGGTGTCGCTCAAGGTCAACTATCCGGCCTCCGCCCAGAGCCTGTTCGGCACCAATGATGCGCCAAACGTCCCCAATTCCGGCGATACCAGCCCCGTCGAAGTCGGAGTCAAGTTTACCGCATCCATAAACGGGACAATCACCGGCCTGCGCTTCTACAAGGGATCGTTGAATACCGGTTCCCACATTGCGAATCTCTGGAGCTCGACCGGAGCCCTGCTTGCAACTGCCACGTTCACGAACGAGACCGCCAGCGGCTGGCAGCAGGTCAATTTCTCCAATCCCGTGGCCATCACCGCAGGCACCACCTACGTCGCGTCCTATCACACCAATGGCAATTATTCCGGCACCCAGAACTATTTCGCGACATCGCTTGCCAACGGCCAGTTGACGGCTCCGGCCGACGGCAACGGCGTCTATAGCTACGGAGCCGGAAGCACGTTCCCGACGAACACCTTCAAGTCCTCCAACTATTGGGTCGACGTTATCTTCAACGGCTCCTCCGCCGCCACAAATACCCCGCCAACCGCGGTCGCCGACGCCGCTGATGCGACCGAGAAGGGGGGCGTAAACAACGCTACGGGCGGCACGACGGCCACTGGTAACGTACTGACGAACGATACTGATCCCGATGCCGGTGATACCAAAACCGTTACTGCAGTCAGCTTCGGCTCGACCAACGGGACGCTCGGTACACCTCTCACGGGCGCGCACGGCACCCTCTTGCTCGGTGCTTCGGGTGCTTTCACCTACACGGTGAACGAGAACGATGCAGCCGTACAGGCCTTGCGGCAGTCGACCAATACGCTGAGCGACGTCTTCAGTTATACGATGCGGGATGCTGCGGGCGTCGCATCGTCGAGCACGCTTACTGTCACGATTCATGGCGCCAACGATGCGCCCGTACTGGCGATCCAGACCGGCAACCAGGCCGTCACCGTTGGCTCGGCATTCTCCCTGACCTTGCCCGCCGGCACCTTCACCGACGTCGACGCCGGCGACTCGCTCACCTACACCGCAACCGCTGGCGGTTCAGCGCTTCCCGCCTGGCTCGCGTTCAATGCTCAGACTCGTACCTTTAGCGGCACGCCGACGTCCGCGGATGTTGGTAAGCTCAGCGTTACGGTCTCTGCTGCCGATCTCGGCAATCTCGCGAGCAGCGAGACATTCGATATCGCAGTTTCGCCGGTTCCTTCGACGGTGAGCCTGTTCTCGAACACCGATACGCCGGCCATACGATCGGGTTCGGACACTTCCCAAGTCAACCTCGGAGTGCAATTCACGTCGTCCGTGGCCGGAACGATTACCGGCATCAAATACTACAAGAGCGCAAACGACCCCGGCACCCATACGGGCTCGTTGTGGAGCAGCACCGGCGCGCTGCTGGCGACCGCGACGTTCACGAACGAGAGTAGCAGTGGTTGGCAGACAGTCACGTTCAGCAATCCCGTGTCCATCACGGCCGGCACCACCTACGTCGCGAGCTATCACAGCAACGGCCATTACGCCTCCACCACCAGCTACTTCACCTCCGCTCGCACCAACGGTCCGCTCACGGCTCCTGCGAACATCAATGGCCTCTACACCTATGGAACAAGCAATCTGTTCCCGACCAGTACCTATAGCGCGAGCAATTACTGGGTGGATGTCGTGTTCAACAGCTCGAGCGGCGGCCCCAACCAGTCGCCAGTCGCAGCAAACGACAGCGGCTTCTACGCCACACAAGACGTTCCGTTCGGGATTCCGAGCTCAGCACTACTTGCCAACGACACCGATCCCAACGGCGATGCGCTCACGATCACAGGCGCGAGCGGCGGTGTGAATGGCGTCGCCAGCTACAACGCCCAAAGCAACATCGTGACGTTCACTCCGACGCCCGGCTACACGGGACCGGCGTCCTTCAACTATAGCATCTCCGACGGCCATGGTGGCGTCGCAAATGCATCTGTCGCTCTCAATGTAAGCGCTGCGTCTTCGACGACTGTGCGCCTGTTCAGCGCAAGTCATGAGCCCGCCATTGTGGCGGCTAATGATCCAAAGTCAGTGGAACTAGGCGTCAAGTTTCAGGCGTCTACCCCGGGCGATATTATCGGCATTCGCTTCTACAAGGGGCCTTCCAATACGGGCACGCACGTTGCGGATCTCTGGAGCGGTACCGGGACATTGCTGGCGACTGCGACCTTTACCAACGAAACGGCCGATGGCTGGCAGCAAGTCAATTTCGCCACGCCTGTGACGATCATGCCGGGATCCACCTACGTCGCATCCTATCACACCTCCGGGAATTACGCCGCCGATCCGGGCCTGTTGGCAAATGCAATCACCAACGGGCCTCTGACGGCCCCATCGTCGGCATCGATCGGCGGCAACGGTGTGTTTGCGTACGGCACTGATAACCTGTTTCCGACCAACACTTACAACTCAACGAGCTATGGCGTTGACGTTGTTTTCAGGCCGCAGCTAGCGGCAGCATAGGAGACGTAACATGCACGCCGAGCTCTATACCGATGGAATCGCGGAAATTACCGTCAGCGGAACCATCGTCCGCGTCGACCTGGTCAGTCTTTCACCGACTGAGCGCGACGCCAACAATGAACCGAAACGGGTATTTTCGCAGCGACTGATCTTTTCGGTCGAGTCCTTCGCCAATTCAGTGGATGTGATGCAGAAGGCGCTCCAGGGCCTGGTTGATGCGGGCGTGGTCCGACGGAATCAGCCCGCCCAGTCGCATAATGGCGCGTCGGGGGCACGTGATGCGCTTGCGCCCAACACACGGTCTTTGAATGTCTCTTCAAATTTCCGCTGAAATGGAGGCCGCTGGCGGCGCGAAGGACCAGGTTGCGGATACGCCCGCGCCCGGATTGTCAATGCAGACGGCATTGGAATGCCTGTCCAAGGTTTCCGGTCACCACGGCATAGATCTGCCGGTCGAGCGGTTGAAGCATGCCTACGCGGTATCCGCGCCGCTCTCGTTGAATCTCCTGTTGCGCATGGCGAAGGATGCGGGCCTGCGCGCGAGAAGCACGAAACTGGATTGGGGCGCGCTGATCCGT
Source organism: Bradyrhizobium sp. LMG 9283 (assembly GCF_045571415.1). NCBI lineage: Bacteria > Pseudomonadati > Pseudomonadota > Alphaproteobacteria > Hyphomicrobiales > Nitrobacteraceae > Bradyrhizobium > Bradyrhizobium sp. LMG 9283. Next base: position 2,933,658 of record NZ_CP120691.1, read on the forward strand.
CTCGGAGAGGCCTATCCGGCGCTGGCGAGGCTCGCCAATGGCAACTGGATCGTTGTCCTTGGTGCGGGGCGACGAGCTGACGGCACCGAGGCCGTCAGCATCTTCGACCCGCTCGCCGACCGCAAGCACGAGGTCCTGGTTGTCGACCGGGACCGATTCTGTGCGCGGTGGGCCGGTGAAACGGTCCTGATCAAGCGCGAACAGTTGGCACAGGACGGTCGGAGGAGTTTCGGCCTCCGGTGGTTCGTACCGGAACTGCTTCTTCAATGGCGACTGTTCAGGGATGTCGCGATCGCCGCCATCCTGCTCTATGCGTTGGGCCTCGTCGTCCCGATCTTTTTCCAGCTCGTCATTGACAAGGTTCTGGTTCACGAGAGCTTCACCACGTTGTACGTACTCGCGGCAGGAGCGGCCGTAGCACTCGTCTTTGATGCGATATTCGGCTTTCTGCGGCGCTACCTGCTGCTGTATGCGACCAATAAGGTCGACATTCGCGTTGCGACGAAGACGTTCGGTCATCTCCTCGGGCTGCCGGTCACGTTTTTCGAACATATGGCCGCGGGGGTTCTGGTCAAGCACATGCAGCAAGCGGCGCGGATCCGCGAGTTTCTGACCGGCCGCCTGTTTTTGACGACCCTCGATGCGCTCTCGTTGTTCGTCTTCCTGCCGGTCCTTGCGCTCTACAGCGTCAAATTGACTTTGATGGTCCTGGCCTTCACCGCCGCGAGCGGCGCTGTTGTCGGCCTGCTCATGGGCCCTTTCCGGCGACGTCTTTACGATCTTTACCAGGCGGAAGGTGCGCGGCAGGCTCTCCTCGTCGAAACAGTCCACGGTATGCGCACGGTGAAGACGCTGGGGATGGAGCCAGCGCAGAGCAGGGTCTGGGATAGCCGCTGTGCGCAGTCCGTGACCATGCGATTTGGTGTCGAGAAAATTTCCGCGGGCGCCCAGGCGCTCACCGGATTTCTCGAGAAGATCATGACGCTTGGGATCATTTCTGTCGGAGCACTCGATGTCTTCGCTGGAGAAATGACGATCGGCGCGCTGGTCGCTTTCAACATGTTGGCCGGCAGGGTCTCCGGACCACTGGTTCAGCTCGTAACCATGGTGCACGAATACCAGGAAGTCGCTCTTGCCGTGAAAATGCTCGGCGAGGTCATGAATCAGAAGCCTGAGCGTGACGGTCGGAAAGATGGGCTGCGGCCCGATCTCGCCGGCAAAATCGAGTTCGACAGTGTCTCTTTTCGCTACGGATCCGAGGGATCACCAGCGCTAGACGACGTCTCCTTTACCATCGAGCCAGGTTCAATCTTCGGGATCGTGGGCCGGAGCGGCTCCGGCAAAACGACGCTCACAAGGCTGATCTCGGGCATGTATCCGGTGCAGCAGGGGTTGCTCCGTATCGACGGATATGATTCGAGGGAGCTCGACCTCGCACACCTGCGCCGAAACCTCGGAATCGTCCTGCAGGACAATTTCCTGTTTCGCGGGACGGTTCGCGACAACATTGCCTGCGTGAAACGTGACGCGACCTTTGCCGAGGTCGTGGCTGCGGCGCAGCTCGCAGGCGCCGACGAGTTCATCGAGCGGTTGCCGCGCGGCTTCGACACCATGCTCGAGGAAGATGCCTCGAACCTGTCCGGCGGGCAGAAGCAGCGGCTCGCGATCGCGAGGGCTCTGATCGTCAATCCGCGGATCTTGATTTTCGATGAAGCGACGAGTGCCCTCGATTCCGAAAGCGAAATGATCATCAGGCGCAATCTCCGCCGTTTGGCGGCAGGGCGTACCGTCATCATCGTCTCCCATCGATTGTCGATGCTGACCGAGGCGAACCAGATCCTGGTGATGGACCGCGGCCGAATCCTCGATGTGGATCGCCACGACCACCTCCTGTCGAAATGCACCATCTACAGGCATTTGTGGAACCAGCAGATGAAGCAGATTGCATGAGGAAGACAGGGCCATCACGCGCGGACGTGAAGCCGAACGGTCTCGTTCCGGCCAGACCGGTCGAGCGCCGGCGAAAGCTATTCAGGCCGGGGCCGAGGCGAGCGCCAGTCATCGCTGAATTCCAGTCCGATGCAGCCGAGGTGGAGCAGCAAGCACCGCCGCGGCTGGCGCGTCTCACTCTCTACGGCGTACTTGCATTGATTGTCTTTGCGGTGACCTGGGCATCGGTTTCGCAAGTGGAGATGATCGTCACGGCGCAGGGGAAACTAACCACGACACGTCCGAACCTGGTCGTGCAGCCGTTGGAAACGTCGGTCATCCGCGAAATCCACGTCAAGGCCGGTGATCGCGTCAACCGCGGCGACGTTCTGGCGACCCTCGATCCAACCTTCTCGCAGGCGGATTTCGATCAATTGCGCGGCAGAGTGGCTGGATTCGATGCCTCGATCGATCGCCTGGGCGCCGAACTGAATGGGACCGAGTATGCGGTCAAGGAGCTAACGGATGCGGACCAGATCCTGCAGCGCAAGGTGTTCCTGCAGAGGAGAGCCGCGTATCAGGCGCAGATCCAGAATTACGACGCGCAGATCGCTTCCGCCCGTGCCAATCTCAAGACAGCGCAGGATGAAGAGGTGGTTCTCCTTCAGCGCCTCGACACCATGCGCTCGATAGAAGCCATGCGCACCACGCTGATGGACAAGGAGGTCGGCTCGAGGTTGAACTTCCTACTGTCACGCGACGCACGGCTCGAGGTTGAGAGCAATTTGGCGCGCGTTCGCGGCAGTATCGCCGACAGCACGCATCGGCTGGAGAAGGCCCGTGCAGACCAGAAGGTCTTCGTCGAGGAATTCCGCCGCACCGCCTATCAGGATTTGGTGGAGACGGTGCTGAAGCGCAATAGCGCAGCAGAGGATTTGAAGAAGGCCGAGCTTCGACGACAGTTGATCGTCCTGCAAGCGCCGGCAGATGCCGTGGTGCTGGAGATCGCAAATCGCACAGTCGGCTCAGTGGTTCGCGAAGCGGAAACGCTGTTCGTCCTGGTCCCGCGCGACGTGCCTCTGCAGGCGGAGGTCAAAGTCGAAGGGCGAGATATCGGTCAGGTGGCGCTTGGACAAGCGGTCCGCATCAAGTTCGAAGCATTTCCTTTCCAGAAGTATGGAACTGCGAGGGGAGAAGTCCGCGTCATCAGTCAGGACACGTTCTCGCCGGATCCGAAGGCCGAAGGTGCGCGCCACGCGCCAGCTCCCTATTACCGCGTACTGGTCGATTTGTCGGACACGCACCTTCGGCTGCCGCCGGAGCGCATTCAACTGATTCCAGGCATGGCGGTTACGGCCGAACTGAAAGTCGGCAAGCGCACTGTGATTTCCTACTTCCTCTATCCGCTGCTACGCGGATTGGATGAAAGCATTCGAGAATACTAACCCGGCTTGGAATGGCGATCGACCATGATGATTAGTCCGAATTTTGGAGTGAAGCTCGTGGTGCCGACGGCGGCGAGCAAGCTCTCGCAAAATGCACCTTTGGTGAACTTCGCCCTCAACGGGCTGGAGCGTTGTTGGCTGCCCCAACACCGCCGGTGGTCGCATATCTACCATCTCGATGGACGTCCTTCGCCAAACGAGTCGATACCGAGCAGCGACGTATTCTATACCCTCAACGTTCTGCTCGGAATGTCGCGCGTTGCCGAAGTTCCAAATGGCATTGATATTCCCGAGATATTCCGTCGCAACGCTCTGCAACTCACGCAGCTTCCAGTACGGAAGTATGCCTTCGGCATGGCGCTATGGAGCGCCGCCGAACTGGGTCTCGAAATACCGGACCCGGTCAAATGCGAGCTGAGAGCCATTCTTTCCGATGAGAGCCGGTGGAAGAGCTTCCGTGCGCAGGATCTTGGCATGCTGCTCACGGGAGTCGTGGCCCAGGCGAGGGCAGGCGAGCGCGAGTGGTGGCGCTACGCCAAGCCGCTTTATCGTCTTTTGAAGGAACGCTTTCACAGCGAATCGGGATTGTTCTTCGACGCGCCGGCTGGCCTTCGCCGCCGGTTCTCGTCGTTTGCGACGCAGACCTACCTCTCGATCGCCTGTTATCAATATGGCGAATTTTCTGGCGACGCGTCCGCGCTTGTCATGGCCGATATTTGTGTTCGCAATCTGATAGCACTTCAAGGCCCGCAAGGCGAATGGCCTTGGTTTTTCGACGCGCTGAGCGGCCGCGTTATTGATTTTTACGAAGTCTATTCGGTCCATCAGTATGGAATGGCCCCCGCGCTGCTGGAATGGGCCGAGCGCTTTGGGCAGAGGCAATCGCGGGACGCCCTGATCAAGGGATTCAACTGGGTCTTTGGCCACAATCAACTGCGCCGGGCCATGCTCGTCCCTGAACTGAACCTGACTATCCGCTCGCAGGTTCGCAAGAGTGAATTGACGACAAAGGCGCCGCGGGTGTTGCGCGCGCTCAAGAACGCCTGGCTCGGAAAAGGGGAGCGGCTGATCGACGCTGCGAACGTAGAAGTTCGGCTTGAATGCCGCAGCTACGAGCTGGGTTGGATCCTGTGGTCATTCGGCCGACGTACTGATTTGCCGGAGTTGACCCACAATTGTGCCTTTGATGGCGCCTGACGAAATGCCGTTTCGCTTAGTCGTCCGTTAAGAACGCGATTTCAGCGGTGAGGGGTTGCTCGTGGCTGCGATGAGGGTGGTCAGGATCAGGCGCCAAAAAGCTCTCAGCCAGGCGAGGATGCGGCGGAAGTTGTGGCCGACGGCCGAGAGGATGACATTGGCCGCATCGCCGGCGCGGCCTTTGAGATAGCAGCGGCCGAGGTGACCATCGGTCTTCAGGTGTCCGATGATGGGTTCGATGGCGGAGCGGCGGCGCAGCTCGCGCTTGATGACCCCAAAGACGCCGCGCTTCTGGCCGGAGATGAAGATGCGGCGGGGATTTTGTGCGTCGTGGCCGCGGTATCCCTTGTCGACATAGGCCCGCTCGATCGCGCAGCCGGTGAGTGTCTCGGTGCGGTCGATGACGTCCCGCAAGGTGTGACCGTCATATGGGTTATCGGGTAACGCCCTGGCGTGCAGCACGAACACGCCACCGGGAGCACGGCGGTTGTTGGTGACGATCGAGGCTTTGACACCGAACTCGTAAGGCGCGGCTGCCTTGCCCTTGCCGATGCACTCCACCTCCGGGGCGTGGAAGGAATAAAGCTTCCAGCCACGCTGACGCTGCTGTTGCGAGCGGATCTGCGAAGCCCGGCTGAGCGGGCGATACCACCTCCTGGGATCAAGCGCGGCGAGAGCCTGTCTATTGGCCGGGCGGCAACCGGTGTAGAGGCGGCGTGATCCCGATGGCAGGCGCGCCTTCCGGTCGACGACGTTGGGATCGAACCGCTCCGGGCCCCAGAGGCGCATGTGTTCGTGCTCGGGATGGCCGGGGTCGCTGATGGCGGCGAGGTATTCGGCATAGCCTGGCGCACCGCCGACGTCTTCCGGAGGACAACGGCCGGCGGCCTCGAGCAGGAAGGGAAGCCCCTCCGTCGTGGTGTTCTCGAACCATTTTTCGAGCTTGATCACATGGTCCCAGCTGTCGCCGAAGTCATAGAGATAGTGGATCGTCTTGGCGCCGGTCTCGCGAACGATATCGCAAAGCCGCGCTTTGCGGGCATCCATGGGCTGGTGGCCGTAATCGTTGTGGGGATCAGGAATCCCCCAACGGACCGTACGCCTCCGACGAGGACCGTCTTGCGTGACGGGTGGTAATTCGCGAAGCGTGTGACCTTAAGTCTAGCTTTAAGGTGATCAGGCGATGCGGGTCGAGGTTTTGGGCGGGCTCGAGCGGCGGCGGCGTTGGTCGCAGGACGACAAGGCACGGATTGTCGAGGAGACGCTGGCACCGGGCGCGAAGGTAACTGAGGTTGCGCGGCGCAACGGAGTAGCGGCCAGCCTGGTGTTTACCTGGCGTCGCCAAGCACGGACATCGGAACAAGTTGCACCATCTTTTACGCCGGTGCAGATCGCCGCCGTAGCAGCCTCGGCTGAAGAAACTCCGAAGCTTTTGCCTACGGTTGATGGCCGAGTTCGTTCGGCGGCAGCTGCGCGTACTGGATTGATAGAGATCGATCTCGGCAACCGACGGTGCATCCGGGTGGATGCGCACGTCGATCCGGAGGCGTTGGCGCGGGTCCTCGATGTGCTTGGACGCCGATGATTTCTGTACCAGGGAATGTGCGAGTGTGGCTGGCTACAGGCTACACGGATATGCGCAGAGGCTTTCCATCGCTGGCCCTCCAAGTGCAGGAGGTGCTGCACAAAGAACCGCTTAGTCGCCGCAGCGATCTTGTGAAGGTGATCTGGCACGATGGTCAGGGAGCCTGCTTGTTCACAAAAAAACTCGAGAGAGGAAAGTTTATCTGGCCATCGGTTGCCGGTGAAGCGGTAACGATCTCGCTGGCGCAGTTGAGCTACCTGCTGTCCGGGATCGATTGGCGCAATCCGCAAGAAACCCAGCGCCCGACGCGGGTCGGATAATCGTTTTGGGTTTGAATCTGATGCTCGATCTGATTCAATGGCTTCATGACATCGAAGCCGGACGATCTTCCGTCGGATCTCGCAAGCGCCTACCTTGCGCTGCTGGCCGAGCGCGAGGCGTTGCAGGCTGAACGCGATGTGGCAGTCGCGGATGCCGCCAACGCGCGGGCGGAGCTGTCGGACAGCGAGGTGCTGATCGCTCATCTTGAGCTACGGATCGAGAAGCTCAAACGCGAACTGCACGGGCAGCGCTCCGAGCGCACGGCGCGGCTACTCGAGCAGTTGGAATTGGAGCTCGAAGAACTCGCCACCACGGCGACCGAGAATGAGCTGGCTGCGCAGGCTGCCGCGGCAAAAACCCAGAGCGTGAGCGCCTTCACGCGCAAGCGGCCGGTGCGCAAACCGTGGCCGGACGACATCGAACGTGAGCGCGTCGTCATCAAGGCTCCAACGACCTGCGCCTGCTGCGGCGGATCGCGGCTGGCGAAGGTCGGCGAGGATGTGACCAAGACGCTGGAGGAGATTCCGCGTCGCTTTAAGGTCATCGAGACGGTACGCGAGAAGTTCACCTGCCGCGATTGCGAGAAGATCAGCCAGCCGCCGGCACCGTTCCATGCGACGCCCCGCGGCTTCATCGGCCCACAATTGCTGGCGACGATTTTGTTCGACAAATTCGGCATGCATATCCCGCTCAACCGCCAGAGCGTGCGCTTCAAGGCCGAGAGGATCGATCTGCCGCTGTCGACGCTGGCCGACCAGGTCGGCCACGGAACCTTCGCCGTCATGCCGCTGTTCCAGCTGATCGAGCGTCATGTGCTCGCGGCCGAGCGCCTTCATGGCGACGACACCACCATCCGCGTCCTGGCGAAGGGCAAATGCACGACCGGCCGGATCTGGACGTATGTGCGGGATGACCGGCCGTTCGCCGGGCCTGCGCCGCCGGCGGCGGTCTATTATGCCTCGGGCAATCGACGGGGCGAAAATCCTCAGAGGCATCTGGCCGCCTTCGTCGGCATTCTGCAGGCGGATTGCTATGGCGGCTTCGAGCCGTTGTTCGACCCAAAAAGGAAAGCAATGCCGATCACGCCGGCATTTTGCCTGGCCCATGCGCGGCGGGGATTCTTCGAGCTGGCTGACATCGAGAAAGCCGCCCGGGAAGGCAAGGGCAAACCGGTCTCTCCGATCGCGCTGGAGGCGGTCAGGCGTCTGGATGCGTTGTTCGAGATCGAGCGCGCCATCAACGGCCGTAGCGCCGACGAGCGGCGTGCCGTGCGCCAGGAGCGGAGCAAGCCGCTGCTCGACGACATGCACGACTGGCTGCTCCGCGAGCGTGAAAGCCTCTCGCGCTCCGCCGAGGTCCTGAAGCCCATGAACTACATGCTTAAGCGCTGGGACGACTTCGTCCGCTTCCTCGACGATGGCAGGATCTGCTTGACCAACAATTGCGCTGAGCGTGCATTGAGAGGCATTGCCTTGGGAAGGCGCAACTGGACCTTCGCTGGCAGCCAGCGTGGCGCCGATCGTGCAGCTATCATGCTGACGATGATCACGACCTGTCGCCTCAACGACGTCGATCCCAAGGCTTGGCTCGCCGACGTCCTCGCCCGGATCGCTGATCTTCCCACCTCGCGTCTGCGCGAACTGCTGCCCTGGGAATGGAAGCTCCTGCACCAAGCCGGCAAGTCCGCCAATCAGCAAGCCGCCTGACCCTTCACGCAACGCCATCGTAGAACTCGCCGTGCTCGCGCGCATGCGTCAATCAGGCGGCCTTCGTCGTATGCGTACAACGGACCTCACCAGCGAAGAACTCGAAGAGGTGACTGTTCGTCCAGCCGAATGCCTCCTGAAGCGTCAGATGCAACCGATCAAGGCGCAGGGTGACGGGTACGACAAGGCGACGCATCACCTCCGGCTTCACATCCTTGAGGCCACCTTGATCCGGACCGCGGTCGTGTTCAGGCTCATGCCGCCAGCCTCGGATCGTGTGTATGCATCGTATAGGTCGATGCCCAGGGAAGCAGTTCGTCCAGTCGCGCCGCAGGCCAACCATTGACGAGCTTGGCGAGAACGTCAGCGAGCCAGTGCTCGGCACTGACGCCATTGAGCTTACAGGTCTCAATGAGCGAAGCCAGCAATGCCCAATTCTCGGCACCTTCGTCGCAACCGGCAAAAAGGGAGTTCTTGGCGTTGAGCTTGATCGGCCGCATCGCACGCTCGACCGCATTCGTGTCCATCTCGATGCGCCCGTCATCAAGGTAGAGCGTCAGGCCGTCCCAATGGCGTAGCGCATAACGCAAAGCCTTCGCCGTGTCGCTCTTCCCCGCAAGGTGATCAAGCTTGGCCTCAAACCACTGCTTCAAGGCTGTAGCCAGAGGCCGGGCATGCGCTTGTCGGCCGGCGCAGCGCTCGGAAGCAGAGCGGCCGCGCAGTGCCTTCTCGACCGCGTAGAGCTGGGCAATGCGCGCGAGCGCCTCGCGGGCAACCGGAGCTGGCGCCGGCGCAGCCTCCCGCTCGATCTTCACAAACTGGCGCCGCAGATGCGACCAGCAGAAGGCGAGCGTCCCGGACAGGGCGTCCGCACGCGTCTCTCGGGTCATGGTCTTGTAAGCCTGATAGCCGTCGCAGTGGATGATGCCGCGATAGCCCTCAAGCAGCCGCAAGCCATGAACGGCGCCGCGGCCCGGTGCATAGGCATAGACCACCCCAGGCGGATCAGGTCCGGCCCAAGGCCTGTCATCGCGTGACAGCGCCCAGAAGTAGCCGGTTTTTGTCCTGCCGCGCCCCGGATCCAGCACCGGCGCCGGGGTCTCATCGACACAGAGCTTCGAGGAGGCCAGCAGAAGCTGGCGTAGACGATGCCACAAGGGCTTCAATTCCTGGGCGGCGTAGCCGACCCAGAAGGCGAGCGTGGAACGGTCCAGCGCTATTCCGTGGGTCTCCAGCATCTGCGCCTGGCGATAAAGCGGCAAATGCCAATGATACTTCGCGTCGATCACATGCGCGACCAGCCGCTCGGTGGGCAATCCTCCCCTGATCAGTCGCTCGGGAGCAGCATGCTGGAGGATGACACCGTGACAGGCGCGGCAGGCCAGTTTGGGCCGGCGGGTGACGATCACGCGATACTGCGCCGGTACGACGTCCAACCTCTGGCTCTCATCGTGACCGATCTCAAAGAGATCGCCTTTGCAGGACGGACAGCAGGTTGCAGCGGGCATCAGGGTCTCGATGATGCGCGGCAAATGCTCCGGCAGCTGACCACGGTTGGCTTTGCGCTCGGCCGTCCTCTTCTCGCAGGTTCTGGGATTGGCGCGATCCTCGGCTGCTTCGAGGGCCGCGACGGCCTCTTCGATGTCCTCCAGAACAAGCTGCAGCTGATCAGCTCCAGCTTTTCCGAGGACCGACCGAACTGCGCATCTTTTGCAAGCTTGAGCAACCGCTCGAGCCTGGCGCAGCGATCCAGCAGAGCCGCGGCAAAGACACGCAACTCAGCTGGATCACTCGGCAGCTCATCAGGCAAATCACTCATTGGCCCGAGTCTGCCATGCTTCGCGCCCCGATGCAGCGAGATTTGTATCTTTACGCAAGCGCTTTCGGCTGCGGGATCCGAGGCGCGTGCATCCGCGTCCAATCCATGCCGGCCAGAAGCGCCGACAACTGCGCGGCATTCATCCGCATCACGCCGGCCACGATGGGAGGCCATTTGAAGCCGTTGCTATCGAGCCGCTTCCAATACATCACAAGGCCGCTGCCATCCCAGACGACAATCTTCACCCGATCGGCGCGCTTCGCGCGGAACACCACCGCCACGCCCTTCATCGGATCATGGCCCAGCGTCTCCTTCGCCAAAAGCGCCAAGCCCTCCGCACCTTTTCTGAAGTCCACAGGTTGCGTCGCCACGTAAATCGTAAGGTTCGCAGGCGGCGTCAGCATGAACGTGTCCGTCGAAGCGCCAAGAACACATCACTCAACACAGCAAGGCCAGGCGCCCCCGCACCTCCACTCGTGCCCCCTGGAGCTCAACCGTCACAACGGCTGCTTCCGGCGACCCGGTGGGCTCTGCGGCCGCCGGTAGCGCCGATTCCGACACCACCGGCACGAACGACAGCGTCTCCGCCGAAGCTGGCAGCACCAACTGGCCCAAACGCGCCCGGCGCCGCCAGTCATGCACCTGCTGGGGCCGGCAGCCATGGCGACGGGCGACGTCTGTGACAGCCGCCCCCGGCTCGAGGCTTTCCGCGGCAATCTGTGCCTTCAAATCATCCGGCCAGCGCTTTCGACCTGCGCCAGCGAACACTTCAATACGCGGTGACAACGGTCGTCTTATGTCGTCAGAATGGTCGTCCATTGTGAGCACCCTTCCAGAAGATGACTCTTCTAACGGTGCTCTCAAGACTCCGCACAAACAATCCAAAGGGCCTCGGCGCTACGCTTACGATCTTCCAGCCAAAGTCACAGGCCAACCGGAAACGGGAGGAGCCGATGACTGAGGCAAAGTCGTATCAGATCCCCAAACATCTCGTTTGGGAAGCTTGGAAACAGGTGAAAGCGAACCGCGGGTCAGCGGGTGTGGACGGGGTCTCCATCGAGGAATTCGAAAAGGACTTGAAGAGAAACCTCTACAAGATCTGGAATCGAATGTCGTCGGGGACATACTTTCCGCCTCCCGTCCGTCTCGTGGAAATTCCCAAGGCTAATGGAGGGAAGCGTCCGTTAGGAATACCCTCTATAGCTCGCGTGGCTCAGACGGTTGCAAAGATGGTTATGGAGCCGACGATGGAACGAATATTCCATCCGGACTCCTACGGCTATCGGCCCGGCCGTTCGGCGCTTGACGCAGTGGGGACAGCGCGAAAGCGTTGCTGGAAATTCGACTGGGTTATCGACCTTGATATCAAGTCGTTCTTCGACTCGATTCCTTGGCACCTGATCGAAAAGGCCGTCGCCCACCACACGGAACTGAGTTGGATTCGTCTCTACGTAAAGCGGTGGCTGCAAGCTCCCGTGGAGAAAGAAGACGGAATCCTTGTGGAGAGAACACGCGGAACCCCTCAGGGTTCGGTGGTTTCACCGCTGCTCGCAAATTTGGTTCTGCACTATGCATTCGATCACTGGATGCAGCGGACCTTCCCTTGTTTGTGTTTCGAAAGATACGCTGACGATGCGATAGTCCATTGCAGAACTGAAAGCGAGGCTCGAACCGTGATGGAGGCGATCCGAAAACGTCTTGCGGAATGCGGTCTGGAGCTCCATCCGGAGAAAACCCGGATCGTCTACTGCAAGGATAATAAACGGAGAAAGGAATGCGAACACATCTCGTTCGACTTCCTTGGCTACACCTTCCAGCCGCGCAGCGCTCGCGATCGAAGGGGCGAGAAGTTCCTCAACTTCCTCCCGGCAATCAGCAACAAGGCTGCCAAAGGAATCCGACAAACCATTCGCTCATGGCGACTGGGTTCGACGCGAAACCACTGGAGTCTTGAAGAACTCGCCAAGCTGATTGATCCTGTCGTGCAAGGATGGCTGAACTATTACGGACGGTTTTACCGGACGGAATGTGTCAACGTCCTTCGTCACGTAAACGACGCGCTCGCCCGCTGGACGAGGCGGAAATACAAGCGGTTGAAAGGCCGGAAAGTCGCCTCAGTATATTGGTTGGGACGGCTCGCACAGCGCGATCCGAACCTACTCTATTTGTGGCGAGTCGGCATTCGACCTGCGGCTGGAAGATAGAAGCCGGATGAATCGAGAGGTTCACGTCCGGTTTCGTGAGAGCCTCGGGGTGCAATTCCCCGGGGCTACTCGACCGACCGTGACACGCTTGAGGTCCTGGCTGCGTAACGCGCCGGCTTCGTGCGCCACCCGCAAGCTCTCGGCCAGCAGCAGCTCCAGCTTGTCGCCGAGCCGCTTGCGCCAGTGGCTCAAATCCGAGCGCTCGTGCGGAAATGAATGCTGGAAGAACTCTTCGCCGGTGAAGTACTGGAAATACGGGTCGTGGACCCAGCGCTCGCACACCCCCTCGTCGGACAGGCCGTAAATCTGCTTGAGCAGCAGCAGCCCAATCACGAAGCGGGTCGCGATGCCTGGCCGGCCGTTCTCGCTGTAGAGCGGCGCGATCTCCCCATCGATCCAGTCCCAGTCGACCCTGCCGGCGAGCTGAACCAGCTCGTGCTTCATATTGATGATCTGGTCCAGCTGGCCCGGAACAGATCGCCCGATCCCGTCGCCTTCTGCTTCTTCGGCCGCATCGCCCCCTCCGATGCGACCACGGAATCATGACTGGCGATTCGACGGAATCCTGAAAATGAAAATGCAAGGTTCCGATCCCCGAAGCATCAAAACCCTGCAATCGCAAAAAAGCCGGTCTGCCAGATTACGATTCCACATCAGTCGCTTGGTCGCTCTTAACGGACGACTAACGATTCCAGGCGACCGCTCGCCGACCTCGCAAGTGCGAGAGCATCGTCATGGCGCGGTGCGTTCGGACAGCACACAACACGGCAATAGCTTTGAGGCGGACGCCAGTGCCATGTAGGCGGTCGCTCGTCAGTACAGTCACTGCGTTTGGCGCAAGTGATGCGAAGACGATCAACGCTTGCGCGATCCAGCGCAATTGCCAGATAGGTTTACCTTCCGCCATGTTGCGATAGTGCGCGATGTGTCGATCCCATTTGGTGTAGAGCTCTTGGAGAGAGCCGCGAGCCGGATGGAAGACGATCATTTCGGGGATGTATCGAAATCGAAGTCCCGCGCGCAGCGCACGCTGCCCCCATTCCATATCTTCGGCTACGTCAATTCCGGCAAAAGGGCCGACGCGATCGAAGTCACGGCGGAACAGCGCCATATTGCCAGTGCCGGAATAGCCGTGGCGCTCGATATAGAGCTTGAAGCGATACGCGAAGACGCTCTCGTAGGCCGCAATGGCGTCAAGCTCCGCATTCTGCGGTCGCCAAATGCGAACGTCGCCCCCGAGAACCGTTCCGGCTGGCGATGAGTAGCACCATGCCATCACGCTGCTCAGCCAATCCGGATGAGCTCTACAATCGGCGTCGATGAAGGCGAGGATCTCGCCTTTGGCAGCCGAGACGCCTGCATTTCGCGCCGGGCCCGGGCCTGGATGCGGTTCGTGCTGCAGCCGTACACCAGGATGACGCGCAACGACGTCCAGCGGGGGCGTTGCCGAGCCGTTGTCCACCACGACGATTTCGAACGCGTCCCGAGTCAGGGTCTGTGCGTCCAGGCTGCGTAGACAGGCTTCCAGCGCGTCGGCCTGGTTAAGATGGGGAATGATGATCGAAATCATCAATTAATTCCTCTATTTAATTCACGTTGACGCACGTCGGGCCGCTTGCGCGACGACCCTTGTTTTTGCCGTGTATTGCGATTCATTTAAACCTTGCAATTAAATGCGGGGTGCGTATTATCGGTATAATAATGTTAAATGCAAACTTAAACCGGATCGGATTTTCTAGGGGGTCGGTTCCAATGCGCGCCTCATTTCTGGGATGTCCCGTCGACCTGCTGACGATGGCGGAAACCGTCGATCTCGCGCGCGGCGCCATGCGAAGCCGGCGGCGGTTGCAACATGTGGCGCTGAACGTCGCCAAGTTCATCAATATGAGATCCGATCCCGTGCTGGCGGCCGACGTCGCCAATAGCGACGTTGTCGGCCTCGACGGCATGGGGATTGTCTGGGGCGCTCGAGCGCTGGGGCTTCCGGCGACGTCGCGGGTTGCTGGTGTGGATCTTTTTGCCGAGTTGCTGGCGGTATGTGCACGGGAAGGCTTCAAGCCTTATTTCCTGGGCGCTACTCCAGCCGTCCTGAACCAGGCGATGCAAGCTGCGCGTGAAAGGCATCCTTCTCTTGTTTTCGCAGGCTTGCACGACGGCTACTTCAAACCCGAGCAGGAGAGTGACGTCGTACGCGACATCCAATCCAGCGCGGCCGATTGTCTCTTCATCGGCATGCCGACACCTCGAAAAGAACGCTTTCTCGCCGCCCACCGCGATGATCTCGGCGTGCCATTCATCATGGGCGTGGGTGGTTCATTCGACATTCTGGCAGGCGCGGTTCGGCGCGCCCCGGTCCAGATTCAGAAGCTCGGCCTCGAATGGCTCTACCGCATCTATCAGGAGCCTGGGCGGATGTGGTGGCGTTACGCCACGACCAACACTCTGTTTGCGGGCGTCCTGGCGCAAGCTCTCATCAGGCAGGCGCTTCGGCATCCGCTTGCTCCACCCGGCGCTCTACCGCCTGGCGCGAGCCGGATCGGAGGTTGAGGCGTGCGGAAGCATTTCTTTATCCTTCTGGGAACCCGGCCGGAAGCAATCAAGCTCTTTCCGGTCATCAACCGGCTCAAGACCGAGAAGAGCAAGGACATCTCCGTAACAATCTGTGCGACGGCACAGCATCGGCACCTGCTTGATCAAGTCCTCAAGCTGGCCAAAGTGGTCCCGGATTTTGACCTGAACGTGATGACGACCAATCAGACCCTGGATCACCTGACCGCCCGGCTGCTCGGACAAGTCGGCGAACTCCTCGAAAAGCTGAAGCCCACCAGGGTTATTGTCCAAGGCGACACGGCGACGGCCATGACGGGTGCACTGGCATCCTATTATCACCGTATACCGGTCTCGCACATCGAGGCGGGACTGCGCAGCGGCGACATCTACGCTCCGTGGCCCGAGGAGGTGAACCGCAAGATCGTCGGTTCGATCGCCGATCAACATTTCGCCCCCACAGAGCGCGCCGCGCAAGCGCTGCGTTCCGAACACGTCTCGGATGACCGCATTCACGTTACCGGAAACACGGTGGTGGATGCTCTCATTCTCGCCAAAGCCATGGTCGAGTCCGACCCAGGACTCTCGTGCCGATGGGATGGCATCAAGCAGCGTCACGGCAATCGGCGCATCATCCTGGTGACTTGTCATCGCAGAGAAAACTTCGGCGGCGGCGTCGCCAATATTGTGAACGCGTTGGAGACGATCCTGCGGCGTGAGGACGTTGCTGTGGTGCTCCCCGTTCATCCGAATCCGAATGTTCGTGACCTGTTTGCGTCGCGGTTGTCGGACCACCCGCGAGTCGTCCTCATTTCCCCTCAGGAGTACACGGATTTCGTGAGCCTGCTCTCGTTGTCCTACCTGGTCCTGACAGATTCAGGCGGAGTACAAGAGGAGGCCCCAACTTTCGGGAAGCCCGTCCTGGTGATGCGCGAGACAACCGAGCGTCCGGAGGGCGTAGAGGCGGGCACGGCGCGCCTGGTCGGTGCAAACTACGACAGGATCGTTGCGGAGACGTTTCGTCTCCTCGACGATGACGACACTTATGCTGCCATGGCACGTTCGCACAACCCGTTTGGTGACGGGCACGCGAGCGAGCGGATCGTGAAGGTTCTTCTCGATGCCTGAATTCCAAAAGATCAACGTCATTGGACTCGGTTATATCGGGCTGCCGACCGCGGCGCTAATTGCGAGCCGAGGGCTGCAGGTCGTCGGCATCGATACAAACGAACGCGTCGTCGACACCGTTGCGTCTGGAAAAATTCATATCGCCGAGCCCGACCTGGATGGTCTTGTCTCCAAGGTCGTATCGAGCGGTGCGCTCACGACGTCCAGAAAGCCGCAGCCGGCAGACGTGTTCATCATCGCGGTGCCGACCCCGATCGATCACGAGAACCATCCAGACTTGTCAAGCGTGAATGCCGCGGTCGACAGTATCATCGATCTTCTTGTGCCCGGCAATCTTGTCATTCTTGAATCGACCTCGCCGATTGGAACGACCGAGGCCATCGCAAATCGGATCGTTGAACACAGGCCGGAGTTGCACATAGGTGTCAACGGCAAGGAGGACGGAGCAATCTACGTCGCATATTGTCCCGAACGCGTGTTGCCGGGGCGGATCTTGACCGAGCTTATCAACAATGACAGGTGCATCGGCGGGATTACGCCAACCTGCACGCGGCGTGCTCAACGCTTCTACAAGATGTTCGTTCGCGGAGCTTGCGTCGGTACCACGGCACGAGCGGCCGAGTTGGTCAAGCTGACGGAGAACGCCTTCCGCGACACCAACATCGCATTCGCCAACGAACTTTCGATGATTTGCGACCGGTTCGACATCAACGTCTGGGAAGTGATCGATATCGCCAACCGCCACCCTCGCGTGAACGTATTGCGACCGGGTCCGGGGGTAGGCGGGCACTGCATCGCGGTCGACCCCTGGTTCATCATCGACTCTGCGCCCGACCTGGCGCGCGTGATGCGAACCAGTCGGGACGTGAACAACGCCAAGACGCACAAGATCATCGAGCGCGCAGAGGCGCTGATCGACGATCATCCCTACGCGAACGTTGCCTGTTGTGGATTGACGTTCAAGGCGAACGTCGACGACGTGCGTGAAAGCCCGGCATTGGAGATTGCCACGCATCTCGCGGCCAAATACGGCGAACGGATCAAGGTCGTCGAACCGAATCTGCGCCGTCTGCCGTCTCAGTTGGCCGATTATCGCGTCGCATTCATGACCATCGACGAAGCCCTGCGCAGCTGCGAAATTGCGGTCGTGCTCGTTGATCATGATGAATTCAAAATGGTGCCATTGGCCGAGCGCCGGCACCTCGACGTCATCGATACGCGGGGCATATGGCAGGATATGCCCGCGCGCACCTAACGAGCAAAGTCGAAGTTTCCCGAATGGATCGAGGTCAGTATGCGAGATAGTCAGCTGGGAATCGGGGTCGTGGGCTACGGCTATTGGGGGCCCAATCTCGTTCGCAATTTCTCGATCAATCCCGCCTCCCGCGTCGTCGGCGTCAGCGACCTTGATCCAGGCAGGCTGGCCGCCATCAGGCAGCTGTACCCAGCGGTAGCGACCACCGCTCGATATGACGATCTGCTGAAGGACTCCTCGATCGATGCAATCGCCATCGCTACGCCGGTGCACACGCATTACGAGCTGGCAATGGCGGCGTTGAGAGCTGGCAAGCACGTGTTGGTCGAGAAGCCACTTGCGCCGAGCGCGGAGCTGGTGTCCCGCTTAATCGACGAGGCGGACCGACGCGGATTGACGCTGATGGTCGATCACACCTTTCTCTATACGCCGGCGGTTCAGAAGATTCGGGAACTATTGCTGAAGAGAGAGCTCGGAGAGATCTACTATTACGATAGCATACGCTCGAGCCTCGGGCTGTTTCAAAGAGATGTAAACGTGATCTGGGATCTGGCGGTACACGACATCTCGATCATCCACCATATCCTCGATCAAGAGCCTGTTGCGGTCTCGGCGACGGGCTCGTGCCATGTTGTCGGTTCGCCGGAAAACATGGCCCACATCACATTGTTCTTTGGCAACGCATGCGTGGCCCACGTCAGCGTCAACTGGCTCTCGCCTGTCAAGGTGCGGCAGACGTTCATTGGCGGCAGCAAGAAGATGATCGTCTATGACGATCTCGAGCCGACCGAGAAGGTGAAGGTCTACGACAAGGGAATTACGCTCGACAGGCCCCCCGAGAGTGCGCATCAATTTCGGATCGGATATCGCGCCGGCGACATGTGGGCACCGCATGTCTCGCCCAAGGAGGCGCTGCAAACGGAGGTCGAGCATTTTGTCGACTGCGTCCGCACGGGGACGCAGCCGATTTCCAGTGGCATGTCCGGGCTGCGGGTGATCGAGGTGCTCGAGGCAGCTTCTCGATCGATCGCCCAACAGGGCAAGCCAGTCCCGATCAGGCAGTTGCCGCGCATGCTACCGGAGGAGGCCCGGGCCACGGCTTGACTGGCGGCTTGGCCGTGGCTGTTGGCCAGCCGAGCCCCGGGACGGAGTCTCGATGAATTCAGTGCATCGTTCAGTCCTGTTTTCCGGGGTGGACCGTTATGCGGCCCTTGTGCTGTTCGTTGTCTCGACCGCGGTTCTCGCGCGTCTGTTGACGCCGAGCGAGTTCGGGGTCTTTGCGGTTGTCAACGCGCTTACCGCCATTATCGCGGCCGCGTTTCAGGAATTTGGTGGGGCGAACTACCTGATTCAGAAACATGAGTTGTCGCGCGGGACCATTCGCACCGCGTTCACTGTGACCTGGGTGATCTCGCTGGCAGTTGCGCCGATCCTGCTAGCCTCGGCCGACATCATAGCGCAACTCTTTGGGCAGGACAGCCTGAGACGAGGTATCCAGGTTTCTACGCTAAACCTTCTCCTTCTGCCGGTCTCCGGTACTTTGATCGCCTTGTTTCGCCGTGACATGCAGTTTGGGACGCTCGCGATCTGCAATCTTGCAAGCAACATGACGGTTGCGCTGATTTCGATCGGACTGGCGGTATTGAACTTCAGCTACATGGCTCCGATCTGGGGTGGTGTGGCGGGGAGCATCGTTCTCACGGCTATGCTGCTGAGCTCCTATCGGGATTTCGGCGTGTTGCGCCCTTCGCTGTCTGAATACCGCGACGTCCTCAGATTCGGTCTCTATTCCAGCGGCGTCGGTGCCATCAATATCTTCTACAACCTCGCCCCCCAGCTCTTTCTCGCGAAGATTCTCGATTTTTCCGCTGTAGGTCTCTACAGCCGGGCCACCAATCTCACCCAGGTATTTGACAGGCTCGTCACTCAGGTGCTGACCCCGGTCATCATGCCGGCGATCGTGACGAGGCGTGCAACCGGGGCAGATCTAAAGGGCGTCTATCTGGACGCGGTCCAACTGCTTTCCGCAGTGCAGTGGCCGTTCCTCACATTCGTAGCGATTATGGCAAAACCGATCGTTTTGATCTGGCTTGGTCCGGCCTGGCTGGAGGTTGTGCCGTTAGTGCGCATTCTCTGCCTCGCAAATCTGGCACTGTTCGCGGCGTGCCTGACCTATCCTGTGTTCCTGGCGGTTGGAGGCGTGCGCGACGCGCTTGTCTCGTCCTTCATCTCGCTGCCACCGTCGCTCGTCGCGCTCCTGGGCGCCTCCTTCTTTGGCGTGGAGGCAGTCGCAGCGTGCGCGTTGCTGACCTTGCCGTTCCAAGCGGCAGTAGCGATACACTATCTCAGTCGGCATCTTGCGCTGCGGCCGCGCGAGTTTGGCCGTGCCGTTCTGAAGAGCGGTGTCGTCACGATGGCGACCGCCGCGGGCGTAGCCGCCTGTGCGGTGTTGATCGAGACCGGAATTTTCAATTTCTTCCTCGGCCTTCTGTCAGCGTTTGTGGTCGCCGCCTTCTGCTGGGGATGGGGACTGTTCGTCACAGGGCACCCTCTGCTGCAGCACCTTCGTCAAGCGGCCGCGGGCCTCGTCGAGATGGCGCCCAGGCTGCGCCCGTCACGCTCAGCACTGTAAAGTTCTTGCCGGACTGTAGAGACAGGGAAACTGACATGCCAATAAAGGATACCCAGCTTGGTCGCGATGTCCGCATCCTGCATCCGGACTTGGTCAACCTGTACGGTTGCACAGTTGGTGACGAAACCAGGATCGGAGCCTTCGTCGAGATTCAGGCGGGGGCGGAGATCGGTGCACGTTGCAAGATATCGTCGCACAGCTTCATCTGCGAGGGCGTCACGATCGAGGACGAAGTGTTCATCGGCCACGGCGTGATGTTCACGAACGACAAATACCCGAAGGCAACGACCGGGGACGGTCGTCTTCAGCAGGCATCGGACTGGACGCTGCAGCGCACTCACGTCAGCAAAGGAGCGTCCATCGGCTCGAACGCCACCATCCTGTGCGGTGTGACGATCGGAGAGGGAGCCTGCATAGGCGCGGGTGCAGTGGTGACGAAGGACGTTTCGGCCGGCGCCATCGTCGCGGGAGTGCCCGCTCGGGTGCAGTCCGCAGCTGAAGAGGCGATCTTGGGTGGCCGCGGCTCATTTGAGGCACAGCGGAAAGAGCATTGTTAATATTCATTCCGTTCGAATTTAATGCTTGATTTAATATAATGATTAGATTTAAATGTGAGATATAATTTTAATCCAATCCAAGGTCTTGAATCTTGATACCCTTCCTGGATCTGAAGGCCCAATATAGCCAGATCAAGCCAGAAATCGACGCCGCGGTGGCGAGGGTCATCGCGAGCGGGCACTTTGTGCTCGGGCCTGAGGTGACGGCCTTCGAAGGACGCTTTGCGGAATATTGCCGGACTGCCCATTGCCGGGCGGTGAACAGCGGAACTTCGGCGCTTCACCTTGCCTTACTGGCGGCGGGCGTAAGGCCCGGTGACGAAGTCATCACGGTCTCCCTGACTTTCGTCGCGACGACGGCGGCCATTCTCTACAGCGGCGCCAAGCCGGTGTTCGTCGACGTCGACCCTGTAACGTGGACAATGGATCCCGGCTTGGTCGAAGCTGCGATAACGCCGCGAACCAAGGCTATCCTGCCGGTTCATCTCCACGGGTTGATGGCCAATATGGATCCCATCATGGAGATCGCGCGTCGTCACGGCCTGGTCGTCATCGAGGACGCCGCGCAGGCGCACGGGGCGGAGTACCGGGGGCGTCGCGCAGGCTCGATCGGCGATCTGGGATGTTTCAGCTTTTATCCGGGCAAGAATCTGGGGGCGTGCGGCGAGGGCGGGGCGGTCGTCACCGACCGGCCTGAATTCGCGCGCCGCGTGTCACTGCTGCGGGATTGGGGGCAGGAGGCGAAATACGACCACGTCATCGCCGGATACAACTATCGCATGGACGAAATTCAGAGCGCGATACTGAGCGTCAAGCTGGACTACATCGAGCATTGGACGGAAGCACGTCGGTCGCTGGCCGAACGCTACGATGCACTACTTTCAGATCTGCCATTCGCGCGTCCGCAGCCGCCCCGGCATTCCCGTCACGTGTATCACGTTTATGCAGTCAGACTGCAGTGCCGCGACGACGCCCTGACGCGATTGCGCGATGCCGGCATTGGAGCCGGGATTCACTATCCGGTTCCGGTGCATCTGCAGAGAGCTTATGTAGACCTCGGCTATCGCGCCGGTGATCTCCCCGTTACCGAGAGGCTTGCGAACGATTTCCTCTCCCTTCCCATCTATCCGGAGCTGCAGCCCGAACAGGCGGCCGAAGTTGTCGCTGCACTGAGGAATGCAGCGGCGCTGCGGCCCGGCGCGGCCGTCAGCGACCGAGCGGAGCATCCACAAAGCGTCATGGCATGGTCCCACAACAGGAGAGCGTCTTGATTGATCTCAAGGGGAAACGCGTTCTGGTCACCGGCGGGGCGGGATTCATCGGCTCCCACATCGTTGATCTGCTCTGCGACGAGGGCTGCATCGAGATCGTTGCCCTCGACAACATGGTCAGAGGCCGCCCGGAAAATCTCCGGCGTGCGCTCGGGCGTGGGCCGGTGAGACTGGTTCATGGCGACATTCGCGATCGCAAGCTGATGGAAGCCTTGGTCAAAGCGGCCGATATCGTCTTCCACCAGGCAGCGCTCCGCATCACTCATTGTGCGGCCGAGCCACGCCTCGCCAAAGAGGTCATGCTGGACGCGACATACGACCTGCTGGAGCTGTGCATCAAGCACGATATCGAGAAGATCATCGCAGCGTCTTCGGCATCCGTATATGGCATGGCCGAGGAGTTTCCGACGACCGAGCGGCAGAATCCGTACAACAACCGAACTCTCTATGGAGCCGCCAAGGCGTTTAACGAAGGGCTGCTGCGGGCCTTCAACGATATGTGCGGCCTCGACTATGTGGCGTTCCGGTATTTCAACGTCTACGGCAGCCGGATGGACATCCACGGACGGTACACGGAGGTCTTGATCCGCTGGATGGAGCGTCTGGAAGCCGGATTGCCTCCCGTTATCTTTGGCGACGGCCGTCAGACCATGGATTTCGTCCACGTCCGCGACATCGCGCGAGCCAACATCCTTGCGGCCAGATCAAAGGTTACCGATGAAGTCTTTAACGTTGGGAGCGGCACCGAAACCAGCCTGACGGAGCTGGCTACGGCGCTTGCGTCGGTGATGGGACGCCGCGGCCTGACGCCCGAGTTCGCGCCGGAGCGCTCGATAAATCCGGTGCCGCGACGGCTGGCATCGACGGGCAAGGCGGAGCGTTTGCTGGGTTTCCGCACCACGGTTTCGCTGGAGCAGGGGCTTGCCGATCTCGTGAAATGGTGGCGATCCGAACGGGACCTTGCTTCGGACCACCAGCGGCAGGCGGCGGCATCGTGATTCCGATCGCTGCGCCGCTACTTGCGGAGGAAGAGGCCGACGCTGCGCGCGCGGCCGTGCTGTCGGGCTGGGTGTCGCAAGGTCCGCAAGTGGCCGCGTTCGAGCGCGAGTTCGCTGCACTTGTCGGCGCTCCGCACGCCTGTGCCGTCGCGAATTGCACGACCGCCCTGCAACTCGCCTTGGCGGCATTGCACATCGGCGCTGGCGACGAGGTGATCACGGTAAGCCACTCCTTCATCGCGACCGCAAACGTCATCCGACACCAGGGCGCCACTCCGGTTTTCATCGATATCGAGCCGGAGACATATAATCTGGATTGCGCTCGGCTGGCTGAAGCGATCACGGAGCGCACGCGTGCCGTCATCGTCGTCCATCAGATGGGCATGCCATGTGATATGGCTGCGCTTCTGGCCATAGCGCGCCGCCATAGGATCGCCGTGATCGAGGACGCGGCCTGTGCCGCCGGATCGCTGATCCGGATGAACGGGGAATGGGAGTCGATCGGCAAGCCGCATGGAGACATCGCCTGCTTTTCCTTTCATCCGCGAAAGGTGATCACGACAGGTGAGGGGGGAATGCTCACCACCGCGAACGCCGAGCTTGATCGCAAGTTCAAGCTCCTGCGCCAGCACGGCATGAGCGTTCCGGACACGGTGCGGCACAATTCGTCGTCCGTGATCTTCGAGGAGTACGTCGTTCTGGGCTACAACTACCGGATGACGGACATGCAGGCAGCGATTGGACGCAAACAGCTCGAGCGCCTCCCGGAATTGATCGCACGCCGGCGAGCCGTCGCAGCCAAATATGCCGAACAGCTCGGCAATCTGAAAGGGCTGCGGTTGCCAACTGAGCCGGCATGGGCCAGATCGAACTGGCAGAGCTACTGCGTGCGGCTGCCAGACCGCCTCGACCAGCGCATCGTCATGCAAAACCTCCTCGACAAGGGAATCGCGAGCCGCCGCGGGATCATGTGCTCGCATCGTGAGCAGCCCTACGCCGATTCGAGGCAGCGCCACGACCTTCGTCAATCTGAACTTGCGCAGGACAGGTCCATCCTGCTGCCCCTCTACGCGCAGATGACGGATGCGGACATGCTCAGCGTAGTTGCGGCGCTGAAAGCCGAGATAGCCCAATGATGAGTGCGGCACATCTATGAGAATCCTGGTCGCAATCGCCAGCTACGGCCACGCAAATGACCGACACTTGGATCGGGTGATCAATGAATACCGATCCATGAACTTCGAGATCGACGTGGTCGTTCTCTCGAACATCGAAAAGGCCCTGCCGGCCTCTGTCGAGTGTCTCGTTGGACTCCCAACCAAAGATCCCTGGTCTCTTCCGTTTCGGCACAAGGAGCTGTTCCGTGAGCGGCTCGATTCCTACGATCTGTTCATCTACTCGGAAGATGACATTCTAATAACCGAAGAGAATATCAGAGCGTTTCTGAACGTTCAGATCGACCTGAACGAAGGCGAGATCGCCGGATTCCTGCGGATTGAATATGGTCCGGATGGAGAGCACAATTTTCCCGAGGTGCATGGTCATTTCCGCTGGGATTGTGAATCGGTCAGAATTAGGGGGAACTATACTCTCGCCCATTTCACGAACGAACACTCAGCCTGCTACGTATTAACCCAGCAACAGCTGGCGAAAGCGATTGCTTCAGGCGGATTCCTGGTAGCACCGCACGAGGGAGAGTACGACCTTCTTTGCAGCGCTGCCACCGACCCATATACCCAATGCGGCTTCAGAAAACTTATTGCCATCTCTCACATAGAGCAGTTCTGGGTGCATCATCTGCCGAACAAGTATATCGGCCGTTTTGGTGTCGACCAACACGAACTGAACTCTCAGATATCGGCGCTGTTGCAAATCGCCTCTCAGGAGCAAAGACGTCGTCCGCTGCTGAATACCGAGACCACCTTGTGGCATAGAATGTATTCGAAGGATTACTATGAACCGATCAGAAACGACGTCTTGAGCCTGATCCCCAAGAGCGCTGAACGCATCCTGTCGATCGGGTCAGCTTCCGGCGCCAATGAACTTTGGTTGCTCGAGACCGGAAAACGGGTGGTAGCAGTACCACTTGATGATGTCATAAGCAGCGAATCAGCCGCACGTGGGCTTCAGGTGGTGTCGGGAGACTTTCATACCGTTCGGGCACAGATTGGCCCAATGAGATTTGACTGCATCTTGTTTCTCAACGTTTTGCAGTTCGTTCATCGTCCTGAGCATTTGTTGAGGCTGTTTGTCGATGCTCTCTCGCCAGGAGGGGCAGTTCTCATCACGGCACCGAACAGGCCGTATGTCCGTTATCGGTGGCGACGGAAGGGCGGTAGTGAGCCGCGCCATAGAGGGCTTAGCTTCGAAACGACGAGAATTCACAATACATCGACCTCGGTAATTCGACGTTGGTGCGCGGAATCGGGGCTCTCGATGGAGAGGACATCGAAAGTCGTTTCAGCCCGAGCCAACGGAGCCAAGAAAAGTCGTTTGTCCTCCCTTTTTGCCACGGACGTCGTCGCTCTGGCGAAGAGAGTGGATGATCCGAATGGCCGTAGAGATTCGATGAGAAGCGATGGAAACGCGGGCGAGCCGCTATGACAAATCCAAGAGACGGTCGCGCTTGTGACTCGGGACGTGCCGAATACTACAGGCACTCACGCGAGGAAATTAGGTCGCTATTGCCAAATGAAGCCTCAAGGATCTTAGAGGTGGGGCCGGGCGGCGGTTACACGCTACGTTGGCTGAGATCGATCTATCCGAACGTCACGACCGTGGGGGTCGAGGTCAACCCTGAGCTGAAGGAAGAGTTAGAGGAAAACGCCGATATAGCCGTTATCGGCAACATCGATGATTGTACATCCGACCTGGGCCAGTTCGATCTCGTCTTACTTCTCGATGTATTGGAGCACCTGCCGGATCCCGCGAGGACACTTCGATCGATCAGCGGGCGTCTAACTGAGGGCGGCCGCATTATCGTGTCGGTGCCGAACGTCGCGCATTTGAGTGTATCGTTGCCGCTGCTCTTCCGGCGGACGTTTACATATCGGGATTCCGGGATTCTAGATCGCACGCATTTGAGGTTTTTTGTCGAAGGAACGGCAGTCGAACTTCTGAACGATGCTGATCTAATTGTCACGGACGGGTTGGTTGCGGGCATCGAAGGACCGAGATCGAGGTTGATTGATTGTCTCTCGCTCGGAGCCCTTCGTCACCACCTGGTCAAGCAGTACATCATGGCCGGGCAACGACGCGGCGATGCTTCGGCACAGCCCAACATCATCTGGAGGAGAGCGGACAACGTGCGCGCGGCGGAGGGACGCCGGTGAGATCCATAGATGTAGTCATCCCCTGCTATCGGTATGGGCATTTTCTGAGCGATTGCGTCCAATCTGTTCTGACGCAATCCGGGGTGACGGTCCGCGTGCTGATTATTGACGACGCGTCACCAGACAACACGGCTGACGTTGCGCGGGAGTTGGCCCGCGCGGACTCGCGGGTCAACGTCCTCAAGCACGCGTCTAATCGGGGGCACATCGCAACGTTCAACGAAGGCATTGCCTGGGCGGCGGCCGACTACATGGTGCTGCTTTCTGCAGATGACTATCTGCTGCCTGGTGCCCTTGCGAGATCAACCCGCGTGATGGATGATCACCCTTCCGTCGGTCTCGTTTTTGGTAGAGCGATGGTACAACAGGATGATCGAACGGAAGACGTCGCTGCTCCTCCAGGTCTGGGGCCGGGAACACGGATATTATCTGGAATTGAGTTCATTCATCTCAGCGGCGCCAAGAACATCGTGCTCGCGCCTACCGTAGTGGTTCGGACGAGCCTGCAAAAAAAGGTGGGGGGATATTCGGCGCAACTTACGCACAGTGGGGACATGGGCATGTGGTTGCGATTCGCGGCGCACGCCGATGTCGCATTTATCGACCAGGCCCAGGCTGTTTATCGACGGCATGCGGCCAACATGTCAACGACTTACTCGCCGGAGCAGGATCTCGCGCAACGAAAAGCGGCATTTGAAGACTTCCTTCGCAGTTGCGCCCCAGTTCTTGCAAACATTGATGATCTTCGGACCTGGTTCGTCCAAGAGCTGGCGCTTGACGCAGTAAGGAGTGCGAGCCGTGCCTTCAACGAAGGAGCAATGGGACTTTCCGACCGGCTTTGTAACGCTGCATTGGAGATGGATCCGAGCGTTGGAAGCACTTTATCTTGGTTTGTTCTCGTTTGCAAACGCCGTCTTGGTCTACGTGCATCGCAGTTTTTACGACCGGCCGTTGATCTAGCGAGGCAGATGCTGTGGCGATAGCAGGAAGGGGTGCGCGGCTCTCGGGAGGGCACGCCGGCTATCCTCATGGTCACCGTGATCTCGATGGGCTGAGTCCGTTTGAGAAGTTCGGTCGCAAGTTTTCCAGGACAGGTTGACCAGACGGGGCATGCCGGGCTTGGCGTTGTCAACCAGCACGCTTAGCGAGAAACTCTCAGCGTGAAGGGCACGATATTTCCGTCGCGTCAAAAGCCATTCCACGTGACCGTCGGGTTGATGACGAATCACTTGCCCTCCGGCGAGCTGCGTGCCGTCATTGTCAGGAGCAATTCTCGAGCAGACGGTGAGTGCTACCAAACGTTCGAAAGGGCGCGGATGCGGCACTGCGGAGGACGGAGTGTGACGCTGACCTTGCCCCCATATGTGGAACGGCCCGCGTGGCAAGAGCTTTTTCAGTCGATTTCACACATTGGAACGGTGCGGTCATATGTCCGGCCTTTGCGCGCGGCACATGGCCGCCTGGCCTCGATGAGATCCGCGGAACGAGGAGCTAAATCAAGTTTACGCGTTTGAGCGCATTGGGGGCAGTAGCTTCACTCGTTTCGGGATGTCGTCCCATGGGTTCATCGGCTGTTGTTGCACCTGGCCCTCTGCCGGCCTGCGCCGGTCAGATCGCTTTGGCGGTCACTGCGTCCATCAGACGGCGGCCGCGGCAGTCAGCGGGTCGGGACGTCGGTACGTCCCGCCCTTGTTCAGAAGCGGCCAGATGATCCGCGCCGTCTTGTTGGCCTGCGCGACCGCTGCAACCTTGAAGGGCCGTCTGGCGAGAAGCGCCTTCAGCCACGGCCGCGCCCGAGCGTCGTTTCGGACAACCCGGAAGACGGCCGTCGCCCCGACAACGAGCAGAGAGCGGAGTTCCGGATTTCCCATCTTCGATATTCCTCCCAGTCGCTCTTTGCCTCCGCTTGAATGGGGCCGCGGCGTCAATCCCAGCCAGGCGGCAAAGTGGCGAGCCGACTTGAACCCGCCGGGATCCGGCACGAGCGCCTTGATGGTCGCCGCCGTGATGGCGCCGACGCCAGGTATCGTGGTCAACCGACGCATGTCCTCGTCGTGCTTGGTCTCCACAACAATCGCGCGCTCGAGTCTCTCGATTTGGTCGGCTGAAGCTTCAATCTCGTCGGCGAGAGCCCTCAGCGCGAAGCGCGCTGCTGCGGGCAGGCGAGCATCTGTCTCATCCCGTACGATTGCGACCAGCGCCTCAACCTTTGCCAGGCCAGCGGTCGCGATGATGCCCAATTCGGCCAGATGCGCGCGCAACGCGTTGGCCGCCTGCGTTCGCTGCCGCACTAGAAGGGCGCGGGTCTTCAGCACCATCGCGGCAGCCTGTTGCTCGGCCGTCTTGATTGGGACGAAGCGCATGGTCTTGCGGGTCACCGCTTCGCTGATGGCCTCTGCGTCTGCCGCATCCGTTTTGCCTCGCTTTACGAAGGGTTTGACATAAGCCGGCGGAATGAGCCGCACCTCATGACCGAGAGCTGCGATCTCGCGCGCCCAATAGTGGGCGCTACCGCAGGCTTCCATCCCCACCAGGCATGGTGGCAGTTTCTCGAAGAAGCGCAGAACCTCGCTGCGCCGCAATTTCCTGTTGAACACGGGCGAGCCCTCCGCATCCGCGCCGTGAACCTGGAAAACGTGCTTGGCCAAATCTAACCCGATGGTGCTAACCTGTTTCACGGAACGGTCCCTCCTTTGTGGCGTTCGAACAACGACCACGTTCTAGCACTTTGATGCTGTTGGAGCGGGCCGTTCCACCACATCAAGTTTTATCCAATCCTGAGTTCGCTCCGGTCGTTGGATTTGCCCGGTTGGGCGGTGGGAGCGACGGGAGCTGGCGCGGAGCCTTCGGCATAGCGCAGCGCCAGATCCCGGCGCGGGTGACAGGTGAAGGCGAACTCGGAGGGCGTTTTCCATCCGAGCTGCGAGTGGGGTCGGGCATCGTTGTAATCGGCCCGCCAGCATCCGAGTGCGACGCGAGCCTGGGCCAGTGACGTGAACAGCGTCTCGTTCAGCAATTCATCCCGCAGCCGGCCGTTGAAGCTCTCGATGAAGGCATTCTGCATGGTAAGCCTCCGAGGAGAGACGCCTTGCGGCGGGCTGGCCTGATGGTTGAGAACTGTACGTATCGATCAGTACGTTGAATCGACTGGAAGTGGTTGATACGGGCCGGCGGCGGCGTTGGTCTGAGGAAGAGAAGGCGCGGATTGTTTTGGAGAGCCTATCCGAGCCGCGCCTGGTTGCGGCGACAGCCCGGCGGTACGGCTTGTCGCGTTCTCTATTGGTGACCTGGCGAAGAGCCTTCGCGGCGACGGGGACCAAATCCGAGGCTGGCTTTGTCAGGGCAGTTGTGGCCGAGGCGGTGCCCGCGGCGTCGGTGGCGGCGTCATCGGAGAGCGCGACCGTACATTCGACGGAGCGTCGGATCGAGATCGAGCTAACCGGCAGGCGGCGGGTCATTGTTGATGCGGGCGTTGACGTTGAGGCGCTTCGCCGGATCATCGAGGTTTTGGATCCGCGATGATTCCGGTTCCTACGGGAGTTCGGGTGTGGCTGGCGACGGGCCACACCGACATGCGTAAAGGCTTCGCCTCATTGTCACTGCAGGTGCAAGAGGTGCTGCGCCGCGATCCGCTGAGTGGTCATTTGTTCTGCTTCCGCGGACGCAGAGGCGATCTATTGAAAGTGATCCGGCATGACGGCCAGGGAGCATGCCTGTTTACAAAAAAACTCGAGAGAGGTCGTTTTGTCTGGCCGTCGCTGGCGGACGGCGGAGTGTCGATCTCGCAGGCGCAGATGAGCTATCTATTGTCCGGCATCGACTGGCGCAATCCCCAGGAGTCCTGGCGTCCGACCAGTGTGGGCTGAGACTTGTTATTTGAGTTTGGCCGCGAATGTGATTCCATCTCGCTATGGACTCCAGCGCCGACCTGCCGCCCGATCTTGTCGCCGCGCATGCAATGATCCTGGCCGAGCGCGCGGCCAGGCTTGCGGCGGAAGCCAGGCTTGCTGAAGCGGCCAATGCCCAGGCGAAGCAATCGAGCACCGAAGCGCTGATTGCCCATCTCAAGCTCGAGATCGAGAAGCTACGACGCACGATATATGGCGCCCGCTCCGAGCGGTCGGCGCGGCTGCTCGATCAGCTGGAGCTAGAGCTTGAGGAACTCGAGGCGGGGGCGACCGAGGATGAGCTGGCCGCCGAGAAGGCGGCCGAGAAGACGCAGACGGTGCGTTCGTTTGAGCGCAAGCGGCCGGTGCGTCAGCCCTTCCCCGACGACATCGAGCGAGAACGCGTCATCCTGCCGGCTCCGACGCAATGCCCCTGCTGCGGGTCGACGCGGCTGTCGAAGCTCGGCGAAAGCGTGACCTCGACGCTGGAGGAGATCCCACGCCGGTTCAAGGTGATCGACACAGTCCGGGAGAAGTTCAGTTGTCGGGATTGCGAGGCGATCACGCAGCCGCCGGCGCCGTTCCATGCCACACCCCGGGGCTATATCGGACCGCAGCTTCTGGCGACGATCCTGTACGACAAATTTGGTCAGCATCAGCCGTTGAACCGACAGAGCCAGCGCTTCAAATGCGAGGGGATCGACCTGTCGTCTCGACGCTGGCGGACCAGGTGGGCGCAGGAGCCTTTGCGGTCAGGCCGCTCTTTGAACTGATCGAAGCCTATGTGCTCTCCGCCGACAGGCTTCACGGTGACGACACCAAGATACCGATCCTGGCGAAAGGGAAAGCAGATACCGGCCGGATTTGGACCTATGTTCGCGACGATCGGCCATTCGGCGGGCGAGATCCACCGGCGGCGCTGTTCTACGCCTCACGTGATCGGCGCGGCGAGCATCCCGCGCGGCATCTTCAGAACTTCGCTGGCATCCTGCAGGCCGATGCCTATAGCGGGTTCAACGCTCTCTTCGATCCCGGACGCAAGGCGTTGCCGGCCACGCCCGCCTTCTGTTGGGCACATGGACGGAGGGCGTTCTTCGAACTTGCCGACATCGCCCAGAACGCTCGCCGCGGAAGATCGGCGACCGCGATCTCGCCCATTGCGCTGGAAGCGGTTCGTCGGATTGACCAATTGTTCGAGATCGAGCGCGACATCTATGGGCTGAGCGCTGAGGAGCGGCTGCAGTTCCGCCGGGAGAGAAGCGCGCCACTGCTGACCGACCTTGAGGCTTGGCTCCGAGCGGAATCTGCCCGGCTCTCACGCTCGTCCAACGTGATTAAGCCGATCAACTATCTGCTCAACCGCTGGGAGGGCTTTGCCCGCCTTGTCCACGACGGACGGATCTGCATGACGAACAATGCAGCGGAGCGAGCGTTGCGCGGTTTTGCTCTGGGAAGAAAGGCATGGCTGTTCGCCGGTTCTGATCGCGGCGCCGAGCGGGCTGCCGTGATGGCCACGCTTCTCATGACGGCGCGTCTCAACGACATCGACCCGAAAGCCTGGCTTGCCGACGTCTTCGCGCGCATCGCCGACATGCCGCAGAACCGCCTGCGCGAGTTGCTGCCCTGGAACTGGACGCCTCCTGCGCCGAGGTCCTCCGCCCCGGCGGCGTAGCCATGCACGTCAATAGGTTCACGCCGTCTTCACCATCGCTCGCGTCGCAAAAGACCTCGGCGAAGACGAGGACTGGCTCTGGGACGTGGCCAACGGAATGGACACTGAGGATGGCTCATCTGGGTTTACGGCATAGGTGACGACCAGGTCATGGCGTTCACCGACTTCGGCATCGAGAACCTGACCGAGCTCATCAGGATGCACAAGGACGACCCCGAGCTCCTCAGTATCCCTCCGCCAAAGCTTTCAATTACCCACATCGTCGACGAGTTCTGATTGAGAGGCCGAAGGCGATGTCATTGAGGCGTGTTAGGCCTCGCCACACCACCATGTTTCCTGGCGGCGGATCGTGGTTGCGCGCGAGGTAGCCGCCCAGCATGGCAATCTGGAGCAAGTAGGTGGCGAGGGTCTTGCGCAAGATGCGCGGCTTGGACCGCGCCGCGTCGATGGCATCTAGCGTCGCGATTTCGGTTGAGGTGAGGACTGTCTCCGGCGCAGCGTCGGGCTTCGCTCGTGCGGACATGGTGAGGAAGAAGATGCGCCAGCTGACCATCGCGATGAGGGCGAGGAACTTGGTCAGCCGCTCGGCGGTCTCAAGCCTCGTCTCTTCGGCGCGGCAGCCAGACTTCATTACCTTGTGAAACACCTCTGCTTTCCAGCGCAAGGCGTACCATTAGCTTCTCGATGGCCATGGTGAAATCTCCGACCGGCAGATTGGTCACCAGCTTCCAGTCGATCGGCGGACGGCCCGCCGGCGGGTCGATCTCAAGGGCGTGAATGTAGGTGAGAAGCTGAGGACTGTATCGCTTCTGCTTGCCTATGGGCGGCAAGGTTTGGATTGCGGCGAACTTCACGTGCACGCACGCCGTCTCATCCTGTCCTATCGCGACGTAATGGCGTCCCGCCCAAGGCGTGGCTGAGAGCTGGGCGAAGACCCGATGAGCTCCATCCCGTGGCTCTGCGTCGGCGGGCGCGCCGGCCAATCGGTTGGTCTGCACTCGCACCAGAAAGCGCGTGCCGAGATCCTGCGCCAGGCAAAAGAGCTCGTAGATGTCGCTCTCGCGGTCGGCCACATGCACGCAGCGTTCCGGCGTGCCCACGAGCGCCATCGACTGGCGCAGGTTCTCCAGCCAGCGATAGCTTTCCTTCGTCTCGATCGGTACCCGCGTGGGGTTCACATGCCGCTTGAGCGTCCAGGTCCCCTTGAACTTCGTGCGTGTCCAGAACTTCGCTGCCGTCAGCCCGAGCGGCGTGCCGCCGAGGGTTACGGCCAGGCTCGAATGCATCAGCACTCCGCACAAAGTCACCACGTTGGGCTGACCCGCCTTGTAACGTCCGGCGTTGATGGTCTTGGTAAAGCCGATCTTACCCGGCTGCGCACGGCTGTAGATGAACTCGGTGGTATCCTGCAGAATGAGGATTGGTCCTTCGCTCGCCGCGCAGCGCATGGCGGTCGCGGCAAAATGGCCGGCCAGCATCCCATGCTCGGTAACGCGCGGATTATCGAAGAAGCGATAGGCCGCCTTCGTCGCCGCCCAGTCGCCGCACGCGGCCGGGACCGGTTGGCCAGGTGCCGCCGACATCTGATCAAGCAGGCGGACAAATCGGCGCGCCAATCGCTTGTCCGGCAGCCCTGCCGAAACGACTTCGTCGTCATGCCAGCCTGCAGCACCGGCTCCCGTGTCTCCGCTCATCTGTGACGCCTCCGCGAATCGGCGTCACAAACAGAATCACAGGCGATTCAACCGATGCAAATCCTACGCACGAGATGTGGGTAATCGAAAGCCGCCAAAGGCCGCCTTGTCTGACGAAAGCAAGCGCTGCAGGTCCTAGGGGTAATCCTAGGAGAAGCGCTATGACGATTTCGAGGGCGGAGGTGATCACATCGGTCGAGCGGCGGCGCCGGTGGTCGCAGGATGAGAAGGAGCGGCTGGTTGCAGCATCGCTTGAGCCCGGAGCCAATGTTTCCGAGGTGGCTCGCGTGGCCGGGCTTCATGTGAGCCAGCTGTTCAGGTGGCGCAAGGAGCTTTGCAAGCACGCTGAAGCGAGTATAGCGCCGTTCGTGCCGGTCGAGATTGGGCCGTCTGTGCCGCGGCGGGAGGTGGCCGAAGCGCCATTGACGACGGCGGTGCGTCGACGGAAGAGCCAGGGCATCATCGAAATTGATCTTGGTACCGGGCACCGCATCCGGGTCGATGGCGACGTTGATGGAGACGCGCTACGTCGCGTTCTCGATGCTTTGGTCCGCCGATGATCCCGGTTCCGACGGGCGCGCGAGTGTGGCTCGCGACGGGCTACACGGACATGCGCCGAGGCTTTCCGTCGTTGGCACTCCAAGTGCAGGAGGTGCTGCGCAAAGATCCGCTCAGCGGTCATCTGTTTGTCTTCCGCGGCCGCCGCAGCGATCTTGTGAAGGTGATCTGGCACGATGGCCAAGGAGCATGCCTCTTTACCAAGAGACTCGAGAGGGGAAGGTTCATCTGGCCATCGGTTGCCGGAGAATCGGTAACGATCTCGCCGGCGCAGTTGAGCTACCTGTTGTCCGGGATTGATTGGCGCAACCCTCAAGAAACCCAGCGTCCGACGCGGGTCGGATAGTGGTTTTGGGTTTGAATCTGCTGCTCGATCTGATTCAATGGCTTCGTGATATCGAAGCCGGACGACCTTCCATCGGATCTTGTCAGCGCCCTGGCGGCGCTGCAGGCCGAGCGTGAGGCGCGGCTGCGAGCCGAGGCGGTGGCTGCCAGCGCGCAGGCGGAGCTGTCGGCCAATGAGGCGCTGATCGCGCATCTCGAGCTGCGGATCGAGAAGCTCAAACGCGAACTGTACGGGCAGCGCTCCGAGCGCACGGCGCGTCTGATCGAGCAGCTGGAATTGGAGCTCGAAGAACTCGCCACCACGGCGAGCGAGGATGAGCTTGCCGCTCAGGCCGCGGCGACGAAAACCCAGAGCGTCCGCCCCTTCACACGTAGGCGGCCGGTACGCAAGCCCTGGCCGGACGACATCGAGCGCGAGCGCGTCGTCATCGAGGCTCCGAAGAGCTGCGCCTGCTGCGGCGGATCGCGCCTGGCGAAGCTGGGCGAGGATGTGACCGAGACGCTGGAGGAGATCCCGCGCCGGTTCAAGCTGATCGAGACGGTGCGGGAAAAGTTCACCTGCCGCGATTGCGAGAAGATCAGCCAGCCACCGGCACCGTTCCATGCCACGTCGCGCGGCTTCATCGGTCCGCAATTGCTGGCGACGATCCTGTTCGACAAGTTCGGCATGCATATCCCGCTCAATCGCCAGAGGGTGCGCTTTAAGGCCGAGAGGATCGACCTGCCGTTGTCGACGCTGGCCGACCAGGTCGGCCACGGAACCTTCGCCGTCATGCCGCTCTTCCAGCTGATTGAGCGCCATGTACTCGCAGCCGAGCGCCTTCATGGCGACGACACCACCATCCGCATCCTGGCGAAGGGCAAGTGCACGACCGGCCGGATCTGGACCTATGTGCGGGATGACCGGCCCTACGGTGGGTCTGCGCCGCCGGCGGCGGTCTATTACGCCTCAAGCGACCGACGAGGCGAACATCCCCAGAAGCATCTGGCTGCCTTCGCCGGCATCCTGCAAGCCGATTGCTATAGCGGCTTCGAGCCGTTGTTCGACCCGCAAAAGAAAGCGATGCCGATCACGCCGGCATTCTGCTTCGCCCATGCGCGGCGGGGCTTCTTCGACCTGGCCGACATCGAGAAGAATGCCAGGGAAGGTCGCAAGGGCAAACCGGTCTCCCCAATCGCACTGGAGGCTGTCAGATGCCTCGACGCGTTGTTCGAGATCGAGCGCGCCATTAACGGCCGCAGCGCCGAAGAGCGGCGTGCCGTGCGCCAGGGGAGAAGCAAGCCGCTGCTCGATGACATGCACGACTGGCTGCTCCGCGAGCGAGAAACCCTCTCGCGCTCCTCCGAGGTCCTGAAGCCCATGCTCAGGCGCTGGGCCGACTTTGCCCGCTTCCTCGACGATGGCAGGATCTGCCTCAGCAACAACGCCGCCGAAAGAGCGTTGCGCGGCATCGCCTTGGGAAGGCGCAACTGGACCTTCGCCGGCAGCCTACGCGGCTTGCTCCCGCAGCCGATGATCGCGGCCGGCACAAAGCCAGGTAGCATGCCTCTGTCCCCGCGCCCCGCGACTTGCGCCTGCGTTGCCTGGCGACGCCAGAGAAACAACAGGCTTGGACTGATATCGTGCCGCCGCGCCACCGCGGACACGCTCGCCCCCGGCGCAAAACTCTCCGCAACAATCGCCGCCTTCGCGTCGGTCGACCAGCGCCGACGCCGGCCCGTCCCCGTGATGATCTCGATGCGCTGCAGCGTGTCGGCGCCGTCTTCAAGGATAGACGTATGCCTATCCTTATCGCTATCCTTACGACTATCCTTGGACATTGTGACCTCGCGACAAACCATTCCGCGAGATATTCTTAGCCGACCAGATCAGCCCTCAGTGCGTGGTCCCTGGATGACGCTCACCAGGATGGCGTTGCTGGTTAGCTCGCTGCCGTTGTCGCTGACCACCATTTTCGGCTTGCCGCGCTCGATCATCAGCCGGTCCAGTTCCCGCGCCAGGCGGATGCCGGAGAGCGAGGTATCGGCCACCAGCGCCAGGCACTCGCGGGTGCAGTCATCGACCACGGTGAGGACGCGGAAGCGGCGGCCGCAGGTCAGCTGATCCGACACGAAGTCGAGCGACCAGCGCTCGTTCGGCGCCATCGGCACCGTCATCGGCGCCCTGGTCCCGATGGCGCGCTTGCGGCCGCCACGGCGGCGCACTGCAAGCTTCTCTTCCCGGTACAGCCGGAACAGCTTCTTGTGGTTGACCCTATAGCCCTCCCGCTTGAGCAGGACATGCACGCGCCGATAGCCGAAGCGGCGGCGCTCGTGCGCGATCGCCTTCATGCGCTGGCGAAGGCCGCCAGCGTCCGTCCGGATCGTCTTGTATCTCACAGTCATGCGGCAGCTGCCGATGGTTTTACACGCCCGCCGTTCGCTCATCCCGTGGGCATCCATGAGATGGGCGACAGCTTTCCGCCTCCTCGCGGGCGTCACCATTTCTTTCCCAGCAAGTCCTTCAGCGCGACATTGTCGAGCATGGCATCCGCCAGCAGCCGCTTCAGCCGCGTGTTCTCATCCTCCAGCGCCTTCAGCCGCTTAGCCTCCGACACCTCCATACCGCCGAACTTGGCTTTCCATTTGTAGATGCTGGCGTCGCTGACGCCGTGCTTCCGGCACAGATCGGCGACCGAAACGCCGGCCTGGTGCTCCTTCAAAATTCCGATGATCTGCTCTTCCGAAAAGCGGCTGCGCTTCATGCTCTGGTCCTTGTCGTAGGCCAGAACAAACTTCAAACTGGATTAAGCCGGCGGGGCAAGGTCAACGCAGACGAATTGTAAGGGGTGACGGAATTCTATTTTGAGCAACGTCGACCGGCCGGAGCCAGAAGCGCTTTCTTGATCCTTCACCTTTCACTCAGGGCACTCCAGCCTCGTCTCGCGATGGTTGGAGCTAGTTGTGACAACTGAGCCAGAGTGGTTGAACGGTAATCCGTCAGCTAGCTACCGGAGCAGACCACTTTTAAGTCATTATCCGATCACGACTTTCTTATGACTGAACTTGCGGAAGTCCCGCAATGGGATCTCGGAACCGCAATAGCTCGGCTCCATAATAACGGTCATCAGTAAGGGAAGATTCCCGCAGAGAGCCGCGAATCCCAAGGCACAGGCCCCAGAAGATCCATACGAAGTGCCAGTAGTGAACAGTCAGACCAGTCAGCATCAGCATGACGACGGCGGCCGAGAAGCCCCACTTCAGGCGAGCCGTATCAACGTTCGAGCTTCCACGCACTTGAACGCCGCGGTCACCAATGACCGTGCTGAAATTAACGAGGATCAACATCCCGATCATCGGAAGGCCAAAGCGTAAGGCCAACTGTAGCCAGACAGAATCGACGGTGTAGTCAAGGATGGAATCGTTCAGAGGAAGGAAGGCGAAACCCGTGACCGGCTGCTCGTCGATCCTCGCGAGCGCGAGATCCCAGATCATCAAGCGGAACCACCCGGATACGGGGTCAAGCGTCAGGTTAGTGATGATCCAGGCTATCGGTCGGTTGGTCACAGCGAATAGGACGATCGCGAGAATTGCTATCGAAGTCCAGAACAGACTTCCTCGCCACGGAAACTGCTTCAAAGACCTGTCGTATGCGAATGCGCCCGCCGCTATTAATAATGAAAGTAGTGGGCCGGAGGATAGCGCGAGGAAGCATCCGAGTGCGGAGACGCCTACCCACTTGATCCATTTACCAGGCGTGGTTTCCGAACCCATCAGAATTACGCCGGAGATGGTACAGAACGTACCAAACAGGATTGGATGATCAAAGGTGGACGCTGCCCTGACAAGATTGATGCGGAAGTCCGGGGCCAGAAGCGGAGCACTGTTGACAAGCCGAGCCAGAGCTTCATGAACGAATAGTCGTCCTGAGAGCGTATCTGCGATGCCCAACAGGACGACAATCGCGATGGTGCCTTTTAGGGCGCGAATGAAGACGGCCACAGCTTCCGGACCGAGGAAAAAACCGCGAGCAACGAAGTAGGCTCCCGCGAGCTCTGTGGCTTGCGCCCCTGCTGACGACATGCTTTCGGTGCCGCCCACATAGGCTGCTACCCCGATCATCCAGATGGCCGTCGTGGCCATCAAGTAGTCAGCCAATATGAGCTGCCGATATGACTTGCCAAGCCTGATCAGCGCCGGAACCAGGAGCAGCAGGAGGGCGCCGCGCCCGACTGTAAGCTTCGGTCCCAAGGCACTGGACGCGACAAGACCACCTGGAAACAGAATCCCAACAAAGCAAAGCCAGGCAACTATCGGATTAGGTGTTCGATAGTGTTGCTTCGCGTGATCGTGAACGCCGTATAGGCGAGCGGGTATTGCCATGTTATCGATCCCTACGCAGCGGCGGCCTTTCCCAGAACGTTTACATACTGCTTGATGCAAGCCTCCACATCGAAACGAATGCGGGCTTCCCTAGCGATCACCGACCGCTCGGCCTCCCAGTGTTCGCGGTTATCGATGATGTCGTTCATCGCAGAGACAAGTTCTGCCCTGTTGCGTTGAGTCTGAAAGCGGTGTCTTGCTGCCGTCTCCCAGGTGACCGTTTCCGGATCACCGGCAGGATTTGCAACGATGTATCCAAACTTGCCTTCGCGCCCCACTTGTTCGCGGGCGCCGCCCACATCGCTCATTATGACAGGCAGACCCGCGCATAACGCTTCCATCGAGGCGAGCGGCCATCCTTCAAAGAATGAATTCAACACGAAGCAATCGGCTGCGCACAGGAGTATGGACGGATGTGAAATACTGTCGCGCAGATGTATCCTATCTGAAGCCCCGGACCGCCCGCGCAGACGCAGCAACTGCTGCATATACAACGCATCATCCATTCTTCCCGCGATAAGAAGATGCGCATGCCGAAATGTTTGCGCGACGGCGGAGAACGCTGAGATCAGGCCATAGGCATTTTTCTGCAGAACATGGCGTCCTAGGGAGACGAAGAGAAATTCATCTTCAAGGCCAAGCCATTGTCTCGCAGCCGTTCGGTCCACTGGAGGCCGTTGCCTGTCGTTGAATCCATTCGGGATTGTGACAATG
Organism: Bradyrhizobium sp. LMG 9283; assembly: GCF_045571415.1. Taxonomy (NCBI): domain Bacteria; kingdom Pseudomonadati; phylum Pseudomonadota; class Alphaproteobacteria; order Hyphomicrobiales; family Nitrobacteraceae; genus Bradyrhizobium; species Bradyrhizobium sp. LMG 9283. Next base: position 2,972,816 of record NZ_CP120691.1, read on the forward strand.
GCGTCCGGCTGGAAAGCAGGATTGCCGCGCATGTATTGTAGTCTTACAAGCTCGCTAACCGCGACAAAGAACCGAATGCATTGACTCCTCCGGGCTTCGGCCTGCCAATTCGTTCCGATCGGGGTTGGTACCGCGTGGAGCGTTTCGACCACAGGTATTCGCGCGTCATGCGCTGCCTCGATCAACCAGTCAGGAGGTGCGTGCGCACTGATGACGTCAGGACGATTGTCGGTCAGCCATCGGCGACTGTTTTCGACAGACTCTTGGATTACCTGAATTCCCTCCTCGCGCACACTCCTCAGGAGTAGTCCTCTCCGGGCGGCAGGGTCCGTGAGCATGATGGTCGTAGCTATGCCATGGCTCGGCAGTCGTCGGGAAAGAAAAGCGACGAATTCATCAATACCGCCTGTATCCAAGACGCTGGTGGAAATCAAACATCTCTGCTGGAGCTTGGGGGCTGTAGGCGCGCACTCTCCATTTCGGACCAGCTCTGCGGCGTGCTCGAACGGCGGAAGTGGCCCGTGCGCATACTCGCGCGTGATCAAGGGCGAGGACCAATCCTCAATTAAACGTTGCTCCTTGCGAAGCTGCGACAGCAAGTAGCGGCCCGCATTTCGTAGTATGCGAGGGGCGGGCCCTCGATAGCGCTGTGCAAGAAGCGCAAGTTGTACGATGCGAGACGTATCAACCTTGAGAGGCTCCTCCACTGTATCGATCCTAATCTTATTCCTCGAGGCTCGTGGCGGACGATCCCGGCTCCGCAGCAAGGCCCGGTAAGTTCCTTCAACCGCCAAACAATTTTAATATTTAAAGCGAGAAGCGTCCAGAAAATAATTTTAAATGTAGTAAACAGCCGCCTTGTTTAATTGTTGGGGGTGTTCCATGCCCGCCGATCCTCGTTGGAATGCGCGAACTCTATCTTTGAGTCCCTAAGGCGCTGCCGAAGCACGCTGTTGTAAATTGCGTCCAACTGGTCCAGCTTGCGGTCCCACAGCCCAATCTTGGACACGCGACTACGGGCTTGCTCGCCGAGAGACAGTCTGAGATTGCGGTCACTCGCCAGGCGCCCTATGGCAGAGGCGATATCATGCGCGTACTGTTCTGGCGCCACAGCATGCAGGCGGATCGCGCAACTATCGTCGGTAGCGGCTCCGGGGCCGCCCCGATCACAAACGATCAGCGGTAGGCCATAACCCATGGCTTCGAATATCACGTTGCCCCCCGGTTCCCGATAACTCGGAAAGACAAAGATGTCGGCTCTCGCATAGAAGCCGTCAACGGCGTCGCGGGTTTTCCGCCCGTGAAAGAATACCCGATCCGTTAAGTGAAGCCGCCTTGCCAACTGCTCGCATGCCGCGCGGTCGGGGCCGTCGCCTACAATATCAAGCACGAGTTCTAGATCGTGCAGTTTGCTCATTGCCTCAATGACATCCCGCGCCCCTTTGGTTCTGATGAGGCGGCCGACAAAGAGAAGCTTCACCGGACCACGCCTGGTCGACCGATCTATAGGATCCGGAAGCTTCTCGAGGCCCGTTTCACTCATGATTTCAAAGCAATGGAGCGATCGCTCACTAAGAACGTCCCGGACATAAGGAGCGATGCCGATAACGCAGGACGCTCGATCAAAGGTCATTCGAAGCCATGGATCGAAACGCAAGCGCAACCGATCTAGCTGCCGCAACCGCACATACCAGGCGGTAGCGCGTTCCTGCTGCCGGAACGCCGCCGGCGAATCGAGGCTGCCTCCGACAGGTCCCACAATATACGGAATGCTGAACCCGACCAAAGGAGAAGGATATCGCATTGCAACCGGAAGGGGCTGGTGCGCGAGATCGAAACGCTCTCCGCGTGCTAAAGCTTGGCGAATCCATTTTCGTGCCCTCCAATAAAAGAAGAGGTAGCCTGGCTTTAGCATGCTGTTGAGACGTTCGGCCCGTCCTAACAGCGGAGGCTCGGGCCACTCAATTATTCGCAAGCCGCTAAGTTGTGTGGATGTGGGACTTGCGCCGCGCTTGTAGTAGGTCAAGAGCGTGACCCGATGCCGCTCGGCAAGGCGGCGCACCCATTGGTAGGCCACCCATGCCTCGCCGACGTCCTGGCCATCACAGGTGGGAGCTATCAGAAGAAGGTTTAGCGCCATCTACGGCTCATCCGCTATGGGTTTACAGTCCGCATTTTATCCTTCACTCAGGCGGAAAATATTGATATCTAATTCAGCAGAATAAAATTAATTAAATAAAGCTGGAGTTAAATGTGGACGTATCAATTATAATTGTCAACTGGAATACGCGCTGCCTGCTCGCGCAGTGCCTGGGGTCAGTTGCTATCGAGATGAGTTCGCGCGTAAGGTTCGAAGTCATCGTTGTGGATAATGCGTCGACGGATGGTTCATGCGAAATGGTCCGGAGAGAGTTTCCCGACGTCAAGCTCATAGTAAACAGCGAGAATCGAGGATTTGCGGCGGCGAACAATCAAGCTCTTGCGGTTGCGCAAGGGCGGTACGTCTTGCTGTTAAATAGCGATACCATCGTATTGGACCGAGCAATTGAAAAGACGATCGCCTTCGCCGACCGCTACCTTGATACTGCAGTCATTGGATGCCGCGTCCTAAACCAGGACCGCAGCTTGCAATCCACTTGCTTTATGTTTCCGTCACTTCTGAATTGGTTTTTGCACGCGACCTATCTGTATCAACTTTTCCCGCGCAGCAGATTCTTCGGCCGCGAACGGATGACATGGTGGGCTCGAAACGATGTCCGTGAGGTGGATGTTGTCACTGGATGTTACATGCTGGTTCGGCGAGACGCCATCGATCAGGTGGGGCCGCTGGACGAACGTTTCTTCATGTATGCCGAAGAGACTGACTGGTGCCTCAGGTTTGTCGCCAAAGGCTGGAAAAACCGATTTACACCGGAGGCCGAGATTATTCACTTGGGAGGAGGTAGCGCCCCCAAGTTGGGATCGAATCGCGCTCGGGTTTCGAATAGGTCTTTTGTGCGGTACATGTTCAAACATTGGTCAAGATCACGGGCAATTGCAGGCGTAATTATGCTGACGTTGTTCTATTTGCTCCGGCTGCCCCTTTTGGTGACAAAGAGAATGGTCTGGCCCGGCGGGGAGGACGACCGGCTCCTTGAGAATCACTGGGCGGGCTTAATAGACATGCTAAATTACAGAAGGCATTTAATTTCGTAGGTCGTCCACGTTTTCTTAGCCACCAATCTCAGCGGGGTGTCGAGGTCTGACCGATGTCATCGTTTTACAACAAGCTTATTCCCTTTATTGAAGGGAAGACCGTTCTTGATGCCGGCAGCATCGGCCATTCTTACAAAGGCAGAACGGCTTTCAAAACCTGGAACTTTGCCGTGCTTGCGCAATATGCTGCAAGTATAAAGGGTTTCGACATCCTCGAAAAAGAGATTGAAATCGCTCGACTTGATGGGCATGACATTGTGTTTGGAAATGCCGAGACATTCGTTACACCTGAAAAGTATCAGGTCGTTTTCGCGGGTGATTTGATTGAACATCTTTCAAACCCCGGATTGTTTATCCGATGTAGCCACGAAAATCTGGTGGAGGGTGGCCAACTCATCGTTGCTACCCCGAACACATATTCCTTGGCGAAGCTCGTACGTGTAGTCGCCCGCGCCACAAACGAACCACCCTGCAATCCAGAGCATACATTTTACTTTACGCCGCAAACCCTGGAGCAACTGGTTTGCCGCCATGGATTTCGATTGAGGCAGATCATCTACAGCGACATGCAGTATGCGCAAGGCCATGGTTCGAGATCGAAGAGAATTAAGCTGTTCATCAATTCAAAAATTAGTTCGATGATTCCTCGGTTTTCTCAAGCTATGATCGCGGTCTTTGATCGAAACTGATTTGATACGAATGACGGTGCCCTTAATCTGGGATATGCCGAGCCAGAATCGCCTGATCATGTTGCAAATGCCGCCGATGTGATCCTTTCGAAGTTGTCAGCAGGTGTGATTAGGCGATCGCAAATAGTCGAGTTTCAAATCGATGAGCAGTTGTTCACCATGGCGGGCTACCTGGCTGGCTATGCTAAGCGTGCCCGTTTGCCTCGACTCGTCAAGCGTGTTGGCTTCCACTAGTCCGAACCAAAGTGGCGTTTTTCTCCGAACCGAAGACGTGGGAAGTGTTGCCGACGGCTGTGCGGCCGATGGTCGGACGGGCGCTGCGAGCTCGGCGCCGCAGCATCCAGAGTTGTTGACGCGCTATGCGATAAGATCTCCCTGTAAGGTCGCGGGGGTTGACTATGCGGTTGGACCGAATTCTACGCCATCAAAGGATCCGGCAACCATCTCGATGGCCGGCGTTTCGGTTGATAATGCGAGCAGGACTATCCGCATTACGGGCGACAACGTCACGCTGGATGGATACGACTTCGCGCTTCACGGCGGATATCAGGTGGCGATCATGGCTGCGAACACGACGATATCCAATAGCAATTTCTCGGTGGGGACGAACCAGGGAGCTTACCTGATATACGGCGGCACGTCGGCGTCCAATCTCACGGTGATACATAATACGTTTGACGGCAGCTCGATCGGCAACAACCTATCGTACATTCGGTACTCGGGCTCGGGCGAGGTGACGCTGGAATATAACTGGTTCAAGAATTTTCCGGGGCACATCGTCGAATTTACTCAGGCCAATGGAAGCCCGAGTTTTTCCGTCGACTACAAATATAATCTGATCGAACAAGGTTCGCTCCACGAGGGTTATCATCTGAATTTTCTGCAATTCGGCGGCGGCACGGCGAGCTCGGTGGACGTCGAGTTCAACACCACCTACCAGACACCGCAGGTTTCCGGCGGCGAGGGCTTTCAATTCTACAGCAATACGCAGGGCGGCGTGATCCAGGATGCCGTGATGGCATATAACACGATGATCGCAACGGGAGGCAACGCTGGCTCCGCGATGTCGTATATGCTTCATGCCAACTCCTATAACGACAATAGTTCAGCGCCTAAGGGCAGCGTGCACGACAATTTCTTCGACCTGCAGGCAGCGTGGGGCGCGTTCTACTCCGCGCCGAGCGGCTGGTCGTTCTCCAAGAATATGGATATGCGAACCGGCAAGATCATCAACTCCAAGAACAAGCTTTTACCGGTGGTGCGACAAAGAGAGCAGCAGCCACCGCTACGCTGATTGGGCCATGCGACGCCGTCCTCGCACTGCTGGCACCGGTCGCTTGCGATTCCCCGTATATCGACGGGGCTCCATTCGGACGCAGTCGCACGTGAAAGATTAGATCGAGAAAATCGTTATCCTCTGAATAGTCCAAATTAAATAACTGAGGAAAACTAATTGTCTGAGCTGCGCGCGGACGAGAAAGTTTGGCAGGCTCGCTAGAGAAACACCCGGAGTGAGCCGCCATGTGGCCTCAAAAAAGCCCGCGCTGGCCGTTCTAGCTGCGCCCGCTTGTTGGTGACGCCATTCCGTTCGGGCAACCCGAAGAGCGTCATGTCAGCAAATGGATCGCAATTGGATAAGGAGAGTACGAGAATGGCAGCACAGCATCCCAACCTGCTTGACGGGTATGCAGTACGTCCCACCTGGCAGGTCGCGGGAGTTGACTATGCGGTTGGACCGAATTCTACGCCATTAAAGGATCCGGCAACGATCTCGATGGCCGGCGTTTCGGTTGATAATGCGAGCAGGACTATCAGCATCACGGGTGACAATGTCACGCTGGATGGATACGACTTCGCGCTTCACGGCGGATATCAGGTGGCGACCAGTGCTGCGAATACGACGATATCCAATAGCAATTTCTCGGTGGGGACGAACCAGGGAGCTTACCTGATATACGGCGGCACGTCGGCGTCCAATCTCACGGTGATACATAATACGTTTGACGGCAGCTCGATCGGCAACAACCTATCGTACATTCGGTACTCGGGCTCGGGCGAGGTGACGCTGGAATATAACTGGTTCAAGAATTTTCCGGGGCACATCGTCGAATTTACTCAGGCCAATGGAAGCCCGAGTTTTTCCGTCGACTACAAATATAATCTGATCGAACAAGGTTCGCTCCACGAGGGTTATCATCTGAATTTTCTGCAATTCGGCGGCGGCACGGCGAGCTCGGTGGACGTCGAGTTCAACACCACCTACCAGACACCGCAGGTTTCCGGCGGCGAGGGCTTTCAATTCTACAGCAATACGCAGGGCGGCGTGATCCAGGATGCCGTGATGGCATATAACACGATGATCGCAACGGGAGGCAGCGCTGGCGACGCGATGTCGTATATGCTTCATGCCAACTCCTATAACGACAATAGTTCAGCTCTTAAGGGCAGCGTGCACGACAATTTCTTCGACCTGCAGGCAGCGTGGGGCGCGTTCTACTCCGCGCCGAGCGGCTGGTCGTTCTCCAAGAATATGGATATGCGAACCGGTCAGATGGTGAATTCGAATAATACCGAATCGACACCAACGTTTTCACCGACTATATTGCCGGCTGGGACTGATGGTTCCTCGGGCGGCGCCTCGTCTGGTTCTGGGTCGACCGGTGCTACTTCACCCGCCGCACCCGTGATCGCGTCGTTCTCGACCGATAGCGGCACCGTGGGCGACAATATCACCAACGACAATACGATCGAGCTCAAGGGCACCGCTGCTGCCGGCAGCACGGTCAAGTTTTACGACAGTGCGAACCAGATCGGTTCGACCACTGCGGACTCGAGTGGCGCCTGGGATTACATTACAAAGGTCCTGACCGACGCCAAGCATACGCTGACCGCAACGGCGACCAACTCGTCGGGCCAGACCAGCGCGGCGTCATCTGCGTTGGCAATCGCCATCGATACCAAGGCGCCGACTGCGCCGACCATTGCCAGCCATACGGTGAACACCGCCAATCAGGTGGTGATGTCGGGCAGTGCCGAAGCGAGCAGCGTCGTGAAGGTGTTCGACGGCACGACCCAGATCGGGACCGCGACGGCCAACAGCACTGGCGGGTGGAGCTATACAACCAGCGCCCTTGCGGCCGGTTCGCACAGCCTTACCGCGACGGCAACGGACGCAGCAGGGAACACCGGCGCGGCGTCCACCGCGTTCACGGCCAGCATCACCGGCACCTCCGCGCCAGCCACACCGACCTCGCCGACGTCACCGTCGTCGCCGACTGCCGGCACGGTCGTCGAGTCAGCTGGCGCGACAACTCTCGTTGAGAGCGGCGGCAAATATTACCTCAACGGCAGCACCGGATCGGGCCCCACGCTGAAGGATAACGGTGTGGAGTTTGTGAACGGGTCGGATGGCACCTGGGCACCGATTGGTGCGGAGAAGACCGCGACGGGCTATGAGGTTGTCTGGAAGGAGGCGAGCACCGGTCAGTACACGGCGTGGAACACCGACAACAACGGCAACTACGTGTCCCATGTCGACAGCCTGACCGGCTCCACGTGGGGTGGCTCGGTGTCGGGTACGGACTCTGGCCTCAAGTCGCTCGAGACGACCTTCCATCAGGATCTGAACGGTGACGGGCAGATCGGTACTTCCACTGCAACCACACCGACGTCGCCAACGCCGACGACTGGCAAGGTCATCGAATCGGCTGGTGTGACAAGTCTCGTTGAGAGTGGTGGCAAATACTACCTCAATGGCAGCACCGGCACCGGCCCCACGCTGAAGGATAACGGCGTGGATTTCGTGGACGGCTCCGACGGCACCTGGACTCCCATTGGTGCGGAGAAGACGGCGACGGGCTATCAAGTTGCCTGGAAGGAGACGAGCACCGGTCAGTACACGGCGTGGAACACCGATAATGACGGTAACTACGTCTCTCACGTCAGCTCCCTGACCGGCTCCACGGAGGGGGGCTCGGTGTCGGGTACGGACTCTGGCCTCAAGACGCTGGAGACCAGCTTCCATCAGGATCTGAACAGTGACGGGCAGATCGGTACTTCCAGCGTAGCTACGTCGTCCACTGCAACCAATAGCACTGCTGCTATTGCCGGCAGTACGTTCGTCGCTTCGCCGGGCAACACGACCCTGACGAGCACTTCTGGCGATGACACCTTCGTTGGCAGCAGCCAGGCCGACACTTTCGTGTTTGGCGCGAATTTCGGCAACGACGTCATCAAGGGCTTCGTTGCGCGCGGTCCTGCGCACGACACGATCGAGTTCAGCAAAAGTGTGTTCGACAGTTTTGCGAGCGTTCTCTCCCACGCGACCCAATCGGGCACCGACGTCGTGATCGCGACGGGGAGCGATACGCTTACGCTGAAGAACGCCAAGCTCGGCGCGTTGACCAGCCACGACTTCCACTTCGCGTAGGAGACAGGGCAACCACACGGACTAGTACTCAACAACTGCCTCGGGGGATCTCTTGGGGGATCCCCCGATAAAGGCATGACTAAAGGGCAGGCATCATGGCTGACGTTGGACGGCGGGGGATGATCCTCCCGCCTGCGAATCTTTATCGAATCCCAATCATGCATTTGTCAGGACTATTGTCGGCCGGGCGCCGGCTGGCGGACGATGCCGAACGGTCGACATCGCGGCTCGTCGGCTGGGCAAAGCGCTGGGTTGAAGCCCTTCGGCAACGGATATTCGTCGGTCGTTTCCAGCCGGCGGAGAACTATGAGGAGCCGCAGTCAGAGATGTCGGCATTCCTGCGGTCTTGCCGCCGGATATTCTGGGCTCTCGCGGCCTTCAGCGGGATGAGCAATCTCCTAATGCTCACCGGTTCGTTCTTCATGCTGCAAGTCTATGATCGGGTGCTGCCCGGGCGCAGCATCCCGACTTTGGTCGCCTTGATGGTTCTGGCTACGGTCCTCTACCTGTTTCAGGGTGGGCTTGACTTCGTCAGGAGCAGGATCAGCGCGCGGGTCGGCCGGTATTTTGATGAAAGGCTCGGTATTCGCATTTTCGACGCGCTTGTTCGCCTGCCTTTGAAGACCAGGGCCGATGGCGACGGCTTGCAGCCGGTGCGGGATCTTGATCAGGTCCGCAGCTTCCTGTCGAGCGGAGGGCCGACGGCGCTCTTCGATCTGCCCTGGATGCCGATCTATCTCGGCGTCTGCTTCCTCTTTCACTTCTGGATTGGCGTCACTGCGCTGGTTGGCGCGCTGGTGCTGGTCGGTATTACGATGCTCACGGAAACGCGTACCCGAGGCCCGGCAAAGGCGAGCTCGCGTCTCGCCGTTTCGCGAACTGCCCTCGCGCTCGAGGGACGGCGCAATGCCGAAGTTCTGCAGGCCATGGGCATGCGGCAGCAGGCGGCGCTGCGTTGGCGGGATGTCAACGCGAAGTATCTCGCGGCCCATGAGCGGGCCAGCGATGTCGCAAACGGACTCGGCGGTGCCTCCAAGATCTTTCGGGCGATCCTGCAATCGCTGGTTCTTGCCGTTGGCGCAGTCCTCGTCATCAATCAGGAATCGACGGCCGGCATCATCATTGCCGGATCAATCCTCACCGCGCGGGCCTTGGCGCCTGTTGAAATGGCCATTGCGAACTGGAAAGGATTCGTCGCTGCGAGGCAATCGGGACAACGGCTTGATGCTTTGCTGAAGCTTCTGCCCGGCGAGGAGGAGCGGCTGGCATTGCCTCCTCCTGTTGAAACTCTCACCGTCGATCATCTCTATGTTGGCGCTCCAAACTCGGAGAGGCCCACCGTCAATGAAGTGTCATTCCAACTGCGGAGCGGACAGGCGGTCGGAATCATTGGGCCGAGCGGATCGGGAAAATCGACGCTGGCACGAGCGCTGGTGGGGGTATGGCCGTGCATTCGGGGCCGGATACGGCTGGACAACGCCGCGCTCGAGCACTGGTCTTCTGACGCCCTCGGCAAGCATATCGGTTACCTGCCTCAGGATGTGGAATTGTTTGACGGCAGCATTGCGATGAACATTGCGCGGTTCGATCCGCAGGCGACGGCCGCCGCTGTTCTGGAGGCCTCGCATGCCGCCGGCGCGCACGATCTCATTCTTTCGCTTCCGGACGGCTACAGCACGAAAATTGGCGAGGGAGGATTGGCGCTGTCAGCGGGGCAGCGGCAGCGCATCGGGCTCGCACGTGCCTTCTACGGCAAACCGTTCCTGGTCGTGCTCGATGAGCCCTCCTCCAATCTCGACGCCGAGGGCGAGGAGGCGCTGACTGAGGCGATCCTGAACGTGCGTCGCCGCGGCGGGATTGTCGTCGTTGTCGCCCATCGTCCGAAGGCGCTTGAAGCCGTCGATCATGTCTTGTGCCTCGGGGAAGGCAGGGTTCAGTCCTTCGGCAAGAGAGAGGAGGTCCTCAAGAGGGTCTTGCGGAATCCCGTGCCGCTCAAGGTGGTCGCGGAAGCTCAAGGAGGCAGCCGATGAACGGCCAGGTGGCGCCGGCGATGCAATCCATCCAGCGTTACATGATCGTCGGCATGATCATGTTCGGTCTGGTGACCTTTGGGATCGGCGGTTGGGCGACAACGAGCCAATTGTCGGGCGCGGTGATCGCTCAGGGCGTGGTCGTGGTGGATTCCAGCGTCAAGAAGGTTCAGCACGCAACTGGTGGAATCGTGGGAGAGTTGCGTGTGCGCCAGGGCGATCGGGTCAATGCAGGCGACGTCTTGATCCGCCTCGACGAGACGCAAACGCTGGCGAATGCGACGATCGTCACCAACAGCATCGATGAGCTGCTGGCGCGGCAGGCTCGTCTCGAGGCCGAGCGCGATGGTGCCGAGCAGGTCGTGTTTCCCAAGGTGCTGCTCGACCGGGCCAAAGAGAGCAACTCCGAGGCGAGTCGTGCGATCACCGCGGAGCGGAAGCTGTTCGACCTTCGTCGTCAGGCACGGAGTGGCCAGAAAGCGCAGCTCCAGGAGAAAAGCGCGCAGCTCGAAAACGAGATCAAGGGCTATATGGGGCAGACCGAGGCCAAGCAGAAGGAAGTGGAATTCATCCGCCAGGAGCTGGAGGGCGTGCGCAGCCTCTGGCAGAAGAATCTGGTGCCGATCACGCGGCTCAATTCCCTCGAGCGCGACTCCGCCCGCATCGAAGGGGAGCGGAGCCAGCTCGCAGGAATGATTGCTCAGTCTAAGGGCAAGATCTCCGAAATCGGACTCCAGATCATCCAGATCGACCAGGATCTGCGCACGGAGGTCGGCAAGGACCTGATCGAGACGCGCTCGAAACTCTCCGAGCTGGGCGAGCGCAAGACTGCAGCGGTCGACCAGTTGAACCGCGTCGATATCAGGGCGCCACAATCCGGTCGCGTCCACGAGCTCAGCGTTCACACGGTTGGAGGGGTGATCTCTCCCGGCGAGCAAATCATGCTGATCGTCCCTGACGCGGACTCACTTGCGGTTGAGGTCAAGATCGCACCGAAGGATATCGACCAGGTCTATGTGGGGCAGACCGCGACAATGCGCTTCGCAGCGTTCAACCAGAAGACCACGCCCGAAATCGACGGCGAGGTCAGCATGGTCTCGGCGGACATCACGCAGGATCAGCGCGCCGGCACGAGTTACTACACAGGCCGCGTCCTGCTGAAGCCGGAAGAGCTCGCGAAGCTCGGCTCGGCCAAGCTCCTGCCAGGCATGCCGGTCGAGGTCTTCATCAAGACCGCAGGTCGGACCGCGCTTTCATACCTGCTCAAGCCGCTGCAGGATCAGGCGGGACGGGCATTCAAGGAGCGCTGAGTTGGTGCAGGATGGCAGCAGCGCTCGACTGCATATATTCGGGACCGGCGCCCTCTCTCTGGGCGTCGGTGGTGCGATCAGCCGCTGAAAGCAAAGCCGGACGGTCGCGAGAGCCGGGAGCGGGCGTGCCGGTCCAACGAGCGCGCGTCTCAAACCTGACCGGCGTCTGCGCTCCGGTTTGAAGAATCCGCCGCGGCATCCTGGTTATCGGCGCACCTGACGAGATCGGGTAGAACGAACGTGATGAGATCGTCCACCCCGCGATCAACCGTAGTAAATCGCGCGCCATTCGATGGCTCGACCGTGCTAGATGCTTGTTGCCCCTCGGAGAGGCGATGGGGTGCTCGAAGGATCGTCCGCTCAGTACGTCCATCCGTTTGGCGTGCAGGTTCATTGCGGCCACGAAGACGAGTATCGAAGTTTCAGCTCCAAGAATGACGAGTAGCTCGACTGGCATGTGAACTAGGTCCTGCTCAAGAAAGCCTGTTTGACGGCTTGGCTCCAACAAATATTTAAATCAACGATAAAATTATACCGTGGCAAATTATTGCCGCGACCGGCGGCGCACGACCTTCCATCGCGCCCAGCTTCAACCTTTTCCACCAACGGCAATCGGCGCCTATCGAGGCGTCTCGCACCGGCGCTCTTCTCATTCCCGCTCGTCTTTGCAGGCCGCCTCTCGCAGGGGGGGGGCTCATTTAATAATTATTGCCGTTTAAATTAAATGGGTGTTAAATATATAATATATTAAATAGGTTTCTGGGTGGTCAGGCGCGCCTGCGCCGGCTGGACCGACCCGTTTGGCGTTCGAAGGGGATCGGCAGATGCAGCGAACTTCGGGCCCGGTCCTCGCGGCAGCCATAGCGACCGTGATCGGGGGCATTCAGTGGGCGGGGGCGGCGTTGTCGGCCTTGCCACAGGTCCCCCAGGCGGACCTTGCGCACATCGAGCTTGGGCGCCCGACGCTTCCGCCTCTCACTTACACAATGTTCTGTCTACGCTATGAGGCCGAATGCCGCCCGCGGCGCTTCTTCCGCGGCGGGCCGGTCCGCCTGACGAAGGAACGTTGGGCAGAGCTGAAAGCAGTCAATCGCGCAGTGAACCGGGCCATTGCTCCGCAACCTAACGAACTTGGCCTTGCAGGTGAGGAGTGGCTCGTTAACCCGGCTCGCGGCGATTGCAACGACTACGCAGTGAGCAAGCGTCATGAACTGCTACAACGTGGCTGGCCCGCGCGGGTTCTGCTGTTGAGCGAAGTGGTGACCGGTTCTGGAGACCATCACCTTGTGCTCGTGGTGCGCGCCAGGACTGGCGACTTGGTCCTCGACAACCTAACGCCCGAGATCAAGCCTTGGGCGCGGGCACCGTACGGCTGGATCCGCATGCAGATGCCGAGCGACAGCCGATTGTGGGCGAGGGCCGGTCGTCCAGGCGCATAAGCTCTTACCACGCGGCCGAAAGCGGGCGGTCGTTGAGAGACGGCGCGTCCGCCGTCAGGATGCCGCGAGGCCCACCGTAGTCCCGGCGGCGGCTGTGGAGTCGACCCAACGTCGGATCGTGCCATCATATATGTCGGCACCGTAGAGCCAGCCGTCGGGCCCCTTCTGCAGGTCCACAATGCCTTGTACGTTGTCCATCAACTGGACGCTTGCGATCTGCCGGTTCGCATCCAGCGTCGCTGCGAAGATCGTTCCGTTGTAGACGTCGTCGAAGAACATCGTGTTCTGATTGTAGAAATCTCCCGCGGTGATCACATGGGCGTTGTCTGGTGCCCCGTGGCTGAGGGGCAGGATCGGGAACACGGCAGGCGGGTCCGACAAATTGTTGCGGTTGCCATTATTGTAGAAGGTGATCGCCTGGGAGAGGTTCTGGTAGCTGGCGGTTTTGTCCGGACCTTCAAAGTAGGGCCATCCGAAATTCGAGCCGGCGGGCCCCGTATCGATCTCTTCCCAGTTGTTCCAGCCCACGTCTCCGAGCACAGGCAGATTCGTGACGGGGTCGAAGCTGAAGCGGTACGCGTTGCGGACGCCGTAGTAGAACACTTTCGACTGATTGCTGTTTGGGTCGCTTGCCTGATAATACGGGTTGCCGGGAGCTCCCTCACCTGTAATTGGATCGATCCGCAAGAGCTTGCCCGAGAGATTGTGTATGTCCTGGACCCGCACTGCGCGGGGATCGACGAAGTTGTAGGACGTGCCATCCCCGACCGTCAGGTAGAGATAGCCGTCGGGACCAAAATGAACGGCACCGATCGAATGCGAGTCGCTGTCGGTCGCAAGATAGTCACGGATGTTCTGGTTCTGGACGCCAGCCCTGTCGGGATCGTTGTCCTGCGCTCCGGTCTCGATTTGGCTCGCGGGAGCCGTGATTGTGGTGCCGTTGACGATCCCGGAAGGAACGATGCTGGGATCACCGCCGCTGTTCGCGTCGGGACGGCTCGTATAGGCCCAGATGCTGTTCTTGCCGACCAGCACCACTTCGCTGGACGGATCGGCAATCATCGTGTTGGGGTCGACGGTGACCCTCACCAGACGACAAGGTCGGTTGCCACCCCCATCGGCCGCTGCGAGCCCGCTCTGAGTCGCCGTCTCGGGCGGATCGTAAGTGTAGAGCAGGTAAACATAGTGGTTGCTTGCGAAATTCGGGTTCACCGCGATTCCCAGCAGCCCGCGATCGCCGAAATCATTCACCTCGCTCGAAATGTCGATGAGCGGAGTCGATCGCAACGTGCCGTTGTCCACCACGCGCACCACGCCGTCCTTCTGCGCGATCAGCATGTAGCGGCCGTCGGGCGTCCAGTCCATCGCCGCAGGCTGGTTCAGACCCGTCACCGCTGTCTCGCCCACCAGGTTGCCGAGAGCGGGGTTGTCATTATCCAGGATCTTCACCATCGTCGTCGCCTGGGAGCCGAGCGTGGCGCCCGTCGGGTTGCTCAAGGTGACGGTGAAGGTCTCGTCGTTCTCCGGAGTCGTATCATTGACGATCGGCACCGAGATGGTCTGGCTCGCCTGTCCGGCGGCAAAGGTCACCGTGCCCGATGTGGTCGTGTAATCGGATCCCGCGAGTGCGCTGCCGCTGCTCGTCGTGAAGCCGACCGTGGCTGCTTGATTGACGGGCCCGCTGCGCAGCAGCGTGATCGTCGCGGTCGGACTACTCTCTGCAACACTTAGCACAGCGTCCGCCATAGAGATTGTGGCGGGCGAGTCGTCGTCGAGGATGGTGACGAGCACGGTGCGTGGAGCTCCGAGGGATCCGGAGCCGGGATTTTGAAGCCCGATGGCGAACGTCTCATTGCCCTCGGTGAGTTGATCGTTGACGATCTGGATGGTGAAGCTCTTGGTGCTCTCTCCCGGTCCGAAGACGACCTGGCCGGTGTTCGTCCGACCATTGAAGGTGGGCTGGATGAAATCCGATCCAGCCGTCGCGGTACCGCCGGTGCCGATTTCATTCGTCGTGTACTCAACGGTGTTTTGAGACGAGAGGTCGCCGGAGCGCACGACAGTGATGGTGACCGTGCCGGCCGCTTCATTGACATAGATCGTAGAGGTGTTGAGCAGAGCGATGACGTTGGAGGGAGCGTACACGACGTCGCGGAAATAGTTTGCATTCTGATAGACGCTGGTGGGGAAGACGCCCGCGCTGTAGTCGAAGACGCCCGCACCGACCGGAGCGTTCAGGCCGCCATTGCTGATGCCGGAGGCGAAGCCCTGGGTGGTGGAGACGTAGTAGCTGTTGATGTTGACCGAGACCACGTAGGTCGTGCCGGCGGCGATGGTGAGCGGCGTGGCGAGCGCCTGCTGCTGCCAGCCCGATGCGCCTTCGTTGGTGAACGTGACGGTTGCCAGCTCCTGGCCCGTTGCCGACCAGATGTGGCCGACATGGGTTCCGGTCTCGCTCGAGGCCTTGTAGTACCGGATCGCCTGGATCACCCCGGACGCGTCAGCGGTGAAGCGCATCCCCAGCTCATAGTCCGCCCCAGTCCCGTCGGTGGCATTGGTGTTGGCTGGGGTCTGGGTCGTGAACAGGGTGGTGGTCGTACTCGCAGCTGCAACCGTCGCCGTGGCCGTGCTGGTTGCGTTCTCGCTGGCGCCGAGCTGGTCGGTGTAGGTGGCATTCACCCGGATCCGCTTGCCGACCAGGCTGCTGTCGAGGGTAAGGCTCGCGGTCGTGGCGGACAGATTGGTCCAGGTGGTGCCGTCAGCGCTGCTCTGCCAGCGATAGGTGATGCTTGCCGGGACGCCGTCGGGATCCGTGACGCTGGCCGTCAGCGTCTGGTTCTGGGTCGCCGTGCCGTTGATCGTGACGACACCGACGTCGTTGACATTGGCCACTTTCGTGCCGGTCGCGGCGCTCACCGGGGTCTCGCTACTGCCCAGCTGGTCCGTGTAGAAGGCGGTGACACGTATGAAGCTGCCGACCTGCGCCTGCCCGAGGGTCAGTGTGCTCGCCGTCGCGCCCGTGATGTTGCTCCACGTGGTGCCATCCGTGCTTTGCTGCCATTGATAGGTGACGGTGGCCGGCACCCCATCCGCATCGCTCACTGTCGCGGTCAAAGTCTGGTTCTGCGTCGGGGTCCCGCTGACGCTCACCGTGCCGGGGTGATTATCGGGGGTCGACGAGCTCGCAGCGAACACGACGTCGCGGAAATAATTGGCATTCTGATAGACGCTGGTGGGGAAGACGCCCGCGCTGTAGTCGAAGACGCCGGCACCGACCGGAGCGTTCAGGCCGCCATTGCTGATGCCGGAGGCGAAGCCCTGGGTGGTGGAGACGTAGTAGCTGTTGATGTTGACCGAGACCACGTAGGTCGTGCCGGCGGCGATGGTGAGCGGCGTGGCGAGCGCCTGCTGCTGCCAGCCCGATGCGCCTTCGTTGGTGAACGTGACGGTTGCCAGCTCCTGGCCCGTTGCCGACCAGATGTGGCCGACATGGGTTCCGGTCTCGCTCGAGGCTTTGTAGTACCGGATCGCCTGGATCACCCCGGACGCGTCAGCGGTGAAGCGCATCCCCAGCTCATAGTCCGCCCCAGTCCCGTCGGTGGCATTGGTGTTGGCTGGGGTCTGGGTCGTGAACAGGGTGGTGGTCGTACTCGCAGCTGCAACCGTCGCCGTGGCCGTGCTGGTTGCGTTCTCGCTGGCGCCGAGCTGGTCGGTGTAGGTGGCATTCACCCGGATCCGCTTGCCGACCAGGCTGCTGTCGAGGGTAAGGCTCGCGGTCGTGGCGGACAGATTGGTCCAGGTGGTGCCGTCAGCGCTGCTCTGCCAGCGATAGGTGATGCTTGCCGGGACGCCGTCGGGATCCGTGACGCTGGCCGTCAGCGTCTGGTTCTGGGTCGCCGTGCCGTTGATCGTGACGACACCGACGTCGTTGACATTGGCCACTTTCGTGCCGGTCGCGGCGCTCACCGGGGTCTCGCTACTGCCCAGCTGGTCCGTGTAGAAGGCGGTGACACGTATGAAGCTGCCGACCTGCGCCTGCCCGAGGGTCAGTGTGCTCGCGGTCGCGCCCGTGATGTTGCTCCATGAGCTGCCGTTCGTGCTTTGCTGCCATTGATAGGTGACGGTGGCCGGCACGCCATCCGCATCGCTCACTGTCGCGGTCAAAGTCTGGTTCTGCGTCGGATTCCCGCTGACGCTCACCGTCCCGGCGTGATTATTGGGCTTCTTCGAGCTCGCAGCGTACACGACATCGCGGAAATAATTGGCATTCTGATAGACGCTGGTGGGGAAGACGCCCGCGCTGTAGTCGAAGACGCCGGCACCGACCGGAGCGTTCAGGCCGCCATTGCTGATGCCGGAGGCGAAGCCCTGGGTGGTGGAGACGTAGTAGCTGTTGATGTTGACCGAGACCACGTAGGTCGTGCCGGCGGCGATGGTGAGCGGCGTGGCGAGCGCCTGCTGCTGCCAGCCCGATGCGCCTTCGTTGGTGAACGTGACGGTTGCCAGCTCCTGGCCCGTTGCCGACCAGATGTGGCCGACATGGGTTCCGGTCTCGCTCGAGGCCTTGTAGTACCGGATCGCCTGGATCACGCCGGACGCGTCAGCGGTGAAGCGCATCCCCAGCTCATAATCCGCCCCAGTCCCGTCGGTGGCATTGGTGTTGGCCGGCGTTTGGGTGGTGAACAAACTTGCCATTTTTGTTCTCCCGCGCAGTCGAGTCCTGTTGGTGATTTAACCAAATCAGACGGCGAAAATCGAATATTAATAAATTAAATATTAAATTTATTTGTCTCATTTCTTATTTCGCTTGGGAAGCAATCGGCGCGTACACGAATGTCAATTTCTCTTGAAGGATGTTGCTGCTGGCGTCCTCTGAGCTCAAGAAGGGGCTTCCGCTCCCTCTCAGACGAACGGTCGCGGGAGCGGCTTTGCGAAGCATTGCGGCGTACGCCGACAGATCGGGGGCGAGACGCCAAGGAGCTGGCGGCGCGCCGCGTACTCCCGCGTTCTACCTTCGAGTTCAGCCCTTATGGCTCCATCCGTTTCGCGATCAGATCGGCGAACTCCCCCAGGGTCCGCGCCGCCTCGACCTCGCCAACACGAAATCGGACGCGAAACTTCTGCTCGACGGCGATGACGAGCGAGATTTGCATGAGCGAGTCCCACTCCTCGACATCGGCCGCCGAGAGCTCGGGCTTGGCCGCGACCTTCTCGATGAAGATCCCGTCGAATACCTCCTGCAGCTTCGCCAATACTTCAGCCTGCTTCATAAGCCCTCCGGGTCACGCGGATCGTTGTCGAGCGCATCTGATAGTTCTCCACCTCGAGCTCGAACTCTTTTCGGGCAGCGGAATCTTCCGTACGTGCGAAGCCGAACTCCTCGTAGATTCCGGCGACGATCCCGTTTTTGGCGGTCGGGAGATAAATGCCGCGCACTCTCGTGCAGCCGGCCACGTCTGCAAGTCGAAATATCTCGTTCATGATCTCGTCCTCGACCTGGCGTTTGAGCACGCGGCAGCTCATGAGCCAAGTATCGAGAATGAAGACGCGGTCCTCGATCTTTGCAATGACTACGGAGATGAGCCCGGAATCACCGAACCGATCCTCCAGTCGCATCGTGAAGCACCGGTAGTCCGGCCTTTCCAGAAGTCCCTTGATGTCTGTCTCGGACCGACGGACCGTCGTCAGGTTGAACTGGTTGCTGCGCGCGATCAGCTGGGCAATGCGGGGGACGTCGAGCGTTTCGAACTCCTTGATCGTGCCTCGCATCTCAAGCGAGGCGAGGTAGGCCGGCATGTCGGTTACGCTCGCCGCGAGCTCCGCACGTCGCCGTTCTTGCCTGTACTGCGCCGTCCGCTCCAAGTCCTCCTCGGTAACGTTCCGTGGCTCGAAATGTCGCCCGGCTTGGAGGCGGCCGATGAATTCGGCGGGGTCTGGCCCGAGGAGCACGCCTTCGACCTGGGGCTGAAACTGACGGACGATCTCGATTTCGGCCGGGTTGTCGTCGGCGAACACGAAGCTATCCAGACCAAGGCGGAGCTCATCCGCGATTCGCTGCAGGTTGTCAGATTTCGGGTCCCAATTGGCCTTAAAGGCCGCGAAGTGCTCCAGGCGGAGAACCATCTCGGGATGTTTCTCGAAAACCTCGACCGCGCGCGCATGGTCGTTCTTGCTGCACACCGCGAGCAGGACGCCGCGTTGGGAAAGCCCAAGCAGGTACTTCTGGAAAGCCTTGAAAGCTTCGCCGCGGGGAGAGGACTCGCCAAGCTCGATTCCCTCGACGCCGTCCTCCGCGATCACGCCGCCCCATAGCGTGTGATCGAGATCGATTGCCAATACCTTCTTGGGACCTTGCTTCCGAGAGGCGATCAGATGGCTTAGCTCTTGCGCGACGTCGACCAGAAAGTCAGGTGAGCCGAGTTGCTTCGATTCATACCACGCTCGCGCGTCCGCCGCGGCTGCGATCCCTCGGCGCGCCGAGAGGAACTCGACGTCACAGATTTGCACCTCCATTGGGGCCCGGAGCCCGAGCTCGAGGTTTACCGCCTTTCGGAAGCTCCAATCGGCACCAAGCGTGCGTGAACGAAACGAGCCGAGGTCGAGTTCGCCGGGCAAGGCGAAATTGGCGAGGATCACCGCGGCGCCTGAGCGCGTGGTGAAAGTCTGCGCGAGGTTGAGGAGGTATTCGGCAGCGCCGACCGCGGCTTCGCGCTGATGTTCCACGGCATCGAGGAGCGAACCGGAAATCCGGCAGTGGTTCGCGTTCGGCAATATGAAGACGAGATCCGGCTTGAAGGTGTAAAGTGGGCTCGAGCTGTCGAGGATTTCCGAGACGAAGTTGTCGTAATCGCCGAGGAAGCGTTCGCACTCGACCCCACGAATGGCCAGGAGATGTTCAACCAGTTCGTGTAACGGATAAAGGTTGTAGCCGCCGATCAAGGCGAGGCGGAGTCTTGGCCGGACGCTTTCCGGCGCATGGAACTTCGCCTTTTTTCGGAGCGTCGACAGAAAGAACAGCTCGGAAAAGCTCGTCGCTTGCCGCGAGCGGGCGGCGAGATGCCCCCAGAACGTGGCATCGCCAGACAACGCCAGGGACTTGAGGTCGGCGTCATTGATGGGCCGGTCCGGCAATACGGGTACAGCAGCGAGAATGGTGGAGCCTCCATCAAGGACAGCGTCATCATTGATTGTCATTCACGTTAAATAATGATAAAGCTCGGGTCAATTAAATATATTTAAATGGCTTATTATCGTGAAATAAATAGATGGCGGTGCACATGGGATCGGAGTCGCCGAGCACAAGCATGCTTGCCACCAAGGCTGAGAATCTCAAGCGGCTTCCCGAGGGAAATAACCTGCTCCTGCGAGAGGTCCGGCTGGAGGACTCCGCGCAAATCATCGCTTGGCGGAACGATCCCATTCTCGGCAAGTTTCTGACCCGCGAAAGGCTGACCTTGGCCCACCAGGAGGGGTTTTTCCGGAAGTATCAGGCAAGGGGGGATGACTACTATTTCATTGCCGAATTCAAGCGCTCGAAGAAGCCGGCCGGCAGCATCGCCCTTGCGAACCTGGATTTCGCGGCGAGACAGGGCGAAGTCGCGCGGTTGATCGTCGATCCCGGCGCGCGCCTCTTTCTGGCAGAGATATTCGACCTGCTATTCGAGTTCGCATTCGAGCGGCTGGGGCTTTCGGTCGTCGTCGCAAACGTGCAGAGTAAGAACGCGCCCGCAAAGAACTTCCATATTCGCCTTGGTTTCCAGATCGAGAAGATTGCGCCGAAGGCTTGGTGGAACGGCGATGACGTGATTACGTTTCGGATGTCGCGCGAAGATTATCCGCGGTTGAAGCAGGCTTGGTCGGCGCTGCTCCTCGATGCGCGCGAAAGTTAAATTTTCCGAGCCGAGGCGACGGATTCACGCTGGAGTTGGGACCTGTCTGGCTTCTGAGCGCCTCATGACAGCGTCTCGCTCATGGATCCCCTGGCTCTTCCGGTCGGCGCAGCGGCGCAGGAAAGTTCGTGTCGATGACCTGCTCGCGAGGATCGAGAGTCATGGTAATTTTTAGTCCGGCCGAACTGGCCGGTCTCCTTGTGCTGGCAAGGACAAGAGGAACAGCAGATGGATCTGCATTTTCATCATGTGGGAATGGCGTGCCGAAACATCGCGGCGGAGTTGCCCGAACTCGCGGTGGCTGGCTACAGTCCCGAAGGACCTACGTTCGAGGACCCGATCCAGCAGGTTCGCATTCAATTCGTATCAGGCGGCGGTCCGCGCCTGGAGCTCATTGAGCCGGCCGGCGCGCAATCCCCGGTGGCTGGGGTCCTGAAGCGTGGCAGTAAATTCTACCATCTCGCCTACGAAGTGGCTCGCTTCGACGACGCGATCGCTTGCTTCAGGGCGCAGCAATATCTTCCGGTATCGTCACCTGCGCCCGCAGTTGCGTTCGACATGCGCCGCATAGTGTTTCTCGCCTCCGCGACGCGCACGCTCATCGAGCTCATTGAGGCGAAGACCTAGCATGAATTGGCGGTTGATCGGAATGCTGCGCAACGATTTGCGCGAATCCGTCAGACGAAACAGTTCCGCTGCGCCGAACCCACTCGGCAGCGCGTAGCCCGCCTGCCTGCAGTCTCACGATCGGTTCAGGACCGATCTCCGACAGCAGAATGCCCATGTGTCCAAGTCCTGGAGGTGCTGTTGGCCAAACGCCCAGGCCATTTGCTGACAATACGGTTCGATCCATATCGCCCCAAAACTGCACGACAATGGCACCATCGGGCGCGCACGCAGCGAGGTGAGCTGCTTCCGGCGAACCGATACGAGGCTCGGCCGCCGGGCGCAGCGCAACGATGATTGCATCCCACTGGTCGCGATACACGGTCTGTACGTCGTCGAAGACATCCACGCTCGCTCCGGAGTTCGCAAGACCGGAGCGAAGCGAGCCAATAAAATCATTGTCACACACCACAGCAATGCGATTCTTGTAAACGGATAAACCGCAATCATGCAGCTGCTTCACGCACAGCGGACCGAGAAACGAGAAGACATCGACTGACGGGTGGCGCTCGTTTACGCCGACGATCGGAATTCCGCGCCGCAAGCATGCTTGCATGTCGAGGTCCTTGGGGCGAAATTCCCAGGCCTCGAACATCAAGGCGATGACGGCCTCCTTTGGCAGCTCATCAATGAGCGCAGCGGTAAGAGGCCGAAGGTGGCCGCTATTGGTTACGATATCCGTCTGATGGAGGATATCCGGGGTGATCTGCTCCAGGACGTCGATGCGATTGGCCACACCGACGGAATCTGCGAGCTGCAGGGTCTGTTCCCTGGCTTCAGCTGAAGTGCCGTGCCGCGTAGTTCTCGTAAAGGCATAGACGTGCCTGGCGCCGGCCATCGCTGCGATAACGGCCGTCACGGCATACGCGCCGGTCGCAGCCTCGGTGAGAACCGTTAGTTCCGAAAGGTCTAAGAGAGTTTCGGTGAGGGCGCGGCTCATCAGGGCGCCCAGACGCGGCAATGAGAAGCCCGGTCGGAAGGCGGTGTCGAAGCCAGATCGCAATTGCCTGAACGCTGCACCGGCCTCGGCTCCGATCATGGAACTGCCTCTCGTTTTCGCCAGTTGCGAACCGCGGTCGTTGGGCACGTGTGCTGTGGCTGCTCCAGCCTCGTTTTGCGCCGAGGCGGCTAAAGAAGCGATGTACCCATATCATTTAATTCTTTAAAATTATAATCGCTCTAGTTTAAAAAAGTCAAACGCGTCATGTGCATATAATGCGTTTGGCATAAGCTGCCCCCGGATTTCGGGAGGTGCGTTGCAGGCTGCGCTATGCGTAGGAGTTCATCTCAACGCCCTGCGTGCGACGGGAGCGTCGGTGCGATGGCACTCAAGATGTTATTGCGGTGCAAATAATTTAAATGTTGAGAT
This sequence comes from Bradyrhizobium sp. LMG 9283, assembly GCF_045571415.1. NCBI lineage: Bacteria > Pseudomonadati > Pseudomonadota > Alphaproteobacteria > Hyphomicrobiales > Nitrobacteraceae > Bradyrhizobium > Bradyrhizobium sp. LMG 9283. Next base: position 2,995,832 of record NZ_CP120691.1, read on the forward strand.
TAACATATTTAACTTGCGAGGTATCCAAATCCGCTTATTATCTGTCGTCGACGATCGTAGGGATAGCGCCGATGACCCAACTCCACACCGACAGTGATGACCGTCGTGAGTTCTTGAAGGGCTGCGGAAGATTTGCCGCTGTCACTCCGCCTGCAATGGCTCTGCTGCTCTCGACCTCTCTGACCTCAACCGCCATCGCCAGTTCTGGGGGGCGAATTGTGCAGGGCAACAATGGCAAAGGCAACGGTGGTAGCGACGGCAGTCCTAATGGGAAAGAGGATGTTACTCGCTAAAGCGTCGCCTGTGGCCCAGTCCTGACACTTTCGGCCCGTCAACACTCGGAGGTTCACCCGGCCCGGCGGCGCCTTTGCCCGGACGGGCGGTCGATCAGAAGATCGTTCAGCTTCTTGCCGGCGCGAAGCTGCGCCTTCAGCCATCGAGGCTGCTTACCGCGTCCCGACCAGGTTTCAGATGGGTTCTTGGGGTTCTGGTACTTCGGCAGCACGGGAGGGTAGGGGCGCCGCGCACGTCCCTCGTTCTGAGCCCCGGGATTCCCTTCTATCCTGCGAAGCCGTTCTTCGAGCTTGGCTTTTTCCGCGGTCATCCTGCGTCCAAGGACCGTGGTCACTTCATCATACAGCCGCCAAAGCTCCGCCGTCGTGGCGGATGTCCAGTCGTCCTTGTCCATGGAAGCCGTCCCCAACTACTTCCGTCTAAAACGAAGGTGGAGGGGATATCAGGTCGAAGCCCGCTCCGGCAAGTACGTTCCCGTTCGCCCGATGCGCAGTCCAACACTTGTTGGTGCGCTACCGGCTCGAGCCGGCCGTCCGACCGAAGGGGCGTCTCCCGAGTGCCCTCCGTCGGGTGGGCCGCCTTTTGCCAAGCAATCGCTGCTCGGCCTTGGACACGCGACTACGTAAGTTCTGCAATTCGGTGAATTGAACGATGAGAGCCTGGTGAGTTTGACGCAAAACAGCTGAAGAATACATGTGACCACCTACTCATTGCCAACGATGCCCCGTAACCGCTCATTGAAGTTGCTGAATTGACGAAGATGCAGCTCCAACTTGGGTGACCGGTTGTCATCGGTGCTACACGGGCTGCGATCAGACTATTTCCGTGCTTGATTACGCAGCTTCACTTTGGTGAATAGTATTACTTTTCCCTCCCTTCCAGAGGCGAGGCTTGTCGAATGGCCTCGCCTTCGCCGAAACTTCGTCGAATGTTAGATTTGAATCGTGAATGTCCCAATATATCGTTCGTAATAAAGGCACCAACGAGGTTAATTGGATGTTGGTCATAATAACAAGGCAACCGAACGGTGCTCAGATATTCTGTGGGGGAATCTGTTGATCGAATCCATCAGGCTCCGTCAAAAGAGCGTTGTTTTCGTCCAGGAATTTGCAGCCTTGAATTTTGCGGGGAGAACCGCATTCTTACGGTGCTGCGCGTATTGCTGCTCAAGTTACGTTACCGCAGCCATCGACATTGCCGGGCCGTCTAAGACTTGAGACGGTGCGACGTTATGCCCGAGCGGACTGGTTATCCTCGCGTTTCAAAAGTGATTGTTGGATTAAACGGCTGCACGGGGGGTTGTCAGCAATAGGCAGGGGAAGCATGCGCCGCATCAGAATTGTCATCGCGGATCGACACCCGATCGTCTTGCAAGGGATCAGGAGCGTTCTTGCGACGCAGCGTGATTTTACGATCGTTGCGTCTTGCAGCGATGGTGCAAGCTGCATTGAGGCAATCCGATTTCTTGTGCCGGACGTCGCGCTTGTCGATGCTGCACTGCCCGATGTCAGCCGGCAGCAGGTTCTCGGTGCTGCAAACGCTGCAGGCCCACGCCCCGCGGTAGTCTTCTTCGCCGGCATCGCGGCCGATTGTGACTTGCAAAGGCTGGCTTTGGGTGGCGCCTGCATCGTCCTCTCGAAGGATTCGGATGCCGAGATGCTGGTCGCAACCCTGCGGAAGGCCGCTCAGGGCCAAGTTGCGGCCTCGCCGAGCAACGGGCAGGCCAACGAGGAGCCCCGCGCCGATGAGAAGCCCCTGACACAATTGACGGACCGGGAGCGGCAGATCATGCGGCTCGTGTCGGAGGGGCTATCGAACAAGGAGATTGGGCGTCGGTTGAATCTTGCCGATGGTACGATCAAGGTCCACCTGCATCATATCTTCCAGAAGCTGGATATCAGCAATCGTACGGTTCTTGCGGCGTTGGCGATTTCGCGAAACGAGCTGCATGCCGCGCCACATGAGGTGGATTCCCCTGATCTGCTGCATCAGGATCCCGCCAGCGCGAAATGACGAGAACCTCTGGCGTCTTTCGGAGCGTACGCGGGGGCGGGCTATTGTGGCGCCAGATGCTCAGCCATGTCGCGGCAGGCCCCTTCGGCCTCGGCTAACGTTCGAAAGGGCGAGCCGCCAATCTTGATTGCGGCTTGGTTTTTGTAGAGCGGACGCCAACTTGCCAGATAGCCGGAGCGTCCGTGAAAGCCCGGACCTTCGGGACTTTCGAAACTGATCACGAACGAGAAACCCTCGCTGGTCGCGCTCCAGATCTCCATGTCCCGGACGGACCGATGGAATTGCAGTGACATCGCAATGATCCATTCTAGCCGAGCCTGCGCTCGATTCTGTTAAATGCAAATTAACCATATTAAATGGCGAGCGCAACTCGAAATCGCGCGCGAGCGGCAGGGGGTTGCGCCAGGAAGTGGAGGCAGGAGCACGGAAAATGCCGGCGACCTGTCAGCGGCGCACGTTAAGTAACCCCATTCAGGCAAAGAAAATTCTTGGTTGAAAGGTCATTTAATATATAATACCGTAAATAAAATTTTAAATCGAGGAGAGCGCATCGTGACCCGGGACGACAACGGAGATGACGACCGGCGGGCGTTTTTGAAAGCCTGCGGAGGATTTGCGGCCGTGACACCCCCAGTGATGACCCTGCTTCTATCCACTTCCCTGACCTCGAGGGCCATTGCACGTTCCGGCGGCCTGCATGGAGGGACGCAGAACGATAGAGGGCAGTCGTTCTTCGATAACGATCGATCGTCCGCGGCCGGGCCGGGGAGTTCCAGCGGCGCGTCATCAGGGGGTGGGGGAGCACCTGGCAGCCTCTCCGCTGGATCATCTCGCGCCGGAGGGACATCCGGCGGCGGCGGATCCGGCGGTAGCGGCGGGTCTGGTGGTGGCGGAGGAATTGCGAAAGGGCCTTTCGCAACCGGCGGCAGCTCTGGAATTCCAAGCGCAAATGGCGGACTCGATTGCGCAGACGAAGACGAGGAAAAGCGCAAGGCCAATTGCCCCGGAACTAACACTCGGATTTCGAGCGCAACCGAATCCAGCCGATAGGAGTCGTCTCGGCCCAATGTGTAAGCCAGCGGGCCGCCGTCGGCTTGGCAAGCCCGGGGACTTTGCCCCGACAGCTAAAACGTCGGCCGAGCGTCTCCTCGATGTACAGCCGCAACGCTTTTGTGGACGCAACATGCCAAATGTTAGTGCGATTATCCCAGGATTGCATAGTTTTCCCGATTCTCAAGAATAGGCGACTTCTCCCTAAGACCTCGATCAGGAGGCGTGCGATGAATACCCGCGTTCGAGCGGAGAATCCTGCGGCTGTGCTTCAAGAGCGTCTCGACGCGCTGGTCACCCAGCTCGTGGAGCTTGAGAAGCTCAGAGAGCGGGTGGGTCGAGAAGAGAATCGTCAGCGCAAGCTGCGCAGGGCGGGCAGTCCCCCTAGCCGTGTTCCGATCTGCGAGCGGCCGTTCCAGCTTCGCACCGGCAAAGCTCATGCCCGTGCTGCTTGCTCGCAATAAATCGGGCTATTGTGACGGGCGTCCCAGGACGAATGGATGACGAGTTCGCGAAAGCGAACCGGCTCTATGAGCCTGTCCCGGCTATTCGGCTACCGGGCGAGCGGGAGGCGCTCCGCGCAGGAGCGCCATGAACGAGCCCGACCGCGCCGTGCGAGACTATCCGATCGATCCTGCGGCTCATGATCTTGTAGCACTCGCATGCCACGGCTTCGAGCCGCGGCCGATCAATCTCAAGCTGGCCGCGTCGATTGGATTTCAGCGCTCGTGATGCGCGCATTGTGCTCACGACATGTGTGACGGTGGTGCGGCGGACACCCAGCAACTCCGACAATGTTTCCTGGGTCAGCGGGAGGAGATCGCTGCCATTTGCCCGATCGTGAATGTGAAGCAGCCAGCACGCTAGGCGGGCTTCGACGGAATGTAGTGCATTGCAGGCCGCCACGTGCTGAAGTTGCGTCAACAACGATCTCGTGAAGACCTGCACCATGGAGGCGATTTGGGGGCTGCGGTGTTGCGCTGCCAGGAATCGCGCGGGCGAGATCTGCAGCGCGGCCCCTGATATGCGAACGACCGCGGTCGCGGGCGAGTGGGATGCGCCAAGCGCTGACGTCAGGCCCACAGCCCCCTCATGGCCGATGATCGCCGTGGCGACCGTCTGCCCGTTCGGCAGCTCCATGATAGTGGCGATCGCGCCGGTGAGCGGGAAGAGAAGATGTTCAATCCGATCGCCCGATCGGACGAGCACGGAATCACGTTCGATCACGACTTTCCGCAGATGAGGTGCAAGCAAAGCAAAATCTGCCGGCGGCAACGCTGCTAACAACCGATTACCAACTCTTGTCGCGTGGTCCATCATGGGATTAGCCCCCGACGGATGCCCCGGCGCTCGAACGCATGCCGGTGTCGAGCTGCCCTGCAGACTCCAGCTCAACAGCAAGCCAACTGGCCAACCACATATATGGTTCCTATGACGAATGGTGAGCATGCCGCTACCCGACAACCGCACACCGCGGCGGAGATCTGCCTCCAGCTCCCGCTGGCGTTCGGCAGGACCGCCGCGGGCATGACAACGGATCGCATCAACCTTGTCGCGAGCAGGGTGCGCGAGGGCTGAAGAGCGCTCTTGGCAGGGACCGCTCTCCCGGCAAGCTCTTCGGGCGCGAATTACTGAAGCACAAGGCGCGGACTGCACACGCGCTCTGAATCGCCCAGTGCTTCCAAGACATGAGTCCGCTGCCGCTTCGTGTGTGAACCCGGCTGCTCTCCTCTTGAACACGCTGGAGCAGCAGGGTTTCCTGACCGCGAATGGCGTGCAGACCCTGTCCCAAGGAACACTTTCGGCGGCGCTCCGTTAGCGCAGCAAATGCCGGGAGGTTGTCCATGATCGACTATCCGAAGCCGCCTTATCCTGCGCAGCGGCAACCGATGCCCGGCTCGACGCGTGCGATGCAGCCTCAGCCGGATCATGGTGAGAAGAGTTACAAAGGCGCCGGGCGTCTGGCGGGAAAGAAGGCGATCATCACGGGCGGCGACAGCGGCATCGGCCGCGCGGTGGCGATCGCCTTTGCGCGAGAAGGCGCTGATATCGTCATCTCCTATTTGAACGAGGACGAGGATGCGGCCGAGGTCAAGGCGTTGCTGGAGCGAGAGGGACGCAAGGTTGTCCTGATCCCAGGCGATATCCGCAATCCCGAGCACTGCCGGGCCATCGTGCGTCGCACCGTCGAGGAGTTCGGCGGAATCGACATCCTCGTCAACAACGCGGCCCATCAGGCTACGTTCAAGGACATCGCCGACATCAGCGACGAAGAGTGGCAGCGGACGTTCGAGACCAACATCCACGCCATGTTCTATCTGAGCAAGGCCGCCGTCCCCCACATGCGGCCAGGAGCTGCGATTATCAACACGGCCTCGGTGAACTCCGACATGCCGAATCCGCTCCTGCTGGCCTACGCCACGACCAAGGGAGCCATTCAGAATTTTACCGGTGGGCTTGCCCAGATGCTGGCCGGCAAGGGCATTCGGGTCAACGCAGTTGCCCCCGGTCCGATCTGGACGCCGCTGATCCCGTCGACCATGCCGGAGGAATCCGTCAAAAACTTCGGCAAGCAGGTGCCGATGCAGCGCGCCGGCCAGCCGGCTGAGCTCGCGACGGCCTATGTCATGCTGGCCGATCCGCTCTCGAGCTACACCTCAGGAGCAACGCTGCCCGTCACCGGTGGTAAGCCGTTCATGTGATCGGGTGTTCCTGTCAGCGGAGAGGAGAATCGCGCAAGGACCGTGTCGGCGCCGCGATGGCAGTGGAACGCGGTGCGACCGCGGCTGTTCCACTCCCGTGCAGATCAGGAGAGCCGAATGAGCGATGGAGTGGATCATCTTGCGGGCCTGCTCGGACGTGCCGCGATGGAGGTGTGGGGCGACATGCCTCGCGACATCCAGGAAGCGCTGTTCGAGACCGCCATGAAGGGGCGCGCGACGGAGCGTGAGGAGCTCGCGCGGTTGCTGCACGAGCGGCATCCGCGCACGCTGCATCCGGCTCGACCGTGATGATGCAGCCGGCGGGAACGATCGCGCGAGCTCCTGATTGGTGAATCGTCTGGCGCGCTGCCGAACGGCCCAATGAGGCTGCAGCACGCGCATCGCCCAATCGTGATCAAATCTGTGAGCCGATCGACGTGACTGAGATGAATATCGAAAAATGGTACGACCCGATCTCGGAGCGGTGGATCGTGCCTCGCGAAACACCCACCATCGCTGCGTGTGATCGGTCAAGCGCAGAGAAGGTGCCGGAGACCCACAAGAGGGCAGAGGCGCAGCGGATCTGGGAGCTGCTGGTCGATTGCTGCGCACGCGGATGATGCAGGTGCAGGTCCTTGCTGTGACGCTCGGTGTCCGGCGCCCCTGAGGCTGGCTTTGCGCGGGGCAGGCAAGCGTTTCCGTCAACGCTGATCTCGACGACGTCCGGAGCGGATCGGTATATTACCCCCCCCCGATTTGCAGGCCGGAGCGGAACAAGGATCAGATGATGGATGATACGATTGGCTTTCCCGACCCCGGTCTCGACCTGTCGGACGGCTTCAAGCCGCACACCTCGCATTGGGGCGTGTTCTCCGCGCGTCAGGGCGCGGCCGGGCTCGAAGTCAGGGCCTATGCGGGCGACCCCGATCCGAATGGCATCATCGACAATTTTCCCGGCGCGCTCCGCCATCAGGCGCGCATCGCCCAGCCGGCGGTTCGCCGCGGCTGGCTCGAGCGCGGGCCGGGCCCCGACGATCGCCGCGGCCGCGACGAGTTCGTCTCCGTCAGCTGGGAGAAGGCGCTCGACCTCCTCGGTGACGAGCTGACGCGCATCCGTGACACGCGCGGGCCGGGCGCCGTGTTCGGCGGCTCCTATGGCTGGTCGAGCGCGGGCCGCTTCCATCACGCCCAGAGCCAGGTGCATCGCTTCCTCAACATCGCGATGGGCGGCTATGTGCGCTCGGTCAACACCTATTCCTCGGGCGCGTCCTCGGTGCTGCTGCCGCAGATTCTGGCCGGCTACGAAGACATCACCAAACGCAACGTCACCTGGGAGCAGATTGCGACCGAGAGCGAGATCGTGCTGGCATTCGGCGGCATGGCGCTGAAGAACTCCATGGTGGCCGGCGGCTCGATCAGCAAGCATGTCGAGCGCGGCGCCATGGCAGCGGCGCACCGGCGCGGCTGCGAGTTCATCCTGGTCAGCCCGCAACGCGATGATCTGCCGGTCGAGGCCGGCGCCGAGTGGATGACCTGCGTGCCCGGCACCGATACCGCGCTGATGCTCGGCATCGTCCATACGCTGGTCAGTGAGAACCTGCACGACCAGGCCTTCCTCGATCGCTACACCGCGGGCTGGCCGGTCTTCCTACGCTATCTCAACGGGGAGAGCGATGGGCAAGCCAAGCACGCCGAATGGGCCGCCGCCATCTGTGGTGTCGAGGCGGATGCGATCCGTAAGCTGGCGCGGCGCCTTGCCGGAAAGCGCGCGCTCATCACCGTCTCGCATTCGCTTCAGCGCGCCGAGCATGGCGAGCAGCCGGTGTGGATGGGCATGGTGCTGGCGGCAGTGCTCGGCCAGATCGGTCTTCCCGGCGGCGGCTACGCCTATTCGTTGGGAGCGATCGGCTATTATGGCCGCCGTGTCAACGACGTGCCGGGCCCGACGCTGGGGCAGGGCCGCAACGGTGTTGCCGATTTCATCCCGGTGGCGCGCATCGCCGACATGCTGCTCAAGCCCGGCAGCACGTATCGCTATAACGGCGAGACGCGCACCTATCCCGACATTCGTCTGGTCTACTGGGCGGGCGGCAATCCCTTCCATCACCACCAGGACATCAACCGCCTGCGCAAGGCATTCGCGCAAGTGGATACGCTGGTCGTGCACGAGCTCGCCTGGACGGCTACTGCCCGTCACGCCGACATAGTGCTGCCCTCGACGATGACGCTGGAGCGGGAGGACATCGGCTATTCCACCAACGATCCGCTGATGGTTGCGATGCACCGGATCGCCGAGCCGTTCGGGCTCGCGCGTGACGATTACGACATCTTCGCCGATCTCGCCGAGCGTCTCGGGGCGCGCGAACCGTTCACTGAAGGGCGCACGTCGCGAGACTGGCTGAAGCATCTTTACGAGCCGACCCGCGCCTCGCTTGCCAAGCGTGGCCTGGAAGCGCCCGATTTCGACGAGTTCTGGGCGCGCGGCAGCCTGGTCGTGCCGCAACAGCCCGACGACGGCGGCCGGCTGCGACGCTTCCGCGAGGATCCCGTCAATCACGCCCTGCCGACGCCGAGCGGGCGGATTGAGATTTTCTCGGCCAAGATCGCGGCTCACGGCGATGCGGATTGTCCGGGCCATCCGATCTGGCTGGAGAAGACCGACATGCCCAAGCCGGGGGCCCCGTGCTTCCTTGTCGCCAACCAACCGGTGACGCGCCTGCACAGCCAGCTCGATTTCGGCGGACATTCGCTTAGCTCAAAGCATCGCGGCCGCGAGATCGCGCGCATGAACCCGGTTGATGCGGACGCGCGTGGCATCAAGGACGGCGACATCATTCGCCTGTTCAACGCGCGCGGCGCGTGCCTGGCTGCGGTCCACGTCACCGACGGCATCGCGCCCGGCGTGGTCCAGCTTCCAACCGGCGCCTGGTACGATCCGATGGATCCCGAGGACGAGGCGCCGCTCTGCGTTCACGGCAATCCGAACGTGCTCACCCGCGACGTCGGCACCTCGTCCCTGGCGCAGGGCTGCACCGGTCAATTGACGACCATCGAGGTCGAGAAGTTCACCGGCAATCTGCCGCCGATCCGCGCGTTCGATCCGATGTAGGATTTGGCTCGAAAGGTTGGAGCGACGAAGCTCTGGCGAAATCAGCCGTGAGGATGTGGACGCGTGTCTGCACCACACACTCGGTGTCACCGCCCGGCTTGACCTGGCGATCCAGTACCACGAGACGGTTGTGATTGAATCGAGAGGCCCCGGCGTACTGGATTCCGCGCTTGCCGCCTATGCTAAAGCTTCGGCGCTCCTGGACCTCAACCCCGGCGAAGCCTTGGCGCAGCCGGGTCGCGGGGAATGACAGAGGTGTTTGGACTACGAGGGCCATACCTCAGTGACGACTTGGGAGAAGCGAGCCTCAATCCTCGATTCGTACCCCGGACGCAATGCAGCGTCTCTTCGACGATACGCTGCAGAGCCGGGGCCCATCTCACCGCGCGCTACCGTGTCGCCTATTGGGTCCCCGGCTCTGCGCCGCAACGCTCGCGCGTTGCAGCTTGTCCGGGACACGAGGTCCTGCAGCCGTGAGATCAATGCGGGAGCATCGAACAAGAAGGGAGCGTATCTCGCAATTCCTATCGTCCGCCCGTCGGCCGGATCAGCTACGCGGCTGCGCTGGCGATCCAATCCCGATCCGGAAGCGCACGCCGCCTCGGCCGCGCTTCGGCCTCGGGCTGTCCGCCGGCGTTGACGAGGCGCCAGCGCGCCGGCGATTGACCGCTGATGCGCTTGAAGACGGTGGAAAAATGCGCCTGCGTGCTGAAGCCGACGACAAGCGCGATCTCCGCCAATGGCCGCTCGGTGGTCGCGAGCAGCGCCTTCGCATGCTCGACCCGCTGCGTGAGGAGATATTCGCGCGGACGGTAGCCGGTCGCGGCGCGAAATTGTGCCGCAAAGTGCATCTTGGAGAGGCCAGCGACATTGGCGAGCTCGGACAGGCTGATGCAGCGGTCGAAATGTTCGGCGATATACTGCTCCACGCGCCGCAGCCGCCATTTCGGCAAAGCATTGACCCTGACGCGCGGCAGCTCGATCCGGGTGAGATGCATCGCCAGGGTCTGGCCGATGCAACGCGTGAACTGCCGGTCCGCGGCATCACCATGTTCGATCAGCGTCTTGGCGAGCTCCGCAGCGAGCGGATCGCGCAACAGCACGAGGTCATTCAGTCGGTCGGCATGCGCCGGAAGATGATCCGTGGAGATGTGGACGTGAAGGAAGGCACACGGCGACTGGAATTGCGCGCCGAGAGGCTGCGACGGCGCGGTGACATACAGCGACCCCGCCGGCATGGTGCCTTCGAAGATGATCCGGCCGTTCCGTGTCAGCTTCGCGCGCGTGGTCTTCAGGGCAATGCCGACGAAATAGCGATCCTCCGGCGTCGTCGCTTCGTGCGACGAGGTGCTCCGCGGGTCGTCCCATCGCGAGATCGTGATGCCCTCACTCGCCTGCTCCGGCGTGCGATCGATCCGACGCCATTGGCTCTCGCGGGGAATCGCCCGTGTTGCGCGAATCTCATGATCTCGCGCGGCGGCCGAAAGATCAATCCAGGCATGCGCCGCGTGCAAATTGATCGACATCGTTCGTCCTCTCCGGGCTTCGCTGCCGTTTGCAACGGCCGGCAAACGCGCAAACCCAATGCTTTCCATGCTGAGAGGATAGACGTGAGCTGGCCAGGACGCCCGTTAGTGGTGATTAGGATCTGTTAGATTTTGTGCGTGTGCGTCGGGTGTGACAGCTCGTCGCAGGAGCGCATCTTCGACGCTCGCAAATCCGATACACTTGAGGCCGTCAGCGCTACTCGAAGACGGCGTCGAAGATCTCGACATCCATCAACACGGGCTTGGTGATGACCGTTCCATCAGGCTGCAGGGTCTGCGCGCGCCGAAGTGTCGGCACAACGATGCCGCCGAAGCTGTCATGAGCCCAGGAGTGGTGTGCGACCTTGATACCGAAGAGATCGTGGTCCGTCCGCCGTTGCAGGGCGCTCTCGTCGAAATAGAAGATCTGTTCAGGCGCGAGCGTGATGAGGTGCGAGGGGAATTGCGCCCGCAGCCGCCGCCACGTCTCAGTGCCCTCACGCCAGGGCGACAGCTCCTCCACCACGACATCGGGATAGGCGAGCAGGAATGGGTTGGTCAGATAGTTCCAGATCGCGACGCCGCAGAAGAAGACGAGATGCAGTTCGTCCGCAAGCGCAGGCAAGCCGACCTCGGGGAACGCAAGGCTCGGGTTGCGCCAGGTCCGCAGGACTTCACCGTCCAGGCTCTCGATCGTGATCGCGTCGGGTTGAAAGGAGCCGGAGTATTCGCCTCCGGTGATACCCGTGAACCGGAGCGATTGCGTGCGGGTCGAACCTTCCGCGGTCACATCCTTGAATTCCCGGGCGTGTCCGGCGCTGGAGAACAGCGATCCGCCGACGGAAAGGTGGAGCGTAAACCGGTTCAAGCTGTTCCAGCGGGCCAAGCCGCCGCTGGCATCGATTACATCGTCAAGAAGCGCCATATCCCGCCATGTCCACCATGAAGTGTTGCCACCATGGCGGGGCGTATGCGGCTTGGCGTGTTAGAAGTTGTTAGGAGTTGCGAGCGGGCACTTAGGCGATATCCCGTTGAAGATGCTGTCAATTCAGAGTACCCAGCAGCTCCCTTGCGGCAACCAGATCGCGCGTCTCTAGCCCCTCTTGGTAGCGCGCGACGAGTGGAGCGAGCAGGTCGCGTGCGTCGTCGGCTTTTCCGGCCTGGCGCCAGATGCGGCCAAGGCTGATCGCGCCGCGTAGCTCCCAGCCGACCGCGTATTGTCGCTGCGACAGGTCGAGCGATTGGCGCAAGACGTTCTCGGCCTCCGCGATATGGCCTGCCCGTACGAGGATGTCGCCCTTGACCCTGAGCATCTCCGGCATGTCAAAGGATTCCCCATGATCGGGAATCTCGGCAATCGCCTCATTGATCGTCTGCAACGCCTCATCGTGCCGATTCTGGGCAACGAGACCCTCCGCGAGCGCCGTCGCAAACACGGTCGTCATGATCCGGTGCCGTGTCGCGTATAACGCGGCCTGACTGCGGCGAAGGTGCTCGATGCCCCCGGCAATGTCACCGCGGCGCAGCTGGAGCTCGCCTTTCTGGCCAATGCCGACCGCGTGATAGGGGCCGAGGAAGTGCCGCGCCGAATGATCGATCAGCCGCTCGATCAGAAGTTCGGCGTTATCCCAGTCGCCGACCCAGAGGAACACGTAAATCGTCCAGATCAGGGAGATGCCGAGGGTGAGCGGCTGTTCGAGCAGCTCAGCTTCGCGAACCGTGTATTTCGCCGCTTCGATCGCCCGCTCGGGCCGGCCGGTGAGCCAGAGGCCCCGCGCCAGCGCCACCAGCGCGACGATGCGGTCGTCATACCCGAGATGCCCGATGTTCAGCCGTTGCGAGTCGGGATTGTGCACCATCGCGCTCTCGCAGAACCGAACCGCCTTGTCCTGGTTGCCGATCAAATGATGCGCCACGCCAAGCATCCATTCGACGTTCAGCGTGGCGGCGGGATCGTTCAGCTTTCGCGCGACGCTCTCGCCTTGTTCGCCGGTTCCGAGCGCGCCGTGAAAATCTCCGACCCTGGTCAGATAGATGTGCAATCCGCGCAGCAGCCAGAGCTGCCAGTGTAGGTCCTCGAGCTCCCGGGCAAGCTGGAGACTGCGCGTGAACGCCGATCGGACCGCGTCGGTATTGCCCTGCGTGAACATCACGGAGACGCCGAGCGCGGCCTGCAACGTCATCTCCTTCCGGCTGTCCACGGCACTCGTATCGAGTGACGCCAGCGCATGCTGGGTCCAGCGGTAGCATTCCGTCAGCAAGGTGAGTTCGAGGAAGAACTGCGCCGCCGAGGCCGCCAGATCGACGCCGAGCGTCCGATCGCCGCTTTCCGAAAAGCTGAAGGTCAACGCGGCCCTGACATTCGGCAAATGGTCGGCATAGGGGAGGAAGCCGCCCGCGCTTTGCATGCCCGTGGATTTGAGGGCAATGTCGTGCAGGAAGTCGCGGAAATATTCGGCGTGGGCGCGCGCGACGCGGTCCGCTTCCCCGTTCTCGACGAGCTTGTCCGCAACGAAAGCGCGGGTTGTATCGAGCAGACGATAGCGCAGCCGCCGCTCCGCCGGCGAGGTCGCGATCAGGGATTTGGAGAGCAGATTTGAGATCGCCTCGACCGCTTCGGGCTCGCTGATCCCCTGGCGGGAGGCGACGGCCAACGCGGCCTCCAGCGTGAACGGTCCGACGAACACCGACAAGCCGCGCAGCGTCGCGCTTTCGGCCGGTGGCAGCAGGTCGTAGCTCCAGGCCAGCGCCGCGCTCAAGGTCTGGTGCCGCGGAATCGCGGTGCGTCGCCCCCTCCAGAGCAGCGAGAAGCGGCTGTCCAGCAGCGAGGCAGTCCCGGCAATGCCATAGGCGTTGACACGTCCGGCCGCGAGTTCGATCGCGAGCGCAATGCCGTCCAGTCGCCGGCAGATCTCGGCGACGAGCGGGGCATCCTCCTCGCGGAGCTCGAATTCGCTCAAAGTTTCGGCAATGCGTTCCACGAAGAGCTGGCTTGCGGGATAGGCCAGGATGTCGGCGATGCCGAGCCCCTCGCGCTGCGGCGGGCAGTCCAGTGGAAACAGCCGATGGACGCGCTCACCTTCGGCGCGAAAGGATTCGCGGCTGGTGGCCAAAATATGCAGCTGCGGCGCCTCGCGGACGAGGCGCTCGGCCAGAGGAGCGAGTTCGTCGAGCATGTGCTCGCAACTGTCGAACACCAGCAGCATCCGCCGGCTGCGCAGGACCGTTAGCAGGCCCGGTATCGGATCCTCGGAATTGACGGTCTGACCTAGCGCGGCCGCCATCGTCCCGGGGACGAGCCGGGCATCGGTCAACGCGCCGAAATCGACGAAACACACCTGGCCGTCGAAGCTCGCAAGCTCGCCCTGCGCGACGGCGAGTGCGACCGACGTCTTGCCGATCCCGCCGGGGCCGACGATCGTGACGAAGCGATGCTCGGCAAGTTCAGTGGAGATCCTCTCGACCGCATCGTCCCGTCCGATCATCTTCGCGAGCGGCGATGGCAGGGAGGGCGGCGAAGCGACGGGCGGGCTGGTCCGGCTCTCCGATGCGGCAGGCCTGAGCAGCGGAGCCGCGAAACAATAGCCGCGTCCAGGGACGTTGACGATGTAGCGGGAGCCTTCGCCGGCATCGCCCAAAGCCTTGCGCAGCGTCGTGATGTGGAAGCGCAGGCTGCCTTCGTCGACGTTCACGTCGGCCCAGATGCGCTTGATCAGCTCCCGCTTGTCGACGACCTCGCCGGCGCGCTCGGCGAGAAAAATGAGGATGTCGAGCGCACGGCCGCCGAGGTGAAGCGGGGCACCGTCCTTCTCGAGCAGCCGTGATTTCGCGAACAAGCGGAACGGCCCGAAGGCAATGACCGAATCCTGCTCGTTAGTGTCCGGCACGGGCCAATGATTCCAGTGAATGAGCTGAAGTCGGCAGTTTGATCTACCAGATCGAGACGTTCAGTAAACTGGCCGAAAGTGGCGAAATCGCGTGGCGACGCCCGCGCGCACCGGCAAGTCCGTCGCAAATTTTGTTTAAACGCGAGCGGTTTACAGGCGACCGCGACAATTCGTCAGCGTGCCTGACCGTCGATGCACGGGTCGTCCGCCGCGAGATTGCGGGCGCCGCCGATCATAACAGAATCTTGCAACGTCTAACGGGCAAAACGCGCCCGCCCCATCCAGTATAGCCTTCGAGTTAGATGCTATTCCAACGGGGAGGCTATGATGTCCGGTATCGGCGCCAGGCCGAACGATCATGTCGCTCGACCTCAGTTCGTTGCCAGTCTCGATGATCAGTCGCGTGATTGGGAGCTCGTGCTGCGGGAGTCCCACCACCGCATGAAGAACACGCTGACGCTGCTGGGTACGTCAGTTCGCCGCGACTTCACGCGCGCGGCTACGCGGGAGGTGTCGCTGGCGGTGGACCGGCTCGAGCGGCGCATCGTCGCCTTCGGCCGGCTCTATCAGCTCCTGTCGGACAGCCACGATCCGTCGGCGGTCGCCGTGGAGCCGTTCTTCGAAAATCTATGCGGGGCCCTCTCCGAAGCGGTGCTGGAGCCGGCAGGCATTCGCTGCGAAGCCGCGATCGAGCGCGGCAGGCTGCCAGCTGCGCAATGTCATTACCTCGCGCTGATGCTGACGGAGCTGGTCACGAACGCGGCAAAGCACGCCTTCCCGAACAAGAGCGGTGCGCTGATCCGCATCGAATTGGCGAGCCGCGACGGCGCCTGGCTCTGCACAGTCGCGGACAACGGCATTGGTGCGACCGGTCCGCTTCAGGGCACCGGCAGCCGTATCCTCGAAGGGCTCGCACGCAGCATCCATGCGCGGTTGCATAGCGAGATGGGGCAGGGCGGCACGCGCGTGACCATCGTGATGCGCGGCCGTCGCATGAAGGACAGCCTCAACTCACACCACGGGAGTTCGACATGACTACAATCGAAATCGAGCGCGAAACCGGAGCCAGGCCCTCGACATCGCGCAGCGTCGATATGAAGCTCGAGATCGTCGTGATCCCCGTATCCGACGTCGATCGAGCCAAGGCGTTCTACGCGCGCCTCGGCTGGCGGCTGGACGCCGATTTCGCGTCGGGAGATGACTGGCGCGTGATCCAGTTCACGCCGCCCGGCTCGGCCTGCTCGGTGATCTTCGGCAGGAACGTGACCGCCGCAGCGCCCGGCTCGGCGCAAGGCCTGTACCTGATCGTCTCCGATCTGGAAGCGGCCCGGCAGGACCTGCTCGACCGTGGCATCGAGGTCAGCGCGCCATTCCACGGTGCCGGGGACGTTCATGCCGGGCCCGACGAGCCGTATCTGTTCGGCAGCGTTCGGGTCGGCGGTGTCGATCCGAAACGCGGGAGCTACAGCTCATTCGCATCGTTCAGCGATCCCGACGGCAATGGCTGGCTGTTCCAGGAGGTCACCACACGGTTGCCCGGGCGCATCGCCGGCGACGGCGCGACATTCGCGTCGGCGGCCGATCTGGCGGCGGCGCTGCGCCGTGCCGCGATCGCGCATGGCGAGCACGAGACGCGGACCGGCGGGCACGACGAGAACTGGCCGGATTGGTACGCCGACTATCTCGTCCGCGAGCAGGCGGGCCAGGAGCTGCCAACCTGATGCAGCTGCATCCCTGGTCCACGCCGCCCGACGATCAGGTCGTCGCGCGCCGGCGACAGGCGGTCACGCGGATGCCGCCTTCCACCGGTACGGTGGGCCGGTGCTGAATTCAAACAAGGAGAATTGAGATGATCCGCAAGGCAACGGCAGTCTGGAAGGGCACCGGTCGCGACGGGACCGGTCATCTCTCAAGCGAATCCGGCGTGCTCGCGCAGACGCCCTATTCGTTCAAGACCCGCTTCGAGAACGAGAAGGGGACCAATCCCGAGGAGTTGATTGCGGCGGCGCACGCCGGCTGCTTCACCATGGCGTTGGCCTTCGGCCTTCAGATGGCAGGATTCACTCCGGATGAGCTCTCGACGGAGGCAGCCGTCACGCTCGAGCCCGAAGGCAAGGGCTTCAAGATCAGCAAATCCGCGCTGACGCTGCGGGCGAAAGTGCCGAATCTCGACGATGCCGGCTTCGCCCGCTTCGCCGGCGAGGCTGAGAAGAACTGCCCGGTGTCGAAGGTGCTCAACGCCGCGATCACCCTCGACGCCAAGCTGGTTTAGAGGTGATCGCTTTGGGTCCATCCGGTTCCGGCAGCCGGGTGGACGCGCGTGCAATGCGTGGCTTTCGGCCAGGCGGCCGAAAGCCTATATGATGCGATAGCTGTAGAACGGGCAGAGCGATCAATTGGGAGCGGACAGATGACGACAGAGCGCGCAGTTTTGGCCGGAGGCTGCTTCTGGGGCATGCAGGATCTCATCCGCAAGCAGCCGGGCGTGATCTCCACCCGCGTCGGCTACACCGGTGGGCACGTGAAGAACGCCACCTACCGCAACCATGAAGGCCATGCCGAAGCGATCGAGATCATATTCGATCCCGCCAAGACCAGCTTTCGGAACATGCTGGAGTTCTTCTTCCAGATCCACGATCCCACCACGCTCAATCGCCAAGGCAATGATCTGGGCACCAGCTATCGCTCCGCAATCTTCTACACGAGCGACGAGCAGAAGCGGATCGCCGATGACACCATTGCCGACGTCGAGGCGTCTGGCCTGTGGCCCGGCAAGGTGGTGACCGAGGTCGCGCCCGCGGGCGAGTTTTGGGAAGCTGAGCCCGAGCATCAGGATTATCTCGAACGTTATCCTGACGGCTACACCTGCCACTTCATCCGGCCCGGCTGGAAGCTGCCGCGGCGTGCGGCTGCGGTGGGAGGTTAGGGCGCGCCGCTGCGCGTCAGTTCCGGAGTTGCGCCGTCAATTCGTGCGCAATGCGCATGTCGGCGATCTCGGCGCCCTCCGTGAACGACCCGGAGGCAGTCTCCAGAACGGTCAGAGCGTCCGTGTTCTGGCCGGCCCTCATCTTGAGCCGCGCGAGGCTGATCGCGCAGCGCAACTCCCAGAAGCGCGCGCCCTGCTGGCCGGCAATCTCCATGGCCTCGCGAAAGCGGGCCTCGGCGTCCTCTGAATGCCGCGCGCTCCTGAGCATCAACTCTCCCTTGATGCGGATCAGTTCGGGCAGATACCAGAGCTCCTGCCGGTCGTTGCAGCGGGTCAGGACGTCCTCGATCACGTCGAGGCCGCGGTCGACCTGGTCGGCTTCGCCAAAGCACGCCGCTAGCTCGCCAAGCAGGGGAAGAAAGCGCGGCAGGAAGCGCGCATCGCCGGCGCGATTGAGTTCTTCGCGCAGCAGCGGCAGGCCGATCGCGACGTCGCCGCGCTTGGCGACGACTGCCGCATTGAAGGCCCTTGCCCACAGGCCCCACAGCCGGATCGCGTGTCGCTCGGTGTGCTCGAGCAGCTCGCTGCCGTGGCGTTCCGCGGTGTCGAGCTCGCCGGCCCAGAAGGCGATCGGGCAGGCGGCCTGTCCCAGCACGCTGCAGAAGGTGAGGGCGTGGCCGTTGGCCCGGCCTTCCTCGATGTTTCTTGCAGCCAGCGCCTGGGCCTGGTCGGCGAGACCCTGCAGCCACAGGATGCGGGCGCGGAAATATTGCGTCGAGATCCTGAGATCGAGCGGGAAGATCTTCGGCCTCCCTACCAGCACGTGCAGCGATGCGTTGACCCGGTCGATGCGCTGCCGCGCGTCGTTCTGGTCGCCGAGATAGTGCAGCGCGACAGCCGTGAGCCGGTCGCCCAGCATGAGGTCGGTCTTATCAGGGGAGTTCGCTGCCGCGCTGGCAAAACGATCGGCGAATGCACGGGCCTTGCCGAATTGCCCGTTGTTAAACTGGTCGATGCACAGGCCCCACAGCGCCCGCAGCCGGAAATCCTTGTCGTCGAGCCTGTCCGCCAGCGCGAGAGTCGTCTCCAGGATCGGGCGCGCCTCGCGTGCGCGGCCTTCGCCATACATCAGTGACCAGCCGAGCGCGGACAGCAGCTGCATGCGGGTGCGATCGTCGCCCCCGGTGTCTCCGAGCGCTGCAAGCGCCGTTCTGGTGCGTTCGCGGCATTCGGCGAACAACGAGAGGCGCACCCACAGCGTGACCGCGGCCGCCGTCAGCGCGATGCCGAGCCTTGCGTCGCCTTCGGGTGCGAAGGCCCAATCCAGCGCCGCGCGCACATTGTCCAGCTCCCCCGCATAGATGCTGAGCCATTCGGGCAGCGGTGTCGATGTATCGGCCTCCGCCTGCTCGAAGAAATCTCGAAAATGCTCGGCATGACGCCGCGCGAACTGCCTGAGTTCACCGAGCTCGTTCAGCTTCCCGAGCGCGTAGGTGCGCGTGGTGTCGAGCAGGCGATAGCGCAGCGTCCGCGAACCGGATGGCGAGATCAGCGATTTGGTGACCAGGCTGTCGATCGCCTCCAGCGTCTCCGACGTGCTGAGGCCCTCGCCGGATGCGACCGCGGCGGCCGCCTCCGGCGCGAATGGACCGGCGAACACCGACAGTCGCCGCAAGGTGGCGCTTTCCGCCGGAGGCAAGAGGTCGTAGCTCCAGTCCAGGGCCGCGGCGAGTGTCTGGTGCCGCGGCACGGCCGTGCGCCGCCCCCGCCATTGCAGCGAAAAGCGGCTGTCGAGCAGGGAGGCCGTGCCGGCGATGCCGTACGCATTGACACGGCCCGCCGCGAGCTCGATCGCTAACGCAATGCCGTCGAGGCGCCGGCAGATATTCGCGACAAGCGGCGCTTCTTCCGCGCTGAGCTGGAACGGACCCGAGCTCTGCGCGATTCGCTCGACGAAGAGCTGAGCCGCGGGATAGGCGAGGACCTCGGCGACATCGAGGCCCTCGCGCTCCGGCGGACAATCCAGTGGGAACAGCCGAAAGATCCGCTCACCTTCGCTGCGGAACGACTCGCGGCTGGTCGCGAGAACGCGAAGCTGCGGCGCTTCGCGAACGATGCGCTCCACAAGCGGAGCCAGCGTGTCCAGCACATGCTCGCAGCTGTCGAAGATCAGCAGGGCCGGTCCGGTCCTCAGAAATGTCAGAATGGCCGGCGTCGGATCCTCCGCGCTGACGGCTAGTCCGAGAATCGAGGCGATGGTGGTCGTGACGTGGCTGGCATCCCGCAGCGGGCCGAAATCGACGAAGAAGACGCGCCCGCCGAAATCCGCGGAGCGGCGATGCCCGACCGTGACGGCGACAGCCGTCTTGCCGATACCGCCCGGGCCGACCACCGTCATGAAGCGATGCAGCGTCAATCCGGTCGAAATCTTCTCGATGACCTCCTCTCGTCCGATCATCTTTGCAAGCTGAGCAGGCAGGGAGCGAGGCGTGACGATTTCGGCTGAGGTTGAGGGGACCGGCGGAGCCGCTTGAGCGAACGGCGCGACAAAGCAATAGCCGCGGCCGGGCACATTGAGGATATAACGGGCCGACTTGCCGGTATCGCCGAGTGCCTTGCGCAGTGCTGCGACGTGGAAGCGCAGACTGCCCTCGTCGACATTCACGTCGGCCCAGATACGCTTGACCAGCTCCCTCTTGTCGATGACTTCACCGGGGCGCTCGGCAAGCAAAATCAGAATATCGAGCGCGCGGCCGCCGATATGAAGCGGCGCCCCCTCCTTCTCCAGGAGCCGGGACTTTGGAAACAGCCGAAATGGCCCGAATGAAATCTGCGAGTCGTGACTACTTTGAGCTGGCACGTGCCATTGCCCCCTCGACGGGAGTCAAAAGGTATTTCGTTGTGGTCTAGCAGAACGACGCGTCCAGTAAACTGGCCGAAAGCCGCATGGCAGACAGACCGGCGCAGATGGCTTGAACTTGCTTTGGCCTGCCAAAATAGTCCCTGTGAAAGAAGAGTTTAGGTTGACATGCCAAGACGATGGCCTTCACTCGCGCCCCCGCATGGGACCATTGCGGCTCCTGGCCCTTCCGTCCATAAATTCGGAAGGCCGCTCACGCATCGACGTGCGACATCTGGCGCTGCTCCGCCGTGACGATCCGCGCCGACAGCGTGACGAGACCCATCAATGCGGCAAGCAGCCAAAATGCCATCGGCAATCCGCCGAGCTGTGCGACGAAGCCCACGCCGGCAGGGCCGAGCAGGACGCCTGCGTAGCCTGCCGTCGTGATCGCCGCGACCGCAAGTCCAGTGGGCATCACTGTTTGCCGCGCCGCCCGGCGGAATAGCACAGGCACGAGGTTCGACGCGCCGAGCCCGATCAGCAGGAATCCGCCGAGGGCGATCGCGGCAACGGGCGCCGTGAGCAGCGCCACAAAGCCGACGATCGCAATGAGGCTGCCCCACAGCAATGTCGTGCGGTCCCCGATGCGCGCAACGACCGCGTCGCCGCTGAGCCGGCCGATGGTCATTGCGATCGAGAACACGATGTAGCCGACGCCGCCTTGCGCCTCGGTGACGAGCCCGGCGCCGATCACGAGCAGCGCGCCCCAATCGAGCATCGCGCCTTCGACCAGGAAGGTGATGGCGCCGAGCAGTGCAAGCAGCAGCACCGATCCGTGCGGCAGCACGAACAGTGGACCCTCCTGCACCTGCACCGAGCGAAGCAGGCGCGGCCAGGTCACCAGCATCGCGATCAGCATCAGCACGGAGCAAATCAGCGTGCAGGCGAGGGCGCCGAGTTGCAGCGAGAGCAGCGCCGTCATCAGCGCGGATCCGGCGAAGCCGCCGATGCTGAACAGGGCGTGGAAGCCGGACATCAGCGGGCGTCCCGCGGCGCGCTCCACTTCCACGGCGTGAATGTTCATGGCGACGTCGATCGAGCCGAGCGCGGCGCCGAACGCAAGGAGCGCCAGAGCCAGCGATAGGGGCGAGCTTGCGATCGCGAGCAGCGGCAGAACCAGTGTAAGACCGAGCCCGCCTGCGATGATGATCGGCCTGCTGCCGTAGCGCGCGCTGAGAACGCCGGTCAGCAGCATCGCGACGACCGAGCCGATGCCGAGGCTGAGCAGGAGCAGCCCGAGGACCCCGTCGTCGACGGCGAGCCGCGCCTTCGCGAACGGCACCAGCGGCGCCCAGCACGCGATGCCGAAGCCCGCAACGAGAAAGGCAAGCCGGGTCGCAAGGCGCGTCGCCGGCCGGTCGGCAGAAGACATGAGAACTCCGGGAAAGGGGCGGGGTGGGTGCGGCCGATGAGCCCTCCGATTGCCGCGACTTTATGTCGGCAGTGCGTCCATATTGTCGCAGCTCAGGTCAGAGCAGACCCCCGCAGCCCGGATGGGGCGAAGCCGTAATCCGGGGCCGTTTGCCTGGCATCTCGCACTGTCCCGGATTGCGCTGCGCTCGGGCCACGGGACCGCGCTGTGTCGCTCGGCTGTCAACCCACTGGTGCAAAAATATTCCACTTTATCGAAATTCGGATTTGTCGTATGTATTCGCCCATCCCGGCTCATCCTTGAGGGGCGATCATGAGGTCGTCATTTTCGCGAGCTGGGCTTGCGGTGGACGCGGCAGCGTCGGGCGCGAGTGGCCAGGGGCAGGGCGGATTGCTCTCCGTGAGCCCTTAAGGCTTCGTGCAGACGGACGGCGCTGCTAGGTTCGTCTCGTCATACTTCGATGGCAACGTGCACAACGCCGTCGGACCCTGTGGCGACCAAGCGAACCGCGCGTACGGCAAAACCGTGTGGTCCTGGCCGTCGTTGCTACGGTCAAGCTCTTGCGGATGCGGCAGTCGCGTCAACCGGCGCGGTGCTGGTGAATTTCGCAGGGGTGAGGGAGGCCAGAAGGAACTCGGCTCCCGGGAGCAACTGTGTTGAAGTAGACCGGTGATCGAGCGGGCTCAAGGCTGGCGCTGTGCGCCCCGCCTTCGGCGGCTGACGGCCTTGACCCCGCCCGCTTACCGGTCTTCAGGCGGTGCATGCGCTCGGCTGAGGCCGAGCGGGTTCGCTCAGTTCGTAGCGGCGAGCATCCCATTTCTGGCGCCGGGCGATCATGGTGTTGAGAATGCCGATGAGCTTGCGCATGCAGGCGGTCAGCGCAACCTTCGGCTCCTTCCCTTTAGCGATCAGACGATCATAGAAGGCCATGATCACAGGGTTGTGCCGCGTCGCAGCGCCGAGGCAAGCCATGTAGAAGAGATTGCGAACCTTTCGGCGTCCACCTTTTACATGGCGATCACCGCGGTCGCTTCCCGCTGTCGTCATCGTAAGGAGCTGCTCCCAACAGCGCAGCGGCGATCCTGTTGCTCACCTGGCCAAGTTCCGGCATCGCGGCGACCAGACCGGCGGATGTGATCTTGCCGAGCCCTGGCACGCTCTCGATGATCTCGGCAAGTTCGGCCAAATGTGGCGCGGCCTTGATCATTGCGGCGATCGCAACCTCGAGCTTGGCAACTTCGTCTGCGATCTGCTTTAACAACCGAGCCTGCATCTGCTGGACGATTTTGGGGGCGGCATGCTCGCCCCTATTTTTCAGGCTCGTCTGCAGATCGAGCAGGCTCTGGCGCGCTTTTACGACCTGCACCAGATTCTCGCGGGCCGTGTCATGGGCCTGATCTGGAGCATCGGTGAAGGTCTCGGCAAACCAGGCGATCATCTCCGCATCGATCGCATCGTTCTTGGCGAGTTGTCCGGCTGATCGAGCGAAATCACGCACGCGCTTGGGGTCGACGATCCGGGCTTCGATGTCGGCCTGACGCAGCGCCTTAGCCCACTCTCGCTCGTAACCGCCAGATGCCTCCATGACCGCCTTGGCAACCTTGTATTTGCGCAGCCAGCGGATCAGACCGCGCCGTCCTTCTGCAGTGCTAGGAAACGTCTGCCGTTGCGACACCGCGCGGATGCATGCATCCACCTTGTCCTTGGCCACATCGATCCCGACGACAACGCCACCGTTTTGTGCCATCATCCACTCCCTTCCTTGCTCGGTTCGGGCTCGAAGCCCATGCAACTGTTCGGGTTGAGGAAGACACCGGATCTGTCCCACGCTCCCGGACAGGCTCTCAAGGCCTTTGAGCACGGTCGGGCTCAGATCCAGCGACGGGCGGTTGGTCAGAACCGCCCGTTGGCGTTTTTTGGCACAATTTGCAGACACAAGAGCGCGGCATAAGCCGTCCGACCATCGCGCAGGGAAGGCCGTGTGTTGGGCTTCACCTGTATGCTGCTGTGCGGTCTTTTTGCGCGTGCCTTTTGCGCAGCGGACCGCGGGTGCGAGGTCGGCACCCGGCCTTCCCCCGGCCTTCCCTGCTGTGTCCCCGAAATCTGCCAGAATGTGGCAACGGGCGGTTGGATCAGAACCGCCCGTTGCCGGAACTGAGCCCGTTGCGCCCAAAGGCGACAGAGCCTGTTAAAGAGCAAGGGACAGCTCCGGTGTCTTCCTCAACCCGAACAGTTGCAAGGGCTGCGAGCCCGTACCAGGCAAGGAAGGGAGTGGATGATGACACAAGACGATCTGGTTGTCGTCGGCATCGATGTCGCCAAAGACAAGATTGATGCGTGCATTCGGACCGTAACGGAGCGGAAGACTTGCCCGACAACCGCGGCGGGGCGACGGAGCTTGATTGCATGGCTTCGCAAGCATCGGGTCGGCAAGGCAGTGATGGAGGCAAGCGGCGGCTACGAGCGGGTATGGGCCAAGGCGTTGCGCCAAGCCGGGCTGGAAGTACGGATCGTCGATCCCAAACGGGTTCGCCACTTTGCGGAATCGGCGGGACGCCTTGCTAAAAATGACAAGACCGACGC
Source organism: Bradyrhizobium sp. LMG 9283 (assembly GCF_045571415.1). Lineage (NCBI taxonomy): Bacteria > Pseudomonadati > Pseudomonadota > Alphaproteobacteria > Hyphomicrobiales > Nitrobacteraceae > Bradyrhizobium > Bradyrhizobium sp. LMG 9283. Next base: position 3,020,196 of record NZ_CP120691.1, read on the forward strand.
AGAGATGATCTCCTGGTTCGCCGAGACATTCAGCGAGGCTCCCAGCCAAGTCGACGATCCCGCTCACGAGGAGATGAAGGCACTGGTGAAGGGACGCCAAGGCCTGATCGACGTCAGGGCTCGCCTGGAAATGCAGAACGAGCATGAGGCGCCGGCCCTTGTTCGGAAGGCTCGCGCGCGTCTTCTTCAGAAGCTGGCTGACGAAATCGCCGCGATCGATACCGCGATCGCGGCGACGATCAAGACAACGCCGGACTTTGCCAAACGCGCCGAGATCATCCAGAGCGTACCAGGCTTTGCTGAGGGGACCGCAATGGCGCTGCTTGGAGGCCTACCGGAGTTGGGGCAGGTGAGCGACGAAGTTGTCGTCGCGTTGGTGGGCGTTGCTCCTTATGACGACGATAGCGGCAAACGTCGAGGTGAACGCTGCATCAAGGGTGGTCGCCGCTGGGTGCGGAACGCCCTCTACATGCCCTGCATCGGCGCCGCGACGCTGAACAACCCGGTGTTCAAGGCCTTCTATGAGTGCCTGATTGCCAAGGGCAAGCCGCCAAAGGTCGCGATCGTCGCCTGCATGCGCAAGCTGATCGTCATCCTCAACACCATGATCGCTCGCGGCGAGACGTGGGATCCGAAGAAATACAGGTTGGCCTGACGAGCGCGCCTTCTCGTGCTCGGACCTCGGCCGAGCGCATGCCAAGCCCAAAGACCGGCGTGCAGACGGGGTCAAGGCCGTCAGCCGCCGAAGGCGGGGTGCGCCAGCACCAGCCTTGAGCCCGTCTGATCGCCGGTCTACTCCGACCCAGTTGCTCTTGGATCGAGAGGAGCGAGAGATGGCGCAAAGCTCGGGCGAAACAAGCCGCGAGGTTGCGAAGGCGTGTCACTAGACACGCGCTGTCATCGCCACGCTTGACCGGGCGATCCAGTACTCCGACATGGCAGTGATCGAATCGAGAGGCCGCGGCGTACTGGATTCCCCGCTTTCGCGGGGAATGACAGCGGTGCTGAGGACGAAGCCCACGCCACATGTCATTGCGAGCGCAGCGAAGCAATCCAGTCTTTCCGCAGTGGCAGCCTGGATTGCTTCATCGCAAGAGCTCCTCGCAATGACGGTGTGGAGGGTGCCTTGCGCTATACTCCGCTCTCGTGCCCCGGACGCAGCGCAGCGTCCCTTCGACGATGCGCTGCAGAGCCGGGGCCCATCTATCCGCACCGCGCCGTGTTGCCCTGGGTCCCGGCTCCGCGCCGCAACGCTTTGCGCGTTGCAGCTTGTCCGGGACACGGATGCTTGTGCCGCGTGCGATCGGCTGCCGCAGCTTCGGCCGCCGCAGATCGCTCTAGCCGCCAAGTATCCGCCGGCAAGCGTCGACGAACACATCTGCGCCGGTGACGATATCGGCGTCGGCGGTGTTCTCGGTCCAGTGATGGCTGATGCCGCCGATCGAGGGCACGAACAGCATGCCCGCGGGCATGACGGTCGCCAGCATCTGCGCATCGTGCCCGGCGCCGCTGGGCATGCGGACCGAGCGGCCGCCGGCCATGGCCTTGCTCGCGGCTTCGATCGCATCCTGGAAGCCGGGATTCATCATGGCCGGTGCGCCGGTGCGCAGCTTCGTAACGGTGACGGCGCAGGGGCCTTTGGCGCTGGCCTCGTCCGCCATGGTCCGCAGCAATTGCTCCAGTCGCGCGATCGCAGCCGGGTCGTCGTCGCGGATCTGGAACAGCATCTCTGCGCCACCCGGAATGATGCTCGGCGCGCCCGGATCGAGCGAGATGCGTCCGGTGGTCCAGACCGTGCGCGGGCCGCAGGCAGCCGGAAAGCGCTCGTCGATCGCGACGCAGAACTTCGCCAGTGCAAGGCCGGCATCCTTGCGTACCGCCATGCGCGTGGTGCCGGCGTGGTTCTGCTCGCCGGTAAAATTGATCTGGTATTGCCAGATGCCGACGATGGAGGTCACGACGCCGATCGCGAGGCGGCTGCTTTCGAGCGTGTCGCCCTGCTCGATATGCGCTTCCAGATATCCGACGTGGCGCCCCGGCTCGGTGGTGACGCGCGGGCGTCCGGCGAGCCCCATCTCGGCGAGTGCATCGCGCATGGTGCGGCCGCTGGTGCGGTCGCGTGCGGCATCGATGTCGGCCTCGGTCACCTGTCCGACATAGGAGCGCGAGCCAAGGAAATGGCCGAAATGTCCCTCCTCGTCGCACCAGGCGGCGACTTCGACCGCGCCTTTGAGCGATGGATCGGTATTGAGGACGCGCGCCGCCTCGAGCGCGTAGATGACGCCGAGCGGGCCATCGAGCCAGCCGGCGTAGTTCTGGCTTTCCAGATGCGAACCCGCCAGCAGCTTCGGTCCGGGTTTCGCGCTGGTGCCGAACACGTTTGCGATGCCATCGATTGTGGCGGAGAGACCCGCCTCCGGCAGCTTGCGCATCAGCCAGTCGAGCGACTGTTTGTGCGGCTCCGAGAAGGTCGGCTTGTGCACGCCGGTCTTGTAGGCGCCGATGGCGCGCAGCGCATTGAGATCGGCAAGAATGCGATTCCCATCGGCGCGGAGCTGAGTGTCAGGCATGTTCGGCAACCTTCAACGCCTCGGTGCGGATCTCCTCGACGAGGCGTTCCTTGAGCCGGACGAATTCCGGCGTGGTCTTGATCTTGTAGGAGCGAGGATGCGGCAGGTCCACATTGATTTCGGCCTTGATGCGGCCGGGGCGTGCGCTCATGACGATGACGCGGCTGCCGAGGAAGATGGCTTCCTCGATGTCGTGGGTCACGAACAGCACGGTCTTCTGGTCGCGTTCCCAGATGCCGAGCAGCATTTCCTGCATCAGGGCGCGGGTCTGGTTGTCGAGCGCGCCGAACGGCTCGTCGAGCAGCAGGATCTTCGGATCATTGGCGAGCGCGCGCGCAATCGCCGTGCGCTGCTGCATGCCGCCGGAGAGCTGCTTCGGCCAGTGGTTCTCGAAGCCGGTGAGGCCGACCTGACGGATGAAGGCATCCGCGATCTTGTTTCGCTCAGCCTCGGACACGCCGCGCTCGCGCAGGCCGAAGGCGATGTTCTCGCGCACTGTCAGCCATGGGAACAGCGTGTAGGATTGGAACACCATGCCGCGATCGGCGCCGGGCCCGGTCACCTCGCGCCCGTCGAGCGTGACGCGGCCGCTGGTCGGGCGATCGAGGCCCGCAACGATGCGCAGCAGCGTGGACTTGCCGCAGCCGGAGGGACCGAGGATGGTGACGAAATCGTTGTTGCCGATGATGAGGTCGGTCGGCTCCAGTGCCTTGGTCGGCGCGTTGCCGTGGCGCGCAGGGAAGGTGCGCGAAACCTGTTCGATCCTGAGCGTCGTCATGCGAGCTTCCACGGAAACAGCCAGGCATTGAATGCCTTGAACAGGAAGTCCGAGATCAGTCCGATCAGCCCGATCACGATGATGCCGAAGATGATCTGGCCGGTGTTGAGCAACGCCTGGCTGTCGGTGATCATATGACCGATGCCAGACGACGAGCCGATCAGTTCGGCGACGATGACGTAGGTCCAGGCCCAGCCCAGCACCAGCCTCAGGATCTCTGCGATCTCCGGCGCCGAGGAGGGCAGCAGCACGCGGCGGATGATGCCGCGGTCTCTGGCGCCCAGCGTGTAGGCGGCCTCGACCAGATCGCGTCGCGTGGCACCAACGGTCACCGCGACCATCAGGATGACCTGGAATACCGAGCCGATGAAGATGACGAGCAGCTTTTGCAGCTCCCCGATGCCGGCCCACAGGATCAGGAGCGGAATGAAGGCGGACGCGGGCAAATAGCGCGCAAAAGACACGAATGGCTCGAGGAATGCTTCCACCGGCTTGTAGGCGCCCATCAGCACGCCGAGTGGCACCGCAATGATCGCCGCGAGTGCAAAGCCGCCGACGACGCGCCAGATCGTCATGCCGATATCGAACACGAAGCCCTGCTTCGTCAGCAGCTCAAAACCTTCCTGCACCATAGTCAGCGGGTTGGCGAGAAAGGTCTTCGACACATGGCCGCCGAACGTCGCCCACGACCAGAGGGCAACGAACAGCACGAAGAACGCAAGACCGTACGCCGCGCGCTGCTTCGATGTCACGGGATCCAGGGGACGCATCAAACTGTTTCCGAATGGTGTGCCGGGTCCGCCTCTCGGCGGAGCCGGCAGTTTGCAGAAATCTACTTGATGAAGCTAGCGTCGTAGAGGTCTTCGACCTTCGGCGCGGATTTGATGATGCCGATCTCGAGCAGGAGCTCGGCGGCCTCCTTGTTGAAGGTCAGGAAGTCGCCGGCGAAGAATTTCTGGTTCGCGGCCTTATCCTGCCAGCGCAGGTACTTTGCCGAGTTGCCGAACTGCTCGCCGGTCTGCTTCACGTCGGCGCCCATGATCTCATAGGCCTTGGCCTGGTCCTTGGCGATCATCTCGAGCGCCTCGAAATAGCTGTCCGCGAGCGCCTTGGCGGCCTTCGGGTTCTCGGTGAGGAACTTCGGCGTGCAGCCAAACGTGTCCATGACCATGGGGTAGTCGAGCGTGGTGGCGATGATCTTGCCCTTGTCTGGCGCGGCGCGCACGGTCGACAGATACGGCTCATAGGTCATCGCCGCATCGTTCTGGCCGGAGACGAAGGCCTGCGCGGCCGCAGCCGGCTCGAGGTTCACCACGGTCACGTCCTTCGTGGTGAGGCCGTTCTTCTTCAGCATCCAGGCCAGCGCGAAATAGGGCGAGGTGCCCGGCGCGGAGGCGGCGACCGTCTTGCCCTTCAGGTCCTTGATCGCGGCAACGTCGTTGCGCACCGCCATGCCGTCGGCGCCATAGCTCTTGTCGAGCTGGAAGATCTGCTTGGTCGCAACGCCATTGGCGTTCCAGGAGATCCAGGTTTCCACCGTGGTCGCCGCGCACTGGATGTCGCCGGAGGCAATCGCGAGGTGACGGTCCTTCTGCGGAATCTTCTTGATGGTGACGTCGAGGCCGTTCTTCTTGAAGATGCCCGCCTCCTTCGCCAGCGTCAGCGGCGCGAAGCCGGTCCATCCGGAGATGCCGACGCCGACCTTGACGTCGTCGGCGAGCGCGGGCGTGGCGGCCGCGAGAGCAATGATGGTCGCAAATATTGTCGAACTACGCATGATTGTCGTCCTCTTGCCGATCGATGGATTGACATCCTGTTGATCATTGTGGTCCCGCATGGACCGTTGCCCGAAGCGTTGCACGATTTGTGCCGACATATCCTCTCAGCCTCCTTTGAATCGGGCGACAAGGCGGTGAGAGTCACCGGGATAAAGCAGGCGCACGGCAGTGATGGTGCGCGCGCTGCGCCAGGTGTAGCGGTCGATAACGAGGCAAGGCGCGCCGACGGCGATGTCGAGCGTCTCCGCTGTGCGCTCGTCCGCAACGATGGCACTGATCGTGTGCTCGGCCTCTGTCCATGGGACATGGTGAAGCAGCCAGGAACCGGGCGGCTCGCGCGAGAAATCCGCGGTCGCGGCATTCGGCACGGAGGAGAGATCGATCAGCCTGTCCTCTACAGCGAATGGCACGTTGTCGGCGCTATGGCGGCAGGTGATCGCGACCACTTTGCTAGCCTTCTTCACGCCGAGACGGTCGCGATCGGCAGCCGTCGCCGCGCGCAGCTTGCGGCCCATCAACTCGTAGCCGTACGACCGCCCAAGCGCGGTGATCTCGGCGCGGATGTCGGCGATCTTGAGCACCGCCGACTGATGCTGCGGCCGGCGCACGAAGGAGCCGGCGCGCCGCCGCCGCTCGATCAGGTCGGCCTGCGCGAGCTCCGACAGCGCCTTGTTCACGGTCATGCGCGAGCAGCCGTAGCGCGCGACCAGTTCGTGCTCGAACGGAATGCGATGCCCGGGCGGCCACTCGCCGGTCAGGATGCGCTTCTCGATGTCGGCGCGGATGCGCTTGTAGAGCGTCGGCTGGTCCGCAGCATCTGTGGCGAGGCTCATGCAACGAGCCTCCGTACCACCGTGTTGAAGCGCTCGCGAGCGGCCTGGCGCAGCTTATGACGACCAGCTTCGACCACCTTCTGGCCGCCGGCCCAGACGCAATCGATTGCGCCGTTGCCCGTGGCAAAGATCCAGCCGTCGATCGCGGCGTCGCCGCTGCGTCCCGCCAGCGACGGATGCGCGCTGTCCAGCGTAACGATGTCGGCGTGCGCGCCGGGCGCGAGGCCGACTATCGGCTGTGCAAGCGCCCGTGCGCCACCCACGAGCGCGTGGTCGAACAGCCTGCGTCCCGTCGAGCGGCCTGCGCCGCCGGAGAGGACGTTGCGTTGGCGATGCTTCAGGCGCTGGCCGTATTCGAGCTGACGCAATTCGTCCGCGATTCCGACGAGCACGTTGGAATCGGTGCCTACGCCGAATGCGCCGCCGGCATCGAGGAATTCACGCGCTGGAAAGATGCCATCACCGAGGCTCGCCTCGGTGATGGGGCAGAGACCCGCGACAGCGCCGGTCCTCGCGAATGCAGCGATCTCCGCGTCCGTCGTATGCGTCGCGTGAATGAGGCACCAGCGCTGATCGACCGGCGCATGCTCCAGCAGCCATTGCACCGGGCGTCTTCCCGACCAGGCCAGGCAGTCCTCGACCTCCTTTACCTGCTCGGCGGCGTGAATGTGCACCGGCCCCCCGTCAGCAAGCGGAATGATCGCGCGAAGTTCGTCCGGCGTCACCGCACGCAGGCTATGCGGCGCGATGCCGACATTGGCGCCCGGCAGGTTTGCTATGGCCTTGCGCGAGGCCGTCATCAATTCAGCGAACTGATCGATCGTGCAGATGAAGCGGCGCTGGCCGTCATGCGGTGCCGCGCCGCCGAAGGAGCCATGCGCATAAAAACTCGGCAGCAGCGTGAGCGCAATGCCGGAGGCCTCGGCAGCTTGCGCGATCTGCGCGGCCATCTCCGCGATGTCGGCATAGGGCGAGCCGTCGCGATCGTGGTGCAAATAGTGGAATTCGCCGAGGCGGGTAAAACCCTGCTCGAGCATCTCGACATAGAGCAGCGTCGCAACCGCTGCGACGTCGTCGGGCGTCATTGCCAGCGCAAAGCGATACATCGTCTCGCGCCAGGTCCAGAACGTGTCGGTGGAATCGCCGCGCAATTCGGCAAGCCCCGCCATGCCGCGCTGGAACGCGTGGCTATGCAGGCTCGCCAGTCCAGGAAGCGCGATCGCGTGGCGCTCGTCGCCGGCGGCCGGTACCACGCCCGGCGTCACCGCCGCGATCGCGCCGGCGGCGACGACCACCTGCACGTCATTGGCCCAGCCCGAAGGCAGGAGCGCGGAAGCGAAATGCAGTCGGGTCATGATTACACGCCGGCTGGACAGAACCGGCTTACGATTATATGTCTAGACATATAAGTCAAGCATCCGACGGCGAATGGATATTCTCATGGCAGAGCGCTTCGACCGGATCTGGCACAATGCCCGCCTCGCCACGATGCGGGCCGACCGTCCCGATCTCGGGGAGATCGAGCATGGTGTGATCGCCGCGCGCGGCGGCCGTATCGTCTACGCGGGTGCGCAGACCGATTTCCTGCCGGATGCCGATGCGGTCGAAAGGATCGATTGCGAGGGGCGCTGGATCACGCCCGGCCTCGTCGACTGCCACACCCATCTGGTCTATGGCGGCAACCGTGCGCATGAATTCGAGCTGCGCCTGAAGGGCGCAAGCTACGAAGAGATCGCGCGCGCCGGCGGCGGCATCGTCTCGACAGTGGCCGCGACGCGCAAGGCGAGCGAAGCCGAGCTCGTCGCAAGTGCGCTGCCGCGGCTCGACGCGCTGATCGGCGAGGGCGCGACCACGGTCGAGATCAAGTCCGGCTACGGGCTGGATGTTGAAACCGAGATGCGGCAACTCTCCGCCGCGCGAATTCTCGGTCGTCAACGGTCCGTTGCGATCCGAACATCCTTTCTCGGCGCGCATGCATTGCCGGTGGAGGCCGATGGCGACAAGGATCGCTACATCGATCTCGTCTGCAAGGAGATGCTGCCCGCGATCGCCAAGGCTGGTCTTGCCGATGCCGTCGATGCCTTCATGGAAGGGATCGCGTTCTCGGCTGAGCAGACCGCGCTTGTGTTCGAGGCCGCGAGAGGGCTTGGGCTGCCGGTGAAGCTGCATGCCGACCAGCTGTCGAATCTCGGCGGCGCGGCGCTTGCCGCAAAATACTCCGCGCTGTCGGCCGATCATTTGGAGCACACCGACGAAGCCGGCGCTGCCGCAATGGCCAAGTCCGGTACGGTGGCGGTGCTGCTGCCCGGTGCGTTCTACTTCATCCGCGAGACGCAGAAGCCGCCGGTCGAGGCGTTCCGCAAGCATGGCGTTCCCATGGCGCTCGCGACCGACTGCAATCCCGGCAGCTCACCGATGACCTCGCTGCTGCTCACGATGAACATGGGCGCGACGCTGTTCCGGATGAACGTGGCCGAATGCCTCGCCGGCATCACCCGGGAAGGCGCGCGGGCGCTCGGTGTGCTCGACGAGGCCGGCACGTTAGAGGCCGGCAAATGGTGCGACCTTGCGATCTGGGACATCGAGCGCCCTGCCGAGCTGGTCTATCGCATCGGCTTCAATCCGCTGAATCGCCGGGTCTGGAGGGGGCAGTGACGGAGCAGGACACCTCGATCGTCGTCAAACCGGGGGAGGTCAGTCTCGATGATCTCGCGTGCGCGCTCGATGGTGCGCCCGTTGTGCTCGATCCGTCGTTCTGGCCGCGCATCGAAGCAGCGGCGGAGGTCGTCGCAAGAGCGGCGCGCGCGGATGCCCCCGTCTACGGCATCAACACCGGCTTCGGGAAGCTGGCATCGAAGCGCATCCCGCCAGACCAGACCGCGCTGCTCCAGCGCAACCTCATCGTCTCGCATTGCTGCGGCGTCGGCCCGGCGACGCCCGAGCCGATCATCCGCCTGATGATGGCGCTGAAGATCATCTCGCTCGGGCGTGGCGCCTCCGGCGTGCGCCGCGAGGTGATCGAGCAGCTGCAGGACATGCTGGCACGGAATGTCTATCCGCTGGTGCCACAGCAGGGCTCCGTAGGCGCCTCCGGCGATCTTGCACCGCTTGCACATATGACGGCCGTGATGATCGGCGAAGGGCAGGCGATCGTCGACGGAAAGACGGTGTCGGGCGCCGAGGCCCTCAAGGCCGCCGGTCTCGCGCCGCTGACCCTCGGGCCCAAGGAAGGTCTTGCGCTGATCAACGGCACGCAATTCTCGACCGCCTACGCCATATCAGGCGCGCTGCGTGCATTTCGCATCGCCCGTGCCGCGCTCGTGACCGGCGCATTGTCGGTGGATGCGGCGATGGCCTCGACGGCGCCGTTCCGTCCCGAAATTCAGGCGCTGCGTGGCCATGCCGGACAGATCGCGGCGGCTGAAACACTCATGGCCTTGCTCGACGGCAGCGATATTCGCCTGTCACATCTCGAAGGCGATGAGCGCGTGCAGGATCCCTATTGCCTGCGCTGCCAACCACAGGTCGCGGGCGCCGCGCTCGACTTGATCACGCAGGCCGCGCGTACGCTGATCGTCGAGGCCAATGCCGTCACCGACAATCCGCTGGTGCTGGTCGAAACCGGGGAGATCGTCTCCGGCGGCAATTTCCACGCTGAGCCGGTGGCCTTTGCCGCCGACACCATCGCGCTGGCGCTGTCGGAGATCGGCGCGATCAGCGAGCGACGCATCGCGACGCTCGTCGATCCCGCGCTGAATTTCGGCCTGCCGCCGTTCCTCACCCCCGATCCCGGCATCAATTCCGGATTCATGATCGCCGAGGTGACGGCGGCCGCGCTGTATGCCGAGAACAAGCAGCGTGCGCTCGCCTGCTCGATCGACTCGACGCCGACCAGCGCCAACCAGGAAGACCATGTCTCGATGGCCGCGCATGCCGCGCGGCGCTTGTCCGACATGGCGGACAATCTCGCCGCCATCCTCGGCATCGAGCTTCTGGTTGCCGCCCAAGGCATCACGCTGCGCGCGCCGCATGCAACCAGCGCGCCGCTCGTTGCGGTCATCGCGACCCTTCGCGAAGAGGTGCCCGCACTCGGCGCCGACCGTTACATGGCTGGCGATCTCGCCAGGGCCACTGCGCTGATCGAAGCCGATGCGCTGCCGGTTGCGGCGATTGCTGCGCTTTCATCCGATCCGTTCCCGAGACTTGACTGAAGAGGTCCGCATGAACCGCCGACTGGACAACGACCGCACCATCCGCGCGCCCCGCGGCAGCGACATCAGCGCCAAGAGCTGGTTGACGGAAGCGCCGCTGCGCATGCTGATGAACAATCTCGATCCTGACGTGGCGGAGCGTCCGAGCGAGCTCGTCGTCTATGGCGGCATCGGCCGCGCCGCGCGTGACTGGGAGAGCTTTGACCGGATCGTTGCGGCTTTGCGCAAGCTCGAGGGCGACCAGACGCTGCTGGTGCAGTCCGGTAAGCCGGTCGGCGTCTTCCGTACCCATGCCGATGCTCCGCGCGTCCTGATCGCAAACTCGAACATCGTGCCGCATTGGGCGACGCTCGATCATTTCAACGAGCTCGATCGTCAGGGCCTGATGATGTACGGCCAGATGACGGCGGGCTCCTGGATCTATATCGGCAGCCAGGGCATCGTGCAGGGCACCTATGAAACCTTTGTCGAGGTCGGCCGTCGCCACTACGGCGGCAGCCTTGCCGGCAAATGGATCCTCACCGCAGGTCTTGGCGGCATGGGCGGGGCGCAGCCGCTGGCGGCGACCATGGCCGGTGCGTCGATGCTCGCGGTCGAATGCCAGCCGAGCCGCATCGAGATGCGCCTGCGTACCGGTTATCTCGATCGTCAGGCGGCAACACTCGACGAGGCGCTGGCGATCATGGCGGACGCGGCGAAGACGAAGAAGGCGGTCTCGGTCGGCCTGCTCGGCAATGCCGCGGAGATTTTCCCGGAGCTGGTGCGCCGCGGCGTCAAGCCTGACATCGTCACCGACCAGACCAGCGCGCATGATCCGATCAACGGCTACTTGCCGAAGGGCTGGACGCTCGCGGAATGGGAAGCCACGCGCGCCGCCGATCCGAAGGCGGTCGAGCGCGCCTCGAAGACGTCGATGGTCGAGCACGTCCAGGCCATGTTGGATTTCCATGCGCAGGGCATTCCGACCCTCGACTACGGCAACAACATCCGCCAGATGGCGCAGGACATGGGCCTGAAGAACGCCTTCGATTTTCCCGGCTTCGTTCCCGCTTATATTCGTCCGTTGTTCTGCCGCGGCGTCGGGCCGTTCCGCTGGGCCGCGCTATCGGGCGATCCCGAGGACATTTTCAAGACCGACGCCAAGGTGAAAGAGCTGATGCCTGATGACAAGCATCTGCACAATTGGCTCGACATGGCGAAGGCGCGCATCAAATTCCAGGGCCTTCCGGCGCGGATCTGCTGGGTTGGCCTTGGCGATCGTCATCGCCTCGGCCTTGCCTTCAATGAGATGGTGGCGCGGGGCGAGCTGAAAGCGCCGATCGTGATCGGCCGCGATCATCTCGACAGCGGCTCGGTGGCGAGCCCCAACCGCGAGACCGAGGCGATGAAGGACGGATCGGATGCGGTGTCCGATTGGCCTCTGCTCAACGCGCTGCTCAATTGCGCCAGCGGGGCGACCTGGGTCTCGCTGCATCATGGCGGCGGCGTCGGCATCGGCTATTCGCAGCACGCCGGCATGGTGATCGTCGCCGACGGTACGCCTGAGGCCTCGAAGCGGATCGAGCGCGTGCTGTGGAACGATCCCGCCAGCGGCGTCATGCGCCACGCCGACGCTGGCTATGAGATCGCAATCGATTGCGCTCACGACAAGGGGCTCGATCTGCCGAGCCTGGCGAAGTGACAGCGGCTCAGGCCACCTCTTCCAATCGGAGAGAGGTGAGGAGGCAATCGATGAAGACGTCGTACGACGGCTATTTCGCAGGCTGGAGCGCTGCGGTCTGCTTGGCGAGCTGCTTGTCGAAGTCTTCCGACAGGCCGGTGACGTAGGTCGCAAGCTCTCCCGGTTTGACGAACGGGTTCGGTGCGCCGTCCTTCATCTGCGCGCGCTTGGCCTGCATGCCATAGACCTCCGGATGCGGCCCGAGCAGCACGTCGATCTTCATCGCCTTGGCTTTGGCGAAGGTCGCGCGGTAATCGTCGACGATGCCGGGATAGGTCGGCCGGCCGACCAGCCGGTTCAGCGCAACCGTGCCGCTGCAGAAGAACAGCACCTCGCGGTCTTCCCTGCCGTCCTTGGCGGTCATCTGCCAGCTCGTGCAACCCGGCGAGTGGCCAGGCGTCGCATGCGCCGTCAGCGTGGTGTCGCCGAGCGTGACTTTGTCGCCTTCCTTCACGACACGATCGACCTTCACCGGCGGGAAGGCGAGAACCTCGTTCTTCTCGTCGCCGGGATAGTAGCCGCCTTCGAGCAGCGGCTTGTCGCGCTCGCCGGCCACGAGCTGCGCGCCGGTCTCCTTCTTGATCTCGGCGAAGCCGCCGGTGTGGTCGAGATGCGCATGCGTGTTGAGGATCATCTTGATGTCGGCGACCTTGAAGCCGAGCTTTGCGATGTTGTCCTTGATCATGCCGGTCGACTGGGGCATCGCCGTGTCCATCAGGATCAGGCCCTGTGATGTCTTGATGACGTAGACGGCAATGCCTTCGGTCCCGACATAGTAGATGTTGCCGATGAGCTGAAACGGCTCGAATGGCGCCGTCCATTTCTGCATCACGGCTGCCAGGAAATCTTTTATGGTCTGCGCTTGCGCGTCCGTTGCGAACAGGGTCAGTGCGCACAGCGCGGCCGCTAGTCTTCTCATGATTTGCCTCCCAGATTGTTCTTGTCGTTTCGTTCGGCGCGGATGTCGTGTGGCTCGCCCGCCGTGCAAGTTACGTCGTGCCCGGTGTTGAGGGCAACTGCTTCGTGTCTGGAAATATCGATGTGCCGCGCACCAATAACGGCAACTCTGTCGAAAGCGGCGAGAGGCCTAGCGTCCGATCGTCACGCCGGCGGTCGAGCGCATGGCGTCCCGAAGGCTAGTTGCCTTCTTGTCGTCGAGGACCTGTCGTGTCAGCACGGTGGTCTGGCCGGGCGTATCGAGGATCGTCTCTCCGTGTGAGGAAGAGAGCCGATCGGCCTTGTAGGGCGCAACCGGATCGGTGGCGGGAGCGGGCCGTGGCTGCAGGACGCGGCCGTTTGCCCGCGGCGAGCGCTGGCTGTGAGATTGCAAAGGAGATCACGACTAAAAGCAACGATCTTGCTCGCATATGCGATCTCCCATGTCGGGACATCAGCCTAGCACATCGTGACGGTGATCGCAGAAGAAAGGATCAGGCGAGAACGGCCCGGCGCTCCCGCGCCTGTTCACGGATCCGCTCGATGGTCCGCGGCTCGGCGAGGCGCGTGAAATTGCGATGGCTCGCCTGTACGGGCGCCTCGACGATGACGCCCTCACAGACGATCTGTCCGCGGAGCATCTTGAATTCCAGCTTGTCGTAGCGCGGCATTGTTTCGCCGGACGCCGGCGGCAGCAGCTCGATGCTTCCCTGGATGTTCAGCGCGGCCTCGCCGGTGCCGTGAAGCCGCGGATTCCACATCCTGATTCCGCTCTCCGCCCAGCGCTGCCGGATCAGCGCGGCGCGATCGGGGGGTTCCGCGGCTCTCGCGCGCACTTTCGGTGCGCTGCGGATCTCTGGAGAAGGACATGCGAGAGCTGGAGTCGGTTCGATCTCGGTGACGCCGCTGGATGGCTCGTTGACTGCCGTCGCAATGGCTGTGGCGAGCAGAACATCGTTTGCAGGAGCCGGCGCGATCTCGACGACGAGCGCTGGGCCGCTGGCGGCAGGGGTTTCAGAGACATTAGTCGGAACGCTCTCGGCCTCGCCAAGGAGGATCGGGATTGCTTCGACCGCGACCGTTTCGATCTCGGCGGAAACCTCGGGCGAGGGGGCAGCCTCGGCGACGGCATCCGAAGCATCAGTCGAAGCGGTCGCGACGTCTGATGATGAAACCACAACCTCTTCTGCGACGACGGAATCGACTTCTGCGGGGATGCCAGCGGGCGATGCTTCGCTAGTGCTGGCGAGATCAGAGTCCGCAACTGGCTCGTTCTCTGCGTCGGCCGTTGAAACCAACACCTCCTCGGCGACCGGTGCCGTCGCCGGCGCCTCGATTTCCGTCGCCCTCTCCGGAGATGAGTCCTCGCTGATACAGATATCGTCGGACGGGTTCTCCGCGACGACAGACACAGCCGCTTCGTTCTCCGCGACCGGAGCCTGGGTGGCGAGGTCAGCATCGCCTCGCACAGGGTCGGTGCTGATCTCGGCGATTGGAGCTTGAGCAGTCGCCGCGACGTCTTCGACGATGGCGGGCGAAGCGTCTGTGGCGATCGGCGCGACCTCAATGTTGCCGCTGTGCGGCGAGGGCCGAAATCGGGTAAACGCCCAGTTCACCGCAGGGATGCGGCGCAGCAACGATATCAGTCTCGAAAGCACTGGGAGTTGTCCAAGAGGTACTCGGCGTGAGGCTATCGCTGATTCGCCAGCAATGTGAAAACCTGCCCCGGCCGTCACACCCGTGTCAATGTAGGGAGGACCAATTGCAGAACATCCACGCGTCCACAGTGCGTGGTGAATTTCATCCCGCTTAGCGAATTGCGGTACGCGCCTTTCTCCAATCGACACGCTGCTCGGAGTGGAAGGGGACGGCTGCCCCTTCCCGGGATCTTCGATCCTCAGTTCATTTGCCGGAGCCGGAGCCCGCGCCTCCGCCGGCCTGGCTGCCCATATTGTTGGTGTTGCTACCGCCGGCGGATGGCGTCTGCGCGCCCTTGCTGTCGCTGGCCTCGTTCTGCATGTTCGACGAACGCCCCGTCGTCATTCCCTTGGTCGCCGGGCCTCGTGACGAGGGGCCGACGCCGCCCTGACTGGATTCGCCGGGGGCGGGTTGTGTCTGCGCGAAAGCGCCACCTGTCGCCAGCGCCATGATGCAAGCGGATGCCAGGACGATCTTCTTCATCGGATTCTCCTTGACTTTGCATCCCGGGCAACTCGCATGCGCGGACGACGTTCCTGCCGACGCGCGCAGACTTTGGCACCAACTCTCGTTGCGACCTAAGGTGGGGTTCCCGCCCTCAGCGCCAGCGGCTATTGGGGACCGTCATTGTCTGGTCGAGGACGGCGCATGAGGAAGCTTGCCACCATCGGAGCGGTTCTGCTCTGGTCCACAATCGCATTCGCACAGGACCGCACCATCACCGTGGCCTCGACCACCTCGACGGAACAGTCTGGGCTGTTCGGCCATTTGCTGCCGCTGTTCGCGAAGGCCGAGGGCATCAGCGTGAAGGTCGTTGCCGTCGGCACCGGTCAGGCACTGGACATCGGGCGGCGTGGGGATGCCGACGTCGTGTTTGTCCACGACCGGGCGGCCGAAGACAAGTTCATGTCCGAAGGGCAGGGCGTGAAGCGCTTCGACGTGATGTACAACGACTTCGTCATCGTCGGCCCGAAGAGCGATCCCGCGAAGATCGCCGGCAGCAAGGATGTCACGGATGCGCTGCGCAAGATCGCGGCGACCAAGGCGCCGTTCATCTCGCGCGGCGACAAGTCCGGCACGCACGCGGCCGAGCTGAGACTATGGAAAGAGGCGGGTGTCGGCCTCAGTGCCGGCAAGGACAATTGGTACCGAGAGATCGGTCAGGGCATGGGCCCGGCGCTGAACATGGCCTCATCGTCGAACGCCTATCTCCTGTCGGACCGCGGCACCTGGCTGTCGTTCAAGAACCGTGGCGAACTCGCCATCCTGACCGAGGGTGACAAGCGGCTCTTCAACCAGTACGGCGTCATGCTGGTGAATCCCGAAAAGCATCCGAACGTGAAGGCGAAGGACGGGCAGGCCTTCATCGACTGGCTGATCTCGTCGAAGGGGCAGGAAGCGATAGCCGGGTACAAGGTCGGCGGCGAGCAGCTATTTTTCCCCAACGCGCCCCACTAACACGAAGGCGACGGTCGACACCGCGACGCTCAGCGCGAGCAGGATCAGTCCGAGTCCGAGCGCCAGCGGCAGGTCGCCTTTGCTGGTTTCCAGCGCGATCGCTGTCGTCATCGTGCGGGTGAAGCCGCGGATGTTGCCGCCGACGATGATGATGGCGCCGACTTCCGCAATGGCGCGCCCGAACGCCGCGAGAAAGGCCGTCAGCAACGAGGTCCGGCCGAGCGCCAACAGGAGGGCCATGCTGCGCAACGCAGACAACCCGTCGATCCGCGCCAGGTCGCCATACTCTGCCCACAGCAGGCTTGCCGGCCGGTGCACCAGCGCCACCACGATCGGCGTGGCCAGCAGCGTCTGCGCGATCACCATGGCGGCCGGTGTGAACAACAAGCCTGCAGCTCCGAGCAGGCCGGACCGCGACAGCAGCAGATAGAGGGCGAGCCCGACCACGACGGGCGGAAGGCCGAGCAGCGCATTGGTCAGAATGACGATAACCTGACGCCCCCGGAAACGGGTGATCGCAAGCAGGGCCCCGAACGGCGCGCCGATCAGGAGCGCGATGATGCTGGCGCTCAGGCTGACCCGTACCGACAATGCGACGATGCCCAGCAGCTCGGCGTCGGCTTCGCCGATGAGCGTGAAGGCGGCACCGATGGATCGTGCGAAATCGTTCATCCGGCCTGACGCTGTTGCGCCGGCTCGATGCCGGTGATCACGTCTGTCGCGCACTCCTTCATCCTTAGCAGCCCCCTGACAGCTTCGGCTCGCGTCGACGGCGAGCCGGGTCCCCCCCCCCTGCACATCCTTGGATGGCAACTGCACCGGTTCTGGCCGCTACCGCCGCCACAATCAAGGGGGCGCAAATTCGGGGTGCTCAGGGTGCGCTTTTGTCCATATGAATCGGGCGCCCGATGCCGGGCCTTCATCGGGTTGTCCAGGGGCGGGAGGCACAAGATCCGGCCATTTCGGGCAGGGGGAGCCCAAATCCTGGCGCGGTGCGGCCGTGGACCGCTTTATTCCGCCCGTGGATGCACTTAGGAAGGGATAGCATCAGGTCGCACCCGCCCGGTTGCGGTGCTAGACCCTGATGCAGGAACAATGGGGCCGGGCTGCGACTGGCTCGCCCGCAAAGATGAAGGATGTGACGCAATGATCCAAACCGTTGGCATCATCGGGGCAGGGACCATGGGAAACGGCATCGCGCAGGTTTGCGCCGCGGCCGGGCTCTCGGTCGTGATGGTCGACATTTCCGATGCGGCCGTGAACCGCGGGCTTTCGACTGTCGGCGGCAGCCTCGACCGCCTGGTCAAGAAGGACAAGATGTCGGCGGCCGATCGCGAGGCGACGCTCAAGCGCATCACCGGCACGACCGATCGGGCGAAGCTGTCGGATTGTGACCTCGTCATCGAGGCTGCCACCGAGAACGAGGAACTCAAGGTCAAGATCCTGAAGGATCTCTGTGCCACGCTGTCGCCGCGTACGCTGATCGCGACCAACACCTCGTCGATTTCGATCACCAAGCTCGCAGCGGCAACCGATCGTCCCGACCGCTTCATCGGCATGCACTTCTTCAACCCGGTGCCGGTGATGGCACTGCTCGAACTCATCCGCGGCCTGCAGACCTCCGACGACACGCATGCCAAGGCGCTGGATTTCGCCAAGCGCGTCGGCAAGGTGGCGATCACGGCCAAGAACAGCCCAGGCTTCGCCGTCAACCGCATCCTGTGTCCAATGATCAACGAGGCGATCTTCGCCCTCCAGGAGGGCATCGCGACGGCGGAAGAGATCGACGCCGGCATGAAGCTCGGCTGCAACCATCCGATCGGGCCGCTGGCGCTTGCCGATCTCGTCGGGCTCGACACCATGCTCTCGGTGATGGAGGTCTTTTACAAGGGCTTCAACGATCCTAAATATCGGCCAGCGCCGCTGCTGAAAGAGATGGTCGATGCCGGCCATCTCGGCCGCAAGACCGGGCAGGGCTTCTACACCTATAGCGCCTGATGAAGGCATTGGCGGCGGGCACTCTGCGTCCGCCGCCAGCTCCCGCAATTTGCGCTGCGACAATCGCCGCGCGCAATCGGCCCGACAATGAACGGACGGCTCGCGGGAACAACGGACGGACAAGAGAGGACATGTCGGATCGACTGAAGGCCGAGCGCGAGGCGGCGGCTGCGCGGCGGAACCCGCTGACCCAGGATGCGATCGAGCGCACCGGGATCACCGAGGAGATGATCGGGGAACTCGTCACGCGCTTCTACGGGCGCGTGCGCGAGGACGCGCTGCTTGGTCCGGTCTTTGCGATCGTCCAGAACTGGGACGAGCATCTCGCCAAGCTTCGGGATTTCTGGTCGTCGGTTGTGCTGATGAGCGGCCGCTATCATGGCTCGCCGATGCGGGCACACCTGCCGCTGAGCCTGGTTGGCGGCCATTTCGACCGCTGGCTCGACCTGTTCGAACAGACCGCGCGCGAAGTCTGTCCGCCGGCGGCGGCCGCACTTTTCGTCGACAAGGCACGGCGCATTGCCGACAGTTTTGAGATGGCGTCGGCAACCGTTGCGGGCCGCATCGCTTCGCCGCGTCACGTGCTCAGGTCGTGAAATACAGAATGCCTGCCTGAGAAACGCGCAGCTCGCGTCGCCTGTGATTGGCGCGTTGCACCAATTCCTACATCATCGGGCTGATCTGCAAAATCATCATGCGGTTCGCGCAATCCGATATAGAATTCGCGAAAACGCGCTTGCTGGCTTTCATTTTGATTCAATCAACGCGAGCGAAGCCATATTGATGCGCTGCGGCGCCAATTCTTCGCCTTCTTTTTGGCAGAGTTCCAGCGCCTGCTAGCGGGCATGGCTTGTGCATCGTTCGATACCAATTCTACAATCTCCGAGAGTGCTGCGGAACCCGACCTTGGCGCGGGCACGGGGCAGACGCGGCGAATCCTGCTGTTGGCTGCGCTTGCGACCACCGCGTGTCTCGGCTGTTCCACCCACGCGCGCGCAGGTGAGGATCCGCCCGGCTCCGACGAACGGCCGCAGAAAGGCGATCTGCTCGTCTTCTCCGAAGGCGACAAGGAAGGGAAACTCATCACCGCGGCCGATCTGACGGCAGGCGGACCGCCGGTCCATGCCTGGCCGAAGGATCCCAACACATCGGTGGTGCGCAGCGCCTCACGGCTCAACGAGATCTTGATCATCAAGCTCGATCCCGCCGAGCTCGACGAGAAGACCCGCGCGCGGGCCGTCGACGGCATCATCGCCTATTCCGCGATCTGCTCGCACGCGGGCTGTCCCGTCACCGCCTGGGTGAAGAGCGATGTGGGCGACAAGGAGGTGTTCAAGTGCATGTGCCACAACTCCGAATACGATCCTCGCGCCAGCGCGCAGGTCGTGTTCGGGCCGGCGCCGCGACGGCTTGCGGCGCTGCCGCTGGCACTCGCTGACGGCTCACTCACCGTCGCCGGCAATTTCGTCGGAAAGGTAGGTGGCGCGCAGCCAGGATGATGGACGGTTGCGGGCTGGGCCCGCGTCACGAGAGGCCGCCTCCGCCGATGGGCGGACGACGGGACTAACGACAAGAATTCACAACAAGAATTCAAACGGATGAAAAGGGGAACGTCCATGACCAGGAAGCAATGGTACCTGTCCGGCTTCGCCGCCTTCACCTGCCTCGCCTCGACGGCCGCCGTGTCGGGTCCAATCGAGAATTATTCTCCGGTCACCGCGCAGCGGCTGGAAAATCCGGAGCCAAGCAATTGGATGCTTTACCGGCGCACCTATGACGGGCACGGCTATAGTCCGCTCGACCAGATCAACACCTCCAACGTGAAAAACCTCACGCCGGTCTGGACCTTCGCCACCGGCGTCGTCGAAGGCCACGAGGCGCCGCCGATCGTCAACAACGGCGTGATGTTCGTGGCGACCCCGATGGGGCAGGTGATCGCGTTGAACGCCAAGACCGGCGACGAATATTGGCGCTACAAGCGGCAGCTCCCCGATGATCTGTTCCAGCTGCATCCGACCAGCCGCGGCGTCGGCCTCTGGGAGGACAAGCTCTACCTTGCCACAACCGATGATCACGTCGTGGCGCTCGATGCCAAGACCGGCAAGGTGGTGTGGGACACCAAGGTGCAGGATTACAGGAAGGGCCAGTACATGACCCTGATGCCGCTGATCGTCGACGGCAAGGTCATCGTCGGCGGCTCCGGCGGCGAGTTCGGTGTGCGCGGCTATGTTGCCGCCTATGATGCCAAGGACGGCAAGGAGCTGTGGCGCACCTTCACCATTCCGGGCGAAGGCGAGCCCGGTCACGACACCTGGCAGGGCGATGACTGGAAGAACGGCGGCGGCTCGGCCTGGATGACCGGCAATTACGACAAGGAGACCAAGACGATCTATTGGGGCGTCGGCAACGCCGCGCCCTGGCCCGGCGACTCGCATCCCGGCGACAATCTCTATACATCATCGGTGCTCGCACTCGATCCCAACACCGGCAAGATCAAGGCCCATCACCAGTATCACCAGAACGATTCCTGGGACTGGGACGAGGTCGAAGCGCCAATGCTGATCGACTTGCAGCGCAATGGCCGCAACATCAAGAGCTTGGTCCATCCGGGACGCGACGCGATTTTCTGGGTGCTCGAGCGTACGCCGACCAAGATCAACTACGTCGCCGGCTGGCCTTTCGTCTCCACCGACGTCTGGAAGGGCATCGAACCCGAGACCGGCAAGCCGATCGTCGATCCCGCGCACAAGCCCGTCCTCGGTAAACGCGTGGAGTTCTGTCCCTCGCTGTGGGGTGGCAAGGACTGGCCCTCGGCGGCTTACAGCCAGAAGACCGGTCTCGTCTACGTGCCCGCCAACGAGAATTTCTGCGGCGGCTTCACCGGCGAGAAGGTCGCGCTGAAGCCTGGCGAGCTCTGGCTCGGCACCAAGCCGGAGGACATCGGCCTTAAGGCGAAGCCGGGCGCGGATCATTTCGGTGAGCTTCAGGCCTGGGATCCCGCCACCGGCAAGAAGGTGTGGCAGCACAACTTCCCGAAATCGCAGCTGTTTGGCTCGGTGACGGCGACCGCGGGCGATCTCGTCTTCGCCGGCGGCACCAACGACCGCAACTTCCGCGCCTTCAACGCCAAGACCGGCGAGCTGCTGTGGGAGCAAAAGACGAACTCCGGCATCATGGGCATGCCGGTGTCCTACGAGATCGACGGCACGCAGTACATCGCGATCCAGTCGGGATGGGGCGTGGACGCGCAGCGCATCCAGGATGCGCTCGTGACCAACAATATCGGCATCGAAGCCAATGTGCCGCAGGGCGGCGTCATCTGGGTGTTCGCACTGAAGAAATAGCTCCGCGGGCGGATCGAAGAAGCGGAGCAGCCGGGGGGTGGCGAATGCGGCGGACGGCAACGTCCGCCGCATTCTTGGTGTGGCGCACGTCTTCCTTCTCCCCTCATGTCCGCCGAAGCCCTGGCGAAGGGGGATGTGGGAGAAGTTGGCGCGCGCACCGCGCGCGGGATGAGGGAGTTCTATCCACGCGCGATCATCGCGAGATTGACGCGAGGAGGCAAACCCCTCACCCAAGCTAGATCGTGGCAGCCGGCCTCGCAGCCCTCTCCCACAGGGGGGAGAGGGCACATCAATTGGCACAGGCGAGGATGTGGACCGTGGCCAGCGGAAGGGCGCTGCCTGCAAAGCCTACTTCCCCTCGCGCTCCACCTTGCCCTTCTCTTTCTGGTTCATCTCGCGAACCTTCGGGTCCGGATTGTGCTGCTCTGTGGTCTGGGTGGTCGAAGCGGGCGGGGCATTGGCGTTGGGAAGCGAGTTCTGATCGGGCGCGGTGGGCCGCGTGGCGGTCGTCGGCGGCGTCGTGTTGCTCTGGGCAAACGCACCAGTGGTGGTCAAAAGAAAGGCGCTCGACAGCGAGACTGCGAGCGCCTTTGAGATGTTGGTCATCGATCTGCTCCTGTCAGATCGGTGCAAACGGCGCGAGGCCGCTTGTGTTCCCGAGCGCGATAGACTTCCATCGCGCTCTTTCTTGTTTGAGCATGATCTCCGCGCAAACGCGTTCCGCGTTTGTCGCGAGGGGAAACCGGTGCCCTCACGCCTCCAATTGCTTGCCGATCGGAAGCGAGCGGATGCGTTTTCCCGTCGCGGCGAAGATCGCATTGATCAGGGCCGGTGCGAATGGGGGAACACCGGGCTCGCCGACGCCGCTCGGCGGCGTGTCGGGTCCGGGCGGCACGATGTAGACGTTGGTCACCGCAGGAGATTCGTCGATCCTGACGACCTGGAAGTCGTCAAAATTCTTCTGCTGCACCTTGCCGTCCTTGAAGGTGATCTCGCCGTACTTGGCGAGACTGAGCCCCATGATTGCAGCGCCCTCGATCTGCGAGGCGATGCGCTCGGGGTTGACATAGGTGCCGCAGTCGATCGCGGTGTCGACCCGCGGCACGGCCAGCTTGCCCTTGTCGTCGACGGCGACCTCGACGATGGTCGCGATGTAGCTGACGAAGCTGCGGTGCACAGCGATGCCGAGGCCGTGGCCCTTCGGCACCTTTCGTCCCCACTCGCCCTTTTCGGCGACCAGTTCGACCACCTTGCGCAGGCGCGCGGTGTCGATCGGGTAGCTGTCCTGGGGTTCGCCGTAATTCCAGAGGTCCTTCACGTTGGGCTTGACGATGCGCGGCGAGCCGATCAGCTCGAGCAGCATGTCTTTCTGGTCGCGGCCGGTGGCTTGCGCGATCTCGCTCACCATCGACTGCACGGCGAAGGCACGCGGGATGTTCGAGACCGAGCGGAACCAACCGATGCGGGTATGCGCGGCTGCTTCCGGATTCTCGCAGGAGATGTTGGCGATCTCGAAGGGCATATCGACGAGACCCATGCCGATCTCGAACGGTGCCTGATGCACAGTGCCGGCGGCAAAGGTCGAGGCGATGCTGGGCGCCACGCTGCGGTGGCGCCAGGCGATCACCTTGCCGCTCTTGTCGAGGCCGGCCTCGATCCGCTCGACCGAGACGGTGTGCAGGAAGCCGTTGTGGATGTCGTCCTCCCGCGTCCACTGCACCTTCACGGGCGCACCAAGCTCCTTCGACAAGAGCGCGGCTTCGAGCGCAAAGTCGCATTTGGACTTGCGGCCGAACCCACCGCCGAGCAGCGTCACGTTGACGGTGACGTTGTCTTCGGGAATGCCGAGCGTCTTGGCGACGTCCTCGCGCGTCCCGCCGGGGCTCTGCACCGGCGCCCAGATCTCCGCCTTGTCGCCCTTGACATCGGCAACCGCCACCGGCGTCTCCATGGAGACATGGGCGAGATGGGGGAGGTAGTACTCGCCGACGATCACCTTGTCGGCGCTCTTCAATGCGGCGTCCGCATCGCCCTCCTTGCGCAGCACGAGGCCGGGCTTGCGCGAGGCCTCTTCGAGCTCCTTGCGGTAGGCGACCGAGTCGTATTTGCCGTTCGGACCGTCGTCCCAGACCAGCTTCAGCGCGTCGCGGCCCTTGATCGCCGCGCCGGTGTTGCGCGCGATCACGGCGACGCCGCCGAGCGGCTGGAACTTCGACGGCCATGGCCAGCCGCGCACCTGCATCACTTTTTCGACGCCGGGGACTTTCAGCGCCTCCTCCGGCTCGAACTTGACCAGCTTGCCGCCGGTCACAGGCGGGCGGGCGATCACGGCATACTTCATGCCCGGCAAGCGGACATCCGCGCCGTAGCGCGCCCTACCGGTGGTGATGTCGTGAAGATCGACGATGCCGACTTGACCCTTGCCGAGATAGCGGAAGTCCTTGGGATCCTTCAACTTGAGGCTTTCGATGCTCGGCACTGATTCCTTGGCAGCATCGGCGGCGAGCTCGCCGAAGCCGAGCTTGCGTCCGCTGGCGCTGTGGACGACCTCGTGATTGACCGCCTTGACCTCGGTCGCCGGCACGCCCCAGCGCTTCGCCGCGGCCTGCTCCAGCATGGTGCGGGCGGAGGCGCCGATCTGGCGCATTGGGATCAGATAGTGCCGCGTGCTGCGTGAGCCGTCGGTGTCCTGGTTGCCGAACTTGACCTCGTCGCCATGGGCCTGCTGCACCTTGACCCTGGACCAGTCGGCTTCCATCTCCTCGGCGACGATCAGCGGCAGGCTGGTGCGCACGCCGGTGCCCATCTCCGAACGGTGCCCGACGATGGTGACGATTCCATCAGAGGCGACCGAAACGAACACGCGCGGATCGACCACGACGCCGTGCGGCATCTTGCCGGCACCGGTTTCATAGGCGAGCGCCTGGCGCGACATCACGGGGGCGGCGAGCACGAAGCCGCCGGTGACGCCGAGCCCCTTCAGGATGCTGCGGCGCGAGACCTTCTCGACCCTGATATGCTTTTCGAAGCCGCGAAGCTTGCGGGGATTGTCGATGAAATTCATGTCACACTCCCGTCGATGCGAGATGGACGGCGTTCTCGATGCGCTGGTAGCAGCCGCAGCGGCAGATGTTGCCGGACATCGCCTCGCGGATCTGGTCATGCGAGGGTTTGGGATTGTCCATCAAGAGGGCTGCGGCCTGCATGATCTGGCCGGCCTGGCAGAAGCCGCATTGGGGCACGTTGAGCTCGCGCCAAGCCTTCTGCACCGGGTGATCGCCGTTGGAGTGCAATCCCTCGATCGTGGTGACCTCGCGTCCGGCGACGTCGTTGACCGACGTGATGCAGGCGCGAACCGCTTCCTTGTCGACGATGACGGTGCAGGCACCGCACAGCGCCTGGCCGCAGCCGTATTTGGTGCCGGTCAGCCCGGCCTCGTCACGCAGGAACCAGAGTAGCGGAAGATCCGGGTCGCCGTCCCAGCTCTGTTCTTGGCCGTTGATCTTCACCTTGATCATGATCGTCCCTCGCTCTTCATAAGCATGCCAAATTCAAAGTCCGCCGACGCCGATCGGCGACGGTTCTTGCGTCGTCTCGCCACATCCTGCCGTCATCCCGCGCGGGCAAATCCCGAAACGGGGCAGGAACGCCAATGGCGATGTCTGGATGTGCTCGATACCTCCCGTTTTGTTCTTAATTGATTGTATTTCGCGCGGCATCGAGACGGCGCGATAGTAGCAGAGACCGCTCCGGCTCGGCGTTCACAGCCGAGTGTTCTCACCGGGAAAAGATTGCATCGATGGTTTGTCAAAAGCAGGGCGCGAGGTCATGCCGCGTGCTTACGAAACCGACATGAAAAAGGCTTCGTCCGCCAGAAAGAATGCGGACGAAGCAGGATGCCTCAGTCGAGGGAGGGAGAACGCAAGCACCGCGAACTTCAAGCCGGAAGCAGACGGCCCTGCGCAGTCATTCAGAGACCAGGACTGAGGAGCTGTTGGCCCTCACATACGCGTGGTGCAGTAGCGGCGGCATCGCCGCAGTGATCCCACAGGGGGACCCGTGCGACTCGCCGGCGGCGATCGGCGCCAGCGAGCCGAAGAAGGTCTGGCCAAGGCTCGGCGGCCTAGCCAGCTCAGGCAGCCTGCCTAGGCAGCTTTGGCTTTCGCGACATGCGTCGCGATCGCATCCATCAGCGCCGGCGACAGGCAGTCATAGGGCTCCAGCCCGATTTCCTTGAGCCGCGAGCGGATGCCGGCCATCTGCTCCGGCTTCACGCCCGATTCGATCACCGAGGAGACGAAGGCGGCGAATTGCGGCGCCTGCGAGCCCTCCTCCTGGAACAGCTCGGGATGGATGAAATCGAGGCCGTAGAACGGATGGTTCTTGTTCTCGATGCGGCCGTACATGTGCGTGCCGCAGGCCGTGCAGGCGTAGCGCTGGATCACCGCGGAGGGGTCGACGATCTGAAGCTTGTCGCCGTTCTCGAGCACGGTGACGTTCTGGCGCGGGACCACGGCGACGACGGAGAAGATCGCGCCCTGCGGTTTCCAGCACTTGGTGCAGCCACAGGCGTGATTGTGCGCGACGTCGCCCTTGATGCCGACCTTCACCGGATGGTCCTTGCATTTGCAGACCAGCGTACCGCCGGCAAAGCTGCCGCTGCCCTGCTTGATGCCGTTGTCGATCGAGGGATGGAGTGCAACAGTCATGGTCGATCCTCCTTGGTGTGATGGCTTTCGAGCTAGTACACGACGACTGAACGAATGGATTTGCCCTCGTGCATGAGGTCAAAACCCTTGTTGATCTCTTCTAGTTTGAGCACGTGGGTGATCATCGGATCGATCTGGATCTTTCCATTCATGTACCAGTCGACGATCTTCGGCACGTCGGTGCGGCCGCGCGCGCCGCCGAAGGCGGTGCCGCGCCAGTTGCGCCCGGTGACGAGCTGGAACGGGCGAGTGGCGATCTCCTTGCCGGCCTCGGCGACGCCGATGATGATCGAGGTGCCCCAGCCGCGATGGCAGGCTTCCAGGGCCTGGCGCATCACCGTGGTGTTGCCGGTGCAGTCGAAGGTGTAGTCGGCACCGCCGTCGGTGAGGCCGACGAGGTGCTGAACGATGTCGCCGGTGACCTTCTTCGGGTTCACGAAATGGGTCATGCCGAACCGGCGACCCCAATCTTCCTTGGAGTCGTTGATGTCGACGCCGATGATCTTGTCGGCGCCGGCCATCTTGGCACCCTGGATGACGTTGAGGCCGATGCCGCCGAGGCCGAACACGATCACGTTGGACCCCGGCTCGACCTTGGCGGTGTTGACGACGGCGCCGACGCCGGTGGTGACGCCACAGCCGATGTAGCAGCTCTTGTCGAACGGCGCGTCCTCGCGGATCTTGGCAACCGCGATCTCGGGCAGCACGGTGAAGTTCGAGAAGGTCGAGCAGCCCATGTAGTGGTAGATCGGCTTGCCCTTGTAGGAGAAGCGGCTGGTGCCGTCAGGCATCACGCCCTTGCCCTGCGTCGCGCGAATCGCGGTGCAGAGATTGGTCTTCTGGCTGAGGCAGCTTTTGCACTGCCGGCATTCCGGCGTGTAAAGCGGGATGACGTGATCGCCCGGCTTCACCGAGGTCACGCCCGGGCCGATCTCGCGGATGATGCCCGCTCCCTCATGTCCCAGGATCGACGGGAAAATTCCCTCGCTGTCGAAGCCGTCGAGCGTGTAGGCGTCGGTATGGCAGATGCCCGTCGCCTTGATCTCGACCAGGACTTCGCCGGCCTTCGGGCCTTCCAGATCGACCTCGACGATCTCGAGCGGCTTCTTGGCTTCGAAAGCAACGGCGGCACGTGTCTTCATCGTAGAACTCCTTAGATTCTCGTAGGACGCCAAGAGGTAGTCTCGGCAGTCCTCGTAGCGTTCATTTCTTGCCCATGCAGGCGTCTTCCGCCTTGGTGTAGGCCTCTGTTTTCTCCTCCTTCTTGGAGGGACGCTGCCGACCCCATGCTTCGTTGGAGCGGGCGCGCAGATAGACGTAGAGATCGTCCATGTAGCAGGCGACGTTCGGATTGTCGCCGAAGGCCGGCATGACGTTCTCGGAGGCCGTCGAGATATTCTTGCGGCCGGAGGCGACCACGCTGAGGAAGTCGCCATAGCTCATCGACTTGACGGAATCCTTCAGCGCCGGCGCGTAGGTGGAGCCCATGCCATCGGGGCCATGACAGACATGGCAGTCCGAGTGATAGCGGCGGTATCCGGAATAGGTGAACCAGTCCACGGTGCCGTCGGCCGAAATCTTGTAGGTGGGATTTCCCTCCTTATCGAGCCACTTCCCGTCGTCTTCCTTCTTCACCGCGGTCGGGTCGCCAGGACCCTCCGCGACCGCGACTCCTCCGGACGCAACGAAGATCATCATCACAGCAACGACAGAGCAGATTTTACGCAAGAGAGTGTTCCTCGAAGGCGTTCGGTGGAGACGAGCCGGCGCGTGGAGGTGATTCCACGCGCCGGAGCGATGCTGATGGGCCTAGTTCGGCAGCGAGAACACGGTCAGCGTGCCGCCGAGCGCCGTGTAGTTGCTGAGGGCCGCGTAGCCGCCGACGGCGCCGAGACCGGCGGTCGGATCGGTCAGACCTGCCGCCAGACCGATGCCGGCCCAGCCGCCCACGCCGGAGAGCACAGCAACGTACTGCTTGCCGTTGTGCTCATAGGTGGTGACGTTGCCGATGATGCCGGAGGGAGTCTTGAACTTGTAGAGCTCCTTGCCGGACTTGGCATCGACCGCCTTCAGGTAGCCCTCGAGCGTGCCGTAGAACACCACGCCGCCGGCGGTTGCGAGCGCACCCGACCAGACCGAGAACTGCTCCTTATTCGACCAGACGATCTTGCCGGTCTTGTTGTCCCAGGCGATGAAGTTGCCCATGTGGCTTTCGCCCTGCGGCGGGTACATCGAGAGCGTCGCGCCCACATAGGGCTGGCCCGCGGTATAGCTCACCTTGAACGGTTCGTAATCCATGCAGACGTGGTTGGTCGGAACGTAGAACAGCTGCGTGTCCGGCGAGTAGGCTGCCGGCTGCTCGTCCTTGGTGCCGAGCGCGGCCGGGCAGATGCCCTTCACGTTGACATCCTCGCCCGCCTTGTCCGTCGAAGCTGCGTCGAGCACCTTCGGGCGGCCATAGGTCGGAGAGCTCTTGTTCATGTCGACGCCGGAGGTCCAGTTCACCTTCGGATCGTATTTCTCGGCGACCAGCAGTTCACCATTCTCGCGGTCCATGGTGTAAGCGAGACCGTTGCGGTCGAAATGAGTCAGCAGCTTGCGCGGCTGGCCGTTGATCTGCTGATCCGTGAGGATCATCTCGTTGACACCGTCATAGTCCCACTCGTCGTGCGGCGTCATCTGGTAGACCCACTTGGCCATGCCAGTGTCCGCGTCGCGCGCGAAGATGGTCATCGACCATTTGTTGTCACCCGGACGCTGCTTCGGATTCCAGGTCGAGGGGTTGCCCGATCCGTAGTACACCATGTTTAGAGCGGGGTCGTAGGAGATCCAGCCCCAGGTGCAGCCGCCGCCGATCTTCCACTGATCGCCTTGCCAGGTCTTCAAGCTGGAGTCGGCTCCGACCGGCTTGCCGAGCGACATCGTCTTGGCCGGATCGAACTTGATCTGGTCATCCGGACCTTCGGAATAGGCGCGCCAGACCTGCTTGCCGCTCTTGAGATCGTAAGCGGTGACGTGGCACTGCACGCCGAATTCACCGCCGGAAATGCCGACCAGGACCTTGTCCTTGACGACCAGCGCGGCCGACGTGCCGGTCTCGCCCTTCGCGGGATTGCCGTTGGTCGCCGTCCAGGCCACCTGACCAGTCTTGGCGTCGAGCGCGACGAGGTTGGTGTCGGCCTGATGCAGGATGATCTTGCCGTCGCCGTAGGACAGGCCGCGGTTGACCGTGTCGCAGCACATCACCGGAATGACGTTCGGATCCTGCTTCGGCTCGTACTTCCAGATGATCTTGTTCTCATTGGAAAGGTCAATAGCGTAGACCTTGTTCGGGAACGGCGTGTGGACGTACATGACGTTGCCGATGATCAGCGGGCCGCCTTCATGGCCGCGCAGCACGCCGGTCGAGAACGTCCAGGCGACCTGGAGCTTGCCGACGTTCTGAGCGTTGATCTGGTTCAGCTTGGAATAGCGGGTGTTGGCATAGTCACCCGCCGGCATCACCCAGTCCTTCGGGTTCTGCGACATCTTGATCAGCTCGTCATTGGCTGAAGCGCTGCCGACGGCGAGAGCCGCCGCGGAGCCGAGATAGGTCGCCAGTAGCACCTTGCGCATAGTTATTCCTCCGTTGGTCTCGTTTATTGTTTCCGAAGCATTGCTGAATCGCCGGGCTTCTCGTCCGGCGTCTGCTCGTGCAGGGCGGTCACGATTGGGACCAGAAACGATGCTGTGCTGTTTCCTCCTCCTGATGAGAGCCACGGGTCCACGTGCGGGAGCGGCCCGTTCTTGTTGTTCCTGCCGCAATCCCTAACGACTTCGTCATCGGGAAACTTGCCCAAGAGAGAAGCCGGTTTGCTTGACAGCGCACGGAGGCGAAGATTTTGATTTTGCAGTAGCGAATTCAGCGGCTTCGGCGCGCCTTTGAGACCGTCGTCTACGCTCAGGTTCCCCTTGACGGCGCTGCAACTAAGGCGGAGGATTAAGTTTCAAGAGTGGCAATGGAACGATGGCGCTCGTTGCAAGAGACCGCTCAAATTCGAGGTAAACGTCACGCAATCACAGCTGAGGGCTCCGGCAGCGCTGGTTGCGATTCGCGCCGAATCTCCGGATCAAATCAGTGGCTGGATTAATGTCCGACACCATTCACACGCTCTCGACGACCGGAATGACGCCGAAGCGGCAGATCCAGAGCTGGATCGACGGGCTGACGAGCCTGTGCGGGTATTTCGACGTCGATCCGCTGGAGGCCTCCTCGCTCGAAGGCCGCATCGATTACACCACGGTCTCGCGTCTGAAGCTCTGCCAGATCGAGGTCAGCCAGCATCGCATCGCGCACACGCTTGCGCGCGCCAAGGCCAACGAGCACCCGTACATCAAGATCCACTTCCAGACCTACGGCGTGTCCTATTTCGAGCAGGAAGGCCGCCACATCGAAATCAACCCGGGCGACATCATCGCCTATGATGTTTCCTGCCCCCATTCGATCATCAGCCCCGCCTTCACGCGTCACGACGTCGTGATCGTTCCGAAGGCGCTGCTGCGAGACCGCGGCTTCCCATCGCAGCGGATGCCGGCGTGCAAATTGTCGGCGAAGACCGGGACGGGCCGGATCGCCCATGATTTCGTCCATGCCACCTTCGATGAGGCGGCAAAACTGTCGGCGAACAGCGCGGTCGGCGTCGCCGATTCGCTGATCGATCTGTTGCTGCTGCCGCTGCGCGAAGCCGACACGATGTTCGATCGTGTCGGGCCCGAAGCGATGTATGTGCGCGCGCAGTTCTTCATCCGCGAGCACCTGCGCGATCCGGATCTGTGCATCGACCAGATCTCGGCCGAGCTCGGCTGCTCCAAGCGCTATCTCCACATGCTGTTTTCGGAGCGCGGCACCACGGTGAGCGACTACATCTGGCAGGCGCGGTTGCAGAACTGCCGCCAGGAGCTCGAGGCCCACGCCGGCAAGACCATCACCGACGTCGCCTTCTCCTGGGGCTTCTCCAGCTCATCGCATTTCAGCCGGGTGTTCCGAAAGTATTTCGGCGTGGTGCCGTCCTCGATCCACAAGGCGCAGCACGGCACGGCTAGCTCGGGCGAGCATTAAGTGTAGCCCTTCAGGAGGACGGATATGAGCCCGTCCTCCTGATTGCGGTCCGGCTTCAGGTCAAGCCGGCTCGAGGCCGAGCGCCTGCGCGCTCTCGATCCAGATCGGCAGCTCGCGCTGGTACAGCGCATTGGTTTCCTTGAAGCCGATCGCGGGTTCGAGCACGAAGGTCGCGAGAACCTCCTTCACCTTCGGATCGTTGTTGGCGGCGACGCAGAGCTCGGCGATGCGATCGACCACCGGTTGCGGCGTCGCCTTCGGCACAGCCCAGCCGGTGAAGCCGCTCACGGTGAAGAATTTCGACGTCGCGCCCTGTTCCGGCAGCGTCTTGATGGTCGGGATCGCGTCGACCTTCTTCGAATGCACGGCGAACACGGTGCCGCGGTCGCTTTGCAGGACCGACTGCGCGGCCGTGTAGCTGCCCATCGCGGCATCGAGGGTGCCTTCCAGCATTCCCGTCCACATCGGCGCCTCGCCGCGATAGTGCACCGGCTCGATGTTGAGGCCGTACTGCTTGTTGAGCTCGCTGATCGTGATGTGCGGGGCCGAGCCCGCGCTGTAGGTGCCGAAGTTCACTTTGCCGCTCTTGCGCGCGAAGGCGACGAAATCCTCCAGCGTCTTGACCCCGGTTTTCGGGTTCGCCACCAGCAACAGGCCCGCGCCCGGAATGACGCTGACAAGAGTCAAATCCTTGTCCATGTCGTAGCCGGGATTCTTCATCATCACCCGGTTCATGATGTAGGTGGTCGAGATCGAGCACAGGATGGTGTGCCCGTCGGGCTCGGCGCGGGCGACCTCCGCCGTGCCGATCGCTCCGGAGGCGCCGGGTTTGTTCTCGACGACGACGGTCTTGCCTACCTGCTTGGAGATGAATTCGCCGTAGGCGCGCGCGAGCAGATCGGTCTGGCCGCCGGCGGGATAGCTGCAAATCATGCGAATCTGCCGCGCCGGCCAGGTGCCTTGCGATGTGCTTTGCGCCGATGCGTTGTGCACGACGAACGGCATCGCGATTGCAGTGGTGCCGGCGGCGATGAATTGGCGGCGATCGAGTTTGGCGGACATGATTCTCTCCATTCTCTCCCGGATTTTGGCGAACCTACTGCATCGGGCCGTCGCTGCCATGGGCCGCAGGCGAGACAGATTGGCGCATTCGGTCGGACAGAGTGGGACATGGTGTGCGCGGCGTTCGTGCCCCGGACGCAGCGCAGCGCTACTTCAGCCGTGCGCTGCAGAGCCGGGGCCCATGCCTCAACCGCAAGCTATGCCGCATGGATCCCGGCTCTGCGCCGCAACGCTAAGAGGCGTTGCAGCGCGTCCGGGACACGAGAGCCCTATCGCTGAATGATCTTCGTCCAGACATCGCCGAGGATCGCGGGCTCGCGCGGCGGCAGATAGGTGAGGCCGGCCTGCTTGCCGAATTCGGCGATCTTGCCCTCAGCCGCAAGCTCCGTCAGCGCCTTGTTGACGGCCTCGATCAGTGCGCCATCGCTGGCGAGCCCGACATAGCCGCGATTGGCGCCGATCGGGTAGTAGTAGCCGGACGCCGTGACCGCCGTGTCGGGGTGCGCGGCACGATGGGCATCGAAGCGGGCAAGATCGATCAGGGTCGCGTCATGGTCGCCGCGCTGGAGCGCGCCGAGGAGATCGTCGCGGCTGGGGACGAGATGGGTGATGCTGTCGATCAGGCGCCCTTTGTCGAAGGTCATCAGGATGGCGTCGCCGAGCGACCCGCTTTCGATAACGAGACGAAGGCCGGCGAGATCGCCGATGTCGCCGATCTTGCGGCCGCGGGCCTTCGGCCCCAGCACCACCGTCATCGGCGAATAGACGTAAGGCTGGCTCGGCGCGAGCACGCCCAGCGGCACGCGGCGCCGCCGATCGTCGCGTGTGGCCCCGGCGAAATCCGGCAGGCGCGCCGTCTTCATCCCGGGCACGACGAGCGAATCCTGCGTCAGCGCGTAGCCGCCGACGAGCGCGCAGCGCCCGTCCGAGAGCAGCGCGTTGGCTTCGAGCTGCGGGCTCGAATCCTCGTCCAGCTTGCTCTCGAACCACTGGATCGCCAGCGGTCGCCGCAGGCGTTCGGCGACCGCTTGCGCCAGCAGCACGTCGAACCCGGCATCCGGCTTGCCGCGGTGATGCGCCGAGAGCGGCGGCCGGTCCTCGTCGAGACAGACCTTCAGGGGATCGTCGGCCGCAAGAGCGACCGACGCCATTGTGGAAAGAAAGGCCGCAACGCTCCAGGCAATGCGCCGGCCCCTCATGGCTTTCTCCGGCTGGAGACGAAGGCCCAGAGGTTCCCGATCTCGTCGTCGGAGAGGATGTCGCCCCAGGGCGGCATCTTGTTGTTCTTGCCGTTCTTGACCGTGGTGACGAAGCGCGTCTTGTCGTCGGGGATGGCGCGCAGGTCCGGCGTGATGGTGCCGGAGTTCATCAGATTGGGGCCGTGGCAGTGCGAGCATTTCGCGGCATAGGTCGACTTGCCATGGTCGATCTGCGCCTGCAGCGGATTGCCGGTTGCGTCATCCGCGGCGCGAACGGTCGCCGCAAGCGCGACCGTCAGCATCGCGGCGGTGGCGAGGCTCGCCACCGTCCTGTGTGATACTTCTCTCAGCATCGTGCCGTGATTACTGCTTGACCGCAAAGACCCACAGCGAGCCGCCGGGCGGCACGTTGGCAAGCCGCTCGTCGCCGGAGAACAGCGAGTAGACGCCGCCATAGCCGCTCGTCACGGCGACGTACTGCACGCCGTCCTGCTGCCAGGTCACCGGCTGTCCCTCGATGCCGGAGCCGGTCTGGAACTGCCAGAGCTTCTTGCCGGTATCGGCATCGAAGGCCTCGAACTCGCCGGTCAGCGCGCCAGAGAATACGACGCCGCCGGCCGTCGACAGCACGCCCGAGAAGCGCGGAATGTCGCTCGGCGCTTCCCACTTCGACTTGCCGGTTAGGGGGTCGATGGCCTTGAGGTGACCGCGCGGCCCGTCGCCGTACTCCCAGAGGTCGGTCAGATCCATGCCGAGATACCATTCCCCCTGCTTGAAGGTGACGGGCTCGGTCTTGTACCTGCCGCCGAACGCGAGCGTGTTGGCATAGGCAAGGCCGGTCTGCGGATTGAACGACATCGGCTCCCAGTTCTTGCCGCCGAGGATGGATGGATAGACCGTGACCTTCTTGCCCTCGCGCGCGTCCTTGGAAACGTCGGTCTCGATCGGACGTCCGGTCTTCATGTCGATCCCGGTCGCCCAGTTGACCTTCACGTAAGGATTGGCCGCGAGCAGCTTCCCGTTGGTGCGGTCGAGCACGTAGAAGAAGCCGTTGCGGTTGGCGTCCATCAGCACCTTGGTCGGCTTGCCCTCGATCGTCATGTCGGCGAGGACCATCTCGGCCACGCTGTCATAGTCGAACGGATTGTTCGGCGAGAACTGGTAGTGCCACTTGATCTTGCCGGTCTTGGGATCCATCGCCAGCACGGAGCAGGTGTAGAGATTGTCGCCGGGGCGCACCGCCGAATTGAACGGGCCGGGATTGCCGATGCCCCAATACACCGTGTTCAGCTCGGGGTCATAAGAACCCGTGATCCAGGTCGAGCCGCCGCCGAGCTTCCAGGTATCGCCCTTCCAGGTGTCGCCGCCGGGCTCATCCGGCGAGGGGATCGAGTAGGTGCGCCAGAGGTGCTTGCCCGTTGCCGGATCCCAGCCGTCGATGAAGCCCCTTGTGCCGAATTCGGCGCCGGAGATTCCGGTGATGACGACGCCATCCGCAACCAGCGGGGCAACCGTCATCGAGTAGCCTTCCTTGATGTCGGCCGCCTTCTGCCGCCACAGCTCCTTGCCGTTCTTGGCGTCGAGCGCGATCACGTGGGCGTCGAGCGTGGTCCGGAACACCTTGCCGTCGTAGAGCGCGGCGCCGCGATTGATGATGCCGCAGCAGACGATGCGCGGCGTCTCAGCGGGGTACTCGACCTTGGTCTTCCAGATCTGCTTGCCGGTCTTGGCGTCGACCGCCATGGTCGCGTTGTGCGAGGTCACGTAGATCACGCCCTGGTACACCAGCGGCTGCGATTCCTCGCTGCGATCGTCGTTAAAAGAGTAGTTCCAGACCGGGACGAGGTTCTTGACGGTATCCTTGTTGATCTGGTTCAGCGTCGAGAAGCGCTGGAGGTTGTAGCCCATTCCATAATTGAGAACGTTCGACGTGTCGGTCGCCCCCTTGACCAGCTGCTCGCTGGTTTGTGCATTTGCACAGGTTGACGCAAGCATGACGAGGCCTGCGGCCATCGCAAAGCGTTTCATCCGTTCCTCCCAATATGCGCGCCTTTTGACGCTGCGACTGCAACACTCCGCCGGAATGCAAAACGCGTCAATACGAAAGTCGCAAGTGCCGTGCCGATATCGCTGGACGCTGGTGCTGGTCACCTTACGGAAACCTGACACAAGCAACTCCCACTTGTGCGGAGACGCTGAGAAAATTCCGCGGCACGATGTAGTCTCGGGGGGCAAGTCGCCGGACGCTCGGCCGGGTTCCTAGGCGGTGACGCGCCCAAGTTGCATTTCCGGACTTGAACCGGGGTTCGCTTGTGGATTTATGTCGCTTCTGTCCCGGTCGATCCGGGGTTCTTCGTCAGGGGAGGTCTTGATGATTTCGCGTCGTTCAATTGCTGCTCTTGCGCTTACGATTGCACTGTCAGCCGGTCCGGCGTGGTCGGCCTCCGGCAATGCGGTCAAGTTGTTCGACAGCGACAATGACGGCACGCTCGATCTTGCCGAGGTGAAGAAGGCGGCCGCCGCACTATTCGCAAAGCTCGACCCCGATCATGACGGCACGCTCGATGCGCGCGAATTGCGTGGACGGTTGACGGCGAAAGAACTCGCTGCCGCCGATCCCGACCGCGACGGGACTCTCACGCTCGACGAATATTTGTCCGTGGTCGAGCAGCGCTTCAACGCGGCGAATCCCGACAAGGACGGAACGCTGGATGCGAAAGAGCTGAACTCGCGCGCCGGCCGCGCGCTGTTGCGATTGCTGCGGTGAGGCGGCAATGGGAACAGACATGACGAGCGCTACGTTTGCGGTCGTTCCGGTCTGACGCTCGGGAACATCGGGCTGCTCGGCCTGTTTTCTCCGCAACGTCCTGCCTGGCGCCGGGGCTGCGCGGCGGGAGAAGAGGAGATGCAGATGAACACAATGCGTTCCGTTCTTGCGGCCTGCGCGATCATGACGCTGAGCGCCGGCGTCGCCGTCGCCGGCCCGTGCAACACCGGCAGCGCCAGCATCGACAAGGATGCTGGTTCTGGTCCGGTCACCGTGGGCTCCGCGCAATCGCACTCGTCCAGTTCGGCGAGTGATACCAGCCAGCATCCGCCGACCAGCACGATGAATCGTGCAAGCGGTGAAACGGCGGCTTCGTCCGAGGATGCGCAGCGGCAAATGCAGAGTGAGCCGACGGCGGCTCAGCGCGCCGAAGGCGCCAAGCCGAATGCGGAAATGGCCGACAAGGGCTGCTGACAGCGCCGTTGTCGATTCGGCGCGCGGTGCGTTGCACAAGGTGGTGTCTCGCTGGTCGTGTTGACCAAGAGAGAACTGGCTTTGTCCGAGAGAGAAATGCAGCCGCGAAGAATCGACACAGACGCGCCCGGCGGTCGAATCGAGGCTTGAACTGCACCTGAGGCAGCCCTAGGTTTTGCGCCGCGCGATGTCGCGCTCAATACCTTGGGAGACCCGAATGGCTTGGAAAGCTCCGAAGATCGTGGAAGTGCCGGTCGGCATGGAAATCAACATGTACGCCTGCGCTTCGCGCAAATAAGACCGACGACCTGCCGCGGTTTCGACGGCGAACGCCGTCGCAGCCGTGGCAGTGTCGGATTTCGGCCTCGTCGTGCTCCGTGCTTTGCGATTGACGCGAAGCCGCGCGTGCAAAGGGTTCGATCCTCTCCCCCCAAAATCTCGACCATGCTCTGCGGCAATTGTGTTACGCTGATGCTCGGTCAGCGCTGCTGCCGCATCAGAGCGGCGCGCGCCTTTGGGGCACAGGATGGGCGGCAGAGCCTGTAAGTTCTGGATGGTGATGGGGTGCGCGATCGCGCTGGCACCGGCACGCACCAGCGCTGAAGAAGGCTTTGATACCGAGCATATCTTCGGCTTCATGATCGGCACCGATGTCGGCAATGTCGGCGAGCGCGAATTGCAGACCCAGACGACAGGGCGCTTAGGCAAAGGCGGGGGGACTTATCGCGCGCTCGAGCACGAGGTCGAGATCGAGGTGGTGCCGCTGCCGAATTTTCGTATCGAGGTCGGCGGAGCCGCGAGCCTGCACGACATCACGGGCGTGCCTGATATCGACGACCGCCGCCAGTTCAACTTTCAGGGCGCCTCGCTCGACCTGCGCTATCGCCTGCTCAACCGCGAGCGCGCGCCGTTCGGCCTCACCATCGCGGCCGAGCTCCACGGCGATCGCATCGACGAGACCAGCGGCGCGAAAGGGCGGATGTATGGCACCGATTTCACGCTGGCCTTCGACCGCGAACTCCTCCCGAACTTCGCCATCGGCGCCCTCAACCTGATCTATCAGCCGGAATGGGCGCGCTTCGAGATTGGAGGAGTATCCGAGAAGAGCTCCACGATCGGCGCGGCGTTTGCCACCCTTGTGCGCGTCCGGCCCGATGTGCTCCTCGGCGGCGAGATGCGCTATTTTCGGCAGTATGAGGGCATCGGCCTCGGTGAGTTCGCAGGCCAGGCCCTATTCGTCGGCCCCACCGCCTATTTCCAGCTCTCCCCAAGTTCGCGGCTGACCATGAGCTGGAGCATGCAGGCCTGGGGACGCCCGGCCGGATCGGGAGCCAATCTCGACCTCGTCAATTTCGAGCGGCATCAGGCGCGCCTGGTGTTCGGGGTGAATTTCTAGGTTTGAGCCTCTTGCCGCGACGCAGGTAGACCCGCTCCCCCTTGTGGAAGAAAGTGGCTTCGCGATAGCGAAGCCGGGTGAGGGATCTCTCTCCGCGAGGCCAACTGCTTTTGGGGGCGGAGAGAGGGCTTCATCCGGTGCTTCGCGCCACTTTTCTCCGACAAAGGGACAAGGGAAGAGGAGTGTCGATCGCCAGTTCCCTGTACCGTCCCTGACCTCCGTTTGAAACTTTCCCGCTCCCTGGAACGTAACCCTTCGTGCTAATCTCCACCGCGCCCCTTGCGCAAGGATCCCGGCATGAACCCGATTGACCTGGTGGTGACTGTGTGTGCGGTGCTCTCGCCTGCGACCTGCGAGGAGCAGCATCTGGTGTTCAACTATTTCGGGTCGCCTCGCCAATGCGTGATGGCCGCGCCGCCCTATATCGCGCAATGGGTCGGCGAGCATCCGAAATGGCAGGCGGTGCGCTGGCGCTGCGAATATCCGCACACGCATGACAAGGCGTGAGCGGCGGCGCTACTTGGTGCAATCCTTCAAATCCTTATCGGCGATTGAGAACACCGCGTCGGCCCTGATCTCGATGCCGCGGACGATGCACTGCCGGCCGTTGGGATAGCTTACTCTGGCGTCGTAATGGCCC
This sequence comes from Bradyrhizobium sp. LMG 9283, assembly GCF_045571415.1. NCBI lineage: Bacteria > Pseudomonadati > Pseudomonadota > Alphaproteobacteria > Hyphomicrobiales > Nitrobacteraceae > Bradyrhizobium > Bradyrhizobium sp. LMG 9283. Next base: position 3,058,865 of record NZ_CP120691.1, read on the forward strand.
GGCTCGATGCCGAGGATGCGCAGCCGCTCGTCGTGGTCGACCTCCTTGTCCTTGTCGTTCAAGCATTGGTTCGGACCCCAATCGGTCCTGCCGGCCGGAGCGAGCTGGAAGCCGGAGATCGTCTCGGTCGTCAGATTCCAGAGCCGGATTCCTTTGCCCTTGGCCTGCGCGGCGGCTTCGCCGGCAAGCGTCAACAACGCGATCAAAGCCAGAATCCAACGCATCAGCCAGTCCTCCCAAAGGCGGGCCGTCATTCCCTGATCAGGCGCTCGCGGTTCCTTGCCTTGTCGAAATTTTTGGCGCGGTCAAGGCCGTTCGGAGCGATCAGCTTCGCCGAGACGAGATTGGCGCCGTCGAAATCGGCATCGGTGACGATGGCGCCGGTCAGATCGGCTCCGCCGAGTTCGGCGTTTTTCAGTGATGCAGCGCTCAGGTCGGCGCCCCTGAGGGTCGCGAATTCGAGGTCGACGCGCGACAAATCGGCGTTGCGCGCGTTCAGCCGTTCCAGATTGGCGGATCTCAACACCGCGCGCATCAGCCCCATCGACTGGTTACGCATATCGGCGCCAAGCTTCGCGTCCGCGATCGAGGCGCCGATCATGCTTGCGCCGGTGAGATCGGCAACGATGCGCGCTCCAGACAGGTTCGCGCCGTCGAGACGTGCGCGGGCCATTTGCGACGCGAACAGATGGGCGCCCTTCAGGCTTGCGCCGGTAAGATCCGCATCCAGCAGCCACGCCTGATCGAGGATTGCACGGTCAAGCTTGGCGTCCCGGAGTATCGTCCTGTTGAGCCGCGCGGCGCGGAGAACCGCGTTGGACAGGTCCAGGCCCGAGAGATCGAGGCCCGATAGGCGTTTGCCAGTGAAATCGGCAGGCTGCGCAGCACTGGCTTTGGCCAGCACCGCCTCGAGCTCTGGCCTGGTCATTTCGGCCGAGACCATCGCGGGCGAGGTGAGGTCGACGTCACGCATCATGTCCTGCGCGCTCGCCGTCATCGCCACGAGTGCAAGGCCAAGCGTTGCGAAGGCGACCGTCCGCGTCATCATCATCTCCGCCGCCGGCCTAGTCTAGCACGTCCGCCAGGCGACCGGCTATGAGACATCTCGCTCAGTGCGGTCGCCTTGAATTCGTTGGGCGAGGCTGGCCTTGATCGCCGCAATCTCGGCCTCGCCGCGTGTGTCGCGCGGGATACCGATAGGCACCTCGGCCACGATTCGCGCTGGCCGGGGCGAGAGGAAGAACAACCGATCGCCCAGCCGCACTGCATCGTCCAGGCTGTGTGTCACCAAAAGCGTCATCACCGGACGGCTCGCGACGAGCGTTGCGATCTCATCGCGCAAGCGTCCGGCGAGAGCGTCGTCGAGCGATGCCAGCGGTTCGTCGAGCACCAGAATGTCCGGCTCGACGGCAAAGGCGCGGGCGAGCGCCACGCGCCGGGCCAAACCCAGCGAGAGCTCACCTGGATAGTGGTTGCGATGCGCTTCCAGCTCGAGGATTTTGAATAGCTCGGCGAGCTTGGCATCAGCCACGTCGGGCGCAGCCAGCCGCACATTCTGCTCGACCGAGCGCCACGGTAGCAGCCGCGGTTCCTGGAACACCATGCCGATCCGCGCCTCCGGCGGTCGCGCGACGTGGCCTGCAAAGTCATGGTCCAATCCCAGGATGATGCGCAGCATCGTGCTCTTGCCGCAACCGGACGGGCCGATCAGCACGCCGACCTCGCCGGACTGAAGCGCGAACTTGACCGGCGCCAGCACCTCGTGCGTTCCGCCCGCGGCACTCCTGAACGTCTTGCCTGATATCTCGACCTCAAGCCGCACGGGGCCGCCACCTGTTTGCGCGGGCTTCGAACGGCTGCACCAGCAAGGTTTCGATGACGAGCACGACTGCGGCGAAAGTCAGGGAATAGGCCAGCAGTCGCGGCGTGTCGAACAGCTGGAAGGCGACGCCGATCTCGAAGCCGACGCCGTTCGGCCGGCCCAGCAGTTCGGCGACCAGTACGATCTTCCACACCAGCGACAGGCCGGAGCGGGCGGAGGCCGCGATATAGGGCGCAAGCTGCGGCAGCACGACGTGGCGGAAGGCGCGCCAGCGCGCCATCGCGAACACGCTCGCCATCTCGTCGAGCGAGCGGTCGAGTGCGCGGGTGCCTTCGCGCAAGGTGACGATGGCGGTCGGCAGCTTGTTGATGGCGATCGCCGCAATCGCGGCAGCCTCGGTGAGGCCAGCCCAGATATAGGCCAGCACGATCACGACCAACGCAGGCAGATTGAGCAGCAGGATCAGCCAGGGATCGCCGAGCCGATCGGCGAGCTTGACCCGGCCCATCAGGTACCCGATCGCGCTGCCGAGCGACATCGCCAGCACGAAGGCGAGTGCGACGCGCGCCAGCGTGGCGCCGAGATGCAGGAACAGCGCGCCGGATGATGACTCCGCGATCATGACCTGGAGCACGGCCGGCGGGGAGGGCAGCTTTGCGCCCCCGACGAACAACGCGGCGATCCACCAGATTGCTAGGAACAGGGCGAACGAGAGAAGACGCAGCACCTCAATCTCCGGGGACTGCGTGATAGAAGGTGCCGGGGTCGAGCTCGGCTGCGGGGCCGACGAGCTCGCGGCCGCCGATCTCGGCCAGCACGCGATAGAGCACGCGCGCGTCCTTCTCCTCGTCGTCGATGCTCCGGCGCGGAATGCCGTCGCGATAGCGGTCGCGGTAGGTGTTGAGCACGGCCGGTTCGGTGGCGCCGGTGAGCGGCGCGACCTTGTCCCAAGCTGCATCCGAAGTCGCCAGCAGCTCTTTGGCCTTGCGGGTCATTGCGATGAAGCGCGCCACGGCGTCGCGATGGCTCGCGGCCCAGTTCTCGTCGAAGACGTAGCCGACCGCGGCGACGGCGCCCTTGGCGCCCAGCTTCGGCAAAATGTCCTCGATCCCGGTGAGCCGTCTAAAACCCTTGGCTTCGAGCTGGGCGCAGAAATTCCAGAAGTTGAGGCTCGCATCCATCTCGCCGTCGAGCGCCTTGGCCGCGATCAGGGGCGGCGCGCCATAGACGATGGTTGCTTCCGATTTCAGGTCGATGCCGTCCTGTTTCATCCGCGCCTGGAGCAGCAGCCAGCTCTTGTCGATCGCCCCGCCGGCGACTGCGAGCTTGCGGCTCTTCAGATCCGCGAGCGTCTTGATCGGCGAGGAGGCCGGCACCATCACCGCGCCGAGCGCGCTGGAGTAGGGATAGAAGGTGAGCTTGGCTCCGAGCGCACGCTCGCGCGACACCCACAGCCAGTCGGACAGAATGATATCGGCGCTGCCGGCACGCATCGCGATCTTGCCGGCCTCGGTACTCGCGAGTTCGGTGACCTGCAGCGACAGGCCGGCCTCTCTGTCGAGGCCGGCGCTGCGGATTGCGGCCAGCTCCCAGGAGAATGTTCCGGTCTTCTGCACCGCCAAGCGGATGGTATCTGCAGCGCGGGCCGGCGCGGCTAGCGTCAGCGCCAGCGGCACCGCGAACACCAATATTCGTCCCCAAACTCTCATCACCTTGTGAGCCGCTTCCTCTGACGGAGTGCTTTTCAGGACAATAGGCATAGCATAGCTTTGGTCGCAACCAGCGGGAGGACGCGCATGAAACTGGCCGGGCAGCTACGACCGATTGTCGCCGCATTCGCGGTATTGGCGGCTTCCGCATGCGTGGCGCGGGCGGAGGAGGCCAATGACTATCCGACCGCGGCGCGCGCGGAATATGTCTATGGCTGCATGAAGGCCAATGGTGAGACGCGGGCCGCAATCGAACAATGTTCCTGCTCAATCGACGTGGTCGCCTCGATCGTGCCCTATGAGCGCTATGTTACCGCAGAGACCGCGCTCAGCATGTCGCAAGTGCGCGGCAATCTCGGCGTCCAGTTCCGCACCTCGGAGCAGGCGAACACGGCGGTGAATGATCTGCGCCGCGCGCAGGCGGAAGCCGAGGTGAGGTGTTTTTGAGTTAGCACCGTCATTCCGGGGCGATGCGAAGCATCGAACCCGGAATCTCGAGATTCCGGGTTCGGTCCTGCGGACCACCCCGGAATGACAGCAAGAGACTCACGTCCCCGGCTTCTCCACGTTCCACTCGTTGCGGAACACGTGCCCGTCCGTGTCCTTTGCCTCGGCGCGGAAATGCTTGGCGCCGTTGGAGACATAGGTGAAGCGCAGATTGGGATCTTCCGAGATCGAGATGCCGCCTTCCATTGACAGCACCGGGCTGTCGTCCTGGGTCAGCTTGAGCTGTTTGATGAAGAAGGCCGGGACATAGAGCTGCGTGACCTGGTCCATCTGCAGCCCGGAATTGTTGGGATGGCCGATCATGATCTGCGCCTCGCGCACGCGGCTCGCCGGCGCCTCCTCGCGTGCGAACTGCCGGTAGCGCATCTGGCCGAGCCGATTCCTGGCTTCCTCGACATTCTTTGCTGCCGGCGCCGAGCAGCCGCCGGAGGCCTTCACATAGACTTTCGAGACATAGAGCTGGCCGTCGCTGAGCTCGGCCACCGCATGCACGTCGGTGTAATTGTTGACGCGCACGCGCGTCGAGATCTCCGTGACATTGGCGTCCGGGCCAAGCTCGAACTTCGCCGCCATCGGTGCGGGATTGCGATCGATCACCAGCGTGATCGAACGAATACGCCTGCTGTCGCTGGGCGACAGCTTGCTTCGCAAGGTGACCGGCACGATCGCCGCATCCTCGGCGCGATAGGGCATCTCGATGCCGATGACGGCGCTGCCGTCGTGCATCGGACGGTTGCTGAAGATGTCCTGCACCAGGCCCGGCCAGGGATCGTAGGCCTCTTCAGCCTGCGCGGGCATCGCGCAAGCGAGGCCGAGCAGGAGAGCGGCGAGAGTCAGTCGGCGTGTGCATCCCGTCATGGCCATGGTCCTGCGGACGATACATCGTTCGGTACAGCCTAGCGCGCCAGCTACTCCCATTCAATTTCCGAGAATGCTGCGGTTGCGTTGCGGGCGTTGTAGTCGTCGAACAGCTGCCAATGCGGCCGTTCCGACGCGGCCGCCTTGTCCGCGGCGGCGCGGATCGGCTCGCCGTTCTTGTTCAGCGTGCGGACGTCGGACAGCAGCGTTGACAGGTAACGCCGCTCATCGGTCAGTGCGGCAGGCCAGCTGCTCACGGGGCCGTGTCCGGGAACGACCCGCAGCGCTGGGATCGCCTCGAGACGTTTCAATGTATCGAGCCAGCCTCGGATGCTCCCGTCCATGACCGGAATGTGGCGGAGAAAGACGAGGTCGCCCGCAAACAGAGTTTTGGTCGTCACGTCGTACACGGTCATATCGGTGTCGCTGTGTCCGGCCGGCCAGGCGCGCAAGGTCAGGCGCCGCGCTCCGAGATCTACGATCGTCGTGTCCGAAACCAGCAGGGTCGGGGCGATGATCTTGACGGGATCGATCAGCTCGCTGCCCATGATGCGGCGGAAATTGTCGAGATAGAACGGCCCGCGCGTCGCCAGCGCCTGCGGCAGCTTGCTGTGGCCGACGAAGCTGGTTCCGTCCGCAACAAAGGCGGCATTGCCGAAGACATGGTCGGGATGCCCGTGGGTGTTGATGACATAGCGGATCGGCTTGGATGTACGAGCCCGCACCGCGGCCAGCAGCGCCTCGCCTTCGCGACGGCTGCCGCCGGTGTCGATCACGGCTACGGCCTCATCGCCCACGATGAAGCCGACATTGGCAATGTCGCCCTCATTCTCGCGGGTCATCAGGGCGATGGTCCCGGAGTGTACGAAGATTCCGGGTGCGACTTCGCTCACAGGCAATTCGGCCGCCCCGGCGCGTGCTAGCGTCGCGAGTCCGAGGAACAAGGCTGCGATCACGAGAGCGATGCGAGACACTTTTCCGCCTCAGTTCAAAGGGTTCGTCTCATTGCACTGCAACAAAGCGAAGCCAGCACAAAGTTGGCACACATGGCGCATCACATGGCGCGTCATGCATTGCATGGATAACATTCAACCAAAACGCGGAGGAAGCGCGATGACGCAGGCCGGACGACATCGTCGCTGGTTGTTTTCACTGTGGGTCGTGGTCGCATCCTGTGCGTTCGGCGGTGTCGCCAGCGCGCAGACCAGCGAAACCGGCGATCTCTCATTCGAGCTGGTCGATCCCAAGGTGCTGCGCGTCTGCGCCGATCCGCGCAACCTGCCGTTCTCCAACGAGAAGGGCGAGGGGTTCGAGAACAAGCTCGCCGAATTCCTGGCGGACAAGCTGCAGAAGAAGCTCGACTACGTCTTCTTTCCGCAGGCCACCGGTTTCGTGCGGATGACGCTGGGTGCCCATCGCTGTGACGTCATCATGGGCTTCCCGCAAGGCGACGATCTCGTGCAGGGCACCAATCCCTATTACCGCACGACCTATGCGCTGGTCGCGAAGGCCGGCAGCGGGCTCGAGGACGTCGACACGCTGGAGGACGCGCGCCTGAAGGGCAAGCACATCGGCATCGTCGCCGGCACGCCACCGGCGACCAACATGGCGTTGGCCGGCCTGATGGGCGACGCCAAGCCCTATCCGTTGATGATCGACACGCGCTTCGACAATTCGGCCCAGGCGATGATCGATGACCTCGCAGCCGGAAAGATCGACGCCGGCGTATTGTGGGGACCGATGGCCGGCTACTATGCGAAGAAGGCCGGTTCTTCGCTCCACGTCACGCCGCTGGTGAAAGAATCCAGCGGCCCGAAGCTGGTCTATCGCATCGGCATGGGCGTGCGCCCTGCCGACCAGAACTGGAAGCGGCAATTGAACAAGCTGATCCAGGAGAACCAGGGCGAGATCAACAAGATCCTGCTCGACTTCGGCGTGCCGCTGCTGGATGAGAGCGACCGGCCGCTCGGCGCGGAGACGGCAAAGAAGACGCGATGAAATGGCCTGCTGCCGCTGCGCTCGCTGTCGCCATCCTGGCGGCGCCGGCATTCGCGCAGCAGCAGGAGCCGTTCGAGCCCGAGGGCTATCGCACCGACAACTATCGCGCGCCGGTGCCGGCGACGCTCGCTGGGGCGCGCGTGCTCACGACCGAGGAGGCGGAGGCGATCTGGCGCGCGAACAGCGGCGCCTTCGTCGACGTGATGCCACGCCCGCCGAAACCGAAGAACCTTCCTGCAGGCACCGTGTGGCGCGATGCGCCGCGCAGGAACATTCCGGGCAGCCTATGGCTGCCGGACACCGGCTACGGCACGCTGCCACCGGCGATGGACGATTATCTCCGGCGCGGCCTTGCGCAGGCGTCGCGCGGCAACAAGGCCGCGCTGCTGGTGATCTATTGTCTGGCCGACTGCTGGATGTCCTGGAACGCCGCCAAGCGTGCATTGGCGTATGGCTATTCCAATATCGCCTGGTATCCCGACGGCGCCGACGGCTGGGAGGGAGCAAAACTTCCGACCGAGGAAGCGCACCCGGAGCCGCGGCCGGACCAGTGACGATTGGGCGTAGGTGCGCTCCCTCGCCCCGTTCTTACGGGGAGAGGATTGGGGTGAGGGGCTGCTTCCTCCTCGTCATTGCGAGCGTAGCGAAGCAATCCGGAGTCCCTCCGCGGAAAGATTCTGGATTGCTTCGCTACGCTCGCAATGATGACGTGGGCGGATGTCGCGTATGTCGACTGACGGATTCGCGGAGACTCCCTCTCACCCCGAATCTGCGCTTCGCGCGAATTCCGGCCTCTCCCCGCAAGCGGGGAGAGGCGAAGATCCACCTACGGCTTCTGCTTCTGCAACTTCGTCAGCGTGCCCGTGCCGTTGGTCTCGGTCGCAGAATAGCTGACCCTGTCGCCGGCATGGACGGCATCCAGCATTGCGGCATCTTTCGCCTTGTACTCCTGGAGCGCGCCGGCGCTGCCTGCGCTGGCACCGACCGTGCCCTTCTGCGTCTGCTGGATTGAAATCGTGCCGTTGAGCCGATCGATTCGCGTGACCATTCCAGTCATATCGTCAGCAAGGGCGCTGGTTGCGAGCATGCTGAGCGCTGCAGCGCCCGCGAGGATGAATCTTTTTGTTCCCATCGAGGCCTCCCGACGTCTGGAGTTCACTTCGACAAGCCAACATAAATCGATTTGGTTCCGGCAGATAGCGCGGCAAAAGGGTAGCGCTCCCGAGGCGATCGCGGGAACTTTTCGTGAGCCGTCAGTGTAACTGACGCTATTCCATTTCCTGCTGGATCACGCGCCCCAGCGCGAACAGGCGCTGGTCGATCGCGGTTGGAACCTCGCAGACGAAGCGCACCACTTTGTGGCGGTCCTCGAAAATGCGGGTCTTCCAGATCAGCTCGTTGCTGAGCGCCTCGACCTTGGCTTCGTCGCGCGGAGTCGCCCCTTGCAGGGCCTGGAGCTGAAGCGTCTCCTCGCGAATCTTGTCGGCAGCATCGCGCTGCTTGCGGCTGACGCGTTCGAGCCCGTTCATGACTTGTGAGCGCTGGGCGTTGAGCGTGTCGAACAGGCCGGCGAACAGCAGCTTTGCGTTGGAGGCTTTGTCCGAGCCGGAGGCGGCCAGAAACTCCTTCACGGACTTCTCGGCGTCCTCGAGCGGCGTCTTGCGCGCTGACAGCTTGGCAACCAGCGCGCTGATCCTGGCGTCGTCCTTCCATTTGTTCTGGACGTCGTCGAGCGGCGGTCCGGCCCAGACCGCCGCGAGCGAGATCTCCGGCACTTTTGCCTGTGTGCACGGCCAGTCGGGGTAGCGTGGATCGGCCGCGCGCGCCGCCGTGCTCGCAACAGCGAACGCCAGAACAGCCGTCGCCAGAACCCGAACCTTCATCCTTCGCCTCCCGCAGGCCCGCGTCGCGCCAGCCCGCGCGAGGGATCATAGGCCAAAATCGCGCCGATCATGAAGACGATTGTGCAGATCGCGACCACCGCCAACGAGATCCAGTTGATCTGTCCGTACAGCGCGAAGCGGATCAGCTCGACCGCATGGGTGAACGGATTGGCCTCGCAGACATAGTAGAGATAAGGGCTGCCCTCCTGCACCCGCCAGAGCGGGTAGAGCGCGGAGGAAGCGAAGAACATCGGGAAGATCACGAAGTTCATCACGCCTGCGAAGTTTTCCAGCTGCTTGATGCCGGAGGAGATCAGCATGCCGAGCGAGCCCAGCATCAGCCCGGACAGGATCAACGCCGGCAGCACGGTGAGATAGCCCGATGGCGGCGGAGTGATGTCCCAGAACCAGGCGATCAAGAGGAACGCATAGACCTGGAGCAGCGAGACGGCCGTACCCGCGAGCAGCTTGCAGAACAAGAGGAACCCGCGCGGCAGCGGGCTCACCAGCAGCGTGCGCATATTGCCCATCTCGCGGTCATAGACCATCGAGAGCGAGGACTGCATGCCGTTGAAGAGCTGGATCATCGCCATCAGCCCGGGCGCGATATAGACCTCGTAGAGGATGTAGGTCTCATAAGGCGGGATGATGGAGATGCCGAGCACCTGGCGGAAGCCGGCGGCGAAGATGAACAGCCACACCAGTGGCCGCACCAGCGCCGAGACGAAGCGCTCGCGCTGATGCAGGAAGCGCAGGCCCTCGCGCCAGACGATGCCGGTGAGGCACGTCATGTACTCGGCGGCAGAGAAGCCGCGCGGTGCCTCGCGCGTGGTGATGCTGCTCATGCGCCACCTCCCGGCATCGTTTGCGCGCCGGTCAGACGCATGAAGGCGGTGTTGACGTCCTGCGCGCCGGCCTCCGCGATGACGCGGCTCATCGGCCCCCGCGCCAACACCTTGCCCTGGTGCAGCACCACGAGATCGTCACCGGGCAGGATCTCGTCGAACAGATGCGTGGCCCAGAGCACGCCGATGCCTTGCTCGGTCACGAGCTGGCGGACATGGCTGATGATGTCGGCGCGCGCCTTGACGTCCAACCCGACGGTCGGCTCGTCCAGCAACAGCAGCCGCGGCCGGTGCAATAGCGCGCGGGCGATCTCCAGCCGCCGCATCTGGCCGCCGGAGAGGTCGCGCACCTTGCTGCCGGCGCGGTCTGCGAGTCCGATGCGGCCGAGCAGCTCGGCGCTGCGCGCGGCGGCCTCGCGGCGGCTGATGCCGTGCAACGCGGCGTGATAGAGCAAATTCTGCGTCAGCGACAGATCGAGATCGAGCGTACGCGGCTGGAACACGACACCGAGCAGCCGCAGCGCCTCGCCGGGACTCTTGCTGATGTCATGGCCGAAGATGGAGACGCGGCCGGACTGGATACCGAACAGGCGGGTGATGAGCGAGAACAACGTGCTCTTGCCGGCACCGTTGAGCCCGAGCAGTGCGGTGAAGCTTGCGGGCTGCACATTGAAAGACACGTCCATCAACGCGCGCCGCGGGCCGTAAGAATGGCTGACGTCGTCGATCGATAGCGCCGGCACCGTGGCCAGATGCGGTCCTGGCGTCTCGCGTGGCTCGGTGATGGGAGCAGGGCTGGTCATGGCGCGATCGTGATGCCCCAGGGCAGTTCGCCCACCTGAATGGTCTTGATCACCTTTTGCGCGGCGACGTCGATGACGGACACGTCGTTCGACACGCCGTTGGTGGTGAGCAGATATTTCTCGTCGGGCGTGAACGCCACGTGCCAGACCCGCTGCCCGACCAGGAGATATTTCGTCACTTTGCGCGTCGCGACGTCGACCACGGCGATGCGGTTGGCAGGGCCGAGCGCGATGAAAGCGGTTTTGTCGTCCTTTGTCATGCCGATGCCGACCGGCTGAATCGCCTCTTTCCGCAGGCCCGGGATCTCGAACGTGACCTTGCCGATCACCTCGTGCTTTTTCGGATCGATCACCGACACGGTGCCGCCGATCTCCGAGGACACCCACACTTCCGAAGAGTCGTGCTTGAACTCGGCAAAGCGGGGACGCGCATCGACCAGCACGTTGGCGACGATCTGTCGCGAACTGGTGTCGATGAAATGCGCCATGTTGGTGGTTTCGGACGTGTTGATCAGCGTCTTGCCGTCGGGGCTGATGGTCATGCCCTCCGGCTCGACGCCGACCTGGATGTCGCCGAGGCGCGCGCGCTTCTCGAGGTCGATCACGGTGACCGTGTTGTCGTTCTCGTTGGCGACATAGAGGGTCTTGCCGGCGGCATCCTGGGCGAATAATTCGGGGTCGGGCCCGGATGGCAGGCTGTCGACCACGCTTTGTGTTTTCGTATCGATCACCTGGATGGTGTCGTCGTCGCCGACTGCCACCATCACGAACTTGCCGTCGCGCGTGAACTCGATGCCGCGCGGACGCTGGCCGACCTTGATGGTCTTGGTCACGGTCCAGCTGTCGGTGTCGATCACCGACACCGTGTTGCTCTTCTCGTTCGAGACATAGGCGATGAACGCGTGTGCTGGGGCTGCGGCCAGCGCTAGTCCGGAGAGAAGCCCAACACGCCACATCCGCAACATCTGCGTCCTCATTTCAATTTGCATTTGCTCTCCGGACGGTCGAAGCCGAGCGTGTCGAGCTCGGAGACCTGATGCAAGAATCCTTCCTGCGGCGACACCGACACTACCATGCGGCCGTCCACCAGCAGGATGGGCTGGCGCAGCTGCAGATTCCAGTCGCGCAGCGTCAGCCGCGTGCCCTTGAAGGCGGCGACGGAGAAATCCGGGCCCTTGATGAAGTCGGTGACCTTCTTCACGTCGCCGGAATTGGTGCGCGAGGTGGCTTCCCCGATCATGCGCACCGCAGTCCAGGCCTGCATGTCGAGCGCGGTCATCCGCCGCGAATTCAGCTTCATGAAGCGGTTCTGCATCTGGATCGCGCCCCACTGGTCCTGCGATGCGTCCCAGCTGCGTGGCACCAGGCCGGCCGAGCCCGCGACCGGGCGCGGATCCCAGGTGCGATAAGGCAGGTACGCACCGAATACCTCGCTCTCGTCGGCGACGACCAGCACGTCATAGGCCGGCGCCTGCTGGGTGAAGACAGGCATCTGGCGCTGGATCAACGTCACGCCGCTATCGGTGCGGCGAGCGCCGCCTTTATCTTCGAACGTTCGCTCCTGCACGATCTTGGCGCCGAACCGCGTAGCGGTGCGCCTCAGCGCATCGGCGAACAGCTTGTCCTCGTCGTGCGAGCCGACCACCAGCAGCCAGCGCGACCACTTCTTCCACACCAGGTATTGGCCGAGCGCATCCGCCAGCATTGCGCGGGTGGGGGCGGTATGGATGACGTTGGCGCGGCAATCGGCCTCGCGCAGCCGTTCGTCGATCGCGCCGACGTTGAACAGCAGCGTGCCGCGCTCGCGCAGGGCATCCGAGACCTTCAGCAGCGCATCGGCCGGCAGGTCGGCGATGATGAAGGCGTTTTTCTCGGCGAGCACGGTTGCGGCCTGTACCGCGTCCTCACCTTCCTTGATGCGGCGCTCCTCCAGCGTAAACCGCTGACCCGTGAATTTTCCGGTGGTGTTGTTGTCCTCGATCGCGAGGCGGGCGCCGGCGACGCCGTCATTCTCCGCGGGCTGCTCGACCAGCGATAGCGTCGATCGGGTAGCCGCGACGCCGAGATAGCCGACGCCGATCAGGGCAGGCTCGGCCGCGAGCACGCTCGTCGCGGCAAGACCAAAGCCGATCAGGCCGGCCAACCATCGGATCATGTTTCCTCCAGACGATCTCCCCGGCTTGACCGCCGGTGAAGAATTGTCTCTGCTTCAAGCATGACCAATTTGTCAGGGCATGCAACCCCGCATTTCGTCCCCACGAGCGCGAGACGGGGAATCACGATCATGCGAGCATTGATATATCTCGCCGCTCTGTTGTTGACGGGCTCGGCCGCGCTGGCCGACCCGCCGAAACTCGCGGTGTTCGATTTCGAGCTGATCGACACCAGCTTGCCCGGCGAGTTCTACGGCTCCAGGCCCGAGCAGGCGCGGCTCGCGCGCATCAGCGAGCAGCTGCGCAAGGAATTGGCAGAGTCAGGCCGGTTCCAGGTGCTTGACATCGCGCCGGTCAGGGATGCCGCCCGTCACGCGAACTTGCAGGCCTGCGGCGGCTGCGACCTCAAGCTCGCCGGACAGCTCGGCGCCGATTTGGAGATCACGGGCCTCGTGCAAAAGGTCTCGAACCTGATTATCAATCTCAACATCTATTTGCGCGACGTGAAGACCGGCAACATGATCACGGCCGCCAGCGCCGACATGCGCGGCAACACCGATGAATCCTGGTCACGCACGATGAGCTATCTCATCCGCAACCGCCTGCTGGCGCCGAATTACGGGCGGCCGGAGTAGGGGCGCTTACCCTCCCCTGAAGGGTAGGGCAATCGCATATGAACAATTCGACGCGGTCGTCATGCCCGGGCTTGTCCCGGGCATCCACGTTCCTCGTGCTGCTGGGTAAGGCGTGGATGGCCGGGACAAGGCCCGGCATGACGCTGTGGAAGCTTTGGCGCCCCTCCGACGTCATATGCGATCATCCTGCCCTCCAGGGTAGGGGAATCGCATATGGCGCTAGAGGGGTATTGCAAAGGGGTTGGAACTGGATTCTTAGGGTGTCTCTCGCTTCTCGAGGGAGCCCTGAATGCGCAAGCTCAAGCGCCTGTTTCGACCGCTCAAGGATCCGCGCGCCAGCAACACCCGACACGATCTGGTGGATGTCCTTGTCATTGCATTGGCAGCCACGCTGGCTGGCGCCAAGACCTGCACCGAGTTCGAGTTCTTTGGCCAAGGCCGCGAGGAGCTGTTGCGGCGATTTCTGGAGCTCAGGCACGGCATTCCGAGCCACGATACGTTCAGCAACGTCTTCCGTGCGTTGGACCCGAAGGGTCTGGAAGCGGTTTTGCGCAAGTTCAGCAAGAGCTTCGGCATCAAGGGGGTGGTCAGCATCGACGGCAAGGCTCTGCGCGGAGCCTTCACGCGTGGCCGGCAGGCCACGCCACTGCATATGGTCAATGTCTGGGCGGCCGGCACTCGCATGGCGTTGGCTCAGCGGAAGGCTCCCAATCGCAACGAGGTTGCCGGGGCTCTCGAAGTCCTGGCGCTGCTCGATCTGGACGGGGCTCTTGTCACCGCCGACGCCTTGCATTGCCGGCCCGACACCGCACAGGCCATCCGCGACCGGAAGGGGCACTACGTGTTGGCCATCAAGAGCAACCGTGGCCGGCTCTTCAAGGCCGTCAAGACGCTGATCGACACAGCCCGAAAGCCCGCACGGGCGAGTCAACGGAAGGCCGCCGCGCACGGCCGCGTCGAGCGCCGGCAGGCCATCGTCGCGCCGGCGCCACAGTTGGCGAAGCAATATGACTTCCCCGCTATCGCCGCCGTCGCTCGCATCGACAGTTGGCGCGCCAACTCTGGCAAGACCGCCAAGCATACGGTCCGATACTTCCTGGCCTCGCGCCTGCTGTCGGCCAAAAAGCTGCTCGAGGTCGTGCGTACCCACTGGAGCATCGAGAACAACCTGCACTGGGTCCTCGACGTTCTGTTCGATGAGGATGCCTGCCGCAGCCGCAAGGATCACGCTGCGGAAAATCTCGCCCTCATCCGCAAGCTGGCCATCAATACGCTGCAGGCAACCCCCGGTCCTGCGCGCATCAGCCATAAAATGCTCCAAGCCAGATGGAATAATGACTTCCTTCTCTCCACCCTCGGCCATATGCGATAGCCCTACCCTCCAGGGGAGGGTAAGAAGGATCACGCCGTCAATCTTGCCGCATGCCAGTGCAGGTGATCGCTCATGAAGGTCGAGATGAAATAATAGCTGTGGTCGTAGCCCGCTTGCCGCCGCAGCGTCAGCGGGATGTTGGCCTTGGTGCAGGCGGCGTCCAGCAGCTCCGGCTTGAGCTGTTCCTTCAGGAAATTGTCGGCCTCGCCGACGTCGACCAGGAAGCCGGAGAATTTCGCGCCGTCCTCGATCAGCGCCACGGTGTCGTGGTTGCGCCAGGCGTCCTTGTTCGGTCCGAGATAGCCGGTCAGCGCCTTGATGCCCCAGGGCACTTGCGAGGGTGCCACGATCGGCGCGAAGGCGCTGGCCGCGCGGTAGCGGTGCGGGTTGCGCAGCGCCACCGTCAGCGCGCCGTGGCCGCCCATCGAGTGCCCCATCACCGATTGCCGCTTGGCATCGACCGGAAAATTCTCCGCCACCACCTTGGGCAATTCGTCGGTGACATAGCTCCACATGCGATAGTTACGCGCGAAGGGCTCTTGCGTGGCGTCGACATAGAAGCCGGCGCCGAGGCCAAAATCATAGGCGTTGTTGGCATCACCCGGCACGTCGGGCCCGCGCGGTGAGGTGTCGGGCGCGACGAAGATCAGGCCGAGCTCGGCGCAGACCTTGCGGAATTCGCCCTTCTCCGTGACGTTGGCATGGGTGCAGGTGAGCCCGGAGAGGTACCAGACCACGGGCAGCTTGGCGCCATCGGCATGCGGCGGAACATAGACCGAGAACACCATTTCGGTTCCGGTCGCCTGGCTCGCATGGCGAAACACGCCCTGCACGCCGCCGTAGGATTTGTTCGTCGAGACAGTCTGAATCGTCATGCCCTAGAGCTCCGTGGCATCTCACCACATCAAGATTGCAACGCTTGTGTGACCGAATTTGTGGCGTCGCTAGGCGACGCCGCTGTCGATCGCCAGCCGCACCAGCTCGACCGACGTCTTCACGCCGAGCTTCTGTCGCATGATCGAGGAGGTGTTGGCCACCGTCTTGTAGGACGATTGCACCAGCCAGGCGATCTCGGACAGGCTCTTGCCAGCGCTGAGCAGCCGCAAAATTTCCATCTCGCGTGCGTTCAGCTTCGACAGCGGGCTTTGCGCCAGCGCGGGTCCGGCAAAGGCGATGCTGCGCGCGATCGCGGTCGGAAGGTAAGTGCCGCCGGCTCCGACGGCGCGGATCGCCTCGACGAGGTCGTCGGGATCGCCGGTCTTGGAGACGTAGCCCTTGGCGCCGCACTCGATCGCGCGCGCGGCGAAGGCGGGATCGTCGTTCATGCTGAACATGATGATGCGGGCCTCGGGCGCGCGCTCGAGGATGCGGCGTGCGAGCTCGAAGCCGGAGACGGTCGGCAGGTTGATGTCGATGATGCAGAGGTCGGGGCGTTCGACGATGAAGACGCTCTCGCCGTCTTCGGCGTCGGCGGCCTCAAAGATCTCGATCTCGCCTTCGTCGGCCAACACGGCACGGCAGCCGGAGGCGACGATGGGATGATCGTCGACGATCAGAATGCGCATAGGCGTTCCTCGCGACAGCCCGTTCCCCTGATAGAACTGGCCTGTTCTGCGCCGCATGAGGCGGCCAGGCAAGACGCGCGCGTCTCATGTGGCCTCATGCAACCCGGCCGGGATTGCTGTACGCTTCCGATTAGATATCGGGCGCTTCGTCTCTGTCAACGTCATCGGACAGGCGCGGGCATCCTTCGCGAGGCACAGGCGATACCAATGTGGCAAAATTTATCCTTGCGTGGACGCATCAACCTGTTGCTGGCGCTGCTGCTGGCGCTGGGGCTTGCCGTCAATATCGGCCGGCAGGTCGCGGAAGCAGGTCCCCGGGTGCAGGCCGAGGACCAGAGCGTGATCCGCCTTGCCCGAGAGTTCATCGAGATGATCGTTGCCGATCTCAACGAGGCGCCCGACCCGGATGCAAGGCTGAACCAGATCGCGCGCGATCTCAGCCGCCTGCGCCATGTCAGCATCGCGCTTCATGATGCCGCCGGTAACCCGCTCACGCCGCCGCGGCCCGATACCGACGACGACACGCGCGCCCCGCCGGCTTGGTTCCTCAGCCTGGTCCATCCCGAGCAGACCGCGGTCAGCGTGCCTGTGTCGATCCATGGCAAGCCGGGCTCGCTGCGGATCACCTCGCATCCCGACGACGAGATCGCCGAGATATGGGACGGCATCGTGACCCAGCTCGAGGTCGGCTCGGTGATCGCGCTTGCGCTGTTTTTCTTGATGATGAATGTGGTCGGCCGGGCGCTGGCACCGCTCCAGTCGCTGGCGGAGGCAATGGGCAAGCTCGAAGGCGGACATTATGAGGCCCGTGTCGCGCCGGGGGGCGCGCCGGAACTCGCCGCGATCTGCACCAAGCTCAACCACCTTGCCGCGACGCTCCATGAGGCGGTCGAGGACAAGCGGCGTCTTGCGGAGCGCGCGGTGTCGCTTCAGGACATCGAGCGCAAGGAGATCGCGCGCGAGCTCCACGACGAGTTCGGGCCTTACTTGTTCTCGCTGCGCGCACATGCGAGCGCGCTGGCGAAGCAGGCGGAAGGGCGCGCGCCGAGTGCGGATGCCGTGCGAAAACACGGCAGCGCCATGCTGGAGCAGCTCAATGCACTGCAGCAGTTCAATCGCCGCGTGCTGGAGCGCCTTCGGCCCGTGGGCCTTGCCGAGCTCGGCTTGCGCCAGGCGCTCGAATCGCTGTCGCGGCTGTGGCGGGAGTCGCATCCCGACGTCGCGATCGAGACCGTCATCTCGCCGGCGCTGGGCGCAACCGGCGAGACCGCCGATCTCACCATCTATCGTATCGTGCAGGAGGCGCTCACCAATGTATTCCGCCACGCCGGTGCGACCTCGGTCAATGTCGTCATCGAGCCGGTGGAGCAGGCATCGGGCGATGGCCGCGGCTGCGCCCGGGTGCGGGTCACCGACAACGGCCGCGGCATGGAGCCGGGCCAGAAGCTCGGCTTCGGCCTCGTCGGGATGCGCGAGCGGATCCTGGCGCTGGGCGGCACGCTCAGCGTCGTCTCCGGTGACGGCGGCTTGACCGTCGAGGCGCTGATTCCGACCGCGGCCCCCTGACCGCGCCCGAAGCGATCGGGAAAAATTCCCGATTTGGTCGGGAAAACGGGTGTGGATATTGCCCGATCTTTTGTGGCTGGCGCGCGAACAGTCCCTGATTACACTCCTCTCGACCAAACGGCGAAAATCAAAACGGCCGGTGGTGACGGATGGGAAGGCAGGGATGGGCGCGCGTCTTCGGTTCAAGCGTCGTTTGTTGATGGCTTCGGTTTCGACAGGGCTGGTTCTCGCCTGCCCCGCCGAGGCCGCGCAGGACGAAGAAACCAACGTTCAGAACCTGCCGCCGGTCGAGGTCACTGCGCCGCCGCCTCCGACAGCGAGGCGTACCGCGGCGCCGCGACCGGTCGCGCGCATAGGAGCGCCGGCATCCGCCGCCCCGAGGACACGCATCTACGTCTATCCGACCTCGCCGGGCACGGGCAGGGGTCTCGATGTCGACAAGGTTGCATCGGCGATCAATGCCGTCGATGCCAACCAGATCAAGCGTACGGGCTCGCTGAACGTCACAGACGCGCTGCGCGACAACATCGCCGGCGTCAATATCAGCGAAGTCACCGGCAATCCGTTCACACCTGATGTCGAGTTCCGCGGCTTTGTTGCCTCCCCCGTGACCGGCACGCCGCAGGGGCTCGCGGTGTACCAGAATGGTGTCCGCATCAACGAGGCATTCTCGGACGCGGTCAATTGGGACCTGATCCCCACTGCCGCGATCAGGTCGGTGACGCTGGTGACCAACAACCCGGCCTTCGGCCTCAATGCGCTGGGCGGCGCGATCAACTTGCAAATGAAGGACGGCTTCACCTATCAAGGCGCGGAGCTTGACGTGATGGGTGGCTCGTTCGGCCGCATCCAGGGCTCGGCGCAATGGGGCAAGCAGGTCGACAAGAACTACGGCGTCTATGCCGCGCTCGAAGGATTGCGCGACAACGGCTTCCGCAATTTTTCCCAATCGACGGTGCGGCGCTTCTACGGCGATGTCGCCTACAAGGCCGGCGACAGCGAATTCCACGCCAATATGGGCGTGGCCAAGAACGATTTCGGTGCCAGCGCCACTGTTCCGGCCGAGCTCCTCGACAAATATTGGGGCGCGACCTACACCACGCCGCAAACGACCTCCAATCGCGTCGGCTATCTCAACCTGACCGGCAAGGTCGATGCGACGCCGACCTGGACGCTCGAAGGCACCGCTCATGTGCGCAGGTACGAGCAGAAGATCGTCGACGGCAATCCGACCGACGTGCAGGAGTGCGGTGCGGATCCAGCTCTACTGTGCTTCGGTGACGACACCACCGCCGCGAACGGCGCGGGTGGCGTTCAACTCGCCAATCCCTTTGCTCCGGGAACCATCCTCGGCGAGATCGATCGGGGCTCGATACGTTCGACCACGTTGGGCGTGTCGGGGCAGGCCACCAACACCGATCAATTGTTCGGCCATGACAACCGCTTCGTGATGGGCGCCACCTACGACGCCAGTGTCACGCGTTACAACGCGACCGCCGAGATCGGCTCGATAGGAGAGAACTACGTCGTCAGCGGCAGCGGCGTTTTCCTGGGCGCGACCCCCACGGCAGACCCCGTTGCCGGCCCCGTCTCGCTGCGGACCGTCAATCAATATAACGGCCTGTATGCGATGGATACGTTCAACGTCACGGATGCCTTCGCCATCACCGGCGGCGGCCGTTTCAACGTGGCGCGGATCTCGCTGGAAGATCAGCTCGGGACCGCGCTCAACGGCGATCACACCTTTACTCGCTTCAATCCGATCATCGGCGGCACTTACAAGATCACACCGGAGTTGACCGCCTATGCCGGCTATTCCGCGGCCAACCGTGTGCCGACGCCGCTCGAGCTCGGCTGCGCCGATCCCGCCAGGCCCTGCCTCCTCGCGGCCTTCCTGGTCGCGGATCCGCCGCTGAAGCAGGTCGTCTCCAAGACCGTAGAAGCCGGCTTCCGCGGCACCAAGGAGCTGAACATCGGCACGCTCGGATGGAAGGTCGGCGGCTTCCGCGCCACAAACTATGACGACATCGTAGCGGTGCCCGCCGTCGGGCGAACAGGCTTTGGCTATTTCTCCAATGTCGGCCGGACACGGCGGCAGGGCCTCGAGGCCGAGGTCAACATCAAGTCGCCCACGCTCCAGTTCCAGGCGAGCTATGCCTTCGTCGACGCCCGCTTCCTCGATCCGCTCGAGCTCGGCTCCGAGAGCCCGTTCGCCGATCCCGCCACCGACACTATCCAGGTCAGGCCCGGCAACCAGCTCCCCGCGATCCCGCGCCACCGCGTCAAGGTCGGCGTCGATTACGCCGTAACCGACGTCTGGAAGGTCGGCGGCAACGCACTGTTCGTCTCCAGCCAATATCTCGTCGGCGACGAGTCGAACCAGTTCGCGAAGCTGCCGTCCTATACGGTGTTCAATCTCCACACCTCCTACCAGGTGACGAAGAACATCCAGCTCTACGGCCGCGTCGACAATGTCTTCGACAAGCGCTACGCGACCTACGGACAGTTCTTCGATCGCGATGCCTTGCCCAACTTCGCCAACGGCGGAAATGACTTCATCGACCCGCGCTCGCTGAGCCCGGCAAGGCCCCGCGCGTTCTATGCGGGGATGCGGGTGACGTTCTAGCCCGCTCGAAAGGCGTCAAAAATCGCGCGGACGCTGAGCATGAGATCATGCTCAAACAACGAGCTGAAGCGGCGACGATGATTCATCTAGATCTCATCGCGCTCTAGATCAGTCCGAGGCCGCCATCGACTGCGAGAACCTGTCCCGTTACCCATCGTGAGGCGGGGCTCGCAAACTGTACAATCCAATTCGCGATCTCGTCGGGATCGCCGCGTCGGGCGAGCGGGATTTTTCCGCGCTCCTCCTGCTTGACGGCTTCAGCCTGCTCTGCGGACAGCCCCATCATCCCGGTCAAGGCACCGGATTCCGTGGGCCCGGCGGCGACGGCATTCACCCTTATTCCCAGCGGTGCGAGTTCGAGCGCCCAGCACCGGGTCAGGTGTTCAAGGGCTGCCTTGCTGGCAGCGTAATGGGATAGTCCGGCCGCCGGTCGGTGACCGTACGTCGAGGAGATGTTGATGATGACGCCCTGCGTCGCTTTCAAGTGAGGAAGCGCGCTAGAGGCTAGCAGGCTCGGACCGAGAACATTGACGGAAAAGATGTCCACAATCCTGTTGGGCGACACATCCGACAATGGAAGGATGGCGCCCGCGCCAGCGTTGTTGACGAGCGCATCCACCCGGCCCCAGCGGTCGACCGCCTCTGCGATAGTCCGTCTGGCATCCTCGGCAGAGCTGCTGTCCGCAACCAGGCCCATGATGTTCTTGTGCTCGGCGATCGTTTGCTCGACGGGGTCGGCGCGACGGCCGGTGATGAGCACCTTGTCGCCCCTGCTGGCGAAACGGAGTGCAGCCGCCCGGCCGATGCCGGAACTGCCACCCGTTATGATCACGACTTTCTCGTTCTGCATTTCCGTTCGTCCTGCTTTGTCGTGAAGTTCGAGGTGCTCGAGACCGCACTCTCACTTCGACTTCGTCGGTTTCTTGGTTGCGCGAGATTCGATTGAGGCGCGCGCTCATCACTGCCATGAGCGCGCGCTCCGAGTTTGACCTGACCGAGCAAACCGTCAGTAGTCCCAGAACACCGGCACCCAACGGAAGGCGTCGCCATCGATCGCGACCCGTCCGACCGACGGGAACGGCAGGTGCGTGGCCACCAGCATCTCGCCGGTCTCGGCCAGCTCCCGCAGAAGACGGATACGAACGCGCGCCGCCTCCTCGGGATCGTGTTCGAAACCGTTGTGCCAGTCGGGCTGGTCGAACCCGACGGCGAACACGGCGTCGCCGGCGAACGTCAGCGCCTCGCCGCCGGATGCGATGCGAACCACGCTGTGTCCGGGGGTGTGACCGCCGGTGCGACGTGCGACGACGCCCGGTGCAATCTCGTGCTCCTCATCGAAGGGCCTGAGCTGACTACCATATGCTTTCACGAACTGCTTGGCGGTCGCCCGCAGCGCATCAGGGAAGCCCTGCGGCATGTTGGTGTGGGAGAAATCAGGCGCCTCCCAGAATTTGACCTCCTTCGCCGCCACGTGGATCCGCAGGTCCGGGCGCAGCCGCTGCTTCACACCGTCGACGAGCAGCCCGCCGATGTGGTCCATGTGCATATGGGTCAGCACCAGATCGGTGATGGACGCAAGGTCGATGCCGGCAGCCTCCAGTCGCTTGATCAACTGCCCGGCCCGAGGCAAGTGCAGATCCGGATCGGAGCCTAGCCCGGCGTCGATGAGAATGGTCTTGCCGCCCCTGCGGACCATCGCCGCATTCAATGCCCAATCGAAGGCATCCGGCGGCAGGAACATGCCGCGCAGCCAGCTCGCCCGGTCGGCCGGGGCGGCGTTGTGCGCCAACATGGTGGTCGGCAGCGGCAGCACGCCGTCACTGACCACCAGCACGTCGATCTCGCCGATCTTCAGCGCATAGCGCGAGGGCACGAGCTCTTCGGATCCCGATGTGCCGAGGGGAGTGTTGTGTACGTTCATGTTTGTCTCCTGTTTCATGGTAAAGGCTGCTGACTAGTTCTGGTGGAGCAGGCCGCACAGCCAGGACGCGGCCGTAATCGCTTCGTACGTTAGAGGCTGGTCACGCGTTCCGGATCGGCCGATGCGAGCGCAGCGGCACGTTCGGGCTTCGGGGGATAGATCCAGACGGTGTTGATCTCCCGCTTCGTCTTCTTGGCGACGTCTCCGACCATCTCGACCTTGCGATCCCAGCCGCGCGTGAACAGTGCGCCGGCTTCGCCGAGATCGAGACAGGTGACGTAGGCCTTCTGGTGGTACGGCCTGGTCGGAACGCCGAGCAGCTCGGCGGCGGCATTGTTGCCTGCAAAGGCGCCCATGCGCGTCGCGTGCTGGCACGACATCAGCGCGTAATTGCCTTCGTCGTCGCAGGCGGCACGGGCCGCATCGCCGGTCGCGAACACGCCCTCGACGCCCGGCACCCGCAAACAGGGGTCGACCAGCAACCGGCCGAAATTGTCGCGCTCGGCGGGAATCTGCGCTGTCAGAGGGGCCGCACGAATACCCGCCGCCCAAATCACGGTTTCGGTTTCGATCTGCTCACCGTTCGACAATGTAACGCCGGACTTATCGAGCGAGGCGACCCCGGCACCGAGGCGGGTCTCTACGCCGAGCTTGCTGAGGGCGCTTTCGATGACCGGTCGAGGACCTGCGCCCATATCGGGCGCGATCGCGCTGTTGCGCTCGACGATGATGACACGAGTCTTGGCACCCGGGCCGAGGATTGCGCGCAGCCGCGCCGGCATTTCGGTGGCCGCCTCGATGCCGGTGAAGCCGCCGCCGGCGACGACGACCGTGTCGCGTCCGTTCACGGCCGGCCGCTTGGCAAGGCCGTGCAGGTGCTTGTCGAGCGCAATCGCATCATCGAGCGAGTCGACACTGAAGCCGTGCTCGGCAAGACCCGGAATGTTCGGACGGAACAGCCGGCTCCCGGTGGCGACCACGAGACGATCGTAAGAGAGCGTCTTCTTGGTGCCTTTCGCCGTGGCGATCCTCACCATGCGGGATTGGGTTTCGATCGTCTCGACGCTGCCCTGAACATAGGTGACGTCGATCGCCTTGAGCACATCGAGCAGCGGTGCCGTCAAGGTCTCGGGATTTTGTTCGTACAGCCGCGGGCGGACGACCAGCGTCGGCTCCGGCGCGACCAGCGCGATCTCGAGTTCGTCGGGCGAGACGCCCTGGATCTCGCGCAGGCGGGCAGCGGAAAGAGCGGCATACATGCCGGCGAAGCCGGCGCCGATGATGACTAGTCGCATTGACGTTCTCCTCTGGTTGGATCTTCCTGGACACAGGTGCGTTGCCGCCGCCGCTACCGGTTTGCGGCAAGGCCTGTTGCGGTCAGCAACGCTGCGAAGTGTTGAAGCGAATTTGCTGGCGCTTAATGGAGGGGGCAGCCCGGCGGCTGCGAGCTTTGTGGCCAGTTCTGACGAAAGACGATGGAGGGCGCGACCTTGCGGCCCCAGTCCTGGTAGGGAAGACGGGAGCTGTCCCCGGTCACGACTGAAATCACAGGATGAGCGTGTTGTACGGATTGCGGCGGAAGATCCGCCTCTTCACCTGCGGCTGAAACGAAGCGGACCGTCAGCGTAAGTCCGTACACGACCGCGGTCGCGAGACCCTTGCGTGATGAGATGGTTGCCAGCCGGTGGACGAAATCTTTCCCGATCATCATCTCTCTCCGTCGTGGGATTGGACATGGTGATGGTCTAACCGATCGGGCATGCCACTGCCCCAGAGCGATTGCTGTCGCTATAGAGCGATTGCTGCTAACGCATGCGCCTGCGCCACTCGCTCGCGCAGATCGGCGGGGGCCAGCCGTGCCGGCCTCGAGCGCAACGCGCTCCAGCGTTCGCTGCGGAAGATAGAAGTGAATGACGCTCAGCGGCCGGGGAATGTCCCATCGGGACGCGATCCAGCCTGGATGACCGTTATCGTACCGGGACGCGCCGTTCCAAGCACGACCGATTTCCCTGTGCGCCGCTCGAAGCGCAGCGACCCCGAAGGGAAAGTCATCAGGACGTGGTCGGCCATGGGGGCGACGACGTCGTGCAACGCGTCATGCTTCCAATAGGCGATCGCGTCGCTGGACGGATCCGAGGCCATGCTATAGCGGGTGCCATCTTGAGCACGCGCATCATTTCCGCATCGGCATGGGGGCGTTCGCCCGGCGGCAAATCGCGCATTCGCGTTTCCGAGGTGTCGGGCAGGCTCTGAGAAGGCTCGTACCGGCCAGGCTTACAGCTCATCGACGCGTCCCCGCCATCGGGAGACCTTGTCGCTCGAAAGCGATGGCCGCTACCGCGAGTGGCGCCTGCGCCACTCGCTCGGCGTTTCGCCGGTCAGCTTCCTGAAAGCCGCGGCGAACGCTGTCTGCGAGGAATAGCCGAGCGCCGCAGCGATCGAGACGATCGATTCGTCGCTCGCCCGCAGCTTGTTCATGGCCTGCTCGAGCCTGTGTTGGCGCAGCCAGGCATGCGGCGATAGTCCGGTGCTCTCTTTGAAGGCGCGGCAGAAGTGAAAGCGCGAGAGGCCGGCATCGGATGCCAGCGCATCGAGGGAGACGTCCATATCGCTGTCCGAGCGCAACCGTTCGATCGCGCGGAGCAGAACCTTCGGCGACAGCCCGCCCATGGTCGGATGGAACGTGGCCGGTGCACCTGTGTGCGCAGCCAGGACGCGGGTGGCGAGAAGATCCGTCACCTGATGCCGGAACAGCGCATCCAGGACCCCGTTGCCTTCGAGCGCATCCGCTGCGCTCAAGAGCAGTCTGGACGTGATGGGGTCAGGATGCGCCGTCCGCTCCAGCAGGTCGGTCGCTCCCGTGATCCCCGCTTCGCCGGCAACGCGCTTCAGTGTCGCATTCGGAAGGTAGAGTTGAACGACATCGACGGGCTTCGGAATGTCCCATCGGGAGCTCGATCCCTCCGGAATGATGATCACGACTCCGGGGCGAAATGTGCCGATCGAAACCGATTTTCCCGACCGGCGCTCCATGCGCTGGATCACTCCGTTATACGCCATGATCACGTGGTGGCTCATGGGCTCGACGACGTCATGCAGCGGATCGTGGTTCCAGTGCGCGATCCCGGCGCCGGAGGCGTCCAAGGCCATGCGGGTCGGTTCGGTCCGGAGCACCCGTGCCATCTCCGTTCCGGCGGCGCGCCGCTCGGACATCGCGATATCCGCGGGCTCTGCACCAGGGACGGGTGGCTGGTCCTTGGACGAGGGATTGCGCGCGGGTGCGGTGCTCCCGGTCATTGCGTGGCTCCTTCTGATCGCTGCTGCCTGAGATCAGCGGCCCGTGCTTGTACGGGTCGGTGCGGGTTCTATGCGGCGCAGAGGCTCCCGGTCTTGCCTAAAACGGTTCTGTATTGCCCGATCCTGCTCCAGGCAATCGCGCGGTTTCGCAAACGCACGATGAGGGCGATAAGCCATCGTCCCGGCCCCGCGGGCGAAGCCCGCGCGGCCTTCTTAACCCATCAGAAACCATAGCAAATGATCTGAAAACTTTAACGAAACTGCTCGGTCCTCTCCGCGTCGATGTGTCGGAGGGCCCGTCTGATGACCGAACGCCAGTTGAGAGAGCAGGAATACCTGATCGCGCGTTACCGGCATTTGGAGCGCGAGGTGACCGACCCGCTTGCCGCGCATCTGCTTCACAGCATCATCGAGGAGCTCGAGGCCGAGCTGCGCAAGGAAAGACCGGATTGGCACGCGCCGGGTCATTAGCCGTTCCTCCTGCAAGGTTGATGGCGACCGCTTCACCGCCATCGACGAAGCGTCACCCCGATGGGCGGGCAACGGTCTTCGGCGTTGAAGACGAGCTCACGCTGGATGTCGAAGGACACTGCCCCGGCAAGATCGCGAGTTACACCGCGACGGCACACAGGTGCGGGGGAATGATCCTCCATGGCACGCTTATTCTGACCGAACGGCAGCCGCCGGCACGTGAATCAACCATCGTCATTTTTCCTCCGGCCAGCCCCGGGCGAGTATCGCCGCTTGCTGCAAAGTGACGCTTCGGACAGCGGATCCGCATGACGGTGCACGAGTTGCCAATCCCTGCCGTCCTTGCGGTAGACTTCGGTCACGCGCAGCGACCAGTCTTGAGCCGGCAACCCGCCCACCTCGGCGCGCTGGCGTTCGATCATGACGAGAGCGACGAGCGCGTCCGATGCATAGGTTTGCACAACCTCAAGCTCGGTTTCGCCTTCCCTGAAGTATCGCGATAGTTCTGCCAGACGCTGGGGGCTCGCCTCGAATGCGCGACTCGTAGGCCCGCCGAAGGGCTGCATCAGCGTTAAATCCGGCGCAATGCGGACAAGCTGGGACCAGCGATCCATATCGCCACGCATGAAGGCGGCATTTTTCTCGCGGGCGCGTTCGATGAGGCCCGCTATCGCGTCGCTCCCAGCGGCCGCATCGGCCGAAAGCCGACCGGACAGAGGCATCGCAGCGGTCGCGGCCATCATCGAGCGCCGCGACATCTTTTCCTGCCCGCATGGCCACCTGTTCAGTCCGGACGGTTTCTTGGTCATTTGTCAGCTCCTGATCGAACGACGAGCCCAATCCATGAGCCTTGATCCTGATGAATCCAGCGATATGATTTCAGCAATATGCTGAACCAAATTGATCTATCCAGGATTGATCTGAGTCTCCTCGTGCTCTTCCGCGTGGTTCTGGAAGAGCGCCATGTCGCGCGTGCAGCCGCTCGGCTGAGCCTGACGCCGTCGGCCGTCAGCCATGCGCTCGGCCGGCTCCGTCTTCTGCTGAACGATCCGCTGTTCTTGCGGACGCCGAAGGGCGTCGTTCCAACGGCCCGGGCCTTGGAGCTTGGCGAGCCGGTGGCCGAGATCATTGCGCGCTTCGAACAGCTGATCGGCTCGGCCGCACCGTTCGACCCGGAGAAGAGCAGCCGTCGCTTCACGATTGGCGCTCCCGATGCCGTACTGGTCTCGGCAATCGGTCCGCTCTTGCGATCGATCGCGACTGCGGCGCCCCACATCGACGTCGGGCTGATCCACCTGATGCCTGCGCCGCGCGGTGGCCCGATCGGGGAGCCTTGGCAGCAAAGTCTCGACATGCTCGAAAGACGCGAGCTCGACGTCGCAATGCTGCCGCTGCCGGCGGTATCACCGCGTTTCGAGGCGCGCAGGCTTTACGAGGAGGAGTTCGTGCTGGCCATGCGCAAGGGGCATCCATTGGCCAAAGCGCCAACCCATGCTGCATTCGCGCGATCACAGCACCTGCTGGTCTCTCTCAGTGGTGAACCGCGCGGTTTCGTAGATGAGATGTTGGCGGCCTCGAACGCCGCATCGCCTTGACTGTCCCGAATTTCATGATGGCGCTTGTCCAGCTTTCCGGGTCTGAACTGATCGCAGCATTGCCGCGCCGACTGGTGGAGCAGCACGCCGGCCGTTTCGGCCTGGTCTTTGTCGAGCTGCCTTTCGCGCGCAAACCGGACACGATCCGGGCCATCGTGACCAAGGCGGCGATGAGAGATGCCGGCATCGCGTGGCTGATGCAAGTTGTGGTCGGTTCAATTGGAGCGGGCCGACGCTAGAATCCAGTCTGAAACCTAATAGGCGTTGATCTCGGAAAGGGAACGCCAATTGTGCCTGCCGCGCCGTCTACGGTGGCGGATCTGGGTCCTCCCGCACCCCTTCTCAAATCGCCCGGAACTGTTCATTGTGCCGGCACGAAACAAGTGGAGCAGCATCAATGACGGACAGGGTCTCGCGCCGCCGGTTTGCCAAGCTGGCGGGATTGTCCGCAGCCGGGATTGCGAGTCCCCTTGAGGCCGTCGAAGCCAAGCCGACAGCACCGCCGCGCAATGGAAGCGGCTTTCCGGCAGGCTTTGTCTGGGGCACGGCGACCTCGTCGTATCAGGTGGAGGGCGCGGTCAATGAGGATGGGCGAGGGGCCTCGATCTGGGACAAGTTCGTGCGCATCCCCGGCAAGATCGAGGACGGCACCACCGGCGACCGCGCCAATGAGCACTATCACCGCTACAAGGAGGATATCGCGCTCATCAAGGAGCTCGGCTGCAGGGCCTATCGCTTCTCGGTGGCGTGGCCGCGGCTGTTTCCGCACGGCGACGGCAAGCCCAACCCGAAGGGGCTCGACTTCTACAATCGTCTCCTGGACGAGCTCCTGAAGAACGGCATCGAGCCGTGGCTGACGCTCTATCATTGGGACCTGCCGCAATCGCTTGAGGATCGCTTCGGCGGCTGGCGTTCGACGGAGACCTGCAAGATCTTCGGTGACTATGCGGCCTATGTCGCCGAGCGTCTGACCGACCGCGTCAAAAACGTGTTCACGTTGAACGAGAGCGGCCGCTTCGTCTATTTCGGCTACGGCATCGGGATCGACGCGCCGGGCCTGACGCTGCCGCAAGGAGAGGTCAACCAGATCAGGCACAACAGCGCGCTGGCCCACGGGCTCGCGGT
Source organism: Bradyrhizobium sp. LMG 9283 (assembly GCF_045571415.1). NCBI lineage: Bacteria > Pseudomonadati > Pseudomonadota > Alphaproteobacteria > Hyphomicrobiales > Nitrobacteraceae > Bradyrhizobium > Bradyrhizobium sp. LMG 9283. The sequence continues at coordinate 3,087,616 of NZ_CP120691.1, forward strand.
GCAGGCGGTGCGCGCCCATGGCCGCCGCGGCACCAAAGTGGGCCCGGCCGAGAACATCGACGCCTGCGCGCCTGCGATCGATACGCCGGAAAACGTTCGCGCCGCGGAGATCGCGCTGCGCGAGATGAACGCCGGCTATCTCAACGTCATCATGACGGGCCGCTATACCGACGCCTTCCTGAAATACGCCGGGCCCAACGCGCCGAAATTCACCGACGCGGAGCTCAAGATCATCTCCTCGCCGGTCGATTTCCTCGGCCTCAACATCTACGCGCCGCAGAACTATGTCGTGGCCTCCGACCAGGGCGCGGGCTTCATGCCGCTGCCGATCCCGAAATCGTTCCCGCACATGAATTCGGACTGGCTGCGTGTCGGGCCCGAGACGATCTACTGGGTGCCAAAGCTGGCTGCAAAGATCTGGAAGACGGATGCGATCTATATCAGCGAGAACGGAGCATCCGGCGACGACGTGGTGAGGCCCGACGGCAAGATCTACGACACCGACCGCATCATGTATTTGCGCAACTATCTCGCCCAGCTCCAGCGTGCCACCAATGAGGGCGTGCCGGTGCGCGGCTATTTTCTCTGGAGCCTGATGGACAATTTCGAGTGGGTGTATGGCCTCAACAAGCGTTTTGGGCTGTACCACGTCAATTTCGACACCCAGGTCCGCACACCAAAGCTCAGCGCCAGCTTCTACCGCAACGTGATCGCGAACAACGCGGCGGGGGTGTGATGCCTTCGCCTCTCCCGCTTGCGGGAGAGGCGAAGGAGGCGCCGCGCATTGACTCTCCTCTTCCCCTTATTCAGAACCGTCTCCAAACACCCATAACAACAGGACGACGCCAATGGCTGACGCGCTGATCATCGATGCCTGCCGGACCCCGCGGGGCATCGGCAAGGCCGGCAAGGGAGCCCTTTCGGGCATTCATCCGCAGCAGCTCGGGGCGACCGTGCTGCGCGCGCTCGCTGATCGCACCGGCATCGACACCGCCGACGTCGACGACATCGTCTGGGGCTGCAGCGCGCAGGTCGCAACGCAAAGCGGCGATCTCGGCCGTATGTCGGCACTCGATGCCGGCTACGACGTGCGCGCCAGCGCGGTGACGCTCGACCGCTTCTGCGGCAGCGGCATCACCAGCGTCAACATGGCCGCAAGCTCGATCATGGCCGGTGCCGAAGACCTCGTCATCGCCGGCGGCTGCGAGATGATGTCGATGGAGGGACGCCGCGGCGGCGGTCCTATGATGATGGACGGCGGCAATCTGCGCCTGCGGGCCAATCATCCGCAGTCGCATCAGGGTGTCTGCGCCGACGCGATCGCGACCATGGAAGGCATCACGCGAAGGGACGTCGACGCGCTCGGGCTGGAGAGCCAGAAGCGCGCAGGCTTTGCGATCGCGAACGGCCACTTCAAGAAGAGCCTCGTGCCCGTCCACCGCGAGGACGGCAGCCTCGCGCTCGATCACGAGGAGTATCCGCGGCCGCAAACCACGATGGAAGGCCTCAGCAGCCTGAAGCCGGCGTTTCCGGCGATCGCCGACTACGCGCTCGACGACAAGGGCACGACCTATCGCGGCCTGATCCTGCAGAAATACCCCGATCTGAAGATCGACTTCGTGCATCACGCCGGCAACTCCTCCGGGGTCGTCGACGGCGCCGCCGCGATCCTTCTCGCTTCGCCCGCTTACGCCAAGGCCCATGGCCTGAAGCCGCGCGCTCGCGTGGTCGCGATGGCCAACATCGGGGATTCGCCGACGTTGATGCTGAACGCGCCGGTGCCGGCGACGCGCAAGGTGCTGGCGAAGGCGGGCCTCACCATCGACGACATCGACCTGTTCGAGATCAACGAGGCCTTTGCGGTGGTGGCGGAAAAATATATCCGAGACCTCAAGCTCGACCGCGCCAAGGTCAACGTCAATGGCGGCTCGATCGCGCTCGGTCATCCGATCGGTGCCACCGGTTCGATCCTGATCGGCACCGTGCTCGACGAGCTCGAGCGGCGCGACCTCAAGCGTGGTCTCGTCACCATGTGCGCCGCCGGCGGCATGGCGCCCGCCATCATCATCGAGCGCGTCTAGCCAATCTCCCCGTCGCTTTCTCCCTGCTTTTACGGGGAGGAAGAGCACCTACGTGCGATCCGGCCCTTATTTATCAGGGTGAATCACGACCGGCCCTTCACAAAGAGGCCGGTCGTCGCTTGTCGAAAGCCGCGAATCAGCTTTAGCAAGATGACGTGCGGGCCTTTGAAACAAGGCAAAAACCGCTGCCCGAGGCTTCTTTCGCTCCGGAAGTCGCTAAAATGCAGGGTTTTTTGTCACACAGGGCCAGAAAAGCCCGTAAAATCGCGACAAAACTGTGCAGAAGGCTATAGGCCTTCAACGGTTGGTCTAATATGCAACCGGCAACGAATCAGAGGAGACACGATGCCAACCCAAATGTCCAAATCGCAGTTGATCGAAAAGATTGCGACCGCCACCGAGCTTTCCAAGCGTGACGTCAAGAACGTCATGGAGACGCTGACCGACGTCGGCCACAAGGAGCTCAAGAAGAACGGTCTGTTCCTGGTGCCGGGCTTCGCCAAGTTCGTGGTCATCAAGAAGCCCGCGACCAAGGCGCGCAAGGGCACCAACCCGTTCACGGGTGAAGAGATGATGTTCAAGGCCAAGCCGGCCCGGAAGATCGTCCGCGCCCGCCCGGTCAAGGCCGCCAAGGACGCCGTGTCCTAACAACGCAAAAGGCCCCCTCGAAGGAGGGGGCCTTTTGTTTGGGGCAGCCGCGAGGGCTCGAGACGGAGGGCTCAACCCTTGCGGCGCTTCACCCGGACCGGGACCGGCTGAAGCCGCGGCTCAGGCGCCGCAAGCGTATCGCGAACCCGGTCGATCGCGCGATCGAGCAACTGCCGCAGCCGCTGCGTTCTCCGCGATCTCTTCGCTCCTTCCAGCAGTTTCTTCATCCCATCTACTCCGCCGCTTCGACCTTCGAATTGACTTGGGCCTCGGTCGGCTGCGCCGCGGCGATCGCCTCGTCGACGCGCTCCAGCCAGATGAATTCGAGATTATCCCGCGCGCTCTTCGGGATGTCGTCATAGTCCCGCTTGTTGCGCGCCGGCAGCATCACCCGCTTCAATCCGGCAGCAGCCGCGGCCACCACCTTCTCCTTGATGCCGCCTACGGGGAGCACCAGGCCACGCAGCGAGATCTCGCCGGTCATCGCGGTGTCGCTGCGCACCGTGCGATTGGTGAGCAGGGACGTCAGCGCCGTGAACATCGCAACGCCCGCGCTCGGCCCGTCCTTCGGGGTTGCGCCCGCGGGGACGTGAACGTGGATGTCACTCTTCTCGAACAGCTGGGGATCGATGCCGAGCTGAGTGGCTCGGCTCTTCACCAGCGTCATCGCAGCCTGCACGCTCTCGCGCATGACGTCGCCGAGCTGACCGGTCAGGATCAGACCGCCCTTGCCGGGCACGCGCGTTGCCTCGATGAACAGGATGTCGCCGCCGACCGGCGTCCAGGCAAGGCCGGTGGCCACCCCGGGAACGCTGGTGCGCAGCGCGATCTCGCCTTCGAATCGCGGCTGGCCGAGCACGGTGGCGATGTCCTTCGGCGTCACCACGACCTTCGTGGCCATGCCTTCGGCGACCTGCACCGCGGCATGCCGGAACACCTTGCCGATCTCGCGCTCGAGGTTACGCACGCCGGCCTCGCGGGTGTAGCCCTTGACGATCAGCTTCAGCGCCTCCGGCTCGATCTCGGCCTGCTCGGCGGTCAGGCCGTTGGCCTCGAGCTGCCGCCGCACCAGGTAGCGCCGCGCGATCTCCAGCTTCTCGTCCTCGGTGTAGCCGGCGAGGCTGATCAGCTCCATGCGGTCCAAGAGCGGACCCGGGATCTGGTCCAGCATGTTCGCGGTCGCGATGAACACCACGTGCGACAGGTCGAAGGGCACGCCCAGGTAATTGTCCCGGAACGTCCCGTTCTGCTCGGGGTCGAGCACCTCCAGCATGGCGGCGGAGGGATCGCCCTGTACGCCGCGGCCCATCTTGTCGATCTCGTCCAGCATCATGACGCAGTTCCGGCTGCCGGCCTTCTTGATGCCCTGGATGATGTTGCCGGGCAGCGCGCCGATATAGGTGCGCCGGTGGCCGCGGATCTCGGCCTCGTCATGCACGCCGCCCAAGCTGACGCGCACGAAGGGACGACCCATCGCGCGGGCGATGGACTGGCCGAGCGAGGTCTTGCCGACGCCGGGCGGGCCGACGAAGCACAGGATCGGGGCCTTGCCCTGCGGGGCGAGCTTGCGCACCGCCAGATATTCGATGATCCGGCTCTTGATCTTCTCGAGGCCGAAATGATCGGCATCCAGGATGGCTCTCGCCTCCTTGATGTCGATCGGCTTCTCCTCGGGCAGCGCCCAGGGCAGCTCGATCAGCCAGTCGAGATAGGTGCGGACCATGCCGGCTTCGCCGGCGGCCTCCGGCATGCGCTCGTAACGGCGCAGCTCTTTCTTGGCATGCGCCTCCGCCTCCGGCGGCATCTTGGCCTTGGCGATGGCAGCCGTCAGCTCAGTGACCTCGGCCGCCTTGCCGTCGCCTTCGCCGAGCTGACGCTGAATAGTCGCCATTTGCTCGCGCAGGATCGCCTCGCGCTGCCGCTCGTCGAAGCTGGCGCGGGTCTGCTGGCCGATCTCCTTGCTGATGCGCAGCACTTCCAGCCGCTCGGCCAGGTGCTTGGAGACCTTCTCGACGCGAAGAGCGATGTCGATGGTCTCCAGCACCTCCTGCTTGTCCTGCGGCTTGATGTCCATAAACGAGGTTGCGAGATCCGCCAGCGCGCCAGGCGCGCTGGTGCCTTGGAACATCGTCGCCAGCTCGGGCGGCGCCTGCGGCAGCAGCTCGACCGCCTCGATGGCCTGGCGCTGCAGGTTCAGCGCTCGCGCCTCGATCTCGGGTGAGGTCGTGGTCGGCTCGGGGATCTGCTGGAAACGCGCGGCCGGGAACGGCGTCCCCGGCAGGAAATCGAGGATGCGCGCGCGCTGCACGCCCTGGCAGACGATGTGGTGGGTACCGTCGGGCGCGGTGATGTAGCGCACGATATTGGCGATGGTCGCGACCCGATAGAGGTCGTCCGGCCCGGGGTCATTGGTCTCAGGGCTGCGTTGCAGGACAATGCCGATCGGCCGCTGTTCGCGCAGCGCCTGCTGCGCGGCGGCGATGGACTTCGTCCGGCCGATCGTGATCGGCGCGATGGCGCCGGGAAACAGCACCATCTCGCGCACGGGGACGATGATCAGCGCGTCGTCGGGAATCTTCACGTCGTTATTGGTCTGTTCGTAGTTCATCTGTTCGGTGGCCATGATCGACCTCAGGATTTGGCGAGGCGAAGTGCGACGCAGCCGTCCATCACGAAGCGGCTGATGGCGTAGCGGCCAAGGGGCAGCGCGATGCGCCGCTCGAAGCGGCCCTGCGGCAGCTCGAGCCGATGGATGCGGGCGTTGCGAAGCTCCGGCGGGAGGGTGCGCTGACCGGAGATGATGAGAACGCCGTCATGGAGGACCGTCTCGACATTGTCCGGATTGACGCCGGGAAGCGCGACCAGGATCAGGAGCTCACGCTCGGTCTCGAGCACGTCGATCGGCGGCTCCCAGCAGGCTTCCTGGCGCCCGAACTGCTGGCGCAGCCGATCGGCGCGGGTCAGCGAGTCCAAGGCTTCAGAGAGCATCCAGTCGAGGGGATTTTTGGGTTGCATGATGCGGGCTCTGGGGTGGCAAAGCCTGCATATGGGGCTGGTTCCCGGGAAATCCAATGCGGTGGCGCCGGTGTGCCATGCGCCACCGTGCGATCAAAACAAGCGAACGCCGCGGCATGGGCCGCGACGTTCCCTCTTTGCCAGGGGCGCGGGTCAGGCCGCAGCGCGGTACTCTTCTTCCGCTTCAAGATTGATCACGGAGGTGGCGAGCTCCGTCAGAGTGCGATCGGTCGCCTCTTCCTCGTTGAGCGTCTCCTGGAGCAGCCTTGCTGCGTCCTGCATGCCGAGCTCCTCGGCCCAGGTGCGAAGCGTGCCGTAGCGGGAGATCTCGTAATGCTCGACCGCCTGGGCGGCCGCGAGCAGTCCCGCATCGAGCGCCGGGGCTCCCTTGAACTCCTTCATGATCTCGGCGCCCTCGTCGGCAATGCCGTTGATGGCCTCGCAGGGCTTGCCGCGTGCAGGCTTGTCCAGCATCTTGAAGATCTGATCCAGCCGCTTGACCTGGCCCTGGGTCTCGCGCAGATGCTTGTCGAAGGCGGCCACCAGCTCTTTCGACTGCGCTGCCTTCGCCATTTTGGGCAAGGTCTTGATGATCTTGTTCTCGGCGAAATAGATGTCCTTCAGCGTCTCCAGAAACAGATCGCTGAGCATCTTCGGCGCCCGGCGCGGCCGGCGCGCCGCCGTCTTCTTGCTTGTGCGTTTCTTCGCTCGTTTAGCCATACGTCCTCCTCGTGAGGCGATACGGGAAGGCCTCGCCTTCCTCGATCCTCGGGCGATAAAACCCGTTGAAGAACGAAAGTTCCAAACTGCAACCGGGGTTCGCGGCTCGCTCAGGTCGGGCGCTTGTAGGGGTCTTCCTGGTGCTGTCGCTCTTCCGTCGCGCGGTCGAGGCGTGCCCGCTCGCTGCGGCGCAGGTGGCCGGCCTTCATCACCCCGTAAACGAGGAACCCGCCGAGCACGAACGCGCCGATGAACCAGAGCCAGAGCAGGTTGGCCGAGAGGTGGCCGAGGAGCATTCCGATTCCACTGTCGCTCATTGTCGTCTCCAGTGATTTCCAAAGCGGCTTTGCTGGGCTAAGTCTGCCCGGGAGCCATCGTTCCAGCCCCCGGGGGGCCTCGCCGACACATGCTCGACTTCGCCCTGTCAGCCTTAGTGACGCTGCTCCTGGTGCTCGATCCGATCGGTCTTGCACCGGCCTTCCTCGCTGCGACCGGGAACATACCCGACAAGGTCAAGCGAACGATCGCGCTGCGCGCCGCTGATCGCCGCTTCAATCCTGGTCGTGATCGCCCTGGTCGGAAACTGGCTGTTGCCAGCTCGGGATCGGCTTCCGGCTTTCCAGATCGCCGGCGGGCTGCTGTTCGGCGTCTCCTATCAGACGATCTTCGGGAATCGTCCGCACCGTGAGGCGCGCGAGGCCGACAACGCGACCACGCTGCTGCTGTCGGGCGATGCCGGCTCCGGGGCGAAGCTCGCGATCATCATCGCTGTGGTGCTCGCGGTTTGCCTGCTTTGCATGCTGTGCTTCGTCTCAGCTCGCCTGATCGCGCGCACGCTCGGGCGCACTGGAAATGCCGTGCTCTCGCGCGTGCTCGGCATGCTGCTCGCTGCCTATTCGGTTCAGTTCGTCATCAACGGGATTGCGGCCGTCCGGGCGAGCCTGTCGTAGGGTGCGGCAATCTGCTAATCTGTTGATTTCGCGGTCTGTTTCGGGGAGCGGGGAATCCGTCGACGAGACGGGGCGCGATCCGGTCGCTTTCGCTTGCGCTGCCGCATGGCTTTGACGTACTTCCCATCTAACGTCCATCGCCAAGAAGCCGAGAAGAAACCGAGATGTCGATGACTGCGGACGAACTCGACAAGAGGCAAGCCATCATCGACGCCTGCCGCCGCATGAACGCGCTCGGCATCAACCAGGGCACATCAGGGAATATCAGCGTCCGGCATGTGGACGGGCTCCTGGTCACGCCGACCAGCGTGCCCTACGAGACCATGACCCCGGACCAGATCGTCTTCATGGCGATGGACGGCACACACGCGCCCGATCAGAAGCCGTCCAGCGAATGGCGCTTCCATCGCGACATCCTGAAGTCGCGGCCCGACGTCAATGCCGTCGTGCATGCCCATCCGACCTATTGCACCATCCTGGCGATCATGGGCATGGAGATTCCGCCGGTGCACTACATGATCGCGGCTACCGGCGGCGACAGCATCCGCTGCGCGCCCTATGCGACGTTCGGAACGGTCGAGCTGTCCGATCATGCGGTGCGGGCGCTGGAGGGCCGGCTTGCCTGCCTGCTCGACCATCACGGCATGATCGCGATCGGCAAGACGCTGGACAAGGCGATGTGGCTCGCCGTCGAGGTCGAGACGCTGGCACGGCAATATCACGGCTGCCTCCAGATCGGACAACCGCCGCTGCTTCCGAGTGAGGAGATCGAACGGGTCCGCCAGCGCATGGCCGGTTACGGCCTGTCGGAAGAGTAGGGCGGGCAGAAGGTGTTCGTGCGGATCAGACATCTCGTCGATCGCAAGGGTACGGACCGCACCATGGTTCGGATGCGCGCCCTCTTGCGCAGCAACGAGTTCTACCTGATCCCGCTCGCGCTGGTGATCGGCACGCTTGCCGGCGCCGTCGTGACCCTGATGGCCGAGATCGCGCAGATCGCCCATGTGGTGATCTACGGCATTCCGGTCGACGTTCGCCTGTCGGCCAATGCGCGCGTGAGCCCCTGGGCTGCGCTGATCGCGCCCGCGCTCGGCGGGCTGGCGCTCGGCATCATGGAATGGTCGCGGCGGCGCATGAAGATCTCGAACGCGGTCGACCCGATCGAGGCCAATGCGCTGCGCGGCGGCAATCTCTCGATGCGCGACAGCGTGGTGGTGTCGAGCCAGACCTTGATCTCCAACGGCTGCGGCGCCTCGGTTGGCCTCGAGGCCGGCTATACCCAGATCGGCTCGGGTATCGCCTCGCTGCTCGGCAAGTTCTTCAACCTGCGCCGCAATGATCTGCGCCTGATGGTCGGTTGCGGCGCCGCGGCGGCGATCGCGGCGGCGTTCGGTGCGCCGATCACCGGCGCCTTCTATGCCTGCGAGCTGATCGTCGGCGTCTATTCGGTCGGCAGCGCCGCGCCGATCCTGGCGGCCTCGCTCGCGGGCGCCCTGACCGCCCAATGGCTGGGCGGCGCGCCGTACTCGCTGGAGATACCCAAGGTCAGCGCCGTCGGCGTCGAGCAGTACCTGGCCCTGATCGGGCTTGCCCTCGTCACCAGCGGCGTCGGCATCGCCGTGATGCGCTCCTCGCCGACGTTCGAGCGCCTGTTCGCCTGGCTGCCGGTCTGGTTGCGTCCGGTGTTTGGCGGCCTCATCGTCGGCGGCTTTGCGATTGTCACGCCGCAGGTGCTGGCGGCCGGCCACGGCGCCATGGTGCTCGATCTCTTTCACGACATGACGATCGGCCTGATTGCGCTGATCATCGCCCTGAAAGTGACGGCTTGCCTGATCTCGCTCGCCTCGGGCTTCCGCGGCGGCCTGTTCTTCGCCTCGCTGTTCGTCGGCAGCCTGATCGGGAAGTTCTTCGCCGAGCTGTTGGAGCTGATCAGTCCGCACTTCGTGATCGATCCGCTGGTGGCGATGCTGACGGGCATGGCGACGCTCGGTGTCGCCATCGTCGGCGGCCCGCTTACGATGTCGTTCCTCGTGCTCGAGATGACCCGCAATGTCGACGTCACCGCCGTGGTGCTGGCCGGCTGCATCGTCACCTCGATCTGCGTGCGCTTCATGTTCGGCCACTCCTTCTCGACCTGGCGCCTGCATCTGCGCGGCGAGACCATCCGCAGCGCCAACGACGTCGGCTGGTTGCGCAATCTCACGGTCGAGCGCTTGATGCGCTCCGACGTCGGCAAGGTGCCGTCGACCACGACGATCGCAGCGACGCGAGCTGAATTCGCGCTGGGCTCGCGGCCCGGGATCGTCATCGTCAACAATGCTGACGAATATGTCGGTCTCGTCATGCTGCCCGACCTGTTCTCCAGCGATCTCGATGCCATCGCCGACGACATCCAGGTGATCGAGCTCGCCCGACTGGTCGACATCGTGCTGATCCCGGAAATGAACGTGAAGTCGGCGATGGCCGTGTTCGACGAGGCCGAGGCCGAGATGCTGGCGGTGGTCGATTCCACCGACAGCCGCAAGGTGGTCGGCTTCCTCACTGAGAGCTTCGCCCGCCGCCGCTATGTCGAGGAGATCGACAAGGCGACGAGGGGCGTGCTTGGGGCGCTGTCGTAAGGCGGAATGATTTAGGTTGAATCAAGAGGCCGCGGCGTCGTTCACCTCTCCCGCTTGCGGGAGAGGTCGGCGCGAAGCGCCGGGTGAGGGCTGTCTCCTCTGGGGGATTGTCCCATTGCGGAGACACCCTCTCCCCAACCTCCCCCGCAAGCGGGGAGGGAGCGCACCTCCGCCTTTGCTGCAATTTGGGGTGATCACATCTCGCTTTTGTGCGTGAACCGGAGGAGTGTGCGCCCGCTATCGGCCGGTTGGGGCTGCAACGAGGCAGGCCACGATCCGGCGGACCAGTGGCAGGACCACGAGCAGCGTCGGATAGGCGACGAGCCATGACAGCGCCCAGGCGCCCGGCCAGGTCGCCAGGAACGCCGGCGTTGCGCCGAGGCTTCGCAGCGTCGAAATGACAGACACCACCGCCGCCATGAGGATGGAGAGCACGAATGGCATCACGATCGGCGCATAGCGCGCCGGCAGTTTGCGAACCGCAATCATCTGGTTTCTCTTGGAAAAGGACGCGTCAGTCACGTTGAGCCCTGCAAATGGCATCGATCCCGACGGCGTCCGTTGATGCGTTGGTTCACGTGAAACGCTTACGGCGACCGAAAACGGCGCGGCTGTTCATTATCCGCTCAGGTTGGATGGTGCAGGCTGGATCGGATCGTTCGGTTTACAATCGTTCAAGGCGTGGCAGATCGCCGCGATTATGAAACCATTTCAGTGATTTGCGCGTTACAGACTGTTTGCTTACGTATGTGTTTGGGCGAAAACAGAGGAAGATCGAGATGAGTGATGCACCGATGATTTCCGTAGCCGGCCGCAACACGGTCCTGGCCGCGTTCGCAAGTGTGGCGCTGCTCGCCGCCTCCGTGTCGCCTTCAGCAGCGGCATCCCCAGGTTCGGCCCCGGCCGTGTCCGTGAAGGCTGCTGCGGCAGGTCAGGCTTCCGCCGACGTCACCGATTTCAGCGCCGCCCGACGTCGCCACTATTATCGACGCGGACCGAGCGCGGCAGGCCTCGCTTTTATGGGCGCCGCCGCGGGTATTATCGGCGGGGTGATCGCTGAGCAACGGCGCCGCGACTACTACGAGAACCGCTATTATTATGGCCCGCGTCCTTACTATGGTGGTCCGGGCTATTACGGCGGCAGTCCCTTTTACTACGATCCCGGCTACCGTTACGGGCCATATTGAACGGTCGTTTTCAACGGTGGCCGGATTGGATTGCGCGAAAAGGGCGGTGCCTTGTGCCGCCCTTTATTGATGCGTCGGCGTAGCCCGGATGGAGCGGAAGCGTAATCCGGGGCCACTCGCCCGGCATCTCGCACAGTCCCGGATTACGCTGGAGCTGCATCAGGGCTACCGCGTCTTGCTGTATCGCCCTCTGTCAATCCCACCGCGAGCCTCCTCGAAAACGTCCGTATCAATCGATGCTCGCGCTACCTTAACGCCTATGCGGCCTTCCCTGCGCCCTTGTGTCCCCGAAATCTGCCAGAATGTGGCAACGGGCGGTTGGATCAGAACCGCCCGTTGCCGGAACTGAGCCCGTTGCGCCCAAAGGCGACAGAGCCTGTTAAAGAGCAAGGGACAGCTCCGGTGTCTTCCTCAACCCGAACAGTTGCAAGGGCTGCGAGCCCGTACCAGGCAAGGAAGGGAGTGGATGATGACACAAGACGATCTGGTTGTCGTCGGCATCGATGTCGCCAAAGACAAGATTGATGCGTGCATTCGGACCGTAACGGAGCGGAAGACTTGCCCGACAACCGCGGCGGGGCGACGGAGCTTGATTGCATGGCTTCGCAAGCATCGGGTCGGCAAGGCAGTGATGGAGGCAAGCGGCGGCTACGAGCGGGTATGGGCCAAGGCGTTGCGCCAAGCCGGGCTGGAAGTACGGATCGTCGATCCCAAACGGGTTCGCCACTTTGCGGAATCGGCGGGACGCCTTGCTAAAAATGACAAGATCGACGCAGAGATGATCTCCTGGTTCGCCGAGACATTCAGCGAGGCTCCCAGCCAAGTCGACGATCCCGCTCACGAGGAGATGAAGGCACTGGTGAAGGGACGCCAAGGCCTGATCGACGTCAGGGCTCGCCTGGAAATGCAGAACGAGCATGAGGCGCCGGCCCTTGTTCGGAAGGCTCGCGCGCGTCTTCTTCAGAAGCTGGCTGACGAAATCGCCGCGATCGATACCGCGATCGCGGCGACGATCAAGACAACGCCGGACTTTGCCAAACGCGCCGAGATCATCCAGAGCGTACCAGGCTTTGCTGAGGGGACCGCAATGGCGCTGCTTGGAGGCGTACCGGAGTTGGGGCAGGTGAGCGACGAAGTTGTCGTCGCGTTGGTGGGCGTTGCTCCTTATGACGACGATAGCGGCAAACGTCGAGGTGAACGCTGCATCAAGGGTGGTCGCCGCTGGGTGCGGAACGCCCCTCTACATGCCCTGCATCGGCGCCGCGACGCTGAACAACCCGGTGTTCAAGGCCTTCTATGAGCGCCTGATTGCCAAGGGCAAGCCGCCAAAGGTCGCGATCGTCGCCTGCATGCGCAAGCTGATCGTCATCCTCAACACCATGATCGCTCGCGGCGAGACGTGGGATCCGAAGAAATACAGGTTGGCCTGACGAGCGCGCCTTCTCGTGCTCGGACCTCGGCCGAGCGCATGCCAAGCCAAAGACCGGCGTGCAGACGGGGTCAAGGCCGTCAGCCGCCGAAGGCGGGGGTGCGCCAGCACCAGCCTTGAGCCCGTCTGATCGCCGGTCTACTCCGACCCAGTTGCTCTTGGACAAGAGGAGCGAGAGATGACGCAAAGCTCGGGCGAAACAAGCCGCGAGGATGCGAACGCATGTCTGCGAGTAGAATGCGAATTTGAAAACGACGTCGGTTCACCTTGCTCCGTCATTGCGAGCGAAGCGAAGCAATCCAGAGTCTCTCCGCGACAGTCTGGATTGCTCACATGGGGATTTGATGTGTCAAGATTTATGGTCAGCTCTTTGTTCGATTGCAGGCCAGCTCTTCGTCCCGACCGCGGAACTTTTCGGATGGCGCGCGCAGATCAGGTCAAGACCGGCCCGTGAGGGCCGCCGCGAAGCGGCTTGGTCTTGACCTGAGCGAGCACGCCTTCAGGCTCGTTAGGTCGGGGCGTGAACTACTCCTATGGTTGGCGATCCAAGGGTCGAGCCGGTTTTGGCAATCTGGTTTGCATGCCAGATCAAACTCACATTCGGTCGTTGCGCGGTGGCGACTGCACCAACATTCCGCTTGCGGCGGGCAGGCTCGAGAGGACGAGACCCTTCTTCGTTACGGCGTTTGAAGCCATGCAATCCATCGGTTCGTCCACCCGGATCGGCCGAGGCTGATCAACCTCGGCGGATTGGTTTTGAGGCTGAGAGGCGTGGTGTCAGGCGCCGGGCTTCACCACGGCTCCCTCGATCACGACGCCGGCGGTCACGTATTTCCACAGGGCCACGAGCAGCTTGCGCGCCAGCGCCACGATTGTGCGCTTGCGGCCGCGCTGGCTGTTGGCCTTGAACCACTGGGTCAGAGCCGATTGAGGCTGGTGACGTATCCACAACCAGGCGAGCTGGATCATCGTGGTTCTCAGGCGCGGATTGCCGGCCTTCGACACGCCCTGCTCACGCTCAATGCCGCCACTGCGCCATGGCGTGGCCGCAAGACCGGCATAGGACGCAACCTGGCGGCGGTTGGTGAACTGACGGTGGAAGGCCTCCGACCAGAGAATGGCAGCAAAGTTCGGGCCCAGGCCCTTCAAGTCGAGCAGCATCGCGACCGGGTTCGATGCAGCCTTCTCGCCTGCTGGTCGGCTTGCAGCCAGCAATGCATCCTGCTCGCGCTCTACCGCCGCGATCTGGTCGAGCAGAAGTTCGAGCCGGTCGAGCTCGCGGCTGATCTGCGCCTTCAAATGCGCCGGCAGCAGCCGCCCGTCCCCCGTGCGCAAGGCCTCGAGCCGCGTCCGTCGATCGCGCCGCAGCGGCACGTAGTCGAATATCCCTTGCGCAAACAGAACACCCTTGATCCGGTTCACATGCACGATCCGCTCCGCGATCAAGGTCCGCCGCTCCCGGCAAAGCCTGCGGCGGTCCTCTTCTTCCGGAGAGGGGGCAACGACCATCGCGCAGACCCGTGGCTCGCCGCGCTTGTAGGCCAGAAGCGACCGCAACAGCGTCTCGCCGTCCAACCGGTCCGTCTTGGCCCGCCGGCGCCGGCGCGGCGTCGCGATCGAGGCCGGATCGACCACGTAGCTCTCGACGCCCTCCGACTGCAGAGTGCGGTGAAGCCAGAACCCATCCAGCCCCGCCTCCTGGATGGTGATGATCGGATAACTCTCGCCCGTTCGCGCCTGGGCCTTACGCTTCAGCGCTGCAAAGAGCTTCAAAAGCTCCGCAATAGCGCCGGCCTTCACGCTGTGTTTGGACATCTTCTCGCCCTTGCCGGGCGACAGCGATGTAACCAGCCATGTCGAACGGCTCAGTTCCAATGACACAAAAATTGCGCCAATCTGCGTCCGGATAGCGGCCAGTCCGTCGGAAAGATGATCGAGCAACATCGTTGTCTCCAGGTTGAGTGCTTCAGCAACCTCAGTCTGGCCTCAGACCCGGTCGCTATCCACTCCCCATGGAATCTTCGTCGCAAGGGCTCCTCGCAATGACGGTGTGGAAGCAGTCGGCGCTCGGTCGCCTACGCTCCCCACATCACCGTCCCGCTGGCGCCGACATCGCGCCGTTGACATAGCGCGACCAATCGGGGGCGGTCGGCCGCGGCGGCCAGAACGCGGCATTGGAGTCGCGGACCGATTGCGTGATGGGAGCGCGTTGCACCTTGCGGGCGTGGTGGCGGTCGCTTGCGGCGGCGGTCTGGACGACGGCGGCGACAATCAGCATGGCGCCGAGAATGGCGAAAATCTTTTGCATCGTTGTTTCTCCCGTGACGACGCTCCGGCTGTGAGAGATCTTGTCGTCGTCGCGGCTGACATGGCGATGGGCCTTTCCGAATATCAGCGGCGGCGCCATCACGATGGAGCGAGCAAATTTTTTGATCCCGGCTAAATATTCGGCAGCCAGCCCTCGGCCCCCGATGGACTTGCCCGCCGCAATCCGGTTCAATGGGACCAGCTGAGTTTCCAGGCGACAACAATGTCGAGATATCTGCTGGTCCTGTTGCTGTTCGCTTCGCCCGCGGCCGCGCAAGTCAAGATGACACCGAAGACCACTGCGGCGCATCCCGACCCCTGCGCGCCGATCGGGCGGACCGCGGACGGCAAGCTGGTCTATTCCATGAAATGCGAGAACCTGCCGGCGCCCCCCGCACCGCCGCCGCAGGCGGAACTGAAGGAGGCGCCGCCTGCGGCAGCCGCCGAGCCGGAGCCGGAGGTGCGGCGGAGCGGTATTTTCGGCTGGTCCTACGACCGCAGGTGATTGCGACTCCGCCCCTTGCGCGAAGCCCGATGGAGTGCTTTTGCTGAAGGTTCCCCGCGGGGCCTCCTAGCCCCCGATCCAGAGAGATGAGATGAGCAAACTCGTTATCCGCGCCGGCGATTTCACCTTCGATGCCCGTTTCGAGGAGCAACTGGCGCCCAAGACCGTGGCCGCCTTCCGCAAGGCGCTGCCGTTCGAAAGCCACATCATCCATGTTCGCTGGAGCGGCGAGGGCGTGTGGATGCCGCTCGGCGACCTCGATTTCGGCGTCGGCTATGAGAACCACACCAGCTATCCCGCGCCAGGCCAGATCATCCTGTACCCGGGCGGCATCAGCGAGACCGAGATCCTGCTCGCCTATGGCGGCGTGCATTTCGCGAGCAAGATGGGCCAGCTCGCCGGCAATCATTTCATCACGCTGACCTCGGGCCTGGAGAATCTGGCGACGCTCGGCAAGAGCGTGCTGTGGAAGGGCGCGCTGCCGATCCGCTTCGAGGAAGTCTGAGTGAGTGAGCCCCGCTACCCGCGCGATCTCCGCGGTTACGGCCGCAATCCGCCGCACCCGCAATGGCCAGGTGACGCGCGGATCGCGGTGCAGTTCGTCGTCAATTTCGAGGAGGGCGGCGAGAACAACATCCTGCACGGCGACCGCGCCTCGGAAGCGTTTCTGTCCGACGTGCTCGGCGCGCAGCCCTGGCCCGGCCAGCGCCATGCCAATATCGAATCCATGTTCGAATATGGCTCGCGCGCCGGCTTCTGGCGGTTGTGGCGGATGTTCAACGAGCGGAAGTGGCCGACCACGGTGTTCGGCGTCGCCACTGCGCTCAAGCGCAACCCCGAGATCGTCGCGGCGATGAAGGAGTCGGGCTGGGACATCGCGAGCCACAGCCTGAAATGGATCGAGCACAAGGACATGACGGAGGCGCAGGAGCGCGCCGAGATCGCGGAGTCCATTCGCGTCCACGCGGAGGCGACAGGATCGCGGCCGCTCGGCTGGTACACTGGGCGCTCCTCGATCAACACCAACCGCCTGCTGATGGAGGAAGGCGGCTTCCTCTATCTCTGCGACTCCTATGCCGATGATCTGCCCTATTGGGTGAAGGGACCAGGCGGCAAGCAGCTCATCATTCCCTATACGCTTGATGCCAACGACATGCGCTTCATCAACCCGCAGGGCTTTGCCGAAGGCGAGCAGTTCTTCACCTATCTGAAGGATGCCTTCGACGTGCTCTACGCGGAAGGGCAGACCGCGCCGAAGATGATGTCGGTGGGCCTGCACTGCCGCCTCGCTGGCCGGCCCGGCCGCGCGGCGGGCCTGATCCGCTTCCTAGACTATATCGGCAAGCATGAGCGCGTCTGGGTGCCGACGCGGTTGCAGATCGCGCAGCATTGGCACGACAAGCACGCGCATCTTGCCACCGACGCATTCGAGATCGGGTGAGACGATGTCGCAGATCTCGCTCGCCGATCTCAACGCTGCAAGCAAAGCCGATTTCGTCGCGGCGCTCGCCAACATCGTCGAATATTCGCCGTGGATCGCCGAGCAGCTCGCGGCAAAGCGGCCGTTTGCCGGCATCAACGAGTTGCACGCTGCGCTGATGGCGGCGATCCAGGGTGCCGAGCCGGACGTTCAGTTGGCGTTGATCCGGGCGCATCCCGATCTCGCCAACAAGACCCAGCGCGCCGCGGGCCTCACGGCGGAATCGACCGACGAGCAGAACAGCGCCGGACTCGACCGGCTGTCGGAGGCAGAATATGCGGCGTTCGAGCGTGCCAACAATGCCTACCGCGACAAGTTCGGTTTCCCCTATATCGTCTGCGTGCGCCGTCACACCAAGGATTCCGTGCTGCGCGACTTCGAGACGCGGCAGCCCAACATCGTCAAGACCGAGATAAGGCGCGCGATCGAGGAGATCGGCCGCATCTCGGCGCTGCGGCTGGATCAGCTCGTCATTGCGGACGACCGGCTGAAGGTGCACGGCCGGCTCTCGACCCATGTGCTGGACAATCACATTGGCAAGCCCGCGTCAGGCATCCCGATTGAACTCGTGGAGCTTGCGAGTCTTGGCGAGAACCGCGTCATCGCGCGCGCGGTGACCAACACCGACGGCCGCACCGATCAGCCGCTGATCGGCGGGCGTCCGCTGCCGATCGGCCGTTACGAGCTCCGATTCCGCGTTGCCAAATATTATGCCGAGCGCAATGTGCCGCTGTCGGACCCGCCATTCCTCGACGAGATCCCGCTGCGCTTTGCGATCAGCGAGCCGGAGGCACACTATCACGTGCCGTTGCTGGTCACGCCCTGGAGCTATTCGACCTATCGCGGCAGTTAGAGCATGTAGGTTCGGCGACTGTTCGTGGTTCACCTCTCCCCGACGGGGAGAGGTCGGATTGCGCAGCAATCCGGGTGAGGGGCTGCGGCGTTCAGTGAGACCTGAACCCCTCACCCGGACCGCATCTTCGATGCGCTCCGACCTCTCCCTACGGGAGAGGTGAACCGAACCATGCCGCTCTAACCACCAAACCTGTCGAGCAGAGCCGGAAACAGCCGGTCCGGCTTGAAGGGCGGCGCGGTGAAGCGGATGCCGGTGGCATCGGCAATGGCGTTGCCGAGCGCGGCGGCGACCGGATTGTATGGGCTCTCGCTCATCGACTTTGCGCCCAGCGGTCCGATCGTGTCGGACGTCTCGGCGAAGAACACCTCCGTGCGCGGAACGTCGGCGAAGGAGGGCAGGTGATAGTCGCGGAATTTCGGGTTGATGACGCGGCCGTCCGCATCGATCACCATCTCCTCATAGAGCGCGGCGCCGAGCGCCTGCGCCACGCCGCCTTCGACCTGACCGCGGCACTGCATGGGATTGGCGACGACGCCCGCGTCCGCGGCGTGCACGCTCCTGAGAATCCTGAGCTCGCCGGAGCCCTTATTCACCGCAACGCGAAAACCCTGCACGTTGAAACCGACCGAACGCGGCGTGCCGTTCGAGCTACCGGTGCCCGCGAGCGGCTGCCCGCGTTCGCGCGCGAGCTTCGCCAGTTCCGTAAACGGCATCCGCCGCACCCCGCTGACGACAGCCTCGCCTTCGAGCACGCAGGTGTCCACGTCGCAGAGCCACGCATCAGCGGCCGCCGCCCTCAGCTCGGTCGCAAGCTGCGCAGCTGCCGCATGCGTCGCCTTGCCCGCGACGAAGGTGCCGGCGCTGCCATAGGCGCCGGTGTCGTGGCCGCCATGGGCAGTGTCGGACTGACGCAGACGGATTCTCTCGACCGTGGTCGCCAGCGTGGTTGCGGCGATCTGGAGGTGCACGGTACTGGTGCCGTTGCCGAACTCGGCGGTGCCGACTGTCAGGTCGAAGCTGCCGTCGTGGTTGAGCGTGATCATCGCATCCGCGATGTGGCCGGCCGGCGGCACGGTGTCGATCATGGTCAGCGCGATGCCGTCACCGACCAGCCATTCGGGCGACAGCTCGGGGTGCGGGCCATCAGCCTGCATCGCGCGCTCGACGAGGTCGAGGCATTGGTCGAGCCCATAGGAGCCATAGAGCACGTCGTGATATTCGGACGGCGGAGGCGACAGCATGGGATCGCCGGGCTTGATGATGTTGCGCCGGCGCATCTCGTAGGGGCTGATGCCGAGCTGCTTCGCCAGCTCGTCGATCGCGGCTTCCACCGCGATCAGCGCCTGCGGCAGGCCATAGCCGCGAAACGCACCCGCCGGCACCGTGTTGGTGTAGACGGCGTAACCGTCGACCCGCTTGTTCGGGCAATTGTAGACGGCGATGGACTCGGCCAGCGCGTGGAACATCACGGGGCCGGCATGATTGCCGTAGGCGCCGGTATTGGAGAGCACGTCGAGCTGGAGCGCGGTGAGCTTGCCATCGGCGTCCGCGCCCGCCTTGATGTGGACCCGCATCGGATGCCGCGTCGAGGTCGCGATGAACTGCTCCTCGCGGGTGAGCTCCAGCTTCACCGGCCGCCCGGTCCTCAGCGCAGCAAGCGCCAGGATGTCCTCGACGAACATCTCCTGCTTGCCGCCGAAGCCGCCGCCGACGCGTTCGCAGAACACGCGGACTTTGTCCATCGGCAGCTTGAAAATGTCGGACAGTGCGCGCCGGGTCAGGAACGGCACCTGCGTCGAGGTGCGGACGTTGAGAATGCCCGCATCATCGAGCCAGGCGAGCCCGCCGTGCGTCTCCAGTGCGGCGTGCTGCACCCGGTGACTGTGGAAGGTCGCCTCGTAGGTGACGGCGGAGGTGGCGAGTGCTGCGGCTACATCGCCGAACTCGCCATGCGTCTCCGCCGCGAGGTTACGCTGGGGATCCGCGATGCGGTTGGCGGTGGTGCGATCGGGATGAAGGACGGGCGCACCCGGTGCCATCGCCTGCTCGGGATCGATCAGCGCCGGCAGGATCTCGTACTCCACCTTGATCCGCCGGCCCGCCTCCTCGGCTGCGGCTTCAGTCTCGGCGACGACGGCGGCAACTTTCTGGCCGATGAAGCGGACCACGTCGTCGAGGATGCGGGTGTCCTCGGGGTCCATCCAGTCCTTTTCGTGGCGCGCGGTCGAGATCAGCACCGATGGCGCATCCTCATGCGTCAGCACCGCGTGCACGCCGGGAACGCGAAGGGCTTCCGACGTGTCGATCGCGACGATCCTCGCATGCGCATGAGGCGAGCGCAGCAGCTTGATCTGGAGCAGGCCCTCGACCTCGGTGTCGAACGTATAGCGTGCCTTGCCGCGCACGATGTCGGGACCCGCGGGCGCCGGCAGGCTGCGGCCAAATGCAGCGCCGGTCTCGACGATCACCTCGACATTGGTGTTGCCGAGGATCGCATCCTCGATCGAACGATAACCGGTGCAGCGGCAGATGTTGCCCTTCAACGCGGTGCCGAGATCGGTGCGCTGCGCCTGGTTCAGCGAGGCGCAGGTCAGGATCATGCCGGCGGTGCAGAAGCCGCATTGAAAGCCCTGCGCGTCGAGGAAGGCTTGCTGCATCGGATGGGCGCCGTGGTCGCCGCCAAGACCTTCGATCGTGGTGACGGCATGACCTTCGGCGCGGAACGCTGGGATCAGGCAACTATGCACCGGCTCGCCGTCGAGCAGCACGGTGCAGGCGCCGCAATCACCGGCATCACAGCCCTTTTTCACGCCGAAATGGCCGAGCTCGCGCAGGAACGTGCGCAGGCATTGCCCGGCGCGTGGCTCCTGAGAAAACGCCTTGCCGTTGACCTCGAAGCTCATGGCCGCGTCGCTCCCATGAGTTCGCCGCGAATTTCCTCGGCTAACCGAAGCGTCATGTGCTTGCGCCAGAGCGGCTTGCCATGGATATCCGTGTGGTACAGGTCGTCCGTGATCTGCTGCATGAGCGCGGTACGAAGCGCGCTCGCGTCCGGGGCTTTGCGAAAGAGGAGCTGGATCGGCCGCACCGTCGACGCGGTGACTGTGAGTGTCAGCGTATCATCGGCTTCGAGACTTCCGATCAGCAGTGCTGCCGAGCGGCCGACAGGCGCCAGCGAGATCTGGCGAAAGGCGGTGCGGCGCTTCAGTGCGACAATCGGGACATCGATCTGCCGGAGCAGGTCGCCCGGCGTCAGGCGATTGCGCTGGTTGCCGGTGACGAAATCGACCACGGGAAGCCTCTGTTCACCGCCGTTGGCCTTCCAGATGGTGCAGACTCCATCGAGCGCGGCGGTGAGCGAGATCATCGGTCCCGCCGGCAGGGACATGCAGAGATTGCCGCCGACCGTTGCCGCCTTCCAAATCTTGAACGAAGCAAGGAAGGCGCGGCAGCACTGGTTGATCAGCGGTGCCGCGAGCCAATCGGACGGGCAGGCGAGTCCATCGAGCTCTGCGATGGTGCAAGTGGCGGCGATGCGGAGGTGGCTCTCGGTGAGTGTCAGCGCCGGCCATTTCAGATCGGTGAGATCGATCAGACGTGTCAAATGCGCTTGCGGCTCCGAGAACAGCCAAGTGCCGCCTGCGAGCCAAGCATCACCTGCCGTCCAAACGGGCAGCTGCGCGCGCGTTTGCGGATGAGCGACCGCTGTGATGGTATTCAAGTCCATGGCTGCGCCAACCCTTCCGCCGGCTGAATGGTCGAGAGAAAGTGTTGCAAGACGGGAGCCAAGTGGCAACAACAAGTCGGAGCGAGGAGGCAGTCGTCCTCCGCCTTCCAGGCCTGCCGTCAGCGGGTGTGAGGAGAAGCAGGATCATGAGTGACACAAGTCCGACCTGGATCAGGGATCCCCTGGCCATCCTCGCCGACCGTGCGGAGCGCGGCATCGTGGTGAAGGACGGCCGGATCGTCGAGCTCGTGCCGGCCGGCGGTGTGCCCGCAACCGCTGATGTCGCGGTGTTCGACGCGGGCGAACACGTTGTGCTGCCGGGCCTGATCAACACCCATCATCATTTCTACCAGACGCTGACGCGGGCGCTGCCGGCCGCGATGGACCGCGAGCTGTTCCCCTGGCTTCAGGCGCTCTATCCGGTGTGGGCGCGGCTGACGCCGGACGCGCTCGAGCTCGGCGTCACCGTGGCGATGTCCGAGCTGCTGCTCTCCGGCTGCACCACCACGACCGATCACCACTATGTTTTCCCGGCCGGACTCGAAGACGCCGTCGATATTGAGGTGGCGGTGGCGAAGCGCCTCGGCGTTCGGGTGTTGCTCACGCGCGGCTCGATGAACCTGTCGCAGCGCGATGGCGGCCTGCCGCCCGACAGCGTGGTGCAGGACGAGGACACCATCCTTGCCGACAGTGCGCGCGTGGTCGCAAAGTATCACCAGCGCGGTCTGGATGCGATGGTGCAGATCGCGCTGGCGCCGTGCTCGCCGTTCTCGGTGACGACCTCGCTGATGCGCGCGACCGCCGATCTCGCCGACAAGCTCGACGTGCGCCTGCACACCCATCTCGCCGAGACCGAGGACGAGAACGGATTCTGCGAGCAGATGTATGGCTGCCGCCCGCTCGACTATCTCGAGCAATGCGGTTGGCTCAACGCGCGAACCTGGCTCGCCCACGGCATCTTTTTCAACGAGAACGAAATCAAGCGGCTCGCCGAGGCGAAGACGACCATCAGCCATTGCGCGTGCAGCAACCAGCTGCTGGCGTCCGGCTGTTGCCCGGTATGCGATATGGAAGAGGCCGGCGTCGGGATCGGCATCGGGGTCGACGGCTCTGCCTCGAACGACGGATCGAACCTGATGCAGGAGCTGCGCGCGGCCTTCCTGCTGCAGCGGGCGCGCTACGGGGTAACGAAGGTCAGCCACAAGGATGCGCTGCGCTGGGCCACCAAGGGCTCGGCGGCCTGCGTCGGCCGTCCCGAGCTCGGCGAGATCGCCGTCGGCAAGGCGGCGGACCTGGCGCTATTCAAGCTCGACGAGCTGCGCTTCTCGGGCCATGGCGATCCGCTTGCCGCCCTGGTGCTTTGCGGGGCGCATCGCGCCGACCGGATGATGGTGGCCGGAAAATGGGCGGTGATCGATGGCGCGATCCCGGGCCTCAATGTCACAGACCTCATCCGCCGCCACAGTTCGGCGGCGCGGGCCATGCAGGCCAGATAGTCAGGCCGAAAATTGAAAGAGGGGGCGACCACAAGTGCCGGGTGCTTCTGGCCACCCCCTCCGAACCTCCTCCGGGAGGAGCAGGTGATTTAGCCGATGCAAGAAGCGTGCTACTTGCCCGGCAGCTTGTCGTCGATGCCTTTCACATAGAAATTCATGCCGAGGATCTGGCCGTCGTCGAGGTGATCGCCGCCCTTGCACTCGACCGGCTTGCCATCCTGCCCAACGATCGGGCATTTGAACGGATGCAGCTTGCCCGCGGTGATCGCGGCCTGGGCATCCTCGGCCATCTTTTTCACATCGTCAGGCATGTTGGTGTAGGGCGCCATCGCGAACATGTGGCTGTCGAGGCCGCCCCAGGTGTCCTCGGACTTCCATGTGCCGGCGAGTTCGGCCTTGACGCGCTCGATGTAGTAGGGGCCCCAGGTATCGAGGATCGAGGTCAGCTGGGTCTTGGGCCCGAACTTGATCATCTCGGAATCCTGGCCGAAGGCGAGCTTGCCGCGTTCGCTGGCAATCTGCATCGCCGCTGGCGAATCCGTGTGCTGCATGATGACGTCGGCGCCCTGGTCGATCAGCGCCTTGGCGGCGTCGGCCTCCTTGCCCGGATCGAACCAGGTGTTGGCCCAGATGATCTTGACCTTGATGTTCGGGTTGATGGTCTGCGCCGCAAGCATCGTGGCGTTGATGCCGGAGACGACCTCCGGAATCGGGAACGAGCCGATATAGCCGAGCACGCCCGACTTCGACATCTTGGCCGCGATCAGGCCTTGAATGTAGCGGCCCTGATACCATTTCGCCGAATAGGTCGACATGTTCGGGTTGCGCTTGTAGCCGGTGGCGTGCTCGAAATGCACGTTCGGATATTTCTTGGCGACCTTCAGCGTCGGATCCATGTAGCCGAACGACGTGGTGAAGATCAGCTTGTTGCCGGCGCGGACCAGTTGCTCAATCGAGCGCTCGGCGTCGGGCCCTTCGGGCACGTTCTCGAGATAAGTGGTCTCGATCTTGTCGCCCAATTCCTTCACCAGCGCCTGACGCGCGAGGTCGTGCTGATAAGTCCAGCCGAGATCTCCGATCGGACCCAAATAGATGAAACCGACCTTCAGCTTGTCGGCGGCGGAGGCTGCACTGACGCTGCCGGCAAGCAAGAGCCCGGCAGCCAGTGCAAGAAGTGATTTCCTCATCATCAATCTCCAACATCAGGGGAAAGCCACGATCCGCAACGCGCGCGCCCCATCGCGTACGCCGCGGAAACGAAATTCACCGGTCGGGCACGAACACCGTGCCGAGCGCGGCCGGCGCGGTCGAGCCGCCGCTGCGTGCGCGGGAGAGCAGGACCAGCACGATGACGGTCGCAAGGTAAGGCAGCGCCGACATGAATTGCGAGGGAATGCCGACGCCCCAGCCCTGCGCATGCAATTGCAGGATCGTCACCGCACCGAAAAGATAGGCGCCGACCACGAGCCGGCCCGGCCGCCAGGACGAGAACACGACCAGCGCCAGCGCGATCCAGCCGCGGCCGGCGGTCATGCCGGGAATGAAGAATGGCGTATAGGCGAGCGGCAGATAGGCCCCCGCAAGACCCGCGCAGGCGCCGCCGAACATCACTGCGAAGGTGCGGATGCGCAGCACGGGATAGCCGAGTGCATGCGCGGAGACGTGATTGTCACCGCAGGCGCGCAGGATCAATCCCGCCCGCGTGCGGTACAGGAACCACCAGACGCCAACGATCAGCGCGACCGAGAAATAGACGAAGCCGTCCTCGCCGAACAGCACGCGGCCGATCAGCGGAATGTCGGTCAGGCCGGGAATAGAGAGGTGCACGGCCGGTGTAATGCGCTCGCCAACGAAGCCGGCGCCGATCAGGCCTGAGAGCCCGATGCCGAGGATGGTCAGTGCGAGACCGGTCGCGACTTGGTTGACGGCGAGCCCGAGCGCCATCAGCGCGAAGACGAGCGACATCAGCGTGCCCGCAATGATGCCGAACAGCGCGCCGACCAGAATCGATCCGGTCAGCCACGCGCCGGCAAAGCCGCAGGCCGCACCGACGATCATCATGCCCTCGACGCCGAGATTGAGCACGCCGGAACGCTCGGTCACGAGCTCGCCGGTCGCCGCAATCAGCAGCGGCGTCGACGCGGCGAGCACCGCGAGGATGATGGCTTCAACCAGCTCCACGGGTCACCTGTCGGTTCGGGAAGACGAGCTTGAAGCGGTACAGGATCAGGGAGTCGCAGGCGAGCACGTAGAACAGCAGAATGCCCTGAAAGACCTTGGTGACGTCCAACGGAATCTTCATCGCGATCTGAGCCTGCTCGCCGCCGATAAAGGTCAATGCGAGGAAAAGGCCTGCAATTAATATTCCAAGCGGGTTCAACCGGCCGAGGAAGGCGACGATGATCGCGGTAAAGCCGTAGCCCGGTGAGATGCCCGGCTGGAGATGCCCGACTGGACCTGCCACCTCGATGATGCCGGCAAGCCCGGCCAGCGCGCCGGAGACCGCGAACGTCAGGATGATCAGCTGGTTGGCATTGAAGCCGCCGAACCGTGCGGCACGCGGCGCCACGCCGACCACGCGGATCTCAAAACCCTTGATGGTGCGCCCGAGCAGGATTGCGGCTGCCGCCACAACGAGCAGTGCGATGACCGAGCCGAGATGCAGCCGGCCGCCTTCGATCAGCAGCGGCACTGTCGCCACCGGATCGAATTCAGCGGTGGTCGGGAAGTTGAAGCCGTGCGGATCGCGCCAGGGACCGCGCACGAGATAGTCGAGGAAGAGGTCGGCGATATAGACGAGCATCAGGCTGGTCAGGATTTCGCTGGCGCCGAACTTGACCTTGCAGATCGCCGGGATCAACGCATAGAGCGCGCCCGCTGCGGCGGCGAGCACGAGCATGGCCGGCAGCACCCAGGCGCCGGCGTCGGTGCCTTGCGTCTTCACTGCAATCCAGCTTCCGGCCACGGCGCCGATCAGGAATTGCCCTTCAGCGCCGATGTTCCAGGCATTGGCGAGATAGCAGAGCGACAGGCCGATTGCGATCATCACCAGCGGCGTTGCCTTCACCGCGATCTCCTGGAGCGAATAGCCGTCGGTCAGTGGCGCAATGAAATAGGCGTGCAGGGCAAGCAGCGGATTCTTGCCGAGGATCGCGAACAGGATCACCATGGTCACGATCGTGAGGCCAATCGCGATCAGTGGGGACACGAGTGCGATCGTGCCAGAGCGCTCGGCGCGCTTTTCAAGGACCAGCTGCATGCGCGACCTCCCTCGGCTCCAGGCTGCTGCCGCCCATGAGAAGGCCGAGCTTTTCGCGCGTCGCCTCTCTGGCGGCGAGCGGAGCCGACAGTTTGCCGTGGAACATCACGGCGATGCGGTCGGCGATCTCCGCGAGTTCGTCGAGGTCCTGGCTGGTCACGAGGACGGCGGCGCCTGCGGTTGCGAGATCAAGCAGCGCCTGACGGATGACGGCGGCAGCGCCGGCGTCGACGCCCCAAGTTGGCTGGCTCACCACCAGCACCGCAGGATTACGCAGGATCTCGCGACCGACGATGAATTTCTGCAGATTGCCACCGGACAGGCTTGCCGCTTCCGGATCGCGTTTGGCCTTGCGGACGTCGAAGGTCTCTGTCGCGCGGTCGACGGTGTTCAGCGTGGCCGCAGTATCGATGAAGCCGCGCCGGACCATGCCGCTCGCGGCGTGCCCGGTGAGTAGCGCGTTCTCCGACAGCTTCATGCGCGGCGCGGTGCCGTGGCCGAGACGCTCCTCGGGCACGAAGGCCGCGCCCAGCTTGCGCCGCTGGGTGATCGAGAGATGACCGGCGGCAATGCCTTCGATCACCACCGTTCCGGGATCCTTCGCGAGGCGCTCGCCGGAGAGCGCGGCGAACAATTCGTCCTGGCCGTTGCCGGCGACGCCGGCGATGCCGAGGATCTCGCCACCCTTGAGTTCGAACGAAATATGCTCGAGTCGCACGCCATGCGCTTCGCTGGGGGCCAGCGAGAGATCGTTGACGACGAGCCGCGGCACGGTGGTCTTGCGGCCGGATACGGCCTTCACTTCCTTGATCTCCCCGCCGACCATCATCCGTGCGAGCGAGGCCGCGGTCTCGAGCCTGGGGTTGCAGGTCTCGACTTTCCTGCCGCCGCGCAAGATCGTCGCTGTGTCGCAGAGCCGCTTTACCTCCTCCAGCTTGTGGCTGATGTAGAGGATGGCGCGGCCTTCGGCCTTGAGCCGCTCCAGCACGATGAAGAGCTGGTCGGCCTCCTGCGGGGTCAGCACCGCGGTGGGCTCGTCCAGGATCAGGAATTTGGGATCCTGCATCAAGGCGCGGACGATCTCGATGCGCTGGCGCTCACCGACGGAGAGTTGCCAGACCTCTCGTTTGGGATCGAGCGGTAGACCGTAAATCTTCGATACCTGCTCCAGCCGGGCCGACATGTCCTTGAAGGATTCCTTGCCGTCGAGGCCGAGCGCGACGTTCTCGGCGACCGTCAGATTGTCGAACAGCGAGAAATGCTGGAACACCATGCCGATGCCACGGCTGCGTGCTTCGGACGGACCGGACAGCACGATCCGTTGGCCCTGCCAGCGAATCTCGCCGGCGCTGGGCTGGATCAGCCCGTAGATCGCCTTGACCAGCGTCGACTTGCCGGCGCCGTTCTCGCCGAGCAGGGCGTGGACTTCCCTCGGCCAGATGTCGATGTCGATGGAATCGTTGGCGAGAAAATCGCCATAACGCTTGGTGAGGCCAATGGTCCTCAGGAGCGGGGACTCGCCGGAATGCTGGCCGTTGGGCGTCGGATCTAACATTCGCTGATGCGCTTGCATGGGTGAAGTGCCTCAATACTGGGCCAGTTTGAACCGCGGCGTAAGATGTGAAAAAGCATCATCCCTTGCTCAACGCTTCGGCAGGCGATCGGCCCATCAGTCGTCATCGATTCTGAGCGACCACCTCCGCAAACGGCACCTGGACTGCGGGAGCGATAGCGCCGGCAAGCGGTGTGTCTGTTGCAAATTTGTGACGGTCCAAGCCAAATCGGAACCCGCTGTGCAGACCTGACGCCATGTTGAGCACTGACGCGTCGGTCCGTTCATCGGCTTGGAGCGCAGCGGTAGCGACAGCTGCTCGAATCCGGAATCGCATCCGGCGCGATCCAGAAAATCCGAATAAAAACAATCAGGGAATGTTCGGCAACAGTGATCCTTGCCTCCGGTGCTCGCTTCCTGCGGGACTCCGCAATCTCGATCATGAGTCGTCGCGTCCTGCCGAAACAAGCGGCACGCCATGTGAAAAGTTGAGGCTTCTCACCCCGAGAGATCGGCGCAAATGTCGCACCCAGGGGCGCGCATTTTTTCTTGCCCAAACGAGGGGGTATTCAGGATGTTGTTTCGTTATACGGCAGTGGCAGCAGCGGCGCTGTCACTTGCCACGCTGGCCACCGGTGGCCCAGCTCAGGCGGCGGATCTGCCGGTCAAGGCGGCCAAGAAGGCTTCGGAGCTTCCGTTCTTCCTGGTGATCGATAATCGCGTCACATTCTCATACATCTTCAACGCTTCGCAGCCCGGCGCGTGGTCATTCCGGCCAGATGGGTCGATCGACAGCAAGACCACCAAGCAGGTCTATTCCTTCACTCATTTCGACCTCTGGGCGTACGGCACGAACTTCTTCACCATCTCCATGTTCAAGTCGGATCACAATGATCCGGCCGGGCCATGCACCAATGCGGGGACGATCTTCGGCGCGCCGGCATCCTGCGCCGGTGCGACCGAAATCTATGGCTTGTTCCGCTCGACCTTCGGCTGGAACGAGCTCTTCGACACCAAGGCTTTCACCGCGGGGCCGCTGCACAACATCTCGTTCGAGGTCGGCATGGACGCCAATACCGAGAACCGGTATTTCGGCGCTGCCAAGCGCGACGTCGTCGGCGGTCTGCAGTTTGCATTCGATCTGCCCTACAAGGGGTACATCAACGTCGCGCCGCTGGTCTATTGGGAGTTCGCCAACCACAATTCCTTCAGCCAATGCGGCCTGTTCGGTCCAGGCGTTCCCGGCGTCACGTGCCTTGCGGACGGCAACACGTCGTTCAAGCCAACCTGGGCTGTCGAGGTCAATTACTACATGGACCTCGGCTTCCTGCCGCCGAACATGCAGTATTTCTCGATCAGCGGCCGCGCCGGCTGGTACGGCAAGAAGGGCACCGACACCGAGCCGCTTCCCTACAGCCCGGCGAATGGCGTCTACAACACCGCGGTCGAGTTGAATTCGGAGCCCATCCGTTTGACCTTCGATGCTTCGAAGGCGGCCTGGGGTGACAAGTACTCGCACTTCGTGGACGTCTGGGTGGCCTACCGCTACTGGCAGAACAAGTTCGGTCTCGATCACAACCTTGCGGTCGGCTGTACCACGGCCGTCGGTGGCCGGACGGTGAGCACCGGCTCCTGCACCGAGTCCTCGCTCTACTCCGGTATCACCGTGAAGTTCTGACCGCCTGACGCTCTGCAGGTGAAAGACGATGGCGCCGCGCCAAGCCTCCGCGGCGTCATCTCCTTTTGAATGGGCTGCTACTTCGTCCAAGCGCCGTCGTGCAGCGCTTCAGCCTCCTTTTCAAGCAGCGGGCCGACGACCTCCGTCGGCCGCTGGCCGCTGGCAAAGACCTCGCGGCACGGCAGGTCGAGGGTCGGGTTCTCGGGATGGTTGCCGGTGATGCCGCGCAGGCGATGCTCGCTGAGGCCATAAACGACGCGGCCGATGCCGGCCCAGTAGATCGCGCCTGCACACATCGCGCAGGGTTCGGCTGACGAATAAAGCGTGGCTTTCGCCAGCGCCTCGCGGCTGAGAGTGCGGCAGGCCTGCGTGGCCGCGAGCCGTTCGGCATGTGCGGTGCCGTCATGATCCGGCATGTAGCCGTTCTCGCTCTCGATGAGCACCTTGCCGTCGGCCGCGACAACGATGCAGCCGAAGGGATGATTGCCATGGGTGAGCGAGCGGCGAGCGACCGCGAAGGACAAACGCAAAAAGTGCTCGTCACCCTCGGATGCGCCGTCCATCGCTCCTCCGTGGTCAGTGCCCTGCCATATGCCGGCCGACCACGGTGAGGTCGGCCTCGCTGGTCCGTGCTTCATACACGAATTCGCCGTGGAACATTACCACCAGCCGATCGGACAGTTCGAGCAATTCGTCGAGATCCTCGCTGACGAGCAGAACGGCGGCGCCGCGGTTTCGCGCGGCCATGATCTCGGCGTGAATCTGCGCCACCGCTGCGAAATCGAGGCCGAAACAGGGATTGGCTGCGATCAGCACCTCGACGTCGTCGCCGAGCTCGCGGGCGAGCACGGCCCGTTGCACGTTGCCGCCCGACAGTGCCGAGATCGGCGTGTCCGGCGTGCGGGTTTTGATCTTATACCGCGCGATCTTCCTCCCGGCGTCATCGCGAAAGGCGCCATGATTGAGCCACCAGCCGCCACGAGCGAAGGGCGCACGGTCGAATTCACGGAAGGCGATGTTGTCGGCGACGCTCATGCCGCCGACGCAGGCGTTCTTCAACGGCTCCTCGGGCAGGAGGGACATCTTGTGGCGCCGCATCTCCTCACGGCTGGCGCGGTAGGGATCGCCGGCAACACGGATCTCGCCGCTTTCGGCTTCGCGCTGGCCGGCCAGCACCTCGACCAGCTGGCGCTGGCCGTTGCCGGAGACACCGGCGATGCCGACGATCTCGCCGGCGCGGACGGTGAGCGAAAGATCATGCACGGCGACTGCGCCGGCATCGTCGAGCGCGCGGAGCTTTTGCAGCTCGAGCCTGGCTTGGCCAGGCTTACCGGTGCGCGGCGGCTGCACCGTCAACTCCTCGGCGCCGATCATGGTGCGGGCCATCGCGTCCGGCGTGAGCTCGGCGACCTTGCCGGCACCGGCGAGCTTGCCGCGGCGCAGGATCGTGACGTCATCGGCAAACGCCATGACCTCGCGGAACTTGTGCGTGATCATCAGGATCGTCAGCTCGCCCCTGACGACCATCTCGCGGAGCATGCCGAGCACCTCGTCGGCTTCCGCCGGGGTCAGCACCGAGGTCGGCTCGTCCAGGATTAGGAAGCGACGCTTCAGGTAGAGCTGCTTGAGGATCTCGCACTTCTGCCGTTCGCCGGCAGAGATGTCCGAAACTTTCGCGCCGAGCGGCACCTTGAAAGGCATGCGGCCCAAGAACGCCTCTAGCCCTTTCATCTCCTTCGGCCAGTTCACCACGGCCGGCACGTCGTCGCGGGCCAGCACGAGGTTTTCGGCGACCGTCATCGCGGGCACCAGCGTAAAATGCTGATAGACCATGCCGAGCCCGAGGGCCTGGGCGTCCTTTGGATTGCCGATCGCTTGCTCGCGTCCGCCGACGAGAATGTCGCCTTCGGTCGCGTGGTAATAGCCCATGATGCATTTGACGAGGGTCGATTTGCCGGCGCCGTTCTCGCCGAGCAGCGCGTGGAATGAGCCCGGCCGCACCTTCAGCTCGACATTGTCCAGCGCCAGGAAATCGCCGAAGCGCATGGTCATGGCGACGGCGTCGACGCCGAAGGCGCCTGACGGCGGTGGTGTTTCGCCGATGATCACGAAATCGCTCCGATGAAGGCATCGGAGGTCGAGACTGCTCCGAACACGCCTCCCTGCATCCTGATCATCTTCAGCGCGTGATCGTGGTTGCTTTTGTCAGTCGCGCCACAGCAATCCTGCAGCAGCACGCATTCGAAGCCGCGGTCGTTGGCCTCGCGCATCGTGGTGTGAACGCAGACGTCGGTCGTGATCCCGGTCAGCACGATGTTCTCGATGCCGCGCACGCGCAGGATCAACTCCAGGTCGGTGGCGCAGAACGAGCCCTTGCCCGGCTTGTCGATGATCGGCTCGCCCGGCAGCGGCGCCAATTCGGGAATGATGTCCCAGCCAGGCTCACCGCGTACCAGGATGCGTCCGCACGGGCCGGGATCGCCGATGCCGGCGCCGATCTGGCGCGAGCGCCAGCGCTTGTTGGCGGGAAGATCGGAGAGATCGGGGCGGTGGCCTTCACGGGTATGGATGATATGGAAGCCTTGGCTGCGCATCACCGCGAGCAGCTTCCTGATCGGCTCGATCGGTGCCCGCGTCAGCGAGAGGTCGTAGCCCATCTTGTCGACATAGCCGCCGACGCCGCAGAAATCAGTCTGCATGTCGATGATGATGAGCGCCGTGTTCTCGGGACGAAGATCGCCGTTATACGGCCAAGCATAGGGTTCGGACTTGATGTGGCGCTCGGGCATGATCTTGCTCTCTAGCGTGTTATCGACAATTCGGCCGGGGCTCCGGTCAGTGTGCGTTTGGGCGAGCAGGTGATGATCATGATCGCCAGCGTCAGGAAGTACGGCGCGGCGTTGAAGAGGTGATAGCCGGAGGTGACGCCGACCGATTGCAGCGCCGGCCCCAGCGCCGCGGCGCCGCCGAAGGCGAGCGAGGCCCATAGGCAGAGCAGGGGGTCCCAGCGCGCGAAGATCACGAGCGCCACCGCCGTGACGCCCTGGCCCGAGGAGAGACCCTCGTTCCAGCTGCCGGGATAGAACAGCGACAGGAACGAGCCGCCGATGCCGGCGAGAAAGCCGCCGACCATAGTGGCGCGCAGGCGGATCAGCAGCACGGAGTGGCCCATCGCGCGCGCGGCATCCGAGCTCTCGCCGGCTGTGCGGATGAGCAAGCCCCAGCGCGTGGTGCGGAAGGCCCAATACAGCATCGGCGCGAGCGCGACGCCGATCAGGAACATGACATTGATACGCAGCGCCGCGCGGACCTGCGGGATGTCGCTCCACCAGCCGAAATCGATCGCGGGAAGCCGCGGGGCGGTCGGTTCGATCAGGGGCTTGCCGAGGTAAAACGCAAGACCAGTGCCGAACAACATCAGGGCAATGCCGACCGCAATGTCGTTGACGCGCGGCAGCGAGCAGATGCCGGCATGCAGTGCACCGAGCAGGGCGCCGGCGATGCCGGCGGCGAGCACCCCTAACCAGGGCGATCCGGTGAGGTAGGAGATGCCATAGGCGCTCATCGCGCCCATCACCAGCGTGCCTTCGAGACCGAGATTGATGCGGCCGGCGCGCTCGGTAATGCATTCGCCGAGGCTCACGAACAGGAACGGTGTGGAGACACGAATTGCGCCGCCAAGCACGGCGAGCGGCACGGTCCAGAGTCCGATCGATCCGTCTGCCATCAGGACTTGCCTTGCAGGAATCTGGTGCGGCCGTAGAGCGCGTCGCTGGCCAGCACGAAAATGAAGATGATGCCCTGGAGCACCAGCACGGATGCATCCGGCAATCCCAGACGCCGCTGCAGCAGCCCGCCGCTGGCGCTGATGCCGCCGAGCAGGATCGCAACGGGGATGATGGCGAGCGGATTGTGCCGCGCGAGAAAGGCGACGAGAATGCCGGTGAAGCCGTAGCCGGCCGCGAGGTTGGCATTGGTGCGTCCCTGCACGGCGGCGACCTCGACCATGCCCGCAAGGCCAGCAGCGCCGCCGGCAAGGAAGCAGACGGTCAGGATCAGCTTGTCGACGCCGAGGCCGACGATCTTCGCGGCGCGGATGTTGCCGCCGGCAACCCGCGCAGCGAAACCGAACACGGTATGATAGATCAGGATGTAGGCGGCAATGGCGGCGATCAGGCCGAACACAAGGCCCCAATGCACGTCGGTACCGGGAATGGTGCCGATCATGTTGGCGACGCCGATCTCGCGCGTCGAGGGCTTGTTGAGGCTCCCGGGATCGCGCATCGCCCCTTCGACGAGATGGTTGAGAATTGCTAGCGC
Source organism: Bradyrhizobium sp. LMG 9283 (assembly GCF_045571415.1). Taxonomy (NCBI): domain Bacteria; kingdom Pseudomonadati; phylum Pseudomonadota; class Alphaproteobacteria; order Hyphomicrobiales; family Nitrobacteraceae; genus Bradyrhizobium; species Bradyrhizobium sp. LMG 9283. The sequence goes on from NZ_CP120691.1 coordinate 3,121,444, forward strand.
GATGTAGACGAGCAGCAGACTGGAGATCGTTTCGTTGACGCCGCGATACTGTCGCAGGCCGCCCGACAGCATGATCCAGAATCCGCCGCCCATTACCCCCGCGCAGACCATTGCGATCTGCACGACGAGCGGCGGCATGCCCTGGAGCGCCAATGCGGCGCCGGTTGCCGACAGCGCGCCGATCAGGAGCGCACCCTCGCCACCGATGATGACCATGCCGAGCTGCGCGGGCAGGGCGGTGCAGAGTGCGGTGAGGATCAGCGGCGCCGCGCGCGTCAGGGTATTCTGCCAGGAGAACCAGGTGCCGAACGCGCCGTAGTACATGTAGAAATAGAGGTCGAGCGGATTCTTGCCGAACATCGCGACGAAGATGCCGAAGACCGTGAGCGCGCCGACGAGCGCCGCGCCCGGGATAAGGATGTATTCAATTGTTGCGCCGTGGCGCTGAAGAAAGCCGAGATCGGCGGCCGGGGCAATCATCCCGGCCGCATCAGTGGAATCCACAGCTTCCGTCGTCACGAAGTCGCTCCGATCACGCCTTCTACGAGGTAGTCCATCTTCTCCAGCTCGGGATCCTTCTGGCCGCGATCGGTGCCGGCCGCGATCACCGTCTTCCCCTTGTTGTCGATCAGCCCACCCTTGAAGATGGTGTAGCCCTCGGCCGAGAGGAATTTCGCCTTGATGTCGTCCGCGTGCTTGCGGGCCTCCGCCGAAACCGCTTCGCCATATGGCGAGGTCTTGACGATCTCTTCCTTGAGGCCGCCGCGATAGAAATTCGGGATGCTCTCGCCGGCGGCGATCATCTTCACGAACTTCGGATAGAGCGCCTCCCAATTCCACTCCGCGCCGGTGAGATACGCCTTCGGCGCGAGCGGCGACTGGTTGGTGTGATAGCCGCAGACGAAGGCGCCGCGTCGCGCGGCGTTCTCGACCATGGTCTTGGGGCCGTCGACATGGCAGGTGACCACGTCAACGCCCTGGTCGATCAGACTGTTGGTGGCTTCAGCTTCCTTGACGGGCATCGACCAGTCACCGGTGAAGATGACCTGCGTGGTCGCCTTCGGATTGGCGAGCCTGGCCCCGAGCGTGAAAGCGTTGATGTTGCGCAGCACCTGCGGGATAGGCTTGGCCGCAACGAAACCGAGCTTGCCGCTCTTGGAGGTGTAGCCGGCGACGATGCCGGAGATGTATTGAGCTTCGTCGATATAGCCGAAATAGCTGCCGGCATTCTTCGGATCCTTGTCGCTCCACAGACCGCCGCAGTGCTCGAAGCGGAGCTTCGGGTACTTGTTGGCCATCTTGATCATGTGCGGATTGTAGTAGCCGAACGAGGTCGGGAAGAGCAGGCTGGCGCCGTCGAGATTGATCATGGACTCGATCGTCTTCTCGACCGCGTCGGTCTCCGGCACCTTCTCCTCCTCGACCACCTTGAGGCCAGGAATCTTCTTCAGCGCCGCCGCGCCCTGCGCGTGCGCCTGATTGTAGCCATAGTCGTCACGCGAGCCGACATAGATGAAGCCGATGGTCGTCTCCGCCGCCAAGGCCGGGCGGACACCAGCCGCGGCGCCGAGGGTAAGGGCCGCACCGCCTTGCAACAAATGCCGTCGTGAAATCCTGCCAAAACCCATTGCTTGCTCCCCTTGGCGGATGCCCCGCCTCAATCTCGCGGCTACCGCCGGTCTGGCGGAGCTCGGGATAAGTGTCGCAAGCTTCATGCCACAGGCTGCGGAACGTTCATTTGAGCGTAAGCTATTGAGAATTTTAGAATTTCCAGTTTGCCTGAATCCTGATCAGAAGATCGATGGATTAATTTGTAGGCAGTAATTCCCAATTGTATGCAATGGAGTTAAGCAGCTTTAACCTGTTCGCAGGTGTGCGTGACGGGAGCGGGACTGTCGGCCGGTTGCTCGCATTCATGCTAACCACGCGCGGATTGGGACGGCGCCGGAGGAGTGATTTTCGCTGGCACCGAACTTGTATCGATTGTCATCAGGGCCGCTGCTGCGGTCCGCGCGAGATGGAAAGCCGCCGAGATGGTTGCTGGGAACGCCGTTCAAACGACATCGCTCGGCGAAGAGATCGTGCGCCGCATCAACGAGCTCGGCGCGATCTCGGAAAGAGGTGACAACCTCACCCGCATCTATCTCACCGAGGAGCTACGCGAGGCAGCGGACCTCATCCTTGGCTGGATGCGCCAAGCCGGCATGAGCGCCCGGCTCGACGCAATCGGCAATGTCTGTGGCCGCTACGAAGGTGACCGGCCGGGCGCGCCCAGCCTGATGCTCGGCTCGCATTACGACACCGTGCGGGATGCCGGCAAATGGGATGGACCGCTGGGTGTGATCACCGCGATCGCTTGCGTCGCCGATCTCAACCGTCGCGGCAAGCGCCTGCCGTTTGCGATCGAGGTGATCGGCTTTGCCGACGAGGAGGGGGTGCGGTTCGCGTCGACCTTGCTCGGCAGCCGTGCGGTGGCCGGCACTTTTGACGAGAGTGTCCTGAATACGCGCGACAGCGACGGCGTGTCGATGCGCGACGCGCTCGTGCAGTTCGGCCTCGATCCCGATCATATCGGCGCGGCCGCGCGGGCGCGCCGCGAGCTGCTTGCCTATCTCGAATTGCACATCGAGCAGGGGCCGGTGCTGGAAGCGCAGAACCTGCCCGTGGGCGTCGTCACCGCGATTGCCGGTGCCACGCGCCTTGCCGCGCGGCTGACCGGGATGGCCGGCCATGCCGGCACCGTGCCGATGCGGTTGCGCCGTGATGCGCTCGCCGGCGCGGCCGAATGCATCGGTGCGATCGAGCAGTTTTGCCGCACCGACGACGGCGGCCTGGTCGGCACCGTCGGCTACATCCAGGCGAGGCCCGGCGCGACCAACGTCATCCCGGGCGAAGCATCCTTCACCATCGACATGCGTGCGCCGACCGACATGCACCGCAAGCGCGCGGTGGCCGACGTCGTCCGCCAGATCGAGGCGATCGCCAAGCGCCGGCAGCTGGCCCTCCAACTCGACGTCACCCATGAGAACCGCACCGCGCCTTGCGCGCCGTGGCTCAAGGAGCAGATCGCGCAGGCGATCGAAGCCGAAGGTTTTTCCGTGTTCGAGCTGCCGAGCGGGGCTGGCCACGACGGCATGGCGATGATCGACATTGCCGATGTTGGCATGATCTTCGTCCGCTGCCGCGGGGGCATCAGCCATCACCCAGAAGAGCATGTCGAACTCGCCGATGCCGATGCCGGCGCCCGGGTGTTGCTCAGGGTAATCGAGAATTTTCAGACGCGGGAGAGCCGCGCCGGAGCGAGCTGAACAGCCGGACGGCCGTTCGTCATCGGGGCGAGATACGAATCGATCACGCTTGGAATGGTGACCGGCCATCGCCGGGATCGCGAGACACTAGGTGCACATGAACAGCGACATTCCCCGGCCGTCACATCGCGGAAACCGGTTTTACCAGGGCATGGCTGCGACGTTTGTCGCCAACGCGCTTCAGGCGGTCAATTTCCTCGGTGATCGGTTCCTGAGAAAGTCGCATCATTCGTTGTCGGCCATCGAGGACCTCTATCGGCACTCGATGGACAGCGCGTTCTCGGTGACCGAGGCTTTCCTCGTCACGGGCGCGCCGCACGCCTCCGCCTATTATCCGCGCGACTTCGCGTGGTTCTATCCTGATGTGCTCGATCCTGAAACGATCATGGATTCGCATGACGCGGTGCGGCGGGTGCGCCTGCTCGAGAAGAGCGTGCGCCTGCTGCTGGAGGCGGTCCGCGCCAACGTCGTCACCACGACCATCGTGCCGGCGGGCCGCGGCCGGTATCTCGGCGTGAACTATTTCTCGCGGCCCTCGGATACGCTGCTCGGCATTCTCGCCGGTCTCCAGCAGATGATCTCTGCCGAGGAGAGGACGTCGTCCTATCTGGCGATGTCGCAATGCGCACACGCAGGCCGTCTGTTGCTGGCCGAATATGGCGGTGACCTGAAGCGGGCGATCCTCCAGCTCGCAAGCGAGCTCGAACCGTTCAATGATGACGACACGAGGTATTTGCTTTGCGATGTCCACGCACCTCGCTCCGCCGCAACAGATACCCGCGCCGAACGCAGGCGCTTCGTGACCAATGCTTCCGTCTACACGACCTTCGTGTGGGGGGTGCAGCTCGGGATCGTCGACGAGAACGAGCTGAAGCGGCTGCTCGGGCGCGACATCGCGCAGTACAAGAGGGACCTGCTCCGCCTGTTCGGCAAGGATGGCCATATCAGGCATTCCCTGGATGGTCCGGCGAGCACGCCGGCCTCCTCGGTCGCGCTGGATTTCGTCAGCGTGCATCGCGGATTTTGGGATATGCGCGAGGCGAGCGAACGAGCCTTGTTTGCCGCGACGGCGGATCTGATCATTGCCGAACCGCGGTTTCGCATCCCCAGCACGTTTCATTTCCTGGTGTCAGCCGATAATCCCAGGAACAAGATGATCCACAAGATTGCTGCACGCGCCTATCAGGGACGTTCCTCCTGGCCGACGTTCAACGTCGAGTTCGCGGATCGCATGCTGGACTATGATGAATTCACTGGCAGCGATACCTACCGGGCTTGCGCGCAGGGCATCTTGAGGGACATCCGAACGGCGACTGAGGTTCACGGCGGCTATCAGGAGCTGATCTCGGAGCAGGGTCTGAAGTATCGCACCTGGGCCTATAAGGGCGCCGTGGCCCACTCCTGGTTTCCGCGCTTTCTGTCGGTCTGGAGGAGGGCGTACGGCACACCGCTGCTCCAGTGGAATGACTGATCAGCGAACCGCTACCCCGCCGTCACATCGACCAGCTCGCCGCCCTCCAGCACCTTGGCCGTCTTGGCGCGGTCGAGGTCGCCTTCCCAGGCCGCGACCACAACCGTCGCCACGCAATTGCCGACGAGATTGCCGAGCGCGCGGGCCATGCCGATGAACCAGTCGACCGACAGCACCAGCACGAGGCCGATCGCGGGGATGCTCGGCACCGCGTTCAATGTCGCGGCCAGGATCACGACGGCCGAGCCCGGCACGCCATGCGCACCTTTTGACGTGATGAGCGACACGCCGAGCACCAGCAGCAGGTCGCCGAACGACAACGGCGTATTGGTGGCCTGCGCAATGAAGACGACCGCGAGTGTGAGGTAGATCGAGAAGGCATCGAGATTGAATGAATAGCCGGTCGGAATGACGAGACCGACGACCGAATCCTTCACGCCCATGCGCTCCAGCTTCTTCATGATCTGGGGCAGCACCGCGTCCGAGGACGCCGTCGCGAGCACGATGGTCAGCTCCTCGCGCAGGTAGGCGAGGAATTTGAGGATGTTGATGCCCGCGAGCGCCATCACCCCGCCAAGAACGCCAAGCACGAAGATGCCGACCGAGACGTAGAACAGCACTACCAGCGATACGAGTTGCTTCAGCGAGCCGACGCCGTATTTGCCGACCGTGTAGGCGACCGCGCCGAGCACGCCGAGCGGGGCGACGCGCACGATCAGGCCCATGACGCGGAACAGCACGGTGGAGGCCGCATCGATGACGGAGGTGATGAGCGCGCCCTTCTCGCCGCCGACCAGCGCAAGGCCGACGCCGAACAGCACCGCGAAGAACAGCACCTGGAGCACGTCGTTACGCGAGAGCGCATCGAAGGAGGTGGTCGGGATCACGTTCATCAGGAAGGCGCCGATGCCGCCGCCGGACAGCTTATGGGCGTTGTCGGCATAGGTGTTGAGCGCCTTGGCATCCAGCGTCGAGGGATCGATGTTCATGCCGTGGCCGGGGCCGAAGAGATAGGCGAGCAGCAGGCCGACGACGAGGGCCACCGTGGTCATGACCTCGAAATACACCAGCGCCTTGACGCCGACCCGCCCGACCTTCTTGAGGTCGCCGGCGCCGGCAATGCCGTGCACGACGACGCAGAATACGATCGGCGCCACGATCATCGAGATCAGCTTCAGGAAGGCGTCGCTGAGAATCTTGAGCCCGATCGCGAAATCCGGAACGGCCATCCCCAGGATGACGCCGAGCACCAGCGCGGCCAGAACCTGGACGAACAGCGAGGTGAAAAGCGGCTTCGGCTCGGCGGCGGGTGCCGCGGCAATGGTCGACATGGTGGACTCCCCGATTTGACGCGTCTTGAACGTCAAAAGGAGCAACAACCGTGCCAGATTGTCGCGGTGATCCGGAAAGAATCGCAGGCGGTCATGTCCAGAATGCGCGGCACCTCTTCAGCGGTGCACCGCGGGGCGGGGATTCATCACGTGGCCGCCGAGAGGCCGCAGGACCCGTCGTCAGTCGTGGTGCTTTCGTGTCATGCCACGAGATCCAGCAGCCGGCATGATCCGCGCACGAGCACCTTGCGTCCCCTAGGGGTCATCGCCGGCACGCCGTCATTGACGACGACGAGGCCGAGCTTGACGAGGCTTTCGATCAGGTAGGCCTTCGAGAGGCGACCGCTCGACGTCGAATTGCGAAGTGTGCGCAGAGCTTCCCATTGGTCCGGCGAAAGATCGAAATCAACGTCGTTGCTCATTTTGCCTCAAGCGATAGTCCAGTCGCGGCCCTGTTAGCGGCACCGCATGAAAACCATGCGACGACAATGAGTCGGGAATTCGGTGCGTCCTTTAGAATGTCTCTTCACAAATTGCCTCACTTCGTTGCGCCACAAGCGTTAAGATCGTTCACGCACGAACGTCGTTCCGGTTTTCGATCACTAATTGATGATCTTTGCTTGATGTTGCAGTGCGAACTGGCGCAGTGCACGGGAAGTATCGCTGTCCCATTCCGCGTCGCGATATGCACAGAAATGATCAGGCGAGCGGTTCAGGACTCTGTTACGTTGATTTGCGGGGAATGGCTTCACATGGCAGGAGTGGAGTGCATGAACAGGCTGGTTGAAATTCGCAATCAGGAATTTTTGTGCCGCGAGCGCGCAGCGCTCGATTCGAAGCGTCGGGTATTCTGGCTCGCGCAGGCTCAGGAGTGGGAGCAGCGCGCACTCGACGAGATCGCCTATCACTTTCGGGAGTGCAATCTCGCGCCGGCCGAGCTGAACGCTGCCTGACGCTGGTGGTTATTGCTGCTCACTGATAAGTCGCCACGATGTCGGACACAGCGCGCTCAAGCTGTTGCGCCGTGGCGCATTGGCGCACCACGCTGCAAAAGGTCGCGTAGCGCGGCATCTCGGAATCGCCAAAGCCCCAGGCGAGCCGCCCCTCGGGATTGAGCCAGACCAGTCGCTTCGAGCGGTCGGAGATCCGGCGCAAAATGTCCGCGCGCGGATCGAGATTGTTGCTGCGGGCATCGCCGAGCACGATCACCGTGGTCTGTGGCGTCAGTGTACTCATGAACTCCTTCTCGAAATCGACCAGCGAAGAGCCGTAGTCCGACGAGCCGAAACCGACCTTCGACATGATCTCGGACATCGCCTCCTCCGGCGACTTCGATTCCAGGATTTCGCTGACCTCGATCAGGTGCGAGGAGAAGGCGAAGGAGCGGACATCGTCGACCACCTCGTGCAGCGAGTGGATCAGCAGCAGAAAGAAATCGGATACTTGCGCGACGGAGCCCGAGACGTCGCACAGGGCGACGATCTTCGGCCGGTCGCGATGCTTGCGCTTCCATGCCGTGAGGAACGGCACGCCGCCCCAGGCTGCGTTGCGGCGGAGCGTGCGGCGAACGTCGAGATGGCCGCGGCGCTGGCGCTTGCGCGGCTTGGAATAGCGCTCGCGCAGGCGTCGCGCGATCTGGCGGATGAGGGCGCGCATCTCGGCGACTTGGCGCCGCTCGATGCGGGCAAGCGGAGCACTGCGCAGGATCTCGTTGCGGAGGTTTTCGGCCTCCTCACGGGCATAGAGTGCAAGCCCCTGAGACACCGTATCGCGCACGGCTTCGCGCAAGGCGTCGAGCGCGGCGCGTAGACGCTCGGCCAGTGCCGGGTTGGTCGCGGTCAGCTCATCGAGATCGTCGCGCAGGCGCTGGAGGCCCATGGCGTTGAGAATGCGGCTGGAAAAGATGCCGCGCTGAGTGGAGTAACGGATGTCGGACAGGGAGGCCGCCTCGGAAGCGGAGGCGATGGCGGCTGTGATCGTATTGCGGTCCTGCGATAGCAGCATCTGCGCAAGCGGGCCCAAACCTTCGGAAGGCCGACCTTCGTCGGCGTCGCTGGCTGCGCCGGAGGAAGGCGATTGATTCGCGTCCTGCGGAGTGTCGTTGTTGTCGGCTTCGGGTTGGTCCTGCCGCGGCTCCGGCTGGCTGAAGAAGAGATCAAAGCAGTCGTCGAGCGCGAGCTTCTCCTCCTGCGACTTGGCGAGCGTCAGCAGCAGCGCGTCGCGTAGGACGGCGCGATCGGAGATGCCGACCTGCGCGACTGCTCGCATCGCATCGATGCTTTCGGCAGGCGAGACGTGAACGCCGACGCCGCGCGCCGCCCGGAAGAAACGATGGAGGTTCTCGCGCATCGGCGTCAACCGAAGACGTTGGACCGCGCCGCCTTGGCAATGAAGGTCGTCACCTGCGGCGCTGCTGCCTCGATGTCGGCTTCGTATTTCAGGAGCACGTTGAGCGTGTCCTTGACGATCTCGGTGTCGAGCTCGGCGGCCTGGAGCAGCACAAGCACGCGTGCCCAGTCGATGGTCTCGCTGACCGACGGCAGCTTCTTCAGATCCAGCGAGCGGATCTCGTGGATGAAACCGACCATCTGTCGGCGCAGCGTTTGCGAGATGCCGGGCACTCGGCTTTCGACGATGCGCTCCTCCAGCCGCTGCTCGGGGAAGCCGATATGCAGATGCAGGCAGCGCCGCTTCAGGGCGTCCCCGAGGTCGCGCTCGCTGTTGGAGGTGAGGATCACGGTCGGCGGCGTGATGGCCGAGACGGTTCCAAGCTCGGGGATCGTGACTTGGAAGTCGGACAAGATCTCCAGCAGCAGCGATTCGAATTCCGCGTCCGACTTGTCGATCTCGTCGATCAAGAGCACGCAGCCACTCGGCTGCTCCAGCGCCTGAAGCAGGGGGCGCGGCTCGACGAACTCCTTGGAGAAGAACACGTCGCCGAAATCATGGAGCTGGTTGAGCGCGGCGTGCAGCGTCTGCGCGCCGCCGAGCACTTCGCCGAGCTTGTCCTTGAGGATCTGCGTGTAGAGAAGCTGCTTGGCGTATTTCCACTCATAGAGCGCCTTGGCCTCATCGAGGCCCTCGTAGCATTGCAGGCGGATCATCTTCATGCCGCGCCAAGCCGCGATCGCTTTGGCGAGCTCGGTCTTGCCGACGCCCGCGGGGCCCTCGACCAGGATCGGCTTCTCGATCTGCTGCGACAAATAGACGGCGGTCGCGATCTGCCGGCTCGCGATGTAACCTTGCGCGGCGAGGCCGCTCTCCACTGCCTCGATCGAGGTCGAGGCCTTCTGATCTGCCACGAATGGGCGCTCCCAAAGGTCTTGGTTGAGGCTTGTTCTGCCTGCGTTCCCGGCAAAGAACAAGCCTCGTTTGGGAGACCTCAGTCCGGCGCGAACGGCTTTTTTCCGCTTCGCGCAAATAGTTGAGCGGGACGCTGGTCGCGATCAGTGCCGCAGCAGCTCCGGCTTGCGGATCGTCTGTCTAAGCTCGGCGCCGCAATCGGCGCATTCATAGACGAAGTCGATCTTGGCAAGGCTCCAATGCGGCTCGACCTCGCGCACATACATCGGCAGGAACCCCATGCAGGTGGGGCAAATCACAGGCGCGATCTCGATATCCAGATGATGCTGAACGTAAGCTGGCATCTCGGCTCTCCTTCGCAGGCGACCATCAAACCCCGCGCAAAAGGTACTGCCGGTTACTCTGGAGCCCTCATCAACTCTTTCGAACAGAGACGGAACGACGACCGTTTGTCGGTCGCTGTGACATTCTTGTTACGGCTCTGTACTGTAACGGGCGGACCAAATGCCTATTTGACAGGCCGATCCGGTGTTCGGACCTCACCTCAACGATAAGGGAGCACGCCCATGACGCATGCCATTCGCTTTCACAAAACCGGCGGTCCGGAAGTCCTAGTCTGGGAGGAGGTCAGCGTCGGCAAGCCTGGACCCGGCGAAGCGCGCATCCGCCACACCGCTGTCGGCCTCAATTTCGTCGACATCTATAACCGTTCCGGCCTTTATCCGGCGCAACTGCCGAGCGGGCTCGGCAGCGAGGCGGCCGGCGTCGTCGAGGAGGTCGGGCCCGGCGTCACCGATCTGAAGCCGGGCGATCGTGTCGCTTATGGCGCCTCGCCGCTCGGGGCCTATTCGGAGGCGCGGCTGATTCCCGCCGATCGTCTGCTGAAGCTGCCCGATGGGGTCGATGACAAGACCGCGGCGGCGATGATGCTCAAGGGGCTCACCACGCAATATCTGATCCGACAGACTTATCGGGTGAAGGCGGGCGATACCATTCTGCTTCATGCCGCGGCTGGCGGTGTCGGCCTGATCTTGAGCCAGTGGGCCAAGCATCTTGGCGCGACCGTGATCGGCACAGTCAGCAACGACGAGAAGGCGAAGCTCGCCAAGGCGCATGGCTGCGACCATGTGATCATCTATACCCGGGAAGATTTCGTGAAGCGGGTCGACGAGATCACCGGTGGCAAGAAAGTGCCGGTGGTTTACGACTCCGTCGGCAAGGACACGTTCCTGAAATCGCTGGATTGCCTCGCGCCGCTCGGTGTCGCCGCACTGTTCGGTCAGTCCTCCGGCGCGGTGGAGCCGCTCAATCTCGGCCTGTTGGCGCAGAAGGGCTCGCTCTACGTCACGCGTCCGACGCTGTTCACCTACGCCGCCAAGCGCGAAAATCTGGTTGCGATGGCGAACGAACTGTTTGACGTCGTCAAGTCCGGCGCGGTCAAGATCGAGGTGCACCAGACCTATCCGCTGAAGGACGCCGCCAAGGCGCATGCCGATCTCGCTGCGCGCAAGACCACGGGATCGACCGTGCTCATGGTCTAATGCTCGACCGGGGCGTGACGCAAGCCATCTGGCCTGCGTCACGTCCGCTCGTGCTTGCGCAGGTCGCGGGTGTGATCAAGGCCGATTGCCTGCAGGTCGACATCCTCGGGCGGGATTTGGGGCAGGGCGGCCTCGGTCAGGATGGCCTCGGTCACGTCCTCGACCGCATTCTCCACGATTTCGTGGATGAACGAGATGTTCTGGTATTCGCCCGAGGCGATGCGGGAGATGACCTCGCGCCTTGTGATTTCGGAATCGACGACCGCCTCGCGGCCCCGCCGTCCATAATCGATCATCACGACGAAATATTGCATGAAAACGATCCTGCCGCGCCCCGTGGTCGGGAACGCGGCAGAGTATTTCTGAAATTCGTAAACCGTTATTTCTGTAAATCAGAAGTCGCTGGCCGTGCGCTCCCTTACTTGCCCTTTTTGCGAGGGCGCGCCGATTTCGCACGCAATCGCTCAAGCTGCCCCTTGGGCATGGACAGGCAGATCTCTCCGACCCAGTCGAGCTTGACGCCGACGATCGGTTTGGCATTGAAACTCGTGAGATTGACGACAGAGGGTGATTTTCCCCGCTCGATGGTCTTCAGATAGCGCTCGCCGGACTTGAGCCGGACCACCGCCTCTTCGCCGTAGAAGCTCGACAGCGGATGGCGCTGGTCCTTGTAGACCACGATCACGTCGCCGCTTTCGTACTTGGGCAGCATCGAATCGCCCACGATCTCGAATGCGATCGTCTCTTCCATGATAGGGAAGGGCAGCGTGACGTCGCCGAGACCTTCCGGCGGAACCTGTTCATAGTCCGGCTCGATCACCGCGCCGGCTCCGACGCGGCCCATGATCGGCGCGAGATTGAGCTCGAGATATTCCATGATCGGAATGATCTCCGAGGCCTTCACCAGGCGCTCGCCCCCGAGGATCTCCGAGACCGCGCCGGGGCGCACGCCCATAGCCGCCGCCAGGCCGCCCTTGCTCTTGCCGGTCTTCTCCAGGCCCCGCTCGATCATTGCTACGTCCAACATGGTGATTCCCCTCGATTGCGCACCGTCTCGCCTCTTATAATCCGAAATTCGGAATTGATGCAATTATGAATATCAGAATTATTGCGTTGACAATGTATTCGGAATAACGGAATGTATGTTTCGTCTCCCGGTCGTGGGTGGGAGGCGCATCACAGGACAGCAGCATGGAACCGGGCCATTGGCCGTCGGAGCACTCCGACGCGCTTCGCGACTATTTTCTCAAAGGCATGTCTTATGCAGAGATCGGAAGACAGATTAACGCAAGGTTTGGAACGGCTTACACGCGCAGCGCGGTGGTCGGCCGCGCCAAGCGGCTCGGGCTCGTCCTGCCGGAATGGATGACTAGTCCGTCGATCGTGCCAGGTGAACCCAGCCTGCTTTCGCCGCGTCGGGCGGCGTTGCCGAACCTGAATCTGCCGCCGAAGTCCGCGATGAAGCCTGCAGCGCGGGTCAAGTTGCGTTGCGTCGGTGTCCAGCCGCGCCTGATCCAACTGGTCGAACTCGAGCCGGCCGACTGCCGCTATCCCTATGGCGGCGACAAGGACGGGGAGGAAATCACCTTCTGCGGCCACCCCCGCCAGCCGGGCTCCAGCTATTGCACGCCGCATGCCCGCCTGACGCGCCGTTCCGAGGCTGGGTCCGCCCGTGTCGCAGGCCCCGTCGTGCTGAAGTTGGTCTCGGCCGCCTGAAGGTGCAGCCGTCCGTTCAATCGTCAGACTTCCAAGGAGGATCCGAGTGGCTCGTGCCCGACGTAACAAGTCCTACAAATTGGCGCAGATCTACGACCGGCGGTCGCGGGAGGTGCCGTTCAACGCCGAGGTGGCGGAGGTCGAGGTGGACAATCCGCTCGCGCTCGATCCAGGCGAGAAGATCCTGGCCATCCGCTCGATCCGTAGTGATCCGCTCGGCCGGCTGCACGCGCACCACCAGATCGACGAGACGCAATATCGCGGCGGGCGAGCCTTCCAGAACGATTGGGTGCGAGCGGAGCGGGGTCCCCAGGCGGTGGATACGACCCGCGAATATGTCGATGGTACCGGCACGCGCGAGCCGGTCACCGAGAGCCAGCGACAGGCGGCGCTGCGGCTGAACCGGGTCGAGCGCGAGCTCGGCACCGATGGCGCCGCGCTGGTGCACGACGTGCTGGTGCTTGGTCTGACCATGGATCAGGTGGGGCAGCGTCGCGCCGTCCGCACGCAGCGCTGGAACGATTATTTTGCGCGGCGTTTTCGCGAATGCCTGGATCGGCTGGCGCACGTCTACGGCTTCGCGACGGAGACGGGAACACCGCGTGCGGACCGGCGTAGATGATTGCGCGACGCTGGCGGCCTTGGCCGCCGGCGTCGTGGCCCGTTGCTTACGGATGAGGGACAATCTGGTAGGGCGTGGTGTAGGGCTCGACGCGGAGCGAGGCATTGGCCAGAAGCCCGATTTTTGCGGTCGGCGCCTGCCGTAATTCGCCGTTCGGCCCACGATGCACGTTGTATTGCCAGACGGTGAGATCGCCCTTCTGTGCCAGCGCGTGTGCAACGGCGCTCGCATCATTGCCGCCGAGCGCCTGAAGCTCCTCCGCCGACAATCCGACGACGATTTCGTCCTTGATGGTGACGATCTTGAACAGGTTCATCTTGGTCTCCAGGGCCCATGCGCCTTGTATCGAAAGGGTGAGAAGCGCGACCGCGGCGCCCTTGATGAGATCGCAGCGAGAAAGCATGCCGTCGTCCTTTTGGTGCTGACGTGCGCCCAAATCAAAGAGTCCTCAGCCATGGCGCCCGTATCTGCGTGGCCGTGCCGCAACGGCTTGGTCGCTCGCTCGCGGACAGCGGTTCATGGCGAAATCATATCCAGACGGATGGATCCTGCCGCGAGCAGCCACCCCAGGACCGGCTGTAAGATCGACTTTCATGCTGGCGATGCAACCGCCGCGATCCGACTCAACAATTACGTGCATATGCTGAAAGATCGCCAATTCGTGCGCGCCAATCTGCATTCACATCGGAAACAAGGTGAAACGCTGCGCCGATTGCCGGCAATCAGGGGCTGTGTGCGTGATTGATGCCGCTTCTTGACGCAGGTGGGTGACGGCGGTCGATATTCCTGTTAACCGGAATCGCCGTGGTGCGATGCAGATGAAGCATCGCTACACCCATGGTTGGGCTTGCCGGATGGGTTGTTCCTTGGCATAACTACAACCGCCTGGAGGCCGCCGTTTGGGATGTCGTCCAGTGTGCCGACCCGGCGGCCCCCCGGCCGAGAGTTCGTCGCGATAGGTTCTGTTGCGGCGTTCGGTTCTTGAGTGGATCACGAAGGCCGATGCTTGTCATAGGTGCGAGATGAAAAACCTCAATTTCGCGGCTGAGCTGCATCTCAAGCTCGGTGTGCCTACAAGCAGCACTGTCGAAAGTCTGCGCCTGCTCCGCGCGTTCCTGAAGCTCGCGCCTCGACAGCGTTTCGAAGTGATCAAATTGGTCGAAGATCTCGCCACCGAAGAAGCTCTTCCCGAGCACCCCTTGTCCTGATCCGGCCGCGCGCCGGGCCCATTCGTCTCCTTTCTTTCTTGCCAGAGCCTGGCTCGCCGGCGTCGTTCCCCGAGGCTGGCCGCTGGAAGGCGGTCCGGCAAGTGTGGTATTCAGTTGGGAAAAGGGAGGAGTGCGACCATGATTGAACCGAAGCTCGAGGTTCCGGCCGAACTGCGCGATTTGGCCGAAAAGACGATCGACCAGGCGGAAAGGGCATTCGGCATGTTTTTTGAAGCCGCCACCAAATCGATGTCGTCCGTTCCGGGCGCGGGGACTGAGGTGTCGAAGCAGGCGCTTGCTTTCACAGAGCAGAACATGAAGTCGGCCTTCGAGCATGCGCGCAAGCTGGTGCATGCCACCGATCTCCAGGAAGCGATGCAAATCCAGTCCGATTTCCTGCGCAGTCAGTTCACCAGCGCGGGAGATCACATGCGCCAGATGACCGGCAGTTTCATGCAATCAGGCAAGGGCAAGTCGTCCTGATTCTCGGCGTGTGTACAGCGTGCCCGCAAATTGATCTTGTGTGGCACGGAGATCCGCGCTTCGATGCTTGCGCAGGTCCATGACGGGCCACCGAATGATTCCATTCGCCGTCCGTCATCCTTTCTGCTGATCCCTGCCGGTCTTCCGGCAGGGATTTGCATTTGTGACAGGTCGTGATCGTCCGAACGATAGAGATGCCGTACGAACGCCGGCATCCTTGCTCCGGGCGGGCCAAGACATTTTATCGAGACATTTCGTATCAAGACTTTTTCGTATCGAGACTTTCGGTACAGTGCGACACGTGTCGCCCCGACGCTGTGCCGCACTTCTACCTTGCCGGCTCGGTAGCCTTGATCTGCCGCAAAGCGCTCCCGGCTAATAGTCGCCGGGATTCATGATCATCGGGCTTTTCGTATCGGCCGGGGCCAGCGCGCTGCTGGCACTGTCGCGCAGGAAACGGTCGAGCGTCGCCTGAATCTTCTCCTTGACCGCGTCGGGACCGCGATCGCTCATCTCGGTATGCTGCGCGCCGGTGTGGACGATGTCGATGCCGCGCGCTTTAGCCTGTTCCGGCGTCGGCAGGACGCCGGGATCGGTCAGGAAATGAGGGTCCTTCGAGCGGAACGAGAGAATCTTCAGATGATCGCTGAGCACGAAAGGCACCCGCAGATTGTCGAGCGTGATCACCTTCGACACCAACTCGGGGTGCTGATGGGCGACATACATGGAGACGTCGCCGCCGTTCGAATGGCCGACCAGGGTGATGTGGTCGTATTCGACGTTCTCCTGCCGCCTCTTCAGTTCGCCCAGCACGAAGAGAATGTTTGCTTCGCAGCGGATGTAGACTTCACGGCGGCCGACATATGGCTGACCGACATGGGTCATCAACGGCGGATCGCTCGGCAAGTCCTGCTGGATGCTAGCAACCAGATAGCCTCGCGCGGCGAGCACGTTGGCGAGGAAGGAATATTCGGTAGCTTTGACAGTGTTCCCGTTGCTGATGATGGCGAGCGGGAGCTTCCAGAGGCCCAGATTGGCCTTGGTCTCATAATCGCGCCGCACGGCGATCTCGACCGAGATCGGCCGCTGGCGCGAGGTGTCGAAGAGGGTCAAGGTCTCATGGCGGATTGCGAATTGGCTGACGACGAAATACTGCCCGACGCCGAGGATGCAGAGAAACGCCAGGATTGCGAACACCTTCTTCATGGTCTGTCTCAAATCACCTTTTAACTGAACATGGTCATTGGGAACCTCCGGTCGAGCGATCGTGAGCAGGTTACGGGATTAAATTTAGGCAAGTCTGTGAGCAGGGCCGCGAAAGGGCCGCATACCGGGTCGTTGGCCCGAAGGACAGGGCGGCTAGAGACAGCCGGCCTTGCCGCGTTCCGGGCAGACCCGGAATGCGCTCGAGAGCGTGAAAAGGAAGCGTGGGCTGCGGCGCTCGTTGTCCGGCGCCCGGTAGCTCAAGGGGACCGCCACGCCGAGATCGGCCTGGAGATCGTATGGCAGGAAGAACCGCACGCCGGCTCCGGCCGATGTCAGTGACAGCCCGTCGCTTAGGCGGTAACCGTCATTCCAGACCGCGCCGGCATCGCCGAAGACGTAGAGCTGATAGCCGGACCAATAGCGGAAATTGAGCTTCTGATCGAAACGCAGTTCGGCCGAGCCGGCAAGGCCGTTGTCGCCGCTGATCTCGGCTGCGCCATAGCCACGGCCGAAGGCCGCGCCGCCAAGATAAAATTGCTGCGAGGTGAATAATGGCCGTGATGCCGTCTGGCTCGCAGCTGAGAGCTTGAGCGACCAGGCGTCGTTGAGCGTCTGGTAGCGGGTGAACCAGACGTTCAGCACCGAGAAGTTCGACGAAGCGCCGTCGCGCGATAACAGATCATCGTCGAAATGCGATGCGCCAAAGATATCGAGGCCCTGGCGGTAGGTCAGCGTCGCAAGATTGGTGCCTCCGAAGTGATCCTGGAGCCGGTAGTCGGCGGTCAGGCTGGCGGTCCTGATGTGGTCGTTGTACCAGGGGCCGTAGATGTCGTGCTCGGACACGTTGCTGAAGGTTCCAGCCACGGTAAGCGTCAGCCCCGAGGATTGCGACATGAAGGGCACGATGCTTGCCCGCACCTCGAAAGCTTCGGTGGTGGTGATGTCGCTGTCGAGGCGGCGTGCGTCACCCGGCCGGACCGCGCTGTACAGGACGGAAGCACCGAGGCGGACACCGTCGACGCCGACGGGCGCGTCATAGGACAGGCGTGCGAAGCCGAGCTCGCGGGGGTCGTTGACAATGGTCGACAGGTTGACCGCCAGCGCGTCGCCAGGCGTGAGATAGGAGTTGAGCGCGCCGGTGGCGTAGGTTTGCCAGGGACCGACCGACGACGATCCGAGATTGTCCAGGCCGAACGAGGAGAAGACGTGCGAGGTCTTCAAATAGATGGTCAGGCGGAAGCGGCCGGTCGTGCCGCCGATCTCCTCCAGCGCGGTGTCGGTGATCCGGATGCCCGGCCTGCCGTTGATCAGGAAAAGCTGGCGTTCGAGTGTTGCCAGCCGCGACGGTTGTTCGGCCAGAACCGGGCCGAGCATCGGTCTTACGCCGAACTGCTCGGCGCCGTCGCCCTTCAGCTCGGCCTGCACGATCGCGCCTTCGATGACCTGGATCCGGACGCGGCCGTCGACAATGTCCTGCGGCGGCACGATGGCCCGGCTCAAGTGGAATCCGGCTTCGCGGTAGAGGTCGCTGATTGCGCCGGCGATCGCGGCGAGGTCCGCCTGCGAAACCCGCTTGGCGAGATAAGGCTGATAGACCGCTGCGATGCGATCGTGGGAGATGGCGTGAGCGCCGATGACGCTGATCCCGCGCAGCACGAACTGCGGCTTGGTATCGCCGCCCGTGCTGGGCCGGTCGACACTCGGCAGCTTGACCGGAGGCCGGTTCAGCGAGTCCCGCTCGGTTTGGTTTTCAAAGTATTTCTCGGGCTGGCGCGGATCGAAGCCCGGCTGGTTCACCTGCTGCGCGAATGCCTGCGGAGCTCCCGTGAAAATGAGGCCCAGCAACACCAGCGCGGTAAGAAGGTGCCGTTTCTCACCACGCGCAGTGAACCCGTCTCCGTAGTTCGACGGAGACTGTCCCCGAGGGCGGTAAGAGTTCGTTAGTCGCATGATTTTTCATAGTTTTTTATGGTCAACGATTGGTTAATCCGGTCACGCTGCTCGCGGCTGCCCGATAATCCTATTTTGAGTGATTTCGGATAGCCCTCAGGCCTGACCGTAAATGCGGACTGAGGATCATCATGTTCGGCAAAGTTGCAATACGGCGCGCCTTGCTGGCAGTGCTGATCCTGGGAACGACCTCCAGCGCATTCGCTGCAGATGACGGTGTCTGGTCCGTCAGCAAGTCCTCAGGCGAGGTCTGGCTTGCAACGAACGGCACCCAGCAGGTGTCGTTGAGCCAGGAAGGGACGCTGAAACCGGGCGATACCATTCGTACCGGGCGCAACGGACGCGTCCTGCTTGTCCGCGGCGAGGAGACGATTCTGATTTCTCCCAATTCGGTGGTCGGCTTGCCGGCCGAGAAGAAGGAGGGGCTCTCGACCACCATCATCCAGCAGGCAGGTTCGATCCTGCTCGAGGTCGAGAAGCGCAACGTCAAGCATTTCGAGGTCGAGACGCCCTATCTGGCCGCCGTGGTCAAGGGAACGCAATTCAGCGTCACGGTGGGAGCGGGCAGTACCAAGGTCGGCGTGCTCCGCGGCCAGGTCGAAGTCTCCGACTTCAAGACGGGACAAATTGCGCAGGTGATGCCGGGACAAGCGGCCAGCGTCTTTGAGCACGGCAAATCCGGCATCAGCCTAAGTGGTGCCGGGATGTTCAATCCGATCGAGCAGGGCAAGCCGCGGGCCTCGACGATCGAGCGCGTTCCCGTGCCGAAATCAGGGTTGTCGGCGCCGCGTAATGCGGCGCACGGCGGTGCGATCCATGCGCTCGGTCCGATCGACAAGAGGACCAAGACGGCCGACGCGCCGAAGCCATCGCATCAGGCGGCTGGAGGTCATGTCCCCAAGGCCGGCGTCGTGCGGATCTCGAGCTCGCTCGGCGAGGTCAAGCTGAACTTCCATAAGGTGACGCGCGGACTTGCCCACGGTACCGTGGCTCCCGGCCAGGTGCGCCACGCCAATGCCAGCACGGGTGCCGAGACGGTCTGGAGCGACAACAAGACCAGCACGACCGCATCCAACAGCGCGATTGAGACTCCCGCAACGACGAGTGGTGCCGCAACGGCTGGCGGTAGCGGCTCGTCGAATCCAGGCGCCGCAATAGCCGCCGCGGCGGCAAACAACGGAAACTCGGGCGGCAACGGAAATGCCGGCGGAAATGGCAACTCCGGCAATGGCATCAATAGTAACGGCAGCAACGGCGCCACTGGCAACGGCTGGAATAACAACGGGAACGGCAATTGGAGTGGCGGTGGTCACGGCAGCAATGGCCGCCATGGCCGCGACCGACACTGAGGCGGTTTGCTAGGGGATGAGGGGGCGCACCCGCTGGAGCGGGCGCGCGGGAGGATCAGTGAGACGCTATCGGCCACATATTCTGGTTGCGATCGCGCTTGCGATCGTGCTGTCCACGGGATGGCATAGTTCGCTTCGCAACGCGCTCACCGACCTGCGGTTCGCCTGGCAGTCACGTGACGCCAGCGGCAATGTCGTCGTCGTGGCGATCGACGCGCCGTCGATCGACCAGATTGGGGTCTGGCCCTGGCCGCGCGGGTTGCACGCAGCGCTGCTGCGCAGGCTCGGCGCGGCGGGAGCGCAGGACGTAGCCTTCGATGTCGATTTCAGCACGCCGTCCGATCCGGCATCCGACGAGGCTTTCGTCAATGCGCTTCGTGAGGTCGGCGGCTCGACCATCCTGCCGTCCTTCAAGCAGCCGACGCCGAATGGTGGTCCGGCTCACGTCAACCGCCCCCTCAAGTCGTTCAGCAACCAGTCGTGGCCGGCCGTCGTCAATGTCGCAGTCGAATCCGACGGGCTCGTTCGCCGCTATCCGTTCGGCGAGAAGCTCGGCGACGCCTTCATGCCTTCGATGGCAGTCGTGCTGGCGGGACAGGATGCCAATCGGCGGCCGCCCTTTCTGATAGATTTCAGTATCCGTGCGGCCACCATTCCCACTGTCTCCTATGTCGACGTGCTGCGCGGCGATACCGCCACGCTCGGCAAGCTGAAAGACAAGAAGATCATCGTCGGTGCGACGGCGCTCGAGCTCGGAGACCGATTCAGCGTTCCGAACGGCAAGATCATCTCAGGACCCGTCCTCCAGGCGCTGGCCGCTGAATCGATCCTTCAGAACCGGATGCTGCGCCGGACGTCCGATATCGGCATGATCCTTGGCCTGGGCGTGATCTGCGTGCTGATGATGTATTCGTGGCGCCGCTTCGCACCAGGAATTCGCGTCGCGATCCTCATCGCGGCCGGGATGGGCCTCGAATTGGTCGCGGCCCTGGTGCAGGCGAGATGGGCCCTCGTCATCGACACATCGCTGTTTCACATCGCCTTCATCGCCTATCTGACGGCAATTGCGCTGGACGAGATCGATTTTCGTAGTCTGCTCGGACGCATTGCAGAGAGCCGCTTTCAGCGCATCGCGATGTCGCTCGGCGACGGGCTCGTCTGCACCGACGAGGATCACCGGATCACGGTTTGGAATCCCGGCGCGAGCGTGATCTTCGGCTATTTGCCGGCCGAGATCATTGGCCGCCCGTTCGAAACGTTGTGCGCCTTGCCGGTGGACGGCGGTGCAATGCCGTCCATGCACGACGCCGCGCGCCAGGCGCTTCTGGTTCCGGGCGGGGCGGTCGTCGTCGAGTTCGAGGGCCGGCGCAAGAACGGGGAAACTTTCGCGGTCGAGGCGAGCTTCTCGGGCTGGCAGGGAACGGACGGCTTCCAATACGGAGCGATCCTGCGCGATATTTCGGTCCGCAAACGTGAAGCTGAGCGTATTCGATATTTGGCCGAACACGACGCGCTGACGGGGCTTGCGAACCGGAGCATGCTGCATGCTGGCCTCACCGATCTGATTCGTGCGGCGGAGCGGCGGTCTCCCGGCATCGCCCTGCTCGTGCTCGGGCTCGACGGCTTCCAAGAGATCAACAACATGCTCGGACACTCGGCCGGCGACCTCGTGCTGCGCGCGGTTGCTGAGCGTCTCCAGAGCGAAGTCAATGATAAGGCGATCGTCGCCCGGCTCAGCGGCGACGAATTTGCCATCGCGATCGATTGCGCGAACGTCGACGAGCCGATCGCGGCTTTTTCCGAGCGGATCGCGCGCGCATTTGAAGCGCCGCTCGCAACGGGCACGCGGCAGCACCGCGTCAGGATCAGCGTTGGCGTTGCGGTCTATCCGGAGGGCGGGCAAAAGGCTGACGATCTCCTGAGCAACGGCCATCTGGCGCTGAGCCGCGCGAAAGCGACCCGGCGCGGCAGCCATGTAATCTTCGAAAGCGCGATCAGGCAGGAGCTCGAGAACCGGCTAACGCTGGAAAGCGAGCTGGCGCTTGCCGCGGACCGCGGCGAGTTCGAACTATTCTACCAGCCGCAGGTTCGTCTGATCGACGGCAGTCTGGTCGGAGCCGAAGCGCTCATTCGCTGGCGACATCCGGTGCGCGGCTACGTCTCGCCCGGAGAGTTCATGCCGGTGGTCCACACTTCGGCCCTGTCGGAGCGGATCGCGAACTGGGTGATGGAAACCGCCTGCCGTCAGGCGCGAGCCTGGGAATTGTCCGGCAAAAACGTGCGCGTCGCACTCAACCTCTCACCCTCGCAGCTTCAATCCGGCGATCTCGCGCATTCGGTTGCAGCACTGCTCGGCGCGACGGGGCTGACGCCATCGCTTCTCGAAATCGAAGTTACCGAAGACATCCTGCTCCATGATGAGCGCCGCGTGCTCGCCATGTTCGAGCGGATTCAGGAGCTCGGCGTCCGAATCCTGTTCGATGATTTCGGTACCGGTTATGCGAGCCTGAGTTATCTCAAGAAGTTTCCGCTCGACGGGCTCAAGATCGACCGATCGTTCGTATTCGGTCTTCTCGCGAATTCCGACGATGCTGCCATCGTCAGCTCGACGATCGGCCTCAGCAAGCAGCTCGGTCTCACGGTCGTGGCTGAAGGCATCGAGAACAAGGCAACTGCCGACTTCCTGGTCAGCATGGGATGCGAGGAAGGGCAGGGATATTTCTTTGGCCGTCCGATGCCTGCCGCGGCATTCGAAAAGCAGTTCCTGGCGGCCGAACTCGAGGCTGTCAGCGGGGCCTGAGCAGGCTGGCTTTGCTGCTACCGCCGGCGCGCTATTGCGACGCCAAAGAGGAATGCGACGAACAAGCTGGTCAGCGGTGCTTCGCGTGTGATCGCCGCAACTGTCGCGAGAGCCCCGCCAGGCTTTCGCGCTTCCTCGATTGTGGAGGTCAGGCGGTCGACAGCTGTGCGCAGGCCTCCGGCGACCTCACCGATCGTGCGGGAGACATCCGTCGTTGCGTCGATGGCACGCTCGGCCACACCGGGTTGGGAGGGGGATTGCGGTATCTCCGTGCTCACGGGCGCGACCTCCAGGCCTAAACAAAGCGGGCCGACACCTTTGGCTATCCGCGCGAGCGCTCGTTTTGAACAGCGGGTCTGATGACCTTTGGCTATCCGCGACAGGCGCCGTGATTGACGGCGGGTGCCGGCCTTGGATGGGCAATTCAGCGCGCGGGATTTTGTTCCGGATGATATCTCGGCCGGGGCGGACCTTCCCGGGGGAAACGACGGGTGCGAATCTCTGTTAGGCTTGGTCAACCTTGCTGATGTCAGGAGACAGCCGTGACCGATCGAACCATGACGGATCGAGCCCGGCGCATCGCCTTGCTCGGCGCTCCCATCGACATGGGGGCCTCGCAGCGCGGCACCTTGATGGGCCCTGCGGCACTGCGCACCGCCGGCCTTACGACACTGCTCGAAAGCTTGGATTTCGAGGTCGTCGACTATGGCGATCTTTCCGTAGCCGGAGTCCCGGACCTCACCGACAGCCCGCCCGAAAAAGCCAATCACTACCGCGAAATCCAGCGCTGGACGCGCGTGCTGAGCCGCAAGGGTTATGAGATCGCGACAACCGGCGCGCTGCCGATCTTCCTGGGCGGCGATCACACGCTGTCTATGGGATCGGTCAATGCGATGGCGCGTCATTGGCAGGAACGTGGACGCGAGCTCTTCGTGCTCTGGCTCGATGCCCACGCCGATTACAACACACCGGAGACGACGATCACGGCAAACATGCACGGCATGGCAGCCGCGTTCTTGTGCGGCGAGCCCGGGCTCGACAGCCTGCTGGGTGACGATCCGCGCGTTTCGATCAACCCGGACAAGCTGGACCTGTTCGGCGCCCGTTCGATCGACAAGCTCGAGAAGGAGTTGATGCGCTTGCGTCGGATCAGGATCATCGACATGCGCCAGATCGACGAGTTCGGCGTCGCCGTCCTGATCCGCCGCGTCATCGAGCGGGTCAGGGCGAGCAATGGCGTGCTGCATGTCAGCTTCGACGTAGATTTTCTCGACCCCTGCGTGGCGCCGGGTGTCGGCACCACGGTGCCGGGTGGTGCCACCTATCGCGAGGCGCACCTGATCATGGAGCTGTTGCACGATTCCGGCGTCGTAGGATCGGTCGATATCGTCGAGCTGAATCCCTTCCTGGACGAACGTGGTCGGACCGCGCGTACTGCAGTCGAGCTGATCGGGAGCCTATTCGGCCAGCAGATCACCGACCGGCCGACGCCGAGCAACGCAATCACTCCGGGCGAGTGAAGCGGCGGACGCGTGTGTGCTGAAAGCGCAGCGGTCGGAAACGTGTTCCCGGCGTGGAATTTGGTTTCAGCAAATAGGGAAAGGCCCTGTTGGCTTGGAACTTGCTTGATGGAAACGGGGAACCTGACCGGGCGTAATCGCATTAACCTGGGATAGAGAAGATAGCGGATCCTTCGATGACAAGTGGTCGTTTCGCAAGCTCCATCTCCACCGCGCTCCGCCATCCCGGCGTGATCGCGCTGATCGTCGCGGGCGTGACGATTGCGGCAATGCTGCTCGTCGACCACGGACCCTGGAGCCGCGCCAAGACGCAGCCGGCCCATGTTGCGATGTACGCGACCACGGGTGAAGCGGCACGGGCCGCCGGCGCCACGGTGCTCCCGACGAAACCGAAGTCGCCGATCGAGCCAGTGCGGCCGGGGCCCAAGACGTCCCCGACCGTCAATCCCGTGACGCCGTAGCGCTCTCGACTGCTGCGGCCGCTCGGCTTCGGCGGATGCGCGCGGCAATGATGCGCAGTTCGCGTTATCCAGTCACCGACGAACCCAGCAAAGCGAGAACGGCCAGCGTCATCAGGGCGGTGGCGAGCCAGCCGAGCGCGATCAGCCATGAGCGGGCCCTGAAGCGGCCCATGATCGCGCGGCTGGAGACGATCAGCATCATCATCGCCATGATGGGGACGGCGACGATACCGTTGAGCACCGCACTCCACACCAGCATATGGATCGAGTCTATCCCGGTGAAGCCGAGGCCGAAGCCGATGAGGGTTGCCGCGGCGATGATGGTGTAGAAGCCGGCCGCTTCGTCCGGCTTCGCCTCCAGCGTGGCACGCCATCCGAAGATCTCCGCAACGCCATAAGCGGCCGAGCCCGCCAGCACCGGGATGGCGAGCAAGCCCGTGCCGATGATGCCGATCGCAAACAGGGCAAAGGTGAAATCTCCGGCGAGCGGCCGCAACGCTTCAGCCGCTTCCGTCGCCGAACTGATGTTGGTGACGCCGTTGGCGTGCAGGACCGACGCCGTGGTGAGAATGATGAAGAAGGCGATGCCGTTGGAGAGCAGCATGCCGGAGATGGTGTCGGCCCTGATGCGCGCGAGCTCCGGGCTGCCGCCATGCTTGAGCTGGCGAAGCGGCTTGTCACGCTTGCCCTGGTTCAGCTCCTCGACCTCCTGCGAGGCCTGCCAGAAAAACAGATAGGGACTGATGGTGGTGCCGAGCACGGCCACCACCATCAGAAAATAATCGCCGCTGACATTTGCCTTCGGCCACACCGCAGCGAGCAGCGCCGTGCTCCAGGGAATCTTGACGGTGAAGGCGGTCGCGACATAGGCGAACAGCGCCAAGGTGAGGAATTTCAATACAGGCGAATAGCGTCGGTAGGGCAGGAACACCTGGAGCAGGGTCGAGCCGGCCGCGAAGATCAGCGCGTGCTCGTGGTTCAGGCCGCCGATGACGAGCGAGAGGGCCTCGGCCATCGCGGCGATGTCGGCGGCGATGTTGAACGTGTTCGCGGTAACGAGCATGGCGACCAGTGCCAGAACCGCCCAGCGCGGCGCGACCTTCATGACGTTGGCAGCCAGCCCCTTGCCGGTGACGCGTCCGATCTGCGCGCTGACGAGCTGGATCGCGATCATGAACGGCGTGGTCAGAAACACGGTCCACAGCAGACCATAGCCGAATTGCGCGCCGGCCTGCGAATAGGTGGCGATGCCCGACGGGTCGTCGTCGGCAGCTCCGGTGATGAGGCCGGGCCCCAATCGTTGCAGCAGCGTCGGCGCGGTTTTCGTGGGGGCCGCGGCGCTGTCGCTCATGGAAGGGGCCTCAGTCAGGGTGGTGTCCTCATAGCAAATGCCGACAAGGCAATGAAAGTTCCCGGCCACGCAAGACGCCAATTTCTGATAATGCCAAGTCTGCTTGCTCCGTCGGGCAAAACAGGGGTAGCTTGCCATCATCGAGCAATTCACGATTCACGGCCGTTCGCCAGGCTTCCCGCCCGGTGGCGGATGTGGATGCCGGATGGAAGTGGTGCTGTGCCCCAGCGTCCTACTTGACGCTGACGAACATGCCCCAGGCGGCGGCCAGCGCCGCGCCGGTGAAAAGGACCACCGGATTGTCGCAGAAGGTGCCGCCATAGCTGCACACGTCTGCTCCGAATTGGCCGAGCTCATGACGGCTCGCGGAATAGAACAGTCCCGACAGCACCAGCAATGCAGCGGCGACGTAGTACATTGAAGATCTCTCCGGCTTGCCCCGTTCCAGGCGACATGTCCCAGCATGACGCGAAGAGATTTCGTTTCGCCGAATCCACTTTGCTGCATTTAAGATAAAGTTTGACCCGTCGAGACTGAGCAAGAATTACTGGTTTTGGCGGAGTCAGGCCGGTGTGGGCGACCGATTGCGATCGGAGGCGGGTGATTGATCCAGAAGGCCTCTGGAGCAAGCTGGATGCCCTGCAGGAGGGCTGCGAGGGTGCCTCGGCCAGGAGCGAGCGTCTTTGCGAGGGCGGCCAGAAACACGTCTAAGCCAAGAATGTTGAGCACGCGGGTAAAGTTGTAGCAGAGCGCCATCAGGTTCCACTCACCGCGGACCTTATCGAAGCCGCGGACCAGGAAATGACGATAGCCGGCGCGGCATTTGAGCGTGCCAAACGGATGCTCGACGATGGCAAAACGACGGCGCATCAGCTCGCCTGCACCCTGCATCCGCGCGCGATGACGTTCAAGAACGCCTTCATGCTCCCAGCGACCGATCGTCCGGTAGGCCCGCGTTCGACGAGAGACACTGGACCTTGAGCGGGCAGGTCCTGCAGATCGCTCCGCGCGCCGCATAGCGGATCTCGATGCGGCCGCTGGTGTTCTTTTGCCTGCTCTTCATCGGATGTAGCGGTTGGCCGGCAGGACAACGGTAGGTGTCGGTTGCGCCATCATAGTTGAAGTCCTTGAGGGCAAAGCGGCCTTGCTTCTCGAGCCGGGCGTTGCCCTCCGGCACCGGCACATAGGGCGTGATGCCATCGTCTTCACAGGCCTTCAGTTCGCGACTGCTGTAATAGCCCTCATCTGCCAGCGCCTGCAGGGCCCCGACCTCGAGAGCCTCTTTTGCCGCCATGGCCATCGCATGTAGCTGGCCGACATCGCTGCTGTCGTTCACCACCTCGCTGGCGACAATGAGCTTGTGCTTGTCATCGACGGCGGTCTGCACATTGTAGCCTGCGACGCCCTGGCCGCTCTTGACCAGAAGCCGGGCATCCGGATCAGTCAGGGATAGCTGCGTCGCGCCATTCTCTTCCAGCCGAGCAAGGTCGCCTTGTGCGCGCAAGCGCTTCGCCAGCAGCGCCGCGATCTTCGCACCGATGTCGCCGCCACCTCCGCCGCCGCCATCGGGGCCATCCTTGCCCGGCTTCTTGGCTTCCGCGGCATCATTGTCCTCAAGGCACTTGCCGTAAGCCTCGATCTCTTGGTCCAGCTTGATGATCTGATCGGCAAGCCGTTTGCGCGTAAAGATGCTGGCCTTGCTGGCGTCGCCATGGAAGAACGAGCCGTCAATTGCAACAACGCTGCCGCCGACAAGACCAAGCTCGCGCATCAGCAGCACGAAGCTGCGGTTGGCTGCCTTCAGCGCCGCCCAGTTCTCTTTGCGGAAATTGCCGATCGTCCGATAACCCGGCTTCAGATTCCTCAGCAGCCAGATCAGTTCCAGATTGCGGCCGGCCTCCCGCTCCAACCGACGCGACGACCTGATTTGGTTGATGTAGCCGTAAAGGTAGAGCTTCAGCAGATCGGCTGGATCGTATGGCGGCTGGCCGACCTCTTCAGCCTTGCGATCCGCATGGCGAAAGCCGAGCTTGGCAAGGTCGAGGACACGAACGAAGCTCTCAATCGCCCGGACGGGGTTGTCCGGTCCGACATAGTCCTCAATCCGAGCAGGAAGCAGGCTGGCCTGGTCGCGGCTCTCGCCGGTCTTGAATGTGCGATTCGTCATGAACAGAATCGTACATCAACTCACCAAAATGCCGAGTTCTTGCTCAGTCTCGTCGGGCAAAACACGGTCAAAATGGCATCATAGGCGAGCGCCGGCGTCGCAATGATGACCGGGGTTCGACATGAAAAAAGGCCCCGCTTCGCGGGGCCTTTGTCGTAATGGCTTTGTCTTTGGGGCCTGTCGCCGCAGATCGCCCCGACGAAACACGCCTGAAACATTGCTGAAACCAGATCGTCCTGAACTCCACCGGGCCAAGCCCCGACCAACGGAGCGAACAGGAGAGACAATCATGATCCAGATCGGTTCGAAGGAAGAAGTCGCGCTGTTGCTGGCGCTGTTCGGCACCCATACCCAGCCGGTCAAGCGGCCGAAGCCGAAATCGCAGCAAAGGTGAGCGAGGCCATGCCCGGTCTGGCCGAATGCCAGAGCCTGTTGCGGCTCCTGATCGCTCGGGGCGATCCCAAGGCCATCCCGCTCGCCAAAGGTGTCATCGATCAGTTTCTGAACACGGCGCCGGCCAGCGCCCGCGGGCGCGGCCTGCGCGTGCTCCAGCGCGACGCACTCGACCAGCACGATGTCGCGGTCGGCGTGCAGCGCTCGTTCGCCGAGACGGTGGACGCCTATATCGAGCGCAAACTTGCAGAGGAGTGAGGGTGCATGCGCAGGCAGGCGCGTTCCGAAGCCCCCTGATCCCAAGAGAATTTTTCGTCCTGCTAGAAACCTTTGCGCGCGCCTTGACCTATTAGGGCAGAGGATGCGGCCATGCCCCGATATTACTTCGATCTTCGCGACAAGAAGGGAATTGCGCTGGACGAGGAGGGACTGGAATTGTCCGGCCCGCGCGCGGTTCAGGCCGAGGCCGCCAACTCGGTTGCCGACATGGCGCGCGATGCGGTGCTCTCCACGCCGCTCACCGGCGGTCGCCAAGAGATGGCGATCGACATTCGCGACGCCGGCGGTCCCATCATGCAGGTGACGTTCTGCTTAGAGATCGAAGATCTCAGGTCACGATCGCACGCACGCGATCATTGACGCGTCAGTGTCGGGCAGGATGGCTCGGGTGACCGAGACTGCTCGGACTCCAGCACGGCGATCTTTCGGCCGAGCTGCCAGACCTCGACCTTGCCCAGCCGCGTGAACTGCTTCGCAAAGGCCAAGGCGGAGGAATCGGACGAGGCTTCGAACGCTTCGGCGGAGCGGAAGACGCCGTTCTCGCCAACGAGGTAAGCGCGATATTGCTGCGTCATGTCGGCGCCTTCAGGCCGGGGGAGCGCAGCCAGGCCTCGATCTGCATGGCTGTCTCGTCCTGCCGCGCCTGGCGCAGCAGCATCTCACGGCGGCGGCCCGGTGCCAGCGTGCGCGCTTCCTCGCGGCAGCGAGCGGCCTCGTCCGCGAGTCTTTCGGTCAGGGTCGTGGTCTGTTTGAAACGACGCCGCTTCAGCATGGCGCAGCTCCTCATTGGAGTAGGGCGGGAGCGCAACTGGCGTTCTCATCACCGATCGATGCCTCAAGCCTTGCGGTGATGGCTTAACCTTATGCTCCTGGCAGAGCCGAGTCACATCATTTGATATGTTGCGCGTATTAAATTTTCGGGTGCAAGTTCAGCCGTTTGAGCCACTTACTCATCTTGGGCGCGTGATACCAAAGTCCACTTTTGAACCGAGCGACCCCAGCGAGTTTGTAGGACATCACCGGTCAAGGCTTTCGTCCGTGGGCGTCGGTGGCTGAGAGACCGAGCGTGCTCCCGCCTGCAAAGCAAGGGGAGCATCGAGATGAGGGTCTATCGGCCGTTACCTGCCGAGCATGAGCAGGCCGAATACATGCGACAGATCGTGCGCGAATGCCGCGAGCTGTTGAACCTCCACCCGATACGTTTCTTGGGCGCAAGACGCAGGAGCCTTTTCCCGGCGATCCCGGCGCGACTTCCGAGAAAGGCTCCTGATCGCCAGCTCGATCGCCACCGCCGGCAGCAGGCCTGTTTTCAGTGTGCGGATTTGCATGGCTTGGCCGCAGATGGTGCGGGCGAGCAAGCGCTCGCGCCGCATCAAGGCGACGCGTTTCCGCTTCGCGGACGGCGGCATCGGCGCGCGCCCCGGGCATTGCGGTGCAGCGCAGCCTCTTGCTGCTTGTTCCCGGCAGCGCTGCCCACGGACTCGTGAGTCCCGCGTGACGACGGCGGACGTAACGGGCCGGAGCTTGCCTCGTATCACCGGCAACCCGCGAGCAAGCGGGGATGCTCAGGGGAAGACCACGTCCAATGAAAACGGAATTCAACGTCGCCGAAGCAGGCAACGGATCCTATCGCCTTCTCGCCATCCTCCGCTGGGTCATGGTGATCATCTTCATCTCGTTCGGCATGCAGAAATTCACGCCGCAATCGGCGCGAGGTATCGCGCAGTTCATCACCAACAGCCCGTTCATCTCCTGGCTCTCGGTGTTCGGCCTGCGCGGCGAAGCCTATGTGCTCGGCGTCACCGAATTCGCGATCGCCGTGCTGCTGATCGCCGGCGCCTTTAGCCCGCTGCTCTCGGCGCTCGGCGCCTTCATGGGTGTCGTGACCTTCGCGGTCACCTTCTCGTTCTTCTTCACGACGCCCGGCGTGGTGACATGGTCACTCTCGACCGACCCGATGGCGTGGAATCTCACCGGCGAGTTTCTGTTCAAGGACATCGTGCTGCTCGCCGTCTGCCTCGTGCTGCTGCTGGCGTCGCTGCCGGAGGCGATGGGGCTGAGGAGGGGGTGAGGGGGAGGCGCTTAAAGAGGGCTCTTGGATTGACCTACGGGAAGACATAGGCGGTTCCCGACGCAGCCTTGGACGCTAATTATTAGGCCCGGGCAATCGTGCCCGGGCTTTTGTTTGGACAATCTGACATGAGACTGAAACTTCTGCACTACACGGCTAAATTGCTCGGCATCCAGTTCCATTTCGAGGGAGGGCCGTATGGCAAGAGCCGATGTGCTACGGCGTCAGGGGATGAGACGCCAACCACTTGTTAGTGCCTGCGATTGCGTTGGAGTAATGGTGGTTCAGCGTTCTTGGAAGTGTCGGCGCGACAAACGATTTCGACGTGTCTCACGAGGAGCTTTGGCCTCTTTCCCAGGAGAATACATGAGCGTAAACTCACAAAAGCTGCGTCAGCCGCGCGTTGAGCTAAGTCAAGAACTCGGATAGCCTCAATGGATCGCAGACGCGCTTGCATACAAGCCTGAAAGCCGGACTCCCCAATTGGGCTCGCCGGGTAAAAATTCCACATCAGAAAGCAACGAGCGGCGCAACATTCGGATGTTGAGCCGCGTTTCGATCACCTGATGTCTCGAATAAGCCCGCGGGTATGCCGCGGGCTTTTTTGTGTGTGCCGAGTATGAACGACAGCTTGGAGGTGGAAGTCCTCTATCCAGCCTGATGACGGCGAAGGATTAGCGAAGCGCAAGGGCGTCATCGCGAGATGGGGTCTGAAGACAGCGCGGGGCAAAGCCGCGACCCGATGGACAAGAACCGGATAATGAGGCCTACCCGGCCGGACGAGCAAGCACATGATTGCGAAGTCCATGGTCATCAAAGGTCGGGGTGGTAAATCCGGCGGGCGTGCGGTGAAGGCGGTCGGTCTTACCTCGGGAGGTCTGCGCTGTGTCCCGGTAACGGGACTGAGGCGGCCGTAAGGCGGCCTGACCGCAGCGCAGAAGTCAGCCGAGGGCATAGTAGGCGGCGGCGCGCCGCCGAAGGCCCGAACGGTGGAAGTGGTTAGTAGAGCAGTCCATCTCGCGCGAGCCATGCGACAGAAAAGTCAGGTCGAACTGAACTCGGGCACCGGCGCGGAGGGTGAAGCCCAAAGCGCCGCCGCCCGAGAGATCGAAGCAAGCGCGGCGAAGACCAGTCTTGAACGCCCGGCGGTCGCAGGGCCGACGATGGAAGCAGTGGTCGAGCGTGAGAATCTGAAGAATGCGTTGGCGCAAGTGACGCGCAACAAGGGGACGGCGGGCGTCGACGGGATGACTGTCGGCGAGTTGCCGGCCCACCTGAAGGAGCACTGGCTCGCGATCCGCGCCCAGTTGCTTGACGGGACCTACAAGCCACAACCGGTGCGGCGGGTGGAGATACCGAAGGCGTCGGGTGGCCTGCGGCCGCTCGGCATCCCGACGGTGCTCGACCGCTTCATCCAGCAAGCGGTGCTGCAGGTGCTGCAGGCGGATTGGGACGGGACGTTCTCCGAGGCGAGCTTCGGCTTCCGGCCGAGCCGCTCGGCACATCAGGCGGTGGAACGGGCGCAGGCGTATATCGCGTCCGGGCACGCCGTTGTCGTGGACATCGATCTGGAGAAGTTCTTCGACCGGGTCAACCACGACATCCTGATGGGGCTGGTCGCGAAGCGGGTCACTGACAAGCGCCTCCTGAAGCTCATCCGCGCGTTCCTGAATGCGGGTGTGATGGAAGGAGGCTGGTCAGTTCGACGGACGAGGGCACGCCGCAGGGCGGCCCGCTCTCGCCGCTATTGTCGAATCTGATGCTGGATGTACTGGACAAGGAACTGGAGAAGCGCGGCCATCGCTTCGGACGCTACGCCGACGACTGCAACATCTATGTGCGCAGTCAGAAGGCGGGCGAGCGGGTGTTGGCGGGCATCGAGAAGTTCCTGGAAAAGCGCCTCAAGCTCAAGATCAACAAGGCCAAGAGCGCGGTTGCCAAACCGAGCGTTCGCAAGTTCCTGGGCTTCAGCTTCACCGGCGGGACAGAGCCGCGGCGGCGCATCGCGCCCCAGGCACTCACCCGCTTCAAAGCGAAAGTCCGGGAGCTGACGCGGCGCACGTGCGGCCGAAGCCTCGCGCAGATCGTCAAAGAGCTGTCGGTCTATCTCAAGGGATGGCGCGGCTACTTTGGCTTCTGCCAAACGCCGTCGGTGTTGCAGGCACTTGATGAGTGGACTAGGCGGCGGTTGCGCCATCGCCTGGAAGCAATGGAAGCGTGGGAGCACCCGCTTCGCCGAGTTGCGACGTCGCGGCGTCGGCCGGAATCTGGCGGCACAAACCGTCGGCAACCCACATGGCCCCTGGCGGCTCGCGAACAGCCCCGCGCTCACCATCGCCATGCCAATCGCGTTCTTCAGGGCACTCGGCTTGGCTTCCGTCGCGGCACAGCAACCAGCATAATCTACCGAACCGCCGGATACGGACCCGTATGTCCGGTGGTGTGGGAGGGGAGAAGCCGCGAGGCTTCCCCCTATCCCGATTTGACGCCGCATGAGGCGTTCGTAGTTTACGCGCCACCCGGTCCAAACCATTTCGTCATCGCCTCCGCAAGTCCGCATCGGTTCTCATTGTCCACCCAGGCCACGTGGCCGTCGGGCCGCACGAGCACGGCCTTGGGCGCGGCGACCTGTCCGACGGCGGGAAGCTCCCATGGGCCGTCATAAGCGACATCGACGACACCGATGCGATCCGCCCACGGCATGATGTCGATGCCGCCCCGCTTGCCAGAATTGAGCAGCACGCCGCGCGCGCTGTGCAGAAGCGTGAACAGCCTCAGTTTCTGTCCCTCGACCGTCAAGTCGAGATCGGGCATGCGGCGTCCGAGCAATACGTGGCCTTCGCCGAGATCGTAGCGGATATCGAGCCCGCTCATCATCGCGCCAAAGCGCTTGCGCGGCTCGTCGATGGCGAGGAGTTCGGAGATGATTTCGCGCGCGGCGATGAGGCCGGCGTCGGCGCGGCGAAGCAGGGCAATCTGCGCCCTGGTGTTGCGCAGCACGCGCGCGGCCACAGGATGACGTTCGGTGTGGTAGGTGTCGAGCAGGCTGTCGGGCGAAATGCCGCTCACGACCTGCGCCAGCTTCCAGCCGAGATTGACCGCGTCCTGCAGGCCGGTGTTGAGGCCTTGGCCGCCGACGGAATGATGGATATGCGCGGCATCGCCGGCGAGCAGCACGCGCCCTTTGCGATAGGATGCGGCCTGTCGCGCCGCATCGGTGAAGCGCGAGATCCAGGCGGGACTGTGCGCGCCGAAGTCGGTGCCGTAAACGGCGGCGAGAGCCTCGCTGAGGTCGCGCAAGGTGGGTTCGCCACTGCGTTCGCACCTCGCTTCCGTCACGACGACCAGCACGCGCCCGCTCTCGGCTTTACTGAGGCCGTGGAAGCCGAGCGCGTCGTGACGCAGGCCGCATACCGGCGCCTCGCGCATCTCGACCTCGGCCATGAGGTTGCTCAGCGTCGGATCGGAGCCGCCGAAGTCGATGCCGGCGATCTTGCGCACCAGGCTGCGGCCGCCGTCGCAGCCGACCAGATATTTTGCGCGCAACGTCTCGCCGCCGGCTAGCGTGACGTCGACGCCGGTCTCGTCCTGCGCGAAGCCCGTCACCTCGGCGTTGCGATAGATCGGGACCGCGAGCTCCGCGACCCACTCGGCCAGGAGACGCTCGATGTGGTTCTGTCGCAGCGCGAGTCCATACGCGTGCCGGCTGGGAAGGTCGCTGATGTCGAGCCGCGTCCATGCAAAGCCCGCAAGCTGGACGATCTGTCCCTCGCGCAGGAAGCGATCCGCGACGCCGCGCTGATCGAGGAGCTCGATGCAGCGCGCGTGCAGTCCGCCGGCGCGCGTGCCTGATAGCTCCTGGTTCGCACGCCGCTCGACCACGGCGACGTCGACCTGCGCCAGCGCGAGCTCCGCGGCCAGCATCAGCCCGGTCGGACCGCCGCCGGCGATGACGACCGCATGGCCGGTGGCTGACGCGCGGCTTGTGCTCGTCCGTGAGCGGGATGTCGGAAGCAGTACAGGCATGTCGTGACCCCTCGACTCGTTGGTTGGGTCGAGGCTTCTACGCGATCATCGGGGGCTTGAAGCAAGCCCCTTGCGCACCACATATTGAGCCGGGAGGAGGGGCTCCCTTTTTTGCGCGTCGATTGACACGTCGGGCAAAACACCGGCAGAATGGCATCATCGAGATGCGCGCCGCTTCCCAGGTGGCCTAATCGTCGTTCGACAAATCTCCGGGTTTTGTAGGCAGATCGATGCTGCCGCCGTCGCCATGCACGAGATCGCGGCTCTTGTCTTCCGTCTCCCCAACGTCTTCGATGAGCTCATCCCGCGCGGCACGTTCCTTGTCGATGCGCGACCTTGGTCCCGGAAGGTTTCGTGACGTCCTGGATGAGGTCCTCTGAGGTGTCATGGCGATCCTCCCGATCGTCTAACGCGGCGTACGCGAATTCGTTCGTTTGACACGTCGGGCAAAACACTGGCAGAATGGCATCATCGAAATAGATTGGTTCAGCCCGCGCGGGAAGCAACCCGCCGCGGGCTTTTCGTTTCGGTGATCCCTAGTTCTTAGTCCGCTTACCGCGCGCTGCACCTGGTCGCTGCAATAGGACAGTTTTCGGCTATCGCCGGTGAAGTGTCCATCCTTGATGATCCAGAGGATGACGGTCTTATCGTCGATCTTCTTGAACATCAGGTTCTCGCGATCCGGAGTAGAGGCCTTGTACGCTGACAGCCTCCGAGCCCGAAGCGGGCTGCATCGTGCAGGCCGCGCCGATCCTGACGGTATCGGGAAGCTGAACTGGCGTATTTTCTATCTTGCAAATGTTGGAGGCCGTCGTCATCGATTTGCCGGCGAACGCAACGATGGTGTCGTTGAATTTCGCGCAGCGGTCCTCGAAATCGGGGCCTGCCGCTGCGTAGATACCATCCCGCGGGTGGGCCTCCTTGAGGGCTCGATCCTGCTCGACCTTCTGCTTCGCTTCTACCTTGGCTCTCAGCGTGGCCTCGGCAAGCGCGCGCTGCGTCTCCAGAGGGCAGTAGGCCGCGCGCCAGGGAGAATCCTTGAGCTTCCCATTCAGGCTCTTCTGAATGGAGATTGCCACCGGTCCTGATGCGCGCTGTCGAGGCGCGGGGACGGCGGGTCGGATGGCAGAGCATCGTTTCCGATACAACGGATAACCCGAGATCTGCCAACAACTTCATTCAGGCGGGCTATCGGCTCTATGAACCCGAATTGCCCTGGGCCTGGTCACACACGCTTTACTGGCGAAAGTGGCTCCGCTGAGGGAAGAAACAGGTTTCCGTGATGCGGAACGCGGACAGCGTAGAATAGCCGGCGCGAGATGTAACGTGACCTCGCGTGCCCAGAAGGACCCGGCAGCCTAACGGCTGCCGGGTCCTTTTTCGTGTTGAGGCGATGCGGGTCAGGTACTTGCGAACTTGGCGGCGCCGGGCTTTAAGTTTGCTCCTGCAGGGAATTCGGCGGCCATAAGCCGATGTAAGGGAGAGCGCTATTGATGCCCACCAAACCTCAACTGCCGGTACGTTCGTCGCGAGGGACGGGAGGGCCGAGTGCACTCGATGGTCTGCTGGTCGTCGATTTCACGCGCGTGGTCGCCGGCCCGGCCTGCACCCAGACACTCGCCGATTATGGCGCGCACGTCATCAAGATCGAGAACCCCGACGGCGGCGACGACACGCGTGCTTATGAGCACGCAGAGATTGGCGGCGAAAGCGCCGCCTATCTCAGCCTGAACCGCAACAAGCGCGGCATTGCGCTCGACCTTGCCGTGCCGGAGGCCCGAGAGATCGCACGGGACCTGATCCGCAAGGCAGATGTGGTCGTGGAGAATTTTTCGAGTGGGGTCATGAAGAAGTTCGGGCTCGACTATGAGTCGGTCGCGCCGCTCAACCCCCGGCTGGTCTATTGCTCGATCTCCGCCTACGGACGTACCGGACCGTTTGCCTCGCGGCCGGGCTTCGATCCCATCACGCAGGCGGAAAGCGGCTTCATGTCGCTCAACGGATTTGCCGACGGCCCGGCGGTTCGTACCGGCCCGCCCATTGTGGACATGGCGACAGGGATGTCTGCCTGCAATGCCATCCTGTTGGCGTTGCTGGCGCGGGACCGGCTCGGCCGCGGCCAACATGTCGAAGTCGCCCTGTTCGACGTCGCGATGGGGATGACGGGCTTCTACGGCATGGCTTATCTCATCAACGGCGAAAATCCCGGCCGGTTCGGCAATTCGCCCAGCGGGTCTCCCACCGTCGGCGTCTACGAAGCCTCTGACGGGCCGCTCTACATGGCCTGCGCCAACGACCGGCTCTACCGCCGGCTCGTGGTCGAGGTACTGAATCGGCCCGATCTCATCACCGATCCGCGGTTTGCCACGCGCAAAGCCCGTTCGGAGAACAAGGAGCTCTTGCGGGCAGCCATTGCAGAGGTCTTTGCCAGCGATACTCTGGAGAACTGGATGGCAAAGATGAAGCTGGCCAATATCCCGGTCGGCTATCTCCGGACGGTCGAGGAGGGCTTCAATGCGCCCGAGGCTCGCGAGCGCCATCGCCTGAACCGGATTCCGCACCCTACAGCGGAATGGGTGCCCAACATCGAGCCGCCGATTACCATGAGCCTGACCGGCGCGATCGATCCCGTTGCGGCGCCCCTGTTGGGCGAGCATACCGAAGACGTCTTGCGCAGTATCCTCGGTTACGACGAATGTCGCATCTCAGAGTTTACCCAGAAAGGTGTTTTTGGCTCCGGCAAACCCTCGACGCCAATGTGAGCCCAAGGCCGTCCCATGACACCAGGCATCGTGCAGCGTGCGGATCGATGCTTAGCAATCCTGGCTGCATTGGCTTGATTTGACGAAGGGGCGGCCGCATAAATATGTGAAATTGAGGGACACGAATGGCGCCGGATCGAAAGCCGAACATCGGCCAGTCCGCCGGGCCGGAAGCCGGCGAAGGCGCCTATGCGGCAATGATCGCGAAGGCCCGGGACCTCGTGCCGCGACTACGCGAGCGGGCGGCGCGGACGGAGGAGCTGCGGCATCTCCCCTCGGAAACCGAGATGGATCTTCATGACGCTGGCCTGTTCCGAATGCTCCAACCGGCCCGGATTGGCGGGGCCGAGCTCGACTATGTCGCTCTCGTCGATTGCGGCGAGCTGCTCGGGCAGGCGGATGCGTCGGTAGCCTGGAATCTCGCCAATCTGGCAAGCCATCACTGGATGCTCGGCATGTTCGAGCAGAAGGCGCAGGATCTGGTCTGGGGCCGCGATCCGGACGCACTGATCGCATCCTCGTTCATTTTTCCCGCCGGACGTGCCACGCGGGTCGAGGGCGGATACCGGCTGCACGGTAGCTGGCCATTCTCCTCGGGCGTTACCTCGTGCGAATGGAATATGCTTGCAAGCGTGGTCTACTCCGACGACGAGGCGGATGGCATCGAGTATCGAATCTTTCTGTTGCCGAAAGGCGATTACAAGGTGCTGGACACCTGGAACGTCGCCGGACTGCGCGGGACCGGATCTTGCGACGTGGAGGTCAGGGACGCTTTCGTGGCTGACCATATGACGGTCGCCGTCGGGGATCTTGCCGGTGGTCCGACACCCGGAAGCAAGGTCAATCCGAATCCGCTGTATGCGCTGCCCGTGTTCTCGCTGTTCCCGTACGTTCTCTCCGGTGTCGCGCTGGGGAATGCGCAGGCGTGTCTCGACGATTATATGGAGGTCGCACGTCATCGCATTTCGACCTACAACCGCGCCAAGCTGAGCGATTTTCAGAGCACTCAGATCAAGATCGCGGAAGCCTCGGCCAAGATCGACGCCGCACGCCTGATCATGCGGTCGGCCTGCCTCGATGCCATGGAGAACGCACGGTGCGGCCAAATCCCTGACATGGCGACCAAGACCAGATATAGGCGCGATGGATCTTTTTCAGTGAACTTGTGCACGGACGCGGTCTCGATGCTGTTTGCCGCGAGCGGCGCGCGTGGTCTGTTCACGAGCGGCGTGTTGCAGCGGCAGTTCCGTGATGCGCACGCGATCAACTCGCATCTCGCATTCAACTTCGATGCGGCGGGGACCAATTATGGACGAGTGGCGCTCGGCCTGCCGTCCGAGAATCTCACGCTGTGAGGTCGGCCGATGAATGATCTGCCGAAGCAGCCCCGTGCTCCCGATCCCGCTAACGAGTTCGCGAGCGACAGCTCGCAGATCGACCCTCGCGACTTTCGCAATGCGCTCGGAACCTACGCAACGGGCGTGACCATCATCACGGCGGCAGCGCCTGACGGCAAGCCCTACGGACTGACGTGCAATTCGTTCGCCTCGGTCTCGCTGAATCCTCCGCTGGTTCTGTGGAGCCTCGTCGTCTTTTCTTCGAGCCTGACCATCTTCCAGAATGCCAGCCATTTCAGCGTCAATGTTCTTGGCGCTTCGCAACAAGCACTTGCGAACAAATTCGCTAAATCGTCGGACGACAAGTTCACCGGCGTCGGCTGGACACCCGGCCTCGGCAATGCGCCGGTGCTCGCCGAGAGCGTCGCCAATTTTCAATGCCGCTCCGTGAATCGCTATTATGGTGGCGACCACGTGATCTTTCTCGGCGCGGTCGAGGCCTACACCTACAATGCGAAGGAGCCGCTGCTCTTCGCGAGAGGAGCGTTCGGTCGCTTCATGGC
Source organism: Bradyrhizobium sp. LMG 9283 (assembly GCF_045571415.1). Classification (NCBI taxonomy): domain Bacteria; kingdom Pseudomonadati; phylum Pseudomonadota; class Alphaproteobacteria; order Hyphomicrobiales; family Nitrobacteraceae; genus Bradyrhizobium; species Bradyrhizobium sp. LMG 9283. The sequence continues at coordinate 3,160,662 of NZ_CP120691.1, forward strand.
CGACGATGAGCGCAAGAAGGGGCCTTAACGCTCTTCAGGTCGCCTTAGACAGCGTGGCGCTCTGCCGCTGAAAGCTTGTAGATCTCCAACGCGTCCGCTTCCGCACCTCGCGCGGCCTTCGCTAGCCTGAAGAGCTGTCCGGCAAGCGAAGCCATCGGTACCGCCGTCGATGTCGCCTGTGCGACATCGGCAACGGTATCGAGGTCCTTGAGCATCGTGGCGATGTGGCCGAGCGGCGGGGTGTGAATGCCCTGCACCATCCGTGGCACGAACAGCTGGAGCGGGATTGAATCTGCAAAACCGCCGGCGAGCGCTTCGGGCAATCGATTGGCGTCGATTCCGGCGTTCTCGGCCAGGCGCGTTGCTTCCGCGAGCACGGCCATCGCGCATCCGACGATCACCTGGTTACACAGCTTTGTGGTCTGGCCGGCGCCGACCGGGCCCATGTGAGTGAACCTGCGCGCCATGGCCAGAACATAGGGCCGCACCCTCTCGATGTCGCCAGCTTCTCCGCCCGCCATGATGGCGAGCGTGCCTTCGTCGGCGCCTTTCGTGCCCCCGGACACCGGCGCATCGATCCAGCCCGCACCGTTGGCGTCTTTCAGTCGCGTTGCAAGATCGCGCGCCGCGTCTGGATGGATCGACGAGAAGTCGACGACAAGCTTGCCTGAGCCAGGCGCCGATGCCAGACCTTCGGGCCCGAAGATCACCTCCTTGACCGCCACCGCATCCGTCACGCACATGAATACGATATCCGAGTTCACCAAGAGATCACGAGGCGTGATCGCGCGCTTGGCGCCGGCCTCGGCGAGCGGCGCCACCTTGCCCTCCGAGCGGTTCCAGACAGCGACTTGGTAGCCGGCCTTGAGCAGGCGTCGGGCCATCGGCGTTCCCATGAGTCCAAGGCCGAGATAGCCGAGCTTCTCGGCGCCTTGCGGGTTTGCCTTGTTCTCATCAGCCATAGGTTGCCTCCTTCTGTCGCAATGCGACGCCGCTTTACCATACATTGCGCATCGAACGGCAAAACCGCTCGGCTCGCATGGCTTGCCTGATTGTTTGAACCATGAAACATTTGAGGCGGTCGGGTTGGCGGGCGCCGGTCGGCGCCGGAGTAGCGGAGTGGCACGATGCGAACCGTTTCGAGGTGGATCCTGGCTTTGGGGGCGGCAGCGGCCGCGAGTGCGGGGGCAAGCCCGTCATGGGCGCAGCAGACGATCCGCGTCGGCTGGACGATTCCGGCCGAGGAATCCAAATATTGGATGATGCGCAGGCCGGCCGAATTTCCGAGTATCGGCAAGACCTACAACATCGAATGGACCCAATTCCAGGGCACCGCGCCGATGACGCAGGCATTGGCGGCCGGTGCGTTGGACTGTGCGACCCAGGCGCCACTGTCGCTCGCCAACGGCGTGGTCGGCGGCAATCTTAAGGCCTATATCGTGGCGCAGCACGTTTTCGAGAAGCCCGGCGGCTTCTCGGTCTACTGGGCCGTCAAGGATGACTCGCCCATCAAGACAATCGCGGATCTCAAGGGCAAGACTGTGGGCATTTCCGTGATCGGTGGCGGCACGCAAGGGCCGTTCAATCTGCTCTTGAAACAGAATGGCGTCGATCCGGCCAAGGACATCAAGCTTGTCGAGGTCGGCTTTGCCGTCTCCGAGGACGCGCTGCGCCAAGGTCGCGTCGATGCGGTCAACATGAACCAGCCGTTTGCCGCGCGCGCGGAGGCGAAGGGCGGCACCAGGAAGCTGTTTTCGTTGTCCCAGGCCATGCCGAACATCGTACACATCCTGGAAGCCTGCCGTGCTGACTTCGTCGACAAGAATCCGGAGCTGGTCAAAGCCTATGTCCGCGACATCACGTCAGGCATGAAGAAGGTGCTGGCCAACCGCGAGGAAACCTTGAAGGTGGTGTCCGAAGTGCTCAAGGCGCCCGTTCCGGTGCTCGAGACCTATCTGCTCAAGGACAACGATTTTGGTCGCGATCCAGGCGCAGCACCAAACTTCCCGGCGATCCAGAAGATGCTGGATATCTATGCAGAGACAGGAATGCTGCCGAAGCTAGATGTCGCGCAGTTCAAGCATCAGACGATCGTCGCTCCGCTGCAATAGAAGCGGGCGAATTATCGAGCGTAAGATCGTGGCGTTCAGGATCATCCGGGGCGCTGCATGAAGAAGATGCACATATGAAGAAGTTGCGATCACGGGTCACCACAGACGGGCTCGACCGAGCCCCGCATCGTGCATTCATGCGTGCCATGGGGCTCGACGATGCTGCGATAGCCAAGCCGATGGTGGGCATCGTCAGCATGAAGGGCGAACAGACGCCCTGCAACATGACCCACGACTTCCAGGTGGCTGCGGCCAAAACTGGAATCGAGGAAGCCGGCGGCACGCCGCGCGAGTTCTCGACCGTCTCGGTTTCCGACGGCATCAGCATGAATCACGAGGGAATGAAGTTCTCCCTGTTCTCTCGGGAGCTGATCGCCGATTCGATCGAAGCCGTCGTCCATGGGCTGGCCTACGATGCGCTGATCGGATACGGCGGATGCGACAAGACCCTTCCCGGCGTGATGATGGGTATGGTTCGCTGCAACGTGCCGTCCATCTTCATCTATGGCGGCAGCTCGCTGCCGGGCCGCGTGGACGGGCGTACGCTGACGGTGCTCGATTCATATGAGGCTGTCGGCAGTTTCATGACTGGCGACATCGACGGCGCCACGCTCGAGCGGATCGAGCGTGCCTGCTTGCCGACCATCGGCGCGTGCGCCGGCCAATTCACCGCGAACACCATGGGCATGGTCTCCGAGGCGATGGGGCTGACTATTCCCAACGTCTCCATGGTGCCTGGTGTCTATGCGGAGCGTGCGCAGATCTCGCAGCGCGCCGGGCGGCTGATCATGGAGATGCTGGCTCGTGGCGGGCCGTTGCCGCGCGACATCGTGACGCGGAAATCCCTGGAGAACGGTGCGGCGATCGTTGCCGCGACGGGCGGCTCGACCAACGCCGCGCTACACCTGCCGGCGATAGCGAACGAGGCCGGCATTGCCTTCACGATCGATGACGTTGGTGAGGTTTTTGCAAGGACGCCGTTGATTGGAAACCTGCGGCCGGGTGGCAAATACACAGCAAAGGATGTCTATGATATCGGCGGCGCCGCCGTGGTGATACGCGAGCTGATTCAGAGCGGTCACATCAATGGCAGCTGCATCACCATCACCGGCCGCACGCTTGCTGAAGAACACGGCGCGGCCAACGCGCCGGACGGCGAGGTGGTTTATGCGTCTCGTGCACCGATCATGCCTGACGGCGGCGTGGCGGTTTTGAAGGGCAATCTCTGTCCGGACGGTGCGGTCATCAAGGTCGCCGGCCTGAAGAGCCAGTTCTTCGAAGGCCTGGCGCGTGTTTTCGAGGATGAAGAAGCTTGCGTCGCAGCGGTTCGTGATCGCAGCTACAAGGCGGGCGAGGTTCTCGTGATCCGCAATGAAGGGCCGGTCGGCGGACCCGGCATGCGCGAAATGCTCGGCGTCACCGCACTGATCTACGGGCAGGGCATGGGCGAAAAAGTGGCGCTGATCACCGATGGCCGGTTCTCCGGCGCAACCCGTGGCATGTGCATCGGCTACGTGGCCCCCGAGGCATTTGTTGGCGGTCCGCTGGCGCTTGTTCGCGACGGTGACAGGATCCGGATTGATGCCGCAAACCGGCGGATGGATCTCCTGCTCGATGAGCAGGAACTCGCCGCGCGGCGCCGCGATTGGAAGCAGCGTCCGCCGCGTCACCGTGCGGGTGCGCTTGCAAAGTACGCGCGACTGGTTGGGCAGGCGCCGGGCGGAGCCGTGACGCATGAAGGCCCCGCAGAATGGCCGTGGTTCGAATGACGCACTGGACGGGTGCGAAAACGACCACCTATCTGGCAGGCTTCTTGCTGAGCTCGTGCCGCTGAATGTTCGTGCGCGTGAGACGAAAGACAGGATGACGGTAGTGCCTGCGAGATCGAGCGAATGGATGAGACCGGTGACGTCACAAGAGCCGGCTTCTGCAATCATCGAGATCGATCGTGTCTCCCAGGTCTTTCAGACCTCGGCGCGCAAGGATCATTTGGCACTATCGGACATCTCGCTGACGATCGAGGAGGGAGCCTTCGTCTCTATCCTTGGTCCGTCCGGCTGCGGCAAGTCGACACTGCTCTATATCGTCGGCGGCTTTGTCCGCCCGACCAGCGGCATGGCGAAGATCAAGGGACATGCGATCACCGGGCCGGGTCCGGATCGCGGACCGGTGTTCCAGGAGTTTGCCCTGTTTCCTTGGAAAACTGTGCTGGGCAATGTGATGTATGGGCCGCGCCAGCAAGGTGTGCGCACCGCCGAGGCCGAGGCGCAGAGCCGGGCCTTGATTGAGATGGTCGGCCTTAAGGGCTTTGAGAATTTCTATCCCAAGGAATTGTCGGGTGGCATGAAGCAACGCGTGGCGCTGGCGCGCACGCTCGCCTACCATCCTGAAGTGCTGCTGATGGACGAGCCGTTCGGTGCGCTCGACGCGCACACACGGACGCGCCTGCAGAACGATCTTCTGAACATCTGGGAGCGCGACCGCAAGACGGTGCTGTTCGTCACGCATTCGGTCGACGAGGCCGTGTTCCTCTCGGACAAGGTCGTCATGATGTCGAAATCGCCCGGCCGAATCCGACAAGTCATCGACATCGATCTGCCGCGACCGCGCCGCCGCAACGAGCTGCTGTTGGATCCGCGCTACCAGAAGTACGTCGTCGATATCGAGCGCATGTTCGATGAGGGCGACGAGGCCGGGCCTGTCTCATGATATCGCCGGCTGTCTTGACCAGGCGTGCTGCTCCGGTACTGGCCTGCATCGGATTGCTGGCAGTGTGGCAGGTCGCCTCGCTTGTGCTGAAGAACGACAGCTTCCCGACGGCGATCGAGGCGATCCGGGCAATTCCCGACATTCTCGGCGACAAGGAATCCCTCATCAACATCCTCGCTTCGCTTCGTCGCATGGCGATCGGGTTCGGCGTGGCGGTGCTGGTTTCGATTCCGCTGGGCCTGTTGATGGGACGCAGCCGGGGCATCGCGGCCTTCTTCAATCCGCTCCTGATGGTGATTTATCCGGTGCCGAAGGCCGCCTTGATGCCGATTATCATGCTTTGGCTTGGCGTTGGCGACATCACCAAGACACTGGTGATCTTTCTGGGCGTCAGCCTTCCCGTGATCTATCACAGCTTCGAGGGTGCCAAGGCGGTCGAGGAGAAGATGCTGTGGTCGGGTGCCGCGATGGGACTTTCGCCCGCACAAGGCTTGGTGCGGATCGTACTGCCCGCGGCGCTGCCGGAAATCCTGACCGGATGCCGCACGGGATTGGTGCTGGCACTGATCACGATGATCACCAGCGAGATGATCGCCCGTCAGTCGGGCGCCGGCAACATCCTGTTCAATGCGCTCGATATGGGCCAATACGACACCGTCTTTGCGATGATCATCATCGTGGGGACAATGGGAATTTGCCTCGACGCGATTTTCGAAAGGGTTCGTGCCAGGCTCGTGCGTTGGTCCGAGCCGCAGTTCGACATGCCGCTGAGCTTCTCATGATGTCGCGCCTTCTCTCCCCAAACATCTTGCTTGGGATTGCGCCGATCGGGCTGGCGATCGCGGTGTGGCAGGGCCTGGTGTCATTCGGCTTTGCGCCCGCGGTTTTGCTGCCGCCGCCGGGCTTCGTCTTCAGCCGGCTGCTTCAGCAGCTCGTGACGTTGACGTTTCAGCAGGAAATCGCAGCAACGCTGATCCGTCTGTTTGCCGGGTTTGCGATTGCGGTCGTGCTTGGGGTCAGTATCGGCATCGCCGCCGCCGCCAGTGCCGCGATCAACGCCGCGGTTCGTCCGATCGTCCGCGTCTTGGCGCCACTGCCCAAGGTCGCGCTCTATCCGGCGCTCCTGCTTTTGCTCGGGTTCGGTCACGGATCGAAGGTCACATTGGTGGCCGCGGACGCGCTCTTTCCCATTCTGCTCTCGACCTATTATGGTGCATCGACCGTCGAGCAGAAGCTGATCTGGTCGGCTATGGCGGCGGGAACACCGCGCTATGAAATCCTCTTCAAGGTGGTGCTGCCTGCGGCGATGCCATCGATCCTGACTGGGTGCCGGATCGGCCTTGTCATTTCCTGTATCGTGGTGTTTCTGGCCGAGATGATCACATCGACGGATGGACTAGGCCACGCGCTCGTGACGGCGGCCAGAACCTTCCAGGCGGTGGACATGTTCGTCCCGCTGATCACGATATCGCTGCTAGGTTTGATCCTGAATGGCCTGCTGGGAGCCGTGCGATCGTACTTGCTTCGGGGCTTTCCCGAAGCGTAACGAACAAATAGAAGACCGGGAGAGAATCATGCTGGCTGATCGCATCGAAGCAAAATGGATTGACGCATTCTGCGAGATCTTTGAGCGATGCGCCGTCAAGACCGGCGATACCGCGGCGATCCTCTCGGAAACCCAGTCGCGTGCGTTGAACGTGCATCTTGCGGAACTAGCCCTGCTGCGCATGGGCGCGCGGCCGTTTCACGTGGTGATGCCGACACCGCGTAACCGTCATGTCGTTCCGGTTCGCTCCACCGGCGCGAGCGAGGCGATCCAAAAGCTCGGTCCAGTCATCACGGCGCTTCAGCAGGCTGGATTTGTGGTGGATTGCACCATTGAAGGCCTGATGCACGCGGTAGAGACGCCCGAGATCCTCAAGGCCGGCGCGCGGATCCTGGTGATCTCCAACGAGCATCCCGAAGCGCTGGAGCGCATGGTGCCGGATCCCGCGCTTGAGAAGCGCGTTCGCGCGGCGGCGAAGTTGCTACGGGGGACTAAGCGGATGCGCGTCACATCAAAAGCCGGCACGGCGCTCGATGTCGACATGGTCGGCGCATCGACGGTCGGTGTGTGGGGCTGGACTGACAAACCTGGCACGCTGGCGCACTGGCCGGGTGGCATCGTCGTCAGCTTCCCCAAGAGCGGGACCATCAACGGCACGCTGGTGATGGCGCCTGGTGACATCAATCTCACCTTCAAGCGCTACCTGACGTCGCCCGTGAAGATGACCTTGAAGGACGATTACGTCGTCGAGCTGGAAGGCGAGGGCACGGATGCCGCGATGATGCGCGCCTATCTCGCTGCTTGGGGGGATCGCGAAGCCTATGCGGTGTCGCATGTCGGCTTCGGCATGAACCCCGGCGCGCGCTACGAGGCGCTGTCGATGTACGATCAGCGCGACACCAACGGCACCGAGATTCGGGCCGTCTCCGGCAATTTCCTGTTCTCAACCGGCGCGAATGAATTCGCCGGCCGTTATACGGCGGGTCATTTCGATCTGCCGATGATGGGCACGACCATCGAGCTCGATGGCGTTCCAGTGGTCCGGGAGGGCGTGCTCCAGGACGTCTTTGGCTAGTTGCGGTCGAGCACTGGGGGGCGCGCCAGTCCGAAGTGCCGGAGCAGATCGACCATGGCCTGGAGCCGCTTCGCGCGATAGACGTCGACGTCGAGCCCGGAATAATCGAGAAAGCCTGCACCGGTGCGCAGGCCGATCCGGCCTTCATGCATGTTGCGTGAAATGACATCCGGTGCCCGATAACGCTCGCTGCCGAGCGCGCCTTCCAGATATCTGCTTGCGTAGTAGAGGATGTCGCCGCCGCCCCAATCGATGAATTCGAGCAGCCCGAGCACGGCGTAGCGGAAGCCGAAACCGTAACGGATCGCCTTGTCGATCTCCTCGGCACTGGCGACCCCTTCCTCGACCATGCGAGCGGCCTCGTTCATCGCCAGCGCCTGGATCCGTGGAACAATGAAGCCGGGCGTCGCTGCACAGACCACCGGGACCTTGCCGATGCCTTCGAGCAGCGCCTTGACCTCGTCGACGACGATGGGATCAGTGGCTCTGCCGGGTGACATCTCGACCAGCGGGATCAGATAGGCCGGGTTAAGCCAGTGCACGTTCAGGAAGCGGCGAGGGTTCACGATCGCGCTGGATAGATCATCGACGAGGATGGTCGAGGTTGTCGATGCGATGACTGTATCCGGACCGACCTGCTTTGAAGCCGCCCCGAGCACCTCACGCTTGAGCTCGACGACCTCAGGAACGCCCTCGAAAACCATCCCGGCGTCGGATAGTGCTTCATCGCTTTGGCCGGCCGCGATCACTGAGATCCGCGCGACAAGGGGATCTACATCTGCCTCGGTCAAGAGCCCCAGCTTCGATAGGCTGGCAAAGGTCGTCCTGATCTCGCCAAGCGCATCCGCTTCCAGCTTGGCAAACTCCGCCGCGGAGCGCGCCTTAACGTCGACCATCGCGACCGCATGCCCCGCATAGGCGAACGCGACGGCGATGCCGCGTCCCATGCGGCCAGCGCCGAGACAGGCGATATTGACGCGATTGGTCATCGATCAGAATCCGTTGCGAAGCAGCGTCTGCAGTTCGGCCTTGCTGAGATCGCCAAGACCCAGTGTTTCGAGCGTCCGGCCACCTCGTGCAAAATCTTCGCCACAGACGGCGCCGCCGATCGACAGAAACGCCTTGGCCAATGGCGTGGCTACGCCGGAAAGGCCAGCGACGGAGACCAGCAGCGACAGCCCGAGCCGCAGATCCTCGCGCATGTAGCGGTGCTCGGTCAGAACAATTCTTTCGCGCCAGTCGCCGGAATCGGTCAGACGGTCATGTGAACCGCGGCCATACATCCAGATCTCGCCTTCCTTCGCGTAGTGATGGGCGAGTTGGAAATGCGGTGCGCCGTAGCCGAGCGCCTCGCGCACCGCGATGCGTTCGGCGTCGAGCGCGTCGGTGACTCGGCGAATCGCGGCTTGGGTGCCTTCCTTGTGAATGTCCCAGCGTTCGAAATGTTCGATCGGGCCCGCATTCATCACGATCAGCGGCGGATGGATGATCGGGCCTGCGTTCATCAGCGCGCCTGACAGCGTATCTCCGCACGGTTCGATCACGCCTGGAAATGCGCGTCCGATGACTTCGAGTGCATGCGGCGCCTGATCAAGCGGGAATACACCGACCGGCAGGCGCTTGGCGCGGATGGTGATCGCGACCTCGAATGGTCCGTGCTTGCGGGTCAGCCAGGGCAGCGTGCCGGTTTCGGCAAAGCTCACCCGGGCGTTGTTGCCGACATGCCGTGCGGCTTGTGCGAAGATCATTGAGCCGAATGTCGCCGGCGGCAGAAACACGACCTGGCCGTCCCGCAGATGCGGCGCGAGCTGGCGAGCGATATCTGCTTGAGCGAAGGCAGGGGCGGGGCACAGGATCAGCTCCGTGCCGTCGACAGCTTCGGCGATGTCGGTCGTGACCAGCGCGAGCTTCACGTCGTGGTGGCCGTTGTGATCCTTGACCAGGATGCGCGTTCCCGCGGCGCGCTGCGCCGCGACCTGATCGGCATCGCGGCGCCAAAGTCGCACCTCATGGCCCGACAGCGCAAAATCGCCCGCGGCCGCGAAAGAGCCGTTTCCCCCACCTAGAACTGCGATCTTCAAGATGCTTCTCCTTGCGCGCGGGACTGCGCATCAAGCTGCTTCAGCAGGAAATGCTGGACCTTGCCCAGCGCCGTCCGCGGCAGATCGGTGACGAAGACGATCTCGCGCGGAACCTTGTAGCGCGCGAGTTGCGCCTGAAGATGCGCCCTCAATTCGTTCGCGTCGAGCCGGCAGCCGGATCTCGCAATGATATAGGCGATCGGCACCTCGTCCCAGCGCGGATCCGGCCGGCCGATCACGGCGCATTCGCTGACATCAGGATGTTCGAGCAGGACGCGCTCGACCTCGGCCGGATAGACGTTCTCGCCGCCCGATATGATCATGTTTTTCTTGCGGTCACGGACCCAGAAATAGCCGTCGGCGTCGCACAGGCCGATATCACCGGTACGGTACCAGCCGTCGTGCAACGCGTCGCGCGTTGCGGCCTCGTTACCCCAATATTCGAAGAACACGTTGGGTCCGCGCACCGCGATCTCCCCCGGCGTGTCCGCGGGCAGTTCGTTGCCGGCCTGGTCGATCACCTTGGCTTCGCAGCATAGGCCGGCAAGGCCGGTCGATCCCCCGCGCGAGAGATCGCCGCCGAGCCGCGTGTAGACGGCGATCGGGCAGGTTTCCGTCGAGCCATAGACCTGCAGCACAGGGACACCGCGCGCGACGAAACGCTCGATCAGGTACGGAGGCACGATGGTCGAGCCGGTGGCGACGGCCTTAAGTGACGCGAGATCGGTCGTGGTCCAGGCGGGATGCTCGCTCACCGCCTGAATGATCGCAGGTACCATGACCGTGAGTGTCGGCCGTTCTCGTTCGATGGCCGCAAGCGCGGCATCCGGCGTGAAGCGCGCATGCATCGTGACGGTCGCGCCCAATTGGAGCGCGGGCGTGGTCTGGATGTTGAGACCGCCGACGTGGAAGAATGGCAGCACGGTCAGCACATGGTCGTCGGAGGTCATGTTGTGCATGTGCTGGCTCATGACGCCGTTCCAGAACAGCGCCTCCTGCCGCAGCACCGCGCCCTTTGGCCGTCCCGTCGTTCCTGACGTGTAGACGATGAGCAGCGGGCAGGAGAGGTCGGTGTGCCGGTTGCGGTCGCTGCCCTGGCTGCGAGCCAGCAGATCTTCGAACGTCGTGCCTCGAGGCGGCGTGAAGTCGAGGCCGACGACGGATGTCCCCGGCGCGGTCTGCCCAAGCTCGGCAAGCACTCCGGAAAATGCCTGCTCGAGTACCAGGACCTTGGCGCCGGCATCGCTGAGGATGAACAGCTGCTCGGCGACAGCCAGCCGCCAGTTCAGCGGCACCAGCATCGCGCCGAGCCGCGCGCACGCGTAGAGCAGGACCAGATAATCCGGCCGGTTCAGGCTCAGAATCGCGACACGGTCGCCGCGGCCGACGCCGAGCTGTTGCTTCAACGCCGTCGCGGTCCGTTCGATGCGCGCGGCGAATGCCGCGTAGCTCAGCTGCTTGCCTTCGAAGGCAATGGCTGTCTTATCTGGCGCGAACGCCGCGTTGCGGTCGATCAGGCTACAGAGGTCCACCGTCAGTTGTCCGTTTCGCCGGCCTCGTACAGCGCTTCGCGCCCGATCCGGTCGAGGCAGAGCTCGGCGGTCCAGGGCAGCATCAGCGAGCCGCAGCGGCTGTCGCGATAGATCCGCTCCAGCGGCAGCGACTTGAGCATGGCCTGACCGCCGCAGGTGCGGATCGCGAGCGCGGCGAGCTCATTGGCGCCCTCCATCACCGAATATTGCGCGGCATAGGCGCGCAGAACCTGCTCCTTGCTCGGATTGGCGCGCGCTTCGGTCACAGCCTGAAACCAGATTGCCTTGATCTGCTCTAGCTTGATCTGCATCTGCGCGACCGCGATCTGCTTGGTCGGGTACATCCGCCGTTTGACCGGCGGCATGCCCGGAACCTCGCCGCGCAAGTAACGTACGGTGAAGTCATAGGCGGCTTGCGCGAGGCCCATATAGGTCGGCGACAACGTCAGGAACATGTGCGGCCAGCGCATCGCGGCCTGGAAATAGACGCCACGCGGCATCAGCGCGGAATCATCCGGCACAAACACATCCTTGAACAGAAGCGTCCGCGAGACCGTGCCGCGCATGCCGAGCGGATCCCAATCGCCGACGACGGAAACACCTTCCGACTTGGCGAGAATCGCAAGGTAAAGCGTGTTGCGGCGCGAAGCCTTCTCGCCTTGCTCGATCTCGGTGCAGAGCACCCCGTAATAGTCGGCATGACCGGAGAGCGACGCAAAGATTTTCTTGCCGTTGACGATCCACCCGCCTTCGACCGGCCTCGCTTCCGTGCCGAATGCGACCCCACCCGCAGCCGCCGCGCCGCCTTCGGAGAAGGGCTGCGAATAGATCGCACCATCCTCGACGATGCGCTTGTAGTGGACCGCGCGCCGCCGTTCGTGCTCGGCGCGCGTCTCTTTATCCATGTCGAGATCGTCGGCGAGGGGACCCGACCACAGCGTCGAACAGACGTGCATGTTCCAAGTCAGCGCGGTCGCACCGCAATAGCGGCCGATCTCGGCGGCCGCCAAGGCATAGGTCTGGTAGTTCGCGCCGAGGCCGCCATGCCTCTTGGGAACGGCAATGCCGAGCAGGCCGACGCGATGCAGGTCGCGATAATTCTCAGTCGGGAAGGTCGCCTCGCGATCGTAGGCCGCGGCGCGCGCAGCGAACACAGTCTGGCCGATCTCGCGGGCGCGCGTGACGATGCCGGCCTGCTCGTCGTTCAAGCGGAATGCGACAGGGTCGAAGATCGGCGCATCCAGCGCGACCTTGTTGGTCGTGCCAATCGTCTTGCTGACTTGCATGGTCATCGCGCAGTTACCTTTACGCTTTGGTAGCGAGAGGGTTCAGAAACCGGCCGAGAGCTTCATCAAAGGCACCGGGGCGTTCGAGATTAGCGAGATGGCCTACGCCCGCGAGCTCGACATATTCGGCTCCCGGAATATAGGTCGCCGTCTTTGCCATCATCGGCGCAGGCGCGTTGTTGTCTTTTGAGCCGGACAGCAGGAGTGTGGGAACGGAAATATTCCCAAGCGTGCTGCGCTGATCGAAGCCGATGAGAGCCAGCATCATGGCGCGGTAGCTGGCCTCAGGCACGCTCCCCATGCATTCGCGGGCAACCTCCATTCCCTTCGGATCCGGATCGTCGCCGACGAGCTCCTTCACCAGCGAAGGTGCCAGCGACTTCATCGTCTCCCCGCGGTCGAGCGGCCCGAGCCGCGCCGCGATGAATGATTTCTGCCAGTCGCCGTCGGACTTACCGAAGGCCGGGCTGGTCTGCGCCAGCACGACCGCGCGTGCCAGTTTGGGAAACTGAACCAGCCACCTCTGGACGATCATGCCGCCGATGGAATGGCCGATCAGAACGGGCCTGCTGACGCCGAGTTGCTCGATGAACTGCTGGAGTGCTTCCGCCAGGGCAGCGATGCTGACGCTGGTGAGCGGCGCCGATCCGCCATAACCCGGCATATCCCATGCGATCGCGCGGAAGCGGTCGCCAAAGTTGGCAAGCTGCTGCCGCCAGGCCCGCGCCGCGCCGCCGATGCCATGCAGGAATATCAGTGGTATCGCGCCCGGATCGCCCGCAGCTTCATAGGCGAAGCGTCCGTCCTTTGTTATCATTGGCGCAGGCTGCGACACGCGACATCCTTTTGCTGGGCCCTTCGATGCTAACAGGCTTGCCGGCGATGGGAAGCGATAATTTTATACTTAAAGCAATTTTCGGGCCGGGCGCCATGCGGCGTTTGCGATGTCGATCGGCGCTTTCGTTGCAAAAATTTGAAGGTTAAAATATATCGGGGAACGATCAGCAGCCCAGGGAGCCCGCGCATGTCCGGATTGCCGCATTCGCCGCACGCGCTGGTGACCGGTGGCGGTCGCGGCATCGGCCGTGCGATAGCTGCTTCTCTGGTCGACGCTGGCGCGACCGTAACCGTGCTTGGCCGAAATGCGGCGGTTCTCGAAGAGGCGGTCAATGCAGGTGCCGCGCATTTTGCGTCCGTCGCCGATGTCTCGAACGAAACGTCACTGAAAGCCGCCATTGCCGCGGCAAGCGCGCGCAAGCCGATCGACATTCTGATTGCCAACGCGGGCAGCGCTGAATCGGCGCCGTTTGCGAAATCGGACACCGCTCTTTTTGCGCGCATGATGGATGTCAATTTCATGGGCGTGGTCCACGCCGTCCAGGCTGTGCTGCCGGGCATGAGGGATCGTTCCTATGGCCGCATCGTCGCGGTTGCGTCCACGGCCGGACTCAAGGGCTACGCCTATGTGAGCGCATACGCTGCCGCCAAGCATGCCGTGGTCGGGCTCGTGCGTTCCCTTGCCCTCGAGATGGCTGAAAGCAACGTCACCGTGAATGCGGTATGTCCCGGCTTCACCGACACCGATCTCGTTGCCAGCAGCATCGAGAATATCATGAAGAAGACGGGGCGTAGCCGCGAGCAGGCCGTCGCAGAGCTTGCGAAACACAATCCGCAAGGGCGCCTGATCACGCCTCAGGAGGTCGCAGACGCGGTTCTCTGGCTGTGCGGCGAGGGCGCAGGCGCGATCACCGGACAGGCGATCGCGGTTGCCGGTGGTGAAATCTAAGGTGCGTAAGGCCCCATCCAAGGAAGCCAAGGAGATCGCATGAGCAGACCCGCCAATCCCGTCACCGTGCCGCTTGTAGACTATTCGCCGCAGCACTTCCTGCTGGCCGTGGTGGACGGCGTTGCGACGGTCACGCTCAACCGCCCCGAACGAAAGAATCCGCTGACGTTCGAAAGCTACCGGGAACTGACCGATTTCTTCCGTGCCTGCGCTTTCGACGACGCGATAAAATCCATCGTCGTCACCGGTGCCGGCGGCAATTTCTCGTCGGGCGGCGACGTGTTCGAGATTATCGGTCCGCTCGTCAAGATGGACACCAAGGGGCTGACCGCCTTCACACGGATGACCGGTGACCTCGTTAAGGCGATGCGGGCCTGCCCGCAGCCGATCGTCGCCGCGGTCGAAGGCATTTGCGCGGGCGCGGGGGCGATTATCGCCATGGCATCTGACATGCGCCTTGCGACGAGCGGGGCGAAGGTGGCGTTCCTGTTCACCAAGGTCGGTCTGGCCGGCTGCGACATGGGTGCTTGCGCGATCTTGCCGCGGATCATTGGGCAGTCTCGCGCCTCGGAGCTGCTCTATACCGGCCGGTTCATGACCGCGGAAGAGGGCGAGCGCTGGGGCTTCTTCAGCCGCATCGTCACGCCGGAGCAGGTGCTGCCCCAGGCGCAAATTCTAGCGAAACAGATCGCGGAAGGGCCGACCTTTGCCAACACCATGACCAAGCGGATGCTGGCCATGGAATGGGCGATGTCAGTGGAGGAGGCGATCGAAGCGGAGGCCGTTGCCCAAGCACTGTGCATGACCACGGCGGATTTCGAGCGTGCTTTCGAGGCCTTCGCCAACAAGGTCAAGCCGGTCTTCAGGGGCGACTGAGCCAGCTGCTATTATCTGCAGCCAAGCCAGCAACGGGGACTTGCGTGAAATTATTTTAGGCTTAAAATAGTTTTCATGGCCGGTCGAATTGGCGAGGCTCCCATGAAAGTCGCGATCATCGGTGGCGGACCTGCGGGTCTTTATGCGGCGATCCTGCTGAAGAAGCAGCGGCCAACCGCCGACATCACCGTATATGAGCGCAACCGCGCCGATGACACCTTCGGTTTCGGCGTGGTGTTCTCGGATGCGACGCTCGACAATTTCGAGAAGCACGATCTTCCGAGCTATCGCCGCATCACCCAGGAATTCGCCTATTGGGACGACATCGCCGTGCATTTCCGCGGCACGGTGCACCGGGTCGGCGGCAACGGCTTTTGCGGCTGCTCGCGACGCAAGCTGCTTTTGATCCTTCAGGAGCGCGCGAGAGAGCTTGGCGTCGCGCTGCAGTTCGAGGTGGACATCGACGATGAATCCCGCTTCGCCGATGCCGATCTCATCCTCATCGCTGACGGCATCAACAGCCGTTTCCGCGAGAAATACGTCGATTATTTCCAGCCGGAGGTCGACGTCCGCTCCAACAAGTTCGCCTGGATGGGATCGACCAGGCCGCTCGATGCCTTCACCTTCATCTTCCAGGAAACCGAGTGGGGCCCGTTCATTGCACATGCCTATCAGTATGAGGCTGGGCATTCGACCTGGATCTTCGAGACCGACCCTGAAACGTTCGAGCGGGCGGGGCTGACAGGGCTAGACGAGGCTCAGTCTGCCGCGCGGATGGCAGACATCTTCGGCTGGTTCCTTAATGGGCACAAGCTGCTGACGAACCGCTCGATGTGGCGCAACTTCCCCATGATCCGCAGCAAGCGCTGGGTCAAGGACAACATGGTCCTGCTCGGCGACGCCAAGGCGAGCGCGCATTTCTCCATCGGTTCCGGCACCAAGCTCGCGATGGAGGACGCGATCGCGCTGGCCGAAGCCATGGAGAAGGCGCCCAGCATCGAGGCGGCGCTGCAGGTCTATGAGAACGGCCGCCGCGAGGAGGTCGAGAAGACGCAGCATGCCGCCGACGTCTCGCTGGTGTGGTTCGAGCATGTCGACCGCTTCTGGGATTTTGACCCGGTGCAGTTCGCCTTCGGCGTCATGACGCGCTCGAAGGCAATAACCTATGACAATCTAAAGCTCCGCGCGCCGGATTTCGTGGCGGAGGTCGACAAGTCGTTTGCCAGGCAGGTGCGCAGCAGCGGCTTCGACGTCGACACCGATCGGCCGATGGTGCCGCTGTTCCAGCCGTTCCGCTTGCGAGAGATGAAGCTTGCCAATCGCGCGGTGATGTCGCCGATGTGCATGTATTCGGCAAAGGACGGTATGCCGACAGACTTCCACCTCGTGCATTACGGCTCGCGCGCGATCGGCGGTGCAGGGCTGATCTTCACCGAGATGACCTGTGTCAGCCGCGATGCCCGGATCACGCCCGGCTGCGCCGGCCTGTGGAACGACGAGCAAGAAGCCGCGTGGCGGCGCATCGTGGATTTTGTCCACGCCAATTCAGCCGCGAAAATCTGCCTGCAACTGGGTCACGCCGGCCGCAAGGGCGCAACCAGGTTGATGTGGGACGGCATGGACCGCCCATTGGAGCAGGGCGGTTGGGAAGTTTTCTCGGCATCACCGCTACCTTATTTCCCCGACAGCCAGGTGCCGCGCGAGCTCGATCGGGCCGGCATGAATGCGGTGAGAGACGCTTTCGTCGCGGCGGCCGAGCGCGGCGAGCGCTGCGGCTTCGACATGCTCGAATTGCACTGCGCCCACGGCTATCTTCTCGCAAGCTTCATCTCGCCGCTGACCAATACCCGTACGGACGAGTATGGCGGCTCGCTCGAAAACCGGCTGCGCTTCCCGCGCGAGGTCTTCGAGGCACTTCGTGCGGTGTGGCCCTCGCACAAGCCGATGTCGGTGCGCATCTCCGCAACCGACTGGGCTGACGGCGGCATCACCGGCGACGACGCCGTCGCCGTCGCGCGCGTTTTCGCCGAGGCGGGTGTCGATCTCGTCGACGTCTCGACCGGTCAGACCGTGCGCGATGCGCAGCCGGTGTACGGGCGCATGTTCCAGACGCCCTTCTCCGACCAGGTCCGCAACGAGGCGCGCGTGGCCACCATGTGCGTCGGCAACATCACCACGGCGGACCAGGCCAACACGATTTTGGCCGCTGGCCGGGCCGATCTCGTCGCACTCGGCCGTCCGCATCTGGTCGATCCCTTCTTCACCATGAAGGCGGCGGCCTGGTACGGGGCAAACGACGCCTTCTGCCCCCCGCAATATCTGCCCGGCAAGGATCAGATTTTCCGCAACAGCGTGCGCGACCGGCAGGACCTCGAGGAGCTGAGAATTAAGGCTAAGCCCAAGACCCGGGCCGAGCTCAAAGCGGAGGCGACAAAGCCGCTTGCGGCGGAGTGACCGCCCGTGCGACGTTAACCCATTGCCTGTGTTTCGAGTGGAGTTAGGGCGATGAAGGCGATTATCGTCGGTGGCGGTATCGGTGGCCTCACCACGGCATTGATGTTCCGCTCGCGCGGCCTGGATTGCGAAATCTACGAGCAGGCCGACACCATTCGCGAGCTCGGCGTCGGCATCAACACGCTGCCGCATGCCATGCGGGAGCTGGCCGGGCTCGGCCTATTGCAGAAGCTCGACGAAGTCGCGATCCGCACCGATCAGCTCTATTATCTCAACCGCCATGGCCAGGAGGTCTGGCGCGAAGCCCGAGGCATCGACGCCGGCCACGACGTGCCGCAATTCTCGATCCACCGCGGCCGCCTTCAGGGCGTCATCCATCGCGCGGTCGAGGAGCGGCTCGGGGCGGATGCAATTCACACCGGCTGCCGGCTTGGTGCCTTCACGCAGGACGAGGGCGGCGTCACGGCCTACTTCTTCGATCGCGCCGGCGCGCACGTCCACACCGCGCGTGGCGATATCCTGATCGGCGCCGACGGCATCCATTCGCGTGTCCGCGAGACGCTGTTCCCGAACGAAGGGCCGCCGTGCTGGAATGGGCTGATGCTGTGGCGCGGCGCCCGTGACTGGCCGCTGTTCCTGACCGGCAAGTCGATGATCGTGGCCGGCGGTCTCAATGCCAAGGTGGTGATCTACCCGATCGCGGAAGGTTCGAGCCCAGCAAGCCGGCTGACCAATTGGGCGGTGCTGGTGAAGGTCGGCGAGGGCAATGCCCCGCCACCGCGCAAGGAGGACTGGTCACGGCCGGGCCGCCGCGAGGAGCTGATGCCGCATGTCGCGCGCTTCTCGGTTCCCTATATCGACGTGAAGAGCCTGATCTCGGCAACGCCCGAATTCTACGAATATCCAACCTGCGATCGCGATCCCTTGCCCTATTGGTCATCGGGCAGAGTCACGCTGCTCGGCGACGCCGCGCATCCCATGTATCCGGTCGGATCGAACGGCGCCTCGCAGGCGATCCTCGATGCGCGCTGCCTTGCGGACGCTCTGGTGCTCGCCGAGCATCCGCGTCAGGCATTGCTCGAGTACGAGAAGAAGCGCCTGCCGATGACGGCCGAGATCGTCCGCTCCAATCGGCGCGGCGGCCCCGAGGGCGTCATCGACGCGGTCGAGCAGCTCGCGCCCGACGGCTTCGACAATGTCGACAACGTCCTGAGCTATTCCCAGCGCGAGGCGATTGTGCGGGGCTATGCGACAAAGGCCGGTTTCGCCGCGGTGCCGGGACTTGCGGCGGTGCGCGCCTGACGCGCGCTGCTAGCCGCCGGGCGGCGGCGGCAGGAAGTGGATGTTGAACTCGGCGGCCATCGCCACGACGTCCTCGGGCTTCTGCTCCTTCATGTTGTGAAGGCCCCAGAACAGGTCGAACAGCCTGCGGCTCGGCGAGACCCAGAACAGCACCTTGGCGGTCTGCTCCGACTTGTTGAAGATGCCGTGCGGCACGCCCATGCCGAGGCGGATCAGGTCACCCGCGGTTGCCTGCGCTTCCGAATTGCCAAGCACGAAATCGAGCTTGCCCTCCAGCATGTAGAGATATTCATCCTGATCGGGATGGATGTGCGGCGGCACGAACGTGCCCGGCGGCAGCGTCGCATGCCAGGAGAAACTGTTCTCGGCGTAGCTCTTCGGCACATAGGTCTGGCCGAGGATGTTCCAGGAAATGCCCTGGATGCCCTCATTGGCCCGGGTGATGCCGGTGATTTCGCTGTTCATGCTGTCCTCTCTTAACGCGACGCGCGGACTCAGTTCGCCGCCTTGCAGTCCTTGGCATAGCGGTCGCCATAATTCTCAAAGACCTTCTGCACGATCTCGGTCTGGAACTTGCCGTCCGGGCGCTTGGCAACCTTTGTCAGATAGAAATCCTGGATCGGGTAGCCGTTAATGTTGAACTTGAAAGTGCCGCGCACCGATGTGAAGTCCGCCTTCTTCAGCGCGGCCTTCACGGCGTCCTTGTTGGAGAGATCGCCCTTGACCGCCTTGACCGCGCTGTCGATCAGCATGGCGGCATCATACGCTTGAGCGGCGTAGGTGCCCGGAACGCTGTTGTAGGCGGCCTCATAAGCTGCGACAAATTTCTTGCTCTGGGGATTGTCGAGATTGGGTGCCCAATTGGCACCACCGAACATGCCGACGGCGGCGTCCTGTTGCGCAGGCAGGGTCGATTCATCCACCGTGAAGGCTGAGAGCACCGGAATGGTGTCGGCGAGCCCGGCCTGCCGGTACTGCTTGACGAGATTGACGCCGAGGCCGCCCGGCATGAACGTGAACAGTGCATCGGGCTTTTGCGACGAGATCTTGGACAGCTCCGGCTGGAAGTCCAGCGTGTTCAGCGGCATGTAGGATTCCTCGACGATCTCGCCTTTGTAGTCGAGCTTAAAGCCCGCCACCGAATCCTTGCCGGCCTGATAGTTCGGCACCATCAGGTACATGCGTTTGTAGCCGCGATCCTGCGCTACCTTGCCGAGGATCTCGTGCACCTGATCGTTCTGATACGACGTCACATAGAAGAACGGGTTGCAGTCCTTGCCGGCGAAGGTCGACGGCCCGGCATTGGGGCTGATCAGGAAGGTTTTCGATTCCGTGATGGGCCGATGGATCGCCTGAAGGATGTTGGAGAAGATCGGGCCGACCACGAAGTCGACCTTCTCGCGCTCCAAAAGGCCTTTGACCTTGGTCACCGCTGCATCCGGCTTGAGCTCGTCGTCGACGACAACGACTTCGACGTCGCGGCCGCCCATTTTGCTGCCGAGATCCTTCACTGCGAGCATAAAGCCGTCGCGCACCTGCTGGCCCAGCGCTGCGGCGGGCCCAGACAGGGTCACGATCACACCCAGCTTGATTTTTTCCTGGGCGAGGGCAGGGCTCATCGCGGTGCCGAGCAGCATGGCGGCTGCGGCCAAGGTCATTTTCGTCTTCATGATCTGTCCCCTCGTGACGAACGGCTTGTGCTGCAAGCCACGTACTTCATTCCTAGCTTATGCTGATGATGGCAGCCGCGGCAAGCCGAGCACGAGGCGCCAAGTCGTGCCGGCAGCGGCGCATGCAAGCGGCGCGCCAATTATTTGAAGCCTAAAGAAATCGGCATCCGGTCGATTGCTGCAGCTTTGGACTTGCGGCCGGCTTCAATTTATTTGAAGCTCAAAATGTTGGGGAGTCCGTGCCGGCGCCAATGCCTGCCGTCAATGACTGCATCAGATGCTTGATTCCGAGACCAAGGCCGTCGAAACACCGGAGGACCACGCCGAAGAGCTTCGGCTGTGGCTGCGGCTCTTGACCTGCACGACCCTGATAGAGGGCGAGGTCCGCGGCCGGCTGCGGCAGCGGTTCGATGTCACGCTGCCGCGTTTCGACCTGATGGCGCAGCTCGACAAGGCGCCTGACGGCATGACGCTGTCCGACGTCTCCAAGCGCATGATGGTCTCCAACGGGAACGTCACTGGTCTGGTCGAGCGTCTGGTGGAATCAGGCCATCTCGACCGGCGCACCTCGGAGACGGACCGCCGCGTCCAGGTGATCCGCCTCACAAAGCTCGGGCGTGCCGAGTTTCGCAGGATGGCCGCGGAACACGAGACCTGGATCGCCGATCTCTTCGCCGACCTCTCGCCGAAGGACGTACGCGAATTGATGCGCCTCTTGGCCAAGACCAAGGCTTCGGCGCAGAAATCCGCCGCCCGGCGCCGGCCATAAACAGGCCGGCCGAGCAGGCCGCCAATTCCCTTTGCCACAGGAAAAAGCACGGCATGCCCAAAATCCGCTATTGCACCAAATTGTTTTAAGCCTAAAATGTTTTCCAAGATCGTGCTGCCGGGTGCAATCCATGCTGAAAGGAGCGTGCGATGGCCAACGCCGCCAAGATTCGAGTGTCGGGTCCGTGTGACGGCAATGCCGCGACGGCCCATGTCGATACGTTCGCGCGGCAGCATCTGCCGCCGCGCGAACTCTGGCCCGAATTCATTTTCTCGCGGCCGGAGCTGCGCTATCCCCAGCGACTGAACTGCGTCAGCTATTTCCTCGATCACTGGGTCGAGCAGGGCCAGGGCGATGCACCTTGCGTCATCAGCCCAGACGTCAGCTACACCTATCGCGAGCTGCAGGCGCTGGTGAACCGCATCGCCAACGTGCTGGTCGGCAAGCTTGGTCTCGTCCCCGGCGGCCGCGTGTTGTTGCGCTCTGCCAACAACCCCATGATGGTTGCGACCTATCTCGCGGTGATCAAGGCCGGCGGCATCGTCGTGGCGACGATGCCACTGCTCCGCGCCAAGGAGCTGTCCTATCCGATCCAGAAAGCGGCGATCACGCTGGCGCTGTGCGACGGAAAGCTCTCCGAGGAGATGGAGAAGGCGAAGGCCGCAGCGCCCGGTCTCGAGCGCATCGTCTATTGGGGCAATGGCACTTCCGATTCGCTCGAAGCGTTGATCGCGGATGCGAGCCCGGAGTTCAGGGTCCTCGATACGGCCGCCGATGACATCTGCCTGATCGCCTTCACCTCGGGCACGACAGGCGATCCCAAGGGCACCATGCATTTTCATCGCGACATGCTCGCGGTGTGCGACGGCTATGCACGCAACATCTTGCGGGCCGAGCAGAAGGATCGCTTCGTCGGCTCGGCGCCGCTCGCGTTCACCTTCGGTTTCGGCGGCGTGCTGTTCCCGATGCATATCGGCGCCTCCTTCGTGGTGCTGGAGAAGACCACGCCGGACGACATTCTGAATGCGATCGAGCAGTACAGGATCACGGTCTGCTTCACGGCGCCGACCGCCTACCGGGCCATGCTCGGCAAGCTCGCAGGCCGCGACATCTCCTCGCTTCGCAAATGCGTCTCCGCCGGCGAGACGCTACCCAAGCCGACATTCGAAGCCTGGCTGAAGGCCACCGGCATCAAGCTGATGGACGGCATCGGTTCGACCGAACTGCTGCACATTTTCATCAGTGCGACCGAGGACGAGATCCGTCCCGGCGCCACCGGAAAGCCTGTGCCGGGCTATGAGGCTAAGATCGTCGATGACGAGGGCCGCGACGTGCCGCCCGGGACGATGGGCCGTCTCGCCGTGCGTGGGCCGACCGGCTGCCGCTATCTCGCCGACGAGCGGCAGCGGAAGTACGTCCAGAACGGTTGGAACATCACCGGCGACACCTATCTGATGGATAGCGACGGCTATTTCTGGTACCAGTCGCGCTCCGACGACATGATCGTATCGGCCGGATACAACATCGCGGGCACGGATGTCGAAGCGGCGCTGCTCACGCATCCGGCGGTCGCCGAATGCGGTGTGGTCGGCGCCCCGGACGAGGCGCGCGGCATGATCGTGAAGGCCTATGTCGTTGCCGCGCCCGGCGTAACGCCTGACGCTCAGCTCGTGGCCGAGTTGCAGGAGCATGTCAAACGCGAGATCGCGCCGTACAAATATCCGCGCGCCGTCGAATTCGTGACGCAATTGCCGAAGACCGAGACCGGCAAGCTGAAACGCTTTGCCCTGCGGCAGCTGGCGCAAGCTGCAGCGACGTCCTCAGGTGTCGCAGCGGAATGAGAGAAGGATAGCGAATTGTCTGTGACGACGCCGAAAGGCCCGCAACTCGCGGTGCTGCCGACCGCAACTGAGGATGGAACGCGCATCAAGGCGCAGATCCTCCAGCCGTCAGGCTGGCCGGTGCCGAAGGGGTATGCCAACGGCATGGCTGCCGAGGGGCGCATCGTCGTCACCGGCGGGGTGATCGGCTGGGACGCCGAAGAGCGTCTCGCCGACGGCTTCGTCGCGCAGGTGCGCCAGACCCTGACCAACATCGCTGCGATCCTGGCCGAGGCCGGTGCCCGGCCCGAGCACCTCGTGCGCCTGACCTGGTACGTCGTCGATATGGACGAGTACCTGGCTCATCTGAAGGAGCTGGGCAGGGTCTACCGCGACGTCTTCGGAGCGCACTATCCTGCGATGGCGCTGGTTCAGGTCGTTCGCCTCGTGGAGAAGGCGGCGCGCGTCGAGATCGAAGCCACCGCCGTCATTCCTCGCTGAGCTCTGCCGCGATCGGCTCGCCTTGATCAGCTCGCCTTGGTTAGCTCGCCTTGGCGAGCTCATCGTCCTCGGGCGAGTTCAGATAGACGCCAGACATGGTGTCGACCCAGCAAAGATGGTCGTGCACCGTCTTCACGCACGTTCTCCGCCGCGGCGATACCCGGCTTAATCCTCGGGCTCCGAACTCGGCGCGAGGTCCGAGGAGCGGAACGGCTTGGCCTTGTCCAGTTTCCGGTAGGCCACTGACGCCGTTCGCAACAGCTTCTTTTCCCGCTTGCGATTGAGGAAGCGATGGCCGGCATCGAGGCCGCCACCGTTCAATGACGCTGCCAGCGCTTGTCCTCGTGCATCGTCGTTCAATTGCCCGAGCGACCGTTGCGCCTTGCGCAATTGCTTGAGGATGGACTTCTGCTTCGTCGCCGCCCCGTCGGCGAACAGATCCGCAAGCGACTCGACCGAATAGGTCAGCCGCTTGTTGAGGAGCCGCAGCTTGTGACGTTTCTCGACATCGAGGCTCTTCAGTTTCCGGGCCTTCTTGAGCAGCGTCGTTTCCCACTCGGTCAGCCGCTCCGTCGCGTGGTCGGCGAGCGTGCGGCGGCGCAATCGAATGGCTTCCTTGCTGCGCCGGGTCGACCAGGGGCCGCTATCGATCCACATCGAGGTTTGCTCGACCAGGCGGCGGTAACGCGCGGATTGCAGCGCGCGCGCCAGCAGCCGGTGGCTCTCGGCCCGTTTCTCGTCCCAGTGCTGAAGCTCGGCGATCACGGCAAGCTCGTCACCGCTCTCGGCGACGACCCGCTCGATGGCCACGTCGAGGTCCCGCACCATGCCGAGCTGGTCGTTCAGCCATTTCAGTTCGGCCCAGACATTCGGCCGCAGGGCATCGTCGACCATCGGCGAGAAGAAGCGGATGGCAGTTCGCAAATGCGTCAGTGCGATGCGGATCTGGTGCAGCGCGTCGGGATCGCCGCGGCAGGTGCCGTCGTGCTGAGCGAGCACGGCGTCGAGGTGACGGCGGGCGATAATCCGGAACGCCGTATCGCAGGCCATGCCAGGACTGAGGCGGGCGGGCAGGGTATTGCGCCGCGCCGCCGGCTTGGCATGCGTGGTCGCCGTCGAGCTTGTGATGGGTCGCGACATCCTTGCCCGCATCAATCCGATTGCCCTATCTGCCCCACAGCGATCGCGTCCCGGCAGTTCTGGAGCGTCTGCTCTTGTGTCCCGGATGCATCGATGGTCGCCCAGTCGACATAACCGATATTATAGTGCTCTTGCAGCGCGGCAACCTCTTGCGTGGCATCCGATGCGTCTCCCCGGCGGCTTCCGATCCGCATCTGCCGGGTCGCGAGGTCTGCAACCAGGAACAGACCGTTCAGCGACACATTGCGCTCGCGCGCGAGCGCGGTGACCGCGTCGCGTTCGTCCTCGCGAGCGAATACGCCGTCGATGATCGCCGAATGCCCCTGCGCCAGCACCCGCCGGGCGTGCTGAGCCAGCGTGTCGTAGACGCGGGCCGTAACCTCCGGCGAATAGGCGGATGACGGCAGGCGGTGCGTGTCCTCGACCCCGAACATTTGCTTGCGGACGAGATCGCTGCGCAGCACGACGGCTCCCGGCTGCGGCGCGACGACCGGCGCGAGCGCGTGCGCCAGGACCGTCTTTCCGGTGCCGGACAGTCCGCCCACCGCAATCAGACGCGGAGCAGGAGGATGGATCAGCATCTGGGCGAGTTCAAAATACCGCTGCGCCTGGTCAACAATACCGGGAGTGTCGGAATGCGGCGGCTTTAGCCGTGCCAAGGCAACCTGGGCGCGGATCGCCGCCCGGATCGACATGAACAGCGGCAGGGCCGAGAGAGCGTCGAGATTGTCAGCCGACGTCGTGGCGAGATAGCGGTTCAGGACCATGTTCGCCGCGCTTGGCTGGTGGTGCTGCAACAGGTCCATCAGCGTGAATGCGAGATCGTAGAGCACGTCGATTGTTGCCATCTGCGCATCGAACTCGATCGCATCGAACAGCACGGGCTGATCATCGATCAGAACGATATTTGCGAGATGCAGATCGCCATGACAGCGGCGCACGAAGCCCCGGCGGGCGCGTTCTGCGAGCAGGGGACGAATTCGTGGAAATGCCGCGTGCGAGACCTTGCCGAGCTTTTCGATGTCTTCCGCGCTGAAATGTCCTCCGGCCCGCAGACCGTTGCTGTTGCCGTCGATCAGGGTAGGGATGGAGGAGACCCATGCATTTCGGTTGGCGCGCGTCGCCGCCGCGTGTGACGCCGCGATCGCGTCAGCAGCCGCCGAGGCGAGCTTCGTGTCCAGCGGGCCGGCCTTGGCCAGATGATCGAACGTCCTGTTTTCGTCGAAGCGCGTCATGTCGACCGCATACTCGATCGGCCGGCCGGCGCCGTCGACCTTCACCGATCCATCCGGCTCTTCCGTGATCGCCACGACGCCGTGATAGATCTGCGGCGCCAGCGGCCGGTTGATCCTGATCTCCTCCTCGCAGGCCGCCTTGCGCTTCTGGAGTGTCGAATAATCGAGGAACGGAAACCGGACAGCGCGCCTGATTTTCAGCGCGCGCTTTGCGTCCAGGAACACCGAGGCTGCATGCGTGTCGATCCGCGTCACGCCGGGACGGTCGGTCAGCATCTGGAAGATGCGCTCCTGGGTTGCCGTTTCATCTTTCAGCGGAGCGGGCATCCGAAGCACCATCAGGGCGTCAGCACGGCCGCGCCGAGGATCTGGCCGTTCCGCAGCATGCTCAGAACCTCGTTGGCCTGATCGAGCGGAAACGCCGTCGTCTCGGTTCGCACGCCGGCCTGCCGAGCGATCTTTAGAAAATCGAGGCCGTCCTGCCGGGTCAGATTGGCGACCGAGACCAGCTGCCGTTCCTGCCAGAGCAAGTCATACCGAAAACTTGGAATGTCGGTCATGTGGATGCCGGCGCATACGACGCGACCGCCTTTGCGGACGGCACGCAACGCGGCCGGGACGAGCTCGCCGGCCGGTGCGTAAATGATGGCGGCATCGAGCGGCTCGTCCGGCATTTGATCCGATGACCCGGCCCAGACCGCGCCGAGACGACGCGCAAGGTCTTGTGCAGTTGCGTCGCCGCGTCGCGTGAATGCATGGACGGATCGTCCCTGCCAAACCGCGACTTGCCCGACGATGTGGCCGGCCGCGCCAAAACCATAGAGGCCGAGCCTGTCGGCGGGGCCGGCCAGGACCAGCGAGCGCCAGCCGATCAGCCCTGCGCACAACAGAGGGGCAATCTCCACCTCGCTGCCGGCCTCGCCGAGCGGAAAAGCGTAGCGTGCGTCGGCGATGGTGTGTGTTGCGTAGCCGCCGTCGCGCGTGTAGCCGGTGAAAAGCGGGGCGTCACAGAGGTTTTCCATACCCTCCCGGCAGAAGCGACACTTTCCGCAGGTGAAGCCGAGCCAGGGAATGCCGACCCGGTCGCCAGGCGCATGCGTTGTCACATTCGGACCCACGAGATCGACCCGGCCGACGATCTCGTGGCCAGGCACGATCGGATAGCGAATATCGGGCAGCTCGGCATCGACGAGATGAAGATCGGTCCGGCATACGCCGCAGGCGTTGATCTTCACCCGGATCTGACCCTCGCCCGGCATCGGGTCAGGCCGCTCCTCCATCTGGAGCCGTGCTCGTCGGGCCGACAACACCATCGCACGCATGAGTCTCTCCGGGGCGAACCGCTCCGATTGAATTATTCATGGAATGACCGAGCGGCCAGTCCTTGGCGTCGGTCAACGCCTGTTCCCGGGCGACCGGACGGAGAGTTTCCTCCTGGCGGAGGACAAGACGGACGCGGTTGTGCAATCCGGAACGGCTCTCGTCGATCATTTGAGGGAAAACGGGGTCTATTCCTCCTTCGAAACGCGGCGGCAGCTCGATCGGCAAGGTGTTGGGAAGCTGGGCGAATTCCCATGCGTCGATGCCATCGTGATGGGCGCCTATCATCATTCGCGCCTGAACGAGATCGTAGGGGGCGGTGTGACAATGACCATCATTGGCCAGCCACCGTACTGGGTTATGGTCTCACACTAGGCTCGTTCGTCCGGCCTGATCGTCAACCATCGGAACCGCCGCTGACCCGGCGCATTTGCCTCCATGTCGATCTATCGCCTGAACAACCTGCTGTCGCCGCGCTCAGTTGCGCTCATCGGGGCGAGTGCGCGTCCGGCGTCCGTGGGACGCGCCGTCCTGGAGAACATTCGCAAGGCCGAATTCAAGGGGCGGTTTGGCCTCGTCAATCCGCGCCATGCCGAGATCGGCGGCGTCGCGGCGGTCAAGAGCCTGGACAGGTTGGACTTCGTGCCCGAGCTCGTGGTCATCACCGCGCCCGCGAGCGAGATTCCAGACATTGTCGATCAAGCCGGGCGTCGCGGGTCTGCGGGCGCGCTGATCGTCTCGGCCGGGTTCGGCCAGGGACCGGGATCGCTGCACGAAGCTACAAGCACTGCTGCCCGCAAGCACGGCATGCGGCTGATCGGGCCGAACTGCCTCGGCATCATGATGCCCGGCGTCAGCCTGAACGCCAGTTTCGCCGCGCACATGCCGGGAGCGGGCAACCTCGCGCTGATCTCGCAATCGGGCGCGATTGCCGCCGGCATGGTGGATTGGGCCGCGCAGCGCGGCGTCGGCTTCTCCGGTATCGTCTCGATCGGCGATCAGATCGACGTCGATATTGCCGATCTGCTCGACCATTTCGCGATGGATCACAAGACCCGCGCGATCCTGCTCTACATCGAGGCCATCAGGGACGCGCGCAAGTTCATGTCGGCGGCGCGCGCCGCCGCGCGCGTGAAGCCTGTCGTGGTGGTGAAGTCCGGCCGTATGGCGCAGGGTGCGAAGGCCGCTGCCACGCATACCGGTGCGCTTGCCGGCGCCGACGCCGTCTATGACGCGGCGTTCCGCCGCGCAGGTGTGCTGCGGGTGTCCGATCTGCGTGAGCTGTTCGATTGTGCCGAGACACTGGGCCGGGTCGAATCGCCGACGGGAAAGCGGCTCGCCATCCTGACCAACGGTGGCGGCATCGGCGTCCTCGCCGTCGATCGATTGGTCGAACTCGGCGGAGTTCCGGCAACCATCTCGGCCGAGGCGCGCAAGAAGCTCGACGCGGCGCTGCCGCCGACCTGGTCCGGTGCAAATCCCGTCGACATCGTGGGCGACGCCGATGCCTCGCGCTACGCTGCGGCGCTGAAGGAACTGCTGGCCGATCGCGACAACGACGCAGTCCTCGTCCTCAACGTGCAAACCGCGATCGCCTCGGCCGCCGAGATCGCGACGACCGTGACGGAGCTCGTCGGCAAATATCGCGAGCAGCACCGTCGATGGGCCAAGCCCATCTTGGCGGCCTGGGTTGGGGCTGATCAGCACATCATTCAGGCACTCTCCGGCGCCGGTGTGCCGAACTATCCGACCCAGGACGATGCCGTGCGTGGCTTCATGCATCTGGTCCGGCACCGCGAAGTGGTGGAGGAGCTGAGCCAGGTGCCTCCCGCGATGCCCGATACGTTCGTTCCGGACGCCCGGGGGGCGAGGCAGATCGTCACCGCCGCGATCGCGGACGGTCGTGAATGGCTCGAGCCTGTCGAGATCAAGCACCTGCTCGAAGCCTATGACGTCGCGATGGTGCCGACCCATGCGGCAACCGATGTCGAGCAGGCGGTGGCCTATGCGAAGGATATCTTCGCACAGGGCGGCACCGTCGTGCTGAAGATCATGTCGCGGGACATCGTCCACAAATCCGATGTCGGCGGCGTCGTGCTCAATCTGACGACCCCGGAGGCCGTGCGTGCGGCGGCTACGGACATTCTCGCGCGGGCGAGAAGGCAGCGGCCCGAGGCCCGCATCGGCGGCGTCATCGTCCAGGCGATGGTCGTCAAGGCGAAGGCGCGCGAGCTGATCCTGGGCCTCGCCGACGATCCGACCTTTGGCACGGTGGTCGTTTTCGGTCGCGGCGGGACAGCGGTGGAGATCATCAACGACAAGGCGCTTGCGCTGCCGCCGCTCGATCTGCAACTGGCCCGCGATCTGATCGACCGCACGCGCGTGTCGCGGCTGCTGAAGGCCTATCGTGATGTGCCTGCGGTCAAGCAGGACGCGGTCGCCATGGTGCTGGTCAAGCTGGCGCAGATGGCGGCCGATATTCCCGAGATCCGCGAATTCGACATCAACCCGCTGCTGGCGGACGAAACCGGTGTGACCGCGGTGGATGCCCGCGTCGCGGTCGGGCCGCCGCAACGGAAGTTCGCCGGCTCCGGCCCGGCCAATTTCGCCGTTCGCGCCTATCCGTCGCAATGGGAGCGGCACCTCAACCTCAAGGATGACTGGCGCATCTTCGTGCGGCCGATGCGGCCCGAGGACGAGCCGACCATTCACGAATTCCTGCGTCACGTCACGCCGCACGACCTTCGCCTGCGCTTCTTCGCACCGATGAAGGAGTTCACCCACGAGTTCATCGCACGCCTGACCCAGCTCGACTATGCACGCGCGATGGCCTTCATCGCATTCGACGAGGCCACCGGCGAAATGGTCGGCGTCGTGCGGCTCCATTCCGATTCGATCTATGAGAACGGCGAATACGCGATCCTGCTGCGGTCCGATCTCAAGGGCAGGGGGCTCGGCTGGACCCTCATGCAGCTGATCATCGACTACGCGCGGTCGGAAGGGTTGAAGATCATATCGGGCGACGTGCTCCAGGAGAACACCGTCATGCTCGACATGTGCGGGCAGCTCGGCTTCGAGGTCAAGCCGGATCCGGCCGAGCCTGATATTTGCGACGTCAGGCTCAAGCTATGAGCGCGTCAGCTAGGAGCGCGCCTCGGCCGGCGAGAAGGTTGCGACCTTGCTGCTCGGCTGACGTGAGCGGGCCGATGAGCCGCCAGGACATCGCCCATCGAAACCGTGAGTCGCACCTTCGCCAAGCTGGAGCGTGAGGGCGTGATCGAGATCATCCACGGCGGCATCAGTCTGGTCGATCCGGATTCTAAGCACTGAAGCTCCTCAGTCCTTAGTCCGCGTCCGGCGCGCCGACGACCGATGCTCGCCCAAGCGCGCTGGCCTTCGGCAGCGTCTCAACGCAATCTCGGCTTGCGCTGCCTGCAACTCTGCATCGACTGAGACGCATCGGCGCATCCTTCGGATGCGAACTTCCGACTTTACCGGCGATTTCGTGGCATTTGCCTCGAATCGCGCGGGTGCTTTCCGGTTGAAAAGCCTGATAACGTTGACTACGCAGGAACCCAGTGCCTCGTAGTCTTAGGAGCCCCGCGGCGTGCCTCAGGACAAGACCGGCGACCCCCGACAGTCGGCGGGCAACAAACTATCGGTCCTACGCAAGCACCCGATCTTCGCGGATCTGGAGCCGGATGCGCTCGATCAGCTCTGCCGCTATGCCAAGCACACCACGGTCAAGCGCGGCGCAACGATCGCCGCCAAGGGCGATCCCGGTACCAGTCTGTTCGCGGTGATCGCGGGGACAGTCAAGATTTCCTCTTCGTCGCCCGACGGACGGAACGCCATCCTCAATCTGATCGGTCCCGGGGAAATCTTTGGCGAGATCGCCGTGCTCGACGGCGCTCCCAGATCGGCGGATGCGACCGCCAACACCAATTGCGAGCTCTACGTCATCGATCGCCGGGACTTCCTGCCCTTCGTCAAGAGCCAGCCGGCGCTGGCGATGAAATTCATCGAGCTGCTGTGCGCGCGTCTGCGCTGGACCAGTCAGCAGGTCGAGCAGGTGATCCTCCAAAATCTGCCGGGCCGGCTTGCAAGTGCGCTGCTGGGTCTCACCGAAGAGCGCAAGCTCGATTCCGGCAGCGGCACGCTCGCCATCACGCAGCAGGAGATCAGCGAGATGGTCGGGATGACGCGCGAGAGCATCAACAAGCAATTGCGTGCCTGGGCCGGCCGCAACTGGGTCCGCCTCGAGCACGGCGCCATCGTCGTGCTGGATACCGACGCGCTGCGCGAGCTCGCCGAGAGCGGCCTCGACGGCGAGTGACGCCTCAGACCTCGTTGTCGATGATGGCGACCGCGCGGGTCCAGCCCGCGGAGGCGCGCTCGATTTTCACCGGGAAGCACGAAATCGTGAATCCGGTCGAAGGCAGCTGGTCGAGATTGTGCAGCTTCTCGAGATGGCAATAGCCGATATGCCGTCCCGCCTTGTGGCCCTCCCAGATCAGGCCGGCATTTTTTGTTTCGGCATATTTCTTCGCGGTGTAGACGAACGGCGCATCCCAGCTCCAGCCGTCGGTGCCGGTCAGCCGCGCGCCGCGCTCGAGCAGATACATGGTGGCTTCATAGCCCATGCCGCAGCCGGAATTGACGTAGTCGGCCTTGCCGAATTTTGCGCCGGCGCTGGTGTTGACGACGACGATCTCCAGCGGCGACAGCCTGTGCCCGATGCGCTTCAGCTCCTTCTCGACATCCTCGGCACTCGCCACGTAGCCGTCGGGCAGATGCCGAAAGTCGAGCTTCACGCCGGGCTGAAAGCACCATTCCAGCGGTACCTCGTCGATCGTCCACGACCGCTCGCCGCGGTTCATGGTCGGATGGAAGTGCCAGGGCGCATCGAGATGGGTGCCGTTGTGGGTGGATAGCGAGACCTGCTCGACGGCCCAGCCCTGGCCGTCCGGAAGGTCTTCCGCCTTGAGGCCCTCGAAGAACTGCAGCATGCGCGGCAGGCCCTGCTGGTGATCGATATACTGGATCGTCGGGTGATTGCCGGGCGGATCGGCGGTCACGTCGTTTGTGAGCGGCACCGAGATATCGATCAGCTTCCGCGGCATGGGCATTCCCTCAAGATGATCCGGAGTTTCCGGCATCTTGAGGGGCCGCCTTGGTAGCGTCAATTCACGTGCCGGCGACGCCAACCCGGCCCGTGGTCTCCATAATTGCGCCAGATCGATCGATGCAACTCTAGCATCGATCGATGCCGCATTTAGCTTGGACAGAGAATGCCGGCCGCCCTAGGGACGACTTGGTGCTTGACTTCACACCTGAAGTGGAGCGACCCAAGGCGGCCAGCAGCCGCCCCGACAACGATATAATCAGTCCAATCAACCCAGGAGGAAAGCCCAGATGAAGACGCTCACCGGTATCATCACAGCCGTTGCACTGGCGGTCTCAGCGCCCCTGGCGACCGCACGCGATTTCCGCTCCGCCGACGTGCATCCTGCCGATTACCCGACCGTCGAGGCCGTCAAGTTCATGGGCAAGCAGCTCGCAGCGGCGAGCGGCGGCAAGCTCGGCGTGAAGGTGTTTCCCAACGGGGCCCTGGGCTCAGAGAAGGACACCATCGAGCAGCTTAAGATCGGCGCGCTCGACATGATGCGCATCAACTCATCGCCGCTCAACAACTTCGTGCCGGAAACCATCGCCCTCTGCCTGCCCTTCGTCTTCCGAGATACGCAGCACATGCGCACCGTCCTCGATGGGCCGATCGGCGATGAGATCCTGGCCGCGATGGAGCCTGCCGGCCTTGTCGGCCTTGCCTATTACGACAGCGGCGCGCGCTCGATCTACACCGTCAAGGCACCGGTCAAGTCGCTCGCCGACCTCAAAGGCCTGAAGATCCGCGTCCAGCAGTCCGACCTGTGGGTCGGCATGATCCAGAGCCTCGGGGCCAACCCGACGCCGATGCCCTATGGCGAGGTCTATACCGCGCTCAAGACTGGCCTCGTCGACGCGGCCGAGAACAACTGGCCCTCCTATGAGTCCTCGCGTCATTTTGAGGCGGCCAAGTTCTACAACGTCACCGAGCACTCGCTGGCGCCCGAAGTCCTCGTCATGTCGAAGAAGGTCTGGGACACGCTGAGCAAGGAGGATCAGGCGATGATCCGCAAGGCGGCCAAGGAATCGGTGCCGGTCATGCGCAAGCTCTGGGACGAGCGTGAGCAGGCCTCCCGCAAGACCGTCGAGGCAGCCGGCGTTCAGGTCGTGACCATCGCCAACAAGCAGGAATTCGTCGATGCGATGAAGCCGGTGTACCAGAAGTTCGCCGGCGACGAGAAGCTGCAGAGCCTCGTCAAGCGCATCCAGGACACGAAGTAGACACGGCGGGGACCGGGTCCGGCGTCGCTGCGAGGCGTCACCGGGCCCTCACAAGGAGGCGCGGGATGACAGACCCACACGTCGCAGATCACGAGCAGGAGGCGGTCACCGGACGCCCGTCCACCGGCCTGCTGTCGCGGATCAATGCACCCATCGCGCGCGTGGGCATGTATCTGTCGGTGACCGGCCTGCTCGTCATCGTCACCATCGTGTTCTACCAGGTGTTCGGACGGTACGTGCTCAACTCCAGCCCGACCTGGACCGAGAATCTTGCCCTGGTCCTCATTCTGTACGTCACGCTGATCGGCGCCGCCGTCGGCGTGCGCGATGCGGGACACATCGGCATGGACAGCCTGCTGGTCATGCTTCCGGATCATGTGCGCGAGAAGATCGAGATCGTGATCCACGTCCTGGTGGCCGTGTTCGGCATTGCGATGGCCTATAACGGCTGGATCCTCGGGGCATCGGTCGGCACCGTGAAGATTCCCAATCTCGGCCTTCCCGAGGTGATCCGCTACGTGCCGCTGATCGCCTCCGGCATCCTGATCGTTTCGTTTTCAATCGAGCACATCATTGCTCTCCTGCGCGGCGAAGAGGTCGTCCCCTCATGGAACTGATCATCCTCGGCGCCACCTTCTTCGGCTTTCTCGTCCTCGGCGTCCCCGTCGCCTTCGCGATCGGCCTGTCGGCGATCTGCACCATCCTCTACGAAGGCCTGCCGGTCGCCGTCATCTTCCAGCAGATGATGTCGGGGATGAACATCTTCTCCTTCCTCGCCATTCCGTTCTTCGTCTTCAGCGGTGAGCTGATGCTGCACGGCGGCGTCGCCGACAAGATCGTGCAGCTCGCCAAGAACCTCGTCGGGCACATCCGCGGCGGCCTCGGCATGTCGAACGTGGTCGCCTGCACGCTGTTCGGCGGCGTCTCGGGTTCGCCCGTGGCCGACGTGTCGGCGATGGGCGCGGTGATGATCCCGATGATGAAAAAGGAAGGGTTCGACACCGACTACGCCGTCAACGTCACCACCCATGCCTCGCTGGTCGGGGCCTTGATGCCGACCAGCCACAACATGATCATCTATGCGCTGGCTGCCGGCGGCAAGGTCTCGATCGGCGCGCTGATCGCCGCGGGGCTCCTGCCGGCACTGGTGCTCATGGTTTGCATGCTGGTCGCCGCCTACGCGGTCGCGGTGAAGCGCGGCTATCCCGCCGGCAAATTCCCGGGCTGGGCTGAGGTTTTCCGCTCGTTCGCGGCCGCGCTGCCGGGCCTGCTGATCGTCGGCATCATCCTGGCCGGCATCCTGTCCGGCGTCTTCACGGCAACGGAATCCGCAGCGGTCGCGGTCACCTACACGATCCTGCTGACCTTCTTCATCTACCGCACCATGACCTTGCAGAACTTCCTGCGGGCCGCGGCCAAGGCGGTGAAGACGACGGGTGTGGTGCTGCTCCTGATCGGCGTCTCCACCATGTTCCAGTACCTGATGGGTCTCTACGAGGTGGCCGATTTCGCTGGCGACCTCATGAGCAAGGTCTCGACGCAACCCTGGATGATCTTCCTGCTCATCAACATCATCCTGTTCGTGCTCGGCACGTTCATGGACATGGCGGCGACCATCCTGATCTGCACCCCCATCTTCCTGCCGATCGCGATGAAGGCGGGCATGGATCCGGTGCAGTTCGGCATGCTGATGCTGATCAACTGCGCCCTGGGGCTCAACACCCCGCCGGTCGGAACGACGCAATTCGTGGGCTGCGCCATCGGCGGCATCTCGGTGGGCGCGGTGATGCGCACCATCCTGCCGTTCTATGCTGCGCTGATCGCAGCACTGATGTTCGTGACCTACGTCCCTGCATTCTCGCTGTGGCTGCCGCGCCTCTTGATGGGCTACAAGGGTTAGCAGCATCAGGGAGAAGCTATCAGTGACGGACTACCGCAAGCTCTTCGATCTCACCGGCAAGACCGCAGTCGTGCTTGGTGCCGCTTCCGGCATCGGCAAGTCATCGGCCGAGGCGCTTGCGGATCTCGGCGCCCGCGTCGTCTGCGCCGATCGCGCATTTGATGCGGCGGAGGCGACCGCCGCCGGCATTCGCGACAAGGGCGGCTTGGCGGAAGCAGCGGCTTGCGACGCCGCAAGCGCTGCGGACGTCAATGCGCTGGCCAAAACCGTGATGCAGAAGTTTCCGCGGCTCGACATCGCAGTGACGACACCGGGTCTCAATATCCGCAAGACTATCCTCGACTACACCGAGGAAGATCTCGATCGCGTCCTCAATCTCAACGTCAAGGGCACGGTGTGGTTCTTCCAGGCTTTCGGCCGCATCATGGTGGAGCAGAAGGGCGGCAGTATCATCGCCTGCTCCTCGGTACGCGCGGTCACCATCGAGCCGGGCCTCGGCGTCTACGGCTCGACCAAGGCGGCGATCGGCCTCCTCGTGAAGGGCTTCGCCTCCGAAGTCGGGCATGCAGGCGTGCGCGTCAATGCGATCGCGCCGAGCATTGCCGAAACCGCGCTGACCGGCCCGTTCAAGCAGCGCCCCGACATCTACAATCTCTACGCCGGCCACACCGTGTTCAATCGCTGGAGCAGCGCCGACGAGGTCGCGACCGCCGTGGCCTATCTCGCCTCGGACGCCGCGAGCTATGTCAGCGGCAGCACGCTGTTCGTCGATGGCGGCTGGACCGCGGTCGACGGTCCGCCGACCGGCCTCACCCAGCTGCACAAATAGGCCGGCCATTTAGTCGGCAAAGCCCACGCGCCGGCGCAGTTCCCTCCGGTCTGCGCCGGTCAATTGTGCGACCAGCGCAGCGGCCTCCTTTGGATACGCGGCGCGCGTGGTCACGCCGGCCGCGTACATCGTCACCAACTCGCATCCCGGCGGCAGCGATCCTGATAGCGCGATGCCGTCGGTGGCGATGATCTCGGTCGCCTGGGTGCATCCGATCGGTCTTTGCGCAGTTGACGCTGCAAGCTCCCGCATCGCGGTCGCACCGTTTGGAAAGATCTTGAGACGCGAGGCGACCTCATAGGCGATGCCCAGCTGATCCAGCACCTTTGCAACGTGCTGTCCAGCGGTCGAGGCCTTGGTATCCGGGACGTAGATGGCGTCTGCGGAACGCAGCACATCCCGCAAATCGGCTTCGGTCTTCACCACCACCCTGGGATCGCGGCTGCGGACCGCCAGCGCGGTCTCGACCCGACCAACATCCGCGACCGAGGAGGCAACGACGAGCTTCTCCTGGGCGAGTTTTGCAAGCAGCGCCTGCGTCAGGATCACGAGGTCGGCCGGTGCTCCCGCACGCAGCCTGTCGGCCATGATCCCGACCGCGCCGAACTCGCCGTCGATACTGAGGCCGGTCTGCGCCTTGAAGGTCTCGGTGAGGCCGCGCACCAGGCCTTGCGCCGCGCCGCCGCTCAAAATGTTCACTGTCGTCACGATGCGAGCTCCGCAGCTGCAATGATCCTGTCGCGCGTGATCGGCAGGTCGCGCACGCGCACGCCGAGGCAATCGTAGACCGCATTGGCGATCGCCGCCGTCACCGGGCCGTGCGCGGCCTCACCGGCGCCGACCGGCTCGATCTCCGGCCGCTGGATGATCTCGACATCCACCGCCGGCACCTCGCTGAATCTCAGGATTGGATAATCGGTCCAGGAGGCCGAGGTGATGCGCGTGCGATCGAAGCGGACGCGCTCCTTCAGCACCCAGCTCGTCGCCTGGATGGCGCCACCCTCGATCTGATTGATGACGCCATCGGGATTGATGGCCTCGCCGACATCGACCGCAAGCGTCAGCCGCTTCACGCGGATGTCGTCGGCGCCTTCAATCTCCGCAATCGCGGCGCAATAGGCCCCCGTGTTCTTGTAGCGGGCAAAGCCGACGCCGTAGCCGATGCCGGATCGCTTCTGCGGCTTCCACTGCGCGCGTCGCGCTGCGACGCGGATCACATCTTTCGCCCGTTCGTCGCGCAGGTGGCGCAAGCGCAATGCGATCGGGTCCTCGCCCCGCAGGCAGGCAATCTCGTCGATCAGGGATTCGATGGCGAACACATTGCCTTGCGCGCCGAGGGTCCGCAGCGCCGAGGTACGCACCGGCATCGTCAGCAGCCGGTGGCTCGTGATCGTCCAGGCTGGAAAATCATAGAGCGGCACGGAATTGCGATCACCGCCGCCGCCATTCGCAGCCGGTGGATTGGTCGAGATCATGCGGGGATAAGGGTTCTCGATCTCGGTAGCGGCAAGCAGCGCCGGCTGTGTCGCGCGCCCGGGCCGTGCCGCATGTCCGTTGCTCCAGATCGCATGGCGCCAGCCGACGATCTCGTTGTCCGCATCGAGATCGGCCTCGATCTCGATGGCCATAGCCGCACCAAACGGCGCATGGCTCATCTCGTCATGGCGCGACCACTGTACCCGCACCGGACGGCCGCCGACCGCTTTCGCCAGCAGCACGGCATCGAGCGCGACGTCGTCGGCGGCATTGTGCCCGTAGCAGCCTGCGCCCTCCATGTGTTCGACCACGATGCTCTCGGCCGGCAGCTTGAGCACGATGGCGAGATCGGCGCGCAGCAAATAGACGCCCTGGCTGTGCGTCCAGACGTGGACCCGATCGCCGTCCCATCGCGCCATGGCGCAGGAGGGTGCGATCGAGGCATGTGCGATGTACGGGCGGGTGTATTGCCGGCGGAGGATGCGCACGGCTTGCTTCGGAGAGGTCGCCGTCCTGGTGTCGATGACGGTGGTCTCGACAGGCTCGCTTTTCAGGAAGCCCGCGAGATCGTCTTCATCGGGCAGCGGCTCGCCGGCCGACCATGTCGCGCCCTTGCGCAAGATCTTCAGAGCGGCTTCCGCCGCGGCCTCGCCGTCGGCAACCAAGCCTGCAAAGCTGCCGTCGCGGACGATCGCGACGAGGCCGGGGACGGCGCGCGCCGACGCTTCGTCGAG
This sequence comes from Bradyrhizobium sp. LMG 9283, assembly GCF_045571415.1. Taxonomy (NCBI): domain Bacteria; kingdom Pseudomonadati; phylum Pseudomonadota; class Alphaproteobacteria; order Hyphomicrobiales; family Nitrobacteraceae; genus Bradyrhizobium; species Bradyrhizobium sp. LMG 9283. The sequence continues at coordinate 3,199,201 of NZ_CP120691.1, forward strand.
AGCGATCAAGTTGGCGCGCGAGACATCCGGCCGTAGCACGCGTCCGTGCAGCAGGCCAGGCAGCGCGCAATCGTGGATGAATCGTGGTCGTGCGAACACCTTGTCGGGAATGTCGACCCGCGGGACCGAATGTCCGGCGAGGGCGCGCCTCGCAGCGCCTTTCGCTGGCGCGCCCGCGGTGGCGTCGTGGTCGAGCGAGACCTCGCCAGCGAGCTCCCAATAGCTGGTCGTGACATTGCCGGGACCCGAGATCGTGCCGTCATCGATATCGAGCAACGCTGCATCGACACCGAGACGTTCCGTTGCGGCAGCGAGGAAATGTTGCCGCACCTCGGCGCAGGCGTGGCGCAGCGCACGGCCGGATTGCTGGATCGACAGGCTGCCCGAGGTGACACCTTCGTTCGGGCTCATCGCCGTCGAGGCACGGATCATGTCAATGCGGCCGAGATCGACGTCGAGCTCGTCCGCCGCAATCTGCGCCAGCGCCGTGACGACGCCCTGGCCGATCTCGACCTTGCCGGGCGAGATCGCCACACGGCCATCGCCGGAGAATCGCACCCAAGATGACAGCCTTGGATTGGCCGTAAGGCTGACCGGCAGTTTCGGGGCAGGGGAGGTCATGGCGCGGCCATCTCAGAGGCTGCCCGCAGCACCGCGCGGACCATGCGGTTATGCGATCCGCAGCGGCACAGATTGCGGTCGAGTGCCGCTCTGACCTCGGCCTCCGTCGGCGACGGATTGCGTTTCAGCAGCGCGGCAGCGCTGATCAGGATTCCCGAGACGCAATAGCCGCATTGCATCGCCTGTTCGGAGATGAAGGCGCGTTGCAGCGGATGCGGCTGCTGCACTGTGCCGAGGCCTTCCACCGTGACGACATCCTTGTCCGCGACCGACCACATTGGCATGTCGCAGGAGGTCATCCCGCGGTCGTTGACCATGACATGACAGGCGCCGCACCCACCGGCTCCACAGCCGAAATGCGAACCGGTGACGCCGAGCTGGCCGCGCAGCACGTCGAGCAGCATCTGATCTGGATCGGCATCGACGGCGATCGCTGCGCCATTGAGGCGGAATTGAAGAGAGGGCATGAGCAGCGCGGCCTCAGGACTTGTCGAACTTCTTGACGACATCGGCCCATTTCGCGATGTCGCCGCGCAGGAATTTGTCGAATTGCTGCGGTGTCATCGACATGGGTGCGGCACCCTGCTCGGTCCAGAGCTTGACGATGTCGGGCCGCTTCACCATTGCGTTGACGGCGGCATTGAGCTTGTCGATGACGGGTTTCGGCGTGCCCGCGGGCGCCATCAGACCGAGCCAGATCGTGGCCTCATAGCCGGGAACACCGGCTTCGATCGCGGTCGGCACGTTCGGCAGCACCGCGGAGCGCTGCTTGCCCGTGGTCGCGAGCGCGCGGACCTGGTTCTCGGCGACATTCGGGGCCATCGCCGGCACCGCATCGATCATCATCTGCACCTGTCCACCGATCACGCCGCCGCGCGCCTCGCCGCTGTTGCGATAGGGGACGTGGACGATGTCGATGCCGGCCATCGCTTTGAACAGCTCGCCGGCCATATGATAGGGCGTGCCCTGGCCGGAAGAGGCGTAGTTCAGCTTTCCGGGCTGCGCCTTGGCGAGCGCGATGAACTCTGGCAGCGTCTTCGCCGGGACACTCGGGTTCACCACGATGACGAGATCGGAATAGTTCACCGGCGCAATCGGCGCGAGATCGCGCATCAGCTCGTACTTGCGCTTGTCCGGTGTCAGCAGCGATTCATTCGCGGTCTGGGTGTTGGACATCATCAGCAGCGTGTAGCCGTCGGCCGGCGACTTCGCAGCTTCCACGGTGCCGATGACGCCGCCCGCGCCGGTGCGGTTCTCGATCACGAAGGGCTGGCCAAAGCTCTCCTGGAAGACGTTGCCGATCAGCCGGGCCGCGACATCGGCCGGCCCACCGGCGCCAAAGGGCACCACGATCCGGACCGCGCGGCTGGGATAATCCTGTGCGGAAGAGGGGGCTGCGGAGAATGCAGCGAGCAGGCCGGCGGCCATCGCCAGCATGAAGCTTCGGGCTGTCATGCCCACCTCCCTGATGTCGTTCTTGTTGGCCGGCACTGTAGCGGCAGGGAATGCGGGCTGTCGACGCCTCACAGCAGCGATTGGACCGGGAATACCGGATGACTGTCGGTGTGGCGGTCCGCATTTCGCGGTCGCAGCAGGAACCGTTGCCGCGCGCGGTTTGAGCAAATCGCATGGGCATCGCCGGATAAATGCCCTCGGCTAACAGGTATTTTGATGTTACGAACTGGGACATGAACCAGCACGCCAAGATCGAGATCCGCCATTCGACCTGTCCGCACGACTGCCCCTCGGCCTGCGCCCTCGATGTCGAGGTGGTCGAGGGCCGCAGCATCGGCCGCGTCCGCGGTTCGAAAAAGCAGACCTATACCGCCGGCGTCGTCTGCGCCAAGGTCGCCCGCTATGCCGAGCGCATCCATCACCCCGAGCGGTTGATGTATCCGCTGCGGCGAACGGGCGCCAAGGGCTCCGGTAAGTTCGCGCGGATCTCGTGGGACGAGGCGCTGGACGAGATTGCGCAGCGCCTCAATCAGGCGGAGCGCGAGTTCGGGGCGGAATCGATCTGGCCCTATTACTACGCCGGCACGATGGGCCTCGTGATGCGCGACGGTCTCAACCGCCTCACGCATGTCAAAAAGTATTCGCGCTTCTATCAGACCATCTGCGCCAACGTCGCGCGCATCGGCTTTGCGATCGGCACCGGCAAGATCGCCGGCGTCGACCCGCGCGAGATGGCGCTGTCCGACCTCGTGGTGATCTGGGGCACCAACCCCGTCAACACCCAGGTCAACGTGATGACGCACGCCTCCCGTGCCCGCAAGGAGCGCGGCGCGAAAATCGCGGCAATCGACATCTACGATAACGAGACCATGAAGCAGGCTGACATCAAGATCATCCTGCGCCCCGGTACCGACGGCGCCTTCGCCTGCGGCGTGATGCATGTCCTGTTCCGCGACGGCTATGCCGACCGCGGCTACATGGACAAATACACGGACTGCCCTGCCGAACTCGAGGCGCATCTGAAGACGCGCACCCCGGAATGGGCGTCCGCCATCTGCGGCGTGCCGGTGGCGGAGATCGAGGCCTTTGCCAAGGCGGTCGGCGAGACCAAGCGGACGTTCCTCCGCCTCGGCTACGGCTTCACCCGCTCGCGCAACGGCGCGGCGCAGATGCATGCGGCGCTCTGCATTCCCGCGGTGACGGGCGCCTGGCAATATGAAGGTGGCGGCGCCTTCTTCAACAATTATGCGCTGTGGCATTTCAACGAATCCATCATCGAGGGCCACGACGCGATCGACAAGTCGACGCGCGCGCTCGACCAGTCGCAGATCGGACGCATCCTCACCGGCGATGCCGAAGCTCTGCAGGGCAAGGGCCCGGTCAAGGCGCTGCTGATCCAGAACACCAACCCGATGACGGTGGCGCCGGAGCAGGCGCTGGTGCGGCAGGGCTTTGCGCGCGAGGATCTGTTCGTCGCGGTGCACGAGCAGTTCATGACCGAGACCGCCGAGATGGCCGACATCGTAATGCCGGCGACCATGTTCATGGAGCATGACGATCTCTATTACGGCGGCGGCCACCAGCATATCTCGGTCGGGCCGAAACTGATCGATCCGCCCGGCGAATGCCGCTCCAACCACGAGCTGCTGCAGGCGCTGGCGCCGCGGCTCGGCGCCAAGCATCCGGGCTTCGAGATGAGCCCGCGCGAATTGATCGACGCGACGCTGAAGCTGAGCAATCACGGCGACATCGCTGGCCTCGAAGCCGACCTCTGGCGCGACCTGCAGCCGGACTTCCGCACCTCGCATTATCTCGACGGCTTCGCCCATGCCGACAAGAAATTCCACTTTAGGGCAGATTGGGCGCACCCGCCGTTCGGCCAGACGATGGGCGATTTCGACAAGATGCCCTCGCTGCCGGACCATTGGGCGGTGATCGAGCATACCGACCAGGCTCACCCGTTCCGCCTCGCGACCAGCCCCTCGCGCAGCTTCCTCAACACGACTTTCAACGAGACGTCGTCCTCGCAGGCGCGCGAGGGCAGGGCCAGCGTGATGATACATCCGCTGGATGCGGCTGCGCTCGACATCGCCGACGGCAATGCGGTGACGCTCGGCAACAGCCGCGGCGAGACCACACTGGTCGCGACGCTGTTCGAAGGCGTGCGGCGCGGCGTGCTGATCGCCGAATCCGTTCACCCGAACAAGGGCCACATCGGCGGCCGCGGCATCAACATGCTGACGGGCGCGGACACGATCGCTCCGATCGGAGGGGCTGCGTTCCACGACAACAAGGTTTGGCTAAAGAAGGCCGTCACCTCTAGCTAGGGCGTGTGGACACTTGTCGCATCCGTAGGACGATTTCGGGCGGTTTTTTCGAAGCGGGTGGCGACGCGACGGAACTGATTGAGTTTGGAGAAGCAGCATTCCATGAGATGGCGCTGGGCATAGAGATGCTTGTCGAGCGCACATTTGAGCGCGTGTGACGGGTTGTTGGGGACGACGGCGAGCGCCTTTTTGGCGGCGATCGGGCATCATTGGCCGTCTCGGCGATGACGACCTCGGCGGGCAGCTCCTCAATTGACGCCGCGGCCGCACTGAGGACAATGCCTGGCGAGATACGCTGTTCAAAGGCCCGGCCGCCGTGGTCCGGCTCGGAAGTTGGGCGTCAGACGGATGAGCTGGATCATGTGTATCGGCCTAGGTCTCCACGCCGCTGGGGTCGTTGGGAGCTTCCAACTCGAGTCGCGGCCTGACCTTGTGGCGATTGTGTGAGCGCTTTTACAAAGGTTCACGATTCATTACTAACGCGCGCCTGGCCTGCTCGATGAAGTTCTGTGCGTCAAGTTCAGCAAAATTGATCATGGGATCCGGTTGAGCTATCCCCTCGGAGCCGCCGTCGCTTGTCTCACCCAGACGCGCAGCGGGCGAGCGACGGCGGCGGAGAAGGTGGCGTGCATTCCCCTTGGTGGGCCCGAGCATCGTCAGGCCGTCTGGCGTAGCGCCTCCTTCTTGTGTTCCTTGAGCAGATCCATGTTGAGGTAGCGATGGTCCTCGAGCCAGGCCTCGTGCCGCTCGATGGTCAGCGCCCGCACCAGCCGCAAACAGCTCCTCATTGGGGAAGATTCGCGCCACATAGGTGCGGCGCCTGATCTCCTCGTTGAGGCGTTCGAGCATGTGGTCGATTTCATGTGCCTGCGGTGGGCCAGTGGGAGGCGGAAGCAGGTCAAGGTCTCCTCGATGTTTTCCTCCACCCAGCCGGTGAGCTTGGGATAGACTCCGCCCCATTTGGCAAGCCAGCCCGCCAGATCCCGCCGCACCTCGGCCAGATCGCGCCGGTCGTACATCCAGCGCAGCTCCAGCAGGCAATCGTCATCCACCTTGCGCGGCACATAGTCGAGTGTGTTTCTGAGGAAGTGCACATAGCAGCGCAGCCAGAATACGCCGGCGAGCACCTCGGCGATTGCCTTCTTCAGCCCCGGGCGATTATCGGAGAGACGAAGTCAACGCCATGCAGACCGCAGGCCTTCAGCCCCTCCAAAACTCCTTCCAACTCGATCGACTTTCCCGATTGGCCAGCTCGACCGCAAGCACCGGGCGACGGCCTTCCCAGTCGACGCCGATCGCGATCAGCACCGCCTGACTGCCAACAATCCCATCCTCCCGAACCCGCTCGTAGCGAGCGTCCAGGATCAGATAAGGGAACGGTTCTTTCAGCTCGCGCTCGCAGAAGGCTCTCAGTGACGCATCCAGCCGCTTGTTAATCGCGCTGATCGCCGACGCCGAGAAGGCATGGCCCACCAATTCCTCGGTGACCTGTTTCACCTTCCGCGTCGAGACGCCTTGCACGTACATCTCGGCCAGTGCCGCAACCAGCGCTTTCTCCGAACGCTGGTAGCGCTCGAACAGCTCGGTCGAGAACCGGCCCTGACAATCCTGCCACACGTTCAGCTCGATCTTGCCGATCCGGGTGATCAGCGAGCGCGTGTAATAGCCGGAGCGATAGCCAAGCCGCGCCTCGGTGCGCTCCCCTTTCTCCGCACCTAGCGTCTCCGCATCTCGGCTTCGAGCGTCTCCTGCACCGCGGCCTGGATCAGCGGCTTCAGGAACTCCTTATCCGACGCCAAAAGCTGTTTGACGGCAGAGACATCCGTCCTAATCTTCGTCACGGTCATGGTGGTCCTTGCTCCTCTGCGAGCGGTGATTTTGACCTTGCCCCACGGGCTTAATCCAGTTTGAAGTTCGTTCTGGCCCACGACAAGGACCAGAGCATGAAGCGCAGCCGCTTTTCGGAAGAGCAGATCATCGGGATTTTGAAGGAGCACGAGGCCGGCGTTTCGGTTGCCGACCTGTGCCGCAAGCATGGCGTTAGCGACGCCAGCATCTACAAATGGAGGGCGAAGTTCGGCGGTATGGAGGTGTCGGAGGCTAAGCGGCTGAAGGCGCTGGAGGATGAGAACACGCGGCTGAAGCGGCTGCTGGCGGATGCCATGCTCGACAATGTCGCGCTGAAGGACTTGCTGGGAAAGAAATGGTGACGCCCGCGAGGAGGCGGAAAGCTGTCGCCCATCTCATGGATGCCCACGGGATGAGCGAACGGCGGGCGTGTAAAACCATCGGCAGCTGCCGCATGACTGTGAGATACAAGACGATCCGGACGGACGATGGCGGCCTTCGCCAGCGCATGAAGGCGATCGCGCACGAGCGCCGCCGCTTCGGCTATCGGCGCGTGCATGTCCTGCTCAAGCGGGAGGGCTATAGGGTCAACCACAAGAAGCTGTTCCGGCTGTACCGGGAAGAGAAGCTTGCAGTGCGCCGCCGTGACGGCCGCAAGCGCGCCATCGGGACCAGGGCGCCGATGACGGTGCCGATGGGGCCGAACGAGCGCTGGTCGCTCGACTTCGTGTCGGATCAGCTGACCTGCGGCCGCCGCTTCCGCGTCCTCACCGTGGTCGATGACTGCACCCGCGAGTGCCTGGCGCTGGTGGCCGATACCTCGCTCTCCGGCATCCGCGTGGCGCGGGAACTGGACCGGCTGATGATCGAGCGCGGCAAGCCGAAAATGGTGGTCAGCGACAACGGCAGCGAGCTGACCAGCAACGCCATCCTGACATGGGCGGATCAGAGCCGCGTCGCCTGGCACTACATTGCGCCGGGCAAGCCCATGCAGAATGCCTTCATCGAGAGCTTCAACGGCCGGCTGCGGGATGAATTGCTGAACGAGACGCTGTTCACGTCACTGGCCCAGGCTCGCGTCGCACTCGGATGCTGGCGGGCCGATTACAACGATGCCCGACCCCACTCGCAGCTCGGATGGAAAACGCCCTCCGAGTTCGCCTTCACCTGTCACCCGCGCCGGGATCTGGCGCTGCGCTATGCCGAAGGCTCCGCGCCAGCTCCCGTCGCTTCCACCGCCCAATCGGGCAAATCCAACGACCGGAGCGAACTCAGGATTGGATAAAACTTGGGGGCAAGGTCAATTTTCGCAACCACCGGACTTACCATGAGCGCTTCAGCCGCTCAGCTTTTGCAGAACCTTCTGCACATTACCCTCGATGACCGGTGTTGGCAGGTGCGCACTGGAGTCTCACTCAACTGCAGTAGTGAGCCAAGTAGCCAGCTGGCGACTCTCCCTCTAGCGACCAAGAGTTGTCAGCTGGCAACTTCTGTCCCGCGCAATTTCGAGCCATCAAAAGTTGGCAAGTGCCAACTCTCTGTGGAGACTCAGCGGACCAAAATGGCGGCTCCGGTCGCAGAGATAACCCAACCTAATTGCGACTTCGGTTGGGTTATCAGGCCAGGTAGCCAAGCGAACGGCGACTTAGGTTGGGGTTGGCACCTGCCAACTCAGCCCTGTACAGAAAAATGTGTTGCGCTGCTGAGGGCCCGATCGTTAGATCGGAGCTATGCGAATACTTCCAATCTCAGATTTACATCTCGAGCGACGCAAGCTGAACGAATTGCCTCCGCTCAATTCTCCATTCGATGTTCTCGTGTGTGCCGGCGACATCTGGCAAAGTGAACCAGAGAAGAGCGTGCAGAGCATCGTTGAACTCGCGAGCGGGAAGCCGGCGATACTGGTCCCGGGCAATCACGACTACTACAGAGCCGACTTCCAGGACGAGCGTACGATAACCGACTTCGAGCGGCTGTTCATTGAAGAGGCTCGCCGACAGAATGCGCGCTGCCGCGACATTGACCTTGTAACAGTTCTGACGTCAGACAATCCCGACTGCGAAATAAGCGGCGTCAAATTTGTCGGCCTCACTCTCTGGACCGACTGGGCACTAGCTGGTCGATGGGCGTCGGAATCAACGGCACCAGGCCATTGCGACGAGATGTACGCAGCGGCGTCGAGACAGCAGGCCCGGCATTGGCGAAATGGCGTGCGCGAGTACGGCGCAATTCGGCTAGGGGTGGATCGGGCGTGGTCACCATATGATGTCGTGGCTGAACACGCCCGTCAGAAGGCGATCCTGTTCGACGAGCTCTCGACGTTTGATGCGGATGACAAGACACCAGCCGTTGTGGTCACGCACCATTGCCCGCTCCCTCATGGTGCTGACGTCTATCGAGAGCAGGGACCATGGTGGACGCCGGCATTCTATTGCTCGGACCTGCTTCCCAAGATGCCGGAGGTCTTACGACCGCATGCCTGGATCTTCGGACACGTCCACGTGCCGTTCGATGAACAGCACGGCAGGACCCGCGCGGTGTGCAACCCCGTTGAGGGCGGCCGCTTCAAGCCGAATCTAATCATTGAGGTTCCGGAGGATGGCGACCAATGATCAAGGTCACAGTTGTCGACAAATGCCAGATCCTCGATAGCTAGAGTTCGAAGACACTCTGGTACCGCGTCCACGCGACCGATTGGATCGCCGGGACTGGCGCAATGCTGATGAGCAGGTGCATCGTTCAGGCGAGCAGGACGACGAGTCCGATTCCGGTGAGTAGAGGCTTCTCGATGAGCACGAACGCTTGGCGCGAGGAATGAGATGGCGGCGGAGAATTGGCGAAGGGAGCTTCGTTGGTGACGGCTGGGGACCTCTGAGCAGGCGCTCGTATACGCGCCGCCGTGCAAGCGGACAGTGGTCAGTTCGTGTTCACGGAGACCAAGGAAAAGTACGGCACGGCAATGCTATACTGGGAGGGCATGTTGACGCCATCGGCGGTAGCCCTGGTGAAGAAGCCATCGATCTGGCGGAAGCTCGTTCCGCTTGCACATGCGAGATATACGCCGAATTCGGCGAATTTTCGGCCCAGTTGGCCGACAAGACGCTGCGCGGCGCTCGCCGAGGGACGATTACCAATCGACGCCAATCTATACTCCGGCTCGTTCAGACCGTGGAAAGAATCGCGGGCGACGTAAGAGAGGTCGAGCGCCAACGCTACGACCGCGAGACAGTTGGCTTCATAGCGATCGTATATTGAGGAGACGACAATGCTGCGCATCACAGTTGAGATCTGGCCGGGTGGAAATAAGCGCTTGGCGCGGACCTTAGCCACCGCTGATATCGGCAACATCAGCGACCTTGCCGACACGAGCGACTATGCCATTCGTGTAAAGGAGGGCGATAACCCAATTGCGGGAACCCAGGCCTGGTCCGCCGAAGGCAAAATTCTTCAGCATTATCGTAGGGCGTCAGTGTGGGCTCTTGTCGAGAAGGTCGCTGCCTGTGCGGCCGATGAGGCGGCTAAGGCGTCTGGACACACATATCGTTCGCTACATGACCCAGGATGCGAGTGGCCTGAATGTATGTGCGAAGTCTCTGACTGCGCCGTTTCCAAGCACAACAGGCGACAGTTTTGCTCGAAGATAAAAGATCCGAAAGAAGAGGATCCGGCGCGGCCGGACAACCATCATAGGGCACCGAAGAGACCGCGCCGCCGCAGGGAGATTTGGCCTGTGTTGGCGATCTCGAACGTCGCCGACGGACAGACGCGGCGCAGTCCAACGCGCATCTTCGCTCCCGCACTCCGCGATGTTATAATTGCGGTCGGCGGATGGCTGACCGCGACACAGATCGCCGAGATCGCGGGAAGTGCCCGGCTGGATAGGTGGAAGAAGGACGGGCAGATCTTCGCGGTACAGCATCGTGGCGTCGAGTACTTCCCGGACTACGTCTTGGGTCCTTCGACCGACTATCGGCCGGTTAAGTGCTTGGCGAGAGTGCTAGCCATCTTTCGCGGACAAAAGGACGACTGGAGTCTCGTTTCCTGGTTCTCGTCGGCCAACAGCTTCCTGGGCGGAGAGCGACCGCAGGATTTGCTGATCCGAAACCCAGATTGCGTCGCGGCGGCGGCAGCTGACGAAATGGGCGGCGTCGTCGACGGCTAGTGTCGCGGACTCGACGGCGGAACGCCGATCACGCCGTCAAAAATGCGGATGACGTCCCGTTTCTCTTTGAGCGCATCGTATTTTTTGGAGACATCTGTCACGTCACCATTGCAGTGACCGAGCAACGCCTTGATCAAGCCGCGACGCCCCGGCGCGCCTAGCGATCGTTGCAACGATTCAGCGTGCAGATCGTGCGCGGTGAAATACTCGAGGCCTGGAACCTCTCTGATGCTGATCCTGTGGGTGCCGTCCCGTAGGGCCGCGCTGGTGCAAGTGCGAAGCGGCTTTCCATCGCGACCAACGCGTTTGCGCGGAGATCATGCTCAACAATAATCTAAAGCGCGATGACAACTCATGCCGAACAGGCGGTGGTCTTCTTAGTGATGTTCGCGACAGCCGAGCCCGGTCGAGGAGAGCCCGAGCGAATTACCGGGCGAGATGACCGGCGAAAGGCCAGCCGAATGGCGGCGGAAACGCGACTTGATTGGATTGCGGCGCGAAGCGTCCATCGGTGCGATCTTGACGGCAGCGCCGCGGTCGTGCATCTCGCCTAGGATGGCGACACTCCGGCTCGGTCCAGATCTGGGCTTCGACCGGCAGAAGCTAGTGTGCCCGGTTGGATTGCACGCCAAAGCCGTCGAAGAAGATCAGCGCGACCGATCCCTCCTCGATTTCGGCATAGAAGCGATCAGCGCCTGCCGCATCGCCCGTCAGCTCGATCGTCTTATTGACGACGAACCCGTAGCGCTTCAGCTCGTCCGCCAAATCGTTCGCGTTGTTCGCTACGTTATTCAGCACGATTTCGTTGTCGGGATGCTTGGCGTTCCGAATACGAGCGCAATTTTTGTCGGATCAGCGACGAGGAACTCGCCGAAGCGAGCAATGATCAGGCCTCTTCAGCAACAAGCGATCGAGGCTTGCATGAAATTGTTCTTCGGTGATGAAATCTCCTCTCGAAGCGGGCATCCGTCAAATTTCAATCGACAGGCGAAGTTGTGGCAACGCGGAATGACGATTTCGTAGATCAGACTGTCCTTGCGGACGGCGTCCGACTTGCCGCAAAAGGCCCGTAGGCGAGAGAAACAACCGAGCGGACCTTGACCGATGTAACAAGCGTAATCACCGAGAAGCGCGGGCAAGCGTTGTGGATCACGATCAACCCTGGAGAAGCGCAATGCGCTCAATGGTCAGGTGATCGCCCACATAGCCAAGGGCGATCGCGACGCTCATGACGATGATGACGTCCGCGTAATCGTGCTGACGGGCGCGGGTGACAAGGCGTTTTGTGCCGGCGCCGACTTGTAGAATTCGGGTGCCGCGTTTGCGATGGATTTCTCGAGGCCCAATGTGGACTGCGCGGATTTGTTGCGCCTGTCGCAGGCCGCGACTAAAACTGTGATCGCTCGTGTCGGCGGCGTCTGCATGGCCGGCGGTATCGGCTTGTTATACATGAATGACATGGCGGTTGCTTCGGATCAGTAAAGCTTGGGCTTGCTACCGGTGTGGTGTGCGCGAGTGGCGCCGCCCACACGCTACAGCCGCCCCGCCACCGCGCCGAAGACTATTCATTTCTTGTCAGCCATGCTGCATGCCAGCTACCTCGTCATCCGCCGCAGCGAAGACGCGATCAGGCAATCAACAAGTCTTGCGCCCGCTTCCCGCCAAGGAAGCTGTTGGGGGAGGCAAACCAGTAAGCGAGACCCCAGTCGTCCTTCCGTCCGCGAAACACGCCCATCACCTTCACCAGCCCCTCAGCCGACCGATAGCCGGCGAGGGGTCAAGAGCATAGCCGGGGAAGTAGTCCACGCCGCGATGGCGCACGGCAAAGATCTGCCCGTCGTTCATCCACTTGTTCGGCTCGGCACTGGGGTTGCTGGCGCTGAATCCGGCCATCTCGGCGATCTGTACGGCGGTCAGCCAATTGCCACTCTCAAGCACGGCTTTGCGCCTTTCGCCGTCATGCGCACCTCGGTCCCGATTGGGGCTCGGACGCCCGCCGGCTCAATGGGATCGTCAGCGGAGATCATGGATTTCACTCCAACGAGACTAGCACGACAGCCGCGACCATCGACAGGGCATCGGACCACATTCCGGCCACTCCAGGAGTAGAAGCCGCCATCCCGGCAACCTATGCGTCCACTGTCACCCGAATCCAGACAGAGATCCGGTCCAAGTGTCTCGGTATTTCAACACGGTAATCCGAATAGCCCAAATATGCACGCCATCTTGGTGATGCGGTGGCTGTCTTAGACCGCCATTACCGCAAAGCTTGCTGAGATTATCGCTCGGTACCTGCCATGGCCTTGGCGTCGCAAGCAAGCCAGCGATGAAGATCATCTTCTCGGACGTGGAGAAAACTCGGCTAAGCTCAGATGCGGATCGTGCCCATTCACTTGAATCGTCATCCTGCGTGCGATCTCGTCCGCCTCCGCGATCTGGCGTTGGAGGCGGTCATAGTGGAGCTGCAGATGCCGCGCGTTTTGCCTGACCACGTCCGGAATGGGTTTGATCTTCCAGGAATCGTCGCAAGGAAGGTCTTCAAGGCCGTCAGGCGATGGGGCTGAGATGATCGTCGGATCCATCGCCGCTCGATCGCCAGAATTGGAGGTGACCTCGGCGGAGCGGACATTGGCGAGGATCGCCTCCGAAGTCGGCTCAGCCGACACCTCTGGGCCTGATTGGACCAAAATCGGCTCTGCATGGATTGCGGCGACTGCCGGCTCAACTTCAAAGGCGGTGGCCGATGCTGCGACGCCGGCGGGCGCAACAGCCGGTCCGGGTGCAACGACCGCCAGCGATTTTGACACGATACCGAGCCGGTCGGCGCGCGCGATCGCGTTCTTCAATCTCTCGAAATTCGTCTGCGAAATCATGTGCCGCGCAGCGGCAGAGGGCGACCGATTGACCATAAACATGTCGATGGATGCACCCGCGACGGCGACCAAATCGGCAACCTTCGCGTCCCCCTCGGCGACCAAGGCCGGCCAGCCAAGAATGCGCGCAAACAGCACCACGATCTCGGCGTCCTCCGCCTCGCACTCCTCCATAAGCCTGAACGCGACGCCATCGAACGAGACGGCGGTGCCCGCCAGCGATAGCAGCTGCTCGTCGGGCGCGACTTCGAACTCATAGCCCACTTCCGTGGCCTTCTTGGCGAACGCTTTGCGGACGGCGGCCGCCTTGTTCGGATCCTTCTTATATGCCGCAGCGTTCGTGATCATCAGCCCACTCGTCACCTTCGGCGTACGCGGCTGCGCCTTGCGCGCCTTCTTGCCATGTCGCTGCGTCTTGAGATCCTCGATCTGATGGACTGATCTGCCGGCGTCGTGCAGGCGAAACAGCACTCCCGGCACTCGCGGCTCCGGCGTGTCCACTCCCTTGGCTTCATTCTGGCGCGGGTCGACATAGGCGTCGATGCAAAGGATTGCGCAAGCTAGCGTGAGCCGTGCGGCAATGATCGACCGCACGTGGCGCCCGCGGTCGCGCCAAAACAGCTGGTTCCAAGATCTTTCCTTCGCACCGAAGCCGTATCGGTCCACCGCTCGCATTGCTAAATAGGCGTGCGCGTGCGGATTCGGCTCGCCGTCGGTTGCGGGCGGACACTCGACGTCGACGCGGACCGCCATGCCGAGATCGACGAAGGGGAGGAGCACAAATGCCGCGACGGTCAACAAAAGCTCTGACGGGACCGCGCGTGGGATCGCGAAATCGACGATCCGGCCCTCCTGCGCGTCCCGTCGGTTCTCCCTCAGACCCACGGCTGCCACGAATTCCAGAAGATCGGCCAGCTCCGCCGGCGCGTGTTTTGGCAGCAGAACTGCCCCGCCCAGGTGGTGCGCCGCATAGGCCCGGTAGCTCACTCGCCTGAAGCCGTCATTCACGGATCCACAGGTCTGGTAGCCAAGCCGCGCGAGAGCCGTGTAGCCCTTTGAGCGCTGAATAATGGCAAAATGGATGTAGCTGAAGCCCATGTAGTTCGTCGCCAATGTATAAAGGACGTGTGTCGCCGCGGCGTTTCCTCCCGATCCTTACCAAATGCTCTTGCAAGTCTCGAGCGCGAGATATGCGTTCAAACGCACCGAGGGTGTCGGCGAGGAAAATTAAGAACCGGTCCTGTGAGGGGCGCGGGGTAGGCGCGCACCGCTGAGCTCTGATCGGGCAGCGGAGCGAAAAGAAGGGCCTTCGTCCACTCCCACGAGAGCAGCTCGTCGAGCCGTGCGGTGCAGGCGGCGGGCCATCACGTCGGCAGTTGTTGAGCTTTGCCGTTGTAACAAACGTGGCCATGCAGCTGCTCCAGTCGCGAGTACGCAGTGCGCCGGCGAACGGCCTGGATTTGCGGCCCCAATGACAAGGCGCCCAGCGCGGGCTCCACCGCATCGCCTCTGAGACAGCCCCGTAATCAACCAAACGAGTGGACCGATCGCAGCGGCGCGGCGGAACGCGAGCTGCCGCAGCATCGACACGCTTTCCGGTCGATGGCCGGACCATCGATCGCCTGAGACGTTACACTTGAGACCTGGGCTGCGGCGCCGATCGAAATCCCCGATTCTAGTTTAGGCGGCGATCATCTCGCGCATGATCAATCGCTTGGCGTGATGCTCGTCTGCCGGAGCCTGCTCGCGGAGAACCTCCAGCAAGCTGTTGACGAACCGCCGACCGTGCGATCGAGGGGCGGCTCGTAGGTACGCGAACAACAACTCCCTCTGATCCGTGTCGAGTGCATGTTTCACCATATGACCCATCGCCCGCGAGCAATCAGGTCCAGTATCCCGGGTATCGCCTTTCGGGCGGCGCAGCAGCTCTTTGACGGTTTCGACCTTCAGCCGCTCACCATTCCGCAGGCGCGCCAAAATGTCTTTGACGGTCGCATCAACGACCGATGGGCCCGCGAGATCAAGCGCAGCCGTCAGAGGCAGCGAGCAGAGATATGCCCGGTCATCTTTGTCGAGGCGATGGAAAAGTTCGGTGAGATTCATGTACATCTGGGCGCGGCGCGGCGAATAGGGCGTTTCCGCGTCGCACCAGTTGATGAAGGCTCCATGCACCAGCCTGGCCTTCGCGGCGAGAAAGATCTGTCCGATCGCAATCCCAGTCTGCGTGACTTTTTTCGTCGCCTCCGCGATCGCGGCCGCAAGCTCGCGCAATTCTTCGGCGTGCTCCGGTACCGTGCCGTAGTCGAATGTTTCCATGGCCAGCACTCCCAACGAGATCCAGGCACAAACCATCCACGTCTCGATTATTAGCGCTGCGTCGAGAGGAAAAAGTCAAGATCTGTCAAATGCATATTGTTGGCAGCTTGCGACAACCCACAACGCAAATCGTCAAATGCGAAAACATTTCGCATTTGACACATGTGAAAACGCGGGCCGGCGGTTGGCTCCTCATGACGTAGAACACACGGCAGAAGCCAATGGACAGATGCAGCCAGCTTCTCGATCTCACCTCCACCGACGCGCCACCACATGCGCAAGCAAAGCGGCTTCAGTCCAGGTCGGTCAGTAACTCGCCCTACCCACGGCTCCGTTCCTCACCAATGACGTCGTTCTCAATAGTGATGCGCTTGAGATCGCGTCCAAGCAAGTGTGCAGCCGGTTCCTACGCAGCAATCTGTGTGTCTGGAGGTGGCCAAGAATGGGGCCCGAATGGCGCATGGTGCTCAACCATCCTCGTGCTCGTCACGTTGAGGAGGGAGGAGAAGCAGATCGGGCACGATCCTGACAGTTGGCATCGTCCACGAGAAAATTGTTTTTATTCCAGACTCTTACGTCGGAGCTTTCAGTTTCTTGTTGCAGGTCAAAACGGGGCAATGGGCAGCAGATTCTGATTTGCTGCCCATCTGTTCAAATTCGCTGGCCCCCGCGACACGTGCGGCGGACGGCTGGTTCCCCATCCCAGGCGATAGAAGAAGATCTGCCGGACGGGGCGACCCAGACTGTGTTCGCGCGAGATACCTGCTACATTCAGGCCGACACCGAGCGGCGGCGTCGACAGAGGAACGACTTTGACAATTTCCTGCGTCGGAGGCGCGGTCGATTGTCCGGGCTTCACAGTGACAACACTCGGCCAACTTAGGCGTTTACTAGTGGCCGCCCACCGGAAATCCTAAGCCGATCTTTTGATGGCTGCCGTCATTGAGGCCGCTACTGGTGGGCGCGGTCAGAATGGAAGCGCGCGACGCGCTCCTTCGCCAACTGCGTGGCGGAGGGCTATTACGATGCCCATCTCTCGATCGGCAGAACACGGTCTGTCTCGAGGGGCTGTCGCTCGGATGTCGTTAACCACGGATCTCGAAGGAGAGCCACCCTCGGCTGGAATATTCCGGGAACAGGCGGCATATTGAGGTTACTTCGCAATTCCTGCGAAGGCGGCCGCCGCCGGTGTTGGCACCACCGGCAGGCGGCCTGACCACAACGACTTACGAAGAGTCATCATGGCTACGGACGACTATACCGCCGATTCGGCGTTCCTTCTCCCGTTCCCTCCGATGCTCGTCTGGTCCAATGTGACCAGCGGCTGCGCAATCGTACCCGGCTTCGGGTGCATGGCGAACGTCAACTCCCGTTCCACCATCATCACCTCCATCGGCTAGGCACGGGTCGCAAGGCTCGACGTCATGCGGCGCGACGACGTCGCATGAATCGGTCCCCGTCCGTTGCATGCGTTGGCGATCCGCCGATCAGGGACGCAATCCTCGCGTCCGCGATTTTACGGAATGGCCACGCAAGCTGCGGGCACGGCCCTCGCCCTCTGGCAGGGCAGTCTGGTGGCGCGTTAGTCGCTCCGATGTCGTCGGCTTTGCGCTCTCTCAGACAACAGAGAGATCGATTCATGACGTTTTCCAACGAGACTATTCCCGTGCAGCCCTGCACCCACACGATCTATCGCCCGCTCGGCGGGATCGAAGGTTATCGCCAGATCCGCGATCCGGCCGGCCGTCTGGCTGTTACGGCATTTCCGCTGGCGATGGCCAGGAGCCTTTCGGCAAGCTTCGATCTGTGCTCCGCCTGCTACGTGATCGCAGGAGACGGCGACGCCTACATCGGCGAGACTAGGTGCGCGATCAAGTGCGTCGCCGAGCATGCCGCGGGCGCCTCCAAAGCCTTCGCCACGGAAGTCTTCCTCCTCCACGCGCAGGAGCCGCACACGCTGGAGTGGTCGGCGCGGCTCTACCTGGAGCACCGGCTGACTGGGCTCGCCAAAGAGACTGGCCTGGTCACCCTGAAGACCGTGGAGCCGCGGGTTCTGCCGTGGCCGCTCGAACAGATCGCAACCCTCGAGCGGCTTGTGACGGATGCCCGACGCCTGCTGTTCGACGCCGGTTGCCGAATCTTCGACGCCAACTTCGCGAAGAAGCGGCCCCGCGGAAGCCGAGGCCAACGACAGGGATGTGGGGGAGGAGATCGGGATCGGCTTGCCGATGGCAACCCCGCCCAACCGCATTGAACTCGAGCTCGAATATTGCGGCATTTGGGCGCGGGGCCACCACGTTCACGAGGGGTTCGTGGTCTCCGCGGGCTCGGAAGTTCGCGACGTCGAGAACCCCAGCCTCAGGAAAAACATCAAGGCGCTGCGCGCGGATCTCCTGGCGAGGGGCGTCGTGGTGCCGATCGCCGGCGTGAAGGATCGTTTGCGCTTTCAGGTCGCTTGGACCTTCTTCTCTCCCGCAGTGGCGGCCAAGTTCGTGACCGGCGCGCATGTTGCCGCTACCAAGTGGGTGCGTCTGCGCACCCCCGCGCCGATCGCGCGCGCGGAGTAGGGAGGTTCCGCCAAACTCCAATTCCACGACCGATCTCCTGGTTCGAGTATCGCCCGGCGGCTATGGCCCGGCCGAGAAGAACGTGCTGAAGGCGCTGCGCGCGTTCGATACCCCGCGCGCTCGCAGGGAGGATCGGGCATGACGCTTCAGCTTGCCTGCGGCTTCAAGGCTGGAACGCGCATTCAAGGCCAGCATAGTGCCGGTCGAGCAGCCGGCCGGCACTGGCGGCATCGGCGCGTGATGATCGCGCACAAAGCCGGGCGCGGACACATCGCGCGCGCAAAGCATCCAAGCGGTCGAGCACGCCTCGCGTGCCCGCAAGGAGCGCGGCGCGAAGATCGCGGCGGTCGACATCTACGACAATGAAACCATGAAGCAGGCTGACATCAAGGTCATCCTGCGCCCCGGCACCGACGGCGCGTTCGCCTGCGGCGTGATGCATGTCCTGTTCCGCGACGGCTATGCCGACCGCGCCTACATGGACAAATACACGGACTGCCCGGCCGAGCTCGAGGCGCATCTGAAGACGCGCACGCCGGAATGGGCGTCGGCGATCTCGGGCGTGCCGGTGGCGGAGATCGAGGCCTTCGCCAAGGCCGTCGGCGAGACCAAGCGGACCTTCCTTCGCCTCGGCTATGGCTTCACCCGCTCGCGCAACGGCGCGACGCAGATGCATGCTGCGCTCTGCATTCCCGCGGTGACCGGCGCCTGGCAATATGAAGGCGGCGGCGCCTTCTTCAACAATTACGCGCTGTGGCATTTCAACGAATCCATCATCGAGGGCCACGACGCGATCGACAAGTCCACGCGCGCGCTCGACCAGTCGCAGATCGGACGCATCCTCACCGGCGATGCCGAAGCTCTGCAGGGCAAGGGCCCGGTCAAGGCGCTGCTGATCCAGAACACCAACCCGATGACGGTGGCGCCGGAGCAGGCGCTGGTGCGGCAGGGCTTTGCGCGCGAGGATCTGTTCGTCGCGGTGCACGAGCATTTCATGACCGAGACCGCCGAGATGGCCGACATCGTGCTGCCGGCGACCATGTTCATGGAGCATGACGATCTCTATTACGGCGGCGGCCACCAGCATATCTCGGTCGGGCCGAAACTGATCGATCCGCCCGGCGAATGCCGCTCCAACCACGAGCTGCTGCAGGCGCTGGCGCCGCGGCTCGGCGCCAAGCATCCGGGCTTCGAGATGAGCCCGCGCGAATTGATCGACGCGACGCTGAAGCTGAGCAATCACGGCGACATCGCTGGCCTCGAAGCCGACCTCTGGCGCGACCTGCAGCCGGACTTCCGCACCTCGCATTATCTCGACGGCTTCGCCCATGCCGACAAGAAATTCCACTTTAGGGCAGATTGGGCGCACCCGCCGTTCGGCCAGACGATGGGCGATTTCGACAAGATGCCCTCGCTGCCGGACCATTGGGCGGTGATCGAGCATACCGACCAGGCTCACCCGTTCCGCCTCGCGACCAGCCCCTCGCGCAGCTTCCTCAACACCACGTTCAACGAGACGCCGTCGTCGCAGGCGCGTGAAGGCAAGGCGAGCGTGATGATCCATCCCCTGGATGCAGCCGCGCTCGACATCGCCGACGGCGATGCGGTGACGCTCGGCAACGGCCGCGGCGAGACCACGCTGGTCGCAACGCTGTTCGAGGGCGTGCGGCGCGGCGTGCTGATCGCCGAATCCGTTCACCCGAACAAGGGCCACATCGGCGGCCGCGGCATCAACATGCTGACGGGCGCGGATACGATCGCTCCGATCGGCGGGGCCGCGTTCCACGACAACAAGGTCTGGATCAGGAAAGCGGTCGCCTGAGCGCGCATGGCGATCGCCGCGCAATTTGTGTCGAGGCGCTAAAGCGGCGCCGCCCCGCAGTTTGCGCTTGCACCTCTGGCTCAAGCTGCCGCAAATGGCGGCAAACGGAGCCACGAAAGCGAGCGTGCCATGACCGACACCACAGCTGTCATCACCGAAAAGCGCGGGCAGGCGCTCTGGATCACCATCAACCGGCCGGAGAAACGGAACGCGCTGAGCGGCGATGTCATCGCCGGCATCAGCAAAGGCTATCGCGACGCGCATGACGACAAGGACGTTCGCGTCATCGTGCTGACGGGTGCGGGCGACAAGGCGTTCTGCGCGGGCGCGGACCTGCAGAATTCCGGCGCGGCTTTCGCGATGGATCATTCCAAACCCAATGTCGACTATGCCGATCTGCTGCGCTTGTCGCAGAACGCGACCAAGCCGGCGATTGCGCGCGTCGGTGGCGTCTGCATGGCCGGCGGCATGGGCCTGCTCTGCATGACCGACATGGCGGTTGCTGCCGATCACGTCATCTTCGGCCTGCCCGAGGTGAAGGTCGGCGTGTTCCCGATGCAGGTGCTGAGCCTGTTGCAGAGGATCGCGCCGCCGCGCCTCGTCAATGAATGGGCCCTCACCGGCGAGCCGTTCGATGCCAAGGCCGCGCAAGCCGCAGGCCTTCTCAACTATGTGGTGCCTGCGGCCGAGCTCGACGCCAAGGTCGACTGGCTGATCGGCCGCATCGTCGATAAATCCCCGACCGCAATCCGCCGCGGCAAATACGCCATGCGCGCCATCGCCGCGATGTCGTTCGACGAGAGCATCGCCTACACCGAAAGCCAGATCGCGCTGCTCGCGATGACCGAAGACGCGAAGGAAGGGCTGAAGGCGTTTAGTGAAAAGAGAAAGCCGGTCTGGACGGGACGGTGAACGGGAGGGCACCGCTCTCGTATCCCGGACGCGCTGCAACGCGTTTGCGTTGCTGCGCAGAGCCGGGACCCAGGAGAAGGCATGGACATTTGCGGTGACATGGGCCCCCGGCTCTGCAGCGCATCGCCCAAGAGGCGCTGCGCAGCGTCCGGGGAGCGAGAGTGTGCCCGCCAGAAGAGGTGGATTACCCCGCGTTCGCCTTCAACCCCGCCGCTTGGATGCCCGCGACCGCGCAGGCCTCGTCATTGTCCGAGGTGTCGCCGGAGACGCCGACGGCGCCAAGCAGCGTCGTGCCGTCCATGATCAGCACGCCGCCGGGGACAGGCACCAGCGCGCCTTTGGCAATCGTGTTCACGGCGTCGATGAAATAGGCCTGTTCCTGCGCGCGCTGGAATAGCGCCCGCGAGCCCATGCCCATGGCGAGCGCGCCATAGGCCTTGCCGTGGGCGATCTCGGCGCGCATCAGGCTGGTGCCGTCCTGCGCGGCGGCGAGCTTGAGCACGCCGCGCGCATCGAGGATGGTGACGACCAGCGGCTTCAGCTTCAGCTCGGTGGATTTTGCGAAAGCGGCGTCGAGGATCTTGCGGGCGGTGTCGAGCGTAAGGTCAGCCATGGCTGGTTTCCTTTGCAGCTTGAGAGATGGAATGGGTTTCGGCGCGATCGAGGCTCATGGCCAGCACGCGCGCGACGTGAAGCGCCTCGCGCTGGGCGCCGTCGTGGATCTGATGCCGGCACGAGGTGCCGTCGGCGACGACGAGCGTATCCGGATCCGCGCGCCGCACGGCCGGCAACAGCGACAGCTCGGCCATCTCGATCGAGGCATCGTAGGTGTCCGCGCCATAGCCGAAGGCGCCGGCCATGCCGCAGCAGCTGGACTCGATGGTTTCGACCTTCAGGCCGGGAACGAGGCGCAGCACCTGCTCGACCGGTTTGAACGCACCGAAGGATTTTTGATGGCAATGGCCGTGCACCACGGCCTTGTCGGCGACGGTGCCGAGTGGCAGTTGCAGCCTTCCGGTCTCGGCTTCGCGCACCAAAAATTCCTCGAAGGTGAGCGCATGAGTGCCGACAGCCTTGGCGTCATTGTCCTTGCGCAGTGATGCGAGCTCATCGCGAAGCGTCAAAAGGCAGCTCGGCTCTAGACCGACGATCGGCACGCCGCGCGCAGCGTATTGCGCGAAGGCGGAGACCAGCCGGTCGAGCTCGGCTTTGGCTTCGTCGACGAGGCCAGCCGAGAGGAACGTGCGGCCGCAGCACAGCGGTCGGCTGCCGCTCACAGGCTTCGGCAGATGCACGCGATAGCCGCCGGCCGTGAGCACGCGCAGCGCGGCGTCGAGATTCTCGCGCTCATAGATGAGGTTGAAAGTATCAGTGAACAGCACGACCTCGCGACCGGTTTCGGGACCGACGCTGCCGGCGGGCGGAACAAATACATCGCTGCGGAAGGCGGGGAGCGTCCGGCGTGCGCTGATGCCGGCAAAGCGCTCGAACAGCTTTCGCAACAGCGGACTATGGTTGCGCAAATTCGCGATTGGCGCGAAGCGCGCGGCAAGACCGGCATAGCGCGGGAGGTAGCCGACCAGTCGGTCGCGCAGCGTCAGGCCGTGGCGGGCAGCGCGCGCCGCGAGCACCTCGATCTTCATCTTGGCCATATCGACGCCGGTGGGGCACTCGTGGCGACAGGCCTTGCAGGAGACGCAGAGTTTCAGGGTCTCCATCATTTCGTCGGACGCGAGCGCATCGGGGCCAAGTTGGCCGGAGATCGCAAGGCGCAGCGTGTTGGCGCGGCCCCGCGTGACATCCTTCTCGTTGCGCGTCGCGCGGTAGGACGGGCACATCACGCCGCCCTCGAGCTTGCGGCAGGCGCCGTTGTTGTTGCACATCTCGACCGCGCCCTGGAAACCGCCGCCGGCGCCCGGATAAGCCGACCAGTCGAGCTTGGTCTTCAGCTCGCCAACGCGATAGTCCGGCTTGAAGCGGAACAGCGAGCGATCGTCCATCTTCGGGGCATCGACGATCTTGCCGGGATTGAGGACGCCCTTGGGATCGAAGCGATGCTTCACTTCCCTGAAGTCGGCAACGAGGCGCTCGCCGAACATGGTCTCGTGGAATTCGGAGCGCACCAGGCCGTCGCCATGCTCGCCGGAATGCGAGCCCTTGTACTCGCGTACCAAGGCGAAGGCCTCTTCGGCGATGGCGCGCATCGCCTTGACGTCCTTCTCCAGCTTGAGATTCAGCACCGGCCGCACATGCAGGCAGCCCTCGGAGGCGTGCGCATACATCGTGCCGCTGGTGCCGTGCCTGGCGAACACCTCGTTCAGCCGCGCGGTGTAATCGGCGAGATGCGGCAGCGGCACGGCACAGTCCTCGACGAAGGAGACCGGCTTGCCTTCCTGCTTCATCGACATCATGACGTTGAGGCCGGCGGCGCGGAAATCGGCGATGCCGCTCTGCAGTGCCGGCTCGGTGATCTCGACCACGCCGCCCCATTTGCGCTTGTCGTTATTCCAGCCGAAGCCGAGATCGGCCATCAGCTCGGTGAGCTGCTTGAGGCGCACCAGATTGTCGGCCTGATCTTCTTCGGCGAACTCGACCACTAGCACGGCGTCTGGATCGCCCTTGATGGCCTGGGAGATGATCGGCTTGAACATCGCGATGTCGCGGCCGAGCGCGATCATGGTGCGGTCGACCAGCTCGACCGCGATCGGCTTCAGTTTGACGAGGTGCTGGGCCGCATCCATCGCTTCGTAAAAACTGCCGAAATGGCAGACGCCGAGCGCCTTGTTGCGGATCACGGGCCACAGCTTCAGCTCGACCTTGGTGGTAAAGGCGAGGGTGCCTTCCGAGCCGACCAGGAGATGCGCCATGTTGTTCGGCGCATTGCGCGGCACCAGCGCATCGAGATTGTACCCGCCGACCCGGCGCTGCACTTTCGGGAAGCGTGCCGCGATCTCCTTAGCCTCGCGCGTGCCGAGATCGAGCATGTCGCGGAACAGGGCGCGGGTGCTGTCGGACGCCTCGATGTCAGAGAGATCGCGCGACACCTCGCCGAAGCGGCTCAGCGTGCCATCGGCGAGCGATGCCTCCATCGACAGCGTGTTGTCGCGCATGGTGCCGTAGCGAAGCGAGCGGCCGCCGCAGGAATTGTTGCCGGCCATGCCGCCAATGGTGGCGCGGGAGGCCGTGGAGACGTCGACCGGAAACCACAGGCCGTGCTTTCTGAGCTGCCGGTTGAGATCGTCCAGCACGATGCCGGGCTCGACCACGCAGGTGCGGCCCTCGACATCGAGCGACAGGATGCGGTTGAGATGCTTGGACAGATCGACCACGAGGCCGTCATTGACGGTCTGGCCGCATTGCGAGGTGCCGCCGCCGCGCGGGGTGACCTTCACCCCCTCGTCGCGGGCGATCGCCAGCGACAGCAAGGCCTCGTCCATGCTCTTCGGCACCACCACGCCCGTCGGCATGATCTGGTAGAACGAGGCGTCGGTAGCATAGCGGCCACGGCTGAAGCCGTCGAACAGGACGTCGCCGGTCATTTCCGCGCGCAGGCGTCGTTCGAGCGAGGAGGCGTTGGTCATTCCTGATCCCGAGGTGATCCACATGGCGTTCCGCCCAGTGGATTATTCACTCTTGCGTTTGCCGGTTACATTATGAATGCAAAATGGGCAAGCTGATCGGCCCTCAGGGCGATGCCTGTGCGCCCTCTTGCGGCTCGGTCAGGTGCTCGATTGCCGCCGTCCGCTTGTTGCGCAGGTGCTGGAACAGGATGTCGCTGAGCTCGCTGCCGGCGCGGCGGCGCAGTGCATCAAGAATGGCCTCGTGCTCGCGCATGGCCTCTGCCCAACGCTGCCGCTTGCGGGCGAAATTGGCGGAGTAGCGGACGCGGCGGATCCGGCCGGCAAAATTGGCGTAGGCGGTCTTCAGCGTCTCGTTGCGGGCGGCCGCGACGATGCTTTCGTGGATGCGCTGGTTGGCCTGGAAATAGCCGTGCATGTCGCGATGCAGATAATGGCCGTACATCTCGTAATGTAATTGCTCGATCGCGGTGATTTCCGCATCCGTAATGGTCTCGCAGGCGAGGCGCCCGGCCAGGCTTTCCAGCCCCGCCATGATATCGAACAGCTCCTCCAGGTCGCGCTGGCTGAGTTGGCGCACCCGCGCCCCGCGGTTGGGGAGCAGCTCGATCAGCCCCTCGGCGGCGAGCACCTTCAAGGCCTCGCGCAAAGGCGTGCGGGAGATGCCGAGCATCTCGCAGAGCTGCCGCTCGGGAACGCGCCCGCCTTCGGGAATGTTGCCCTCGACCACGTAGTCGCGCAGTCGCAGCAGGATCTCGCCGTGAAGCGAGGCCTCCTGGCGGTCGCCGCCATTTGCGTCGAGCGGGGTGATCGGAACCCCGGTGTCGGGAATCGTGGATTTCATTTGCAGTACAGTAGTTTGCCGGTTTGGTCGCGTCGACGTCCACAATCGAATACCAGATTTTGATTGAAGAGACAAAAAATGAATGCAAAATGGCTGGTGAGCCAGCCGAAATTCGTCGACAGGGAGGTTTTGATGCATCAGGGACGCCATTTCCTTCAGATTCCGGGTCCGAGCCCGGTCCCCGAGCGCGTCCTGCGCGCCATGGACATGCCTGTCATCGATCACCGGAGCGCGGAGTTCGGCGAGCTCGGCCGTACCGTGCTCGAAGGCAGCCAGAAGATCTTCCAGACCAAGGGGCCGGTGGTGATCTTCCCCTCATCGGGGACCGGCGCCTGGGAGGCCGCGATCGTCAACACGCTGTCGCCGGGCGACAAGGTGCTGATGGTCGAGACCGGTCACTTCGCCACCATGTGGCGGCAGATGGCCGGCCGCTTCGGCATCGAGGTCGACTTCGTCCCGGGCGACTGGCGCCGCGGCGCCGATCCGGCGGTGATCGAGGCGAAGCTCGCTGAGGATACCGCGCGCGCGATCAAGGCCGTGATGGTCGTGCACAACGAGACCTCGACCGGCGCCACTAGCCGCATCGCCGAGATCCGCGCCGCAATCGACCGCACGTCGCATCCGGCGCTCCTTATGGTCGACACCATCTCCTCGCTCGGCTCGGTCGATTACCGCCACGACGAGTGGAAGGTCGATGTCAGCGTCAGCTGCTCGCAGAAGGGTTTCATGCTGCCGCCCGGCCTTGGCTTCAACGCGATCTCGGAGAAGGCGCTGGCGGCGTCCAAGACCAACAAGATGCCGCGCTCCTATTTCGATTGGGAGGAGATGCTCAAGCCGAACGCAAAAGGCTTCTTCCCCTATACGCCCGCGACCAATCTGCTCTACGGCCTGCGCGAGGCGATTGCGATGCTGCTGGAGGAGGGGCTCGACAACGTGTTCGCCAGGCATCAGCGGCTTGCCGCCGCGACGCGCGCCGCCGTCAATCATTGGGGGCTCGAAGTGCTCTGCCAGGAGCCCTCGGAATTCTCGCCGGTGCTGACCGCGGTGCTGATGCCGCCCGGCCATGATGCGGATCAATTCCGCAAGATCGTGCTCGACAATTACAACATGTCGCTCGGTTCTGGGCTCTCGAAGGTCGCCGGAAAGGTCTTCCGCATCGGCCATCTCGGCGAATGCAATGCGCTGACGCTGCTCGGCGCGCTCACCGGCGTCGAGATGGGTCTGTCAGTCGCAGGCGTGCCGCATCGCTCCGGCGGTGTCGATGTCGCGATGAAGCTGCTGGAACAGCGTCCGCAGGGCAACGCCCCGCCGCATCTGAAAGTGGTCGGCACTTAAGGTGGTCGTGGTGGGAGCGGATGGCAGGCCGGCCGCTTTGCACGGACGATCCCTTTTGGAGGACGGGACAAGCCGGTCAAATGGTGCTATTCGGCGCCCACCAAATCAAGGCTAGACCGGGAAGGACGCCGATGACTGTGCATACTGGAAGGCATTTTCTACAGATTCCAGGACCGACCAACGTGCCCGATCGGGTGCTGCGGGCGATGGACATGCCGACGCTGGACCATCGCGGTCCGGAGTTCGCCGAACTCGGTTTTGCCGTCCTCGCCGCGATGCAGCGCGTATTTCGCACCAAGCAGCCCGTGATCATCTTCCCCTCGTCCGGCACCGGCGCGTGGGAAGCGGCGATGGTCAATGTGTTCGAGCCCGGCGACAAGGTCTTGATGTGCGAGACCGGCCAGTTCGCCGTGCTCTGGCGTGGCATCGCCGACAAGTTCAAGCTCGACGTCGACTTCATTCCGAGCGACTGGCGCCATGGCGCCGACCTCGCCGAGATCGAGAAGCGTCTTGCCGCCGACAAGCAGCACGCGATCAAGGCGGTCTGCGTCGTCCACAACGAGACCTCGACCGGCTGCGTGACGCCGCCGCTGGAGGTGCGCAAGATCCTCGACCGCACGAAGCATCCGGCGCTGCTGATGGTCGACACCATCTCCGGCCTCGGCTCGATGGAATATGAGCATGATGCCTGGGGCATCGACGTCTCGGTCGCAGGCTCGCAGAAGGGCCTGATGCTGCCGCCGGGCCTCGGCTTCAACGCCGTCTCGGAGAAGGCGCTCGCGGTCGCCAAGGCTAATCCGGGCATGCGCTCCTACTGGGACTGGCAGGAGGTCATCAGCTTCAACAAGCTCGGCACCTTCCCCTATACGCCCGCGACCAATCTGCTCTACGGCCTGCGCGAAGCGGTGAAGATGCTGGAAGAGGAGGGGCTGGAGAACGTCTGGGCCCGCCACAAGCGTCACAGCGCGGCGACGCGTGCCGCGGTCAAGGTCTGGGGCCTAGAGACGCAATGCGCCGATCCCGCCGCGCATTCGCCGGCGCTGACCGGCGTGCGCATGCCCGAGGGTCACGACGCCGACGCCTTCCGCAAGGTGGTGCTGGAAAACTTCGATATGTCGCTCGGCAC
The DNA here is from genome assembly GCF_045571415.1 of Bradyrhizobium sp. LMG 9283. Taxonomy (NCBI): domain Bacteria; kingdom Pseudomonadati; phylum Pseudomonadota; class Alphaproteobacteria; order Hyphomicrobiales; family Nitrobacteraceae; genus Bradyrhizobium; species Bradyrhizobium sp. LMG 9283. The sequence continues at coordinate 3,226,987 of NZ_CP120691.1, forward strand.
TGGCCTGAACAAGGTCAAGGGCAAGGTGTTCCGCATCGGCCATATCGGCCATTTCAACGATCTGATGCTGATGGGCACCCTCGCTGGTGTCGAGATGGGTCTCGATCTTGCAAAGATCCCGCACCGGAGCGGTGGCGTGCTGGCGGCCATGGACGTCCTGAAGGGACGCGACGTGGTGCCGATGACCAAGGCCCAAGTCGCTTAGGGACCCGGTCGCTTAAGGGCGACTGAACTGAAGTAAGGAAAGTGAGCGCACGATGAACCTACCTGCGACTGCCAACGAAGACCTGCTCTACTCCGTCCAGGACGGCATCGCGCGGATCACCTTCAACCGCCCGCAAGCGCGCAACGCCATGACCTTCGCCATGTATGACCGCATGGCGGAGATCTGCCAGGAGATCAACGCCGACCGTTCGATCAAGGCACTGATCCTGACCGGCGCCGGCGACAAGGCCTTCGCCTCCGGCACCGACATCTCGCAGTTCCGTGCCTTCAAGACCGCGCAGGACGCGCTCGACTACGAGGCACGCATCGACCGGGTGCTCGGCACGCTGGAGCAGTGCCGCGTGCCCGTGATCGCGGCCATTGCCGGCGCCTGCACCGGCGGCGGCGCCGGCATTGCGGCCTGCTGCGACCTCCGCATCGGCACTGCGACGACGCGGATGGGCTTTCCGATCGCGCGCACGCTCGGCAACTGCCTGTCGATGTCCAACATCAGCCGCGTCGTCGCGCTGGTCGGGCCTGCCCGTACCAAGGATCTGATCTTCAAGGCGCGCCTCGTCGAGGCGCAGGAGGCGCTCGCCCTCGGCCTGCTCAACGAGGTCGTGCCCGACGTTGAGACGCTGCAGCGCCGCGCCGACGAGACCGCGAAGCTCGTTGCAAGTCATGCGCCGCTGACGCTGGAAGCAACCAAGGAAGCGGTGCGCCGCATCCGCCGCACGCTGTCGCGCGAGGAGGGCGAGGACCTGATCCTCAAAGCCTATATGAGCGAAGACTTCCGCGAAGGCATGGACGCCTTCCTCAACAAGCGTGCGCCCGTCTGGAAGGGCAAGTAGCGGAAGATTGACAAGAAAACCCGTAATTCCGGTGCGCTAAGAACTTACTCATTGCGCCCGAAAGTACCTCACGCGTTTACCCTATCTTTCCCGAGGTCTTTTGTAACCTGTAGCTTCATCGATGAGGCGGATCGTACCTGAACGTCGAAGTTGCTCGGCAATTTTTCGCGCTCGGTTCGCAATGTTACGCTGGGTCTCCTTCAGGACTCCCGCATGTTGGGCGCGCTCAAAGAGCTCGCATACCTTTGGGAGAAAGTTCGCTGCGTAGCCGAAAGTCTTTACGCCTTGTTTTGTGCGGAATTCAATCTGGCTAGCTATCGCAGCTAGGTCCTCAGCAACGAAGGGCTTCAGATTCTGCACTGTCAAAAATCCGGGAAGATTGGTGCGGCCCCTATAATACCGATGTCCCTTGCCCGGCCGAATACGACCTAAGCCCACCATGAACCCACTCTGAGTCACTAGGCGCTGGCCGTCGTCGAGGACTGCAACCTCAATCTCAATATCCGCAATTCGAATGGTGCCTTCATGCGTCGCCTGCGGCAGATGCCTCGCCCAACGGGCCTCGGCGGCCTTCCGAGCAATCTCCCTTCGCTCCTCAACGGATAGCGCGGCTGCTCTTGCAGTGCCCCCAGCGGCTCGCGCGGGAACTCCCCACTGCACTTTCCACCGCGTTCTCCGCCGCTCGTGGTCGTGGTCCAAACTCAATTTTCTACGGGTATTCATATTCTGAGGAATATGGTCGGAAAAGAAAATTGCAAGCAGAGGCGAAGCCGAAATGCGCGCTAGGAGCCGGGCTTCCGGCCAGTAATCTTACCCGTCGAGCAGAGCCGGGTCATTCAAAACGTCCTTAACGCGTGCGGGTGAGGAGCTGTGCCAGACTGCTGTGCAGAATGCTTTGAGGATCACGTCTCTGCACCGAATTTGTGGAACCGGCCGAAACGTCGCGGCGAGAGCTTGAGCCACACTTAATGCGCGGTAGACGTCCCGCTCCTGATAGAGCTTCGGACCAAACAGGCTTCCCAACAATCCACCCCAGAAGCTGTGCTTGTGAGAGCGTACCAAGACGCCCTTCTTGCCAACGGAGATCCAACAGGCCTCCCCGCTGTCAAGGACGATCGTTGCGTCATGGCAAAATTTCTCGTTGATGTAGAGGAGGCGCGGCATCACTTCACCACTGCAACATAAATTTCGCATACTCAGAAAACCGAAAGCGCTTAGGATCTTAAGATCTCCGGGCCCATGAAGGCCATCGACTTCCTTCGCCTCCCCATAGGACCAGCGGCTCCCTTCTAACTAACTCCGATCGCACGAGACTTGTCTCATTCCAAAGTCATAACGGGAATGATGCGGGATGGCTTGAACTCGGCTGGATTCGCCAGCACAATGGGCGGAATTCATATCTGAATTTCCAATCGAAACAAGAACATAGGGAAGACGCACGTGGGACATGGAATGAAGGCCGCAATTGCGCTTGCGGCCGCGCTTTGCGGCACGCCGGCTTTTGCCGGCTGGGAGCCTACCAAGCCTGTCGAGATCGTGGTGGCGGCGGGCGCGGGTGGCGCCTCCGATCAAATGGCGCGGATGATGCAGGCCGCGATCCAGAAGAACAATCTGATGAAGCAGCCGATGGTGGTCTCGCTCAAGGGCGGCGCCTCGGGCGCGGAAGCGCTGATGTACATGAAATCCAGCGAGGGCGATCCGAACAAGGTGCTGATCGCCTATTCGCTGATCTACATGCTGCCGCTGTCGGCGAAGATCCCGTTCAACTGGCGTGAGCTGACGCCGGTCTCTGTGGTCGCGCTCGACCAGTTCGTGCTCTGGGACAACAGCGCAGGTCCCAAGACCGTGAAGGAATTCGTCGCGGCCGCGAAGGCGGCGAGCTCGCCGTTCAAGATGGGCGGCACCGGCTCCAAGCGCGAGGATCACGTGCTCACCGTGTTCCTGGAGCAGAAGACCGGCGCGAAATTCTCCTATCTGCCGTACAAGTCCGGTGGCGAAGCCGCGACCCAGCTGGTCGGCAACCACACCGAAGCCAACGTCAACAATCCGTCCGAAAATCTCGAAGTCTGGCGCGCCGGCCAGGTGCGTCCGCTCTGCGTGTTCGACAAGGAGCGCATCTCCTACACGACCAAGGTGACGGACACCCTGTCCTGGGCCGACATCCCGACCTGCAAGGAGGAGGGCGTCGACGTGCAGTATCTGATGCTGCGCGCGATGTTCCTGCCCGGCAAGGTCACGCCGGAGCAGCAGGCGTTCTATGTCGATCTGTTCCACAAGGTGACGCAGACCGCCGAATACAAGGACTACATGGAGAAGCAGGCCTTGAAGCCGATCTTCCTTACCGGCAAGGACATGGTGCAGTTCCTCGAGGAGGACGACGCGCTGAACAAGTCGCTGATGACGGAAGCCGGTTTCGTCGCGAAGTAACTTGCTGTTCTTCGCCTCCCCCCGCGTGCGGGGAGAGGTCGGATTGCATCGAAGATGCAATCCGGGTGAGAGGGACTCTCCGCCGGTCTGACTCTCACCTCCTCGTGGAGACTCCCCCTCACCCTAAGCCTCTCCCCGCAAGCGGGGAGAGGGGATTGGCCACGGCATCCGCTCAACTCATGTCCCAAACCGATATCGAAATCGTCGTCGACGATCCGACCGCGCCTGAAGACGACTCGCCCTCCGTCGTCGCCTCCGGCACGATCGAGATCATCGTGTGCCTCCTGCTGCTCGCGCTCGCCATCACGCTCGGCTACGACAATTGGCGCACCGGCGCGTCCTGGGATGCAACCGGGCCGGAGCCCGGTTATTTCCCGTTCTATCTCTCCATCATCCTCGGCGGCGGCAGCCTCTACGGCCTCATCGCGGCGCTCGTCTCGCACCGCGCGGCCCGCGAGATCTTCGTCACGCGCGCGCAAGGCCGCCGCGTCCTGGCGGTGTTCGTGCCGACGCTGCTGTTCTGCCTGGTGACGCAATTCCTCGGCCTCTATGTCGCGAGCTTCCTCTTGATCGCGGGGTTCATGCGGCTCGTCGGCAAGATCGCGCTGTGGAAGTCGCTGCTCACCGCTTTCGTGTTCACGGCGATCATGTTCGTCACCTTCGACGTCGCCTTCGACGTCATCATGCCGAAGGGACCGCTCGAAGCGGCCCTCGGCCGCTAGGCGGGCGCGCGCGATGGAAGCTTTCGGTCTCCTGCTCCACGGGTTTGCCGTCCTGCTCACCTGGAAGACGCTCGTCCTGATGATGGTCGGGCTGGTGCTCGGCATTTTCGTCGGCGTGCTGCCCGGGCTCGGCGGCCCCAATGGCGTCGCGATCCTGCTGCCGCTCACCTTCACGATGGATCCGACCTCGGCGATCGTGATGCTGTCCTGCATCTATTGGGGTGCGCTGTTCGGCGGCGCGATCACCTCGATCCTGTTCAACATCCCCGGCGAAGCCTGGTCGGTGGCGACCACCTTCGATGGCTATCCGATGGCGCAGCAGGGCAGGGCGGCGGAGGCGCTGACCGCGGCCTTCACCTCCTCCTTCATCGGCTCGCTGGTTGCGGTGCTCCTGATCACCTTCCTCGCGCCGATGATCTCGTCCTTTGCGCTGAAGTTCGGGCCGCCGGAGTTCTTCGCGGTCTATCTGCTCACCTTCTGCTCGTTCGTCGGTCTCGGGCGCGAGGCCAAGCACAAGACCGTCATCTCGATGTCGCTGGGCCTGCTGCTCGCCGGCATCGGCATGGATACCGTGTCCGGTAATCTCCGCATGACCTTCGGCTCGCCGGAGCTGCTCCGCGGCATCAACTTCCTGGTCGCCGTCATCGGCCTGTTCGGCATCAGCGAGATCCTGCTCACGATGGAGGAGCGCCTGGCGCTGCGCGGACACGCGGCGGGCATTTCGCTCCGAGTCGTGCTCGGCGTCTGGAAGGACTTGCCGAAATATTGGGTGACGCTGCTGCGCTCCTCCTTCATCGGCTGCTGGCTCGGCATCACCCCGGGCGGCGCGATCGCGGCCTCTTTCATGGGCTACAACCTGGCAAAACGCTTCGCCAAGGAGCCCGAAAGCTTCGGCAAGGGCCGCATCGAGGGCGTGTTTGCGCCGGAGACGGCGGCGCATGCTTCCGGCACCTCGGCGCTGCTGCCGATGCTGGCGCTCGGCATTCCCGGCTCGGGCACGGCCGCGATCCTGCTCGGCGGCCTGATGGTGTGGGGGCTCAATCCGGGGCCGCTGCTGTTCGTCGAGCACAAGGACTTCGTCTGGGGCCTGATCGCCTCGATGTATCTCGGCAACGTCGTCGGCCTGGTGCTTGTGCTGACAACGGTGCCGATCTTCGCCTCGATCCTGCGCGTGCCGTTCGCCGCGGTGGCGCCGATGATCGTGGTGTCCTGCGCGATCGGCGCCTACGCAATCCAGAACGCGATGTTCGACATCTGGCTGATGCTCGGCTTCGGCGTAGTCGGCTACGTATTCAAGAAGATCGGCATTCCCCTGGCGCCGTTCACTCTCGCGCTGGTACTCGGCAACCGCGCCGAGGATGCCTTCCGCCTGTCGATGATCGGCTCGGGCGGGACTTTGAAGGTGTTCTGGTCGAACGGCCTGGTCGGCTCGATCACAACGCTGGCGATTCTGCTGCTGTTCTGGCCGGTGATCGACAATTTGCTCGCCCGTGTCGGATTGACGCATCGGACCAGGACGACATCGGCCTAGGACTCTATGGCAATCTCTTTTGATATCAGTCGTTTAGCGGCCAGGTAGCGTGTTGGTCCAAACACTACCTCAAGCTCGATTGTTTCTGAATGTTGCCACTGCGGCACAGCCCTTCGGCGGCCTCGCGCGTATATTTTGATCACAAGATCGTGCAAGGGGGGATTCTCCATGAAGCGGATAGTGATTGGAATGGCGGCGGCAATGTCGCTGTTTGCGACGGGAGCGCTGGCCGCCGATCTCGCGGCAAAGCCCTATGTCAAGGCGCCTATCGTCGATCCGGTCTGGAGCTGGACGGGCTTCTATGTCGGCGTCAACGGCGGTTACAGCTGGGGCCGTTCGCGCACTGACGTCACCTACACCAACACGGCGACCGGTGCGGTGATCGCGCCGCCGGCCGGCTCCATTACCAGCGCCTCGTTCGACATGAACGGCGCCGTCGCCGGTGGCCAGGCCGGCTACAACTGGCAGAACGCGAATTGGGTATACGGCATCGAGGGCGACCTGAATTGGTCCGACGAAAAGGGCCGTGCGACCTTCAATTGCGGCGGCGTCGCGCCTGCCGGCGGGCCCTGTCTTCCCGGGCTGACCTTCCTTCCCGCCGGCGGTGCCGCCGGCACGACGGTGACGATCGACCAGCATCTGCAGTGGTTCGGCACGGTCCGCGGCCGGGTGGGCATCCTGGCGACGCCGAAGGTGCTGTTCTACGGCACCGGCGGTTTGGCTTTCGGCGAGATCAAGACCACGGGCACCATGACCGGCTTCACGCCCGCTGGCGTCGCGGTTGCCTCGATCGGCTCCACCTCCGAGACCCGCGCCGGCTGGACTGTGGGTGCGGGCGTCGAAGGCAAGATCACCCAGAACTGGAGCGCCAAGCTCGAATATCTCTACATGGATCTCGGACGCTTCTCGTCGGGTCCGTTCACGCTCGCGCCCGCTTCTGCGATCGCAGCCACTGGGTCGTCGCGCTTCACCGACCACATCCTGCGCGCCGGCATCAACTATCAGTTCGGTGGCCCGGTGGTCGCCAAGTACTGAGATCAACAAAGGCATCAACAACAAGAAAAGCCCGGCCTTGCGCCGGGCTTTGTCGTCTCTCGTGCTCACACTCCAAAATCCCGACGGCTCGAGAGGTCGGCGGGCTTTTTTGACGTAGTGGAGACCGTTTGGGGGAGCGGTGCAGCAAAGCGAAGAGGGCCGAATTTGCTGACGTCGGAGGCGCAACGACCTGCAGTGACGGATCGGCGGGACATTAGTTGGCTTCTCGCTGGGCTTGTGCCAGCCGTGTTCCGCATCTGCGTTCCTTTTTCTGCCTGGCGGTGCCAGAGCATGACGACTACTGTTTCGCATACGGACATGCGACTGCCGGCAGTTTTACACCCAGCTGACCGGCCGCATAACGCCGCTCGCGCTCATCCAATTGCTGCAGGTGCTGGCCTCGAGTCTTTCCATAAACTTTCCATCCGCGTATCCGCTGGTGCTCGCCGTTCTCTTCGTGGTCTTCGTCACCGGCAGCACGGTTGCAGTTCGAACCGCTTGGTGCGTGTGCGGCTCGCGGCTATTTGCGTTGACTGCAACTTTCGTCGCGGGCGTTATCGCAGTCGCCCCAAGCCCGCATGAGCTGCTGTATTGGTTACCAGGCCCAGCCTGCTATGTTCCGCCGGCGACGGTCGTGATCATCTTCCTTGGGCTGCTGACGCGTTTGGAACCTCTTTCGCCTCTCCAGGTCACCGGGCTGGCGAGCGCGGGCCTAATCGTTGCGATATGCAACGAATTCACCGCAGTCTGGCTTTCGTCGATCCTGGTGTTTTCAATTGTTGCTCGTCAGCTTACCGGCATGCCTCGAGAATGGACAGCGCATGGCGTCGTGACAGCAGCCGTCCTCGCTGGCTTTGCCGTAACCGTCGCCGCGCCCGGCAATGCCGCGCGGCTCGACGCTATTCCGGGCACCTCCGGAGCGCGCAGATCGATGGCCTCCTTTATGCGATTTCGCGTGTGGGTAGGTTCATCACAGAACCACCGGTGTTGGCTACCCTCGCGGTCGCGATCGCTGTTGCCCTGACCAGTGCGCCAGTATCGGCGAACGACCAACGTCGAATGAGATTGCTCGCAGCCGGCATCATCTTGCTGTGCCTGACATGTTGCTATTTCGAATTCTTCGCCCATGCCTATTCGACCGGCATCCGCCTGGTCGAACGGGCGCAAAATCAGGCGCTCGTCCTATTGTTGTTCGGGACGACGCTTGCCGCAGCGATGCTCGCTCGCGTGTGGCGTCCGAACCTCGTCCCCGCAACCCCGATGGCTCCGGTCTTGTTGGCAGGGCTTGTTGGCGCAAGCCTCGTCTTCAGCCCGGCCGGTCGCCTGCTACGGACCGAAGCGGCGCGTTCGCGGGCTTCCGTCACGAGGCGATCGAACGCGACCGCGCGCTGCGCGCGAGCGTGGAGCCCGCGCCCGTTGTCGTGCGGCACAGGTTTACGCCGTCGCTGCTGATGGGATTGGATGCCGACGTGAACAAGGACTGTCTCGCCCGTTGTTATAGAAAGACTGATTTACGCATCCAGCAAGCGCGGTGACCGCAGATGCTTCCGCGCGGCCATATCCAGTTTAGCCAACGCCGGTTGACCGGACGCTTTTCCCCCGCATTGAGATCCAGAGCAGGTAGGCGGCCAAGAGGACCGAGGGAAGCTGCACCAGATAGGCTGGCCAGCCCATCCAGGGTCCATAGTGAAGGAAGAACATCTGCTTCGGGAATTCCGTGAGATCGGCGTAATCGTTGCCCTCCCACGGACCGATGTTGAACTTGACCCACAATTGCGTGTTCAGAAGCGTTAGCGCGGCAAAGAGATACCGGAAGAATTTCGATGTGCCGGACCTGTCCAGGACGAGAGCGAGTGCCAAGACGAGGCTCGGCCACGCCCCTAGTATGAAGCGGGCTTCAGTCACCAAGATCAGCGGCAGAGTTGCTGCAACCACGCCGGCAGGTCCAAGACCCAGCCTCCGCAACTCGGAACTCACGGCCTGCCACCTGAGCATCACGACCAACACGGCTGGTCCCCAAAGCAGGGTGGCAGCCACGAAGGGCATCAGAAATTTCCCTCTCCCGGTCAGCGGAAACACGATCAACTTCAGCACGTACAGCACGCCGCTTGGATTTGGGACATCCGGATTCGACAGCGCCGTGAATGCAAGTTGCGGGATCAGTATGCCGGCGGCTGCGAGGATGAAATAGCGCAGAGGCACATTCGCGAGCAGCGCCATCTGAGAGCGCCTCAGGAAGATGGGCCCTACGAGAATCCAGATGGCGAGCACAACGATGGCCAGGGATGGTGCGCCGGTCAGAAAGATTGCGGCTTCGTGGACCACGAAGCCACGCGCGACTGCGCCGAGCAGATCGGACAGCACGATGATCGAGACTGCCAGCGCTGCAATCGCGGCGAAGAGCCCGAAAATCCGCATCGTCCGCCGATCGCTTTGCCGCCAACCGGAGATGGTCGCGGGCAATTGCACGTTCTCGGTCGCCGACAAATTCTGGTTCAGGAAGATCAGCAGGATGGCGCCGTACAAGCCGGTCAGCTGCCACACGAAAGAACCTGCGATCGTCGCAACGAGGAGCAGGACCGGCCAGCCTTCCAGAAAAAACCACAGCATCGATAGATTCACCAGCAGCGCAAGGCCGTCGGTGGTGACGGGGGCATAGGCGAGATGCTTGGTTGCAAAGTAATTCAGAAAGAGGCTGGCGAACCCGATCCATTGTCCGCTCGGTCCGATCGAGAGTAGGTCGGTCATTCGCTTCCAAACGACAGTGCCGATCACCAGGGCCAACAGATTGAGGAGTTGGAATCCAAGGATGATGTTGTGGTTGGACAGTTCGGCTCCCGAGATCGTCAGCGCCGTCCGTACTATCAGCGAGGGAAGAATCCGCTGTGAATAATATCGGCTGAGCTGCCCGTCGGCAATCATGGCACCGAGCCTGCGCACCATGTCCGCGTAGGTGACGCCGTCCCATCCAAACCCTTCCCCGGCAGGAACCAGCTCGCCAAACAGGAGATTGCCAAGGCCGAGGGCGAGAACGATGGCGATCATGCAGAACAGCGTTGTCGATGCGCCCGATTTCAGAGGGTGCTTGCGCATATCGCATGGTCTCTCGTGAGCGTTGTCCACCGCCGACGACGTGCCAGACGGCTCGTCAGAGCATGTCCCACAACAATGAACCCATAACAAGCCATCTCTGGGATGGCGGAGGCGCGTCTTGCCGTTTCGAATCGGTTCAGGCCGGGACACCGGCACAGGCCAAGCGCCGCTCTTGAGAGTCGCAGCCCTTGCATACTTGGCCTTGCGGTGGTCTAGTCCCCTGAATTTTCGCCTTGCTCGCCTCGAAGTCACCGCTTTCCAGGATGGCAGCCTCTAGAGCGGCCCTAGGATCCCACAGTGAAGACACTCAGTATCGTTACACCGTGTTACAATGAGGAGGTGAACGTTCGGGATTGCTACGAGGCGATCCGCAAAGTATTCGACGACCGTCTGCCATGCTATCGGCGCGAGCACATTTTCTGCGACAACGCGTCGGACGATCGGACCGTCGAGATCCTGAGGGAGATCGCAGCCGCCGACCCCCATGTCAAGATCATCGTGAATGCGCGCAATTTTGGTCCGCTGCGCAACACGTTCAACGGCGTTATGGCCTCGACGGGCGATGCCGTGCTTCTGTTCATGCCGGCCGATCTTCAGGACCCGCCGGAATTGCTGCCCGATTTCGTCAAGTTGTGGGAAGCGGGCAACGAGATCGTCTACGGCATCCGCGCCGTGCGCGAAGAGGGGCGGCTCATGCGCGGCATCCGCAACGCCTATTATCGCCTGCTCACTCGCTTCTCCGAGATTAAGGTGCCGCCGGGCGTCGGCGACTTTCAGCTCGTCGACCGCAAGGTGGTGGAGCGGATGCGGTGCGTCCGCGACGGATACCCGTTCATGCGGATGATGACCTTCGAATGCGGCGGCCGCTCCGTCGGCGTGCCCTATACCTGGCGCGCCCGCAACAAAGGGATATCGAAGAATCGCGCGGCGGCGCTCATCGACCAGGGCATCAATGGCCTGGTCTCGTTCACATCGGCTCCGCTGCGGATCGGCCTCTATGCCGGTTTCATGTTGTCCTTCGCGAGCATCGCCTATGCAATCATCAACCTGCTGCTCGGCGTCATCCTCTATCAGCGCCTTGCAGAACCCGGCATCCTGACCCTGATCGTCGCGATGTTCTTCTTCGGCGGCGTCCAACTCTTCTTCATGGGGATGATCGGGGAATATATCCTGGCGATCTACGGCCAGGTCCGCGAGAAGCCCGTTGTGTTCGAGCACGAGCGCGTCAATTTCGACCCGCCGCAGCCATAGAATTCAGCTCGCGCCCCGCTCGGTTGCCGCGTGCCAGGCAACGGTTTCCCGTAGGCCCTGATCGAGGCCGACCACGGGATGCCAGCCCAGCGCTTCCAGCCGGGTCACGTCGGCGGCCAGCACCATGACCTGGTCGGGCCGATACGGCACTTCGCCAAAGCCGAGCTCGCCGCGACCGATCAGATCTCTGAGCTGTTGCGCCGTCTGCCGGAGCTGCGGCGCATCGGGGCTACCCAGATTGTAGGTTCCCTGCGCCGCCGGGTTCGCGAGCACGATGCGGACTGCGGCCGCCGCATCGCGGGCATGGAGGAAGCCCCACCGCTGTTCACAGACGGTCAGCGGCATGCGCCCACCCGCCCGCAGCGTGCGGATCAGGCTCGGAATCAGCCAGGCTTCGCTATCCCGCGGGCCGTAGGCGGAGAAGATGCGCAGCCAGACAAAGCGCAGCCCGCGGTCGGCGCAGCGGCGCTCCGCCATCCACCCGCTTGCGAGCTTAGCGATACCATATTGCGTGGTCGGGCGCGGCACGTCGGTCTCGGTGATCGCACGATCGTAGGCACCGTATTCGGCCTGTGAACCTGCGCCGATGAAGATCGTCGCGCCTGCATCGACCGCAAGATCGACCAGCTCCAGGGTGTCCGCGATGTTGCGCACCTGGTCCTTGCTGTTGCGCTCGCTATTGCCGACGCCGCGCCAGGCCATGTGCACGACGGCATCGGGCGCAAAGCTGCGAATTCCGGTGCCGAGCGCGGCGGGATCATCCAGCGTGCCCTCGATGACGGTCAGGCGATCCAGGATGGTGGCAAGCCGCCACGGCTTGGTGCCAGGCCGCAGCAGCACTGCGACCTCATGACCGTGCTCGATTAGGTCTTCGCCGACATGACAGCCGAGAAAGCCCGTGGCGCCCGTCACGAAGATGCGCATCGTGATCCCGCCAATCCCCTGGAGTGACCTGCTGCCCGGACCATCCTAAACGCTTCGCAGCGAAGCCGGCCTGAGATAATCCACGAAACGATTGCCTGCCGCGTATTCGCTCTCGCTGAGATAGGGAAACTGGTCGTTGATGGGACGCCCCATCTCGAGCTTGGGCTCGATCAGTGTGTGTTCGCTCAGCATCACGTCGATCACGATCGGGCCGCCCGTGAACAGCGCTGGGTCGATCTGCTCGAGACGCTCGATGCGGGCGTAGCGCAGGCCGTAGGCTGCGGCGAGCGCGCCGAAATCGGGAAAGCTCAGGCCGTCGCGCGAGGCGCTGTAACGGCCTTGCATGTAGCTGTCCTGGAACTGCTTGATGATCCCGTACGATCCGTTGTTCATGACGATGATCGCGATGTCGAGATTGTTGTAGCGGACGGTCTGGAGCTCCTGGATGTTGAGATGGAATCCGCCATCGCCGTTGTAGGAGATGACCTGGCGGTCCGGTTGATCGATCTTGGCGCCGATCGCGGCCGGCAGCGCATAGCCCATCGGCGAGTTGCCGCCCGGATTGAACAACGTGTGCCGTTTCACCTTGAAGGCTTGGTAAAGCCAGCAGACCGCGGCGCCGGTGTCGCCGATCACGATGGCGTCTTCCGCGATGATCTCGTTGACGCGGCGAATGACGTCGTAAGGCGACAGCGAGTTCAGCCGCGCTGCGGAGGTGCTGACCTCCTTCTGGTAGTAGCGCTGCTTCATCTCGGCAACGTAGTCGCTCCACTCGCGGCTGGGCGGTGGAACATCGAGCTGGCGCAACAGGTTCGGCAGCTCAGAGAAGTCCAGATGGTTGACGCGGTAGCCGTCGTTGCGGTACTTGGCGAGCTCCTCCCTGTCGACGTCAATGATGTGGACCGTGGCGCCAATTGCAAACTGCTTGGTGTTGCCGGTGCGCTGGCGATTGTCGAGCCGGCTGCCAAGCACGATGACTGCATCGGCGTTCTGCAACACGAAGTTCGAGCCGCGATTGCCATAGACGCCGATCTGGCCGACGAAGCCCGGATGATCGTGATCGAAATAGCTGAGACCGGCCCAGCTCGAGACGAAGGGCAGGCCGCTCTGTCGCAGCCAGTCCGCAACTTCGCGCTCGACACCGGCGAGCCCGACGCCCGCGCCCCAGAGCACCACCGGACGCTTTGCCTCCGCCAGCGTCCGCTTCAGATCCGCCAAAGCGTGCGCTGGCGGCTCGGCCACTTCGGACTGCCTCGACGGAAGCAGGATCTCGTCCCCCACTTCGGCCTGCTGGATGTCCATGGGAACGTCGATCAGCACCGGTCCCATGCGGCCCGACGTTGCGATCGCATAAGCCTTGGCCAGCTCCTCGCGCAGCTCGGCCGCGCTCTTGACCATCACCGCGTATTTCGTGACCGGCCGGACCATCTCCACGATCCGGGTTTCCTGAAATCCGGCCTGGCGCACATTGGCACCGTGGAATGCGCTGCTCTCGCGCTGGTTCACCTGACCGGTGATGTGCAGCGACGGAATGGAATCGAAATGCGAGGTGGCGATGCCGGTGATGAGGTTGGTCGCGCCGGGGCCGGAGGTGGCAAGCGTGACGCCGACCTTCTGGCTGACGCGCCAGAGCGCATCGGCGGCCATGGCCGCGCCCTGCTCATGCTGAAAGCAGGTGTAGTGCAGCTTCGGATGCTGCGCGACCGCGTCGATCATGAACGCGCAGGCGCCGCCCGTCAGCAGAAAGACCCGGTCGCTTCCGACTCGCGCGAGGAATTCCGCAATGTACTGGGCTCCGTTCATCGGGTCATTCCCACATCAGGCGCCGCGGACCTTCGCCGCACAGAAATCGCTGATCACCTCGAGCACGTATTCGAGGTGATCATCCCCGAGGCCCGGATAGACCCCGATCCAGAAGGTCTGGTTCATGATTCTGTCGCTGTTGGCGAGCGAGCCGTGCACGCGGAAATTCCGCCCGGTCATGTAGGGCTGCCGCACCAGATTGCCGCCGAACAGCAGGCGCGTGCCGATCCCGCATTCGTTCAGATGACGCACGATGGCGTCGCGCTTGAACGGCGCGCCCGCGCGCACCGTCAGCACGAAGCCGAACCAGGAGGGGTCGCTGTTCGGCGTGGGCTCGGGCAGGATGAAGAACTCCTCGAGCGCCTTGAGTCCGCTCTTGAGCAGATCGAAATTGCGCCGCCGGGCGGCGATGAAGTCCTCGAGATGGTCGAGCTGGGAGACGCCGACCGCGGCCTGCATGTCGGTGATCTTCAGGTTGAAGCCGAGATGGCTGTAGATGTATTTGTGGTCGTAGCCATAAGGCAGCTCACCGAGCAGCCAGTCGAAGCGGCGCTGGCAGGTGTTGTCCTTGCCCGGATCGCAATAGCAGTCGCGGCCCCAGTCGCGGAACGTCTCCATTGCTCGGCGCAGGCCCGGATGGCTGGTGAAGACCGCGCCGCCTTCACCCATGGTGATGTGGTGTGCCGGATAGAAGCTGAGCGTGCCGATGTCGCCGAAAGTGCCGACATGGCGCCCCGCATAGGTCGCGCCGAGCGCGTCGCAGCAATCCTCGATGAGCCAGAGCTTATGCTGTTTGGCGATGTCGGCGATCTTGCCGACCTCGAAAGGGTTGCCGAGCGTGTGCGCCACCATGATCGCGCGCGTGTTCGGCGTGATCGCCTCTTCGACGAGCTCCGGAATGATGTTGTAGGTGGGGATATCGACGTCGACGAACACCGGCACCATGCCTTGCGTCATCGCCGGATTGACGGTGGTCGGAAATCCGGTCGCGGCCGTGATCACCTCGCTTCCGACAGGAACCTGACGTTCGCGAAGCAAGGGCGATGTCAGCGCCGAGAAGGCGACGAGATTGGCCGACGAGCCGGAATTGACCGTCATGGCGTAGCGGACGCCGACGCGCTTTGCCAGCTTCTGCTGGAATTTCTCGTTGAAACGGCCCGCGGTCAGCCAGAAGTCCAGCGCCGAATCCACCAGCGACTTGACATCGCTCGCATCGAATACGCGCCCCGAGACAGGCACGGGCGACTTGCCGGCGACGAACGGTTTCGGCGCATGGGCCAGCGCGGAGTATTCCTCCACCAATTCCATGATCGTGGCCCTGATGTCCTCCGGGCTTCGTTGTCCCGCGCGCGCGGGTGCTGGCGCCGATTTCATGTGACTCACTTCGCGTTGACCGCGGCGAACTCGCCGCGCAATGGTTCGGAGGCCGTCGCGCCGCCCGCGACGGCGCCGTCGAGCACGCGCTCGAGCTGTTCGAGCGAGGTCCGGCGCATGTCCTCGCCGCGTTGCTGCGCCTTGTACCAGGCGACCGTGATGCCGAGCCCTTGGCGCAGATCGAGGAGCGGCGTCCAGTTCAGCCGCGTGCGAGCCCGCTCGCAATCGAGCCGCAGAAACGCCGCTTCATGCGGATGCGGGCCGTCATCGCTGGTCCAGCCGGCGCCGTCGCCCCACACCGCCTGCAAATGCTCGACGACCTTGCGCACCGGCTGCTCGCTCTCAGCGTTCGGACCGAAGTTCCAGCCGTCGGCAAAGCTTGCATCGTCGGCGAGCCGCTCGATCAGGGTGAGATAGCCCAGGATGGGATCGAGAGCATGCTGCCAGGGCCGCACCGAATTGGGATTGCGGATGCGCAGAAGCTGACGGTCGATGAACGCCTGCATGGCGTCGGGCACCAGGCGGTCGCGCGCCCAGTCGCCGCCGCCGAACACGTTGCCGGCACGCGCGCTCGCGATGCGGGCCGCACCGGCGGCGCCGAAGAAGCTGCGCCGATACGAATGCGTGACGAGCTCGGCGCAAGCCTTGCTGTTGCTGTAAGGATCATTGCCGCCGAGGCGATCGCCCTCGCGGAAGGCGATCTGACCACCGTCATTCTCGTAGCACTTGTCGCTGGTCACGATCAGCACCGCCTGCACCGACGGCAGGTGCCGCGCAGCTTCCAGCACATGCACCGTGCCCATCACGTTGGTCGCGAAGGTCTCGACCGGCTCGGCATAGGACGGGCGCACCAGGGCCTGCGCCGCCATGTGGATGATCACGTCCGGCTCGGCTTCCGTCAGCGCTGCGCGCAAGCTGCCGAGGTCGCGGATGTCGCCGACGCAATGCCTGATGTCATCGGCGACCCGCGCCGTCACGAACAGCGACGCGGGATGGGTCGGCGGCAGGGCAAAGCCGTAGACGCTGGCGCCAAAGTGCCGCAGCAGCAGGGAGGCCCACGCGCCCTTGAAGCCCGTATGCCCGGTCAGGAAGACCTTCTTGCCGCGCCAGAACGCCGGATCCGTCACCAGACCCTCCAGCGCGCGCGGTTGTTGGCCCACTCGTCCTCGAGATAAATGCGATCGCGCAACGTATCCATCGGGTGCCAGAAGCCGTGATGCACGAAGGCGCGCAATTGATCGCTGCGGGCAAGCTGCTCCATCGGCTCGCGCTCCCACACGGTCCGGTCGCCCGAGATCAGCTCGCCGACGGAGGGCGACAGCAGGAAGAATCCGCCGTTGATCCAGCCGCCATCGTCGTGCGGCTTCTCTTCGAAATCGATGACCTTGTCGCCTTCGATCGCAACGGCACCAAACCTGCGCGCCGGCCGCACCACCGAAACTGTCGCCATGCGGCCGTGATCCCGGTGAAAGGCGATCTCGGCCTTCAGATCGATGTCGGCGACGCCGTCACCATAGGTGAGGGCGAAGAACGGCTCGTCGGCGACATGGGGCAGCACCCGCTTGAGCCGCCCTCCGGTCTGGGTCTCCTCGCCGGTATCGACCAGCGTCACGCGCCAGGGCTCCGCCGTTTCGCGGTGCACCTCCATCCGGTTCTCGGCGAGGTGAAACGTCACGTCGGACATGTGGAGGAAGTAATTGGCGAAATATTCTTTGATCAGATAGCCCTTGTAGCCGACGCAGATCACGAAATCATTGAAGCCGTGATGGCTATAGATCTTCATGATGTGCCACAGGATCGGCTTACCGCCGATCTCGACCATAGGCTTCGGACGGGTGCCGGTCTCCTCAGAGATTCGGGTTCCCAAGCCCCCTGCGAGTATGACCACCTTCATTCGTTGCTCCGAGCGGGAGGAGCTCTCCTCGCATTCCAGGCCTTCTATACGAACCAATAGCACCTGAAAACCGTAAGAATCGCTGGCATTTGGTGGCTCCTGCGCGGATTCCCGCCACCGCAGGCTCCTTGCCCGGCTGCGGTACGAAGGCCGTGACCAGCTCCAGTGCGGGGCGAGCTCGTTTGAGGTCGATCTCCTCTGCGGGATCAAACCACCTTGGCTTCCCTCAGCGCTGCGATCTCGTCCCCACTGAGGCCGAATTCCTTCAGTACCTCGTCGGTCTGCTCGCCGAATTCCGGCGGCCGCGCCACCATCCTGCTCGGCGTGCGCGACAGCGCGACGGGCTGGCCGACCAGGCGGATATGCCGGCCCTGGTCGTTCGGCACCTCCTGTGCGATGCCGAGATGCTTGACCTGGGCGTCCTCGAACATCTGGTCGATGGCATAGATCGGCCCACAGGGCACGCCGGCCTCGTTGAGCTCGCGGACCCAGCTCTCGGTCGACTTCGTCATGGTGTGCCGCTCGATCTCGGCATTGAGCGCGTCGCGGTTCTTCGAGCGTGCCGGCGCGGTCGCGTAGTCCGGATTGCTGACGAGCTCCGGCGCGCCGATCGCCTGCGCACAGCGCTCCCAGATCCGCCCGCCGGTGGTGGCGATGTTGATGTACCCGTCGGCGGTCTTGAACACACCGGTCGGAATGCTGGTCGGATGGTTGTTGCCGGCCTGCTTGGCCACCTCCTTCTCCATCAGCCAGCGCGCGGCCTGGAAGTCGAGCATGAAAATTTGCGCCTGCAGCAGCGAGGTTTGCACCCACTGGCCCTTGCCGGAGACCTCGCGTTCGAGCAGCGCGGTGAGGATGCCCATGGCGCAGAACAGGCCGGCGCTGAGGTCGGCGACGGGAATGCCGACCCGCATCGGGCCTTCGCCCGGCGCGCCGGTGATCGACATCAGCCCGCCCATGCCTTGTGCGATCTGATCGAAGCCCGGCCGCTTATGGTACGGGCCGTCCTGGCCGAAGCCGGAGATGCTGCCATAGACGATGCGCGGGTTGATCGCGGCGAGGCTGTCATAGTCGATGCCGAGCTTCTTCTTCACGTCGGGCCGGAAATTCTCGACCACGACGTCGGCCTTGGCGGCGAGGCGCTTGAACACGGCGAGCCCGCGCTCGTCCTTCAGGTTCAGCGTCATCGCCCGCTTGTTGCGGTGCAAATTCTGGAAGTCGGAACCGCGCCGCGGCCCGCCCGGCTGCTCGCCGCCGGCATCCTCGGTCAGCGCGTCGATCTTGACGACATTGGCGCCCCAATCGGCGAGCTGCCGCACGCAGGTCGGCCCGGAGCGGACACGGGTTAGATCGAGCACGGTGAAGCGCGACAGGGCTTCCGAGGCATGCGGAAGGGGCATCTTGAAAGGCTCCGGGGACAGATTGCGGAGCCACCATAGTGCCGAAACATCAGGCGGCAAGTCTGCCTCGACGCGGATGCCGACTGTCGAAATGCAGGCCTGACCGGGGCTCGCCCGACGCAGTGTCCTGCGCTTGCGCAAGGATCAGCGCGACAGGCGCTTCAGCTCCGCACGCGCCTGCTCGGCCAGCGGGTCGTCGCCGTGGCGCGCTATGAAGAGCTCGAAAGCCTGCCGCGTTCCCGTCCGACGGGCTGCTTCGAATTCCTCCGCCACCGCAGCGGATGGATCGCGGGCCATTGGCATTGCGGGGGCGCGTCCTGCCTTGGCATTCCCATTGCCGCTGTCGTCCGCATTGGCTTTCGAGGCCATGACAGATTGCTCTCCGATGGGCAGACGGTCCGGCCCGGCGAGCATCGCCAAGGCTCCGATCAGACCGGCCGAAAGTGGGCCCAGTTTCATGGTTTCCTTTACGGAACAGACTAGCCGCCAAGCGAGTGCCGCTGCTGATCCGTATTACTACGGGATTTGTTGGCTAACAGGGCGTTACGGCCCGGCCGACGGGTCGACGCCCAAATTAAACCAAACGTATAGCTCTCTAGCTAGAATCATACCCCAGCACAGCGAATCGCGCGATGCATTGCTCCGGAGAGTTCATTGGCCACCGCCGTTAATGTCAGTGCAACCAACAATGCTGAGATCGACGGTCTGCTGTCGGGCTACAAGTGGACCGGCACGATCAGCTACAGCTTTCCGGATTCGCCCAGCGATTACTCCAATCCATACTACGGTGGCAGCAGCGAACCGACCTCGTCGGGTTTCGCCTCGGCGCCCACCCAGATGCAGGCGGCGATCAACTACGCGATCGGGCTGATCCTCGGTTACACCAACGCCACGATCCAGTACAACGGGACTGGAAGCGCCGACATCATGGTCGCGCAGTCCCCGTCGGCCAATCCGACCTCCTACGCCTACTACCCCGGCAATTATTCAGCGGGGGGCGATGTATGGTTCGGCACCCAGTACAATTACTCGCTGGCCAAGCTCGGCAACTACTATTTCACGACCGCGCTGCACGAGCTCGGCCACGCCTTGGGCCTCAAGCACAGCCAGGAGGCCGGCGGCCCTGCCAACGTCGCGGTGCCGAGCGCGCATGATGACAGCGAATACACCGTCATGAGCTATCGCAGCTATGTCGGTGCGTCGACAACGAGCGGCTACACCAATGAATCGTATGGATATCCGCAGACCTACATGGCCAACGATATCCTCGCGCTGCAGGCTATGTATGGCGCGAACTACACGACCCAGAGCAGCAACACGGTCTACACCTGGAATCCGACGACGGGCCAGGAGTTCATCAACGGTGTCGGTCAGCTCGCGCCGGGCGGTGGCGCCGGCGGCTCGGCCAACCGCATCTACGAGACGATCTGGGACGGCGGCGGCGTCGATACCTACGACCTGTCGAACTACACGACGAACCTGAGCATCAACCTCAATCCCGGTGCTTCGTCGGTGTTCTCCTCCGTGCAGCTGGCCTATCTCGGTAACGGCCACTACGCGTCGGGCAATGTCTACAACGCCTATCTCTATAATGGCGACACGCGCTCCTATATCGACAACGCCACCGGCGGGTCCGGCAACGACACGATCATCGGCAACGCCATCGCCAACACGCTGAACGGCGGCGGCGGCAACGACACCATCACCGGCGGTGCGGGCAACGACACCATCAATGGCGGCGACGGCACCGACACGGCAGTCTATTCGGGTAGCCGAGCTAATTATGCGGTTTCCTACAACGCGACGACACAGACGTTCACGCTGGCCGATCTGCGCAGCGGCTCGCCGGACGGCACCGATACCGTCACCGGCGTCGAGTATTTCCAATTTGGGGATGGCACGGTCGCCAGCTCGAGCCTCGTGCCGAGCACGATCGAGGCGTTCGGATCGACCAGCGTGGTGCTGTCCGGCGGCAACTATTATCTAAACAGCATTTCGACGGGCACCGGGCCTACGCTGAAATATAACGGTTCGGCGGTGACAGTTGGCATGTGGGCGTCGTGGTCGCCGGTCGGCGCTGAGCAGCTGTCCGGCGGCTACGATGTCGCCTGGAAGAATTCCTCCACCGGAGTCTTCTCGTTCTGGAGCACGGATAGCAACGGCAACTTCACCGGTTACCTGGCGCCTGACGCGACCGGCAACACCAATACGGTGATGTCGATGGAAACGACATTCCACCAGGACCTCAACGGCGACGGCATGATCGGGCCGCCCATTGTCGTCGAAGCGGCGGGCTCGACCAGCTTGGTTCAGGCGGGCACCAATTATTATCTCGATAGCATCAGCACAGGGACCGGACCGACGCTGAAATACGGCGGCTCAGCGGTGACGGTTGGCATGTGGACGTCGTGGGCGCCCGTAGGGGCCGAGCAGGCGTCGGGCGGCTATGACGTGGTCTGGAAGAACTCCTCGACCGGCGTGTTCTCGTTCTGGAGCACGGACGGCACCGGCAACTTTACCAGTTACCTAGCTCCTGACGCAGCCGGCAACACCAACACGGTGATGTCGATGGAAACGACCTTTCACCAGGACCTCAATGGCGACGGGGTCATCGGTATCCCTGTTTCTTCCACGTCCTTCACGACCGTAGAGGCGGCAGGCTCGACCAGCCTCGTTCAGTCAGGTTCGAACTATTATCTTGACAGCATCAGCACCGGGACCGGGCCGACATTGAAATATAACGGCGCGGCGGTGATGGTTGGCATGTGGGCATCGTGGTCACCGGTTGGCGCGGAGCAGATGTCCGGCGGCTACGACGTCGTCTGGAAGAACTCCTCGACCGGCGTGTTCTCGTTCTGGAGCACGGACAGCAACGGCAATTTCACCGGCTATGTGGCTCCTGATGCGACCGGCAACACAAATACGGTGATGTCGATGGAACCGACATTTCACCAGGACCTCAACGGCGACGGCATGATCGGCACCTCCACGGTCGTCGAAGCGGCGGGCTCCACGAGCTTGGTTCAGGTGGGTGCCAATTACTACCTCGAGGCCATCAGCACCGGGACCGGACCGACGTTGAAGTATGGCGGCTCGGCGGTGACGGCAGGCATGTGGACATCATGGTCGCCGGTCGCCGCCGAGCAGGCATCGGGCGGTTACGACATCGCTTGGAAGAACTCCTCGACCGGAGTGTTCTCGTTCTGGAGCGCGGACACCAACGGCAACTTCACCAGCTACCTGGCTCCCGACGCGGCCGGCAAAACCAGTACAGTGATGTCTCTGGAAACGACGTTTCATCAAGACCTCAACGGCGATGGGGTGACTGGCACTGGCTCCCCGACATCGCCGCTGCACGATAACTTCGTCTTTTCGTCGCAGCCCGAGATCGATTCGGCGACCACTTTGACCACGGAGCTCCAGATCCAGCATCAGATGTTGTCGAGATTGTCCTTGGCATCGCAACTTCTGTGCGAGGGCTCGTACTTGCCGGCTGCCGAGCTCGTGAGCGTTCTCCATCCCGACTGGGCCATCAAACTTGCCGAGATGCATGCCGACAGCTTTGTGCTTCGGTGATAAAGAGGGGCGGGCCGATCCGCCATGCAGGCTTGGCTAGACCATCTGAAGGCCCGACGCCGTGCTCTGGCGTTGGCGTGTAGCACGCGTCGGTTGAGATAATCACGATTGCGAATATACTGCGCGCAGCGGGTTATCGAGCCTGACTGCGGACTAACGGTGTCAACGGCGCTGACGTGGTCGGCTGTGCAATCTGGTCTCGAGCCTCGATCCTGCTGCCCGCCTTGACGCGGTCGATTGGCCTCCCATTGAGCTTCTATGAACGCTTGATGACTTTGCGACAGCATCGACGTATGGGTTACGGAGCAGTTCATTCCAAGCAGCCGTAGAGGTCCGATCGTGAACCACGCGCCGTCTCGGCGGGAAACCATGGTGGACGAGGCGATGCCGGACGGCCCAACTCGCCTGCAGCGACTGGTCCACGGCTGGTCGGCAAATCTGGTGCAGGTCCTGCTCGGCCTCACCCAGCAGCTTCTCCTGATTCCGGCATTCCTGCACGTCTGGACGGGAGATGTTCTGGCCGCCTGGCTTGCAATCTATGCGTCCGGAAGTCTCATGGTCGTAGCCGATTGCGGGTTGCAGTTGCGCGCAGTCAATCGCTTTCTCGCCTTCAAGACCTGTGTTGATTGCGATGGCCGGACCGCGAGCTTTTATGCCGGAATGTTGCGCATCTACCTCTCGGCCGTCCTCGTGCTCGGTGTCTTGCTCATCGGAGCGACGCAGCTCTGGCCGCCTTCCGTGGTGCTTGGATTTCATGCGACAGCCTACTTCGATCCCGCGCTAGTCGTGATGACGCTCGGGATGCTCCTGACGGTGCCTGCCAACCTTGCTTCGGGTCTCTATCGCGTGCGCGGCCACTACAGCCGAACTGTTTGGCTGCAGAACCTCGCGCTTCTGCTAGGCCAGATCGCCCAGGTGGCAGCGGTCATGGTGTTTGGCAACCTGTTGGCCGTGGCGATCGCCTTCGTCTCCACGCAGATCGCTTTCGCGGTCTTCCTCATCGCGCTCGATGCGCCGCGCCTGTTTCCGTTCCTGCGACGCAGCGGCGTGCGGAAGCGTCGGCGGCAATCGCTTCGCTGGTACCTCGGCCAGTTCGGCCTCTCACTGCCTTTCGCGGCCGGCAGCTTTACTGAGCTCGCACTGGTCAACCTGCCGATCCTCCTGGTAAGCTCTCTTGTGGTCGATCGCATTGCGGTTGCGCAATGGGGGCTGACCCGCGTGGTTGCGACCCTGCTGCGAGGGCTCTGCCAGCAGGTCAGCACGCCTCTCGCCGCAGAGCTGGGCCACGATCATGCCGTCGGAGACAAGGACCGATTGCGCCGTCTCTATGCACGGGGATCAGTCTTTGTGACGACGATCGCCAGCCTGATCGTCGGAGCGCTGCTGCCCTTCTGGAGGGACTTCTTCGCGTTGTGGACGCACGGTACCATACCCTATGACGCGCCGCTTACTATCGTGTTGTTGCTCGGCTCTGCCGCGACGGCGCCCTCGCTGCTCGCACTTGTCTTCGCCTATCACAGCAATCGTGGCCCGTTGCTGGCCCGCACCAAGCTGCTGCAACTGGCCGCGTTCCTGGTGCTGTCATGGATCCTGATCCCAAGACTGGGGCCACTCGGAGCCGCTCTTGCGATGGTTGCGAGCGATCTGGCAATCCAGTTCGGCCTGCTGGCGCTCGTCATCATGGGGCAGACGTTGCGACATCCGGTGCGGCACGTCGCCTTCCTCGGCGCGATCATGATTGCGATCGTGTCGGCAGGATGGTGGATCGGCATCGTGATTGCGTCCCACGTCGAGGGACGCACCGTCGCAGGTTTCATCGTCGAATGCGCGATCTGGCTCATCGTCTTCGCCGCGATTGCGAGTCCGCTTGCCAGCAGGAAAATCCGTGCCAGCCTGACATCCAACATTCCGGAGTGACAAACGGATTTAGCGGGGCAGGAGTGCCAGGCGGTACTTGAGCCGCTCGATATGCATCGCGAGCTGCAGCCGTCCAGCAGCTGTGTCCTCGGCAAACCGCGCGAGCCGTGCCTCGCCGGCTGCGCGCAGCCGCTCGCGCGTGCCGTCGGTACGGAGTGCGACGATGGCATTCGCAAGGGAGCGCGGATCGTCATAGTCGAACAGGATCGCGGCGTCGCCG
Source organism: Bradyrhizobium sp. LMG 9283 (assembly GCF_045571415.1). NCBI lineage: Bacteria > Pseudomonadati > Pseudomonadota > Alphaproteobacteria > Hyphomicrobiales > Nitrobacteraceae > Bradyrhizobium > Bradyrhizobium sp. LMG 9283. The sequence continues at coordinate 3,251,209 of NZ_CP120691.1, forward strand.
GCCTGGGCCGCGAAGGCCTCGGGATAGATCACCGGCGTGCCGACCGCCCAGGCTTCCAGGGGCGGAAGATTGGTCGGGCCGAAATAGCTCGGCATCACCAGCGCCGCGGCGCCGCGGTAGAGCGCACCGAGTTCAGCGGACTCGACGAAGCCGATGATGGAGATCTGATCCGATAAGCCGTAGCTGCGGATCGCTGCATCGATCTTGTCGCGGCCCCCGCGATCCGATCCGCACAGCACCAGCCGCTCCGTGATGCCCCGTTCGCGCAGGCTTGCGAGCGCTGCGAGCAGCGTCATGTGATTCTTGTGCGGCCAGAACTGCGCCGGATAAAACAGATAGCCGGGCTCGAGCCGGTATCTTGCCAGCACCGCCGCATCGTCAGAGGCGTCGGACGTGGATTGGCTGACATAGGTGGAAGGCGAGAACGGGATGCACACCGCGCGCTCCCGTTCCATGGCATAACGGCGGCTGAGATCGTCCACCAGCTCCGGCGCATTGACGATCACGACTGCCGCCTTGGTGCTGGCCAGGCCGAACAGGATCTCGCGGCGCTCGAATTCTCCGAACGTCCTGACCTCCGGAAACTCCGGCGCGTCGCGATGACAGCCGTCAAAGATCGTGATGATGAAGGGCAGCTCGTAGAGCAAGAGGTGCCGCTTCGAGGTCGAGGTGAAGTGCACGACATCGATGCCGTCTCGGATCAGCGCGCGCTCGAACGATGATTTCAGCTTCAGCGCGATCTGAACGAGATCGAACGGCCGGCAATATTTCAGGAACAGGAAGATGTGGTCGAACGGACCGAATTTGAGGAGGCGGGCCGCGACGCCGAACTCCTTCAAGATTTCCAACGTCTTCGGATAGGGCGAGTACACCACGACCTCGTTGCCCGAACCGGCCGCCCAGTCGCGGAGCCAGAGCAGGTCGTTGAGCGGCTGCTGGAAGCCGCCGCCGACCTCGAGCGCTTGTTCCAGCATCACGGCGAGCCGCAGTGGTCTCACGGCGTGACACTCTTTCTGGCGACTGCATAGGCCGCCCAGCTCCTCGAGTTCGGCGCGTCCTGCGTCAGCCACGCGGCGTGAGCTGCGGGCTGGAAGCCGCTCGCGGCAAGCGCGGCGTCGATCTCGAACGGAAACCAGTAGCGCATGTGGTGCGCTTCGTCGACGCGCCGGATCGTGGCGCGGTCCATGTCCTCGCAGAACAGCGTGTAGTTCACGGTGACGGTCGCGGCCTGTTCGTCGTGATCGGATTGCGCAATGCGGGTGAGGCGCAGCGGCTTCTGCTCGATCACCTTGACGCGTGTTTCGACGCCCTGCGCCAGCACGGCGCCGCCGTACCAATAGTCGAAGAAGAGCACGCCGCCCGGCTTCAGCGCCGCATGGGCCGTGCGGAACATGGCCGCCAGCGCATCGGGGCTGGTCTGATAGCTCGCAACGTGGAACAGCGACACCACCGCGTCGAAGTCGCGCTCGGAGCCAGCTTCCCGGGCATCGCCCTGCCGGAATGGAATCGACAGCCCGGCCTGCTCGGTCCGTACTTTGGCGCGCGCGATCATGTCGTGACTGAGATCGATGCCGGCGACATTCCACCCCCGGCGGGCGAAGGCGAGTGCATGCAGGCCGGTGCCGCAGCCGAGATCGAGCAGCTTGCCTGGGGCAACGCCGTGATTGCGCAGCCGCCCTTCGACGAAGGCCGTCTCCTCCGCGTAATCCTTGTCCTGATAGAGAAGATCGTACCAGGGCGCGTAGTCGGCGAACACCGTCACGCCAGGATCTCCTTGAGCGCCTCAGCCGAGCGCGCGATCTCGTGATCGGTCAGGGCAAGCCCGCTCGGCAGGTAAAAACCGCGTCGGGCGATGTATTCCGCGTTCGGATGGCTTTCGTCGAGCATCAGACCCATCCGGCGCAGCACCGGCTGCTCGTGCATGCACCAGAAGAACGGCCGCGTCCCGATGCGCTTTTCGCCGAGGCGTCGCATCGCCTCCTTGGCGTCGAACGGCACGTCTTCGTTCAGCACGACGCCGTAGACCCAGTAGATGTTGTCGGCATACGAGGTGTGGGCGACCGGGCGGCGGATGCGGTTGAGCCCTGCGAGATGTTCGTCGTAGAGCCGGCCGATCCGGCGCTTGATCTCGACCGTGCGCGGCAGGCGCTCGACCTGGGCGACGCCAAGCGCGGCTTGCAAGTTGGTCATGCGCGCATTCCAGCCGAGCTCCTCGTGCACGAAACGCTGCTGCGGCTGGAAGCAGAGATTGCGATAGGACTGCAGGTGATCCGCGAGCGCGTCGTCGTCGGTGAGGATCATGCCGCCTTCACCCGTCGTGACGTGTTTGTTGGGGTAGAAGCTGAAGGTCGAGACGTCGCCGAAGCTGCCGCAGGGCGCGCCACGATAAGTCTGGCCGTGCATCTCGGCGGCGTCCTCGATCACCTTCAGATCGTGCTTGCGGGCAAGCGCCAGGATCGGATCGAGATCGACCGGCAGGCCGTAGATGTGGACCATCATGATCGCGCGCGTGCGCGGCGTGATCGCGGCTTCCACGCCCTCCGCCGTCATGTTCCAGGTCGCGGGATCGCAATCGACCCCGACCGGCACGAGGCCCGCCCGCACCAAGGCGGCAGCGCAACTGATGATCGTGAAGGTCGGGATGATGACCTCGGAGCCCTTCTCGAGTCCGAGCGCATGGACCGCGATGTCGAGCGCGACCGAGCCGTTGGTGACCGCGATGCCGTGCCGCCGTCCGGCGGCCGCGGCCATCGCCTGCTCGAAGCGCTTGATGAACGGTCCCTCAGACGAGATCCACCCGGTCCGGATGCATTCGGCGAGGTAGTCGGCCTCGTTGACGTCGAGCAGCGGCGTGTTGACGGGAATGAACGGTGCGGTCACAGGCCCGGACCCTTGATCCGGATTTCGGACGGGGAGGCTTCGGGGAAGCGGGTCTTGTCGTTCTCGCCGGAATAGGGCCCTTGCTTCACCTCGAACATCTCGAGCGGTTCGAGCACGTGGAAGCCGTGGGCACCGCTGCACAACAGGATGATGTCGCCGGCAACGAGGACGCGGCTTTCGAGATATTTTTCCTCGACCGTGTAGAAGTCGACCTGGAGCTTACCCTTCTGGATCAGGAGGACCTCCTGGGTGTAGTGCACCTCCCGCGTCACCTTGTTGTGGCGATGAGGCTCGATGGTCTTGCCTTGTGGATGGCTCATGAAGGCGAGCTGCTGCGACAGCTCCGGCGTCGAAAAGAAGTGGATGCCGGGCTCGCGAAACGAGGCCCGCACGATTATCGCGTAGAGCTGGTCGCCGAATCGAACATGTTCGACGTGTTGCATCGTGGGCCTCAAAAAATCGCTGTAATTAGAGTGAGATAGCCATCCCTGCTGCGCACTTTGGCCATTTTGGCCGGGACCGTCAAGGGCACACGAAACATGACGATTGCTGCGCCCGCCGATAAGGGTTCAGCCGAGGTGAGCAAGGATCTCCTCGACCCGCCGGCGGAAGGTGTGCGCGGCAAAGGTCCTCGCCTGTCCTGCCTTGGCAATGGACTGGCGCGCCGCATCGTCGGTGAGATACCGATCGATCATCGCGACGCAGTCCTCGACGTTGTGCCACGCGGCGACCTCACGCTCGGGCGCGAACAGCGTGTGGAGATTGTCCTTGACGTCGGTGAGCAGGAATGCGCCGACGCCGGTTGCTTCGAACAGACGCGCATTGCCCGCCTCGCGGCCGGCCATGTCGATGTGCGAATTGAGGGTGATGCGCGAGGCGCGGAGCGCCTGATACATCTCCACCCCCCACACCTCGCCTTGATAACAGCGGTGCAGCGGCGAGGAGGCGGGAAGGGATTGCAGGCCGCTGCCGAACAGTTTGAGATCGTAGCGCCGCGCTACCGATTCGAGCTGCGCCACGCGCAGCTGGTGATCCGCCGACACCGCCCCCACAAAAGTGATTTCGAATTCTTGTGAGGGCGGCGGAGGCAGGACGTCGAGGATGCCTGGCTCGAAGCCGAGATGGACCACTTCGCTGCGCGCTCCGTGGGCACGGAAGAAGTCCACCACCGCAGCCATCTGCGAGATCATGAGGTCGTAGACCGACCAGTCCTCGCCGCGTGAGGGTGAGATGCCGACCTGCCCGATCAGGAGTGGGCGGCCGATCGCTTTGATCCTGCGCGCGAGGCGTGTGTTGACGTGAAACAGATCCTGATTGAGCACGAGATCGGGCTTGAAGTCCTCGATCTGCGCCAACAGGATCTGTTCCGCTTCGGCGTCGAGGCGCGGGCTGAGGCCGACCTTGCGTGCGAGCGGTCGCAGCACCGGCTTGAACGGCGCGACTGCACGTTGCAGCCAGCCGGGAACGGCATCGCGCGCCGCCTGCGCGCCCGGCGACGGCGGTTCGCTGACGGCAAGGCCGTGCTCGCGCGCCCAGGCCGCCCGCATCCAGGGATTGTTGACGTGGATGTCGGCGGCGACGTGACCGAGGCCGGCGAAATTGCGCGAGTAGAAATCGGCGACGCCGAACAGACTGGCGTTCCGTGCCGCCATCTGCGCCGCATAGGGCTCGGTCTCGAGGCCGGGCCGCCGTCGGTACAGCCAGGAGAGGAAGCGCGGATAATCGGCGTTGAGGATCAGGATGCGCATCGATTCAGGCACCACGTTCTGGGCAATCTCGGGCGGTGTCAGGTGCTTGCCGCTGACCTGAAATGCAGTTCGGAGCTTTGCGATTGCCCCCGCTCAAAAAGGAGGACGTGAGCTGCACCAAATAGGATGCAGACCCGTTTACGCTTGAGGGCGGCCGAGCCCCAAAGCCTAATAGGAAGTTTCTATTGCGGCGGCAAGTCGGCTGTCTGAGTTGCACGACCCCCGCAAATTCGCTTAGGACTGCATGTCTGGTCGCGGTTGTCGGCAACCGTGAAAATCCGGCATGCGTTTCGAGAACTCGTCTTCAGACCGGCATCGGAGTTCCTTCCGATCCGGTCTCCGGACGCATCGCAATCTCTGACACATATTGCAACTTGTTCCAGCGTCCACCTCGCTGTGTTGACCAGGGGGTGAAACTCTGTAAAGGTCAAATCTATGTGCTTTTTCAGAAGAAGTTGCCGGGTATGAGGGTGACGTTCGTCGATTTCCAGCGACACGGAGATGAGCGTGGAATGTTGGTCGCGCTTGAGGAGCAGCGCAACATTCCGTTCACGATTCGTCGGGTGTATTACCTGATCGACACCAAGCCTCATGTGCGCCGTGGTTATCACGCGCACCGCCAGTTGAAGCAGATCATGATTGCCGTCTCCGGGAGCGTAACGGTCCATCTGGATGACGGGTTCGATACGATGGAGGTGACGCTCGACAGCCCCTATCGCGGCCTGCTGCTGGACAGCATGGTCTGGCGCGAGATGTCCAAATTCAGCTCCGATTGCGTGCTGATGGTGCTTGCTGACGGGCTCTATGATCCAAGCGATTATGTTCGTGACTATCAGGAGTTCTGCACCCTCGCCAAACAGGAGAGAAAATGATGAAGCGTCTCGTGATCATTGGAGCAGGTGAGTTCGCGGAGATCGCATTCCAGTACTTCTCTCATGATTCCGACTATGAGGTCTCGGCCTTCTCCGTGGATGCGGAATTCATCAAGAGTCCCGAGCTGGAGGGGCTTCCCATCGTTCCTTATGGCGAGCTGGTCGACCGCTACCCGCCCTTGGATTACGACCTCTTCGTTGCGATTCCTTCCACGCAGCTGAACCGCCTGCGCACGCGCTTCTACCACGATGCCAAGCAGAAGGGGTATCGGTTCGCAACCTATGTCAGCTCGCGCGCCTTCGTCTGGCGCAATGCCAAGGTCGGGGAAAATACCTTCATCTTCGAGAACAATGTGATTCAGCCGTTCGTCACAATCGGGAACAACTGCGTGCTTTGGAGTGGAAATCATGTGGGGCATCGCACTGTCATCAACGACAACGTGTTCGTCACCTCTCATGTCGTCATTTCAGGGTACTGCAACATCGGCGAAAACTCGTTTTTGGGCGTCAACGCGACCATCAATGACCACGTCACGATAGGACCGCGCTGCGTGATTGGGTCGGGTTCGCTGATTGCGAAGGATACGGAGCCGGACAAGATCTATGCAACGATGCCTGCGCGCGCAGTTCCCGGCAAGTCGAGCCACGACACCGAGACCTGAGCTGTCCGGATGCTTAGGTGGAAAAAAGAAGGGCTGATCTTTCGGGCATCGGACCATTGCGTCGGAAGCTGGATGGCGAACTCTGCCCTGACGCCTACGCCAATGCGTCTGAACGAAAACACCATTCGCATCTATGCGGGGTTTAGAGACGGCGCTGGCGTGAGCCGGATCGGCTACGTGGATGTGCTTGCTGACGCACCCGCGACGATCGTCGGGATATCTCGCCGGCCAGCCCTGGATATTGGTCGGGATGGCTGCTTCGACGATAATGGAGTCATTCTTGGAGATGTTGTCCCGGGGCCGGACGGCATCTACATGTTCTATGTCGGATTTCAGCTGGTCGCCAAGGCGAAGTTCCTCGCCTTCACCGGGCTCGCAAAGTCAACCGACGGTGGCGAAAGCTTTGCCAGAGTGTCCGAGGCACCGATCCTCGACCGCGGTCCCGGGCAAACGACGATTGGCGCTGTGCATACCGCCATGTTCGACAAAGGACGCTGGAAAATATGGTTTGCCTCCGGCGATGGGTGGGAGTACATCGGCGGCAAACCTTATCCTCAGTATCACATTCGCTACGTCGAAACCTCCGATTTGGTGGAAGTGCCGCGGCTCGGGCGCGAATGCCTCAAGCCAAGGAACGACGAGTACCGGATCGGGCGACCGCGCGTCTACAGGATGGGTGGCAAGTACGTCATGTACTTCACGTATGGAACCACTTCGGGTGACTATCTGCCCGGCGTGGCCTGTTCGGTTGATGGAATCGAGTGGGCTCGCAAAGACGAAGACGTCGGACTTTCCCTGAGCCCTTCAGGTTGGGATTCTCGCGCCCTGTGCTATCCGGCGTTGATCCAGCATCGCGATAGCATCCTCATGTTCTACAATGGGAACGACATGGGCGCTGACGGCTTTGGCCTCGCGCGTGCCGAGGGGATCCTCGGTTAGGGCTGATGGACAGGAAGAATGATCAATGTTCGATCATACTCGGCTCGGGACGAGGCTACCTGGAATGACATCGTTCGGCAGTCGAGAACTGGTAATTTCCTGCACTTTCGCTCCTATATGGACTACCACGCGGATCGCTTTATTGATCAATCGCTGATGATTCTGCAGGATGATCAGCCGTGTGCGGTGTTTCCGGCGAGCCTCCATGATGACTCGATCAGCAGTCACGGAGGACTTACCTATGGCGGCCTCCTTGCGACGACGGACATGCGAGCCCAAGCGACGCTCGAGGCCTTCGAGAAGATCGTGTCGCACTATGCGTCCGCGGGACGGGATAAGCTGATCTACAAGGCGGTGCCCCACATCTTTCATCGTTATCCGTCCGAGGAGGACTTGTATGCCCTGTTCCGGATGGGTGCGCGATTGCAGCGGCGGGACATCTCGTCGGTGGTTGAGATCGGCAAAGCTCCCAAATACTCGAAGGGGCGAAAGTGGACGATCAATAAGGCCAAGAAGGCGAAACTCGTGCTGGCTGCGTCGGATCGGCTTGAGGACTTCCACGAACTTCTTTGCCAGCAAGCGAACGAGCGCGGACGGCAGGTAGTCCATACGCTGGCCGAATTGCAGCTGCTGAAGTCGCGTTTTCCAGATCAGATCGTTCTGTACGAGGCGAGGGCGGAGGGCCTGCTCCAGGCAGGGGCGCTCATCTACGATTTCGGCAGCACGGTGCATACGCAATATCTGGTTTCGAGTGAGCTAGGTCGTACGAACGGCGCGCTCGATCTCGTCATTTCGGAGCTCGTTAACGACCAATATGCAGATAGACGCTATTTCAGCTTTGGCATTTCGACTGAGCAGTCGGGGCACTTCCTCAACGAGGGGCTGGTGGCGCAGAAGGAAGGCTTCGGAGGGCGCGGTGTCGTTCATGACTTTTACGAGATGGATCTCAAATGACTATTCCGTTTCTCAGCCTGCAAGACGCTAACGCACCATACATGGACGAGCTCAAGCTCGCCGCGTCGCGTGTGATCGAGTCGGGGTGGTATATTCTGGGCGAGGAGCTCAACTCGTTTGAGCGCGAATTCGCGGATTATTGCGGGTCTCGCTTCTGCGTCGGCGTGGGGAACGGCCTCGATGCGCTGATCCTGATATTGCGTGCCTACATCGCGATCGGCAGGATATCCGAGGGCGACGAGGTCATAGTGCCTGCCAACACTTTCATCGCCACAATTTTGGCGATCACACAGAATCGCCTGAAGCCCATTCTCGTCGAGCCGGATCCGCGCACTTTCAACATCGATCCTGAATGTGTTTCGCGAGCGATAGGTCCTAAGACGCGAGCCATCATGGCCGTGCATCTCTATGGACAAATGGCGGCCATGCCGGAATTGGCTGCGATCGCGCGAGCGCGTGATATCCTGCTGATCGAGGATGCCGCACAGGCCCATGGTGCAATGCGCGGCGGCGTGAAGGCCGGCGCGTTCGGTGACGCAGCAGCCTTCAGCTTCTTCCCGACAAAGAACTTAGGTGCCCTGGGCGATGCCGGCGCGGTACTAACGAACGATAGTGTGTTGGCTGAGCGGCTCCGCGAGCTTCGGAATTACGGTTCGAAAGTCAAGTACTACCACGAATGTGAAGGTATCAATTCGCGGCTGGACGAGATCCAGGCGGCCATGCTGCGCGTCAAGCTGAAGTATCTCAACAACGAGATCGCTTCACGCCGGCGAATTGCCGCTAGCTATCTGGATGGCATCAAGAACCCAAAAATTCGGCTCCCCTTCGTAGCCGGCGATCCGGCCGCCCACGTCTGGCATGTCTTCGTCGTGCAATGCGAGCAGCGCGAGGCGTTGCAGCGTCATCTCGCATCCCGAGACATCCAGACACTGATCCACTATCCGGTCCCTCCGCACCTGCAGAAAGCTTATCCGGTCCTGCATGATCTGTCGCTCCCGATCTCCGAGCGACTTCACCGCGAGGTTCTCAGCCTGCCTCTCGGGCCGACGCTGCGGTCCGAGGAGGTTGGAGAGGTCATATCCGCATGTTGCGAGTTCTAGGTTCAATTCCGGCCAGCTGTCATCGTGGCGGCGACGGTCGCTGCAATCGGTTCGTTGTCGGGCCTGTTCAGGTCTAGCCGATTGCCTGCTACGCACGGAAAAGGTCTGCAATCGTCATGAGCCTCAGTCGGGAGCAAATAGCGTCGAATTCGCCGATGAATATTCCGTTGGTGTCGTTTCTTGTTCCAGCCTACAACCATGAGCGGTTCATCGAGAAATGCCTCAACAGCGTTCTGTTCGACAAGTATGCGAACAAGCAGCTAGTGATCATCAACGATGGCTCGCGTGATCGGACAGCGCAGATCATATCGGAGTGGGTAGCTAGGCATAAATCCTCGCTCGACATCCGCTACGTGGATCGCGAGAACAAGGGGATCGCAGCGACCCTCAACGAGCTCACCGCATTGGCCAGTGGGGACTATCTGCGCCTCGGCGCGAGCGACGATTATTTTCTGCCTGACGGGACCATCGCGCAGGTCGCCTACCTCCAGGCCAATCAGACCAAGCTTGCTGTCGTCGGCGACTCGATCGTCGTCGACGATCAGGACCAGACCGTTCACGAAAGCGCAATGGTCGGCTTGTTCAATGTCGACAAAACCCGCTACCTGACGGATGAGGGAATTCGGCGTGAAATCATCTGCCGATGGGCGATCGGTGGCCCTGTGCCGCTGCTTCGAAAAAGGGGGCTCGATGCAGCCGAGGGCTGGAACGAGAATCTCCTCATCGACGACTGGGATTTCTTCCTGCGTCTCGCTGCACTGGGGGTTGTCGGCTTCATTGACGTCAAGGTGGGTGCCTACCGGGTTCATGGCACCAACACCAGCAAGACCAAGGATACTGAGAGGCGGATCGCCAACCTCCGCAACATGGCTGAGGCCGTCAGTCGGAATCTCGGCTCGTTCCATGGCTGCTACAGGACATTGCTGAAGGCACAGGGCCGGCTGATCGCGGCTAAGATCGCCTATCTGCAGAGTCACTATCCCACATCGGCCTGGAATGTCCTGATGTTTGGCGGGCTCAGGGCCATTGCCCTTCTCGGTTCGGCACCGGCGCGACCGGGAGCTACGGGGTGAGTGCGGCGCTGCGATATCCGTCGTTCTATCTGGCGCTCCCGATCCTGCTGTCACTGTCGGTTATGCTCGTCAGCTTCGAGTTTTCGACGGCCATGGTCGGAGGAGTGTTGTTCTTCACGACGGCCGCCGTCGCCATCGTCATGATGGATTTCGTTTTGGATATTCGTCTGCCGCCGCTGCAGTCGTTTCAGAGCATGGATTTTGCGGGCACGCGTCAGGGAGCCGTTGCGGCGGCCCTTTGCTGGCTGGTGGCCGGATTCTGTGTCATCGACTTGACCTTCTTTCCAATCCCTCTCGTAGTCGATCCCTCCTCCTACGCGATATTCGAGAATGGTCGCAATCATGTCCGCCACATCTCCAATTTGAGCTGGATTTTGCCGCCGCTCGCGTTCCTTTGCTTTCGGAGCAAAGCAACGCGCATCGCCTTGGTGGTGATCGGCCTTATCTTCCCGATACTTGTGATCGATCGGAACCGCCTCTTCGCAGCCATTTTTTCACTGGGGCTGACGTTGGTTCTGCTGCAGAGGAGGTCGGTGCTGCTTTCCTGGAAAATCATTGTGCCTCTCCTGTTCGGAGGATTGGCCGCTTTTTCACTGTTGGGAGTGGTTCGCTCAGGGACTTTGAACCATCTCAACCTTCCGTTGAGCCGCTTGTTCGAGAGCTCTCCAGAAGGAGTGAAGTGGCCGCTGCTCTATGTGAGCGCAGGCCTCTACAACTTCTCTTCTATCCTGGCAAAGAACTATCAAAACGCGGGCTTTCTTCTAAGCCAGCTCATCCCATTTAGTGGATCGGTGGAGACGCTCGGAACGGACATACCTCTCGATGCGCCGACGATCAATGTCGGCACCGAGTTCTTTCCATTCCTGATGGCTGCCGGATGGAGCGGCGCGTTTCTCAGCGTGCTGCTGCTCTATGGCATGCTGCTCTGGAGTATCGTGCTGTTGCGCAGAACTATCTCGGTGTGGCGCTTCCTGATCTTCCTTCGCATTGCCTACGTATCTGTGATGTCGCCGTTTGCCCCGCAGGCTTTTACCTGGACGAATTTCGGATTCGTGGCGCTCTGTTTGATGATCCCGGTCGCCGCGCATTTTCTTCCTGGTGGCGTGCGTGAAGAGTTGAAAGGGAGCTGATGATGACGGTTCAGCAGGATGCATTCGCGCCGGCGAAAGCTGTCGCTAGAGGGGAGGGGATCGAACTCGACGACTTCCGTCAGCTCTTCATGCGCCAATGGAGATGGGCCGCGGCGACCTTCGTGATTGTGGCCGTTATTGCAATTGTGCCTCTGAGCTGGATCAAACCGCAGTGGGAGGCCCAGGCGACGGTCCGGATCGGTCAGGTCTTTGACGCGTTCGCGAACTCCCCGCGGCTGGTCGAGTCGCTTCAGGACGTGCAGGAGCGGATGCGCACAAACTCATTCCTGCGAGACGCGCTGAAGATATCTGAGGTCTCTCCGGGTGCCGCTACGGCCCGCGTATCGTTTGTAAGTGCAAAGATCGATCCAGTCCCGTCGACGGCTCTGATCCGGATCACGGTGCGGGCCTCGACCGCTGACGCTTCAGCGGACGCGGTAACTGCAATATTCGAGCAGCTGAAATCTGTACATGAAGAGCTGGCGCGAACAGCACGGTCGGAAGTCGGTCTCCTGGCGGAGCAATATGCAACGGAGCTTGCAGGCTTGCGTGAAGTGCAATCAAAACTTGAGAAGGCGTTTGCGTCTGCAAGCAATTCGGGGGCGGATGACGGATCCTCGGCCATGGCATCGCTTGCACCGGCCATTGAAAGAAATGCCAGGGGAATATGGGAACTCGATCGTCAGAGATTTCTCCTAGTCCGGCGCGACAAGTATCAGTCCGCTCCGACTGAAATGATGGGGAGGACTTCGTCGGTTAGAATCGGGGGGGCGAGCCGAGGTCTTATCATCCTCTTCGGGATTGTCATGGGTCTGGCTGCCGGAATTGTGTTCGCCATGCTGCGCGACTACGTCGTCAGGAGGCGATCCCAGCCGCTGTCCGCCTAAGGGAGGCCAGGCGGCGTTGAGTCTAGCTGAGTTACTTCGGCCAGATGCTAACAAGGGCGTGGAAAGCGTCATTACGATTTGGTAGGCAGGCGGGTCTGATTTAGGGGGGGCTTGGCCAGCCCTTGAGTGAGTCCCAAGCGGCCGGCATACAAGTGGTACTTCGATTGTCCAGATATCCCAAAGTCACTATCCTGCTGGCGGCCCGAAACGGGGCGGAGTTCATTCGCGAACAGCTCGAGTCCTTTCGCGCTCAAACTTATTCGAACTGGGAGCTCGTTGTATCCGACGACGGCTCGACCGATGACACGCTGGCGCTGGTTGAAGAGTTCGCGAAATCTGTATCCCAGCGGGTGATTATTCTTCGCGGACCGCAAAAGGGCTTCTGGCAGAACTTCGTCTCACTGGTTAGAAGCCCGGAGGTCTCCGGTGATTTGCTCGGCTACAGCGACCAAGACGACGTCTGGTTCGCCCACAAGCTGGCGGACGCGGTCGACTGGTTCGAGCAGATTTCAAAAGACCAGCCGGCGCTCTTCTGCACCCGCACCCAGCTCGTCAGCCGGCAGGGAGTGCCGATCGGCTTCTCGCGGACGTTCAAACGAGCGCCGGCCTTCGCCAATGCGCTAGTCCAGAACCTCGGCGGTGGCAACACCATGATCTTCAATAAGGCAGCTCGACTTGCACTTCAGAAGACGCCGCCGGAGGCGCTGATGGTTGCGCACGATTGGTGGACGTATCAAGTCATCTCGGGGGTTGGAGGGATCGTACATTATGATCCGCGGCCCAGCTTGGCCTACCGGCAGCACGGAGAGAACGTGTTCGGGAAAAACGTCGGCATCCAAGCGCGCCTGACGCGAGCGCTCGGCCTGGCATCCGGGCAGATGGCTCAATGGAATGAGATCAATATGAAACTACTCAATCAGATTCGTGGCGAATTGCGTTCAGACAACCTCGCGATCCTGGACCTGTTCTCCAGGGCTCGAACCGCTTGGCTGCCCATGCGATTGTGGCTACTTTGGCGGTCTGGGGTCTATCGGCAGACGGCCATGGAGAATTTCGCACTCAATTTTGCGGCGATCTTTGGCCGCATTTGACGGCTGTCGCCCAGCCGCGGAACTCGGTCAACCTCGCTGGACGGTATTCATGAAAATCGAACGTTTGAGTATTCCGGACGTCTTGCTGTTGACACCCCTGCGGCATGTCGACCAACGTGGCTCGTTCTCGGAAACGTTTCGAGCGGATCTGTTAGCAGCCCATGGTGTCCGTGCGGATTTCGTGCAGGACAATCACGTCATCACGAAACGCAGGGGAGTTGTACGCGGTCTGCACTATCAAACGGAACCTCGGGCGCAGGGCAAGCTCGTGAGGTGCCCAAGAGGGGCGATACTCGACGTCGCGGTGGACGTTCGAGAGACGTCCTCAACCTATGCGAAGCATGTTGCGGTCGAACTGTCGGAAGCCAATTGGCGGCAGCTCTGGGTGCCGCCGGGCTTTGCTCACGGCTATATCACGCTAGACGACAATTGCGAGGTCATCTATAAAACCACCGATTATTATTCACCGGATAATGAACGAGGGATCGCTTGGGACGACCCCGCGCTCCAGATTGATTGGGGCATCTCTCCGATCGAGGCGATTTTGTCGGACAAGGATCGTAATCTTCCGCGTCTGGGCGAACTGGCACGGCGCTCCAACTGAGCTGTAGGTAGTGATCATGCGGGTTCTTGTGACTGGCGGGGCCGGGTTCATCGGATCGGAAGTCTGCCGGCATTTCATCTCTGGTCTTGGCCTAGACGTGGTCGTGCTGGACGGCGTTAGCTATGCAGCTAGTCTGGAGTCGCTCGCTCCGGTTTCACGGAGTCCACGATATGCTTTCGAAAAGGGTGATATTTCCGACCGAGATGCCGTTGAAGCGGTTTTCCGTAAATATGAGCCGAGTGCGGTCGTTCACCTTGCGGCCGAAACCCATGTCGACCGCTCGATCGAGCATGCCGAGGTCTTCGTTCGAACAAACGTCCTCGGGACCTTTACCCTTCTGGACGTCTCGCGTCGCTATATCGAGCGCAGTCCGAGCGCCGCTCAGTCGTTTCGCTTCGTGCACGTCTCGACCGACGAAGTCTATGGCTCCTTGGGCGCGGAGGGCGCCTTCACGGAGACGACCCCCTACGACCCCAGCTCTCCCTATTCCGCCAGCAAGGCCGGCTCGGATCATCTCGCGAAAGCATGGCACCGCACCTACGGACTGCCGGTGATAGTTTCTAACTGCTCCAATAATTACGGGCCCTACCAATTTCCCGAGAAGCTCATTCCCCTGATGATCTTGAATGCGCTCGACCGCAAGGCGCTGCCGGTCTACGGGAACGGCTTGAACGTTCGCGATTGGCTCTACGTCGAAGATCACGCGCGCGCTCTCGCGACGATCCTGACCAAAGGCCGTCCGGGCGAGACCTACAATGTGGGCGGACGCAACGAAAGGACCAACCTGGATGTGGTGCGACAGATCTGCACTTTGTTGGATCGTCTGCGTCCGACCGGTACGTCGCATCATGATCTGATTTCATTCGTCAAGGATCGCCCTGGGCATGATCTGCGTTATGCGATCGATGCAACGAAGTTGGAAAGCGAGCTCGGCTGGCGCGCCAACGAGACTTTCGAGACGGGCATCGAAAAGACGGTGCGCTGGTACATGGACCGCGCCGATTGGTGGCGTCCTTTGCGGGACGGTGTCTACAGTGGCAAGCGGCTGGGGCTGATCGGAAAAGACGGTTCATGAGGCTCCTCGTCGTCGGTCGCGAAGGCCAGATCGCCAGATCTTTGCGCGAAGCCGCTGCCAGGGAGATTGATCTCGTTCTTCATTCCGTCGGCCGTCCCGAGGTGGATCTGCTGCAGCCCGGAGCGGTAGCGGCGGCAATTGCCAGGTTTCGTCCGGACATCGTCGTCAACGCAGCCGCCTATACTGCGGTTGACAAGGCCGAAAACGAACCGGACGTCGCTTTTGCGATCAACCGGGATGGCGCAAGGGAAGTCGCCGCGGCTGCTGCGAGCGAGGACGCTCCCATCATCCACTTCTCGACCGATTACGTGTTCGACGGAAAGAAGCCCAGTCCCTACGAGGAGCAGGACGCTCCCAATCCGCAGAACGTTTACGGACGTTCGAAGCTGGAGGGCGAGCGAGCCGTGATGTCCACGAACGTCCGGCACGTCGTCCTGCGGACGTCCTGGGTCTATGCGCCGTTTGGAACCAATTTCGTGCGGACGATCTGGCGCAGGCTCGTTGAGGGGCAGCGGCTCAAGATCGTCAATGACCAGACGGGTTGTCCAACCTACGCGCCGGACCTCGCCGACGCTGTAATCGTGCTGGCGCGCCTCCTCATACGGACAGGCTGGCAATCCGATTATGCCGGAATAACGCATATCGTCGGTTCGGAGTCCGTCACCTGGTACGACTTTGCGCGTCTAATCGCGACGAGGTATACGGCCGAAACGGGGGACTCGGCCGAGATTATTCCGGTCTCGTCATCCGCATATGCCGCCCGCGCCGTTCGTCCGGCGAATTCACGGCTATCGACCAAGCGGCTGCAATCGGTCTTCGATATCCAGCTGCAATCGCTGCAGACGTCGCTCGACGACTGCCTTGTTCGTATCTCGCAGGAGCAGGGAGGCCCATCTTGAGAGGAATCATTCTCGCTGGCGGCAGCGGCACGCGGCTGTATCCGATGACCCTGGTAACCTCGAAGCAGTTGTTGCCGGTCTATGATAAGCCGATGATCTACTATCCGCTCACCACTCTGATGCTCGCAGGGATCCGGGAGATCCTGATCATTTCGACGCCGCACGACCTGCCTCAGTTCCAAGCGCTGCTGGGAGACGGCGACCGATGGGGCTTATCGCTGTCCTATGCTCGGCAACCCACGCCTGGGGGGCTGGCTCAGGCCTTTATCATCGGCGCCGATTTCGTCGCAGGCGAACGTTCGTCCCTGATTCTGGGTGACAACATCTTCTTCGGCCAGGGGCTCCATCAACTGTTGGCCAACGCCACGGGCCGCACGAGCGGCGCGACCATCTTCGCATATCAAGTGGCCGATCCAAATCGTTATGGCGTGGTGGAATTCGATGAAGGGGGTAACGCCCGCTCTATCGAGGAGAAGCCGCAGAAGCCAAAATCGAACTTCGCGGTTACGGGCCTCTATTTTTACGACGAGCAGGTCGCAAGCCTCGCCTCAACAATAAGGCCCTCGGCGCGCGGCGAGCTGGAGATCACCGATCTGAATAGGCTCTACCTTGAGCGAGGAGACCTGCATGTTGAGCGGTTGGGGCGGGGTTTCGCCTGGCTCGATGCAGGTACGCCCGAGAGCCTGCTCGATGCATCGGAATTTGTTGCAACGGTCGAGAAGAGACAAGGCTTCCGCATAGCATGCCCCGAGGAGGTTGCCTTTAACCAGGGCTATATCGATCGGAGCCAACTTGAGCGACTGGCGTCCGATATGGGGAAGAGCGACTACGCTTGCTACCTGCGCAACCTGGCGACCGTCTGAGCAGGCAATGACCCGTGCGCAGGTGGACGCCCGCGACGTTGACCGCTCCTCAGGTGGCGCTAGTCCGCTGCGTCTCGCTGATCCGCCGCGGGGTTATCCACCAGAGTGCAAGCAGGATCGCGAGCCCGTGCGTTAGCATTGAAGTCGCGAGGGGGACGTTGGTTAGGATTTGCGGCATCAATCCGCTTGACACCAGAATGAAGCGGGGCGGCAACCTTGATGAGACATAATTAGCGAGGGCGAAAACGGTGCCGCAGGCCAATGCCGCGGCAGGCGCAAGCCAAAGACCTACCGACGCCACGCCTTCCGTCGCGAAAAGCGAGGAGTTCATGTACCCCATTGTGTAGGTGTTTTGCATCACGACTGAGAGCGGCACATCGTAAGGGCACGCAATAACCAGCTTGAGAGCTGAAATCTGGCAGAAGTAAGTGTGAGGGTGGGTAGAAAAGAATGAGTTATAGATATCAAGGGCGCTCGACTGAATCGCGAACATCCGGATGTTGATCGCCGCGAAATAGGCTTCCGGTAATCCCGACGGTCCCACCGGAGCCAAATTGGTCAGTACGAGGCCAGCCGCGAGAGGTAGCAGCAGCGACAGGATAGCCGCCGCCCTGGCGTCGAAAATCGAGACAAGCAGCCGAAGCCACAGCAGAAGCGCCGGCGCAAATAGGGCGAGCTTGCTCAATGTGATCGGGTAAAAGGCAAGCATCAGGATCAGCGGGAGCGCGGCTCGCTTCAGCCGACGCCGCTCCAGGTGCGATGCAAAAGCGAATGGTAACAATGCGCTCAGGAAGATACCGATCGCGTAGCGCACTGGAGCTGGAAATTCGATTTCCTGACGGAACTCGTAGATGCGCTCGAGCGACACCAGCCGAAAATTGTACCTCGAGGCTGCGAGCAGCGTGATGAGCGCCATGATCTCGATAGTCAACAGGACCCTGTCGAGCGCGGGTTCCGAAAGTTCAAAATGACGCTTGAATCGGGAGAACGTCACAATCGCTGGTGCGAGAAAAGCGAGGAAGGACGCAATGGCAGAGATGCGGGCGAGCTGGTGATCATATGCATATTTCGAGAAGGTATTGATCCAGAGAAACCCGGCCATCATGGTGAAGAGGTGAAGACCAACCACATAGCCAAAGCTGAACCTCGCCACCGCAAACATAGCGATGACCATGAAGGAGAACGCTGCGACAACGCTGATCGCCTCGACGAGATGCTCGGGATGAAAGGGGACGTAATCGAGGCGCTTGGAGACGTAGAACAGCGAGACGCAGCAGAGCGCCGCCAGCAGGGCCACCAGGCAGATCATGCCTCCTCTTCCGATCGATGCTTTCCAGCCGTGCCCAGTCATAACGTTCTGCTTCTTTCCGCGGATAGAGTGGCTCAAACAAATGTATGGAGATCGCCGCTCGGAAACAGGAACACGCAGATGCCTGCGGCGGTGGTCGCCTTCAGATGATTATATTCGATCAGCATCCTGCGGCTCGCGTCGACCGAGTAGCGCCGACGAGATCGGTGATCATGCCACGAGCAGGCTTCCGGCTGTGACGAGGCTGACGACATCGCTTGACGGCGGCCAGAGGGTGGTAAGGGCAGTATTCGAAAATGTCGCTATGGGCCCCGCATGTTGGCCGTACGCTGGCCATCCATGTGTAGAGCGCGTCGATGGGACTCTCGTTGTACAAGCCTCTTATGATCCGGGACTGGTTTCTCACGAGGGAGACGAAATAGCCAGCCTCATCGTCCGCCTTAATCGCGCCGCGTGCACCGTCGATCCGCTTCAGTCTGCTAATCTCGAATACATGCCTGCTGCCTTCGTTCAGGACGCCGTTGCGGAAGAAAACCTCAGGCTTACGCTTTCCCATACACATCATTGCAAACACGTTTCGACCTTATCCCGTTGAACGAGGGCAGAGAGGTAGGTAAAGACCAACGCCGCTTTACAGTGTCTAGCCTGCAAATGAGGGCAAGGCCAGCCGTCGGGAGTTTTAGATGCTAGAGTTTGCCCGGGCACCTGTTCTGTTCTCAAGTCGGAGCGGCTCTTCTTCTTGGGGCGGGCAGCAAAAGGCGCGCAGTCGATGTGAGGAGGAGGTGGGACGACATAGGGTTAATGAGAGCGAGTGGGAACAGGTACAGGAGTCGCTTGGACCTTCACCTCTTTGCGGGGCTTAGTAGTTGGCGGGCAGGCTACGCAAGCTGGGCTCAGCGAGACACGATAGACGTGCTAACGATCATGAGTTGGCTGAATACTATGTTAGTCGCAATACGGAATCTCGGCCGTCGTGCACCTTCTGAGCAGCGGCTGTGCTACGACGTATGTTCCCCAATGGGGGGCATCCGTGCACCGGTGCAACACTAGATCGCTGGTCGCTCAATGGATGAATCCGTTTCCAACATCAGCCGGCATCATCGAGACCGCCACCGCGCGTCAGGCGACACTTACCTCAGTCGGTCCAATTTTGCGCCAAGCTGGGAGTCATCGTCATATGTGAGGACAGCGACCGTGAGCCACACGAGCAGTAGCGCGAGCGCAGCGAGTATCGCTCGGACTCCGGGCTTGAACCGTTGGAACATATCTCTACCGAATCGGGCCTCACTACCAACGCTGGTGCTTAAGAGCTTACAGAATTAACAGGCTGTCGTCCAGATCGGCTCATACAAATCTGAGGCAGGGTATTTACACGGTTACGTCTCTATGTGCAGAGCAGGCAGCATTGACCGACTCGGTTGGTAATACCAATCTTGTTAACTTGGCTTCGTGCCTAGAAGGCGGCAGGGGTATTTGAGATGTATGTGATTGGAATCAGCTCCGGCATTAAACACGGTCACCACGACGGAGCGGCCGTGCTTATGCGTGACGGTGAGTTGATCGCTGCGGCCGAGGAGGAGCGCTTCACACTGGCCAAGCATGCGCGCGGCGAGCTGCCGCGCGGCGCGATCGGTTTCTGCCTGAAGCTGGCCGGCATCACCATGCGCGACGTCGATTGGATCTGCTCACCCCTGAAGACGTACACGAATTACACTCAGCGCCTCACCGAATACTTCAATTACCAGTTCGGCCATAGTCCGAGGATCGAGCTTTATGACCATCATCTCTGTCACGCTGCGAGCTCGTTCTACGGCTCTGGTTTTTCCGAGGCGACAGTTGCTTGCTTCGACTTCTCCGGCGATTCAAGCGCCGGCCTCGTCGCCCATGCGCGCGGCAACGATTTTCGCGTGCTGACGCGGTTCAGCCGCCATAATAGTCTTGGGCTCTATTACGGGATGCTGACACAGTATCTCGGCTATCAGATGACCAATGACGAGTACAAGGTCATGGGCTTGTCATCTTACGGTAGCCCGGACTATCTCGACAAATTCGCCAAGCTCCTGCGTCCGAACGGCATCAACTACGAGCTCGATCCCGAGCTCGACAAGCGCCGACGCGACGCTGACATCTTCACCAGCGATTTCTCGACGCGGCAGGAACGCATCTTCACCGAGAAGATGGAGGAGATTTTGGGTCCGCGGCGGCTGCGCGGCCAACCGCTCGACCACCGCCTGACCAACATCGCCGCAAGCGGCCAGAAGCAGCTCGAGATCGTCACCACCGAGGTGATCCGCTCCGCGATTCAAGAGACCGGCTGCAGCGACGTCTGCATCGCCGGCGGCGTCGGGCTGAACTGCAAGATGAACATGGCGATCGCGGCGGAGCCATCGGTGAAGCGTCTCTACGTTCCTCCGGTGCCGCACGATGCAGGCGTGGCGCTCGGCGCCGCGATGATGAAATGCGCCGAAGCGGGTCACGTGATCGCGCCGCTGACCCACGCATACTGGGGACCGGAATATTCCAACGACACGATCCGGGAAACACTGGAAAAGATCGGTGCGAACTTCGAGCTGCTCGACGATCCCGTCTCGCGCTGCGTCAACGACCTGACGGAGCAGAAGACGGTGGGTTGGTTCCAGGGGCGGATGGAGTACGGTCCGCGGGCGCTTGGCAACCGCTCGATCCTCGCGGATCCTCGCCATGCGGGCATGAAGGATCGCATCAATCTCACGATCAAATATCGGGAGGAGTTCCGTCCATTCTGTCCATCAGTGCTGTATGAGCGACAGGCCGACTACTTCGAGGACACGTTCGACGCGCCGTTCATGGTAGTGACGTTCCCGGTCAACGGGAAAGTGGCCGAGACCATGCCTGCGGTGGTCCATGTCGACAACACCGCACGTATCCAGAGCGTGCATGCGAACAGTAACCCGCTCTACAGCCGGCTGATCCGCGAATTCGCGAAAGCGACCTCATTGCCAGTTGTGATCAATACCAGCCTCAATATTAACGAGCAACCGACCGTGAATGCACCGTTGGAGGCCTTGCACACCTACTTCTGTTCAGGCCTCGATGTTCTCTATCTAGGAAATTACCGACTGTCGAAGTCATCGCGTTGAGGACCATAAACGCTTCAGGTCTCCGTGCTCTTGTTCCATTCGGAAATTAATATCACGGAACTACAGGATGGCCCCAAGCACCCGATGCAATCGTTGCAAATAGCAACCTGCCTCGCTATGTAGATATGGTTCAAAAAGGTCAAAATGGGTGGGTAGGAGCGACCTTAGAGAATTTAGGAGGTTGGAGCGCATCTGCTTGCGGCAGGCGAGTTTTGCGACGTCTAATCTCGAGCGGGATGCGTTCTTGGAAGTGGCCGACGATTGCCGCCGAGCCGCAGAGGCACAGGTTGTCTCAGTGCCGAGTGAAGCCCACACCTTGCTGAGACGTATCCTAAGAATGGTCCTAGAGAGCGCTTTTGGTGGCCTGAACCGAAAACGCAAGAATTAGGCCTTCGTCAATCGAAACCTGTGGCCTCCATCCGGTTGCCAACGCCTTAGATATGTCAAGTTCAAGTGAGCCGAGCAGACTATGGTGCGTGTCCTCTCTTCCAATCATCCTAAAGAACGAACTCAAGAATTCGGGTGGTACGCGAAATAGCCTGGGCCTTTTGCCGGATGCAATTGCCAGATGCTCGATAAACTCAGGCGTGGAAACTTGCTGACTGTCAGCCACTAGGAATATGTCGAAATTACTTCCGGGTTGGGGCTGGGTCAGCCTTTGCAAGATGAATGATGAGAGGTTCTGTACCGCCAGAAAGGCGCGCTGATTGCGGATCGCGGCAAATGGTAAAGGTATTCTCAACTTCAGCGCGCGCGTCAGCAGGGCAAAGTTTCCTTTGGCACCGGCACCATAGACCAGAGGAGGCCTGATAACGGTGATCCTCATAGCGCTATCATGGGCGAGCATTTTGAGGCCTGCCTCCGCCGCGGCTTTGGACATTCCATAGAGGCCGCGGGGGGTAAGTATATCTTCCTCAGTGAAGGGCCGTCGACCATCATTGCTGCGGCCATGTACAAGGATGGTGCTAAGGAAAATGAATTCGCGCACTCCTGCCTTCGCCGCCTGGCGCGCGAGATTCATAGCTCCATCGATATTGACCTCGCGGTAGAGCTTGACCGCATGCTCCTCGTCCTTGTGATGCACGCGCGCGGCGAGATGCACGACGGCGCTTACTCCATCTAGCGCAACTCGCCAATCAGTTCCTGGGCCAATTGCTCCAATCACGACCTCATCTGCTAAGCCTGCCGGGCTGCGGACGGCACTGCGGACCTTCCATCCTGCGTTCAGAAGAGCCGGGGCAAGATGGCGACCAATGAACCCGTTTGCCCCGGTTATCAGTACAGATTTCCCGTTCACGCTCATTTTGTACTCATAGTAGCTTCATTGCAGATATTGCAATGATTGGCCGCGGTCGACCCGAATTCGGGCACCGCGTCCTTCAGGATGGTCCTGATGGTGGCGCGATCATCGCGCGCGATCGCCTGCTCCAGCGCCGCGATCCATTTGCGCAGCGTCTGCATCGGCGGTTCGTTCGGCTGCGCGGCCATGATCCCGGCGACGCCGATCTCGCGGGTCGGCTCTTCCGAGGCGAACAGGATCTCGTGCAGGCGTTCGCCCGGCCGCATGCCGGTGAACACGATCTCGATGTCGTAGCCGGGCTGCAGTCCGGACAGCCGGATCATGCGCTCGGCGAGATCGACGATCTTCACCGGCTGGCCCATGTTGAGCACGTAGACCGAGACGTCATGACGCTGCGTTCCAAGCGCGTGCGTGGCCGCGGTGATGACGAGATCGCAGGCCTCGCGAATGGTCATGAAGTAGCGGACCATGTCGGGATGCGTCACGGTCACCGGGCCGCCGGCCTCGATCTGGGCCTTGAACTTCGGCACCACCGAGCCGTTCGAGGCCAGCACGTTGCCGAACCGGACCGAGATCAGCCGCATCGGCGGCTTGGTCCCGCGCACCCCGGCGGCGAGGTCGTGATCCAGTGCCTGGCAGTACATCTCGGCGAAGCGCTTAGTCAGGCCGAGCATCGACACCGGCTCGATCGCCTTGTCGGTCGAGATCATCACCATCGCCTCGGCGCCGGCCGCCACGGCGGCATCCGCAACGTTAATCGAGCCGAAGATGTTGGTCTTGACGCCCTCGCTCCAGTCGCGCTCGAGGATCGGAACGTGCTTGAGCGCCGCCGCGTGGAACACGATATCAGGCTTGAACTCCGCCATCAGGCGCATGATGCGCTCGCGGTCGCGAATGTCGGCGATCCGTCCTTCGATCTCGGCTGCCGCGCCTTGCGCGGCAAGCGCTTCCGTGATCGCGTAGAGCGCCGGCTCCGAGTTCTCCACGATCAGGAGCCGCGCGGCGCCGAAGGCGACGACACGCTCGCAGATCTCCGAACCGATCGAGCCGCCGCCGCCAGTGACGATCACGGCCTTGCCGTTGATCAGCGCTTCCAGGCGCGCATAGTCGATCTTTTCGCTCGGCCGCAGCAGGAGGTCCTCGACAGCGACGGCCGTGAGCCGCGGCGTGTCGCCGCTCTCCAGCGAGGGCATCCGGTTGACGATCACGCCCAGCTTGCGCGCCCGCATCAGGATCGATTCCGGATGAGTCTCCGGCTCGAATGCCGAGGGCGTCATGACGAGTCGCGCGATCGGCTTGTTGCGCTTGGCAAAGTCCGCGATGACGTCTTCGACGTCGTCGATCCCGCCCAGCACCGGCACGTTGCGGATGAACTGGCCGCGGTCGGCGCTCGACGGTGACAACACGCCGACCGGCCAAATGCCCTTGATCGCCCCGCTCTCGATCCCGCGCAGCAGCACCTCGGCATCCGCGGCGCGGCCGATCAGCAGCGTAGGCGCGGCATGATCGGTCCTCGCATGACGACGCACCCGCGTATAGCGGAAGTAGCGATAAGCCATGCGCAGCGCGCTAAGGAAGGAGATCTCGAGGAACCAGTAGAGGACGATCGTCACCTTGCCGAGGAAAAAGGCGCCGCGGACATTGGGGGCGACGAAGATGTAATCGAGCACGAGCAAGGCGACCGTCAGCACGGTCGCGACGCGGATGATGTTCAGCGCGTCGGGCAGCGAGATAAAGCGCCATTTCGTGGTGGTCAGGTTGAAGAAGAAAAACACCACCACGCTGAAGGCGAGGAAGTAGGGCAGGATCTTGAACAGCAGCGGCAGGCGGTCATAGAAGTAGTCGCCGCCCTCGAAACGCAGGTAGAAGGCGGCAAAAAGCGCCGCCGTGGTCGCCAGCAGGTCGTGGAGCGCGATAAGGAAATTGCGCAAAGTGAGATGCGAAAGACGCGTCATCCGCCGACCGATGAAAACCCAGTTAGATGCAATTTCATGACGTGATAGCTTATCTCCCCAGGACTTGCCACTGGGGGAGCCGGGTCCAAAGCGTCAGCTGCTGGGCACTTTCTGCTGTTAAACGTGTGCGAGGGTGCACAGATGGGACGCCGCCGATCGTAGAAGTCAGGTGCGGAGGCCGAGTTGTTCAAAGGCAAAGAGGGCGGACGGGACAAGGTTTTCGCGAATTGTTGAAAGCGCTGCTGGCTCGATCACGAGCAATGTTCCTTCCGTGACTAACAATCGCTGGACAGGAACATTGCGAGCCACAAAGATTTCTCCGTGCACAAATCCGCCTGGCACGTCAGGGTCGTCGCCAGATCTGGTAACCAAGGGCTCGAACTGGTGAGCCGGAAGATAATAGCCGAGCTCCTCATGGATTTCCCGTACGATACAATCGATAAAAGACTCATTGCCCTCCCGGTGGCCGCCGAATAAACCCACCTTTCCGGGATGGAGAATTCCAAGTACGACATCACGTTGCTGCAGTACAAGCCGTCCATCCTCAGCAAAGATAATGGCGGCGGCGGCTTCACGTCGTTTTGGTTCCATGCGGTATACTAAATCCGCATCGGAGCCTCAACGCAAGCCGTCTTTTCGCTCGCCTCAAGGTGCCAAAATCAAGGTCTCTGGAGTGCACATCCAAGTTTTTGCGAGCTAGCGAAATGTGGAGTGATCGCACGAAGAGCAACAGTTGTTGAGATAGTCTAAATGCTAGGGAACCGATCCGAAATGCGGACCCTGTTTACGATGTTATCGCTGTCCTTTTTTGAATTGAGCGGCTCTCTCCGTCAGCTCTATGCCTCAACAGTTTCGATTCCCGACAATCAGTTCTTGACCCTTGCCCCGTCTTATTTTTGCATCCAAAATTCTAGCGCCAGGATTGGGTGTTATATCCAATGGGAGCAATCCCTAAAAGCGCCCAGCGAGCGGATCTGACTCGTGTTCAGCTCCTGGCAGTTGACTCCTGATTGAGCGTACAGATTCCCAAAAAAATCCCCCACCCTCTCGACCGGGGAGATATTCTTGCTCCAATGCTGCGCGGCATCATCGTGTCACTTGACGCGCAAATTGACGCATCATAGGCGTAGGGTTTTGCCCACTTACAGTGCGGCCGCCTTTGCCGATAGCGCTCGTTCTCCGTCTCGGCAGTCTGGAAGCGACCGCCTTGTGATTGTCTATTGAGAGCTGAGCGCAAGGGCGCGCGAACCGAGACTTGCTCGCGCAGCAAATTTGCTAAGAATGTACGATCAGTCCGCTCAGCGGCTGAATTTATCAGCGCTATAGCAACTCCAGGGAATCGGGCGCAATGAAGAGACCGGAGGCAACATTGGTTAGATTGGCCGGATCCAACTGGGACCTGCTTTGGACGCCCTGTCAGTTGCAACAATATTGCTTGGAGCCACCTACTTTCCCTGATGAGTCGCGTGCACGCTGTTGTTCAAGGTGCGCAACCGGCTTCCAAAACTGGCTCCAGCGCTTGCGCGGAACGCATTGAGCTCTTTCAATAGGGATAGCCGCCGCAGCTGGGCTCCAGTAAGCAGTGCCTCAAACAATGAGAGGACCTCCCGCGCCTGAACATGAGCTTCCATGTTGACGGCGTGTTGGTCAAACCCGTAGGCGTGAAGACGGGCCTCAATCTCAGCTGCTGCTTTCGAGTCGAGTTGCCAATCTAAGGCATTCTGGACGGTGTAGAATTCGGCAACTTTTCGAGCTTCGGGAGAGTTGCCTGCCACATCAACGCGGCGGAGGGTTATCTCAATTGCTTTTTGGCGGTACGTGGTTAGCAGCCTGTGACGCAGTACCCGGTAGCGCTGGATCTCCCATGTCAACTCAGCGATATCAACAACGAGCAGACATTCGATTGCCGATTGAGGATTGATGTCGCGGAAGATCGCGGCCTGAAGTGCGTGATAGTGGTCGATGTTTTCTCCCGGCAATAATTGAGGCGGAGGACACAGAGCCTCGAATTGGGGCGGCAAGACGCTTTCCCACTGCGGTTGAGGGAGGCTGACAGGACCATTCATTGATCTTGCGCCTCCGATAGCGGACGCGCAGAGGGTGCGGCAACTCTTGCTCCATTCGCCAGATGAACGGGACTGGCATCCCAAAGCTCCTTCGCGATCGGCAGCGGCGAAATCTGCAGATTGCTCCACCAGGCTCTTTCGTCTCCGTGTCGGTGCAGCGATTGATGATGCGATCGGCAGAGCGGCACCGTGAACTCGTCGCTGACTTTGCGACCCAAGGTGCGTGGTTGCGCGAACTTCAGGTGATGCGCATCAGCAGGTATCTTCTGACAAACCAGACAGCCTTGGCTGCGGATAAAGGCGAGGTGATCCTTGCTCCGTCGGCGAGGCGGCTCTTTTGGAAAGGCAAGTCCGACCTGCTCTCCGGGAGAGGAAGTGGCAGGTGCGAAATTGTCGCCGGATGCCTGGGAAGGAGATTCCTCAGGTAGAGACCGTGCGGCCGCTGACGCGACCCGCTGCTCTGCTGGATCGATCTCCGGAAGCGCAGTTTCCTCGAGCCTCCTCTGGTAGGCGGCCTCAAGAGCGCGGGCGTCCGCCTCGACAAATCTTGGCCCAGGCAAGCAACCGTTCGCTGCCCTCCTGAAGAGTAAGCTCGCCCAAGAGCCGATCGAGCAGCTCGGCAGAGTGTTCAGGGGCCAGGACCGGTGGCCGGTTCAGGATGCCCTTAGGCGATTTTCCTTTCGATCCTGGTGTGGCCTGCGGCTCGGTGGCAGGAGGAGGACCTGTCACGACATCAGGCGCATCCAGATCGTCCTCTCCCGCTATCCCGACCAGTGCAAATAGGGCATACCGGCGGGCATAGGTCAGCGCCGCGCCCATCCGGTGCGGCGCCTCGACCTCCTTGGAGGCGCAGACCGGTAGGTCCGAGGAGATCCACTCTCCTGATGCGTGGGCGAGCAGAGTGGTGAGATGGATCTGGCCGGTGACCTGCTCAATCGTAAGCGTAGCTCTGCAGCCCTTCTGAATGACGCTTGACGCCTATTTTGTTCGCGTGGCGCGTCGCCGCGGTATCCATGTGTCGGACAACGCCTTGACGGCGGCTTCGAGCGCCTTCCGGTCGACGACGTTGGGATCGAACCGCTCCGGGCCCCAGAGGCGCATGTGTTCGTGCTCGGGATGGCCGGGGTCGCTGATGGCGGCGAGGTATTCGGCATAGCCTGGCGCACCGCCGACGTCTTCCGGAGGACAACGGCCGGCGGCCTCGAGCAGGAAGGGAAGCCCCTCCGTCGTGGTGTTCTCGAACCATTTTTCGAGCTTGATCACATGGTCCCAGCTGTCGCCGAAGTCATAGAGATAGTGGATCGTCTTGGCGCCGGTCTCGCGAACGATATCGCAAAGCCGCGCTTTGCGGGCATCCATGGGCTGGTGGCCGTAATCGTTGTGGGGATCAGGAATCCCCCAACGGACCTCACCAGCGAAGAACTCGAAGAGGTGACTGTTCGTCCAGCCGAATGCCTCCTGAAGCGTCAGATGCAACCGATCAAGGCGCAGGGTGACGGGTACGACAAGGCGACGCATCACCTCCGGCTTCACATCCTTGAGGGTCACCTTGATCCGGACCGCGGTCGTGTTCAGGCTCATGCCGCCAGCCTCGGATCGTGTGTATGCATCGTATAGGTCGACGCCCAGGGAAGCAGTTCGTCCAGTCGCGCCGCAGGCCAACCATTGACGAGCTTGGC
Source organism: Bradyrhizobium sp. LMG 9283 (assembly GCF_045571415.1). Lineage (NCBI taxonomy): Bacteria > Pseudomonadati > Pseudomonadota > Alphaproteobacteria > Hyphomicrobiales > Nitrobacteraceae > Bradyrhizobium > Bradyrhizobium sp. LMG 9283. Next base: position 3,279,414 of record NZ_CP120691.1, read on the forward strand.
GAGAACGTCAGCGAGCCAGTGCTCGGCACTGACGCCATTGAGCTTACAGGTCTCAATGAGCGAAGCCAGCAATGCCCAATTCTCGGCACCTTCGTCGCAACCGGCAAAAAGGGAGTTCTTGGCGTTGAGCTTGATCGGCCGCATCGCACGCTCGACCGCATTCGTGTCCATCTCGATGCGCCCGTCATCAAGGTAGAGCGTCAGGCCGTCCCAATGGCGTAGCGCATAACGCAAAGCCTTCGCCGTGTCGCTCTTCCCCGCAAGGTGATCAAGCTTGGCCTCAAACCACTGCTTCAAGGCTGTAGCCAGAGGCCGGGCATGCGCTTGTCGGCCGGCGCAGCGCTCGGAAGCAGAGCGGCCGCGCAGTGCCTTCTCGACCGCGTAGAGCTGGGCAATGCGCGCGAGCGCCTCGCGGGCAACCGGAGCTGGCGCCGGCGCAGCCTCCCGCTCGATCTTCACAAACTGGCGCCGCAGATGCGACCAGCAGAAGGCGAGCGTCCCGGACAGGGCGTCCGCACGCGTCTCTCGGGTCATGGTCTTGTAAGCCTGATAGCCGTCGCAGTGGATGATGCCGCGATAGCCCTCAAGCAGCCGCAAGCCATGAACGGCGCCGCGGCCCGGTGCATAGGCATAGACCACCCCAGGCGGATCAGGTCCGGCCCAAGGCCTATCATCGCGTGACAGCGCCCAGAAGTAGCCGGTTTTTGTCCTGCCGCGCCCCGGATCCAGCACCGGCGCCGGGGTCTCATCGACACAGAGCTTCGAGGAGGCCAGCAGAAGCTGGCGCAGACGATGCCACAAGGGCTTCAATTCCTGGGCGGCGTAGCCGACCCAGAAGGCGAGCGTGGAACGGTCCAGCGCTATTCCGTGGGTCTCCAGCATCTGCGCCTGGCGATAAAGCGGCAAATGCCAATGATACTTCGCGTCGATCACATGCGCGACCAGCCGCTCGGTGGGCAATCCTCCCCTGATCAGTCGCTCGGGAGCAGCATGCTGGAGGATGACACCGTGACAGGCGCGGCAGGCCAGTTTGGGCCGGCGGGTGACGATCACGCGATACTGCGCCGGTACGACGTCCAACCTCTGGCTCTCATCGTGACCGATCTCAAAGAGATCGCCTTTGCAGGACGGACAGCAGGTTGCAGCGGGCATCAGGGTCTCGATGATGCGCGGCAAATGCTCCAGCAGCTGACCACGGTTGGCTTTGCGCTCGGCCGTCCTCTTCTCGCAGGTTCTGGGATTGGCGCGATCCTCGGCTGCTTCGAGGGCCGCGACGGCCTCTTCGATGTCCTCCAGAACAAGCTGCAGCTGATCAGCGTCCAGCTTTTCCGAGGACCGACCGAACTGCGCATCTTTTGCAAGCTTGAGCAACCGCTCGAGCCTGGCGCAGCGATCCAGCAGAGCCGCGGCAAAGACACGCAACTCAGCTGGATCACTCGGCAGCTCATCAGGCAAATCACTCATTGGCCCGAGTCTGCCATGCTTCGCGCCCCGATGCAGCGAGATTTGTATCTTTACGCAAGCGCTTTCGGCTGCGGGATCCGAGGCGCGTGCATCCGCGTCCAATCCATGCCGGCCAGAAGCGCCGACAACTGCGCGGCATTCATCCGCATCACGCCGGCCACGATGGGAGGCCATTTGAAGCCGTTGCTATCGAGCCGCTTCCAATACACACAAGGCCGCTGCCATCCCAGACGACAATCTTCACCCGATCGGCGCGCTTCGCGCGGAACACCACCGCCACGCCCTTCATCGGATCATGGCCCAGCGTCTCCTTCGCCAGCGCGCCAAGCCCTCCGCACCTTTTCTGAAGTCCACAGGTTGCGTCGCCACGTAAATCGTAAGGTTCGCAGGCGGCGTCAGCATGAACGTGTCCGTCGAAGCGCCAAGAACACATCACTCAACACAGCAAGGCCAGGCGCCCCCCGCACCTCCACTCGTGCCCCCTGGAGCTCAACCGTCACAACGGCTGCTTCCGGCGACCCGGTGGGCTCTGCGGCCGCCGGTAGCGCCGATTCCGACACCACCGGCACGAACGACAGCGTCTCCGCCGAAGCTGGCAGCACCAACTGGCCCAAACGCGCCCGGCGCCGCCAGTCATGCACCTGCTGGGGCTGGCAGCCATGGCGACGGGCGACGTCTGTGACAACCGCCCCCGGCTCGAGGCTTTCCGCGGCAATCTGTGCCTTCAAATCATCCGGCCAGCGCTTTCGACCTGCGCCAGCGAACACTTCAATACGCGGTGACAACGGTCGTCTTATGTCGTCAGAATGGTCGTCCATTGTGAGCACCCTTCCAGAAGATGACTCTTCTAACGGTGCTCTCAAGACTCCGCACAAACAATCCAAAGGGCCTCGGCGCTACGCTTACGCTCAATCCAGGTGGTCTGGATGGTGGCGATTTCCTGCTGGCTCAACGTCTTGCGGACGATGTCGAGGCCGGAGGCCAGGGACGCGTAGCGGAAAGTTCGATCATCCTCCCGCGGGAACGGCGATCGGATCACGGCGGTCAAGGTCTTCTCGGGGTTCGTCAGTTCGGCCTGGGCCCGGGCGAGGGCCGCCGCGATGGTCCCGATCCGCTCACTGGACTGATGCATGGGGCCCCTCCGTCGCCTGAGCTTCGAAGCTGACTGCGCCGGACTTGGAGCGCTTGGACTTGATCCCGTGCCCACTGGCTTCCTTGGCGTCCTCCGGCACGAGTTTCTTCAAGTCGGCCTTGGCCGCCTCATGCTGCCCGTGCGCGTCTCGGGTGCGCAGATAGGTAGCCGCCAGCTCGGCCCATTGATTGGAGGTGGACATATCGACCACTTTGACCGGCTCCAGCCGCGGGCGGGGCGTCTCGATGTTGAACAGAACGGGGGGCTCGCCGCTCTGGACGCAGCGCCAGAACTTCTTCTCGGCGGTGAGGAGGAGATGCTGGTAGAGCGGGTCGGCGTGGATGTTGATCTCGACCCATTTGCCACCGCCGGTGATGATCGAGAGCACCGCGTTGCGGGCGGCGATCACCCACATGTTGTGCTGCAGCTGCGCCATGTGCTTCTCGGCCGCAGCTTCCTCAGTGAAGGCCCAGGGCAGCATGAATTTGGCTTCGAAGACGGCGCCGGTCTGCTCGACGGCCCCGTCCAGCGTTGCCGCCATCCATTTGTGCACGGGGTGGCGAACACGCTTCTGGATGTCTTTGACGGTGTGACCGCTTGCGCGCTGGTACCAGGCGCGGTTCAAGACCTCGGTCACGGTCCCGAGCTGAACGATCAAATTGTCCGAAAAATCCTGCGGCTCCGCTTCGCCGCGTTTTTCGCGCCAAAGGCGGATCAGGCTCTCTTGATCATCCCCCATAATGATGCGGGCGTCTGAACCGCCGATGAAATGGCGGCGGTCGTGGGTTGAACCTGATGATATGATTTGGCGCGTCTGCGCCATTCGTTTGAATGGTTGTCACCGGTATCTCCTACGCAAGAACAGGCGGCTGTACATGCCGCACTGCCCGAAGCCCCGCGTCCGCGAGGCGAGATACCGGCGCTGTGATCGAAGTTGGCGCCCGGCCGACTCAGTAACGCTCCAATCGCGCCGGAATGCCAGTCCTTTCTGCAGCAACATTGTTGCTCGTTTTTAGCGGCAAGAATGTCTCTTGTTCTCACGCGCTTAGGGTGGGGACGACGGGAGGCGGACCAGCATCAAAGCGACAAAACGAAGCCAATTTACTCTTCAACAGCAAACAGCTGGATGCAAGGGCGCGGCGCAGGGAAGGGTCTTGTCCGACCGCGACTTGTTGAAATGGAGCAGTGATTGTCGGAAGATCAGGAGTATTCCTCCGAATGTGGGTGAGTGAGCTTTGAAGCGTCCAGCAGTTTTCTTTGATCGTGATGGCGTCCTCAATGAGGACGACGGCTATGCTTTTGATCCGGACAAGATCCGGTGGGTGGAAGGAGCCCAACAGGCCGTAAAGGCAGTCAATGGCGCCGGGTATTTTGCGTTTGTCGTAACGAACCAATCAGGGATTGCGAGGGGCTTTTACGAGGAGCGGCATGTTCGCAATTTGCACGAATGGATGTCGCGTGAGCTTGCTATCGTTGGTGCGTATATCGATGCGTTCGAGTTCTGTCCACATCACCCCGATGGATTGATTGAGCGATACCGTGTCCTCTGCAACTGTCGCAAGCCGCAGCCGGGGATGATCAGAGCTCTGCTTGAGCGATACCCGGTGGATATCAATGCTAGCTTCATGATCGGGGATAAGCAGAGCGACCTTGCTGCAGCGCAGGCAGCCGGCATCGCAGCCTATCTGTTTGACGGGTCTAACCTCCATACCTTCATCGCCCCGCTGTTGACGGTTTGGTCCCACGATCCTCCTCATCCATTACTGTCGCATCGCGGAGTTGCGGGAACGGAGGATTGATGCCGTCGATTCACGGTCGACGGATCGGTCGATTGCTAGCTAGCGAGATCAAGGAGGGAAGTTGGCATCAAAGCGACAAATCGAAGCCAATCGCGCAAACGCAGCGAAGAGTACCGGCCCGCAAACAAGTGCTGGGAAAGCAATGTCGAGCCGCAACGCTTATCGGCATGGTTTATCTCGTTGGGACGATTCCGATGGTTCTGGTTTCGCCGGGTTCGATGCAGTTTTTGCGGAGGAGTTTAAAGGCGCGGGTATGGAGATCGCGCTTCAAGATCTGGCTCAAGCCAGGAGTCACAAGATCGCCTGCGAGCTCTTCGGCTAGATCTGATCTTGGCTGTGAGCGAGGGCGCTGAACCAAAACAAGTGAGACTTCTGCAGGGCTTGGAACGTTATGAGAAGACCGCCCTGTCGCGGCAGAGGCGAGGATTCAAACGCTTGAAGCGGAACAACGGATGAGACCTCAAGCTGGGCTGGGTACGAAGCAGGAATTCAACGGTGCGGGCTCAAGCCGGAGAATAGCATCCCAATTGGACGGCATATGCATCCTTGCTAGCATTTAGTTCGAAGACTTGGAGGCGGCATGAACTACATTTTTCCCCTGCTGGCGGTGACCATCACCATCGGCCTTTTCCTGCTCTACGCGATGGTGCGGCCGAACCTGCGTCGATCCCGGCCCGCCGATGAGGTTCCTCGCTGGCCCGATTCAAGTCTGAGATAGGCGACTGAGCTACTTGGGTCGGCATTTTTGGTTGGCGACCAACTCTATACCAGGCGTCTAGCGGCCGGCGACCCGCAGCGCATCGAAAAACCCGAAATGGACTTGCATCGTCGGGCAAAACAGTGGTTCATAGGGTGCTGGTTCAGCCGCAAATGGAGCCCAGCGCAATGGCCGACGAATGCAAGCCGTTATCCGATCTGCCGGAAGTAGCTAAGCTTAACGGAGAATTTCGAAGGAATTACGGAAAGATCCTCGGAGCTTTCCTGTATCTGCGCTCAATCAGCGCCGCCCGTGGACGTTCCTGGTTTTGGACCGCATTGCTTTCGGCCGCTTGCTCGACGGCGCTGGCGTGGCTCGGGAAGCGGGGTATGCTGCTGTAAGCTGCCGGCTGATAGCTTTCTAAACAAGGCCATTGCCCATCTGGAAGCGCATAAGGACCCTCGCTGCGCCCCGGGCAATCGAATCGCAAGAAGGCTGGCGCGACTTCCGGCTAAGCGGGCGATTGCGCCACGCGCTGTCGCGAGATGTCGTGCGCAAAAGCCGAGACGTAAGCTCTGGAGGAGCCGACTAAACCATACCGCCAAAATCGATGCCTTCCTTGGCGAGCTCCTCGGCTTCCTCGGCGGAGGCGGCGGGCTTCGTATCAAGGTAGGGATGCTCAGAAGCCGGCAGGATGGTGCGGATGTTCTGACCATCCGCCCGCGTGATGCGGGCAACCCAGCGCTTATGGCCGTGCTCAAATCGCTGGATGTGGTACTGCTTGTACGTAATCATGAATCTCAAACGCAACTACGCGAACACAGGCTCTATCTACATGACCCGGCGCCACCGCACAACGGGTCTTAAAGCCAAGTTAATGTCCGGCGGTCTGCATCGGCGCATTTCGTCGATCTCAAGGTTCAAAGAAAAACCCGCCGACTTGGAAGCCGGCGGGAGTTAACTGAGATTGCGACCCCGTTAGAGCTCGCTCGCTGACCTTAGCACGGTGGCTCGCCGGCTTTAACGGAGACGCTTGCCCGTTTTTTAGCGCGCCCATGCACAGTCTGCGGCCCGAGAGGGAGGCGCTGGGGTTAGAGCGGGCCTGTAGTTGAGATTGTCAGCCCCGGCAACGCCCGTCCTTCCCTGAGTGATCCCCGCCTGCAATTTGCCAACGGAGGTCGAGATGGCTCGAGGCGTCCTAATACTTGCCTGCCTGGAGCAAGCGGGCCGAAAGCTGCGCAATCCAAAATCAGAAAGATGCACCGGCGACACTGATGTCCGACAATCCGCTTTTGAGACCTTGTGCCGACGCTCGGGCTGAGCTTTGTTGCTCGCATTTAGGATGTGCCTGCTAAATCGATTGTCCCGAAAATCCTCGGAGACGAATTCACGTCCATGGCATCCGGACACTGATCGTCCAGGAATCGGACGATCGCTGCTCAAATGTTCGAGCGGATCATTGACCTTGGAGCTTGCCGCTCGTGACTTCGCTTTCGTGAGCCGCGGTCTCGACGAATTAGCCTCCAGTGCTTTCGCGCGGTGCTGCTTCGACGAGCGGGTTTTGTGCACACATCCCCCTCAACGGCCCTTCAACGGGACCGTCGTTTGCCGAATTATTCGCTGTTACGAGACAGGGGGGCAAGCGCTACCGTTCGTCTGCGATCACCTTGCCGTCGTTCGGCAGTGTGCCGGGGCTGACCAGCTCGACCGTGCCGCCGAGCTTCGTCACGGCGCGCAAAGTGCCGACGATCTCCTCGCGTAGCGCTTCGCTCGCGCCTGTCGTTTCCGCTCTCAACGTCATTGCGTCGGTCTCGCCTTGGCGCGTGACGACGAGGCGTAGTCTTCCGAGCACAGCGTGGCGCTTGCCGATCTCGGCGACCTGCTCGGGCCGGACGAACATGCCCTTGATCTTGGTGGTCTGGTCGGCGCGGCCCATCCAGCCCTTGATGCGCATATTGGTGCGCCCGCATGGGCTCGTGCCGGGCAAGGCCGCGGTGAGGTCGCCGAGCGCGAGCCGGATCCAGGGATGGTGCGGATCGAGCGAGGTCACGACGATCTCGCCGACGTCGCCCGGCGCGACCGGATCCCCAGTGCCGGGCTTGACGATCTCCAGGATCAGGTCCTCGTTCACGACTAGGCCTTCGCGCGCCTCGGTCTCGAACGCGATGAGGCCGAGATCGGCGGTACCGAAGGCCTGGTAGGCGTCGATGCCTCGCGCCTTGATCTCGGCCTGGAGCGAGGGCGGGAAGGCCGCGCCCGAGACCAGCGCGCGCTTGATCGACGAGACGTCGCGACCCGCGCTCGCCGCGGCATCGAGCAGGATCTTCAGGAAGTCCGGCGTGCCGCTATAGCCGACCGGCCGGTAGGCCTCGATCAATTCGAATTGCTGTTCTGTATTGCCGGGGCCGGCCGGGATCACCGCGCAGCCGAGCGCGCGAGCCGAGGCATCGAAGATGAACCCCCCGGGGGTGAGATGGTAGCTGAAGGTATTGAGGACGATGTCGTCGGGACGGAACCCGGCGGCGAACAGCGCCCTCGCACCGCGCCAGGGATCGGCCTGTCGCCCTTCCGGCTCGAAGATCGGGCCCGGGGAGGTGAAGAGGCGGGCGAACGAGCCGGGAGCCCCTGCCACGAAGCCGCCAAAGGGCGCAGAGGCCTTGTGCAGGGCGGGCAGTTCCGACTTGCGCAACACCGGCAGGCCCGCCAGAGCCGCCCTGGAGGTCACTGCGGCGGGATCAAAACCTTTGAGCCGCTCGGCATAGGCTGGGGCGGCCATCGCGGCTCGCAGTACCTCCGGAAGGCGGAAAAACAGGTCGGCCTCGCGCGCGGCTGGCTCACGCGTCTCGCGCGCGTCGTAATGGGCGGTCATGGCTGTTCTTTCCGTGTTGGCATCCGTTGCGCGCCGCCACCGGCATGGCTATCAGACCGCCATTGGCGAGGCTTGAAGGGGACCCGATGGCGGACGAGGGAATCATTGCGGCGGACGAGGCGTCGAACGTCGTCGCGCGCCTGAAGTGCCGCATGGTCGACGAGGCGCTGCCGCTGTGGTCGACGATCGGCTGGGATCACGCCGCCGGCGGCTTCATCGATAGACTGCACCGCGATGGCGCAGCGGATGCGGCCGCGCCCCGGCGCGTATTTGTGCAGGCCCGTCAGATCTGGTGCTATGCGAAGGCCGCACAGATGGGATGGTATCCTGAGGGACGTGCCATCGCGCTGAAGGGGCTGGAGCATCTGCTTGCCAGAGCGAGGTCGCCCGATGGCCGGCCCGGCTACGTGCACCGGCTGACGCCGGACGGATCGGTGCTGGATGCCCGGCGCGATGCCTATGATCACGCTTTCATCCTGTTTGCGCTCGCCGGCGTCTACTCGCTCGATCAGGATGCGCAGGTCCGCGCCGAGATCGATGCGCTGCTCGCCTTCCTCGACGGCCATCTGCGCTCGCCGCATGGTGGCGTTCATGAAGGCCTTCCGGTCTCGCTGCCGCGCCGGCAGAACCCGCACATGCATCTGTTCGAAGCGATGATCGCATGCTTCGAGGCGACCCACGATCTGTCGTTCCAGAGCCGTGCCGGAGAATTCTTCGCACTGTTCCTGGCCAATCTCTACGACAAGCAGAAGCGCATCCTGTCGGAGTATTTCGAGGAGGACTGGTCGAAGATCGAGCCGGTCAGCGTCGAGCCGGGCCACCAGGCGGAATGGGTCTGGCTGCTGAAGGGATTTGAGCGCATCACGGGTTGTCCGACCGGGCAGCGGCGCGCGGAGCTGCTGGCGACCGCGCTGCGCTATTGCGACGGAGCGACGGGCTGCCTGATCGACGAGGGCGATGCGAGCGGCAACATCCGCCGCAGCACGCGCCGGCTGTGGCCGCAGACCGAGATCGCGAAGGCGTGGATCGCGCAAGCCGAGTCCGGCGAGGCGGGGGCGGCGGATGAGGCGCGCGCGGCGCTGGTGCGGCTCGAACGGCATTATCTCAGCCATCCCGTGAAAGGCGGCTGGTACGACCAGTTCGATCGCGACGGCAAATCGCTGATCGACACCATTCCTGCGTCGTCGTTCTATCATGTTCTCTGCGCAGTCACGGAAGCGGAGCAGGTGCTTGAAAGTTAAAGCCACCGCTTGCGCCGCTTGAAGCTCTTGAGGTTCTTGAAGCTCTTGCGCTGGTCGCCGGCGCCGCCGAGGTAGAATTCCTTGACGTCCTCATTATCGCGCAATTCGTCGGCGCTGCCGTCGAACACGACCTTGCCCTGTTCCATGATGTAGCCGTGGCTTGCGACTGAGAGCGCAGCGCGTGCGTTCTGCTCGACCAACAGGATGGTGACGCCGAGGTCGCGATTGATCTTCTGGATGATCGAGAACACCTCTTTCACCAGCAGCGGTGACAGGCCCATCGAAGGCTCGTCCATCAGAATCATCTTCGGGCGCGCCATCAGGGCGCGGCCGATCGCGAGCATCTGCTGCTCACCGCCGGAGAGATAGCCGGCAAGGCCAGTGCGCTCCTTCAGGCGCGGGAAGTAGTTGAAGACCATGTCGAGATCGGCATCGATCTCGCGGTCCCTGCGGGTGAAGGCGCCGAGCTTGAGGTTCTCCAGCGACGTCATGTCGGCGACGATGCGCCGGCCCTCCATCACCTGGAAGATGCCGCGGCGGACGATCTTGTCGGGGTCGATGCCGTTGATCCGCTCGCCTTCGAACAGGATCTCGCCGCGCGTCACCTCGCCGTCTTCGGTCTTGAGCAGCCCCGAGATCGCCTTCAGCGTCGTCGACTTGCCGGCGCCGTTGGCGCCGAGGAGTGCCACGATCGCGCCCTTGGGCACGTCGAGGCTGAGGCCGCGCAGCACCAGGATGACGTCATCATAGACGACTTCGATGTTCCGCACGGCGAGGAGGGGCGGTGCGGGCACGATGCTGGGGGAGGGACGAACGGCTTCTGCGGTCTCGGTCATGCTTTGTTACTCCACTGTCGTCGCCCGGCTCGACCGGGCGACCCAGTATTCCAGAGGCGCCTGAGATTCACGGATAAGCCGCGACGTACTGGATCCCCCGCTCCAGTGCGCAATGTGCACGAGGCGGGGGATGACTGTTGTGGGTGTGGTTAGAGCCGCGCTCACCACCCCAGCAATTCCGGCTTGCGCGGCAGCTCGACGGTCTTGACCTTCTCGAGCTTGATCGTGCCCTTGGCCATGAGGTCGTTGAGGTCGCCATCGGTCGCGCCGGAGATCTTGGTGCGATAAAGATCGACCTTCAGCGTGCCGCGGTGGTCCTTGTCGGTCCAGGTTGAGGGATTGCAGACGCCTTCCATTCCGGCCGGCACCCAATCCTTCTTCTGGTAGAAACCTTTGGCGACGTTCTCGCCGGTGGGGCCACCATTCTTGGCGGCCCAGTCGATCGCCTCCTTCATGTACAGCGCCGAGCAGACGGCGGCGACGTAGTGCACGGGACGATAGACCTTCCCGGTGGGGTCGGACATCTTCGAGATCTCCATGACCGTCTTCATGCCAGGCGCATCGCCGCCCCAGCTCACCGCGGTGCGCAACGGGAAGATCACGCCATTGGCAGCGTCGCCGGCGGTCTTGGCGGCGTTCTCGTCCATGCCCCAGACATTGCCGAGGAACTGGATGTCGACGCCGGCCGTCTTGCAGGCCTTCATCACCGAGATGTTGGAGGCGGCGGTGTTGCCGAGATAGGCGTAATTGGCGCCCGAGGATTTCAGACTCAGGCACTGCGCGCTGTAGTCACCGGGCGCGAGCGCGAACACCAGCGGCGGCAGCACCTCGAAACCGAGCTCCTGCGCCATCGCTTCACCGGCGGCCTTCGGCGCGTTCGGATAGGGATGGTTGGCGCCCATGTGCACGAATTTCGGCTTGCCGGACTTGCCCTTGGCCTTCCAGTCCTCGGCCGCCCACATCAGCATCGCGCGCAGCGCGTCCGAATAGCTCGGGCCGTAGAAGAAATTGTAAGGAGCGGGCTTGGCCTTGCCGCTGACGCCCTCGGGATCGGTGAGGGCAGCGGCGTAAGAGCCGGACATGTCGGGGATCTTGTCCTGGGCGAGGAAGCCGGTCAGCGCCTCGGTGTCGGCGGTACCCCAGCCCATGATCGCGGCGACCTTGCTGTCCGGTGCCGACCACTTCTTGTAGAGCGCGATCGCGCGGGGCACCTGATAGCCATAATCGTTGGTGTCGAGGTTGACCTGCTTGCCGCCGATGCCGCCGTTCTTGTTGACCCAGGCGAAGGTGTCGGCGACGGCCTGCCCAAACGGCGTGCCGACGTCGGAGGTGCCGCCGGAATAATCGGCGAGATGCCCGATCGCGATCTGCGCCTGCGCGTTTGCCGAGAATGCGGCGATCGCCAGCGCGAGCGATGCGGTGCTCAAAAAGGACTTCATCGTCATGGGGTCGGTTCCTCCTGTTTATTGTTTAACTGAAGTTGCCCGCGCTCAATGCGAGAACGGGTAGAGTTTCCAATACGCCTTGATCTGCCGCCAGCGATGCGCGAGCCCGTCGGGCTCGAACATCAGGAATGCGATGATGATCACACCGATCGCGATCTCGCGCAGGAAGGTGATGTTGTTGTTCAGCGACAGCGCCTTGTCGATCGCGCCACCCTTCAAGTACAGGCTGAGGAATTCCATCGACTCCGGCAGCAGCACCACGAAGGCGGTGCCCATCAGCGTGCCCATGATCGAGCCGGTGCCGCCGATGATGATCATGGCCAGGAACAGGATCGAGCGCTCGATGCCGAAACCCTCCTGCGACACCACGAGCTGGTAATGCGCGTAGAGTGCACCGGCGATGCCGGCGAAGAAGGCGGCGAGGCCGAACGACAGCGTGCGGTACTTGGTGAGATTGATGCCCATGATCTCGGCTGAGAGATAATGGTCGCGGATGGCCACCAGCGCGCGGCCATCGCGCGTGCGCATCAGGTTGGTAACGAGGATGTAGCTCGCGAGCACATAGGCCAGCACGACGTAGAAATACTGTCTGTCCCCCCGCAGCGTGTAGCCGAAGATCGAAAACGGTTCGGCGCTCGCCGGCACCGATCCGCCGGAAAACCATTCGGCGCGGGAGAAGAAGTCGAGGAGGATGTATTGTGCGGCAAGGGTCGCGATGACCAGGTAAAGACCTTTCAGCCGCGCCGCGGGGATGCCGAAGATCAGCCCCACCAGCGCGGTGATGACGCCCGCAAGGGGGATCGCGAAGAACACTGGGATCGGGGCGTTGTTGGAGATGTAGGCCGAGGTGAAGGCGCCGAGCAGGAAGAAGGCGGCGTGCCCGATCGAAATCTGGCCGGTGAAGCCGACCAGGATGTTGAGACCGAGCGCCGCGATCGAGAAGATGCCGATCTGGATCAAAATGCTCAGCCAGTATCCGCTGAAGAATTGCGGTGCGAGACAGAGCAGCAGCACGCCTGCGATCGCAAAATTGCGGCTGGTGGCGGTCGGGAAGATCGTGGTGTCGGCCGCGTAGGAGGTGCGGAAATCACCAGCGGGGATGAGGGCAGGGCCAGCCATGGGTCAGATCCGCTCGATGTCGTGGGTGCCGAACAGGCCGTAGGGCTTGATCATCAGCACGATGATGAGGACGTAGAACGGCGCGATCTCGTAGAGATTGCCCCAGTGCAGGTACTCGCTGTCGACATATTGCGCGACGTTCTCGAGCAGTCCGATGATGATGCCGCCGAGCACGGCGCCGCCGACGGAATCGAGCCCGCCGAGGATCGCCGCCGGGAACACCTTGATGCCGTAGGCGGCAAGGCCCGACGACACGCCGTTCACGACCGCGACGACGACGCCGGCGACGGCCGACACTGTCGCCGAGATCGCCCAGGCCATCGCAAACACGCTCTTGACGGAAATGCCGAGCGACTGCGCGACTTGCTGGTTGAACGCGGTGGCGCGCATCGCAAGACCGTATTTCGAGGCGCGGAAGAACCAGGCCATGCCGATCATCATCGCGACCGAGACCACGAGACTCATAACATAGACGGTCTGGATCTGGAGGCCGAACAGGCTGACCGATTGGCTCTCGAACACGCGCGGGAACGGCTGCGGGTTGACGCCGAACATCCATTTTAGCGTGGCCTGCAGCACGGTGGAGAGCCCGATCGTCACCATGATCACGGAGATGATGGGTTCGCCGATCATCGGCCGCAGGATCAGGACCTGGACCGCGATGCCGAACACGAACATGAACACCAGCGTGATCGGCATGCCGATCCAGAACGGCACCTGGTATTTGGCGAGCAGCGCCCAGCACACCCAGGCGCCGACCAGCAGCAATTCACCTTGCGCGAAATTGACGACCTGCGTCGCCTTGTAGATCAGCACGAACGACATCGCGACCACGCCATAGAGCGTACCGACCACGAGGCCGTTGACCAGAAGCTGGATGAGAAAGGCGGTGTTCATGTCGCGGCCCGCGCAAAATGCAGAAGCGATGACGGTGTACCCTCTCCCCTTGCGGGAGAGGGTAGCTTCGCGAAGCGAAGACGGATGAGGGGTTGTCTCGGCCGGAGAGGTGCGGAGAGAGCACCCCTCACTCGAGTGCGGCCGTGGCTCCCGGCGGAGACGCCCTCTCCCACAAGGGAAGAGGGCGCAGCAATCCGCATCACGCTCGTGATTGAAACGAAGTTCACTCCGCAGCCTCCGCCATGTGCCTCTGTCCGCCGAGATCCACCACGCGCAGCGTCGTTCGCACGCGCTGCGTGGTGCCGTCCTGAAAGCGGATCACGGTATCGACGGGGATGTCGGAAACGCCGCGGTAGATCGCGTCGATGATGCCTTCGTACTTCTCGTTGATGACGCCGCGGCGGACCTTTCTCGTGCGGGTAAGCTCGCCGTCGTCGGCATCGAGCTCCTTGTAGAGCAGCAGGAAGCGCGAGATGCGCTGGGCCGGCGGCAGCGTGGCGTTGACGGTCTCGACCTCCTTCTGAAGCAGCGCGTAGACCTCGGGTCGGGAGGCGAGGTCGCTATAGGTGGTGAAGGAGAGCCGGTTCTTCTCCGCCCATTTCGAGATGATGGAATAGCGGATGCAGATCATCGCCGCGAGTGCGTCACGGTCGGCGCCGAGCACCACGGCTTCCGCGATATAGGGCGAGAACTTCAGTTTGTTCTCGATGAACTGCGGCGAGAAGCGCTCGCCGCGCGAGGTCTCGGCGAGGTCCTTGATGCGGTCGATCACGACGAGCTGCCCGTCGTCGTTGAAATAGCCGGCATCGCCCGAGCACAGCCAGCCGTCCTTCATATCGGCGACACTCGCTTCGGGATTCTTGTAATAGCCGAGGAACATGTTGGGATGGCGCACCACGATCTCGCCGACGCCGTGAATGTCGGCATTGTCGATGCGGATTTCGACACTCTCGGCCATCGGCACGCCGGTGGTGTCAGGATCGACCTTGCCCTCGGGGTGCAGCGTGTAGGCGCCCAAGAGCTCGGTCTGGCCGTAGAGCGTGCGCAGCGGCACGCCCATGGACTGGAAGAACTTGAATGTATCAGGGCCGAGCGCTGCACCGCCGGTCGCGGCCGAGCGCAGGCGGGTGAAACCGAGGCGGTCGCGCAGGGCGCGGAACAGGATCGCGTCGGCAAAGCCGGACCGCTTCCCCTGTTCGAGCGCGGCGAGGCCGCTCTTCATGCCGACATCGAACAGTCGCTGCTTGAAGGGCGTTGCATCCATTACCTTGGCGCGGACGTCGGCGGCGATGGATTCCCAGACGCGGGGTGCGAACAGCACGAAGGTCGGCGCGATCTCGCGCAGATCGTTCATCATCGTGTCGGGCTCTTCGACGAAGTTGATCTTCATCCGGCACAAGAGGCCTTTGCCGAGCACGTAGACCTGCTCCATGATCCAGGGCAGCGGCAGCACCGAGACGTATTCGTCTTCGGGCCCCTTCGGATCGAAGGCGAGATAGGTCGCGCAATGGCCGAGCACGCGGCCGGCTGCGAGCATCGCAAGTTTCGGATGCGAGGTGGTGCCTGATGTCGTGCAGAGGATCGCGACGTCCTCTCCTTTGGTGGCATCGACCAGCTTGTCGTAAAACTCCGGCTCGCGCGCTGCGCGGGCGCGGCCGAGTTCGGCGAACTTTTCGGCCGACATCAGCCTGGGATCGTCGTATTTCCGCATCCCGCGCGGATCGGAATAGATGATGTGCTTCAGCTTCGGCACGCGCTCGGCAAGGGTGAGCAGCTTGTCGACCTGCTCCTCGTCCTCGGCGAAGACCAGCTGTGCTTCACCATAATTCAGGAGATAGGAGGCCTCTTCATCCAGCACGTCGCGATAGAGCCCGAGGCTCAGTCCGCCGATCGCGTGAGTTGCGACCTCCGCCGCGACCCAGTCCGGCCGGTTGTCGCCGATGATGCCGATGACATCGCCGCGACCAAGACCGAGTTCGACCAGGCCGAGCGCGAAATCGCGCACCCGCCTCTGGTAGTCGTTCCAGGTGAAAATGCGCCACAGCCCGAGATCCTTCTCGCGCAGCGCGATCTCGTTGCCGTGCTCCTTGGCATTGAGCCGGAGCATCTTCGGATAGGTGTCGGCCTGTGCGACGCGGCCTGCATAATCCATCATGCCGCGCTCTCCTGCGCCGGAGCAGCATCATCGGGATCGACCAGCACCTCGTCCTCTTCGCCGAGATAGGCGCGCTTGACGTGCGGATCGGCGAGCACGGTGGCCGGATCGCCCTCGGCGATCTTCTTGCCGAAATCCAGCACCATGACACGATGGGAGATGTCCATCACCACGCCCATGTCGTGCTCGATCATCACCACCGTCATCCCGAACTCCTCGTTGAGATCGACGATGTAGCGGGCCATGTCCTCCTTCTCCTCGAAGTTCATGCCGGCCATGGGCTCGTCGAGGAGAATGAGGCGCGGCTCCAGTGCCATGGCGCGGGCGAGCTCCACGCGCTTGCGCAGACCGTAGGAGAGAGTGCCCGCGGTCGCCTTGCGCACCGACTGCAGATCGAGGAAGTCGATGATCTCCTCGACCTTGCGACGGTGCTCGAGCTCCTCCTTGCGCGCGCCGGTGAACCAATACAGCGAGCCCGTGAGGAAATTGTTCTTCAGCAGGTGATGGCGGCCGACCATGATGTTGTCGAGCACGCTCATGTGGTGGAACAGTGCCAGGTTCTGGAAGGTGCGGCCGATGCCCAGGGAGGCGCGGGCATTCGGCGTCAAACCGGTGATGTCGCGGCCCTGATAGAACAGCTGGCCTTCGGTCGGCTTGTAGCGGCCGGAAATACAGTTCACGATCGAGGTCTTGCCGGCGCCGTTGGGACCGATGATCGAGAACAACTCGCCTTCCCTGATGGCGAAGCCGACATCGGTCAGCGCTCTGACGCCGCCGAATCGCAACGACACGCCGCGCACTTCAAGACTGGTAGCCACCAACGGATCCCTCCCGGTCATGGCGCTTTTTAGCGGCGCTCTTCGTCCGTTCCTCTCGGGCGATCCTAGTACGGCGGTGGCGGTGAGGCCATGCAGCAGATGGTCTCGACCGGAGCCGCACCGCTCTCGCTCCCGTTTGGGATCAAAAGCCGCATCGCCCGATGTGGTCCTCAATAGGGGAAAGCGCTATTTTGAAATGTCTCCGGCCTGACAATTCTGCGACAAAGTTTTTCGGGCGGAGGCGCCTTCATCTTTCGTCGGATGGATGGCTGAAGCGATCTTGTTGCGGTGCAACAGAAGAACGGAGTGACGAAACGGTGCGGCTGGCTTCGAGATCATGATTTCAGAGGATCATCTGAAGCGCATCGCCGCCTGGTCGCGCGAACTCACACGAGCGGAGATCGAGGTCGCGCGTGCCGGAATCACGGAGCGGTCCTACGGCACCGGCGAGAGCGTGTTCATGCGCGGCGATATTTTTGCCTATTGGGCCGGCATGGTGAGCGGACTTGCCCGCATGGGCGGGGTCTCGCGCGACGGCAAGGAGACCAGCCTTGCCGGGCTGACGGCGGGGGCCTGGTTCGGCGAGGGCAGCGTGCTCAAGAACGAGCCGCGCCGTTATGACGTGGTCGCGCTGCGCGACAGCCGCGTCGCACTGATGGAACGCAGCGCCTTCATGTGGCTGTTCGAGAACAGCGTCGGCTTCAACCGCTTCCTGGTGCGCCAGCTCAATGAACGGCTCGGCCAGTTCATCGGCATGCTCGAGGTCAACCGGACGCTCGATGCCACCGCGCGCCTCGCCCGCAGCATTGCTTCGCTGTTCAATCCGATCCTCTATCCGGAATCAACCGCGCATCTGGAGATCACCCAGGAGGAGATCGGCGCACTCTCCGGCATGTCCCGCCAGAACGCCAATCGCGCGCTGAACCGGCTGGAGAAGGAGGGGTTGCTGCGGCTGGAATATGGCGGCGTCACCATCCTCGATATCGAGCGGCTGCGCGGGTACGGAGATTAGCGCGCATTGGCGGGGGCATGGACTGGCCAGAGGTCGGCGCGCCAGCGCACCGCGATCGCGATCATCGCGACCAACCCTGCGACGGCATAGAGCGACCCCGTCGCGGAATAGCCGATGATGTCGATCAGGCTGCCGGCCGCGAGCAGTCCGATCGGCAAGCCGTAGATCACCATCATGCGCACGCCCATGACGCGGCCGCGCAGATGAGCGCTCGCGGTACGCATCAGGATCACGGCAGCCGAGATCATGGACATGCTCTGGGCGATGCCGGCGAGAACGAGGCAGGCCATCGCCACCGGTAAAGTCCTGATCTCGACGAACACGAGCAGCATGGCGTACCAGGCCAGCGTCGCGCCGATCAGAAGTCGGGCAATGCGCACGCCATTGACCAGGCTGAGCGTTATGGAGCCGATCAGAGAGCCAACGGCGAAACTCGCCGAGAGATAACCAAGGCCGGTCTGGTCAGTATGAAAGATCTCCCGCGCGATGTAGGGCAACAATCCGCCCGTGAAGGGGAATGCAGTGAGATTGGCCAGGAAGGCGACGCACAGCGCCGCGCGCATTCCCGGGCCATTCCAGGCATAGACGATGCCTTCCTTCAGATCGCCCAGCAATCTCGAAACGGCGTGACTGTTCGCCGGGAGATCGCTCGTGGTGACAGGCCTTTTCGGCCGTGTCAGGCAGAGCATCAGAAGCGCAGCTACGAGGTAGAGACCGGCGATCGCCACATACACGAGGCCAATGCCAAGGATCGCGAACAGCCCGGCGCCCGTCAATGCTCCGGCGATGCGGGCGCTGTCCTGGGTCGTGCGCGCAACGCTGATGGCCCCCACCAATTGCTCGGGCGGCATGATCTCGGCAAGCAGCGCGCCGCGGACGCCGAGATCGGAGGGACGAATCAGGCCCATGATCGCGACGATCACCATGACGCTGAGCGGGGACAAATGACCGGTCAGCGCCAGGACCATGATGGTCGAAGAGAGGGCCGTATAGGCGAGACGCATCGCGACCAGGAGATCGCGATGACCCATGCGGTCGCCGATCATGCCGAACACGGGCGCGACCAGTGTTCCGACGAACTGGAGTGAAGCGAGCACGGTGAGCAGCAGCACCGAGCCGGTCTCGACGATGATGTACCAGCCGAGCACCAGCGTCTCGACCTCGAAGGCCCAGGAGGTGAGCAGGTCGGACGGCCACTGGAAGCGATAATTGCGGATGCGGAATGGCGCGAGCGCCGAAGGTCGTGCTGTGGCGCTCACGACGCGATGACGCGTGTCATGGCGATTCCCTTGCCCTTGTTGTTTCTTCTTGCTCGCAACCTAGCGCTGGCGATGCTTGTGTCAATCGCAGCCGCCGCAGGCCGCCCCCGCGCTCCGCTCTTACCTCGCGGCGGCTCTCGGCTTCCGCTCCGCCAGCGCCGCGGCCATCGCCGAGATGAGCGGTCGCATGAAATACGCTTCATCTGCCGGCGAGACATCCGTGCGCAGACCGTGCGCGGCGAGCTCACCGGAGACCGCCGGCCCCACCGAGGCGATCAACGTCCGTTCGAGGCCTGCACGCAGTTTCGCTTCGCTGCCATGTGCCTTTGCGGCCTCGATCAGGCGACGGACCTGGCCGAGATTGGTCAGCGCGAGCGAATCGATCCGCCCCGAGGCCATTTCGTCGATGGCGGCGACAATGTTCGCATCCGCAGCCTTGGAATCGTAGACATAGGGCAGCACGGTATCGACCGCGGCGCCTTGCGCGGCCAGCGCGCTGGTCAGCGCGCGGTGATCCTTGTCTGGATAGAGCTGGAGACCGAGGCGTCGTCCTTTCAGGTCGAGCTTGGCCAGCATCTCGATCACGCCCTCTGTGGTCGGCTTCTCCGTGGTCTGCTGCGCTTCGAGACCGATCTCGCGCAGCGCCTTGCCCGGCTTCGGGCCGCGGGTGAATTTGCGCGCTCTGGCGAGCGCTTCGATAAGGGCGGCGTCGAGCCCGCGGGCGCGGGCGAGCTTCATGATGCGACGCAGGCCTTCGCCCGTCATCAGCACGAGATCGTCAAACGGCTTGTCGATTGCACGGCGAATCCAGGCCTCCACTGGAGCCGGGTCCGGCGCATCATGGATGGTGAACATCGGGCACTGCACGACCTCGGCGCCTTGCTCGACCAGAAGCTTCGAAAACTGCGCCTCCTCCCGCGTTTCCAGGATCAGGATGCGGTAGCCGTTCAAGCGGTCGGCCATGGGTATGCTCCGGTCAGACAATCGCAATCGTCCGCTCATCCTGACTCCGCGCGCGGGATTGGCGCAAGGGCGGGGTCGGTGCTAGAGCAGGGCGAAAATCGCGGATAGTTCCGCTGCACAAACCTTCATCAAGAGCCAAGCCGTTCGTCAACATGCCCGATCATCAATATGTCCTGACCCTCTCCTGTCCGGATCGCCCCGGCATCGTCTCGGCGGTGTCGACGTTCCTTGCCCACAACGGACAGAACATCCTCGACGCCCAGCAGTTCGACGACGTCGAGACCGAGAAGTTCTTCATGCGGGTGGTGTTCACAGCGGCCGATCTTGCTGTGGAACTATCGGCGCTCCAGACCGGCTTTGCCGCGATCGCTGAGCGTTTCGGCATGGAGTGGCAGATGCGCGACCGGGCTGCGCATCGCAAGGTGATGCTGCTGGTATCGAAATCCGACCATTGTCTGGTCGACATCCTCTATCGCTGGCGCACCGGCGAATTGCCGATGATACCGACCGCGATCGTCTCCAACCATCCGCGCGAGGTCTATGCCGGGCTCGATTTCGGCGGCATCCCCTTCCACCACCTGCCTGTCACCAAGGAGACCAAGCGCGAGCAGGAGGCGCAGATCATGGACCTCGTCGGCAAGACGAAGACCGATCTGGTGGTGCTCGCCCGCTATATGCAGATCCTGTCGGACGATCTCTCGGCAAAGCTCTCGGGCCGCTGCATCAACATCCACCACTCGTTCCTGCCTGGCTTCAAGGGCGCAAGACCCTATCACCAGGCGCATGAGCGTGGGGTGAAGCTGATCGGCGCCACCGCGCATTACGTCACGCGCGACCTCGACGAGGGCCCGATCATCGACCAGGACGTCGAGCGCATCAGCCATCGCGACACGCCGGAAGATCTGGTCCGCAAGGGCCGTGACATCGAGCGCCGCGTGCTGGCGCGGGCCATCCGCTACCATCTCAATGATCGCGTCATCCTCAACGGCCGCAAGACGGTGGTGTTCGTGGATTAGCTAGATGGCATCATTCCGGGGCGAGCGAAGCGCGAACCCGGAATCTCGAGATTCCGGGTTCGCCTCTGCGTGTCGCCCCGGAATGACGGCTACCCCTCAGCGCACCGCGCCGGCCGACGTCGTCCCCGTCGCGCTCTTCTGGGCCTGCTCTTCCTTCTCGCGATCCGCGGCGGGCAGCAGTCGCTTGCGTTCGCGTTCCTTCATGTAGGCATCGTATTGCGGTGTGCCCGGTCGCGGCGGCGCATCGGCGGGCAGGCCGCCGGCCCATTGCGGGACGTAGTCGCCCATGCCGGCCGAGAGTTTCTCGTTGACCGTGCCGCAGCCTGAGAGGTTGCAAGCGAGCAGGGCGACTGTAGCAGCGATCGAAAGCGAACGGGAACGCATGGACATCTTTTAGGTCGTGCCCGATCGGGCGCGGATGAGGGGACGCCACATGGGCGTTTACGACGAACTATAGCTCCTCAACATGTAAAATTGGCCTATTCGAGGTTGGTGCGTCTGTATACAAAGAGGTACTATGGTAAGTAGATTTAGTCCTTGAAGCGGTAAATCTAACTGATACGGTATACATCGAGTATTCACTCGTGCTTGTTCGGAGAGAGCCGCCGGATGGCCTCACCGCGAAGCACGTGAGATATCCAAATTCTGCAAATGAGAGGCGGAATCCTCCATCCACGCGTTGCGCGGGCCTTCCTACAAATGGGGCATCAACAAGCCATCACCCGACCGGTCAATGCCACCAGGGGCTTTTTCGTTGACAGGACCAGATTATTTGTACAATCGTACAAATCTCTCCCTGCCGTCGTTGCGGCAGATCACACGGCTTGCGCCGAATGGTCGCCCAACGTCCGATTGACAACGGGGTTGCAGAGGACGCCATGTGGCCGCACGGCATGGCTTGTCCGTGAGTGAAGCGCGGCAAGGACCGGGCACTCGGTCCGGCGCACAACAGGTCAGGAATGAAGGGGAGGGACATCTGATGTTCGAACGCAAGATCTTTTCACGCATCGCAGCAGCGGCCGTCATGGCGGGCCTCGCGGCCGTCGCGTCCGCCAAGGCCGAGGACAGCGTCAAGGTCGGCCTGATCCTGCCAATGACCGGCGGCCAGGCTTCTACCGGCAAGCAGATCGAGAACGCGATCAAGCTCTACATGCAGCAGAAGGGCGACACCGTCGCCGGCAAGAAGATCGAGATCATCGTCAAGGATGATGCCGCGATCCCGGACAAGACCAAGACCGCCGCCCAGGAGCTGATCGTCAACGACAAGGTCAACTTCATCGCCGGCTTCGGCGTGACGCCGGCAGCTCTCGCCGCCGCGCCGCTGGCGACACAGGCCAAGATCCCGGAAGTCGTAATGGCGGCCGGCACCTCCATCATCACCGAGCGATCGCCCTATATCGTGCGCACCAGCTTCACGCTGGCGCAGTCCTCGACCATCATCGGCGACTGGGCGGTGAAGAACGGCATCAAGAAGGTGGCGACGCTGACCTCGGACTACGCGCCGGGCAATGACGCGCTGAATTTCTTCAAGCAGCATTTCACCGCCGGCGGCGGCGAGGTGGTCGAAGAGGTCAAGGTGCCCTTGCAAAATCCCGACTTCGCGCCGTTCCTCCAGCGCATGAAGGATGCCCAGCCCGACGCGATCTTCGTGTTCGTGCCGGCGGGCCAGGGCGGCAACTTCATGAAGCAATATGCCGAGCGCGGCCTCGATAAGGCCGGCATCAAGGTGATCGGACCCGGCGACGTCACTGATGACGATTTGCTCAACAACATGGGTGACGCCGTGCTCGGCACGGTCACCGCGCATCTCTATTCCGCGGCGCACCCCTCGCAGATGAACAAGGATTTCGTTGCGGCCTACAAGAAGGCATTCGGCAACCGTCCGGGCTTCATGGCCGTGAGCGGCTATGACGGCATCCACCTGATCTATGAGGCGCTGAAGAAGACGGGTGGCGACACCAACGGCGACAAGCTGATCGAGGCGATGAAGGGCCAGAAGTGGGAGAGCCCGCGCGGCCCGATCTCGATCGACCCCGAGACCCGCGACATCGTCCAGAACATCTACATCCGCAAGGTCGAGAAGGTCGACGGCGAGCTCTACAATGTCGAGTTCGCGACCTTCGAGGCCGTCAAGGATCTCGGCAAGACCAAGAAGTGACGCGCGCAAGCGCGTCATCCCGGGGCTCTCCTCACCTCTCCCGCTTGCGGGAGAGGTCGGCGCAGAGCGCCGGGTGAGGGTTCTCTCCTCGTCGGGAGTCTCTCAGTGGAAAGACCCTCTCCCCAACCCTCTCCCGCAAGCGGAAGAGGGAGTGCAGCACGGCCCTTGGCCACACTTGAGATGACCTTCGACTCCTGATGACCGCAATCCTCACCAACCTGTTCGATGGCGTTGCCTACGGCATGCTGTTGTTCGTGCTCGCCTGCGGGCTCGCGGTCACGCTCGGCCTGATGAACTTCGTCAATCTTGCCCACGGCGCCTTCGCCATGGCCGGCGGCTATGTCTGCATGGTGCTGGTCAACCGGATGGGGTGGCCGTTCTTCGCCGCGCTGCCGCTCGCCTTCGTCTCGGCCGCCGCAATCGGCATCGCGCTCGAACGTACGCTGTACCGCCACCTCTATACGCGCAGCCATCTCGACCAGGTGCTGTTCACCATCGGCCTGACCTTCATGTCGGTGGCGGCCGTGGACTACATCCAAGGCTCTTCGCGCGTCTTCATCAATTTACCCGTCGCGCTCCAGGGGCAGTTCGACGTGTTCGGCGTCGGCATCGGCCGTTACCGGCTGATGATCATCGTGATCTGCGGCCTGCTCACCATCGGCCTGCAGATGGTGCTGGCGAAGACACGCTTCGGCAGCCGCTTGCGCGCCGCGGTCGACGATCCCCGCGCCGCCAGTGGTCTCGGCATCAACGTGCCGCAGGTGTTCGCCTTCACCTTTGCCTTTGGCTGCGGGCTCGCCGGCCTCGGCGGCGCGCTCAGCGCCGAGATCCTCGGGCTCGATCCGTATTTCCCGCTGAAGTTCATGATCTACTTCCTGATCGTGGTCACCGTCGGCGGCTCCTCCTCCATAACAGGTCCGTTCCTGGCCTCGCTCCTGCTCGGCATCGGAGACGTCGCCGGCAAATATTACGTGCCAAAGATGGGCCCCTTCGTGATCTACACCATGATGATCGTGATCCTGATCTGGCGTCCGAACGGCCTGTTCGGCCGCACGGCCGCGCGGTGAGTTCGCCGATGACCGCTGCTTCCGACGTCGGGCACCACGCCCAGCGCCAGGCGCGCTGGCACTACGGCGAAGTCGCCTTCTGGCTCATCGTGCTGGCCTGCGGCTTTCTGTTTCCGTCGCGCTATCTGATCATGACCGACATCCTGCGCCTCGCGCTGTTCACGATGTCGCTCGATCTGATCCTCGGCTATGCCGGCATCGTCTCACTCGGCCACGCCGCCTTCTTTGGCGTCGGCGCCTATGCCGCGGGACTTCTTGCCCTGCACGGGATCATCAACGAGCCCGTGCTCGCGCTCGTCGTCGCCGGCCTTGCCGCGATGGTGCTCGGGTTCGCCACCAGCTTCCTGGTGATCCGCGGCGTCGACTTGACGCGGCTGATGGTGACGCTCGGAATCGCCCTGCTGCTGGAAGCGCTCGCCGAGCGCTTCTCCAACATCACCGGCGGCACCGACGGTCTGCAAGGCATCGAGATGCAGCCGATTTTCGGCGAGATCCCGTTCGACATGTTCGGCAAGGCCGGCTTCTTCTATTCGCTCGCCGTGTTGTTCGTGCTGTTCCTATTCGCCCGCCGCGTCGTGCACTCGCCATTCGGCCTGTCGCTGCGCGCGATCAAGAACAATCCGCTGCGTGCCGCCGCCATCGGTATCCCCGTCAATCGCCGCCTGATCGCGATCTATACGCTGGCGGCGTTCTATGCCGGCATTGCGGGGGCGCTGTTTACCCAGACTACCGCGATCGCCTCGCTCGACGTGTTTGCCTTCGAGCGCTCCGCCGACCTGATGCTGGTACTCGTGATCGGCGGCACCGGCTATCTCTATGGCGGGCTGATCGGCGCGGTGGTGTTCCGCATGCTTCAGGAATTGTTCTCGACCATCACCCCGCAATACTGGCAGTTCTGGATCGGCCTCGTGCTGGTCGTGATTGTGCTGGTCGGCCGCCAGCGCCTGCATCGCTGGGTGCTGTATGTGCCGAACTTGATCATCAAGCAGGTTGCGGGACGTAAAGCCGTCGTCGCCGTGCCGGAGAGCGACGCATGACCATCGCGCTCGAAACCCGGAATCTCGAAAAGACATTTGGCGGTCTGCGTGTCACCCGCGATCTCTCGCTCAGAATCGAGCAGGGCGCCCGCCATGCGCTGATCGGCCCTAACGGCGCCGGCAAGACCACCGTGATCAACCAGCTCACCGGTGTGCTGAAGCCGAACTCCGGCCGCATCCTGCTCGAGGGCCAGGACATCACGGACCTACCCGTGCACAAACGCGTGCTGCGCGGCCTGTCGCGCACCTTCCAGATCAACCAGCTCTATCCCGACCTGACCCCGCTCGAGACCATCGGCCTTGCCGTCTCCGAGCGCCTCGGCCATGGCGGCGACTGGTGGCGGCGGATGGGGACGCGCAGCGACGTCAACGGTGAGATCGCCGAGCTGCTGACGCGCTTCCACCTGCTCGACGTCATGAACGAAGAGACCGTGACGCTGCCTTACGGCAAGCAGCGCCTGCTCGAGATCGCGGTCGCGATCGCGGCCAAGCCGCGCGTGCTGCTGCTCGACGAGCCCGCCGCCGGCGTGCCCGAGAGCGAGCGCCACGACATTCTCGCCGTCGTCGGCGCGCTGCCGCGGGATGTCACCGTGCTGCTGATCGAGCACGACATGGACCTCGTCTTCTCCTTTGCCGATCGCATCTCGGTGCTGGTCTCCGGCGCGCTGCTGACGGAGGGTCCGCCCGAGCAGGTCGCGCGCGATCCGCAGGTGAAAGCGGTCTATCTCGGCGAGGAGGCGGTCAATGTCTGACCTGCTCGCGATCGATTCACTGCGCGCCGGTTACGGCGAGGCCGTGGTGCTGCCGAAAATGACGCTCCGCCTCGCCCAGGGGCAGGTGCTGGCTTTGCTCGGGCGTAACGGCACCGGCAAAACCACGCTGATCAACTCCATCGTCGGCGTCACCCGCCGCTTCGCAGGTAGCATCACGCTCGCCGGCACCGACGTCACGGCCATGCGGCCCGACCAGCGGGCGCGCGCCGGCATCGGTTGGGTGCCGCAGGAGCGCAACATCTTCCGCTCGCTCACGGTGGAAGAGAACATGACCGCGGTGGCGCAACCCGGTCCCTGGACGGTGGAGAAGGTCTACGAAATGTTTCCGCGGCTGAAGGAGCGGCGGAGCAATTTTGGCAACCAGCTCTCCGGCGGCGAGCAACAAATGCTGGCGATCGGCCGCGCGCTCACACTCAACCCGAAGGTCCTGCTGCTGGACGAGCCGACCGAGGGCCTCGCCCCCATCATCGTCGAGGAGCTTCTGAAGGCGATTGGGACCATCACCCGGGCTGGAGGGATCTGCTCGATCATCGTCGAGCAGAATGCCCAAAAGATTCTGGGGCTCGCCGACCGCGTTGTGATATTGGAGCGCGGAACGATCGTCCACGACGCTCCGAGCGCTGCGCTGAAGGCCGACCCATCGGTCCTGGAGCGCCATCTCGGCGTGGCAGGGGCGGCGGCACACTAAAATTTGCAGGGAGTAACACATGCAGCGAACCAAAGCCCCCTTCCGCGCCGACGAGGTCGGCAGCCTTTTGCGCCCCGCCAAGATCAAGGAAGCCCGTGCAAAACTGGAGAAGGGCGAGATCTCGGCTGACGATCTGCGCAAGATCGAGGACTTGGAGATCGAGAAGGTCGTGCATAAGCAGGCCTCGATCGGCCTGAAGCTCGCGACCGATGGCGAATTCCGCCGCTCCTGGTGGCATTTCGACTTCCTGGCCAAGCTCACCGGCTGCGAGCTGTTCCACCCCGACACCGGCATCCAGTTCACGGGCGTGCAGACCCGTCACGATGCGGTCCGCGTCATCGGCAAGCTCGATTTTCCCGATAACCACCCGATGCTGGATCACTTCCGCTTCCTGAAGAAGGTCGCTGACCAGGCCCACGTCACCGCCAAGATGACGATCCCGTCACCGGCCGTGCTGCACTTCCGCGGCGGCCGCAAGTCGATCTCCAAGGACGTCTATCCCGACCTCGATGCCTTCTACGAAGATCTCGGCAAAACCTATCGCAAGGCGGTGAAAGCGTTCTACGACGCCGGCTGCCGCTATCTGCAGTTCGACGACACCGTCTGGGCCTATCTCTGCTCGCAGGACGAATTGCAGAAGGCGCGCGAGCGCGGCGACAATCCCGAAGGCTTGCAGCAGATCTACGCCCGCATCATCAACTACGCCCTGGCGGAGAAGCCCGCCGACATGGTGGTGACGACGCATGTGTGCCGCGGCAATTTCCGCTCGACCTGGATCTCCTCGGGCGGCTACGAGCCGGTGGCCGAGACCCTGCTCGCCGGCACCAATTACGACGGCTACTTCCTGGAATACGACAGCGACCGAGCCGGCGGCTTCGAACCGCTGCGCTTTCTGCCCAAGGGCAACAAGGTCGTCGTGGTCGGCGTTATCACCTCGAAGTTCGGCGAACTCGAGAGGAAGGACGACATTAAGCGCCGCCTGCAAGAAGCCGCCAAATTTGCTCCGCTGGAGCAGCTTGCATTGTCCCCGCAATGCGGCTTTGCTTCGACGGAAGAGGGCAACATCCTCTCCGAGGAAGAGCAGTGGGCGAAGCTGAGCCTTGCGGTGGAGATCGCGAAGGAAGTGTGGGGTAATTGAGCCTCGCAACTAGCCGAGCTCGTGTCCCGGACGCGCTGCAACGCTCTTAGCGTTGCTGCGCTGAGCCGGGACCCTCCCTGCTACACTTGCCGCTCGGTGGTATGGACCCCGGCTCTGCAGCGCACCGCTGAAGAAGCGCTGCGCTGCGTCCGGGGCACATCTCACTTCTCTGCCAGGTAAACCTCGCCCAGCAACGACGAATTCGACCACGGCACCTGCTTGTTCTTCGTGGTCGAGACCACCTCGGCCCGCACCCGCGTCAGCATCTGCTGCACCTCCAGCCCGGGGGTGCCGATATGGCGCGAGAGGGCGGCGGAGAACGGCGAGTTGGCGCCTTCGCCGTCGAGCGCGACCTGGCCCGGTGCGGTCGCGAATGCGATCAGCGTGCCGGCCCCTAAAGTCGCACCGGTGCCGAGACTCGTTGGCGCGGCGAGGCCCGAGGTGCCCTCGATGCCGCGATTATTTCCGGCAGCTGCGACCTGCTGCGCCATCGGGTTGTTGCGGCAGGCATCGAAGATCAGGATGTTGGTGCGGACCTGGTCGTCGAGGCCGGCCATGATCGTGTCCATGTCGATCATCGCCTCCGTCATGTTCGCGCCCGGCTTGAGCGCGACGTCGACGGGAACGAGATAGTTGCGGCCGTCGACCTGCACGCCATGGCCGGCATAATAGACCACTGCCACCTGCGCCCGCGCCGCCTCGCGTAGAAAGTCGCGCGTCATCTTCTGCATCGCAGCGCGATCGAGATCGACGCCCTCGGACACGCTGAAGCCGATATCGCGCAGGCTCTTCGCGACCGCACGTGCATCATTGGGCGGATTGGGCAGCGCCTTGACATGCGCATAGGCGCCGTTGCCGATGATTAGCGCCATGCGCGTGCCGCGGACGGCCGGAGCTGGCGAAGGTGTCGGTGCTGAGCCGGTCTGCTGCGGGGCAGGGGTTGCCGCCGGCTGCGTCGCAGGGGAGGGCGCATCGCGCGGGATCGGCGCGGTCGCGTCTGTCACCAGCGACAGGCGCACTCTTGCGGTGGCCTGGTTGGCCTTGCTGCCGGCGTCCGACGCCACGATCGCCAGCGTCGCCCTGTAGTCCTCGCGGGCATGGGCGTAGTCGCCCTTGGCCTCATAGGCGAGCGCGCGATGGATGTAGCCAGAGATCAGCACGCTGTTCGGCGGAGTCATGATGTTGACTGGCGGTTTCTCCTTGGCGAGCCGGATCGCCTCGCTGCCATCGGTGATGGCGCGATCGAGATCGCCCTTGGCGCGCCAGATCGCGGTGCGATTGATCAGTGGCTGCGGCAGCGAGGGATCAAGCCGGATCGCCTGGTTGATGTCGGCGAGTGCACCGTCGAGATCGCCGAGCGCTTCCTTCGAGATGCCACGGTTCTGGAACGAGAACGCCGATCTCGGATCGGCCTTGATCGACATGTCGTAGTCGGCAATCGCCTTGGCATAGTCGTGCTTGCCGCGCCAGGCGTTGCCCCGATTGTGGAAGATGATGCCGCTGGGCGGGCCGAGCTTCAGCGCATCATCGAAATCGGCGATCGCGATGTCGTAGTCGCCCTTGTCGTAATAGGCCGATCCCCGCAAGTTGTAGGCCGCCTGGCTCGGCTGCAGCCGGATCGCCTCCGTGGCATCAGCGATGACCTTGGCGTAGTCGCCCTTTTTATTCCAGCCGACGGCCCGCCAGAAAAAGACGGTCGCGAGCTGCTCGCCCTTGAAGACCTTCAGCGCGATGATCTTGGTGCAGGCGTCGACCATCTGGTCCGCTGGCGTGGTCTCGGTGGTGCAGAGCGGGCCGAGCTGATTACGCGCCTGCCCGAAGGCGGGCAGGGCTCCCGGCGCGACGGTGAGCAGGCAGAGCGCGACGAGCAGACGGCGCATGGCGATGGTCCCGTGAGGAGAAGCGCTTGTTTGTTGCCCAAGAGCACGTAGGGGTTCACCGTTCCGCCCTGGCGCCCCCAGGGAAACGCGCCGCCTCGATCCTTGCTATTCCCTGAGTGGGCAGAATTTGCTAAGAGGTGGGACCCAACCCAGCTGCCCACCGCTTCCCACTTATGAAGAACGACGAAATCCTGAGCCAGATCACCGAGTTCTGCCGCAAGGCGGACATGGCGGAAACGACCTTCGGCCGGCGCGCGGTGAACGATGGGAAGCTGGTGCATCGCCTGCGCGAGGGAAAGCGCATCACCATCGACACGCTGGAGCGGATCCAGGCCTATATGGCCGCATCGATGGCCGGCGGCGTGCCGCCGCCGCGGGGACTTCAGGTGCCGCCGGAAAAGCGCGATCCGCGCGGCAATTTCCGCTTCTTCGAGAACCGCCAGAAATATCTGCTGTTCGTCCACACCTGCAGCGAAAAGCGCGTGATCGCGGACCGGGTTGCATTGGAGCTTTCATCCATCCACCCGCGCCCGCCAGCTCTGCGTTTGTTCGACGCGGGCGTCGGCGACGGCACGGTGCTGGCGCGGGTGCTGCGCGCAACGCACCAGCGTTTTCCACACATACCGTTCTATGTCGCCGGCAAGGAGCTCAGCCTGGAGGACCTGCGGCTGACGCTGGAGAAGGTGCCGGACCGCATTTTCGAGCATCCGGCGTCGGTGTTCGTCTTCACCAACATGTTTTACGCGGAGGCGCCATGGCTCACGCCTGCATCGCCTGCGGCTGCGGCTGCCACTGTCTGGCACGAGGTGCCGCTTCGCGGCGGTTCATCGGGCGAGTTCGAGCAGCAGATCGCGGAGCTGAGGCCGTTCTTGGAGCAAAACTGGCGCGCTGCGATCAGCCCACGCACGGCTATGCCGCTCTACGAGCGGCCCGTCGTCCTCGTGCTCTATCGCGAGGACCACAGATTCCTGTTGGATTCGACCATTCCGCGGCCGGGCCAGGCCGAAGCCAATTTCGATCTCGTCATCGCGTCCCAGCCCTACCGAGCCCTGTCCTCGGTCAATTTCCGAGCCAAGCGGATCATTGCGCCCCTGGCGCGGGCACTTCGGCCGGGCGGCAGGCTGATCGGAATCCACTCCCACGGCCACGATCCCGGTATGGAAATGATCCAGGCGATCTGGCCCGGAGAAAATCCTTTCTCAGTCAGCCGTCATGAGCTACTGCGTGCAGTTAAGTATGAACTTGGATCGGTGGGCCGCGACTTAAACTTTAATGCCTACGCGGATAACCGTTCGATCTTCAGGTATGATATGGAAGCGCTGCCCAACGAGGTCACGGGTAGCATCGGAACCTCGACGGCCTTTGCAGCGTGGAATGCGGCGGTGTATGTCGCTCAGATTGAGGACGACCGGTTGACAGAAATGACTCAAAACGGCCGCACTCTGGATGCCGCCAGGGACGTGCTGCGAAAGTACAATGGGCTCTGGTTTCTCGACGAATCCTACGTCATCTCGCGTCGGCGTGATTGACATCATCAAAAGTAAACATCGCAAACGCCCGCCGGCTAGCGGCGGAACAAGGGGTTACTGATGCGCGCATCCTATCTCTTCACCAGCGAGTCCGTGTCTGAGGGCCACCCGGACAAGGTCTGTGACCGGATCTCCGATGAGATCGTCGACCTGTTCTATCGTGAGGGGCCGAAGGCGGGCATCGATCCTTGGGCCATCCGCGCCGCCTGCGAGACGCTGGCGACCACCAACAAGGTGGTGATCGCCGGTGAGACCCGCGGTCCGAAATCGGTGACCAACGAGCAGATCGAGAGCGTCGTCCGCAGCGCGATCAAGGACATCGGCTACGAGCAGGAGGGCTTCCACTGGAAGACCTGCGATATCGAGATCCTGCTGCATCCGCAGTCGGCCGACATTGCCCAGGGCGTCGACGCGCTTCAGCCGGGCGAGGTCAAGGAAGAAGGCGCGGGCGACCAGGGCATCATGTTCGGTTACGCCACCAATGAGACGCCTGATCTGATGCCGGCGCCGATCTTCTACGCTCACAAGATCCTGCGCCTGATCTCCGAAGCCCGTCACTCCGGCAAGGAGAAGGTGCTCGGTCCGGATTCGAAGAGCCAGGTCACCGTGCAGTACGAGAACGGCAAGCCGATCGGCGTCCGCGAGATCGTGGTTTCGCACCAGCATCTGATCGAGGACCTCACCTCCAAGCAGGTGCGCGACATCGTCGAGCCCTATGTGCGCGAGGCGCTGCCGAAGGAGTGGATCACGCCGAAGACGATCTGGCACATCAACCCGACCGGCAAGTTCTACATCGGCGGTCCCGATGGCGACTCCGGCCTGACCGGCCGCAAGATCATCGTCGACACCTATGGTGGCGCGGCCCCGCATGGCGGCGGCGCGTTCTCCGGCAAGGATCCGACCAAGGTCGACCGCTCTGCGGCCTATGCCGCGCGCTACGTTGCCAAGAACATCGTTGCTGCCGGTCTTGCCGACCGCTGCACGCTGCAGCTTGCCTACGCCATCGGCGTCGCGCGTCCGCTGTCGATCTACATCGACACGCACGGCACCGGTAAGGTGTCGGAGGACCAGCTCGAGAAGGCCGCCGCCAAGGCGATGGATCTGACGCCCCGCGGCATCC
The DNA here is from genome assembly GCF_045571415.1 of Bradyrhizobium sp. LMG 9283. Lineage (NCBI taxonomy): Bacteria > Pseudomonadati > Pseudomonadota > Alphaproteobacteria > Hyphomicrobiales > Nitrobacteraceae > Bradyrhizobium > Bradyrhizobium sp. LMG 9283. Next base: position 3,311,526 of record NZ_CP120691.1, read on the forward strand.
GCACCCATCTCGACCTCAACCGCCCGATCTACGCGCGCACCGCGGCCTACGGCCATTTCGGCCGCACGCCCGACAACGAGGGCGGCTTCTCCTGGGAGAAGACCGATCTCGTCGAGCAGCTCAAGCGCGCGCTCTAGTTTTACGCGACATCCCGGGGGCGCATACGCGAGCGAACCCGGGATACTCATCCAATCACATCGAGATTCCGGGTTCGCCTCTTTTGGGCGACCCGGAATGACGAGTTCAACAACAGGACACTCGCCATGAACGCGAAGCCCGGCTTCACCGATTACATCGTCAAAGACATTTCGCTCGCCGATTTCGGCCGCAAGGAGATCTCGCTCGCCGAGACCGAGATGCCCGGTCTCATGGCTACCCGCGAGGAGTTCGGCCCGAAGCAGCCGCTGAAGGGCGCGCGCATCGCCGGTTCCCTGCACATGACGATCCAGACCGCGGTGCTGATCGAGACGCTCGCAGCCCTCGGCGCCGACATCCGCTGGGTCTCCTGCAACATCTATTCGACCCAGGACCACGCTGCGGCCGCGATCGCCGCCGCCGGCATTCCCGTCTTCGCCGTCAAGGGCGAGACGCTGACGGAATACTGGGACTACACCGCGAAGCTGTTCGACTGGCATGGCGGTGGCACGCCGAACATGATCCTCGATGACGGCGGCGATGCCACCATGCTGGTGCATGCCGGCGTCCGTGCGGAGAACGGCGACACTGCCTTCCTCGACAAGCCTGCTTCCGAGGAAGAGGAGATCTTCTATGCGCTGATCAAGCGCCTGCTGAAGGAGAAGCCGAAGGGTTATTTCGGCGAGATCGCCAAGAACATCAAGGGCGTCTCGGAAGAGACCACCACGGGCGTGCATCGCCTCTACGAGATGGCCAACAAGGGTACGCTCCTGTTCCCCGCCATCAACGTCAACGACAGCGTCACCAAATCGAAGTTCGACAACCTCTATGGTTGCCGGGAATCGCTGGTCGACGGCATTCGCCGTGGTACCGACGTGATGCTGTCGGGCAAGGTCGCGATGGTCGCGGGTTTCGGCGATGTCGGCAAGGGCTCGGCGGCTTCGCTGCGCCAGGCCGGCTGCCGCGTCATGGTCTCCGAAGTCGACCCGATCTGCGCGCTGCAGGCCGCGATGGAAGGCTATGAGGTCGTGACCATGGAAGACGCCGCGCCCCGCGCCGACATCTTCGTCACGGCGACCGGCAACAAGGACATCATCACCATCGAGCACATGCGCGCGATGAAGGATCGCGCCATCGTCTGCAACATCGGCCACTTCGACAACGAGATCCAGATCGCGGCGCTCCGCAATCTCAAGTGGACCAACATCAAGCCGCAGGTCGACGAGATCGAGTTCCCCGACAAGCACCGCATCATCATGCTGTCGGAGGGGCGCCTCGTGAACCTCGGCAACGCGATGGGGCACCCGTCCTTCGTGATGTCGGCGTCCTTCACCAACCAGACGCTGGCGCAGATCGAGCTGTTCGCCAACAACAAGGACGGCAAGTACGAGAAGAAGGTCTACGTGCTGCCGAAGACGCTCGACGAGAAGGTCGCGCGCCTGCACCTCGCCAAGATCGGCGTCAAGCTCACTGAGCTCCGCAAGGACCAGGCCGACTATATCGGCGTGAAGGTGGAAGGCCCGTACAAGTCGGATCACTACCGGTACTGAGCTTTTCGGCTTAGGACGGACTACGGCCGTTGCGAGCTTCTGCTCGCAACGAGATTGACAGAGCTCCGCCACAACCTCCACTGTCATCGCCCGGTCTTGACCGGGCGATCCAGCAGACGTGACATCGCGCCTCTGGAATACTGGATGCCGGTCAAGCCGGGGCATGACGACGGCGGGAGGATCGATGCAACAAGAACATTTCGACGTCCTCATCGTCGGCGTCGGCCTGTCCGGCATCGGCGCGGGCTATCATCTTCAGACGAAATGTCCGACCAAGAGCTACGTCATCCTGGAGGGGCGCGACTGCATCGGCGGCACCTGGGACCTGTTCCGCTATCCCGGCATCCGCTCGGACAGCGACATGTTCACGCTGGGCTATTCGTTCAAGCCGTGGACCGATCGCGAAGGCGATCGCGGACGGGCCGCAGATCCTGAACTATGTGCGCGAGACCGCTAGCGAGAACGGCATCGACAAGCACATCCGCTATCATCATCGCGTCAAGCGCGCGGCGTGGTCGACACCGGACGGGCGCTGGACGGTGGAAGCCGAGCGCATTTCGGGCGAGGGCACGACCGAGCTCGTGCGCTTCACCTGCAATTTCTTATTTCTGTGCTCGGGCTATTACAAGTACGAGGCGGGCTATACGCCGGAGTTCAAGGGCGTAGCGGATTTCACCGGCCGCATCGTGCATCCGCAGAAATGGACCGAAGACATCGATTACGCGGGCAAGCGCGTCGTCGTGATCGGCTCGGGCGCCACAGCGGTGACGCTGGTGCCGGAGCTCGCCAAGAAAGCGGCGCAGGTCACCATGCTGCAGCGCTCGCCGACCTATGTGGTGTCGCGCCCGGCCGAGGATGCCCTTGCCAACAAATTGCGGCGCAATCTGCCGACGCGCGTTGCCTATCATCTGATCCGCTGGCGCAACGTGATGTGGGGAATGTTCTTCTTCCAGCTCAGCCGGCGCCGACCGGCCAAGGTGAAGGACCTCATCCTCAAAGGCGTGAGAATCGCGCTGGGCCCCGACTACGACGTCGCCACCCATTTCACGCCACGCTACAATCCCTGGGACCAGCGGCTGTGCCTCGTGCCGGACGGCGATTTGTTCAGGGCGATCCGGGAGCAGCGCGCCTCCGTCGTCACCAATGAGATCGACACGTTTACGCGCGACGGCATCCGCCTGAAGGACGGCCGCGAGCTCGCTGCCGACATCATCGTCACCGCGACCGGCCTCATGCTCCAGGTCGTCGGTGGCCTCGACGTCAGCGTCGACGGCCGCGCCGTCGATTTCGCGGGCACGCTGACCTATAAGGGCATGATGTATGCCGACGTGCCGAACATGGCCTCCGCCTTCGGCTACACCAATGCGTCCTGGACGCTGAAATGCGATCTCACCTGCGAGTACATCTGCCGGCTCATCAACTACATGGACCGGCATAATTTCCGCCAGTGCATGCCGCACAACAACGACCCGGACGTCACCCTTCAGCCCTCGCTCGATTTCACCTCCGGCTACGTGCAGCGCTCGATCGCCAAGATGCCGAAGCAGGGCTCGAACCGGCCGTGGCGCCTCTACCAGAATTACGCGCTCGACATCGTCTCGTTGCGCTTCGGCCGGATCGACGACGGTGTGATGAAGTATTCCTGATCTCCGTATGTTGCCGGAGGAACCCGCCGATCGCTTGAGGCGAACCGCGACTTGAAGTAGTATTGCTGCGTCGCATGCAATTTACTTCCGACAGCGCCTGAGTTCCGCGTCGCTGGCATTGATGGGAGCGCGGAACGTGCACGTGCTTGCTCTGGTCACGCAAAAAGGCGGAAGCGGCAAGAGTACGCTGGCCGTTGGGCTTGCAGTGGCCGCGATGGAACGCGAAGAGCGCGTCGCTCTCATTGAGGCGGACGCGCAGGGCACCATCTCGAAATGGAAGCAGCGTCGCGAGAATTGCTTTCCCCGCGTCGAGTGCGTTGCGAATCCGGCGGAGATCGAGCCGGTGCTATCTCGGCTCCAGGCTGAAGGGATTGGGCTCGCAATCATCGACACGGCCGCCACGAATAACGCCTTGGCGCTGCGCGCCATCACCAATGCCGACCTCTGTCTCATCCCGGCGCGTCCGAGCCCGGCCGATATCGAAGCTGCTATCCCTACGCTGCTGGCCATTCGCAGGGGTAACCGCCGGTTTGCTTTCATCCTCAATCAGACGCCCACACGGGGGTGCCGGCTCAGTGAAGCTGCCACGTCGCTCAACTCGCTTGGCGTGCTTGCGCTGCCCTTCATTGGACAGCGCAACGACCACCAGGATGCGCTGGGCGTAGGCTTGGGCGTCACCGAGTATGCACCGGAGGGGAAAGCCTCGGACGAGATCGTTGGGCTGTGGCGGTGGATTTCGGAACACATTTTCACGGAGTCGAATCATCATGGGCAAGGCGCAGTCGAGACAGCCTGCTGATGGCGTACGCGCCAGACGTCGGTCGCTGGTGGATCTGACCGCGGTCGTGAGCGGTACCATCGACGAGAGCCTTTTGGAGACGCCGCCGAATCCGGTCGCCACCCCAGGGGGCGATGGACATCGGAGCGAGCGGGCAGCCAAGAGGCCTGCTCGCAAGACACCGGCTCGAAAGGTGCCTGCAGAGACGACCATTCCCGCGGTAATCGACAGCGCCGGGACCTGCCCGTCTACCAAGGTCGAGTTGCGTTCGACGCAATTCCAAAATGCCAGCAACACCTCCGCTCTCGCCGTGGAGATCGCCAAAGAGATGCAGACGCGTGCCCTTGAGACAATGACGCTGGGCGTGCATGCTGCGTTCGAATACACGAAGGATATTGCCAGCCCGGAAAGCGACGTTCTGGACGGAGCTGCTGCCGAATGTCACGCTGTCGTGCTCGAGTTGATGAAAGTGAATGCAGGCGCGACGCTGCAGTATACGCGCGAGTTGAGCCGCGTGAGAACGCTCTCGCAGTGGGTCGAGTTGTCGAGCTCGCATGCGCGAAAGCAATGTGAGTTGGTGCGACAACAGGCCGAATTGCTAAGATCATTGACACGCAATGCGAGAACGTCCGGCGCCGAATAGCGCGCATCGGAAATCAGGATATCGCCGTGGGTGGGGGTGGGCGGTGCGTCCCGCCCGCGAATCTTTCTCGCGTATTCGGCCGCCCGTCTGAATCAGCCATCCTGCCCCAACGGTTAACGCCGGATTAACGGATGAGTCCTAGCCTGTTCCGGCCGGGTTACTCGCAAGGCCGAGGTGAGCCCAATGGAAGCCCAGAGAATCGCGGTCGACGCCGTCGTCGCGCTGACCGATTGTGACCGCGACGCCGTCATCATCTTCATCCGTCGTCTCTACCTCGCTGGCGTCACCGACCCCAAGCGCCTGACTTTCAAGGGGCTGCAGGCGCTGTCGCGAGCCTGATTTGGCCCGGCTTGGCCCCAAGTTCCATCCCCTTGCTCTCTCCGGCGTGATTGCAACCCACCGGTGAATACCTTGCTGCTCGGGCCGGGTCGGGCTACACGACACCCCGGCTGGGTCACTTGGGATTGGGGAAATGCTGAAACAGCTTTTTGCGCCGCAACTCGTCATTCTTTATGTGCTTGCGGCCTCGACGATCTACGTTCACTTCCGCGGCAAGCAGCGGCTGCGCTTCGCGCGCCAGCTCGGCGACCACTCGACCTATCTCGCACCCTACAACGTCCTGATGTATGCCGGCTCGGCGGTGCCCAACAAGCCGGTGATCTCGGTCGATCAGTTTCCCGAGCTGAAGCCCCTGAGTGAGAACTGGGAGACCATCCGCGACGAGGCGGTACGCCTGTTCGACGAAGGCTTCATCCGCGCCGCCGCGAAGAATAACGACTGGGGCTTCTATTCCTTCTTCAAGAGCGGCTGGAAGCGCTTTTACCTCAAATGGTACGACGACTTCCTGCCCTCGGCGAACACCTTGTGTCCGAAGACGGTGGAGCTGCTCAAGTCGATTCCGAGCGTGCATGGCGCGATGTTCGCGATGCTGCCGCCGGGTGGCAAGCTCGGTGCGCATCGCGATCCCTTCGCCGGCTCGCTGCGCTATCATCTCGGCCTGGTCACGCCGAACTCGAACAAGTGCCGCATCCTCGTCGACGGCGTCGAATGCGTCTGGCGCGACGGCGAAGCCTTCATGTTCGACGAGACCTTCATCCACAGCGCGGAGAATGCGACGGACGTCAACCGCATCATTCTGTTCTGCGATGTCGAGCGCCCGATGAAGTTCGGATTCATGACCGCGATCAACCGCTGGGTCAGCCACCACATCGTCAAGGCGTCGGCGACCCAGAACGTCGACGGCGAGAATGTCGGCGTGCTCAACAAGGTCTTCGGTAAGCTCTACGAGATCCATCTCGCCAGCCGCAAGGTCAAGGAGTGGAACCGCAACGTCTACTACACGCTCAAATACTCGCTGACGGCGCTGATCCTCGGTCTGATCGTGCTGTCGGCGCTGCGGTGAATGATGCGGGCAATGGCGCCCTTGCCGATTGCTAACGCGGAGATCACGCAATTCTTCCGCCAGTGGCTGGAAATCTTCGCGGGCTATGTCCGCGAGGTCGACTACGCTTCGGCGCGGCCGCTCTTCCATCCGGATGTGCTTGCCTTCGGCACGCATAACGATGTCATCCCCGGCCTCGATCAATGGGTCTCGACGCAATGGGATAACGTCTGGCCCAAGACGAGTGACTTCCGTTTCGTCCTCGAGCAGACTTCCGTGCTGGCGTCTGCCGACGGCACGATGGCGACTGTGATCGCGCCGTGGACGAGCACGGGCTACCATCCAGACGGCAGCGCATTTCCGCGGCCGGGCCGCGCGACCATGGTGTTTGCAAGAAATGGCGATGGATGGCTGTGCGTGCATTCGCACATGTCACTCAATCGCGGTGTGCCGCAGGCGAGCCATGCCAACCGGCCAGTGAAGGCCTGGTGAAAACAAAAAGGCCCCGGATGGTGTCCGGGGCCTTTCGATTTCCAGTGTGCAGCCTATTCCGGCTGGCCGATGCTCACCTTCAGCGTGCCGACGCCGTCGACGCCGCATTCCAGCTTGTCGCCCACCTGGAGCTGCGACACGCCGGCCGGGGTGCCGGTCATGATGATGTCGCCGGCGGCGAGCTTCACCTGCTGCGAGAGCTGCCAGATGATCTCGGGCACGTTCCAAATCAGTTCGGTGAGGTCGCCCTTCTGGGCTTCCTTGCCGTTGACCGTAAGCCAGATCTTACCCTTGGAGGGATGGCCGATCTTCGAGGCCGGCTGCACCGCGGAGCAGGGCGCCGAATAGTCGAACGACTTGCCGATCTCCCATGGACGCTCCTTCTTGCGCGAGGCGAGTTGGAGATCGCGGCGGGTGAGATCGATGCCGACTGCATAGCCGTAGACATGGTCGAGCGCCTTGTCCGCGGGAATGTCGAGGCCGCCGCTCTTCATCGCGACGATCAGCTCGACCTCGTGATGCAAATCCTTGGTCAGCGGCGGATAGGGAATGGTTGCGCCATCGGGCACCAGCATGTCGGCGTGCTTGGCGAAGAAGAACGGCGGGGCGCGCTCATCGTTGCCCATCTCGCGGATATGCTCGAGATAGTTGCGGCCGACGCACCAGATGCGGCGCACCGGATAACGGCCGCTCTCGCCGACGACGGGAAGCGAAGCCTGAGGCGGAAGCGGGATGACGTAGGAGGCGGCGTTCATGTAAGGTCTCGGTAGGTTGCAAAGAGAGGGCGTTGCCGTATTTACGCGGTTGCAGGGGGCGAGGCTAGTGGTGCCGGGCGGAAAAAGGAACACCACCCGCGGCCTCGCCGGCCGGGTACAGCGCCGTGAATGCGAGTGAGGGGGCCGTGAAGAAATGGATATTGGCGGGGGCTGCCGTCGTCGCAATCGTGCTGCTCGGTCTTGTCATTCGCTTCTTCATCGTCACGCCGGGACGCATCGAACGGGGGCAGAACCGGGATCGCTCCGGTCGCGTTGAACGTGACGCCGGCAGCGCAAGCCCTGCATGCAACGCTGGATGTAGCGGACATGCATGCCGACGGCCTGCTCTGGAAGCGCGACCTGCTGGAACGATCCGATCGCGGACATGTGGACGTTCCACGCCTCATCGAAGGGCACTACGCGCTCCAGGTGTTCTCGTCCGTGACCAAATCGCCGAAGGGCCAAAACTACAAGGCCAACGATGCCGACAGCGACACTATCACCTCGTTGACCATCATCGATCTGCAGCCGATCAGAACCTGGAATTCACTATTGCAGCGCTCGCTATGGCATGCCGAGAAGCTGCGAGACTTTGCCGCGAGGTCGGGCGGACGGCTTCGGCTGATCACGACGCCTGCGGAAGTTGACCGGCTCCTCGTAGACAGGAACGGCGGAGCCGCCGCTGTGGGCGGAATGCTTTCAATCGAGGGGCTGCAAGATATTGAGGGGCGCATCGAAAACCTCGATGTCCTTTACGCCGCGGGATTCCGCATGGCGGGTCTCGCGCATTTCTTCGACAATGACGTGGCCGGCTCGATGCACGGCATGCAGAAGGGCGGGCTGACACCACTTGGTCGGCAGGTGGTCCAGCGTATGGAGGCACTTGGGATGATCGTCGATCTGGCGCATTCCAGCCATACGACGGTGGCCGAGGTGCTGGCGATGGCGAAGCGACCCGTGGTCTCCAGTCATGGCGGCGTGCAAGCGACCTGCAAGGTCAACCGCAACCTCTCCGATGAGGAGATCAAGGGTATCGCTAGAACCGGTGGCGTGATTGGAATCGGCTACTGGGAAGGGGCGATCTGCTCGACCAAGCCGGAGGCCGCAGCGCGGGCGATTGCCTATGTGCGTGATCTCGTGGGCATCGATCACGTAGGTCTCGGCTCGGACTTCGACGGCTCGACTACGACGGGCTTTGACGCAAGCCAGGTCGCAGCGATTACGCAGGCCCTGCTCAGTTCAGGCTTCTCCGCGGAGGACATCCGCAAGGTGATGGGCGGCAACGTCCTGCGCGTGATCCGCGCAGGACAGGCGCCGTCCTGACCGGTCAGGAGTTGGCGGAGTAGGCCAACACGGGCGCAGCCTCCGCGTCCCGGTGTTGCAACCGGAAGAACGAGGCGTAGCGGCCGCCGCGGCGGAGCAGCTCGTCATGCCGGCCCTGCTCGACGATCTCGCCGCCCTCCACTACCAGGATGCTATCTGCGTGCATGATGGTGTGCAGGCGGTGTGCGATCACGATGGTGGTGCGGTTCCGGCAGAGATGCTCGATCGCCTCCTGCACCTGCCGCTCGGATTCCGAATCGAGCGCAGCGGTGGCCTCGTCCAAGAGGATGATCGGCGCGTTCTTGAGCAGCGCGCGCGCGACCGCAATGCGCTGGCGCTGGCCGCCGGAGAGCTGCGTGCCGTGCTCGCCGACGGGCGTGTCGTAGCCGAGCGGAAAGCCCATAATGAAATCATGCGCGCAAGCTGCTTTCGCCGCCTCGATGATCTCGTCCTCGCTCGCGCCCGGCTTGCCGAAGGCGATGTTGTTGCGGATGGTATCGCGGAACAGATAGACGTCCTGGCCGACATAGGCGGTCTGCGCGCGCAGCGACTTGCGCGAGACCGAGGGGATCGATTGGCCGTCGATCACGATGTCGCCTTGCGTGACCTCGTAGAAGCGCAAGAGCAGCGCCAGCACGGTCGACTTGCCGCCTCCGGAGGGACCGACGAGCGCGGTCACCGTGCCGGGCTCGGCAATGAAGCTTATGCGGTTGAGCACGGTCTCGCCCGAGCGATAGGCGAAGCTGACGTCACGCAGTTCGATGCGGGCATCGGAGAGCTTCAGCGCCGGCTTGTCGTCGTCGGACTGCTCGCTCGCGGGGCTGTCGACGACCTCGAGCAGCATGCGCGCGCCGACCAGTTGGCTGTTCAAATCGATGTTGAGCCGCGCCAGCCGCTTGGCCGGCTCGGTCGCCATCAGGAAGGCAGTCATGAAGGAGAAGAACGCGCCGGGCGTGGCGTTGAGCGCGACCACGGCATAACCGCCATACATCAGGCAGCCGGCAACCGCGAAGCCGCCGAGCATTTCCATCAGCGGGTTGGAGCGATTGGCGACGCGAGCCATCTTGTTGGCATTGCGCTCGACGATCGCGATGTTCTCGTCGATGCGCTTCTGCATGGTCTCTTCAAGAGTGAAGGCCTTGACGGTGCGGATGCCCTGCAGCGATTCCTGCATCGTCTCCATGATGTCGGCGGTGCCGGTGAACTGGTTGAAGGCGAGGCCCTTGATGCGTTTGACCAGCTTGCGCAGCACCAGCATCGCCGGCGGCACCGCGACGAGGCCGATGAACGACATCAGCGGATCCTGCCACACCATCACGCCGATCATGGCGAGCAACATCAACAGGTCGCGCCCGATGGCGTTGACCAGCATGTTGAGCACGTCGGTGATGGATTTTGCGCCGGCCGTCAGCCGCGCCAGGAACTCGGACGAATGCCGTTCGGAGAAGAAGCCGACGCTTTCGCGCATCAGCTTGGCGAACAACTGGCGCTGGTTGGTGGCGAGGATCGCGTTACTGATCTTGGTCAGGATCACCATGTGGCCGTAGGTCGCCACGCCCTTGATGAACAGCAGCGCCACCGTGATGCCGGAGAACATCGCGATGCCCGGTATGTTCTTGTCGACATAGGCCTGGTTGATGACCTGGCCGAGCACATAGGTGGCGCCTGCGGTGGCGCCTGCGGCGAGCGTCATCAGCGCGAAGGCGACGAGGTAACGTCGCCAGTAGACGATTCCCTGTTCCGTGATCAGGCGGCGGATCAGGACCGCTGCCGCGTAGGGATCGTCGGTGATTTTCTTTGGAAACTGGGCCATCCGGTGTCCATTGACGGCGCAGGACAAAGCCTGCCCGCGCGTCAGGGATCGATGGGCCTCTGTGCCCGCTCAAGCCGGGTTTTTCAAGCCCAATTAAGGGCTTGCGCTTGGGATGATTCTAGGCCGAGACGGCGTGGCGGAGCTCGCCGTGGCGCTCGCGGAACAGCTTGTCCTCCCAGGCCAGGGCATGGGCTGCGATGGTCTCGAGGTCGTCGTATTGCGGCCGCCAGTCGAGCAGGCTGCGGATGCGGCTGGTGTCGGCGACCATGGTCATGATGTCACCGGGTCGGCGTGGGGCATATTGCACGGCGAAGCTGCGGCCCGAAACCCGGCGCACCGCATCGATGGTCTCCAGCACCGAATAGCCGCGGCCATAGCCGCAGTTCAGCGTGGTCGATGCGCCGCCATTGCGCAAATAGGCCAGCGCCGAGCGATGCGCCTGCGACAGGTCGGTGACGTGGATGAAGTCGCGGATGCAGCTGCCGTCCGGGGTCGGATAGTCGGTGCCGAACACGTCGATCTTGGCGCGCTGGCCGGTGGCGGCTTCCACTGCGATCTTGAGCAGGTGCGTGGCGCCGACGGTAGCAAGGCCGATGCGCGCCTGCGGATCGGCACCGGCGACGTTGAAGTAACGCAGCGTCACGTATTGCATGCCGTAGGCGGCGGCGACGTCGTGCAGCATGATCTCGGTCATCAGCTTCGACGAGCCGTAAGGCGACAGCGGCCGCGTCGGCGCGTGCTCGGGCACCGGCACCTGGTCCGGATTGCCGTAGACCGCGGCGGTCGAGGAGAAGATGAAGCGGCCGATGCCGCGCTTGACCGCAACGTTGAGCAGATTGCGCGCGGTCGTAAAGTTGTTGCGGTAGTAGCCGAGCGGATCGCGCATCGAGTCCGGCACGACGACCGAGCCTGCGAAATGGATGATGCTCTCGATGTCATGCTGGGCGATCACGCCCTCGAGCAGGTTTTCATCGCCCGCATCGCCGATGAACAGCGGAACGCCTTCGGGCAGGTAAGCGGAGAATCCGGTGGAGAGATCGTCGATCACGACGACGTCCTCGCCGGCTTCCGCCAGCGCGAGGACCGTGTGACTTCCGATGTAGCCGGCGCCGCCGGTGACTAGCACAGTCATGATCTCACCCGTCTTCGATCAACGCGCAAGGCTAGCGCTTGCGTGGTGAAGAGGCGGTATCGGCAGGGCTGAACTGGTCACTATGCTTAATGTTGCGTATAGGGACTTTGCGAAACGGAGTGTGACGTGACGAAGTTCCCCGGCGATCTCGAAGTGATCGTGCCAAATCTGCACAGGCGCTATTCCGGGGTCACCGCGACCAACCGGATGGTGGCGCCGCGGCTGGCGAAACTGTATCGCGCGGCCTGGTTCGGCTCGGACGCGCCGGAAGGGATCGCGCGGCTGAGCGTTGCCGATTTTCTGAAGTTGTGGCGCCGCAGGCGGCCCGTGATCTGGCATGCACGCCGCAACAACGAGATGATCGCGGGCGTCGTGCTGCGCGCGCTCGGCTGGCCTTTGAAACTCGTGTTCACCTCGGCGGCGCAGCGGCATCACAGCTGGATCACGCGCTGGCTGATCCGGCGCATGGATGCTATCATCGCGACGAGCGACCTCTCGGCCTCGTTCCTGAAGGTGAAGGCGACAGTGATCCCGCACGGCGTCGACACCGACGTCTACGCGCCGCCGGCAGATCGCGCTGCGGCCTTCGCGGAAGCCGCGCTGCCGGGCCGCTACGCCATCGGCTGTTTCGGCCGCGTGCGTGCGCAGAAGGGCACCGATGTGTTCGTCGATGCGATGTGCCGCTTGTTGCCGCACTATCCCGATTTCACGGCCGTCATCGTCGGGCAGGTTACCCCCGAGCAGATTGCCTTCGCGAATGACCTGAAGAAGCGCATCGAAGCTGCCAACCTGCAGTCGCGCATCGTCATCACCGGCGAGTTGCCGATCGAAGCCGTGCAGCGCTGGTATCAGCGGCTGACGATCTACGCCTTCACCTCACGCAACGAAGGCTTTGGCCTGACGCTGATCGAAGCGATGGCGGCCGGCAGTGCGCTGGTCGCCGCACGCGCCGGCGCTTCGGCACTGGTGGTGGAGGACGGCGTGAGCGGCGTGCTGATCCCGACCGGCGATGCCGATGCATTAGCCGCCGCGCTCGAGCCGCTGATGCGGGATGTGGCTGCTGCGACGGCCATGGGCGAGCGCGGGCGGGCGCGGGTGCTCGAACAATTTAGCCTCGATGCCGAAGCGGCGCGGATCGGCGAGGTCTATCGGCCGCTGCTCTGAGCAAAGTTCCTGGGGCTGCGAAACAAAAACTGCGAAAACAACCCCATGCACAGTAGCTGGGCATAGTGGAATCAATGGCTTGGCAGTGGGGTCAATCGATTGCTGATTTTGCGAAGTTGGTTTGACCCGTCGGGGCAAAACAGGGGTAGACGTGCATAGTCGTGAACTCGTCGAACTTGCGTCGTCCTCGCCGTAGGCGAACTCCCTCCAAAACGCTAAGCGCTCTTCCTCGTGCGCAACCCAAGGCCAGGGGCTGTTGTGCAAAAATGCATATCAATTCAATGTGTTATGTGGTGGAGATGGATTTATCCGCCTTTGGCGCGGCTAACTTGAGGTTAATGCGTTGTCTGGCACTCTGCTTGCTATGCGGTTGCCATGATCAGTGAGGACTGCTTTCATGAAAGAAATCGCTACAGGGGGAACGCCAAAAATGGGCCATCTCATTGTCGTTCGAGCGACTTGGGATAGCGAGGCATCTGTCTGGACGGCCGAGAGTTCAGACCTTCCGGGTCTCGTCACGGAAGCCACGGGCCTCGATGAGCTCGATGCCAAGTTGCCTGACCTTATTCGCGATCTGTTGGAAGATGGAGGCGCTACCGACGGGTATGAGGTGCCCATCGAGGTGATCGCGAGCTTCTCCAGACGGATCAAGATCGGTTCCGCAGAAGAAGCCGCATGAACAGCTTCACTCCGGAGTTGAAGCGAATTCTGGAGAAGGCGGGATGTTTCTTCGTTCGACATGGGCGTGGCGATCACGAGATTGGGGAGAGCCCAGTCTCGCTTTACTGTCGATAACAATATCAAATCCCGGCATACGGCGAATGCGGTTTTGAAGCAGGCTGGACTGCCCAAGCAGTTTTGACTTGCTCCTGCTCAGCTCTTCGCCTTCGCCGCTTCCCCCAGCACCCGCTGCGCAATCCCCACCACCTCCGCCGCTGCGATAGCCCGCATGCAGCGGTGGTCGTTCATCTTGCAGATCGTGCTCTGGCAGGGCTGGCAGGCGAGCTCGCTCTTGTCCTGCACCACCGTTGCCGCGAGGCCGTTCAGCGGCGCCCAGAGATAGGGGCTGGTTGGGCCGAAGATGCCCATGGTGGGCGTGCCGAGCGCGGCTGCGATGTGCATCAGACCGGAATCATTGGAGATCGCAACGCCCGCCGCGGCCATCGCGAGGACGCCGTTGCGCAGATCATTGCCGGTGAGGTCGCGCACGCCCGGGCCGCCGGCCGCGACGATCTCCTGGGCGAGCCCCTTTTCGGCGGGGCCGCCGACCACCCAGACCTCGAGCCCGCACTCGACCAGCAGGCGGGCGGCTTCGGGATAATAGGTCCAGCGCTTTGAGACCCCGACCGAGCCGGGGGCGAGCGCCACTGCGGCGCCGGCGCTGAGGGCATTGGCATCGCGCCAGCGGGCGATGTCCTCGGTCGGGACGCGCAGTTGCGGCACCGGCCATTCCGCTGGCAGGGGGGCGCCGTCGGGCTGGGCGAGGGCGGCGTTCTTGTCGATGAAGCGGGGCAGCTTCTTCTCGCCCCAGCGCCACCGATTGATCAGCCCGAAACGGAACTCACCGACGAAGCCGACCCGTTCGGGGATACCGGCCAGCGCCGGCGCGATAGCCGCCTTCCAGGTCCGGGGCAGCACCAGGGCGGTGCCGTAGTTCCGTTTCCGCAGGAGTTTTGCCAGTCCGAGCTGCCGGCCCACGGCGAGCCGGCTGCGCGGCAGGTCCCAGACGATCCCCTGCCGGACGCCGGGCATGTAATCGACCAGCGGCGCGCACAGGGATGTGGTCAGCAGATCGACCGGCCGGTTCGGCCACCGCTCCTTCAGGACCCGCACCACGGTGTGATTTCGGACGAAATCGCCGATCCACATGTAGGGGATGATCAGAATCGGACGCGTGTCGTCCCGATCTGCATGTCCACTAAGTTGCGAATCTTTGTTCATTCGTTAATAGGGGCGAAGGCGAGCTGATGTGGCGGTTCGGTTAGCCGCTCCGGGCCAGGACGTAAAGCAGGGAGAGCGCGAGTCCAAAAGCGCCTGCCCAAAATGCTTACACTTTGGCGGATGATGCGCTACGGCAGGGTCGGACCTTAAGAAAATCGGGCAGGTAGGTGGAATGTTGCTGGTGACCGGCGGGGCCGGTTTTATCGGATCGAATGTCGTGGCCGCGCTGAACGGGGCTGGCCGCAGCGACGTCGTGGTCTGCGACCTGCTCGGCACAGAGGGCAAGTGGCGCAACCTCGCCAAGCGGCAGCTTGTGGATATCGTTCCCCCGGCCGAGCTGGAGGGCTGGCTGAAGAGCCGCAAGCTCGACGGCATGATCCATCTCGGGGCGATTTCCGCGACCACCGCGATCGACGGCGACCTCGTCATCGAGACCAATTTCCGCCTGTCGATGCGCCTTGTGAACTGGTGCACGATGAACGCGGTGCCGTTCATCTATGCATCCTCGGCGGCGACCTATGGCGACGGCATGGAAGGCTTTGACGACGACGCCTCGCTGCCGGCGCTGAAGAAATTGCGGCCGATGAATCTCTACGGCTGGAGCAAGCACCTGTTCGATCTCGCCGTCGCCGAACGCGTCGCGCGCGGCGATCGGCTCCCGCCGCAATGGGCCGGCCTGAAATTCTTCAACGTGTTCGGCCCGAACGAGTATCACAAGGGTTCGATGATGAGCGTGCTGGCGCGGCGCTTCGACGACGTGAGGGCAGGCCGCGTCGTGCAGCTGTTCAAGTCGCATCGCGAAGGCATCGAGGACGGCGACCAGCGCCGCGATTTCATCTATGTCGACGACGTCGTGCGCGTCATCATGTGGCTGCTGGCCACGCCGTCGGTGTCCGGCCTGTTCAACGTCGGCACTGGCAAGGCGCGCAGCTTCAAGGACCTCATGCTGGCTGCCTATGCGGCGCTCGGCACCAAGCCCAAAATCGAATACATCGACATGCCCGAGCAGATTCGCGACAGCTACCAGTATTTCACCCAGAGCAAGGTCGATCGTCTGCTCCGCGCCGGCTATAACGGCGGCTTCACGACGCTCGAGGACGCGGTGAAGGCCTATGTCGGGGATTATCTCGATCGGCCCGATCGCTTTCGCTGAGGCCCTTGGACCATGCCGACGCCCATTCTCGATTTCGATGCCCTCGCGCAAGCCATCTCAGGCCGCACGGTGCTGTGCATCGGCGACATCATGCTGGACGAGTTCGTCTATGGCGAGGTGTCGCGGATCTCGCCGGAAGCGCCGGCGCCTGTCATCGCCGCCCAACGCAGCGAGATCCACATCGGTGGCGCCGGCAACGTTGCGCGCAATGTCGCTTCGCTCGGCGCGCGCTGCATCTTCGTCGGCCTCGTCGGCGAGGACGAGGCCGGTGCACGGCTCAAGGTGGCGCTCAATGAGCAAGCCGGCATCGAAAGCGTGCTGGTATGCGACCCCTCGCGGCCGACCACGCGAAAGGTCCGTTTCGTCTCCGAGCATTTTTCCACGCACATGCTGCGCGCGGATTGGGAGCAGGCGCTGCCTGCGTCCGATGACGTCGAAACGAAATTGATCGATGCCATCCGGCCGCAGATCGCGCGCGCCGACATCGTGTCGCTGTCCGATTACGCCAAGGGCGTGCTGACGGCGCGCGTGATCCGCCACACCATCGATGCCGCGCGAAAGCTCGGCAAGCCCGTGATCGTCGATCCCAAGAGTCTGAACTGGGCGATCTATCGCGGCGCTACGCTGCTTACGCCCAACCGCAAGGAATTCTCGGAAGCGACCCGTAGTCGCGCCGAGACGGTGCAGAGCATCGTCGAGGCCAGCGAGGATGTGATGCGGCTCGCCGATTGCGATGCGATCCTGGTCACCCAGGGCGAGCACGGCATGACGCTGGTGCCGCGGGGTGGCGGGGCCGTTCACGTTCCGGCTTTCCCGGTGAAGGTGCGCGACGTCTCCGGCGCCGGTGACACCGTCGCCGCCGCGCTCGCGGTCTCGCTCGCGGCGGGCGCGGACTGGGACACGGCGCTGCGCGTCGCCAATGCCGCCGCTGCGGTCGCCGTCGGCAAGCAGGGCACCGCCAACGTGAGCACGGCCGAACTGCGGCGCAAGATCCTGCCGCACGCTTATCTTGCGGCCGAGGAGAAGATCGTGCTCGAGCCGGGCGCGCTCGACGCGCAACTCGCCGAGTGGCGCCGGCAGGGCCTGCGCGTCGGCTTCACCAACGGCTGCTTCGACATCCTGCATCCCGGTCATGTCAAGGTGCTGACCGCGGCGCGCGCCGCCTGTGATCGCCTGATCGTGGGGCTCAACAGCGACGCTTCGGTGCGGCGGCTGAAGGGCGCCGATCGTCCGGTGCAGGACGAGCGCGCGCGTGCCGAGGTGCTCGCCGCGCTCGAAGCGGTCGATCTCGTCGTCATTTTCGCGGAGGACACGCCGATCGAGCTGATCACCCGGATCAAGCCCGGCGTGCTGGTGAAGGGCGGCGACTACACCCGCGAGCAGGTCGTCGGCCACGAGGTCGTCGAAGCCGCGGGCGGAACGGTCGTACTGGTCGACATTCTCCAGGGCTTCAGCACGACGGCACTGGTTCATCGCGCGCGGGGAGGGGACAAGTGACGGTGCTTGCCCGAGAGACCCCCGGCCACATGTTGCGGCGGCGCCTGCGCAGTCCGGCGGCCTGGCGCGACACAGTCGATCTGTTTGCGATCCTGACCGCGGCCTCGCTGCCTTGGTCGACGTCGCTTGCGGGGATCTTCAACGCGCTGATGCTGCTCTGCGTGGTGCCGTTCCTCGACTTCGGCGCCTTCCTGCAATCGCTGAAGCGTCCGATCTGTGCGGCGCCGATCGCGCTGGTGCTGCTCGCGCTGGTTGGGACGCTGTGGTCGGATGCGGCCTGGGGCGCGCGCTTCTATGCGGTCAATCCGACCGTCAAGCTGCTCGTGCTGCCCGTCCTGCTCTATCATTTCGAGCGCTCGCCGCGGGGCCATTGGGTCTTCGTCGCGTTCCTGGTGTCCTGCGCCCTGTTGTCGGTGATGTCCTGGCTGGTCGCCTTCTATCCGAACCTCGCGCTCAAGACCGACCCCATGGAGCGCGGCATTTTCGTCAAGAACTACATCGACCAGAGCCAGGAATTTGCGCTTTGCGCGGTCGCGCTCGCCTATCCGATCGTGATGCTGCTGCGCGAGAAGCGATACTGGTTCGCCGGGCTGCTGACCGTGCTGGCGCTGAGCTTCTTCATCAACATGACATTCGTGGTGGTTTCACGCACCGCGCTCGTCACCATTCCGATCATGTTCGGCGTGTTTGCGCTGCTTCACCTTAAATGGCGCAATATCGCGCTCATCTCCGCCGCGCTGCTCGTCGGCGCCGTTCTCGCCTGGCAGGCCTCGCCGTATTTGCGCCATACCGCCGAGAGGTTTTCCGACGACTACACGCGTTACATGGAAAAGGGCGAACCGACCTCGGCGGGCCTGCGGCTCGAATTCTGGCGCAAGTCGCTCGGCTTCTTCGCGGAGGCGCCGATCAAAGGGCATGGCACCGGCTCGACCCGCGGATTGTTCGAACGCGTCGCGACGCCCGCCGGTCAGTACCAGGCGTCTGCCGAGGTGATCGGCAACCCGCATAATCAGACGCTGAACGTTGCCGTGCAATGGGGCGTGATCGGCATCGCCATTCTCTACGCGATCTGGATATTGCATCTGCGGTTGTTTCGCGGCGACGGGCTTGCCAACTGGATCGGGCTCCTGGTCGTGGTGCAGAACGTCTTCACCTCGCTGTTCAATTCCCATCTGTTCGACTTTCATGAGGGCTGGATGTACGTCATCGGCGTCGGCGTCGCCGGCGGCATGGTGATCCGGGCACAACAGGTCGAGGCGAAGATGGGGGAAGCCGGTTCCTGAGCTGTCGCGCGGCTGGCAAGTCTTGTCCAGATGAGCTATCAGCGCGGTCAGGTTGCATCTAACTGGGTTTTCATCGGTCGGCGGATGACGCGTCTTTCGCATCTCACTTTGCGCAATTTCCTTATCGCGCTCCACGACCTGCTGGCGACCACGGCGGCGCTTTTTGCCGCCTTCTACCTGCGTTTCGAGGGCGGCGACTACTTCTATGACCGCCTGCCGCTGCTGTTCAAGATCCTGCCCTACTTCCTCGCCTTCAGCGTGGTGGTGTTTTTCTTCTTCAACCTGACCACCACGAAATGGCGCTTTATCTCGCTGCCCGACGCGCTGAACATCATCCGCGTCGCGACCGTGCTGACGGTCGCCTTGCTCGTGCTCGATTACATCTTCGTCGCCCCCAATGTCCGCGGCGCCTTTTTCCTCGGCAAGGTGACGATCGTCCTCTACTGGTTCCTCGAGATCTCCTTCCTTAGCGCGCTGCGCATGGCTTATCGCTACTTCCGCTATACGCGGGTGCGTCGTCATGCGAGGACCGATCATGCCGCGCCTACGCTGCTGATCGGCCGCGCCGCGGATGCCGAGGTGCTGCTGCGCGGGATCGAGAGCGGGGCGATCAAGGGCATTTGGCCGGTCGGCGTGTTGTCACCGTCGAGCGCCGACCGCGGCCAGTTCATCCGCAACGTGCCGGTGCTGGGCGGGATCGACGACGTCGAAGACGTCATCGCGGACTTT
Organism: Bradyrhizobium sp. LMG 9283; assembly: GCF_045571415.1. Lineage (NCBI taxonomy): Bacteria > Pseudomonadati > Pseudomonadota > Alphaproteobacteria > Hyphomicrobiales > Nitrobacteraceae > Bradyrhizobium > Bradyrhizobium sp. LMG 9283. Next base: position 3,330,941 of record NZ_CP120691.1, read on the forward strand.
GCCAAGCGCAACAAGCCGATCGCGCGACTCGTCATGACGCCCTCGGCATTCGAGCCGGAGACTCATCCGGAATCGATCCTGATGCGGGCGCGCAAGCTGGGCGTGATCGTCAACCGGATGCCCTCGCTGGAGAGCGGCGACACGCCGCGGCTCACGGCCGTCGCTGTCGAGGACCTCCTGCTGCGGCCGAGCGAAAAGATCGACTATGCGCGCCTGGAAGCGCTGATCAACGGCAAGGCCGTGATCGTCACCGGCGGCGGCGGCTCGATCGGTTCGGAGATCTGCGAGCGTGTCGTCGCCTTCGGCGCCGCGCGGCTCCTGATCGTGGAGAACTCGGAGCCGGCGCTCTACGCGATCACGGAAGCGCTTGCCGCGCAAGGCGCGGCAGCCGAGATCGAAGGACGGATCGCCGACATTCGCGACCGCGAGCGCATCATGCGCCTGATGGCGGAGTTCAAGCCTGATATCGTGTTCCACGCGGCGGCGCTCAAGCACGTTCCGATCCTCGAGCGCGACTGGAGCGAGGGCGTCAAGACCAACATCTTCGGCTCGATTAACGTTGCGGATGCCGCCGTGGCGGCCGGCGCCGAGGCGATGGTGATGATCTCGACCGACAAGGCGATCGAGCCGGTGTCGATGCTCGGCCTGACTAAGCGCTTCGCCGAGATGTACTGCCAGGCACTGGATCACGACCTCGCCGCCGGGGTGCGCGGGACCAAGCCGCCGATGCGGCTGATCTCGGTCCGGTTCGGCAACGTGCTGGCCTCGAACGGCTCGGTGGTGCCGAAGTTCAAGGCCCAGATCGAGGCCGGCGGCCCGGTGACCGTGACGCATCCCGACATGGTCCGCTACTTCATGACCATTCGCGAGGCCTGCGATCTCGTCATCACCGCGGCCACGCACGCGCTTGGAACGCAGCGTCATGACGTCTCGGTCTACGTGCTCAACATGGGCCAGCCGGTGAAGATCGTCGATCTCGCCGAGCGCATGATCCGGCTGTCCGGACTGCAGCCCGGCTACGACATCGAGATCGTGTTCACCGGCATGCGGCCGGGCGAACGCCTGCACGAGATCCTGTTCGCCTCGGAAGAGCCGACCCGCGAGATCGGCGTCGCCGGGATCATGGCCGCGCAGCCGAACGAACCGCCGATGCAGACGCTGCGCAAATGGATCGCGGCGCTGGAGCAGGCGATCGCGCGCGATGATCGCGCCACCATCAGGACCATCCTGAAGGACGCGGTGCCCGAATTCGGGTCGACCGCAGCCTGATCATGCAGCCCAGAGGCAAGATCGTCGTCGCGAGCCAGCATTATCCGCCTGACCCGAGCACGACGGCGGCGATCATGGCCGAGATCGCCTGCCGGCTTGCCACCGAGCACGAGGTCGTCGTGCTCTCAGGCTCGCCGGGTGCATTGCCGGCCGCGCAGACCGGCTCGGGCAAGCCGCGCGTCGTCGCGATCAGGAACCGCATGGCGGGCAAGGCGGCGCTGGTGCGGCGCGGCGTCTCCGAGCTGTTGTTCGCGGCGCGCACGTTCTTCGCATTGGTGCGGGAGCTGAGGCGAGGGGACGTCGTGCTCACGGTCACCGCGCCGTTCATGCTGCCCTATGCGGTGGCAGCGGCGGCAAGGGTCAGGGGCGCGCGCTCGGCGCTGATCATGCACGACCTCTTTCCCGATGTGCTGGTGATGGCGGGCCTCCTGAAGCCTGGCTCGTTCGTAACGCGGACGATGCGCGCCGCCAACAGCCTGATGTTCCGCGCGCTCAATGCCGTCATCACCATCGGCCGAGACGCGGAGCGGCCGCTGCTCAGCTATTCCGGGATGAGGCGGAGCAAGATCCGCTTCATCCCGAACTGGGCGACGCTGGTGCCCGCGCCGCGGCCGGTCACGTCCGACAATCCGTTCCGCAAGGCGATTCCCGCGCGCTTCATCGTCGGCCTGTCGGGCAATCTCGGCTTCACCCACGATCCCGAGATCGTGTTCGAAGCGGCGCGGCTTTTGAAGGACGAGGCGGACATTCACTTCCTGCTGTCCGGCTGGGGCATCGGCTTTGAACGGCTCAAGCAGTTGCAGGCGGCGGCGAACCTCTCCAATGTCTCCTTTGTCGGGCGCGTCGAGGATTCCGAGCTCGAGGCGTTTCTGGCCGCCGCCGATCTCTGGATCATTCCGTACCGGAAGAACGTTGCGGGCGTGTCGGTGCCGAGCCGGTTCTACAATCTGCTGGCGGTCGGTCGTCCCGTGGTGCTGGTGTCCGAGCCGGAGGCCGAGGCGGCGTTGACGGTCGTGGAGAGCAGGCTCGGCTGGGTCGTGTCGCCGGACCGTGCCGACCTGCTCGCCGAAGCGATCCGCGCCGCGTTCCGTTCCGACGACGACAGCATCGCGGCGCGCGCGGTGAAGGCAGCATCCCGGTTCGACAGGACGACCGCGATGAACGCCTATGCCGCGCTGATCGACGAATTGTTGCGCAACCCGGACCTTTCGGAGCAGCGATGAGCGAGCGTAAACCGGTCGTGCTGGTGACGGGAGCGAGCGGCTTCGTCGGCCGTCACCTCGTGCCGGCGCTCATGCGCGCGGGATGGTCGGTCCGCCGCGCGGTCCGCAGCCCGGAAGGTGTCGACGGCGAGGTCGTGATCGAATCGATCGGTCCCGAGACCGACTGGGGGGCTGCATTGGAAGGCGTCGATGCCGTAGTCCATCTGGCCGCGCGCGTGCACCACAAGCACGAGGAGCACGCAGTCCAGCTCTACCGCAACGTCAATATCGCCGGCACGCTGCATTTGGCGCGCTGCGCGGCGACGGCGGGCGTGCGCCAATTCATCTTCATCAGCACCGTTCTCGTTCACGGCCGCAGCAATGAAGGCCGCGCACCGTTCAGCGAAAACGACGTCCTGACGCCGCGCGGCCTCTACGGCATGTCCAAGGCAGCGGCCGAGGCGGGCCTGAGGACATTGTCGCGCGACAGCGATATGAAGATCTCGGTGATCAGGCCGCCGCTGGTCTATGGCGCCGGCGCCAAGGGCAATTTCGCGCTGCTGACGCGCGCAGTGAGCCTGGGGCTGCCGCTGCCCTTTGCGGCGATCAGCAACCAGCGCGCCTTCCTTGCCGTGCAGAACCTGTCGTCGTTCATCCTGCGCCGGCTCAGCCATCCCGATCCCGCCAGCAATTTCGAGATCTTCCTGGTGGCCGACAGAGAACAGGTCTCGACGCCCGAATTCATCCGGCGCCTGGCCATTGCGTCTGGCAAGAGCCCGGTTCTGTTCGGCATGCCGCCGAGGCTGCTCTCGACGCTGCTCAACGTGATGGGCCGGCAGGATACGCATGACAGCCTGATCGGCTCGCTCGAGCTCAACATCTCCAAGGTGCTCGCGACCGGCTGGCAGCCGGAGGTCTCCCTGGACGAGGGGTTGCGGCGCGCGTTGTCGGCTCAGGACGCCTGAGCGCGGGAGAAACGCCGCAGCACGAGTGCGACCGCGCCCGCGCCAGCGAGCAGGGAGACGATCGTGATCGTCATCGAACCGGCGCGAACGGTGGCGATAGCGAGCAATGCCAGCACGAGGTTGAGCGCGAATGCCTCGCCGATCACCCGCTTGACCGTGAAGCCGTTGTCGGTCGCACGCTGATAAAAGTGAGTGCGATGTGCCGACCAGAACGGTTCGCGCCTGATGATGCGCCGAAACAGCGTGATGGTGGAATCTGCAAGATAATAGGCGGGCAGTAGCAGCGCCGCGGCCGGCTGCCCCCGAAAGGCGAGCTCCAAAAGGCACCAGCCGAGCAAGAGGCCGATCGGCAGGCTGCCGACATCGCCCAGGAAGACTTTTGCGACGGGACGGTTGAACGGCGCAAAGCCGAGCATGGCGCCGCACAGCGCGGTGGCGATCAGCACGGCCGGCCACGAGAGATCCCCAAGCATTCCCAGCAGCAGCAGCGCGGCGGTGACCGGCACGACTTCCGCCACCGTCATCAGGTCGAGCCCGTCCATGAAGTTGACGAGGTTCACGAACCAGACGCCGGCAAGGACGATGAGGCCACGCTCCAGCGGAAGCGGCAGCGTCGGCACGATGCGCGCGGTCTCGGGCGCGGTGAACACCACTGCGCCAACGCAGGCTGCCTGCAGCACCAGCCGCACCAGCACCGGCAGCGACACGATATCGTCGGCGAAGCCGACCAATGCGATCACGACGGTCGCGGCGACCAGCTCCGGCGGGATCGCGACATTGGCCGTGGCCCCCCAAAGCGAGGCGACGATCAGGGTAGCGGCGATCACCGCGATGCCCGCGCCCTGCGGCGTCGGGATGCGATGCGAGGACCGCGCATTCGGCCGCGCCAGCGCGTAGCGCTGGAGCAGGGGGCGGCTGGTCCAGGTGACGAGCGCCGAGATCAGCGCAGCGACCGCAACGGCAAGCAGCAAGAGCGCGCCGGCGAGCGCATCGGCGGCCGAGCTCACTCCGGCACTCCGATCGGGGCCGATCCTTGCGCGGCTTTCTCCGCGCTGAGGATCCAGATCAGGCCGCCGAATGCGCCGACAATGAAGAACACGGCGCCGAACAGCAGCGAGACGTTGACGCCCTCATTGGCGGCAAGCCCGGCGAAGCCGAACGCAAGGCTCATCGTGGCTTCGCGCACGCCCCAGCCGGCGATCGAGATCGGCATCATCGTGATCAGCATCACCGGGGGCACCAGCAGAAAGACGTCGCTGAAGCGAACCGGGGCCGCAATGGACTGCACGACGCACCAGGCGATGACGACGGCGAGCACGTGAACGAGGATCGACAGGATTGCGATGATCGGCCCGCGGCTGCGGCTGAAGATGACGCGGTTCGCGATCACGGCACAGGCGTGAATGTGATGCGTCCCCCACCAGGTTTTCAGCCAGCGCCATTTCAGCGCGCCGAAAATCAGGAAGCCGATGCCGCCGGCGAGCGCCAGGAGGTCGACGAGCAGCAGCGCCGAGCGTCCGTGCGGATCAGTGATGAGGGTGTAGCTCCAGGGCAGGCTTGCGACGATCACGATCGCGAGCGCGATGAGGCCGATCGCGCGATCGACGAAGATCGAGTAGGTCGCCGCACGCCAGCCGGCGCCGGCGCGCGCGACCAGCCACAGCCGGACCGCATCGCCGCCGATCGCCGACGGCAGGGTCTGGTTGAAGAACGAGCCGATCACGTTGTAGCGCATGGCGCGGCCGAGCTCGAGCGGCGCGCCGCAGACGGCGCTGATCTCGCGCCAGCGCAGCGCGCCGATGAAGATCTGCAGGAACGTGACCGCGATCGCGACGCCGATCCAGAACAGGCTGGTCACGGTGAAGCGCGAAAACAGTTCGGACAGGTCGACCTTGCGCAGCGCCAGATAGAGCAGCGCCGCGGAGATCAGGATTTTGGCCGTCGACAACAGGATTCGGCGCATCTCGCCCGCATGGACAGGGTTTGCGAAGATTTGAGGCAACCCGACGCGAGGCGCCGAATTCGGCCGCTTTGGTATGGTTTTGGCGCCGATCTTGCAATAGCCGTCGTTAAGGACGCCGCGCGGAGTTCTCATGAGGAGCGGCGAGCCTATTGCGACCCTGTCAACGTGGCGGCTAAACAGGGGCGGCTCGGATCCTAGGGAACAGGATGACAGATCAGGCGATTTTGGTTACCGGCGCGGCCGGGTTCATCGGCTTCCACGTCGCCCGGCAGCTCCTGGGCGAAGGCCGCGCCGTCGTCGGGCTCGACAATCTCAACAGCTATTACGATCCGGCGCTGAAGAAAGCGCGCCTTGCGCTGCTCAGGGACGCGCCCGGCTTCTCCTTCGTCGAGGCCGATCTCGCCGACCGCGAGACGATGGCGGCGCTGTTTTCGCAACATCGTTTTGCCAAAGTCGTGCATCTCGCGGCGCAGGCCGGCGTGCGCTACTCGATCGAGAAGCCGCAGACTTACGTCGATTCCAATCTTGCGGGCTTTCTCAACGTGCTGGAGGGCTGCCGCAACAACGGCTGTCGTCATCTCGTCTACGCCTCGTCATCTTCCGTTTACGGCGCCAACACAAAACTGCCATTTGCGGTTGCGGACCGTACCGATCATCCCGTGAGCTTCTATGCCGCGACCAAGAAGGCGAACGAGGTGATGGCGCAGTCCTACAGCCATCTCTATCGCCTGCCGGTCACGGGGCTGCGCTTCTTCACCATTTACGGTCCGTGGGGCCGGCCCGACATGGCCATGTTTCTGTTCGTGAACGCCATCATGGCGGGCAAGCCGATCCGGCTCTTTAACCATGGCAGGATGCGCCGGGACTTCACCTATATTGATGATGTGACCCGTGTCGTATCGAAGCTGATCGATCTCGTGCCTGCGGACGATCCGGCTGCCGCAAATGCGCCGTTTAAGCTCTACAATGTCGGCAATCATCATCCGGAGGAACTGATGCACGTCGTCGGTCTTCTGGAGCGGGAGCTGGGCCGGACGGCGATCAAAGAATTGCTGCCGATGCAGCCGGGAGATGTGCTGGAAACGTTCGCGGATGTCGAGGATTTGATGCGCGACACCGGCTTTGCACCGTCAACGCCGATCGAGCATGGGGTCCATAATTTCGTCACCTGGTATCGCGACTACTTCAAGGTTTGAGATCACGATGGACAAACGCATAATCCCCCTGATCATGTGCGGCGGTGCCGGCACGCGGCTGTGGCCCGCTTCGCGCGAGGTGCGCCCCAAGCAGTTCCTGCCGCTGTTCGGCACGCGTTCGACGTTCCAGGACACGCTGCTGCGCGTGTCCGATCCCTCGCTGTTCGATCGTCCTGTTGTCATCACCAATGCGTCCTATCGCTTCATGGTGCTGGAGCAGCTCGCCGAGATCGGCATCGAGGCCGACGTAATCCTCGAGCCGATGCGGCGCGATTCCGGCCCCGCGATCGCGGCAGGCGCGGTGTTCGCGCAGAACCGCGCCAGTGAAGCGATCGTGCTCGCGCTCGCCGCCGACCACGTGGTGCAGGACAATGCCGCGTTCGTCGCGGCGTGCCGCGAGGGCCTTGCGGCCGCGAATGCCGGTCGCATCGTTACCTTCGGCGTCAAGCCGGAGCGGCCGGCGACCGAATATGGCTACATCAATCCGGGTGAGGTGATCTCCGGCGAAGTGCATGCGGTCGCGCGCTTCGTCGAGAAGCCGGACGCGGTGAAGGCATCCGACTATGTCAATTCGGGCTATCTCTGGAACAGCGGCAACTTCATGTTCCCGGCCGCTCTGCTGCTCGACGAATATCGCAGGGTCGATGCGGGAAGCGTCGAGGCCGTCACCAGCGCCGTCAACAATGCCGGCCGCGATCTCGGCTTCGTCACGCTGGAGCCCGAGGCGTTCGGCGCGGCGAAGGCGATCTCGATCGATTACGCGGTGATGGAGAAGACCTCGCGCGCTGCCGTGGTGCCGGTGTCGTGCGGCTGGTCCGATGTCGGCTCCTGGCACGCGGTGTGGGAGCTCTCCGAGAAGGACGCGCTGGGCAATGCGGCGCACGGCACCGCCGTGTTCGAGGACTCCCGCAACTGCAATGTCACCACCGATTCCGCGCTGGTCGCGCTCGAAGGCGTCGACGATCTCGTCGTGGTCGCTACCGCCGACGCGGTTCTGGTCTCGCGCCAGAAGGATGCCAACGGGCTGAAGCGCCTGGTGACGAAGCTGAAGGCGGTCGCGCCGAAGGTCACCGAGGAGCATCTGAAGGTGCACCGGCCGTGGGGCAGCTATCAGTCCGTCGACAATGGCGAGCGCCACCAGGTCAAGCGCATCGTGGTGAAGCCGGGCGGACGTCTGTCGCTGCAGAAGCATCACCATCGTGCCGAGCATTGGATCGTGGTACGCGGCACGGCCCAGGTCACCGTCAACGAGACGGTGAAGACGGTGCACGAGAACGAGTCGATCTACATCCCGATGGGCGCCGTCCACCGGATGGAGAATCCCGGCAAGATCCAGCTGGAACTGATCGAGGTCCAGACCGGCTCTTATCTCGGGGAAGACGACATCATCCGGATTGAAGACGACTATCAAAGGTCGTAACCAGCAAACTCCGAATCACGCGACCCGGGCCGAGAAGCGGTATCTTTTTCGGCTTAAGGCCCGGGGAACGTGTAACTTTTTGAATCAAATCGTGTCCGGCCCGCAAGGGCGGCATTCGCCACAAATGTGGCGTCCGTGCTAGAAGCGGCCCGGGGATTTGCGTTGAATCGGGGTTTGCTCAGATGAGTTCCAAAGGGTCTGCACCGGCAAAGGCCGGCCTGCGCGTCGGTGTCATTGGCGCCGGTGTGATGGGCAGCAATCATGCACGCGTGCTCAGCGGCCTGCCTGGCGTGAGCCTCGTCGGCGTCGTCGATCCCTCGCCGGCGCATCGCACGCGGGCCACGGAACTTGCCAATTGCGCAAGCTTCGAAACGCTCGACCAGCTCTTCGCCGAAGGCGTCGATGCCGTCACCGTCGCGGCGCCGACCCATTTGCATCACGAGGTCGCGCTCGCCTGCATCGCCAAGAACATCCACGTGCTGGTCGAGAAGCCGATCGCGTCGACGGTGGAGGAGGGCCGCGAGATCGTCGCCGCCGCGCAAAAGACCGGCGTGACGCTGATGATCGGCCATGTCGAGCGCTTCAACCCGGCTGTCGCCGCGGTCAAGCAGGCGATCGCAGGCGAGGACATTCTCTCCATCGCGATCACCCGCGTCGGCCCGTTCCCGCCGCGCATGTCCAATGTCGGCGTCGTCATCGACCTTGCCGTGCACGACATCGATTTGATCCGCTGGTTCACGGAATCCGACATCGTCGAGGTGCAGCCGCAATTGTCGAGCGCGGTCGCCGAGCGCGAGGACATCGCGCTGTTGCAATTCCGCACCGAGAGCGGCGTGCTTGCCCACATCAACACCAACTGGCTGACGCCGTTCAAGGCGCGCAGCGTGACGGTCGCAACGCGCGACAAATACGTGATGGGCGATCTGCTCACGCGCCAGGTCACCGAGTGCTTCGGCTTCAAGCCGGATGGTAGCTATTCGATGCGGCATCTGCCGGTCGGCCATGATGAGCCGCTCCGCGCCGAGCTGCTCGCGTTCTTGAAGGCGGTACGTAACGGCGAGACGCCGGCAGTGACCGGCGACGAAGGCGTCGCCAGCCTCGAGATCGCGACGCAGTGCCTGGAGACACCGTCGCGCCCCGCCGCCGCGGCGCCCGCCCGCAAGGCTCCGCGCCGGGTCGCCGGCTGATCTCTTCTCCATGTCGATCACTCAAGAAGCCGCCATGAACCAGCATCTGCGTTCCGAACCCATTCCCTTCATCGACGTCGGCTCGCAGCGCCGCCGGCTCGGCGCCTCGCTCGATGCGGCGGTCAAGCGCGTGATGGATCATTGCCAGTTCGTCAATGGTCCCGAGGTTTTCGAGCTGGAGAAGCAGCTGGCGGCCTATTGCGGCGCCAAGCACGTCATCGGCTGCGCCAGCGGCACCGACGCGATCCTGATGGTGATGATGGCGAAGAATGTCGGGCCCGGCGATGCCGTGCTGTGTCCGTCCTTCACCTTCATCGCGACCGCCTCGCCGGTGGCGCGGACCGGCGCGACGCCTGTCTATGTCGACGTCGACGAGACCACCTTCAACATGAGTCCGGAGTCGCTCAAGCGCGGCATCGCGAGCGCCCGCAAGGCCGGCCTGAAGCCGGTCGCCGTGATTCCTGTCGACCTGTTCGGCCAGCCCGCCGATCACGACGCCATTGCCGAGATCGCCAGGGCCGAAGGCCTGTTCGTGCTCGACGACGCCGCGCAGGGCTTTGGCGCGAGCTACAAGGGCCGCAAGCTCGGCACGCTCGGGCACGCAACGGCGACCAGCTTCTTCCCGGCAAAGCCGCTCGGCTGCTTCGGCGACGGCGGCGCGATCTTCACCGATGACGACGAGCTCGCAGCTAAGCTGCGCAGCATCCGCGTGCACGGGCAGGGCGTCGACAAATACGACAACGTCCGCCTCGGCCTGACCGGCCGGCTCGATACCATGCAGGCTGCGGTCCTGATCGAGAAGTTGAAGATTTTTGACGACGAAATCGCCGCCCGTAACAGGGTTGCGGAGCGTTACGCGCGCGGCCTGTCCAATGTGGTCACCGTGCCGCGCCTGGCGCCCGGCAACACCTCGGTCTGGGCGCAGTACACGATCCGCCTGCCCAAAGGCACCGATCGCGACGGCTTCGCCGCCGCGCTGAAGGCCCAGGGCGTGCCGACCGCCATCTATTACGGCAAGTCAATGCATCAGCAGACCGCTTACAAGCAGTATCCGGTCGCCGAGGGCGGCCTGCCGGGTTGCGAGAGCCTGTCGCAGGACGTCATCAGCCTGCCGATGCACGCCTACCTGACCGAAGCCGACCAGGAGCGAATCATCGCCGCCGTCCAAGGCGCGATTGCGGGCTGATCTTGGTACACCTCTCCCGCTTGCGGGAGAGGTCGGCGCGAAGCGCCGGGTGAGGGCTCTCTCCTCTTGGGGAGTCTTCGTCGTCGAGACACCCTCTCCCCAACCCTCCCCCGCAAGCGGGGGAGGGGGCGAACCTTCTTCGCCGCTTGTACCTAGACCTAATCGCGCCATGCTCTAAAACAGTCCGCATGCTCGGACGCATCTTCACGGTCGGTGGTTACACGCTGCTCTCGCGGCTGACGGGATTTGCCCGCGACATCATGCTCGCGGCGATCCTCGGCGCCGGCCCGGTGGCCGACGCCTTCTTCGTGGCGCTGCGGCTGCCCAATCATTTCCGCGCGATCTTCGCAGAGGGCGCCTTCAACGCCGCCTGGGTGCCGGCCTATGCGCATGTCCATGGCGAGAAGGGCGAGGCGGCAGCGCACCTGTTCGCCGACCGCATCTTCACGCTGCTGCTGGCCTCGCAAGTCGTGCTGCTGGTCGTCGCCTGGCTGTTCATGCCGCAGGCGATGAGCATTCTGGCGCCCGGCTTCAGTGAGGATGCCGAGCAGCGCAAGCTCGCGATCGAGCTGACCCGGGTCACCTTTCCCTATCTGCTGTTGATCACGCTGGTGACGCTCTATGGCGGCATGCTCAACGTGATGCAGCGCTTTGCCAGCGCCGCGGCCGCGTCGATCTTCCTCAACGTCGCGATGATGATGACGCTGGCGGTTGCCGTCTGGTTTCCGACTGCGGGCCATGCCGCGGCCTGGGGTGTGCTGATCTCGGGCTTCCTGCAATATTTCCTGCTCGCCGGCGATCTCGCCCGCCATGGCGGCCTGCCGCGCTTTGCGCCCTTGAAGCTCGACGAAGACGTCCGCGGCTTCTTCAAGGCGCTGGGGCCGGCGACGCTGGGCTCGATGGGCACGCAGGTCGCGCTGTTCGCCGACACCATCATCGCGACCTTCCTGCCCGCGGGCGCGCTGTCGGCGCTCTACTATGCCGACCGGCTCAACCAGCTGCCGATCGGCGTCATCGGCATCGCCATCGGCACGGTGCTGCTGCCGGAGATGTCGCGGCGGATCACCGCCAACGACCATGACGGCGCGATGAAGGCGCAGCGCCGCGCCTTCGATTTCACGCTGCTGTTCTCAATCCCGTTCGTTGCCGCCTTCATTACCGTGCCGGACGCAATCATGCGCGCGCTGTTCGCCCGCGGTGCGTTCTCCAAGGCCGATGCCGCCGCCGCCGGTGCGACGCTCGCGGCCTATGCGATCGGCCTGATCCCCTTCGTGCTGATCCGCAGCGCGGTCGCGACCTTCTATGCGCGCAAGGACACGGCGACGCCGGTGCGGGCGTCATTGACTGGCATCGCCGTCAACGTCGCGCTGAAGGTCGCGTTGATGGGATCGCTGGCCCAGATCGGCCTCGCGCTGGCAACCGCCATCGGCGTCTGGACCAATCTCTTGCTGGTGCTGTTCTTCGCCGTGCGGCGCGGCTTTCTCGTGCCGGACCGCGCCTGGCTGTTGTCGCTGGCCAAATTCCTGCTGATCGGCATCATCCTGGCTGCCGCGTTCTGGCTGATTGCGCGCTTCAGCGGCTCTTTGCTGGGCGCGATGCATTTCCGGGACGAAGTGACGCTGGTCCTGTTGGCCGTCGGGGGCACGATCGTCTATGCGCTCACGATTCTCATGCTGTTCGGCCGGAGCTGGCTGGTCTCGCTGGTGCGCGGCTAGGCCTATATCGAAAGCCAGCACTCCTACCCTGTCATCGCATCTACAGCGCATCATGCGCCCCGCCGGGAGCCCTTCATGCGGTTCGCCGATCGTGTTACGATGTTCCAGGTGCCGCCCTCAGGCAAACACACGACGAGGCAGTGACCATGCCGTTCCGCTCTCTCCCGCCCACATCACGGATCAACGAGTTCGCCACCAGCAATGCCGACCTGCTGATCCTGATCGGCCGCATCCTGCTTGCATGGGTCTTTGTTGGAAGCGCGTACGGAGCGCTTACTAACTTCAATGGTTCAGTGAGCTATTTTCGGTCGCTGAACCTTCCAGTGCCCCAGCTGTTCACGATGACGACCGTCATGCTGGAAATACTGATATCGACTGGCTTGACGCGCTACTGCGCAATTTTGGTTTTGCTATTTGTATTCGCGGCTACTGCAATCGCTCATCGCTACTGGGAGTATCCCGCCGGTCCGCAACAGATTGGGCAGTACAATAATTTCTTGAAAAACATCTCAATCTTGGGAGGCGCTCTGTTGATCTTGGTCACCGGAGGGGGGCGGTTCTCCGTCGATCGGAGGCTGGCAGACTAGTGCCGTTTTCGTTTCCGCCTCTCTCAGCATGGTAGCCAACAACTTACCTGAACTTACCAGGAGGCATGGTGCAAGCATCGTTGCTCTCTCGCAAAGCTGAGAGAGCGGCCGCACGATGTGCGCGCTCTGGTTCGTCTGCCCTTACGCGATCAGCGCGACGCGCGGCTCTGCCAGTTTGGCAGCTGCCAAGCCGCGTCCTTGAAAGCTGTTATTGCGTCACTTTGCCCTAAGCCTGAACGCAACCTCGAGCAGATGGCCGAGAAATCTTGCGAGAGGTTTCAAACGCTCGGCTGTGGCCCCGAAGAAAAGCATCAGCCACGTCGCCAGCGCGGCACACCACAATAGGCTTTCCAAAGTTTCGGGCATGAGAACACCCTTTCAAACAAGTACTTGAAATGCGAGCAGTCTTACCGAACGAAAGCCACGTGGCAAGTCCTCCAATAAGTGGCAAGACGCCGAAATACTCGGAAGAGCGTTGGCTCACTATGACATTCGCCGAAGCACTGCATCTGGGTGTGTGCCGGGGAAGCAAAACCAATCTGCTGCTGGCGCTTCTTCGCGGTGTGATCAGGCTAATTTCCAGAGACGAATGCGCCGGGGCGAATGGCTCGCCTCTAGGATGCAACCAAGATCGGTACATCTCTTGATTTTGCGCGATTGCCGTGCTACCAGCGTCTCATGATCAAATCAGTGCGCACCGTCAACTTCATGCGCATGACCCGCTTCGGCTGGGCCGTGGAAGGAGTCGTGCGCTAGCAATTCGACGACGACATCTTTTCCACCAGGCCCCGCCGGCATCGGACGGGGCCCTTTTCGTGGCCACGCTCCCTGCCGGCTCAACAGCAGGAGCATCCGATGCCACCACAATTGACGAACGTCTCACCCGAGATTGAGGGCGACGCCGCAAGGCGCGGCCTCGACCTCTCCATCGTCTTGAGCCTACTCAAGCGATACTGGCGTGTGTTTCTGCAGCGGCGCCAAGGCCAGCGAGTCACCTTGCACGACCTGAGCGACAGGGAGCTGATGGATATTGGCCTGACGCGTAGCGAGATCGACTATTCACGTCTGCAAGGGCTCTCGACAGGCTGAAAGATCGCGCGCTGGATCCGTGGGGGCGCGGTGGCATGTAACTTGTCAAGAGGCTTGGTGAGCCGCGTCTTCGTGGCCGATCCTTCGAGACGCCCGCTTTTGGCGGCCCCCTTCAAGATGAGGTCTTGTTTCGCGGCGCAATCTGGACGCGATGGTGACGGGTCCGCGGTGCTTTCCCGGCCTGCGACCAGTGTGCGCGGCTAAACCTGTTTGCCTTGCCACTTTTTCCACGGCAATATGGCTCGCAAAACAACCATGAGAACGGGAAAACAAAATGGCGGCTCCCATCAAGTTCGGCGTTGGCCAAAGCGTGCTGCGCAAGGAGGATGATGCGCTCATCCGCGGCAAGGGCCGCTATACCGACGATTATGCGCCGCAGGCTGCGCTCCGCTGCCAGGTGCTGCGCTCGCCGCATGCGCATGCCAAATACACCATCGATGTGAACCGGGCCCGCGCGCTTCCCGGCGTCGCGCTGATCCTGACTGCCGATGACGTCAAGGATCTCGGCAATCTGCCCTGCCTGTTCAATCTCGAGACCGATCCGTTCACCGGCCCGCCCTATCCGATCCTGGCCAAGGACGAGGTGCGCCATGTCGGCGATGCCATCGCCTTCGTCGTCGCCGAGACCATCGATCAGGCCCGTGACGCGGTCGAGGCGATCGAGGTCAAATGGTCGCCGCTGCCGGCGGTGACCGGCGTCGTCAATGCCGTGAAGAAGGGCGCGCCGCAGGTCTGGCCGGACAAGCCGGGCAACGTGCTGTTCGACGTCTCGATCGGCGACAAGGCGGCGACGGAAGCTGCCTTTGCCAAGGCGCATGCGGTGGCCGAAATCTCCATCATCAATCCGCGCGTGGTCGCGAACTTCATGGAGACCCGCGCGGCGGTCTGCGAATACGACGCCAAGCGCGACCATCTGACGCTGACGGTCGGGAGCCAGGGCAGCCACCGCCTGCGCGACATCCTGTGCCAGAACGTGCTCAACATCCCCACCGACAAGATGCGGGTGATCTGTCCCGACGTCGGCGGCGGCTTCGGCACAAAACTGTTTCCCTATCGGGAATACGCGCTGATGGCGGTTGCCGCGCGCAAGCTGAAGAAGGCGGTGAAATGGGCGGCCGACCGCTCCGAGCATTTCATGGGCGACGCGCAGGGTCGCGACAACGTCACCACCGCGAAGATGGCGCTGGCCGAGGACGGTAAATTCCTCGCGATGGATTGCGACCTGATGGGCGACATGGGCGCGTATCTCTCGACCTTTGGGCCCTACATCCCGCATGGCGGCGCCGGCATGCTGCCGGGTCTCTACGACATCCAGGCCTTCCACTGCCGGGTGCGGACCATCTTCACCCACAGCGTGCCGGTCGACGCCTATCGCGGCGCGGGCCGGCCTGAGGCGGCCTATGTGATCGAGCGCCTCGTCGATGCCTGCGCGCGAAAGCTCGACATGACGCCGGACGCCATCCGTCGCAAGAATTTCATCCCGCCCAAGGCGCTGCCGTACAAGACAGCCACGGGGAAGATCTATGATTCCGGCGACTTCGCTGCGCATCTGAAGCGCGCGATGGAGATCGCGGAGTGGAAAGAATTCCCCAAGCGTGCCAAGGCGGCCAAGAAGCAGGGGCTTATCCGCGGCATTGGCCTTGCGAGCTATGTCGAGATTTGCGGCGTGATGGGTGAGGAGACGGCCAACGTCCGCCTCGATCCCAATGGCGACGTCACCGTGCTGATCGGCACGCAGTCGAGCGGGCAGGGCCACCAGACCGCCTATGCGCAGATCGTCGCTGAGCAGTTCGGCCTGCCGCCGGAGCGCGTGCATATCCACCAGGGCGACACCGACGAGATCGCAACGGGCCTCGGCACCGGCGGCTCGGCCTCGATTCCCACCGGCGGCGTCTGCGTGGAGCGCGCTGCCGGCGATCTCGGCAAGAAGCTGAAGGAGCTTGCAGCGCAGGCGCTGGAAGCGAGCGCTGGCGATCTCGAGATCACCGACGGCGTGATCCGGATCGCCGGCACCGACCGCTCGATCTCCTTCGCCGATCTCGCCAAGCGACCCGGCGCCGATCCGTCGAAGCTGAACGGCAGCGCGACGTTTGCCAGCGCCGACGGCACTTATCCGAACGGCACGCATTTGGCGGAGGTCGAGATCGATCCGGCCACAGGCATCATCAGAATCATCAACTACGTGATCGTCGACGATTTCGGCAAGACGCTCAATCCGCTGCTGCTGGCGGGGCAGGTGCATGGCGGCGCCATGCAGGGCATCGGCCAGGCCTTGATGGAGCAGGTGGTGTATGGACCGACCGACGGCCAGCTCATCACCGCGACCTTCATGGACTATGCGCTGCCGCGCGCGGCGGATGGGCCGGCCTTCGTGTTCGAGACCCACAACGTCCCCTGCAAGACCAATCCGATGGGCGTGAAGGGGGCCGGCGAGGCCGGCGCGATCGGCTCCTGTCCGGCCGTCGTCAACGCCATCGTCGACGCGCTCTGGCGCGAATACAAGATCGACCACATCGACATGCCGGCAACGCCGGAGCGGGTGTGGATCGCGATCGACGAGCATCACCGCCGCCACACCCTGTAGGCGGCGATTTATCCGCGGCGGGAATAAACATCCGCCGCGGGGTTTTATCCATGAATGGGCCCATCCTCACCTCTGCGAGCCGGAGACGTTAGCCAATGAAACGAATGATGATTGTCGCAGGTACCCTCTTGCTGGGTGCAGGTGCCGTGATGGCGCAGCAAGAGATCGCCGTTCAGCAGGACAATCTGATGCGCTCAATCGCCAAGAACCAGTACGGTATCATCCAGAAGATGACGAAGGGTGACATCCCTTATGACCAGAAAGCGGTTGATCAGGCCATCGCCGGCATGGAAGCCGATGTCGCCAAGATCGCCAAGACCTTCGAAGTCAATCCCAAGCAGGACGTGGTGAACGCGACCTACGGCGCCTCGCAGAAGGTCTGGCAGAACAAGGCCGATTTCGACTCCAAGATCCCTCCGGTGCAGAAGGCGATCGCCGACGTCAAGGGCAGGATTACTAATGTTGCGAGCTTGAAAGCGGCCTATACCGCGATCAACGATCGCTGCAACGATTGCCACGAGACGTATCGGGTGAAGTTGAAATAACAGGGTACAGTTTCCGTCCGTAGCCCGGATGGAGAGGCTACTGGCTGATGCCAGCTATAGAAGGCGGTTGCGAGAGCAGCCGCTTTTTCTGTGTGTGCCGAGTATGAACGACAGCTTGGAGGTGGAAGTCCTCTATCCAGCCTGATGACGGCGAAGGATTAGCGAAGCGCAAGGGCGTCATCGCGAGATGGGGTCTGAAGACAGCGCGGGGCAAAGCCGCGACCCGATGGACAAGAACCGGATAATGAGGCCTACCCGGCCGGACGAGCAAGCACATGATTGCGAAGTCCATGGTCATCAAAGGTCGGGGTGGTAAATCCGGCGGGCGTGCGGTGAAGGCGGTCGGTCTTACCTCGGGAGGTCTGCGCTGTGTCCCGGTAACGGGACTGAGGCGGCCGTAAGGCGGCCTGACCGCAGCGCAGAAGTCAGCCGAGGGCATAGTAGGCGGCGGCGCGCCGCCGAAGGCCCGAACGGTGGAAGTGGTTAGTAGAGCAGTCCATCTCGCGCGAGCCATGCGACAGAAAAGTCAGGTCGAACTGAACTCGGGCACCGGCGCGGAGGGTGAAGCCCAAAGCGCCGCCGCCCGAGAGATCGAAGCAAGCGCGGCGAAGACCAGTCTTGAACGCCCGGCGGTCGCAGGGCCGACGATGGAAGCAGTGGTCGAGCGTGAGAATCTGAAGAATGCGTTGGCGCAAGTGACGCGCAACAAGGGGACGGCGGGCGTCGACGGGATGACTGTCGGCGAGTTGCCGGCCCACCTGAAGGAGCACTGGCTCGCGATCCGCGCCCAGTTGCTTGACGGGACCTACAAGCCACAACCGGTGCGGCGGGTGGAGATACCGAAGGCGTCGGGTGGCCTGCGGCCGCTCGGCATCCCGACGGTGCTCGACCGCTTCATCCAGCAAGCGGTGCTGCAGGTGCTGCAGGCGGATTGGGACGGGACGTTCTCCGAGGCGAGCTTCGGCTTCCGGCCGAGCCGCTCGGCACATCAGGCGGTGGAACGGGCGCAGGCGTATATCGCGTCCGGGCACGCCGTTGTCGTGGACATCGATCTGGAGAAGTTCTTCGACCGGGTCAACCACGACATCCTGATGGGGCTGGTCGCGAAGCGGGTCACTGACAAGCGCCTCCTGAAGCTCATCCGCGCGTTCCTGAATGCGGGTGTGATGGAAGGAGGGCTGGTCAGTTCGACGGACGAGGGCACGCCGCAGGGCGGCCCGCTCTCGCCGCTATTGTCGAATCTGATGCTGGATGTACTGGACAAGGAACTGGAGAAGCGCGGCCATCGCTTCGGACGCTACGCCGACGACTGCAACATCTATGTGCGCAGTCAGAAGGCGGGCGAGCGGGTGTTGGCGGGCATCGAGAAGTTCCTGGAAAAGCGCCTCAAGCTCAAGATCAACAAGGCTAAGAGCGCGGTTGCCAAACCGAGCGTTCGCAAGTTCCTTGGCTTCAGCTTCACCGGCGGGACAGAGCCGCGGCGGCGCATCGCGCCCCAGGCACTCACCCGCTTCAAAGCGAAAGTCCGGGAGCTGACGCGGCGCACGTGCGGCCGAAGCCTCGCGCAGATCGTCAAAGAGCTGTCGGTCTATCTCAAGGGATGGCGCGGCTACTTTGGCTTCTGCCAAACGCCGTCGGTGTTGCAGGCACTTGATGAGTGGACTAGGCGGCGGTTGCGCGCCATCGCCTGGAAGCAATGGAAGCGTGGGAGCACCCGCTTCGCCGAGTTGCGACGTCGCGGCGTCGGCCGGAATCTGGCGGCACAAACCGTCGGCAACCCACATGGCCCCTGGCGGCTCGCGAACAGCCCCGCGCTCACCATCGCCATGCCAATCGCGTTCTTCAGGGCACTCGGCTTGGCTTCCGTCGCGGCACAGCAACCAGCATAATCTACCGAACCGCCGGATACGGACCCGTATGTCCGGTGGTGTGGGAGGGGAGAAGCCGCGAGGCTTCCCCCTATCCCGATTGCGCGGCATGGCGTGAGTCGGTCGGCAGCGCCGCCGGAAATTCTATCCGCAAGGCCTGACGGATCGCGGCCAGAGCGGTTATCTTTGCTCCAGCCGCCGCAGCGTTGATTTGAGCTGTCAGATGCTGGTGCATCTCACACCCGACGCCTCACGACGTCAGGAGTTCCAACGCGCGGCGAGCACCTGAAGCAACAGCGAGGCAGGCCATGGTAAAACCGTTCCCGTCGAAGACCCATATCGGCAACCATATGCTGCATCCGGAAACGCTGATGCTGACCTATGGCTATGATCCGCAATTGTCGGAAGGCGCCATCAAGCCGCCGGTGTTCCTGACCTCCACCTTCGTGTTCAAGACGGCCGAGGATGGGCAGGACTTCTTCGATTACGTCGCCGGCCGCCGCGAGCCGCCGGAAGGCATGGGCGCAGGCCTCGTCTATTCGCGCTTCAATCATCCCAACAGCGAAATCGTCGAGGACAGGCTCGCGATCTACGAGCGCACCGAGAGTTGTGCGCTGTTCTCATCCGGCATGGCGGCCATCGCAACCACGATCCTGGCCTTCGTTCGCCCCGGCGATGTCATTCTGCATTCCCAGCCTCTGTATGGCGGGACGGAAACCCTGCTGACGAACACGCTTGCGCGTCTGTCGATCGGCGCCGTCGGCTTTGCCGACGGCATCGACGAGACGTCAGTCAGGCAGGCCTCGGAGGAGGCCATGGGCAAGGGACGGGTTTCGATGATCCTGATCGAGACGCCCGCCAATCCGACCAACGGCCTAGTCGACATCGCGATGATCCGCCGCGTTGCCGACGTGATCGGAAAGGCGCAGGGACACACACCGATCATCGCCTGCGACAACACGCTGCTCGGTCCGGTGTTTCAGCGCCCGATCGAGCACGGTGCGGACCTCTCGCTGTATTCGCTGACCAAATATGTCGGCGGTCATTCCGACCTGATCGCGGGGGCCGCGCTCGGCTCGAAGGCGATCATGAAGGGCATCAAGGCGCTGCGCGGCGCCATCGGCACCCAACTCGATCCGCATTCCTGCTGGATGATCAACCGCTCGCTCGAGACGCTGAGCCTGCGGATGGAGAAGGCCAACGACAATGCGCGGCTCGTCGCGGACTTCTTGCGCGATCATCCGAAGGTCGCCAAGGTCCATTATCTCGGTCATCACGAGGAAGCGTCACCGGCCGGGCGCGCGTTTGCGAGGCAGTGTCTCGGTGCCGGATCCACGTTCTCGTTCGACATCGCCGGCGGCAAGGAGGCGGCGGTCAAATTTCTCAACGCGCTGCAGATCCTCAAGCTGGCCGTGAGCCTTGGCGGTACGGAGTCGCTTGCGAGCCTGCCCGCAACCATGACCCATTCCGGCGTTCCCGCCGAGATCCGCCGCAAAATCGGCGTCCTCGATTCCACGATCCGGCTGTCAATCGGCATCGAGAACCCGTCGGACCTGATCGCCGACCTCACGCAGGCGCTGAACGCGGCTTGAGCGCCTTGAATCGAAAAGGCCGAACGCCCCTCCTGCGCCCGGCCTTCGCGCAACGAAGCAGCCTTGACGCTTACTTCGTCACCTGACCGCGGATCTCGCCGCCCGGGTTCGCCGCGGTGTGGATGTTGATGTAGTACTTGCCGCCGAGCAGATCGGCGGCCTGCGCATCCGTGAGCGTCGCTTCGCCCTTGACCGGGCTCGAGGCCGCATTCGGGATCGCGACCGCGACGCCGGCGTTCTTGCCGGCCTCGGCAGGCCCATGGAAATGCGCGGCGGTGGCGGGGCCGGAGAGGCCGGAATAGGTGACGGTCCAGGACAGTTTCTTGCTGGCGGCGTCGTAGTTTAGATCGGCCGTTCCGGTGCCGCTGGTAGTCGTTGCGGGCACCTCGGACTTGCCGTCGAGCGTTGCTTTCAGCTTTTCGGCGCAGGCCGGCTCGGCAAAAGCGACGGCACCGAGCGCGAACACGGCGATGACGAATTTGTTCATGACATTCTCCCTGTTGAACCCGTTCGGGCTGGCAAACTTCCAACAGCCGGCATTCCAGTTTATTCCCGTCTCCGGCCAGGGCGGGCTAAATTCTTCGTGGCTGGAGCCGCGACGACATCGATCATAAGTTCGCCGCAACGAGTGAATGGATGCGCATGTTGCAACGAACAATTCTGGTGACGCTGCTCGCCGCGGTCGCTGCTGCCGGCATCTATTGGTGGCTCAGCGCGCCGGGGGTGGCGGCGGTGGGCAATCCACCGGCCCATGTGCCCGATCTCGCCAATGGGGAGGTGATGTTCAACGCTGGCGGCTGCGCGTCCTGCCATGCCGTTCCCAATCAGCCCGAGCGTCTGAGGCTCGGTGGCGGCGTCGCCATCAAGTCGCCGTTCGGAACGTTCTACGCACCGAACATCTCGCCGGATCCGAACGACGGTATCGGCAGATGGACGGACGCCGATTTCGTCAATGCGGTGATGCACGGGGTCTCGCCGGCCGGACAGCACTACTTTCCGGCGTTTCCCTATACCTCCTATCAGCACGCGAGGCGCGAGGACGTACTTGATATCTTTGCCTATCTGAAAAGGCTGCCGGCTGTTGCGGGCAAAGTGCGTGACCACGACGTCGGCCTTCCCTTCAACATCCGGCGCAATGTCGGGATCTGGAAATTCTTGTTTCTGGACGAAAAGCCTTTCGTTGCCGATGGCAGCAAGTCGCCGGAATGGACACGCGGCGCCTATCTGGTCAACAGCTTTGGCCATTGCGCCGAATGTCACAGCCCGCGCAATGTGCTGGGCGGCATCATCGCCGGCCAGCGATTTGCCGGCGGTCCCAATCCGGAAGGCGAGGGCTGGGTCCCGAACATCACCCAGAAGCGCCTTGGCGAGTGGAGCGCGAAGGATCTCGCCTATTTCCTCAAAACGGGTGAATTGCCCGATGGCGACAGTGTCGGCGGCGCGATGACGCGCGTGATCAAGAACACCTCGCAATTGTCTGACGGGGATCTCGCGGCGATGGCGGAGTACCTCAAATCGCTGCCGCCGGTGGATGGGCCGACGCCACCGAAACGCAAGCAGGGCAGCTAAGGTATGAACGTCGTCGCGGCTGTCCGTGTTCACCTCTCCCCGACGGAGAGAGGTCGGATTGCTGTGGCGCGCAATTGCGCGCCTGAGCAATCCGGGTGAGGGGCTGTAGCACCCACTGAGACCTGGAGCCCTCACCCGGATCGCATCTTCGATGCGCTCCGACCTCTCCCTTCGGGAGAGGTGACCTCTTCGGCTTGCATCGGTACAACCAACAGAACTTTAGTGTTGCAGGTCTAGCCCGTGCCGAACGCCTTGAAGGTGATGATGGTGAGGGTATCCTGGATGCCCGGCAGCACCTGCACCTTCTCATTCACGAAATGGCCGATGTCGGTGTCCTTGTCGACGTAGAACTTCACCAGGAGATCGTATTGGCCGGCCGTGGAGTAGATCTCGGAGGCGATCTCAGCTTCCGCAAGCGCATTGGCCACCGTATAGGACTGGCCGAGCTTGCATTTGATCTGAACGAAGAAAGGAACCATCTCAGGGCACTCCGAAAGCGTATCTGGCGGCTAATAGGCCAAAACCAGCCGTATTTAGCAAGCGAACTTGCGGCGCAAGGGAGGGCGCGCTAGGAACGGGTCATGTCTTCGAAAATGCGGAAAATCGTCGGATGACCCCGGTCGCACTCACCATCGCCGGCTCCGATTCGAGCGGCGGCGCCGGCATCCAGGCGGACCTGAAGACCTTTGCCGCGCTCGGCGTCTACGGAGCTTCCGTGATCACGGCGCTGACGGCGCAGAACACGCGCGGCGTTACCGGCATTCACGCGGTGCCGGCCGAGTTCGTCGCCGCGCAGATCGACGCGGTGTTCTCCGATCTCGAAATCGGCGCGGTGAAGATCGGCATGGTGGCCCAGGCCGCCAGCATCGATGCGATCGCGGCCGCGCTGTCGCGCTGGGCGTCCAGGCACGTCGTGCTCGATCCTGTCATGGTGGCGACCTCCGGCGACCGCCTGCTCGCCTCCGAGGCCGTCGACGCCCTGCGCACCAAGCTGATACCGCTGGCCACCGTGATCACGCCGAACCTGCCGGAGGCCGCGGCCCTGCTCGACGAGCCCATGGCGGCAAGCGAGGCCGAGATCGAAAGCCAGGGCCGGCGCCTGCTGTCGCTCGGCTGCCGCGCCGTCCTGGTTAAGGGCGGGCATGGGGAGGGCGCGGAGAGCATCGATTATCTGGTCGGTGCCGACACCACGATCGCACTCGCCGCGCCGCGCGTTGCCACCAAGAACACCCATGGCACGGGCTGCTCGTTGTCCTCGGCTATCGCCGCGGGGCTAGCCAAGGGCGAGGGCCTGGAAAACTCTGTGCGCAACGCCAAGGCCTGGATCAGCGCTGCCATCGGCGCCGCCGACCGCTTCAGCGTCGGGCACGGCCACGGGCCGGTCCATCACTTCCACAAGATCTACTGACGCGAGGGCCCCCGGAAGCGCGCCCGTTCATCGGTTCAGCGCTGCTCGTGCGGGGCTAGTTCACCCGCCCCTGGAGGGTAGGGTCGGCTCACATTGAGCGCAGCGAAATGTGAGACGGGGTGGGGTGACGGTCTCTCCACAACCAACAGTACCCGAGAGGAGAGAGATCACCCCACCCCGCTCGCCCTCCAGGGAAGGGTAGGATTGCTGCGGACACCCCCCTGCCTGCGGCGCGATGTCGCCTGATTGTCGCATGCGGCTGATATTCGCGGAGAGGACGAGGCGAAGTTTGATTCGTATCTGAGGGGCCTCAAGGTTCAATCGGTCATCCCCCTGTCACGGGACATTGTTACAGGCTGGCGCATGGGAAGTTACGATGTGAGTGACGAGAGCCCGGAGCGGCGCTTTCGCACGTTGTTCATCTCCGACGTCCATCTCGGAGCCCGCGGTTCGCAACCCGACCTTCTGCTCGACTTCCTGCGCTACCATGATGCTGACACCATCTATCTCGTCGGCGACATTGTCGACGGCTGGGCGCTGAAATCGAGCTGGCACTGGCCGCAATCGCACAACGATCTCGTCCAGAAGCTGTTGCGCAAGGCCCGCAAGGGCGCCAAGGTCATCTACATTCCCGGCAATCACGACGAGTTCCTGCGCAACTATTACGGCACGCATTTCGGCGGCATCGACGTGGTCGAAAACACGGTTCACACCGGCGTGGACGGCAAGCGCTATCTCGTCATCCACGGCGACATCTTCGATCTCGTGGTGCAGAACGCGCGCTGGCTCGCCCATCTGGGCGACAAGGCCTACGACTTCGCGATCCAGATGAATCGCCTCGTCAACTTCTTCCGCCGCCTGTTCGGCGTGCCCTATTGGTCGCTGTCGCAATGGGCCAAGCAGAAGGTCAAGAACGCCGTCAACTATATCGGCGCGTTCGAGCAGGCGCTTGCGGCCGAGGCGCGGCGCCACGAGGCCGACGGCGTGATCTGCGGCCACATCCACTACGCCGTCATCCGCGACGAGGCCGGCATCCGCTACATGAATTGCGGCGACTGGGTCGAGAGCTGCACGGCCCTCGTCGAGCATGATGACGGCCATTTCGAGATCATCACCTGGGCGGATCGTTTGCAAAGGCCGGCAACCGTCCCGCAGGTCGCGGCAAGAGCTGCATGATAAGGACCGCTTGATGTGCGCATCCTGGTCGCGACCGACGCCTGGCACCCGCAAGTCAACGGTGTGGTTCGGACGCTGACCAAGCTTGCTGACGCCGCCAAGGGGCTTCGCATTGAAGGTGTTGGCGTCGAATTCTCGTTCCTGACGCCGCAATCGTTCCGCACCTTCGCGATGCCGAGCTATCGCGACGTGCGCCTCGCCATGCCGCGTCCGACGCGGATCGCGAGGCTGATCGAAGAGGCGCGGCCGGACAGCATCCATATTGCGACCGAGGGGCCGATTGGCTTGATGGTCCGTCGCTATTGCCGCCAGCGCAAGCTGCCGTTCACGACCAGCTTCCACACCCGCTTCCCCGAATATGTCCGGGCCCGCGTGCCGGTCCCTGGCTCGCTGATCTGGCGGGCGCTGCGCCGTTTCCACAGCCCCAGCCGCGCCGTGATGGCGGCAACGCCGGCGCTGGCCCGGGAGCTCGGCGAGCGCGGTTTCGACAATGTCGTGCTGTGGCCGCGCGGCGTGGACACACGATTGTTCCATCCCCGCGTCATTGATCTCTGCCTGCCGGCACCGGTGTTCCTGTCGGTCGGCCGCGTTGCGGTGGAGAAGAATCTCGAGGCGTTCCTCGACCTCGACCTGCCCGGCACCAAGGTGGTCGTCGGCGACGGCCCGGCGCGCGCCTCGTTGGAAGAGGCCTATCCCGATGCGATCTTCCTCGGCGAGAAGCACGGCGAGGAGCTGGCCGATATCTATGCGGCCGCCGACGTGTTCGTGTTCCCCAGCAAGACCGATACCTTCGGCCTGGTCCTCTTGGAAGCGCTCGCCAGCGGCCTGCCGGTCGCGGCCTTCCCCGTGAAGGGGCCGCGCGACGTGATCGGCGACGCGCCGGTCGGCGCGCTCGATCACGATCTGCGCAATGCCTGCTTCGCCGCACTCGACATCTCCCGGCAGGACTGCGTTGCGTTTGCCGCCAATTACACCTGGGAAGCCTCGGCGCGGGTCTTCATCGACAGCATCCAGGCGGTCGGGGCGGTGCTGCCCGGACGGACCGGCGCGGAACAGCGGCGCTTCGTCGCCTAAGGGGTAAATTTCCTCTCGCGGAGGTGTCTTGCCCGGGCCTCATCGGCCGCGATAACATTCCGCCATGACCGAACAGCTCCTTCCGGTCGGCCCTGCCGACATCGATGCCGCGGCGCGTGTGATCGCGCCTTATGCCATCCGCACCCCGCTGTTGTCCTTCCCCGTGCTCAACGAGCGCGTCGGTGCGAAAGTGTTCCTGAAGCCGGAAATGCTCCAGCGCACCGGCTCCTTCAAATTCCGTGGCGCGTTCAACAAGGTGTTCTCGATCCCGCAGGACAAGCGTGCCGGTGGCGTCGTCGCGTTCTCCTCCGGCAATCACGCCCAGGGTGTGGCCGCGGCAGCAAAGATCCTCGACATGCAGGCGACCATCGTGATGCCTGCGGATGCGCCGTTGTCGAAGCGCGAACGCACCAAGTCGTACGGCGCCGAGGTGGTGCTGTACGATCGCGACAAGGACGACCGCGAGGCGATCTCGCGCGGCATCGCCGAGAAACGTGGCGCGACACTTGTAAAGCCCTATGACGATCCCTTCGTGATCGCAGGGCAGGGCACCGCCGGCCGCGAGATCGCGGAAGACATGGCAACGCTCGGCCTCGCCCCCGACATCGTGGTGGCGCCGGCCTCCGGCGGCGGCCTGATCGCGGGCGTCGCAACCGCGGTGAAGGCGCGCTATCCGCAGGCCGAGATCGTGGTGGCCGAGCCCGAGGCATTCGACGATCACGGCATTTCGCTGACCGCTGGCCATCGCGAGCCGCATCCGCCGGCGGGGCGCACCATCTGCGATGCGCTGATGGCCCTGATGCCGGGCGAGATGACCTTCGCGATCAACAGCAAGCTGCTCGCGCGCGGCGTCACGGCTTCGGACAAGGAAGTCGGCGCGGCCGTTGCGTTCGCCTATCGCGAGCTGAAGCTCGTGGTCGAGCCCGGCGGCGCGGTGGGCCTTGCCGCATTGCTTGCGGGACGCCTGGAAGTCGCAGGGAAGAACGTCGTCATCGTGCTGTCAGGCGGCAATGTTGACGCGGACTTGTTTGCCGAGCTGGTGGCCTGATCCAAGGTACGATGCGAGCGAGGGAACCCGGTCCACCTCTCCATACGGGAGAGGTGGGCAGCTAGCCCAGCCCGATCAGACCTGATTTCTATCTCCCGACATGAAAAGGGGCCAGAGCGTCGCCGCTCTGGCCCTTGTCGTCTGCGTTTTCCGCAATCAGTGCATGAAGCCGCCGCGACGGTTGCCGCCACCGTTCATGCTCGGCGCCTGGTTCATCGACTGCCTGAAGTTGTTGTTGCTGTTGACCATGCGGTTCGGCATCGTGTTGAGCTGCGGACGATTGGTCTGCACGTTGTTCTGGACCTGCACCTTGCTCACCGGGTTGTTGTTGAGCTTCACGATGCCGGTGTTGCCGTTGTTGACGCGGATCGGCTGGTTCTGCGTCTGAACATTGACCGGCTTCACGTCGATCTTCGCGCCGCCCTTGCCGATATTCACCGGCGTGCTCACGATCTTGCCCGGCTTGGCGTTACCGCCATTCGGCGTGGTGTTGGTTGCAGGCAAGGTCACGATCTTGCCGATGCCGCCATTGCTGTTGGTCGTGTTGGTGGGCGCGGGCAGGGTGACGATCTTGCCTGGGGCCTGCGACGGCGTACCGTTCGGCTTGTTGCCGCCCGCGGGCAGATTGACGATCTGGCCGCCATTGCCGAGCTTGCCGATGATGTTGCCGTCGACCGGCTTCTGCACGACCGGCAGATTGCCGTTCACCTGCGCGCCATTGCCCTGCTGCAGCGGCATGTATTTGGGCTGGCCGAGATTGCC
Source organism: Bradyrhizobium sp. LMG 9283 (assembly GCF_045571415.1). Lineage (NCBI taxonomy): Bacteria > Pseudomonadati > Pseudomonadota > Alphaproteobacteria > Hyphomicrobiales > Nitrobacteraceae > Bradyrhizobium > Bradyrhizobium sp. LMG 9283. Next base: position 3,358,346 of record NZ_CP120691.1, read on the forward strand.
GATCTTGAGGGTCGGGGCAATGTTCTGCGGCGCCAGGAACTTGGTCGCCTGCATCAGAGGGATCTGCTTCGGCTGGGCCTCGAGCTTCAGCGCGACTTGCGCATAGGGGCTGTTGCCGTAGCTGTCATAGAAGTTCTTGTAGCCAAGCGGAGAGTTGGCGAGCACCGCCTTGTGCCAGGCCTGCGAGATCAGGAGGTTCTTGAGCAGCCAGCGGATGTGGTCGCACAGCGGGTCGTGCGGATACATCTGGATGAACTCCTGATAATATTCCGGACGGCCTTCGGACACGACGTAGTCATAGGCCTGGCGCGTCGAGCGGCTCGGCAGGTTGGAGGCCATCTGCACGACAGGTGCATTCACCGGCGCACGGTTGGCCGCAACCGCCGTGTCACCGAAGAAGGTGAAGTCGCTCGTCAGTGACGAGCTCTCCCACGGAATCTGCGCGCCGCTGGTGGTCTGGTTGACCTGCAGGCGCACGCGCTTGAACAGCTGTTCGATCGGCACGTTGGGCTCACGCGCGATGTTCAGGAAGGCCTGGGTATAGGGACTGTGACCATTGGTGCCGTCGAGCGCCTCGGCGCCCGGTGCGGTCGAGTAACCGACGATCGAGCCGTTCGGCGCATCGACGATGGCAAGGCCGCGGCCGGCATCGTTGACTTGAGGGAAGGGGTTGTTGCGGCAGGCATCGAGGATGACGATGCGCATGCGGCTCGGGATCGTCTCCAGCGTCGACATCACGTCGACGAGGCGCACCGAATTGTTGACGAGCTCGGTCGGGTTGGAGACCTTCGCGTCGACCGGAACGAGATAGTTCTCACCGGCGAGCTGCACGCCGTGCCCGGCGTAATAGACCATCGCCACCGTGTTCGGACCGCGCGAGGCGATCCTGGCGGAAAAGTCCTGGACCACGCGGATCATGTCGTTCTGGGTCAGATCGGTCGCGGCGACCACTTCGAAGCCGGCCGAGTTCAGGAACTGCGCCATCGATTGCGCATCATCGTCGGGGTTCGCAAGTTGCGGCGCGTTCTGGTAATGCGCATTGCCGATCACCAGCGCCACCCGCTGCTCCGGGCCTTGCAGGGCGGTGGGAGCCGGCTGGGCCGGGGCGACTTGCGCGGAAACGGGCCCGCAGGCGAAGCCGAACAGGCTTCCCAGGAGACCCGCAGTCATCAGGAAAGGCTTTAGGCGGAACATGGCGTGCTCCTCTGGCACTCATCTCGATGCGAGATTGGTTGCGAGGAAGCTTGGCCGCGTTCGAGCTTGCGGTCCGTGATCCCTATCACCATGGTGGCCTGCGTGATCTGAATCACGTTCGGAACCTCCTATGGTGAATGCTTGATTGGGAGGAAGTCCGTCACATGCTGAATCGATCGATCCGATCCTGACGCCCGATTTGCTCTGGCTGCTCGCCGCGATGGGCCATAGCGACGACCTGGTGTTCGTCGATGCCAATCACCCCGCCACCCGCATCGCGCAGAGCACCTCATCGCAGCGCCTGATCCAGCTGCCGGGCATGAGCATGGAGGTCGCCATCCGCGCCATCATGTCGGTCTATCCGCTCGACGATTTCGATCCCGATCCGGTGCGGGTGATGATGCCGGTCGACGATCCCGACCGCGTGCCCGACGTGCAGCGCGCGGTGCTGGCCGAGATCGAACGCGCCAGCGGCAGCGCCGTCAGGCCCGGCAAGCTCTCGCGTCCGGATTTTTATCGCGCGGTAGCGGCCGGGTTTGGCGTGGTGCAGGTCGGCGACAGCAGGGGCTATGGCTGCTTCCTGATCAGGAAGGGTGTGATCAGCTAGCGGAGTTGCGTTCGATCGACGCACCGCTTGATGTAAAGCGGATGCGACCATCGTGTGCGATGATCCTGCGCATGGCGACGATCAGCCTGCACTCGAATTTGAATGGCCTTCCAGCAGGCGAGTGTCTATGGTTGATCCATGTCCCGCCTAATGTGTCTCTTCGTTGCCATCATCCTGTCGCTGCTGCCGGCTGTCGCGCCCGCGGAGCCCGTGCAAAAGCGTCCGAAGCCGGTGTGGAAGGGCTACGGTTTCCTGCCGGGCTACCGCCAGCCGCTGAGCAACAGCATTCCGCTCTACAAGCAGAAGGACGCGATGCGGCGCCTTGCGCGCAATGACCGCCGCCATTGGTACATCGACCCGGTTCCTCAGTATTACCGCTGGGATGGCGAGTGGCACTATTTCGGCCGCCCCGGCTTCAATGGCGGCCGATACAACGGCGGCAGCTTTGGGCCGTGCTGGACGCGGACGCCGATCGGGGCGGTGTGGAATTGCGGGTGAGCGGCTAGGTGCGGCACTCGATCCGTCATGGCGAGCGGAGCGAGGCAAATCCAGAATCTTTCCGCGGCGGCAGCCTGGATTGCTTCACTGCGCTCGCAACGACGATGTGGCGAGGGTGTGCGCCTCAAGGCTCGCCTCGTGCCCCGGACAGCGCAGCGTCTCTTCGACGGTGCGCTGCTGAGCCGGGGCCCAGTTTGCGACTGAGGTTGTGGCTCTGGGTCCCGGATCTGCGCTTCGCTTGTCCGGGACACGAAAGTGAAATACGCGTTCCGCCTTTACGAGAAGAACGCGATCTTCTCGGCCTGAGTCATGCGGCGGATCGGTGCGAGCGGATCGTTGGCCGGCGCGCGCGGCTTCTGCAGGATGCCGCTGGCGAGGATGGTGGCGCCGAGCGAGGGCTCGGGGACAGGCGAGGGCATCGGCAGCGTCGCCGTCGGCGCTGCGGCGAAGGTTGCCGTCGCCGCCATGGCCGGGGCCTGCCGCTCCATCACTTCGGCGGCGGCTTCCGCGATGGCGTCGGTGAGGCGCGCGAGCGAGTCAATCGCGATCGGTGCGTCGGCGGCGGGCTCCGCGATGGCTGCGACGACCGGCTGAGGTGCCGTCGGCTCCGGAAGCTCGGCGGCAATGGGCGCTGCGACATCCGTGGGCATCGGTTCCGATGTTGCGGCGGCCATCTCGACCGGCTCGATGATCTCGTCGAACTCAGGATCGGGTGCGGCCATCTCCAGCGCGATCGCCTCGAGGATAGCTTCGTCCTCGGCTTCCGCGGCGGCGTCGAGTGCAAACTCGTCGGTCACCTCCGCGAGGGCGGCGGGCTCGGCGACCGGCTCTTCAAAAGCAATGTCTTCATGCGCGGCGTTCTCGAGCGCGGCTTTGTCGGGCGCGACCTCGCTCTCGGCAGCGATCTCCGGCGTGGCCGCATCCATCGCCTGCTCAGCCATCGCGAATGCTTCGGCGGCGCCGGCGTCCTCAATGGCGGCTTCGGGCTCGCGAGTGGCGGCGATGTCCTGCGGCGTCTCCGTGACAGCCACGGGAGCTTCCCTCGCCATCTCGGCGGGGGCGGCATCCGCGACGGGCGGCGGTGTTTCCTGCACCGGAGCCGGCGAGGGACGCTCTGCCTGCGACGATGCGCCGCCCTCGGTCTGCTCGATCCGCTCCCTCAGCAGATCGAACGCGGCCTTGAGCTCGACGCGGGGGTCGAGGGTCGAAATCTGTCCGCAGGCGGCCTCGATCGAGGCGAGCTGCGAATCAATGAGGTCGCAGATTCGGCCGTCAGCGCCGATCTCGCGCCAACGCCAGGAGATCTCCTTGATGATGCGCACCCCGCGCGGGATCGGCGCGAGGGTCGCCTCGATTGCGGCGGGATCGAACGCCGCGATTGCGATCGTCTCGGCCTCGCGAATGGCGCGGCGGATCTCGATCAGCGCCTCGGGCAGGCGGTCCTCGAGAACGGGTTGCCGCTGTGCCGCAAGGGTTTCTTCAATTTTCGCGACCGCATCGAGCACCATGCGGGTGTCGGCATTGCGGTTGCGCTTGGCATATTCGCCGAGGAACCAGCGGCCGCGCGCGGTCTCCATGAAGGCTTCGCGGATCGCGTCGTAATCCTGCTCGTTCGGCTCGGCCGCGCGGGCAGACATGGGCGAGAGGGCGAATGCTTCGTTGGCCATGGCAATCTCGTCGCGCAAATCAGTGCGCGTTACTGTAACGATCACCACGATATCGACCGAATCGCAATTGGTTTGATGCAGCCCGAATCACAAATCCCCATCGCGGCAGCGAAGAAGCGGCGATTCGCCGTGAGCCTCGCGCTGTTCTATTCGGCGGTCTTCGCGGTTTCGGGCACGCATCTGCCGTTCTTTCCTGTCTGGCTGAAAGCGATCGGCGTGGACGCGGCCTGGATCGGTCTCATCAACGCGCTGCCGGCGATCACGCGCTTCACCACGCTGCCGCAGGTCACGGCATTTGCCGAAAAGCGACAGGCCATTCGCGCCGCCATGATGGTGTCGGTGCTGGCGACCGCGATCGGCTTCACAGCGGTTGGACTACAACAGCAGCCGCTGGTGCTGTTCCTGATCTATGCGCTGACCTGCGTGATGTGGACGCCGACGATGCCGCTGACCGATGCCTATGCGCTGCGCGGTGTTGCCCGTTACGGGCTCGACTACGGGCCCTTGAGGCTGTGGGGCTCGGCGGCCTTCGCCGCGGGCTCGCTCGCCTGCGGCTATCTCGTCGACGTCATCGCGGCGCGCGATCTGATCTGGGTCATCGTGGCCTGGGCGGTCGTTGCGATCCTCGCCAGCCTGTTGCTTCAGCCTCTCGACGACATCAGGCGTAGGAGTGCCGAAGCGCGTGCCGACACGGCGCTGCTGCGCGATGCCGGCTTCTGGGCCATCATCGCCTCGGCCGCGCTGATCCAGGGCAGCCATGTCGCCTATTACACCTTCTCGGCCATCAACTGGCAGCTCCATGGCATCAGTGGGCTGACCATTGCGGGCCTGTGGACGCTGGGCGTGATCGCCGAGATCGTCGTGTTTGCGCGGTCGCCGCGCTTCTCGCTGCATCCATCCACGATGATGGCGATCGGGGGCCTAGCCGCCGTGCTGCGCTGGAGCGTCACCGCCAACGAGCCGCCGCTCGCGCTGCTCGCGATCGTGCAGCTCGGCCACGGCCTCACCTTCGGCATGACCATCGTCGGCACCATGAATCTGCTGGTGCAGCGCGTACCCTCGCATCAGATCGCGCGGGGGCAGGGCTACTATGCCGCCTGCAACGGGCTCTTGGGCGCAGCGACCTCGATCGCGTCAGGCGCGATCTACGCCCACATCGGTGATGGCCTGTACTACGTCATGGCGGCGATGGCCGCGGCTGGAGCGGTGGTGATCTGGTCGGCGCGGCACCGATTCTCGGCTCATCCCCAGAGCGAGGCGTCCGGCGGATAGACCAGGCTGCCGTCATAGCGCAGGCCGTGATCGCGGTCGCGCGCCAGCAGCAAGGGGCCGTCGAGGTCGACGAAGCGCGCCTGCGGCGTCACCAGCATGGCGGGGGCCATCGACAGAGAGGTCGCGACCATGCAGCCGATCATGATCTCGAAGCCGAGCACTTGGGCGGCATCGGCCATGGCGAGCGCCTCGGTGAGGCCGCCGGTCTTGTCGAGCTTGATGTTCACGGCATCGTAGCGTTCGCGAAGCGGCGCAAGCGATGAGCGGTCATGCACGCTCTCGTCGGCACAGACCGCGAGCGGCCGCTTGATCCGCGCCAGCGCATCGTCCTTGCCTGATGGCAGCGGCTGCTCCACCAGGGTGACGCCGGCCGCGGCGCAGTCGGCGAGGTTGTGCTCCAGATTGGCTTCGGTCCAGGCCTCATTGGCATCGACGATCAGCTCGGATTCGGGGGCGGCGTTGCGCACGGCGGCGATGCGCTGGGGATCGCCGTCGCCGCCGAGCTTGATCTTGAGCAGCGGCCGCTGCGCCGCTTTGGCGGTCGCCGCGGCCATGGCCTCGGGGGCACCTAACGAGATCGTGTAGGCCGTGGTGCGCTTCCCCGGCACCGGGCGGTCCAGCAGGTTCCAGGCGCGCCGGCCGGCCGCCTTGGCCTCGAGGTCGATCAGGGCGCAATCCAGGGCATTGCGGGCCGCACCAGGCGGCATGGCGGCCTGGAGGGCCTGCCGCGTCATCCCGCCCGCCACAGCCTCCCGCATGGCCTGGATGGCGGCCAGGGTTGCCTCGGGTGTCTCGCCGTAGCGGGGATAGGGCACGCACTCGCCGCGGCCGGTCAGGCCGTCCCGGCTGACCTCCGCCACGACTGTCACGGCCTCGGTCTTGGCCCCCCGGCTGATGGTAAAGCTGCCGGCGATCGGGAAGCGCTCGATTCGCGCCGCCAGAGCCACAAGTTTGCTGGAAGTCATTTTGAACTCTAGCGAAATCTGAACCTGCTAGTTACCTCTAGCAACTAACATTAACCACTTGGGGATACCTTCTCTGGGTAAGGGCGCGTGCGCAACTATCTGATTTTCTCCGCCCCGGCACGGGAGCGGACATCTTGAGTAGCGATCCGAAGCTGGAGCGGATTGCGAAGGGCAACGCGCTGGCACTCTGCGCCACCGGAACCTGGACCGCGAGCTTTGCGCCGGTCCTGGAGCGAATGGTGGCCGAGGCCGAGAAGCTCGCCGGCAGTCCGCAAAGCATCTTCATCGACGTGTCCGAGGTCGCCAAGCTCGACACGTTCGGCGCCTGGCTGATCGAGCGGCTGCGCCGCAGCCTGACAAAAGGCGCGGTCGAGCCACAGATCGCGGGGCTCTCCGCCAATTATTCGAGCCTGGTCGACGAGGTGCGGCGGGTGCGGGCGACCCCCGTGATCGACCGCAGCCCCATCACCATCACCGGCATGCTGGAGCAGATCGGCCGGGCGGTGGCCGGCCTTGCCGGTACGGTGGCAGGGCTCGTCGACATGCTCGGCGCGGTGCTCGCGGCGGGCTTCCGAGTCCTGATCCATCCGCGCTCGTTCCGCCTGACCTCGACCGTGCACCACATGGAGCAGGTCTGCTGGCGCGCGGTGCCGATCATCGTGCTGATCACCTTCCTGATCGGCTGCATCATCGCACAGCAAGGCATCTTCCATTTCCGCAGGTTCGGCGCCGACATCTTCGTCGTCGACATGCTGGGCGTCCTGGTGCTGCGCGAGATCGGCGTGCTCCTGGTCGCGATCATGGTCGCGGGCCGCTCCGGCAGCGCTTACACCGCCGAGCTCGGCTCGATGAAGATGCGCGAGGAGATCGACGCGCTGCGTACCATGGGGTTCGACCCAATCGAGGTCCTGGTGCTGCCGCGCATGATGGCGCTCGTGCTGGCGCTGCCGATCCTTGCTTTCCTCGGCGCGATGGCCGCGCTCTATGGCGGCGGTCTGGTTGCCTGGCTCTATGGCGGCGTCCAGCCGGAGGCCTTCTTGCTACGCCTGCGCGACGCCATCTCGATCGATCATTTCATCGTCGGCATTGTCAAGGCGCCGGTGATGGCCGCCGTGATCGGTATCGTCGCCTGCGTCGAAGGGCTCGCCGTGCAGGGCAGTGCGGAGTCGCTGGGGCAGCACACCACGGCATCGGTGGTGAAGGGCATCTTCTTCGTCATCGTCATGGACGGCGTGTTCGCCATCTTCTTCGCCTCGATCGGGATGTGATGATGGCTGGCGAGATTCAAGACCCTATCATCCGCGTCCGCGACATCACCGTGCAGTTCGGCGCAACACGCGTGCTCGATGGCCTCAACCTCGACGTCAAGCGCGGCGAGATTTTGGGCTTCGTCGGTCCCTCCGGCGCGGGCAAGTCGGTGCTGACGCGCACCATCATCGGCCTGGTGCCGAAGGTCGCGGGCAGCATTGAAGTGTTCGGCGTCGATCTGGATTCCTCGAGCACGTCGCAGCGGCGCAATGTCGAGCGGCGCTGGGGCGTCTTGTTCCAGCAGGGCGCGCTGTTCTCCTCACTCACGGTGCGGCAGAACATCCAGTTTCCGATGCGCGAATATTTGCGCGTCTCGCAGCGGCTGATGGATGAGATCACCATGGCCAAGCTCACCATGGTCGGACTCAAGCCCGAAGTCGCCGAGCGTTTTCCGTCAGAACTCTCCGGCGGCATGATCAAGCGCGTGGCGCTCGCCCGCGCGCTGTCGCTCGATCCCGACCTCGTCTTCCTGGACGAGCCGACCTCGGGCCTCGACCCGATCGGCGCCGGCGATTTCGACGAGCTGGTCCGGACCCTCCAGCGCACTTTGGGGCTGACCGTTTTCATGGTAACCCACGACCTCGACAGCCTTTACACCGCGTGTGACCGCATCGCCGTTTTAGGGAACGGTAAGATCATTGCGGCAGGGTCGATCGCCGACATGCAGGCCTCGCAGCATCCCTGGCTGAGGCAGTATTTCCATGGCAAGCGCGCCCGCGCGGTCATGAGCTGAGTAGCCGGAGCACCTGATGGAAACGCGGGCGAATTACGTATTGATCGGCTCGTTCACGCTGGCGGTGATCGCCGCGGCGATCGGCTTCGTGCTGTGGTTTCAGTCGCTGCACACTACCAAGCAGCGCAGCCCCTTGCGCGTCGTGTTCGAGGGGCCTGCTGCGGGCCTGCGCAACGGCGGCAGCGTCAACTTCAACGGTATCCGGGTGGGCGAGGTGGTCTCGGTGAAGCTGGACAACCCGCGGCGGGTTGTCGCACTCGCCATGATCGAGAACAACGCTCCGATCCGCAAGGACACCCTGGTCGGCCTCGAATTCCAGGGCCTCACGGGCGTCGCCGCAATCTCGCTCAAGGGCGGCGACGAGGCTGCGGCCCCGCCGCCGCTCGACCAGGACGGCATCCCGACGCTGACCGCGGACCCCAACAAGCTCCAGGACGTCACCGAGGCGATCCGCGCCACGCTGCAGAACATCAACAAGATCGTCGCCGACAATCAGGAGACGGTGAAGAACTCGCTGAAGAATCTGGAGACCTTCACCAATTCGCTCGCCCGCAACTCCGAGAAGATCGATGGCGTGATGGCCAAGGTCGACGGAGTCATGCTCAAGGCCGACAATCTCATGCTCGGCCTCAACACGCTGGCGGGCGGCAAGGACGGCGGCGAGCTGTTCCAGGCGGTGAAGTCGATCCGCGAGCTCGCCGAGGATTTCGACAAGCGCTCCGGCGCGCTGATGAGCGACGGCCGCCGCACGCTCGGCGACATCAGCCGCGCCGTGAACAATTTCGACCGCAACCCGACCCGCGTGCTGTTCGGCGCCAGCAACTCATCGCAAGCAGCCCCGGCGCCCGAGCCGCCGAAGCCGGCGGCGGCGGAACGCAGGCGGTAGTAAGCGGACGCGTTCGCGCACCCTGCACGTTCGTCATCGTGGGTCTCGTGTCCCGGACGCGCTGCAGCGTACAACGCTGCTGCGCAGAGCCGGGATCCAGAAGCCAGCACGGTACACATCGCGAGATGGGCCCCGGCTCTGCAGCGCACCGCTGGTCGCGCTGCGCTGCGTCCGGGGCACGAGACGAGAGCGGAGCGCATCCGCGCAGAATTGCTGTGCAACCTTGTCGCGAGCTCCTAGCAACGGCGGTGTTTGTGGGGCCGCTGCGCCAGTACGAAAGTATGGGGGTCGGGCCGAGCCAAGGTAGGGGAGGGGCCGCCCCTCGTTGTCAGCTATATCGCGCTCAAGGCGCGTCCACGAAAAGGCGCGTCGACTTCACTCACAGGGGAGGAGAGCGCGTGGTACGCCTGTTGCTGTTGTTGCCGTTCATCGGCCTGATGATCGTGCCGTTCTACAATGTCCGGGAGCCCTATCTATTCGGCTTCCCGTTCTTCTATTGGTATCAGCTCGCCTGGGTGCCGCTGACCTCGCTGCTCACCTACATCGTCTACAGGAGCGTGCGCCGTGCTGACTGATGTCGATAGCGCGGCGTTCGCCGTATTCATCGCACTCTTCATTCTAGTCACCGGCATGGGCTTCGTCGCTTCGCGCTGGCGCAAGCCGGAGACGCTCGCTCATCTCGACGAGTGGGGCCTGGGCGGCCGCAAGTTCGGGACCTGGATCACTTGGTTCCTGGTCGGCGGCGATTTCTACACCGCTTACACCGTGATCGCGGTTCCCGCGCTGGTCTATGCGGTCGGCGCCTACGGCTTCTTCGCGCTGCCCTACACCATCATCGTCTATCCCTTCGTCTTCGCTGTGATGCCGGTGCTCTGGAGGGTCGCCAAGGAGCGCGGCTATGTCACCGCGGGCGACGTGGTGCGCGGTGCCTACGGCTCGCGCGGCCTCGAGCTCGCTGTTGCGGCGACGGGCGTGCTTGCGACAATGCCTTATATCGCGCTCCAGCTCATCGGCATGGAGGTCGCGATCAAGGCGCTCGGGCTTCACGGCGAGGTGCCGCTCGTTCTCGCTTTCCTGGTGCTCGCGCTCTACACCTACTCGTCCGGGCTGCGCGCGCCGGCGCTGATCGCCTTCGTCAAGGACATCATGATCTACATCGTGGTGATCGCTGCGATCGCGATCGTGCCCTCCAAGCTCGGCGGCTATGGCGCGATCTTCACCGCGGCGGATGCGGCTTTTGCCGCAAAGGGTTCGGGCGGTATCCTGCTGTCGTCGGCGCAGATCGTGCCCTATGCGTCACTGGCGCTGGGCTCGGCGCTCGCGGCCTTCATGTACCCGCACACGCTGACCGGCATCTTCGCGTCCTCAGGCGGGAACACCATCCGCAAGAATGCGATGCTGCTTCCGGCCTACACGCTGCTGCTCGGTCTCCTCGCGCTGCTGGGCTACATGGGCCATGCGGCCGGGTTGAAGCTCGCGAGCAACAACGACGTCGTGCCTGAGCTGTTCAAGACCCTGTTCCCGAGCTGGTTCGCGGGCTTTGCCTTCGCCGCGATCGCGATCGGCGCGCTGGTGCCGGCGGCCGTGATGAGCATAGGCGCCGCCAACCTGTTCACCCGCAACTTCTGGAAGGTATGGGTCGATCCGAAGGTGACGCCGGCGGGTGAGGCGAAGGTGGCCAAGATCACCTCCATGCTGGTGAAGGTCGGCGCGCTGCTCGCCATTCTCTTGATGCCGACGCAGTTCGCGCTCGACCTGCAACTGCTCGGAGGGCTTTGGATCCTTCAGACGCTGCCGGCGCTGGTGTTCGGCCTCTATCTGAACTGGTTCTCGAGCACGGCGCTCCTGGCCGGCTGGGCCGTCGGCCTTGCAGGCGGGTCGTGGCTCGCCTGGTCGGACGGGCTGAAGCCGCTGCACGGCATCGACTTCGGTGCCGGCAAGGTCGCGATCTACACCGGACTGTTGGCGCTCGGGCTCAACATCGCGGTTGCCGTCGTGGTCAACCTGGCGGTCAAGCGCTTGCCACAGGAGCGGCTGTCCCGCGAGTCGGCCTGAAGTGACCCTCAAGCGGCGGCCGACGATCCTCCGGCCGCCGCTTCTTCGGAGCGAAATAGCCTTCCATGCGATTGAAAACGCTATAGTATCCGCCCGCGATCCGGCCCCGCTCATCGCCGGCGGATCAGACGATCTCGGGTGAGGATGTCTTGCAGGCGTGGTTCGTTCTTGCGATCGCTGCGGGCTATGTGACCACGTTGTTCCTGGTGGCCTGGTGGGGCGATCGGCGGAGCGCCGGTGGACCGCTGGTGTCGCCAAACTCCTGGGTGGCCGCGATCAGCTATTGCCTGACGCTTGCGGTCTATAACACCTCCTGGAGCTTCTACGGATCGGTCGGACGGGCCGCCACCAGCGGGCTCGACTTTGCCACGATCTATATCGGCCCGACCCTGGTGCTGCTGTTCGGCCAACGGCTCCTGTCGAAGGTGATCGCGATCGCGAAGGCGCAGAACGTCACCTCGATTTCGGACTTCATCGCCGCACGCTACGGCAAGAGCCAGGCGCTGGCGGCCTTGGTGACGCTGGCATCGCTGCTCGGCGTGCTTCCCTATATCGCGCTCCAGCTCAAGGCTGTCGGCAAGAGCTTTGACTATTTGATCCTACAGCCCGAGCGCGCCGGAGGCGAAGCACTGCGGTTCTGGCAGGACTCGGCCTTCGGCGTCGCCGCGTCGATGGCGCTGTTCGCCATCGTGTTCGGCGTCCGGCATGTCCATGCCAGCGAGCATCATCGGGGCCTGATGCTCGCGATCGCGTTCGAGAGCGTCGTCAAGCTGCTCGCATTCCTGATCGTCGCGCTATTCGTGCTGTTCGGCCTGTCTGGCGGTCCTGCCGCCCTGCTGTCGCAGTTTCAATCGGAGCCGCAACTGGCGGAGATCCTCAGTTTCGATCCGACGCAGCCGGTGTGGCCTGCGACGATCGTCATCTCAGGTATCGCTTTCCTGTGTCTGCCGCAGGCCTTCCATGTCGCCGTCGTCGAGAACGAGGCGCCGGCGCACACGCGCACAGCGGCATGGCTCTACCCGAGTTACCTTGCGCTGTTCAGCCTGCTGATCCTGCCGATCGCCGCGGCAGGGCTTGCGAGGTTCGGCGCGATGATGGACCCCGACACTTACGTCATCTCGCTGCCAATCGCGGCGGATGCGGGCACCATCAGCCTGATGGCGTTCCTGGGCGGGCTCTCGGCCGCCACCGGCATGGTGATCATGACGTCGGTCGCGCTCAGCACCATGCTCTGCAACGACGTTATCATGCCGCTGCTGTTGCGCTCGCGCGTCTTCGGCCTGCGTGCGCAGAGCCGGCCGATGACCTCGGTGCTGGTGGCGGTGCGCCGGCTCTCGATTCTTGGCATTCTGCTGCTCGCCTATCTGATGCACCGCCTGGTCAATCAGTCCTATCCGCTCACCCTGATCGGACTCCTGTCGTTCGTCGCGGTCGCGCAGTTCGGTCCAGCGTTCGTCGGAGGGCTGTTCTGGCCGCGGGCCAACAAGGCCGGTGCCTCGATCGGAATCGCGGCCGGCTTTTCCATCTGGGCCTATACGCTGCTGCTTCCCTCGGCCGCGCCGCTCTGGCCTACGATCGAGGAGATCGTCCGCCAGGGGCCGTGGAAGCTCGCCTGGCTGAAGCCGAACGCGTTGCTGGGTCTCGAAGGGATCGATCCGATCTCGCACGCGACGCTCTGGAGCCTCGGCGCCAATCTCGTCTGCTTCCTGATGATCTCGGCACTGGGGCGGCAGTCGACCGTCGAGCGCAACCAGGCGGCCGCATTCGCCGATGGCGTCGTCCGCGAAAAGATCCCGACGCTGTCCTCCCGCGTGGTGGTCCGGCTCGACGATCTCCGCGCACTGGCGTTGCGCTTTGTAGGCGCGCAGCGCGGCGCGGCGGCCTTCGACAACTATCTCGCGGCGCGTAGCGCCGGCACCGGGCCGCGTCTCGATCCGTCGGGGCTCGTCGATCTCGACTCGATCCGCTTCACGGAGAATCTGCTTGCCGGTGCCATCGGTGCGGCATCGGCGCGCGTGGTGATCGCCGCATCTCTGGAAGGGCACTCGCTGTCGCGGCGGGCGGCGATGGCGATGCTCGACGAAGCCTCGGAGGCGCTGCGCTTCAACCGCAACCTTTTGCAGAGCACGCTCGAAAGCGTGCCGCAGGGCATTTGCGCCTTCGATGCCGATTTCAACATCACGGCCTGGAACGGCCGTTTCATCGCGCTCCTGGACCTGCCTCCGGATTTCGTGCGCGTCGGTCTTCCGCTGGCGGACCTCATTGGCTTCAACGTCGAGCGCGGCGAATATGCCGCGTCCGAATTCGCCGCGCTCCTGGTTAATCGCGACGTCGCCACGCAGAGCTGGCCCTATCTGTACGAGCGCAAGCGGCCGGACGGCACGGTGCTCGAGATCGTCTATGATCGCGTCGCAGAGGGCGGATATGTATCGACCTACACCGAAGTCACCGAGCGTCACCGCGCCGCGGAAGCCCTGCGCCGGGCCAACGAGGGGCTCGAGCTGCGTGTCCGGGAGCGGACCGAGGCGCTCGAGCTGGCGAAGGCGGAAGCCGAGCAGGCAAATCTCGGCAAGACCCGCTTCCTGGCGGCGGCTAGCCACGATCTGCTGCAACCGCTGAATGCGGCCCGGCTGTTCCTGTCCGCGCTCGACGAAAGCCTGCATGCCGCATCGCGATCCGGCGATGTCGACAAGGAGCGCAACCTGGCGAGCAGCGCGATCACGGCGCTGCGCTCGACCGAGCACGTGCTGGACAGGCTGCTCGACATCTCCTCCTATGATGCCGGCGCCGTTCGCGCCGAGGCGTTTGATTTTCCGATCGCGGATCTGCTCCTGCAGCTGAACGTCGAGTTCTCGGCGATGGCGCACGAACGCGGGCTCGTCCTCAACGTCGTCGATTGTCGTCTCGCCGTGCGCAGCGATCCGCATCTCCTGCGTCGCATCTTGCAGAACCTGTTGTCGAACGCGCTCCGCTACACGCCCAAGGGACGCATCTTGCTCGGCTGCCGGCGACGCGGCGGCGATCTGCGCATCGAGGTCTGGGACACCGGCGTCGGGATCGCGATGGAGGATCGGACGCGGATCTTCGAGGAGTTCCAGCGTCTGGCCCCCGGATCGGAGAAGGGCCTGGGCCTCGGCCTTGCGATCGTGGATCGTATCTCGCGGCTCCTCGGCCATCCCATCGACGTCCGATCGCGACCCGGACACGGCTCGTGCTTTGCCGTCACGGTGCCGCTGGCGCGCGGAGCGGGAACGCCGCTTCAGCGCAAGGTGGCAAATGCGCCGCCCGCGGTCGCGGAGCGCACGCTGACGATCCTGTGCCTCGACAATGAGGCGGCCATTCTCGACGGCTTGACGGCATTGCTCGGTGGATGGGGGCACCATGTGCTTGTCGCCACGGACGCCGAAGGAGCGATGACGGCGGCCGCGGCCCATCCGCCGCACCTCGTGCTGCTCGATTACCACCTCGACGGTGGTCGCGGCTTGGACTTTCTCGACGATCTCAGGCAGAAGTCGGGGCGCGACGTCCGCGCGCTGGTCGTCACAGCCGATCGCAGCGAGGCCGTGCGCAAGGAGGCAAGGGCGCGCGGCTGCGAGATCCTGACGAAACCGATCAAGCCGGCCGCTCTGCGGCGCTTCCTCGGCAGCGAAGCCCTGAGCCGGCAGTTCGGGACGAAACTGGAGACTTCCTGACGATGCGCATCCTGATCGGCGACGATCATCCGCTGGTGCAGGCGGCGTTGCAGAGCGCCCTGTCGAGCGTGCTGCCGGATCTCGACATCATCGCCTGCCAGTCGCTGGACGAGGCGATCGGTATCCTGACCGCCCAGTCCGACGAGATCGACCTGATCCTCTGGGATCTGACCATGCCGGGTATTCAAGGGTTTGCCGCGCTGTTCATCCTGTCGGCACAGTTCCCGAGCGTGCCGGTGGCGATCATCTCGGCACGGCAGGACGCCGCCACGATCCGCCGTGCGATTGCCTACGGCGCGGCCGGCTACATCCCGAAATCGCTGGGCCTGCCCAAGATGGCGGATGCGATCACGAAAATACTCGCCGGTGAAATCTGGATGCCGCCCAATGTCGGCGGGCGCGGCTCGATCCAGAGCGCCGACGTCGAGCTCGCCGCGCGAATGGCTTCGCTGTCGGCGCAGCAGCTGCGCATTCTCGCAATGATCGTCGAAGGCAAGCTCAACAAGCAGATCGCGGGCGAACTCGACATCGCCGAGCAGACCGTGAAGGGCCACGTCTCGACGATCCTGCGCAAGCTCGGCGTCGGCTCGCGCACCCAGGCCGCCGTCGTAGCCGAGCGGCTGTCATTCGGTCAGCCCAACGGCACCTGAGATTCCTCCCGCACAACAAGACGGAGGCCGTGAGGCCTCCGTCTTCATTCTGTTGCCTTGGAATTCTGCCGCTTATCCCAACCGGCCCGCCGCGTGCGCCAGCAGCGTGTACACCAACCCCGTTTCCGAGATCAGATGGCTGCGCAGCTCCTGCGGGCCGCGGCCGTCGCGGGCGACTTCGTCGAGCAGGCGCTCGAACTCGGCGACGTAGCGGTCGACCGTGCCCTTGAAGTTGCGGTCGGCCCGGTACTTGCGGGCGACCTCGTCGAAGGCCTTCTGGCCGGCGGGCGTATAGAGGCGCTTGGTGAAGGCCTTGTTCTCGCCGCGCTGGTAGCGGTCCCACATCTCGGCGGCGAGGTTGCGGTCCATCAGCCGGCCGATGTCGAGCGACAGCGATTCCAGCGGATTGCCGCCACCCTGCGGGGCCTGCGGCTGCGGCGTCGGTGCAGCGCGGCCGCGCGGAGCCTCGCGTCCGGTCGGGGCGCCCTGATTGGCGTCCGTGCGGTTGAGCAGATCCGATAGCCAGCCGTCGCGACCCTGGTCGTTGCCGGCAGGTGCGACCGGCGGCGCTTCGGTGCGGCGCGCGGCCGGCATGCCGAGGTCCGGCGGCGGCAGCGTCGAGGCGCTGCCGTTGTCGCGCATGCGGGTCTCGGGAGCCCGGCCGCCGACGGCAGCCAGTATCGGTTCGTCCTGGCGATGGACGCTGGCGCGGCCCGCCGTGGTGACGTCGAGCCCGCGGCCATGCTGGGCCACGATGCGGTTGAGCTCGGCGAGGGCCTCGATCTGGTCCACGATCACCTTGCGCATCTGCGCCGTGCTCTCGGCAGCCTCCTGCGGCATCTCGAGCACGCCGCGGCGCAGCTCGTTGCGGGTGGCTTCGAGCTCGTTGTGCATCTCGAGAGCCATCTGCTTCATGCTGCCGACGAGGTTGGTGAACTTCTCGGTCGACTGCTTGAACATCGCATCCGCCTCGTCCGTGGTCTGGCGGTAGATGTCGTGCATCGCCTCGATGGTCTGGCGGTGCTCCTCCTCGGATGCCGCGCGCACCGCCTCGAACTGGCGGGTGATCGCGGCCGAGCCTGCGCCGGCGGTCTCGGCGACGACGCGGGCGATGTCGCGGGCGCGCTCTTCGGCGGCCGCGAGCGATTCATCGAGCAGGCCGGTGAAGCGCGACAGCCGCTGGTCGAGGTCGGCCGTGCGCAGGTCGATCGTGGTGACGAGCGATTCCAGCGCCTGCTTGCGCTCGGCGAGCGAGGCGGTGGTGTTCTTGTTGCTCTGCTCGACGACCTGAGCGGCCTCGACCAGCGCCTTGCCGTGCTTGTCGAACTGGGTCGACAGCTCGCCGAGATCCTGGAGCGCCTTCGTGGTCTTGCTGTTGAAGACGTTGAGCTGCTCTTCCAGGTTCTGCGTCGCAGCGCCGTTGCGCGAGGTGACGTCGTTCATCGCCGAGACGAAGTCGGCGACGCGCGTCACCAGGGCCCGCTCGAGCGAGTTGAGGTTGTCGTGCGCACCGGTCAGCACCTCCTGCAGCAAGATGTTGCCTTCGCGCAGGCGCTCGAATAGGGCGACCGTGTCGGTGCGCAGGATCTTGCTGGTCTCCTGCATCTCCGTGACGGCCGCGATCGAGACCTGGCGCGACTGGTCGATCGCCGAACGCGAGGCCTGCTCAAGGTCCTTGAGCGACTTGCCGACCGCGCTGGTGGCGATCTCGCTCGCCGCGTTGATGGTGCGGGCGACTTCCGAGCCGTTGCCCATCATGGTCTGCGAGAAGGCGTGGCCGCGCGTCTCGATCGACTTCAACGCGTCTGAGGTGACGCGGTCGATGTCGAGCGTGAGCTGGTTGGCCTTCGAGCCGATGGCGTCGACCAGCGCGCCGCGCTTGGCGTCGATCATGTTCGACAGACGGTCGGCCTGCTGCTGCACATAGGTGACGATCTCGTCGGTCTTGCCGGTCATGGCCTGGCCGAAGCTGGAGCTGGCGGCGAGCACCGAACGCTCGACGTCGGCCGAGCTCGACTTGACCCGCGAGCTTGCCTCGTTGGAGGCGGAGATCAGCGCGTTCTGGGCGTTGAGCGCGCTGGTCTGGATGTCGTTGGTCGCGTTGGCGGTGGCCGCGCTCAGCGTGCGCTCGATCTCGGTCGAGATCGTGCGGATCTGGCTGGCGGCGTCGGCCGAGGTCGAGGTCAGCGAGATCTGCGCCTCACGCGCGCTGTTGAGGATGGTCGAGGCGGTATCGGCGCCGACCGCGGTCAGCGTGCGCTCGATGTCCGTCGTCAGCGACTTGATCTGGCTCGCCGCATCGGTCGAGGCGGAGATCAGCGAGCCCTGGGCCTCGCGGACACCGCTGGTGAGCGCCTCGATCGTGGCGCCGCCGGCGGTCGCTAGCGCGCGCTGCATCTCGGCCGCGAGCGAGCGCACCTGGCCGGTCTGTTCGGCCGAGACCGCGAGCAGGGTGCTCTGGGCGTCGCGGGCGCTGGTGGTGATCGTCTCGGCGGTCGTCTGGCCGACCTGCGAGAGCGAACGATGCACTTCGGCCGCGAGGGACTTGACCTGGCTCGCCGCATCCGAGGACGCCGTGACCAGCGTGCTCTGGGCCTCGCGCGCGCCGCTCATGATGGTCTCGGCCGTCGAGGTGCCCGCCATCGTGAGCGAGCGCTGCACGTCCGAGGACAGCGCCTTGATCTGGTTGGCGGTCTCGGTCGAGGCCGCGATCAGTGCGCTCTGCGCATCGCGAGCGCCGGCGGTGATCGATTCCGCCGTGGTGGTGCCGGCCAGCGACAGCGAACGCTGCACGTCGGCGGTGAGCGCCTTGACCTGGCTTGCCGCGTCCGAGGACGCCGTGACGAGGGTGGTCTGCACCTCGCGGGCGCCGGCCAGGATCGAGGCCGCGGTGGCGGAGCCTGCCGCCGACAGCGTGCGTTCGACGTCGGCCGCGAGCCCCTTGATCTGGTTGGAGGCCTCGCCCGATGCGGCGACCAGGGTCAACTGCGCTTCGCGGGCGCTGCTCAGGATCGAGTTGGCGGCACCGGTGCCGACCGCGGTCAGCGCCTGCTCGACCTCGGCCGAGGTCATCTTGAGCTGGGCGTTGACGTCGGAGGAGACCGTCAGCAGTGACTGCTGAGCGGTGCGCGCGCCGGTCTGGATCGTCTCGCTGGTGTTGACGACGAGGTTGGTGAGCGAGCGCTCGGCGTCCTCGACATGCGAGCGGATCGCGGTCGAGATCATCTCGGCGCGGGACATCATGTCCTCGCTGGCCTGGCGTCCGCTGCTCTCGATGCGGCCTGCAACGGCCTCGACGCGCGAGCCGAGCAGGTCCTCGAACTGCGCCACGCGCACGTCGATGTCGCTGGCGACGGAGCCGACCTTGGTCTCGATGGCCTGCTGGATGTCCTGGAAGCGCGCCGTGACCGTATCGGTCAGATGCGTGCTGCGGCCGTCGATGATCTCGGTGACGCCAGTGATGCGGCGATCGACCGCCTCGATCGCCTGCGCGGTGCCGTCCGTGAGCGTCGAGGTCAGCAGCGTGAGGCGCGTGTCGATCGACTGCACGGCCTGCGAGGCGCCGTTGGTCACGGCGGTGGTCAGGTAGGTGAGGCGGGAGTCGATGGATTCGAGCGCCTGCGTCGCGCCACCCGTGAGCGTGGTCGTAAGGTGGGTCAAGCGGGTATCGATCGACTGGATGGTCTGCGACGCACCATCGGTCAGCGACGTTGTAAGGTGATTCAGGCGTGCATCGATTGTTTCGATGGCCTGCGACGCGCCGCCGGTCAGCGAGGTCGTGAGGTGGGTAAGGCGGGAGTCGATCGACTGGATCGCCTGCGCGGCACCGTCGGTCAGCGACGTCGCAAGCGTGTTGATGCGTCCGTCGATGGTTTCGGTCATCGACTTCGCGCGGCTATCGAACGACTGCTCGAGCGCGGCGACGCGGCCGACGAGCTGGTCGTCGAAGTTCCTGATGTGGCCTTCGATCGTGCCGTCGAGGCTGGCGATCTTGCCGTTCAGCGAGGTGTCGAGGTTGGCGACGCGTTCGCCGATCGTGGTCTCGAATTGCACGAGGCGCTGGTCGAGCGCGGCCGTGATATCGCCGCCATTCGCCGTGAAGCGGGTGTCGAAATTGTCGACATAGGTCTTCAGCGTCTCGGCGATGTCCTGCGTGCGCTGGCCCATGCGCTCGACGATCTCGCCGCCGAAGGTCTTCACGGTGCGGTCGAACTCGGAGATGTGGCGCGTGATCAACGCGCCCAGCGTGCCGGAGTCGCGGGCGAACTTCTCGACCAGCTCGGTGCCCTGGTTCCTCACCAGCTCGTCGAAGGCGCTCATCTGCAGCGACAGCGAGTCGTGTGCGGTCTCGGTCTGGTTCACGACCTTGGCGACCAGGGCGTTGACGGTGGCGTCGAGCGCCTCGCTCGCCTTGTCGCCGCTCGTCATGATCTGGCCGGCGAGGCGGTTGCCGGCATCGTCGATCTTGGCGGAGATGTCGTTGGAACGCAGCTCGAGCTCGAGCAGCAGCGAGTCCGACGAATTCTTCAGGGAATCGTGCACCTGCTCGGTGCGCTCGGAGATGCCGTCGACGATCGCGGCGGAACGCTGCTCGAATTCGCCGGTGATGCGGTCGATGCGTTCGTTCAGCATCTCATGGACGCGGTCGGCGAGATCGACGAACTCGTCGTGGACGTGGCCGGTCTTGAAGTTGAGGCTGGTGGTCAGCCGCTCGCTGGCGTCGAGCACGGCGCGCGTGGTCTCGTTGCTGGCTTCCTCGAGGCGGTCGAGCAGGTCGCCACCGCGCTCGCCGAGCGCCAGGATCATGTTGTCGCCGGCATTGCTCAGCGCCTGGGTGATGTGGGCACCGCGCTCTTCGAGCGCGCCGGTGATGGACTTGGCGACCTCGTCGACACGGGAGGCGATCGCGTCCGAGATCAGCGCGATGTCGTGGCGCAGGTCGATCTGCACGCCGGAGATGGCGCTGCGGACCTGCTCGGCCTGGCCGACCAGATTGTCGCGCTGATGCGCGATGTCCTGAAGCAGGGCGCGGATGCGCACCTCGTTGTCGGAATAGGCCCGTTCCAGCGCGGCGACCTCGTTGGCGACCAGCGTCTCGAGCTCGCCGGCGCGCGCAATCGCGCGCTCGATGCCGTCGCCCATCGCCGCGACCTCGCGGCGGATGGCCTGGCCGACGGTGACCATGGAATCGGAGGCCGAGCCTTCCGGCTCGGAGAAGCGGATCGCAACCTGGGCCATCGCCTGCGCGATCATGCGCATTTCCTGGCCGCGCCAGACAAGGCTCGCCAGGAAGTAGAACAGCATGATCGGCGCGAAGAACATCGCGACGAGACCGGCGATAACGAGCACGCCGCCGCTCTGGCCCATGGCGGCCTGGATCGAGGGCAGGAAGCCGACGGTCAGCGCGGCGCAGGCGGCGAGCCAGATGCCGGCGAAGATGGTGGCGAAGGTGTAGACGCTGCGGGCAGGGCGGCCCTTCTGCAGCGCCTGGAGCAGCTGGCCGATGGTCTCGCGGTCGTCATTGGCGGCGCGGCGCGAGGGGCGCGGCTCCTCGACCGGGTCGAATACGGTCGCCCGCTCATTGGCGGCCGGGCGCGGCTCGAAGCTCGGCTCATCGAAGTTCGGGGGCGCGGGCGGCGGCACCGGGGGCGCAGCTTCGTTGCGCACGGTGGCGTTGCGGCTGGTATCCGCAGCCGTGTCGCTGATGTTGAGGGCTTCCTGGATCGCAGAAAGCGCGACTTCTGTGGGGTCTTTGACCTTTTTCGGAGTGTTCGCCATGTTCAGTCCGAGCCCTCGTTACTTGTACGCGTCCCCCCGCGAGCCCTGCGCGCGGCGCAAGCCCACAGACCGGATCATGCCGCTTGTGCGGATCTCCGAGCCGTCCCCACCCGGACGGCTTGTCCGCCAATTTCTGCAACATCCTATTGGCAGAGCGTCGCGAATGAAATGCCCGCGATTAAGACATTCTTAATCATCGTTAACAGGATCGGGGCGTAACGCCTTAGCAATAAATGCAATTCTCCACCGAACTCAGCCGATTGCGGCAACTTATTGTCAATAAACGGGCAGATCTACGTCAAACACCCCAAACATTTCATTAACCATTTTCATGCTTGGGTGAGGGGAACCTGACCGCCGGACCGGCGGCCGCCGCGCGACGCCGGGGCCTGCGCCATGACGCCTGAACTGCAACGGATGGACTGGATGCCTTCGCCCCCGCTTGCACCCATCGATAGCCCGCTCGACCTCGATCACCTGTCCCGGATGACGCTCGGCGACGCCGAGTTGGAGCAGGAAGTGCTGGCGATGTTCGCCGAGCAAGCGGTTCGCCTGCTGGCAGCGATGTCTGCGATGCCGGCCGAGACCGGCGCGCTCGCGCACAAGCTCAAGGGTTCGGCGCGAGGGATCGGCGCCTTTGCGGTGGCCGATGCCGCAGCCAGCCTGGAGACCGCGATCAGGACCGGCAATGGCCGGCCCGATGCCTTCGCCGCGCTGAAACAGGCGGTGACGGAGGTCCGCGCCGCCATCGAGGCGATCCTGAAGCCGTAAGCCGATACGGTCAAAGCCGGGCTCTAGTCATTTGTTTTGACGCGTTTTCTTCCCGCAAAACGGGATTCATTTCGCATCAAAACGCTATGGCGCCGGGCTGACCGACCCGTTATAGGACAGCCCGGACCCTCCTTCCTTCCCAGCACCGCGGCAGCACGAGCAGATATGGCCAAAATTCACTTTGTCGACCACAAGGGCGAAACCCGCACGGTGGAAATCGAGAACGGCGCAACCGTGATGGAAGCCGCGATCCGCAACAGCATTCCGGGCATCGAGGCCGAATGCGGCGGCGCCTGCGCCTGCGCGACCTGCCATGTCTATGTCGACGAAGTCTGGCGCGAGAAGGTCGGCAGCCCGACGCCGATGGAGGAGGACATGCTCGATTTCGGCTTCGACGTGCGCCCGAATTCGCGCCTGTCCTGCCAGATCAAGGTCTCCGACGAGCTCGACGGTCTCGTTGTGGCGACGCCGGAACGCCAGGCCTGATCGTCCCTAAATAGACGAGATGCTCGGCGGCGCGACCTCGATGCCGCGCTTGTGCCAGGGTCTGAGCTTCTCGATCACCTCTGCAGTCAGCGGCGCGGGGCGCCGCGTCGCCTCATCGAGCAAGACGCCGACCGACGTCGCCGACGCGATGCACTTTCCTTGCGAGAACACGACCTGCTCGAAGGTAACCGACGTTCGTCCGAGCTTCACCACCCCGAGGCCGAGCTCGATCGTGTTGGGCCAGTGCAGCTCGGCACGAAAATGCATGTCGAGCCGCACCATGATCCAGGCGAGGCCTGGCGGGGTCAGCCCGTATTCGGGAAGCTTCATCAGCGTGACACGGCCCGTCTCGAAATAGGTGGCGTAGACCGCGTTGTTGACGTGCTGGTTTGGATCGAGATCGCCGAAGCGGACGTTGTCGCTGAGACGGTAGGGATAGTCCTCAAGGCGCGGCGTCGTGTCGAGGCGGGCTGGTGCGTTCACCGATTGATCTCCGTCATATCGGATCCCGTTACAGCCGAGTTATTCTGACCCGGCAAGTGGGCGCGGCCGTGGGGGGATCCCGCTTTTATGCCTTCCCTGTTCCATCCCCGTTGGCTAGACAGGCAGGGTCACCTCTGCCCAACGGGCGCCGTCCAACCGATAACGACCGATAAAGAGACGACATGAGCGACGTGATCAAAACCGATGTGTTGATTATTGGCGCCGGCCCTTGCGGTCTGTTCGCCGCCTTCGAGCTCGGCCTTCTCGACATGAAGGCGCATTTCGTCGACATCCTCGACAAGGTCGGCGGCCAGTGCGCCGAGCTCTATCCGGAAAAACCGATCTACGACATTCCCGGCATTCCGCGGGTTTCGGGGCAGGGGCTCACCGACGCGCTGATGGAGCAGATCAAGCCGTTTCATCCGACCTTCCATCTCGGCGAGATGGTCGAGACCGTGGAGAAGATCGGCGATCCCGCCTTTCGCTGCACCACCGACACCGGCAAGGTGTTCGAGTGCAAGGTGGTGGTGATCGCGGCCGGTGGCGGGTCATTCCAGCCCAAGCGTCCGCCGGTGCCGGGCATCGAGGCCTATGAAGGCACATCGGTGCATTATGCCGTGCGCAAGATGGAGACGTTCCGCGACAAGAACGTGCTGATCGTTGGCGGCGGCGATTCGGCGCTCGACTGGACGCTGAATCTGCATCCGCTGGCCAAGCGCATCACGCTTCTGCATCGGCGCGACGAATTTCGCGCCGCGCCCCACAGCGTCGAGCAGATGCGTGCGCTGGTCGCTGGCGGCAAGATGGATCTGCGGCTCGGCCAAGTCACCGCGCTCTCCGGCGCTGGCGGCAAGCTTACCGGCGCGACCGTCAAGGGCAACGACAACAGCATCACCGAAATTGCCTGCGACACCATGCTGCCGTTCTTCGGGCTGACCATGAAGCTCGGCCCGGTCGCGAACTGGGGCATTGCGCTGGAGAACAATCTGGTGCCGGTCGAGACATCCGCATTCGAGACCAACGTATCTGGCATCTTCGCGATCGGCGACATCAACACCTATCCCGGCAAGATCAAATTGATCCTGTGCGGCTTCCACGAGGGCGCGCTGATGTCGCAAAAAGCCCATCGTTATGTCTATCCGGAGAAGCGGCTCGTGTTCCAGTACACGACCTCGTCCTCCAGCCTGCAAAAGAAGCTCGGTGTCAACTGACGGAACGCTGCGGGGAGGCGATGCCCCATGTTTCTGGTGCTGGAACCGTTCGCGAAATCGCCGTAGTCTGCGGCCATTCCGGTCGTGGAATAGCAAGGTGATCTAATGCGGAATTTCTCCAGCTTTCGGCTGCTCTCCTTCCTCGGGCTCGCATTGTCGCTCGCGACGGTGACGCCGTGTGCGGCACAGAGCACCGAGCCCACGGCGGCGGGCCTCTGGCAGAAGGTCGAAGACGGCAAGACGGTCGGATGGTTCCTCTTCATCGACCACAACGGCGTCTTCGAAGGCGTGATCGCCAAGACCTTCCCGCGGCCAACCGACAATCCGAACGAAGTCTGCTCCAAGTGCACCGACGATCGCAAGAACGCGCCGGTGCTCGGCATCTCCTTCGTCCGCAACATGAAGCGCGAAGGATTGAAGTACGAAGGCGGCAACGTGCTCAATCCGCGCGACGGCCAGATCTGGAAGGCCAATATGCGGGTCAGCCCCGACGGCCAGACCCTGACGCTGCGCGGCTATCTCGGCATCGCGCTGCTCGGCAAGGACGAGACCTGGACGCGCCTACCCGATGCCTACATTGCCCAGGTGGATCCTGCCATCGTCGCAAAATACCTGCCCGCGCAGGCTGCGGCCGCGAAGCCGCCGGCACCAGCTGCGAAGAAGGGCGGCGCGATGATGGCGCCGGCCAAGCAGTAGACGCACGCGGTGCATGTTGCGCCGCCTCAACAGCCGTAGCTTCGGTGCGTGGTCTTCCCGCTTAGGCAGGGATCCAGGACTTACCAACTTCTCGATGTCGTTCCACGGTCTGTGCGGCCGGGTTCGCTGAAAGGCGAACACGCGCCCGACCCGCTCCAGTAGTTGCCCGGAACGCGCGCTGGCGCCGGATTTGCATAGCTGTCGGCAAAGCTGCTGGGGGAGCGAGTCGCCGTCTCCACGCCTGCCGCGCACCATGCGGAGGGCGGACGGTAGCGTTTGCCTCGCGGCGATCACTTGGACCGCGGAGACAACATGAGAGCAATATCGTGTGCCGCCACGCTGCTGGGATTGATGGCGCTATTGGCCACATCGGCGTTGGCGCGCGACAACGGCCGCTACGCCAACTCGCCATTAAAACCCTGGTTCGAGAGTCTGCATAGCGAATACGGGCAGTGCTGCTCCGATGCCGACGGCTACGTCATTGCCGATGTCGATTGGGAGTCCGATCGCGGCCATTACCGCGTGCGCATCGATGACGAATGGGTCGTGGTGCCCGACGGTGCGGTGATCACCGTGCCGAACAAGATAGGCCGCACCATGGTGTGGAAGCACTATATCGACGGCCATCCGCGCGTGCGCTGCTTCATGCCGGGCAGCATGACATAGACCCGCGTGCCATTCCGGGCGGCGCGGAGCGCCGACCCGGAATGGCAAAGCCAAGCTTAGTGCGCCTGGTTTTCCGAACCCGCGCTCGCGAGCTGCTTGACCCGCGGCGACAGCACCGACATCTGCGCGGGCGAGGCGGGCATGCCGGCGACGATCATCGCAGGGCTTGCCGACTGCTCCTCGACACCGGCGCCGCCGAGCACCTGAACCTGCGTCGGCGTGATCGGAAACGACTTTACTTCAAATGAGGGAAGCTCGCCGGCGAAAGCGGCGCCCGAGCTGGCTATCATTGCACCGGCGACGGCAATCATTGAAAGAATGCGCATTGGAAATCTCCGTTGGATGGCTCAATCGGAGGTTTGGTCGCGTTGATGCCGGGGAAAATTCGCTGGATGCGAACAATCAGCCCGCCGCCAGCGGATATATTTGATTGCGTGAGGCGACAGGTGGCGAAATGCAGAAGAAGTTTTCCGCGCCAATGTTTCCGGACGGTTTCGCGGAAAGACGCTTGCGGTCTTCACGTCACCGGCGCCGGGTTGAACAGAGTGAGATCATTGTGGATGCCCCAGCGGTCCGACCACGGCTTGACGCGGCCAGAGGCGACATCGAGGATCAGGCGGAACAGATCCCAGCCGCATTCCTCGATGGTCTTCTCGCCGGTGGCGATGCTGCCTGAATCGAAATCGATCAGGTCCTTCCAGCGCCGCGCGAGCTCGCTGCGGGTCGCGACCTTGATGACGGGCGCGGCTGCGAGGCCATAGGGCGTGCCGCGGCCGGTGGTGAACACCTGCAGCGTCATGCCGGAGGCGAGCTGGAGCGTGCCGCAGATGAAGTCGCTTGCCGGCGTTGCTGCGAACAGCATGCCCTTCTGCGTCGCCTTCTCGCCGGGCGAGAGCACGCCGGTGATGGCGGAGGAGCCGGACTTCACGATCGAGCCGAGCGACTTCTCGACGATGTTGGCGAGGCCGCCCTTCTTGTTGCCGGGCGTGGTGTTGGCGCTGCGGTCGGCGCCGCCGCGGGCGAGGTAGGAATCGTACCAGGCCATCTCGCGTACCAGCGCGCGGCCGACATCCTCGTTGATGGCGCGTCGCGTCAGCAGCTGGATGGCGTCGCGCACTTCGGTGACTTCCGAGAACATCACGGTGGCGCCGGCGCGCACCAGCAGGTCCGCGGCGAAGCCGACGGCGGGATTCGCGGTAACGCCGGAGAAGGCATCGCTACCGCCGCATTGCAGGCCGATGACGAGATCGGAGGCCGGGCAGGTCTCGCGCTTGCGGGTGTTGAGCACCTTCAGGCGGGCTTCGGCCTGGGTCATGATGGCATCGACGATCGCACCAAAGCCGTCAAAGGCTTCGTCCTGCATGCGCACGATGGCGTCGTTGACGGCTTCCGGCACCAGCCGCTCGGGCGCGAGCTTCTCGCAACCGAGGCCGACGACCAAAATCTCGCCGCCGAAATTCGGGTTCAGCGCGAGGTTCTGCAGGGTGCGGATCGGCACGACCGCGTCGGGTGCGGTGATGGCGACGCCGCAGCCATAGGCGTGAGTCAGCGGCACGACGTCATCGACGTTCGGATATTTCGGCAGCAGCTCGGCGCGGATGCGCTTGACCGCATACTCCATCGTGCCCTTGACGCATTGCACGGAGGAGGAGATGCCGAGAATGTTCTTGGTGCCGACCGAGCCATCGGGATTACGGTAACCCTCGAAGGTGAAGCCTTCGAGCGGCGGCAGCGGGGCGGGGACGGCGGTCGAGATTTCGAGCTTGTCGAGGGCAGGGGCCTCCGGCATGCGGATGCGGGCCTCGTCGACCCATTCGCCGGCCAGGATCGGCGACAGCGCGTAGCCGATGATCTCGCCATAACGGATGATCGGCGCGCCTTCCGCGATGTCGACCAGCGCCGTCTTGTGTCCTTGTGGCACGAAGGCGCGCAGCGTCAGTCCCGATGCAAAGCGCGAACCGGCGGGAAGCCCGAAATCATTGACCACGATCGCGACGTTGTCGCGCTCGTTGAGCTTGATGTAGCGGGGCTGCTCTTTCGCTGCGACGTCCTGGTCCATCTGCTCTTGCCTCAGAACTTGAAGTCGTAGGGTGGGCAAAGGCGTAACGCGCCGTGCCCACCATCTTTACACCGGACGTAGGCGGTGGGCACGCTTCGCTTCGCCCACCCTACCAAGTCGGCCTATCAGCCGGGGAACGTATAAGCTGTCTTCACCGTGGTGTAGAACTCGCGGGCATAGGAGCCCTGCTCGCGGGCGCCGTAGCTCGAGCCCTTCCGGCCGCCGAACGGCACGTGATAGTCGACACCGGCGGTGGGCAGATTGACCATCACCATGCCGGACTCGCTGTTGCGCTTGTAGTGCGAGGCGTATTTCAGGCTGGTGGTGCAGATGCCGGAGGCGAGGCCGAACTCGGTGTCGTTGGAGATCGCGAGCGCCTCCTCGTAGTTCTTGGCGCGAATGACGGCGGCGACGGGCCCGAAGATCTCCTCACGCGCGATGCGCATGTTGTTGTTGGCTTCGGTGAACAGCGCCGGCTGCAGGTAGTGACCGGGGTTCTCGCGCTTGAGCAGCTCGCCGCCGAAGGCGAGCTTGGCGCCCTCGTCCTGGCCGATCTTGATGTAGCGCAGATCCTGATCGAGCTGGTTCTGGTCGACCACGGGGCCGATATGCACGCCGGCCTTGAGCGCGTCGTCCACCGACAGTCCCTTCAGCCGCTCGCCCATCGCCGCGACGAAGCCATCGTGGATGCCTTCGGTGACGATCAGGCGGGAGGAGGCGGTGCAGCGCTGGCCTGTCGAGAAATAGGCGCCGTTGACGGCGACCTCGACGGCGGTCTTGAGGTCGGCGTCGTCGAGCACGACCAGCGGATTCTTGCCGCCCATCTCGAGCTGGAATTTCTTCATGGGATTCGAAAGCACGCAGGCCTGCGCGATCTTGCGCCCGGTCTGCACCGAGCCGGTGAAGGAGATCGCGGCCACATCGGGGTGCTCGAGCAGGGTCTGGCCGACCACCGAGCCGGAGCCGACCACGAGGTTGAACACGCCGGCGGGAATGCCGGAACGGGTGATGATCTCGGCGAGTGCATGTCCAGAGCCCGGCACCAGCTCGGCCGGCTTGAACACGACCGTGTTGCCGTAGCACAGCGCCGGCGCGATCTTCCAGGCCGGGATCGCGATCGGGAAATTCCAGGGCGTGATCATGCCGATGACGCCGACCGGCTCACGCGTGAGCTCGACGTCGAGGCCGGGACGGACCGAAGCGCCCTTCTCGCCGATCAGGC
This sequence comes from Bradyrhizobium sp. LMG 9283, assembly GCF_045571415.1. Lineage (NCBI taxonomy): Bacteria > Pseudomonadati > Pseudomonadota > Alphaproteobacteria > Hyphomicrobiales > Nitrobacteraceae > Bradyrhizobium > Bradyrhizobium sp. LMG 9283. The sequence goes on from NZ_CP120691.1 coordinate 3,387,245, forward strand.
GTAGCGCTTCGCCGGCGAAGAACGCAAAGATCTGGCCGGCGCGGGCGACCTCGCCGATGCCTTCGGGCAGCGTCTTGCCTTCCTCGCGGGCGAGCAGGCGGCCGAGCTCTTCCTTGCGGGAGAGGATCTCGGCGGAGATCTTGTTCAGCGCGTCATAGCGCTCCTGCGGTGTCGAGCGCGACCACGCAGGGAAGGCGGCCTTTGCGGCGGCGATCGCCTTCTCGGTCTGCGTCTTATCGGCCTTGGCATATTCGCCGACGAGATCGTTGGTGTTGGAGGGATTGATGTTCCTGGTGACGCCGGAGCCGTCGACCCATTCGCCGCCGATGAAGTTCTTCAGGATCGCAGTCATCGTTTCCTCCAGAGTATTTTAACGAACGAGGCAGGGACGCTTGTCGTCGAAGGTCCAGCCGGGGATCAGGTCCTGCATGGCAATAGCGTCATCGCGGGCGCCAAGTCCATGCTGCTTGTAGAGGTCATGCGCGGCGTCGATAGCGGCCCTGTCGATTTCGATACCCAGGCCCGGCCTGTCCGGGACCGCAATCTTGCCGCCGTTGATCTGCAGCGGCTCTCTGGTCAGGGCCTGGCCGTCCTGCCAGATCCAGTGGGTGTCGATCGCGGTGACCTTGCCGGGGGCCGCTGCGCCGACATGGGTGAACATGGCGAGCGAAATGTCGAAATGATTGTTGGAGTGCGAGCCCCAGGTCAGGCCGTTGTCGCGGCAGGTCTGGGCGACGCGCACCGAGCCTTGCATGGTCCAGAAATGGGGGTCGGCGAGCGGAATGTCCACCGCCCCTAAGCGCAGCGCATGGGAGAGCTGCCGCCAGTCGGTGGCGATCATGTTGGTCGCGGTCGGCAGCCCCGTGGCGCGGCGGAACTCGGCCATGATCTCGCGGCCGGAGAAGCCGGCCTCGGCGCCGCAGGGATCCTCGGCATAGGCGAGGATGCCGTGCATGTCCTTGCAGAGGCCGATCGCCTCATCCAGCGACCAGGCGCCGTTGGGGTCGAGCGTGACGCGCGCGTTCGGGAAGCGCTTTGCGATGGCGGTGACGGCTTCGATCTCTTGCTCGCCGCGGAGCACGCCACCTTTGAGCTTGAAATCGGCAAAGCCGTAATGGTCGTGGGTGGCCTCCGCGAGGCGCACCACCGTCTCCGGCGTCATCGCCTCCTGATGGCGGAGGTTGAACCAGTCCGGCTTGCCGGTCTCGCCTTCCACATAGGGCAGGCGGGACTTGCGGCGATCACCGACGAAGAAGAGATAGCCGAGCGTCTCGACGGCTGTGCGCTGCTGGCCTTCGCCGAGTAGCGCCGCGACCGGCAGGCCGAGATGCTGGCCGAGCAAGTCGAGTAGCGCGGATTCGATCGCGGTAACCGCGTGGATCATCACCCGCAGGTCAAAGGTCTGCTTGCCGCGGCCCCCGGCGTCGCGGTCGGCAAAGGCCGTACGGACGTCGGCGAGGACGTTGTTCATCGCCCCGACAGTCTTGCCGATCACGAGATCGCGCGCGTCCTGGAGCGTCTGCCATATCTTCTGCCCGCCCGGCACCTCGCCGACGCCGGTGTGGCCGGCATTGTCGGTGAGGATGACGATGTTGCGGGTGAAGAACGGCGCATGCGCGCCGCTGAGGTTGAGGAGCATGCTGTCGCGGCCCGCGACCGGGATCACCTGCATCGATGTGACGACCGGTGCACCAGAAACCTCAGTCCGGGCCATCGCACGCTCCTCCCTGTTGTCTTGTTATTCTGCAGCCTGTTGTGACGATCGTGCGGCGGGCAGCTTCTTCACCAGCGCGGTCAGCTCGGCGATCTCCTGCTCGGTGAGGTCGGTCAGCGGCGGACGGACCGGGCCGGAATCGCGGCCGATCACCTTCATGCCGGCCTTGATGATCGAGACCGCATAGCCCTTCTTGCGATTGCGGATCGCGATCAGCGGCAGGATGAAGTTCTTCAGGCCGGCGTGGATCGTCTCATGGTCGCGCTTGCGCACCGCGGCGTAGAAATTGGTGGCGAACTCCGGCACGAAGTTGAACACGGCGGAGGAATAGGTCGTCACGCCCATGTCGAGATAGGGCAGCGCGAAAGTCTCGGCGGTCGGCAGGCCGCCGATATAGGTGAGGCGATCGCCGAGCTTGGTGTGGACGCGGGTCATCAGCTCGATGTCGCCGATGCCGTCCTTGTAGCCGACGAGGTTCGGGCAGCGCTCGGCGAGGCGCGCGAGCGTGTCGGGCTGGAGGATGGCGTTGTCGCGGTTGTAGACGATGACGCCGATCTTCACGGCGGCACAGACCGCCTCGACATGGGCGGCAAGGCCGTCCTGCTCGGAATGGGTGAGGTAGGGCGGCAGCAGCAACAGGCCGTCGGCGCCGGCCTTCTCGGCACCGATCGCGATCTCGCGGGCGATTGCGGTGCCGTAGCCGGTGCCGGCGAGCACGGGCACGCGGCCCTTGGTCTCCGCAACGGCGATCTTCACGACCTGCGGAACCTCGGTCGGGGTCAGCGAGAAGAACTCGCCGGTGCCGCCGGCGGCGAACAGACCTGCGACATCATAGCCGCAGAGCCAGTCCATGTTGGCGCGGTAGGTCGCCTCGTCAAAGGAGTAGTCCGCCCTGAACGGCGTGACGGGGAAGGACAGGAGGCCCGATCCGATCTTCTGGGCCATCTCCTGCGGGGTCATCTTGCTCACGGGCGCTGCTCCCTTCGTGCGTGTTGTGGAGGACGCAAGCCTGCGCGTCCATGCGCCGTGGTTTAGGAGACCGTTCGATGCGCGTCCAAGCCAAAGCCTATATCGACCGATGCGGATTGAGCATCAATCCTCCGTCAGCTCGGCGGAGGACAATTCGCCGGCGATTTTGACCAGCGCCGACAGCAGTGGATTCTCGTCGTCGCGGCGCCAGACCATGAAGAGCTCGACGGGAACGCGGGTGCGCAGCTTCAGCGGGCGCAGCCGCACGTCGGAGATCTTCAGGCTCGCGGCTGCGGCCGGCACGATGGCAAGGCCGAGGCCGGCGCGCACCATGGCGAGGATGGAGTGGATCTGGCTGAGATGCTGGACGTAGCGCGGCAGCACGTCGGCGCGGGTGAAGAGAGCCACCAGCAGATCGTGGAAGTAGCGGCTCTCATAGGGCGAATACATCACGAAGGGCTGATCATCGAAATCCTTGATGGTGATGCCGTCGGCGTTGGCGAGCGGATGCTTCTTCGGGATCGCGGCGAGCAGGGGCTCGGCGACGACGCGGCGGCTGGTCAGCTCGGGCCGCGCGATCGGCGGCCTGAGCAGGCCGGCGTCGATCTGGCCCGAGGTCAGCGCCTCGAACTGGTCGCCCGACACCATCTCCTTCAGCGAGAAGTCCACCTCGGGCAGCTTGGCGCGGCAGGCGGCAACGAGCTCGGGCAGGAATCCGTAGGCGGCGGCCGCGGTGAAGCCGATCTTGAGCGAGCCGGTCTTGCCGAGTGCGATGCGGCGGGCGACCTGCGAGGCGCTTTCCGCAAGCTTGAGGATGCGCCTTGCCTCTGGCAGGAAACTGCGTCCCGCAGGTGTCAGGCGCACCGAGCGGCTGGTACGCTCGAGCAGCGGCGCGTCGATGATGTGCTCGAGCACCTGGATCTGCCGGGACAGCGGCGGCTGGGTCATGTTCAGCCGCGCGGCGGCGCGGCCGAAGTGCAATTCCTCCGCCACCGTGACGAAACAGCGGAGCTGGTTGAGGTCGAACATCGATACATGCCTTAGATGGATAAGGCCTTTCCCCGGCACTTCTAGCATCGATCACTCCCAAAACAAAGACGGCGGCCTTTTGGGCCGCCGTTGAGTTGCCTGGTCAAGCTCCCATCGGAGCCCTCAGGAGGAACGTTTGAGCGTCACCCGCTCGATCTTGCCGACGATGACGAGATAGGCGAAGGCGGCCACGAGTGCGTTGGCGCCGACGAACACCAGCGCGCCGTTGAACGAGCCGGTCGCGGCCAGGATGTAGCCGATCACGATCGGCGTGGTGATCGAGGACAGGTTGCCGAAGGTGTTGAACAGGCCGCCGGAGACGCCGCCGGCTTCCTTCGGCGAGGTGTCGGAGACCACGGCCCAGCCGAGTGCGCCGATGCCCTTGCCGAAGAAGGCGAGCGCCATGAAGCCGACCACCAGCGCCTGTCCCTCGACATAGTTGCAGGCTATGATCGACATCGACAGCAGCATGCCGCCCACGATCGGGATCTTGCGCGCCATGGTCAGCGAGCCGGTCCGGCGCAGGATGGCGTCCGAGATGATGCCGCCGAGCACGCCGCCGATGAAGCCGCACAGCGCTGGAAGAGTCGCGACGAAGCCGGCTTGCAGGATCGACAGCCCACGTTCCTTGACGAGATAGACCGGAAACCAGGTCAGGAAGAAATAGGTCAGCGTGTTGATGCAGTACTGGCCGAGATAGACGCCGAGCATCATGCGGTTGGAAAGCAGCTGGCGGATGTGGTCCCAGCCGGAGCCCGCTTCGGGCGCATGCGCGCGCAGCTGATCATCCTTGGGCGCGTCGAGATCGACCAGCGCGCCGCCTTCCTTGATGTAGTCGAACTCCGCCTCGTTGATCGAAGGGTGCTCCTTCGGGCCATAGATGGTCTTGAGCCAGATGAGACCCATGATGACGCCGAGCGCGCCCATCACGAAGAACACGAAGCGCCAGCCGTAAGAGTGGGCAATCCAGCCCATCAGCGGCGCGAAGATCACGGTGGCGAAATACTGCCCCGAGTTGAAGAAGGCCGACGCGGTGCCACGCTCGTTACTCGGAAACCAGGCCGCGACGATGCGGGCATTCGCCGGGAACGAGGGGGCCTCCGCAATGCCGACAAGCAGGCGAAGCGCGAACAGCACGACGACGGCAGCGCCGGCGCTGAGGAAGCCGACCCAGCCCTGCATCAGCGTGAACAGCGACCATATGATGATGCTGAAGGCATAGACAAGGCGCGAGCCGTAGCGGTCGAGCAACCAGCCGCCCGGCACCTGCGCCACGACATAGGACCAGCCGAAGGCCGAGAAGATCCAGCCCATGGCGACGGGATCGAGATGCAGCTCCTTGGAGAGTGCGGGACCGGCGATCGACAGCGTGGCCCGGTCGGCATAATTCACGGTGGTGACCAGGAATAACATGGTCACGATGAACAGCCTGACGCGAGACCTCCTCACGTCCGCCGCGGACACCACTGCGCTCATCACGCGCCTCCATAGAACTCGAAACGTTTCCTCGGTGCGACTCCTAGAGGCGCGCGCGGCAAAGTGTCCAAGCTCAAGGGAGTATCGATCGATACCGTTTTTGGATTGATGGAACGGCAGGTTGAGGGAACGATCGCGACATTGCGAATGGGCTGCGCTGGCGCCACGCGCTCAACTGTCATTCCCCGCGAAAGCTCCAGTACGCCGCGGCTTCTCGATTCAATCACTGCTGTCACGGCGTACTGGATCGCCCGATCAAGTCGGGCGATGACAGCGAGTGTGTGGAGATAGCCAGCCAAACTCATCATTGCGAGCGCAGCGAAGCAATCCAGAATCTTTCTGCATCTTTCTGCGGAGGGACTCTGGATTGCTCACATGGGGATTTGATGTGTCAAGATTTATGGTCAGCTCTTTGTTCGATTGCAGGCCAGCTCTTCGTCCCGACCGCGGAACTTTTCGGATGGCGCGCGCAGATCAGGTCAAGACCGGCCCGTGAGGGCCGCCGCGAAGCGGCTTGGTCTTGACCTGAGCGAGCACGCCTTCAGGCTCGTTAGGTCGGGAAGTGCGGCGTGAACTACTCCTATGGTTGGCGATCCAAGGGTCGAGCCGGTTTTGGCAATCTGGTTTGCATGCCAGATCAAACTCACATTCGGTCGTTGCGCGGTGGCAACTGCACCAACATTCCGCTTGCGGCGGGCAGGCTCGAGAGGAGGACGAGACCCTTCTTCGTTACGGCGTTTGAAGCCATGCAATCCATCGGTTCGTCCACCCGGATCGGCCGAGGCTGATCAACCTCGGCGGATTGGTTTTGAGGCTGAGAGGCGTGGTGTCAGGCGCCGGGCTTCACCACGGCTCCCTCGATCACGACGCCGGCGGTCACGTATTTCCACAGGGCCACGAGCAGCTTGCGCGCCAGCGCCACGATTGTGCGCTTGCGGCCGCGCTGGCTGTTGGCCTTGAACCACTGGGTCAGAGCCGATTGAGGCTGGTGACGTATCCACAGCCAGGCGAGCTGGATCATCGTGGTTCTCAGGCGCGGATTGCCGGCCTTCGACACGCCCTGCTCACGCTCAATGCCGCCACTGCGCCATGGCGTGGCCGCAAGACCGGCATAGGACGCAACCTGGCGGCGGTTGGTGAACTGACGGTGGAAGGCCTCCGACCAGAGAATGGCAGCAAAGTTCGGGCCCAGGCCCTTCAAGTCGAGCAGCATCGCGACCGGGTTCGATGCAGCCTTCTCGCCTGCTGGTCGGCTTGCAGCCAGCAATGCATCCTGCTCGCGCTCTACCGCCGCGATCTGGTCGAGCAGAAGTTCGAGCCGGTCGAGCTCGCGGCTGATCTGCGCCTTCAAATGCGCCGGCAGCAGCCGCCCGTCCCCCGTGCGCAAGGCCTCGAGCCGCGTCCGTCGATCGCGCCGCAGCGGCACGTAGTCGAATATCCCTTGCGCAAACAGAACACCCTTGATCCGGTTCACATGCACGATCCGCTCCGCGATCAAGGTCCGCCGCTCCCGGCAAAGCCTGCGGCGGTCCTCTTCTTCCGGAGAGGGGGCAACGACCATCGCGCAGACCCGTGGCTCGCCGCGCTTGTAGGCCAGAAGCGACCGCAACAGCGTCTCGCCGTCCAACCGGTCCGTCTTGGCCCGCCGGCGCCGGCGCGGCGTCGCGATCGAGGCCGGATCGACCACGTAGCTCTCGACGCCCTCCGACTGCAGAGTGCGGTGAAGCCAGAACCCATCCAGCCCCGCCTCCTGGATGGTGATGATCGGATAACTCTCGCCCGTTCGCGCCTGGGCCTTACGCTTCAGCGCTGCAAAGAGCTTCAAAAGCTCCGCAATAGCGCCGGCCTTCACGCTGTGTTTGGACATCTTCTCGCCCTTGCCGGGCGACAGCGATGTAACCAGCCATGTCGAACGGCTCAGTTCCAATGACAAAAAAATTGCGCCAATCTGCGTCCGGATAGCGGCCAGTCCGTCGGAAAGATGATCGAGCAACATCGTTGTCTCCAGGTTGAGTGCTTCAGCAACCTCAGTCTGGCCTCAGACCCGGTCGCTATCCACTCCCCATGGAATCTTCGCTGCGCTCGCAATGATGATGCGGAGAGAGCTCGCGCTTGCAACTACTGCTGCGCGCTCGGCAGCAACTGCGGCAGAAATCCTCGCGTCACGTTGGGCGGCACCGCATCGAGCCCCAGCACGGCGCTTGCGGCCGGCAGCGCAGCATCCGCCATTGCAGCATGACCTTCCGCGCTCGGATGCACCGCGCCGCCATAGACGGCGGACAGCACGCCCCAGGTCGCGTCGTGGATGTCGGTCGGCTGGCTCGCCGCGGGCAGGCCTTGCGGATAGGTCATCGCAGCAAAATAGCTGTCGTTGGCGTCGCGGATCCAGCGTGCGCGGGGCAGGTAGGCGCGATATTCCGAGGCGCCGCGGCCGCACAGCATCGGCTGGCTCGCTGCGCTGACGATATCAGGATTGAAGCTCTGGCCGTTCTCGGCAAAGCAGCTGCGGTCGAATTCGGGATCGTTGCCCGAATGGGCGCAGAAGCCGTGGTCGGCGAACGCGTCCTGGTGCGCGTCGACGAAGGTCATGCGGTCGGATTCGGGATCGCGGCACAGCGCGCCGCGGGTGCAGGTGGCGAGTCCCTTCAGCTGCGGCAGGAATTCGGTGTCGACGAAGTTGGAGACGCGGGCGAGGCGCTGCGGATCGGCGTTGAAGGACGGATGGATGTCGAAGCCGGCGCGGCCGCCGCGGCAGGGCACGCCGCCGTCGGCGAGCGCAGGATTGGCGTAGGAGACATAGACCACGTGCGAGAGGTCGCCGCCGACAAGCGGCTTCAGCGCCTCGCGCAGCTTGACGAAGTTCTGCGGCAGCTCGCGCTGCAGCGCATCGCGGGAATCATCGACGCTGGCCATCACGCCGGAGCGGCGGAACAGCGCGCGCTCGGTCGCGGTATCGACGATGACGTCGGCGACGAGGCCGGAGAAATAGACGTCGTTGGCGCCGACCGACAGCAGCACGAGATCGAGCGTGCGGTCGGGCTGGCGTTTCTTTGCCGCGGTGAGCGCCTCGCGCAGCTCGGCGACCTGGGCGTTCACGCTGGTGTTGCAGACGCCGGTCTTGCCGGGCGGGCATTCGCGGGCGCGCTGTGAGCCGAGCAGCCCGTCGCCAATGCTGGCGCCGGTGCAGGCGAGCGGCAGGAAGGTCACGGCGATGTGGGTGTAGCGCACCGCAAGCGCCAGCGCGGTGCGCGCCTGGTAGCTGTAGAGCGAGCGATGGCAAGGCGCGTTGAACCAGAGCGCGCCGTAGCGTTGCCAGTTGGCGAGCGTATCCGGCGCCTCACAGGCGCGGCCGCCCTTGAAGCCGTGGCGGCTCGGCCGGTAATACTGCGCGCCTGCGGTGCCGAGATAGGAGCGGAAGCAAAATCCTTCATCTGCCAGTGCCAGCGGCCGATCCGGATTGCCTTCGCCGGAGGCGATGCTGTCCCCTAGGCCAGCGATGAAGATGTCGCGGACCTGAATCTCGGTCTGGACCCGCTGGCTCGGATCGGAGCCGGCGGAAACGTCGACGGTCGCGACCGTCGGCTTGCCGTAGCGGACGCGCAAATTGACCGGCTCGGCGCAGTCGAAGGTCGAGGCTTGCGGTCCATCACCATCATCGAACGACCAGGCGCAGATCGCGCCGACCGGCACCGCGCCGGTCAGGCGCACCGTCACCGGATGATCGATCGGTGTAATGTAGTTCTCTTTAACATTGTCGCGGGTGCAGGGCTGGTTGACCCGGCCCTGGAGGTCGATGCACAGGCGGTTGACCATGTTGCGCGCCCAGCCGCGGCCCTCGCTCTGGAGCTCCAGTGACTGCTCGGCGGCAAGGATGCTGCGGTTACGCGCGTTTTCGACATGGAGCAGGAAGTCGCGTTCCTCACGGAACAGCCGGAAGCGGTTGCGCACCTCCCAGGTGATTTGCAGGGCGCTGTCCTGCGCGGCAGCGGGCTCGGGAGGCAAAATCGTCAGCAACCCGACAAGCAGCAGGGCGCCTGCGGAGAGGGTTTTAAGCGATGATCGGAACATGGCCCGCGTCTTCAACGGCAAAGTTGAGGCGGAAATAAGAGAGCATTGCTCACCCGCCCGCAACCTTTGTCTCAGGGGAGACCTAGCGCTTGGCGGCTTGGCGCAGCGACCGCTCACGTTCCATGGTCGTCACCTGCTTGGGCAGGTTGGCCTGCGCGCAGGCCTCCGCCAGCCGCCGTCGTTCCTGCCAGGGCTCGACCACATTCATCCAGAGCTCGCGCGCGCCCATGATGGAGATGGCAAGGGCGAACGGGATCACGAAATAGAGAAGACGGAACACCAGCAGCGTCGCCAGCAGCTGTTCGCGGCCGAATTCCGGCAGCGCCACCAGCATGGCTGCATCGAACACGCCAATCGAGCCGGGCGCGTGGCTGGCAAAGCCGATCAGGGTCGCCAGAATGAACACTACGGCGAGCGACATGAAGTCGATCGGCGGGTTGGCCGGCATCAAGAGGTACATGGCGGTGGCGCAGAAGCCGAGATCGACCACGCCGATCAGGATCTGCACCAATGTCAGCGGTGCCGACGGCAGCACCACCTTCCAGCCTTTCTGGCCAAGCTCGCGCCGCTTTTCGCCCATGCAGAGCCAGACCAGATAAGCGCCGATCGAGGCGAGGCCGCCGAGCGCGATCAGGCGGTTCAGCGACGCGGGCAGCTGGTCCATCGCGGAGGCGGCATCCGGATGGATGGCCATGCCGATCGAGAGCACGAAGATGTTACCGAGCCAGAAGGTCAGGCCTGACAGGAAGCAGATCTTCGCGACGTCGATCGCGTTCAGCCCGTAGTCCGAATAGATCCGGAAGCGGATTGCCCCGCCGGTGAAGACGGTGGCGCCGATATTGTGGCCGATCGAGTAGGACGTGAAGCTGGAGAGCGCCGCGATGCGATAGGGCACGTGCTTCTTGCCGATCGTTCGCAGCGCAAAAAAGTCGTAGAAGGTCAGCGTACAGAACGCAAAGAAGACGCAGATTGCCGCCAGCCCGATACTGCCGCGGGGAATCTCGGTCAATGCGGTCAGGATGACCCCGGTATCGATGCCCTTGAGGGTCCGCACCAGCGTTGTGATCGCGAAGGCGATGATGAAGACGCTCGCGGCAATTCCGAGCCGTCGCCAGCCGATCCATCTCTTGAAGCCGCGCTTCAGCGCGGGCAGCAGTCCGTGCATTCATCCTCCCGGCGGGGGGCAAAGACGACCGGGCCAGGCATTGGCCGGTCGGGCGCGATCACGGCCAAAGGCAAGCATCGATCGCTAGGCATGATCCAGCTCATTTAAGGCAAAAACAGCGGCTTGTGCAGCCCTTGACAACAATAGGTTCTGCATTGGACCGGCCACTTTTGTCATACGCGGTTCACATCGGATGCGCGTTAAGCATATGAGTCGTGAAACCGGCTCCTCTCGCGCGCTTGGTGTGCCAGCATGATTTCAAATCTTGGCATTGTTCGCATTGTTCCAGCGCAAGCGGTCATCGGCCTTTTTGGAACGTCGATGCCGCATGCTCGTTAGGCTCGATCAGCAATCGAACATGGCGGAATATGCGGCTTTTCGTGCAAGCCGGCGCCTCCGTGTTCCCGAAACCGAGAGGACCGGAACGATGGGACTGTTCACAAAGGACATCAAAACCATGAACGACCTGTTCGTGCATCAGCTCCAGGACATCTATTATGCCGAGCAGCAGCTCACCAAGGCGCTGCCGAAGATGGCAAGCAGGGCCACCGATCCGCAGCTGAAACAGGGCTTTTTGACGCACCTTGAGGAAACCAACCAGCACGTCGCACGCCTCGAAGAAGTGTTCAAAATGCACGGCGTCGCCGTGAAGGCGGTCGACTGCCCAGCCATCGACGGCATCATCGAGGAAGCCGACGAGACTGCCGGTGAGGTTGCGGACAAGGCGGTGCTGGATGCGGCCCTGATCAATGCGGCGCAGGCCGCCGAACATTACGAGATCGTCCGCTACGGCAGCCTGATCGCCTGGGCCAAGCAGCTCGGCCGCAGCGACTGTGCGGCGGTGCTCGCCAAGACGCTCGAGGAAGAAAAGGCGACCGACAAGAAGCTGACGGCGCTGGCCGAGAGCAAAGTGAATCTGCGCGCGGCGAGCTGAGGCGAATGTACCGGGGCGATGTCGAGAACGCCGCGCCGTCAGCGCGGCGTTCGACAGTCAGCGGTCCGAATATTTGAGGCCGAAGCCGAGCGCGATCACAGCAAAGGCCGCGATCATCACGGCGAAGACAAGGCTCGCAAGACGCGGGTTTGCCAGCGTCGAGATCACGCCGATGCCGATCACAGGCAGGGCGTTGCCGAGAAAGCCGCAGATGAAATAGGCCGAGACGACTTCCCCGCGACGATCCTCCGGCGCGATCTGGTTCACCACCTGCAGGCTGCCGCGATAACCCAGTCCCACCGCGACGCCGCACAGCGCGGTTGCCGTGATCATCAGCGCCACCGAGGCCTGAAATTGTGCGGCGACGATCAATGCCACGCTCGGCAGCATGAGGCCGAGGGAGCAGAGCATGGCCGTGCGGCTCGAGAGCGAGCGCGTCAGCGCGATGACGATGGCCACCACTGCGGCGAGTTCAAGGAAGACTGCCCCTGCGATGGCGTGGCTGGTCTCGTGCAGCTCGTTGGCGAGCACGCTCGGCACCAGCGCGGCAAAGAACGCCACCAGCGCCATCGCGCCGAAGCCCGTCACCGCCGGCGCGACGAATGCGGCGCGAATGGCGGGAGGTACCGCCGCGCGCGGACGGACCGAAATCCGCATCAGCGCATCGAGTGGCCGCGGAACCGTCTCGCTGGCAAAGGCAAGAAGGATGGCAGTGAGCAGGAGCGCCGCCAGATAGACGATGAAGGGCATCCGCAGCGGATGTGGCGCGTAGTCGGCGAGCAGCCCCGCGATCAGCGCGCCGATACCGAGGCCCGCGAAATTTGCAGCCGTCGCAACGACAGTGGCGCGGGATTTGTCGGTCTCTGCGATCAGCTCCGAAAGCCAGGCCGTGCCAGTTGCGGCGCCGATGCCGATCGCCAGCCCGCTCAGCACGCGCCCGACATAGAGCGCGGCGATGCCGTGCGCGAACAGGAACACCAGTGCGCCGATGATGGCGATGACCATTGCGGTTAGGGCTGTCCGGCGGCGGCCGATCTGGTCGGAGATGCGCCCGAATATCAGCAGCGCAGCCAGATTGCCGATCACATAGGCCGCGTAGATGAGCGTCAGCGTGATCTGCGAGAAGCCGAACTGTCGCTCGTAGATCACATAGAGCGGCGTCACCACGGTGCTGCCTGCGAACAGCACGCCGATCAGACCGGCGACGATTGCAAGACTCGTCGGCTTGCCGAACTCCGACCTGCTGTGTGAGGCAGTAGAGTAGTGCTTCGTTGCCATACCTAACCCTTGGATGTAGGTCCCGGCAGCCAACTCGAAGCAACCATGCACGTTCCCTGTGCAGCCGGCGCGGCTGACATGCGCGCGCGGCAAGGTTGATTGGAATGGCATGGCTCATCCGGCGTTGAAAAAAGGGGACGAACGCTTTTTGACCCGCAACGATCGGTTGATTTTGGAAGTTCCTGTTCACCATCCGGAACGGCAGTCATCCTCCGTTACTCAAAATCCACCACTTCCCCGCACTGCTGATGGCAGGCTTGGGGAATGCTCATGTATCAGGTCCTTTACTGTCTGACTGACGAACATGACTGGCGGTTGGTCGCGCTTGGCGGCGCGGTGTGCCTGCTCGCCAGCACAGCCGCGATCAGCCTGTTTCACCGGGCGCGCGCAACGCAAGGATCGGGCCGCCTAGTATGGTTAACGCTCGACGCAGTCGTTGCCGGCTGCGGCATTTGGGCGACGCATTTCATCGCCATGCTGGCGTACGGGCCGGGCGCGGCCGGCGCCTATAACGTGCCGGTGACGCTGCTATCGCTGATCTTCGCCATCGCCGTCACGTTTGTCGGCTTGAGTGTTGCGGTCTCGGCCATCCAACCCAGCCTCGTCGCCCTCGGCGGGGCGATTGTCGGAGGCGGGGTGGCGGCGATGCACTATACCGGCATGATGGCCCTCGAGATCCCTGCGCGCGTCAGCTGGGCCGCCGGCACCGTGGCCGTGTCGATCCTGCTTGGGCTGGTCTTCGGTGCACTCGCACTCCATGTCGCTGGACGGCGCGACAGCTTGTCCGGCGCGCTCGGCGCCGCGGTGCTGCTGACGGTAGCCATCGTCTCGCATCATTTCACCGCTATGGGCGCCGTGCAGTTGACGCCAGATCCGACATTGGCGATCAGTGGACTCTCGATCCCTCCCACATCGCTGTCGGTTTTGACCGCGAGTGCTGCAGTTGCGATCATCGTGATCGCATTGATCGCCGCGCTGCTCGACCGCCGCGCCAAGGGCGAATTGGGCCGCCAGCAGATCGTGTTGGACAGCGCGCTGGAGAACATGTCGCAGGGGCTGTGCATGTTCGATGCGGACGGCAAGATCATCCTGTTCAACGAGCGCTATGCCGCGATGCTCGGTCGTACCGACATCCTGCTCACCGGTCGGCTACTGGTCGACGTGCTCAGGGAAGAGCAGGCCAAGGGCCAGTGGCAGGGCGACGCCGATGAATTCTTCGCGCGCCTCATCGCCGACGCACGCGAGGGCCGCACCACGACCGACCTCGTCAACCGGTTCGGCCGCTCCATCCGGGTCGTCAACCAGCCGATGCAGGGCGGCGGCTGGGTGGCCACCTTCGAGGACATCACCGAATGGCTGGAGGCGCAGGCCAAGATTTCGCACATGGCCCGCCATGATGCGCTGACCAGCCTGCCGAACCGAGTGCTGTTCCACGAAGAGCTGGAGCAGGGGCTGCGTCGGACCAAGTCGGGCGACCAGCTCGCTGTGCTTTGTCTCGATCTCGATCACTTCAAGGACATCAACGACTCGCTCGGCCATCCCATCGGCGATGCGCTGCTCAAGGAGGTTGGCCGCAGGTTGAAGGCGACCGTCGGCGAGAACGACACCGTGGCGCGGCTCGGTGGCGACGAGTTCGCGGTGGTCCAGATCGGACGTTCCGATGAGACCGCTGCGAGGTCCCTTGCCGGCCGCCTCGTCGAGGTGATCTCGGCGCCTTACGAGATCGACGACCATCAGATCGTGATCGGCGTCTCGATCGGCATCTCGCTGTCGCCGCAGGACGGCAGCAATCCGGACGAGCTGTTGAAGAACGCCGATCTTGCGCTCTATCGCGCCAAGGCGGATGGCCGCGGCACGTATCGCTTCTTCGAAACCGGCATGGACGCGCGCGCTCAAGCGCGGCGTCTGTTGGAAATGGATCTGCGCGCGGCGCTGCAACGCGACGAGTTTCAGGTCTACTATCAGCCGATCCGTGACGTCGCCAGCGGTCGCGTCGTTGCCTTCGAGGCGCTGTTGCGCTGGAACCATCCGCAGCGCGGGCTGGTCGCGCCCATCAGCTTCGTTCCGCTCGCCGAGGAGACCGGGCTCATCGTTCAGCTCGGCGAGTTCGTGCTGCGCTCGGCCTGCACCGACGCAGCCACCTGGCCCGACGATGTCGATGTCGCCGTCAATTTGTCGCCGGTGCAGTTCAAGAGCCCGCACCTGATTGCGTCCGTGACCGAAGCGCTGACCGCTTCGGGGCTTGAAGCGCGCCGCCTCGAGCTCGAGATCACCGAATCGGTGCTGCTCCAGAACAGCGAGGCGACGTTGACGACCCTGCACGAGCTGCGCGCCATGGGCCTGCGAATCTCGCTGGATGATTTCGGCACCGGCTATTCCTCGCTGAGCTATTTGCGCAGCTTCCCGTTCGACAAGATCAAGATCGACCGCTCGTTCGTGTCGGAGCTGGCGACGCGCGAGGATTCCATGGCGATCATCCGCGCCGTGACCGGCCTCGGTCGCAGCCTCGGCATCGTCACCACGGCGGAAGGCGTGGAGAACGACGCGCAGCTCGAGCTGCTCCGGCGCGAGGGCTGCACCCAGGCGCAGGGCTATCTGTTCAGCAAGCCGCGGCCGGCGTCCGACGTGGCGATGATGCTGGACCGCCCGCGGCTGCGCGCATCGGCCTGAAGGATCAGCCGCGGCGCAGCGCGAAATGCGCGCCGCAGAACGCCATCACGGCACCGAGGCATAGGGCGGCGAGCCCGGCGAGCACGCCCGAGACGGTTGGGATCGGGCTCGGCGCCGAGGCCGCCTGGCCCGCTCCCGCAAGCAGGAGCACGGCGACCGCGATCAGGAATTGCCGCATCCGCTGCGGGATCTGCCCGGAGACCGCACTCTGCATCAGGCTCGCCGTGAAATAGCCGCCGGAGAAGCCGACCGTGGCGATCAGCCACCACGCGATCGCGGCGCCGGCCGGCATGAACTCATGCGTGTCGGAGCGCCAGAGCCCGCCGAGGTCGAGCCCGTAGCGCGCGCCCAGCATGTGCACCGCGAGCGCGAGCAGCACGCCGGAGATCATTGCGGCGCCGAGAATCAGGTGGCGCGGAAAAAAGGTCGTCTCAGCCATGCCTCGCTTGTAGGATGGGCGAGGGCGATCGCGCAAGCCGATCGCGAATGGGATCAATGATCGATATGCGGGGAGCTGAAGCTGGTTCGGCCACGAGCTACGCCTACAAGGCCTCGCTGATCGGCTCGGCGCATCGCTTCGAGCTGACGGAGGAGGGACTGTCCTGGCATATCGGTGGACGCTCCTCGCTGTGGCGCTACGACGAGATCTCGGCGATCCGGCTGTCGTTCCGCCCCGTCTCGATGCAGCAGCACCGCTTTCGCGCCGATGTCAGCCGCGCTGGCGGTGGCTGCATCGCGATCCTGTCGACGAGCTGGCAGACCGCGGCCCTGATGGCGCCGCAGGACAACGGCTTTCGCGATTTTCTCATCGAGCTCCATGCGCGGATGGCGAAAGCGGGCAGCCGCGCGGAATTGACCGCAGGCCTCGGCCGCAAGACCTATGCAGCGGTGCTGGCATTGCTCGCGCTGCTGGCGGTGGCAATGGCGGGGCTGTTGATCCGCGCGCTTCTGATCGGCGAATTCGCCGGCGTGCTGTTCATCCTCGGCTTTGCCGCGCTGTTCGCCTGGCAGATCGGTGGCTTCGTCCGGCGCAACCAGCCGCGGAGCTACAGTTTTGATCGCGTGCCGAAGGCCTTGCTGCCTTAGCTGCAATCGACCGCAATCAAAGTTGACTTCGCGCTTTGGCGCCGGCATCGCATCTTGCGATCATGTCAGTCATGGACCGCAGCACTCGTCTGCCGACGGCAGATGAGATCGTAGAGATCAACC
Source organism: Bradyrhizobium sp. LMG 9283 (assembly GCF_045571415.1). Taxonomy (NCBI): domain Bacteria; kingdom Pseudomonadati; phylum Pseudomonadota; class Alphaproteobacteria; order Hyphomicrobiales; family Nitrobacteraceae; genus Bradyrhizobium; species Bradyrhizobium sp. LMG 9283. The sequence continues at coordinate 3,403,757 of NZ_CP120691.1, forward strand.
GCACACATCTGATCGATACGCCGCTCCGACCGGCCGACCTGTTGTTCATGTTCGGCACCCGCGAGGACGTGGGCTTGCGCGCCGACACCGCTGCAAGGCTGTGGCGGGAGGGCCTGTTCCGCTGGTCGATTGTCAGCGGCGGCGTGACGCCGGGCTCGGAGCAATCCGAGTGCACGATCATCAAGGCGGCGATGGCCGCGGCGGGCGTTCCGGCGAACCTTATCCTCGAAGAGCATCGCGCGATGAACACCGGCGAGAACGTGATTTTCTCCTTGCCGATCATCGATGCGGCGCTCGGACTGCAAAATATTCGAAGCGTGATCTGTCTCGGCAATACCTGGACCGCACGCCGCTATCCGATGACGTTGCACCGGCACTGGCCGGAGGTCGACAAGATGCTGCTCACTGTCGATAGCTTCGCGACGCCGCGCGCGCTTTGGCACACGGATGACGAGTTCCGCCGTCGTGTCCTGCACGAATGGGACAAGATCGAGCCTTACATAGCGCGGGGCTTCATTGCGGAATGGCCGGGGCCCTGAGCAGCGCGAGGTCGTATGCTACTCCGTCGAATCAAAATCCTCTTCCTTGGTGCCGAGCAGCGAGACGATGGTGCGCAGGCCGGAATCGAGCTGCTCGGGCGAGGGCGGGGCGAGGGCGAGTCGCACCGCGTTCGGTGCATGTCCATGCGCGATCGCGAAGGTCGAGGACGGCGTTAGCGCGATGCCGCGCCTTGCGGCCGCGGCGACGAAGGTCTGCGAGCGCCAGTGCGGCGGCAGCGTCAGCCAGAGATGATAAGAGCGCGCGTCGGCGGCGAGCTGGTAGCCGGCGAGCAGCCTCGCGGCGGTCTGCTGGCGGCGCGCCGCGTCGATGCGCTTGAGCCGGGTCAGCTCGGCGACGGTGCCGTCGGCCATCAGCCGCTGTCCGGCCGCCAGTGCGTGGCCGGAGGCGATCCAGCCACCGGTGCGGACCGCACTCATCACGCTTTCGCGCAAGTGAGGCGGCGCGACGAGGATGCCGAGCGCAAGGCCCGGCGCGACCTTCTTGGACAGGCTGTCGATCACGATGCAGCGGTTCGGCCCGAGCGCCGCCAGCGGCGTGTCATCGGCGAGGAAGCCATAGACGGCATCCTCGATGATGGTGAGATCGAGCTTCTCGGCGATGCGCATGATGTCTGCGCGCCGCGTCGCGTTCATGGTGACGCCGAGCGGATTCTGGATGATGGGCTGGAGATACAGCGCCGACAGATGCGCCTCGCGATGTGCCTTCTGGATCGCGTCGGGTCGCGCGCCGAATTCGTCCATCGGGATCGGCACCAGCGTCACGCCCAGCCGCGCGGCAATGCTCTTGACGTATGGATAGGTCAGCGCCTCGACGCCGCAGCGGCCGCCGGTCGGAACGAGCGCCGCGAGCGCGGCCGCGAGCGATTGCTTGCCGTTGGCGGTGAAGACGATCTGCTCGGCCTGCGGCGTAAAATCCTTGCGCGCGAGATAGGCGGCAGCCGCATTGCGCGCGCTCTTGGTGCCGGTGCTGGTCGAGACGCGCAGTGCGGATTCGAGCGCGTCGACGCGCTCCAGCCCGGCAAGGCTCTTGGCGATCATCGCCCATTGCTGCGGCAATAGCGGATAATTGACCTCGAAATTGATGCGCGCGTCGGCCGGCTCGCTCAGCGTCTCGACCTCGCGCCTGATGTCGCCAGAGATGAAGGTGCCGCGGCCGACCTCGCCGACCACGAGGCCGCGGCGGAGCAGCTCCGTATAAACCCGGCTGGCGGTCGAGACCGCAATGCCACGGTCATAGGCAAAATTGCGTTGCGGCGGCAGCCGGTCGCCGGGCCTTAACGTGCCGTTAGCGATATCGACTGCAATGGCATCGGCAAGCTTCACGTATTCGAACTTGGACATTATTGCACCGAGAGCAATGTTTTACTTGCTCCGAGGAGTGTACTGGAGCATTTAAGTTCCATCAAGTTCCGCGATTGAGCCGAGGGGAGCGAGAGCAATCCGACGGCAAATGAGGTGCAGGCGCTGACAGCGTCCGCGCCAACGGCACCTGCTTCGCCGCGCGGGACGACAGGCCGGAGAAGAAAAATGACCACGATCTCGCAAACTGCCGGGCGGAGTTTACGCCCATCCTCAATGAGCGGATTTTTCACTGCGCTCGCCCATGGCGCTTCTGCGTTGTTCAACCGCCTCGAGCGCCGCTCCGCCGTCAAGACGCTGAACGAGCTCGACGACCGCGCCTTGCGCGACATCGGCATCACGCGCAGCCAGATCGAGGATGCGGTGTACGGGCAGTTCAAGACCGAGCTGTCGCGGTATTTGTAAAGTCCACTCCCGTGTCCCGGACGCGCTGCAGCGCTCTTGCGCTGCTGCGTAGAGCCGGGACCGAGGAGGCCGCAGAGCTGGCTGATGCATGGGCCGCGGCTCTGCTGCGCACCGCCGAGGCGCTGCGCCGGCAACGGGCGGTTCTGATCCAACCGCCCGTTGCCACATTCTGGCAGATTTCGGGGACACAAGGGCGCAGGGAAGGCCGCACAGGCGTTAAGTTTGTTCTTGAGTGTTGGAATCACACGTGATTCCAAGGCGGGATGGCAGACGAATCGCTTCTGAACGAGGACTGGACGAGAGTGGTTGCGCAGCTCGGCGGGGCTGCGCAGCTTGAAATAAGTGCGCGCCAGACGAAGGCTTTCGTGCGGCGGCGCCAAATTCCAGATGCGGTGTCGTTACTTCGGCTGATGCTGGCCTATTGTCTGGGTGAAAGAGGGTTGAGATCGACAGCCGCGTGGGCCGCTTCTGTTGGCCTTGCCGACCTCAGCAGCGTGGCGTTGTTCTATCGCCTGCGTCAATGTGGCGATTGGTTTGCAGTGCTGGTGGAGGGCTTGCTGGCTGCGGCAGCCCCGAAGGCGAGCCGAGGCCGCCTGATCCGCATTATCGATGCGACGACAGTGCCTCAGGCAGGACCGGCTGCGCGCAGGAACAGTGAGCTTTGGCGCGTTCATAGTGCATTCGATCTGCCATATGAGCGCTTTGGTCACTTCGAGCTGACAGATCAGCAAGAGGGCGAAACGTTTGACCGGATACCGGTGGTCAAGAACAGATCCGCATTGCTGACCGCGCTTATCTGCAACCTGACCGCATCGCCGCTGTCCGCGACGCCGGGGCAGACGTTTTGATCCGAGCGGGCTGGAAGAACGCACGTTGGCTTGATGGCAAAGGCCTTCCGTTCGATCTGATGGCCCAATTGCGTGCGGCGAAGGCGCACGGACTGATCGATCGGAGGATTTGGATCAAACGCAAGGACGGTGCGCCTCTGGCTATGCGTCTGGTCGCAGTCAAGAAGCCCGCCGGTGCAGTCGCGGCTTCGCGTCGTAAAGCCCGGCGCGACGCACAAGACGAAAACCGCGTCATCTCCAAAGAAACTCTGGAAGCCGGGTCATTCTGGTCACGTCGCTCGCACGGGACGAGTTCTCCACCAAGGATGTACTCGCGCTCTATCGACTGCGATGGCGCATCGAACTTGGCTTCAAGCGACTGAAGAGGCTGATTGGTCTCAAGACGCCACCTGGAACCGATCCGCGCTCCGCCAAGCCCTACTTGCTGGCACACCTCTTGATCATCCTGCTGCTCGAGCCGCTTGCCCGCGACTTCGAGGACTCTCCCCGCTGGATGCAGGCCGCCTGACGGCACCTGGCGCTTGGCGTGTTTTGCAACAACTCGTTGCATCCTTGCTACAAGCGATCATTCCACAACCAACCATCCGTTGCTTCCGCCGCAGAAAGCGAGCGCTTGGGCGGCACCTGCGCGAGCCTCCTCGAAAACGTCCGTATCAATCGATGCTCGCGCTACCTTAACGCCTATGGGGAAGGCCGGGAGCCGGCTGGCACCCGCGGTCCACCGTGCGAGGTTCGCAGTCAGGAAATCTGCACAGCGGCATACTGGTGAAGCCAGGACATGCCGGCCTTCCCTGCGCAGTGGTTTGACGGCTTATGTCGCGCTCTCCCGCGGGGAGCGATGCACTATTGCCCCGTCGCCTTGCGGATGGCTGATGGGCGCGCCCGGTCGGGCAACACACATCACCGCAAGACTTGGCGCACAGACCCCGGGCGCCAGGACCACACGATTTTGCCGTACGCAAATCACACCGGTCGTATGCGCGACGGCCTTGCTCACAGTTGCCTGCCCTGCAAAACCCTTCGCGCCGACGCGACCTGCGTCCACCGCCGCCCGGCCCGCGTTCGTGACGATCGCGATACGTCCCTCTTCCTTGGGCCAGGTTGGCGCGAATATGCGCCATTTCTGAATTTCGGTAAAGCTGAATATTTCGCGGCGTGCGTTGACCCACCGCTCGTGTGTTTTGCCCGTCCCGGGCAACACAAGGCCTTGTAGCCCGGATGAGCGAAGCGACATCCGGGATTCGCGGCACGAGCTGTCCTGGGTGTCGCTTCGCTCACCCGGGGCTACGGGCCTGTGGATCAGGCGATTGCGACCTGGTCCCACGGTCTGTCGAGAGCTCGATCGTCTTCGAAACGGTTGGGCTTGAAGCGAGCCCTTATAGCGGCGCGGCGTTGACGCCGATGCCGCGGCAGGTGCGCAGCGACAGCGCCCGCGAGCGCGGCGATGCACGCTGCGGCCTGTTTGACGACGAACAGGATGGTCGTGACGCGGCTCAGCACGCCGAGCAGGATCAGCACCGAGAAGATATCAATGTAGGCGAGGAAGTCGCCGACCAGCATCAGTTCCGGCGGAATCGGAATCCTGTGGTAGTAGGCCAGCACGAGAATCGCGACAGGGATGAAGGCGATCACCTTCCGCGCCGTCGGCCTGTCCAGCAGCGCGGCGAGTTGCACGACCAGCACCTCCCATAGCGCATCACCGATCGCGAGCGGGACCTCGTAGGTCCATTTCCGCCACCATTGCTTCACGACATTGCTCCGAGTCAGTGGACGCTAAGGTGGTTAGCCGGAGCCCGGATGAGCGAAGCGATATCCGGGACTCTCACCGTGAGCGGCCCCGGGTGTCGCTTCGCTCACCCGGGCTACAAGGGAATTGATCCAACCCTCAGTGCCTGACCACCAGCACGGAGCATTTGGCGTAGCGGACGACGTGCCCGGCGTTGGAGCCGAGGAAATAGGTGCGCATCGCCGGCCGGTGCGAAGTCATCACGATGAGGTCGGCCTTCATGTGCGCGGCTTCCTCCAGGATCTCGTGATAGATGCCGCCCTGGCGCACCACGCTGGAGATGCGAGAACGCTCGATGCCGGATTCGCGCGCGACGATGGCGAGGGCTTCTTCCGAGGTCTGACGCTGCTGCTCGTCGAAATCGGCCGGCACGTATTCAGCCAGCATCACCGGCGTCATCGGCAGTACGTTGAGCAGGCGCACCGTGCCGCTCCAGGTCTGCGACAACGTCGCCGCGGTCGCGATCGCCGGCTTGGCGAGATCGGTGTCGGCGAGATCGATGGGCACGAGAATGGACTTGAACATCTGCGCCTCCAGTCTTCCAGTCAGGAAGTCTAGAGCCATTTCCGTTTCGATGGAATCGGAACGGGGCTCGAGCTTCCTGTTTGGACGCGTTTTCTTTACGCGAACCGGTGTCCACTTCGCTCGAAAACGCCAAGCTGACCAACCGGTCGAGACGGCGCCCGCGCGTCTCAGGCCGATCGAAGCAGCTTGGGGCTGACGAACAGCACCAGCTTGCCGCGGCGGTAGGCCACGTCCTCCCAATCCTTGACGTTAAAGTCGAAGATCGCAAGCCCTGCGGTGGGCAGGTTGCCGGCGAGCGCCTCGGCGCCATCAGGATCGCCGCCGCCGATCAGCATTAGGGCGATCTCGTGCATGCCGGGATTGTGCCCGATCAGCAGCAATCGCTTCGGATCGGCCGGGGCGGTTGCAGTGCGAATGGATTCCAGGATCTGCGCGGGATCGGCGCCATAGAGTTCCGGCAGGATTTCGACCTGCGGCGCCGGGACGCGGTCCTTCATCGCCTGCCAGGCGATGTCCCAGGTCTGCCGGGCCCGCACGGCGTGCGACACCAGCACGGTATCGGGGAAGGGCGGATGGGAGGCGATCCAGTCGCCCATCTGCGCGGCATCCCTGTGGCCGCGGTCGTCGAGCCGGCGGTCCTGGTCACGGCCGCTCGGTGCGTCGGTCTCGGTCTTGGCGTGACGCAGCAGCATCAAACGGCGCATGGCATTCTCGAATCGTTACGTGTCCAGGATAATCTACCGGCGCCTGTTGCGGACAAGGTGACAAGCGCCCGCACAGTCCTTTAAAGCGCGATGAGATTAGGGCAAACCCTCATCGCGCTTTAAGTTTTTGTTTTGAGCATGATCTCGGCACAAATCCGATTTCCGGGTTTGTCGCCATAGAAAACCGCTGCACACTTCTCCGGATCATGCTCTAAGAAAACTGCATGAGCGAGACTTCCACAAGCGTGTCCCAGGAAGAAGCCGGCTTTCGCGACCGCGCGCGGCTGTCGTTCGATCTCGATGCCGACATTTGTGTGATCGGAGCGGGGCTTGCCGGGCTTTCTATCGCGCTGCAAGCCGCCCGGCTCGGAGCCAGTGTCGCAGTGCTCGAGGGCCGGCATGTCGGCTGGAACGCCTCCGGCAACCAGCTCGGCACCGTGATGCCGGGCTTTGCGCTGCCGCTCACCGACCTGATCGAGCGCATCGGCTTCGAGGATGCGCGCGAATTGTGGACGCTGTCGAAGGAGGGTGCCGAGTTCGTCCGTGCCAACGTCACGGAAGAGAACATGGCGGGGATTGGCCTTCGCGAAGGCGTGCTGGAAGTCTCCAACGTCGATGCCGGCGACCGGCTGATCAGCCGGTTGCAGATGTTGAACGAGGATTTCGATACCGAGGTCGAGGGCTGGCAGGTCGATCGCGTCCGCCAGGTTCTCAAGACCGATCGCTACTTTCACGGCGTGTATTACCCCAAGGCGTTCCAGGTCGACGGCCGGAAATATGTGCACGGCCTTGCGGCGCTGGCGCGGCGGGCGGGCGCCCGCATCTTCGGGGACACGCCGGTGGTCAGCATGGATCATTCCGGCATCCGCAAGCGCATCGTCACGCCCTCGGCGCGGCTGCGCGCGACGCACATCGTGCTCGCCGGCAACGTCCATCTCGGCGCGCCCTTGAAGCGTCTGTCGGAAACGCTGCTGCCGGTCTGGCGCTATGCCGGCATCACTGCGCCGCTTGGCGAGCGCCTGCACGAGATCATCGCCTTCAAGGGATCCGTGATGGATTCCGACGGCGTCGATCATTTCCGGATCGTCGATGGCGACCGGCTGATGTGGGAAAGCCCGGAGACCACCTGGGCGGCGCGTCCGCAGCGCTTCGCCGGCGCTGTCAGGCGGCGGATCCGCACGATTTTTCCCGAACTCGGCAATGTCGAGATCACCGAGATGTTCGGCGGCGCCACCGGCCAGACTGTGCACGGCATGCCGCAGATCGGTCAGCTGCGCAAAGGCCTGTGGGTGGCGAGCGGGTTCGGCCGCCAGGGCATGAACACCTCCGCCATGGCCGGACAGATGATCGCGCGAAGTATCTTGTGGGGCGATGACCGCTGGAAGCTGTTCTCACCGTTCGAGCTGGTCTGGGCGGGCGGCGCCACGGGGCGCGTCGCCGGCCAGCTGGTCGGGATTTGGGGCAGGGCGAGCTCCGCCGCCGCAGGCTCGCTCGCCCGTTATCGAGAGCGTGCCAGGATCAAGGACAGGGAACGCGAGGCACGCCTCGCCGAAGCCAACCGGGCTGCCGGCACCGGTCCACGCCGTCTCCCGGACGGCGTTCGGCCGCGACCGGCTTTGCCGCCGAAATCTGCGCCTCAAGACACAGAGCAGGGCAGAGAACCGGCCTCGCACGACGTCGGCGTCTCGCAATAAGCCCAAGAAAAATCCCGCCCGGAGGTGTAACGTCGGCCGTCAGAGCCCGTATCTCAGGGCGTGAGCTCCCCGCGCAAGGAGAATGAGATGTTTGACCGCCGCATCCTTTTGACCACTGTCGCCGGCCTGTTTGGACTTTCGGCCTTGCGCTGGCTGAGAGCTTCTCCGGCTGAGGCCGGCGAGAAGGCCGCGCAAAAATTCGAGATCACGAAGACCGAGGCTGAATGGCGTGCCCAGCTCACGCCGCAGCAATACGAGATCCTGCGCAATCATGGCACTGAGCGGCCCGGCTCCAGCCCGCTCTTGAAGGAGCACCGCAAAGGCATCTTCGCCTGCGCTGGCTGCGACCTGCCGCTGTTTTCGTCCGAGGCCAAGTTCGAGAGCGGGACGGGCTGGCCGAGCTTCTATGCTCCGATCGAGGGCAATGTCGGCAAGACCGACGACCGCACCTATGGCATGGTCCGCACGGAGGTGCATTGCCGCCGTTGCGGCGGCCATCTCGGCCATGTCTTCGACGACGGTCCGAAGCCGACGGGCTTGCGCTACTGCATCGACGGTTTCGGGCTGGTCTTCCACCCGGCTGCGGCGTCGGCGACGTGATCTTTGGAACGTCATTCCGGGGCGGTCCGCAGGACCGAACCCGGAATCTCGAGGTTCCGGATTCGATGCTGACGCATCGCCCCGGAATGACATCGTGCCCCCGGCAATTGTTGCCGGCCCGGCAATTGTGCCCCAGTCATCCGACTGGGGCACGTCCGTTTAAGCCATTGATTTCCTGAGGATACCCGCATTGGCATAGGCCTTGCGACTGTCTCTTCCGACTGCGGCCATGGTCGACCGGCCGCCGAGATCGGATGTGGAGACAAAGTTATGGGTATCTTCGATGCAATGAACACCTCGGTGGGTGGCCTGCAGGCGCAGTCCTACGCGCTGCAGAACATTTCCGGCAACATCGCGAACTCATCCACCACCGGCTACAAGGGCATCGGCACCAGCTTCGTCGATCTCATTCCGGATGCCTCGGTGCCGAGCAAGCAGGTCGCAGGCGGCGTGACGGCCAACGCCAAGGCGACCATCACCACGCAAGGCACGATCTCCTCTTCCACCGTCGCCACCAACATGGCGATCACCGGCGATGGCTTCTTCTCGATCCAGAAAGCGACCAGCATCGTCGACAACCAGCCGGTGTTCAACGGTGTCACCTATTACACCCGGCGCGGCGACTTCCAGCTCAATGCCAACGGCAATCTGGTCAACGGCGCCGGCTATTACTTGATGGGCGTCACGGTCGATCCGAAGACCGGCAACCCGACCGGCAGCGTGGCGAACGTCCTGCAATTCCAGAACAACTTCATTCCGGCGCAGGCGACCACCTCGATCCAATACGCGGCAAACCTGCCGACCCAGCCGAACACCGTGGCGAAAACGACCGCGTCGAGCGGCACGCTGCTGGCGGCCGGCGGATTGAACCCGTCCGACTTCGCCGCCAATCCGCTGCCGGTCGGCACGCCGCCGGCGCCCTATGCCAACGCAACGGTGTCAGGCGCGGCTGCAACCGGCAACGTCCGCTCGGCCTATTCGTCGACCTCGGCGACGGGCACGGTTGGGCTCCAGAACAACTCGTCGGCCGTGGCGTCCGGGACGACGTCGTTGGATGGCACCGCAGTCACGCACCTCGCCTCCAGCATCCTCGGTCAGCTGGCCGGGCAGACGCTGGTGATCAATGGTCATAACATCGTTTTCGATACCAGCACTACCGTCACGCCGGATGGCCTTGGCGGCACCGCAATTGGTCTCGGAGCGGGCACCACCGCAAGAGTGTCCGACATCCTGAACGCGATCCAGACTGCCGGCGGTGCCGGTGTCACTGCTTCGCTGAATGCCAGCGGCAACATCGTCATCTCGACCGGAACCGGCACCGACGTGGCGATCGGCAGCGGCCAGGCAGCTACGGCGCTCGGCATCAGCAGCATCACGCGCGGCGGCAACGTGCTGTCCTCGCCCCCGATCTCGGGCGCGACGGTGCTGAGCGGCACCGCGACCGCCGGCGGCGCCCAGGTGCTTACGTCAGGCTTTTCGGCGGGTCCGCCCGCCGACACGATCACCGTCAACGGTCAGACGCTGACCTTCGTCGCCTCGGGTGCCTCGGGTCCGAACCAGATCAACATTACCGACAATATCACGACCCTGCTCGGCAAGATCGACGCGCTCTCGGGCGCGTCGGGGTCGTCGGTCAGCAGCGGTGGCGTGATCACGCTGAACACCGGCACCGTCTCCAACCTCACGGTGTCCAGCTCGAATAGCGCTGCCTTTGCCGCGCTCGGCTTCACCTCGACGATCACCAAGAATCGCGACGGTGGCGGCACCGCCGGCACCGGCGGCGTGATCGGCAACGACATCGCCACCTTCACCAAGGAATCGATCAGCGGCGGCGCCGTGACCGCGTACAATGCCGCCGGCACGCCGGTGAATCTGCAATTGCGCTGGGCCAAGACCGACAGCGCCTCGCTGGGCGCGGGTCATTCCGATAGCTGGAACCTGTTCTACCAGACCGATCCGAACGCGACCGGCACGACCGTCGGCTGGGTGAACACCGGCCAGACCTTCACCTTTGCCGCCGATGGCTCGCTGACGTCGCCGAGCGGCTCCGGCATCACCATCAACAACGTCACCGTCAGCGGCCAGTCGCTCGGCTCGGTCGCCTTCAACATCTCCTCCGGCGGGCTGACGCAATATGCCAGCACCAGCGGCGCGGTGACCATCAACACCATCACCCAGAACGGCTATGCCGCCGGTCAGCTCCGCTCGGTCGCCGTCAACAACAACGGGACCGTGGTCGGGACGTTCTCGAACGGCCAGAATCTCAACCTCGCCCAGGTGCAGCTGTCGCATTTCAACGGCACCAATTATCTGAAGGCGCTCGATGGCGGCGCCTATGCCGCGACTGAACAGTCGGGAGACGCCATCGACGGCGCCTCGGGCACCATCAGCGGTTCGTCGCTGGAGGGATCCAACACCGACATCGCCGACGAGTTCACCAAGCTGATCGTGACCCAGCAGGCCTATTCGGCCAACACCAAGGTGATCACGACCGCGAATTCGATGGTGCAGGACCTCCTCAACGTGTTGCGCTGATCGGCGCGTAACGTAACCAAAGGCGGGTCAGTGATATGGGTTTGAGTTCAGCCCTCGCCAGTGCGATGAGCGGCCTGCGTGCCAACCAGGCCGCGCTCTCGATCGTCTCCTCGAACGTCGCGAATTCGCAGACGCCGGGTTACGTCGTCCAGACGCCGAACCAGATCGAGGTCACCACCGGCGATTTCGGCTCGACGGCGATGACAACCGGCGTCAGCCGCGAGCTCGACAGCTATGTGCTGAACCAGCTTCGGACCGAGACCGGCGGCAGCGGTTACGCCGACCAGATGGCCAACATCCTGAAGCAGCTTCAGAATGTCTACGGCACGCCCGGCAACGACGGCACGCTCGAAAGCGCGCTGAACAAATTCACCACGGCGCTCCAGGCGTTGTCGACCAGCTCGGGCGCGTCCTCTGCGCAGACCGTCGCGCTCGGCGCGGCGCAGACCTTGGCGCAACAGCTCAACGTCACCACCAAGGGCATCCAATCGCTGCGCTCCAATGTCGAGCAGGATCTCGGCAACTCGGCGCAAGCCGCCAACGCGGCGATGAAGCAGATCGCGGATATCAATACCAAGCTCCAGGGCCTGTCGGCCAACGATCCGTCGGCCGCCACGCTGATGGATCAGCGCGACCAGGCCATCAACACGCTGTCGAAATATGTCGACGTCCGCGTCACCACCGACAATTCCAACCAGGCCAACATCTACACCACGACTGGTATTCAGCTCGTCGGCGCCGGGCTCGCCTCGGAATTCTCCTTTGCCTCCGCCGGCGCATTGTCGGCGACCTCGCTCTACAACATCGATCCGGCCAAGTCCGGCGTCGGCGCGTTCAACATCAAGCTGCCGAACGGCTCGCAGGTCGACGTCGTCGCCAACAACGTGGTGTCTTCCGGCCAGATCGCGGCCGACCTGAAGCTGCGCGACCAGACGCTGGTGCAGGCGCAGAACCAGATCGACCAGCTCGCCGCCACGATGGCGAGCGCGCTGTCTGACAAGACCACGGCCGGCAGCACGGTCTCCGGCCCGCCGGCTGGATTCGATCTCGATCTTGCCGGCGCGCAGCCGGGCAACACAGTCAACATCACCTACACCGACACCGCGACCAACACGCAGCGCCAGATCACGCTCATCAACGTGACCGACCCGGCCGCGCTGCCGCTCCAAAATGCGACGAACGCCAACCCGATGCGGATCGGCGTCAACTTCTCCGGCGGCATGGGAGCGATCGCCGCTGCACTCAACACCGCGTTATCAGGCACGCATCTGTCGTTCTCCGCCGCCCCGTCGCCGGCGTCCGCCACGACGCTGCGGGTGACCGACGACAACACCGGCCTTGCCAAGATCAATTCGGCCTCGACCACCAAGACGATCTCGTCGCTGACCTCGGGCAATCCGCAGCTGGCGGTGTTCACCGATGGTGGACAGTCGCTCTACACCGGTGCGATCACGGCGTCGGGCTCCCAGATGACCGGCCTTGCCGGGCGCATCGCCGTGAACACCCAGCTGGTTTCCGATCCGACCCGGCTGTCGGTCTACAACACCTCGCCGGTGACGCCGGGGGGCGACACCACGCGCTCGGACTATCTCTATTCGCAGCTCACCAATGCGGTGTTCTCCTATTCGCCGGAGAGCGGCCTCGGCTCGGCGAGCCAGCCCTTCACCGGCAGCGTCTCGAACTACCTCCAGCAGTTCCTGAGCGTGCAGGCCAACGCCGCGACCCAGGCGACCCAGCTCCAGCAAGGCCAGAGCGTCGTAGTCTCGACGCTCCAGGCGAAGTTCGACTCGACCTCCAAAGTCAATCTGGACACGGAGATGTCGAACCTGATCCAGCTTCAGAATGCCTATGCCGCCAACGCCCACGTCATGTCGGTGGTGCAGAGCATGATGAACACGTTGCTCCAGGCTCAAGTGTAACAAGTAACAGGGCTCTGAAAGATGTCGATCAGCAGCATCAACTACTCTTCGTCGATTCTCGGCGCGCAGATCCGCAACATCAATCAGCAGCTCACCGACCTGTCGACGCAGCTCTCGACTGGCAAGGTGTCGCAGATCTATTCCGGCATGGGCACCAACGAGGGCTTTGCGATCGCCGGGCGCGCGCAGCTCTCCAACATCGCCGCCTACACCGACACGATCACCAACGTCAACGTCAGCATCAACCTCGCCAACACCGCGCTGCAGTCGTTGACGACGATCCGCACCAACACGCAGACCGGCTCGGCCAGCACGGCGCAGGACCTCAACGTCAACGGCCAGACGGTCGCGCAGAACACGGCCGCAGCCCAGTTCGGCTCGATGGTCGGCGTGCTGAACACGCAGTCCGGCAACCGCTACCTGTTCTCGGGCACAGCGGTCAACACGCAGCCGGTCGCGAATGCCGGCGACATCATCAACGGCACCACGACGCAGGCGGGCTTCAAGACCGTCATGGCGGAGCGCCAGGCGGCCGACTTAGGGGCCAACGGTATGGGGCGGCTGGTCCAGACGCAGCCGACGCCGAGCTCGGTGCAGGTGTCCGAGGACGTCGCCGGATCGCCGTTCGGGCTCAAGATCAAGGCGGTGTCCTCGACGCTCACGGGCGCGACCGTGACAGGCCCAAGCGGTTCGCCGGTGTCGTTCTCGGTCGATCTCAACGGCGTCAATCCGAACAACGGCGACAAGCTGAGCGTCCAGTTCACCCTGCCGGACGGCACCACCGAGCAGATCGACCTGACCGCATCGACGGCGACGCCGACGCCGCTCGGCAGCTTCGCGATCGATGCGAGCGTCCCGGTCAACCCGAACAACACCGCCGCCAACCTCAACACCGCGCTGAACACCGCGATCACCAAGCTCGCCAACACCTCGCTTGTGGCTGCGTCGGCCGTAACCGCCGGCAACAATTTCTTCAACACCGCGAGCTCTGCGATCGGCACGCCTAAGACCAACCAGGCGGTCCCACCGGCACCGATCAGCGGTGCAACGGCGCTGTCCGGTACGAGCCCCTCGGACTCGATCTCGCCGGGCTTCGTCGCCGGCGAGACCATTACCGTCAACGGCACCACGCTGACCTTCGTGGCCTCGGGCGCGACCGGCAACCAGCTCAATGTCACCGACAGCATCCAGAACCTGATGAGCAAGATCGACCAGATCACGGGCACCTCCAAGCCGTCGACCATTCATGGCGGCGTGATCACGATCAACACCGACGATGCGGCCGCGCTGAACATTTCGAGCCCGAACGGCGCGGCGCTGACTTCGCTCGGCTTTGCCTCGTCTCCGATTACGGCGACGCAGCCACCGCTGCGCGTCGGCTCCTCGCCTGCGAGCTCGGCGACGACGCTGGTCAACGGCTCCGCCACCACCGTGAAGTGGTACCTCGGCAATGACGGGCCAGGCTCGCCGCGGTCGACCGCGGTCGCCAGGGTCGACGATTCCGTCACGGTGCAGTATGGCGCGCAGGCGAACGAGGACGCGATCCGCCGGCAGTTGCAGGCGATCGCCGTGTTCGGGACGTTTTCGACGACGCCTGGTGGGCAGTATTCCGGCGGGCAGGTCTCGGCGTTGAGTCTGCGGGTGACGCAGGCGCTGACCCAGCAGCCCGGCCAGCAGCGCATCGAGGACATCCAGACCGACATCGCGATGGCCCAGAACACGATGAAGGACGCGACCACGCGCCAGACCCAGGCCAAGGCGCAGCTCCAGACCATCATCGACCAGGCGGAATCGGCTTCGCCCGATCAGGTCGCGAGCGAGATCCTGGCGCTCCAAAACGCGCTGCAGGCGTCCTACCAGGTGACCTCGAACCTGGCGCAGCTTTCGCTCGTCAAGTTCCTGTAAGGGTGCGTTAAGACGCCGTTAACCAGGCCTGTTTACCTCTTGGTGAGGATTGCAGGGGGCGGAGCGGTCGATGTCGGACAAGATGCAGCTGGTGGTCGCGACGCCCTGCTTTGGCGGGCAGGTGTCGAGCATCTATGCGAGCTCGATTTTCGCGCTGCAGCGGGCCGTGCACGGCATGTCCAATCTCGAGCTCAAGGTTCTCCTGCGCGACGGTGACGCCCTGATTACCCGGGCGCGAGCCAACCTTGTCGCGATGTTTCTAGACGACCCCCAGGCGACGCATTTCCTGTTCATCGATGCCGATATCGGCTTTAAGCCGGAGCAGGTGTGCCGGCTGATCGAATGTGGCGCAGACGTCGTCGCCGGCTGCTATCCGATCAAGCGGGTGAACTGGGAGAAGGCCGCGCGTGCGATCCAGTCAGGCCGCGCCGACGTGCCGGCGGCCTCGCTCGACTACGTGCTCAGGATCGAGGAACCCGACCGCATCGTCGTGGTCAACGGATTCACCCGCGTGCGCTATGCCGGCACCGGCTTTCTGATGATCCGGCGTCACGTGCTGGAAGCGATGTGCCGCCACCCGGACTACGCGAGCCTGCAGTTCTTCCGCGAACATTCGCATGATACGCTGGCGGCAAGCCCGAACCGGTTCGCGCTGTTCGAATGCATGATCGATCCGGCGACCGGCACGTATCTGTCGGAGGACTTCGCCTTCTGCAAGCGCTGGACCGACATCGGCGGCGAGATCTGGGCCGACATTCAGAGCCCGCTCGACCACGTCGGGCCGTCGGTGTTCCACGGCGACATCGCCTCGCAATTCGCGCCGGCGCCCGCCGCGTCGTGAGCGATCCAGGATGAGCGCCGCGCATCCCGCCTGTCCGTCACTGAGCGCCGGAGATCCGCGCCAGGCCCGGCCGAACCTAACAGGCCCAATTTCCAGGTGTGACATGCCGCAATCCGTTTCCGCACCCATCGGGCTGACCGCACCCCATTATGCCGACCGCATCGGCTTTGCGCAGCTGACGCGGCGGGCCTTCGAGGGCGTCGATCTGCATCCGATGCGCGACCAGCTGCTGGCGCGGATCGCGGCGGGCACTGCGCTGGCGGGCGAAGGGCTGGATCTTTCGTTGATCACCCAGCTGCTCGGCGACAAGGCGGCGGGACTTGCGATCCAATCGGAGATCCTGTCCTTCCATCAGTTGTTTCGGACGCCGAGCGCTGCACCCAAGCCGAGCCTGCGCGTGCTTGCGCTCGCCGCCGATATCGACATGGGCGGCAACACGCCGATCGAATTCCTGCTCGAAGGCTCCGACATCGAGCTGCTGACGCTTTACGTGGTCAAGGGTGTCGGCTTGCCGGCAACCTTGCCGGAGCACGACGTCGCTATCGTCGTCGCCTCGGATTCGGAGGAATGCCGCGATGCGCTCGCCCTAATCGAGAAGGCTGCGCCCAACTTGCCGCGGCCGCTGCTCAACCGCCCCGATCGCATCGCCAATCTCGACCGCGACAAGCTGCATCGGCTGCTGGCCGGTGTGCCCGGGCTCGACATTCCTGCAACGGTGCACGCCACACGTGCGCAATTGTCGGATTTGTCGGAAGGGCGGATCGCTTGCACTGAGATCGCGGGCGAGCTCCGCTTTCCGATGATCGCGCGGCCGCGCGGCTCGCATGCCGGCGTCGGCCTCGCCAAGCTCGACGACGCGGCGGCGCTCGCAACCTATGTTGCCGGGCGCGACGAGCAGGACTTCTTCATCGCGCGCTTCGTCGACTATGTGAGCCCTGACGGTCTCTATCGCAAATATCGTCTCGCGATGGTCGACCGCCGGCCCTATGCCTGCCACATGGCGATCGCCGACCGCTGGGACATCTGGTATCTCAACGCCTATATGGCGTTCAGCGAGGAGAAGCGGGCGGAGGAAGCCGTCTTCATGCTTCACTTCGACGAGGCCTTTGCAGCACGCCATGGCCCTGCGCTCGCAGAGATGAGCAGGCGCGTCGGCCTCGATTATTTCATCGTCGATTGCGCCGAGAACCAGAACGGCGAACTCCTGGTGTTTGAGGCGGACAACACCGCCGTCGTGCACAACATGGATTCGCCTGACGTCTTTCCATACAAGCCGCCGCAGATGCGCAAGATCTTTGCCGCGTTCACCGCAATGCTGTCGCGGCATGCGAAGGCGAGGGAGGGGGGCGCAGCATGAACGAGATCATCCGCAGCACGAGAGTCGCCGTCGCCGGCACCTCGCTCGATCCGCAGGACTGGAGCACGTTTCGTGCGCTCGCCCATCGCATGCTGGACGAGGCGATCGACGGCATCGCCGGCGTTCGTGCGCGCCCGGTCTGGCAACCGATTCCGGACGAGGTTCGCGCCAGCGCGAGGGCTGGCGTGCCGCGCCAGCCGACCGATCTTGCCGAGGTCTATCGCGAATTCACCGAGCACGTCGCACCCTATGCGACCGGCAACGTCCATCCCGGCTTCATGGGCTGGGTGCATGGCGGCGGCACCGCCGTTGGCATGCTCGCCGAAATGCTCGCTGCCGGCCTCAACGCCAATCTCGGCGGACGCGACCACATGCCGATCGAGATCGAGCGGCAGATCGTCGACTGGATGCGCAATCTGTTCGGCTTTCCCGCGGGCGCCAGCGGCATTTTCGTCACGGGCACGTCGATGGCCAATCTGATGGCGGTGCTGGTGGCGCGCACGAGCGCGCTCGGCGCACTGGCGCGGCAGCACGGCGTCGGCAATGACGGCGCGCTGCTCACGGCCTATGCATCGAAGGCGGCGCATGGCTGCATCTCCAGGGCGATGGACATCGCGGGTCTCGGCACCGATGCGCTGCGCAAGATCGACGTCGATGCCGATCATCGCATCGACGTCGCCGCGCTGCGCGCGCAGATCGCCGCGGATCGCGAGGTCGGGTTCAAGCCGTTCCTGGTCACGGCGTCCGCCGGCACGGTCGATATCGGTGCGATCGACGATCTCAAGGCCGTTGCCGCGCTATGCCGCGAGGAAGGGATCTGGTTTCACGTCGACGGCGCATTCGGCGCGCTCGCGATCCTTTCGCCGGAGCTCGCGCCCCTGCTGGACGGCATCGAGCTTGCGGATTCCATCGCGCTCGACTTCCACAAATGGGGACAGGTGCCCTACGACGCGGGCTTCCTGCTCGTGCGCGACGGCGAACGGCATCGGCAGGCTTTTGCGCAGCCGGCGGCCTATCTCCAGCGCGAGGCGAGGGGGCTTGCGGCAGGTTGCGTCTGGCCCTGCGATTTCGGCCCCGACCTGTCGCGCGGCTTCCGCGCCCTGAAGACCTGGTTCACGCTGCGGACGTTCGGCACCGACCGGCTGGGCGCGGCGATCGCGCGGAGCTGTGCGCTCGCGAAATATCTCGAGGCGCGCGTGCTCGCCGAGCCGCGGCTCGAGCTGCTCGCGCCGGTGAATCTCAACATCGTCTGCTTCCGCTATCGGGCCGACGACGCCGTCAACCGCGAGATTGTTGCCGACGTCCAGGAGTCCGGCATTGCAGCGCCGTCGAGCACGGCGCTGGACGGCAAGTTCGCGATCCGCGCCGCGATCGTCAATCACCGCACCGACGAGACGGATATCGATGCGCTGGTGTCGGCCGTGCTCCGGTTCGGTGCGCGGCGGAACAGCGAACGCGTGATCGAAGTCGAAGCGCCGCCGCTTGCGGCGCAGTGAGATCAAGGTCGCTCAAAGCAAAACGCCCCGGACCTGGTCCGGGGCGTTTTGCTTCCAGATGCGCGAAGCGCTCAGGCGGCCGAGCTGACGTCGCTCTTGATATCGTTCTTGGGATGCGTGGCCTCGTACTGGTCGCGCAGCTTGTCTTCATAGGCGATCAGCTTGCGGGCCTCCTTGAGGGCCCGGTAGAGATCGCCGCTCATGATGTTGTTGTTGATGCCCTCGATGATCGGCCACGAGCTCGGCACTGCGGTGACGATGTCGCGCACCAGGTTGAAATAGGTGCCGTGCTGGGTCTGTGGATCCGGCGAGATATACATCAGCTGGACCGCGAGATAGACGAGCTTGGCCGGCGTGTCGGCCGTCTCGGGCGTGAGGATGTCGCGTTCGCGCAGGATCGGCACGTTCTCGCCGTCGATCAGGAGGCGGGCGCGCTGGTCCGTGTTGGTGATCACGGAGTTACCGACGATGATGCGTTCGTGCGGTTTGAGCTCGACCTTGAGAGCCATGCCTGTTCTCCATCAACCCTTTTGTAACGAGTGGCGCGCGTCGCAGTGAATGACAACTGCCGGTCCTGATTGGGTCCAATCCTTGCCGAATGTGGTTAACGGGTCGTAAAGATCGGCGCTCGCGTTGAAGAACGTAACCATGTCAATGGTTTGGGGGGTTGCAAAGAGCTGCGCTGCAAACGTGCAAGACAGCGCTTTGGGCCCGACGCGGACAAACCGGCGGTTTCATTTCACGGATTGTTAGAGGCTCGAAGGCACCGTCCGCCGGTCGTTTGATCAATCTCGGTCAAACATGACGCGTAGCTACCAGAAAGGTAACAGTATGTCCGGTATCGTTCTCTCCGCATCGGTTCGTCAGAACCTGCTCTCCCTCCAGTCCACCGCCGACCTCCTCGCCACCACGCAGTCGCGTCTGTCGACCGGCAAGAAGGTGAACTCGGCGCTGGATAATCCTACCAACTTCTTCACGGCACAGTCGCTCGACAACCGCGCCAGCGACATCAACAACCTGCTCGATGGCATCGCAAACGGCGTGCAGGTGCTTCAGGCCGCCAACACCGGCATTACCTCGCTCCAGAAGCTGCTGGACTCCGCGAAGTCGATCGCCAACCAAGCGCTGCAGACCACGGTCGGCTATTCGACCAAGTCGAACGTCTCGACCACGATCGCCGGCGCGACGGCGTCGGACCTGCGCGGCACCACGACCTACACCAGCGCCAGCGCGCTCTCCAACGTGCTGTTCTCCGGTGCGGCGGGCGGCGTCACGGCCGCGACTGGCACCACCACGCTCGGCGGCACCATCGGCACGGTGACCGGAAGTGCGGTGAACGACAACCAGGGCACGCCTGCGGCCATTACCGCTGCGACCAAGCTGTATGACACCGGTGCGACCGGCGGTCTCAGCACGGCGGCTGCCACCCAGTTCACCGACGGCAGCAGCTTCACCGTCAACGGCCACACCATCACCTTCAAGGCCGGCGCTGCGCCGGCTGCGAGCGCCGCCCCCGCCGGTTATGGCATCAGCGGCAACATCGCGGCCGACGGCAATGGCAACTCGATCGTCTATCTGGGTGCCTCCGCAACCAGCTCCACGGCCACGGTCGGCGACGTCCTGAGCGCCATCGACCTCGCAAGCGGCGTGAAGAATGCCGTGGTGTCGGCGGGAGCTGCGACCATCACCACCAACACGAGCCAGACCGCCTCGTCGATCACGGCAGGCAAGATAACCTTGGAAACCTCCACGGGTGCCGACCTCAGCGTCGTCGGCAAGGCCGATCTGCTCGGTGCACTGGGCCTGACCACGGCGACCGGTTCTGGCAACGCGACCGTCACGGCCAGCCGCGTCACTGCTTCGGGCAGCCTCGGCTCCCTGATCACCGACGGTTCGACGCTGAACGTCAATGGCAAGACCATCACATTCAAGAACGGCGGCACCCCCGCCGCAGCGAACGTGGCGAGCGGCTCGGGCGTTACGGGCAACGTCGTTACCGACGGCAGCGGCAACTCGACCGTCTATCTGAACAAGGGCACCGTCGCCGACGTCCTCAACGCGATCGATCTCGCCACCGGCGTGCAGACCGCATCCATCTCTTCGGGTGCGGCAACCCTCAGCACGGCTACCGGTCAGACGGCCTCTTCGATCGTCGCTGGCGCGCTGAAGATCTCGACCGGCGCCAACTCGGACCTGTCGATCACCGGCTCCGGCAATGCGCTGTCGACCCTTGGTTTGACCGGCTCGACCGGCACAGGCACCGCCTTCACAGCCAGCCGCACGGCTGCGTCGGGCGGCATCTCGGGCAAGACCTTGACCTTCACCTCCTTCAATGGCGGTACGGCGGTCAACGTGACGTTTGGCGATGGCACGGGCGGCACCGTCAAGACCCTCGATCAGCTGAATACGGCGCTTCAGGCCAACAACCTGACGGCTACGATTGATGCGAACGGCCTGCTGACGGTTTCGTCCACCAACGACTATGCGTCGTCGACCATCGGTTCGGCGGCAGCCGGCGGCACGATCGGCGGCACGATCACCACGGCCCTGAGCTGGTCGAACGCGACCGCGCCCGTTGCTGATGCTGTTGCCCAGGCGACCCGTTCGAACCTGGTCAACCAGTACAACAACATCATGACGCAGATCGATACGACCTCGCTGGACGCCTCGTTCAACGGCGTCAACCTGCTGAACGGCGACCAACTCAAGCTGGTGTTTGACGAGACCGGCAAGTCGAGCCTGAACATCACCGGCGTGACCTTCAACTCGAAGGGTCTGGGTCTCGCCGCGCTGGCGCAGGGCACCGACTTCATCGACAACGCGGCGACCAACAAGGTGCTGGCCAAGCTGAACACCGCGTCGAGCACGCTGCGTTCGGAAGCCTCCACGCTGGGTTCGAACCTCTCGGTCGTGCAGGTTCGTCAGGACTTCAACAAGAACCTGATCAACGTGCTCCAGACCGGCTCGTCCAACCTGACGCTGGCCGACACCAACGAGGAAGCGGCCAACAGCCAGGCGCTGTCGACCCGCCAGTCGATCGCGGTCTCCGCGCTCTCGCTGGCCAACCAGTCGCAGCAGAGCGTGCTTCAGCTGCTCCGCTAATAGCGGCTGACATCGAAGGAAATGCAGCGGCGGGGCTTCAGCCCCGCCGTTTTTCTTGTGCGCCAGGCACGGCGCGGAGCGCCGTGACTGGCGCGATTTGATTGGAGTGGTGTCCGATCGATGACTTGGAGGTGAGAGTCCTCTACGGACCCTGGTGATGGGAACCGTTAGCCGAACAGCAAGGGCGTCGTCGCGAGGCGGGGTCTGAAGGAAGCTGTAAGCAAAGTGCCGGCCTGACGAACAGGAAGCGCATAGGAGGCGTCCGCATCCGGGCGAGGGAGCAAGAATTCCCGAAGCCCAATATCACCCGGAGGATGCGGCCGTAGATGCGACAGGTACATGGCACGAAGGTCACGCGACTAACCCTGGGAGATCTGTCGTCCTGCCCCCGGCAACGGGTGTGCTACCGGCGCCGCAAGGCGTCGGGATGGGGCGGCAGAAGTCAGCAGAGGCCGTAGTAGCCGGCAGACCAAGCCGGTGAAGGGCCGAACGTCGAGTACCGGAGGAGGCCGGTCTGTCGATGGTGGAAGCAGATGCAGACGATGGCGCTGAGATGCGTCATGCCCGCTCCGAGGGCAGCGGCCGGAAGCCGCCAGAGCAGGAGGCGGGTGCATCAAACATCGCGGCAAGATCGCAACCTTCCCCTCCGGAGGTGGAAGTGCGGCTGATAGAGAAGATCGTCAGCCGAGCGAACATGATGGCGGCTTACCATCGGGTGGTGGCGAACAAGGGCGCCGCGGGCATCGATCGGATGACTGTGGAGCAGTTGCAGCCGTATCTGAAGGAGCATTGGCTGCGCATCAAGGAAGAACTGCTGGAAGGCCGCTATCGGCCGCAGCCGGTGCGCGGGGTGGAAATCCCCAAGCCCGGTGGAGGGATGCGCCAATTGGGCATCCCGACGGTGGTGGATCGGTTGATCCAGCAGGCGATGCATCAGGTGCTGATGCCGCTGTTCGATCCAGGCTTCTCCAAGGCTTCGTACGGCTTCCGTCCGGGGCGCAGCGCGCACGATGCGGTGCGTGCCGCGCGAACGCACGTGGCCGAGGGCCGACGCTTCGTCGTCGACCTTGATCTGGAGAAGCGACCGGGTGAACCATGATGTGCTGATGGCACGAGTGGCCCGCCGGGTCGCGGACAGGCGGGTGCTGCGGGTGATCCGCCGCTACCTGCAGGCTGGATTGATGACGGGTGGGATCACGACGGCACGGAGCGAAGGCACGCCGCAAGGCGGTCCTCTGTCACCGCTGCTGTCGAACATCCTGCTCGATGACCTGGACAAGGAGCTCGAGCGACGAGGCCACGCCTTCTGCCGTTACGCCGACGACTGCAACATCTATGTGCGGACGCGGCGGGCCGGCGAGCGGGTGATGGCGTCGATCACGCGCTTCCTGACCGAGCAGCTGCGGCTCAAGGTCAACGCAGCAAAGAGTGCTGTTGACCATCCCTGGGCGCGTACCTTCCTCGGTTACACCATGACCGCTCACAAGCAACCGCGCCTGCGGGTCGCGGCCAAGAGTGTGCAGCGGTTGCGGAGCAAGCTGAGGACGACGTTGCGCCAAGGGCGCGGACGAACCCTGGCATCGACTGTCAGAGCCCTAACCCCCATCCTGCGCGGCTGGCTGCAATACTTCCGGCTGGCGGAGGCCAAAGGGGTGTTCGAGGAGCTCGACGGCTGGATGCGGCGCAAATTGCGCTGCGTCCTCTGGCGCCAGTGGAAGCGACCGCGGACACGCCGCAAGCGCTTGATGCAACGCGGGCTCGATCCGGAGCGGGCATGGCGGTCGGCCTCCAACGGCCGAGGCCCCTGGTGGAACGCCGGGGCCAGCCACATGAACGATGCCTATCGCGCCGCCTTCTTCACGCAACTCGGCTTGCCGTCTCTCATCGAACTGCACCGCCATCTCAATCGTGCTTGACGAACCGCCGTATACGGAACCGTACGTACGGTGGTGTGGGAGGGGGAAGCCGCGAGGCTTCCTCCTACCCGATTTGTGGCGTTCATCGAGAGGCGAAAGCCGGCACCGAAACGTAACTCTTGGTTATGGTTAATGGAGAGCAAACGCCAAAAAAGCTGTGAAATTACAGGCGCATCATTATCCCGTTTGAAGGCTGCGGCCCCCTTATGGTGAACCGCCACTTACGGCTCGCCAGCGAGTTTCACCCTTTGTTAGCCATGTCCGCGCAGGCTCTGCGCGTCACTCGATCCGAAGCGATCGAACGAAGACGCGTAAACCAGAAGGGTAAGAGTCATGTCCGGTATCGTTCTCTCTGCGTCGGTTCGTCAGAACCTGCTCTCTCTCCAATCCACCGCCGACCTCCTCGCCACCACGCAGTCGCGTCTGTCGACCGGCAAGAAGGTGAACACGGCGCTGGATAACCCCACCAACTTCTTCACGGCACAGTCGCTCGACAACCGCGCCAGCGATATCAACAACCTGCTCGATGGCATCGCCAACGGCGTGCAGGTGCTCCAGGCGGCCAATACCGGCATCACCTCGCTGTCGAAGCTGCTGGACTCCGCGAAATCGATCGCCAACCAGGCGCTGCAGACCACGGTCGGCTACTCCACCAAGTCGAACGTCTCGACCACGATCGCCGGCGCGACGGCGTCGGACCTGCGCGGCACCACGACCTACACCAGCGCCAGCGCGCTCTCCAACGTGCTGTTCTCCGGTGCGGCGGGCGGCGTCACGGCCGCGACTGGCACCACCACGCTCGGCGGCACCATCGGCACGGTGACCGGAAGTGCGGTGAACGACAACCAGGGCACGCCTGCGGCCATCACCGCTGCGAGCAAGCTGTATGACACCGGCGCGACCGGCGGTCTCAGCACGGCGGCTGCCACCCAGTTCACCGACGGCAGCAGCTTCACCGTCAACGGCCATACGGTGACGTTCAAGGCTGGCGCGGTACCGACCACTGCTCCGGCCGGTTATGGCACGAGCGGCAACATCGCGACCGACGGCAATGGCAACTCGATCATCTATCTGGGTGCCTCCGCAACCAGCTCCACGGCCACGGTCGGCGACGTCCTGAGCGCCATCGACCTCGCCAGCGGCGTGAAGAATGCCGTGGTGTCGGCGGGAGCTGCGACCATCACCACCAACACGAGCCAGACCGCCTCGTCGATCACGGGCGGCAAGATCACGCTCGAGACTTCGACGGGTGCCGACCTCAGCGTCGTCGGCAAGGCCGATCTGCTCGGCGCGCTCGGCCTCACCACAGCGACTGGTTCCGGCAACGCGACGGTGACGGCAACCCGCGCGACGGGATCTGGCAGCCTAGCCTCGCTGATCACCGATGGATCTACGCTGAATGTCAACGGCAAGACCATCACATTCAAGAACGGCGGCACCCCTGCCGCAGCGAACGTGGCGAGCGGCTCAGGCGTCACCGGCAACGTCGTCACCGACGGCAACGGCAACTCGACCGTGTACCTCAACAAGGGCACTGTCGCTGACATCCTGAACGCGGTTGATCTCGCCACAGGCGTCCAGACTGCATCCATCGCGTCGGGAGCAGCGACCCTCAGCACGGCGAGCGGCCAGACAAACTCCTCCATCGTCGCCGGCGCCCTGAAGATCTCGACCGGAGCGACCTCGGACCTGTCGATCACCGGTTCCGGCAATGCGCTGTCCGCGCTCGGCTTGACCGGCTCGACCGGCACCGGCACCGCCTTCACGGCAACCCGTGCTGCGGCTCCTGGCAGCATCTCCGGCAAGACCTTGACCTTTACCTCCTTCAACGGCGGTACGGCGGTCAACGTGACGTTCGGCGACGGCACCGGCGGCACTGTCAAGACGCTCGATCAGCTCAACGCCAAGCTTCAGGCCAACAACCTGGCGGCGACGATCGACGCTAACGGCCTGCTCACGGTCTCCGTGATCAACGACTACGCGTCATCGACGATCGGGTCGGTTGCTGCCGGCGGCGTGATCGGCGGCACGATCACGACCGCCTTGACCTGGACGAACGCGACGACACCGACTGTCGATGCGGTCGCCCAAGCCACGCGTTCCAACCTGGTTGCGCAGTACAACAACATCATGTCGCAGATCGACACGACCTCGGTCGACTCGTCGTTCAACGGGGTGAACCTGCTCAACGGCGACCAGCTCAAGCTGGTGTTCGACGAGACCGGCAAGTCGAGCCTGAACATCACCGGCGTGACCTTCAACTCGAAGGGGCTCGGTCTCGCCGCGCTGGTGCAGGGCACCGATTTCATCGACAACGCCGCGACCAACCGCGTGCTCACCAGCCTGAATGCGGCCTCGAGCACGCTGCGCTCGGAAGCCTCGACGCTGGGTTCGAACCTCTCGGTGGTGCAGGTGCGCCAGGACTTCAACAAGAACCTAATCAACGTGCTGCAGACCGGTTCGTCCAACCTGACGCTGGCCGACACCAACGAGGAAGCGGCCAACAGCCAGGCGCTGTCGACCCGCCAGTCGATCGCAGTCTCCGCGCTCTCGCTGGCCAACACATCGCAGCAGAGCGTGCTTCAGCTGCTCCGCTAATAAGCGGCTGAAATCAGGAGACAAAAGAGAGCGGCGGGCTTCGGCCCCGCCGCTTTTTTTCGTTCCCACGAGGCTCCCTAAGATCCTGGGTTCCAGAGCGGGCAGGGCGCTAACCCGGCATTAACCCTATCCCTTAAGTCGCCGTTAACCATACTTTAAAGGACAGCCCCTAAGACTTGGCAAAAGTCCGCTTTCCAGATCGGCCAGTCCGATTCGTATCCGGTTCAAGAGGAAGACCGCCAATGTCCAACATCGTTCTCTCGGCGTCAGTTCGTCAGAACCTGTTGTCGCTGCAATCGACGGCCGACCTGCTCGCCACCACCCAGTCGCGGCTGTCGACCGGCAAGAAGGTCAACACGGCACTGGACAATCCGACCAACTTCTTCACAGCGCAGGGGCTGGACAACCGCGCGAGCGACATCAGCAATCTGCTCGACGGCATCAACAACGGCGTGCAGGTGCTGCAGGCGGCCAACACCGGCATCACCTCCCTGTCGAAGCTGATCGACAGCGCCAAGTCGATTGCCAACCAGGCGCTCCAGACCACGGTCGGCTACTCCACCAAATCGAACATCTCGACCACCATCCCCGGCGCGACGCCGGCGGATCTGCGCGGCACCACGAGCTACACTTATGCGACGGCAACCGGCAACGTCGTCACCAACGGTACCGCCGGCGGTACGACTCCGATCACCACTGCCACCACGCTCGGTGGCATTTCGCAAGCGCTGACCGGTAACGCCGCCCCCGACGGTGCTGGCAACCCGGCCAGCCTGGCTACCAATCTTACCTTGCTCGGCACGCCCAGCGCGAGCACGATTGCGACGAACGGTGCGCCATCGGATGGCGATGTGCTGATTGTCGACGGCAAGACCATCATCTTCAGGGCCGGGGCTGCACCTGCGGTGGCCAATGTTCCCGCCGGCTCCGGCAAGAACAACAATGTGGTGACCGACGGCAATGGCAACTCCACGGTTTATCTCGGAACGAACGCCTCGCCGGCCGCAACCGTCCAGGACGTGATGGATGCGATTGATCTCGCAAGTGGCGTGCAGAAGGCTGCAATCGCGGGCGGCACCGCAACCCTGTCGAACTCCTCGGGCGCCAACGCCGCCATCGCCGGCGGCCAGCTCACCCTCACCACCGGCACCGGCGCCGATCTCAGCATCACGGGCAAGGCCGACTTCCTGAAGGCGCTGGGCCTGACGACCGCGACCGGCTCCGGCAATGTCAATGTGATCAAGGCCCGTCTCACGAGCCCGACGACGCTGGGCACGCTTGTTCAGGACGGCTCCACGCTCAACGTCGACGGCAAGACGGTCACATTCAAGAACGCGGCCGTCCCTGCCGCCGCGCCGACGGGGTCGACCAAGATCGGCAACATCGTCACGGATAACAATGGCAACTCCATCGTCTATCTTCAGGGCGCAACCGTTCAGGATTCGCTCAACGCGGTCGACCTGGCCTCGGGCGCCGGCATCGTCAGCGCCGGCGCCGTGGTCGCGGCGAGCGGTTCGTCGCTGTCCTCGGTCGTCAATGGTGCGCTCAAGCTCAGCACCGGCACCACCGCCGATCTGTCGATCACCGGAACGGGCAACGCGCTGTCCGCGTTCGGGCTGACCGGTCCGACCGGCACGGGCACCGCCTTTACCGCGGGCCGCGCGCCGGGTCCCGGCAGCATTTCCGGCAAGACGCTGACCTTCACCTCCTTCAACGGCGGCAAGCCCGTGAACGTCACCTTCGGCGACGGCACCAACGGAACGGTCAAGACGCTCGACCAGCTCAACAACCAGCTTCAGGCCAACCACCTGACGGCGACGATCGACGCCAACGGCGTGCTCACGATCACCACCGTCAACGAATACGCGTCCTCGACGCTCGGCTCCGTCACCGCCGGCGGCGTCGTCGGCGGCACGATCACCGGCACGGTTGCCTTCACCACCGCGCAGCCGCCGATCCAGGATCCCGTGGCGCAGACGGCGCGCTCCAATCTGGTCAACCAGTTCAACAACATCCTGGCGCAGATCGACACCACTTCCCAGGACGCCTCGTTCAACGGCGTCAACCTGCTCAACGGCGACACGCTGAAGCTCGTCTTCAACGAGACCGGCAGCTCGACGCTCAGCATCAACGGCGTGGTGTTCAATGCTGCCGGCCTCGGCCTCAGCAACCTCGTCAACGGCGTCGACTTCATCGACAACGGTGCGACCAACAAGGTGCTGGCGAGCCTGAATGCGGCCTCGAGCACGCTGCGCTCGGAAGGTTCGGCGCTCGGCTCGAACCTCTCGATCGTGCAGGTGCGCCAGGACTTCTCGAAGAACCTGATCAACGTTCTGCAAACCGGCTCGTCTAACCTGACGCTCGCCGACACCAACGAGGAAGCCGCCAACAGCCAGGCGCTGTCGACCCGCCAGTCGATCGCGGTGTCCGCGCTGTCGCTGGCCAACCAGTCGCAGCAGAGCGTGCTGCAGCTGCTCCGCTAGTTTCGCGGCGCAAGAAATTGAATTGTAACGTCGCGGCGGGGCTGATGCTCCGCCGTTTTTAGGAGATCGCTAAGGCAGGATTAGCCGAGATCGATGCGCATCGTGCGAAGCGTGTTTACAGCGCGCATGTGCACATACGAAGGACTCCGTGACCCGTAATAATCCGGAGGGCTTCCAAGCAGACACGTAAGCAAATCTTAAGTGGTGCTGCCTAGGGTTGGGAAAGAAATCCTTAAGCGCGTTCAACGGGCTAGGTAAACCTCCAAGGTGTGATTGATGTCGAATTCCGCTGCCTCTGCTTACGCGCGTGTTGCAACGACCACCGCCTCTCCCCGCGACATCGAAGCGCAAGCCCTTTTGAAGGCCGCGAACAAGCTCCAGGACGCCATCAACAGCGCCGATCCGCTCTGCGAGCAGACCATGCAGGCGTTAATGTTCAATCGCAAACTGTGGACCATCTTCCTGAGCGAGGCAATGCGCGACACCAATCCGCAGCCGCTCGACGTGCGGCAGAAGATCGCCAATATCAGCGTGTTCGTGCTGAGCCAAACCGCCGCGCTGCAGATGAGCCCGCAGTTCGATCACTTCCGCCCGCTCATCGAGATCAACCGCAACATCGCCGCCGGTTTGTCCGGACGGCCGTAAAGCGATGCCTGTTCAGCAGGAGGTCAGCGATCTCGCAGCCCGCGCGAACTGGCTCACGCAGCGCCTCGCGACAAAGGATCAGTGAATCGTCAGGCGCTGCGGTCCGTGCTGAGCGGACGCGAGGGCTCCGATTTCATATCCAGCGCGTGGAAATAGGCACGCCGGCGCAGCATCGCCTCGTCCGGAAACTGGTTCACCACCGTGTCGGTCTTGTCGTTGACGACCTGGAAGACAAAGGACGCGGCCGCCTGATCGAACACGACCTGGCGCGAGATGTTCTCGTGGTTCGGCAAATCATTGCGTACCGGCGCGCTCGTATCCGCCGCGGCGACCGTCTGGCTCACCGGAAGATCGGTTTGCACAGCCTGATTCGCCGCCGCGTTGGACGTCGGTACAATCTGGGTGGGCGCCGGGATCCCCACCGGCCTGATGCTGAAATCTGTACTCATGGCAGCCTCCTGGTTGCCTTGCTTGAGTCAAATCCCAACCCCTCTAATAGCGCAACCATGGAACACCAGGTTTGAAGACCCGGTAAGCAAACGTACCTAACCGCGCGACGATGTCGCCGCGCGGTTTTTCGTAAAATTGTCGGTTGTTCTTGTGCGCGCTCAGAGCGAGCGGCTGACCGCGAGCGGGGTGATGTGGCGCGGACCCGGCGCTGCGCGGCGTCCTGCGGCCGTATAGGTGTTCGGCACGTTGCGCTTCTGGATCTCGGCATTGACGCCACGCACGACGCTCTCGGAGACCGCGTGCGCGGTCGCGAGCACCGTGAGATTGACCTGGAGCATCGCGCGAAACGCATCGTGGTGGCGATGCAGCGTCGAAAGCAGCTCCGGCGCGGATTTCGCGAGCTGGGCCTGGTTCGCCTTCAACTGGCTGACGGCGCCGACGTAGTTGCGTGACAACTCCTGCTTCTTGCCCTCCAGCGTCATCGCCTGGCGGACCTGGCCGGCGCGAACGAGCTCGGTCTCGCGCTCGATCAGTCCGAGCAGGGCGCTCATTGCGTCCATCAGGTCTTCGGCGAGCTTGCGCGCCTCGGTACTGCCGGGCGCGATGTTCGGACGCTGGGCTTGCATCGGCTGACGTGAGGCGTTGAAATGGTTCATCTCGGTTGACCTTATGCCGTGCGGATCGTTTTGGCCTGCTGCAGGATGAGGGTGCGGTAGACCTCGGTGGCGACGCCGACGCCGCCGGCCTTGGCGAAGTTCTTGGAGTATTGCTCGGTCAGCATCGAGCGCCACACGCCGGTGCCGGGCGTATCGCCGAACGGGCCTTCGCCCTTCAGGCCCGAGGTCATCTGCGAGAACATGCTGTTGAGGAACATCGCCTCGAAATCGGTGGCGGTCTTCTGCGCCTTGGCCTGTTGCTGCGGCGAGACCTTTTGGAGCGCGGCGGCGAGCTCGAAGTCCGGCCGGCCGTTGCGGCTCTCGACGGAGAAGACCGGGGAGTACGTCGTGAGGTGCGGGGTATTGATCGCGCCGGTCTGCATCACATCACCTCGATGTCGGCTTCGATGGCGCCGGCAGCCTTGATCGCCTGGAGGATGCTGATCATGTCACGGGGGCCGATGCCGAGGCCGTTGAGCCCGTCGACGAGCTGCTGGAGCGAGACGCCGTCCTTGACGAGCGCCAGCTTCTTGCCGTCTTCGCTGACGGTGACGCTGCTGCGCGGCGCGACCACGGTGCGTCCGCGCGACAGCGGGTTGGGCTGACTGACCTGCGGGCTCTCGGAGATCGTGACGGTGAGGTTGCCCTGCGCCACCGCGACGGTGGCGACGCGGACGTCGCGGCCCATCACGATGATGCCGCTCCGTTCGTCGATGACGATCTTGGCGGCGAGATCGGGATCGACCTGGAGCTGCTCGATCTCGGTGAGGAAGGCGACGACGTTGCCCTTGAACTCCGGTGGGATCGACAGCTGCACCGTCGAGGGATCGATCGGCTCGGCGGTCTTGACGCCGAGATAGTCGTTGACCGCAGCCGCGATGCGCTTGGCGGTCGTGAAGTCGGCGTTGCGCAGCGCCAGGCGCACGTTCGGCAGCCGATTGAGTGCGAACTCGATCTCGCGCTCGATGATGGCGCCGTTGGCGATACGCCCCACGGTCGGAACGCCGCGCACGATCTTGGCCGCCTCGCCCTCGGCCTGGAAGCCGGAGATCGCGAGCGAGCCCTGCGCCACCGCATAGACATTGCCGTCGGCGCCGAGGAGCGGCGTGACGAGCAGGGTGCCGCCCTGGAGGTTCTTGGCATCGCCGAGCGCGGAGACGGTGACGTCCATGCGCGTCCCTTGCGTCGCAAACGCCGGCAGATTGCCCGTCACCATCACGGCGGCGACGTTGCCGGTGCGGATGGTGGCGCCGCGGATGTTGACGCCCATCCGCTCGAGCATCGCTTGCAGCGACTGCTTGGTGAAGGGGATGTTGTTGAGCGTGTCGCCGGTGCCGTTGAGGCCGACAACGAGGCCATAGCCGATGAGCTGGTTCTGCCGCACGCCCTCGATGTTGGCGAGATCCTTGATGCGCGAGGTCGCAGCCGCTGACGTCACCGTGAGCGCCAGCGCTGACAGCGCGGCGCAGGCCACCCCAACAATCCTCACCCAACGAACGCCTGGCATCCTCTGCTCCCCGAGGCCTCTCAAATCGAAAGGACCCTCTGCGACACTCCCATGACGAGCTGGTCCGACGCTGTCCTTGCGAGCGCTGTGCCAACGCGGGGCAGTGGGGTTAGCCGATTGAATAGGTTGAATAAATCTGTTTCGAGCGGCGTCAGGGGGCGTCGTCCGTGGGGAGCGAAACTGCCGCCTGTCGGCAGATTTTGCCGGGCTGTTTACGCGCCGTTAACCATAAAACGGCGAAGGTGAGGCATCGATCATCCGGATTGCTTCCGATGCGCATCTACGGACCGAACGGCACCACGCTTGGAACGCCGGCCAGCCAGGCCAGGCGGACGGGCTCCGGCACCTTCGTGCTGCCGGATACCTCCTCGGTGCAGGAGACGCGGAGCGCTGCGGCACCGAAGGCCGCCGCCAACATCGATGCGCTGCTGGCGCTGCAGGGTGTCGAGGAGGATCCGGTCGAGCGCCGCAAGCGCTCGGTTGCCCGGGGCAGGACCGCGCTCGACGTGCTCGACGATCTCAAGATGGGGCTCTTGTCCGGCAATCTAGACGCCTCCACCGTGATGCGGCTGCGAGATGCTGCTGCGAATTTGAAATCGTCTTCGGGTGATGCCGGTCTCGATGCGGTGCTGTCCGAAATCGAGCTGCGCGTCGAGGTCGAGCTGGCGAAGGCGGGGCGGGCCTGATCACCAATTTAGTTCCCGCGACTTCAAAAATTTTCTCGTCGTCGCCCGGCTTGACCGGGCGACCCAGTATTCCAGAGACAGTCATTGTTGGATCGACGGGCCGCGGCGTACTGGATGCCCCGGTCCCGGCTCCGCTGGGCTACGCCGGGCCTACGAGGGCGCTCGGCCGGCGAAGCTTTAGCGAAGACGGCAAGCTGGGGCATGACAGCGGAGTTTGGGGGCGCGGAGTGCGCTCCTGCGGAGAGCTCCTACGCCGCTTCCTCCTTCTGCTGCGCGTCGTAGCGACGCTGGGCGGCAAGAACGTCTTTCAGATTCTGCTCGGCCCAATCGCGTAAGGGATCGACCGCCGCCGCCAGCGTCAGACCGAGCTGCGTGATCGAATACTCAACCGTCACAGGCACAGTCGCGATGGCGTTGCGATTGATCAGGCCATCGCGTTCGAGCGATTTGAGAACCTGGCTCAGCATCTTCTGCGAGATGCCTTCAATCGTGCGGCGCAACTGATTGAAGCGCATCGGCTCCTCGCGCAGGAGCAAGAGGATCAGCACCGCCCATTTGTCGCCGACGCGATCCAGGATTTGGCGCGTGGGGCAGTTCGCTGCGTAGACGTCGGGTTTCATCGTCAGTTCTCGGAATCCATCTCGTCGCGGGTGGTCCGCGTGTCGGTTGTACGTGATCAGTTACCTCAGCGTAATCAGGTAAGCACAAAGTGCTCTCTTAACACCAGCATTCTTTGCGATATCTAGTTTCCACTAGTTACTACAGAAGCAAAGGAAGCCTTCCATGAAAATCGCAGTTGCCGGCGCCTCGGGCCGGGCCGGGTCGGAGATCACCAAGGAACTATCCCGCCGCGGCCATACGGTCACGGCCATCGCCCGGAACCCGGAGAAGATTGCGGCACTGCCAAATGTGACGCCCACCAAGGGCGATGTGCTCGACCTGGCGGGCCTGGCCCGGCTGTGGGCGGGGCACGACATCGCCATCAGTTCCGTGCACTTCCTGGCCAGCGATGCGCTCAAGCTGATCGGTGCGGCGAAGGAGTCCAAGGTGGGACGCTATCTCGCTGTCGGCGGTGCCGGCAGCCTGGAGGTCGCCCCAGGCGTGAAGCTGGTCACAACCCCCGGTTTTCCGGCGCAGTACAAGGCGGAGGCTGAAAAGGGTTCCGACTTCCTCGATCTGCTGCGGCAGGAAAAGGACCTGAACTGGACCTTCATCTCGCCGTCGGCCCTCTTCATCGAGGGCGAGCGGACCGGCAAGTTCCGGCTCGGGACCGATCAGCTTCTCGCAGATGCGAACGGGAAAAGCTGGATCACCTTCGCGGACTACGCAATTGCACTCGCCGACGAGATCGAGCGGCCGGCGCATCTGAGGCAGCGCTTCACGGTCGGCTACTGAGCCGGCAGCCGTCCCCAAGCCCTCAAGGATAAACGTTCCTGTGCAAGGGCTTGGGGGCGCCCGCCGCGCCATCAGGGAAATATTGTCTGTCACAGGAGGCCACTATATAAGGCCCGGCTCAACGGACCTCGTTCCGTTCGCGAGTCGTTGCTTAAAAAGATAGGCCGCCCTTGGAAAAGTTGAAAAACTACCGACCGACCGACAAAGAGCCTTTCATGAACGACCGGCAGAAGGAGTACTTCCGTTTGAAGCTCCTTGCCTGGAAGGATGAGATCCTCAAAGAGTCCAAGCTCACCCTGCAAGCTTTGCAGGAGGAGAACGTGAACCACCCCGATCTTGCCGATCGGGCATCGTCCGAAACCGACCGTGCCATCGAACTCCGCGCCCGCGACCGCCAGCGCAAGTTGATCGCCAAGATCGACGCCGCGCTCCAGCGCATCGAGGACAACACCTACGGCTATTGCGAGGAAACCGGGGAGCCAATCTCGTTGAAGCGGCTTGAGGCCCGGCCCATCGCGACGCTCTCGGTGGAAGCGCAGGAGCGCCACGAGAAACGCGAGAAGGTTTATCGCGACGAATAGAGCCCGAGCCGCAGAGTTGCGGCTCTTTGTTTTTGGAACGAAAGGCGCCGGTTGACGCCGTGATCGGCGTTTGCCTATTGCTTCCCACGCGTGTCAGTAGGCGGGCGTGATCGCCAAAAATGAATCGCGATCAACGGGCTAGGCCCGGTTGCTCCGAGCTCACGTGAATTCGGATGAGAAACAGCCTTCACTTTAGGTGCGGGAGATTTTGCGAGTCGCATCAACGAGATCGACTCCGGAGTTGAGACGTTGATCCAGCTGCATCAAGCATTGCTGTAGTCACGCGTCTCGTGCGCATTTTGCGACAGCTGCCGGTGGCGCGGCTCCATAAAGCCTCCACCCACTCAATATTTCCTTAAACGCGGGCAGGAGGCGGTTGCCCCCGGGCCGAGCGCGCTTGTCAGGGCGGAGCGGGGATGCTGAAGTGCCGCCTTCGACTGTGCAGCGTGGGAGGCGTCGCCGATGGACAGGATTCTCGCATCCGCAAAGGCGATCGCATTGGCGCGCCGCAATCATGCGCCGCTCGCGGCGCTGGAGCGTCCTCCGGTTGATGAAGCGGAGGGCTATCAGGTGCAGCGCGCCCTGCACGATCTCCTGCTGCCGCATGTCGGCCCGCTGGTCGGCTACAAGATCGGCTGCACCAGCCAGGTGATGCAGGAGTATATCGGCATCCCGCACCCTTGCGGTGGCGGCGTGTTCCAAAAGGGCGTCCACGACAGCGGCGCCAAGCTTGCCACCTCCAACTATGTCCGGGTCGGCGTCGAATGCGAGATCGCAGTGCGGCTGAAGCGGGACCTTGCCGCCGGCGAGGCGCCGTTCACGGCCGAATGGGTCGGCGAGGCCGTCGAGGCCTACCATCCCGCGATCGAGATCGTCGACGACCGCTACGTGAAATGGGAGACGATGGGCGCGCCGACCTTGATCGCCGATGATTTCTTCGCCGCCGGCTGCGTGCTGGGTTCCTCGGTTCCGCGCTCCTCGGTGTCGGACCTGAGGGTGGTCAAAGGCCGCGCCGTCATCAATGGCGAGGAGGTCAGCCACGGCACCGGCGCCGACGTGCTCGGCCATCCCCACAACGCACTCGCCTGGCTCGCCAACCACCTCGCCGCCGAGGGCAAGGGGCTGCATGCCGGGCAGCTCGTGCTCACCGGCAGCCTGGTGAAGACGCTGTGGCTTAAGGCCGGCGACAAGGTGCGCATGGAGCTGGACGGGCTCGGCGTGGTGGAGGCGGAGTTTACGTGAGGGGGCGGTCTCGCGCCCCGGCCGCAGCGCAGCGCCCCCGGCGATGCGAAGCATCGTCCGGTACAGTGCGCTGCAGAGCCGGGGCCCACGCCGCAGCGCGTCGTGTACTTCTGGGTCCCGGCTCTGCGCCGCACCGCTGACGCGATGCGGCTTGTCCGGGACAAAAGAGGAGCGTGAGGAGGCGGCTTCGCTGCAATGTGCATAGTTGCCTCTGTGTGTGCAGCCCCAAACCATCCCAAAATACATGCGGCCTCCGGCAGGGGAGCTACCGGAGGCCGCGTCGTACATCGTCGTTCGCGCCTAGGTTCGCGAACACGATGTGGGAGCTCTTAAAGAAGGTTTTAGAAGGGCAGCAGCACGTCCATGACCTGCTGGCCGTAGCGCGGCTGCTGCACGTCCATGATCTGGCCGCGGCCGCCATAGGCGATGCGGGCCTGCGCGATCTTGCTGGAATCGATAGTGTTGTCGCTTTGGATGTCCTCGGGGCGGACGATGCCGGCGACAACGAGCTCGCGGATCTCGAAATTGACGCGGATTTCCTGCTTGCCTTCGACCACGAGGTTGCCGTTCGGCAGCACCTGCGTGACCACCGCGGCGACGTTGGTCTGCAACGCTTCCTGGCGGTTGACCGAGCCTTTGCCATCAGCCGAGGACGTCGAGTCCGTTGTAAGAAGACGTCCGGGCAGGACCTTGAGCGGCTGCGTGACCGTCTGGCTGCCGATGAAATCCGTAACCCCGGAGTCTTCCTTGCTGGTCCGGCTGCGCTGGGTCTCGTTGGAGAGGTTGGCCTTGTCGGTGATGTTCACGGTCACGGTCAGGAGGTCGCCGACCTGGCGGGCGCGCTGGTCCTTGAAGAAGGCGCGGCTGCCGTTGCGCCACAGCGAGTTCGGATTGTAGGAGGCGACTTCCGGCTTCGGCATTGGCATCTGCACCGGCTTGTAGCCGGGCTGCGTCGTCGGATTGTCGATTGCCGACAGCTTCGGCTGCTCGCCGATCTGCGACAGGCGGTCGATCGAGGAGCAGCCGCCCAGTGCGCAAGAGGCCAGCAGCAGGGCAGAGATCGCGATGCGACGAAGACGGGAGGCCGAACTGAACGTGGACATGACTTACTCTGACTTGGCTGAAGCTTGCGAGAGGCGAGCTTGCGGGATCTGGGCTTGTGCGACTTGAGCCGGCGACGCGGGGGTCTGAATCAGGTTCCGGACGAGGGCTGCGGTGTCGACCGCGGCAGGCGCCTCGTCACGCTTGATCGACGAGGTCTGCTCGACCGCCGGCGCCGTCGGTGCGGACTGGCTGGCGCCCTGAACCGTCACCTGGCCGCGGCCGGTGACGATGCCGGTCAGCGTGCGCTTGGACTGCATATTGAGCACGCTGACGGTGTCGCCCTCGGCGCCGCTCTCGATCGCCTTGCCGCGCGTGGTCAGATAGAGGCCGGGCACCTGGTAGATGATAGTGACGGCCTGATCGCGCACCACGAAGTCGGGCTTGACGATGTCGGCGACGCGGATCGGCGTGCCTGCCCGCATCGGCCGGCGCAGCTGCATGCCGATGCTGCGGTCGCGCGCGGCGGGCTCGCCGGCGACCTCGGCCTTCGGCCGGCGCTCCAGCGAAAGGTCGGAGGATTTCAGAAGCTCGGCGCGGTCGATGTCGCGGGTCAGCACGGCCACTTCCACCGTCTCGATCGCGGTGCCGGTGAAGCGCAGCTTGGTCGGCGCGGGATTGTTGTCGTTGGCAATCTCGAAGGCGATATCGAAACGGCCGCTGCGGGCGTCGTAGCGGGTTGCGACCGGCTGCAGCGCGCCGGTGTTGGAGGCGTCCAGCCGCATGTCGGCGACGCTGCGGTCGAACGTGACGGTGATGTTGGCGGCTTCCCCGAGGCCGAAGCGGCGCTCGAGCGCGGCGGCCACCGCGTTTTCGAGATCCTTGCTCGCGAGCGTGCGGGCGAGGCGGGTGACCTGGACCTCCTTGATGTCGCCCGTCATGACGCCGATCACCTGTTTTGCCCGCAACACCGACAGCACTTGGCCGACCGTCAGCGTGCCGGTGGTGCCGAGATCGGGCGAGCGGTAGACCGGGATCAGCGCAGCCGATCCTGCGTTGTCGATGAGATCGCCAATCCGCACCACGTCCGAGGTCACGGTGACGCTTGCGCGCAGCGTCGGCGAGGGAATGAAATCGTCGGCGGCCGCTGCCGGCAAGGCCAGCGCGAGAAGGGTGGAGATCGTGGCGAGGGTGGCACGGATCATCGTCATCACCTCAGCGGAACAGCGCCGTGGTCGATTGCATCATCTGGTCGGCGGCGCTGATCACCTTGGCGTTCATCTCGTAAGCGCGCTGGGCGGCGATCAGGTCGCTCATCTCCGAGACGACGTCGACATTGGCCTGCTCCAGACTTCCTTGCGTGATCTTGCCGTAGCCTTCGGTGTTGGCGGTGCCGTCCTGCGGCGGGCCCGAGGACGGCGTCTCGGTGAACTGATTGCTGCCGACCGGCTGCAGCCCCGCCTTGTTGATGAAGCGGGTCACGTTGATGGTGCCGATGATCGAGGAGGTCGACGAGCCCGGCAGCGTGACCGAGACCTGGCCCTGCTCGTTGACGGTCAGGCCCGAGGCGTTCTGCGGGATGGTGATGGTCGGCTGGACCGGGTTGCCCTGCGCGGTGACGACGCGACCCTGATTGTCCATCTGGAAGGTGCCGTCGCGGGTGTACTGATAGGTGCCGTCGGGCATCAGGATCTTGAAGAAGCCTTCGCCCGAGATCGCGAGGTCGAGGTCGTTGCCGGTCTGCGACAGCGTACCTTGCGTCATGCTGCGCGGCGTGCCGACGGTCTTGACGCCGCCGCCGATGTCGACGCCGACCGGCAGGATGGTACCCTGGTCCGAGGCCTGCGCGCCGACGCGGCGCACGTGCTCGTAGATCAGGTCCTGGAACGCTGCGGTCTGCTTCTTGAAGCCGGTGGTGCGGAGGTTGGCGATGTTGTTGGAGATCACCTGAACGTTGAGTTCCTGTGCCGCCATTCCGGTCGCTGCGGTGTGAAGCGCCTGCATGTCAGTTCTCTCCTATTCAGGCCGGAACGTCGGCGAGCTTCTCGATCGCCGATTTGTGGAGGTCGCTCTGCTGCTGCAGCAGGCTGGCGATGGCGGTGTAGCTGCGCAGGACCTCGACCATGCGGGTCATCTCGCCGACCGAGTTCACGTTCGACTTCTCGATGTAGCCCTGGCGCACGTTGGACTTGGTGTCGGCCTGCTGGACCGCCGAGCCGGTGTCATAGAGGTTGGCGCCGAGCTTGGTCAGCTTGGCCGGATCGTCGAACGAGACCATGCGGATCTTGCCGCGGATCGAATCGGTCCTGGCCGTGCCCTCGAGCACCGTGATGGTGCCATCGGGCGCGATGTTGATGTCGTGGTCGGTCGGCTGGAAGGTGATCGGGCCGCCGGTGCCGAGCACGAGGTTGCCGTCGGAGGTGACCAGCTGGCCGGTGCTGTTGAGCGAGAATTTGCCGTCGCGGGTGTAGCGCTCGGCGCCGTTGACCTGCACCGCGAAAAACGCGTTGCCGTCGATTGCCATGTCGAGCGGGTTGTTGGTCGGCTCCATCGGCCCCTGGCCGACGTCGCGGAAGGTGCCGCGGTCCTGCACATAGGAGACCCGGCGGTCGGAACCGATGAAATTGTCCTCACGCGCGTTCGAGTTGAGGTACTCCTCGAACAGCGAATGGTCGGCCTTGAAGCCGTTGGTGTTGGCGTTGGCGACGTTGTTGGCGATGACATCCATCTGCCGCTCCAACGTCATCTGCCGTGACAAGCCGATCAGAAGCGCGTTCTGCATCGGAAATCTCCCCTGAGTGAATCTGCCATTTCGCTCTCCCAAGCGCCTTGGCGGACCCCGTGACCGAGACCGTCAGGTTCTCCCAAACCGTGAGGTCTCGACCCACTCTCAGCGAAAGCCGTGCCAACTAAGAAAATTGCATAACTTCAATGGCTTATTGATTTCTGGAGGGTGCGGGCGGGCGGCAGAAAGGTTCTGTTAGCCATGTTTGCCCGGCAGATTTTTCCTAGCTGAGGCCCAATCGAAAGATTCCGTTAACCATTATTACCGTAGCGTTTGCGCATCAGAGGAGCGCATTGCGCTGGGGCATTTGTATCGCGTCACTGTCTGCCAGGAGGCTTCGCTCTTTCGACCCCTTTGAGAGATGAACGAGCGCGGCAACCATGGCAGAGAATGAGGAAGGCGGCGCAGCCGCTGACGGCGCGGAAGCCGCTCCGCCGAAGAACAAGCTCAAGCTCATCATCATGGTCGTCGGCGTGCTCGCCGTCCTCGGCGGCGGTGCCGCGACCTGGTTCTTCTTCTTCCGTCACGGCGAAAACGAGCATCATGCCGAGGCCGCGCCTCCGCCGAAGCCGCCGGCCTTCGTCGACGTCCCCGACATGATGGTGAACCTCGCCGGCGCGCCGGGCGAGCGCGTGCAATATCTGCGGCTGAAGATCGTGCTGGAGCTGAAGGAAGAGAAGCAGATCGAGGCGATCAAGCCGACGATGCCGCGCGTCACCGACATCTTCCAGACCTATGTGCGCGAACTGCGCCCCTCCGACCTCAACGGTTCCGCGGGCATCTTCCGCCTCAAGGAGGAACTGACCAAGCGCGTCAACGCGGCAGTCGCCCCGATCCAGGTCAGCGCGGTGCTGTTCAAGGAAGTCGTGGTCCAGTGAGCATGACGGACTAGGGATCATGGCGGGCAACGACCAGGTCGACCAGGATGCAATTGCCGCCCAGTGGGAGGCCTCGCTCGATTCCGAGGATCCCGCCGAGGCGGCAAAGGCTGCCGCCGAGAACGAGCTATCGGAGACCATGGCCCTGCAATGGGCGGCCATGGTCGAGGACGGCAGTCGCGATCTCGGCAACGGCAAGAATTCCGGCGAGCGGGTGCTGTCGCAGGAGGAGATCGACAATCTCCTCGGCTTCACCGTCGGCGACGTCAACCTCGACGATCATTCCGGCATTCGCGCGATCATCGATTCGGCGATGGTCTCCTACGAGCGTCTGCCGATGCTCGAAATCGTCTTCGACCGCCTGGTGCGGCTGATGACGACGTCGTTGCGCAACTTCACCTCGGATAATGTCGAAGTCTCGCTCGACCGCATCACCTCGGTGCGTTTCGGCGACTACATGAACTCGATCCCGCTGCCCGCCGTCCTCACCGTCTTCAAGGCCGAGGAGTGGGAGAATTTCGGCATGGCGACGGTCGATTCCAACCTGATCTATTCGATGATCGACGTGCTGCTCGGCGGCCGCCGCGGCACCAGCCAGCTGCGCATCGAGGGCCGGCCCTACACCACGATCGAGACCGAGCTGGTCAAGCGGCTGGTCGAGGTGGTGCTGTCCGACGCCGAGCAGGCGTTCCGGCCGCTGTCGCCGGTGACCTTCACGATCGACCGGCTCGAGACCAACCCGCGTTTCGCCGCGATCAGCCGTCCTGCCAACGCAGCGATCCTGGTCCGCCTGCGCATCGATATGGAAGACCGCGGCGGCAATATCGAGCTCTTGCTGCCTTACGCGACCATCGAACCGATCCGGGGCGTCCTGCTCCAGATGTTCATGGGCGAAAAGTTCGGCCGCGACCCGGTCTGGGAGGGCCATTTCGCCACCGAGATCGTGCAGGCCGAGATCGCCGTCGACGCCGTGCTCTACGAGGCCGACATTCCGCTCAAGCAACTGATGCGGCTCAAGGTCGGCGACACGCTGCCGCTGGAAATGCGCGCCGACGCCAACGTCACCGTGCGCTGCGGCGACGTCACGCTGACCGAGGGACGGATGGGCCGGGTCGGCGACCGCGTCGCCATCCGCGTGACGAAACCCTTGCGCAAGCCAAGTACGACACTTGCGATGTTCGAGAAGGTGGACGAGCAGAACAAGATGATGGAGGCCCCATGAACCACTCCCTGGGAATGGCAATCGAGTCGCTGGTGGCTATCCTGCTGATGCTGACGATCGTCTACTGCGTCATGCTCAACAAGCGGCTGACGCGGCTGAAGGCGGACGAGCACTCGCTGAAGGCGGTCATCGGCGAGCTGATCACCGCGACCGAGATCGCCGAGCGCGCGATCGGCGGG
Source organism: Bradyrhizobium sp. LMG 9283 (assembly GCF_045571415.1). Lineage (NCBI taxonomy): Bacteria > Pseudomonadati > Pseudomonadota > Alphaproteobacteria > Hyphomicrobiales > Nitrobacteraceae > Bradyrhizobium > Bradyrhizobium sp. LMG 9283. Next base: position 3,445,657 of record NZ_CP120691.1, read on the forward strand.
CTGAAGCTCGCCGTGCGCGACGTCAACGAGAACCTGGGCAGCCAGCTCGCCGCCGCGACGCAGATGTCGGACCAGCTCTACAAGCAGCTCGGCGAGGCCGACAACGTCGTGCGGCGCCTGTCCAAGATCGCGATTGCTGCGCGCCCCGTGACGAACCCGGAAACGGTTGCCGCGCCGGCGGCCAAGCCCTCGACCGCGAAGGCGGTGGCGGCTGCGGCCGAAGCCTTCTCCGAACGCCGACGATCCAACGGCCTTGCCGCATGAAGCCTGGGTATGAAGTCCTTCCGTAACATCCGCGTCATTCCGGTCGTCCTGGTTGCCGTCGCAGGCCTCGCCACGCTGAAGGTGGCGGGTCTCGTGATCAATGGCGGCTATGTCTTCGACTACAAGCCGAACCAGACCAAGAAATCCTGGGCGCAGGAGAATCTGAACTTCCCGACCGGCCGCGAGGACCCCGATATCACCGGATCGACCCATGGCGCGCCAAAGGAGGCGCCCAAGCCCGCCGCGCCCGAGACCAAGCCTGAGGGCACCGTGGTCAAGGTCGAGGAAGGCCAGCCGCAGATCTCGGCCTCGGAGCGCGCGATCCTGGAACGGTTGCAGGCGCGGCGGCAGGAGATCGAGGCCCGCCAGCGCGAGATCGACATTCGCGAAAGCCTGCTCAAATCGGCCGAGAAGCGCATCGAAGGCAAGGTCGAGGAGATGAAGGCGGTGGAAACCCGCATCTCCGCGACGCAGGCCGAGCAGAAAGCCGCCGAAGCCCAGCGCATGAAGGGCCTTGTGACCATGTACGAGGGCATGAAGCCCAAGGACGCCGCGCGGGTGTTCGACCGGCTCGAGATGGGCGTGCTGATCGAGATCGCCTCGGCGATCGCGCCGCGGAAGATGTCGGACATCCTGGGGCTGATGTCGCCGGAGGCCGCCGAGCGGCTGACCGTCGAGATGGCCCGCCGCGCCAATGGCGGCGGCGATCAATCCGCCTCGGCCGGCGATCTTCCCAAGATCGATGGCAGGCCGACGCAAAAGCCGAATTGAGGGCTCGAGCGAAGCGTGGTCTTGCGACCGGCGCGTTATCGCGTGGTCGCTCGACCGGAGCCCGGCGAGACGGCGTGTGCGCCTAGGTCGCGAAGGCCTGTTGCACCCTGCGAACAGGCGGACGCAGCTGCTTCTCCACCCGGGGGAGGATATCGACCTGCTGCTTGATCAGTGCCGCCTTTGTGACGCGCGTCACAAGCTGCAGGGTGCTATGGCAACAAGAGCATTCATATGTTTTCAGGGCATATCCTCTGGCGATCGGAACGATCGCTACGACCGCTCTTGCCCTGCTACACACAATGCAACCGGCTTCTCCACTCATTGATTACCCCCCAAAGCTAACCAATGCGATTCGCATCGCCGAGCTCACATCTGATTCAGAGTCGCGCGCGAACCGCAACGCCCCGAAGGTTGTGAGTGCGCGCGCTCAGCAACTCGTCTAGGCGGCAGATCAGGCTCGCGTGGCAGATGCGGCTGAGGCAGGCGGCATCCTCTGAGACTGCGATGAGTTGACGCGCGTAACTGTGACGTGGCGGACAGTGGCGCTCAAGGCATCGTCCTACGCTTCGGCCATTCGCAATCGGCAGCGCAGGAGGAGGCCATGAACTACTCGTCCGCAGCAGAGCGCGTCATCGAGGCCGTCAACCGGCTGCTCACAGCGGCGATGACATCCGCGTGGACATCCGCCCTGAGCCACCAGCATGCAGCGCCGCCGGAAGGCGATGACGGCAACGCTGATGAATCCTCTCTCGACGAAGCGAACTCCTCGGCGGCGGGAAGCGCCGGCAAGCAACATTGAAAACGCAATCCGCTTGAGGGCGTCACACGATCAGATCGTGCAACAGATGGCCGTGAGCTGTACTTGTCTCATGAGGCGGACCAATATCGGGCGGCGATGTCTCAGGCATGAACGCCAGCTCGGATCCGTGGAATCCTGCAGCGTGGTCGTGATGACCGGCGAGGTCTGAGAGATGATCCGGCACCACGCTGTGCTGTGAGCCCTGCGAAACGTTATCCTTGAACTGGAATGAATCACCAGGCTGGTGCGTCTCGCTTGCAAGCGAATGGCTGGCGCCTCCGGTCGACGACTTCAGAAGGCTTGGGTTGAGCGTCGTGTCCGCCGTTTCATCGCTGCTACGACCGTGGGCATGAGCCGGCTGATCGATGTTTCCCGGGGGCGACACGACGTGATTCCCGGCATCGCTCCCCAGCGCAAGCCCGCGCCCGGCGTGCTGCTCGGCGGCATTGTGGCCAAAATTCAGCCCGGCGACGGCGATGTCAGGCATTTGGCCGCTTCCAGCAATCGCGCCGTTCTTGCCAGCGGCCGAGGCTGTGTCGAGTCCCGTCAAGTGGTCGAAGACAAAGCTGGGCTCCGTCGAAGCGGCGGCGTGTTGCAAGATCGTAGACGGTCCGCTGGCCGAGGGAGCTTCCGCGTCGATGCGGGGCGCTTCGGTCGCGGACGTTTGCATCGCGTCCGAACTGGAGAGGCTGGAATATTCAGTTCGTCCGACCTGATCCCAGTTTGACTCCAGGCTGTAGGTCGGCTCGCTCGGCTGGATTGCCGAACTCCCGCCTGTGAGGAGCGTGCCGTCGCCGCTTCCGGAATCGGATGAGATCCCCGAAGTGCTCGTCATCACGGTGGCCGCATCACTCTGCCCAGTTGCGGTGAGGTCGATGAGCTCGCTGGCAGCCGCCATCACAGGTGCCGCCGCCGGTGCCGGGATGAAGTCCGACGCGTCGATGCTTGCAATCCCCTGCAAATGGATTTCGAGCAGACTGGAATCGCCGATGTGCAGGGTCTGGTCCGTCGGATTGACGTACACGATGGTTTCGTTCGCCGTGCTGTCATAGAGCCAGGCGATCGTGTGTGCCGGCACGACCGAGCTGGTTGAGCTCAAGGCCAAGATGACGAACCCAAGCGCGCCAAGAGCGGTCAAGTCGATCTTGTCGGCCCCCGAGGCAAAGTCGGTGATGGTGTCGAACTGGCTTGCATTGGAATCGGCTACGAACAAATAAGCGAAGCGGTCGTTCCCATTGCTGCCGGTGAGTTGGTCGGCACCAAATCCACCGGTGATGGTGTCGGCGCCGTTATTGCCGTTGATTGTATCGTTGCCCGAACCGCCGTAGATGACGTCACCCCCATCGTTGCCTTTGATCGTGTCATTGCCGGAGCCGCCATAGAGAACGTCGGCTTTGCCGGTGCCGTTGACGGTATCACTGCTGGCCCCCGCGTAGATGATCTGACCCGTGTCGCCGCCGCCCGCGATGGTTTCGCTCCCCGGTGTTCCATATACGTTGGGAGGATCGGAGATCACGACAGATCCGGTCGCCAGGTTGTCAAAATCGTTCGGGTCTGCGTCGCTGGCGCCATGAATGGCGATGGTCACCGTCTGCTTGGTCCCGTCGATGGCGGTTAGCGTGAAAGAGTCGGTCAAGGTGTCGCCGATGTCGAGCGCCTGAACCACGCTGTTGTTGTTGTCGAGGGTGTAGGTCCATGCGCCGGCTGTGGTCATCGTGAATGTGCCGTATCCGTGGTCGCTCGCGGTCGGCGAAGTGACTGCGGTGAACGTATTCGGCGCGTTGTCGACGTCTGTATCGGTGAGCGTGCCGGTCGCGATGGGAACGCCGGGTGAGAATGTTCCTGCCTCGGTCACTGAGCCGGTCGTGGTGCCGGAAATGAGGGCCGCGTCATTGCTGCCGTGAATGGTGATCGTCACCACCTGCGGCGTGCCGTCGAGGGTCGTGACAGTGAAGCTGTCGGTGAGTGTGTCGCCGACATTGACCCCCTGCACTGCGCCGTTGGCGTTGTCGAGCGTGTAGGTCCAGACGCCGGCGGCGGTCATCGTAAAGCTGCCATAACCGCTGGTGCTGGCCTTGGGCGAGGTCACTGCCGTGAAGGTATCGGATGGATTGTCGACATCGGCGGCGAAGAGCGCGCCGGTTGCGCACGGAGTGCCGGGTATCGCGTTGGCAACGCCTCCGGACTCGGTCACCGAGCCGGTCGTCGTGCCGGAAATGACGGCGGCATCGTTAGTGCCTTGGATGGTGACTGTCACCACTTGGGCGGTTCCGTCCAGAGTGGTCACTGTGAAGCTGTCGGTCAGTGTCTCGCCGGCATTGAGCGCCTGCACCGCACTGTTGGCATTGTTGAGCGTGTAGGTCCACACGCCCGCTGCCGTCATGGTGAAGGTGCCGTAGCCGGCCGCGGTCGCCGTTGGTGAGTCGATTGCCGTGAAAGCATTTGCGGTCGTGTCGACATCGGCGTCGGTGAGCGTGCCGGTCGCGGTGGGCGTGCCGGGACTTGCATTGGCGATGCCGCCAGCCTCGATCACTGCGCCGGTCGTCGCGCCGGAGATGACCGCCGCGTCACTGGCTCCGTGGATGGTGATCGTCACCACCTGGGCGGTGCCTCCGATCGTGGTCACCGTGAAGCTGTCGGTCAGCGTCTCGCCGACATTGAGCCTCTGCACAGCCACGTTGGCATTGTCCAAAGTGTAGGTCCATGCGCCGGCGGCGGTCATCGTGAAGGTGCCATAGCCGCCGGCGCTCGCTGTTGGCGAGCTCACTGCGGTAAACGTATTGGGCGGATCGTCGACGTCGGTGTCGGTGAGGGTGCCGGTCGCAACCGGCATGCCTGGCGTGCCGTTGGCGATGCCGCCAGCCTCGACAGTCGAGCCGGTCGTGGTGCCGGAGATGATTGCGGCGTCGTCGACACCGTTGATGGTGACAGTGAACGTCTGACTGACAGAGGTGATTCCGTCGGAGACGGTGACAACGAAACCGTCCGTCGTGGGCGCCTTCAGCGCGTTGATTGCGGCATCGTCAGGCACGAACGCGTAGGCGCCGCTTGTGCTGTTCACGTAGAGCACCCCGTAGGGGCTCGCCTTCGACAGATCGTATGTCACTCCGCCCAGGATCGTATTCCCGGAAGTCGCCCCGACGACGCCGAAGCTCAGCTTGCCGCCGCTGCTGGTGCTGCTGGCACTGAAGGTTCCTCTCGTCGCAGTGAATGTATCGAACACCACGGTATCGAGCTCAGTTGGCCCAGCTCCGGTGCTGAGTGTCGGCGGCACAGGTTCCACAGGTGCCAGAGTGATGAATGGTAAGGTCATCGGCAAAACCTGCAGCGTGGGCACTTCCGGCTGAATGAAATTGATCGGCTGCGGTGACTCGGATTTGACGAAGGGAGGCGTACTTGAGCCATGCGGCCCTCGTCCTTCCAGATTGGCTAGCAAGTCCTGTTGCGCGGCGTGCAACTCATCCATGCGAGCGGCCGTGTTCGCGACCTGATTGACACTGATGGTAGATCCCACCTTCTTGAGGACGATTGTCTCGCCGGGATCTTCGACGATGATGTGCCGCGGGATCCGCTCCTTGGTCACGAGCTCAAATGCACCGTGCGCAAGGTCCTTGTAACTGATGGAGTCGTCATCCAGGAATGTGACGTCCGGGTCCGCGGCCTCCGCTTTTTCCGCGAACGAGAAAGTCAATGCTGCAAGCGTCAGCATTCCGAAACCGCCCGCGTGACTCCGGGCGCGAATGCCTGCAATTGGCGTATTCAGCTGGAGAGACCCGGTTTCTTCCAGCCGGCCTGGTACGAAACCGAAGCTCCCTCGGGTCACGTCGAACAGGGCTGGAGGCGACGTGCCTTCGACTTCGAAGACGAATTCGCTCAGCGCGACGTGAGTGCCGCAGGAGATGTTGAAGCGAGTACCGTCGATGAAGCGAAGTGTGATCTGTCCGTCGGCATCGGTCTCTATCACATCAGCCCGGTAGACAGGAGCGCCAGCTACGGCCTGTGTGGCGACGCCGGTGGCTCGCGTGAGCGTGCAGCAACCGATCACTGTATGAATATGGCCAATGATCTGGACGGGCAGGGTGGTGGCAGCCCCATTACCAACCTGGATGTCGGATGCAACTGACATGGCTCGACCTCGCCTGGGTGATCGATTCAGGCTCGGCGTGCTGCAATGGTCTTTCTTGGGGCGGCCCTCGCCAAGGAACAATATCCTGGGCGCTGGCAGCCGAAGGCTTGCCCGCCGAAATCATCAAGTCTGCTCTTGAGAGACGTATTGCGCGGGGGATGGCGACGCGTACCGCCATTCCCGACGAATCCCTCCCGCCAAAGTGATTAAATTCACAAACGAGACGTATTTAATTATAGCGCTTCCGTGGCACTGGATATAAATTAGAACCATTAAATGAATTAAACAACAATTATATTTATTGTGGCTGCGTTCCGCGGTTCAAGAAATGAGCTGCCGAAAGCAACAAGATCTTCTCAGAAAGGGGGGATCATGTGCAGACCTACGATAGCCGCTTTGGCGACCGGCTTTGTTTTGGCGCTCGCCAATTTCTTGCCGAGTGCGGCTCAAGCGCAAATCGATTCCGCCAAGCCCGCCGTCGCCAGCTCGCCGTCGAGACCGATCGGGAAGGTGGTGGCGGCCACAGGCTCGGTCACGATCGAACATGCGGGCGCAGTGGTCGTTCAGGCGAATGTCTCGAGTGATCCCGGCCAGACCAAGAGGGGCGATCCCGTATATCTCGGTGACGTGGTGCTGACCGGGGACGATGGGCGAGTCGGAATCAACTTCACCGACGGCAGCTCGTTCAATCTATCGAGCAACGCCCGTATGGTGCTGGATCATTATGTGTATGAGCCGGCCGGCAAGTCCAATGCGACCCTGTTCAATCTCGCCAGGGGAACGTTCGCCTTTGTTGCGGGCAGTGTCGCCAAGACCGGTGACATGAAAGTAGATACTCCCGTCGCCACGCTGGGAATCCGAGGCACGACGCCGCATATCGAGATTTCGGATGATGGGACAGTCAAATTTTCCATCCTGATCGAAGAGGGCAAAAGCAAGCTCCTGAAGAAGCCACGGGCAGCCGCGGCGCCGGAGCCCGATCGAAGTGCCGATCGCAGGCTCAACATCTGTCGGGGATGCTAAGAAGTTTGCCTGGCTTGAAGCCGCCGTAATGCCAGCGCGACGCCGGCCGGCCAGATAGATTGGGATTAGTGCTTTGTTCATTCGCGGAGAGTGACGGCTGGTGTAGAAATGACCGCAAGAGCCAGTGTCATCAGGGCAGTAATGCTCATTCTCATCGTTGTGTTGTCGGGTTCGTCGGGTTTGGCGCAGAAGCCAAAGAAGGGCAGCTCACTCAAGAATGTTGAGCTGTGTAACGGTTCAGATCGCGTGTCACCCGAAGCTCGGATCGATGGCTGCACGGCGTTTATCGATGCGGGCGAGGGGAGCGCAAACGGCTTCGCCGTCGCCCACAACAACAGGGGCAACGCCTATAGCGCCAAAGCCGACTACGAACGCGCGATCAAGGACTTCGTCGAAGCGACCAGGCTTAACCCGAACTATGCGAAAGCTTTCAACAACCTCGGCGTGGCCTATCTGAGAACGGGCTCGCACGACCTCGCTCTTGGCGCTTTTGAGGAGGCGCTCAAGCTCAACCCCAACTATGGCGCTGCTTTTGCCAACCGTGCGGCAGCCTACTTGAAGAGGAACGCGTACGACCGTGCAGCGCAGGACTATGACGAAGCAATTCGTCTTGACCCGAAGCTTGAGGCGGCGTGGAGCGGACGCTGTTGGGCCCGAGCCGTCCTTGGCGCCTTGCAGGCTGCGCTGGAGGACTGCGATATGGCGCTTCGATCGGGAGCCGGCAACGCCGCAACATACGATTCGCGAGCCCTGATAAATCTGAAAATGGGTCAACTCACCGCGGCTATCGATGACTACAACTCAGCGCTGCGGTTCGCGCCCAAGCTGGCGAGCGCGCTCTACGGTCGCGGAGTAGCCAGATTCAAGCTCGGCGACCTGGCTGGCGCCAATACCGATATTGCGGCGGCCAGAACGATCGACGCTGGAATCGGCGAAGACTTTGTCCGCTATGGGGTGCCGCGAAGGGATTGACGAGCCGCGACGGCACCGTCGTGCAGGTGTTAACAACTGCTTAATCCACCGCGTCTCAAATCTGAAACTGGCGGATCGCTCCCGCTCGATCCGGCACGGCGTGCTGCCCGCAGCGCAAATCAAGATACAGCATTAACAAGTCCTTAATTGGCGAGACCTACAGTCGACGGCACCGCCGGCGCCATTGCCGGCATGACCGCCGAACTGGAAGAAATGCCGCCAATGGCGCGAGAGGCTGCCGCTGGATTTGTGTCGCGAGCCCGCGCATTGGCACGGGGTTTGTCGCGTCATGTCCGCGGGGCGACCTTGCTGGCGGCCTGTTTCCTGATTGGCCTCGCGGCGCCCGCCCGAGCGGCCGATCCGATCAGGGGCGAGGCGACCTTTTCCGCCGGCGGCGGCTTTGCCCGTCTCGTCATCAAGCTCGGCGAGGACGTTCCCTCCGAGGTGACGACCGCAGGCTCCATCCTCATCATCCGCTTCGACCGGCCCGTCGATGTTCCCGTCGACCGGGTTCCGGAAGGCGCGCCTGACTACGTCAACTCCGCCCGCCGCGATCCTGATGGCGGCGCCATCCGTCTGTCGCTGGCGCGGCGTGTCACCGTCAACACCATGAATGCCGGCGAGCGCACCTTCGTCGACCTCTTGCCCGAGGGCTGGAAGGGCCCGCCGCCGAGCCTGCCCATGGACGTAGTCAAGGAACTCGCCGAGCGCGCACGCGTGGCCGAGCGCGCGCTACGCGCCCAGCGCGCCGCTGCCGAGGCCAAGAAACGTCCGCAGATCCGCGTGCGTGCCTCGGTGCAGCCGACCTTCGTGCGCTTCGTGTTCGAGATGCCCGATGGCGTCGGCGTCTCCTCCGTGCTCAACGAGCAGAAGCTCACGCTCGTCTTCAACGCCAACCTCAATTTTGACCTGGCTGACGCAGTGGTCGCGGCGCCGCCGAACGTCGCCTCGATCAAGCAGAAGGCCGACATCGACCAGACCAATGTCGAGATCGCGCTGATCGGCGATTCCGACGTGCATTCGTTCCGCGACGAGAAGAACTATGTCGTCGACGTCTCCTTCCAACCCGACAAGGGCAAGTCGGCCGCGACGCCCGAGGCGGCGATCGCGCAGATGAAGCCTGCCGGTCAGGGACCCGCGCCTGCGCCGGAAAAGCCGGCGGCTGAGAAGCCGCAGGATGTCCATCGCGAGATCACGCCGCCCACATCCGACACGATCGCGCGCGAAGCCAAGATTGACGTGAAGCCCGAGGCGAAGCTGGACGCGCCCGCCGCAATGCCGGTCGCCGAAGCGCCGAGGCCGGCGCCCGCGGCTGAGGCTGCGCACGCTGCGGAAGTGCCCAAGGAGACACCCAAGGAGGCCCCAACGCCTGCGCCGGCTGTTGCCGAAGCCCCGGCCGCGCCTGCCAAGCCTGTGGTTGCCGAGGCGCCCAAGCAGGCCGTGAAGGAAGCGGCGAAGGAGCCGGTCAAGGAAGCCCCGAAGGCAACCTCCGCCGAGACGGCCGCCGCCCCGCAGCAGGCCGTCGCCAGCGTCGATGCGCGCCGCGACAGCGACGGCTTGCGCGTGACGTTCCCGCTTCAGGTGGCAACGCCGGCAGCGGCGTTCCGCCGCGGCGATACTGTCTGGCTGGTGTTCGACGCGCCGAAGCCCATCAATGTCGAGGCGATCCGCACCAAGGGCGGCGCCATGATTGGCGAGGTCGGCCGCATCCCGCTCGACAAGGGGCAGGCTGTGCGCATCCGTCTCACCCGGCCGCTGGTCTACTCGCTGACGAGCGAAGAGGTCGGCAAGGAGACCAACTGGATGTTGACGCTCGCCGACAAGATCCAGGCGACGCCGCTGCCGCTGATGATGTCGCGCAACATCACCGATCCGGCGCTCGCCAATATCGCGATCCCCTTCGCCAATCCGGGCCTCCTGCACAAGCTCACCGATCCCGATGCCGGCGATACGCTCTATGTCGTCACCGCGGGGCGGCCTGTGCGCGGCTTCATCAAGCGGCAGGACCTCGTCGATCTCTCGCTGCTGGAATCCGCGCACGGCATCGCGATCCGGCCAAACTCCGACGAGATCGGCGTCGAGATCGGCTCCGACAAGGTGATCCTCGGCAAGAAGGGCGGACTGACGCTGTCGCCTGTCGACATCTCGGCCGAGCGGGCGCCGACCGCGGTGCGCCCGGTGTTCAGCCCCGAAGGCTGGCGCAAGGGCCAGTCGGAAAACTTCATGGCGCGCCAGAGCGAGCTGATGACGGCGATCGCAGCGGTCGAGCCCGCGCTGCGCTCGCTGCCGCGGCTCGACCTCGCGCAGTTCTACATGTCGCGCGCGATGTACCACGAGGCCAAGGCCATTACCGACGTGATGCTGACCGATCCCCTCAACAAGGAGGAGAGCGGTGCGCTGATCATGCATGCGATCGCGAGCATCCTGATCGGCCGGCCGGCGCAAGGCCTGAAGGACCTCGCCAATCCCGTGATCGGCAACAGCCACGATTCCCAGCTCTGGAAGGCGCTCGCCTATGCGCGGCAGGGCAAATGGGCGGACGCGCGCGAGAAGTTCAAGAACGTCGAATTCGCCATCGCCTCCCTGCCGCTCGACATCCAGCGCATCGTGACGATGGATGCGATGCGCGCATCGCTCGAGGTGAAGGACTATGCCGGCGCCTCCAAGCGCCGCAGCGAGCTCGAGGTCGTCGGTGTCCCACCTGAGGCTGCACCGGCCTTCGCCGTGTTGCGCGGCCGGCTCGCCGAGGCGCTCGGCCACGACAAGGACGCGCTCGACGACTACAAGTTCGCGGTCGCTTCGAACGACCGTCCGGCTGCGGCCGAGGCCAAGCAGCTCGAGGTCGCTCTGCGCCAGAAGCGCGACGAGATCGGCAAGGAAGAGGCACTTCGCGAGCTCGAGACGCTGTCGATGACCTGGCGCGGCGATGCGATCGAGGTCAAGACGCTGCAGATGCTGTCGCAGCTGTATGCGGAGAACGGGCGTTACCGGGATGCGCTCATGGCGGCGCGCACCGCGACGAGGCTCCAGCCGAACGCCGAAGCCTCGCGCCTGGCGCAGGATCTCGCGTCCGACCTGTTCACCCAGATATTCCTGGGGCCGAAGGGGGACGAACTGCCGCCGGTCGAGGCGCTCGGGATGTTCTATGAGTTCCGCGAGCTGACGCCGATCGGCCGCCGCGGCGATGAGCTGATCCGCCGGCTCGCGGACCGCCTCGCCTCGATCGATCTGCTCGATCAGGCGGCAGAACTGCTGCAGTACCAGGTCGACCATCGCCTTGAAGGCGCGGCGCGCGCCCAGGTCGCCGCGCGCCTTGCCATGATCTATCTCGCCAATCGCAAGCCTGACATGGCGATCACCGCGCTGCGCGTGAGCCGCATCAGCGATCTCTCTGGCGAGCTCCGGCAGCAGCGCCTGTTGCTCGAGGCGCGTGCGCAGAGCGACGTCGGCCGTCACGATCTCGCGCTCGACATCGTCTCCAACGTCTCCGGGCGCGAAGTGCTCCGCCTGCGCTCCGACATCTTCTGGGCCGCGCGGCGCTGGCGCGAGTCCGCCGAGCAGATCGAGCTCTATTACGGCGAGCGTTTCCGCGATTTCAAGCCGCTCAATGCGGTCGAGAAGAGCGACATCATCCGCGCGGCGGTCGGCTACGCGCTCGCCGACGACTCGATCGGCCTGTCACGCTTCCGCGAGAAATACGCGCCGCTGATGAGCGAGAGCGCCGACCGTCTCGCCTTCGATATCGCCAGCAAGCCGGCCGCAGCCTCCAGCGCCGAATTCGCCGAGATCGCCAAGCTCGCCGCCAGCGTCGATACGCTCGACGGCTTCCTGCGCGAAATGAAGCAGCGCTTCCCCGACGCCACGGCGCGCGGCCCCAGCGCGCCCCAGGCCAAGGACGACTCCGACCACACCGGCTCGCTGCCTGCGATTCCGGTCGTGCGGCAGATCAAGATGACGCGGTAGGGCTTGGTGCCGCGCAAGGCGCTGCCCTGGACGGCTCGGTATTCCTCCGTCATTGCGAGCGCAGCGAGGCAATCCAGAATCTATCCGCGGAGGCAGTCTGGATTGCTCACATGGGGATTTGATGTGTCAAGATTTATGGTCAGCTCTTTGTTCGATTGCAGGCCAGCTCTTCGTCCCGACCGCGGAACTTTTCGGATGGCGCGCGCAGATCAGGTCAAGACCGGCCCGTGAGGGCCGCCGCGAAGCGGCTTGGTCTTGACCTGAGCGAGCACGCCTTCAGGCTCGTTAGGTCGGGAAGTGCGGCGTGAACTACTCCTATGGTTGGCGATCCAAGGGTCGAGCCGGTTTTGGCAATCTGGTTTGCATGCCAGATCAAACTCACATTCGGTCGTTGCGCGGTGGCAACTGCACCAACATTCCGCTTGCGGCGGGCAGGCTCGAGAGGACGAGACCCTTCTTCGTTACGGCGTTTGAAGCCATGCAATCCATCGGTTCGTCCACCCGGATCGGCCGAGGCTGATCAACCTCGGCGGATTGGTTTTGAGGCTGAGAGGCGTGGTGTCAGGCGCCGGGCTTCACCACGGCTCCCTCGATCACGACGCCGGCGGTCACGTATTTCCACAGGGCCACGAGCAGCTTGCGCGCCAGCGCCACGATTGTGCGCTTGCGGCCGCGCTGGCTGTTGGCCTTGAACCACTGGGTCAGAGCCGATTGAGGCTGGTGACGTATCCACAGCCAGGCGAGCTGGATCATCGTGGTTCTCAGGCGCGGATTGCCGGCCTTCGACACGCCCTGCTCACGCTCAATGCCGCCACTGCGCCATGGCGTGGCCGCAAGACCGGCATAGGACGCAACCTGGCGGCGGTTGGTGAACTGACGGTGGAAGGCCTCCGACCAGAGAATGGCAGCAAAGTTCGGGCCCAGGCCCTTCAAGTCGAGCAGCATCGCGACCGGGTTCGATGCAGCCTTCTCGCCTGCTGGTCGGCTTGCAGCCAGCAATGCATCCTGCTCGCGCTCTACCGCCGCGATCTGGTCGAGCAGAAGTTCGAGCCGGTCGAGCTCGCGGCTGATCTGCGCCTTCAAATGCGCCGGCAGCAGCCGCCCGTCCCCCGTGCGCAAGGCCTCGAGCCGCGTCCGTCGATCGCGCCGCAGCGGCACGTAGTCGAATATCCCTTGCGCAAACAGAACACCCTTGATCCGGTTCACATGCACGATCCGCTCCGCGATCAAGGTCCGCCGCTCCCGGCAAAGCCTGCGGCGGTCCTCTTCTTCCGGAGAGGGGGCAACGACCATCGCGCAGACCCGTGGCTCGCCGCGCTTGTAGGCCAGAAGCGACCGCAACAGCGTCTCGCCGTCCAACCGGTCCGTCTTGGCCCGCCGGCGCCGGCGCGGCGTCGCGATCGAGGCCGGATCGACCACGTAGCTCTCGACGCCCTCCGACTGCAGAGTGCGGTGAAGCCAGAACCCATCCAGCCCCGCCTCCTGGATGGTGATGATCGGATAACTCTCGCCCGTTCGCGCCTGGGCCTTACGCTTCAGCGCAGCAAAGAGCTTCAAAAGCTCCGCAATAGCGCCGGCCTTCACGCTGTGTTTGGACATCTTCTCGCCCTTGCCGGGCGACAGCGATGTAACCAGCCATGTCGAACGGCTCAGTTCCAATGACACAAAAATTGCGCCAATCTGCGTCCGGATAGCGGCCAGTCCGTCGGAAAGATGATCGAGCAACATCGTTGTCTCCAGGTTGAGTGCTTTCAGCAACCTCAGTCTGGCCTCAGACCCGGTCGCTATCCACTCCCCATGGAATCTTCGCTGCGCTCGCAATGACGGGGAGAGGCCGGGGGCTATCGTTGAAGGCGAAGGGCATGCGTCGCTGAGGTCGCCCTGCGTTCATCCTCCCCCGTAACTCTGCACCAGACTTCCCGCCACCAGCGACCAGCCGTCGACCAGCACGAAGAAGATCAGCTTGAACGGCAGCGAGATCGTCGCTGGCGGCAGCATCATCATGCCCATCGACATCAGCACCGAGGCGACGACGAGGTCGATGATCAGGAAGGGCAAGAACAACAGAAAGCCGATCTCGAAGGCGCGCTTCAGCTCGGAGATCATGAAGGAGGGCACGAGGATGCGAAGCGCGAGGTCGTCGGGCGTGGCCGGTGGCGGTTCGCCCGAGAGATCCAGGAACAGCTTGAGGTCCTTCTCGCGCACGTTCTTCTGCATGAAGCCGCGCAAGGGGACGGAGGCGCGCTGGAGCGCATCCTCGACGCCGATCTGGTTGGCGACGAGCGGACGGATGCCCTCGTCGTAGGACTTTTGCAGCACCGGTCCCATCACGAAGAAGGTGAGGAACATCGCCAGCGCAATGATCACCGAGTTCGGCGGCGCGGTCGCCGTGCCCATCGCGGTGCGCAGCAGTGACAGCACCACCACGATGCGCGTGAACGACGTCATCATGATCAGGATCGACGGCGCGATCGACAGCACCGTGAGCAGCGCGATCAGCTGGATCGCGCGTTCGGTGACACCGCCGCCGCCAGCGCCGCCGCCAAGATTGATGCTGATGTCCTGGGCATGCGCCGGCATCGCGAGCGAGGCCGCGCTGAACAGGACAGAAAGAAACAGAACTCTACGCGGGAGGACCGGCAATCTCACGAAGACGGCTTCGGACGGCCGAGCAGGGAGGCCATCTCGTCTTCGAGATTTTCAAAGCTGGTCTTTTCCGCGGCCGGCTTTGCGGGCGGGGCCGGCGGCGCCGGCGGCTCGCTGCGTGCGGCGCGGGGGGGAGCGGGCGGCGGTTCCGGCGCAACCGGAGGTGCGACCGTTTCGCCGGCCGGGCGGCGCAGCGCAGCCTCCAACCGCTGCGCCATCTCGGCGAGATTCTGCTCGGCGCTCGTGGGCGTAGCAGCAGCTGCCGGCGGCGGAACGGCCGGAGCCTGCGGCACAGGCGGAGGAGGCGGCGGTGCAGCGGCGCGCTCGGCGCGCACGGGCGGCATCTTCATCGGCTCGCTCCCGCGCGGCGGACGGGGCATCAGCGGCGGCTCGCCGCGGGGAATGCGCGGTGGCAGCGGCTCGGGCCGTGGTTCGCGCTCCGGACGTGGCGCGATCGGCTCGGGCGTAAAGCCTCCCGGGGGCGGCTCGCTGCGGCGTTCGGCCAGTGCAGGAGCAGGCCGGCGCACCTCGTCGGCGAAGGATGGGCGCGCGGGCCGCGACGGCGGCTCGGGCATTTGCGGCTCGGGATGATCGAGCAGTTCGGGTCGCGGTGCTTCATCGGCCCAGCCGCCGGCATCAGGCATGGGGGCGAGGCGCGGCGGTTCGGCGGCGCTCGGACGTTGCGGGAGCTGGTCGCGGCTGGGCGCGGCGCGAACGATATTCGGCTCGACGACGATGTCCGTGGGGCCGCCGATCATCAGCAGATGCTCGACATTGTCACGCCGGACCAGCACCAGACGGCGCCGGCCATCGACCGCGGCGGCGTCGATCACGGCGAGCCTTGGCATCCTGCCGCGCTGGGTGTTGGCGCCCAGCCGACTGCTGCCGAATCGGCGAACCAGCCATGCAGCGACGCCGATCAACGCCAGAACGACGATGAACGCGACGATGAAGGTGATAGGGCTGCCTTGCATACTTGTCCCCGACAAATGGCGCTTTTCTCGTGCCCATGGTCGGATTCGCCAACCACCGGCCTACGATGCCCCAAGCTGCGATTTCTTAACGTTCCACGGCAAGTTTTGCCGTCCCCAACTCTTAATAACCCATGAATCGCCCGATCCAAAACGACTTCTTGCCCTGTGCACGCACCGCCAAACGGTTGGGTTAATGCCACTTTTCGCGGCGCAGAATCACCGGCGCTCAAGAATCGTGTCTCGCTCGAGGACATGGTTCGAGACGTCCTTAACCAGCTGTTAACCATACAGGCGGCAAATTCTGCCTAGCTTCGGACCTCAAGGTCCGCAAGGGGCGGAAGGAGCCGCGACGATGTCCATCAACGACCTCCCGGTGCTGTCGGCGCTTCGTACCAAGATGCAGTGGCACCAGGAGCGCCAGCGCGTCCTGGCCGAGAACGTCTCCAACTCCGATACGCCCAAATTCCGGCCGCGCGACCTGGTCGAGCCGAAGCTCGACAAGACCGGTTCCGTTACGGGGTCCATGGGGCCTCTGGCCCTGACCGTCACCAGCGCCTCGCACATGAAACCATCAGGCGCGGCCTCGGGCTTCGACCAGAACAAGAATGCCGGCTTCGAGACCCGCCCGGCGGGAAATGCCGTCAATCTCGAGGAGGAGATGATGAAGGCCGCCAGCAACCAGATGGACTATGCGGCGGCGACCTCGCTCTATTCGAAGAGCCTGCATCTGCTCAAGACGGCGATCGGCAAGGGCTAGCGCATGATCCTGGAACAGCAGAGCTAGCGGAGGCGGATCATGGCGAATGACAGCAGCGACTTTGCCCGCTCGATGGCGATCGCAACCTCCGGCCTGCGCGCACAGGCCGGGCGCATGCGGGTGATCTCGGAAAATATCGCGAACGCGGATTCGACCGCGCCGACCGCCGGCGGCGATCCCTATCGGCGCAAGGTTCCGACCTTCTCCTCCGCGCTCGACCGCACGCTCGACGCGCAGGTCGTCACGCTCGGCAGGATCAAGCCCGACCAGTCCGCCTTCCGTGTCAAATACGAGCCGAACAATCCCGCGGCGGATGCGGGCGGCAACGTGAAATATCCCAACGTGAACTCGGTGGTCGAGATGACCGACATGCGCGACGCGCAGCGGTCCTACGAGGCCAATCTGAACATCATCAGTGCGACGCGCCGGATGATCCAGCGCACGCTCGACATCCTCAAGAGCTGAACAGGACATCTTAAGCCATGGCATCACCGACAATCGCCGCCAATGCCTACGCCAATCTCGCCCGCGTGCTGGAGAACAGCGGCGCCGGCAAGGGCAGCGAGCCGAGCGGGCAATCCTTTGCTTCGCTGCTGAAGGACGCCGTCGGCAGCGTCATGGAGTCCGGCCGCAAGTCCGACGCACAGACGGTGGCAATGGCCGCCGGCAAGGCCAATGTGATGGACGTGGTGACGGCGGTCGCAGACACCGACGTCGCGGTGTCCACGCTGGTCTCGGTCCGCGACCGCGTCATCGCGGCCTATGAAGACATCATGAAGATGCCGATCTGATTTTTCGCGCTGTCGCTCGCCCCAGGTGTCATTGCGAGCGCAGCGAAGCAATCCAGAATACTTCCGCGGCGGCAGTCTGGATTGCTTCGCTTCGCTCGCAATGACGGGGAGGGAGCGTTCGTTCCTCGCCGCGGTGGTGGGGATGAAGGTTGAATAAGGAAGTTTACAAATGACCGGACCCGAGACCCTCGACGTCGCACGCGATGCGATCTGGACCATCGTGATCGTGTCCTCGCCGCTGATGGTGGTCGGCCTCGTGGTCGGCGTGATCGTGTCGCTATTCCAGGCGCTGACGCAGATCCAGGAGCAGACGCTGATCTACGTGCCGAAGATCCTGGCCATCTTCGCCACGATGCTATTGGCGCTGCCGTTCATGGCCGACTCGCTCCACGCCCACATGCTGCGGATCTCGTCGCGAATCATCGGCGGCTGAGGCACAATGCGTGAACTATGCGCATCGACGTCTCGCTGCTGCCGGCGCTTGCCGCTTCCTTCATGCTCGCCTTCGCCCGGGTCGGCGCGATGGTGATGCTGCTGCCCGGCCTCGGCGAGACCAACATCCCGACGCGGATCAAGCTGTCGATCGCGCTGCTGCTCACGCTGATCATCCTGCCGCTGCATCGCAACGCCTATCAGGTCGACATGGGCTCGCTGGCGCCGCTGCTGGTGCTGATGCTGCATGAGATCGCGATCGGCATCGTGCTGGGGGCGACCGCGCGCGTGACGTTGTCGGCGCTCCAGGTTGCGGGATCCGTGATCGCGCAGCAGATGGGGCTCGGCTTCGTCACTTCGGTCGATCCGACACAGGGACAGCAGGGCGTGCTGGTCGGCAACTTCCTGACCATGCTGGGGGTGACGCTGCTGTTCGCCACCGATAGCCACCATCTGGTGATCGCGGCACTGAACGACAGCTATACGATCTTCTCGCCGGGCGAGACCGTATCGAGCGGCGATGTCGCCTCGCTGGCAACGCGCGCCTTCGCGGCCGCCTTCCGCCTCGGCCTGCAGCTCTCCGGGCCGTTCCTGGTGTTCGGCCTCGTCTTCAACATCGGGCTCGGTGTGCTGGCGCGGCTGATGCCGCAGATGCAGGTCTATTTCGTCGGCGTGCCGCTGTCGATCTTCGCAGGCTTCCTGGTGCTCGCCGTGGTGCTCACCGCGATGATGGGCACCTTTCTCGACTATTTCATCGGTGTCATGCACCAGATGATGCCGCTCAGGTAACAGGCGTCGATCGATGGCGGAAGACAACGATCCCGAAAGTCAAACAGAAGACCCGACGCAAAAGCGCCTCGACGATGCGCTCGAACGCGGCGACGTCGCCAAAAGCCAGGAGATCAACACCTGGTTCATGATGGCGGGTGGCACGCTCGTGGTCTCGACCTTCTCGGGCTCGGTCGGCAGCGGGCTGTTGACGCCGATGCGCAACCTGCTCGCCAATTCCTGGATGATCAAGACCGACGGCAAGGCCCTGCTCGCGCTGACGCAGCAGATCGAGTTCGCCGTGCTTGCCGCGATCGGCGTGCCCCTCTTGATGCTGGTGCTGGCGGCCATTGCCGGCAACATGCTCCAGCACCGTCTGGTGTGGTCGGCCGAGTCCCTCAAACCCAAATTCAACAAGATTTCGCCCGGCGCCGGTTTCAAGCGCATCTTCGGCAAGCAGGCGGCCGCCAATTTTCTCAAAGGCATCGGCAAGCTGGTCCTGCTCGGCGTGGTCATGACCATGATTCTGTGGCCGGAGCGGCATCGCATGGAGGCGATGGTCAGGCTCGATCCGGCGGCCATGCTCGGCGCCAGCACCAGCATGACCATTCATCTGCTCGGCGCGGTGGTCGCGGCGCTCGCGATCGTCGCCATCGCCGACTATTTCTTCCAGTACCGCAGCTGGTTCCAGCGGCAAAAGATGTCGCTTCAGGAGATCAAGGAAGAGTTCAAGCAGTCCGAAGGTGACCCGCACATCAAGGGCAAGATCAGGCAGCTGCGGCAGCAGCGCGCCAAGAAACGCATGATGGCGGCGGTTCCCAAGGCGTCCGTGATCATCACCAACCCGACCCACTATTCGGTGGCGCTGTCCTACGAGCGCGGCATGACCGCGCCGATCTGCGTCGCCAAGGGCGTCGACAACCTCGCCTTCAAGATCCGGGAGATCGCGCGCGAGCACGACATTCCGATCGTGGAGAACGTGCCGCTGGCGCGCGCGCTCTACGCCACCGTCGACATCGACCAGGAAATCCCGACCGAGCACTATCATGCCGTCGCCGAAGTCATCGGCTACGTCATGCGGCTGAAGCGCGGATTTGGCGCGGGGCGGGGATAAAACACCCGAAAAGTACCGGAAATGGCCGTAATCTGGGAATCAGCGTACCTTTCGCCCCTGCTGCCCTTGCACCTCAGGGTCCGATTCAGGCAGGGAGGACCCCACGCGCCCTGTGGCGCGTTGATTCTCTGCCGACAGGCTGCGCCAGCTCGAGATGACTGCTGAGACCGACCACGACCTCACACGCGAGCCCGTTGCGGCGCAGGAGCCGTCGCCGCGCTCGGGCAGCATCGCGCTGGTGCTGCTGGTGGCCGCCGGCCTCGTCGCGGTCGCCGTCGGGCTGATGACGCTCGGGCGCGCGCAGGCGCAGCCCTATATCCTCGGCATCCTCGCCGTGCTGGCGATGGTCGGCCTGTTCAACCTGTTCGCCTTTGCCGCCGGCATCATCCGCTTCGCCGACCGTAATCTCGACGATCCCATCATCGCTCGCATCTCCGATCACGCGTTCGACGGGCTCGCAGTCACCGATGCGCGCGGACACGTGGTCTATTCCAATGCCGCCTATCTGACCCTGACCGGCGCTAGCGGCCGGCAGGACGTGCGCCCTGTCGAGCGTGTCTTCATCGGCAACCCCGACGTCTCCGAAGCCGTGTTCCGCCTGCTCAAGGCCGCCCGCGAGGGCAAGCGCCAGCAGGAAGAGGTACGCATCTCCGGTCACGACGGCAGCCAGGGCCGCTGGCTACGCATGCGCGTGCGCCCCCTCGGCACCGGCAAGCGCGAGGCGAAATATGCGGTGTGGTCGATCGCCGACATCACCCGCGACCGCGAGCGCCAGGAGGACGTGTTCCAGGAGCTCCAGCATGCGATCGAATATCTCGATCACGCGCCGTGCGGCTTCTTCTCGGTCAATCCGGCCGGCGAGCTCGCTTATGTCAATGCGACGCTGGCGAACTGGCTCGACTACGATCTCGCGGAGATCGGCTCGGGCGGCTTGAGGCTCACCGACATCGTCTCCGGCGACGGCGCTTCGCTGCTGACCTCGATCGTGGCGGTGCCGGGCGAGGTGAAGACCGAGGTCTTCGACATCGACCTGCGTATGCGCACCGGCAAGACCATGCCGGTGCGGCTCTATCACAAGCTTGCCTTCGGCGCCGACGGCGCGCCGGGACCGTCGCGCACGCTCGTGATCAGCCGTGCCCGAGACGAGCGCAGCGATCCCGACCGCGCCGCCGAAGTCCGCTTCATGCGCTTCTTCGACCACACGCCGATGGCGATCGCCACCGTCGATCGCGCCGGCAACGTCGTGCGCGCCAACGCGCGCTACGCCAAGCTCAGTCAGGCCTTAGGCCTGGACAGCGCCTCCAAGTCGATCTTCCGGGCAGTCAATTCGCGCGACCGGCACCTCTTGATTGCGGCCATCAACCAGGCCGCCGAGGGCAAGGCCGACATCGCGCCGGTCGAGGTCGCCTTGGAAGGGACCAAGGAGCGCTGGGGCCAGTTCTTCGTCACGCCGGTGGACGCCGCCGAAAACGAGGCGGAAGCCGCCATCGTGCACATGCTCGAGACCACCGAGCGGCGCGCGCTGGAGAACCAGATCAATCAGTCCCAGAAGATGGAGACGGTCGGCCAGCTCGCCGGCGGCATCGCCCACGACTTCAACAACGTGCTGTCCGCCATCATGATGGCGAACGACTTCTTGCTGAACGCGCATAAGCCGACCGATCCGTCGTTCCAGGACATCATGCAGATCAAGCAGAACGCGACGCGGGCCGCGACCCTGGTGCGGCAGCTGCTGGCATTCTCGCGACGGCAGACGCTGCGGCCGCAGGTGCTCGATCTCGGCGACGCGCTTTCCGATCTCACCATGCTGCTGCGCCGGCTGATCGGCGAGAAGGTCAAGCTCGACCTCGTCCATGGCCGCGACCTCTGGCCGGTGAAGGTCGACGTCTCCCAATTCGAGCAGGTGATCGTCAACCTCGCGGTGAACGCGCGCGACGCCATGCCCGATGGCGGCAAGCTGATCATCCGTACCGCCAACGTCACCACCGACGACGCAGGCAAGCTCGCCTACAAGGGCATGCCGGCTGCGGATTATGTCCGGATCGAGGTTGCCGACACCGGCACCGGCATTCCCGCCGACATCCGCGACAAGATCTTTGAGCCGTTCTTCTCGACGAAGGAAGTGGGTAAAGGCACCGGCCTCGGGCTCTCCACGGTCTACGGCATCGTCAAGCAGACCGGCGGCTTTATCTACGTCGATTCCGAGCCGGGGCAGGGCACCTCGTTCCACATCTTCCTGCCACGCCATGTCGCCGAACCGGAGGTGCAGGTCGAGCAGCCCGCGGCTGTGGCCAGCGCGACCAATGGCGCCGCGAAGGAAGCAGCGCCTGCGGCGACGGAGGCCAAGCCGCGCACCGATCTCACCGGCCAGGGCACCATCCTTCTCGTCGAGGACGAAGAGGGCCTGCGCGCGCTCAATGCCCGCGGCCTGCGCTCGCGCGGCTACACCGTGGTCGAGGCCGAGAACGGTGTCGAGGCCATGGAGGTGCTGGAGGAGCAGGGCGGGGCGATCGATCTCGTCGTCTCCGACGTCGTCATGCCCGAGATGGACGGCCCGACGCTGCTGAAGGCGATGCGGGAAAAGAACCCCGACATCAAGTTCATCTTCGTCTCCGGCTACGCCGAGGACGCCTTCGAGAAGAGCCTGCCGGAAGGCCAGCAGTTCGACTTCCTGCCGAAGCCCTTCACGCTCAGCCAGCTCGTGGCGGCGGTGAAGGAGACAATGACGAAGCAGGGGTGAGGAGCGCCGTTTCCAGGTTTTCCGTCATTGCGCTGCTTCAACGCCGTCATTGCGAGGAGCTCTTGCGGCGAAGCAATCCAGACTGTCTCTGCGGAAATAGTCTGGATTGCTTCGCTTCGCTCGCAATGACGAGGAAAAAGCGGAAATCTTGTCCCAAGGGCGCCGGTAATGGGCGACCTTGGTTTCGCCGCAGGCCCGGCCAAATCCCCGTCAAATATGGGCTTTTGCCACATCCCCGCGACTGAGGGCCGCAGCCACAAGTTCCGAAACCAGCTTCACTTTTCGGGAAGTCTGCCCATCTTAGGCGCACGTCCCCATGCCGGGGATTTGGGAAACGCACATGACTTTCTCGCTACGCTCCCGCAATCTCTTCAAGACGATCGCCGTCGTGCTGGCGCTTGCGCTGCCGACCGCGCTGGCGATCTCGTCCGCCGACGCGCGCGCTGGTGGCGGCATGTCGTCGGGTTCGCGCGGTTCGCGCACCTATTCGGCACCGCCTTCGACCACAACCGCGCCGGGCTCGACCTCGCAGTTCAACCGCACCTATACCCAGCCGGGTGCAGGCATGAATTCGGCTGCTTCCGCGCCTGCGCGCGGTGGCCTGTTCGGCCGCGGCGGCGGATTCCTGGGCGGCCTTGCGGCTGGCTTCCTCGGTGCCGGCCTGCTCGGCATGCTGTTCGGCGGCGGCCTGTTCGGTGGCCTCGGCGGTCTGTCCTCGATCCTCGGCCTGATCATCCAGATCGCGCTCGTGGTGTTGGTGGTGCGGCTGGCAATGTCCTGGTGGCAGCGCCGTCACGCCCCGCGAGCGGCTTATGCCAATGCTGACGCCGGCGCAGCGCCCGGACCGCAGACGAACTATCGCAGCGGTCTTGCTGGTGGTCTTGGCGGCTTCGGCTTCGGCGCCAACAACGCGCCGCTCGAGATCAAGCCGGATGACTATGAGGCGTTCGAGCGCCTGCTCGGCGAGATCCAGACCGCCTGGTCGAACGAGGACGTGTCCAAGCTGCACACGCTCGCGACGCCGGAAATGGTCTCCTATTTCGAGCAGGATCTTGCGCAGAACCGCTCGCGCAACGTCGTCAACAAGGTCACCAACGTGAAATTGTTGCAGGGCGACCTCGCGGAATCCTGGCGCGAAGGCGAGACCGAGTACGCCACGGTGGCGCTGCGCTTCGCGCTCACCGATAAGACGGTCGACCGCAACACCGGCGCAGTCGTTGCCGGTAGCGAGCAGCCGGGCGAGGCGACCGAGATCTGGACCTTTGCCCGACGGCCGGGCACGGGCTGGGAATTGTCGGCGATCCAGCAGACCAACTGATCGCTCGCAGATTGAAGACGAAGGCGTCGTGCTCCGGCACGGCGTCTTTTTCTTTGGGCGTGTCGAAGCGCGGCCTCGGAATAAGCGGGCCGGCCTCGGGTTGAAGTCAGACGGCGAACGAAAAACATGCCTGGGAGGACAACATGATCCGTATCGAGAGACCGATAGCGATTTCAGGGCTCGCGCTCACGCTGGCGCTGCTGGCGGCGCCATCCGTGCACGCGCAGTCGGCCGACATGACGTTCTTCGTGACCTCCAGCGGCCCGGGCAAGGGCGCCGACCTTGGCGGGCTGGAGGGAGCCGATGCGCAGTGCCAGAAGCTCGCTCAGGCCGCCGGCGCCGGCACGAAGACCTGGCGCGCCTATCTCTCGACGCAGGCCGCCGATGGCAAGCCGGCCGTCAACGCCAAGGACCGCATCGGCAAGGGGCCGTGGCAGAACGCCAAGGGCGCGGTGATCGCCAAGGACGTCGCCGAGCTGCACGGCGCGAACAATCTCGCCAAGCAGACCGCGCTCAGCGAAAAGGGCGAAGTCATCAATGGTGCCGGTGACCAGCCGAACCGGCACGACATCCTCACGGGATCGCAACCGGACGGCACCGCGTTTGCCGGGCCGGACGATCGCACCTGCAAGAATTGGACGTCGAGCACGCAAGGCGCCGCGATGGTCGGCCATTTCGATCGCAAGGGCCTGCGCGACGACGAGCCTTCGAAATCTTGGAACAGCTCTCACGCCTCGCGCGGTCCTGACGGCGGCTGCTCGCAGGCCGATTTGAAGAGCACCGGCGGCGACGGCCTGCTGTATTGCTTCGCGTCGAATTGAGGCGCTCTCTCCTCCGTCATTGCGAGCGTAGCGAAGCAATCCAGATTGTCTCCGCGGAAAGACTCTGGATTGGTTCGCGTGCGCTGGCAATGACGCGCGGGGCCGGTGTTCCGCCTCATGACGACGGAACTTGCGTCGCGTGCTAGGCTTGTCCCGCGCGCGTCTCAAAGGACTGTCTCCCATGAAATACGAGCTCTACTACTGGCCTGAGATTCAGGGCCGCGGCGAATATGTGCGGCTGGCGCTGGAGGAGGCGGGGGCCGCTTACGTCGATGTCGCGCGCGGTCCGCGCGGAACGGCTGCGATGATGAAGATGATGGACGCGCATAAGGGCACGCCGCCTTTTGCGCCGCCGTTCTTGAAAGCGGGCAAGCTCGTCATCGGCCAAACCGCCAACATCCTGCTCTATCTCGGCGCCCGCCATGGGCTTGCGCCGAAGACGGAAGCCGGCAGGCTCTGGGTGCATCAGCTCCAGCTCACCATCACCGATCTCGTGGTCGAGATTCACGACACCCATCATCCGCTCGGGCCCTCGCTCTATTATGAGGATCAGAAGGCGCCGGCGAAGAAGCGCACGGCCGAGTTCTGGGACGAGCGCGTGCCGAAATATCTCGGCTATTTCGAGCAGCTTCTCGCCCAGAGCGGCGGCACCTATGTCGCCGGTCGCCGCCTGACCTATGTCGACCTCTCGCTATTCCAGATCGTCGATGGGCTGCGCTATGCGTTTCCGAAGCGCATGAAGGCGTTCGAAGCGGATGTCCCGGGCCTTGCCGGTCTGCACGACCGCATCGCCGCGCGGCCGAACATCAAGGCCTATCTCGAAAGCGAGCGCCGCATTCCCTTCAACGAGCAGGGTATCTTCCGACGCTATCGCGAGCTGGATAGTTAGCCGGTTTCGTGCAGAAGGTGAGGTGCGCTCACCAGACGCCGGGGATCAGGCGATAGCGCACCCGCGCCGCATAGTCGGTGTAGCCCGGCAAGCCCTCGCGCAACGTGCGCTCCTCGATACGGATGCGGACGACGAGCAGGACGAGGAACAGCGGTGCCATCGCCAGTCCCCACCACGAGCCCAGCAGCAGCGGCAGGCCGGCGAAGAATAGGATCATGCCGCTGTACATGGGGTGGCGCACATGGGCATAGGGGCCAGTCGAGATCACGCGCTGCGCGCGCTCGGCTTGCAGCTTCACCACGGGTGCTGCGAACGAGTTCTCCCGGAACACTGACATCGTGAACAGCGTGCAGAGCAGGAACAGCACGAAGCCGAGCACCTGCAAGGCAATCGGCATGTCGGACGCGAGCCAACGTCGGTCGAGTCCCATCACGACTAGCCACGCCAGCATCGCCGCGATCAAGGCCGTGATGAAGCCCTTGTCGGCCGGAGGCTGGTCCCTCTGGATGACCGGACGCAGACGCTCCGCCAGCAGCGCCGGATCGAGCCGGTAGAGCCACCAGCCGCAGAGCGGACCAAGCAGGGCGGAGGTGATGAGGAACACCCAGGCCGAAGGCCAATGCAGCGTGCCGGCGGACGCGAAGAGCAGCGCGCCTGTCGCGACGGTGAAGATCGTGTTCTGCAGCAAGAGGCGTGCGATCATGCGCAGCTCCCAAGCTCAAGCGCGCACAACATAGCTCCGCTATCCGGCAAAGATGCGGCCGGACGCGCCAAAAGCCCGATCGAGCGGATCGGGCGCTTTCAGCCTTGGCAAGCCTGATCAGGCGAGCTGATCGATCCGTGTGCCCTGACCCGGCGGCAGCGGCACCGGCGGCTGCGGCTTGAAGGTCGGATCCTCGTCCTTGACCTTGGTCTGATCGTCCTGCTGCTTGGTCGTGTCGTAGTTTGGTACCACGATCGCGATCGGCGGCGGCGCAACGGTGGAAACCTTCATTCGCAAATCCTCACACATGGGAACAATCGAGCCTGCCCTGCGAGGAGCGAAATTTCCTTCAAGGCAATCGTTAAAATGCGAGGGATTGGGGGTGTAGCGAGAGCTGTTCCTTCGTCCACGCTGGATGAGAGCGATGGCAAACCTCTCCTTGTCATTGCGAGGAGCTCTTGTGACGAAGCAATCCAGAGTCCCTCCGTGGAGACAACTGGATTGCTTCGCTTCGCTCGCAATGACAGTGTACGTGGTGGGCAGCGTCGCGCCACACATGCACCGCGCCGGGTGCAAAAGCGAGGCGTGCCCTATTCGTCCTTGCCGCGCGTGATGGCGATGGAAGCCTCCGTCTTGGTGCGCGTGCATTCCATGTTGAGCCGCCGATAGCGCATATTGACCTTGTCGCCGCGCAGCAGGCCCATCCGCTTCAGGCAGCGTGTCGCGCCCGTCGTGGTGTCGTCCTTCGTCACCGTGAAGACGATCGCTGCCATCGATCCGACCAGCGCATAGAACTCCGGCTTGGGCTTGCGATCACCCTTGGCGTAGAGCTCGATCGAGTATTTGTCGCCACGGCAGCCCACGGACAGCTCCTTGGCCGCCGGATGCGTCAAATAGACGACGTTGGCAGCGCGGAAATTCACCTTGAGGCGGTCGATCTGGTTCGCCAGCTCCTTGGCGCTGTCGTCACAGCGATCGGCGCGGGCAGGCGAGGAGAGGGTCACAAGACCGGTGATGGCGGCGGCGACCAGGATCGCGCCGCGGACGTTCAGTTGCAAAATCATGATGAAAAGCCCCTTAGGGCGCGCATTCAAGCGTCGGCGGACGCGAAGCGCAAGGGCGGGCAACGGCATTTCCACGAGCTGTGCCAATGCCTTCCCGAGCCCGGCCTGCCGCTCCGATGCGCACCGCTCCCTTTCTTTTCTCGCCAAAATGCGCTTAGAACGCTTCTATGCTGAGAGGCCCCGCGAGGGCCCAAAACCCCGAGATCCGCTCCATGAACGCTCCCACCGCCTTTCCCGACCAGTCCAAGCCTGTTCCGCCCTACAAGCACACCCCGCTGTTCCCGCTGGGCAAGGACGAGACGCCCTACAAGAAGATTTCGTCCGAGGGCGTCAAGGTCGAGAAGGTGCTCGGCAAGGACATGCTGGTGGTGTCACGCGAGGCGCTGCGCGCACTGTCGGAGGCGGCCTTTGGCGACATCAACCATTATCTGCGCCCCGGCCATCTGAAGCAGCTCCGCTCGATCCTGGAGGACAGTGAGGCCAGCCCGAACGACAAGTTCGTCGCGCTGGACTTTTTGAAGAACGCCAACATCGCGGCCGGCGGCGTGCTGCCGATGTGCCAGGACACCGGCACTGCGATCATCATGGGCAAGAAGGGCTGCAACGTCATCACCGACGGTGACGACGAGGCGGCGCTGTCGGAGGGCGCGCGCGACGCTTACTTGCGCCGCAATCTGCGCTACTCGCAGGTGGCGCCGCTCTCGATGTATGAAGAGAAAAACACCGCCAACAACATGCCGGCGCAGTGCGAGATCTACGCCGAGGGCCAAGGGGACTCAGCGGCCGCCTACAAGTTCATGTTCATGGCGAAGGGCGGCGGTAGCGCCAACAAGAGCTTTCTGTTCCAGGCCACGCCCTCGGTGCTGACCAAGGACCGGCTGCTCGCTTTCCTGAAGGAAAAGATCCTGACGCTGGGCACCGCGGCGTGCCCGCCTTATCACCTTGCCATCGTCATCGGCGGCACCTCGGCCGAGCTTTGCATGAAGACGGTGAAGCTCGCCTCTGCCCGCTATCTCGATGCGCTGCCGACTCACGGCTCGCCCGACGGCAATGCCTTTCGCGACGTCGAGATGGAGAAGGAAATCCACAAGATGACGCAGTCGCTCGGCGTCGGCGCGCAGTTCGGCGGAAAATATTTCTGCCACGACGTGCGCGTGATCCGCATGCCGCGCCATGGCGCTTCGCTGCCGATCGGGCTTGGCGTGTCGTGCTCGGCCGACCGCCAGGTGCTCGGCAAGATCACCAAGGACGGCGTTTATCTCGAGGAGCTCGAGCACAATCCGGCGCAATATCTGCCGCAGGTCGAGCAGTCGCTCGGCGGCGAGGTGGTCAAGATCGATCTCAACCAGCCGATGAAGGACATCCTGGCGACGTTCTCGAAATATCCGATCAAGACGCGGGTCTCGATGACCGGCACCATGATCGTCGCGCGCGATAGCGCCCATGCCAAGCTGCGCGAGCGGCTGGAGAAGGGCGAGCCGCTGCCGGATTATTTCAAGAACCACCCGGTCTATTACGCTGGTCCCGCCAAAACGCCCGAGGGCTACGCCTCCGGCGCGTTCGGTCCGACCACCGCGGGCCGCATGGATTCCTTCGTCGACCAGTTCCAGGCCGCGGGCGGCTCGATGGTGATGGTGGCCAAGGGCAACCGCGCGCCGGCCGTGCGCGAGGCCTGCAAGAAATACGGCGGCTTCTACCTCGGCTCGATCGGCGGCGCCGCGGCGAACCTCGCCGAGCACTGCATCAAGAAGGTCGAGGTGCTCGAATATCCCGAGCTCGGCATGGAAGCGATCTGGCGCATCGAAGTCGTGGACTTCCCGGCGTTCATCATCATCGACGACAAGGGCAACGACTTCTTCAAGGAGTTGAATCTGGGCTGATCGGGTTCAGCGTCGTCCGGCGTTCCCGGACCGGCGGACGACGCGGCCTGCGCTCAGCGCTTGATCCTGAACGATATTGCGCCCCCGTTTTCGACGCCGTCGAACATGACGAGGACGCGAAAGCTGGTGGCGTCCTCCTCGAGGGGAAGCAGAATTTCCGCTTTGGCGCCTTTCTCCACCTTGCTCAGATCAAGGGTAGCCAATGGCTTGGCAGCCGTCTCGCTGCGCCCGTCCCACAGCCAGATGGTATAGGGAACCTCTTCCTCGCGCGTCGGGCCTGCGAGTATCAGCAGACCGTCCCTGACCACGGCGAGATCCCGGATTCCGGTATGCTTGCCGAGTTCGAGCGCGGCGGTGTCGGATTTGAGATCGTCATGCTTGGTGAAGAGCGCATTTGCATCGACGCTGACGACGTAGGCGTGACGCTTCAGCGAAGGACCTCGCAGTCCGAAATACATGCGGTCGTTTCTGACTGCAATTCCTTCGATGTTGATACCACCTTTCGCAAGCGGCTCGTCGAAATACGCCTCGACGAGGTCGTCGTTCTTGAGCACCTTGCGCAGGCGCGAGCTCGCCTCCACGCCGTCCACGCTTTCGGCGTTAGGCTTGGTCTTGGGAGCTCCGGTGTTCGGATCCACGGCGATCCGAAACACGGTGTAACTCGACAGGTTTTTCTCGTCGCTGTGTCGGCTTCGGCCATGCGAGCCGGTCACATAGAAGAAGCCCTCGCTATAAGCGGCGCCCTCGGCATCGGGGTCGTCGTCATCGTCCGACAGCCGGATGAGATCCTTCGGAACGAGGAGGTTGCCTTCGATCGAGAAGAACTGCGCATATTTCTTCTCGTCATTGGCAATCAGGCATGACGTGAATTTGGGCGTGGTCGGGACGCACGCTGCGCCGCTCAGGTTCATGCGCGGCTTTTTCTTGAGCTCGTCGTTGCTGTCTTTTTCAAAGATCGAGGCGGGCTTCCAGGTCGTTGCCTCCGGAGCAACCTTCGGCGGCAAATGCTCGCCGCGCGCGGCCGGCATGGTTGCTACCAAGAGAGTGCAGACAAACGCCGCGGACACTGATCGGTGAGTTAAACGCGCGATGCTATCAGACATTTTTGCCTCCCGGGCGTCATCCCCGGATACAATCCTGAATTGCATAAAAGGCAAGGGAGAGAATGTCGCGGAGCGCTCGCTTGGGTCAGCTGCAATTCGTGACTTGGTTGGAGCACAACGCGCGCCACCAGCCGCGGACGCCGTCATGGCTCTCGACTAGGCCCCAATGGCCGCTGCAGGCGAGCAGGCGCTTCGGCCCGCCGTCGCCGTCAATCGGACCGCCGAGCTCGCGCTGGGCGGGCGTCCATTTGGCGTCGATGAAAGGCGCCTGAAACAGACCGCCCGCGCGCGTGTAGCCATTGGCGTAATTCGCGCCGACTTTATTGGACGCAACCCAGCCGCGTCCGGCATAGGGCTTTGGCGCGCTGCGCGGATATCGCTTCTCGTCCTCATAGTCCTTGCCGGGCGGCCTAGCGCCTTCGATCAGGAACCAGCCGTCCCTAAAGCCGATGATGCGGAATTCAGTCAGCCAGCCGCCCTCGGGCGTGTTCTCAGCGCCACCAAGTTTGAGCCGGTAGGGCGGCGGCAAGGTGCCGAGCACGCGCGCCTTGACCGACGGCTCGGCACGCACGTTGAGGCCGCTGGGGTCCTTGTCGATGGACCAGGCGCCGAGATCGCACGGCTCGGTGCCATCAGGCAGCGTCGAGCGTTTGGCGGCCAGCTCGGCGTGCAGCCTGGCGAAATCGTTGTCGTCGTTGTCAGGATCCGGCTCGGTGCGCGGCTTCAGCTCGGCTGACGTTGCCCGCGTCCCATCCGCCGTCAGCGTGACGACCAGAGCCTGGCGCGCCGCAAAGGCGCTTTCCGGTGTCTTCGGATCGTTGGATGTCGCGGGGTAGACCGCGAGATAGCCGGTCGAACCTTCGGTTCGATAAGCGGTGCCGGCAACATAGCCCGTCGGCACCAGGGCGAGCGCGCTTGCGCGCCACGCTGGTTCGCTGTCATCGGCGCGCGCCGCTTGTGTCGCAACATACAGGATTGTCGCCGCGATGAGACGAAGCGTACGCATCGGCGCGGCGTGCGTTACGCCCGCGCGCCAGTGAACGGGAAGCTGCCCATCGGACCGACGCCCATCTCGCCGCTGATGCTGTCGCCGGAGACCGTGCCGGTGAATTCGAGCGTGAGCGGCATCGGGTTGGTAATCGAGACCTTCCAGGAGACGTTGTTGCCAGAGACGGTGCCGTCGAAGATCTCGGCGGTATTACCTTCCGCGCCCTGCGTGCCCGTGAGCGTGCCGTCCGCAGCCGTCAGGCTCAGCGTCGCCTGGCGCTCGCCCATCGGCGTCGTCATGGTCAGATTCCAGTTGCCGTCTACGGCCATTCCCGTCTCCCGAACAAATTTCGGCGGTCCGCGACGATCCGCGGCCGTCCGGAGCGAGCCTATAGCCCAACTCGCAGTCCCTGCCTAACCCTGCGATAGGGCATTTAGGCGCGGGCGGCGGCGCGCCGGCGGCTGGTGACGATAAGGCGCAGCACCACATACTGCACGGCGAAGGCCAGGATCTTGGTGCCGCCGGCAACCACGGTGATGTAGAACGCCCACAGCTTCAGATCGCCCGTGGAGGCGACCAAGATCATGCCGGCGCCGATCACGAACATCAGCCCCGCCCAGGCATAGCCTGCAGCCGTGACATATTCCGGAACGGTTTCGGCGACGATCAGCGGCATGTAGCGCAACATCCAGCCGCGCTTGAGCATGATGAGGCCGATCGCGAAATGCGCGATCGAGGGTTTTGCCAGCATGAAGCGCGGATCATTGGTCAGCAGCGTGACCGTGCCCAGCACGACGACCAGCGCGAGGCTCGCATAGGTCATGTAGTTGAGCGGCTGCCCCTTGACGCGGGCGTAGATCACCTGCGCGATCGCTCCGGCGATCGCCACCGACGTCGCCAGGATGACGTTGTCGGTGATGAGGTAGACGGCCAGGAAGACGATAGCGGAGAGGAAGTCGGAGGCGAGGCGGGCGAATACGTCCTTCATCGTCGATCCTGTTCAGCGGGCGTCGGGAAGAGCGCGGGCGGGCGTACCGTACTTGATCTGGCGATACTCGGGATACCACTTTGTGAAGTAGATCGCACTGTTGCGGGCGGCGAAGGCGACCGCAAGGCTCGACCAAAGCGGCAGGCCGGGGACGTAGAGCAGCACGAGATTGGCGGTCGCCATCAACAGCGCTGCTGCTGTCCAAGCGGCGGTGATGATGTAATTGGCGCGGAGAAAGCCCGGCATTGCCGCGGTCTCGGCCGGCACCGACTCAAGCGCATATTGCAGCGTGAAGGGATGGCGGACTAGCATCGAGCCGAGCGAGATCAGGAACATGCCGATATCGACCAACAGCTTGATGCGGAGCGTATCGATTGCGGGGTCGAACAGCGCGAGGGAGAGGCCGATTGCCGCGAACATGACGGCCGAGCCTACCGCGAGGATCTTGACCGAGCGGCCGCGCACCACATCGATCGCGATGGTAGCAAGACAGATCGCGCTGGCCGCGAACACGCTGGTCATGGCCGAGGTCACCAGCATCAGGAAGGTGAAAGCGCCATAGGGCGCGAGGATCAGGAAAATCGTCATGAGCCGCCTCGATCAGGCCAATCTTTACGATGTAAAGATCAATAGTTCAGAGGCGAAACCGGGTCAAGCAAAATCTTTACAGCGTCAAAATAACGTAGGCGACCTCCAAAAGATGGAGTGCTGCAACGACTTGGTCGGATGCTTCGTCGGCCAATTCTGCCCAGGGCAGGCGCGACAAGAGCGGCAGCGCGGCGGCGGCCAGCAGGCCGAGGCAGAGCAGGATGCCGCCGTTGAAGACGGTATGGCGGCTCCGCTGCAACCGGATCATCTGAAAAGCGAGTGCAGCGCCGGTGAAGGCGAGGACGGAAAGGCAGTCTGCGGAGATCGAGGGCATGTGTACGGAAAACTCCTCTTTCGACATTCGGGGGCGCGCCTCAGCGCGAGCCCGGAATGACGAGAGCTACGCCGCTCCCACCCAATTGCCGTGGAAGCCGTCGGGCACGCGGTGGCCGAGCTGCACCAATGCGGCTGGGCCGGCCTCGATGTCGGTGGCATTGAACACGGCGAGATCGCTGCGGTTCTCCCGCGCGCGCCAGACCACCGCGAGCAGCCAGCCGTCGCCCTCGACCGCATCTTTCGACCGCTCGACGAAAACAGGCTCGGAGATGGTGTCGCCGACCGGCAGCAGATAATGGCCGAGCCGCCTGCCGTTGCCGTCGACATGGACGATGCCTGAGAGCGCGCCGAACATCGGCAGCTTCGGATTGGCGCAGGCGTACCAGCCGTGGCGGCTCTTCAGCCCGGCGCGGCGATCGTCGATGCGCGGGAATTCGCCGGTGAGATCGTCGAGATATGTTTGCTGGAAACGGTCGGTATTGCCTGAGAGATCGAAGGTCCAACGACAGTGGCGAGCGCGCGATTTTTCCGGATCCGTCGGCCGGCCGTCGGGATGCGGAAACAGCGGCGCTTCCTCGAACTGCATGACGTCAGCGACGATGCGGTCGCCGTCCTCCCACGCATTCATGACGTGGAAGACGTAGCAGGCCTCGGCACGAAACCAGACGATGTCCTTCGCCGTGCCGCTGCGCTTCATCACCCCGACATAGGCGCCTTTGTCCGGCTCCCAGGCATAGGGCGGGCGTCCGCTCATCGCGCGCTCCATGCTGCCGGTGATGGGCAGGATGGGAAACAGCACATGGTTCGCGGTGACGATGAAGTCGTGCACCATGCTGGCATAGGGGGCGTCGAACCGCTCGAAGCGCGTCGCCTTGCCTGTGGCGTCGATCGATCCGTAGGAGAGGGCAGGGGTCAACGGACCTGCGGCATTGTAGCCGAAGAACACGAGCTCGCCCGTCACGGGATCGATCTTCGGATGCGCGGTGAAGCTGCCGGCGAGGCGGCCCTGGTAATTGTAATAGCCGCGCGTCGCCAGCGTGCCTGGCTCGATCTCGGTCGGCAGATGGGCTTCTTCTAGCGCCAGCAGCTTGCCGGCATGGAAGATGATGTTGGTGTTGGCGACGCCGCCGTCGGTCAGGTTGGCCGGTGCATCCGGCAGCTTGCGGCCGAAGCCGCCGAACAGCGCGCGGCCGGCGTCGTGCTCGGCGAGCCATTTCGGCGTGCGGACCCAGCGGTTGCGGTAGCTGGCGCGGCCGTTCTCGAGATGAAAGGCGTGCAGCATGCCGTCGCCGACGAACCAGTGCGCGCCAGGCGAATCGAACTTCGGATTGGGGCCGTTGCGATAGAGCGTGCCGTTCAACTCGCGCGGCAATTCGCCGACGATCTTCAGGAAGGGTGCGTCGGCCTCGAACGGGATCGGCGCGATATTGTTGCGGCGCTCGGCCATGGCGTCGTGCTGCACGGCGTATCCTCCCTCATCTTTACATCGTAAAGATCGGATAGAGCTGATCGCAGCTTTCGTCAAGCAAAATCTTTACACTGTCAATATTGCGTCATATAGCTTGCAAATGGGCAAGACCGATACCAAGGGCGAAGCGGCGCGAAGCTCGCGTGCCCCCAGAAGAACGACATCGACTGCGGCATCGCGTCCGGCACGCCGCGCGACGACCGAGACGCCGTATCATCACGGCGCTCTGCGCGAAGCGCTGCTCCAGGCCGCCGAACGGGTGCTGGAGCGCGACGGGCTTGCCGGCCTGACCTTGCGCGCGGTGGCGCGCGAAGCGGGCGTCTCGCATGCCGCGCCGACGCACCATTTCGGCGATCTCACCGGTCTGCTCAGCGAGCTTGCGGCTGTCGGCTTCCGCCAGTTCAACGAAGCGATGGCCTCGTCCTGCGAGGCCGCGACCTCGCCGCTCGAACGCGCATTGGCGCGGCCGAAAGCCTATGTCGCCTATGCCCAGGCCCATCCCGGCATGTACGGCATCATGTTCCGGACCGAGCGGCTCGATTATTCCAGGCCGTCGCTGCACGAGGCCGCAGAAGCCTCTTTCGCCGGGCTTGCGAATGCCATCGCCACCATGCGGCAGGAGCGGATCAGCGGCGATACGCTGACGCTAGAGCAGGGCGCCGCGATCGCGCGGGCCTGGTCGATGGTGCATGGCTTCACCATGCTGCTGCTCGACGGCCGGCTCGAGGACATCCTCGAGCGGCTACCCGAGGGTACGACGGCGGAGCGTCTGCTCGAGGCGATGCTGACGGCGCCGGTGACCTCAAAACTTCCCGTGTAGCGGCTGTTGAACCGAAGGCTAGCGCATGGTCGCGAGCTCGACGGCGCGGCCGCGCGAGCCGATGATCTTCACCTCGTCCTTGCCGCACGTGAAGTCGCGGGCGAAATCGTCCGCGGCCTTGCGCGCAAGCTCGTTGGCGTTGGGATTGGCGAAGGCATCGAGATAGGCGACATGACAGACCGGACCTGGCGGCAGCCGGGTCACCACGAGCATGGCCTTGGTGTTCGGCCGCCCCTGTCTGTCAGGATCGCCGTTGTCGGCGATGTGCCAGCGCTGGATCATCGCAAACGGCTTTGCGCCGGCAGCGCGCCATTCGACGGTGGTCTCCGACGAATTGAACGGCGCGAACCAGACCTCGGCCGCCGGTTCCTCGGCGGCTTGCTTACGATTGCGGCCGACCGACACGGTCTCGCGAAGATCGTCCTCGGCAATCAGCACCATCAGGCCGTCCTTGCCCGGACACAGCCGCGTGGTGCTGCCGTCGAGCGCGCTGGGCTTGCCGATCTGGCGGCAATCTTTCGGTGCCGTCGAGGTGTAGGTGCTGCCTATGGGCTGGGCGTCGGCGCTGTTTGGGCCGATGCAAGTCATCAAGATAGCCAAGCCGGTGCCGGTAATGCGGTTCATATGCGGCTTCGAGGCAGTGGGAACTCCGTACCATCAGACGTCTTGATTGTGGGCAAGGTTCAAACAATGACGGGATATACCTGACAGCGGCGCGGAATCGTTCTAGAAGAGCGGCTTCGCTTTAAGCCGATCCGGCCTTGTTCGCGTTCTCATTCCCTTGATCATGCCAGCCACGTCCAACAAACCTTATCGCGTCGGCCGCTCCAAGACCGGGCTCGGCCTCTTCGCCACCAAGCCGATCAAAAAGGGCACCCGGATCATCCGCTATTTCGGACCGATCCTGGACTCGCGGATTCCCGAGCAGGACGAGATCGAGAACAAGTATCTGTTCGAGCTCAACGGCCGCTGGACCATCGACGGCTCCGTGCGCAAGAACCTCGCCCGCTACATCAATCATTCGTGCCGGCCGAACGCCGAGTCCGATGTCCGGCCGCGCGAGCGCAAGGTCTATATCCGGGCCATCAAGAACATTGAGCCGGGCGACGAGATCAACTACGATTACGGCACCGACTATTTCAAGGCCTATCTGAAGCCGATCGGCTGCAAGTGCGAGTCCTGCGAGAGGAAGCGCAAGAAGCTGCGCGCCGAGGCGCGGGCCGAACGCGCCAAGGTGAAGGCGCGTGGCGAGCGCAAAGCGGGAAAAAAAGCGCCGGCAAAAGCGGCCAAAAAGAAGAAGCTCAACGGCCACACTGTCGGCAAGACCAACGGCCGCGCGCGGGCGTAGCTTCCCGCCGTCATGCCCCGGCTTGACCGGGGCATCCAGTACGCCGCAGCACCTCCGCATACAACGACGGCCTCTGGAATACTGGGTCGGCCGGGCGACGACGGCGCGTGGTGAGGGGACGAGCGAGCCTCACGCCGCGACCACACCCGCACTCTTCCGTAATCCCACATATTGCAGCTCCGCGAACACGCCGGTCGCGACCGCCTGGGCTACGACCATGAGCTCACCGGCGAGGTTGGGCGACACCGCGCCCGAGAACAGCAGCGCGATACTGCCGACCGTCCAGGCCGCGTTGCCGATCACGACCAGCAGGACGAGCGGCTTCGCCACCGTGGCCCGCGAGGCGAGCCAGCCCACCAGGGCGGTGTAGGCGATCAGGAACAGGCCTGTCTCGCGCAGCAGCACTTCGGGCAGGTTGAACATCGCCGCGAACGTGCCTGCACCGAAAGTGAAGCCGAGGGCGGCGACGCCGCTGAAGATGGTATCGGCGAGAAGCGCGCGGCGCAGGAAGGTGGATGCATCGATCATCGTAGGTCTCCTTGCTTGGGCTGGGTGGAATTCAATGCAGTCCGCGCCACCAGGCGCGGAGCAGGCGGGCGAGGCGGAA
Source organism: Bradyrhizobium sp. LMG 9283 (assembly GCF_045571415.1). NCBI lineage: Bacteria > Pseudomonadati > Pseudomonadota > Alphaproteobacteria > Hyphomicrobiales > Nitrobacteraceae > Bradyrhizobium > Bradyrhizobium sp. LMG 9283. The sequence continues at coordinate 3,482,718 of NZ_CP120691.1, forward strand.
CGGGCAGAGGCCCTTTGCGACGCCGTGCTCGAAGGCGACGACCTGTGCGACCACATAGTCGCCGGTCGAGTGAACCAAGGGCTCGGGCATGTTGAGGCTGCGGGCCAGCATCCGCGTGGCGAAGCTCATGGCCCAGGGGACGAGGTGGTCTGCGATGGTCCGGTAGAGCAGCAGCGCAATCATGGATCTCTCCTGTTGCGACCCAGGATGCGCGCGCCGGCACCTCATTTCGATTACCTCGTGGGTAATGGAAGGGCCGAAATCCGCATGTTAGGTTTCGGTCATGAACGCACATGCATCCACAGCACGGACCGAACGCAGCCAGCCGATTCATATCGGCGATCATTTGCGCGAATGGCGGCAGCGCCGCCGCATGAGCCAGCTCGATCTCGCGGGCGAAGCCGAGATCTCGGCGCGGCACCTGAGCTTCGTCGAGACCGGCCGCGCCGCGCCCTCGCGCGACATGGTGCTCAGACTCGCCGAGCGTCTCGAGGTGCCTTTGCGCGAACGCAACGTGCTGCTGGTCGCCGCCGGCTACGCGCCGGCGTTCCCGCAGCGCCCACTGGAGGATCCCGCCTTGAAATCAGCCCGTCAGGCGATCGACCTCGTGTTGAAAGCGCATGAGCCCAATCCCGCACTTGCGGTGGACAGGCACTGGAACCTGGTCTCGGCCAACCGCATGGTGGCGCCGCTGCTCGAGGGCATCCCGCAGCGTCTGCTCGGCCAGCCGTTCAACGTGCTGCGGCTCGCCTTTCATCCCGAGGCGCTGGCGCCGCGCACGGCCAATCTCGCCGAATGGTGCGGACACCTTTTGGAACGGCTGCACCGCCAATGCGAGGCGACGGCCGATCCCGAGTTGATCAAGCTCTACAACGATCTCAAGAGCTATCCCATTCCGGCCCGATCTACGCCGCTATCGAGCGACAATGTCGCGATCCCCTTCAAGCTGCGGCATGGCGGGGAGATCCTTAGTTTCTTCTCCACCACCATGGTGTTCGGCACGCCCGTGGACATCACGTTGTCGGAGCTCGCGCTGGAGACCTTCTTCCCAGCGGACGAGCGCACCGCCGAGCGGCTGAAGCAGATGGCGGCCGGGCTGCGATAGCGGCGTTTACAGCGCGCCGCGGCGCTCGCATAATCGGCCGATGGACACACGTTCCTTCCGGCGATTGCGGCCGGCCAATCCCGTCGGCGATCTCCTGCGCGCCTGGCGCGTGCGCCGTGCGCTGAGCCAGGCCGAGTTGGCGTTCGAGGCCGGCATCTCGGTCAAGCATCTGAGCTATGTCGAGACCGGCAAGGCCGCGGCCAGCCGGGACATCCTGCTGCAACTCGCATCCGCCCTTGATCTGTCGCTGCGTGACCGCAATGCGCTGCTCGAGGCCGGCGGTTTTGCGCGGCAATATGGCGAGCGCGATTTGGCCGCGCCGGAGCTTGCCGAGGCGCGGCGTGCCATCGATCTTCTGCTCAGCCGTCACGAACCGTTCCCCGCGATCGTCACCGACCGGCGCTGGAACGTGATGCAGGCCAATCGCGCGGCCTTGCGCCTTATGACCATGCTGCTCGGCGTCGAGCGCTTGCAGCGGCCGCTCAATCACATGCGCATGTTCCTCGCGCCGAACGAGCTCAAGCCGTTCGTCGAGAACTGGCCGACCGTTGCGGCCGCGCTGCTGGCGCGGGCGCGGCACGAGGCGATGGCTGCACCGCTCGACGAGGCCTTGCAATCGACCTGGCGCGAATTGATGCGCTTGCCGGAGCTGCCTGCGCCGGCGACCGAGGACAACGCCGTGCCGGGTCCGCTCTGCGAGGTGCGCCTGCGCAAGGGCGATGTCGGCATCGGCCTGATTGGTGCGGTGCTGACGCTCGGCACGCCCCAGGACGTGACGCTGCAGGAGCTGCGCGTCGAGATGTTCATGCCTGTTGATGCCGCATCCGAGGCCGCCCTGGTCACGCTCGCGACTCAGGACGCCTGAGCCTGCTCGGCGTCGCGCCGTTCGAAGCTCATGGCCTGCATCACCTCCGCGAACGGACCGTTGCGATCGCTCAGTGTCGCCGTGGTGAGGCCCGCGCCATGGGCGCCGACGCGCGTCGCGGCACGGATCAATATCCATTCGCCCTCCGGCGGCCGGAAGAAATACAGGCTGATCTCGGGATTGATGAAGGTCCAGCTGCGCATGTCCACGATCTGCGCGACGCCGCTGGAAAAGTCCGCGGCCTGTACGGCCTGGATGAGCGGCGTGTTCGTCTCGCCCTCGACCAGCGACGCATCGAGCCGCATCCAGGCCGCCGCCGGCCCCGGCTTCTCCAGCGCGCCCTCGATCAGCCGCACCGACACGTTCTGAAAATAGCGGCTCCATTTCTGCGCGAAGGCCGGCGGCGGAGCACCCGCCTCGGGCGCCTTGTCGGGCGCCGCGGGTCGGGCGAAGGGATCAGCGGGCGACTCGCCACTCGGCGCTGTCAACAGCGCCGTGCAGCGGCCGATCTCGGTCTCGCCGTCCATCAGCCGCACCTGCATGGTCTTGGCCTTGCGGCCGTCGCGTAGCAATTCCGTGGTGGTCCTGAAAGCGTGCAGGCCCGCCGGCCGCCACAGATCGAAGGTCAGGCGCCGCACCGCGAAGCCGGAGGCGGCGAGGCGCGCGACATCGCGGGTCATCAGGGCTGTGGTGGCGCTGCCCTGCAACATGTCCGGCGACCACGGACCGCCGGCATGCTCGGTGGCCCGGAATAGATCGCCTTCCGGCTTGAAAATGGCGGTCATCGGTCTCCCCTTGGGCTGGTTCGTGGCCACAAGTATCGGGGCGGGCGGGACCGGTCACAATAACCGCAGAGGTGAAGTGGTGAGCCATGCAGGACGGGTGCCTTGCGCCGCCCCCGGTTCGGCTTATCTTCCGGCGAACCCTCGAAGTGGCCGAAGGAGGCGCCTGACATGAGCACGCTGAAACCGCTCCAGATCGACGTCGTCTCCGACGTGGTGTGCCCCTGGTGCTATATCGGTAAGCACCGCATCGAGAGTGCGCTGGCTCTGGTGCCCGACGTTCCGGTCAAGCTCAATTTCCGTCCCTTCTTCCTCAATCCCTGGGTGCCGCGCGAAGGCATCAGCCGCGAGGAGTATCTCACGAAGAAGTTCGGCTCGGTCGAAGCCTATAAGGGCATTGCCGGACGCGTCGTTGCCGCTGCGGGCGAGGAGGGCCTCGTCTACAAGCCCGAGCTGGTGGCGCGCCAGCCCAACACGACCGACTGCCATCGCCTGATCCTGTGGGCGGAAGCGATCGGAAAGGCGCCCGAGATGAAGCAGCGCCTGATGGAGCTCTATTTCCGCGACGGCGGCGATCTCACCGATGTGAACGTGCTGGTGCAGGCGGCCGCCGACATCGGCCTCGATGCCGAGGACGTACGCAAGCGCCTCGCCACCGACGAGGACGTCGCGCGCGTTTCGGCGGACGCGCAGGAAGCCGCCGAGAAGGGCATCTCCGGCGTGCCGACCTACGTCTTCGCGCAGAAATACGCCGTCTCCGGCGCGCAGGATCCGAACCTGCTCGCCCGCGCCATCCGCCAGGTCTCGGCGGAGATCAACGCCGAGGCGGCGGAGTAGGCATCTATCTACGAAGTAGGCGAACGGCACGGCGCGCCGCTGCGTAGGCAGTGCTGTGCGCCGCGAGCGCAGCGTGGATCAGCGCCACCAGCGGATCATTCCGTCGCAGCGGGATCAGCACGTCGCCGATCGCGAAGCGTTCGCGCCAGATCGGGTTGATCATGGGATGGTCGGCGCTTGCCGTGGAATCCGCGCTGGCGATGGCCGGATCGGCGCAGAGATGGCGCGTCAGGTCGAGCGTGAGCTGCACGCCCGGCGAATATTTGGCGAAGCGCTCGTCGATGCCGAGCTTGAAGAAGAAGGCGCGGTCCTGGTGGCGCAGCACGATGCCGGCGGCCACCGGCGTCGTCCCGGCGCGAAGCGTGACGATCTCGCACTGCGCGGTCTCCGCCAGTGCCGGCACGGCACGGCGAATGAAGGCCGCATCGCCCGCATGCTGAACCAGCGCGGTGCCGCGCTTGCCCTTCCAGCCGCTGGCTTCGAGCTGCAGGAATGTTTCGAGCGCCGGGCTGATCTCGTTGGTGCTGCGCGCAACCTCGAACACGACGGGGCCGTGCTCTTCGAGCCGATGGCGCTGGCGCCGTAGCTCCTTGAGCTTCTTGGCGCCAAGCGCGTCGCGCAACAGCGTTTCGCCATCCTGCGTCGCATCGAGGCTGGCGCGGATATAGGAGTTGAGAAGCCTCGGCTTCAGACCGTTGCGTCTCAGGACCTGTTCGAGCGATGCCATCGCCGCGCCGTCGAGCGCGATGTCGGTCACCACGAGCGCATGCGCGCCGGTCTCGCGTGCCTGCTGCAACAGACCCGCGGCGGCCTCGAGCGGAGCGTCGCGGTCGAGCAGTGGGCTGCACAACGTGCCATAGGGATGCGCGCTCACGAGCGCGGGGAGGGGGATCTTCCAGGCGCGCCAGAGCGAGAAGACTGGCATCAGCCCGATCAGCCGCGTCGAAGAGGCGTCAAGTGCTGGCAGCGCCAAGGCGTTCGTGCGGCCGCGCGCGGTTGCACTGACGGCGAGCTCCCAGGCGGGCAGGTAATATCCGTTTGGTTCGATCGCCCGCTGCGCCAGCGCGCGCCATTGGCCGTTGTCGACCGCGCCAAGCGGAACGCGCGCGGGCGCGGCTCCGGCATGCCATACCGATGCCCGATGGATCGTCCCCTGCTGCGCGGTGTCGACCACGTCCCGTTGTCCCCAAGCACGCGGGCCAAGCCCGTGCTGCGTGGTCATGCTTAGCGCAAAGAATGGAAAATACCGTTGGGACGCTGCTTCAATTCGAGTGGTAATATTAATGTCTCGTTGAGCATCCGGCTGGCAGACCGCCGGTTGGACGATTGATGCGCAGGATCGCTTCTCGACCGGAGGATCAAGAGATGATCGCCACACCTTTCACACCGCTGGCCTCACTTCTGGGCGGCGCGATGATCGGCATCGCCGCCGTTCTGCTGATGTGGGCCACGGGGCGGATTGCCGGGGTCAGCGGCATCGCGGCGCGACTGTTTCCGCCCTACGAGGATCGCGAATTCGCCGGGCGCTTCGCCTTCGTCGCCGGTCTCGTCGTCGCGCCCGTGCTGGTGCGGCTCGTCACCGGAGACCTGCCCGCGCGGACGATCGCGGCAGGGCCGGCCGTCCTGATCGTCGGCGGATTGCTCACGGGTTTCGGTTCGGTGTGGGGCAGCGGCTGCACCTCGGCCCACGGCGTTTGCGGCTTGTCGCGGCTGTCGGTGCGCTCTCTGGTCGCGACCATCACTTTCATGGCCGCCGGCATGGTGGCCGTTTTCGTGATGCGGCACTGGAGTTGATGGCCATGGCAATCCTCGTTCAATTCGCGATCGGGCCGATCTTCGGCATCGGCCTCATCGTCTCCGGCATGTCGAACCCGGCCAAGGTGCTGAACTTCCTGGACATCGGCGGCATTCCGGCAGGGACATGGGATGCGAGCCTCGCCTTCGTGATGGCGGGTGCGGTGGCCGTGACCTTCATCGGCTTCAGCCGCGTCCTGAAGCTCGCGCGCCCGTTCTTCGCCGATCGATTTTATCTGCCGACACGGCGAGATATCGATCCCAGGATCGTCGCAGGTCCCGCGATCTTCGGCGTCGGCTGGGGATTGTGGGCTTCTGTCCGGGACCGGCGCTGACCGCGCTCGGATTCGGGTCGGTCTCTGCGGTCATCTTCGTTGCGGCGATGTGCGCCGGCATGGTGCTGGCCCGCTTCATTGCTCACCTGCCGCCAGTGTCTCGCTTTGTCACGCCGGCCGATCCGCTCGAAACCTGAAGGACAAGAACTCGCTCGTCAAGCTCGGTGCGACGCGCCAAGAGATCGAGGAGACGCTCGGCATGGCCGTCTATATGGGCGGCGGGCCGTCGCTGATGTATGCCGCCGACGCGATCGCGGCCTACGAACAGTTCCAGCAGCACGCGGTGACCGCCTGACGTTGGTCAGACCGCGCACGTGAACAGGACCGGGCGGATTCGCCCGGTCCTGTTCATCATTCGTCTTGGAGCGACTACCAGCGATCGTCGCCGACACCGACTCCGACGCTAACGCCCGGCGCGCGAATGCCGACACCGGCGCGCGGACCCTCGTCCCAATCGCGGTAGGTGCGGCGCTCGTAGTAATAACGGTCGCGCGGCATCGTCGCGTAGGAGTCGCGCACGATCACGCGCGCGCCGCGGCGAGTGCGATAGCAATTGCCGGCATCGTCACAGACCAGCCGCACCTGCTGGACGAGATCGGGATTGGTGTATTCGCTCGTCGTGTAGATGTCCGCGGCCCTTGCGCCGCCCGCTGCGGCCAGCGCGCCGACGCCCGCCAGCAGCGCAATCGTGATTGTCCTCATCGTCTCCTCCGTCCGAAACTGCCCTCGGCGGTAACAAGAAAGGGAGACGGCGATCGTTCCGGCCAATTTACAGGTTTTTCCCGGAACCGGCGCTTTGTTGTGGCTTGTTCCGGTCAGGCCGGGAAGATGAGGCATGTCGTCGTGCCGTGGGCCAGCAATCGGCCCTTGGCATCCGTCACGCGTCCGTCGGCCGTTCCAATGCGGCGGCCGCAATTCAGGACCTTGCCCTCGGCCGTGATTGGACCGGTGTCCGGCGTGATCGGCCGCAGCAGAGAAATCTTGAATTCGAGCGTGGTTTGACTGATCCCTTTCTCCAGCGTCGACTGGATCGCCAGTCCCATACAACTGTCTAGCAAGGTTGCCGTGAGACCGCCATGCACCGTCCCTGCCGGGTTGAGGTGAGCGCCAGTCGGCACGAGCGCGACGACGACGCGGCCATGCTCCGCCTCCACGACATCGTAGCCGAGGGTTTGCGCGATGGTGTTGAGGGGCAGGTTTCCTGTTACGAGACCTTGGACGAACTCGAGCCCGCTCATTGCTTTCTGTCGTTCGGCGCCGACCGTCCCGTAGCTCTTCGCGGTCATCTGAATCTCCTCATCGCATTCACCTGGGTTGGAGTCGCGAAGCTTCGGTCTTTCTCCGGACGCCCGACGGCGGGCGGCCGTAGAGTCGCGTGAATGCGGCGCTCATGCGCCGCGTGCTCGAAAAGCCGGAGCGTTCCGCGACGGCGGCCATCGGAAGATCGGTTGCAGCGAGCAGCCGCTTGGCGCGCTGCACGCGGATCGACAGCGCCACTTGCAGTGGGGACGCATCAAGATATCGGGCGAATAGGCGCGTCAGGTGGCGCGCACCGACTCCCACCCGTTCAGCCAGCCGCTCCACGCCGCCGCGATCGAGTTCCCCCTTCTCGATGAGGGCTAGCGCGCGTTCGACTGTCGTTCTCGATCCTTTCCATGCGGGACAGAACGGCGCTGTCTCCGGGCGGCATCTCAGGCAAGGACGGAAGCCGGCGTGCTCGGCCGCGGCCGCGCTACGATAGAACGTCACATTGCGAGCAAGTGGTGTGCGCGCCGGGCAGACGGGGCGGCAATAGATGCCCGTTGTTTTCACCGCGACGAATATCACGCCGTCCAATGTTGCGTCGCGGCGGCGGAGGCCATCGTAGTGGGCGTCAAAATCGAGCATGACGCCTGCTATAGCGTCCCCATTTTTACAGCGCGAGTCCGACGCGATGACCGTGTCCGAAAACGACCGGAGCGGACGTCCATCACCGAGGCCGCGCCTAGATCGGCTCGTACGTCTCCGTCCCGCAGATGTCGTCGGCTTCCGCGCGCCGGCGGTCCACGACCTTCCCGCTGTTAATCGTCACGATGTAGGTCTGCGGGCCGAGCGGCGTGCCGGTCGCCGAGGTGAGCTGCGCGCGGACGCACGCCGTCCAGCCCGGTCCTCGCACCTCACGATGGGGCGGCGCGACATGCACCTCGCGCGGATAGGACGTTGCGAGAAAGACGACGTCGATCTGCTCGCGCACCACGCGCTTGACGTCGGGAGGCGCTTCGGGCGGCGGCTGCTCGGCCTCTTTCATGCGCATGAACTCCGGCACTGGCGCGCGGCTGTCGGCAAAGCCGCAGCCACCGAGCGCAAGCGCGCCGGCGAGCAGCGCAGCATGAACAACAATCCGCAACATCCGTGGAGGTCCCCTGCGGGCCAACAGATAGGCACGAATGTGATCCGGCGAAGTCCCTGCCGATCAAGATTTGCTGAAGCCTTGGAACCCGCGGCATTGCTATTCCGCGATTGCCGGCTAGTTTGTACCCCGCATGAGGGGGATTGCACCAATGAGGATTTTGGTCATCGCGGCCGCGGTCTTGGCACTGACGGCTGCTTCGGCGCAGGCGCAGGGCCGGCGCCAGCCCAGTGACGGAGCCAAGCCGGCGGACACCACGCCCAAGGTCGACGAAAAAGCCTACAAGGCCGCGCTCGAGCGCATTCCCGAGCCCAAGGACAAGTACGACCCTTGGGGCGGTGCCCGCCCGAGCGAACCTGCCAAGAAGCCGAAATGAAGTGAGGTGGACTGATCCGGCCGACCAAGCAGGGCCTTGTCTTCGTGCTCGACCGCGACTCCGGAAAGTCGTCTGGCCGCACGGGGCGAGGCGCCGTCGCTCTGGCGTCGCCGTCGTCGTATCGGGCAATCATGATCGTGTCGTGCATGTGATGCGAACGCTCGTTCACATCGCGAGTGCTATTGCACGAAAGCGAGGCCGACGCGCTTGTCGCTTCGCCAAACTGTGCGACAATGCCGCACGAAATCGTCGCGCGCGATCGAGAGCGTGAACGATTGCGGCAACATGACGGGGGCGTCGAGGTCGATCGCCGCGCCGTCTGCCGACATGTTTCGCACCGTGCAAGGGATGCCGTTGTTTTCAAAGATGATCGTTCCACCTTTGAAAACACGGTGACGTTGTGATGCGCGCTTCTCGATCATCCGTGTCAGTCCTGCTGATGATTATGAATTAGTGCATAGAAATTACGTCGAACTAAACTCAATACTGGCGCTACCTGCACAGCGATTCAGACTTTGTTTACGACGTTGGAGCGGAGAGCCGCTCCAACGAACTTCCCTACGAGCCTTTCTTTTGTGGCGCCACGCGCCGATGGAGATATTGATGAAGACCATGCTTTCGATTTTGTTCGCCGCAGCGCTCTCGCTGTCATCGATGCCCGCTCACGCGGTCAAGTGGGACCTCTCGACCATGAGCTGCAAGCAGTTCCTCGAGAGCGGCGAAGACAACATCCAAGTCGTGCTGACCTGGATGGACGGCTGGTACAAGGGCGACGAGGACAACGCGATCATCGACACCGATGTGTTCATCGAGAATGCCAAGAAGTTCGGCGCCTATTGCGGAAAGAATCCGAACGTCAGCATCGTCACCGCGGCCGACGAGGTGCTCGGCAAGTAACATCGCATGCGTGGGCAACGCGAAGCGCGATCGCGATTGCGTTTCCTGTCCTGACATGGTGCTATCGAGAGCCGCGCTGCGCTCTGCGCTTGGCGCGGCTCTCTTCTTTTCAGCGTTTTCAGCGCGTTCAACCCGGCAGCATCGCGAACGCGCTCGACACCATCGCGACCGGCTTGCTGTCGGCGGCGGAGAGCAGCGTAACGCGGCCAAAGCTCATGGTGCGCCCGAGCCGCACCACGCGCGCGTCCGCCAGCACGTCGGACGAGGAGACTGCGCGCATGAAATGCGTGGTCTGGTCGACCGTGGTCATGGGGCGGTAGCCGCGATTGGCGGCGAGGATCGCGATCACCATGGCGGTGTCGGCGAGCGCCATCAGGGCCTGGCCACAGACCACGCCGCCGTTCCGGCACAGTCGCTCCGAAAACGGCATGCGCAGCAGCGCCCCCGGCTGCCAGTCCGGTACGTCTGCCGGCTGCGCATGCTCGATGCGCTCGACCGCGAGGTTGAGATCCTGGACCCAGGGCGCAAAAACCTCGCCGAGGATGCGTCGGGCGTCGGCGAGGCCGAACTCGGCTTCTGGCTGCATTTGCATTGCTGTCGCGTTCTCCTGTGTTGCCGGATGTTTCGCCTCATTGTGCGCGCATCGGCGCGGCAAAGTCACCCGGTCTCGCGCCGGTCCCCTCGGCTTGAAAATGCCTGACTTGGCCCGGTATGATGCCTCGCTTGGGTACGGGTGGATGATGTTGCGTCGGTGTGTCCTCGTCTTTTGCATGGCCGCGCTCGGTCTCGCGCTGAGCGGGTGCACCAAATGCGGTCCGATCTGGGACGACTGGCTGCATGCGCCCAAATCGTGCAGATCGGATCGTCTCTAGCGTGCCCACGCGGCCCTGAGCGGCTCCGGATCGCGACCGGGCTGCGACAAGGATGACACGGCGCGGGACGATCGCGCCTCATGGATGATCAAGGAGTAGACGATGAAGCTTTTCCGTTTGGCCGCGGTGCTGGCCGTGCTGGCGGGACCTGCCTACGCGCAAATGCCCAATCTCAATTTGCTGCAGGAAGGGCCGGGCAAGACCCCCGAGGAGAAGGCTGCCGAAGCCGAGCGTGAAAAGGCCTACAAGGAAACGCTGAAGAAGATTCCGGATTCCAAGGCGTCCAACGATCCCTGGGGCGGCATGCGCTCCGATCCGTCGAAGCAGCCGGCGGCACCGAAGGCGTCGGCCGCAACCAGCGCGCCGAAGAAGACCAAGAGCGGCACGGCGGCCAACTGACCGCGCGCCCCGTTCGGGCGGCGACACACGCCTTCCGGACAGGACTCCTCTTGATCCGGCCCGCGCCCTACATTTGGCTGAGCGTAGCGCGTAGAGGAGGGCATGACATGGCCGATCGACCGCGGGATCTCGCCGATCGGATGGCGCGCCGGCGCAAGATGGCCGGCAAGCCGGGCCAGGCGGCCGGCGACGGCTATCTGCGCGAGACCTTCACGCTGCCGCGCGCGGCGGCGCGGGAAAGAGCGCAGGCCTTCTTCGCCCGCTACCCTAAGGCCGGCTATATGAGCGCGGTCGAGACCTGGCGCGAACTGCCGGGCGGCGACATCGAGTTCACCATGCGGCGGCTGCCCAGCGCGGACTGACGCGGGCCTGATCCGAAAGGCCTTGCTAGTCGAAGGTTTCGGCAACGATGCGGATCCGGAACACCGGCTCCTTGGCCTCGTCCAGCAGCTCCAAGTGCCATTCGGAATTTTCCTGGAGCTTGCGGGCAATGCCGGCGCTCATGTCGGCGCAGACACTCGTCATCTCTTTCCAGGCCGCATTGCGATCGGCAAATTCCGTCGCCTGCTCGGCGCAGCCGGAATAACGGCCGTTGCGGATTCGGAAGAAATAGAGCGGCATGGCTGGCACCGATCGCGCACATGGTGCCTCGCCCCCAAGGCCCTGGGCGCGCATAGTGCAATCCCAAACCACCGTCAGATCAATTCCGGGCGGCTACGGACAAACCTCAGAAAACCCCGTGGCGCGCTGCGGCGCGTGAGGGCCCCACGCAGCTACCGATCTCACCCGGCCGGTTCAGGCCGTCTTTCGCTCGATCGCCTTCAGCTCCCGATCGATGCGCAGCTGCACGCGCCGGATCGCCAGCAGGTCAATCTTCGTCTCGGTCTTGCCGGTCTTGACCTCGTCGCCGATGCGGAATTGCCACTGCCAGACTCCGGGAATCGCCGTCTTGGCCACGGTGAACTCGACGCCCCTGTGATTCATGGTCACCTCCCACGATTCACCTTCCATGCCTGCAAACATGTTGGGCGTCACAATATTCCAGAGACAAGCAAAATCCGCCGCAAGCCGCGAATTGCGTGATTGGCGCTGGTACTCCGTGGTTCTCCGACCATGAACAGAGTTCCTCGACTCCGTCCAAGCGCATCCGGGTGCCGAGCAGGGCGTGCCTGCAGGGTGGGATTCCAGAGCCCCTCGAGGTGACGGCATGTGCCTTGCTTGCCTGATGACGGCAAGCAACCGTGGACGCCTCATGCTCGGCATTCCCCGCCGCTACTCTCATTTCGTGTTCGGCATCATCCAGTCCGGACTGACCTCGCTGGTCGCGGCAGGGATCGCCAGCTTTCCTGCAGGCAGCCCGATGATCTTCGTTCGGCACTGGATGGTATCGTGGCTGATCGCATGGGCCGCGATGCTGCCGGTCGTGCTGTTGGCAGCGCCCGCGATCCGCGCCTTCTCGCTGCGCCTGACCCAGGAGGAGCGCGACCCGCGCGCCGCCAGCAGGCATGAAAAGGCCCCGCCTGGGGAGAGCCAAGCGGGGCAGAGAGTTATTGGAGGCTGAGGTGCTGGGCTGCAACACCATAGCCGGGCGAACCTAGCCGGCTCAGCTTACGGCAGCCTGACAGGCGGCGCGTTCGGATCTGTCCTGGTCTGGCGGCTGGCCGGATCGTCCGCCGTGAAGGTCGCGATCGAAAGGCCGCAGACAGGCCCCGCACCGGTCCCAATTTCGACATCCGTTCGCACCACTGCGGACACACGCGTCGGCAAGATCTTACCCGTTCAGCGCAGCCATGGGGGAAACGTGGCGCGCCGAAAACGGGGTGGCATCATGGATAACGTAGAGCGGTCATTCGCCGCCGCGACGGCGGCTGGCTTCGTCGTGCTGGTGATTGGCCTGGTGCTGCTGGCGGTGCTGTAGACGGCTACGTGCGCTGGGGAACGGCGGGGGGTGCCCTCCGATGGAGGGCGCTGGGCGCACCGCGACTTTCAGAAAATTGGAAAACAACCCCATGCACAGTAGGCTGCTTTGCAATTTCATTGATCGACCAATAGCTTACGGGTAGTATTTAGATACCTTAACCGTCCGCGCGCCCGCCTTTGCGGCCATGCAGCCCGACCCGCGATGCCGGATCGAGATCAGGCGACCCGCCCCTTGGACCGGCCGTCTACTGCCGCATCGCGGGGCGAGGCCCAGCTCGCTCCGGAAGCCGGTCCTGGCGGAGCCTAGTGGACCTTGATCTCATTCAGCGGAAGATGGAGCTCGGCGGCGCGCTCTTCGCGGTCCTTCTTGCGGAATTGGTTTTCCCTGCGCTCGAACTTCACCATCTCCTCGCGCGCTGCCTCCAGCAGCGGATTGCGCCTGATCGTATCGTGGTGCCTGTTGTCGTCCGTCATGAGTTACGGTCCCCAGAGTTGCGGCCCCATCCCCCAGAAGGCCGGAGACCGTGAAAAGGTTCGGTGCCGCAGGATTACGGAAATATGACGGCGCGCGCGTCCTTGATGCGGGTTGTGACGTCTGTTCAGTTGTGCACCCAGAGCAAAGTGGGCCAACCAGAAATTAACCCAGCACGCTAGAATGCCGGCCATCGCCGTCGATCGCATTGAGGGGCCGCCTCTTGAGGCGGCCTTACTGCCTTGTATGGTGCTTCAATTATGGTGCTTCAATTATGGTGCTTCAATCGGGCCACGCGGCGTTCTCGGTGCCAGACTTCAAGGTCATTTCCATCCAGTAATTGGGCTGCTTTCTGTTTGGCCTCTTCGTCGTCGGCGCAATCCAGCTCGTGCACGCCGATGATGCGCCCGCCATCGTCAAGGATGTACGCGCGGTAGTCCATGGCAGCGTTCCCCGAATGGAACGATTATACCACAGACTAAGGGACGCAAAACAACTTAGGATATTGGGGGCAATTACAGGCACCACAATTCGCAAAGAACATATTGCGAACCTAGAACAAATAGGGTACATTGCTTTTATCGCCGAGCTGCCTCTCAATCGTTTGTCCCCCTAGCGAATCCTCGCCATAAGGAGCACGACCCAATGTCCGCAACTGCCCTGCGTATCGTCGAAGGATCTTCCATGGACAAGAGTAAAGCTCTGGCCGCCGCGCTCTCTCAGATCGAGCGCCAGTTCGGTAAGGGCTCTGTGATGAAGCTCGGCAAGAACGACCGGTCCATGGACATCGAGGCGGTGTCCTCCGGCTCGCTCGGGCTCGATATCGCGCTCGGTATCGGCGGCCTGCCCAAAGGGCGCATCGTCGAGATCTACGGGCCGGAATCCTCGGGCAAGACCACGCTGGCGCTGCATACGGTGGCGGAAGCTCAGAAGAAGGGCGGCATCTGCGCCTTCATCGACGCCGAGCACGCGCTCGATCCGGTCTATGCCCGCAAGCTGGGCGTCAACATCGACGAGCTCCTGATCTCGCAGCCCGACACCGGTGAGCAGGCGCTGGAGATCTGCGACACCTTGGTGCGCTCGGGCGCCGTCGACGTTCTGGTGGTCGATTCGGTCGCGGCGCTGGTGCCGAAGGCCGAGCTCGAGGGCGAGATGGGCGATGCGCTGCCGGGCCTGCAGGCCCGCCTGATGAGCCAGGCGCTGCGCAAGCTGACGGCCTCCATCAACAAGTCCAACACCATGGTGATCTTCATCAACCAGATCCGCATGAAGATCGGCGTGATGTATGGCTCGCCGGAAACCACGACCGGCGGCAATGCGCTGAAATTCTACGCCTCCGTCCGTCTCGACATCCGCCGCATCGGCGCGATCAAGGAGCGCGACGAGGTGGTCGGCAACACCACCCGCGTCAAGGTGGTCAAGAACAAGCTGGCGCCGCCGTTCAAGCAGGTCGAGTTCGACATCATGTACGGCGAAGGCGTCTCCAAGATGGGCGAGATCCTCGATCTCGGCGTGAAGGCCGGCATCGTGGAGAAGTCCGGTGCCTGGTTCTCCTATGACAGCCAACGCCTCGGCCAGGGCCGCGAGAACGCCAAGGCGTTTTTGAAGGGCAACCCTGACATCACCGCCAAGATCGAGACCGCGATCCGCCAGAACTCCGGCCTGATCGCCGAGCAGATCCTGGCCGGCACGCCGGAGCGCGACGCCGACGGCGAGGAGCCGGCGGAGGAGTAAGCCTTACCGCGCAAAGAGTTTCGCGAGGAGCGGGCGCTGAGGACGTTGAGTTGCCGACGTCTTCGGTGCCCGTTTCGTTTTGGCGGTGTGGTGATCAGGTGGTGCGATGAAGCCTGTGATTCTGACGAGTTTATCAGGCTTCGATCTCATACGCTCGGGTCTCGCCGAAGTCGTCATCCCATTCACATTCCGTCTTGTTGACGGGCCTCTGCCTCTCGACGAACTTGCAGCTTATGTCGGTGCCCGCTCGGGGACAGTAAAGCCAGGCTGGCATTGGTTTGACTACGTTGGACGCTGGTCCCAGGCCGCCAAAGAGCGAAGACATCTCTCTCTGGTCGCGTTCTGTCAGGCCTACGACGTCGTCGAATTGTGGTTTGATCGGAATCCTAATGATCAGCTCCAGCTGATCTGGCTCCTCGATTATCTCTGCTCCCATCCAGAGATTGCGAGCAAGGCGAAGTTACGTCTGATTGCTTTCGATCTCATCACCGAGGAGCCGACGTCTATTGCCAAATCGCTTCCCCATATTCCCGCCCTTCGCGTGACCACAGATGAACTCGAAACGGCAAGCATGGCTTGGCAGGCCTACGCTGCGCCGACGCCCGAGAGGTGCGCCGAGCTCGTTCATCGGGACCTGAGTGCTCTGCTGATGCTAAGGCCGGCCTTGATCGATCTGTTGGCGGAGCTCCCCTCAGCTTCGACGGGACTCGGTGCAACGGAGATCCGCTTCCTGGAGCTCATCGCACGCGGTTATGAGGGAACGAGCGCACTCTTCCATCTCCGCTCGCTCCGCCGCACGCCGGTCTTTAACGAATGGGAGCTTGGGTGGCTGCTCCAGGGGCTCGCGCTCGGTCCAAGGCCCGCGGTGGCCGGACTTGACGATGAGCTTCGCACGATCCCTCAGCAGAATCTGCCTGCACGCCAGGTGGCGTATTCACGGAGCCGGTTGTCGCTGACGGAATTCGGCAAAGCAGTTATGGCGGGCAAGGAAGACTTCAGCCGCCATAACCCGATCGACCGTTGGTGGGGCGGCACGCATCTGACCAACGATCGGCTGTGGCGCTACGGCCCTGTTTTGACGAAGACTTGAGGCCACCGGCATGACGCGGCTCATTGTGACAACAGACTCGTCCGCCGCCGGCGCGATACAACGCGCCGGCCTTGCCGACCTCGTGATCGCAATCGAGCGCCGGCTCGTGTGGGGGCCGCTGCCGTCCGATGCCGAGCTTGAGGCGTTCTTTGCGCCGCGTACAACGCAGCCGCACGGCCTTCATTGGCTGGACGACACACCATCCTGGCGGCTCGAAGAATGGGGCGTGAAGGGGCTTGGAGTAATCGAGCTGCTCTTGGGATGCGAATCGGTCGAATTGTGGCCGGGACCAGAGCCGAATGCGCAATTGGTTCTGCTGTGGCTACTCGACCATTGTCGCAGTGAAAGAGCGGCTGTCTCCAAGCTCGCGTTACGCCATGTAGGCATTGCCGTCGGGGATGTGGGGCCAGAGCGCCTTGCGAAGATAAAGCCGCCGGCCATTAAGCCCACGCAAGACTGCCTCGAGCTGGTTGGCCGCGCATGGCGGGCCTATCGCGCGGCGACGCCGCAGGCCTGGTTCGATCTGCTCAAGGCCGACTTGAGCCTGCTGCCGCAGCTTGAGCGACATGTCGTTGACCTGCTCGAAGAGCTTCCGGGCATCACAACCGGTGTTGGAGCAACGGAAACGCGGATCCTGGAATTGATCGCGCCGGGCGAAGTGCAGCCTGTCGACGTGTTCCCGGGTCATCAGAAACGCAACGAGCGGCGCGTTTTCGACTACTGGGAAGTCGGGACGCTGCTTGATGGGCTCGCGCGATGTCCGGTGCCGGCTGTATCAGGACTGGAGGAGGGGCCATTCTCGCTCGACATGCATGAGGATGCTCTGCGTCATGCACGATACAAGCAGTCCCGCTTGTCGCTCACTGATCTCGGGAGGGCGGTGTTGGCAGGAGAAGAGGATTTCTGCCGCTATAATCCGATCACGCGCTGGTGGGGTGGAACGCT
Source organism: Bradyrhizobium sp. LMG 9283 (assembly GCF_045571415.1). Classification (NCBI taxonomy): domain Bacteria; kingdom Pseudomonadati; phylum Pseudomonadota; class Alphaproteobacteria; order Hyphomicrobiales; family Nitrobacteraceae; genus Bradyrhizobium; species Bradyrhizobium sp. LMG 9283. Next base: position 3,499,530 of record NZ_CP120691.1, read on the forward strand.
TCTCACCAGCGAGCGGCTCTGGCGGTGGGATCGCGAAAGCCGGTTCTTGATTGCGCCTGACTGACGCATGCGTATCGCTCAGTGTGCTCCCGTATTGCGCATCAATTTTGAGAGACGATCTTGTCACACCTGATTCTGGGAACGAACTATGGAGCGGCCGCCGTGCTCGGCGGCTCTAACTTGGCGAATATCGCCCTCAGCTTTTCTCCGCGCTTCGTTCGGGGCCAATTGCCGTCCGAGGAGGAACTCGCGATGGGGCTGGAGCCACGTTCCGCGAAGCATTCCAGAAGAGGCGATCATTGGCTCGACGGCGTGGAGCGAAATTGGCTGATGGGCTTCGGCTCGTCGGACATTGGTTTCTTTCAGCTCTGCGAGAAGTTCGACTCGATCGAAGTGTGGGCCGACCCGTGGCCGAACGATCAACTCGTGCTCGTCTGGCTGCTCGACCTGCTTCGTCCCTACAGGGAGATCACGACGAAGCTGAGCCTGGTGCATACGGACGACACCGTTGCGAACTATGCTCCGGAGTCTGTCGCAAAATGGAAACTGTCGGCCTTCAAGGTGACCGAGAACCATTTGGTGACGGCAAGCCGCGCTTGGCGAGCCTATCGGGCTGACACGCCACAACCCTGTTTCGATCTGCTGATGACGGATGATGATCCTGCCGAGACTTCGATCGGCACTCATTGCAATGCTGGAAGAGCTTCCGGACAGCATCACGGGACTCGGTGCCAGCGAAATGGATTTGCTGGACTTCGTGAACGACGGGCACACCGACCCGAGGCTCGTCGAACACGCGAGATGGCTTCGCAATGTGTTCGACAAAAACGACGCGGGCGATGCCCTGCTCGATCTTGGAGAACATTCGGTGCCGCCGGTCTTGTTGGGCGATCCGGCGTTCGACAACGAGGATCGTTACTTCGGCAGGAGCGAGTGGAAGGTCACGCTGACTGAACTCGGGCGTTCACTTCTCGCCCGCGAAGACGACATGTGGCGCCACAACCCGATCAAACGTTGGTGGGGCGGTACTGAACTCACCAACGAACGGCTCTGGCGATGGGATCGCGAAAGCCGATTGCTGGTTGAACCTTAGGTACGTCTTCAGGTTTGTAGGGTGGATTAGCCCTGCGACTGCGCAAAGCGCAGTTCGCACGGCGTAATCCACCACGGTTCATCTCCGCGGAAATAGAAGTGGTGGGTTACGCGAGCGGACCGCGCTTCGCGCAGCCGCCCGCTAACCCACCCTACGAGACCTCCGTCGCGACATTACTCCGCAGCTTGCGCGTAATCGCTCACCGGCGGGCACGAGCACACCAAATTGCGGTCGCCGTAGACGTTGTCGACACGGCCGACCGGAGACCAGTACTTGTCGGTGCGCGAGACGCCGTCGGGGAAGCAGCCCTCACTGCGGGTGTAGGCGCGCTTCCAGTCGTCATCTGCGATGTCGTGCACCGTGTGCGGGGCGTGACGCAGCGGCGAGGCCGCGATCTCAAAGCGGCCGGATTCGACCTCGGCGATTTCCTTGCGGATCGCGATCATGGCATCGCAGAAGCGATCCAGCTCCGCCTTCGATTCCGATTCGGTCGGCTCGATCATCAGCGTGCCCGGCACCGGGAAGCTCATGGTCGGGGCGTGGAAGCCGTAATCGATGAGGCGTTTTGCGATGTCGTCGACCGTGACGCCGGATGTCGTCTTCAGCGGACGCGGATCGACGATGCATTCATGCGCGACGCGGCCCTTCGCGTTCTTGTAGAGCACCGGGAAGTGCGGATCGAGGCGCGCTGCGATGTAATTGGCGTTGAGGATCGCGATCTCGGTGGCGCGCTTCAGGCCTTCACCGCCCATCATCAGGATGTAGATGTAGGAGATGGTGAGGATCGAGGCCGAGCCGAACGGCGCGGCCGAGATCGGGCCGACCGGAGCGTCCGCGTGCGTCGCCGGATGGCCCGGCAGGAACGGGGCGAGATGCGCCTTGACGCCGATCGGGCCCATGCCGGGGCCGCCGCCGCCATGCGGGATGCAGAAGGTCTTGTGCAGGTTGAGATGGCTGACGTCGGCGCCGTAATCGCCGGGCCTGCTAAGGCCGACCTGCGCGTTGAGGTTGGCGCCGTCGAGATAGACCTGGCCGCCATGGCTGTGCACGATGTCGCAGATCTCGCGGATGTGTTCCTCGAACACGCCATGCGTCGAGGGATAGGTGATCATGACCGCGGCGAGGTCGTTGGAATGCTTCTCCGCCTTGGCGCGGAGATCATTGACGTCGACGTCGCCGTTCTTCTCGCAGGCGACCACCACCACCTCCATGCCGACCATCGCGGCCGAGGCCGGGTTGGTGCCGTGGGCGGAGGAGGGGATCAGACAGATCTTGCGATGGCTCTCTCCGCGTGCGGCATGATAGCCGCGGATCGCGAGCAGCCCGGCATATTCGCCCTGCGCACCCGAATTCGGCTGCAGCGAGATCGCATCATAGCCGGTGATGTCGCACAGCCATTTTTCCAGCCGCGCGAACAGCGCGTGGTAACCCCTAGCCTGCTCGCGCGGAGCAAAGGGATGCAGCGAGCCGAATTCCGGCCAGGTCAGCGGCATCATTTCGGTGGTCGCGTTCAGCTTCATGGTGCAGGATCCCAGCGGGATCATGGCACGGTCGAGCGCGAGGTCGCGATCGCTGAGCTTGCGCATGTAGCGCAGCATCTCGGTCTCCGAGCGATGCGCATGGAAGACGGGATGAGTGAGGAAAGCGGTGCTGCGCTTCAGCGCCTCCGGCAGCGCCTCGCGCGTCTCCGCATCGATCTCGGCATAGGCAAGAGTGCCGCCAAACGCGCGCCAGACCGCTTCGACCGTCGCCGGCGTTGTGGTCTCGTCCAGTGCGATACGCAGTGCCGTATCACCGATGCCGAGATTGACCTTTTCGGCCGCCGCGCGCGCGAGGATCTCGGGGCGCTTGGCGGCGGCATCGACGCTGATCGTATCGAAGAAGCTGTCGGCCTGCGGTGCAAAGCCGAGCTTGCGCAGACCGCTGGCGAGCACGGCGGTGCGACGATGCACGTTGCGCGCGATCTGCGTGAGGCCTTCGGGGCCGTGATAGACCGCATACATCGAGGCGATCACGGCGAGCAGCACCTGCGCGGTGCAGATGTTGGAGGTCGCCTTCTCGCGGCGGATGTGCTGCTCGCGGGTCTGCAGCGCGAGACGATAGGCAGGCGCGCCGCGTGAGTCCACGGAGAGGCCGACGATGCGGCCGGGCAGCGAGCGCTTCAGCGCATCGCGCACCGCCATATAGGCCGCGTGCGGGCCGCCATAGCCCATCGGCACGCCGAAGCGCTGTGCCGAGCCGATCGCAATGTCGGCACCTAACTCGCCGGGCGAAGCAAGCAGCGTCAGCGCCAGCAGGTCGGCGGCGACGATCGCGAGCGCGCCCTTGGCCTTCAGCGCCGCGATCGCAGGCCTGAGGTCGCGCACCGCGCCGGAAGAACCCGGATATTGCAGCAGCGCACCGAGCACGTCGCTCTTGTCGAGATCGGTGAGGGGATCGCCGATGATCAGGTTCCAGCCCAGCGGCTCGGCGCGGGTGCGCATCACCGCCAGCGTCTGCGGATGCACGTCCTTGTCGACGAAGAAGGCTTTCGCCTTGACCTGCGAGTGCCGCTCGGCGAGCGCCATGGCTTCGGCCGCCGCCGTGGCCTCATCAAGCAGCGACGCATTGGCGACATCGAGCCCGGTGAGGTCGCAGATCATGGTCTGGAAGTTGAACAGCGCCTCCAGCCGGCCCTGGCTGATCTCGGGCTGGTAGGGCGTATAGGCCGTGTACCACGCCGGGTTCTCCAGGATGTTGCGCTGGATCACCGCGGGCAGGACGGTGCCCGAATAGCCCTGGCCAATCAGCGAGGTGAAGACCTGGTTCTCTCGCGCGAGCTCGGCCATATGCGCGATCGCCTCGGTTTCGCTGAGCGGCTTGCCGAGATCGAGCGGAGCGGCCTGCCGGATCGAGGCCGGCAGCGTCTCTGCCATCAGCGCGTCCACACTCTTGGCGCCGACGGCCTCTAACATTGCGGTGACATCGCGCGCCGACGGGCCGATGTGGCGGCGAACGAAACTGGCGGCGGTGTCGCCGCTGGATTTACGGTGCGCGGTCATCCCTTGCTCCATCGCCGTTAAGCCGTATGCGCCTTGTAGGCGGTTTCATCCATGAGGCCGCCGAGCTCGCTCTTGTCGGCAATCTTGATCTTGAAGAACCAGGCCGCGCCCTGCGCATCCGAATTGACCAGCGCCGGCTCGGCGGCCAAGGCATCGTTGCTCGCGAGCACTTCGCCAGAGATCGGGGCATAGACGTCGGAGGCGGCCTTCACCGATTCCACGACGGCGGCGGCTTCCGCCTTCTTCAAGCTGCGGCCGACTTTGGGCAATTCGACGAACACGACATCGCCGAGCTGCTGCTGCGCGTAGTCGGTAATGCCGACCGTGGCGGTGTCGCCGTCGATGGCGAGCCATTCATGGTCGGAAGTGTACAGTGTCATGGTCATTGTGGAGTCCTCAGCGCTTGTAAGTGTTTTTCACGAAGGGCATGGCGGCGACCGCAAGCGGCAGTCGCTGGCCGCGCACTTCGGCGAAGAGCTTTGTGCCGAGCGCGCTCAAATTCGTGGGCACATAGCCCATCGCCACCGGCGCGCTCAGGCTCGGGCCGAACCCGCCCGAGGTGACTTTTCCGATCGGCTCGCCACCCGTATCGTCCGCAAACAGCAGCGCGCCTTCGCGCACCGGGGCGCGGCCCTCAGCACGCAGGCCGACGCGGCGGCGGGATGCGCCGCCATCGAAGTGCGCGAGAATCTTTTCCGCGCCGGGGAAACCGCCGGCGCGGGCGCCACCCGTGCGGCGGCTCTTCTGCACCGACCATTCCAGCGCGGCTTCGACCGGCGTGGTCGTGGTGTCGATGTCGTGGCCGTACAGGCAGAGCCCGGCTTCCAGCCGCAGGCTGTCGCGGGCGCCTAGACCGATCGGCAGCACGTCAGGATTTTCCAGCAGCGTCTTGGCGAGGCGTTCGGCGTCGGCGGCGGGAACCGAGATCTCAAAGCCGTCCTCGCCTGTGTAGCCGGAACGCGAGACGAAGCACTTGATGCCGGCGACGTCATGCGGGCCGGCGTCCATGAACTTCATGGCCGGGGCCTCTACGCATAATTTCGCCAGCACCGCTTCCGCCTTCGGGCCCTGCAGCGCGATCAGCGCGCGGCCTTCCAGCGAATCGATGACGCAGTCGTCGGACAGATTCGCGCGCAGATGGGCCTCGTCGGCGTCCTTGCAGGCGGCGTTGACGACCAGGAACAGGTGATCGCCGAAATTGGCGACCATGAGATCGTCGAGAATGCCGCCGTCCGCATTGGTGAACTGGGCGTAGCGCTGCCGCCCCGGCGCGATCGCCATGATATCCTGCGGCACCAGCCGTTCCAGCGCGCGGGCAGCGTCCTCGATCCTCCCGGATTTCGGCCGCAGCGCGATCTGGCCCATATGGGAGACGTCGAACAGACCGGCAGAGGCTCGGGTATGGAGGTGCTCCTTCAGGACGCCCGCGGGGTACTGCACGGGCATGTCATAGCCCGCGAACGGCACCATCTTGCCGCCCAGGGACACGTGGAGGTCGTAGAGAGGCGTACGTTTCAGGGAGTCTTGGTTGTGCGCTAGCATCTAAGGGGCCCTCGGCGGTTCCCGGGGAGGATTCCCCGATGGACACCAGTCGAAGCCCCATCTGTCGCTGTGCCTGAGAGTATTATCCCGTCGGCGGACGCAGTCCGGGTCTTAAGCCCGTCGGCGCCTCTTTCCAGATGCTGTCAAAGCCACGCGGTCCTTTTGCCTGAGAGTTTCCGGGGCGGTTGCTCCTTCGGCGCCGGCTGCCTAAAGCCGGTCTCTCCCGACGTGGCCGTACGATACAGATAGGTAGAGACCACAGGGCGGCCAAGCCTGTCAACGCGACACTCGCGCCTTTCAACGGGATTGCGCGGCTGCGGCAACCCTCTGATCTCCTTGCACAGTTTCTGGACAGCGAAGCTGGCCTTGTCTAAAAGCGCTTTGGCCCGCAGATATCAGCCTAATTTCCGGTTTGGACGGCGGCAGCGGGCCCAAGCACACCCGATTGGATGAACATGAGCGGCGTCAACGAGATCAGGTCGACCTTTCTGAACTTCTTTGCCGAGAACGGCCACGAGATCGTGCCGTCCTCGCCACTCGTGCCGCGCAACGACCCGACGTTGATGTTCACCAATGCCGGCATGGTGCAGTTCAAGAACGTCTTCACGGGCGTCGAGAAGCGTCCGTATCAGCGCGCCACCACCTCGCAGAAATGCGTGCGCGCCGGCGGCAAGCACAACGACCTCGACAATGTCGGCTACACCGCGCGTCATCTCACCTTCTTTGAGATGCTCGGCAATTTCTCGTTCGGCGACTATTTCAAGGAGCGCGTGATCGAGCTCGCCTGGAAGCTGATCACATCCGAGTTCGGGCTGAAGAAGGACAAGCTGCTCGTCACGGTCTACCACACCGACGACGAGGCGGCGGGCCTTTGGAAGAAGATCGCGGGCTTCTCCGACGACCGCATCATCCGCATCCCGACTTCGGACAATTTCTGGGCGATGGGCGACACCGGTCCGTGCGGCCCGTGCTCGGAGATCTTCATCGACCGCGGCGAGCACATCTGGGGCGGGCCTCCGGGCTCGCCGGAAGAGGACGGCGACCGCTTCCTCGAATTCTGGAATCTCGTGTTCATGCAGTACGAGCAGGTGACGAAGGAGGAGCGCGTGGGCTTGCCGCGTCCCTCGATCGACACCGGCATGGGCCTGGAGCGCATGGCTTGCATCCTGCAGGGCGTCGAGAGCGTGTTCGAGACCGATCTGTTCCGCAACCTGGTCGATGCCACGGCGTCCGCACTCGGCAGCGGGCCGAACGAGCAGAATGCGGCCTCGTTCCGCGTCATCGCCGATCACCTGCGCTCCTCGGCCTTCCTCGTCTCCGACGGCGTCTTGCCTTCGAACGAGGGCCGCGGCTACGTGCTGCGCCGGATCATGCGCCGCGCGATGCGCCATGCGCAGCTGCTGGGTGCGAAAGAGCCCTTGATGCACCGCCTGGTCTGGGCGCTCGTGCGCGAGATGGGCCAGGCTTACCCTGAGCTGATGCGCGCGGAAAAGCTGATCGAGGAAACGCTGCGGCTGGAAGAGACCCGCTTCCGGAAAACTCTTTCGCGTGGCTTGGCCATTCTTGACGAGAAGAGCGCAGGTCTGAAGAAGGGCGACATGTTCGATGGCGACGTCGCCTTCACGCTGTATGACACCTATGGCTTCCCGCTCGACCTGACGCAGGACGCGCTGAAGTCGCGCGGCATCGGCGTCGACCAGGCGGCCTTCTCGGATGCGATGGAGCGCCAGAAGGCCAAGGCGCGCGAGTCCTGGAAAGGCTCGGGCGAGGCGGCAAGCGAGGCGATCTGGTTCCCGCTGCGCGAGAAGCTTGGTGCAACTGAATTCCTCGGCTACGAGACCGAGAGCGCCGAGGGCGTGGTGTCCGCGCTGGTCAAGGACGGCCGGGAAGTCGCCAGCCTCAAGGCCGGCGAGACGGGTTCGATCGTGCTCAACCAGACGCCGTTCTATGCGGAGTCCGGCGGCCAGGTCGGCGACACCGGCGTGCTCACGGGCGAGGGCGGACTCAAATTCCGCGTCACCGACACGCAGAAGAAGCTCGGCGATCTCTTCGTTCACATCGGCACGGTGGAGAGTGGGGAGCTGAAGCTCGGCGCTGCCCTGCAGCTCGAAGTCGATCATTCGCGCCGCTCCTCGATCCGCGCGCATCACTCGGCGACGCATCTGATCCACGAGGCGCTGCGCCAGGTGCTCGGCGACCACATCGCCCAGCGCGGCTCGCTGGTCGCACCCGACCGGCTGCGCTTCGACTTCGTGCATCCGAAGCCGATCACGGCCGAGGAGCTCGCTCGCGTCGAGGACATCGCCAACGATGTGGTGCTGGAGAACGACGAGGTCACCACCCGCGTGATGGGCGTCGATGAGGCGCGGGAAGCGGGGGCGCGCGCGCTGTTCGGCGAAAAGTATGGTGACGAGGTCCGCGTCGTCTCGATGGGCAAGACCGCGCGCGAGCGCGGCGCCAACGCGCTCGGCTGGTCGGTCGAGCTCTGTGGCGGCACCCATGTGAGGCGCACCGGCGATATCGGCCTGATCACGCTGACGAGCGAAAGCGCGGTCGCCTCCGGCGTGCGGCGCATCGAGGCGCTGACCGGCAATTACGCGCGCAGGCATGCCAACGAGACCATGGCGCTGGCGAAGACCGCGGCGAACGAGCTACGCACCTCCCTCGACGACGTGCCGGCGCGCATCGCCGCGCTGATGGAGGAGCGCAAGAAGCTCGAGCGCGAGCTCTCCGACGCCCGCAAGAAGCTGGCGATGGGCGGTGGCGCTGCTGCCGGCAGCAATGGCGCCGCCGCGGGCGTGCGCGAGGTCGGCGACGTCAAGCTGATGGCGCGCGCGGTAGAGGGCATTGAGATGAAGGATCTCAAGAGCCTGGCCGACGACGGCAAGAAGCAGATCGGCTCCGGCGTCGTCGCCATCGTCGGCGTCACCGAGGACGGCAAGGCCGGCGTCGTGGTCGGCGTCACGCAGGATCTCACCGCGCGCTTCAACGCCGTGAACCTCGTTCGCATCGCCTCCGAAGCGCTCGGCGGCAAGGGCGGCGGCGGCCGGCCCGACATGGCCCAGGCCGGCGGCCCTGACGGCGCCAAGGCGTCCGAGGCATTGAGCGCGATCGAGAAAGCGATGGCGAGCGCGTAAGGCGCCTCTAGCACCGTTCGCCCCAATGCGATCGACATGGTCGCATCTCCGCGCGTAGCGCGACAAAAGAAAAGGGCCGCGCTTGGGCGCGGCCCTTTTGATGTCTGCCCTAACCGGGCGCAATCGCGGACGGCTTACGCCGCCAGCGCCTTGGTCAGGTTCTCCGCGACCTTGTCGAGGAAGCCGGTGGTGGAGAGCCAGCGCTGGTCGGCGCCGACCAAGAGCGCGAGGTCCTTGGTCATGTAACCGGCCTCGACGGTGTCGACGCAGACCTTCTCCAGCGTGGCCGCGAACTTCGCGAGCTCGGCATTGTTGTCGAGCTTGGCGCGGTGGGCGAGGCCACGCGTCCAGGCGAAGATCGAGGCGATCGAGTTGGTCGAGGTCTCCTTGCCCTTCTGGTGCTCGCGGTAATGGCGGGTGACCGTGCCGTGGGCGGCTTCGGCCTCGACGGTCTTGCCGTCGGGGGTGAGCAGCACCGAGGTCATCAGGCCGAGCGAGCCGTAACCTTGCGCCACCGTGTCGGACTGCACGTCGCCGTCGTAGTTCTTACAAGCCCAGACATAGCCGCCGGACCATTTCAGCGCCGAAGCCACCATGTCGTCGATCAGGCGGTGCTCGTAGGTCAGGCCCTTGGCGTCGAATTCCTTCTTGAACTCGCGGTCGAAGATGTCCTGGAAGATGTCCTTGAAGCGGCCGTCATAGACCTTGAGGATCGTGTTCTTGGTCGACAGGTACACCGGATAATTACGGAGCAGGCCGTAGTTGAAGGAGGCGCGGGCGAAATCGATGATGGAGTCGTCGAGATTGTACATCTCCATGGCGACGCCGGCGCCGGGGGCCTTGAACACTTCCTTCTCGATCACAGTGCCGTCCTCGCCGACGAACTTCAGCGAGAGCGTGCCCTTGCCCGGGAACTTGATGTCAGTGGCGCGGTACTGGTCGCCATAGGCGTGGCGGCCGATGATGATCGGCTTGGTCCAGCCGGGAACCAGGCGCGGCACGTTCTTGCAGATGATCGGCTCGCGGAAGATCACGCCGCCGAGGATGTTGCGGATGGTGCCGTTCGGCGACTTCCACATCTGCTTGAGGTTGAACTCCTTCACCCGGGCTTCATCGGGGGTGATGGTGGCGCACTTGACGCCGACGCCGACCTTCTTGATCGCCTCGGCGGCGTCGATGGTGACCTGATCGTTGGTGTGGTCGCGGTACTCCATGCCCAGGTCGAAATAGAGCAGCTCGACATCCAGGAACGGGTTGATCAGCTTGTCCTTGATGTACTGCCAGATGATCCGGGTCATCTCGTCGCCATCGAGCTCGACGACGGGATTGGATACCTTGATTTTTGCCATGATCGGGGAAGCCTCTTGGGAACGGCGCTGATGGTGCGCCACGGGAATATCCGCCGCCTCTTAGCACCGCCGCGCGGCGGGCGAAAGCCAAGGGATTATGCAGTTTTAGCTCATCCAGCTTCCCCAGATGGGGAGCCCGCAGCCGGGTCCGGGCTCACGCTCCCAGCGAGAGTCAAAAGTCGAATCCAACCCGTTATTTCCCTTGAGAATTTTGTCAGGACAGGCAAACGACAGACCGCGAGGGCGGCCCGATCCTGGGGGCCGCTTGAATCAATTCCTCAGACGGCCTTGCCAAGGCCTTGAGAGACAGTGTGAAAGCGAAACGAGATGTCGGGGACTGACAAGAGCAAGGCGGGCCTTTCCCTCGACGGTCCCATCGTCATCCTGGTCGAGCCGCAGCTCGGCGAGAACATCGGCATGGCCGCGCGCGCCATGGGCAATTTTGCGCTGAGCCGGCTTCGCATCGTCAATCCCAGGGACGGCTGGCCCAACATCGCGGCACAGCGCGCCGCGGCCGGCGCCGACCACATTCTGGAAAAGGTCGAATTGTTCGACACGGTGGAGCAGGCGGTCGCCGACCTCGACCTGCTATTCGCCACCACGGCTCGCCCCCACGACCAGGCCAAGCCGGTGGTCGGGCCGGAGGCCGCAGCCAGCGAGATCGCCGGGCACGTCGCGACCGGCGGCAGGTGCGGCATCCTGTTCGGCCGCGAGCGCTGGGGCCTGACCAATGAGGAGGTCGGGCTCTCCAACCGCATCATCACCTTTCCGGTCAATCCGGGCTTTGCCTCGCTCAATCTCGCCCAGGCCGTGCTGCTGGTCGGCTATGAATGGTTCAAGTTGGCGACCGCAGGCGCGCTGCCGCACGCCATGCCTGAAAGATCCGAGCGCGCCTCACAGCACCAGATGCAGGCCTTCTTCGACAATCTCGTGCGCGAGCTCGACAAGGTCGAATTCCTGCGCCCGGCCGAGAAGCGCGACACCATGCTGGTGAACCTGCGCAACATCTTCAGCCGGATGGAGCCGACCAAGCAGGACATGCACACCCTGCACGGCGTGATCATGGCGATCGCCGAAGGGCGTAAGGGCCCGGCCAAGGGTGGCGTGCTCGACGGCGAGCAGGCGACGCGCCTGCGTGCGCTCCTGGCCGAGCACGGGCAGGGCGGCGGCGTGTCCGACAGCGCCTCGACGGTGCGCGGCCTCGCCCGCCTGCTCCGCCGCAACCCGACCGACGCCGAGCGGCTGCTCTGGCAGGCGCTCACCCGCGACCGCCGCTTCGCCGGCCAGTTCAAGCGCCAGACCCCGGTGGGGCGCCACATCCCGGACTTCGTCTCGTTCCCGCACCGGATCGCGATCGAGCTGGTGAACCCGGGCGAGGGCGAGGCAATCGGCGCCGACCGCGCGTCGCGGCGCGCGTGGCTGGAAGCGCGGGATTATCGTGTGCTCGACATTCGCGCGGCGGATGTGGAGCGCGATCTGGAGGTGGAGCTGGTGCGGTTGCAGGGGATGATGGCGGAGACGACCTAGTCTCGTAGGGTGGGCAAAGCGGAGCGTGCCCACCGCATCGATCAACGCAGGAATGGTGGGCACGGCGCTATGCGCCTTTGCCCACCCTACGAAATCTTCGTAGCCCGGATGAGCGAAGCGATATCCGGGGAAAGGTCCCGCATGTCGCTGCGCTCATGCGGGCTACGCGATGACTGTACTCACACCGCCTCGAGCTGCTCCGCTGCACGCTTCTTCTTCGCCTTCGATTGCGTGAGCAGGGGACCCGCCGTGAGCGCGGCCGTATCGGCCACGCCCGGGTCGCGTGAGATCATCGCTGCGACGATGGCGCCGTCGATGATGAGGCCGAGCTGGTGGGCCAGCACTGCAGGCTCGGCGGAGCCGAGCTCGCCGGCGAGCTTCTCGATGTGGGCGAGCACGATCTTCTTGTGCTTCAGCGCGATGTTTCGGAACTGTTTTGCGTCCTTGTCGTGCTCGCCGACGGCGTTGATGAAGGGGCAGCCGTAGAAGCGCTCCTCGGCGAACCAGCTCTTCAGTGCGGGGAAGATGCGCGTGAGTTTCGCCTGCGCATCACCGCCGCCTTGCTCCATGGCGCCGATGAACCATTCGCGCCACTGCTTGCCTTCGCTCTCCAGCACGGCGTTGACGAGATTGGTCTTGGAGCCGAACAACTTATAGAGCGTCGTCTTCGCGGTGCCGGCCTCTTCGATGATTGCATCAATGCCGGTGGCGTTGATGCCGTTCTTGCAGAACAGGTGCGTCGCGGCGCTCAAGAGGCGCCCGCGCGCGGATTCATCTTCGCGAGCGGCGGAGCGGGGCGAAGTCTTCTTCGATGACGTCTTTGCCATGCTGACGAACTTACCCGCAGCCGCGCCGCGTCAGCAAGCCGCATCTGTTTCGCGCTGAAAAGATTCGCATGCGCGCACGCATCTGCACCGCCCTTGGGCAAGCGGCGGCTGATCAATCCGCAGGCAGGGACACTTAAGCGGCTCCAATGCTTCGCGTTTCGTTTTCGGCCTCGTCTGGCACGCTCCATGCAAGGAAACAGACCGTTCGGTATCCTGCCCATTTCCACTTCTGCCAGGGAGAAGATTGATGACTGCCATCGTTCAAAAGACAGTGCTGACGGGTTGCCTCGCGCCCATCGACAAGAATGGGCTCGAGCAACTGATTGCCAATGGCAAGGCAAATCCGAAGGTTATCAAGACCTTGAAGTGCAAGACGGTCGCGGAAGGCAAATTCCGCCACGCCAACTACATCCGCAACCTGCCGCCCTACATCGTCGACGAGCCGCCGGGCCTCCTGGGCGACGACACCGCGCCCAATCCGTCGGAAGCCTCGCTCGCCGCGCTCGGCTCGTGCCTTGCGGTCGGCCTGCACGCCAATGCCGTGCACCGCGGCTGGATCGTCAACAAGCTCGAGCTGGAGCTCGAAGGTGATCTCAACATCACCGCGGTCTGGGGCACGGGCGACACCTCCGACAAGCCGGTTGGATTCACCGATGTCCGCGTCAAGGTCGACATGGAATGCGAGGGCGTCTCGCCGGACGAGATCAACGCACTGGTCGCCCATGTGAAGAAATGGTCGCCGGTCGCCAACACCTTCACCCGCCCGGTCAATCTCGAGGTCGGCATCTAGCAGACGGCAATCAGGACAAGGTGCGGGAGACGATCATGGGTTCAATGGCTTTATCGCGGGCCGAAGTTCTGGATCAGCCCGCACCGTCCATTGCGGGCGAGGTGGCGCGGATCGCGCGCGAGCAGCTCGCGCCGCTCGCGGCCGGCGTCGACGACGGCTCAGTCTATCCGGCCGAGGTGCTGCGCAAGTTCGGTGCGGCAGGGGCGTGGGGCAGCCACGTGCCTCACGAAGGGCCTGCCGATCTGCGCTGCGCGATCCAGGCGATGTCGGCGATCGGCGAGGTCTGCGGGGCGACGGCGTTCATGGCCTGGTGCCAGAACACGCTGGTCTGGTACGCGGCGAATTCCACCAATATCAAGCTCGCAAAACGCTTCGGCGATGCCTTCTCGACCGGCCGCGTGCTTGGCGGCACCGGGCTCTCCAATCCCATGAAGAGCTTCTTCGGCATCGAGAAACTGAAGCTGAAGGGGCGCAGGGTCGAGGGCGGCTACATCGTGCGCGGCGCGCTGCCCTGGGTCTCCAATCTCGGCCCCGACCATTACTTCGGCACCATTTTCGAGCGTGAGGGCGAGCAGGGCATCGCAAGTGGCGAGCCTGGGACGGTCATGTTCCTGGCCGATTGCGCCGATCCTGCGGTCACGCTGACGCCATGCAAGCCGTTCCTCGCGATGGACGGCACCGGGACCTATGGCGTGCAGTTCCGCGACGCCTTTGTCCCCGACGAGCTGATCCTCGCCGATCCCGCCGAGCCCTTCGTCAAGAAGATCCGTGCCGGCTTCATCCTGCTCCAGGCCGGCATGGCGCTCGGCCTGATCAAGGATTGCATCAGCATCATGGACGAGGTCGACAGTCCCCTCGGCCACATCAACCGCTATCTGCCGCAGCAGCCGGTGCATTTCCGCGATCTCGCCGCTGAGCTCGAGGCCGAGACCATGGCGCTGGCCCGCGATCCCTACAACGAGGAGGAGACCTATTGGCGCAAGGTGATCGCGCTCCGCTTGCGCGCCGGCGAAGCCGGCGTCGCGGCGGCGCATGCGGCGATGCTGCATTGTGGCGCGCGCGGCTACCTCAGGAGTCACCGCGCGCAGCGGCGCCTGCGCGAGGCCTATTTCGTCGCGATCGTCACGCCTGCCACCAAGCAACTGCGCAAGATGCTCGCCGACAGCTGAGTTTTGCGAGTCCACCCCGGAAGACCACCCAACCTCAACGGAGAGGCTGCCAATGACGGACGTTCTGATCTCTGCCAGCGAACTTGCCGATCTCTTGAAGCTAGAGCCGTGTGTCGTGATCGACACCCGCAATCCCGACGCCTACGGCGCCGGGCACCTGCCCAATGCGGTGAACGTGCACGACATCTTCACCTATCTTGCAACCTCGACGCCGGACGGCATCAGCGAGCTGAAGACCAAATTCGCCGATGCTTTCGGCGCCGCCGGTCTCTCCGGCAAGGAAACGGCCGTGGTCTACGAGCAGTCGATGAATTCCGGTTTCGGCCAGTCCTGCCGCGGCTATTATCTGCTCACCATGCTCGGCTATCCCAAGGTGAAGGTGCTGCACGGCGGCTTCGACGCCTGGGCAGCCGCGGGCTTGCCGGTGACCATCGACGTTCCGACCCCGACCAAGGCCTCGTTCCCGATCGTGCCGGAAGCGGGCGAGATCCTGATCGATGCCAAAACCATGCTCGCCGCCGTCGGCAAGCCCGGCATCGCGATCCTCGACGTGCGCGATGTCGACGAGTGGATCGGCGACAGCTCGTCGCCCTATGGCAAGGACTTCTGCCCGCGCAAAGGCCGCATCCCCGGCGCGGTGTGGCTGGAATGGTATCGCATGATGAAGCCGACGGCCGAAGGCCCGCGCTTCAAGTCCAGGGACGAGATTCTGGCGGAATGCGCCACCGTCGGCATCTCGCAGACCACGCCGGTCTATCTCTACTGCTTCAAAGGTGCGCGGGCGTCGAACACGTTCCTGGCGCTGAAGAACGCCGGCGTGAAGGACGTGCGGATGTATTTCGGCTCCTGGAACGAATGGTCGCGCGATCCGTCGCTGCCGATCGAGCAGGGTCTGCCGATGGCATCGGGTGTCACGACAAAGGCGGCGTGAGCGTGCGCCGTGGCCGCAGAACTCGGTCACCTCTCCCTACGGGAGAGGTGACCCCTCGGCTCGCATCGATTCAACCAAGCACATCCTGATCTAGCGTTTCGCTATCGCCCCCGAACGCGGCGCGATTCCCAGCGCCTTGATCCGCGAGGCCAGGGTTGTCGGCTTGATGTCGAGCATCTCGGCCGCGCCGCCGGGGCCGAAGACTTTTCCGGCGCAGGCCTCGAGCGCGGCGAGAATGTTGGCGCGCTCGTGGTCGCGCATTTCGGATGATGTCAAGACGGCGGGGCGGGCGTCGGCCTTCTGGCGGGCGGCGCCGCTAGGCGCTTGCGCGCCGGAGGTGTCGGGCAGGTCGATGCGTAGACGGCCGTTCTGCGACAGGATCGCGGCGCGCTCGATCACGTTCTGCAATTCGCGGACATTGCCAGGCCAATCGTAACGGGTCAGTCGCCGCGCATCACCCTCGGAGAGACGCAAATTCGATTTCAGAGCCTTGCTTTCGCGTGTCAGAAAATGCTGGGCGAGCAAGGGAATGTCCTCGCGCCGTTCGCGCAGGGGCACCGTCTCGATCGGGAATACGTTGAGGCGGAAATAGAGGTCTTCGCGGAAACGGCCGCGCTGCACCTCCTGCTTGAGGTCGCGATTGGTCGCGGCAATGACGCGGACGTCGACGGCGCGGGTGCGCGCCTCGCCGACGCGTTCGAAATGGCCCTCCTGCAACACGCGCAGCAGCTTGCCTTGCAGTTCGAGCGGAATCTCGCCGACCTCGTCGAGGAACAGCGTGCCGCCGTCGGCGAGCTCGAAGCGGCCGATGCGGTCGCGGGTTGCGCCGGTGAAGGCGCCGCGGACATGGCCGAAGAACTCGCTCTCGAACAACTCGCGCGGGATCGCGGCGCAGTTGACGCGGATCAGCGGCCGGTCGCTGCGGGTGGAGTCCTCGTGGATGGCGCGCGCGATCAGCTCCTTGCCGGTGCCGGATTCGCCGGTGATCATCACCGCCGCCGTCGTCGGCGCTACCAGCTTGACCTGGCGCAGCGTCTTCTGGATGGCTTCGCTTTGGCCGATGATGCCGCGCGGATTGGTCTCGATGCGGATTTCTTCCTGGAGATAGGCGTTCTCCAGCTCCAGCCGCTCGCGCAGACGGTCGACTTCGGCGAGCGCGGCGTGCAGCTTCTCGTCGGCTTCGCGGCGCTGGCTGACGTCGCGGAACACCACGACGGCGCCGACCACGACGCCGCGGTCGCGGATCGGAGTGGAGGTGTATTCGACCCAGGCCGGCGAACCGTCCTTGCGCCAAAACACCTCGCCGTCGACCTGGTGCACGGCGCCGTCGCGGAACGCCGCATAGATCGGGCAGTCGTGGTTGTGATAGTGCCGGCCGTCGTGATGGGTGTGGTGAACGATCGGGTGGATCTCCTTGCCGACCAACTCTTCGGCGGTCCAGCCCAGCATGCGTTCGGCCGCGGGATTAACGAAGGTGGTCTTGCCTTCGGCATTGACGCCATAGATGCCTTCGCCGGCGGCGCGCAGGATCAGCTGGTTCTCGCGCTCGATGTCCTGGAACACGCGCTCGACCCGCTGCCAGGTCGCAATGCCGCCGCGCATGTGATCTTCGGCGGCCGCGTCGACATTGCGCCGGCGGCGCGCTTCGAGATCGGTCAGCGTGAGCAGTAGCAGCGTGCGGCCGTCATGCGGCAGCAGGCAGCCGGCATATTCGAGCTGGAGACTTTGCCCCGTCGCATGGCGGGGGGTAAGGGCCGTGGTCCAGTAGGCGCCCTTGTGCAGCACGGCCTGGGTGAAGACGGTGAGGGTGGCCAGCTCGCCGGCGTGGAGCGTGCTGGCCCTGGTCTGCCGCAACAGCGCGCGGTCGTAGCCGAGCAGAGCGCAGGCGGCGGGATTGGCGTCGACGATCTGGTCGCCATAGGGATCGACCAGAAGCGTCGCCTCGATGGAGGATTCGAACGCTGCGATGCGCGGGTCGATGGCGGAGGCCACGTCATCGTGGGCGGGCATTGGCGTCGTTGCCATTACGAAATCTCGTCATTGAACTACGAAAATTCGTTTATCACGAGTTTTCGTAGTGGCCAAGCGCGGGCGAAAGTGCTGCGTGATCAAGGCTCTGCCGGCTCGGGAGGCGGTGGCACGCTCCTTGCGTAATTGCTCCTCGCAATGACGCGCAGGAGGGCCGATGTCCACGTTCGACAATCCGTTTGATCCCGATCGCAAGCTTCGAGCCGGCTGTGCCTGCGGCCAGCATCGTTCTGCGGAAGAGCACGAGCAGGCGACAGCGCTGCGTTGCGAGCTGTTCGAGAGCGAGGAGAAGCGCTACGAGGGCGTCGTCGCCTCCGCGGTAATGCGCGCGATGTTCCCACAGGATGTGGCACGACGCGCGTTCCTGAAGTCGGTCGGTGCATCCACCGCGCTCGCCGCGCTGTCGCAATTCTTTCCGCTCAAGACCGCGACAGAAGTCTTTGCGCAAGCCGGCACGCCCGAGAAAAAGGACCTCAAGGTCGGCTTCATCCCGATCACCTGCGCGACGCCCATCATCATGGCGGCGCCGCTGGGCTTCTATTCCAAGCACGGCCTCAATGTCGAAGTGGTGAAGACTGCCGGCTGGGCGGTGATCCGCGACAAGACCATCAACAAGGAATACGACGCCGCGCACATGCTGGCGCCGATGCCGATCGCGATCTCGCTTGGCCTCGGTGCCAATGCCATTCCGTTCGCCGTCCCTGCAATCGAGAACATCAACGGGCAGGGCATCGTGCTGGCGACCAAGCACAAGGACAAGCGTGATCCGAAGGACTGGAAAGGCCTGAAGTTCGCGATCCCCTTCGACTATTCCATGCACAACTATCTGCTGCGCTATTATCTCGCGGAAGCCGGCCTCGACCCCGATACCGACGTGCAGCTGCGTTCGGTGCCGCCGCCGGAGATGGTCGCCAACCTCCGCGCCGACAACATCGACGGCTTCCTTGCGCCCGACAATGTCTGCCAGCGCGCGATCTATGACGGCGTCGGCTTCATGCATCTGCTCTCCAAGGAGATCTGGGACGGCCATCCCTGCTGCAGCTTCGCCGCCAGCCGCGAGTTCATCACCACGGCGCCGAACAGCTTTGCCGCGCTGACGCGGGCAATCGTCGATGCCACCGCCTATGCCTCGAAGGCGGAGAACCGCAAGCAGATCGCCGAAGCCATCGCGCCCGCCAACTACATCAACGCGCCGGTCACGGTGCTGGAGCAGGTCCTGACCGGCACTTATGCCGATGGTCTCGGCGGCGTGAAGACCGATCCCAAGCGCGTCGATTTCGATCCGTTCCCCTGGCAGTCCTTCGCTGTGTGGATGCTGACGCAGATGAAGCGCTGGGGCCAGATCAAGGGCGATGTCGACTACAAGACGGTTGCCGAGCAGGTGTATCTCGCCACCGATACGAAGAAGCTGATGACGGAGATGGGGCTCACGCCGCCGGCGAGCAGCTACAAATCGTTCGCGGTGATGGGAAAGAATTTCGATCCGGCAAAGCCCGAGGATTATTTGGCGAGCTTCAAGATCAGGAGGGGGGCGTGAGGATCTCCGTTTCCATGTCCCGGACGCGATGCAGCACGAAGTGCTGCTTCGCTGAGCCGGGACCCAGTCGAGCCGCATGGGTCCCGGTTCTGCATCGCATCGCACCGGACGATGCTCCGCATCGCCGGGCGCACTGCGCCGCGCCCGGGACACGAGAGGGTACGCGATGACATCCTCCCTCCGCCTCCGCGCCGGCCTCGTCTCCATCGCGCTGCTCGCCGCATTCCTCGGTGTATGGCATCTCGCCACGCGCTCGACCGGCACAACGACAACGATGAGCCCCGAATACGCCAAGCTGATGGGTCTGACGGCGACGCAGGGCAAATCGGCAATGCCCGGGCCGCTCGACGTCGGCGCCAAGCTCTGGGAGCATTTGAAGCGGCCGTTCTATGACAACGGGCCGAACGACAAGGGCCTCGGCATCCAGCTTGCCTATTCCATTGGGCGCGTCGGCACCGGCTATCTGCTGGCGGTGATCGTCGCGATCCCGCTCGGCTTCCTGATCGGCATGTCGCCGCTGCTCAGCAAGGCGCTCGATCCCTTCATCCAGGTGCTGAAGCCGATCTCGCCGCTGGCCTGGATGCCGCTGGCGCTCTACACCATCAAGGACTCCTCGATCTCGGCGATCTTCGTCATCTTCATCTGCTCAATCTGGCCGATGCTGCTCAACACGGTGTTCGGCGTTGCCAGCGTGCGCAAGGAGTGGGTCAACGTGGCACGGACGCTGGAGGTCGGCACGATCAGGCGCGCCTTCACCGTGATCCTCCCCGCAGCGGCGCCGACGATCCTGACGGGCATGCGCATCTCGATCGGCATCGCCTGGCTCGTGATCGTCGCGGCCGAGATGCTCGTCGGCGGCACCGGCATCGGCTATTTCGTCTGGAACGAGTGGAATAACCTCTCGATCACCAACGTCATCATCGCGATCCTGCTGATCGGGATCGTCGGCATGCTGCTCGACCAGATCCTGGCGCGCTTCACGCGCATGGTCACGTTTCCGGAGTAAAGGTTGTGACCGACAAATTCATCTCCATCGAAGGCATCGCGAGGCGCTATTCCGGCGCTGGTGGAGCGATGACGACAGTGTTCGAGAACTTGTGGCTGTCGATGGCGCGCGGCGAGTTTTGTTGCGTGATCGGCCATTCCGGCTGCGGCAAGACTACGGTGCTCAACATCCTCGCCGGGCTCGACGCGCCGAGCGAAGGCGCCGTCATCGTCGACGGGCAGGCGATCTCGGGCACCAGCCTCGACCGCGCGGTGATCTTCCAGAGCCATGCGCTTCTGCCCTGGCGCACCGTGCTCGGCAATGTCGCCTATGCCGTGAGCTCGAAATGGCGGAGCTGGGATCGCGCCAAGGTGAGGGCGCATGCGCAGACCTTCATCGATCTCGTCGGGCTCACCGGCTCCGAGCACAAGCATCCGTCGGAGCTCTCGGGCGGAATGAAGCAGCGCGTCGGCATCGCGCGCGCGCTGTCGATCACGCCGAAGATGATGCTGATGGACGAGCCGTTCTCGGCGCTGGATGCGCTGACGCGCGGTACGCTGCAGGACGAGGTGCGGCGCATTTGCCTCGAGACCGGGCAGACCGCGTTCATGATCACCCATGACGTCGACGAGGCGATCTACCTCGCCGACAAGATTTTCCTGATGACCAACGGTCCCGGCGCGGTGCTGGCCGAGGTCGTCGAGAACCCGCTGCCACGAGATCGCGGCCGCACCGACCTGCACCGCCATCCGCTCTACTATGCCTTGCGCAACCACATCATCGATTTTCTGGTGACGCGCAGCAAGTCCTTTGCCGCCGAGACGCCGGATCACGATCCGCGCAATGTGCCGACGGTGCAGATCGGCAAGCCCGGGCTGACGATCGCGTCAACCGGCGAGGAGTCACGACAGACCTGGATGCCGGGGACAAATCCCGGATTGAGCGCCTAGCAAGGAGACCCTGACATGAAGCGCGAAGACCTCACCGAAAAACTGCTCGACATCAAGCGCGAGAAGGGCTGGAGCTGGAAATACATCTGCGAGAAGATCGGCGGCTATTCCGAAGTGCTGATCGTCGGCGCGATCATGGGCCAGATGAAATTGACGAAGCCGCAGGCGGCGAACGCCGGCGAGCTGTTCGGCCTCTCGAAGGCCGAGACGGCCATGCTCAACGAGGTGCCGATGCGCGGCACTGGCACGCCGATGCCGCCGACCGATCCCCTGATCTACCGCTTCTACGAGATGGTGATGGTGAACGGCCCGGCCTGGAAGGCGCTGATCGAGGAAGAGTTCGGCGACGGCATCATGTCGGCGATCGATTTCGATATGGCGCTCGAACGTGTCGCCAATCCGAAGGGCGACCGCGTCAAGATCACCATGAGCGGCAAGTTCCTGCCGTACAAATATTACGGTGCCAGCGGCAACGTGCCGGAGTACGGCTTCAAGGAGGGCTGACCGACGCGAACGCGTCGCGCAGCTCCTTGATCGGTGCCATCTCGCGAACATAGGTGAAGGATCCCTTGTCCTTCATCTCGCGCGCGCAGTTCAGGAATGCGGCGAGCGCGTAGCGCGACATGGCGCCGCCGACGCTGATGCGCTTGACGCCGGCGGCGGACAATTGCTCGAGCGTCAGCGTCGGATCGGCAAAGCCCATCACGTGGTTGAAGGGCCTGCCGAGCGAGGAGACGACCGTCCGGATCGTGGCGAGATCGTAAAGGCCGGGCGCATACAGGACGTCGGCGCCCGCGGCCTCGAACGCCTGCAGGCGGCGGATCGTGTCGTCGATGTCCCTGCGGCCATGCAGGAAGTTCTCGGCCCGCGCCGTCAGCGTGAACGGAACTGGCAGCGCGCGCGCCACTTCCACGGCGGCCTGGACGCGCTCGACGGCATGGGAAAAGTCGTAGATCGGGCGATCGCGGTCGCCGCTGAAATCCTCGATCGAGCCCCCGACAGCGCCGGCCTCGGCGGCACGCCGTATCGCTTCGGCGGCGCGCATCGGCTCGTCTGCGCCGCAATTCTCGAGGTCCACGCTGACAGGCAGGTCGGTGGCTTCGACGATCGCGCGCGCGTTGGCGAGGATGACGTCGAGACTGACGCCGCTGCTGCCGAGCATGTTGGCCACCCCGAGGCTCGTGGTCGCCAAGGCCTCGAAGCCCATCGCCGCGAGCAGCTTGGCCGTGCCGGCATCCCATGGATTGGGAATGATGAAAGCTCCGGGCCGCTCGTGTAGCGCGCGAAATGCGGTCGCCTTGTCCAATTGGCTCGTCATGGTTCACCTCCGTGCTGTCGGTCCAGGCAGCCTTAGGCGCATTCTCGCCATCCGCCAAATTTGTTATTTCTTTCCGGTATCATCAGTTTTTTGCATGAGGTCGGGATGGACAGCGACGCCCTCAACACCTTTCTGACCATTCATCGCAGGGGCGGGATCTCGAATGCCGCAAAATTCCTGCACCGCTCGCAGCCGGCGATTTCGCGCCGTATCGCCCTCTTGGAGCAGGAGCTCGGCGTGCCGCTGTTCGAGCGGGTGGCAGGCCGCACCCGGCTCAGCGATGCCGGGCGCGTGCTGATCCCCTATGCCGAGCGCGCGGTTGCCGCCGCGCAGGACGCCGAACAGGCGGTCCGCGCACTGACCAAGCAGAATTCGGGGCCGGTTTCGCTGGCCGTGACCGGCACGCTTGCCGACGGCCGCCTCTCGACCATCATGAAGCGGTTTGCCAGGGAGAACCCGTCCGTCATGCTGAGCTTGCGGACTGCGACCAGCGCCGAGGTCAGCGATCTCATCCGGCGCGGCGAGGCCACGATCGGCCTGCGCTACAACACCGACCGCTCCGGCGACCTCGACTGCGAGTTGGTGTTGCGTGAGGCGTTGCAGGTCGTCTGTGCGCCCGATCATCCCCTGGCCGGACGCCGCGTGAAACGCCTCGCCGAGCTTCGCGGCGAACGCTGGATCGCATTCCCGGAGACGCGAGGGCGTCGCGAGGTCGCAGCGGCTCACGTGTTCGCGCTGTTTCTCACGCAAGGGCTCGGCGACGTGGAATGGACGGCCGTGGACAGCCTGACCGCGCAGAAGCGGCTGGTGGAGGCGGGCTTTGGTCTTGCACTATTGGCGCGAAGCCATTTGGCGGAGGAGCTGCGTGCGGCCTCGATTGCGACGATTGCCGTGGGCGACCTTGCCGCGGACCAGGACATCGTCCTCGTCACACGTCGCGGCGGCTTTCTGAGCGCTGCCGCAGAGCGCCTGCTCGAAACCATCCGCCGCACCTATGCCGGGCTGGATGTCTCGACCAGGCCCAGAAAGAAATCGCCGGCGCGCAAGGACATTGCGCGCCGGCGTGTCGGCTGAATCGATTATTTCCCCGCCTTCACCTCGGCGGCTGCTACCGCGAGCAGCTCGCTCATCTTGGCGCGAATCGCCTGCTCGGTGACGGCGACATTCTTGGCGGCGAAATCGGCCGTGATCTTGCGCAGGACGTCGGCATCGCCGGCCTCCTCGAAATCGGCCGCGACCACCTCCTTGGCATAGGCGGTGGCGGCGTCACCGGTGATGCCGAGCTTTTCGGCTGCCCACAGACCGAGCAGCCGGTTGCGGCGGGCCTCTGCCTTGAACTTCTGCTCCTCGTCGAGGGCGAATTTCTTCTCGAAACCTTCCTGGCGCTTGTCGAACTCGCTCATGCCTGTTCCAAATCTCCTGCTGAATGGCGCGGGAGCCTTCCGTTGCGGCGACCCGGCTGCATGCCTAGATAGATAGCAAGAATCGGCAAAACAACGGGCCGTTAAGCCGCAGGCAAGACGGTATAAGTTGGTGCCGGACGGCCGGATCGATTGTGCTGGGACAGCCAATCGGATAGGTTGCCTAAAGGTTTGGTTCCCGTTCTGTTTCCATGGAAGTCTCCTTGGATTATGAATGGGTTCCCAGCCGTTCACGGCAGCTCCGCTGTGGGTCGTAATCCTAGTCAACCGGAGCACACCAAATTCATGGATTTCAACAAAACACGGTACATCCCCATGAGCCGTCGGCGTCGCATTTATGAAGGCAAGGCAAAGGTTCTTTACGAAGGCCCGGAGCCCGGTACCCTGATCCAGCACTTCAAGGACGACGCCACCGCGTTCAATGCAAAAAAGCATCAGGTGATCGAGGGCAAGGGTGTCCTCAACAACCGGATCTCGGAGTACCTGTTTCAGCACCTTAACGACATCGGGGTGCCGACCCATTTCATCCGCCGTCTCAACATGCGCGAGCAGTTGATTCGCGAGGTCGAGATCGTGCCGCTGGAGGTGGTGGTGCGGAACGTTGCCGCCGGCTCGCTGTCGCAGCGCCTCGGCATCGAGGAGGGCACGCAGCTGCCGCGCTCGATCATCGAATTCTACTACAAGAACGACCAGCTCAACGACCCCATGGTGTCGGAAGAGCACATCACTGCCTTCGGCTGGGCGACGCCGCAGGAGATCGACGACATCATGGCGCTCGCCATCCGCGTCAACGATTTCCTCACCGGCCTCTTCCTCGGCATCGGCATCCGCCTCGTCGACTTCAAGATGGAGTGCGGACGCCTGTTCGAGAACGAGATGATGCGGATCATCGTCGCCGACGAGATCTCGCCGGATAGCTGCCGTCTGTGGGACATCAAGTCGAACGAGAAGCTCGACAAGGACCGCTTCCGCAGGGATCTCGGCGGCCTGCTCGAGGCCTATACCGAAGTTGCAAAACGCCTCGGCATCCTCATGGAGAACGAGCGTCCGGCGGGCTCCGGCCCGGTGCTGGTGAAGAGCTGAGAGAGGATTTTGACGTGAAGGCACGTGTTACCGTTACCCTGAAGACGGGCATCCTCGATCCGCAAGGAAAGGCCATCGAAGGCGCGCTCAAGTCGCTCGGCGTCGACGGCGTCGCCAGCGTCCGCCAGGGCAAGGTGTTCGACATCGAGCTCGCCGGCGCCGACAAGGCCAAGGCGGAAGCCGCGCTGAAGGAAGCCGCTGACAAGCTGCTCGCGAACACCGTGATCGAGAATTACCGGGTCGAGATCGTCTAATTCGCGCGGCGCGTCACAGCCACCCGGCACGTCGGAAACGCCAGTACAGCGCGGCGCACGCGGTCAGCATCACGCCGAGCAGCATGTAATAGCCGTACTCCCATTCCAGCTCCGGCATGTGCTTGAAGTTCATGCCGTAAATGCCGGCGAGCGCGGTCGGGATCGCGATGATTGCGAGCCAGGAGGCGAGCTTCTTGGACACCGCGGTCTCATGGGCCTGGCCGACCAGCAGGCTCGCCTCGAAGGCGAAAGCCAGCACCTCGCGCATGGAATCGATGCGCTCCTGGATGTTGCGGACGTGGTCGGTGACGTCGCGGAACAGGGGCTGCATCGTCGCGCGCACCATCGACAGATCGTCATGCTCCAGCCGGCGGCAGACCTCCACCAGCGGGCCGATTGCGTTACGGAGCCGCAACAGGTCCCGCCGCAGCATGTAGAGCCGCTCGATCTGCGTCTGGGTGATCGCATGCGCGAGCACGTCGTCCTCGATCTCCTCGATCTCTTCGTGAATGCTTTCCAGCACGGGCGAGTAATTGTCGACGATGAAATCGAGGATGGCGTAGAGGATGTAGTCCTCGCCGCGCGCGAGCGCGCGCGGGCAGCTCTCGCAGCGTTCGCGCACCGGGGCGTAGGACGCCGAAGCGCCGTGGCGCACCGAGACCAGATAGCCGTCGCCGACGAAGATGTGGGTCTCGCCGAAGGCGATGCGGCCCTCGATCAATTGCGCCGTGCGCGCGACGATGAACAGGGCCTCGCCATATTGCTCGATCTTCGGCCGCTGATGGGCGTGGTTGGCGTCCTCGATGGCGAGCTCATGCAGGTCGAACTGCTTCTGTACCGCGCCGAGCAGCGCCATGTCGGGCTCGTGCAGGCCGATCCAGACCACGTGGCCGGGCTTGGCCCGCCAGCTCGAGGCCTCGCTGATGGCGATGTTGGCGACGCGGCGGCCGTCGACATAGGCGCCGGCGGCGACGACGCCCTCGGTGGATACCGGTTCGGAACGGGATGCGGGCAGCGACGGGATGTTCATGGCTTCTATCCCGGGCAATTCGGGCGGCCAAATCCGACTGGCTATGGCCTGTGTACAAGGGCGTTCCGCAACGCTAGCACTGGTAAAAATCCCGTCAAATGGTTATGTCTCTTCACGAATTGGCCCTTTGGCCAGCCCGATTCCCACCATCATCGGAACCCTGCCATGAAAGCCGCCATCCTCGTCTTTCCCGGAATCAACCGCGAGCGCGACATGGCGCGCGCATTGAGGCTGATCTCCGGCAGCGAGCCGGCGATGGTCTGGCACGCCGAGACCTCATTGCCTGCGGGCACGGATCTCGTGGTCGTGCCCGGCGGTTTCTCCTACGGCGACTATCTGCGCTGCGGCGCGATCGCCGCGCGGGCGCCGGTGATGGATGCAGTGCGCGACTATGCGGCCAAGGGCGGACTCGTGCTCGGCGTCTGCAATGGTTTCCAGATCCTCTGCGAATCCGGCCTGCTGCCTGGTGTGTTGATGCGAAATGCGCGACTGAAATTCATCTGCCGCGACGTGCATCTGCGCGTCGAGCGGTCCGACACACCGTTCACCCGCGGCTACAATGCCGGACAGGTGATCCGCGTGCCGGTCGCGCATGGCGAGGGCAATTACGAGGCGGACGAGGAGACCATCAAGCGGCTCGAAGGCGAGGGGCGAGTGCTCTATCGCTATTGCTCCGCCGCCGGCGAAGTCGACGATTTCAACAACATCAACGGCGCGGCGCATTCGATCGCCGGCATCGTCAACGACGAGGGTAACGTGCTCGGCATGATGCCGCATCCGGAAAACCACGTCGAAGATATCATGGGCTGCACCGACGGCCGCGGCCTGTTCGCCGGCCTCGTCCAGCATCTGGAAAAAGCCGCGTGATCTCGTTCGTGCTGAGGCGGCTGTCGGCCGCCGTCGCGGTCGTTGCGTTCACGACGGTCGCATCCGCCCAGGACTATCCCAAGCGCCCGATCACCATGATCGTGCCGTTCGCGGCCGGCGGCACCTCGGACGTGATCGCGCGCGCGGTCGCCGAGCAGATGGGCAT
Source organism: Bradyrhizobium sp. LMG 9283 (assembly GCF_045571415.1). NCBI lineage: Bacteria > Pseudomonadati > Pseudomonadota > Alphaproteobacteria > Hyphomicrobiales > Nitrobacteraceae > Bradyrhizobium > Bradyrhizobium sp. LMG 9283. Next base: position 3,526,575 of record NZ_CP120691.1, read on the forward strand.
TGCGCTCGGCCAGACCATCGTGATCGAGAACGTCGCCGGCGCCGGCGGCTCGACCGCGCTGGCACGTGCCTCCCGCGCGGAGCCCGACGGTTACACCATCGCGATCGGCAATGCCGGCACCAATGCCGCGACCTACACCATTTATCCAAAGCTGCCGTTCACGCCGGAATCCTTCGTCCCGATCGCCATGGTGGCGAAGACCTTCGGCATCATCGCGCTGCGCAAGGATTTTCCGGCGAAGGATTTGAAGGAGTTCATCGCCTACGCCAGGACCAATCCGGGTAAGATCAATCTCGGCCATGCCGGCGTCGGCTCGTCGAACTATCTGATCTGCAAGAGCTTCGTCACCGCCGCCGGGATCGACGCGACGCTGGTCGGCTATCGCGGCGCCGCGCCTGCACTCACCGATGCCGTCGGCAGCCAGATCGATGGCGTCTGCGATGCGGCCGTCTCGCAGGCGATCAACGAGAAGCTGGTGAAGGGCCTCGTGGTCGGCTCGACCGTTCGCCTCGCCACGTTGCCGGAGCTGCCGACCTCTGCTGACGCAGGCCTGCCCGAATTCGAGGCGCAGGGCTGGAACGGCCTGTTCGCGCCCAAGGGCACGCCGCCGGCCGTGATCGCCAAGCTGAACGCCGCGGCGCGCACGGCTGTGGAAACCGACGCGGTGAAGAAGCGCTTTGCCGATCTGTCGACCGTTGCACCCGATGACGACGAGCACACGCCCGAAGTGCTGCAAAAGCTCGTGACTCGCGACGTCGAAAAGTACCGGAAGATGCTGGCAGACGACGCCAACAAGTAGCCTGCCCAAATAGCCTGGTGGCGGCCGGCGTATGGCCGCCCATAAGGCTTACTGGAGCACAGGAATGCGGGCGATGACCTTGATCTCGAAGTCGAAGCCGGCAAGCCAGTTCACGCCAACGGCCGTCCAGTTCGGATAGGGCGCCCCGCCGATCTCCTCAGCGCGAACGGCCATCACCGTCTCGATCTGGCTCGCCGGATCGGTGTGGAATGTGGTGACGTCGATAACATCGTCCAACGTGCATCCGGCGGCTGCGAGCACCGCGCGCAAATTGGCGAACGCACGCCGGACCTGGTCCTCGAACACTGGCTCGGGTGAGCCATCCTCCCGGCTACCGACCTGTCCCGACACGAACAGCAAGTCACTGGAGCGGATCGCCGCGGAATAGCGATGCACTTCATAGAGCGCGTGGCGGTTTGCGGGGAAGATTGCCTCTCGCTGGGGCATGGCAGGAGCCTTTCGATCGATCGATGGGGTGGGCGGAACGTGGGGCGTTCCACGGATGGCGCTTCAAGCCAATTTCAGATACGGTTCGTATGTGAGAGTTACTTCACATACGAGGCGTATGTCAAGAGGATCAGGCATGGCAAAGGGGAAGCGCGCCGCGGCCATGGCGGAAAATCGGGCCAAGCTCATCCGCGCTGCGCGGAAGGCATTTGCCACGCAGGGCTATGTAGACGCGTCGATGGACGAGCTCACTGCCGCCGTCGGTCTGACGCGGGGCGCGCTGTATCACAACTTCGAAGACAAGAAGGGGCTGCTCTGGGCCGTCGTCGAGCAGATCGACGGTGAAATGGCGGAGCGGCTTCGCATCGCCCGAGAGCAAGCACCCAGCCTGTGGCTGGGCCTGCTCGCGGAGGGAAGCGCCTATATCGAAATGGCGCTCGACCCCGAGATCCAGCGCATCATGCTTCTGGATGGACCTGCCGTGCTCGGCGATCCCTCGAAATGGCCTAGCGAGAACGCCTGTCTCGACATCACCATGCGAACGATCCACGCGCTGATCGAGAAAGGAATCGTGAAGCCGGTCGACGTCGAAGCGGCGGGACGGTTGCTGAACGGGGCTGCGCTCAGCGCCGCCTTGTGGGTCGCGGCAGCCGACGATCCCAAGAGCGTGCTGAACAAGGCCGTTGACGCGTTTCGAGAGCTGGCGAGTGGATTGCTACGCGAGGCGTGACCGTGTGATGTTCATGCACTCCAGAGCTGCCTTCAGCGTGGGAGCCGCGATGGATGGGGTCATGTCGTAGCAGCCATGTCGTAGCAGCCATGTCGGGCGAGATAGATCCAGATCCTACGTATGCCGGCATCCGGCGGCACACCGCCGATGACGCAGGCGGCGTAGTAGCAGAGGCCGAACGGTGGCGCGAACAGGCCGAGGCCCATGGCGAGGATAACGACCATCGCATAGTGCACCTCGTGAATACCGAACTGCGCAGCCACCGGAAAAAGCAGCGGGCCGAACAGCACGATGGCTGGGATGCCCTCGAGCACGCTGCCGAGCACGATGAAGGCCACCACCGAGATCAGCAGGAAACCGTAAGCGCCGCCGGGTACGCCGGCCATGCGCGCGGCCAGATCATGCGAGAAGCCGGATTGCGCCAGCGCCCAGGCCATCGCGCTCGCGGCGCCAACGATGAACAGGATCGAGCCGGACAACGAGGCGGTCTGCACCAGCATCGGCAGCACGTTCTTCCATCTCAGGCTTCCGCGATAGATGATCAGGCCTAGCACGAGGCAATAGGCGATGCCGATGGTCGAGACTTCAGTCGCGGTCGCGACGCTTTCGACCACCGCGCTGCGGATCAGGAAGGGGAGAGCGAGCGCCGGCAATGCCGCCCACAACGTCCTTGCGACTACCGACATGGGCGCGCGCGGGACCTTGACCGCGGCGTTCTCTTCAGTGCCGGCCCGGTAGCGCGCGACGAAGGCAAGTACGATGGCCAGCACGATTCCCGGCAGGATGCCGGCGGTGAACAGCGCTGCGATCGATACGCCGGTGACGGAGGCGATCGCAATCAGCACGATCGACGGTGGAATGGTCTCGCTCATCGCGCCCGAGGCAGCCAACAGCGAAACCAATTCGCCATCCTTCATGCCGCGCTTGCGCATTTCGGGAAACAGCACCGGCGCGATCGCCGCCATGTCGGCGGTCTTGGAGCCGGAGATGCCGGATACCAGCAGCATGGCGCCGAGCATCACATAGGACAGCCCGCCGCGGACATGGCCGAGCACTGAGGCGAGGAAGGCGACCATGATGCGCGCCATGCCGGTCTGCTCGACCAGTTGTCCGAGCAGCACGAACAGCGGCACCGCAAGCAGGATCAGCGAGCTCATGCCCTCGTCGATCCGTCCCACGACGACCAGGAGCGGCGTCCGTGTCGTGGTCAGCAGGAAGGCGACGGTCGCCAGGCAAAAGGAGAATGCGATCGGCACGCCAGCCATCACGGCACAACCGAGCAGGCCCACGAAGAAGATCAGCAGGTTCCAGTTGCCGAGCGATTTCAGCGATGGGCCTGCGAGATAGAGCGCGCCCGCAATGGCGGCGAATAAGACAGCTACACCAAGCAGGTCCTTCGCCGACCGCTTGACGAGGGTGAGGCAGATGCTGGCCAGCGCGATGACGCAGCCGACCGGAATCGCCGCGGCGCGGACCACGCCGGACCAGCCGAGCGCGGGCGTCTCCACGAACGCCTGATCCTCCACATAGTCCAGCGCCGGATGCAGGATGATCGCGAGGAACAGCGCAACACCGCCGGCCGCGAGGGTCGAGGCCCATGCCTCCGCGCGCGGCGACAGATACGAGGTGAAGAAGGTCAGGCGCATATGCGCCGAGCGCTGCACGGCGATCGCGCTGCCGAGCATCGCCAGCCAAAGGAACAGGATGGAGGCGAGCTCGTCCGACCAGATGAGCGGCCGGTGGAAAACGCCGCGCGCGACGATGCCGGCGAACAGGATGATGACCTCGGCGGCGATGGCGATCGCCGCCGGAATCTCCACCAGCCAGCGCAGCGACTGCTCCAGCCAGCGTCCGCGCAACGGCTCTGCCTTACCTAGCGTTGCCGTTTCCTCCATGCCGATCACAGCGCTCATGCCAGTGCTCCGGCCGCGGCCTCCAGAGTCTTCCAATTGTCCTCGCCGAACTTGCCGCGCCATTCCTTGTAGAAGCCGGCCGCCGACAGCTCCTTTCGAAACGCCTCCTTGTCGGAGGCCTCGAAGGTGATGCCCTTGGCCGTCAGCTGGTCCCTCAGCGTCAGATTGAGCTTTGCGGTATCGGCGCGCTGCTCCAGCGCGGCCTGGTCGAATTCACGTCGCACGATCGCCTGCAACTCGTCGGGAAGCGCCTTCACGGAGCGGCGGTTGCCAAGGATGAAGAACGGATCCCAGATGTGGTTGGTCTCCGAGATGTATTTCTGCACCTCGTAGATCTTGCCGGCCTCGATGGTGACGAGGCCGTTCTCCTGCCCGTCGACGAGATGGGTCTGGAGTGCCGTGTACAATTCGTTGAAGTTGATCGAGGTCGGGTTGGCGCCGAGCGACTTGAACAGTGAGGTGAAGATCGGCGACACCGGCACGCGGATGCGGTAGCCGGCGAGATCGGCCGGTGTCTTGATCGGTTTTGTGAACGACGAAATCTGCCGGAACGTGTTGTCGGCTGGCTTGGCCATGACCAGCGCGCCGGTCTTCTCGATCTGGGATGCGATCAGCTTGCCGAGGTCGCCGTCCATTGCATTCCAAACCTGGCCGTAATCCGAGAACGCGAAGCCGACATTGGCGATACCGGCGACCGGCGCCACCGTCGACAGCACGGAGCCGGCGATATTGAGGAAATCGACGCCGCCGCTGCGGATCTGGGTCAAGAGATCGGTGTCCGAGCCGAGCTGCGAGGCCGGAAAGAACTTGATCTCCAGCCGGCCGCCGCTCGCTTCCCTGATCCGCTTTGCAGCCTGGTCGAGGCGGGTGTTGATCGGCTGCGTCAGCGACTGGCCGGTGGCGAGCTTGTATTCGAACTCGGCCGCTTGTGCGGGCCTCGTGCGGACGGCGACCAGAGGTACGGCTGCGACAGCAGCCATGAAATTGCGGCGCGAGATGGTGTGGCGCTGACCCGACATCGTTCGTCCTCCCATGATGCTGTTGTGCCGCGCCTTGTCGGCGCACGTGTTCGTTGCCGCGCGCAAGCCCTGCGGCGGTGTCGTCAAAATCGTTTCTTGGGTGAAAAGGACTGGCCTTGCGTCCTTCCTCCCGGGCGAACCGGCGCTCCGCGCCGTCCTGTTTCCTCGATCAGAACCCGTCTGTCGCGGGTTGCTTGAGAGGAAGCCTAGATCGCTGGCCAAGGGCGACAATTGAATTATATTCGCCGTCACTTTAGCTGGCCTAAAAGGTTCTCCGATGCAGATCCCGTTCCGCGCCATCATCGTCTTCCACGCGGTGGCGCGCGCGGGCAGCATTTCCCGTGCGGCGGACGAATTGCGGGTGACACCCTCGGCCGTCAGCCAGCAGATCCAGGCGCTGGAGCTGCATCTCGGCACCGCGCTGACCTCGCGGGTCGGGCGCAACATCACGCTGACCGAGGCGGGTGAGCGCTATTTCGAGATGATCAGTCGCGAGATCGAGCACGTCACCGACGTCACGCAGCATGTCCCGGCGTCCGCTCCGCCACCACATTGACGGTGCGCGCCGCACCGAGCGTATCGAGCAAATGGCTACTGCCGCGGCTGGCAAGCTTCGTGGATGCCAATCCGGACATCGAATTGCGGCTCGACGGCACCAATGAGCCGACCGATTTCCGCAAGGAGAATGTCGACATCGAGATCCGCCATGGCGAGGGCAGCTGGCCCGGTTTGTTCGTGGAAAGCCTCGGCAAGGAGCGGTTCCTTCCGCTATGTGCGCCTTCGTCCTTTGCGGCGGGGAGCCTCACAGCAAAAGACCTGCTCAAGCACCGGCTGATCCATTCGGTGAAATCGCAGATGCAATGGCCGCGCTGGTTCACGGAGGCCGGCATCGAGCCTGCGGAACGCTGGAAGCGCGTGCTGTTCGACCGCAGTCACATGGCGATCGACGCTGCGGTCGATGGCCTCGGCATTGGCCTCGAGAGCGAGCTGCTGGCTTGGCGCGAATTGCGCGACGGCCGCCTGGTTTGCCCGGTGAAGAATCCGCCTGAGGTCGCGCTGACCACGCAGTGGATCGTCTGTCCGCACGGCCATCTGCGCCACCGCAAGACTCGCACTTTCCTCGACTGGTTGCGCGCGGAACGCGATGCCTGGTGCGCGCGCTAGCGCATGATGCGGAAAAGCGTGAAGCGGTTTTCCGAGAAAGATCAAGCGCAAACAAAGAGCTAGAGCGCGATGATGATTCATCCTCATCGCGCTTTAGGTCGTATCGATTGTTTAGCGCGCCTACATCGTCGCGGCAGATAATCTGAATTGCCCCCGGATTCGCTGCTGCCTAACGTTTCCGTACAAGGCGGGCGCGGCCGCATGGCTGCAACAACGCCGTCACCCGAGGAAACATTTCAAGGAAATCCAGATGAATCTCCATCGCATGCTGCTGGAGCGCAAGGCGGCCGGAAAGCCTGTTACCATCGGCTTGATCGGGGCCGGAAAATTCGGCCTGATGTTCCTGTCGCAGGTGCGGCAGACTGACGGCATGCATCTCGTCGGCGTCGCAGACCTGAACACCGATCGGGCCCGCGCGCAGCTCAAGCTCGGTTGCTGGCCGGAAGAGCAATATGCGGCATCCTCGATCGATGACGCGCTCAAGCACGGCCGCACCGTCGTTACCGACAATGCCGACGCGCTGATCACTCATCCGGCGATCGAGGTGATCATCGAAGCCACCGGCGATCCCGGTGCCGGCATCCGCTTCGCGATGAAGGCGATCGAGAACGGCAAGCACATCGTGATGGTCAATGTCGAGGCAGACGCGGTCGCAGGGCCCATTCTGGCGCGCAAGGCGAAGCAGGCCGGGGTCGTCTATTCACTCGCCTGGGGTGACCAGCCGGCCCTGATCGCCGATCACGTCGACTGGGCGCGCGCGGCCGGCTTCAAGGTCGTCGCCGCCGGCAAGGGCACGCGCTACCACCCGACCTATCACCAGTCGACGCCGGACACGGTCTGGGACATCCTCGACAAGTATATGAAGATCAGGGATCGCAACTCGATCAACCCGAAGATGTTCAACTCCTTCGTCGACGGCACCAAGTCCGGGATCGAGATGACGGCGGTGTGCAATGCGACCGGGCTGCATGCGCAGAGCGAGGGCCTGTCGTTTCCGCCGGCGACGCGGTTCGAGCACGCCGAGATCTGCAAGCCAAAATCGGATGGCGGCATGCTGGAGAAGTCGGGCGTCACCGAGGTCACGTCCTCAGTCTATCGTGACGGCTCCGACGTTCCGCAGAGCCTCGTGATGGGGACCTATGTCGTGTTCGAGACCGACAGCGCCTATTCCGAGGAATGCTTCCGCGAATACAGCATGCTGCCGGACAAGACCGGCAAATATGCCTCGCTGTACCGGCCGATCCACATGATCGGGCTAGAGCTCGGCATCTCCGTCGCCTCCGCGGCGCTGCGCAAGGAACCGACCGGCGCACCGATCATGTTCAACTCGGACGTGGTCGCAACCGCCAAGCGCAAGTTGAAGGCCGGCGAGATGCTCGACGGCGAGGGCGGCTTCTGCGTCTGGGGCAAGCAGACCCCTGCTGACGCTTCGCTGAAGCAGGGCTACCTGCCGCTCGGCCTCGCCCACCGTGTCAAACTCAAGACCGATATCGAACCAGGTCAGCGCCTGAAATGGGAGGATGTGGAGTACGATCCCAATAGTCTTGCCGTGCGGGTGCGCCGCGAGATGGAAGCGGCCTTCCGGCAGCCGAATATGGCCGCCTGATCGGCGCTCGCAAAGAGCGTTTGAAGTTAGCGCAGCTTCAGCCGCTCCGCCGGCACCGTCATGGCCGCAACGCCGGCCATGACCAGCAGCAGGCCGAGCGCGAGGTTCGACGGCACGCTCTCGCCGAGCAGCAGCACGGAGAGGCCGACGCCGATCGGGATGCGCAAATAGCCTTGCGCGTTGGTGGTCAGCGTGCCGAGTCGGGCGAGGCAGACGTAGAACAGCATCAGGCCCAGCGCGCTGGAGACGATGCCCATGACGATGGTGGCGACGATCGCCGTCGGCGTCGGATGCAGCGTCCAGGGCTGGTCGATGATCAGCGAAGGCGGCAGCAGCACGAGGCCGCCGAACAGCAGCGAGCCGGCCGCAACCACCATCGGGTCGTACTCGGATAGTCTAAGGCCGAAGATGGTCGCGCAGGCAAAGGAGATGGTGGCGAGCAGGATTGCGATCTCCGCGATGATCTCGCTACTGAGCCCGCGTAGCGCATCGAGGCCGACGATGAGAATCGTGCCGGCGAGGCCGAGGATCGCGCCTGCGAGCTTCAGCAGCGTCGCCGGCTCGTGCCGCGTGATCAGGGAGGTGATCAGGAACGCGAAGATCGGCGTCGTCGAGGCCAGTACCACCGTATTCGAGGCCGGCACATATTGCTGCGACCAGGTGATGATCAGGAACGGGAAGGTCGAGTTGATCAGTTGCTGGGTCGCGAACAGCTTCCAGGCCTTCGCGTCGGTCGGGATCCTGACCCCGCGCATCCACAGGATAGCGAACAGGAAGGCGGCCGCGATCAGCGAGCGTGCCGAGATGAAGGTGATGGGTGGGATCGTATCCAGCGCCAGCTTGGCCAGCGGATAGGTCGAGCTCCAGCAGCAGGCCAGCGCGAGCAGCAGTGCATAGTCGCGCCAGTTGCGCGCGCCGGTGGCGGCGATCGACGGCAATGGCGCTGATGCGGACGCCGTCATGCGGCCCGCCTCGGATGTGCTCTGCGGCACCTTGCTTCTGCTCCCCGGCGCACCAGCGCTTGGCCCGACTGTGGGCGAGGGGACGCGAAAAGGGAAGGCGCCGAGCTATGCGTTTGGCTGAGGCTGCGCCTTCCGCTTCACCCGCTTGATCGTGCCGGAAAAGGTGAACAGCTGCCTGTCGCCGGACATCATCCTGCCACGCAGAAAAATCAGCGAACCGCCGGCCCGGCTCACCTCGCCGGTGCATTCGACCAGCTCGCCCTCCCGGGCCGCGTCGAGGAATTCGCAGGCAAAATTGGTCGTCACGGCCCGTCCATCCAGGACGTGGGTGGCGATCGCAAACAGGGAATAGTCCGCAAAGGCCATGTAGCAGCCGCCATGGACGTTGCCGGAGCCATTGAGGTGCTTCTTCTCGACTCGGAAGGCACAGCGGACGCTGCCGTCCTCCTCGATCCGGTGCCAGAAGGGACCGACATGGGACTCAAAACTGTCGCGAATCCAGGTCCGCCAGCCCTTGAATTCCCCCTCTGTCGCGACATGGAGGTCGGGGCGGCGGGGCGGGGGCGCTTTGGTCAATTCGTGCAAGGAAATAGGCCTTCAATTGCGGGTCTTTAGCCCTTAAATCCGATCCGTTCGCGCCGTGCAATTCCTGTTCCCGCGGGGCCCCCGGCGCAAAACGTGGGACAGCGGGAAAATGCGCCATAAAGGGCTTTTCGTGAGCCCCCGATGTTCCTAAGAACGGCCAACCGCCGCCGAAAGCCCCGAATCCATGAAGAATGAACCCAAGATCACCCCCGAACTGGTTGCCGCCCACGGGCTCAAGCCCGACGAGTACGAGCGCATCCTGAAGCTGATCGGGCGGGAGCCGACCTTCACCGAGCTTGGCATCTTCTCGGCGATGTGGAACGAGCACTGCTCGTACAAGTCCTCGCGCATCCATTTGCGCGGCCTGCCGACCAAGGCGCCCTGGGTGATCCAGGGCCCTGGCGAGAACGCCGGCGTGATCGACATCGGCGATGGCCAGGCCGTGGTCTTCAAGATGGAGAGCCACAACCACCCGAGCTATATCGAGCCGTATCAGGGCGCGACCACCGGCGTCGGCGGCATTCTGCGCGACGTCTTCACCATGGGCGCGCGTCCCATTGCCTGCCTCAATGCGCTCAGCTTCGGCGCGCCCGAGCACCCGAAGACCCGACATCTCGTCTCCGGCGTCGTCGCCGGCGTCGGCGGCTACGGCAATTCCTTCGGCGTGCCGACGGTGGGTGGCCAAGTGCGCTTCCACACCCGCTACGACGGCAACATCCTCGTCAATGCCATGGCTGTCGGCCTCGCCGACGCCGACAAGATCTTCTATGCGGCCGCCTCGGGCGTGAACATGCCGATCGTCTATTTGGGCTCCAAGACCGGCCGCGACGGCATCCATGGCGCGTCGATGGCGTCGGCCGAGTTCGACGACAAGTCCGAGGAGAAGCGCCCGACCGTGCAGGTCGGCGATCCCTTCGCCGAGAAGCTGCTGCTCGAAGCGTGCCTGGAAATCATGGAAAAGGGCTGCGTCATCGCGATCCAGGACATGGGCGCGGCCGGCCTGACCTGCTCGGCTGTGGAGATGGGCGCCAAGGGCGATCTCGGCGTCGACCTCGATCTCGATGCGGTGCCGACCCGCGAGACCGGCATGAGCGCCTACGAGATGATGCTCTCGGAGAGCCAGGAGCGCATGCTCATGGTGCTCAAGCCCGAGAAGGAAAAGGAAGCCGAGGCTATCTTCACGAAGTGGGGCCTCGATTTCGCCGTGGTCGGCTACACCACGCCGAGCAAGCGCTTCGTGGTCAAACACGGCGGTGACGTCATGGCCGATCTGCCGATCAAGGAGCTCGGTGACGAGGCGCCGGTCTATGACCGGCCGCATGTCCCCTCCGCCGCGCTGCCGATCGTGCATGCCCGCGACGTGCCGGCGCCGATGGCACTCGGTGCTGCACTGGAGAAGCTGATCGGCACGCCTGACATGTGCTCCAAGCGCTGGGTCTGGGAGCAGTACGACCACGTCATCCTCGGCAACACCATGCAGCGCCCCGGCGGCGATGCCGCCGTGGTGCGCGTGCAGGACGGGCCGAAGGGCCTGGCGCTGACCGTCGACGTCACGCCGCGCTATTGCGAGGCCGATCCGTTCGAGGGCGGCAAGCAGGCGGTTGCGGAAGCCTGGCGCAACATCACTGCGGTCGGCGGCAAGCCGCTCGCGATCACCGACAATCTCAACTTTGGCAATCCTGAAAGGCCCGAGATCATGGGCCAGTTCGTCGGCTGCTTGAAGGGCATCTCGGAAGCCTGCCGCACGCTCGACTTCCCGGTCGTGTCCGGCAACGTCTCGCTCTACAACGAGACCAACGGCCGCGCGATCCTGCCGACGCCCTCGATCGGCGGCGTCGGTCTGCTCGACGATTTCACCAAATCCGCTTCGCTGGCCTTCAAGGCCGAGGGCGAGGCGATCCTGCTGGTCGGCGAGACCCATGGCTGGCTCGGCCAGTCGGTTTACCTGCGCGACATCTGCGGCCGCGAGGAGGGCGCGCCGCCGCCGGTCGATCTCGCCGCCGAAAAGCGCAACGGCGATTGCGTGCGTGGCATGATCCATGCGGGCACCGCGACCGCCGTGCACGACCTCTCCGACGGCGGTCTCCTGATCGCGCTCGCCGAGATGGCGATGGCGAGCGGCATCGGTGCAAAGCTCTTGGCGGCGCCCACGGCGCTGGTCTCGCAGGCCTATTGGTTCGGCGAGGACCAGGCGCGCTATCTTGTCACCGTGCCGGAAACCGAAGCCGGCCGCGTGCTCGCAAAAATGCGCGGCTGCGAGGTGCCCTGCGTGCGGATCGGCACCACCGGCGGCGATGCGATTGCGATCGCCGGTGAGGCGCCGGTTGCGATCGACGCGTTGCGCAAATCATTCGAGCGTTGGCTGCCGGAGTATATGGGCGGGAAGGCGGCCTGAGGCGGCTTCCGCAAGCTCAGACCCGTAGCCCGGATGAGCGAAGCGACATCCGGGTCTTTGCTGGCACTGTTTCCCGGATATCGCTTCGCTCATCCGGGCTACAGACTCGCGCCTCACAATACGTGTGACGCTCCGGGAATCTTCCGCAAGGCCGCCGTCAGGCCCCAGCTCAAGATCACCGTGAGCACGAAGCCGATCGCGGCCTTCACGATGGCCGACAGCGCATAGTCGTACAGCGCGTACTGGATCCACAGTGCGATCGGGTAATGCACCAGGAACATGCCATAGGCATCCGCCTGCATGCGGTCGAGCAGGTTCGGCCCCGGCGATTTCTCATGCAGGAAGAAGGCGAGGATCGCGAGCAGGATCGAGGCCGAGAACAGGACGAAGAACGTGCCGTAGAACACATGGTACCAGTGCGGCAGCGGATCTGGATTGCCGAGAATCTGGCGCTTGATGTAGATCATGCCCCACAGCAGGCAGTAGGGGATCAGCGTGACGATCACCCACTGCCAGCGGTTCTTCGGCAACCGGCCCTCGGCACCGAGGATGCCGCTATCGAAATTCGCGGCACCGACGCTGGCGCCGATGAAGAAATAGGCGAAGTAGAGCAGGACGCGGCTCGCTTGCACCGAGAACGGCCCAAACTCGAACCATTTGTTAGGCCCGAAATAGACCAGCGCCGGGACGTAGACGAGGAAGCTGACGGTGGCCAGCAGCAGCCAGAAGGCGGCCGGCTGTTCAAATCCGCGAAGCGAGACGCGGTTGACCGGATCGATCAGATGCGCCGAGACCCGGTAGAGCAGGCTTGCGGTCAGGTCGAACGCGAGCAGGACCCACACGAACCAGATCGGACCGCTGGGCCACGGGCCCGACGTCACCGTCTTCCACCAGAACGAAGGGAAGGTCAGCCCGGGCTCGTGCCGTAGCGCGATCGCGTAATAGGCGAGCGGGATAATGGTGAAGGCCGCGATCGCGAACGGCAGTCCCAGGCGCAGCAGGCGGTCGCGCAGAAAGACCGATGGCGCCTTGCGCGCGATTCCGGGCCAGGTGAACAGGCCCGACAGGAAGAAGAACGTCGCCATGAAGAAGCTGTCGGTGGCGAGCACGATCACGTCGAAGCCGGCCCAGGAGGCCGGATCGGTGTGACCGAAATGGGTATAGGGGATCACCGCATGATGCAGCAGCACCACGAGCGTGAGGAAGGTGCGGGCGCGGTCGAGCGACAGATTGCGCGCCTTGCTCGTGGGCGCGGCGTGCGTCTCCGCGCCGATCGTCGCTGAATGTGACATCGTGACCATGGCCGCCCCGCGCTCCCTGTCCCGGCCGGACTGTGCCGCCGGGAACCGGATTCAGCAAGGCCCGTTTGAGCCGTGCTTTTGAAGGCTGATTTGGTCCCGCCACTTCAGGAACCAGTTCCGCGCAGCGAAGTTAGCGTTCGCCAAAAAGGCGAGAGCCGCAGGAAAGCGGCAGTTCGGAGCTGGCGATGACCATCCTGAAATGGGCGCTGATCTTCCTACTTGTCTCGATCGTGGCCGGCGTGCTCGGCTTCACCGGCATTTCGGCCGCCTCAGCCGACATCGCCCGCTTCCTGTTCTATGTCTTCGTCGTGATCTTCCTGGTGCTGCTGATATTGGGGCTCACGATCTTCAGGGCGTAGCCGGAGCTGCTCCAAGTCTTTCCGTTGTCATGGCCGGGCTCGTCCCGGCCATCCGCGCATCGCCGCGCATGATCAAGAATGTGGACGCCCAGGACAAGCCCGGGCATGACGAACTCCCAGAAATTATCCCACTTCCTCGATCTTCACCTTGTCCGGATAGAAGGCGAGATGGCCGGAAATCTCGGTCATGGCGGGGAAGGGCGTCTCGTAGGTCCAGATCGCGTTGTCCAGCGTCTTGCCGTCGGCCTTGACGCTGTAATAGTTCGCGTCGCCCTTGTACGGGCAGTGGGTGACACGGCCGGTGCGCTCCAGCAGGGCCATGTTGGTGTCCTCTCGCGGCACATATTGCACCGCCGGATATTTGGCCTCCTTCAGGGTCAGCGCCTTGCTGGTCTCGGCAATCACGATGTCGCCCGCCGTCACGCGGACGCGCCGGGGGTTCGGGGTGATGGTGATGGGGTGGTCGGGCCCTGGAAGCTTCATGATTTCACGCCTTTTCGATCAATCTGCCACGCGCGGCACTTTGTCGTGCCTATTTCCTGATGGGATCACGGATATAGTGCCGGAAGGCGTGACCTAGAAGGCCGTTCACGCTAAGTTTGAACCTGCCGGCGAGGGGACCCCGGCCGCGATTCGAACACTTAGACCAGAAGGAGCAAGACCCGAATGCCCATGGACGCCCACGATATCGAGGCGATGATCAAGGCAGCGATCCCCGATGCCGAGGTGACCATCCGTGACCTCGCCGGCGACGGCGATCACTATGCCGCGACCGTGATCTCGGAATCCTTCCGCGGCAAGTCGCGCGTCCAGCAGCATCAGATCGTCTACCAGTCCCTGCGCGGCCAGATGGGCGGCGTCCTGCACGCGCTGGCGCTGCAAACCGGCGTACCCGGCAGCTGACCTGATCGCGCCACGGGGACGATGATGGCTGCGGACAACCCGCGCGGCGCGATGTTTCGCGTCATCGTGCCGAACCAGCACAGCCGCGTCACCTTTGTCGAGCTGTTCTTCGACCTCGTCTTCGTCTTTGCCGTCACGCAAATCTCGCACACGTTGCTGCACCATTTCACGCCGCTTGGCGCGGTGCATGTCGTGGTGCTGTTTCTCGCGGTGTGGTGGGTGTGGGTCTACACCGCCTGGGTCACCAACTGGCTCAATCCCGAGCTGACGCCGGTCCGCCTCCTGCTCTTTGCGATGATGCTGGGTGGTCTCGTGCTGTCGACCACGATCCCGACCGCGTTCGAGGGGCGTGGCCTATGGTTTGCCATTGCCTATGCGACCATGCAGGTCGGACGTACCGCGTTCTGGCTGTTCGCAACGCCGCAGCATCGAACGGCCGTGCGGCACAACGCGATCCGCATCCTGACCTGGCTGTCGATCTCCGCGGTGCTGTGGATCGCAGGCGGTCTGTCCGAGGGCGACACCCGGCTATGGCTGTGGATCGCGGCGGTGACCTGGGAATACATCTCGCCGGCGGCACGCTTCTGGGTCCCGAGGCTTGGATTCTCCTCGGTCGAGGCGTGGGCCGTCGAAGGCGGCCATATGGCCGAGCGCTGCGCGCTGTTCGTCATCATCGCGCTCGGTGAAGCCATCGTCGTCAACGGCGCGACCTTCGCTGAACTGGAGTGGACCGCGGGCAACGTCCTGGCCTTCGTCTCGGCGCTGGTCGGCGCCATCGCGATGTGGTGGATCTATTTCCACAAGGGCGCGGAGGCCGGCTCTGAGCGGATATCCAAGTCAGCCGAATCCGGCCGCCTGGCGCGGCTCGCCTACACCTATCTGCACATGCCGATCGTCGCCGGCATCATTCTGACCGCGGTCTCGGACGAACTGGTGCTGAAGCATCCGACCGGCCATTCCGACATCCGTACCATCGTAAGCACGATAGGCGGCCCACTGGTGTTCCTGGTCGGCACCATCCTGTTCAAGCATGCGATCCGCGGCTTCCTGCAGCTCTCGCACGGCATCGGCATCATCCTGCTGCTGGCGCTGTGGTGGTTCGCCGCCGATCTGTCGCCGCTCTGGCTGTCGATCGCAACGACCGTGATCATGATCGTCGTCGCAGTCTGGGAGTCGGTGTCGCTGGGGTCGGCGTCGGAGGAAGCGGACGGGCATTGAGCCGCCGCGCCGGCTACTCCGCCGCCTCCAGCGCGTGCACCGAGAACATCTTCGCCGCATCCGTCCAGCTTTCGCGAACGCGCCAGCCCGCGCCTTGGGCCAGCGCCGCAAAGCGGTCCAGGCTGTATTTGTAGCTGTTCTCGGTATGAATGCTCTCGCCGGGGCGGAACGAGAAGCTGGTGCCGAGCAGGCGCACGGTCTGGCTCTTCCTGCTGATCAGGTGCATCTCGATGCGGTGCCGCTCGCGGTTGTAGATCGCGCGATGGGTGAAGGCGGACAGGTCGAAATTGCCGCCGAGCTCGCGGTTGATGCGCACCAGCACATTGAGGTTGAAGCGCGCGGTGACGCCGGCGGAATCGTTGTAGGCGTCGTGCAGCACGCGCTCGTCCTTCTCGAGATCGGCGCCGATGATCATCTGCGCGCCCCGGCCTAGAATTGCGCGGGCGCTCTTCAGGAAGGCCTGCGCTTCCTGCGGCTCGAAATTGCCGATGGTGGAGCCGGGGAAGAAGCCGACCTTCGGCATGGACGCGACCTGCTTGGGCAGCTCGAATGGCGCGGTGAAGTCGGCCGCCACCGGATAGATGCCGAGTGAGGGAAAATCCCGCTTCAGCCCGTTCGCCTGCGCCGCCAGGAAGTCGCCCGAGATGTCGACGGGCACATAGGCTGCGAATTTGCACTGACCCAGCAGCAGGCGGACCTTCGTGGTCGCGCCAGCGCCGAACTCGACCAGTGCCGCGTGCTCCGGAATGATCTTTGCGAGTTCGCCCCCGCGCTCCTTCAGGATCGCAAGCTCGGTGCGGGTCGGATAGTATTCCGGCAGGCGCGTGATCGCCTCGAACAATTCCGATCCCGTCGCGTCGTAGAAATATTTCGGCGACAGCTTTTTCGGCTGCTGCGAGAGGTCCTCGATGGCCTCGCGCGCAAAGGCAGTGGTCTGCTCGTCGGGAAGATGGGCTTCGGCCAAAGCGCTGGCGTGCACATTCATGATACTCTCCTGAACGCGCTGTCCGGCGCGCATTTGTCGTCGGAATTTCTAGTCGTAATCGGCGAGCCGCAGTCCGGTGAACTGCCAGCGGTGGTGCGGATAGAAGAAGTTGCGATAGGTGATACGGCTGTGGCCTTGCGGAGTTGCAAGCGAGGAGCCGCGCAGCACCAGCTGGTTGACCATGAACTTGCCGTTGTACTCGCCGAGCGCGCCTTCGACGGCGCGGTAGCCGGGGTAGGGTGAGTAAGAACTGCGGGTCCATTGCCATACGATGCCGAAGGCGTCGTTGAGCTGGCCAGCGCGGGCCGCGACCTCCCATTCCATCTCGGTCGGGAGATGTTTGCCGGACCAGCGCGCGAACGCGTCGGCCTCATAGTAGCTGACATGGCAGACCGGCGCGTCGGGATCGACCGGCTTGAGGCCCGCGAGCGTCATCACCTGCCATGCACCATCGACCTCGCGCCAGTAGCCCGGGGCCTGCCAGTCTTCCTTGCTGGCCGCGGCAAAGCCGTCCATCAGCCAGAGGGTTGCGGTCCGATAGCCACCATCCTGCATGAAGGCGAGCCACTCGGCATTGGTGACCAAATTGCGGGCGATCTTGACCGGACCGACGAGAGCGCGGTGCGCCGGCTTCTCGTTGTCGAAATGAAAGCCGTCATCGACATGGCCAACGGTGTGGATGCCTTCGTTGAGTGTCAGCCAGTCATCGCCGCCGCGCGTTGCGGCCGGGAAGCGCCAGTCCGAGTCATAGGACGGGTAGATCGGGTTCTGCGAAAAGGCATGCAGGATGTCGGTGAACATCAATTCTTGATGCTGCTGCTCGTGGTTGAGCCCGACCTCGACCAGAGGCGCCAAGGCCCGGAGCTTGTCCGCGCTCGCTTCGCGGAAGAACTTGACGACGGCAGCATCGACATATCTCCGGTAGGCGCCGACCTCGTCCGCGCTGGGACGGGTGATGTCGCCGCGATGATTGCGGGCATGTCGCGGGCCGGCGCTGACGTAATAGGAATTGAACAGGAACGCGAAATCGGGGTGGAAGGGCCGGTACCCCACAGCATGCTCGCCGAGCAGGAATTGCTCCCAGAACCAGGTGGTATGGGCCCGGTGCCATTTCGCCGGGCTGGCATCGGGCATGGACTGGATCTGCTGGTCCTCGGCGGACAGCGGGGCGGTCCGGCGCTCGGTCTCGTTGCGGACGGCGAGAAAGGCGTCCCTAAGCCGCTGGGCGAGGTTGCCCGGGTCGGAGGACGGTGACGAAAGCGAGGGGACGGCCGTAGCGGAGGCTGGTTTCGTCACGTTTTTTTCCAGACAGGACAAGAGAACGTCGTTGGCGTTGCCCGGTTCCAAAACCAAGGTTCGTCCTAGATAGGGGCTCCGTTACGCTATGAAAGTCCTCCTCGGCGATGATATTGATGTCATCAGCCTATGGACCTGTTGGGCTCGGCATGGCCGCCAGGGGCCTGTCGCCGCCATTTTACTTTGGATGCACAACGGTTTGGGCTACATATATAGGCAGGTATCGGGTTAAAACGGCTGAGCCGGCCCGAAGCAATTGGTGAGGGCTCTGCCCCAGAAGGACACGGAAATGAGCATCGCGGAATTCATCGACAATGAAGTGAAGTCGAACGACGTGGTTCTGTTCATGAAGGGTACGCCGCAATTTCCGCAGTGCGGTTTCTCCGGCCAGGTCGTCCAGATCCTGGACCATATCGGCGTCGGCTATAAGGGCCTCAACGTCCTCGAATCCGCTGAGCTGCGCAATGGCATTAAGGAATACTCGAACTGGCCGACCATCCCGCAGCTCTACGTGAAGGGCGAATTCATCGGCGGTTGCGACATCGTCCGCGAGATGTTCCAGGCCGGCGAGTTGCAGCAACTCTTCTCCGAGAAGGGCGTCGCCGTCGCGGCCTGACACGTGACCCTGCTGACGCGCCGGATTGGCGGTGCGGAGCTCGAGGTCATCGTTGCCGACATCACGACACTCGGCGTTGACGCTATCGTCAACGCCGCCAACACGTCGCTCCTTGGCGGGGGCGGCGTCGATGGTGCAATCCATCGGGCGGCCGGGCCCGAGCTCGTCGCCGAATGTCGCACGCTCCACGGCTGCAAGACGGGTGATGCGAAGATCACCAGGGGCTATCAACTCAAGGCCGCACATGTGATCCACACCGTTGGGCCGGTCTGGAATGACGGCACGCTCGGCGAGGACGATCTGCTCGCCTCCTGTTATCGCCGATCGATGGAGCTGTGCGGCAAGCACAAGCTGACCTCGGTGGCATTCCCCGCGATTTCGACTGGCATTTATCGCTTCCCTGCCGACCGAGCGGCCGATATCGCCGTGCGCACGACGATCGAAGGGCTCGCTTCGGCGCCAACCGTCGCTCGCGTGGTGTTCTGCTGCTTCTCCGAACCGAGCGCCAAGCTCCATGCCGAGGCGCTTGCGCGACACAGCGGCCCTTGTGCCGATTGAACTGGCCGGTACACTCCGCCGGACCATGTTCGGGGGAGGGGGTATGATTTCACAGTCTGGGCTGGGTGCGCTCGCCTGCGGCGCGCTGATGTCGCTTGCCGCGATCTCGCTGGCGCGGGCGGAGGGCACCTACGAGATTCCGGCCGGCGCGCATTTCAATCAGGACAAGCTCGCGAGGATCAGCGAGTTCTTCAAGAACGAGGTCGTGACCGGCAAGATCGCCGGTGCAAACGTGCTGATCCAGCAGCATGGCAAGCCGGTCTATCACGAAGTCTTCGGCGTGCAGGACGCGGTCAGCGAGGCCCCGATCACCGACAAGACGATCTTCCGTCTGTTCTCGATGACCAAGGCGATCACTGCAGTGGTCGCGATGCAATTGATCGAGGACGGCAAGATCAAGTTGGATGATCCCGTCTCGAAATACATCCCATCCTTCGCCAATGTGAAGGTCGGCGTCGAGAAGAAGGCCGAGGACGGCACCAAGTCGCTGGAGCTGGTGCCGCCGAAGCGGTCGATGACCGTGCGCGATCTGATGACGCACACTTCGGGCATCACCTACGGCTTCTACGGTGACAGCCTGGTTCGCAAGGCCTATCGCGAGGCCAACATCTACGCAGGCGATTTCGATCTTGCCGAGTTTGCCGAACGCATCGCCAAGCTGCCGTTGCACAACCAGCCGGGCGCGCTGTGGCAATATGGCCACTCCACCGACGTGCTGGCGCGTGTGATGGAGGTCGCCGCCGGCAAGCCGCTGATGGATATCATGCGCGAGAAGCTGCTCGATCCTCTCGGCATGGTCGATACCGGCTTTTTCGTCGCGGACCCAGAGAAGCAGAAGCTTCTGGCACAGCCATTGCCGAACGATGCCGATTTCCGGGTCGGCCGGATCAACGATCCGACGGTGAGCAAGAAGATCCAGTTCGCCAGCGGCGGGATGGTCACAACCATGGCGGATTATCAGCGCTTTGCGCAGATGCTGCTCAATGGCGGCAGTCTCGACGGCAAGACCATTCTCAAGCCCGAGACGTTCAAGCTGATGGTGACCGATCAGGTCGGCCCCGGCTCGGGTGTCGATCGTGATTATTTCTACTTCCCCGGCGACGGTTTTGGCTTCGGCCTCGGGCTCGCGGTCCGAACCGATCCGGGCAACGCCAAACCGCCGCCGCCCGGGAATCTCGGCGAGCTGAAGTGGGACGGTGCCTCGGGCTGCTATTTCGTGATCGACCCCAAGCAGGACATGTTCTTCGTCCTCCTGGAGCAGACCCCGACCGAGCGCCAGCGCGTGCAGCGAACATTGAAGCAGTTGGTTTATGAAGCCATGGAGAATTGACATACGCGGGCGCCGCGCGTTCATCGCGGCGCTCGTTCTTCTGCTCAGCCTGGTCGGTGCGCGTGCGGGCTCCGAGGGCGCCGCGCGCAAATTCTCACCTGAAGGCCTGGCAAAGGTCTCCGATTACATCCGGAACGAGATCGCTACCGGAAAGATTCCCGGTGCCATCCTGCTGCTCCAACAGCACGGCAAGCCGGTCTACTACGAGAATTTCGGCGTTCGCGATATCGCGACCGAATTCTCGATGAGCGCGGATACGATCTTCCGTCTCTATTCGATGTCGAAGCCGATCACATCAGTCGTGGCGATGATGCTGGTCGAAGAGGGCAGGCTTGCACTCGACGATCCCGTGTCCAAATACATTCCGACCTTTGCCAGCATGAAGGTGGGCATTGAGAAGAAAGCGGGGGACGGCAAGGTTTCGCTGACGCTGGAGCCGCAGGAACGTCCGGTCACGATCAAGGATCTCTTGCGTCATACCGCGGGGCTGCCTTACGGCTTCTCCGGCGGTGGGCCGGTGCGCGAGCTCTATGCTGCGGCCAATCTCTTCAACGGCGATTTTTCCAACGCCGACTTCGTCGCGAAGATCACGACGCTGCCGCTGGCCGAGCAGCCAGGCACGCTGTGGAATTACGGATTTGCCACCGACGTGCTCGGCCGTGTCGTCGAGGTGATCTCGGGCAAGACGCTGCTCGAGTTCGAGAAGGAGCGGCTGCTGGATCCGCTCGGCATGACTGAGACCGCATTCTACGTCGCCGATCCCGCCAAGTTTGCACGTATCGCCGAGCCGATGCCGGAGGACCGCAAGATCAGCGCGACGACTGAGGTCCGTGACATCAGCAAGCCCGTGACATGGGAATCCGGCGGGGCCGGCATGGTCGGCACGGTCGGCGACTATGTCCGCTTCGCCCAGATGCTGCTGAATGGCGGCAGCTACGAGGGGCGGCGCTATCTCAAGCCCGAGACCATCGCACTGATGGCGTCCGATCACGTCGGTCCGGAGACGAAGATCGCGCGCGACCACAATTACTATCCGGGTGCTAGTTCCGGCTTCGGCCTCGGCTTTGCGGTGCGCACCTCGGTGCCGCCGGGTACGTCATGGCCGCTCGGCGAATATCGCTGGGACGGCGTCGGCGGCACGTTCTTCTTCATCGATCCCGAAGACGATCTGTTCGGGATCTTCATGGTGCAGACGCCCTCGCAGCGCGGGCGGATTCAACTCGAGCTGAAGACGCTGATCTATCGGGCGATGGGGCGGTGATTAAGCCCCGCGCACGATCTCGCGCACGTATCCGATCGTCTCCTCGATCTGGCTCGCACTGACGTCGAGATGTGTGCAGGCGCGGATGCGGCCGTCCATCATCGCGAGCGTCACGCCGCGCTGGCGGAGAGCTGAGACCATCTTGTCGCCGGGAATGCCGGCGCCGTCGGGCTTGAAGAACACGAGATTGGTCTCGGGCTCCTGCACCTCGATGCCTGCGATCTGCGACAGTCCGCGAGCGAGCGCCCGCGCATTGGCGTGGTCGTCGGCCAGGCGCTCGACGTGATGATCGAGCGCGTAGAGGCAGGCTGCCGCGCAGATGCCGGCCTGCCGCATCGAGCCGCCGAGGCGTTGCTTCCACTGCCACACCGCATCGATGAAGGCGCGCGAACCCGCAAGCACGCCGCCGATCGGCGCACCGAGGCCCTTCGAGAAGTCGATCCAGGCCGAATCCCATCCCGCGGTCATGTCGCGCGGCGAGATTCCGCTCGCCACGGTGGCGTTGAGCAGGCGCGCACCGTCCATATGGGTGACGAGGCCGTGCTGCTTCGCGATCGCGACGATCTCGTCCAGCACCGCCTTCTTCCAGATCGTGCCGCCGCCGATATTGGCGGTCTGCTCGACGCTGACGACCGTCTGTGGCGGCTGGTAGCGCGTGCGCGGGTGCAGCGCCTTGCGAAGCGTCTCCGGCGTGAACTGGCCATCGGGGCCCTTGAGCTGGGTGACCTGGAAGCCGCCGATCGCTGCATGGGCACCGCCTTCGCGCGCGATGATGTGCGCGGTCTCATGGGCGAGGATCTCGTCGCCAGGACGGCAATGCACCAGCGTCGCGGTGACGTTGCACATGGTGCCCGAGGGCATGTAGACCGCGGCTTCCTTGCCGAGCAGATCAGCCACGCGCTCGCACAGCGCGTTCACGGTCGGATCGTCGCCGACCTGCTCGTCACCGACCTCGGCACGCGCCATCGCCTCGCGCATCCCCGCCGTCGGCTTGGTCTGCGTGTCCGAGAGCAGGTTGATGCGCACCGGCGGCGCCTTGGGATCGATCGGGGGAGGGGTGTAGAGCATGCGACGGCTCCTAAGCGCATTGCGGCCACTGAAGTGTGGCTCTTAAGCAAAAAGGCCCCGGCGAACCGGGGCCTTTCGATATTCAGATCTTAGCGCGAATAGAATTCGACGACCAGATGGGGCTCCATCTGCACCGGGAACGGCACGTCGGAGAGGCCGGGGATGCGGGTGTACTTCGCGGTCATCTTGCCATGGTCGACTTCGAGATAGTCGGGGACCTCGCGCTCGGGGAGCTGGCTGGCTTCGAGCACGTGAGCGAGCTGCTTGGAGGCTTCCTTGACCTCGACCACGTCGCCGACCTTGAGCTGATAGCTTGAGATGTTGACCTTGCGGCCGTTCACCTTGACGTGGCCGTGGTTGATGAATTGGCGGGCGGCGAAGATCGTGGAGACGAACTTGGCGCGGTACACGACCGCGTCGAGACGGCGCTCGAGCAGGCCGATCAGGTTCTCGCCGGTGTCACCCTTGAGCCGGCTCGCCTCGACATAGATGCCATGGAACTGGCGCTCGGAGATGTTGGCGTAATAGCCCTTCAGCTTCTGCTTGGCGCGGAGCTGCACACCGAAGTCGGAGAGCTTGCCCTTGCGGCGCTGGCCGTGCTGGCCGGGGCCGTACTCGCGGCGGTTCACGGGGCTCTTCGGGCGGCCCCAGATGTTCTGGCCCATACGGCGATCGATCTTGTACTTCGCCTCACTGCGCTTAGTCATCGCGTCCTCTTCGGTTGCATGGTTTGAGGAAACGCGCCCTCCTGTGTGACGGGATGATCCCGGCACCGACAGGTCCGATCCCCAAAGCTTAAGGGATTTGACCACGGGTCGCGAAACGCTTCGCGGGCCGAAATCGGCCCGCGAGCAGGCGGCTTTTAGGGGAGTTTGGGGCTGGCTGTCAATTCTTACACCGTCATTCCGGGGCGGTCCGAACACTATGGTGCGCAGTTGCGCACCTGAGAATCTCGAGGTTCCGGGTCTGGTCCTTCGGACCATCCCGGAACGACGGTGCTTACGTCCTCACCGCCCGGACGGGCTTGGGGACGGCTGCCCGCAATTCGGCAGCAATTTCAGTGTTCAGGACCTGTTCCAGCCGGGTCAGGACTCTCGCGATCGGGGCGGCGTCGGTGACTCGGTGGTCCCAGCGGATCACGACATGGATCGTCTGATCCGGCTCGACGAGCCCATAGCTGACGATAAAGGGGCCCGGCGTGATGGGTTGGAGCTCGCCACCGCCATAGGCAGCCACCGAGCTCACCGCGAAGCTGCCGAACCAGTTGCCCCGTTGGCGGCCGAAATTCAGGCCGATGGCCCAGGACAGGCGCCGTAGCGGCAGCGGCAGGCGGGTAGCCCGCATGATCTTGCGGAACATCGGGACGTCCTCAACCGGGGCCGTTTTGCCGCGCCGGATTTCCGCATCGACTGCTGCCAGCGCAAGGGCCTCAGGAGCGGCTATTCGCTGAGGCAGCACGCATTCCTCGCCATCCTCCGCCCTGGCGATCGCGACCGTCGCCACGCTCTTCGGTAGCTCGTAAAGGGCCGGCCAGGGCCATTTGACGTAGACGGTGCGCAGGATCGGCTCGTCCCGTGCAACCAGGGCGAAGGCCTTGACGAAGATCGCGGCCCACCCGGCGGGCGCCGTTGCGCCCGCGCGGGCCTCCAGCACAGGGCGGATATTGAGCGAACGGGATAGCGAAACGAAGGGCACGCCCATCGAGGCATGCATGAGGTCGCAGATCAGACGGCGCCGCAGCGAAATGGTCTTGGGCGTCCCGCGCATTGGTCTCCGGTTCCAGGGATTAAAAGATCAAAATATGTGCAGCGAGCGGGGTGCCCGCTCGCTCGCTCTAGCACGAACCAACCCGCTTGGGGCCGGTCGGTTCGCCGCATCAGGGCGCCGGCGAGGCCAGCGGCTTGGTCTTGTCGACAACGTAAACTCCAAGTACTTTCAAAGGCTTGTCGCCATGAGTCTTGGCGTCGTGCACGGCGCCTGCCGGGATTTGATAGGAATCGCCGGCTTTCAGGCGCTTGTCCGGCTGGCCGTCAATGAGGAGGTCGAGCTCACCTTCCAGCACATAACCCGTCTCGATCCCAGGATGAGTATGGCGGCCGGCGGCGCCGCCGGCCGGCACTTCGGCGATAGCGGTCACGGTCGTGTAGCCGTCCGGAAAGTCGATTTTCTGAAGCGGGGTGCGCTTGATGCCGGATTGCTGGGCGAAGGCCGCGACGGCGACACCGGTGAAAGCGAGCGCGAGCAAAGTCTTTTTGAGCATGGTTTCTCCTCCCTGAACCGCGGACCCTAGCAGCACCGCGATTCCCGGCAAGGCCGGTGCTCGGCCGTTTAGCGCTTGATGCCCTCGAACGACGCCATGATGCCGCGCTGGACCAGCGACCAGTCGAAGCCGAGCGCGATCGCGCGGTAGCCGCGGTCGATCAGGGCATTGGCCTGATCGGCGGTGCGCGCCACGCCACCGATCGGCACGCCGCTTCGGAGGATGCCGGCCTCGGCGCGCGCGACCAGCTCCAGCAATTCCGGATCATCCATCTGGCCGCGCTTGTTGATGGAGGTGGCGAGATCGCCGGGGCCGATCACGGCGACGTCGATGCCTGATGTCGCCATGATCTCGTCGATGCGGTTGACCGCGTCAACATGCTCGATGGTGATCATGCAGATCATCTCGTCGTCGGCGCTGGCCATGTAATCCGGCATCGACTGGCCCCAGCGGAACGGCGCGTGGAAGGGGCCCCAGAGCCGGTCGCCGCGTGGCGGGTAGCGCACGCTGCGTACCGCCTTCTCGGCGTCGACGCGGTTGGTGATCATCGGGAAGTTAATGCCGAAGGCGCCGATGTCCATCGGGGCTTTCGCGAGCCATGGCTCGTTCGCGGCGATCCGCACCAAGGGCGTGCATGGCGTGCCCGTGGTCGCGGCGATCATCGCATGTGCTTCGGTCAACCCGATCGGGCCATGTTCGAGATCGACGATGATCCAGTCGAGCGAGCGCGCCATGATCTGCACCATCTGCACGCTCGGGATGGTCGCGATCGCGCCGAAGGCGGGGCGGCCCTCGCTCCACATCTGGCGAAGGCGATTGAGCGGCTTTGCGGGGACCGACATGTGATGACCTGCGCAGAGATGACGACGGCGGAGCCTAGCAGCGCGCCGCCGGTGCGCAAGGTCAGGCCACCGCGCGCCCGCCGAAGAACGGCGTCAGTGTCGCGCTGAGGCCATGCACGCGGTTCGATGTAAAAATCATCTCGGCGCCGGACTGCGCGATGCCGCAGGTTACCGCGCCAAGCAGATCCGAGACGCGGCGGGCGATGGCCGGCGCCGGATCGATCCAGTCGACCGGCCAGGGTGCGAGCTTCTTCAGCCGGTCGAGCAGCAGCGGGTAATGCGTGCAGGCGAGCACCACGGTGTCGGTGCGCGCGTCGGCGTCTGCGGCATCGCCGACGAAGCAGGGGGCGAGCTCGGCGAGGATGGCGCCGTCGCTGATCGGGGTGCCGCCAAGCGCGGCCTCGGCGAGCGAAGCGAGCTCGGGCGAGCCGACCAGCGTTACTTCGCATCCTTGCGCGAAATCGCGGATCAGCGCCTTGGTGTATTCACGCTTCACTGTGCCCTTGGTGCCGAGCACCGAGACGCGGCGGGTCTTGGACCGCGCGCAGGCGGGCTTGATCGCCGGCACCGTGCCGACGAAGGGCAGAGAATAGGCTGTGCGCAAGTGAGACAAGACCAGGGTGGACGCCGTGTTGCAGGCGACGACGATGAGGTCTGGATCATGGGTGCCGATCAATTCCCCCATCAGCGGCACCACGCGGGCGATGATCTCGTCCTCGCCGTGGTGGCCATAGGGAAAGAAGGCATCGTCGGCGACGTAGACGTAATGCGCATCCGGGCGCGCGGCCACGACCTCACGCAGTACCGTGAGCCCGCCAAGGCCGGAATCGAACACCAGGATGGTCGGAGAATTGGTCACGTCATTACCCTAGCCCGCCATGGTTACCATTCGGTTTTTAGGGCGATTTTGCGGCGAGCCCCGCAGGAGGGCCGAAGTCTGGTGTCCCGGACGCAGCGCACCGCGAAAAGCGCTGCGCTGCGTCCGGGGCACGAGAGCAAGATATGAGCGCGCGCCGTCTTCTACACGGCGTCACATGGGCCGCAGCGATCACGCGATCTTATTCGCAGCGGCCGCGCGCTCCGTTGCCAGCTGCTTCTGCAAGCGATCGATGTTTTGCAGCAGGCGCTGGCTGGTCAGCACCAGGAAATAGTAGCCGAACTGCGGATCCTGGAAGTAGATCTCGAGCAGCCTGTCGTAGGTGATCGTCAGCACCTGACCGTCTTCGATGCATTCGACCGTTCCGGTGCGCCGGTTGTCCGGCGTGAGGAAGCCGAGCTCGCCCATCAGCGCTCCGGGCCCAATCTCGACGTTGATTTCCTTGACCAGGAACTTGCCGGTGACCGTGAGGAACATCTCCTGCGCGGGATCGCGTAGCTTGAAGAGGATGTCACCGCGGCGATATTTGCGCTCGGTCATGAACGGCTTGAGCCATTCGATCGACATGTCGCCTTCGGTCGCATGGCGCGCCTTCTTGACCAGCTTCAGCATCTGGCGCAGGCGCAGGGCGTTGATCGGAAGCAGCAAGAGATAGAGCAGGAACGTGGCGACGTTGGCGGAGAGCGCGCCGAAAACGGCGAACAACGCGCAGCCGATCATGTTGGCGACGCGCAGCGGCACCATCGTCCGCATCAAGAGCGTGGCGACGAAGAACCCGGCACCGACCGCGGCGAACAGATTGGCCAGCGTAATGTTGTGGACGAAGATCTCCAGCAGGCGGTTGAAGATCGCATCATAGGTGACGTTGTCGGGATCGAGGCCCATCTGGACCAGGATTTTCGCGATCCTGAGGTTATCCGTGGCCGCGTCGAGAATGCGGTCGAGGATCGACGAAACGTCTGCGCTGCCGGACGGCATGGTACTAACCCCACATAAGGCTTTTAGTCCTGGTCGGCACTCGTATAGCCGAAATCGAATGACGACCGCTTGAATGACGCTTCCGGCCGTCATGCCGCAAGAGGCAGATTCTAGCCTGATCGGGCGTTTCGGCAATTGCCCGTTGGTTGCGCGTCCGGCCGCGGCGCGGCGGTGATTCGGGCAGCCGTGCGGGCTTCGGCGTCGCAGACCCGGCCCGGACGACCGACGCGGCGGGGGCGGGGGGAGCGTCGCTTACGGCTTGGTGGCGGGTTGCACGACCTGCTGCTCGACCAGGCCGAGGCGTCCTGGCAGCGAGCCGGCCCGCAGCAGTATGGCGACGCTGTTGGCCTCTTCCAGGGCGAAGTTGTCGGCGATCTGGCCGGAGCCGCCGGTGATGGGCTCGCGGATCACGGGAGCGGAGATCACCTTGTCGTCGAGCACGATGGCAAAGGGCTTTCCGACGTTCTCTGCAGTGATATGGGCGAAGCGCCGCGTGCCATGGCCGTTGAAGCGGAACGAGGCGATCGGCTCCTTTGTGTCGCTCGTAAATCCCGGGCCGGCATAGCTGATGTCGCCGCCCTCGAGCGTGGTGTTCTTGGCGACGAGATAAGGAAGCTTGTCCTTGAAGCCGAGCAGGACTTCCGTGCCCGCCGGCGGCGTGCCCGATTGCGCCTGCTCCGCGGACATCGAGAGATCGATCAGGCGGAAGCCGATCTTGACCTTTTTGGCGAAGATCGCGGTGACATGCTCGGGCTCCATCACGCCGGGCAGGAAGATGCGGATGCGGTCCGTCCCCTCAGGCTGGACGCTGGCAAGCTTGACGCCGGCGTCCTTGAGACGCTGCTCAATCATGGCGATGGAATCTTCGACGAGATCGCTGAGCCGCGCGGCGGATGCGGCATCGGTGGGTGCGAGCCTGAGCATCCCGTCTCCGGCGTCGGTCACAGTGAGCGCGTGCGTGGGCAACCCCTCCGCCGCCGAGGCGAGCTTGCGCGTGAGCTGTTCGCGGCCTTTGGCGCCCGCGATCTTCACGTCGACGCCGCCGTCGTGGATCGCGAGTCCGGAGAACGCGATCCGGCCCTCGCGCAGGATCTTGTAGACGTCGTCGCGCAGGTCCGTCGTGACCGCCTCCCGCAAGGAGTCGGCGTCCACTTTGTAGACGATGCGCGATCCACCCAGCTTCTCCATCTTGTCGGCGATGAAGGCCGCGACCTTGACGCGTACCTTATCGAGCTGGGTGTCGGCGCCGAGAGTGGCAGAGGGCAGAGCGATTGCGGATACCATCGCGAACGCGGCGATCAGCCGAGTGATGCGGTTCCGCAGGGGCGTCGTCATCATGACCTCAAGTCTTGCGGCAGGGCGCTGGCGAACGAATTCAGTGCCTAGTTCTTGGTCCCTGGATTGGTCGCACAGGTTCAAACGCCACAGCCGGTAGGCAATGGACGAACGCCAAATCATCCATCATTCTGGTCCGCCTCGGCCGGTCATCGGCCGAGGCCTCGCCAAACCAAAATGTCAAAAGATACGTGGCGAGGACATGCATCTGAGGGAGGACGGAATTTCATGGCGGGTATCCACGCGCTCGATCGGTTGATCGGCAACGACTATCCGGATCTTTTGACGGACGAGGAGGTCCGGGCGTTCGAGCAGGTTCCCTATGCCGACCGCGTCGCGGCCGAGAGCACCTATGACGCCATCAGGCTTGGTGCTGAGCGCAATCCCGACGGCGCGGCGATCCAGTTCTTGCAAAATGCTGATCCCGCCGACACGCCGGTCGTGGTCACGTATCGCGATTTCATCGCGCGCGTCACGCAGGCGGCCAATATGTTTCACGCGCTCGGTGCGGAGAAGGGCGACGTCATCAGCTTCATGCTGCCGCTGGTGCCGGATGCCTTCGTCACTCTGTTCGGCGCGGAGGCTGCCGGCATCGCCAACCCCGTCAATCCGCTGCTCGAGCCGCACCAGATCGCCGAGATCCTGGAGGCCGCGAACACCAAAATCCTGGTGGCGCTCGGACCGATGCCGGGCACCGACATCTGGCAGAAGGTCGAGCAGATCCGTCCGCAGCTGAGGCATCTGAAAGCAGTCGTGCAAGTATTCGGCGGCGGCGATCCGGCGAAAGGCATCTTTGCCTTCAGTGATCTGATCAAGCAGCAGCCGTCGGACCGGCTCGTCAGCGGACGCCAGATCCACGGCAGCGACATCGCCGCCTATTTCCACACCGGCGGCACCACCGGCACGCCGAAGCTGGTGCGGCACACCCATGCCAATCAGGTCTATCAGGCCTGGGCGCTCAATCTGCTGCTGAAGGCGAAGCCAGGTGCAAACCTGCTGTTCGGCATGCCGCTGTTCCACGTCGGAGGCTCGCTGACGCAAGTGCTGCTGACGCTGTCGAGCGGCGGCTCGCTGGTTGTGCTGTCGCCGAGCGGCTGGCGCAACCCGAATGCAGTGAAGAACATCTGGCAGCTCGTCGAGCGCTTCAGGCCCGAAGCGCTGTCGAGCGTGCCGACGGTGCTTGCCGCGACTCTCGCGGTGCCGCCGGGCAATGCGGATATCTCAAGCCTGAAATATGCGGCAGGGGGTGGCTCGGCGATTCCGGTCGCCGTGGGCTCGGCGATTCAGGAAAAATTGAAGCTGCCGGTGATCGAAGTCTACGGCATGACCGAGACCTCGAGCGTGCATACGCTCGCTTATCCTGGCCGCCCGATCAGGCTCGGCTCGGTCGGCCTTCCCATGCCGTACGCGCGCGTGCGGATCGTGCAGCTCGACGCCGAGGGACGCCTGATCCGCGACTGCAAGCCGAACGAGATCGGGGTCGTCGTTATGGCCGGGCCCGGCGTGTTCGGCGGCTATCTCAACGACGAGCACAACAAAGGCGCCTTCGTCGACGAGGTCTGGGTCAACTCCGGCGATCTCGGCCGCCTGGATGCCGACGGCTATCTCTGGATCACCGGCCGCGCCAAGGATCTCGTGATCCGCGGCGGTCACAACATCGATCCGGCGCCGATCGAGGAGATCATGTTCAGACATCCCGCCGTCGGCTTCGCCGCCGTGGTCGGCCAGCCCGACGCCTATGCCGGCGAGCTGCCGGTGGGCTACGTGCAGTTGAAGCCGGGTGCGAGCGTCGAGCCGGGCGAGCTCGAAGCGTGGGTGCGCGAGCGCACGCCGGAGCGCGCCGCCGTGCCAGTGCAGGTGATTCCGATCAATCCGATGCCGGTGACCGGCGTCGGCAAGGTGTTCAAGCCGCAGCTGCGCTGGGACGCGGCCGAGCGCGTGTTCACCAAGGTCCTGGCGCCGCTGGTCGAGCGCGGCATCGATTGCAAGGTGAAGGTCGGTCCGCACGGCAGCCACGGCTCGATCGCCACCGTGACGCTTGCGGGCCTTCCACCGGATCAGCGCGACGTGGTCGCGAACGAGGTGCATGCGCTGCTTGCACCGTTCGTGATGCGCCACGAGGTGGTGCAGGTGTAGCGACCTCGACGGACGGCGGCGTCACCTGGAAAAAGCAGGGTGACGCTTCGCCGCATTATCCTTACCCCCGTTAGACCGGCTTATGTGACAAGTATCACATATGAAGAAATAGCAATCGGCGACGTTAGCGAATAGTCTCAGGAAATTGCATCCGGGGGGACGCAAGTGATTCCGTTTCGGCTATTTGCTTTGTTGATATTTGCGATGGGCCTTACCTGCGGATCGGCGCATGCCGACCGGCGGGTGGCCCTCGTGATCGGCAATTCCGCCTACAAGAGCGCGCCGAAGCTCGGCAATCCCGTCAACGATGCCACCCTGGTCGGCGGCATGTTCAAGAAGGCCGGCTTCGATTCCGTGGACGTCAGACAGGATCTCAGCGCCAGCGAAATGCGACGCATGCTGCGCGAATTTGCCGGCAGGTCGCGCGGCGCAGAGATGGCGGTGATCTATTACGCCGGCCACGGCATCGAGCTCGACGGCAACAACTATCTCATTCCGATCGACGCTACGCTGGAGACGGACGGCGACGTGCTCGACGAGACCATCCCGGTCGAGCGTGCGCTGTTCGCGGTCGAGCCGGCCAAGCAGCTGCGCCTGATCATCCTGGATGCCTGCCGCGACAACCCGTTCGCGAAGACGATGAAGCGCACGCTGGCCTCGCGCGCGATCGGGCGCGGCCTTGCCAAGGTCGAACCGACCAGCCCTAACACCATGATCGCTTTTGCGGCCAAGGCCGGATCGACAGCGTCCGACGGGGATTCCCGGAACAGCCCGTTCGCCGCCGCGCTGGTCGAGCATCTGCCGAAGCCCGGCCTCGACCTGCGCAAGGCCTTCGGCTTCGTCCGCGACGACGTGCTCAAGAGCACGGGCTACAAGCAGGAGCCCTATGTCTATGGTTCGCTCGGCGGCGATGACGTGCCCCTGGTCGCGGTCAAGCCGGCCGCGACCGGTCCGCAGGCAAACCCGCAGGACGCCATTCGCAGGGACTATGAACTCGCGCTCCAGCTCGCCACGCGCGACGGCTGGGAAGCCTTTCTGGCAGCCTATCCGGACGGCTTCTACGCCAACCTTGCCAAGGGTCAGTTGAACAAGATCGGCGCGGAAGAGACGCGCGCTGCGGCCGAGCAAAAAGCCAAAGCAGCCGAGCAGGAAAAGGCGAGGCTGATCGCCGAGCGCGCCCAGAAGGCCGAGCAGGAGAAGGCGGCCGCGGCTGCCAAGGCGGCCGAAGAGGCACGGATCGCGGCGGAGAAGAAAAAGGAGATCGAGCAGGTGAAGGCTGAAGCGGCCGAACGCGAGCGCAAGGCGGCAGAAGCGGCGGCTGCGAAGGCGCTCGCGGAGAAGCAGGCGATGGAGAAGGCAAAGGCCGAGCTCGCTGCAAAGCAGGCGGCGGAAAGGGCCGAACAGACTGCAAAGCCGGCGGTCGACCGGCAGCTCCCAGAAGTCGAGCAAAAAGTCGCGGCGCTGTCGCCCGGGCCAACATCGCCATTGTCCGCGGCCGACCTCACGAAATCCGTGCAGAGCGAATTGCGCCGTGTCGGCTGCCTCACGTCGGCTGCGGAAGGCGAGTGGACGTCGGCCGCGCAGCGTTCGCTGACGCTCTTCAACAAATATGCCGGCACCCGGTTCGACGTGAAGCTCGCCAGCGTCGACGCGCTCGATGCGCTCAAGGCGAAGCCGGGGCGGGTCTGCCCGCTGGTGTGCAATTTCGGCTTCAAGGCCGACGGCGATCAATGCGTCAAGATCACTTGCCGTGCCGGCTATCGCGTCGGCGACGACAACGAGTGCGAGAAGATCCAGGAAAAGAAGCCGGTCGCGACGCGCGAGGATTCGAGGAAGCGGGATACGGAACGGAAGCAAACCGAGGCTACGCCGTCCAAGCCGCAGGCATCTGGGCAGATATTTTGCAATTCTGCTGGCTGCCGCCCGGTGGGCAAGGGATGCAGAATAGAGCGCGCCGGTATGGCTGATGCAAGCTCAGTGATGGCAGGTCGAATGAGAGAGGTCTGCGATTGAGTGGGTATCGGCTCATTGTTGCCATGTTTTTTGCGATCTGGTTCGCTTGCGCGCCGGCGCAGGCCGAGAGGCGGGTCGCGCTCGTGATCGGCAATTCCGCCTACAAGAGCGTGCCGAAGCTTGGCAATCCGGCGAACGATGCCGGCTTGATCGGTGGCATGCTGAAGAAAGCCGGTTTCGACACGGTCGACATCAGGCAGGACCTGAGCGCGCCCGACATGCGCAAGGCGCTGCGCGAATTCGGCACCAGGACGCGGGATGCCGATGTCGCGGTCATCTACTACGCCGGCCACGGCATGGAGCTGGACGGCACCAACTATCTGATCCCGACAGACGCCGCCCTGGAGACCGACACCGACGTTTACGACGAGGCATTGCCGATCGATCGCGTGCTGGTGAGCATCGAGCCTGCCAAGCAGCTTCGGCTCGTCATCCTCGACGCGTGCCGTGACAACCCGTTCGCCAAGACGATGAAGCGCACGGTGGCCTCGCGCGCGATCGGGCGTGGCCTCGCCAAGGTCGAGCCGACCACTCCGAACACGATGATCGCGTTCGCGGCCAAGGCCGGCTCGACCGCATCCGACGGGGACTCCCGAAACAGCCCGTTCGCCACGGCTCTCGCAGAGCATTTGCCAAAGCCCGGGCTGGACCTGCGCAAAGCCTTCGGCTTCGTGCGCGATGACGTGCTGAAGAGCACGGCCAACAAGCAGGAACCCTTCGTGTATGGCTCGCTGGGCGGCGATGACGTGCCGCTCGTTCCTGCCAAACCTGTTGCGACGGGCCCGCAAGCCAATCCACAGTCCGAGCTCAGGCGAGACTATGAACTTGCGCTCCAACTCGGCACCCGGGACGGTTGGGAAGCGTTCCTGGCGCAATATCCTGATGGTTTCTACGCCAATCTCGCCAGAGGCCAGTTGAATAAGATCTCCGCCGAAGAGACGCGTGCCTCAGCCGAGCAGAAAGCCAAGGCGGCCGAGCAGGAAAAGGCGAGGTTGATTGCCGAGCGCGCCCAGAAGGCCGAGCAGGACAGAGCGGCTGCGGCAGCCAAGGCCGCTGAAGAGGCGCGGATCATCGCGGAGAAGCAGAAGCAGATCGAGCAGGCGAGGGCCGAGGCCGCCGAGCAGCAGCGCAAGGTGGCCGAGGCGGCCGCAGCGAAAGCCTTGGCCGAGAAGCAGGCGGCGGAGAAAGCCAAAGCCGAGTTCGCTGCAAGGCAGGCGGCGGAGAAAGCGGAGCAGGCTGCAAAGCCGGCCGCCGATCGCCAGCTGCCCGAAGCCGAGAACCAGAAAGTGGCCGCGCTCTCGCCGGGGCCCACATCCACATTGTCGACGGCCGAGCTTTCCAAATCGGTACAGAGCGAATTGCGCCGCGTCGGCTGCCTGACATCGTCTGCGGAGAGCGATTGGACTTCCGCCGCGCAGCGCTCGCTGACGCTGTTCAACAAATATGCTGGCACCCAGTTCGACGCAAAGCTCGCGAGTGTCGATGCGCTCGATGCGCTGAAGGGAAAACCCGGACGGGTCTGCCCGCTCGTGTGCAATTTCGGCTTCAAGGCCGATGGCGATCAATGCGTGAAGATCACGTGCCGTGCGGGTTACCGTGTCGGCGACGACAACGAATGCGAACGGATTCCGGAGAAGAAACCCGTCGCGACGCGCGATGAACCGGCAAGGCGAGACTCGGAACGGAAAAAGAGCGAGGCGTCGCCGGCTGCTCCGCAAGCCAATTCGTCCGGTCAGATCGTCTGCACGCAGACCGGCTGCCGGCCCCTTCGCCCCGGCTGTAAGATTGGCCGGTCGCCAAGTGTCGCCATAAACGGCGGCGGTTTGACCGAGGTCTGCAATTGAAGCGGGCGCCGTCAGGGCGGGATGCTATCCCGCCGGCATCCGTGTCTCGATCATGCGCACCCAGAACGAGGCGCCGTGGCCGAGGATGTTGTCGTTGAAGACGTAGGCCGGGTGGTGGCACTCGTTGCCATCGCCCATGCCGACCAGCACCATCGCGCCGGGGCGGGCTTCCAGCATGAACGAAAAATCCTCGGCGCCCATCATGGGAATGAGCTTGTCATTGACGCGCTCGGTGCCGACGATGTCGCGGGCGACATCGGCGGCGATGCCGGCCTCGCGCGCATGGTTCATCGTCACCGGATACATCCGCGTGTATTTCGTTTCGGCCGAGCCGCCATAGGCGCGGGCGATGCTGTCGGCGACTTCGCCAATGCGGCGCTCGACGAGATCGCGCACCTCGGGGTCGAGCGTGCGCACGGTGCCGGCGAGCTCGGCGACCTCTGGGATAATGTTGAAGGCAGTGCCGGAGTGGAATTGGGTGATCGAGATAACGGCCGATTTCAGTGGATCGACATTGCGCGCGACGATCGATTGCAGCGCACCCACGATCTGCGAGCCGATCAGCACGCTGTCGACGGATTTGTGCGGGCCGGCGCCGGCGTGTCCGCCCTTGCCGCGGACGGTGATCTGGATGTTGTCGGAGGAAGCGAGCATTGGGCCGGGCGTGGTGGCGAAATGTCCCTCAGGCAGGTTAGGCATGTTGTGCATGCCGTAGACCTCCTGGATGTTCCAGCGCGTCATCAGGCCGTCCTCGACCATGGCCTTGCCGCCGCCGCCGCCTTCCTCGGCGGGCTGGAAGATCATCACGGCCGTGCCATCGAAGTTGCGCGTCTCGGTCAGGTACTTTGCAGCGCCGAGCAGCATGGCGGTGTGGCCGTCATGGCCGCAGGCGTGCATCTTGCCGGGGACTTTCGAGGCGTAGGGGACTCCCGAGGTCTCCATGATCGGCAGCGCGTCCATGTCGGCGCGCAAACCGATCGTCTTGCCGGAGGCGGACTTGCGGCCGCGGATCACGCCGACCACGCCGGTGCGGCCGATGCCCGTCACCACCTCGTCGCAGCCGAACTCGCGAAGCTTGTCGGCGACGATGCCGGCGGTGCGGTGGACTTCGTAGAGCAGCTCGGGGTTCTCGTGGAAGTCATGGCGCCAGGCGGCCATTTCGTCGGAGAGGGCGGCGACGCGATTGACGATAGGCATGGGGAATCCGCTTTTGTGGGTTCTTTTGTCATTCCGGGACGATGCGCAGCATCGGACCCGGAATCCGGAGATTGTAGCGCGAGATTCCGGGTTCACGCTTCGCGTGCCCGGAATGACAAAAATATCAGCTCTCGCCGAACACGCGCTTGAAGATCGTATCGACGTGCTTGAGGTGATAGCCGAGGTCGAACTGCTCCTCGATCTCGGCGTCGGTGAGATATTTCTTCACCTCGGTGTCCTTCTTGAGGAGCTGGAGGAAGTCGCCTTCGCCGCGCCAGACCGGCATCGCGTTGCGCTGCACGAGCTTGTAGGCGTCCTCGCGGCTGGCGCCCTTCTGCGTCAGTGCCAGCAGCACGCGCTGCGAATGCACGAGGCCGCCGAGACGGTCGAGGTTCTTCTGCATGTTGGCGGGATACACCAAGAGCTTGTCGATCAGTCCGGCGAGGCGCACCAGCGCGAAGTCGAGCGTCACGGTCGCGTCCGGGCCCATCATGCGCTCGGCCGAGGAGTGCGAAATGTCGCGCTCGTGCCAGAGCACGACGTTCTCCAGCGCCGGCGTCACATAGGCGCGGACCATGCGGGAGAGGCCGGTGAGGTTTTCGGAGAGCACCGGGTTGCGCTTGTGCGGCATCGCGGACGAGCCCTTCTGGCCCTCGGAGAAGAACTCCTCGGCCTCCAGCACCTCGGTGCGCTGCATGTGGCGAATCTCCACCGCGATGCGCTCGATCGAGGAGGCGATCACGCCGAGCGTCGAGAAATACATCGCGTGACGGTCGCGCGGGATCACCTGGGTCGAGATCGGCTCGGGCACGAGACCCATGGACTTGGCGACATGCTCTTCGACGCGGGGATCGATCTGCGCGAACGTGCCGACCGCGCCGGAGATGGCGCAGGTGGCGACCTCTTTCCGCGCCGCAATCAGACGTTCCTTGGCGCGCGTGAATTCGGCATAGGCATAAGCGAGCTTGAGGCCGAAGGTCACCGGCTCGGCATGGATGCCGTGGCTGCGGCCGATGGTCGGCGTCATCTTGTGCTCGAAGGCACGCTTCTTCAGCGCGGCCAGCACCTTGTCGAGGTCGGCAAGCAGCAGGTCGGCGGCGCGGGTGAGCTGGACGTTGAGGCAGGTGTCGAGCACGTCGGAGGAGGTCATGCCCTGGTGCACGAAGCGCGCCTCGGGGCCGACGATCTCGGCGAGGTGGGTCAGGAAGGCGATGACGTCGTGCTTGGTCTCGCGCTCGATCTCGTCGATGCGGGCGACGTCGAAGACGGCGTCCTTGGCCTTGACCCAGACCGTTTTGGCGGCCTCCTTGGGGATGGTCCCGAGCTCGGCGAGCGCGTCCGCCGCATGCGCCTCGATCTCGAACCAGATCTTGAACCGGGTCTGCGGCTCCCAGATCGAGGCCATTTCCGGGCGGGTGTAGCGGGGGATCATCTGACGGCTCCAGCAAGGTAGGCAGGCGGCCCAAGGGGGCTTTGCCGGCCAAAATGTTTTTTACGCCGTGATTTAGCAGAGCGGGGAGGGCGAAACAAACGGCGGAGGCAAGGTAGCGGG
Organism: Bradyrhizobium sp. LMG 9283; assembly: GCF_045571415.1. Lineage (NCBI taxonomy): Bacteria > Pseudomonadati > Pseudomonadota > Alphaproteobacteria > Hyphomicrobiales > Nitrobacteraceae > Bradyrhizobium > Bradyrhizobium sp. LMG 9283. Next base: position 3,564,124 of record NZ_CP120691.1, read on the forward strand.
GGATGATTGGACCGAGCAGGCAGCTAATGCCCAAGTAGTGCCCAAGCCGGCTGGGGGCGGTTGCCCCCCGCGGCTTGGCCGGCCGGACCGCAGAAATCAGCGGTCAATCACGGATCATTGACTGACAGATATTGAAATCTGTCAGCGAGACGTGTATATCCGTTCCCGGACGCTCTGATTGGGCGTCCCGCGATAGCCCCGGGGAGCCCGACATCCGAACCAAGCTCGGATCGGAGGGCGGATTGAAGAACGGGGACCGTGGACGAATGGAGACTTAAGACAATGACGACCGAAATCCTCAATTTCACCGGCGTGATTGGGCATTGGCTCAATTTGCTGGTGGCGCGCCAGATCGCGGCGCAGGCTGCAAAACTGCCTCATTAAGGCATAGGCTTTCCGAACGACCGGCCAGGGCGCTTCGGAAGCAGCCCTACTGCCGGGTAACTGAGCCCCAAACGGGAACATGGTGCTGGCATGAATGAAGCCGTTATCTTGACGCCGGAGCGGATCCTCGAGGTCACCGAGGACGTGCTCAGGCGTTACGGACTTGCCAAGGCCACCGTGGTCGACGTTGCCCGTGCGCTCGATGTGAGCCACGGCAGCGTCTATCGCCATTTCCCCAGCAAGGCCTCGCTGCGCGAGGCCGTTGCCAAGCGTTGGCTCGACCGCATCGACGCGCCGCTACGCGCGATCGCCGAGGAGCAAGGCGCGGCGCCCGGCAGGCTCGACCGCTGGCTGCGCACGCTGTTCGCCGCCAAGCGTTCGCGCGTGCTCGATGACCCCGAGATGTTCCAGACCTATCTGACGCTGGCGCGCGAGGCCTGTGCGGCCGTCAAGTGCCACAAGGACACCATGATCGACCAGATCGCGGCGATCCTGACCGACGGCGTCAAGCAGGGCGTGTTCGATGTGGAGGACGTCAAGACCACCGCGCGAGCCATCTTCGATGCCACCGTCCGCTTCCACCATCCGGCCCATGCCGATGAGTGGAAGGATGCCGATCTCTCCGCGCGCGTCGATGCGACGCTGGCGCTTTTGCTTCGCGGGCTGAAGGCGGCCTAAGGCCGCAGGACCCATTCAGTCGCGGGTGCGGCCAATCAACCTCTCGTCTTGTGGAGAGCGGCGCCGTCGCGAAGCGGGGGCGAGGAAACCGAATGTCTTCGCATGTGGAAGGCAGGATCGGACGATGGCACGACCGGCGCACTATCCGGATATGCATTGACTGCGATTTCGACGGCGTCCCTTGACCGCTTTCGAAGGCGGTAGAATGTCAGCTCCTGATCGAGCATGGGGCAGCGGAAGTGGACGACGGCTGTGTCCGGCAGGCGGCAAAGTTCGTCGATGAGCTCGCCTACTGTGATGATCGGGGGATGGTCGACGGCTTTGGGGTGACCCTTACTCATGACCCTTTACTCCTTCACTGCCGTACTAACCGGAGCCGGATGGGCTCCGTTCCAATGTCGTTCAGCAGATTGAGAGGTTTCGACAAGGCAGTGCGGCAGCGTTGCTGCTAGATCCTCGTCAGCCCACAGGTCGCGGCGAGCCGCACGAGCTGCGCATCCGTGCGCGCGCCGGTCTTCGACTTGATCAGGTAGTGATAGTTCTGCACGGTCTTGACGCTGAGATTGAGATGCGTCGCGATCTGCTCGGTGGTGGCGCCGCCGGCGAACTGGCGCAGGATCTCGATCTCGCGCTCACCCAACTGGTCCAGCGCCGAGCCAGTCGGCGACAGGCTGTCCTCGGCGAGGATGTGCGCGATATCGTCGCTCATGGCGCGCTCGCCGCGCGCTACGCTGCGGATGGCGTGCACCACGGCCGACGGTTCGCTGCTCTTGGTGACGAAGCCGCTAGCGCCCGCGCCGAAGGCTGCCTTGACCAGTACAGCCTCGTTGTGCATGGTGAAGACCAGAATCCGCGCTCGCGGGCTGCGCGCGCGGATGTTGCGGATCGCCTCCAGCCCGCTCGCCCCGGGCATCGAGATATCGAGCACGACGACATCAGGATCATGCGCCTTGAACGCGCCGTAGGCCTCGGCGGCGTTGTCGGCTTCCGCCACGACGTGTAGATCGCCCTGGCTCTCCAACACGCGCCGATAACCTTGCCGCACGATCGGGTGGTCGTCGACCAGCAGCACGGAGATGCCTGTTGCTGCAACTTCGCTCATTCCCGCCTCACGCAGCGAGCGGGATGGTGGCGGCGACGCTGAGGCCGCCGCGGGCGGGCAGGATCGACAGCGATCCGCCGGCGGCCGTGACGCGCTCGCGGATGCCAGTCAGGCCGAAGCCGGCCGATTGCGCGACGCGCTCCGCATCGCCGCCGCCGTCGTCCTCGACGCGGATCAGCAGCGCACCGTCCTCGCCGGCACGCCGTTCGATGCGCAGACTGATCTCGCGCGCTGCACTGTGACGCAGCGCGTTGGTCAGGCATTCCTGCGCGACACGATAGGCCGTGGTGGCAGCCGGACCGCTGATGTCAGTGAGGTCGCCCCTGAGATCGAGCTGGATCGTCGGCCGCGCCGCGCTGTGCGAGCGCCAGCTGTCGACGAGATTGACGAGGCTGGCCTCGAGCCCGAGCTCTTCGGGCAGCGGATTGCGCAGCCGCTTCAGTGCATCGCGTAACGATGCCATCAGATGATGGGTGGCCTGCGAGATCATGCGCGCATCCTGCGCGATCCCGGTGTCGTTGTTGTCCTTCGTGCTCGCTGTTTCGATTGTGTTGGCGAAGGCGAGGATGGCGGAGAGATTCTGCCCGAACTCGTCATGCAGCTCGCGGGCGAGTGCGCGGCGTTCGTCCTCGCGGATCTCGATCAGGCGGCGCGTCAGCGCGGCGCGCTGTTCGGTGGCTTCCTCCAGCCGGCCGCCGAGCTCGCCGACGGCGCTGCCGATCATCGCCAGCTCCATCGAGCGGAAGCGCGGCAGCTTGGTGTGATATTGACCGCGCGCCATGCGCTGCAAGGCGGTGACGATCGCACGCGCCGGCGCAAGTGCGTGCGCGATCGCGAGCGAGGCCAGCAGCGCAATTGCCGCTGCCATCAACAGCGCGACGTCGATCACGTTGAGGATGTACTCCCAGGCCAGCGAGACGGCCGCCGCGCCGTCCGGCGTCGCCACCACCGTCCCGGCGGCTGCGGCGCGGGGGCTGACGGGCCGTACCACCTCGGCGTGGCTGCCGAGGAAGGTGGGCACAATGGCAGCGAACCAGCGCGGCGGTGCCTTGCCCAGCCCCTCGCTCTGGCCGCAGAGCGGCTTCTCGAATGCGGCGGCCGGCTGGAACTCGACGCAGACGCCGGGCGAAATCAGCTTCATCGTCTCCAGCGTGCGCCAGTCTGGAACCGGCAGAAGATGCTCGCGCGCTCTGCTGCTACGCAACAAAAGCTCACGCCAATACAGTGCCTGGAGCGCCTGCGCGACGCGCTGCGCCGAGGCCGCAGTCGCCCGATCGACGCTGCGATAGGCATCGAACGTGGCCCACACGGTTGCGGCTCCAAGGCAGAGCAGGACGATGAGCAGCAGACGGGCGACAAGCTGAAGCACGAGGCGCATGCGATCATCCCCGACGTTTGGTAAGGTCAGCCTAACAACGCCGCCGCGCCTTGCCAATTGCAGGGAACGCCAGGGATTGCAGTTCGGGCAAATTTCCCAAGCTGGATTGGGCATGGGTCTTTGGACCGGGCGCGGCATCTTTGATCTAATCGGGCAGGAATCGTTACAGGCCAATCGTTGCGAGCGAGGAGCGGTGCAGCATGAGTTCGATGACGATTGGACCAATCCCGAGCCAGCCCGCCGCCGACCCATCCGAGCGCAGCGCGCTGCTGTTCTGGATGATTTTCACCGGGCTCTCGATCTTCGCCGTCGTGCTGCTGTGGCGCTTCGGCTTGATCCATCTGATGCTGAGCTCGGACCGGACCTACATCTCAAGCGTCATCGCGGGCCTCTATGTCGTCACCTGCGGCCACTGTTTCCTGCGGACGCGGGCGATCGCGCGGGAAGGGGCGGCCGCGCGGCGCTGCCGCGCGGTGCTGTCGGCGACCGGTGGCAGCAAGGCACTCGATGCGAACGCGGCGGGGCTGCCGCGCGGGATGGTGCGCGACCACATCGAGAGCCTAGTGACCAAGGCCGCCGCCCAGGACTATCGCCCGGTCGATCAGACCCTGCTGCTGCGGACGCTGGCTGACCGCCTGCGCGGTTCCAACGGGTTCGGGGCCTTCGTCTCGGATACGCTGATGAAGCTCGGCCTGCTCGGCACCATCATCGGCTTCATCATCATGCTGGCGCCGATCGCCGGGCTCGATGCCGCCGACAAGGTCGCGATGCGTTCCTCGATGGGCTTGATGAGCGACGGCATGGCGGTCGCGATGTACACGACGCTCGCCGGCCTCGTCGGCTCGATCCTGGTCCGCATCCAGTACTATATGCTGGACGCCGCGACCCAGCGGGTGTTCTCGGACGCGGTGGTGCTGACCGAAACCTATGTGACGCCGGTGCTGGAGCGCAAGGGTTCTGGTGCGCGGTCATGATGGATGATTTCGGTCTCTATCCGCGAGAGGAATCGTTCGATCCGCTGGGCGTGATGCTGTTCAAGGCGCTCCAGGTGATCGCGTTCCTGTTCTTCCTCGCGTTGCTCGCGGTCTCCCCGGATGCCAAGGACGGCAAGATCGACTCCAAGGCGGAGTTCATGATCACGCTGGATTGGCCGGACAATCACCCCGACGATCTCGACCTGTTCGTGCAGGATCCCGCCGGCAACATCGCCTGGTATCGCCACCGCGAGGCGGGCTTCCTCACCCTCGACCGCGACGACCGCGGCGGGGCCAACGACTTCATCATGGTCGCCGGCAAGAAGATCGCCTCGCCGATTCGCGAGGAGATCGTCACCGTGCGCGGCATCGTCGCCGGCGAATACACCGTCAACGTTTCGCATTTCCAGGCAACCACGGGCGAACCCGTCACGGCCAATGTGAAGGTGCAGAAGCTCAATCCGACCGCGCAGGTGGTCTTCGACAACAAGTTCACGCTCGACCACACCGGCGACGAGAAGACCGCGGTGCGGTTCCGGATCGATGCGGAGGGCAAGGTGATCAATGTGGATCAGCGGCCGAAATCGCTGCTGGAGACGTTCCGCAGCAGCTGGCGCAACGGCGGCGATCTCGATCCCAAGACCGGTGTGAGCAGGAACGCTGCGAGGGTACGTCGTGACTAGCCTGCAGACGGTCATCCTTTCGCTGTCGGTCGCCTACGCCGTCATCGGCGCGCTGCTGCTGGTCGTGCTGGTCTATGCGCGGCTGCACTGGTCGCTGAAGGCGGTCGCGGTGGTCGTGACCAGCGCCTTCTATGTCGTCAGCTTCACCGAGATGCGCGGGCTGCTCGGCTGGGCCAGCGCCGACCGGATGCCCACCGCGTTCAAGCTGCTCCAGGCCCGCATCGTCGAGCCGCATTCGCTGGAGGGCGATCCCGGCTCGATCTATCTATGGGTGGAGGCGCTGGATGAGGACAATCGCCCGAGCGGCATCCCGCGGTCCTTCCGCGTGCCCTACGACGACAGGCTGGCCGATAAGACCCATGCGGCGCAGAACGAGATCGCAGCCGGTCATCCCCAGGGCGGACGGGCCGCGGATTTCGGTGGTGGCGACGGCAGCCTGATCGACATGGTCCGGGAATATGTGACGCCCAAGACCATCCTGGAGACCAGTGGCGGCGATTCCTCGACCGGCGAGTTCAATGCGCCGCCGGCCGGCGCGCAAGGTGCGGTGTTCACCCCACTACCGCCGCCCCGGATGCCGCCGAAGGACGAGCAATAGGCCTTTCACCATCACCGCAGGGCGGCGCTGGTAAACGGCCCAGTGCTGGCGCATCTTGTTGACCTCCCTCAATTTGGCCTCATCGGCCTCCAATAAGAATTTGAGGGTGGAGGGTGCGTGCTTCTCGCTGTCTTCTCGGATATCCACGGCAACAGGCAGGCGTTCGAGGCCTGCCTGAAGCTTGCCCGCGCCAGGGGCGCAGAGCGCTTCGTGCTGCTCGGCGATTTCGTCGGCTATGGCGCCGATCCGGAATGGGTGGTGGACACCGCGATGGAGCTGGTTGCGCAGGGCGCCGTCGCTGTGCGCGGCAATCACGACCAGGCGGTCAATTCCTCGGCCGAGACCATGAACGCCGAGGCGCAGATCGCGATCGAATGGACCCGCGGCCGGCTCGACGCCGCGCAGCGGCGATTCCTGGCCGAATTGCCGATGCAGGTAGAGGATGGCGACCGCCTGTTCGTGCATTCGGAGGCCTCCAGCCCGCAGCGCTGGCATTACGTGCGCTCGACGGCGGATGCGGCCAAGAGCCTGATATCGACGCCCGCCCATGTCACCTTCTGCGGCCACATCCACCGTCCGGCGCTATATTCGATGTCGGTGACGGCGAAGATGACCAGCCTCGTGCCCAAGACCGATGTCTCGGTGCCGCTGCTGCGCGGACGGCAATGGCTGGCCGTGCTCGGCTCGGTCGGCCAGCCGCGCGACGGCGATCCGTCCGCGGCTTTCGTGCTGTTCGATACGGTGTCGTGCCAGATCACCTATTGCCGCGCGCCCTATGATATCGAGACGGCCGCGAACCGGATCCGCCAGAACGGCCTGCCGCACTGGCTGGCCGATCGGTTGTCGCAGGGGCGCTAGAGGTCGATGCCGAAACCCCTGGTCAGGTCAGGCGCGGTGATCGACGGCTACACGATCGGCGAATGCGTGCATGCCGGCGGCATGGCGACGCTGTGGACCGTTACACATCCCGGCATCGACGTGCCCTTGCTGATGAAAATCCCGCGGGTGTCGGAGGGCGAGGACCCCGCCGCGATCGTCTCTTTCGAGATGGAGATGATGATCCTGCCGCGGCTCGCAGGGCCGCATGTGCCCACCTGTTTCGGCACCGGCGATTTCGCCCACCAGGCCTATGTCGTGATCGAGCGCATCTCCGGGACCACGCTCTACAAGCGGCTGCCCGACCTGCCGCTGCCGTATGACGAGGCGCGGCAGCTCGTTGCGAAGATCGCGACCGCGCTCGCGGACCTGCACCGGCAGAACGTGATCCATCACGACATCAAGCCGAGCAGCATCATGTTCCGCGACAGCGGCGAGGCTGTGCTGATCGACTACGGCCTCTCGCATCATAACCATCTGCCTGATCTGTTGCAGGAGGAGTTCCGCCTGCCTTACGGCACCGCGCCCTATATGGCGCCCGAGCGGCTGCTCGGGGTGCGCGACGATCCACGCAGCGACCTGTTCTCGCTCGGTGTGCTGCTCTATTTCTTCACCACGGGCGAGCGTCCGTTCGGTGAGGGGGAGACGTTGCGCGCGATGCGGCGCCGGCTCTGGCGCGACCCGCATCCGCCGCGGAAGTTTCGCGCGGATTACCCGCCCTGGCTTCAGGAGGTGGTGCTGCGGTGTCTCGAGATCGAGCCGGTGTGGCGCTACCCGACGGCGTCCCAACTCGCCTTCGACCTCGCCCATCCGGACCAGGTCAAGCTCACCGCGCGCGCGGAGCGGCTGAAGCGTGATCCCTTAGGCGTCGTGTGGCGGCGCCGCTTTAATCAGGGCGTCATGCAGCCGCGTGCGAAATCGGATGTCGCGGCGCAGATCGCGTCGAGCCCGATCCTCGCCGTGGCGCTCGATACGGTGGAAGGCACACCGGAGCTGAACGAGGCACTTCGCGTGACGACCGAGCGCATTCTCGCCACGCTGCCCTCGGCGCGGCTTGCCTGCCTCAACGTGCTCAAGCTGAACCGCATCGCGATCGATCGGACGCTCGACGAGCAGGGCTCCAACAAGCATATCGACCGCCTGGTCGCGCTCCGGCATTGGGCGACGCCGCTCAAGCTGGACGAGAGCCGGCTGTCGGTTCATGTGCTGGAAGCCACCGATCCCGCCACCGCGATTCTGGAGTTCGCCGAGGCGAACCAGGTCGACCATGTCATCATCGGCGCGCGGCAGAGCTCGTTCAGGCGCACGCTGCTCGGCAGCGTCTCGGCCAAGATAGCCTCGGAGGCGACCTGCACCGTCACCGTGGTGCGGCCGCCGCGGATGGCTGGGGACGCCGGCGGGTCAGATGGCGGCGAAATGGCGGGTTAGGCCGCCTGGCGTCCTGCGGGTTGGATCAGGCCGCTTGCTTGCGGCGGATCGGCCAGGAGAATTGCGGCCCGGGGTCGCCGTGATCCGCGCTGCTGCCAAAATACTGGATGATCTCGCGGCAGGGCTCGCAATTGAACAGGTTGTGCGACGCGGACGCCTTGGTCATTTCCTTCAGACAGTTCGGGCAATGCGGTTTCATGGAGCGATCCGGGAAAGGAAGTCTCAGCTTCGGCGCTGCAAGGCAAACGAACGGTCGAGATCCGAATTGTCGAGCCCGACATCATCGTTCCGTGTGCCATCGGCGCGCTCGAGGCGGCCGAAGAAATAGTCGAGGCTCGGATGCGGGCGCCGTGGAATACGGCACCTGCGCTTCGACTGACGCTTCACGAATGCGAGCTGCATGGCATCACCTCCGGCGACGATGAAGGTGGATGATGCGGGCAGAGGATGCGGCCTTCACCGGTCGCGCCACGTAGAGGCTGCGAGCTGCAATCGCTGCATTGAATCCGAACCACAACGCTACGCCAGTCCAAATCAGGGTCGTCGTCATGATGTGCTCCCGTCAAAAGCAGGCAGGAGTCACTTGCGATGATTTGCGCGAATCAGTGAAGTCCGGATGAGTACGGATCAGGATTGCAATTTTAAGCTTTGCGCGCTGCAGCACCCGTAAACGCCACGGGATTCATCCGCATCCGCTGTGTCGCTTGATCCGGATCAAATCGCTTCGCCGCGGGCCCCCAGCGCTGCGTTGCGGATCGCGGCGATGTTGGTCTTGTAAGATTCCAGCGTGCCGCCCCTGAATACCGAAGTGCCGGCGACGAAGGCGTTGGCGCCGGCCGCGGCGAGCGCGCCCGCAACATCGGGGCCGACGCCGCCGTCGACCTCGATGTCGATCGGACGGCCCGCCGTCATCGCGCGGATGTCGCGGATCTTGCCGATCGCGGAGGGGATGAAGGCCTGGCCGCCGAAGCCGGGATTGACCGACATCACCAGCACGAGGTCGACGAGGTCGAGGACATATTCGAGCGCGCTGATCGGCGTTGCCGGATTGAGCGAGACGCCGGCCTTCTTGCCGAGCGCGCGGATGGCCTGGAGCGAACGGTGCAGGTGGGGACCTGCCTCCGCATGCACGGTGATGTGGTCGCAGCCGGCTTTCGCGAAGGCCTCGAGATAGGGATCGCAGGGCGAGATCATCAGATGCGCGTCGAAGATCTTCTTCGTGTGCGGGCGCATTGCCTTGATGACATCAGGGCCATAGGAGATGTTGGGAACGAAATGTCCGTCCATCACGTCGAGATGGATCCAGTCGGCGCCGGCGGCGTCGACCGCGCGGACCTCCTCGCCGAGCTTCGAAAAGTCCGAGGCCAGGATCGAGGGCGCGATGGCCAGGGGGCGGGGGGCGAAGGCTTGGGTCATGGCGCGTTTTCCCGTGGCGGACGGACGACGAATGGCCTCGCCTAACATGGGCCTCCGTGGCGGGCAATGCAGCAGGGGCGGGCTTCCTGTGGGCGGAAATTTCTGCCGCCGGCGGCATGAATTGCCGATGTTCCCGCGGCCTGCAGAGCGTGGTGAATGCGGATTTCATTGAGCTTTTCGCGATGGCACGTCGCTTGCTGACCTGACCTGACAGAACATTGGCCGCGGCATGCCGCCTGGTTGGAGTTGTGCAATGTTGTTCGCCCTTGGTGCGGTATCGAGCGCGCTCGATGCGATCCAGTCGCTGACGAACTCGAAATCGTCGGCGACGCAGAAGACGGGATCTTCGCAGAGCGCGCCGCCCAATCCGTTCGCGGTTGACAGCGGTAGCAGCACGACGGGCGGGTCGACCTCGTCGGTCAATGCGGGCAAATATCCGCAGATATCGCCGGAGACGATGAACGCGTTGTTTGCTGCGCAGAGCCAGTCGGCGGACACGAGCGGCGCGACCAGCCCGGCCTCGACGGGGGCAGCGTCGGCGGCACCGAAGAGTCGCGAAGATGCTTTGAGGGATCTGTTCTCGCAGGTCGACGCAGACGGCGACGGCAAGATCACCAAGTCCGAGTTCGAGAACGCACTCGGGGCCGGCGGCACCAACCTCGCCCAGGCCGACGACGTGTTCTCGAAGATGGATGCGAATGCGGATGGCAGCATCAATCTCGGAGAGATGACGAAGGCGCTGAGGGGCGGTCACGGCCATCAGCACGCACAAGGCGCCGGCGGAGCGGGCGATGGTTCAGAGTCCTCGTCGCAATCCGGCGGCGGATCGACCTCGACCACGACGACCAATGCCGACGGCTCAACGACCACCACCGTCACCTATGCCGACGGTTTCAAGATGTCGACCACGGTGCCGGGCGCCTCCAGCAGTTCCGGTAACTCGGCCTACGATCTGTTCGCGCAATTGATGCAGCGGCAAGGCGGGCAGGGGCAAGGCGCGTCAGCAGCTGCCGGTTCGTCCATGTCGATGAGCGTCTAAGCACCACGCGCGCTCTCCACAACTAACGCTGTCATGCCCCCGGCTTGACCGGGGCATCCAGTACGCCGCGGCCTCTCGGTCCAATCAATCCTGTCTCTGGAATACTGGATCGCCCGGTCTTCGCCGGGCGATGACACACGACGTGTTGCGAGAGAGCGCGCCTCTTACGCCCCGAACCGGTCCTTCCAAGCCGCCTGAGCGCCCGCGAACGGCAAGGCCGTCGCGCTGTACACGCCGCGCGCGATGGCGCGTGCGACCACGTTGGCGGCGATCGTGCCGAGCTCGGTGAGACCAACCAGCGGCTCGATCGGCTTTTCGCACGTGGCGGCGGCAAACAGCACGTCACCGTCGGTCGGCGCATGCACAGGATAGATCGCGCGGGCGAAGCCGGTATGCGCGATCATCGCCAGCCGCTTCGCCTGGGGCTTGGTCAGTACCGCGTCGGTGACGACGGCGCCGATGGTGGTGTTTTCGCGCGCGGTCGCCGCGGGACCGGCCTTGATGCGCATGCGCAGCATGTCGTCGGTGAACTTGTCCGGCAGGCCGCGTCCGCCGAATTCGCCGTCCACCTCGAACGGCGCCGCCCAGAACCACGGCCCGTCGCCGACGGTGACGGTGCCGACCGCGTTGACGGCGACGATCGCCGCGACGTTCACGCCGTCAGGCGTCACCGCCGAGGCCGAGCCGAGGCCGCCCTTGAACGTCGCGGTGGTGGCGCCGAAGCCGGCGCCGACGCTGCCGAGCGCGAAGTCCGCGTTGGTGGCGGCCGCCGCTGCGGCATAGCCGAGGTCGCGATAGGGCGAGAAGCGTCCCCAGGCCTTGTCGCCCCCATTGAGCAGGTCGAACAGGATCGCCCCCGGCACGATCGGGATCAACGCTTCGCGAACCCTAAAGCCGCGGCCCTGCTCGGCGAGCCAGGCCTGCACGCCGCCGCCGGTATCGAGGCCAAAGGCGGAGCCGCCCGACAGCGCGATCGCGTCGACGCGGTCGACCGTGTTGGCGAGATCGAGCAGCGCATCCTCGCGTGTGCCGGGGCCGCCGCCGCGAACGTCGATCGCTGCGATCGCGGGAGAATCGAAGATGATTGCGGTCGCGCCGGAAGCGACTTTCGCGTCTTCGGCATGGCCGACCCGGACGCCGGCGATATCGATGAGAAGGTTCTTCAAGACGACCTCGTCGTTGAGAGCAATTCGCGATCTGCGATAGCGCAGCGATACCCCAGGCTCAACTGGCGAGCGCGGTCCTCAGCATCTTGGCGAGCTCGGATTTGCGGTAGGGCTTTGCCAATAGCAGCACGCCGGAGTCCAGCCGGCCGTGATGGACGATAGCGTTTTCCGTGTAGCCCGAGGTGAATAACGTCTTCAGGTCGGGGCGGCGCCGGGCCGCTTCGTCGGCAAGCTGCCGGCCGTTCATGTTGCCGGGCATAATGATGTCGGTGAACAGCAGGTCGATGGTCTCGTCGCTGTCGATGATGGCCAAGGCCTCGGCGCCGTTGGCGGCCTCGAGCGCGGTATAGCCGAGGCTCTTGACCTGCGTCACAACGTATTGCCGCACCAGCGCGTCATCCTCGACGATCAGGATCTTTTCGTTGCCCCCAGTGACCGGTGCGTTCTGGAGCGCTTCGAACTCGGTCTCCTGCACTCCGGTCGAGCGCGGCAGGTAGATCTTCACGCTCGTACCGTGGCCTTCCTCGCTGTAGATCTTGATGTGGCCGCCCGACTGCTTGACGAAGCCGAACACCATGCTGAGGCCGAGGCCGGTGCCCTTGCCGACCTCCTTGGTGGTGAAGAACGGATCGAAGACCCGATCGATCAGGTCCGGCGGAATTCCGCTGCCGGTATCGCTGACGGCGATCATCACGTAATTGCCGGCGACCACGTCGGGATTCATGCTCGCATAGCCATCGTCGAGGAAGATGTTGCGCGTCTCCAGCACCAAGGTGCCGCCGTCGGGCATAGCATCGCGCGCGTTCAATGCGAGATTGAGGATCGCGGTGGAGAGCTGGCCCGGGTCGACCAGCGCCGGCCAGGCGTCCTCAGTGAGCTGGGGCATGATCGTGATCTGCTCGCCGAGAGTGGGATGCAGCAGCTTGGCGGCTTCGAGCACCAGTGCGTTGACGTCGATCTCGCGTGGCTGCAGCGGCTGCTTGCGCGCGAAGGCAAGCAGGTGCCTGGTCAGTTGCGCGCCCCGCTCGGCCGCGTCGTCGATCAGCTTGGTGATGGCGGCAAGCTCGGGCCGGTCGGCGACCGCGTCGCTGAGAATGCCGATGGTACCCGTGATGACGGTCAGCACGTTGTTGAAGTCGTGGGCGACGCCGCCGGTCAACTGGCCGATGGAATCCATCTTCTGGACCTGCCGGAGCTGGGCCTCGGCGGCCTGCTTGTCGGTGAGATCACGGCCGATGAAGTAGTGGCGCTTCACCGGCTCCGACCAGGTGCCCATCCAGTTCAGCGTGACCTCGTGACCATCGTAGTGGTAGTAGCGCGCCTCGAAACTGCGCTTGACCGCGCCACGACGGGCCGCGCGCATCTCGTTCCGCGCCTTCTCGAGATCGTCGGGATGGATGAATTCGGTCGCGACGTGTCCGACCATGTCCTCGGGGTTGTAGCCAAGGATGTTCTTCACGCTTGGGCTGACCTGGACGAAGTTGCCGTAGCCGTCGGTGACCAGGATCAGGTCCTGCGATGTCTCGAAGATGCGGTGGCGTTCCTCGGTCTCGCGACGCAGCTTCTCTCTCGACTGCTTCTCTTCGGTGATGTCATGGGCGATCTTGGAGGCGCCGATGATCTCGCCCTGATCTGTGCGCAGCGGGGAGATATTCAGGACCACGTCGAGCGGGCGTCCGTCCTTTCGGATGCGGATCGTCTCGTGCTGGGCGATCGACTCGTTCTCGGCGATCCGGTTGAGGATGCTCCTGACTTCGTCCTTGCGATCCGGCGGCACGATGATGTCGATCGGCTGGCCAAGCGCTTCTGCCGCGGAATAACCGAACAGCCGTTCGGCGGCGTTGTTCCAGCCGGTGATGATGCCGTCGAGCGTCTTCGTGATGATTGCGTCGTTGGACGACTCGACCACTGCGCCGTACAGCGCGAGGCGCTTGCCGTAATAGTCGCGATCCGAGGCCGATTGCTGGCGCAACTTGCCGACAAGGCCCGCTGTATGCGCCTGAAGGCGGACGTTCTCGATAAGCAGCACTGCGAGCACGAAGGTCGCTGCAGCGAGGCCGTAGAGCCGTCCGGCATAGAAGCCGAGATCGAAGCGGGCAACGTTGATGATCGCCGACAGCGCGATATCGAACAACCAGGCGCACATGACCACCATGAGCCAGACGTCGATGACCGTATGCGGCCTGCGGAACCAGAGCGAGACCAGCGCGGCGAAGCTCAGCGACCACACGAAGGACACGACCCCGATCATGGTCGCGGTGTAGTGACCGTCGCGCAGCAGGACCGGCAGCAGATCGTGCTGTGCGGTGACGATCCAGGCGAAGACGGCGAACGCGGCGATGACGACGAGCGCGCTGGCGCAAATCGCACTGCTTGTCGCGCCGCGGATCCGCGGGCCACCGTCCTTGTCCTTCAGCCAGGCATAACCGATCACGCACAGCGGAAAGCCGGCGTGCCAGATCATATAGAGCCAGACCGTGGTCTGCCGGCCCGCGCCAAAGAGTCCGGCCGGTGCGAACAGTCCGGGGAAGGTGAGAGCATGAACCAGCGCCGCCGCGGCGGTGAAGAGATAGCCAGTCGCGAGCCACAGCAGCGCGCGGGTCCGCATGACCGCAAATTGCGACAGCAGCAGCACCGCCGTGACGATGTCGCTTACCGCGAGCGCCGATTGATAACTCGCGACGAAGGCCGGGACCGGCAGGAGCGGGGTACCGGCGAAGGGCGCGGCCGCTGCGAACAAGAGGGACGAGACGCCGACAATCGTCAATGCTGCGGTGCGGTCGGCCGAAGTGGCCGGCAGGGTCGAAAGAAATGTGCTTCGGTCGATCGTCGCAGGCACGTCCATCTCTCGCGCGTCCGTGTTGAGCAGGGTCTTGAGCATCTCCGCTAGTCTCATTCGGCCGGCAGTCCATTCATGATAGCGGGTTCTGGGCGCGCCTCGTGAAGGAACCGGTTACGACTCAACCGAAGGTTACAGCTTACTTAATTTCGGTGGGAACACGGAATTAGAGCAGGTAAGACGCGCTTTACTGGACGGTGCCATAATGCCCCTCCGCCGCGGCGGGTTCCAGGCTGGATCGGGCGATTTGATCGATATCGGGAGTTGTTCCCAATGCCTCGCGTCCTCATCATCGACGACCAGAAGGGCGTCCGCACGATGATCGCGATGGTGCTTCGGGTCAATCATTTCGAGGTCGAGGAGGCTGAGAGCGCTGCAGCCGGACTGAAGGCCTTCGCGGAAAGCTCCTTCGACGCTGTGATCGTCGACATCTTCCTCGGCGACGCCAGCGGCGTCGACGTCATTGCGACCCTGCGCGAACGCGCGCCGGCGCTCCCCGTCATTGCGGTGTCCGGGATGACGGCGCTCGATTTCATGGACCAATCGCCCCTCCTCGCCAACGTGGTCTGCCTGCAAAAGCCGTTTCGGCCGAACGATCTCCTGCAAGCATTGCGGAAGGCCCAGGCCGCGGCCGGCGGCGAGCTGCCCGCAGCGGTCTGATTGCTGCCGCAAGAAGAAACGCCCCGGGGTAAGCCGGGGCGCGCTGATCATTGAGGGATTGAGGTCAAGGCCAGCGGCTAGGTGCCGCCGCCCGCGATCTCGGCGTAGCCGCCCTTCGAATCCCACTTGTAGACGACGTAGTCGATCTGCTTGATGTCGCCCTTGGCGTCATACTCGATCGGGCCGATCACGGTGTCCCACTTGCCGGCCTTCATCGCCGCCATGACCTTCTTGGCGTCGGTGGTGCCCGCCTTCTTGGCCGCCTGCGACCACACCTGCATCGCTGCATAGGTGTAGAGCGTGTAGCCCTCGGGATCGATGCCCTTGGCCTTGAAAGCCTCGACGATCTTCTTCGCGGTCGGCTTGTTGCGCGGGTCGGGGCCGAAGGTGAACAGCGTGCCCTCGCCGGCAGGGCCGGTGATGGAGGCGTACTCCTTGTCGGCGAGTGCGTCGCCGGCCATCAGCACGGTCTTGAGGC
The DNA here is from genome assembly GCF_045571415.1 of Bradyrhizobium sp. LMG 9283. NCBI lineage: Bacteria > Pseudomonadati > Pseudomonadota > Alphaproteobacteria > Hyphomicrobiales > Nitrobacteraceae > Bradyrhizobium > Bradyrhizobium sp. LMG 9283. Next base: position 3,579,823 of record NZ_CP120691.1, read on the forward strand.
CCTGGTCCCGCATCTGGCGGAGGATCAGGCCGCTCTCCTGATGATAGCCGCCGACATAGACGAGATCGATGTTGTCGCGCTTCAGGCGCGAGACGATCGCGTTGAAGTCCTTGTCGCCCTTGTTGTAGGACTCGTACATCTTCTCGGTGATGCCGGCCTTGTTGAGTGCCTTCTTGGTCTCGTCGGCAAGACCCTTGCCGTAGGTGGTCTTGTCGTTGAGGATGGCGATGTTCTTGCCCTTGAAGTTCTTGGCGATGTACTGCGCGGCGATCAGGCCCTGCTGATCGTCACGGCCGCAGACGCGAGCCACGTTCCAGAGCTTGCGCTCGGTGAACAGCGGGTTGGTCGAGGCCGGCGTGATCTGGAGCACGTTGCCGTCGGCATAGGCTTCCGAGGCCGGGATCGACGATGACGAGCAATAGTGCCCGGCCACGAACGGGATTTTCGCGCCGGCGATCTTTTCGGCGATCGAGCGCGCCTGTTTCGGGTCGCAAGCGTCGTCTTCGATGGAGAGCGCGAGCTTCTTGCCGTTGACGCCGCCGGCGGCATTGATATCGGTCACGGCCATCTCGGCGCCGTTCTTCATCTGGCGGCCGAAGGCGGACTCGCCGCCGGTCATCGGGCCTGCGACTGCGACGGTGACATCCTGCGCGAATGCCGCGCTCGACAGCGCGATCGATGCGCCGAATGCCAGACCGATGAGCTTCAGTGATTTCATGAGATACCTCGCGGGTGGTCGCCTGTGGAAGTTGCCGGGAATGCCCCGGTTCAAACCGCCGCCATTCTTGAATGAATCCGGGGAGAAGTCACCGGCAAAATACGAGCATTGGCCGAGATATCTCGCCACATTGCGTTGCAGATGGCCGGGCTCAGCCGTGCCGGCCGCCTTCCAGATAGGCGGCGCGAATCTCGGGGCGCTGCAGCAACTCGGCTCCGGTACCGGCCAGCGTGATCAGGCCGTTGACCATCACGTAGCCGCGATGGGCGAGCTTGAGCGCATGGTTGGCGTTCTGCTCGACGATCAGGACCGTCAGGCCGTCCTGCCGGTTCAGGGTGCGGATCGCATCGAAAATTTGGCGTGCGATCAGCGGTGCCAGACCGAGCGAGGGCTCGTCGAGCAGGAGCAGGCGGGGGCGGCCCATCAGCGCGCGGCCGATTGCCAGCATCTGCTGCTCGCCGCCGGACAGGGTTCCACCGCGCTGGGCATAGCGTTCCTTCAGCCGCGGAAACAGCGTGAACACGCGTTGCAGCATCGCCTCGCGTTCGGCATCGCTGCATCCGGTGGAGTCCGCTCCCATCTGAAGGTTCTCCGCAACGCTCATGCGCGGGAAGATGCGGCGGCCTTCCGGCGATTGCGCGATGCGCAAATGCGCAATCTCGTGGGTGGGAACGTCGGTGATGTCGCGGCCTTCGTAGAAGATCTGGCCGGCGCGGGCGCGCGGCTTGCCGAAGATCGTCATCATCAGCGTCGACTTGCCGGCACCGTTGGCGCCGATCAGGGCTACGATCTCGCCGGCGTTGATCTCGACGTCGACGCCCTTCAGCGCCTCGATCTTGCCGTAGGCGGCGCGAAGACCGCGGATCGCGAGCAGGGGAGTGGGCGCCGGTGTCACGTCCCGCTCTCCATCACGGCCACGGCCTCGTCCTCGTCGGCGCCGAGATAGGCGGCGATCACCTTGGGATCGTCGCGGACCTCGCGCGGCGTGCCTTCCGCGATCTTCTCGCCATGGTCCATCACCACGATGTGGTCGGAGATCTCCATCACCACCGACATGTCGTGCTCGATCAGCAGGATCGAGGTGCCGAGCTCGTCCCGGATCGATAGCAGGAGCTCGCTCAGGGCCGCGCTCTCGCGCGCATTGAGCCCGGCCGCGGGTTCGTCCAGGCACAGCAGGGCGGGCTCGGTGCACATTGCGCGCGCGATTTCCAGCCGGCGCTGGTCGCCATAGGCGAAATTGCCGGCGGCGTCGTCGGCGCGGTCGAGCAGGTTGACCCGCCTGAGCCAGTCGGTGGCGAGATCGATCGCGCGCTTTTCGGCGTCGCGGTAGGCGGGCGCGCCGACGAGGCCGAGCAAGGTGAAGCCGGAGGCGCGCATCAAGGCGTTATGCTGCGCCACCATCAGGTTCTCCAGCGCGGTCATGCCGGGAAACAGGCGGATGTTTTGGAAGGTGCGCGCGACCTTGGCCTGCTTGGCGATGCGGAAATCGTTCAGGCGCTCCAGCGCGATGACTCGGCCGTCGTCATGGGTGAGGCGGATGGCGCCGCCGGTCGGCCTATAGAAGCCGGTGATGCAGTTGAAGACGGTGGTCTTGCCGGCGCCATTCGGCCCGATCAGGGCGGTGATCTTCTTCCGCTCGGCGGCGAAGGAGAGGTCCTGCACGGCGACGATGCCGCCGAAGCGCATGGTCAGCCGGTCGACGCTGAGAATCTTGTCGCCGCTCATCCGTGCCCTTCCTTGACGAGGTCGGAGGAGATTGCCTTCGCCTTGGTCAGATACACGGTCGGCGCGCGGTGGCCAATCAGGCCGCGCGGCCGCCAGATCATGATCAGCACCATCGCCATGCCGAACACCAGCATGCGGTAGGTCTCGAGGCCGCGGAACAGCTCGAAGCCGCCGATCATCGCGAGGGCGGCGAGCGCGACGCCGAGCTGCGAGCCCATGCCGCCGAGCACGACGATCGCGAGCACCAGCGCCGATTCCTGGAAGGTGAAGGATTCCGGGCTGATGAAGCCCTGGCGGGTGGCGAAGAACGCACCGGCGAAGCCGCCGAACATGGCGCCGGTCGCGAACGCGGTGAGTTTCGTGGTCGTGGTGTTGATGCCGAGCGCGCGGCAGGCGACCTCGTCCTCGCGCAAGGCCTCCCATGCCCGCCCGATCGGCAGGCGGCGCAGGCGGATCGTCACCCAGTTGGTGAGGAGCGCAAGTGCCAGGATCAGATAGAACAGGAAGACGATGCGATGGGTCGGCGAGTACTCGATGCCGAGCCTGGCGGCGAACCCATCATCGCTGTTGTCGAGCGGGATGCCAAAGAAAGAGGGGCGGGGAATGCCGGAGACGCCGTTCGGGCCCCCGGTCAGCTCCTGCCAGTTGATGATGACGAGGCGGATGATCTCGCCGAAGGCGAGCGTCACGATGGCGAGATAGTCGCCGCGCAGGCGGAGCACGGGGAAGCCGAGCAGCACGCCCCAGAACGCGGCGAGGATGCCGGCGAGCGGCAGGCAGATCCAGAACGACCAGCCGAAATTGGTGGCGAGCAATCCGTAGGAATAGGCGCCGACCGCATAGAAGGCGACATAGCCGAGATCGAGCAGGCCGGCGAGCCCGACCACGACGTTCAAGCCCCAGCCCAGCATCACATAGGTGAGCACGAGGATCGCGAGATCGAGGATGTAACGCTGGTCGTAGAAGATCACGGGCACCAGTAGCGTGAAGATCAGGAGCGCCGGCGTTAGATAGCGGCCGATCAAGGACATGCCCCTCTGCAGTGCTGGCGGCACCAGCTTCTCGGCGCCGGTCGGACCGATCCATTGCCGCAGCAGCTCGATCACGACCGAGCCGCCGAACACCACGGCGACGAGAGAGGCGAGTTCGCCGAAGCGCGTCCAGTAGGTGAGCTGGGCGGAGGAACCTGCCTCGGTGCGGATGCCGACCATCAGCGAGAACAGCACCAGCGCGACGAGGGCGTTGATGAAGGCGGTTTTGAGAAGGGCGGCGATGCCGGTTGCAGGTTTGGCCGTATTGGTCGAGGGAGCTGTCACGCGGCCGGTCCGTCAGACTTTTTCGACTTCGGGACGGCCGAGCAGGCCGGTGGGCATGAAGATCAGCACGACGATCAGAATCGAGAACGCCGCGACGTCCTTGTATTCGACCGAGAAATAGGCCGACCAGAACGTCTCGATCAAACCAATCGCGAGCCCGCCGAGCATGGCCCCCGGCAGCGAGCCGATGCCGCCGAGCACGGCCGCGGTGAAGGCCTTGATGCCGGCGACGAAGCCCATGAAGAAGTCGACCAGGCCGTAATAGAGCAGGTACATCAGGCCCGCGACCGCAGCCAGGGCGGCGCCGATCACGAAGGTCATGGAGATGGTGCGGTCGACGTCGACGCCGAGCAGCGCTGCCATGGTCTGGTCCTGCTCGCAGGCGCGCATGTCGCGCCCGAGCCGGGTGCGCGACACCAGCCAGGTGAAGATCGCCAACAGCACGATGGTGGTGATGACCACCATGATCTGGATGTTGGAGAGCTGGATCACGAAGCCATCCGGGCTCTCATGTAATGTGTAGCCGCCAGTGATGAAGGGCGGGATCGGCTTGACTCGGGCGCCTTGCGCCACCTGCGAATAATTGGTGAGCACGAAGGACATGCCGATCGCCGACAGCATCGGGGCGAGGCGGAAGGAATGGCGCAGCGGCCGGTAGGCGATGCGCTCGATGGTCCAGCCATAGAGCGCCGTGATCGCCATCGACACCAGCAGGACGACGAGCAGGATCACGGGAATCGCGGTGAGGCCGAGCGAAACCAGGATCAGAAAGGTGATCAGGGCAATGAAGCCGCCGATCATGAAGATGTCGCCATGGGCGAAATTGATCATGCCGACGATGCCGTAGACCATCGTGTAGCCGATCGCGATCAGGCCGTAGATGGAGCCGAGCACGAGGCCGTTGATGAGCTGCTGGGCGAAATAATCCATAGGCTGCCGTTACCAAACCTGACGCGGCTCAAAGGGAGCTCTTCGAGAGAGAGAGAGTTCTTGGGCCCCGGCAAGCCCTTGAGCGTTCTGCTGGTTTTGTAACAGGAGGGAACTGGCCGCCGCAACAGCTCACGTCTCGGCAGAAGGTCTTGTACAGAGGTCATTTTTCGTTTCCGGGTTCCGCACCTGCGAGGAACCGGGTTCCCAGGGCAACCAAAGTCGCGATCGGCGGTTATCACCATTCTCTGACGTCCAACAAGGGAGTTTCCCCGAATGACGAAGCAGCAGAACCAGAATCCGGGTCAGCAGAGTCAGAACCCCGGCCAGCGCAACCCGCAACAGCAGCAGGGTGGCGGCCAGAAACCCGGACAGCAGCAGCAGGACCCGATGCGTCAGGGCGACCGGCCCGGCCAGCAGCAGGGCGGCCAGCGCAGCCAGGAATAACGATCTTGGGCGCCCGAAGAACCAAAGGGCGCAAAGGCCCCGCCGACAGCGGGGCCTTTTTCTTGTGCGCCAGGCACGGCGCGGAGCGCCGTGACTGGCGCGATTTGATTGGAGTGGTGTCCGATCGATGACTTGGAGGTGAGAGTCCTCTACGGACCCTGGTGATGGGAACCGTTAGCCGAACAGCAAGGGCGTCGTCGCGAGGCGGGGTCTGAAGGAAGCTGTAAGCAAAGTGCCGGCCTGACGAACAGGAAGCGCATAGGAGGCGTCCGCATCCGGGCGAGGGAGCAAGAATTCCCGAAGCCCAATATCACCCGGAGGATGCGGCCGTAGATGCGACAGGTACATGGCACGAAGGTCACGCGACTAACCCTGGGAGATCTGTCGTCCTGCCCCCGGCAACGGGTGTGCTACCGGCGCCGCAAGGCGTCGGGATGGGGCGGCAGAAGTCAGCAGAGGCCGTAGTAGCCGGCAGACCAAGCCGGTGAAGGGCCGAACGTCGAGTACCGGAGGAGGCCGGTCTGTCGATGGTGGAAGCAGATGCAGACGATGGCGCTGAGATGCGTCATGCCCGCTCCGAGGGCAGCGGCCGGAAGCCGCCAGAGCAGGAGGCGGGTGCATCAAACATCGCGGCAAGATCGCAACCTTCCCCCCGGAGGTGGAAGTGCGGCTGATAGAGAAGATCGTCAGCCGAGCGAACATGATGGCGGCTTACCATCGGGTGGTGGCGAACAAGGGCGCCGCGGGCATCGATCGGATGACTGTGGAGCAGTTGCAGCCGTATCTGAAGGAGCATTGGCTGCGCATCAAGGAAGAACTGCTGGAAGGCCGCTATCGGCCGCAGCCGGTGCGCGGGGTGGAAATCCCCAAGCCCGGTGGAGGGATGCGCCAATTGGGCATCCCGACGGTGGTGGATCGGTTGATCCAGCAGGCGATGCATCAGGTGCTGATGCCGCTGTTCGATCCAGGCTTCTCCAAGGCTTCGTACGGCTTCCGTCCGGGGCGCAGCGCGCACGATGCGGTGCGTGCCGCGCGAACGCACGTGGCCGAGGGCCGACGCTTCGTCGTCGACCTTGATCTGGAGAAGTTCTTCGACCGGGTGAACCATGATGTGCTGATGGCACGAGTGGCCCGCCGGGTCGCGGACAGGCGGGTGCTGCGGGTGATCCGCCGCTACCTGCAGGCTGGATTGATGACGGGTGGGATCACGACGGCACGGAGCGAAGGCACGCCGCAAGGCGGTCCTCTGTCACCGCTGCTGTCGAACATCCTGCTCGATGACCTGGACAAGGAGCTCGAGCGACGAGGCCACGCCTTCTGCCGTTACGCCGACGACTGCAACATCTATGTGCGGACGCGGCGGGCCGGCGAGCGGGTGATGGCGTCGATCACGCGCTTCCTGACCGAGCAGCTGCGGCTCAAGGTCAACGCAGCAAAGAGTGCTGTTGACCATCCCTGGGCGCGTACCTTCCTCGGTTACACCATGACCGCTCACAAGCAACCGCGCCTGCGGGTCGCGGCCAAGAGTGTGCAGCGGTTGCGGAGCAAGCTGAGGACGACGTTGCGCCAAGGGCGCGGACGAACCCTGGCATCGACTGTCAGAGCCCTAACCCCCATCCTGCGCGGCTGGCTGCAATACTTCCGGCTGGCGGAGGCCAAAGGGGTGTTCGAGGAGCTCGACGGCTGGATGCGGCGCAAATTGCGCTGCGTCCTCTGGCGCCAGTGGAAGCGACCGCGGACACGCCGCAAGCGCTTGATGCAACGCGGGCTCGATCCGGAGCGGGCATGGCGGTCGGCCTCCAACGGCCGAGGCCCCTGGTGGAACGCCGGGGCCAGCCACATGAACGATGCCTATCGCGCCGCCTTCTTCACGCAACTCGGCTTGCCGTCTCTCATCGAACTGCACCGCCATCTCAATCGTGCTTGACGAACCGCCGTATACGGAACCGTACGTACGGTGGTGTGGGAGGGGGAAGCCGCGAGGCTTCCTCCTACCCGATTGGTTGGCGTCATTCCGGGGCGGCTCGAAGGGCCGAGCCCGGAATCTCGGGTCTGGTGCTAACGCACCATACCGGAATGACGGAGTCAGCCGGGGGCCAGTTAAGGTAAACAAAGGGTTTAAATTGCCGCCACAGTCCGATGCGAGTTAGCTCCCGGCAAAGCCTTCTCTCGAAGGCGAATGACACGCGAAGCGGGTAGCGGCATGTTCAGGAATTGGCGGATCGGTTCGGTCAACGGCACTCTGCTGGCGGCCTATTTCATCCCGGCCTGGACTCTCGTCGCCTTCAACATCTTTGTTGCACCGGTGCACGGCCTCTACGAGCGGCCAAGCGTCGCGGTGGCGCTGTTCCTCAGCGATCATCTGCAGATGGCGGGGATGGACACGGTGCGCGCGGCCTGGCTGCTGGCGCTGGGACGGCTGACCGTGGTCGCGTTCCTTGCGATCTACCTTGCGCTGCTGTGCATTCCCCGGACCCGTAAGAGCGGCGGCAGTGACGAGGCGCTCGGCATTGCGCTGGCGATCGGCAGCCTGATCTCGTTTGCGAGCATGGTCATGGCCTCGAAGGTCGGCGAGATGGCCGCGCTACGGCTGCACGCTACCGAGCTGCTGCTTTTGCTCGGTGCCGCCATCGTGGTGGTGATCGAGCGGCCGGAGGCGGCATCAAAGGCCATCGAGGCCGCCGCGCCGCCAAGTCTTGAGCCGCTACGACTTGAGCAGACCGAGCTCCTGCACAATCGCTGAGGCTTCCTTCACGGCGTGGTTCACCGCCGGCACGCCGCAATAAATTGCCTGCTGGAGCAGGATCTCCTTGATGTCGTCGGGAGTGAAGCCGCCCTCGGCGAGCGCCGCACGCACATGCAGGCGGAATTCGTCCCATTGCCCGAGCGCGACCATGGTGCCGATCACCAGCACCCGCCGCGTGCGCTCGTCGAAATGCGGCCGCGTCCAGATCTCGCCCCAGGCGTAGCGGGTGATCATATCCTGGAAGTCGGTGTTGAAGGCGTTGCGGTTCGCGATCGACTTGTCGACCCAGGCATTGCCCAGCACCTTGCGGCGTACGTTCATGCCGGCATCGCGGCGCTTCTGGTCGTCCATTGTGTTTCCTCCAGTCAGTCATTCCGGGGCGCCTCGTAGAGGCGAACCCGGAATCTCGAGGTTGTGAATGCCAATCGAGATTCCGGGTTCGATGCTTTGCATCGCCCCGGGATGACGATGCCTCCAATCAGCGCTGCGTGAGAAAACCCACCACCGCATCCGTGAACGCGTGCGGCTGCTCGACGTTGGAAATGTGCGCGGCGTCGATAATGGTCATGCTGGCGCCGGGAATGTTCGAGCGGATCAGCTCGGCCGCCGAGATCGGCGTCGCCATGTCATGGCGGCCGGCGATCACCAGAGTCGGGCTCTTGATCTTGGGCAGCAGCGCACGCTGGTCGAGCGTCGACAGCGCCTCGCAGCAGGCAAGGTAGCCCTCGACCGGTGACGCCAGCAGCATCGATTTCATCTTTGCGGTGATCGCAGGCTCGCGCTCGCGGAAATCCTGGGTGAGCCAGCCGGCGAGCACGGCATCGGCGACCGCTGCGATGCCGCCCTTCTTCACGGTATCGATGCGCTCCAGCCATTTGGTCGGCTCTGCATAGTAGCAGGAGGTGTTGGCGAGGATGAGCTTGCCGAATCTTTCCGGCGCATTGGCACCCAGCCATTGCCCGACCATGCCCCCCATCGACAGGCCGCACCAATGCACCTTCTCGATGTTGAGGTCGTCGAGGATCGCGAGCACGTCGCGGCCGAACCGCTCCATCGTGTAGGGGCCGGGCGGAACGTTGGACTTGCCATGGCCGCGGCGGTCGTAGCGGATGACGCGGAACACCTGCGTGAGCGCCTTCATCTGCGGCTCCCACATCTGCAGCGTGCAGCCGAGCGAGTTGGAGAGCATCAGGGTCGGCCCGCCGTCGCGGCCCTCAACGGAGACGTTGAGCAGGCAACCGTCGGCATCGATCATGGGCATGCGGCGTCTCCGTTCGGGAGCATGATTCGGAAAAGTGTAGAGCGGTTTTCCGAATAGATCATGCGCAGATGATTAGTCTTGATCGAGGCTGTCGAGCAGGCGATCGATCAGCGCCTGTGACGCTCCTTGATAGGCCATCGGCTCGAACAATGCTGCAATTTTTTCCGGCGGCAGATGCGCGGTGACCTGCGAATCGCCTGACAGCACCTCGCGCAGATGCTTGTTCTCGGCGACCGCGCGCTTGCTGGCGGCCTCGATCAGGAGATGTGCGGCGCTCTTGCCGATCTTCTCGGCGAGCGCAAAGGTGACCGCCTCGGCCATGATCAGCCCGTGCGTCGCATCGAGATTGCTGCGCATGCGCGCCGCATCGACCTCGAGACCCTCGGCGATATCGACGATGGCGGCCAGCGCGCCAGAGGTGACCAGCATCAATTGCGGCAGCGTCGGCCATTCCGCATGCCACGGGCCGGCACTGCGTTCATGGTCTTGCACCTGCGCGGCAAAAATCGTCGCAGCGAGCTGCGGCGCCATGGTGGCGGCGCCCAGCGCGCTTGCGGCCGCGACCGGGTTGCGCTTGTGGGGCATGGTCGAGGAGCCGCCGCGGCCTTCGCCGGCGGGCTCGAACGCTTCGGCGACGTCGGTCTGCATCAGCAGCGAGACATCGCGTGCGATCTTGCCGCAGCTGCCGGCAAGGATTGCGAAGCAGGAGGCAGCCTCTGCGATGCGGTCGCGATGGGTATGCCAGGGCGCCTCGGGCAACGGCAGATCGAGTTCCTGCGCCAGCCGTTCGGCCACCGCGAGCCCGTTGCCGCCGAGCGCGGCGAGCGTGCCGGCAGCACCTCCGAATTGCAGCGCGAGGCCCTCGCGGGAGAGCCGCCGCAGGCGGCAGCGCGCGCGGGCGAGGCTTGACGCGTATTCCGCCGCCTTCAGCCCGAACGGCATCGGCAGCGCGTGCTGGAGCCAGGTCCGCGCCACCATCGCGGTGTTGCGATGGCTGCGCGCCAGTGCGGCAAAGCCCTTGATGGCGCGACTGAGGTCGGCGTCCAGCGCCGCGATGCCGGCGCGAAGCGTCAGCATGGTCGCGCTGTCGATGACGTCCTGGCTGGTCGCGCCCCAATGCACGTAGCGTGCGGCCTCCGCGTCTTTCTTGCCGACATTGGCGGTCAGCGCCTTGACCAGGGGAATCGCGAGATTGCCCGATCGCGTCGCTGCCTCGGCCAGTGCGGCCATGTCGAAGGAATCGGCCTTGCACGCGGCCTCGATCGGGCCGACGGCAGATGCCGGAATCACGGCGGTAGCAGCCTCGGCGCGTGCCAAGGCTGCCTCGAAATCGAGCATGTTCTGCAGGTTAGACCGATCGTCGCAGATCGCGCGCATGGCGGAGCTCGACAGCATCGGCGCGAGCAGGGGGGAGAGGGATGTGCTCATGTTGCGCGCGACCTAATCATCATGGCCCGGCTGTGCCAATCCCCTACCGCCCGTACACGTCTTTTTGCAGTTGCGAATATGCATTGCACGTGACCTGGCCCCGCCCTTTCCTTTGCCGCGTCCCTGCGTTACTTGATCAGCACTATAGTTGCGCGATCCGGGAGGCACCTCATGGCCATGACGATGAACGGCGAAGTCCAGCTTGCAGCGCCGCGCGAGGCCGTGTGGGCCAAGCTCAACGATCCCGAGGTGCTGAAGGTCTGCATCCCCGGTTGCGAGGAGCTGGAGAAGACCGACGACGGCGGCTTTCGCGCGACGGCAAAAATGAAGGTTGGCCCTGTGTCGGCGCGCTTCAAGGGCAAGGTCATGCTGTCCGACCTCGACCCGCCGAACGGCTACAAGATCTCCGGTGAGGGCGAGGGCGGGGTGGCCGGATTCGCCAAGGGCGGCGCGGCGGTCAAGCTCGCGGAGAAGGATGGCGGCACGCTGCTCTCTTACGACGTCGAGGCGCAGATCGGCGGCAAGTTGGCGCAGCTCGGCCAACGCCTCATCAACGGCACCGCCAAGAAACTCGCCGACGAATTTTTCGCGAACTTCGCCAAGGCGGTACAGGGCTGAAACCTATCGCCTTTCGGCATGGCGGCTTGCGTCCGGGGTGATGTTGCCCCAGGCGACAATGGCCCATATGATAGGTTGGAATAATTATAAGAACCGCTTCGACGGGACCCGTTGGGGCGCTGATAGAGAGTGCTTATGGCAAAAATCTCCCTCATCGTGAACGGCAATCCTGTGACGGCCAATGTCGATCCCCGCACGCTTCTGGTGCAGTTCCTGCGCGAGAATCTGCGGCTGACCGGCACCCATGTCGGCTGCGACACCTCGCAGTGCGGCGCCTGTGTCGTGCATCTCGACGGCAAGGCCGTGAAGTCCTGCACCACGCTTGCGGTGATGGCCGATGGTCACGAGGTCAAGACGATCGAGGGACTGGCTGCCGACGGCGCGCCGCTGCATCCGATGCAGGAGGCCTTCCGCGAGCACCACGGCCTGCAATGCGGCTTCTGCACGCCGGGCATGATCATGACTGCGATCGACATCGTGCACCGCAAGGGCCACGAGCTCGACGACCATACAATTCGCGAGGAGCTCGAAGGCAATCTCTGCCGCTGCACCGGCTATCAGAACATCGTCGCTTCGATCTCCGCCGGCGCCAAGGCGATGGCGAAATCGGATCTCGCGTAACGCGCATCCCGCGATCAGGACATTCAGATGTACGAATTCAAATATCATCGCCCTGGGACTGTTCGCCAGGCGGCCAACCTCCTGGTGAAGAACGAAGACGCCAAGGTGATCGCCGGCGGCCACACGCTGATTCCCGTCATGAAGCAGCGCCTCGCAAGCCCGCCGCATCTGGTCGACCTCTCCCACATCGAGGGGCTCAACACGATCGAGATGAAAGGCCGCTCGCTCGTGATCGGCGCCACCGCCAAGCACGCCGAGGTGGCGACCTCCGCGATCGTCGGTGAGGCGATTCCCGCGCTGGCGAACCTTGCCGATGGAATCGGCGATCCCGCGGTGCGTCACAAGGGCACGATCGGCGGCTCGCTCGCCAACAACGATCCAACCGCCGACTATCCGGCCGCGGTGCTCGCGCTCGGGGCCACCGTCGTCACTAACAAGCGCCGTCTCAAGGCGGAAGAGTTCTTCCAGGGCCTGTTCACGACGGCGCTCGAAGCCGACGAGATCATCACCAAGGTGATGTTCCCGCTGCCGAAAAAGGCGGCCTATGTCAAATTCCGCAACCAGGCCTCGCGCTACGCGCTGGTCGGCGTGTTCGTGGCGCGGCGTCCTTCGGACGTGCGTGTTGCCGTCACCGGCGCCGGGTCTGAAGGCGTGTTCCGCGTCACGGCATTCGAGGAGGCCCTGAAGAAGCGCTTCGCCTCGAAGGCGCTGGAAGGCATCACGGTGCCCGCGGAAGGCCTCAACGGCGATATCCATGGCAGCGCCGAATACCGCGCGCACCTCATTGGTGTGCTGGCGCGGCGCGCCGTCGATGCTGCCAATGCCAAGGAATGATGGGCCTCACTCTTTGGCCCACTACTTGCCCGGTGAGGGCGTAAGCGAGACTGGCCTTTCATGATTCTAGCGGCCCTGCCGGCATCGGTCGATGCGATGCTCGAACTCCTGACGTCGCGCGGCTATCTGGCCGAGCGGTCGCTGGCGACGGTGACCTATCTGTCGCTGCGCATGGGCCGGCCGCTGTTCCTGGAAGGCGAGGCCGGGGTCGGCAAGACCGAGATCGCAAAGGTGCTCTCGGTGGCGCTGGGGCGGAAGCTGATCCGCCTGCAGTGCTACGAAGGCCTCGACGTCTCCTCCGCGGTCTACGAGTGGAACAGCGCGGCGCAGATGATCGCGATCCGGATGGCCGAAGCCGCCGGCGACACCGATCGCGAGCAGCTTTCGAGCGACATCTTCGCCGATCGCTACATGATCAAGCGGCCGCTGCTGCAGGCGCTGGAACCTGATGTCGCCGGCCCGCCGGTGCTGTTGATCGACGAACTCGACCGCGCCGACGAGGCGTTCGAAGCCTACCTGCTCGAAATCCTCAGTGACTTCCAGGTGACCATCCCCGAATTCGGCACCGTGAAGGCGCCGCACCCGCCGATCGTCATCATCACCTCCAACCGCACCCGCGAGATCCACGACGCGTTGAAACGGCGCTGTCTCTATCACTGGGTGGATTATCCTGCCGCCGAGCGTGAGCTTGCGATCGTCAAGACGCGCGTGCCCGGCATCTCCGCAAAGCTGTCGCAGCAGGTGGTGCGCTTTGTCCAGGCGCTGCGCAACCAGGACTTCTACAAGTCGCCTGGTGTCGCCGAGACCATCGACTGGGCCACCGCGCTATCGGAGTTGGATGCCCGCTCGCTCACTCCGCAAGTGGTCGGCGACACGCTGGGCGCGCTGCTCAAGTACCAGGACGACATCACCCGCATGCAGGGCGATACCTTGCAGAAGGTGCTGAAGGAAGCAACGAGCGAGAATTAGTTGGATCGATCTGGGGCGATGCGTAGCATCGAACTATGGTGCGCAATTGCGCACCTGAGAACCTCGAGATTCCGGGTTCACGCTTCGCGTGCCCCGGAATGACGGCAGGGGCAACACGACCATGGCCATCAACCACCTTGCCCCCGAGCAGACAGAGCAATTCGCCGACAACATCGTCGGCTTCGCCCGCGCGCTGCGTGCGGCCGGCATGCCGGTCGGCCCGGGCGCCGTCATCGATGCCATGAGCGCCCTGCAGGTGATCGACATCGGCAACCGGTCCGACGTCTTCACCACGCTGGAGGCGATCTTCGTCAAGCGCCACGAGCATGCGCTGATCTTCAGGCAAGCCTTCAACCTGTTCTTCCGCGCCTCGGAGGAGTGGAAGCACATGCTGGATTCGGTGCCGTTGCCGGAGCAGGCCAAGAAGAAGCCGCAGGCCGGCGCCCGTCGCGTTCAGGAGGCGATGTCGCAGCCGCGCATGACCGAGACGCCGCAGCACCAGGAGCAGGACCTGCGCCTGTCGGTCTCCGACAAGGAGATCCTTCAGAAGAAGGATTTTGCACAGATGAGCGCAGCGGAGATCACCGAGGCGCTCCACGCCATCGAGCGGATGCACTTGCCGCAGGCCGAGCTGCTGACGCGCCGGCAACGACCCGATCCGCGGGGCCTGCGTCTCGACCTGCGCCGCACGCTGCGCGCCTCCTTGCGGACCGGCGGCGACATCATCGACATCCATCGCCTCGGGCGGATCGAGAAGCCGGCGCCGATCGTTGCGCTGCTCGATATCTCGGGCTCGATGAGTGAGTACACCCGCCTGTTCCTGCATTTCCTGCATGCCATCACCGATGCGCGAAAACGCGTCTCGGTGTTCCTGTTCGGCACGCGGCTGACCAACGTCACCCGCGCGCTGCGCCAGCGCGATCCCGACGAAGCGTTGGCGAGCTGCTCGGCCTCGGTCGAGGATTGGGCCGGCGGCACCCGAATCTCGGCCTCGCTGCACAACTTCAACAAATTGTGGGCGCGGCGGGTGCTGAGCCAGGGCGCCATCGTGCTCCTGATCTCCGACGGGCTGGAGCGGGAGGCCGATTCCAGGCTCGCCTTCGAGATGGACCGGCTGCACCGGTCCTGCCGGCGGCTGATCTGGCTCAACCCGCTGCTCCGGTTCGGCGGCTTCGAGGCCAAGGCGCAGGGCATCAAAATGATGCTTCCCCACGTTGACGAATTCCGCCCGGTACATAATTTGAGTTCGATCCAGGAGCTGATCACGACGCTCTCCCAGCCGCTGCCGCCGCATCACCGCAGCCTGATCCGCTCCGTAGCTTGAGAGGCACCCCATGCTCGATCGCGACGAGGACATTCTGAAGGCGGCGGAGGACTGGCAGAAGGCTGGCCGTGGCGTTGCGCTCGCCACCGTTGTCGAGACCTGGGGCTCGGCCCCGCGCCCGGCGGGCTCGAGCCTCGTCATCAATGACGAGGGCACCTTCCTCGGCTCCGTCTCCGGCGGCTGTGTCGAGGGCGCCGTGGTCACCGAGGCTATGGACGTGATCGAGAGCGGCAAGCCGAAAATGCTGGAGTTCGGCGTCGCCGACGAGACCGCCTGGAATGTCGGGCTGTCCTGCGGCGGCACCATCCGCGTCTTCGTCGAGAAGGTCGGCTAGCCGTGAAGCTCGCAATCCTGCACGAACTCAACGCCGAGCGCGCCGCGCGCCGGCCCGTGATGCTGGTGACCGACACCGAGACCGGCGAGCAGCGCCTGGTGAAGGCCGCAGACTTTGCCAAGGACCCGCTACGGGCTGAACTGGAGAAGCAGCTTCGCATGGGCAAGAGCGCCAATGTCGAGGCCGGCGGCAAGAAGCTGTTCCTGAATGTCTACGCGCCGACCGCAAAGCTCGTGATCGTCGGCGCGGTCCATATCAGCCAGGCCCTGGCGCCGCTGGCGCGCTCGCTGGGCTACGACGTCACCGTCGTCGACCCCCGCACGGCCTTTGCCAGCCCCGAGCGTTTCCCCGACATTCCCCTGATCGCCGAATGGCCCGACACCGCGCTGCCGCCGCTCAACGTCGACGCCTATACGGCGTTCGTCGCGGTGACGCACGACCCCAAGATCGACGATCCCGCGCTGCTGCACGCCTTCGAGCGTAACTGCTTCTACATCGGCGCGCTCGGCTCGCGGAAGACGCATGCCAAGCGTGCCGACCGGTTGCGGGCGCAGGGCGCCAAGGAAAGCGACATCGCGCGCATCCACGCGCCCATTGGTCTTGCGATCGGCGCGGTCTCGCCATCCGAGATCGCAGTGGCGATCATGGCCGAGATCACGGCGGTGCTCCGCCTGCCTCCAAAAGAAAAAGAAGAAGCGGCATGAAGTTCGGACCAGCGAGCCCCAGGGATGCGATCGGCGGGGTGACCGTCCACACCCTGCGTCAGGGACCGCTGGTGCTGAAGAAGGGCACGACGATCGGCGCCGCCGAGGTCGAAGCGCTGGAGCGCGCCGGCATCAAAGACATCGTCGTGGTGCGCATGGAGGAGGGCGACGTCTCCGAGGACGTTGCGGCCGCGAGCATCGCGCTTGCGGTCGGCGGCGAGGGCATTCATGTCGAGCGCGCCTTCACCGGCCGCGCCAATCTGTTCGCCGCGCGAGCGGGCGTGCTGGTGATCGACCGCGCCGCGGTCGACCGCATCAACAACATCGACGAGGCCATCACCTTTGCCACGCTCACCGCTTTCAAACCGGTGGTCGAAGGCGAGATGGTCGGCACCGTCAAGATCATCCCGTTCGGTGTCGAAGGACGTTTGCGCGATGCCGCCGTGCAGGCTGCCGGCAAGGACGTGCTGAAGGTCGCGCCTTACGTGATCAAGCGCGTCGGCGTGGTCTCGACGCTGCTGCCGGGCCTCTCCTCCAAGGTGATCGACAAGACCCTGCGCGTCACCGCCGAGCGGCTCGCGCCGGCCGGCGCCAGCATCATTGGCGAGCGGCGTGTCCCACACGAGGAGCAGGCGCTGTCGGCCGCGATCAAGGAGGTGCTGGGCCTGGGCGCGGAGCTCGTGATCGTGTTCGGTGCATCCGCGATCGCCGATCGCCGCGACGTGATTCCGGCGGCCGTCACCGGCATCGGCGGCGAGATCGAGCATTTCGGGATGCCGGTTGATCCCGGCAATCTCTTGCTGATCGCCCGCACCGGCGGCGTGCCGGTGCTGGGCGCGCCGGGTTGCGCGCGCTCGCCGGTCGAGAACGGATTTGACTGGGTGCTGATGCGGCTGCTCGCCGGCATCGAGGTGACGCGGTCCGAGCTGATGGGCATGGGCGTCGGCGGTCTCCTGATGGAGATCGTGACGCGGCCGCAGCCGCGCGCGCAACCGGAGACCGAAGGCAACAGCCAGGTTGCGGCCATCGTGCTCGCGGCGGGACGCTCGACCCGCATGGGCGGACCGAACAAGCTGCTCGCCGAGCTCGACGGCAAAAAGCTGGTGCGTCTCGCGACCGAGCAGGCGCTGGCCTCCAAAGCATCCGAGGTGATCGTCGTCACCGGTCACCAGGCCGAGCTCGTCGAGCAGGCGCTGCAGGGGTTGAAGGTGAAATTCGTCCGCAATCCGGATTTCGCCGGCGGCATTGCCAGCTCGGTCAAGGCCGGCATCGCCGCCGTGCCCGAGAGCTGCGACGGCGCGGTGGTCTGCCTCGGCGACATGCCGCTGATCGATGCTGGCCTGATCGATCGTCTCATCGACGGTTTTGCGCCGGATCGTGGCAATCTCATCGTCGTGCCCGTCAGCGAAGGCCGCCGCGGCAACCCCGTGCTGTGGTCGCGCCGCTTCTTCAAGGAGTTGATGACGCTCGACGGCGACGTTGGCGCGCGACATTTGATCGCCAAGCATGCGGAGGCAGTCGCTGAAGTGCCGGTGGACGGCGAGAGCGCCTTCTTCGACATCGACACGCCACAGGCGCTGGAAGCGGCAAGGCGGGGATGAGGCTGTCGTAGGGTGGCAAAGGCGCGCAGCGCCGTGCCCACCATCGCTTCGTAGGTGATCCGCGATTCTGTGGCACGCCTCCATCTTCGCTCTACGAGCTACGGCGGATAAGTCGCTTTGCCCAACGTACGGGCCTTTGATCGCGGAACGCTGGCGCGCGCGTCTGCTAAAGACCGCCGACCGTCCTGAAGACCAGCTTTGGAGTTGGCCCCGAAAGATCGTGGACCAGCGTTGCCATCATCGCGTCGCTTTCGCAGGTGAAGGCGTAGCTGAGGGCATGGGGCCGCCCAGACAGCGTGAACGCCAGCTTGATTCCGCCGCAGGTGCGCTCCACCGCGTTCTTCTGCGAGGAGCGAATCTCCCTGAAGAGGTCGTGTAGATCCGCACCCACCATCAGCGGTACTTTCTCGCAGGCGTCGCAGCCACTTGGGAGTTGCTTTGTCAATTCAGCCACATCGTCGGGGGCGCTGAGGAATGTCTCCGACAGCAGGATCGTCGGCGAAAGCCGGAGCAGGCGCGTCTGCAACAGGCGGATGTCCGGTTCGAGGTTGAGCGCTTTCGCGCTCTTGACGTAGCGGCCTATCCGTTCAGCGAGATTCGGACTGAATTTCCTCAAGCCTGATTTCGTTGACGGCGTCTGCCGGAGCCAGGACGGCGATCATGGAGACGTCTTTCGGGGGCTGGGTTGGACCTGCAGCCGTGTGCTTGTTGCAACGCCGTTCTGGAATTCCTCGTTCTTGTTCGAGAATCTTTCCTTCGGCTGGGCCGCGCTCTTCCAGCCCTTGGCGATCACCGTCACCTGCGCGCCCTTCGTGATCGTCCCGTAGACGCAGACGGAAGATGGTCCTCGAGACGGGCAGAGATAGGCGTCGCGAAACGGGCCGCTTTGTTGCTCGGCGGCGCATACGGATGTCGCCGATAAGATGGCGAGTACGACGAGTGGCAGGTGCTTCATCACGATCAGGCCTCTCCTCCGGGCCGTAGCGGCCAAACCTACTTGGGTGGGCGGGGTCAGACCAGAGGGTTTTGCGAGGCGCGATGTCTGTCGGCGCGATCCGCTGCCGTAGGCGGGTAAAGCGACTTGTCCGCCGTAGCTCGAAGAGCGAAGGCGGAAGCATGCCCACCAATCTTGAATGACCGTGTGAATGGATGATGGGCACGGCGCTTCGCGCCTTTGCCCACTCTACGGCACCTCCCAAGTCGCGGATTTCAATCCCTCATTCACCATCTGGAAACGACCGCCGCTTAGAGTCGCCTCCACCTGCCTTGGGGGGAGGGGTTTTTCCATGGCTTCGAATGCCGTCGCGCGTCGTTGCGCGATGTTTTTCTTTGCGCTGTCCGTCTGTGTCGCCGGTGCCCGCTACATTACCGAAGCCCATGCCGCCGGCGCCTTTGCGGTCGGCAAGTGCGGCGCCTATGGCCAAGCGTATGATTACGGCGCCGAGCATGAGGCGCGCGCCGCCGCGCAGAAGCAGTGCAAGGGCGACTGCACGACGGTGACGATGAAGCGCGCTTGCGCGGCGATGTCGGTCGATCTCGCCAACCCCTGCGGCGCTTACGGCTATGCCGTCAAGCCGAAGATCTCGGCCTCGCTCAACGCCGCCACGCGCGAATGCTACAAATATGGCGGCAAGGAATGCGTGATCCGCGCCTGGGCCTGCGACGCCAAGGGTTGATTCCCGAAGGGCCGATTCCTCTTGCTGTCATTCCGGGGCGATGCGTAGCATCGAGTTATGGTGCGTGACTGCGCACCTGAGAATCTCGAGATTCCGGGTTCGGTCCTTTGGACCGCCCCGGAATGACAGCGGAAGGAAAACATGCAGTTCGACACCAAGATCGCGGTCGTGATCCGCACCGATCTTCAGGCCTGGCAGAAGCTCAACGTCGCGTCCTTTCTCACGAGCGGAATCGTCGCGGCTTTTCCGGACTGCATCGGTGAGGCCTATGAAGACGCCTCAGGCACGAAATATCACGCACTGATCGGCCAGCCGATCCTGATCTATGGCGCCGACGGTCCGGCGTTGTCGCGCGCGCTGGACCGTGCACTCACGCGGAACGTGACGCCAGCCGTCTATACCGAGGACATGTTCAAGACTACGCACGATGCCGCCAACCGCGAGGCGGTGAGGGCGGTCGCGCGCAACGACCTCAATCTCGTCGGCATCGCTGTGCGTGCCGAGCGCAAGGTGATCGACAAGATCGTCGACGGCCTGAAGTTCCATAGCTGAATGTAGGTGCTGTCGTCTCACCTCTCCGCGAAGCGGCGGGTGAGGGCTTTCTCCGCAAGAGGGCCCTTTGTGGAGACAGCTCTCCCAACCCTCTCACGCAGGCGGGAAAGAGTGCGCCTCACCCCGGCGGCATGCCTTCGAATTTCACCAGGCCGGGATCAAGACGATCCCAGTTATGAGCGCGCGCGGCGAAAGTGACCGCCTGCGGCTTGTAGCGGGCGGGCTCGTCGAGGCTTGCCGCCCGGATCGTGAAGACGTCGGGCTGCGCCGCGAAGGTCATGTACACAGGGACACCGCATTGAGTGCAGAAGCCGCGCGTCTTCACATTGCCGTTGTCGGCGACCATGTCCCAATGCTTCGCTTCGCCGGTCAGCGTGACGCCGGCGCGCGCGAATGTCGCGTACGAGCCATGCCCGCTGCCACTTTCGCGCTGGCAGTCCCGGCACTGGCAGTGATTGCTGAACAGGGGCTCCCCCAGAATCGAATAGCGGATCGCGCCGCAGGCGCAGCCGCCGGTATAGGGCTTTTCCATCGCGATGTCTCCCACTCACTTTTCGCCGCTGATCTCGTCGAGCTTGCGGACGACCTTCTTCCAGCCGCCGCTCATGATCGTGTAGGCCGACTCGTTCCTGGGCAGGACGAAGCCCGCATGGACCAGACGGAGCCGCGTGCCGGCTTCGACCGAGGTGAGGGACCACGTCACGACGGTGTCGAGCGGCGCGCCATAGCCGGTGTTGAGCTCATGGCCGCCTTTCCAGGCATAGACGAGACGGCGGTTCGGCACGACCTCGAGAACCCGGCAATGGATCACGCCGTCCCAATTGCCGCCTGGGGTCGTCTGGAACGTGAAGGCTTTGCCTTCGACGGCTTCAAAGCCGGTCGGCTGCATCAGCCAGCGCGCGATCAATTGCGCGCTGGTCAGCGCCTTCCAGATCGTCTCCGGTGCATGAGGGAGCACCTCGTCAATGACGATGTCCTTGGTTTCGACTTTCAACGCGGCAGTACTCACGGATCGATCTCCTTCAACAGGTCACGCAGGTTCTCGAAGCGCTCGCGCCAGAAGACGCCGTAGTGATCCATCCAGGTCACCAGCGGCTCGAGTCCTTGCGGCGCGGCGCGGTAATAGACGTTGCGGCCCTCTGCGCGCTCGGCGACGAGGCCGGCCTGCTTGAGAGACTTCAGGTGCTGCGAGATCGCGCCCTGAGTGACGCCGCTGCCGCGCGTCAGCTCGGCGACGCTGATCTCCTTGCTCTCGAACACGCGCTCGAACACGGCACGGCGGGTCGGATCGGCGAGGGCGCGCATCACGGTGGTGACGGGGTTTGGGGCGGCTTCAATCATGAAATTAAATTAGTAGATGCTAATGCATTAGTCAATACTAATTTATTTTCCGAAAATGGGGCTGTGTCGTTGACTTGACTATGACTGACTAGTCAGTCATATAGCTCAAATGACCAGAAAGCCGACCAAAGCCATCTTGCCATCCGCGCCTCCCGCCGGCGCGAAGGGCCCAGCGCCCGCTCGCGGCGAGGAGGCGCCTGCCTCGAACCGCGCCACGCGCGCGGCGGAGCGGCGTGCAGCGATCGTAGAAGCGGCGATGGACGAATTCATCGCGCGCGGGTTTGCGGCGACGCGGCTCGACGACATTGCCAAGCGCGCGGGCGTCGCCAAGGGCACGATCTACCTGCACTTCAAGGACAAGGAATCGATGTTTGAGGAGCTGGTGCGCATCGTCATCGTTCCCGTGGTCGCACGGCTGACTACGCTGCCGCCGCCGGCGGGCTCGGTGCGCGACCTGATCGAGGCTTTCGCAGGCAACTTCCTGAAGGAGGTGATCGGCACGAGGCGCGGCGATCTAGTGCGCCTGATCGTGGCGGAGGGTCCGCGCTTTCCGTCAGTCGCCGACTTCTACTACCGCGAGGTGGTCTCGCGCGGGATCGCCGCCATGCGCGCACTGATCGAGCTCGGCATCGCCCGCGGCGAGATCCGCGAAAAGAATCTCGCTCACTATCCGCAGATCCTGGTCGCGCCTGCGATGATCGCGGTGATCTGGCAGAGCCTGTTTGCGCGGCATGCGCCGCTCGATGCGCGAGAGATGCTGCGCGTTCATCTCGATTTGATTTTTGGCGAACGGAGGACGACATGAGGTCGTCGCAAGCAATTTTCAGTCTTGCATTGACGATCGCGCTCGCGGCCGGGTTGGCCGGCTGCAACGAGAAGCGCGATCCCGGCTTCCAGGGCTGGGTCGAGGCCGACATGATCTTCGTCAGCCCGGACGAAGCCGGCCGGGTGACCAAGCTCAATGTCCGCGAGGGCGACGAGGTCAAGGTCGGCGATCACCTCTATTCCGTCGATGATGACCTCCAGCTTGTCGATCTGAACCAGAACAAGGCGACGCTGGCGAATGCGCAGCAGACCTATGACCGGGCCGCCTCACTGAGCAAGACCGGCGCAGGCACGCAGGCCAATCTGGACTCCGCCGTTTCGGCTTTGCGGGTGGCGCAAGCGCGGGTGGCGACGTCGGAGACGCGCTTGGCGCGGCGCAGGGGCTTTGCGCCGGTCGCCGGCACGATCCAGCAGATCTATTTCCGCGAGGGCGAGATGGTCGCGGCGCAGCGGCCGGTGCTCTCGATCATGCCGCCTGGCAACATGAAGCTACGCTTCTTCGTGCCGGAGACCGAGCTGCCCAAGCTTGCGATCGGCGACACCGTGCGGATCGCCTGCGACAATTGCGCCGCTGATCTCACCGCAAAGATCTACTTCATTGCGACCTCGGCGGAATACACTCCGCCTGTCATCTACAGCCTCGATGAGCGCAACAAGCTGGTCTACCTGATCCAGGCGCGGCCCTCGAGGCCTGACGCCTTGCGCGTCGGACAGCCGATCGACGTCCATCTCAACCCAAAGACACCGGTGGCGGACAAGCGATGAGCAACGGCAACGGCATCGCGATCGACGTTAAAGGCCTGACCAAGTCGTTCGGCGGCCGGGAAGTCGTGCACGATCTGTCAATGCAGGTGAAGCGCGGCTCGATCTACGGCTTCCTCGGACCCAACGGCTCGGGCAAGACCACGACCATCCGCATCCTTTGCGGGCTGCTCACGCCGGATAGCGGCGAGGGCACCTGTCTCGGCTACGACATCCGCCGCGATGCCGAGAAGATCAAGCGCCAGGTCGGCTACATGACCCAGCGCTTCAGCCTCTACCAGGACCTCTCGGTGCGCGAGAACCTCGAATTCGTCGCGCGGCTCTATGGCCTCGCTGACGCGCGCGGTGCCGCACGTGACATGATCACGCGGCTCGGGCTCTCGGGGCGCGAGGAGCAGCTTGCAGGCGAGCTCTCCGGCGGCTGGAAGCAGCGGCTGGCACTCGGGGCCTGCACGCTGCCCAATCCACAATTGTTGCTGCTCGACGAGCCGACCGCCGGCGTCGATCCCAAGGCGCGGCGCGATTTCTGGAACGAGATCCACGCACTCGCCGCCGACGGCCTCACCGTGCTGGTCTCGACCCACTACATGGACGAGGCCGAGCGCTGTCACGAGATCGCCTACATCGCCTATGGCCATCTGCTCGCGCGCGGCACGGTGGAGGAGGTGATCGCGAAGTCGGCGCTCACGACCTACACCGTCACGGGCGAGGATTTGAACGGGCTCACGGCCGCGCTCACCGGCAAGCCGGGCGTGGACATGGTGGCGCCGTTCGGAACCTCCTTGCACGTCTCCGGCCGCGACGTGGCCGCACTCGAAGCCAGCATCGCGCCGTGGCGCGAGAAAAGCGACCTGCACTGGCAGAAGTCGCAACCCTCGCTCGAGGACGTGTTCATCGAGCTGATGGGGCGCTCCAAGGATAATTTCCAATGAGCGTCGTTGATCGTCCAGCTCCAGCCCGCGAAGTTCGCGAGCGCTTCGGCTTCCTGCGGCGCTCCTATGCGATGCTGATCAAGGAGTTCATCCAACTCAGGCGCGACCGCGTTTCGTTCGCGATGATCGTGATGCTGCCGGTGATGCAGCTCATGCTATTCGGCTATGCCATCAACACCACGCCGCATCATCTGCCGAGTGCCGTGCTGCTCCAGGAGGATTCCGATCTCACCCGCTCGATTCTGAAGGCCCTGGAGAACACCGCCTATTTCCGCTTCCTCTATGAAGTGCACGACGTCGACGATTTCGACAACCTGCTGAAATCCGGCAAGGTGCTGTTCGGCGTCGAGATCCCGCGCGGCTTCGAGCGCGCGGTGCGGCGCGGCGACAGGCCGGCGCTGCTGGTCGCCGCCGATGCCACCGACCCGGT
The DNA here is from genome assembly GCF_045571415.1 of Bradyrhizobium sp. LMG 9283. Lineage (NCBI taxonomy): Bacteria > Pseudomonadati > Pseudomonadota > Alphaproteobacteria > Hyphomicrobiales > Nitrobacteraceae > Bradyrhizobium > Bradyrhizobium sp. LMG 9283. The sequence goes on from NZ_CP120691.1 coordinate 3,603,914, forward strand.
TGCGGCGAGCGCGGCGCTCGGCTCGCTTGGCATGGTCGTGCAGACCGCGCTCAAGCACGATCTCTTCATCGGCGATCCGCCGGAGATGCCGTTCGAGATCCGCGCGCATGCCCGCTACAATCCGGCCGCGGCCTCCAGCCTCAACATCGTGCCGGGCCTCGTCGGTACCATTCTGACCATGACCATGCTGATCTTCACCGCGCTGTCGGTCACGCGTGAGGTCGAGCGCGGCACCATGGAGAGCCTGTTGTCGATGCCGATCAAGCCGGTCGAGGTGATGTTCGGCAAGATCGTGCCTTACGTGCTAGTCGGCTTCGTCCAGGCCTTCCTGATCATCGGCATCGGCGTCGGTCTGTTCGGCGTGCCCGTGCTCGGAAATCTCGTCCTGCTGGCGCTGCTCTCGACGCTGTTCATCACCACCAATCTGTCGATCGGCTATACCATCTCGACGCTGGTGCAGAACCAGCTCCAGGCCATGCAGATGTCGATGATGTTCTTCCTGCCGAGCATTCTTCTGTCGGGCTTCATGTTCCCGTTCGCAGGCATGCCGAGCTGGGCGCAATATGTCGGCGAATGCCTGCCGCTGACCCATTATTTGCGCATCGTCCGTGCGATCATGCTGAAGGGCGCGACCATGGAGAACCTGCATTTCGATGCCCTGGCCCTGGCGGTTCTGATGCTGCTCGCCATGACCATCGCCGTGACGCGCTTCCGCCGCACGCTGGATTGAGGCAAACTGTCTCGATGTCATTCCGGGGCGATGCGCTAGCATCGAACCCGGAATCTCGAGATTCCGGCTTCGCGGCTTCGCCGCGCCGCGGAATGACAAGAGGGTGAAATGGTCAGGTTTGCAAGCAGGAAGGCCCGGCATCATGCCGTGCTATCGGAGGACTTCGAGCGCGAGCTGACGCGGGAGGTGCTGCGCACCGAGCTGTTGCGGGTGCGCGCCCTGATCATGACCGGCTGCGTCATGATGTTGTTCCTCACCGCGATCTACTTGATCGATCCCGCTGTGGTGAACCGGGTCTGGCGCGGTACGGAAGGGCTGATCGAAATCTACGGCCTTCTCGTCGGCTTCATCCTGTTCGAGGTTTGGATCCACACCCAGATTAGGAAAAACCTCCGCCTCGATCGCGACGTGCCGGTGATCAGGCGCTATATCGGCGCGCTGATCGAGACGTCGCTGCCGACGGTGATCCTCATCCTGCAAATCCGGACCATGGGCGCGAGCCAGGCGCTCGGCTTCGCCGTGCCGCTGATGTACTTCATTTTCGTCATCCTCTCGACCCTGCGGCTCGATTTCTGGCTCTCCACCTTCACGGGTTTCGTAGCCGCAGCCGGGCTTCTGGCAATCGCGCTGTATTACAACTCGGCGGGCGAGACGGACGAACCCCTGGTCTATTTCCATGCCGTGCGCAGCATCATCATCCTGATCTGCGGGGTGCTGGCCGGCGCCGTGGGCGCGCAGCTGCGGCGGCAATTTGCCGCGAGCATCGCGGCGGCCACCGCGCGCGACCGGGTGACCAATCTGTTCGGCCAGCACGTTTCTCCGCAGGTGGTGGAGCAGCTGATGGCGGCGGGAACGAGCGCAGGCGGCGACGTTCGCCGCGTCGCGGTGATGTTCGTCGATTTCCGCGGCTTCACCGCCGGCGCGCAATCGCGCACGCCGCAAGAGGTGGTCGACCGGCTCGACGGCGCCTTCGCCGTGCTGGTCGACATCCTCGACCGCCAGGGCGGCATTGTGAACAAGTTTCTTGGTGACGGTTTCCTCGCGCTGTTCGGTGCGCCTCTGGAGGCCTCCGACGCCGCGCACCGCGCGGTCGCCGCCGGCCGCGAGATGCTGATGGCCATGGATTGCATCAACGCAGAAAGCAGCTGGCCGCTTCGCATCGGCATCGGCATCCATTTCGGCGAGGTCGTCGCCGGCAATATCGGCTCGCCCCGGCGCAAGGAATACACCGTCATCGGCGATACCGTGAACTTCGCCTCGCGACTGGAGGCGCTGAACAAGGAGTTCGGTTCGCAGCTCCTGATCTCCGCGTCCGTGCGCGAGGCGCTGGGCGCCGACGGCAGCGATGCCGTCGCGCTCGGCGAAGTCGAGGTGCGCGGCTACGAGCAGAAAGTGCCGGTGTTTCAGCTGGGGTAGGGCGCCTTCAAATGTGAGTCGCGCGTCGTTGAAGCGAGATCGCGCTGCGTTGACGACGCGTGATGAAATATCCCTGCTAGTTTTCGGGTCCTGCACTGTGGAAGCCGAAACGTCTCGGCTTTCACGCGTTATCCGGAGAAAACAAATGACCCGATTGACCGTTGTTGCGGCCGCCCTGATCGCCGCCGCCATCCTTCAAACCGAAGCCGCAGCCGCCCGTAACGTCACAGCGCGGCACGCCGCAACTCACGTGACGACGGACTGCGTCAGGGCTCCCGCAGAGGGTGCGTTTGCATCTGATCCCTACAAGCAGCCGCCTTGCCTGCCGAACACGGCGTACGCGTACCCGAACTAGCGCTCGGATCAGATGACGCCGGGCTGGCGAGGTCTGCCAGCCCGGACTCACTGCGAGAGCAGGCGCGACGGTGTGCACCTGCTCTTCTGATCTCTCCGCGATTGCTCCGATTGCTCCGAATTTTGGGACATGACGGGCGTTGTTGCCGCCTTGTAGACTGCTGCGCGATGCGGCCGGTCGTGGCCGCGACTTGCATGGGGAAGTGCAGATGCAGCGCCGTTACGTCACCGTGGATGTGTTCACCGACCGCGCCTTCGGCGGCAATCAGCTCGCGGTGGTGCTCGATGCCGGCGGGCTCACGACCGCACAGATGCAGGCGATCGCGACCGAGTTCAACTATTCCGAGACGACCTTCGTGCTGCCGCCGCGCGACAAGGCCAATGATGCGGAGGTACGCATCTTCACGCCGGTGAGGGAGCTTCCCTTTGCGGGACATCCTAATGTCGGGACCGCCTTCGTGCTGGCGAGCCTTGCCAGGGAGCCGAAGCCGCGCCTGCTGTTCGAAGAGAAAGCAGGCCTCGTGCCGGTGGAGATTGTGCGCGAGCAGCGCCGGGTGGTCGGCACCGAACTCACCGCGCCGCAGCCGCTGTCCCGGCTTGCACAATGTTCTGCCGAAGAGGTCGCGGCCTGCATCTCTCTGACGGCGGATGACATCAAGACCGATTATCATGCGCCGCAAGTCGTCGGCGTCGGAACGCCGTTCGTGGTTGCCGAGGTGCGATCGCGCGAGGCTGTGCGCCGGGCCAAGCCGGACGCCGCAGCGTTTGGCCGGATGCTGCCGCGCGACGGCGCTTTCTCGGTGTACTTCTACACGCGCGATGTGCCGACAGCTGAGGCATCTTGCGAGCGTCAGGCGCGGATGTTCTTTCCCGGCGCAAGCGGGCTGATCGAAGACCCCGCGACCGGCAGCGCGACGGTTGCCGCCGCCGCGCTGTTCGCCGATCTCGATCCCACGCGTGACGGCGAATTGAAGCTCACGATCGGCCAGGGCTTTGACATGGGCCGTCCGAGCATCCTTCTCACCCGCGTGCGCAAGCAGGACGGCAAGATCGTCTCCGCCCATGTCGGGGGCAGCTGCGTGCAGATGATGGAGGGGACGTTTAAACTGGCAGGAGATTCGTAGCCCCGGATGGAGCGAAGCGCAATCCGGGCTACGGGCCGTGCGCTACGCGCGCTCCGAATGACGGCTACACCTGCCGTCCCGCCAAATTCTTCACCGTCACGCCATCGCGCTCCTCGATGATCTCCGCGATCATCTGGCGGTGGCAGTGGGTGTGGTCGCGCTCGTAGCAGAGCAGGCACACCGGGCCGGCCTTCTTCACCAGTGCCGAGAGCTCGTCCATCTCTTCTTTTGCCTGCGGCGTCTTCAGGTGCTTCGAATAGACCTTCTCCAGGACGTCGTACTGACCGCTGCGGGCGGCGAGGCGGCCCTCCTTCGGCGTGCCGAGCGCGGCGAGATGGACATAGCCGATGCCGCGCTCGTCGAGGCCTGCCGAAAGCTGCTTCTTGGAAAAGCCCGGCCGGCGCGATGACGTCACCGCGCGCACGTCGACCACGAGCTTGACGCCAGCCTGTTCCAGCTCGTCCAGCACCGCCTTGGGCGGCGTCTGCTCATAGCCGATGGTGAACAGCTTCTTCGCCTTTGCCATGAACCATCCTCAGCTCACCCGCGCGATCAGTTCCATGGCACCATGGGGCGCGCGCACCTTGCCCTCGTGGATGACATAGGCGAACACGTCGCGTGGCTCCTTGGTCGGCTTGGCCTTATCGACCTTCGGCAGGTCGTCCGGTTCACCGCCCGAAGCCCAATCCTTGAAGCGCTCCGCCCAGGCATCGAGCTGCTTCGGTGGATAGCAGGTCTTGATCTCGTCATTGCCCTTCTGGAGCCGCGCATAGACGAAATCGCCGGCGACGTCGGCAATCGCAGGATATTTGCCATGCTCGGCGAACACCACGGGCGTCTCGAACTCGCGGATCAGCGCGATGAAGTCAGGCGTGCAGAAACTGTCATGGCGGACCTCGACGACGTGGCGCAGCGCGCGTCCCTCAAGTTTGCGCGGCAACAGCTCCAGAAACTTGCCGAAATCGGCGCCGTCGAATTTCTTCGTCGGCGCGAACTGCCACAGCACCGGCCCGAGATGGTCGCCGAGTTCCAGCACGCCGGAATCATAGAACCGCTTGATGGAATCTCCGGCCTCGGCGAGCACGCGCCGGTTGGTCGCGAAGCGCGGTCCCTTCACAGAGAACACGAAATCATCAGGCACCTCACTCGCCCATTTGCGAAAGCTCTCCGGCTTCTGCGAGCCGTAATAGGTGCCGTTGATCTCGATCGAGGTCAGCTTCGAGGCGGCGTAGGACAGCTCCTTCGCCTGCGCGAGCTTCTCCGGATAGAACACGCCGCGCCAGGGCTCGAAGGTCCAGCCGCCGATGCCGATGAAGATGTTGCCGGATTTTTTGGACGCGGTTTTTGCTTTGGCCACGGGAGGATCTCGCATCGTCGGGGGGGGGGGGAGGAGGGCTTCATCCTAATCAAACCAGATGTGATTGGCCAGTTGGCCCGTCCTGTCTAAGCTCGCGACCGGACCCGCGAAGAAGGAGAACAACGATGCGGATGCTGTTGGTGGGAGCCGCGCTCGTCATGATGACATCTGCTGCCATGACATGTTCTGCGTTGGCAGATGACGACGACGCGAAAAGCGCACAGAAGCTCGCACAGCAGGGCCGCGACGATTACTGGCATTGCCTCGCCAGGGAGTATTCGCGCGAGTCCAATCAGGGCCTGTCGGAGCAGGATTTCGGCCGCTCGGTGGCGGGCGCCTGTCCATCGGAGCGGCAATATTACCGGGTGACGCTGCTCGATTATCTCACCACGCAGTATCCGAAGATCGATGCCGGGGCCCATCTCGCCACCGCGAACAGGGCGGTGGAGGCGGCGCAGAAGGACATCGTGATGGCCTTCGTCAAGCACCGGCCACCTCAGAAGTAGCCAGTCACCAATGCTGTCCGGCAGCTCTTCCGGCCGCGCGCTCATCCATGGTATCAGTGGGTCCATCTGGAGCAGGGATGGGTTTCCATGTCGTCTGAGTCGGTGGGGGGCATTCTGGGGGCGATCGTCGCGGCGATCGTGCTTGCGGTTGCCGTCGTGTTCGGGCCGATCGGCCAGTATGGCAAGCCGCCCAAGCCGGCGAAAGTCGAGCCGGCCCCGGCGGCGGCACCGGCAGCCCCCGCCGCGCCAGCGCCGCGCGGGCCGATCATTCGGGAGGTGCCCAACCAATAGGGCACGAAAAATGGGGCTTCAGCCCCCCCTTGCGAAGCGCTTTTGCCGTCCCCATCTAGCCGATAACGGCGACATTGAGCGAAGAACTCCGTTGTCGGGACGACCTTGGAATAGCCCAGACCTGCGCCGGATGTACGCGCGGTCCGCCGTTCCGGGGTCGTTGGCATTTTGGGCCCCGTTTTCGGCCGTTCCCCTGAGACCCCGGCTTGGCAGCGCAAGACGCGGCGGATATACGCTGCCGTCATGAACGAAGCGATCAGATCGGGCATCGACATCCAGGCTCAAGAGGGCCCGGAACTGTCGGTCATCGTCCCCACCTTCAACGAGCGCGACAACGTCACCGTGCTGTACCGGCGCCTGGAGGCGACGCTCGTCAACGTCGCCTGGGAAGTCGTGTTCGTCGACGACAATTCGCCTGACGGCACCTGGGACGTGGTGCGCGCGCTGGCGCAGCGCGACAGCCGCGTGCGCTGTGTCCGCCGCATCGGCCGCCGCGGCCTCTCGGGCGCCTGCATCGAGGGCATCCTCGCGTCCAGCGCGCCCTATGTGGCCGTGATCGACGCCGACCTCCAACACGACGAGACGCAACTGCCCAAAATGCTGTTGCTGCTCGCAAGCGATCAGGCCGACCTCGTGGTCGGCAGCCGCTACATCGAGGGCTACAAGAGCGAAGGCTTCAACAAGCAGCGCGCCGGCGCCAGTGCGCTCGCGACCGAGGTCGCCAAGAAGATGCTGCGGGTCGAGATTGCCGACCCCATGAGCGGCTTCTTCATGATCCGCCGCGACCGTTTCGAGCTGCTCGCGCCAAAGCTCTCCGTGCACGGCTTCAAGATCCTGCTCGACATCGTCGCGACCGCGCACGGCGGCTTGCGGGCGGTCGAGATTCCCTACACCTTCGGCGCCCGTCAGCACGGCGAGAGCAAGCTCGATTCCATGGTCGCGCTCGACTTCCTCGGTCTCGTCTTCGCCAAGCTGACCAACGACATCGTCTCGCTGCGCTTCATCCTGTTCGCGATGGTCGGCGGCATCGGCCTCGTGGTGCATCTCACCACGCTGTTCATCGCACTTCGCCTGTTCAACGCACCGTTCGCGGAGGCGCAGGCCGCGGGCGCTATCGTCGCGATGACCAGCAATTTCATCCTCAACAACTTCCTCACCTATCGCGACCAGCGGCTGAAGAGCTTTGCGCTGCTGCGCGGCCTGATCGCCTTCTACATCGTGTGCAGCGTCGGCCTGCTCGCCAATGTCGGCGTCGCCTTCTCGGTGTACGATCAGGAGCCGATCTGGTGGCTGGCCGGCATGGCCGGCGCGCTGATGGGCGTGGTATGGAACTACGCGATGTCCGGACTGTTCGTCTGGCGTAAGAAATAGCGCGTGATGGGCGGGGCCGACGCGCGGATCGTCCGCAATACCGCGCTGCTGATTCTCGCGCTGGTGGCCCTGCGGCTCGTCGCGGCCGCGTTCACGCCTATTACCTTCGACGAAGCCTATTACTGGATGTGGTCGAAGAACCTGGCCGGTGGTTACTACGACCACCCGCCGATGGTCGCCTACGTCATCCGCGCCGGCACCATGATTGCCGGCGACACCGAGCTCGGCGTCCGCCTGGTCTCGATCCTGCTGGCGCTGCCGATGAGTTACGCGGTGTATCGCTCCGCCGCGATCCTGTTCGGCGGCACGCGCGTGGCTGCGACCAGCGCCATTCTGCTCAACGTGACACTGCTGGCCTCCGTGGGCACCCTGATCGTGACGCCCGATTCGCCGCTGCTGGTCGCCTCCAGCTTCGTGCTGTTCTTCCTCGCTAAGGTGCTGGAGACCGGCCGGGGCGCCTGGTGGCTCGCGGCCGGTGCCGCGGTCGGCGCGGCGCTGCTCTCAAAATACACCGCGATGTTCTTCGGGCCAGCGATCCTGATCTGGCTCGCTTCCGTGCCGAAACTCAGGCGCTGGTTTCTCTCGCCCTGGCCGTATCTCGGCGGCCTGGTTGCCTTGGCGCTGTTCTCGCCGGTGATCCTTTGGAATGCGGACCATCAATGGGTCTCGTTCGCAAAGCAGCTCGGCCGCGCGAAGATCGAGGACTTCCGCCCGGTCTTCATCGCCGAGCTGATCCCAACCCAGATCGCGTTCGCAACGCCGCTGGTCTTCATCCTCGGCGCCATGGGCCTGCACGCGCTGACCTGGCACCGGGCCGGCGCGCTGGCCTCCCGCGTGCTGATCGAGACGATGTTCTGGACCATCGTCGCCTATTTCGTCTGGCATTCGCTGCATGCCCGCGTGGAGGCCAACTGGTTCGCGCCGGTCTATCCGCCCTTCGTCATTGCGGCCGCGGCCGCCGCCAATCTCGTGAGGTGGAAGCCGCGCCAGCGGCGCCTCGTCGATTTCTGCCTGCGTTGGGCCGCGCCGGTCGGCATCGTGATGTTTGCAGCGTTGATCGTTCAGGCCAATACCGGGTGGCTGTCGGGCTACCGTCGCGATGCCACCGTGCGCAGCGTCGGTGTCGGCTGGCGCGAGCTTGCTGCAGAGATCGAAGCGGTGCGCGTGCGCGTTGGTGCGACCTGTGTGCTCGCACAGGACTACGGCACCACGAGCTGGCTCGCGTTCTACCTGCCGCGCGGCACCTGTGTGGCACAGCAGAGCCAGCGCATCCGCTGGGTTAACGTGGGCGAGCCAGATCCCAAGCTGCTCGCCGGCAAGCTGCTCTATGTCGACGAGCTGCGCCCGGACGGCCATCCCGTCCTCAATGCTCTCTTTGCGCAGGTGACGCAGATTGCGCAGCTGCAGCGCAAGCGCGGGCCGCTCGTGGTCGAGACCTACGGCATCGATCTGCTCGAAGGCGCCAAGGGCGATGTGCTCGACCGCTCGCCGCCGCCGGAAGCGCGGTAGCGGACCTCAGCCGATCATCTCGGCCTTGGCAGGATCCTGGCCTGGCCCACTCTGATCGCGCCAGAACCAGACGGTCACAACACCGGAGCGGCCGCGGACCTGGGCGAGCAGGGGGCCTGACAGGACGCCGTCGGGAGCGCCATGGAAGTCCGCCGCATCCAGCAGCGTATCACTCAGCGCAAGCCGCGCATCGTTCTGGGCGGCAACCTCCATCAGCCGGCTTGCGACGTTGACGGTGTCGCCCGTCGCCGTGATGTGCTGATGGCTTTCGCCGAGCCGCGAGGCGACGGTGGGGCCGCAATGCGCGCCGATCTTGAAACCGAGCTGACCTGCGACTGCCGGCGGCAGCGAGGCGATCCAGCGTTCGAGGCCGCGATGCAGGTCGATCGCGCATTTCAGCGCGCGCGCCGCGTCGTCGGGCATCGCGCGCGGCAGCCCGAACAGGATCATGGCGCCGTCGCCGAGAAAGCCGGTGATCATGCCGCCGCAATCGATCGCGGCCTTGTCGATCAGTGCGTGAAACGCCTTCAGAAGATCCCTGAGTTCGTCCGGATCAATCCGCTCGCTCAGACCGGTGAAGCCGGAGAGATCGACAAAGACCACGGCGGCCTCCTGCCGGACGGGTTTTGACAGGAAATTCGGATCGCGCGCCAGCCACTCCTGCACCGCCGGCGCCTGGAATTGCGCAAGCGTCCTGCTCTTGGCGGCGAAATATTGCGTGCGGCGGCCTCCGGCCCACAGCTGCACGCCGGCAAAGACCGCAACCGGCGGCACTGCCGCGGCGAGGGTGGTCGCGGCGTTCAGCCAGACGCCATGCGTGAACGCGAACAGGTTGAGTCCGGCCCAGGCGATCATCTCCGCGGCCGCCGCCATGATGCCGAGCGCGCTACGTCGCCAGGCGAGCAGGCCGACCAGCAGCATCGGCAGAAGGGTCGCAGTGAGCGCGTCGGCAATACGGACCCGGCGATCACGCACGATGCCATCGCCGGCGACGAGATGCGTGATCGCAGTGGAGATCACTTCGACGCCGGGCATGAGGGAATCGAACGGCGTCGGATAGAAGTCGCCGCCGCCGGCGACCGAGGCGCCGATCACGACGATCCGGTTCTCGATCGCCGCGCGATCGAGCGTGCCGTCGAAGATGCTCTGTGCGCTGACGGTGCGGATGGTCCGACGCGGGCCGTAATAGGTGATTGGCAGCGCGAAATCGCTGTCGGTCGGCACCGCGCGATCGCCGAGCATGAGACGGTCGGGCGCGATCGTCAGCGGCTGGTCGAGCGCACGGGCGGCGACGCGCAAGGGGAACGACAGCTCGACCTTGTCGCGCGTCCGGAACAGCATCGGCACCGCGAGCGGTGAGCCCGATTGTCCTGTCGCGACGTTGACGACGCCGACCTCGGCGTGATCGGCGAATGCGGGCAATGGCTGCAGGAAGCGTTCGGCCTCTGGCAACATGGCCAGGGGGCCATCGCTAGGTGCCACGGTCTCGCTGGCGGAGGGGAAGATCGCTGCAGCCGCGAGCACCATGGGGCCGGTGGCGAGCGTGTTGGCCAGCGTGGCGTCGCCGATCGCAGCGCTGCGGTCGACGAGCAGGAGATCGATCGCGACGACCTTCGGCTTGAACTGCACGATGGTGTCGACGACGCGGGCGAGATCGGCGCGCGGCAGCGGATAGCTACCACCGCGCTTCACGACGGTGTCGTCGATCGCGACGATGGTGACGAGATCGGGCGGACGCTGCACGCCGCGGGCCTGCGTCCGCCAGTCCGTCAGCGTGGCTTCGAGGCGGTCGAGAAAGCGCAGATGGCCGTTGGCGTGCGCGGCATAGACGCCCGCGCCCCACAGCGCGGTGAGGACGAGTGCCACCAGGATCTGAACGCGTCGGCTGCGCATGCGGTCGTCTGCAATCTTCCATTATCCAAATCTCATCGGCCAAGCATTGGGGCCGGGCGATGCCGCCCCAATCTTATTGGCCGAGTCTCGCCATGAGCGCGTCGACACGCGGCTGGCCCCATGTCTTGACGGTCAACGGGCCGGTTGCCTCGACGTCGACGCCTTCGCCGGGTCCAAGCACGACGCCGCGTCCACGAGCCCGGCGGGTCACGCCGACCCGGCCGTCGGCGACGAACACGGAGGTCTTGGCGTCAGCGACATCGACTGCCCATTTCGTGCCGCGCACTGCGGCAATCGCTTGCGGCGTCAGCACCTTGAAGGGGGTGCCCCGCGGCTTCTTGGGCACCTCGATCAGCAGGGCTTTGTTGCTCAACTCCACGGAATCTATATGTCCGTCGCGGTTGGCGTCCTTAAGTTCAAACTTGGCACCATTTTCCGCAACGATGGTGATGCCGTTGTCACAGCGCCAGGTCTGCGTCCCAGCGGACGAGGGCGACGCCGTGCAACCCGCATTAGCCGCAGGCTGTGCAGTCGCAGATCCAATCAACAGAAGCGACCCTGCCAGGGCGATAAACCCTGCGCGCGCGATCCCTCTCATGCCAGCCTCCGTTTGCGTGCTCGGCACAGTTCAAGGCGGGATGATACGGTACCGTATCACGCGCAGAGGCTGCTGAAAAGTGCCGAGGTGGCAGCTATTTTCTCGTGGCGGCGATGTCCAGAACCGAAATGATCAACTTTCAGTCACGGCGCTGTGCCGCGTAAGGCCGCGCGGTGCGCGATGCGCATGCGCTGTTGCCGCAATCGGCTGGCGGACGCAGGTCCGACGGACGAGGGGGCCACCAGCCTCGCGCAACGCTTGCGCGCTACGCTCAGGGCTAATTTGAGGGTCACGAAAACGACGTTGTTGAGTGCGTCATGGATGCGGCCGCAAGCGTCGAAGAGCGACGCAAACCGGTCGAGAAATATGGTTAACAGACGCGACTAAGTCCGTAGTTCTGCGGGCTTTTTTCTCAAAACGGGACAGCGTTAACGAGTTGCCCCACATCCGCCCGAACTTAATCCGCATTTAACTAAAAGTCGCCTTAATGACGCTCCGACCCTCTGCGAGATGCTGTTCCCGGATCGTGACCAGCGGCACTTCGAAGGGGGACTGAGTGACACCGTCCTGGACGCAAGGCGAATGAGTACGAGTATCGCTGCGCAGAGTAACGCGGCACGGAAGTCCAAAAATTTCTCGCAGAATAATTCGCGGAAATCTTCCCGGAAAATGACCACGGCCAATTGGCTTGGCGCCGCAGCGATCGGCTGCGTCGTGATGGGCGCCGGCTGGACTATCTACAGCAACGTCTTTGGCGCGAGCGTCTATCCGACTGTCGGCAGCATCGGCTACGACGAGCCCGTGATCAAGCGCGCGCCCAAGGTGGCGCTGCGCGAGGCCGGCGAGGCCATCAAGGAAACCTTCGCGCTGCTGCCCGACCGGCTCCAGGTCGCAGCTCCCATCTCGCGCGAGATGTTCAACGAGCGCTTTGCCGCCGCCGCGACGCAAGGCGTGCCGTCGAATGCGGCGAGCGCCGCGCCCGCAACAGACGTTGCCGTGGCCAAGGACACGTCGAAGGACGCGCCGAAGCAGAGCGTGATCGCGAAGGTCGCGGAAGCGCTGAAGCCGACAGCCAAGAGCACTGAAAAGTCCGCTGACAAATCTGCGGACAAGGCCAAGCGCGCACCGGATGCCCAGATGCAGCTGGCCTCGGCCGATCCGGCCCAGATCGTGCCGGCGCCCGAGGCGAAGCCGAAATCCTTCGCCGACCGCGCCAAGGCCGCGGTGATGTCGATCACCGCTCCGCGCCAGTCGATGGTGGAAAAGCTCTGGGGCAAGCGTGAGCCGTCCGGCGGGCTGCTCGCCTACGCCTCGGCCGATGCCAGCATCACCGCGTCCATCGCACCGAAAGAGCAGAACCCGATGTTCGGCGGCGCGCCGCCCTATGAGCGCGACACCGCGGTCTACGACATCACCGCCAAGACGGTGTATCTGCCCGACGGCACCAAGCTCGAGGCGCATTCCGGCCTCGGCTCCAATCTCGACGATCCGCGCTCCTCGAAAATCCGCATGCGCGGCGTGACGCCGCCGCACATCTATACGCTGAAGCCGCGCGAGGCGCTGTTCCACGGCGTGCCGGCGCTGCGCCTGACCCCGATCGGCGGCGAGAGCGCGATCTACGGCCGCGACGGCCTGCTCGCACACACCTTCATGCTCGGGCCGAACGGCGACTCCAACGGCTGCGTGTCGTTCAAGGACTATTACGCGTTCCTCGACGCCTACCGCAACAAGGGCATCCGCAAGCTCGCGGTGCTGGCGCGAGTGGAGTAAGGCGACGCAGCGCGGCCGCTCGTGCGGGCATAGCTAACTAGCGCCTGACGAAGATGAAGCTGCACGGACGCAGTTCGTTGCGTTTGCCGCTGCCGCGACTGCGCTCGAATTGCGCGTCGATCGTGTACGCGTATGGTGAGCCGGGCGCGATATTGTTGACTGTGTAGGCGCTAGGGCCGGTGAGACCTCGCGCACTGAGCGTGCTCTTCCCATCAGCTGATATCTGTCCGTCGATTTCGAGCGTACTGTTCGTACGCGGGTCCCGATCCTCCGCATGGAATAAACCGTTCGCGACCGTGGCTGACAGGGCTCGGGTATAGCCCAATGCCTTGCCTGAGTTAGCGCAGCTCACGGTGACATCCCACTTGCCATCGAACATCTTGCTCTCGCCGCTCGCCGGCGCAAGTGCCACCTTTTGCTTCAGGCTGTCAATCCGCGCCCTGGCGAGATTGGCGAAGCTGCAATTCGGAAATCGCGCGAGGTGATCCTCATAGGCGGTGGCAGTGCCGATCCCATCGGCGGCCCTCCAGTGTGCTTCCGCAGATGCGCCAGGATCAGGCCGAGGTGCGGCTTGCGGAGCCGTAACTGTGACCGATACCGGTCCGTTCAGATAGAACTTGCCGATAATCGACAGCGACAACTCCGGTAGCTGGGTCTTACCGCTGCTTTCGTAGACGTCGCTGCTGACATCGCGGAAGACGTCGCCGATCTCGTGCGGCTCCTCGATGTGCTTGAGGAACGCCGTCGTATAGGGGCTGTTGCGGCCAGTGCCGTCGGCGGCCACCTGACCTGATTGCGTCGAAAAGGATACGATCGTGCCGCGCGGGGCTTCGACTTTCGACAGACCTCGGCCGATCGAGGCGGCGCGCGTCGTGCCGGCGGAGCGCTTGAGAGTTTCGGCCAGCGGATTGTCGCGGCAGGCATCCAGCACCAGGATGCGCAGGTTCTTGGCCTGCTGCAAATCGTTCACGATGTCATCGACCCGCACGAAGCGCTTGAGGTCCGCTTCATCCGTCAGCACGGCATCGACGGGCATCAGGTAGTTCACGCCGTTGTACTGCATCGCATGGCCGCTGTAGTAGAACATGGCAACATCCGCTCGGCTCGCCGCGCGCGCAAAGCGGATGGTCAGGTCCTGCATGTCGGCCTGGCGCAAATCGATGCCCTGGAGCACCTCGAAGCCGCTGCGCCTCAGCGAGGCTGCGACGTCCTCGGCATCATGCGAGGGGTTGGGAAGCTTCGCTGTCGAGACGTAGGCGCCGTTGCCGATCACCAGCGCGACCCGCGTTTCCGCCGAGGCCGGAGCATGGCACAGCCAGAAGGCGAGGAGAGCGACGCAAGATCGCGCCAGGCAAATTCCGGAAGAAGCACGCATGAATGCCTTCCAAGGAATATCGAAAAATATCTCCCAGATTAGCGCATGCTGCGCCGACATCAATGCCCTGCGTTCGAGCCGCGCGGATCGGGCGGCCATGGCATCCTGTCACGTCGCCGCCAAGGTCTTGCGCAGCGCCATCTCGGCCGTGATCGCGCTCCGCACGGCCGGCCGCGCCTGCATGCGCTCGAGATAGGTCGACAACGACGGCCATTGCGCGATGTCGATTCCTGCGGGACGGAGCAGCAGCAAGGCCCAGGTGAGATGGGCATCTGCGACGGTGAAGTCGTTGCCGACGAGGAATTCGCGGTTCGCAAGATGCGCAGCAGGCACCGACAATGTCTGTGTGATCCTCGCGCGCGGCTTGGCGAGCGAGCCGTCGTCCTTGTACCAGAAGGTCGGAAACAGGAACGCCTTGTGGATCTCGGCGCCGATGAAGCTCAGCCATTCCTGCAGGCGATAGCGATCGAAATCGCCGGGCCGCGGTGCAAGGCGTGCCTCCGGCTTCACATCGGCGATGTATTGCAATACCGCCGCGCTCTCGGTCAGCCGCTCGCCGTTCGCCAAGACCAGGACCGGCACCGCGCCCTTCGGCGACAGGTCGCGGAAATCGCGAGCGTCGTCCACGATCCTTTTGCTCCAGATATGGGCGAGGTGATACTGCGCCTCGATACCGGCCTCCATCAGCGCGATGCGGCTTGAGAGCGAGCAGGCCATCGGAAAGAAATAGAGCTGCAGCATCGCATGCTCCATCAAGTCAGCGCTTCGACTTGCGTGATGATGGCAAAGCGGTCCGCGAGTTCGGCCAGCGCGACCTGGTGGATCGTTCGGGCGTCCAGCGTCCCGCCGCGGCCGTCGGGCAGGTCGCGAGTGGCGCAGGCATCGGCTGCGATCGTCGTGCGCAGGCCGAGATCGAGCGCGGCGCGGACAGTCGAAGACACGCACATATGCGTCATGAAGCCGGCCAGCACGATGTTCTTGCGTCCGGTCGCGACAAGCCGGGCCTGCAGATCGGTGCCGGCGAAGGCATTCGGCAGCGCCTTCTCGATCACGGGCTCGCTGGCGAGCGGCGTCAGGCGCTCGACGATCGCGCCGCGCGCGGCCTCCCGGTCGAACAGGCCGCCGGCGCGTCCCTTGTGCGCGACGTGAAAGATCGCGGCTCCGCTTTCCCGTGCGCGCGCGAGCAGACGCGCGGCCGCGGCGATCGCCGCTTGCGCATCGGGCAGAGCCAGCGGACCGGCGCAATATTCGTTCTGGATGTCGATCAGCACGAGGCAGGCCTCGTTGAGGTTCGGCGGATTGAGATCCGCGCCGGCGAGTTCGAGCAGGGTCTTTGGAGCGGTCATGCTGGTCAGGCCTTCCAGGGGATGTCGGATGACGCGACACTAGCGTGGCTCGGGCCTGCCATTGTGCAGGAATATTGCGGCATACGGCTGCAAAATTGCAGGATCCGCTGTCGCCTGCTAGGCTCCTGGAATGAACTGGGACGATCTGCGCATCATCGCTGCGGTGAGGGACGAAGGCACCTATGCCGGCGCCAGCGCGCGGCTGCGCATCGACGAGACCACCGTCGGCCGCCGGCTGGCGCGCATCCAGCGCGATCTCGGCGTGCCGCTGTTCGACGCCGTGGACGGCTTGCGCCGGCCGACGCGCCATTGCGAGGCGGTGCTCGAACATGTCGGCGCGATGGCGGCACATGCCGCCGCGATCGATCGCATCAAGGAGAGCCAGGTGGGGCCGGTCGGGCGCCTGCGCATCGCCTCGACCAATGCGGTCGCCGAAGAGCTGCTGGCGCCGCATGCGAGCGGCTTCCTGCGCGATCATCCCGGGCTGACGCTGCAATTCCTCACCGCAAGCAGCAACGTCAAGTTCTCGCGCTGGCAGGCCGATCTCGCCATCCGCCTGCGCAAGCCGGAGAAGGGCGACTTCACCATCTCCAAGCTCGGCGAGGTCAGGCTGTACTTCTTCGAGCCGGCGGACCGCAGCAGCGGGGAGCCTGTCGCGTGCGTCTATCCTGACGAGCTCGACGCGATCCCGGAAGCGCAGTTCTTGCGTGCGAAGCGTCTGAAGAACGTGCGCTGCGTCACCGACAATGTCCGCATCATCCGCACCATGATCCAGTCGCATCAGGCCATCGGCGTGCTGCCGGAGCACAGCTGCGGATCGCTGCTCGCCGATCGCAATCTGCGCGCCACGCTGCTGCCGAAACGGCGCGACGTCTGGCTGCTGGTGCAGAACCATCTCAAGCGCGATCCGGCGACACGCGTGACGATCGACTGGGTGAGGACCTGTTTTCAGGACACCTCGCGCAGCTGACGTCACGTCGCGCTGTGATCATTGCGTCACAGCGCGCAGGCTGTGACAAAAAATCTCGAGCCGCCCCCTTGCAACCCGAACGTGCTTCGTCTATTAGCGCGCTCCTTCGCTAGGCCATGGGTTCGGGCTCCCTGAGATCCCGACTGGCGCGGGCCGGTCTCCGGTTTCGTGTTCCGCCGAATGAAGGAGAAACGCAGGACGTAGCTCATGGAGAGCGTCGGGCTGAAGACCCGAAGGCATCGGTTCGATTCCGGTCTCTTGCACAAAGGATAGCTCAGTTTGGTAGAGCAGATGACTTTTAATCATCCTGTCGCGGGTTCGAATCCCGCTCCAGCGCTCCGTTTCAGCTTAATAAGCTGATACCTCTGACGAGGACCGGACGCGCGCTTCAGTCGCGGTCCGGCCGTTTTGCCGCAAGGCTTTCCGTCCGAACTTAGACACTGTGAGACCGGCTTTGCACCGCGGGTAGATACCGCTTGCGCTGACGCCGAGTGGCTCCGCACGGCCGCGCGACAGGCGTCGCGCGATCGCGCGCGTGCGCCCGTCGTCATGCAAGCTCAAGCCCCGGCCCGTTGATCTCTCAGGAAGCGTCGTCCGCGTCCTCACGTCCTTTGCGAACGAAACTGCTGTCCGGCATCCGGCCGGGCGCAAATGAAGGAGGCGTGCCATGACTTGGCATTTGCTGATGCTGAACGTGACGGTGAAGGATGGCGAGCGTGCGTTGCTGACGCGCAACGGGCAGCTCGTGCGCGTGCTCGCGCCCGGCAAGCATCGTCTGTTCGATCCCCTGCACGAACTGAAGGCCGAGGTGCTCGACGTGGTCCGCAGCGAATTTCCTGCGGAGCGCTACGCGGTGCTGAAGGCCGCGCGGCCCGATCTTGCCGCCGAGCTGTTCGAGGCAGTCGAGACCAAGGCGGACGAGATCGCCATCGTCAGCCTCGATGGCCCGGCGAGATCAGGGAGCTGGTGAACAAGGTGGTGGAGGCGGAGCGGGTTGCGAAGGCGAACCTGATCCGCCGGCAGGAGGAGACCGCGGCGACGCGTTCGCTCCTGAACACCGCCCGCCTGATGGAGGAGAACCCCCTGCTGCTGCGGCTCAAGGAGCTGGAGTCGCTGGAGCGGCTGGTCGAGAAGGTCGGACGCATCGACCTCCATGCCGGCGACGGGCAGGGCCTCGATGCTCTTCTGACCCGGCTCGTGCGCCTGAAGACGCCAGAGAGCGCATGAAA
The DNA here is from genome assembly GCF_045571415.1 of Bradyrhizobium sp. LMG 9283. NCBI lineage: Bacteria > Pseudomonadati > Pseudomonadota > Alphaproteobacteria > Hyphomicrobiales > Nitrobacteraceae > Bradyrhizobium > Bradyrhizobium sp. LMG 9283. The sequence continues at coordinate 3,621,753 of NZ_CP120691.1, forward strand.
CGGAAGGGCCGCCCACGGGCGGCCCTTCACATTCCTGCTGTCATTGCCATGAACGCGTGGACGCGCTTGTGCGACCAAGATCACGAAGCCGGGATTGCACGCGCGCGTGAAGGCTGCGTAATCCCGCGAAGACAGCTTGATCGGGAATGCGCATGAGCACTCTGTCGGAAACCATTCGGCCGTCGGCGCAATCGCGGGAATGGAAGGTGATCGTCGTCCTGATCCTGTTGATCCCCGTGCTGTGGTCGCCGCTGGTCTTGTTTCGCTTCGTCCTGTACCAGCCGTTCAACATCCCGTCCGGTTCGATGACGCCGACGCTGATGGTCGGCGACTACGTCTTCGCCGCGAAATATGCCTATGGCTATGGCCGCTATTCCTTTCCCTTCGCGCCGTCCTGGATCTCGGGCCGCTTCCTCGCCGCCGAACCTGAGTATGGCGACATCGTCGTATTCCGGACGGCGAAGGACAGTTCGGCCGATTACGTGAAGCGCGTGGTCGGACTGCCTGGAGACCGTATCCAGATGCGGCAAGGCCGGCTTATCCTCAACGACCGTCCGGTGACGCGCGTTGCCCTGGAGGCGACGCTCGCCGGCTCCGCCTGCGGCGTGAACGAGGGGGCGGAGGTCAGGCGCTGGCGCGAGACGCTGCCGAACGGCGCGAGCTACGTGACGCATGATTGCGTCGACGACGGCTATCTCGACAACACCAACGTCTTCACGGTGCCGCCTGGCCATGTCTTTGTGCTCGGCGACAACCGCGACAACTCCACCGACAGCCGGATGATGTCGACGTTCGGCTTCATCCCGATGGACAATCTCGTCGGCAAGGTGACGCGGATCTTCTGGTCGCTCGACGAAGACGGAGAGCCGCGCTTCGAGCGGTTGGGGAAGGTGGAGTGACGAGGGAGTTGCCCGCAAAGCAAAAAACCCCGGCATTGCTGCCGGGGTTTCGTAGTTCTTGAGGTCGTTGGACCTTAGAAGTCCATGCCGCCCATGCCGCCGCCCGGGGGCATCGCGGGGCCGGCGCCGCCCTTCTTGGGCAGCTCGGCGACCATGGCCTCCGTGGTGATCAGGAGCGCGGCCACCGAGGCAGCGTTCTGGATCGCGGTGCGGACCACCTTGGTCGGGTCGATGATGCCCTTCTTGACGAGGTCGGCATATTCGCCGGTCTGGGAGTCGAAGCCGTAATTGTAGGCCTTGTTCTCCAGGATCTTGCCGACGATCACCGAGCCGTCTTCACCGGCGTTGATCGCGATCTGGCGAGCGGGAGCCGACAGCGCCTTGCGCACGATCTCGACGCCGGTCTTCTGGTCGTCGTTCTTGGTGCGCAGGCCCTTGAGCTGCTCGGAGGCACGGAGCAGGGCGACGCCGCCGCCCGGGACGATGCCTTCCTCCACAGCCGCGCGGGTCGCATGCATCGCGTCATCAACGCGATCCTTGCGCTCCTTCACCTCGACCTCGGTCGCGCCGCCGACGCGGATCACCGCGACGCCGCCCGCGAGCTTGGCAAGACGCTCCTGGAGCTTCTCACGGTCGTAGTCCGAGGTGGTCTCCTCGATCTGCGCCTTGATCTGGGCCACGCGCGCCTCGATGTCGGCCTTCTTGCCGGCGCCGTTGACGATCGTGGTGTTCTCCTTGTCGATCATCACCTTCTTGGCGCGACCGAGCATGTTGAGCGTGACGTTCTCGAGCTTGATGCCGAGGTCTTCCGAGATCGCCTGGCCGCCGGTCAGGATCGCGATGTCCTGCAGCATGGCCTTGCGGCGATCGCCGAAGCCCGGGGCCTTGACCGCCGCGACCTTCAGGCCGCCGCGCAGGCGGTTCACGACCAGGGTCGCGAGCGCTTCGCCTTCGACGTCCTCGGCGACGATGACCAGCGGCTTTCCGGTCTGCACCACGGCCTCGAGCAGCGGCAGCAACTCGTTCAGCGAAGAGAGCTTCTTCTCGTTGATGAGGATGTAGGCGTCGTCCATCTCAACGCGCATCTTATCGGCGTTGGTGACGAAGTAGGGCGAGATGTAGCCGCGGTCGAACTGCATGCCCTCGACGACGTCGAGCTCGGTCTCGAGCGATTTGGCTTCCTCGACGGTGATGACGCCCTCGTTGCCGACCTTCTTCATGGCGTCGGAGAGGAACTTGCCGATCTCGGCGTCGCCGTTGGCCGAGATGGTGCCGACCTGGGCGATCTCGTCGTTCGAGGTGACCTTCTTCGAGTTCTTCTCGAGGTCGGCCACGACGGCTTCGACCGCGAGGTCGATACCGCGCTTCAGGTCCATCGGGTTCATGCCGGCGGCGACCGACTTGGCGCCTTCCTTCACGATCGCAGCCGCGAGCACGGTCGCGGTGGTGGTGCCGTCGCCGGCCGCGTCAGCGGACTTGGAGGCGACTTCGCGCACCATCTGTGCGCCCATGTTTTCGAACTTGTCGTCGAGCTCGATCTCCTTGGCGACGGTGACGCCGTCTTTGGTGATGCGCGGAGCGCCGAACGACTTATCGAGCACGACGTTGCGGCCCTTCGGGCCGAGGGTGACCTTCACCGCATTGGCGAGGATGTCGACGCCGCGCAGCATCTTGTCGCGCGCTTCAACCGAGAATTTGACTTCTTTGGCTGCCATCTGGAATTTTCCTTGGAATGATTTGATTGGAGGGAGAGGGGGCTCTTAGGCCGCCTTCTTCTTGGACTCGCTGACTTCGAGAACGCCCATCACGTCGCTCTCCTTCATGATCAACAGGTCCTGGCCGTCGATCTTGACCTCGGTGCCGGACCACTTGCCGAACAGCACGCGGTCCCCGATCTTCAGGTCGATCGGGATCAGCTTGCCGGCCTCGTCGCGGCCACCCGGGCCGACGGCGACGACTTCGCCCTGGGAGGGCTTTTCCTTGGCAGTGTCGGGAATGATGATGCCGCCAGCGGTCTTCTCTTCTGCGTCGATGCGCTTGACCACGACGCGGTCGTGAAGCGGACGGAATTTCATGCAGTCCTCCTAAGTAATTGCACGAGTTGAGGATTTTTAGGTTGTTAGCAGTCGTTGCCCGCGAGTGCTAGCACGGGCGACGCAGAAATAGGATAGGAATTTTGCGGGGGCAAGGGTTTGTAGCAGAAAAATTAGCACCCGAAAGCGCGGACTGCCAGAATCTCTTTTCCATCGTTAACCGACACCCGAGGCCGGTATTAGCACGGAGTCATGTCTGCTGCTAACGCATTGAATTTCAACAGCTTGTTAAACTTTTGGGCTTGAGATGGATTGTCAGTTTGCGTCACATTTCTCTCATGTGAGCGCATCGTTTCCGGGTGGCTCCCGGGGCACGGATCAAGCCACCCCCTGCATGCGCTCCTGCAAAGGAGGTTTGGCATGGGACTGCGCGTTGGGGGCGTTTCCGAGGACTTCCGGAAACAGATGCTGGGCTACGGGCTGACGACGGCACAAATTCTCTACCGGATGCCGGATCATCCCTCGCTGCTCCAGACCTATGTCTGGCAGAACTACGACATGTTTCCGAAATTTCCGGCGCTCACCGATTTCCTGGCGTTCTGGCAGGAGAAGCTCGATGGCCCACTGCATTCGGTCACAGTGGCGCATTCCAAGCTGATCAAGCCGGCCGAGCTGCGCGCCGTCGACGGCGTGTTCCGGCTGCATTGAGCTGAGATCAGACGCCGCCGTTGCAATAGCGTGTCCACATCGCGCGATAGGCCTCGTCCACGGCTCGCGCGTATGAGACGGGGTTGCCGGCGGCCGCAGCGCTGATCTGTCCGGGCAGTTCGCGGCGCAATTTTTCGAGCTCGCCGATCCGCGCCGCGCGGCCGGCTGCGATCTCGACATATGCATCCTCGCTGTCGGCGACCCAATCCGGCAGGCCAAGCGCGGCGAGGATGGCGCCGGCGGCCCGGCTGGGCAGGCTGTTCCCGAGCTTCGCCACCACGGGCACGCCCATCTGCAGGGCTTCCCATGTGCTGACGCCGCCGTTCTGTGGGAACGGGTCGAGTGCGATATCGATGCGATTGAAGGATGCCAGATGTTCGCCCCGCAAGGTGGCTCCGAGCAGATCGACGCGTTCGACCGGCAATCGGCAAGCCGCAAATCGCGCCAGCAGCTTGTCGCGGACCAGTTGATCGTCGAGCGCAACATCCTTGATCAGCAGTCGCGAACCCGGCACTCGCTCGAGAATCCTGGACCAGACTGCCGCGGCCTCGTCCGAGATCTTGCTGATGCGGTTGAAGACGCCGAACGTGATGAAGCCGTTCGAGATCGCTGGCGTCTCCGCCCGCGCAATACCTGCCGGCAGCGGCGTCAGCGTCACGAAGCACGGCAGGTCGACGACGGTCTCCGCAAACAGATGCCGAACGGCCACAGGAATCGCGACAGGATCCGAGAACAGATAATCGATCGTCGGCAGCCCGGTGCCGGTGCCGTGGCCCCAGCCGTGCGCCTGGATCGGTGCCGGCTTGCGCGCAAATACGCCGAGGCGGTTTCCTCTGGTATGGCCGGACAGATCGATCAGGATATCGACGCGATCGGCGCGAATCTGAGCGGCGAGGCGATCGTCGGTCCATTGCGAGGCGTCACGCCAGCGATCGGCGATCCCTTGAAATTCGCTTGTCGTCGCATCCTCTTTCGATGAACACGAGTAGCACACGATCTCGAACTGTGCCCGGTCATGGTGTTGCAGGACTGGCTTGAAAATGAACGCGGCCGAATGCGCGTTGAAGTCCGACGAGACGTAGCCGAGCACCAGACGGCGATCCCGATCGCGGTCGTTGTCATGCGGTGCTGCCGCTTCTGAAGCGATTTTCGCCCCGATCTGCTCCCACCACACGCGACGCGCCTGCTGATGCTGTTCGACGCTGGCGTCCGCCACAAAATCGAGCGTGAATATCTTGCTGGAGATCGCGCTCTGAAGGTCAGGCCGGATGTCGAGGGCTCTGTCGAAACTGGCGATGGCTTCATCGACCCGGCCAAGTCCGGCGAGACAAAGGCCCAGCACCAGGTGAGCTTGATCAGAATCGGGCGCGACCGCGAGGGCTTTCTCGCAATCGGACAATGCTTGGGCAATCCGCTGGGTCTGGAGCAAGACATTGGCGCGCCAGAGCCACCCATTCGCGTCGTGGGGTGCCAGGGCGATTGCCCGATTGCAATCCGCCATGGCTTCGTCAAATCGCTGAAGCTCCCGTAGTGCAACGGCGCGGTTCGCCAGCGCCGCGGCATAGTCAGGCTTGATCGAGAGCGCGCGGTTCAGGCTTGCGAGAGCCTCGTCATAGTTGCGCAGACGGCAGAGCGCAGAGCCGCGGCCGTTGTGGGCTTCGGCAAGGTTCCCATCAATTGCGAGCGCCCGATCGTAGCTCTCGAGCGCTTCCAGGTGCAGATCAAGGGCCGCGCTCGCGTTACCGAGATTGGACTGTGCGAGGGCGTAGTTGGGCCGCAAGGCGAGAGCCTTTCGATAGCTCTCGCGGGCCTCATCGTGACGTTTCAGCCCGTTCAGCGCGACGCCCAAGCTCATGTGAGCTTCGGCAGATCGCGGGTCCACGGCAACCGCCCGACGCAGCAGGATTTCGGCCTGGTCATAGTTCTTGGCATCAGACTCCAAGGCGCCGAGCATATGCAGCGCGACGAATTGGTTGGGCGTGATCTGCAGGAGTTGGCGATAAGCAGCCTTGGCCTCGGGGAGGCGGCCCTTCTTGTGCAACTCAAGCGCTTGCCCGAGCAATGGCAGCACGTCGGCCTTTTGGCGTTTCTGAAGCCGAGCATTTTGAAATGCACGCTGACCGACGCTGTTGCCCATGAATCAATTCCCCCAGATCCCCTGGCGAGACTAATTCAGGGAGAGAACGAAGACGAGACGATGGCCGCTCGCCACGACAGCTTGGGACAAGCTACGACTGATCGGGTGATCGCGTGACTGGCCTCAGCTCCGTAATTGCTGCCGCGCCCGGGACTGGGTAATCTGACCTTCGGCTCATACCCGTGCGACGGGCGCGGCTCAAATCAGGGAGGCAGACAATGGCCAAGCAAAAAGCATCAAGACCCGCAATGAAGAGCGCGGTGAAGAAGCGGAGCGGCGCCAAGGCAGCGGCGCGATCCTCGGCGCGCAAGGCGGTGAAGGCGAAGGCACGCACCGTCGCTCCGAAGAAGCCCGCGCGGCCGAAGCAGCGCATCGCCATCAGCCATCACCGCGAGGAAGACTTCAAGGCCGACGGCCTGCGTGCCTATGCCAAGTACCGCGATCTCGGCATCGCCGAGGCGACCCATGGCCAGGCGCAGGCGCATGTGATCCGCTTGCAAGGCCCCTGCAACCCGGCCGAGGTTTCCAAGCTCCACTATCACGACGTCGAATTCCAGATGGTCTACGTGCTCAAGGGCTGGGTAAAGACCTATATGGACGGGCAGGGCGAGACCTTGATGAAGCAAGGCAGCGCCTGGACCCAGCCGCCGAAGATCAAGCACATGATCTTGGACTATTCGGACGATGTGGAACTGCTGGAGGTGATCCTGCCGGCGGAATTCAAGACGGTCGAGTTGAAGGCGTAAGCGTCGCTCCGCCTCCTTGCCCGGATTGTGCCGCGCTCAATCCGGGCTACGGGATCACGATACACAATCACTAAAAAGCGCCAGATCCGCGAAACCGGGCAATTACCAATCGGATGATTTCATCTGCCCCGAAGGGCGGGCGCTAACCAGTCGAAAATACCTCTCGCGTCAACTCAAGGCTGTGAAAATGCGGGAAATGTTTTCATGGCGACCAATACTTTTGGCCGACGCGGCATCGTAGCGCCACCTCCAAGAGCATCGTTTCAACCCGCCGCCGCGCCGACGGCTCCAGCGGTCTTGCGCGACAGCGCTCAGCCCTCCAGTGAGGAGACGCTTTTTGGCGACAACAAGCTTCTGGCCGATATCCCCTTCCTCACCATTGGCCTGATTTTTGGTCTGCTCCTTATTTTCGCTCTGCAACGCAGTCTGGCCATCGACATTGCGCGGGACGGCGACCTCGATGTCCGCTCGCTGATCGCTCAGGGCGCGTCCGGCTACGATCTGGTTGTCGGAAGGGGGGAGTGGTGGCGGATCGGGCTTGCGCCGCTGCTGCATGGCAGCGGCTGGCACCTCATAAGCAACTGCGTCGGGCTGTTCATCGTCGGCGTCAGGCTGGAGTCGCTGATTGGCCGTGGCTGGTTTGCCTTGATCTTTGTTGCCAGTGCACTGGCCGGGGAGGCCGGCTCGCTGCTGGGCAATGGCCCCGGCACAGTGGGCGTCGGTGCGTCCGGCGCCATTACCGGGCTCATCGCCGCACTGTTCGTCGTGAGCTTCGATCCCGAAGCGGACGCCGATCAAACCATATCGAGGCTGAAGACGTCGCTCTTCTTCGGCGTTCCCGCACTGCTGCCGCTTGCCTTTGGCGCTTCCGGCAACGTCAACTATTATGCCCATGCAGGTGGTGCGGTGGCCGGCGGCGCGCTTGCCGTCATGCCGTGGCTCGCCTTCTGGTCCTATGACAGCCTGCCGCGGAGCGCGAGCATGACGTTGCTTGCAGGATCCCTCGGATCTCTGATCTGCGCCGGCTTCGCCGCCGCTCATTATTCGTCTTACATGGCCGATGCCGTGAACTATATCCGCGCGTCGGAAGTGCCGGCGAAGGCTGACGAGATGGTCAACCGGTCTTTCGATCTCGTCACCCGCTACCCGAAAGACGCGCGGGCTCATGTGTACCGTGCGGTCTTCTTCCTGGAACAAGCGAACCTCAGTGCCGCGGAAACGGAAGCGCGAACCGCCATGTCGCTCGCAGCTTCGGATGTGGCGGGCGGGCCGGTGCGCTCCGGGGCGCAGGGCTTGATGGCGGTGTTGCTGTGGGCGCAGGGACGAACCAGCGAGGCCAAGGCCATGGCGGCCGAGCCGTGCCGGGCCAAGCTGGCCGAGGTGCGTCGTATTTTGCAGAAGTCGAAGTTGTGCGGGTGAGGCGTAGACCTTCTCCGCCGACATTGCGAGGAGTTCGCGACAAAATTGCGTAGCAATTTTGCGCCGATGCGACGAGGTATCCAGACTGTCTCGGAAGATGCATTTCCGGATTGCTTCGCTTCGCTCGCAATGACGGTGGAGAGAGCCTACGCTAACACCCCCACCACCGCGCCCATCAAGCACGTGGTCAGCGTCCCCGATACGATCGACTTCAGCCCCAGCACGTTGATCTCCTCGCGCCGTTCCGGTGCCATCACGCCCAGGCCGCCGATCATGATGCCGAGGCTGGCGAAGTTGGCGAAGCCGCACATCGCGTAGAGCATGATCAGGCGCGAGCGCGGATCGAGCGCGTCGGCTGGCAGCTTCGAGAAGTCGACATAGGCGATCAATTCGTTGAGCACGGTCTTGGTGCCCATCAGGCTGCCGGCGGTGATCGCCTGATCCCATGGCAGCCCCATCAACCAGCATACCGGCGCCATGACGAGGCCAAGCACGCGCTGCAGCGAGATCGCGGCGCCGCCGATATCAGGCAAGAGGCCAAGCATGGCATTGACCAGATAGACCAGCGCCACCAGCACCAGGAGCATGGCGACGATATTGAGCAACAATTCGAGGCCGCCGGTGGTGCCCTTGACGATGGCGTCCATCGTGCTGGACACGTTCATCTCGGGATCTTCCAGTGCGCCGCCGGTGCGCTTGTCGGATATCTCGGGCACCATGATCAGGCTGACGAGGATCGCGGCCGGTGCGCCCAGCACCGAGGCGATGACGAAGTGCGCGGCTGCGTCGGGGATGAGCGGGGCCAGGAGCGTCGCATAGAGCACCAGCACCGTGCCGGCGATGCCGGCCATGCCGCCGGTCATCACCAGGAACAATTCGCTGCGGGTCATCTGCGCCAGATACGGCCGCACGAACAGCGGAGCCTCGACCATGCCGAGGAAGATGTTGGCGGCGGTCGAGAGGCCCACGGCGCCGCCGACCCCTGACGTACGTTCGAGCAGCCAGGCCATGCCGCGCACGATCGGTGGCAGCACCCGCCAATAGAACAGTAGCGTCGTCAGCACGCTCATGACCAGCACGATCGGCAATGCCTGGAACGCCAGGATGAAATCCGCGCCCGGCACCTTCAGATCGAACGGAAGGGGGCCGCCGCCGACATAGCCGAACACGAAGGCGGAGCCGGCGCGCGAGGCCGCCGAGATCGCGCCGACCGCATCATTGATGGTGCCGAAGGCATGGGCGACGACCGGTAGCTTCAGCAGCACGACCGCGGTGACGAAGGTTACGACGAGGCCGATCGCGGCCTGGCGCAGCGAGACCGCGCGGCGATTCTCCGCCAGCGCGAAGGCGATCAGCAGCAATGCGAAAATGCCGAGTGCCGATTGCAACCGAAGCATGATGTCCCCAAACCCCCAATGATTATGGCCGCGTGTGCATTGCAAAGGCAATGCCGGGGGGCCACGGAAGTGGCTCGTTGTTGACAAGCGGGCAAGCCTCAGCCACGCGGAGGCCCATCAAGATCAGGGCCAGACCGTCCGAGGTGACCGAAGAGGCGATGCCAGAGCAGGCAATATCCGACAATCTGCCGGTCAGCGCCGGCGCGCTGCTCGGCCACCGCGCCTTCCTGTTCTTCCTGCTCTCCCGCAGCCTGTCGCGCTTTTCCAGCCAGATCGCGGCGGTTGCAATCGGCTGGCAGATCTACGACCTCACCGGCTCGGCATTCGACCTCGGCATGGTCGGCCTCGTGCAGTTCCTGCCCACGGCGCTCCTGGTATTCGTCGCTGGACATGCAGCCGACCGCTACGAGCGCAAGCGCGTGGTCCAGCTCTGCCAGCTCGTGGAGGCCGCGACCGCGCTCTATCTCGCAACCATCACTTATCTCGGCGCGGTCGGCGAGGTGCAGATCTTCATCGCGACCTTCGTGCTCGGCATTGCCGGCGCGTTCGAGAGCCCGACAACAGCGGCGTTGCTGCCGTTGATCGCGCCGCAAGGATCGCTGCAGCGCGCCACGGCCATCTCCAGCGGCGCGGCGCAGGTCGCGACCATCACCGGGCCGGCGCTCGGCGGCCTTGCTTATGCGGTCGCCCCGCATCTCGCCTATGCCGTGATGGTGCTGTTCTGGGTTTTGGGGATGATTTTGACTGGCTTCATCCGCCCGCGCCCGCAAGCGATCGCAAAGGCGGCGACGAACTCGGACAATATCTTTGCCGGCGTCCGCTTCATCCGCGGCAACCCCGCGATCCTGGGCACCATCTCGCTCGATCTCTTCGCAGTGCTGTTCGGCGGCGTCACCGCGCTGTTGCCGATCTATGCCCGCGATATCCTTCAGACCGGCCCGGTCGGGCTCGGCGTGCTCCGTGCCGCACCTGCGGTCGGTGCGCTCCTGATGACCATGGTGCTGGCGCGCCACGCCATCTCGCGGCATGTGGGCTTGCGCATGTTCCAGGCGGTGATCGTGTTCGGCCTCGCCACGATCGTGTTCGCGCTGTCGCCATGGATGTGGCTATCGGTGCTGTCGCTCGCCGTTTTGGGCGCAGCCGATACGATCAGCGTCGTGATCCGCTTCTCGCTGGTGCAGCTGTCCACTCCCGACGAGATGCGTGGCCGGGTCGGTGCGGTGAATTTCCTCTTCATCAACGCCTCGAACCAGCTCGGCCAGTTCGAGAGTGGCCTCACGGCCGCCCTGTTCGGCGCCATGCCCGCCGCCGTGCTGGGCGGCGTCTGCACGGTTGCCGTGGCGCTGCTCTGGATGAAGCTGTTTCCGAGCCTGCGGCAGGTCGAGAGCTTGGAGTAGGGCAGCTGCACCAAGCCTGAGGGCGGCCGATATTGCGGCGCCCAGTCAAAGAATGTCAAAAGAGTATCGGTTGGGCATCTGAATCGTGGTGGCGGCAGCGGCAGCCACCCGATACGATTCCAGCAATAGCTAGAGCTGAGCAAACTCAGCCATCGGCGAGGCCAGGCGTTCATAGACTGGCCGGCCCAGGAGGGAACGGATATGGAACCAGACCTGGAAGTTGTCCAGATACGGCGCGGTGAGTCGTTCAAGGCTTGGTCGCACGGGTATCCCTTCCACACGGTCAGGTGGCATTTCCATCCGGAATACGAGATCCATCAGGTCGTGGCAACGAGCGGGCGCTACTTTGTCGGCGATTTCATCGGCCAATTCGAGCCGGGAAATCTCGTGCTCACCGGTCCAAACCTGCCGCACAATTGGGTGAGCGATCTGCCGGCGGACGTCGCCATCCCGCTGCGCGGCCGTATCATCCAGTTCAGCGAAGAATTCATAGGCGATACGATGAAGCTCATGCCCGAGCTCTCGGGCCTCGGTGCGCTGTTGGAATCCTCCCGGCGCGGCGTGCTTTTCTCAGGCGACACAAGTAAGGAGCTCGCCCCGCTGATGGAGGAGATCGTGGCGGCCAAGGGCGTGCGTCGGATCGAGCTGTTCATGATGATCCTGGGGACGCTCTGCCGCGCCCGGGGTGCACTGCCGCTCTCCAGCCCAAACTATTTGCCCGACCCATCCGGCTACATGTCGGCTGGAATGAACAAGGCGCTCGCCTTCATCCGCGAGAACCTGACGCAGCCGTTCGGCGAAGCAGATCTCGCGACGATCGCCGGCCAGTCGCAAAGCGGGTTTTCGCGCTCGTTCCGCCGCCACACGGGGATGTCGCTGGTGCAATACGTCAAGAGGCTCCGCATCAATCTGGCCTGCCAAATTCTGATGAGCGACGAACACGCGCCCATCACCGACATCTGCTACCAGGTCGGCTTCAACAATCTCTCCAATTTCAATCGTCAGTTTCTGGCCGAAAAGGGCATGCCGCCCTCGCGCTTCAGACGATTGCTGGCCGACAACATCAACGCGGCACGCGCCGCCTAACTGGGAGGAGCAAGGGAGGAGGACGATTGCGGGAAGAATGACGTGGGCGCGCCGATGGCAGCCTGCGAAGGAGATTGCTTGTCCGGAAATTCCGCGTGGCTTCGGAGGATATCGGCGCTGACCGCCGTTGCCGCCCGGCTGCGGAAGCAGGGAAGGCGTGTCTCCTAGAGATCAATGAGTAGCACTCTAACACCCAGTTTCGGAAAGGGAAGTCCGGATGACGAAACTCTTGTTCAAGACCACGGGCACAGCCGCGCTCGTCCTGTCGCTGCTCGGCGCAACAGCCCTGTTCTCGCAGGCCGCGGAGGTGAAGGACGCGACTGTTGCCTTCCTCATGCCCGACCAGGCCTCCACCCGCTACGAACAGCATGACTATCCAGGTTTTGCTGCCGAGATGAAGAAACTCTGCCCGAGCTGCAAGGTCATCTACCAGAATGCCAGTGCGGACGCCGCGCGTCAGCAGCAGCAATTCAACTCGGTGATCTCGCAGGGCGCCAAGGTCATCGTGCTCGATCCGGTCGACTCGACCGCCGCAGCTTCGCTGGTCAAGATGGCACAGTCCCAGGGTATCAAGGTTATTGCGTATGACCGCCCGATTCCCGACGCCAAGGCCGACTTCTACGTCTCCTTCGACAATGAAGGCATCGGCAAGGCGATCTCCGAATCGCTGGTCAAGCACCTGAAAGACGCCAAAGTCACAGCCAAGGAGGGCGAAGGGGTGCTCGAGATCAATGGATCGCCCACGGACGCCGCCGCAGGCCTAATCAAAAAGGGCATTCACGCGGGCCTCGAGAAGAGCGGCTATCCAATCCTTGCCGAATACGACACGCCGGACTGGGCGCCGCCCAAGGCGCAGCAGTGGGCAAGTGGCCAGGTCACCCGCTTCGGCAAGAAGATTCTCGGCGTCGTCGCCGCTAATGATGGTACGGCCGGTGGCGCGATTGCCGCTCTCAAGGCCGCCGGTGTCGATCCGCTGCCTCCTGTGACGGGCAACGATGCGACGATTGCCGCGCTTCAGCTCATCATCGCTGGCGATCAGTACAATACGATCTCCAAACCCAGCGAGATCGTAGCAGGTGCCGCAGCCCAGGCGGCGATAGAATTCCTCTCGGGCGGTACGCCCAAGGCGGAAACCACTCTCTTTAATACGCCGTCGAAGCTGTTCATTCCGGCGGTCGTGACCGAGCAGAACCTGAAGGCGGAGATCATCGACAAGAAGATTCAGACCGCCGATCAGCTCTGCACGGGCAGATATGCCGCAGGATGCAAGAAGCTCGGCATCACGCAGTAAGCGAAGTAGTATCCCGGCCGCTCACCGCGGCCGGGATGAACGAAGGGAAGGCGGACACGGAAATGTCCACGATCTCGGATGTCGATCAACCGCAACAGAGGCCAGGCGAACTGGTCCTGAGCCTTCGCGGCATTTCCAAGAATTTCGGCGCGGTGTCCGCCCTGACAGACGTCGATCTTGACGTTCACGCCGGCGAGGTCGTGGCGCTTGTCGGCGACAACGGCGCCGGCAAATCCACGCTGGTGAAGATCCTTGCCGGTGTGCACCAGCCCACCTCGGGGACAATCGCCTTCGATGGCGAACATGTCGTCCTGCCTGATCCGGCCACGGCGCTGGGTCTGGGTATCGCCACAGTGTTCCAGGACCTGGCGCTTTGCGAGAATCTTGACGTGGTCGCCAACATCTTCCTGGGGCGCGAGCTCAATCCCGCGCGGCTCGATGAGGTTTCGATGGAGGTCCGGGCCTGGACCTTGCTCAACGAACTGTCGGCGCGCATTCCAAGCGTGCGTGATCCCGTTGCGTCGCTCTCCGGCGGGCAGCGCCAGACCGTGGCCATCGCGCGCTCACTGCTGACCGAGCCGAAGCTTATCTTGCTCGACGAGCCGACCGCCGCGCTCGGCGTCGCCCAGACCGCGGAGGTGCTTGACCTGATCGAGCGTGTGCGTGCCCGCGGTCTCGGCGTTATCGTGATCAGCCACAACATGGAGGACGTGCGCGCGGTTGCCGACCGGATCGTGGTGCTGCGCCTCGGCCGCAATAACGGCGAATTCGGACCCGACGTTTCCAACCAGGATCTCGTCACGGCCATCACGGGCGCCGACGAGAACTCGGTCTCCCGGCGTGCCAGCCGACGCCGCGCGCAGCAGTCGCGGGAGGTGCGGCCATGACCGATAACACGCAGCGGGTTTCGACCATGCCGTTGCTGGACCGCCGCGACGAGCGCGTGGCGCATGCGGACACGATCGGCAGCACGATCGGCGCCTTTGTCGATCGCGTGCGGTCGGGCGACCTCGGCTCCCTGCCGGTGGTGGTCGGGCTGCTGATCATCTGCACCGCATTCCAGAGCCTGAACCCGGTCTTCCTGGCGCCTGACAATCTGGTCAATCTGCTGTTCGACTGCTCCACAGTGGGCGTCATCTCGCTTGGCATCGTCTGTATCCTGATGGTCGGCGAAATCGACCTCTCGGTTGGCTCGGTGAGCGGGTTCTCCTCCGCGCTGGTTGGCGTGCTGTGGGTCAACCAGGACTGGCCCGTGGCGGTGGCGATCGTCGCAGCGCTGGCGTTCGGTGCCGCCATCGGCGCGCTCTATGCCGTCTTGTTCAACCGCCTTGGCATGCCGAGCTTCGTCTCGACGCTGGCCGGCCTGCTGGCATGGCTCGGCCTGCAACTCTATCTGCTCGGCTCGTCCGGCTCGATCAACCTTCCTTACGGATCTCCGCTGGTCAATTTCGGACAGATGCTCGTGATGCCGCCGATCTTATCCTACGCGCTGGCGGCACTTGCTGGCGTGGTGGTATTCGCGACCGGCTACCGCATGGCCGCGCGCCGACGCGCGGCGGGACTGTCAGCAAGCTCGCTCGGCCGCCTTCTGCTGAAGGGTGCGCTGGTCGTCGTCGTGCTCGAATTCATTGTCTACTATCTCAATCTCGCTCGCGGCGTTCCGTGGATGTTCGGCCTGTTCGTCGGCTTGTGCGTGGTCATGAACTACGCGCTGAAGCGGACGAAATGGGGCCGCTCAATGAGCGCGGTCGGGGGCAATCGCGAGGCGGCCCGTCGCGCCGGCATCAACGTTCGCCGGATCCACATGAGCGCCTTCATGCTGTGCTCCACGCTGGCAGCCGCCGGCGGTATCCTTGCCGCCGCGCGGCTGGCATCTTCCAGCCAGCAGGCCGGCACGGGAGATGTGAACCTCAACGCCATTGCCGCGGCGGTCATCGGCGGCACCAGCCTGTTTGGCGGCCGCGGCAGCGCCTATTCGGCACTGCTCGGAATCATCGTCATCCAGTCGATCGCCAGCGGCCTTACGCTGCTCGATCTCTCCTCTTCGCTTCGGTACATGATCACGGGTGCGGTGCTTGCCGTCGCGGTCATCGTCGATTCGCTGGCACGCCGCTCCCGCGTCTCCCATGGCCGAGCCTAGACAACTCCAACAAGAGGGACCGACCGTGGGCCAGGAACTTGCAGGAAAGGTTGCCGCTATTACCGGCGCTGCTTCGGGCATTGGTCTCGAATGCGCCAGGACGATGATCACAGCCGGTGCGCGCGTGGTGCTGGTCGACCGCGCCGAGGATGCGCTGAACAGCGTCTGCCTCGAACTGGGCGACCAGGCGATTCCGTTGTGCATCGACCTTACCGATCAGGCAAGCATGGCGGGCATGATGCCGCAGGTGCTGGAAAAGGCCGGCCGGCTGGACATTTTCCATGCGAATGCCGGAGCCTACATTGGAGGCGAGGTGCTCGACGGCGATCCTGACGCTTGGGACCGAATGCTCAACCTCAACGTCAACGCGCTGTTCCGCTCGATCCACGCGGTGCTGCCACATATGGTGGAGCGCAAGAGCGGTGACATCATCGTCACCAGTTCGATCGCCGGTCTCGTCCCCGTCGTCTGGGAGCCGATCTACACCGCCTCGAAACATGCCGTGCAGGCTTTTGTCCATACCGTGCGTCGGCAGGTCGCGAAATATGGCCTACGCGTCGGCGCCGTGGCGCCCGGCCCGGTCGTGACCGCGCTCATCAGCGATTGGCCGAAGGAGAAGCTCGAGCAGGAAATGGCGGCCGGTGGCCTGATCCAGCCGACAGAAGTTGCGCAGGCAGTGCTCTTCATGTTGACCCGCCCGCGAAATGTCACGATCCGCGACCTCGTCATCCTGCCGCAGAGCAACGATCTGTAACGATTCTGCCTGCGATCTGAACGCTGCGTCATGGTGAGGGACTTCGCGATGACTCGTCATTTTCTCGGCATCGACGTCGGCACGGGCAGTGCGAGAGCCGGGGTCTTCGATCGTTCTGGCAGACTTGTCTCCACCGACAAGGCCGACATCAGGCTTTGGCGGGAGGCTGGTGACATTGTCGAACAGTCGAGCGAGGACATATGGCGCGCCGTATGCCGCAGCGTGCGTGGCGCGGTCGGAAAGGCCGGCATCGCGCCGGACAGCATTGCCGGCATTGGCTTTGACGCGACCTGCTCGTTGGTGGTGCTGGGCATTGGCGGCGCTCCGCTTCCGGTCGGCCCGTCCGGCGATCCCGCCCGCAATGTCATCGTTTGGATGGATCACCGCGCGGTCGAGCAGGCGCGCCGGATCAACCGCACGGGCGCGAAGGTTCTCGACTATGTCGGGGGAGCGATCTCACCCGAGATGGAGACGCCGAAACTGTTGTGGCTCGCCGAGAACATGCCCGGCAGCTTTGCGGACGCCTGGCAGTTCATGGACCTGACTGATTTCCTCACCTGGCGTGCAACCGGAAGCCTTGCCCGCTCCACCTGCACCGTAACCTGCAAGTGGACCTATCTAGGCCACGAAAACCGCTGGGATTCCGACTTCTTCCGTTCCGTCGGTCTCGGGACGCTGGCGGACGAGCAGTTTTGCCGGATAGGCACCGAGATCGTGCCCGGCGGCACACGGCTTGCTGCGGGCCTGACATCGGAGGCAGCGACCGACCTTGGCCTGAAGTTTGGCACGCCTGTTGCGGCAGGCCTCATCGATGCGCATGCGGGCGGCGTCGGAACGGTGGGGGCTCGCGGAGCTGCGGGTACGGCGCTCACGCGCATGGCCTATGTGTTCGGAACGTCCGCCTGCACCATGTCGACCACGAAGAACCCCGTCTTCGTTCCCGGCGTTTGGGGGCCTTATTTTTCCGCCATGGTGCCGGGGCTGTGGCTCAATGAGGGCGGACAGTCAGTCGCTGGTGCAGCAATTGACCATCTCGTACAGATGCATCCGTATTCCGCACAGGCGACGGACGCGGCGCGTCTGGAGCAACGGACGCTCGCCGATTGGCTCGCCGCCCAGGTGGACGCGCGCGGAGGTGCAGAGATGGTTCGGGAATTGGTCGGCGAGCTTCATGTCGTGCCCGAATTTCTCGGCAACCGTGCGCCCTTCGCCGATCCAGATGCCCGTGCACTAATCGCTGGACTGGATATGCGTTCGGACCTGGAGAGTCTATTGGCCCTCTATCTTGCCGGCCTGTGCGGCCTTGGTTACGGCGCGCGGCAGATCGTGCACGCCCAGCAGGATAAGGGCATCGCCATCGATACGATCGTCGTCAGCGGTGGTGCGGCCCAGAGCCGCCTCGTGCGGCAAGTGCTCGCCGATACGACCGGCTTGACTGTTGCTGCCTCGGCATCTCCGGAGCCGGTGTTGCTCGGCTCAGCGATGCTCGGATCGGTCGCTTCGGGCGATCACGCCGATGTCAGCCAGGCGATGCGAGCAATGTCGGCTTTGGGAGAAATACATTCATCCTACGCGGCCTTGGCAAACTGGAATATCGAGCGTTTTGCAACCTTCGAGGCCTTGCAGAAGGTCGGCCGATCAATCCGAAGCCACTAGCTTGCTTTCGCGACGTGCGGACGGGCTCCGCTATTGCAGAAGCAGAGCAGGGATTCAGCACGCCGCTTGCCGAGCACAGATAGCAACCCCACGCGGCCTACTGTGCATGGGGTTGGTTTCAGTTTTGCCTCAGCCGCGTCCGACGAACGGCATCTTGGTCGCCATCACCGTCATGGTCAGCACGTTGGCGTCGAGCGGCAGGCTGGCCATGTAGGCCACGGCGTCGCCGACCGCCTTGGCGTCCATGCGCGGCTCGTGCTTGGTGGTGCCATCAGGCTGCAGCACGCCGGGGCCATTGACCATGCGATCGGTCATCGGCGTCGCCGCATTGCCGATGTCGACCTGGCCGACCGCGATGTCATACATGCGGCCGTCGAGGTTCGAGGCCTTGGTCAGGCCGGTGATGGCGTGCTTGGTCGAGGTATAAGCGGCCGAGAACGGCCGCGGCGCATGCGCCGAGATCGAGCCGTTGTTGATGATGCGGCCGCCGCGCGGGGTCTGGTCCTTCATGATGCGGAAGGCGTGCTGGGTGCACAGGAACGGGCCGGTGAGGTTGGTGTTCACCACCGCCTGCCACTGCTCGAGGCTGAGGTCCTCGAAGTTCACCGCCGGCGCGCCCATGCCGGCATTGTTGAAGAGCACGTCGAGCCGGCCATAGGTCTCCTTCACCTTGGCAAACAGCGCGGCGATGGAGTCCGGTCTGGTCATGTCGGCGGTGACGCACAGGCTCTTGCCAGCAGGGCCGAGCTTTGCCGTCTCCTCGAGCATGTCGAGCCGGCGCCCTGTGAGCACCACGGTGAAGCCGGTGTTCATCAGCGCCAGCGACGCTGCGCGCCCGACGCCGGTGCCGGCGCCCGTCACCAATGCGATCTTCTTCGCTTCACTCATCGTTTCCTGCCCTTTCTCTTGAGCTGTCAGGTTTTGGATTCTTTTTCATTCTTGTAGGGCGGACGCGGAATGTTCTGGTGCGCCGCCCGCAGCGCCGCCGACCAGCGCGAGCGCAAATCGTGGAAATAGGGCTCGCCCGCCTCGATGCGGTGATTCAGATCGGCCTCGCAGGCATCGTTCCGCACCACCAGTACGTCGATCGGCAGGCCGACGCCGAGGTTCGAACGCATGGTCGAGTCCATCGAGATCAGGCCGGTCTTCAGCGCCTCGTAGAGCTCGACGTCGTAATGCATGGCGCGGTCGAGCACCGGCTTGCCGTATTTGTGCTCGCCGATCTGCAGATAGGGCGTGTCGGTGGTGCATTCGATGAAATTGCCGGCAGTGTAGACCATGAACAGACGCATGCGCGCGCCCTTGATCTGGCCGCCGAACAGGAAGGAAACGTCGAACGACACGTCCTCTGATTTCAGCGCCGGCCCTTCGGTCGCATGCACCGCCCGGATCGCCCGGCCGATGCGCTGGGCGGCCTGGAACATGGTCGGCGCGTTCATCAGCGTCTCGACCTCGCCCGTGTTGGGATCCTCCAGGCCTTCGGTCAGGGTGGAGAGCACCGACTGGCTGATCGCGAGGTTGCCGGCGCTGGCGATCGCCATGATGCGCTCGCCGGGCTTGGAGAAGATGTGCAGCTTGCGGAAGGTCGAGACGTTGTCGAGGCCGGCATTGGTGCGGGTATCGGCGATCATCACCAGACCGTCTCGAACCAGGATTCCGCAGCAATAGGTCATTTCCAGTCCCCGACGCGAACGTTTGCGCGGAAGTACTAGCCAATTTCAGGGGCCGCTCCAACCCCCGATTCCCGGCGGTGACGGAGCTAGCTCTGTCGCTGCGATTGCGACTGCCCGCCGCGGCCGGCCTGCTCGACCTTCACGGCGACCGTCAGCGTTTCCGTGCCACCGCCATAGCGCGTGCCGCGCACCGGGGCCGCGCCGAGATAGTCGAGCCCGATCGCAACGCGAACATGGGCGTCGGTGGCGCAGATGCTGTTGGCGGGATCGAAGCCGACCCAGCCGAGATCGGGCACGTAAGCCTCCGCCCAGGCGTGCCCGGCGTCCTGATGCACCATGTCGTCTGCACGCAAGAAATGCCCGGAGACGAAGCGCGCCGGCACGCCACCGGCGCGGGCGCAGGCGATGAAGATGTGCGCGTAGTCCTGGCAGACCCCGCGCTTGAGCGCGAACGCCTCCGCCGCGGACGTGCCACTGTTGGTGGGGTCCTGATCGAACGTCATGTGATCGGCGATCTGCGTCATCAGCGTGTGCAGGAAGCCGAGCGTGTCGCTCTCGGCCTCGCTGCGCAACTGGCGCGCAACCGCCGCCATCGCCGGATTGACGGAGGTGAGGTCGGTGGAGCGCAGGAACATGCCGGCCGGGAAGCGCTCGTCAGTGCCGCGCAGCACACCGCCGGTGTCGTGGGTCTCGATCAGGCCCTCGGCCGTGATCTGGATGTCGGCGACAGGTCCGCAGGACAGCACGTGGGTGACGTTGCCGAACGCATCCTCATGCATGTCGAGCTTGGTGTCGGTGGAGACGTCGATCTGCCATTCCGCGACGTACTGCCCATCATGGCTGCCCGGCGTCATGCGCAGGATTTGGATCACGCTGGTGGCCGGCGGCTCGTAGCGATAGGTCGTGGTGTGCTGGATTCGCAGGCGCATGGTGGATTACTTGCTCCGTCATTCCGGGGCGATGCGCCAGCATCGAACCCGGAATCTCGAGATTCCGGGTTCGCCCTTCGGACGCCCCGGAATGACCGAAGGTCAGATCAAATACTGCTTCGTGATGATTTCGCCCAGCCTGGAATTGTCCGCGATGAATTCCTGAATGAATTCATGCACGCCATGCTGGAAAATGTCGTTCATATTGCTGTGTTCCAGCCGGTTGCGGATGCCGCGGGCGTGACGCTGGGCCGGGCCCTGGCGGCCATAGGCGACGCCGATCTGGTCGAGGTTGCGCACGAGGTTGCCGTAGCAGCTGGCGAGCGAGCGCGGCAGCGTGTCGTTGAGGATGAGCAAATCCGCAATCAGCCAGGGTTTCAGCGTCTCGCGATAGACCCAGTGATAGGCCGTCAGCGCCGAGACCGAGCGCAGGATCGAGCTCCACTGATAGAAATCGAGCGGACCGCCGACATGCTCCTCCTCGGGCAATAGCACGTGATACTTCACATCGAGAATGCGGGCGGTGTTGTCGGCGCGTTCCAGGTGCACACCCATCCGCGAGAACCAATAGGCGTCGTTGCGCAGCATGGTCCGGTAGGCCGAGCCGTCGAACCGCAGCGAGGTCTCCTGCACGAAGCGGAGGAATTTGGCGAGGTCCTCGCGCGTCGAGGTGCCCTTGCTCCAAACAGCCTGGAGCTCGATCCAAGCCGAGTTGATGGTATCCCACATCTCGCTGGTCAGCGCCGTGCGCACCGAGCGCGAGTTCAGCCGCGCCGCCTCGATGCAATTCCTGATCGAGGACGGGTTGTCCACCGAGAACGAGAGATAGTCGACGACGTTGTGCTCGTTGGCTTCCTCATAGGTCTGATAGAAGCTAGCGGCGACGCCGGCGGTGAGCAGCGCCGAGTCCCATTCGTTGGTCTTGCCGATATAGGCGGCGGGAAGCGCGGTGACGCGCAGCGTCGCATCGATGGTGCGCGCGAGATATTCGGCCCGTTCGACATAGCGGGCGAGCCAATAGAGGTTTTCGGCGGTACGCGACAGCATCTCTCTACTCGTCCAGAATCCAGGTGTCTTTGGTGCCGCCGCCCTGGCTCGAATTCACCACCAGGGAGCCCTCCTTCAGCGCGACGCGGGTGAGGCCGCCCGGCACGATCGTGGTGCTCTTGCTGCCCGTGAGCACGAAGGGGCGAAGATCGACATGGCGCGGGGCGAGACCGGATGCGGTGCAGGTCGGGCACGTCGAGAGCGCCAGCGTCGGCTGGGCGATGAAACCTTCCGGCTCGCGCTTGAGCTTGTCGCGGAACGCTTCGATCGTCGCTTTGGTCGCAGCGGGTCCGATCAGCATGCCGTAGCCGCCGGAGCCGTGCACTTCCTTGACGACGAGCTCGCCCAAATTGTCCAGCACATAGGCGAGGTCCTTCGGCTCGCGGCAGCGCCAGGTCGGCACGTTCTTCAGGATCGGCTCCTCGCCGAGATAGAATTTCACGATATCAGGCATGTAGGAGTAGATCGCCTTGTCGTCGGCGATGCCGGTGCCGACGGCGTTGGCGAGCGTGATGTTGCCGGCCGCATAGGCCGACATCAGGCCCGGCACGCCAAGCACGGAGTCGGGACGGAAGCTGAGGGGATCGAGGAAATCGTCGTCGACGCGGCGATAGATCACGTCGACCCGCTTCAGCCCTTCCGTCGTCCGCATGAACACTTCGTTGTTCTTGACGATGAGGTCACGGCCTTCGACCAGCTCGATACCGAGCTTGTCGGCCAGGAACGAGTGCTCGTAATAGGCCGAGTTGTAGACGCCGGGCGTGAGCAGCGCGACGGTCGGCTCGCCGGATGCGCTTTGCGGCGCGACCGAGCGAAGCGCCGCGAGCAGCTCGTCCGGATAGCGTTCGACCGGCGCCACCTTGTGGCGGGCGAACAGATCCGGAAACAGCCGCATCATGATCTCGCGGTTTTCCAGCATGTAGGACACGCCGGATGGCGTGCGGGCGTTGTCCTCCAGCACGATGAAGTCCTCGGCGTCGACCCGGACGATGTCGATGCCGGCGATGTGCACGTAAACGTCGTGCGGCACATGCTGGCCGTTCATCTCGGGGCGGAAGACCGGGTTCTGGAAGATCAAATCGTCGGGCACGACCTCGGCGCGGAGGATGTCGCGGCCGTGATAGATGTCGCGCAGGAACATGTTGAGCGCGCGCACGCGCTGCTTCAAGCCCTTCTCCAGCAGCGCCCATTCCTTGCCGGACATGATCCTGGGGATCACGTCGAAGGGGATGAGGCGCTCGGTGGACTCGGAATCGCCGTAGACCGCGAAGGTAATGCCGATCCGACGGAACAGGAGCTCGGCCTCCTGGCGCCGATATTCGAGGGCCTCGGGAGGCGTCTCCTTGAGCCAGCGCGCCAGCTCCTGATAGGCGGGGCGAAGCTCCCCACCGGGAATATTCATTTCGTCAAACGCGACTGCCATGGATTCCGACTGTTCTCCCCCAGGCATTGCAACATCGGTCAGGTCGCTTAGGCCTTGCTGAAGACCGCAACGTCCTGTGGCCATGCCGTGAGAGTGCATGACTTCCGTAGGAGGTAGCAAGGGCCGGGCCAGCACGATAAGCATGGAGAAGGGGCATTTGCCGGGGATGGCCGGCGGCTTGCCTGAAAAAATGGCTGAGGACTGCTTATTTCAGAAGCAAAACCGCGTGACTTCAACGCGTTACCTCGGCAAAGTCGGCGTCACAGGTGAGGGACTTAAGGCATGAGCGACATCGTCACGGCGGGCATTCTGGTCATTGGGGACGAAATCCTGTCCGGCCGGACCAAGGACAAGAACATCGGCTTCATCGCCGAATACCTGACCAATATCGGCATCGACCTGAAGGAGGTCCGGATTGTCTCCGACGACGAGGCCGACATCATCGCCGCCCTGGACGCACTCCGGCATCGCTACACCTACGTCTTCACAACGGGCGGCATCGGGCCGACCCATGACGACATCACAGCCGACAGTGTTGCCAAGGCATTTGGCGTCGGTATCGATCATCATCCGGAGGTGGTTACGCGTTTCCGCGAGCGCTGGAGCGAACAGGACCTCAATGAGGCCCGCCTGCGTATGGCCCGCATCCCCGACGGCGCCGAGCTGATCCAGAGCGCAACCATCCTCGCTCCCGGCTTCAAGATCGGCAATGTCATCGTGATGGCCGGCGTGCCTTCGATCATGCAGGCGATGATGGACATCGTCTCGCCCAAGCTGAAGTCCGGCGTGCGCATGCTCTCCGAATCGGTTCGCGCCAACGCGCGCGAGGGCGACATCGGCAGTCCGTTGCGGGCGATCGCGGCCGCCCATCCGGACACCATCATCGGCAGCTATCCGTTCATGGATGAGGAGCAGAAGCCCAACACCAATCTGGTGGTGCGCTCGCGCGATCCGGCGAAGCTGGCCGCGGCGATGGCGGCCGTGAAGGAAATGCTGGCGGGATTGAACGTCACCCGCTAGCAGGGACTTTGCCGGCAGACGAAGCAGGAGACGACAATGGCTGGTGAAGCACCGGAACTGAGCGCGCAGGAGCGGGCGGGCAAGGCCTTCCCGGTTTCGTGGGACCAGTTCCACCGGGATTGCCGGGCGCTGACCTGGCGGCTCAACGAAGTTGGTCCGTTCCATGCGGTGATCGCAATCACGCGCGGCGGCTTGGTGCCTGCTGCGATCGTGGCGCGCGAGCTCGGGGTGCGCGTCATCGATACGGTTTGCATTGCGAGCTACGACCACACCAAGCAGGGCGAGCTCCAGGTCCTCAAGGGCATTTCCGAAGCGGCGGTGAAGCTCGGCGGCGGCACCGGCAAGGGGCTCCTGATCGTCGATGACCTCGTCGATACCGGCAAGACCGGCAAGCTGGTGCGTGAGATGCTGCCGGACGCGCATTTCGCCACCGTCTATGCCAAGCCGAAGGGCCGCCCGCTGGTCGACACCTTCATCACGGAAGTCTCGCAGGACACCTGGATCTTCTTTCCCTGGGACACCGCGCTGTCCTACCACCCGCCGCTCCGCGACGGCGCGGCGTGACGGACCGTCATTCCGGAGCGATGCGAAGCATCGAACCCGGAATCTCGAGATTCCGGGTCTGGTCCTTCGGACCATCCCGGAATGACGGCAGTTGAAAGGCGCGGCATGCCCCTGCAAAACCGCGTCACGCCCACCGGCGACATCATCGCCACCCCACACCGCGGCACATTCACCGGCAACCGCGGGATCATCCACGATCCCGCGACGAAAACGTTATTGAACAAGCGCTGGTCGTCGCCGGCCTGGATCACGTGCCTCTGCGAATTCCGCGGCTGGCGGCGGCCGGTGATGGCGGGGCGGAGCTGGACCGAGCTGTTCTTCCTCGACGAGGCGACGGCCTTCGCCGCAGGCCATCGGCCCTGCTTCTTCTGCCGGCGTGACGATGCCAAACGATTTCGCGCTGCGTGGGAAGCGGGGAATGGTGCAAGCGACGTCAGCGCCAAGACGATGGATGCCGTTCTGCATCGGGAGCGTCTCGATCTCGGCCGCAAGCGGTTGCATCCGCTCCCGATGCCGCTGGCAGACTTGCCCAACGGCGCGATGGTGCAGCAGGGCGAAGAGAGCTTTCTGGTGATGCAGGGAAAGGCGCTGCTGTGGTCGCCAGCGGGCTACGCGCCGCATGCATGCATGCCCGATCAACCGATGTTGCTGACGCCGCCTTCCACGCTGCGCGCGATCATCGCCGGCTATCAGCCCGTGCTGCATCCGACGGCGTTGGCTAGAGCGGGATGGCTTTAGCTTGAATCGATTGCCGCGGCACGTTCACCTCTCCCGCTTGCGGGAGAGGTGTAGGCCGCCTCTGGCGGCCGTCATCTCAAGAGACGCCGAGGCAAAGCCTCGGCTATGGCGAAGCGCCGGGTGAAGGCTTTTTCCTCTCGGGGATTGTCCCATTGCGGAAGCACCCTCTCCCCAACCCTCTCCCGCAAGCGGGAGAGGGAGCGCACCTCCGTTGTTGCAGCGATCAAGACTCATTGCATCGCGCTTTAAGGCCAAGCCGAGCCGACATCGTGATCAGCCCAGCTTCTCGCGCGCCAGCGCAGCGCCGGCGCCTAGCGCCGCCAGCTTCGCTTCCGCGATCTCCCGCCGCATCGGCGCCATGCCGCAATTGGTGGTGGCGATGATGTTGCTCTTGGGCACGAATTTCGACACCGCCTCGATTACCTGCGCGACGTCCTCGGCAGTCTCAACCGTGTCGCTGGCGACGTCGATCACGCCGGCTTGCACGACCTTCGTCTTGAGCAGCGCCAGCAGCTCGAGCGGTACCTTGGAATTGCGGCACTCGATCGCGACCTGCTGGATCGGGCTCGCGTCGATCGCCGGGAAGATCTGCTCATACTGCCGCCATTGCGTGCCGAGCGTTTCCTTCCAGTCGGTGTTGGCCTTGATGCCGTAGCCGTAGCAGATGTGCACGGCAGTGGCGCAGGTCAGCCCCTGCGCAGCGCGCTCCAGCGCCTTGATGCCCCAATCGTTGACCTCGTCCATGTAGACGTTGAAAGCCGGCTCGTCGAACTGCACGAGATCGACGCCGTCGGCCTGCAACGCCTTGGCCTCCTCGTTGAGCAGCTCGGCGAAGGCAAAGGCCATCTTCACGCGGTCGCCATAATAGCGATCGGCGATGGTGTCGATGATGGTCATTGGCCCGGGCAGGGTGAATTTCAGCTGCTTCTTCGTGTGCGTGCGCGCAACTTGCGCCTCAAAGGCGTGGACGCGGCCCCTGAGGCGGAGCGGGGCGACCACCTGCGGCACCATTGCCTTGTAGCGGTCCTTGCGGATGCCCATCTCGACCTTGTGGGCGAAATCGATGCCCTCGATCTTCTCCAGGAAGCCGTGGACGAAATGCTGACGCGCCTGCTCGCCCTCGGTGACGATGTCGATGCCGGCGTCCTCCTGGATCTTCAGCCAGATCAGCGTCGCATCGCGCTTGGCGCGCAGGAGCTCCTCGCCCTGTGACTTCCAGGGCGCCCAGAGCATGTTCGGCTCGGCGAGCCATTCCGGCTTCGGCAAGGAGCCGGCGATCGTGGTTGGAAACAGCATGGCGGCCCTCCCGGCAGGTTGTGTTGCGCCCCTTCCTGCCATGTCTTAACGTCGAGGTACAGAACAACAAAAGTCGTCCTGAACCCCAGCGCGCCGGACCGGAAACGCCATGATCGAATTCTTTTTCGACTGCTCCAGCCCCTGGACCTATCTCGCGTTCCACAACATCCAGCCGCTCGCGAAGGAGCTCGGCGCGGAGATCGTCTGGCGGCCGATCCTGGTCGGCGGCATCTTCAACACGGTCAATCCGAGCGTCTATGCGCAGCGGGAGAAGCCGGTGCCGCTGAAGGCGCGCTACATGCTGAAGGATCTCAACGACTGGGCGCGTTCGGCCGGCCTGTCGATCAAGATGCCGCCGACGGTGTTTCCGGTGAACAGCGTCAAGGCGATGCGCGGCTGCATCTGGCTGGGCAAGGACATGCTGCCGTTTGCGACGGCGGTGTTCGAGACCTATTGGGGCGCGGACAAGGACATCTCGCAGGATGCGGTGCTCGCCGAGATCTGCAGGAAGGTAGGTCTCGATGAGCAGAAATTCTTCGCCGGCATTTCGGAACAGAGCATCAAGGATCAGCTCAAGGCCAATACCGAGGAAGTCGTGGCGCGCGGCGGCTTCGGCTCGCCGACTATTTTCGTCGGCAAGACCGACATGTATTTCGGCAACGACCGCCTGCCGCTGATCCGCGAGGCGCTGCTGCGCCGCAAGGCGAGCGCAGCCTGATGGTACGCGCCGTCGTCTGCCGCGAACTCGGTGCGCCCGAGCGCTTGCTGCTGGAAGAGTTTCCGTCGCGCGCGCTGAAGCCGGGCGAGGTGCGCGTCGCCATCCGCGCGGCCGGGCTGAATTTTCCTGACGTGCTGATGGCCGCGGGTGAATATCAGCTCAAGCCGGATCTGCCGTTCACGCCCGGCATGGAAGCTGCCGGCGACGTGACGGAGGTCGGCACGAAGGCGAGGGCCGTTGCCATCGGCGACAAGGTCATCGTGAAGATGCGCCATGGTGCCTTCACAGAAGAAGCTGTGGTCACGCCAGCCCAACTCACGCCGATGCCTTCCACGTTCGACTACGCCGAGGCCGCCACCTATCTCGCGGGCCACGGCACCGCCTATCACGCGCTGATCGACCGTGGCCGGGTCGCGCCGGGTGAGGTGCTGCTGGTGCACGGCGCCGGCGGCGGCGTCGGACTTGCTGCCGTCGAGATCGGCAAGATGTTGGGTGCGACCGTGATCGCCACCGCCTCCAGTGACGAGAAGCTGGCCATCGCGAAATCGCGCGGCGCCGATCACCTGATCCGCTACGACCGCGAGCCGTTTCGCGATGCGGTCAAGCGCATCACCGATGGCCGCGGCGCGGACGTCGTGTTCGACCCTGTCGGTGGCCAGGTCTTCGAGGACTCGATGCGCTGCATCGCCTGGGGCGCGCGGCTGCTGGTGATCGGCTTCACCGGCGGCATCGGCTCGGCCAAGACCAATCTGCTGCTGATCAAGGGCGCAAGCGTGCTCGGCGTGCGCGCCGGGGAGGCCGTGCGAAGAAATCCGGCGCTCGGTGAGGTCCGATTGAAGGCGCTGCTGCAATGGGCGGAGGAGGGCAAGCTGCGCCCCAACGTCTCGCACCGCCTGCCGCTGCAGGATTACGCGAAGGCGATGCGGTTGTTGATCGACCGCAAGGCGATCGGGCGGGTCGCGCTGGTGATGGAGTGACGTGTCGTAGGGTGGGCAAAGCGAAGCGTGCCCACCATTCTGGTTTCGGTTGCCGATAGATGGTGGGCACGGCGCAAGAGCGCCTTTGCCCACCCTACGAGAGCCTCACCTATACTCCCGCTCCGTCCACCACGGGAAATAGTCCGGCATGTCGGTGGACACCTTGTTCTTGAACTGCGCCGGCCGCTTCTCCAGGAACGACACCACGCCTTCCTTCACATCGTCCGAGCGGCCGCGGGCGTAGATGCCGCGACTGTCGACCTTGTGGGCTTCCATGGGATCATCGGCTCCCATCATGCGCCACATCATCTGGCGGATCAGCGCGACCGATACCGGCGCTGTCTTGGCGGCGAACTCTTTTGCCAGCGCACGTGCGGTCGGCAGCAGATCGTCCGGCGGGACCACCTTGCTGACGAGGCGCCCCGCTAGTGCCTCCTGCGCCGGGAAGACGCGGCCCGAATAGCACCATTCCAGCGCCTGCGAGATGCCGACGATGCGCGGCAGGAACCAGCTCGAGGCCGCCTCGGGCACGATGCCGCGCTGGGAGAACACGAAGCCGAACCGCGCAGCCTCGGAAGCAATGCGGATATCCATCGCAAGCTGCATGGTCACGCCGATGCCGACGGCCGGCCCGTTCACCGCGGCGATCACCGGCTTGAGGCACTTGAAGATGCGCAAGGTCACCTGGCCGCCGCCGTCGCGCACCTGCGGGTCGCTGTAGTCGACCTTGCCGTTGGCCAAGCGCTTCACCGGCCCGCGCCGCGCGTCGCGGTCGAACGTGTCGGCTCCGGAGGAGAGGTCGGCGCCGGCGCAAAAGCCGCGGCCGGCGCCGGTGACGATGATGGCGCGGACGTTGTCGTCCCTGTCGGCGGCGTCGAACGCATCGATCAGCTCTGCCTGCATCTGCGCGTTGAAGGCGTTGAGCTTGTCGGGCCGGTTCAGCGTGATGGTGAGGATCTGCTCGGCGACCTCATACTTGATCGTCTCATACGCCATGGTGGCTTCCTTCCCTTGGTTTTTGGCTGCGCAGATGGCAGAGGCTTGAGTCTTCTTTACCCTCCCCTGGAGGGTGAGGGTCGGTCGCGCGAGGCGCGAGCGGGGGGTGATCTCTCCACACGGGCACCGTCGGGCGCCGAGAGACCGTCACCCCACCCCGTCTCACATGTCGCTGCGCTCCATGTGAACCGACCCTCCCCCTTCAGGGGAGGGTGAAGCAACAGCTCAGCATACTTCAAGCAAGTCGTTCGGGCTTGCGGTTAGTGGGCGCGTTGAATGACTGCGCGTCGCTACTGCGCCGGCGGCTTCGGCCAGGGGCGCTGCGCGCCGCGCAAGCCCTCAAAAGCTTTGGCCATGCCAAGCACGCCGATATCGTCGAAGCGGCGGCCGACGATCTGCACGCCGATGGGAAAGCCCTTGGCGTCGAAACCGCCGTTGATTGAGACTGCCGGGTTCTCCGACATATTCCACGGCACGGTATAGGCGATGTGCTCGAACGGCTTCATGGGATCGTTGATCGGCGAGGCCCACTCCGCCGGAAAGTTTACGTTCGGCGCGGTCGGCGAGATCACATAGTCGAGTTCGCAGAACAGCTTTGACGCCGCCGTGCGGATCGCCATGGTCTGGTTGAAGCCGCGGATGACTTCGACGCCCGAGAGCTTCGCTCCGGACTCGCCCCATTTGGAGATATAAGGCAGCACCTTGGCCTGCTCGGCCGGCGTCAGCTTGGACAGATCGTCCCACATCCGCGCGCGCCAGAAATTGTCTAGGCCGTCGAGCATCTCTCGCGTCAGGATGCCGTCGACTTCCGTCACGACGGCGCCCGCGGATTCGAACGCCTTCGCGGCCTTCACCGCGACCTCGCGCACCGGCTTTTCCAGTGGCAGGCCGCAGCCGGGATCGAGCATCAGGCCGATGCGCAGCTTTCGCGGGGACTTCTCCAATCCCTTCCAGTTGAGCGGCTCGGCCGGCAGGCTCATGCCGTCGCGCCGGTCGGGTTTTGCGATCACGCTCATCATCAGCGCGCAGTCGTCGACGGTGCGGGTCATGGGACCTGCGACGCGGCCGACATAGGTGGGGTCGATCGGTACGCGGCCAAAGCTCGGCTTGAGACCGACGAGGCCGCACCAGCCGGCGGGCAGGCGAACCGAGCCGCCGATATCGGTGCCGAGATGCAAGGGACCATAGCCGGCCGCCGCCGCAGCGCCTGCGCCCGCGCTGGAGCCGCCGGGATTCTTGGAGAGGTCCCAAGGGTTGCGCGCGAGCGCATGGAAGCTGGAGAGTCCCGACGACAGCATGCCGTAATCGGGCATGGTGGTCTTGGCGAAGATGATCGCGCCGGCCTCGCGCAGCCGCGCGGCGGGTGGCGCATCCTTCTCGGCCGGCACGAGCTTGACGCTGGCCGCGCCCAGCGGCACCGGCACGCCCTTGGTCGCGATGTTGTCCTTCACCGTGACAGGCACGCCGTCGAGCGCGCCGGACGGCTCGCCGCCGCTCCAGCGCGCGGTCGAGGCCTTGGCGGCCTCGCGCGCGCCGTCGGGGTCGAATGCATAGAGCGCCTTGAGGTGCGGTTCCCACGCCGCGACATGCGCGAGCACGTCCTCCAGCACCTCGCTCGGCGAGAACTGTTTTGCGCGATAGCCCGCGATCAGATCGACCGCGGACAGATCGTGCAGCGAGGTGACCGCGTCCTCGGCGCTTTTTTTATGCATTGCCACCCACCGGCATGCGCGTCTCGATGATGCGGGCGAACATGCTGGCGCCGATCGGCAGGATCTTGTCGTCGAGCACGAAGCCGGGATTGTGCACGGGCACCGAGCCGTCATGGCCGACCCAGAAATAGGCGCCGGGAACGGTCTGCAGCATGTCGGCAAAATCCTCGCTCCCCATCTTCGGCTGGGCGCGCGTGATCACGTTGGCGGGATCGACGATCGTGCGGGCGACCTCCTCGACCACCTTGGACTGCTCGACCTGGTTGACCAGAACACCGAACGTATCGCGGATGTCGGCTTCGATCGTGCACTGGAACGCAGCCGCGATGCCGGCACAGATCGTGCGGATGCGTTCAGCGACCAGGGCGCGGACTTCATCCGAGAAGGTGCGGATGGTGCCGCACAGGTGCGCGTCGCCGGGGATGACGTTGTAGGCGGAGCCGGCATGGATCTGCGTGATCGAGATGACGGCGGCCTGCAGCGGCTCGACGTTACGGCTGACGATGGTCTGAATCGCCTGCGCCAGCGTGGTCGCGATGATCACCGCGTCCTTGGAGCGCTCGGGCATCGCGCCATGCGCGCCATAGCCGGTGATGCGGAGGTCGAAGAAGTCGGCGCTGGCCATCGCCGGTCCGGGCAGGATCGCGATCTCGCCATGGTTGAGGTCGGGCGCGTTGTGCAGGCCGTAAAGCTCGTCGCAGGGAAATTTCTCGAACAGGCCGTCCTTGATCATGGCGCGGGCGCCGCCGAGGCCTTCCTCGGCCGGCTGGAAGATCAGGTGCACGGTGCCGTCGAAGTTCCGGGTCTCGGCGAGATAGCGCGCGGTGCCGAGCAGCATGGTGGTGTGGCCGTCATGGCCGCAGCCGTGGAAGCGGCCGGGGATTTTCGAGCTCCATTTCAGATTGGTGTTCTCTTCCATCGGCAGCGCGTCCATATCGGCGCGGAGGCCGATGCGCTTGCTGCCCGTGCCCTTGCCCTTGATGACGCCGACCACGCCGGTGCCGCCGAGGCCACGATGCACCTCGATGCCCCAGCTCTTCAGCTTGTCGGCGACGATGCCGGAGGTGCGCACCTCCTCGAAGCCGATCTCGGGATGGGCGTGGAGGTCGCGCCTGATGGCGGTGAGTTCGTCGGCATAGCCGTCGATGCGGTCGATCGTGGGCATGTGTCCTGTCCGGTTAGCGTGAAGGAGGGTTGAAAGCGGGGCCGTTCGGCTTGATGCGGATGCCCGGCCGCAGGCGCGTCCAAGGCAGGGTAGCCGTGTCGGCCGGCATCGCGCCGGGCGCGGCGCAGATCATCAGCTTTTCCGCGATCGGTTCGAAATCGGCACGGAAATGTACCGAGCTCTTGTTGACGAGGATCTTCTCTCGCGTCGGCTCGATGCCGACATAGCGGTACATCGCCTGGTCGGCGAGCTGGGCCTTGTGCGAAGAAACGACCACGCGAACGTCGCCGATGCGCAAGGCTGCGGAGGGACCCATCTCCATCTCGCGGCCGCCATAGTAGGGGCCGGGCGCGATGAAGCGGCCGTCGGAGAGCTGTTCGACCACAAAGGTCTCGCGATAGGGCTCGTCACCGGGAATGCCCGACTTGCCGCCGAGCGACAGCGTCACGGTCGCGCCGACGCCGGCCGCATGCGCGGCCTTCGCCGAGACCGGATCGTAAATTGCGCCGGTCGCGGCGCTCGCCTTGTTGCGCACCAGCGCGCGCAGCATGCCCGTGGTGTCGGAATCGCCGCCGGCGCCGGGATTGTCCTGGGTATCGGCAATGATGATCGGCTTGCTTGCGTTCTTGGAAAGCTCCATCGCATGGCGCACGCCATCGTCGGGCGTCCAGATCTTGCCGTCGAAATCGTCCTCATGGCTTTCGATGAGCTTCACCATCGCATCCGCTGCACGGTCGGCATCGGCTTGCGTCTTGCCATAGGCGAACACGCTCGGGCCGCAATGGCGGAAATCTGCAGCGGGGAAGCCGGGCGCGAAGGACAGGGTCGGAACGGCATCGCCCTCCAGCGTGGCGAGCTTCTCGTAGATGCCCTTGGTCGGCTGGTCGTTGGTGCATTGCCAGCTGATAGGGATCAGGAACGGCAATTGCCGGAAAGCCTTTGCGAAGCGCTGCTTCGTCTTTAGCAGCAGCGCCAGATGCCGTGCGGAGGCGCGGCCGGTCTCGGCCATGTCGACGTGGGGATAAGTGCGGTAGGCGATCAGCGCGTCGGCCTGCGCGATCATCTCGGGCGTGACGTTGGCGTGGAGATCGAGGCTCGTGACCAGCGGAACATCCTTGCCGATGATGCGGCGCACGCGCGCCAGGATCTCGCCTTCGCCGTCGTCGAGATGCTCCGTCACCATGGCGCCGTGCAGGTCAAGATAGACCGCATCGATCGGCCCGGCGGCTGCGATGCCGTCGACCATCACCTTCACGATGCGCTCGAAGGCGTCCTTGGTGACATGCGCCGACGGGCTCGCCCCGCAGGCGATGGTCGGGATGAGTTCCCAGCCGTTCGCCACGGCGCTGTCGACGAAGCCGGCAAGGCCGACATTGATGCGGCGCATCACCTTCAAGACGTCGGCACCTTCAGTCATCGCCGGCCAGCCGCCGCCATGCTGGAAGTCCGCGAACGTCGCCTTGGTCGGAGCGAAGGTGTTGGTCTCGTGCAGGAAGCCGCCGACGGCGATGCGTGTCATCAATTCAAGTCCCAGGCAATCAGAGTGCGTGACGTTAGCCTTGGCCTTGCGAGGAGGGCAAGGCGGGAAGCAATCGCGCTGCGCATAGGGTCAAGACGTTTTGGGAATGCTGCGGATGCGATCCCCTTGTGAGCGGCGACCCTTCCACATTCTCAGTGTCGTCCGCGCGAACGCGGGGACCCATCACCCCAGGGAGAAGTTTGGCGAAGACTCTTCGTTCGATATTCCCACTACCCGCAAGTGATAGATCACGCGGTATGGGTCCCGGCGTTCGCCGGGACGACACCGAACGTGGAGCTACAGGCTCGCTGCCACGCCTTCCGCCACCGGCCGGAAATTCGCAAAGTCCCAGCTGCGCCCCGGTGCCGCATCCAGCAACGCCTTGGTGTAGGCCTCCTTCGGATGCGTCAGCACTTCGGCGGCGGGGCCCTGCTCGACGACGCGGCCATGCTGCATCACCACGACCTCGTCGCAGATCTGCGCGGCGACGCGCAGGTCGTGGGTGATGAACAGGATCGCGATGCCGAGCCGCTTCTGGATCTCATCGAGCAGTTCCAGCACCTGCGCCTGCACCGAGACGTCGAGCGCGGAAACCGCTTCGTCCGCGACCAGCACGTCGGGATCGAGCGCAAGGGCGCGGGCGATCGCGATGCGCTGGCGCTGGCCGCCGGAGAACTGGTGCGGATAGCGCGACACCGCATCAGCCGGCAGGCCGACGAGCTCGAGCAGCTCGCGCGCTCGCTTCATCGCATCGGCGTGCGCGACGCCGTAATTGATCGGGCCCTCCGCGATGCTTTCTCCGACGGTGACGCGCGGGTTGAGCGAGCGGTAGGGATCCTGGAACACGATCTGGATCTTCTGCCGGTGCGGCTGGAGCAGGCGGCGCGAGATGTCGGCGATCTCGCGGCCGGCAAGGCGCACGCCGCCCGAGGTCGGATCGATCAGGCGGACGATGCAGCGCGCGACCGTCGACTTGCCCGAGCCGCTTTCGCCGACGATGCCGAGGGTACGGCCCTTGCGCAGCGTCAGCGTGACCTTGTCGGCGGCGACGACCTCACGGCCTTTGCCGAAGAAGGCGCGCTCCTTGTAGACCTTGCTGAGCTCGTTGGCTTCCAGCACGATCGGCTCGCGGCTCTCCTCGCGCGGCTGTCGCGGCACCAGGCTCGGCACCGAGGCGAGCAAGTTGCGGGTATACTCCATGGTGGGGTTGCGCAGCACGGTCTCGAGCGGCCCGGTCTCGACCAGGCGGCCTTGCCGCATCACCGCGACGCGATCGGCGATCTCGGCGACCACGCCCATGTCATGGGTGATGAACAGCACGGCAGTGCCGTGATCGCGCTGAAGGTCGCGGATCAGGGTCAGGATCTGCTTCTGCGTGGTGACATCGAGCGCGGTGGTCGGCTCGTCCGCGATCAAGAGCTTCGGCTCCAGCACCAGCGCCATCGCGATCATGATGCGCTGGCGCTGACCGCCGGAGAGGCGGTGCGGATAGGAGGCGAAGATGCGCTCGACCTGGGGCAGGCGAACCTGCTCCATCATGTCGAGGATGCGCTTTTTGCGCGCCTTCGCGTCGAGATCGGTATGGGCGCGCAGCACCTCGTCGATCTGGCGGCCGACCGGCACCACCGGATTGAGCGCGGTCATCGGCTCCTGGAAGATCATGGCCATCTGCGTCGCGCGCAGCTGGCGCAGCCGGCGGTCGGTCGCGGTGAGCAGCTCTTCGCCGACCAGCTTGATGCTGCCGCCGGTGGGAACCAGCGTGCCCTTCGGCAGCAGGCCCATCGTGGTGAGCGAGGTCACCGACTTGCCTGAGCCGCTTTCGCCGACGAGGCACAGCGTCTCGCGCTCGCGCACCTGGATCGAGATGCCGTCGATGATGTTGGCGCCTTTCGGCTTCTTGCCGACGGAAACGACGAGGTTGTTGATGTCGAGAACGGTGTTGGTCATTAGGTCACTCCGTCGTCATTGCGAGGAGCCCGCGACAAAATTGCAAAGCAATTTTGCGCTGGCGACGAAGCAATCCAGAGATATGTCCGCGGACGCAGACTGGATTGCTTCGCTTCGCTCGCAATGACGGAACAAGGGGCTAGGCCGGCGAGACAAATCACTTCCCCTCCCGCTGCTTCATGCGCGGATCGAGGGCGTCGCGGGCGGCATCGCCGATCAGGTTGATGCTGAGGATGGCGATCGAGAGCAAAAGGCCCGGCCAGAAGATCAACGAGGGCTTGATCTGGAAGTATTGGCGGCCCTCGGCCATGATGTTGCCCCAGGTCGGCGTCTCCGGCGAGATGCCGGCGCCGAGGAAGGAGAGGATCGCCTCGGTGAGGATCGCGGAGGCGCAGACATAGGTGCCTTGGACGATCAGCGGCGCGATCGTGTTCGGCATCAGATGCCGCCACATGATCTTCGGCAGGCTGGAGCCGACCGAGATCGCGGCCTCGACGTAAGGCTCCTCGCGCGCCGACAGCACGACGGAGCGGACCAATCGCGCCACGCGCGGGATCTCCGGAATGGTGATCGCGATCAGCACGGTCCAGATGCTGGCGCCGGACAGCGACACCACGGCGATCGCGAGCAGGATGCTCGGCATCGCCATCAGGCCGTCCATCACGCGCATCAGGACGGAATCGACCAGCTTGAAGAAGCCGGAGACGAGGCCGATCACGAGCCCGATGGCGATCGACAGGATCGCTGAGCCGATGCCGATCAGAAGCGAGATGCGGCCGCCATAGATCACGCGCGACAAGAGATCGCGTCCGTAAGCGTCGGTGCCGAGCAGGAATTGCGCCGAGGACGGCTTCAATCGCTGCGACGGCGCGAGCTGGATCGGATCATGCGGCGCGATCAGCGGCGCGACGATCGAGACCACCACGATGAGGGCGAGCAGGACCGTCGCCGTGGCGATGATTGGCGTCGAGGTGAGGAATCCGAAGCGCGGCCGCAGTGGCGACGTGATCGGAATGGACGACTGCGGAAGGGTATCGACCGACATGTGTGTTCTTATCCTTGCCTCAGTACCGGATCCGGGGATCGAGCAGGGTGTAGGCGACGTCGATGAGGAGATTGACGACGACATAGATCAGCGACGTCAGCAGGATCATCGCCTGGATCACCGGATAGTCGCGCGCCAGCACCGCATCCACGGTGAGGCGGCCGATGCCGGGGATGTTGAACACGCTCTCGGTGACGACGACGCCGGAGATCAGCAGCGCAAAGCCGGTGCCGATCACGGTGATCACGGGTACCGCGGCGTTGCGCAGCGCATGGCGCATCATCACCGCGACCTCGTTGATGCCCTTCGCACGCGCCGTTCGCACGTAATCCTCGCCGAGCACGTCGAGCATCGCCGCGCGCGTCATGCGCGCGATCAACGCGATGTAGATGAAGGACAATGCGCAGGTCGGCAGGATCATGCGCTCGAAGAACGGACCGAAGCCGTTAAAGATGCTGCGGAAGCCCTGCACCGGCACCCACCGCAACTCGATCGCGAAGACCTCGATCAGGACATAGCCGACCACGAACACCGGCACCGAGAAGCCGAGCACGGACAGGCCCATCACGAAGCGATCGATCCAGGTGCCGTGCTTCCAGGCCGCGATCACTCCCAAGGGAACGGCGACGACCACGGCGAGGATGATGGTCGACAGCGCGATCGAGATCGACGGCTCGACGCGCTGACCGATCATCTTCATCACCGGCAGGTTGGAGATCAGCGAGGTCCCGAGGTCGCCGTGCAGCAGCTTGTTCACCCAGGTGATGAACTGCACGATCAGCGGCTCGTTGAGGCCGAGCGAGGTGCGGATGCGCTCGAGCCGTTCCGGCGTCGCGTTGTCGCCGGCGAGAATCGCGGCGGGATCGCCGGGCGTCAGCCGCAGCAGCAGGAACACGAACAGCGCGACGACGCCCATCACGGGCACCGCGGCCAGAACGCGGCGAATAAGATAACCCAGCATGCACCTATCTCCGGCTGCGGAACTTGTGGCGCCTCGAGGCGCCCGTGAATTCTGTCGTGTCTATCATGCCTATCACTTGGACTGAAAAGGCCGCCCGGAGACGCCGTTCTCGGGGCAAATTGTGTGCCAAGGGCTGCGCTGTAGCAAGAGGCGGGCATGTCCCCGAAATCGTCCACTCAGGATGCATGTCGCAGTTCATGTTCAACCCCAAGTGAAGGCACGCTCGGCGGCGCATTGAGCCCGCGCCAGCCGTCGATGGTCTGGGCAATCATCTGCGCCGTCGCCGCCGACAGAGTCCAGCCGAGATGGCCGTGGCCGGTGTTGAAGAACACGCCCGGTATCCGCCCTGCGCGCACGACCGGCATCATGTTCGGCATCATCGGGCGCAGCCCCGCCCACGGCACGACGCGCGACGTTTCGACGGCGGGGAAGTTGCTGCGCACCCAGTCGATCAGCGGCTGCACGCGGTCGGCGCGGATGTCGCGATTGAAATCGTTGAACTCGGCGGTGCCGGCGACGCGAAAGCGATCGGCCCCGAGCCGGCTGGTAACGATCTTGGCTGCCTCGTCCAGCAGGCTCACGGTCGGAGTGGCGTTGCGGCTGTCGGCGGTGTCGAGCTGCACGGTGATCGAGTAGCCTTTCACCGGATAGACGTTGACGCGCTCGTCGAGCAGGGCAGCGAAATGACGGCTCGCAACGCCCGCGCAGACCACGACGCCGTCCGCCTTCAGCATGCCGCGCGGGGATGTGGCTGCATCGCTCGCGGCAAGATCCGCCCAGCCGAGGACGAAGCCGCCGCCGGCACGCGCGATCGAATCGATGTTGACTTCGTGGATGAAGGTCGCGCCACGCCGCTTGCAGGCTTCCGCCAGCCCGCGGGTGAACTTGTGGATATCGCCGGTCGCATCCGACGGCGTGTAGAAGCCGCCATAATAGTCCCTGCGCAGTGTCGGCTCGATCGCGCGGATTTCCTCCGGCGTCACCGGGCGGCGGTCGAGACCGCCTTCCTGCAGCAGGGCATTGACGCGCAGACCGGATTCAAAGCCGGCCTTGTCACGGTAGATGTGGAGGATGCCGCGGCGTTCGACATCGAAGTCGATTCCTTCGCGCGCAGCGATGTCGAACAGATGCCTGCGTGCTTCGATCGCGAGCCGCGTGGTCTCAATCGTGTTGGCCCGGTAGTTGCCGATGTTGGCGACGAACTCGCTCACCCAGGAATATTTGTGCCAGTTGGGCCGTGGGTTCATCAGCAGCGGCGCGTCCCGCCGGAACATCCAGCGCAGACCTTTCAGGATCGTCGCAGTGCTGTTCCAGACCTCGGCATTCGATGCGGAGAGCTGTCCGCCATTGGCGAAGGACGTCTCCATCGCAGCGTAGCGGTGCTTATCGAGCACCGTCACCTCAAAACCGCGTTCGAGCAGGGCATAGGCAGTCGTCACGCCGGTGATGCCGGCGCCGATGATGGCGATATGGGTCATGGCAGGCTTTGTCCCGTGAGTTAGGATTGGCTGACCGCCGGCCAAAGGCCGTTGGCGGCGCCCCATCTGTCACGGTACCTGAGAGCTTGATCCACTGCGGCTCCTGCAGCGGACTATCCCCTTCGGTGGACATCACGATCGACTTCAATCGTGCGGTCTCTCTCCAGATCGTCCTGACGAAACGGTCCTTTTGCCTGAGAGTTTCCGGGGCGGTTGCTCCGTCGGCGCCGCAACGAAAGCTGAAAGCCTTCGTTGCGATCTCTCCCGCATCGTCGCGTGGACGGCCGAGCAGTACGATACGCCTCATTTTTGGACAAGGCTAAATTTCGACCGCGATTGCCAATGCATTGTGCAGTGCGAAGTTGGAAGCCGAGTCATTCCGGGCGCGCGCAGCGCGACCGGGAATCTCGAGATTCTATGGTGCGCAATTGCGCACCATAGTTCGATGCTGTCGCATCGCCCCGGAATGACGAGTGTTACTACTCCAGCGTCGCCAGCAATCCCGCCATCAGGCGCCCACGCTCGACCAGGCTATCGATCTCGATGAACTCCTCCAGCGTGTGGCCATTGCCGCCGCGCACGCCGAGACCGTCGAGCGTGGGGATTCCCATCGCGCCGGTGAAGTTGCCGTCGGAGCCGCCGCCGGAGCTTGCATGCGGTAATTCCGCGCCGAGGGATTTGGCGATGCCGCGCGCCTTTTCATACAGCGCCATGGTGCCGGCATCCGGCTCCCAGACTGGCCGCGTCACGCCGCGCGTCACCTTGAAGGTGACGTCGTTGTTGGTGCCCGACAGCGCCAGCATCCGCTCGACACCGCGGTCGAGATCGGCCTGACGCTTGGCCATCGACAGCGCTTCGCCTGTCGCGGTCGTGGCAACGCAATTGACCCATTGGCCGCCGTGGACGACGCCGACCGAGAAGGTGCAATCCTCCGTCGTCATCGCGTCGATCGCGAGGATCTGCCGCGCCATCTCGCGGATCGCCGAACGTCCCGCCGACAGCGTCGCGCCGGCGTGGCTCGGCCGTCCCGTCGCCTCGAGATTGAAGCGTGCGATGGCGTAACGTCCGGTGGTGACGCCGTTGTCGGCGCGGCCGGGCTCCGGCACCAGCACGTATTTGTTGCGTGCGGCTTCCGCCTCGATGATGTCGCGCGTGGAGGGCGTGCCGACTTCCTCATCCGGCGTGAACAGCACCGTGACCGGCAGCGGCGTCGTGAACGACGCGCGCGCCAGCTGGCGGATCGCTTCCAGCGATAGATAATTTCCGCCCTTCATGTCGTAGATGCCGGGCCCGTAGCACTTGTTGCCCTCGCGCCGCCATTTCAGCTTCTCGATGGTGCCGACCGGGTGAACGGTATCCATGTGTCCGGCGATCAGGATTCCCGGCTCTCCCTGCTTCGGATGGGGAAAGCGCGCGCGGATGACGCCGCCAAAGCCCTGGCGGCCGGCGATGCGCTCGATCGTCGCACCCATGATCGCCATATCCCGCGCTGCGATATCGAGCATGCGGTTCACCGCGTTCGGGTCCCAGGTCGGGCTCTCGCATTCCACCCAGGTGCGCAGGCCCTCGAGCATGGCCTCGGAATCGAAGGGAAGATTGGCTGGATTCATCTTAATGTCTCTCAAGCTGCGAAAGATGGAACGCGCATTGCATCAGCGCGGGGCAGGACAAGCGGAGAGCGTTGTAGAGCTAAACTGATCTTTGTGGAGCCCGTGCGCGCGCCGCGAGGGCTTGCGACGAAACCGGATTGACGCGCTCAACACTGTCTGCAAGTCTCGAAAAGATAAAGGCATTGCATGAAGTTAGTTCATCCAATGAACGAGCCGCATGCTCAATCAATAGCCTGCCTTTGAACAGTTTCACGTCAGGAGAACCTTCTATGTTCCACTTCACGCGCCGGGGGCCTCGCGCATTCGCCTCCAAACTTGCGCTGTCGGTCGTCGCGCTTTCGACCGCGCTGGCTTCGCCAGTGCTTGCGGCCGGCAAGACCCTCACGGCGGTGATGCATTCGGATCTGCGCATCATCGATCCGATCTTCACCACGGCCTACATCACGCGTGACCATGGCTACATGGTTTACGACACGCTGGTCGCAACGGATTCGAATTTCAAGATCCAGCCGCAGATGGCGGACTGGAAGATCTCCGACGACAAGCTCACCTACACTTTCACCCTGCGCGAGGGCCTGAAGTGGCATGACGGCACGCCGGTGACGGCGGAGGACTGCGTCGCCTCGCTGAAGCGCTGGGCTGCGGTCGACGGCATGGGCCAGAAGCTCATGGACTTCACCGCGAGCATCGAGGCGACCGACGCCAAGACCATCACCTTGAAGCTGAAAGAGCCCTACGGCCTGGTGCTCGACTCCATCGGCAAGCCGTCCTCGCGCGTCGCTTTCATGATGCCGAAGCGCCTTGCGGAGACGCCGCCGGACAAGCAGATCCCGGAACAGATCGGCTCGGGTCCGTTCAAGTTCGTGCAGGGCGAATTCCAGCCGGGCGTGAAGGCGGTCTATGTCAAGAACACCGACTACGTGCCGCGCAAGGAGCCGGCGAGCTGGACCTCTGGCGGCAAGGTGGTGAAGGTGGACCGCGTCGAGTGGATCACCATGCCGGACTCGCAGACCGCGGTGAACGCGCTGCAGTCGGGCGACATCGATTTCATGGAAAATCTGCCTTACGACATGCTGCCGGTGCTGGAAGCGAACAAGGAGCTCACGATCGAGGTCTCCAATAAGTTCGGTTTCCAGACCCTCGGCCGCATGAACTTCCTCTATCCGCCGTTCGACAACGTGAAGGTGCGTCGGGCCGCCTTGCTGGCGATGAACCAGAAGGACGTTCTCGATGCGCTGGTCGGCAATGCGAAGTATCAGAAGATCTGTGGTGCCTTCTTCGTGTGTGGCACGCCGCTGGCGACCGAGGTTGGTGCCGAGACCCTCGTCAAGGGCAACGGCATGGCCGAAGCGAAGAAGGCGCTCGCCGAATCCGGCTATGACGGCACCCCGGTCGTGATCATGGCCCCTGGCGACGTCACGACGCTGAAGGCGCAGCCGATCGTTGCGGCCCAACTTCTGCGCGAGGCCGGCTTCAAGGTCGACCTTCAAGCGACCGACTGGCAGACGGTGGTGAGCCGCCGCGCCAGCCAGAAGCCGCCGAAGGAGGGCGGCTGGAACATGTTCTTTACCAACTGGGTCGCGGCCGATGTCTCCAACCCGATCGCCAATCTCTCGATCGGCGGCCAGGGCAAGAAGGGCGGCTGGTTCGGCTGGGCGGAGGACGCCAAGATCGAGCAGCTCAAGGACGCGTTCGTCCGCGCACCCTCGCTCGACGAGCAGAAGAAGATCGCGGCTGACATCCAGAAGGAAGCTTATGAGCAGGTCATCTACATCCCGCTCGGGCAGTACCTCCTGCCGAGCGGCTGGCGCAAATCGCTGACCGGTGTGCTCGACGGTCCGGCGACGCCGCTCTTCTGGAACATTGACAAGTCGGAGTAAGCGGGGGGCATCCTCGCCGCCTTTACCCCGATCACTATGCGGCGCCGCTGATATCAGCGGCGCCGCTGCTTTTTCTTGGCCCGGCGTCGGCTCAGAAGGCGCGGGGCTTTTAACCCTTCCAATGTCCAATCATTGCTATTTGTTTCAATCTTGAAATAGATGTCTCGTCCTCACGTATCATTTTCCCTTCTTCAATCTGCTTCCCGTGCCGATCGATTTTCCATTCCAGGCGATGGCCGAACGGTCCGATCGCGCACCGGCGCGTTGGCGACGGCCTTTCCTGCGTTGGCTCGATGGCGTCGAGGCGGGCTGGGCCGTGCCGCTTCTCATCGCCTGCTTCGTGGCGATCTGGATGCTCTATCTGGCGATTGCCTATGCCGGCGGTGGCCTGCACCCTGATACCCTCGAAGCCTGGACGTTGGGGCGGGATTTCGCCTGGGGCTATCACAAGCATCCGCCGCTGATGGGTTGGGTTGCCGCTGGCTGGACCTCCGTCTTCCCGCTCAGCGACTGGTCGTTGCAGTTGATGGCGATGGCCAATGCCGGCCTTGCACTGATCTTCGTCGACCGGATCGCCCGGCAATTCGTGACCGGACACAAGCGCATCCTGGTGCTCTTGCTCCTGATGCTGACGCCGGCCTATCAATTTCATGCCCAGCGCTTCAATGCCAATTCGGTGCTGCTGGCGACTTGGCCGCTGGCAACCTGGTGCTTCCTGCGCGCATTCGAGACGCGCGCCTGGCCGTGGGCGATCGCGGTAGGATGTACGACCGCGCTGGCGATGGTCGGCAAATATTATTCGATTTTTCTCGTCGCGAGCTTCGCATTTGCCGCGCTGGCGCACCCGGCGCGGCGCGCCTATTTCAGCTCCGCTTCGCCATGGATTTCGGTCGTCGTCGGGCTCGCGGCGCTGGCGCCTCACGTTTATTGGCTCGCGACCACGGGCGCGTCGACCTTCACCTACGCGTTGGCGCACGCCAACGGCAACGTCGCGAGCTCACTCGGCGAGGCGAGAAACTTTTTGCTGGGGCTGGCGGCGGCGATCAGCATATCGGCCGTGCTCTGGGTGCTGATCGCAGGAACGCGCTTGAAGCAGTTTCCCGCCGACTTCGTGGCCATGAGCCCGGGCCTGCGGCTACTGTTCTACGTCACGATTGGCACGATCGTGCTGCCGGTGCTGACGTCGCTTCTCATCGGCACCGATCTGCCGTCGCTGTGGGCCTTGCAGGGACTGTTCCTGTTCGCCGTTCTCGTGGTCTGCGGCGCGAGCTATCCGATCGAGCGCTTCCACACGGTGAACCTCACAGTGATCGTTGCCGGCGCTGCGCTCGCCGCCGTCCTGATCGCAGCGCCGATCCATGCCACCTATCGCAACAATCACGGCTATGAAGAGGGACGGAATTTTTACGCGCAGGCGGCCAGCGAGTTGACGCGCGAGTGGCGCGAGCAGACCGGTGAGCCGCTGAGCGCGGTCAGCGGCGACGACGCGCTTGCCTTCGCGACCGCGTTCTACAGCCCTGATCATCCGCATTACGCGCGGCCGTTCGAATACCAATACACTTGGGGCCTGCCGCGCAAAAAGACGCTGGACCGCGGCTGGGCCGCACTCTGTTTTCGCGGGCAGGAATATTGCAACCGCTGGATCGAACGGGTGTCCGCCCGCGGTGGGCATTTCGTCAGGCGCGAATTCACCGTGCGGGCCTCCCTGTGGGGCCAGCCTGGTTTATCTCGAGAGGTGATCTTGCTGATGGCGCTCCCCGAGGGAGGCCCGCTGCCGGCCAGCGCTGCGGATGATTTCAGCGCCAGCCGGCGAGGCACCGAATAGGCTTCGTGTTCAGCAGTGGCTGTCGCGCACCTGCTCGAGCCCCTCGCTCGCAAGAGGCGTGGTGAATGGCGCCTGCTCAGCGCGCGGTTCGGAACGTTCCGTCTTCTGCCGTTCTACCTCGCCTTGCCCTTCGCGGTGTTCCAGTTCCATTGCAGCATCCTCTAGAATTGCTGCAGGACAACATCGCGGCCGCCGCGTGGTTCCTTAGCCGACGGGACGATGATGCGGCTTGAACAGCCGTCCCTTCTCCACCACCAGCACGATCGCAAGCGCAGCGAGCGTCGACAGGAAGAAGCCGACGGAGAATGGCAGCAGCGTGCCGTCGAAGCTCTGTCCGATCGCCATGCCGACCACGATTCCGATCAGCGTCGTGATCGAGCCGTAGAGCGAGGAGGCGGTGCCGGCGATGTGGCCCTGCGGCTCCATGGCGAGCGCGGTGAAGT
Source organism: Bradyrhizobium sp. LMG 9283 (assembly GCF_045571415.1). Classification (NCBI taxonomy): domain Bacteria; kingdom Pseudomonadati; phylum Pseudomonadota; class Alphaproteobacteria; order Hyphomicrobiales; family Nitrobacteraceae; genus Bradyrhizobium; species Bradyrhizobium sp. LMG 9283. The sequence continues at coordinate 3,666,382 of NZ_CP120691.1, forward strand.
TCGCGACCATCATGCCGAATGAGAACATCATCAGGGCGGAGAGCACCATGAACAGGGCAAGCGGCAGCACGCCGAGAATTTCCGTCAGCAGCATCACGGCGGCGACGATCGTGTAGAGCGCCAGCGCCCCGTGCGAGATCACGCGCATGCCGAGCCGCCCGACCAGCCTCGCATTGAGGAACCCGGCGATCGCAGTGCCGGCCGCAATCGCGGCGAAGGCCAGCGGGAAGTAGTGGCCGAGGTGATAGATGCCGGTGAAGACCTGCTGGGCGCAGAAGACATAGGCGAACAGTGCGCCGATGATGCTGCCGGCCGCCGTGGCATAGCCGATGGTCTGGCGATTGGTCACGGTCTGGCGGAAGGCCGCGAGCACGTCGGCGGGCGCCAGCGACCTGCGCTCGGACTCGGGAAGGGTTTCAGGCAGCCGCAGCACGCACCACGCGAGCGCGAGCAGGCCGTAGAGCATCAGCACCACGAAGATGCCGCGCCACGCCGTCACCAGCAGCACCGCCTGTCCGAACGAGGGGGCGACCACGGGCACCGCGATGAACACCATCATCGCGAGCGACATCACGCTCGCCATGCGGCGGCCGACATAGCAGTCGCGCACGATCGAGGTCGCGATCACGCGCGTCGCCGAGGTGCCGAGCCCCTGGAGCGCACGCGCCAGCAGCAGCGTCTCGAACGAGGGCGCCGCGACCGCCAGCACGCTCGCCACCGCATAGACTGCCATGCCGCCGAGCAGCACCGGCCGGCGGCCGAAGCGGTCCGACAGGGGTCCCATGACGAACTGGCCGGCACCGAAGCCGATCAGGAAGGTCGACAACACCAGCTGAAGATGGTTCGCGACGGGAATCTTGAAGGCGGTGCCGATGTTGGGCAGTGCCGGCAGCATCATGTCCATCGCGAGCGGATTGAGCGCCATGATGGACGCGATCACGATGACGAATTCTGGAAAACCCATCGGGCGGTGTCCCGAGGACACCCAATCGTCGGCATTGACGTCAGACAAGAAACTTCCCCCTGAATCGAGCGACTTTATCTATCGTCGATGTTGCGTTGCACAACCCATGTTTCGGGATGGCTGACAGGCGGAGCAGGGGCGGACAAAAATTGGTGAGGGGGCCGCCCGGGACGGGCTGCCTCAATCAGCGGAAGGCCTCGCCATCAAGAGCGAGCAGTTCGCGCGCATGGCAGCGACACAGGACACGCGCAAGGCGCTCGATGCCTGGCTGGCCGCCCACGCGCCGCGGTAGGCGCAGCCCTTCGCGAGCGTGACGGCACGCAACCACCTCACCGTCATTCGCCTCGCGGGTCGGCAACCAGGGATTCACCATAAGATCGGTCATGGCGCGTCGGAGAGATGAATCCGCAACCCAATCCTGTCCATTGTGGCCTGACCGGCGCCGCATAGCGCGCCCAGGGAACCCAGGAAGACAGGTATTTTCGCAGTGTCCGATGTGACCGATGCAGCACGATGGGTGGGACCCTCGGCCGACCCGGCTGCGAGGCGGAACATCTGGCTTGTCTGCCTGATCGGGCTGACCGCGCTGTTCGTGCTCGGCAATCTCGTCAACTATGCCCGGCTCGATCTGAAATATGGCTGGGATCTTCACGTCAATTGCGCGGCGGTCGACGCGCATGCCGAGGGGCTCGATCCTTATTTCGTCAAGAATTTGAAGGGCACCACGCTCTCTTATCCCTACCTGCCCGTGACGTTGGATGTCTTCCGCCCGTTGTGCGCGGGTGGCTTTCTCGTCCGTCACTACATGGGCGCCTATCTCGTGCTCGCCATGCTCTGCGGGCTGCTCCTGCCCGGTCTCGGCCGAGCGCGCCCGGGCGCCCGCGATGTTGCGCTGAGGGTGCTGTGCGTGCTCGGCGCTTTCGTCGGTTTCGAATGGGTGCACGTGTCGGGGAATTTCGCGATCCTGAGCGGCGTGCTGACCACGATCGCGTTGATGCTCCTGCTTCGTGCGCCGGCCGCCGGCGCGTCGGAGGACCCAGGCTTTACCTTGAGCCTCGCTGGCGCTGCGCTGCTCGGCCTTGCGATGTCGTTCAAACTGGTGTTCGTCCCCGTGCTGGCTGCGCTCTATTTCCTGCCGCTGCCGCGTGGTCGCAAGCTGGCGCTGATCGCGGTGGCGGCGATCAGCTTCGCCTTGCCGGTCCTGATATCGCGGATGATGTACCCCGATCTGTTCGCAAGCTGGCTGCTTGCGATTGCGGGACAAATTCCCAATCAGCACGCCGTCGACCTAGTGGAGATCAATCCGTCGCTGCTGCTGCTGGCGCAGAGCCTGATGGATCATGCCGGCCTCGGCCACAACAAGCCGGCCTTGTTGGCGGCCTATGCGCTCGCCGCCTCCGCGCTCGTGCTCGTGCCGTTCGCCTGGTCCGTGCTGCGCGTGGCTGCGAGTCGCCCCGTGAGGGAAGGGGGATCACGTCTGTTGCGGCTGGATCGCTGGCTGATGGATCATCCCCATGCGGCCATGCGCATCACGGTGCTCGCCATGTTTGCGCTCTATCTCAGCTCGCCGCGGCTCAAGGAATATGCCTTCTTCGAGCTCGCGCTCTATGCTGCGATTCTCGTCGTCGACCTTCCGGCAAGGGCACTCGCCGCCGTTCTCACTGTCGGCCTCCTCATTCCCGCGCTGGTCTCGCTTGCAGGGACGACCCTCGAGGGCACCTTCATCCTCCTCATTATCGCGCTGATATGCTTCTGGATCCTGCTGCTGGATTTTCGCGCGGAGCCGACCCGCCTCGAGATGGAAGGCGCGCAATCATGACGAATGTCGCTGCGTCCGCGCAAGGTGGAGAACGACGGAGCTTTGCCGCCGATAGGCCGGGGAGCTACTGGATGACCCGCTTCATCCTGGTGCTGGCGGTGCTGGTCGCCACGCTCGTCGCCATCGATATGGGCATGGACGAGACGTTCGGCTGGGATGCGCGGGTGAACTGCGCCGCCGTCGATGCGCATTTCGCCGGGCTCGATCCCTATTTCGTCAAGAACCTGAAGGACACCAAGCTCTCCTATCCCTATCTTCCGGTGACCCTCGATGCCTTCCGGCCGCTCTGCGCCGGCGGCGTTCTCGTCGCTCACTACAAGCCGATCTATCTCATTCTTGGGGTGATCTGCGTGCTGATGCTGCCTGGTCTCGGCAAGACCCGCTCTGGCGCGGGGGATGTCGCGCTGCGGGGCCTGTTCGCATTTGGCGGCTTCCTCGGCTTCGAATGGATCGTCGCGACCGGGAATTTTGCGATCCTGAGTGGACTCTTGACGGCCGTATCGCTTGCGCTGTTGCTGCGTCCGGTGTCGTCCGGAGACGGCACGAGCCTTGCCCCGCAACTCGCCGGTGCCGCCGTACTCGGCCTCGTCATCTCGTTCAAGCTGGTATTCCTCCCGGTTCTCGCCGCGCTCTATTTCCTGCCGCAACCGAGAGCTCGCAAGCTCTTCCTGATCGGGGTGGCGCTCGCCACGTTCCTCCTGCCGATCCTGGCGTCGCTGCTGGTCTACCCGGACCTGTTCAAGAGCTGGCTGAGCGCGATCTTCGGCCAGATCCCCGGACAGCATTCGCCGGGGAACGAGGTCAACCCGTCGCTGCTCTTCATCTCGCTCACGCTCGCGGACCGCATTGGGCTCGGCGGCAGCAAGGCGCTCGTTGTCGCGCTTTATGGTCTGATCGCGGTCGCCCTCGTGCTCGCGCCGCTCGCGATCTCGGTGTGGCGCATGGTCGGACGGCCTTCTGGCAAGGCTTCGCCGCTTCGGGCGCTCGATGACTGGCTGGTCGACCATCCCGACGTCGCGATGCGTATCACCGTGCTCGCGATGTACGCGCTCTATCTCTGCGCGCCGAGGCTGAAGGAGTATGCCTTCTTCGAGGTGGCGCTCTACGCGGCCGTTCTCATCGTCGATTTGCCCGCGATGCTGATGGCAGCCGTGCTGACGATCGCGGTCGCCATCCCGACTCTGGCCTCGGTCTCGGGCGTGTTCATGAGCGGGTTCGGCCAGCTCACGATCGCGCTGGTCTGCTTCTGGCTCCTGCTGCCGCGTGGATCTTCAGGCCAATCGGCATCTTGGCGCAAGCTTCAAGAGGCCTGATCCTATCGGGCAGCAGCCTCGGGCCTGGTGTAGAGGCTGACATAGGCGCCGGTGTATTCCTCCTTCCAGCCCCTCTCGCTGACCAGGAAGTGCCGCAGCGGATCGTGTGCTTTGATCCAGAGCACCGCATCGATCTTGTATTTGCTGATCACCTTGTCCCAGGCGGTCTCGTCGATCTCCCACCGAACCAGCTTGAGATAGTCGTGCAACAACTCGTCGGGGTAGGCGGTCGCCGCGCGGCCGTCGACGAATACGGGCACTGATCCCTGCGTTCTGAAGATCAGCAGCCCGCCGACGTTCCAGTGATTCAGCAGATGCGCGTGCGAGCTGTGTACCTTGAGATAGCGGGCATCTTCGTCCGAGAGCATATCGGGCAGTGCCAGAGCGGGTCTCACTTGCATGAACGTGAACGGCAGCAACAGGATGCCAACGACACCCGCCGCCAGCATCGCGCGCCGCACCTCGAAGCTCGACAGGCGTTTCGGCAGCAGCCGGTCGATGTGAAGCGCCATCGGGATGCTCGAGAAGATGAAGAAGAACGCGGTGTACCTGAACTGATAGAGACCCAGAAACAGGAAGAGCCAGGCAAGCACGCGCGCCTCGAGGGGAACGCGCGTTGCGTTTCGGAATCGCAGCTCCAGCGCGACGAAGGTCAGCGCATAGGCGATGCCGGGAATGCTTCCCGGCATCTCCATGTTGTGGAAATAGGACCGCCATTCGCCGATATCGGCCTGGACGAAGTGTCCCAGGGTCGCCCGCACGCCGTCATAGACATGCCATCCCAGCGGATTGGCGAAGATCGCGACGACACATCCGGCGCCTGCGAAGCAGTAGTTTCGAAAGTGTGTCCAGTCCCGCCGCAGCAGGGCGGCGCCGCAGAAGACGCCGATGATGGGGAAGGCGAGCACGAAGCCGCCGTGCAGGTTGACCCAGAGGATCATCATCGGCGGCAACAGGAACCATCGCCGCCGCAGGCATTCCCCGTAGAAGACGACCGCAAAGAGCATGGTCGCGACATTCGGCGATGCCGCCAGATACATGTTGGGCGAGGCTTCGTAGCAGGGGTAGAGCAGGCACGCGGCGAAGACCGCGATGCAGACCGCGGGGGCCGATGCGCCGCTGCTCAGACCGCAGAAGGCGAGATATCCGGCAATGACCGCGCCGCAGGCGACCACCACGAGGACGATCCCGGCAAACCCGGCATGCTGATACAGCATGCTCGCCATCACGTCCCAGAGCCAGGACAGATTGTACCATCGCCTGTCTCCGAGCGTGAACGCCCATGGGTCCTGGAAGGGGATTTCACCCCGCTCCCTGATCAGGTCTCCGGCGGCGAGGTGCCAGCCCAGATCGTAATGGCCGAGCAGAAGCGGCCCGTTCGACAGATAAAACACGGTGAGGAAAGCGATCAGAAAGACGTAGACCTCGAGCCCCTGCAGGTGGCGCCCGGTCGCTGCCGGTGCTCCGCCAATCCCGGATCGGGACCAATTCTCGCGCGCGTCCATCGGAGCTCTCACCATCGCAGCGAGCCGCTCCAGGCCCTGCGTGTTCTGGGGCCGCATCGACCGGCGGCAGACGCTGTTTGCTTTAGGGGAAGACGATCTAAAGTGGGGTAAAGGCCGGTCGCGCCGCGCGGGGCCTGCACGCGGAAGGGGGCATTGGTAAACGAACGATTGCCAGCGCGGTGCGCCTCAGGGGGGCATCAGATCTCGTGGTGCGGGCAGCCGGGGTCGAACCGGCACAGCGCTTGCGCACCGAGGGATTTTAAGTCCCTTGCGTCTACCAATTCCGCCATGCCCGCTTGATCCAACGAGATCAAAGACTTAAGTCCATCCCGGCCGCCTGGAATTGGCGCGGTGCGTAGCCGGAGGGACGGTTCTTCCTTAAGCGAGCCGGGCGCATAAGGCAAAGCCTCAATCCGGACATCTGTTGCTGCTTTAGGCATTCTCAATCCACGGGGGCTATTCATCCGGCATGGCTGTTTCGTCTTGCTCTTCGCTGCGCGGCTTTGGCGCGCTCCTTGCGCTGCTTGCAGCTGGCGTCGCGCTGTCCGGCTGCGCCAGCATGAGCGAGACGATCGCACCGGCCTTTGCCGATCCCGCCAAATACGAATTGTACGACTGCAAGCAGCTGGAGGGTGAGCGCAAGCTGCTCGCCAAGCGCACCGACGATTTGCAGAAGCTGATGGAGAAGGCCGAAACCGGGGCGGGTGGCGCGGTCGTGTCCGAGCTCGCTTATCGCAACGACTATGTCGCGGTGCGCGGGCAGGCGCAATTGGCCGAGGACGCCTGGCGCCGCAACAAATGCCGGGAGACGCCGCCTGAGGCCACACCCCCTGCGGCATCGCCGGCGGCCACCGCCAAACCCGCATCGAAATCCGGGAAAGCGGCTCGTTGAGGCATCGCGCCGGCGGCGCTTCGCATCAAGGCCGCCAGCCGTAGATCCAGTCCTGCCGCGCCAACATGCGCTCCGGGCCGAGCGCGCGGATCGCAAGATCGCGTGCGAAGGCGAGCGGCCCGCCGAGATGATAGATGCGGCCCTGCTGCCGCGCGGTCCGCTGCACCCGCCGCACCCGCGTCTGGCGTGCACGGCCGTATTGCGTCAGCGCGGCGGCGATGCCGTTGGTGCTCTCGGCGGCCTCAAGGCTCAAATGCTGGGCGAGCACGGCGGCATCCTCGATCGCCATGCCGGCGCCTTGAGCTGCAAAAGGCAGCGTCGCATGCACGGCATCGCCGAGCAGCGCCACCGGACCTTTGCTCCAGGGGCAACCGTCGGGCACGCCGAACAGGGCCCATTTCCGCCAGCTATCCACCGCAGCGAGCATCATGCGCGCCGCCGGCGGCCAGCGCGGGGCGGCAAAGGCGTCCATCACCTCGAGCGGATCGCCTGGCGTGCTCCAGCCCGGCCGGTTCCAGGTGCCGGGCAGCACCGCGACCACGTTGATCTGGCGTCCGCCTGCGATCGGATAGGCGACCAGATGAGCGTTCGCCCCCATCCAGAGCTGCACCCGGCGCGCGGTATAGTCCTTCGGCAGCTGCGTGGCTTCGAGCGTGCCGCGCCAGGCGATCAACCCGGAGAAGCGCGGCTGCACCTCGGGAAACAGATGCTGGCGTACCGTCGACCAGATGCCGTCGGCGCCGATCAGCGCGCTGGCGAGATCGCTGCGGCGGATCGTGCCGCTGCGATGGACGACGGTCAGTCCCTTGGCGTGGGGCGCGACGTCCTCGAAGATTGCACCTAGCTTCAGGTCGATATCGGGATGATCGGCAACGGCGCCGGCCAGTGCCGATTGCAAGTCGGCACGGTGCACCACCCAGTATGGGGCGCCGGCTCGCGTGGAAGCCGCTTCACCGAGGGGCATGCGCAGCAGCTCGCCGCCGGCGCGCGCGCTCATGATCGAGACCGCCTCCGGGGTCACCGCGCGCAACTTGAGGCGTTCGGTCAGGCCGAGCTCGACCAGCACGCGGCTGGCATTGGGGGAGAGTTGCAGGCCGGCACCGACTTCCTCGAGGCGCTCGGCCTTTTCCAGCACGACGATGCGGAAGCCGCGGGCCGCGAGCGCCAGCGCGGCCGTCAGTCCACCGATACCGGCACCGGCGATGACAATCGTTCGGGAGAGCGCCACCCCTGACCGATGGAAGCGGTCAGGCCACCTTGTCCTTCAGCACGCATTCCGGCGGGCGGGCTTCGCCCGGCTTCAGGTCGGCCGCGAAGCGGTACAGCGTCGAGCAGTAGGGGCAGATGATCTCGTTGTCGTTGCCGAGGTCGAGGAACACGTGCGGATGATCGAACGGAGGATTGGCGCCCACGCACATGAACTCTTGCGAGCCGATCTCGATGACGGGGACACCGGCATCGTTATGGAAGTGCGGGACGACATGGTCGGACATCGTAACTCATCCTGGAGTGGCAATGGCGGCAGACACAATCAACGACTGACGCGGCTTCTTTAAGGCGCCGCGGACCATACTGGCGGGGGCAGATGATTGCTAGTCCAGCGGAACCGAAAGGTTCGCAATTGCCCCATGCTCATTTGCTCATGCAAATTCGACACAATCTTGCGGCCTGAGAGAAGCCCTTCTTTCGTCGGGGACGTTGTGTCGCAATTTTGGCATACTATCTCTTTGGACGCGTAATTTGGGACGAAAGACGAATTGTCGGCGCGAGCGATCCCAGGGCATCCGGACTTTTCCACATGAAGTGGCTGCGAATCAGTACGGCGTTGACGGGGCTTGCCGCGTTCAGCTTCATGCTCGCGCAGGTAGCACCGCATGCCCGTGAGGCCGGCGCGATCCTCGCCGCGCAGGACGATCCGGCCATGCTCTCCGAGCTCAAGCTCGATGCGCTGCTGCGGCAGAACGACCGTGTGGTTCTGGACAATATCGAGGCCGCTCTCGCCGCCGGCGACGCCGATCTCGCCGACAGTTTCGTGGCGCTGGCGCGTGACCGCAATATCGCGCTGCCGGACGATCTCCTGAGCCGCGTCAACGACGCGATCAAAGCCGAGAATTCCACCTCGCATTTCGCCAAACGGTTCGCCACCGGTCTCGTCACCGGCAACGCGGACGATGTCGCGAGCCTGTCGGGAACGGTGGCCGGCGATCTGTTCGTGATCGGCGACGTCAGGGACGTGGTGCGCGAGGGCAAGCATCTGGCCATGGGCGAGGACACCGACCGCCTCGTGCTCGGGCTTGCGGCCGCCGGCCTTGTGGTGACCGCGGCAACCTACGTGTCCGTCGGCGGTGCCGCGCCGGTGCGCGCCGGACTGACGCTGGTGAAGGATGCGCGGAAAGTCGGGCGGCTCGGCGAAGGGCTCGCCGCATGGGCCGGCCGGTCAGTGCGCGAGGTCGTCGACACGCCGGCGCTCCGGAATGCGGTGGTATCAGGCTCGGTGCTGCGGCCGGGCCAGACCGTGAGCGCGATCAAGGCCGCGTTCCGGGCTGAGAAGGCCGGCGCGCTGGTCCGGCTCGGCAAGGACGTCACGCGCGTCGCCGAGAAGACTGGCACGCGCGGCGCGATGGATACGCTGCGGATCGCCGAAGGCCCGAAGGACGTCGCGCGCGCGGCGCGGCTGGCGGAAGCGCAGGGCGGCAAGACCCGCGCGATCATGAAGCTGCTCGGCCGCGGCGCGCTGCTGCTGATCGGCGGCGCGTTCGATCTGGCGCTCTGGCTGCTCGGTGCGGCACTGACGCTGTTCGGCCTTCTCTCTTCCATCAAGGCGACGACCGAGCGCCTCACCCAGGCCTGGTGCGATCGCCGACGCGCGCGGCGGCTCCGCCGCGCGCAGATCGCAGCCGAAGCCGCGCTGGAAAGTGCGGCTCTCAAGGCCTAAAGCGCGACCAAATTGGGGTAAATCGTCGGCGCACTCCGGGTTATTGTTTGAGCATGATCTCCGCGCAACCGCGGTCCGCGTTTGTCGCGAGGAAAAACCGCTGCACACTTTTCCGGATCATGCTCTAAGATCAAGCTTTTCCCCTCGAAACCTCCGGAACTGATGATGCCGAGCTTCCACAACGGCGCCGTTGAAATTGCCTATCTCGACGAAGGCGAGGGCGATCCGATCATCCTGGTGCACGGTTTTGCCTCCAGCAAGAACGTGAACTGGGTCTATCCGACCTGGGTTTCGGAGCTGCGCAAGAACGGCCGCCGCGTGATTGCGCTCGACAATCGCGGCCACGGCGAAAGCGCGAAGCTCTACGAGCCCGCCCAATACTCGATCCCGACCATGGCCGGCGACGTGCTCGCGTTGATGGATCATCTCGCCATTCCGCAGGCCGACATCATGGGCTATTCGATGGGCGGCCGGATGACGGCGTGGCTCTCCCTCAACGAGCCGCAGCGCTTGCGCTCGGCGATCCTCGGCGGCATCGGCATCGGCGGCCTGATCGAGGGCACCGGACCCGGCGAGAACGTCGCGAAGGCGCTGGAAGCGCCCGCGCTCGAGGACGTCACCGATCCCGTCGGCCGCACGTTTCGTGCTTTTGCCGATCAGACGCGCTCCGACCGTCGTGCGCTCGCCGCCTGCCTGCGCGGCACGCGCGACCTCATGACCAGGGACGAGGCTGCGCGGATCGACGTGCCCGTGCTGATCGCGGTCGGCAGCGCCGACGACGTCGCAGGTTCCGCCAGCGCGCTCGGCGCGATCATCCCTGGTTCGGAAGTGCTCGATATTCCCAATCGCGACCACATGCGTGCGGTCGGCGACAAGGTCTACAAGACCGGCGTGCTCGACTTCCTGTCACGTCGCGGCTGAGCAATGTCGTCTGAAGCGATGAGGTTGTTGCCCAGCTATCCTGAAATGTCCCATCACGAGGGACGGAGCCGACCCGTGGGATTTTTTCTGAGACTTATGCTCGCAACCGCTTTCGTGAACCTTGCTCCTGCTTCAGCCGTCGCCCAGGCGCCGAAGAAAGCCGTTGCTTCTCCTGCCTTGCAGAAGGAATTCGATGGCTTCATCGAGAAGTTTCGCGCGGCGCTGAGGACAAACGATTCCGCCGCCGTCGCCGGTATGACACGATTGCCGTTCATGAACGACAGCGCAATTCGCGAGGCCGCGCAATTTCGTGCCAAGACCTATCCGACCTCGTTCACGGCGAAAAATCGCGCGTGTATCCAGCGCGGCAAGGCCGTCTACGATCGTGATCAAGAGAACAATGACAATTACCTCGTCTTCTGCGGCGAGCTCATCTTCGTCTTTACAAAGACGCCGGCAGGGTTCCTTTTTACAGACGTCGGCGCGAATGACTGATCAGGCAACAATGCTATCTGAGCCAAACCGAGCTTCGCCATCGGGGTCCACAAGCAGACGTGCAAGCGGGCCGCTTGAGAGCGCCTCGAGTCCGCCAGGGGCTGTTATCGGACTCAAGTTCTTGCCGACGCGGATAGGCTGTTGAACACCAAAGTCTGGTGTTCCTTTTCGATGAAAGCGATCGCTGCTCGGACGAACCAAGCGCGATGACCCTTCATCCCAATCTCATCGCGCTTTAATGTCATCACCAAAACGGCGCGCCACCGCCATCAGCACCACGAATGTGGCAACCCACACCATCCGCGCGCCATAGCGGTCGTGCGGGCCGGAGATCACGCCGCAGATGAAGGCGTTGCCGAGCAAGGCCAGCGTCACCGTCGCCGCCAGTAGTGTCAGATCGTCCAGCCGGCGTTTCGCCAGCGCATCTGCGAGCAGCAGAACCAGCGCCAGCATCGAGGCCAGCGCGACGGGGACATGCAGCCAGTTGACGTAGTCGAAGTTGATGTCCCAGTGCTGCTGCCGCGCCGCCCGCATCGGCGCGACCTGCGCGGGGATGTAGCGCTCGATGATGCCGTAGGTGTGCGGGATCCAGCCATTGGTGCCTTCGCCGGTCGCCACATGCAGCAATTGCTGTCCCATCGCGCGCAACGCCGCGCCGGCCTGCCAGGCCGGATAGTCCGCAAGCGAATGCACGACGATGTAGCCCATCTCGTCGTTGAGCCCATCGAACCGGCCGAGCGTGTTGAACATGCTCTTGCCCCACAGGAATTCGTCGGCAGTCGCCGGCAGCTCGTTGCGATAGGGGCACAGCTTGTAACGTTCGCGCGGGCAACGGTCGTTGAGATACTGTGCAACGATGCCGTCCTGCATCATGCGGCCGAAGGCGACGCCATAACCGCCGGGCGTCCAGGCCCATTGGCCCGACAGTGCGTGGTTCGTCGACACCAGCATCAGGCCGCCCGCAACGATCGAGAGGCTCGCTTGCGCCAATCCGGCAGGCGGCAGCTGTTTGCCCACGAATGGCCGCACCATCCAACCGGCGCCGCACAGCCCGAGCAGCACGCCGAGCGTGGCGCTGTGGGTCGCCGCGGCAAAGGCGGTGAAGACGAACAGCGAGATCTTTTCGCGCGTTGATGTCCTGCCGGCGCCGACGGCCAACAGGAACAGCGACAGCACTGAGAGCCCGGCAAAGATGTCGGTGAGCAGCATGCTCGCAAGCCAGGGCAGCGCGGTCGACAGGATCAGGCCGAGGCTGATCGCGACGAAGCGGAAGGTCTGCATCAATCCGAGGACACGAAGTGTGAGCTGCAGCAGCCACAGCGTCGCCAGCGACTGGACGGCGAGATTGATCCAGAAGCCAAAACTCTCGCCATAATGCAGATAGAGCCCGAACACCGTGGAGCGGCTGGGGACGAGATAGCCCTCGTACCAGCGCGCCAGATAGCCGCCGGTATCCCATTGCAACAGCGGATAGCCGTTCCAGAACGCCGGCGCGATCATCAGGAGGGGCAGGGCCACCGCCGCCAGCCGCAGCCAAAACGAGCCCGCGGCGCGCGCGCGCAATTGTTCGGTGGTGATGCTCAAATCTGCTCCCGCCCCGTTCGGACATGACCGCAATAACGGTTGGGAGTGAATTCACCAATAGTTTGACGCCGCCCCGCTTGAATTTGGCGAAACTCTGACCACTTTGAGCCGACCTTGCGCTTCGGGGCGTCGGAAGAAACTGTTGTGTTTCAAAGCCTTGGCATGCCCCGCGGGGCAAGGTGCTGTTCACTCTCAGGCAAGCCCGTCAGGATTTTGTTGCCTAGACTGTGCTATACAGCCCGCAAAAGAAGCCAATTCGAGAGAGCAAATCCCATGGCAGTGCATCAGGTCAATCCGGGAGGAAAGCTCGCATCGCTCGATCCGATCTGGGACCGGATCCGGAGCGAAGCGGAGGACATTGTTCGCCGCGAGCCCGAGCTTGCAACCTTCATCTATTCGGCGGTGCTGCACCACGGCCGCCTGGAAGATTCGGTGGTCCACCGCGTCGCCGACCGGCTCGATCACTCCGCACTGTCGGGCGACCTTGTGCGCCAGGCCTATGCTGAGGCGCTGCGCGACGATCCCGATCTCGGCAACGCCTTCCGGGCCGATCTCGTTGCCGTCTACGACCGCGATCCCGCGACCTCGCGCTTCATCGATCCCTTGCTCTACTTCAAGGGCTTTCACGCCATCCAGACCCATCGCCTCGCGCACTGGCTCTATCTTAAGGGCCGCAAGGATTTCGCGTACTACCTTCAGAGCCGATCATCGGCGGTGTTCCAGACCGACATCAATCCCGCCGCGCGCATCGGCCGCGGCATCTTCCTCGACCACGCCACCGGTTTCGTCTGCGGTGAGACGGCTGTCATCGAGGACGACGTCTCGATCCTGCACGGCGTCACGCTCGGCGGCACCGGCAAGGAGAACGAGGACCGTCATCCGAAGATCCGCCATGGCGTGCTGATCGGCGCCGGCGCGAAGATCCTCGGCAATATCGAGATCGGCCATTGCGCCCGCATCGCCGCCGGCTCGGTCGTGGTCAAGCCGGTGCCACACAACGTCACGGTTGCAGGCGTGCCCGCCAAGATCGTCGGCGAAGCCGGCTGCGCCGAGCCGTCGCGCACGATGGATCAGATGATCAACGCCATGGGACTTTGATCTCAGTTCGACCGGAACGGGACCGGATTTTCCGGCCCTTTCCGTCGCAAATTTCTTTGACAATTCATGCTGGCGGTTCGCCGCGTCTCGTCGTAAACCCCGCCAACCAGATTTTCGATTGGAGACTTGCCGTGGACGTCAAGGAAGTGAGAAAGCTCGACGCGTATCTGAAGCGCGTATTCGGCAATCCCAAGATTCGCGTCGTGCCGCGGCCGAAAAAGGACGATTCCGCCGAAGTCTATATCGGCGAGGAGTTCATCGGCGTGCTCTTCGTCGACGACGAGGATGACGATCGCTCGTTCCAGTTCCAGATGGCGATCCTCGAGGACGATCTCGTCGATCAGGAGTAGCGGTTACACGGAAACTTCGGCTTCGTGCCCCGGACGCAGCGCAGCGCCTCTTCGGCGATGCGCTGCAGAGCCGGGGCCCATGCAGCAGCGTGGTGCATGGCCTTCTGGATCCCGGCTCTGCGCAGCAGCGTAAGAACGCTGCAGCGCGTCCGGGACACGCGAGCTGCCAATGCAGCGCCCCCACATGCCGTGATTGCTTCGCTTCCGCCGCCGCTCTTCGACCTATGGCAGACAAGTCGCTCGCAACGACGGGCATCAGCTTTGCGGCTGCATAACTCTATCTCTTCGTAAGAACGCGCAGCCGCGCCGTTGCATCGGCAACGATGACGCCGCCCGCATCGACGAGCTCGGCCTGCACGACCATGTCACGATCCGTCCGTTCGACGACGCGCGTGCGGGCCGTGATCGGCCCGACCGCCGCAGGTTTCAGAAAGCGCGTATCGAGGCTCCTGGTGACCACGGTCAGGTCTGGCGGGAGCGCAGCCAGCGCGGCAATTCCGGTCGCGGAGTCCAGCATCGCCGCGAGAAATCCGCCCTGGATCGTCCCATGCCTGTTGGTGAAGCCGCTTTGAGCCTGGAAGCGGATTAGGGCGATCTGGCCGGTCTCGTCAAAGCCAAGCCATTCCCGCCCCAGCAACTGGGCACCGGGTGGGAGATGTGTCGCGGCATCGTTCAAGTCGGTCGCCCCCATGGTGACACCATACTCCCGTTTTGCCCGACGGATCAAATTCGCCTTCGAAAAATACGAAGGATGACAGGCGCTTGGCTACTGTGCATGGGGTTGTTTTCGAAGTTTTTGTTCTGGAAGGCCTCCGCCCAGGCGGAGCCGCCGCACTCAGCCCTTCGGCCCGCGCAGTTGCGCGGTCAGCTTCTCCATCGCCTCCGCCACGTCACGCCATTGCGACAGCCAGCTGCGTGGAAAGCGGAAGGTGAGGTCGGCGCCGCCGACGCGGCGCTCTGAGAGGCACATGCCCGGGGTCGCCGCATCGCGGGTGCAGCGCGCCGTCAGCGCAGGGCTCGCAGCGGAATAGAGGTCCTCGCTGCCATAAGGCGTGTCGGTGCGGAACATCCGCATCGTCAGGCCGTCCACAGCCGTCGCCGCGGCCTGATCGAGATAGCGCGGATAGATCGTGGCTGTTCGCTGCTCGGGCGAGAGCGCCTCGTGATGGGCCGCGATCGACAGGAAGATGCGGTCGATCGATTGCACCGCCGCCTCCGCCGTGTCGGCGGTGACATGCTTGGGCGCGCCGGGCGGCTCCAGCGAGGGATAGAGGAAGTCGAGATCGATGCGTTCCTGCGGCCCCGAGTGCCGCTGGATCTTCATGCGGATCGCGGTCACCGGCAGGTTGAACAGCGTGCCGCCGACGCTCACCGGCAGCTTGTCCGGGGCGTTCGCGCCCCGGCTGCCCCAGGTCGGCCACAACAGATAGGCGACGAGCGCCACCGCGCATGCCGCCGCACTGCCCCCGAGCACGATCGGGACGACATGTGCCCGGGTGCGTGCACGGGGGGACCTAAGGGGAGCTGCCGAGAACACCGTCATGAATTGCGCAAGTCGAGCCGGAGGTCGGCCGATGGCCGACGAATCAGCGGCGAATATGCCACGCGCCCGCGATTTCGCGGAGCGTTCCCGGCTGCGGGAAGCGGGGACGGCTCTGCGCGGACCGGCCGGTCGCGTTAACCTTCCCTTAAGGATAATGTAGCGTTAACCGGCACTTTTTGTCACAGGAGGGCACCTCGCGTTGCGTAAGGGCGGACCGTTCCGATGACACCTGAAGCTCTCAATACCTTCTTCTCGATCTGCATCGGTTTTGCGCTCGCGGGCGCGCTCGTGAACGGATACCAGGCGCTCGCGCAGCGGCCCGCCGGCTTCGGCCTGTTGCAGGACGGCGTGGCACCGAAAACTTTCGCGGCGGTTCCGTTCCTGGTGTTCGCCGCGCCCTTCATCATCATGCGCAACACGCTGCGCGGCATGCGGGTGGAAAGCCGCCGCGTCGAATTCGTGATGATGGCGACCCTCATCGCCGGGTTCTGGAGCATGATGAGCGGCACCTTCTTTCTGATGACGTTGCGCGCCGCCGGCCTCCTGGTCTGATGTCCGCGCCTTGAGCGCGGCCGGCCCTTTGCCTCCAGGCTGCTGTTTCGCTATGCCAGTCGCCAACGCGACAGGAGACCTCCATGGCGATCTACGAGCTCGACGGGCAGGCGCCCGACCTTCCCGCCGACGGCAATTATTTCATCGCCGAAACCGCCACCGTGATCGGTCGCGTGCGCCTGAAGCCGGGCGCGAGCGTCTGGTTCGGCGCGGTGCTGCGCGGCGACAATGAGTGGATCGAGGTCGGCGAGGGCGCCAACGTGCAGGACGGCTCGACCTGCCACACCGATCTCGGCTTTCCGCTTATCATCGGCAGGAACTGCACGGTCGGCCACAACGTCATCCTGCACGGCTGCACCATCGAGGAGGGCGCGCTGATCGGCATGGGCTCGATTGTGATGAACGGGGCCAGAATCGGCCGCAAAAGCATCGTCGGCGCCGGCTCCGTCATCACCGAGGGCAAGGAGTTCCCCGAGCGCTCGCTGATCATCGGCTCGCCCGCGCGCGTGATCCGTACCCTCGACGACGCCCAGGTGCAGAAGATGGGGAGTGCAGCCAGGTTCTACATGGCCAACGGTCCGCGCTTCAAGCAAGGCTTGAAGCGGATCGGCTGAGAAAGCACCGGCGCGGCCCGCCTTGGGGCGGCATGCAGTACCGTAGTAATACCGGCGGGTGCTTTAATCCTCCGCTAGCGCGATCACGCTTTATTTTCGAGCGCTTTCAACCAGGAGGAGTGGCGCCATGGATGCGACGGCGCTCGGATCCGGCTTTGGTGCCGGAACCAGATTGTTGAAGAAATTTGTAAGGTTCGCGCGCGGCGCAGACACGCTCACCGTCGCGGAAAAGGTTTACAGCATCGCCGGCTTCCTGGCGATCGTCACCACCTTCCTGCTCGTGATGTCGATCCAGTCGGTGCGCTTGCAAACGACCTATCGTCACATGCATGCGTCCTCTGCCGCGGCGGCGATCAACGTCGGACGCATCAATGCGCTGATCTATGCGATCGTCATGGAGTCGCGCGGCATCTACATGACGGCAGATCGCGGCAGGATGAAGCAGTTCGCGGACGCCCTCCTGCGGCGCAACCATGAGCTTACCGAGGCCGTGAAGAACATGGAGAGGAATGTTCGCGACGACGACGCCGAACTGTTCTCGGCCTTCCGGCAGCGGATCGTGCAATTCATCGACTTCCGGCAGGAGCTCGTGCGGCGCGGAGTGGAGATCAGCTCGGCCGCCGCGCGTGAATGGGGCGACAACGACGCCAACCGAACGATGCGCAGCAAGCTCAACAGCGATATCGAGGCGCTCGAGCGCATTTACCAGCAGCGTGCCCGCGAGGCGGACGAACTCGCCAACGAGAACCGCTATGCGGCTGCCTATCTGTTCGCGCTCGGACTTGCAGCCTTGATGCTTGCGGCGCTCAACGTCGTGGTCATGCGCAGCTCGATCGTCGGTGCCCTGTCCGAGATCACGCAGGCGACCGACCGGATCGCGCAAGGCGACGTGAAGAGCGAGGTGCCGCATCTGCGCCGTCACGACGAGATCGGGCATCTTGCGCGCGCGGTGCAGAATTTCCGCGACGCCGTGGCACGCATCTTCGAGCTCGAGGAGCTCGAGCTTGGCACCGCGCAGGCGCGCGATGCGGCGATGACCGAGCGCGACAAGTTCAACGACAAGTACCAGGCCAAGAAGTGGCAGCTTTCCGCCGCGATTACCAGCATGCCGCAAGGCCTGATCATGCTCGACAGTAAGGCCAACGTGGTTGCGATGAACGGCAACTACCGGAAGATCTATAGTCTGCCCGATACGATTCAGGCCGGATCGACTCTCGAGGAAATCCTCCAGCACCGGGTTAGTAGCGGCCTGTTCAGCGGCGACGTCGCAAAATATGTCGGAGCCGTTCTCGACCGGATCGCCAAGCGTCAGCCGACGGCCTATGAGATCGCCTTGAACGACGGCCGCATCATCAAGATCTACGAGCGCCCGATGGACGGCGGCGGCTGGGTTTCGGTGCAGGAGGATGTCACCGAACAGCGTCAGCGTGAGCGCATTCTCGAACGGATGGAGCGCTTCCTCGCCACCATCATCGAGAACGTGGCCGAAGGCATCATCGCCAAGGATGCGCGCAATTTGCGCTACGTCTTCGTCAACAAGGCCGCCGAGAAGATGATCGGCATGTCGCGCGGCGAGCTCATCGGCAAGACCGCGCGGGAATTATTTTCCGCAGAGACAGCCGAACTGATCGAACGGCGCGACCAGCAGCTCCTCGCCCAGAAGCAGCAGCTCGAGCCAATCATCGATACCGTCGATAATCCTACGCGCGGCCGCCGCGTGATCTCGGCTCGCCGGCTTCAGATCGGCGGCGCCGGCGAGGAGTCCCACATGTTCGTGACGATGGTGGAGGATCGTACCGAGAGCGTGGTGGCGGCGGCCTAGCGGTCGGTGCGCGCCACGAAGCGGTGCCTCAGCGTCCCTCGGATTCGCGTGCTTCGATCGCGCCTGCCATCTTCTCGTGGCCTGCGGCCCAAAGCGCATGCTCGTCGCTGCCGTCGAGGTAAGGATTGGCCTCGGCCGGAATGTTTTCGCGCGCGGCGCGTTCGCCCTCTGCAAAGGGATCGCGATCGGTCATCGTGATTTGCTCCCTCGGTCTCAAGCTGATGTGACGACATTTGTTCCGGAACTGGTCTTTACCGAGGCGGTTGACCGGCAAAAGGAGCATTTCCAATGTCCGCAACCGGCTCAATCAAGATCACGATCATGATCCTCGCACTCGCGGCGATGCCGGCCGTCTCATTCGCGCAAACGACCGGCGGCTCTGCCGGATCGAGCGGAGGCTCGGTGGGAACGACTGGCGGTTCGGTGGGATCGACCGGAGGTGTTCGCAATTCGCCGGCACCGCCGCCCGGGACCAACAGCCTGGGTACGGCTCAATCATCCGGCCCGGGATCCGGAGTCACCACCGGCTCCGGCGCAGGTGGGGAGACTGATGCCACCGTAAACACCGAGAACCGGCAGCTCGACCGGAAGATGAAGAGCATCTGCCGCGGCTGCTGACACTCGCGCGGAAGTGAGACAGCGTGGCTGTCACGAATTCCCAACTGACGTTAGCTTGGTCCTGCTTTGAAGCGTGGAGCGTGTCCACGCGGAGGATCGGGTAATGTTACGCAAGATGATCACGACGGCGCTGACTGTGGCGGCGGTCGGGCTGTCGGCGCCGCAAGTGGCGGAGGCGCGCGGCGGTTTCGGACATGGTGGAGGCTTCCATAGTGGTGCTTTCCATGGCGGGGGCGGCTGGGGGTACCGGCATTGGCATGGCGGCGGCTTCTGGCCAGGGTTCGCGATCGGGGCGGGTTTCGTTGGTGCCGGCTACTACGGGAGCTATTACGGCTACGGCTACCCGTACTACGGTGATCCCTACTATTATGGTACCGGCTACGACGATGGTTATGGTGGCTGCTATGTCGCGCGGAAGCGTGTCATGACGCCGTCGGGATGGCGATACCGTCGGGTCGACGTCTGCGAATGAGGCGGAATACCTGTTAAAAAACAAGGCCGTTGACGCAGTATACCGTCAACGACCTTGCCAGCCCCGGATATTGAAATCGGCTCACGCCATCCGGTGACGGCGAGCATCGCGCGGAATCATACGCGCGAATGTGATCCAGTTCACAAGTGGCGAAAATAAAGTTCCCGCGCCGTGATCAGCTTATCCGCGCGAGCGCTTGCGTGCGCTGGCGTGGACGCGGTACCGAGCCGGTTTCCTGCGGGTAACCGACGGCGTTTCAACCTCGGTCGCCCGTGCACTGGCAAAGGACTGCCGCAGGCCGTCGATGGATTCGTTCAGGCTTGCGACCTGCTCGGACAGGCGCTTGGTGTCGGCCTGTTGCGCCGCCATCAGCCGCTTCATCGTCTGGAGCTGGTCCTGCACCATCTGAAGCTGGTCGATCGATTCCTGCTGGGTCGCTTCGAGCCCCTTGGTCTTCTCGACGAGCTGCTCGGATGCCTGGGCCGCGCGGGCCTGGAGCTGCCGCGATGCCACAACCCGGTCGGTCTCGGGGGCGGCGCCCGTATAGGCACGCCAGACCGCGATTGAAGTCACCCCCGCGATCAGGAGCAGGAGGGCAGCAGCGGTCAGCGCGATGGGCTGGGCGCCAAGGCGAAGGAGGGGGTTGGACGGTGTGTCCTGGGCGAGATCGATCATCGCTGACAAAACCCAAATGGAAACTTGGTGAGTGGCGAAGACCGGCAACTCAGAGGGGTCACCGGGGCGTCCCGAAAACGTTACGTTTCGGCAAGGAATGGGACCAAAAAGAGGCTGACAGCCAAAAAACCAGTGATCAGCAGGCCTTGGCGGCTCCGAGAGCCCCCTTAAGGCCGGGCTATCGCATATGACTGATGGCGGCGGCCGGCGCGCACGCCTCGTCCTTCGAGACGGCGCTTACGTGCCTTCTCAGGATGAGGCTAATCGGCGTCATTGCTCGTTGAAACTGCTGCCGCGCACTCCGTCCTCATCCTGAAGAGCCCGCCAAAAGCGGACGTCTCGAAGGACAGCCGCAGGGAAAAGCGCTCAAATGCGATAGCCCTGAAAATCCCATAAGGGGGCAGGATCAAGGCTGAAACTGCGAAAAGGGACCGGAATAGCTCTTCGCGCGCGGTGCCGCGTAGGGGCCGAGGCGGGACGTCTTCAGTCCCAGCCGCACCAGTGATTCCGCCAGCGTCACCGCAGCAGCGACGCCGTCGACGACAGGCAGGCTGTGCGTTTCGGCGAGCTCGCTGGCGAGATCGGCCATGCCGGCGCAGCCGAGCACGATCGCCTCCGCGCGGTCGTCACGGATGGCGGCGGTGATTTCCGCCGAGATTTTTCCGAGCGCCTCAGTGTTGCGCTCCTCGAGTGCGAGCACCGGCACTTCGGCAGCGCGGACGCGGGCGCAGCGCTCGGCGAGTCCGTATTTCCGCAAATTATGCTCGATCGGCACGAGGGAGACGCCGAGCGTCGTCACCACGGCAAAACGCGCGGCGATCAGGCTCGCCATGTGGAAACCGGCTTCACCAATGCCGATCACGGGTGCCTTCGCCACCGCGCGCGCCGCGTCGAGGCCGGTGTCGTCGAAGCAGGCGATGATGTGTGCATCCGCACCATTTCGGTCAGCCTCGCGGACGCAGCCGAGCATGCCGGGAACGGCGAAAGCCTCGTCGTAAAACCCCTCGATCGAGACTGGGCCCATCGTCGGCTGACGCGCGTCGATCACCGTGCCGGGCAGGGCAACGCTGCGCGCCGCAGTGGCGATCTTTGCCGTCATCGACGCGGTGGTGTTGGGATTGACGACGTGCAGTCGCATCAGATCAGACGAGTCCCTTGCCGGCGTCCGAGCCCTTGGCCGCCTGCCGCTTGTTGAGCATGTGGATGGTGCCGAGCGCAAGCGTGATCACCGCGAACGAGACCGCCGAGATCACGGTGCCGAGCGCATAGATGTCCGGGTTGGTCACGGTGGTGGTGAGGCCCTGCAGATCCAGCGGCAATGTATTGACCGCGCCGATCGCCTGGCTGGAGCGCGCGAGCTCGTCCCAGGACAGCGTGAAGCCGAACAGGCCGATGCCGATCACCGAGGGCAGGATGATCGGCAGCACGGCGTGACGGAAGGTCTGCCACGGCGTCGCCCCCAGATCGCGCGCGGCTTCCTCGAGGCGCGGGTCGAAGCGGTTGAAGATCGCAAACATGATGAGCAGGCCGAACGGCAGCGTCCAGGTCAGGTGCGCGCCAAGCCCGGAGGTGAGCAGGCCCATCGAGGTCTCGAAATTCTCGTTCCAATGCGCCTTGATCAGATCGTCGATGATGCGGAATTCGAGCGAGATGCCGAGCGAGGTGATGATCGAGGGCACGATGAGACTCGCAATCGCCGAATAGAACAGGATGCTCTGTGCCCTAAATTTTCTGCGGAAAGCCATGCCGGCGGCGACCGACAGCACGACGGTGACGATCATCACGATGACGCCGAGCAGCAGCGAGCGGCGGAAGGCCGCGCCGAGATCGACGATGCCGGTGCCCTGGAACAGTTTAGCGATCCAGAAGGTCGATACGCCGTTCATCGGGAAGGTGAGGCCGCCTTGTGGCCCCTGGAACGACAGCACGTAAATCGCAATCATCGGCCCGTAGAGAAACAGCACATAGGCCGCGAAGAAGATCGCGAGCACGTAGAAAGAGCGCGGGCGTCCTTCCTTCATGCTCAGAGCTCCTTCTTGATGTCGACGATGCGCGACATCATGGTGATGATCAGGAAGGTGATCGCGAGCAGGATCACGGCGTTGGCCGCGGCGGCGGGAAATTGCAACGCGTTCACTCGCGTCTCGATGATCTTGCCGGCCGCCGCAATCTGCTGGCCGCCCATCACGCCGATGGTGATGAAGTCGCCCATCACGATGGTGATGACGAAGATCGAGCCGATCACGATGCCGGGCTTGGCCAGCGGAATAATGACGTTGACGAGTGTCTGGAAGCCGGTGGCGCCGGCATCATAGGCGGCCTCGATCAGCGACTTGTCGATGCGCACCATCGAATTGAAGATCGGCACCACCATGAAGAAGGTGAAGAGGTGCACCAGCGCCAGCACCACGGAGAATTCGGAGAACAGGAGCCATTCCAAGGGATGGTTGATCAGTCCCGCCTTCATCAGGCCGGAGTTCACGAGGCCGTTGCGCCCGAGCAACGGGATCCAGGCGATCATTCGGATCACGTTGGAGGTCCAGAACGGGATCGTGCAGAGCAGCGACAATCCCATCTGCCAGGTCTTGGACTTGACGTGAAAGGCGAGGAAATAGGCGCCCCAGAAGCCGATGAAGAGGGTGATGGCCCAGACCATGAAGCACAGCTTCAGAGTCTTCAGATAGGTCTTGCCGATCGTGCAGAGATCGGGAAGCTGCGCGATGCAGCCCTCGAACGTGTCGGTGTAGCCGCGGCCCGAGAAGGCCGGCAGCAACTGGTATTCGTTGTAGTCCCAGAAGGACACGATGACGACGAACACCAGCGGGATCAGGAAGAAGGCGAGAAACACCAGCATCATCGGCCCGGCCTGGAGCCAGGAGATGAAGGACGGTGACAGGCGCGCCGCCTTGCTGCGGCGCGCCGTCTCCGATCCCCGGACGATGTCCGGGGATGCCTGATGCAGGATGTCCTCAGAGGTGTCCATCACGTCACGCCGCGATGAACTCGTTCCACTTGCGAACCATGTAGTCGTTCTCGTCCATCACCGCGTTCCAGCAGGCGACGCCGCCCATGCGGTCCTCATAGGAGCCACCGTCGCGCACCGCGCCGGCCTTCTCCAGCAGCGAGCCGTCGGGCGCCTTGATGTCCTTCTCGGCCGGCTTGCCTTCCATCCAGTAGGCCCACTCGTAGGGCTCCATGTGCGCCTTCGCGGTGGAGAGCACCGCGGAGTAATAGCCCTGACGGTTGAGATAGGCGCCGGCATAGCCGGACAGGAACCAGTTGACGAACTCGTAGGCCCAGTCGAGCTTCGCACCCGAAACGCCCTTGGACACGCAGAAGCCGGAAGCCCAGGAGCGGTAGCCCTCCTTCAGCGGCTGGAAGGTGCAGGGGATGCCCATCGAGCGCACCTTGGTCACCGCCGGCGACCACATTGACTGAATCACGGTCTCGCCCGAAGCCATCAGGTTTACGCTCTCGTTGAAGTCTTTCCAGAACGCCCGGAACTGGCCGGCTTTCTTGGCCTCGGTCATCACCTTCATGGTGAGATCGATCTCCTCCTTGGTCATGTTGCCCTTGTCGGCATATTTGTATTTGCCGGTGGCTTCCACGACCATCGCGGCATCCATGATGCCGATCGAGGGGATGTTGAGGATCGAGGCCTTGCCCTTGAATTCGG
The DNA here is from genome assembly GCF_045571415.1 of Bradyrhizobium sp. LMG 9283. Taxonomy (NCBI): domain Bacteria; kingdom Pseudomonadati; phylum Pseudomonadota; class Alphaproteobacteria; order Hyphomicrobiales; family Nitrobacteraceae; genus Bradyrhizobium; species Bradyrhizobium sp. LMG 9283. Next base: position 3,690,230 of record NZ_CP120691.1, read on the forward strand.
GATTGAGCAGCTCGGACCAGGAGCTGATCGGCCGCTTGATCAGGTCGGGGCGGATGCCGAGCGTGTCGGCGTTGTAGACGGTCGGGATCAGCGTCACGAATTCGGTCGCCGACGTCGCGAACTTCTTAGAGTCCTTGCCTTCCAGATAGAGCACCTTCCAGGGTGCCGTGCCCTGGCCGCCGATCTTCTTGCCGCCGGGTGTCTCGCCCTTGGTGAAGACGGGTGTGATGTTGTCGAACTCTTTGATCTTCTTGGCGTCGAGCGCGAGGATGTTGCCCGACGGCACCAGCTTCTTCAGCGAGAAATATTCGGTGTCCAGCACGTCGAAGGAGTTCGGCTGGGTCATCACGCGCTTGGTGACGTCGTCGGTGGTCGCAGTGATGTATTCGATCTTGATGCCGGTGTCCTTCAGGCACTGCTTGGAGATGTCGTCGCCCTCGTTCACGGCGGTGCCGAGATAGCGCAGCACCTTTGCGTCAGCCGACTTCACGTAGGGAAAGCCGGTGATCGCGCCGGAGCCGGCGGCAAGGCCCGCGAGACCCGCGGTGCCCTTGAGTAGCGTGCGGCGGCTGACGCCGGTCGTCCTGGTGGTCTCGCTCATGTCAGTCACTCCTCTGTTGCGCATTCCAGTGATCGATTGGCGCTATTGCAGGCGTTGCGCCTTGGCGGGATCCCAGGTGGCCAGCACGCGATCGCCCGGGCGGAACGGGTGGACGTCGAAGGCGGCTTCGGGAACATGGGAGAACAGGGCGGTGCCGTCGTCGAGCGTGAGCGAGACAGCGATGTAGGAGCCCTGATATTCGGTCTGGGTCAGCAGCGCCGGCGCGCCGAATGCGCCGTCGGCGAACGGCACTATGCCGAGCTGATCGGCGCGCACCGCGATGAGATTGCCGGCATCGCTGAGGACGTTGTGGCCGCCGATGAAGCGCGCCACGAATTCGGTGCGGGGATGGTGGAAGATCTCGCGCGCAGTGCCCTGCTGCTCGATGCGGCCGAGGTTCATCACCACGATGTGGTCGGCGAGCGCCATCGCCTCTTCCTGGCCGTGGGTGACCTGGATGAAGCTGATGCCGAGCTCGCGCTGCAGCCGCTTCAATTCGCCCCGCATCTTCACCCGCAGGAACGGATCGAGCGCGGAGAGCGGCTCGTCGAGCAGCAGGATCTGCGGCTCGGTGATCAGCGCGCGAGCGAGGGCGACGCGCTGCTGCTGGCCGCCGGAGAGCTGCGCAGGCAGGCGTCCGGCATAGGGGCTCATGGCGACCAGCTCGAGCAGCTCGCCGGCGCGCCTGTGCCGCATCGGCTTGTCGATGCCGCGCATCTTCAGTGCAAAGGCGACGTTGTCGATCACGCTGAGATGCGGAAACAGGGCGTAGGACTGGAACATCATCGCGGTGCCGCGCTCGGCCGGCGGCAGATCGGTGACGTTCTGCGCGCCCAGGATGATGTCGCCCTCGCTGACCGCCTCGTGGCCCGCGATCATGCGCAGGGTCGAGGTTTTGCCGCAGCCGGAAGGGCCGAGCAGGCAGCAATAGGTGCCGGCCGGGATCTTCAGGTTGACGTTATCGACCGCCAGCGTGGTGTCGTAGCGCTTGGTGACGGCGACCAGTTCGAGAGCGGCGGGAGTGGCCATGGCGTGTCCGAGGAGGGGCGATGCGTCCCGCCTCTCTCCGCAAGGTCCGTGCCAACAGCCCGCGGCGGTGCGAATTTCCAAAACTGTGCAGCGGAGTCAGATCGTTAGGTCGATTCCGGCCCCCGTTGGCTGCCTGCCGCCCGTGCAGTCATCTGCACACAAAACGGGCGAAGATTGTATAAAGTTTCGCCTGTGATTGGATACAGCTCGTCGACTAACATCCAAGGCCGAACGTCTGTCGATCGAGCCCTCGCCCCCATGGCCGCCAAGACCCGTCAAAAATCCGATGCGCCAGATGCGAGCGATCGCGTCAGCCGTATCCGGGAGGGCGTGACCGCGGCGATCCTGGAGCATCGCCTGCTGCCGGGCACCAAGCTCGGCGAGGACGAGATCGGCGAGATCTACGGCGCGAGCCGTACGCTGGTGCGCACCGCGCTGCAGCAGCTCGCGCATGAGGGTATCGTCAACATCGAGAAGAACCGCGGCGCCTTCGTCGCGCGGCCGACGCCCGCCGATGCCCGCGAGGTGTTCGAGGCACGCCGCCTGATCGAACCCACAATCGTGGACCACGCGATCGACGCGGTTTCGCCGACATGGCTCGATCGCCTCGGCCAACATCTTGCCGAGGAGCGCGAAGCGGAATTGCGCGGCGACGCGCGCGCCTCGGTGCGGCTCTCCGGCGAGTTTCATCGTCTCGTCGCCGAGATGAGCGGTCACAGCATCTATCTCGGCTTCCTGAAGGAGCTGATCGCGCGCTCCTCACTCATCATCCTGCTCTACCGCCGCCACGACACGCCGGCCTGCGGCACCGATCATCACGCGGGAATCGTCGCCGCGATCCGCGAGCGCGACAAGGCGCGCGCGGGGTCCTTGATGCTGTCGCACCTGAACGAGATCGAGGCGGAGCTGTTCCTGAAGGATCCCGCTGCCGACGAGCTGCGGCTGGCGGACGTGCTCGGCGCCTGACCAAGGGGCGCGGTCGCGCCGGCTACGCCGATCAGCGGCTGAGTTCACTTTCGGCGGCGAGCTGCCCGTCAGGCGTGATCTCGTATTCGCCGTCGTGCTTGGTCATCCATCCTGACCTGACCATCTCTCGTGCAAGCTGTATCGAGCAGATCGGATGATTGCCTCCCGGGTGATAGAGCCTGTCATTGCGGACGAGCAGGTGCCCGTACAATTGAGCCTGACGCAGTGCCCTGCGCATTCCGGGTGATGGAGTTCTCATGCCGTTTCATGCGCGAGCACGATGAAGGTTCCTAATCGGTGAGGTGAGCATCAGCGGCATTTCCGCCCGCGGACGCCGGCAGGAACCCTGAACCTGCCGCATCGTTTGTTCTTCCGAGGAGAACTGCCATGAACGTACGGGACGAGCACACCCGATCGCCCTGGATGGATGTTTCGGTCGCCGACGCGCCGGCGCTGTCCGGGACCGTGGGGACGGACGTCGTCGTTGTCGGCTCTGGAATCGCCGGGTTATCGGTGGCCTATGAACTTGCCAGCCATGGACGTTCGGTCGTGGTGCTGGACCGCGGTGGCATCGGCAGCGGGATGACGGCGCGTACCACCGCACACCTGGCGACGGCGCTCGACGACGGTTACGACGCGTTGGTGAGAGTACGCGGCCCCGACTCCGCGCAGTACTACTATCAGAGCGTCGTGACCGCGATCGATCGCGCCGAGACCATCCAGCGTATCGAGCACATCGATTGCGATTTTCAACGCGTGGACGGCTATTGGGTGCTGGCACCCGAAACGCCCGCATCCGAGCTGGATGGGGAATTGGATTGCTGCCGCAAGCTGGGGATTCCCATCGAAAATTGCATCGAGCCGACCCCGTTCCATGCCAAAGGCCAGATGCGTTCGCTGCGTTTTCCGCGCCAGGCGCGCCTGCACCCGACCAAATATCTCGCTGGTCTCGCGGGCGCATTGGAGCGCCGGGGAGCGAAGCTCTACGCCGACACGTGTGTCGAGAGTATCCGCCAGCGCCACGGCGACATGGTCGTGACGACCGCCTCAGGCCACGAGGTCCACGCCGCCGACGTGGTGGTCGCGACCAACTCGCCCGTCAATGTGCAGGTCGCGATCCACACCAAGCAGGCGCCTTACCGCACCTATGCGCTCGCCGCGAAGATTGCGGCCGGAGCGCTGGAGGATGCGCTCTATTGGGATACGCTCGATCCCTATCACTATGTCCGCCTCCAGCCGTTCTCTGCCGACGAGGACATCGTGATCATCGGCGGCGAAGACCATAAATCGGGTGAGGCGAACGACGGCGCACAACGCCTTGATGCGCTCGAACGCTGGGCGCGCGAGCGATTGCCGGACCTGCGCGAGGTCACTCATCGGTGGTCCGGCCAGGTGCTGGAGCCGATCGATTTCGCCGGCTTCATCGGCCGCAGCCCCGGCGAGGAGCATCTCTTCATCGTCAGCGGCGATTCAGGGCAGGGGATCACGAACGGGCTCGTCGCCGGTCTATTGGTGACGGATCTGATCACGATCGGTGCGAGCCCGTGGGAAGAGGTCTACGCTCCGGCGCGGAAGATTTACAAGAACATCGGCGAGCTCATCAGCGAGAACATCACGCCGCTGAAGAATTTCGCGGAGTATCTTGCGGCGAGCGAGATCGCGAGCGTCGAACGCCTGCGGCCCGGCGAGGGGCGCCTCGTCCGCAGCGGCCTGAAGAAGATCGCGGCGTGCCGCGACCGGAACGGGCATTTGCATTTGCATTCGGCAAGCTGCACCCATCTCGGCTGCGTCGTGCACTGGAATTCACTCGAGCAGTGTTGGGATTGCCCGTGCCACGGGTCGCAGTTCGCGCCTGATGGCACCGCGCTCAATGGCCCCGCAGTGTCGCCGCTGGGCGAGGCCGACAAGCCCGCCAACCTTGAAGCCGCAGAGTGAGCGGTCGTCCCTGAAAAGGTTGCGGCCAGGCTCTTAGGCCGCCGCCGCTGAGGTGTGGCTCGGAATGTGCTCAGTCCATGAGAGCACTGAGCACCGCGATGCCGCCGCTCGAATGATATTTCTACTCCTGACCGCCGGGAACCGGTTTTTTGCGCCGCGAATCAGAGGGGATCGCCGTATTCGGCCGAGGACTTGCCCAAATCTCGGGCCTGTCATCGGGCAGCTGACTTCTAAGTGTCTCCAGAACCAGAAAGAATTTCTCGGCTAGCATGAACCAAGCTCGTTGACGTGTTCGTCTCGATTTCGAGACCTGCGAGAGTCCCTATCAATACGATCACTTGTGATGCTCGGCGCCAACTTAATTCGTAACGCCGAGCCCAATTGTGACAGTCCTCGCCGAGATCTTCGCTCGGGATCTCGCATGTGGACGATGATGCATTGCGACGTAACCTGACTATTCCTCGCGGGGCTTACCGGCTATATGCTCACGCTCTGTCATCAAACTGTCATGTTACTCTCAATGCTGAAGTCAGATTCAACACCGGCCCGCAAGACTCCGAGCGGGCCGGGTGGGAATCACGCTCCGAAGGAGAACAAGCGGGCGCAAGTCGTCGCCGGCTTCCTGAGGCAGATTGAACCCGCCGGGTCAGGCGCGGAGCCGGGGATCGAGGGCGCTGTGAGTGATCGGACGCCATCGCAAGAGATGACGGCTGATCTGAAACCAACTGAGCCGAGCGCCATCGCGCGTCCCGCCGGCGAAATCGAGCTCAAGCTTCTCGTCGATGCCGATCGCATGGCAGATTTCAGCGCTGCGCCGGTCATCGCGGCGAACGCACGCAACAACGGCACGCGAAAACGTCTCAAGTCCGTCTACTACGACACGCCCGAGCGGGCACTTCGTCGCGCCGGGCTGAGTTTGCGTGTACGCCAGAGCGGCACGCGTTTCGTCCAGACCGTGAAGACCGACGCCGCGGACGATCCGCTGCGCCGTGGCGAATGGGAGGCGAGCGTGGCCTCGCTTGCGCCCGATCCCGCTTTGGCATTGCCATTCATTCCGGAGAAGCTTCACGGCCATCTCGGCGCGCAGCCGCTAGAAGCGGTCTTCACGGCCGATATCCATCGGCATACGCGCATCGTCGACCTGCCGTCCGGCACGGTCGAGATCGCCTTCGACCAGGGCGAGTTGACGGCAGGCGGCAAGTCGCTGCCGGTGAGCGAGATCGAGCTGGAGCTCAAGAGCGGCAGCGCGAGCACGATCTACGAGATCGCGTTGCGGCTTGCGGAGCACGGAAAGATGAAGCCGTCCATCCGCAGCAAGTCCGCGCGCGGCTTTGACCTTGCCGCCGACAAGGCGCCGTCGGCGCGCCGGCCGCGCAAGCTTCGGCTCGATCCGTCCGTCACGCTCGACGAGGCCTTCGCAACGATCCTGCGCTCGTGCTTCCTTCATCTGCTGCAGTCCTTGCCGGCGGCCGAAGCCGGCGGCAATCCGGAAGGCGTGCATCAGCTGCGTGTCTCGCTGCGCCGGCTGCGATCGGCGCTCGACCTGATGCGATCGGTCGGCGCGCTCAGCAACCTCGATGTGCTGCGGTCGGAAGCCAAATGGCTGGCGCAAGGCCTGTCCGCTGCGCGCGACTGGGACGTGTTCCAGCTCGACACCTTGCCGGCGATCGCAAAAGCCTGCCCTTCCATCGTGGGGTTCGATGCGCTCGGGCGGGTCGCGGCGCTGCGTCAGGCGGAAGCCTATCGCAAGGCTCACAATGCGCTTGATGATCGCCGCTGCGCCGTCTTCCTGATCAGTCTCGGCGGCTGGATCGAGACGCGCGGCTGGCGCAATGACGTCGCGCCCGAAGAACTCGGCCGGCTCGCCGAGCCCGCCGTCAACTTCGCGCAGCGCGTCCTGTCGGAGCAGCACGCCAAGGTGCTCAAGCGCGGTCGCCGCTTCAAATCGCTCACGGTCGACGAGGTGCATCGGGTGCGGCTCGCGACCAAGCGCCTGCGCTATCTCGGCGAGTTCCTGTTGCCGCTGTTTGCCGATCGCAAGTCCGCGCGAAAATTCGCCCGCAGGCTCGCCGGCTTGCAGGAGGAGCTCGGCGCATTCAACGACATGGCGGTGACGGCCTCATTGCTCGACGGGCTCGGTTCTGAAGATCGCGACAGCGCCATCGCGGCGGCCGCGATCGCCGGCTGGCAGGCGTGTGCATCGACGGGCGTGCACCGGTCCTTGCAGGACAGCTGGCGTGATTTCACCGCCGTGCGCGTGCCCTGGTCGCGGCAAGCCCAGCAGAGTTGATGGCGTATTCCCCAAAAAAATTGCGCCCAGCCATTGGGGGATGGCTGGGCGCGCGCGTACCGGTCTGGGACGGGGAGGGGTGGGGATGTGACCGGGCCGCGTAACTCGTTGTCTCGTTCCTATTGATCCTTCGCGCTGGCGGTGGAGACCGCCGGCTTGGTATCGCCCAGCGAGACCCACACGTTGGGATCGCTCTGCGACTGGCGCTTGACGAAGCGGTAGCCGGTCTCCGTCCAGGCGACGACGTTCTCGTTCTGATTGTCGAGAACGAACTCGCCCTTGTCGGTCTTCACCGTCAGCACCGCGTGGCCTTCGCCCTTCTTGTCGCGCACGACGGTGATGAGCAGGGCCTGGCGCGGCCATCCGGCATCCATCAGCATCTTGCGCTTCAACAGCACGTAGTCTTCACAGTCGCCGTAACCGTCTGTCGGCAGCGACCACTTCTCGATCACGCCCCAGTGCTCCTGGTCGGTCAAAGGCTTGATGGTCTCGTTGACCCAGCGATTGACCTTGACGAGGTCGCGCCATGCGGCTTGCGACATCACGATGTCGCGCGGCTGCATCGGCGCGCCCTGGCACTGGGCAGCATTGTCCGCGCAGAACTCAACCCAGCCGATCGGCGCACGCGTGGTGTCGCCGAGGCTCGCGTAGAGCAGACGGCCTTCGCCGGCCTGCGCTGCCGTGCTGATCCCGAAGAGCATGGCGGCAATCGCCAGCCTCTTCCCCTGTCCCCTGAAGTCAAACATTGCGGCCCCCGTTTCTTGTTGGGACCACATTTCGCACGGAGCTTTTGAGTTTGCCGCTAAGTCAACCAAGTCAAGTCGAGACGAATGCAAGTAAAAGGCGCGGCGAATTCGATCTATACTTGAATCGAATTCGAATAAAATTCGATATGACTGCAATTGATTCAAATTCTATCGATTAACGCGGAAACGCTGGCAGACGCGGTGTTTGCGCGCATCTACAACCCACGCGTTAACCGCGGGCGGCTCGCTGCGAGACACGAAAAAAGGCGGCGTCCGCATCACGGAGGCCGCCTTCGAGCCTGGAAATGTCGAGGTTTTCGTGTCGTTGCGCTTTACCGCGCGGTAACGCTCTCTTCGAGTGTCTCGGCCGGCTGCTCATGCATGAATTCCAGCGCAAAGCCGTCCTCGAGATTTCGGACCACGCGGCCCTGGACCCGGCCGAGCAGAACCGTTGATTTCAGCGGCGGCCGGTTCTCCGCGGCGATGGCGGCGCCCGACAGCGAGAGGTCGATGATGCGGCAGGTCATCTTGGTGCCGTCCTCGAGCGTCAGCACTGCGATCGGGTTGCGCGGCACGATACGGTCGTGACGGCGATCCTCCGGCAGATTGAGGATGTCGCGGTTGGCGAGCCAGGTCAGCTGGGCCGCGAGCTTGTCACGCTTGCGCGGCGTCGCGCCGATCGTCATGGCGAAGCCATTGTCGATGATGCGGGTGATCTTGCCTTCGACGCGGCCGATATGGTCGAGATAGGCGACCACGCGGTCGCCGACATTGCCGATGCCGGGGGCGAGCAGAGCAAGGCCGCCTGGCGACATGTTGATCACCTGGCAGGGGAATTCCCGGCGGTCCGGCAGCATGTAGCGGCCGAGCAGGTGCACCTTCACCCGCTGGAAGCGCCTGCGCTCCTCGGCGGCCGGAAGAAATTTTTTGTTCGCCAACGCCATTTCCAACACCCGACCCCCCGCCCGGGCGGAGTCCGGCACGACCCTAAGGTGCACAGGGTTAATGCCGCGTTAGGATTGGCGAGATCGGTTACGAACGGAAACAATGCGCTCGAAAAGCCACATCGAGGGCGGGCAGCCCCGTGACAAGGCCGAGACCGGGCGACTGTGCAGTCCAGGCTGACGACCGAGGCCCTTAGGCCTTGTTTGCCGCCCGCCCATGGAGCAGACCCAGCAGCGCCAGCAGCACCGTGGCCGAGAGCCCGAGCGACCAGTGGATGCCGATTGCCGCCCCCGAGAGCCCGACCGTGATGCCGCTGAAAGCCCGCATCCCCAGCCCAGCCATATTATAAAGCCCGACGACACGGCCGCGGATGTCGGGCGGCGCGTTCAGCTGCACCAGCGCCTGCGCCATGGTGTTGAACGAGAGCTCGAAGAAGCCGGCAAAGAACAACAGCACGATCGCAACCGGATAGATCTGCACCAAAGCGAAGCCGAACAGTGCCGCGCTCCAGAGCATCGCGAGCATGATCGCGGTGCGCGGCGTGCCCTTCAGCCGCCCCCAGGATTCCAGCGCGATGCCGGCGAGCAGGGCGCCGGCCGCGTCCGCCGCGAGCAGCACGCTGTAGGAGACGCCGGGATCGCCATGGCCGAGATCGCCGGCAAAGCCCGGCATCTGGGCGTGATAGGCATTGCCGATCATGAAGGAGGTGAGGCCGGCGAGCCACGTCATCGCCGTCAGCACCGGCTGGGTGCCGATGGCGCGGATGGTCTGCATGATGTCGGCAAGGCCGCGCACCGCGAAGCGCCGCACGGCGACGCTCTTGTCGCGCGCCGGCGCCCAGAACAGCCAGAGCAGCATCGGCAGATAGAACAGCGTGTTGAAGATGATGCCGTGCGAGGTGCCGAGGGTCAGCATGATGATCCCGCCGACGGCAGGCCCGACCAGGATGCCGAGATAGCGCGCCATCGCGTTCAGCCGCACCGCGCTCGGCAGATCGGCGGGACCGACGAGGTCGTAGAGCAAGAGCTGGTTCGGCGTCTGCCACAGCACGCCGGCGCAGCCGTGGATCACCAGCAGCAGCATCGCGTGCCACATCTGGATCGTATCGGTGAGGAAGAAGAAGCCCCATCCGGCGGAGGCGACAATGAACAGCAGCATGCCGCATTGGATAATGCGGCGCGGATCGAACCGATCGGCAAGCCCGCCGACCGCGACCGAGAACAGCAGGAACGGCAGCCAGTGCGACAGCACCGCAAAGCCCGCCAGCGCCGGCGAATGGAATTTCTGGAACACCACCCAATAGCTGATCACATGCTCGACATTGTCAGCCATCATCGCCAGCACGTAGGCCGTGAACTGGAGACGGTAGGGCAGAGACTTCATCGCCGCGAACGATCCGGACGCGACCATGGGATTTTGGGGGAGGGGATTCAAGCGGGCACCTGGGCAGGACTGCTCGGGCCTTACACGTTCGCCGGGCCGTGCTCAAGACACTTGGGTGTGTGTCCCGTAGCCCCGAGCGCAGCGATGTCCGGGACCGCGCCCCCGCATATCGCTTCGCTCATGCGGGCTACGAGACTGCCCGCTTGGCACGATCTCGTATCTCACATACGCTTCGCCTCAGCCCGCACACAAATCATAACAGACGGGCAGCGAGGAACGCACCATGGACCAGATCCGCGTCTGCACCCACGCAGGGCCGGGCTCGGAGCCCGTCATCAAAACCGTGCCGTGGCCGAAGGTCGGCCGGAAAGCCGCGCTGATCAAGGTCGGCGCCTGCGGGGTCTGCGGCACCGATCTGCATATCCTCAAAGGCCACTGGCCGAAGCCGCTGCCCTGGCCGTTCACGCTCGGTCACGAGCTCGGCGGCATCATCGTCGAATGCGGCGATGAGTTCAACGAGGACTTCATGAGCAAGCCGCTCGGAATCGGCTCCAAGGTGATGATCCCGCCCTTGATGCCGTGCGGGCGCTGCTACTACTGCATCCATTATCCGCAGACGGCGAACAAGTGCCTGACGCCGGTCTATTACGGCCGCTATCTCGGCTTCGACAAGGCGCCGCACCTGTGGGGCGGCTGGGCTGAATATGTCTATGTCGATCTCGACATGCTGCCCGGCACCAAGATCTACAAGCTGCCCGATGACATGTCGCTGCGGCTCGGGGCGCTGTCCGAGCCGCTGACCTCCTGCATCCGCGCCTTCAATCGCGCGACCCGTGCCGGTGGTTTTTCTTGGGGCGACACGGTGGTGATCCAGGGCTCCGGCCCGATCGGCATTCTCGCGGTCGCCGCCGCAAAGGAGATGGGGGCAGGGCGCGTGATCTGCGTCGGCGCGCCGGAAGAGCCGCGGCTCAAGCTGGCGCGCGAGTTCGGTGCGGAGGCAACGGTCAACATCGAGGAGCTCAAGTCGCCGCAAGAGCGCATCGCGCGCGTGCGCAACATTGTCGGCGGCTTCGGCGCCGATCTCGTGATGGATTGCTCGGGCCATCCCACCGCCGGCCCCGAAGGCATCGAGATGCTGCGCGACGGCGGCACCTATGTCGAGATGGGCCAGTTCACCGACGCCGGCTCGATCGATACCTCCTGGCATCGCATCTGCACCAAGGATCTCAACGTGCTGGGATCCTGGGGCTTCACCGGCAACGACCTGCCGCTCGGTGTCGACATGCTCTATCGCACGCGTGATAAGTATCCGTGGCTGAAGATGCAGACGATCTACCCGTTCACGGAAGCGGGCGTCGCGCAGGCGGTGAAGGACGCGATGGCGATGAAGACGGTGAAGTCGACCATCGTGCCGTGGCCGGAGTTGGTGGAGTAAGGGCGTGTAGCCCGGATCAGCCAACGGGTCGGCCGCAAAGCGGCGCCCGATGATAGGCTCCGCGACATCCGGGGAGCTCGTGGATGATTTCCCGCATGTCGCCTCGCTCATGGGGGCTACGCGTCGGAGTTTGGATTGAGCTACGAAATGACAAACGAGCAGACTTCCGACCCAAACCGTCGCTCCCCATTCCAGGCCATCCGCGCGATCGATTACACCGTCATCTTCGTGCGCGACATGGCCGCGATGCGCCGCTTCTACGAAGACATTCTTGTCTTTCCATTGCTGCGCGAGCTCTCGCCGAACTGGATCGAATACGGCTTGGGCAGCAACACGCTGACGCTGGCAAGACCGAGCCGCACCGCCGCCGACGCACCGACCCCGGCGGGCAGCGCCTCGCTGCAACTGGCTTTCAAGGTGTCCGCGGCCGAGGTCGATGAATGCGCCGACGAGCTCGTGCGGCATGGCGTGGCGCTGTTGTCGCCGCCGATGAACCAGTCATTCGGCCACCGCACGTTGTTCTTCCGCGACCCCGACGGCAATCTGCTGGAGATCTACGCGGAGATCTGAGAGGTTCTATTTGACGTATCCGGATAACATGGCGTGCGCCCATTCCGGGTGGTTGTTGGCGAGCGCACGCGCCGACGCGGCCTCCCAGTCGTATTCGAGGGCGAGAAGTTCGACTTGCCAGCCCCTTTGTCTTTTGGTGAGGACCGCATACCGGGCGTGAGGCGAGCGGTATTCCAGGTTCGCGGCAAAGGGAATGTCCGCGAACACCGGACACCCAACGCTCCGCGGATTGAGAACCAGACACTCGCCGGGGCCCTGAATGACTGCCTGGCGGTGGCTATGGCCACACAGCACCACGCGCGCAGTCGGCTCGCTTTGCAGACGGCTCGCCAGAACTTCGCGGCGTGCCGGCACAAAGCGGCCGTCGTCGAGCGTTTCCTCCAACAGGCACGCCGTATCGTCGTCGGGCGTGCCATGGCAGGCCAGGATCCCGTCGTCCAGCCATATCCGGGACGGCAAGCTGTGGAGCGCGCGCCGTTGCTCCGCAGTCAGTGCGCGACGCGCAAACAGGCCTGCCGGCGAAAGCTTGTCGTCCGGAAACTCCTCAATCCAGCGATCATGGTTTCCGCGCACGGTCGGTAACGACAGCGGCTGGAGCGCTTCGAAGGTTTCTCTCGGCCACAACGGGCTGGTGACGCAGTCACCCAGATTGACCGTACGATCTACGCCGCGCGCCTTGATGTCGGCCAGCACGGCCTCCAAAGCGGCAAGATTGCCGTGGACATCGGAAATGACTGCCAATCGCATCGTTGTGCTCCGTATTCTGTTTCGCCTGAGTTCTGCCAGGTCGTGGGACTTATCTAGCATCAGCCGATAGCGCGTTCACCAACTAGCCATCGCTGGTCTGGCTTTCCTTCACCACGCTCGCGCCCACCACCTTCGTGCCCTCGATCTCCCGCACGATCCGCTCGTCCGGTCCTACGATCCCGAGATCGAACTCGCGATCCGACGTGACGAGGATCAGGCGCTGCCCGACAATCACGACCACAGTCATGTCGTTGCGCTCGCCCTCCGCCGCCCATGCGCGGATGTCGCTGGCGTAGGGCTCCCTGCGCCAGGCGTTGGGAGAGCCCGGGTCGCACCGGACTTCGATGCCGTCCTCCGAGATGGTCAGGACCAGCTTTGACCGGGTTGGCTTCCATCGTTCATCAAGGAGATCGTTGACCAGCCACAGGCAGGCGAAGTCCTCACATTCAGCCGGCCGCGCGGCGTAGATCGCGCAGCCGCGGCCGGGCTTGCAATGCCGGCACCAGGCGTTCGCGGGCTTGGTCAGCGCCTCGATAGCCATCACCTTGCAGCAGAGCGTGCAGTCGCCGCAGGTGCGTTTGACGGAGGACGTCACGCGGTCATTCCCATCGGATCCGGTGAGGCGCAGGTTAACGGAGGTAGCCGCAAAAATCCGCTGCAACCTTCCGGCGCGGTGCTCTCCGGAAAGCCATGCATCATAGGCATGGTGCTTTCCGGGCTCTTGGCGTAAAGAGCGCCCAGATCAAATCAGCGTGCGGCCGGGCCGTTTGCCGCGCACGCAGCTCAGGTCCGCAGGATCACCGTTCCGCGCCTGAATCAACCAAGGTTCTCCATCTCGTGTCTCTTCCGGCCCTGACCCCGCCGCTCGCCAGAGCTTTGGCCGAGCGGAACTATGATTCACTAACGCCCGTCCAGCTCGCGGTGCTCGCCCACGAAGCAACGAGCCGCGACCTCTTGGTGTCGGCCCAGACCGGCTCCGGCAAGACCGTCGCTTATGGATTGGCCATCGCGAAAAATCTCCTCGATGACGCCGAGCAGTTTGGACCTGCGGCCGCGCCGCTCGCCTTGATCGTGGCGCCGACCCGCGAGCTCGCGCTTCAAGTTCAACGCGAGCTCGCCTGGCTCTACGGGCATGCCGGCGGGCGCGTCGTCTCCTGTGTCGGCGGCATGGATCCGCGCCGCGAGCAGCGCGAGCTGGCCGCCGGCGCCCACATCGTCGTCGGCACGCCCGGACGGCTGTGCGATCATCTGCGCCGTGGCCGTCTCGATATCTCCGAACTCGCTGCGGTCGTGCTCGACGAAGCCGACGAAATGCTCAATCTCGGTTTTCGCGAGGACATGGAATTCATCCTCGAGACCACGCCGGAGGCGCGCCGCACCCTGCTGTTCTCGGCGACCTTTCCGCGCGGAATCGTCGCGCTCGCGAGGCAATATCAGCGCGATGCGTTCCGGATCGAGGTCGCCGGCGACGAAGGCGGCCATGCCGATATCGAGTATCGCGCGATCCGCATCGCGCCCGCCGACGTCGAGCATGCCGTCGTCAACGTGCTGCGCTTCTACGAGGCGCCGAGCGCGCTGGTGTTTTGCAGCACGCGCGACGCCGTGAGGCATTTGCAGGCATCGCTGCTGGAACGCGGCTTTTCCGTGGTCGCCCTGTCGGGCGAGTTGACGCAGAACGAACGCGCCCTGGCGCTGCAATCGCTGCGGGACGGACGGGCCCGCGTCTGCGTCGCGACCGACGTCGCTGCCCGCGGCATCGACCTGCCGAGCCTCGACCTCGTCATCCATGCCGACCTGCCCAACGACGCCGAGGTTATGCAGCACCGCTCCGGCCGTACGGGACGTGCGGGCCGAAAGGGGACGAGCGTCCTCCTGGTGCCGCCGGCACGGCGGCGGCGCGCCGAGCTGTTGCTCAATCTCTCTGGGATCGACGCGGCCTGGGGCACGGCGCCGCAGGCGGATGAAATCCGCAAGCTCGATCACGAGCGCATGAAGGATGTGCTGTTCACCGAGGAGACGACTTCCGACGACCTCGCTCTCGCGCAGGCGCTATTGGCCGAGCGGTCGCCCGAGGACATCGCCGCCGCGCTCGCGCGACTCTATCGCGCGCGGCTGCCGTCGCCCGAGGACATCATCGATCCCGGCGAGCGAAGCGGCAAGCTGCGCGAGGAGCGCGGGCGGGACGGACTTGAAGGCGGCGACGATCGCGTCAAGGCGCGATCGAAACCGGGGAAAGCGTCGTCGAAGCACGCCATGACGGAGGGCAGCGTCTGGTTCCGCGTCGCGATCGGGCGGCGCAAGAATGCCGAGGCACGCTGGCTGCTGCCGATGATCTGCCGTCGCGGCGGCATCGACAAGCGCGACATCGGCTCCATCAAGATCATGGACACCACCACTGAGTTTGAGATTTCCGAGCGGGTCGCGGATTCGTTCGCCACCAAGATCAAGCGTCCGGACAAGGAAGACAGCATTCGCATCGAACCGATGGCGGACGTGCCCCGCCGCCAGGAAGCTTCGGAGGAGCGCTCTCACACGCCCCGCCGCGAGGCCGGCGACCATCGTGACCGGCACCACGATCGCCCGCGCGAGGCAAGTGGATTCAAGCCACGCAGAAAAGCTCGTGGTGAGGGCGCGCCGAAATTCGGCGATGCTCCTTCCTTCGGAAAGAAGAGGCACAAGAACAGGCCGGGCCACACGGAGCCGTCGGTCACGCCCTGGCCGGTGAAGGGTGCATCGGGAAAGAAGGCGAAGAAGAAGCGTCGAAGCTGATCGGCTACCGATCAACGCGCACGGCAATGATGCCGCCGGATTGCACCGGCGACATCATCTAAAAGTCGGGTGTGAGTTCAGCGGCCGCCACCACCACCACCACCTCCTCCTCCTCCGCCGCCACCACCGCCGGCATCGCGCATCGACGAACTGTAGCGCGGGTCACTCTGCTTCATGTAGATCGGCGAGGTATCGTGGGTGAGGCGAACGACGCGGCGTGCACGGCCCGGGTTCGGCATTTCGACGACGCTGCCACAGCTTTCGAAAAATGCAAATTCGCAGCTGTAAGATCGGACCTGCGCCGCATTGGCGCTGGTCGCGGTGAACGCGGCCGTCGCAACGCACGCAACGAACGCAACTTTCGACAATGTGAGTTTCATGGACATTCTCCAGCCTCGGTTCGGCGAGACCGGAACGGCTCGCACACACCTTCGACGGAGGCTGAACCGACCGGGTTCGAGAGGGCGGCTTCACGCCCACGTGAGCCGACCGGGAAGGGGACGTCACGTCGCGGCGAGGTCGCGCAGCATGTATGTCGCGCCTTCGCCGTACGATTCGAGCTTTGTACGCAGCTCCGCATCCGCCGTGACGGCCCGGAAGCCGAGACGTTCCCAGAGCGGTCGCGTGGCGTAGATCGAGACCAGCGCCAGCGTCGCAATGTGTGACGCGCGCGCCAGCTGCTCGATATCGGCAGCATAATCGCGCGCAACGCCGCCGCGAAAACCGGGCAATATGGCGACGTCGTGCAGGTAGAGGCAATCCGCGCGATCGGGCAATTCTTGCAAGAAGCTGTTGAGCGGCGGAATCCGGTACTGCATCCAGGGATGCGTCAGTCCGTAGCCGACGATGCCTTCATCCGCACCGAGCACGCGGCAGCCGTCCGGGTAGAGCCGCATTTTCTCCGCGAGCACCTCGGCGCGTTCAGGCAGCGCAGGATGGATGCGCGCCGCAATCGCGCTGATCGCACGCAAGTCGGAGGTGTGCGCGGGACGCCAGTGCGTCTTCTTGCTCATGTCGATCCGTCGTTTCGTCTCAGTTTATTTCCCTGCGCTGCCGCGCCGCTGTCTCGGATATTCGAGCTGCATCGCGACGAAATCCGCCGTGCGCGGCCCGTAGCGCGCATCGATGGCGTCTAGCGTCTGGTCCAGCGCTCGCGCCGGCGGCAAGTCGACGGCGGTCGGCGGCGTCAGCTTTGCCGGCCAGTCGGCCGCGACCTTGTCCGGCAGGATGCGAAGACCGTCGCGGCTCGTCTGCGCCTCTGCCGTGGCCGCGAAGGTGAGAGCGCGCGAGCGATAGGTGCGCGACCACGCATCGGCTACAAGCGCAAGCGACACCTCGTCGATGCCTGACGTCAGCGCGATTCCGAGCTGCTCGCGGTTCCAGAATGCAAGCGTGTTGGCGATCGCCGTCACCGCGAAGGGGCGTGTGAACCGGAACGCCTCGCTGCGGTGGCGTGCATCCCAGTGCGCAAGACCGATTTCGCGGGCAACCGCCTCCGCCTTGGCGCGTCCGGCGATGGCCTCGACCAGGGTCAGGGCCATCGGCATGGATGCAGTGATGCCGGTGGTGGTCGCAACGCCGCGGTCGACCACTAGCCTGCGGTCCGCCACATAGCGGATCGCAGAATGCTTCTGCAAATCGCGCACCGAATACCAATGCGTGGTGGCCTGCCGGCCGTCGAGCAGCCCGGTGTTGGCAACGACCTTGGCGCCGACGCAGACGCCGACGACGATCGCGCCCTTGCTGGCCTGGCTTCTGATCCACTGCAACGCCAAGGCATCGTCTTCACGGCTCATCGCGGGCACGATGACGTAATCGGCGCCGTCCGGATGCGCGGCATCGAACTCGGCGATGGTCGCGTGCGGCTGCACTTTCAGCGCGGGATAGAGGGCGACGGGGCCGGGCTGCGTCGCCAATGTGAGGACGTCGGCGACATCAGCGCGCGCGAGGATGCCGTATGGCATCAGATAGTCGGTCGTCTCGCTCATGTCGTTGATGCCGACGATGGCGATCAGTGGACGTTTGCGCTTCGGCGGCCTCAGCGCCGCAAGCGTCGCCTCGGTCTCGTCTTTGGATATCGCAGGCGCGGTTCCCCGAGCCGGCGAGCCCGGCAGCAGGAACAACCAGGTTCCGCCGATCGCCACCAGCAGTGCCACACAGCCGACGCCGCTCAACGCCAGAATGCGCCATATCATGATGATGTCACCCGATCCTCGTTGCTTCACGCGAAGCGGAAGCTAACCCTTGGCAATGGCATCAGGAATGACGCAGATCCGGCAAAAACGGTCATCCGCATGCGCGTTGATTTGTCGCGCGGCAGGTTCTTCTTGCGCGCGATGCCGCGCATTGGGCGGTGGAGACTATCTCAGCCCCTCATACACCATCAGGCCGCGTGCGACCTGCAATTTGCGGATGGCGCGTGGCAAGAGTTTCTCGGGCTGGTGCAGGTAGCGCCAGGAGGTGAGGGTGAAAGCGGAAAGCGTGCCGCATTCGTCGTCGAACGGCGCGAGCACGCCGGTCACGCTAACCGGTGTGTGCGGACGGGCGTTGAAGGGGAGCAGCAGCAGTTCGAGATGCGCCTTGCTGCCGTCCTCGCGTGCCGCGGTGACGCCGGCGATCGCACCCAGCGTCTCGTCGGCGACGATCGTCGTGATCTCCTCGATCTCGCCGCGGCTCGCATGCGCGAACAGCGCCGCAAAGCTCTGGTCCTTGAGGTCTGTTCCTGCGAGCGCGCAGACGCGCGTGCCGGCGACGCGAAACGGGAAGCCGAGGTTTGGTTCACAGGACAGCACGAAGATGTCGCCGAGCAGGCCGCGGACCGCGGCCGGGTCGATGTCGGCCCGGTCAGGGGCCCGCGCAGTGCCGCGCTTCTTGTCCCAATACGCGAAGAACGCGCGGCTCGACGGATGTTTCATGACTGAACGCTCGCCCGGGGTGCAACCTCGAAGGGACAAACCTGTCCCGCTTCAGTGCACCCGCGATCCCTTCTGTTGTTGTGCAGGAGGGGATTTGCAGCGTCCATGCCGCAGCGGCGCTTTCGGGCCCCTTATGCCTGCCTTTGCGTCGTTAACGTTAAATTAACTATGCGCTTGGTGTCGGCCGCGCGCCTGCTATGGTGACCGCGGTCGCAAGCCTTGCCGCTTTCTCCAGGTTCTCGGCGGGGCCTGTACTTAGGGCGTCAAACAGTTTGGTCACGATCGCGGGGAGGGGTGGGGATACGCCTTATCTCTCCGGCCACCGGAAGACCGACACGGACAGGCAGGGCTTTCCCAGGGCCCTGCCTTTTCCTTTTTAAACCCTCGTGTCCCGGACGCGCTGCAACGCATAGCGTTGCTGCGCAGAGCCGGGACCCATGTCGCGACAGAGCTGGGTCCCGGCTCTGCGCAGCGTCACTTTGTGCCGCGCCTTGTCCTGGACACGTCCCGCGGGGTGATTTCCGTGTCCCGGACGCGCAGCAGCGCTCAGCGCTGCTGCGCAGAGCCGGGACCCAGTCAGCTAGCAAGAGAGTTCAGTTCATCCGTCAGGTCGCGCCAATCCGGATTGAGGTCTTCGATCAGCTTCAGCTTCCAGGCGCGCCGCCATCGCTTCGGCGAATGCTCGCGTGCCCGTGCTTCAATGATGGATCCGTAGGTTTCGAAATAGACGAGCAGGGTCACCCCATACTGTTTCGTGAACCCGGGCACGAGCTTGGCCTTGTGTGCGACCATTCGGCGGGCGAGATCGTTGGTGACGCCGACATACAGGGTGCCGTTTCGTTTGCTGGCCCGGATGTAGACGAAGAAGGCGATTTGCATCGGCGAAGCCCGGAATTGCAACTACCTAAAATTGCATAATTTGAGCTTGCCGCCAACTGGGTCCCGGCTCTGCGGTGCGTCACTTCGTGCCGCGCCTTGTCCGGGACACGAGATCTTGGTGCCCCGGACGCAGCGCAGCACTTCTTCGGTGATGCGCTACAGAGCCGGGGCCCAGCGGCGGGGCGGGCCGGACATCTCGCAGCTTTTCCTTTTGTGCACTTGCGCAGGGGCGGTAAAGGCGACTATCTGCAAGGCTGTCGCTCCGATCGCGCCCGAAAGCGAAGCTGCCTTGGATTTCCCGCAAGATTCGTCACCGAACGTGCCGGCCGTCGTTGAGGAGGCTCCGCGCGAGCCGATCCTGACGCTGCCGGCGGCGCTGACCGCCTATATCGCCCTGCTGGCGCTGATCCATCTGCGGGTGCTGCTGCCGCCGGAGCTCGAGAATTGGACCATCGACGTCTTCGGCTTCATTCCGAAGCGCTACGATTCCTCGCTGCTCAACCTGCAGATTCCGGGCGGGGCGGGGGCGAAGGTCTGGACTTTCGTCACCTATTCGCTGCTGCACGCCAATCTCACCCATCTCGGCTTCAACGTGCTGTGGCTGCTGCCGTTCGGCAGCGCGCTGGCGCGGCGCTTCGGCACGCTCAGGTTCTTCGTCTTCCTGGCGGTGACGGCGGCGGCCGGCGCACTGGCCCATCTCGTCACCCATGAGCATGCGGTGGCGCCGATGATCGGCGCTTCGGCCTCGGTGTCGGGCGCGATGGCCGCCGCGATCCGCTTCGCCTTCGCCCGCGGCAGCTTCCTGTCGTTCAGCCGATCGGATGCCGATACCGCCGCGAAGGTTCCCGCGCTGCCGCTGTCGCGCGCGCTGCGCGACGGGCGGGTGGTCGGCTTCCTCGCCGTGTGGTTCGGCGTCAACATCATCTTCGGCGTCGGCGCAATCGGCATCGATGCCGAGACAACCAGCGTCGCGTGGCAGGCGCATATCGGCGGCTTCTTCGCCGGCCTGTTGCTGTTCACGCTGTTCGATCCGGTGCCGCGCGTGCGAACCGATGCTGCGGATGCGTCATCACAGGACGTTTCAGACCGAATTTGAAGCGGCGCTTGCGGCGCGGCCCGAATTCATCCATCATTCCCAAGAAGAATGTTCCGAAGCGACAAGCCGATAGAGGCAACGTTTCGACAAGCGCGCGAGCGTGAAACCCGCGCCAAAACTGTTAGTTGAAGACTCGCAGAACAAGTTCGGACCGCCACAAGGCGGACGGCTCCGATTCAGGGAGGCGACAATGACGGTACGTTCCATTCTGAACACCAAAGGCCACCAGATCGTGAGCGTCGAGCCCGACGTCAAACTGGCGGCCGCGATCAAGCTGCTCGGTGAGAAGAAAATCGGCGCGGTGCTGGTGATGAACCAGAGCCGGCTCGAGGGCATCCTGTCGGAGCGCGACATTGTGCGCGTGCTCGGCGAGCGCGGCGCCGGCGTGCTGGAAGAGCCGGTCTCGGAGGTGATGACCCGCAAGGTCGTCACCTGCAAGGAGACCGACACGGTGGCCGAGCTCATGGAGGTGATGACGACAGGCAAGTTTCGCCATCTCCCCGTGATCGAGAACGGCAAGGTCGTCGGCCTGATCTCGATCGGCGATATCGTCAAGCGCCGCGTCCAGGAATACGAGGCCGAACAGGAAGCCCTGCGCGACTACATCAAGACCGCCTGACCGGCGTTACTCAGCGGCCTTACTCGGCGGCTTTGGGCGCGGCGCCCTCGGGCGGCGGCGCCAGCACGTGGATCGCTTCCTGGATCGAGTCCAACGCGCGCTCTGCGGCGCGTACGCCGTGCGCGATCAGATCCTCGGAGCGGTGGAAGTCGAACCAGCCGAACTGGCCGACCCGGGGCGTGATCAGCATGTCGGGCGGATCGCCGGCGAGGCGGGCGCGGGTGATGCGGTCCTGCATGATGTTGAAGGCATCCACCATCACCGAGGAGATGCCGGGGCGTCCGCCACCGCCGAAGAACTCACGTTTCATGGTCTTCTCGGGCGAGAACAGCCGCGGGAAACGCCGCTTGGCGGTCGTCTCCTCGGCCACCGGTGCGACCGGTGTGGGCATCGCGCCGTGCGAATAGATCGTCGTGGAATGAGTGAAGATGTCGCTGGAAAGGTTTGCCGCGATGACGATTTCGGCGCCGAGCGCGCGCGCGGCCGAGACCGGCACCGGATTGACCAGCGCGCCGTCGACCAACCAGCGGTCGCCGATCAGCACGGGCGAGAAGATGCCGGGCAAGGCATAGGAGGCGCGCATCGCGTCGACCACGCGGCCGCGGGTCAGCCAGATCTCATGGCCGGTGCGGACTTCGGTCGCGACGGTCGCGAACTTGACCGGCAGGTCTTCGATCAGGGTCTGGCCGATCGCCTCTTCCAGCCGGGTTGCCAGCTTCTCGCCGCCGATCAGGCCCGAGCCGTTGAGGCGGATGTCGACATAGCCGAGGATGTTGCGCATGCCTTGCAGGCTGCGGCCCCATTCTTCGAACGTGTCGAGCTGGCCGGTCGCATAGGCTCCGCCGACCACGGCGCCAATTGACGTCCCGACCACGACGTCGGGCACGATGCCGTTGCTGAGCAAGGTCTTCAGGATGCCGATATGGGCGAAGCCGCGCGCCGCGCCGCCGCCGAGTGCAAGCCCAATGACCGGCCGGCGGATGCTGCCGAGACCAACTTTCTCGCCGTTCGAGCCGTTCGCGCTCCGACCTTTCAAGATGTCCAGCACCGAAACTCTCCTACGCCGGCCGAGCCCCAACCAACCACCAGACTAGGCACCGTTACCGAGCTCCGCCATCTCGGGGCCGAAGCATGGTTTATGCCGCTTTGGGAAGCGCACAGGGCAGGAGTATGGCGATGGACGGTTGCTCCAGGGATAATCACGCAGGCGTCAAGTCGGTTCCAGGGAAAGGAGGGGCCGTATGAGAGACCGTATTTGTTGGGGATTCAGAGGCTTGAATTTGCCGCGTTTTCGGGGAAAAGCAGGGAACATGACACGCGGGGGTGACGGCATCATCGGATGGCGGCGCAGTGGCAGGCTGCTGCCGGCGCTGATCCTTGCTGTTTGCCTCGTGACATTGGGCCAAAATGCCGCGCAGGCGCAGCTTTTCTCCGATCGTCCGCCGCCGGTGCCGCCAGCGTCGGTGCCCGACCCCGGCAACGCCGTCAGCCTGGCACCTCCCTCCGGGCCGGGCGCGGGACCCCCGAGCCTGCCGCCGACGCTGATGCAGCCCGCTACGCCCAGCATGCCGCCGCCCGCCGTCACGACCGTGCCGCCGGCCGCCCCGCTGAATGCGGCCGTGCCCGGGCAGGGCGTGCTGTCGCTGACGGCGAAATACGGCAAGGACTCGGCCCCCATCACCAGCGGTCTGGTCTGGCGCGTGTTCGCTGACCGTCCCGACGAGAACGGCACCTTCAAGCTGATCCGTGAGGATCGCAACGCCACGCCGAACATCGTGCTGCCGCCGGGCAATTACGTCGTCCATGTCGCCTTCGGCCTCGTCAGCGCGGTGCGCACCGTCAGCCTGAAGGCCGAGACCGACCGCGAATCCTTCGTGCTGCCGGCCGGCGGTCTGCGCATCGAGGGCCGGGTCGGCACCAGCCGCATTCCGCAGAACCAGATCTCATTCGCGATCTACAAGGGCAGCCAGTTCGAGTCCGGCGATCGCGCTGCATTGGTGCCGAACGTCGCCGCCGGCGATGTCGTGCTGATACCGGAAGGCACCTACTATATCGTCTCCAACTATGGCGACGCCAATTCGGTGGTGCGCTCCGACATTCGCGTTCAGGCCGGCAAGCTCACCGACGTCACCATCACCCACCGCGCCGCCGTCATCACGCTCAAGCTGGTCAGCGACAGGGGCGGCGAGGCGCTCGCCAACACGGCCTGGTCGGTGCTGACCCCGGGCGGCGACGTCATCAAGGAATCGATCGGCGCCTTCCCGCGCGTCGTGCTCTCCGAAGGCGAATACCGCGCCATCGCCAAGAACGAGGGCAAGGTCTACGAGCGCGGTTTCAACGTCGTCAACGGCGTCGACGGCGAAGTCGAGGTCGTCGCGCGCTAAGGCTCGGGCGGCGGTGCCTCCCGCAGTGAGACGTTCGGCACAAAAATTCTCATCGCGCGCACGGGTGTGCATCTCCTAATACCGCCGCTTCCGGCATGGTTCTGCCAAGCAACTGCTCTTTGCCACCGCTGTGTTCTGTCTTGACTACTGGCAGCGCTACCAGCTTGGGGCCAAGAAACCCCGGCGGCATCGGCTTATCCCAGAAGCGGCACGCCTGCCCCACGACCGGTTGAAGATACGTACTTGCGGCAATCAATCTTATTCTCTTTCCATTCTGCTGCGCTATATGTCGGGCGTCCGTCTAACGGGGGAGGCCGGAGCAGGCGCATGCCTTGTAAGACCGGCACAGGGGACCAGGCTCGTCGGCATGTTCGAAGTGATCCTCACCAGGCGCAAGCGGTTTGGCTGGCGGTGGCAGGTGTGCGACCAGTCCGGCAAGATATTTGCCGACGGTTTCGAGCGCACGCGTCCGTCCGCCAAATATCAAGGCGAGCGCGCGTTGTTCTTCCTGTTGTCCCAAGCCTATTTGCGCAACCGCTCGGCGGCGTCCAGCGAGGATTAGCGGCGTCCCGTAGTCCGGATTACGCTGCGCTCCATCCGGGCCACAATCCCTTGCGTTGCCCGTCGAGACTGAGCAAGAACTCGGCATTTTGGTGAGTTGATGTACGATTCTGTTCATGACGAATCGCACATTCAAGACCGGCGAGAGCCGCGACCAGGCCAGCCTGCTTCCTGCTCGGATTGAGGACTATGTCGGACCGGACAACCCCGTCCGGGCGATTGAGAGCTTCGTTCGTGTCCTCGACCTTGCCAAGCTCGGCTTTCGCCATGCGGATCGCAAGGCTGAAGAGGTCGGCCAGCCGCCATACGATCCAGCCGATCTGCTGAAGCTCTACCTTTACGGCTACATCAACCAAATCAGGTCGTCGCGTCGGTTGGAGCGGGAGGCCGGCCGCAATCTGGAACTGATCTGGCTGCTGAGGAATCTGAAGCCGGGTTATCGGACGATCGGCAATTTCCGCAAAGAGAACTGGGCGGCGCTGAAGGCAGCCAACCGCAGCTTCGTGCTGCTGATGCGCGAGCTTGGTCTTGTCGGCGGCAGCGTTGTTGCAATTGACGGCTCGTTCTTCCATGGCGACGCCAGCAAGGCCAGCATCTTTACGCGCAAACGGCTTGCCGATCAGATCATCAAGCTGGACCAAGAGATCGAGGCTTACGGCAAGTGCCTTGAGGACAATGATGCCGCGGAAGCCAAGAAGCCGGGCAAGGATGGGCCCGATGGCGGCGGCGGAGGTGGCGGCGACATCGGTGCGAAGATCGCGGCGCTGCTGGCGAAGCGCTTGCGCGCACAAGGCGACCTTGCTCGGCTGGAAGAGAATGGCGCGACGCAGCTATCCCTGACTGATCCGGATGCCCGGCTTCTGGTCAAGAGCGGCCAGGGCGTCGCAGGCTACAATGTGCAGACCGCCGTCGATGACAAGCACAAGCTCATTGTCGCCAGCGAGGTGGTGAACGACAGCAGCGATGTCGGCCAGCTACATGCGATGGCCATGGCGGCAAAAGAGGCTCTCGAGGTCGGGGCCCTGCAGGCGCTGGCAGATGAGGGCTATTACAGCAGTCGCGAACTGAAGGCCTGTGAAGACGATGGCATCACGCCCTATGTGCCGGTGCCGGAGGGCAACGCCCGGCTCGAGAAGCAAGGCCGCTTTGCCCTCAAGGACTTCAACTATGATGGCGCAACCGACACCTACCGTTGTCCTGCCGGCCAACCGCTACATCCGATGAAGAGCAGGCAAAAGAACACCAGCGGCCGCATCGAGATCCGCTATGCGGCGCGCGGAGCGATCTGCAGGACCTGCCCGCTCAAGGTCCAGTGTCTCTCGTCGAACGCGGCCTACCGGACGATCGGTCGCTGGGAGCATGAAGGCGTTCTTGAACGTCATCGCGCGCGGATGCAGGGTGCAGGCGAGCTGATGCGCCGTCGTTTTGCCATCGTCGAGCATCCGTTTGGCACGCTCAAATGCCGCGCCGGCTATCGTCATTTCCTGGTCCGCGGCTTCGATAAGGTCCGCGGTGAGTGGAACCTGATGGCGCTCTGCTACAACTTTACCCGCGTGCTCAACATTCTTGGCTTAGACGTGTTTCTGGCCGCCCTCGCAAAGACGCTCGCTCCTGGCCGAGGCACCCTCGCAGCCCTCCTGCAGGGCATCCAGCTTGCTCCAGAGGCCTTCTGGATCAATCACCCGCCTCCGATCGCAATCGGTCGCCCACACCGGCCTGACTCCGCCAAAACGAGCAATTCTTGCTCAGTCTCGTCGGGCAAAACACCCAAGCGATGGGTCAATGCACTCGGTCAAAAATATTCCGCTTTACCGAAATTCGGAATTGGCGGATAGCGCGCGCCGACCCGGCCCAAGGAAGAGGGGCGTATCGCGATCGTCACGACACGCGGGCCGGGCGGCGGTGGACGTGGCCACACCGGCGCGAGAAGCTTCGCAGGGCGGGCAACCGTGAGCGAAGACCTCGCGCCAACGACGGGTGCGGTTCGCGTACGGCAAAATCGTGTGGTCCTGGCGCCCGGGGTCTGTGCGCCAAGTGTTGCGGTGATGTGTGTTGCCCGACCGGGCAGCCGCATCAGCCATCCGCAAGGCGACGGGGGCAATAGTGCATCGCTCCCCGGGGAGAGCACGACATAAGCCGTTCCAACCACTGCGCAGGGAAGGCCGGGATGTCTCCGGTTGCCCTGTTACCCGCTATGCATGAAGCGCACGCAATCTGCTCTTGGCATGGCGGTCGATGGGAGCCAACCGGCTCCCGGTCTTCCCACGGTCTTCCCTGCGCCCTTGTGTCCCCGAAATCTGCCAGAATGTGGCAACGGGCGGTTGGATCAGAACCGCCCGTTGCCGGAACTGAGCCCGTTGCGCCCAAAAGCGACAGAGCCTGTTAAAGAGCAAGGGACAGCTCCGGTGTCTTCCTCAACCCGAACAGTTGCAAGGGCTGCGAGCCCGTACCAGGCAAGGAAGGGAGTGGATGATGACACAAGACGATCTGGTTGTCGTCGGCATCGATGTCGCCAAAGACAAGATTGATGCGTGCATTCGGACCGTAACGGAGCGGAAGACTTGCCCGACAACCGCGGCGGGGCGACGGAGCTTGATTGCATGGCTTCGCAAGCATCGGGTCGGCAAGGCAGTGATGGAGGCAAGCGGCGGCTACGAGCGGGTATGGGCCAAGGCGTTGCGCCAAGCCGGGCTGGAAGTACGGATCGTCGATCCCAAACGGGTTCGCCACTTTGCGGAATCGGCGGGACGCCTTGCTAAAAATGACAAGATCGACGCAGAGATGATCTCCTGGTTCGCCGAGACATTCAGCGAGGCTCCCAGCCAAGTCGACGATCCCGCTCACGAGGAGATGAAGGCACTGGTGAAGGGACGCCAAGGCCTGATCGACGTCAGGGCTCGCCTGGAAATGCAGAACGAGCATGAGGCGCCGGCCCTTGTTCGGAAGGCTCGCGCGCGTCTTCTTAAGAAGCTGGCTGACGAAATCGCCGCGATCGATACCGCGATCGCGGCGACGATCAAGACAACGCCGGACTTTGCCAAACGCGCCGAGATCATCCAGAGCGTACCAGGCTTTGCTGAGGGGACCGCAATGGCGCTGCTTGGAGGCCTACCGGAGTTGGGGCAGGTGAGCGACGAAGTTGTCGTCGCGTTGGTGGGCGTTGCTCCTTATGACGACGATAGCGGCAAACGTCGAGGTGAACGCTGCATCAAGGGTGGTCGCCGCTGGGTGCGGAACGCCCTCTACATGCCCTGCATCGGCGCCGCGACGCTGAACAACCCGGTGTTCAAGGCCTTCTATGAGCGCCTGATTGCCAAGGGCAAGCCGCCAAAGGTCGCGATCGTCGCCTGCATGCGCAAGCTGATCGTCATCCTCAACACCATGATCGCTCGCGGCGAGACGTGGGATCCGAAGAAATACAGGTTGGCCTGACGAGCGCGCCTTCTCGTGCTCGGACCTCGGCCGAGCGCATGCCAAGCCCAAAGACCGGCGTGCAGACGGGGTCAAGGCCGTCAGCCGCCGAAGGCGGGGTGCGCCAGCACCAGCCTTGAGCCCGTCTGATCGCCGGTCTACTCCGACCCAGTTGCTCTTTCTTTGAGGGTGAAGCGACAAGCAAAGCTCGGGCGAGATGAGCCGCGAGGATGATCAGCTATGCTTTTCGTTGAACGGCGATCTCGTGCCCCGGACGCTGCGCAGCACGAAGCGATGCGCTGCAGTGCCGGGGCCCATGCAAACAGCAATCCGTGTGGCCTGCTGGGTCCCGGCTCTGCGCCGCAACGCTTGCGCGTTGCGTCGCGTCCGGGACACGAGAGCATCGCCTTTGCACAACCGTCATAGTCGCTAACGTCCACTAACCAACACCTGACTTAAAACTGTCATAATCACCGAACGGAACCCCCGGCTGTGCGCTTTTTACACGTCGTTAAGCGCGCCTGCATTGGATGCGCCGGGAACGTGCGTTGGGGACTGCAATGACTGCCGCGAAGAAGATGCCGGAGAAGCCGGCCACCGAAATGTTTGACGATATCCCGGTGCTTCAGCGCAAATGGCGTGCCGCGTTGAAGCCGGGCGAACGGCTGCCGCGCTACGAAGACGTGATGCTCGGCAGTCTTGGACGGCTCGCCGACCACATCGCGCTCTTGAAGAATGACGGTGTGCTCGAGCTGTCGCGCAGCGGACGTTACGTGCAGAAATGGCTCGGCGAGGAGCGCTGGGACATTCCCGTCGCCGAGCTCTCGCCGGATTGCGCTACGGCGCTTTCGGAAGCGGCGGCGAGCGCGCTTGCGACCGGGCGGCCGCACCAGGCGAGCGCGCACTGCGTGCGCGACGGCATGGTCAGGACCTACGATTTGCTGGCGCTGCCGACGTCCTCGCGCTGGGGCGCGACGCTGGTTGGCGCCTATGTCAACGAGCGCGGCGCGCAATACAATCTCCTCGACGCCATCTTTTCCTCGACCGACGATGCGGTGGTCTCCCTGGCGACGCTGCGCGATACCGGCGGCAAGCCGTTCGATCTTCAGGTCGTGCATCACAACAGAAGCGCGGGCGAGCTGCTGAAGGTTGCGAGCGGGAGCCTGCTGTGGCGGCGGATCGGCGAGGGCAGCACGCTGCTGGCCTCGCCCGAGGTGATGGAATTCCTGCTCAAGGCCATTTCGGGCGGCCGCGGCGAGCAGCTCGAGATCGAGAGCGAGGGGCGCTACCTCAGGCTCAGCGCCACCGCCTTCGCCGACGTGGTCTCGCTGACGATCTCCGACGTCACCGCGTTGAAGCGGCGCGATGCCTCGTTCCGCCTGCTGTTCGACAACAACCCGATGCCGATGTGGGTGTTCGATGCACAGACCAAAGAGTTCCTCAGTGTCAACGACGCCGCGGTCCAGCATTACGGCTACAGCCGCGCCACCTTCCTGCGCATGAAGCTGCACGAGATCTGGCCGGAGGACGAGTGGGACAGCCACGCCGAGGCGCTGGAGCGCGTCGGCGATGCCTATCACTCCTCGCGCAACTGGCGGCACCTGCGCGCCGACGGCAGCGAGATCGAGGTGCTCACCTTCGGCCGCCGCGTCGCCTTTGACGATCGCGACGGCTATCTGGTTGCGGTGGTCGACATCACAGAACGGCGCAAGGCCGAGGCCCGCATCGCCCATATGGCGCACCATGACGGGCTCACCGATCTGCCGAACCGCGAACACTTCCAGGAGCGCCTGAAGCAGGCGCTGAGTCAGGCCGATGGAAAACGGGTCGGGGTGCTCTACATCGATCTCGACCTGTTCAAGAACGTCAACGATTCCTTCGGCCATCCGGTGGGCGACCGCCTGCTGAAGCAGGTCGCCGAGCGCCTCACCATCGCGGTCCGGGGCGCCAATCTCGCGGCGCGACTCGGCGGCGACGAGTTCGCCGTAATCCTGGCGGCCGACGTTTCGCCGAACGAAGCCAGTGCCTGCGCGAGCCTGCTGATCGATATGCTGAAGGCGCCTTATGATCTCGGCGGACAGGAGATGGTGATCGGCGCCAGCATCGGCATCGCGCTGTCGCCGGGCGACGGCACGACGCCGGAAGAGTTGATGCGCAATGCCGACATGGCGCTGTACCGGGCGAAGTCCGAGGGCGGTGGCGTGCACCACTTCTTCGAGCGTGAGATGGACCTCCAGGCGCAGAGGCGCCGCGATATGGAGCTCGATCTGCGCCGCGCGTTCGCCAATGGCGAGTTCGAGCTGCACTACCAGCCGCTGGTGTCGATCGCCTCCGACCGCATCTCCGGATTCGAGTCGCTGCTGCGCTGGCGTCATCCGGACAAGGGCATGATCTCGCCGGCGGAATTCATCCCTGTTGCCGAGGATATCGGCCTCATCATCCAGCTCGGCGAGTGGGTGCTGCGCGAAGCCTGCGCCGAGGCGGTCAAATGGCCTGTCGACGTCAAGGTCGCGGTCAATTTGTCGCCGGCGCAATTCCGCAGCCGCAATCTGGTTCAGGTCGTGGTTTCGGCCCTGGCGCAGTCCGGGCTGTCGCCGAAGCGGCTCGAGCTCGAGATCACCGAATCGGTCTTTCTGGCGGAGACCGATGCCAATCTGGCCATCCTGCACCAGTTGCGCGAACTCGGCGTCGGCATCTCCATGGATGATTTCGGCACCGGCTATTCCAGCCTCAGCTATCTCCGCAGCTTTCCATTCGACAAGATCAAGATCGACCGCTCCTTCGTCAAGGATCTGGCGCAGCGACCCGACTGCGGCGCGATCGTGCGCGCGATCTCCGGGCTTGGCCGCAGCCTCAACATCATCACGACCGCGGAGGGCGTCGAGACCGAGGATCAGCTCGACTGGTTGCGGGCCGAAGGCTGCAACGAGGTGCAGGGATTTCTGTTCAGCGCCGCGCGGCCCGCGGCCGAGATCGGAAAGCTCCTCGCCGATTTCGGTCAGCGCAACTCACGGGCGGCGTAGTGCGGGCGGATAGCAGTCGTAGACCAGCGCCTTGAACGCGGGTGTGATGCGGCTGCGCTCGTTCTGGGTCTGCTGCATCATGAGGTAGACCATGTCGAGCTTGGGGTCGACGCCGAAATAGGTGCCGCTGCCCGAGTCCCATTTCAATTCGCCGAGCGAGCCCGGCGGCGGTGGTTTCGCATTGCCGGGATCGGTGCGCACCGCGAGACCGTAGCCATAGCCGAAGCCGTCGCCCGGGAAATAGAAATAGTCGCGTCCGACGCCGGAGCCCGGCCCGATGTGATCGGTCGTCATGGCCTTGAACGCGGCCGGGCTGAGATAGCGCCTACCATCGAACTCGCCGCCGTTGAGCAGCATTTGCGCGAAGCGCTGATAGTCGATGATGGTCGAGAGCAGGCCGCCGCCGCCGGACTGCCATTCGGGATGGTCGAGGCGGTCGCGCTCGCCGGCGAGCAGGATGAAATCGTTCGGCAACGGCCGCGCCATCCGCGCAAGCTCGTCCTCCGTTGCGAGCGCGAATTTGGTGCTGCTCATGCCGAGCGGGTCGAGGATGCGCTGCTTCAGGAATTCATACAGCGTCTGGCCCGAGATGATCTCGATGACGGCGCCGAGCACGTCGGTGGAATGGCCGTAGCGCCACAGCGTTCCCGGCTGCCGCGCCAACGGCAGTTTTGCGATGCGATCGGCAAATTCCCTGTTGTTGAATTGGCCCTCGAAAATATTGGCGGCCTTGTAGGCCTGCTCGACCCATTTGCCGCCTATATAATCGTAGCTGATGCCCGAGGTGTGCCGCAGCAGATCCTCGATATTGACGGGACGGACCGGTGGCACGAGGTCAAGCTCCAGCTTGCCGTCCGGCAGGGTCACCTCGAGGCCCACCTTGGTGTCGGCAAAAAGCGGGACGTATTTCGACACGGGGTCGGTGAGCGCAAGCTTGCCTTCGTCGATCAGCATCATCGCGCCAAGGCACGTGATCGGCTTGGTCATCGAGTGGATCGCGAAGATCGTGTCCGGCGTCATGGCGAGGCCGGTTCTGGTATCGCGCACGCCGAAGCACTTCAGATAGACCGGCTTGCCGTGCTGCTGGACCAGGATCACCGCGCCCGGCAGCCGGCCGCTTCCCACCTCATTGTCAAAATACGCCGTGATGCGGTCGAGCCCCTCGGACGAGGGGGCGGGAATATCGGCAGCACGGCTTCGCGCTATCGAGCCGGCGAGCATCGCGGCCCCGACAAGAAATTCACGCCGTCTCATCCGGGCTTCCTCCCTCGGCGGGATCAAAGCCGCAAGATGTTCAAAGCGTCAACACGACTTCGACTAAAAACGCGTCACAATTTCCGAAAGGAACG
The DNA here is from genome assembly GCF_045571415.1 of Bradyrhizobium sp. LMG 9283. Taxonomy (NCBI): domain Bacteria; kingdom Pseudomonadati; phylum Pseudomonadota; class Alphaproteobacteria; order Hyphomicrobiales; family Nitrobacteraceae; genus Bradyrhizobium; species Bradyrhizobium sp. LMG 9283. The sequence continues at coordinate 3,721,883 of NZ_CP120691.1, forward strand.
GTCGCGGACGGTCCTCGCTGGGTTTGGTCGGCGTGCCGACATGAATGAAACCGGCGAGCTTCTCGTCCGGCTTGAGGCCGAGGCCATCAAGCACATCGCGATCGAAGGCGAACCAGCCCGTCAGCCAGCAGGCGCCGTACCCGAGCGCGGTGGCGGCCGTGACGATGTTCATGGCGCTGGCGCCCGCCGACAGTTCCTGCTCGAACGCCGGCACCTTGGGGTGCGGCCTGGTGAAGCTGACGATGCCGATCACCAATGGCGCGTCCATCAGACGCTTGCGCTCGACCTCGACGTCGGCCGCCGGCGCGCCCGGATTCTTCCGAGCGAAGACCCTCGCGATGACTTCGCCCGCGCGCTGACGCGCGTCGCCCTCGAATATGATGAAGCGCCAGGGCGCGAGCTTGCCGTGGTCGGGCACGCGCGCGCCGATGGTGAGGATGGTCTCGAGCTCGGCCGGGGAGGGACCAGGGCCGGTCATCTCGCGCGGCTTGACCGAGCGGCGGGTCTTTAGGAGTTCGATGGCGTCGGGCACTGCGATATCCTCTTCAACAGGTCGGCGGGCGTGCCATGCCGAGATAAGCATGCAAGCCCGCAACCGGAAGCGAATTTAGATCGATTTCAGGGATCAGACGATGCCCCGCGCCCGCTTGACGTCGGGCGGGGTCGCCTCGTCGACCAGGGCGGCGATCGCCTCGGCGGTCGTCATCACCTTCTGCCCGTCGCTGCCGAGGCGGCGAACCGAGACCGAATGCGTCTCGGCCTCCTTCTTGCCGACCACGAGCAGCGCCGGGATCTTGGCCAGCGAGTGCTCGCGGACCTTGTAGTTGATCTTTTCGTTGCGCAGGTCGATCTCGACCCGAAGCCCGGCGCGGCGCGCCTGCTCCAGCACCACCTTGGCGTACTCGTCGCCTTCCGAGGTGATGGTCGTGACCACTGCCTGCACCGGCGAGAGCCAGAGCGGGAAGTTGCCGGCATAGTGCTCGATCAGGATGCCGATGTAGCGCTCCATCGAGCCGCAGATCGCACGGTGCACCATGACAGGCGATTTCTTGCCGCCATCATGGTCGATGTAGAACGCGCCGAACCGCTCCGGCAGGTTGAAGTCGACCTGCGTGGTGCCGCACTGCCAGTCGCGGCCGATGGCGTCGCGCAGAACGTATTCGAACTTCGGCCCGTAGAACGCACCTTCGCCCGGGTTGATCTCGGTCTTGATGTGATTGTTCTGCGACTGGATCTCGCGCAGCACCGTCGCCATCACGCGTTCGGCGTGATCCCACATCGCGTCGGTGCCGACGCGCTTGTCGGGACGGGTGGACAGCTTCACCGTGAGGTCGCCGGTGAAGCCGAAATCCGCGTAGGTCGACAGGATGAGATCGTTGATCTTCAGGCACTCCTCGGCGAGCTGGTCCTCGGTGCAGAAGATGTGCGCATCGTCCTGGGTGAAGCCGCGCACGCGCATCAGGCCGTGCATGGCGCCGGAGGGCTCATAGCGATGCACCACGCCGAACTCGGCGAGGCGCAAGGGAAGGTCGCGGTAGCTCTTCAGGCCATGCTTGAAGATCTGCACATGGCCCGGGCAGTTCATCGGCTTCAGCGCGAACCAGCGCTTGTCCTCGGCCTCGTCGCCGGCCGACTGCGCCGCAAACATGTTCTCGCGATACCAGCCCCAATGGCCCGAGGTCTCCCACAGCACCTTGTCGAGGATCTGCGGCGCATTGACCTCGCTGTAGTCGCCGGTCAGGCGCCGGCGCATATAGGCGATCAGCTGCTGGAAGATGGTCCAGCCCTTGGGGTGCCAGAACACCACGCCCGGACCTTCTTCCTGGAAGTGGAAGAGGTCGAGCTCGCGCCCGAGCTTGCGGTGGTCGCGCTTCTCGGCTTCCTCGATCTGCTTCAGATAAGCGTCGAGGTCCTCCTGCTTGGCGAAGGCCGTGCCGTAGATGCGGGTCAGCATCGGGTTGTTGGAATCGCCGCGCCAATAGGCGCCGGCCACCTTCATCAGCTTGAAGGCATTGCCGACCTTGCCGGTCGAGGTCATGTGCGGGCCGCGGCAGAGATCGAACCAGTCGCCCTGATAGTAGATCTTGATCGGCTCGTTGCCGGGAATGGCGTCGACCAGCTCGACTTTGAACGCCTCGCCCTTGTCGCGGAACACCTGCTTGGTCTTGTCGCGGTCCCAGACTTCCTTGGTGAAGGGTTTGTCGCGCGCGATAATCTCGCGCATCTTTTTCTCGATCGCGGCAAAGTCTTCCGGCGTGAACGGCTCGTTGCGGAAGAAGTCGTAATAGAAGCCGTTCTCGATCACCGGACCGATCGTGACCTGGGTGCCCGGCCACAGCGTCTGCACGGCTTCCGCCAGCACGTGCGCGCAATCGTGGCGGATCAATTCCAGCGCACGCGGGTCGTCGCGGCCAACCAGCTCGATCTTGGCATCGGCCTCGATGGGATCGTCGAGATCGGCGAGCGCGCCGTCGAGCGCCATCGCAACCGTGCGCTTGGCCAGCGACGGCGAGATGCCCTTGGCGATCTCGAGGCCCGTGATGCCCTTGTCGAATTGGCGCTTGGCGCCGTCGGGGAAGGTGAGAGTGATCTTGGGAGTGGGCGTCACGGGCTTCAGATTGGAGAGGCTGTACTGGAAGCCTGACTCGGATTTGGGCTGGTCGGTCATTGCTTTTCTCCTGAGGCTCACTCCTGCGAACGAGCGCAGGTAAGCGGGAACGAGCGATATATCAGGCGATTCGGCCTGTGCAATCCGGCATTTCCAAGAAAGTGGCGCGCAAAACCGGGGGCGCAGCCCCAACTATTTAGCGTTGTGCCCTTTAACTCGTCACATGCCGCCGCTACATGCGCTTGCATGGAAAATGCCCCCGCCGCCCGCCGTTTCGCGCCAACCGCCCTGATGCTCGGCAATCTCGTCACCGGCTGCTCGGTGCTGGCGCCGGCGGGCATGCTGCCGGAACTGGCGACGGGGCTCGACATCAGCATTCATGCGGCCGGGCTGCTGATCACATTCGGCGCGGTCACGCTGTGCATCGGCTCGCCGCTGACGGCCTGGCTCACCAGCCGCATCGAACGGCGGACGCTGCTCACGACGACGCTGGCGGTGCTTGCCCTCGGCAATCTCGCCTCGGCCTTCGCGCCCGACTACACCAGCCTCCTGATCGTTCGCCTCGTGATGCTCGCGGTCGGCGCGCTCTATACGCCGCAGGCCGCCGGCACGGCAGCGCTGATCGTGCCGGCGGAGCGACGCGGCAGCACCATTGCGTACATTTTCCTCGGCTGGTCGTTGGCAGCCGCCGTTGGCCTGCCGCTGATCACCTTCATCGCCAGTCGCTATGGCTGGCGCGCGGCCTATGGCGGGATCGGCGCGTTCGGCTGCATCAGCTTCCTGCTGTTGCTGCTACGTCTGCCAGCGGGCCTGAAGGGCGCAGCGGTGGATCTGAAGACATGGGCCGCCGTCGGCCGGAGCAGGACGATCCTGCTGCTGCTTGCGATCACGATGCTGCAAATGTCGGGACAGTTCGTCGTGTTCACCTATATGGGCCCGCTGCTCAACAAGCTCACCGGCGCCGGCCCCGATGTGATCGGCATGGTGTTCGCGCTTTATGGCGTCTGCGGCTTCCTTGGCCTTGTCGTCGCGACCCGTATCGTCGACACCTCGGGGCCCTATCGCACCTCGTTGCTGTTCACCTCCTTGCTGCTTGCCGGGATGACCGGCTGGGCGCTCGGCGCCGGCTCGCTCGTCTTGATGGCGGGCGCGGTCGCGATTTGGGGCCTTGGCTTCGCCTCGACCAATTCGATGCAGCAGGTGCGGCTGGTCGCGGCCGCGCCGCCGCTGGCCTCGGCGACCGTCGCGCTCAATACCTCGGTCCTCTATATCGGCCAGGCCGTGGGCTCTGCCGTCGGCGGGTTGCTGTTTGCCCGCGAGCTCCTGCACACGCTCGGCTTTGTCGCGGTCGGCTTCGTCGTGCTGGCGCTGATCCTGGTGGTGCTGACCCGGCCCCGGCCGGCGGCTGCCGCCACCGCCTGAACGCCGCGTTTCCTCTACGCAAGGCGCTTGGCAAACGGCGCGCGGGAGCGCTAGAAGGCCAGTCACGGGGATCAAAGAGAGTTGACTGAGATGAGGATGATTCTGGCGGTTGCCGCGGTGCTTTATTCAGCCTCCGCGTTCGCGCAAGCCGACAAGCCACCGATGGTGGGGGACAAGCCGCTGGTGCAGGTCAAGCCCAAGGGGACTAAGGAGGGGACCAAAGAGGCCGCGGCCAAACCTGCCGCGGCAGCGAAGGGCAAGCCGCAGTCGATCGCCGTTCGGCTCCAGGCCTGCCTCGAGATCGACGACGGCACCAAGGATCGCCTCAACTGCTACGACGCCGTGATCCCGCCGGCGCCGAAGCCGAAGCCGGCGAAGGCCAAGGGCTACGCTGATTGCCGATTCTTCAAGGAAGAGGACGAGCGGCTGGCCTGCTTCAACGGCTTTGCCGAGAGCATTCCGAAGCTGCCCAAGAACTAATATTCAACTGATCTTCGCTAGGCCAAGGCTCAATATCGGCCTAGTGGCTCGATGTGGATGGATTGGTGGCGGCAACGCGCGTGAGCGCGAGCGACGGCGTCGCCGACATCTTCACCAGCACGTCCTTGAGCGGATCCCGCGTCCAGGCGCGGGTCACATAGTCGCGATGAGTGATGCCCTCGCCAGTCTCCACGAACACCACGCTGCCGGGCTGTAGCGGCCCGTCCATGTCCTCGGCGACGCTGATGCCCTTCTGCCTGAGCATGCTCATCAGCTCGCGGTCGCGCCGCGCCGTGTAGTGGGTGTAGGAGCTGACGAAAAAGCCGGAACGGTGGCTCTCGATCCAGGAGGCGAACTTGTCCATTTCGCCGTAGACCGCGTCGAGCAGCACCACGCCGCGGACGCGGTCGCTGATGCCGCCGACCTCCAGGCTCCAGGCGGTCGGCAGGAAGCCACCGCTGTAGCCGACGATCACGATCGGCATATTGGCGAAAGCGCGCGCGCTGTTGGGATCGCCGGTGAGGCGGGCGAGATGGTCGGCCGATTCCGCCATGAATCGCTTGAAGCCGCCCGGTTGCCAGAACTTGCCGGCGCTGGAATCGGCGGCATCGACGGCCATTTGCGGTGCAAGGAGCACGGCATTGGCGCCGGAATCGGTGATCTGCTTGGGCACCAACTGGCGGTCGCGTACGTCGCGCTCGAGCGTCGCACCATTGCCGTGGAAGAACACCACGATCACGCCCGGCTTGCGCACGTCGAAATGCTCAGGCACGTGCACCAGCACGCGGCTGTCGCTGTAGGTCTCGTCCTGCCAGTAGACGCGACCGGAATAGCTGCGATGGCCGCGGCGATCGCCCTTGGAGATGTTGAGGAAGGGCGCGTCGGAGGCGGGGTTGTTGCCGAAATAGGGGAAGGCCGACGACTTCATGCTGACGAGCGTCGTCAGGTCCTCGCGGCCGGGACGCTTGTAGGGGACTTGCGGCTCGAGCGACGCCACCTTGTAGGACGCTTGCTCCGGCGGTTGTTGCTGGACAGCGCGCTCAGGCGAGACGTCCGACATCTGCCGGTGCAGGAAGCTTTCACTCGCCGAGGGAAAGCGCTCCTTGAACTGCGGGGCCGGAAAGCGGTCCTCGAACGTGTCGCCGCTTGCCATTCGCGAGGTTTGCGAATTGGTTTTGGCGACGACCTGGACATTCGCCTGCGAGTTCGCCGCCAGCGCCGCCGGATCGGGCGCCTTGCCGCATTGAACCAGCGTCAGCGACAACGGCACCAAGCCTGAGATCAAACCGACCCGGAGCGCACGACCGTGCCGACCGGACGGTGTCCGATCGGCACGAAAGTCAGCTCTCAGTGTCGGAACGGCCCCGAACATCCACCCATGACCCCAAGCCACGACATCAAGTCCGTCGGCATATTTTACGACAATTGAGCCGACTGGCGTTTAGGCGACGTTAAGCGTCCGGAGAAACTTCCCCACATCCGGAACGCTCAAGAGGACCATGCAATCGTGTCCTGATTGTGGGGAAGGGGATTGGGAAATTGCGGACAAATCCAGCGTCATCGTCCAAAAGCATGCTTAGTCGGTGTCTTGGTACCTGCTAACATTGCCTCATTTAACTCTTGTTAACCCTGCTTGAATTGACTGGGCCAAACTGCACGACGGGCCCCAACTAGGCGAGACGCCTGAGATTAAGGACCCCGATGACGGCATCAGATGCGGGAACCGCAGCCTGGACTGGCCGGCTGACCGGGAGCGGGGCGGGGGTCTCCGTTCCGGTCGCAACCGCCATCGTTGTGGCCGACATGATCGGGGTCGGCGTCTTCACCAGCCTCGGCTTCCAGGTCAAGGACATCCCGTCCGGCTTCTCGATTTTGCTGCTCTGGACGGTCGGCGGCATCGTCGCGCTGTGTGGAGCGTTCGCCTACAGCGAGTTGGGCGCGATGTTTCCGCGCTCGAGCGGTGAGTACAACTTGCTCGGTCGCACCTATCATCCGGCCTTCGGCTTTCTCGCCGGCTGGGTGTCAGCGACGGTCGGCTTTGCAGCGCCCGTCGCGCTCGCCGCGATGGCGTTCGGCGAATACGCCAAATCGGTCGTGCCAGATCTGCCGCCGATCCCGCTCGCCATTGGTGTGGTGTGGCTGGTCTCGATCGTGCAGCTGACCGGCGTCAGGCACTCCTCGACCTTCCAGCTGATCTCGACCATCCTCAAGGTCGTGCTGATCGTCGCCTTCCTGGTCGCCGGCTTTGTCATCGGCGTGCCGCAGCCGATCGCCTTCACGCCGCAGCCGGGCGACCTCGCCCACATCGTCAGCGCGCCCTTCGCGATTGGCCTCGTCTTCGTGATGTATTCGTTCTCGGGCTGGAATGCCGCGACCTACATCATCGGCGAGATGAAAACGCCGCAGCAGAGCCTGCCGCGCGCGCTGCTCGCGGGCACGCTGATCGTGCTCGTGCTGTACGTCGCACTCAACGCGGTATTCCTCTATTCCACGCCGGTGAGTGCGCTCGCCGGCCAGCTCGACGTCGCCAGCGTCGCCGGCAGCGCCATCTTCGGCAGCCTCGGCGGCCGGATCGTCGGCGCCATGATTTGCGTTGGCCTGATCTCCTCGATCAGCGCGATGATGTGGATCGGGCCGCGCGTGATGATGACGATGGGGGAGGACATTCCGGCCCTGCGCGTGTTCTCGAAGCGATCGGTGAGCGGCGCGCCGGCCTATGCCATCCTGTTTCAGCTTGCGGTCGCGACCCTGCTGTTGTTCACGCGCAGCTTCGAGGCGGTGCTCGACTTCATCCAGTTCGCGCTGTTGTTCTGCTCGTTCTTCACGGTCGCCGGCGTCATCAAGCTCCGCATCACCGATCCCGATCTGCCGCGGCCCTATCGCACCTGGGGATACCCGTTCACGCCGCTCGTTTTCCTGCTCGTGACCGCGTTCATGATGTACTACCTCTTGACCGAGCGGCCAGTGCAGTCGCTGTCGGGAATGCTCGTCATGCTCTCGGGCCTGTTGATTTACGCTGTCTTCCGCAGGCGGCCGGTCGCCGCTGTCGCTTCACCACATCCCGAATAGACATGGTCCGCCCCCTGAGAATTGTGGCCGTCGCCCTTGCCCTGCTGGCTGCGTCCGTCTGGTCCACGCATGCTGCAGAGGTCACGTTCGACGACACCGCGCGCTTCCTTGCGGGCATGCAGCCCTCGGCGGACTCGCCGCTGGTGCCGCTCACCAAGGATCCGGCCTGGCAGCGTCACGCAAAATTCTTCGACGGCGCCTTCGCTCAGCTCGAGCAGAGGCAGCTCTCGAAGATCCGCAGTTGGGCTGACGTCAATCTAGCCGCGCCGCGGCCGACCATGTTCTACATGTTCAGCGGCCCGGATTTCCTCTACGCCAATGCCTTCTATTCCAGGGCCAGCACCTACGTGCTCGGCGCGCTGGAGCCGGTAGGGGCCGTGCCCGATCTGACGCGGCTGCCGCGCGGTTCGGTCGGCGCCGCGCTCTACAATGTCGAGCGCTCGCTCGGCTCGATCCTGAGCTTCTCCTTCTTCATCACCAAGCAGATGAAGGTCGACCTGCACGCCAACCAGGTCAACGGCACCTTGCCGATCCTCTATGTCTTCCTGGCGCGCTCCGGCAAGATCATCCGCAATGTCGAGATGGTCGCGCTCGACGACAAGGGCGGGATGCATGTCGGTGACGACAATCCGGGACGGAACGCGACGCGCGGCGTCCGCATCACCTTTGCGGGCAGCGATGGCGAAGCGCGCACGCTGTATTATTTCTCGACCGACCTCTCCAATGCCGGTGCGCGCAACACCGGATTCCTGAAATTCTGCGAGGCGCTGGGGCCAGGCAACAGCCTGCTCAAGAGCGCCTCGTATCTGTTGCATTCCGGCAATTTCACCGTCGTGCGAGACTGGTTGCTCGCCAACAGTGCCACCATCATCCAGGACGATTCCGGCATTCCGCTCGCGAATTACAATGCGCGGCAATGGCGGTTTTTCCCGTTCGGCCGCTATCTGGGCCCCATCGACGAATTCCCCGGCCGCTACCAGGAGCGCTACGCCGAATTGTTCACGCGCGCCCAGCCGATCGATTTCGGCGTCGGCTATCGCTGGCGGATGCACGAGTCGAATTTGCTGCTGGCGGTGAAGGTGCCGGGCAGCGAGACCGCGCCGGCGGCGGAGTCCACTTCGGCTGCCGAGCCGGCGCCAAGGCCGCCGCGCCCGAAGCGGCTGCGGCCGCCGGAGCCGGACCCGCCGTCACAGGGACGTTTCTTCTGGTTCCGCTAGCTACCAATGCACGCTCTGGCTCGGCACGATGAACGTCGTCGTGCTTGGCTGTGTCGCAAGGCTCCTCGCCAGATACCAACCTGAGCCGAGGACGAGCGCGAGCAGGGCGATGATGGCGAGCAGGTCGATGGTTCTGGGATCGTGTCCCCGATGACTGAAATTCGGGCCAGGCTTGAAGTGAAAATGAGGGCTGATTTTCCAGCGCATTATTGTTTCCTCCCGTGGGAGCATCAAAACAACGCGAGCAGAAAGTTCCGGTTCCGGTCAGGGCAGCGATGCACAAATCACCGCGCAAACGTCAGGATGCATTGACCCCACGCCAGCGGCCGTAGCGCCACGGCAGATACCAGCGTGCGCCCTGCGGCGCGGTGAGGGGCACGTTGTCGATGCCGGATGTGCCGAACGGATTGCAGCGGAGCAGGCGTGCGAGCGTCATCCAGCCGCCGGCCCAGAGCCCGAACCGTTCGATCGCCTCATCTCCATAGACCGAGCAAGTCGGCAAATGCCGGCAGTTGTAGCCGACCAGAGGCGACAGCGTATGACGATACAGCCAGATCAGCGCGCGGCCCAACCTGCGCGGCAGCCGGAGCACACCGTCGACGGAACTGGAACAATGCTCGCAGGCTGACTGCTTCATGTGCGCTTTGCTGCGATGTTGATCGAGGTGTGCATGGTTCCGGCGCAGGGAACCGTAAGCTGTTGTTTGTACGCCATATTTTGCATGCTTTTTGGGAGCAGTGCAGCAAGTATCTGTGGACGATCTGTATTCGCCCGGATACCATTTTTGTGACGTTCGTGTGTAAGAAACATACGCCTGTATGATGGACTCACACGGCGCTACCGGTGATTGTTTGGGGACCTTTGGGGCTTGGGGAAGGAACCAGATTGAGACTTCTGAACTCCCTTAATCTTCGCGGCTGGTTGCTGGTGGGAACCGCCGTTTGTGGAGTCGCGCTGGCTGGCGCCGTCGCGACATTCGGGTCGTCGGCCCGCGCCGGCGCTGCCCTCGAAGAGCGCAAGCTGCCGATGAAGTTCAGCTGGGTTGCCTGCGAGCCGAACTGCCGCGGCTGGATCAGCGCAGTCGGCATCATCACCGCCGACACGCCTAAGGACTTCGAAGAATTTTCGCGCGGCCGTCAGCTTGGGGGCGCCACGGTGGTGCTCGACTCCAGCGGCGGTTCCGTCAATGACGCGATCACACTCGGTAGGCGTTTCCGCAATCTCGGGCTTTTGACCACAGTCGGCGTCAGCCTCCGCGGCGGGAAGTCGGCTCGCCCGGCGGTCACGCCGGAAGCCTATTGCGAATCCATGTGCGTGTTCCTGCTGCTGGCCGGCAAGAAGCGCTACGTGCCGGAAGCCGCCCATGTCCGCGTCCATCAGATCTGGATGGGCGACCGGGCCAACGATGCCAAGGCCGCCAGCTACAGCGCGCAGGATCTGATGATCGTGGAGCGCGACATCGGCCGTCTCGCCAAATATACATTCGACATGGGCGGCGCAGGCGACTTGCTGTCGCTTGCGCTCAGCGTCCCGCCCTGGGAACAGCTGCATGAGCTCGACGCCGGCGAGCTCAAGCTCACCAATCTGGTCACGACCGATCTCGTGGCCGATGTGCTCCCGCATGTGGACATCTCAGCGCCGGCAATGGCAGAGCTTGCACCGAGGACGCAGGCCAGGTTCGCCGCGGAACCGGAGCAGGGGCAGCCTGCCAAGTCGACCAAGACGGCGGAAGCCTTGGTGCCGACCGGCAGCGCGGCAGCGCCGGCTACGGCGGCGCAGAAGTAAGCTCACCGCACTGTCATTCCGAACCCGGAATGACATCGACGGGCTCAGCCCTGCGCCGCGGCCGGCTGCTTGGTCTTGGCCTCGATCTGGCCGATGGCATCAACCACGGCATCGAAGGTGAGAAGCGTCGAGGCATGGCGCGCCTTATAGTCTCGCACCGGCTCGAGGAACTTGATCTCCTCCCATTTGCCTTCAGGAGGCGCGCCGTTCTCCTTCAGCATCTTACGAACCGTTTCGCGTAACTCACGGAGTTCGCTCGCAGTCGAGCCGACCACGTGACTTGCCATGATGGATGAAGAGGCCTGGCCCAGTGCGCACGCCTTCACGTCATGGGCGAAGTCGGTGACGGTGTCCCCGCTCATCTTGAGATCGACCTTCACAGTCGAGCCGCATAGCTTCGAGTGCGCGGTCGCGGAGGCGTCGGGATCCGACAGCCGCCCGAGGCGCGGAATATTCCCGGCCAGTTCGATGATGCGCTTATTGTAGATGTCGTTCAGCATGTGATGAAGTCCAGCACTTCCGCACCTGTTCGGCCTTGGCGGGCGGCGTCCACGGTCCTATATAGGGGCGGAACCGGCGGAAAAATAGTCCAGCGATGAGGCGGCGGTGATCCAGATCTGTGCCGCCAGCATGATGACTCGGGACCTTTTTCGCCGAAACTGTTCTCTTCAGGCGTCCGGCGGCTTGGCCGCCCCGTCTGCCGGTGACACTCCGGCCGTTAGGGCCGTCGAACGGAGTCGATATGGACGCTGCAATCAAATCTATCCGCCCCAACAAGCCCTCCGACCGGCAGCCCGAGAGCCGCCCAGCCGAGCTTGATCCTGCCGAATTCCTCTCGGCTGCGGTCCGCGCCGACCAGCCGCGCCCCGCGCGCGCCGAGGCGGAAGCGGCGGTGAAGACGCTGCTCGCCTATATTGGCGAGAACCCCCAGCGCGAGGGCCTGCTCGACACGCCGCGCCGCGTCGTAGAGGCCTTCGACGAGCTCTATCAGGGCTACCACCAGTGCCCGGCCGAGGTGCTCGACCGCACCTTCGGCGAGACCGCCGGCTATGACGATTTCGTGCTGGTGCGCGACATCGAATTCACCTCGCAGTGCGAGCATCACATGATGCCGTTCTACGGCAAGGCGCATATCGCCTATACACCGGTGGAACGCGTCGTCGGCCTGTCCAAGCTTGCCCGCCTGACCGACATCTTCGCCCGTAGGCTCCAGACCCAGGAGCACCTGACGGCGCAGATCGCCGCGGCCATCGACGAGATCCTCAAGCCCCGCGGCGTTGCAGTGCTGATCGAGGCCGAGCATACCTGCATGTCGGTGCGCGGCGTCGCCAAGCATGGCGCCTCCACCTTCACCAGCCGCTTCACCGGCATGTTCCGCGACAATCCGGCGGAGCAAGCCCGATTCCTGTCCCTGGTGCGAGGCCCGACGCGCTGACCTCGCGAGGCTTTATTTTTTGAGCATGATCTTTCCGGAAAACCGCTTCACACTTTTCCGGATCATGCTCGAGCGAGGGTCCCGTGTCCGCTCATTCCCATGAGATCGAGGAAGGTCTCGCCTTCCTGCCCAAGTTCGACGCGAGCGGCCTCGTGACCTGCGTCGCGACCGACGTCGCCACCGGCGACGTGCTCATGGTCGCGCACATGAACGAGGAGGCGTTGCGCAAGACGATTGCGACCGGCGAGGCCTGGTACTTCAGCCGCTCGCGCAATGCCTTATGGCGAAAAGGTGAGACCTCAGGTCAGACCCAGCGCGTCATCGAGATGCGCACCGATTGCGATCAGGATGCGGTCTGGATCCGCGTCGAGCAGATCGGCGCGGCCTGCCACACCGGCCGACGGTCATGCTTCTATCGCAAGATAGAGGCGGAGGGCGGAGAAGCTAGGCTGGTCTTCGTGGATGCCGAGCGGCTGTTCGATCCGGACGCGGTGTACAAGAAATGACGTCGTCATTCCGGGGCGGCTCGAAGAGCCGACTATGGTGCGCAATTGCGCACCTGAGAATCTCGAGATTCCGGGTTCGCGCTGTCGCGCGCCCCGGAATGACCACTTGCGGCAATTAACCCCGCATTAACCATGCCTGTCCCACGGTGAGACGACGGGCGCCGAATTGCCGGCGTCGCTCAACGCCGCGCGGGGCGGGCACTTCATCATGTCGATCGACAATTCCAGTGCCACGCAGACGGCCGGACTCGATCCGTCGCGGGCGCGCGTCGCCGGTGCGATCAAGCAGGCCTCGAACATCTCCGGGGTCAGCTTCCAGTACATGCTGACCACCGCCAAGATGGAATCGGATTTCGATCCGACGGCGGGGGCCACCACCTCGTCCGCGCACGGGCTCTATCAGTTCATCGACCAGACTTGGCTCGGCACGGTGAAGGAGGCGGGCGCCCAGTTCGGCTATGGCAGCTTCGCCGACGCCATCACCAGGACCTCGGCTGGCACCTACACCGTCGATGATCCCGTGATGAAGCGGTCGATCATAAAGCTGCGCGATGACCCGGAGGCCGCATCCACCATGGCGGCGGCACTGACGCAGTCGAATAGTTTCAAGCTCACCGGTCTGCTCGGCCGCAGGCCAAGCGACAGCGAGCTCTATATGGCGCATTTCATGGGCGTCGGCGGGGCCGCAAAACTGATCGCCAATGCCGAGGACAATCCGCAAGCGGTCGGCGCGCGGCTGTTTCCCAACGCGGCTGCCGCCAACCGCTCGATCTTCTACGCCAAGGACGGCCGCGCCCGCAGTGTCTCCGAGGTCTACTCGGTGCTCGACGCACGTTACGCCAGTGCGGCCAATTCGAAACTGACCCGCAGCGCGATGGCGATGTATGGCGGCACGCCGTCGACCACTGAGGTCGCCAGCGCGAACGGCGTGCAGCCGACTCCACCCGTGACCGACAACGCCGTTTATCTTCAGACTTTTCCCAATACGAATGCCGTGACGCCGGTGAGCGCGACATCGTCCACGACTGTCGCGGACAATGCGCCGACGACGCCGGCATTCCGCTCGATCTATCAGCCTGGCGACACCAAGCAGCCAGTCTCGACCACAGTGCAGAAACTGTGGGGCAACAACGCTTCGCTCACCTCGGTCGCATCAGTGACGCCGGACGTGCGGCCGCCGCAGCCGCTCGATCTCTTCAGCGATCGCAGCGGTACGTTCTCGAGCTAGTCGAGATCTAGTGTCCCGGACGCGCTGCAGCGTGAAACGCTGCTGCGCAGAGCCGGGACCCATATCGCAGCAATTCCTTCCGTTGAATTGGGCCCCGGCTCTGCAGCGCGTCGCTCGCTGGACGATGCTTCGCATCGCCAGGGAGGCGCTGCGCAGCGTTCGGGGCCCGGCTTCCGGGCGCTTTGTTCCCTTAACAAAACGTCAATAAAACCAGCCAGTTATGGTGAACGCTTTGTTAAGCGTCGTGGTTTATTTTGTGTTGCAAGTGACGAGCCGTCACCATTTTCGTTTGTTGTGTAAGCCGGAAGCAGCATGATTGTTCGGCAGTTCATTCATTGGATCAGGACGGCGCCTGCCGGCGAGCGGGCCGAGGCAACACGGGCGTTGGCCCGGGCCTGGCTGATCTCGGACCTTTCTGCAGACGACCGCATCGCCGCCGAAGGCGCGCTTCTGATGCTGCTCGACGATCCCTCGCCGCTGGTGCGGCAGGCGATGGCCCAGGCCTTTGCCCGCAGCGCCGAGGCACCAGCCGCAATCGTGCGGGCGTTGTCGGCAGATCAGCCGACCGTCGCACTGCCCGTGCTCGAACATTCTCCGCTGCTGATCGACGCCGATCTCGTCGACATCGTCGCGACCGGCGACGAGGAGGTGCAATGCGCGGTGGCCCGCCGCATCGCATTGCCGGTATCGGTCTGCGCCGCGATCGCCGAAGTCGGCTGCGCGGCTGCCGCACTGGAGCTGATCGAAAATCCCCACGCCGAGCTGGCTCCGTTCTCCTGGCACCGCATCGTCGAGCGTCACGGCCATCTCGCAGCAATCCGCGAAGCGATGCTGGTGCTGGAGGATCTGCCGGCCGCAACGCGTGCCGCGCTGGTGGCAAAGCTCTCGGAGACGCTGGCGCAATTCGTCGTCGCGCGGAACTGGCTGAGCGCCGACCGCGCGGACCGCATCACCATCGAGGCACGCGACCGCTCCACCATGAACATCGCGGCGCGCTCGCGTGGCGAGGACATGCAAGACCTTGTCCGGCATTTGCGCATCACTGGCCAGCTGACCGCGGGGCTGATCCTGCGCGCACTGCTGTCGAGCAATCTCGATTTGTTCGATGCGGCTCTCGCCGAGCTTGCCGACCTGCCGCTGGCACGCGTCACCGCGCTGCTGCACGACCGCGGCGGCAACAGCCTGCACGCACTGCTGCGCCGCGCCGGCCTTCCCGAGGCGACGTTTGCGGCATTCCAGGTCGCGCTCGATGCCTGCCACGAGCAGGGCTTCGTCGATAGCGACGACGGCGCGGTGCGGCTGCGCCGGCGCATGGTCGAGCGCGTGCTCACCCATTGCGAAACCGACCGGGGCGCCACCGAGCCGCTGATGGTCCTGCTGCGCCGCTTCGCCACCGAGTCCGCGCGCGAAGAGGCACGGCTGTTCTGCGACGAGCTGGTCGCGGATGATACGATCGATCCAGTTTATGATGATCTGATTGCGGCGTAACGAGATGCGGTAGGGTGGGCAACGGCGCATTGCGCCGTGCCCACCATTTATCCACACGGCTTATGCCGATTGGTGGGCACGCTTCGCTTTGCCCACCCTGCGATTCTGCTCGTGTCGATAGGGCAGCCGCAAATTCCGTCATTGCGAGCGAAGCGAAGCAATCCAGAATCTTTCCGCGGATGCATTCCTGGATTGCTTCGTCGCAAGTGCTCCTCGCAATGATGGGGTGGACGGCCCCCGAACGGCATCGGTGTGCCAGACTGGTGATGTTGAGTCGAACCAGACAAAGGGAGCCGTCCATGACGAAGATTAGCACGATTGGGGTTGATCTGGCGAAGAACGTTTTTCAAGTCCACGGGATTGACGCGTCGGGAGCTGTGGTGGTGAGGCGCCAGCTCAAGCGAGCCTCGGTCGAGAAGTTTTTCGCACAGTTGCCGCCGTGCCTGGTGGGCATGGAGGCTTGCGGCAGCGCTCATCATTGGGCGCGCGTGATCGGCCGGTATGGCCACCAGGTGCGGTTGATGCCGCCGGCTTATGTGAAGCCCTACGTCAAGCGCAACAAGAACGATGGCCGCGATGCCGAAGGGGTCTGCGAGGCTGTGACCCGACCGACGATGCGGTTTGTTCCGGTGAAGAGCATCGCGCAACAGGCAACGCTGGCGGTTCATAGCGCGCGTGCCTTGCTGGTTCGGCAGCGGACCATGGTGGCGAACGCCTTGCGAGCAGCGCTGAGTGAGCTCGGGATCGTGGCAGCGCAAGGATATCAGGGGCTTCGCGGGCTGATGGCCCGGCTCGAAGAGCCGAGTGAGGAGATCCGGAGATGATGCGCAGCGCCCTGTTGATGCTGGCCAAGCACTGGCAGGCACTCGATGCCGACGAACGGGTGCTTGAACGGCAGCTCGCCAAGGCTGCCCGTGGCGATCGCGACGCCAAGCGGCTCATGGAGGTCCCAAGCGTCGGCCCGATCATCGCCAGTACGGTCCTGGCCAAAGTGCCCGACGCAAAAGTGTTCCGCTCCGGTCGCGACTTCGCAGCCTGGATCGGGATCACCGGCAAGGACCACGGCACCGGAGGCAAGCATCGCCCCGGGAGGATCTCCAAACAGGGAGACCGTGTGCTGCGAGCGCTGTTGATCAGCGGTGCCAGCGCCTATCTGCGGCAACAGAAGGCGCGCGGCGTCACCGATCCGTGGCTGCGTGATCTGCTGGCGCGGCGGCCTTATAAGGTCGCCATGGTGGCCTTCGCGGCCAAAACCGCCCGGATCATCTGGGCCATGCTGGTCAAAGGAGAAACCTACCGAGACCGCGCGAGCGCGCCGGCTGCGGCCTAGTTGAGGGGCAACAGCCGCCGCGCTCGCGCTCCACGCCTATCGGAAGGGCACTAAAGGTGTGATGGCAAATGGTCTGGAAAACGGGATCGAAACACTCCGCATCGTCATCGCGCGTCACAGCGCGCCGCAATGATTGGAACAGCGATCTCCATCAGGGCCCGCGGTCAATGGCCGCTTCTCGAGGCCGTATACATGACCGCTCCCCGATTCATTTGCTGAAGCACCAAAAAGCCCTTGCCGAGAGGGGGCCGTCCATACATGCCGAGGGGAGAGAGCGGGATGCTACTCCACCGGCGCGATGCTGGGCGCCAGGATCACCTCGAGATGCTCGGGGCGGTCGCGGTTGACCTGGGTGAGATAGTCGTCGGCGACCTTGCGCAGGCGGCGGCTGAGCTCGGCGGAGACGCTGATCCTGTCGAGCCTGGTGTTCTCGTGCACGATGGCGAGAATGGCGTTGATGTGGTGCGTGAACAGCTCGGCCGGCACCTTTTCCAGATCAGGCGCGTGCTCGATGACGCGGCACAGGCTCTCGGCGATTCCCGCTGCCGAAGGAAAGCCGAAAGTCGCCGCATCGCCCTTGATGTCGTGTGCGGCGTGGAACAGCTCGTCGCGCAGCTTCTTCGTGAAGCCATCCTTCTGCACGGCAGTCCAGGCGGCGGACAATCTCTCGACCTCGATCGCCATCCAGTCCTTGAACTCACTGGCGAGGCTCGCGAGCGCCCGTTCGGCGCGGCCGACCGGATCGTCCATGTCCTTTTCTTCGACGCGGCGCAGGACCTTGCGCAGCGGGTTGGGCTGCGTGATGACTTGATGCGTGGCGAAGGCCTTGACCTCGATGTCCTTTGCGCTGTTCTTCGCCATGATGCCTGCCTCGTCTGAAGGACGTTGCGCTATAGGGAGGAGCGGGCCTTGTCGAGCAGCGAGGGCTGCTGCAGCACCTCGTGCTTTTCGCCGACGCGGCGCTCGGGGCCCATATAGGCGGAGTTGGTGTTGCGGCGCCGGTCCGGGCCGAAATAGGTCTTGGTCTTGATGAAGGGGCGGGGATTGGCGACCACGTTGAGGATGCGCTGATAGAGTCCCTTGGCCGAGATCGGCTTGGCCAGGAATTCGGTAACGCCGGCATCGCGTGCGACCGTGACGCGGCGCTTCTCGGAATGTCCCGTCAGCATGATGATCGGCGCGTAAGGATTGCCCTTGGATTCCGGCTGCCGGATCATCTGCGCGAGCTCGAGCCCGTCGAAGATCGGCATGGCCCAGTCGGTGATGACGATGTCGGGCACGTAATGGCTGTACATTTCGAGCGCCGTGGCGCCGTCCTCGGCTTCATAGACCTCGCGCGCGCCGAAGGAATGCAACAGCGTCCGCAGGATGCGGCGCATGTGCGGATTGTCGTCGCAGACGAGGAAGCGCAGCTTGTTGAAATCGATGCGGAACATGACGCCCGGGCCAAAGCGGTCAACTTTCGTTAACCATATCGCGCCGGCGGTTAACGAAGGGTTGCGATCGGGGCTCGGAAGGCGTTGCGGGGCAGGCGGTTCAATAGCCGAACTGCTCGCGCAGGATGCGCTCTTCCAGGCTGTGGCCGGGGTCGAACAGCATCCGCATCGCGATGGTCTTGTCGGACAGCACCTCGACGCGGCGGACGTCGCGCACCTCGTCGTGGTCGGCGACGGCTGCCACCGGCCGCTTGTCGCCCTCCAGCACCTCCATCACGACATAGGCCGTGTTGGGCAGCAGCGCACCGCGCCAGCGGCGCGGGCGGAAGGCGCTGATGGGTGTCAGCGCCAGCAACGCGGCGTTGATCGGCAGGATCGGCCCCTGGGCGGAGAGGTTGTAGGCAGTCGAGCCGGCCGGCGTCGCCACCATGATGCCGTCCGCAATCAGCTCGGACATGCGCTCGCGCTCGTCGATCAGGATACGCAGCCGCGCCGCCTGGTAGGTCTGCCGGAACAGGGCGACCTCGTTGATGGCGTGGTGCAGATGGACGCGGTCATTGATATCGGTCGCGCGCATCAAGAGCGGATTGATCTCGGATTCGTGGGCCGCCTCGAGCCGCGCGCGCAGATCGTGCGTTGAATACTCGTTCATCAGGAACCCGACGGTGCCGCGATGCATGCCGTAGATCGGCTTTCCCGTGTGCATGTGCTGGTGCAGCGTCTGGAGCATCAAGCCATCGCCGCCGAGTGCGACGACGACGTCGGCCTCCTTGGGGTCGCAATTGCCATAGTCCCTGGTGAGCTGGCCGAAGGCGACCTGCGCCTCATTGCTCGGGCTGGCGACGAAGGCAATCCGGTCGTATCGCGAGGGCTTGGTCATGGCTTCTCGGCAGGGCCGCCTTGCTGGAGAAAAGTTCCGCCGGGCTCGTCTATACGACCTAAGCATCCATTGTCGAGGATGACCGCCCGCCAAAGCTAACGGGGGCTGTGCAACCGGATTTAAGCACAGAACCGGGGGATTTGAACCTGGCCGGCTTCTTCAGGCCCTGTCAGACCAATGATCCCCCAAACCGTCGCAATTCCGCGCTAACCTTTCTGTTCTCACCGGCTGTCACCGCCGGGTAGGGAGAACGATCATGGTCACGAATTTGCCGGTGCTCCGTCACGCGAGTCTGGTGCTGGCGGTCTCGGCTTTCGCTCTCGCGGGCCTTGCGCGCGCGGATGATCCGCCGCAGCCGCGCTCCGAGGCGGCATCGCCGGCCGGACAGAAGGGCGGGCGCGGTGGCGCGCAGAGCGCGTCGCAAACATCGTCATCGATCGCCGAGCTACACCGTCTGCCGCCGGATTCGACCACAAAGCAGACGCTCGATCTGCCCGGCCGAACCCTCAACTTCGCCGCGACCGCCGGTTCGATCCGCGTCTTCGACGGCAAGGGCGAGCCGCTGGCCGACATCGCCGTCACGTCCTATGAGCTCGACGGTGCCGACCGCGCGACGCGCCCCGTGACGTTCCTGTTCAATGGCGGGCCCGGCGCGTCCTCAGCATGGCTCCAGTTCGGCGCGGCCGGTCCGTGGCGGCTGCCGCTCGATGGCGAGGCCCTGTCGCCCTCGGCCTCGCCCGAGGTGAGGCCGAACGCGGAAACCTGGCTCGACTTCACCGATCTCGTCTTCATCGATCCCGTCAGCACCGGCTACAGCCGTTTCGTCGCGAGCGGCGAGGACGCGCGCAAGTCCTTCTACTCAGTCGACGGCGACGTCAATTCGATCGCGCTCGTGATCCGGCGCTGGCTCGAAAAGCACGACCGGCTGACCTCGCCGAAATACGTCGCGGGCGAGAGCTATGGCGGCATTCGCGGGCCGAAGGTCGTGCGCCAGCTGCAGCTTCAGCACGGTATCGGCGTCAGGGGACTGATCATGGTGTCGCCGTTGCTGGATTTCCGCGAGTTCACCGGCACGAGCCTCCTGCAATACGTCGCGACGTTGCCGAGCTATGTCGCGGTGGCACGCGAAGCCAAGGGACCGGTGAAGCGCGCCGACCTCGCCGACGTCGAGGCTTACGCGCGCGGCGAATTCCTGACCGATCTCGTCAAGGGCGAGGCGGACAAGGAGGCAACCAATCGTCTCGCCGACAAGGTCGCCGAGCTCACCGGCATCGATCAGGCGGTCAGCCGCAGGCTCGCCGGGCGCTTCGACGTCGGTGAATTCCGCCGCGAGCTCGACCGCAAGAACGGCAAGGTGACGGGACGCTACGACGGCTCGGTCCGCGGCTTCGATCCCTATCCGGATTCCGGCAGCTCCCGCTTCGGCGATCCCTCGGGCGACGCGCTCCAGGCGCCGCTGACGAGTGCGGCCGTCGACGTCCTGACGCGCAAGCTCAATTGGCGGCCCGACGGCTCCTATGAGGTCCTGAACGGCAGTGTGGAAGGCCACTGGGATTTTGGTCGCGGCATCAACCCGCCACAATCCGTTTCCGAGCTGCGCCAGATCCTCGCCACCGATGCGAAGCTGAACGTGCTGGTCGCGCACGGCCTGTTCGACCTCGCCACGCCCTATTTCGGTACCAAGCGGGTGCTCGACCAGTTGCCGGCTTTCGTGACGCAGCGCGTGAAGTTCGTCGTTTATCCCGGTGGCCACATGTTCTATTCGCGCGACGGATCGCGGCAGGCATTCCGGAGCGAGGTCGAGGCGCTCATTCGGGAGTAGCCCGGCGCTTGCGCGGCTTATACCTCCGCGCGATCTCGCGCGCGACGACTTTGGCCGGTTTCACGTTCGCTCCGGCGATCCAGATGTCGCTGATCTTGCCGCGCTTGTCACGAACCCGGCGCACCGGCTCGCCGTGGCTGGAATAGCCGGCAGCCCAGGCGAGCTTGCCCGTGTCGCGGCCCATGACTTCGATCTCGGCGGCATCCATGAACGGATTGTTGAACTGCGGATTGGCGACGAGCACGCGGTTGCCTGCGGGGACGAGATCGGTCGCGCCCCAGATCGTCCACCATCGGCCGGTCCAGTCGCGCACGCGCCGGTCAGGCGCGCCGCGGGTCTGGAAGACGCGCAGGATCTGCATCGCGCCATCCATCCAGAACGGGGCCGCGCCGTCGATGGAGTTGCTGAGGATGCTGATCGAAAGCTCGCAAGCGGGAATGGCGCAGGTCCGGGAGATGTAGCCCTGGAAACCGCCGCCATGACCGAACCAGTCCCAGCCGTCGGTCTTGCCGGCATTGACGCCCAAGCCATAGTAGGCCTCGAAGCTCTGCGGGATGCGCCAATGATTTCGCGTCATCTCGCGGCGGCTCGCGACCGACAGCACGCTCTTCTTCGCATTGGCGGCCAGCTGTGCGAAGAATCGGGCGGTGTCGGCGGCAGTGGCGACGAAGCCTGCGGCGGAGGCCATCGCATGTGCGGGATTGTCGCCGGGGATGACGTAGCGCTCGCCCAGCGGCACTTTGCGCGTATGACCGCACGCGAACGGCGTGCCCTTGGCAAGCGGCGCATTCGGCTCGGTTTCACGCAAGCCCGCGGGTTCGATGATCTCGCGTTTGATCCAGACGGAGTAGGGCTCCTTGGTCACGGCCTCGATCACGAGACCGATCAGCCCAAAGCCGTGATTGGAATACTTGAAGCGGGTGCCGGGCTCGATTGCGGTGGCCAGTTTCAATTCTGTGAGCAGCTCGTTGGCGTCGAGATAGGGGCGGCTGTCGATGAATTGGCCGGAATCGGCGCCGTCGCGCGTCAGCCCCGCGCTGTGCGACAGCACTTGCGCGATCGTCGTCTCGGCGACGTGCGGATGCAGGCCGCCGATATATTGGCCCACCGTGTCGTCGAGCCGGAGCTTGCGCTGCTCGCGCAGCTTCATGATGCCGGCCGAGGTGAAGCTCTTGGAGTGCGAAGCGATGCGGAAGCGGTGGCGCGGGGTGAGCTTCTCGCCGGTGTCGAGATTGGCGAGGCCGAACGCATGCTCGGCGACGACCTCGCCGCGATGGGCGAAGGCCACGATGACGCCCGGCTGCTGGATAGTCATCAGTTGGAATTCGATCCAGGAGCCGATGTAGTCGATCGCGGATCGCAGCCACGTGTCCATTGCGCACCAATTTGCGAGGGAGAATTGGGTGCGCGAGGCTAGCCGAAAATGCAGAACGGGCACAACCCTGAGGTTGTGCCCGTCCGCTTCGTTAGGAGATGCGATTGTCTCAGTAGACCAGCGTCGCGCCGGTCGGCTTGTCGAGCGCTGCGGCAAGCGAGCGATATTCAGAGCTGTCGGTGCCGGCGAGCGATGCGATCTTGTTCAGATGATACTGCGCCTGTTCGCGGTTGCCCTGCTCGAGCTGCCAGAGGCCGTAATACTGCCAGGTGCGGACGTGGTTCGGATCGTCCTTCAGCGCCAGCTCGTAATAGACCTTCGACGACTGGTAGTCGCCGAGCTTGCGATAGGAATAGCCGATCAGGTTGGCGACGTCGGCGACGTCGTCGCGCCCCAGCGACTTCAGCTGGTCGATCGCGCCGGTGTAATCGTGCTTGTCGTAGATCGCGGTGTAGGCGGTGCGATAAGCCGCGAGGAATTTGGGATCGCTGACGGAAGAGCTCTTCTTCTTGCCCTTCTTGGACGAGGAGTCCGATTTCGGCGGCGAGGACGGCTCGTCGCTGCCAGCGGCGTAGGCACTGGACAGCACCGGCGCAGCCGCCAACGTCATGACGACGAGGCCCGGCACAACAAGCGTTGAGAGTTTGCGCATCTAAAGTCTCCCGTATGGAACGTGGCGATCCTACACGATTGCCCAAAGACCGGAACACCCATCGGGCAGAAACATTCCCGCTTCGCACGATCTATTCGCCAAGTCCTGTTCGCCAAGTCCTGTTCGCCAAGCCCTATTCGCAAAGTCGCGCTCTTCGCCCAGCCGCGGATGACAAACTTGTCATCGAGATGAACGGAAGCCTGCAAGGGGCTTCAGACTGGGTTCAGTGCGCCCCGCCTAGGCTCCGACCCACGATCGAAGGGGTGACGAGAGGGCGCCGCCTCAAGATCCTTCCAAGAGGAGACCACCATGTTGAAGACGATTTCCGCAGCCTTGCTCGCAGCTTCCGTGATCGCAGCTCCCGCCTTCGCCGCTGAAGTCGGCAAGACCACCACGACAGCCCCGGTGATCAAGGCGGACCAGAGCCAGATCAAGGCGGCGACCACCGCCGCGAAACCGGACGCCGGCGTCAAGGCTTCCGATGTAAAGGCTCCCGATGTCAAGGCGGATGCCAAGGTGGAGACCAAGTCGAAGGCGATGAACGCCAACGCCGCGGTCACGACCGACGAGCACAAGACCGTGCGCAAGCATCGCCATCACCACAAGCAGGTCTCGGCCAAGCAGTCGCAGAAGGCACAGCCGGACGTGACCAAGCCGGCGACGTCAGACAAGCGCAACTGACGACTGATCCCGCGCGGCGGCATCCCTGGCATTGCCCCGCCGCCGCGCGCGGACGTCAGGCCTGGTCCGTTCGCCACACCTTGCGCGAAAGCCCGAGGTGCCGGCAGCGGGCCGGTGCGCTGTTTGCGCCGCTGCAAGCGAATTCCCTTCGCGCAGGCTTGGGGCTAGAACGTCTCCGAATCTGATCGAGCGGAGAGCGGGGCCTGTGGGGCGATTGGCGAGATGTGCGGTGATCCTGGCGTTGCCGCTGGCGCTTGCGGCATGTTTCGGCAGCGACGGTGACCGTCCAACCCTGCTGGGTGGGACACAGGCCGGTGGGCCGCAGCCGTTTCCCGACAATTTCCGGAGCGACACGCTGGCTTTGATGAAAGCCTATCTCAACAATCCGGTCGGCGTGCGCGATGCCAGCATGGCCGAGCCGGTGCAACGCGAGGTCGGCGGCCGGCAGTTCTATGTGAGCTGCCTGCACTTCACCCCGCGCGAGAGCGATGGCAGCTACAAGGCCATGCGGGAGCGTGCCGTGATCTTCGTCAACGGCCGAGCGGATCGCGTGGTCGACCGGACCAGCGATGTCTGCGCCGGTGCGGTTTACGCTCCCTTTCCGGAACTTGAAAAGATGACGCGGTAACGCAAAGCCCGCCTTCATCGCCTGGTGTTAGACAGAAGCGCCGGAGCCGCCGGATCACGTTTCGGCGAGCTTTGAACGGGGTGGTTTTGTCTTGCGACAAATCGCTGCGGCGGCCTTGCGCAGTCGCCGTGACGGAACAAAATCGCCTTGTTGCCAAGCCGTCACAGTAACGAACGATCAACGTTCCGGCATCGCCGCGAAGCAACCCAATTCACGCCACGTTGTTTCCCGAGTGTCGTAAATGAAAGAACGGGGATGATCATGAAGCCGATCTTGCTCGGTGCAGCAGCTCTGCTGGCGCTGGCCGCACCGGCGGCCGCCGCGGACATGCAGCCGCGCACCTATACCAAGGCTCCGGCCTATACGCCGCCGCAGGTCATCTATAACTGGACCGGTTTCTACATCGGCGGCCATGTCGGCGGCGCGTTTGCCGGCGACAGCAGCTTCCAGTCCAGCGACGCCCGCTTCATGGGCGGCGTGCAGGGCGGCTTCGACTACCAGTTCGCGCCCAACTGGGTGGTGGGTGTCGAGGCTCAGTATTCCTGGCTGCCGACCAACAACAACGGTGTCACCTTCCCGCAGGGCACGCAGGTCACCTCCAACACCGACCAGATCGGGTCGGTGACCGGTCGCATCGGCTACACCTGGGGACCGACGCTGCTTTACGCCAAGGGCGGTTATGCCTGGCGCAATAACGGCCTTGGGGTGAACATCGCTGGGGTGCCGCAGGCCTTCACCACCACCGGCAACAGCAAGGACGGCTATACCGTCGGCGCCGGCCTCGAATACATGTTTGCGCCGAACTGGTCGGCCAAGGCCGAGTACCAGTACTACAATTTCGGCAGCACCACCTTCACCTCCGGCCCGGCCGACATCGTCGGCGTTCGGGGCCGGGAGGACGACCATACCGTCAAGGTCGGTGTGAACTACCGCTTCGGCTGGGGCGGCCCGGCGGCCTCCCGCTACTGACGGCCAGCGACGATCAAAGACCCGACAAAGGCCGGCTGCGCCGGCCTTTCGTTTGCCGATTCCGTTGGCCGGCGCCTCGTTTGCTTTGTGTAAACCATCTGGCGCGTCATTTGCTTGCAAACGATGCTGGCGCGCCTTCTCACGCGCGTCATGGAGCTGACGTATCGCAAAAATAATTTTTGCGATTTACGGAACTCGCGCTCCGGAACGCGTTATATGAGATTTACCGGGCAGGTGGGACGACGGACATGCGTATTTTGGTGTCGGCAGTGGTGCTCTCGTGCTTTTTCTGCCTACCGTGCTCTGCACAGACAATCCTCAAATCCGAGCCTCTGATGCTGGCACCCTATGAGGTCGCCTTCGTCAAGGACGCTTCCTGTCCGTCAGGCAAGGTGTTGAAGGTTACCGGCGCCATCCGCGGGCTGCATCGCCGCAAGGCCTGCGTCGTCATGCCGGGCGAGCAGGCCTCGCTTGCGGCCGCCACGCCCTGAGCTCCGCCCCGGTTTTGTGCCGGAGCTCAGGAATTCAGCTCAAGCTCCAATCTTGAATCCTGGTCGGCCTCAGCCTTGTTCTTGGCGGGGTCCTCGCCCTGAGCTGCCTGGCAAGGCGCGATCTCGTAGTCGTTGTCGAGCACCCGGCGCGGTCCCGGCCGCTCGTCGTCCGCCATCACGTCCACGACGAGGCCGCTCCGTTGCGCGAGCTTCCAGACGTCGGACTCGCTTGGATAGGCCTTGCTGATCTGGGCGTCGTTGCAGAACAGGGCGTAGGGCATTCTTCCCGCTCCAGAAACCCAATCAACGAGCTCGCCCGGTAAGGGGTTCCGCCCTGCGGTTAGATCACGGCTCCGTGATCGGCTGCCGCCGGACCTGAGTCCTTAACGAGTCCTGAATCCCGGAAAAAAGAATCCCTGGGACTCGTTGGCCGGAATCAGCAGATGTTTTCCGCCATGACGAGCGACCTGAAGACATCCTGCGGGCACATGCTCCTGCCGCTCACGCTGGCGCTGTTCGGCGCCTGCGCGACCAATCTCTGGCTGGTCTGGTCCTGGCTGTAGGTCCCTGACCGGCGGCCTTATTTCTTGGCCGGTGGGCCGGCGGCGTCGCGGATGGCGGTACGCAATTTGGTCAGGGTCGCCGCATAATATTCCTCACGCTCGCGCTCGAAGCGCTCCTGATGCTTGCGGAAATTGGCGATGCGGGCCTGCATCTCGGTGCGGAAATCGCCGCTTGCCCGCGGCGGCGGGAGAGGTGCGGGCCGGGGCGGAAGGGGGGCTTGCGGCGGTTCGACCTCGACGGTGACCGCCTCCACCGCGACGATCTCCACTGCGGCGGTCGAGCCAACCGCAGGCGCATCCGGCTGAAGGGCGTCATCCTTCCTACCGGTCACCGATTGGACGAAGGCCAGTGTCTGCGCGATCAGTGCGTCGCGCTCCCTGATCCATTTCATGATCCACCTCAGCCGCGCTTATTCCAGCAAAGCGGCGGCGTCGAATCAAGCAGGTCTTGCAAGGAATTGCATATTTGGATTGCATATTTTTCCCGGTCGCCTGAAACTAGAAGAATGGATACAACAAAAGAACGCCCGGACGAGGTGGAGGGGCTGAGGCTCATCCGTGCGTTCCTGTCGCTGCCGCCTCACAAGCGGGCAGAGGTAATCGCGTTTGTGGAAGAATTGGCGCGTGCCCACGCCCGGCCCGAGGAGGGCAAGGAGGCCTCGCCGCGGTGAGCGCTACCGCTCACGCGGATTGACGTTGGGCTCGAACGGCGCGCCGACCACCCGAACCGTCTGAGCGGTGACGTCGATTGCCACCCGCTTGGCGGCCGGCTTCTCCGGCGCTGGCCCGAGCACAGGTTCTAACAGCGTCAATGTGCCGGCCACGGCGCCACAGCACAGCGTCACCGTCGCCAGCAGAATCATATTCCGGTTCTCTTCTCTGATCCGCATGGGTCGAGAACGAGTGACGCCCGTCCTTGTTCCGATCCGAACCTTATCGGATCAGGCGCCTCCGAGACCCGCCTGAAGCGGACGGATCGACCGCGACTGGCTGAACGATCACATCCGAAAACTCCCGCGGACCGTGTGCGCCGGGTGCGTTTGCGCGGTGTATGTTCGGGGTGCCGATGCCGTCTACAGTGCCAGCAGAAATCCCATTGCGATTGCGAACAGTACGGCCGTCATCACGATGGCCGTAACCGCACCGGCGGCGATCCTGGCTTTCTTTGACCGTGGTGGAGCGCATCGTGTGCGCATACTACCTCATGTTGAACTCTGATCCAATCTGTGGTCAGTAGGCCGCGCCCGCGATGGGTGCGGCCAATATCCATTCCCGAAGGTCTACCTATGAACGAGGACATCAGCGGGCGGCTGGGCCGCGTCCGCGGCTGCCTGGATGGTCGAGCAGGGGCAAGATGGCGACTATGGTCGCCGCTTCGTGCTGGACGCGCCGATGAGAAAGCGCATCCAAGGGCGCGGCTTTCGCAATGCGCTCGATGTCGGCTGTGGGGAAGGGCGCTTCTGCCGCATCATGCAGCGCGCCGGCATCCGCACCACCGGCATCGATCCGACTGAGGCGTTGCTCGCGTGCGCCCGTGAGCTGGACCCCGATGGCGACTACCGGCTCGGCCGCGCCGAAACGATGGAGGTTGATGCCAGCTTCGATCTGGTCGTCAGCTATCTCAGCCTGATCGACATGCCCGATCTCGATGCGGCGATCACCAGCATGGTGGCGGCGCTGCGCCCGGGCGGTACGTTGCTGATCGCCAACCTCACGAGCTTCAACACCGCCGGTCAGCCGGACGGCTGGACACGTGACGGTGAGGGCGAGCTGCGCTTCGCGATCGATCACTACATGGATGAGCGCCCGATCTGGCTGAGCTGGCGCGGCATCCGGATCCAAAACTGGCATCGTCCGCTCAGCACCTATATGACGCTGCTGCTCGATCACGGGCTTCAGTTGCGCCTGTTCATCGAGCCGCAGCCGACAGGCGGCAGTCCCGAGCAGGTCGCCCGTCATCGCCGCGTGCCCTACTTTCACATGATGGAGTGGCGGAAGCCGGATTGAAAGGCAGGCGATTCCGGATGCAACGCATTGCCTTTACACTGGCTCGCGACTTGGCTCGAGGCTCGTCCGATGATCTCCCGCCGTCCTCTCGTGCTCGCCCACGAACGTTTCCTTGCCGACCGCGAGAATTTTGCGGGCCTCGATCTCGCCGCACGGTTCGAGCGGATCGAGCGGACCAACCTTTGGGGCGCGGCCACTTCGGTGTCCGGCCTCGGCTCGGAGGACCCCGCGACCGCCGCGATCCGGGAGGCACTTCCTGCGCTGCTGCAACGGCTCTGCGTGCGCTCGCTGCTGGATGCGCCCTGCGGTGATGCCGGATGGATCGGCCGGCTCGAGCTCGATATCGACTACACTGGCATCGACATCGTGCCGTCGCTGATCGAAGCCAACCGCCGGCGTGTCGCGGGCGGCGGTTCGCCAGGCCGCTTTCTGGTCGCCGATATCACGCGCGATGCGCTGCCGCGCGCAGACATCATTCTGTGCCGGGACTGTCTGGTGCATCTGAGCTCTGCCAACATCGATCGCGCCCTCGCGCAATTTCGGATGAGCGGCGCGCGCTTCCTGCTGGTCACCACCTTTCCCGAATGGGAGGGCAATCGCGATTGCGAGGACGGCGACTGGCGGGCCCTGAACATGCAGAAGGCGCCGTTCGACTGGCCGGCGCCGCAGGCGCTGATCAACGAGCGTTGCGAGGAGGGTGGCGGCGGCTGGCGTGACAAGAGCCTCGCGCTCTGGTGGCTGGAGGATGTCCGATGATCGATGCGAGATGCAGTTGCGGTGCTGTTTCACTTTCGCTTCCGGGACCGACCAGGCTGGTTGCGGCCTGTCATTGCATCGACTGCCAGCGGCGAACCGGAGCGCCGTTCGGTGTCGGTGCGTTCTACCCTGTCGAAGCCGTCACGATCTCCGGCGCGCCGAAGCAGTACGCTCGCGCCGCCGCAAGCGGCGGCGAGGTCCGCTTCTATTTCTGCGCCGACTGCGGCTCGACGGTCTGCTGGAAGGCCGACAATCTGCCTGACATGATCGGCGTTGCTGTCGGCGCCATCGCGGATCCGGATTTTCCCGCACCCGTCAGATCGGTGTTCGAGCAATCGAAACATGCCTGGATCGAGATCGGTGGCGCCGGCGTCGCGCACTTCGAACAGGGCAGCGCGAAGAGTTCAAGCTGAGGCACAGGCATCGCGTGCTGGTGCTGGTCGCGGCCGGTGTTCGGTCAAGGACGCTGCCGATGACTTCCGTTAGACGGCGCTCCTTGCGGCTGTATCGGTTCACCGGGAGCACGGTCCAGCGGCGGGTGAGGCCTGGCGAGTCCTACCGTTCCGGGAGGTGCATCGTTGCTGGCGGTACGGGTATTGACGCGCTCTAACGTGACTGTCGATGCAACCACAATGGCGATGGCCAAGGCGACAGCGGATAGGGCTAAGGCTACCCGATCATTCGGCTCCATCGCTAGACCTCCGCGAGAGGGCTCTCGAGCACGAGGATAACGCCAAACCGATGATTTTGTTCTTGCGGTGGTCGCCGATGGATAAGGAGCCGTGGCAATTGACAGGCTTCGATCTGCGGTCGCGGAGCTAGACCAATGGTGCCGGCTGAGGGGATTGAACCCCCGACCTTCGGTTTACAAAACCGCTGCTCTACCGCTGAGCTAAGCCGGCGACGCCCAAGATGCGGGGCAGGGCTCGGATTGCGCCGGAACTGTCTGCCCGTGCGCGCCGCAATACCAGACTTGATTGGAAAGTGCCAGAACCCGCGATCGTGGTCGCAGGCATGAAATCAGGCGGCCCGAGGAGCCGCCTGATTTGTGCCGGCGCCTGATGTGTGGCGTTCGGCTCAAACCGCCTTACTGGCAGATGTGCCGGCGGCCGTCTTCGCCCTTGAACCAGGTGCCGGGCGTACAGACGAAGCCGTTGCGC
This sequence comes from Bradyrhizobium sp. LMG 9283, assembly GCF_045571415.1. Lineage (NCBI taxonomy): Bacteria > Pseudomonadati > Pseudomonadota > Alphaproteobacteria > Hyphomicrobiales > Nitrobacteraceae > Bradyrhizobium > Bradyrhizobium sp. LMG 9283. Next base: position 3,751,871 of record NZ_CP120691.1, read on the forward strand.
TGGGCGTAGGTGCGGGTGTCCCATCCGCGATTGTCCCAACCGCGGTCATAGGCGTAGGAATTGTCCCACGCGCGGAACGGGGCGGTGGCAATCGCGCCGGCGGTGCCGATCGCGGCGCCGGCTACGCCAGCCGCGACGTCGGTCGGCCAGAAGCCGGTGCGGCTCCTGTTCCAATCGTTATTCCAGTCGGCACGGGTCTGACGATAGGACATGCGGCGATGGCGGTATCCGCTATCGGTGTACGGGTTTCCGGGGCCGAGGTTCTGGCAGTTGGCGTTGGGGAATTGCGCCGAGCAGCGGCCTGGATTGGTGACGACCGTCTGCGCCATGGCAGAGCCTGCAAGCATGGTCGCTGCAATCGCCGTGGCCCCGAGAAGCTTGATGTTCATGGTTCTTCGCTCCCATTTTGATGACGGGAGCTAAACCTTGACGGCGCAGGACGTTCCGATGCAACCCTGGGGTTTTCGGAGGCGAACAGTCAAACGGATGTGAGCATACGGTGCTGTTCCGGCGGCGGAGTCCCGCGCCGTTAACGCTTCGCTAGTTCGCTGTGCAGCATTTGAGTGGCGCGCGATCCTTGCACGTTAGGCTTACCGGAATTTGGTGAGCAGGCCTTAACCCTCTCTGCGCAGCGATCGGTTAGGTTGCACCCGGATAACCGGGGTCTCCTCATGCGCGCTGTGGCGCTCGCCTCCTTTCTGATCGGACTGCCTGCGACGGCGTTGGCCGGCGGCTTCGAGATCGTCGTCCCGGGCCGTCCCGGCGTGCCGATCATCATCAATAACATCGACGCGTCCTATAGCGTGGTCGAAGGTGTCTGGGGCCTCGGCAAGAACCAGCAGATACAGCCCACAATCTATGGTGGACGCTACATCGCCGAGCGGCAGCCCGACGACGTCGGCCATTATTATCCGACGCTGGGCCTGCGACCGGGCTACGGCCGGCTCGAGGTCGAGCCGCCCGCCAACCGCAAATTGCCGAAGCCCGCCGAGAGCTACCACCAGAGCTGGGGCGCGTCGTCCGCGCCGTTGCCGCCGCAGATGGACGTGCCCGTCGATCCGCCGCCGGTCATCTACGCGCCCGAGATCAACGACCGTCCTCGGCCCCCTCGGCCGCGGCCGCACACAGAGATACCCGGCAGGCCGCCGGGTTGAGCAACGTGAAAATCCAAAAAACGGAAATCAACAGGAGATAGTAATGCGTCAGATGATTTCGGGACTGGTCGCGGTAGCTGCCGTGATGTTCGCCGCCACCGCGCCCGCCGCGGCCTGCGGCTTCACCACGTGCGCGCCGGTTGCGCCGGTCTATACCGGCTGCAATACCGGCTGCGCCGGCTATGGGTATGGCTACGGCTATGGCGGCTATGAGCGCCTCGTCGAGCCGACCACGCAGTATTACTACGTGAACCAGGGTCCGACCTATACCGGTCCCGGCGCCTTCGCGCCGTACCCGACCTACCGTGAGGACGCTGTCGTCGCGCCTGCCAATTACGGCTACGGCTATGGTTATCGTGCCGCTGCGGTGGCGCCGCCGGCTGCCTATCCCTATCGCCGCCCGTACTTCCGTCCAAATCGCTACGGCTATGGTCCGCGCTACGGCTATCTGCCGCGCGTGCACTATGGCCATGCTCCGCGCTACGGCTACGCCCATCGCCACGCGCCGTACTATTATGGCGGTCACCGCGTGCTGCGCCGTTATTACTGATCTCTGATCGGTTAGAGCCAACGAGACGCCCGTCCGCGCAATGTGGACGGGCGTTTTGTTTCTTCACCTCTCCCCGCAAGCGGGGCGAGGGAGCGCAATTCCGTCCGTGGCCCGCAGCCTACCGCTTCATCAGCCCGAGCCGGCTGGCGCCGACATAGAGCGCGAGCACGGCGGCGTTCGAGACGTTGAGACTTTTGATCTCGCCGGGCATGTCGAGCCGTGCGACGACGCTGCAGGTCTCGCGGGTCAATTGCCTGAGGCCCTTGCCTTCGGCTCCCAACACGAGTGCAAGCGGCTCGCGCAGCGCGACGTCGCTGAGATCCTCGCTGCCTCCGCTGTCGAGGCCGACGGTCTGGAAGCCGCGCTCGTTCAGCGCCGTCAGCGCGCGGGCGAGGTTTTGCACCGTGACCATCGGCACCAGCTCGAGCGCGCCGGAGGCGGCCTTGGCCAGCACGCCGGTCGCTTCCGGGCTGTGCCGCGCGGTGGTGACGATCGCCTTCACCGCGAACGCCGCGGCCGAGCGCAGGATGGCGCCGACATTGTGGGGATCGGTGATCTGATCGAGCACCAGCACAATGCCTTCCTGCTTCAAGGTCTCGATATCGGGCGAGGGCAGGGGATCGGCCTCGGCTAACAGGCCCTGGTGTACGGCGTCGGGCGACAGCAGCCGGTCGATCTCCTGGGGCCGCACGATCTCGGGCGCCACGCGGGTCTCGATGTTCTCTTCCGCAAGGCGCCTTGCGGCGTTCTCGGTCAGCGTCAGCTTGCGGATCCGGCGCCGAGGGTTGGCCAGCGCCATGGTGACGGTGTGCCAGCCATAGAGAATGGCAGGGCCATCTGCTTGCGAATCACGCTCGCGCCAAGCCGGCCGGCCGGCTGATTTTCCGGGCCGGCTGAAGGGCTTAGCGCCGCCGCGAGCCCCCTTGGGGCCGAATTTTCGATCCTTCATGGGCTCGCTTCTGTCACGGGTTCCGGAATATGGCAATTTCAGTGCCTGAGGGGGCGATTTTAGCTGCTTGCCTCGGTTGACTTTGCCCCACCGCTTCGCCCATAAACGCGCCCGGTCGCGCCCCGATCCGGGCTGACGCGGCCTTCACGTTCCATGGCCGTCTTCGGTCGCCGGCAAGGTCCGGCCCGATTGTGCTGCCGTCGAGCGGGGGAGTGTCCCGAGTGGCAAAGGGAGCTGACTGTAAATCAGCCGCCTCATGGCTTCGCAGGTTCGAGTCCTGCCTCCCCCACCAGCCTTGGCTCGCTTCGCGAGCTACGGCTAGGCAAGCCAGCATAAGTGCTCGTGGCGCGAAGTGAGCGAAGGCTGTCACGCCGTAGCCCGCAGGGCGAAGGCGGACTGACGAGAGGCCGTCGTCACCCCATCATCTCCCGCACCATCGGTACCACCTTGCGCCCATAAAGCTCGATGCTCCGCATCAGCTTCTCGTGCGGCAACGGCCCCGCCGAGTACTTCAACTGAAACCGCGAAATCCCGAGCGCCTTTGCGGTCTTCGCGATCTTGCGCGCCACCGTTTCCGGCGAGCCGACATAGAGCGAGCCGTGTTCGGCCTCGCTGACGAACTCGTCGCGCCCCATCGGCGGCCAGCCGCGCTCCTTGCCGATTCGGTCGCGCATGGCCTTGTAGTCGGGCCACAGCTCCTCGCGCGCCTGCGCATCTGTCTCGGCCACATAGCCCGGCGAATGCACGCCGATCGGCCGGGCCGGGCGGCCGAACTCCCTGAAGGCGCGGTGATAGAGATCGACATAGGGCGCAAAGCGCGCGGGATCGCCGCCGATGATCGCGAGCATCAGGGGCAGATCGTAATGCGCGGCGCGCACCACCGATTGCGGACTGCCGCCGACGCCAATCCACGTTTTGAGCGTGCCGTTCTCGACCGGCGGATAGACCAGCTGCTCCCGCAGCGGCGGGCGCAGCTTGCCGTCCCAGGTGACCGGCTTCTGCGACAACAGCGCGGCGAACAAATCGAGCTTCTCCTCGAACAGTTCTTCATATTTGCGCAGGTCGAAGCCGAACAGCGGAAAAGACTCGGTGAAGGAGCCGCGGCCGAGGATCACCTCGGCGCGCCCGTTCGAGAGCGCGTCCAGTGTTGCAAAGCGCTGGAAGACGCGAATGGGATCGTCCGAGCTCAGCACCGTCACGGCAGAGCCGAGATGGATGCGCCTGGTGCGCGATGCGATGGACGCGAGCACCGTCTCAGGGGAGGAGATCGCGAAGTCGGCGCGGTGATGTTCGCCAAGTCCGATGAAGTCGAGGCCGAGCTCGTCGGCCAGCACCGCTTCGTCGACGACGTTGCGGATCACTTGCGCATGCGTGATCATGCCGCCGGATGCATCTCTTGTGACATCGCCAAAGGTATCTAGTCCGAATTCGAGCGGTGCGGTCATCGATGAGGTCTCTGTGGGGCGCGACAAGGCGCCGTCATGTGGGAGGAAATGCTTGCCGTGAGCTAGGGGGCGAAGGCCGCTTCGACAATGCTGCTCCAGGAAAGCCATAGTTTCCGGTTCTTCATCGAACCGGCGGGCTCAATCGGATCTGGCGAACATCTCGACCAGGGTCTCGCGCAGCCAGCGCTGCGCCGGCACGGTGTCGTTGCGCTGGTGCCAGAACAGGCTGACGATGCGCGGCGGCGCTTTGAGAGGCAGCGGCATCGCATGCAGGAACGGCGCATGCCTTGATTGCGAGCGCAGATCGCTCGGCAGCACGGCGATCAGGTCGGACTGGCGCACGACCTCGTAGGCCGCACTGTAGTGATTGACGGTGGCGACCAGGTTGCGCGACAGCCCGCGCGAGGCAAGGAAGAGGTCATAGGACGGCATGGTCTTGCCCGCGAGGCTCACGTCGACATGACCCGCGTTCAGGAAGGTTCGCGTGCTCAGCCGTTTCTGGGCAGCAAGCGGATGGCCCCGCCGCATGAAGCAGGCATACTCGACCGTCCACAGCGAGCGCGAACGAATGGCAGCCGGCTGCTGCGCCTCGTTGACATAGACGCTGAGCACGCAATCGACTCTGTTGTCCTCGAGCTGGTCGGCGATCTCTACGACGGTATTGGGCACGGTGTGGACGCGCGACTTTGGCGAAACCTTGCCGAGATGGTCGAGCAGGTTCGGCATCACCAGCGAGGAGACGTAGTCCGACATCGACAGGCTGAATTCGGTCTGTGCACGGGCGGCATCGAATTCCTGCTCGTCGAGCGCGCCACGGACGCTTTCCAGTGCCTCGCCGATCGGCTCCCACAGCACTACGGCGCGCTGGGTCGGACGGATGCCGGTGCCGGCTCGCACGAACAGGGGATCGCCGAGCGCGTCGCGCAGCCGCGCGAGCGCGTTGCTGACCGCAGGCTGGGTCATCCGCAACGCATTCGCGGCGCGCGTGACGCTGCCCTCGGTCATCAGCGCCTCGAAAACTTTCAGGAGGTTGAGGTCGAGCGCGCGGAACGACACGAACATTCACCATAGTGATATATCAGATCATGATTATAAATTATGACGATAATGTCACTTTGTCTATGGTTCCCTCCCGAGCGGCGCGCCGGGCCCGTGACAATCGAGGGGGACTTTCATGTCGATGATATCGGCGCGCATCGAGCGCCTTCCGTTCGCACGCTTCCACACGCATCTGCTGCTGATGGGCGGGCTCGGCTACATGTTCGACGCGATGGACGCGGCGGTGCTGGCCTTCATCCTGCCGGTGCTGCGCACGGCGTGGAATCTGTCGAGCGTGCAGATCGGCGTGCTCGGCAGCAGCACCTATATCGGCTTCCTGTTCGGGGCGTTGCTGGCCGGCACGCTGGGCGACCTGATCGGCCGCCGCGCGGTGATGATGTCGGCGCTGGCGCTGTATTGCGCGGCATCGATCGTGAGCGCAGTGGTTGACACATGGCCGTCCTTTTTCGCCGCGCGTGTCGTGGCCGGCATGGGCACCGGCGCGGAGAGCGCGATCATCGCACCTTATCTCGCGGAGTTCGTTGCGCGCCGTTATCGCGGCAGCTTCACCGGCGCGCTGGCCGGCTTCTTCTCCTTCGGCTTCGTCGCCGCCGCCTTGCTCGGCTACTTCATCGTTCCCACCTCCGACAACGGCTGGCGTATCGTATTGGTGATCACCGCGGTGCCGGTCGTCATGCTGTTGTGGTGGCGCAAGTCGCTGCCAGAATCGCCGCGCTGGCTCGAAAGCCGGGGCAGGGGCAAGGAAGCCGAGGCCCTGCTGGACAGGATCGAGGCGGGCTTTGCGCGCGAGGGCCATGTCCTGCCGCAGCCGGTCCTCGAAGCCGCGGCGCCGGCGGGGACAGGCGGGACACTGTTTGCCAATTTCGCCGCGCTTCTGGCGGGCCGGCAGGCGCGCATCACCATCATGACCTGGACCATGTGGCTGGCGATCACCTTCAGCTACTATTCCTTCTTCGTCTGGATCCCCGGCCTCCTGGTCCAGAACGGCATGAGCATCACCAAGAGCTTCGCCTATTCGATCGCGATCTATTGCGCGCAGATTCCCGGCTATTTCAGTGCGGCCTGGTTCAACGAGCGCATCGGCCGGCAGGCGACCATTGCCTCCTACATGGTGCTCGGCGGCGTCAGCGCACTCGGGCTCGCCTTCGCGCAGAGTGACCAGCAGATCATGGCGGCGGGGATCTTCCTGTCGCTGTTCATGAACGGCACCTACGCGGGCGTCTATGCATACACCGCCGAGGTGTTCCCGACGCCGGTGAGGACCACGGGCGCCGGCCTTGCGTCGGCGATCGGCCGCATCGGCGCGATCGTCTCGCCGATCCTGGTTGGCTATCTCTATCCGAACTTCGGCTTTGCCGGCGTGTTCGGCGTCACCACCACCGTGCTGCTGCTCGGCGCTGTCACCGTCGTGCTGATGGGCGTGCCGACCCGCGGGCGTTCGCTGGAGGAGATCGCCGCGGGTGAGGTGGCATGACGCGGACGAAACCAAAGGCCGATCCCTGGCTCTGTGCCGTCGCGGCGGCGCAGGGCAGGGTGGATCAGCCGGATGCGCTGTACGTAGCGCTGGACCAAGCCGTGAAGTCGGCGATCGGGCACAAGCTGTTCACGATCCTCACCTATGACGGCAACAGCGGTGAGGCGGCCCGGGTCTATTCCAATCTCCCCGGACCATACCCGACCGGCGGACGCAAGCGCCTCACGCCTGGACCTTGGACCGAGGCCGTGCTCGATCGCGGCGAAGCCTATATTGGCCGTACCCATGACGATCTGCGCACCGTGTTCTCCGATCATGAGCTGATCGCCTCGCTCGGCTGCGAGAGCGTGCTCAACATGCCCGTGCGCTGGCGCGGGCGCACGCTTGGTTCGCTTAATCTGCTTCACGAGGCGGGCTGGTACGGCGAAGATGATGTCGCTGCGTGCCTTCCCTTTGCCCAGCTTACCTTGCCGGCGCTGCTCGCGCCGGCCGAACTCTGACAGGACCGTCGCGATGCCCAGCATTCTCTTCCAGAACGTCGCTCTGCTCGACCCGCTGCAGCCAGATTTGCTGGAGGGGCATCATGTGCTGGTCGAGGACAATCTGATCAAGGAGATATCCGACCGGCCGATCCAGGCCACCGCCGATCGCACCATCGATTTGAACGGCAAGACGCTGATGCCCGGACTGATCGATCTGCATGTTCACGCGATCGCGGTCGAGCTCAATCTGGCGCAGCAGGTGCACATGCCGAACGTGCTGGTGACGCTGCGCTCGACGCTGCTCTTGCGCGGCATGCTGCGGCGTGGCTTCACCACGGTTCGCGACGCCGGCGGCGCCGGCCACGCGCTGAAGCAGGCGATCGAGACCGGCCTGACCGATGGACCGCGGCTGTTCGTCTCCGGCCGCGCGCTCAGCCAGACCGGCGGCCACGGCGACATGCGGGCACGTTCCGATTACCTCGCCAGCGACGCGCCGTGTCCCTGCTGCGTACGTGTCGGCGCGCTGGCGCGCGTTGCTGACGGCGTTGACGGCGTGCGCAAGGCGGCGCGCGAGGAGCTCCAGATGGGCGCCGACCAGATCAAGATCATGGCCTCGGGCGGTGTCGCCTCGCCGACCGATCCGGTCGGCGCCTTTGGTTACTCCGAGGACGAGATCCGCGCCATCGTCGAGGAGGCACGCGGGCGCCAGACCTATGTGCTCGCCCACGCCTATACCGCTGCCGCGATAGAGCGCGCGGTGCGCTGCGGCGTGCGCACCATCGAGCACGGCAATTTGGTCGATGCGCCGACCGCGCGGCTGATGGCCGAGAAGGGCGCCTATGTGGTGCCGACGCTCGTCACTTACGAGGCGCTGGCCAACGAGGGCGCCCAATATGGCCTGCCGCCGGAGAGCGTGGCCAAGATCGCCGATGTCCGTGACGCCGGCCTGCGCTCGCTCGCGATTTATCGCGACGCCGGCGTGAAGATGGGCTTCGGCAGCGATTTGCTCGGCCCATCCCAGCGCCTGCAGAGCGACGAGTTCCGCATTCGCGCCGAAATCCTCGGCCCGCGCGCCGTCATCGCCAGCGCGACGGTGATCGGCGCCGAGGTGCTCGGCACGGAGGGCAAGCTCGGCCGCATCGTGCCGGAGGCTATCGCGGACCTGCTGGTGGTCGACGGCAACCCGCTGCGCGATGTTGCCTGCCTGCTCGGTCAGGGCGAGCACATCCCGCTGGTGATGAAGGCGGGGAAGGTCCAGTTCGACCGGCTGAACGCGTAACTACCGCCACATCCCGCGCATCTTTGCCCCGATGTCGATCTTCGGCCCCTGCGCCGCGGTGCGCGCTGCGCCCGCCGCGGCTTTCGGCCAGGCGGCGCGCTCGAACAGGTAGACCAGGGATTCCGGGATGAAGCGGGTGCGCGAGGCGTAGACGTGGCGATCGCCCTTGGCGGCCTGGCCGTGGACGAAGAAGCGCTGCGGCACCACGAGGTGGAGATCGTCCTTGGCGCGCGTCATCGCGACATAGAGCAGGCGGCGCTCCTCCTCGAGCTCGGCGCTGGTGCCGGCGCCGAGATCCGACGGCATGCAGCCGTCGACGACATTGAGCACGAACACCGATTTCCACTCCTGGCCCTTGGCGGAATGGATGGTGGAGAGGATCAGATAATCCTCGTCGCGCAGGGGTGGTCCGGATTTGTCGCTGGTCGCATCGGGCGGATCGAGCGTGAGCTCGGTCAAAAACTTCTCGCGCGAGGCATAGCCGCTCGCGATCTGCTCGAGCTGCATCAGATCGACGCGGCGCGTCTCGGAATCCTCATGGATGCGATCGAGATGCGGCTCGTACCAGAGCCGCACGCGTTCGAGGTCGGCCGGCCATTCCGAATAGCGCAAGTTTTCGACGGTGCGGACGAAGTCGCTCCAGTCGTCGCCGGTGCGCGCTGGCACCGGGTGCCGGCCGAGCGCGGCAAGCGGGTCGGTGCTCTCCGCCATCTGGTCGAGCACGCGCTGTGCGGTCGCGGGGCCGATGCCCGGCAAGAGATGCAGGATGCGGAAGCCGGCGACGCGGTCGCGCGGATTTTCGGCGAAACGCAGCAGCGCCAGCACGTCCTTGACATGGGCGGCATCGAGGAATTTCAGCCCGCCGAACTTGACGAAGGGGATGTTGCGGCGGGTCAGCTCGATCTCGAGCGGACCCGAATGCGAGGACGTCCGGAACAGCACCGCCTGGTGCTTGAGCAGCGCACCTTGCTCGCGATTGGCCAGCACCGCTTCGACGATGTAGCGCGCCTGGTCGGCCTCGTCGTGCACGGTGACGAGTTGCGGCTTCTGCCCCGAGGTGCGGTCGGTCCAGAGGTTTTTTGTGAAGCGCTCGCGGGCGAGGCCAATGACGCCGTTCGCCGCCGAGAGCACCGCTTGCGTCGAGCGGTAATTGCGGTCAAGCGTGATCATTTCCGCGCGCGGCGAGAAGCTCTGCGGAAATTCCAGGATGTTGCGCACGGTGGCGGCGCGGAACGAATAGATCGACTGCGCGTCGTCGCCGACGACGGTGAGGCCGCGGCCGTCGGGCTTGAGCGCCAGCAGGATCGAGGATTGCAGGCGGTTGGTGTCCTGGTATTCGTCGACCAGCACGTGATCGAAGCGGCCGCCGATCTCTTCCGCAATCAGCGCATCGCTCATCATTTGCGACCAGTAGAGCAGGAGGTCGTCGTAATCGAGCACATGCTGGGCCTGCTTGGCCTCGACATAGGCGGCGAACAGACCCTTCAGCTCGGCGGCCCAGCCCGCGCACCAGGGATAGTGCTGGCCGAGCACCTTCTCGATCTCCATCTCCGCATTGACGCAGCGGGAATAGATCGACAGGCAGGTGCCCTTGGCGGGAAAGCGGCTCTCGGTCTTCGACAGCCCGCGCTCGTGCCGCACCAGGTTCATCAGGTCGGCAGAATCCTCGCGGTCATGGATGGTGAAGGCGGGATCGACGCCGATCCGCTCGGCATATTCGCGCAGGAGCCGCGCGCCGATGCCGTGGAAGGTGCCGGCCCAGGTGAGCGCGTCGCGCATGACTGCGGCGTTGTTCTCACCCAGCACCTTGCGGGCGATACGCTCGACGCGGCCGGCCATCTCCGCCGCCGCGCGGCGGGAGAACGTCATCAGCAAGATGCGGCGGGGATCGCTGCCTGCGACGATCAGATGCGCGACGCGGTGGGCCAGCGTGTTGGTCTTGCCCGAGCCCGCGCCGGCAATGACGAGCAGGGGGGCGCCCATGGTCGCGCCTTCAGCCACGCCATGCTCGACGGCGCGGCGCTGCTCCGCATTGAGCGTGTCCAGATATGTCGCCACGAATCGCCCCGGTGAAAGGATGAGAGTCGGCGATCCCAGCGCGAATCGCAATGCGGCTGGACGAAACCGGCTTTAGGATTTAGGGGGGAGGCGGCCCCAAGTTCCAGCCCGGGAAACGCGTCCGCTATGACCGAGCTCAAGCCCGACCAGTTCGAGATGCGGCGGCTGGAATCGCTCAGCAACACCATCTTTGGTGTCGCCATGACGCTGCTCGCCTACGATCTGCCCAAGGCCGCGGTGTTCACCAGCGCTCCTGGCTGGAGCGATCTTGCCCATGTCTATTCCGGCAAGCTCGCCGGCTTCGCGCTCAGCTTCATCATCGCCGGCGTGTTCTGGATCAGTCATCACCGCCGGCTGGCGCGCCAGCCGGTCGGCAGCCGTGGGATGGTGATCCTCAATCTGTTTTTCCTGCTCTCGATCGTGCTGCTGCCGGTGACCAACGGCCTCTACACCAATTACGGCATGAGCAACGCCGTCGCCGTGCTCTACGGCTTGCATTTGACCGCGATTGCCGGCCTCAATGCCTGGTTGTGGTGGACGATCCTGGGCGGCTGGCGCCACGAGATGATGGCCTCGCTGTTTCCGCTCCTGGTGTTCATCCCGGGCACCATCGCTGCGGCGTTCGCGCCCCAGGTCGCCCCCTTTGTGTGGTTCATTGCGTTCGGTGGGCTCGTGATCCAGCGCTTCTATGCGGGGCGGACCGGGCCGGACGCGTAGGGCTCAACCGGATGTCGCGCCGAACCCATCGGCCGGCACGTAAAGCTTGACCGGGCGGATCTCGTAGACGGCCGTCGGATTGACCGCACGCAGCTTCCGCGCCGCCGCGATCGCCTCATCCTCGGTGGCGCATTGCATCAGGTGGAAGCCCAGAAGCTGCTCCTTGGTTTCGGCAAACGGCCCGTCCAGCACCATGCCCGCGCCGGGGCCCCGCAGGGTGCGGGCCTTTCGCGTCTCATCCAGGCGGGCCGCCGGTCCAAACTGTCCGCTTGCCCGAAGAGGTGCTTGAACCTCGATGACTTTGGCCACGACCGCGGCGTCCTGCTCCGGCGTCCAGGACAGGACTTCGTCTTCCACGTGATAGGCCAGGATGGCGTACAGCATCGTCACCTCGTTTCTTTCTGCGCAAGTTCCAAGGACGTGGCACGGCAGCCCGTGCCGACAATCCCGAAGCAAAATATTGCGTGGCCGGCAAGCGGCGAAACCGTTCTGAAACCCGATTGCGGCTTTGCCATGTGAACGCCGCCGGAAGTGGTCGCGACTGATGGACCACAAACAACAAAGCTTTTAGCTGGAGGCGGCAATGTCGGGTCACACCATCAAGATCATCTGCGACGCGCGGCGGGCGGGACAGTCGCAGCCGGCCGATTTGCACGACGAGGCGGGCCATCACCGCTATTACGGCAGCTCGGCCGAGAACGGCGGCGAGCGGATCGCGGAGAGCCGGCGCGGCAAACGGCCGCGCGCGTTCAACATCTGCGGCTTCTGACACGTTTCGACGAGCGGTCGTTCAAAATGAACGCCCTGCAAATAGCGATCGCGGCGATGCCGTTCCTGGTCGCGCTGATGAGCCGGACCGGCAAGGCCATTGCGCCGTGCCTTCTGGCGAGCCTCTTCACGGTGCTGCTCGGCGGCGAGCCGCACCGCGCGGTCGTCGCCTGGTGCGTCGGCATGCTGATCGCCGCCGTCGCACTGCGCGAGCGGCTTCGCGCCGGCTGACCCGGCGATCCGGCTTCAAGGAAATCGCAAAGAAAAGGCGCGGCGGGGAGGCCCCGTCGCGCCCGATTTCTTGCTCGCTGGTCCAGGGCCGAGAGCGCCCCGATGCCAAGCTTTAGCCAAAGCTCAGCGGGCGATCCCAGCGAGGTGACAGCGCTTGAGATAAGACACTGGATCACCTCCTTTCGTTGGTTTCGGAAGTCTTCAATATAGGTAGCATTGCTGCCGCTGTTAAGGGGCGGCGAATCCTGGAGGGACCAGAGGCGGTCCGCGAGGGGTGGAAGACGCCGGAAAGCGACCTCCTCGGCAGTTGAGACCGCCGTCCGGCCGTGTTAGGGAGCCCGTAACGCGGGTGTAGCTCAATGGTAGAGCAGCAGCCTTCCAAGCTGAATACGAGGGTTCGATTCCCTTCACCCGCTCCAATCGGACGTACCGCCCGAAGGGTAAGCGCGGGCTCCCGTTCCATTCCTCTCGAAGATCCGGCCTTCCTCCGCTCAACGCCTTGCGCTCCAGCGCCAGCACGGACAATCGGAAACATTAAAAATGACCGCCGTCTGGAACGTCCATGGAGGTCATCGGTTGGTAATTCAGTGGACGATCGATGAAATGGCGAGGCCAGAGCGAAAGCTGCGGATAAACCAAATCAAAGATTTGTTCACAAGCCCCGCCAGGTTACCCCGGTAACCAGCGGGGTTCTTGTTTTGAAGAGGGGCGCGCATTTGCCATTTGCGCATGGAAGCACCCTCGGCAGATTTTGGAACTGATACATCCAAAGTTCCTCCAAAGTTTCGCATCGAAAAGGCCAAGCGCAGCGGCTGGTTTCACGCGTGCTTGCGGGTACCGGAATTGCGCTCACGGCCCGACCCGGCGGCCCCGGCACTCACCAGCGACGTTCCGGTCAGGCTGCAAGAGCATCGAGATTGACTTCGCCCTTTGCGAGCATCGTCAGCATGGCGTCGGCCGCCTTCTCCTCCTCCAGGCTCTCGTGCAGGATGTTCTGGTCTTCCCTGAACTCGAGCTGTCCGGCAAGAGCGGCTGCGCTGCCATAGGCGGCAATCTCGTAATGTTCCAGCTTCTGGGCCGAGGCGATCATCGCGGCGTCGCGCAAGTCATCCTGCGTCACCATCGTCATCATCTTCGCAGTCTCTTCGATCAACGATTCCACGGCCTGGTCGGTGTGCACGCGCGCATCTGCGCCATGCCTCCGCAGGATTTTCTGAAGCCGTTGACCTTGTTCCTCCGTCTCTTGCTGATGCTCGGCCAGGGCAAGTTTCAGGGAGGGATGCACCGCCATCTCGGCCATTCGCTTGAGTGCATCACTCAGCTGATCCTCCATGCTGACGAGTTCCTGCAGCTCGGCGACGTACAGGTCTTTGAAGTTTTCGATCTTCATGATGTCCGTCCATGGCTTGAGTTTGGGATGACCCGGTTCCGGATTTGGCGGTCAACCGCCTATCCGCGAGACTGTTCCGGGGTGCAAACGACATTTGATGAGCTCGGGGCCGAGGAAACAGCGAAGAAATTAGGAACAGCGAGACGGAGCCGTACTTGCAGCATCAGGAAGGGCTTGCAGGCGATCGCCATGAACCATCTCGAAAACGCTGCCTTCGACAATGTCCAGGACCATCTCGGTGACCGTGGCTACTTCGTCGCCCCGCTCGACGACCTCATCACATGGGCGCGATCGGGTTCTCTGATGTGGATGACGTTCGGCCTTGCGTGCTGTGCGATCGAGCAGATGCAGGTGTCAATGCCACGATACGACATCGAGCGGTTTGGCGCCGCACCTCGCGCATCGCCAAGGCAGTCCGACGTCATGATCGTCTCGGGTACGCTCTGCAACAAAATGGCGCCAGCCTTGCGCAAGGTCTATGACCAGATGCCGGAGCCGCGCTACGTCATCTCGATGGGATCGTGCGCAAACGGGGGCGGCTACTATCACTATTCGTACTCGGTCGTGCGCGGTTGTGATCGCATCGTGCCCGTCGACATCTATGTGCCCGGCTGTCCTCCGACGGCTGAAGCCCTGCTTTACGGGCTCGTTCTCCTGCAGAAGAAGATTCGGCGAACCGGAACGATCGAGCGGTGACCCGATGAGCCGTCGGCCCCGGGGGAAAGCCGCGGTCTGAGGAACCATCACCGCAAGCGCGAGTTGGCCGGCCGGGCGGGGCGAAAGTCACGCGAGGCCAACCGTGCAAGACGACGTGCGCGTGCGCTCCACCGCGCAGATCGCGGGTCATCCGATCCATCCGATGCTGGTGCCGATCCCGATCGTGTGTTTTATCGGGGCGCTGCTGACCGACATCGCTTATGTCGTCAGCGCCGAGATCATGTGGGCGAATTTTTCGGCCTGGCTTCTGCTCTTCGGCGTCATCTTCGGCGTGTTGGCGGCCATCGCCGGCCTGACCGACTTCCTCGGAAACCGGCTGGTGCGGGCGCAGACGCCGGCCTGGCCGCATCTGATCGGCAACGCCGGGGCGCTGATCCTGGCGATCTTCAACGTGCTGATCCACACCCGCGATGCCTGGACCTCGGTTTGGCCGGTCGGGCTCCTTCTTTCGGTCCTCACCGTCCTGATCCTGCCGGTCACGGGCTGGCTCGGCTGGGCCATGGTGTACCGCCACGGCGTGGGAGTTGTGCGATGAGAACCACAATTGCGCGCGCGCTGCTCTGCTCCTCCTTGCTGTGTCTTGCCGGCTGCAACGACGGGAGCGGTGATCCGAAGGCGCAAATCGGCGCCAATCCGGTGCTGCCCGACATCCAGCAATATCTGCTGCCGCCGGTTCATATCGCGCGCATCGTCGGCTGGAAGAAGGACGAGACGCCGACGGTTGCGCAAGGCTTGCAGGCCAAGGCCTTTGCCACGGGCTTGCAGCACCCGCGCTCGGTTTACGTTCTTCCCAATGGCGACGTGCTGGTGGTGGAATCCAAGGCGCCGAAGGGCGCCCCGATCAAGCGGCCCAAGGAGATCGTGATGGGCTTGGTCGAGTCCTGGGCGACCTCCGGCGGCGACAGCGGCGAGAGCGATCGCATCACGCTGCTGCGCGACAGCAATGGCGACGGCGTGCCGGAGACGCAAAGCGTCTTCCTCGACCACCTCAACTCGCCGTTCGGCGTCGCGCTGGTCGGCAACGATCTCTACGTTGCCAACACAGACGCCATCGTCAGATATCCGTACACGGAAGGGGATACGAAGATCACTGCGCCCGGCACGGTGCTGACGCCGCTGCCGGGCGGTCCGATCAACCATCACTGGACCAAGAGCCTGGTCGCCAGCCCCGACGGCTCGAAGCTCTATGCCGGTGTCGGCTCCAACAGCAACATCACCGAGAATGGCATGGAGGCCGAGCACAACCGCGCTGCGATCCTCGAGGTCGATCGTGCCAGCGGGCGCTGGCGCGTGTTCGCAAGCGGTTTGCGCAATCCGAACGGACTCAGCTTCGAGCCGCAGACCGGTGCGCTGTGGACGGTGGTGAACGAGCGCGACGAGCTCGGTCCCGATCTTGTACCTGACTACCTGACCTCGGTGAAGGACGGCGGCTTCTATGGCTGGCCCTACAGCTATTTCGGCCAGCACGTCGATCCCCGCGTCAAGCCGGAGCGGCCTGATCTCGTCGCCAAGGCGATCGTGCCGGATTACGCGCTGAGCTCGCATGTCGCCCCGCTCGGGCTCGCCTTCAACACCGGCACCAGTCTGCCGGCCAATTATCGCGGCGGCGCCTTTGTCGGTGAGCACGGCAGCTGGAACAGGCAGGTGCTCAACGGCTACAAGGTCGTGTTCGTACCGTTCACGGACGGCAAGCCGAGCGGCCCGGCGCAAGACGTCGTCACCGGCTTCCTCAACGATAAGAACCAGGCGCGCGGCCGCCCCGTCGGAGTCGCCATCGACAAGACCGGCGCGCTGCTGGTCGCCGACGACAGCGGCAACACGGTCTGGCGGGTGAGTGCCGCCCGTCCGCAACTGACGCAACGTTAGGCCCGGTACCGCGTTGAGAGTTCAGGTGATTTTTTGAACGGCAAATCAGGAGTAGGACAATGGGTCTCGCTCAATACGCCATCGTGCCGGTGCAGGACGAATGGGGCGTGCTGCATGACGGCGACGTCAAGAGCAGATACGCCACCAAAGAAGCCGCATTCGAGTCGGCGGTGGCCGCGGCATCCCTGGCCCTCCGTGAGGGACATGAAGTCCATGTCAGCGTGCCCGGCCGCGAAGCCGGCGACAACGCGCTCGGTGTCTAGAGCCCGCCGCAGACATGGGTTCGAGAGAAGGAGGCCGCGATGACCAAGCCCCGTGAGCCCAACGGTGTCGAGCCATCCCGCTCCGAGGACGACATCCAGCGCGACCAGCTCGGACCGCGCGGCGTGCCGGACGCGCCTGATCCGGCCAAGATGACGCCCCAGCGCGACAAGAAGACCCCTAAGCATATTGATCCCGGCCACACCGCGTGACGCCGCTCGGCGGCTGTCGTGATCAGACGATCAGCCGCCCGCGCCCGGCGGGCGATCCCGATCGCAACCTCGGCACCGGCGTTTGAATTCGAGGCGGTCGGCTTCGATGCCCGTCGCTGAAGATGACGCCGTTTTCCGGCCTCCATCGCGGCCGCCAACGCCATAACATCATGTTAGGTTTATCGCATAACTGGGTAATTGTGTTACCCCGGCGAAAGCCTATTGTCATCCTCACTCAAGACACCGACCGGCAAGTGCCAAGCGCTCGCGGAGTTCCGCAGAGCGTTCGGAGATTGCTGCCCAAATGTCCGACGAAGCCCGCCAACGGGACGTCAACGAACAAGCCAGATCGGGAGGAATTTTTCTGATGGCTACCACGCGCGCGATCCATGACAGGAGTCAGTCGAGGAAGGCTGCAGCAAGCGGCTGGATCGGCTCGGCTCTCGAATATTATGACTTCTTCATCTACGCCACGGCGGCATCGCTGATCTTCCCGCAGATCTTCTTCCCGTCGGACAATCCCACCGTTGCGATCGTTGCATCGCTTGCGACATATGGCGTCGGATACGTGGCGCGGCCGATAGGTGCCTTCGTGCTCGGACATTGGGGCGACACGCATGGCCGCAAGACCGTCCTCATCCTCTGCATGTTCCTGATGGGCATCTCGACGATGGCCGTCGGCTTGCTGCCGACCTATCAGCAGGCCGGCATCCTGGCGCCGATCCTGCTCGTCATGCTGCGCCTCGTGCAGGGATTTGCCGTGGCCGGTGAAATCTCCGGCGCCAGCTCGATGATCCTGGAGCATGCGCCGTTCGGCCGGCGCGGCTTCTATGCGAGCTTCGCGCTTCAGGGCGTGCAGGCCGGACAAATCCTCGCGGCCGCGGTTTTCCTGCCGCTGGCGGCCTATATGCCGACCGAGGCCTTCAACAGCTGGGGCTGGCGGATTCCGTTCCTGCTCAGCTTCTTCGTTATCGTCGCGGGCTATATCATTCGCCGCGAAGTCGACGAAACGCCTGCCTTTGCCCGCGAGGAGAAACGGGGAGAAACGCCGCGCGCTCCGATCGTCCAGGCCATCAGGTTGAGCTGGCCCGACATGCTGAGGGTGATCTGCATGGCGCTGATGAACGTCATTCCTGTGGTCGCGACCATTTTCGGTGCGGCCTACGCGGTGCAGCCGGCCTATGGCATCGGCTTTGCCAAGGACGTCTATCTGTGGATCCCGGTGCTCGGCAACATGCTGGCCGTATTCATCATTCCTTTCGTCGGCCATCTCTCCGACAAGGTCGGCCGCAAGCCTCCGATCATCGTGGGCGCGCTGCTCTCGGGCCTGCTCGCCTTCGGCTATCTCTATGCCATCAGCATTCGGAATGTGCCGCTGGCGATCCTGCTGTCGCTCTTGATGTGGGGCGTCGTCTATCAGGGCTACAACGCGATCTTCCCGAGCTTCTATCCGGAGCTGTTTCCGACCCGCACCCGGGTATCCGCGATGGCGATCTCGCAGAACATCGGCACCACCATCACCGCATTGCTGCCCGCCTTGTTCGCCACCGTGGCGCCTCCCGGCTCGGCCAACATTCCCTTGACGGTTGGCGCCATCGCCTTCGGCATCACGGTCATCGCGGCGCTCGCGGCGGTAACGGCCCGCGAAACCTATCGGGTCAAGATCGACGATCTCGGCAATCCCGAGGCCGTTCCGATGGCGCGGGCCGATTATGAGCGGCAGCGTGCGGCAGCAGCGAGCGGTGCCACCGCAATTCCGACCTGATCCGAACGGAACGAGGCCCTGCCGCTGCGATCGACGAATGTTGCAGTGGCAGGGCTTCACGCGTAGCAAGACTGGCCAGTCGAGCCTTATGCGCACGAGCGCAAAAATCATGAGGTTGCAGGATGAACCCCGCTGTCATTGCCGTCGCAATCACCGGCTCCGTTCCACGCAAGAAGGACAATCCGGCGGTCCCGATCCTGCCGGCCGAGCAGATCGAATCGACGCACCAAGCCTTCGAGGCAGGGGCCACGCTTGCACATATCCACGTTCGCAACGATGACGAGACGCCGTCTTCCGACCCCGAGCGTTTTGCCAGGGTGCAGGAGGGGATCAGGACGCATTGTCCGGGAATGATCGTCCAGTTCTCGACCGGCGGGCGGGGCCGCGATCCCTCGGCGCGCGGATCGGCGCTCTACCTCAAGCCCGACATGGCCTCGCTCTCCACGGGATCGGTGAACTTTCCGACCATCGTCTACGAGAACAGCGCCGCGCTGGTCGAGACGCTCGCCACCGGCATGAAGGCGAACGGCATCCGGCCGGAAATCGAGATCTTCGACCTGTCGCATCTGCATGGCGCCGGGCGCTTGATCGAGGCCGGCCTCATCGACGCGCGTCCGCACGTTCAGTTCGTCATGGGCGTCAAGAATGCGATGCCGGCGGACGAGCATGTGCTCGACATTCTGCTGGGAGAGCTCAGGCGGCTGATCCCGAAGGCGACCTGGACCGCAGCCGGAATTGGCCGCCATCAAGCCGAGGTCATGGGCTGGGCGCTCGCGCGCGGCGCCGACGCGGTTCGCACCGGGCTCGAGGACAATATCCGGATCGACAAGACGCGTCTCGCCGCCAGCAACGCGGAGCTGGTCGCCATCGCCGCCGAGGCGGTCGCGCGCCACGGCCGGCGCGTTGCGACCGCAGCCGAGGCGCGATCCTTGCTTGGGATCGCGGGGTAGGACGCCTTTCTACCGCCCGACATGCTTCCGGCTGCCTCCTGCCATTCGGCGGCCGGCGTTCCCGTGCGCCGAGTCTGCAGATAAGACAGGTGCACAGGCGCAATCTGCGCCTGGCGGGCAGGCGACGTTTGGAATGCAGTTCTTGAAATCTGATGGCAGGCTGATCGGCGTCCTGCTGGTGCTTGCGATCACGCAGCTGGTCGGATGGGGCACGATCGGCCTTCCCGCCATCGTCGGGCGCGATCTCGCCGCCGATCTCGGCATGAGCCTTCCGGCGGTGTTCGCAGGCACGTCCGTTCTCTACGTCTCGATGGGGCTTTGCGGCCCACTGCTCGCCAAGTCGTTTGCGCGGCATGGCGCGCGGACGGTCATGATGGTCGGCACGATCGTCACTGCGCCGGGTTTCGTGCTGCTCGCTCTCGCGCGCGAGCCGATGCTGTATTTCGCCGCGTGGATCGTCCTCGGCATCGCCGGCAGCGCCACGCTGTCGACCGGCGCCTATATCATGCTGAACGAGATCGCGGGGCGGCAGGCCAAGAATGCGATCGGCGCGCTCATGCTGGTGACGGGCCTGTCCAGCAGCATCTTCTGGCCGACGACCTCGTTCCTGAGCGGTCATCTCGGCTGGCGCGGGACGTGCCTCGTCTACGCGGCGATGATGCTCGTCGTCAGCCTCCCGCTCTATGCGTTTTGCGCACCGCGCCGGAAGATCGCACAGGACGATGGCGCCGAACCGGCCAAGCGGTCGTCGCCGCCTGCGATTCCAAGGAGCACGTTCGGCCTCGTCGTCGCGGCCATCACGCTGAACGCCTTCGTCAATTTCGGCATCAGCGCCATCTTGATCGAGCTGTTGCGGGCGGAGGGGCTGGCGCCGGCTCAGGCGCTGGCGTTCGGCTCGATGCTGGGCGTGATCCAGGTCAGCGCCCGCGGGCTGGATTTCCTCGGCCGCGGGCGGTGGGACGGCATCACCACCGGGCTCGTTGCGGGCACTGCATTGCCGCTGGCCATGCTGCTGTTGATGATGAGCGAGGGCGCCACCTGGGCGGTTGCGGTCTTCATCCTGCTCTATGGCGCCGGCAGCGGCGCAATGGCGGTGGCGCGGGCGACCATCCCGCTCGTATTCTATGACCAAGCCGAGTTCGCCAAGGCAATGTCGATGATCGCGCTGCCGGTCAATCTGGCCTCCGCCATCTCGCCGCCGCTCCTGGTCGGCCTGCTCACTGCGTTCGGCAGCCGCGGTGCGCTCGGTCTCACCTTCGTATTCTCCTGCGCCACGGTATTGATCTTGATCCTGCTCGGCCGGCGACGGCCACGGGCGGTTGCGGCCGGCGTGACCTGAGCCCGTCGAGGCGATATTCGCGACGCGGAAAGTTGCGGGCAGGAATTGGCGCCGTTTGCCCGGCAAGAGATGGCCGTATGCCGTCAGTGCAGTGCTCAGGGCACGAAAATGGTGTATCCGCAGGGAGCGCGGCCTGCGATCTCGCCGCCGCGCCAAGATCAGTTCCCCGGAGGAAATCGACATGTCGGCCTTGCCGCTCTCAGGCATCAAGATCCTTGACCTCACCCGTGTGCTCGCCGGGCCCCTGTCGACCCAGATGCTGGGGGATCTCGGCGCGGAGGTGATCAAGATCGAGCGGCCGGGCACCGGCGACGACGCGCGCGCCTTCGGCCCGCCTTACCTGGCCGACCCCGAGGGCAAGGCCAACAACAACAATTCGTTCTATCTTTGCGCCAACCGCAACAAGAAGTCGGTCACGGTCAACATCGCCAAGCCGGAAGGGCAGGCGATCATCCGCGAGCTCGCCAAGGACGCCGACGTCTTCATGGAGAACTACAAGGTCGGTGATCTCAAGCGTTACGGGCTCGACTACGACACCATCAAGGCGATCAATCCCCGCATCATCTATTGCTCGGTGACCGGCTTCGGCCAGACCGGCCCCTATGCGCCGCGTGCCGGCTATGACGCCATCCTGCAGGCGATGGGCGGCTTGATGAGCGTCACCGGCCATATCGACGGCGAGCCTGGCGAGGGCCCGATGAAGGTCGGCCCGTCGATCGTCGACTACATGACCGGCATGAACGCCTCGATCGGAATTCTCTCGGCGCTCTACTATCGCGACGCCAATGGCGGGCAGGGACAGCACATCGACGTCTGCCTGTTCGATACCGTCATCGCATCCTTGTCGCACTGGCTGCAGATCTATCTCGTCAACGGCAAGACACCGCCGCGCCGCGGCACCTGGGGCAATGGCGGCATGCCGGCCGGCGTGTTCCGCTGCGCCGACGGCGAGTTGATGCTGGTGGTCGGCAATGACGGCCAGTTTCAGCGCACCTGCGCCGTGCTCGGCGAGCCCGAGCTCGCGAGCGATCCGCGCTTCGTCAAGAACAACGACCGCGTCGTGCACGGCAAGGAGATCATGGCGATCTTCGCCGGCCTGTTCCTGAAGCAGCCGGTGGCCTACTGGCTGGACAAGCTGGAGGAGGCCGGCGTGCCGTCAGGTCCGATCAACAATTTCGAGCAGGTGTTTTCCGATCCGCACGTGCAGTCGCGCGGCATGCGGGTGAAGGTCAACCACCGCTTCGAGCCCGATCTTTCGCTGGTCCGCAACGCGCTGACTTTGTCGGAGACCCCGATCAAGGACTACCGCGCGCCGCCGCTACTCGGGGAGCACACCCAGGAGGTGCTCAGTGCCAAGCTCGGCTATGATGCCGGCAAGATCGAGCAGCTCAAGCAGCAGGGGATTGTCTGACGCTATTACCCTCCCCCTGGAGGGCCCTCCAGGGGAGGGTGAGAAGATTTGTGCCGGATCAATCTCACGAGCGGTTCCGGCGGCCGTTTCTTGCCCTCGGTAAAAAAGATACCCAAGCTCCCCAGCCCCGGCACCCCGAGGACGCGCGCGCGATGCTGGAGCTTGCCTGAGGCTTGTCCGCAATCCCCAGATAACCCGGGTCCGTAGTCGCACAGGCTTCCGTTCCGCGCGAGACTCTGCTTCGATCTCTCCACTTGAGTGCGGGAGGGAAGTCAATGTCCTACACGATCGGGTTCCAGGCCAAGGACCAGAAGGCCATTCTGGCGACCGAGGCGGCCACCGCTAATCAGGCCGTCGCCATCATTGCCGCACTGCGGCAGAGCGCGGACGAAATAAAGTTCATCCGCTCACCGCAGGAAGGCGAGATGGGCATCGAGATGCTGCTGCTGCTCGCCAAGGAAGAGGCCGAGGAGATGCCGCGGCGGGCGTAGCCCGCCGTTGCGACTACACTTCGATCAGAAGCGAACCGCCCTGACTGCAGCCTGATGTAGTCAGGCGTCATCTCGCTCGAACCGAAGGTGGCCGCCAATGAAACGCGAAGCGCTCCGCGTCGAACCGATCTCGTCCTTTCTCGACCGTTGGAAGGCGCCGACCTCGCCGGTGACGCGCGCCGGCAACATGATCTTCGTCTCCGGCCTGCCGCCATTTGACCCGGAGACGGGCGAGATCGCCTCCGCCCCGATCGAGCGGCAGAGCGAGATCGTCATGGAACAGATGAAGCTGTGCCTTGAGACGGCGGGCGCCTCGCTCGACAACGTCATGAAGTGCAACGTTTACTGCACCTCGACGAAGCACTTCGCAGTCTTCAACGTGGTCTATGCACGCTATTTCCCGCATGACCCGCCGGCGCGGATCTTCGTCTACACGCCGGAATGGTTCGCCCCCTTCGACGTCGAGATCGACTGCATCGCGATGATGTGAGGTGCCAGCGGTCACTTCACCTCGCGGGAGCGCAGCGTCAGTGTGTCGACGGTCTCGTGCTAACGCGCCGCCATCTTTGCCGGCGCCTTCGCCTCGGCCTTTCCTGCCGTCAGCGCCATCGTCGCGACGCTGACCACGCGCGCGACCACGTCCTCGACGTCGTCGAGGTCGCATTTGCCTTCCGACAGCTTCGTCAGCCGCTCGCTCTCGCGGATGGTGTGGTGCGCCATGGCGAGCGCGAAGTTGAGGCCCCAATAGATATCGACGTCGCTGCGGTCGGGCAGGGACCTGCGCATTGCGGCGGCGAATTTGCGCAAATGATCGATCTCGCGGTTCTTGATGCGGCGGATGGGTGGCACGGATTCGATCGAGGCGCGGATCATGAAGCGCGCGGCGGTCGAGCGCTGGTTCTCCGGTCCCAGGCAGCCGCGCAAGGTCGGCCCCACCAGCGCGCGCAAGATCACTTCGATCGGCGCACGGCCGCCGCCTTGCTCTTCCGCCGCCTTCAATTCGCGCAGGCGCTCGCGGTTGGTCTGAACCGAACGAGTGACGAATAATTCCGCGATCAGCTCGTCCTTTGAGCCGAAATGGTAGTTCACCGCTGCGAGGTTGACGCCGGCCTCCGCGACGATGTCGCGCAGCGTCACGTCGCCGAAGCCGCGGTCGGCATAGAGCCGTTCGGCGGCGGCGAGAATGGCAGACCTCGTATGATCGCTGGCCATGGGGGCCCTCAGGGAGGGGAGTTGCAATTCAAACAGTTGTATGAAACTATCGTTTGAAGGCCGGGAAAGTCAATCCGCAATCGGGACTCATTCGCAACTGCGATGGGTTCCGGTGCGCCCCGCAGTTCGTGTATTCGCGCTTGCGGGCCGCGCAGGGCGGGAGGACAGTCCGGCGCAAAAGTACCAGCGAGAGAAAAGCGAGGAGCGTCCCATGGACTTCGACATGTCCCCCAAGCAGAAGGAATGGCTCGACCGCGTGCGGTCCTTCATGGTCAAGCACGTGCGCCCGGCGGTTCCGATTTACGATCAGCAGGACAAGAGCGGCGACCGCTGGAAGGTCATCCCGATCCTGGAAGACCTCAAGAAGAAGGCGAGGGCCGAGGGCCTCTGGAACATGTTCATGCCGCCGTCCGAGCACGAGGACGACGAATTCCGCGGCGCGGGACTGACCAATCTCGAATATGCGCTGCTGTCGGAAGAGATGGGCCGCATCACCTGGGCCTCGGAAGTGTTCAACTGCTCGGCGCCCGACACCGGCAATATGGAAGTGTTCATCCGCTACGGTACCAAGGAGCAGAAGCGCAAATGGCTGCGTCCGCTGATGGACGGCGAGATCCGCTCAGCCTTCCTGATGACGGAACCAGCGGTCGCATCCTCCGACGCCACCAACATCGAGACGCGCATCGAGAAGGACGGCGACCATTACGTCATCAACGGCCGCAAATGGTGGTCGTCCGGCGTCGGCGATCCCCGCTGCAAGATCGCGATCCTGATGGGGAAGACCGATTTCAAGGCGGCCAAGCATCAGCAGCAGTCGCAGATCCTGGTTCCGCTCGACACATTAGGCATCAAGGTCGAGAAGATGCTGCCCGTGTTCGGCTTCGACGATGCGCCGCACGGCCACGCCCAGGTGCTGCTCGAGAACGTGCGGGTGCCGAAGGAGAACATCCTGCTCGGCGAAGGCCGCGGCTTCGAGATCGCACAGGGCCGTCTCGGCCCGGGCCGTATCCATCACTGCATGCGCACCATCGGCAAGGCCGAGGAGGCGCTGGAGAAGATGGTGAAGCGGCTCGCCTCGCGTACCGCGTTCGGCAAGAAGATCGTCGAGCACAGCGTGTGGGAGCAGCGCATCGGCGAAGCCCGCACCAACATCGAGATGACGCGTCTCCTGTGCCTCAAGGCGGCCGACATGATGGACAAGGTCGGCAACAAGACCGCGCAGGCCGAGATCGCCATGATCAAGGTCGCAGCGCCCAACATGGCGCTGAAGATCATCGACGAGGCGATCCAGGCGTTCGGCGGTGCGGGCGTGTCGGACGAAGCGGGCCTAGCCAAGGACTACGCCCACATCCGCACGCTCAGGCTCGCCGACGGTCCGGACGAGGTGCACAACCGCGCCATTGCCAGGCTTGAACTTCGGAAGTATGCAAACTCTCCAAGTCACTAAGCAAGTCACCAAGAGGGAGTGCCGGAAGGCGCTCCCGATTTGAAGAAGTGACAGGCATGATGAGGTGACCGCTTGACGCAAGTGCGCCAGCGGTTACCCATTAGGATCGTGCTCGACCTGAAATGGTCAGGACTGAGAGGGAGCGTCATCGTGGCTGACGGCGTCAGAAAGGACGAAGAATTCTCGGGCACCAAGCCCGTCGAGGAACGGCATCGTTTCGACGAGCTGCGCCTGGAAGCCTGGATGCGCGAGCATGTCGAAGGTTTTGAAGGCCCGCTGGTCGTGCTGCAGTTCAAGGGCGGCCAGTCCAATCCAACCTATCGCCTCAACACGCCGAACCGCTCCTACGTGATGCGCCGCAAGCCGTTCGGCAAGCTGCTGCCCTCGGCGCATGCGGTCGATCGCGAATACCGTGTCATTGCAGCCCTAGGAAAGCAGGGCTTTCCGGTCGCTCGCGCCTATGCGCTGTGCCAGGACGACAGCGTCATTGGCGCCGCCTTCTACATCATGTCGATGGAGGAGGGGCGCGTGTTCTGGGATCCGACGCTGCCGAGCCAGGATAACGATGCGCGGCGCAAGATCTTCACCAGCAAGATCGAGACGCTGGCGAAGCTCCACATGTTCGATCCAAACGCCATCGGCCTTGGCGACTTCGGCAAGCCCGGCAACTACTTTGCGCGCCAGATCGACCGCTGGACCAAGCAGTACCGGGCATCCGAGACGCAGCACATCCCGGAGTTCGAAAAGGTTGCCGAATGGCTGCCGAAGACCGTGCCGGAGCAGGCGCGCGTCTCGATCGTCCATGGCGACTACCGCCTCGACAACATGATTTTCCACGCGACGGAACCGCGCGTGCAGGCCGTGCTGGACTGGGAGCTGTCGACGCTCGGCGACCCCATGGCCGACTTCACCTATCTCTTGATGCAGTGGATCATGCCGGGCCTGCAGGGCGTCGACCTCAAGGCGCTCAACATCCCGAGCTTGGAAGAGGCGGCGCAGATCTATTGCAACGTCACCAAGATGACGGTGCCTGATCTCAACTGGTACTTCGCCTACAATCTGTTCCGTCTCGCCGGCATCACCCAAGGCATCGCCGGCCGCGTCCGCGACGGCACCGCCGCCAACGCCAAGGCGCTGGAGTCAGCCAAGCGCACCGTGCCGCTGTCGAAGGCGTCGTGGGAATACGCGCAGAAGGCGGGCGCGGTGTAGCGACAACGAAGGCGCTACCGACGGGCGCGCCTTTGTGTTGGTGGTTTCACGCTGCCTCCACACACTCCGCGTCATTGCCCGCGAAGGCGGGCAATATTCCAGAGACGCTAAATGGTCGTCCGTTAAGAGCGACCAAGTGACTGATGTGGAATCGTAATCTGGCAGACCGGCTTTTTTGCGATTGCAGGGTTTTGATGCTTCGGGGATCGGAACCTTGCATTTTCATTTTCAGGATTCCGTCGAATCGCCAGTCATGATTCCGTGGTCGCATCGGAGGGGGCGATGCGGCCGAAGAAGCAGAAGGCGACGGGATCGGGCGATCTGTTCCGGGCCAGGCTGGACCAGATCATCAATATGAAGCACGAGCTGGTTCAGCTCGCCGGCAGGGTCGACTGGGACTGGATCGATGGGGAGATCGCGCCGCTCTACAGCGAGAACGGCCGGCCAGACATCGCGACCCGCTTCGTGATTGGGCTGCTGCTGCTCAAGCAGATTTACGGCCTGTCCGACGAGGGGTGTGCGAGCGCTGGGTCCACGACCCGTATTTCCAGTACTTCACCGGCGAAGAGTTCTTCCAGCATTCATTTCCGCACGAGCGCTCGGATTTGAGCCACTGGCGCAAGCGGCTCGGCGACAAGCTGGAGCTGCTGCTGGCCGAGAGCTTGCGGGTGGCGCACGAAGCCGGCGCGTTACGCAGCCAGGACCTCAAGCGTGTCACGGTCGATACCACCGTGCAGCCGAAGGCGATCACCTTCCCGACCGATGCCAAGCTGCTGCACGCAGCGATCAAGGGGCTCAACCGCCTGGCGAGGAAGCACGGGGTCAAGCTGCGGCAGTCCTATCTGCGCGTCGCCAAGACCGCGGCAATGATGGCGGGACGCTACGCCCATGCCAAGCAATTCAGGCGGCATCAGCGGCAGTTGCGCATCCTGCGTAGCCGGCTGGGCCGGATCATCCGCGATATCGGCCGCAAGATCGAAGGTCGAGCTGTGCTCGAGAACGCCTTCGTCCTCCCGCTCAGCCGGGCTTCGCAGATCCGCTCGCAACAGCAGCGTCAGCGTGGCTGGAAGCTTTATTCCTTCCACGCCCCGGAGGTGGAGTGCATCGGCAAGGGCAAGGCAGCCGCGCCTTACGAGTTCGGTGTCAAAGCCTCGATCGTCACCAACAACCGCCGTGCTCCCGGTGGCGTGTTCGTGCTGCACGCCAGGGCGTTACCCGATAACCATATGACGGTCACACCTTGCGGGACGTCATCGACCGCACCGAGACACTCACCGGCTGCGCGATCGAGCGGGCCTATGTCGACAAGGGATACCGCGGCCACGACGCACAAAATCCCCGCCGCATCTTCATCTCCGGCCAGAAGCGCGGCGTCTTTGGGGTCATCAAGCGCGAGCTGCGCCGCCGCTCCGCCATCGAACCCATCATCGGACACCTGAAGACCGATGGTCACCTCGGCCGCTGCTATCTCAAAGGCCGCGCCGGCGATGCGGCCAACGTCATCCTCTCGGCCGTCGGCCACAACTTCCGCCGCATCCTCGCCTGGCTGAGAGCTTTTTGGCGCCTGATCCTGACCACCCTCATCGCAGCCACGAGCAACCCCTCACCGCTGAAATCGCGTTCTTAACGGACGACTAAATGCTTGAACCGAGAAGCCGCGGCGTACTGGATGCCCCGGTCAAGCCGGGGCATGACAGCTGTGATGAGGCGAGCTGATTCTTTCGCCTTTGCTCTTCGAACCACCACGGATGCCCACCCCTACCGCGCTGCCGTTACCACGCCGCTGGGGGCGGCTTGTATTCTGCATAGTCCTCAAACTCCCATTTCCCGAGCCGAGCCAGCTTCTCGGCCACCTCAGGCCATGAGTTTGCAGAGCATTTGACGCAATAGTCTTCAACAAAGCTTTTTAGCTGCGCGTAGTTGAAATCCTTGACGAAGAGGTAGTGCCTCCCTTCGACGATGTCGCTCTTCATATGCGAAGCGAACCAATCGGGAGTGCAGAGCATGAAGTCGAACGACTCTTCACCCAAGCTGTCCGCAGGTCCAATCATCGCCATGACCAAAATCCCGAACGGTCCGTCCGGCATGAATTGATCAATCGGATCGGCGTCCGGACTGAAGAGCGACTTTAGTTGTGGTCGAACTTTCGCTGCCATGACTTGCCCGTTGTCGCCTATCCCTTCACACAATGCGCGATCAGCCTCTCCACAAAGCCTGCGCACTTCTCCAGCTCCGCCATCGCCACGAACTCGTCAGGCGTATGCGCCTGCGCGATCGAGCCCGGGCCGATCACCACCGAGGGAATGTCAGCCATGCTGGCGAACAGGCTGGCCTCGGTGCCGAAGGCGACCTTGGCGTGGTCATTGCGCCCCGCAAGGCTCTTGGCGAGGGTGACGATTGCGGCGTCGGCGGTGGTGTCGAGCGCGGGGTAGTCGAGGATCTCTTCGAAGGTGATGCCGCACTCGGCATTCTTCGCCTTCATCGCCGGCTCGAGTTCGGCCTTGGCCCAGGCGACGATCGCATCCGTGACCTCGCGCGACTCGGTGATGCCGATGCCGCGGCACTCGAACTCCACCGTGCAAGTGTCGGGCACGATGTTCAGCGCCGCGCCGCCATGCACGATGCTGGTGAGCAGCGTCGAGTGCGGCACGTCGTAGAGGCTGTCCGTCGATCGCGCGGCCGCGAGTTGCTCGGCGCGGCGGCGGATTTCGACGATCAGCTCGGCCGCATATTCGATCGCATTCACCCCGTCGGGCGCGATCGAGGAATGGCGGGCGAGCCCGCGGAACGTGGCGCGCACGCCATGCTTGCCCTTGTGGCCGATGATGACCTGCATCTGAGTCGGCTCGCCGATGAAGGCACCGAGCGGCTTGACCGTCTTCTTCGCGACCTCGCGCAGCATCGGCCGCACCCCGACGCAGCCGATCTCCTCGTCATAGGAGATCGCCAGATGAATTGGCGTCTTGAGCCTGGCTTCCAGCATCTCCGGTACCATGGCGAGGCACACCGCGACGAAACCCTTCATGTCGGTGGTGCCGCGGCCGTAGAGCTTGCCGTCGCGCTCGACGAGCTTGAACGGATCATGGCTCCAGTCCTGGCCCACGACCGGCACCACGTCGGTATGGCCCGACAGCACGAAGCCCCGCCGGTCGTCCGGCCCGATCGTGACCCACAGCGAGGCCTTCTGCCCGGTCGCGTCGACGATGCGCTCGCCTTTGATGCCGAATGCGGCGAGGTAGCTCTCGATATGGGCAATCAGGCGCAGGTTGGTGCGGTCGCTGATGGTGTCGAAGCCGACGAGGTCGGCAAGCAGTTTGCGGATACGGTCGGGTCTTGAGCTCTGCATTGTCTCGATCTTGTCAGGGAATGGAGGCTGAGTTGCCTGCAGGAACCATACCAACGTGGTGGGCGGTGGCGCAAATCAACACACCCCGGTGTAGCCCGGATGGAGCGAAGCGCAATCCGGGACCGCTGTACGCGCCGGCGCGATTCCCGGATTACGCTTCGCTCCATCCGGGCTACACCCTACAAGACCTTGCGTTGCTCGTCGGACAAAACACCCAAGCGATGGGTCAACGCACTCGGCCAAAAATATTCCGCTTTACCGAAATTCGGAATTGGCGGATAGTGCGCGCCAACCCGGCCCAACGAAGAGGGGCGTATCGCGATCGTCACGACACGCGGGCCGGGCGGCGGTGGACGTGGCCACACCGGCGCGAAGGGTTTTGCAGAGCGGGCGACCGTGAGCGAAGACCTCGCGCCAACGACGGGTGCGGCTTGCGTACGGCAAAATCGTGTGGTCCTGGCGCCCGGGGTCTGTGCGCCAAGTGTTGCGGTGATGTGTGTTGCCCGACCGGGCACGCGCATCAGCCATCCGCAAGGCGACGGGGGCAATAGTGCATCGCTCCCCGGGGAGAGCGCGACATAAGCCGTAAAACCACTGCGCAGGGAAGGCCGGGATGTCTCCGGTTGCCCTGTTACCCGCTATGCATTGAAGCGCACGCAATCTGCTCTTGGCATGGCGGTCGGTGGGAGCCAACCGGCTCTCGGTCTTCCCTGCGCCTCTTGGCTTTCAGAGGGTGGAGTGACCAAGCAAAGCTCGGGCGAGATGAGCCGCGAGGACGAGAAAGTGTGTCTACAAAGGAGATGCGTGTTGGAGGAGCGAGGCTGCCACCCCACACTCCGTCATTGCGAGCGCAGCGAAGCAATCCAGAGTCGTTCCGCGGATGCATTTCTGGATTGCTTCGCTGCGCTCGCAATGACGATGCTGAGGCGGCTGTGCGCGAAGACTCAGGTCTCGTGCCCCGGACGCAGCGCAGCGCCTCTTCGGCGGTGCGCTGCAGAGCCGGGGCCCATGTAGCAGCGAGTGCCGTGGCCTCCTGGGTCCCGGCTCTGCGCCGCACCGCTGCGCGCTGCGTCGCGTCCGGGACACACATTGTGCGAACTACACCGGTTTCCCCGTATACGGCATCGATGCCGTCAAGCCGCCGTCGACCGGGAACGCCTGGCCGTTGACATACGAGGCCTCGTCGCTCGCCAAAAACAATCCCATCGCCGCGAGCTCGTGCGGCTGTCCGGCCCGCTTGAGAGGGTTGAGCTGGCCGATCTTGTCTTGAGTGCCGCGCTCCTTGGCGCGGTCGAAGATCGGCTTGGTCATGCCGGTTTCGATCAGGCCCGGGCACACCGCGTTGATGCGCACGCCGGTGCCGGTGAGCGAATAGGCGGTGGTCTGCACCAGGCTGATCACGCCGGCCTTGCTCGCCGCATAGGGATGTCCGCTCGCGCCAGCCTTGAGGCCTGCGACCGAGGCCGTCAGCACGATCGCGCCGGACTGCTGTTTGATCATGTGCGGCATCGCGTATTTCACCGCGAGAAACGGCCCGATCAGGTTGACGCGCAAAATCTCCTGCCAATGCTCCACGGTCTGCTCGGCGAGCGGAACGAGCCCGCCGGAGATGCCGGCATTGGCCCAGATCACGTCGAGCCGGCCATGCGTCTTCACCGCCTTGTCGATCACAGCGATGACGTCGGCCTCCGAGCCGGCATCCGCCATCATGGCTTCCGCAATGCCGCCGGCCTTTCTCACCTCGTCGACGGTCTCCTTCACCGCCTCGGTGCGATCGACCGCGATCAGCTTGGCGCCTTCCTTGGTGAACAGCAGCGCAGCGGCGCGGCCGATGCCGCTGCCGGCGCCGGTGATGATGACGGATTTGCCTTGCAGGCGGCCCATGCGCTTCTCCCTTTTGCTCGCACGCGGCCCTTGCCGCGCGACGGAATTTCAAACAAGATTTCAAACGGTAAAGTGTCTTGAGACACGTTCGTTACTGACGTACAGCGACATCACACGGGATGGAAGGGGTTCGATGATGTCCGACTCCGGCAAGAAGGTCGTCACGACGAGGTGGTGGTGGGTCCGTCATGCGCCGGTTCGTAATGACGGCGGCAACATCTACGGGCAGAGTGATATCGCCTGCGACACCAGCGACACCTACGTGTTCAATGCCGTTGCCAAGGTGCTGCCACGCAACGCGGTCTGGTATTCGAGCAATCTGATGCGCACGCACCAGACCGCCGAAGCGATCTGGGCGGCCGGTTTCCCGAAACCCGCGTCGATGAAATGGGAAGCCGACCTCGCCGAGCAGAATCTCGGCCGCTGGCAGGGCATGAACCGCGCCGAGTTCGTCGCGAGCCGCCCCGTCGGCACGAGCTGGTTCGCCGATATCAACGAGCCCGCGCCCGGCGGCGAAAGCTTCATGGACCTCTACAACCGCACGCGCCGCACCATCGAGCGCATCAACAAAGAGGCGGCCGGGCAGGACATCATCGCAGTTGCGCATGGCGGGACCATCAAGGCGGCTGTCGGCCTCGCACTCGGTGACCTGCCGGAGCAGGGGCTTGCGTTCGATATCGACAATGTGTCGGTGACGCGGCTCGATCATTTCGCAAGTCCCGAGCGCACGGTCTGGCGGCTGCCGATGGTCAACCAGCAGCCGTGGATCGCAGATGCTGCGCACGCGGCGATGCACCAGCCGGCGGGACCGGAAGTCAAGAAGCTCGCCTGAGCGAGCTGTCATTCCGGGACGGTCCGCAGGACCAGACCCGGAATCTCGAGATTCTCAGGTGCGCAGTTGCGCACCTGAGTTCGATGTTTTGCTTCGCTGCGTAACGACATTGAATACGAAGATCACTCTGGGAGAGAAACATGACCTTGTTCGACATGAAGGGGAAAGTCGCGGTCATCACCGGCTCGACGCGCGGCATCGGGCTCGCAATCGCCGAGCGCATGGCCGAGCATGGCGCCAAGGTGGTGATCTCCTCGCGCAAGACCGACGTCTGCGATCAGGTGGCGAAGAGCATCAACGACAGATTCGGCAAGGGCACCGCGGTCGCAATCGCCGCGAACATCTCCTCGAAAGAGAATCTGCAAAACCTCGTTGACGAGAGCAACCGTGCCTTCGGCAAAATCGACGTGCTGGTCTGCAACGCCGCGTCGAACCCGTATTACGGTCCGCTCGCCGGCATCTCCGACGATCAGTTCAGAAAAATCCTCGACAACAATATCGTCGCCAACAATTGGCTGATCTCGATGGTGGTGCCGCAGATGATCGAGCGCAAGGACGGCTCGATCATCATCGTCTCCTCGATCGGCGGCCTGAAGGGGTCGACCATCCTCGGTGCTTACGCGATCTCGAAAGCCGCCGACATGCAGCTCGCGCGCAATCTCGCCTGCGAGTACGGCAAGCACAATATCCGCGTGAACTGCATTGCGCCCGGCCTGATCAAGACCGATTTCGCGAAAGCGCTGTGGGACAATCCGGAGAACCTGAAGGCTTCGACCTCGCGCTCGCCGCTGCTGCGCATCGGCATCCCCGACGAGATCGCGGGCGCGGCCGTGTTCCTGGGATCGAAGGCCGGCGACTTCATGACCGGCCAGACCATGGTGATCGACGGCGGGGCGACGATCAGTTGAGGCATTGCTCTCGTGTCCCGGACAAGCGCGCTTCAGGCGCGCGCCGATCTGGGACCCAGAAGGCCACGGACGAGATCGTGGATGCATGGGCCCCGGCTCTGCGCCGCAACGCGATGGGCGTTGCAGCGCGTCCGGGGCAAGAGACCTCACTCCACCGCCGTGTAAACCAGATCCCGCACCAAGGTTCGCGTGTAATCACGCTGGCCCGGGCCCTGGCTCATGAAAACCGCGAACAGATCCTCCTTCGGATCGATCCAGAAAAACGTGCCGGCAATGCCGCTCCAGAAATACTGGCCGACGCTGCCGGGGAAAGGCGCGATGCCGGCTTCGCGGCGCACGGCAAAGCCGAGGCCGAAGCCGTGGCCGGGCGACAGCAGCGTGCCGTTGATCGCAACGCCTGGCCCGAGGTGATCGGAGGCCATCAGCTCCAGCGTCTTGCGGCCGATGATCCTGTTGCCGTCGAGCGTGCCGCTATTGCGCAGCATCAGGCAGAAGCGGGCATAGTCCATCGTGGTCGAGACCAGGCCGCCGCCGCCGGACTCCATCACCGGTTGCTCGAGCATGTTGAACAGTGCGACCTTGTCGCCAGTCCAGGGGTCGGCCGCGAATGGCTCGGCAAGACGCCCGACATTGGCCGCAGAGGTCGAGAAGCCGGTCTCGGCCATCTGGAGCGGCGCGAGCACGCGCTCGGTGAGGAACGTGCCGAGCGTTTTGCCGCTGACGACCTCGATGATGCGGCCAAGGATGTCGGTGGAGCGACTGTAGTTGAACTCCGCGCCGGGCTGGCAGACCAGCGGAAAGCTCGCCACCAGTGCGGCGTGCTCGGCATTGGTGATCTTGCGGCTGCGGACGCGGGATTCCTGGTAGAGCTTGTGCACGAGGCCGTCGCCCTGGTGCTCGTAGGTGAGGCCGGAGGTGTGGCGGAGCAGGTCCTGCACGGTCATGGGCCGCGTCGGCGGCACCAGTTCCAACTTGCCGTCCTTGACGACGCCGACCTGCTGGCTCGCAAATTCCGGGATGAATTTTGCGACCGCGTCGCCCAGCAGGAGCTGGCCGTCCTCGACCAGCGCCATGATGCCGACCGAGACGATCGGTTTGGTCATCGAGAAGATGCGGAAAATCGAATCGCGCGCCATCGGCGCAGCGCCTGCCGGGCTCTGCTTGCCGAGCGTCTCGAACCAGCCGATTTGGCCGCGCCGGGCCACCAGCACGGTGACCCCGGGAACGGTTCCCTTGTCGATCTCGCGCCTGAGGGCGTCCGACATGGCCTGGAGGCGGGGACGCGACAGCCCAAGCGTCTCGGGGCGGGCTTCCGGCAAAGACGGGGTCTGGGCCGCGGAGGCGGCTATGGTGGCAGCTTGAACGTTCATGGAGGCTCCCGGTTGTTCTTGATTTTCAGGAACAGACAGTGGCCCGAAAACCCCGGTGCAAACAAGCGAAGCTGGTGGTTCACCCTTGCAAACCGGCCGTCCCCTGTGCTTCAAAGCGCCCCTGATCCGCGGCAACGGGGATCTGTAGGAGTGTAGCTCAATTGGTAGAGCACCGGTCTCCAAAACCGGGGGTTGGGAGTTCGAGCCTCTCCACTCCTGCCAGCAAAATCAATCACTTAAGTCAGACGCTGGCGGGGTAGGGAACAAGCCGTCCTCGCCTGAGAATCTCAGAAGGTCACCTTGACGATCAACGGCTGGTGTTAAGGCCCGAGGTCGTCTAGCACGCCGGGGTCCGACGTGCAGGTGGGGCGCTGGGTGACAGTTCGGCCTGGAGAACAAGATCGACTTCCTGGTGGACGATGATCCCAACAAGGGGAGCGTAATGGCCGGCCCGGGTTACGACATTCCGATTCTGCCTCCGGCCGCCCATTACGAGCCCAAGCCCGCCTTGGTCGTGGTCTTCGCCTGGCGCTATGTCGACCCGATCCGGGCCAAGCGCGCCCGCTATTTCGCCGAAGGTGGAAAGTTCGTGGTGCCGCTGCCGGGCATTTCCATGGTGGATCGGGCCGACTGACCGTGCCCGGCTGCCGATGGTTTCCCCGGCGCCTTTGCGGGCGGTGGATAACCCCTTGATCCACATGGCCTCTGCACGGCCGTCTGGGGGAGGCGGCTTGCCCCCACGAACTCTCTATATGTTGAATATGTTGACCTTTGACCCCATCCGCAGTAGATACCCGGCACTCGCAGCCGGCCCGTTAGACGCGGATCTCCGGCGCGGCTTTGAAATCCCCGAACACTCGAGCCCGGTTTCCGGCTCATCCTTCGAGACAGAGGGCTGGGCCAACGGCGGCTGTTCGGATCCCTGAAATTCATTTGCGTCTGTCGACGGACGTTGGACCCCAAACGATGGCAGTCAGCCCGTTCAAGTTCTTGCAGGAAGTGCGCTCGGAGACTGCCAAGGTCACCTGGCCGACCCGCCGCGAGACCACGATCACCACCATCATGGTGTTCGTCATGGTCGCGCTGGCCTCGATCTTCTTTTTCGCCGCCGACCAGATCATCCGCTACCTCATCACCTTCCTCCTGGGCATTCACTGATGGCAACAGCAACCGCTCAAGTGTCCGACAAGCGCTGGTACATCGTCCACGCCTATTCGAACTTCGAGAAGAAGGTCGCCGAATCGATCCGCGAGCAGGCCAAGCAGCGCGGGCTCGAGGAGCTGTTCGAGCTGGTGCTGGTGCCGACCGAGAAGGTCACGGAAGTGCGCCGCGGCCGTAAGATCGACGCCGAGCGCAAGTTCTTCCCGGGCTATGTGCTGGTGAAGATGAAGCTGACCGACGAGGCGTTCCACCTGATCAAGAACACGCCCAAGGTCACCGGCTTCCTCGG
The DNA here is from genome assembly GCF_045571415.1 of Bradyrhizobium sp. LMG 9283. Lineage (NCBI taxonomy): Bacteria > Pseudomonadati > Pseudomonadota > Alphaproteobacteria > Hyphomicrobiales > Nitrobacteraceae > Bradyrhizobium > Bradyrhizobium sp. LMG 9283. The sequence goes on from NZ_CP120691.1 coordinate 3,788,097, forward strand.
CGCGGAAAACAAGCCGATGCCGATCTCGGAAGCCGAGGCCATGCGCATCCTGCACCAGGTGCAGGAAGGCGTGGAACGGCCGAAGGCATCGATGTCGTTCGAGATCGGCGAGAACGTGCGCGTGGCCGACGGCCCGTTCGCCTCGTTCTCGGGTGTGGTCGAGGAAATCGACGAGGCGCGCTCGCGCGTGAAGGTGGCGGTGTCGATCTTCGGCCGCGCGACGCCAGTCGAACTGGAATTCGGTCAGGTCGAGAAGGTCTGACCGGACGAGGCATGAGGCTCTGGGGCCTCACGCGACAAGAGGCCGTGGGAGGACGAGGGCGGTTGCCAGCCGCTCGAGATCCCGACCACGAACCTGAAACCGCCGGCAGCTGCCGGCACAACAGGAGTGATACATGGCAAAGAAAGTGACCGGATACCTGAAGCTTCAGGTCCCGGCCGGTGCGGCGAATCCTTCGCCCCCGATCGGTCCCGCGCTTGGTCAGCGCGGTCTCAACATCATGGAGTTCTGCAAGGCGTTCAACGCGCAGACCCAGAAGGAAGAGAAGAACACCCCGATCCCGGTGATCATCACCATCTATGCGGACCGTTCCTTCACCTTCGAGATGAAGACGCCGCCGATGTCCTACTTCCTCAAGCAGGCTGCCAAGATCCAGTCCGGCTCGAAGGCGCCGGGCCGCGACAAGGCCGGCAAGGTGACCAAGGCGCAGGTGCGCGAGATCGCCGAGAAGAAGATGAAGGACTTGAATTGCGACACCATCGAATCGGCCATGAAGATGGTCGAGGGCTCGGCCCGTTCGATGGGTCTGGAAGTTGCGGGGTAAGCGGCCATGGCAATCGGAAAGCGTTTGAACAAAGCCCGCGAAGGCATTGACCGCGAAAAGCTTTACCCGCTCGCGGACGCCATCAAGATGGTCAAGGAGCGTGCCAAAGCGAAGTTCGACGAGACCATCGAGGTCGCGATCAATCTCGGCGTCGATCCCCGTCACGCCGACCAGATGGTCCGCGGTGTCGTGACCCTGCCGAATGGTACTGGCCGTACGCTCCGCGTCGGCGTATTCGCCCGCGGCGCCAAGGCCGACGAGGCCAAGGCTGCGGGTGCCGACGTCGTCGGCGCCGAGGACCTGGTCGAGAAGGTGCAGAACGGCTCGATCGATTTCGACCGCTGCATCGCCACCCCCGACATGATGCCGCTGGTCGGCCGCCTCGGTAAGGTGCTCGGCCCGCGCGGCCTGATGCCGAACCCGAAGATCGGCACCGTGACCATGGATGTCACCGGTGCGGTGAAGGGCGCCAAGGGCGGCTCGGTCGAGTTCCGCGTCGAGAAGGCCGGCATCCTGCAGGCCGGTGTCGGCAAGGCCTCGTTCTCCGAGGAGAAGCTGGTCGAGAACATCAAGGCTCTCGCGGACGCCGTCTCCAAGGCAAAGCCCGCCGGTTCCAAGGGCACCTACATCCAGCGCGTTGCGGTGTCCTCGACGATGGGCCCCGGCGTGAAGGTCGAGCCGGGCACCATTCTCGGCTAAGGTTCAAGACTTGCATGAGGCGAGGGGCGGAATTGGGCAACCGATTCCGCCCTTCGTCGTTGTGGCGGCGCTTAGCGGAAACAAGAACAATGGCTGACAAGGTCCTGATCTATTCGCGCTTTCCCAAGACGATGATGGCGCGTTTCGCAGAGCGGTTCGAGCTGCTCGATACCGGCGGCAAGCCCGCGGGCGAGGTGTTTTCGGCGGATGAGCTCAGCGGCATCCGCGCGCTGCTCACCGCAGGCGGCTCGCCGCTCGGTGCGGAGGCAATGGACTTGTTTCCCAAGCTCGGCGCTATCGTCTGCTACGGCACCGGCTATGACGGCGTCGATCTAAAGGCGGCCGCCGCCCGCAACATCGCGGTCGGCCACAGTCCGGGAGCCAATGCCGCTTCCGTCGCCGACATTGCGATGACCCTGATGCTGGCGACGACGCGGCGGATCCTGGTTGCCGACCAATACGTCCGCAGCGGCGATTGGGCGGCGTCAAAGCAGTCGCCGATGATGCGCCCGCAAGCGGGCATGCCCGGCCGCCGCATCGGCATCTACGGCATCGGCGAGATCGGCCGCAAGATCGCGGCACGCTGCGCAGCGTTCGAGAGCGAGGTCGGCTATTTCAGCCGCACCAAATACGATCTGCGTTATCAATATTTTCCCTCTCTGGAGGCGCTGGCCGATTGGTGCAGCGTGCTGATCATCGCGGTGCGGGCGGGGGCGGAGACCCAGAATGTCGTCAATGCCGGTATCCTGAGGCGACTCGGCGCGGACGGCTATGTCGTCAACATCTCGCGTGGGTCGGTCATCGACGAGAAGGCTCTGGTCGCGGCCCTCACCGACAAGACCATCGCCGGCGCCGGCCTCGACGTCTATGAGAAGGAACCGCACGCTCCCGACGCCTTGACCGCGCTCCCTAACGTCGTGCTCGCCCCCCATATTGGCGGCCATACCCTAGACTCGCACGTGGCCATGCAGAATTGCGTGCTGGCGAACCTGAGTGCGTTCTTTGAGGATAAGCCGCTGCCTTATGCGGTCAAATCGGCCTGAATCGGTCCTTGTTGGGCCATTTCAAGCCCCGCCACCAATCGATGGAATTGGTGTGAATTTTGCTCTTGGCAAGCAGGCTCCGAGCGGTTAAAGAACCGCCTCCGGACGCGCCGGCCTCGGCTGGCGCGTTCGTGCGCGCATTCCGAAAAACCCGATACGGCAGGAGATTATTCCTTTTCAGGACGTCCGCAAGGATTTGCCGGAAAAGGAAGGAAAACCCGTCGGTTGGCTGGGGTGCGGGCAGAGGTCGGGCGGTTCGCCGGCTGACCTTGTCCTGTCCAAGACTGCAGGCGCCCGCGGGAAATTTCGATTTCTCAACGGCTTAATCACATGGCCTGCATAGACGGGTGAAGACCGGATTTCACTTCGCACCCAGCTTTAAGGGCTGGCTTCGCGAAAAGGGTCTGGTTCGGACCTCGACACGCCGTGGGCCTTTGGGGGGCTCCCGGAGGGCAGGCTTTGAATTGTCGTCTTGCCCGGCGTGTCCGAAGGGTTTTGGCCCTGAGGTTCAGGTTTGGGCGGGACGATGGGTGCAACCCGGCGGTCCCGCTTCTCGCGATGACCGCCAACCGGAGAGAGCTTGCTGTGGAACGAGCGGCAAAAAAAGAAGCGGTCGAACAGCTCCATGAGGTCTTCAAGACCACGGGCGTCGCGATCGTTGCTCAATATTCCGGCCTCACCGTCGCCCAGATGCAGACTCTGCGCAAGCAGATGCGGCAGGCTGGCGCATCGGTGAAGGTCTCGAAGAACCGTCTCGCCAAAATTGCTCTTGAAGGCACTGACGTCGTTGCCATCGGCCCCATGCTGAAGGGGCCGACCGTGATCGCGACTTCCAGCGATCCGGTAGCGGCGCCGAAGGTCGCCATCGACTTCGCCAAGGCGAACGAGAAGTTCGTCATCGTCGGCGGATCGATGGGGAAGACCGTCCTGAATGTCGACGGCGTGAAGGCGCTTGCCTCGCTGCCGTCGCTTGACGAACTGCGTGGCAAGATCGTCGGCCTCATCGTGGCCCCGGCGACCAAGCTGGCCCAGCTCGCCAATGCGCCCGCGGGCAAGCTCGCGCGCGTCATCCAGGCTCATGCCTCAAAGGGCGAAGCGGCCTGACGCCCTTCGCAAAACTCAAACCCGAACCAGACTTACACGTAAGGAAACTGAACAATGGCTGACTTGCAGAAGATCGTTGACGACCTCTCGAGCCTCACCGTGCTCGAAGCTGCCGAACTGGCGAAGCTCCTCGAAGAGAAGTGGGGCGTTTCGGCTGCCGCGGCTGTCGCCGTGGCCGGGCCGGCTGGTGCTGGCGGCGGCGCTGCCGCTCCGGCGGAAGAGAAGACCGAGTTCACGGTCGTTCTCGCCAGCGCCGGCGACAAGAAGATCGAGGTCATCAAGGAAGTCCGCGCCATCACCGGTCTCGGCCTGAAGGAAGCAAAGGACCTCGTCGAGGGTGCTCCGAAGCCGCTGAAGGAAGGCGTGAACAAGGAAGAAGCCGACAAGATCAAGGCCCAGCTCGAGAAGGCTGGCGCCAAGGTCGAGCTCAAGTAAGCAGCGCTTGCTGGCGGGATCCCGGCCGCGCATCGGCAAGGTCCGGGATCCCGGTCCGCCCTCAAGAGGGGGTCGGATGCAAAAGGCGTGCGACGGAACGTCCCGACGCAGGCCGAACACAAAAAAGTGTGGGGATTTGAGGGTTTAACCCTCGAATCTCCACTATTGTCGCCCCATATCGGGTCGGCAGCACGAAAGCGCGGTGGGCAGGGATGCCGGATTTCCCTGTAAGCCGTTGGGAGAGCAGGCTATTTCGGGCTTTTGCAGTCCGTGAAGATGATCGTTGTGACGGGCGGGCGCGCATCTGCGCCCCGCGCGTCGTTTTGCGTTTTGAAGGTCTGAAGAACGGATTCAGGACATCGGCGCCTGAAACTGCGTCTCCGGCCCCCAAGACGGGTTCGAAAAATTCAACCCGGAAGGCGGTGGCAGCCGCGTTCCGGACGGCGCGCCCAGAGCGGGCGACGAAAATGAGAGGCCACGATGGCGCAGCAGACATTCACCGGTCGCAAACGCGTTCGCAAGTTCTTCGGACACATCAAGGAAGTCGCCGAGATGCCGAACCTCATCGAGGTTCAGAAGGCGTCCTATGACCAGTTCCTGATGGTCGACGAACCCCCGGGCGGCCGTCTCGACGAGGGTCTGCAGGCGGTGTTCCGCTCGGTGTTTCCGATCTCCGACTTCTCGGGCACCTCGATGCTGGAATTCGTCCGCTACGAGTTCGAGCAGCCGAAATACGACGTCGACGAGTGCCGCCAGCGCGGCATGACCTTCGCTGCACCCCTCAAGGTGACGCTGCGCCTCATCGTGTTCGATATCGACGAGGAAACCGGCGCCAAGTCGGTGAAGGACATCAAGGAGCAGGACGTCTACATGGGCGACATCCCGCTCATGACGATGAACGGCACCTTCATCGTCAACGGCACCGAGCGCGTCATCGTCTCGCAGATGCACCGTTCGCCCGGCGTGTTCTTCGACCATGACAAGGGCAAGACCCATTCCTCGGGCAAGCTGCTGTTCGCCGCCCGTGTCATCCCGTATCGCGGCTCCTGGCTCGACATCGAGTTCGACGCCAAGGACATCGTCTATGCGCGTATCGACCGTCGCCGCAAGATTCCGGTGACGTCGCTGATGTTCGCCCTCGGCCTCGACGGCGAGGCGATCCTGTCCACGTTCTACAAGAAGATCCTCTACAAGCGGACCAAGGAAGGCTGGCGCGTTCCGTTCGACGCCAACCGTTTCCGCGGCTACTCGACCGTCAACGACCTGATCGACGCCGACAGCGGCAAGGTCGTGCTCGAGGCCGGCAAGAAGCTCACCGTACGTGCCGCCCGGCAGCTCCAGGAGAAGGGGCTGAAGGCGCTGCGCATGGCTGACGAAGAGCTGGTCGGCAATTACGTCGCCGAGGACCTCGTCAATCCGAAGACTGGCGAGATCCACGCCGAAGCCGGTGAGGAAATCACCGACAAGCTGATGAAGGTGCTCAACGAGCAGGGCTACAAGGAGCTGCCGCTGCTCGACATCGACCACGTCAATGTCGGCCCCTACATCCGCAACACGCTCTCGGCCGACAAGAACATGACGCGTGAGGACGCGCTGTTCGACATCTACCGCGTGATGCGTCCGGGCGAGCCGCCGACGCTGGAATCGGCGCAGGCCATGTTCCAGTCGCTGTTCTTCGACGCCGAGCGCTACGACCTCTCCGCGGTCGGCCGTGTCAAGATGAACATGCGCCTCGACCTCGATGCGCCGGACACCCAGCGCACGCTGCGCAAGGAGGACATTCTCTCCGTCATCAAGACGCTGGTGGATCTGCGCGACGGCAAGGGCGAGATCGACGACATCGACCATCTCGGCAACCGCCGTGTGCGTTCGGTCGGCGAGCTCATGGAGAACCAGTACCGCATCGGCCTGTTGCGCATGGAGCGCGCGATCAAGGAGCGCATGTCCTCGGTCGATATCGACACGGTCATGCCGCAGGACCTGATCAACGCCAAGCCTGCGGCCGCCGCCGTGCGCGAGTTCTTCGGCTCCTCGCAGCTCTCGCAGTTCATGGACCAGACCAACCCGCTCAGCGAGATCACCCACAAGCGCCGCCTGTCGGCGCTTGGACCGGGCGGTCTGACCCGCGAGCGCGCCGGCTTCGAGGTGCGCGACGTGCATCCGACGCATTACGGCCGCATCTGCCCGATCGAGACGCCGGAAGGTCCGAACATCGGTCTGATCAACTCGCTCGCGACCTTCGCGCGCGTGAACAAGTACGGCTTCGTCGAGACGCCGTATCGCAAGGTCAAGGATGGTCGTGTCACCGACGAGGTCGTGTACCTGTCGGCGATGGAAGAAGGGCGCTATTCCGTGGCCCAGGCCAACGTGCCGGTCGACGCCAAGGGCCGCTTCACCGAAGACCTGGTGGTCTGCCGCTCGAGCGGGACCCGCGACGTCGTGCCGATGACGCCCGACAAGGTCGACTACATGGACGTGTCGCCGAAGCAGCTCGTTTCGGTCGCCGCGGCGCTGATTCCGTTCCTCGAGAACGACGACGCCAACCGCGCGCTGATGGGCTCGAACATGCAGCGCCAGGCGGTGCCGCTGGTTCGCGCCGAGGCGCCGTTCGTCGGCACCGGCATGGAAGGCGTGGTTGCCCGTGACTCGGGCGCCGCGATCGCGGCGCGCCGTTCGGGCGTGATCGACCAGATCGACGCCACCCGGGTCGTCATCCGCGCCACGGAAGATCTCGATCCGACCAAGTCGGGTGTCGATATCTACCGTCTGATGAAGTACCAGCGCTCCAACCAGTCGACCTGCATCAACCAGCGTCCGCTGGTGAAGGTCGGCGACATCGTCAAGAAGGGCGACATCATCGCCGACGGTCCGTCGACCGATCTCGGCGAGCTCGCGCTCGGCCGGAACGTGTTGGTCGCGTTCATGCCGTGGAACGGCTACAACTTCGAAGACTCGATCCTGCTCTCCGAGCGGATCGTGAAGGAAGACGTCTTCACCTCGATCCACATCGAGGAGTTCGAGGTGATGGCCCGCGACACCAAGCTCGGACCTGAGGAGATCACCCGCGACATTCCGAACGTCTCGGAAGAAGCGCTGAAGAACCTCGACGAAGCCGGCATCGTCTACATCGGTGCAGAAGTGCGCGCCGGTGACATCCTCGTCGGCAAGATCACGCCGAAGGGCGAAAGCCCGATGACGCCGGAAGAGAAGCTCCTGCGCGCCATCTTCGGCGAGAAGGCCTCCGACGTCCGCGATACCTCGCTGCGCGTTCCTCCGGGCGTGCAGGGCACGATCGTGGAAGTGCGCGTGTTCAACCGTCACGGCGTCGACAAGGACGAGCGTGCGCTGGCGATCGAGCGGGAAGAGATCGAGCGCCTCGCCAAGGACCGCGACGACGAGCAGGCGATCCTGGACCGCAACGTCTACAACCGTCTTGCCGAGCTGCTCGAGGGGCGGCAGGGCATTGCGGGTCCGAAGGGCTTCAAGAAGGACACCAAGATCACCCGTGCGGTGCTCGAGGAGTACCCGAAGTCGCAGTGGTGGCTGTTCGCTTCGCCGAACGACAAGCTGATGGCCGAGATCGAGGCCATGCGGAAGCAGTACGACGAGTCGAAGAAGGGGCTGGAACAGCGCTTCCTCGACAAGGTCGAGAAGCTTCAGCGCGGCGACGAATTGCCGCCCGGCGTGATGAAGATGGTCAAGGTCTTCGTCGCGGTGAAGCGCAAGATCCAGCCCGGCGACAAGATGGCCGGCCGCCACGGCAACAAGGGCGTGGTGTCGAAGATCGTGCCGATCGAGGACATGCCGTTCCTCGAAGACGGTACGCATGCCGACATCGTGCTCAATCCGCTCGGCGTGCCCTCGCGCATGAACGTCGGACAGATCCTCGAGACCCATCTCGGCTGGGCCTGCGCCGGTCTCGGCAAGCGTATCGGCCAGACGGTCGATGCTTATTTGTCGAAGCAGGACATCAAGCCGCTGAAGGAAACTTTGAAGAAGGTCTACGGCGAGGACGAGACGATCAAGTCGCTCAACGACAACGAGCTGCTCGAACTCGGCCATAACCTCAGCCGCGGCGTGCCGATCGCGACGCCGGTGTTCGACGGTGCCAAGGAAGCCGACATCGAGGACATGCTGAAGCTTGCCGGTCTCGACGCTTCGGGTCAGTCGACCGTCTATGACGGCCGCACCGGCGATCCGTTCGATCGCAAGGTGACCGTGGGCTACATCTACATGCTCAAGCTGCACCATCTGGTCGACGACAAGATCCATGCGCGTTCGATCGGTCCGTACTCGCTCGTCACCCAGCAGCCGCTGGGCGGCAAGGCGCAGTTCGGCGGTCAGCGCTTCGGCGAAATGGAGGTGTGGGCGCTCGAGGCTTACGGCGCGGCGTACACGCTCCAGGAGATGCTGACGGTGAAGTCGGACGACGTCGCCGGCCGCACCAAGGTGTACGAGGCGATCGTGCGCGGCGACGACACGTTCGAGGCCGGTATTCCGGAATCGTTCAACGTGCTGGTCAAGGAAATGCGCTCGCTCGGCCTCAACGTCGACCTGCACAACTCCAAGATGGGACCGGCACCGACGTCGGAAGCGGCCGAGTAATTCGACCTGTCATGCCCGGCCTTCACGGCCGGGCATTGGCGCCCCTCCCGAGGCCTTGAGGGCAGGGCGCCCCGCTTGAGTGATTTTCGAATTTGCGGCCGGAGGCGACCGGCACGCGAGGAGAAGACGATGAACCAAGAAGTTATGAATCTCTTCAACCCGACGACGCCGGCTCAGGTCTTCGACCAGATCCGGATCTCGATCGCGTCCCCCGAGAAGATTCTGTCCTGGTCCTACGGCGAGATCAAGAAGCCGGAGACCATCAACTACCGGACCTTCAAGCCCGAGCGCGACGGCCTGTTCTGCGCCCGCATCTTCGGGCCGATCAAGGACTATGAGTGCTTGTGCGGCAAGTACAAGCGCATGAAGTACAAGGGCATCATCTGCGAGAAGTGCTCGGTCGAGGTCACGCTGTCGCGCGTCCGGCGCGAGCGCATGGGCCATATCGAGCTCGCAGCTCCCGTCGCCCACATCTGGTTCCTGAAGTCGCTGCCCTCGCGCATCGGCCTCCTGCTCGACATGACGCTGAAGGATCTCGAGCGGATCCTCTACTTCGAATACTACGTCGTGCTCGAGCCGGGCCTCACCGCGCTGAAGGACCGCCAGCTCTTGTCGGAAGACGAGTATCTGAAGGCGCAGGATGAGTACGGCCAGGATTCCTTCACCGCCATGATCGGTGCCGAGGCGATCCGCGAGCTGCTCAAGGGCATGGACCTCGAGAAGCTCGAGGCCTCGCTGCGTGCCGAGATGCAGGAGACCGACTCCGATATCAAGCATAAGAAGCTCGCCAAGCGCCTGAAGATCGTGGAAGCGTTCCGCCACTCCGGCAACAAGCCGGAATGGATGATCATGACCGTGGTCCCGGTGATCCCGCCGGACCTGCGTCCGCTGGTGCCGCTGGACGGCGGCCGCTTCGCGACGTCGGACCTCAACGACCTCTACCGCCGTGTCATCAACCGCAATAACCGCTTGAAGCGGCTGATGGAGCTGCGCGCGCCCGACATCATCATCCGCAACGAGAAGCGCATGCTTCAGGAGGCGGTCGATGCGCTGTTCGACAACGGCCGGCGCGGCCGCGTCATCACCGGTGCCAATAAGCGCCCGCTGAAGTCGCTCGCCGACATGCTCAAGGGCAAGCAGGGCCGCTTCCGCCAGAACCTGCTCGGCAAGCGCGTCGACTATTCAGGCCGTTCGGTGATCGTGGTTGGTCCCGAGCTGCGCCTGCATCAGTGCGGCCTGCCGAAGAAGATGGCGCTCGAGCTGTTCAAGCCGTTCATCTATTCGCGGCTCGACGCCAAGGGGCTTTCCACCACCGTGAAGCAGGCCAAGAAGCTGGTCGAGAAGGAGCGGCCCGAGGTCTGGGACATCCTGGACGAGGTGATCCGCGAGCATCCGGTGCTGCTCAACCGCGCGCCGACGCTGCACCGCCTCGGCATCCAGGCGTTCGAGCCCGTGCTGATCGAGGGCAAGGCGATCCAGCTTCACCCGCTGGTCTGCTCCGCGTTCAACGCCGACTTCGACGGCGACCAGATGGCTGTGCACGTTCCGCTGTCGCTCGAAGCGCAGCTGGAAGCGCGCGTCCTGATGATGTCGACTAACAACATCCTGCATCCGGCGAACGGCCAGCCGATCATCGTGCCGTCGCAGGACATCGTGCTCGGTCTGTACTACGTCTCGATCATGCGCGAAGGCCTGCCCGGCGAGGGCAAGGTGTTCGGCGACATGGCGGAGCTCGAGCACGCCCTGCACGCGAAGGTCATCCACCTCCACACCAAGATCAAGTACCGGTGGGAAGGCATGGACGAGACCGGCAAGGTCTCCAAGCGCTGGATCGAGACCACCGCCGGCCGCGTCATGCTCGGCAACCTGCTGCCGAAGCATCCGAAGATCTCGTACGAGATCATCAACAAGCTGATGACCAAGCGCGAGATCTCGGGCGTCATCGACCAGGTCTACCGCCACTGCGGCCAGAAGGAGACGGTGATCTTCTGCGACCGCATCATGGCGCTCGGCTTCTACAACGCGTTCAAGGCCGGCATTTCGTTCGGCAAGGACGACATGGTCGTGCCGAACGGCAAGTGGAAGATCGTCGATACCACCCGTACGCTGGCGAAGGATTTCGAGCAGCAGTACAACGACGGTCTGATCACGCATGGCGAGAAGTACAACAAGGTCGTCGACGCATGGTCGAAGGCCACGGAAGAAATCGCCAAGGCGATGATGAAGGAGATCTCCGCCACCAAGAAGACGGCGAGCGGAGCCGACGCCGACATCAACTCGATCTACATGATGGCTCATTCGGGTGCCCGCGGTTCGCCGGCCCAGATGCGCCAGCTCGCCGGCATGCGCGGCCTGATGGCCAAGCCGTCGGGCGAGATCATCGAGACGCCGATCATCTCGAACTTCAAGGAAGGCCTCTCGGTGCTCGAGTACTTCAACTCGACCCACGGCGCCCGCAAGGGCCTCGCGGACACCGCGTTGAAGACCGCAAACTCCGGCTACCTGACCCGTCGTCTCGTCGACGTGGCGCAGGACTGCATCATCACGCAGAGCGACTGCGGCACCAAGCTCGGCATCAAGATGCGCGCCATCGTCGACGCCGGCACCGTGGTCGCCTCGCTCGGCTCGCGCATCCTCGGACGCACGGCCTGCGAAGACGTGCGTGACGGCTCGGGCAAGGTGATCGTCAAGCGCGACACGCTGATGGAAGAAAGCCACGTGGATGCCATCCATCAGGCCGGCATCCAGGAGGTGAAGATCCGCTCGGCGCTGACCTGCGAGCTCGTCAACGGAATCTGCGGCAAGTGCTACGGCCGCGACCTCGCCCGCGGCACGCCGGTCAACCACGGCGAAGCGGTCGGCGTCATCGCGGCGCAGTCGATCGGCGAGCCGGGCACCCAGCTCACCATGCGCACCTTCCACATCGGCGGTGCGGCGCAGCTCAACGAGCAGTCCTTCGTCGAAGCCAACTTCGACGGCAAGATCGTGATCAGGAACAAGGCCATCGCCCGCAACAGCGAAGGTCACCTGATCGCGATGGTGCGCAACATGGTTGTCGCGATCGTCGACGCCGACGGCACCGAGCGTGCGACGCACCGTATCCAGTACGGTTCGCGCCTGCACGTCGACGAGGGCGACATGGTCAAGCGCGGCCAGCGCATCGTCGAGTGGGATCCCTACACCCGTCCGCTGCTCACCGAAGTCGAAGGAACCATCGGCTTCGAGGATCTGCTCGAGGGGCAGTCGATCTCGGAAACGCTCGACGAAGCCACCGGTATCGCCAAGCGCGTGGTCATCGACTGGCGCTCGACGCGCGGCGGCTCGGACCTTCGTCCGGCCATCGTGGTCAAGGGCAAGGACGGCAAGGTGCTCAAGCTCGCCCGTGGCGGCGATGCCCGCTACATGCTGTCGGTCGACGCGATTCTCTCGGTCGACATCGGAGCCAAGGTCCAGCCGGGCGATATTCTCGCCCGTGTCTCGACCGAAAGCGCCAAGACGCGTGACATCACCGGCGGTCTGCCGCGGGTGGCGGAACTGTTCGAGGCTCGGCGTCCGAAGGATGCGGCGATCATCGCCGAAATCGCGGGCACCATCCGGTTCGGGCGCGACTACAAGAACAAGCGTCGCATCTCGATCGAGCCGATGGACAAGACCGACGAGCCGCGCGAGTACCTGATCCCGAAGGGCAAGCACATCCACCTTCAGGACGGCGACGTCGTCGAAAAGGGCGACTTCATCGTGGAAGGCAACCCGGCGCCCCACGATATCCTTGCGGTGAAGGGCATCGAGGAACTCGCGGCCTATCTGGTCAACGAGATCCAGGAGGTCTACCGGCTGCAGGGCGTGCTCATCAACGACAAGCACATCGAGGTGATTGTCCGTCAGATGCTCCAGAAGGTGGAAATCACCGATCAGGGCGATACGGACATGATCTCCGGCGAGCAGGTCGACAAGATCGAGTTCGACGCGCTGAACGCGAAGGCCAAGGAAGAGGGCAAGAAGCCCGCCACGGGAACGCCGGTTCTGCTCGGCATTACCAAGGCAAGCCTCCAGACCCGCTCCTTCTTCTCGGCGGCATCGTTCCAGGAGACCACCCGCGTCCTCACCGAAGCGGCGGTCAACGGCAAGATCGATCCACTCGAAGGCCTCAAGGAGAACGTCATCGTCGGCCGGCTGATCCCGGCGGGCACCGGCGCCTCCATGGCCAAGATCCGCGAAGTCGCCATGAAGCGCGACAAGCTGATCCTGGACGAGCGCGAGAAGCAGGCGGCCGTCGTGTCGCCCGCGCCGGAAGCGGAGCCGATGGCGCTCCCGCCTGCGGAATGATGGTTCATCCGTAGGAATACTGGGGACAATGAAAAGGCCGGCTTTTGCCGGCCTTTTTGCTGCTTTCTTTGCTTGCTGCGATGCAGGATAACCTTTGTTCATCTTTCCTTCAGTCGCAAAAGTGCTTCTGCTAGGAGAACTTAGACCGGTGGTCCCGTGACGGGGCAGGGCCGGAAGACCACGGAACTCTCATGCTTGATCTCGCAATCGTAGGCGGCGGCCCCGGCGGGCTGATGAGCGCCTGGTATCTGAAGCGCAAGCTCGGCGATCTCTGCCGCGTCACCATCTACGAGGCCTCCGACCGGCTCGGCGGCAAGATCGTCACGCGTAAATTCGATTCGGCGCCCGCGATGTACGAGGCTGGTGTTGCCGAGATTTACGATTACTCCATGACCGGACCCGATCCGTTGCGCGAGCTGATCCAGCACTTCGGCCTGCAGACCATTCCGATGGACGCCGAGCAGGTGCATTTCGGCGGCGAGCTCCTCAATGACGTGCCAGGCATGCGCCGCAAATACGGCCCCGAGACCGCGGCCGCGATCGAGGCGTTCCGCAAGCGCTGCACCGAGGTGATGTCGCCGATCGAATATTACGAGGGCGTCGGCGCGCACGACAACGAGAATCCCTGGGCCTACAAGACCGCCGAGCAGGTGCTCGACGAGGAGGTCGAGGACGACACGGCAAAGCGTTTCTTCAAGGTGATGGCGCGCTCCGACATCGCGACCGAGAGCCACAGCACCAACGGTCTCAACGCGCTGAAGAACTATCTGATGGATGTCGACGGCTATATCGGCCTCTATTCCATCCAGAATGGCAACGAGCAGCTGATCGAGTGCCTGCAGTCGGAGGTCAATGCCGACATCCAGCTCAATCATCGCGTGCTCACCGTCGGCAAGGCGCCGACCGGCCGCTATCAGCTCAAGATGATGAACGGCAAGGGACCGGAGACCCGCGATTTCGATCTCGTGCTGGTCTGCCTGCCGCATTCCTGGCTCGCCACCCTCGGTTGGGAAGGCGAGCAGCTGCGCAAGTCGATGGTCAAGCACGTCTCGTATTTCGATCGCCCCGCGCACTATCTGCGCGTCTCGATCCTGTTCGACGAGCCGTTCTGGGGCGAGAAGATTCCGGGCGCCTGGTTCATGTCGGAGGCCTTCGGCGGCTGCTGCGTCTACAACGAGGGCGCGCGCCACGACGTCGGCAAGCATGGTGTTCTGAACTGGCTCATTCCCGGCTCCGACGCGCTGGCTTTTGCCAATCTGTCGGATCAGGAACTGATCGATGCCGCCCTGAAATCGCTGCCGGCTTCTCTCGGTGATGCGCGTTTGCATTTCATGGAAGGCAAGATCCACCGCTGGCTGTCGTCGGTGAACGCGCTGCCGGGCGGTTTGCCCGTACGCGATGTCATGACCAATCACCGGCCCGAGCCGAAGGAGCATCCCGGCATCGTGGTGGTCGGCGACTATCTGTTCGATTCGACGCTGAACGGCCTGCTCGACTCCTCGGACGCGGCGACCGACATCATCCTGACCGAGATGATGCGCCTGCGCCGCGAACGCGCGCGGCAGAACAAGCCGCTCTCGAACAAGATCGACCGCGATTATTTCGAGAACTATCGCGGCCTCGGCCCCTATCACGAAGCGTGGCGGCACTTCACCGATCCCGATTACCTCACCAGGCTAATCGACATCGTCTGGGGCAAGGCTGCGGGCGCCAAGCTGCTGGTCGCGGGTTCCGCCAGCGGCGAACTGGTCGGCGCGCTGCGCGATCGCGGCATCGATGCATGGGGAATCGAGAACAACCGCGCCATCCACGCCAAGACGCCGAAAGCGCTGAAGAAGTACAACAAGCTCGGATCAGTCACCGACCTGCCGTTCAAGGACGGCACGTTCGATTTCGTGTTCGAGACCAGCCTCTGCCACGTTTCCCCGAAGCAGGTGGTCCGCGCGATCCGCGCGCTCAACCGCGTGGTCAAGACCGGCCTCGTGTTCGGCTCGATCACCTCGGACATGGCGCCGGCATTGATCGACCGCTACGATCTCCTGCGTGGGGTCAAGAAGCTCGGCACCTGGTGGGAATGGTCCGAACTGTTCTTCGGCAACGGTTTCGAGCTTTCGATGCACCGCAAGGATTGTGCCGATGTGCTGTGGGAGGCGACGCTCGCCGCCAACAAGGGGCCGGGGCAGTGGTACGCGGACGCGGACTCCTTGCGCTATTCCTTCTTCGATAAAGTCGAGGACGAGGACTAGCCACGGGGCAGGTCGGATTCGCCAATTGTTTTGCCGAATTCATCCTGATCGCATAGAATCGGTACAATAGCGGTTGCCGCTATTTTCTGGTTCTCTCTGCGGTCATGCCGGCCGTCAGCATCGGTTGGTTTCATGGCGTCCAAGCCCCTCCCGCCCGACAAACAGAAGCTCGCCGCGGAAGATGCGGCCGAGCTCGACGACAAGCTTGCCCTCGCCAAGCCGGACCTCGAAGACGACGAGGACGCCGAAGACCAGGAGGATGACGAGCTGGAGCTCGACGACGACGATGAGGACGAGGACCTCGTCGTCTTTACCGCGCGTGAAGCCGCCGGCGCGCTCGCGACCATCGTCGGGTTCGTCAAACCCTATCTCTCCAACTACAAGCGGATGCTGTCGTTCGTGGCATTCGGCGTCGTGGTCGAGACGTTGTTCAACGTCATCATGCCGCTGAGCCTCAAGTTCCTGATCGACGACGCGCTCGGCGAGGAGGATTTTCAGGCGCTCTATAAGATCCTCGGCGCGCTCGCCGTCGCCGGTATCTTCACTTCGATCGTTGCGGTCTGGTACGAGCGCTGGGACGCGCGGCTTGCCGCCTGCATCATCTCCGATGTCCGCAAGCGCCTGTTCGAGCACGTGCAGGACCTGCCGGCGGCGTATTTCGGCCGCACCAAGCGCGGCGAGATCCTGTCGCGCTTCTCGGTCGATCTCTCGGCCTTCGAAGGTTCGGTCAAGACCTTTGCTAACAGCGCCGCGCTGCCGTTCCTGGAATTGATCGCGGGCATCATCCTGATGGTGTTCCTCAATTGGCAGCTCGCTGTCGTCGCCCTGCTGGTGTTCCCAATCACCCTGATCGGCCCGCGGATCCTGACGCCCAAGGCCGTGCAGGCCAATTACGAGCAGAAGCTCAACGAGAGTGCGCTGCTCGGAATGGTGCAGGAGAACGTGGCGGCCCAGGCCGTGATCAAGGCGTTCAGCCTGCAGCGCAAGATGTTCGGCTTCTTCATCTTGCGCAACGACGAGACCCGCAACAAGATTGCCTCGGCCGCGTTCCTCTCGACCATGGTGGAGCGGACGGTCACCATCTCAGTGCTCCTCCTGCACCTCGTGGTGCTCGCGATCGGCGCCTATCTGGCGACCAAGGGCCAGATCACCATCGGCACCTTCGTCACCTTCGAGAGCGCGTTCTGGGAGGTCTCCTACAACATTGCCCATGTGATGCACTTCATCCCGGTGTCGATCTCCTCGGCCGCCGCGATCCGCCACATCCAGGAGCTGCTCGACGAGCCGACCCGCGGGGCGGATCGCCCCGGCGCTCCCGATCTGCCGCGCATCACCAACGACATTAATTTCGATCACGTCACCTTCCAGTACGAGGGCAGTCAGACGCCGGTGCTGGACAATCTCAGCCTCAAGCTCAAGGCCGGCAAGCGCATCGCCATCGTCGGCCCTTCAGGCTCCGGCAAGAGCACGCTGCTCAATCTGATCCTGCGGCTCTACGTGCCCGACGAAGGCCGCGTCGCCATCGACGGCGTCGATGTCCGCAAGGTGACGCTGGATTCGCTGCGCCGAAGCATGGCGGTGGTGTTCCAGGAGAACATGCTGTTCAACATGTCGATCCGCGAGAACATCCGGCTCGGCAAGGAGGGGGCGACTGACGAAGAGGTGGAGGAGGCGGCCAAGAAGGCCGAGATCCACCGCTACATCATGAGCCTGCCGCAGCGATACGACACGCAGGTCGGCGAGCGCGGAGACACGCTGTCGGGTGGCCAGCGCCAGCGCATCGCGATCGCGCGTGCGATCATCCGTAATCCGTCCGTTCTGCTGCTGGACGAAGCCACCTCGGCCCTCGACCAGACTACGGAAGCCGCGATCAACCGCACGCTGCTGAAGCTCGCCAAGGGCCGCACCATGATCTGGTCGACCCACCGTCTGGCGTCGGTGGTCGAGATGGACGAGATCATCGTGATTTCAGGGGGCAGGGCGATCGAGCGCGGCTCCCATGCCGAGCTGCTCGCCAAGAACGGCACCTATCGCAAGCTGTGGAACGATCAGATCCACCAGCCGCATGGCGTGACGGCTCACGCCGACGACGACAGCGATGAGGACGATGAGGACGATGAGGACGACGAGGAGGAGTGACCGGAGGCGTTCGGCTCTGGGGAAACCGCCGTGGTCGATTCATGTCTTGTCTCGCAAGCACGCGAGGTCCTGCACCGAGTCGCCGATTCTCTGACGTAAGGCGTTCGGCCGACGCGAAGCCGCTGACTTTTTTCGATACGTGGCTTGGCGCATTGGCCCCGTGGATCGCCCACTACCATCGGAGTCCCAGCAACGCGGCACGCCGGACAAAGCTGGAAAGCCTGTCGCCAGCCGGCAGATTTGTGCACGGGCAGGAAAAAGCACTCACTTTGATAATAAAAATACATTTAGTCCGGGTATAATTCCCTTTCGGGCCTAGCAGATCGCAATCTTCGTTCCCATGTCGGATGGGCGCGCGTCGGCGGCCAAGAGGCTATTTCTGCTGGCGCCAGAAGCGCTTTGTGACTGTCGTTTCACCTTGACTTGACCGATTCTCACTTATAGAAAGCGCCTCACTTAACGACAGGCGGTGAGCATCGCCAGCGTCGGAACGGGCCACCCGTTGATCCCCAAGGACTAGATCCATAAGGGGTCGCTAAGGCGGGCACCAGCCTCGACGAATGCCGCTCAAACGCTGTCGATCATAGCTAGGCAATGCCAGTGCGACTTTAGTTCTCTTGAGCACGTTCTCTTGAGATCGAGTTCGGATGCATGACCTCAGTGCGCGGGCCGCGGCGTTACGCTGAACGGCCTCACTACTGCGGTCCTCTGTGGCGTCGAAGCGCTTTCCGCTCGTTGATGGAGCGGTTGGCGCGATTTCGCTTTGCGTGGGTTATTTCGCGCAAGGTGCCCCTCGGGCGGGTAGCTCGAACAGAATTTGCGGACCCGGTGACGGGCCGCGGCAAGACAGCGGACCCGAGAGGGGCCGCGGCAGAAAAAGGGTGAAGGCCAGAATGCCGACGATCAACCAGCTGATCGCTCAACCGCGGGAAGTGCAGAAGTCGCGCAAGAAGGTGCCGGCGCTGCAGCAATCGCCGCAGAAGCGTGGTGTTTGCACGCGCGTCTACACCACGACCCCGAAGAAGCCGAACTCGGCGCTTCGTAAGGTCGCCAAGGTGCGCCTGACCAACGGCTTCGAGGTGATCGGCTACATCCCCGGCGAGGGTCATAACCTCCAGGAGCACTCGGTGGTCATGATCCGCGGCGGCCGCGTCAAGGACTTGCCCGGCGTGCGCTACCACATCCTCCGCGGCGTACTGGATACCCAGGGCGTCAAGAACCGTAAGCAGCGTCGTTCGAAGTACGGCGCCAAGCGTCCGAAGTAAGCGGGAACCAAGCCTATGTCTCGTCGCCACTCTGCGGAAAAGCGCGAAGTTCTCCCGGATCCGAAGTTCGGGAACATCATCGTCACGAAGTTCATGAACTCGGTGATGTATGCCGGCAAGAAGTCGGTCGCCGAAGGTATCGTCTACGGCGCGTTCGGCATCATCGAATCCAAGACCAAGCAGAACCCGCTCGGTGTGTTCGAGCAGGCGCTCGAGAACGTCATGCCGACGATCGAGGTGCGCTCCCGCCGCGTCGGCGGCGCGACCTATCAGGTTCCGGTCGAGGTTCGCTCGACCCGCCGGCAGGCCTTGGGCATCCGCTGGCTGATCGCGGCTGCGCGCGAGCGCAACGAGAAGACGATGACCGAGCGGCTCTCGGCGGAGCTCTTGGACGCATCGAACAACCGGGGGAACGCCGTCAAGAAGCGCGAAGACGTGCACCGCATGGCGGAAGCCAACCGCGCCTTCTCGCACTATCGCTGGTAACGGCGAAACAAACGGACTCGCAAGGAACACTCTATGCCCCGCCAACATGCCATCGAGGACTACCGTAACTTCGGTATCATGGCGCATATCGACGCCGGCAAGACGACGACGACCGAGCGCATCCTCTATTACACCGGCAAGAGCCACAAGATCGGCGAAGTGCACGAAGGTGCCGCGACGATGGACTGGATGGAGCAGGAGCAGGAGCGTGGCATCACGATCACCTCGGCTGCGACCACCGCCTTCTGGAACGGCAAGCGCCTGAACATCATCGACACGCCCGGCCACGTCGACTTCACCATCGAAGTCGAGCGTTCTCTGCGTGTGCTCGACGGCGCCGTCTGCGTGCTCGACTCCAACCAGGGCGTCGAGCCCCAGACCGAGACCGTCTGGCGCCAGGGCGACAAGTACAAGGTTCCGCGCATTGTCTTCGCCAACAAGATGGACAAGATCGGCGCGGACTTCTTCAAGTGTCTGTCCGACATCGTCGATCGTCTGGGCGCCAAGCCCGTCGCGATCCAGCTGCCGATCGGCGCCGAGAACAACTTCAAGGGTCTCGTCGACCTCGTGAAGATGAAGGGCGTCGTTTGGAACGATGAATCGCTCGGCGCGAAGTTCGACTATGTCGACATTCCGGAAGACCTCGTCGACCAGGCCAAGGAATACCGCGAGAAGATGGTGGAAGCGGCCGTCGAGCTCGACGACGACGCCATGGCCGCTTACCTCGACGGCAAGGAGCCGGACGAGGCGACGCTGAAGCGCCTGATCCGCAAGGCGGTGCTGACCGGCGCGTTCTATCCCGTGCTGTGCGGCTCGGCCTTCAAGAACAAAGGCGTGCAGCCGCTGCTCGACGCCGTCGTCGACTATCTGCCGTCGCCGCTCGACGTGCCCGCGATCAAGGGCACCGACGACAAGGGCAACGAAGTCGTGCGCAAGGCTGACGACAAGGAGCCGCTGGCGCTGCTCGCGTTCAAGATCATGGACGACCCGTTCGTCGGCACGATCACCTTCTGCCGCATCTATTCCGGCATCCTGCAGAGCGGCACCGGCGTCGTGAACTCGACCCGCGAGAAGAAGGAGCGGATCGGGCGCATGCTGTTGATGCATGCGAACAACCGCGAGGACATCAAGGAGGCCTACGCCGGCGACATCGTCGCGCTGGCCGGCCTGAAGGAAGCGCGCACCGGTGACACGCTGTGCGATCCCGACCATCAGGTCATCCTCGAGAAGATGGAATTCCCCGAGCCGGTCATCGAGATCGCGATCGAGCCGAAGTCCAAGGCCGACCAGGAGAAGCTGGGCGTGGCGTTGGCCAAGCTCGCCGCGGAGGATCCGTCCTTCCGCGTGTCGACCGACCATGAGTCCGGCCAGACCATCCTCAAGGGCATGGGCGAACTCCATCTCGACATCAAGGTCGACATCCTCAAGCGTACCTACAAGGTCGACGCCAACATCGGCGCGCCGCAGGTGGCGTTCCGCGAGCGCATCACCAAGCGGGTGGAGCACAGCTACACCCACAAGAAGCAGACCGGCGGTACCGGCCAGTTCGCGGCCGTGTCGTTCATCGTCGAGCCGAACGAGCCCGGCAAGGGCTTCGAGTTCGAATCGAAGATCGTCGGCGGTGCGGTGCCGAAGGAATACATCCCCGGCGTCGAGAAGGGCCTGGAGAGCGTGCTGTCGTCCGGCGTGGTCGCGGGCTTCCCCGTGGTTGACGTCAAGGTGCAGCTCGTCGACGGCAAGTATCACGACGTCGACTCGTCGGCGCTCGCCTTCGAAATCGCTTCGCGCGCCTGCTTCCGCGAAGCGCTGCAGATGGGCAAGTCCGTCCTGCTCGAGCCGATCATGAAGGTCGAGGTGGTGACCCCGGAAGACTACACCGGCTCGGTCATCGGCGACCTGAATTCCCGGCGCGGCCAGATCCAGGGGCAGGACATGCGCGGCAATGCCAACGTCATCAATGCGATGGTGCCGCTCATGAACATGTTCGGTTACGTGAACAACCTGCGCTCCATGAGCCAGGGGCGCGCGACCTTCACCATGCAGTTCGACCACTACGCAGAAGCGCCGGCCAACGTGTCGGCAGAAGTCCAGAAGAAGTTTGCCTGATTATCGTCGGTCTCAAGCCGACGATTGAACGGAGAGTCAAATGGCCAAAGCAAAGTTTGAACGTACCAAGCCGCACTGCAACATCGGCACCATCGGTCACGTCGACCATGGCAAGACGTCGCTGACCGCGGCGATCACCAAGATCCTCGCCGAGACCGGCGGTGCGACGTTCACCGCGTACGATCAGATCGACAAGGCGCCGGAAGAGAAGGCGCGCGGCATCACCATCTCGACCGCGCACGTCGAGTACGAGACCACGAACCGCCACTACGCCCACGTCGACTGCCCCGGCCACGCCGACTACGTCAAGAACATGATCACCGGCGCCGCCCAGATGGACGGTGCGATCCTGGTCGTGTCGGCCGCTGACGGCCCGATGCCGCAGACCCGCGAGCACATCCTGCTCGCCCGCCAGGTCGGCGTGCCCGCGCTCGTCGTGTTCCTCAACAAGTGCGACATGGTCGACGATCCGGAGCTGCTCGAGCTCGTCGAGCTCGAAGTCCGCGAGCTGCTCTCGAAGTACGAATTCCCCGGCGACAAGATCCCGATCATCAAGGGTTCGGCGCTCGCCGCTCTCGAAGACTCCGACAAGAAGCTCGGCCACGACGCCATCCTCGAGCTGATGCGCAACGTCGACGAGTACATCCCGCAGCCGGAGCGTCCGATCGACCAGCCGTTCCTGATGCCGGTTGAAGACGTGTTCTCGATCTCGGGCCGCGGTACCGTCGTGACCGGTCGTGTCGAGCGCGGCGTCGTCAAGGTCGGCGAGGAAATCGAGATCGTCGGTCTGCGTGCGACCCAGAAGACCACCGTCACCGGCGTCGAAATGTTCCGCAAGCTGCTCGACCAGGGCCAGGCCGGCGACAACATCGGCGCGCTGCTCCGCGGCACCAAGCGCGAGGACGTCGAGCGCGGCCAGGTTCTGGCCAAGCCGGGTTCGGTCAAGCCGCACACCAAGTTCAAGGCTGAGGCCTACATCCTCACCAAGGAAGAGGGCGGTCGCCACACCCCGTTCTTCACCAACTACCGTCCGCAGTTCTACTTCCGCACCACCGACGTGACCGGTGTCGTGCACCTGCCGGAAGGCACCGAGATGGTGATGCCGGGCGACAACATCGCGATGGAAGTGCACCTGATCGTGCCGATCGCGATGGAAGAGAAGCTCCGCTTCGCGATCCGCGAAGGCGGCCGCACCGTCGGCGCCGGCGTCGTCGCCTCGATCATCGAGTAATTACGAGAAAAGGGACGGCGAGTAGCGAATGGTGACATTCGCTATTCGCTATTCGCCACCCACTGAAGAGAGACCACGGCAATGAACGGCCAAAACATTCGTATCCGTCTCAAAGCGTTCGACCATCGTATCCTCGATACGTCGACCCGCGAGATCGTGAACACGGCGAAGCGCACCGGCGCGCAGGTCCGCGGACCCATTCCGCTGCCCACCCGCATCGAGAAGTTCACCGTCAACCGTTCGCCCCACGTCGACAAGAAGAGCCGCGAACAGTTCGAGATGCGCACCCACAAGCGCCTGCTCGACATCGTCGATCCGACCCCGCAGACCGTCGATGCTTTGATGAAGCTCGACCTAGCCGCCGGTGTCGACGTCGAGATCAAGCTCTAAGATTTTGGATCCCGTTCGCCAAAAGCGGACAAAGAGAACAGGAAGCAAGCCGATGCGCTCCGGAGTGATCGCACAAAAGGTCGGGATGACGCGGGTCTTCACGGAGGCCGGCGAACATATCCCCGTGACCGTGCTGAAGCTCGGCAATTGCCAGGTCGTAGGCCACCGCACCGAAGAGAAGAACGGTTACGTCGCGCTCCAGCTCGGTTCGGGCAGCCGCAAGACCGTTTACATGCCCAAGGCCGAGCGCGGCCAGTTCGCGGTCGCCAAAGTCGAGCCGAAGCGCCAGGTCGAGGAATTCCGCGTCTCTGCGGATGCCATGATCCCGGTCGGCGCCGAGATCCAGGCCGACCACTTCGTCGTCGGCCAGTTCGTCGACGTCACGGGTACCTCGGTCGGTAAGGGCTTCGCCGGCGGCATGAAGCGCTGGAACTTCGGCGGTCTGCGCGCCACGCACGGTGTGTCGATCTCGCACCGCTCGATCGGTTCGACCGGTGGCCGTCAGGACCCCGGCAAGACCTGGAAGAACAAGAAGATGCCCGGCCACATGGGTGTCGATCGCATCACCACGCTCAACCTTCGCGTCGTCCAGACCGATGTCGAGCGCGGCCTGATCCTCGTCGAAGGCGCCGTTCCCGGCTCCAAGGGCGGTTGGATCCGCGTGCGCGATGCCGTCAAGAAGCCGCTGCCGAAGGAAGCTCCGAAGCCCGGCAAGTTCAAGGTTGCTGGCGACGCGGAAGCCGCTCCGGCTGCGCAGGAGGCGTGAGATGGAATTGAAGGTCACCACCCTCGAAGGTAAGGAAGCCGGCTCGGTCCAGCTCTCCGACGCCATTTTCGGCCTCGAGCCGCGCGAGGACATCATCGCGCGCTGCGTGCAGTGGCAGCTCAACAAGCGCCAGGCCGGCACGCACAAGGCCAAGGGTCGCGCCGAGATCTGGCGCACCGGCAAGAAGATGTACAAGCAGAAGGGCACCGGCGGTGCTCGTCACGGCTCGGCCCGCGTGCCGCAGTTCCGCGGTGGCGGCCGTGCCTTCGGTCCGGTGGTGCGTTCGCACGCCACCGACCTGCCGAAGAAGGTTCGCGCCCTGGCACTCAAGCATGCGCTCTCGGCCAAGGCCAAGGACGGCGATCTCGTCGTGATCGAGAAGGCCGCGCTCGAGACCGCCAAGACCAAGGCGTTGCTCGGCCACTTCTCGGGCCTCGGGCTCACCAACGCGCTGATCATCGATGGCGCCGAGCTCAACAACGGCTTCGCCGCCGCGGCTCGCAACATCCCGAACATGGACGTGCTGCCGATCCAGGGCATCAACGTCTATGACATCCTGCGCCGTCAGAAACTCGTTCTGACCAAGGCCGCCATCGATGCGCTGGAGGCGCGCTTCAAATGAGCAAGAACATCGAGCCTCGCCACTATGACGTGATCCTGTCGCCGGTCGTGACCGAAAAGGCGACGATCGCTTCGGAGCACAACAAGGTGCTGTTCAAGGTGGCCGCCAAGGCGACCAAGCCGCAGATCAAGGAAGCGATCGAGAAGCTGTTCGACGTCAAGGTCAAGAGCGTCAACACGCTGGTCCGCAAGGGCAAGGTCAAGGCCTTCCGCGGCACCATCGGCTCGCAGTCGAACAGCAAACGCGCGATCGTGACTCTCGAAGAGGGTCACCGGATCGACGTCACCACCGGTCTGTAAGGTCGTACGACGATGGCACTGAAGACATTCAATCCCACGACGCCGGGCCAGCGCCAGCTGGTCATGGTCGATCGTTCGGCCCTCTACAAGGGCAAGCCGCTCAAGGCGCTCACCGAGGGCAAGAAGTCCTCGGGCGGCCGCAACAATACCGGTCGCATCACCGTGCGTTTCCGCGGCGGTGGTCACAAGCAGACGCTGCGCACCGTCGACTTCAAGCGCGAGAAGGTCGACATTCCCGCGACCGTCGAGCGGCTGGAGTATGATCCGAACCGCACCGGCTTCATCGCCCTGATCAAGTATCAGGACGGCGAGCAGGCCTACATCCTGGCGCCGCAGCGCCTGGCCGTGGGTGACATCATCATCGCCGGCAACTATGTCGACGTGAAGCCGGGCAACGTCATGCCACTCGGCAACATGCCGGTCGGCACGATCATCCACAACATCGAGGTCAAGATCGGGAAGGGCGGCCAGCTCGCCCGTTCCGCCGGCACCTACGCCCAGCTCGTCGGTCGCGACCAGGATTACGTGATCATCCGCCTGAACTCGGGCGAGCAGCGCCTGGTGCACGGCCGTTGCCGCGGCACGATCGGCGCGGTGTCGAACCCGGATCACATGAACACCTCGATCGGCAAGGCCGGTCGCAAGCGTTGGATGGGCCGCAGGCCGCACAACCGCGGTGTCGCGATGAACCCGATCGACCATCCGCACGGCGGTGGTGAAGGTCGCACCTCGGGCGGTCGTCACCCGGTCACCCCGTGGGGCAAGCCGACCAAGGGTAAGAAGACCCGTACCAACAAGTCGACCAACAAATTCATTCTCCTAAGCCGCCACAAGCGGAAGAAGTAAGGAACGCCGGACATGGTTCGTTCAGTCTGGAAAGGCCCGTTCGTCGAGGGTTCTCTGCTCAAGAAGGCAGATGCCGCGCGCGCGTCCGGCCGTCACGACGTCATCAAGATCTGGAGCCGTCGCTCGACGATCCTGCCGCAGTTCGTCGGCCTGACCTTCGGCGTCTACAACGGTCAGAAGCACGTGCCGGTGGCCGTCAACGAGGAAATGGTCGGTCACAAGTTCGGCGAGTTCTCGCCGACCCGGACCTTCCATGGCCACTCCGGCGACAAGAAAGCCAAGAAGGCTTGAGGATTAAACGATGAGCAAACCTAAGCGCGAACGGAGCCTCGCCGACAACGAGGCCAAGGCGGTCGCCCGGATGCTGCGGGTGAGCCCGCAGAAGCTCAACCTGGTCGCCCAGCTCATTCGCGGCCGGAAGGCGTCTGCCGCGCTCGCCGACCTGCAGTTTTCGCGCAAGCGGATCGCGGTCGACGTGAAGAAGTGCCTGGAATCGGCTATCGCCAACGCCGAGAACAACCACGACCTCGATGTGGACGATCTCGTCGTGGCGCAGGCCTTCGTCGGCAACGGCCTCGTGATGAAGCGCTTTGCCGCTCGCGGCCGCGGCCGTTCGGGCCGTGTCTACAAACCGTTTTCGCAGCTGACGATCATCGTTCGTCAGGTCGAAGCTGAAGCCGCCGCTTAAGGGCGCAGGAGAACACGATGGGTCAAAAGATCAATCCGATCGGTCTGCGTCTCGGCATCAACCGGACCTGGGATTCCCGCTGGTTCGCCGGCAAGCAGGAATATGGCAAGCTGCTGCACGAGGACGTCAAGATCCGTGAGATCCTGCACAAGGAGCTCAAGCAGGCGGCCGTCGCCCGCATCGTGATCGAGCGTCCGCACAAGAAGTGCCGCGTCACCATCCACTCGGCCCGTCCGGGTGTGGTGATCGGCAAGAAGGGCGCGGACATCGACAAGCTGCGCAAGAAGGTCGCCGACATCACCTCGTCCGACGTCGTCATCAACATCGTCGAGATCCGGAAGCCGGAGCTCGATGCGACGCTGGTGGCGGAGTCGATCGCGCAGCAGCTCGAGCGCCGCGTGGCATTCCGCCGTGCCATGAAGCGCGCCGTGCAGTCGGCGATGCGCCTCGGTGCCGAGGGCATCCGCATCAACTGCTCGGGACGTCTCGGTGGTGCGGAAATCGCGCGCATGGAGTGGTACCGCGAAGGTCGCGTGCCGCTGCATACGCTGCGCGCCGACATCGACTACGGCGTCGCGACCGCGTTCACGACCTTCGGCACCTGCGGCGTCAAGGTCTGGATCTTCAAGGGCGAGATCCTCGAGCACGATCCGATGGCCCAGGACAAGAGAATGGCCGAGGGCGAGACGGGCGGCAGTGGTGATCGTGGTGGCCGGCAGCGCCGCGACGCGGCCGCAGCCTGAGCTGACCTGAGAATTTGAGGGCTTAAAGCCATGATGCAACCTAAGAAAACGAAGTTCCGGAAGGCGCATAAGGGCCGCATCCACGGCGTTGCGTCTTCGGGCGCGACGTTGGCGTTCGGCCAGTTCGGCCTGAAGGCAACCGAGCCTGAGCGCGTTACTGCGCGGCAGATCGAAGCCGCCCGTCGCGCGCTGACCCGTCACATGAAGCGCGCCGGCCGCGTCTGGATCCGCGTGTTCCCCGACGTTCCGGTGTCCAAGAAGCCGGCCGAAGTCCGCATGGGCTCCGGCAAGGGTTCGCCGGAATTGTGGGTCGCGCGCGTCAAGCCGGGCCGGGTGCTGTTCGAGATCGACGGCGTCAACACCCAGACGGCGCGTGAAGCGCTGACCCTGGCGGCCGCCAAGCTGCCGATCAAGACGCGCTTCGTCGAGCGCATTGCGGAGTAATGGCCATGGCCCAGATGAAGATCGAAGACATCCGCGCGATGAGCCCCGACCAGCAGGATGATGCCATCCTGAACCTGAAGAAGGAGCGCTTCAACCTGCGCTTCCAGCGCGCCACCGGGCAGCTCGAGAACACCTCGCGCCTGCGCGAGGCTCGCCGTGACATCGCCCGGATCAAGACCGTCGCCGCGCAGACGCGCGCGAAGAAGAAGTAAGAGGCTTACGAAGATGCCGAAACGTACTTTGCAGGGCGTGGTCGTCAGCGACAAGCAAGCCAAGACCATCGTGGTGCGCGTCGATCGCCGCTTCACGCACCCGATCTACAAGAAGACGATCCGCCGTTCGAAGAACTACCACGCGCACGATGAGAGCAACCAGTTCAAGCCGGGCGACATGGTGTGGATCGAGGAAACGAAGCCGATTTCGAAGTTGAAGCGCTGGGTCGTGATCCGGGGCGAACACAAGAAAAGCGCCTGATCTGTTGGCTTTAGCCGACTGACTTCAGGGAAATGTTGAGCGCCGGCTGGGCTGGCGCAAAGAGAAAGAGGACGAGGTGCATCAATGATTCAGATGCAGACCAACCTCGACGTGGCCGACAATTCTGGCGCACGCCGTGTCATGTGTATCAAGGTGCTTGGGGGCTCCAAGCGCCGCTACGCCACGATCGGCGACATCATCGTCGTTTCGATCAAGGAAGCTATCCCGCGTGGCAAGGTGAAGAAGGGCGACGTGATGAAAGCCGTCGTGGTGCGCGTCCGCAAGGACATCCGCCGCGCCGACGGTTCGGTCATCCGCTTCGACCGCAATGCCGCCGTCTTGATCAACAACCAGTCCGAGCCGGTCGGCACCCGTATCTTCGGGCCCGTGCCGCGCGAGCTGCGCGCCAAGAACCACATGAAGATCATCTCGCTCGCGCCGGAGGTGCTGTGATGGCTGCGAAGATCCGCAAGGGCGACAAGGTCGTCGTGCTGACCGGCCGCGACAAGGGCCGCACCGGCGAAGTGTTCGAGGTTCGTCCCGACGCCGGTACCGCGCTCGTGCGCGGCATCAACATGGTCAAGCGTCACCAGAAGCAGACGCAGGCCCAGGAGGGCGGCATCATCTCGAAAGAGGCGCCGATCCACCTGTCGAACATCGCGTATGTCGGCAAGGACGGAAAGCCGACCCGCATCGGATTCAAGATTCTGGCGGACGGCAAGAAGGTTCGCATCGCCAAGAGCTCGGGAGCTGAGATCGATGGCTGAGGCCGCTTACACACCGCGCCTGCGCGCGGAATATGACGCGAAGATCCGCACGGCTCTGACCGAGAAGTTCGGTTACGAGAACGTCATGCAGGTTCCGCGCCTGGACAAGGTCGTGCTGAACATGGGCGTTGGCGATTCGGTCAACGACCGCAAGAAAGCCGAGACCGCGGCTGCCGAATTGACCCAGATCGCCGGCCAGAAGGCGATCGTGACCTATTCGCGCATCGCGATCGCAACCTTCAAGCTGCGTGAGAACCAGCCGATCGGCTGCAAGGTCACGCTGCGCAAGGCCCGCATGTACGAGTTCATCGATCGCCTGGTGAATGTCGCGCTGCCGCGCGTCCGCGACTTCCGCGGCCTGAACCCGAAGAGCTTCGACGGCCGCGGTAACTACTCGCTCGGCATCAAGGAGCACATCATTTTCCCCGAGATCGACTTCGACAAGGTCGCGGAAGCCCGCGGTATGGACATTACCGTCTGCACCACGGCCAAGACCGACGAAGAGGCGAGGGCCTTGTTGACCGCTTTCAATTTCCCGTTCCGGCAGTGAGACGCTGACCTAGAGCTTCTCAAACGCGGATACCCAGGAGCCAAGCATGGCAAAGAAGAGTTCAGTCGAGAAGAACAACCGGCGCAAGCGGATGGTGAAGAACGCCGCCGCCAAGCGCGAGCGGTTGAAGGCGATCATCGCCGACAAGACGCTGCCGATGGAGGAGCGGTTCGCCGCGACCCTGAAGCTGGCGGAAATGCCGCGCAACTCGTCGGCGACCCGCATCCGCATGCGTTGCGAGCTGTCGGGCCGTCCGCGCTCGAACTACCGCAAGAACAAGCTGTCCCGTATCGCGCTGCGCGACCTTGGCTCCAAGGGCATGGTCCCGGGCCTCGTGAAGTCCAGCTGGTAAGGAGGGTCGTTTAGATGTCTACGCACGATCCAATCAGCGATCTGATCACCCGTATCCGTAATGCGCAGATGCGTTCGAAGACCAAGGTCTCCACGCCTGGCTCGAAGATGCGCGAGAACGTGCTCGAGGTTCTGAAGGCCGAGGGCTACATCCGCGGCTACGCCACGCTCGAGCATTCCTCGGGCCGCAGCGAGATCGAGATCGAGCTGAAGTATTTCGACGGTGAGCCCGTCATCCGCGAGATTGAACGCGTTTCCAAGCCCGGGCGCCGCGTCTACGCCTCGGTGAAGAACCTGCCGCGGGTGAACAACGGACTCGGCATTTCGGTGTTGTCGACGCCGAAGGGGATCATGGCCGACCACAGCGCGCGCGACGCGAATGTGGGCGGTGAAGTCCTCTTCACGGTGTTCTGAGAAGGATTTTCGATCCATGTCACGTGTTGGCAAGAAGCCTGTGACGGTGCCGTCGGGCGTTACCGCGACCGTCGACGGCCAGACCGTCAAGATGAAGGGGCCGAAGGGCCAGCTTCAGTTCATCGTCCACGACGAGGTCGAGGTGAAGCTCGAGAACGGCCAGATCAAGGTCAAGCCGCGGGCCGAGACCAACCGCGCGCGGGCGCTGTACGGCACCGCTCGCGCCCAGGTCGCGAATCTGGTCGAAGGCGTCACCAAGGGCTTCGAGAAGAAGCTCGAGATCACCGGCGTCGGCTATCGTGCCGCGATGCAGGGCAAGAACCTGCAGCTCGCGCTCGGCTATAGCCATGACGTGATCTATCCGATCCCTGAGGGGATCACGATCACCGTGCCGAAGCCCACCGAGATCACGGTGGCGGGCAGCGACGTCCAGCGCGTCGGTCAGGTCGCCGCCGAGATCCGCGCCTACCGTCCGCCGGAGCCCTACAAGGGCAAGGGCGTGAAGTACGTTGGCGAATTCATCTTCCGCAAGGAAGGCAAGAAGAAGTAACGGAGCCGGTCATGTCGAAAGCCAAGGTTACGAATGCCCGGCGCAAGCGGAGTGTGCGGCTGAAGCTGCGCCGTTCCGCCGGCGGCCGTCCGCGTCTGTCGGTGTTCCGCTCGTCCAAGCACATCTACGCCCAGGTCATCGACGACCTGAAGGGCGAGACGCTGGCCTCTGCCTCGTCGCTCGAGAAGTCGATGCGCGACGGCGGCAAGACCGGTGCCGACATCGATGCGGCGAAGGCGGTCGGCAAGTTGCTGGCCGAGCGCGCGGTCGAGAAGGGCGTCAAGGAAGTCGTGTTCGATCGCGGCGGCTATCTCTATCACGGGCGCGTCAAGGCTCTGGCCGACGCGGCGCGTGAGAGCGGGCTGAGCTTCTAACAGAATTTGAGGATTGGGGCGTAAGCCTCTGAAGGATTGGAAAAACCATGGCAGCTGAACGCGAACAACGTGGTGGACGCGATCAACGCGGCGGCGGACGTGAACGCAGGGAGCGCGAGGAGCGCGACAGCGAGTTCGTCGACAAGCTCGTCCACATCAACCGCGTGGCCAAGGTCGTCAAGGGCGGCAAGCGCTTCGGTTTCGCAGCGCTGGTCGTGATCGGCGACCAGAAGGGCCGCGCCGGCTTCGGTCACGGCAAGGCGCGCGAAGTGCCTGAGGCGATCCGCAAGGCGACCGAGTCCGCCAAGCGCAACCTGACGCGCGTGTCGCTGCGCGAGGGCCGCACGCTCCATCACGACATCGCCGGCCGTCATGGCGCGGGCCGTGTCTACCTGCGTGCAGCTCCGGCCGGTACCGGCATCATCGCCGGCGGCCCGATGCGCGCCGTGTTCGAGACGCTCGGCGTCCAGGACGTCGTGGCGAAGTCGATCGGCTCGTCGAACCCGTACAACATGGTGCGCGCGACGTTCGACGCGCTGAAGCACCAGGATTCGCCGCGTTCGGTCGCAGCCCGCCGCAACATCAAGGTGTCCACCCTCCAGTCCCGTCGTATCGGCGGCGATGCCGAGGCGGCCGCCGACTAACGGAAGCTTTTCGGAGTAGACTCCCATGGCCAAGGCCGCAAAGACGATCAAGGTCGAGCAGACCGGCAGCGCGATCCGCCGCCATCACTCGCAGCGCTCGACCCTGATCGGGCTCAAGCTCAACAAGATCGGCCGCACCAGCGAACTGCCGGACACTCCGGCGGTCCGCGGCATGATCGAGAAGGTTCACCATCTCGTCCGCATCGTCGACGAGAAGTAAGCAAAGGCGCACGGTCCCGAAAAGCGGGAAGCGGTTTTCGGTGAAGATCGTGCGCAAGACACAAGGAGAAGGGCGATGAAGCTCAGCGATATCGCCGACAACGCCGGCTCGCGCAAAAAGCGTATGCGCGTCGGCCGCGGCATCGGTTCCGGCAAGGGCAAGCAGTCCGGCCGCGGCGGCAAGGGCCAGACCGCGCGTTCGGGCGTGCGCATCAAGGGTTTCGAAGGCGGCCAGATGCCGATGCATCGCCGTCTGCCCAAGCGCGGCTTCAACAACATCTTCCGCGTCGAGTTCGCCGAGATCAATCTCGACCGGCTCCAGGAAGCGGTCGATGCCAAGAAGATCGACGCCGGCAGCGTCGTCAACGTCGAAGCCCTGGTCAAGGGTGGCGTGCTGCGCCGCGCCAAGGCCGGCCTGCGGCTGCTCGGCCGGGGCGAGCTCAAGTCCAAGCTCAACATCGAAGTGCACGGCGCCAGCAAGACCGCGATCGCGGCGGTCGAGAAGGCCGGCGGCTCGGTGAAGATCCTCGCTCAGCCCAAGGCAGAAGGCGAGGCGGCGTAACAACTGCGTCATTGGCCCGCGGCGCGCGGGCCTTTACGCATGCGGGACGTGGACTTATCGAAGCCGAGCCCCAGATAATGTCCGGCGTCCGCTAAACTAGCCCGGCCGCGGGCATGACGGCGCAACAGGCGGCGGGAGAAAGTCCAAGATGGTCTCTGCAGCGGAACAACTGGCAGCCAATCTCAATTTCGGCGCGTTTGCCAAGGCCGACGAACTGAAGAAGCGCATCTGGTTCACACTGGGTGCGCTGCTCGTTTATCGGCTCGGGACCTACATCCCGCTGCCGGGCATCGATCCCAACATCTGGGAGCAGGTCTTCCGCTCCCAGGCGGGTGGCATCCTCGGCATGTTCAACATGTTCGCCGGCGGCGGCATCCACCGCATGGCGATCTTCGCGCTGAACATCATGCCGTACATCTCGGCCTCGATCATCATCCAGCTCCTCACCACCGTCTCGCCGCAGCTTGAGGCGCTGAAGAAGGAAGGCGAGGCCGGCCGCAAGACGCTCAACCAGTACACCCGCTACCTGACCGTCATCCTGGCCGCGTTCCAGTCCTATGGCATCGCGGTGGGTCTCGAAGGCGCCGGCAACGTGGTCAGCGACCCCGGCATGTTCTTCCGCCTGTCCACGGCGATCACGCTGACCGGCGGCACCATGTTCCTAATGTGGCTGGGCGAGCAGATCACCTCGCGCGGCATCGGCAATGGCATTTCGCTGATCATTCTCGCCGGCATCGTCGCCGAGCTGCCTGCGGCGCTCGCCAACATGCTCGAGCTCGGCCGTCAGGGCGCGATGTCGACCGGGCTGATCCTGGTCGTCATCATCATGGCCGTCGCCGTGATCGCCTTCATCGTGTTCATGGAGCGCGCGCAGCGCCGGCTGCTGATCCAGTATCCGAAGCGCCAGGTCGGCAACAAGATGTTCGAGGGCCAGTCCTCGCATCTGCCGCTCAAGCTCAATACCTCGGGCGTGATCCCGCCGATCTTCGCGTCCTCGCTGCTCTTGCTGCCGACCACGGTTGCGAATTTCAACGCGGGCAGCGGGCCGGAATGGTTCCAGTGGATCACCACCCAGCTCGGCCATGGCCGTCCGCTGTTCCTGATCATGTATCTGGCGCTGATCGTGTTCTTCGCCTTCTTCTACACCGCAATCGTGTTCAACCCGACCGAAACCGCGGACAATCTGAAGAAGCATGGCGGCTTCATTCCGGGCATCCGCCCCGGCGAGCGCACCGCCGAATATATCGATTACGTGCTGTCGCGCATCACCGTGCTTGGCGCGATCTATCTCGCCATCGTCTGCTTGATCCCGGAGATCCTGATCTCCTA
Source organism: Bradyrhizobium sp. LMG 9283 (assembly GCF_045571415.1). Classification (NCBI taxonomy): domain Bacteria; kingdom Pseudomonadati; phylum Pseudomonadota; class Alphaproteobacteria; order Hyphomicrobiales; family Nitrobacteraceae; genus Bradyrhizobium; species Bradyrhizobium sp. LMG 9283. The sequence goes on from NZ_CP120691.1 coordinate 3,821,638, forward strand.
CGCTTCGGTGCCGTTCTACTTCGGCGGCACCTCGCTGCTGATCGTGGTCAGTGTCACCATGGATACGGTGGCGCAGGTGCAGGGCTATCTGCTGGCCCATCAGTACGAAGGCTTGATCCGCAAGTCCAAGCTGCGGGGCCGCCGTAGGTGAGCAGGGAGCTCGCGCGCCGAATCGCTTTCACGATTGGCGCGCTGCTCCTTTTCAGGCTCGGCACGCAGATCCCGATCGCGGGAATAGTGGTGCATCCCGCGTTCGCGGCAGACAGGATTGCCCCGCTTTCGATCTTCTCGCTGTCTCTGATTCCCTATCTGACTGCCGCAATTCTCGTTCAGCTCGTCGCTGTGGTGTGGCGCAGGGTGAGGGCGCTTGAACGATCGGGCGAGGCCGGCCGGCGTAAGCTCGCGCGTATCACGCTGATCCTGGCGTTGCTCCTTGCTGCGTTTCAGGCCTTCGGCATCGCCTCCGCCATGCGGCAATTGCCGCGACTTGTCGTCAATCCCGGCGACTGGTTCGTTGTGAGCGCCACTGCCTCGCTCGTCGGCGGCGTGCTCGTCCTGATCTGGCTCAGCGAACAGATCACGCGCCGCGGAATCGGCAACGGCCTTGCACTCATCCTGAGTGTCAGCATCGTGGCTTCGTTGCCGTCCGAGGTGGAGACCTTCCTCACTCAGCTGCGGCGAGGAGCGATCTCGAGCAATGTTCTGGTGGGCAACGCGATCTTACTGATCCTGATCGTCGCGCTGATCGTGTTTGTCGAGCGCGCGCGGCGAAACGTTCCGGTGCAGTTTGCCGCGCGCTTCGTCGGGGACCGCTCACTGCTCTCGCGTTCGACGGTGCTGCCGATCAGGATCAACAGCGCGGGCTACCTGTTGCCGGTGACCGTGGCGCCATGGGCGATCTCGCTGCCAGTGGCTTTTGCCGGCTCCATCTTCGGTGCCGATGATGGATCCTGGGTCGAAGCCATCAGCGCGCATCTTCAGTTCGGCGAGAAGACTCACATCGTTCTCGGATCGATCGCGGTATTCGCGCTGGCTTTCGTCTACACGGCCTTTGTCATCGATCCCGATCATGCCGCCGAATCGCTTGCCCGGCAGGGCGGCGTCATTCCCGGCGTCACGCCGGGCGAGGCAACAGCCAGCTATCTCGACCGCGTGGTGTCGCTGACCACTGTGATCGGCGCCAGTTACCTGACGGCGCTATCGTTGATTCCCGAGGTGTTCTTAGCCTACGGGAATGCGCTAGTTTATAAAATGGGTGGTGGTGCGGCGCTGATTGTGGTTTGCACTATTCTCGATCTTCAAACACAGGTGCGCGAGGTATCGCTCACCAATCCGGGGGGCGTACGCCGATGAGAATTATACTTCTGGGACCGCCGGGGTCGGGCAAGGGGACTCAGGCGCAGCTCCTGGTGCAGCGCTATGGCATCGTCCAGCTCTCGACCGGCGAGATGCTGCGTGCCGCGGTCGCGGCCGGAACGCCGGTCGGGCTGAAGGCCAAGGAGATCATGGCCAGCGGCGGCCTCGTGCCTGATGACGTCGTGGTGGGAATCATCTCCGACCGCATCGACCAGCCAGACGCCAAGAACGGTTTCATCCTCGATGGTTTCCCGCGCACCGTGCCGCAGGCCGAGGCGTTGGACGGACTGCTCAAGCGCAAGCATCTCAAACTCGACGCCGTGATCGAGCTCCGCGTCAACGAGAGCGCGCTGCTGAGTCGCGTCGAGACCCGCGTTGCCCAGATGCGGGAGCGCGGCGAGGAGATCCGGCTCGACGACACCCCTGAGGTCCTGACCAAACGGCTTGCCAGCTACCGCAGCCAGACGGAACCACTGATTCACTACTATTCCGAGCGTCGGAAGCTCTCGACCATCGACGGCATGATGGCCATTGACGAGGTCACCCGCGCCATCCACCGCCAGCTCCTGGCGCTGGGGGCGGTCGAGCCCAAGACCCATGCCCGAAGCGCAGCCAAGTCGGGAACGGCGAGGAAGACAAAAGCGGCGAAGAAATCGGCCAAAAGGCCGGCGAAAGCAGCCAAAAAGGCCCCTAAATCGGCCAAAACCGCCAAAAAGTCGGTCAAGAAGGCCGTGAAGAGCGCCAAGAAGGCGACCAAGAAAACGGTCAAAAAGACGGCCAAGAAGGCCGTCAAAAAGGGTTCCAAAAAGGCCCCAAAAAAGGTCACGAAAAAGCGAGCCAAGCGCTAGCAGCGGTTGACGAAAGCCCCCGGAATCCCCTAATAAGCCCCGCATCCAAGTCGGATAGTTTCAGACGATGCCGGGCCCCAGGAAGACCGGGGGTGGGCGTCGTGTTCGCGTTTGTGAACACCTGCCCGAGAAAGCAAGCACTTAAAGCCCGATTCCTGACGAGGGATCGGCAACAGGAGAGAAGGCCGTGGCCCGTATTGCCGGCGTGAACATTCCCACCAACAAGCGCGTGCTGATCGCGCTCCAGTACATCCATGGCATCGGCCCGAAGATCGCCGGTGACATCATCGAGAAGGTGAAGATCCCCCAGGACCGTCGCGTCAATCAGCTCAGCGACGCCGAAGTGCTCCAGATCCGCGAAGTGATCGATCGCGACTATCTCGTCGAGGGCGACCTGCGTCGCGAGGTTGGCATCAACATCAAGCGTCTGATGGACCTCGGCTGCTATCGCGGCCTGCGTCATCGTCGCGGTCTGCCGGTGCGCGGTCAGCGCACCCACACCAATGCACGTACGCGCAAGGGCCCGGCCAAGGCCATCGCCGGCAAGAAGAAGTAAGTTTTCGAATCCAGTCGCGGCGTGTGGCGAAAGGGGGTGCCCCGTTCGCCACGCGCTTTTCGTTCCACAGGTGTAGCCGCTGGCATTACGGCGGCGTTTGAGATCTTCAGGAAAGGGACTCAATGGGCAAGGAAGCCACCCGCGTTCGTCGTCGTGAGCGCAAGAACATCGCCTCCGGCGTCGCGCATGTGAACTCGTCGTTCAACAACACGACCATCACCATCACCGACGCGCAGGGCAACACGATTGCCTGGTCCTCGGCCGGCACGATGGGTTTCAAGGGCTCGCGCAAGTCGACGCCGTACGCCGCGCAGGTCGCCGCCGAGGACGTCTCCAAGAAGGCGCAGGAGCACGGCATGCGCACGCTGGAAGTCGAAGTCGCCGGCCCCGGTTCGGGCCGCGAGTCGGCGCTCCGCGCGCTCCAGGCCGCAGGCTTCACCGTCACCTCGATCCGCGACGTGACCACGATCCCGCACAACGGTTGCCGTCCCCGTAAGCGTCGGCGCGTTTGATACCAAGTTGCGGGCGCATAGGCGCCCGCAATGACTTTACTAAAAAGCCGCGGGAATGACCCGCGGCCTTTCTCCAACGCCAGTATTTGAACGGTCAAATTGACTGGCCTGTATGGGTGAAACAGTGACGATCCAGAAAAATTGGCAAGAACTGATTCGGCCGAACAAGCTCCAGGTCACGCCCGGCAGCGATCCCTCGCGTTTCGCGACCATCGTCGCCGAGCCGCTCGAGCGTGGTTTCGGCCAGACCCTCGGCAACGCGCTGCGCCGCATCCTGCTCTCCTCGCTCCAGGGCGCGGCGGTGCAGTCGGTGCACATCGACGGCGTGCTGCACGAGTTCTCCTCGATCGCGGGCGTCCGTGAGGACGTCACCGACATCGTGCTCAACATCAAGGACATCTCGATCAAGATGCAGGGCGAAGGCCCCAAGCGCATGGTCGTGAAGAAGCAGGGCCCGGGCGTCGTCACTGCCGGCGACATCCAGACCGTCGGCGATGTGGTCGTGCTGAACCCCGATCTGCAGATCTGCACCCTCGACGAGGGCGCCGAGATCCGCATGGAGTTCACGGTCTCGACCGGCAAGGGCTACGTGCCCGCCGAGCGCAACCGTCCCGAGGACGCGCCGATCGGCCTGATCCCGGTCGACAGCCTGTATTCTCCGGTCCGCAAGGTCTCCTACAAGGTCGAGAACACCCGCGAGGGCCAGATCCTCGACTACGACAAGTTGACCATGACGATCGAGACCAACGGCGCGATCACGCCGGATGACTCCGTGGCCTACGCTGCGCGCATCCTGCAGGACCAGCTCAACGTGTTCGTCAACTTCGAAGAGCCGCGCAAGGAAGTCGCCCAGGAGATCATCCCGGACCTCGCCTTCAACCCGGCCTTCCTCAAGAAGGTGGACGAGCTCGAGCTGTCGGTGCGTTCGGCCAACTGCCTGAAGAACGACAACATCGTCTACATCGGCGACCTCGTGCAGAAGAGCGAGGCGGAGATGCTCCGCACCCCGAACTTCGGCCGCAAGTCGCTGAACGAGATCAAGGAAGTGCTGGCCCAGATGGGTCTGCATCTCGGCATGGAAGTGCCGGGCTGGCCGCCGGAGAACATCGACGAGCTCGCCAAGCGCTTCGAGGATCATTATTGAGCGCAGCATGATCCCGGAAAAGTGCGCAGCGGTTTTCCGATAGGATCATGCTCAAACAAGAAAGCGAAAGCGCGTCGCGCTTTCGCGGGCGAACGCAGGCAGCCCACCTGAGCAACATGTCCGACGAACCGTCGCGGCAGTTTTAACGTAAGGACTACACACATGCGTCACGGCAAGGTTCATCGGAAGCTCAACCGCACGGCCGAGCACCGCCGCGCGATGTTCGCCAACATGGCGGCTGCGCTGATCAAGCACGAGCAGATCGTCACCACGCTGCCCAAGGCCAAGGAGCTCCGTCCGATCGTCGAGAAGCTTGTCACCCTCGGCAAGAAGGGCGGGCTGTCGCTGCGCCGCCAGGCCATCGCGGAGCTGCGCGACGTCGACATGGTCAAGAAGCTCTTCGATACGCTTGCGACCCGCTACAAGGATCGCCAGGGCGGCTACACCCGCATCATCAAGGCCGGCTTCCGCTACGGCGACAACGCCGCGATGGCCGTGATCGAGTTCGTCGATCGCGACGTCGATGCCAAGGGCCAGGATTCCGGTCCGGTGCAGGAGAAGGAAGCCGAGGCGGCGTAAGCTGTTTCTGCAGATATGTATTGAAAACGGCGCCTTCGGGCGCCGTTTTTTGTTCCTGGAATTGTGCGGATCCGCGGGACTATTCCTCCTTGATCCCCGCCTTTTGCGCGATGTCCTTCATTTCGGCGGTCTCCTTGCCGATCGCTCCCGCCCAATCGCTGTAGCGCGTGAAGCCCGGCTCGAAGCCGACCTTGGTGAAGCGCTCGGTCACGGACGGGCTGTTGATCGTCTCCTCCAGGGCTGCCGACAGCTTGTCGTGAACGGCCGGCGGCAGGCCCTTGGGAGTGACCACGGCGCCCCATGACGCGAAGTCGATATTGCCATAGCCGAGCTCGGCGAGCGTCGGTACGTCGGGCAGGAACGGCGTGCGCTTGGCCGAGAACACGGCGAGCACCTTGACCGTGCCGGCCTCGATCTGTGGCTTGACCGCGATGACAGTGTCGACGTGATACTGGATGTGCTTTCCGATCAGGTCGTTCATCGCCGGCGCACTGCCCTTGTAGGGCAGGTGGACCATCTTGATTCCGGCGGCCGATTTGAACAGCTCGCCGGCAAAATGTGAGACGGTCGCGACGCCGAACGATGCCAGCGACAGCTTGTCGGGATTGGCCTTCGCCTCAGTGACCAGCGCAGCCACGTCCTTGACCGGGTTGTCCTTGTAGGTGACCAGCGCCAGTGTGATTTTGCCGACCTGGCCGAGCGGCTCGAAATCCTTGGCCGCGTCGTAAGGCACGCTTTCCTTGACGGCGGCCGGCAGCGTGAAGCTCGAGTTCGAGCTGAAGAACAGGGTATATCCATCAGGCGCAGAGCGCGCGACCTCCTTGGCCGCGATCGTGGTGCCGCCGCCGGGACGGTTCATGATGATCACGGGCTTGCCGAGCCGCGTCTCCAGCTCGCCACCGATGATGCGCGCGACCACATCCGAGGCGCCGCCGGGCGGGAAGGGGACGATCAATTGCAACGGCTTTTCCGGATAGACCGCTTGAGCCGGCGCGGGCGCATTGCCCGCAATCAAACCGGCCACCCCGAGCACAACCGCTAAAGCCGTTCTTTTCATCGCGTTTCTTCCGTTTTTATGTGAGCGAGAGAATCTCGGATAGCCAAGCAACAATCGTTCCAGCAGCGATGCGCGGCGTCCAGGGGGCGCAGGAAAAGTGCCGGGCGCCTCACTGCTTGGTGAGCACCGATTGCGTCCCGATCCGCCGCGTCCGATATCCCCGTCATCAATCTGATGGAGATAGTACATGAACATCGACGTTTCCGGAAAAACCGCGCTGGTGACCGGCTCGACCGCCGGCATTGGCCATGCCATCGCCAAGGGCCTTGCCGCCTCGGGTGCGAGCGTCGTCATCAACGGGCGCGGCCAGGACAAGGTCGATGCAGCCGTGCGCAAGCTGGAAGGGACGGGCGCCAAGGTCCGCGGCATCGCCGCCGACGTCTCCACCGCTGCGGGTTGCAAGGCGCTGGTGGCCGCTCTGCCTGAGGTCGATATCCTCATCAACAACGCCGGCATCTTCGAGCCGAAGGATTTTTTCGACATCCCCGACGAGGACTGGAGCCGCTTCTTCGAGGTCAACGTGATGAGCGGAGTGCGGCTGTCGCGCGCCTACATGAAGGGCATGCTCAAGCGCAACTGGGGACGCATCGTCTTCATCTCGTCCGAGTCCGGCCTCAACATTCCTGTCGAGATGATCCACTACGGCATGACCAAGACGGCCCAGCTTTCTGTCGCGCGCGGCTTGGCGCAGCTCACCCGCGGCACCGGCGTCACCGTGAATTCCGTGCTGCCGGGCCCGACCATGTCCGAAGGCGTCGAGACCTTCGTGAAGGACCTCGCAAAGCAGAACGGTCAGTCCGTGAACGAGGCCGCCGCCAATTTCGTCAAGCAGCATCGCCCGAGCTCGCTGCTGCAACGCTTCGCCAGCGTCGACGAGATCGCCAACATGGTGGTTTACGTCGCATCGAAGGAGGCGTCCGCAACCAACGGCGCAGCGCTGCGCGCCGAGGGCGGCATCGTCAACACGATCGCCTGAGGCGATGCGCATGGCGGCTTATGTGATCTCCGAGGTCGAGGTGCGCGACAGAGCCGCGATGGAGGCCTACCGCACGCTCGCGGCGCAGACCATCGCGCAATATGGCGGCCGCTACCTCGCGCGCGGCGGCGCCGCTGAGGTGGTTGAGGGCAACCCGCCGGCGAGGACGATCATCATCGTGGAGTTTCCCTCGATGGCCCGTGCGCGCGAATGGTACGCATCGGCGGAATATGCCGAGGCGTTGAAGTTTCGGCGGGACGCGTTGGAGCGGCGGCTGATGTTCGTGGAGGGCGCGGTTCCAGCCTAGCTGATCTGCCCACTTGCCGCTTCAATTCGGCGCATGACGGGCTAAAACAAGCTTCCATGCTTTGGCCCGTTTCGACCCGCCATAAACGTTTGTTCAGGCTGACATCCGCGCGATGGCAGCGGCGGGCGATTTTTTTGCTCGGCGGGATCGGGGTCGGCGCCGCAGCTGTGGCGCTGGCACAACTGGCCGATCTCGCCCAGCATGCCTTCGCGCTGCTGCTCGTGAAGTCCCGCTACGCCGTGCTGGTGGTGACGCCGCTCGGCTTCGTGCTCTCGGCCTATCTGACCATTCGTCTGTTCCCGAACGCGCAGGGCAGCGGCATCCCGCAGGCGATGGCCGCACGGCATCTGACCGATCAGAGCGCGCGAGAGAGCCTGGTCTCGATCCGGATCGCGATCGGAAAGGTGATCCTCACTCTGTTCGGTCTGTTGTGCGGCGCCTCCGTTGGCAGGGAAGGGCCGACGGTGCAGGTCGGTGCGTCGATCATGTTCGCGCTCGGCCGCGTCTCGCCGCGCCGCCAGCCCGGGTTGATCCTGGCAGGCGCCGCCGCAGGCGTTGCCGCAGCTTTCAATACGCCGCTGGCCGGCATCGTCTTCGGTATCGAGGAGATGAGCCGCGCTTTTGAGACTCGCACCTCCAGCCTCATCATTGCGGCCGTGATCACGGCTGGCCTTACGTCGCTGGCGCTGGCGGGCAATTACGCCTATTTCGGCAGCAGCGCGATGTCGCTGGCGCGTGGCGCGGACTGGTTGGCCGTTCCGCTCTGTGGCGTGGCTGGTGGCCTCTCGGGTGGTTTGTTCAGCCGCGTCGTCATCGCGATGGCGCGCGGTTTCAACAATCCGCTCGGACGCGCGATCAAGGGCCACCCGCTCTGGTTCGCATTCGCGTGCGGACTGCTCGTCGCGATCTGCGGGCTGGTGTCTGGCGATACGATCTACGGCACGGGCTATGAGCAGGTGAAGACGGCGCTGGAGCACAGCTCGCCGTTGCCGCAGGATTTTGGCGTGCTCAAGCTCCTGGCGACGACTTTTGCCGCGATCAGCGGCATACCGGGCGGCATTTTCTCGCCGTCGCTCGCCGTCGGTGCCGGCATCGGCAGCAACATCGCCTCGTTCTTCTACGATGCGCCGCTCGGTGCGATCATGCTGCTCGGCATGGTCTCGTACTTCGCCGGCGTCGTGCAGGCGCCGATCACCGCCTTCGTGATCGTGACCGAGATGACCGACAATCACGGCATGGTCGTGCCGTTGATGGCGGCCGCGCTGATCGCCCATTTCGTTTCACGCATGGTTTGCGAAGAAGGCATCTATCACGCGCTCGCCAAAGGCTTTGTCGAGCGGGCGACGGCGTCGGGGGATAAGAGCCAGTAGGGGGCCGAGCAGGAACCTGTAGGGTGGGCAAAGCGTAAGCGTGCCCACCACTTTTTGCATCGGTTGCGAGACGGTGGGCACGGCGCAAGTGCGCCTTTGCCCACCTTACGAGGTTTTCGCTACCACCCCTCCAGCACGATCTTGCCGCGCGACTTGCCGCTCTCCAGCAGCGCGTGCGCACGCTTGAGGTTAGCGGCGTTGATGGTGCCAAAGGTCTGGTCGAGCGTGGTGCGCAACACACCCTTGTCGATGAGGTCGGCGACATCGTTGAGCAGATGATGCTGCGCGATCATATCAGGCGTCTGGAACGAGGAGCGCGTGAACATCGATTCCCAGTGCACCGAGATCGCCTTGCCCTTGAACGTGCTCATGGTGAACTCGGGCGGATCGTCGATCAGACCGAACCGGCCCTGCGGCGCCATGAAATCGGCGATCGCCTTATAGTGCTGGTCGGTGAAGGTGAGGCTTGCGACCAGCGCGACCGGCGGCAGCTTGAGCTTCTCAATCTGCTCCTTCATCGGTTTGCCGTGGTCGATCACCGCATGGGCACCGAGATCGAGACACCATTTTCGAGACTCCGGCCGTGTTGCGGTGGCGAGCACAGTCAATCCGGTGAGGCGGCGCGCGAGCTGGATCAGGATCGAGCCGACGCCGCCGGCGCCGCCCGTGATCAAGAGCGTGCGCGGATCGACGCTTTTGCCGGGCACGGCGCCGAGACGGTCGAACAGCAATTCCCACGCCGTGATGGAGGTGAGGGGAAGGGCTGCTGCCTGCGCGAACGAGAGCGACTTCGGCTTGTTGCCGACGATGCGCTCGTCGACCAGGTGGAATTCGGCGTTGGTGCCCTGGCGCAGGATCGAGCCGGCGTAAAACACCTCGTCACCCGGCTTGAAGAGCGTCACGTCGGGGCCAACGGCATCGACCACGCCGGCCGCGTCATAGCCGAGGATCTTCGTCTCGCCCTCGGGCGGGGCGGCGCGCTTGCGCACCTTGTAATCGACCGGATTGGCCGAGATCGCCTTCACGGCGACACGGATGTCGCGCCCTCCGGGCTCGGGCTTTGCGGTCTCGAAATCGATCAGTGAATCCGCATCCTCGATCGGAAGCGATTTCTTGTAGCCGACGGCCTTCATGGCTTGTCTCCATCAGATGGCGTGTTCGCCCGCAGCTCTAACTGTCGCCTTGGCCTCAAATTGGCAAGTACTCTAAATTTGGGGATATAGTCCCTGTTTGGATACTATTGGGAAAACACGCATGAAACGGCGCAATTTTGCTCGTCGTCCCGGCTGCTCTGTCGATGCGACTCTGGACCTGATCGACGGCAAGTGGAAGGGCGTGATCCTCTACCACCTGCAGAGCGGAACCCAGCGCTTCGGCGAATTGCGCCGCCGGATGCCCGGCATCACCCAGCGCATGCTGACAAAGCAGCTTCGCGCGCTGGAGGAGGACAATCTCGTCATCCGCAAGGTCTATGCCGAAGTGCCGCCGCACGTGGAGTATTGCCTGTCCGAACTCGGCGAGAGCCTCAAGCCCGTGATCGATATCCTGAAAGCCTGGGGCGAGAGCCATCAGGAGCGGCTGTCCTGCGCACCGTCGCCCGTAGTGGCGAAGAAGCCGAAGCGAGCGGCGTGAGTATCCGGGAGCGGATCATACCGCTCCCGGAAAGGGTGAGCGTCAGAACGCGAACTGCGTGCGCATCGCCACCGCGTCGAACTTCGAGCCGACGTCAGCGGTCGAGATCGGCGAGGCCTGTCGCGACACCGTTCCGTGCAGATAGTCGAGCATGAAGCGCACATTGCCGTTGACGTACCAGTTGAGCGCGAGCGTATAGACGGTCTGCCGGCCGCCGGCGACGCCGGTCGCTGCTCCCAACCGATTGTTGAGGTCGATCGTCGAGAAGCGCCCCGCAATCTCCCATGCGCCCCAGCCGCCGCCGTCGAGCGAGAACTGATGCGCCGGCTTGACGCCGCTATAGGCCGCGTTCGCCGCATTGTATGTGCGGCCTTCGCCCGTCAGCACGTAGCCGGCCTGCGCATAGCCGCCCTGGAATTTCAGGCTCGGTGCGCCGACCAGAGGCACGCCGGTGTTGGCGGTGCGATCGACATTGTACCAGAAATACTCGCCCTGGACGATGAACGGCCCGTAGGTAGCCGCTGCCTCGACGCTGTAGACCTGCGCGCCCGAGGCATTGGCGATGGCGCCGGTGGAGATCAGCGTGGTCGGGTCGAGACGCAACTCCGGACGATCGCTGAGCGTGACCGTCTGCGTGTTGGCGATCAAATTGCGCGGCGGTTGGATCAGCCATTGCGCGTCGGCGCCGATATGCACCGAGTAGTCCTTGCCGCTAACGGGATTGCCGGCGACACGCGCCACGGCGCCATATTGTTCGCTCGTGCCGGGCGGCGCCGCGCTCGAGGCGGAATGGATCGCACCGGTCGAGGGCCCCGTGACATAGCCGCCGATCCAGAGCTGGTCGTTGAACCAGCGCGCACCGGCTGCGGAGCGGAAGTCGCCGGCGGCGATATTGGTCGCGATCACGCCGGGCGAGGCGCGCTCCATGAACATGATATCGTTGGAGCTCGTGGCCTCGTCCAGGGTGTAGGGCAGGTCCATGATGCCGGCCTCGATCGCCATTCGTCCGCCGAACGGCTTCAGGCCGGTGTAGCTGAGGTAGGCGTTCTCGACGCCGGAGACGCCGCCGCCCGGCAGTGATCCCGGCGCGGTGCCGCCAAATCCGTCCGACGAGCCGCCGAAATCGTAGACGAGCGCGAAGTTCCAGTCGTTGAAGAACTTGCCGGTGACGCCGATGCGCGCGCGGCGGACGTTCTCGCCGCTGTCGAGCTTCTGCGGCACGGTCGCCGCCGTGTTGGGCCGATAGTCATAGCCGCCCACATCCCAATGCAGGCGACTGGTGATGGCAACGCAGTTGGCCTGGTCGGCGGTGCAGATGGTCGGCCGGTTGTTCGGCATCGTCACGACGACGCCGGAGGCGGGCGCTGGTCCCTTGACGGGGATCGCCGCATTGGCGTTGGCAACGACGGCCTTCGCTTCCGAGCGGGCTTCGGCTTTGGCTTCCGCCTTCGCCTCGGCTCGCGCCTTCGCCGTTGCCGCGGTGTTCGCCGCAGTCTGGCTCTGGAGCTTGTCGAGCTTCTGCTCCAAGAGCTTCAGCTGATGCTTCAACAGCGCGATCTCCTGCTCGCTGTTGGTCGGCGTTTGGGCCTGGGCCTGCGAAGCCGCTAGCGCGCCGGCGAGACCAATCGCCGTGGCTGCAATTCTTGTCCTGCTCACATTACGCCTCCATCGTTTGACTGACTTCCCCAAGTCGCAAGCGGAGAGCCTAGGAACGATCGATGACTGCCCCGCGACGGCGCGCCCCGGCGATGTGGTTCCCACTGATGTAAATTCGCCGCAACCGAATCCGGCTCTGTCACCATGCAAGATGACACGCATCATGCCAATGCACCGCCCGGCCGATTTGCCGATTCGCACGGCGGACCTGTGTGGTCCGAGGCGCCGGGAAGAGGCCGAATATTGCCATCCGGCGCCCTTCTATTGGGGGGCGAACGCGCCTATATTCCGGCGTCTTTTCCAAGAGGTAGGAATGTTTCGATCGACCTGGACTGCCGCGGTCACCGCATTGTGCATGGCCTTTTCGGCCCATTTCAATCCGGCTTCAGCGCAGGACCGCCGTGTCCCGTCGTCCCCGGCCGAGCTGCGGCTGTCCTATGCGCCGATCGTGCAGCGGGTGCAGCCGGCGGTCGTCAACGTCTATGCCGCCAAGGTGGTGCAGAACCGCAATCCGCTGCTGGACGACCCGATCTTTCGCCGCTTCTTCGGCGTGCCGGGCCAGCAGCCCGAGCAGATGCAGCGTTCGCTCGGCTCCGGCGTGATCGTCGATGCCTCCGGCCTCGTCGTCACCAACGTGCACGTCATCGAGGGCGCGGACCAGGTCAAGGTGTCGCTGTCGGACAAGCGCGAGTTCGAGGCCGAGATCCTGCTGAAGGATTCCCGCACCGATCTCGCCGTGCTCCGCCTGAAGGACACCAAGGAGAAATTCCCGACCCTCGACTTCACCAATTCCGACGAATTGCTCGTCGGCGACGTCGTGCTCGCGATCGGCAATCCTTTCGGCGTCGGCCAGACCGTGACCCACGGCATCATCTCGGCGCTCGCGCGTACGCAGGTCGGCATCACCGACTACCAGTTCTTCATCCAGACCGATGCGCCGATCAATCCCGGCAATTCCGGCGGCGCGCTGGTCGACATGAGCGGTAGGCTCGCCGGCATCAACACAGCGATCTATTCGCGCTCCGGCGGCTCGCAAGGAATCGGCTTTGCGATTCCCGCCAACATGGTTCGCGTCGTCGTCGCCTCCGCCAAGAGCGGCGGCAAGGCAGTGAAGCGGCCATGGCTCGGGGCAAAATTGCAGGCGGTGACGCCGGAGATCGCCGAAAGCCTCGGCCTGCGCTCGCCGACCGGTGCGCTGGTTGCAAGCGTGGTGCCGAATGGCCCCGCAGCGAAGGCCGGCCTGAAGTCTTCCGACCTCATCACCGGGATCGACGGTCAGACCGTGGATGATCCCAACGCTTTCGACTACCGCTTCGCAACCCGTCCGCTCGGCGGTACCGCGCAGATCGACGTGCAGCGCGGCAGTAAGCCGGTCAAGCTGACCGTGGCGTTGGAAACCGCACCCGACAGCGGGCGCAACGAGCTCGTCATCACGGCGCGTTCGCCGTTTCAGGGCGCGAAGGTTTCGACCATCACGCCGGCGGTCGCTGACGAGCTGCATCTGGATGCCGACACCGAAGGCGTCGTGATCACCGATATCGGCGGCGATACCGCCGCCGCGAATGTCGGCTTCCAGAAGGGCGACATCATCCTCGCCGTCAACAACCAGAAGATCGGCAAGACCGGCGACCTCGAGAAGGCCGCAGGCGAGCGGTCGCGGCTCTGGCGCATCACGCTGGTGCGCGGCGGTCAGCAGATCAACGTCACGCTAGGCGGATGAGTCCGAAACGACCACAGCAGACGCCAACTCTCTTTGCCGCGGCGGGGCTCGACCACGAGGCTCCGCATCCGCTGCCGGACCGGCTGCGTCCGCGCACATTGTCGGAGGTCGTCGGCCAGGACCACATCCTCGGCCCCGACGGTGCGCTGACGCGCATGCTGGAGACGCGCACGCTCGGCTCGCTGATCTTCTGGGGCCCGCCGGGTACAGGTAAGACCACGGTGGCGCGGCTGCTGGCGGACGCGACGGATTTGCATTTCGAGCAGATTTCGGCCGTGTTCTCCGGCGTCGCCGATTTGAAGAAGGCGTTCGATGCCGCGCGCGCTCGCCGCGAGATGGGCAAGGGCACGCTGCTGTTCGTCGACGAGGTGCATCGCTTCAACCGCGCCCAGCAGGATTCGTTTTTGCCCGTGATGGAAGACGGCACCGTCGTCTTGATCGGCGCCACCACCGAGAATCCATCCTTCGAGCTCAACGCGGCGCTTCTGTCCCGTGCACGCGTTCTGGTGTTTCGTTCGCTCGATGCCGCTGCGATCGAAAAACTGTTCGCGCATGCGGAAGCGGTCGAGGGCAAGAAGCTGCCGCTCGACGCAGAGGCGCGCGCGGTGCTGGTGCGCATGGCTGACGGCGACGGCCGCGCCTCGCTGACGCTTGCCGAAGAGGTCTGGCGTTCGGCGCGGGCGGACGAGATTTTCAATGCCGCGCAGTTGCAGGAGATCCTGCAGCGCCGTGCGCCGATCTACGACAAATCGGCCGACGGCCATTACAATCTGATCTCGGCGCTGCATAAGTCGGTGCGCGGCTCCGATCCCGATGCGGCGCTGTATTACCTCGCGCGCATGTTAGATGCCGGCGAGGACCCGCTGTTCCTGGCCCGCCGCGTCGTGCGCATGGCGGTCGAGGACATCGGGCTTGCCGATCCCCAGGCGCTCGTCATCGCCAATGCCGCCAAGGACGCCTTCGACTTCCTCGGCCATCCCGAAGGCGAGCTCGCCATCGCGCAGGCCGTCGTCTATCTCGCCACCGCGCCGAAATCGAACGCCGTCTACACCGCTTTCGGCACCGCGATGCAGGTGGCCAAGCAGGCCGGCTCGCTGCTGCCGCCAAAGCACATCCTCAATTTCCCGACCAAGCTGATGAAGTCGGAAGGCTACGGCACCGGCTACGAATATGACCACGACGCCCCGGATGCCTTCTCCGGCCAGGACTACTTCCCGGAAGCCCTGGGTCGCCAGACCTTCTACGACCCGCCCGAACGCGGATTCGAGCGCGAGATCAGGAAGCGGCTGGATTACTGGGCCAAGCTCCGCAAGGAGCGGGGCGGCTCGCGCTAGAGGCGACCATTTCGTCGTGACGAAAGGCCGCTTTTAGGCTAGGCAGGCGATCATGAGCCGTCGCATCAAGAGAATGAATCCAAGGCCCCGTTCGCGTGACGAGCGCGAGGACGCGCGTCCGCATCAGGCGCGCAGCGCGAAGAAGGCGGGGGCGCGGCCGGGCGGGAAGCCCGGCAGCAAGCCGCCGCGCTTTGCAGGCGAACGTGCCGAGCGCCGTCCGGGCAAAGCTGTGCTGGAAAAGGCTGCGCCGGCAAAACCGGTCGAAGCATTGCTGCCGACCAAGGTGCAGACCGTCACCGTGACGGCGGACGAGAACAACATGCGCGTCGATCGTTTTCTCGAAGCGCGCTTTCCCGGCCTGTCGTTCTCCCACATCCAGCGCGTCGTCCGCAAAGGCGAGCTGCGTGTCGACGGCAAGCGCGTCGACAGCAAGGACCGGCTGGAAGAGGGACAGAGCGTCCGTATTCCGCCGCTGAAGCTCGATGCGCCGAAGGTGGTCGGCGAGCTTTCGGAAGCTGCGCAGAAGACGCTCAAGACGCTGAAGGAGATGACGATCTGGGAGGATGACGACGTCCTCGTCCTGAACAAGCCCGCCGGCCTTGCCGTGCAGGGCGGCTCGGGCATGACGCGCCACATCGACCAGATGCTGGAGGTGATGCGCGACGCCAAGGGCCAGAAGCCGCGCCTCGTGCACCGCATCGACCGGGAGACGTCCGGCTGCCTCCTGATCGCCAAGACGCGCTTCGCCGCCTCGCATCTGACCGGCGCGTTCCGCTCGCGTTCGGCGCGCAAAGTCTATTGGGCGCTGGTGCCGGGTCTGCCGAAGCCCAAGCAGGGCCGCATCTCGACCTTCCTGGCGAAAGAGGAGGGCGAGGACGACACCATCATGCGCATCGCCCAGCATGGCGATGAGGGCGCGAGCCACGCGGTGACCTATTATGCGGTGGTCGAGACCGCCGGCAACAAGCTGACCTGGGTCTCGCTGAAGCCGGTGACGGGCCGCACCCACCAGCTGCGCGCCCACATGGCTCATATCGGCCATCCCATCGTTGGCGATCCCAAATATTTCAATATCGAGAACTGGCAGCTGCCGGGCGGCTTGCAAAACCGGCTGCATCTCTTGGCACGTCGCATCGTCATTCCGCATCCGCGCGGCGGCGTGATCGACGCCACCGCGCCGTTGCCGCCACACATGCAGCAGTCGTGGAACCTGCTCGGGCTGGACGCAACCAGATTTGATCCGATCGAAAACGCGCCTGAAGAATAGTTAAGTTGAATGGGGGCGGTCTCAGCACAACATATCGCCCATGAAACGGCTCTCGATCTGCCTCATGGGTTTGACCGCGCTGCTCATGGGGCAGGGGGCTCAGGCACAATATGTGCTGCCGGACCCCTCGCAAGTCGTTCCGCCGCCTTCGCCGCCACCGCCGCCGAAAATCGAGGTGCCGAAAGTTCCGCAATTCGATGCGCCGCCGCGCTACAACTATCGGCCGCTTCCGCGTAATTCGTTCAGCGATCGCGTATCGAAGTGCCTCGACGACGCTGCAGCCGCAGGACTGGGCCCGGCCGATCGCGGCACTTATGCGCGCAGTTGCGCGAATTAGCAGCATCCATCGTCGTCCTGGCGAAGCCATGACGGCACTGGTAACTTGGTTGACGACACGGGATCGAAACACCGACATGCGCGAATTGTTCGATGAAGCTGCGGGGCAAACCCCGCCCGATCCGCGGGAATCGGCGCGCGTATCCGCGCGCGCGCCGCTGCGCAAACGCTTCTACAAGGAAGCCAGCGTCACTGAAGCCGAGGGCGGCTTCGCCATCACCCTCGACGGCAAGCCGATCCGTACGCCCTCCGGCCGCCAGGTGGTGATCCCTGCGCGCGCGCTCGCCGATGCGGTGGCTGCCGAATGGGCAGCGCAAGGCGAGACGATTGATCCCGTGGCCATGCCGCTGACGCGGATCGCAAACAGTGTGGTGGAGGGAGTGGTCGACCGCGTCGAGCTCGTCAGCGCCGACCTCGCAAAATATTTCGAGTCTGACCTGCTGTTCTATCGTGCCGGCCATCCCGAGGGACTGGTCGCCCGCGAGGCCGCGCATTGGGACCCCGTGCTGTTCTGGGCCGCGGAGACGCTGGGCGCGCATTTCATCCTGTCCGAGGGCATCATGCATGTGAAGCAGCCGGAGGAGGCTGTCCGGGCCGCGCGCGCCGCGCTGCCGCGGGATGCCTGGTCGGTCGCCGCGCTCCATGTGGTGACGACCCTGACCGGCTCGGCGCTGCTGGCGCTGGCGCTCGCCCATGGCGCGCGGGACGCCAGCCAGGTCTGGGCCGCCGCCCATGTCGATGAGGACTGGAACGCCGAGCAATGGGGCGTGGACGAGGAAGCAGCTGACCGTCGGGCCATCCGCCTCAGGGATTTCGAGGCGGCCGTGGCGGTGCTGGCGGCCGTAAGACCGCCCGCAACCACAGGTCCTTAACGAGAGGTTTACGACGGAGGCGCTAGGGTGGCCCGTGCTCCTTTGTGCTCCCTGAGATGCCGACGCCGGTCACTTCCATCGTTCCCGTCCGTGCCGCCAGCCCCGTGGCTGATGCGACGACGCCCGACCTCGTGCTTCAGGCCGGAAGCGTCGTCGACGCCAGGGTGGTCAGCATGCTCGCCGACAATCTGGTGCGGATCGCGATCGCCAATCTCTCCCTCGATGTGATGTCGGAAGTGACGCTGTCCCCCGGGCAGAGTCTCCAGCTGGCGGTGTCGGAGAATGAAGGCACCATTCGTCTCACCGTATTGGGCGGGGCAGGCGAAGCGGCCACCGATCAGATCACGTTGACGCCACGTGCGGCCTCGCTGGTCGAAAGCCCGCCGCTTGCGCCGTCGGTCAATGCAGCACGCGCTGCTCTGACGCCGACCGAACAGGTTGCCGTTACATTGGCCTCAGCCGACGCCGCGACCAGGCAGGGCAGCCAGGCGCCGCTGTTCGCCAACCTGGCGTCCGTCGTCACCGGCAGCAATCTGCCCGCGGGCTTGAAGCAGGCGGTGCTGGACGTATTGGCGCAGCAGACGCCGCTTAGTCCTGGGCTCGACGGCGCCGGCATCGAGTCCGCGTTCCAGAAATCCGGCTTGTTCCTCGAGGCCTCGCTAGTCGCGGGTGCGACGCCCGCCTCCGGGACCTTGCCGGATTTGAAAGCGGCGCTGCTGGTGTTGCGCCAGACGCTGGCTACGATTGAAACCGCCGTACCGCAGACTCAAGGTGCCGCGCGTCCGCCTGTTGCCACGGGGACGCCGCAGGTCGCCGCCGCGCCGGCTCAGATGCCAGGTGAGGTCGCGCCGGTCGCATTGCCGTCAACCGATAGCGAAATCGCCCAACCACCGCAAACGCCACGCAGCGCCAATCTCGCGGCTGCCGCGCTCGCCGACATCGCAGGCCGCGCGTCGCAGGCCACGATGCCCAACGGTATGTCGGCAGGCCTTGCCGCGAGCCTCCTGCAGGAGGTCGCGCAAAACCTGCCGCGCCTGACCGGCAATGTGCCAGGATCGAACAAAGCCGTGCCCGACGGTCACATCTTCGAGGCCGCCGCGCGCGCGACGCCGCCGCCGTTCCGTGGCGCGCTGCCATCGCCGCAATCCATCGCCTCACCATCGCTCGCGCCCGATACTCCGTTGGCTGCGACCGTGCATCGCCTGCTCGACGATACCGATGCCGCAATCGCGCGGCAGATCCTGCTCCAGGTCGCTTCACTCCCCGATCGCACCGACGCCAGCGGTCATCGCGTTGATCCCATGGTGCCGCAGTGGAATTTCGAGATTCCCTTTGCAACGCCGCAAGGCACTGCGATGGCGCAATTCGAGATCTCGCGTGACGGTGGCAACGAATCCGCCGATCCCGCCAAGCAAGCCTGGCGCGCGCGCTTCTCGCTCAATATCGAGCCGGCCGGTCCCGTGCATGCGCTGATCACGCTGAACGGCGACAAGACCTTCGTGCGGATGTGGGCGGAGCGGCCGGCGACGGCGCAGCAGCTCCGTGCCGGCGTCGGTGAGCTCAGCCAGGCATTGACGAGGGCCGAGCTCAACCCCGGTGATATCGTGGTCCGCGACGGCTCGCCGCCGCAACCGGCACCGGCCCGCGCCGGCCACTTCCTGGATCGCGCGACATGAGCGATTCATCCAAGCTCGCGATCGCGCTGCATTACGAGAAGGGCTCTGGCGCGCCTGTCGTCGTCGCCAAGGGCAGGGGCACGATCGGCGAAAAGATCGTCGAAATTGCCAAGGCCCATGACATCCCGATCGAGGAGAACGAGGTCCTGGCCGGCGCACTGTCCAAAGTCGAGCTCGGTGAGGAGATCCCACCGGATCTCTACAAAGCCGTCGCCGAGGTGCTGGTGTTCGTGCTGCGGCTGTCGGGCCGGGGGCGGTAAAAATAACCTGTCATCGTTTCACCACGTAGCCGCTGCATGGTCGCGCTTGTTTTCACTGCTCACGGATATCGCTCTTGCTGACCCGTCGTTCCACCCTCGCTCTTCTCGCCGCAGCCGCGGTCCTGCCATCCCGCGCGCGCGCCCACGTTGCGCCGCCGCGCAACGAAATCCGCGAGAGTCTTGCAAAACGCTTCACCGACCTCGGCACGTCAGGCACCTTCGTCGGCTACAAGGTCGAGGACTATCTGATCGTCGCCAGCGACAAGGAGCGCTCGGGTGAGGGGAAGCTGCCGGCTTCGACCTTCAAGATTCCGAACTCGTTGATCGCGCTGGAGACCGGCGTCGTCGCCGATCCCGACAAGGACATATTTCCCTGGGACGGCGTCAAGCGTCCCATCGAGGCCTGGAACAAGGACCACACGCTACGCAGTGCGATCGCAGTCAGCGCGGTGCCGGTCTATCAGGAGATCGCGCGCCGCATCGGCCAGGAGCGCATGCAAAAATATGTCGACGAGTTCGACTACGGCAATCGCGACATCGGCGGCGGCATCGACCAGTTCTGGCTCACGGGCGCTCTGCGCATCGATCCGGTCGAGCAAATCGATTTCATCGATCGGCTGCGCCGCCGTGCGCTGCCGATCAGCAAGCGCAGCCAGGATCTCGTCGCCGACATCCTGCCAGTCACCAAGGTCGGCGACAGCGTCATCCGCGCCAAGTCCGGATTGCTGGGTGCCGAGCGCGGGGAGCCGTCGCTCGGCTGGATGGTCGGCTGGGCCGAGAAGGGCGAGGCGCACACCGTATTCGCGCTCAACATGGATTGCCGCGAGCCGCGGCTTATCGCCGAGCGAATGCCGCTGACGCAGGCGTGTCTCGCCGAGATCGGCGCGATCTAGCGCCGATTGAGCGCCAACGAAACGCCCGTGACATTGGTACCCTGCGGACGGATCGAGATGCTCTGGCGGCTTCCCCGCGTCGTCAGCGACAGGTTGGCCGAAAAGTTGTCGCCGCGCGCGGCTGCGTCGATATGGTCTCCGACCGCGCGCCCCGAGATCGTGCCGGATGCGTTGCGCGTGGCTTCGCTCCATGAGCCGGAAATGGCGCCGCCGCGATATTCGACATCGCCCGCGAGATCGAAATTGTAGCTTGCGCTGGCGCATCTCAGATTGAGCCGAAGCTCGGTGCCGCTTGCGGTGACGTTATAGGCTGCGCGGCAGCGCAGCCGCTCTTGCCCGCCATCGGTCGTGCTCAGCGTCCCGCCGCCCGACCATGTGCCGGCCATGGCGACGAACGGAGATGCCGCAGCCTGGGCTGCATCAGCACCACAAGGAAAGCAGAGCGCCGTCATGAGTAGGCCTGCCCGCGCGATACCATATCCAATCATTTGCGGACCTCCATCGCAGGGGATTTGACCGTTCCAACGCGCGAACCGGACAACGGTTCTTAGGGGGCCGCCGGTTTCGCCGAGCCCGCCGGGTTGGCCTCGCGACAAGGAAAAGGAGGAGATGATGCCTGCGCGGACTCCCTGGATGAGGTCTTTTGCAGCCTCAGGCCGAGTCGGCCGTCTTCTTCGCCGTCAGCGCCTGGTCGATCGCAAAGCCGCCGATCTCGCTCATCGCCTGCGAGATGACATCGCCTCTGCCGGCAAAGCCGTTCGAGAGGTAGTCGAACTGCGTGCGCGCCTGCCGCAGCACTTCGATCGGCACGGAGACGACGGTGTCGTTGAAGCTGTCGACGGAGGCGCGCAGCGCCTCCAGCTCGGTGGTGAGCTTGCGGATATGGCTTTCCGCATCCTGCATCAGGCAGAGCAGCTTGCCGCGCTCGTCATCGAATGCGGTGCGCTCGGCGGCGGCCGCGCTGGTCACCTCCGTGAGCTGCGTCCGCAGCGTCTCGATCTGCCCGATCATGGCATTGGAGGCGCGCTCGGCGGCCTCATGCAGCTCCGCATGGCGCCTGCTCTCTTGCTGCGCCTCGTGAAACAGCCGCTCCGCCGACATTGCCCGCTGTGACAGCGATTGGATCAGGCTTGCCGCGCGCAACAGCATCTCGCCATTGCGCCCTGACACCATGCTGGCCATCCGCCGCAGGAAGTCGATGGTCTCGGACGCGCTGTTCGGCGGCAGGGGGACGACCGTCGCGGACATGTGTGATGCCAAAAGGGGGCCAGTCGGGCGCGATGACCGCCGCCGTACCGACTGAGCTCACGCTACATTCGGCGCCTGTCCGCGAGCTGTAGCAAGCCTGAATCGGCTGACCCGGTCAACGGAAAGCCGTGACAAAATTGCCGTCCTGTCCGCCGCCAAGGGCCGAGAGGTCAGGTCCTGTCCTGCCGTCCGATCCGCCCGAGATGGGTGAAGTCGAACCCGGCCGAATATTTCAGGCCATAGCCCAGCGCCCGGTCGATGCCGATATGGGCGAGCCAGATCAAGGCGATGGACAAGGTGAGGGGCGAGGCAAAGCCGAAGCCCAGCGTCATCAGCGTCACCGGCGCCATGTAGCTGTGGGCGGCGTTGTAGACCATCGCGCCGAACTTGGCGTCGGACAGGTATGCCAAGAAGCTCAGATCGGGCACGAAGAACAGCAAGGCAAACACCAGCCAGGACCCGTCCCAGGCGGCGTAGAGCATCACCATCCCTGCGAACAGGGTCAGGCCCTCCAGCCGCAGCAGGATGTTGACGCCGCCCGTCGCAGCGCCCGTCACGGCCGTTCCTTCCGTCATGCTCGCCTCCCGGGCAAAACTTTGTAATTCCTTGCGCTTTCCCGCTGCGGCAGGGCAGCCCTGCGACGCCGAAAGCGGCTTCCCGGCCCGCAAAATGCCGTGTTAGAACCCCGCATCATTTAAGAACTGGCGGGAGCAAATGAAACACATCCTGGACGCCCTTGAAGATCGTCGTGCCGGCGCGAAGCTCGGCGGCGGGGAGAAGCGCATCGAGGCGCAGCACGCCCGCGGCAAGCTGACCGCGCGCGAGCGCATCGAGCTCTTGCTCGACAAGGGATCGTTCGAGGAGTTCGACATGTTCGTCGAGCACCGCTCCACCGAGTTCGGCATGGAGAAGACCAAGGTGCCGGGCGATGGCGTCGTCACCGGCTGGGGCACCGTCAACTGCCGCAAGACCTTTGTCTTCGCCAAAGACTTTACCGTGTTCGGCGGCTCGCTGTCCGAGACCCACGCGCTGAAGATCACGAAGCTCCAGGACATGGCGATGAAGGCGAGGGCGCCCATCATCGGCCTCTATGATGCCGGCGGCGCCCGCATCCAGGAAGGCGTTGCTGCGCTCGCCGGTTATTCCTACGTGTTCCGCCGCAACGTGCTGGCCTCAGGCGTGATCCCGCAGATCTCCGTCATCATGGGCCCCTGCGCTGGCGGCGACGTCTATTCGCCCGCGATGACCGACTTCATCTTCATGGTGAAGAACACGAGCTACATGTTCGTCACCGGCCCCGATGTCGTGAAGACCGTGACCAACGAGGTCGTCACCGCCGAGGAGCTCGGCGGCGCTTCGGTGCACGCCACGCGCTCCTCGATCGCGGACGGCGCCTTCGAGAACGATGTCGAGACGCTCCTGCAGATGCGGCGCCTGATCGACTTCCTGCCGTCCAACAACACCGATGGCGTGCCGGAATGGCCAAGCTTCGACTCCATCGAGCGGGTCGACATGTCGCTCGACACGCTGATCCCCGACAATCCGAACAAGCCCTACGACATGAAGGAGCTGATCCTGAAGGTCGTGGACGAGGGCGACTTCTTCGAGATCGCGGAAGCCTTCGCCAAGAACATCGTCACCGGCTTCGGCCGTATCGCCGGCCGCACCGTCGGCTTCGTCGCCAACCAGCCGATGGTGCTGGCTGGCGTGCTCGACAGCGACGCCTCGCGCAAGGCCGCGCGCTTCGTCCGCTTCTGCGACGCCTTCAACATCCCGATCGTCACTTTCGTTGACGTGCCGGGCTTCCTGCCGGGCACCGCGCAGGAATATGGCGGCCTGATCAAGCATGGCGCCAAACTCCTGTTCGCCTATTCGCAGTGCACCGTGCCGCTGGTCACCATCATCACCCGCAAGGCCTATGGCGGCGCCTTCGACGTCATGGCCTCCAAGGAGATCGGCGCCGACATGAACTACGCCTGGCCGACCGCCCAGATCGCGGTGATGGGCGCCAAGGGCGCGGTCGAGATCATCTTTCGCTCCGACATCGGCGACCCCGACAAGATCGCAGCGCGCACCAAGGAATACGAAGACCGCTTCCTGTCGCCGTTCATCGCAGCCGAGCGCGGCTATATCGACGACGTCATCATGCCGCACTCGACCCGCAAGCGCATCGCCCGCGCGCTGGCGATGCTGAAGGACAAGAAGACAGAAATGCCGGCGAAGAAGCACGACAATTTGCCGTTGTGAGGCCTCGTGGCCCGGATGAGCGCAGCGACATCCGGGTCTTTGTTCAGTTCCCGCATGTCGCTTCGCTCATGCGGGCTACAGGTTCCTTCTGATTTGGTATCCTCGATCCAATGACCGAAGACGATCCGACCGACGAAATCTCTGATATCGAAGATCGGATCGAGGCGCTTGCCGAGATCGCCGAGCGGTGCCGTAAGTACATTCTGGCGTCCAAGATCGCCATCGGTGGCGGGGCGGTGCTGCTGTTGGTTACGATCCTCGGCCTGTTCGGATTTGGTCAGACCGCAGCGCTTGGCTCGATTGCCGTAGTGCTCGGTGGGATCGTCTCCCTCGGCTCGAACATCAGCACGCTGCGGCAAACGGATGAAGCCATCAGTGCTGCCGAGGCGCGACGTTCGGCGTTGATCGGGCGCATCGATCTTCGGGTCGTCACCGATGCGCCGATGAAGCTGGTGTGACGCGCCGCTCGGGCGGCAACAGCACGCCTCACGCGGCCCGCTTGAGCGTCAGCTCCGACAATTCCGTGCGGCATTCGGCTGCGAACGCCTGAAGTCGCTCGGCCGTTTGTCTGTCGAGGATGGCTTTTGCTAGCCGCTCGGCGCGGGCGATCTGTTGCTTGAGATAGTCGATGCGGGCCATGGGGCACCTTGTGGTGGACATAAACTCGGGCGAACTGCTTCATTTCGGCGGTGACTCTACGCCGAGAGCTCGAGCGATTGTGTGAGGCGCATCACGTTCCGCGCGCCTTATCCGCCGCGGCGAAATGGGCCATCTGATCCGCGTGAGCCTTGGCGAAGGCGGGGCGGGCGGTGGCGCGTGCGAGGTAGGCGCGGCAGGCCGGATGATTCGCGAGCCCATCAAAACGATTGACCGGGCGCAGCACGTCCGCCATCAGAATGTCGGCGATGGAGAAGGAGCCCGCCAGCCATTCGCGCTCTGCAAGCACCGCCTCCATATGTTTCAGGCGGAGCTTGAGGAACTCGTCCACGAATTTCCATGCCGGCGTGTCGTCCGCATGGCCCATGAACTTCGACATTGCCCAGGGCAGGCTGGCCATCTCCACCGAATTGAGCGCCGCAAACACCCATTTGATCGTCTCACTGCGACCGCGCGGATCGACCGGCATCAAGGCTTCGCTCAGTTCGCCCAGATGCAGCAGGATCGCGCCGGTCTCGAAAATCGAGAGGTCGCCGTCGGTCAGCCACGGCACCTGACCGAAAGGCTGGTGCGCAAGATGCGCAGGCCCGCGATCGCCGAAAGGCACGCTGGCGACGCGATAGGGCAGGGCGACTTCTTCCAGCGCCCAGCGCACGCGCAGGTCGCGCACGAAGCCCCTGGGCATTTCGGGAACCCAGTCAAAAGTGGTCAGCGTGAGGTCGGCCATTTTGCATCTCCACGTCGCTGTTCGAAGCAAGGACGTGCGAAGAAGGCGCATTCCGACATAAGGACGAACTTTTTTGTCGCCGGCGACTGAAGCGGCTAGTCTCGCTGCAAACAATGGGAGGAAACCCAATGCCGTCAGCGTTCTTCGTCGTCCGCGCCACCGTCACCGCCGCCAGCAAGCGCGCCGCCTTCGACCGATGGTACGAGACGGAACATCTGCCCGATGCGGTGAAGGCGTTCGGCGTCAGCAAAGCCTGGCGGTTCTGGAGCCTGGATGATCCCTCGCTGCACCAGGCGATGTATCAATTCGATGACGAGGCGAAGCTGAATGCGATGCTGAAAGGTGACGCCCTACATAAGCTCGTCGCCGACTTCAACCGCGACTGGCCCGACGTGAAGCGCACGCGCGAGACGCTGGTGCTGGCGCAGGAGTTTGCAGAATAAGCCGGATACATAGTCCGCTGCGCCTGAATCTGAACGCACGATTCAGCTTCGGTTCATGTCGTCACCGCGACACTTCCTCTGCATCACTGGCACGATGATCCAAGAGGAAGAAAGTCATGGAGCGCCGGAACTTTTTGAAACTCGCATTGGGGGTGACGGCGAGCGCCGCCGCCTTCGCCGCGACCGCGCAGGCCGCGCCGTTGTCACCGCAACCGCTCGCTGATCCCACCCGCACGCCGCAAGGCAATTCCGACGCTCATCCTGCCGTCACGACCAGCGAGGAGGCCACGCAGCTGAAGCCCGAGCAGGTGCACTGGCGTGGGCGCGGCCGTCACTGGGGCTGGCGCCGCCGTCATTGGCGCCGGCGCTGGCGCCGCCGCCATTACTGGTAAGTTCGCTATACGCGGCGAAAATGGACGGGGATCGCAGCTGGCGATCCCCGTTTCCATTCCGAGGCTCCAGTTCCACGGAGGATGGAATCGTCGGCAGCACCCCCAAAAAGATGGCCGCGCAAGCTTTCGCCGCGCGGCCTCTGCAAGGCAAATGGACGAGATCAGATCGGACGGCAGCGGCCGGCGTACCAGCGGAAGCCGTAGGGGCACGCGCGCGCGCGAGGCGCGACGACGACCGGGGCGACCACCACGGCGGCGGGGCGAACGACGACAGCGCCGCGCATCGGACGGCAGCCGCCATAGGGGCCGCGATACCAGCCCGGGCCGCAACCACCGGCAGCGCTGGCCGCCTCGCTGAAACCGACGACCGCACTGGCGAGCATGACGGCGGCAAACAGGTATTTCATTGGATCTTCCTTCTTGTCCTTGGGGCAGGCTTAGGGGCGCTTGCAGCGCACAATGAATCAAGAGACACGATTCGACACGTTAAATCTGGGACGTGCCGACACGTTGCGATCCAAACCTGCCAATCATGACCTGAATGCGGCATGAACGTTCCCCGCGTCCTGCCTCAGACGACACGCACGTGTCGCTAGCGGCCGAGAAAGTCCAGCACCAGCTCCTTGTACTTCTCCGGCGCCTCCAGGAAGACGAGATGGCCGGTGTCGGGAATGACTTCGGCCCGCGCATTCGGCATCTTCGCCGCCAGCGCCTTCGCCAGTTCGGCGTTCTGTCCCATCTTGGCCCGCAGCGCCTCCGGCGCGAGTGGCCGGCCCGGCGCGTTGTGATCGTCGGCCCCCATGATGAACAGCGTGGGCAGCGCGACCAGCGGGATCTCGTGCGCCACCGGCTCTCGATAAATCATCTGGCCGGAAGAGACGAAGGCGCGCAGCCAGCGCGGATAGTCGGGGCTGCCTTTGATGTTGAAGCGGGCATCGATGAACGGCGTGATCGCCTCAGGCGGCAGCTTGATCGCGTAATTGGTCTGGAGCTGCTTGCGATAGCCTTCGGCGGTCAGCTTGTCCTCGGTCTCGATCATCTTCTCGGTCGGCGTCGGCGGCACGTAGAGGCGGTAGTCTTCGAGCCCGATCGGCGCGGTCAGCACCAGATGGGCGACACGGTCGGGATAGGCGCGGGCGATGCGCACGCCGAGCATGCCGCCGAGTGAATGGGCGACGATCTCGGCCTTGTCGATCTTGAGATGGTCGAGCAGCGCAATGGTGTTGCGAGCCAGATTGTCGAAATGCAGTTCGCCCTGCGGCTTGGAGGACTTGCCGAAGCCGACCTGGTCCGGCACCACGACGCGATAACCCGCCTCGCTCAGCATCTTGATGACAGGCGCCCAATAGCTCGACGGAAAATTGCGCCCGTGCAGCAGCACCACGGTGCGGCCGTTCGGCTGCGCAGGTGGCACGTCCATATGGGCCATGCTGAGCTGCTCGCCGTCGTTGATAACAGGCAAGAGGTGCGCGGGATAGGGATAGGCAAAGCCTTCTAGCGCGATGCCATAGGGTTCGCGAGGCGCGGTATCGGCTGCGTGTGTTGCGGGTGGGATTGTAACGAGGGCGGCAGCGAGCGCAGCTGGGAGGAGGCGGTTCATTCGGAATCCCGTGTTTGGTAATGTCGTTCCGGGGCGATGCGAAGCAGCGAACTCAGGTGCGCAATTGCGCACCTGAGAACCTCGAGATTCCGGGTCTGGTCCTTCGGACCATCCCGGAATGACGGTGGCCATAAATACGTGGATGGCCGGGTCAAGCCCGGCCATAACGAGATCATCCAATCACACGCAAACGTGCGATCACAGGTGGAGTGCGTGATCAGTCTTTTCCGTTCCCGAACAGCGCGGCGAACTGCTTCTCGCCGGTGCGCGTGAAATTCACCACGCGGCTGCCGGGCGTGGCATCGCGCGAAGCCCATTTCAGCTCGGCGAAGCGCTGCATCAAGGCCGCGCCCAGCGTGCCGGCGAGATGGTGACGCCGCTCGCTCCAGTCGAGGCAGGCCTTGCACACCGGGCGGCGTGGGTGGCTGAGCATGTCGGGCGAGATCTGCAGATGTTTGGCGAGGAAGCGCTCGCCCTCAGCCGTGAGCTCGATGTCCTGTTTCCTCTGCCTGACCAGCTGCCGCTGGCGCAGGGAGTCCAGCATCTGCACGCCGAGATCGCCGGCGAGATGGTCGTAGCAGATCCGCGCGCGCCGCAGTGCAGGGTCCTTCGGTCCGGTGCGCACGCGCATGTGACCGGTCCGCGCGGCGAGGCCGGCAAGCCCCTCGAGCACGCCGGCGACGTCGTCGTCGGTGAGGCGGTAATAGCGGTGCCGGCCCTGCTTCTCCGGCTCGACGAGGCCGCCGGCCTCGAGCTTCGAAAGATGCGAGCTCGCGGTTTGCGGTGTGATGCCGGCCTCCTGCGCCAGCTCGCTCGCAGTGAGCGCGCGGCCGTTCATCAGCGCCGTGAGCATGTTGGCGCGGGCGGGGTCGCCGACGAGGGAGGCGACCATGGCAATGTCGGGACCTGATTTCATGCTTCGATGGTAGCCGAAGCATTGTGGTGGTGCAAGCGCGTAGTCTGTCTGTGCAAACACGTCATTGCGAGCGCAGCGGAGCAAATCCAGACTGCTTCAGCGGCGACGGCGTCGTTTTGCGTTTTGGTCGAGAAATTAAGGAGCCATCATGCCCGTCACCGTCTTCATCCGTTATCAGCTCGATCCCTTCAAGCGCTCGCAGTTCGAGGAATATGCGAAGCGCTGGCTCACCATCATCCCGAAATGCGGCGGTGACCTGATCGGCTATTTCATGCCTCATGAGGGCACCAACAACATCGCCTTCGCACTGATCACCTTCGAGAGCCTCGCCGCGTACGAGGTCTATCGCGCGCGGCTGCGGCAGGACGCGGAGGGCATGGCGAACTTCCATTTCGCCGAGGAGAGCAAATTCATCCTCGCCGAAGAGCGCACCTTCCTGCGCAAGGTGGTATTGTAGCCCAGCAACAACAGGAGACGCCCATGATCGCCGTAATCTTCGAGGTCTGGCCCAAGCCGGAACACCGCCAGGACTATTTCGACCTCGCCGCCGATCTGAAGCCGCTGCTGCAGACCATCGACGGCTTCATCTCGGTGGAACGCTTCGAGAGCCTGACCGAGAAGGGCAAGATCTTGTCGGTGTCGTTCTGGCGGGACGAGGCAGCAGTGGCGGCCTGGCGCAACACGATGGAGCATCGGCGCACCCAGGCGAAAGGCCGCGCACAGATCTTCGCGGATTATCATTTGCGCATCGCCAGCGTGATCCGGGACTATGGCATGACCGACCGCGAGCAGGCCCCGAAGGACAGCCGCGCCGTACACGATGCGCACTAGCGGACTTGAAACCGCACGCCTATGTCTGCGCGGCCAACAAGGGAGAGAAACATGCATGTGACGACCGCTGACAAGCGCGCGACGTTCAGGAAGATGCACGAGAGCGGCTGCTTCATTTTACCCAATCCGGTCGATGTCGGCAGCGCGAAAGCGTTGCAGCATCTCGGTTTCAAGGCGATTGCGTCCTCGAGCGCAGGTTTTGCCTGGACTATCGGCAAGGCAGACAATCACGTCAGCGTCGAGGAGGTCTGTCAGCATCTGGCAGCATTGAGCTCGGCCGTCGACATCCCCGTGAACGCTGATTTCGAGGGCGGCTTTGCGATCGAGCCGGAGAACGTCGCCGACAATGTCGAGCGCTGCGTGCGCACCGGCGTCGCCGGCCTGTCGATCGAGGATTCCACCGGCGACAAGGACAAGCCGCTCTACGACCGCGCGCTGGCGGTCGAGCGCATCAAGGCCTCGCGCAAGGCGATCGGCGACAGCGGCACGCTGCTGGTCGGCCGCTGCGAGGCGTATTTGTGGGGCGTCACCGACCTCAAGCTCGTCATCGATCGGCTGACCGCTTATGCCGATGCCGGCGCCGACTGTCTCTACGCGCCGGGCCTGAAGAGCCGCGAGGACATCGCCGCGGTGGTGAAGGCGGTGCATCCGAAGCCGTTCAACCTGTTGATCGGCGGCTCCGGCCTGTCGCTGCAGGAGGCCGAAGATCTCGGCGTCCGCCGCATCAGCGTCGGCGGCTCGCTCGCCCGCGCTGCCTGGGGCGGCTTCATGCGCGCCGCGAAGGAGATGGCGGAGAAGGGGACATTCACCGAGCTTGCCGGCGGCTATTCCGGCGGCGAGCTCAACAAGATGTTCAGCCAGTAGCAAACAATATAGGCAAACGAAGAGCGGCGGGATGTTATGTCCCGCCGTCCTCTCGCTGTCATGCCCCGCGCAGACGAAGCCTCCAGTACTCCGCGGCTTCTCGATTCAATCGCTGCCGTGTCGGAGTACTGGATCGCCTGGTCGAGCCGGGCGACGACAGTTGTGTGTGACGCGATGGCAGTCGCGTCGCTACTTCGCGCCGTTAGACGGCGTCTGCGTATCCGGGGCCGGCTTGCTCGGTGCTGCACCCGTGGTTACGCCCGGCTCGGTGTTGCTGCGCGGCGTCACGTCACGCATGCCGGGAGGCGCGGCCGGATTGGTCGGCTGCGTCTGCGCGGTCTGCGAAGCCGGCGGGTTGCTGGCCTGGTTGGTCGTGCTGGTATTGTTCAAGCCGTAGAACACGGCGCCCAGCACCAGAGCGACCGCCACCGCAAACAGCGCGATCTTGCCGCTGGAGGCAGGGCCTTCGCCGAGCTCGGGATCGGCCTGCAGGTCGGCATCCCGGCGCACCGCGCGAGAATACTCATCGTCGGCGAGGTTCGGGCGGTACGGATCGTTGGGAAAACGGTCGTCAGCCATCGATTGGTCTCCTCGGGTTATGACCTCGGACAACCCTCAGATGCGAGGTTCTGTTCCGCGCCACCCAATGCTTTCGTCGCATGTTGCTCTTATCTCGGGAATCGGGAACCTGTTCCGTCGGGAGCGCCGCGCGTGAGTTCCATCGCGCGGAGAGAGGAACAGGGGTGGAGCCTGCCACCGACCGATAGCGTGCTGCATTTCCTGTCGCTGGTCGCGGTGGCCGCACAGGGCATGACGGCCGCGCTCGCTGCCGGACGTCGCAGCATGGATTGGCTAGGCGTCTGCTTCCTCGGCTGCATCACCGCGCTCGGTGGCGGCACGTTGCGCGATCTCTTCCTCGGACATTATCCCCTGGCCTGGGTCGCCAACCCCATCTATCTCGCGCTCGCCGGCGGCGCCGCCTTCGTCACCATTCTGATCGCGCGTCTCGTGCACCGGCTGAAGGTCGCCTTCATCGTGCTCGACGCGATCGGCCTCGTGATCTTCACCATGGCGGGCTGCGACGTTGCCTGGCAGATGGATGCGACGCTGCCCATCGTCATCGTCTCCGGCATGGTGACGGGCTGCGCCGGCGGCGTGCTCCGCGACGTGCTCTGCAATGACGTGCCGCTGCTGTTTCGCTCCGAGCTCTACGCCAGCGTCTCGGTGGTGACAGGCCTGTTCTACACCACCGCCTTCGGCCTGCAGCTCAACGCAGAGCTCTGGACCATCCTGACCTGCGTCCTCGGCATCAGCTTCCGCCTGCTCGCGGTGCGTTACAAATGGGAGATGCCGAAATTCGTGTTCACGGGAGACGAGGAGAGGTAGGTCTTCGCCTCTCCCCGCAAGCGGGGAGCGGGGGCTAATCCTCCTTCCTTGCCTTCGCCACCTGCGACGGCGTCACCAGCGGCGCGGCATTGCCCCAGGAATTGCGGATGTAGTTCGTCACCGCGGCGATCTCGCCGTCGGACAATTGCTTGGCATAGCCCGGCATCTCGCCGGTATTCGGCGCACGCGGAGTCGTGACGGTGTGGGCGCCGTCGAGGATGATGCGCAAGGTCGAGGACGGATTAATCGATTGCAGTAGCGCATTGCCCGGCAGCGGCGGATAAATCCGCGGGCTGCCCGTGCCGTCGGCCTCGTGGCAGGCGATACAGAGCTTTGCGTAGACCGCCTGGCCGGCCTTTATCTCGGCTTCGTCCGGCGGCGTCACGATCGTCTCGCGCCGCGCCGGCGGTAGGCTTTTCAGATACAGCGCGATCGCACGAACGTCGGCATCGCTCATCTTCGCCGTGGAATTGACGATCACCTCGGCCATCGGACCGCCGGCATGACTCTTCGCGTTGCGTCCGCTTTGCAGATACTCCGCGATATCAGCTTCGCTCCACGATTTAAGCCCGGTCCGCGCGGCGCCGTCGAGCCTTGGCGCGTACCAGCCGCCGACCTCGTTGCCCGAGAGTGCCTGCGCCTGCTTGTCGGCGCCAAAATAGTTCTTCGGCGTATGGCAGGCGCCGCAATGGCCGAGACCATTGACGAGATAGCCGCCTCTGTTCCACGCCGCGCTCTGGCTCTGGTCCGGCTCGAACAGGCCGGGCTTGAAATACATGGCGTTCCAGATCCGCATCAGGCCGCGGTAGCCGAACGGCCAGCGCAGCTCGGGTGGCTTGTTGCGGCTCGCCACTGGTGCGAGCGTGCCGAGATAGGCGCGGATCGCCAGCGTGTCGTCCTTGGTCATCCGCGTGAAGTAAGGATAGGGGAACGCCGGATAATAGTTCGATCCATCGGGCGCGATGCCGTAGCGCAGGGCGCGGGTGAAGTCGGCATCCGCCCAGGCGCCGATCCCGGTGTCGCGGTCCGGCGTCAGGTTCGGCGCATAGATCGCGCCGAAGGGCGTGTCGATGCGCTTGCCGCCCGCGAAGGGCCTCGCCGGATCGGCGGTGTGGCAGCCCGCGCAGTCGCCGGCCTCGACCAGCGCCTTGCCGTAGGCGATCAGCTCCGGCGACGGCTCGGCGGCACGGGCGGCGCTTCCAACCGCACTGCACAACGCCAAACCCGCAAGAGCCAAGCCAGCCAGAATCGTCCGCATCGAAAGCCTCTCCTGCGACCAATCGACCCCGCCTGCGTGAAACGAGCATCAATTCATTTCGCGACGGCGGGGGTATGGTGACACAAATTGAAAATGCCCAACGTGTTTCAGGCCACGAAATTGCGATTTTTACCCGACGCTCCCTTTGGTCCAGATTTGTGATGCGGATCGTGAAATATCCGACATAGAGTGGCGGAGGTGGTCGGCACGCCCTAGCTAAAAACAACGGGGATGCAACGGCTTGAGCGACGCTAAGTGACAAAGACCTGAACAGGGCGGTTAAAGAGGACAGCATGGGCATCAACCAGGGTCCGATCAGTCTCGATCAAAAATACACCCAGCAGACCGGACACGTCTTCACCACGGGCATCCAGGCCCTGGTGCGCCTGCCGATGGCCCAGATCCGGCGCGACCGCGCCAATGGCCTCAACACCGCCGGCTTCATCTCCGGGTATCGCGGCTCGCCGCTCGGCGGCTACGACCAGCAACTCTTCGCCGCCCGCAAGCATCTCGAGCAGTACAACATCAAGTTCCAGCCCGGCGTGAACGAGGATCTCGCCGCAACCGCCGTCTGGGGCTCGCAGCAGCTCAACCTCTCGCCGGGCGCCAAGTATGACGGCGTGGTCGGCATCTGGTACGGCAAGGGCCCTGGCGTCGACCGTTGCGGTGACGTGTTCCGCCACGGCAATGCCGCAGGCTCGGCCAAGAACGGCGGCGTGCTATGCCTTGCCGGCGACGATCACGGCGCGAAATCCTCCACCGTCCCGCATCAGTCCGACCATGCCTTCATCTCGGCGCTGATGCCCTATCTCTATCCCTCCAGCATCCACGAGATGATCGAGATGGGCCTGCTCGGCATCGCGATGTCGCGCTATTCCGGCTGCTGGGTCGGCATGAAGGTGATCACGGAGACGGTGGAGACCACCGCCGAGATCGACCTCACCGACGAGATGAAGCCCTTCATCATCCCCACCGATTTCGAGCTGCCGCCCGGCGGCCTCAATCTGCGCTGGCCCGACGACCGCTTCGAGCAGGACCGCCGCCTGCAGGACTACAAGGGCTTTGCCGCGATCGCCTTTGCCCGCGCCAACAAGGTCAACCGCGTCACCATGGACTCGCCGAACGCGCGTTTCGGCATTATGGCATCCGGCAAGAGCTACGAGGACGTGCGGCAGGCGCTGCGCGAGCTCGGGATCAGCGAGGAGGTCGCCGCCAAGATCGGCCTGCGCCTCTACAAGATCGGCATGCCCTGGCCGCTGGAACCGGAAGGCGTGCGCCAGTTCGCCGTCGGCTTAGAGGAGATCTTCATCGTCGAGGAACGGCGCGAGATCGTCGAGAATCAGGTCAAGCAGGAGCTGTTCAACTGGCGCGACGACGTCCGCCCGCGCATCGTCGGCAAGATGGACGAGCACGACAAGCGTTTCCTGACCTTCGCCGCCGAGCTCAGCGTCGCCTCGCTTGCGACCTCGCTCACCGAGCGACTTCTTAGACTTAATCTCAATCCTGAAATTGCGGAGATGCTCCGCGCCAAGGCCGACTGGTTCAATGGCCGTCAGGCCACGCAAATGCAGGCGGTCGCACCCGTCTCCCGCACTCCTTATTTCTGCTCCGGCTGCCCCCACAACACCTCGACGAAAGTTCCTGAAGGCAGCCGCGCGCTCGCCGGCATCGGCTGTCACTTCATGGCGCTGTGGATGGACCGCTCGACCGAGACCTTCACCCATATGGGCGGCGAGGGCGTGCCCTGGGTCGGCATCGCACCCTTCACCAACGAGAACCACATCTTCGCCAACCTCGGCGACGGCACCTATTTCCACTCGGGTATTCTCGCCATCCGCCAGGCAATCGCCTCCAAGGCGAATATCACCTACAAGATCCTTTACAACGATGCCGTCGCCATGACCGGCGGCCAGCGCCACGACGGCGATCTCTCGCCACAGCAGATCACCCAGCAGCTTTACGCTGAAGGCATCCGCGAGCTCTATTTGGTCTCGGAAAATCCCGACGCCTACCCGGCCGATACTATCGCGCCCGGCGTGAAGAAGTATCACCGCGACGAGCTCGACAACGTCATGAAGATGTGCCGCGAGTTCAAGGGCACCTCAGCGATCGTGTTCGTGCAGACCTGTGCCGCCGAGAAGCGCCGTCGCCGCAAACGCGGTCTGATGGAGGATCCGGCACGCCGCGTCATGATCAACCCCGCGGTCTGCGAAGGTTGCGGCGATTGCTCGGTGCAGTCGAACTGCATCTCGGTCGAGCCGCTGGAGACCGAGTTCGGCCGTAAGCGCGCCATCAACCAGTCGTCCTGCAACAAGGACTATTCCTGTCTGAAAGGATTCTGCCCGTCCTTCGTCACCATCGACGGCGGCGCGCCGCGCCACCGCGCGCCGGCCGAACTCGCTGAGATCGGCGAGCTGCCCGAGCCGGCATCGCGCCCGACGCTCGACAAGCCCTATAACATCGCCGTCGGCGGCGTCGGCGGCACCGGCGTGCTCACCATTGGCGCGCTGCTCGGCATGGCCGCGCATATCGAGGGCAAGGCCTCGATGATCCTCGACATGTCGGGCCTGGCGCAAAAGGGCGGGGCGGTGCTCAGCCATGTCCGCCTATCGGATCATCCGGCGGAAGTGACGTGCTCGCGCATCGTCACCGGCACGGCCGATCTCGTGCTCGCCGCGGACGAAGTGGTCGCGGTCGCCAAGGACACGATCACGCTCTGCGACACCAGCCGCACCCGTGGCATCATGAACAGCCACGTCATTCCGACCGCCGACTTCATCCTCAACCGCGACTTCAACTTCCAGACGCGCAAGCTGAACGGGCTGCTCGAAACCGCGCTGCACAAGGATTCGGTGTTCTTCGATTTCACCAAGCCGGCCGAGCAGCTGCTCGGCGATGCCATCGCCACCAACATGATGATGATGGGCTATGCCTATCAGAAGGGCTTGCTGCCGCTGTCCGCGGAAGCGATCGAGCAGGCGATCGAGGTCAACGGCGTCTCGATCAAGATGAACAAGGAAGCCTTCCGCCTCGGCCGTCTCGCGGTCGCCGATCCCAAGCGCCTCGCCGACATGCTGAAGGGTACGGACGAGGTAGCCGCGCCGAAGACGCTGGATGCGATGACGCTCGACGAGGTCATCGAGCACCGCGCCAAGCATCTGACTGCCTACCAGAACACCCGTCTCGCCAAGCGCTATCGCAAGCTGGTCGATCAGGTCCGCGACGCCGCCACGCAGGGCGGTTACGGCGATGCGCTGCCGCGCGCGGTCGCGGTGAACTACGCCAAGCTGCTGGCCTACAAGGACGAGTACGAAGTCGCGCGCCTGTTCAGCGACGGCGCCTTCGAGCAGCAGCTCCGCGACCAGTTCGAGGGCGACTTCAAGTTCAACTTCAATCTCGCCTCGCCGATCCTCAGCAGTGGCGTCGACGCGCTTGGCCGTCCGAAGAAGCGCGCCTTCGGCCCGTGGATGCTGAACGTCTTCCGCGTGCTGCCAAAGTTCAAATTCCTGCGCGGCACGCCGTTCGACATCTTCGGCCGCAGCGCCGATCGCAAGCTCGAGCGCGACCTGATCGCCGGCTACGAGAAGGACGTCGCCACCGTGCTCGGCCTGTTGTCGCCGGTCACGATCGACACCGCGGTGGAATTGCTGTCGCTGCCCGACCGCATCCGCGGCTACGGCCCGGTGAAGGAGAAGGCCGTGAACGACGCCAAGGCCCGCTACGCCCAGCTCGCCGCGGATTTGGCCAACCCGCCGCCGGCACCAAGGCAGATCGCTGCGGAGTAGGGCGGTCCACGATCTCGTAGGGTGGGCAAAGGCGCAAAGCGCCGTGCCCACCATCTCACCAGTTTGCATCAGAAGACGTGGGCACGCTTCGCTTTGCCCACCCTACGACACCACCCATTGCGTTGCCCGTCGAGACTGAGCAAGAACTCGGCATTTTGGTGAGTTGATGTACGATTCTGTTCATGACGAATCGCACATTCAAGACCGGCGAGAACCGCGACCAGGCCAGCCTGCTTCCTGCTCGGATTGAGGACTATGTCGGACCGGACAACCCCGTCCGGGCGATTGAGAGCTTCGTTCGTGTCCTCGACCTTGCCAAGCTCGGCTTTCGCCATGCGGATCGCAAGGCTGAAGAGGTCGGCCAGCCGCCATACGATCCAGCCGATCTGCTGAAGCTCTACCTTTACGGCTACATCAACCAAATCAGGTCGTCGCGTCGGTTGGAGCGGGAGGCCGGCCGCAATCTGGAACTGATCTGGCTGCTGAAGAATCTGAAGCCGGGTTATCGGACGATCGGCAATTTCCGCAAAGAGAACTGGGCGGCGCTGAAGGCAGCCAACCGCAGCTTCGTGCTGCTGATGCGCGAGCTTGGTCTTGTCGGCGGCAGCGTTGTTGCAATTGACGGCTCGTTCTTCCATGGCGACGCCAGCAAGGCCAGCATCTTTACGCGCAAACGGCTTGCCGATCAGATCATCAAGCTGGACCAAGAGATCGAGGCTTACGGCAAGTGCCTTGAGGACAATGATGCCGCGGAAGCCAAGAAGCCGGGCAAGGATGGCCCCGATGGCGGCGGCGGAGGTGGCGGCGACATCGGTGCGAAGATCGCGGCGCTGCTGGCGAAGCGCTTGCGCGCACAAGGCGACCTTGCTCGGCTGGAAGAGAATGGCGCGACGCAGCTATCCCTGACTGATCCGGATGCCCGGCTTCTGGTCAAGAGCGGCCAGGGCGTCGCAGGCTACAATGTGCAGACCGCCGTCGATGACAAGCACAAGCTCATTGTCGCCAGCGAGGTGGTGAACGACAGCAGCGATGTCGGCCAGCTACATGCGATGGCCATGGCGGCAAAAGAGGCTCTCGAGGTCGGGGCCCTGCAGGCGCTGGCAGATGAGGGCTATTACAGCAGTCGCGAACTGAAGGCCTGTGAAGACGATGGCATCACGCCCTATGTGCCGGTGCCGGAGGGCAACGCCCGGCTCGAGAAGCAAGGCCGCTTTGCCCTCAAGGACTTCAACTATGATGGCGCAACCGACACCTACCGTTGTCCTGCCGGCCAACCGCTACATCCGATGAAGAGCAGGCAAAAGAACACCAGCGGCCGCATCGAGATCCGCTATGCGGCGCGCGGAGCGATCTGCAGGACCTGCCCGCTCAAGGTCCAGTGTCTCTCGTCGAACGCGGCCTACCGGACGATCGGTCGCTGGGAGCATGAAGGCGTTCTTGAACGTCATCGCGCGCGGATGCAGGGTGCAGGCGAGCTGATGCGCCGTCGTTTTGCCATCGTCGAGCATCCGTTTGGCACGCTCAAATGCCGCGCCGGCTATCGTCATTTCCTGGTCCGCGGCTTCGATAAGGTCCGCGGTGAGTGGAACCTGATGGCGCTCTGCTACAACTTTACCCGCGTGCTCAACATTCTTGGCTTAGACGTGTTTCTGGCCGCCCTCGCAAAGACGCTCGCTCCTGGCCGAGGCACCCTCGCAGCCCTCCTGCAGGGCATCCAGCTTGCTCCAGAGGCCTTCTGGATCAATCACCCGCCTCCGATCGCAATCGGTCGCCCACACCGGCCTGACTCCGCCAAAACGAGTATTCTTGCTCAGTCTCGTCGGGCAAAACACCCAGGCCGTGGGTCAACCCACCTCCACATAAATATTCCACTTTACCGAAATTCGGAATTGTCGTATCTCTCCGCCACCTCATCCCAGTCAGAGGGGCGTATCGCGATCGTCACGAAACGCGGGGTGAGTGGCGGTGGACGCGGGCTGCGTCGCACGCGTGATTGTCTCGCGTGCACGACGGGCGCGGCCTCGCATACGGCAAAATCGTGTGGTCCTGACGCCCGGGGTCTGTGCGTCAAGTCTTGCGATCGCTCGCAAGGCGACGGGGGCAATAGTGCATCGCTCCCCGCTCGGGCGGAACATGCCGCGAGGATGCGGAAGTGTGTCTGCAACGCAAGCTCTCGTGCCCCGGACGCCGCGCAGCACGAAGCGATGCGCTGCAGAGCCGGGGCCCAGGTCGCAACGAGTGCGCGGCTGCATGGGTCCCGGCTCTGCGCAGCAACGCCAAAGCGTTGCAGCGCGTCCGGGACACGAGAGCGCCATCCCACTTGTGCCGACCCGCTGCTCTCTCGCGCGACGGAATATTTCCGCGCTTGCCAATCCGCCCATCGCGGTTCAGAAAAACGGGGCAATAAGAAACGCGAGCGGAGATCTCTGTTTTGACTATCAAGGGCAAGGCCTACATTGCCGGGATTTACGAACACCCGACCCGGCATGCGCCGGACAAATCCACCGCCCAGCTCCATGGCGAGGTCGCCAAGGGCGCGATCGAGGATGCCGGGATCAGCAAGGACGATGTCGACGGCTATTTCTGCGCGGGCGATGCCCCGGGCGGCGCCTGGCCGATGGTCGATTATCTCGGCCTCAACACCAAGAAGCTCCGTCACGTCGATTCCACCGAGACCGGCGGCTGTTCCTATATCATCCATCTCGGCCACGCCGCCGAGGCGATCGCGGCGGGCAAGTGCTCGATCGCGCTTGTTACGCTCGCCGGCAAGCCGCGCACGGGGGTGATGCCGCCGCGCGCGGCCGGCGCCGAGGTCGATTTCGAATCCGCTTACGGGGCGACCACGCACAATGCCTACGGCATGTGTGCCATGCGCCACATGCACGACTATGGCACCACCAGCGAACAGCTCGCCTGGATCAAGGTCGCAGCCTCCCATCACGCGCAGTACAATCCGCATGCGATGCTCAAGGACGTCGTCACTGTCGAGGACGTGCTGAACTCGCCGATGATCTCCGATCCCCTGCATCGGATGGATTGCTGCGTCGTCTCGGACGGCGGTGGCGCGCTGATCGTGACCACGCCGGAGATCGCGAAGAGCCTGAAGAAGCCATTGGTCAGGTTGATCGGTCATGGCGAAGCCATGAAGGGCCCGCGCGGCGGCAAGGATCTCGACCTCACGTACTCCGCCGGCGTCTGGTCCGGCCCGCGCGCCTTCGAGGAAGCCGGCATCACGCCGAAGGACATCAAATACGCCTCGATCTACGACAGCTTCACCATCACGGTGCTGATGCAACTCGAGGATCTCGGCTTCTGCAAGAAGGGCGAGGGCGGCAAGTTCGTCGCCGACGGCAATCTGATCTCGGGTGTCGGCAAGCTGCCGTTCAACACCGACGGCGGCGGCCTCTGCAGCAACCATCCCGTCAACCGCGGCGGTATGACCAAGATCATCGAAGCCGTACGCCAGCTGCGCGGCGAAGCGCATCCGAAGGTGCAGGTCAAGAATTGCGATCTCGCCATCGCCCACGGCACCGGCGGCCTTCTGGGTGTCCGCCATGCCGCCTCGACGGCCATTCTGGAGCGCGTGTGATGAGCGAAGCTAAGAAGTATCCGGCACCGGTGACCAATCCCGAGACCGCCGCGTTCTGGGATGCGGCGAAAGAGGGCAAGCTCATGATCAAGCGCTGCACCGCGTGCGGCGAAGCGCATTACTTCCCGCGCTCGATCTGCCCGTTCTGCTACTCCGACAAGACGGTGTGGGAGCAGGCATCGGGCGAGGGCACGATCTACACCTACAGCCTGATGCGGAAATCGCCCACCGGCCCTTACGCCATCGGCTACGTCACGCTGAAAGAGGGGCCGTCGGTGCAGACCAATTTCGTCGACTGCGATCTGGAGAAGCTCAGAATCGGCCAGAAGGTGAAGGTGGTGTTCAAGCCGACCGACGGCGCCCCGCTGCCGTTCTTCACGCCGGCTTGATTACTTTCTTCCTTCTCCCCTTGTGGGAGAAGGTGGCGCGAAGCGCCGGATGAGGGGTATCGCTCCACAGAGAGACTCTCAATGCGGATGCAACCCCTCACCCGATCGAGTTTGCCGCGCGGTCCTCGCAGCCCTCTCCCACAAGGGGAGAGGCACATTAACTGGCGGCGCCGCGTGCAAAGCATTTGTGGAGGAAACCAGAAAATGTCCGCCAGATACGAAGAGCTCAAAGCCCTCAATAACATCGGCCAGAAATACGCCTACACCGACCGCGAGGTCATGCTCTACGCCTACGGCATCGGCCTTGGCGCCGATCCCATGGACGAGAAGGAGCTCGCTTTCGTCAACGAGGGCACGCTGACGCCGCGGCCGCTGAAGGTGGTGCCGACATTCGCGTCCGTCGCCGCCTGGGGTTCGGGCCCTGGTGAGATGAACCTCAATCGCGTCATGGTGGTGGACGGCGAGCGCGATATCACCTTCCACCAGCCGCTGCCGGTCGCCGCCAACATCACCGCCGATTCGTCCGTGCTCGAGGTCTACGACAAAGGCAAGGACAAGGGCGTCGTCATCAGCCACCAGACCGTGCTGAAGAACGAGAAGGGCGAGAAGCTCGCAACGCTCGTTGCTTCGCGCTTCGCGCGCGGCGACGGCGGCTTCGGTGGCCCGAACCTGACCCAGCCCGATCCGCACAAGATCCCCTCGCGTTCGCCCGACAAGACCATCGACATCACGACGCGTCCCGATCAGGCGCTGGTCTACCGCCTCTGTGGTGATCGCAATCCGCTGCACTCCGATCCGGAGTTTGCGAAGAAGGCAGGCTTCCCGCGCCCGATCCTGCACGGCATGTGCACCTACGGC
This sequence comes from Bradyrhizobium sp. LMG 9283, assembly GCF_045571415.1. Lineage (NCBI taxonomy): Bacteria > Pseudomonadati > Pseudomonadota > Alphaproteobacteria > Hyphomicrobiales > Nitrobacteraceae > Bradyrhizobium > Bradyrhizobium sp. LMG 9283. The sequence continues at coordinate 3,863,179 of NZ_CP120691.1, forward strand.
ATCACCTGCCGCGGCGTGCTCCAGACCTATGCCGACTACGACGCAAGCGCCTTCCGTCAGCACGTCGCGCGGTTCTCCTCGCCGGTCTATCCCGGCGAGACCGTGACCATGGACCTCTGGAAGGACGGCAACGTGATCTCGTTCGAAGCCAAGGTGAAGTCGCGCGGCGTCACCGTGATCAAGAACGGCAAGACGGTGCTGGGTTAGGCGGGTCGCGTGCCCCGGACGCAGTGCAGCGCGTTAGCGGTGCGCTGCAGAGCCGGGGCCCAGAGTGAGATCAAGAAAGAACCGGGTCCCGGCTCTGCGATGCAGCGTTTCACGCCGCATCGCGTCCGGGACACAACAACAAAAACAGGGAGAGGCCACCATGGGACTACTCGACGGCAAGGTTGCGCTGATCACCGGCGCGGGCGGGGGGCTCGGTGAGGCCTACGCAAAGCTGTTCGCGCGGGAAGGGGCCTCGGTCGTCGTTAACGACCTCGGCGGGCCCCGTGACGGCTCCGGCGCCGACAAGTCCATGGCGCAGCAGGTTGTGGACGCGATCAAGGCCGAAGGCGGCAAAGCGGTTGCCAACGGCGCCGACATCTCCACCATGGAGGGCGGCCAGTCGGTGTTCGACGACGCCATCAAGCACTTTGGCCGCGCCGACATCCTGGTCAACAATGCCGGCATTCTGCGCGATCAAACCTTCGCAAAAGCCTCCGAGGCCGACTGGGACAAGGTCATCAAGGTCCATCTGAAGGGGACCTTTTGTTGCACCTTGCCGGTGTTTCGCTGGATGCGGGAAAATGGCGGCGGTGTCATCGTCAACACCTCCTCGACATCAGGGCTGATCGGCAATTTCGGCCAGACCAATTACGGCGCGGCCAAGGGCGGCATCTGGGGCCTGTCCAACGTGCTGGCGATCGAGGGCCGCAAGTACAACATCCGGATCTGGACGCTGGCCCCGGGCGCGCTGACCCGCATGACCGCAGACCTGCCCCGCTATAAGGAGAACCCGGGAGCGGCGCTGGGGCCGGACGGCATCGCGCCGGCCGTGCTATACATGGTCAGCGATTTGTCGCGCGACCAGACCGGCAAGGTGCTGGGCGTGTCCGGGCCCCGCGGCGTGCGCGAGATGCGGATGATGGAAATGGAAGGCTGGAAGCCGCCGCACTCGGGCTGGAAGGCCCAGGACCTCGTCGATCACGCCAAGGAGATCTTCTTCTCCGAGGAGCAGATCAAGATGGCGGCGCGGCGGTTCTGATTCAGTGTCGTTCCGGGGCACGCGTAGCGTGAACCCGGAATGACGAACAAAAGAGGACAAAGGACTTATGAAACTCACCGCCGACGCCAAGGGCACCTTCGCAATCGCGCCGACGCCGTTCCACGATGATGGCCGGATCGACGAGCGCTCGATCGACCGCCTGACCGATTTCTACGAGGAGGTCGGCTGCGATGGCGTCACGGTGCTCGGCATCATGGGTGAGGCCCCCAAGCTCGATGCCGCCGAGGCCGAGCAGGTGGCGGTGCGCTTCGTCAAGCGCGCCAAGAAGATGCAGGTGATCGTCGGCGTCTCCGCGCCGGGCTTTGCCACCATGCGTTCGCTGGCGAAGGCCTCGATGGATGCCGGCGCGGCCGGCGTGATGATCGCGCCGCCGCCCTCACTTCGCACCGACGATCAGATCGTCGGCTATTTCAAACAGGCGGCCGAGGCAATCGGCCCCGACGTGCCCTGGGTGCTCCAGGACTATCCGCTGACGCTGTCGGTGGTGTTCACGCCTGCCGTGATCCGCAAGATCGTCACGGACAATCCGAACTGCGTGATGCTCAAGCACGAGGATTGGCCGGGTCTGGAGAAGATCTCGGCGCTCCGCAATTTCCAGAAGGACGGCTCGCTTCGCCCGCTCTCGATCCTCTGCGGCAATGGCGGCCTATTCCTGGATTTCGAGATGGAGCGCGGCGCCGACGGCGCCATGACTGGTTACGCCTTCCCCGAGCTTCTGATCGACGTCGTGCGCCTGTCGAAGCAAGGCAAGCGCGATGCTGCGCATGATCTGTTCGACGCGCACCTGCCGCTGATCCGCTACGAGCAGCAGCCCGGCGCCGGCCTTGCTGTGCGCAAATACGTGCTGCAGAAGCGCGGCGTCATCGCCTCCAGCGCCCAGCGCAAGCCCGGCGCGACCATCACGGCGGCGGCAAAGGCCGAGGTCGAGTACCTGCTGTCGCGCGTTGCCTGTGTCGACAAGCGGGCCAATCTCGGCCCGCAATCCAGCGCCGCAGGTTAGTTGAATGGCCGAGACATCAGCATCACGCCCGGCATCGACGATCCTCCTGCTGCGCGACGGCGCAGCACAGGAAATCGAGGTCTTCATGATGGTTCGCCATCATCAGATCGAGTTCAACTCGGGCGCGCTGGTGTTTCCCGGCGGCAGCGTCGATGCCGGCGACAAGGAGATCGTCGCCCGCGCGGACCTCTATTCGGGTGGCGAAGGATTGAGCGAAGCGGACCGCGGCTTTCGGATCGCCGCGATCCGCGAGACCTTCGAGGAGAGCGGCATTTTGCTGGCGCGGTCGAAGGACACAGGCGCGCCGGTCGATGCCAAGCGCGCCGGCGAGATCGCCGATGCGCATCGCGTTGCGCTCAACGAGCACAAGGTCAGCTTCCTCAGCATGCTCGCCGACAATGGCCTCCAGCTCGCGCTGGACACGCTCGTGCCTTACGCCCACTGGATCACGCCGGAGGGCATGCCCAAACGCTTCGACACTTGGTTTTTCCTAGCCGCCGCACCGCCCGACCAGCTCGGCGCGCATGACGGGCGGGAGTCCACCGATTCGATCTGGGTCTCGCCGCGCGAGGCGGTGGAGGGCGGCGAGAGCGGCCGCTTCAAGCTGCCGTTCCCGACCACGCGCAATTTGATCCGGCTCGCCAAGCAGCCAAACGTGAGTGAAGCGCTGGAGCACGCCCGCGGCCTGGCGATCGTCACCGTGATGCCGGTCATGACCAAGACCGAAACCGGCCGTCAACTCCGCATCCCCCGCGAGGCCGGCTATGACGGCGAGGTGTTCGAGGTCGGCGCGGTCGGCTAGGACACTTCGACGCTGGGCGAAGTATTGAGGACCGTACGGCGCTAGACCGGACCGATCTTCACCTTCCTGCTCACGGCTATTGTCACCCGTCACGAGGCGACGACCCCGCGAAAACTGTTCGGCGTGGTCGCCGGCATGGCCGCCATCCTGCTGATCGTCGGCGTCGATGGCTTTCATGACATTGGCAGCGGCCTCGTCGCCGAGGCCGCCATCGTCGCCGCGACCGTCTGCTATGCCTGCGCCGCGATCTTCGGCCGCAGTTTCAAAGGCCTCGATCCCATGGGGCCGGCGGCCGGCTCGTTGCTGGCGGGGGCAGCGGTCCCGATCCCGGCCTCGCTGGTCGTCGAGCAACCTTGGACCTTGTCGCCTTCGCTGAGCTCCGTGCTGGCACTGTCGGCGCTCGCGGTGTTCTCGACCGCGGCAGCGTTCGCGATCTACTTCCGCCTGATCCAGACCCTGGGCTCGGTCGGCACCACCGCGCAGGCCTATTTGCGGGTGCCGATCGGGGTCGCCATTAGCGTCGCCTTCCTTGGCGAGACCTTGAGTCGGACCGCCTGGACCGGCTTGGCCTGCGTCGTCCTCGGCGTCGCCGCCCTGACCATCCCGGTCCGCCGGGCAGCCAGCGTCAAACTGTCGTAAGGCGGAGGCTGAAAAGGGCGGCGGCCCCCAATATTAAGGATATTCCGCGTCCCGAGGCATGTTCCCCCCGGGCGGCAATACGTCGTATATTGGGTCTCCAGCAGCCCGGTCCTCAAACCACCAATGTCCGCCGAATTGACGCCGCCCCCTGAGAAAAGGCGAACATTCTCGCTCTCCATCGGTCAGCTCACCTTCGGCAGCTTTCTGTTGGTGCTGGCGGTGATCATCGTCACCTCGGCCGCGAGCGTGATCGCGATCCGCCACATCGACACGACCTTCGCCGAGTTGCAGCGCCTGCAGAGCGTCGGCGACCTCGCCGAGGACATCGACCGCCGCATGAACGAGCTGCGGCTCGCCGCGCGCGACTTCGTCACCGACCCCGGCGCCGGCATCCAGTTCCAGCAGGTGGGCGAGGCGGCCTCGACGCTCAGTGACATCCTGAAGAAGACCCGCATCGAGCTCGCGCCCGAGCAGCAGGACATGATCGACGGGGTCACCGAGCGGCTTGCGACCTACCGCAATGGCCTCGAGCGGATCTCGACCCTGATCGACCGCCGCGCCCAGCTGCTCGCCGGCTTGCCGCCGCTGCGCGAGCAGTTCGACGCGGCGGTCTCCGGCACCGCCGACCGTGCGCTGGCCTCGCGCCTGTCGGAGGCGCAGAGCCGGATCGCGCTCGGGCTGCTCGCGCGTAACCCGTCGGCCGCCGAGCAGGCCGCGCAGGGCATGCGCGCGATGGATATCACCGATCCCAAGCTCAAGGTGGCGGTGAATGATTATGCCGAAGCGATCATGGCGGTCGCCGTCCGCGAGCGTCAGATCGCCGACATCGACCGCGAGGTGCTCGGCACCGAGGGCCGGCTGATCGGTCGCGTCACCGAATTGCTGCGCGAGGTCAGCTCCCGGCGCGGCCATGTGCTGTCGCGCGACTTTGCCCGGACCCTCACCGAGGCGCGATGGCAGAGCATCGTGCTCGGTACGGTCGGCGTGCTGATTGGCATCGGTGCTGCGTTGTTCGTGGTGCGCAGGACGGTGCGTCCGCTCGCCCAGATCGCGCGATCCATTCGCGCGCTTGCGGCCGGACGGAAAGACACCTCGATTCCGTCTGCCGACCTCGACAACGAGATCGGCGACATTGCGCGGGCAGCCGAAGTGTTCCGCCGCGCGCTGGAGGAGGCCGACACGGCGCGCGAGGCGGCGGTGCGCGCGCTCACCGAGCAGCGCCTCGCCGAGGAGAGCTATCGAAAACTGTTCGAAGGCTCGGTCGACGGCATCTATGTGACGACGCCGGCCGGTGACCTCCTCAACGCCAATCCGGCCCTGGCGCGGATGATGGGCTATGACAGTCCGCAGCACCTGATCGACAGCATCAACGACATCGCCCACACGATCTATGTCCATCCCGAGGCGCGCGCCGAATACCAGCGGCTGATGGCGCGCGACGGCATGGTGCGCGAGTTCGAGTATCAGGTGCGTCAGCGCAGCGGCAACATCCTCTGGCTCTCCGACAGCGCCACGGGCGTGCGCGACGAGCAGGGCAACATCGTCCGCTACGAGGGCACGCTGCGCGACATCACCGACCAGAAACGCGCGGAGGACGCCATCGCCGAGGGCCGGCGCCTGCTCCAGCAGGTCATCGACACCGTGCCCGCGGTGATCAACGTCAAGGACCGCAATCTGCGCTACGTGCTGATGAACCGCTACATGGCGGGCATCTTCGGCATCGAGCCCGGCGAGGCGCTCGGCCGCACCACGGCCGACCTGATGTCGCGCTATGGCGCAGCCAAGTCCGACGAAAGCGACAAGCGGGTGCTCAAGCTTCGAAAAGGTCTCGGCTTCTACGAGGAGGAGTACCAGGACGCCGCCGGCAACATGCGCCAATGGCTGGTTAACAAGCTGCCGCTGCTCGACGCCGAAGGCGAGATCGAGCGGATCGTGACCGTCGCGCTCGACATCGGCGAGCGCAAGCGCGGCGAGCAGGAGATGCGGAAGGCCAAGGAAGCCGCGGAGACCGCGTTGCGCAATCTGCGCGAGACCCAGGCCTCGCTGATCGAGGCGGAGAAGCTCGCCGCGCTTGGGCGCCTGGTCGCCGGTGTCGCCCACGAGGTCAATAATCCCGTCGGCATCAGCCTCACGGTCGCCTCCGCGCTGGAGCGCAAGACCGCGATGTTCACCGCCGAGGTCGAGCGCGGCGAGCTGCGCCGCTCCACGCTCAACGACTTCCTCAGCACCAGTCGCGACGCGTCGTCGCAGCTCGTCTCCAATCTCAACCGCGCCGCTGAGCTGATCCAGTCGTTCAAGCAGGTCGCCGCCGATCGCAATTATTCGGATCAGCGCACCTTCGATCTCGGCGACCTCACCGAGCAGGTGGTGATGAGCTTGCGGCCCGGCCTGCGCAAGCACAATCTGACGCTCAATGTCGAGTGCCAGCCGGACCTGACCATGAACAGCTATCCCGGCCCGTACGGCCAGGTGCTGACCAACCTGTTTCTCAATTCGGTGGCGCACGCCTTCCCGGACGGCCGGCCGGGGACCATCGAGATCCAAGTGCGCGAGTCCGGCAAAGACAATGTCGAGATCATCTTCTCTGACAATGGCTGCGGCATGTCGCTCGACGTCCGCCGCCGTGCCTTCGATCCGTTCTTCACGACCCGGCGCGACCAGGGCGGCACCGGCCTCGGGCTGCACATCGTCTACAGCATCGTTACGAACCGGCTCGGCGGGCGGCTTGATCTCGATTCCGAACCGGGCGGCGGCACCCGTATCCAGATCATCCTGCCGCGCGTGGCGCCGCTCGAGCAGGCTGCGGAATAGCTAATCGGCCTCTGAAAGCTTGTGCAGGGTGGCGCCGAAAATCAGGCTGGCCTTGCCAACCAGCGCCGTGCCCGTCATCTCCGCGCGCGTGTCTGTGTAGGTGCCACTGACGCCGATGCCGACCGGGGCAGGGCCGCCGAACAGCGGATTGTCGTCGCCTCGAGGCGACGTGTGCCGTTGCACCAGCACCTCGCCTTTGAAGGTGTTCTTGTCCTTCACCGTGTAGTTGCCGGTGTAATAGAGGTAGGCATCGCCGCCAAGGATCTTGCCGTCCCGGAAGAGAATCACACCGCTGCCCTTGCCGACTCGACCATCGAGCAGGGTCACGTGAATTGAATAGAGGCCGTTCTTCATAACGTCCCACAGGCCGGCCGCCATCGCCCAATGGCTTCACCGGTCCGCTTTTATGCCAAAGCCGATCCCCTCGCGCAACGCGGCAGTTTGCCGGCTGGTTGCGAGAGCCTGCAGCGGCAAGCCGTAGTTGTCCGGGCTTGTGTGTGAGGTCGTCATGGCGCTCCGATGGTGAAGCGGAGGCGACCGTTACGAATCAGGGTTGGCCCGCGAAATGCATAACCATTGTTGCACTGGCCGCGGGGTGCTGGAGCAAGACGAACGTGACCAACTGGATCGATTCCGGCGGCGATGAGCCGTGTCTGTACAGTGCGCGTCACACGAATTGCAAAAGCGAGCAATGGCGAATTGGCAGTGCGATACGCCGGCGACACTTGACAAGGCTGGCGTCCACCTTGGCCTTGATGGCGCTCGCAGCCCCCTTTGGGCACGCGCGCGACCGCGGGCAGTTCGTCCACACCAATGCCGAATTGAAGGCATGGTTCGACAGTCTGCGCAGCGGCAAGGGGCCTTGCTGCTCCGATGCCGACGGCTCGGCGCTCCAGGACGCCGACTGGGACAGCAAAGGACGGGCACTATCGCGTCCGCATCCCGCGCTATGGCTACGCGCTCGATGGTCAGCAGCAGGAGCTCGTCTGGGTCGATGTGCCCGAGGAGGCCGTGATCTCCGAGCCGAACCGGGTGGGGCGCACCATGGTCTGGCCGATCTACGGCTACATGGGCGTCACCATCCGCTGCTTTATGCCCGGCAGCATGACTTAGCCCCCAGGGCTCACGTCGCCCCGGTGGCTGAGACGGCCCACGCCGCGTCACGTCAGGTGTATTTCTTGTCGCGCTCGAGCAGCTCGATAGAGATCCCTTCGGGGCCACGGATGAAGCAGATGCGCACGCCCGGCCGGATGGTCGTCGGTTCGCGCGTGAATGTGACGCCCTTGGCCTTGATCTCGGCGGCGACTGCGTCGATGTCCTTCACCGTCAGACCAAAATGGTCGAGACCCTGATGCGGATGTGGAGGTGGCGGGTTGACGGTATCATCGCCATCCAGCGATGCGATGAAGATCCTGGCGCCACCGAGGTTCACCTCGAGCCGGCCTGGCGCGCGCACGATTTCGCCGCCGAGGATGTCCCGCAGCCAGGCCGCCGTGGTCTCCGGATCGGGGCTGCGCAGATGGACGTGATCCCAAGTAACGGCGAATGGCATTTCGTATTCTCCCAGCCGGGTCGTTCGATGTTGCGGCGCATGTTAGTGGCGGCGGCCGGTGGTCGCTACGGCCTTGCCGACTCGCATGAGCGCGGGAACCTTAATTCGTCTGCCGGATTAAGGTAAGCAGTGACCGAGTCCGGCGTTGACGGTGCTCGGCCGCGATCGGTGATGTAACCATGATTGCCAGGCTCGACCGGATCGGATTGGGGCGCTTCGCCGGGGCCGGCGAACGACTGGCGCGAGCCATAACGATCGCGAGCGTCTCGATCGGCCGTAGCCTTCTGTGGCTGCTGGCGGCAATCATCGTCGGCTGCGGCATCTGGATGCTCCTGCCTCTTTCCAAAGGCAACAGTGCTGAGCCGGCGAGGCCGGAGCTGGCGGCTGTTGAGACGGCTCCCGTAGGCGATGCGTCCGCAGTGGCGTCGCCGGCGTCCGAAGCTCAGGTGCCGGTCGGAGTAGAACTCGGTCGTCTCAGGATTTCATCGCAGACCTGGCGCCGCGGCGGCCTTGGCTCCAAAGCCCTGGTGACGTTCACGCTGCGAAACGACAATGACTATGCCGTAAAGGATGTCGAGATCGTCTGCGCCTTTGCGCGGCGCGATGGCAGTCATCTTACCGACCGCAGCCGCGTGCTGGCCGATCCGGTCAGCATGAAGAGCCGCAAGACATTTGTGCATATCCCTGTCGGCTTCGTTAACGTGAATGCCGATCAGGCAAAATGTTCGCTGGTTGCAGCACGTCGCGCTTAAAGGCGGCGTGTTCCGGTAGCGGAAAAGTTACCCTCTTGGTCCTTGGCGAAAAAACCACGCATCGCCATTTGAACCGAACGGCTGGGCCAGGAACCAATTGAAAGATCGCCTGTTGAGGCGGAGAGAGCCCACGCGGGGATGCGGGGGGCGGAGCGCGGCCGATGCCCATCTTTAGGTATTTCATTTTTGTCGGTGGAGCCCTGCTCGGACTGCTGTTCGTGGCGGATTTCGTTTTCCCGGCGGCGCCCGTGGCGCAAGCCGTCGCGACCGCAAGCAACGACCAGCCTCTGATCCGAATCCGGTCCAACCGTCATCTGCCTGAGCGCGTCGTGCTCGACACCAGCCAGCCGACGATTGCCGCACCCGCGGTGAAGACCGCCGCTGTTGCGGCTGCGCCCCAGCCGCCGGTACAGGGTCTTTCGCCGGCTTTCGCCGAGATGTCGGCCAAGACGCGGGTGCGGGAGACTTTCGCCCAGTTCACGCCGGCGCCGAGGGCCGAGACCGCCGCCGCCAGGAAATCCGAGGCCACTCAGCCTCAGGTTTCTCAGGCTCAAGCTTCTCCGGTGCACGCTCAGCCCAGGCGCAAGATCGTCAGGGCGCGTCCGGCGCCGCAGCCCGGCCGTCCCATGATGATGGTCGCTCAGCAGCCGCATTTCGGCCTCTTCAACACGACCTGGTGACGGCGTCTTCGACCCGCCTCGATGGAGGCGGGAAGGGCTTTTTATTGGCCGGCCTCTCTGCTAATTCGAACCGATCCGAACGCCGTCCGGTGTGCTGGTTCGTCGCCAGCGCCGGTCGGGCGAATCTCGGTGGCCCGTTGCCGGGCCAGGGCGCTCGTAGCTCAGCTGGATAGAGCATCGGATTTCGATTCCGAGGGTCGGAGGTTCGAATCCTTCCGAGCGCGCCAGTCCGCCGTTGTGTCCAGCCCGGACACATAGGTAACAGGTCGTACCTAAGACATGGGTGACAACCTCGTGCCGAACGGGTTGTCGAGGGGTTGCAGGGTCACTCACTCCAAGCATTCATGGCACAGCCGCATTGTTGCTCGGCACGCGCGTTCGCCGTCAACCCCGCGCGCCAAAGGCGCGCCCCTGCGGGCTGCGGGGGTTGACCGCTCAGCGCGGCCGAGCCAAGGGCTGCCGTGCCAAGAATGAGCAAGACTGCCTCTCGGTCAAAGCGAGGATGTCGTACCGGAGACATCGGTGACGGGCTTTGGGCCGAATGGGTTGTCGAGGGGCTGCAAGGTCTTTTGCTCCAGGTCGAAGTAGCCCAGATCGTAGTGCATGAAGCTGACGAGCCAAATGCCGTCGTCGACCTCCTTGATGCCGAGCTTTTGGCCGGCCAGCACGACGGAGATATTGATTTTCTTGCGGTGCAGGCAAAGGCGCCCACAGGATGTGATGACGACGTCTCGATCGTGGAAGGGATAGGTCAGTTCGGGCAGGCCATCGTAGCGGCGTGCTGAAGCTGTGTAGAGGTCTGCGGGACGCTTCATATCGAGAGCTTCGTGAGGGCGTTCCTCATTGAACTCGTGCCGGAAGCTATCAAAGCGATCCTGCTGCTGGAGGCTGTTGAACCCCGGCGGTCTGGTGGCTTCCCTTTTGAGCGTGAGATGCATGCGCTCATGACGGCCGTTCTGCTGCGGATGGCCTGGCTTAATGCGCTCGATCGCAATGCCGAGCCGGAGCCACCACACTGACAGCTTCGAGAGATTGAACAAAGCATTGGGACTGGCAAAGGGGACGCCATTGTCGGAGCGGATGGCAAACGGCAGGCCGCGCTCGCGGAACAGCTGCTCAAAGGCTGTGAGGGCAGCGTCTTCGCGCGTTGAGTCCAGCGCTTCGCAGAGCAGCAGAAAGCGCGAGGCATGGTCGGTAACGGTCAGTGGATAGCAGTATCGGCCATTGCCGAGCTTGAACTCACCCTTGAAGTCGGCGCACCACAGATCATTGGGGAGCGTGCCCTGCGACAGCGGCGTGCCGTGCGCATGGTGGCGCGGCCCGCTGCTGCGCTTGACCAGACCGTGGCGGTCGAGCACCGCATGAATGGTGCTTTTGGCGGGAACCCTGATGTCGCCATCGAGCCGGCGTACCAGCAGTTCGCGGATCTTGCGGGCGCCCCAGTGCGGCTTCTCGGCCTTGAGCTGGACAATCAGGGTCTCGACCTGTTGCGGGAGCTGATTGGCGTAGCGTATGGGCCGCCTGGAGCGGTCGCTCAACGCGCCAAGCCCTTGCTCCTTGTAGCGGTCGAAAATCTTATAGCCGGTCTTGCGGGAGATGCCGAACTCGCGACAGACCTCGGTCATGGCTTCCCCATCCAGAAGCCGGGCGACAAAGCGCAGGCGCTCTTCCATTACCGAACTCACTTTCCACGGCATCCACACCTCCCGCAGAACAAAAGCGGAAAGTGTAACCCATGTGTCCGGTACGTTCTGTCACCTATGTCTCGGGCCGCTCAGTTGTTCCAGATATGTTCCGAAACGGCGTTGACGCCTCTGTCGCGAGGGTCTGCGGCGTCAATCAGCCTGCCCGGACACCGCTTTGCCGGCCGCGTGCCAGCGTGTCGGACGGCGCCTCGTGGAAGGTCGCGCGGTAGGCTGCGGCGAATTCGCCGAGATGATGGAAGCCCTGGGCGCGTGCGCAGGTGGCAACGGTAACGCCGCCCTTGAGGAGGCGGGCGCGGGTCGCCCACAGCCTCTTCAGGCGAATGTACTGGTGCAGGCTCATGCCATGCACCTTGCTGACGGCGCCGCCGAGAGTCCGGATCGATACGTCAAACTCGCGGGCGAGATCGGCCGTATAGATCGGAGCCGTCGGATAGGTCGCGACGTAATCGTCGATGCGCTGCACGAGCTTGATCGCGCGCTCGCTCTGCACCGGGGCGCTCCGATCCGACATCAAATCGATCCGAAATAAATCGTCGAGCGCGAGCAGCAATCCTTCCTGAAGATGGGCTGCAACTTCGGTGGTTTCAAACAGGCGCGGTTGCGCTGATGCGGTGCGCAAGATGTCGAGCAGGAGTTGCCGCGTGTGGAGCAGGGCGGGCCGGTTCGCGACATGGGCCCGCAATTGGTCGGCGTGGTCGAACCAGCCCCGGTCTCTCAGCTCGGGAGAGAAGATGATCATGGCATGATGATTGGTCCGGGGCTCGACGAAATGGCACTCATCGTTGCCGCGGAGCGCAAGGAAGAAGCGGGCGTCGAGATCCACTCCCTTGAAATTGGCTTGAAGATCGTCGGTCATCGACAGGATCACCATCCCGCCCGGCATCCGATAGGTGGTGTCGAGGATGCGCGCGAACGATCTCATCACGATGATGCGGCACGCCGGCAGGGAGACGACGGCGCGGGCCGCCGCGAAGTTTGGGATGTCGAGCGGAATGCTTCTCGCATCCTCCATCGTCTCGACCGGCCAAAACGCATCGACGTCGGAAAAGCCGATCAGTTGAAGTGCGGAGGATGGAGCGAGGTTGTCGAACAACATGGTTCTGGCCGGCTGCCAAAATGAGACAATCAAATGAACGTCGATGCATCGCCATCAATGGCGAAACGTCGCCTTTCAGTAAACCGGATTCCGGGCCGTAGTATTGCGGACACCGCGTCATGACGTCCGCCGGATCAATGTCGCCCTCAACGTTCTCGGCTCATTGGTCCGCCGGAGGTGAGACCAATGAAATACTGTCCGCATGCAGGCGTGAAAGGACGTAAAGCTCCGTGCTTCGTTATTTCAGATGACAGTGTCGGCTGATTTCATCTTTGATCTAGATCAGATCTGAATGGCTCCAGGCCAGTGGCGCCGCGCAAGACGTGGCCTCGCAAAAGCGAAGGGGCCCAGAGGGCCCCTTCAAACGTCACCAGCGGCGATAGCCGTAATAGCCATAGCGCGGACCGTAATAGCGCGGCCCGTAATACCGCGGGCCGTAATATGGCCGCGGCCCATAATACCCATAGTAGTTCGGGCGCCACCAGCACCGCCCCCAGGCATTGCAGACCATGCGGACCTGCTCGATGCCGGAGATCTGCGGTGTCGCAGGTGCGGGCGCGATGGGCATGGCGGATGCCGCCGACGTTGCCGCTAGGGCGCCGAACAGGGACGCGGCGACGAGGCCAGTCTTGAAATTCATGATGTCTTCCTCCGCTTGCACGATGCAGAATATCGAAGTTGTTCTGCTCAAATTGTGGCGGAACCGAAATGTAATACTGATGAACAAACCTTCAGCGAGCTGGCGGGCCTTGATGGCAGCCCGCCAGCTGGCGTAGGCGCGCAGGGCCATGCCGCACCTTTAGACTTTGATCTTGCGCAGTTCGCAAGTTTGCCTTGGCTCTTGTTGTCGCCGACATGCAGCGGCGGTGTGCCTGCTGCCGGGCAAGGTGAGCTGCATGCGGATTTCCGAATCTCCACACCAGAGAGCAGCCCAACCCCTTGACCGCCGCGCAAGGCAGCGATGCGTCAGGCCGATCGCACCCAGCGGTCGGCGGGTCGCGCAGCTCGGTCGAGCAGACCGACAGGCATGACGGGGCCGAGCGCGCCTGCTTGCGGGATTGCCTCAGTAGCAGGGGTGCCGCCGGCCGTCCTGGCCGATATAGGCAGCCGCGCTGCGGTAGCAGTGGTTGGTCGACGGGCCGTCGTAATAGGCGAAGGTGCCGGGGGTGATGCCGGGTCCGTAATTGTGCAGATAGCTGATCGGGTAAGGCAGCGGGTTGGCGTAGGAGCGGTGGTACCGGTGATGTCCGCGCGCCTCCGCGAGGCCAGGTGCCAGCACTGCAGCCGTCAGGGCCGCAACCGCGGCTACAAGCGTCAACTTGCTCATCTCGATTCTCCGGAACCCGCTCGAATAAGTCGGCCATTTATAGCAATTTCGGGCAGTCAGGCATCGCTCCGAAGGCCCGAAATCATGACCAGTCCCGCAGATTTCCGGGGAGGTGTGACAGAATTGCCGGACATGCGGTCGAAAGCTGCCCATTTTTGGCCTTTTCGGGATGCTTAACGAATTCCCCACACAAGTATGACCAAAGACTATTCGGTTAAGAATCCAGCTGCCGGCCCCAGGGCTCATTTTGCGGGTCCTTCCAGGCCGGTCCATTCCTGAAGGCCGTCGCCGTCACCTCGCCATGCGCATCACGCTTCTGAGCCTGCTGTTGCTCTGCCTCGCCGCTGCCACGCCAGCACGCGCCGAGCTGCACATCACCCGCGACCATGGCGGCTATGTCGAGGAGTACAAGGCCAAGTACAAGCGCGTGCGCGAGAAGGGCGAGCGCGTCATCATCGACGGTATCTGCAATTCGGCCTGCACGCTCGTGCTCGGCATCGTGCCGATGAACAAGATCTGTGTGACGCCGCGCGCCAGCCTCGGCTTCCATCAGGCCTACTACGACAAAGCGTTCACCTTCGGCATCAAGGTCACCAGCGCCGAAGGCACCTCCGATCTCATGTCCTACTACCCCGACACGGTGAAGGACTGGATTCGTCGCAATGGCGGGCTCACCACCGACATGAAGAAGATCAAGAACGGCGTCGAGCTCTGGAAGATCGTCAATCCCTGTCCGGAAGAGTGGTGAGCGGCTGAGCTAGGCCGCTGTCGTCCGTCGCAGCGCAGCATCATCAGGACGAAATTCGCATTGCCGCATGACCGCCGGTGAGGCAATGAGGGCGGCAATGAACCATAATCAAGAAGCTCTGACCGCCCGCGCCGCGCCGATCCTGTTCGTGCTGCTCTGGAGCACCGGATTTATCGGCACCAAATACGTCGTCAACAACGCCGATCCCTTGACTTATCTCGCCATCCGCATGGCGATCGTGGTCGGCTTGATGGCGATCATCGCTGGCATCGCGCGGCCGAAATGGCCTGATCGCGCCGGCATTGCACACAGCGCGGTCGCGGGCATCCTGGTCCACGGCTTCTATCTCGGCGGCACCGCGATCGCGATCGCGCATTCTATTCCGGCCGGCCTTTCGGCGCTGATTCCGGGCCTGCAGCCGATCCTGACTTCGACCATCGCCAATCGGTGGCTCGGCGAGAAGGTGACGCCGGTGCAATGGGCTGGCCTCGTGCTCGGCCTCGGCGGCGTCGTGCTGATCCTGCACAACCGTCCGATGACCGGCGAGGCCGGGCTCGGCTGGCTCGCCTCGGTGGTCTCCCTGATCAGCATCACGCTCGGCACGCTCTACCAGCGCCGTTACTGCAATCACATCGACTGGCGCGCCGGCAATCTCGTGCAATACCTATCCGTCACCATCTTCTTCGCAATCGGCGCCTTCCTGTTCGAAGACCGCGTGGTGCACTGGACGCGGGAATTCGTGCTCGCGCTCGCTTGGCTCGCGGTGGCGCTCTCGATTGGATCGATCGGGCTGTTGTACTGGCTGATCCGCCACGCTGCGGCAACCTCGGTCGCGAGCCTTTTCTACCTGGTGCCGGCCGTGACGGCCCTGATGGCCTATCTGCTGTTCGGCGAAAAGCTCGACGCAATTGCCATTGTGGGCATGGCGCTGTGCGCCGCAGCGGTCTTTGTGGTCAATCGGCGCTCATAGCGCTTTTCAGCGCTCACAGCCCTGACGTGTGTTGACCGTTTCGTGCTAGGGTGGAGCATTCAACCCATTTCTTTTCAGCACGGTGATGTCCATGACGAAAGCACGGCGTGCACTGCTCGGCAGGTCTATGAAGCCGGTCCGGATTGCCTGCATCAACTATGCAGAGGAGATGATGAGCGACCGACTGATGGGAAGGCTCACGGCCGCGCTCCAGAAATGCTACGACGAGCATTTCCTCCCCGTGTGGGGCTATCCCATCGATCTCGACGTCACCCGCAAGCCGAAGCCGACGGACTGGCAGCTGGTCTATTTCGACGACGCCACCCACGAGAACTTCCTCGGGCGGCACGAGCTGACGCATCAGGGACAGCCGATCTCGAAGATATTCCTGAAGACGCTCGGCGAGGACGAGCCGGTCAGCCTCGCCGCATCGCACGAGCTGTTCGAGATGGTGCTCGACCCCATGGCCAATCTGTGGGCCGACAAGACCCGGCACACCCAATATGCCTACGAGGTTTGCGACGCCGTGGAGGAGGAGGCGTTCATCGTCAACGGCTTTCCGATGTCGAACTTCGTCTATCCGTCCTGGTTCGAGCCGTTCGAACATCCCCGCGGCACCAAGTTCGATCACATGGGGTCGCTGAAGGCGCCTTTCACGATGACCGAGGGCGGCTACGTGATCAAGAAGGTCAATGGCAAACGGGTGATCAAACAGTTCGGCTCACCGGAAAAGCGGAAGCGCTTCAACGCCGAGGATCGGCGCGGCCATCGCAGTGAATTCCGCGATCCCAAGGGCAAGCATCATCCGGGCCGGCGCGCAGCGAAGCGACGAGGGTAGGCGTCGCCGAAGCCGTCTCCAAGCGCGCCCGCACCCGGAGACGGCTCTGATGGTTGCGATCAGCACTTGGCCTTTTTGGCCTTCTTCGCGGCTGTCTCAGACGACTTCTTTGCGCAAGCTCGATCGGCGCCGCCTGCCAGGGTCTGGCGGATCGGCTTCGCAGGTAAGCCTGCAGGCGGGCGTCCTCATTTACGATTTGTAAAGCATGCCGCGTGCGGCGGTGCGAACGGTCGTTAATGCGGTCGTAAGCCGATTGCACGAATATGCAGAAATTACGGGGGTCATTCCATTCATGTCCAACCTTCCAACGGCGAAGTTTCTGCCGCAGTTCAAGCTCGGCACCAAGGCGGTCCTGTGCGCTGTGTTGCTGATCGCCATGAATACGGCGCTGGTGGTCGGCGTCGGTTATTGGTCGCTGACATCAGCCTTCAATGATCGCGCGCTCCGGGACATCGAGGTCAATCTGCGCACGCTGGCGCTGGCCTTTGCGGAGACCTTTCCGGACGCCAAGATCACGATTCGGGATGGCGCGGTCCAGCGCGCCGAGATTCCCAAGATGCCCGACCTCAAGGATCACGCCATCGTCGATCGTGCGGTGTCCTATGTCGGCGGCAATGCGACCCTGTTCATGTTCGACGCGGCGAGCGGGCAATTCGTGCGACGCTCGACCAACGTGAAGAAGGAAAACGGTGACCGCGCCGTCGGCACCCAGCTTGCCGCCGATCATCCGGGGCAGGCCCCGCTGCGCCGCGGCGAGGCCTATAAGGGGCCCGCGACGCTGTTCGGCAAGACGTTCATGACTGCCTATTTCCCGGTTCTGGACGCGACCGGCAAGGTCGCCGGCATTCTCTATGTCGGCATCCCGATGGCTCAGTTTGAGAGCATGCTGTCGCAGGCGATCGAGAGCATGGCCGCCGCTGCCGGGCTCGCCGCGCTTCTGGTGCTGGTCCTGACCCTGCTGGTCGTCCGCCGCGTTACCCGGCCGCTCACCTCGGTCACGCACTCGCTCACCGCGCTTGCCAACGGCCAGAGCGACGTCGCGATCGAATGCGAGGACCGCGCCGATGAGATCGGCGAGATCGCCCGCACGGTTGCGGTGTTCAGGAGCAATTCGCAGGAGCGGGCGCGCCTGCGCAGCGAACAGGCGGCGACAACGACTGCCGCGGCCGAGCAGCGCAAGGCGGAGCTGCACAGTTTCGTCGAGGAGTTCCGCGGCAGCGTCGGCGGCATTCTCGACAAGGTGCTGGCATCGTCGGGCGAGTTCGAGCGCGCCGCGCGACAGCTCACCGACGCCGCGCGCTCCACGGCCGATCTGTCGGCGCAGTCGGCGGGAGCCTCCGAAAGCGCCTCCGAGCACGTGCATTCGGCTGCGTCGGCCTCTGAGGAGCTGTCTCAATCGATCTCCGAGATCACCCGCCGGGTGCAGGAATCCAATGAGATCTCCGCCGAGGCGGTGCGCCAGGCCGAGGCGACCGACCAGCGCATCGCGCAGCTCTCGGAAGCGGGCGCGCGCATCGGCGACGTCGTCAAGCTGATCACCTCGATCGCCGAGCAGACCAATCTCCTGGCGCTGAACGCCACCATCGAGGCCGCGCGCGCGGGCGATGCCGGGCGCGGCTTCGCTGTGGTGGCTCAGGAGGTCAAGACGCTCGCCGGACAGACTGCGAAAGCGACCGACGAGATCTCGAGCCAGATCGAGAGCATGCAGCTCGCGACCGAAGAATCGGTCGCCGCCATCAAGGCGATCAGCCAGACCATCGAGCGCATCAGCGGTATCGCGGGCTCGATCTCGGCTGCGGTCGAGCAGCAGAAAAGCGCGACGCACAACATCGTCGCCAGCGTTCGCGCGGCCGTGTCGGGCACGGCCGATGTCGCCGTCAATGTCCGCCAAGCCGCGAAGGGCGCCAGCGAGACCGGCGAGACCTCGAGCCGGATGTTTGCTTCCGCCCAGGCGCTGTCGGGCGAGAGCCTGCATTTGAAGGCCGAAGTGGAGAGCTTCCTCGACCGCGTGCATGCGGCCTAATTCAGCGTCGTCATCCCGGGATGGTCCGAAGGACCAGACCCGGGATCTCGAGATTCCGGGTTCAGTCCTGCGGACCGCCCCGGAATGACAGTGAGTTACTTCGGCTGCGGCACGATGCGGATGTAGGGCTTCGGCTCCTTCCAGCCCTGCGGGTAGATCGTCCTGGCCTCGTCATTGGAGACCGAGCCCGCAATGATGACGTCTTCGCCCTGCGACCAGTCGGCCGGCGTCGCGACGCGATGCTTGGCGGTGAGCTGGAGCGAGTCGATGGCGCGGAGGATCTCCTGGAAGTTCCGCCCGGTGGTCATCGGGTAGACCAACACCAGCTTGATCTTCTTGTCCGGCCCGATGACGAAGACGTTGCGGACGGTCTGGTTGTCGGCCGGCGTGCGGGTGAGGGGATCGCCCGAGGTCGAGGCCGGCAGCATCTCGTAGAGCTTCGAGACGTTGTAATCGGTGTCGCCGATCATCGGGTAGTTCGGTGCGGCGCCTTGGGTCTCTTTGATGTCCTCTGACCATTTGGAATGGCGGTCGACCGGATCGACCGAGAGGCCCATCAGCTTGACGCCACGCTTGTCGAACTCCGGCTTCAACTTGGCGAGAGCGCCAAGCTCGGTCGTACAAACCGGCGTGAAGTCCTTCGGGTGCGAGAACAAGAGTGCCCAGCTGTTGCCGATCCAGTCATGGAACTTGATCTTCCCTTCGGTGGTCTCGGCTTCGAAGTCGGGGGCGTTGGCGCCGATCGGGAGTGTCATGGTTCTACCTCATCTCTTTGAATTTACTATGGAATTCATGTCTGGCCGTCACACTCAGTATAATGGCTTGGCGAAGCCAAGTGAACGCCAAGTGAACCGGCTCAAGTAAAATATGAATTCCTTCTTTGAACGGCCGATTTCCTAGCACCTTTCTGTTACAGCGGCGCCTGCGACGAAACATCTCCACAGGAGCCGCACGGGCCTCGATTGCCCCGATAATGCCTTTTATGACTTCCATCACGCCCGCCCGGCGCGTCCTAGAACCAAATTGGTCCTGACAGCGACCAATTGGCAACCATCTAGAAAAGTCGCGATCCCCATATCGAATCGTTAACCACCCCTTTACGCCGGCATGAAAATGCTAGCCGATCGGAAGAAGTCTGGAAGTGAACTATGTCTGCCGCTGCGCCTAAGTCTACCGAGTCGTCGTCCCTCGAACCGTCCTGCCGCGATACCGCGGCCCATGCGCTGAGCATTGTGCGCGACGGCGTGATCACGGGCGAAGGCCCGACCACCAAGGGAAGGGTGCATTTCTCCCGTTCGCTCGATGCCGATGACACCGCCTGGTGCTCGCGCATCCTCACCGCCACCGCCGTCAACGACCAGCCCGTCAGCCGCGCCGAGGCCGAAGTGCTGTTCGAGATCAACGAGGCCGCGACCGAGCGTACTGACGGCGGCCGGTTCGACGACCTGCTCGCCAAGGCTGTTGCCCACTACGCCGCCAGCGCCTCGGGCCTGAAGGTGCCGCCGCGCAGCGTCGCGCTGTCCGCCGACACCGAGATCGAGAGCTGGGCGCCGTCCTATGCGTCCAAGGTCAACAGCGAGATGCTGGAGTGGATTGCCGGCCAGATGCGCGGCAAGCGCCAGATGAACCGTCGCCTCATGGCGATGGTGGCGACGTTCCTGGGCGCCACCGCGCTGCCTCTGGCGGGCCAATTGCCGAACGTGTTCGACATTGGGATGTAAGATTTTGGGCGTCACTTGAGGACGCGAGGGAACGGCGGGGTCATTTCCCCGCCGTTTTTTGTTTGCCGGCGTCGAGCTCTAGCCCGAGCGTGCGGCCCGGAAATCCAGCGGCATCGAAATAGCGTTGACTGCCGACTCGCTGGAAGTTCAGCACGGTCATCAGGCCGCCCTCGGCGGGCTTGGACTTCAGCGTGCCAACATAGGCCTTTGGCACGATGCCGTTGGGCATGGCCTCCGACATCACGCGGCCGATCAGGCTGCCGTTCTGCGAGGCGCGCAGGCCCATGAGCTGGGCGGCCGTCATGCCGACGTCCGCATTGCTGACCGGAATCTCGTCGACATAGCCGGCTTTGAAGTCCGGCCCGATCGCGGCCATGAAGTTCATGGTGTCGCCGCGGCTGAAGCTGCCATGCATGCCCTGGCCCTGGCGCAGCACGGTATCGGCCACCTGGACCGAGCAGTTGGTCGGCGCCTCGCCGCAATCGCTGGCATAGGAGCGGAAGTTGACGACGATCGACGGGGTCGGCGTCGCCGGCTTGCCGCGCAAGTTGATGCTCGACAGCGGCAGCGTGCCGGGGAAGCGGCCGAGCGAGTCCTCCACGAACAGGCCGGAGACGTAGTCCTGCTCGAGCAGCACCTTGATCGTTTTCGCGGCGAGCTTCTTGTCCTTGTTCGGCAGGTAGATCAGATCCGAGCCGCCATTGGTGGCGACGACGAGATCGGGCTTGGTGGGATCCTTGCCGAGCACGCCGTTGCCCGCCTTGGGGTGCTTGTTGCCTTCAATCTTCACATTCTTGTCGTTGGGGTCGAACAGCGGCAGGTCGAGCGCTTTCGCAAGGTCGAGCGCCAGGAAGCCCATCGGCAGGAAGTCCTTGGGCGTGTCGTCATAGCTCACCTTGGCCGACGGGCTGGTCTTGCTTTCCTTCGAAATCGTCGAGAAGCCATGGTCGGCGGAAACGATGATGTTGGTCGAGGCGGCGAGCCCGAGTTCGTCGAGCGCTTTGCGGAGCTGGGCGAGGTTGGTGTCTGCGTTCTTGATGCCGGCCATCGAGGTCGGGCCGTTGATGCCGGGCTTGATCTGGTTGAGGCTGTCGCCGGTGTTGTGCTGGCTGCCGTCGGGGTCGCGCGACCAGAACACCAGCACGAACGGCTTGTTGCGCGCCTTGAACATCGGCAGCACCACCTTGGTGGCGACGTCGGCGAAATAGGCCTGCTGCGCGACGTTGGCGACCGTGGTGCCCGGCGTCTTGGCATCGCCCGCCTTGGAATTGTCGCCGCGCGGCGGCGTGGCGAGGGGCAGGCCGGCCTTGGTCAAAGCGTCTTTCACCTCGTCCGACAGCGCCACGCTGTTCTTGCCGCCCGTGGAATCATCGAACACGATCGAGTGCAAGCCGGGCTTTTCAGGCTTGTCGGTGTGGTCGAACTGATAGGTCGGACCGACCTTGCCGATCGCTGCGGTGCTCAGCCCCTTGTCGCGGGCCATCTTCAGAATGGTCTCTTCGTTGAGGTAGTCGCCCCTAAAATGCTCGTCGATGTCACCGAGCACGGCGTCGTTCTCGATGAAGGGGACAACGGTGTCACCGGCGGGCGCTGAGGTGTAGCCGGTCCAGATCGTGTTGGAGAACACGCCGGTGTCGCCGAGATAGTGGCCGGTCGACATTGCCGAGCCGTTGGCCATGGTGAAGGTCGGGAAGAGGGAGTGCGGGTTCTTGAAGTTGACGCCCTTGTCGCGGACCTCGGCCATTGCGGGGGCCGTCTCCGGCGTCACCTTCAGCGCGCGTAGGCCATCGGGGATGAACAGAATCAAATTGCGGGGCGTGTTGTTCTGGGCCGAGGCAAGTCCGGTGGACAGGACGGTCAGTCCGGCGGACAGCAACAGCAGTGAACGGCGCATCAAATCTCTCCCTGCGATGAGGCGGCTCGGCCGCGATCGCGGCTCCCAGCTTCGTTTAGTTTCGCTGCATGACTGTTTTGTTACAAGGCCTGTTGGGGGCTGGGGAGGGATGACGTTGATCTCGTGTCCCGGACGCGCTGCAACGCTCTTGGCGTTGCGGCGCAGAGCCGGGACCCAGAAGGCCACACGGATTGCTGTTGCATGGGCCCCGGCTCCGCAGCGCATCACTTCGTGCTGCGCAGCGTCCGGGGCACGAGATCGCCGTTCAACGAAAAGCATAGCTGATCATCCTCGCGGCTCATCTCGCCCGAGCTATTGCTTCAGTTGGCTCCCTCAAAAGCGCCGAAGGCGCAGGGAAGACCGCATAGGCGTTAAGGTAGCGCGAGCATCGATTGATACGGACGTTTTCGAGGAGGCTCGCGCAGGTGCCGCCCAAGCGCTCGCTTTCTGCGGCGGAAGCAACGGATGGTTGGTTGTGGAATGATCGCTTGTAGCAAGGATGCAACGAGTTGTTGCAAAACACGCCAAGCGCCAGGTGCCGTCAGGCGGCCTGCATCCAGCGGGGAGAGTCCTCGAAGTCGCGGGCAAGCGGCTCGAGCAGCAGGATGATCAAGAGGTGTGCCAGCAAGTAGGGCTTGGCGGAGCGCGGATCGGTTCCAGGTGGCGTCTTGAGACCAATCAGACTCTTCAGTCGCTTGAAGCCAAGTTCGATGCGCCATCGCAGTCGATAGAGCGCGAGTACATCCTTGGTGGAGAACTCGTCCCGTGCGAGCGACGTGACCAGAATGACCCAATCCGCGGCTTCCAGAGTTTCTTTGGAGATGACGCGGTTTTCGTCTTGTGCGTCGCGCCGGGCTTTACGACGCGAAGCCGCGACTGCACCGGCGGGCTTCTTGACTGCGACCAGACGCATAGCCAGAGGCGCACCGTCCTTGCGTTTGATCCAAATCCTCCGATCGATCAGTCCGTGCGCCTTCGCCGCACGCAATTGGGCCATCAGATCGAATGGAAGGCCTTTGGCATCAAGCCAACGTGCGTTCTTCCAGCCCGCTCGGATCAAAACGTCTGCCCCGGCGTCGCGGACAGCGGCGATGCGGTCAGGTTGCAGATAAGCGCGGTCAGCAATGCGGATCTCGTTCTTGACCACCGGTATCCGGTCAAACGTTTCGCCCTCTTGCTGATCTGTCAGCTCGAAGTGACCAAAGCGCTCATATGGCAGATCGAATGCACTATGAACGCGCCAAAGCTCACTGTTCCTGCGCGCAGCCGGTCCTGCCTGAGGCACTGTCGTCGCATCGATAATGCGGATCAGGCGGCCTCGGCTCGCCTTCGGGGCTGCCGCAGCGAGCAAGCCCTCCACCAGCACTGCAAACCAATCGCCACATTGACGCAGGCGATAGAACAACGCCACGCTGCTGAGGTCGGCAAGGCCAACAGAAGCGGCCCACGCGGCTGTCGATCTCAACCCTCTTTCACCCAGACAATAGGCCAGCATCAGCCGAAGTAACGACACCGCATCTGGAATTTGGCGCCGCCGCACGAAAGCCTTCGTCTGGCGCGCACTTATTTCAAGCTGCGCAGCCCCGCCGAGCTGCGCAACCACTCTCGTCCAGTCCTCGTTCAGAAGCGATTCGTCTGCCATCCCGCCTTGGAATCACGTGTGATTCCAACACTCAAGAATAAACTTAACGCCTATGGGGAAGACCGGGCGCCGGCGGCACCCGCAAGTCCGTGCGCTACAGGAATGCACACGGGGTGGACCACAGGTGATGCCGGTCGCCCGGCCTTCCCTGCGCGGATGGTTTTAACGGTGTCCTTCGTGCTCTCCCCGGGGAGCGATGCACTATTGCCCCCGTCGCCTTGCGGATGGCTGATGCGGCTGCCCGGTCGGGCAACACACATCACCGCAACACTTGGCGCACAGACCCCGGGCGCCAGGACCACACGATTTTGCCGTACGCAAGCCGCACCCGTCGTTGGCGCGAGGTCTTCGCTCACGGTCGCCCGCCCTGCGAAGCTTCTCGCGCCGGTGTGGCCACGTCCACCGCCGCCCGGCCCGCGTGTCGTGACGATCGCGATACGCCCCTCTTCCTTGGGCCGGGTTGTCGCGCACTATCCGTCAATTCCGAATTTCGGTAAAGTGGAATATCTTTGGCCGAGTGCATTGACCCATCGCTTGGGTGTTTTGCCCGACGAGACTGAGCAAGAACTCGGCATTTTGGTGAGTTGATGTACGATTCTGTTCATGACGAATCGCACATTCAAGACCGGCGAGAGCCGCGACCAGGCC
This sequence comes from Bradyrhizobium sp. LMG 9283, assembly GCF_045571415.1. Classification (NCBI taxonomy): domain Bacteria; kingdom Pseudomonadati; phylum Pseudomonadota; class Alphaproteobacteria; order Hyphomicrobiales; family Nitrobacteraceae; genus Bradyrhizobium; species Bradyrhizobium sp. LMG 9283. The sequence continues at coordinate 3,887,295 of NZ_CP120691.1, forward strand.
AGCCTGCTTCCTGCTCGGATTGAGGACTATGTCGGACCGGACAACCCCGTCCGGGCGATTGAGAGCTTCGTTCGTGTCCTCGACCTTGCCAAGCTCGGCTTTCGCCATGCGGATCGCAAGGCTGAAGAGGTCGGCCAGCCGCCATACGATCCAGCCGATCTGCTGAAGCTCTACCTTTACGGCTACATCAACCAAATCAGGTCGTCGCGTCGGTTGGAGCGGGAGGCCGGCCGCAATCTGGAACTGATCTGGCTGCTGAGGAATCTGAAGCCGGGTTATCGGACGATCGGCAATTTCCGCAAAGAGAACTGGGCGGCGCTGAAGGCAGCCAACCGCAGCTTCGTGCTGCTGATGCGCGAGCTTGGTCTTGTCGGCGGCAGCGTTGTTGCAATTGACGGCTCGTTCTTCCATGGCGACGCCAGCAAGGCCAGCATCTTTACGCGCAAACGGCTTGCCGATCAGATCATCAAGCTGGACCAAGAGATCGAGGCTTACGGCAAGTGCCTTGAGGACAATGATGCCGCGGAAGCCAAGAAGCCGGGCAAGGATGGCCCCGATGGCGGCGGCGGAGGTGGCGGCGACATCGGTGCGAAGATCGCGGCGCTGCTGGCGAAGCGCTTGCGCGCACAAGGCGACCTTGCTCGGCTGGAAGAGAATGGCGAGACGCAGCTATCCCTGACTGATCCGGATGCCCGGCTTCTGGTCAAGAGCGGCCAGGGCGTCGCAGGCTACAATGTGCAGACCGCCGTCGATGACAAGCACAAGCTCATTGTCGCCAGCGAGGTGGTGAACGACAGCAGCGATGTCGGCCAGCTACATGCGATGGCCATGGCGGCAAAAGAGGCTCTCGAGGTCGGGGCCCTGCAGGCGCTGGCAGATGAGGGCTATTACAGCAGTCGCGAACTGAAGGCCTGTGAAGACGATGGCATCACGCCCTATGTGCCGGTGCCGGAGGGCAACGCCCGGCTCGAGAAGCAAGGCCGCTTTGCCCTCAAGGACTTCAACTATGATGGCGCAACCGACACCTACCGTTGTCCTGCCGGCCAACCGCTACATCCGATGAAGAGCAGGCAAAAGAACACCAGCGGCCGCATCGAGATCCGCTATGCGGCGCGCGGAGCGATCTGCAGGACCTGCCCGCTCAAGGTCCAGTGTCTCTCGTCGAACGCGGGCCTACCGGACGATCGGTCGCTGGGAGCATGAAGGCGTTCTTGAACGTCATCGCGCGCGGATGCAGGGTGCAGGCGAGCTGATGCGCCGTCGTTTTGCCATCGTCGAGCATCCGTTTGGCACGCTCAAATGCCGCGCCGGCTATCGTCATTTCCTGGTCCGCGGCTTCGATAAGGTCCGCGGTGAGTGGAACCTGATGGCGCTCTGCTACAACTTTACCCGCGTGCTCAACATTCTTGGCTTAGACGTGTTTCTGGCCGCCCTCGCAAAGACGCTCGCTCCTGGCCGAGGCACCCTCGCAGCCCTCCTGCAGGGCATCCAGCTTGCTCCAGAGGCCTTCTGGATCAATCACCCGCCTCCGATCGCAATCGGTCGCCCACACCGGCCTGACTCCGCCAAAACCAGTAATTCTTGCTCAGTCTCGACGGGCAACGCGAGGGATTGTGGCCGGGATGTTCGATCAGGTGCGGTCGCTGCGCAAGCAGCAGGGCCGCTGACGCACAAAAGCCCACCATCCGTTGTGGACGGTGGGCCTCGAGTCAAACGATCTTACCAGCGATAGCCGCCGGTCAGCGTGCCGTTGTTGTTGCCGCCAGGGCCGACATCGCCCTGCGTCGAACTCGGGGTTGGATGGTTGGTGCCATTGAACGCACCGTAGGGCCCCGCGACGTCAGGATAGTACGCGCGCGGTTGAACCGGTTCGTAAGGACCCGTGCGGTCCCAGCCCACGCGCGGTCCGTTCCAGTCGTAGCCCTGCGCCGAGGCAGCCGCGGTGCCTGCGACGAGCGATGCCGCGATCAGGCAGAGTAGTTTTGACTTGTTCTGCATTGGAGATGCTCCTTGCTAGTGTTTGGGGGCCAACGGTTGCAATGCGGGAGCGTTCCGGGCGTATGGGCCGGTGAGCGATCAACTCCGATCAACTGGATATGAAGCGTGTGCCGCGGAACGAAGTGGCTGAAAGGAGACGCGAATTCCGGGCTTTCTGCCGCACCCAGATCCCGGTCAACCCCGTGCCTTAACCAATAATTAATTATACGTTTGCGGGTGGCCGACAGCCCGGCCTAGCCTCTCGCGGGGAGCCGCTATCGCAAAGCCAAACGAGTGTGGTGCGTATCATGATTGTCAGATCACATGGGGCGTTGTTCGCCTCGCTCAGCGCAGCCGCGCTGCTCCTTAGCTCCAGTGACAGTTTTGCCAGACCCGCTGGCGCCGCGGCATCCGGCGTCGTGACCGCCGCCGCGCCGCCGGCTGCAACACGTCCGCCGCTCGGGGCGGGCGTCCGGCTCCACCGCCGCAGCGCGCCCTGGGTCTATTGGCCGGGTGGCGGCGGATTCTTCTACGACGGCGCTGCTTACAGCCAGCCCTTCGTCGATGCCGGCCAGCCGCTCTCCACCGACGTGCGTTACACCTACACCTACGATGTTCCCTGGGACTGGACGCATCGCTATCCGCCGAACGTCGTGCCGTCCGACCGGCCCTATGTACCGAGCTGCCCGACGGAGCAGGTGACGGTGCCCGGCCGCGGCGGCAGCGAGCACACCGTCAACATCATGCGCTGCTACTGAGCGGCGGGTCCCGCTCAGCTAGCCCAGCTCGAAGCTGGTGACGCCGAAGATGCGGTCGATGCGCAGCGGCGGGATCGGCCCCGTGTACATCCGCGCCGTCTCGAACACCGGCTTGAGGCCGAACTGCTCGGCGAGCGCAATTGCGCCAGGATTGACGGCGGGGACATCGAGGAAGACCTCGCCGCGGCTCGCGCTTCCGAGCAATGTCTGCATGACCTGCTCCGCGGCCGCGCGATCGTCTGCGACGAGCGGGCCGATCTTGTAGCCCGTCCGGCACGGACGGATCACGCCCCACGCGGCGAGTCCGCTGTCGCGCAGCAATGCGCGGCCGACGCGACCGGGTGTGTTGATCCAAGCGCGCAGGAAGGCGCTGCGCCTGGCCGGGAAGACGGTGGCGTCATCGGCTTCAACAATTGCAAACGGGATATTGTCGAGGGCGACAACCTCGGCAGACGATTTCGGTGGCGCGGTCACGACGCCGCCATAGCGGATATTGGCGTAAGCCAGCTGGAAGCCGGATTTTTTGTAGTTGTCCTGCTGCGCCACGACACCATCGAGCCCGATGACGCGAGTACCCGCATGCGCGATCGCCGCATTCCAGATGCGCAGGCCATGGCCCGCACCGCGAAAGGGCTGGCGCACGATGTAGAAGCCGAGGAAGGCGAAGCGGTCGTCATAATTGACACAGGAGACGGTCGCGACCGGCTCGCCGTCGATCTCGCCGACGAAGAAGCCCTGCGCATCGGGGATCGCGAAGCAGGTGGCGTCGGCAAGGCCCGGATTCCAGCCCTCTGCCGCGGCCCAGTCGATGGCGACGGTGATCTCCTCGGGACGCAAACTGCGGATCTGCAAATCGCTCATGACGAACGCTCTCGGCGGTGGACCTGGCGGCAAGTCCGGCGGTAGAAGGCCTCATGATAGGCCGAGCCTGCGGCTCGCCTCAACACGGGGATGGTTGGTCATGGCAGCAGAGAAGGTTGCTCTCGTTATCGCCGGTGGCAGCGGCATGGGGGCGGGAGCTGCGCGGCGGCTGGCAGCGGACGGGTTTCGCGTCGCGATTCTGTCGTCCTCGGGCAAGGGCGAGGCATTGGCTGCCGAGCTCGGCGGCATCGGCGTCACCGGCTCGAACCAGTCGAACGACGATCTGAAGCGCCTCGTCGACGCTGCCATGGCGAAGTGGGGACGGATCGACGTGCTCGTCAACAGCGCCGGGCACGGGCCGCGTGCGCCCATCACCGAGATCACCGACGAGCAGTGGCACACCGGTCTCGACACGTATCTGCTCAACGTGATCCGTCCGACCCGGCTGGTGACGCCGCTGATGCAGGCGCAGAAGGGCGGCGCCATCATCAACATCTCGACGGCGTGGGCCTTCGAGCCGAGCGCGATGTTTCCGACCTCAGCGGTGTTCCGCGCCGGTCTTGCCGCCTTCACCAAGATCTTCACGGACACTTACGCCGCGGACAATATTCGCATGAACAACGTCCTGCCAGGCTGGATCGACAGCCTGCCGCAGCAGGACGCGCGCCGCGACAGCGTGCCGATGAAGCGCTACGGCAAGGTCGAGGAGATCGCGGCGACGATCTCGTTCCTGGCGTCCGACGGCGCGGCCTACATCACCGGCCAGAACATCCGCGTTGACGGCGGGCTGACGCGCTCGGTCTGACATACTCAAATTCGAATCGCATTGGCGCGGCCTTGTCGTGATGCGACGCAGGCCTGCGTTGCGCGCCGCCGGTGCAGCATGATGCGTGGCTCGTGGGCCACACTCGTCATTCGTTTGCACGACGTGGGGCGCACACTGCGGCGCAGTCCCTATGAACTTCGCCGCAGTCCAAGACGTTTCAGGGCCCGCGGTCTATGCCCAATCTGCGCCGGATGCTTTCGCCCGCGCGCATTCGAAACGCGAGTTTGTCGCGTGGGGCAAGGAGACTAGAATGAAGAAGATTTTGCTGGCTGTCGCATCGCTTGTGCTCGGCGCCGCCTCCGCGCAGGCGGCCGATCTCGCGGCACGTTACACCAAGGCGCCGGTGATGGCGCCGGGCTATGACTGGACGGGCTTCTATGTCGGCGGCAACGTCGGCGGGCAGTGGGGCAGCGCCGATCCGACCACCTCGACGGTGTTCTCGCCGACCGGCTATTTCGCCGCCAGCAGCGTGCCGGCCATCAACACGGTCGGCGCCCAGAGCGTCAACAGCTCCAGCGTGACCGGCGGCTTCACCGCTGGTTACAACTGGCAGGTCAACCACGCCGTGCTCGGCCTCGAGGGCGACATCAACTATTTCGGCTTCAAGGGAAGCGCGAGCGGCTCTGCGCTCTATCCCTGCTGTGCGCCGTCCGGCTTCACGGTTTCGTCGCAGGTCTCGGCGGACTGGCTCGCCACCATCCGCGGTCGCATCGGTTTCCTCGCGGCTCCGACCTGGCTGCTTTACGCCACGGGCGGCGCGGCCATCGCCGAGGTGAAGGGCAATTTCAACTTCACGGATACTTTCGCAGCCGCGACGGAATCGGCGGCGATCCGTGATACGCGCGTCGGCTGGACCGCGGGCGTCGGCACCGAATATGCGTTCGGTGGCGGCTGGTCGCTCAAGGCCGAATATCTCCATGTCGATCTCGGCCGCGCCAGCACGACCAGCACGAACCTTGCGGCCTTCGCGGGGGCCATCGCATTCCCGAGCAACGTCTACACCCACTCAGTGGACATCAAGTCGGACATTGTGCGCGTCGGCGTGAACTACAAGTTCGGCGGACCCGTCGTCGCCAGGTACTGAGCTTCATCCCGTTCCGGATCTGGCGTGGAAAGCCCCGGCTCGGCCGGGGCTTTCTGTTTTGAAGTTCAGCCGCCGCGCGGCGCGATCAGCTGCGCCAGCGCGGGCAGGATCTTGTAGCGCGCGATCTCATGCGGATATTCGCCGCGATTGGCGAGCAGGACGATGCCGATCCGCCGCGCCGGCACGAGACCGATATAGCCGGAGGCATTGTTGAGGCCGCCAGGCTTGTCGACGACGATGATGCCGGGCAGGCGAACCGTCTCCCAGGCCATGCCTTGCCCGAACCTGTCGTCGACGCGGAAGGCATCACGCTGCGTCAGCCGCAGTGCTTCGCGCAGATGCGGATCGACCGAGTGGCTATCGAGGCAGGCCGCTACGAAGGTCGCGAGGTCACGCGCCGAGGAGAACATCTGCCCGGTGCTGGGGAAGTCGAAATAGCTCTGCTGGTCGCCGATCGGGCCGATCGCCATGCCCTGATCCGAATAGCCCTGGACCGCGCGCTGCATCCAGGCTGCGTCCATGATGGCGCGATTGTCCTCGCCGCGCTCGGGGACGCAGGTCGCGGTCATGCCGAGCGGCCCGAGGATACGCTGTTCGAACAGGGGCGCGATCGGCATGCCATAGCGGCGCTCGAGCACGAGCTGAAGCAGCACGTAACCGGCATGGGTGTAGATGCGCTGCCGGCCGGGTGCGACGCCGGGGGCCGGCGCGAATGCGTTCAGCATCCCGATGAATTGCTCGCGATTGTACTGCTCGTTCGGCCATGGCGGATGGTCGGTCGGCAGCAGCAGCCCCGAGGTGTGCGTGACGAGCTCGCCGACAGTGACGCGGCGGATGTACTCGCCAGTCAGCTCGGGAAGGTATTTCGGCAGGCGATCGTCGAGCCGCAGTTCGCCGCGCAGCGTGCCGAGCGCCACGAGTGTCGCCTCGAACGGCTTTCGCAATGAGGCGAGATTGAACAGCGTATCCGGCGTCACCGGTCGTTTGGCGGCATCATCGGCAAAACCATAGGTGAAGAACTCGACGTGGCGGCCGGCATAGAGGGCGGCGGCGAGCCCGCCAGCATGGTCCGACGTTGCGGTCGGCGCCAGCTCGTTCGCGACGATATCGCGCATCTGCGCGATCAAGTCGGAATCCGCGAAGGCACGGTGCGACCGGCCCAACGCGATCGCAAATGGAACGAGCGCAGTCTGGGCGAGAGCCCGGCGAGTGAGTTGATACGGTTGAGTGACAATAGGCAGCACGTGTCTCAACGAACGATCCATACGCCCCAAGCCTGTCTTTAACGGGAAATGCGCCGCGTCCCAATTCACAATTGCGCGTTGTAGGTTCCGCAGCGCGGACTAAATTACTTAGCTCAGGAGCTAACAATTGTTGACACAACGCGAGCCCGGTCTATAGTTAGCTTCATGGCTAACCAATTATCCCGCCTCGACCAGATTTTCGCAGCGCTCGCCGACCCCACCCGGCGGGCGATCGTGATGCGGCTGTGCGCAGGCGAGGCGTCGGTCGGCGAGCTTGCCGATCCCTTCGACATGGCTCTGCCGAGTTTCATGAAGCACATCCACGCGCTGGAGACGAGCGGGCTTGTCTTGTCGGAGAAATCCGGCCGCGTGCGCACCTGTCGTCTCAGCCCGGATGCGCTTGTCGGCGCGGAGTATTGGTTCCAGCAGCAGCGCGCGGTCTGGGAGGTGCGGCTCGACCGGTTCGAGGCCTATGTGATGAAGCTCAAGAAAGAGAGGGCGGGCGCCAAGCGGCCGTCCCGAACAACCAAACGGAAAGGTTTTGAGTGATGACGAGTTCTTCCAATCCCGCTCTGTCGCAATGGTCGCTCGACCGCGAGATCGTGATGTCGCGCGTGATCGACGCGCCGCGCGATCTGGTGTTCGAGGCGTGGTCGGACCCGAAGCATCTGCCGCAATGGTTCGGTCCGAAAGGATTCAAGATCGAGACCTTCGAGATCGACGTGCGCGTCGGCGGCGTCTGGCGCTTCAACATGATCGGTCCCGACGGCACGGTCTATCCGAACCGGATGCGCTTCCGTCGTATCGAGCGGCCGTCGCTGATGGAGATGGATCATGGCCGCGACCAGGATGACGATCCCGGCATGTTCCGCTTCACCGTCACCTTTGCCGAGCAGAGCAACGGCAAGACCGTGCTGATGATGCGCCAGCTGGCCTCGAGCACCGAGCAGCGCGACGGCATGATCGGCTTCGGTGCCGTCGAATATGGCTACCAGACGCTGGACAAGCTGGCGGCCTATGTGGCGCGGATGAAGTGATGAGACGGGCTGATCGTTCGGGGGATCGATGCTTCGCATCATCCCCGAACATGGATGACCACCCTGAACGCGCTCTAGATTCATCCTTCAGCAGCTTGAAAAAGGGGATGCGGCTCCGACGGAGAGGATTCTCCGGGGCCGCATTCACGCTCACGCGCGGCACTTGGCCGTGATCGACGTTCGATCCAGCCTGATCGATAGTCCGGCTAGCGCCGAGGGACGTTGCCGCTAGACGGCGGAGTCATCTCATTGCGCATGCCCGGACGGCTGGAGGTATCGCGGCTGTGAAGATTGTCAGAATCGTCCTGCGCATGTCGTTTCTCCGTGAGGTTCAGGACGGACCAATCACGCGCGTCGCCAACCGTTCCTGCGCTCGCCGATGTGAAGGCGCGGCAATGTCGTCAGATCGCCCAGTCGGAGAATCGGAACACCGGCCCCGGAGCCCGATAGGAACGATCGTGGTCCTCCGGCTTTGCCGATGATGACGCACATCATCTTCAGCGACTACCGCAATCCCGCCGCGGAGCAGGCATACGAGATCGCCTGGGACTTTCTCGTGCGTACGGGCACCATCTGCGACGAATTCGAGGCCTGCGTGTTCCTGGCGCAGCGTATCACCATGATGGTCGAGGAAGGACAGACCAACCGTATCCGCATGGCCAACCGCGCGATCTCCGAATACCAGCGCCATGTCGACGAACGCGACGACTACATCCGCAGCGGCGGCCGCCGCGCCGAGAGGCGTTGAGCGCCGATCAGCGTGCCTTTCGCCGCCTCACTCCTTGGCCTCGTCGGTCACGATATCACCAAGCTTCTGCCAGAGCATGCCGTCGGAACTGCTTGTTGATGCGTAGTCGGTCGGCGTGGTCGTCACCAAGATCCGCTGCGAGCGATGCTTTTGACGAAACTGTTTTTCATGTCCGGTCCCTCCCACTCGCTATTCGCCCTTGAGGCCGGCGTCGCGGATCAGTCGCCCGGCGCATGGGCGACCATATCGTTAGCGATGCGCGTGCCGGCACCGGGCTTGTTCTCGACGATGAACTGCTGACGCAGGCTGCGGCCGAACTCTTCGGCGAGCAAGCGCAGCGAGATATCATTGGAGCCGCCGGGCCCGTAAGGCGAGATCAGCCGCACCATACGCGACGGCCAGGCGTCCTCGGCATGTGCCGCCAAACCTGAGCTCGCCGCCAGGCCGCCCGCGATTATGCCCAGCAGGGTTCGGCGTGTGATGGTCATGATGGCCTCCCGGACGCGGAGCGCCAGCTTTTATGTTCATGTCCTGGCGGGCTTCTTGTTTTGCTTGCGTGTCTCGGTCGCCGGGCCTGCCTGCCCGACGATGGCGCGGATGCTGGCGGCGAGTGCCGCGATGCGCGGGCCGATCTCGCTCTCCAGCTGCCCCGGCTGGAGCCGGAAGGCGGGGATGCCGCAATTGATCGAGAACGACTGCTTGGATTCGCTGGCATGAAACAGCGGCGCGGCGACGGCATGGATCGAGGCCATGTACTCGCCCCAGCAGGTGCAGAAGCCGCGGCTTTTGCATTGCGCGATCCCGGCACGGTATTTGTCGCGGACCGCTGCCCACAGCCCGGCGTCTTCGGCGGCGATACTCCGTTCCAGCCGGTCTGCATCGGCCGGCGGCAAGGTTGCTGCCGCGGCGCGTCCCATCGCAGTCATCACCACGGGAATGGGCATGCCGACGTCGGGCACGTGCGGGCCGACATCGCCGGAGCGCGCGGTCTCGACATAGATCATCGAGGTGGCGTCGAGCAGGCCGATCGAGACCGTGCCGCGGACGCTGTGCGCCAGCTCCTGCATCATAGGCCGCGCCACTTGGCGGAATTGCATTCCGGCGAGCAGAGGATGCGCCATCCGCAGCGCCCGCGCGCCGACGCGGTACTTCGCCCGCTCGGCGTCGTAGCGGAGGTAGCCGAGCTCGGCCAGCGTGTGGGTCAGCCGCGCCACCGTCGGCCGGGGGATGCCGGTCATGGTCGACAGCTCCATGTTGCCGAGCAGCGTGCTCCCCGCCTTGAAGGCCTCGAGCACGACGAGCCCTTTTGCCAGCGTCGTGGCGAAAGCGGCGTCGTCGGTGCTCTCCGCCAGCACTGCTGCGGCGGAGGAGAGCGGATGTCGCGATTTGGATGAATCTGTCGAGGCCATTCCTGGTTATCGGACCAGCAGATCATCTTTGTCCAATAAATTCGTAGGGGGCGAAAAAATTGTCCGATATGGACACAGCTGGCACCTCGCCATTCCGCTGGAGGACGCGCTTGGCGATCCGACCACACGGATTCTTGTCGTGGTTGCATGTCATCTTGTGACAGGATTATTACGATGACATGTCAGATCGATAAATTTTGCGGAGCGGCTCATGTTGCATTGGCAGGCGCGGTCAAATCCCCTCGCGTGGTGGTGGGGATCTCTCACCCTTGTGAGCAGCGCCAATATTCTCGTCTGGTTCATGCTCTATCGCGAGTTCTACCCGACGCCTTCGGGCAGCCTCAGTGGCGGCTCGGATATCGGGCTGATGTTCCTGCTGTGCGCCGGCTACGTGTTCGGCTGCGCCTTCCGTTCGGTGCTGCCGCGCGCCGACGTGCAGCGCATCTGCCTGTTCGACACGTGGCTTTCCAGCGTCTTCGTCGGACGCTCGGTTGCGACCGTGGCCGAAGTCTGCTTCGCCGCGCAATGGGCGATCATCCTGCATCAGCTCGGCACCATGACCGGCGCCGAGACGGCGGTGAACGTCGCGTGGGTGATCGTACCGATCATCATCGTCGCCGAGTGCTTCTCTTGGTACGCGGTGGTCACAACCAATTATCTCTACAACGCGATCGAGAATTCGCTGTGGGCGGTGACCTTCTTCCTCGCCGGCATCGCGCTGTGCCGCCTGATGCCGGAATTCCAGGGCGTGGTGCGCTGGGCGCTGATGTCAGGCATCGTCGGCATCGCCTGCTTCCTCGCCTTCCTCGTCACCGTCGACGTGCCGATGTATCTCAGCCGCTGGCGGGCGGGGCACGCCGAGGGCAACAAGTTCCTCGGCGTTCTCGAAGGCCTGCATGACGTCGCGACGCGCTGGGTGGTGACCCACGACGTCGCGCATTGGAAGGGCGAGCTGACCTGGATGTTCCTGTATTTCAGCGCCGCCGTCTGGTCGAGCCTCGCGCTCTGCGCACTCTACGCGATGGAAGGGTATCTGGCGCGTTATCTCGCCTGACCGATCACGCTTCGCCGAGATCGACCTGCGTCAACAATCCCTGGCGCAGCGCCAGCCGGACCAGCTCGATGTCGGAGCCGACGCCGAGCTTGTCCTTGATCAGGGAATGCAGGTTCGCCACCGTCTTCGGGCTGACGTGCAGCGTCTCGGCGATCTCCTCCGTCGTGTTCTCGGCGAGCAGCAGCCGCAGCACCTCGAATTCGCGCGGCGTCAGCACGTCGGCGGCCGAGCTCTCGCCGCTGATGCGGCTGAGCGCGAGCTCGTGGTCGATGTCGGGGCTGATGGCGATCTTGCCGGCGAGCACGTCCTTCACCGCGCGCACCAGCGTCTCGGGCGGACTGGTCTTGGTGACGTAACCCCTTGCACCGGCGCGGATCGCCTGCACGGCAAAGCCGGCATTCTCGTGCATGGTGAAGACGAGGATTCGTGCCGCCTTGTCCCACTGCCTGATCCGCCTGACGGCCTCGATGCCGCCGATGCCGGGCATGCTCAGGTCCATGATGACGAGGTCGGGCGCCTCGGATTTGTACAGGCGATAGGCCTCCGCACCGTCGGCGGCCTCGGCGACGACGCGCAATCCCGGCTGCTTCTGCAGCACGGAGCGATAGCCCTCGCGGACGACGGAATGGTCGTCGACCAGCAGGATGGTCGCGTCAGTCGCGCTCATGCCGCGTGCTCCAGCGCCTGCCGATCGGCGGCCGCAAGCGGAATGAACACGCGCAGCGCCGAGCCGTTAGGGCCGGTCTCAAAGCTCAGCCGGCCGCGAAGTGCGGCGACGCGCTCGCGCATGCCGAGCAGGCCCATGCCGGACTTGACGGCGGCTTCGTTGGGCCGGCCGTCGTCCTCGACCGCGAGCGCTATCTCACCTTCGGTCATCGTCAGATGCAGGCTGACCTTCTTTGCGCCGGCGTGCTTGGCCGCATTGGTGAGCGCCTCCTGCACGATGCGGTAGAGGTTGGCGCTGACGGAAGCGGGCACGCTCTCGAAGGCACCGTCGAACCGGATATCGAAGCGGGTCTGGCCGCGGCTGCGGCCGTTCCACCCCGACACCAGGCCTTCGAGGCTGGCAACCAGGCCGAGCTCGTCAACATCGGGCGGCCGCAACCGGAACAACGCACCGCGCAGCGTCTCCATCATGCCGGTCGCGGTCCGGGCAATGCTGTCGCATTCGCCCAGCAAGCCGGGACAGTCCTGCGCGGCAGTCTGGCGGGCGGACGCGGCCAGCGCGCGGATCGCAGCGAGCGACTGGCCGAACTCGTCGTGCAGCTCGCGCGCGAGATGGCGGCGCTCCTCGTCCTGGAGCGCGATCAGCTTCCGCGTCAGCTCGTTGCGTTCCGCAAGCGCGGTGTCGAGGCTTTCGGCGAGGTGGTTGAAGACGTCGCGTATGGCGGAGAGCTCGGCGAGATCGAACGGCGGCAGCCGCGTCGTGAGGTCACCGGCGGCGATGCGCTCGAGGCCGTTGCCGATCATGCGGGTGGGGCGCAGGGCGCGGGCCAGCGCGGCATAAATCAGCGCGCAAAGCAGCGGCAGCGCGATCGCAAGCGCGAGCATCAGGCGGCCGGCCTCGTGCCAAGCCTCCGCCGTCTGCACGGCCGGATCGACCGAGACCACGGTCTCGCCGAGCTTGGTTCCGCGCACGATCACGGGCCGTGCCGCCTCGCGGCCGGGGTCAAACAGGCTGCGATAGAAGGCGGCGAAGGCTTGCGGCGGCGGGTTCGCCGGGGCGGGCGCGCCACTGCAGAAGCGCTGCAGCATGTCGCCGCTCGCGCTACGGAAGCCAAGACACAGGCCCGGCGTCATCACATGGGCCGACACCGGGTCGAGGTTCGGGAAGTCCGAGCGCGGGCTCGCCACCCATTGGATCTTGCCCTGTTGCAGCTCCAGTGTCTTCGCCACGATGGCGGCGATACCGTCGATGCGCGCATGCGCCGCGCTGTCGGCCGTGACGAGGAAATAGGCGGAGATCGCGGCGAAACAGGCGGCCGATACGGCGGCCACGCGCAACGTCAGACGGACCTTGAGATCGAATCTCGGGCGATTCCACATCGGCGTGCACCTGCTGTGAACGGGTTTGTCGCGCCCTCATTAAAAGGCAGAACGCCAGCGGCGGGAAGCGTTCCCGCCTTGTCGCGGTGCAATGTCGTGAAATTTTCCCGGCATTCGTCGGGACGGTCACGGCTGCATCACCTCCGGCTGCCCGTCCAGATTTGCAGGCCGTTCCATCCCATGAGGTCCGTTGATGCACCGTTTCCGGCTGATCTTCTCTACTCTTTTCCTCTTCGTCCTCTCTCATTCACCGGTCGCTGCCGAGCCCGCCATCGGCGTTGCCATGGACGATTTCAGCTATACTGACACATCGGCCGAGCCGACCAACCAGACCGCCGCCCACGAGCGGCGGCTGGCGGCGTTCATGGCCGCGCTTCGAAGGGACATCGGCGAGGGTGGGCGTTATCGGCTCGTGCCGTCCGCCCAGGACGGAGCGACTTTCAAGGTGATCGGCGGCATCCAGAAGACGAGCACGCTGGTGCAATGGGCCAAGGTCGCCGTGATCGACGTCAGCGCCAAGAAGCTCGTGCTGGACAAGCTGTATTCCTTCCGCGGCGACAATGATGAATCATGGGAGCGCGCCGAAATCTTCGTGTCCCGCGAGGTCATGGCTGCGCTCGGCACACAAGCGCCGGTCGCGCTTGCCGTGTTCGATTTCGAGCTCGAGGACATGACCGCCGCCTCGGCGGGCGCGTCAGCCGCTTCGGATGCCTCATACCTGGCCGAGGTCACCGGCGGTGTGCGTGAGGCGCTCGGCCAATCCGGCCGCTACCGGATCGTCGATGTCGGCGGAGAGGCGGGGAAGGCGGGCACTTTGCGGGATTGCGGCGGCTGCGAGGCCTCAATTGCGCAGAAGCTCGGTGCAGACCAGTCACTGATCGGCGTGGTGCGCCGGGTCAGCCGCACCGAATACACGCTCGGCTTCCAGGTGCGCGATGCCAGGACCGGCGCGGTGCTGGCGCGCGGCGACAGCGGCCTGCGCATGGGCGCGGACTATTCCTGGAATCGCGGGGCGGTGCGATTGGTCACGGACCGGCTGATTGAGACCCAGCAAGCCACCGATAGGGCTAGAAAGTAAGCTGCACCTTCATCGATTGCGAGCGGTCGCTGGCGAGCTCGAACGCTGCGACCGCGTTCTCGAACGGCATGGTCGCCGTGATCAGCGGCTTGACGTCGATCAGGCCTTCGCCCATCAGCCGCACCGCGAGCTCGAACTCGGGGTCGAAGCGGAAGGTGCCGCGGAGCTGCAGTTCTTTTGCGACGATCGAGTTGATCGGCAGCGTCATCTCGCCGCCGAGGCCGAGCTGCACCAGCGTCGCGCCGGGCCTGAGCACGTCGAGTGCGGTGCGCAGTGCAGCCTGGTTGCCCGAAGCTTCGAACAGCGTGTCGAACACGCCTTTGCCGGCGCGCCAGGGGTCGAGCGCGGTGGCATTGGTCGCGACATTGATAGCATGCGTGGCGCCGAGCTTTTTCGCGACCGCGAGGGGCGCGTCGGCCACATCCGTCACCACGATCTCGGCGGCGCCGCCGAAGCGCGAGACCAGGATCATCAGCGCGCCGATCGGGCCGCAGCCGGTGATCAGCACGCGCTTGCCCAGCAGGGGACCGGCCTGCTTGCCGGCATGCAGACACACCGCGAGCGGTTCGGCGACCGCGGCCTCAGCTAATGACAACGTGTCGGCGATGGGAACGGCCTGCGTCGCATCGATCGTGATGAATTCGCGAAAGCCCCCCTGCACATGAGGAAAGCGCATCGCGCTGCCGAGAAAGCGCATGTCGAGGCACTGGTTGCGCATGCCTTCCTGGCAATGCAGGCACGCCCCGCACGGCTTGCTCGGATTGACCGCAACGCGCGTGCCCGGCTTGACGCTGGTGACGCCGTCACCGACATCAGCGACTACGCCGGCGATCTCATGCCCCAGCGCCATCGGCTGCCGGATGCGCACCACGCCGAAGCCGCCGTGATGGTAATAGTGCAGGTCCGAGCCGCAGATGCCACCATTGGCGATCTTGACGCGGACCTCACCCGGGCCGGGCGCGGGATCGGGGTAAGCATCAATCCGCAGGTCCTTCGGGGCGTGAATGACGACGGCGCGCATAGCTCGTTCCCTTTCGCGGATCACATCGCGGCGATCATGCCGCCATCGACGTAGATGATCTGGCCGTTGACGTAGGTGGACGCATCCGAGGCGAGGAAGATCGCGGCACCGACGAGTTCATCCGGTTTGCCCCAGCGCTTGGAGGGGATGCGGCCCATCAGCCAGTTGTTGAAGTCGGTGTTGTTGACTAGCGCCTCGTTCATGTCGGTCAGCATGTAGCCGGGGCCGATCGCGTTGGCCTGGATGCCGTGCTGCGCCCATTCCACCGCCATCGAGCGGGTCAGGTTCTTGATGCCGCCCTTGGCGGCGGTGTAAGGCGCGATGGTGGGACGCGCGAGCTCGCTGCCGAGCGAGCCGATATTGATGATCTTGCCGTGCTTGCGGGGGATCATGCGCTTGGCCGCCTCGCGGCCGATCACGAACGCGCTGGTGAGGTTGGTCTCGATCACCTTGCGCCATTCGTCGGTGGTGAATTCCACCAGCGGCTTGCGGTGCTGGATGCCGGCATTGTTGACGACGATGTCGACCGCGATGCCCTTCTTGTCGAAGTCGTTGAACACAGCGACGATCGCGGGCTCGTCGGTGACGTTGAACGCGGCGCCCTCGGCCTGATGCCCGGCGGCACGGAACTCGGCGACGGCCTGCTCGACGCGCTTGGCATCGACTCCGTTGACGATGATCCTGGCGCCGGCCTTGGCCATGCCCTCGGCGATGGCTCGGCCGAGGCCGCGGGAGGAGCCGGTCACGAGCGCAGTGCGGCCGGAGAGATCGAAGAGGGAGGTGCTCATCTCGAGGAATCCTTAGACGTTGGAACGGCGCACGGTGAGATCGGAGCGCTCGAATACGGCGGGCAGAAGGTCGACGCCGAGGCCGGGTCCTTCCATCGGATAGACGTAACCGTCCTTGATCGTAGGCATGGTGGTCACGAGCTCATTATACCAGCCCTTGTAGAAAGCGCGCACCGATTCCTGAATCAGCGTGTTGGGCTGGCTGAACGACATGTGGATGGCGGCGATGAAGCCGATCGGGCCGATGCAATCATGCGGCGCGAAGGGACGGTGATAGGTCTCGGCCATCGTCGCGATCTTGCGGCCCTCGGTGAGACCGCCGGTCCAGCACAGATCCGCCATCACCACATGCATGGCGTCGCGGTCGAGCATGTCCTTGTAGGGGAAGCGCGAGCCCAAGGTCTCGCTGGCGCAGACCCAGACGTCGGTCGAGCGGGCATATTCGGCCAGCGCCTGCGGCGAGTTCATCCGGATCGGGTCTTCGTACCAGGTGGGCTTGTAAGGTTCGAGTGCGCGTGCGATCTGCTTGGCGGTCGGCAGATTCCACAGCGAATGGAGCTCGACCATGATCTCCATCTTGTCGCCGACGGCCTTGCGGATCTTCTCGAACGGCTCGATCGCCTGCTTCATCTGGGCGGCGGTGATGTAGAGGCCCTTGTTCTCCTGCGCAGCCGGATCGAACGGCCAGATCTTCATCGCGGAGATGCCGCTTTCCAAAAGGCTTTCGGCCAGTGCATCGGCGCGGTTCATGAAGCCGTCGAGGTCTTCGTAGGGGCCCTTGGAGGCACCGAGATTCCAGTTCGCAACCGGGCTGATATTGGTTGAGCGGACATATTGTGTGCCGGCGCAGGTGTTGTAGATGCGCTGCTTGTCGCGGCAGAGGCCGCCGAGCATCTGGTGGACCGGCTGATTGCAGACCTTGCCGAACAAATCCCACAGCGCGATGTCGATGGCGGAGGCCGCGCGATATTCGACGCCGGTGGAGGACTGCGCCATCGGCAGGTTCAGCATGTCGCGGTGGATCGCCTCGATGTGCAGCGGATTGCGGCCGAGCAGGCGGCCGGCAAAGGTGTCGTGGATCTGCGCCTCGACCGCGCCGGCGCCGTAGAATGTTTCGCCGAGCCCGATCACACCCGTGTCGGTGTGGATGCGGACCCAGATGACGTTGGAGAATTCCTCGGTGCGCAGGGTCTCGATCGACGTGATCTTCACGGCAACAGTCCTCCCCTCGGGAGCATAGCGCGCCCGTTTGTTGTCATTTCCGCGCCGCCAATCGCGGCGCGCCCGGCCGCAGTCTTACGCCTGCTTGTAATATATCACAACATGTTTTAGAGACATCACCAAACAGGCGCCACCTGCCAAGGCGCACCTGCAAGCAGAATGCGGGCTCACGGGAGGACGACATGGCACGGCGCAAGCGCGCGCTCGAGGTTGTGAGAAGCGAGGATGACGGCGGAGGCAGGCCCTCCCGGAGCAACCGTCTCAACTTCTTTGAATTGGCCTATCAAAGAATCGAAGAGCTCCTGGTGAATTGCGAGCTCAAGCCCGGCCAGTTCATGACGATGCTGGAATTGCAGCAGATCACGGGCTTCGGCCGCACGCCGGTGCATCACGCCGTCAATCGTCTCTCGGCCGACACGCTCATCATCATCCGCCCACGTCATGGCCTGCACATCGCCCCGATCGATCTGGCGCGCGAGCGCATGCTGCTCGGCCTGCGCCGTGACATGGAGCGCTTCGTGATCCGCCTTGCGGCCGATCGCGCCAGCCTCTCGCATCGCAACCAGGCGCTGCACATCGAGCGCCTCTTGCGCGAGCGTCGCGCCAGCCTGACCCTCGACGAATTCAATCATATTGACCGTCGCATCGACGCGCTGGTGCTGGAGGCCGCGGGCGAGCCGTTCCTGGTGCATACGCTGCGGCCGCTGCACACGTTGTATCGCCGCATCGGCTACATCCACCACCGCTTTATGCCGGGGCAGGCGGATCTATCAGGCACGATCGATCATCATCTCGCCATTCTCGCAGCCGTCGCCAACCGCCGCGTCGCGGACGCCGTGAAGGCCAGCGATGCGCTGATCGACTACATGGGCGAGATGTTCACGGGCATGGAGGCGGGGATCGATCCGCGCCTGCTCGATTGCAGCATCGAGCCGCTGCTCGGCGCGTAGAGAGTTCTGAAGAAAGGAAGAAGAATGTCAACGATGGCGATGGCAAAACCGACCGCGAGCGAAGCCGCGGTCCGCTACCTCATCACGAACTACAGCCCCAAGGGCAACAAGGTCGGCTGGCTGATGATGGCCTCGATCCTGGTCGAAGCCTGGGACCTCTATTCAATCGCCTTCGTGCTGATCTTCATCAAGGAGCAGTACAATCCCGATCCGCTGATGCTCGGCCTTGCCGCGGCCGGCACGCAAGGCGGCGCCCTGATCGGCGCACTGCTCGGCGGCTGGCTATCCGACAAGATCGGCCGCCGCGTGATGTTCCTGGTGACGATGGTGCTGTTCATCGTGCTGGCGCTGGCGCAGGCCTTCGTGCCGAACGTTGCCTGGCTCGTCGTGATCCGCTTCCTGCTCGGCATTCCCTTGGGCTCGGACATCTCGACCGGCTACACCTACATCATGGAATCCATGGCCAAGGGCGAGCGCGAGGTCATGGGCAACCGCTGGCAGTTCATGTTCGCCGTCGGCGAGGTCCTGACCATCGGCGTCATCGTGATCTTCCTCCTGATCGACATGAATCATGAGATGCTGTGGCGCGTCACGCTCGGCCTCGGCGCGGTGCCCGCGCTGATCATCCTTATCATGCGCCATGACGTGCCGGAGACGGCGGTGTGGCTGGTGCAGAAGGGACGCTACCGCGAGGCCAAGCAGGTCGCGCGCGAGATGTTCAACGATAATCTCGACATGCTGCCGGACCAGGACGTCCAGGTGCCGAAGGTCTCGACCCGCGCCTTCCTCGCCGACCTCAAGAAGGATCCGATCCGCTGGCGCGCGACGGTCTACGGCTGGATCGCCTGCTTCATGCAAGCAAGCGAGTTCTCGACCTTCGCGTTCTACCTGCCGGTGCTGTTCGCGATGGTCGGCGTTTCGTCAATTCTCGGCAACAATCTGGTGACGATGGCGCTGTTTGCCTTCGCGGGGCTGTCGGGCTGGGTCGGGCCCTTGCTGACGCCGAAGATCGGCCATCGTGGCATCTCGATCGCCGGTTTCTCGATCGTGCTGGTATCGCTGCTCGTCGCGGCCTTCGCGCTCTACACCGACAACAAAATGCTGCTGCCGTTCGCGGCCGCCGCGATGCTGTGGGGCCACTATTGGGACGCCTCGAACTGCATGACGATCCCGACCATGGTCGCCAAGCCGAAATATCGCGGCACCGCCAGCGGCTTCGCCTACATGTTCGTGAAGCTGCCGTCGTTCCTGGCGATCTTCCTGTTCCCCTCGCTGTTCGCCGCGATCGGCCAGGCCAACGCCACGCTGTTCGTCGCCATCTTCCCGCTGATCGGATTGCTCGCCGCGATCTTCATCTTGCCGGAAGTCTACGGCTACGAGAACGACTAGGAGAGAATGCTACTTGATCGCGGCCGCCAAGGCCGCGATCAGAGCAGGCGGCGTCACCAGCAGACCGAGCTTGAGGAACGGCCAGGCGCCGACCTCGATCTTCTCCCGCCGGAGCGCGACCAGCCAGAGGATGGTGGCGAGCGAGCCGGTCACCGACAGATTAGGGCCGAGATCGACCCCGATCAGGATGGCGCTGACGACGGATGCGGGGAGATGATCGTTGGCGGCGACCGAGCCGGCGACGAGGCCGACTGGAAGGTTATTGGCAATGTTGTCGGCGAGCGCGGTGGCGATACCGACGCTCCAGGCGGCCTTCGCCACGGACTGCGCCACAGCTTGGTGCAGCAGTGCGCTCAGCTGCGCGATCACGCCGGTCTTCACCAGCGCTTCCACCATGACGAAGAGCCCTCCAACCAGCGGCAGCACGCTCCAGGAGACGCCGTGCAGCACGGGCAAAGGCGATTGCCGGCTGATCAGCAGCACGATCGCTGCCGTCGCCACGCCGCAGATGAAGGTGGGCAGACCCAATTGCAGGTCGAGGGCCGAGGCCCAGATCAGCACGATGCCGATGGCGCCGATGCCGTAGGCCGTCAACAGGCCACCGCGGCTGAGTTTAGGATGAGGCACCCGCTTTTCGATGGTCTCGTCCTTCAGCTCGCGATGCAAGGCAAGGCGTAGGGCGACATAGGTGAGAACAATCGAGGCAAGCGACGGCAGAGCGAACTGGCGCAACCAGACCCCCAGATGCGGCATGTTCTTGCCGAACACGACGAGGTTGGCCGGATTGGAGATCGGCAGCACGAAGCTTGCGGCATTGGCAATGAAGGCACAGACGAAGAGATAGGGGAGCGGCTTGGCGCCGGCCGCGCGCGTGGCGGCATAGACGGCCGGAGTCAGCACGATGGCGGTAGCATCATTCGAGAGCAGCACCGTGACCAGCGTGCCGACCAGATAGATCAGCAGGAACAGCCGCTGCGGCGAGCCGCGTGCATGCTCGACCGCGAACGCAGCCAGATAATCGAACAGGCCTTCGAGCCGCGCCAGCTCGGCGATCAGCATCATGCCGATCAGAAAGAGATAAACGTCGAGGCCCTTCTCAATGCCGACAAGCGCGTCATGCCAGGGCAGGAAACCAAGCACCACCAGCGCGGCTGCGCCGATGACGGCCCAGATCGCCTCGGGCATGCGAAACGGGCGGATGATGACGCCTGCGGTCGCGGCTACGATGATGCTCCAGGCCCAGATGGCGTCAGACGGCACGTTCAGTCCTCAATGTGAAGCGGGATCATTCGGCAGCGATAGCCGATGCTGGAGGCGCTGTCTTCCCCTGCGGCCGCAAGGTGCCATGCCGCGTCTCGGGCAAGGCGAGGAGGCAGATGACGGCGCCGATCGCCGCAACCGCGCCGAGCGTGATGAAAGCCGCACTGTAGCCCGCACCGACCACGACGAAGCCGGCGAGCGTTGTCGAGAGCGCAGCTCCAATGCTCTGGGCGGTGATGACCGCGCCCTGCGCCACGTTGAAGCGGCCGGTGTTGCGCATGAGATCGGCCACGATGACGGGGAAGATCGCGCCGAAGATGCCGGCGCCGATGCCGTCGAGAAGCTGCACGCCGACCAGCCAGAACGGATTGTCGGAGAGTGTGTAAAGCGCCCCCCGAACAGGCAGGATCAGCAATGCGGCGAGGAAGAAGCGCTTGTGCCCCCAGCTGTCGGCCCTGGCGCCGACCAGCATCGCGAATGGCACCATCACAATTTGCGCCGCGACGATGCAGGCCGACATCAGGCTGGTGCCGATATTCTTGTCCTGAAGAGCGAGCTTCTGCCCGACCAGCGGCAGCATGGCTGCATTGGAAAGGTGGAAGAGCAGGACGCAGATCGTGAAGACAAGCAGGGGACGGCAGGTCAGGAGCACGCCGAGGCCTGATGGCTGTTCGCGCTCGCTGCCCGCAACCGCATCGTGCAGCCCGCGGGCAAGATCGTGGTCAATGGCGCGAGTGGGGATTGCGAGGATGCTGACGAGGCTCGCGGTCGCCATGGCGCCGAGAAGGTAGAAGACGACGGTCGGGCCGAAATGGTAGGCCCCGATACCCGCGATCGCCGCCGCCACGGCATTGCCCGCATGATTGAACGTCTCGTTCCGCCCGATCCGCGCGGTGAAGGCGTGGTGGCCGACAGTGCCGAGCGACACGGCGGCGAGCGCCGGCGGGAAAATCACGCTGGCCGCATGCGCTATACTTTGCGAGATCGCGACCGGCACAAAGCATTGAAAGAGCGGCAGCATCAGTGAGGCGACCGTCACCAGAATGGATGCGACGGCCATCACCGGACGCTTGGCCCCAGTTGAATCGATCAGCGCCCCCGCCGGCGTCTGCGCGACGATGCCGGCGAGCGTGGCGACCGACATCACCATGCCGATGCGGGCCTCGTCCCACCGCTGCTCCGTGAGGAGATAGATTGCAAGATAGGGACCGAGACCATCGCGGACGTCGGCGAGGAAGAAGTTGGCCGCATCCAGCGCGCGGCTGGCGCGTCTGCGATCTGCATGTGTGGACACGATAGCCTCCAGTCCAATGCGGCGCGTTTCGTCCTCGCCGTGAACGCCCTGCCTAGGCCGCACGGGCCTCGGCGTCGGGTTTGGGCTTGCCTTTGGGTTTCGGCTTCTTGACGGGCTTCAGCGCATGCAGGCCTGGTCCGATCTCCAGCACCTCGATCACCCGGCCATGCCGGGTCTCTGCTCCGTCACCGCGCGCGGCGACCTTTGCACCCGGCGCGAGCAGCGGCGCGGCGCGCTCGGCTTCCTTGGGCCCGATGCGAAGAACGACGCCGTCGGAAAGCAGTGCGCCGCGAAGCTCGCCCTTCGGGCCGAACAGAGACACCCGTACGCTGCCTTCGGCCGCCATCGGCTGATGCTTGAGCTTTGGACGTTTGCGGTCGGGCTCCGGGCCCTCGTCGATGATCTGTCGTCCACCCGACGAGGTGATGGCGACGGCTGCGAGGAGATCGGCCCTGCGCGGCCGCAAGCCCCGAACGCGAACGGCGTCGCCGGATGAAAGATAGCGGGTCAGCTCGCTCTCCAGGTGTGGCGGCGTGTGGACCAGGATTGCGGTCCGCCCGTCAGGCTTCATGATGAATCCATCGACCTCCCCGTGGGGATTAGGGATGAAGCGCTCGAAGGTACCCTCGACCTCGGGCAGGCAGGCGGGATCGATCCAATGCATGGTGTTTTCCTTTCTCGGTTGAGTGAATGGACGCGTTAGCTGCGCGGAGGTGGAGGAGGCGGAGGACCAAAGGCGGGCGGAGGCGGTCCGCGCCGGTCGGGTCCATCCGCAGGACCACGAGGCGGCCGGGCGCCGGCGAGCTCGATCATCTGCTCCGGCGAGCTTCCGATCGCCTGCACGTCGACCACTCTGCCGAGTGGCGTATCGAGAACAGCGCCGCGCACCGAGACGGGCTGACCCTGCCGCAGCCAGTCCTGCAAACGCTCTGCCTCTGGCGGGGGAAGGCGCAGCACGGTGCCGTCCTCCAGCAGCGCGCCGTTGACTTCGCCGCGCTTGCCGTGCAGCGGCGCGGCGATCCTGCCACTGATCGGCTGTTCCTGACTGCGATCGCGTCGGTCGGGCGGGCCGCTGTCGACGACGCTGCGGCCCGTGGTGACATTGGTGATCGATGCGGCATCGACCAGGGCCACCGCACGAGCCCGCAAGCCGCGAATCGAGACCTGGTCGCCCGGGCGGATCGAGAACACCGTTTGTGCCGTCAGGTGCGGCGGCAGCTTCACCTCGGTGCCATCGGTCAGGATGACGCCATCGACGTCGCCGCGCGGTGTCAGCGTGTATTGCTTGACGGTGCCGCGTGACTCCGGAAGCTGCGAGGAATCCCAGACGGGGCCTGTGCTCTGCGCGTAGGCGGTCGCACTGAGGCCGATCGCCGTGCTGGCGAGCAGTGCACAGAGCCGCCATCGCATGCGTGCTGTCTTCATGGAACAACTCCTTTCGATTTCGCGACCATGTCGCTTGCCAAGCTTTGGCAAGCGGTGTGCCAGTCGCGAGGTCGTTGATCTCAAAGGAGTTGTCGCGATGACGCCGGCGTTATTCGTCGTCTTTGCTGACACGGCCCGTCAGGTTTTCTGACGCGTCGACAGCAATCCCGTAGCGCTGCATCTTGGTGTAGAGGAGCTGGCGGTTGATGCCGAGCCGCCGCGCGGCTTCCGTCCGGTTGCCGCCGCACGCATCCAGCGCGCGCAGAATCATCATCTTCTCGAGCTGCGCGACTGCGGCCGGAAGGTCCGCATCGGGAGGGGAATCTGCCGGGAGCACGTCGGCACGGCTGGTGTCGATGTCGTCGCTCCCGATCACGTCGGAGCGGCTCAGGATGTAGGCCCGCTCGATCACATTGCGAAGCTCGCGGACGTTGCCGGGCCAGCCATGCCGCTGCAACTTTGCGACCGCCGCGGCGGTGAGCTGCTTGTGCCGTCCGCTTGGGACGGCAACGCGAGCAAGGAAGTGCTCGGCCAGAGGAAGGATATCCGCAGCGCGCTCCCGCAGCGGCGGAATCGCAATCGGCACCACGTTGAGCCGGTAGTAGAGGTCCTCGCGAAATTCCTTCGCCCCGACGAGCTTGGCCAGATCGCGATGGGTGGCGGTGATGATGCGCGCGCTGGTGCGTACCGGCTTGCCGCCGACGGGAGTAACGACTTGCTCCTGGAGGGCGCGCAGGATTTTTGCCTGCATGGCGAGCGGCATGTCGCCGATCTCGTCGAGGAACAGGGTGCCGTTGGCGGCATCGCGGAACGCGCCGGTCCTGTCCGCAGTCGCGCCCGTGAAGGAGCCCTTCACATGACCGAACAGTTCGCTCTCGAGCAGGTCCTCGGGAATGGCGGCGCAATTGACCGCGATGAACGGACCATCCTTGCGCTTGCCGTAGGTATGGAGTGCGCGCGCCACCAGCTCCTTGCCGCTGCCCGTCTCGCCGTGAATCAGGACGGTCGCATCGCTGTCGGCCGCAAGCCCGATTGCTTTCTGAACCTGGCGGATCGCCTCACTTGATCCGATCAGACCGTCGCCCGCATCTGGCGCGGGCCCTGCGATCGAATGCGAGCGTTTGGGGAGGCGGTTCAGCAAGGCGCTCAGATCGTCTCGTCCTATTGGCTTGCTGAGATGGTCGAAGGCACCGAGCCTCATCGCCTCGATCGTGTTCGCGGCGCTGGCAAAGGCCGTCAACACCACGACCGGTGGCGCATTATGGGCCGACCGGATCCGGCGCAGCACCTCGATCCCGTCCATGCCGCCGGGCATGCGCAGGTCGAGCAGCACGGCATCGACATCGTCGCCGAGCGCGGCGAGGCCCTCGCGGCCGGACGCCGCCAGGCGAGCGGTATGGCCGAGATCGGTCAACGCTTCGGCCAGACCGTCGCGCAGCGCGGCATCGTCATCGACAATCAGGACGGTCGCCATGGCACCTCGATCTCGAACGTCGCGCCGCGCGGGGTCGGTACGTGCCGTGCTTCGCCGTCATGATTTCGCGCGATCTCGCGCACGATGGCAAGGCCGAGCCCGGTCCCGTCGGCGCGGCCGGTGACAAATGGCTCGAAGAGGCGTTCGCGCAGCTCGTCGGAAATGCCGGTGCCGGTGTCGGCAACCCGCAGGATCAGGTGGCCATCGCGGCGACGGGCTTCGACCGCCACGGAGCCACCGGGTGGACAATTCTGGATGGCGTTTAGAATGAGATTGTCCAACGCGCGCTGCATCTGGAAGGGGTCGAACCTTGGCAACTCCGAGCATGCGCCCTCGGTTCCCGCAGTCAGGATCAGGTCCATGGCGGCCGCGAGCTCGCGATGGGCGTCCACGGCGTTGTCGATGAAAGATGCGAGATCGACCTCCGCAAGCTTCGGTTCGTGCGCCTGGGTCATATCCAGCAGATCCCGCAACAGGATGTCGAGCCGGTCAACCTGTTGCAGGATGGTCCCGAGAGCCGCGTTGCTGCGTGAGCCGTCGGCAACGGCGAGCGCGTTCTCGGCCTTCAGGCGCATTGCGGCGATCGGATTGCGAATCTCATGTGCAAGGCCGGCCGACAGGCGGCCGAGCGCGGCAAGCCGCTCCGCGCTCGCGGCGCGCCGGCGCTCGAGCGAGAGACGCTCACCGGTCGCGTTCAGTGCGTCCACCAGCCGATCGAGCTCGGGCGTGCCGGTACGTGCAAGCTTCGGCAGATCGACGACACCATCCCGCCGGTCGTCAAGGGCGCGCTCGATCAGCGCGATTTTGCGCGACCAAGTGTAGAGCAGCCGAGCGAGCCAGATGGCCGATCCGAAGATCGTCAGTGCCAGAACGACGAGGCCGGCCAGCAATTGATTATAGGCAGGTCCCTGGGCGGTAAAGACGCGCGTCATGGTCCAGCCGGTGACCCCTTGCAGCGGCCCGCGCAACGGGCACGCATGCACGATGAGGACCTGCGATCGGCCGGCTTGCCGGATCGATGCAGGGTGTCCGGAACGCAATGCCTCGGCGTTGACCTCGCCAATGGTGTTTTGCTCGGCCGACGGCAGGTCGGTTTTCGGGCCGGTTCCCTCATAGGTCGGAAATGCATAGCCCAGCGAGCCGACGTTCGCTTGCCAGATGCCGCCTTCTACGCCGGCCGCGCCGGCGAGAGCGGTCCGGGTCACGCCGGTCAGCTCGCTCTTGAGTCGATCGTCGATCGGTCCGCCGCCCCAACCCGCGACGAAGAATTGATAGCGGTCGGCGAGATCGCGGCAGGCCCGGGCAACAAGCTCCTCGGATCGTGCGAGCCGTGCATTGGCGGTCTGCTGGAACGATTCGAACAGCAGATAGCCGGTCGCAATGCCGGAGACGACCAGCATGATCCACAGAGCCAGCAGTCGGATTCGAAGAGAGCGCATCGCTGCATCCTGGGACCTATCCGCCTGATCAGTACCTCAAAACTTGACCGCCAGCAGCACCGCGCCGGCTCCGATCATGGCGATGCCGGCCCAGCCCTGCGCCGTCGGCCGCTCACCGAGAAAGACGAATGCGAACAGGGCGACCAGCACGACGCTGAGCTTGTCGATCGGCGCCACCAGCGTCGCCGGTCCGAGCTTCAGCGCACGAAAATAGCAGAGCCAGGACGCGCCGGTTGCGAGTCCCGACAGCACCAGGAATAGCCAGGTTTTCGGCGAAACGTCCGACGGCGCGGTGAACTGCCCGGTGAGGAAGAGCAGCACCGAAAACGCGAGCAGCACCACGATGGTGCGGATGAAGGTGGCAAGGTCCGGATTGATGTTCTCGACGCCGACCTTGGCGAAGATCGCGGTCAGCGCTGCAAAGCAGGCGGAGAGCAGTGCCCAGGTCTGCCAGGCGGAGAGGAGGGCGGGTTTCATGGATGTATTGCCTTCATCTGGTCGTGACGTGGATCGCAGCCCAACACTCTGCTGTCGTCCCGGACAAGCGTAAGCGCCGATCCGGGACCCATAATCACAGGATGTTGTTTGGCGAAGATTGGTGGTTACCAGCCGGCCCGATAATCTCTCGCTGTGGTCATGGGTCCCGGATCGGCGCGCGCTTGTCCGCGACGACAGCGGTTTGCTTGGTTCACATTACCTTGCCACCGGCAGCTTCTCCGTGATCGCCTTGCGCAGGATGCGCGAGAGCGACTCGACCGAATACGGCTTCTGGATCAGCTCGAAGCCGCGATGGGCGCTTTCGGCGAGCACATTGCTGTAGCCGCTGGTGAGCACCACGGGCAGGCCCGGATAGCGCTCGCGGATGATTCCGGCGAGCTCGACGCCGTTCATGCCGGGCATGATGACGTCGGAGAACACGAGGTCGACGGCGAATTCGTTCTCGCTGAGGATCGCGAGCGCCGCATTGGCGTTGGCGACGCGGCGGACGACATAGCCGAGGTCTTCCAGAAGCTCTGTCGAGAACTGGCCGACATCGTCATTGTCCTCGACCACGAGCACGCGGTAGCCGCGCCCGGTGGTCGCAGCCTCGCTGGTCAGCGCCGCCGCTTCTTTGTCGGTGGCGGGGCTTTGTGCCCGCGGCAGGTAGATGGTGAAGGTCGCGCCTTGACCTCGCTTGCTCGTCACGGCGATGTCGCCCTCGGACTGCTTTGCGAAGCCGAAGGCCTGGCTGAGACCGAGGCCGGTGCCCTTGCCGACCTCCTTGGTGGTGAAGAACGGTTCGAAGATCAGGTCGAGGTGTTCCGGCGCGATGCCGCTGCCGGTGTCGGTGACGGAGATGGCGACGTAATCGCCGCCGCGCGCCGAATGTGCGCGCAGGCTCGGAATTCCCCGGACCTTGCGCACGGCGATGCCGAGGCGGCCTTCGCCGTCCATGGCGTCGCGGGCGTTAATGGCAAGATTGATCAGCGCGGTCTCGAACTGGGCGATGTCGGCCACGGTGAAGCAATCGGCATCCTGAACCTCCACGGCGATCTCGATGCGGCCGCCGACCAAAGGCCGGACCAGCTGCGCCACGCCTTCGACTTGATTGCCAACGTTGAAGATCTGCGGCTTCAGCGGCTGCCGCCGCGCGAAGGCCAGGAGCTGCGCGGTCAGCTTGGAGGCGCGCTCGACCGTCTCGGAGATGGCATCGACATAACGGCGGCGGCGCTCCTCGGGCAACTCGCGGCGACGCAGGAAGTCAGTCGCCGACCGGATGATGGTGAGGAGATTATTGAAGTCGTGCGCGACACCGCCGGTGAGCTGGCCGATCGCCTCCATCTTCTGCGACTGACGCAACGCTTCCTCGCCGCGGCGACGCTCGGTAATGTCGACGGCCTCGGGCACCGCGCCGGTGATGTTGCCGTGACGGTCGAGCACGGGGCGCATGCCGAAATCGAAATCGCGCTCGCCGATCGGCAGCCGCAGGCGCATCTCCAGCCGGACCGCTTCGCCCTTGAGCACGGTGTCGAAAGCCTCGCGCACCTGCTCGCTCATGCCCTCGGTCGCGCTGAACCAGGGCGTGTCCCAAAATGGCTTTCCAATCACGTCCGCGGAATTCGCCTTGATGCCGTCGAGTGCGGTCTTGTTGGCGTAAAGCAGTTCGCCCTTGAGATTGACCAGGCCCTGATACTGATTGCTGGTCTCCAGGATCGCGCGCAGCCGCGCCTGGTTGGCTTCGAGCTCCGCGGTGCGCTCGGCGATGCGCTGCTCCAGCGTCTCGTTGAGCTGCCTGAGCTCGATCTCGGCCTGCTTGGCGACGGTGATGTCGTGGGCGACGCCGATGAAGCCGATATGCTTGCCGGTGGGGTCCCAGCGCGGCTGCGATTCCGAGCGCAGCCAGCGCCATTCGCCGCCGGCGTTCTTGTAACGCGCTTCCAGCACGAACGGCTTCAGCGAGGCTTCACCTTGGACAGATTGTTGCAGCACATGCGGCAGGTCGTCCGGATGCAGCACCTTGCGCCAGTCGAAATCGATGGCCTGGTCGTAGGGCAGGCCGACGAAATCGACATAGGCCTGGTTGGCGAAGGACCGCTTGCGGTCGAGCTTGGTCACCCAGATCGGCACCGGCGCGCTGTCGGCGATCAGCCGAAACCGCTCCTCGCTTTCGCGCAGCGTCTCGCGCGCCAGCGCCTGGTCGGTGATGTCGATATGGGCGCCGACGAGGCGGATGGCGCAGCCATCCTTGTCGCGCTCGATCTTCGCGACGACCCGGATCCAGCGGGTCTCGGCGTCGCTGGGACGGATGATGCGGTATTCGGCAACGTAGTCTTCGCTCGTTCCGGCGAGTGCGTCGAAGAAATGTTTGACGGTCGCGTCGCGATCCTCGGGATGGATGCGGTTGACCCAGTCCTCGTGCGTCTCGTCCGCGGCCTCGGGGCGCAGGCCATGGATCATCAGATATTCGGGCGAACGGCGGTTCTTGAACCCTTCGCGGAAGTCGACCTCGACGCCACCCACCTTGCCGATGCGCTGGATGCGTGCGAGCTCGGCCTCGCGCTCCTGCAGCGCGCGATAGGCGTTGTCGCGCTCGCGCGCGAGGTCTTCGAGGTGCTGGCGCAGCCTTTCGGCGGCGATGGTCTGGGGCAAGGGATCGTTCAAGGCGTCGGCCGTTGTCATGCGGGTGCGCACGTGCCGGACCGATATTCACACAGACGGAGCGTGATAGCCATCGCTTAGAAGGAAATATGCAGGGAAGGGAGCGGATTACGGCAGGTACGAACGAACGCCTCGACCGGCTATTTGTTCCTGACGTTGGAACGATGCGCCCCCTGCGCGCGTATCTGCGAGGCGCGGCAAGTCTCGTTCACGAGGCTCCCTTTCCGAAAGGCTGAAGTCTTGAAGCTCTTTGTCTGTCAGGCCTGCGGCAACGTTCTCTATTTCGAGAACCGCGCCTGCCAACGCTGCGGGCATCGGGTCGCCTTCCTGCCGGAGAAGGAGACGATGTCGGCGATCGAGCCAGACGGAGAAACCTGGAGGACACTGGCCGACAATGGCGAAAGCCTGATGCTGTGCCGGAATGCCGAGTACGACGCCTGCAACTGGCTGACGGACGTAGGCGGTACCACCGGCTATTGCCGCGCCTGCCGCCACAATGGGACGGTGCCGAACCTCTCTGATCCGGCGCAGCTCGCCGGCTGGCGCGAGCTGGAGGTGGCCAAGCACCGTCTATTCTATTCCCTGATCCGCTGGAAGCTGCCGCTCCAGACCCGGCAGGACAATCCCGGACATGGGCTGATCTTCAACTTCCTCGCCGACGATCCGCACAGCGGCGAGAAGGTCATGACCGGCCATGACAGCGGCCTGATCACGATCGCGCTGACCGAGGCCGACGACATTGAGCGCGAGCGGCGCCGGCTCGAGATGGGCGAGCCCTACCGGACGCTGCTCGGGCATTTCCGCCATGAGGTCGGCCACTATTTCTGGGACGTGCTGGTGCGCGACGGCGGCAAGCTCGACCAGTGCCGCGCCGTGTTCGGCGACGATACGGCCGATTACGGCCAGGCCCTGCAGCGTCACTATGCCGAAGGCCCGCCGCCCGACTGGCAGCAGAGCTACGTCTCGGCCTACGCCACGACGCATCCCTGGGAAGATTTCGCCGAGACCTGGGCGCACTACCTCCACATCGTCGATACCCTGGAAATGGCCGCCGAGTTCGGCATGGAGGTGCGCCCCAAGGTGGACCGCGACGGGGAGTTGACGGCGCGCATCCGCTTCAACCCTTACGAGGCGAGGGATGTCGAGGCGCTGGTCAGCGCATGGCTGCCCTTCACCTTCGCCATGAACAGCGTCAACCGCGCCATGGGCCTGCGCGACCTCTATCCCTTCATGCTGTCGCCCGCGGTGGTCGCCAAGCTCGGCTTCATTCACGGTCTGGTCCGCGGGACGCGGCCAAGGCCGGTAAGCCTCGGGAAGCTGCACGGCGCCCCTAGGGCTCGCCGCGCCGATTTCGGTCTTGCGCTGGTACGCCAGAAGCCCCGGATTTAGACCGTTGCCTCCGGCCCATTTTGCTGTACCACGGGAGCCACACGGCCCGTCCCACAGGCCCCCAACGGCCAGGGGAAGGGTCCCGCCCAAGGTCGAGACTCAAGAAAAGCATGTTCAAACGCATTCTGATCGCCAATCGCGGCGAAATCGCCTGCCGGCTCATCAAGACTGCCCGCAAGATGGGAATTCAGACGGTTGCGGTCTATTCCGAGGCCGACCGCGACGCCCTCCATGTCGAGATGGCCGACGAGGCGGTGCTGATCGGCCCGGCCGCCGCCGCGGAGAGCTATCTGGTGATCGAGAAGATCGTGGATGCCTGCCGCAAGACCGGCGCGGAAGCGGTGCATCCCGGCTACGGCTTCCTGTCCGAGCGCGAGGCGTTTCCGCGGGCGCTGGCGGCGGCCGGCATCGTCTTCATCGGCCCGAACCCTGACGCGATCGCCGCAATGGGCGACAAGATCGAATCCAAGAAGGCGGCCGCCAAGGCCAAGGTCTCGACTGTGCCGGGCTATCTCGGCGTCATCGAGGACGACAAGCACGCGGTCCGCATCGCCGACGAGATCGGCTATCCCGTGATGATCAAGGCGTCGGCCGGCGGCGGCGGCAAGGGCATGCGCATCGCGCATTCGAAGGCCGAGGTCGCCGAAGGCTTTAACCTTGCCAAGGCCGAGGCCAAGGCCTCGTTCGGCGACGACCGCGTCTTCGTCGAGAAGTTCATCGTCGATCCCCGCCACATCGAAATCCAGGTGCTGGGCGACAAGCACGGCAACGTGATCTATCTCGGCGAGCGCGAATGCTCGATCCAGCGCCGCAACCAGAAGGTCATCGAGGAAGCGCCGTCGCCGCTGCTCGACGAGGAAACCCGCCGCAAGATGGGCGAGCAGGCGGTCGCGCTGGCAAAGGCCGTGCACTACGATTCCGCCGGTACCGTCGAGTTCGTCGCCGGGCAGGACAAGAGCTTCTATTTCCTGGAGATGAACACGCGCCTCCAGGTCGAGCATCCCGTCACCGAGCTCGTCACCGGGATCGATCTCGTCGAGCAGATGATCCGCGTCGCCGCCGGCGAGAAGCTCGCCATCGCGCAGAAGGACGTCACGCTGACGGGCTGGGCGGTGGAATCGCGCCTCTATGCCGAGGATCCGTTCCGCAACTTCCTGCCCTCGATCGGCCGTCTCGTGAAATATCGCCCGCCAGCGGAAGCCAGCAAGGACGGCATCACCATCCGCAACGATACCGGCGTGCAGGAGGGCGGCGAGATTTCGATCCATTACGATCCGATGATCGCCAAGCTCGTCACGCATGCGCCGTCGCGCGCGGCCGCCATCGAGGCGCAGTCGACCGCGCTGGACTCGTTCTATGTCGACGGCATCAGGCACAACATCCCGTTCCTGTCGGCGCTGATGCACCATCCGCGCTGGCGCGAGGGACGGCTCTCGACCGGCTTCATCGCCGAGGAATTCCCCAAGGGGTTTGCGGTGCGCGTGCCCGAAGGCGAGGTCGCGCGAAGGATCGCCGCGGTCGGCGCCGCCATCGATCACGTGCTGGGGGAGCGCAAGCGGCAGATCTCGGGCCAAATGGGTGGGCGGGTCGTGCAGCGTGAGCGGCGTCGCGCGGTCTGGCTCGATCGTCAGGAGATCCTGCTCGAGGTGGCGCGCGATGGCGAGGCGATCGCGATCCGCTTCATCGATGCCGAGGGCAAGGCCGGCAACGCGCAGCTGTTGCAGTCGCCGTGGAAGCCGGGCGATCCGGTCTGGCAGGGCACCATCGACGGGCAGTTCGTCGCCGTGCAGGCGCGGCCGATCGCGAACGGCATCCGTCTCGCGCATCAGGGCGTCGAAGTGCCGGTCTATGTCTGGACCGAGGCTGAGGCGGCCTCCGCGCGGCTGATGCCGGTGACGACGGCCTCCGACACCGGCAAGAAGCTGCTCTGCCCGATGCCCGGCCTTGTGGTCTCGATTGCGGTCAGCGAAGGGCAGGAGGTCAAGGCCGGCGAGACGCTGGCGGTGGTCGAAGCCATGAAGATGCAGAACGTGCTGCGCGCCGAGCAGGACGGTACCGTGAAGAAGATCCACGCCAGCGCCGGCGCGACGCTCGCGGTGGACGCGCTGATATTGGAGTTTGCGTAGCGAAGCCCACTCTCGTGTCCCGGACGCGATGCAACGCATTAGCGTTGCTTCGCAGAGCCGGGACCCAGATCATTGGCGTATCACTCAGCAGCATGGGCCCCGGCTCTGCAGCGCATCGCTGAAGGGCGCTGCGCTGCGTCCGGGGCACGAGAGGCGCCATATTTCCTTCACTCGCAGTGACGGAGTATGCTGCAGCTTCCGTGATCTAACCGAGACAACACCATGGCCTTTCGTTCCCGCCGCGAGAAACTGCGATCGATCCTGTCGGGCGGGACGTGCGTCCATCCCGGCTCCGTCTACGACGCCATCTCGATCCGGATCGCGGAGGATCTCGGCTTTCCGCTCGGGATGTTCGGGGGATCAGTGGCCTCGCTCGCCGTGCTCGGCGACCCCGATGTCACGCTGATCACGCTCATCGAGCTTGCCGAGCAGATGCGGCGGATGTCGCGCGCCTCAGCGCTCCCCGTTCTGGTCGATGCCGATCACGGCTACGGCAATGCGCTCAACGTGCGCCGCACGGTGCAGGAGCTGGAGACGGCCGGTGCCGCCGGCCTCACCATCGAGGACACGCTGCTGCCGGCAGCGTTCGGGGAGACGAAGACGCAGCTGATCTCGCTCGAGGAAGGCGTCGGAAAGATGAAGGCGGCGCTCGACAGCCGCAGCGATCCCTCGCTCGTCATTATGGGCCGCACGGGCGCTGCCGCGATCACCTCGATCGAGGATGCGGTTCGCCGCGCCCGGGCTTATGAGGCCGCGGGGGTCGATGCGCTGTTCTTCACCGGCATCAAATCGCGAACCGAGCTCGAAGCCATCTCATCCGCCACACGCCTGCCGATCGTGCTCGGAGGCGCGCCGGAGGAACTGAACGCGCTCGATTACCTTACGAGCCGGCGCGTACGCATCGCGCTCCAAGGCCATGCGCCGATCGCCGCCGCGACGCAGGCGGTCTACGCGACGCAGAAGGCGTTGCGCGAGGGCATGGCGCCGAAAAGCCTCAAGGGTCTGGCATCATCGGAGCTGATGGCCCGCGTCACGCGCGAGAGCGACGTCAAGGCGCGCAGCGCCGACTTTCTCGGGTTGAAGACATGAGCCGGGTGATTCTCCAGGTCATGATCCGCGGCCGCGTGCAGGGCGTTGGCTACCGCGCCTGGGTCGAATATCAGGCGGCTGCATGCGGTCTCGAGGGCTGGGTTCGCAACCGCCGCGACGGCAGTGTGGAGGCGCTGTTCGCTGGCACGCCGAAACACGTTGCCGACATGGTCGCGCTGTGCCGCCACGGCCCGCCGTCCTCGCGCGTCGACAGTGTCACCAGTGAAACCGCCAGCGCGGATGAGCTGAATCTACGCCGGGCAGGGGAGACGTTCTCGGTACTGCCGACGGTCTGAGAGCTGAGCTTCTCTCCGGGCTGGAGGTGCGCTCGTTCGCCCCGCTCTTACGGGAGAAGTGAACGCTCACCTTGGCAACTTGGCGATTGCCTCGCTCAGTTCATGAATCTCGTAGGGTTTGCGCAGGATCGGGAAATCGCCGCGCACGCCGGCGGCGACCTCGCTATAACCGGTGGCAAGCAGGATCGGCAGGCCGGGGCGGATCTGGCGGAGGTGATGGGCGAGGCTGAGCCCGTCCATCTTGCCGGGCATGACGATGTCCGAGAACACGAAGTCGACGCCGTTGTTCTCGATCTCAAGCAATGCCGCTTCGGCATCGGCGACCCGGCGCACTTGGTAGCCGAGCTGCTCCAGAAGGCCGGTGCTGACGGATGCGACGTCGGGATTGTCCTCGACCAGCAGCACCGTGCCGCTGCCGCGGAGCGGCGTCCCCGATGTCTCGCGCGACGGTGCATCCGTGCCGCGCGGCAGCACGATGGTGAATGTGGTGCCCTTTCCGAGCTCGCTTGCGACCTGCACGGTGCCGCCGGCCTGGTGGGCGAAGCCGTGCACCTGCGAAAGGCCAAGGCCGGTGCCCTTTCCGATCGGCTTGGTCGTGAAGAACGGCTCGAAGATCTTGTCGAGAACGTCGGAAGGAATTCCAAGCCCGGTATCGGTGACGTCGATTGCGACGAAGTCGCCGGCGAGGTGCCGCTCGTTCAGCACGACATTGCGCGCTCCAATCGTCACCGTGCCGCCGTCCGGCATCGCGTCACGCGCGTTGATGACGAGGTTGAGCAGCGCGGTCTCGAGCTCGGAGACGTCGGCCTTGATGGGCCATGTGCCTGAAGGGATGTCAAAGGCGAGACGCACGGAACTGCCTACGCCAGCGTCGAGCACCTCGCGGATGGCCGCGATGCGTTCGGCGAAATCGATCGCCTGCGGGTTGACGCTCTGCCGCCGCGCGAAGGTGAGGAGCTGGTTGGTCAGCGCGGCGCCGCGTTTGGTCGCGGTCTCGATCGCGGACATGGCGCGCTCGAGCTTGGGGTCGTCAGGAGCGCTCTTCTTCAGGATATGAAGGCTGCCGCTGATGATCATCAGAAGATTGTTGAAGTCGTGGGCAACCCCGCCGGTGAGCTGCCCGAGTGCATCGAATTTCTGGGATTCGGCCAGCTGCTTCTGCATCGCCTCCAACCTGAGCTGGGAGTTGCGACGCTCGGTGATGTCGCGGGTGATCTTGGCAAATCCGATCAGCGCGCCATCCTCGTAGATCGGGTCGATCACCACGCTGGCCCAGAAGAAAGTGCCGTCCTTTCGGACGCGCCAGCCTTCCTCTTCGTATCGACCCTTTTCCCGCGCAATAGCGAGCGCCCGCGCGGGCTTGCCATTGGCGCGGTCGGTCTCGGTGTAGAAGCGCGAGAAATGTTGGCCCAGGATCTCCCGGGGCGAGTAGCCCTTGATGCGCTCGCCGCCGATATTCCAGCTGGTGATGGTCCCGGTCGGATCGAGCATGTAGAGGGCGTAGTCCGCAACGCCTTCAACTAGCAGCCGGAAACTGCGTTCGCTCTCGAACAAGTCTCTCTGCTGACTGGACTTTTTGACCATTCCGGACCCCGCCTCGACGGGAGCAAACGTCGGAGACAGCGGATTTGTTCCGTTCTATGAGACATTTTTAGGCAAGTGTCACGGCGGTGTGCGGGCTTCTTGACACGAACCCGGGTTCGTCAGATATTTCTGTTATGACAGAAACATCCGGAAAGAAGAAACTACCCGCCGCCGTCCAGCGCTTCATCCTGCATTGGGGCGACATGGGGGACGAGTGGGGGGTCAACCGCTCGGTCAGCCAGATCCACGGGCTGCTCTATCTGGCCGAGGCTCCGATGACGGCCGAGGACATCGCCGATACGCTCGGCATGGCGCGCTCCAATGTCTCGAACTCGCTGAAGGAGCTGCTCGCCTGGAATCTGATCCGCCGGGTACCGATCCTTGGTGATCGCCGCGATCATTACGAGGCTGAGACCGACATCTGGGAGGTCGCGGCTCGAATCGCGGCGCGGCGCAAGGAGAGGGAGATCGATCCGGCGATCGCAGCGCTTCGGGCCTGCGTGGCCGATGCCACCGATGATCCGACCATCAGTCCCGTCGCAGCCAAGCGCCTGAAGGAGATGCTCGCCTTCACCGAGCTCGCCGACCACTGGTTCATGCAGATGCTGCAAGTGCCGCGGCCGCGTCTCGTC
The DNA here is from genome assembly GCF_045571415.1 of Bradyrhizobium sp. LMG 9283. Classification (NCBI taxonomy): domain Bacteria; kingdom Pseudomonadati; phylum Pseudomonadota; class Alphaproteobacteria; order Hyphomicrobiales; family Nitrobacteraceae; genus Bradyrhizobium; species Bradyrhizobium sp. LMG 9283. The sequence continues at coordinate 3,923,932 of NZ_CP120691.1, forward strand.
GCCTTGATGCGACTTGGCGAAAAGATCGCCAACCTGCTGCCGATCGGCAAGGTCAAATAGCATTAAGGAGGGGGCGATGACGTCGGCTCGATTATTAGGCTCAAGCGCATCTTCCTCCGCCCACACCAAGCTGCTCGACGACCGCCGTTTCCGTGCGCTGCTGTCGGATGAGGATTGGGGCCGCCTGCCGCTCGCGACCTGGCGGGCTTCTCCAAACGCGTCGCCGACGGCGACAGCATCGTTTATGTCGGCGTGGTCGATGAGGTCGCCATCAGCGACATCGGCTGGTAGTTCGCACAAGCCGCGCGCCTGATCGGCGGACCATTGCCGACCGGCCGCGACATCGGTGTGCCCATGATCGTCACGGTCACTGAGGATGCCGCCAGTGGCGGCCAGACCTGGACGCGCATCTGCGCGCGCAAGCGCGGCTTTCCGCAAGTGATCCATTCGGCAAAGCGCTTCGCGGGCCCGACCGGTCTTGAAGAGTATGTCGGCTTCGGCGTCTCGATGGCGCTTCGCATCGCGGTCGAGGATCAGGTGCTGACTTTTCGCAGCGCTGGCTACGGCCTCCAGCTTGGACGCCTGTGGCTCGCGCTGCCGCGATGGCTGACGCCGGGCGACCTCACCGTGACGCATAGAGATCTCGGAGAGGGCGCCTTCCGCTTCACCCTCGATGTCACTCACCCGCGCTACGGCGCGCTGATCCATCAGTCCGCCTTGTTCAGGGAGGCCGTATCATGACGCCGCTGTTATGGACCCTCATCGCCATCCAGATCGTGATGGGCGTGTTCGACACCTTCTATCACCATGAATTCACCGAACGTCTGGCCTGGCGTCCGTCGCAGCGCTTTGAGCTGAAGCTCCATGGCATCCGCAATATGCTTTATGCGCTGCTGTTCCTGGTGCTCGGCTGGCTCGAGGTCTATGGCGTGCCGGCGCTCTTGATCGTCGCCGTGCTGGTCGCCGAGATCGTCATCACGCTGATGGATTTCGTCGAGGAGGATCTGAGCCGGAAACTGCCGCCGAGCGAGCGCATCAATCACACGCTGCTGGCGATCAACTATGGCGCGATCTTGGTGCTGCTGCTGCCGGTGCTGATCGATTGGGCGATGCGGCCGATCGGCATCAGCGTCGTGTATCAGGGGCTTCTCAGCATCGCCGCGAGTGCCTGTGCAGTCGGCGCTTCGCTTTGCGGTATCCGGGATTTTGCCGCGATGCGCCGGCTCGGCCGCATGAAGAGTGTGCCCGCACCTGGACTCGTCGAAAAAGTCGCCGGTCGCAAGACCGTGCTGATATCAGGCGCCACCGGCTTCATCGGCAGCCGTCTGGCGGCGAGCCTCAGCGGAGCAGGGCATCATGTCATCGCGCTGATCCGCAATCCTGCGAAGGCCGAGATGCTGCCGCCGCCGGTCACGCTGATCAGCAGCCTCGATCAGCTCGCCTCGGACACGCAGATCGGCGCCATCGTCAATCTTGCCGGTGAGCCGATCGGCAACGGCCTGTGGACCGAGGCGAAGCGCGCGAAGATCATCAGCTCCCGCATCAACGTGACCGGCGAGGTCGTGAAGCTGATCGCGCGGCTTGACCGCAAGCCCGAGGTGCTCGTCAGCGGCTCCGCGATCGGCTGGTACGGATTGTGGGCCGACCAGGTGCTGACGGAGTCGGCGAAATCTCATGCCTGCTTCAGCCACGAGCTGTGCGCGGCCTGGGAGAGCGCGGCGCGGCCGGCGGAGGAGCTCGGCGTGCGCGTGGTGTATTTGCGCATCGGCCTCGTGCTGGGCACGGAAGGCGGCTTCATCACGCGCATGCTGACGCCGTTCGAATTCGGCCTCGGCGGTCCGCTCGGCACCGGTCGGCAGTGGATGTCCTGGATCGAGCGCGACGATCTGATCCGGCTGATCGCCTATGTGGTGGCAACGCCCGATCTTTCAGGCCCGGTCAATGCCACCGCGCCGATCCCGGTCACCAACGCAAAGTTCACCGAGGAGCTCGGCCGCCGCCTGCACCGGCCCGCGGTGTTTCGCATTCCCGGCGGCCTGTTGCGGCGCATCGGTGGCGGCTTTGCCGATGAGCTGCTGCTCGGCGGTCAGCGCGTGCTGCCGAACAAGGCGCTCAGCCGTGGTTTCGTGTTTAGGCACGAGACGCTGCGCAGTGCGTTCGAGGCGATCTTGTGAGGTGATATTATGTCCTGCGCCGAATGTCCTCGCGCTCTGAACGGTTGGTTTCGTGGATGCGTGGCCGCGACCACGGTCCCGCATGCCATCATACTGGCCATCTTCATTGGAGCCATGAATAGCGCTGGACAGCTGGTGGGCATCGCCTTGATGCTCGTCTTCGTGCTGCCGCTAACGTTGCTTGTCGTCTGCACGCTCACGGGGCTTCCGGTTGGCGCGGTGATCTGGCTCGCCGAACGGCTGCGCATCCGGTCCCTGTTATTCCACTCGGCTTCAGGCGCCGCGATTGGGTCGCTGTTTTTCGCGCTGCTGTTCCAGATCGTCGGCTCGTTCGGCGCCGCGTTTGATCTCGCCGGCGGTTCGGCGGGACTTGTCTATTGGTTCGCCGCTGGCAGATACGCCGGGAAGGAAGGTCAGTGGTTTGGCTAGGCGGCCGCCACGCTCCGGAACGTCGCCGCGACCGTGCGCAGTGCGGCGAGTTTTGCGGGGTCGCTGACCTTCGAATGCAACATCACCTTCGAGCTGCCGAGTTTCGGCAGCTTCTGTGCAGGACCGATGTCGACCAGCCCCGGAGGCGCGATACGCCGCGCCAGCGGCGCGATTGCGAGTCCGGCAAGCGCGGCAGCTGCCACCGCGGTGACGCCGCCGCCGACGAAGCGCTCGCGCCAGGCGACACCGGCCTTGTTGAGCGCGCGCACGGCGATGGCGCGGACGCCGCAAGGCGGGGCGAGTGTCGCGAGCGGCAGCGGCCCGCTCTTCGGCAGGGTGAAGCGTCGCGAGGCGAACCAGCCAAACTCGTCCTCAGCCAGCTTCTCGCCGCCGCGGCGGCTGCCTTCCTGGCGCACGATCACCGCATCCAGCTCGCCCGCGTCATAGGCATCCTGCATCTCGCGCGAGAAGCCGATGGTGACTGCGAGGGTGAGATTCGCCGACATTGCGTGGAGCCGTTCGAGCAGCGGCACCAGCTCCGGACCTGCGGCGTGATCGGAGATGCCGAGCGCGAGCGACTGCGCGGCTGAAGCATCCCCGGAGAGTGCACGGTCATGCGCTTCCATCAGCGCGCGGGCGCGATCGAGGAAGGCCGCGCCGTCGGCAGTGAGCCGCACCGCACGCGGCGAGCGCTCGACGAGGCGTTTTCCCAGCAACGTCTCCAGCCGCTGCAGCTTGAGGCTGACAGCCGCTTGCGTCGTACCGAGCGCTTCGGCGGCACGGGTAAAGCTCTGGAGGTCGGTGACCAGCAGGAACGCCTGGACGGTGGCGATGTCGAGTGTGGCTGTCATTCCAAATCGTTATCATTGATATCAGTATAGATAAGATATCAAAATGACGTCTGCAGGTCTAGCTTCTCACCAACGCCGCGCAAATGGCGCGGCCTCTCAAGGAGAACCACCATGCCGCTGATCACCGTGTCCTACACCTCGTCTCGTCAGTCGCCCTCACTGAAGGCCGACATCGCGAATGCCGTGTCCGAGCTCACCGCAAAGATCCTGCATAAGGATCCCAAGGTCACCGCCATCATCGTGAAGTCCGTGGATGCGGGCGACTGGTTCGCCGGCGGCAAGTCGCTCGCCGAGCAGAAGCTCGCAAGTTACTGGATCGACATCCACGTCACCGAAGGCACCAACACCAAGGACGAGAAGGCGGCCTATCTCGCCGCCATGTTCGAGCGCATGGCCGAGATTCTGGGACCGCTGCATCCCGAGACTTACCTGCATGTCGACGAGGTCAAGGGCGACGCCTACGGTTTTGGCGGCCTCAGCCAGGAGCGGCGCTACATCGCCGGCAAGCTCGAGGTTGCGCTGCAGGCGGCGTGATGCCGAAAGCCGCGGGTGAGCGATCTCGCCCGCGGCCGGTTGCGAGGGATCGTCAGCTCGCTGCGCGGAACTGAACCTCGGAATTGCTAAGGAAGCACGTCTTGTCGAACAGCTTCAGGTCCAGCGGGTTCGGCAGTCTGACATCGCTGAGATCAGGACAGGGTTTGGTCGAGGGATCATAGGATCGATCGATCTGCGAGATGAAGATGACGATCAGCCCCTTGTCGCGTGCGAATGATTCCAGCGCGCGTACTTGAACGGAAAGGTCGGGGTTTTCCCGCCGCTGGTCGAGCAGTTGCAGATAGTCGATCACGACGAATGTGCCGCGCGGGGCCGAGGCCATCTGCTTGACGATGTAGTCGGCGCTGATCGCGTCGGAGCAATCGACCTCGAACAATTTGCCGAATTGCGCGGGATCGATGCCGATCGCCCGCAAGCGGTTCAGAACGTCTCTCTCAGTGTATTCGAGCGAGAAGAACGCGGCGTGGCTGCCTGATCTCATGGCCTCCACCGCAAGTTCGAGACTCATCAGGGTCTTGCCATGACCGGGACGCGCCCCGACCAGCACCAGGTCACCCGGCCGGAATTGAGGAAACAGCTTGCCGGCCGGCGTCTCCGCCGCGGCTTTCGCCGCGAGCAGGCTCCAGGCGGAAAACCCTTCCGTTGTGGCGATGCGGTCAAGTGCGTCGTGGAGTGGAATGCCTTCCTCGCGGGACAGGCGCTTCGCCTTGCGCTTGAGATGATAGATCGGCGCAGACAGTCTCATCGTGAGAACCTCCCATTGCGAGCATGATGGCAATCCCTCCTTATGCCCAGCGCTCGAACAGTCGGTCCGATGATCAATTCGCCCGGCATGAAGTCTGCTTTCCCGGCGGAGGGGGGAGGCGTGGGCGGCGCCGGAATTGAGCTTAGCCGATTCCACATCTGCGGAGAACGGCCTGGTGCGTGTCCGCTAGACGGCTGCCTCGGGCACCAGAGCCGTGGTCGGTCCGAACAGCTCTTCGAACGCCTGCCTCAACGCGATGTCGACGTCGGCCATGGTCACGAGCTGGCCGAGATCGACCAGCGAGGTGACGCCGTAGCGGGGATCGACGACACCGCAGGGCACGATGCCGGCGAAATGCGATAGCTCCGGCTCGACATTGATGGCGATGCCGTGAAAAGAGACCCAGCGCTTCAGGCGGACGCCGATCGCCGCGATCTTGTCCTCGTGATCCGCCCCCTTGTCGGGCCGCCTGACCCAGACACCAACCCGGTCCTCGCGCCGCTCGCCGCGGACGTTGAAGGCGGCCAGCGTGCGCAGAATCAACTCTTCCAGGCTCGCGACATAGGCTCGCACGTCCGGCCGGCGGCGCTTGAGGTCGAGCATGACATAGACCACCCGCTGGCCCGGTCCGTGATAGGTGAGCTGCCCGCCGCGCCCGGTTGCGAAGGTCGGGAAACGGGCATCGAGCAGGTCGGCCTCCTTGCCCGAGGTGCCCGAGGTGTAGAGCGGGGGGTGTTCGAGCAGCCAGACCAATTCCGGGGCCTCGCCTGCCGCAATCGCGGCGACCCGGGCCTCCATGGCGGCCACCGCGTCCGGATAGGGCACCGGAGCGTCCGAGATCAGCCATTGGACGGGCTCGCCGCCTGAGGCGGAAAACGACGTCAGATCGAGCTCTTGACGCTGGTTTTGGCGGGGGTTTTCAGGCGAATTAACCATTGGCTAACCATAACGTGGTGATCATCTCGGGAGCAAATGCCAGTCTCATGTTGCGGCGGTCCTGACAGTGCCCACTCTCGATAAAGTCACCGTGGATCTCATGGTCGTCCTCGGAACGACCACCATGCCGATCCATCAAGTATTACGTCTTTCCCGTGGCGCCATCATCGAGCTGGATGCAACAGAGGCCGACGAGGTCAAGGTGTTGGCGAATAATCTGCCGGTTGCCTCCGGCGTCGTGCTGGTCGACCGCAACCGGATCGCGGTCGAGGTCAAGCAGATGCTGCCGCGCTCGCCGGGGACCCGGTAGGGCACGCGGGAGCGGCCCGGTCACCCGGTAAGGCCGATCTCCTGGGGAGGGCGGCGTTTTTCCTGCCCCGCTTGTGGAATTCAGGGCTTTTGCAGGCTTGTATCCCCATGATGGATTTGTTAGATCGGCGCCGCTGATCCGGCCGGCCTCAAAACCTCAAGCCGGCATCCCTTAGCGCTCGTGGCGGAACTGGTAGACGCGCTGCCTTGAGGTGGCAGTGGGTAACACCGTGGGGGTTCGAGTCCCTCCGAGCGCACCAATGATCCTCATTAAATATTTGATATTGCTTGGTTTTGTTGGCCTGGGCCGTCTGGTCACTCCTGTGCGACTTGTGCGCCCCGACTCAGAAAACTAGGTTGGCTCTGCGGTACACGCGGCCGTCGTGTATCTGATCAACGGACCCTCTTCAGGATCTTCATCATCGAAATGGATGGTTGCGCCAGCCGGGGTTCTGCGTAGCTTCCCATAGTGCTTCACCGATGCCGTCTCGACCACGTGTAAGCTGGAATCGTCTGCGAACGCGGTCAGAGCGGCGAGTTCGGCAGTACTCGCGCCGCCGGAGCGCCAGGACGCCTCAAATACTCCGGATCGCCATTGTCCGGTCCCATCGATGCCTTGTCCAACATCATAGTTTCGGCGTGAGGCCAAGAAGCCCCGATATCTGGTGGCGTTCCGATCGTATATTCGAGCTTGATCTACGGCGAGCCTCGCCTCTGTCTCCATGGGAAGATTGTCGAGGACCGACCAGCCGCCCCGAGCGCAAATCAGATGCGAGCCGCCATAGACCCGAAGTCCATGATTGTTGGTAACCGACCGTTGCGTGCCGTGATAGGCGATCGAGCGGTCGCCGATCATCGTGCAACCGACGCTTCGGGTGACGACTTGACGCAAATTGACCTCGAGCGACAGGCCGTGAGATGCCAGTTTATCCGTCGGGAATTTCTCCAAGTAAGCTTCCAGTTCATCAATGTTCGTGATGACCGTCTGTCCATGACCGCCGTCGCCCAACGGCTCCTTCACGCGAACCGGCCCCAGTGCCAATAGCCGCTTAGCTGCCAATCTGGCATCGTCAGCGCCAAATGCGGTGTAGCCCGGCAGAACCGCATCACGGACACCGTCTCCGAAGGCAAATGACCAGCCGCGCGGCCGGGCCGCATGCTTGGCGACAAGGGGATGCGTGATGGCCTTCGTCTTGACGAAGGAATATGGCACCACGGCGCCGTAGAGCTGATGCGGAGACTGAATTCCGAGATCCCGCGCCTCCTCGACCACGAGCGTGTCGCTGGGAACGAAGAAAAGACCAGCGGCCACATGCGTCTTCGGGCCGTACTCACCTACAAATCGACAGCCTTTTAGCCGCGCGATGCTCTCAGCCACCACGGAAAGCGTGACTTTTTCGTGGGTGTACATCGGCGCGCCCAGATGAGGGAAGAGGCAGGCGACCGCGCCGATCCCGTGCTCGCGCGCAATCTCACGAACCGCCGATGGCCGTGTTTGACGCGATCTATGCTGAAGCAGATGAGGGAATGTGGGTCGATCCATGCGCAACCACCTCGGCAACCGAGCATTGGTCAGTGCTTGGACGGAACCGTCTGACGGGGAGACTGAACATCCCCACTCAGATAACGTAGATCACTGCAAGATGTGCCAAGGGGTCAAAGGTCATATGCTCATCGACAGTGCGAAGCGCTTGCATCTCTCGGTTTCTTTCGAACTCGCGGATGGAGAATGTATTGCACTGCAAGGCTGATCGGGGTGGGCAAGAGCTTGCTGCTCCGCGCCATTGCCGATCTTGATCCAAATGAAGGTTCCGTTGAGTTGCACGGGATATCGCGGGACCGATGTCAGCCCCTGTTTGGCGTAGGCAGGTGACCTATGTAGCTGCCGAAGCGGCTGGTGGGCTGACACGGTGCAGGAGCACTTTACCGACCGGGATCTGGCCATTCCGTTGCTGCATTTGCGGGTGCTTCTGTTGGACGAGCCCACCTCGGCGCTTGACGCGGGCATCGACCGCATCCGTGGAAGCCCTGGTTGCCGAGCGTGTCTTGGCCGGAACAAGCGTCCTATGGAGCACCCACAACAGTGGCCAGGCTCGTCGCGTCGGATCTCGTCTGTTCGCGATGGCGAGCGGCGGCCACCTCGAGAAGCACTCGCTTCGAGTTACATCCAGCTGGCGGAACGGGTTTGGGCACTCTTGCGGCAGTCATAGGCGGCGGACGTTTGCGAACTGCTCATCGGCACCGGATTGCGCCTGGGTGTCTGATCGCCTCCGAAAAGTGATCGAGTTATCGTAGATCGAGGAGATCACGCAACACGTTCGGTATGGATTGCTCGCGCTCGAAGAGATCGATGATGTCATCGGCGGGGACTCTGCCGGTCTCCAGCCTGGCACGAAAATGATCGAGCGGCTGGCAATCGAAACCCCAATGGCTCAGCGCGCTCGGCGCTTTTGATAGGACTTCATGGGCTCGCTCGCGAGCACTCTCCGCATGGAGGCCAAATCGAGCAACCTGTCCCATGTCGAAGATCCGCGTTTGCTCCGTCGCCCGTCCTAACAGTCGCTCGTCGAGGATCAGTGTGAGCCACATCAGAAAATAGGCTTGATAGTCGACAAGATACGGAGTCATTTCGAGCGTCTTGAATTCGAGACGCCGGTGTTCCTTCGGGTGAATAGAAATCGCCGGTGCAATGGTGCTCCGATGGTACGTGCGCACGGATTTTCCAATGGAGCCGCGAATGCGCCAAAGATTCCCACGATATAAAGGCGAGGCAACTGTGAGGGCAGTGAGAGCAGGGGCGTAGTAATTTACTTTGCGATGGAGTTCGTGCAGGTCCAGTTGGGCCGTTATCTCGGGCGGCACGCTGACATTGATGTCAGGGCCATACGTGGTCATCGCCTCCATGGCCCACTGCCAATGGTCGTAACGGCGCTTGTTCTGCGGACCTTCGAAATGGTCCTCGATCGGATGAAAGGAGAGCGTTGCGGCGCGGTATCCGTGCTCCGAGAGAGATCGTTGCATCCGGCCGTGAAGCGTGGCGAATGTGGCAACGCACTCCTCAACTGAGTTGCATATCGGAGTCCGAATCTCCACTCCCTTTGGCAACAAAGCAGTCGGCTTCAAATCCGGGCCGGGAAGCTGATAGCCTTCGACCACGAACGGCATTCTCTTGCGGTGAAGCGGGATGAGGTCCAAGCCCTCTTGATCGAAATCGCTGACGTCAATCGCTTCCAGAGCGAGATTGAGGTCCTCAAATCGAAGTTCGGGATGCCACAGAGGACGGCACGAAACGGCATCGACCAGAAGAAACTCTGCTTCCAAGCCGAAATGAAATCCTGAACCAGGGCCGGCCATGTCCTCATCACTTCCAAAAGGGCGCGACATGCCTCATCCGCGAGACATTGCCCTATGCGCGTTTTGACAACGGCGGCCTGAGGTCAGCTTCCCACTCGCAGAGATCAACTCGTTGTGAAGAGGTCGCGGTTGGGCCAAGACGCATTGCTATGCACAACGACGGTGTTTCGAGTGTGCGTGGCTGGAAAAGTTGGCGGGCAGGCGGGATAAGCGAACGGGATCCACGACGGCTCCGCAGGAATCCCGCAATTTAGCCGGGCAGGGCGACACGAACTGCACGTTGCGGCCGCGGGAGGACGTTGACTACTACTCCGGATTTGTAGGTAGACGCTGCCGAGGCTCGCGTGGGAGCTGGTCCAAGGTCACGCTCAATATTCTTTGCTTTCCGGCCCGAACCATCGCGAGTTGAGCTGAGGAGCCGGGCGCCATTGCGTGGATCTTCTTTGTCAATTCGGAGGCGCTCCTGATCGCATCTCCTTCTACCTTCGTGATGACGTCGCCGGTTCGCAAGCCGGCCTTCGCCGCGGAACCATTGGCTTGAACGTTGGTCACGATCGCACCGTGAAGATCGTCGGCACCGAGGCTATCGGAGATCTCGGGGGTAACTGATTGGACTTCGACCCCTATCGACCCGCGTGTTACGGTACCCTTCTCCTTCAATTGGGGTATCACGGTCCTGACCGTCTCGGCTGGAATGGCAAATGCAACTCCCGCCCAACCACCCGATAGGGAAAGGATCATGCTGTTCACGCCAATGACATCGCCGTTGGTGTCGAGACTAGGCCCGCCCGAATCTCCGCTGTTGATCGGTGCGTCAATCTGAAGGAAGCCGTCGGTCGGACCATTCTCGATTTCGCGTTCGCGCGCCGAGACGATGCCCGCCGTGACTGTTCCTCCAAGTCCGAATGGATTGCCCGCGGTGAGCACCCAGTCGCCGACGCGTGGTGATTGTTCGGCCACCTTCACGTAACCAAAGTCGGCCCGGCCGTCGACCTTGATGAGGGCCAGATCACTGAGCGGGTCCCTCCCGATCACCTTTGCCGAGTAGGTTTTCTTGTCGGTCGTGCGGATCTCGGCAGTACCGTTATCTTTGACGACATGGCTGTTGGTAACGGCGTAGCCGTCCGGAGAGATGAAGAAGCCCGATCCGATCGCAATCGTTTCGCGTACGTTCGGGTCGTTTTCGGAGGGTTGGCCATTGGGACTCGGAGCCCGCGCGTCGGGAGTATCTTCGTCTGGCATATCGCTGAACGGCAGATCTGGGAGAACTTGCCGGGGTTCGGCAGATTTCGAGATGACACCAATGACCGCCGGCTGAACTCTCTCAGCGATCTCAGCGAAGGTATTGGGCGCTCCATCCGATTTCGGCGCGGCAAGCGCGGTACTAACCGTCAGGGCCGTCAGCGCGACCATGCTGATCGCAGATGTTCGAAGGTGGGCGTGAATCAGTCTTCGTAACGCCAAGTCCATTTTCATAGCTCTTCCGTTGTCTGGCCCTCTGCTTCGATCGCCGGCTGTCGTGCCTTGCGAAGCCGTTCCGACAAAGATGTTGCGTCAGCCGAACGTGCACTCGCGCTTGCAAACGTGGCTCGACGTCGGGCGCCATGAGCTTGAATTGGTCATGATGCGTGCCTCTGGGCGGAGCCGAGCTACGGTCATTTGGGTGGCCGAAATCGTTTATGCTGAGTGCCGTTGCGGCTGCGACACTTGTTAGCCGCTCCGCATGTGGCGACGTTCCTTGTCAGTCGCCTCCGAAATGCCTTGCAGGGCATCCTGGGCTGCGTCTGCCTCGCAACGGCCGAGATCGGCAAGCGCCACCACACCGACCAGCCGCTTATCGCGGTTGAGGACGGGAAGCCGCCGCACTTGGTGTTTGGCCATGACCTGCGCCGCAGCTTGAGCGTCGTCATCCTCAAAGCAGTAACTCACGCCCTCGGACATGACCTCGCGGACGGTGATGTTTCCGGGCGCGCGGTCGGCCGCAACGCCACGCATCACAATGTCGCGGTCCGTCACCATCCCGATCAAACGGTCATGCTCGCCGACCGGCAGCGAACCAATATTGTCCGCGCGCATCTGGCGCGCGATATCGCGGACCGTCATGTTAGGGTCGGCGATCGCCACATTTCGTTCCATGATCTCATGGACCTGCATCGGCGTTCTCCTGAGAATGCGTGCTTTCTTCCGCCCAACGACAAGCTGAGCCAAAGGTTTCTTCTATTGGGGAACGGACTGAAGCGTCCATTGATTGTCGCGATATGTTGATCAGCGTTTCCGTTCGAGGAGAGCAACCATGTCTCAAGCGCAGCAAGAACTTGCGAATTTCGTGATCAGCAAGGCGTTCAATCCCGTGATGCGAGCGAAGGCAGATGGACGGTCCGAGGCTGATCGGAAATCCCTGGAGCATGTTCAGAAGGCAACCAGGGCGGAAATCGAGCGCTATCGAAACTACGGCTCTGCCGAAGACGTAACGGTCAATTTCAAGCGCGACCTGAACTCGCGTGCCGCCAAGAAAGCTCATGCCGAACTCCGCCATCTGCATTTGCCGACCATCGATGACATCAAGGACGAGTTTGAACAGAAGGCCCGAGATCTCGGCGTGAAGAGTTCATCCTGACCCGAGCGAGCACGTATTCAAGCGCGGCAAGCAGTCCCGCGGCTGTTCGGACGAAACACATATCGCGCGATGCCCCGGCATCGCAGCGCACGTCTCTACAGATCGAAACAGGATCAGCGGCGACGACTTGTAAATTGGCGAGGCCGATCAGGAACAAAGTCCGACCAGGGCGTTATTTCGGCATGGTTCGTGAAGGCCCAGCAGAGCCGCCCCCTCCGCCCAAGGACCCCTATCCGGCGGAGAAGGCGAGGGGCGGAGAGATCATTCGTAAGCGTAGCTCTGCAGCCCTTCTGAATGACGCTTGACGCCTATTTTGTTCGCGTGGCGCGTCGCCGCGGTATCCATGTGTCGGACAACGCCTTGACGGCGGCTTCGAGCGCCTTCCGGTCGACGACGTTGGGATCGAACCGCTCCGGGCCCCAGAGGCGCATGTGTTCGTGCTCGGGATGGCCGGAGTCGCTGATGGCGGCGAGGTATTCGGCATAGCCTGGCGCACCGCCGACGTCTTCCGGAGGACAACGGCCGGCGGCCTCGAGCAGGAAGGGAAGCCCCTCCGTCGTGGTGTTCTCGAACCATTTTTCGAGCTTGATCACATGGTCCCAGCTGTCGCCGAAGTCATAGAGATAGTGGATCGTCTTGGCGCCGGTCTCGCGAACGATATCGCAAAGCCGCGCTTTGCGGGCATCCATGGGCTGGTGGCCGTAATCGTTGTGGGGATCAGGAATCCCCCAACGGACCTCACCAGCGAAGAACTCGAAGAGGTGACTGTTCGTCCAGCCGAATGCCTCCTGAAGCGTCAGATGCAACCGATCAAGGCGCAGGGTGACGGGTACGACAAGGCGACGCATCACCTCCGGCTTCACATCCTTGAGGGTCACCTTGATCCGGACCGCGGTCGTGTTCAGGCTCATGCCGCCAGCCTCGGATCGTGTGTATGCATCGTATAGGTCGATGCCCAGGGAAGCAGTTCGTCCAGTCGCGCCGCAGGCCAACCATTGACGAGCTTGGCGAGAACGTCAGCGAGCCAGTGCTCGGCACTGACGCCATTGAGCTTACAGGTCTCAATGAGCGAAGCCAGCAATGCCCAATTCTCGGCACCTTCGTCGCAACCGGCAAAAAGGGAGTTCTTGGCGTTGAGCTTGATCGGCCGCATCGCACGCTCGACCGCATTCGTGTCCATCTCGATGCGCCCGTCATCAAGGTAGAGCGTCAGGCCGTCCCAATGGCGTAGCGCATAACGCAAAGCCTTCGCCGTGTCGCTCTTCCCCGCAAGGTGATCAAGCTTGGCCTCAAACCACTGCTTCAAGGCTGTAGCCAGAGGCCGGGCATGCGCTTGTCGGCCGGCGCAGCGCTCGGAAGCAGAGCGGCCGCGCAGTGCCTTCTCGACCGCGTAGAGCTGGGCAATGCGCGCGAGCGCCTCGCGGGCAACCGGAGCTGGCGCCGGCGCAGCCTCCCGCTCGATCTTCACAAACTGGCGCCGCAGATGCGACCAGCTTGCGTCAGGACAAGTCCTGGAAAGGAGGAAGAATGTGATCTGAAACCTTTCATCGTGACCCAGAGGGTTCGACGCCCTCCCGGCAAAGGCGGAGCCCGCCAGCCGGAAGCGAGTCTTGCATGGGTGACGGCAACGTCGCTCGTGAAGCGTAGACAGCGGGTACCGAAGCCCTGTGGCTAGCCTCGAAATCATGGTCGTGCTGAAGCCTTCGCCGTGTTGGATCCGGGGGCAGCACTGGGAAAGCCGCTATGGCCAGGCTGACCGGTTCGGCCGGGGTCTCTGAGCAGGGCAAAGGTACGGGATGGGCCACCAGGAAACCTGAGAGGTCCCGTTTGTGCCCACATGGAAAGCCGGCACGGAGCACCGGCCACAACAACGCTCCAGGCCTGATGACCGACTTGGCGAGTCATCGGGAGCGCGCACGCGAACACGAAACTCCAAGGCATGTGGAATCCCGAGGTGAAGACATAAGCCGACGGATGCGCGCGGTGGGAAGTCGTAGCGGCTTCGTAGTACCGAGGAAGGCGGGGAACTGGGCTCACCGGGACCCACTGGAGGGAAGGGAGCCGCCACGCGTCAAGACCCATTGACGAGAAACACGGGAGGGAACGCTGAGTCCCACGAACCTGTCCACGAAACGACAATGGATAGCCGATCTGGCGAGGAAAAATCCCAAGCGGGTGCTGACCTCGCTGCATCACCTGATCGACCGTGAATGGATGCTCGAGGCCTATCGCCTGACGCGCAAGGATGGCGCGCCCGGCATCGACGGCGTGATGGCGACGGATTATGAGGCGAAGCTGGAGGGCAATCTTGATGATCTTCTGGCGCGCATCAAATCCGGTCGATACATCGCGCCGCCGGTGCGTCGGCACTACATCCCGAAGGCGGACGGCACGCAACGGCCGCTAGGCATTCCAACGCTGGAAGACAAAGTGGCGCAGCGTGCGATTCTCCTGCTGCTGGAGCCGATCTACGAGACGGACTTCCTGTCCTGCTCGTATGGCTTCCGACCGGGACGATCGGCCCATGATGCCCTGCACGCTCTGCGCAATGGGTTCATGGAGCAAGGGCTGCGTTGGGTGGTGGACGTCGATATCTCGAAATACTTCGACACCATCGACCACACGCACCTGCGCCGATTCCTCGATCAGCGAGTCACGGACGGCATCGTCCGGAGGATGATTGATAAATGGCTGAAGGCGGGGGTGCTCGAAAAGGGCGTCCTGCGCCGCACGACTGGTGGAACGCCCCAAGGCGGCGTGATCTCGCCACTGCTTGCAAACATCTACCTGCATTATGTGCTGGATGAATGGTTCGAGCAGGTGGCGCGACCGCGCCTCAAGGGGCGATGCCAACTGGTCCGATACGCTGATGACGCGGTGATCGCCTTCGAGGACCATCTGTCCGGCAAGCGATTGCTGAATGTGCTGGGTAAGCGGCTCGGTCGGTACGGGCTTCAACTCCATCCGACCAAGACCCGCTTCGTAGACTTCCGGTTCAAACGCCCGGGTGGGCGTCATCCCGCGACGGCGGGGACCACATTCAACTTCCTTGGCTTCACCCATGTGTGGGGTCAATCGAGGAAGGGTAAGAATGTCGTCCGACAAATAACGGCAAAAGACCGTTATGCCCGCGCGCTGGCTTCCGTGACGGAATGGTGTCGGCTCAACCTGCATCGTCCGTTCCGGGAACAGCACGCGCACTTGTCGCGGGTGATCCGGGGGCACTGCGCCTACTATGGCATCTCCGGCAACGGCCGACGGATCAGATGGTATCACCACCAGATCACGCGGATATGAAGAAATGGCTTGCACGGCGTGGCCGCCACAGCAATCTGCCGTGGTCGCGCTTCCGGGCCATGCTCGCGCGACACCCGTTGCCGACAGCCAAGATCGTCCACCAATATGCCGTCCCGTGAGCGAAGCTTACGCGTGAAGAACCGGATGCGGGTAATCCGCTCGTCCGGGTCTGTGAGGGGCGGGGATGGCAACATCCCCGCCTACTCGGCAGAAGGCGAGCGTCCCGGACAGGGCGTCCGCACGCGTCTCTCGGGTCATGGTCTTGTAAGCCTGATAGCCGTCGCAGTGGATGATGCCGCGATAGCCCTCAAGCAGCCGCAAGCCATGAACGGCGCCGCGGCCCCTTGCATAGGCATAGACCACCCCAGGCGGATCAGGTCCGGCCCAAGGCCTGTCATCGCGTGACAGCGCCCAGAAGTAGCCGGTTTTTGTCCTGCCGCGCCCCGGATCCAGCACCGGCGCCGGGGTCTCATCGACACAGAGCTTCGAGGAGGCCAGCAGAAGCTGGCGCAGACGATGCCACAAGGGCTTCAATTCCTGGGCGGCGTAGCCGACCCAGAAGGCGAGCGTGGAACGGTCCAGCGCTATTCCGTGGGTCTCCAGCATCTGCGCCTGGCGATAAAGCGGCAAATGCCAATGATACTTCGCGTCGATCACATGCGCGACCAGCCGCTCGGTGGGCAATCCTCCCCTGATCAGTCGCTCGGGAGCAGCATGCTGGAGGATGACACCGTGACAGGCGCGGCAGGCCAGTTTGGGCCGGCGGGTGACGATCACGCGATACTGCGCCGGTACGACGTCCAACCTCTGGCTCTCATCGTGACCGATCTCAAAGAGATCGCCTTTGCAGGACGGACAGCAGGTTGCAGCGGGCATCAGGGTCTCGATGATGCGCGGCAAATGCTCCGGCAGCTGACCACGGTTGGCTTTGCGCTCGGCCGTCCTCTTCTCGCAGGTTCTGGGATTGGCGCGATCCTCGGCTGCTTCGAGGGCCGCGACGGCCTCTTCGATGTCCTCCAGAACAAGCTGCAGCTGATCAGCGTCCAGCTTTTCCGAGGACCGACCGAACTGCGCATCTTTTGCAAGCTTGAGCAACCGCTCGAGCCTGGCGCAGCGATCCAGCAGAGCCGCGGCAAAGACACGCAACTCAGCTGGATCACTCGGCAGCTCATCAGGCAAATCACTCATTGGCCCGAGTCTGCCATGCTTCGCGCCCCGATGCAGCGAGATTTGTATCTTTACGCAAGCGCTTTCGGCTGCGGGATCCGAGGCGCGTGCATCCGCGTCCAATCCATGCCGGCCAGAAGCGCCGACAACTGCGCGGCATTCATCCGCATCACGCCGGCCACGATGGGAGGCCATTTGAAGCCGTTGCTATCGAGCCGCTTCCAATACATCACAAGGCCGCTGCCATCCCAGACGACAATCTTCACCCGATCGGCGCGCTTCGCGCGGAACACCACCGCCACGCCCTTCATCGGATCATGGCCCAGCGTCTCCTTCGCCAAAAGCGCCAAGCCCTCCGCACCTTTTCTGAAGTCCACAGGTTGCGTCGCCACGTAAATCGTAAGGTTCGCAGGCGGCGTCAGCATGAACGTGTCCGTCGAAGCGCCAAGAACACATCACTCAACACAGCAAGGCCAGGCGCCCCCGCACCTCCACTCGTGCCCCCTGGAGCTCAACCGTCACAACGGCTGCTTCCGGCGACCCGGTGGGCTCTGCGGCCGCCGGTAGCGCCGATCCCGACACCACCGGCACGAACGACAGCGTCTCCGCCGAAGCTGGCAGCACCAACTGGCCCAAACGCGCCCGGCGCCGCCAGTCATGCACCTGCTGGGGCCGGCAGCCATGGCGACGGGCGACGTCTGTGACAACCGCCCCCGGCTCGAGGCTTTCCGCGGCAATCTGTGCCTTCAAATCATCCGGCCAGCGCTTTCGACCTGCGCCAGCGAACACTTCAATACGCGGTGACAACGGTCGTCTTATGTCGTCAGAATGGTCGTCCATTGTGAGCACCCTTCCAGAAGATGACTCTTCTAACGGTGCTCTCAAGACTCCGCACAAACAATCCAAAGGGCCTCGGCGCTACGCTTACGATCATTCTTCGCACGCCAGCGAGAAGAGCAATCTTCCTGGCTGGTCTAATCGGCGCCGTGATCCTGGCAGTACTTGCTTTCGTCCTGGCTCGGTAGGTACCAAGCTCTTGATCGAGTCGGCGACGGCCCTGCCGATTGGCGCGTCTCTGGGCCATATCTCGCGGTGGAGATCCGCCAATTAAGTGCTTTCTGCGGCCTTCGAGCGGCGCAGAAGCTCAGTGACCTCTTGATCCGAGGTTTGGCCGAAATCTCTGTAATGCATGCCGACGGCATAGAACGGATCGGGGCTGTTGAGACAGATGATCTCGTCCACCTCCGCGCTGAGATCGGCAAGCGAGTCGCGGGGAGCGACCGGCACTGCGAGTACGAGATGGCCGGGCTTTGACCTTGCCAGCGCTCTGAGCGCGGCTTTCACCGTTCCGCCCGTCGCGATCCCGTCATCGACGACGATCGTGGTGCGCCCGGCGATCTCCGGCGGCGGTTCGCCCTCGCGATAAAGCCGCCGGCGGCGTTCGATTTCGGCGAGCTGGCGGGCAGTCTCGGCCTCTAGGTAGGCCGTGCCTGGCTGGATCTCGCGCAGGATCTCCTCATTGAGCACGACCTGCGGGTGGGCGCCATCGACGACCGCGCCGAGCCCGAGTTCCTCGTGTCCCGGCGCCCCGATCTTGCGCACAAGCACGACGTCCAGTTCGGCGTGCAGCGCTTGCGCAATCTCGAACGCGACGGGCACGCCACCGCGCGGCAGCGCAAGCACGATCGCGCCGCTGTCTCTGAACTTCGTGAGCGCCGAGGCCAGCCGACGCCCGGCGTCTCGCCGGTCTGCAAAAACGAAATGATCATCGGTTACAGCGTCCGAACGCCGCGATGCCAGAAACCGGCGGAACCAGCGGATGGCGTGTTGCGTCACCTGTTCGAGCGCACCAGGCTCTTCGAACAGGTGTGTCGCCTCCGGGACGATCACGAGGTCTTTTGCGCAGGACAGCTCCGCAAAGGCCGAACCGTTGAGCGGGATCACCGGCAGATCGGCGCCGCCGACGATCAACAGGGTCGGTGCCGTAACGGCGTGCAGCGCCTCGCCAGCCAGATCCGGGCGGCCGCCGCGCGAAACCACCGCCGCGACGTCCTGTCGGCCGGCAGCGGCGACCAGCGCAGCCGCAGCACCGGTGCTCGCGCCGAAATAGCCGATCGGAAGCACTGCGAGCTCTGGCCTGTTGCGGGTCCAGTCCGCAGCCTCCGTGAGTCGCGATGCCAGTAGCGGGATGTCGAACACGTTGCCGCGGTCGCGCTCCTCCTCCGGGCTGAGCAGATCAAGCAGCAGCGTGGCGAAGCCTGCTTCACGGAGCGCTGCGGCGACCTGGTTGTTGCGCGGACTGAAGCGGCCACTGCCGCTGCCGTGGGCAAAAATCACGATGGCGATTGCGCCTTCCGGCAGGCCCAAAATGCCGGCGAGACGGTGCGGACCGACAACCACTTCGCTGAGCTCGTCGCGCGCGCTTGCCATGATCAAAACCCGAAGGGATACGTTTCTGCGCCACCCGATGCGACGCGTGTCGCAAGCGCCGTCACTGCGTTGGTCTCCTCGAACCAGACGAAGGCATCGAACTGATCGGGTAGCACCGCCTCGAAATAGTGGCTGAGGCGCTCAGTCTCGGGCCGATAGACGACGCCGATGGCGCGCTCGAGCCTGGGGCCGGTCAGTCGGTCGCGCAGCTCGCCCCGGCCGGGGGGCCGAAAGTCGGTCAGCGAGCGCGCCAGACCCGTGCGGTGGAACAGGTACTCGTAACTGTCTTCGCGCGCGGGCCGAACCGATTTGATCTCCATCTCGCCGCCCCAATCGGTCGCCGCAGCCACCGTACCGCGATCGGTGCCGAAACCGATCAGCACGGCCTCGTCGCCATAAGTGTTGCGCGCGAGCTCGCCGATGTTGAATTCGCCGGCCCAGCCCATGGAGGTTGCCGCAGCATTGCCTATGTGCGAGTTGTGAGCCCAGACCACGGCCTTGGCCTGCGGCCCGCGTTGCTGCATCAGATATTGCAGCGTGTCGAACATATGACGGTCGCGCAGGTTCCATGACTCGGTAGAGCCGCGATACATGATGCGATAGTACTGCTCGGCCGCGCGCACGATCCGCGCATTCTGTGCGGCGTTGAAGAACGCTTCACCATCGCGTTCCGCATAGGAGAGGCGCTGCGCCAATAGCTCGCGCAATTGCGCGACTACCTCGTCCTCACATGTGTCTCGTCCGAACAGAACGGCATGACCGTACCCGGCGGGGTCGGCCTGCCAAGGAGTGAGGCAGGAATAGCGTTCGCGCGCCGCGCGGGCGCGCTCCGGGTCGACGCGCTCGAGATAGGCGATGACGGCGGCAATGGAGCTCCTCAGGCTGTAGACGTCGAGTCCCCGGAACTCGACCTTCCGGTCCGCGCGGCAGGCATCGTTGTGGATGCGCAGGTAGTCCATGAACTGTTTCACCTCGATGTTGCGCCACATCCAGGTCGGAAAGCGTTCAAACGGCCGCTCCAGCGGCTGTTCGGACGGCAGTTGCCGGACGAGATGATCGATCGTCGCGGCATCCGGCCAATCGGCCTCGACCGCGACGATGTTGAAACCGTGATGCTCGATCAACTGCCGGGTGATGCTGGCACGCGCGCGATAGAACTCGGACGTGCCGTGCGTAGATTCTCCGAGCATTACAATTTTCGCTTCGCCGAACCGGTCGAAGAACGAGGTGAAGTCGTCCCGTTCGGCGGCGGGCAGATGCTCGCCAGCCTCGCGCAGGAGATCGATTAACTCGCGATTG
Organism: Bradyrhizobium sp. LMG 9283; assembly: GCF_045571415.1. Taxonomy (NCBI): domain Bacteria; kingdom Pseudomonadati; phylum Pseudomonadota; class Alphaproteobacteria; order Hyphomicrobiales; family Nitrobacteraceae; genus Bradyrhizobium; species Bradyrhizobium sp. LMG 9283. Next base: position 3,944,095 of record NZ_CP120691.1, read on the forward strand.
GTTCTTTCGCGAACTTGCTCGGCAGCCGGTGAAAGGGTCATGCCAGGTTCCCCTGGATGGTTGTGCGCGCTTCTCCGGCATGAGCGCGCGCACGAGCTTCAGGGATCATCCTAGGCGCGCTGGAAGCGCCGATCAGCGCTACTCCCGAACCAACTCGAGCGCTGGTCCGACGTTCCTCGCCCGGTGAATGTCGCGCAGCGACCCCGATCCGTCATGGAGCCATGCCGGAGCTCCAAACGGCGGGCAAGGGCGACGTGTTCACGGCCGAACAAGGCCGATGATCGCGGCCACGAACGCCTCCGGCGCTTCACGTGGACGAAATGATCGATCCCGGGGAGTACGAGATTGGACTGAGACATCATCGGTCCAAGAAGAACAAGACGGACCACGGACACACGCTGGGCCACATCCGGGCGCGCGATCTGCTGGCGTTCTGTTCGACGATCGTCGTGCCGAAGAGGCCATTTCTGGCCAAGAAGAGCCATCCTGCCGATATCGTCAACCGGATGTATGACACTTGGTGGAAGTCGATGATCCTCCAGGCGACTCTATGGGTACAGCCCTACGTTCGGGAGGGTGATTTTTGACGGTTAGCCGCAGACGGACGCTCGGCTGGGCATCGATAGGGGGTACCTGCGCGAACATAAGGAGATACGGCCACTATTCGATCTTCTTGCAATCAGAAAGCCTCCAGTACGCCAATATTATCGAACCGGATACCTCACCGACGGCAAGCGGCTGATCTGGGAATATCGGCGCGATGGCGGCAATGGCGAACAGATGGATTTCGTTGAAGCCATGGACCTCAACGATAATGGCCTGATCCAGCGCCACTGCGTCTATTGGGGTTGGTTCGGCTTTCGCGTGCTTCAGCGCAACGAATATCATCGTGGCCGGTACGAATGATGCTTCGAGGCGATTAGTACCGGATCCCGACTCCGCGGATCTTCCGACACCCTGTAATCATAGCTCTCGATGGATAGATCGTCATGAATCAACAGAGCGGAGGCGCCGTCGCGCGGAAGGACGATTCGACGGCAATGTCGAAAACCTGCCCGGTGCGGCCGTGAGCGTAGACACCCGCGTTGGATGGCTGAATATCTCGAACTCGTTTCCCCGCGCGATACCGACAAACGTGATGCCACTGGCTTCGGCCGGCGCGATCGCGTGCGCCAGATTGAGAGCCGTGCATGGATACTCGTCCTGCGTCGGTCATGACGCGCGAGTCGGCGCAAGGTTCCGAGCGCTTAGGGAACCTGCGATGGTGTCTCGGGTTTTGGGTGCGGGGCCTGCAACCGAAGGAAGCGTCATGCGGCAGAAGGCGAAGGTCGAGAACTATGATGCCCCGGCCGGCGGATGGGGCTCGCTCAACGCCCTTGCTCATATTCTCACGCAGGAAGAGGTTGCGATCCTCGGCAGCGAGATCCTGCTCAAGCAGAACAAGCCCGATGGGATACATGTGCGTCAGCTGCTCCTGGGCCAAGCCGGCCAAGCCGCGTCCGTTCGAGTTCTGCGAGAATGGCGCCAAGGCGACCGCTTGGGAGAGGTGACACGCAAGACCGTGACGCCGGAGTTCTTTGCGCAACACACGCCGACCGAGCTGCGAACCGCCGCGCTTGCAAAGGCGACATTGAAGCCAAATCCCAAGCTCGATTGGGACACCTGGACCGCCGATTACTCACGCGTTCCCGATGCCATCGAGCGGACCTATCCCGACCAGTTCAAGGATTTCAACACGCGAATGTTCGAGCCTGGCGGCTTTCCGCGGCCGCTCGCGGCTCGCGAGCGGAAGTGGAAGACCCCGAGCGGCAAGGCGAACTTCACCGTTCCGAAGTCGGCCTTCGCGCCGCCGCGCGAAAGCGACGGCGTCTATGAGCTGATGACGATGCGCGCCGACGGACGTTCAACACCACGATCTATACGGAAGACGATCGCTTTCGCGGCATCAAGGGCAGCCGCTATGTCGTGTTCATGAATCCCGCCGACATGGAGGGCGACGGGCTGAAATCCGGAGATGCCGTCACGCTGGTGACGGAGGCGGGCGACGGGGTGGCGCGCAGCTTGAGCGAGCTTCAGGTCGTTCCCTACGGTATTCCGCGCAGGAGCATTGCGGCCTGTTACCCCGAGTGCAACGTGCTCGTTCCACTCTGGCACTACGCGGAAGGCAGCAAGGTCCCTGCCGCCAAGTCCGTCCTGGTACGCCTGCTCAAGGATGTTCCGCCGGAGATCATCGACAGCAGAGAGGTCTCCGATTTCGACGTCGTGAATGGTAAATGAGGCCACATGTTCAGGGGGCGAGCACGATGAGGGACAGTGCGTCGGATGTTGCCGATATCAGCGACGCCGTTCACTTGTGCATCGACATGCAGAACATTTTCGCTCCCGGCGGCCTTTGGGCGACGCCCTGGATGGAGCGTGTCCTGCCGACGATCGTCTCGGTCGTTTCGCGCCATCCGGCGCGAACGATCTTCACCCGCTTCATCACCCCGCAGGATCCAGAGGATCGTCCGGGGCAGTGGCAGAGCTATTTTCACCGCTGGCACCAAGCGACCCGCAGGCATCTGCCGCCATCCGCTCTTGATCTCGTGCCTGCCTTGAACCGGTTCGTTCCGCCGGCTGCAATCATCGACAAGCCGGCCTATTCCGCGTTCAGCAACCCCGGTCTGGCGAGCCTGCTCGTCGAAAAGAAGGTCGGTACCGTCGTGATATCAGGCGCAGAGACGGACGTCTGCGTGCTCTCGACGGTCCTGAGCGCCGTCGATCTCGGCTTCAGGGTCGTCATCGTCGAGGACGCGCTGTGCAGCTCGTCCGATGTCGGGCACGATGCGCTGATGACGATGTATCGCACCCGCTTTCACGGCCAGGTCGACCTGGTGACGGCAGAAGAGCTGGCCGAGTTCTGGCGGGAGTAGGATGCGAAGCGGGATACGATCCGCAATCTCCAAGGCGCGCAATGCGCCTCCAGCGCCCCTCAAGGCGGATCAAGCGACCGCGGCGTCGGCCGTCGCCGACCTCGCATATGGCGGCCGCGCATCGTCCTCGTCCGATCGAATGCTCAGATAGGCCGGGTCGAAGCTGGCGAGCCGGACCAGGCCCGGCCAGTCCGTGATCGTCAATGTCTTGCCCTGCCATTGCAGCAGATTGCAGCGGCGCAGCTCCTGGATAGTGCGGTTGGCATGCACCGGGGAGATGCTACAGGCCGCGGCAAGGTCGGACTGGGTGAATGGCGAGGATAACCTGAAATCTTTGGCGAGCCCGACGATTTGCAGCCGAACGGTGATCTCGCACAGCAGATGTGCCACGCGCGTCAATGCGTCCCGGCTGCCAAGATTCACCGTCCAATTGCGCTGGATGGCGTGGTCGGCAAGCAGCATCAACAGCATCGCATGCGACATCGCCGGCGAACGCGCCGCGACCTCGCGAAAGAAGCGGTGCGGCACGAGGGCGACGATGGCGGGGCCGAGCGCGACCAGATTGCCGGCGACACGCGGACGATAGAGGGTGTGCAGGTTGGCGATGTCGCCGGGAACGCAGATCGCGGTGATCTGGCCGTCTGCGCTTTCGTGATTCTGCCAGGACAGATATCCCTGGAGCAGCAGGCAGCATTGCGTAGCCTCATCGCCGTGCCGCAGGATCGTCTGATGCGCGCTGAAATGCGCAATGCTGCTCGGCATGTCCGCAAGCAGATCGAGAGCGTCGGGGGGCAATTCGGCGAGGCTCGTCAGGCGATCGGCGAGTTTCGAGAAAGCAAATCCTGCCTGCATGTGATGTCCGATGGCCGACCGCCCCAGTCTCCGACTTTGACTGAGAAGGACGGTAAGAGGCATTAACCTTTGATACGTTTAATCCGGCGCGCCGGCCGATACAGCGAAGCGCCCGGATATCGACGTGCCGTATCGTTCATTGTTCCTATTGATCTGAGCGCCGCGGCGTCTGCCGAGCAGGAACAGGCGCGGTTCGTCTCCGTTACTGGACGGGTGGTCCGGCGGAGGAAACAGAAAGCGGATGCGCGGGCGCTTCTGGCTGGGGTCGGCAATCCTCGTCGCGTGCGCAGCCGCTGCGGGGGTATGGTTCATCACTGCGCCGGAGCGCTTCGGCTCGGACGAGGCGGAGGCCGTATCTGACACGGGTGGCGACGTCGAGCACGGCAAGCTAGTCTTTGCGGCTGGCGATTGCGCCTCCTGCCATGCATCGCCGGGCCAGTCCGATCGTTTGCGCCTCGGCGGTGGACTTGCTCTGGTTTCCCCTTATGGAACTTTTCGTGCGCCCAACATTTCGATGGACCGGATCGACGGTATCGGAAACTGGACCGCCAAGGACCTCGCCAATGCGCTACTGCGCGGCGTGTCTCCGGACGGAAGCCACTATTATCCGGTTTTTCCCTACGCAAGCTTCACGCATATGCGTCCTGATGACGTGCGGGACTTGATGGCCTATTTGCGCACGCTGCCTGCGGTGAAGGGGCGACCGCCGGACCATGAGCTGAATCCGGTATTCGGGATTCGCCGTTTCGTCGGATTCTGGAAGATACTGTATTTCAAGCCCGGCCCGATTGCGTCGGAGCCAGCTCACGACGAAAAATGGAATCGCGGTCGATATCTCAGCGAGGCGCTGGCCCATTGCGCCGAGTGCCACTCCTCCCGCGACATGTTCGGCGGCATCAAGGCGAGCACACGCTATGCTGGCGGGCAGGACCCCGTTGGTACCGGTTTCTATCCCAACATCACGGCCGCGCGCCTCGGCGACTGGACGGAAGCGCAATTGGCGGCGATGCTGAAGACGGGGATCACGCCAAATCACGGCCGGGTCGGCTCGTCCATGGCCGGCGTCGTGACCAACATGGCGATGCTGCCGGAGAGCGATCGTGAGGCAATTGCCGCCTTCGTGAAATCATTACCGGCGCGGCCGACGCCCAATCCCTGAACGTCTCATTGCGCATACAGGTAGGCCGCGACGTCACGCGCTTCGGCCTCAGTGATGCCGGTTGCGGGCATTGCCGTCCGTGGCGAGAAGGCCTGTGGTGTCACGATCCACTGGACCAGATTGTCCGGCGTGTTGGTCGTAACACCGGCGATGTAGACGCGTGATCTGAGACCGGAGAGGGACGCGCCGACCTGGCCGTCGCCGCCAGGAATGCCTGGAATGGTATGGCATCCCGCGCAGCCGTAACGGCGGATCAGTGCGGGCGCGCGGGCCGGATCACCCCCCGTTATGGCGCGGGCGATGCTTTCATTTTGCCGGCGCTCATTGCACACGAGGCCTGTCGCAACCACAGCAGCGAGAAAGAGGCTCGCTGTTCCCAATGCTATGATTGGCCAACTAGAGAGCGTGAAGCGCATCGGCTCGCTCCCTGCCGGACCGGCGAATCCAGAGCGCGATCAGCGCGAGCGCCGCGCCGGCATAGATCGTTCCCGCTGGCACCCACATGATAATGCCAGCCAGTTGCTGGTCCTCGAGCGGCGTCAAGCCCCAGGCCGCTGCGGCATCGGCTTCTTGCCGGTACAGGAGGTGCGGGGCCAGTGCCATCAGCGCACCGAGGATGCTCGTGTGCAGCATGGTGACGAAAACATGCCAGGCAGCGCTGCCGATTGGGCTGCGCCGGAACACAGACCACCAGAACAGGATCGCGGTCAGGAAGAAGCTCAGATGCTGCATCCGGTGCAGGAGGATATTCTCGACCGCGGCATCGAACAGCGCCGGCGCGTGCCAGGCCCAGATCGCGATCCCATGCAACAGCGTGGCGTTGCGGCCAGCGCTCAGCAGGCTCCACAGCCGCGTGATGTGCGGATGCCGCATCGCCCAGCCGATCGCGAGCCGCGTTCGCCGCGGCAGGGACCATAGCAACGGTCCGACCGGCCTTGCGAGCACAAGCAGCGGTGCCGCCACGGCTATGAGGATCTCGTGCTCGATCATGTGGAACGAGAGGAGACGCTCCCCGAGCCAGTGCAGCGGCGACACCAGCGCGGCTGCCAGCGTTAGCCAGCCCGCGCCGCAGATGACATCCTGCGCGATGCGTTTGCGTCCTTTCCGTGCCAGCACGAGCCTGCCGATGCCGTACATCAGGCCGAAAAGCGTGAGCGGTATGACGATCCACGGATCGAACGTCCAGCTTGGTGCCGCAGTCTGCGACGCCGAACCATGCGCGTAGATCGAATGCGGCATCGACCAAGCGATCGCGGCGAAGGTTATTTTTCGCATCCGGTCAACACCATTGCAGCGACGCCCTGCATCAGCAGAGCGAAAGTGAAGAGGCCCGCGGAGAGTGCACTCACGGTGCTGCCGAAATCGGCATTGCCCTGATGTCCGCCGGTTTTGCCGAGCACCCGCCGCGGAGACAGCCATGATGCGAGGCCCGACGCCGTCGTGAGCGCCGCACCAATGAACGAGGTGATGGCGGAGACGTGCAGCTGCGAGTGGCAATCGGCATAAGGCAGGATCTGTCCCAACTGCATGTTCGCAGCCCAGACCAGCGGCGCGAGCCACAGTCCCGCCCAGATCCAGAGATGGGTGAGGAGCTTTGACGCGCTCATAGCCGTGCCAGCCAGTAGATGCAGCCATAGATCGGAAGCCAGGTCGCGACGACAAAATTCCAATACATGGCGTTGTCCTGGACGTCGCCTAACCTCCTTGGGCTCCGGCTGTGCCGCGTGAACATCAGTGCAGCCAACACCAGCGTATCGACGAGATCGGTGATGATGTGGGCGGTGTGAAGGCCGAGCAGGGTCCACACCACTGAGCCATAGGCGTTGCTGTCCCAGCTTACCTTGAGGGCGGGGAATTCGAAGACGCGCACGATCAGCGGGAGGGTGCCGAGGATCGACATCATCACCATCCCGATCCGCACTTTGCGCAGGTCCTGCTGCTCGGCCCAGCGCGAGAGCAGGATATTGGGGACGAGACTGGCCAGCAGGATCAACGTCACGAGCGTGCCCGGGAGCAGATCGGGCGGCGGCGTGTTGATCGGCCAGGCCGTCGCCAAGCTCATCAGATAGAGATAGACGGCGATGACGAGCGCGAAGCCGGTGCCTTCGATCAGCATGAAGGTGAGCGTGCCCCACCAGGTGACGCTCGCGGTGTTCATCCCGTGTAGCGGCAATTTGCCGAGATCGAGCACGATCTTCTCTCTCATGACTCATCCTCCGGCGTACCCTTGGGCCAGAACCAGCCGATCAGCGCGACCGCGACCGGGATGGAGCCCCAGACGACGGCCCAGGGCGAGAAGATCGACCAGATCAACATGATCGTGGTCGCAATCGCTGCCCACAGCGGCCAGATGGAATTCTGCGGCGAGGCTTCGCGCGCCTGCGGTTCGGCCGTTGCCAGCGTGGTCACGATCAGTTCGCGACGATCGGTGCGCAGGCCATCGGCGACGGGGAGGATATCGCGGTCGTCCCACAGCGGATGCAGGCTGCCGACGACCGGGATCATCGCGAAATTGTAACTCGGGGGAGGGGATGTCGTCGCCCATTCCAGGGTCGGCGCATCCCAGGGATTGTCCAGCGCAATCTCTCCGAAGCGTGCGCTCCGCATGGCATTGACGAAGAACAGCAGGAAACCTGCTGTGAGGATCACTGCACTGAGGCTGACGAACAGGTTGAGCCCGTGCCAGGGCAGGTCGGGCTGATAGGTGTAGATGCGGCGCGGCATGCCCTCGAGCCCGAGGATGTGCATGGGAAAGAACGTCGCATTGAAGCCGACGAAGATCAGCCAGAACGACCACTGGCCGAGGGTTTCGCTCATCATGCGTCCGGTCAGCTTGGGAAACCAATAGTGGATGGCGCCAAGCAAGGGAAACACGGCGCCGCCGATCAGCACGTAGTGAAAATGCGCGACGACGAAATAGGTGTCGTGCGCCTGTGTGTCGAACGGCACGGACGCGACCATCACGCCGGTCAATCCGCCGATGACGAAGGTGACGATAAAGCCGATGATGAAGAGCAGCGGGCTCTTGAAGAGTGGCCTGCCGTCCCACAGCGTCGCAAGCCAGCAGAAGACCTGGATGCCGGCGGGGATCGCGATGGCCATGCTGGAGGCCGTGAAGAAACTGGCGCCGAGCCGCGGCAGTCCCGCCACGAACATGTGATGCACCCACAGGCCGAAGGAGAGAATGCCCGTCGCGATCAGCGCCATCACCAGGCCGAGATAGCCGAAGGCCGGCCGTCGCGCGAACGGCTCGATCATCGTCGAAACCATGCCCGCGGCAGGCAGGAAGATGATGTAGACCTCGGGATGCCCGAAGAACCAGAACAGATGTTGCCAGAGCAGCACGTCGCCACCCTCGGCCGGATTGTAGAAGTGCGTGCCGACGAGGCGGTCGAGGATCAGGCTGGTGCTTGCGAGCACGATTGCCGGCATTGCCATGATGACGAGGAACGACGTCACCAGCATGGCCCAGACGAAGATCGGGATGCGGTCGAGCGTCATGCCCGGCGCACGCTGCTTGAAGATGGTGACGACCAGCTCGATCGCGACCGCGAGCGCGGAGATCTCCGTAAAGGTGATCATCTGGGCCCAGATGTCGGCACGCTTGCCGGCGCCGTATTGCGGGCCGGACAGCGGCACATAGGCAAACCAGCCGACGTCGGGCCCCATGTCGAGCGCGAACGCAGTCCAGAGCAGCGCGCCGCCGGCGAGATAGATCCAATAGGAGAAGGCGTTCAGGCGCGGGAAGGCGATGTTGCGGGTACCGACCATTAGCGGCACGAGATAGACCGCCACGGCTTCCATGACGGGCACGGCGAACAGGAACATCATGTTCGCGCCGTGCATGGTGAAAATCTGGTTGTAGCGATCAGGTCCGATCAGGCGCGCCTCGGGCTGCGCGAGCTGAATTCGCATCAAGGCGGCGAGCACGCCGCCAAGGGCGAGGAAGACGAAGGCGGTGAAGATGTAACGGCGGCCGATGATCTTGTGGTCGACGGTCGCAAGCGCGCCCCAGAAGCCGGATGGCGTCTTCCACGTCTCCGCCAGCGAGTCGGCCGGGATCGTGCGCTCGACATCGATGTCGCGCGTGTCGGGCGCTGTAGCAGGACGATTCATTTCAGGCTCGCCAGATATGCGGACACCGCGCGCAGCTCGTCGGGCGTCAGCGGCACCATCGGCATGTTGTTGCCGGGCTTGATGGTCTGGGGATCGGCGGTCCAGGCCGCGAGCGAGCCGCGCGTGGTCTCGAACAGGCCGGCGGCGATGGTGCGCCGGCTGCCGACATGGGTGAGATCTGGCCCGGTGGTGCCCGCAGCGGCGGTGCCGCGGATGGTGTGGCAGGCCGCGCAGGGCTTTGTCAGGAAGGTCTGCAATCCCGTGGCGGTCTCTTCGTCGGGAGGAGTCGCCGCCGCTTGCCGCTGTGTTGCCGCCCATTCGGCGTACTCGTCCTGCGGCTCGGCAATCACCAGCAGCGCCATATGGGCGTGCTGCATGCCGCAGAACTCGGCGCATTGGCCGCGATAGATGCCGGCGTGCTCGGCACGGATGGTGAGCTCGTTGGAACGGCCGGGCACGAGATCCTGCTTGCCGGCAAGGCTCGGGACCCAGAACGAATGGATGACGTCGAGCCCTTCGAGCTTGAGGCGCACGTTGCGCCCGACCGGGATGTGGATCTCGTTGGCAGTCTCAAATCGGCTTGCCGGATCGGGCCCGATATATTCGAGACCCCACCACCATTGCAGCCCGCGCACGCGGATCGTCAGATCGTCCTGGCCCGCAACGCTGAGCGCGCGCGTCGCGACGAAGCTCATGGCGGTGAAGGTGCCGATGATGAGAACCGTGGCGACGACGGCACCGGTGACGGCAATGGTCATCCGTCGCTCACGTCCCGGCTCTGGCGAGACCGGCCGCGCATCGCGGCCTCGCCACAACGCGGCGATCAGCGCAACCATCACCAGCATCCAGATCAATGAGCAGACCGCGACGATCAGGATGATGAGGTGCTTTAGCGAGATCGCCGAGGTGCCGTAGACGTCGAGCGCGGATTGCCAATTGCCGCCGCAGCCGGCCAGCGGCGCGACGAGCAGGGCGCCCGAGCAGGCTCGGCGGAGGCGGATCACGGCGTCGGTCCCTGATCCGGATGGACGGGCGAGGGACCTTCGTCGAACAACAGCTTTGCCGGCGCCCGGTTCTCGGCGGGCCGGGTCTGCTTCTCGTCGTTGCGGCTGGGAGCTGCGGTCTTGCCTTGGTAGGAGCCGATGGTCTGCACATAGCCGGCGAGCTGCCAGATCTGATCTGTCGTCATCTTGTCGCCGAACGCCGGCATGCCGTGCGGACGCCCGTCGCGGATCGAGGCGAAGATCGAGACCATCTCGGGGCCGTAGGACCACCAGCCATCGAGGAAGCCGGGGCCGATGCCGCCCTGGCCGTCGCCATGGCAGCTCTTGCAGCCGAACCACGCATAGAGCCGCTTGCCCTGGCTGAGATTGTAGGCGTTGACCTCGTAGGGTTTGCCGAGCGAGAAATAGACGTCCGGCGGCGCGCCGCCGATGCGGTTCGGCATCAGCGCGATCTTGTCGAGCGCGTCGGCGATCGGTGGATCCAGCCGCAACACCCGCTCTTCACGCTGGCACCCGGCCAAGGCAGCTGCAAGACCAAGGAGAACGCCGGCCATCCGTTGCATCTGATCGCTTGAATTCAGGAACCTGTGATCCTCAATCGGCTCGCCGATCCAAGGTTCCTCAGGCTCAATTGACGTTGTCGCCGAACATGTTGCGGACACCTGTGATGACGGCGGCGAGGCCGCTTCCGCCGTGCATCAGCGCGATCTCGCCCTGCTGCTCGTGACGGATGGCATGCGCCATGATGCGCAGGCGAGGGTCGCCGCGGCTGTGCCACATCTGGTCGGCCATCCTGACCGCACCGCGGTGATGCCGGCTCATCGCCTCGACGAACAGCGTGTCGAACTGGTCCGGCGGCGCGGTCTTGACCTGGCGCATCTCGGCCGGCGTCAGGAAGCCCGGCATCGCCGCACGCTCCTCGGTGCTGCAATCGGGCATCTCCGTGTCGAACCAGCTCAGCCACCAATTCTCGAAGATCTGGTTCTCTCCGGTCTGGCTCGCGACCATCAGCATCGCGAGCTTGCGCAAATGTGGATCCTGCGCGCGCTCGGCGGCCGTCCGCGCCAGCTCGATGCCCTGGACATGATGCGTGGTCATGTGACGGATGTAGGCTTGGTCCTGATCCCTGTCGCGGCCCATCCACGGCAGCTCGTAACCATGACCGCCGAACAATGCGACCGCCCCGAGCACCACAATCACGGTCAGCGCGCCGGTCATCCAAATATTGGTGAACCGCACGTCGCGTGCAGGCGCAGTCCCGCGCCGCCAGCGCAGGCGCGCGAACAGGGGGTACATCACGGCCGAGGCACCATGGACCAGCAGGCCGATCCAGTAGGGTTGTTGCAGCGTGAACAGCGGCTGCCAGAATGGAAACAGCGGCACCAGCACGAACCATTCCATGCCTGACGAGAACACGGCCCAAGGCAGCGCCAGCAGCAGGATCGTCATTGGCCGCAAGCCCGCCGTCCAGCGCCCGAGCACACCGAAGAAAACCAGTGCCCAGGAAAAATCGGCCCATTGGTGAAACGCGATTCCCGTCAGGATCGCGCTCCAGGACGGCTCCGAGCCGATCGCCCAATCGCGCGCAGGAATTGCGGCGACAATCATCCAGTCGACGGCGGCGTCGCGGCCGATGCGGGCGGCGAAGAGCTGGCTGACGATGGTCGAGAACGTGCTGCTGACCAGGCCGAGGCTGGCTGCCGCAATCCAGCGCGAACGCCGCCGCTCGCCGGTGCTGCGCCGCGTCCCACGCGCGAGCGCTGGTCGCGGCTCTGCGTTCACGTCAGCTGCTTGAGCTTCTTCAGCGGATTGAGCTCGCTCGGCTTGTCCTGTTCGGCGCGCCCGCGCTCGGCTTGCGCCTTGCCGTCTTCATGCAGATCCTGGTCGCCGATGATTTCGCCGACGGCCTGCTTGGCCTTACCGGCGATCCGTTGCTGCAGAGCTTTGGTCTTGCCCATGAGCTGCCTCCGAATGTGCTGCCGACGCTCACGCCGCTACCCCGGCGCCTGAAGGGGGCGTGGGCGCCGGGGCTGCGGTCTTGCAAACTGCCTCCGGCGGCGGGGGGGAGACGCCGGAAGCATTGATGAGACGCTTCGCAACGCCGATGGTTCCTCTCGATATCACCGAGGTTCGAGCGCGATGATCACGCCTTCGTTGCCGCGGAGCAGGATGGATGCATCCGGCACCGGCTCGGTGCGGCGATCCAAATGCGTCGACATCAAGAGACGGCCGCTTCCTTGCCAGTGGAATTTCCGCGGTTCGGCCGCGACATTGAGTGCGACCAGAACCTCGTGACGACCGTCCCGCCGCTTGTAGGCGAGGACATCGTTCTGCGACCGCAGCGGTTCATATTCGCCCCGTTGCAGGCCGGCATGCGCGCGCCGCAGCGCCATCAATGCACGAAACAGCGCCAGGATCGAGTGCGCGTCGCGCTGTTGCGCGGCGATATTGGCCGCACCATCGGGTGGCTCCAGCGGCAGCCATGGACGGCCCGTGGTGAAGCCGCCGTCGGGACTGTCGTCCCATCGCATCGGTGCCCGTTCGGGATCGCGGCACAGGCCATAGCCTGGCACGAGCTTCTCGAAGGGATCGCGGACGCGGCCCGGCGGGATCGGCACGCGCTTGCGGCCGATCTCGTCGCCCATGAAGAAGAACGGCGTTCCCCGCAGCGTCATCAGCAGCATCGCCAGCACGCGCATCTGCGCCTCGCCGATCTTGCTCGCGATCCGTTGCTTGTCGTGGCCACCGATGACCCAGACCGGCCAGCCATCGTCCGGAATGGCATTGAGATAGGCGTCGATCGTGGCCTGCAGCGAGAGGGCGTCCCACTTTGAATCGAGCAGGGCGAAATTCAGCGGCAGATGCAGACGCGGCCGGTCGTTGCCGTAGAAATGGCCGATGCGGTCGGTCTTGCCCTGGACCTCGCCGCACAGCATCCGCCCGGCATAGGCATCGATCACCTCACGGATGAACTCGATGCAATCCATCGTCTCGGGCCGGTCATCGGTGAACACCGTCGTGTGCCGCTGCGGCGGCGGCTTGCCCTCGGCTTGCGGATTCGGCGGGTTGTCGCGCAACAGCTGATCCTTGATCAGGACCGCGCTGGCGTCGACGCGAAAACCGTCGACGCCCCGGTCGAGCCAGAACCGCATGGAATCGGCGATCGCGGCGCGCACCTGCGGGTTGCGCCAGTTGAGGTCGGGCTGCTCCACCAGGAAGGAATGATAGTAATATTGCCGCCGCGCCTCGCACCATTCCCAGCCGCTGCCGCCGAAGCGGCTCAGCCAGTTGTTGGGCGGCCCGCCGTTCTCGGCGGGGTCGGCCCAAATGTACCAGTCGGCCTTGGCGCTGTTGCGCGAGCTCGCGCTCTCGACGAACCATGCATGATCGTGGGCGGTGTGATTGGGGACGAGGTCGAGGATGAGCCGGATGCCCGCACCATGCAACGCGTCGATCAGGCGATCGAATTCGTCAAGGCTGCCGAAGACGGGATCGATCGAGCAATAGTCGGAGATGTCGTAGCCGAGGTCGCGGAACGGGCTCCTGTAGATCGGCGTCAGCCACACCGCATCGACGCCGAGCCATTTCAAATAGTCGATGCGTGACATCAATCCGGCAAGATCGCCCTTGCCGTCGCCGTTCGAGTCCTGAAAGGAGATCGGTGCGATCTCGTAGATGACGGCGGATTCCCACCACGCAGCTTCGTCACGGGACTCGACGCTCATCACCTTGCTTCACCTCGTTTGTCATGTCGTTGGTCTTGTCGTTTGTCATGTCGTTGGTCTTTGCGTGCGCCGCGATCTGCCTCGCCGCAGTGCGGACGCTCTCGATGCCCTTGGGAAAACCGCTGCGGTTCGGATAGAGCCTGCGCCGCGCATCGCGCGGCGGGCGCCGCGGCTTGGTGTCCTGCGCGGCGCGGTAGTCGAGCATGGCGATGCCGCCGACCATCAGCAGTGCCAGCGCGATGTTGCCCTTCTTGGGATTGTCCGACGTCAACCCCGACAACAGCGCGGCGGCATCGAGGCCGTCGCCGCCGATGCGGGCCCATAGGCCGGCGTTTTTCTCGACCGACAGCGTCATGATCCCGGCCATGATTTCGCGCAGGCCGAATGTCCGCACCAGCGTCTCATGCCCTTCCATGCCCAGCGTGTGCGTGACGCGCCGCGGCGCGAACAGCTCAACGACGCCGAGGCCGATGCTGAACCAGCCGAGTGCACGCGCGAGCTGGTCCGCCGGCTGCTTCAGGCTCGGTCCGCCCTCGACGATTTTGGGGTCGCCCTTGGTGCGCACGATGTTGGAGAAGTGAAACATGGCTTGCTCCTTCAGGGCTTCAGCACGACCTTGACGCAGGAATCGCGCTTGTCGCGAAACACCTGGTACATCTCCGGTCCCTGGGCGAGCGGGACATTGTGGGTGATGACGAAGGACGGGTCGATCTCGCCTTCTTCGATGCGGCGAAGCAGGTCGTCGGTCCAGCGGTTGACGTGGGTCTGGCCGGTCCGCATCGTCAGGCCCTTGTTCATGAAGGCGCCCATCGGGAGCATGTCGGACAGGCCGCTGTACACGCCTGCGACCGAGATGATGCCGCCGGGACGGCAGACATAGATCATCTCGCGCAGCACGTGGGGCCGGTCACTCTCGGCCATCACCATCTGCTTGGCGCGGTCGAGCAGGGTGTCGGGCAGCGACGGCATCACATGCGATTCCATGCCGACGCAATCGATGCATTTTTCCGGACCCCTGCCGTCGGTCAGCTCCTGGAGCCGCTCCACCACGCTCTCGGTCTCGAAATTGATCGTTGTGGCGCCGCCGGCCTCGGCCATGCTGAGCCGCTCCGGCAGGCAGTCGATCGCGATCACCTGGTTGGCGCCGAGCAGGATGGCGCTGCGGATCGCCATCTGTCCGACCGGGCCACAGCCCCAGATCGCGACCGTGTCGGTCGGCTCGATGTCGCATTGCACAGCGGCCTGCCAGCCGGTCGGGAAGATGTCGCTGAGGAACAGCAATTGCTCGTCGGGAATGCCCGCCGGCACCTTGATGTGGGTGGCGTCGGCAAAGGGCACGCGAAGATATTCGGCCTGGCCGCCGGGATAGCCGCCGGTCAGATGGGTGTAGCCGAACAGGCCCGCCGTGGTGTGCCCGAACACCTTGTCGGCCAGATGACGCTTGCGGTTGGTGGTCTCGCAGACAGAGAAATTGCCGCGCTTGCACTGGTCGCATTCGCCGCAAATGATCGTGAACGGCACGACGACGCGGTCGCCCTTTTTCAGCTTGCCGTTGACGCCCGAGCCGACCTCGACCACTTCGCCCATGGTCTCGTGGCCCATGATGTCGCCAGGCAGCATGCCCGGAATGAAATTGTGGAAGAGGTGCAGGTCGGAGCCGCAGATGGCGCAGCTCGTGACCTTGATGATGGCATCGCGCGGATCCTGGATCTCCGGGTCGGTGACGGTGTCGCACCTGATGTCCTCCTTGCCGTGCCAGACCAGCGCCTTCATCGTCCGTCCCTCCCGGTTGAGCCACGTGGCATCTAAGTCGAGGCACGATCGATGGTTGCTATTGCTGCGCGCAAATTGTTCGCGCTGCGCAAATAGGAACGAGAGAGCAGGGCAGCGATTGAGCGTGATCGCCTCAATTCCAAGACCTCAATAAGGATCTGCGCATGCCCGCCAATCAACTCGCCGTCGTCACAGGCGCCTCCACTGGTATCGGCCTGGAACTCGCCCGATGCTGCGCGCAGGTCGGATTCAACCTCGTCATCGCCGCGGATGAGCCTCAGATCGAACGCGTAGCGGTCGATCTGCGCCGACTCGGCGGCAGCGTGGAGCCAGTCGAGACCGATCTCGCGACCACCGAGGGCGTCGACAAGCTGTGTGCGGCGGTCGGCGACCGGCCGATCGACGCGTTGCTCGCCAATGCCGGCATCGGCCTCGGCAGGGCCTTCCTCGACCAGGACTTTGCCAGGGTGAAACACCTCATCGACACCAACATCACCGGCACGCTGTATCTGATCCACCGCGTCGGCAACGAGATGCTCCGCCGCAAGGCGGGCCGCATCCTGATCACCGGTTCAATTGCCGGCTTCATGCCGGGCAGTTTCCAGGCCGCCTATAACGCCAGCAAGGCGTTCCTCGATTCATTCTCGTTTGCGCTGCGCGAGGAGCTGCGCGACAGCGGCGTCACGGTGACGTGCCTGATGCCGGGTGCGACCGAGACCGAGTTCTTCCGCCGCGCCGACATGATGGACACCAAGGTCGGCACCGAGAAGAAGGACGGCGCCTACGACGTCGCCAAGGCCGGCTTCGATGCGATGCTGCGCGGGGAGGCCGACATCGTCACCGGGCTGAAGAACAAGATCCAGACCACGGTCGCGAACGTCACGCCCAACGAGATGCTGGCCAAGCAGCACCGCAAGATGGCCGAGCCCGGTACGGCGAGGTCGTAGAGCGACGCGTGCGCAATGCTGGCGAGCGCGGAAACCGTTTTGCGGAGAGAAAGCAGACCCGATTCACATAGCCTAATGCGCCGCCGCCCTCAAACCGTCAATTTGTACCGGCTGAAACAAGAGGGGGGCTGCGATGGCGATGGATCGTATCGAACAGGCCTTTGTCGCGACTGCGGTCACGGGTTTTCTTGTAATGATGGCCGCGATCGTCTGGATGATGATGAGCTGAAGCGGGGAGCTGGCCGTCTTGCGCATCGCGCTGCCTTACGCCGCAGTTATCCTGTGCCTGGCCGTAACAGCCTGGCTCGCTTTTGCACATGTGTTCTGATCACGATCAGCAAATACCAAGTCAGCGGTCTTGACCGGATTTCCGCTCGTCCTGGCGCGGCGGCATGTTTTGAGATTCCACGAGCTCATCGCGCAGGCGTTGCTCGGTGGCGAGATGATTGCTCTGGCGCAGCAGCGCCATGGCCTTGCGAACCAGATCGCGGGAATGTTTCACCAGCTGCTTGTCGGTGGTGGAATCGGGTGCGTAGATCATCGAGCGTTCCTTTAAGTCTTGCGAAAAAGGCGAAGGAACACGCGTCGTTGCGTGATCAAGCCCTGCGCAATCAAGCTCTGGGCTCGCCGATGAGCCCAGCCAGCGTCCGTGCCATCGCCGGAAGATCGATCGGTTTTTCCAGCAGCGGCACGTCCTGAAACTCGGGGCCGAGCGTGATCTTGTCGTATCCCGTGGTGAAAACGAACGGCACGTTCCGTGCCTTCAGTTCGCGGGCGATCGGAAAGATCATCTCGCTGCGAATGTTGACGTCGAGCACGGCGGCATCGAGGACGCTGCCGTCGTGCAGGATCTTGAGCGCGTCTTCGAAGTGGCCAACGGGACCTGCGATCTCCGCGCCCATGGCACTGAATGTTTTGCCGATGTCATCGGCGAGGAAATACTCGTCCTCGACCACGAAGATGCGACGCCCTGCGAGTGGTGCCCGCTGATGAGACGATGCCGCCATGGTGTCTCAGCCTCCAAACGCTAGGAACATACGCCGGCGATCCGCCTTGGTGCAAACTGCAAACGATGCAATCGGAGGCCGGTTCCATGAGCAACCGCGACATCATTGTCATCGGGGGCTCGGCCGGAGCGACCGGGCCGCTGAAGCAGATTTTGAGCCGTCTGCCAGCGGACTTGCCTGCCGCGGTGTTCGTCGTGCTGCACATTCCGGCCCAGGGCATCGGCATTCTCTCCACCGTCGCCAGCAGCGCCGGGCCGCTTCCGGTGCGCCAGGCCCAGAACGGCATGAAAATCGAGCCGGGCCAGGTCTATCTCGGTGCGCCTGACCATCATCTGCTGCTGTCCGGGGACCACATTCTCCTCGGCCGGGGACCGCGCGAGAACATGGTGCGGCCGGCGGTCGATGCCCTGTTCCGCTCGGCCGCCCTCTCTCACGGGCCGCGGGTGATCGGCGTGCTCCTCAGCGGCCTGTTGTCCGACGGCGCGGCCGGCCTCAACGCCATCAAGCGCTGCGGCGGCATGGCCGTGGTTCAGGACCCCGCGGACGCGATCTCGGACGAGATGCCGCGGCGCGCCATGGAGGCGACCACGGTGGACCTCTGCGTTCCCGGCGCCACTATGGGCGACGTGCTGTCCGAGCTCGTCAGGGAGCCGGCCGGTGCCGCGCTGCCGATCCCGCCCGAGATCAGGCTCGAGGTCGAGATTGCGGCCGGAGAGCGGATCGGAAGCGACAATCTCAGCGCGGTTGCCGACCCTGTCGGGCTGACCTGCCCGGCATGCGGCGGCGTGCTCTCGGAAGTCAAGGGCGCGCGCCCGATGCGCTTCCGCTGCCAGGTGGGGCACGGCTTCACGGCCGATGTGCTCGCCAAGGAGCAGGAAGGGCGGGTCGATGAAGCCCTGCGCGTGGCGCTGCGCATCATCGAGGAGCGCGCGGAGCTGGTGCAGCGCATGGCCGCGGACGGCCGCAGCAGCGGGCGGGCTGCCGTGGCGGAGATGTACGAGGCTAGGGCGCGCGAATATCGCGAATATGCCGACATGATCCGGCGTGTCGTGCTAAAGTCGCTCGACCCTCCCACCGGGGAGCGGGAGGCTTGAAGGCTTAGCCATGGCCATCTCCCTTGCCGAACGTACCGCACAGCTCAATGCCGAAGAGCACCTCCTGGTGAAGGCCGACAAGGACATCGAGGAGGGCTGGAAGCGCATCCGCGATCAGGAAGATCGGCTACGTGAGCTCATGGCCGGCGGACACGACACGCGCCAGGCGGAGCGGCTGGTCAGCCTGCTCAGGCAGACCGTGGTGGAATGGGAGCGGCACCGCGTCCTGATCGAGCAGCGGGTCGAGTATCTCCGCCAGGAGGTCGCGGTGGGCTAGTGGGGGGGGGGGGGGACGCGTCTCCTGAACTCTGCGCTGAGCTCGAACATGGCATCGAGCTGCCATTCTGCGTAGCGGCGCCAGCGCTCGTTCTCAGCCAGCAGGCGGCGGGCCTCCGTGGTGGCGTGCTCGGCGCGCTCGATCAGGGCGGCGAGCTCCTCGGAGATCGGCATTGGCAGGTTCCTCCGGTGCGCCTGGACTATGGCCCTGCCGGCCGGACCTGACAACACCAAAGGCTGGGACATTTCTGTGTTTAATGTGTTGGGATAATATCGATTTCTGCTATTTGCAGGAGCCGGGCGCCCGTTGGTCCCGGAAGAGAACAAGAGCCACCACAGCCATGCATGAAGTCGGCGACCAGCCGGTCCCAGGAGAGCGCCAGGTCAAGACTCCTCTGATCATAGGGGTCGGCGCCTCGCCCGGTGCTCTCGACAGCATCGAGCGGTTCTTTGGCAAGCTGACCGTCGGCGCCGATCAGGCCATCGTGCTGGCGCTTCAGCATCACGAGACTTACGACGAGCAGCGCTTGCGCGGCATCCTTCAGGCGGCGTCCAATGGCGGCAAGCTCGCTGATATCGGCGACGACCACCCGATCGAAGGCGGCGCGGTCTATCTCTGCCCGCCCGCGATGATCACGACGATCCAAGGCAACCGGTTCGCGCTGCGCAAGGCGGAGCAGGCGCCCGGCGAGCGGGCGACGATCGACAGCTTCCTGGTCTCGCTGGCGGAAGAGCGCGCCGAGCAATCGATCGGCGTGATCCTGGCCGGGACCGGCGGCGACGGCACGCTCGGTACCGCGGCCCTGAAAGACCACGGCGGTCTTGCCATCGCCGAAAAAGTCGCAGGGCCGGAACAGGCCGAGCATCTCCGCGACAGCAACACGCCCGCCGCTATCGCCGATTATGTGCTGCCGCCGGAAGAAATTCCCGAGCATATCCAGGTCTACGCCCGTCATCTCAGGCGCCTCGAGGAGAAGCAGGGCTTCGACGAGGTGCTGGCCGCCGCCGCGACCTCGTTGTCGCGCATCGCCGACATCCTGCGCAACAAGACCGGCAACGACTTCCACGGCTACAAGCAGAACACTTTCCTGCGCCGCGTGCAGCGGCGCATGCAAGTGGTTCAGATCGACGACATCGCCGCCTATGTCGATTACTTGCGCAACGACAAGGACGAGGCCCAGCACCTCTTCAACGACCTCTTGATCGGAGTCACGGAATTCTTCCGCGACAAACGCGAATTCGAGGTGCTGGAAAACCAGATCGTCCCGAAGATCTTCGAGGGCAAGGGCGCCGGCCAACAGGTCCGCGTCTGGGTGCTCGGCTGCGCCACCGGCGAGGAGGCCTATTCGATCGGCATCCTCCTGCGCGAGCACATGGCGCGGATGGATTCGGTGCCCCAGGTCCAGATCTTTGCCACCGACATCGACGGGCGCGCGCTGGCGACCGCGCGCGTCGGACGCTATCGCACCAATATCGAGGCGGACATGACCAGCGAGCGCCTGGCGCGCTGGTTCGTGCGCGAGGGCGATACCTATTGCGTGGTGAAGGAGCTGCGCGAGATGTGCATCTTCTCGCAGCACAACGTCATCAAGGATGCGCCGTTCTCCAAGCTCGACCTCGTCTCCTGTCGCAATCTGCTGATCTATCTCAATGCCGAGCTGCAGAACCGCGTGATTCCGCTGTTCCATTTCGCGCTGCTGCCAGAGCGCTATCTCTTCCTCGGCAATTCCGAGAACGTGACACGGCATCCCAAGCTGTTCGCGCCGATCGACCGCCGCGCCCGGATCTTCAAGAAGCTCGACACCGGAACGCGGCTGCCGCCGGAATTTCCGATCACGACCGCGGCCGGCAGGGTACCGGTCGAGGTGCCGTCGGTGCGCACGTTTGGACCCGACGTCGGCCTGGAACGGCGCGCGCAGCGCATCGCGGAGCGCTATGCGCCGGCCTATGTCATCACTGACGATCATTTCCAGGTCCTGCATTTCTCCGGGCGCACCGGCCGCTATATCGAGCCGACGGCAGGCGCCGCCACGCTCGACCTGTTGCAACTGGTGCACCGCGATCTCCGGCTGGAATTGCGCACCGCGCTCAGCCGCGCCGCCGAAACCAACGACCCCGTTCATGCCGAGCAGGTGCCACTCGGGGTCAACGGTCACCGCGTCCTGGTGGACATCACGGTCGAGCCGATCCAGGAGGGCGGGGGCGGCCATCGCAATTTCGTCGTTCTGTTCAAGGACGGCCCGGCGCGGACCATCGAAGCCGACAACGGCAACCCCAACGCACTGGTGCGCACCGAGCACGTCGAACGGCTCGAAAATGACCTGCGCGCCACCCGCGAACGCCTCCAGGCGACCATCGAGGAGCTCGAGAGCACCAACGAGGAGCTGAAATCGTCCAACGAGGAATACCAGTCGCTCAACGAGGAGCTGCAGTCGGCGAATGAGGAGCTGGAGACCTCGCGCGAGGAATTGCAATCGGTCAACGAGGAGCTGACCACCGTCAACGGCGAGCTGGCGCACCGCGTCCAGGAGCTGACGCGGGCCACCAGCGACCTCAAGAATTTCCTCGAGAGCACACAGATCGCAACGGTGTTCCTCGACAATGATCTGCGCGTGATGAACTTCACGCCCGCGATCACGCAGCTCCTGCACCTGGTCGAAACCGATACCGGCCGGCCGATCAGCCATATCAAGGCGCGCATCCCGATCGAGGAGCTCTACGACGACATCCGTCGCGTGCTGCGCACCCTGGCCAGCGCCGAGCGTGAGCTGAGCGCGCCCGACAGCGGCACGCGCTACATCGTGCGCATCCTGCCTTATCGCAGCATCGACAATTTCATCGCCGGCGTCATTATCACCTTCATCGACGTCACCGCGATCACCCGCGCCGAGGAGCGGCAACGCCTGCTGCTGGCGGAGCTTCAGCACCGCGTTCGCAACACGCTTAGCGTTGTCCGCTCGATTGCCCGCCGGTCCGCCGAATCCAGCGCCACCGTCGAGGGATATGCCTCGCATCTCGACGGCCGGCTGAATGCCTTTGCTCGGACCCAGGCTTTGGTGACCCGCGATCCCGAAGGGGGGGTAGACCTCGAATATCTGGTGGTCGAGGAGCTACTCGCCTATAATGCGCGGGAAGGCGAGCAGATGCGGGTCTCGGGGCCGAAGGTGCGCTTCCAGCCCAAGGCCGCGGAAACTTTTGCGCTCGCCATTCACGAGCTCGCGACCAATGCGCTGAAATACGGCGCCTTGAGCCAGCCTGCCGGGCGCATTGAAATCAATTGGCGCTTCGATGAGGCCATTGAGCCTGCGGAGCTCGTGTTCGAATGGCGTGAGCGCGGCGGGCCGCAAGTCAAGCCGCCGCCCCGGAAGGGATTCGGTACCGAGCTTCTGGAGCGTACTCTGGCGTTCGAGTTGAAGGGGCAAACCACGATGGCGTTCAACTCCGTCGGGCTGCAATGCACCATCACCATCCCAGTGAGCAAGCGCACGTTTCATAAAACGGTACTGACCGGCTGATGTCTCTATCGACCTCCGATCGCAGCTCGGTGGAAACGGTCATTCGCCGGCTGAGTACACTCAGGCCCTTGTCGGCAGAAGCCCGTACATCGCTCGAATATGCGATGCTCGAAGGGCTCCAGCGTGCCGGACCAGGTGAGGACCTGATTTCCGAGGGCGATCCGGTCGACAGTGTTCGCATCGTTCTTTCGGGCTGGCTCTGCCGTTACAAGACCCTGGAAGACGGCCGCCGCCAGATCGTGAACTTCATCTTTCCGGGCGAGACCTGCGATGCCAACGCATTCCTGCTCGCGGTGATGGACCATTCCATCGCGACGATGACGCCCGTGCTATACAGTGAGATCAAGCGCGCGCGTTTCGAGAGCCTGCTTGCGGGGGACCGCTCGCTTGCCGAAGCGTTTTGGCGCGAGACCCTCGTCAACGCCGCAATCCAGCGTGAATGGGCCATCAATCTTGGCCGCCGCGTGGCCCTGGAGCGAGTCGCCCATCTGTTCTGCGAGATCGTCGAGCGGCTTCGCCCGGTCGGAATGGTCGACGGCAATTCCTGCGTGATGCCGGTGACGCAGATGGATCTCGCCGATGCCACGGGACTATCGGTCGTCCACCTCAATCGGACCCTTCAGGAGCTGCGGGCATCGGGCTTGATCGTGCTGCGCGAGCGCACATTGACCATTCCCGATCTCGACGCCCTGAAGGATGCAGCGCTGTACTCGCCGAACTATCTGCAGCTCTATCGACGCGACTGATGTGAGACGGCCAAGCACCTCCTGGCTCGCGGCGGCGTTTTGGCTAAGGAAATCGGGGGGATCTGCCTGTCAATTCCCGTTTCGGCCACCGGTTCTTGGTCGAACAACGGCCGGAGAGGGTTGCGTACGCTTGATCCAAGTTAATCAGCGACGCTTTTTGAGCGATTGGCGCGATTTGAGTAACCTATGCAAGAGCGTGCTGTTGAGCTTTGTTGCATCATGGCTGAATGCCTGACGCCCTGTTTGCCCGCGCTGCACGCGCTATTGAAGAGAGCCGCGCCCTCCGGGAGCAGCATAGACAGTCTGCGGATCACTATGGCGAAGCCGTGAACGATTTGCGTTTGGCCATCATGGACAGCGCCATGCTTCGCTCGGAGATCAAGGCGCGCCGGGACAACGAGGAACCGTAGGTCCAGTCTTTTCGCTGAAACAAGCAACTGTTCCCCCTCCGCAACGTTGATCGTCTGCCAGGCTGCGCGGCTCGGTACCCACCGGACGTCAGGACGCAACGGCGCGCTCGACCTCATGCACCAGGGAGAACGCCTGATGACGACGCGACATCGGTTCAAGCAAGTAGAGACTCTGGAGGCACGGCTGGCCGCCGAGGCGGAACGGCTGCGCCAACAAGCCAGCACGCTTCCGCCCGGCGCGGCGCGCGACGAGATGTTGCGCAAGGCGCGCCAGGCGGAAACGGGGTCTCAGATGAGCGAATGGCTGCGGTCGCCGGGGCTGCAGCCGCCCGAATAGATTGTAATGGGCCCGGCAGTCCGCCGCTAACGCCGCTTCGCTGGCTTGGCGCCGGCTACTCTTGCCATGATGATCCCCCTTTGAAGTCGTCCGGCCGCGCCTGTCGCTGGCGCAAAATTATGCAGCGTTAACTTACTGAAATGCTGGAACCGGCTGTTGCGGCGGAAGCTACAAACGTTGCCGGGCTGGGCCGCCCCAACCGGCAAGCGACTTGAGTGAGAGAACTTGGCGCCCGGCGCCCGTCCCCCCGCCGGGGCCGATTTCCTTCCAACCGAATTGTCCGCGACAGTGAAAATGACCGCTAAACGTAACCGCAGGAAACAGACCCAATCGCTCCAGGAGCGGTTGACTGCTTTCGCCGAAAACGCCCGCGAGCGCGCCCGCACCCTGCCGCCCGGCAGGGAACGTGAGATGCTGCTGCAACGCGCCAAGCAGAACGAAATGACCTCGAGCCTGACGGACTGGCTGACCGCGCCCGTCTCTACAAGGCGAGGTCATAGTAGTAATGGGTAGCATCAAGCACTACCGCGCGTTCCAGATCGATCCGGACGGGCGGGTGTTCGGATGCATCAATCTGGTCTGCGACGATGATGAGCAGGCCAAGCGCGAGGCGGCCACGCTCGTGCTGAACCAACGCATCGAGCTGTGGCGGCTCGACCGGCTGATCGCGCAATTCGATCTGCCGCAGCCGGTTGCTTGCCAGTAGAGTCCAGGGAACCGCGCGCTGCGCGACGGGTTGGTTGATGACCGACTTCGCCAGGAGCCAGCATGACGGACGCCGACGTTCGCAAGGGGATGCCGCCCGTCAAGCTGTCGCGCGAGGAGTTCGAGCGCCGCTACAAGCGTCAGTTCGTCGATCCCGCCTTTGCCCCGCTCGGACGGGAGCTCGATGCCATCACCGCTGCAGCCTGGGACGCCTACAGCCATTCGCGCAAGGCGCCGTTGACGCGGAAGGCGGGCGCAGGTTTCTCCGATCCCGACTACGATCTTGCCGTCGACTGGCTCGATGCCCGCGCAAAAATCCTGGAAGCGCAACGGCGCCACGACGATGCGGACGAGACGCCGCGCATTCTCCTCATCAACGGCTCGACCCGCAGCGAGCACACCTGTCCCGGGGAGATGTCCAAGACCTGGCGGCTGGTCAAACTGGCCGAGCCTGTTTTCATCGAGATGGGATTTGCCGTCGACATCCTCGATCTGTCGCGCCTCGCCTCGGAATTCGGCAAGACCATTCATCCCTGCAAGACCTGTGTCGGCACGGCCATGCCGCTCTGCCATTGGCCGTGCAGCTGCTATCCTAACTATTCGCTGGGGCAGACCGGCGACTGGATGAACGAGATCTATCCGCTCTGGGTTGCGGCCCACGGCATCCTGATCGTGGCGCCCGTGAACTGGTATCACGTGCCCGCCGGGCTCAAGGCGATGATGGACCGCATGGTCTGCGCCGATGGCGGCAATCCCGATCCGACCACGACCCACGGCAAGAACGCCGCTGAAGCCAAGGCGCTGGAGCTGAAGGGCTGGTCCTATCCGCGCCATCTCGCCGGCCGTCATTTCGGCGTCGTCGTTCACGGCGATGCGGTCGGCGCCGAGGGCGTGCGCCGGGCGTTGTCGGATTGGTTGACCGACATGCAGCTGATCTCGGCGGGCCGCTACGCCGAGCTCGACGGCTATGTCGGCTATAGGGAGCCATACGCCACCTCGCATCGCGATCTCGATGACGACAGCGACTTCCAGCAAGAGGTGCAGAATGCGGCGCGCGCGCTCGGCAACGCAGTCCGGCTGGCAAGGAGCGGGCGCCTCGGCGATCCCGGTGCCGGTCTTGCGGACCCGACCCCCAAATGACCGGCGCGCCGCCGCTTGAATGTCTGATCGTCGGGGGTGGTCCGGCTGGGCTGATGGCCGCGATCTATCTGGCGCGCTTCCGCCGCCGCGTCTGCGTCGTGGACGCTGGTGCGAGCCGGGCGGCGCTGATCCCGCGCAGTCACAATGTCCCGGGATTCGTCCACGGCCTGTCCGGGACGGAGCTGATCGAACGGATGTCAGCCCAGCTGGACCAGCTCGCCGTCGCGCGTGTGGACGCCGAGGTCACCGCGCTGCAACGACTCGATCATGGTTTTCTGGCGAGCTGGAATGGCGGCGAGCATGCAGCCGCCACCGTTGTTCTCGCCTGCGGGATCGTCGATACCCATCCGCCGTTCGACGAATGGCGGGCCGCCGTCGCGGATGGGCTGTTGCGCTATTGCCCGATATGCGATGCGTTCGAGGCGACCGGCCGCCGCATCGGCGTCATCGGCCCGCTCGCGCGTGCTGCGGGCAAGGCGCTATTCCTGCGCGGCTATTCGCGCGACGTGACGCTGCTCGCAATCGGGCCGGATGACGATCAGGCCGCAACGTCACGGCTGGCCGAGGCGGACGTGGAGGTCGTGTTCGCGCCCGATCTGCGTTTGCGGCGGAGAGGCGAGGGCATCGAAGCGGTCTTTGCAGGCGGCCGCACCGCGCAATTCGAACTGATCTATCCCGCGATGGGCGCGGAGGTACGCTCGCAGCTCGCGACGGCGCTGGGCGCCGAGCACGCCGGGGAGGGTCATCTGAAGGTCGACGACCATCAGCGCACGTCGATCCGCGGGCTCTACGGCATCGGCGACGTCGTCACCGACCTGCACCAGATCTCTGTCGCGTTCGGCCACGCCGCAATCGCCGCCTGCACCATCCACAACAGCCTGCCGCCGCGATTGGCGTGACCGGGACCGCTCACAATCAACCGGAACCGGGAACGAAGCGCGTTGCCCTGCTTTGGTCGAGCGGAGCGGGGCGCGCAATTGGAGACAACCGATGGCTCAATCCGAAGAGATGACCCGCTGCATCGAACTCTGCATGAGCTGCTATCAGACATGCCTCGGCACGGCGATGAACCATTGCCTTGAGAGCGGCGGCAATCACGTCGAGCCAAAACACTTCCGTCTGATGATGGCCTGCGCGGAGATGTGCCGGACGGCCGCGCATTTCATGCTGATCAACACGCCGCATCACAAGCATACATGCGGTGAGTGCGCCGAAATCTGCAGCGAATGCGCCGAGGATTGCGCGCGGATCGGCGGCATGGACGAATGCGTCGCGATGTGCCGTTCCTGCGCCCAATCCTGCCGCACGATGGCGGCCTGAGGAGGGGCCCATGCTGGAAGAAAAGCTCAAGGAAGCGATCGTCGGCGAGTTGCAGCGTCAGGCCGCCGACCGGCCGCAATCGCTCAAGGTCCAGGGCGCGGGAGATGCGAAAGGCTCGGAGGAGCTGATCGTCAACGGCAAGATCGATCTTGGCGCGCTGGTCATGGTGATCGCGGGATCAGTCGCCGGCGGGCCTTAGCTCGATGGTCGACCGGCGCCCTTAGCCATACTCCTCGCCGATGCCGTATTCCCGGTAGATCTCCAGCGGGTCGAGCCCGGGAAACAGGCGGCATTTGGCCTGAGCCAGGTGCAGCCTCACCGCCGCCGGCTCCTTGCCGTTCGCGAGCAGTTTGCGGATGTCGTCCATGTGTGCGTTCGGCCGGTGCTTCGGCTCGAGCTGCTCCAGCGCGACCAGGGCGGTTGCGAGCGCCTCCGTCAGCACCCACTCGTCGTGGCCCGTGATTCCCTTCTTCGGCATCGGCAGACCCCAGATGTGGCGGCCGGTCCCCAGTCTATCGCGACTTCAGCCAAATCGCCATTGAGCCGTTGCGGCCGCCGGTGTCGCCATGGACCGGCGGCGTGCTCCGGCTTGCATTATGGCCGGGTGTGGCTAAAAGGCGGCGGGTGCGGGGCGATCGTATCTTTGTTGAAATAGACTTGGCGTAGACGGGCCTGGACGGCATCCAGGCCGGCCAGTCCGGTTTGGCCCCTGATCCCGTACGCGCAACGATCCGATTGCGCTACCCTCAAGGCTCGAGCGCGCATGGTCTTTCTCAGCTTCGTCTATCGCTTCTTCACCAACTTCGCCTTCATGGCGATGGTCTATTTCAGCCTGAACTTCATGGAGAAATATCAGAACCGGGCGATCATCGCGATCCTGGTGCTGGTCTATGCCGCCATGCGCGCGGCCTCGACGTTGCGCGCGTTCTACTTCTTCCAGAAAATCGAGAAGCTGGAGGCAGAGACCAAGCGCCTTCAGGCTCCGATCAACGACGGTTCGGGCGGAACCACGGCACGCAAGCAAGTCGTCGCCGACGTTGCACGGCTGCGGCGTGACGGCGAGCTCAAGTCCTATATGGACCTGTTTTTCTTGGCACTGATCGTGCTGCTCTGCGTCGCCGCAATCATGCGGCAGTGAGGGCTTAAGCGCGCTTCTTCAGACTGGCGACGCGGGTCGGGCGGGGTGTAGCGCTCTTGGAGGCCGCGCCCTTGGCTGCAGTTCTCTTGGCTGCAGTGCTCTTGGGTGCAATGTCGATGGGTTGCGCGGCATGATCCGGTGCCGCCGCTGCATGCGCTGTACGCCGCCCTTGCAGCCTGGCTGTCTTGCCCTTTGCTGCGTTGCCCTGTGCTGCCTTGCCCCTGGCCGCATGAGGTGTCTCGGCTGCCATCGCCAGCCGCGTCGCGGCACGCCGCGACAAGGTCGTCGATAACAGCACCTCGACCGAGCCTTCCGGAATCGCGAACAGATCGCGGTCGGGGACGGGCAGGGTGGATGCGATGTCCATCTGCCCCTTGGTCCGGCGCGGCAGCAGCGGCTGATGCTCGGCCCGCGCATTGAGGTCGGCAAGCGCGGGCGCCGGCAGCATCCGGGTCTGCGTGAATACGAAATTCGGCACGCGCGGCCAGCGCGCGATCGGCGTCGTCTCGGTCGGCGGATGCAGCAGCCATTCGACCGCCGTGGTCGGCGTCGCCGGCCGCTCGGCAGTCGCGGGCACCACATGCACGATGCGATAGCCGCGCGCCTTGAGGTCGCGGATGATCTTCGGCAGCGCCGCCACGGTGCGGGCCTGGATGTCGTGCAGCAGCAAAATGCCCTTGCCCTTGGCCTCCAGCCGCTGGATCGCGAGCTGATAGACGCGGTCGGACGACACGTGCCGCCAGTCGTCGGCCGGGAAGTCGGCGCTCCACACCTGGATGCCGCGCGAGATCAGAAGGTTCTCGACGCCCTCGGCGCGCATCAGGCCCGGAATGCGGAAGAACGGGGCGAGTTGGGATGGATCGGTCATCGCGGCCGAGGTCCATTCGATGCCGCCGTTGATCTCGGCCTCGGCCTTTTCGATCGGCATCCGGTCGAAGGTCAGCGGATGGTCCATGCTGTGCGTGCCGACCGTGTGGCCCGCCGCGACCAGCTTGCGCACGCCTTCCGGATTGGCCTTGGCCTGATTGCCGATGATGAAGAAGGTCGCCTTGATGCACTCGTCGGCGAGGATCTTCAGCACCTGGTTGGAATATTTTGGCAACGGACCGTCGTCGAAGGTCAGGACGACCTCATGATCCTTCAACGGCAGCGTCTCGCGGTACTGCATCGTGCCGATGCGCGGATGCTCGCGCGGATCGACCACGAGGGTGCGGGACGTCCCAAGCGCGTCCGGGTGGCCGGGGCAGTCGGCCGCAAGCGCCGCCGGCGAACCGACGCTCAGCATTCCCAGACAGAGGACGATCCACGATCGCGTCCGCAAGACAACGCTACTTCCGATCATGAACCCGGTCTGCCCTCATGCAATTGGCGCCTAAATAGGTCGGAGATGCCCCAAAACGGTTCAGCCGCAGCCGCCCTCAACTTGCACGGGATAGCATGAACAGAGTGTTAATGGGTCCCAAATCACCCCGTTTTGCGCCGGCGTGACATTCCGGCATCAGCGCGAATCAGCGCTCTTCTGCGGAGCGCCGGCCGCTACGACGTGAACCACGCGAAATCCGTTCTCTCTCAGATACCGCAGGAAGGCCGGCATGATCGCCGCCGTGCGCGCCTTGGGGTCGTGGAAGAGGATGATACCCTTTCCGGCCGCAGCTAAGCGCTCGGTGACGAGCTTCAACTCCTGCTCCGGCGTCATCTCGTTCCAGTCGCTGGCCCAGAGATCGGCACCGAACACGACGATGCCGCGCGACTGGAGCAGGTCGAGCTGCGCTTGCGTCCCCTCGAAATAGGGGAAGCGGAAGAACGGCGTCGACGGTGTCGTCGTCGACACCCCGTGCAGCGCCGTCTCGTCGGCCGCGATGCCGCGGTCGATCTCGCTCCTAGCCTTGTCGAACGGGATTCGCGCCATGAACGGATGCGAGAAGGTGTGGTGGCCGATGGTGTGGCCCTCGCGCGCGATGCGCTTGACCATATCGGGATGCTGGGAGGCGTGCAGGCCGATCAGGAAGAAGGTTGCGCGCACGCACTCCTGCGCCAGCGCCGCCAGCACCTTCGATGTGGTCGGCGGGTTCGGCCCGTCGTCGAAGGTCAGCACCACCTCGTGATTGGCCAGCGGCAGCGTCTGCGGAAAGCTCTTCAAGCCGATGCGTGGATAGGTCTTGGCATCGACGCTCAGGATACGCGAGGTGCCGAGCGCGTCCTTGCGCGGGCACTCGGCGGCATCCGTCGAGGCGATGCCGAGGACGGCCGCGACGAGCGCGCCCGCCATCATCGAGATCCACCTCGGTCCAAGCATCTTAGCCATTGCGCTCGCAGTTGCCTTGTGGGTATTGCCTGAGCGTCAGCCCAGATCACTCGTTCCAACCTGTCAAACGGCGAGGCGCGCCATGGATGAACATATGGACGTTGCCCCATCCGCTGCGGATTCGGTACTCGACCACGTGCCGATGCGCAATGAAGACGGCGAAATTCGTCACGAATTCGTCGAAGAAATTGCCCGTGCAATCGAAGCCGGCGACAGTGCGGCGCTGCGCGCCTGTGTCGCGGAGCTGCACGAGGCCGATCTCGGCGATTTGATCGGGGCATTGCAGCCCGACGACCGCGTCCGCCTCGTCGAGCTCACCGGCCGTGATTTCGACTTCTCTGCGCTGAACGAGGTCGACGAGACCGTGCGCGAGGAGATCCTCGAGGAGCTGCCGCCGGAGACGGTCGCCGAGGGTGTCCGCGAGCTCGAATCCGACGATGCGGTCGAACTCCTGGAGACCCTCGACGCCGAGGAGCAGGAGGAGATTCTCGAGAAGCTGCCGCTCAAGGAGCGCGTCGCGCTCGAGCGCAGCCTGCTGTATCCGGAGAACTCCGCCGGCCGCCGTATGCAGACCGAGTTCATCGCCGTGCCCCAGGATTTCACCGTGGGCCAGGCGATCGACTACATGCGCGAGACGCCGGATCTGCCCGACCGCTTTTACGAGATCTACGTCGTCGACAAGGACCAGCACTGGCAGGGCGCCGTGCCGCTCGACGTGCTCTTGCGCACGCGCCGGCCGGTGGCGCTGACCGAGCTCACCGACGAGGACCGTCGGCGCGTCTCCGTCCTGGAGGACCAGGAAGAGGTGGCGCGCATGTTCGGCAAATACAATCTCGTCGCCGCCCCCGTGCTCGACACCCAGGACCGCCTCGTCGGCGTCATCACCGTCGACGACGTCGTCGACGTCATCGAGGAGGAGGCGGACGAGGACCTCAAGGCGCTCGGCGGCGTCACCAGCGACGAAGAGCTGTCGGACACGTTCCTGACGATTGCCCGCGGCCGTTTCAACTGGCTGTTGGTCAATCTCGCCACCGCGTTCCTCGCGTCCTCCGTGCTCGGCCTGTTCGAGGGGCAGCTCGAGAAGATGGTTGCGCTCGCGGTGCTGGCGCCGATCGTGGCGAGCCAGGGCGGCAATGCAGCGACCCAGACCATGACGGTCGCGGTGCGGGCACTGGCGACGCGCGAGCTCGGCTCCTCCAATGCCTGGCGCGTGGTGCTGCGCGAGGCGCTGGTCGGCCTCGTCAATGGGCTCGCCTTCGCCGTGATCACGGGCATTGCTGCGGTCGCCTGGTTCAAGATCCCGGGCCTTGGCATCGTCATCGGGCTCGCCATCATCTGCAACCTCGTCGCCGGCGCGCTTGGCGGCATCCTGATCCCGATGGCGCTGGAGCGCGTGCGGGCGGACCCCGCGGTGGCGTCGGGCACGTTTGTGACCACCGTGACCGATGTGGTCGGCTTCTTCTCCTTCCTCGGCATCGCGACGCTCTGGTTCGGGTTGAAGTAGATTTCACCCTCACTCACGTGTCCCGGGCGCGCTGCGGCGCGTAGCGCTGCTGCGCAGAACCGGGACCCAGAAGGCGGCACGGTCCTGCGGCATATGGGCCCCGGCTCAGCAGCGCACCACGCCGCAAACGCGGCGCGCTGCGCTGCGTCCGGGGCACGAGACCTCGTATCTTTAATCCGAACTTAAGCGACCTGCCGCATCATCACCCGCGCGTGGGGGACTGGACATGCGGTTGCGACTGAAGGCGGATGGGCGGGTCGTGGAGTTGCGGGATGGGCAGGAATTTCCGGTCCAGCCTGCGGCCAATGCCGCGCCGACTGATACCGGCCCACTCGCGGTGCGCGATTTGCGCCGCCGCGCCTGCCTGACCCAGATGGAGTTCGCCGCCAAGCTTGGTGTCCCCGTCGAGACCATCCGCAATTGGGAGCAGGGCAAGCGCGCCCCTCGCGGCCCGGCCCGCGCGCTGCTCGCCGTGATCGCGCACGCGCCGGACATGGTGTTCCAGGCGCTCGCCAAGGTCTGACGCACACCTCGCGTTAGTCTTGCATTGAATATCCAGGCCTGGCCGCTGCGCCTTCCGTTGGCAGCATCATCGGCCGGGTCCATAATGACATTTGGGCTGCCGCAACAGAGAGGATTCCTCATGCTGTTCGTCGAGGCCAATGACGCAAGGATTCCGGCGATCGGGCTCGGGACCTGGGAGCTGGAAGGGCGCACCTGCGCGCGCGTGGTCGAGCAGGCGCTGCGGCTCGGCTATCGCCACCTCGACACCGCGCAGGTCTACGACAATGAGCGCGAGGTCGGCGATGGCTTGCGCGCCTCCGGCGTGCGCCGCGACGACGTCTTCCTCACGACGAAGGTCTGGACCAACCATTTCGCGCCCTACGATCTCGAACGCTCGGTCAAGGAGAGCCTCGCACGCCTGCGGCTTTCCTCCGTCGATCTGTTGCTGCTGCACTGGCCCAATCCCCACGTGCCGCTGGCGGAGACGCTTGGCGCACTGTCGCATGCAAAGACGATGGGCCTGACCCGGCACATCGGTGTCTCCAATTTCACGGTGGCGTTGATCGAGCAGGCGGTGGCGGCCTCGCCGGAGCCGCTCGTCTGCAACCAGGTCGAATATCACCCTTATCTCGACCAGGCGAAGGTGAGGGCGGCCTGCGACCAGCACGGCCTCGCGCTGGTCGCCTACAGCCCTATCGCCAAGGGTCGCATCAAGACCGACCAGACGCTTGCCGGGATCGGGCGCATCCACCGCAAGACGCCGGCGCAGGTCTGCCTGCGCTGGCTGGTGCAACAGAATGTCGCTGCGATCCCGCGCACCTCGCGCGTCGAGCGCCTGTCGGAAAACGTCGAGATCTTCGATTTCGAGCTGTCGGAGGAGGAGATGAGCCGGATCGCCGCGCTCGCCAATCCCAGGGGACGCCTGACCGACTTTGGCTTCGCCCCGAAATGGGATTGAGAGGGACCCGGGGTATGCTAGGACCGCGATGGCAACCCAAGATCGGTCGATGGAACTGCGGAAGATCATACGGACGGACATTGCGGCCTCGGCAATCGCGCATCTGACGCTGGTGGCGCTGATCATTGTGATCAGCGAGGTCCATCCGTTTCACGCCGCGCCGCCTGAGACTGTCACGGTCGACATCGTCACGCCGGAGCAGGTGAAGCAGGAGGAAGCCAAGGCCGAGGAGAAGGAAGCGGCGAAGGAGAAGCCGCCGGAGCCGCTTCCCGACCTGAAGCTGCCCAAGCTCGATGTTACCGACAAGGCGGACGCAGCGTCGAAGCCCGCAGCCAACCAGCAGGCTGCTGCACCATCGCCATCACCGCAGGTCTCGCCCGAGCCACAGCAGAAACAGCCGCAACCCGCACAGGCGTCGAAGCAGCGTGAGGCCGACCTGCAACCGCAGCCTCAGCCACCGCAGCAAGCTCAGCCTCAGCCGATGCCACAACCGCCGCCTCAGGCGATGCCGCAGCAGCAGGCGGCGCCGCCGGCCTATCAGGCGCCCCAGCCGGACGTCACCGTCAAATACGGAGTCATGCTGGGCCTGCCGCCCGAATTGCCGGTCGAGCCGAAAGGCGCGACCAAGGACGATGGCGGCGACGCCAAGGATTCGATCGCAGCCAAACTGCCGGCCGAAGTCATCGCCGCGCTTCGTCGTCATTTGCGAAGCTGCGCCAAGCTGCCCGCCGGGGTCGCGCCGACCGACAACGTCCACATCAAGCTGCGCACGGTGTTCGCCACCGACGGCACGCTGGCGCGCGAGCCCATCCTGATCGAAGCTCCGCCGTCCGCGAAGGGCGTGGCCATCGTCAAGTCGGCAATGAGCGCGCTCCAGAACTGCCAGCCCTACAAGATGCTGCCGGCCAATTTGTACGGGGAATGGAAGGTGCTGGACCTGCCGTTCAGCCCGAAGGATTTTGGGTCGTAGCGCTCCCGTAGCCCGGATGGAGCGGAGCGGCAGTCGTGTCAACCGGCGCGGCGCAGCGGCGTACTGGATTCCCGCCTGCGCGGGGAATGACAGTGATATTTGGAGGGCGAGCCGTCGACTCATATTCCGTCATTGCGAGGAGGAGAGTGCGCGCGCCACGCTTCGCTCGCGTGCCCCGGACGCAGCGCAGCGTCACTTCGACGATGCGCTGCAGAGCCGGGGCCCGTCTATCTATCTGCGCCGTGCCGCGTTGCCCTGGGTCCCGGCTCTAAGCTGCAATGCTTTACGCATTGCAGCCTGTCCGGGACACGTGCCTCAATGACTGCGCTTCATCCCCTCATCACCGTTCACCTCCGGCGCCATCGCGGCCCAGGCGCTCGACGCGAACTGCCTGCGCCAGGTCACGACCACCACGGCTGCGGTGGTCACGAACAGCACCCAAGGGCTGACGAACCAGCCGAGATAGCCGAGCGCGAAGAAGAAGGCGCGCTGGCCGCGGTTGAAATGGCGGCCGGCGGATTCGAACAGGCGCGAGGTGCGGATGACATGAGCTTCGGCCTCCGGCGTGTCGCGCCGGTCGGCCGGCGGCATGCCGCCGAACAGGATCGCGACATAGTTGAATAGGCGGTAGGCCCAGGCGAACTTGAAGAAGGCGTAGACGCAGATCAGCACGAGGCCGACGCATTTCAGCTCCCACATCGCGGGCGAGGTGCTGAGGTCGATCGGCAGCTTGCTCAGAATCGTGATCGCGTCGTTGGTAGCGTGCAGCAGCGCCAGAGCGCCGCCGAGCGCGAACAGGCTGGTGGAGGCAAAGAAGGCGGTGCCGTTCTGGAGCGAGGCCATGATCTGCATGTCGACCATGCGGGTATCTCGATCGAGCATCCGTCGCACCCAGACCTCGCGATAGCGATTCATGCGCGCCGACAGGCTGTCGCGGCCGTAGGCCGAGTGCTCCAGCGTCAGGGCATAGACCAGCCATTCGATGATGAAGAAGCCGACGGCGGCGATGTCGACCCAATGCCTGCTCATGTCTGTCTCCTGGCAAGGACCGCAACAATTGCCACGCATGACGGGGCGCAGCAACGATTGATTGGCGGCAGGCGATGGCGTTAAAAGCAGCTCGCTCTAGGACGTCTCGAGAAGGACTGGTGACATGGCTGCGCTGAAACTCGCGATCGGCAACAAGAACTACTCGTCATGGTCGATGCGGCCCTGGCTCGCGCTTCGCGCCAACGACATCCCGTTCGTGGAGACGCTGATCCCGCTCTATACCGACAATCCCGCGGACAAGGAGCAGATCCTGTCCTTCAGCCGCGCGGGCAAGGTGCCGGTGCTGGTCGACGGTGACATCACGGTGTGGGACTCGCTTGCCATCATCGAATACATCGCCGAGCGCTATCCCGAGAAGAAGCTGTGGCCCGACGATGTCGCTGCGCGCGCGCATGCCCGTTCGGTGTGCGCCGAGATGCATTCCGGCTTCGTGGCGCTGCGCAACGAATGCGGCATGAACCTGCATCGGCCGATCCGCTCCGTGACGCTGTCGGCGGACGCCAAGGCCAACATCGCGCGGATCGAGGAGATCTGGCGCGAGTGCCGCACCCGCTATGGCGCGAAGGGACCGTTCCTGTTCGGCCGCTTCGGCGCGGCGGACGCCATGTATGCCCCGGTCGTGCACCGCTTCCGTACCTATGCGATCGAGGTGGCGCCGGACACCAAGGGCTACATGGAGACAATGATGGCGTTGCCGGCGTTCCAGGAATGGACGCGCGACGGGCTGGCCGAGACGCTTCGGATCGCAAAATTCGAGGATGCCTGATCGGCAGGCCTGACGGGGGCAGCTGACCGTCTGCCGGCCGGCGGCCCTCAGGCCGCAATGGGCGAGGGCCGAGGGATCGGGAAGGTGCGACACTCGCCTGCGACAGGTCGGCAGAATGAGCCGCTCCGACGGTATCATTGGCCCGCCGGTTGGCCCCTATCATTCTGAAATGGCTGGAAAATTTGAGCGCGGATCATGCCGGCATGGCGCTGGCCAAAACGACGGGACGCATGCTATACAGCGGCCCGGGTTTCCGGCCGGCCATCGCAGTGGGACACTGGGCGAGGCAGGCGCTGTTTGAGTAATGGAGAGGGTGTTGAAGCACAAATTCCCCGTGGGAACGCGCGTCCTGTTCACGGCTAGCAATGTTGCGCGTCCGGCCGCCAGCGGCGCCTATGAGGTCATCCGCCTGCTGCCGACCGAAGGCGACGATTGCCAGTACCGGATCAAGAGCTCGACCGAAGCTTTCGAGCGCGTTGCCAAGGAAAGCCAGCTCGCGCTCTCCTGAAGGCTGACGCCGTCAGCGCATTGGCGCCCCCGGGAATTGCATTCTGCCGCCGTCAAAAGGCCTGCTTCACCTTCACAAGGTGAGCGGGGGCAGTTGCCGACTCGCGGTGCTCGCTTTGATCATCCGCTGTTTGCTCGCGTGAGGGGACGTCGCGCATGAACTGGGCATGGGCCACTTCGCTCGACCAAATCTGGCGTTCGCCGGCCTTCCCGATGTGGATGACGCTGGCGGCTGCCGGATTCTTCGGATTGATCCTCCTGATCACGCTGCTGCGCGCCGACAGATCGGTCGCCAACGGTGCGCTGACCGTCATTACGCTGTTATCCATCGCGATCGCCGGCGCTGCCACCGTGCGCGTCTATGGACCGGAAGCGCAGTCCGCTCCAGCCGAAGCGCGCGCGCACGGTGCGGTGACCGCGAGCCTGCCGGCCTTGTCCTGTCTCGACGATCTCGCCGGCGATGTTGTCGCCGCTGGCTGCGAGAAGGCGCTGTTCGGCGCGCCTGACGCAGCGGCTGCGGCGGTCTCCTACACGGCCGCCAGGATCGACCGGCTGACCGCGCTCGGCGACACCGCCTCGGCCGAGAAGAGCCTGACTGTCGACATGAAGGTGCTGCGCAAGTCGCTGGAGCGTGATCGCTACGGCCTTGTTGCGCATGTGCTGGTGATGCGCGACGGCTGCACGCAGTTCGATTGCGCCGCGTTCCGTTCGCTGACCGACCAGCGGCAGGTCGCTGCCAACATGGACTCCCATTTCTATGACACGCTGGTCGCGCGCTATGCGCCGACCTGGAACACGCCTGCAGCAGCGCCGGCGATGCCGGCCACTGCTGCGCTTGCCGGGGTGCCGCCATCGGTGCCGACGGGCAAGCCGACCAATGCCGAGTTCCCGAGCGCTTCGTCGACGCCGCCGGTGAGCATCATGAATCCGGAGCCGTCGACTGCGGCGACGCGCCAGGCAACGCCAGCCGCAAATGCAGCGGCGGCACCGCGTGCGCCGGCCGCGAACTCTCCACAGGCCGCAGCGCCGGCCGCGAAGAAGCCGCCGGCGCCAAAAGCTGCGCGTGCGCCGGCAGCCGCACCGGTTCCGCTCGCGCCGCCGCCGGCATCGGCCGCTGCTCCGGCTGCGGATAACGAGTAGATCGGCATTCCCAATGCGTGGCTGCCCGGCTAATGCTTGGGCATGCCACTCCATCTGATCAAGCTCGCCGTCGGCTGCGACTCCGTCAAGGAATTGAAGGAGTGGGTGGCCGAACGGATGCAGACCGCCAAGAAGAAGGGTCTGCCGCAACATCACATCCACATCACCCGGATGGTGCCCAAGCGCGACGCCGAAATCCTCGCCGGCGGTTCGCTCTATTGGGTGATCAAGGGCGAGATCGCCGCGCGCGAAAAGATCATCGGCATCGAGCCGTTCCGCGACAAGGACGGCATCGGGCGCTGCCGGATCGTGATGCAGCCGAAGGTGATCTCGGTCTCGCCGCGGCCGATGCGCCCGTTCCAGGGCTGGCGCTATCTGACCGACGATTCCGTGCCGGCCGATCTCGGCAAGTCCGCGGCCGGCTCGATCGCGGCGATGCCGGAGCCGATGCGGCGCGAGCTGCGTGATCTCGGGCTGCTCTAAACCGCGATATTGTCGATCAGCCGGGTGGTGCCGAGCTTGGCCGCGACCAGGATCCGCAGGGGGCCGTCCTTGCGCGAGGTGACCGGTGCCAGCGTCTCGGCATGGCGGACCTCGTAATAGTCGAGCGCCAAGCCTGCCGCCTTGATCATCTCGGAGCCGCCGGCCATCGCGGGCGCGATCGCATCGCCGGCACGGATGCGCCCGGCGCTCTCTTTCATGGCGCGGTAGAGGACGGTGGCGGTCTGACGCTCCTCGGGCGAGAGGTAGACGTTGCGCGAGGACATCGCGAGCCCGTCGCGCTCGCGCACGGTGCGGGAGCCGATCACGTTGACGCCGAGGTCGAGGTCGCGCGCCATCTGTGTCACCACCCGCAACTGCTGAAAGTCCTTTTCGCCGAAGATCGCCACATCAGGCCGGCACTGCGTGAACAGCTTGCCGACGACGGTGGCGACGCCGCCGAAGAAGTGCGGGCGGAAGCGGTCCTCGAGCCCGGCCAGCGCCGGCCCTTCCGGCACGATGCGGGTGGCAAAGCCCTCCGGATACATGGCCGCGACGCCCGGGTGCCAGACGATATCGACGTCCTCGGCGACGAGCTTGGCGATATCGGCCTTCCAGGTTCGCGGGTAGGCGCCAAAGTCCTCGGTCGGGGCAAACTGAGTCGGGTTGACGAAGATCGACACCACGACGCGAGTGGCGCGCCGCTTGGCAAGGCGAACCAGCGACACATGCCCGTCATGGAGGGCCCCCATCGTCGGGACCAGCGCGATCGTGGCCTTTCGCTTGCGGAGATTGTCGACGGCGCGTCGCAGGGCGGGGACCGTGCGGGCGATCAATGGGCTTGCTGACATCAGGACTCGACGGATTGGAAATCGGCGAAGGGTGCGGGCGCAGCGCCCGGCCGGCTAACCTTAACAAGTGGCGCTCGTGGACGCCATGCATCCGGATGCGGCACAGCATCCCGCGCAAGCCGGCGCAGCACGTCGCGACGTTGTGGGCTGGATCATAGACGAAAGAAGGTGGCGCGATTCACGATGAAGCAGGGCGCGCTGCGATTTGCATTACCTGTCACGCATTTCACTTGACCGCAGCGGCGGCCAACTCGAAGATATTTGTTAGGGGTGTTGAGGATCGCTATGCTTGTGCAGGCTAGCCAAGGCCAATCCGGCGCGGCGCATGTCGTCGTGCTCGGCAACGAGAAGGGCGGCTCCGGCAAATCGACCACCGCCTTGCACATTGCCGTTGCGCTCCTGAAGGCCGGCCAGCGGGTCGCCACCATCGACCTCGACTGCCGCCAGCGAAGCTTCACCCGCTATATCGACAACCGCGCCGCCTGGGCCCGTCGCACCAAGCTCGACCTCGAACTGCCGGTGCATCGCTGCATCAAGCTCGGCGAGACCATGCAGATTGCCGAGAACGAGAATTCCGAGTTCCAGCAGTTCATGGAGGCAGTCTCCGCGGTCGAGAGCAGCTTCGACTTCATCGTCATCGATACGCCCGGCACCGACAGCTATCTGATGCGGCTTGCGCATTCGATGGCCGACACCCTGGTCACGCCGATCAACGACAGCTTCCTCGATTTCGACGTGCTCGGCACCGTCGATCCCGCGAGCTACGCGGTGACGGGCGAAAGCCACTATGCCGAGATGGTGCGCGACGTCAGGCGCAAGCGCCGCCAGGTCGACGGCGCGACCACCGACTGGATCGTCGTGCGCAACCGCCTGTCCATGCTCGGCTCCCGCAACAAGCAGTTGGTCGCCGAGGGGCTGAAGGATCTGTCGCTGCGGCTCGGCTTCCGCTATGTCGATGGCTTTGCCGAGCGCGTCGTCTACCGCGAATTTTTTCCGCGCGGCCTGACCGCCCTCGACGAGATCGATGAGGCCACGCTCGGCATGCGGCCTAATCTCGGCCATCTCACCGCGCGGGAAGAGGTGACGAGCCTGCTCCGCCAGCTCAAGCTGCCGCTCGACGAGCGCGGCCGCCGTCGCGCGGCCAACCGGGCCGAGTGGTTCAGCCAGGTCGACAAGCCGCTTGAGGTCCACGACATCCTCGGCGCCTGACGCCTCGGTATGGCGCCGGTTCCAGCTGTTCGGGACGACCGCCTATCGCGGGAACCCGGCCGGCGCCGGCGCGTTCTCATCCTGCAGCTACTTCGAAATCGAACCGAATCGAAACCGGTTGCGTCGAATGGTGACCTGCACCCTGACGTAGCGGTATAGAATGGGGTGCTCAACAAAAGTGTGCGACGCACAATGAAAGGGCGGCCGGCTCACAATATTTAGCCTTCCTGTCACGCTCCTGTGACATATATTAGGGAATAGGCGACCAGGGGCCGAAGAGCCCCGGAAGAACACGATTTTCAACAGGGATTCAGGCCGCTAAGCCTGAGGCTGAGGACGAAAATGAAGCGTGGAATTGCCGTTCTGGTTTCGGTCAGTGCCCTCTGCGGCATCGCCTATTTCACGGCGAGCAAGTGGGCGATCAAGCACGAGACCATCACCTTTTACGATGCCTCCCGCGATAACCGCCCGGTTCCCGTTGACATCGCGGTGCGCCGCGACAAGGAATTGCAGGCCAATGCCGGCATGATCACGCTGCCGGTCGCCGTGATCAACCACGGCAACACCGTCAAGAACACCGAGTACGGCTTCCTCGCCAATATCTTCGCCGCGCGCGGCTACATGGTCGTGAGCCCGCAGCATGATTTGCCGACCGATCCTCCGATGGTCACCAAGCCCGGCGAACTCTACGTCGGCCGGCTGCCGCAGATCCTGCGCGGCGTCGCCAACATCCATCTCGCCATGCAGGAGATGAAGAAGGTTCAGCCCAACGCCGATTATGACAAGGTGACCATGGTCGGTCACTCCATGGGCGGCGACATCACGATGTACTTCGCCAAGCAGTATCCGGACGAGGTCAAGAAGGTCGTCACGCTCGACAATCTGCGCGTGCCCTTCGTCACCGCCGGCAAGTTCAAGATCCTCTCGTTCCGCTCGCAGGATCCACAGTTCAAGACCGACGCAGGCGTGCTCCCGACCGACGAGGAATGCGAGAAGGCGGGCATCCAGGTCGTGAAGACCGAATTCCAGCACAATGACATGCGCGACACCGGTCCGGATGCGGCCAAAAGCTCGATCCAGAGCATGCTCGACAAGTTCCTGAGCGCGACGGACAGCGAGGTGGCGCCGGTCGACACGCAATCGGCCCCGCCCAAGATCCTCGAGCCTGGCCCGGTCGCGCTGATGGCACCTGCCAAGAGCTGACGTACAAGGGCTGACATCGCCGCTCGACTGTAACGACCGTCAAAGCCTCCGCCGGCGCCCGCCCGCGGAGGCTTTGCGCATTGACCGGGCCGCATGCGCCGACCACATTAGCGTTCACGCAAGGTGCAAGCGATGTCGGGCGAACCCAACAAACCGCGCGGTCGCGATGCCGTCTCGGCGCAAGCAGACGGCGCGTTGCCGCAAGCGGGGACCTCCACCTCGGAAGACATCGCCGCCTTCGTCGCCAAGGCGCGGGCCCTGTCACCGCATGCACCGGGCGCGAAGGGACGGCTGATCTTTGCGCTGGATGCGACGATGAGCCGGCAGCCGACCTGGGACATGGCCTGCGCGCTCCAGGCCGACATGTTTCGCGAGGCCGCGGCGCTCGGCAGTCTCGACGTCCGGCTGGTTTATTATCGCGGCTTCAACGAGTGCCGCGCCACGGGTTGGATCTCCGACAGCGCCAAGCTGGCGACGCTGATGAGCAAGAT
The DNA here is from genome assembly GCF_045571415.1 of Bradyrhizobium sp. LMG 9283. Taxonomy (NCBI): domain Bacteria; kingdom Pseudomonadati; phylum Pseudomonadota; class Alphaproteobacteria; order Hyphomicrobiales; family Nitrobacteraceae; genus Bradyrhizobium; species Bradyrhizobium sp. LMG 9283. Next base: position 3,986,209 of record NZ_CP120691.1, read on the forward strand.
CGATTGCCGCGGCGGCGACACCCAGATCGGCAAGGTGCTGAGCGAGGCCCGGCGCGAGGCGGTTGCATCCGGCGTGCGGGCCGTGGTTTTCGTCGGCGATGCCATGGAGGAAGAAATCGACGAGCTCTGCACCAAAGCTGGCGAGCTCGGCCTGCTCAAGGTGCCGGTGTTCGTGTTTCAGGAAGGTCATGACGCCGTCGCCGAGCGGGCCTTCCGCGAGATCGCACGCCTGACTGGCGGTGCCTGGTGCCGGTTCGATCCCGGTGCGGCGGCGCAGCTGCGCGAGCTGTTGCGGGCAGCTGCGGCCTATGCCGCCGGCGGACGTGAGGCGTTGTTGAAATTGGCCGGAAGTGTGAGCGGCGCGGCGAATCTGATCAGCCAGATGAAATAGCGGTCAGGCCGGCGGCAGTGAACGCCATGCTTTTTGACAAGAGGACGACTATATTCCGGCCATGACCCTGCTTGCCGGCGCTGTCGCCGTTATCACGCTTTACATGCTGCTCCAGATGTTCCGCTCCGCCAATCCGGCGGTGCTGGCGCGCACCATCAAATTCGGCGGCGGCGTGCTGGCGCTGGCGGCCGCGGCCTTCACGGGCTTGCGTGGCGAGCTGGCGGTTGCGATCCCGCTCGGAATTTTTGGCGCCGGGCTGCTCGGCTGGACGCCGTTGGCGAACGCCGGCTTCGGCAATGTCGGAGGGCTGTTCGGCGGCGGCGCGACGCGCCCGTCCGGGCAGGCCTCGCGGGTGCGTTCGCAATTCCTGGACATGCGGCTCGACCACGACTCTGGCCAGCTTTCAGGCCAGATCGTCGCGGGGCCTCACGCCGGGCGCAGTCTCGATGAGTTCGATCTCGCTGGCCTGCTGGCGATGGTCCCGACCTTCGACGCCGAGAGCGTGGCCTTACTTGAAAGCTATCTGGACCGCCGGTTTCCCGCTTGGCGTCAGAACGCGCAGGGCGATGCGGCAGGGCGGCAGCGCCGCACGGCGGCGAGCGGCAAAATGACGGCGGAGGAAGCCTATCAGATCCTTGGCCTGCAGCCGGGCGCGGGGCGCGACGACATCAGCCGGGCCCACAAGGCCCTGATGAAGAAACTCCATCCCGACCAGGGGGGCTCGACGTATCTCGCTGCCCGGGTAAACGAGGCCAAGGATACTTTGCTTCGCACGCATAACGGCTAACTCCGGCACCACGCTACAAACGCCCGTACCGCGTGAGCTCCGTTTGCTCTGTGTCGCCGTCGCCCGCCTGTGTCGGCGTGGTCGATCCCCTAATCAAAGTTTTAACCGTAAATCCTTGACGAGAGGTTGTCGTGGAACAACCCTTGTCGTGAACCGCGTCGGCATTACCACAGCCCCAAAACGAAAATGCCCGCGCAAGGCGCGGGCATTTGGTCTGCAATGGAGAAGGAGATCAGTTGCGGACGGTGATGCAGGAGATCTCGGCGCGCTTCAAGGTGCGGCAGACTGCTTCGGCCTGGTCGCGCTCGAGCCCGGCGAAGCGGGCGCGGTAGAGCTTGCGATTGTCCTTGGCGACAACGGGCTCGGTGAACGGGTCGGCCTTGCTGAGCAAGCCGCGCGCCGAGTTGCGGGCGGCATCGATGCGCTGCTGAGCTTCGTTCTCGCTCTCGAGCGCGCCGACCTGAACGATCCAGCCGCTGTGGGTGACGGCTGGTCTCGTGGTGGCGCTCATCTGGATCGGCTGCGGCGCCGGCTCGGCGGACGCGAGCTTCGGAGCGGCGGAAGCAGGCGCTGCGGCGGTTGCGGCCGGCAGCACCCCGAGAATGCCGTTGCCGGTGCCGAAGCCGGCCGGCTGCCGCGGCAGTTCGGTGCGGGCAATCTCGGCCTTCGGCGCTTCCGGCTGGGTCACCGCCTCCGGCTTGTTGACGAGATCCGCCCTGGCGACGACGGCGCCGGAGGTTTCCGCGACGTCCGAACGGGGCGGGATGGTGCTGGTGACCGGCGGCGCGACCTGAGCCGGGGCCGCGGAGGCGACCTTTACGGCGCCGGCCTTGACCTGAACCGTCTTGACCCGAACCGGCTTCATCGGCTCGGACGAGCCGGGGATGATGGAGAGCGGCTGGGTTGAGATCACGCCATTGGTGAGCGGCGCAGGCTCGACCTTGGACTCCGTCGGCCGAACTTCGGGTTTGGGCTGAGCGGGCGGCATCGCGGCAGTCGCGGCGGCCAGTGTCGACAGACGCGCGGCAAGGCGCGACGGGGCAGCCTCGGGAGCAGGCGCTGCAGCGGCCTGGACCTGCGGGGCGGAGCGGGGAGCATCCGACGCGTCGGCGACCTCGATATTGGCCTCGGCGCCGTTTCGCTCCGTGACCGCGGCGACGGTGTGGACGGTTGCACCCTTCTCGAGATTTTCGGCGAGCAGGTTGCGCATGATGGCGTCGCGCGAGCCGCCGCTGCGGCCGCCGAGCACGACGCCGATCAGGTGGCGGTTGCCGCGGCGCATCGAGGTGACGAGGTTGAAGCCGGAGGCGCGGGTGTAGCCGGTCTTGATGCCGTCCACGCCCTCGACGCTGCCGAGCAGGTGGTTGTGGTTGCGGATCGACTGTCCCCGCCAATTGAAGGTCGAGGTCGCGAAATAGCGATAGTAGCGCGGGAAGCGCTCCTGGATGGCGCGACCCAGCGTAGCCTGGTCGCGCGCGGTCGTGACCTGCTCGTCGTTGGGAAGGCCATTGGCGTTGCGGTAGATCGTCCGGGACATGCCGAGCGAGCGCGCCTTGCGCGTCATCATCTGGGCGAAGTCGTCCTCGTTACCGGCGATCGCTTCCGCGATCACCACGGCTGCGTCGTTGGCTGAGCGGGTGACGAGGCCCTTGATCGCGTCCTCGACGCGAATGGTCTGGCCGGCACGCAGATTCAGCTTGGTCGGATCCTGGTCGGCGGCGTGCTGGGACACCGGCATCTCAGTGTCGAGCTTCATCTTGCCGGACTCAAGGCGCTCGAACAGCAGATAGAGCGTCATGATCTTGGTTAGCGAGGCCGGGTGGCGAATCCCGTCAGGACTGGTCGCCTGCAGCACCGCGCCGGAATTGCCGTCGACGATGATGGACGCGAATTTCGGGCTGGAGCTCTCGGACACATCGCGCTGGACCCGGTGGTGCGCGTAGTGTCGGCGATGGCGCCGTGCTTCGGCTGCATCGGTGGTGAAGATGACTGCGGTGGTGACCGTAAGAAGCCCGAAAACGCCAACCCGCGCCAAGCGCGAGGAAGACAAGTTTTTACGAAGCATGGAACCCCGTCCCCGTTTCTGACTTGATCACCGGCCCGTGAGGCGAAATTGTGCCCAATAGACCGGGATCATTACCTGCTCAGGCTGTTCCTCCGCTGGTGTTCGCCGCGGGGGACAGTTGGACCCGAGCCGCTGTTCTGGCTAAGGTGATGTTCTCAAACGGCTTTTGGCCGCTCGCGGAAGTGAACACGTCCAGGGAATCAGGGTAGGGGGCCGCGGTTTCCAAAAGCTTAAGGAACCCTTGCGGGAAACCCTAGGAATCTCTGCCATTTGCATCGAGTTTTGTGCGACGCACAAGATTCTTGACTTTTTTGTGCGTTGCACTAATTTTGGGCGAAGTCAGGGAGCCGGGGCTTCCCGACGTGAGCCAGGGAAAAGGATTCCGACATGTTCAAGGTTGAAGACTTTCAGAACTACGGGAAAGAGCAGTTCGAGCAGTGCGTTGCCTCCGCGACCTCGGTGCAGCACGGCCTCCAGGCGATCGCCAGCGCCTATGGCGACTATACGAAGAAGTCGTTCGAAGACACCAAGTCCTTCGTCGAGAAGCTTTCCGGCGTGAAGTCGCTGGATAAGGCCATGGAAGCACAGACCGATTTTGCCCGTTCCGCCTACGAGACCTTCGTTGCGGAATCGCAGAAGATCGCCGGCCTCTATGGCGACCTCGCCAAGCAGGCGTTCAAGCCGGTCGAGACCATCGTGTCGAAGTTCACCCCCGCCGCGAACTGATCTTTCCGTTACCTCCTGGAATCGAAAAAGCCCAGCTGATCAGCTGGGCTTTTTTGCTGGTCGAAATGTCGATCAGTTCGCGATGCGCAGCTTGCTGAGCGCGGTTCCGATTGTATTGAAAATGGTCGCGATCTCGGTCGAGCTCTTGATCTCGTAGAACTTGTCCGGGGTGCTCGCGCAATATTTCAAGATGGCCGAGCTCGGATCGCCGCTGGTGTTCACTTGGATCGTATAGATCGTGTACATCGATGCGCCGTTGGAATCCTTGGCATTGTGCAAGTTGTCGCACAGCGCTTGCTGTCGGGCGTCAATCGAGCCGGGGAATGTGGCGTTGCCGTAGGTGGTAGTCTGATTGCTGCCGTTGCCGTAGGCCGGCCAGCGGTCTTCGGTATTGAGGCCGTCAGACAGCAGGATGATCACGCGATTGTAGGTGGTGCTGACGGTTCCGCTCTCGGCGGGGGCGTTCAGCGGATTACCCTGAAGCAGAGATTGCCAGGCCCAAGCCAGTCCGACCGCTTGGTTCGTGCCGCCGGTAGGTTGCATGGCGTTGACTGCCGCTTTCAGGGTGCTCCAGTTGTAGGTGAGCGGCATGATTGGTTCGAGCTGAGGCGAAGCGCTGTCGCTGCAATAGGCCGTGCCGTTCTCGAAGTATTGGTTGGCCGGAAACAATGTAGCGGTGTTGGACGACGACGGGGACGTACCTGTCGCGTCATTGGGCTGGGTGCGGTCGGCGATACAGCCGGTCCAAGTGCTGATCGGGTTGGTGGAGGCCTGCTGCCAATTGTTTTGAACGGTAGGGGTCGAATTGGTGGCAGTCCACTTGTTGTTGCTGAATCCGACGACGGCGCTGACCCGGGGCTGATTCAGATTGTGTGTGATGTCATTCGGCCCAGGTTGCGTCCAATCATGGGTATAGAGCGGGCCGGTGCATGACTTGCTGCTGCCGCTCCCTGAGCAACTGCAGCCGGAGACGCTATTGCCATAGGCGTCCAACGGGCAGCTGCAGCTTGAGCTGCCGGAGCAGAACGTTCCGTTGCCTGCAGATTTGCTCTCCCAGCAGCCATTGTACATCGTGTGGGAATTGGCGTCGACGCTCGGGCAGATGTAACCGCTTGACGGAACAACGTTGACGCCGTTGACCGTGTATTTCGAGCTGTTGTTTGCCGAACCGCTTGTGCAGTAGAAGCCGCCGCTGCTGTTCGACCAGGGGCATCGCGCGCCGGGACCCACCGCATGCCAATTCATCGGAAGACTGGCCTGGTAATTCCCGATTGTGTTCGCAGGCTGTGCGGTGGGCGGATTGAGCCAGTCGGTCCAATCAATCCAGCTCTGGCCGTAGTTGGTCGCGCCGACATTGATCGTCTTGGCGAATGGAATGAGCGAAATATAGACATCGCCATCGTTCTTGCTGAGCTTGCTGAGCTGATCGATGAGACCGCCGGAACCCGCGACTGCATTTTTCAAGGCGGTGATCTTCCCGTTCTGGGCCATCGACCCTGTATTGTCGAGCGCGAGCGCCACGCGCATCTTGGCGTTGCCCCAGGTCGCGGCCGACGAGGTGCTGAAGCCCAGCGTCGGGTAGCCGGCGATTTGCATGAACATGGAATCGATGTAGCTGGACCCTTGCAGAAGGATCTTCGCCGCCGCGCTCGTGGTTGCTGCAGTGTAGGTGACCGATAGCTGGACTCTGGTCTTCGCTACCGTATCGGCGGCCTCGTTGTCGGTGAACAGGCCACGGAAATAGTCCGCCGCCTTCTGGTTGATCTCGGACTGGGAGATAGTCCCGGCTGTCAGGTCCTTGGATACCATCAGTGCGGTCGAATCCAGGGCGGCCTGCATCGACGAGCGCGCGCGGGTGGCCCGGCTATAATCGATCGCGGCACCGACGAAGGTGAGCACCGGCACCAGCGCGATGGCGAAGATTACAGCGATATTGCCTTGCTCGGCTGCTGCAAAGCGGGCGAGCTGTCGACCAAGGCGGCTGACGAGGGACAGGTGAGACATGGCGATCCCCGAAATCTGTGTTTTGCCTGATTTCGCGCCACGCCATTGAATGGTAGGTAAACTGGACCGTACAAAACCGGAGCCATCCGTCGCAGGCGGGTCAACGGCCAGGTTCCTGGTCAATACGTTCCAAACGCGCCGGGCAGAAATTTTTGTCAAATCGGTCCGGATTGATTAACCTGATCAGGATCGCCCGGACCGGGAATCGGGACTGCCGCTGCCGCATCGGCCGAACCTCACATGCTTGCGGCCAGCCGGGGGCAGGCCCATATTGCCGGTGAACGGTCCGGCTTGAACCGGATTTGTCGGGAGCGGCGATCCAACAAGGCGGCGCGCCTGCGCCAGGCTCCGAAGGGCGGGGTCGCGCGGCGACCGCCATTCGCTTCCGTGGGGAATTTGAACGCCTGAGCCATGCCGCAATTGACTTCCAGACTCGACCTCTCCGCGCCAGCCGCTGCCGACGTTCCTCGCATGAGCAATGACGAGAACCGTTCGGGCACCCCGTCGGGTCCGAACACTTCGGTCATCACCAAGGTCAAGCCCAAGACCAAACGGCCCAACCTGTACCGCGTGCTGATCCTGAACGACGACTACACGCCGATGGAATTCGTCGTCCATGTGCTGGAGAAGTTCTTCAACAAGGACGTCGAGGCGGCGACCAAGATCATGCTGCACGTCCATCATCATGGCATCGGGGAGTGCGGCGTGTTCACCTACGAGATCGCGGAGACCAAGGTGACGCAGGTGATGGATTTCGCCCGCAAGCACCAGCATCCGCTGCAATGCGTGATGGAAAAGAAGTAAGACGCCTTGCGACGCGTTTGAAGCCGGCTCTTGTGTAAGCCGTGACGGCTGCGCGCGCGATGACCGTTGCAGTCGGCAAGATTACGGACTTCTGCACCGGCTCCAATCCCGCCCAAATCGGAACGGGTTTTGCATCGAAAATAGCCCAGGTGGCTAGCTGCCGCGGAACCGGTCTTTCGCCGCGATCTTGTATAACTATATGTGACAAAGGTTGTTGTTGCCTGACCGGGCGATGACGATCATGATGGTGGGGGCCATAGAGGACGCGAATGCCGACTTTTTCCCAAAGCCTTGAACAATCCCTGCATCGTGCGCTGGCGATCGCAAACGAGCGTCATCACCAATACGCGACGCTCGAGCATCTTTTGCTCTCCTTGATCGACGACTCCGATGCAGCCGCCGTCATGCGCGCCTGTAGCGTCGATCTCGACAAGCTCCGTACGAGCCTCGTCAACTACCTTGAGACAGAATTCGAGAACCTGGTGACGGATGGCGCCGACGACGCCAAGCCGACTGCCGGTTTCCAGCGCGTGATCCAGCGCGCGGTGATCCATGTGCAATCGTCCGGACGCGAAGAGGTGACCGGCGCCAACGTCCTGATCGCGATCTTCGCCGAGCGCGAGAGCCATGCCGCGTACTTCCTGCAGGAGCAGGACATGACGCGGTATGACGCGGTCAACTACATCAGCCACGGCATCGCCAAGCGGCCGGGCGTCTCCGAAGCGCGGCCCGTGCGCGGCGTCGACGAGGAGACCGAGGCCAAGGGCAACGAGGACGCCAAGAAGAAGGGCGAGGCGCTCGAGACCTATTGCGTCAACCTCAACAAGAAGGCGCGCGACGGCAAGATCGATCCGGTGATCGGACGCAACTCCGAGATCAACCGCGCGATCCAGGTGCTGTGCCGCCGGCAGAAGAACAATCCGCTGTTCGTGGGCGAGGCCGGCGTCGGCAAGACCGCGATCGCGGAAGGCCTCGCCAAGCGCATCGTCGACAGCGAGGTGCCGGAGGTGCTGGCGGCCGCGACCGTGTTCTCGCTGGACATGGGCACGCTGCTCGCGGGCACGCGCTATCGCGGCGACTTCGAGGAACGCTTGAAGCAGGTGCTCAAGGAGCTCGAGGCGCATCCCAACGCGATCCTGTTCATCGACGAGATCCACACCGTGATCGGTGCGGGCGCGACGTCGGGCGGGGCGATGGACGCTTCGAACCTGCTCAAGCCGGCGCTTGCCTCGGGCACGATCCGCTGCATGGGCTCGACCACCTACAAGGAATATCGCCAGCACTTCGAGAAGGACCGCGCGCTGGTGCGGCGCTTCCAGAAGATCGACATTAACGAGCCGACGGTCGAGGACGCCATCGCGATCCTCAAGGGCCTCAAGCCGTATTTCGAGGACTACCACCGGCTGAAGTACACCAATGAGGCGATCGAGGCCGCGGTGCAGCTCTCCTCGCGCTACATCCACGACCGCAAGCTGCCGGACAAGGCGATCGACGTGATCGACGAGTCCGGTGCGGCGCAGATGCTGGTCGCCGAGAACAAGCGCAAGAAGACCATCGGCATCAAGGAGATCGAGACCACGATCGCTTCGATGGCGCGGATTCCGCCGAAGAGCGTGTCGAAGGACGATGCCGAGGTGCTCAAGCATCTCGAGCAGACCCTGAAGCGCACCGTGTTCGGCCAGGACAAGGCGATCGAGTCGCTCGCCGCCTCGATCAAGCTCGCACGCGCGGGCCTACGCGAGCCGGAGAAGCCGATCGGCTGCTACCTGTTCTCGGGCCCCACCGGCGTCGGCAAGACCGAGGTCGCCAAGCAACTCGCGGCCGCGCTGGGCGTCGAACTCCTGCGCTTCGACATGTCCGAATATATGGAGCGGCACACCGTGTCGCGCCTGATCGGCGCGCCTCCCGGCTATGTCGGCTTCGACCAGGGCGGCCTGCTCACCGATGGCGTCGACCAGCATCCGCATTGCGTGGTGCTGCTCGACGAAATCGAGAAGGCGCATCCAGACCTCTACAACGTGCTGCTCCAGATCATGGATCATGGTCGGCTCACCGACCACAACGGCAAGCAGGTTAACTTCCGCAACGTGATCCTGATCATGACCACCAATGCGGGCGCAGCGGATCTCGCCAAGCAGGCGTTCGGGTTCACCCGCTCCAAGCGCGAAGGCGACGACCACGAGGCGATCAACCGGCAGTTCGCGCCGGAATTCCGCAATCGCCTCGATGCCATCGTCTCGTTCGGCCATCTCAGCGTCGAGGTGATTGGTACGGTCGTGGAGAAGTTCGTGCTTCAGCTCGAGGCGCAGCTCGGCGACCGCGACGTCACAATCGAGCTGTCCGAGGAGGCCAAGGCCTGGCTGATCCAGCACGGCTATGACGAGCAGATGGGGGCACGTCCCATGGCCCGCGTGATCCAGGAGCACATCAAGAAGCCGCTGGCTGACGAGGTGCTGTTCGGCAAGCTGAAAGGTGGCGGTCACGTTCGCGTCGTTCTGGTCAAGGACGAGTCCGACGAGACCAAGGAGAAGATCGGCTTCGAGTTTGTCGAGGGCCCGGTTACGCCGAAGCAGGAGAAGCTCCCGGGCGCCCGCAAGCGCCCGCCGGGCAAGTCGAAGCCGGGCGGTCCTGGCGGCTCGAAGGGGCCGACCTCCAAGGGGCCGCTGGTCAAGGTTTGATCGGCGAGTGACGATTTGAAAAGGCCGGCTGAAAAGCCGGCCTTTTTTGTGACCGGCGATAGGGACCGATTTACTCTCCCTTCATCCGCTGTCCTTCCTGAATTCGGACATGCTCGGCGCCGCGCGCGCCCGCGGGGGACAGACGCAGCATGCTGAGCAGCGCGCCGCACAGGGCAAAACCGACGCCGGCGAGCAGCGCGATCCTGGTGCCCTCCTGCGGGTAGCGGCCGAGGAACAGTGCGACCAGCGCCGCGCCAGTGGTCTGGCCGAGCAGGCGGGCGGTGCCCAGCATGCCGCTGGCGCCGCCGGAGCGCTCGCGCGGGGCGGCCGCGATCATCGTGCGGTTGTTCGGTGTTTGGAACAGGCCGAAGCCAAAGCCGGCGAGTGCCATGCGCCAGGCGATGTCGAAGGCCCCGGGCAGATCTGGCAGCATCGCGAGCGAGGCGAGCCCCCCTGCGAACAGCAAAAGGCCAATGCCGCCGAGCAAGCCGGCCGGATAATGCTCGACGAGGCGCCCGGCAAGCGGGGCGGCGAACGCCACCGTGATCGGCCAGGGCGTGATCAGAAGGCCCATATGCACAGCTGAATAGCCGAAGCGACTTTGGAGGTAGAACGGGATCGCGACGAAGGCGAGCATCTGGGCGCAGAACGAGGCGATCGAGGTCGCGAGCGACAGGGCGAAGATCGGGATGCGCAGGAGATCGACCGGCAGCAGCGGCACAGCCATATGCGTCTCGCGCCAGATCAGGGCGGCGCCCGCGATCGCGGCGACGGCGAATTCGATCATGCAGGTGAGGAGCGGCTCGCCATGGCCGACGCTGTCGACGGCGAAAATGCCGACGCCGAAGGTGACGGCGCTTAGGCCCGCGCTTTGCCAGTCGAATGAATGCGCCGCCAGACGCGTGTGCGGCAGGCAGCGCGCGCCGAGCGCAACCGCGGCCGCACCGATCGGCACGTTGATCGCGAACAGCCAGGGCCAGCTTCCCACGGCCAGGATGCCCGAGGCCAACGTCGGCCCGATCGCGGCCGATACCGCCACGACGAGGGCGTTGCGCGCGATGCCGCGCCCAAGCAGCGCATGCGGATAAGTGAAGCGCACCAGCGCGGTGTTGACGCTCATGATACCGGCCGCGCCAAAACCCTGGACGATGCGTGCGACGGTCAGCAGCGGCAGCGAGTGCGCCACGGCGCAAAGTGCGGAAGCTAGGGTGAACAGCGCAAGTCCCGCCAGATAGACACGCCGATAGCCGACGATCTCGCCGAGCGAGGCCAGCGGCAGCAGCGAGATGGTGATCGCGAGCTGATAGCCGTTGACGATCCAGATCGAGAAGGCGGGGCTTGCATCGAGGTCGGCCGCGATCGTCGGCAGCGCCACATTGGCGATGGCGCCGTCGATCACGGACATGGTGATGCCGAGCGCAATGGTGAGGATGGCCCATCGACGCTGCGGCAGCGGCAGGCCATCCGCCTGCTCGATGGTGACTGTCGACATTGTGAGCGGCGTATTGTTGGCGAATCGGACTCTGCTGGTTGGCCACGTATTGCGCCAACAGGGCAGGACCGCGATAGTTCCGGAACCGCCGTTACCAGCGCGCGGTCGCCTTGCCCAGACATAGAGGGCGATGAGCCCGAGCGTCACCGCCGCGAGAAGACCAGGACGGTGCCATCCCAGTCGATCCGGTCCATTCTGTGCGGTTGAGATTGAGCACCATGAACAGGCCTTCATGGCAAATCGGCGCATCGGCAGCCTCACGAGGGCCGCAGGGTACCACGGCCGGCGGAAGCGGGCTTGAGGCAGCTCAAGTGTCCTACACCGCCGGCGGATTGCGGTCGATGAAGGTCGTGCGCTGGTGCCAATGGGGATAGGGCAGCGTCACAGTGCTGGCGGCATCGAGCTTTGCGACCTGGTCCTTGGTCAAGGACCAGCCGACCGCGCCGAGATTTTCGCGCAGCTGGGTTTCGTTGCGCGCGCCGATGATCAGCGTCGAGACGGTGGGGCGCTGGAGCAGCCAGTTCAGCGCGATCTGCGAGACGCTCTTGCCCGTCTCCTTCGCGACCTCGTCGATCGCGTCGACCACACGATAGACGTGCTCGTCGGGTACGGGCGGTCCGAACTCGGCGGTCTTGGGCAGCCGGCTGACCTCCGGCTTCGGCTGACCGCGGCGGATCTTGCCGGTGAGGCGTCCCCACCCGAGCGGCGACCAGACCACCGCGCCGAGGCCTTGGTCGAGGCCGAGCGGCATCAGCTCCCATTCGTAATCGCGCCCGATCAGTGAATAGTAGGTCTGGTTGGCGACATAGCGCGGGAAGCCGTGCTTGTCGGCGACGGCGAGCGACTTCATCAGGTGCCAGCCCGAAAAGTTCGAAACGCCGACATAGCGGATCTTGCCGGCGCGCACGAGCACGTCGAGAGTGGCAAGCACTTCCTCGGGCGGGGTGAAAGCGTCGAAGCCATGGAGCTGGAATAGGTCGATGTAGTCGGTGCCGAGCCGGCTCAGCGAACCGTCGATGGCTGCGAGCAGATGCTGCCGCGACGAGCCGATGTCATTGGGGCCGTCACCGAAGCGGAAGGTCGCCTTGGTCGAGATCAGGACCTTGTCGCGGCGACCTTTGATGGCTTCGCCGAGCACCCGCTCGGATTCGCCGAGTGAATAGACGTTCGCGGTGTCGAACATCGACACGCCGGCCTCGAGGCAGATGTCCAGAAGGCGCCGCGCTTCGGTGGCGTCGGTCGAGCCCCAAGCCGCAAGGCGGCCGACGCCGCCGAAGGTGCCGGTGCCAAGACTCAAGGCGGGCACCATGAGACCTGACCGGCCCAAGCGTCGGTATTCCATCGATTGGCTCCCTGGCTGGCCGCTGATTGATCACTGCGGCTCGGTGACAAAGGATACTGCAAGCAGGCGCCCGCGTCCTATCACGTGCTCACATAGCGGCCTTGCTTGGGAGTGGCCTAGTCGTGCAGGCGCATGTCTTCGAATGCTGCATCGGCAACGTGCAAGCCGGGCGTCTTCACCAAAGATTGAGCTTCGAGCCTTGCTGCGGGCAAGCGGAAGCATGCGGATTCGCTGTCACGCGTTTGGCGCGGCAGCAGTGTCAGGCTCCAGCCCACCAGGACCAGCATCGCGAGCCGGATCGCGATCACACCCAATAGCAGCTCCGATCCGCTTATGGTGTGACGAGTCCTCATGTGCGCCAGCCTGATGCAGGCCACCAGCCAAGACAATCTGGAATTGGCGAGCATCGCCTTCGTTGGACGCGAAGGCTCGAGGTGATAGCTGACTGGAATGAGATCTCAATGCCGCAACTGGCTCTGCCGGAAGTCGCGCGGCGACATTCCAAAATGCTCGCGGAAGACCCGGCCGAAATGGGAGAGGTCGTTGAAGCCCCAGGCAAAGGCGATCTCGCTGATGTGGCGATGGGCGAGCACGGGTGAGGCGAGATCACGACGGCATCGGGCGAGGCGTTCGGCAAGGACATGGCGCTGGAAAGAGGTGTCCTCATCGGCGAGGAGATCGTTGACATAGCGGGGCGAGATGCCGAGCGCGGCCGCGGTCTCCGCGAGCGAGAGATCGGGATCAGCGAGATGCGCGCGGATGTGCGCCTTCAATCGGTAGAGCAGGGCCGAGCGGTGGGTCGAGGACGGCAGCGATGTCTTGCCGAGCCGCTCGCTCAACGCCATCGCAAGCAGATCGACCGCCTGCTCTGACAGAGCGGCGGCGGTGTCCGGAGCCAGCCCGTCCGCGTTCTGGCAAAGCCGGAAGATGAAATCATAGGCGAGCCGCTCGAGCGGTGCGTCGGCGCCGAACGACATTGCAGTCAGTGTCTCGGTGCCGCCGAGCCGACGCTGCAACATCTCACGCGGCACCTTGAAGATGGTCTGCGTGAAGCTGTCGTTGAACTTCAACTCGTACGGACGCGTGGTGTCATAGAGCGCGAACTCGCCGGGATGAATCACGGTCTCGCGGCCGTCCTGGACAACGCCACCGATGCCGCGATTGCCGAGCGCAATGAGAACAAAATCCTGGTCCGAGCGCGCGATGCGCGAGGGCGTGCGGAATACGTGCTGGCGGTCGGAGCAGACCTCGGAGCATACCGCTTTGCCGAGCGACGCCTGCGTGACCGAGCCGCGAAAGGCGCTGCCGAGGTCCGACTTGCAGTCGAGCCCGACGAAGACGTCGCAGACGATGTCCTGCCAGAGGGCGAGCCGCCGATAGCCGGGGCTGCCGTCCGTCGTGAACTGGATTGGCATCTGGAGAGCCTCCCTTTCACACCCAGCAAAGTCGCCTGGATCCAGCCTGACCGGAGGCAAATCCCGTACCGGTCGGAAAGCCGTGTCCAGTCGAGTTTTCGTTCCGCCGCGGTCGAGCGCCCGGCCGTGCGGCTTGGCCCAATAGACTGCATCGGACGGGGCTTCCGATCAACCGGCAATGGAGGCGGGAATGGGCATCGAACATCCGAAATACAAGGTGGCAGTGGTGCAGGCGGCGCCCGCCTGGCTCGATCTCGATGCCTCGATCGACAAATCGATTGCGCTGATTAAAGAGGCGGCCGAGAAGGGAGCAAAGCTGATCGCTTTTCCCGAGGCTTTCATCCCAGGCTACCCCTGGCACATCTGGATGGACTCGCCGGCCTGGGCGATCGGACGCGGCTTCGTGCAGCGCTATTTCGACAACTCGCTATCCTATGACAGCCCGCAGGCCGAGCGGCTACGCGAGGCCGTACGCAGGGCAAAGCTCACCGCAGTGATCGGCCTGTCCGAGCGGGACGGCGGAAGCCTATACCTGGCGCAATGGCTGATCGGCCCTGATGGCGAGACGATCGCAAAGCGCCGCAAGCTGCGGCCGACCCATGCCGAGCGCACCGTCTATGGCGAAGGCGACGGCAGCGATCTCGCCGTGCATGCGCGGCCCGACATCGGCCGTCTCGGCGCGCTGTGCTGCTGGGAGCATCTCCAGCCGCTGTCGAAATACGCGATGTACGCCCAGAACGAGCAGGTCCATGTCGCGGCCTGGCCGAGCTTCTCGCTCTATGATCCCTTCGCGCCGGCGCTGGGCGCCGAGGTGAACAACGCCGCTTCGCGCGTCTATGCCGTGGAGGGCTCATGCTTCGTGCTCGCGCCTTGCGCGACGGTGTCGCAGGCCATGATCGACGAGCTCTGCGACCGGCCGGACAAGCACGCGCTGCTGCACGCCGGCGGCGGTTTTGCTGCCATCTACGGCCCCGACGGCAGCCAGATTGGCGAGAAGCTCGCGCCGGATCAGGAAGGCCTGCTGATCGCCCAGATCGATCTCGGCGCCATCGGCGTCGCCAAGAACGCCGCCGATCCCGCCGGCCATTATTCGCGGCCCGACGTCACGCGGCTGCTGCTCAACAAGAAGCCATACAAGCGCGTCGAGCAGTTCGCGTTGCCGGTGGATACGGTCGAACCGACCGACATCGCCGCAGCGGCGAGTTGATCGCCACGATCACGGGGAGGGCTTGGTCATGGAATCCGCAATTCCTGCGCATCTGGAGACCCAGCGGACGCGCCACAAGCGCGTGCCCGACGATTACCAGCCGCCGTATCCGTCCTTCGTGGCTCGCTACAAGCCGGCCGTGAGCCGCGTCGTGATGGCCTATTTGGGCATCCAGTATCACGGCGAGGCGCCGCCGGCGGCGGCGGGCGCGCTAAAGGAAATCGCAGGTCTCTTCGCGGGTGTGGGCGGCCCGTCGCATTGGGACCGCGCGCACTACGTCGACCAGGCCGGCCAGGAGAATATCGTCTCCGTTGCCTATTGGGACGACGTCGCACGCTTCGATGCCTGGTTTACACCGGCGAGGGAGGCGTGGACCGGCCGGGTGCGTGACGGCATCGGCACCTTCATTGAGGTGCTGCGTCCCACTGTGTCGCGTCATGAAACGCTGTTCTCCTCGCCCGATCGGCCGGAAGGTGTCGCCGTCGTTGCGGAAGGCATGAGCGGCGAGGTGCAGGAGCACGCCTATTGGGGCGGGATGCGTGACCGTATCCCGCTGTCGCAGACCGATCCGATGTCACCGGATGGCAATCCCGAGCTGATCTGCGATGGTGCACGGCTTCGTGTGAAAGCGCACGACAATCTCTGCCTGATCCGCTCCGGGCAGGACTGGAGCGATACCGAGGCGTCCGAGCGAAAGCTCTATCTCGACGACGTCGAGCCGGTGCTACGCGAGGGCATGGACTTTCTGCGTGATGAGGGTCTTGGGATCGGCTGCTATGCCAACCGCTACATGCGCGTGCTCACCGCCGACGGCAGCGCGAGCGAAAAGTCTTACGGTCAAAGCTGGTGGAAAAGTCTCGCCGCGCTGGAGCGCTGGGCGGAGTCGCATTCGACCCACGTCAAGATCTTCGGCGCCGCTATGAAATATCTGTCGACGCTCGGGCCGTCGGCCAAGCTGCGGCTCTATCACGAGGTGACGGTGGCAGCCGCGGACGAACAGTTTTTCGAATATCTGAACTGTCACCCAAAGACGGGCATGCTCGCTGCGGTGGAGACCGTCGGAGCCTGATCGACTAGGTCATGCAATGGCCGAGCAACTCGGGATGCGCGGCGCAGATGTGATGCGCGCCGGCGTCCCGCAGCTCGGCCTCGCTGCCATAGCCGTAGAGCACGCCGATGGCAGTCATGCCGTTGGTGCGCGCGCCGACCACATCATGGCTGCGGTCGCCAATCATGATCGCGCTGCTCGCATCGACCCTGGCTTCGTCGAGCGCGTAGCGCAGCAGGTCGCGCTTGTCGACGTGCGTACCATCGAGCTCGGAGCCGAACACGCGCTCGAAATACGGCTTCAGGCCGAAATGATCGACGATGCGGGTGGCGTAGACGGCGGGCTTGCTGGTCGCCACGAACATGCGCTGACGTGTCGCTGCGAGTGAGGACAGTGTGTCTGCAATTCCGCTGTATGCCTCGTTCTCGAACAGGCCGATATCGCTGAAGCGCTCGCGATAGAGCAGGAGCGCACGGTCGGCGAGCTCATTGGTTCCGGTGAGCTTTCTGAGGCTCGCAAGCAGCGGAGGCCCGATGCACCAGGTCAGTTCGTCCTCGCTCGGCACCGAAACGCCGAGCCGCTCCAGCGCATACTGGATCGAGCGCGTGATCCCGGGCTTAGGGTCGGTCAGCGTTCCGTCGAGATCAAAAAAGATTGTCACCATCAGGCGGGACCTGCGTTGATACTGCCGTTTGTTGCTAGTTGGCTGGGATTCCAAGTCAAGGTCCGATTTGTCCCGTAACGTCGATGCCATGCGAATAGCTCGGGTTATCGCTGTCATGTGCCAGGCCCTCGTGCTGTCGTCGGCGCTAGCAGAGGAGACGTCGCCCCCCGACGTGCCTGCGAAGGCCGAGGAACCTGCCAAGCCGGCGGAAAAGCCCGAAGACGCCCGCGAGAGCGACACGCGGGAATCGATCTGCCTGATCGTGGAGGCGGCCGCACGCGATGCCAACCTGCCGCTGGAATTCTTCGCCCGCGTGATCTGGCAGGAAAGCCGCTTCCAGGCCGACGCGGTCGGCCCCATGACGCGCAGCGGCGAGCATGCGCAGGGGATCGCGCAGTTCATGCCGGGCACCGCGAGCGAGCGCGGGCTGCTCAATCCTTTCAACCCGGTTCAGGCGCTGCCCAAGTCCGCCGAATTCCTGAACGAGCTGCGCAATCAGTTCGGCAATCTCGGCCTTGCCGCGGCCGCCTATAACGCCGGACCGCGCCGCGTGCAGGAATGGCTCGCCGGCACCGGGCCGATGCCGGAGCAGACCCGCAACTACGTTCTCGCCATCACCGGCACCAGCGTGGATGCCTGGGCCAAGGCAGGCAGCGCCGGCAAGGGACCGCCGAGTTCGCCGCCGACGAGCTGCCGTGATCTGATGGCGTTGCTCAAGCGTGCTCCCAACCCGTTCGTCGCCGAGCTCGAGCAACATGTGGAGCTTGCCGCCGCAAAAGTCTGGGGTGTGCAGCTCGCGGCCGGCTTCGACCGCAACAAGGCGCTGGCGATGTATTCCCGGGCCGTCACGAAACTGAGCGTCGTGATCGGCGAGCGTGATCCGAGCCTGCTAAGCTCGGTGATGCGCAGCCGCGGCACGCGCGCCTTTTACCAGGTTCGCATTGGCGCGGATACCCGAGCCGAGGCCGATGATCTGTGCAACCGCATCCGCAAGGCGGGTGGCGCCTGCTTCGTGCTCAGAAACAAGGGGGCGAGGGGGTAGGGCGTCTCTCCATGCGCATGCCAGCCCCGCCGCGCGCTTCCTTGACGCGGCCCACTGCATTGCCCGTTATGCGCGCACGATTCCGCAACTCAGCCGGCCGTTCCGTGGCGCTTCCTCCGCTCGATTCCCCTCAATGGCAAAGTCCCTGGCGCGCCTTTGCGTGGGGACTGCGCTCGATCACGCAGACGATCCTCACCGTCGTGCTGTTCGTGACTTATCTCGGCATCGGCGCGCTGGCCCACGACACCCATTTCAGCCTGCTCTGGGCGCTGTGTTCGACGCTGTTCGTCTGGGCGGGGCCGGCACAGATCATCCTGATCACCACGCTCGGCTCGGGCGCCACCATTATCCAGTCGGCGATCGCGGTGACCGTGAGTGCGATCCGCCTGTTTCCGATGGTGGTCTCGGTGCTGCCGCTGATGCGCACGCCGACGACGAAACGGCGCGAGCTGGTCTTCGCTGCGCACCTCACAGCGGTGACGCTGTGGGTCGAGTGTCATCGCTTCCTGCCGCTTGTGCCGCGCGAGCGGCGCATCGCCTTCGTCCACGGGCTCGGCTGCGGCCTGGTCTCGTTGTGCCTCACCGCCAATACGGTCGGCTATTTCCTCGCCGCCAACCTGACGCAGACGCTTGGTGCGGCGATCCTGCTGCTGACACCGCTGTCATTCCTGTTCTCGACCGCACGCAACAGCCGCGAGGTCGCTGATGTCGTGGCGCTGACGCTCGGGATACTGCTTTATCCGCTGGCGGCGAAGATGAACTCGGGTCTCGACATCCTCGTGAGCGGCGTGGTGGCGGGCACGATCGCCTATAGTGTGCATTGGTGGCGAGAGGTGCGCGCGTGAGTTTTGCGCAAGCGATCGGGGACTGGCACGCGCTCGCCGTGCTGTTCGTCGCCGGCGTCGTTCCCAACCAGATCTGGCGCATGCTGGGCCTGTGGTTCGGCGGCGGCATCGACGAGGGCTCCGAGCTATTGGTGTGGGTGAGGGCGGTCGCCACCGCGATCCTGGCCGGCGTCATCGCCCAGATCGTGGTCGAGCCACCGGGGGCGCTGGCCAGCGTGCCTGATGTCCTGCGCTACGGCGCGGTCGCTGCCGGGCTCGTCGTCTTCCTGTTGAGCCGCCGCTCGATCTTTGCGGGCGTGGTCACGGGCGAAGTCTTCATGCTGGCCGGCAAGTGGTGGTTGGGCTAAAACCGCCGGCGAACAGCAAGGAATGGATATATGGTTCGCGAACAGGAGCTCCGCGAGGGCGAGGTCGCTATCGAGCTGCCGCCGACGCAAGATGCCGGCCTCGTCTTCATTGGTCGTATCCGCACGCCCTGGACGTCGCGGCTGGAGACGCCGCGGCAGGGGCGTCAGGACGGCCCGATATGCCGCCTCGAGATCTTCGAGCCGTTCGTGCCGGCAATCAAGGGCGTCGATTTCTACAGCAATCTCGAAGTGCTCTATTGGCTCGACAAGTCGCGCCGGGACATCATCCTGCAGAGCCCGAAGAACAACGAGAAGACCCGCGGCACGTTCTCGCTGCGCTCGCCGGTGCGGCCCAACCCGATCGGCACGTCGATCGTGAAGCTGGTCGGTATCGAGGGCAATGCGATCCTGGTGCGCGGCCTCGATTGCATCGACAACACGCCGCTGATCGACATCAAGCCGGATCGTTGCGAGTTCACCCCATTGGCCGCACCGCAGAAGGGCGATTTCGAGACGGAGTGAGGTCTCTCCTCCGTCATTGCGAGGAGCCCTTGCGACGAAGATTCCATGGGGAGTGGATAGCGACCGGGTCTGAGGCCAGACTGAGGTTGCTGAAGCACTCAATCTGGAGACAACGATGTTGCTCGATCATCTTTCCGACGGACTGGCCGCTATCCGGACGCAGATTGGCGCAATTTTTGTGTCATTGGAACTGAGCCGTTCGACCTGGCTGGTTACATCGCTGTCGCCCGGCAAGGGCGAGAAGATGTCCAAACACAGCGTGAAGGCCGGCGCTATTGCGGAGCTTTTGAAGCTCTTTGCAGCGCTGAAGCGTAAGGCACAGGCGCGAACGGGCGAGTTATCCGATCATCACCATCCAGGAGGCGGGGCTGGATGGGTTCTGGCTTCACCGCACTCTGCAGTCGGAGGGCGTCGAGAGCTACGTGGTCGATCCGGCCTCGATCGCGACGCCGCGCCGGCGCCGGCGGGCCAAGACGGACCGGTTGGACGGCGAGACGCTGTTGCGGTCGCTTCTGGCCTACAAGCGCGGCGAGCCACGGGTCTGCGCGATGGTCGTTGCCCCTCTCCGGAAGAAGAGGACCGCCGCAGGCTTTGCCGGGAGCGGCGGACCTTGATCGCGGAGCGGATCGTGCATGTGAACCGGATCAAGGGTGTTCTGTTTGCGCAAGGGATATTCGACTACGTGCCGCTGCGGCGCGATCGACGGACGCGGCTCGAGGCCTTGCGCACGGGGGACGGGCGGCTGCTGCCGGCGCATTTGAAGGCGCAGATCAGCCGCGAGCTCGACCGGCTCGAACTTCTGCTCGACCAGATCGCGGCGGTAGAGCGCGAGCAGGATGCATTGCTGGCTGCAAGCCGACCAGCAGGCGAGAAGGCTGCATCGAACCCGGTCGCGATGCTGCTCGACTTGAAGGGCCTGGGCCCGAACTTTGCTGCCATTCTCTGGTCGGAGGCCTTCCACCGTCAGTTCACCAACCGCCGCCAGGTTGCGTCCTATGCCGGTCTTGCGGCCACGCCATGGCGCAGTGGCGGCATTGAGCGTGAGCAGGGCGTGTCGAAGGCCGGCAATCCGCGCCTGAGAACCACGATGATCCAGCTCGCCTGGCTGTGGATACGTCACCAGCCTCAATCGGCTCTGACCCAGTGGTTCAAGGCCAACAGCCAGCGCGGCCGCAAGCGCACAATCGTGGCGCTGGCGCGCAAGCTGCTCGTGGCCCTGTGGAAATACGTGACCGCCGGCGTCGTGATCGAGGGAGCCGTGGTGAAGCCCGGCGCCTGACACCACGCCTCTCAGCCTCAAAACCAATCCGCCGAGGTTGATCAGCCTCGGCCGATCCGGGTGGACGAACCGATGGATTGCATGGCTTCAAACGCCGTAACGAAGAAGGGTCTCGTCCTCTCGAGCCTGCCCGCCGCAAGCGGAATGTTGGTGCAGTCGCCACCGCGCAACGACCGAATGTGAGTTTGATCTGGCATGCAAACCAGATTGCCAAAACCGGCTCGACCCTTGGATCGCCAACCATAGGAGTAGTTCACGCCGCACTTCCCGACCTAACGAGCCTGAAGGCGTGCTCGCTCAGGTCAAGACCAAGCCGCTTCGCGGCGGCCCTCACGGGCCGGTCTTGACCTGATCTGCGCGCGCCATCCGAAAAGTTCCGCGGTCGGGACGAAGAGCTGGCCTGCAATCGAACAAAGAGCTGACCATCAATCTTGACACATCAAATCCCCATGTGAGCAATCCAGACTGCCTCCGCGGAGAAATTCTGGATTGCTTCGCTTCGCTCGCAATGACGCAGTGTGTGGCGCTACCCCGCCTTCAACGCCGCGATCAGCTTCGCCGCGTGCTCTTCCAGCACCTTGGCGTCTTCCTTGCGGCTCGCCGGCGGCAGCATGGCGACGCCGTCGTGGCGCGGCATCACGTGCATGTGCAGATGAAACACGACCTGTCCGCCGGCGGGCTCGTTGAACTGCTGCACGGTGATGCCGTCGGCCTCGAACGCCTTCATCGCGGCCGCTGCGATCTTGTGTGCGCCGCGGGCGACATGGGCGTAGTCGTCGGGCTTGATGTCGAGGATGTTGCGGGCAGGGGCCTTCGGGATCACCAGCGTGTGGCCGGGCACGCGCGGCATGATGTCGAGGAAGGCGAAGACGTGCTCGTCCTCGTACACCTTGTTGCAGGGCAGCTCACCGCGCAGGATCTTTGCGAAAATGTTGTTGGTGTCGTAGGCGGTCATGATAACTCCTCGGCGGCTCCTCAAGAGTTTTGCGCTTACTGTCACCAGCAACGGCGAGGCGTCAAGGCGCCTCGTCGGCGCCTTTGCGGAACGGGCCGAGCTCGGCGAGCTCCCGCCCGGCCTCCGCGACATAGGCGCGTTCGCGCTTGAGGTAATCATCGATGGCGCGGCGCAGGCCGGGATCGGCGATGAAGTGGGCGGAATGGGTGGTACGCGGCAGGTAACCGCGCGCGATCTTGTGCTCGCCCTGCGCGCCGGCCTCGACATGCTTGAGGCCGTGTTTGATCGCGAAGTCGATCGCCTGATAGTAGCAGACCTCGAAATGTAGGAACGGATGATGTTCGACCGCGCCCCAGTTGCGGCCGAACAGCGTGTCCGAGCCGATGAAGTTAATGGCGCCCGCGATCCAGCGATTGTTGCGGCGGGCCATCACCAGCAGCACGTCCTCGCTCATGGTCTCGCCGATCAGCGAAAAGAATTCGCGCGTGAGGTACGGCCGCCCCCATTTGCGCGAGCCGGTCTCCATGTAGAATTCGAAGAAGGCATCCCAGGCATCCTCGCTGATGTCTTTTCCCGTAAGCCAGTGGATAGTGATGCCGGCGGCCAGCGCATCGCGCCGCTCGCGCTTGATCGATTTGCGGTGGCGGGAGTTCAGCGTCGCCAGGAATTCGTCGAAACTCGCAAAACCCTCGTTGTGCCAGTGGAACTGCTGGTCGGTGCGCTGGAGGAAGCCGTGCTCGGCGAGCAGCTTCCACTCGTCCTCGCGCGCGAAGGTGACGTGGACCGAGGACGCCTTGCTGACGCCGCACAGCGCCACCAGCCCGCTCGCCAGCGCCTCTGTGATGCGGTCGCGGTCGACACCGTCGCGAACCAGCAGCCGCGGTCCGGTGGCCGGAGTGAAGGGGACCGAGACCTGGAGCTTCGGATAGTAGCGTCCGCCGGCGCGCTCATAGGCGTCCGCCCAGCCGCGGTCAAAAACGTATTCGCCCTGAGAGTGCGATTTCAGATAGCAGGGCACGACGCCGGCGACGCGGCCGTCGAGCTTGGCCACTAGGTGACGCGGCCCCCATCCGGTGCGGATTGTTGCCGACCCCGATTTCTCGGCGGCGGAAAGAAACGCATGCGAGACGAACGGGTTATAGGTGGGTCTTGAGAGCCCGAGAGAATCGCCTGGAGGGGCGGATGAGGTTCCCGCGCCATGACCGTTGCAAGCCTTCTCGTCAAAGGTCTTGCCGGGATTGGCGCAGGCGTCCCAATCCTCGGGCGAGATTTCGCCAATGGATGGTACGGCCTCGAGCGTAATTTCGGATGATGCCATCGCGCCCAAGATCGTGCATTGCGGCAGCGACTTCAAGGGGCGGGAACACGGCAGGCTCTCGTGCCCCGGACGCAGCGCAGCGCTCCCGACGATGTGAAGCATTATCCGGTGCGGTGCGCTGCAGAGCCGGGGCCTATCTCGCTGCCGAGCGTGCCGCCTTCTGGGTCCCGGCTCTGCGCAGCAACGCTTACGCGCTGCAGCGCGTCGGGACACACGAATGCCACTGTCCCTTACGGCACGAACCCCTCGAAGATCATCTGGTCCGCATATTGCCCGACCCGGGTCCGCTGCTCCGGTGTGCGGATGGTCCAGCCGAGCAGGGCGCAGCCAAACACATTGCGGGCGATCCAGGGGGCGGGGGCCGGAAGGTGGTCGATCTTGAAGGCGACGAAATGTGGCTGGGTCTGCAAGCCGTGGCGCAGGTAGAGCATGCTGTCGCGCTGCTCCTTGGTGAGCTTGGCCCAGTACTCGTCCTCATAGGTCCGCTGCGCGACGATGCCGCGCGGACGGGAGGGGAGCAATTCGCGCAGCGCCAGCACCTGGTCGGGATCGAAGGACATGCCGACCGCCGGGCCATCATAGGACGCTAGCACCTCCGCCATTCGCTTCACCAGCTTGCGGTCGCCGCCAAAATGGCTCTTCACCTCGATCACCAGCGGCACGCGGCCGGCGACGAGGGCGCAGAGGTCGGACAGCGACATCATTCGCTCGTCCGTGTCCTTGAACTTGATTGTCTTCAGCTCCGCCGCGGTTTTTGAGATCACGTCACCGGAGGCCTCGGTAAGGCGGCCGAGGGCATGATCATGATGCACCATGGCCTCGCCGTCGGCCGAGAGCTGGATATCGACCTCGATGGAGAAATTGCCCGCAATCGCAGCCTGCACCGCGCCCGGCATGTTCTCGATGATGCCGCGCGAAATGTCATGCAGGCCGCGATGGGCGACCGGCCGGGCTGTCAGCCAATCGGGAGCGCGCATGCGCGTCAGGCGACCTCGAACACGCCTTCGACCTCGACCGCCGCATCCGCGGGCAGCGAGGCCACCCCGACGGTGGTGCGGGCATGGCGACCCTTGTCACCGAAGGCGGCAACCATCAGGTCGGAGGCGCCGTTGAGCACCTTCGGCCCGTCCAGGAAATCCGGCGCCGAGTTGATGAAGCCGCCGAGGCGCACCACGCGCACGACCTTGTCGAGATCGCCGAGCGCCGCCTTGACCTGGGCCAGCAGATTGACGGCGCAGCCGCGCGCGGCGGCGGCGCCGTCCTCGATCGAGACGCCGGCGCCGAGCTTGCCCTTGGCGATCAGCTTGCCGGCGGGATCGAAGCAGACCTGGCCGGAGACGAACAGCAAATTGCCGGTGCGCACGAACGGCACGTAATTGGCGACGGGGGTGGGGGCCTCATGCAGCTTGATGCCCTGTTCCGCCAGTTTCTGTTCGACCGTGCCCGCCATGTCCGACCTCGTTGTCCAAAAATCATTCGCCCCGGCACGTCCGCTCGAAGGCCGGGCGCGCCCTGTTTCGCCCATCGTGCCGCCACATGCAAGCAACCCAGGCGGACCAAACCGGGGCCGCGTTTTGTTGAGGCGAAGCAGCAGGTTCAGCGCGAGTGCCGCAACTTTACGTGAAACGGCCTCAGTTGCGACGCAATGGAACGGTCATTAAAATGTCGAATCTGCGCATTCCTCAAGGACCAGACATGGTGCACCTTTTCCGGACTTCGCTCGGTGTGATGGCGCTCGCCGCGGCCAGTGTCGGCCTTGGTGGCGGGGCTCAGGCCGCCAACGGTCCGTTTCTCGCGCACCAGGCGCTCTATGACCTCAGCCTGGTCAAATCGCGCTCCAATTCGGTCAACAGCGCGCGTGGCCGCATCCTTTACAACTTCACCGGCAGCGCCTGCGAGGGCTACACTTCCGAGTTCCGTCAGGTCTCCGAGCTCGACAGCGGCGAAGGAAAGGTCACGCTTAGCGACCTTCGCTCCAATTCCTGGGAGGATGCCGCCGGCAAGAGCTACCACTTTAAGATCGAGACGCGTATGAACGAGGCGGATGCCGGACGCGTCGACGGCTCGGCCGAGCGCGACGGCGACCACATCAACGTCAAGCTGAAGCTGCCGGCGCCGAAGACCTTCACCCTCGACGGCAAGATCGTGTTCCCGACCGAGCAGATCCAGCGCATCATCGCCGCAGCCAAGGAGGGCAAGTCGCTGCTCGAGCTCTCCGTCTATGACGGCTCCGACGACGGCCAGAAGGTCTACAACACGCTGACCGTGATCGGCCAGCCGATCCCCGCCGACCGCGTCACCCCGTCCGATCCGTCGATCTCGGACGAGCATATGAAATCGCTGAAGCGCTGGCCTGTCACCGTCAGCTATTTCGATCGCGACGCCCAGCAGAAGGAGGGCGAGCAGACCCCGGTCTACGCGATGTCGTTCGAGCTCTACGAGAACGGCGTCTCGCGCCAGCTCGTGTTGGATTACAACGATTTCGTCATCTCCGGCGCGATGGGCAAGTTCGACGTCAAGGACAGCAAGCCCTGTAATTGAGGGGCAGTCTCTCTTCCGTCATTGCGAGCGTAGCGAAGCAATCCAGAATCCCTCCGCGGAGCAGTCTGGATTGCATCGTCGCAAGAGCTCCTCGCAATGACGGGGCTGGCTCTCCGCGCGCTCTCCAGCTACGCTCCTCCCAACCACAAACTCAGGGAGGAAACCCAATGCCCAAGCTCGACCATCTCCGCCCCAGCGGTCTGCATCACAATCCCGCCTATTCCCACGTCGTCACTGCCACGGGTGCGCGCACGATCTACATCTCCGGCCAGGTGTCGGTGGACGAGGAGGGGCGGATCGTCGGCGAAGGCGACATCGCGGCGCAGACGACGCAGGTGATGCAGAATCTCGGCCTGGCGCTGAAGGCGGCCGGCGCGAGCTATTCCAATATCGTCAAGATCACGACTTTCGTGGTGAACTACAAGCCGGAGCTGCGTCCGATCATCGGCAAGGCCCGCTCGGCCTTCTTCGAAGGCATGGAGCCGCCGGCATCGACGCTCGTCGGCGTCTCCGCGCTCGCCGCGCCGGAATGGCTGATTGAGATCGAGGCGGTGGCTGTCGCGGATTGAGGTTTTCCTGTAGCCCGGATGGAGCGCAAGCGTAATCCGGGAAGCCTGTCGCTACGGAGGCACTGTCCCGGATTGCGCTGCGCTCCATCCGGGCTACAGGTGCTTCGCCTCTGACATCTCTTGTAGCAGCACCAGCGCTTCATCGGCTCTATCCGCCGGCACGAAGAGATGATCGTGGTAGAAGGCCGAAACGGCATTCACGCTGATGCCGGCTCCGGCTAGGCGCGCCGTGATCGCCGCCAGAAAGCCGATCGCATCGAGTGCGGAGTGAACAGTCAGAGTGATCAGACGCGAGGCGAATTCGTAGCGTAGGCCGGCCGCTTCGGCCTCTTCACGCCGCGTCACGAGTGTCGTGCCTTCACGCTCGCGGAACGCCAGCAGTGGGCAGATGGCAGCGGGCATGGGCTCATCGTATGCAAGCGTGCAAAACACGAAGATGCCATCCACGATCTCCGGCTTCATACTGCTCAGCAACGCGTCGAGATCGCGCTCGCCTGTCACGGTGTCAGTTCCCGAATCGGTAACATGGTTTGAGCGCCTGCGAAGCTATCGGCGCCGGCTGTTGAAGTCACAACCAACATACCTTCGTATATCTCCTCTAATCCTTCTCATGTGCTGACCTAACGCTGGTACAATTGAGCGGCGGCGGCAGATTCTTACAATTCGAGTCCGCTCGGGTCACTGCGAAGAGGCTCAAATGAACGTCGTCATTCGGAAGCTCAACGGCTTGTGGCACCTCGTCGTCGGGTCTTGTCATATCCGAACGCCGTTCCTGGAAACTCAGGATCGGCAGCTGGTCGTTCAGTATGCCCGACGCGCCTATCCGGGTGCACGGATCTTCGAACGCGACTGAATAGAGCAGGACTAGTTCACTCCTGCGCCTTCTCCGGCCCCTCATACGCAATGCCGCGGATCACCGCGGCGCTGCCGAACTTCTTGCGCAGGCTGTCGACAGCACGTTCGGCGTGCGCGGCGCGGCGGTCGAGCATGTCGGTGTCGTCGCTCGCTGATCCCTCGCGCAGCGCGCTGACGCCAGCGCCCATCAGGCGGAAGGCGGTGCCGTCGATCTCTTTCGCCAGCATCTCGCGGCAAATCGAGAAGATCTTTGCGGCAAGCTGCGTCGGGCCTGCGATCGATTGCGAGCGGGTGCGCTGGCGGAAATCGGCGGTCTTCAGCTTCAGCGTGACGGTCGAGCCCGCAAGCTCGCTGTTCTTGAGCCGCGACGACGTCTTCTCGCACAGCCGCCACAAGATCTTCTCCAGCGTTGCGAAATCGCGGATGTCGGTCTCGAACGTGGTCTCGCTGGAAATGGTCTTGGCGCCGCGATCAGGCTCTACGCGGCGGTCGTCGATGCCGCGCGCGAGCCGCCACAGTCTGCGGCCGTCGCTCGGAAACTGCCGCATCATCTCGATCTCGTCGGCCTTCTGCAGGTCGGCGATGACGCGGAAGCCGCGCTGCATGAGGCGCTCCTGCGTGGCGGGGCCGACGCCGAAGATGAAGCCGACCGGCTTTTCCGCCAGCATCGAACGCGCTTCGTCCTGATCGAGCGCGGCAAAGCCGCGCGGCTTGTCGAGGTCCGAGGCGATCTTGGCCAAAAACTTGTTACAGGACAGGCCGACTGAGACGGTGATGCCGATGTCGCGCTCGACGTCGCGGGCAAAGCGCGCCAGCACCTTTGCGGGCATCATGCCGTGCACGCGCTCGGTGCCGGAGAGATCGAGGAAGGCCTCGTCGATCGAGAGCGGCTCGACCAGCGGCGTCAGCGCCTGCATGGCCTGCCGCACCTCGCGGCCGACCCGGACATACTTCGCCATGTCCGGGCGGATCACGGTCGCATGCGGGCAGGCCTCCAACGCCCTGAACATCGGCATGGCCGAGCGCACGCCATAGGTGCGTGCGATGTAGCAGGCGGCCGACACCACGCCGCGCTTGCCTCCGCCGATGATGACGGGCTTGTCGGCGATGTCAGGGTTGTCCCGCTTCTCGACCGTTGCGTAGAAGGCGTCGCAGTCGATATGGGCGATGGTTAGGCCTGCCAGTGCGCGGTGGCGGACGAGGCGAGGGGATCCGCAGGCGGAACAGCGCCGCACCCCCATATCCAGGTCGGCCAGACAATCCCGGCAGAAGCAGCGGGGCCCGGCCGCCTCAGGGGTGCTCACGGCACGTCGCGCTCCCAGGAGGGGTCGCCGAGCGCGTCGCCGAGGACTTGCCGCGCTGCGGCAACGTTGGTCGGATGCAATTCCGCGGAGCTGGCAAAAGCCTTCACCGTGGCATCATCGCGCAGCACGAAATCGAGCACGCTCAGCAGGAAGTTCGGGTCCGCGGCGGCATTGCGGAGGGTCTCCGGACCGACCCCCGTCTCGGCCAGGAACAGGCCCAGCCGCTCGGGCTCGCCGGCGACGAAGGACAGGGCTTGAATCGCAACGATTTCAGCGACTTCGCGGGGGTTGTGAACAGGCTTTTTCACGGAGTCGGTTTGCCTTTCCGTTAACTTTCGGTCTCTAATTTGGAATCATCATGCCCGAGTCTCGGCCTCAAGTCTTCCGGCCCCAGGCAAGCAACTGGAAACCACACCGCCGAAAGTCGACCCTCGGGTTTAACGAAACTCAAGCGAATCTGAGGCTAGTTTGAATCCAGTTTTCGAAACGCCGGGAAGCGGCGTCTGAGGCGTCACATGTACCGGTCTGCGGACCAATCAGGAGGGCGGGATGGCTAAGACCGTCCTGATCGTGGAAGACAACGAGCTCAACATGAAGCTCTTCCGCGACCTGTTGGAGGCGCACGGCTACCAGACCTCCGGCACCAGCAACGGCTACGAGGCGCTCGACCTCGTGCGCAAGATGCGGCCCGACCTCGTGCTGATGGACATCCAATTGCCGCAGGTCTCCGGGCTCGAGGTGACGCGCTGGATCAAGGACGATCCGGAGCTGCGCAGCATTCCCGTCGTCGCGGTCACGGCGTTCGCGATGAAGGGCGACGAAGAGCGCATCCGCGAGGGCGGCTGCGAGGCCTATTTGTCCAAGCCGATCTCGGTCGGAAAATTCATTGAGACGGTCCGGCGTTTCATCGGATAGGAAGTGAGTTCACAGTGTCCGCGCGTATCCTGGTCGTCGACGACGTCCCCGCCAACGTCAAGCTCCTCGAGGCCCGCCTGTCCGCCGAATATTTCGACGTGATGACCGCTTCGAACGGCACCGAGGCGCTGGCGATCTGTCGTCGCGCCGAATGCGACATCATCCTGCTCGACGTGATGATGCCGGACATGGACGGTTTCGAGGTTTGCCGCCGCCTCAAGACCGATCCGGCCACGCATCACATTCCCGTCGTCATGGTGACGGCGCTGGACAGCCCCGCCGATCGCAATCGCGGGCTGGAAGCCGGCGCCGACGATTTCCTCACCAAACCCGTCTCCGATGTCGTGCTGATCGCGCGGGTGCGCTCGCTGACGCGGCTGAAGATGATGACGGATGAGCTGCGCATGCGCGCCATCACTTCGCTCGAGATCGGCATGCAGGCGCCCGAACGCAGCGCCGTGGCCGATACCGGCAAGGGCGGCCGCATCCTTCTGGTCGATGACCGCGAGTCCTCCTATGAGCGGCTGGCGACGATCCTCGCCGCCGAGCACACCATCGACGTCGAGCCGAATCCGACGGAGGCGCTGTTCCACGCCGCCGAGGGCAATTACGACCTCCTCATCGTCTCGCTCGACCTCAACAATTTCGACGGCCTCCGCCTGTGCAGCCAGGCGCGCTCGCTGGAGCGCACGCGCCACGTGCCGATCCTGGCGATCGCCGACCCCGAAAACTCGACGCGGCTGCTGCGCGGCCTCGAGATCGGCGTCAACGATTATCTGCTGCGCCCGATCGACAAGACCGAGCTCCTGGCGCGCGCCCGCACCCAGATCCGCCGCCGCCGCTACACCGATCATCTGCGCGACAATGTGCAGAACTCGATCGAGATGGCGATCACCGATGCGCTCACCGGTCTGCACAATCGCCGCTACATGGAGAGCCACCTGGCGACCCTGGCCGAGCAGGCCGCGATACGCGGCAAGCCACTGGCGCTGATGATCCTGGACATCGACTACTTCAAGTCGATCAACGACAATTACGGTCACGATGCCGGCGACGACGTGCTGCGCGAGTTCGCGGTGCGCGTGCGCAAGTCGATCCGCGGCATTGACCTTGCCTGCCGTTATGGCGGCGAGGAGTTCGTCATCGTGATGCCGGAGACCGATCTCCACGTCGCCGGCATGGTCGCCGAGCGCCTGCGCCGCGCGATCGCGGGCGAGCCGTTCGCGATCCACAAAGGGACAAAGCGCATCGAGGTCACGATCTCGATTGGCCTCACCACGTTGGAGAGAAAGGGCGAGGCGGTCGCCGACGTCCTCAAGCGCGCCGACACCGCGCTCTACCGGGCCAAGCACGACGGCCGGAATCGCGTGGTGTCGCAGGCGGCGTGAGGCTGCCGCGACACAAAAGTTGCGAAAACAACCCCATGCACAGTAGCCGGCGCGAGCCGGATCAATGGCTTATGCGGGTGGCGAGATGGCTTGCGTGGGAGGCAGCGTCGTTTGACTCGTCGGGCAAAACAGGAGCATGTTGGTAGGATCGCGAATTGGTCCTGACGAGTAGTCAGGTGCCGTCGCTCTCGCCACATACTCTGCTGTCGTCCCTGCGAACTGTCACTGCAATTATCGTGTCTCACTTCAGGGGTGCAGTCCAGTACTGTCGCCGTAACTCAACTGACTCGCTATTCAGCGTCGCCGAAGGCAGCCAGCAGAGCCGGTCCAACTTCTGCGACCGTCGGAGCACTCGATCGTTCCCTTTCCGGAAGGGGAACGAAACCATCCCTCGGACCAAGGTTTCTAGTGGGAGTGTACACTACGCGGTTTGTTTCAAACTCAACGATAACATCCTTTGCGGATCGAACGAACGTATTCCACGATCTGACTCCCGCGGCCTCTAGAACAGGCTCAAATAGTCTATTCCATTCCCCGGGGGCTGGATGTGGAATCCCCTTTTTTGAAAGCTGCAACGCTTCTAGTGTGATCTTCCCTAGACCCGACACGTCGTTCGCGTCGAGACGGAAAACGGGCGCGGAAACCACTCCCACTCCGTTCGTGGTTTCCGAGACTGGACAAATGATGACTTTGTTTCGCCTCAGGTAGGCAGCAACTTTCCTCAAGCGTGCCTCACGGGAATATCACTGGATTGACGATGACGCCGCGCGTAGCCGCGGATTGAATAACTTGGCCTATGGCATTCTGCCGTGCTGCTGTTCCCGCAGATGGCATTGGCTAATGTAAGTATTCTTGCAGTGATCGGGGAGCCAGCGAGTTGTGCCGCCCCCCAGTTCACTGGGATGAAGTTCGCGATCGAGTTTGCATATCCATTCAGTGTGTTCGTTAGAGCCATTGCATTCTGGTAAGTAGCTGCATTGAGATCAATGCTCTTAATACTAGTTGCGACACCGTTCACGTAGCTATCAATGACCGGGTAGTTTCCAGGAAGATTCTGGCCGAGAGCTTGCTCGATCGCCCTCCCGCGCGCGGCCGATCCTAGGCTCCATACGGTTGACCTCTGCAACACTTGAACTTGAGATCGGCGCGCTAGTGTCATTGACAATGTCACTGACACTGATGAAAGCGGGTCACCACGAGTCTTCGCCTAACGTCTCACTATGGCTAGGGGGCCCGGATCGGCGTGCGCTCGGTTATCGCGGCACGGGCTTGCGCTCCTTCGCCGGCTGCTCTGCAACTCCATCCACATCCACCCCCGCATTGCGCAACAACACCTTCGCCGCTTCCTTCGCAGCGCGGGCCATCGCAGGATCGTCGCGGACGAGGTCCTGCGCGATCGAGCCGTCGACCAGCAGCACAAGCTGCGTCGCCAGCGCATCCGCATTCGCAACGCCGAGCTCGGTCAGGCGGTCGCGAAACCAGATGCGGCGGCTTTCCTTGAAGGCGATTGCGATCTTCTTCACGGCGCGGTCGGAAGGTCCGAGCTCAGCGACCGCATTCACGAACGGGCAGCCGCGAAAATCCTTGGCCGCAAAGCGGCGCTCCAGCGAATCGAAGGTGGCGAGGATCTGCTCGGCCGGCGGCTTGTCCGAGGGGCGGGCGCTTACGAAGCGGCGCTCGAGGTAAGCCGCGATCAGTGCGTCCTTGGACGGGAAGTGGTTGTAGAGCGTGCGCTTACTGATGCCGATCTCGGCCGCGATGGTGTCGACGCCGATCGCGCGAATGCCTTGCAGATAGAACAGCTTGTCGGCGGTCTGAAGGATCCGCTCTTTCATCGTCTGTGGGTTGGGCGGGGGAGCCATGCGATAGCGCGCGTCCTGTTCGCTTGACAGCTGCGGCTATCTATAGCCTAAGTACACAGGTCTGTGTACCCAAAATCAACGGCAAAAGCAGAAATCGGCACGTGTGCCGCGCCCAAAAGGGAGAAGAAGAATGCCCCTGTTGCAGGTCCTGCGTCCGACATTGCCGATCCTGATCGGCGCCTCGATCATGCTGACGCTGAGCATGGGGCTGCGGCAGTCGCTCGGCATCTTCATGCAGCCGCTGACGCATGACATTCACATTTCGATCTCGGATTTCACGCTGGCGCTGGCCGTGCAAAACCTCGCCTGGGGCTTCCTCCAGCCGCCCGCCGGCGCGCTGACGGTGCGCTACGGTTTCCGCCCGATCATGATCGCCGGCGCGCTGATGTACATCGCGGGGCTCGCGCTGATGGCGACCGCAAACGGCATGATCAGCATCATGATCGGCGCCGGCGTGCTGATCGGCACCTCGCTCGCCTGCACCGCAGCGGCGATCGCGATGTCGGTGGCGGCGCGCGCGGTCCCCGGGACGGTGCGCTCCACCGTGCTCGGCATCGTCTCCGGTGCGGGCTCGCTCGGCGCGCTGCTGTCGGCGCCGATCGGGCAGATGCTCAACGAGGGCTTTGGCTGGCGCATCGGGCTTGCCGGCTTCGTCATCATGTCGGCGCTGATGATCCCCGCCGCCTGGTACGCCGGCCGCGTTGACAAGATCCCGCTGCCCAAGCCGTCGGCTGACGAGATCGACGACGCTACGGCCGCGAAGGCTGCGAAGACCGCGTTCGGCAACGTGTCCTTCGTGGTGATGACCTGCGCCTATCTCGTCTGCGGCATGCAGCTCGTGTTTCTCACCACGCATCTGCCGTCATACCTTGCAATCTGCGGCCTCGATCCGATGCTGAGCGCGCAGACGCTCGGCATGATCGGCGGCTTCAACGTGCTGGGCTCGCTGTTCTTCGGCTGGGCCGGCCAGCGCTGGAACAAGCTGGCGCTCTTGGGCGCGATCTACATCCTGCGCTCGCTCGCGCTCGCCTGGTACTTCATGCTGCCGGCCACGCCCTTCTCGACGCTGCTGTTCGGCGCGATCATGGGCTTTTTGTGGATGGGCGTCGGCCCGCTGGTCGCGGGCGCGGTGGCCGAGATGTTCGGGCTGCGCTGGCAGGCGATGATCCAGGGCCTCGCCTTCATGAGCCATCAGATCGGCAGCTTCCTCGGCGCCTATGGAGGCGGGCTGCTCTACGACGCGCTCGGCTCCTACACCATGGCCTGGCGCATCGGCGTCGCGCTCGGCCTTGCCGGCGGCATCGTGCAGGTGGCGTTCGCGCTTGTCAGGCCGTCGCAGCCGCCGGTATTGCGGACGGCGTAAGGCGAGCGTGCGCTTGCTATCGTCAGCTTGCGAGCTTCGAGCGGACGCCGCGTTGGTTGGTCCGTGATGGGCCGCTTGTGACCCATCGGACTGATGTCCGCATCCGCCCAGGAGGTTTACGTCGATAATTGTACTTTTCAACTAATGCGTGACACGACCATCGACCGAAAATCACTTGAGGCCGCGCTAGACCGTGTACCTATAAACCCAGCCGCGTCACGTAACTGGTGACTAGGTCCGCTTTGTTCCAATAGCCACCAAGTACGTGCGGCAGCGCAGATCAAGGCAGCTAACAGTCAAAATAATGCAAGAAGCTACCGATCCGCAAACGCATCGGATACAAGAGGCGACGCATAGGTTCGGGACATTGAGCCGGAAAGCATGTCATCTCTGGGCGTCTACGAGCGCGGCAGCCCGATCGCCGACGGTCGCGGGCCAAACCAGACCCACATTTCATGCGCTCACCGATCGGCGGGAAGCAGGAAAATTGCTGCAAGAATGCCCAAGACTGCTGTTGACGCAGCGGCAGCAAAAATGGCCTCGAAGGCCTGCCCGCCACCAACTACGGCCAGCGCAGCGATCCCAAGCGCGAAGCCACCCTGCCGCGCCACGATCGTCATGGCAGAGGCCATGCCGGAACGGTCTGGCGGGGCGAGCGCAAGCAGGGCACCCGAAAGTTGCGGGTGGGCGAGCGCCGCGCCGCTGCCGATCACTGCCATGCCCGCGAGCATAAGGCCGAGGGTCTCGGCCGTGTCTGTACGCCCGAGGGATGCAAGTAAAAGGAGATTACCGACCGCGAGTATCGCGAGAGAATGCGCGAAGTGCCAGCGCCAACCGATGCGCATTACGAGGTGGCCGCCAATTGGCGGCACGATTAGCATCGGCGCCGTTGCAGCGAGCAGCGCGAGGCCAGTACGATTGGCGTGCCACCCGAATGCGCTCTGCATCGCTGGCGGCAGATAGACAAGGATGGCCCAGTAGCTGACGGAGACCGCAATCAGCAGCAGACCGACACCGATCATCGCGGGTGTCCCGAACACGGTACGGTCCAGGAGCGGCACAGCGCGCCGACGCTGTTGAAGGGCGAAGCCTGCCATCAGCAGAAGCGCCGCGCCGCCGAGGCTCGCGGCACCGATCATGTCGGCACGTACGCGCAACGTCGCGTCAATCAGTAGCGCGAGTGCCATCGTCAACAGGGCGACGCCGACAATATCGAGCGAGCGCTTCTCCGCGGCTTGGCTCTCGGCGACGAACTGCGGCACCGCAATGATCAGAGCCACGCAGAACGGCACGTTGATGAAGAAGATCCAGCGCCACCCGATCCAAGCCGTGATCACACCACCGAGCGTCGGCCCCACGGCCATCCCAACACCGGAGACGACGCCCATCAAGGCGAACACACGCGCTCTGACGGCCGCATCCGGGAACGCGCTGGCGACGAGCGCCAAGGCGCCTGTGACGACGAACGCTGCGCCAACGCCTTGCAGACCACGGGCGAGCCACAACGACGGACCGTCCCAGGCAAGGCCGCAGGCAAGGGAAGCGACAAGGAAGATCACATTGCCGGTCAGCAAAGCGCGGCGGCGACCGAAGCGGTCGGCGATTGCCCCAGCCCCCAGCAGCATGCCCGTGAAAGCGAGCGAATACGCATCGATCACCCACGCCGTCGCGGCCATGCCGAAGTTGAGAGTACGCTCCATCGCAGGCAGCGCGACGACGACGGCGGTGACGTCGAGATTCGTGAAGAACGCACCGAGGCCGAGTGTCAAAGCAACGGAAAGGTCACGAGCGCATAGGGAGGGTGCCGTCTTCACAAATCCTCTGCCGTACTGGGAAAGTGCCGCGCAGAAGCGCTGCGATGCCCGCTAGTTATCATCGGTTTGCGCTCGTGGCGTATGCCGAGTGTTCAACTCAGCATGAATCTCCTTCATAATGCCGGCATGACCGCCCAACCTCCATTCGATGCCCTGATTGCCTTCGAAGCCGTGCACCGTCTCGGCAGCGTCACCGCCGCAGCAAGCGACCTCGGCGTGACGCAGAGCGCAGTGAGCCACCGGTTGCGCCGGCTGGAAGACTTTATGGGTTTGCCACTGCTGACGCGGACTTCGGGCGGCATGCGGCCGACGCCCGCCGGTGAAGCGCTTGCATCCGGCCTCGCGGAACTCCTCACCGGCCTCGGAGAGCTACGCGCGCGATGCCGCGCTGCGGCCAGCAATGGCCCACTGCGCGTCGGCGTCAGCGCGGCGCTTGCGGACTATTGGCTTGTCGCGCGCCTGCCGATGTTCAAGGTCCCATCGACGCCGATCGAACTGATCATCGTCGAGAGCACGGCGCAAGCGATCCACCTCGATCTCGACATCACGATCCATTGGCTCCTCGAGGGGGAGGCACGCGAGACCTCAACGCAGCGCGTGTTGTTCCGCGAGCAGGTCTTCCCCGTTTGCCACGCGCGACTATTGCCGTCCGCGCCGCTCGACGACCCGACGCGCATCGCCGCCCTGCCGCTGATCCATAAGGGGGCCGGCGCAGACGCGAACGCGGGAACCGAGTGGTCCTGGTCGACGTGGTTCGCGCGACTTGGCCTCAACGCGCCGCCGCCGGTTGGACTACGTTACGCCAACATGGCGACAGCGATCGGTGCCGCACTTCAAGGCAACGGCGTCGTGCTAACGCGCTCACTCCTCGCGCGCGACGCGCTCATCGACGGCCGCCTTGTGCGCGTGCTGCCTGAGACCTGGGACATGCCGTCGACGAAGGTACACCTCGTGCGCTGGCCCGCGGTCTTGGCAAGTGATGCTCGGGTGAAGGCATTCGTTGCATGGCTTTTGGACGAGGCCGACGAATGCGTCCAGTAGGGGGCCCGCCCGGAAGCGTTGCTATGACAGGCTCGCCGCCAACTATCTTGCCTTCGTCCAACTCGCATCTATCCGGTTATGGCTGGCCGCGCGTTATGCGTCCGCGTCCTAATGCGTGACACGACCACCGACCGAAAATCGCTCGAGACCGCGCTAGTCAGCATCCGCGACATTTCTTAGACTGTCAGTATTCGGTGGATCAAAGCGCGAGCAATCAAATGGCGATGGAGCAGAGTGGGGCGAAAGGCGAGGGATTTGCGACCATCTCGACTGACGGCCGCGTCCTGGATTGCTGGTTTCTTCAGCTGCGCTTAAGTGCGGAGGCTGATGGGCCGGCAACGACGCGGTTGATGGAACGGGAGATCGAAAAACTATTGGGCGAGCCGGCAGCGGGATATGCGCGGCACGACGATATTCGCAACGTCGACATCGTTCCGATCCGTACCGAAATCGGGTCCCTAACGTCCGCGCCCGTTGACGTGCACGACGCATACCTTCGGCTTCACCTGCTTAGCCATCGGCTTGTCGAGCCGAATCGCCTGAATCTTGAAGGAATTTTTGGCCTATTACCCAGCGTTGCCTGGACCACTCTCGGTCCGTGCGAATGCACTCGTGTGCCAGAAGCGCGAATGGAGGCACGAAAGCGCGGCCTGACTTTCGAGGTGACCGGCGTGGATAAATTTCCGCGCATGACCGACTATGTGACGCTCGCGGACGTGAGAATTGCAGATGCGGATCGTGTGAGGCTGGGAGCCTACTTGGCACCCGGCACAACCGTTATGCACGAAGGCTTTTGCAATTTTAACGCAGGCACGCTTGGTCATTGCATGGTCGAAGGTCGGATAAGTGCCGGTGTGGTTGTGGGTAGCGGCAGCGACGTTGGGGGCGGAGCGTCGATCATGGGGATGCTGTCAGGAGGAGGGAAAGAGAGGATTACGGTCGGCGAGCGCTGCTTGATCGGAGCCAACGCCGGCATTGGCATTTCACTGGGTGACGATTGTGTGGTCGAAGCAGGCTGCTATGTCACTGCAGGCGCCCGCATTCTTTTGGAAGATGGTCGAGTGGTGAAAGCGAGAGAACTCTCGGGTCAAAAGGGGCTCTTATTTCGACGCAACTCCCAGAGCGGTGCTCTTGAAGCAAGCAGGCGCGCAGCAAATTGGGACGGCCTCAACTCGCAACTTCATAGCTAAACCTGGAGGCGGTACGCCGTAGCGGTGGTCGGAGAGAGCATTTTCCGCGCTGCCGGTTCGCCCGACCTGAGGCCGCTCGTCCCGCAATGTACCGCGGGGAGAGGTCTTGAAGGGCGACCGGCATCTCGGCAAACCCTAGCCGGATAGACCAAAGCGCGATGAGATTTGGATCAATCGCCATCGCGCTTCAGGTTGTTGTACGCGCAGATCTTTTCGGAAAACGGCTTCGGACTTTGCGCTGGCACGGCCCTTCGGGGTCGGCTCATGCTTTATTGCGGACGTTTTGACCGCTTGAGATCGGCGACCTTAAACCTGTTGCCGGCCTGCAGGCTGCTGCAAAACCAGTGGGCTCTGTTTCGAAACTCGCCCAGGAACACCTTCGTCTCGACGCAATTCTCGTAGGATGCATGGGTGATGGTGTCTCGGCACGTTGGCGAGAGAGGTCCATAGTTCAGACCGCCGCCCGACTCGCTGCACCCAACCCAGGGCTCTTTGCCGTGTGGGAAGCTTGATGCACAGCCCCCGTTGCAGCTGCTGGCGACTCTCTCCAGGCTGGCAATCCGCCCCATCACAGAACCTGGCGCATACGAAGGCGCGCGCGCGGTTGACGTTCGAGCGGTTGACGCAGTCCGACGCGGCGCCGCTGTGTTTGCTTCCCGCTCCGACACGTGCGGTTTTGCCACCTGTTTCGGCGCATCGACCGTGACAGGGGGAAGCGTGGCGGCGGAGCCTGTTGGGATTTGCGATGCTGCCGGGGCGCAGAACAAGACTATTGACAAGGCGGCGGTGACTGAAGGCACGACAAGGCTCGGTGACGATCTCATGACCATGTCCTTCCAAATCCGGGACGGAAAAGCCGTGCCGGTAAGTGCACGGTAACATGTTCCGGATTGTGCAACCGAGGGTTGCGATGGTATTGCCCATAAGCGCGCCATCGACGTGGCGGCCAGAGCACGCAGCGTCCGGGACACGAGAAGGGCTGTCACCCACGCTCTGTTGTTGCGAGCCACCGGGGTCGCGCAAAGCGCGGCTTGATGACAGCTTCGCGAAGCAATTCAAAGTGTCTCTGTGGAACGACTCTGGATGCTTCGTAACAAGAGCTCCTCGCAAGGACGGTGTGGGGAAAGATTAGCGCGTCAATCCCAGTCTCATGCCGCGGACGCAGCGCAGCGCTCCTTCAGCGGTGCGCTGCAGAGCCGGGGCCCATGTTTCTCCGCAGCGTGTCGTGTCGCTTTATGGGTCCCGGCTCGGTGCAGCAGCGTTGCACGCTGCTGCACGTCCGGGACACGAGAGGAGGGGCAAAAAAACGGGGCCCGTGAGGGCCCCGCAAAACTCTTCGACGCTTCGCCGATCTTACTTGATTTTGGCTTCGCGGAATTCGACGTGCTTGCGCGCGACCGGATCGTACTTCTTCTTGACCAGCTTGTCGGTCATGGTGCGCGAATTCTTCTTGGCGACGTAGTAGAAGCCGGTGTCGGCCGAGGACACGAGCTTGACCTTGATGGTGACCGCTTTGGCCATGTTCTGAACCTCAGAGAATTGGGGAATCTGGAGCCGGCCAAACGGCCCGCGTTGGCCGGCAACCTAGCCAGAAACGGCTGGAAGTCAAGGATTTAGGCCCGGAAAACCGCTCAAATCGGGCCCATTAGGCCTCGAAGAAGCGGTTTTTCGGCCGCGGCAGGCCCAGATTCTCCCTCAAAGTGGCCCCTTCATACTCTTTGCGGAAAATCCCGCGCCGCTGCAGCTCCGGGACGACCTTGTCGACGAAATCGTCGAGGCCGGCCGGGAGGAACGGGAACATGATGTTGAAACCGTCGGAGCCGCGTCCGACCAGCCATTCCTCCATCTGGTCGGCTATGGTTTTGGCGGTGCCGACGAAGGACAGCCCGCCATAGCCGCCGACGCGCTGGGCGAGCTGGCGTACGGTGAGCTTTTCGCGGGCAGCGAGATCGACCATGCGCTGGCGGCCGCTCTTGCTGGCATTGGTCTCGGGAATTTCGGGGAGAGGGCCGTCGGGATCGAAGCCGGAGGCGTCGGTGCCGAGGATGACCGAGAGCGAGGCGATGGCGCTGTCGTAATGGACACGGCTGTCGAGCAGGGCGCGCTTCTCCTTGGCCTCGTGGACGCTGTCGCCGACCACGACGAAGGCGCCGGGGAGAATCTTCAGATGCTCGGGATCGCGGCCGATCTTCTCCATGCGACCCTTGATGTCGGCGTAGAGCTTCTGGCCGTCGGCGAGGCTGCCGCCGCCGGTGAATACCGCTTCCGCGGTCTCGGCCGCGAGCTGCTTGCCATCATCCGATGCGCCGGCCTGCACGATCACCGGCCAGCCCTGCACGGGACGGGCGATGTTGAGGGGGCCGCGCACCTTCAGATATTTGCCGTTGTGGTCGAGCGTGTGCATCTTGGCGGGATCGAAGAACAGGCCGCTCTCGACGTCGCGCACGAAGGCGTCGTCGGCGAAGGAATCCCACAAGCCGGTAACGACGTCGTAGAACTCGCGGGCGCGCTTGTAGCGCTCGGCGTGCTCCATGTGGTCGTCGAGGCCGAAATTCAGCGCCGCGTCCGGGTTCGATGTGGTGACGATGTTCCAGCCTGCGCGGCCGCCGCTGAGATGGTCGAGCGAGGCAAAGCGGCGTGCGACGTGATAGGGCTCGTCGAACGTGGTCGAGCCCGTCGCGATCAGGCCGATGCGCTCGGTGACCGCCGAGAGCGCCGACAGCAGCGTGAACGGCTCGAACGAGGTCACGGTGTGGCTGCGCTTGAGCGCATTGATCGGCATGTTCAACACGGCGAGGTGATCGGCCATGAAGAAGGCCTCGAACTTGCCGGCCTCGAGCTTTTGGATCAGTTGCTTGATTTGACCGAAGTTGAAATTGGCGTCCGGCCAGGCCCCAGGATAGCGCCAGGCGCCGGTGTGGATGCTGATCGGGCGCATGAACGCGCCAAGCTTGAGTTGCCGTTGTGCCATCGCCCGGTGTCCTTCTTCATTGTCGTTTGGAAAGACATAGGTACGCACGGGAACTCCGCCATTGCTGGAGGCGGGAAGAATTTTTTGTTTTTCGTGTCGTGTGCAGCACGATTCCGTCATTCCGGGGCGCGCGTAGCGCGAGCCCGGAATCCATACTCACGATCGTGGTTATGGATTCCCGGCTCGCCGCTCTGCGGCGCCCCGGGCTCGGCCTGCTGGTCGGCATTTCTCTGCGGCAACAAGGGCACCGAGCCGATCATGCTGGTGAGCTTCACGCGGCGCGAGGAAGCGGACAAGCTCGCCAGCAAATCGGCCGCGTCCTCAAGCTGCCGGCGCGCGACTATGTCGGCACAGAGCCGGACGCTGATTGATCAAGGCTTGGTTGCGACCCGTTGCGGAAATTGCCATCCTTGCGGTCGATCACCGCTATGGAAGGCCATGACCTCTGCAAATGACCTCTGCGAATAATTTCATTCCCGCGCTCCTGCCGCGCGGCAAGGGCCACCAGTTTCTGTTGTATGGCGATTCCTGTTCGGGCGTGCCCGGCGCTCTACACGAAAAGACCTTCGCCTCCGTCAACGCGATCGTGCAGCGCCTGAGGCCGCAGCCCGACTTCGTCCTTTTTCCGGGTGACGAGATCATCGGACTCACGCCTGATCCAGAGGGCCTGCGTGCGCAGTGGCGATATTGGTGGGACACGGAAATGGCGTGGCTTGACCGCGCGGCGATTCCGGTCTGGCACACCACCGGTAACCACACGACTTATGACGCGATGAGCGAGGCGGTGTTTCGCGAAGTGCTGGACCTGCCGGACAATGGGCCGCCGGGCCAGGCCGGTCTCTCGTATTTCGTACGGCGCGGCGACCTCCTGATGGTGTTCGTCAACACGCTCTGGAGCGGCCTTGGCGGTGAGGGCCATCTCGAGCTCGCGTGGCTGGAAGCGACGCTCAGAGAGCATCGTGATGCCCGCCACAAGCTTGTCCTTGGCCATCACCCGGTATTTCCCATCAACGGATTTACTGGAACCTATCAGCGCGAGATCGGCCACGAATACGCCCGCCCGTTCTGGGACATCCTCGTCAACGAAAACGTGCTGGCCTATCTGTGCAGCCACATCCTCGCCTTCGATGTCCAGGCGCATCGCGGTGTCCTCCAGATCTGCACGGCGGGCGCGGGAACGGCGCACAGGATGCCTGAGGGCGTCGAGTATCTGCATTGCATTCAGGCCGCGCTCGACGAGGAGGGCCTTCGCTACCAGGTGCTCGATACCGACGGCGTTGTCAGGGAGAAGCTGCAATGGCCGTTGCCTGATGCCGATCCCGCCGGGTGGAGGGAGCTGCAGCCCGGAGATATCGAAGCACCATTCAGCGGACATGTGAAGAGCGGACGCCGGATCGCGTTGAGGCTCGTGGGGCAAAGCGCTGGAGCCGATGTCGCAACGGCTCAGACGATTTTCACGGCTTTCGAGCCGGGCTCGATCGCGCCGTTCTGGCTCGGGCTGCGGGGATCGCGGCAAACCCTGACAGCTATCATAAGTCGTCAGCCGGGACGAAGCCCGACCTATTGGTTCGGACCTGATCTTTCGCCGGGCGAGGTTTTTGACATTCACGTCACGATCTACACAGACATGGGCCCCGGCGGTCTTTTGTACCATCGTCACGACTCCACGCGCTGGTCGTCCTTCACCTCCGCGACGGCGCGGGGGCTGGAGCAGCTGTCGTGGCCCCGGCATTGGGCGATCGGCCACGGACAGGCTGGCCACGAAGACCGTGCCTTCAAAGGCGCTGCGCTGAGTGTGCTCATCGCGTCAGACGGGAATTGATGGTAGCACGTGCCGAAGTACGGCGACGCCCGCAGCGTCAGCTCAAAATATCCTTCTGCATCTTGCCGCCATAGAAATGGAAGAACGGCACCGGTGCGTCGTGGCGGAGCGGGCCGGTGGCAAGGCGGGTGTCGAGCTCGTTGAGCACGTTGCGCGTCATCGGGTGCAGATCGGCGAGCGGCTTCGAGCCGAGCTCGACCCACACGAGCTCGACCAGCTCCGCGTCGGCATGGATCACGCCCTCGACGCGATGGGTGATCGCGGAGGCATCGGCGGTGAAGAAGCGCGTGTCGAAGCGCTTGACGCGGCCGGGCGGAGTGATCGCGCGCGCGATCAGGAACAGGCCGGAGGGATCGGGCAACAGGCCCGCATCCGCGAACGGCTTCCAGGGGCCTTCGAGCTTTGCCAACTTGCCCTCGGCCTTGCGTCCGAGGCAGAGGCCGGTCTCCTCACAGGCTTCGCGGATCGCGGCAATGGCAAGCGATTTCGCGCGCGAAGCCGGTGTCTTCGGGCTGCCCTTGGCGAGATTGGCCTCTAACTCCGCGGTGATGGGCGCCGCACACGGCACGCGATAATCGGCCTTGTCGACGCGGCCGCCGGGAAAGACGAATTTCCCGGGCATGAACACCACCTTGTCGTGGCGCTTGCCGACCAGCACTTTCGGAACGGCGCCGCTGCGATCGACCAGGATCAGCGTCGCCGCATCCCTCGGACGGAAATAGGGATGGTGGTCGGCTTCCTTCTCCTCGTGAACCCTGGCCTTCTCCTCGGCCTGCGAAACATCGGTCATGTCCTCACCCGAACTGTTCTTTTATCTGCTTACACCGGCGGAATACCATCGGGAGGGTTCTCGTCAAACCCGTGCATGCGCAGAGCCCATTGCAAGCCGACCACAGCTCCCTTGACGGGCTGCAACAGCGCGAGCGAGGCGACGAAGGTGAAGGGCAGATAGGCCGCGAAGCTGAGCCAGACCGGCGTCGAATAATTGGTCTCGATCCAGAGGATGGCCGGCACCACGATGTGGCCGACGATGACGATGACGAGATAGGCGGGAAGATCATCGGCGCGATGCGGCGTGAAATCGAGGCCGCATTTGACGCAATTATCCGCCGTCTTCAGGAAGGCGCGGAACAGCTTG
The DNA here is from genome assembly GCF_045571415.1 of Bradyrhizobium sp. LMG 9283. NCBI lineage: Bacteria > Pseudomonadati > Pseudomonadota > Alphaproteobacteria > Hyphomicrobiales > Nitrobacteraceae > Bradyrhizobium > Bradyrhizobium sp. LMG 9283. The sequence goes on from NZ_CP120691.1 coordinate 4,029,913, forward strand.
CCATCGCCGCAGCGCGGACAGCGGCCGCGAAAGCCGCGCTTCATTGCCGCCCACACGTCGCGCTTCTCGACGAGACCGGTCTCGCGCGTCCAGATTTTTGGGGCCGTGCTCGTCGTCACCATGCCTTGCCCTTCTTGCCTCTTCCCTTGTTCTTTCCTTTGGCCTTCTTGCTCTTGCCGAACTTTTGCTTCTCCGGCTTGCGTTTTTTCTCTGGGCTGCGACCTGGGTGCGCCTTTGATGATTTGCGCTGCGGGCGGAATGGCCTGCGGTCGCGCTGGCCGCTCTCGTTCTCGGACGACAGCAATTCGAAGCGCAGCGCGCCTGCAACGGGAGCGGCTTCGACCAGGCGGACGTCGACGACGTCACCAAGCTGATACATGGTGCCGCTGCGCGTCCCGACCAGCGCGTGACGGCTCTCGTCATAGTTGAAATATTCCGTGCCGAGGGATCGGATCGGGATCAATCCGTCGGCGCCGGTATCAGTGAGCTTCACGAACAGGCCGGCGCGGGTGACGCCGGAGACGCGGCCCTGGAAGCTGGCGCCGATGCGGTCGGCGAGGTGATGGGCGATCAGGCGGTCGACGGTCTCACGCTCCGCCTTCATCGCGCGCCGCTCCGTCAGGGAAATATGCGCGGCGACTTCGCCGAGGCTTTCAGGTGTCTCGCTGTCGGGCAGCGCGCCTTCGCCGAGGCCGAGCGCGCGGACCAGGGCGCGGTGCACGACGAGATCGGCATAGCGGCGGATCGGCGAGGTGAAATGCGCGTAGCGGCGCAGGTTGAGGCCGAAATGACCGTAATTCTCGGCGGAATATTCCGCCTGCGCCTGGGCGCGCAGCACGACCTCGCTGACCAGCGGGTAATAGTCGTGGCCTTCGAGCTGGGCCAGCACGCGGTTGAACGTGGTCGGACGCAGCGCGCCTGATTTAGCGAAGGGGACGTCCAGCGTCTCCAGGAACTCCGCGAGCGCGTGGACCTTCTCCAGCGTCGGCTCGTCATGCACGCGGTAGATCAGCGGCAGCGACTTCTTCTCCAGCATCTCCGCTGCCGCGACGTTGGCGAGGATCATGAACTCCTCGATCAGCTTGTGCGCGTCGAGCCGCTCCGGCACGACGACGCGATCGACCGTGCCGTCGCTCTTCAGCAGGATCTTGCGCTCGGGCAGCTCGAGATTGAGCGGATCGCGCTCGTTGCGGGCGCGCTTGACGCAGGCATAGGCGGCGTAGAGCGGTTTGAGGATCGGATCGAGCAGCGGGCCGGTGGTGTCATCGGGCCGACCGTCGATCGCAGCCTGTGCCTGCGCATAATGCAGCTTCGCGGCGGACCGCATCAGGATGCGGTGGAAACTGTGCGAGCGTTTCCGCCCGTCCGGGCCGATCACCATTCGCACCGCGAGTGCGCCGCGCGGCTCGCCCGGCACCAGCGAGCAGAGATTGTTGGAGATGCGCTCGGGCAGCATCGGCACGACGCGGTCGGGGAAATAGACCGAGTTGCCGCGGTCGAGCGCGTCGCGGTCGAGCGCGGTGCCCGGCCGCACATAGAAGCTGACATCGGCAATGGCGACGTTGACGACGAAGCCGCCCTTGTTGTTGGGATCGTCATCGGCCTGCGCATGCACCGCGTCGTCGTGATCCTTCGCATCGGGCGGATCGATGGTGACGAGCGGGACGTCGCGCCAGTCCTCGCGGCCTTTCAGATTGGCGGGCTCCGCGGCTTCCGCATCGCGCGTCGCGGCGGAGGAGAATTGCAGCGGGATGTCATGGGCGTAGATCGCGATCAGGCTGATCGCCTTCTCGGACTTGACCGAGCCGAGCTTCTCCTTGACCCTGCCGGACGCCAGGCCAAAGCCGCGCGAGCGGACGATGTCGACGCTGACGAGGTCGCCGTCCTGCGCGCCCTGGGTGTCGGTCTTCGCGATGTTGAGCTCGCGGTCGGCGAATTTCTTGTCGACGGGGACGAGCCGCCCGCCGCCTTCGGGAAGGCTGCGGAACACGCCGAGGATGCGGCTCTTGGCCTTGTCGATGATCTTGATGATGCGGCCGCGATAGGCGGGGCCTTCATCATCCTCGCTGCGATCGACGCGCAGCAGTGCGCGGTCGCCGACGCCGGCGGCGGTGCCGGGCTTGGCCCGGCGCGGCATCTCGATGAGGATTTTTGGCGGCTCGCCGCTCTCGACCTCGTCCCATTCGGCGGGGGAGGCGATCAATTCGCCGTCGCTGTCGCGGCCTGTGATGTCGGCGAGCAGCGTGGGCGGCAGCGCGTCCGGCTCGGAGACCTTGTGGCGCTTCTTCTTGATGATGCCGTCGTCGGCGAGCTCGCGCAGCATGCGCCTGAGCTCGGCGCGATCGGCGTTCTTCAGGCCGAACTCGCGCGCAATTTCGCGAGTGCCGACCTTTCCTGGATTTGCCTTGATGAAGGCGACGATGGCTTGCCTGTCGGGAAAGCCATGGTCATTCTTGCGTTTCACTTAACCTCTAATTCTTGCCGGCACTCTTCTTGGCCGGAGGCTTGGTGGCGGCTGCCTTGGTCGGCGACGTCTTTGCCGTCGACGGCACGGCGGCGCGCGCCTTGCTGGTGGATTCGGATTTGGTTTTGGCCGCGGCTTTCTTCGCGGCCGGCTTCTTCGGCTTCGGCGCGGCGTCCTCGCCGTCCGCAGCCTTCTTGGCTTTGGCGGGCTTTGCCGCCTTCTTCGCCTTCGTCTTGCCGCCGCCCTTGGCCGCGCGCTCGTCGATCAGCGCGATCGCCTGCGGCAGCGTGATGGCGTCCTTCTCGAACTCGGCCGGGATCGTCGCGTTGACGCCGCCGGCGGTAACATACGGGCCGTAGCGGCCGCTCTTCACGGTGACGGTGCCGAGCGTCGGATGATCGCCGATCGCCTTGCCGGGATCGGCGCCGAAGCGGCGGCTCGGGCCCTTAGCGGCTTTTTCCGCAATCAGCGTGACCGCGCGGTTGAGGCCGATGTCGAAGACTTCGTCGCCGGCTTCGAGACTCGCATAGGTCTTGTCGTGCTTCACGAACGGCCCGAAGCGCCCAAGGCCCGCGGTAATGGGCAGACCCGTCTCCGGATGCTTGCCGATCTCGCGCGGCAGCGACAGCAGTTTCAGTGCAAGCTCGAGGTCGACGTCGCTGGGCGAGGTGCCCTTCGGGATGCCCGCACGCTTCGGCTTCTCGCCGTCCTCGTAGTCCTTCTGTTCGCCGAGCTGGATATATGGGCCAAACCGGCCGGCCTTGAGCCAGACGTCGAAGCCGGTGTCGGGATCCTGGCCCAGCGAGCGGTCGGCGGCAGCTTCGCCATCGGCGGCGAGCTGACGGGTGTAGCGGCATTCCGGATAGTTCGAGCAGCCGACGAAGGCGCCGAACTTGCCGGCCTTGAGGTTCAGCCGGCCGGTGCCGCAGTTCGGGCACTGCCTGACGTCGCCGCCATCGGCGCGCGGCGGATAGATGTGCGGCCCCAGCATCTCGTCGAGCACGTCGAGCACCTGCGCGACGCGCAGGTCCTTGATATCATCGACGGCGCCGATGAAGTCGCGCCAAAAATCCTTCAGCACCTGCTGCCAGGAAATCTCGTTGTTGGAGATGCGGTCGAGCTGCTCCTCCAGCGCGGCGGTGAAGTCGTATTCGACGTAGCGGCTGAAGAAGCTCTCCAGGAACGCGATCACGACGCGGCCCTTGTCCTCGCCGTGCAGGCGCTTCTTCTCCAGCTTGACGTAGCCGCGGTCCTTCAGGACCTGGAGGATCGAGGCATAGGTCGAGGGCCGGCCGATGCCGAGCTCTTCCATGCGCTTGACGAGGGAGGCCTCCGAGAAACGCGGCGGCGGCTCGGTGAAGTGCTGGGTGACGGACAGGCTCTGCCGTTTCACGGCCTCGCCCTGGCTCATCGCGGGCAGGCGGCGGGAATCCTCGTCCTCCTCGTCGTCGCGGCCTTCCTGGTAGAGCGCGAGGAAGCCGTCGAACTTCACGACCTGACCGGTGGCGCGCAGCTCCAGCGTGCGGCCGCCGGCCTTCGCCGTGATGTCCACCGTGGTGCGCTCGAGCTCGGCCGATTCCATTTGGCTCGCGATGGTGCGCTTCCAGATCAGCTCGTAGAGTTTGGCCTGATCGGCATCGAGCTTGCGGCTCATGCTGTCGGGGCGGCGCGAGAGGTCGGTCGGGCGGATCGCTTCGTGCGCTTCCTGGGCGTTCTTGGCCTTGGCCTGGTACTGGCGGGGGGCGTCCGGCACATAGGCATTGCCGTAATCCTCGCCGATCACCTTGCGCGCCTGGGTGATCGCCTCCGGGGCGATCTGCACACCGTCGGTACGCATATAAGTAATGAGTCCGGTGGTCTCGCCGCCGATGTCGATGCCTTCATAGAGGCGCTGGGCGATGCGCATCGTGTGCGCCGGCGCAAAGCCGTATTTGCGGCTGGCCTCCTGCTGCAGCGTCGAGGTGGTGAAGGGCGCCTGCGGATTGCGCCGCGCCGGCTTGGCATCGACCGCAGTCACGGCGTAGCTGGCTGCTTCCAGCGCCTTCTTGAAATCCTCGGCTTCCGCGCCGGTGCCGATGTCGAGGCGCTGGATCTTCTTGCCGTCGGCGCCGACGAGGCGGGCCTCGAAGGCATCGCCGCGCGGGGTGAGCAAGGTCGCGATCAGCGACCAATATTCGCGCGGCACGAACTTCTCGATCTCGAGCTCGCGGTCGCAGACGAGGCGCAGCGCCACCGACTGCACGCGGCCGGCCGAGCGGGCGCCCGGCAGCTTGCGCCACAGCACGGGGGAGAGGGTGAAGCCGACCAGATAGTCGAGCGCGCGGCGCGCCATATAGGCGTCGACCAGCGCGCCGTCGATTTCGCGCGGATGCTTCATCGCGTCCGAGACTGCCTGCTTGGTGATGGCGTTGAACACCACCCGCTCGATCTTCTGGTCCTTCAGCGCGCGCTTTTCCTTCATCACCTCCAGCACGTGCCAGGAGATGGCCTCGCCCTCGCGATCAGGGTCGGTGGCGAGAATCAGGCGGTCAGCACCCTTCAGGGATTTGGCGATCTCGTTGAGCCGGCCGGCCGCCTTGGGGTCGACCTCCCAGATCAGCTTGAAATTGGCGTCGGGGTCGACGGAACCGTTCTTCGCCGGAAGATCGCGGACATGGCCGAACGAGGCCAGAACCTCATAGGACGAGCCCAGATATTTGTTGATCGTCTTGGCTTTCGCCGGCGACTCCACAATGACGATATTCATTTAGTTCCAGTGTCTTACGGGAAAATCTCGGGCCGAAAACGAAAGGACTCGGGTCGGCCGTTTCGACCCGAACATGGGTGGTGAGCCGGCCCCTGTCAAATCGGGGGGTGTTGAAATCCGCCGGAATGGGAAAAGTTTCATATCGAAATAGTTGCAAAATACCACCTTGGAGTTGCGGTTCATGTCGGCGTAATGTTTCTGCGGGGCATGGATTCGGGTGGGGTCTGGTGACTAGGCCAAGAAAGAAACGGGCGCGCGCCGGATCAGGCGCGCGGGCGGGCTCGCGTCACGAGGAACCGGGGGAGGGCGGGGCAGATGAGGCGGTCGCATTCATCGCCGAGCAGGTGTCTGCCTTGCGCAAGCTCGCCGGGTGCCACAAGCTGGACGTGCTGCATTATCTCTTGGGGATGACGCAACTCGAGGCCGACGAGCGTTTGCGGCTGCGGACCAAGCGCAAGCTGTCGTGAGGGACGCGCTCCAGAACGGGTGTCATTCCCCGCGAAAGCGGGGAATCCAGTACGCTGCGGCCTATCGGGGAAACATCGCCGTCTCTGGGGATACTGGATCGCCCGCCTCAGTGCGCAATTGCGCCACTGAGTGGCTCGCGTGATGGCTATCTCGCCGACCTTCGCCGCGGCGCGGGCTGTGGCTTAAGCGTGGTGTCCGCCGGACCGAGCAGTCGCCCATCCTCCGCCCGCATTTCGAGCTTGTTCACCGGGCGACCTTTTTCGCGATCCACCAGAATAGTCGCGATCTCCTCGGGGTGATCGTCGAACTCCTCGCTCCATTGCCGCAGTGCGATCAGGATCGGGAAGGTGCCGCGTCCCTTCGGCGTCAGCACATACTCTTGATAAGCGCTGCCGTCGGAAGCGGGGGCTGTTGCCAGGATGCCGTGATCGACCAGCGCGCGCAGCCGCGCCGACAAAATGTTCTTGGCCATGCCGAGCTTGCTCTGGAATTCACCGAAGCGGCGGACGCCGAACAGCGCCTCGCGGATGATCAGGAGCGACCACCAGTCGCCGAGCGCGTCCAGCGAGCGCGCGATCGGGCAGGCATCGCCCTCGAAGCTCGTTCGTTTCACCATCGTCTTGTCCTGTCGCGTTCGCACGGCGCCAGCTGCCGATCACGCGCTTGTGTGGTTGCATCATAAAACCAAATGCCCTAGATGGCAATCTAGTTTCATCATGCAACTATCGGAGGCGAGCGTGAGACTGAAGGACAAGACGGCTCTGATCACCGGCGGCAACAGCGGCATCGGGCTTGCGACGGCGAAACTGTTCGTGGCCGAGGGCGCCAAGGTGGTGATCACCGGGCGCAACAAGGAGACGCTAGCGGCGGCCGCGAAGGAGCTCGGGCCGAACGCGCTCGCGCTCGCCGCCGATGCCACCGACACCGCCGCCACCGAAGCCGCAATCAAGCAGGGCGCGGAAAAGCTCGGCAAGTTCGACGTCGTGTTCGCCAATGCCGGCATCGCCGGCGGCACGCCGCTCGGCTCGGCCACGCTCGAGGTCTTCGAGAAGGTGATCAGCACCAATCTAACCGGCGTGTTCTTCACCGTGCAGTCCGCGTTGCCTTATCTCAACGACAATGCCTCGATCATCCTCAACGGTTCCGTGATCTCCGTGCTCGGCATTCCCGGTTACTCGGCTTACGGCGCCGCGAAGGCCGGCGTGCGGGCGATGGCGCGGATCATGGCCTCGGAGCTGTCGCCGCGCGGCATCCGGGTCAACGTGGTCGCACCGGGTGCGATCCGCACGCCGATCTGGGGGCCCGCGACCGCGACGCCGGAAGCCGAGAAGGCGTTCGAGCAGCGGATTGCGCTGTCGACGCCGCTCGGCCGCATCGGTGAAACGGACCATGTTGCGAAGACGGTGCTGTTCCTCGCCTCCGATGATTCCGCGCATGTGCAGGGCCAGGAAATCTTCGTCGACGGCGGCGCGGTGGCCTCCCCGAGCGGCGCGCCGATCTATCGCGGCTGATCAAATCAAGCGCAAATTGAAGCGGCCGGCGGAGTGCGGTTGCGCCGGCCGGTCCTGCGTCCTGTGGCACGCATTGATCGAATCTTTGTGTGAGGCGTTGAACCTTAGCGCAGTCTGCAAAGACCTTTTTAAGGGCAGGAGACAGACTCACTATTTAAGGGAGTCGGTTATGACGAAAGCAGCCCGCCTTCTCTCATCGATTGTGTCGCCGCGCGTTTTCACCGAAAGATCCGCCGTACCGGCCAATCGTCCCGACGCCTCCGAGTTCGTCGCCATCGCGTTGTTCTCAGGGATCGGCCTGTTCGTCTCGCTCGTTGCCGTGATCCTGGGCATGCAGGGCGTCTGGTTCTAGCCTTGGAGATCGCGCCTGCCGTCCATCAGCCGCCGCAGGCAATCCCGCGGCGACTGACTATGTCGATCTCAGGCCGCGCGCAGGTTCGTTGCTGCCTGGAGCGCGCCGGTGAGCGCCTTCTCGCGGTGGTCCGGGCCGATCTGGATGCCGTCGGCAGGGATGAATTCGACGCTAGTGATACCCATGAAATCGAACACCCAGCGCAGATAGGTTTCGAGATGCTCGCCGGCCGCGTACGGCGTCTCGGCGCCGTAGAAGCCGCCGCGCGAGATCGCGACGATCACGCGCTTGCCGCCGGCGAGCCCCTCAGGTCCGGCCGCGCCGTATTTGAACGTCTTCCCCGCCACCAGGATGCGGTCGATCCAGGCCTTGAGCTGGCTCGGAATGGTGAAATTGTACATGGGCGCGCCGATCACGACGATGTCGGCAGCCAGGAACTCCTCCAGCGCCGCCGCGCTTGCGGCAAGGTCTGGTCCGAGTTCCGCCGGTGCGACAGCGCCTTGCGCAGCGGCGAGGTGCGAGCCGGAGAGGTGGGCAAGCGGCGCCTGGCTCAGGTCGCGATAGACGACCTCAAGCGAGGGCGTCGCCTGGCGGAGCCGGTCGACGATGGCGGCGGAAACCTGCCGGCTGACGGAGTGGGGGCCGAGCACGCTGGAGTCGATATGGAGCAGTTTCATGTGGGGTCACCCTGGTATAAGTTTGTAACCAGAGCTACATGAGTGACCATCGAAATCCCCGCAAGAACGCACTTTTTTGAGCCATGGGCACATCTTTGAAACCTGAGAACACCGATTTGCCTGCTCCGCCGCGGCCAAATCCAAGGTCGGATACAAGGCCCGATCCCATACCGGATCCCAACCATGCGGACTGCCGCGGTGTCGCCTCCGTACTGTCCCGCGTCGGCGACAAATGGAGCGTGTTCGTCATCATGATGCTGAGCGACGGCCCGAAGCGCTTCAACGAGCTCAAGCGCATGATCAACGGCATCTCGCAGCGCATGCTGACCCTGACGCTGCGCGGGCTGGAGCGCGACGGCCTCGTCACGCGCACGATCTTTCCGACCATTCCGCCGCGCGTGGATTATGAGCTGACCGATCTCGGCCGCGGCCTCCAGCAGCCGGTGAAAGCGCTCGGAGAATGGGCGATCGCGCATCAGGAGCAGATCGCGGCAGCACGCACGCGCTTCGACGAGCGCAACGACGGAAGCGGAGAATAAGCAGTAAGCGCTCTGCTCATGCTGCGAGGTCGATTTTACCTTCCCCTGGAGGGGGAGGGTAAGTTCGAGAGTCATTTGATCATGCACTAAAGCAGCGACACCAATCCGCCACCGTGGCGCTCGAGCCGCCCGGCGAGCTCAAGCTCCAGCAGCACGGTGCGCACGATTGCCGGCGAGGCGCCGGACATTCGGACGAGATCGTCGATCGAGATCGGGGCTGGGCCGAGCAGGCCGGTGATCTGGTCGCGATCATGGCTTTGCGGATCGCTTTCGAACGGCTCGCTGTCGGGCTCGCCCGCGGGGTGCATCAGCGGCCGCTCCATAATGGGCTGAACCGCGTTGATGATGTCGGCAGCTTCGGTGACGAGCGTTGCGCCCTGCTTGATCAGATCGTTAGTGCCGGCGGCACGCGGATCGAGCGGAGAGCCGGGGACTGCGAACACTTCGCGGCCCTGTTCGGCCGCCATGCGTGCTGTGATCAGCGAGCCCGAGCGGTGCGCCGCCTCCACCACGACGACGCCGAGCGCGGCGCCCGAGATGAGGCGATTGCGACGGGGAAAGTCGCGGGCGCGCGGCTCGTGGCCGAGCGGCATCTCGGAGATCGCCGCGCCCTTGTGATCCAGGATCGCGGCGAGCAGGTCGCCATGCTCGGGCGGATAGATGCAATCGTGACCGCCGGCGAGCACGGCGATTGTGCCGCTTTCGACGCTCGTGCGATGCGCGGCCTGGTCGACGCCGCGCGCCAGCCCCGAGATGATGACAAAGCCGGCTTCGCCAAGCTCGCGCGCGAGCTGGCCGGCGAATTTCAAGCCGGCACCGGAGGCATTGCGCGAGCCGACGATTGCGATCATCGGCCTCATCAAGGTTTTTGTGTCGCCGCGCACGGCAAGCAGCGGCGGCGCATCATCGAGTGTCGCGAGCCGTGCCGGATAGCCGTCCTCGCCGGGCGCGAGCCAGGCGATGCCGAATTTGCGGCTTGCGGCAAGCTCGGCCTTTGCCTCATCCGCACTGCAGATGCGCCCCGATCGCTGCGCACCGCCACGGCGTGCCAGATCGGGCAAACGCTCCAGTGCGGCGCGCGGGCTGCCGAAATGATCGACCAGCGAGCGGAAGGTGCGCGGGCCGACATTGTCGGAACGGATCAGCCGCAGGCGGTCGATCCGCTCAGTCTCGGTCAGCTCCACACTTGGGTTGATGGCGTCCACGGTGTCTCCTTGCAGGGACAGCATGGAACAACCTGAGGGCGTTGCGCAACAGGGACGTGCGCTTGCGCGGCATCGCCCCGATGCTAAAAGCGATGGCAATAAGAAGGATTTTGCCATGATCTCACTTGCCGACCTCCAGCGCCGCATCGAAGCGGGGGAGCTTTCGCCCGATACCGCCATCGCGCAATCGCATGCCGCGATCGAGGCCAAGGAGAAGGACGTCCACGCCTTCGTCCGTCATGACAAGTCGGCAAAGGCGCAAGGCACCGGGCCGCTGCGCGGCATTGCGGTCGGCATAAAGGACATCATCGATACCGCGAACATGCCGACCGAGATGGGCTCGGATATCTATCGCGGTTGGCAGCCGCGCGCTGATGCACCTGTCGTGATGATGCTGAAGCGAGCAGGGGCCACCATCATCGGCAAGACCACCACGACTGCGTTCGCCTCGCGCGATCCGACGCCGACGCGCAATCCGCACAATCTGGGTCATTCGCCGGGCGGCTCGTCCTCGGGCTCGGCGGCGGCCGTTGGCGCCGGCATGCTCCCGCTGGCGCTGGGCACCCAGACCGGCGGCTCGGTGATCCGGCCCGCCGCCTATTGCGGGACGGCCGCGATCAAGCCGTCGTTCCGGATGCTGCCGACGGTGGGCGTGAAGTGCTATTCGTGGGCGCTCGATACGGTCGGCCTGTTCGGCGCGCGTGCGGAAGATCTCGCGCGTGGGCTGCTGGCGATGACGGGGCGCACCGATTTCTCGGGCATCATCCCGGCGAAGTCGCCGCGGATCGGCGTGGTCAGGCAGGAGTTCGCCGGCGCCGTGGAGCCGGCGGCCGAAGAGGGGCTGCAAGCCGCAATCAGGGCGGCCGAGCGCGCCGGTGCAAGCGTGCAGACCATCGATCTGCCCGAGGCCGTCCAAGAGGCCTGGCGCATCCACCCAATCATCCAGGACTTTGAGGCGCATCGCGCACTCGCCTGGGAGTTTTCAGAGCGTCACGACGAGATCGCGCCGATGCTGCGCGCCAGTCTCGATGCGACGGTCGGGCTGACGCCGAAGGAATATGACGAGGCGCGCCGCATCAGCCGTCGCGGCCGCCGCGAGCTCGGCGAATTGTTCGAGGGCGTCGACGTACTCTTGACCTATTCGGCACCGGGCACCGCGCCGGCCAAGGAGCTCGCCACCACCGGCGATCCCCGCTACAACCGGCTGTGGACGCTGATGGGCAATCCTTGCGTCAACGTACCGGTGCTGAAGGTCGGTGGCCTGCCGATCGGCGTGCAGGTGATCGCGCGCTTCGGCAATGATCCGCTCGCGCTTGCGGCGGCCTGGTTTCTGGAGGAGGCACTGGCGAAATCAGGCTAGGGCAGGTTCGGCCCGAGCTGGCTGCGGAACGCGCGCGGGCGCATTGCGGTCCGCACCTTGCCCGAGCCAGCGCTCGGCGGCCTCGCGGCCGCTCCGGTGCAAGAGGCGAATGAAACCGCGGCCAAGATCGGTGGACGAGCGCTGCGCCAGGCCGTCAATGGAGTCTTCCGCCGCGATCCTGGAGAGCCGCAGCGACGGCGTGGTATGGGCCTGCGCCCATTCGATCGCCGCGATTTCGGCGTGGAGCGCGGCGTTGGCCGCGATCTGGTCGAGCCTACGGTCGATCGCGGCGAGCGTGATTGGCACGTAGCTGTCGCGCGTCGGCGTGACCTGCACCAGCAGGACATCGGACGTCGTGGTCTCCTGCGCCAGCCGCAGCAGCGGCGGGTTGCCGCCGAAGCCGCCGTCCCAACAGGCTTCGCCGTCGACCTCGACGGCGCAGTGAACCAGGGGCGGGCAGGTCGAGGCCAGCGCGACGTCGGCGGTAACGGCGTCGTTGCGGAAGATCTGCTGTTGGCCGTCGCGGATCCGCGTCGCCGCGATCATGAGCCGTGGGCACCTTGGGTCACGCAGTGCGGCAAAATCGATGTCGCGCGACAGGGCCTGCCGTAGCGGATCGAGATCGAACGGATCGAACTGCCCGGAGCGCAGCGTCGGGCCGAATGCGACCGAGCTTCCCGCGGGCGAAAAGCCGCCGATCAGCATCAGCGAGCGGAACGAGGCTTCGTGCATCAGCCGGACCCAGAACCGGCTCAGTCGCGACCGGGCGCCTTCGCGTCCGCCTTCGGCCAAGCCGCAAGCGAGCAGCAGCGCATTGATGGCGCCGGCGCTGGCGCCGCTGATGGTGTCGATCGCGATGTCAGGCTCTTCCAGCAGCCGCTCCAGCACGCCCCAGGTGAAGGCGGCAAAGGTGCCACCGCCCTGAAGTGCCAGCGAAAGGTTTCGCGGCGGCCATTGGTCGGCACGCGCCTGCGCGGGCGCGACCGATGCAACCTTGGCGAACACGATATCGAGCGGAGCGGCGGGTTGCGCGGCGGGCTCAGGCTGCGGCGCTGGGCGTGAGACAGGGACAGGCGATGGCGGCGCATCGGACCAGATGTTGGTCGCCGAGAGCAGCCGGCTTGCCGCGGTGCCGGAAGCACCTTGCGAACCACCCCCGTCCTGCGCGCCGACAATCTTCTCGCTCATTCTGAGCAACCGCGTAACGCCGTTTCCTGTGTCAGGATGACAGGCATGGACCTCGTTCGCCACAGCCCGCCGTGAGTCGCAGCAAAGTTGCGAACAGGATTCGGCATTTAATGCGGTAGGGGTGCGGCGGTATCCGGACTTTTTCCGGTTTCAAGCCTTCTCGCCGATCCGGCTTTCCTTGCCCGCCTGCAAGCGCTTGATGTTCTCGCGATGCGCGTAGAACAAGAGCAGCGTCAGCACTGCTGCCAGTGCGGACAATGCGAGGTGACCGAACCACCACAGGAACATCGGCGTGATGAACGCCGCCACCAGCGCCGAGAGCGAAGAGTAGCGTGTGGTGAAGGCGGTAGCCAGCCAGAGCAGGCAGAACACGACGGCGCCAGGCCAGAACAGGCCGAGCAGGATGCCGATATAGACCGCCACGCCCTTGCCGCCTCTAAACTTCAGCCAGACCGGGAACAGATGGCCGAGGAACGCGCCGAGCCCGGCCACCATCGCGGCATTGGGGCCTGCGATGTAGCCGGCGATCACCACGGCCACGGTGCCCTTGAGCGCGTCGAACAGCAGGGTGCCCGCGGCAAGACTCTTGCGTCCCGTGCGCAGCACGTTCGTGGCACCGATGCTGCCGGAGCCGATTGAGCGGATATCCTGCGTGCCTGCGAGCCTGGTCAGAATCAGCCCGAACGGAATCGAGCCGAGGAGATAGCCGATGACGAAGGCGACCGGCAAAAATGCTTCAAGCCCCATTGCTGGATCTCCGTGTCGAACGATCTCGCATGTCAGACATGCTCGTAGACCGTCCGTCCGCCGACAATGGTGCGCACCACGCGGCCTGTAAAGCGGGCCTCATCGAACGGGGTGTTCTTGCAGGGCGATTTGAGGTCGGCGGGATCGACCACCCAGGGCGTATCGGGGTCGATCACGATGACATCGGCCGGGCTGCCCGCGCGCAGGGTTCCGCCTGGCAGCCCGAGCAGCTCGGCCGGCCGGGTCGACATCGCACGGATCAGCGTCTTCAGTTCCATCTCGCCATTATGCACCAGCCGCAAGCCGGCCGGCAGCATGGTCTCGAGGCCGACGGCGCCGGGTGCGGCTTCCGCGAACGGCAGGCGTTTGACCTCGACGTCCTGCGGATTGTGGTCCGACATGATGACGTCGAGGAGGCCGGAGGCGAGCGCCGCCACCACCGCGCGGCGGTCGTCCTCGGTGCGTAGCGGCGGCGACAGCTTCAGGAACGATCGGTAGGGGCCGATGTCGTTCTCGTTCAGCGCCAGATGGTTGATCGAGACCGAGGCGCTGACCGCGAGCCCAGCATCGCGAGCGCGCTGGAGGATGTCGAGAGAGTCGATGCAGGTCAGCGAAGCTGCATGGTAGCGGCCGCCGGTGAGGGCGACGAGGCGCAGGTCGCGCTCCAGCATCACGGCTTCGGCGGCATTCGGGATCCCCATCAGGCCGAGCCGGGTCGCGAACTCGCCCTCGTTCATGACGCCTTCGCCGACCAGGTTGGGGTCCTCGGTGTGATGCACGATCAGCGCGTCGAAGTCGCGGGCATAGGTCAGCGCGCGGCGCATCACCTGGGCGTTGGTCACGCTTTTGTCGCCGTCGCTGAAGGCGACCGCGCCGGCCGCCTTCAGGAGGCCGAATTCGGTCATCTCCTCGCCTTGCATGCCCTTGGTGAGCGCGGCCATCGGCTGGATGTTGACGATCGCGGTGTCGCGGGCGCGGCGCATCACGAAATCGACGGTCGCCGAATTGTCGATGACGGGCAAGGTGGCGGGCTGGCAGATGATGGTGGTGATGCCACCGGTCGCAGCGGCCTGGCTCGCCGAGGCAAAGGTCTCGCGGTGGCTGAGCCCGGGCTCGCCGACGAAGGCGCGCATGTCGATCAGGCCCGGCGCCACGATCTTGCCGGAGCAGTTGATGATGTCGGTGCCCTCGGGCACCCCGGCCGCGCCGATGCCGCGGCGCGTCTCGCGGATGGTGCCGTCGGCAATGAGAACGTCACCGATGCCGTCGAACTCCCTGGAAGGATCGACGACGCGGGCGTTGGCGAGCAGAATGGGGCGGCGGTCGGTCAACATCGGCATCACGCGTTCGGCAGGTTGCGGGCGAGCGCTTCCAGCACGGCCATGCGCACCGCGACGCCCATCTCCACCTGTTCGCGGATCAGGGACTGGGCGCCGTCGGCCACGATCGAGTCGATCTCCACGCCGCGGTTCATGGGACCTGGATGCATCACGAGCGCATCCGGCTTGGCGTAGGCGAGCTTCTTCTGGTCGAGCCCGAAATAGTGGAAATATTCCGATGACGAAGGCACGAAGGAGCCGTTCATGCGCTCGCGCTGCAGGCGCAGCATCATGACGATGTCGGCGCCTTCGAGACCCTCGCGCATGTCGCGCGCGACCTCGACGCCCATCCGCTCGATGCCCGTTGGCAGCAGCGTGGAGGGGCCGACGACGCGGACGCGGGCGCCCATGGTGTTGAGCAGGATGATGTTGGAGCGGGCGACGCGCGAATGCAGCACGTCGCCGCAGATCGCCACCACGAGCCCCTCGATCCGCCCCTTGTTGCGGCGGATGGTGAGGGCATCGAGCAGCGCCTGGGTCGGATGCTCATGCGCGCCGTCGCCGGCATTGATCACGGAACCGTCGACTTTGCGCGCCAGCAGTTCCACCGCGCCGGAGGCGTGATGGCGTACCACCAGGATGTCGGGGTGCATCGCGTTCAGTGTCACGGCGGTGTCGATCAGGGTCTCGCCCTTGCGGATCGAGGACGAGGACACCGACATGTTCATGACGTCGGCACCCAGCCGCTTGCCGGCGAGCTCGAACGAGGATTGGGTCCGGGTGGAAGCCTCGAAGAAAAGGTTCACCTGCGTCCGTCCCCGCAGGACGGTGCGCTTCTTGTCAACCTGGCGGTTGAGCTCGACATATTCTTCGGACAGGTCGAGGAGGCCGCTGATGTCGGCCGCGGAAAGGCCCTCGATGCCCAGCAAATGCCGGTGGCCGAGGACGAAGGTCGATTTCGATGTCATTAAAGCCAGAGCTATAGGCGCGGATGGTCGGAGGGGCAAGGGGCAAACAGGAGGAAGAGAGTTATCCCCTGATCTGTCGGTCTTGCCGTCATTCCGGGATGGTGCGTAAGCACCAGACCCGGAATCTCGAGATTCCGGAGCCGCCCCGGAATGACAGGGGAAGAGAGAATGCGCTTCATCAGATCGATTTTGATTTCATTTCTCGCGATCGCCGCATCCGCCCACGCCCAATCGCTTCCCGGCGGCTTCATGTACCTGCGCGACATCGATCCCAGCATCATCCAGGACATCCGCTACGCCACATCGAACAATTTCGTCGGCCGTCCACTCGCCGGCTACGGCGCCGGCGAATGCGTGGTGAAACGGGAGGTGGGGCTGCGGCTGAAGGCGGTGCAGGAGGAACTGGCGGCGCAAAATTTGTCGCTAAAGATGTTCGACTGCTACCGGCCGGCGCGGGCGTCGCTCGACATGGTGAAGTGGTCGCAGAACGGTCATGAGACGGCGGCCGAGCGGCGCTACAACCCTGAGATTCCGAAGACCGAGCTGTTCCGCCTCGGCTATATTGCGAGCCGCTCGCAGCATTCCACGGGTGCAGCGCTCGATCTCACTTTGGTCGATCTCAAAGCCGACAATTCCGCCAAATACGACCCGACAAGAACCTATGCCGACTGCACGGGGCCGGCCGAGGCTCGGGCGCCGGAGGGCAGCGTCGACATGGGTACCGGCTACGACTGTACCGATGCGAAGGGGCACACTGCGGCACCGTCGATCAATCCGGAGCAGCGCGCCTGGCGCAAGCGGCTGATCGCCGCGATGGCCAGGCAAGGCTTTGTGAACTATTCGAAGGAGTGGTGGCATTTTTCCCTGCCGGGGGCGGGCGGGGCGGCCTATGATTTCCCGATCCAGCCGCGGCGGAACTAATTCCGATCCGAGGAAGCACCATGACCCAACCGAGCTTTGCGACCCACGAGGTCTTCAACCAGTCGCCGCCGTTCGAGGACGTCGACCTGTTCGCCGCGGATCGGCCGCTGGTCGAGGCGGTCAGGGCCAATGGCGGCGCGGTGGCGGAGGGCGAGCTGTCGGAATTCGGCAAGCACTGGGGCTCGACCGCGATGGCCGATCGCGGGCGCCTCGCGAACGAGAACACGCCGAAGCTGCGCACCTTCGATACCAAGGGCAACCGGCGCGACCAGGTCGAGTTTCACCCCTCGTATCACGAGCTGATGGCGCACAGCGCGCATGCGGGCGTGCACAATTCAACGTGGACGGCGGATGGAAAACCTGCCGGCGATGCCGCCGAAGTCATTCGGGCCGCGAAATTCTATATCGCCGCGCAAGTCGAGACCGGCCACCTCTGCCCAATTACGATGACGCGCGCCTCCGTCGGTGCGCTGGCGATGCAGCCCGATCTGCTCGCGTGCGTGATGCCGGTGCTGTCGACGAAGAGCTACGATCCCAGCTTCGCGCCGTGGTGGGAAAAGCGCGGCATGACGCTCGGCATGGGCATGACCGAGAAGCAGGGCGGCACCGACGTGCGCGCCAACATGACGCGCGCCGTGCGCGACGGAGATGGCTATCGCATCACCGGCCATAAATGGTTCATGTCGGCGCCGATGTGCGATGCGTTCCTGGTGCTGGCCCAGGCGGAAGGCGGGCTGACTTGTTTCTTCATGCCGCGCTTCGCGCCGGATGGTTCGGTCAACGCCATCCAGTTCCAGCGGCTGAAGGACAAGCTCGGCAACCGCTCCAATGCCTCGTCCGAGGTCGAGTTCGTCGGCGCCTATGCGCAAGCGGTCGGCGAGGAGGGCAAGGGCATCCGCACCATCATCCAGATGGTGCAGCTGACGCGGCAGGATTGCGCGATTGCGTCCGTCGGCTTGATGCGTTCGGGCCTCGCCCATGCATTGCATCATGCCCGTCACCGCAGCGTGTTCCAGAAGCATCTGGCCGACCAGCCCCTGATGCAGGCCGTGCTGTCGGACATGGCGCTGCATGTGGAGGCGAGCACCGCGCTCGTGATGCGGCTCTGCCGCGCCTTCGACCGCACGCCGCACGATGCGGCCGATGCCGCCTATATGCGGCTGCTCACGCCCGCGATCAAATACTGGACCTGCAAGAGCGCGCCGCCGTTCCTCTACGAGGCGATGGAGTGCCTCGGTGGCAACGGCTATGTCGAGGACGGCATCTTGGCGCGCCACTATCGCGAGTCGCCGGTGAATGCGATCTGGGAAGGTTCGGGCAACGTGATGTGCCTCGATGTGCTCCGCGCGCTCTCGCGCGAGGGCGAGGCGGCGATGGCGGTGCTGCAATCGCTTGCGGCCGACACGAAGAGCCTGCCGGGGGCGGGGGAGGCGGTCGCGTTCATCGGCAAGACTTTTCGTCGCGCCGACGGCGAGCGCGTCGCGCGGCTTGCGGTCGAGAAGTTGGCGTTGCTCGCCGCCGCCGCAGCGCTCAACGGCGTGTCACCGCACAATGCCGAACTGTTTGCGAGCACGCGTCTCGCCGCCAATCACGCCAGCATGTATGGCGCGGTCGAACTCGACCGCGGCGACGTGCGCGCGCTGCTGGAGCGTGCGCTGCCGTGAGTCTCCCCAACGAAAGCCTCCTGATGGACACCCTCAATCCCGACCATCCGCCGCTCGTCATGACGCGAGCAGAGTACGCGCCACTTGTCTGGAAGTTCTGGGGCACGGCGCTGTGGGGCCTCCTCATCTTCGTCGCGATGTTCGTCGGGCAGATCGGCGCCGTCGTTCTGCTGGTGGCGCAGCGTGGCCTTCCCATGGATATCGCCTCGCTCCAGCTCGTCGGCCATGAGCCCCAGACGCTCGCGCTCTCGGTCATCATGGGCCTGCCGGCGACGCTGGCCGCGGTCTGGCTCGCCATCCGCATTAAGAAGGCCTCCTTTGTCGATTATCTCGCGCTGCATTGGCCGTCCTGGAAGCAGCTGCTGTTCGGCGCCGTCGGCCTCATCCTGATCGTGCTGATCTGGGAGACGATGTCGCGCGCGCTCGGCCGCGAGGCGACGCCGGGCTTCATGACCGATCTGTTGAAATCGGGACGCGACAAGGGCGCTGCGCTGTTGCTTCTGTTCGCCTTCAGCGTGGCTGCGCCGATGTCGGAAGAGATCCTGGCGCGCGGCTTCCTCTATCGCGGCTGGTCGGCGAGCTTCATGCGCGTGCCGGGCGCGATTCTCTTGTCGTCGCTGGTCTGGACAATCGTGCACCTGCAATACGACATCTACTTCCTCGCCGAAGTCTTCACCATCGGCCTGTGGTTCGGCTACATGCGCTATCGCTCTGGCTCGCTGTGGCTCACCATCGTGCTCCATGCGCTGAACAATCTGACCGCGGTGGTGGCGACGATGTGGCTGGGGAGCTAGGAAGAAGCTTCACACTCCGTCATTGCGAGCGCCGCGAAGCAATCCAGAGTCTTTCCGCGGTGGCAGTCTGGATTGCTTCGTCGCAAGGGCTCCTCGCAATGACGAGGTGAGAGAGCTCCGCGCGACGAGGTCTAAGCCGCCAGCGCGATCGCCATCGGCATTGTGACCGCCGCCAGCATCGTCTGCAGCGTGATGATCTGCGCCAGCAGCGGCGCGTCGCCGCCCATCTGGCGGGCGAGGACATAGGCGCTCGACGAGGTCGGCACCGCCGAGCAGATCGCAACAATCGCCAGGCTGTCGCCCGACAGGCCAAACCAGACGGCAAGCGCGAGGGCGACTGCAGGCATCAGCACCAGCTTGAAAGCGACGCCGATCGCAGCGGCAGCGCTCGGACGCAGCAGGCCTTCCAGATGCAGCCCCGCGCCCGTGACGAGCAGGCCGATGGCGAGCGAGGAACGGCTGAGCGCGTCGGCAACCTCATGCCAGAGCTTTGGCAGCGGCAGGTGGGTGACATTGATGAAGAGGCCGATCGCGCAGGCCCAAATTAGAGGATTGCGCACCAATGTCATGACGATGGCGCTGCCGGATTGCTTTTCGGGCGATGCGTAATGGGCGAGCACCGCGACGCTGAACACGTTGACCAGGGGAATGATCGCGACCATCGCCACTGAGGCGAGCGCCAGCCCGACGTCGCCGAACATGTTGGCGGCCACCGACAGCCCGACGAAGGTCTGCCAGCGCGTCGCGCCCTGGAAGATCGAGGTGAAGGCGGGGCCATCGATACCGAGTCGCGAAAGGGTCGGGCGCAGCGCGAGGCACAGCAGCGACATTGCGAGCGCCGACAGCAGCAGCGCGCCGCCGACGCCGGCGACCGGCACCTTGGAGAGGTCCGCCTTCACCAGCGTCTGGATCAGCAGCATCGGGAACAGCACGAAATAGGTCAGCCGCTCCAGCCCGTGCCACTGCGTGTCGAGCCGCATCAGGCTGCGCTTCAGCACGATGCCGAGCACGATGAGGATGAAAACCGGCAGCAGCGCCGCGACGACGACGGCCATGGATCAATCGATCCCCGGGCTGGCGCGAAGATTGGCGAGGCGGTCGAGCGCGCCTTGCAGGATGAAGATCGCGGCATGCTCGTCGATCACCTCGGCGCGTTTGGCACGGCTGACGTCCATGCCGATCAACTCGCGCTCGACCGCCGCGGTCGAGAGGCGCTCGTCCCAGAGGCCGATGGGAAGCACGGTCAGGCCGGCAAGGTTGCGCGCAAAGGCGCGGGTGGATTGCGCGCGCGGGCCCTCGCTGCCGTCCATGTTGATGGGCAGGCCGAGCACGAATCCGGCCGCCTTGCGTTCGGCCGCGATCACGAGCAGGCGGGCGGCATCCTGCTTGAACGCCTTACGGGAGATGGTTTCGACGCCGGTCGCAAGCCGACGATCGGGGTCGGACACGGCAACGCCGATGGTCTTGGTGCCGAGATCGAGCCCGACCAGCGCGCCGCGCGCGGGCCAATGGGTTGCAGCTTCGACGAGAGGCAGGATAAGAGCCGGCATGGCGTTAGCGCATATCACGCGGCACGCTGCGGAGTGAACCCGGAACATGGATGCGCTGATATTATTCGGCCTGTTCGCCGTCACGGCGATGCTGGGCCACGCACAAATGCAACGATCATTTGTGGCAAATCTCACACGGGCGGCGTCGCAGACCATGGCATGATGTCGCGACCTCGGCAGCGCACGTCGATTGACGCTATGGTTGTGTAGCTGTAAATTTGAAGGTCTAAAGTAGTATTGGGCGAACGTGCCCCGATTTCGAGACGATCGGCCGCAATCGGCGGTCCGAACCGCGCTGCAACCTTGGCGCAGATTTTTCAGGCGCCGACCATGTCCAATATTCGCCAAGTATTTTGAGAGGTCATGATGCTCATCAAGCCAAGCCTGATCGCGGGCTCAGAAAAGGCGATTCAAGCAAGCCGAGTTCTCACCCGATGTCTTGAACCGAAAATTGGGCGACGGCCCGATCGAGCTGAGCGCTGAAAAGATACGCCAGCGCCAGCGCCAGCTCCTGGCCGAGACGCAGGACGTGCAAGCGGCCGAGATCGGCCTGGAGCGGATCCTCCGGGGCAATGATCTCGACAGCATCAACTATCTCGCCAAGGGGACGGCCGCCTCGCGCTCGGTCTGCCGTATTCAGCTCAGGGATATCAAGTCGAACCTGCTCGGCTATGGCTCGGGCTTTCTGATCGGGCCCGGCCTGCTGCTGACGAACCATCATGTCTTCGGCAAGCCGGCCGACGCAGTCAATTCGGTCGCCGATTTCAATTACGAATTGGACGTTTCAGGACAGGAGCGTGTGCCGGTGCGGTTCGGATTCGAGCCGGGGAAATTCTTCTACACCAATGACAGGCTGGATTTCTCGGTCGTTGCGGTGGCGCCGACCTCGCTGTCAGGCCACGAGGAGCTCGAGGATTGGGGATGGCTGCCGCTGAGCGGCGCGCCCGGCAAGGCAGACCCGGGCGAGTATCTCACCATCATCCAGCATCCCAGCGGGCAGATGAAGCAGGTCTGCGTCCGCGAGAACAAGCTGCTCAAATATGTCGGCGACTTCCTCTGGTACAACACCGACACGACCGCGGGGTCGTCAGGGTCGCCGGCGTTCAACCGCTTTTGGCAGGTGGTCGCGCTGCACCACAGTGGCGTTCCCCGGAAGGATGGGCAGGGCCGCACCCTGACCAAGGACGGCAAGGTGTGGAAGCCGTCGATGGACGAATCCTCGATCGACTGGATCGCCAACGAAGGCATCCGGATCAGCGCGATCGTCGCCGATCTCAAGGTTGCCGTTGGTTCTCATCCCTTGATCAGGCCGGTGCTCGACGAGGAGGAGCCGCCGATCCGGGACGAGGTCGCGAAAGTCCGGCCGCCGGCGGCAGCGCCTGCTTTCGGTGCCAATGCCTGGGTCGAGCAATCGCTTGACGGGACCTCGCTCGTGGTTCCGATCCGCGTGCCACTGCCGATGTTCAGGACGGAAATTCCGATGCCTCCGCTCGCGCCCGTGCAGGGCCCGGCGGGAGGTAACGGAGGAGCACCGAACGGAGGTATGCAGAACGGCGGCAAGCCGTTGATCGCCCCACCGGCGGGCTTGTTGCCCAACATCAGTGCGAAGAACGGCCTGCCGATGGAGGCCGTGCATATCGATCAGAGCACGTTGAAATCGCGTCCCGGATACAAGGCGAATTTCCTAGGCACAGGCAAGTTCTCGGTGCCGTTGCCGAAGATTCCGGCCGCTCTCAAGTCCCGGATCGCGATGCTGAAGGGAAGCTCCAAGCAGTCCGAGCTGAAATACTTCAACTACAGCGTCGTCATGAACAAGGCGCGCCGGCTCGCCTTCTTCAGTTGTGTCAATATCGACGGCGGCAAGCAGCAGGACGTCGGCAAGCGGGAAGGTGATTCCTGGCTGCGCGATCCGCGCATCGACGACGATGCCCAGATCGGCGATGAGTTCTACCGCAAGCAGGCCACTTTTGAGGCGGACCGCAGCAAGAATCCGTTCGACCGCGGTCATCTCGTGCGCCGCCTCGATGCGACCTGGGGCGACACCGTCGCCGCGGCCAAGCAGCATGGCGACGATTCCTTCCATTTCACCAATTGCTCGCCGCAATTTTTCTCGTTCAATCAGGGCAAGCAGCTCTGGGCAGGACTGGAGGACTACACGCGCGATGTCCTGCTCGAAGGCGAGGAGAAGGGCATCGTCATGAACGGTCCGGTGCTCGACGGACCGGATGCCGATGAATCCGATCTGCCAAATCCCGCCGGCCGGCCTCACAAGGATCCGAGCTTCGGCGGGGTTCAAATTCCGAAATATTTCTGGAAGATCTTGATCCGACGCGACGAAGACGCTCTCAAGGCGGCGGCATTCCTGATGAGCCAGCGAAAGCAGGTCATGGAGATCGACCGTATCCACGAGGCGGATCTGCTCGAGCGGATGTCCGAGGAGGACGTCAGCGTCTTCCAGGTCTCGATCGCGGATCTGACGAAATTGACCAAGCTCGATTTCGGCAATCTCGCCGACGCGGACTCGCACGAGGCGACCTCGGTTGGCCCGCGGCGGATCGAATCCTATGAGGATATTCGGATCTGAAGAGCGGGGCTGTTCGCGGCCAGCGAACCGACCCGGCGTTCGGGTGAGGGGAGCAGTGTACTCTCTGGAGACACTGCAACACCCTCACCCGGGCTGTTGCGACGGAAGCGTGTGGGATGTCAGCGGATCGCGATCGGGTTGATCATCGCCTGCACGCCGCCGGTCCAGCGCGGCTGTCCCAGCACGAACAGGAATTCGTAGCCCTTGTCTCTGGCGAGCGCGGCGGTGTCCATGTTTTCGAGGATGTAGGTCCCGTTCATCGCGAGCAGGATCTGATGCACCTCGAACACGGTCTTGCCTTCGAACGGCAGCACCTCGAGACCCCAGGTGTCGGCACCGACTGCGACGACGCCCTTGCCGGTGAGGTACTTCGCACCTTCGACGCCGAGACCTGGCTCGCCGGCCGAGTAACGCTTGTCGTCCTTGCCGATCAGGCTGAGCCAGCCGGTGTGGAAGATGACGACGTCGCCCTGGCGAATCTCGACGTTCTGCTGCTTGGCGGCTTCCTCGATCTCCTTGACGTTGAAGGCGGTGCCTTCCTTCACCACGTCGGTCTTGAAATAGGCGGCCATGTCGAGCAGCACGCCGCGCGTGACCATGGGTGGCACCTTCTCGATGCCGAGCTTCTTCAGCCCGTTGGGATCGGCGAAATCGGCGAGCTTGTTGCCGTTATAATAGACGTGCTCGATGCCGAGATGGCCGAGCCCGTCGAGCTGGCTGCCGATGCCGACCCAGGTGTCGAGGATGTCGTCGTTATAGGTGGCCTTGTTCGGACCGAGACCCGGGCTGCCGGCCTGTCCGGGCTGCACGATGGTGAGCTTGAAGGTGCGCGGCGGATAAGCGGGCGTCTGCGGCGTGACGGGAATGCCAAGGGCATAGGTCTTACCGGTCTTCACCAGCGACGCCGCCTTCACCACCAGCTCGGGCGTCATGTAATTGGCGGCACCGATCTCATCGCTCGGCCCCCATTTCGATTTGGTCCAGTCCTGGGCATTTGCCGTGCCTGTTATCGCCGACAACGCAGCGACGCAGCACAACACAAGCGTATTGCGCATCGATAGTCCTCCCGATGTTTTCTGCCGATGTTTGGCTTCGTTATGGTTTCGCGCTGGCTAGTCAGTCATCCTAACGTAGAATGATCGCCGGCTTCAAAGCTTTTTGATGTGCTGCGCTGCGAGGGCAGAACGCAACGTGGAAACGCGATGGATTTGTGACGAATTTCGCGGAGTGGAACGCTTCGTCGCGTCAGGCTGCGATGACGTCGTCATCTTTCTTCAGGCAGTCGGCAAAGCCGCTCAGCGCGCTGTATTGATGTCCGGCGCGGCGCTGAATGAAGAGTGTCTCGACGCGTGCATGCGACGGGCTCAGCGTATGGATCGACACGCTGCCGTGCATCGCACTGCGTTCCACGACGGCGCGCGGCAGCAGCGTCACGCCCATGTCGGCGGCGACGCAGCCGATCATGCCGTCGAGCGTGCCGAGCTCGAAGCGCGCCGCCGACGGCCAGCCGAACTCGACGAACACCTGCTCGAGCCGCTGACGGTAGGTGCAGCCGGTGCGGAACACCAGTGCGGTCGGGCCGGACTCTGACGTGCCGGCGCGCAGCTCGGCCAGCGAAGCCCAGCGTCGTGCGCTGACCAGCACCAGCTCCTCGCGGAAGGCGCTCGTCGCGCTGAGGTCGTCATGCGTGATGGGTCCCGCGACGAAGGCGCCGTCGAGCGTGCCGTCGAGCACGCCAGTGACGAGGTCGACGGTCGGCGCGGTGCGCAGGGATAGGCGCACGGCAGGAAAGCGGCGATGGAAATCCGCCAGCAGCGGCGGCAGGCGCACCGCCGCCGTGGTCTCCATCGAGCCGATCGCGAGCGGTCCCTTCGGCTCGCCGTCGTCACGCGCAGCGAGCAAGGCTTCGCGCGACAGCGCCGCCATCTTTTGCGCGTAGGGGAGGAGGCGCTTGCCGGCGCCGGTCAGCGTCATGCCGCGGCTGTGGCGCTCGAACAGCGGCGTGCCGATCTCCGCCTCCAGCGCCTTCACGCGCTGGGTGACGTTCGATTGCACGGTATTGAGCTCTTCGGCGGCGCGGGTGATGCCGCCGGTGCGGGCGACGGCGGCGAAGGTCTTGATGTCGCTGAGTTCCATAGCGCCGTTCCGCTTTTGAGATGGCAGCATTCGCAACAATTCATTTTTCGAGAATGCTAGTCGCGTCTAGTCTCGCTGTCCAGATCGGGGAGGAGCCATGCCCATTGCGACGTCGCTGACCACGCTGCTGGGGATCGAGCATCCGATCTTGCTGGCGCCGATGGACATCATCGCCGGCAGCCGGCTGGTCTCGGCCGTGAGCCGTGCCGGCGGCTTCGGCATTCTCGGCGGCGGCTATGGCGAGCGGACCTGGCTGGAGCAGGAGACGGCGAAGCTCGCCGGTCTGCGTGCGCCGTTCGGCATCGGCTTCATCACATGGAGCCTCGCCAAGCGGCCCGAGCTGCTCGATGTGGCGCTCGCTGCAAAGCCCTCCGCGATCATGCTGTCTTTCGGCAATCCCGCGCCGTTCGCACCGAAGATCAAGTCGGCCGGCGCCCGCCTGATCTGCCAGGTGCAGGACGAAGCGATGGCGCGACAGGCGCTCGACGCCGGCGCCGACATCCTGATCGCGCAAGGGACGGAGGCGGGCGGTCATGGTGCTTCACGCACCACCGTCGATCTCGTGCCTGCTATCGTCGATCTTGCGGCCGGCCGCGTGCCTGTCGTCGCCGCCGGCGGTATCGCCGACGGGCGCGGGCTCGCCGCCATGATGATGCTGGGCGCGAGCGGCGTGCTGCTCGGCACGCGCTTCTATGCGAGCCAGGAGGCCGACGGCGCGGAGGAGGCCAAGCGCCGCATCTGCACGGCAAGCAGCGGCTCGACGGTGCGTGGCATCATCTTCGACCTCTCCCGCAACAATGTCTGGCCGGCGCCGTTCACGGGGCGATGCCTAGTCAACGATCATGCCCGGCGCTGGATCGGCCGCGAAGTCGAGCTGATGCAGAATGTCGCCGCAGTCGCGGCGGAGTATGCCACGGCAAGGGCAGCCGGCAATTTCGATGTCGCTGCCGTGATCGCGGGCGAAGCGGTCGGCCTGATCCATGATATTCCGCCGGCGGGGGAGATAGTCGAGCGAATTGTGGTTGAGGCGGAGCAGTTGTTGGAAGGGCGGCGGAATTCGGTGATAGCGGCGTAGACTCTTACCCTCCCCCTCCAGGGAAGGGTAAGGACGAACGAGAGAGACATACCATGTGGCCTGACCGTCGACTGATCGACCTCTTCAAGACCGAATTCCCGATCGTGCTGGCGCCGATGGCCGGCGTGATGGATGCGGAGCTGGTGATTGCCGCTGCGCAAGGCGGGGCGCTCGGCTCGCTGCCCTGTGCGATGATCTCGGCGGAGAAGGCGCGCGAGCAGGTCGGTCTCATCCGCCAGCGTGTGAAGGCGCCGGTCAACATGAACTTCTTCTGCCACACGCCGGTCGAGTTCACGACGGAAGCCGAAGCGCGCTGGAAGCAGCGGCTCGCGAGCTATTACACCGAGCATGGTCTCGATCCCTCGGCGCCGATCAATGCTGCGAACCGCGCACCGTTCGACGCGGCGTTCTGCGAGGTGGTCGAGGAGCTGAAGCCGGAGGTCGTCAGCTTCCATTTCGGCCTGCCGGAGCAAGCGCTGCTGAGGCGCGTCAAGGCGGCCGGCTGCCTCGTCATCTCGTCCGCCACGACGGTGAAGGAAGCGGTCTGGCTGGAAGAGCGCGGCGTCGACGCCGTGATCGCGCAAGGCGCCGAGGCGGGCGGTCATCGCGGCATGTTCCTGACTGACAGAATTGCGGAGCAGCCCGGCACCTTTGCGCTGGTGCCGCAGGTCGTCGATGCCGTGAAGGTGCCGGTGATCGCCTGCGGCGGCATTGCGGACGGGCGCGGCATTGCCGCAGCCTTTGCGCTCGGTGCCTCCGGCGTGCAGATCGGCAGCGCTTATCTGCGCTGTCCGGAATCCAAGGTCAGCGCCGGCGGCCGCAAGGCGCTCGCTGAAGCGCGAGACGATTCCACCGTGATCACCAATGTCATGACCGGCCGTCCGGCGCGCGGCGTGCAGAACCGGCTGATGCGTGAGGCGGGCCCGGTCTCGCCGGATGCGCCGCCGTTCCCCCATGCCGCAACCGCGCTGGGGCTGCTGAGGGCGGCTGCCGAAAAGCAGGGCAGGGTGGATTTCACCAATCTCTGGGCGGGACAGGCAATTGCCCTCGGTCGCGAGGTGCCAGCCGCTGAATTGACCCGGGATCTCGCCAACTCGGCGCTGGCTCGCCTGAAAGCGCTCGCCAGCTAGGCCTCCGGGGCCGGTTGCGGCGCAAAAGCGGCCTCTGCTATACGGCACTTAGGTTTTGCCGTGAGAGGCCTTATATAATGTCCGTCGACGCCGCTACCGTCCGCCGCATCGCGCATCTGGCGCGCATTGCGGTTTCCGAGGGCGAGGTTCCGCATCTGCAGGGCGAGCTCAACGCCATGCTCGCCTTTGTCGAGCAGCTCTCGGAGGTCAATGTCGAGGGTGTGGAGCCGATGACCTCGGTGACCCCGATGCAGATGAAGAAGCGGCAGGACGTGGTCAATGACGGCGAGATCGCCGACGATATCGTTGCCAACGCGCCCGCGACCGAAGGTCACTTCTTCCTGGTGCCCAAGGTCGTCGAGTAATTCAATTCAGGACGCCGTCCGATGTGCCTGCTATGCGACGATGAGAAGGCCTATCAGGCCTACATGAATTATCTCGACAAGATGGAACGGCAGGGCAAGGCTGCCGATCCCAATGTCGCCGTCAATGCCGTGCTCGACGAGATCGAGGCTGCCGCGAAAGCCGCTGCCAAAAAAGACGACCCGGCCAACGACAAGACCCTGTCTCCGTTCTTCTGCAGCCCGATCAATAAATGACCGATTTGACATCGCTGACGCTCGCCGAGGCCCGCAAGGGTCTCGCCGACAAGACTTTCACGTCGCTTGAGCTGACCGACGCGCATCTTTCCGCGATCGAAGCCGCGCGCGTGCTCAACGCCTTCGTGATGGAGACGCCCGACCAGGCGCGCACGATGGCGCGCGAAGCTGACGCCAGGATCGCCATGGGGGACGCCGGCCCGCTCGCCGGCATTCCGCTCGGCATCAAGGACCTGTTCGCGACCAAGGGCGTGCGCACTACGGCGTGCTCGAAAATCCTCGGCAATTTCGTGCCGACGTATGAGTCCACCGTCACCTCGCAGCTCTGGCGCGATGGCGCCGTGATGCTCGGCAAGCTCAACAATGACGAGTTCGCGATGGGCTCGTCGAACGAGACCTCCTGCTTCGGGCCCGTCGGCAATCCCTGGCGGCGCGACGGCAGCAACACCACGCTGGTGCCAGGCGGTTCGTCCGGCGGCTCGGCCTCGGCCGTGGCGGCACTGCTGTGCATGGGCGCGACCGCGACCGATACCGGCGGCTCGATCCGCCAGCCGGCGGCGTTCACCGCGACCGTCGGCATCAAGCCGACCTATGGCCGCTGCTCGCGCTGGGGCATCGTCGCTTTTGCGTCCTCGCTCGACCAGGCCGGTCCGATCGCACGCAGCGTACGCGATGCCGCGATGCTGCTGCGCTCGATGGCAGGCCACGATCCCAAGGACACGACGTCGGTCGATATCGCCGTGCCGGATTACGAGGCGGCGATCGGCAAGTCAGTGAAGGGCATGAAGATCGGCATTCCCCGGGAGTACCGTCTCGACGGCATGCCGGTGGAGATCGAGAAGCTTTGGCAAGCCGGCGCGGACTGGCTGAGGAGCGCCGGCGCCGAGCTCGTGGAGGTGTCGCTGCCGCACACCAAATACGCGCTGCCGGCCTATTACATCGTGGCGCCGGCGGAGGCGTCCTCCAACCTCGCGCGTTATGACGGCGTGCGCTACGGCCTGCGCGAGTCGGCTAAGAACATCATCGAGCTCTACGAGAACACCCGTGCCGAGGGTTTTGGCGCGGAGGTGAAGCGCCGTGTGATGATCGGCACCTATGTGCTCTCCGCAGGCTATTACGACGCCTATTATCTGCGCGCGCAAAAAGTGCGCACGCTGATCAAGAGGGATTTTGAGGACTGCTTCGCCAAGGGCGTAGATGCGATCCTCACCCCGGCGACGCCCTCGGCGGCCTTCGGCATCGGCGAGAAGGGCGGTGCCGATCCGGTCGAGATGTACCTCAACGACATCTTCACGGTGACCGTGAACATGGCGGGCCTGCCCGGCATCGCCGTGCCCGCCGGCAAGGACGCGCAGGGCCTGCCGCTCGGCCTGCAACTGATCGGCCGTCCCTTCGACGAGGAGACGCTGTTCTCGCTCGGCGAGGTGATCGAGCAGGCCGCCGGCCGGTTCACGCCCGCGAGGTGGTGGTGAATGTCGCTGATTTCATCGCGAGCCTCGACGGCGCGGCGCCCGCGCCTAGCCTGAGCGCGCCGCTCGCCGGCCTCTGGTGGGCGGCGAAGGGCGACTGGGACCGCGCGCACAAGATCGTTCAGGACGAAAGCAGCCGTGAGGCCGCCTGGGTGCACGCCTATCTGCACCGCGTCGAAGGCGATCTCGGCAATGCCGGCTACTGGTATGGGCAGGCCGGCCAGCCGACGGCAAAGGATTCATTGGAAGCGGAGTGGGAGCGGATCGCTGCCACGCTGCTTGGGAGCAAGACATGAGCACGGCCACGCACAAACTTCTCAAAGGCGCCACCGGCGATTGGGAGATGGTCATCGGCATGGAGATCCATGCCCAGGTGACGTCGAACGCAAAATTGTTCTCGGGCGCGTCCACCGCATTCGGCGGCGAGCCGAACAGCCATGTGTCGCTGGTCGACGCCGCAATGCCGGGCATGCTGCCTGTGATCAATGAGGAATGCGTCAGGCAGGCTGTCCGGACCGGCCTCGGCCTCAACGCCAAGATCAATCTGCGCTCGGTGTTTGACCGCAAGAACTATTTCTATCCGGACTCGCCGCAGGGCTACCAGATCAGCCAGTACAAATCGCCGGTCGTCGGCGAGGGCGAGGTGCTGGTCGAGCTCGACGGCGGCCGCAGCGTCACGATCGGCATCGAGCGGCTGCATCTGGAGCAGGACGCCGGCAAGTTGCTGCACGATCGGTCACCGACCATGTCCAATGTCGACCTCAACCGCTGCGGCGTCGCGCTGATGGAGATCGTCTCCAAGCCCGATATCCGCGATGCCGAGCAGGCCAAGGCTTATGTGACCAAGCTGCGCTCTATCCTGCGCTATCTCGGCACCTGCGACGGCGACATGGAGAAGGGATCCTTGCGCGCCGACGTCAACGTGTCGGTGCGCAAGCCGGGCGGACCGCTCGGCACCCGCTGCGAGATCAAGAACATGAACTCGATCAACTTCATCGGCCAGGCGATCGAGTACGAGGCGCGACGCCAGATCGAGATCCTCGAGGACGGCGGCGAGATCGAGCAGGAGACGCGGCTCTACGATCCCAACAAGGGCGAGACGCGCTCGATGAGGTCCAAGGAAGAGGCGCACGACTATCGCTACTTCCCCGATCCCGACCTGCTGCCGCTGGAATTCAGCCAGGCGTTCGTCGACGAGCTGAAGGCTGAGCTGCCGGAGCTGCCGGACCAGAAGAAGACGCGCTTCGTCGCCGATTTCGGCCTCTCGGCCTATGATGCAAGCGTGCTCGTCGCCGAGCGCGAGAGCGCGGTGTTCTACGAGACCGTGCTCGACAGGCTTGCCAACCGCGCCCGTGATGGCAAGATGGCGGCGAACTGGGTGATCAACGAGCTGTTCGGCCGTCTCAACAAGGAAGGCCGGGATATTACGGACTCTCCGGTCAATGCCGAGCAGCTCGCTGCGATCATCGATCTGATCGGCGAGGGCACGATCTCGGGCAAGATCGCCAAGGATTTGTTCGAGATCGTCTGGCAGGAAGGCGGCGATCCCCGCGCGCTGGTGGAAAGCCGCGGCATGAAGCAGGTCACCGACCTCTCGGCGATCGAGAAGGTGGTCGACGACATCATCGCGGCCAATCCCGACAAGGCGGCGCAGGTCAAGGACAAGCCGCAGTCGCTCGGCTGGTTCGTGGGCCAGGTGATGAAGGCGTCCGGCGGCAAGGCCAACCCGCAGAGCGTCAACGACCTGCTCAAGTCCAAGCTCGGCGTCTAATCCTCACGCGTTCGAACGAGGTGACGGACACGTTTCGGCACCTCGCTTTCGGCTCTCGGTGCGCCGCTCGCGCGCATCCTCGAACGGCAAACTTCATCCCGATCGACAGCGATGCCGCGACCGAATCGCCGTCACGCGATTCGCCCAAAACGGCGCCTTGCGCACGCTCCGGTGAGCGCTCGCGCCGTTAAGCATGAAAATATTTTCGTTGCCAAAACTCGCGACTCAGAGTCCGCGAAACGCTTTCGCGAGGCGATCGCGCGATTGTCGATGTGCATCGTCGCGTTGATCGCACGCGATGCGCGCGTGCGAAAAAATACTTGCTGCATAGTGTTTTTGTGCAATCGCGTCGTTCGCGAACGGCGACGATGCGATCACTCTGCTCGATCGCAATCGCACGTGATGCGAAGCGCCTGCCTCGCGCCCGCCAAGCGCACGCGCCTTGCTGCGTCAACACTTCTTTAAGCGAGAAGCTGTTTTTTTCTTCGTGTTGGTGTATTCGGGATGAAGTGCATTCGATCCCCGAGTGCACGCAGCGATTAAAGCCATCTCACACATCGGAGGGCAACATGGCCAAGAAAGCGAAGAAGGCGAAGAAGGCGAAGAGCGCAGTGAAGAAGACTGCGAAGAAGACCCGCAAGGTCGCGAAGAAGAAGAAGTAACTTCGCTTCTGAAGTTGCCGGCTCCAGATAGCCGGCACGTCATCAGCGCCTCCTAGAGGTTCTGGTCGACGATAGAGGGTGTCGGCGAGACATCAGGTCAACGGTCGGGCTGTTCTCTTTCGCGGTCCGGCAGAAGAAACGAGTTTTCTTCGTTCGGTGCGGTTCTCCTTCTTGAGGGCTCCGCAATTTCACGACAGGCCTTCGGGCCAATGTGGAATCTGGTCCTGACGTGTTCGCCGACGCCCTCGTTCTCTTGAAGCCGGGGTATTGCCGGCATTCCCTTTCCGACATTGCTGATCTGACTGCGCCGCGTCCGCGCCGCTTCTGTCGTGCTGGCTTGATCGCCTTGCTTAGAGAGGCAGGGCGGGCTGCGACGCGATTGCGCGCCGCTTCTTCACGCGCGGTGCCATCGCGGCTCCGACCGGGCGATCCAGTACACCGCGGCTTCTCGGGGGACGACTGCGGCTTCTGGAAGACTGGGTCACTCGCCTGCCGCCTTCGCCGAAGCTTCGGCGGCCCGAGACCGCATGCCCCGGCGAAGCCTTGGCGTAGCCGGGTCGCGGGTGACGACAGTTGGAGGGAGCAACCACAGGATCCGCGCCTCCGCGCGCAATGGTTATCGTTCTCCCAAAATCCCACGGTAAACCGAATCTGACGAATCGCAGAAGTGCCTGCAAATCAGGGACTTCTCGAATTCCGCGCACCCTGGTCGCACGCTCGCGTTTACGTCTGCTTCATCGCGATACTTAAACTGCCATTCAAATTTGCCCGCCATCATCGCCTCCAACAAGCCGGCAAACGGCGTGGGGATAAGTTGAACAGCTTTTTGGACGGGAGCCGCGCTCGGGGGAACGAGACGGCATAAGAACAAAGGGGATGCGTGATGTTTCAGGGTACTTTCGATCTGGAGACCGCAACGCCGGTCGACGCGAGCGCGCTGTCGGACATTCTGTTCGAGCGCGAGATCTACTGGGCGAGCGGCCGCTCCGGGATCGTCGATCTCGTCGCTGCGCACAAATGGTTCAACCTTGCCGCGTTGAAGGGCCGCAAGGATGCCGTGGCGTTGCGCCAGGAAGTCGCGGGGCAGATGTCGGATACCGAGATCTCGGTCGCGCAGCGCGAGGCGAGGGCCTGGGTCTCCGCGCGCTGAGATGAGAATCGCGTCCGACCCGCATTTTCATGGGTGGGCCCGGTTGCGCTGAATCAAGCTTCCGCGTCGTGCCGCCGCATAAGACCCGACGGAATGGCCGATCAAGAAGCGAATGGACGATGGCTACCGATTCGGATCGCCCCCGATGAGTGCGATCTGGAACTCGGGCGTCTGCACAAGACGGGAATTTTGCCCCGGTCCTTTCCATGCCGGCG
The DNA here is from genome assembly GCF_045571415.1 of Bradyrhizobium sp. LMG 9283. Lineage (NCBI taxonomy): Bacteria > Pseudomonadati > Pseudomonadota > Alphaproteobacteria > Hyphomicrobiales > Nitrobacteraceae > Bradyrhizobium > Bradyrhizobium sp. LMG 9283. Next base: position 4,063,177 of record NZ_CP120691.1, read on the forward strand.
CAGGGGCGCCGTCTGGTTCAAGGTTTGGGCCGACGAGGTTGTGCTGATATCGCCCTCGCATTGGTGGATACGGCAATCCGGCATTTAGGTGCGTGCACACATATATAAGGAGCACGCGAATCGAGCTGGGCTTGCCGCGCTCATGCTTGCGCCAGGCTTTCGCGCCGGCGCCACGCCGCTTTCAGCTGAAAGAACGCAGAAGACCTTGGATGATTCTGCTGCTGGGTGGCGGAGAGGGAGGGATTCGAACCCTCGATACAGCTTGAGACCGTATGACGCTTTAGCAAAGCGTTGCCTTCAGCCACTCGGCCACCTCTCCGGTGCGAGCCTTATGCATCTATTTGCTCGGGCTGGTCAATTTGGAAGCGCGTGTTTTCGCTCGAATATTCCCAGTGATTTTCGAAACAAACGGGTTTGTTCTCGGGGGCGCGCGAGTGGCGCTGTAGGAACAGGCCCAAAGCTGGAACATCTGGCACAAGGCGCAAGGATGTTCCGCGTAGAGAAGCCTGTTTGCTCGTGTCAGAAGCTGAATTTGCTAGGAAATTCAATGATACGAGAGAGGGGGCCTATGGAAAGTCGGCATCCCTGCGTCTTGGCCGCCGAGCTGCCGGCCCGTTCCCAATCATCTCCGCCTCGATAGCGAGTATCTGCCGTGCGGCTCAGGCGTTGTTGTGACCGCTTGTGTCAAACTGGAGGCGCGGAGGCGGCTGATGCCTGCTCCTTGAGTCTCCTTCTGATTCCACGATTCGAACCCATCAAAGCTGCTCCAGGCCGAGCTCTCGTCTGCGGTGCCTCATGTGGGGAACTTTGATGGCAAATGGAACCGCTCCGAAAACATCAATGTAAACAATATGTTGCGAGAGTGGTTTGATCACATCTGCGTGCTATTTGTGCAACACCCGTCGGAAAACACGCTTCATCGGGCCGTTTCGGAGCGTTCTCTTGTTGTGTGTGCAAGGACGTTCGGTAATTGTGACTGAGCGACGGAGGGGGGCATCCCAAGGTCGTCCCGTTTAGGTCTTTCGCTTAAGTCCCTCGCGTTCATGCGGGTGTGTCCGAAGGCGCGAAGGGGCCAAAAGCGGGGATTTAGAGGGGGTTGGGGAATTGGCCGTCCGGTCAGTAACCTTCCCTGAAAGAGCAACTTGGAGGTTTAACATGAAGTTGGTTAAGAGCCTTTTGCTCGGCTCAGCGGCGGGTCTGATCGCCGTGGGCGGAGCGCAGGCAGCCGATCTGCCCGTGAAGGCCAAGGCGGTCGAATACGTGAAGATCTGCTCCCTGTACGGTGCTGGATTCTACTACATCCCGGGCACCGACACCTGCATCAAGCTGGGTGGCTATCTGCGCGCTGAAGTCGCGCTGAACACGAACTCGGACTACAACGGCCAGTTCACCACGAACAACGGTGCGCGCAACCGTCTGACGAACTACTACACGATGCGTGCTCGTGAAGATCTCAACATCGACACGCGCACCGCGACCGAGTACGGCGTCGTCCGTACCTTCTTCGACGCCGTGTTCTCCTGGACGACCGGTAACTATTCCGGCAGCGGCAGTGCGACCGGCTCGACGGTCTACAGCGCCGCGCTGGGCCTCAACACCTCCGGTGCCACTCCGGCGCTCGTTGGTTCGACGATCAACCCGACTGACGGCGGTACCTCGGGCGGTTCGCTCGGCGTGTACTATGCCTTCATCCAGTTCGCCGGCTTCACGATGGGTAAGGCCGTGTCGCAGTTCGACGCGCCCTGGACCAACTATCCCGGCAACAACTACGACGGTCTCGTCGGCGGCAGCGGCACGGTCACTGGTATCACGCAGTTCAGCTACACTGCTGACTTCGGTCAGGGCATCACGGCGTCGTTCTCGGCTGAAGACCCGACTGCTTACATGCAGGCTGGCAACCTCAACATGAGCGGCGCTTCGGTGGCTGGCATTGTTGGTGGTTCGTATGGCTCCAACGCCATCGGCGGTTCGCGTTCGCCGAACCTCGTCGGTCAGATTCGCGTCGACCAGGCTTGGGGTCTGTTCCAGGCGTCGGTTGCTGCGAAGGACAACCACGTTGCCTACTACGGCGCGACCGAGCCCACTGGCCACCCCGACGACAAGTGGGGTTGGGCGGTTCAGCTCGCTCTGTCGATCAAGAACATCCCGACCGGCGCGGGTGACACGATCAACGTCCAGGGCGTCTACACCGACGGTGCGACCCGCTATAACTTCCAGAACCTCGCGGGCAGCAGCTACTCGATGTTCGGCAGCTCGGGCATCGCCTACCAGAGCGTCGGTTTCGCCAACGCTCCGGACACGGTGTACATCACCGGCTCGCAGCAGGAAACCGTCAAGACCTGGGGCTTCCGTGGTGCGTACACCCACAACTGGGATCCGTACTGGAACACCTCGATCTACGGTGCCTACGCTCAGGCCCAGTTCGGTACCCTGGCTAAGACCACGATCTGCGGCGTCGGTGGCGTGTTCGTCACGGGAGCAGCTGTCGCTGGTGTGACGGGTTGCAACCCGGACTTCTCCGTGTACTCGGCGGGTATCATCACTCGCTGGACTCCGGTCAAGAACCTGACGTTCTCGGCTGACCTCGCATGGACCCGCGTTGACCAGAAGTACTCCGGTACGGTTGGTGTTACCCCCTCCGGTGTAACCGCCAAGCCGACCGCGCTCTACGAGCTGAAGGATCAGGACACCATCACCCTGCTCCTCCGCGCTCAGCGCAACTGGTAAGTTCGGTCTAACGACCTGACAGAGAGCCCCGGCGGGAAACCGCCGGGGCTTTTCTTTTTGGCCTCGGATGCCCGCGGTCTTGCGCCAAGCGCCGAACTCGCGCGGCTTCCCTTCATCGATCGTTCCGTGCGACCCGATGCCAGCTGTCGTGGGAGAGGGGATCCGCGTCACAAGTCCCGACCGAGATACGCCGGGGAGGGCTGCCGCGTCGGCCGGCTCGGCCGTGCGCGCGCATTGCCGGCCGTGTCTTGCAGCGGGAGCCGACCGCCGGCTTCATTGCCGAGTGGCGGAGAGCTCCGCCGAATCTGCCGATCGGACGGCAGCCGCCGCCGCGCTCGAGCCGCGCTCGAGAAGGCGCGCCCGAGGATAATCGTCGATCGATCGAGATGCTTCGCCTGCTCAGGTGCTGACCGGGAGACGGCGCTCGTCCCCCGATGTGCCGGGCCTGCGAAGTGAGAGAGGAGATCGCTATTCCACGCTTCCGACGCCGCGGCGCAGATCGGCTTCGATCTGCAGGCGCGTGCCGCCGCCGAAGCGGGCGCGGTAGACTTGCAGGTTCTCCATGATCCGTTGCACGTAGTTGCGCGTCTCGGAGAACGGAATCAGCTCGACCCAATCGACAGCATCGACCTTCGGGTCGCGTGGGTCGCCGTAGCGGTCGATCCACTTCTTCACGCTGCCGCGACCGGCATTGTAGGCGGCGAAGGTCATGATGTAGGAGCCGCGATAATCCTCAAGCAGTCCGCCGAGCTCGGCCGAGCCGAGCGTGGCGTTGTAGACCGAATCGTTCTTCAGCCGTCCCAGATCGTAGGTCGCGCCGTGCCGCTTGCAGACATAGCGCGCGGCATCCGGCGTCACCTGCATCAGCCCGTATGCCTGGGCTGGCGAGACCACCGACGGATTGAACGCGCTCTCCTGCCGGGCAATGGCGTAGACGATGCTGCGCTCGACCTCGGGGCCGATCGGCGTGAAATGCGGAATGCCATTGACGGGGTAGGCGTAGAAGTCGAACGGCAGGCCGCGATTGAGCGCGGCCTTGCCGACCAGCAACATGCCGCGCGCATCGCTGTAACGCTGGGTGAGCTCGCCGAGACCGGCAAGTGCCTCGGGATCGCCGTTCTCGCCCATGTCGGCGAGCATAGGCACTGCGAGCTCGCGCTCGTCGAGCTCGTAGAGCAGTTGCGCGGCGCGCACGATCTCCAGCCGCTCGGCGCCGCGCCCGCGCGGCTGGCTGTTGAGCTCGATCTGCGGCAGGCCGAGTTTTGCGCGCGCGAGCTGGCCATAATAGCTGGTCGACTGCTCGGCCGCGCGGGCATAGGCGTTGCGCGCCTCCTGCTGGCGGCCCATCGCTTCCGCGGCGCGGCCCTGCCAATAGCCGGCGCGCGCCAGCGTGGTCGGGTTGACGCTGCCGACCCCGATGCGAGCAAAATGCTGGGCGGCGGTCGCAGGGTCGTTGAGGAAGCGTAGCGCAATCCACCCGGCGGTGAACTCCTGCTCCGTCTTGTAGATGTCGCGCGAGGGCAGGGCGGCGTCGCGCGCGATCAGGTAGGCGCTGCGGAATTCCTCGGTGTCGATCATCTTGCGCGCCAGCAGGCGCCGCTCGATCCACCATTCGTCGAGATTGTGGAGGCGACCCGGATCCTTGGGCGCGGACAGCATCAGCTGGGCGGCCTCGGCGAACTTCTCCTCGCGACGCAAGAGCTGGATCTTGCTGAAGATGAAGCCGGGATCGCTGTGCAGCTCGCGCGGCACCGCGTCGAGCAGCGCCCGCGCGTTCGGCGCTTTCTTGACCGCAGCGATGCGAGCCTTGGCGAGCGCGACATAGCCGGCGCCGAGGCGCTTTGCGGCGCGCAGCGCCGCTTCGGTCTCGCTGCCGTAGAGCAGGGTGTCCATCCGCGCTTTCTGATCGCCCGGCGTGAGCAGGGCGCCGAACTGGTCAAGCGCGTTGTTCTCGGTGTCCTCCGACATCGGATCGCTGCGCCAGGCTTCGCGCACCAGTCGCTCGGCATTGGCGCGGTCACCGCGCGCCAGCATCGCCTTGGCGAGCGTGAAGCGGCCCTTGGCGGAGATCGGCGACTCGTTCTCGAACCACGACCACGCGACCGAATCGTCGCGCCTGTCGTCCCACATCGCAGCCTCGAGGCGCCGGCGCAGGAAAGTCTGCGACGGCCAGCTCGGATTGGCGGAGAGGAAGGCGCGATAGCGTTCCACGCTGGCGCCGTTGTCCTCGCTGCGCAGGATGATCCATTCGGCGAGCTTTCGCGCGACCGGATCAGAGATGCCGGCTGCGACGTTGGTAGCATCGCTGGCCTTGCGCTTGCGCACGAGCTCGATGACGCTTTCCAGCGTCTCCTTGTCCGCTTGCGACGTCGACGACGTCGCCGCGACGGCGGCCGGGATGACGGGCTTGCGCGGCGCCGCATGCTGGCGCGTCGCCGGAGCCAGGACGGGAGCTGTCACCGGTCTGGCGGCGGCTGGGGCGGTGGGTCTGACCGTGGCCGTCACCGCCGGCGCGGTCTTAGGTGATACGGTCTTGGGTGATGCGGTCTTGGGTGACGACCCGTTGGCGGTCGGTTGTGATTTTGGCGAGGTGGCTGCTGCCGCGGGTTTCGACTTGTCTTTCGCGGGTTCCTTACCAGCAGCATCCTTGGCAGGCTTCTTTGCGGCGTCCTTGGCCGGGGCGCCAGCCGCACTCTTGCCCGCGCCCTTCGCTGCGTCCTTGCCGGTTCCCTTGGCTGAGTCCTTGGCTGATCCCTTGACTGGCCCCTTCGCGGCGTCTTTGGCGGCTGGCTTCGCGGTATCCTTGGCCTCCGCGGCCGTCTCATTGGACTTGGCGAGCGCGGCGCAGCCCACTGACAGCCACGCCATCAGGCACACGGCCAGACCTAGGGATCGCCATGCGGCACGAGCAAAGGAGGTCACGGCGTTTTGTCGCCCCGAATCAGTGAAGTGGCTCAAGACCTAGCTGAATTTGATTGAATATGCGGAGAAAATACCAACAGCCGCTTACCTCAGGCCGATTTGCACCAGCACCGCGGCAAAATCGCGACCTAAACTCAGCTTCGCACCGAAGCGGCCCTTTTACCGCCGGGATAGACCCGATATGTATGGGGCTTGCTCTCAAGATTGCCGCGTACGGAGGAAGTCCATGGCAGCCAAGACGAAATTCCGGGGATCGTTCACCGCCTTGGTCACGCCGTTCAAGAACGGCTCGCTGGACGAGGCGGCGTTTCGCTCCCTGGTCAATTGGCAGATTTCCGAGGGCACCAATGGACTGGTCCCGGTCGGCACCACCGGCGAAAGCCCGACGCTCAGCCATGACGAGCACAAGAAGGTCGTCGAATGGTGCATCGCTGAGGCCAAAGGCCGCGTGCCTGTTATCGCGGGGGCCGGCTCCAATTCGACCAAGGAGGCGATCGAACTCTCCCAGCACGCCGAGAAGGCGGGCGCAGACGCCGTCTTGATCGTCACGCCCTATTACAACAAGCCGACCCAGGAGGGGATGTACCAGCACTTCAAGGCGATCAACGATGCGATCGGGATTCCGATCATCATCTACAACATCCCGCCGCGCTCGGTGATCGACATGTCGGTCGACACCATGAAGCGGCTGTGGGAGCTGAAGAACATCGCCGGCGTCAAGGATGCCACCGCCAGCATGGTTCGCGTGTCGCAGCAGCGCGCGGCGATGGGCGAGGATTTCAACCAGCTTTCGGGCGAGGACGCCACCATCATCGGCTACATGGCCCATGGCGGTCATGGCTGCATCTCGGTGACCTCGAACGTCGCGCCGCGCCTGTGCTCGGAGTTCCACGCCGCCTGGCAGAAGGGCGACACCAAGACGGCGCTCGCGATCCACGACAAGCTGATGCCGCTGCACAACAACCTCTTCATCGAAAGCAACCCGGCGCCGATCAAGTACGCGATGTCGCTGCTCGGCAAGCTGGACGAGACGTTGCGGCTGCCGATGGTTCCGATTTCCGAGCCGACCCGCGTTGCCGTACGCAGCGCAATGGTTCACGCCGGCCTGATCAACTGATGCGGTAGGCTTTCGGGGAGCTTGTGATGAGCCGGGTCGACGAAAGGAGCAGGCAGATGCTCAAGGAGTTCCGCGAGTTCGCCATGAAGGGCAACGTCGTCGATCTCGCGGTCGGCGTCATCATCGGCGCGGCCTTCGGCGCCATCGTCACGTCGCTGGTCGGCGACATCATCATGCCGATCATTGGTGCTGCGACCGGCGGTCTCGACTTCTCGAACTACTTCATCCCCTTGTCGAAGACGGTGACCGCCACCAACTTAGCGGATGCGAAAAAGCAAGGCGCGGTGCTTGCTTACGGCAGCTTCCTGACGCTGACGATCAACTTCATGATCATCGCCTTCGTGCTGTTCCTGGTGATCCGCGCCATGAACACGTTGAAGCGCAAGGAAGAGACCAAGGCCGCGGAACCGCCGAAGCCGTCCGCGGAGGTCGTCCTGCTGACCGAGATCCGCGATCTCCTCAAGAAGTGACGCGCGCGCTTCACCCAAACTGTTAGCTTACGTGCGCATCTCGATCAGGTTTGTTGCCCATGGCCGATAAGAACGAACGTCCGATCAAGGTCATGGCGGAGAATCGCAAGGCTCGCTTCAACTATGCGATCGAAGACACGGTCGAGGCGGGCATTGCGCTGACCGGCACCGAGGTCAAGTCGATCCGCAACGGCAAAAGCACGATCGCGGAATCCTACGCCGATTCCAAGGACGGCGAGATTTGGCTGATCAACGCCACCATTCCCGAATATCTCCAGGGCAATCGCTTCAATCACGAGCCCAAGCGGCCGCGAAAGCTGCTGCTGCATCGCCGGCAAATCAACAAGCTGATGGGTGCGGTTGACCGCGAGGGCATGACGCTGATCCCGCTCAAGCTTTACTTCAACGAGCGCGGTCGCGCCAAATTGCAGCTCGCGGTTGCCAAGGGCAAGAAGCTGCACGACAAGCGCGAGAGCGAGAAGAAGCGCGACTGGAGCCGCGAGAAGGGCCGGCTGATGCGGGCGAGGGGATAGTGCAATGAACCAGCGGAACCTGCTCGAGGTCGACTGGAGCCAGATCCCGGCACCCGCCGATGACGGCGCTGCCGTGCATCTCACGGGCATGACGCTGCCTCCGATCGGCCTGCTCGCGACCGACGACCGGTCGGTGACGCTGTCGGCGCTGCGTGGCCGGACCGTGGTGTTCGCCTATCCGCGTACTGGCGAGCCCGGCAAGATCGCGCTGGTGGACGATTGGGATATGATTCCGGGAGCGCGCGGCTGCACGCCGCAGACCTGCGCGTTCCGTGATCTGTTCGCCGACCTGAAAGCCGCCGGCGCCGCCCACGTGTTCGGCCTCTCGACCCAGAGCAACGACTACCAGACCGAGTTGGCCTCGCGCCTGCATCTGCCGTTTCCGGTGCTCTCGGACGAGAAGCTGGCGCTGACGCGCGCCTTGAATTTGCCGACGATGGAGGTCGCAGGCCTGACCCTGATCAAGCGCCTGGCGCTGATCATCGACGAGTCCAGGATCACGCATGTGTTCTATCCGGTGTTTCCGCCCGACCGGAATGCCGGCGATGTGCTCGATTGGCTGAAGGCCAACCCGGCGAGGGGCTAGGACCACCAGAGGAATGAGTTTTGGTTGCATCGGTGTGACCAGGGGACCACCTCTCCCCGTCGGGGAGAGGTGAACCACGACCGGCCGACCTAATTGCATTAGCCCTAATCGAGGTCGGCCTTGATCCTAGCGAACACGCTCCGGAACATGTCCGGCGTCAGCACGCCGGTGTTGGTGTTGTAGCGGGAGCAATGATAGCTGTCGTAGAGCTTGAACGCGCCGGCCTGATGCACGGCGCCGTGGCTGAAGGGGGCCTGAGAGGCCTTCAGGTTTAGCGGCTTGAGCACGCTGTCGTGCGCAATCCTCCCCAGCGCGACGACCGCGCGCAGATTCGGCATTGTCTCGAGGTTCGCGATGAGAAACCGGCGGCAGGTGGTGATCTCGATCGGCAGCGGCTTGTTCTGCGGCGGCACGCAATGCACCGCGTTCGCGATCCGGCAGTCCACCAGCTTCAGGCCGTCGTCGGGCCGCGCCTGATAGGTGCCCCTGGCAAACCCGTATTCGACCAGCGTGGCGTAGAGCAGGTCGCCGGCATAATCGCCGGTGAACGGCCGTCCCGTGCGGTTGGCGCCCTGCATGCCGGGCGCGAGGCCGACGATCAAAAGGCGCGCCTCGATGTCGCCGAACGGCGCAACCGGCGCATTGTGCCATGATGGCTCACGTGCGCGGTTCGCCTCGCGAAAGGCGACCAGGCGCGGACAGAGCGGACAGTCACGGTCGGGGACGACGGTGGGAGGCTGGCGGCTCGACTGGGCCGCTTCACTCCTCGAAGTCGTCATCGCCCCTCGGCGCCATCGTGGTCGCGCGCTGGAGGAATTGCGGGGCGTGGTGGCGTTCGCCACGCTCGCCGCGGTCACGCGGGGCGGGGCGTTCGGACGGGTCGCGGCCGAGCTTGGATTGCAGCTCGACGAGGTCGGTGAAGACGTCGGCCTGGCGGCGCAGCTCGTCTGCGATCATCGGCGGCTGGCTGGCGATGGTGGAGATCACCGTGACCCGCACGCCGCGGCGCTGCACCGCCTCGACTAGGGAGCGGAAGTCGCCGTCACCCGAGAATAGCACCATCTGGTCGATGTGCTCGGCGAGCTCCATGGCGTCCACCGCGAGCTCGATATCCATGTTGCCCTTCACCTTGCGGCGGCCGGAGGCGTCGATGAATTCCTTGGTCGCCTTGGTGACGACGGTGTAGCCATTGTAGTCCAGCCAGTCGATCAACGGTCGGATCGAGGAGTATTCCTGGTCTTCGATGATGGCGGTGTAATAGAACGCCCGCAATAACGTCCCGCGGCTCTGAAACTCCTTCAGCAGGCGCTTGTAATCGATGTCGAAGCCCAGAGTTTTCGCCGTCGCGTAGAGATTGGCCCCATCGATGAAGAGCGCGATCTTGTTGGTAGGAGAAGGTGACATTCAGTTGCTCGCGTAGTGCTCGTGATTGATCGTTTATTGTTGGCGCGGCGACAGCAAGCCGCGCAGTTCTAAAGTGCCGCTGAGTCCCGTCGAAACCGCAAATCCGGAGAAGTCGGGGCAATCAAGGTATAGTTATGGCGGACTCGCATACGCCCGTGGCCGCCCTCGATGGCAGCCCGGAAAACCATCCGTCCCAGCCCCAATGTGGGGGTACCAGAGCCGTTTGGCGAGGCCAAATCACAAATTGGCCTTGCGAAACCGTCCCGGCCCCTATAACTACCCCCAATCATCCACATATTTCGTCCCACCCGCAACGGAGCGACAGTCCATGGCTCGCGTCACCGTAGAAGATTGTATCGACAAGGTCGACAACCGGTTTGACTTGGTCCTGCTGGCCGCCCACCGTGCCCGCATGATCTCGTCCGGCTCACAACTAACGGTTGACCGCGATAACGACAAGAACCCTGTTGTGTCTTTGCGTGAAATTGCCGAGACGACAATTTCGCCGGAGGACCTCCGCGAGGAGCTGGTGCACTCGCTCCAGAAGTTCGTCGAGGTGGATGAGCCCGAGCCGGATACGGTGCCGCTGATCGGTTCCGCGGGTGCCAGCGTCGACGCGGACGACACCGAGGTCGCCGTCGAGCGCATGACCGAGGAGGAGCTTCTGAAGGGCCTGGAAGGCCTCGCTCCGCCCGAGGAGCAGCCCGAGGAAGACGAGTAATTCCTCCGTCGCGATCATCGACTTCTTGTGATCTTATCAAAGGCCCGAACCATCGTTCGGGCCTTTGCTTTTGTTGACCTTTTCGTGGTTACCATAGCGTTGCCGGTTGGCGCTGCGCCCTGTCACCGAATTGATCGGACACAAGCGCGATCGGGGCTAGGATGTATACAACGGGCCGGCTCAGGGCCCGTTTGAAGGCAGGACGGAATGGTATATCGGCGTCGCAGATCCACGCAGATGCAGGCCGCAACCGAATCGGTTGCCGTGGCCCCGACTGCGCCGGTCGCGCGCCCGGCCAGGCCCCGCGCGCGCATGATGCGTCAATATGACCTCGTCGAGCGCGTCAGATCCTACAATCCCAACACCAACGAAGACCTGCTCAATCGCGCCTATGTCTACGCCATGAAGGCGCATGGTTCGCAGACCCGCGCCTCGGGCGACCCCTATTTCTCGCACCCGCTCGAAGTGGCGGCGATTCTCACCGATCTGAAGCTCGACGACGCCACCATCGTGGCCGCGCTGCTTCACGATACGATCGAGGACACCGAGGCGACGCGGGCCGAGATCGACCAGATCTTCGGACCCGAAATCGGCGCGCTGGTCGAGGGCCTGACCAAGCTGAAGCGGCTTGAGCTGGTCTCGCGGGAGGCCAAGCAGGCCGAGAACCTGCGCAAATTGCTGCTGGCCATTGCCGACGATGTCCGCGTGCTCCTGGTCAAGCTCGCCGACCGCCTGCACAACATGCGCACGCTGGATTTCGTGCCGACGGAATCGCGCCGGCGCATCGCCGAGGAGACGCTCGACATCTACGCGCCGCTGGCGGGGCGCATGGGCATGCAGGAAATGCGCGAGGAGCTGGAGGATCTGTCGTTCCGCACCCTCGATCCCGAAGCCTATTCGGTCGTGATGCAGCGGCTCGATGCGCTCGCCGAGCGGAACCGCAATCTGATCGGCGAGATCGAGGACCAGCTCTCCAACAATCTGCGCCACAGGGGTCTCGGCGCGCGGGTCTATGGCCGCCGCAAGAAGCCGTTCTCGATCTGGACCAAGATGGAGCGCAAATCGATCGGTTTCGAGCAATTGTCCGACATCTTCGGCTTTCGCTTGGTCGTCAGCGACATCGAGGCCTGCTATCGCGCGCTCGGAATCGTCCACACCACCTGGCCGGTCGTGCCGGGGCGCTTCAAGGACTACATCTCGACGCCGAAGCAGAACGACTATCGCTCGATCCATACCACCGTGATCGGCCCCGGTAACCAGCGCGTCGAGCTCCAGATCCGCACCGAGGCGATGGACCAGATCGCCGAGCGCGGCATTGCCGCGCACGTCTTCTACAAGGAAGGCGTGGGCTCGCCGACCGAATTCCTCAAGCGCGAGTCCAACGCGTTCGCCTGGCTGCGCCATACCATCGGAATCCTCTCCGAGAGCGCCAATCCCGAGGAATTCCTCGAGCACACCAAGCTCGAGCTGTTCCACGACCAGGTGTTCTGCTTCACCCCGAAGGGCAAGCTGATCGCGCTGCCGCGCCACGCCAACGTGATCGACTTCGCCTATGCGGTGCACACCGACGTCGGCAACAGCGCGGTCGGCTGCAAGATCAACGGCAAGTTCGCGCCGCTGTCCTCGGAGCTCCAGAACGGCGACGAGGTCGAGGTGCTGACCTCGGAGGCGCAATCGGCGCCGCCGTCGGCCTGGGAGACGCTGGCGGTCACCGGAAAGGCACGTGCCGCGATCCGGCGCGCCACGCGCACCGCCGTGCGCGATCAATATGCCGGGCTCGGCCGGCGCATCGTCGAGCGTCTGTTCGAGCGCGCCAAGATCGAATATGCCGATGACAAGCTGAAGGGCGCGCTGCCGCGGCTCGCGCGCACCTCGATCGATGACGTCATGGCGGCGGTCGGCCGCGGCGAGATCAAGGCCTCCAACGTCGCGCGTGCGATGTATCCCGACTACAAGGAGGAGCGCGTCGCACGCTACGGGGGCAAGAAGGGGCTTGCCGCCAAGCTCAAGGAGAAGTCCTCGGAGCCGCGCAGCCCGGTCGCGATCCCGATCCGCGGCATCAATTCCGACCTCCCGGTGAAGTTCGCTCCGAACGGCGGGGCCGTGCCCGGGGATCGCATCGTCGGCATCGTCACGCCGGGCGAGGGCATCACGATCTATCCCATTCAGGCGCCGGCCCTGAAGGATTTCGAGGAGGAGCCGGAGCGCTGGCTCGACGTCCGCTGGGACATTGAGGACTCCGCGCCGCAGCGTTTTCCGGCCCGCATCAAGGTGGAGAACGTCAACGAGCCCGGCGCATTGGCGCAGATCGCGACCGTGATCGCCGAGCACGACGGCAACATCGACAACATCAGCATGCAGCGCCGCTCGCCTGACTTCACGGAGACGACGATCGATCTCGAAGTCTACGACCTGAAGCACCTGAGCGCGATCCTGGCCCAGCTGCGCGCGAAGGCAGTCGTCGCCCGTGTCGAACGTGTTAATGGATAGGCGCTTTGCGTATGCCTCCATCGCTCTGATTTCGTGAGTTCTGAAATGCCCGCACCTCCGCTCCGCCTCGGCGTCAATGTCGACCATGTCGCAACCCTGCGTAACGCGCGGGGCGGCCGCAATCCAGATCCGGTGCGTGCGGCGCTGCTCGCGATCGAGGCCGGCGCCGACGGCATCACCGCCCACCTGCGCGAAGATCGCCGGCATATCCGCGACGAGGACATGGCGCGGCTGAAGGCGGAGATCTCCAAGCCGCTCAATTTCGAGATGGCCGCGACCGACGACATGATGCGGATCTCGCTTGCCACCAAGCCACACGCGGTGTGCCTCGTGCCGGAGCGGCGCCAGGAGGTGACGACCGAAGGCGGGTTGGATGTGGTCGGCCAGCACACCGCGCTCACGCCGTATATCGCGCGGCTCAACGATGCGGGCATCCGGGTCTCGCTGTTCATCGCCGCCGATCCCGCCCAGATCGAGATGGCGGCACGGCTGCGCGCGCCCGTGATCGAGATCCACACCGGCGCCTGGTGCGACGCCGTCGTCGACGGCCACACCGACAAGGCCGAGGCCGAATGGCAGCGGATCGTGGCCGGGGCAAAGCTCGCCAAGGATGCGGGGCTCGAGGTCCACGCCGGGCACGGGCTGGACTATGCGACGGCGGAGACGATCGCGGCCCTGCCTGAGATCATGGAGCTCAACATCGGCTACTACATGATCGGCGAGGCGCTCTTCGTGGGGCTGGCGGAGACCGTGCGCAGCATGCGCGCGGCGATGGACCGCGGCCGGGGCCGGGCATGATCATCGGCATCGGCTCCGACCTGATCGACATCACCCGCGTCGCCAAGGTGATCGAGCGCCATGGCGAGCGCTTCCTCGACCGTATTTTCACCGCGGCCGAGCGGGCCAAGGCGGAGCGGCGCGCCAAGAACGAGAAGATGGTGGTGGCGACCTACGCCAAGCGCTTCGCCGCCAAGGAGGCCTGCTCCAAGGCGCTTGGCACCGGCATCAGGCGCGGCGTCTGGTGGCGCGACATGGGGGTGGTCAACCTGCCGGGCGGGCGGCCGACCATGCAACTGACCGGCGGCGCCCTGGCCCGGCTCCAGGCCCTGACGCCGGAGGGGTTCGAGGCGCGGATCGACGTTTCGATCACCGACGACTGGCCGCTGGCACAGGCCTTTGTCATCATTTCCGCCGTGCCCATGGCTAAGCCCTGACGCGATCCGTTCGATTTTATGATTCGTACGTAAATTCAATGTCTTATTCAGTTTTGATGCGATCCTTGATTGCGTGGCCTCCGACAACCGTCTAAAAGTCCGCCAACGCAAATCAGCTTGGGCGAATTCGGCTTTACGCCGGAATTGGCCCTCACTATCAGAATCAGGACAATCTCCATGGGCCGCGAAGCAATGGGCTGTTCGCGCCAGGAGGGCGCTCTGTGACCGCCGGCCGGAATTGAGAGAGCAATGAGCGTGACTTCAGGAACGAAATCTGAGAGCGGCGTCGGTGAAACGATCCGGGTCGTCATTCATGCTCTCCTGATCGCGCTGGTGATCCGCACTTTCCTGTTTCAGCCCTTCAACATCCCGTCCGGCTCGATGAAGGCGACGTTGCTGGTCGGCGACTACCTGTTCGTCTCGAAATATTCCTACGGCTACAGCCACTATTCGATTCCGCTCTCGCCGCCGCTGTTCTCGGGACGAATCTGGGGCTCGGATCCGAACCGCGGCGACATCGTCGTGTTTCGCCTGCCGAAGGACGATTCCACCGACTACATCAAGCGCGTGATCGGACTTCCCGGCGACCGCATCCAGATGCGTGACGGTCTGCTCTATATCAACGACACGCCCGTCGAACGGCAGCGCATGAGCGAATATGTCGGCGAGGACCCCTGCGGCTCGGAAGGCGGCGGCATCTCCCGGGTGAAGCGCTGGAAGGAGACGCTGCCGAACGGCGTGTCCTACGAGACGCTGGACTGCGCCGACAACGGCTACATGGATAACACCAACGTCTACACGGTGCCGCCCGGCCACTTCTTCATGATGGGCGACAACCGTGACAACTCCACCGACAGCCGCTTCCTCGGCCAGGTCGGCTACGTGCCAAAGGAGAATTTGATCGGCCGCGCCCAGATGATCTTCTTCTCCATCGCTGAAGGCGAGCATGCCTGGATGTTCTGGCGCTGGCCGTGGGCGGTGCGCTGGAATCGGTTCTTCAAAATCGTTCGATGAAAGACGAAGCCAAGGACATCGCGACCCAACCAATCGAGGCGCAAGCGGGCCCCGAAGGGGAAGCTGCGGCCAAGACGCCTGCAAACAAGACGCCTGCAAACAAGGCAGCTGCGAAGAAGAAGCGGGTGCGGAGCAGCAAGGTCAAGGGCACGGATGCGAATGCAGCGCTCGAGGCGCGCATCGGCCACAGCTTCACGGATCCGAACCTCTTGATGCAGGCGATCACGCATGTCTCGGCGCTGAAGTCCGGGCGCAAGCGCGGCGACAGCTATCAGCGGCTGGAATTCCTCGGCGACCACGTGCTCGGGCTCGTCGTCTCCGACATGCTCTATCACGCCTTTCCGAACGCCGATGAAGGCGAGCTGTCCAAGCGTCTTGCCGAGCTCGTGCGCAAGGAAAGCTGCGCCGACGTCGCCAAGTCGCTCGGTCTGCTCGACGACATCAAGCTGGGCTCGGTCGGCCCCAGCGCCGACGCGCGCCTGCGCAAGTCGGTGCTCGGCGACATCTGCGAGGCCGTGATCGGTGCCATCTACCTCGACGGCGGCCATGCGGCAGCAGCGGAGTTCGTCAAACGCAACTGGACCGAGCGCATGCACAAGCCGCGCCGTCCCTTGCGCGATCCCAAGACGGTGCTGCAGGAATGGGCGCAGGGCAAGGGGCTGCCGACCCCTGTTTACCGCGAGGTTGAGCGCACCGGCCCGCATCACGATCCGCAGTTCCGTGTCGCGGTCGATCTGCCGGGGCTGGCGCCGGCCGAAGGAATCGGCGGCAGCAAGCGCGCGGCGGAGAAGGTGGCAGCTTCAGTGATGATCGAACGCGAAGGCGTTGGCGGCGGCAATGACGGCTGAAGCAAGCGGCGAGGCGCCCACTGCTACGCGCTGCGGCTTCGTCGCGCTGATCGGCGCACCAAACGTCGGCAAGTCCACGCTGGTCAACGCGCTGGTCGGCGCCAAGGTCACGATCGTCTCGCGCAAGGTGCAGACCACGCGCGCGCTGATCCGCGGCATCGTCATCGAGAACAACGCGCAAATCATCCTGGTCGACACGCCCGGTATCTTCCTGCCCAAGCGTCGGCTCGACCGCGCCATGGTCTCGACCGCCTGGAGCGGGGCGCATGACGCCGATCTCGTCTGCGTGCTGCTGGATGCCAAGACCGGCATCGACGAGGAGGCCGAGGCGATCCTCGCCAAGGCGGCCAGCGTCAATCACGAGAAGATCCTGGTGATCAACAAGATCGATCTCGTCCAGCGCGAGAAGCTGCTGGCGCTGGCCCAGGCCGCCAACGAGCGCATGAAGTTCGCGCGGACGTTCATGATCTCGGCGATCTCAGGTGACGGCGTCGACGACATCCGCAAGACGCTCGCGGACATGGTGCCGCCGGGGCCGTTCCTCTATCCCGAGGACCAGATGTCGGACGCGCCGATGCGGCAGCTCGCGGCCGAGATCACGCGCGAGAAGATCTATCAGAAGCTGCATCAGGAATTGCCCTACCAGTCCACGGTCGAAACCGACAAGTGGGAGGAGCGCAAGGACAAGTCGGTGCGGATCGAGCAGACGATCTTCGTCGAGCGCGAAAGCCAGCGCAAGATCGTGCTCGGCAAGGGCGGCGCCACCATCAAGTCGATCGGCGCAGATTCTCGGAAAGAGCTGATGCAGATCCTGGACGTGCCGGTGCATCTGTTCCTGTTCGTCAAGGTGCGCGAGAACTGGGGCGACGATCCCGACCGCTATCGCGAGATGGGCCTGGACTTCCCCAAGGAATAACCCAAGACAAGACAGGTCACCGATGAGCGTGCCCAGCAACGTCCGGCGCTTCGAAGCGCTGCTCTATGCATCATTGATGCTGGATGCCCTCTCGGTCGCCGTGCAGGACCGCACGCCCAATGCCGAGGTGACCGAGCAGATGATCATGACGGCGACGCTGCTCGCCGGCGGCATGATCCTGCTGCTGGTCTATTTCGTTTGGCTCGCTGCGCGATGGCGCAAGAACTGGCCGCGCTGGGTGCTGGCGGCGGCCCTCGTGCTGTCGGTGATCTCGCTCGGCCAGATCATCGGCGAGAAGGGCATGGAACTCGACAGCGCCATCGAGATCGTCTCCTGCGCGCTGACGACGATGGGCCTGTATTTCTCCTTCACCGGTGACGCGCAAGGCTGGTTCAACGCATGAAGCCCCGTGTCCCGGACAAGATACAGCGCGCGAGCGCTGTATCGCAGGGCCGAGACCCAGAAGGGGACTCGGTACGGTACAGAGAGATGGGCCCCGGCTCGGCAACGCATCGCTTGCGCGCCGCGTTTTGGCCGGGGCAGGAGTAAGTGCGAGCGGCACCGGAATCCTGTAATATTCCCCCATGGAATGGACCGACGAAGGCATCGTGCTGGGGGTGCGGCGGCATGGCGAGTCTAGTGCCATCGTCGAGCTGTTGACGCGCGCGCACGGCCGGCATCTGGGCCTTGTGCGCGGAGGGGCCAGCTCGCGGATGCGGCCGCTGCTGCAACCCGGCAACAGCGTCAGTGCGGTGTGGCGGGCACGGCTCGACGAGCATCTCGGGACCTATGCGATCGAGGGATTGAAGCTGCGCGCGGCGACGCTGCTGGCATCGTCCCACGGCGTCTATGGCGTCACCCATCTCGCCTCGATCGCGCGGCTCTTGCCGGAGCGCGATCCGCACGAAGACATCTTTGCGCTGCTCGAACATTCGCTGGATGATTTCGACGATATTGGCAGCGCCGCCGTGCACCTGATCCATTTCGAGCTGGCGATGCTCGCCGAGCTGGGTTTCGGACTGGCGCTGGACAATTGCGCGGTGACCGGCGAGACCTCGGACCTGATCTATGTCTCGCCGAAATCCGGCGGCGCGGTGTCGCGCAGCGCGGGCGAGCCGTGGCGCGATCGGCTGTTGCGCCTGCCGCCATTCCTGCGCCAAGGCGAGACCGCGAGCGATCTCACCGAGCAGGATCTCCAGGACGGCTTCCGGCTGACCGGCCTGTTCCTGCTGCGCCACGTGCTGGAGCCGCGCGGGCAGGGCCATTCCGATGCGCGGGCCGGCTTCATCAATGCCTTGATGCGGCAGCAGACGAAAGCGGCGATCCCCGCGCCTTGAGCCAATCGGGCCTCTGCATTGCTTTTTCGCATGGAGTTCCGCGGAACCAAAATCGCGCCGGTCGAGTTCCCGTTCAGGTTCCACATTGGGGGACAGCCTAAATGTTGATCAGGGGATTCGCCTTTTCCGCGGCGCTGCTTGCGTTTGCGCCCGATGCAACGGCCGGCGAGCCGCAACCTGGCGTGTTTCGCCGCGCGTCCTGCACGCTCGTCCGGTACTATGTGGCGAAATATTCCGCTGCCGCTGCAGAGACATGGGCGCGGTCCCATGGTGCGACTGAGGCCGAGATCGAGGCGGCCCGCCGCTGCTTGACCAATGCGCCGGCGCCGGGTCAAGCCAAGACCCAGACATTCACGGCCGGCTTTGCAGGCCAGTAGGCCCCCACGGGGAACCATTCGATCCTTGCCCGATTCGCTTCCACGGTTTAACCGGGCGGCATGGGAAAACGAATCGTTCCGCCGGAAGAACCGGCCGAAATCCACGAGGTGCCGCTGCGCGAGGCGCTGGAAGAGCGCTATCTCGCCTATGCGCTCTCTACGATCATGCACCGCGCGCTGCCGGATGCACGCGATGGCCTGAAGCCGGTGCACCGGCGCATCCTCTACGGCATGCGCCTGCTCCGGCTCGACCCCGGCACGGGTTTCAAGAAATCCGCCAAGATCGTCGGCGACGTGATGGGCTCGTTCCATCCGCACGGCGACCAGGCGATCTACGACGCCATGGTCCGTCTCGCGCAGGATTTCTCCTCGCGCTATCCGCTGGTCGACGGCCAGGGCAATTTCGGCAATATCGACGGCGATAATCCCGCCGCCTACCGCTACACCGAAGCGCGCATGACCGACGTCGCGCGGCTTCTGCTCGAGGGCATCGACGAGGACGGCGTCGAATTCCGCGCCAATTACGACGGCCAATCGAAGGAGCCGGTCGTGCTGCCCGGCGGCTTTCCGAACCTGCTCGCCAACGGCGCGCAGGGCATCGCGGTCGGTATGGCGACCTCGATCCCCCCGCACAATGCCGCCGAGCTGTGCGATGCCGCGCTGCATCTGATCGAGAAGCCCGACGCGAAATCCAAGTCGCTGCTGAGGTGGGTCAAGGGTCCGGACTTCCCGACCGGCGGCATCATCGTCGACTCCAAGCAGGCCATTGCGGAGGCCTACACCACCGGCCGCGGCTCGTTCCGCGTCCGCGCCAAGTGGGAGCAGGAGGAGGGCGCGCGCGGCACCTGGGTCGTCGTCGTCACCGAGATTCCGTATCTGGTGCAGAAGTCGCGGATGGTCGAGAAGATCGCCGAGCTGCTCGACCAGAAAAAGCTGCCATTGGTGGGCGAGGTCCGCGACGAATCCGCCGAGGACGTCCGTCTCGTCATCGAGCCGAAGTCGAAGAACGTCGATCCGGCCCTCATGATGGAATCGCTGTTCCGGCTGACCGAGCTCGAAAGCAAGATTCCGCTGAACCTCAACGTCCTGGTCAAGGGCCGCATCCCCAAGGTGGTCGGCTTGGCCGAAGCCTTGCGCGAATGGCTCGACCATCTGCGTGACGTGCTGATCCGGCGCAGCAACTACCGCAAGGCTCAGATCGAGCACCGACTGGAAGTGCTCGGCGGCTTCCTGATCGCCTATCTGAACATCGACAAGGTGATCAAGATCATCCGTACCGAGGATGAGCCGAAGCCCGAGCTGATGAAGGCGTTCAAGCTCACCGAGGTGCAGGCCGAAGCCATCCTCAACATGCGCCTTCGCTCCTTGCGCAAGCTCGAGGAGATGGAGATCCGCACCGAGGACAAGAACCTCCGCGCCGAGCTCAAGGGCATCAATGCGGTGCTCGCCTCCGAAGCCGAGCAGTGGAAGAAGGTCGGCGAGCAGGTCGGCAAGGTCCGCGACATGTTCGGACCGAAGACGCCGCTCGGCAAGCGCCGCACCACCTTCGCGGATGCGCCCGAGCACGATCTCGCCGCGATCGAGGAAGCTTTCGTCGAACGCGAGCCGGTGACCGTCGTCGTGTCCGACAAGGGCTGGATCCGCACCATGAAGGGGCATGTCGAGGATCTCTCGGGCCTTGCCTTCAAGCAGGACGACAAGCTCGGCTTCGCCTTCTTCGCCGAGACGACCTCGAAGCTGCTGCTGTTCGCCACCAACGGCAAGTTCTACTCGCTCGATGTCGCAAAGCTGCCGGGCGGCCGCGGTCATGGCGAGCCGATCCGCCTGTTCATCGACCTCGAGCAGGAAGCGGCGCCGGTGGCGCTGTTCGTTCATAAGGGCGGACGCAAATTCCTGGTCGCCAGCCACGAGGGCCAGGGCTTTATCGTCAACGAGGACGATTGCGTCGGCACCACCAAGAAGGGCAAGCAGGTCCTCAACGTCGACATGCCGAACGAGGCGCGTGCGATCACCGAGGTAACAGGCGACACCGTCGCGGTCATTGGCGAGAACCGCAAGATGCTGATCTTCCCGCTCGACCAAGTGCCCGAAATGGCCCGCGGCCGCGGCGTGCGGCTGCAGAAGTACAAGGATGGCGGTCTCTCCGACGTTGCCGTATTCGACGCCAAGGCGGGCTTGACCTGGAAGGACTCCGCAGGACGCGAGTTCTCGGCGACCATGAAGGAGCTCGCGGAGTGGCAAGGCACGCGCGCCGATGCGGGCCGCCTGCCGCCGAAGGGTTTTCCGAAATCGAACAAGTTCGGCAAGGTGATCGGGTAGGGGCGACTCTCACCAACGGTGTCATGCCCCGGCTTGATGTTTAGTCCGGAGACATAGCTGACACCCGTTCGGACACATCACTGACAAGGTTGGCCATTGGTCAAGTCGATCGATGCAACCTGCCAGCTGGCGAAGAAGATTCCGTAGTGGCCGTCGCGGTTCAGGGGCCGAATAGCAAGGCGTTCACGGGCGAAGGCCTGGGGAACCTTCCAGAAGCGTCCCTTGAAGGAGATATAGGGTCTTGTCGATGAGACCCTTCGCACGATCTCGCCACTGTCGTATTCGACGTTCGGAACGCGAGCCGGCATGGCCCGAGCACTCGGCCGGAAGCGATCGGCGGGGACATGCATATCGAGGCCCTCGTGCGGACGCTCCAGATTGTAGATGGGCCGCCAGGCGTCGAGCGCACGCTGGACGTCCGCAAGGGTGCGGAAGCGGCGCATGGCGAAGACCTCGGCCTTCAGGGTGCGATGGAAGCGTTCGTTCTTGCCGCGGGCCTGTGGGTGACATGGCCTGGCGTGCACCACCCGGACGCCAAGCTTGAGCAGCCACACCTTCAGCCCGGTCCAACGAACGCCGGACGTGTCGCCCCAAGGTGAGCCGTTGTCGGTGTAGAAGGCTTCCGGCAAGCCATAGCAGCGGAACGTCGCCGTCAGGTGATCCTGCACGGTAAGACGCTGCTCGTCGGCGCACGCCTTCAGGCACAGAACATAGCGCGAGTGATCGTCGACGATCGTTAGCGGATGGCACCGCGTTCCGTTGGCGAGCGGCAGGTGCCCCTTGAAGTCCATCTGCCACAGCAGGTTGGGCGCGTCCTTCTCGAAGCGGTGCCCCGGATTTGGCGGTGCATTCTCGCTCGGTTTGATCCGGTCGTTCCGACACAGGATCCGGTGGACCGTGGATGGCACGGGCACAACCTGCCCACTGCGCTTGAGGCAATGGGCGATCTTGCGTGCGCCCCAGGCGGGATGCTTGTCACGCACGCCGAGAACCTGCGTCTCGATCGAAGCCTCACTCCGCTTGGGCATCCGCTTCGGACGACGAGACTGATCGGCCAACTCCCGATCGCCGGCCTGCCAGCGCCTCAACCATTTGTAGCCAACATCAGGACTGATGGCGAACCGGCGGCAAAGCTCCCGCCGGTTCGCCCCTTCCTGCATCGCAAGCCGAACGAACTCGCGTCGCTGATCCATGACTGACACCTCATTCCACGGCATGGACGGCCTCCCGAATCGGACCAATCCAGCCATTCTTGATGTGTCAGCTATGTCTCCGAACACCCGTCAGTGATCTGTCCGGGCTAAACACTTGACCGGGGCATCCAGTACGCCGCGGCTTCTCCGTATACGTCGCTGTCTCTGGAATACTGGGTCGCCCGGTCCGCACATTGAGCCGGGCGACGACAGCGAGAGTGTGGCGCGCACCTGTCTCCACATCGTCATTGCGAGCGCATGGATTGCTTCGCTACGCTCGCAATGACGAGAGGCGGCAGCGATGCTCTCCAACTGACATTGAGTACCCCGCAAACGCGTAGCAGATAGTCCCGAGTGCATACGTGCGGGCACGAACATTGCTTTTCCTGGTGACTGCAAACGGCTGGTGAAAAGGCAAACACATCCCAATGTTCAAACTGAAGGCTTTCATTGCTGCGCTGTTCGGCCTCGCGCTGGTGGCTGCGCCCGCACATGCGGCGGGCAATCTGGTCGCGGTGCTCGAGGCGGAAATCGTCACACTCGATCCGCATTTCTCCACGGCCTATATTTCGCGCACGTTCGGCTACATGGTGTTCGACACGCTGTTTGCGAAGGATTCCAAGGGCGACATCAAACCGCAGATGGTGCAGGACTGGAAAGTCTCGCCCGATGGCTTGACCTACACGTTCACGCTGCGCGACGGTTTGAAATGGCATGACGGCCAGCCGGTCACATCAGTCGATTGCGTGGCCTCGCTACGTCGCTGGGGCACCCGCAGCGCACTCGGCCGCCGCATTTCCGCGATCACGGCCTCGCTCGAGCCGACCGATGCGAAAACCTTCGTGCTGACCCTGAAGGAGCCGTCCGGGCTCGTTATCGACGCGCTCGGCAATCCCGTCAGCCCGGTCGCCTTCATGATGCCCGAGCGCATCGCGAAAACGCCTGGCGACCAGCGGATCGCCGAGATCATCGGCTCCGGTCCGTTCGTCTACAGCAAGGCCGAGCACCGCACCGGCGACCGCATGATCCTGAAGAAATTCGCCGACTATGTGCCGCGTCCCGAACCCGCCGACTTCCTCGCCGGTGGCAAGCGCGTCAACATCGATACGCTGGAGATCCGCGTCATTCCCGATGGCGCGACGGCGGCCTCCGCGCTGCAGGCCGGCGAAATCGAGTTCATGCAATACGCGCCGTTCGATCTGTTGCCGCAGCTGGAGAAGAACTCGCGCGTCAAACTCGTCAACTTCACCGGCGGCAACATGTTCGCGGGCGCCTATCGCCTCAATGCCGCATCGAAACCGTTCGACGATCCCGAGATTCGTCGCGTGCTGTGGAAGCTGGTGGACCAGCGCGAAGTACTGGATGCACTCGGCTTGGACGCCAAATACGCCAGCCCGTGCGCGACGTTCTTCACCTGCGGTACCACCTATGAAAACAAGGCCGGCACGGAAGCGGCGGCAAAGCCCTCGATCGAAGCGGCGAAGGCTGCGCTGAAGGCAACCAAATACGCCGGCGAGCCTGTGATCGTCCTGGAGGCCAACGATCTCGAAGCCCCGCGCGTCTCGGCGCAGGTGCTGGCCGAGAGGTTGAAGGCTGCCGGGTTCAACGTCGATCTGCAGGTGATGGACTGGGCAAGCGTGCTGGCGCGCCGTGCCAAGAAGGAGGGCTGGAGCGTCTATGGCGTTCACGCCGGCGGCTTTGATCTGGGCTCGCCGCTGACCAACGTCATGGTCGCCTTCAACTGCGCCGATTTCACCGGCTGGCAGTGCGATGCGCGCATCACCCCTCTGATGGAAGCCTTCGCCAAGGCGCCGGCCGAGGCGGACCGCAAGAAGATCGCGGGCGAGATCCAGGCCGTCATGTACGATCAGGCGCCCGCAATTCCGTGGGGCCAGTTCGCTCAGCCGGCCGCCTATCGCGCGACTTTGCGCGGTCTGATACCGTCCGCCATCCCGGTGTTCTGGAACATTGAGAAATAACGCGATGTACGTTGTCATTGTTGTCGGCGGCGGCTCCGCCGGCGCAGCTGTTGCGGCGCGGCTGTCCGAGGATCCGGCACGGCGCGTCCTGCTGCTCGAAGCGGGCCTCGACTGGCGCGCTGCTGAAGCGCCCTGGGAGGTGCGGACGCCGAACCCGATCCCGATCATTCACAGGCGCGAATACCAGGAGAAATGGCAATGGCCCGATCTCTTGACGCGCCGCGTGGCGGGGCAGGAGCCGCGCTTTTATTGGCGCGGCAAGGGGCTGGGCGGCTCGTCGATGATGAACGGCCAGATAGCGATCCGCGGCGTTGCGGATGCTTTCGACGAATGGGCGGCCAATGGCTGCACCGGCTGGTCGGCCAGGGAGGTGATGCCGCTGTTCTCGGTGATCGAGGACGATCTGGAGTTTGGCGATGTTGATGGCCACGGACGCGGCGGGCCGTTGCCTGTTTATCGCGCGCCGCCGGAGACATGGGGCCCAATCGATCGCGGCCTGCGCGATGCTGCGCTGGCGAGCGGTTACTCCTGGTGCGCGGACCTCAACGGTCCTGATGGCGAGGGCGTTGCCTGCTATCCCATCAACAGCCGTGACAGTCGCCGCATCACCACCAATGAAGGCTATCTCGAGCCCGCGCGCGGTCGCGCCAATCTGGAGATCCGCGGGCATGCGCTGGTCGATCGCGTGCTGATCAGCGACGGACGGGCGACCGGCGTCCGCGTCCATATCGAGGGGCAGGGCACCCACGAGATCAGCGCACGCCAGATCGTGCTGTGCGCCGGCGCCATCCACAGTCCGGCGATCCTGCTGCGCTCGGGCATCGGCCCGGCCGAGGAGCTCAAGGCGATAGGGATTAAGGTCGAGCGCGATCTGCCGGTCGGCCGCTATTTCTTCGATCACCCGCTGTTTCGCGCCACGATCCAGCTGCGGGAGGAGCTTCGTTCCACCGATCCCGATACGCGCCACACCAATTGCTGCGTGACCTATTCTTCGGGCCTCGCCAATGGCGGCAAGCGCGACATGATCCTGATCGCGTTCAATCACCGTGGCATCGGTAATCCCGGGGCGATCGGCGCAGGCCTGTTCAACGCGTATTCGCGTGGGACGCTCAAGCTGGCCTCGACCGATCCTGCGATTGATCCGATCGTCGAGGAGAATATGCTGGCCGATCCGCGCGACATGCTGCGCATGATGGATGCGGTGAAGCGGCTCGCCGTGATCACCTCGCAGCCGGCGCTATCAGGCATCGCCGACTGGATCCGGCTCGCCGACACCGACCTGACGCTGCCGCAGGCGGCAGCGCTGCCCAATCACGAGCTCGATGCGCTGCTGCGGCGAGAGACCGGCGATATCCAGCACGCCGCCGGCAGTTGCCGGATGAGCGGCCTTGACGACTCCGATGGTGTAGTCAACCCGGATGGCACCGTGAAAGGCATCACCGGCCTGCGCGTCGCCGACGCCTCGATCATGCCGTCCGATTGCCGCGCCAACACCCATTTCACCACGGTGGTGATCGGGGAAGCGATCGCGCGGATGATGATGCGGTAGCGCGACACCATGGTGTCATTCCCCTTGCCCATTCTCACTGGCCGTCTCATCGCAAAGTGCTAGGTTGGACATCGACCGGCGTTTCCTCCGCGGTGCTCAATGAGACGACGCGAGTTCATGGGGCTGATCGGCGGCGCGGCAGCGGCGTGGCCGCTCGGCGCGGGTGCGCAGCAACCGGCAAAATGGGTCTACAGGGTAGGTTATCTCGCGAGCGCGTCGCGGGAGCAAACACTTCGTAATGTTGGAGCCTTCGAAGCCGGCCTGCGGAGCCTTGGCTATCGGGTCGGCGAGAATGTTGTCATCGAGTACCGTTTTGCCGACGGAGACACGGAGCGGCTGGCGGCGCTTGCCACAGAGGTGGTGGGGCTCGGCGTGGACGTCATCGTCTCCGGAACCAATGCGACCACCGTTGCTGCCATGAAGGCGACCCGGACGATCCCGATCGTGATGGCCAACAGTGCCGAGCCGGTCAGTGCAGGATTCGTCGCCAGTCTGGCGCGCCCGGGTGGCAATGTCACGGGCTTCAGCTCGGAGCCCGGCGACGAAATCAACGGCAAGCGGCTGGAATTTCTGAAGGACGCTCTGCCCAACCTCTCGCGTGTCGGCATCCTGTGGAATCCGGACTTTGCGCCCAATCAGGACCGGCTGAGGTCGCTGCGGGAAGCTGCCAAGACGCTGGGGTTGACGCTTGTCCCAGCCGAGGCGCGCGGCCCGGACATACTTGAACAAGCGTTCGCGGCGATGGTGAGTGAGCGCGCGCAGGTGCTCCTCGTGCTGAGCGATGGCGTGCTGTTCAACCATCGCGGCCTGATTGGCGTCATGGCCGTCAGAAATCGGCTGCCTGCAATCTCTGCGGTGAGAGAGTACGCGGAAGCGGGCTTCCTCTTGAGCTACGGAACTGACTTGCCAGATCAGTTTCGACGTTCTGCGACCCTTATCGACAAAATTTTCAAGGGTACGAAACCTGGCGATCTGCCGGTCGAACGGCCGACCAAGTATGAACTTGTTATAAACCTCCAGACCGCCAAGGCACTCGGTATCGACATGCCACCGACCCTGCTGACGCGGGCCGATGTAGTGATCGAGTAGGCACTCTGACGTCGCTTGTTGGGTCCATCAGCGAAGTGGCCGCCCGCATAAACGCCGCTGAGCGAGACGGCCAGCCGCATAATGGTACATGCCTCAGATCACCCCCGCCAGCCTTAGCGCTACGCCCGCTGCGCAGCTACCCGCAAGCACCGTGAGCATCCCCAGCTTGAACCGGAAGATCGCGGTCGCCGCCGCAATCGACAGCACGAGCGCGGGAATATCAACGCTCCTCAGCACCGGCATGTCGAAGTTCAGCGGAAACGCCT
Source organism: Bradyrhizobium sp. LMG 9283 (assembly GCF_045571415.1). Classification (NCBI taxonomy): domain Bacteria; kingdom Pseudomonadati; phylum Pseudomonadota; class Alphaproteobacteria; order Hyphomicrobiales; family Nitrobacteraceae; genus Bradyrhizobium; species Bradyrhizobium sp. LMG 9283. The sequence continues at coordinate 4,090,248 of NZ_CP120691.1, forward strand.
GCACCGGCACGGTCTCGCGGAACAGCGTGTGCAGGGCGAACCAGATCGAGAGGTTGAGGATCACGCCGACGACGGCGGCGGTGATCGCACTGAGCGCGCCGGCAAGGCCGGTGTTGCCGCGCAGGCGCTCGATGTAGGGAGCGCCGACGAAGATCCAGAGGAAGCAGGGTGTGAAGGTGACCCAGGTTGCGAGCAGGCCGCCGAAGGTTGCCGCGACCATCGGCGACAGGCCGCCAGGATCGCGATAGGCGGCCATGAAGCCCACGAACTGCAGCACCATGATGAGCGGGCCCGGCGTGGTCTCGGCCATGCCGAGGCCGTCGAGCATCTCCTGCGGTTTCAGCCAGTGATAGTGCTCGACCGCCTGCTGGGCGACGTAGGCCAGCACCGCATATGCGCCGCCGAAGGTGACGAGCGACATTTTGGAGAAGAACAGCGCGATCTGGCTGAACACATTGGCTTGGCCCAAGGCCACCAGCAGGGCGATCACCGGTACCAGCCAGAGCGCCAGCCACAGCGCGCCGACGCGGATGGTGCGCGCGGTGTTGGGGCGGACGTGATCGGGCACCGCCTCGCCGAGCATACTGTCGATCGCGGCACCGCTGCCGCCATGGCCGTGACCGGCCGGCGCGAACTCCGGACGGCGGCTCCGCGCGCCGGCATAGCCGATGAGGCCGGCGGCGATGATGATGATCGGGAAGGGAACGGCAAAAAAGAAGATCGCGATGAAGGCCGCGGCCGCGAGCGCGATCATGATGCGGTTCTTCAGCGCGCGCTTGCCGACGCGCACAACGGCTTCGACGACGACGGCGAGCACGGCGGCCTTGAGTCCGAAGAACAGCGCCTCCACGAAGCTGACATTGCCGAAGGCGGCGTAGATGTAACTCAGACCCATGATGGCGATGATGCCGGGCAGGATGAACAGTCCGCCCGCCATCAGCCCGCCTGCGGTGCGATGCATCAGCCAGCCGACATAGGTCGCGAGCTGCTGCGCCTCAGGCCCCGGTAGCAGCATGCAGTAATTCAGCGCATGCAGGAAACGCCCCTCGGAGATCCATTTCTTCTCCTCGACGAGGATGCGGTGCATCACTGCGATCTGGCCCGCGGGCCCGCCAAAACTGAGGCAGGCGACGCGGAGCCAGACGCGAAAGGCCTCATTGAAGCTGACGCCGTGACCGGCGTCAGCTCCTGATTGAACGTTACGCGTGTCCATTACGCCTTCACCTTGTTGGTCGGCCAGTTGTGAGTCTCGGTGGTCGCGTCGCGGCACCAGCGGTAGAAGGCATCGTAGAGCAACATGCCGGCCCCGAGCTGTTCGAGGTCGTCGTCATACATGCGCGAGAGCCCGAGCGAGGCCGCGAGCAGGCCGGGCGCCTCCGGCGCGAGCTCGGGCCGCGCGGTGTCGGCACCGCGCACCAGTGTCGCGAGGCGGAGCAGGGGCGGCGTGGCGATCCCGAACTCCTCGATCATCACGTCGAAGGTGCAGAGCGCGCCGCGGTGGCTCCAGAACACGTTCTCGATGTCGAAGGGGGCCGCATTGAACCGCTCCCCGACCCCGATCACCTCGGACGGCGCCACATACAGGAACACCGCGTTGGGATCGACGAAGCGGCGGATCAGCCACGGGCAGGCGATGCGATCGACCTTCGGCCGCGCCCGCGTGACCCAGACGGTGCGCCCCCTGGCATCGCGCGGCGGCAGCTTGCGGGTGTCGAGCAGCGGCAGCTTGGCCGCCTTCCAGCCCTCGAAGCCGCCCTCCAGCGTCTCGGCCTGCACGCCGAGCTGACGGAGCCAGGCCGCCGTGCCCTGCGCGAGCTTCTCGCCGCGGAAGCAGGAGACGACGGCGCGGCGACCGGCGAATGTGCCGCCCCAGTCCGTCACATTGTCGTGGCTGAGCTTGATGGAGCCGGGGATCAGCCGCCGGTCGGCGGCAAAATCCTCCTCGGTGCGCACGTCGATCAGGACAGGCGCGTTCGCCGTGCCGATCAGCCGTGCCATTTTGTCAGATGAGATGGTCGTGAATGTAGACATGATGCGTCCTCGCAAGAAACGAACGGGACGCGATGCTTGGGCCTGTCGCCTCGTGGGGAGATCGCTCAAATCCCCATGAGGCAGATTACAGCGAAACTAAGAAGCACTGTCAATCCGCGGGACGATTGGGCCTTAGAAAATCGGTTCCCGCCGTCTATATTGCACGCCGACAGACATGAATCTTCGGGAGAATTCGATGCATTCCCATTCCATCGAACAATGGACCCATGACCACGCCTTCCTGGGCGAGAAGCACGACGAGAACGAGCGGCGCACCTGGTTCGTGGTCGTGCTGACGCTAGTCATGATGGTCGGCGAGATCGTTGCCGGCTCGCTGTTCGGCTCGATGGCGCTTCTAGCCGATGGCTGGCACATGGGCACGCATGCGGCGGCGCTCGGCATTGCCGCCTTCGCCTACCGCTTCGCGCGGCGGCATCTGGGCAATGCGCATTTCACCTTCGGCACCGGGAAGTTCGGGGATCTGGCCGCCTTCGCCAGCGCAATCATCCTGGGACTGATCGCGGTCGAGATCGCCTATGAGAGCGTGCTGCGGCTGATCACGCCGGTGCCGATCGTCTACGGCGAAGCCATGGCCGTGGCTGCCCTCGGCTTGTGCGTCAATCTCGCCAGTGTGTGGCTGCTGCGCGATAGCCACGATCATCACCATCACGGTCATGAGCATGGCCACAGCCATGCGCATGATGACCACGACGATCATGACCACGACCATGATCATCATGGCCATCATCACCACGACAATAACCTTCGCGCGGCCTATGTCCACGTCATGACCGATGCCGCGACCTCGGTGCTGGCGATCGCAGCGCTCGCCGTCGCCATGTATTCGGGCTGGGTCTGGGCCGATCCGGCCGTGGGCCTGATCGGCAGCGCCGTGATCGCGAGCTGGGCGTTCGGCCTGATCAAGTCATCGGGTGCGGTGCTGCTCGACGTGCGCGCCGACGAGAAGCTGGAGCGGGTGATCCGGGCCCGCATGGAGGTCGGCGAAGATCGCGTGACTGACCTGCATCTCTGGCAGGTCGGCCCCGGCCATTGTGCCGTGCTGGTGTCGGTGGTGTCGGACAAGCCGAAGCAGCCGGCCGTCTACAAGCGGCGGCTCGCAGGGCTGAAGGGCTTGAGCCACGTCACAGTCGAGGTCGAGACCTGTACGCATTGATGGGGCCGGAATTCTGCTGCGCGGCCGGGGGTGATCCTTGGTTCTCAGTCTGCATGGCTGTACGGGAGGAACAATGATGCACAGGACCACGTTCGCTGTCGCCATCGCTGCACTCGCTCTTTCCAGCCTCGGGGCGCTGGCGCAATCGGAAAAGGCCGGCGTTGAAAAGCTCTATGTGCTGAATTGCGGAGAGGGCACCGCCGGCGACATCTCGCGGTGGACGCCGGGCCTGAACGAAGGCAAGACGATGGATTTCGTCGACACCTGCTATCTGATCAAGCACGCCAAGGGCTGGTTCCTGTGGGACACCGGCATTGCCGATTCCGTTGCCGCGATGCCGAACGGTCTCGCGCCCGCCGATCCCAAAGCCGTGACCTGGCGTCGGCCGAAGACGTTGCAAGCGCAGCTCGAGCAGCTTGGCCTCAAGCCCGATGACATCAAGGCGATGGCCGTCTCGCATACCCATCCGGACCATACCGGCAATGTCGAGCTGTTCCCGCAGTCCATGCTCTACGTGCAGAAGGCCGAATACGACTGGCCCGGCGCCAACAACGCGCCGCGCTTCAAGCCGTCGCATCCGGTCGAGTTGCTCACGGGCGACAAGGATGTCTTCGGCGACGGCAGCGTGACCATCCTTTCGACGCCGGGTCACACGCCAGGTCACCAGTCGCTGCTGGTGAAGCTGCCGAAAACCGGCGCGGTTCTGCTGTCGGGCGATGCCGTGCACTTCAAAGACAATTGGGACAACCGCCGCGTGCCCAGCGTGAACGTCGACAAGGACCAGAGCGCGGCCTCGATGCAGAAGATCGCCGACACGCTCGCCAAGGAGAAGGCGCAGCTCTGGATCAACCACGACAAGGCTCAGCGTGATAGCCAGAAGATGGCGCCGGAGTTTTACGACTGAGGCGCACGACGCGGCTGCTGCCATGACGCTGGCAGCAGGTGCGTGCTAGGACCTGCGAAACTCCGCAACAGGAGCTGATCGTGGGCGAGTGGGCCGGGGTTGCGATCGCGCTGGCGTCGAGCAGCTTCGGCGGGACTGCTGCGGCCATCACTCGCTATCTCGTCGGCGGCGCCGATCCCGTCCTGCTCGCGATCCTGCGTTGGGGGATCGGCTTTCTATGCTTGTTGCCTTGCGCGCTTCTGCTCGGCGTGCGCTGGCCGCAGCGGCCCGACTGGCCAGCGGTGATTCTGCTTGGCATCTGCTTCTTCGGTCTGTTCTTCATCCTTTACAACATCGCGGTCTCCTACACGACCGCCGCGCGCGCCAGCCTTGCGCTGGCGACGTTGCCGCTCCACACCATGGTGGTCGGCGCGCTGCTCGGCGTGGAGCGCCTGTCGGCGCGCAAGATCACGGGTGTCAGTATCGCCGTACTTGGCGTGACGGCGGCGCTGGCCGCGGGCCTCGCGCAGAGCCCGCGAGGGGCCTGGCGCGGTGAGCTGATCATGACCGGCGCCGTGTTCTGCATGGCGTTCTACAACGTGCTGTCGCGTCCACTGATGCAGCGCTCCAGCGCGCTCGGTTTTCTCACCGTTGGCATGGGCGCGGGCACCGTCGTGCTGGTGCTGGCGGGTCTGCTAAAGGGCAGCTTTGCGGCGCTCGGGCACTTCACGGCCGCACAGTGGATTGCCGGCGTCTATCTGGGCATTGGCGGCGGCGCGCTCGCCTTCATCCTCTGGGTCATGGCGCTGGCACGGGCGACGCCGACACGCGTCGCCAATGCGATGACGGTCAATCCGATCGCAGCCGCTCTGTTGGCGGCGCTGCTGATCGGCGAGCCGATTACGGGAAATCTTCTGGCCGGGCTGGTCGCGGTGTTCGCCGGTATCTGGATTGCGACCAGCGAGGCGAAGGCGGTTTAGTTCCGCGGCGCGGTCACCGTCGGCGGATTCGCGTCCGGCGTCTTCTTCGGCTTCAGCGTGCCGGCATAGAACGAGAGTAGCCAGACCAAGAGGACGGCGAGGAGATAGACGCCCCAGGCCTGCGGCGGCGTGGTCGCCCAGCGCAGGAGACCTTTGAATGTGCGGGGCGGGCCGGCGTCGTTGCTCATGGCTCGCTTGTGCGCGAAAGCTCTGGCGCCGTCAATCAGGCCGCGACACGGGGCGGATCAGGAACAGCGCCACAAGCGCCGAGAGGCTGAGCGCAGACGAGACGATCAGCACCTTGGCGCCCATGAGGTCGATGAGCAGACCGAAGGCGAGTGGCGCCACCGCCTGCGCCATCCGCGCCGGGGCGCCGATGATGCCGAGGCGGTAGCCGAAATCCTTCGGGCCGAAGATCGACAGCGGCAGCGTGCCGCGCGCGATCGTCAAGATGCCGTTGCCGGAGCCGTGGAACAACGCGAACGCGCTCGCTGCAGCACCGCCGAAGATCGCGACGATCACGGCTCCGACCGGATGGGTGAGGCTGGCGAGCCGTGTCGACCACAGCGGATGGAAACGGCTGAGGAAGCCGGCTTCGAGCATGCGTGCACCGACCTGCGCCGGGCCGATCAGCGCGCCGGCCGCAATGGCCTCGGCCGGCGTTGCGCCCGTCGTCTCCAGGATGCGCGGGAAATGCGCGGCCATGGCGCCGGTGACGGTCCACACCGCGGCGAAAATGAAGGCCAGTAGCAGCATGGTGCGGTCGAGCGGCAAATGCGGCTTCTCGGCCGTGGCCGCCGCTTGCTTGGCGCCCTTGATCGCCGGCAGCATGAAGAAGTTGAGCGGCAGGCCGATCAGGATGTTGGCGGCGGCCCAGGCAAAACAGGTGTCGCGCCAGCCGATATGGGCGATGCTCCAGGCGGTGAGCGGCCAGCCGACAGTGGAGGCGAAGCCCGCCATCAGCGTGATGCCGGTAATCGGCCTGCGCGCCTCGGTGCCGTAGATGCGCCCCAAAGCGGCGAAGGCGGCGTCGTAGAGACCCATCGCCATGCCGATGCCGAGCACGAGCCAGGCGATCGCCATCACCGCGATCGATTGCGAGAACCCGAGGAGCACGAGGCCGGCGGCAATGGTCAGGTTCGAGGCCGACAGCACCTGACGGCCGCCGACGAGATCGATCTGGCGTCCGATGCGCGGGCCGAGCATCGCCGAGATCACCAGCGAAGCGGAGAATGCGCCAAAAATCCAGTTGGAGGAGACGCCGAGGTCGTGCGCCATGGGATCGGCGAGCAGCGCCGGCAAATAGTAGCTCGAGGCCCAGGCCAGAGTTTGCGTGGTGCCGAGCGCCAGGATGATCGGAAGCTGGCGCTGGGTCATCCGCGCGTGCCTCCGATTCTGGCCGACGAAGTTTTCATCGCGGGCATTTGCCGCCCGTGCGGCAAGTGCGTCAACCGCGCCCGCGACATATTCGATCTGCAAGAGGCGGGAGCCTGGCGCGCAGGCCGGCTCCTCGTGCCTTTCGCCCGTCACGAATGCACGCCATAATGACGCATGCAAGTCACTTCGCGTCTCTCACTCATGAACTGGGTCACCAGCCAGGGGCTTACCGGCCTGTCTGAGCCCGAACTGCTGCGCGGCTTCTGCGAGCGCTGCTGCGCAGAAGGGCTCGACCTGTCGCGCGGGCTGGTCTTCATCGACACGTTGCACCCGATCTATGAGGGCCGCGGCTTTCGCTGGACCGACCGGTCGAGCAACGAGAGCGACATGTTCGAATACGGTTCGACGGCTGAGGGGGATCCGAACAAGAACTGGCGCCGGTCGGTGTTCTATCATTTGCTCGAGCATGGCGAGGACGAGATGGTGATCGATCTCGCCGACGCAGCCACGCTCGATTTCTCGCAGATCGGCGATCTCGCCGAGAAGGGCCATCGGCATTTCCTTGCTTTCGTCCATCGCTTCGGCGAAACCGGCGCGCTGGGGCAGATGGACTGTCTCTACTCCTACTGGACGACCCGGCGCGAGGACGGCTTCACGCAATCGGAGCTGGAAGCGCTGCGCGATCTCGTGCCGGTGCTGGGGCTCGCGATCAAGTCGGCGCAGCAGGTCGACATCGCGCGCACGCTCGGCCGCGTCTATCTCGGCCGCGACGCCTCCGAGCAGGTCTTGCGCGGGCGCATCTCGCGTGGGGTGACTGAGCGCATCAACGCCGTGCTGTGGTATTCGGACCTGCGCGGCTCGACCGGGATCAGCGAGAGCATCGGTCCCGACGAGATCATCCCGTTCCTCAACGACTATGCGCAGGCCGTGATCGATCCGATCCACGAAGCCGGCGGCGACGTGCTGAAGCTGATCGGCGACGGCGTGCTCGCGATGTTCTGGGGCGAGGACATGGCGGATGCGCGACGGGCCGCATTACGGGCCGAGCATCTCTTCCGCAAGAACGTCGCCGCGCTGAACAAGCGGCGGGCGGCGGAGGGCCGTCCGACCACGTCAGCCTATATCGGGCTACATGTCGGCGAGGTCTTTTACGGCAATATCGGCAGCCAGGACCGGCTTGATTTCACGGTGGTCGGGCCGACCGTCAACGAGGTCAGCCGCATCGCCTCGATGAGCCGCTCGATCGACCGCGAGCTGCTGGCCTCATCCGAATTCTATAAGGGCCTCGATGCCGTCGGCCGCCGCTACCTCGTCTCCACCGGCCGCTATGCGCTGCGCGGCATCGGCCGCGCGCAGGATCTCTATACGCTGGATCCGGAGGTCGACGCGAGCGAGCCGGTGGCGGGGAGCTACGAGCGCTACCTGGCGGGTTAGGCCGGCTGCTCCAGCGTCGCCGCCTCGTCCCCCACCATGTCCGGCTGCCGATCCAGCGCCACTGCCGGTGACAACAGGATCACCAGCGCCTGCATGCCGAAGACGGCGGCGGCGAGATAGAGGCATGCTTCCGCGCTCCAGAGGCCGCCGACGATCGCCCCTAATGCCGAGCCGAGCGGGCGGGCGCCGCAGCTCATGATGTTGATGGCCGAGACGCGGCCCAGAAGACGCGGCGGCGTCACGGACTGGCGCAGGGTCGTGGTCGAGATCACCCAGAGGATCGGACCGGCGCCGAGCAGGAAGAAGCTCAAGGCTGCGAGCCAGGGCGAGGGGAGCAGCACCGTCAGCGCCATCACCAATGCGGCGACGAAGCCGGTGACGGGGCCGAGTCCGACCACGAGGCCGAACGCGATGCGCTTCATCACGCGCGTGGCGATCAGCGCGCCAATCACCATGCCGACACCGTACATCGTCAGCACCGTACCGACACCGGCGGCCGTCAGGCCAAGATGACGCACGGCGTAGGGCACGAACACCGCAATCTGCAGGAACCAGCCGGTATTGAAGATGAACTGGGTGATGAACACCGGCCGCAGCAGCGGATGGTGAAATACGAAGGCCGCGCCTTCGCGGATCTCCTGAAAGGGATGACGGCGCGACGCCGGGGCGCGCGTGGGCTCGTAGATGCCGGAGAGCAGCACCACCGCGATGGCCGAGAGCGCCGCGGCAAAGCCGAACGCCGGGCTCGCGCCCCACCATCCCACCAGCGCACCGCCGAGTGCAGGGCCGCTGGCGAAGGCGATGGTGCGCGCGAGTTCGATCCGCGCATTCGCCGCCGGCAACAAATCGAAGCTCACCAGCGAGGGCACCAGCGCCGGCGCCGCCACGCTGTAGACGACGGTGCCGCACACGGCCGCAAAGCCGAGCAGCGCCAGCAGCGGCAAGTTGAGGGCGCCCGGCACCAGCAGCAGCACGATGGCCGCGAGCGCAGCCGCCCGCAGCGCCTCCGCGCCCGCCATCAGCCAGCGGCGGGAGATGCGGTCGGCGAGCACGCCGGCGGGAATGGCGAACAGGACGAAGGGCAGGGTGAGCGCGGTCTGGAGCAGGCCGGTCTGACCTTCGGCAACGCCCAGCGTCAGCACGGCGACGATGGGCGCTGCGGCGAGCGCGATCTGCTCGGCCGACTGCGCCGCGAGATTCGACCAGGCGAGGCGGTTGAAGGTGTCGGGGAGGCGAGGGGGCGTTGACATCGGTCATGTCCTGCAAAGTCGAGTTGCTGCCAGTATCCGCTCCCATGGGCGGCCAAACCCACCCGCTTTCCGACAGGGCGGCGGATAACGACCAGACCGGAACCGATGCCGCTAGATGCAGTTGCAAATGAGTTGCAATAAGCGCCGACTTGGGTATTCTCCTCTCATGGATGCGCGATCGCCCGACCTGACCCAAACCTTGTCCCAAGACGTCGCCGGCTGGCGCGCTGACGCGCCCATCACCAAGAGCCTCGCCGAGGTCAATTCCACAGTCGCCATTCCGGCCGCCGGCCGGTGGTGGCGGCGGCTGTTGGCCTTCGTCGGTCCGGGCTATCTGGTCTCGGTCGGTTACATGGATCCCGGCAATTGGGCGACCGACCTCGCCGGCGGGTCGAAGTTCGGCTACACGCTGCTCTCGGTCATCCTGCTCTCGAATTTGATGGCGATCCTGCTGCAGTCGTTGGCGGCGCGGCTCGGCATCGTCACCGACCGCGATCTCGCGCAGGCCTGCCGCGCGACCTATTCGCCGGCGGTGAACTTCCTGCTCTGGCTCGCCTGCGAGGCGGCGATCATCGCCTGCGATCTCGCCGAGGTGATCGGCACGGCGATCGCACTCAAACTTCTGTTTGGCATTCCCCTGATCGGCGGCGCGCTTCTCGCCGCACTCGACGCCTTCCTGCTGCTGCTCCTGATGAACCGCGGCTTCCGCTTCCTGGAAGCCTTTGTCATTGCGCTGCTGGCGGTGATCGCGGTCTGCTTCGTGGTCCAGATCGTGGCTGCGGCCCCGCCGGTGGCCGAAGTTTTGCGGGGCTTCGTGCCGAAGAGCGAGATCTTCACCAACTCCGACATGCTCTACATCGCGATCGGCATCATCGGCGCGACGGTGATGCCGCATAATCTCTACCTGCATTCCTCGATCGTGCAGACGCGCGCCTATCAGCGCAACGACACCGGCCGTCGCGAAGCGATCAAATGGGCGACGACGGACTCCACCATCGCCCTGATGCTGGCGCTGTTCATCAATGCCGCGATCCTGGTCGTGGCGGCTGCGACCTTCCACAGAAGCGGCCATTCCGACGTTGCCGAGATCGGTCAGGCCTTCGAGCTGCTATCGCCGCTGCTCGGCCTCGGCATCGCCTCGACGCTGTTCGCAGTGGCGCTGCTTGCCTCGGGCCTGAACTCGACGGTGACGGCGACGCTCGCCGGCCAAATCGTGATGGAGGGCTTTCTCGACCTGCGGCTGCCGAGCTGGGCGCGCCGCCTGCTCACGCGCGGTATCGCCATCATCCCCGTGATCATCGTCACGGCAATCTATGGCGAGCGCGGCACCGCGGATCTCCTGGTGTTCAGCCAGGTCGTGCTGTCGATGCAACTGCCCTTCGCCGTCATCCCACTGGTCCGCTTTGTCTCCGACCGACGCAAGATGGGTCAGTTCGCGATCCCAGTGTCCGTCGCCGCGATCGCGTGGATCGTCGCGGGCGTCATCGTGGTTCTGAATGTGAAGCTGCTGGCGGATACGCTGTTTGGGTGAGTGACCCAAAACACACCGCTGTCGTCGCCCGGCTTGACCGGGGGGCAACCCACTATCCAGAGACGGTTGTGATTGAGCCGAGAAGCCGCGGCGTACTGGATGCCCCGGTCAAGCGAGGGCATGACAGAAAACTAATCCTGCGGCTCGGATGCTGTATCGCCCTGCGCGTCGACGCGCAGCCAGCCTGAGGGGGCGAGGCGCTGCTGCGGCAGGAAGCGGGCCTTGTAGTCCATCTTCTTGGAGCCTTCGATCCAGTACCCGAGATAGACGTAAGGCAGGCCCTGACGTCTCGCGCGCGCGATATGGTCGAGGATCATGAAGGTTCCCATCGAGCGGCTGACTTGGCTCGGATCGAAGAAGGAATAGACCATCGACAGGCCATCGCTAAGCACGTCGGTGAGCGCCACCGCGATCAGCTCCTCGCCGCGGCCGGTGAGGCCGCTGTCGGGGCCGCGCTTGCGGTATTCGATGATGCGGGTCTCGACATGGCTGTCCTCGACCATCATGGCGTAGTCGAGCACGGTCATGTCGGCCATGCCGCCGTGGCGGTGGCGGGCGTCGAGATAGGCGCGGAACACCGAATATTGCTCGGAGGTCGGCACCGCACTGCGCTGCTCGCCGATGATGTCGGCATTGCGTGCCATCACCTTGCGGAAGCTGCGGGAGGGCCGGAACTCGTTGGCGATGACGCGGACCGAGACGCAGGCGCGGCACTGGTCGCAGGCGGGACGATAGGCGATCGACTGGCTGCGGCGGAAGCCGCCATGGGTCAGGAGGTCGTTGAGGTCGCCGGCGCGATCCCCCACGAGGTGCGTGAACACCTTCCGCTCATGGCGGCCCGCCAGATAGGGGCATGGGGATGGCGCCGTGAGGTAAAACTGCGGGGTATCGCGAGAGTGCTGGGTCAAGGGACGTCGTAGGCCTCCGAACTGGACATCAGCATCGCGCTACCAAAGCTCCCGGTCAATCGGCCTGCGCGGCAGGACAGGCTCGCCACCCTAGCAGGTACAGGTTGCCAGCTCCTCACCAGGTCCTGGCGGCCTGCGACACCGGCGCGCGGACGGAATTGTTGATCACGACGGTTCCCAGCACGAAATCGTGCAGCAGGCGCCGGCGGCCGTTGAACAGACCGATCAGCACCACGAAGGGCGACAGGAACGAGACCGTCACCCAGAACAGCACGGCATGGGTGGCGCCGAGCACGAAGTAACCGGGCGCGCCGTACCAGGTGCGCAATTCCAGATCCATGACCCGCATGCCGATCGTCGCCGACGACGGACCGCCGATGCACGCGCCGTAATAGACGATGGCCCAGATCACGGAGGCCGGCCAGGCGATCCAGAACAGCGCCCAGCCGATGCCGAGGGTGACCACGCCGAACAATGCGATGAAGATGTAGCCGAGGATCACCGGTACCGAGATCACGACCATGTCGATCAGGAAGGCAAACACCCGCCGCGTCGCTACGCCGCGGAACAGCTCCGGATGCAGGTAAGGGTCGTAGGCGTGGGGCTGCACCCCGCCGTCATTACGCCAGGTGCCTGAACTGCCCGAGTCATACGACATCGTCCGTCCTCCCAAGGGGAAACAGAGGAAAACCCTCGAGGCAGGACATGGGAGCAGGCCATCCCCGTGCCAAGGGCGCGCGGGCGCGATGGAGCGGAAATATTCCGGCGATTCGGGGGCGGGGACCGGCGCGATGCCGTGGGCGGAGCGCAGCGGTATCCATCATCGTCGCCCTTTCATCGATGGGTTTCGCTGCGCTCTACCCATCCTACAACAAACGTGCGCAACCCGCCCTCGTGTCCCGGACAGGCGCCGCGAAGCGGCGCGCAGAGCCGGGACCCAGAGGCAACAAGCAAGATCGCAGTGAGATGGAGCCCCGGCTCTGCAACGCATCACGTCGCAAGTGCGCCGTGCTGCATTGCGTCCGAGGCACGGGAGGACGGATAGAGTGGACGAAGCACCTCATCCCTGCGCGCGCAGCTTCTCCGCCGCCTTTGGCGCAAAATAGCTCAGCACGCCGTCGGCGCCGGCGCGCTTGAAGGCGAGCAGGCTTTCCATCATGGCGCGTTCGCCGTCGAGCCAGCCGTTGTTGGCGGCGGCGGCGATCATCGCGTATTCGCCGGAGACCTGGTAGGCGAAGGTCGGCATCGCAAACGTGTCCTTCACGCGGCGGACCACGTCGAGATAGGGCATGCCGGGCTTCACCATCACCATGTCGGCACCCTCGGCGATGTCGAGCTCGACCTCGCGCAGTGCTTCATCGGTGTTGGCGCTGTCCATCTGATAGGTGCGCTTGTCGCCTGTCAGCGTCTTGGCCGAGCCGATGGCGTCGCGGAACGGTCCGTAGAAGGCGGAGGCGTATTTGGCCGCATAGGCCATGATCTGGACGTCGAGCAGACCTGAGCGATCCAGCCCCTCGCGGATCGCTGCGACGCGGCCGTCCATCATGTCGGAGGGCGCGATGATGTCGCAGCCGGCTTCGGCCTGCACCAGCGCCTGGCGCACGAGCACTGCCACCGTCTCGTCGTTCAAGATCTTGCCGTCGGAGATCAGGCCGTCATGGCCGTGGCTGGTGAAGGGATCGAGCGCGACATCGCAGAGGACGCCGATCTCCGGAAACTCCTTCTTGATCGCGCGCACGGCCTGACAGACCAGGTTGTTCGGATTGGTGGCTTCCGAGCCCTCTTCGTCGCGCAAGGAGGGATCGGTGTAGGGAAACAGCGCAATGCAGGGGATCGTCAGCTTCATTGCGCGCTCGGCCTCGCGCACCGCCTGATCGACGCTGAGCCGGTCGACGCCCGGCATCGAAGCGACCTGCTCGCGCTTGTTGTGGCCGTCGATCAGGAACAGCGGCCAGATCAGATCGTCGGTGGTGAGGACGTTCTCGCGCACCATCCGCCGGGCCCACTCGGCCTTGCGGTTGCGGCGCGGTCGGACGGGCAGATCGAGGGCAGGGGAGGCCGCTCCGCCATCCTTGCGCGAAACCTCACGCAATTCGATCGGACGTCCGTATTTGATCGCCATCACTCTTCCTCCGGCTGGAATTATTCTTATACCAGCTCGCATGGTTCCCGCCACCGCGGCTTGACCTGCCGCAAGGGATGGCAGCCGATTGATTTTGCGGGACGAAGCAGCCAGAAGGGGCCATGTCCGAGATATCCACCCGCGATGCGACCCGCGACAACACCAATGCCAGGGACGCCGCCCGAGACAATGCCAGAGACAGTGCACTGTCGGTGGCGGCGATCTCGTCGGAGCGCTCAGAGTCCGACGACAATGTGTGGACGCGCCGGCTGGTGCTGTTCCTCCGGGTGATGGCGCTGCTTTCGATCCTCAAGGGCCTCTATCACTGGGCGCAGGTCACGGGCTTTGTCGGCGGCGAGGACGAGGCCTTCGAGAACCAGTCGATGGCCTGGCAGGCCGCGACCGTCTACTTCGCCGTGATCGAGCTCGTCGCCGCCGTCGGCCTGTGGCTCGCGACGCCCTGGGGCGCGGTGGTGTGGCTGACGACCGTGGTGTCGATGGCCGTGATCGAGTTGATGTTCCCGGGAATCTACGGCGGTAGCCTGGTCGTGGTCGGCGTCGAGGTCTTCATGCTTGCCGCCTATCTTGCGCTCGCCTGGATGGCCGCGCGCGAACGGCCGCCGTAGCAGCATTTCTCGACGCGCGATGCTCTCGTGCCCCCGGACGCCAGCGCAGCGCTACTTCAGCGGTGCGCTGCAGAGCCGGGGCCCATCTCTCGAACATCTCGCTTGCGGCTTTCTGGATCCCGGCTCTGCGATGCATCGCTGCGCGTTGCATCTTGTCCGGGACACGAGAATGTTGCGCTTGGTTGACCGTTGGTTGCCTAAAATTTGCGGTAAGTTTTCATTGACCAGCCGGTTCCGCCACAGCTGTTACGCGCTCGTTTCGAAACGGGGCGGGGCTGTGCTGGAATGCGACAACAGCGGCGGACGGAGGGTGAACAGGACCTTGCGAAGGTCAACAGAGGCTTTCGAAAAGTGCTTGTGGCACAGGCTTAATCCGCAATTCACTGTCTTAAATTCATGATCTCTTTATTCTCTTATTTAAGCCGATCTTCAAACGCGCCCCTTAAGTTGCACCTATCAGACGGGACACAAGTTTCGTCGAATAAGTGTCGATAAAAACGACAACAGGGGAAGTGTCATGATGAAAGCCGTCGCAACTGCGGCAGATACCGCAGAGCGCGTCTCCGGCCAGCAGGGTTCGGTGCAGTCGCTCTATCTGGAAGCTTTGACTCTGGTGGAGCGGCTGCATCGCCGGCTCCTCGACGTCATCAAGGATGAATTCGATCGCCGCGGCCGTGCGGACATCAACTCGGTCCAGGCGCTCTTGCTGTACAACATCGGCGACAAGGAGCTGACCGCGGGCGAGCTGCGCACGCGCGGTTACTATCTCGGCTCCAACGTCTCCTACAATCTAAAGAAGCTCGTCGAGCTCGGCTTCCTCGATCATCAGCGCTCGCGCGTCGATCGCCGCTCGGTGCGCATCCGCCTGACCCCGCAGGGCCAGGAAGTCCGCCGCATCGTCGAGGCGCTCTACCAGAAGCACGTCAAGACGGTGGAGCAGGTCGGTGGCATCTCCGGCGAGGAGTTCTCGACCCTCAACAAATCGCTGCACCGCCTCGAGCGGTTCTGGACCGACCAGATCCTGTATCGCCTCTGATCTTTCCAAGGGACAAGGCCAAGCCGGCCCGACAACAAGACCGGCAAGTCTCCCGAACGTGCCTGACTTCCCCAAGCGCGCCGGCCCGGACTACTCCCGGACCGGTGCGTTCCATATTTTGCACCTGCGAAAAAATGTCTCGGGCGCGAGGAACCAGTTCCGGGCCCGGCGCTTATCTCCTTCGGATCGGAGAAACGTCGATGCTGGTCGAGCGCGGGCTTCAGGCGATGAACGTGGAACTCGTAAGCGAAGCCTACGCCATCGCCGCGAACTTTCTTCGCCATTCCGGCGCGATCCCCGTCTCTCTCGTTACCAACGAGCGCCTGCTCGGCCTCATCATCAAGCTGCTCCAGCAAGGCGAATTCAACAAGATCAGGCTGGCGAACAAGGCAATCGCCAAGTTCCAGCAGACCGAGGCCAGAGCGGTTGCCTGATCAAGACTCCCAAAATAGCGACGAACCAGAGGGTGCCATGGAAACCGCCATCGACCGCATCATGCAGACCTATGATCTGCTTGCCAACCGCACCGCGGCGGCGAGTGAGGAGGCGCGGGAAAAGGTGACGAATTACCTGAACATCCTGATGGAAGCCGGCGAGACGGACACCCATCGGTTGACAGTGTGCGGCCTGACTTACTTGCGCCAGCTCGACGGCAGCGTGGATCCGGTGAAGGCGGGGTATACCGGGCTATGAAACGACACTGGCTCCGCCGGGTAGAGAGAAGAGGCCAAAGCTGCGCTAGTTCAGGGGTGGTGCCATAGAACCGCTTCCGGGCTGAAAACCTCCAATCCCCCATATCTTGCATAAATATCAGGCCCGACCCGCAAATGCTTGGCCGGGGGCGGGCGATGTGGTAGATCGCGCATGCTTCCGACCGCCACACCAGACCCGCCCGTAGCCCGCCAAAAGGCTGCGGCGGTGGAGATATTCGCAAGATGACCGCACCCAAAACCGCCTCCGCGCCCGATTCGTTTTTTACCGCCTCGCTCGAGCAGGCCGATCCGGAAATCGCCGCCGCCATCAAGGGCGAGCTCGGCCGGCAGCGCCATGAGGTCGAGCTGATCGCCTCCGAGAACATCGTCAGCCGGGCCGTGCTGGAAGCGCAGGGTTCGGTGATGACCAACAAATATGCGGAAGGCTATCCGGGCGCGCGCTATTACGGCGGTTGTGAGTGGGTCGACGTCGCCGAGAACCTTGCGATCGATCGCGCCAAGAAGTTGTTCGGCGCCAATTTCGCCAACGTGCAGCCGAACTCCGGCAGCCAGATGAACCAGGCGGTGTTCCTGGCGCTGCTGCAGCCCGGCGACACCTTCATGGGTCTCGATCTCGCCGCCGGCGGCCATCTCACCCACGGCTCGCCCGTCAACATGAGCGGCAAATGGTTCAAGGCCGCGCACTACACCGTACGCCGCGAGGACCAGATCATCGACATGGATGCGGTCCAGAAGCAGGCTGAAGAGGTCAAGCCGAAGCTGATCGTCGCCGGCGGCTCCGCCTATTCGCGCGCCTGGGATTTCAAGCGTTTCCGCGAAATAGCGGACAGCGTCGGCGCGTACCTCTTGGTCGACATGGCGCATTTCGCCGGTCTCGTCGCCGGCGGCGTGCATGCTTCGCCGGTGCCGTATGCGCACGTCACCACCACCACGACGCACAAGTCGCTGCGCGGTCCGCGTGGCGGCCTGATGCTGTGGAATGACGAGACGCTGACCAAGAAGCTCAACGGGGCGATCTTCCCCGGCCTGCAAGGCGGTCCTCTGATGCACGTGATTGCGGCGAAGGCGGTCGCCTTCGGCGAGGCGCTGCGTCCGGACTTCAAGGTTTATGCGAAGAACGTCGTCGAGAACGCCAAGGCGCTGGCGGAGGCGATGAAGGGCCACGGCTTCGATATTGTCTCGGGTGGTACCGACAACCATCTGATGCTCGTTGACCTCAGGCCGAAGGGCCTGAAGGGCAACGTCTCGGAGAAGGCCCTGGTCCGCGCCGCCATCACCTGCAACAAGAACGGCATTCCGTTCGACCCCGAAAAGCCCTTCGTCACCTCGGGCCTGCGTCTCGGCACTCCGGCCGCGACCACTCGCGGTTTCGGTGTCGCCGAATTCCAGCAGGTCGCTGGCATGATCGCCGAGGTCCTGAACGCGATCGCGCAGTCCGACGACGGCAAGGCGCCGCTGGTCGAAGCTGCGATCAAGGAACGGGTCAAGGCGCTCACCGACCGGTTCCCGATCTACCAGTAAGGTCAAGGTACACGGATGCGCTGCCCGAACTGCAACAGTCTCGATACGCAGGTAAAGGACTCGCGTCCGACCGAGGACTCGTCCGTGATCCGCAGGCGGCGCGTGTGCGTCGCCTGCAATTTCCGCTTCACCACCTTCGAGCGCGTGCAGCTGCGCGAGCTCACGGTCATCAAGCGCAACGGCCGCCGCGTGCCGTTCGACCGCGACAAGCTGATGCGCTCGGTGCAGATTTCGCTGCGCAAGCGGCAGGTCGAGCCTGAAAGGGTGGAGAAGATGGTCTCCACCATCGTGCGCGAGCTCGAGACCGGGGGCGAGGCCGAGATCTCCTCGGAGGTGATCGGCGAGACCGTGATGGAGCATCTGCGCACGCTCGACGACGTCGCCTATGTGCGCTTTGCCTCGGTCTACCGCAATTTCCGCGAGGCCAAGGATTTCGCCGACGTGCTCGGCGAGCTCTCCGGTGAGGAGGAAGCGCGGCTCGCCGCGATCCGCAAATGATCTTCCGCATCCTGGAGGATCAGTTCGCGCGGCAGGCCCGCGAGGCCAAGGAGGCCGACCGCCGTTTCATGGAGCTTGCGCTGGCACTGGGTAAGCGCGGGCAAGGGCGCACCTGGCCCAATCCGGCCGTGGGCGCCGTGATCGTCAAGGACGGCGTCATCGTCGGCCGCGGCTGGACGCAGCCCGGAGGACGGCCGCACGGCGAGCCTGAGGCGCTACGGCGCGCGGGCGAGGCGGCGCGGGGCGCCACACTCTATGTCACGCTGGAGCCGTGCTCGCATTTCGGCAAGTCGCCGCCTTGCGCCGACGCGGTGATCGCGGCCGGCATCAAGCGGGTGGTGGCGGCGATCGAGGATCCCAATCCCCAAGTCGCGGGCCAGGGCCATGCGCGCCTGCGCGCAGCCGGCATCACGGTGGATGTCGGGCTGTGCGCGGCGGAGGCCGCGTTCGATCATGCCGGCCATTTCCGCCGCATCCGGGACAAGCGCCCGCATGTGATCCTGAAGCTCGCGGTATCGCCTGACGGCAAGATCGGCGCGGCCGGCAGCAAGCCGGTCGCGATCACGGGCGAGGCCGTGCGCGATCGCGTGCACCTTTTGCGCGCGCAGAGCGATGCCCTTCTGGTCGGAATCGGCACGGTGCTGGCGGACGATCCGCTTCTCACCTGCCGCCTGCCGGGCATGGCGGCGCGCTCGCCGGTGCGTATCGTGCTCGACCAGAGCCTGCGCATTCCCGCATCGAGCCGGCTCGTGCGCTCCGCGCGCGAGACGCCGCTCTGGGTGGTTGGTTCTGAGCTCGCCGAAGCCTCAGCTGCCACGCGGCTTGGCGCGGCCGGCGCGCAAATGTTGCGCGTGCCTCCGCGAGGTGCATCAGGGCTCGATCTACCGGCCGTGCTCGATGCGCTGGCCGAGAAGGGCATCACGCGGCTGATGGTCGAGGGGGGCAGCCGTGTTGCGGCTTCGTTCGTGGCGGCCGATCTCGTCGACGAGATCTGGTTGTTCCGCGGCGCGGAAGCGGTCGGCGAAGGCGGCGTCGATGCGCTCGATGCATTGCCCCTGTCGAAAATCACGCAGTCGCAGGCCTACAAGGTTCATGCTAGCGAGACCTTCGGCAAGGATACTCTCACCATCTACGAGCGCCCGTAATGTTCACCGGCATTGTCACCGATATCGGCGAGATCGTCAGCTTCACGCCGACGGCGCAGGGGCAGCTGCACCGCCTGCGCATCGCCTGCCGCTACGATCAGAGCACCATTGCCGACGGCGCCTCGATCGCCTGCAACGGCGTCTGCCTGACCGTGGTTGCCTCGGGCGTTGCGGATGGCAGGACGTGGTTCGACGTCGACACGGCAGCCGAGACGCTGGCGCTGACGACGGCCAAGCACTGGAAGGTGGGGACGAAGCTCAATCTCGAGCGCGCGCTGAAGATCGGTGACGAGCTCGGCGGCCACATCGTCGCCGGCCATGCAGACGGGATCGCCACCATTGTCAGCCGCGAAGACCTGCCTGATATGGCGCGCTTCGTGCTCTCGACGACGCGGGAGCTGGCGCGGTTCATTGCCACCAAGGGCTCGATCACGCTCGACGGCGTGTCGCTCACGATCAATACGGTTGCGGACGTGACCTTTTCGGTGCTGATCATCCCACACACGCTGACGGTCACGACCATCGGCACCTGGAAGGCGGACGACGAGGTCAATATCGAGGTCGACCTGATGGCCCGCTACGCGGCGCGGCTGACGGAGATGAAGTGACCGGCACAGCCGTCATTCCGTGTTCGATGCTTCGGATCGCCCCGGAATGACAGTTTCTTTGAACTTGGCTTACCTGCCTACGGCGACTACATAACGCGCCAACCCCTTTCGAAACGGATTGAACGATGGCAGACGCGCGGCGCGCACCCCTGAAGGACCAGACCGACATTTCCGGCGCGCGCGCGCTTGTAGTCGAGGCACGGTTCTATGACGATCTCCAGGACGCGCTGCTCGAAGGCGCGGTGGCCGAGCTGAAGGCGGCCGGCCTGACGCATGACGTCATCACGGTTCCCGGTGCGCTGGAGATTCCGGCGGCGGTCGCCATCGCGGTCGATGCCGCGGCGGCGAACGGCAAGCCCTATGATGCGGTAATCGCGCTTGGCTGCGTGATCCGCGGCGACACCATTCATTTCGAGATCGTGTCGCAGGAATCCTCGCGCGCGCTGATGGACCTCGCCGTGGCGCGAAAGCTGCCGCTCGGCAACGGCATTCTCACCGTCAACACCGAAGCGCAGGCCTGGGCGCGGGCGCGCGCCAGCGAACTGAACAAGGGCGGCGATGCCGCGCGCGCGGCGCTGGCGATGCTGCACATCAAACGCCGCCTGGCACGGGCCTGAAGCCATGGCCGACAACAGCAAGAAACCAGCTGGCAATCCAGAGAAGAAAGCAAACCGGCGCGGCGCGGCGCGGCTCGCCGCCGTGCAGGCGTTGTACCAGATGGACATCGCCGGCGCCGGCATCAACGATATCTTCGCCGAGTTCGAGAGCCATTGGCTCGGCAACGAGGTTGAGGGCGACACGTACCTGCCGGCTGAAGCCGCGTTCTTCCGCGACGTCGTCTCCGGCGTCGTGCGCGACCAGAAGAAGCTCGATCCCCTGATCGACGAGGCGTTGTCGAAGGGCTGGCCCTTGAAGCGGATCGAAGCCATCCTGCGCGCGGTGCTGCGGGCCGGGGCCTATGAGCTCCAGCACCGCAAGGACGTGCCGGGCCGGGTGGTGGTCTCCGAATATGTCGACGTCGCCAATGCCTTCGTCGACCGCGAGGAGACCGGCATGGTGAATGCGGTGCTCGACCAGATCGGCCGGCAGTTTCGCGGGGACGAGTTCGGGCGGGGGTAGTTTTCCGCGAAGGCGGTGAATTGATGCGATGTGGCTGCCCCATACTCCGTTGTCATCACCCGCGAAGGCGGGTGATCCAGTACGCCGCGGCCTATCGATTTTTCACGACCGTCTCTGGAATACTGGATCGCCCGGTCAAGCCGGACGATGACAGCGGAGTTTGAGGCTGACGCCGATGGCAAGCACGCAAAATCCCTCCGGCGAAGACTCCCTCATCGCGCGCTATTTCAAGCCGCTGGCGACCGATCCCGGCGCGTTCGGGCTGGTCGATGACGCTGCGGTGCTGTCCTCGTCCGGCGAGGACATCGTCGTCACCACCGACGCCGTCGTTGAGGGCGTGCATTATCTTGCCAGCGATCCGCCTGACACCATCGCGCGCAAGGCGCTGCGGGTGAACCTGTCCGATCTCGCCGCCAAGGGCGCGTTGCCAGCAGGCTTCGTGCTGACGCTGGCATTGCGCAGCAAGGAGGATGCCTGGCTCCGTCCCTTTGCGGACGCGTTGAGCGAGGACGCAAAGAATTTCGCTTGTCCTCTGCTCGGCGGCGACACGGTGTCGACGCCGGGCCCACAGATGATCTCGATCACGGCCTTCGGCCGTGTGCCTCGGGGGCGGATGATCGGCCGTACCGGCGCAAGGCCGGGCGACCGCATCCTGGTGACAGGGACGATCGGCGACGCCGCGCTCGGCCTCGACGTGCTCAGAGGTGGTGCCGCGGCTGGCGCGCTGACATTCGATTCCGCTACACGGGATTTTCTCATCGCACGCTATCGGTTGCCGGAGCCGCGCAACGTGCTGGCGCGAGCGGTGCGCGATCATGCGACGGCCGCAATGGACGTTTCCGACGGCCTCGCTGGTGACCTGACCAAACTCTGTGCAGCGTCCGGGGTCTCGGCTTCGGTCGACGTGACAAGCGTGCCACTCTCGGCCGCGGCGGCCGGCCTGCTCGCCGGCAACGTCGTTCGCGTCGAGACGCTGCTTGCGGGGGGCGATGACTACGAGGTGCTGTGCACCGTTCCGCCCTCGCAAAGCGACGCGCTGATTGCCGCGGGGCAGGTCATGGGCGTTGCCGTGACCGCGATCGGTACGATCGTGGAGGGGCACGAGCGGCCGCGCTTCCTGGACGGGCAGGGCCAGGAACTGCTCTTGACACGGCTGTCCTACAGCCACTTCTAGGAATTGCTCCAAACCGGCATCTTAGTTCGCAGCACTTGGTCCTAAATACCTGCCGAGATCGGCGTTTTCGGCCTTATCCGGCGTTGCACCCTCAATTTGATTTTGGCAAGCTCGCAACCGACTGGAGCCGCCCCTTTAGGGCAAGGGGGCGGCTTTGTTCAAAATCAAGGCGCCGCACCGCACGACGGACAACAAAAGGCGCCGGGGGTACATCAAGGATCTGAGGCAAAAATCACATGACAGCATTATGGTTGATAGTGCTCTGCGGAGTGCTTTCCGTCGTCTACGCGATTTGGGCGACGTCTTCGGTGTTGGGCGCGGATGCGGGGTCGCCGCGCATGCAGGAGATCGCGGGCGCAGTGCGTGAAGGCGCACAGGCGTATCTGCGGCGCCAGTACACCACGATCGGTCTCGTCGGCATCGTCATCTTCGTGCTGCTTGCCTATTTCCTCGGGGTCTATGTCGCGATCGGTTTTGCCATCGGCGCCGTCCTGTCGGGAGCGGCCGGCTTCATCGGCATGAACGTCTCGGTCCGCGCCAATGTGCGCACCGCCCAGGCCGCAACGACGTCGCTCGCCGGCGGCCTCGAGCTCGCCTTCAAGGCGGGCGCCATCACCGGACTTCTGGTTGCCGGTCTCGCGCTGTTGGGCGTGACCCTCTATTTCGGCTTCCTGGTCCACTCGCTGAAGCTCGCGCCTGACAGCCGCACCGTCGTCGACGCCATGGTGGCGCTCGGCTTCGGTGCCTCGCTGATCTCGATCTTCGCCCGTCTTGGCGGCGGCATCTTCACCAAGGGTGCTGACGTCGGCGGCGACCTCGTCGGCAAGGTCGAGGCCGGCATTCCCGAGGACGATCCGCGCAACCCCGCGACCATCGCCGACAACGTCGGTGACAACGTGGGCGACTGCGCCGGCATGGCCGCCGACCTGTTCGAGACCTATGCGGTGACCGCGGTCGCCACTATGGTCTTGGCGGCGATCTTCTTCGCCAAGACGCCGATCCTCGCCAATATGATGACGCTGCCGCTCGCGATCGGCGGCATCTGCATCATTACCTCGATCATCGGCACCTTCTTCGTCAAGCTCGGGCCGAGCCAGTCGATCATGGGCGCGCTCTACAAGGGCCTGATCGCGACCGGCATCCTCTCCCTGATCGGCATCGCGCTGGTGATCTACTACCTGATCGGCTTCGGCAAGCTCGATGGCGTCGACTACACCGGCATGGCGCTGTTCGAATGCGGCGTGGTCGGCCTCGTCGTCACCGCGCTGATCATCTGGATCACCGAATACTACACCGGAACCGACTATCGTCCGGTGAAGTCGATCGCGCAGGCCTCGGTCACCGGCCACGGCACCAACGTGATCCAGGGCCTCGCCGTCTCGATGGAAGCGACCGCGTTGCCCGCGATTGTGATCATCGCCGGCATCCTGGTCACCTACAGCCTCGCCGGCCTGTTCGGCATCGCGATCGCGACTGCCACCATGCTGGCGCTGGCCGGCATGATCGTCGCGCTCGACGCCTTCGGTCCCGTCACCGACAATGCCGGCGGCATCGCCGAGATGGCGGGCCTGCCGAAGGAGGTGCGCAAGTCGACCGATGCGCTCGACGCGGTCGGCAACACCACCAAGGCAGTGACCAAAGGTTACGCGATCGGCTCCGCCGGTCTCGGCGCCCTCGTGCTGTTCGCGGCCTACAATCAGGACCTCAAGTTCTTCGTTGCGGGGTCCGGGCAGCATCCTTACTTCGCCGGCGTCAATCCGGACTTCTCGCTCAACAATCCCTACGTGGTGGTAGGCCTCTTGTTCGGCGGCCTGTTGCCGTATCTGTTCGGCGCGCTGGGCATGACCGCGGTCGGCCGCGCCGCCGGCGCGATCGTCGAGGAGGTGCGGCGTCAGTTCCGCGAAAAGCCGGGCATCATGCAGGGCACCGACAAGCCAGACTACGGCAAGGCGGTCGACCTGCTCACCAAGGCGGCGATCAAGGAGATGATCATCCCCTCGCTGCTTCCGGTGCTGTCGCCGATCGTCGTCTACTTCCTGATCTACGCGCTCGCGGGCGGTGGCGCGGCCGGCAAGTCGGCCGCGTTCTCCGCCGTCGGTGCTATGCTGCTCGGCGTGATCGTGACGGGCCTGTTCGTCGCGATCTCCATGACCTCGGGCGGCGGCGCCTGGGACAACGCCAAGAAGTACATCGAGGACGGTCATTTCGGCGGCAAGGGCTCTGATGCTCACAAGTCGGCGGTGACCGGCGACACCGTCGGCGATCCCTACAAGGACACGGCGGGACCCGCGGTGAACCCGATGATCAAGATCACCAACATTGTTGCCTTGCTGCTGCTGGCGATCCTGGCGCACTGAGCGGCGATGACGAGAAGAAAAAACCCCACGGCGCGAGCCGCGGGGTTTTTGTTTGATGAGTTGGACGCTCTCGCCACGTCATTGCGAGGAGCTCTTGCGACGAAGCAATCCAGGGTCTTTCCGCGGAGAGATTCTGGATTGCTTCGCTACGCTCGCAATGACAGGGAGAGAACTACTGCACATCCATCTGCAGGCCTTCCTTCTGGATGATGCCGGCAAACTTCTTCGTTTCGGCGTCCACGAAGGCGGCGAACTGCTGCGGCGTGCCGTAGTCGGCGCGGGCGCCCATGGCGGCGATCTGCTTCTTGATGTCGTCGCGCTCCAGCATCGCCTTGACTTGGAGATTGAGCGCGTTGAGCACCTCGGGCGAGACACCCTTCGGCAGGAACACGGAGAACCAGGACGAGACGTCGAAGTTCGCCAATTCCGGCGCGCTCTCGCGCATGGTCGGCAGGTTCGGCGCGAGGTCGCTGCGCTCGGTCGTGGTCACGCAGAGGCCGTTGAGCGTGCCGTTCTGCACCTGAGGCAGGCTCGGATAGAGATTGTCGAACAGGATCTGGATGTCGCCGGCGAGGGCCGCTTGCAGCGCGGGTCCGGCGCCCCGGAACGGGATGTGCGTCATCTTGAGACCGGTGAGCTGCAGGAACCAGGCGCCGGTGAGGTGAGGGCTCTGGCCGACGCCCGAGGAGGCGTAGCTGAGCTTGTCCGGGTTGGCCTTCAGGTAAGCGATCAACTCGGGGATCGACTTGATGCCGGTCTTCGGATGCGCCGAGACGATGTTCGGGATCCGGATCATGTTCGAGACCGGCTGCAGCTGGTCCGGCTTGTAGGTCAGGTTCTTGAAGATGCTGTAGGCGATCGCGTTCGGCCCCGGGTTGCCGATCAGGATGGTGTGACCATCCGGCTTGGCGCGCACGGCCTCGGCCGTGCCGATCGTGCCGCCGCCGCCGGAGCGGTTTTCCACGACCGCCGACTGGCCCCAGGCGGTTTGCAGATGTGCGGCGAGGAGCCGGCCCATCACGTCGGTCGAGCCGCCGGCCGCAGCCGGCACGATGAGGCGGACATTTTCGGTGGGCTTCCAGTCGGCAAGGCTCGATCGCGGCAGGATCGTTGCGGCCGAAAGGCCGGCAGCGCCGGCGAGCACGCGACGGCGGGACAACAAGGTGTTCTGAAATGTGTTCTGAATTTTCTTGGGCACGAATCCGCTCCCTGCTTCTTGCTTTGCTGGGACGGTACGGAACCGCTCGTGCGGCCGCAAGTCGTGCGCGGCGGCAAGTGCCGCGCGGAGGGCGGCACGAAGCCGCAGGCTCAAGCGATTTACCTTGCGGCGGAATTGGCGCGCGCCCTATGACGCGAACCGATATCCACTTCGCTCGAAAATACCGCGAAGCCTCAGTTGAAGCTGAGCAGCTTGAACAGCGGCGCGAGGTAACTCATCTCCTGACCCGAGGTCGGCGTGGTGCGGCTGATGAAGTCGAAGATCTTGCCGTCCTGGAGGCCGTAATTCGCAAGCCGGCGCACGCGCCGGTTCTTGTCGAAATAGATCGCGATCACGCGCTGATCGACCACCTTCTGGTTCATGAAGGCGACCGGGCGCTCCGAGCGCTGCGAGATGTAATAGAACACTTCACCGTCGAGGGTCGCGACGGTGGAGGGCGTGCCCATTACGATCAGCACCTGGTCCTGGCTCGCACCGATCGGAATCTGCTCGAGCGCGCCGGGCGGCAGGATGTACCCCTTCTGGAACTGCTCGCCGGTGCAGCCCGCAAGCGCTACGCCGACCACGGCCGTAGCCGCGAGCATGCGCAAGCCGCGCCAGCATGCGTGAAGGCCGCGCCGCTTGTCCGCGCGCAGGCTCGTCTGGTTGGTTGTTGTCATAGTGGAACTGATTCCGTCCCCTTGCGTCGCGCGAGGCGCTGAAGTACCGGGCGGAGGCTCTGAATGCAACACGCGCGCGCCCGCTTGCGGAAACCACAATGCTTTGGCCGTTCAATCACTTCAGGAAACCCCGGCGAACCCCGCCGGGCACCATTGAAGCCATCTATGGCATGATCGTGACGCAGGCGCGAGGACCCATATTTTACCGCGACTTGGGCGTGCCCGATACGGTTAACGGGCGTTTCGACCTGTTGCTGCTGCATCTCTGGCTGCTGCTGCGCCGCCTGCGCACGGCTCAGGGCGCCACCGAACTGTCCCAGGCGCTGTTCGACCGCTTCTGCGAGGACATGGACGACAATCTGCGCGAGATGGGGGTGGGCGACCAGACCGTGCCGAAGCGGATGCGGGCCTTCGGCGAGGCCTTCTACGGCCGCGTCCAGGCCTATGACCAGGCCATGGAGGCTGGCGGCGAGGCGCTGGCATCGGCGATCTGCAAGAATATCTTGAATGGGACCGGCTTCGACCAGGCGCAGTGGCTTGCGGCCTATGTCCGGGCCAGTGAGGCCGATCTTGGCCGGACCGACGATGCCGCGCTGCTGCTCGCCGCCTTCAAGTTTCCTCCAGCACTTCCTGAGGATGTCACGCCATGAGCCGACCGAATGCCGGATCCGAGCCCGATCCCTGGCGGGCACCCGTCATCGTTGCGCAGATCCCCGACGCCGGGCTGCATCGCGAGCTCGAGGCCTCGGCGGCTGAGCGGCAGGCCATGGCGGAGGTCGCAGGCCTCCGCGAGATCCTGTCCGCCCATGCCAGCTTTGATGTCGTGCCGAAAAGCGGTGGGCGGGTCCAGGTGACGGGCCTCGTTCGCGGTCGGATCGGCCAGACCTGCGTCGTCACGCTCGATCCGATCGAGAGCGAGATCGAGGAGGAGGTGGACCTGATGTTCGCCCCCGAGGCCGAGGCGCGCCGCCTGGCCGACCTGATCGAGGAGGGGCAGGACGACGAGCCGCCTGAGGTCGCTGACCCGCCCGAGCCGATCGCTGGCGGCATCATCGATCTCGGCCGCCTCGCCACCGATGCGCTGTTCCTGGCGATCGATCCCTATCCGCGCAAGGAGGGGGCCGTGTTCGAGGCGGAGCTCACCGCTCCCGATCCCGAGGATCATCCCTTCGCGGCGCTGAAGGCGCTTCAGGACAAGAAGAAGGGCCAATAGCGGCATTTCCGCTTGTGACGGCCTCGCAAGGGGACGCGAGCCATTTGCCTTGATGGTTTGAAAGAGCCGCTTATCCTTCTGATTTCAATGTATTTCCTGCGAAACACGGGGTTCGTGGCCGGATCGCCCCGAATGCAAAAGGCTGGGGGCAAGAGGTTGTTTCGGGGGCACAAAACGCTATTGTCGCGCCCCGGTCCGGGTGCGGCGTGGCGCCTGGCCGGTCGCCATGTCCGTGGCGAACCCATTTTGCGGCCCCGCTGATCCAAGACCGCACCAGACCAGGTTTCCAGGACTTTTATGCCAAGCAAGGTTCGCATCGCGCTGGACGCCATGGGAGGCGATGTCGGCCCCGCCGTGGTCATTCCGGGCGCCGCTATCTCGCTTGAGAGGCATCGCGATACCGAGTTTCTCCTGGTCGGCGACCGCGCCAAGATCGAGCCCGAGCTCGATAGACACCCGAAGCTGAAAGCCGCCTCCAAGATTGTGCATACCGACGTCGCCGTCAGCATGGAGGACAAGCCGAGCCAGGCGCTGCGGCGCGGCCGCAAGACCTCATCGATGTGGCTCGCGATCGATGCGGTCAAGAAAGGCGAGGCGGACGTCGCGATCTCCGCCGGCAATACCGGCGCGCTGATGGCGATGGCGCGCTTCCATCTGCGGACGCTGCCGGGCATCGATCGCCCGGCCATCTCCGCGATCTGGCCGACCATGCGCGGCGAGTCCGTCGTGCTCGACCTCGGCGCCACCCTCGGCGGCGATGCCCACCACCTGGTCTCGATGGCGGTGATGGGCGCGGCCAAGGCGAGCGTGCTGTTCAACAAGGCTCGGCCCACGGTCGGGCTGCTCAATATCGGCGCCGAGGAGATCAAGGGGCACGAGGAGATCCGCGAGGCCAGCGAGATCCTGCGGGCGAGGAACCTGCCGGAGCTCGACTATATCGGCTTCGTCGAGGGCGACGGCATCGGCAAGGGGCTGGCCGACGTGATCGTGACCGAGGGCTTCAGCGGCAACATCGCGCTCAAGGCCGCCGAGGGAACCGCGAGGCAGATGGCGGAATTGCTCCGTAACGAGATGCGGCGGAGCTGGCTCTCCAAGCTCGGCTATGTCTTCGCGCGCAGCGCCTTCCAGGCCCTTCGCGACAAGATGGACCCCAACAAGTCCAATGGCGGCGTGCTGCTGGGACTGAACGGGGTGGTGGTCAAGAGCCATGGCGGAACCAACGCCGAAGGCTTTGCCTATGCGATCGATGTTGGCTATGAGATGGCTCACTACGATCTCCTGAACAAGATCAATCAGATGCTCAACCGCGAGGGTGGTGCACTCAGTTCCGTGCAGGCCGCGCAGGAGGCTGTTTCGTGACTCAAATTCGTTCGGTCGTGCTCGGCTGCGGCTCTTACTTGCCGGAGCAGGTAGTGACCAACGCCCAATTGGCGGCGCGCATTGACACCTCCGACGAGTGGATCGTCCAGCGCACCGGCATTCGCGAACGGCACATCGCGGCCGAGGGCGAGTTCACCTCGCACCTGGCGATCAAGGCGGCCCAGGCCGCGCTCACTGACGCCGGCGTGGACGCGCAATCGATCGAGCTGATCGTGCTGGCGACCTCGACGCCGGACAACACGTTCCCCGCGACGGCGGTCGCGGTGCAGCACGGGCTCGGTATCAACCATGGCGCGGCCTTCGATCTCCAGGCGGTGTGCTCGGGCTTCGTGTTCGCGCTCGCCACCGCGGACAATTTCCTGCGCACCGGCGCCTACAAGCGCGCGCTGGTGATTGGTGCCGAGACCTTCTCGCGCATCCTCGATTGGAACGATCGCGGCACCTGCGTGCTGTTCGGCGACGGCGCCGGCGCCGTGGTGCTGGAGGCGCAGGAGCAGCCGGGCAATGCCGCGACCGACCGCGGCGTCGTCACCACGCACTTGCGCTCCGACGGCCGCCACAAGGCCAAGCTGTTCGTCGACGGCGGACCGTCCTCGACCCAAACCGTCGGCCATCTGCGCATGGAGGGCCGCGAGGTCTTCAAGCACGCGGTCGGCATGATCACTGACGTCATCGTCGACGCCTTCAACGCGACCGGGCTCAATGCCGACAGCATCGACTGGTTCGTGCCGCACCAGGCCAACAAGCGCATCATCGACGCCTCGGCGCACAAGCTCCATATCGCGCCGGAGAAGGTGGTGCTGACGGTGGACCGTCACGGCAACACCTCGGCCGCCTCGATCCCGCTGGCGCTATCGGCGGCGCGCAAGGACGGCCGCATCAAGAAGGGCGACCTGGTTCTGCTGGAGGCCATGGGCGGCGGTTTCACCTGGGGTTCCGCGCTGGTGCGCTGGTAAGCCACATCAGATAAAATTTTGCCGGAATCAGCGCCGATTATGAATGCGTCGGCATTGATGAGCGCAGTTGACCGTCGTATCGTAACCTCATAATTTCAGACAACAATTGTTCGCCGTGATGTGGGGCAGGGCGATGACCGAGACTAGTAAAACCGTAACGCGAGTTGATCTGTGCGAAGCCGTCTACCAGAAGGTAGGCCTGTCGCGCACGGAATCGTCCGCCTTCGTGGAACTCGTGCTGAAGGAGATCACCGACTGCCTGGAGAAGGGCGAGACGGTGAAATTGTCTTCGTTCGGTTCCTTCATGGTGCGCAAGAAGGGCCAGCGTATCGGCCGCAACCCGAAGACCGGCACCGAGGTGCCGATCTCGCCGCGCCGCGTCATGGTGTTCAAGCCCTCGGCGATCCTGAAGCAGCGGATCAATGCCCAGCACCGCACCAATGGCGACGCCACCAAGGCTCAAGAAGAGGCTTAAACCGCCTTCGGAAAGGACTGGCATTTGGACAAGGCGCCGGATGCGTTCCGAACCATCAGCGAAGTAGCGCAGGAACTCGACATTCCGCAGCACGTGCTGCGGTTCTGGGAGACCCGGTTCTCCCAGATCAAGCCGATGAAGCGCAGCGGCGGCCGCCGCTATTACCGCCCCGACGACGTCGACCTGCTCAAGGGCATCCGCCGGCTGCTCTACGGCGAGGGCTACACCATCCGCGGTGTGCAGCGGATCCTGAAGGAGCACGGCGTCAAATCGGTGCAGGGCCTCGCCGACAGCGCGGCCGCGGTCTCGTTCGGAGCGATCGAGGACGCCATCGGGCAGAGCCTGATGGAGCCCGACGACGAGGCGCCCATCAAGGGCATCACCGACACCGACGACGACGACTTCCAGGGCGATGAGGAGGAAGGCATCGACTTCCGCTTCACCGAGATCGACGACGAGGAGATCCTCACCACCTTCCGCAAAGGCGGCGCCGCCGCCGCTCCCGCCGGCCCCAGCGCGCTTGACCGGGAGCGCTTGGGGCGGGCACTCGCCGACCTCGTCGCAGCTAAGGAGATGCTGGATCAGGCGCTGAAGGACGGGTAGGGGCCGCTTCTCGCCAGCTTTGCGGACAGTTCCGGGGGCGGTTTGGGCGGATACACCAAAATGGTGTGACCTCGCCTTGCGCAAAGCGGCGATCCTAGCTAATGGAACGACATTCGGAGCGTGGCGCAGCCCGGTTAGCGCACTAGTCTGGGAGACTAGGGGTCGGAGGTTCAAATCCTCTCGCTCCGACCATTTTTCCAATAAAATCAATCGCTTATGCGATGGTATTTTTTGTAGGCGCACTAGTCTGACGGACTAGGGGTCTAAAATCGCTAGGTTTTGCCCTTGACACGGCCCGACGCAGCAGAGCGACGGCTTATCCGATTGTTGAGCGGCAGAGCCTTTTGCCAAGCCAATACTTCATCCGCATACCAAGCGCGCTTGCCGGCGCTGATACTATGGCTGGGCGGAAAAACTCCGTCCCGCTCCATTCTGAACAGCGTCGTCCGACTTAGCGGCAGGATTTCCAACACCTGTTCGACGCTCAGCATGCGGCGAGGGGCCTCCGCGTTGGGGCGCGGTTCTTGATCAAGCTCGGTTGCGGCGCTGGCCGACACGGAAATCTCCTCTCGGGTTTCGTTTTGTTCAATATATCGAGGTGCTATATACTGAACAATAGCCATCCTTGCCCGGATGGATTTGCGTGAAACGTTTGCCAGCAACTTGCGCCGTATACGAGCCGAGAAGGGGTTCTCGCAGGATGACCTCGCGTATGACGCTAAGATCAGCCGAAGCTATTTGAGCCAGATCGAGAAGGGGTCGTTCTACGTGAGCCTCAAAGTAATCGGAAAGCTCGCTGCGACATTGGGTGTTGAGCCGGAAGAATTCTTAAGGCGTCGGACGCGCCGAGGAGGGCGCATCTAGACCCGCGCCGTATGATGTCTCCAGAGGAGCGCGAAGGAACACGTGGCGTGGCTTCTCAGCGAGCAGCCCCGATCCTGTCGCCGCTCGGCGGTCCTAAGTGCTACGTGCCCACCTTTACAGCCACGCGCTCGAACTCAGTTAGCAGCTCGATGTGATCGGCTGTACTCATGTTTGCTAGGCAAAAATACCGATTGGTCGCATAGGGAATAGACGCTCGCCGCTCGATTTTGAACATGCTCGGGTTTATTCCGCGCCACCGAGCGTCAGCTATTTGTAAGGGATCGGTGTTGAAACTGAACGAAAGCGCTGATGTAGCGAGACCAACGGGCAGAGCCTTGGAGATTTTCTTCAGCAGGAGTGATGGGAAAAACTTCTCAAGACTTCCTTCAAAGTCCGCAACCACAATGCTCTGGTAGAAGTGCACAGGAGGAGTTGTCGGCTGGCGAACCCCTATGCTGAAGAAGAAAGCGAGGGTTCGCTGTAGGACTTTTTCAGCGTCCTCACTATCAGTTGGCACCTGAATATTGATGCCATCCTCGAATGCAGCGATCTTTGTGATCAGTATCTGATCTGCACCTTCAGACATCCGGCCATCGGCGAACTCAATGCCACCATTTTCGAGGCGCGCTGGCGGCCCCGGAAAACCAAACAGACCTTGCAGTCCGCCGATTACCAGCTGGCTATCAATACCTCGTACAGGCCGAAGCTCGTCGGCGATAGCAATCCACCAAACTTGAGCTTCAGTGCGTTGTATCTTCATGCAGCCAAACCTCGGGTCACCTCATTGGCCATTGACGCTCTCTCGGCCAGCAGCCCGTAAGACGGGCGATTTGGCACGGTGGCGTTCTCGTTGACTGCGGCATTCATGATCGAACTGATCTCTGGTTGACTACTCAGCATATTTCGAACGGCTTTTGCTGCCGATGCTGCAGCGCTCCCGAGGGGAGCCGACACCACCACTGCCTCACCTTGCTCCATCAGCTTGTTTACGTCGAAAGCTGATCGCTTTGTCCCGCTGTTCGGAAAATCAGAAATTGCGGCGAGCCAATCGCTCCATTCAGGGAAGTCGATCCAAACCGGCACATCGAGCGCTGCCGCGATCTCCAACAGGGATTGCAGAGACATCTTCCCGTAGTTCGGATCCTCGAAGCGAGAAATCACATTCTGGCTCGTGCCAGCGCGCTCGGCGAGTTGAGCTTGCGTCCATTCCCGACCGGGTTGCTCGCGCAGCACGCGAATGAGTTGGGCGATGCGGGCACGCACTTGGTCAGCAACGAACTCCTTCCGGATGTCAGGCTGAGAAAGCGGCTGCAGAAATGCTTCACTCCAGTGCGAGCCATAGGTCATGTTTTAGTTTCCTGTCCTGGAGGAGTTCCGCTTTGCGCCTAAGCGCGATCTCGCATGCCGCCTTGGGAACAAATTTGCCGCCCTTCTCGCGAGCCCAAAGAAGGATGACGAACTCAGTTTCCGTAATATGAAATCCGAGGGGTCGTTGCTGCACGTTCTCGGCCAGAAATCTGATCTCCCAAAGGCCGTCACAGTTGCCAGAGAGCTTCTTGAAGTAACCTTCGTGCCACTCACGCCGAGGAAGGGTGGCCAAAATTCGTAGGCGAGAAAGCGCGATCGCCTTGAGCTTGGGGGAGCCATCCTCGTAAGCCCGCCGGACATCGCTGTCGATGCTCCCTCCATCCTCTCGCCCATAGTAGCTGAAACTGGAGGGCAACGGCAATCGTTTATTCCATTTTTGCTATAAGGCAGGTTAACGTCGCGCTGCGCGCGCTTTGAGCGAGTGATGGGAGGCGCACACGCTAATTGCCGTTGGGAGTTCTGTCACCCTGTGGGGAGCAATTGCCTGTGCAGAGTGGTCGTTTGCGTTTGGTCGAACCGACACGCTTCAGAGCAGCCCCTAAGCGCGGCCCCGCTTTGTGACGGCGCTTCAGATATTCACCCCGTTCGCTTTCCCTGCGCCGCCCCTGGGGTAGTAGGGCTCAGCCCTAAATGCGACGAAACCTCATGAAACGCCGAGGGCCTCGTGGGCGCTAACGCACTGAAAATACAGGATATACCTCGTTTCGGTTTGTTTCCCTAACTGTCAAAAAATAGGCTGGGAGACTAGGGGTCGGAGGTTCAAATCCTCTCGCTCCGACCATTTTTCCAAAGCATCGGTTGGGTGGATTGACCGTCGGCGTGGGGCTTGCTCCCGCCCTTGGCGGATCGCGTGATTGGAGTGCTGGCGGCTTCAGCGGCCAGTGCATCGAAATTTCGAAAAACAACCCCATGCACAGTAGCGATGGCATTGATGGGATGATGTTTTTCCGAAGCGATTTGACGCGTCGAGACTGAGCAAGAACTCGGCATTTTGGTGAGTTGATGTACGATTCTGTTCATGACGAATCGCACATTCAAGACCGGCGAGAGCCGCGACCAGGCCAGCCTGCTTCCTGCTCGGATTGAGGACTATGTCGGACCGGACAACCCCGTCCGGGCGATTGAGAGCTTCGTTCGTGTCCTCGACCTTGCCAAGCTCGGCTTTCGCCATGCGGATCGCAAGGCTGAAGAGGTCGGCCAGCCGCCATACGATCCAGCCGATCTGCTGAAGCTCTACCTTTACGGCTACATCAACCAAATCAGGTCGTCGCGTCGGTTGGAGCGGGAGGCCGGCCGCAATCTGGAACTGATCTGGCTGCTGAGGAATCTGAAGCCGGGTTATCGGACGATCGGCAATTTCCGCAAAGAGAACTGGGCGGCGCTGAAGGCAGCCAACCGCAGCTTCGTGCTGCTGATGCGCGAGCTTGGTCTTGTCGGCGGCAGCGTTGTTGCAATTGACGGCTCGTTCTTCCATGGCGACGCCAGCAAGGCCAGCATCTTTACGCGCAAACGGCTTGCCGATCAGATCATCAAGCTGGACCAAGAGATCGAGGCTTACGGCAAGTGCCTTGAGGACAATGATGCCGCGGAAGCCAAGAAGCCGGGCAAGGATGGCCCCGATGGCGGCGGCGGAGGTGGCGGCGACATCGGTGCGAAGATCGCGGCGCTGCTGGCGAAGCGCTTGCGCGCACAAGGCGACCTTGCTCGGCTGGAAGAGAATGGCGCGACGCAGCTATCCCTGACTGATCCGGATGCCCGGCTTCTGGTCAAGAGCGGCCAGGGCGTCGCAGGCTACAATGTGCAGACCGCCGTCGATGACAAGCACAAGCTCATTGTCGCCAGCGAGGTGGTGAACGACAGCAGCGATGTCGGCCAGCTACATGCGATGGCCATGGCGGCAAAAGAGGCTCTCGAGGTCGGGGCCCTGCAGGCGCTGGCAGATGAGGGCTATTACAGCAGTCGCGAACTGAAGGCCTGTGAAGACGATGGCATCACGCCCTATGTGCCGGTGCCGGAGGGCAACGCCCGGCTCGAGAAGCAAGGCCGCTTTGCCCTCAAGGACTTCAACTATGATGGCGCAACCGACACCTACCGTTGTCCTGCCGGCCAACCGCTACATCCGATGAAGAGCAGGCAAAAGAACACCAGCGGCCGCATCGAGATCCGCTATGCGGCGCGCGGAGCGATCTGCAGGACCTGCCCGCTCAAGGTCCAGTGTCTCTCGTCGAACGCGGCCTACCGGACGATCGGTCGCTGGGAGCATGAAGGCGTTCTTGAACGTCATCGCGCGCGGATGCAGGGTGCAGGCGAGCTGATGCGCCGTCGTTTTGCCATCGTCGAGCATCCGTTTGGCACGCTCAAATGCCGCGCCGGCTATCGTCATTTCCTGGTCCGCGGCTTCGATAAGGTCCGCGGTGAGTGGAACCTGATGGCGCTCTGCTACAACTTTACCCGCGTGCTCAACATTCTTGGCTTAGACGTGTTTCTGGCCGCCCTCGCAAAGACGCTCGCTCCTGGCCGAGGCACCCTCGCAGCCCTCCTGCAGGGCATCCAGCTTGCTCCAGAGGCCTTCTGGATCAATCACCCGCCTCCGATCGCAATCGGTCGCCCACACCGGCCTGACTCCGCCAAAACGAGTAATTCTTGCTCAGTCTCGTCGGGCAAAACAGGAGCATTATGTCATCATGGCGGCCTGGTGGGATGGGGGGAATGTATCGGATCGCTCTGCTCTGTACGTTCGCGGTGACCGCCTCGCCTACCTTGGCCGGCGACCGGCCGAAAGATCAAGAAACTGATCGGCTGATGCAGGTCCTTCGTGATGAGATCGCGCGCGAGGATTGTCTGTGGCGCGAGAGCTTGGCGCGATTGTCCAATCAAACTTCAGACGAGCAGCAAAAGATTGCCGGACTCGTTGCCCATTTCTGCAGTCAGAAGAATAGAGAACGGATCGTGCAGGGCGCGACGTCGGAAGATCTCGTCAGGCATGAAGTCGCGCAATACGACCAATTGTGGGCGCAGGAGAGGGCGATCGCGATCGGGCGGCAGATTCGGGAGCTTCGAGAGCGCCGGATTCCCTAGGAGCTCGCCTGCTGAGCATTGACGCGACCTACCTCAAATACCCCACCACCATCCGCGTCGTCTCGTCCACCAGCGTCCGCACCGTCTTCTCCGACAGCATCTCGGCCGCATTCAGCACCGTGTTGTGCGCGATCGCCTCGATCGCGCTGACGCAGATGAACGTCGCTAACCCCGGGTCGATCTTGCGCATCTCCTTGCGGCGGCTTTCGAGATAGGCGCGCACGAGCGTGTGGACCTCGCGGTTGAAGGCTTCGACCTCGGCGAGCTGGCCGGTGCGCGGGATCTGCTCGGCGAGGACACGGTGCAGTTTCGGGTTGATGCGGTGGGCTTCGATCGCGACGGCGACGAGTTTTCGCACGGCCTTCTCGATCGGGAGGTCGGCGACCTCTGTGAGCGCTGTGCGGACGATGGCCATGATCTCCTCATTGTGACGCTCGATCACGGCGGCGACGAGCGCTTCCTTGCTTGGGAAGTATTGGTAGAGCGAGCCGACGCTGACGCCGGCGATTTCGGCGATACGGTTGGTGCTGGCTTTCTCAAAGCCTTCCTTGACCAGAATGCGAGCAGTTGCCTCGACCAGCGCGTCGACGGTGGCGCGGGATCGCTCCTGCGAGGCATTTTTCCGGGGTTTTGTGGGCGGTTTGCGGGCCACGGCCTTGTGATCTGAATGCGAGTAGGAAAAGCGAGTGAATGCTCACATTATACCGGCAAGTGGCGGCGGGTCGGCAAGCCTCTTTGTCGCCATTTCGAAAGAGCCAGATGGGGATGTGGCCATGAGCGTTGCCAGAATCGTGTCGGCCTTGCAGTTGTGCCCGGGCGGTTGCGTGTTCAGTCCACCGGCCCGGCGCGATCCAGCACCAAGCCTGCAAAGCCGCGCCTTCAACCTGCTGCTGCGCCTTCTTCCGTTCAAGAAGCAGCTTGCGTCGGCCGAAGCCGTTCAGGCACACGTGCAGAAGCTCGCATTGGAGCCGGCAACGTTCGAGCCGACGGGACTTGGCTGCGGCGTCGAGGCAACGCTGACGAAGATGGGCGGATGGCCGGTCTATTACACCACGCCGTCGTCAGGACACGAGGGCTGCAACTACGTCATGTTCCTGCATGGCGGCGGCTACATCAACGAGATCGTGCCGGGGCACTGGCGCTTTGTCGGCGAGATGACGCGCAAGGCGCGCGTCTCGTGCGTCGTGCCGATCTATCCGCTGGCGCCGCGCGCGACCGCCAAGGACGTCGTGCCGGCGACGGCCGAGCTGTTGCGCATGCTGCTGGAAGACGCAGGGGCAGCAAAGGTCACGGTGGTCGGCAATTCGGCCGGCGCAGGCCTCGCGCTCGCGGCCTGCCAGTG
Organism: Bradyrhizobium sp. LMG 9283; assembly: GCF_045571415.1. Taxonomy (NCBI): domain Bacteria; kingdom Pseudomonadati; phylum Pseudomonadota; class Alphaproteobacteria; order Hyphomicrobiales; family Nitrobacteraceae; genus Bradyrhizobium; species Bradyrhizobium sp. LMG 9283. The sequence goes on from NZ_CP120691.1 coordinate 4,127,892, forward strand.
GCTGCGTGATCGCGGCCATCGGCAGCCGAGCCGGCTGGTGCTGATCTCGCCGGCGGCCGAAGCCTCGGTCAGCCGTCCTGAGCAGGTGGCGATCGCGGCGCGCGATCCAATCCAGGACATTCCGGGCATCATCGAGGCGGGGCGGCTCTATGCCGGCGCGCTCGATGTCGGCCATCCCTTCGTCAGCCCGCTCAACGGCGCCTTCCGCGCGCTCGCGCCGATGACGATCTTCGCAGGGACTCGCGATCTGCTCTACCCCGATAGCCTCGATCTGACGGAGCGGGCGAGGGCGGTGGGCGTGGCGGTCGAGCTGCATCTGCTCCGTGACCAGCCCCACAACTTCCCGTTGATGCCGACGCCGGAGGGACGACGCGCGCGTGCGATCATCTTGCGTGAGGTGGCCTAAGGGAGAAGGTGTGATCGTTGTCATGGAGCGCAGCAGCTTAATGAAGCTGGCGCTGTCGAGCCCATGCGGAGGGAGACCTGCGCCTCCGGGGCGTTTCCTCGAAGCCGTAGTTTTGCAGGACCTTAGGCGTGGCCCTTTATCTCGTAACGACCCGGCACGCATTTGTAACGCTCGAGGCGCCAATTGGCGTGATAGATCGGATGCTCGCCCATCCATTTCGCTAAGGGGGCTTGTGCGCCGACCGCGCACTGCATCATCGAAATCTCGGGCGTCATGTTGCTGTCGGTCACGATTTCCTCGACGCAACTGCCTGAGCTGGCTGCGCTAAGCCGGCAGAGCACGGCAACGACGGTCACGAACATTCCTGTCACCTCATCGGTTGTTTCTGACCACGAAGAGGATGCAAGCGGAGTGCCAGAGCCTGTGACACGCAAACAACACGCGGGCCTAGCCGACTCAACCCAGCGTCCATCACCCATTTGACGATTCGGATTGTAAAAAAATGCCCTTAACCCGGGCAAATACGGGTGGCGGGCAGTCATCCCCGATCTTTGGTGCAAGCCACCCGATGGTTTTTCACGAGGCGTGCCCCATGCGCTGAGCCGGCCGCGCGTCGCAGCGGCGGAATAGTTCGTCCGCCGAAATAACTGATATCGAACGACAGCGCGCCGCTTTTACCCGCGGATGTGGCGCTGCTACAGTTTTGCGCGCGCCGCGCTGCGCGGCGCTGTGACGAAAAAACATACCGACAAGGGGAGGGACCGAGTCCCATGAAGGATTTTGCTGGAAAGATCGCGGTCATCACCGGCGGCGGCACGGGAATGGGGCGCGAGCTCGCGCGGCAACTCGTAGCCGAGGGCTGCAACGTCGCGATGTGCGACGTCTCGGAAGCGGCGATGGCCGAGACCAAGCGGCTGTGTGAGGTCGAGAAGCTGCCGCAGGGCCTGCGCGTCACGACTCATGTCGCCGACGTTGCGATCGAGGATCATCTGAAGCGTTTTCGCGACGAGCTCGCCGAGCAGCAGAAGACGGACAAGATCCATCTCTTGTTCAACAATGCCGGCATCGGCGGCGGCGGCAGTCTGTTCACCAACACGCGCGAGCAGTGGGAGCGCACCTTCAACATCTGCTGGGGCGGCGTCTATCTCGGCGTGCGCACCTTCCTGCCGATGCTGGTCGCCGCGGACGAGGCCCACATCATCAACACCGCGAGCGTCAACGGCTTCTGGGCCTCGATCGGCATGAACCAGGCACACACCGCCTACAGCTCGGCCAAGTTCGCCGTGAAAGGATTTACCGAAGCGCTGATCAACGATCTTCGCCTGCATGCCCCGCACGTCAAATGTTCGGTGGTGATGCCCGGTCACATCGGCACCTCGATCGTCTCCAATTCGCGCAAGGTGCAGAGCGCGGACGGCTCGGAGCGGCTTAGCGACGACGAGGTGGCGCTGACCCGCAAGCGCATGGCCGCGGCCGGCGTGCCGGATGCCGACAAGATGTCGGACGAGGACATCCGGGCGGCCTTCGCCAAGCGTGCCCGCAGCTTCCTGGAGGATGCGCCGACGACGGCGGCGCAGGCGGCGAAGATCATTCTCGACGGCGTCAAGGCGGAACGCTGGCGCATTCTCGTCGGCGAGGACGCCAAACAGCTCGACGAGCGCGTGCGCGCCACGCCGGAGCAGGCTTACGACCGCGCCTTCTTCGAAAGTATCACGCAGGAGGTCGGCTGGCGGCTTGGTTGAGGCCGCCTCCGAGCGGGCGCAAATATAGGTATGATGATCATCATGGCAAGAGATGGGTAAGCAATTTTGCGTGCCACCTCTTGCCAATTTTCGCCTGCTCCATGATCAATCGGAATGTCACGCATGCGACATGACGATGTTCAAGCGATGGTGATCTGAAACCCCTCTCATCGAGCGCACGGCCGCTTGGTTGGCGAACTGAAATAGTTTAGTCAATGAGCGTAACGCGACGATAGAGCGTAGCTCCCGATGATTCCCGCATGCCTCTCCGACGACTGGACCCTTTGCCCGGAACGAGAGGACATTTCCGCTGAGTTCACGCGACTGCTCACCGCGGCCCAGGAGGGCGGCGCCACGATCGCGGAATGCCTGATGATCGCACGGCAGCTGAAGCGCGGCGACGACCGGTCCTGGCATCGCGAGTGGAAGAGGCTGGCGCGGGCCAACCGGCAGCGCGCCGAAGCCGCGTTTGCGGAGGGTCACCTGGCGAGCGCGCAGCGCAACTGGTTGCGCGCGATGAACTACTACGCTGCGGCGGCGATGCCGCTCGAGGCGGCCGACGAGCGCCGCTGGGTCGCGGTGCTGGCGACGCAGGAATGCGCCCGCCGCTATCTGTCTGCGCGCACGCCCCCCGGCGAAGTCGTGACGATCCCCTGGCTCGATGACCATCCGTTGCAGGGCTATTTCCTGCCTGTGCCCTCGGGTCGAGGGCCGGACCCGACCGTGATCTGCATCGGCGAGCCCGGACACCGCAAGGAAGAGTTTCTGTTCAAGCTGGCGCCGCATGCGCGCGAGCGTGGCTTTGCGATGCTGGCGCTGGACCTGTTCGGCGATCAGCGCGACGATTATCTCGACGTGCTGCTGCGGCGCCGGGATCTCGAAAGCGCAATTCCGGCGGTGATGGACTATCTGGAGACGCGCAGCGATGTCGATGTCGGCCGCATCGCCATCGTGGCCGATGGCTGGGGCTCGTCCTTCGTGGCGCGCGCGGTGTTGCAGGAGCCGCGACTGGCGGCGGCCGTTTGCGACGGGGGACTGTGGGACTTGCACGAGCGGGCCTTCTTCGCCAGCCGCTTTGCGATGAGCGACGTCAGCATCGTGCCGGTGCCCCACGCGCCGCTGATGGCCTCCAGCGCCGAATGTCCGGTGCTGATCACGCTGGGCGAGGACGGCTGGCTCAAGGCCGACCGCGCCCGCCAGATCGTGCAAACGTCGCGCCTTGGCAGCTCCGAGGTCATGCTCAAGGTGTTCACCGCCGGTGAAACCGGCGCCGCGCAGGCCCACGCGGACAATCCGAGCCTCGCCAACGAATACATCTTCGACTGGCTCGAATCCCGGCTCAGTTCGGCTCTGCGAATCTGAAGCGCTACGATCTCCCTTAAAAATCGAGGCTGAGGCGGACGCAGGCCTTCTCGAGGCGCGACTTCAACATCGCGAGCTTGGTGGTGAATTCGGTGAGCTCGTGCTCGTCGAACTCTTGGAAGACGAATTCCTTGATGGTCTTGTACTGCTCGTTGAGGCTCGCCAGGTGCTTCTGCGTCTTCTCGGTCAGGGACAGCCGCACCACCCTTGCGTCCGTCGGCGAGGGACGGCGGCGCAGCAGGCCTTTCTTCTCGAGCAGCTTGGATTGCGTGGTGACGAAGGACGGATCGACGTGCAGGAGCTTGGAGACGACGTTGACCGGGATGCCATCGTCCTTGTCGAGGTCGGAGATGGCCATCAGGATCAGCCATTGCGGGCCGCTGATGCCGAGCGTCCGCGCCCAGATCTGCCGCACCTCCTCCAGATACATGTTGATCGACGATATCTCCCAGGTGAAGCGCCTGATGATATCCAGGTTGCCGATCGAGCGCAGGCGCGCTCCCTCTTTCCTCGTCGCGGACACAGCGTCACTCCCGTGAACTGATCTTTCAGGCCGGTGATCGTGGGATGCCATAGTCCACGCAAGCCTGCCCTGACGCAAGTGCAGAGCAGGGTAATTTCGTCACTAAAATTACAAAGATGAGAAAGTCAGGCTATAGGCCCCGGCCGAAGTGTTGCGCCGCGGGCACAGGTTTAGTGAAACCAATAAGCTGAGCTAATAAACTATTTTGATTAGCGGAACAGGGCAGGCATATTGATGCGTGACGGTGGGGGGTACTCGATCGTCCCGTTGCAGGTGGTTCGCTCACGTCCCTCGCCTCGAATGCGGGTGTGGCCGAAAGCGCAAAGCGGCCGAGCGGATTTGAGAGATGGGGATCATGGGGGGCCTCACGGTCCGGTCTCCGTAAAATGAGCAACTTGGAGGTTTTAAATGAAAGTGGTGAAGAGCCTTTTGCTCGGCACTGCGGCGGGTCTGATCGCCGTCGGTGGAGCCCAGGCGGCCGATCTTCCGGTCAAGGCCAAGGCGGTCGAATACGTCAAGATCTGCACGCTGTACGGCGCCGGCTTCTACTACATCCCGGGCAGCGACACCTGCATCAAGCTGGGCGGCTATCTGCGTGCCGAAGTGGCGCTCAACGCCGGCGGCAATTACAGCGCCCAGTACAACGGCGTATTCGCGGCCAACAACCGCCTGACCAACTACTACTCGATGCGCGCTCGTGAAGATCTCAACATCGACACCCGCACCGCGACCGAGTACGGCGTCGTCCGTACCTATTTCGACGCGGTCTTCACCTGGACGACCGGCAACTATGGCGGCACCGGTTCGGCCACCGGCGCGACCCAGTACAGCGGCACGATCGGCCTCAACGCGGCCGGCACCGGCCTCACCGGCTCGAGCGGCGGCGCGGTCAATGGCACGGACGGCGGCATCTCCGGCGGCGCGCTCGGCGTCTACTACGCCTTCATCCAGTTCGCCGGTTTCACCATGGGTAAGGCGGTGTCGCAGTTCGACGCGCCCTGGATCAACTATCCCGGCAACAACTTCGACCAGCTGGTCGGCGGCAGCGGCACCACCAACGGCGTGGCGCAGTTCACCTACACGGCCGATTTCGGCCAGGGCATCACGGCTTCGTTCTCGGCGCAGGACCAGACGCAGGTCTTCCAGACCAACATCTGGAACACGGCCGGCATGTCGACCACGGGCGTGCTCGGCGGTGCCTACGGCTCGAACGACCTCGGCGGCAGCCGCTCGCCCGATCTCGTCGCGATGGTTCGCGTCGATCAGGCATGGGGTCTTTTCCAGGCATCGGTCGCCGCGCACGACAACCATGTCGCCTATTACGGCGCCACTGAAGCCACCGGTCATCCGGAAGACAAGTGGGGCTGGGCCGTCCAGCTCGCGTTGGGCATCAAGAACATCCCGACTGGCGCCGGCGACGTGATCAACATCTCGGGCGTCTACACCGAAGGTGCGAGCCGCTACAACTTCCAGGAGCTGGCCGCGACCAGCTACTCGATGTTCGGCAGCTCGAACGCGGCCTATCAGAGCATCGGCTTCGCCGGCGTGTCTGACGCGGTGTTCGGCCCGGGCGGGCAGCTCGAGCTGACCAAGACCTACGGCTTCCGGGGTGCCTACACCCACAACTGGAATCCGTACTGGAACACGGCGCTGTACGGCGCGTGGGCTGCGGTCAACTACAGCGGCACGGCGAAAGGCCTGATCTGCGGCAGCGCCGCGTTCGCCACCCTGACCGGCACCTGCAACCCGGACTTCAACATCGGCCAGGTCGGCGTCATCACCCGCTGGACGCCAGTGAAGAACCTGACCTTCTCGGCCGACTTCACCTACAGCCACCTCGACCAGAAGTATTCGGGCGTGATCACGACCGGAGCCCTGACGGGCGTCGCCAAGCCGGCGGCGACCTACGAGCTGAAGGACCAGGACACCTACAGCCTGCTGCTGCGCGCCCAGCGCAACTGGTAAGCCTTAGGTTTATCAAACTTTGATGAAGCCCCGGCGGGAAACCGCCGGGGCTTTTTCCGCAAAGAGGGCCGTTCAGAAAATCCGGTGGCCTTTTGCGGAAGGCGAAGACGAGCCATGCGATTCGATCGCCTCAGATTTATTTACTTACCTGAGTTACTAAGCTATATGACTCTCAGCCAAATACGAAAGTTGCGGCTCTTAGCTTCATGCTAAGCCTCCAGAAACCTCCGGTGATGCCCCGCCGGAGGTTTTTTGTTTTTGGAGATGCTGCAGTATCAGCCGCGTATCGCGCGAGCGCGCGCATACGACCGGTAGGCGAGGCGGCTGTGACCGGCGCAATAGGGCTGGCCGTCGGGCGTCGTGTTGCCGCAGAAGCAGAAATCGTCTTCGCCCGGCGTCGAGATCGGCCATCGGCAGCGGTTCTCGGCCAGCTCCAGCAGCGAGCAGCGATTGGCCTCGTCGATCGGGCCTGCGACCACCGGCGCGTCGGCCTCGCCATAGATCGTGGCGAGCATCTCGTATTGCAGCCGCGGGACCGCTCTCGGCGCGCGCGCCGGCGCAAAGCTTCTGTCCCGGACCTTGCGCTCCTCGGCCGTCCGGCCGCGCGTCAGATTCAGCCGCGACAACTTGCCGATCACGGCGTTGCGGCTGACGCCGATGTCGGCGGCGATCTCACTGCAGGAGAGGCCGGCCTCGAAGTGCCGCTTCAACAGTTCAATGCGTTCGTCGGTCCAGGTGGGCGAGAGAACAGGCATGTGTAACGATCCCAGGTTGCAGATGTCGGCCATCCGCCCACTCGAGATCCGTCCGCCTCACGTCCAGCGCGCGCTCACGTCCTGCCATTGTCGCGGATCGACAGAAGCCCGTCCTTGATGGCGAGACGGATGCCTTCCTCGATCAATGTCCGTGCGACGCCGGGAACGCTGGTGCCGTGGGTGCCCTGTCTCACCAGCTTCTCCAGATAGGCGATGGTCGAGAGCGCCAAGGTTACGGGAATGCGGTCAGTCTCGGCTTTTTCGGTGGCCATGGCCCGAACGCTAGCCTCTTACTCGGGTACATAAAAGTAACGATTAAGACTCTATTTAGGTTCGGGGGTGGAAGTCAAATCAGCGCCAAAGCAGCAGCCCACCTGGTTGAAATCGCTTGGGAATCGGACACGGCGCGGGGCGCCGCGGGGAAGACCGGGCGGGGGCTCGATGTCGGCAGGTCAGGGAAGCGCGCGGCGGCTCAGCCGTGCACGATCGTCTTTTCGATCATGCAATGGATGCCCTTGGCGCCGTTGACGGTCTGGGTCACCCTGAGGTCGGCGGCCAGGCTGCACAACGTGTAGGCATCCTCGCGCGACAGATTTCGCGTCTCGCCGAGCAGCGCGATCATGTCGCGCAGCGCACGCACCACGCATTGGTCGAGATCGGGGTCCATCGCCATGGTCATGTAGTGCGTCGGCGTCTCGGCGCGGGGGTAGTCGAGCCTGAGGTCCTTGCGCACCGTCAGGCGGAAGCGGCCTTGCAGCGCGGTCTCGATCGCGGTGACGCAGACCTCGCCGTCGCCCTGCACGCCGTGGCCGTCGCCGCAGGAGAACATCGCACCCGGAACGAACACCGGCAGATAGAGCGTCGCACCCGCACCGAGCTCCTTGTTGTCGAGATTGCCGCCCATCGCGCGCGGGATCAGCGATGAGATGCGGCCCCAGCTAGGTGGCGGCGACACGCCCATCACGCCGAAGAACGGCTTGAGCGGCAGGTCTAAACCCCACGGCATGCGGCCGACCATCCGCGTCCGGTCGAGCGGGATGTTGAGGATGCGCGTCTCATGGAAATCGTCAGGCAGGGTGCCGGCCAGCGGCTTGATCATGTTCCAGCCCCAGTCCTGCCGGAGCTGGACGTCGAGGATCTCGACCGCGAGCACGTTGCCGGGCTCGGCACCCTCGACTGCGATCGGGCCGGTGAGGATGTGGCCGGGCAGCATGCGCTCGTTTGTGGCATGAACCTGGTGCATCTCAGGCGGAATATGAAATGTGTCGCAATCGGGCAGCATGTCCGGTCCGCCGCTGATGGTGTCGACCGTCACCTCATCGCCGCTGGCAATGCTGAGGACGGGCTTGAGCGCGGCTTCGAAGAAGCCCCAATGACAGGTTTCGGGGCTGGAATGCAGGTGATGATGGGTCATGTGCCGCGTCCGGTCGGTTTCCTCGGCCGCGGGCTTGACCCGGCGATCGATCCTCTTTCATGAAGATTTCTGAAGATGGCGCGGCCGGTCAAGCCCCGTACAGACAGGTTAGATGATTTCAGCGAGGCTCCCCTGTTTTTTGTTCTGTCTAAGACCCTCGGCACCGCGCTGCTGCCGATCAACCTTCTGGTCGAGCTCGGTATCCTGTCGCTGGTGCTGATGGCCACGCGCTTTGCCGCGCTCGGCCGCAAGCTTGCCGTGACCACGCTGGTGTTGCTGGCGCTGGCGGCGTTCTCGCCGCTCGGCAATCTCCTGATCTATCCGCTGGAATCGCGCTTTCCAGCGTGGGACGCCTCGCGCGGCGCGCCCGACGGCATCATCGTGCTCGGCGGCTCGGTCGACACCGATCTGTCGGCGGCGCATCGCACGCCGGTCGTCGCGCACGCCGCCGATCGTCTGTTTGCGCCGGCCGAGCTTGCGCGCCGCTATCCGAACGCGCGCATCGTCTTCACCGGAGGCTCAGCGAACCTGGTTTCGACCGAGGCGAAGGAGGCGGACTATTCCGCGCCGATCCTGGAAAATCTCGGCATAGCGAAGGAACGCCTGATCTTCGAACGTGATTCCCGCAACACCTGGGAGAATGCGATCTTCACCAAGAGATTGGTATCGCCGAAACCGGGCGAGCGCTGGCTCCTGGTGACGTCGGCCTTCCACATGCCGCGCTCGATGGGGATCTTCCGCAAGGCCGGATTTGACGTCGAGGCCTATCCGGTGGACTGGCGGATGGGGGGACGAGACGATCTTTTTTCCTTCACCAACGTAGGAGCGGACGGGCTGGGCCGAACCGAAGTGGCCGTACGCGAGTGGATCGGACTCGTGGCTTACCGTCTGAGGGGCCGGACCGGCGAGTTGCTTCCGGGACCGGGCAAGGACTAGAACGAGGGCACCAAGACAAGAACGGCGCGCGATCGCCGGCGCGGAGGAAGCCATGCAACAGCAGAGTGCAGACAGGATCGATCTTGCCGGCCTCGTCGCCGATCTCAATAGCTTGCTGCGGCTGAAGACGAATGTGATCGGCATGAAGTTGTTCGCAACGGCCGCAGAGATGGAGGCGATCCCGAAGGTCCGCCGCCCGAATGCAATTCACACCACCGACCAGATCGTCAGCATGGCGGCGCGCCTCGGTTGGACCGTCGGCATCACCGCCGACGATCTCGTAGGTAGCCAATGCCGCGCGGTGATCGGGCTTGCGCCGCAGGACGACAAATGGCTCGCCGGCGAGAACTATGTCGGGGTCTGGCATGGTACCGCAGAAGATGCGCGCAAGCGTCAGGAGGCGCTGGACGTGGTTCCGTTCGGACACTATCAGGCGCTCGCCGTCAGTCCGCTGGCGAGCGGCCGGCTCGATCCGCCCGACATCTGCCTTGTCTATGCGACGCCCGGGCAGATGATCATCCTGATCAACGGGCTGCAATATACCGGCTACAAGAAATTCGAGTGGAGCGTGGTCGGCGAAACCGCGTGCGCAGATTCCTGGGGGCGGGCGCTGAAAACCGGCGAGCCCAGCCTGTCCTTGCCATGCTATGCCGAACGGCGCTATGGCGGCGTGCCGGACGAGGAGATGCTGATGGCCTTGAAGCCCTCGCATCTCGCCAAGGCGATTGAGGGCATGAAGGCGCTGGCCAAGAACGGCCTGCGCTATCCGATCCCGCCCTATGGCATTCAAAGCGACGTCCGTGCCGGCATGGGCGTGAGTTACGCGAAGAAGTAAAGGCCGATCATGAGCTCTGCGAAATTCGACATCGTCGTCTACGGCGCGACCGGCTTCACCGGCCAGCTCGTCGCCGAATATCTGGCGGCGCATTACAAGGACGACACGACGCTGAAATGGGCGATGGCAGGCCGCAGCCTCGACAAGCTGAAATCGGTGCGCGAGGCCATTGGCGCGCCCGCCGACACGCCGCTGATCGTTGCGGATGCGTCGGACGCGGCGTCCCTGAAGGCGATGTTGGCGCAGACCAAGTCGGTGATCACGACGGTGGGTCCATATCAATTCTATGGCGAAGACCTGCTCGCGGCCTGCGTCGCTGCGGGTGTGGACTATTTCGATCTCTGCGGCGAGCCGGTCTGGATGCGGCAGATGATCGACAAGTACGAGGCGGCGGCCAAGGCGAGCGGCGCGCGCATCGTGTTCTCCTGCGGCTATGATTCCGTGCCATTCGAGCTCGGCACGTTCTTCGTGCAGGAGGAAGCGAAACGCGTCTTCGGCGCGCCGGCTGCCCGCGTGAAGGGCCGCGTGCGCGACATGCGCGGCACGCTGTCAGGCGGCACCGCGGCGAGTGCGAAAGCGACCTTCGATGCGGTTGCCAAGGATCTCAGCCTTGTCGCCATCCTCAACGATCACTTCGCGCTGACGCCCGGCTTCACCGGCCCGAAGCAACCGAAGGGCAACAGGGCTACTTACGAGGAGGACCTGCAATCCTGGGCCGCGCCGTTCATGATGGCGCTGATCAACACCCGCAACGTCCATCGCTCCAACATGCTGATGGGCTTTCCGTACGGCAAGGAGTTCGTCTACGACGAGATGGTCCTGACCGGTCCCGGCGAGAAGGGCGAGGCCAATGCGAAGCGCGTGATGGCGGCCAATGCCGAGAAGACCGGCCCGAACGCGCCGAAGCCGGGCGAGGGGCCGTCGAAGGAGGAGCGCGAGAACGGTCTGTTCAATCTGCTCTACGTCGCGATCGCTCCCGACGGCCGCATGGTCCGCGCCGGCGTGACCGGCGACCGCGATCCCGGCTACGGCTCGACCTCGAAGATGATCTCCGAATGCGCGATCTGCCTGCTGCGCGATGCGGCAGACGTTCCGGCCGGCTTCTGGACCCCGGGCGCAGCGATGCAGCACAAGCTGATCAAGCGGCTGCGGGACAATGCGGGGCTGACGTTTGCGGTGGAAGGCTAGGCGTTTCCTTCGCCTCTCCCCGCTTGCGGGGAGAGGCCGACGCGCGAAGCGCGGCGGGTGAGGGGGAGCCTCCGCGAGTCCAACTCTCACCGTGATTGCGGAGGCTGCCCCTCACCCCAACCCTCTCCCCGTAAGAACGGGGAGAGGGAGAGAAGAAATCTACGTCGCCCGCGCGTCATACGCGTACATGAAATCCATGCCTTTGGCGCCCAGCGGCAACAGCCATTTCAGCATCTGGTTGCGCATCCACGCGCCGGTGGCGCTGAATTCGCGCTTGTTGTTGCCATTGCGGCGGGCGATCGCGACGATCTTCTCGGTGCGCGGCCGGCGCTCGGCCTCGAAGGCCTGGAAGGTGGCGCCGAGCTCCTGGCCTTCCTGCATCAAGCGCGCGAGCCGCATCGCGTCCTCGAGCGCGAGAGAGGCGCCTTGGCCGGCGTGGGGGCTGGTCGCATGCGCGGCATCGCCGATCAGGAGCGAGCGCTTGCGCGACCAGGTCGGCAGGGTCGCGACGTCGAGCGTGTCGGTGACCACGATGTTCTCGGCGGCCTCGATGATCGCGGGGATCGGATCGTGCCAGCCGTGATGGAAGCCGCGCAGATGCTGTTTCAGCGTCGCGTGGTCGAGCGCGCGGAACATCGCCGCGTCCATGCCGTGCGCGGGCTGGGTGCTCCACCACATCACGCCGTCGTTCGGATCCGGGCTGCAATAGCCGTAGCCGAAGAAGCCGCTCTGGCCGAAGGTGGTTTCGACATGCCGGCCGATGGGCCTGCCGTCGAGCACGGCGTGCGGGACGAAGCCGCCGAAGCCGATCAGGCCGGTGTCGAACGGCTGCGGCCCGTCAGGCACGACCTGGCGGCGCACGACCGAGTGGACGCCGTCGGCGCCGATCAGGAAATCGCCTTCGGCGGTGGTGCCGTCGGCGAAGTAGGCGATGATCGGCTGGTCGCCGCGATCCTCGATCTTGACCAGGCGCTGCTCGAAATAGAGCGAGACGCAGGCGCACCAGGCCTTGTCGATCAGGATCTCGTTCAGCGTGGCGCGGGAGATGTTGACGGCCGGCTGGCCGAAGCGCCGCGCCAAGTCGCGGTTGATCGAGCCCAGCTTCTCGCCGCCCTGCGAATAGAAGTCGAGCGCCTCCGCCACCGAGCCGCGGCTGATCAGCTCGTTCGCGACCCCGATCTCGTCCATCACATGCATGCCGTTCGGGGCGATCTGGAGGCCGCCGCCGATGCCTTTCGAATAGGGCCAAGCCTCATAGATCGCGGATTCGATACCGGCGCGGCGCAGCAGGATGGCGCCCACGGGCCCGGCGATACCGGCGCCGATGATCAGGGCCTTGCGGGGACGGTTGGACATGGCTTGCTCCCGACGTTTCCGTAGTGCTAGGAGAAATTACGGTCACTAAATCTCTTAGAGACTAAGATATATATCGAGTAAGAGAAGGAGTCGGCCTTGTCAAGGACGAAGGCGCGTGCGGCGTTGTTGCAGGAGCTCGAAGCGGCGATGCGCAGGTCTTCCGCGCAGGGCGTGCTCTACGGCCAGACCGTTGCCAACGTTGCCGGAATTGCCAATTCCGACCTCGAATGCATGGACATTCTCTATCTCGAAGGCCGCGTCACCGCGGGCCGGCTCGCCGAGGTCACGGGCCTCACGACGGGCGCGATCACGGGCGTGGTCGACCGGCTCGAAAAGGCCGGCCTGGTGCGCCGCGAGCGCGACGAGAACGACCGCCGGAAGGTTTTCATCGCGGTCGTGCCGGACGCGGCGATCAAGATCGGTCAGTTCTACGTGCCGATGCAGCAGGCGATGGAGAAGGTGTTCGGCGGCTATTCCGACGAGGAATTGCGCCTGCTGCTACGCTTCGCCAATGATGGCTACAAGGGCGTCCTCGCAGCCACGGAGGCGCTCAAGGGCCTGCTCGACACGCCGCCGGAAAAGCGTCCCGCTCTCAAGCTGAAGAAGCTTCGTCGTCAGCCTTGATCTTGTAGATCTGTGCCGCCGCGATCATGCCCCACATCGCGCCCAGCATCATCCAGAAGTGCCGCCAATGGTCAGTGTCGATCACAAAACTTTCGCCGACCGTGCCGAGGAATGCGGAAAACACCGCGAGATAGGCGCGCTGCCAGGGCACAGGGATGAAGATGTGGCGAAAGCCCATGATGACGGTGGTGAAGACCAGTGCGGGATAGCACACGCCGGAAAGCCAACCGCCGGACATGAAGGCGTTCAGGTAGGAGTTGTGGGTGTCCTCGGGGAAGTAGCGGTGGAATTGCAGGGGGCCGATGCCGAACGGCAGGTCGAGCGCCATCTCCGCCCCCAGGATGTGGCGGCCGAACCGGCCAAAGCGGCCCTCGTCGTAGCTCTGGTCGAAGCTCGCGCGCTGCTTGAACATCTCGGCGGTGGAATCGAACGACAGCAGCAGCGCGATCAGCGCCAGCCCCAGCACCGCGGCCACGATCGCCATGATGATGATGCGCGAGCGCTGCGTATTGGTGCGGCTGGTCAGAACCATCAGCGCAAGCATGAAGGCGGAGGTCAGCACCAGCCCGCCCCAGGCGGCGCGGGAGAAGGCGAGCAGGATCGCTAGCGACATGATGCCGAAGGCGATGACGTTGCGGAACGCCTTGGCCAGCTTGTCCGAGACCACGCTCTGCAGCGCGAACAGCGCCGGCAGGATCAGGAAGGCGCCGAGCACGTTGGGGTCCTTGAACGTGCCGCGCGCGCGTCCGTAGAGCGTCAGGAGATCGTTGCCGCCGGGAACTAGGTGGAAGTAGCCGGCGACCGCTAGCAGCGAGGCGACCATCGCGCCGACCACGAGGCCGCGGCGGAGCATGTCGAGCCGGGCCGCCGTGTCTTCCGAGGTGACCATGGCGAAGAACACCACGGTCACCGTCATGTACCAGGAGGTCGCGATCCAGCTCACCACCTCGGGCTGCTCGAACAGCGGGATCGCGCTGATGGTGTAGCCGACATTGAGGAGGACCAGCATGAACACCAGCGGCATCAGCACGAGCCTGAGGCGCAGGCCGGTGGCGAAGAAGGCGATGGTGGCGAGCAGCGTCGCGATCTCGTAGGGGCTCGGCTCGATGAAGACGATGGCGCCGGAGGCGCCGACCAGCCACACCAGCGCGCGCTGCAGTGCCAGCACGCCGGGTGCAGCTGGTGCGGCTAATTTCACTCCACCGGCTGTCGCCGCATACGCCATCACACGCTCATACGCTTACGCAAACTGGTACACCACAAGCACTGCTGTCGTCGCCCGGCTTGACCGGGCGATCCAGTACTTCGTGACGCGCATTATAGGAAACGACTGGCGCTGCGGAGTACTGGATGCCCCGCTCAAGCCGGGGCATGACGGAGAAACTCAACTCAATACGCGTTCTCGTTCTTGGTCAGCAGCGAGATCGGCGTTTTCAGGAGAATGTAGAGGTCGAACAGCACCGACCAGTTCTCGATGTAATAGAGGTCGAACTCGACGCGCTTCTGGATCTTCTCTTCGTTGTCGATCTCGCCGCGCCAACCGTTGATCTGAGCCCAGCCGGTGATGCCGGGCTTGACGCGGTGGCGGGCGAAATAGCCGTCGACGGCTTCGTCGAACAGACGGCTCTGCAGCTTACCCTGCACCGCATGCGGGCGCGGGCCGACCAGGGAAAGGTTGCCGGAGAACACCACGTTGAAGAGCTGCGGCAGCTCGTCGAGGCTGGTCTTGCGGATGAAGCGGCCGACGCGGGTGACGCGCGGATCGTTCTTGGTCACCACCTTCGAGGCGGTCGGATCGGCCTGATGGTGGTACATCGAGCGAAACTTGTAGACGTCGATGCGCTCGTTGTTGAAGCCAAAGCGCTTCTGGCGGAACAGCACCGGGCCGGGGCTGTCGAGCTTCACCGCCAGCGCCACCAGGCCCATCACCGGCAGGGCGGCGAGCAGCGCGAGACTGCCGACGACGCGGTCGAACAGCCATTTCATCACCAGATCCCAGTCGGTGATCGGCGCCTCGAACACGTCGAGCGTCGGCACCTCGCCGAGATAGGAATAGGAGCGGGGCCGGAAGCGCAGCTTGTTGGTGTGGGCGGAGAGACGGATGTCGACCGGCAGCACCCAGAGCTTCTTCAGCATCTCCAGCATGCGCGTCTCCGCCGAGATCGGCAGCGCGAACAGCACGAGATCGACGCGGGTGCGGCGGGCAAACTCGACGATGTCGTCGACCTTGCCGAGCTTGCGCGCCCCGGCGCAGGTGTCGAGCGCGCGGCTGTCGTTGCGGTCGTCGAACACGCCGAGCACGTGGATGTCGGAATCCTCCTGCGCCTTCAGTGCCTCGACCAGCTGCTCGCCGTTGCTGTCGGAGCCGACGATGATGGTGCGGCGGTCGAGCCGGCCCTGGCGCGCCCAGCCGCGCACCAGCGAGCGCAGCACCAGGCGCTCGGCGAGCAGCGCGGCCAGCCCGAGGAAGTAGAAGGCGGCCAGCCACAGCCGTGAAATTTCGCTGCCGTACTTGGCGAAGAAGGAGATGCCGATGAACAGCAGGAAGACGAACGACCAGGACGAAATCATCCGCGTCATCTGCCGCAGCTGACCGCGGAACAGCTGCACTTGGTAGATGTCGGCGGCCTGGAAGCAGACCACGGCGGCGATGGCGACGGCGACGACCTCGGCGGGATAGATCCAGCTGAAGGCGCCGGACAGCGGCATGACATAGCCGACATACAGCGCAATGCCGACGAGGCTCAGCAGCGCGAAATCAGCCAGGCGGACAAAACCGGCGATCACGATCGGCGAATAGGCGCGGGCGACCTTCTGGTTGACGACTTCGAGCGCCGCAGGCGAGAGCCGGCGACGACGCTCCACAAAGGGCTGGTCAGCAGGCTTTGCCGCAGCGCTGGTCGCGGCGTCGAGCATCGAGCGTGCGTTGAGCGGTTCCACGGGCGTCCACGTCCATTCCAAAACCCGCGGCACGGCCTCGCGCGCCCGGGCAAGCATCCCCTGGCGCTTCGATTATCGAACAAATCGGAAGATTTTCTAAAGCGGGCTTAAGGATGGTTAATGATTGGCAAATGCGTCGCGATAGCCGGCAAGCACGCCCTCGACCATCGCGGCTTGCGAGAAATGTGCCGAGATGCGCTCGCGCAACGATGCCGCGCGCTGCGCGGTGGTTAGCGGATCATCGAGCGCCGCGGCGATCGCCTCCGCCATGGCTTCGGGATCGCTCGGCGCGAACAGAGCCGGGCTGTCGGTACCGAAGATCTCGGGAATGCCGCCGATACGGGACGCGATCATTGGAATTCCGGCGGCGCCGGCCTCGATCACGACATAGGGCATGGAATCGCCGCGCGAGGGGACGACCAGTAGCCGCCCCTTGGAGAAGCCGTAGCGCGCCTTAACGTGACCGATGAAGCGGATCGCACCGGTGAGGCCGAGCCGTTCGACCTGCGCCTTCAGCGAAGCCGTCTCCTCGCCGTCGCCGCCGAGCGTCAGCGTGACCTTCTTGCCGCCTTCATGCAGGTGTGCCACGGCCTCGACCAGCAAGTCGGCGCCCTTGATGTGCCTGAACTCGCCGACATAGCAGAGGTCGGTCGCGTCGTCGGCCGTTACGACAGGCTCGAACTCCTCGGGCGTGACACCGTTGAAGACGCAATGCACCACGCCCTTGGGCGTGCCGACGATGCGCTGATAGGTGTCGCGGGCAAAGGCGCTCTCGAACAGGAACAGGTCGGTCGAATCCATCAGCGCGCGTTCGAGCCGTGCGTAGAACTCGCCCTTGAAGGTGTTGAGGGGATAATGCAGCGAGCCGCCATGTGGGGTGTAGATACGGATGGTGTCGTCCGAGCGCCGCCGCATGCGGATGAAGGCGCCGGCCTTGGCGCCGTGGCCGTGCATCACGTCGGGCTTGAGCTTCGCGATCAGGCGTCGCATGCGATGCCATACCATGAGGTCGTCGGGTGACGGCTCGCGGCGGATCGCCATGCGGTGCACGCCGAGCTTCAGCCGCGGCGCGAGCTCGGCCAGCGCCTTGTCGGCGCGCTCACCGCCGGTGAGACTATCGGCGAGGATGCCGACATGATGGCCGCGATCGACCTGGCCGTTGGCGACGTCGAGGATGTGGCGGAAGATGCCGCCGACCGGAGCACGCACGGCGTGCAGGATGCGAAGCGGCCGGTCGGGAGAGGGGGGCATGATCCAAAACCAGCTCGACGGCGACAGCCGAACAATTCTCACGAAATAAGCGCGAGGGATTAAGGGGCCTCGTGGTTAACAAATGGTGACGGGCGCACGCGCGCCAGGCGCGCGATGTCGCGATTAACCCAGCGGCAACCTTAATGGAGTGTAATCGCCCCGGTTGAGGTAGAGTCGCAGCGTTGCCCTGCGGGAGTGTTCGATGCGTTTAGCGTTCTGGCGTGCCGGCAAGGACAAGGCGGTGATCGAGCGGGCGGTCTCGAAGTCCAAGTCCGCGCACGAGCCCAAGGTCGAAGCAAAGATCGAAGCCAAGGTCGAAGCAAAGCCTGCGCCCGTCGTCGCGAAGCCGGCGCACGTCGAATCCGGCGACATCGACCTGCACGCGCTCGGCGCGGCATTGGCGCGCAAGCGCGGCTGGATCATCGTGCCGACGGCGCTGGCGCTCGTTGCGTCCCTCGCTGTCGTCAACCTCGTTACGCCGCGCTACAAGTCCGAAGCCCGCATCCTGATCGACGGCCGCGAGAACGTGTTCCTGCGCCCGAACAGCGACCGTACCGAGGAGCGGCAGGCGCTAGATGCCGAGGCCGTGACCAGCCAGGTGCAGCTGGTGCTGTCGCGAGATCTCGCGCGCGAGATCATCAAGAAGAACAAGCTTGCAGATCGCCCTGAATTCGATCCGGTGGTGCAGGGCATCTCGCCGCTGAAGTCGCTTGCCGCGCTGATCGGTATCGGCCGCGACCCGTTCGCGATGACGCCGGAAGAACGTGTGCTCGATGCCTATTACGAACGGCTGCAGGCTTACGCGGTCGACAAGTCGCGCGTGATCGTCGTCGAATTCCAGTCCGCCGATCCCGAGCTTGCCGCCCGCGTCGCCAATTCGATCGCCGACGGCTATCTCGTGCTGCAGCAGGGCGTGCGCCAGGAGCAGGCCAAGAACGCCAGTCAATGGCTGGCCGGCGAGATCGAGAATTTGCGCAAGAAAGTGTCCGAGGCCGAGGCCAGGGTCGAGGACTTCCGTTCCAAATCCAGCCTGTTCGTCGGCACCAACAACACCACGCTGTCGAACCAGCAGATGGGCGAGGTCAACACCCAGCTCAACAATGCGCGCTCGATGAAGGCCGACGCGGAGTCCAAGGCACGGTTGATCCGCGAGATGCTCCAGAGCGGCAAGCCGATCGAGGCATCCGAGGTCGTGAACTCCGAATTGATGCGCCGGCTGTCGGAGCAGAGGGTGACGTTGCGGGCGCAGCTCGCCGAACAGTCATCCACGCTGCTCGGCAATCATCCGCGGATCAAGGAGCTGAAGGCGCAGCTTGGCGACCTCGACAATCAGATTCGCGATGAAGCGGCCAAGATCTCGCGCTCGCTCGAGAACGACGCCCGGATCGCCAGCGGCAGGGTCGATGGCCTGACCGTGAGCCTGGAGCAGCTCAAGAAGCAAGCGGCCTCGACCAACGGCCAGGACGTCCAGCTCCGCGCGCTGGAGCGCGAGGCCAAGGCGCAGCGCGACCTGCTGGAAACCTATCTCGCCAAGTACCGCGAGGCCAACACCCGCGAAACCATCGACACCGCGCCGACGGACGGCCGCATCATCTCGCGCGCCATTGTCTCCAACACGCCGGCCTATCCGAAGAAGCTGCCGATCGTGCTGATCGCGACCATTGCGACGCTGTTGCTGTCGTCCGGCATCGTCGTCACCGGTGAGCTGCTGCGCCAGACTGCGCCGCGCGGCGCGGTGGCGGTTGGTCCGGCGCAGGCGCCGGTGCGTCAAGAGCCGCTGGTCGTTCAGCGGGCCGTCGAGCCTATCGTCGACAGGGGCAACGATCCGGTGGTCGATCCGGCTCTGGCAGAGCCCGCGCCGCTGCAGCCGGCGATCGCGACCGACGTGGACGTCGGCGAATTCGCCGAGATCGAACGTCTGGCGGATAGGTTGCGCGCCGCGGGCGCTGCGGCCAGGAAGGTCACGGTGCTCGGCACCGCGCCCGGCGAAGCCATCACGCTATCGACGTTGACGCTGGCCCGGCACCTCTCGCGCGATGCGCGCGTCGTTGTCGTCGATCTCGCCGCGTCCTCGCCGACCATTGCCGCGGTGTCCGTCGATGCGTCGGCTCCGGGCCTTGCCGAGCTGATGCAGGGGGAGGCCTCGTTCGCGCAAATCATCACCCGCGACAAGCTCTCGCGGCTGCATCTGGTCATGGCCGGCCGTCCCGGCTTCGACCGCAGCCTGCTGCAATCGCCGCGCGTGGCGCTCGCGATCGACGCGCTGCTGCGCGCCTACGATCACGTGCTGATCGACGCCGGCAGCGCCTCCGACCTTCCGGCCGAACTGCTGACGGCGCATGCCCGCGCTGTCGTGGTGCCTGATGCCTCGATGGCACCGGATGCACGCACGCAGATGTGCGAGCAGCTGAACGCGGTCGGCTTCAGCGAGGTGACGATGCTGAGCAAGCCGGTGCAGCCGTCGGATGCGGTGGAAGCGCCGCGTGTGGTAGCGGCGTAGTTCTTGCCCACTCCCCTTGTGGAAGAGGGTGGCTCGCCGCCTAGCGGCGAGGCGGGTGAGGGATATCTCTCCGCGAGTCCGGAATCGTAGGGTGGGCAAAGGCGCACTTGCGCACGTGCCCACCACCTTTCAACGGTTTTCGACAGACGTGGTGGGCACGCTTCGCTTTGCCCATCCTACGATATCTGTGTTTGCGGAGCGAACCCCTCATCCGGCGCTTCGCGCCACCTTCTCCCACAAGGGGAGCAGGGAAGCAGCCGTGCAAGCGGAAAAAGCTACCCGAACGCCTGCCGCAGCCGTCGGGCCATGTCGAACAGCATCTGGTTCTGCTTCACCAGCCGCTTGCCGCGGTTGAGCGAGGACATCGCCATCGCCGCGAGCTTGCCGCGCGGGGTCAATGGAACAAAGCTGTCGAAAATGTCCTCGTCGTCCTTGCAGAACATCCGCTTGTAGTCGTCCGAACCGATGCCGAGGTCGAGCGAGCGGTAGCCGCGCTCGCCGTAGCGGTCGATGATGTAGCGCATCAGAATCAGGCCCGGGCTGTAGCGGGCATGCTCGGACATCGTGTAGGTGTTGAACATCATCGAGAAGCGCGTCCCGTCGCCGACCCCGGCGAAGATCGCGATCACCTCGTCGTCGCATTCGAGCGCGTGGATGTCGATGACGCGTCCTTCACCGCGCGGCGCAAGGCAGGCGCTGCGGACGAACTGCTCGACGCCGGGCTCGGCGAAGACGTTCGGGAGCTTTTGCTCTGCCATCCGCACCGGCTTGACGCGGAAGAACCAGTCGAGCAGGCGGGTGATATCTGCGTCTGACGTGGCAAGGTGATAGCGATAGCCGGCGAGGGACTGAAGCTTCTTTTCCTTGCTCTTGAGGCGGCGGCGGAGGGAATTGCTGATCCGCGATTCCTTCGGCCCGCCCGGCTCCATCACCAGCCGCGGGCAGCCATTGATCGCGCTCTGCCGCGGCAGATCTGCAAACGGGTTCTGCTGGTCATGCCAGCGCTCGGGCTGCTGCGTTAGCGCCAGCACGTCGACATGCCCACGCAGCGGCGCAAACAGCGCGTCGAGATCGGCGATGGCGGCCTGCGCCGCGAACTCAGTGTTCCACAGGCCCATATTGAAGGTCGTGTGCTTGCCGCCCATGAAGCAGGCTGTGCGCACGCCATGGCTTTGGCGCAGCGAGAGCGGCAGCAGCAGGAGCGGCTGTCGATCGGCGTCGCGGGCGATCACGATGAACGGCCGGGCGCCTTCACGGGCGCCGACCAGCCGCTGCCACGGGCTGAGCAGGTCGAAGCGTTGGTAAGGCGTGAAGAGCTGGCCGCTCGCCTCGAAGGCACGCCAGACCGCCTCGGCCTCGGCGAGATCGGTGACGATATCGACCTGCGCGATACGGCTCGCTTTCGACCGCGCTGGCGCTTCTGCCCTCCGGCTTTGCATCGCCGCAGCCATGGTCATTCGCGAAACCTGTCGAGAAATCGAAAATACGCAATTCGGCCTGTGGCCGACCTTTGCAAACAAAGGTCAACAAAGGGTAATGACAATGGGAGAGGGAACGGACCGCCAGGCGCGCGCGAAGGGTGGGATTTTGGCTTCCGAGGACAGATGGCTGGAACGGCTGCGCCTCGAGCTGGCCTGGTTCACCGGCCAGGCGGCGCTGCGCAGTCGTGGTGCCGGCGCCATCCTGCGCTTTCAACACGTGCGGCCGCGGCGGCGCGGATTTCAGCCGCTGCGCGCGCACGAGATCACGCCGCAGTTCCTCGACCGCGCCATCCGCGCGCTGAAGCGGTGGAAGTACGATTTCCTCGGCATGGACGAGGTCTGCCGGCGCGCCGTAACGCTGCCGGAGAAGCGTCGCTTCGTGGCGCTGACTTTCGATGGCGCGCCTAAGGATCTCATCACATTCGCCTACCCAGTGCTGGCGCGTCACGCCGTGCCCTTCACGATCTATGTGCCAACCGCGTTTCCGGATGGCGTCGGTGAAGCCTGGTGGCTCGGGCTCGAGCAGGTGATCGCGCGCGAGAGCCGCATCAGCCTGATGATGGGTGAGAAGGAGCAGCGCTTCACCGTCACCGACAATGCCCGGAAGCAGGCGCTGTTTTCGTATCTGGAGAGCTGGCTTCGCTCGCTGCCACCGGCGGATTTGTCGGTCGCGATCGCCGATCTCTGCACGCGCTACCGGGTCGACCTCGCTGCGCTCTCGCGCGGGGCGTCGATGGACTGGGAGGATCTCGCGAAGCTCGCTGCCGATCCGCTGGTGACGATCGGCAGCGCCACCGTCAACTACCCGGTTCTCGCCAACATGAAGGATGCCGCCGCGCTGCGCGAGATGACGATGGGCAAGGCGGTGGCGGAATCGGCTTTCCGCCGCGACATCAGGCATTTCGCCTTTCCGTTCGGCGACCGCGCTTCGTTCCGGCGCAGCCACGTCGTGATGGCCGAGGAAGCGGGCTTTGCCAGCGCGGTGTCGACAATTCCGGGCATCGTGGAGGCGGAAGGGCGCACCAATCTGCGCGCCCTGCCGCGGATTTCATGGGACGGCCGGGTCCGCTCACTGCGCATGCTGCGCGTGCTGGTGTCGGGTGTTGCCTTTGCGCCGGTGAAGCCGACGGGCAGCACTACGGGCCGGACTTGACCCGGTCGGGCCGCTGCATCCAGCTCACGATCGGCATCGCCGGCAGCACCCAGCCCATGCCGACCACGACATAGTAGATCGCCTGCCGCCAGCCGGACTCGGCGATCCACGGCATCTGGGCAGCCGCCATGCCGAGCAGGGCCCAGACCGTGGCCAGCACCAGGAGCAGGATGGCGCCGAGGAACTTGCGGGTGCGGATCGTCATGGCGGAATGTCGCGGTCTTTCGCGTAACTTGCGCTGCGGGAGCGGGGGACTATAAGGGGCACGCGTTCCGGTTCAAGTCTGTTGGTTACAAGGCTTGGTTTGCCCCTGAAATGACGATTTCCGCTCCAATCAACCCGCATCGCGCCGTGCGCTGGTGGCTAATCGCCGTGGCCGCGCTGATCGCGCTGATGGTGCTGGTCGGCGGCGCGACGCGGCTGACGGAATCCGGCCTGTCGATCGTCGAATGGAAGCCGGTCACAGGCAGTGTTCCGCCGCTCTCGGAGGCGCAGTGGATCGAGGCGTTCGAGGCCTACAAGAAGATCCCGCAATACCGCGAACTGAACGCGGGCATGAGCCTGTCCGAGTTCAAGGAGATTTTCTGGTGGGAGTGGAGCCACCGGCTGCTCGGACGTTTCATCGGCATCGCCTATCTGCTGCCATTCCTGTTCTTTCTCTGGCGCGGCGGCCTGTCGGGTGAACTGAAGCGGCGGCTATGGCTGCTGTTCGCCCTCGGCGGTCTGCAGGGTGCGGTCGGCTGGTGGATGGTTGCCTCGGGCCTGAGCGAGCGGGTCGAGGTCTCGCAATATCGGCTGGCGACGCATCTGCTGCTGGCGCTCCTGATCTTCGCCGGCATCATCTGGACGGTGCGGCGCCTCAAGGAGCGACCGCAGATCGCGGCACCGACTCGGCTGAGGTTTACGAGCGCGCTGCTTCTCGTCGTGACCTTCGTGCAGATCTATTTCGGTGCGCTGGTCGCAGGCCTGCGCGCCGGGCGCGCCTACAACACCTGGCCTGAGATCGATGGTGCGTTCATTCCATCCGCCGATCGGCTGTGGTTCGAGACGCCGTGGTGGCGCAACATGTTCGACAATGTGCTGACCGTGCAGTTCGAGCACCGCATGACGGCTTATGCGCTGTTCGTGCTGGCGGCGCTGCATGCGATCGACGCGGTGCGATCGCGCGCAGGGGCGGCAGCGAACGGTGCGCTGTGGCTGCTTGCGGCGGTGAGCTTGCAGGCCGTGCTCGGGATCCTCACGCTGCTCAACCAGGTTCCGATTGGACTGGCGCTCGCGCACCAGGCGGTGGCGATACTGGTGCTCACACTCGCGGTGATGCAGGTTGAACGGCTCGCGTCACGGCGAGCTGCGGAGGCGCAGCCGCGTGCGTTCCCGGTCAGCCAGCCCGGCTGATCACCATCAGCCCGGCTGATCAGCAATAGCCGTAGACGCCGCACGCGTAGGGCAGGCGCCAGAAATAGTCGACCTGCTTCCCGCCGTAGTACGGGCCCTGATAATCGTAACTCCAGGGCCGGCCGTAATAGCCCGGCAAGGTGTTGGATCCGGGCAAGAGCGGCGTGCCCGGCAGGTTGCGAATGTAGCTGCCGATGCCATAGGCCGGCGAGATCAGCGCATCCGGATCGGTCTCGACATAGACCTGTGGCGGGTCCTGCGGCGGCACGGCCGCGCGCCGCTTCGGCGTCGCCGGCAGATCGGCCGCCAGCGCGCTTGAAACCGTCAGCATCGCCGCAAGGGCGGGCACCATCCAGCGCAGCATCGTCGGCTCCGAATCAAAGGGGCGGTCCAAGGACGATGTATGCGGCAGATATGGTTAATGACTGTTAACCGACGGCAGCCAAAACGGCCGGCGTCATTCCGGGGCGCGCGAGAGCGCGAACGCAATTGCGCACCTGAGAATCTCGAGTTTCCCCGGTACGCAATTGCGCACCTGAGGTTCGGCTCGTCGCACTGCCCCGGAACGACAACAGTTACGCTCCCAGCGCCTGTTCCAGATCCGCGATCAGGTCTTCCTTGTCCTCGATGCCGATCGAGAGCCGCACCACGTCGGGGCCGGCGCCGGACTTCACCTTGGCGGCGTCGTCGAGCTGGCTGTGCGTGGTCGAGGCGGGGTGGATCACCAGCGAGCGTGTGTCGCCGACATTGGCGAGGTGCGAGAACAGCTGCAGTTTCGACACCAGGCTGACGCCGGCGTCATAGCCGCCCTTCAGGCTGAAGGTGAACACAGCGCCCGCGCCCTTCGGCGCATATTTGCGCGCGAGCTGGTTGTACTTGTCGTTCGGCAGGCCGGCATAGCTGACCGAGGCCACCGCCGGATGTCCCGCGAGGAATTCGGCGACGGCCTTGGCGTTGTCGCAGTGCTTCTGCATGCGCAGCGGCAGCGTCTCGATGCCGGTGAGGATCATGAAGGCGTTGAACGGCGACAGCGCGGGGCCGAGGTCGCGCAGGCCCAGCACGCGGCAGGCGATCGCGAAAGCGAAATTGCCAAACGTCTCCTGCAGCCGGATGCCGTGATATTCCGGCCGCGGCTCCGACAGCATCGGATATTTGCCCCCCATCGACCAGTCGAAGGTGCCAGCATCGACGATGATGCCGCCGAGCGAATTGCCGTGGCCGCCCAAAAATTTGGTCAGCGAGTGCACGACGATATCGGCGCCGTGGTCGATCGGACGGATCAGATAGGGCGAGGCCAGCGTATTGTCGACGATCAGCGGCACGCCCGCCTTGCGCGCCACCGTCGAGATCGCCTCGATATCGGTGATGCTGCCGGCGGGGTTGGCGATCGACTCGATGAAGATCGCCTTCGTGCGCGGCGTTACCGCGCGCTCGAAGCTCGAGATGTCGTCGGGATCGGCCCACACCACGTTCCAGCCAAAGCTCTTGAACGCGTGCGTGAACTGGTTGATCGAGCCGCCATAGAGTTTTCGCGCCGCGATGAATTCGTCGCCGGGCTGCAGCAATTGCTGCAACACCACGACCTGGGCGGCATGGCCCGAAGCCACCGCCAGCGCAGCCGTGCCGCCTTCAAGTGCCGCGACACGCTCTTCCAACACGGCATTGGTCGGATTGCCGATGCGGGTATAGATGTTGCCGAACGCCTGCAAGCCGAACAGCGAGGCGGCGTGGTCGGCGTCGTTGAAGACGAAAGAGGTCGTTTGATAAATCGGAGTCGCGCGCGCGCCGGTGGTGGGGTCGGGCTGTGCACCGGCATGCACGGCGAGGGTTGAAAATCCCGGAAGGCGATCGCTCATTGAGGCGTCCTGTTCTCTTGGTCTGAAATCGCGCGGCATGCTGATGGGCGAGGTGCCCGCCGTCAAGGCGCCGCTTCACATCGGAACGATCTTGCTACGCATTGTCGCGTTCGCGAAATGGATCCTTCGCGGACTGCGTCAGCTCTGCTCGGTCTTGTTTTTCGCGGCGCGATCCGATGCTGCGGTGTTGCCACCGCCGACGCTCATCCGATTGAGGGATAGCCGCATGCCCTGCGTCGGTGCCGGCGCGCGCTTGGAGCTGAGCGTGCGCGAGTTCACGCCCATCCAGGAGATCTCTGACGACAAGCGGCCATATTCGATCTTCGGGCAGCGGTTCATGACCACCTTGATACCGACCGACTCCGCCTTTGCCGCCGCCGCATCGTCACGCGCACCGAGTTGCATCCAGATCACCTTCGGCAGCGGGTTCAGCGCAAGAGCTTCCTCGACCACAGGCATGATGTGGCTGGAGTTGCGGAATATGTCGATCATGTCGACGGGACGGCCGATGTCCGACAGCGAGGCGACGAACGGCTTGCCGAGCAGGTCCTTGCCGACATGGCCGGGATTGATCGGGATCATGTCGTAGCCGCGCTGCGCCAGATATTTGAACGCGAAGTAGCTCGGCCGCACGTTGACCGGCGAGGCGCCGACCATCGCGATCGACTTCACGCTGTTGAGGATGCCGCGGATGTAATTGTCAGGATAGGCGTCGTGGTTCATGTGGTCCTTCATTCGTCAATCCGGGCGGCTCGAAGAGTTGACCCGGAAGCTCGAGATTCTCAGGTGCGCAATTGCGCACCATAGTTCGATGCTTTCGCATCGCCCCGGAATGACGGCGTAAGAGATACAGTCACTCATCCCGCCATGTCGGCGTGCGCTTCTCGATGAAGGCGCCGATGCCTTCCTCGGCGTCGCGCGCCATCATGTTCTCGGTCATCACCTCTGCCGCATAGCGATACGCATCTGCAAGGCTCATCTCGGCCTGGCGATAGAACGCCTCCTTGCCGAGCTTGACGGTGTACGCGGATTTCAGCGCAACCTGTTGCGCCAATGCGATCGCAGCCTCGCGTTCGGTACCCGCGGCGACCACGCGATTGACGAGGCCGATCTCGCGGGCGCGTGCGGCTGGGATCGGCTCACCAGTCAGCAGCATCTCCATTGCCTGTTTGCGCGGGACGTTGCGTGACAGCGCGACCATCGGTGTCGAGCAGAACAGGCCGATGTCGACGCCGGGAGTGGCGAAGCTCGCCGCCTCCGAGGCGATCGCCAGATCGCAGCTTGCCACGAGCTGGCAGCCCGCCGCGGTGGCGATGCCTTGGACGGCAGCCACCACGGGCTTGGGCAGGCGCACGATCGCCTGCATCATGGCGCTGCACGCCGTCATGATCTGCGCAAAATAAGCCCGGCCGCGATCCGGATCGGTGCGGCGCGCGGTCAGTTCCTTCATGTCGTGGCCGGCGGAAAAAGCGGGGCCGTTGGCTGCGATGACGGCCGCACGGATGTGCTTGTCTTCCGCGATCGCATTGAGGCTCGCATGCAGCTGTCCGATCATCGCCTCCGAGAGGCTGTTGCGCGCGGCTGGTCGGTTCAGCGTGAGCACGGCGACGCTGCCGACGATCTCGCGCAGCAGGATCGGTGATTGCGGGGAGGGGGCACGGGCGGCCGGGGCGGACATCGAAGCGGTTCCAGTTGGATTATTGCAATTGGATGATGCAGATAACTTAATGTAACAGGCGAAGTGAAGCGAGGGTGGGAACAGCATGGTATTGGCGAAAATGAGCGTGGCGGAGCTCGAGCAGTTTCTCCGAGACGAGTTTCCCCAGGCCTTCAGCGGTGACGACATTACGATCGAGAGCGCGGATGGCCAGACCAGCCTTTTGCGCCAGCGCTACAGCGAAAGGATGCTGCGGCCGGGTGGAACCGTGTCCGGCCCGACGCTGATGGCGCTCGCCGATTTCGCTATGTACGTAGTGCTGCTGTCCGCAATCGGCCCGATCGGGCTCGCCGTCACCACCAATCTCAACATCAACTTCCTGCGCAAGGGCCAGCCCGGGCAGGATGTGCTGGCCGAGGCCCGGCTGCTCAAGCTCGGCAAGCGCCTGGCAGTGGGGGAGGTGAACCTCCTGTCGGGCACATCGGCCGACCCGATCGCCCATGTCACCTCGACCTATTCCATTCCAAATGTTTGAACTTTTCGCAGGTAGTATTGCACCATATTTTTAAGATATTGATTTCATGAATATAATTTCAGCCTTGGGGCATTGACCGTTGCGTCTGTCTTCTCTAGAAACCCGCGCAGTCCGGTGCGGTGTTCGCGCCGATGTCTCCCTCACGGAAATTCTGACATGAAAACCTTTTCGGCAAAGCCGGCCGAGGTGACGAAGAAGTGGGTGCTGATCGACGCCAAGGGTCTGGTGGTCGGCCGTCTCGCCACCATCGTCGCCATGCGGCTCCGCGGCAAGCACCTCCCGACCTACACCCCGCACGTCGATTGCGGCGACAACGTCATCATCATCAACGCGCAGCATGCGGTCCTCACCGGTCGCAAGCGCGAGCAGAAGACCTACTACAAGCACACCGGTTACGTCGGCCACGTCAAGGAGCGCACCGCGCGCCAGATCCTCGAGGGTCGTCATCCCGAGCGCGTGCTCGAAAAGGCCGTCGAGCGCATGATCCCGCGTGGTCCGCTCGGTCGCGTGCAGATGGGCAACCTCCGCGTCTACGGCGGGCCTGATCATCCGCATGAGGCGCAGCAGCCCGAGAAGATCGACATCGCCAAGTTGAACCGCAAGAACACGAGGGCCGCATAACATGGCCGAATCCATCCAGTCGCTCGACCAGCTCTCGCAGCTCAAGACGGCGGCGGCGCCCGAGGCGCCCAAGCACGAGAAGAAGGTCGACAAGTTCAACCGCGCCTATGCCACCGGCAAGCGCAAGGACGCGGTCGCCCGCGTCTGGATCAAGCCGGGCGCCGGCAAGGTCACGGTCAACTCGCGCGAGGTCGAGGTCTATTTCGCCCGTCCCGTGCTGCGCATGATGATCGAGCAGCCGTTCTCCGTGGCCCAGCGTTCGGGCCAGTACGACGTGATCTGCACCGTCGCCGGCGGCGGCCTGTCCGGCCAGGCCGGCGCCGTCCGTCACGGCATCTCGAAGGCGCTGACCTATTTCGAGCCGGAGCTGCGCAGCGTGCTCAAGAAGGGCGGCTTCCTCACCCGCGACTCCCGCGTGGTCGAGCGCAAGAAGTACGGCAAGGCCAAGGCTCGCCGGTCCTTCCAGTTCTCGAAGCGTTAATCGCTTCAGTCGTATTCGCCGCGAAAGCGGCTTCAATGAGATGCAAAAGGGCGCTGATTTCAGCGCCCTTTTTGTTGTTCGTTTGTATGCAAATTGATGGCGTGTTTCCCGAAAACTTAGGGATCCGCGAAAACCTGAATGGAACCCGCGGGACATAGCGTCGCACTTGGAAGGGCGCGCAAATCGGATGTGCCGATCGCGTAACTGCTATGTTCTAGAGGGGGCCGACATGATGTCGCTCGATAGCATCACGCTCTATTTGGTCGCCACCATGGTCGCCGCACTGCTCGGCGCCATGATGGTGTTTTTCGGCAAGCAGGAGAACAGCCCGGCACTGAAATGGTGGGGCACCGCCTATCTTCTCGGTGCCGCCTCGGTCGCGCTGTGGACCGCAGCGGGCGACAGGCTGGCCGTCCATATTTACCTTGCGCTGAACGCCGTCGGTTTCATCGCCTGCGGCATGGTGTGGAACGCGGCGCGCGTCTTCCACGGCCGCAAGCCGAACTGGCCCGGCCTCGTGCTCGGCGCGCTCGCCTGGGTCACGGCTGCGACGCTGCTCGATCCCACAGCATCGATGCTGCGCATGCTCGTCGGTGCCGGCATCGTCTCGGTCTATGCGGCGCTGACCGCGAGCGAACTCTGGACCGAACGACGCAAGAGCCTGCAACGACGCTGGCCGGCCTTCGTGATGCCGGCGATGCATGGTTGCGTGTTGATGCTGCCGATTTTGGTCGGCAGTTTCCTGCGCCCGCACGATGCCGGCTTCTCCTCGAGCATCTGGGTCACCGTGTTCGCGGTCGAGCTCATACTCTATGCCGTCGGGACCGTGTTCGTGATCTTCATGCTGGTGTCGGAGCGCACCGTCACCGCGCATCGGACCGCCGCGTCGACCGATCCGCTGACCGGCATGCTCAACCGGCGTGGCTTCTCGGAAGCCTGTGCGCGCGTGATCGAGCGCGAGGCCAAGGCCGGGCGGCCGGTGACCGTGATGATCTTCGACATCGACCACTTCAAGTCGATCAACGACCGCTTTGGCCATCCCGCCGGCGATGAGATGCTGAAACTGTTCTCCACCGTCGTGATCAGCAACTTGCGCATCTCCGACCTCTCGGGCCGCATCGGCGGCGAGGAGTTTGCCGCGCTGTTGCCGTGCTCGTTGGAGGAGGGCGTGCTCGTCGCCGAGCGCGTGCGCGAGGCGTTCGAGACCTCCGGCGTCGTCGTTGAAGAAGGCCCGGTTGACACCACTGTCAGCATCGGCGTCGCCGGCGGTCCGGCCGGTACCGAGCTGGAGGTGCTGCTGGCCTCGGCCGACACCGCGCTTTACCAGGCCAAGCGCGGCGGCCGTAACCGTGTCGAGGCGGCCGAGGAGCTGCCGCTGTCGCTGGAGAACTGGCGCCGCCAGAGCGCCGCGCGAACCGGTGCATCGCAGGCGCGTCCGGCCACCGCCTGAGCCGCGGGGCTTGCGGTAATCTTCTGTTTACCATTCGATCCCATACCATTCCGGTATGGAATCGATCCGCCGACAGAATCCGCAAGTCACCCTGATGTCGCTCGAAGCTGCTGCAGCCTCGGCACGCGGCGGTTTCGCCTGTCTGTTCTCGACCGCAGATGAATACGAGACGGCGCTGATCACCGAGCGCCGCGCGCAGGGCCGCTACACGCACAGGCGCAGCTACTGGCCGCTCGCGCTGTTCGTCGGCTGTGCGCTGATCGTCGCGGGCACTGTCCTGCTGTTCGCCTGATAGGCCTAGCTTCCAGGCCGGGCGCGTCGCCGTTTCGGCGCCTTTTTCTTTGTCGCTGTCTGCGGTAGACACGGCCATCAACAAAAGGGTGGAAACCGATGATCACCGAGATCGCGCAAATCGATGTCAAGCCGGGCAGCGAGAAGGATTTTGAGGCGGCCGTCGCCAAGGCCAAGGCCGCTTTCGGCCGGGCCAAGGGCTTTCACGGTTTCGAGCTGCACAAGTCGATCGAGAAGCCGCAGCGTTACCGGCTGATGGTGAAATGGGCGACGCTGGAGAACCACACCGTCGATTTCCGCGGCTCGGAGAATTTCACCGAATGGCGCGGCCTGGTCGGCCAGTATTTTGCCGCGCCCCCGGAGGTCGAGCACACCGAGACGGTGCTGACTACGTAAAGCGCGTCAAGCCGCCTCCGCCAGAGGCGGCGCCTCATACCTCTTGAAATGGTCGATCATGACCTTGGCGATGGCGACCAGTGGCAGCGCCAGCGCGAGGCCCCAGATGCCGAACACGACGCCGAGCAGGATCTGGAACGCGAACAGCGTCGCCGGCGGGATGTCCAGCGCCTGCCGCTGCAGGATCGGCGTCAGCACGTAGCTCTCCATGGCGTGCACGCCCATGAAGAGCAGAAAGGCCGACAAAGCGGGGATCCAGCCCGAGGCGAGGCTTGCCAGCACCACGACGACGCCGGCGATGATCGCTCCGACGGTGGGGATGAAGGCGAGCAGGCCCGCCTGGATTCCCAGGATGAACGCGCCGGGGATGCCGATGACGGCAAGGCCGATCCAGGTCACGACGCCGACCGCGATCATGACGACAATCTGGGCGATCAGCCAGCGCTCCAGCGTCTCAGCTGTGCGGTCGATGATGTGGGCGACGCGCGTGCGGTGCCTCGCCGGTGCCAGGAACAGCAGGCCGTCATGATATGTGCTGGGCTGGGCGGCGAATGCGAGGCCCAGGAACAGCACGATGAAGATGTTGCCCACGCCGTGAATGGTGCCGAGCAGCAGCTTGAGGGTCTGGCTCACGATCGCCCCGCCGCTGGAGGCGAGCGCGCCGGCGCCGGGCAAGGGCCCACGCGAGGGCGCCGCGGGCGCGGGTGTCGCGTCCGACGACGTGGCCGAGGAGTCCGAGGCAGCATTGCCGAGATCGAAGAAGCTGGTGTCGATGCCGTGGCTCTCGAGGAAGGACCTGAGATTCGTGATCTGCGACTTGATGGTCTTGCTCAGCACCGAGGCCTGTTCAGCAATGGTGGCGCCGCCGAGATAAGCGATGCCTGCGAGAAGCAAAGCGAGCGCGACACAGACGATCGCAAGTCGGACCGGGTGAGGCAGGTGGACCCGGCGGCCGAGCGCATTGACCAGCGCGTTGAGGCCGAGGCCGAGCAGCATACCAGTGAAGATCAGCAGCAGGGTGGCCGCAAAATACCAGGTGAAGGCGAGCAGCGCGGCGAACAGTACGACGCCGATGCCTCCGACGGAAATCGCCCAGGCCTGATCCCGAGCCAGGTCGCTGCGGGTCCGGGGGCGTTCATCTGCGGGACTAATCACGTCACATCTTCCTTCTGGCCTTGCGTCTTGCCGTTGATCATTGGCGGGGATGAGGTTTGCCGGAAGCACTCTCGGGAGCCAAGCGTTTTCGTGGAACCAAAGTCAAGGCGTCCGCGCGGTGCCCGTGGGGTGCGACCATTGGCGTTACCCGAAGGCGCTCCATCTCCCTGCAATGGCAGCCTATCAACTTGAGCGAGAGGCAGATGCCGAACGCCCTTGAGAAACAGACTTCGTCCTGCTAATTCGGCTGTAGGAAAAGGGCAGGTTCCATGGTCCAGGTCTCTCATCCGCTTCCGCCTGTCCCAATCGACGCGCTCAAGACCGGAGCCGATACCTATTCGAGCGCGATTGCGGACGCGCAGAACTACATGAACTGGGTCATCGACCAGTTCCGCCCTTATCTGCGGGGACAAATCGTCGAAATCGGATTTGGTCACGGGCACTACAGCAAGGCGCTCGGCGAGCTCGGGGATTATTGCGGGGTGGACCACGACCGCGCGAGTGTCGATCATGCCACGCGGGAGATGCCCGGCCGAAAGTTTGCCGTCTGCGATATCCTAGTTCGGAATCAGTTGCGGTCGCTGTTTCCAGACGGCGTCGATGCGGTCTTCACCATCAATGTTCTCGAGCACATCGAGGACGACGCGACCGCCATTGCCAATCTGGTCGATGTGCTGAAGCCCGGAGGTCACCTCCTGATCAGCGTTCCGGCCCTGATGCTGCTCTATAATGACCTTGATCGCCTGGCAGGGCACTGTCGTCGTTACACCACGACGCGTTTGGCCAATCTGCTCGCGGATCAGCCGGTCGAGCTCGTCCGGCTGAGCTATTTCAATCCCATTGGCGGATTGGGCTGGCTTGCCAATCGCCTGAAGCGGCATCGGTCGCTCAATGATGACGCCGTGAACGGGCAGATTGCGCTGTTCGACAAGTACGTCGTGCCGCTGTCGCGGGCGCTCGATCCGCTCTCGCGAAGTTTCTTTGGACAATCCGTCACCTGTATTGCACGTCGCTTATGATTTCAGTCGTCATTCCCGCGCTCAACGAACGTGACGGCATCGTTGAAACCATCGATCGAGCCAAGGCAGCTCTCAATGCCGCTCAACTCACCCCTTACGAAATCGTCATCGTCGACGACGGGTCGATCGATGGGACCGGCGCGCTCGCCGAACAGGCGGGGGCCAAAGTGCTCAGGCATGCTCACAACATCGGCTATGGCCGCTCGCTGAAGGATGGTATTCGCGCCGCGTCCTACGACACGATCGTCATCAGCGATGCGGATGGCTCCTACCCGATGGAGGCGATTCCGGCGCTGGTCGCACGCTACAAGCAGGGTTTTGACATGGTCGTGGGCGCCCGGACCGGGCCCAATTATCGGGAATCCATGCTGAAGTCGCCATTGCGCGCAGTCCTGAAGGCGATCGTCGAATTCACCGCCAACCGCGAGATTCCCGACATCAATTCCGGCCTTCGCGTGTTCGGCAGGCAGGTTGCCATCTCTTATTTCGAGCATGTCAGCGACCTCTTCAGCTTCACGACGTCGCTCACCCTTGCCTACATGATGAACGCAAAATTCGTCGACTATATCGACATCGACTACAAGGAGCGGATCGGCCGCTCCAAGGTGAATCTGTTCCGCGACTCCATCCGGACCCTGCAATACGTCCTGGAGGCCTGTACGTACTACAATCCGCTGAAGATCTTCGTGCTGTTGGCCATGATGTGCATGGCTCTCGCACTGGTCTCCCTGATTGGCGGTATCATCCTCCAACTCGTCAGCGCCTTTGTACTCGGCGTCGGCGCGATCCTGCTTAGCATCCTCGTCGTCGCCATGGGGCTGCTCGCGGTGCTTCTGAAGCAGATCATGAACCAGCGACCATGATCATCCTCGGCAAGAGAACGCGATGTGCGGCATAGCGGGCATCTTTCATCGTGACGGTCGCGCCGCCGATAGTCGTGCAGTCGCGGCGATGTCGGCTGCATTGGTCCATCGTGGTCCCGACGACGAGGGCATCTGGCTGGAAGGATCCATCGGGCTCGCCCACCGCCGGCTCGCCATCCGCGATCTCTCCGATGGCGGGCATCAGCCGATGCTCGATGCCTCCGGCCGTATCGTGGTGACCTACAACGGCGAGATTTATAACGATCAGGAACTGCGACGCGACCTCGAGCGCTCGTTCGGTTTCCAGTTTCGCAGCACCTGCGACACCGAAATCCTTCCCTACGCTTACCTCGCCTGGGGCGATGCGATGTTCGAGCGGCTCGAAGGCTTTTTCGCCATCGGCCTGTGGGACCGCCGGGATCGTCGCCTGATCCTTGCGCGCGATGGGATCGGGATCAAGCCGCTGTATTATTTCGAGAGCGACGGTGACGTCCTGTTTGCCAGCGAGATCAAGGGAATCACTGCGAGCGGAGAGGTCGCGGCGCGGATCGATCCCGTCGCACTGCACACCTATCTGGCCGCAGGCCACACCGGCACGCGGCAGAGCCTGTTTCAGGAGATCAAGCAAGTCCCGCCCGGCACGACGATCGGTTTCACCGACCAGGAGCGGTCCGAGCGGCGCTTCTGGCGTCCGGTGCGCGCGCCCGTCATCGATGACCTCGATGAAGCGGTTGTCCGACTGCAATCGACCATCGAAACGGTGGTAAAGAGCCAGATGGTGAGCGACGTGCCGCTCGCCGTGCTCCAGAGCGGAGGCATCGACAGCTCGCTGATCAGCCTAACTCTCGGGCGGCTCGGATTGAAGCCGCCCTTGTTCACGGCGGGCTTTACCGAAAAGAGCCATGACGAAACGTCGGTAGCGCGGCAGATCGCTGCCGCTGCCGGCCTGTCGCTCAACGTCATCGACGGGGAAGCGGGCGAGGGGGCCGAGGCTGCGCTGCGAGCGGTGGTCTATCATTTCGATGGTCAATGCGCCGACACCGGCGCGCTCGGATTCTATCACCTGGCCGGTGCGGTCCGGCGGCATTCCACCGTGGTTCTCTCGGGCGACGGTGGCGACGAGTTCTTCGCGGGATATGAAACCTACGCTGCGACCATGATGGCTGAGGGCGCGCGTCGTCTTGTTCCCCGCAGCGTCGCTGGCCTGACCGGGCGCCTCGCCTACGCGTCCGTTCGCGGCAACGAGAAGCGGCTTCCGGCAGCGGCGCAGCTCGCCCGCTTTGCGCTCGGTCTCGGCGACGGTGGCCGCAGCCCGCATCTTCAATGGCGGCGGCTCGTTCCCCGATTTCTCGCTGACAGGATCTATGACCGCGGGATGGCCGATCTTGCATCGACCGACCCCTTCGCTGAGTACGCCGAATACTATGCGGAGCCGCACGAGAAAGTGCTCGATCGCGCTCTGATCGCTGACCAGCGCTTTCATCTCCAGAGCGTTCTCACCAAGGTCGATGCCATGAGCATGGCGCACGGTCTCGAGGTGCGCGTTCCGATCCTCGATCGACGCGTCATGGATCTCGCCGGCAGCCTCGATGTCTCGCTGCTCAATCCCTGGCCCAAGGGGGCGCCGAAATATGTGTTGCGTAAGCTTGCCGAGCGCCTGGGCATGCCGGGTGAGGCCGCATGGTCGCGCAAGCGCGGCTTCAACGTGCCGATCGCGCAATTGATGCGGCGCGGTGGGCTGCGGCCGATCTGCGACCGGGTGCTCCATCGTGAAGCTGACGTTTTTGCCCCTTTCATGAGGCCGGAGGCGATCCGGCTGCTGTGGAATGAGCATCTGGAGCGGAGGAGCGACAATGCGTTTGCGCTCTGGCCGATCCTGACGCTCGGCATCTGGCTGACGGGGCTGGCAGCGCCGGCGCCGCGCCAAGCATAAGCGGCTAGGCGGACGCATGTCGGACCTGAGGGATCAGACGATCAGCGATTTTGGGGAGCAATGGACTGCGTTCCGCGACAATCCCGGCTATTACGGGTCGGCCGACCTCCTTGCCGATCTGTTCGGCCCGTTGCTCGCTCTTGAAGATGTCGCGGGCAAGCGGATCGCCGACATTGGAAGCGGCACCGGGCGCATCGTCAACATGCTGCTCGATGCTGGCGCGGGCCATGTCGTTGCGGTCGAGCCCTCCGACGCCATGCTGGTCCTGAAGGACAACACGGCGGCGCGCGCCGACCGCATCGACTATTTGCAGGTACCCGGTGACCAGTTGCCCCCGGATCTCGGGCTCGACTACGTGGTGTCAATGGGCGTCCTGCATCATATCCCCGAACCGGCGCCCGTGGTCCGCGCGGCGTTCGCAGCCCTGCGCCCGGGCGGACGCTGCATCGTCTGGCTCTATGGCTACGAAGGCAACGAGACCTATCTCTCGCTCGCCATACCACTGCGCAAGCTCACCGTCCTGCTGCCGCACCGGCTGCTCATGGTGCTGTCCCATGGCCTTGAGTGGGGTCTGACGGCCTATATCGGGCTGTGCCGGATATTGCCACTTCCGATGCGGTCCTACATGCGTTCCGTGCTGGCGAAGTTTCCACGCAGCGTTCGTCGCTTGACCATTTACGACCAGCTCAATCCTGCTTACGCAAAATACTACACGCGTGTTGAAGCAGAGGCGCTGCTGGCGGATGGCGGGTTCACTGATGTCAGGCTCCACCATCGCCATGGCTATAGCTGGACGGTGTCCGGCGCCCGACCAGCATGAGGTGATCTTACCGGCGAAGGCGCGTTGCCGCCTTCGCGCGGTTAGCGCATTCGGAGAATACATTGCCTGCTAGCGACATCAGAGGTGAAGGGGCGAAGCGGCCGGCACGTTTCGCGTGGGCAAGCCGTATCGCATGGCTCTGGATCTGGCTCGGGGTGATCGGCCTCGCATTGATGGTTCATCTGGCTTTTCTGGTGGCCTGGCCGGATCATTTCCTCCACGAGGATAGCGGCGCCTATCTGGACGAAGCGGAGTCCATCCTAAGAGGTCATTACATCGATGATCCCGGGAAGCGGCCATACGGCATGGCGGTCTTCCTGGTGCTGCTGTCCAAGCTGTTCGGGCCGCATATCCTGGTCTTCGTCATTGCCCAGCATCTGATGAGCATCGGCACGGCCCTTCTTGTCGCCGCGACGGTGCGGCTTGCCGGAGCTCCCCGCATCCTGTCGGTGCTGGCCTTTCTGATTGCCGCGCTCTATGCGCGCACGGTTCACTACGACAACACGATTGGTGCCGAGACCATCTCGAACTTTCTGGTCGCCCTAGCGGCCTTCATCGCCGCAGGCCTGGCCTTCAGGAAGTGGTCGCCATTTATCGCCGCGGCGGCGGTCGGGGTCGCCCTCGGGGCTGTCATGACTTGCCGGTCGGCCGCCGTCGGACAAGCTGCCGTCATCCTGCTCTGGCTTGCGGTGGTGCTGGATGCCGGATGGCTCCGCCGACTGACCCTGCTCGCGCTGGCGGGCGGCCTTGCCACGGCCGTGTATCTGATCCCGACCGCCGTCAATTACGCGATCGGAAAGCGTCTGGCCGGCAATGAGAGCCTCGCGGTCATGGCGTTCGTGGTCGGCTATTCCGCCGACTTTGATCACGGCGTCCATCTCGACCGGAAAGCCAACGCACGGGCATTCGTCGAAAAGATGCGGGCACAGGACACTCCGACCGGCTGGGCCGATGCGGACGTATATCAATGGCCCTTCGCTGCCATGCATTTGCTGGAGAAGCCCGGCGATAGCGCGGCCGAGTTCGAGAAAGTGGTTCGCGACATCTTCATCGAAACGCTGACGACTCCGGCGACGCTGTACCGGCACCTCACCGGGCATTTCCTGCGCGAGATGTATTTTCTGCTGTTCGACGGAAACAGCGTGGCGCGGCGAACCGTCAATCCGCAGGGTTACGAGTTCTTCGCCCAGCGAGACCCGTTCCCGTTCTTTGGAATTCCGACCGGGCTCAAACCCGGACAGCTCATCCATGACTACTACAAGCCACATTGGCGGCTGGAGGGACGAGTCTTGCCGACGCAGGCTCGATTGCAACTGGGGCTGAGCTATGTCCTGACGCTTGGCTACCAGCCGCGACCGGATCTGGCACACCTGTGCTGCGGCTTGACCATCTCGAGCGAGTACGATGACCTTCCGGGGCCAATCCGGTGGGTATCCGCGGCGACGCTGATCCTCCTGGCCGTCCTGCTCGCAGGCGGCGTCGCAACCCGACTAGGGTTGATGCCGTCGCTTCCCGCAGGCCTGACGGCCGGCGGCACGCTGATGATCCTGCTTGCGCTGGTCAGCGCCGCGTTTCCAGCGTTTCTCATCTACGGGTTCAACCGCTACGCCTACTATGTCGTCCCGTTTCTCGGTGGCGCGAGCGCCATCCTGGGCGCCGTTCTGTTCGATCGGATCCGGCTGTTATGGTGTGGCGCCATTTGCGCGAAAATAGCATTGCCGTCCCGCGATCCCTTCTGTTGAATTTGTTCCATCGGAGGGGCATGTTTGCAGAATCTTCTTACCGGGAGGCGCGGAACGCGAAATGAGAAAGCCGGTCGTCGGCGTTATCGGGAATTCCCATCGCGTCGAGAATCGATTTCAGGTGCAAATGGTGGGCGAGCGCAACCTGCGCGCTGTGGCCGAAGTCTCCGGCGGCTTGCCGGTGATGTTCGCGGGCTCCCCTGATATCACCGATATCGCGGCGCTGCTCGATACCGTGGACGGCATCATCCTGACCGGCGCCCGGGCCAACGTGCACCCGACCCGTTTCAACGTCGATCCTTGCGAGAAGCACGAGCCCTATGACATCCACCGCGACGAGGTCGCGCTGGCCCTTTCGGTCGCCTGCGTCGCCCGCGGCATCCCGCTGTTCGGCATCTGTCGCGGCCTGCAGGAGATGAACGTCGCCTTCGGTGGCTCGCTGCACCCCGAGATCCGCGAACTCCCCGGCCGGATGAATCACCGCATGCCCCGGCTCGAGAACGGCGAGATCCATCCCGATCCCACCGTGGTGTTCGCCGACCGGCACGACGTCGATCTGACGCCGGGCGGCGCCTTCGCAAAGATCCTGGGCTGCGAGAAGATCCGGGTCAATTCGCTGCACGGCCAGGGCATCCTCGATCCCGGCAAGCGCGTGCTGATCGAGGGCGTCGCCGAGGATGGCACCATCGAGGCGATCCGCATCGCGGAGGCCTCGACCTTTGCGCTCGGCGTGCAATGGCATGCGGAGTACGATCCGCAGCACAATCCGATCAACCGCAAGCTGTTCGAGGCCTTTGGCGAAGCCCTGGTAGCACGGCAGAAGGCGGCGGCGTAGCTCGCGCTCCCGCGATCAATAGCGGGCGGTCACGGCCCCGGGCAGGGGATTGAAGTGATAGTTCACGCCCAGCTTGAACAGATGCAGATCCTGCGTGATCCAGCTGTTGACGGCGGCCCCTGACGTGGCGATGCCGGTCTGATTGAAGGTGCCGCTTTGGCTCGTATGCTGGTTGATCAGGCGGATGAAATCATACTCACCTTTGATCGACCAGTTGCCGGCAAGCGCGTATTCGAGTCCCGCACCGATCACACCGCCCGAGTGCACTGCCTTCCCTTCGGCTGCGGTGCTTGCGCTGACAGCCCCGAATGCTGCCGTACCATTGAATAGGTGGCTCTCATTGGCAATGGCCACGCCCGCCTTACCATAGACCAGCAGGCGATCGCCGACGATGAAACCGGCCCGGCCGCTGGCGATCGCAAGCCAGTCGATCGACGTGCTCAGATCAGCCGTAGCCGCCGCGCCGAACAGCGGAAACGCCGAGAACCTGCTGCCTTGCATGCCGGTCCACATCCATTCACCTTCGACGCCGAAGACCAACGCGCCGGACTGCACGTTGACGCCGCCATCAAAGCCGGCGAGCCATCCGCTTGCATCGAAGCTGCCACTGCCCGGCGGGCCCGAGGGGTCCTGATTGCGCGACTCGCGACCAAGGCCATAGCCGGCTTGCACACCGACGAAACCGCCGGTCCAGTTCGTGCCGGACGCTGGCCTAACCGGCGGATATTTGGGATCGACCGCGACGCCGCCAATTCGGTAGTTCGCCCCCAGCTTGATCAGATGGATGGAATCCTGCGCGATCGGGACGTCCCCAGCGATTGGAGTCGTCACACCGAAAGACGTGACGCTACCGCTCATCGCGACCTGCCGGGTGCCGAAATGCAGATAATCGTATTCTGCCTTGACCGAACCAATCCAAATCTCGGACGGAATAAACCAATCAGTAGGATTTGCTCCGTCCCGATTTTCACGGCTCTGATTTGTTCTTTGAGAACGAATTGGAGTCGGATGCAGAACGAAGGCTGACGGGCGGGCGCAAGGTCTATTTTTGAGCGCGGTAGCCGCGCCTGAGGCGGGGCGGATCCAGCTGTGAGCCTAGTCCGCCGCTGCCTCTACTCAGCGGATCACATCGACATCCTGCGTGGCCATTTGCACTGCATTGCACAATCGTGACGTTAGCCTTCGCGCGCAGCATTGAGGTTCCCGAGAGGACCACCATATGCTCTGCAAGGGAGCCCTTGCCGTGCACACCATGAAGGCGGCCCTCGTTGCGGCGATCACCGTCGTGGCTTTGACCTGCTGCCTCCTTCCCAGCTCAGCGGAGGAGAGCGGCCGTGTTGCCCTGGTCGTTTCGATCGACGGGGCGATTGGCCCGGCGTCGGCCAGCTACGTCCGGGAGGCTTTGGCCACGGCGGGCGAACGGCGCGCCGAGGTTGTGCTTCTGAGAATGAACACGCCCGGCGGTCTCAATTCCAGCATGCGCGAGATTATCGCGGATGTGCTCGCCTCGCCCGTCCCCGTCATCGGCTACGTCGCTCCGTCCGGCGCCCACGCGGCGAGTGCCGGGACCTATATCCTTTATGCGACCCACATCGCGGCGATGGCGCCAGGCACCAATATCGGCGCGGCGACGCCGGTCCAGATTGGCGGGCCGCTGCCGGGCCTGCCGAGCGGCACACCCGACAAGGACGGCAAAGACAAAAAGGATGAGCCGAAGGACGCGATGGCGGCGAAGGCCACGAACGACGCCGTCGCCTTCATCCGCAGCCTTGCCGAGCTGCGCAACCGCAATACGGACTGGGCAGAGAAGGCGGTCCGTGAGGCTGCAACACTCTCTGCCAACGGTGCGCTAGCGGCACATGCCATCGATCTCGTTGCGCGCGATCAGGCTGAATTGCTGCGGCAGGTCGATGGCCGCGTGGTGGAGCTTGCAGGCGGCAAGACGCAACGCCTCGCGACGAAGGATGCTGTCGTCGAAGCCATCGAGCCCGGACGGATATCCCGCTTCCTGGCGGTCATCACCGATCCCAACGTCGCCTTCATTCTCCTGATGGTCGGCATCTACGGTCTGATCTTCGAGTTCATGTCTCCCGGAGCCGTCGCTCCCGGAGTCATCGGCGCGATCTGCCTGCTGATCGGTCTCTATGCACTCAATTTGCTGCCGATCAACTATGCCGGTCTCGCCCTGATGCTGGTCGGACTGGTGCTTCTCACGGTCGAAGCCTTCAATCCGACGGTGGTGATCGGTCTCGGAGGGATCATCGCCTTCGTGCTGGGTGCGCTGATGCTGTTCAGGGGCGAGGCGCCCGGCTATCGCTTGTCGTGGTGGGTGATCGGCATCACTGCAGCTGTGTTTGTCGGCCTTGCTCTGGTCGTGCTTGGTTCGCTTCGGCGTGTCCGCAAAGCTCCTGCGCGGGTCGGCGCGCAGGCCATGCGTGGCTTGCCTGCCGAGATTCTCGACTGGAACGGGAATGAAGGTCACGTGTTCGCCCATGGTGAGCGCTGGCACGCGCGCGGCGCCGAAACGTTCAAGCCTGGAGACACCG
This sequence comes from Bradyrhizobium sp. LMG 9283, assembly GCF_045571415.1. NCBI lineage: Bacteria > Pseudomonadati > Pseudomonadota > Alphaproteobacteria > Hyphomicrobiales > Nitrobacteraceae > Bradyrhizobium > Bradyrhizobium sp. LMG 9283. Next base: position 4,169,918 of record NZ_CP120691.1, read on the forward strand.
TCGAAATCGCCAACGTCATCGATCTGACGCTGCTGATACGGCGCACACCCGCCCGAAAAGGCGAGGGAGGTACATCATGATGCTGGAATATTTGACCTATGCGGCGCTCGCGCTGCTGGTCGTCATATTTCTGTCCCAGGCCATTCGAATCCTGCGCGAATACGAGCGCGGCGTCGTCTTCACGCTCGGCCGCTTCACCGGGGTGAAGGGGCCCGGCCTCATCATCCTCGTCCCGATTGTGCAGCAACTGGTCAAGGTCGATCTCAGGGTGATGGTGCAGGTCGTTCCGCCGCAGGACGTGATTTCGCGGGACAACGTGTCCGTCAAGGTCAACGCCGTATTGTACTTCCGCATCGTCGACCCCGAGCGCGCCATCATTAAGGTCGGCGACTACATGGCCGCGACCAGCCAGCTCGCCCAGACCACGTTGCGTTCGGTGCTCGGCAAGCACGAGCTCGACGAGATGCTCGCCGAACGCGACCGGCTGAACGCCGACATCCAGGAGATCCTCGACAAGCAGACCGACGTCTGGGGCATCAAGGTCACCGGCATCGAGATCAAGGATGTCGATATCAACGAAACCATGGTTCGCGCGATTGCCAAACAGGCTGAGGCGGAGCGCTTGCGGCGGGCCAAGGTGATCAATGCGATGGGCGAGCAGCAAGCCGCCGAGAAGCTCGTCGAAGCCGGCCGGATCCTCGCGCAGGAGCCCCAGGCCATGCAGCTGCGCTACTTCGCGGCTCTGCACGACATCGCCGGTGAACGGTCGTCGACCGTCGTGTTTCCGCTGCCGACCGGCTTGCTCGACCATTTCATGCCGCGGCCTAACAACCCGTAGCGGGTAGCGGCGAGGACGACCCATCTTCGCCCAAATGGGCGTGTCGAATGTTGATGCCTACCTAAACGGGAGAAACATTCGATGACCAGGCACGCCGTTAGCCCGCTAAGCCGCCGCCAACGTCGGACATTCATGCTTGCCGTTCCGCTGGTCGCCTTCGCACTTTGCTCGTGGCCGATCGGCGAAACGGCGCAGGCCGCAGAGCCGGGCAAGGACAGCCCTGCAGCCAATCTGCCCCGGATCCTCGTGCTGGCGACGGGCGGCACCATCGCAGGCCAGGCCGACCCGCGCGCGACCGGCGCCTACAAGTCCGGCCAGATCACGGGCGAGCAGCTGATGCAGTCGGTACCTGGCCTGGACAAGCTCGCCAAGCTGAACGCCGAGCAGATTTCGTCGATCGGATCCCAGGACATGAATGACAAGGTCTGGTTTGCGCTGGCCCGCCGCATCCAGGACGCCTTCGACAAGAATGAAGCCGATGGCGTCGTCATCACTCATGGCACCGATACGCTCGAGGAGACCGCGTTCTTTCTCGACAACGTGGTACGCGGCGACAAGCCGGTGGTGATCGTCGGCTCGATGCGGCCGGCCACGGCGATCAGCGCGGACGGTCCCGGCAATCTCTATGAAGCGGTGCAGGTGGCCGCCGATCCGCGCTCGCGCGGGCGGGGCGTCATGGCCGTGCTGAACGACAAGATTCAAGGCGCCCGCTCGGTCACCAAGACCAACACCACGAGCATCGAGACGTTCGGCTCTCCCAATGACGGGCCGATCGGCTACGTCGATACCGCCGGCGGCATCCGTTTCATGACCCAGGCTGCGGGCTTCAAGCGCGCGACCTATCAGTTGCCGGCAGGCGAGCAATTGCCGCGCGTCGCGATCGTCTACTCGCACGCCAACATGGATGCCGTTCCCATCGAGGACGCGATTTCCCATGGCGCAAGAGGCATCGTGCTGGCCGGCGTCGGTGACGGCAATACGTCCAAAGCCGCCCTCGATGCGCTCGACGCGGCGGCCAAGAAGGGCGTACTCGTCGTCCGCTCGACACGGGTCCGATCCGGCTTCGTCACAAGGAACGTCGAGGTCGACGACGACAAGTACGGCTTCGTCGTGTCCGAGGACCTCAATCCGCAGAAGGCGCGCGTCCTCACCCAATTGCTGATCGCAAACGGCGTGGCCGCCCCGGCCGAGCTGCAGAAGGCGTTCACGGCGACGTGGTAGCGGCCGAGTAGGATGGTTAGAGCGGAAGCGAAACCCATCGGCCTCGCACGTGTTTGGATGATGGGTTTCGCAACGGCTCTACCGATCCCGCGTATCCAAAACGAAAAGGCGCCCCTTTCGGGAGCGCCTTTTGCCTGTCTCGTCCTGTCGAACCGATCAGCCCGAATAGTACATGTCGAACTCGACCGGATGCGGGGTCATCTCGAAGCGCTCGACTTCGGTCATCTTCAGCTCGATATAGGCGTCGATGAAGTCGTCGTCGAACACGCCGCCGGCCTTCAGGAAGGCGCGGTCATTGTCGAGGTTTTCGAGCGCCTCACGAAGCGAGCCGCACACCGTCGGGATCTGCTTCAGCTCTTCCTTCGGCAGGTCGTAGAGATCCTTGTCCATCGCAGGGCCCGGATCGATCTTGTTCTTGATGCCGTCGAGGCCGGCCATCAGCATCGCGGCGAAGCCGAGATACGGGTTGGCGAGCGGATCGGGGAAGCGCACCTCGACACGCTTGGCCTTCGGCGAAGCGGTGTAGGGGATGCGGCAGGAGGCCGAGCGGTTGCGCGCCGAGTAGGCGAGCAGCACGGGAGCCTCATAGCCCGGGACCAGACGCTTGTAGGAGTTGGTCGAGGGGTTGGTGAAGGCGTTGATCGCCTTGGCGTGCTTGATGATGCCGCCGATATAGTGGAGGCAGGTCTCCGACAGGTCGGCGTATTTGTTGCCGGCGAACACCGGCTTGCCGTCCTTCCAGATCGACTGGTGCACGTGCATGCCCGAGCCGTTGTCGCCGTAGACCGGCTTCGGCATGAAGGTAGCGGTCTTGCCGTAGATGTGCGCGACCTGGTGGATGCAGTATTTGTAGATCTGGATGTGGTCGGCCATCAGCGTCAGCGTGTCGAACTTCATGCCGAGTTCGTGCTGGGCGGAAGCGACCTCGTGGTGATGCTTCTCGACCTTGACGCCCATCTTGGCCATGGCCCCGAGCATTTCGGAGCGCATGTCCTGCACGGAGTCCTGCGGCGGAACCGGGAAATAGCCGCCCTTGGTGCGGACGCGGTGGCCGAGATTGCCGCCTTCATATTCGGTGTCGGAGTTGGTCGGCAGCTCCGAGGAGTCGAGGCGGAAACCGGTGTTGTAGGGGGTCGAGGAGAAGCGCACGTCGTCGAACACGAAAAACTCGGCTTCGGGGCCGACGAACACGGTGTCGCCCACGCCCATCGACTTCACCATCGCCTCGGCCTTCTTGGCGATGCCGCGGGGGTCGCGGTTGTAAGGCTCGCCGGTGGTCGGCTCGAGCACGTCGCAGGTGATGACCATCGTGGTCTCGGCGAAGAACGGATCGATCGTCGCGGTCACCGGATCGGGCATCAGGCACATGTCGGACTCGTTGATCGCCTTCCAGCCGGCGATCGAGGAGCCGTCGAACATCGTCCCTTCGGCGAAGATGTCTTCATCGATCATGCTGACGTCGAACGTGACGTGCTGCCACTTGCCGCGCGGATCGGTGAAGCGCAGGTCGACGTACTTGACGTCGTTGTCCTTGATCGATTTCAGGACGTCTTTGGCGGTCTTCATGCATACCCCTTATGGCTCTGCGGGTCGGTTTCCAGGTGAGCAAGATTATTCTCGCCTTTGGCGAGTTCGCGCGCGACCGCACAAACGAAATCAGGCCGCCGAAGCAGCCTTATTTCTTGTCGGAGTGACGCAAAATGCGGGATAGCACCCGGCTCAGATAGCGTCCAGCCCGGATTCGCCGGTTCGGATGCGGATCGCCTCTTCGATGTTGGAGACGAAAATCTTGCCGTCGCCGATGCGGCCGGTCTGCGCGGCGCGGCGGATCGCATCGATGGCGCGCTCGACCAGATCGTCGCCGATCACGATCTCGATTTTGACCTTCGGCAGGAAGTCGACGATGTATTCTGCGCCGCGGTAAAGTTCGGCGTGACCCTTCTGCCGGCCAAAGCCCTTGGCCTCGGTGACGGTGATGCCCTGAAGGCCGACTTCCTGAAGCGCTTCCTTCACCTCGTCGAGCTTGAATGGCTTGATGATGGCTTCGATTTTCTTCACTGCGCGACTCCCGGCCTTTCGATCAAATAGCAACGTCTTCGTCAGGATGCGCATTTCTCAACGCACGATCTTGTCTTCTCTATGCCGGGGTCCCTGACCACTCCGGCAACAACGGCCGGTCACCCCCTGTAAGATGCCAGTGAGCACGACAAACCGAAGCGGCTTCCTCGAAAGCAGGGTCTATGCCAAGTTGCAAATGCCCTGATTATTGGAGCGTTATCAGCCTTTTAACGAGCATCTCTGGGTGGTGGCGCCGACCTGCACAAAATACCGAAGACTACAAAATAGGCAAATGGTTCAATATATGTGCAAATCGATGTCCCTGCCGTTGGATCGGCCCGGAAGATGCCTGTTGAAGAGGCGTTTGTACTAGGAAGTGGCATGGAAGTTCTGACTAACGCCGAGATGCAGCGGGCCGACCAGCTCGCCATTGCGGCCGGCACGCCCGGTTTCAAGCTGATGCTGAGCGCGGGCCAGGCGGTCGCCGAGGCCGCCCATGCGCTGGTGGAGGAGGGGCCGATCCTGATCGTCGCCGGTCCCGGCAACAATGGCGGCGACGGTTTCGTCGCAGCCGCCGAGCTCGCAGCTCAGGGGCGCGAGGTCTCGGTGATCCTGATGTGCGAGCGCGACCAGCTCCAGGGCGATGCGGCCTCCGCCGCGCGCGGCTGGAAGCACCCGGTACTCCCGTTCAATCCGCAGGCGATCGGAAGGCCCGCGCTGATCATCGATGCACTGTTCGGCGCTGGCCTCAGCCGCAGCGTGGACGGCGAGGCGCGTGAAATGATCGAGGCGATCAACGCCAACGGCGCCCCGGTGCTCGCGGTCGACCTGCCGAGCGGCATCAACGGCACCAGCGCGGCCGTGATGGGCGTGGCGGTGAACGCCACCGAGACCGTCACCTTCTTCCGCAAGAAGCCGGCGCATCTGCTGCTGCCCGGCCGCATGCATTGCGGCCGCGTGCGGCTCGCCGATATCGGCATCGACGCGCAGGTGCTGGAGGAGATTGCGCCGCAGACCTTCGAGAACGATCCGGACCTCTGGGGCACCGCCTTTCCGGTGCCGCGTATCGACGGCCATAAATACGCGCGCGGCCATGTGCTGGCGGTCTCCGGCGATGCCGCCGCGACGGGTGCGGCAAGGCTCGCCGCGCGCGGCGCCCTGCGCGCTGGCGCGGGCCTTGTGACTCTGGCGACCCCACGCGATGCGCTCGCGATCAATGCCAGCGCGCTGACGGCGGTGATGGTCCGCCCCGTCGACACCGCGGTCGAGTTCGGCGAGCTGCTCGATGACAAGCGCTACAACACCTGCATGATCGGCCCCGGCGCCGGCGTCGGCGAACGCACCTGCGACATGGTCCACACTGGGTTGTCGGCGCAGCGGCATCTCGTGCTCGACGCCGATGCACTGACGAGCTTTGCGGCGAAACCCGAGCGCCTGTTCGAGTCGATCAAGTCGTCAGGGGACAGTGCAGTGGTGCTGACCCCGCACGAAGGCGAGTTTCCGCGCCTGTTCTCCGATCTCAGCAACAAGCATCCCGGCCGGTCCAAGCTCGAGCGCGTCCGCACCGCCGCCGAGCGCTCCGGCGCGGTCGTGCTCCTGAAGGGCCCGGACACCACCGTCGCCGCCCCCGATGGCCGCGCCGCCATCGCCGCCAACGCGCCGCCCTGGCTCGCCACGGCAGGTGCCGGCGACGTGCTGTCCGGCATCATCGCCGGGCTCCTGGCACAGGGCGTGCCGGCGTTCGAGGCTGCCAGTATCGGCGTCTGGATGCACGGCGAGGCGGCAAGCGAAGCCGGGCCGGGCCTGATCGCGGAGGATCTCACCGAGACGCTGCCGGCCGTGCACCGGCGGATCTATGACGCGCTCGGGGTGGAGTACTAATGCTTAGACAGCTCGGGCTCGCCGACATGGAGGAGGCCGCGCAGGTCCATCGGATCGCCTTCGACCAGGCGATGCCGTGGCTTGCTGGGCTGCACACGCCGGATGAGGACCGCTGGTTCTATCGCGAGCGTGTCTTTCCGACGTGTCGCGTGTGGGGATGCTTTGAGGAAGACGTGCTCGGCGGGATCATTGCGTTCCGCGACGGCTGGGTCAATCAGCTCTACGTGCATCCCGCCGCCCAGCGCCGCGGCGCCGGCACCGAGCTCTTGAAAATTGCCAAGCAGGCCTTCGACCGGTTGGAGCTTTGGACCTTCCAGCGCAATACGCGGGCGCGCCGCTTCTATGAAGCGCGCGGTTTCGCACTGGTCGAACAGACCGACGGGACGCGGAACGAGGAGAGGGAGCCCGACGCTCGCTACCTTTGGAGGCGGCAGTAGGCAGCCTCACTCCACCCCGTACCAGCGCACCAAGCGCGGCGCGGCCCAGTCGGTTACGACGGATTCGAGCAGCCAGCGTCCGGGTGAGGTCGCCGCGAATGCGATGCGCTGGGTCTGGCCGGGCTCGATCGCGAGCGTGTCGAGCCAGTAGGGTTTCCAGCCGTCGTCGAGTCTGTCGAGCAGGCGGAACGGATGGCCGTGCAGGTGGAACACGGTGGTCGTGGGGGCAGGGTTCTTGAGGGCCAGCACGACTGTGCGGCCGGTCTTGGCGCGGAAGGCTGGGGCAGAGGCGGTGGAGAAGTTCGCGGGCCGTATCCAACCGGCGTCTGGCACGCCGAGCGCGACATCGAACCGCAGGGCGCCTCTCAGATCGAGCTTTTCGGGAAGGTCGTTCGAAGGGAGCGGTTGCGGCGGTAACAGCGGTGCGCGTTCCAGCCTTCCAGAGATGGCGAGGCTTCCGACCCGGCGCACCTCCTTGCCGTCATGGAGCAGGAATGGGGCCGAAATGGCCGTATCCACGAACGCGTCAGCTCGCGCGCCGGGAGCCAGCACCACCGCGCCGTTGCGCGCGGGAAATGGCTCGGCCGGCTGTCCGTCCAGGGCCATGACCCGAACCTCGTGGCTCTCCAATTTGATTGCCAGAACAGTACGTTGGGAGCCGTTGATGAAGCGCAGTCGCATGCGCTCGCCGGCCGGAGCTGAGAGATCGAATGAAGTTCGGCCATTGACCGTGTAGAGCGGTGTCGTGTCCTTTGGGTCCTGGCCCGGCGGGACCGCGGTGCCATCCGGCCGCAGGCGCCATTCCTCGATCAACAGGACCTCGTCGCGGTCGACGGTGAGGCGGCTGGTCTCTTCTGCGATGATCGGGAGTGGGCGCGCGGGCTGCTTCAGGCCGCCCTCGAAGAGACGGAAGTCAGCCAGCAGGGTTCCCGCCCTTGGTATTGAAATGATTGATATTTCGGCCGTGTTTGGCGCGGCGGGCGCGCGCGCCCGCAGAGGGTCGGTCGCGGTCGCGCCATTGAGGCCGTACCAGACTGGCGCAAGTGGTACAGGCAGGTCGTTCCGAAACACCACCTCGCAGCGGTCGCCGCGCTTGAGACGAACGTCCCTGAGATGACTTACGGCGGCCAGCTCCCAGATCGGTGTAGCCGGCTGATCGGGTTTCAGAGCCAACGTTGCCGGCCTCGCCTGAAGCGCGAGCTGGGCCGTCACGGATGGGCCCGCGCCGCCGGCGATCAGCCCGGCTGCCGAGGCTCCGAGGCCTGCCAAAACCTGGCGCCGATGTAGGGCAAAAATCCGCGTTGTCATGGCGTGATCCCGACCATGCCGTGCTGGATATGTCCAGCCATCGTGCCTATTTGAAGCTTGCCTCCATCAGGCCATTTTTTTGCTGCGAACAGTCAGGCACATGCTATAAGCCCGGCCGCCCGCAGCATCGCGGCCGGTCTTGATGCAAATTCACGCGGGCGTGGCGGAACTGGTAGACGCGCTGGATTTAGGTTCCAGTGACGAAAGTTGTGGGGGTTCGAGTCCCTCCGCCCGCACCAAGCGCTTATCGCGTTTGCACGGATTACGAGACCTGCTTCCGCGCGGATGATCGTCCGCCTTGAAGCCGGTCCGATGAACCACCGGCGTGGAGGCGTTTGCCTCGCGCCGGATCGATTAATGACAGCGTCCCGACGCGCGACGTGCCGGGGCCGAACGAAAAGAAGATTGGACGCCATGCAGGTCACAGAGACCCTCTCGGAAGGTTTGAAGCACGAGTTCAAGATCAGCGTTCCCGCGTCTGATCTCGATGCCAAAGCCGATGCCAAGCTCGTCGATCTCAAGGACAAGGTCCGCATCAACGGCTTTCGTCCGGGCAAGGTGCCGGTCTCGCACCTGAAGAAGGTCTACGGCCGTTCGGTGATGGCCGAGACGATCGACCAGACCATCCGCGACACCAACACGCAGCTGTTCTCCGAGCGCGGCTTCCGTCTCGCGACCGAGCCGAAGATCACCATGCCGACGGAGCAGAAGGACGTCGAGGAGCTGCTGAGCGGCAAGACCGATCTGACCTACACGGTTGCGATCGAGGTGGTGCCGGCGATCGCGCTCGCCGACTTCAAGACCTTCCAGGTCGAGAAGCCCGTTGCCGACGTCTCCGACGCCGACGTCGATGAGGCGATCAAGCGCATTGCCGATTCCAACCGCACCTATGCCGACAAGGGTGAGCGCACCAAGGCCGCCTCGGGCGATCGCGTCACCATCAACTTCAAGGGTAGCATCAACGGCGAAGTGTTCGAGGGCGGCACCGGCGAGGGCATCCAGGTCGTGATCGGCTCCAACACCTTCATTCCGGGCTTCGAGGAACAGCTCATCGGCATCGGCGCCAATGAGACCCGCACGCTGAAGGTGTCATTCCCCAAGAACTACATGAACGACAAGCTGGCCGGCCAGCCCGCCGAGTTCGAGACCACCGCGACCCTGATCGAGGTGCCGCAGGACCTTGCGATCGACGACGAGTTCGCCAAGTCGCTCGGCCTAGAATCGCTGGACAAGCTCAAGGAAGCCGCGCGCGAGCGCCTGGTTGCCGAGTTTGCGACCGCCACGCGCCAGCGCGTCAAGCGCGCGCTGCTCGATCGCCTCGACGAGGCGCATCGCTTCGAGGCGCCGCCCTCGCTGGTCGACGAGGAGTTCAATCTGATGTGGAACTCGGTCAAGGCCGAGATGGATTCCGCCGGCAAGACCTTCGCCGACGAGGACACCACTGAGGACAAGGCGAAGGAAGAGTACCGCAAGATCGCCGATCGCCGTGTGCGGCTTGGCCTGGTGCTCTCCGAGATCGGCGAGAAGAACAAGATCACCGTGACCGATGACGAAGTCGGCCGCGCCGTGATCGAGCGCGCGCGCTCGATGCCCGGCCGCGAGAAGGAGGTCTGGGACTATTACCGCAACAACGCTCAGGCGCTGGCCCAGCTTCGTGCGCCGATCTACGAGGACAAGGTCGTCGACTTCATCCTCGAACTCGCCAACGTGACCGAGAAGAAGGTCTCGCGTGAGGACCTCTACAAGGACGACGATGCGGAAAAGACCGCAGCCTGAAGGCTCTAGAGCGTTTTCGAGCGAAGTGGACACCGGTTCGCGCAAAGAAAACGCGTCAAAAATTAGAGTCCCTTTCCGATTCCATCGGAACGGGGCTCTAGGACAGTGCTCTGTTAAGGATGATCAGGAAAGAGGCTTAGCTAGCCAGATGGCCGGCTGGGCCTCTTTGTACGAATCAGCTTCAACTGCCCCCGCGGATTAAGCCTTAATGCGCTCCGCACTTGTCAGGCGCGAATTGGGCTATATCTGTCGCTACGCGTTCTACCTCTACCAAGTTCCTGCATCACGGGACGCCCATCCGCCCTTCCGGCGCATCCAGCCAAACTGGCAGCCAGGCCCGGCGATGTCCGTCTCCGAAAACCCTAGGTGACTCATGCGCGATCCGGTTGAAACTTACATGAACCTCGTGCCCATGGTGGTCGAGCAGACCAACCGTGGCGAGCGCGCCTACGACATTTTCTCGCGCCTCCTGAAGGAGCGCATCATCTTCGTGACCGGCCCGGTCGAGGACGGCATGTCGACGCTGATCGTCGCGCAACTCCTGTTCCTCGAGGCGGAAAATCCGAAGAAGGAAATCTCGATGTACATCAACTCGCCGGGCGGCGTGGTGACATCGGGCCTGGCGATCTACGACACCATGCAGTTCATCCGCCCGCCGGTCTCGACGCTGTGCACGGGGCAGGCGGCCTCGATGGGCTCGCTGCTGCTCGCCGCCGGCGAGAAGGACATGCGCTTCTCGCTGCCGAACGCGCGCATCATGGTGCACCAGCCCTCCGGCGGCTTCCAGGGCCAGGCCACCGACATCATGCTGCACGCTCAGGAAATCCTGAACCTGAAGAAGCGGCTCAACGAGATCTACGTGAAGCACACGGGCCAGACCTACAAGTCGATCGAGGATGCGCTGGAGCGCGACAAGTTCCTGACCGCGAACGACGCCAAGGAGTTCGGACTGGTCGACAAGGTCATCGACAAGCGCGCCGAGGAGCCGGCGCCGGCGAAAGTCCCGTAGCACTACTGGGGCGTCACGGCGATCCTTCGGCTCGGCGCGGGTGCGCGCGTCGCAAAACGCGGTTTTGCGCGCTGCGACAAGCAGGAAGTTCCGCTTTCGTGCTTGTTTTTCGTGGCAATCCCGCAACGCCGGGGTGATTTCGATCACTTTGGCCCGTGCCAAGTCTGGAAATCACGGTATTGTCACGGGTAGCTGGCGACCCCCGATTAGCGAATTCTTGATAGTCGGGTGACAGCATGGTTGGCTACGCTTGATCGGCTATGATCGCGGGAGAATCGAGCGACCGTGATTCGCACGGGTAGTAAAGCGTAGGGTCTTTTTTGGTACGGAATTTGCTCTACTTAAGCTTCATGCCGGCCATCGTGTCGGAATGGAGCGATCGAGCGGAACGGGATCGAACCGCGGACGGAGACATGAATGAGTAAGGTCGGCACGAGCGACTCCAAGAACACGCTATATTGCTCGTTCTGCGGCAAGAGCCAGCACGAAGTCCGCAAACTGATCGCGGGTCCCACGGTCTTCATCTGCGACGAGTGCGTCGAGCTCTGCATGGACATCATCCGCGAGGAGAACAAGTCCTCGCTGGTCAAGTCGCGCGACGGCATTCCGACGCCGAAGGAAATCTGCAAGGTGCTGGACGATTACGTGATCGGCCAGAGCCATGCGAAGAAGGTCCTGTCGGTCGCGGTGCACAACCACTACAAGCGCCTCAACCACCAGACCAAGCACAACGACGTCGAGCTCGCGAAGTCGAACATTCTGCTGATCGGTCCGACCGGCTCGGGCAAGACGCTGCTCGCGCAGACGCTCGCCCGCATCCTGGACGTGCCGTTCACCATGGCGGATGCGACGACGCTGACCGAAGCCGGCTATGTCGGCGAGGACGTCGAGAACATCATCCTGAAGCTGCTCCAGGCCGCCGACTACAATGTCGAGCGCGCCCAGCGCGGCATCGTCTACATCGACGAAATCGACAAGATCAGCCGCAAGTCCGACAACCCCTCGATCACACGTGATGTGTCGGGGGAGGGCGTGCAGCAGGCGCTGTTGAAGATCATGGAAGGCACGGTGGCTTCGGTCCCGCCGCAGGGCGGCCGCAAGCATCCGCAGCAGGAGTTCCTGCAGGTGGATACCACCAACATCCTGTTCATCTGCGGCGGCGCTTTCGCCGGTCTCGAGAAGATCATCTCGGCACGCGGACGGTCGACCTCGATCGGCTTCGGCGCCCAGGTGCTTGCGCCGGAGGACCGCCGTACCGGCGAGATCTTCCGTCACGTCGAGCCTGAGGACCTCCTGAAGTACGGCCTCATCCCCGAGTTCGTCGGCCGTCTGCCGGTCGTGGCGACGCTCGAGGATCTCGACGAGACCTCGCTGAAGAAGATTCTCACGGAGCCGAAGAACGCGCTGGTGAAACAGTACCAGCGGCTGTTCGAGATGGAGAACATCGAGCTGACCTTCGCCGACGAGGCGCTTGGCGCAGTCGCCCGCAAGGCGATCGAGCGCAAGACCGGCGCGCGGGGCCTGCGTTCGATCCTCGAGGCGATCCTGCTCGAGACCATGTTCGACCTGCCGGGCCTGGAAGGTGTGGAAGAAGTCGTGATTTCCCGCGAAGTGGTGGAAGGAACGGCGCGTCCGCTCTACATCTACGCCGATCGATCCGATCGCGCCGTCGAGAACGCCAGCGCCTGATCGGGCGGCGCTGGAACGCTCCAATTGTCTCCTCAAGGTGGGCTGCGGAACTGGTATTTCCGCAGCCGGTGGTGCGTCGCTTATTGCGTGCGTAAGCGCCTGATGGCGCGTGTTTTTCAATGACTTGACACCCCCCGGGTCAATAGCCACCTAATGTCGGCGGCGAGCGAAAATTCTCTTCAAGATTCGCCTCAGTTCCGATCCGACGAGCCGGTCCAACTCCTAGAGCACCGACCGGTCTTGCGGATCACCTCGGCACCTTGTGGCGGTTGCGCATGATCAGCGGGCTGCGTGCAAGGGGGCAAAGCAAAAGGAAAAGGCCATGACTAATCCCAAACCCCGGCCAACCATCGTCCACGGCGAAGCGCACGCTTATCCCGTGCTGCCGCTGCGCGATATCGTCGTCTTCCCGCACATGATCGTTCCGCTTTTCGTCGGCCGCGAGAAGTCGATCCGCGCGCTCGAAGAGGTGATGAAGAACGATGCGCTGATCATGCTCGCGACGCAGAAGAACGCGTCCGACGATGATCCCGCGCCCGATGCCATTTACGAGACCGGGACGCTTGCCAGCGTGCTCCAGCTCTTGAAGCTTCCCGACGGCACCGTGAAGGTGCTGGTCGAGGGGCTCGAGCGTGCGCGCGTGTCGAAATACACCGACCGCGCCGACTATTACGAGGCGACTGCCGTTGCGCTCGCCGATACCGATGCGAAGTCGGTCGAGGCGGAGGCGCTGGCGCGCTCGGTCGTGTCCGACTTCGAGAGCTATGTGAAGCTCAACAAGAAGATCTCGGCCGAGGTCGTCGGCGTCGTGCAGGCGATCACTGATTTTGCCAAGCTCGCCGACACCGTTGCCTCGCATCTCGCGGTCAAGATCGCGGATCGGCAGGGCATCCTGGAGACGCTATCCGTCACGACGCGCCTGGAGAAGGTGCTGGGCCTGATGGAGAGCGAGATCTCGGTGCTGCAGGTCGAGAAGCGGATTCGTTCTCGTGTCAAACGACAAATGGAGAAGACCCAGCGCGAGTATTATCTCAACGAGCAGATGAAGGCGATCCAGAAGGAACTCGGCGACGACGATGGTCGCGACGAGCTCGCCGATCTCGAAGAGAAGATCTCCAAGACCAAGCTCTCCAAGGAAGCGCGCGAGAAGGCGCAGCATGAGTTGAAGAAGCTGCGCCAGATGTCGCCGATGTCCGCGGAAGCGACCGTCGTGCGCAACTATCTGGATTGGCTCTTGTCGATCCCGTGGAACAAGAAGTCCAAGGTGAAGAAGGATCTGGAGCAGGCGCAAGCCATCCTGGACTCCGACCATTATGGGCTCGAGAAGGTCAAGGAACGCATCGTCGAGTATCTCGCGGTGCAGTCGCGCGCCAACAAGCTGACCGGGCCGATCCTGTGCCTCGTCGGGCCTCCCGGCGTCGGCAAGACCTCGCTCGGCAAGTCGATCGCGAAGGCGACGGGGCGCGAATTCGTGCGCGTCTCGCTCGGCGGCGTGCGCGACGAGGCCGAGATCCGCGGTCACCGCCGCACCTATATCGGCTCGATGCCCGGCAAGATCATCCAGTCGATGCGCAAGGCGAAGTCGTCCAATCCGCTGTTCCTCCTGGACGAGATCGACAAGATGGGCGCCGATTTCCGCGGCGATCCGTCCTCGGCGCTGCTTGAGGTGCTCGACCCCGAGCAGAACGGGACCTTCAACGACCACTATCTCGAGGTGGACTACGATCTGTCCAACGTGATGTTCATCACGACCGCGAATACGCTGAATATTCCCGGACCGCTGATGGACCGCATGGAGATCATCCGGATCGCGGGCTACACCGAGAACGAGAAGGTCGAGATCTCGCGCAAGCATCTGATTCCGAACGCGGTGTCCAAGCACGGCCTGGACTCCAAGGAGTTCTCGATCGACGACGACGCGCTGCTGCTTTTGATCCGCCGCTACACCCGCGAAGCGGGCGTGCGTAACCTGGAGCGTGAGCTCTCGACACTCGCCCGCAAGGCGGTGAAGGAGCTGATGATCTCCAAGAAGAAGTCGGTCAAGGTCACCGAGAAGACTCTGGAAGAGCTGCTCGGCGTGCCGAAGTACCGCTTCGGCGAGATCGAGAGCGAGCCGCAGGTCGGCATTGTCACCGGCCTTGCCTGGACCGATGTCGGCGGCGAGCTGCTGACCATCGAAGGCGTCATGATGCCCGGCAAGGGCAAGATGACCGTCACGGGCAATCTGCGCGACGTCATGAAGGAGTCGATCTCGGCGGCGGCGTCCTATGTCCGCTCGCGGGCGATCAACTACGGCGTCGAGCCGCCGCTGTTCGACCGGCGCGACATCCACGTGCACGTGCCGGAAGGCGCAACGCCGAAGGATGGTCCGTCCGCGGGCGTGGCGATGGCCACGGCGATCATCTCGGTCATGACCGGCATCCCGGTCCGCCATGATGTTGCGATGACCGGCGAGATCACGCTGCGCGGCCGCGTGCTGCCGATCGGCGGCCTCAAGGAGAAGCTGCTGGCTGCGGCCCGTGGCGGCATCAAGACGGTGCTGATCCCCGAGGACAACGCCAAGGATCTCACGGAGATCTCCGATGCGATCAAGGGCGGCATGGAGATCATCCCGGTCTCGCGCCTCGACGACGTCGTCGCCAAGGCTCTGGTGAAGAAGCCGGTGCCGATCGTCTGGGAAGAGGACACCAAAGTGACGGTGAAGCCGGACGGCGACGAAGCCGCCGGCGGCCTGACCGCTCACTAAGGCTCATTGAAAGATGATAAAACGGCGCCTCCGGGCGCCGTTTTTGTTTGAGGATGGTCATGCACATCGACGGGCAATGCCATTGCGGGGCAATCACCTATGAGGCCGAGATCGACCCCGAGGTAGTCTCGGTCTGTCACTGCACGGACTGCCAGACGTTGACCGGCTCGCCATTCCGCGTGACGGCGATCTGCGCCAAGGCCGATGTCCGCCTGACGGCCGGCACGCCAAAAGTCTACGGCAAGCGTGGCGACAACGGCCGGATGCGCTTCCAGCACTTCTGCGCCGACTGCGGTTCCCCGCTGTTCACCAGCGGCGAGGGCGATCAGGCCGACGATTGGGGCATCCGCTGGGGCAGCATTCGCCAGCGCAACGTTCTGCGCCCCAGCCGGCAGATCTGGTGCCAGTCGGCGGCGGTGTGGATCGATATGGTGCCGGGGCTGCCGGGAAGGCCGCAGGATTGACGTTGGCTTGCGACAAGCCTTCGCCAGCTTCGCGCCAATGAGCGCCTCGGCTGGCTTGCCAAGCCGTAGCCTGCGAAGCAGGCGAAGGCTGGTGGGCGGTCACGGATTCGAACCGCGGACCCTCTCGGTGTAAACGAGATGCTCTAACCAGCTGAGCTAACCGCCCAAGTGCACCTCAAGTGCGCCTCCAAGTGCGCCTCTTTAGCGCCCCGGCGGGTGTCGAAGCAAGAGCCGAGCGCGCCGCGAACTGGCTCCAAATTGCGGCCTGCCCAGGGTTTCATGTTGGACACGAGCAGCCCTGCAGCTGGGCCGCTGCAGGGCAATCCTCTTTCGTCGCGCGGATCTCGTCATCCGGCCGGGCAGGCCGAGCAGGCGGCGTTCGTGTTCGCGGCCGCCTTGCGGCGTCTCAACTGCCGTCCGATGTCAGGCCGTCTTGGTGAACATCGTCAGGACCCCGTCGGCGATGTTGATTGCAACGACTTGGGACGAACTCAAGCCCTTGGCCTTGAGCACGGAGGCTGCCTGCGGTGTGGCGTCGATGGACTTCCGAAGCGACTGGATGTCTTGCTCGCTCGTTTGGGCCACGAGCTCATCGACTTTCGCGCGCACCGCCGGCTGTAATTCCTTGACGTCCACAACCTGTATGCTCCGGATCACCGTGCTGGATTGAGAGGAGGGCTGTTCCGCGCCGGGTTGCGACGATGCGCCCTGTGCCTGCACCAGAGCAGGTGTTCCCAGGGAGAGAGCTGCAACGATGACGGATGCCGTGAAGCTGCGCATGGTCATGCCTTTCCAGTTTGAGGAACGGCGAACCTATCGAGGAAATCTGGTTGGCATCTGATTCCGATGTGGCCGTTCGGTGAAACCAATGCGGCCGCAATGCGCATGGGATGAGACACGCTGCGCCAGGCCGGGCGATGTCCACGGCAAGAAGTTGAGCTCAGCTGGTCAGAGCATCTCGTTTGCGCCGAGAGAGCCCACGGTTCGAGCCGTGACCGCCCACGCCTTCGATCGCTTCGCGAGCTACGGCGACGATTCATCAAGCAGAGCGGGCGAAGGCTGCCAATCCGAAGCCCGGCAAGCGAACGCGGGCTTTCGCCGCAAGCTTCACTGGCAAGCCAGCTTTTCACTCCCACGCCCCGCCGGCGCTCAGTCCTAGAGCCCAGCGTTATGCAGTCACGTCATCGGCCGCGCCGTTTCCTTCAGCGCCTGGGCTGTCGTCGCCATGCCGGCGGCATAGGCGGCTCCTGCGCCAAGAAGAAGCGAACAGAAGCTTGCGAACATCACGTAAGAGAAGTGTTTGCGGGCCTCGTCGAGTTGGGCCGGCGTCGGCCGTGCCGTCGTACCGACCGTGTCCCGTCCCGTATTGTTCGTCCAATAGGCGACGCGGGCGCTCGCTGTATATGTTGGGCCGACCAGGTTGCTGGCGATGCTGGTCGCGGACATCGGCATCATCGCTGCCGCAGCCACAACGACCACGGTCGCGACCGCCCAGGCGGCAAGTGCGTGGCCGACGCGGCCGAGCCCGGATTGATCTGGCGAGTTGGCTGCCGCAACGGCACCGCCAACAAAGGCGGCAATGATTCCCGACACCGCCCACCACACGAACGCCGCCCAGGTGGCGCCAGCGGGTGCCGTTGAGGCGGTAGGAATGTCGATTGCGAGCAGACCGATGCCGAGACCGAGCATGGTCAGCAGGATCTGGACGACCAACGATGCGAACATCCCGGCCAGGACGGCCGACCATGTCCAACCAAAGAAGGGGTTAGGTATCGTGCGTGTCACCATGGCGAATTCCTCCACGAAGTTCGTTTCTTGTTCCAACGCGCGCTCGAATCTTCGGTTCCTGGGGAGCAGGAACTGAAGAGGCATTCGCGGCTTGGTTCGGAGAAGGTAGAAGAAGGCCGGATACCATGACACTTGGTAGAGGCGCCCTGTTGTGGCTGCTAGGTATTCCTCTCCCCATCATCCTGCTGCTTGCGCTGTTCTGGCGCTAGCTTGCGGATCGGAGAGGGCGGAGAAGGCGCGGCGCCCGATGGCGCGCCAGCGCACAATTCGGTTTTGGCAAAGAGGGCGAGCGCCGGCGGTGCAGATCCGCCTCAGCCCTGCAATCCGTCACACTTGATGGCCAAAGGGCTGCCATGGGATCCCCAGACATGATATCGCCCGCTATGGTGCTGCAGCGTTTGATTGGATGGCGGTTGGCGGCAGCATCGCGCGAATGGCAACGACCGGGGACACCATGCAACAGCCGAGCGGACACGAGCAAAACGCCGACCAGATTGCCTATTGGAACGGCCCGAGCGGGCAGCGCTGGGCCGATCGCCACGCGGTGCAGGAGAAGCTGCTCGGGCCGATTGCCGATGTGCTGATCGACCGCGCCAAGCCGAGGCCGGGTGAGCGTGTCATCGACGTCGGCTGCGGCTCCGGTGCGACGACTGTGGCGTTTGCGAAGGCGGTGTCCCCGAACGGTTTCGCGCTCGGCCTCGATGTGTCCGAGCCGATGCTGTCGCAGGCGCGCGCGCTGGCGCCAAAGGGCCTGCCGCTCGAATTCGTGCTGGGCGATGCGACGGTGCATCCGTTCGAGCCGGCGAGCTTCGATCTGCTCGCCTCGCGCTTCGGAGTGATGTTCTTTGCCGACCCCATTGCGTCCTTCATCAATTTGCACCGCGCGCTGAAGCCGACAGGGCGGCTTGCTTTCGTCTGCTGGCGCGAGCCGAAGGAAAATCCCTGGATGATGGCGCCGCTGATGGCGGTCTACAAGCACGTGCCGAAGATGCCGCCGGTCGGGCCGGAGGAGCCGGGCCCGTTCGCCTTTGCGTCAGAGGAGCGGGTGACTCGTATCCTGAAAGGTGCAGGCTTCGTGGATGTGGCAATGGAGCCGCATGATCTCGCGATGGACATTGCGATCGGCGGCGGCCTCGATGCCGCCGTCGACGGCTCGCTGCAGATCGGCCCGGCCAGCCGCGCGCTACAGGGCCATCCGCCGGAAACCTATGAAGCCGCCACAGCCTCGATCCGCGAGGTGCTCGCGCCGTTCCTGAAGGGGCAGAGCGTCGAGTTGCAAGGCGCGATCTGGATGGTAACGGCGAAGGTGGCGTAGGCGCCACTCTCACCACGCCGTCATTGCGAGGAGCCCTTGCGACGAAGCAATCCAGACAGTCTCCGCGGAGGCAGTCTGGAGTGCTTCGCTGCGCTCGCAATGACGACGTGGATGGGTCTGTGGCTCCATCACACCACATCATCCGGCGCCAGCGCGCAGCCGTTGTCGGGATGCGTCTCGACCTGGAGCGTGGTGTGGCCGATGCGGAAGGATGTCTTGAGGAGCTGCGCCGTCTGCATCAAGAATGCGTCGTCGGTGCCGGTGGGCATGACGAGGTGACAGGTCAACGCCGTCTCGGTGGTCGAGATCGGCCAGACGTGGAGATCGTGGATCCCCGACACGCCGGGCCGCGCCAACAGGAAGGCCCTGATCGCGGCGAGGTCGGTGCCCTTGGGGGCGGCGGCCATCGACATGTCGATGGAGCCGCGCAACAGGCTCGTCGTGCTCCAGAGGATGGTGGCGCAGATGACGAGACTGGTGACGGGATCGAGCCAGAGCCAGCCGGTCCAGATGATCAGCGCCGCCGAGACCACGACGCCGAGCGAGACCGCAGCGTCGGACGCCATGTGCAGATAAGCGCCTTCGATGTTGATGTCGTCCTTGCGCCCGCGCGCGAACAGCATGGCGGTAAAACCGTTGATGAGGATGCCGATGCCGGCGACCACCATCACGGTGACGCCGGCAATCGGCTCCGGCTGGTGCAGGCGCAGGATCGCTTCCCAGCCGATCGCGCCGGTTGCGACCAGCAGGAACACCGCGTTGGCAAGTGCCGCGAGGATGGTGGAGGCGCGCAGGCCATAAGTGAAGCGGCCGCTCGGCGCGCGGCGCGCTGCAATCGAGGCGCCCCAGGCCACCACCAGGCCGAGCACGTCGGAAAGGTTATGGCCGGCGTCGGCCAGCAGGGCGGTGGAGTTGCCGAGATAGCCGTAGATCGCCTCGGCCACGACCAGTGCTGTGTTGAGCGAGATGCCGATCGCGAACGCCTTGCCGAAATTGGCGGGGGCATGGACATGGCTGTGACCATGACCATGGCCATGGCCGGCATGGTCATGGTGGTGATGCCCGTGATGATCGTGGCCAGCCACCTCTAGCGCTCCCCGGATGCTGCCAAATCAGACGTCATTGTAGGCGCTTCGGGCGCCACGTCACGACGGAAGAGAACGTAGAGCGCCGGCAGTACCAAGAGCGTCAGCACCGTCGAGGAGATGATGCCGCCGATCACGACGGTCGCAAGCGGCCGCTGCACCTCGGCGCCGGCGCCTGTGGCAAGCGCCATCGGCACGAAGCCGAGCGAGGCGACGAGGGCCGTCATCAGCACCGGGCGCAGCCGCGTCAGCGCGCCCTCGCGCACCGCATCCACGACGGCGCGCCCCTCGCTGCGCAGCCGCTCGATGAAGGCGATGATCACGAGCCCGTTGAGCACGGCGACGCCGGACAGCGCGATGAAGCCGACGCCGGCGCTGATGGACAGGGGAATGTCGCGCAGCAGCAGCGCTGCGACGCCACCGGTCAGCGCCAGCGGCACGCCGGAGAACACCAGCGCCGCATCCGCCGCCGATCCCATGCCCATGAACAGCAGCAGGAACACCAAGAGCAGCGCCACCGGCACCACGATCGTCAGCCGCTTGGTCGCGGAGACCAGCTGCTCGAACTGTCCGCCCCAGCCAATCCAGTAACCCGGCGGCAGCTTGACCTTCTCGGCGACGGCGGCTTGCGTCTCGGCGACGAAGGAGCGCAGATCGCGCCCGCGGACATTGGCCATCACCACGACGCGGCGCTTGCCGTTCTCGCGGCTGATCTGGTTGGGGCCCGGCGCGATCTCGATCGCCGCAACCGAGGAGAGCGGCACGTAGCGCGGCGTCATCCCCGATGCGCCCGGCCAGGCGGTTTTCGTGACGGCTGCGATGTCCTCGCCCGGCGGCAGCGGGATCGGCAGCGACTTGATCGTATCGGGGTTGGCCCGCAGGCTTTCCGGCAGCCGCACCACGATGTCGAAGCGCCGATCGCCCTCGAACAGCTTGCCGACCGGCTTGCCGCCGATCGCGATCTCGACGAGGTTTTGCACCTCGCTGAGGCTGAGGCCGTAGCGCGACAGCGCCTGGCGGTCGAGCTTGACGGTGAGGATCGGCAGGCCCGCGATCTGCTCGGTCTTGATGTCGGCGGCGCCCTCGATGCCGCGAACCACGCCGTTGACCTGCTGGGCGATGCCGGCGAGCACGTCGAGATCGTCGCCGAAGATCTTGACGCCGACGTCGCTGCGGATGCCGGCGATGAGCTCGTTGAAGCGCATCTGGATCGGCTGGGTCATGCCATAGGCGGTACCGGGCAGGGTGTTGGCGGTGCGTTCGAGCTCGGCCACGATCTCGTCCTTCGGCTTGGCCGGGTCGGGCCATTCCTCGCGCGGCTTCAGCGTGACATAGGTGTCGGCGGCATTCGGCGGCATCGGGTCGTTGGCGATCTCGGCGGTGCCGATCTTGGAGAAGATGGTCGCGACCTCCGGCACCTGCTTGATCGCCTTTTCCAGGCGGAGCTGCATGTCGACGCTCTGGGTCAGGCTGGTGCCGGGAATCCGGATGGTCTCGATGGTGATGTCGCCTTCATCGAGGCTCGGAATGAACTCGCCGCCCATGCGCGTCGCGGCAAAGATGCTGCCGGCGACGATCAGCACGGCGCCGAGCGCGACACTGCCGCGGTAACGGATCGCGCGGTCGAGCAGCGGCAGATAGAGCCGCTTGGCGGCCCGCATGAAGACGTTCTCCGTCTCCGAGACCTTGCCGGTGACGACAATCGCAACCGCGGCGGGGACGAAAGTGACCGACAGCAGCGCCGCGCCCGTGAGGGCCATCAGCACGGTCAGCGCCATCGGCGTGAACATCTTGCCCTCGGTGCCGGTCAGGGTGAGGACCGGAAGATAGACCACGGCGATGATCAGCGTGCCGAACAGGCTCGGCTTGATCACCTCGCTGCTTCCGATGCGGATGGTCTGGAGGCGTTCGTCCAGCGTCAGCAGCCGGCCGCGGCGGTGCTGCTCGGCCGCAAGCAGCCGCAGGCAGTTCTCGACGATGATGACCGCGCCGTCGACGATGATGCCGAAATCGATCGCGCCCAGACTCATCAGATTGGCGCTGACCTTGCTCTCGACCATGCCTGTGATCGTGAACAGCATGGAGAGCGGGATGACGCAGGCCGTGATCAGCGCGGCGCGGATGTTGCCAAGGATCAGGAACAGCACCGCGATCACCAGCGCCGCACCCTCGACGAGGTTCTTCTCGACGGTCTGGATGGTGGCTTCCACCAGATGCGTGCGGTCGTAGACGGCGCGCGCGATCACGCCGTCGGGCAGCGATTTGGCGATCTCCGCGAGCCTGGCCTTCACGCGCTGGGCCACGGTGCGGCTGTTCTCGCCGATCAGCAGCATGGCGGTGCCGAGCACGGTCTCGCCGCCATTCGCCGTCGCAGCACCGGTGCGCAGGTCCCTGCCTTCGCTGACCTCGGCGACATCGCGGATGCGCACCGGCACGCCGCCGCGCGAGCCGATCACGATGCCCCTGATGTCCTCGATGTTGGCGACCTGGCCGGGAGCGCGTACCAGATATTGCTCGCCGTTGCGCTCGATATAGCCGGCGCCGACATTGGCATTGTTGGCGGCCAGCGCCGTCATGATGTCGCGGAAGCCGAGTTTGTAGGCCATCAGCTGCCCCGGAATCGGCAGCACATGGAACTGCCGCTCATAGCCGCCGATCGAGTTGACCTCGATCACGCCGGGAATGGTGCGCAGCTGCGGCTTGATGATCCAGTCCTGGATGGTGCGCAGCTCCGTCGGCGTGAACTCGGCACCCGTCGGCGACTTTGCGCCGGCCTTGGTCTCGACTGAGTAGACATAGATCTCACCGAGCCCGGTCGAGATCGGCCCCATCGCGACCTCCGTGCCTGCAGGCAATTGGTCCTTCGCCTGCTGGATGCGCTCGTTCACGAGCTGGCGCGCGAAATAGATATCGGTGCCGTCCTGGAACACGACGGTGACCTGGCTCAGGCCGTAGCGCGAGATCGAGCGGGTGTAGTCGAGCCTGGGCAAGCCGCCCATTGCAGTCTCGAGCGGAAAGGTGATGCGCTGCTCGGCCTCGAGCGGCGACAGCCCCGGCGCGTGCGTGTTGATCTGGAGCTGGACGTTGGTCACGTCAGGCACGGCATCGATCGGCAGGCGCGTGAAATTCCAGGCACCAAGGGCACCGGCCGCGAGGGCGAGCAGGACCACGAGCCAGCGCTGGCGGACGGAGAAGGCGAGGAGGGCGTCAATCATGGTCGGCGTCTCCCTTGCCCATCTCCGCCTTGACCACAAAACTGTTCTCGGCGACGTAGCGCTCGCCGGCCGAAAGGCCCGCGCGGATCTCCACGAATTTCGGATCGGAGTCGCCAAGCTCCACCGGGCGCGCCTCGATCTTGTCGCCGTCCTCGCGGACGAACACGATGGTCCTGTTCTCCAGCGTCTGGATCGCGCTCCGGCGCACGGCGACCGCGACATTGCGCGCGGCGAGGATCAGCCGCGCCGTCACGAACAGGCCGGGACGAAGCCGGCCGTCGGGGTTGGCCAGCACCACGCGCGCCAGCGCGGTCTGGGTCTCGCTGCTGCCGATCGGCGCCATGTAGGAGATGGTGCCCTTGATCTCGCCGCGGCCGTCGTCGGGATCGATCAGCACCTCGTCATTGATGCGGACGCGCCTGAGGTCCTGCCGATAGATCGACAGATCGACCCAGATGGTCGAGAGGTCGGCGACCACGAAGGCCGGTTTCTGCTCGGAGGCGTATTCGCCGAGCGAGATCTGCCGCTCGATGATGGTGCCGGCGATCGGCGCCTTCAGCTCGTAGACGGTGAGGCTCTGGTTGCTCTCGATCGCGGCGAGCAGATCGTCCTTGCCGACCTTGTCGCCGATCCGCTTCAGGATGGATTTGACGACGCCCGGAAAGCGCGGCGTCACCTGCACCACAGTTTCCTGATTGGCGCGCAGGATGCCATTGAAGGACAGCGTGTCGGTCAGTGTGGCGCTCGCGGCCTCCGCCAGGGTCACGCCGGCGGCGGCCAGCTTGACGTCGGAGATGCGGATGCGATCGGCGCCGTGCTCGTCCTGCTCGACATGGTCGTTCGGCTTCTTCTGTTCGGAATGCTCGGCATGCTCGGTGCGTGCGAGCTTGGCAGGGGCGAGCAGGGAATAACCGTAGGCGCCGAGCGCGGCGGCAACGATGGCGAGGAGAATGGTGGAGGAGGTCCTCATCGTGCGCTCTCCCGCGCCAGCGTGAAGGGATTGCCGACGAGGCCTTCGATGGTTGCAACGCCGGCATAGAAATTCTGCAGCGCCTCCTGCTCGCGAAGCCGCGCCTGGGTGACGCTCGCTTGGGCGTCGAGCACCTCGAGCAAGGTGAAGCGGCCCTGGCCGTAGCCCTGCGAGATCGCCTCGGACGCTTCGACGGCCTTCGGGATCGCGGTCTCACGCAGCACCGCGAGCTCGCGCAGCGAGCCCTGCAGCGAGTCGTAGGCGCGGCCGGCAATCACGATCAGCGCGTTGCGATTGGCCTCGCGCTCGGCGCGGGTCTTGGCGAGGCTTTCCTGCGCCGAGAGGATGTTGCCCTGGTTCTGGTCGAACACGGGGATCGGTACCGAGAGAGTGAGACGAACGGCGTCGTCATTGGTTTCGTTGTAGTGGCGCCAGCCGGCGGCGATCCGCACGTCCGGATAGGGCTTGAGCCGGGCCAGCAGCAGCTCGGCATTGCGCTGCGCGTAAACGGCGGTCCAGCGCACCAGTTGCGGATTGGCATCGATGGCGGCGACCACCGCCTGGAACGAGGGCGGGCGTCCCGTGATGTCGAGCCGGCCGGAGACCTCGCCGAATTTTGCGGCGGGATCGCCCATCAGCACCGCAAGCTCGCGCCGGGCACTCGCCAGCGTCGCCTTGAACCGCTCGCGGTCGGCTTTCACCAGGGCGGAGGCGACCTCGGCACGGCCGGTCTCGGCCGGCGAGGAGGCGCCGGCTTCGACGCGGCGGCGGAGCAGCGGCGTCAGGCGATCGATGGCAGCGATCTGCTCGTCGAGGATCTGGATGCGCCGCTGTGCGCCGAGCACGCTGAGGAAGGCGATCGCGGTCTCCGACAGCACCTCCAGCCTGATGGCCTTGCGCTGGATCGCGGCGACTTCGACCCCGGCAACGCCTGCGGCAATCCGCGCGTCGCGCTTGCCGAACAGCTCGAAGGCCTGGCTGATCTGCAGCGTGGTCTCCGCCGATCGCGTCCCGCGATATTTGCCGGAGCCGAATGAATCGTCCTGTTCGTAGGACAGTTCCGGATTGAGCAGCGCGCCCGCCTGGATGCGCTGGCCCGTAGCGATGCCGACGTCGCGTTCCGCCGCCGTCAGCCGCGGGCTCGCGGCCAGCGCGCGCGACAACGCACTCCGCATCGTCAAAGTCTGGGCGTGAGACGGCGCTAGCGCCACTCCGGCAATCAGACACGCCGCCGCGCACGCGAGGCGCGCAGCCATTCCCCTGCAAAACATGAAACCGACCTGTGAAGGATGAACCTAATGGGCGCGGGACGCCCGACCAATCCGTTCAGGCAATATGTTTGGGAGGCGGGGAGTCGGTATCCAGGACAATTCCGGCGAGCCGGGGTGCACGTTGCGGGCTTGCTGCGGACACGAGCGTAACCGATGCGGTCAATGGCGCCTGCTGCGTCACCGTCAGCGAGAAGCAGCCATGGCAGTGATGGCTGCCGATGATCTTATGGTCGCTGTTGCCCGCGGGGCCATCAAGGACCGCAGCGATCTCCGAGCCGCCGCCGGGCGAGGTGACGTCGATGTCGTGCGAGCCGTGCAGCGTGCTCGCGAGCAGATAGACCGCCGCGATCAGCACGGACAGCAGCCCGCGCCAGTTGCGCGAGCTGCAGGATCCTGAGGGCTGGCGGTTTGCGGGCACGATGTCACTCTGGGTGCGGTCTGTGCTCGGCCTAGCATGGGCGCGGGAACAGTGTCGACCCGCAACATTGTTACGTCCTTGGAACAATTGCCGCAGCGGTGGATACGTCGCCAGCGCCTCTCACTGGCGGATAATGACGCGCCGATGTGGGGCCATGGCGTCCATCATAGGGGCCGGCTCCGGAGCGTCGCTGCCGCCGTCAGCCTCCATGGCGATGACGGCGTGACAGCTCGCTTCCATCGCCCGTTCCAGCCATTTGATGGCTTCGTCGATCCATTGGTCGTGGTGCTCGGGATCGGCGAGAGCCTTCTCCCGGAATGCATTCGCCTGATGCAGGCATGCCGTTCTGCGATCCACGCGCCTCTCCTGACCTGGAGGTTCCGCCCCATTGCATCATTGATGATCCCGGCCCTGGCGTCCTTAACATAGGACAGGGGCGGGCAAGCTGGCCGCAACGCGGAAAGGCCCCAGCCGGACGAACCGGCTGAGGCCTCATGTGCTCACATTCTCTATCCTTGGGACTTGGGCGGATAATTCCCGACTCGCCGGTTCGTTCCCGCCGATCTGTCCAATTTGGAACGTTCCTCATACCTCGCGATTAGCGAGCAGAAGAAAGTGAGGAGGACGGACATGGACGGACTGATTTATCTGATCGGCTTGATCGTCGTCATCATGGCGATCCTGTCGTTCTTCGGCCTGCGTTGAGAGCGCCGCGATGACGGTCGAAACTCTCATGCGGGAAGAAATCATGGAGGGCGGCCTGACGGGCGAGTCTCCCCGCATCGTCCAGTGGAGTTCGGTGTTCGCAGGCGCACTTGCTGCAGGCGCAATGTCGTTCATCCTGATCAGCTTTGGTGTCGCCATCGGCCTGGGTGTCAGTTCGGCCTCGCCGTCGTGGCGCGATGCCTCGGCAGCGCTGGCGCTGCTCTCCGGGCTGTATCTGATCATCCAGGCCATCATCAGCTTCGGCTTCGGCGGTTACATCGCCGGCCGGACAACGCGACCGGCGCTGGCGCCGGCCAAGATCGAGGGCGATGACGATCGTCGCGACGGCCTGCATGGCCTGACGGCCTGGGCTCTCGCGGTGCTGCTGGGCGCAGCTCTGCTCGCGCTTCTCGGCGCTGCTGCGATCGACCGTTCGCCGATGCGCAGCTCGGCAAGCAACATGTCCGCGGCCGAGCCGCTGCTGAGCTATGAGCTCGACAAGCTGTTCCGCGCGCCGCGCCGCGCGCCAAACACTGATCTCAGGGAAGCCCGCGCCGAAGCAGGACGGATCCTGATGACGTCGTCCAGCCACAGCGGCGTCAGCACCGATGATCGGGCCTATCTCGTGCAAGAGGTCGCCGCCATCACGGGACTGGCGGCCCCTGACGCCGAACGGCGGGTCAATGCGCTGATCGCGGACTCGAAGACGGCCATCAACCGTGCCAGGCGCAACTCGATCATCGTGGCGTTCTCGGTCGCAGCCGCGACCCTGATTGGTGCTGCGGTGGCCTGGGCTGCGGCCGTCGCCGGCGGACGGCATCGTGATGGAGAACCGTTGCCGAACTGGATGGCGAGTTCAAATCGCTTCCATCGCAATCCGCGCGCGATGCCGGTGCCGTAGGATCGCTCGCGCAAGATCGTGTCGGCCGCTCTCGTTGGCGGGTGCGACCGACTTCCCTGGCTAATCACTGGGTGGCTGGCTGCCCTTGCGTTTGCCGTGCCAGGGCGAAGACCGGCACCGCCGATAGCTGCATCGCAATCGAAAACACGATCAGCGCCGTCATCGAACGGTCGTAGAGGACGCCGGTGACGATGCTGCCGGCCAGCCACCCAACGCCATAACCAGCGTAGTACAGACCGAACGCCAGGTTGCGCTTTCCCTCGGGAAGCACCTCGGCGACGAGCGCCTTGAGCAGGGTATCCTGGGTCGCGTAGCCGACACCCCACAACAGCATGCCGATGAGCACCAGTTGAAAGTCTCCGAGGAACACGAGCGGTGAGAACGGGGCGGAGAGGCACACCGCGCCGATCACCACGGGGAGACCGAGGTGATCGTAGAGCCTGCCCAGGGCGAGACTCGCGAGCACGCCGAACGCCGTCGAGACTGCCAGCAAGACTGGAATCCACTGCTCGGAGGCGATCTTCGATTTTGATAGATGGTACGAGATCAGCTCGAAGCTCATGAGGCCGGCGGCAAACAAGGCACCCGCCAGCATGTACAGCCAATACGGACGAGCGAAGCTTCGCGCCGGCGCCGTTTGGCCCTGCTCGAGCCGGGACGGCAACGGGAAATTCGCGCGTGCGACGACCAGCGCAAGCAGCGCGGACATGGCGGATATCAGCAGAAGCGCATAACCAGTCCGATAGTCTCCTTTCAGGAGCAGGACCAGGGCGATCAGAAGCGGGCCAATGGTGGCCCCGATCTCGTCCAGCGCGGTGTTGACAGCGTAGACCCATCCCTTGCCGAGCTCGCCCGTGGTGTAGGAGAGCATCGCCTCGACCGTCGGCTTGCGCAGCGCGCGTCCGATTCTTTCGGCAAGAATGAATGCGGCGGCCGTCTGCCAATTCCAGGCAAGCGCCATGGCTGGAACCGCAAACAGGTTGATGACGTAACCAGCGAAGGTGATGAGCCAATAGCGACCGGTGCGGTCTGCTAGGTAACCAGCACCGAGCCGCAGCGAATAGCCGAGGAACTCACCCGCACCGGCTGTGATGCTGACGGCCGCCGCGCTTGCGCCGAGCGAGGCCATGAAGGGACCATTGATGCTCGCGCCGCCCTCGTAAGTGACGTCGCCGAACAGATTGACCACGCCCATTGTCAGCACGAAAGTGAAAGCGGGCGAGGCGTGCGCGGGAATTTTTTTCATAGCCCTGATCCTGGCGGGCTGGGGAGCCGCCGCTTAGTGCGGCGTGAACTGCGCGAGGTCACGAATGCCCATCGTCTGCTCGAGCTCTGCGACGCGCGCAGCCATCCTCTCGAAGCCGTCCTCGCCAAAGAGCTGGTGCTCCTTTCTCTCGAACTCTTCCGCCATCGAGTCGTACTCGTTCGTTGACACCAGATCTTTCAGCTTCGGGAAGAGATCGGTGTCCTCGCGCGCCGCATGCGGCCTGTACATCCTGATGAAGGACTGCATTGCCGCCACGAGCTGTCTGCGGTCGTCGACACTGCTGCGGCCCGAAGGGGCCAGCCTGATGATCGTTTCGGTGACATTCCGGCCGGCCTGATGCTGCGCCAACAGCGTATCGACGAGGTCGATCATCCGTCCGGCCTTCTTGAAGCGCGGGAAGACGTGCTCCTCCTCGGATTTCTCATGATAGTTGTTGATGAAGTCGCGGACGATTTCGTAACGGTGCTCCTCCGGTGAGGTCGGCGACCCCGCCTGGTCGGGCCATGGCGTCACAGCGGCGCTCTATCGGGGCTTTCTGAAGCGGACAGGCGGTAACGGCCGGCGCACCGACCGGTTCCTAGGCTCGGCCGCACCGGCGCGCTGTCGGGATGGGCGCAGCGGGTAGCCAGGTTCGCCTGTGTCGGTACGAGACCTAGGCCCGTTCCTCCCAGATCATGGCCAGATGCACGATCGTCTGCACCGCCTTTTCCATGTCCTGCCGGCTCACCCATTCGAGCCGCGAATGAAACGCGTGCTCGCCGGCGAAAATGTTGGGGCAGGGCAGGCCCATGAACGACAAGCGCGAGCCGTCCGTGCCGCCGCGGATCGCGGTGCGCATCGGGCGCAGACCGGCACGGCGGATGGCTTCGATGGCGTATTCGAGAACGTGCGGGTGACGATCGATCACCTGCTTCATGTTGCGATACTGCTCGCGCACCTCGAACTTGTATGTCGAGCGCGGATAGTCCTTCATCACGTCCTTGACGATGGTCTCGAGCACGACCTCCTTCTCCTTCAGCCCTTCCTCGGTGAAGTCGCGGACGATGAAGGAGAGGGTCGCCTGTTCCAGCGCGCCCTCGATGCCGATCGGATGCAGAAAGCCCTGCTTGCCCGAGGTCGTCTCAGGCGAGCAGCCCTCCTTCGGCAGGCGTTCGATGATGGCGGCTGCGATCTTGATCGCGTGCTCCATCTTGCCCTTGGCGTAGCCGGGATGGGCGCTGACGCCATTGATGGTGATGGTGGCGCCGTCGGCCGAGAAGGTCTCGTCCTCGACGCAGCCGGCGCTCTCGCCGTCCATGGTGTAACCGAAATCGGCGCCCAGCTTCTTCAGGTCGACATTGTCGACGCCACGGCCGATCTCCTCGTCCGGCGTGAACAGGATCTTGATGGTGCCGTGCTTCACGTCGGGATTGTTGAGAAAGAAATGCGCGGCATCCATGATCTCGGCGACGCCGGCCTTGTTGTCGGCCCCCAATAGCGTGGTGCCGTCGGTGGTGATGATGTCGTTGCCGATCTGGCTCTTCAGCGCGGAGTGCTCGGCGAAGCGGATCACCTGGCTGGTGTCGCCCGGCAGCACGATATCGCCGCCGCGATAGTTCTTTACGACCTGCGGCTTGACGTCCTTGCCCGTGACATCGGGCGAGGTGTCCATGTGCGAGCAGAAGCAGATCACCGGCACCTTCTTGTCGGTGTTGGCCGGGATGGTGCCGTAGACATAGCCGTAATCGTCGAGATGCGCGTCCTCAACGCCCATCGCCTTCAGCTCGGCGGCGAGCACGCGGCCGAGATCTTTCTGCTTCTCGGTCGAGGGCGAGCTAGGGGATTCCGGATCGGACTGGGTATCGATGGTGACGTAGCGCAGGAAGCGCTCGGTCACGGTATGCGAAAAGGTGAGGGAGGACATTTCTGGTTAAACCGCCGGGCTTAGGGAGCAGGTCTTGGGACGCAGGCGGTATATCAGAAAAGCGGATCATGATGCGGCCAGAACGAGCTCCGATCAGGGCCTAATGAATCGTAAGTGCTAGATCGCCTCTTTCAGTTCCTTCACCGGGCGGAACGCGACCTTCCTGCTCGCTTTGATGTGAATCGCCTCTCCCGTGCCAGGATTGCGGCCGGTGCGGGCGGCGCGCTTGCGGACCTGGAGGATTCCAAGGCCCACGATACGGACACGGTCGCCCTTCTTGAGGTGCTTGGCGATCAGGTCGACCATGTCGGTCAGGACGGCTTCGGCGTGCTTTTTCGATAGATCCTGGCGCTCCGCAATGTCAGCGGCGAGGTGCTTGAGCGTGATTGTGGCGGGAGCGGCTGCCTTCTTCGCCGAATCCTTCTTAGCCATGACTGGCCTCCTCGGGTTATCCAATGACAGGGAGTCCCTGGAAAAAGCCGGGAATGCGGGGATCCCTCTAAGTCCTTTCAGGCGTAGACGATTCGGGCGCGGGCTGACTATGCCGAGAGTTCCCGGCGGACGCCTGCAATGGCTCGCAGAGCCGCGAAAGGCGTCGAGAAGTTCGGGCTAAGACTATGAGAGGATTGCCAAAATGGCGCGAGAGACGGGGCTCGAACCCGCGACCTCCGGCGTGACAGGCCGGCGCTCTAACCAACTGAGCTACTCCCGCGTGGTTCGCTGAACGCGCGCGGAACGAGGGGGACTTAAAGGGGGGACATGGTGAAGTCAAGGACGTTGCGCTTCCCCAGGGCGTCCCGGCCAAGCATTGCACTGGAAAACGAAAAAGGCCGCCTGGAGGCGGCCATTGGTCAGCTCGGAAGAGACCGCATCAGCGAATCTCCGACGTCCCCGCGCTCGTCACCACCACCGGCTTGCCGGCCTTGATCACATGGGTGGACTGGGCGGTCTGGCCGTAATCGGCATGGGTGCGGGCTGCGATCCCGAAGCCGGCCACGACGATGCCGGCCACCAGCGCCACCACCACGATCTTCAGGTGGGTCGCACGATCAGCAGAGTGAATAGAGTGGTTCATCTGAGCCTCCCGACGGGCTTTGCCGCCGTCTATGGGCTCTTCTACTAAGGGCGATCTGTTTCCGGATGGTTTCGCGGGTTCCGCAAAATGATTTCATCTGGCTGCGCGGCGAGTTTCGCCGGGCGGTTGGCCTGCAGCGGAGTCAGGCGGCCGCCGGCTCGATCCCCGGATCGCGGGCGGCCCAGACGAACAACAGGACGCCAAGCGTGGTCGTGACCGCCGCCGAGAGCACGGAGTAGTGCACGGCGTCCGCACCACAATGCCATGAGAATGTCGTTGACCATACCCGCCGCCACCGGACGGGCGAGGCCGAGGTGATCGCGCGGCTCACAAGTTCGAGCGGTCCTCGCGGCGGCTTATTTGCGCCCGCCGTGACCCGGGCTTGGCACGCCCCGGCTTTCTTGGCAGAGGTGGGCTCATGAGCCAGACCGAGAGCAGGAACGCGTCGAGGTCGTCGAAATCGGACGACAGCGAGGCGGCGGCGCCCATCACCGCGATGCTGTCGTCGCGGCTGATGGTGCTCGCCAATTTGCTCAAGCGCGGCGCCATCCTGCGCTACAAGCGCCTGACTGGACTGAACTCGGTCGAGTTCGGTCTCGTCGCTTCGCTCGGCCGGCGGCCGCCGATGAGTGTGGCGCGGCTCGCCGAAGCCGTCGGCCAGGACAAGGGACAGATCAGCCGTGCACTCGCCAATCTGCTGTCGCGCAAGCTGATCGCAAAAACGGCCAATCCGAAGGACAAGCCGCGAGGTGCTGATCTCGCTGACCGCGACGGGTCTCGCCGCGCATGATGCGATCGTCGACGGCGCGCAGGAGCGCAACGGCCGCCTGCCGGAACATCTGAGCGAATCCGAACTCCATGCACTGCTGCGGCACGTCGATCAGCTCACGGCGATCGCCGCCGAGATGCTCGAGAGCGAGAAGAATTTGCGCTGATCTCGCTGCAACACGCGGAACTATTGGAGCGCTTCTAAGAGCCCTTCTAAGAAGCTTTCAATTAGGGAAATCGCGCGCCCTCACATAAGCGTCACCGCAAGCGCATGCCGTTCCGGGACAGGCGGCATGATGCGTCAAACATGCAGCTTTGGGGTGGCGCGTTGAACAGTCTTGGAATGCTGCGGTCGGCCGTGTTGGCGACCGCATCCGCTTGGGTCTTGATGCCGCAGGCATCGCTCGCACAGTCCTCCGCGCAGAGTGGCGCGCAGAACCTGCCGTCGGTGACCGTCACCGCGCCGGAAGCTCGGAGACGTGCTGCTGCGCCCCCACAGCGCCGTGCGACGCGGTCATCGGTGCAGGCCGATCGAAACAACCCGCAGCCGCGGCGCGACGTCGGCTTCGTCGAGACGCCGCGTGGCCCGGTGCACGGTTACGTCGCGAACCGCAGCTCGTCCGGCACCAAGACCAACACGCCGATCATGGAAACACCGCAATCGGTGTCCGTCATCGGCGCCGAGCAGATCCGCGACCAGAAGCCGAACAAGCTCGACGAGGTGCTGCGCTACACCGCTGGCGTGCGGGCAGGGACCTTCGGTGCGGACACCCGCAACGATTGGTGGCTAATCCGCGGCTTCAAGTCCGACGACATCGGACTGTTCCTCGATGGCATGCAGCTGTTCTACACCTCCTATGCGAGCTGGCGTCTGCCGCCGTCCAACATGGAACGCGTCGAGGTGCTGCGCGGTCCGTCCGCCGTGCTCTATGGCGGATCGAGCCCGAGCGGCATCGTCAACGTCATCAGCAAGATGCCGCCGGCCGAACCGATCCGTTACATCGAGACCGGCGTCAACAATTTCGGCAACGCCTATATCGGCTTCGATTTCGGCGGGCCGGTCGCGACGCAGCCTCAGGACGGCAAGCTGTTCTACCGCGTGGTTGGCGAGGTCAGGAACGGTGGCACGCAGGTCGACTTCACGCCCGACAACAACTACTTCATCGCACCGTCATTCACCTGGAAGCCTGATGCCGATACGACCTTCACGGTTCTCGCATCGGCGTCGAAGACGGACACTCGCGGCATCAACTTCCTGCCCTACCAGGGCACGGTGACCAACGCGCCGTTCGGGAAGATTCCGACCAGCTTCTTCGTCGGCGATCCCAGCGTCGACAAGTTCACGCGCGAGCAGGAGATGCTCGGCTACCAGTTCGAGCGCAATCTCACCGACGACCTCACGTTCCGTCAGAATGCGCGGTTTGCGCATATCGATCTGACCTATCGCGGCTACATCGGCAACGGCTGGGACAACATCAATACGGCCACGATGGCCCGATATAATTGGTATGCGAAGAACACCGCGAACCAGGCCAATCTCGACAACCAGCTGGAGTATCGCTTCAATACGGGGCCGGTGCGACACACGATGCTGTTCGGCGTCGATCTCAGGGGCTATCAGATCGACGACTATCAGAATTTCAATTTCGGCACTGTCCCTTCGATCAACGTCTTCAATCCCGTCTACGGTTTCAACATCCCGCTCACGGGCGCTCCGTTCCGCAACTTCCTCATCACGCAGAAGCAGGCGGGCACCTATCTCCAAGATCAGATGAAGCTCGGCAACTTCACGCTGGTGCTGAGCGGCCGCAATGACTGGGTCGAGACGACACAGGCGGCCCGTGATACCGGGGCCACGGTCGCAAGCCGCGATGACAGCAAGTTCAGCGGGCGGGCCGGGTTGATCTACAATTTCGACAGCGGCATCGCACCCTACGTCTCCTATGCGACGAGCTACAATCCGGTCATCGGTCTCAACGCCAGCAACCAGCTGTTCCTGCCGGAGACTGGACAACAGGCCGAGATCGGCGTGAAGGTCGCGCCGAAGGGGTTCGACGGTTATTTCACGGCTTCGGTGTTCGATCTGAAGCGTCAGAACGTGGCGACGACCGCGGGCACGCCGATCTTGCTCAACCAGACCGGTGAGGTGACCTCTCGCGGCATCGAGCTCGAAGCGGTGGCCAATGCCACGAAGGAACTCAAGCTGATCGGCGCCTTCACCGCCTATCACCTCTTCAACAGCAGGGATCTCGATCCGACGCTGGTCGGCAAGACGCCGACCAACACGCCTCAGCTTCTGGTCTCGGGGTGGGCGGACTACACGTTCAAGGATGGGCCGCTTGAAGGTTTTGGTTTCGGCGGTGGCGTGCGCTACGTCGGCTCCTCCTGGGCCGACCCCGCCAACACCCTCGAGGTTCCCGCGGTGGTGCTCGGCGATCTCGCCCTTCATTACGAATGGCAGAACTGGCGCACGGCCATCAACGTGATCAACGTGACCGACAAGATCTACGTCGCGAGCTGTTCGTTCCCGACGTCCTGCTTCTATGGCGACCGCCGGCGCGTCACCGCCAGCGTCTCCTACAAATGGTGAGGACAGGCGAGGGCAGGACCGTGGCGGCAGGCTCTGGGACTTGGACCAACTGATCGTGACGGTCCTTCGGCTCCGCCTGGACGACCGCTGATCTGCCGTCACGATGAGCTCACGGGCCATGCCCCCAGCCCGAAGCTCATCCGAGCGCGGCGCGAGCGACCAACCAGCAAGTCGCCGCCGCCGCGCTCGCGGCCGGTATGGAGCTGACTGCCGACGCATTCGCCAGACGAGCCCCGGCCCCTTCATGGCGCATGGCTCTCTGATCGTTTGCGGCTGTGGATAGGTGTCCTTTGTTGCACCTGCCCTGATCGCAGCAGCGCCCTCTTGGCTGAACCGCACCAGGACTCTTGGCAAGACCCTGGCAAAAGGACGCTTGGCAAAATATGTCAGGGGCGGCGGGAGGGTGCCTGCGCCGGTCGTTGCCGGGGCTGGACGCGCTGCCGCACCAGAAAAACCGTACATTTTGGTCGGTCAAAGCGCGGCCGATAGCTGCCTTGGCCCGCGCGCCGCAATGTCAGAACTGCGGGCCTGCGAAACCGTCACTGCCCTTGCTGGGGCGGGCGATCTGCTTCATACCAGCCGCGGGGTGATTCCGGGATTTTCACCGTTCTGGGAGCGGCAAACGGCCTGAAAACAGCGTGTCTTGCGCCCATTGGTGCACTGCGCTAAGGCTCAGAATAATTCCAAATCGGACGAATCCGTGGCTGTCCCGAGGCCGCGGGAAAAAGGGCTCGTCTATGAGCGGCATTCTTCAGAACTATCTTCCACTCGTGGTCTTTATAGGCGTAGCGGGCCTCATCGGTCTCGTGCTGCTGATCGCGCCCTTCATCGTGGCGTTCCAGCAGCCGGACCCGGAAAAGCTTTCGGCCTATGAGTGCGGTTTCAACGCCTTCGACGACGCCCGCATGAAGTTCGACGTCCGCTTCTATCTGGTCGCCATCCTCTTCATCATCTTCGACCTCGAGGTGGCGTTCCTGTTTCCGTGGGCGGTGGCGTTCGGCAAGCTTGGCGCGACCGGCTTCTGGTCCATGGTGGTGTTCCTCGCCGTGCTGACGGTCGGGTTCGCCTATGAATGGAAGAAGGGAGCACTGGAATGGGATTGAACCCCGCATCGTCCACCGGTCCGGTCATCGCGCCGGCCCCGAAGGGCATCCTGGATCCGTCGACCGGCAAGCCGGTCGGGGCCAACGATCCGTTCTTCCTCGAGGTCAATTCCGAGCTGTCCGACAAGGGCTTCTTCGTTGCCGCGACCGACGATCTCATCACCTGGGCGCGCACCGGCTCCCTGATGTGGATGACCTTCGGTCTTGCCTGTTGTGCGGTCGAGATGATGCAGGTGTCGATGCCGCGCTACGACGTCGAGCGCTTCGGCTTCGCCCCGCGTGCCTCGCCGCGCCAGTCCGACGTGATGATCGTCGCGGGAACCCTGACCAACAAGATGGCCCCGGCGCTGCGCAAGGTCTACGATCAGATGCCCGAGCCGCGCTACGTCATCTCGATGGGCTCCTGCGCCAATGGCGGCGGCTACTACCACTATTCCTACTCGGTCGTGCGCGGCTGCGACCGCATCGTGCCGATCGATATCTACGTGCCGGGCTGCCCGCCCACGGCGGAAGCGCTGCTCTATGGCGTGCTGCTGCTGCAGAAGAAGATCCGGCGCACCGGCACCATCGAACGCTAAGGTTTACGTCATGGACGACGCCAAGCTCGACGCCCTGGGGCAGACGATCGTTAGCGCGCTTTCGGGCGCCGCGACCGGTCACTCCGTGGCCTTCAATCAGCTGACCGTGGATGTCGAGGCCAGCAAGATCGTCGAGGTGGTCAAGTACCTCCGCGATGACCCGAACTGCCGTTTCGTCAGCATCACCGACATCACGGCGGTGGACTACCCGGATCGCGAGAAGCGCTTCGACGTGATCTACCACTTCCTGTCGCCGACGTTGAACGCGCGGATCCGGCTCAAGGCTCAGGCCGACGAGACCACGCAGGTGCCGTCGCTGATCGACGTCTTCCCCGGCGCCGACTGGTTCGAGCGCGAGGCCTACGATCTCTACGGCGTGTTCTTCGTCGGCCATCCCGACATGCGCCGCATCCTCACGGACTACGGCTTCGAGGGCCATCCGCTGCGCAAGGATTTCCCGCTCACCGGCTTCGTCGAGGTCCGCTACGACGACCAGGAGAAGCGGGTGGTGTACGAGCCGGTCCGGCTCAGCCAGGAATTCCGCAAGTTCGATTTCCTCTCGCCGTGGGAAGGGGCGGACTATCCGTTGCCGGGGGATGAAAAAGCGGGGCCGAAGAGCTGACCATGAACGAGCAACCGCAGAATCTTCGCAACTTCACCATCAACTTCGGGCCGCAGCATCCGGCGGCGCACGGCGTGCTGCGCCTCGTGCTGGAGCTGGACGGTGAGGTGGTCGAGCGCGTCGATCCGCATATCGGCCTGCTTCATCGCGGCACCGAAAAGCTGATCGAGCAGAAGACGTACTTGCAGGCGATCCCTTATTTCGACCGGCTCGACTACGTCGCGCCGATGAACCAGGAGCACGCCTTCTGCCTCGCTGCCGAAAAGTTGCTCGGCATCGAGGTGCCGCGCCGCGGCCAGCTGATCCGCGTGCTCTATTGCGAGATCGGCCGCATCCTCTCGCATCTGCTCAACGTCACCACGCAGGCGATGGACGTCGGCGCGCTGACCCCGCCGCTGTGGGGCTTCGAAGAGCGCGAGAAGCTGATGGTGTTCTACGAGCGCGCCTCCGGCAGCCGCATGCATGCGGCCTTCTTCCGTGTCGGCGGCGTGCATCAGGACCTGCCGCAGAAGCTGATCGACGACATTGAGGCCTGGTGCGATCCGTTCCTCAAGGTCGTCGACGATCTCGATCGTCTGCTCACCGCCAACCGCATCTTCAAGCAGCGCAACGTCGACATCGGCGTGGTGCCGCTGAAAGAGGCCTGGGAGTGGGGCTTCTCGGGTGTGATGGTGCGCGGCTCGGGCGCGGCCTGGGATCTGCGCAAGTCGCAGCCCTATGAGTGCTACGCCGAGATGGATTTCGACATTCCGATCGGCAAGAACGGCGACTGCTACGACCGCTACCTGATCCGCATGGAAGAGATGCGCCAGGCCGTGCGCATCATGAAGCAGTGCATCCAGAAGCTGAACGCGCCCGACGGCAAGGGCCCCGTTGTCGTCGCTGACAACAAGGTCGCCCCGCCGCGGCGTGGCGAGATGAAGCGCTCGATGGAAGCGCTGATTCACCACTTCAAGCTCTACACCGAGGGCGTCCACGTGCCGGCCGGCGAAGTCTACGCCGCGGTCGAGGCGCCCAAGGGTGAGTTCGGCGTCTATCTCGTCGCCGACGGCACCAACAAGCCCTACAAGTGCAAGATCCGCGCGCCGGGCTTTGCCCATCTGCAGGCGATGGATCACATCTGCCGTGGCCATCTGCTCGCCGACGTCTCGGCGATCCTGGGCTCGCTCGACATCGTGTTCGGAGAGGTCGATCGGTGATGGCGCAGGCGCCAATCCAGTTTGACCGCGCCTCGGGGGCCCTTGAAGGGGCCAACCTGTGGGAGCGGACGGCTGCCTTGGCGCTGGTGACGGGATCGAAGATCTCCTCGCACTTCTCGCACATGGGCTACATCGCCTGCGCGAACCTGCTGCGCAAGACGCTGCCCGAGCGCAACATCGCGATCAGGCTCAATCCCGACGCCGTGTTCGAATTTCCTTACGGCGACGGCTATTGGAGCAAGCTGCTCAACCGCTCGTACAATTATGAGGACGAGCTCGAGCTCTTGTTCGCCGACTCCATCGACGTCGATTACACGCTGCTCGATTGCGGCGCCAATTACGGCTATTGGTCGGTGCTGGTGTCGAGCAAGCCCTTCGGCGCGCACAAGGCGATTGCGATCGAGCCGTCGGGCCAGAACTATCCGAAGCTCGCCAACAACGCCCGCGTCAACGCTGGCCGCTTCGAGACCATGAAATGCGCCATCGGCGCGGCCCGCGGCACCGCGCGGTTGTCGGGCACCAAGCACGAGGCCTTCAGCATCGCCGGCGATCCGTCCGCGGGAGGCGAAGAGGTGCCGGTCATTGCGCTCGACGATCTGATCGACGAGGGCAAGGTTGCGGCCACCGGCAAGTACCTGATCAAGCTCGACGTCGAGGGTGTCGAGATCGAGGCGATCAAGGGCGGCGTCCGGCTGCTGCAGGCCGACAGCGTCATCATGTGCGAGGAGCACGGTAGCGACCGCTCTCATGCCGTGTCGCGCTTCATCCTCGAACAGACCCCGCTGAAGCTGATCGTGTTCGATCCGCGCAGCAACCGGATGGAGACCGTGACCGAGCTGTCGATCCTCGACCGCATCAAGGTCTCGACCCACGTCGGCTACAATGTTTTCGGCACCGCAAGCGCATTCTGGCAGGACAGGATCGAAGCCATGAATGCGAAAACCGCGCGCCGCATGCAGTGAGAGATTGAAGCTATGTCCGTTCGCCGATTAGCACCGAAGGAAGTCCAGCCCGCGAGCTTCGCGTTCACGGAGGAGAACCTCGCATTCGCCAGGCAGCAGATCGCGAAATATCCGGCCGGACGCCAGGCTTCCGCCGTCATCGCCATCCTCTGGCGCGCGCAGGAACAGAATAACGGCTGGGTCTCGGAAGCCGCGATCCGCGTCATCGCCGACATGCTCGACATGCCCTATATTCGCGTGCTGGAGGTCGCGACCTTCTACACGATGTTCCAGCTCGCCCCCGTGGGCAAGAAAGCCCATGTCCAGGTCTGCGGCACCACGCCCTGCCGCCTGCGCGGTGCCGAGGACCTGATCCACGTCTGCGAGCACCGCATCCATCACGAGCCCTTCCATCTCTCCAAGGACGGCAATTTCAGCTGGGAAGAGGTGGAGTGCCTGGGCGCTTGCGTGAACGCGCCGATGGTGCTGATCGGCAAGGACACCTATGAGGACCTGACCAAGGAAAGCTTCGGCAAGGTGCTCGATGGGTTTGCTTCGGGCAATCCGCCCAAGCCCGGTCCCCAGAACGGCCGCCAGTTTTCGGCGCCGATCACCGGACCGACCACGCTGAAGGAGGTCACCTGATGCGTGATCTTTCGTCGCCTTCGGTAGAGGGGAGCGGTGCCATGAAGAAGTGGGGCTTCATCGCGATGCATGCCGCGGTGGCGGCCACGTTCATTTTCCTGCTGCAGCGTTTCGGCCTGAACGCGTCGCTGGAATCCAGTCTGCTCTGGGCGCTGACCTTTGGCATCTGCGCCGCCGGACTTGCCTACAAGCAGTCCAATCGTTGATCGGAAAGCACTGAAATGCTCGAGGACAAGGACCGCATCTTCAAGAACCTCTACGGCCTCCACGATTGGGGGCTCGAGGGCGCGCGGCGCCGCGGCGCCTGGGATGGCACCAAGAACATCATCGACAAGGGCCGCGACTGGATCATCAACGAGATGAAGGCGTCGGGCCTGCGCGGCCGCGGCGGCGCCGGCTTCCCGACCGGTCTGAAATGGTCCTTCATGCCGAAGGAATCGACCGACGGAAGGCCGAGCTATCTCGTCGTCAATGCCGACGAGTCCGAGCCCGGCACCTGCAAGGACCGCGAGATCATGCGGCACGATCCGCATCTCCTGGTCGAGGGCTGCCTGATCGCGAGCTTCGCGATGAATGCGCATGCCTGCTACATCTACGTCCGCGGCGAATTCATCCGCGAGCGTGAGCGCCTCCAGGCCGCGATCGACCAGGCCTATGAAGCGAAGCTGATCGGCAAGGACAACGTCAACGGCTGGCCGTTCGACCTCTATGTCGCGCACGGCGCCGGCGCTTACATCTGCGGCGAGGAGACCGCGCTGCTCGAAAGCCTCGAGGGCAAGAAGGGCCAGCCGCGCTTGAAACCGCCGTTCCCGGCCAATGTCGGCCTGTTCGGCTGCCCGACCACCGTCAACAACGTCGAGTCCATCGCGGTCGCGCCCGACATTCTGCGCCGTGGCGCGGCGTGGTTCGCCGGCATCGGCCGTCCGAACAATGTCGGCACCAAGCTGTTCTGCATCTCCGGCCATGTCGAGCGGCCCTGCAATGTCGAAGAAGCCATGGGCATTCCGTTCCGTGAGCTGATCGACAAGCATTGCGGCGGCATCCGTGGCGGCTGGGACAACCTCAAGGCCGTGATCCCCGGCGGCTCGTCGGTGCGCATGGTGCCGGCCGAGCAGATCATCGACACGCCGATGGATTTCGACAGCTTGAGCAAGCTGCGCTCGGGCCTCGGCACTGCGGCCGTGATCGTCATGGACAAGTCGACCGACCTGATCCGTGCGATCGCCCGCATCTCCTATTTCTACAAGCATGAGAGCTGTGGCCAGTGTACGCCGTGCCGCGAGGGCACGGGGTGGATGTGGCGCGTGCTCACCCGCATGGCCGAAGGCCGCGCGCACAAGCGCGAGATCGACATGCTGCTTGAAGTGACGAAACAGGTCGAGGGCCACACCATTTGCGCGCTCGGCGATGCCGCTGCCTGGCCGATCCAGGGTCTGATCGCGCATTTCCGTCACGAGATCGAAGCGCGCATCGACCAGTATTCGCATAAGGCCGATGTTGACGACATCGGCGTCCGCGATCCCGTGAACATGGTCGCGGCGGAGTAAGAGACATGACCAAGCTCATCATCGACGGCAAAGAGATCGATGTCCCCGCCGAATATACGCTGCTTCAGGCGTGCGAGGCGGCCGGCGCCGAGATTCCGCGCTTCTGCTATCACGAGCGGCTGTCGATTGCCGGCAATTGCCGGATGTGCCTCGTTGAGGTGAAGGGCGGCCCGAAGCCGGTCGCCAGCTGCGCATGGGGCGTGCGCGACTGCCGTCCGGGCCCCAAGGGCGAGCCGCCGGAAATCTCGACGCGTTCGCCGATGGTGAAGAAGGCACGCGAAGGCGTGATGGAGTTCCTTCTCATCAACCATCCGCTGGACTGCCCGATCTGCGACCAGGGCGGCGAGTGCGACCTGCAGGATCAGGCGATGGGCTATGGTGTCGACACCAGCCGCTTCGCCGAGAACAAGCGCGCCGTCGAGGACAAATATCTCGGCGCGCTGGTCAAGACCTCGATGAACCGCTGCATCCAGTGCACGCGCTGCGTCCGCTTCTCGGCGGAAGTCGCCGGCGCTCCCGAGATGGGCGCGACGGGCCGCGGCGAGGACATGGAGATCACGACCTATCTCGAGCATGCGCTGACGTCGGAACTGCAAGGCAATCTCGTCGACATCTGCCCGGTCGGCGCGCTGACCTCGAAGCCCTATGCGTTCGCGGCGCGTCCCTGGGAGCTCGGCAAGACCCAGTCGATCGACGTCATGGACGGTCTCGGCTCGGCGATCCGCGTCGACACCCGCGGACGTGAGGTGATGCGCATCCTGCCGCGGATCAACGAGGCCGTGAACGAGGAATGGATCTCCGACAAGACCCGCCACATCGTCGACGGCTTGCGCACCCAGCGCCTCGATCGGCCCTATATCCGCGAAGCCGGCAAGCTGCGTGCAGCGAGCTGGCCCGAGGCCTTCGCCGCGATCGCCGCCAAGGCGGCGCGCACCGACGGCAAGCGCATCGGCGCGATCGCCGGAGATATTGCCGGTGTTGAGGAGATGTTCGCGCTGAAGGATCTGCTCACCAAGTACGGCTCGAGCAATCTGGCGGTGCAGGGCGGCGACGCTTTCGATCCTGCTCTCGGCCGCGGCTCCTACATCTTCAATCCGACGCTCGCAGGCGTGGAGCAGGCCGATGCGCTGCTCATCATCGGCGCCAATCCGCGCAAGGAGGCGGCCGTATTCAACGCCCGCATTCGCAAGCGCTGGCGCGCCGGCGGCTTCAAGGTCGGCGTGATCGGCGCCAAGGCCGACCTGACCTACGACTACGACCATCTCGGCGCGGGCACCGATACGCTCGGCGAGCTCGCCGCCGGCAAGCACTCCTTCATTGACGTGCTGAAGAACGCCAAGCATCCGATCATCCTGGTCGGCGCAGGCGCGGCCGCCCGTCACGACGGTTCCGCCATTCTCGCCGCTAGCGCCAAGCTCGCGATCGACGTCGGGGCGGTGAAGGACGGCTGGAACGGCTTCGGCGTGCTGCATGAGACCGCCTCGCGCGTCGGTGCGCTCGATATCGGTTTCTCCGCGACGAGCGGAGGCCTGAACGCTGCGCAGATGACGACGTTCGGCACACTCGACTTGCTGTTTCTGCTCGGGGCCGACGAGATCAAGGCGCCTGACGGCACCTTCGTCGTCTATATCGGCACCCACGGCGATCGCGGCGCGCATCGCG
Organism: Bradyrhizobium sp. LMG 9283; assembly: GCF_045571415.1. Taxonomy (NCBI): domain Bacteria; kingdom Pseudomonadati; phylum Pseudomonadota; class Alphaproteobacteria; order Hyphomicrobiales; family Nitrobacteraceae; genus Bradyrhizobium; species Bradyrhizobium sp. LMG 9283. The sequence goes on from NZ_CP120691.1 coordinate 4,212,913, forward strand.
CCGACGTGATCCTGCCGGCCGCCGCCTACACCGAGAAGTCCGCGATCTACGTCAACACCGAAGGCCGGGTGCAGATGACCGGCCGCGCCGCATTCCCGCCGGGCGAAGCCCGCGAGGACTGGGCGATCGTCCGCGCGCTGTCGGAGGCGCTCGGCAAGAAGCTCGGCTACGACTCGCTTTCGGCGCTGCGTCAGGCGATTTTCAAGGCCGTGCCGCATCTGATCCGTCTCGGCCAGATCGAGGCCGGCTCCGCCGACCAGATCAAGAAGCTTGCACGGAAGGGCGGCTCGCCGGAAAAGGCGCCGTTCAAGCCCCTGGTCGAGGACTTCTACCTGACCAACCCAATCGCGCGTGCGTCCGCCGTGATGGCCGAATGCTCGCGCCTCGCCTCCGGGCACATGCTGACCGCAGCAGAGTGAGCGTGATCTGATGGAATTCTTCGAAAGCGCATTCTGGACCGGCTTCCTCTGGCCGCTGATCGTCATGGTCGCGCAGAGCGTCTTGGTGCTCGTCGTCCTCCTGGTCGCGATCGCCTACATCCTGCTCGCCGACCGCAAGATCTGGGCGGCGGTGCAGATCCGCCGCGGTCCGAACGTGGTCGGGCCCTGGGGCTTGCTGCAGTCCTTCGCCGACCTCCTGAAGTTCGTGCTCAAGGAGCCGATCATCCCGGCGGGCGCCAACAAGGGCGTGTTCCTGCTGGCGCCACTGGTGTCGTGCGTGCTCGCGCTCGCCGCCTGGGCAGTGATCCCGACCAATCTTGGCTGGGTGATCTCCGACATCAATGTCGGCATCCTCTTCATCTTCGCGATCTCGTCGCTGTCGATCTACGGCATCATCATGGCCGGCTGGTCGTCGAACTCGAAGTATCCGTTCCTGGCCGCGCTGCGCTCGGCGGCGCAGATGGTGTCGTATGAAGTCTCGATCGGCTTCGTCATCATCACGGTGCTGCTCTGCGCTGGCACGCTGAACCTCACGGCCGTGGTCGAGGCCCAGCATGCGCGCGGTCTTGCCAGCCTGATCGGGCTGCCGCAGCTCACCATCCTGAACTGGTACGTCTGGCCGCTGTTCCCGATGTTCGTGGTGTTCTACGTCTCGGCACTGGCGGAAACCAACCGTCCGCCGTTCGACCTCGTCGAAGCCGAATCCGAGCTCGTCGCTGGCTTCATGGTCGAATACGGCTCGACGCCGTACCTCTTGTTCATGCTCGGCGAGTATGTCGCGATCGTCACGATGTGCGCGTTGGCGACGATCCTGTTCCTCGGAGGCTGGCTGCCGCCGGTCGATCTGCCGCCCTTCAACTGGGTGCCGGGGATCATCTGGTTCTCGCTGAAGCTGTTCTTCATGTTCTTCCTGTTCGCGATGGCGAAGGCGATCGTGCCGCGCTACCGCTACGACCAACTGATGCGCCTCGGCTGGAAGGTGTTCCTGCCGCTGTCGCTGGTGATGGTGGTCGTGGTGGCCGGCGTGCTGCATTTCGCCGGCATCGCGCCGAAGTGAGGGCCGTCATGGGTATCAACGTCAACGCCACTGCACGCTCGCTTCTGCTGTCGGAATTCGTCTCGGCGTTCTTCCTCGCCATGCGCTACTTCTTCCAGCCGAAGCCGACCATCAACTATCCGTTCGAGAAGAACCCGATCTCGCCGCGGTTCCGCGGCGAGCACGCGCTGCGCCGCTATCCGAACGGCGAAGAGCGCTGCATCGCCTGTAAGCTGTGCGAGGCGATCTGCCCGGCGCAGGCCATCACCATCGAGGCCGGCCCGCGCCGCAACGACGGCACCCGCCGCACCGTGCGCTACGACATCGACATGGTGAAGTGCATCTATTGCGGCCTCTGCCAGGAGGCCTGTCCGGTCGACGCCATCGTCGAAGGCCCGAACTTCGAGTTCGCGACCGAGACCCGCGAGGAGCTCTATTATGACAAGGCCAAGCTGCTCGCCAACGGCGACCGCTGGGAACGCGAGATCGCGAAAGCGATCGAGCTCGACGCGCCGTACCGGTGAGGTGAGGGCATGATCCTTCCCGCGCTGTTCTTCTATCTCTTCGCCGGCGTCTGCGTCGCCTCGGCCGTGATGGTGATTGTCTCGCGCAATCCCGTGCACTCCGTGCTGTACCTGATCCTGGCCTTCGTCAACGCCTCCGGCCTGTTCGTGCTGATGGGTGCCGAGTTCCTCGGCATGATGCTGATCGTCGTCTATGTCGGCGCGGTCGCGGTGCTGTTCCTGTTCGTGATCATGATGCTCGACGTCGACTTCCTCGAGCTGCGCGAGGGCTTCATCGAGTATCTGCCGGTCGGCCTCGTGATCGGCGGCATCTTCCTGTTCGAGCTGCTGCTCACGGTCGGCTTCTGGGTCATCAACCCCGGCGTCTCCAAGACGATCACGGCGGCGATCCCCACGAATGTCTCGAATACCGAGGCGCTCGGTCTCGTGCTCTATACGAAGTACATCCACTACTTCCAGCTCGCCGGCATGGTGCTGCTGGTTGCGATGATCGGTGCGATCGTGCTGACGCTGCGGCATAAGGCGAAGGTCAAGCGGCAGGACATCAACGTTCAGAACGCACGCACGCCCGACATGGCGATGGCGATGCGCAAGGTAGCGTCGGGGCAGGGGCTCTCGGACGCCGATGCTGCGGAGTGGGTGAAATGACGGTCGGGCTCGGACATTATCTGGCGGTCGGCGCGATCCTGTTCACGCTCGGGATCCTCGGCATCTTCCTGAACCGCAAGAACATCATCGTCATCCTGATGTCGATCGAGCTGATCCTGCTCTCGGTCAACATCAACCTCGTGGCGTTCTCGACCTTCCTCGGCGACATCGTCGGCCAGGTCTTCGCGCTGCTGGTGTTGACGGTTGCGGCCGCCGAAGCCGCGATCGGTCTCGCCATCCTGGTGGTCTATTTCCGCAACCGCGGCTCGATCGCGGTTGAGGACGTCAATCTGATGAAGGGCTGAGCTCTCAAATGGTTCAGGCAATCGTTTTCCTGCCTCTGCTGGGCGCCATTCTGGCCGGCCTGATTGCGCTTGTGGGCGCGCATGGGCGCAACCCCTCAGGCGACACCGTCGAGCATCACCACGAGGCGCACGGTAATGGTGCGAATAACGGTCATGTCTCCGCTGCCTCCATCAAGGAGGAGGGGAGCGTCATTCACGAGACCCATGACGAGCCGGGCCATCACGACCACGAGCCGCCGGCGGCCGGTTCGCGCGCGGCCGAGCTGATCACCACGGCACTCTTGTTCGTCTCGGCCGCGCTGTCCTGGATGACGCTGGTCGATGTCGGCTTCATGCACCATGACGCCCGCATCCAGCTGCTGCCCTGGATCTTCTCGGGTGATCTCCAGGTCTGGTGGACGCTGCGGGTCGACACGCTCACCGCCGTGATGCTGGTGGTGGTGACGACCGTGTCCTCGCTCGTGCACCTCTATTCCATCGGTTACATGGATGAGGACCCGAACCGGCCGCGCTTCTTTGGTTATCTCTCGCTGTTCACCTTCGCCATGCTGATGCTGGTGACCGCTGACAATCTCGTGCAGCTGTTCTTCGGCTGGGAAGGCGTGGGTCTCGCCAGCTATCTGCTGATCGGCTTCTGGTACCAGAGGCCCTCGGCGAACGCCGCCGCCATCAAGGCCTTCGTGGTCAACCGCGTCGGCGATTTCGGCTTCGCGCTCGGCATCTTCGCAATCTTCATGCTGGCCGGCTCGACCGATTTCGAGACCATCTTCCATGCCGCGCCCAGCTTCACCGACAAGACCATCAACTTCCTCGGCTGGCACGCCGACGCGCTGACCCTGACCTGTCTCCTCCTGTTCATGGGTGCGATGGGCAAGTCGGCGCAGTTCCTGCTGCACACCTGGTTGCCGGACGCGATGGAAGGCCCGACCCCGGTCTCCGCGCTGATCCACGCCGCGACCATGGTCACCGCCGGCGTGTTCATGGTGGCGCGGCTGTCGCCGCTGTTCGAGCTCGCACCGAACGCGCAGGCCGTCGTGATGTTCTTCGGCGCCACCACGGCGTTCTTCGCGGCGACCATCGGTCTCGTCCAGAACGACATCAAGCGCATCGTCGCCTACTCGACCTGTTCGCAGCTCGGCTACATGTTCGTCGCGATGGGAGCAGGGGCCTATTCGGTCGGCATGTTCCACCTGTTCACGCACGCCTTCTTCAAGGCGCTGCTGTTCCTAGGCTCCGGCTCGGTGATCTACGCGATGCACCACGAGCAGGACATCCGCAACATGGGCGGCCTCTGGAAGAAGATCCCCTACACCTATGCGGTGATGGTGGTCGGCACGCTGGCCCTGACCGGTTTCCCGCTCACCGCCGGCTACTTCTCCAAGGACGCGATCATCGAGTCCGCTTATGCCGCGCACAATCCGTTCGCGATGTATGGCTTCCTGATGACGGTCGTCGCCGCCGGCCTGACTTCGTTCTACTCCTGGCGCCTGATCTTCAAGACCTTCCATGGCGAGCCGCATGACGAGCATCACTACGAGGCCGCGCATGAGAGCCCGATCTGGATGCTGATCCCGATCGGCGTGCTGGCGGTCGGCTCGATCCTGGCCGGTTTCCCGTTCAAAGAGCTGTTCGCCGGTCACGGCATCGAGGAGTTCTTCCGCGAGTCCGTGAAGATGAACCCGCACATCATCGAGGAGATGCACCATATCCCCGCGACTATCGCTTTCCTGCCGACGGTGATGATGGTGCTGGGCTTCCTGATCTCGTACCTGTTCTATATCCAGCGGCCCTACATTCCGGTCCAACTCGCCAAAGAGCAGCCGGGGCTGTATCAGTTCCTGCTCAACAAATGGTACTTCGACGAGCTCTACGATTTCATCTTCGTCCGTCCGGCGAAGTGGATCGGCTACCAGCTCTGGAAGAAGGGCGACGGCTTCATCATCGACGGCTTCGGACCCGACGGCGTCTCTGCTCGCGTGCTCGACGTCACCCGCAACGTCGTGAAGATCCAGACCGGCTATCTCTATCACTACGCATTCGCCATGCTGATCGGCGCGGCCGGCCTGATCACCTGGTTCATGTTCGGCTTTGGAGGCCAGTAAATGACAACCTGGCCCATTCTTTCGGTCACGACGTTCCTGCCGCTGGTCGGCGCGCTGATCGTCTATCTCAGCCGTGGCGATGACGAGGCGGCCCGGCGCAATTCGCGCTGGATCGCGCTCTGGACCACGCTGATCACCTTCGCGGTGTCGGTGATCCTGGTCATGCGCTTCGATCCTGCAAACCCGGATTTCCAGTTCGTCGAGAAGGCGAACTGGCTCGCCACCGGCATCACCTACCATATGGGTGTCGACGGCATCTCGCTGCCGCTCGTGATCCTCACCACCGCGGTGATGCCGTTCTGCATCATCGCGAGCTGGAAGGCGATCACCAACCGCGTCCGCGAATACATGATGGCGTTCCTGATCCTGGAGACGCTGATGGTCGGCACCTTCTCGGCGCTCGATCTCGTGCTGTTCTACCTGTTCTTCGAGGGCGGCCTGATTCCGATGTTCCTGATCATCGGCGTCTGGGGCGGTCCACGCCGGGTCTATGCGTCGTTCAAGTTTTTCCTCTACACGCTGCTCGGCTCGGTCTTGATGCTGCTCGCCATCATGGCGCTGTACTGGAACGGCGGCACCACCGACATCCCGACCCTGATGCACACCGCCGTGCCGCGGTCCTTGCAGACCTGGGCCTGGCTTGCCTTCTTCGCCTCGTTTGCGGTGAAGATGCCGATGTGGCCGGTGCACACTTGGCTACCCGACGCGCACGTCGAGGCGCCGACCGCGGGCTCAGTGGTCCTCGCCGCGATCCTGCTGAAGATGGGCGGCTACGGGTTCCTGCGCTTCTCGCTGCCGATGTTCCCGCTGGCCTCGCACGACTTCGCGCCGCTGATCTTCACGCTTTCGGCCATCGCCATCATCTACACCTCGCTGGTGGCCTTGATGCAGGAGGACATGAAGAAGCTGATCGCGTACTCATCGGTCGCGCATATGGGCTTCGTCACCATGGGCATCTTCGCCGGCACCATGCAGGGCGTCGCCGGCGGCATGTTCCAGATGATCTCGCACGGTATCGTCTCCGGCGCGCTGTTCCTCTGCGTCGGCATCGTCTACGACCGCTTGCACACCCGCGAGATCGCGGCCTATGGCGGCCTCGTCAACCGGATGCCGCTCTACGCGATGACCTTCATGGTCTTCACCATGGCCAATGTCGGTCTGCCCGGCACGAGCGGCTTCGTCGGCGAGTTCATGACGTTGCTCGGCACCTTCAAGGTCTCGATCCCGACCGCGTTCTTCGCCACATCAGGTGTGATCCTGTCGGCTGCTTACGCGCTGTGGCTCTACCGCAAGGTCGTGTTCGGGGAACTGGTCAAGCCGTCGCTGATGAGCATGAAGGATCTCACCTTCCGGGAGTGCCTGACGCTGTTTCCGATGATCGCGCTGACGATCCTGTTCGGCGTCTGGCCGAAGCCGGTGCTCGACATGTCGGCCGCCTCGGTCCAGCAACTCGTCAACAATTACAACACCGCCGTGACGGCCGTGAAGGCCGCCGCACTGCTCCAGTGATCGGGCAGGTCAGGATATCGCCATGAGCTTTTCGACTGCAGGTTATCAACTGGCGCCGGTGCTGCCCGAGCTCGTGCTCGCGGTCGGCGCCATGGCGCTTCTGATGCTCGGGGCCTATCGCGGGCAGGGGACGACCAGGACGGTCACCTCGCTGGCGGTGGTGCTGCTGATCCTGGTCGGCGCGCTCGTCTACATGCAGCCCGCGGGCAAGCAGGTGACCTTCGGCGGCAGCTTCATCGTCGACGACTTCGCCCGCTTCATGAAGATCCTGGCCGTGATCGGCTCGGCCGTGACGCTGATCCTGTCGACCGAGTTCCTGTCCGACCCGTCGCGCCGCATCTTCGAATATTCGATCCTGGTGCTGCTCTCGACGCTCGGCATGATGGTGCTGATCTCGGCCGGCGACCTGATCTCGCTCTATCTCGGCCTCGAATTGATGTCGCTGGCGCTCTACGTCGTGGCCGCCTCGAACCGCGACAACGCCAAGTCGACCGAAGCCGGCCTGAAGTATTTCGTGCTGGGCGCGCTGTCCTCGGGCATGCTGCTCTATGGCGCCTCGCTGATCTACGGTTTCACCGGTACCGTCAGTTTCACCGGCATCGCCGCGGCCGCGACGGTCTCGAATATCGGCCTGATCTTCGGCCTCGTTTTCCTGCTCGTCGGCCTCTGCTTCAAGGTCTCGGCTGTGCCGTTCCACATGTGGACGCCGGACGTGTATGAAGGCGCGCCGACCCCGGTCACCGCCTTCTTCGCCTCGGCGCCGAAGGTGGCCGCGCTCGCCGTCTTCACCCGCGTGACGCTGACCGCATTCCCCGGCATCGTCTCGCAGTGGCAGCAGATCCTGGTGTTCGTGTCGATCGCCTCGATGGCGCTCGGCTCCTTCGCCGCGATCGGCCAGAGCAACATCAAGCGCCTGATGGCCTATTCCTCGATCGGCCATATGGGCTTCGCCTTGGTCGGCCTGGCCTCGGGCACGGTCGAGGGCGCGCAGGGCGTCCTGATGTACATCGTGATCTATGTCGCGATGACGCTCGGCTCGTTCTCGATCATCCTCGCGATGAAGCGCAACGGCCAGGCCGTGGAGCAGATCAGCGATTTCGCTGGCCTCTCGCGCACCAACCCGCTGCTCGCCTTCATGTTCGCGATGCTGCTGTTCTCGCTCGCCGGCATTCCGCCGCTCGCCGGCTTCTTCGCCAAATGGTACGTCTTCGTCGCCGCCATCAAGGCGAACCTGTTCACGCTCGCCGTGATCGGCGTGCTGACCAGCGTCGTCGGCGCCTACTACTATCTCGCCATCGTCAAGACGATGTACTTCGACGAGCCGGCCGGCCAGGTCGACCCGGTGCGCGTCGAGGTGAAGACGGTGCTGGCGGTCGCGGGCGTGTTCAACATCCTGTTTGCGCTGTTCGCAGGTCCCGTGGTGAGCGTCGCCTCCGCCGCGGCAAAGTCGCTGTTCTAGGATGGGCTTCGCGCTCGGTCCTCGCGCACAGGCCGCGGGCTACAAGCTCGCGGCTTTCGAACGGACCGGCTCGACCAACACCGACGCGATCGAGCATGCCAGGGCCGGCGAACGCGGCCCGATGTGGTTCGTCACGTCGGAGCAGACGGCCGGCCGCGGCCGCCGCCAGCGTGCCTGGATCGCGCCGCGCGGCAATCTCGCGGCCAGCGTTCTCGAAGTCCTCGACATCGCGCCAGCGGTTGCCGCCACCATCGGGTTTGCTGCGGGGCTGGCGGAGGAGGCCGCCCTTGAGAAGGTCAGCCTTGAGGCCGCGCTGCGGCTCGGTCCTGAGCGTCCCCGCTACGCCCTGAAATGGCCGAATGACGTCCTCGCCAATGGCAAGAAGCTCGTCGGCATCGGCCTGGAGGCGGAGGCCATTGGCGACCGCCTCGCCGTCGTGGTCGGCATCGGCACCAACGTCGTCGCTGCGCCCGAAGGGACGCCAACGCCCGCAGTGTCGCTGGCCGCCCTCGGCGTCCAGATCAGCGCGGAGGAGCTGTTCTCGGCGCTCTCGGATGCGTGGGTCGAGTTCCGCGGCATCTGGGATAATGGCCGGGGTTTTGCCGAAATCCGCAAACTTTGGCTGGAGCGCGCGGCCGGCCTCGGCGAGAAGGTCGCGATCCACACGGGAACCATGACGCTGGAAGGCATTTTTGACACCATCGACGACACCGGCTGCCTGATCGTCCGCACCGCCGAGGGCCGCCTTGTGCCGGTGGCCGCGGGCGAGGTGTTCTTCGGCGCCGTCGCCTCCGTGGGAGCTGCGTGATGGCGAGGCCCGACGAACTGGTGTTTGCGCCGCTCGGCGGCGTCGGCGAGATCGGCATGAACCTATCGATCTACGGCCTCGGCAACCGCCACCAGCGCGCCTGGCTCGCAGTCGATCTCGGCGTCTCCTTCGGCGACGAGGAGCATCTGCCGGGCATCGACCTCATCATGCCCGACATCAGCTTCCTGGAGAAGGAACGCAAGAACCTGATGGGCCTGGTGCTGACGCACGCCCATGAGGACCATTTCGGCGCCATCATCGACCTCTGGCCCAAGCTGAAATGCCCGATCTACGCCACGAAATTCAGCGCTGCGCTGTTCGAGGCCAAATGCGCCGCCGAGCGCAATGCGCGCGAGATCCCGGTCACGGTGGTGCCATCAGGCGGCCGCGTCGATATCGGCCCGTTCAACGTCGAGTTCATTCCCGTCGCGCACTCGATTCCGGAGGCGCACGCGCTGGCCATCCACACCGAAGCCGGCATCGTGCTGCACACCGGCGACTGGAAGATCGACCCGACCCCGACGCTGGGGGCCCCGACCGACGAGAAGCGGCTGCGCGAATTGGGCGAGCAAGGCGTGCTCGCCCTGATCGGCGATTCCACCAACGCGGTGCGCGACGGCCGCTCGCCCTCGGAGGCCGAGGTCGCCAATACCATCATCGACCTCGTGAAGGCAGCCAAGGGCCGCGTCGCGGTCACGACTTTCGCCTCCAACGTCGCCCGCGTCAAAGCCGTGGCTGACGCCGCGAGGGCCGCGGACCGCGAGGTCGTCGTGGTCGGCCGCGCCATGGAGCGCGTGGTGCAGGTCGCGCGCGAGACCGGCTATCTCGAGGGCGTGCAGAATTTCCGCTCGCCCGAGGTCTACGGTCACCTGCCGCAGGACAAGGTGCTGGCGCTGTGCACCGGCAGCCAGGGCGAGCCGCGCGCCGCGCTCGCGCGCATCGCCAATGACGACCATCCCGAGATCACGCTGAATCGCGGCGACAGCGTCATCTTCTCCTCGCGCACCATTCCCGGCAACGAGAAGGCGGTCGGCTCGATCATCAACAATCTGGTGCTCCAGGGCGTCGAAATCATCACCGATCGCGACGCCCTGGTCCACGTCTCCGGCCATCCGCGCCGCGACGAGTTGCGCGACCTGATCTCCTGGGTGAAGCCGCAGCTCCTGATCCCGGTCCATGGCGAGGCGCTGCATCTGCACGAGCACGCAAAGCTCGCCCGCGCCGCCGGCGTGCCGCGCGTGCTGGTCTGCCGCAATGGCGATCTCGTCAAGCTCGGCCCCGGCGATCCCGGCATCGTCGGCGAGGTGCCGTCCGGCCGGCTCTACAAGGACGGCACGATCCTGGAGGATTCCAAGTCCCGAGCCGTGATCGAGCGCCGCCGCATGGCCTTCTCCGGCTGCGCCTTCGTCGCCATCGCCATGACTGCGCAGGGCGAGCTCGCCGACGAGCCTGAGGTCGATCTCGTCGGCGTCCCCGAGAAGAACAGGGCGGGCGAGCTCTTCGACGACCTGGTTTTCGATGCCGTAATGTCCACGATCGAGGGCCTGCCGCGGGCGCGCCGCCGGGATCCGGATGGTTTGGCCGAGTCGGTGCGCCGCGCGGTCCGGGCCGTGATCAATGAGCATTGGGGCAAAAAGCCCCCCTGTCTGGTACACGTGCTGACAGTGTAGATTAGGCGTGGTCTCCGGATCACGCTCTGAGGGAGAAGAAACATGCTGGGTCGCCTCAACCATGTCGCGATCGCGACCAAGGACGCCGTCAAGGCCGCCAAGATCTACGGCGCGGCATTCGGCGCCCAGATTTCCGAGGCCGTGCCGCTGCCAGAGCATGGCGTCACCACCGTGTTCGCGACGCTGCCCAATACCAAGATCGAGTTCATCGAGCCGCTCGGTGAATCCTCACCGATCGCAAAATTCCTGGAGCGCAATGCCGACGGCGGCATCCACCACGTCTGCTACGAGGTCGTCGACATCATCGCCTCGCGCGATGTGCTGGTGAAGGAGGGCGCGCGCGTGCTCGGCGATGGCGTGCCGAAGATCGGCGCCCACGGCAAGCCGGTGCTGTTCCTGCACCCGAAGGATTTTTCCGGCGCGCTGGTCGAGATCGAGCAGGCATAAGGCCGCGCCATGGCCATCCAAATCTCGACCGCGCTTGCGATCTACTTCGTCATCTGGTGGATCGCGCTGTTTTTGACGCTGCCGTTCGGCGTACGCAGCCAGCACGAGGACGGCGTCGGCGCCCCCGGCACAGACCCGGGCGCGCCGATCCTGGCGCGGATGGGCCGCAAGCTGATCTGGACCACGATCATCTCAGCGGTGATCTACGGTCTCGGCCTCGCGGCCTATCATGCCGGCTATCTCTCGATCGAGCGCCTGTCGAAATTGATGGGAATGCCGTTTTAGCTACACCTCTCCCTTCCGGGAAGAGCTGTAATGCCACGACGATGCACGTTGCCTAGTTCAATTGCTCGCTTAGAATTTGCGCTTGTTTTTTTGGGGGATCGAAGTACGCCTCCGACGAGGACCGTCTTGCGTGACGGGTGGTAATTCGCGAAGCGTGTGACCTTAAGTCTAGCTTTAAGGTGATCAGGCGATGCGGGTCGAGGTTTTGGGCGGGCTCGAGCGGCGGCGGCGTTGGTCGCAGGACGACAAGGCACGGATTGTCGAGGAGACGCTGGCACCGGGCGCGAAGGTAACTGAGGTTGCGCGGCGCAACGGAGTAGCGGCCAGCCTGGTGTTTACCTGGCGTCGCCAAGCACGGACATCGGAACAAGTTGCACCATCTTTTACGCCGGTGCAGATCGCCGCCGTAGCAGCCTCGGCTGAAGAAACTCCGAAGCTTTTGCCTACGGTTGATGGCCGAGTTCGTTCGGCGGCAGCTGCGCGTACTGGATTGATAGAGATCGATCTCGGCAACCGACGGTGCATCCGGGTGGATGCGCACGTCGATCCGGAGGCGTTGGCGCGGGTCCTCGATGTGCTTGGACGCCGATGATTTCTGTACCAGGGAATGTGCGAGTGTGGCTGGCTACAGGCTACACGGATATGCGCAGAGGCTTTCCATCGCTGGCCCTCCAAGTGCAGGAGGTGCTGCACAAAGAACCGCTTAGCGGTCATTTGTTTGTCTTCCGTGGTCGCCGCAGCGATCTTGTGAAGGTGATCTGGCACGATGGTCAGGGAGCCTGCTTGTTCACAAAAAACTCGAGAGAGGAAAGTTTATCTGGCCATCGGTTGCCGGTGAAGCGGTAACGATCTCGCTGGCGCAGTTGAGCTACCTGCTGTCCGGGATCGATTGGCGCAATCCGCAAGAAACCCAGCGCCCGACGCGGGTCGGATAATCGTTTTGGGTTTGAATCTGATGCTCGATCTGATTCAATGGCTTCATGACATCGAAGCCGGACGATCTTCCGTCGGATCTCGCAAGCGCCTACCTTGCGCTGCTGGCCGAGCGCGAGGCGTTGCAGGCTGAACGCGATGTGGCAGTCGCGGATGCCGCCAACGCGCGGGCGGAGCTGTCGGACAGCGAGGTGCTGATCGCTCATCTTGAGCTACGGATCGAGAAGCTCAAACGCGAACTGCACGGGCAGCGCTCCGAGCGCACGGCGCGGCTACTCGAGCAGTTGGAATTGGAGCTCGAAGAACTCGCCACCACGGCGACCGAGAATGAGCTGGCTGCGCAGGCTGCCGCGGCAAAAACCCAGAGCGTGAGCGCCTTCACGCGCAAGCGGCCGGTGCGCAAACCGTGGCCGGACGACATCGAACGTGAGCGCGTCGTCATCAAGGCTCCAACGACCTGCGCCTGCTGCGGCGGATCGCGGCTGGCGAAGGTCGGCGAGGATGTGACCAAGACGCTGGAGGAGATTCCGCGTCGCTTTAAGGTCATCGAGACGGTACGCGAGAAGTTCACCTGCCGCGATTGCGAGAAGATCAGCCAGCCGCCGGCACCGTTCCATGCGACGCCCCGCGGCTTCATCGGCCCACAATTGCTGGCGACGATTTTGTTCGACAAATTCGGCATGCATATCCCGCTCAACCGCCAGAGCGTGCGCTTCAAGGCCGAGAGGATCGATCTGCCGCTGTCGACGCTGGCCGACCAGGTCGGCCACGGAACCTTCGCCGTCATGCCGCTGTTCCAGCTGATCGAGCGTCATGTGCTCGCGGCCGAGCGCCTTCATGGCGACGACACCACCATCCGCGTCCTGGCGAAGGGCAAATGCACGACCGGCCGGATCTGGACGTATGTGCGGGATGACCGGCCGTTCGCCGGGCCTGCGCCGCCGGCGGCGGTCTATTATGCCTCGGGCAATCGACGGGGCGAAAATCCTCAGAGGCATCTGGCCGCCTTCGTCGGCATTCTGCAGGCGGATTGCTATGGCGGCTTCGAGCCGTTGTTCGACCCAAAAGGAAAGCAATGCCGATCACGCCGGCATTTTGCCTGGCCCATGCGCGGCGGGGATTCTTCGAGCTGGCTGACATCGAGAAAGCCGCCCGGGAAGGCAAGGGCAAACCGCTCTCTCCGATCGCGCTGGAGGCGGTCAGGCGTCTGGATGCGTTGTTCGAGATCGAGCGCGCCATCAACGGCCGTAGCGCCGACGAGCGGCGTGCCGTGCGCCAGGAGCGGAGCAAGCCGCTGCTCGACGACATGCACGACTGGCTGCTCCGCGAGCGAGAAAGCCTCTCGCGCTCCGCCGAGGTCCTGAAGCCCATGAACTACATGCTTAAGCGCTGGGACGACTTCGTCCGCTTCCTCGACGATGGCAGGATCTGCTTGACCAACAATTGCGCTGAGCGTGCATTGAGAGGCATTGCCTTGGGAAGGCGCAACTGGACCTTCGCTGGCAGCCAGCGTGGCGCCGATCGTGCAGCTATCATGCTGACGATGATCACGACCTGTCGCCTCAACGACGTCGATCCCAAGGCTTGGCTCGCCGACGTCCTCGCCCGGATCGCTGATCTTCCCACCTCGCGTCTGCGCGAACTGCTGCCCTGGGAATGGAAGCTCCTGCACCAAGCCGGCAAGTCCGCCAATCAGCAAGCCGCCTGACCCTTCACGCAACGCCATCGTAGAACTCGCCGTGCTCGCGCGCATGCGTCAATCAGGCGGCCTTCGTCGTATGCGTACGGATCGAATGACTTTTCAACGTGTCGTCATTGCGCTTCTGGTGCTGATCGCCGCGGGGCTCGGTGCCATTGGCTATTTCGAATGGAAGATCGCCGTTCAGGCCCGGACGCTGAAGGCGTTCGTCGAGGGCTATGTCTTCAACGAGGCGGTGCTTGCCTGCGAGCAGGCGAAGAGCTCGACGCCGTTCAGGTGGAACGGCGGCAAGAGCACCTCGGTGATCGGGCTGAACTCGGTCAAAACAGATAAATACACTGTCAGCGCCAGTTACACGCTGGTGGCGGACAGCGTCTATTGTGATTACGATCCGATCAAAAGAAAGGCCGAGATCGGCTCGAGCTTCCTGGAACGGGAGTAACGATCCGGCCCGTAAAGATGGGGTGGGATCGTCATGACCGGGGACCGGGCAGGGGATTATCGGATTCTGCATGAGGGGGCTTTGCGGGACTATCTCGCGGGCCTGCCAGACCTCAAGGCACTGCTCGGCAGCGATCCGGCCGCCTGGATGATCACCGAAGTCGGCGACGGCAATCTCAACCTCGTCTTTATCGTCAAGGGCACGCGCGGCGGCATCGCCGTGAAGCAGGCGCTGCCCTATGTCCGCCTCGTCGGCGAAAGCTGGCCGTTGCCGCTGTCGCGGGCCCACTACGAATATCTCGCGCTGTGCCGCTATGCCCAGCTCGCCCCGGGCCTGGTGCCGGCCGTGCTGCATCACAGCGAGGCGCTGGCGCTGACGGTGATGGAGCTGCTCGAGCCCCACATCATCATGCGCAAGGGATTGGTCGCGGGAACGCGCTATCCGCGCTTCGTGGACGACATCACCACCTTCATGGCAAGGACGCTGTTCTTCACGTCCGACCTCGCGCTCGCCGCGGCTGAGAAGAAGGAGGGGATCGCGGCTTTTGCCGGCAACCACGCGCTGTGCAAGATCACCGAGGACTTGATCTTCACCGATCCCTACCGCGTCGCGGAACAGAACCGCTGGACCGCGCCGTATCTCGACGGCCTCGCCGCGAGCTTGCGCGACGACATGGAGCTGCACGTCGCGGTCTCCCGGCTGAAGTTGAAATTCATGGCGAGTCCGGAAGCGCTGATCCATGGCGACCTCCACACCGGTTCGATCATGGTGACCGAGAGCCAGACGCGGGTGATCGACCCGGAATTCGCATTCTACGGTCCGATGGGGTTCGATGTCGGCGCCGTCCTGGCGAACCTGCTGATGGCCTATTTCGCCTCCGCCGGGCACGAGCGCGCGCCGGGCGGGCGAAGGGCCTTCGAGGTGTGGGTGCTGGAGACCGTCGAGCAAGTCTGGACCGAGTTCGCCCGCAAAGTCCTCGACCTCTGGCGGGCGGGAGCCACCGGCGATGTCTATCCCCTCTCGCTCTTCGCCGGCGAGCAGGGCGCCGCGCGGCTGGAAGCCGAGCGGCAGGCCTACATGCAGCGCCTGTTCGCCGACACCGTCGGCTTCGCAGCTGCAAAAATCATCCGCCGCATCTTGGGTCTTGCGCACAACATCGATTTCGAGCTGATCGAGAACCCGCGGACACGTGCCATCAGCGAAGCCCGCGCCGTGCGTCTGGCGCGGATGATGATGGTGGAGACGGCGGCATTTCCAGCCATTGTCGACGTCACCGGGGCCGCGCGGAAACTGCGCGATTGGCAGCCGGAGCTATCCGGCTGAGAGAGCCTCATGGCAAGGAATGCGCCTCCGCACGCCGTCAACGCGAGCGCAGCGAAGCAATCCAGAATCTCTCCCCGGAGGCAGTGTGGATTTGCTTCGCTGCGCTCGCAATGACGAGGCGAGAGATCGTCGTGGGTCTCAATAAAGCCGCATCGGCAGCAGGACGCCGTCTGCGCCGACCAGCAGACCCCAAGTCTCGTCGGCCGCGACCTCGAACTGGCGGTTCTGGACCATTCCGCCGTCGACCTCGACCGTGACCTTGCACTTGCCGGGCGGCAGATCGATCCTTTGGCGTCCGGCAACTCGCCTGCGGCGGAGTCGGAGTTCGCCAGTTTTTCGCCGGCGTGTACCGCCAGATTGATGGTCTGCTCGGCGATCGATCACGAAAAATGTTCATTGTTCCTGGTCGCCCGATGACGCGCCGCGTCAATTGGCGGCTTGCATCATCGGGAGGCACGACCTGCTTCCGAGATCCTCGTCGGAGGGGCGTCTTCAGGAATTGGCATTGGTCTCCATCAAAAACGAAGCTTGCATTCGACGGGCGACGAATGATCAAATCTCTGATCGGCATGCACCTGCGGTTTTGGGGGACACATGACGTTCAGGACCATCGCGATCGTTGCTGGTTTGGCACTGGCGCTCGCTGCCACGGCGGAGGCCCAGACGCCGCTCAAGGGCGGAACCATCCGAATGACCGCGCCCTATGGCTCGAGCTTCACCAGCCTCGACATTCACACCACGCAACGCGCCCAGGACGAGATCTACGCCAAGGCGCTGCACCGGTCGCTCTACATCTGGGATTCCGCGCAAGGAAAGCCGGTCCTGGAACTGGCCAAGGAGGATGTGGTCTCGGGTCGAGGCCTGGTTCACACCTTCAAGCTGCGCGATGATGCCTATTTCCACAATGGCCGCAAGATGACTGCCGACGACGTCATCTGGTCCTACAACCGCATCATGGACGGCAGCAAAGCCTATCCCGGCGCGCGTTACGTCCGCGTGATCGAGGGCGCCGCCGCGGTGGAGAAGGGCCAGGCCAAGGAAATCTCCGGCCTGAAGAAGATCGACGATTTCACCATCGAGATGAAGCTGACCGAGAAGGTCGATCCGGGCTTCTACTTCTTCACCGCGCTGACCTCGATCTATCCCGCCGACGAAGCTGCCAAGGATACCTTCATCCAGAAGCCGATCGGTCTCGGGCCCTTCAAATTCGTCGAGCACGTGCCGGGCTCGCGCATCGTCCTGGAGCGCTGGGACCGCTTCTACAAGCCCGGCAAGCCCTATGCCGACAAGGTCATCGTGTCGATCATGGCGGAGGCCGCCGCGCGCGATGTCGCCTTCCGCAACAAGGAGATCGACACCTCGATCCTGGGACCCGCACAATACGTCGCCTACCAGTCCGACGCCAACCTCAAGGGCACCATCGTCGAGGTCGCGGAGGTCTTTACGCGGTACATGGGGATGAACACCGCCTTCAAGCCGTTTGCCGACAAGCGTGTCCGGCAGGCCATCAACTACGCGATCGATACCGACCTGATCATCAACAAGCTGGTCAAGGGCAAGGCCTACCGTGCCACCAGCTGGCTGCCGTTGACCTCGCCTGCCTACGACAAGGCCATGAAGCCGTATCCGTATGATCCCGCCAAGGCCAAGCAACTGCTCACCGAGGCTGGCTACGCCTCCGGCTTCGAATTCGAATGGACCACCAGCCAGAATGAAAGTTGGGGCCTGCCGATCGTCTCAGCCGTCATTCCGATGCTGGACAAGGTCGGCATCAAGGCGAAGGTCAAGCAGGTCGAGACTGCGGTGCTGGCGGAGGTGGTTCGCACTGGCGACTACCAGGCCTTCATCTATTCCCAGCAGAGCGGCCCGGATCCGCTGGCCGCACTCAAATGCTTCCACTCGTCGACGCCGCAGCCGGCCTGCAACTACATGAACTTCAAGAATGCCGAATTCGACAAGATCCTCGATGAGGCAGGGCAGGCCGATGACGCTGCGAAGCGCACCCAGCTGCTGCAAAAGGCCAATGCACTGCTCTACGACGAGGCGCCGGTCTGGTTCTTCAACTACAACAAGGCGGTCATGGCCGTGCAGCCATGGCTCCACGGAATCCAGCAGAACCCGACGGAGCTGACGCACCAGAACGCCGAGGAGCTCTGGGTCGACGAGACCTCGCCCGCGAAGTGACACGCGTTCTCGTGCTCCCTCCATCGCGATGAGCGATGGAGGGCGGAAGAAAGTGCCGATGCTCTCCTTCCTGATCCGCCGCCTGCTGCAGACCATTCCGACCGTGCTCGCCGTCGTGCTGCTGGTGTTCGTGCTGTTCAGCGTCGTTCCCGGCAGCATCGCCTCGACCATGAGCGACGACGTCGATCCCCAGGTCGAGCTGCGCCTGAAGCAGCAGCTCGGCCTCAATGATCCTGTCTATGTGCGCTTTGGCAACTATATCGCCAAGCTCGCGACCGGCGACTTCGGGACGTCGTTCCGGACGCGTGAGCCTGTCACGACCATGATCGCCAAGCGGGCATGGCCGACGCTGCAGCTGATCTTCTCCGCCATGGCGTTTGCGGTCCTGCTCGGCGTGCCACTCGGCTTCGTCGCCGCATTGCGGCCGGGCGGTCTCGTGGACACGGTTGCGATGGTCGTGGCGGTGTCGGGCCTGTCCATTGCCAAATTCTGGCTCGGATTGGTGATCATGTATGTCTTTGCCCTGAAGCTCGGCTGGCTGCCGAGTTTCGGCTACGGCGACGGCGGCCTGAAATATCTGCTGCTTCCGGCCGTGACGCTCGGCGTCTCGCCGATGGCGCTATTTGCGCGGACGACGCGTGCTGCCGTCCTCGAGATCATGACGGCCGATTTCGTCCGCACCGCGCGCTCGAAGGGCATGAGCGAGACAAGGGTGGTGAAGTGGCATGTGATGCGCAACGCACTCGTCATCATTCTCACCACCGTGGGCCTGCAGTTCGGCGGGCTGATGGGGCAGGCGGTCGTCGTCGAAAAGCTGTTTTCCTGGCCGGGCATCGGCTCGCTGCTCGTGGACAGCGTCCTGCAGCGGGACATTCCGGCCGTCCAGGGCTCGATCCTTGTGGTGGTGCTGGCCTTTCTCGCGATCAATCTGCTGGTTGACGTGCTCTACGGCGTGATTGACCCCAGGATCAGATACGCATGAAGCTCCGCGCCAACCTCATTATCGGTGGCGCCTTGTTCGCGCTCACGATCCTGGTCGGTGTGCTTGCGCCCTGGTTGGCGCATACCGATCCCGTTCTGGATGCCAATCTCTTGAACGCGGAGGAGCCGCCGAGCTGGACCTGGTGGTTCGGCACCGACGACCAGGGCCGCGACATCTATTCCCGCGTCGTCTACGGCGCGCGCGTCTCGCTGACGGTCGGCATCGTCTCGCAGCTTATCAACAGCGTGATCGGCGTGGCCCTGGGTTTGAGCGCGGGCTATTGGGGCGGCTGGTGGGACGATGTCGTCAACGCCCTGACCAACGTTATGCTGGCGATCCCGTCGCTGATCTTTGCGCTGGCCATCATGGCGGTGCTCGGACCGGGCCTGACCAGCCTCCTGATCGCGCTCGGGCTGACCAACTGGTCCTTCACGTGCCGGATCGCGCGGGCATCGGCACTGTCGCTGAGAAACCAGGGCTATGTGCAGGCGGCGACCGTGCTCGGTTACGGCGACCTGCGCATCATGATGACGCAGCTGCTGCCGAACATGCTGGGGCCGATCGTCGTCATCGGCACGCTGGGGATGGGCAGCGCGGTTTTGTCTGAAGCCGCACTGTCGTTCCTCGGCCTCGGCGTGCGACCGCCATTTCCGAGCTGGGGCAGCATGCTGTCGGACGCGCGCGATCAGATCACGACCGCGCCGTGGCTCTCGGTGTTTCCCGGCCTTGCTATCTTCCTGACCGTGCTCGGCCTTAACCTGCTCGGCGACGGCCTGCGCGACATTCTCGATCCCCAATCGCGGAGCCGGCGAACATGACGAGCGCGCCGCTGATCGAGGTCGAGGATCTCAGCATTGATCTCGATGATGGATCGAGGCGCGTTCCGGCGGCCGAAGGCATTTCGTTCCGGATCGATCGGGGCGAGACGTTCGGCCTCGTCGGCGAATCCGGCTGCGGCAAGAGCATCACGGCGCTCGCCTTGATCGGCCTGCTGCGGCCGCCCTTGTCAATCGGCGGTGGCGCGATCCGGTTCGGTGGGCAGGAGATCCAGAATCTCTCGGCCGCCAGGCAACGTGAGCTGCGCGGCAACCGCATCGCCATGATCTTCCAGGAGCCGATGACGGCGCTGAACCCGGTCTCGCCGGTGGGACGGCAGATCGCCGAGATGTTCGTGCTGCACAAGGGCAAGAGCTGGCGGGAGGCCAACCAGCTGGCGGTCGAGTCGCTCGCGAGCGTCCGTGTGCCAGCGCCCGAGCGGCGCGTGAAGGATTATCCGCATCAGCTGTCCGGCGGCATGCGCCAGCGCGTGATGATCGCCATCGCGCTGGCCTGCGGTCCGGACCTCCTGATCGCCGACGAGCCGACCACCGCGCTCGACGTGACCGTGCAGGCGGAGATCATCGAGCTGATGCGCAATCTTTGTGCCGAGCGGGGAACGGCCATCCTGATGATCAGCCACGATCTTGGCCTCGTCGCTAATGTCTGCCGCCGCGTCGCCGTCATGTATGCCGGCCGCATCGTCGAGGAGCGCAGCTCGGCGGATATCTTCCGCGCGCCCTCCCATCCCTATACGCAGGGCCTCGTCGATTCCCTGCCGCGGCTGGGCAGCCGCGCTGCGCTCGGCCGCAGCAGGCTCAAAGAGATCGCGGGCGTCGTTCCCGCGATCACGAATTCCCCGGATGGCTGCCGGTTCAATCCGCGTTGCGCGCAGGCGAGCGATATTTGCCGGACTATCGTGCCCAAGACGGATTTGCTGGAGGCGGGCGGCTTGGTCAGGTGTCACCACCATGCATGAACCGCAGGACATGCTGAGTGAAGCCAGGCGGGACGACGATCTCATTCTCACTATCGAGGACCTCGCGGTTCATTTCCCGCTGGGAGGTGGCCTGCCGGGCCGCGGCCGGCGGCTGCTGCGTGCGGTTGACGGCGTCGATCTCAAATTGAGGCGCGGTGAATGCCTCGGCCTCGTCGGCGAGTCCGGGTCGGGCAAGTCGACGGTCGCATTGTCGATCCTCGGTCTGCTGACGCCGACGCGCGGCCGCATCGTGCTGGACGGGCAGGTCGTGACCAACCGGCAATCCGGCGATCGAAAGGCGCTGGCCCGCATCGTGCAGATGGTGTTTCAGGATCCCTACGCCTCGCTCAATCCACGCCAGACCGTTCGTCGCACGCTCGAAGATCCCCTGCGTGTGCACGGCCTGATCGCGAAAAGCGAGATCGAGGACCGCGTCGCGACCATGCTTAAACATGTGGGTCTGCGGCCCGAACAGGCCAACCGCTACCCGCACGAATTCTCCGGCGGCCAGCGCCAGCGCATCGGCATTGCCCGCGCTCTGATCCTCAATCCCAAGATTGTCATCTGCGACGAGCCGGTCTCGGCGCTCGATGTCTCGATCCGCGCCCAGATCATCAATCTGCTGCTGGAGCTGAAGGACACGCTCGGCCTGTCCTACATCATGATCAGCCACGACCTCGGCGTCGTCGAGCACATGAGCGACCGCGTCGCCGTGATGTATCTCGGCCGCATCGTCGAGAACGGTCACTGGCGCGAGATTTTCGAACGTCCCGCGCACCCCTACACGCAGGCCCTGATCGCGGCCATCCCCGATCCGCTGCGCCACGCCCCGCTGGCAACGACCGGCGGCGACTTACCCAACCCGCTCAATCCACCGAACGGCTGCGCGTTCAGTCCGCGCTGCCGTTATGCCGAGGCGGTGTGCCGGAGCGAGCCGGGGCCAGCGCTGGAGACCCGACCCGATGGGCACGCGGTGAGATGCTGGCGGAGTGCGGAGATTGCGGGGCAGGCGGCGCTGGCACCGGCAGAGGGCCTCAACGTCCGCTGATGCCGACCAGGCGAGGACGGCCCTGGTTTGGGTGCGGGTTTGCGGCTTGCAGGGCGCGGAGCCATTGGCGGAAGCTCACGATCTCCGGACAATCTGCGGTGCCTTCGGGCGCAACCAGCCAATCGCCCAGGGCCGGCCCCTCATCGATCCGTTCGCAGCGATAGCCCGGATGGTGGCTGAGACCGCGGCCGATCAGCAGGTCGACCTTGCCCTCGACGAGCTCGTGCAAGCCGGCGGGCTGCAGCACGCGCAAACCGATCTCCGCATGCGCGCTGCGAAACTCCGCAAGTTCGAGGCGGCGCAGGTCGTAACTGCCGTGGACCCCCAATTGCAGCAGCACAGCACCTGCCGGCTTCAACTGCGAGGTCGCCTCGGCAATGTGGCGAAAGCCTTCGGATATCCCCGGCAGATAGGCCTGGCCCGCCGCGGTGAGGATGAGCTGCTTGTGCAGCCGCTCGAACAATTGCACGCCGAGGCGCGCCTCCAGCGCTTTCACCTGCTGTCCCACGGCGGCGGGCGTGACGTGCAGCTCGTGTGCGGCGAGCTTGAAGCTGAGATGGCGCGCGGCGGCCTCGAAGGCGCGGAGCGCGTTCAGTGGGGGCAGGGCGTAGGTCATCGCACTGCACTTTGACACCGACAGGCCGCGTCCCTGCAATAGATTTTCTTGCGCTGAACCGCAGCAACGATGCTTTGCGCAGCTGTGATGCCGCCGGATACGCTTGACGCGCAAATCCGGAGAAACGCCA
The DNA here is from genome assembly GCF_045571415.1 of Bradyrhizobium sp. LMG 9283. Taxonomy (NCBI): domain Bacteria; kingdom Pseudomonadati; phylum Pseudomonadota; class Alphaproteobacteria; order Hyphomicrobiales; family Nitrobacteraceae; genus Bradyrhizobium; species Bradyrhizobium sp. LMG 9283. The sequence continues at coordinate 4,235,298 of NZ_CP120691.1, forward strand.
TGTCACCAGCTCACATCGTCAGCCACAATCCCGCAACGGTTCACCCGCCCGCCGGCGGCTACAGCATGGGCCTCGAGCTGAAGCAGCATCGCCGCCTGCTGTTCATCAGCGGCCAAGTCCCTGACACGCCCGACGGCACCGTGCCTGACGGCTTCGAGGCGCAATGCGAGCAGGCCTGGCGCAATGTCAGGGAAGTGCTCGCCGCGGCAGGTCTTGGCGTCGAGCACCTGGTCAAGGTCACCACGTTTCTGACTGATCGCAGCCAAGTCGTCACCAACCGCGCCATTCGCCGCGCCATGCTCGGGGAGCACCAGCCGGCGCTGACCGTCGTGGTCGTCGAGACCGTCGACAGCAAATGGCTGCTGGAGATCGAGGCGATCGCCGCGGAATGAGGCGGCGTCGTCGATGTTGCAACGAGCCAATCATATCGGGTGTCCAATGGCTGAGATCCATCCGTTCTACAAGACGCATCGCCACGCGATGGAGGCCGCCATGCGCGAGCGAATAGACCTTGCCGAAGCAATGCTCCGCGAGCGCACGCATCTCTCCGATATCGACGGAATCAGGCAGGAAGTGATGGACGAATTCGAGATCGTCCTCACCCAGATGCCCTATGTCGGCGGCGCGGCAAGCCGCATGAGTGATTTCTTCATGCGCCTGACTGGCTTCATGGCCATCAGTCGGGTGCTGCGGCGCCACGGCGTGCCGGTGCCCGTGATCGGCGAGACTGAGCGGGAAACCTACAAGGCGCAGCTGCTGACGACGCCAGAAGCCGAGCGTCTCGCCGCAGGGCGTCAATTCATGTCACGGGAGAACCAGGCCTTAATGCGCGAACAGGCCGCAAGAAGCGCTACAGAAGCTCACCAAACAGAGTTTCCGGAAGATTTCGTCTACGATTTCGTCGAGCCGGGTCCGCAAGACAGCTTCGAATTCGGCATCGACTACAAGGCCTGCGGCTTCTGCAAGCTCGCGGCGCGCCATGGCGACAAGGAGATCCTGCCGAACATCTGCGGCCTCGACTTCGACGCCTACGCCACGCGAGGCATCCGCCTGGAACGGACCCAGACGCTCGCGGGCGGCGCAACCCACTGCAATTTCCGCTTCTCGCGATTAGACCGCACCCGCTGACCCGCGATAGAGGTGATCCCGGATCGCCGTTCTGCCGCCACGTGGTCATTGCGAGCGCAGCGAAGATTCCATGCGGAGTGGATAGCGACCGGGTCTGAGGCCAGACTGAGGTTGCTGAAGCACTCAACCTGGAGACAACGATGTTGCTCGATCATCTTTCCGACGGACTGGCCGCTATCCGGACGCAGATTGGCGCAATTTTTGTGTCATTGGAACTGAGCCGTTCGACCTGGCTGGTTACATCGCTGTCGCCCGGCAAGGGCGAGAAGATGTCCAAACACAGCGTGAAGGCCGGCGCTATTGCGGAGCTTTTGAAGCTCTTTGCAGCGCTGAAGCGTAAGGCACAGGCGCGAACGGGCGAGAGTTATCCGATTATCACCATCCAGGAGGCGGGGCTGGATGGGTTCTGGCTTCACCGCACTCTGCAGTCGGAGGGCGTCGAGAGCTACGTGGTCGATCCGGCCTCGATCGCGACGCCGCGCCGGCGCCGGCGGGCCAAGACGGACCGGTTGGACGGCGAGACGCTGTTGCGGTCGCTTCTGGCCTACAAGCGCGGCGAGCCACGGGTCTGCGCGATGGTCGTTGCCCCCTCTCCGGAAGAAGAGGACCGCCGCAGGCTTTGCCGGGAGCGGCGGACCTTGATCGCGGAGCGGATCGTGCATGTGAACCGGATCAAGGGTGTTCTGTTTGCGCAAGGGATATTCGACTACGTGCCGCTGCGGCGCGATCGACGGACGCGGCTTGAGGCCTTGCGCACGGGGGACGGGCGGCTGCTGCCGGCGCATTTGAAGGCGCAGATCAGCCGCGAGCTCGACCGGCTCGAACTTCTGCTTGACCAGATCGCGGCGGTAGAGCGCGAGCAGGATGCATTGCTGGCTGCAAGCCGACCAGCAGGCGAGAAGGCTGCATCGAACCCGGTCGCGATGCTGCTCGACTTGAAGGGCCTGGGCCCGAACTTTGCTGCCATTCTCTGGTCGGAGGCCTTCCACCGTCAGTTCACCAACCGCCGCCAGGTTGCGTCCTATGCCGGTCTTGCGGCCACGCCATGGCGCAGTGGCGGCATTGAGCGTGAGCAGGGCGTGTCGAAGGCCGGCAATCCGCGCCTGAGAACCACGATGATCCAGCTCGCCTGGCTGTGGATACGTCATCAGCCTCAATCGGCTCTGACCCAGTGGTTCAAGGCCAACAGCCAGCGCGGCCGCAAGCGCACAATCGTGGCGCTGGCGCGCAAGCTGCTCGTGGCCCTGTGGAAATACGTGACCGCCGGCGTCGTGATCGAGGGAGCCGTGGTGAAGCCCGGCGCCTGACACCACGCCTCTCAGCCTCAAAACCAATCCGCCGAGGTTGATCAGCCTCGGCCGATCCGGGTGGACGAACCGATGGATTGCATGGCTTCAAACGCCGTAACGAAGAAGGGTCTCGTCCTCTCGAGCCTGCCCGCCGCAAGCGGAATGTTGGTGCAGTTGCCACCGCGCAACGACCGAATGTGAGTTTGATCTGGCATGCAAACCAGATTGCCAAAACCGGCTCGACCCTTGGATCGCCAACCATAGGAGTAGTTCACGCCGCACTTCCCGACCTAACAAGCCTGAAGGCGTGCTCGCTCAGGTCAAGACCAAGCCGCTTCGCGGCGGCCCTCACGGGCCGGTCTTGACCTGATCTGCGCGCGCCATCCGAAAAGTTCCGCGGTCGGGACGAAGAGCTGGCCTGCAATCGAACAAAGAGCTGATCATAAATCTTGACACATCAAATCCCCATGTGAGCAATCCAGAATCCCTCCGCAGAAAGACTCTGGATTGCTTCGCTGCGCTCGCAATGACGGCGGATGCACCGGTCTTTCGAAGCCGGCCGCCATCATGACATCATGCCCCTGTTTTGCCCGACGAGTCAAATCGACTTCGCTAAATCCGCAATTTCATGGCGCCGCCGGCAAGCCATTGATTCTGCTGGCCCCGGCTACTGTGCATGGGGTTGTTTTCGCCGTTTTTGTTTTGGCGGCCGTCTACTCCGCCGCTTTCTCCCTCAAGCGCTGCGCATAGACGTTGATGACGAGCGCCGCCAGCAGGATCAGGCCGCGGATCAGGATCTTCAAAAAACTGTCGATGTTGACGTGGTCGAGGCCATTGTTGAGGACGCCGAGCACGAACAGGCCGACGATGGTGTTGCCGATGCCGCCGCGACCGCCGAACAGGCTGGTGCCGCCGACCACGACGGCGGCGATGGAGTCGAGCAGGTAGGTGTCGAACTCGTTCTGCTGCGCGCTGCCGAAATGGGCGACGCCCAGCATGCCGCCGATGCCGGAGCACACCGCCGAGATCACCATGACGGCACCGAGGATCAGCTTGACGTTGAGACCCGAATATTCGGCTGCCTCGCGATTGCCGCCGACCATGTAGACGTAGCGGCCGAAGCGCGTATAGGTCAGCACCAGATGGCCGCCGAGCAGCATGATGGCGGCGACGATGACGATCCAGGGGATGCCGCCGATCGAGCCGGAGCCGAGCGTCGTGATCAGGCTCGGCACCTTGTAGGCGATCTGGCCGCGCACCAAGAGCGCCGAGATGCCGGCGGCGATCTGCATCATCGCCAGCGTCATGATGAAGGAGGGGATGCCGATCACCGTCAGCCCCAGCGCGTTGACGAGCCCGAGCAGGGCGCAGAGCAGGATCGACAGGATGATCGCGACCGCGCCGGGCAGGGGGATGTTGGCGATGTTGACGTAGGATTCCTGCAGCGTGAAGTAGGCCACCGCAATGCCCGTGACATTGGCGATGCTGGCGATCGACAGGTCGATCTCGGCGCAGAGGATCACGAAGGTGAGGCCGACCGCGATGATGCCTGTCACCGAGACCTGCGTCAGGATGTTGCCGAGATTGTCGAGGGTTGCGAAGGAGGGGCTGGCAAAGGCGAAGAAGACGGAGAGGAAGATCAGCGTCAGGAACGGCGCGATGTTGCGCATCTGCGAGCGCAGGAAGGGTGCAAGGCCTCGCGCCCGCTGTCCCGCCGCCAAAGCCGTCTCACTGCTCATGTGCTTCTCCGTCACGCCGCTTCCAGCAGGCGATCCTTGCTGACCGGCTCGTTCTTGAATTCCCGCACCAAGGCGCCGCGCTTGAGCACGAGGATGCGGTCGGCCAGCGACAGCACCGTTTCCGGCTCGGTCGACAGCACGATGATCGCGAGCCCCCTGGCGCGGAGGTCGCGAACGATGTTGATGACGTCGTTCTTGGCGCCGACATCCATGCCGCGGGTCGGCTCGCACAGCACCAGGAGTTTTGGTGGGTAGGTGAGCCATTTCGCCAGCGCGACCTTCTGCTGGTTGCCGCCGGAGAGCATGCCGAGATCGAGGCCGACCACCGGCGGCCGGATCTGCAGCTGATCGACCTGGCGCTTGGCGAGATCGCGCTCCTGCGCCGGCTTGAGCAGCAGCGCCGAGATGCGGTCGAGGATGCTGATCGAGATGTTCTTGTAGACCGGCTCCTGGTGAAACAGCATGTCGCGCCGGCTCTCCGGCACCAGCGCCACGCCGGCGCGCCGCGCCGCCGCCGTGCTGGCGAAGCTCTTTGGCGCGCCCTCGACGGCGAGCGTGCCACTGTCCGGCTTCAGCTTGCCGAACAAGATGCGCGACAGCTCCTGCTGGCCGCAGCCCATGAAGCCGTAGATGCCGAGCACCTCGCCGGCGCGCGCCTCGAACGAGACGTCCTGAAGGCTGCGGGACAGCGACAGCTGGTCGACCCTAAGAACGACCTTGCTGTCGCTCGGCTGCGGCAGCATCAGATCGTCAGTGTAGCTATGCTCGAGCGCCTCGCCGCCGCGGCCGATCATGGCCTCGATCAGCGCGCCCTTGCTGGTCGCCGCGCTTGCGGTCTCCGCCACCTTCCGTCCGTTGCGGAATACGGTCACCGTGTCGGACACGCGCAAGATGTCCTCGATGAAATGCGAGATGAAGACGATTGCAGTGCCTTCCTCGCGCAGCCTCCGGAGCGTTGCGAACAGCCGTTCGACCTCGGGCGGCGAGAGGGCGGAGGTCGGCTCGTCCAGGATGACGATGCCGGCGCCGGAGAACAGCACGCGCGCGATCTCGATCAGCTGCTGCAGTCCGATCGGGAGATCGCCGAGTCGCGCCATTGGGTCGACGTCGATGCCGAAGCGGGCGAGCTGCTCGCCCGCCTCGCGCGCCATCCGCCGCCACTGCACGAGGCCGAGGGCGTTGGTCGGCTGGTTGCCGAGGAAAACGTTCTCCGCGACCGTCAGGTCGGGCGCAACGCTGAGCTCCTGGTGCACCATGGCGATGCCGGCGGCGTGCGCATCGCGCGCCGAGCGGAAATGCATCTCCTGGCCGTCGACGAGGAAGCGGCCGGAGAACTCGGTGTGCACGCCGGCGATGATCTTCATCAGCGTGCTTTTTCCGGCGCCGTTCTCGCCGACGAGACCGTGGATCTCGCCGCGATAAAGCGCGAAGTCGACACCACGAAGCGCTTCGACCCCGCCGAAACTCTTCGTGATGCCCTGGAGTTCCAGGATAGGCTGTTGTCCCGCAGTCATGAAAGTTCAGGTCTGGAGACTCAGATCAGGAAGTGATCCTGCATCCACTGCATCCCGGCGGCGTTGGCCTTGGTCACGACCGGGCCGTCGGTGACGACGTTCTTCGGGATTCCCTGTCCGCTCTTCTCGCCGCCGACCACGGCCGATACGCCTGCAATGATGGCGCCGCCATGGATGCGGCAGGAGGGATTGCGGACGGTCGCGAACATGCGGCCTTCGCTCACCGCCTGGATCGCCGGCGGCATGGCGTCGACGCCGCCGATCAGGATGTTGGTGCGGCCCCGCGCTTTCATGATGTTGGCGGCGGCGAGCGCCATGTCGTCATTGTGGAAGAACGCCGCGTCGATCTGCGGATATTTCGTCAGGTAGGTTTCCCACAGACGCGCCGTCTTGGAGACGTCCCAGTCGGCCGGTTGCGTGTCGAGCACCTCGATGTTCGGAAATTGCTTGACCACCGAGTTGAAGCCCTTGGCTCTTCCTTGCGCGCCTGTATGTCCGAGCGCGCCCTGGGTCATGATGATCTTGCCCTTGCCGCCCATCGCGTTGCACAGCGCTTGGGTCACCGAGGCGCCCATGAACTCGTTGTCGGGAGCGAGGAAGGAGTGGACGTTGATCTGATCGAGAGGTGCGATCAGCGTGTCCATGTCGATCACGGGCGTGCCGGCGTCGATCATCTTCTGCACTGGCTGGGTCAGGGTGCCGATGCCAAAGGCCTGGATCGCGACGAAGTCCCATTTCTGCGAGGCCATGTTGTCGATCGCCGCGCGCTGCTTGACCGCATCGAGCTGGCCATCGAACCAGGTCACCTCCACATTGAACAGCTTGCCCCAGAATTCCGCCGCCTGCTTTCCTTGCGCGCACCAGGTGGCCTGGAGGCCTGCGTTGGAGAAGGCCGCCTTCAGCGGTTTTTCGCTGCGTCCGACTTCGGCCGCAAGTGCGGGGTTTATGCCCATGCTGCCGAAGAGGGCAGCCCCGGCGCCGGCGGTCGCTGCCGCCTGTAGAAGATCGCGCCTCGTCGTCGAGAGATCTTTCGTCCCGGACATCGCTCGCTCCCATATATTTTGTCGTCGGCGCGTCATTGCTTGCGCGACCGATGTCCGAAAGTCTCTCACAAGAGTTGTTGGCACTCAATCTGCAATCAACCGCGCGACAGGCGTCGCATCAGCCGGGAGTGTCCGCTGCGCGTCGCCGCGAGTTCGAGCATCGCCTGTCAGCGCGCGCATCGATCCTTGCGCGAGCGCGATGCCTCGTGCGCGCAATGCTCGGCTAAGATGACTACTCGATGTGGTCGGAAGAAGCGTTCATCGGCCGCATCGGCCCTGCACGCAAAAAAAGAGCGGGGCCCTGGCCCCGCTCAAAAATTGTGTCGACCCTATTATCCCCGATTCTAAGATTTGCTCTTGATTGACGGGGCGACGCTGCGTTTTGCGCGCCAGGGGCTCCTCCCGAGACTTGGACCACCAGGCCTCGACCTCACGGTCAGCGCCTGAGCAAGAGGATGCTAGATCAACTTTTCTCACTTGTCATCATTTTCGGCAACGAATGTTCAAAATTCGAGCAGCTGACGAAATGATCGAGCTTTTAGCCATATAACCATATGACAAATATACGAAATTTGTGGACACGCGTGGCGGGTTTCCCTGCCTCAAATGCCGGACCGGCGGCAGTGGCACACGCCCACCACAGCTTTCGAGAAAGTTGCGCTGGACCAAGAAGGCGGCGGAACTGACCTCGACTCGGCCCCGGCCGCGGTGTTTAGTTGCCGGGCGAACGAACGGTTCGGCGGATGCGCGCGCGGCTACAAAAATACTTACCCTTGGTCCTGCTCGCCCTGGCGATGCAGGTGCTGGCGCCGATTGCCGCCTGCTGGGCGACGGGCTTCGCCGTTGCCGATCCGCTGTCTGCCGGCGCGATCTGCCACAGTGCGAGCGAGCAGGGCGGCCTGAACGATCAGACCGGCGCGCCGGCCGCCCATGCCGGCGCATGCGCCCTGTGTTGCCTAGCCCAGGCCAACGCGTCGCTCGATTCGCCGACGCATGCGGCACTCGCGATTCCCGTCCGCCGCGCCGAGTGCGTGGTGTGGCATCCGGCGCATGCATCCGCGATCGCCGCTCACAAGGGCTCGAGCGCTCAGGCTCGCGCACCACCTCAATTTTCCTGACGTAGCGACAAACCGAGCCATTGGCGCGCGCCGTTGCCGTGCCGGTGGCGTGCTCAATGGACCGGCCGACGTGCCGGATGTCAGGAATTCAACAGATGTTACGCATTCGTGCGATCAGCCGCGCGAGCTTGCCCGTGCTTTGCGGGCTGGTGTCCTCGATCGGCTCAGACGCGCTCGCCCAGGACGCCTTGGAAGCGCTTCCCGCAGTGACGGTGGAGGCGCCGCAGGCTTCCCGTCCCAAACCGATCGCCCGGCCGTCGCGGCTGCGCTCCACTTCCGCGAGCCGCGCAGCGAGACCCGGTGCGCAGAACGCGGCCGCCAGCGCGCTGAGCCAAAGCCTGGCCGCATCTGTCGGCGCGGCGCGGGGTGGCCTCAATCAGGCGCCGGCCGGCCAGACCGCGACGACGATCGATCGCAGCCAGTTCGACAACCGCCCGGCGTTCTCGGTCAGCGACGTCTTGCGGGATAGTCCGGGGATTTCGATCAAGCAGGGGAACGGCCCCCGCGATTTCGGCATCTCGATTCGTGGCTCCAACGCCCGCAACGGCTTCGCCATCCGCAATCTCGTCATCTTCGAGGATGGCTTTCCGGTGACGCAGCCTGACGGCCTGTCGCGCAGCGACCTGATCGATCCCCATGCCTATGGTGCGATCGACGTGATCCGTGGACCTTCCTCGGCGCTCTACGGCAATTACGCGACCGGTGGCGCGCTCAATTTCCGGACGCGGCCAGGCGGCACGATCGATGGCGGCGAATATGGCGTCGACGGCGGCAGTTACGGCTACCTCAACAACTATTTGGCGGCCGGCAAGAAGGTCGGGAATTTCGAGGGCTCGCTGTTCGCAAGCGACGCGCGGGGCGACGGCTACATCGGCAATAGCTGGTTCAACACACAGACGGTCAACTTCCTCGGAACGCTCAAGGCGACGCCCGACGATCGCTTCACGGTCAAGATCATCAACAACGACCTCAGTGCGCGGCTGCCGATCCGGCAATCGCTGAACCAGTACTACCTCAACCCGTTCCAGCAGGGATGTGCGACCGGTGCAACCGCCGCGCCAGGATGCGGCACGGTCAGGCTGTTCAACAACGGCTTCAACGCAACTGGAGGGACCGACACGGAGACGGCCGTGCAGGCCGGGCTTGGCCGCAACGACCGCCGCACCATCGTCGGCGGCCGGTGGGAGCACGATTTCGACAATACCATGACCTGGCGCAACCAGTTCGTGTTCGACGACCGGAACATCAGCCAGCCGACCGGCACGACCAGCGCGATCGGAGATTTTCCGTCGTACAATTTCATGAGCGATCTGACCAAGCGCGGTGAGCTTCTTGGCCTTGAATCGACCGCGTTCTTCGGCGCCTTCTACAATTCCCTGACGGCATCGAGTGACACGCGGAATGTGATGCCGGGGGGCAATGCCACGCTCGGGAGGCTCTTGAGCAATCTCTTCAGCGAAACGACCAATTATGGTGTGCGCGCCAGGGAAGAGCTCAGGCTGACGAGCTCGCTGACCGCGGTCGCCGGCGTTGGTTGGGAGGCCACCCTGTTGAAGGGGACCAACACGGCATATGCCTACGCAGGTCCCACCGGCATCACCACAACAACCCTGACGACCGCGGACCGGCAATTTCAAAATGCCGCGCCAGAGTTGGCGCTCCTCTACAACCTCAATAACGAATGGCTGTTCCGGGGGCGGGTTGCCACGGGATACGGCACACCGCAGGTTTCGAATCTCTTTGTTCTTCCGACTGGGTTGTCCGGCAACAACACCCAGCTCCAGGCGCAGAAAAATCTAGGCTACGATCTCGGCTTCGACTGGACGCCGAACAACACGCTCAAGCTCAGTGCGACTGGCTTCTACGAGTTCTTCCGCAACGAGATCGTCTCTCAGGCTACCCCGATTTCCGGCACATCCTACACGTTCAACGCTCCGCGATCGGAGCATCGGGGGATCGAGCTTGCGGCGGACTGGAAGTTCTATCCGGGCTGGCGATTCACGGCGGCCTACACCTATCTCGACGAGGTCTACACCGAGTACGTCGAGAACATCACCAATGGCGCAGTGTTCAGCTTCAACCGGGCAGGCAACAAGATTCCCGGCATCTCCCCTAACGAGCTAACGGCGCGGATTGGCTATGACGAGTTCGCCGGGCCACTGGCAGGACTCGGAGGTTTCGTCGAACTCCAGTGGAAGGACTCCTTCTACATGGACAATGCGAATTTGCTCAAGGCGCCCGGCTATGAGCTGGTCAACGTGAACGTTCACTACAAGACCGATCTGGTGTCCGACACCTTCAGATCCCTGAATCTGTTTCTCGAGGTCAGGAACGTATTCGACCGTACCTATGTTGCCTCGGCAAACAACATCGCCAACACGGTGACGGCGGCGGGCCTTCAAAATCCTGCGAGCGCGCTCGCAAACACGACAGGATCAATCTACGCAGGCTCGCCGCGCACCTTCGTTGCAGGTATGAAGGTGGCGTTCAAATGATCCGGACTCTTGAAGGGAGTTGGGCCATGATCCGAACTGGCTTGCTCGGCATCGCCGCTCTCGCATTTCTGCAAGGTGCCGCCCTCGGGCAGATGCACGGTAAGCACGCGTCCGAGGCTGCGTGTGAGGAGCCGACGCTGCGCTGTGCGACCAAGGCGACGCCCGCCTTCGGTCCGGATGGGACGCTGTGGCTCGTCTGGATGGCGGGAGGGCAGGTCTCGGTCGCAAGTTCGCAAGATGAGGGTCGCAGCTTTTCGGTGCCCACCCAGGTCACGACGAAGCGGCTGAACCTCGATTGGGGGCCGGATGCCCGGCCGAAGATCGTGGTCGATCGCAAGGGCGGCATCGCGCTTGCGTTCTCGACCTTCAGGGACGAGGCCTTCAACGGTCAGGTGCTCTACACGCGCTCGGCTGACGGCGGGAAGAGCTTTGCGGAGCTGAAGCCCATCACCGCAAGCAACGAGAGCCAGCGGTTCGAGGCGCTGGCGCTCGATCAGGACGGAACGGTTTTCGCAGCCTGGCTCGACAAGCGCAATCGCGTCCCCGCAAGAGAGGCTGGACGGAAATACGAGGGCGCTGCGCTGTTCTTTGCTTCATCTCGCGATGGCGGCGCCACCTATGCCGAGGCCAGTCTCGCGCATGACGGCACCTGCGAATGCTGCCGGTTGGGGTTGACATTCGCGGCGCCCGGGCGGCCGGCTGTGGTCTTCAGGAACATCTTCGACGGCGGCGTGCGCGATCACGCGGTCATGACCTTTACCGACGTTTCGACGCCGGGTGAAATCCGTCGGGTCAGCAACGACGACTGGCAGATCAATGCCTGCCCGCATCATGGGCCGAGCCTCACCGTTGCGCCGAACGGGACCTATCATGTCGCCTGGTACACGAACGGGAAGGCTCGGAAAGGATTGTTCTACGCCCACTCGCGCGACGAAGGCCGCACCTTCTCCGCGCCGATGCCGTTGGGGCGACCGGATCGCAATGCGACGCGCCCGTTCGTGCTTGCAGGTCCTGCGGGAACGGTGATGGTCTGGAAGGAGTTCGACGGCGAGAAGACCTCGGTCCAGATGACGATCTCTCACGACGATGGCGAGACCTGGTCGCGGCCGAAGGCGATATCGAGCACGACCGACACGTCCGACCATCCGTTGCTCGTCTCCAATGGCCAGCACGTGTATCTGTCATGGATGACGAAGGCGGATGGCTATCGTCTCACAGCAATCGAGGATCAACCATGAGGCGTCGATTTGCATCCATTCTGGGTCTGGGTATCCTGATCGCGTCAGCGTCCGCGCTTGGGGCGCCTCCGGGCCTCAAGCCGTTCGAACGCGGCACCTGGCAAGGCGTGCTGAAGGGACATGCCGGGCACCCGACGCTCGTGCACTTCTGGGGCGTGACCTGCGGGCCCTGCAAGGTCGAGCTGCCCTTGCTCGGGCGGTTTGCGAAGGAGCATCCGGAGATCGACGTCGTCACGGTCAGCGCCGATCTCGTGCCGAACCTGCCGGGGGCCACGCAATCGATGCTCGACAAGGCGGGGCTGTCATCGACCGAGAACTTCATCTTCAACGACGGCTTCGTCGAGCGCTTGCGGTTCGAGATCGATCCTGCCTGGCAGGGCGACATCCCCAGGACAATGCTCATCTCTCGGGACGGGACCATCACGACGATCGAGGGCTCTGCCGAAATTGCCGATCTCGAAAAATGGTCGGCGCAACAACTCTCCAAACGCTGAAGTTCAGTCTGCAGAAGGGAATATCGATATGACGACAAAGTTGAAGGATGTGCTGCTTGCTGCGTTCGCTCTTGCACTCTGCGCAGCACCGGCGCTCGCCGACGATGTCAAGGCCGGCGATCTCGTCATCTCGCAGGCGTGGAGCCGGGCGACGCCGGGCGGCGCGAAGGTCGCCGGCGGCTATCTCATCATCGAGAACAAGGGGACAGCGGCGGACCAGCTGGTCAGCGTGTCCGCCGATATCGCAGGCAAGGCCGAGGTCCACGAGATGGCGATGGACAATGGCGTGATGAAGATGCGCCCGCTCGAAAAGGGGCTGGTGATCGATCCCGGCAAGACCGTTAAGCTTGCGCCCGGCGGCAATCATTTGATGCTTCAGGAGCTGAAGGGTCCGTTCAAGCAAGGCGACAAGGTGCCGGTGACGCTTCAGTTCGAGAAGGCCGGCAAGGTCTCCATCTCCCTCGACGTCCAGGGCGTCGGCTCGCAGGGGCCGGGTGATGCCGGACACTCGGGTCACATGGACATGAAGAAAATGCCGGATCACTCGGGAATGAAGATGAAGTGAGACTAATCGGGCCGGCCGCTCCTACGCGCGATCGACGGGCTGGTGACCGATTTCGGGCAGGTCACGCTCGAGGGCGATTGAGCCGCCGCCGTAAGGAGCGCCGCGGCGGCTCAACCTGAATCTGAAGTCGACGGAAAAATGGCAAGGAATTTCGCCGCGTTAGCGGCTTTTCCTCATTCCCGGTCTTGTGTTTTCGCTCCCAATCCGGTTTCACTGCAGCCGATCACTGATTCCCAGAGTATTACCATGCGGTTGTCGCGTTTCTTTCTGCCCATCCTGAAGGAAAATCCGAAAGAGGCGGAGATCGTCTCGCATCGCTTGATGCTGCGCGCTGGCATGATCCGGCAGGAGGCCGCCGGCATCTATGCCTGGCTGCCGCTTGGCTTCCGCGTGCTCAAGAAGATTGAGCAGATCGTGCGCGAGGAGCAGGACCGGTCCGGCGCGATCGAGGTTTTGATGCCGACCCTCCAGCTCGCCGACCTCTGGCGCGAGAGCGGTCGCTACGATGCCTATGGCCCGGAGATGCTGCGTATTGCCGACCGCCACAAGCGCGAGCTGCTGTACGGGCCGACCAACGAGGAGATGATCACCGAGATCTTCCGCGCCTTCGTGAAGTCCTACAAGAACCTGCCGTTGAATCTCTATCATATCCAATGGAAATTCCGCGACGAACAGCGTCCGCGTTTCGGCGTGATGCGCGGCCGCGAGTTCCTGATGAAGGACGCCTATTCCTTCGATCTCAACGAGGCCGCGGCACGCGTCGCCTACAACAAGATGTTCGTCGCCTATTTGCGCACCTTTGCGCGGATGGGACTGAAGGCGATTCCGATGCGCGCCGAGACCGGACCGATCGGCGGCGATCTCAGCCACGAGTTCATCGTGCTGGCAGAGACCGGTGAATCCGGCGTCTTTATCAATCGCGACGTGCTGGACCTGCCGGTGCCGGGCGAGGACGTCGATTATGACGGCGATCTGACGCCGATCATCAAGCAGTGGACCTCGCTCTATGCGGCGACCGAGGACGTCCACGACGCCGCGCGCTTCGAGCGGGAAGTGCCGGCGGACAAGCGGGTCAACACCCGCGGCATCGAGGTCGGCCAGATCTTCTATTTCGGCACGAAATACTCCGAGCCGATGAAGGCGCTGGTGGCGGGCCCGGACGGCGTCGACGTGCCGATCCATGGCGGCTCCTACGGCGTCGGCGTCTCGCGCCTGCTCGGTGCCATCATCGAGGCGTGCCATGACGATGCCGGCATCAAATGGCCGGAGGCGGTGGCACCGTTCCGCGTGTCGATCCTCAACCTCAAGCAGGGGGATGCGGCGGTCGATGCGGCCTGCGAGAAACTTTATGCCGAGCTCGCGGCCAAGGGCGTCGATGTGCTCTATGACGACACCGACCAGCGCGCCGGCGCCAAGTTCGCTGCCGCCGACCTGATCGGCATCCCCTGGCAGATCATGATCGGGCCGAAGGGCCTCGCCGACGGCAAGGTCGAGATCAAGCGGCGCAGCGACGGTGCCCGCGAAACCATGTCGCCTGCGGACGCGGTCGCCCGGCTGGTCGGCTGAATATTGTTCATCGCCCGATATCGCGGCCGCCAATCCGGCCACAATTGACCCCGAATCATGGGATTATCGAGCGATGGATGAGACCATGAGCGAAACTGTGCAAACCGCGCCTTTTGCGCCATTCGAGTGGATGCTGTCGGCGCGCTATTTGCGGGCGCGCCGCAAGGAGGGATTCATCTCGGTCATCGCCGGGTTCTCCTTTCTCGGCATCATGCTGGGCGTCGCGACGCTGATCATCGTCATGGCCGTGATGAACGGCTTCCGCAAAGAGCTGCTCGACAAGATCCTGGGGCTCAACGGCCACATCCTGGTTCAGCCGCTGGAATCGCCGCTGACCGACTGGAAGGACGTCGCCGAGCGCATCAGTCAGGTCGAGGGCATTCGCCTCGCAGCCCCCGTCGTGGACGGTCAGGCGCTGGCGTCATCGCCATGGAACGCCTCGGGCGTCCTGGTGCGGGGCATCCGCTCCGACGATCTCAACAACCTCACCTCGATCGCCAAGAACATCAAGCAGGGCTCGCTCGAAGGCTTTGACGACGGGCAGGGCGTCGCGATCGGCCGCCGCCTCGCCGACCAGCTGTCGCTGCATGCCGGCGACAGCGTGACCCTGGTGGCGCCGAAGGGCGCGGTCACGCCGATGGGTACGACGCCGCGGATCAAGCCCTACAAGATCGTCGCCGTGTTCGAGATCGGCATGTCCGAATACGATCTCGGCTTCGTGTTCATGCCGCTGGCGGAGGCGCAGGCCTATTTCAACCGCAGCAACGACGTGACTTCGATCGAGGTGTTCACCACCAATCCCGACAGGATCGATGCCTTCCGCAAAGCGGTGACGGAGGCGGCAGGCCGGCCGGTATTCCTGGTCGACTGGCGGCAGCGCAACTCAACCTTCTTCAATGCGCTCCAGGTCGAACGCAACGTGATGTTCCTGATCCTGACCATGATCGTGCTGGTTGCGGCATTGAACATCGTCTCCGGTCTGATCATGCTGGTGAAGGACAAGGGCAGCGACATCGCCATCCTGCGCACGATGGGCGCCTCGCAGGGCTCGATCATGCGGATCTTCCTGATCACGGGCGCTTCGATCGGCGTGGTCGGCACGCTGGTCGGCTTCTGCGTCGGCCTCGTGATCTGTCTCAACATCGAGTCCATCAGGCAATTCCTGTCCTGGCTGACCAGCACCGAGCTGTTCTCGCCGGAGCTCTATTTCCTGTCGAAACTGCCCGCCGAGATCGACGTCGGCGAGACCACGGCGGTCGTCATCATGGCGCTGACGCTGTCGTTCCTGGCGACGCTCTATCCGTCGTGGCGCGCCGCGCGCCTCGATCCGGTCGAAGCGCTCCGCTATGAGTGAGGGGCTGATGGAGCAGCAGCAGGGGGCGGAGGATGTCCCGGTCATTTATCTCCATGAGATAAAGCGGCAGTACTTGCAGGGTGAGGTGCCGCTGACGATCCTCGATGGCGCCAAGCTGGCGCTGTGGGCCGGCCAGTCCGTCGCGCTGGTGGCGCCGTCCGGCTCCGGCAAGTCGACGCTGCTGCACATCGCGGGGTTATTGGAAGCGCCCGATTCCGGCGAGGTCTATGTCTCGGGCGCGCCGACCTCGCAGCTGCCCGACATCGAGCGCACGCAGCTGCGCCGCACCGATATCGGCTTCGTCTATCAGTCGCACCGGCTGCTGCCGGAGTTCTCGGCGCTCGAGAACGTCATGCTGCCGCAGATGATCCGCGGCCTGAAGAAATCCGAGAGCGTCAAGCGCGCCAAGGAGATCCTGGGCTATCTCGGCCTCGGCGATCGCATCACCCACCGCCCGGCCGAGCTGTCCGGCGGCGAGCAGCAGCGTGTCGCGATCGCACGTGCGGTCGCCAACGCGCCGCGCGTGTTGTTTGCGGACGAGCCGACCGGCAATCTCGACCCTGGTACGGCCGAGCACGTGTTCCAGGCCCTGATGCAGCTGGTCAAGGCGACCCAGGTCTCGATGCTGATCGCGACCCACAACATGGAGCTTGCCGGCCGCATGGACCGGCGGGTCTCGCTGTCGCACGGCCAAGTGGTCGAGCTCGATTAAAAAACTGCGAAAACAACCCCATGCACAGTAGCCAAGTGCTTGGCGGAACTGACGAAAAAAATCGGCGACGGCGCTCCGCCGCCGCTTGAGGGCTCAAGGCCTGATCACCGTCAATTTGAACGGTCCGCCATTCGCCGCGGCGTGTTCCACCGCCTCATTCGCATGATCGAGGTCGAAGGCCGTGGTCTCGTACTCGTCGAGCCGCAGCAACCCGGCGCGCACCAGCGCGATCAGGCGGCTCGCCGCATCCGGCGGGTACATCCAGACGCCATGGATGTTGATGCAGTTGCGCATGATCCAGGGGTAGGGCAGCTCGAGGCCGGCGCCGCCCGCCATGCCGACGCCGCCCATCAGCACGACGCGGCCATATGCGCGCACTGTCATGACTGCTGCCCGCACGACGGTCGGGCTCACCGAGGGCGGCATGATGTCGAACACGCAGTCGATCGGGCCTGATGCAGCGCGCTTCATGCTCTCGCGGTCGTCGTCCTCATTGCCGGTGAGTCTGACCGGCTTCACGCGGCTGCCGAAGCGGCGGACCAGGTCGGCGAGGATCTTTTCGTTGCGGCCAGGCGTGACCACGCAGGCCGCGCCCATCGCGAGCGCGACCGAGACGGCAGCGCTGCCGAAATTGCCGGTGGCGCCGCTCACCAGCACGGTCTCGCCAGGACGCAGATTTGCAGCGAGGAAGCCGCCATAGGGCACCAGCAGCGTGCCCAGCGCGCACCAACGCGTCGCGTCCTCCGACGTGATCGCGCCGAGGCGTTTGACGTTCTCGGTCGGCAGGCGCATCTGCTCGGCGAAGGAGCCGTGACGAAAGTGCTGTTGCAGGCGCATGCCTCCAGGACCCGCGGCGGTGAGGCCTTGCAGCGCGATATCGGGCGCCACGGCGTCGTCGCGCGAGCGCACGGTCGGATCGCAGAACACCCAGTCGCCGATCGCGAGCTTGGTTGCGTCCGGGCCGATCGCGCGCACCCGGCCGATGCCGCCGGGGCCAGGAATAATTGGTAGATCGAGCGCGTAATTGCGCGTCCCGTCGAAGACCTCGTTCATATAGGACAGCACGCGCGTGGCGACGACGTCGACGATGACCTCGCCGGTACCGAGCACTGGTTCGGGGACATCTTCGATCACCAATGGCGAGCCGAAGGATTTGAGCACGGCAGCTTTCATGATGTTCACCTCAAAGTCGGGTGAAGCCGATATGCACCGCCTTGGAGGGGCCAAGAAGGCCTGGTATTATCCTAGTATTCCAAGGACCCTCCATTGTGGGAGCGATGTCAATGGCCGACCCACGGCGCGTCGAATTCGGCGATTTCCTCAGGTCCCGCCGCGAAAAGCTGTCGCCGAAGACCGTGGGCCTTCCGGCGGGCCGCCGGCGGCGCACCGCAGGACTGCGGCGCGAGGAGGTCGCGCAGCTCGCCGGCATTGGGGTCGACTGGTACATCCGCCTCGAGCAGGGCCGTACCGTCAGCCCCTCGGTCACCACCGTCGATGCGCTGGCCCGCGCGCTGCGGCTCAGCAAGGCCGAGCACGCTCACCTGAAGGCGCTGGCGCGCGACGGGGACAGGCGCCCATTCACGCGCGAGATCGTGCCGCCGCCGATCCGGCGGATGATCGAAAGCCTGAAGCAACCGGCCTACATCACCGGGCGGCGCTGGGACGTGCTGGCCTGGAACGCGGCCGCTGAGGAGGTCTTTGCCTTCGGGCAACTGCCCGAGCAGGATCGCAACACGCTGCTGCTCGTGTTGACGAACAAGCAGACGCGAAAATTCTACGGCGCGGGCTGGACCGAGGTCGCCAAGAGCATGGTCGCGATGTTTCGCGCCACGCACGACGTCTGGGCCGGCGATCCCGCCTTCACCGAGCTGCTCACGCGGCTGCGCCAAGGCAGTCCGGAATTCGTCAAATGGTGGGAGGCGCACGAGATCCGCAGCACCGCCTCGGGGCTCAAGACCATGAACCATCCGATCAAGGGCGTGCTCCGGTTCGAGCACACGAGCTTCCAGGCCAACGACGATCCCGCGCTGAAGCTCGTGATCTATACACCGGTGTAAGGCGTAGAGACGTAAGGGTTACACGAATGATGCTGCGTTTTGCGAGGTATGCCCCTGGCACGGGCGGGAGTCGCCTGCCGGGGCAGGGAGTGCAGTGATCCTCGAAGTGCGACTGCCGCGTGGCGGCTACCGGGGGGCGAGCCACCACGCGACAGCGCTCCCTACCGCGCAGGTGCGATCGCGACAACCGGGGAGAGAACCAGCGCCGTAATCGCGCGTTCCCCGCTGCTGGCGGTCTGCTCATCGCGTGTCCCTTGACGCGGCATCAGGACCGGCGCCGAGAGTCCAGCCGCCGGCGTCTCCTGTTGGGCGTTAGCCGGTCCCAATACTACGAACTGGTGCGGCGTGATCGGAAAACCCATGACGCCATACGTCGGCAATTCGGCTGCGCTGGCTCCGACTGTGCCCATCAGGAGGGCTGCGGCGGCTGCGATCGACAATCGATTCCACATGGTGATCTCCATTCGTAACGGTGGCCCTGACCTCGCAAGCAGGCTACGGGCCCGCCGCAATGGACCTGTCGGCGCGAGCGTGATAAACTCGTAAAATCGTCGGACCGGGTGCTTTTCGCACCCTGAGCACAGGGCCGACGGACATGGCGAAGGCAAACCTCGCACTTCTCGGCGGATTCCGGCTTCAGATGGACACCGGAGAGCCGATCCCGTTGGCCACCAAAAAGACGGCAGCCCTGCTGGCCTATCTGGCGCTGCATCCCGGCGACGCGCAGGCGCGGCCAAAGCTTGCGGCGCTGTTGTGGGGAGACCACGTCGAGGCGCAGGCCCGCGACAGCCTGCGACAGGCGCTGAGCCTTTTGCGGAAGGCATTGTCCCACGCCGGTCCCGACGCATGGATTGCTCACGAGGACACGATCGGCCTGGCGCCGGACGCTCTTTCGATCGACGCAAGGGCGTTCGAGGATCTCATCAGGAAACCGGGAGTGGAGAGCCTGGAGCGGGCGATCGGACTTTATCGCGGCGAATTCCTCGACGGCTTCCACGTCGCGGCACCGGAGTTCGAAAACTGGGCAGCGGCGGAACGCCAGCGGTTCCGCGAACTGGCCTTGGAAGGCATGGCAAAGCTACTCGATCATCATCTGTCCGCAGGTGCGATCGAACGTGGCATTCACATTGCAACACGCCTGCTCGCCGCAGATCCTCTGCAAGAACGGGTTCATCGCACCCTGATGGAGCTGTATGCCCGGCAGGGCAGACAGGGCGCGGCGCTCCGCCAATACCGCACCTGCGCCGAACTGCTCTCCCGGGAATTGGGAATTGAACCCGACGCGCAGACCAAGACATTGCACCGCCATCTTCTGCGAGAGTGGAACCGTACGCAGCCCACAGCCGCAATGGTGCGGAGTGCGGTGCCGGAGAATCCCGCCAGTGGGATCGGCGATGAATTGCCGGCCGCGGACGGCTTGAACAGGAGCATTCCGCCATCGATCCACGCCAAGACCGCACCGGGCAATCTACCTGTCCAGGCAACGAGCTTTCTGGGGCGCGACAAAGATCTTGCCAGGGCCGGCGGGATACTGTCCAGCGCGCGGCTGGTAACGCTGACCGGCCCAGGCGGGATCGGCAAGACGCGGCTCGCACTGCAGCTTGCAGCGAAGATGCGCGGCAATTATCCGGATGGCACATGGCTGGTGGAGCTTGCCGCTCTCAACGATCCCCAAGCAACCGGTCACGCGGTCGCCGACGTCTTTGGCATCACGCAACAAGAGGGCAAGACCATCGAGCAAAGCGTCGCCCATTCGCTTGCCGGACGAAGTCTGCTGCTCATTCTCGACAATTGCGAGCACTTGATCGATGCGATAGCGTGCCTTGCACGGGAGATCCTATCGGCATGCCCACACGTCAGCCTGCTTGCGACCAGCCGTGAGACGCTGATGGTCGACGGCGAGCGAACCTATCCGGTAGCGCCACTCGAGTGCGGCGGCGGAATTGATGCGCCGGCGGTGGAGCTGTTCGTGGAGCGCGCACGATCCATCGAACCAAGCTTCGAGCTCAATGGTGACGCTGAAACGGTCTGTGAAATATGCCGCCGCCTCGATGGCATCCCCCTCGCC
The DNA here is from genome assembly GCF_045571415.1 of Bradyrhizobium sp. LMG 9283. NCBI lineage: Bacteria > Pseudomonadati > Pseudomonadota > Alphaproteobacteria > Hyphomicrobiales > Nitrobacteraceae > Bradyrhizobium > Bradyrhizobium sp. LMG 9283. Next base: position 4,255,678 of record NZ_CP120691.1, read on the forward strand.
ATCGAGCTTGCAGCTGCCCGAACGCGGTCAATGAGCCCCTCTCAGATCCGCGATCGCCTGCATGAACGCTTCCGCCTGCTCACCAGCGGGACGCGACGTGTCTTGAAACGACATCAGACGCTGCGCCACGCCGTGGAATGGTCGTATGACCTGTTGTCGCCATCCGAACAGGCGGTGCTTTCGCGCGCGTCTGTATTTTGTGGAGGGTTCGGGCTAGAGGCTGCCGAGCGCGTCTGTAGCGGCGGCGACATCGCCGCAGCCGATGTTCTCTATCTCCTGGACTCGCTGGTGCGAAAATCCCTGCTCAACGTCAAACGGGCCGGGAACGCGGTTCGCTATAGCCAGCTCGAAACGATCAGGCAGTTCGCCGAGGAGCGGCTCGCGATGCTGGGCGAAACCGAGTTCGTTCGGCGTCGCCATGCGCAGTTCTTCGCGGAGGACGCGGAGACGCACCACAGACTCTGGCGAAGCCCGCAGCAACTTATGGCCTATGCCTGGCTCGATCAAGAGATGGACAATTTGCGCGCGGCGTTTCGCTGGGCGAGCAGCCAGGATGATATCGACGTTGCGGCCCGGATCGCATCCAGGATTCCGGGCATGGCCGTGCTCCGGGTGCGCAGCGAACCTCTGAATTGGCCGACGGAGATCGTCGATGCGGCACGGCGCGCCGGCCATCGCCGGCTCGGCGCCCTGCTGACCTATGCAGCGATCAGGGCATGGAACCTGGGATGTGTTCATGAGGCGACGCTCTACGCCGAGGAGGCGATCGCGCTGATCGGCAACACCAACTTTGATCCGCCAGTCTGGGCATTCGCCGTTCTGGCCATGATTGCGTCCCGACAAGGCAATGCCGACAGTGCCGCCAAATTCTCACGTGCTGGCGCCGAGCACCCGGCTGACCGGCGCGAGCGACAATGCCTGGCCACGCTTCCTTTCTACCTGGCCATGGCCGGCGCGCATGAAGAGGCCATGGCGATCGCCGATGGCGTCGTGGACAAGGTTGCGGCCGCACGAACGCCAAGTTCGCTCATCGCCGCGCTGTTCTCCAAGGGAAGAGCCTTTAGCAAAGCCGATCCGCGATCTGCCCTGGATGCGTTCGAGAAGGCGCTGGCTCATGCGAGGACATCCGGTAACCGTTACTGGGAGATCGTCATCATCCCCGCGGTCGCGGAGTTGCAGGTGCGGAGCGGCGATCCGGTCAAGACGCTGCGAGCCCTGCCGCGCATGCTCGAAATCTGGGGCCAATCAACGGAGATTGGTCTTGCGACTCTCACGACCGCCACCCTGATCCTGCTGTTTGAACGCCTAGGCCACCCGACCGTCGCGGCCACGCTCAGCGGCGCACTCTTTCAAATGATCCCGTCCACCAGCTTTTTCCAGGAGCTGCCTGAAACCCTCGGCCGCGTTCGCCATGTGCTGGGCGACGGCGCCTTCGCGGAAGCCAAGCGGCGAGGTGCGGCGATGACTCATCGCGAGGTGGTCGATTATGCGGCCACTCAGGTCCAGCACGCGCTGGCCGCGATGGGCGCGTCCAATGCTCGTGCTTAGACCGCGCTGCCAAGCGCCGCATCGGAGGAAATTCTTTGAGTCAGATCAAGTGAGACTTCCCATCCATGGAGGACAACGCGGCTGCCGGCTCAAGTGCTGCGGCGTGCTGGGGTTCACCAGGGGATGGAGGCAAGCTCGTCCGGAGAGGCATCTACAGTAGGAGTAACATCACGCGCGGATTTGGAGCTGTATGTATCTCACTGCTGGGCCGTGTACTCATAGACCGGCGGCGAAGTCCGCTTCGCTCCGATACCGACCTCCTTTGCGCAACCGCGGCAAATGTCGCGATGGGCCAAGGGCAGACCAATGCCGCGCCTTCGGTTGCTCCAACTCCTGCGCAGCTAATATTGCCTCGTTAGCGCGGGGATTGGGGTCGCGCAGCCGCTTTACGCAGCTGTGCAGTTATCTCATCTGCCCATTTGGGATTGCGCAGCTTCATCATCCTCGTCGGGTCTCCGTTAGGACCAGCCAATTTGTGCATCTGTTCAAGGCAAGCTCGGCCTTCGACTATCTGGCCCAGCGCCACATGGCAGATGGCTGCGGTTTCGAGAGTAAGCGGCCAGCCCGGCCGAGCTTTGACCGCGCGATGGGCCGCAGCCAAGGCTTCTGGGTGCTTGCCTGAGAAATACAGGGCCAGCGCCAAAAGCCGGAACCAGTGGGTATTCTGCGGATCGAACGGATTTAGGCGAAGCCCGCGTTGGAGGGGATCGATCGCATCCTGCGCCCTGCCTGAATAGAGTAGCGTCATGCCAAGGCCGACATGGGCAAGCGCGAAGCTTGGGCTGAGTTCTGCAGATTTCTCCGCAGCGCGAACCGCCTGCTCAAGCTCTCCCGAGAATACATAGGTCATCGACAATGCAAAATGCGAGTATGCGTCCTTTTCATCTAGACGCACCGCCAGCAGTGCTGCCTGAAGGGAATCGCGCAGCAAGGCATCCGGATCACTGCACCAGCCGTAGGCCACGAGACCCGTTGCTGCGCGCGAGACCCACATTTGGGCCTCGGCCAGTTCCGGCGCGACCCGCGCGGCTTCCCTGAACAACTCGAGTGAACGTCGATGCGTGGGTTCAGTGAGTTGGTGGAAGTTCCACATGCCCTGCCTGATAAGATCCCAGGCAGTCAGCTTACCCGCGAGGCGCGCGCCCATTGGCCGACCTTCGGCCTTGAGCAGTTCCGGCTCGATTGCCCCCGCAACTCGTTCCGTGATTTCGTCCTGGACGACGAAGATCTCGGCGAGATCGCGATCGTACCGCTCGGCCCAGATGTGCGCTCCAGTGGTGGCATCGACGAGCTGCGCGCTGATTCTCACGCGATTTGCCGAGCGTCGCACGCTGCCTTCCAGGACGTAGCGAACGCCGAGTTCGCGCGCAATCTGCTTAACGTCGACCGTCCCGCCCCGGTAGGTAAAACTGGAGCTGCGCGCGATGACGAAGAACCAGCGAAAGCGGGTGAGAGCCGTAATGATATCTTCCGCTATTCCGTCCGCAAAATACGCCTGCTCGGTATCACCGCTCAGGTTCGCAAACGGCAACACAGCGATCGAAGGTTTGTCCGGAAGAGCCGGGTATTCGAGACCTGACGGGGAGATTGATGCCGGTCCATCGCACGCCGGCTCGATTCCGACAAAACGATAACCGCGCCCTGGCACGGTAACGACGTAACTACCCCCTCCCTTACCTTCGCCAAGTGCTTTGCGAAGAGTCGAAATATGCACCTGGATATTGTTCTCCTCGACGACAAGGCCGGGCCAAACCTGGGTCATCAAATCGTCTTTGGAGACCACATCGCCGCCTGCTGTGACGAGCACGCACAGAATTTCGAGCGCACGGCCGCCGATCAACACGAACTCTCCGTCGCGCTTCAGCTCTCGCCGCGCCAAGTCAAGCCGGAAGGGGCCGAACCTCGCCTCGCTCATAGCGTTCACAGCCCAGTTTCAGATCGGCTTCAGAACAATTAAGGCCAGCCCCAAGGACTTTAGAGAGACGCTCTCATACCGTCCAGAGAGAAAAGCGGGATTGGAGGACGTCATGACCAAAGTCGCGATCATCGGTGCCGGTCCGGCGGGCCTTGCGACTGCGCGGTGGCTCAAGCGCGAGGGTTTCGAGCCAGTTCTCTACGAGCAAGGCAATACCCTCGGCGGGCAGTGGTCAGCGGACCCCCGCTACAGCGGGATATGGCCAACTATGCACACGAACACCTGCCGTGAGATGACCCAGTTCAGTGATCTTCGCCACGAGGCGGGAACGCCGCTCTATCCCGCCCACAACACTATGTTGAATTACCTGACGAACTACGCGGAGCGGTTCGATCTGCCTTCGCGGATCAGGTTGCGCACCCGAGTTACCCGGCTTGCGCAGCACTCCGGCGACGGCTGGACAGTAAGCAGTGCGAGCCTCGACGGCACCGAGATTGCGGAGACATATCCATACGTCGTCGTTGCCAGTGGCCGATTCAACCAGCCCAAGTTTCCCGATGTTCCCGGACTTTATACGTTCAGCGGCCCATGCGGCGTCGCCCATACGTTCCAATACAAGAATCCGGAGTCCTATCGCGACCGCCGCGTTCTCATTGCCGGATGCGCAGTAAGCGCACTGGAGATCGCATGTGACTGTGCGATGTCGGGGGCCGCTCGCGTAGTTACGGCGTCCCGCCGGCAGCGCTACATCATGCAAAAGATCGTTTCCGGGGTCCCGGTCGAGTATTTTGTTCAGACGCGCCATGCGGCCACCGCCCAGCAAACGTCGGCGAAAACTGCCGCGGTAGACTTGAAGAACTTCATCGTGAAAACGAGCGGCAGTCCAGAAATGTTCGGCGCACTCAAACCCAGTGATGACCTCATAAGGGCCGGTGTAACGCAGTGCCAGTACTATCTGCCGCTGGTCTCGGAGGGTCGGATTTGCGCAAGACCCTGGATCACCGCCGTGACCGGCCAGACCGTGACATTCGCGGATGGCACCTCGGAAGATTTCGACGGGCTGATTTTCGGTACGGGCTTCGAAATCAATCTGCCATTCCTCGCCGACGAAGTGCGTCAGCATCTCGATGTCGGCGGTCAGCGTCTCGACTTATACGATTTCACCTTCCATCCCGATTTTCCAGGTCTCGCTTTTGCGGGCTTCTTTCAGGTGGGAGGCCCCTATTTCCCGCCGATAGAGCTTCAAGCACGCTGGATTGCTTATGCCTGGAGCGGAGCCCGGCCGTTACCTTCGAGGCAAATCATGCAAGCAGGATTGTCTCAGAACGTCAGTCAAGTCGCCGACAAGCATCACATGCCCTCGCTCACCATGCTGTTCGCGCGCGCGGCGGGCGTAGTGCCTGATCTGGAGCTATGGCCCGAACTTGGAGATGCTTTGCTCCACGGCCCCCTAACGCCGATATCCTTTCGCCTCGACGGTCGAGATTCGCTAATCGATGCTTCTTCGCTGGTCTTAGAGGCGGCTTACCGGGTGCCCTCGTGGCAGGGCATCCATCACGGGCTGGTGTCTGGGGCCGCATCATCGACGCACTTGCGGTAGCCCACGATGCCGCTGTCCAGATGATCGACACCTCTATTGTCCGCGTGCATGAGCATGGCGCCTGCATAACTCGAAACAAGCGCCAATCGATGGGAAGGTCGCGCGGCGGCGCTGACGAGCAAAATTCATGCGGTGGTCGATAGTAATGGTTGACCCGCCACCGACGTGAGATGGGCGATCTTATCAGAGCCTTGGGCCACGGCCTGATCGGCCGGAAGAATCCGCATGCGCGAAGCTGCAATTTCAGCACTGTGTTCGCCGGATTCACCGGGCCGCTTCGAAACGGCCAGCAGCGCCCGTTTCACTTACTACGTCGGCAGTGCCGAAACGCGAGATGACGCTGCATTCCCAGAGAAGATCTCCTCGACTTCGAGACGCATGGTGTCGCGGCATTCGCACGCCGCCGCAGCGAGCCGCGACGAGTCGACCTCGATTTCGCCTCGCCGCTCCGATCTGATCGCTCCGGAAGCGCGCAGATTGCGCATCAGAAGCGTCACCGTGGTTCGCCGTACGCCCAGTATTTGCGAAAGCGCCTCCTGGGTGAGCGGCAGGGTATCTTGGTCGATGCGGTCGCGAAGATGGAGCAGCCAGCGTGCCATGCGGGCCTGGACCGGATGCAGCGCATTGCAAGCCCCGCCAACTTGAAACTGTATCAGCATCGCCTTGAAGTGCATCTGGACCGCATGCCGGATCGCGGGACTCCGGCTGAAAGCGGCATGGAATCGCGCTGTGGGGATCCGCGAGGCGGTCCCCGCGGCACGAACGACGGCGGTAACGACAGCAGGGGACGGCCCCAGCACGGAAAACGTGCCCACTGCTCCCTCGCGTCCTATTGCGGCGCTTGCGACCGTCTGCCCGTTCGCCATGTCCATCATGACCGTAACGGCGCCACTATGAGGGAAGAAGACGTACTCGGTATGGTCACCCGCCCGCGAGACGACCGCGTCCCGATCGAGCGTAACCATCTCCAGCTCGGGTGCCAGCAGATCGAGGTCCGCAGCCGGCAGTGCTGCCAGAAGTCGGTTAGCCACTCCGCTGGGAAGCATCACTGCAGCTCGCCGCAAACCATCCGCCGCATCGCATTTCGAGCGGCACAGGGAGAGAACCTCAAACTTTGTTTGAATCCGCCTACGCCTTGCGCCGCGAAGTCCAATTCAGCTGCGAAAGCTCTCAATCGCAAAAACAAGCTCCAAACCGCGCGACCGGACGCGAATATCCTTGGATCGCAAGATGATTGACGAATTAGATCCAGTGCCATGCTGAGACAATTGCAAAATGCGTATTGGTAACACCATAAGGGAGTTCCAATTTCGCGGCGTGGCAAAGGGGGCTGGCGATGCCGGAAACGACATCACGCAGGGCATCGAACGCATGATGCGTCCTGCGTAGCTGGACAAGGCTGCCGGATTAGCGCGCACCCTGCGCGGGCTGTTCCCTGGAGACGCGTGAACGGAACCAGTGTGGTGCGCATCTGCTCACGGAGCAGCGGATCAAGGATTTGACCGCAACCACTGCGAAAAAGCCCGGATGGTCCGTGCGCGCGGATGGCTTGGCTTACTGACCACATGGAAGCCGTAGCCAGGCAAGCTCAACTTGAACGCCTTCACGAGCGTACCAGCTGCGAGGTCGTGTGCCACGAGCACATCACTGAAAATCCCGACTCCCTGTCCGGCGATCACCGCCTCGATTGCGTGCAGTTCCTCTCGGAAGCTCAAATGCTGCATGTCCTTGAATTGGGGCACCTCGCGCCACCTGCGCTGAGCCGCGGCGAGCCATCTCTGCCATGTCGGCGGCTCACGATCGGCGGGCGACCAATAGGAGTGGATCAGAACGTGGTTAGCAAGATCAAGTGGTCGCTTCAGGCGCTCCGTTGCAAGCAAACGCGGACTGCAAACCGGCCAGAACGTATCGCTGAAGAGATCATCGACGATTCCGTCCGCCGGCCGTACTCGGCTCGTCGCATAGCGAATGGCAACATCTCCATCTCCAGCCTGCAGATCGAGTACTGAGTCAGTGCCGATGATTTCCAGCGGCACGTCGGGATGCAGCTTCCGCCACAGCGGCAGGCGGGGCACGAGCCAGCGGCTGGCGAAAGCGTTGGTCGTCGTCACCCGGAGCGGCTGTTGATCGCGCTCCTGCTTGACGGCCGCAATGGCCGCGGCAAACGCCTCGAGGCCGCCGCGAATGGCGGGGAAGAGCCGCGCTCCGGCATCGGTCAACGAAAGAGGCCGTGGTCTGCGCCGGAACAGAGTCCGACCGCAATACTGCTCGAGCAGCCCGATCTGGTGGCTGATCGCCGTCGGTGTCACGCCGAGTTCTGCCGCAGCTTTCTTGAAGCTGAGATGGCGGGCAGCGGCCTCAAACGCGCGAAGCTCGATCAGCGGCGGCAGCTTGTGCATGCCGCCAGTCTAGGTGAAACCAATTCATCGTCACCTGAATTCTTCGGATTTGCGCCGAGACAGCCCACGATTGAGGATACGAGCGGTCAAGCTGAGGAGATCGTGTCATGTCACCCATCGCGTCTGTCGCCAGCGCTGCCGCCGATCTCAACGCCTCCTTCGGAGGACAACTCCTCAAGCCGGCGGACGAGGGCTACGAGGAGGCGCGAAAGGTCCACAACGGGCTGGTAGACAAGCGGCCGGCATTGATTGCCAGGTGCCGCAGCGTCGCCGATGTCGTGAATGCCGTGGCGGTTGCAACCAAGCTTGGACTTCAAGTCGCTGTTCGCGGCGGCGGCCATAATGTGGCAGGGCGTGCAACCATCGACGGCGGGATCATGATCGACCTCTCACCCATGAAGGGCGTCCGGGTCGACCCTGTCGGCAAGACCGTATGGGCGCAGGGCGGGGTCACCTGGGGCGAGCTCAATCGCGAAACGCAACTTCACGGGCTTGCGGTCACCGGCGGCGTGGTCTCGACTACGGGGATTGCCGGTCTGACCCTCGGCGGAGGACTGGGCTGGCTGATGGGCAAGTACGGGCTGGCATTGGATAATCTGCGTGCCGTCGAACTCGTCACCGCCGACGGCAAGGTTGTGCGGGCCAGCAAGCAAGAGGAGCCCGATCTGTTCTGGGCCGTCCGCGGCGGCGGCGGAAATTTCGGGATCGCCACCAGTCTCGAATATAATCTCCATGTTGTGGGGCCAATCATCACGGGCGGTCCGATCATCCACCCCATCGAGCGCTCCCGTGACGTGCTGGAATTCTTCCGGGCCAGTACGCGCTCGCTCACGGATGAGCATATGCTGTTCGCATCCCTAACCCATGCGCCCGACGGATCCGGCACGGAGGTCGCCGCCCTGGTCACCAGCCACTGCGGCTCGGCGGCGGATGCCGAAGGAGCGATGCGCCCGCTGAAACAGTTCGGGGCACCGATCCTGGATGCAGTCGGGCCGATGCGCTATTGCGAGCTCAACCGCATGCTCGACGCCAACTATCCGAAAGGCGCTTTCAACTATTGGAAATCGAACTTCCTCACCGAGCTGAGTGATGGTGCAATTTCGACCATGATCGATTGTTTCGCACACTGCCCGAGTCCCATGGGGCAGTTCCTCCTCGAACACATCCACGGCGCGGCGGCCCGCATCGATACTGGGGATACGGCATTTCCGCATCGCCAGGAGGGCTACAATTTCCTGATCCTCACGCAGTGGATGCAGCCCAGCGATACGAGCCTCTGCATCTCCTGGGCGCGCGAGACCTACGAAAGGATGCGGCCCTTCTTTGCCTCCGGCCGCTACGTCAATTATCTCGATGACGACGAGACGGGCGATCCTGTCGCTGCCGCCTATGGACCGAACTACCGGCGTCTGCAGCGGATCAAGGCCAAGCACGACCCGACGAACTTCTTCCGCATGAACCAGAACATTCGGCCGCTGGCGTGATTTCCAGGTGATGATTTCGTTCGTTACGCAAGACGATCGATGATCTGAAGGAGCCGGTCGCAGGACGCCTCGATCCTCTTGAGCGGAGACGTTGCGATGCCCAGCAACAATCCTGGGCGCGCCGAAGCCTTCGACGCATACCAGAGCGATAGCGGGGTAGGCGCCAGTCCAAGCGGTGCCGCTTTCCTGGCGATGGCCAGATCGGGTGCTGCCTCCGGCAATCGCAGGACCGCCGCCAATCCGGCAATCGCAACGTTTGCAGTGCGCGGGCGGAGGTATTTCAGCAATGCATCGCCTTGCGCTGCGTAGACCCGCTTGGTGCGCCGAAGATGTCGGAGATAATGGCCGTCGCTGATGAAATCGGCCATCGCGAGCTGCACCGCGGGTCCAGGCGCCGGCGCGAGGCACGCCGCAACTTCGGCAAATCGCGACGCCAGAGCGGCCGGTGCAACGACAAAGCCCAGACGGAGAGCTGGCGTCACGGTCTTGCTGAAAGAGCCGATGTGAATGACGCGGCCGGCGCGGTCAAGCGATGCCAGCGCCGGCGTCGCCCGGCCCTTGAGCTGAAGCTCGCTCAGATAGTCGTCCTCGATCACCCACGTCTTGCTTTGCGCAGCCCAGTCGAGCAGGCGGGAGCGCCGCACAAGCGACAATGTCGATCCGAATGGCGCCTGCTGCCCCGGTGTCACGACGACCAGTGCCGCATCAGGAGCATGCTTCAGGCCGTAATCGACGTCGATACCGTCGGCGTCAACCGGGATCGGCGCGATCGATAATCGCGCGAGCCCGAGACCATGCCGGGTGAAGGGAAAGCCCGGCTCCTCCAACCAGGCCTTCTTCTGCTCGAGGCCGAGGACACGGAGCGCCAGGCCGAGGCCGCCGCTGAACCCGCCGGTGATGATGATCTGGGAGGGCGCGCATTCGATCCCGCGCGCCAGCGCAAGATAGGCCGCGATCTCGCGCCGCAACGCCAGTTCGCCGCGCGGATCAGGGTAGATCGCCGGCGCGCTCACCTCCATCCGAACCGCCTGAGCGCGCATCCGCGCCAACAGCGTCGCAGGAAGTATCTCCTGCGCAGGGACGCCCATTTGGAAGATCGCCGGCCCGGCCGTCAGCTCCTGGTACATCTCCATGAACGAGGCGGGGGCAGGGGCCTTGTCCCGCCGCGCCGGCAAGGGCGGCCGGTCCGCGACATGTGTTCCAGTCGCGCGCGCCGCGACGATCAGTTGGGCGGATGAGAGCTTTTCGTACGCGACGCGCACGGTGCCGCGCGCGACGCCGAGCTGGGCCGCCAGATCCTGCCAGGAGGGCAGGCGCGCGCCCGGGGCGAGCACGCCGCTCTCAATGGCGGTCCTGATCCCCCTGTGGATCTGCTCGGCCAGCGGCTTCTTCGCAGATCGATCGAGCTTCAGATGCAGCGGCTTGGTCATGCCTGCATGGTACACGATTTTTGTGCGTTCTTGGTGCTTTTCTATGGACCAGGGCAGGGGCACGTAAAGGGCAACGGGGAGGGTTCATCCCCTCCGGGCATCAAGGAGCAGGCAGATGAGTGAACGTCTCAACTACAACCACATCGCACCGGCCGGCACGAAGGCACTGGGCGGCGTCTACGGCTACGTCATGCAGAGCGGCCTTCCCGCGACGCTGGTCACCCTGATCTATCTCCGCGTGTCGCAGATCAACAACTGCGCCTATTGTCTCGACATGCACACGCGCGATTTGCTGAAGAGCGGCGTGACGGTTGAAAAGCTCGCGCTCGTCCAGGCGTGGGCCGAGGCCGGCAATCTCTTCGACGAACGCGAGCGCGCCGCCCTTGCCTGGGCCGAGACTGTCACCCGCGTCGCCGAGACCAACGTTCCGGATGAAGCCTATCAAGCCGCCCGCAAGATCTTCGGCGAGCGCGAGCTGGTCGATCTCACGATCGCGATCAGCCTGATGAATGCATACAATCGCATGTCGATCGGCTTCCGGAAGACGCCACAAGCTGCGCTCGAGCATGCAGCCTGACCGCGAAGGACATCATCCGAAACAGAAGCGAGGAGCCTGAAAATGACGAGCGTGATTTCCGGCGTCAAGATTCCCGACAGCCAATTGGCGCGCGAAGCCACCGAGCTGGTGCGCAGTTACGAAGACGAGATGTTGTTCAACCATTCGGTTCGGGTCTACGTGTTCGGCGCGATCAAGGGGCTGCGTCAGAAGCTGAAGTTCGAGTCCGAGCTGCTCTATGTCGCGGCGCTGTTTCACGATCTCGGCCTCGTCGATCACTACCACACCGAGACCAAGCGGTTTGAGGTCGACGGCGCCGACGCCGCGCGCGACTTTCTGCGGGCGCGCGGCATTGCCGAGCCGAAGGCCGACCTGGTGTGGGAAGCAATCGCGCTGCACACCACGCCCGGCATTCCGCAATATATGAAACCGGAGATCGCGCTCACCAACGCAGGCGTCCTGGTGGATGTCGTGGGCGTTGGATTTGACGAGTACACGCCGGAGCAGCGCGACCAGGTGATATCCGCGTTTCCGCGCGGCGACTTCAAGAACGAGTTCTTGAAGGTGCAGACCTGCTCAGCGCTGAAGAAGCCGCAGACGACGTTCGGAACAGTCAACTTCGACTACATCGAAGATCACGATCCGAGCTTCCGCAAGCCAAATGCGTGCACGCGCATCCGCAACACGCCCTGGCAAAGCTGAGGAGACGCAGCCGCTACGCCACAGGATGCCTGGCTGCAGCCGAACTGTTTTGATCATCCGGTGCCAACAGCTGTGCGCTCGAGCGGCGAGAGGGCGTTGGTTTTTTCTTTGAGAAATACGGGTTCACGACGCAACTCGCGGAGCGCCCGACGGTGAGATATCGGCACTGCGCAAGTGAGCCGTAGCGGCAGTCGAAATAGCCCACGGGGCCGTAGATCTGCATGCAGACCGGATAGCTCGGATCATAGGTCTGCGCATGCGCAGACCCGCTTGCCGGGAGCATGCCGGTGAGGGCGAGCATCAGTACGGCGCGGCGCATCTCAGCGCGGCAGGAAATAGCCCGGCGTCTGCGCGCGCGGACGATTTTGATACGCATAGGGATCGTCGCTTTGTCCGACGAAATACGGATTGGCGATGCAGGTCAGCGCGCGACCGGACGCGTTCGCCTGACACTGCGCGTAGCTGTCGAACCTGCAATTGCTCAGTCCCGGCCATTCATCACCAGTGAGGCAGAACGGATGGTTCTTGCCGAATGCGCGCGCGGGCGTGCTTGCAATTGATGCGAGTGCAAATGTGATGAATGCGAGCGAAAATGTGGCGACAATGGGATGAGGAACTCGACCGCGCATTTCAATTCTCCAATCACGCGAATGTGCGCGCGACGACGTCACGCACGCGCGCAGTCTATGTCGTGTAGTCGACATTGGAACTCATGAAAACCACTTGTTTCAAAGGGTTTTCGCGCACATGCCGCTAAACATTTGTTAATGAGCAGGGTCCCTTTCGACCGGACTGTTGCGTCGTGGTTACAGCAATTCCGTCGATCGCTGTTATGACCAAGTCACGGCCCGGGGGCCTCTGAAGAAACTGGAACGGGAATCAAATGAAGAAGAATTTGTTGCTTGCCGCTGTCAGCCTCGTCGCGCTCAGCGCGGCTGCGCCGGCGCTGGCTGCTGACCTCGCGGCGCGGCCCTACACCAAGGCTCCGCCGGCGGCGATCGCCGCCGTTTACGATTGGAGCGGCTTCTACATCGGCATCAACGGCGGCGGCGGTTCGTCGCACGCGACCTGGGATTTCGTTGGCGTCGGTCGCGAGGGTTCGCACGACGCAACGGGCGGCACGGTCGGTGGCCAGATTGGCTATCGCTGGCAGTCCGGGCAGTTCGTGTTCGGCGTCGAAGGCCAGGGCAACTGGGCCGACTTCACTGGCGACAATCTCAGCGCACTGTTTGCCACCCGCAACCGCACCAAGATCGATTCGTTCGGCCTGATCACCGGCCAGGTTGGTTACGCCTGGAACAACGTGCTGCTCTACGTCAAGGGCGGTGCGGCTGTGGTCGGCAACAAGTACGAGATCTACGACGTGGCCGGCCCGTTGCTCGCTTCGACCAGCGAAACCCGCTGGGGTGGTACGGTCGGTGCCGGCCTGGAGTTCGGCTTCGCTCCGAACTGGTCGGTCGGCGTCGAGTACAACCACATCTTCCTGTCGGACAAGGACGTGACCTTTGCCGGTTTCGCTGGCACGGAGCGCATCCGTCAGGACGTCGACATGGGCCTCGTCCGCCTGAACTACAAGTTCGGCGGCCCGATGGTGGCGCGCTACTAAGACAGATCGCTCCACGCGAGCGGCTGACGAAAGCCCCGGCCTCGGCCGGGGCTTTTTTGTGTGTGCCGAGTATGAACGACAGCTTGGAGGTGGAAGTCCTCTATCCAGCCTGATGACGGCGAAGGATTAGCGAAGCGCAAGGGCGTCATCGCGAGATGGGGTCTGAAGACAGCGCGGGGCAAAGCCGCGACCCGATGGACAAGAACCGGATAATGAGGCCTACCCGGCCGGACGAGCAAGCACATGATTGCGAAGTCCATGGTCATCAAAGGTCGGGGTGGTAAATCCGGCGGGCGTGCGGTGAAGGCGGTCGGTCTTACCTCGGGAGGTCTGCGCTGTGTCCCGGTAACGGGACTGAGGCGGCCGTAAGGCGGCCTGACCGCAGCGCAGAAGTCAGCCGAGGGCATAGTAGGCGGCGGCGCGCCGCCGAAGGCCCGAACGGTGGAAGTGGTTAGTAGAGCAGTCCATCTCGCGCGAGCCATGCGACAGAAAAGTCAGGTCGAACTGAACTCGGGCACCGGCGCGGAGGGTGAAGCCCAAAGCGCCGCCGCCCGAGAGATCGAAGCAAGCGCGGCGAAGACCAGTCTTGAACGCCCGGCGGTCGCAGGGCCGACGATGGAAGCAGTGGTCGAGCGTGAGAATCTGAAGAATGCGTTGGCGCAAGTGACGCGCAACAAGGGGACGGCGGGCGTCGACGGGATGACTGTCGGCGAGTTGCCGGCCCACCTGAAGGAGCACTGGCTCGCGATCCGCGCCCAGTTGCTTGACGGGACCTACAAGCCACAACCGGTGCGGCGGGTGGAGATACCGAAGGCGTCGGGTGGCCTGCGGCCGCTCGGCATCCCGACGGTGCTCGACCGCTTCATCCAGCAAGCGGTGCTGCAGGTGCTGCAGGCGGATTGGGACGGGACGTTCTCCGAGGCGAGCTTCGGCTTCCGGCCGAGCCGCTCGGCACATCAGGCGGTGGAACGGGCGCAGGCGTATATCGCGTCCGGGCACGCCGTTGTCGTGGACATCGATCTGGAGAAGTTCTTCGACCGGGTCAACCACGACATCCTGATGGGGCTGGTCGCGAAGCGGGTCACTGACAAGCGCCTCCTGAAGCTCATCCGCGCGTTCCTGAATGCGGGTGTGATGGAAGGAGGGCTGGTCAGTTCGACGGACGAGGGCACGCCGCAGGGCGGCCCGCTCTCGCCGCTATTGTCGAATCTGATGCTGGATGTACTGGACAAGGAACTGGAGAAGCGCGGCCATCGCTTCGGACGCTACGCCGACGACTGCAACATCTATGTGCGCAGTCAGAAGGCGGGCGAGCGGGTGTTGGCGGGCATCGAGAAGTTCCTGGAAAAGCGCCTCAAGCTCAAGATCAACAAGGCTAAGAGCGCGGTTGCCAAACCGAGCGTTCGCAAGTTCCTTGGCTTCAGCTTCACCGGCGGGACAGAGCCGCGGCGGCGCATCGCGCCCCAGGCACTCACCCGCTTCAAAGCGAAAGTCCGGGAGCTGACGCGGCGCACGTGCGGCCGAAGCCTCGCGCAGATCGTCAAAGAGCTGTCGGTCTATCTCAAGGGATGGCGCGGCTACTTTGGCTTCTGCCAAACGCCGTCGGTGTTGCAGGCACTTGATGAGTGGACTAGGCGGCGGTTGCGCGCCATCGCCTGGAAGCAATGGAAGCGTGGGAGCACCCGCTTCGCCGAGTTGCGACGTCGCGGCGTCGGCCGGAATCTGGCGGCACAAACCGTCGGCAACCCACATGGCCCCTGGCGGCTCGCGAACAGCCCCGCGCTCACCATCGCCATGCCAATCGCGTTCTTCAGGGCACTCGGCTTGGCTTCCGTCGCGGCACAGCAACCAGCATAATCTACCGAACCGCCGGATACGGACCCGTATGTCCGGTGGTGTGGGAGGGGAGAAGCCGCGAGGCTTCCCCCTATCCCGATTGTTTGCATTCAGCGAGTTAACCATCTCGTTTCGAGACGTCCCGGACCGCTTGACTCCGTAGAACAAACTGAGAACAATGTTCTTCATACGTTCCAACAAGGGAGCAGGCCATGTTCAGGGTTTTCGTGGAAGAAGCCGCGGCGCTGGCGTCCATCACGCTGTTCGTCGGGATGATTGCGATCTGGGCGCAGGTGATCCCGCAGCTCTGATCCCTGAGCGTCTGGCATGTTGGGGAAAAGCCGGATGACGGGGCGAAGCGGTCGCTCCGGCGTGGACTCTCGCGGCGCGGCACCCCACCATTGTGAGGCGAGTCGGCCGGACAGGTGCAGGATGCCTTGAGGAGCCGGCGACCGCTTCATCCCATCTGCAAGAGGCCGTCACGCGACCATGCCGAGCGCCGGATTTGTCCACCTTCACGTTCACTCGGCCTATTCGCTGCTCAAGGGCTCGATCAAGATCGCCAAGCTTGCCGAGCTTGCGAAGAAAGACCACCAGCCCGCGCTGGCGCTGACCGACACCGACAATCTCTTCGGTGCGCTGGAGTTCTCCGACAAGATGGCGGGCTCCGGCATCCAGCCGATCGTCGGCTGCGAGCTGGCGATCGAATTCGGAGATCAGGATCCCAATGCACGCAACGCGATGGGGCCGTCGCGCGTGGTGTTGCTGGCCGCGCAGGAGCGCGGCTATCGCAGCCTGATGCGGCTGAACTCGCGCGCGTTCCTGGAATCGCCGGACAGCCATGCTCCATTCATCAAGCTCGACTGGCTCGAGGGTGAGACCGAGGGGCTGATCGCGCTGACGGGCGGACCGGACGGGCCGATCTCGCTGGCGCTCGCCGGTGGTCTTAGCGAGCTCGCCGCCGCGCGCTGCGAGCGTCTGGCCGGCCTGTTCGGCGACCGCCTCTATATCGAGTTGCAGCGCCACAACACCGAAAAGGAGCGGCGCGTCGAAGGCGGCTTGATCGACATCGCCTATGCCAAGGGACTACCGCTGGTTGCGACCAACGAGCCGTACTTCGCCGCGACCGAGGATTACGAAGCGCATGACGCGCTGCTCTGCATCGCAGGCGGGCGGCTGATCGCCGAGACCGAGCGCGAGCAGCTCACGCCGGATCACCGCTTCAAGACGCGCGCGGAGATGGCGGTGCTGTTCGCCGACATTCCGGAGGCACTTAGCTCGACACTGGAGATCGCCGAGCGCTGCTCGTTCCGGCCGATGACGCGCAAGCCGATCCTGCCGTTCTTCACGGTCGGGGCCGCATCGAGCTCGGATGCGGCCGCGGTGGAGGCCGCCGAATTGAAACGCCAGGCGGAGGAGGGGCTCGCCAAGCGCCTCCATGTCCACGGCCTTTCGCAGGGCACGACGGAAGAGACCTACGCCAAACGGCTCGCCTTCGAGCTCGACGTCATCACCCGCATGAAATACGCGGGCTACTTCCTGATCGTGTCCGACTTCATCAAATGGGCGAAGTCGCAAGGTATTCCGGTCGGGCCAGGCCGCGGCTCCGGCGCCGGCTCGCTGGTCGCGTGGGCGCTGACCATCACCGATCTCGATCCGATCAAGTTCGGCCTGCTGTTCGAGCGCTTCCTCAATCCCGAACGCGTCTCGATGCCCGACTTCGACATCGACTTCTGCCAGGACCGCCGCGGCGAGGTGATCCAATATGTTCAGCAGCGCTACGGTCGCGATCAGGTCGCGCAGATCATCACCTTCGGTACGCTGCAGGCGCGCGGCGTGCTGCGCGACGTCGGCCGCGTGCTGCAGATGCCCTATGGCCAGGTCGACAAGCTGACAAAACTGGTGCCGCAGAATCCGGCGGCACCGGTGACGCTGGCCGCCGCGATCGAGAGCGAGCCGAAGCTCCAGGCGTTCCGCGACGAGGACCCGGTGGTGGCGCGCGCCTTCGACATTGCCCAGCGCTTGGAAGGCCTGACGCGTCACGCCTCGACGCATGCGGCCGGCATCGTGATCGGCGACCGCCCCTTGAGCGAACTCGTGCCGCTCTATCGCGATCCCAAGTCCGACATGCCGGTGACCCAGTTCAACATGAAATGGGTCGAGCCCGCCGGCCTCGTGAAGTTCGACTTCCTCGGCCTGAAGACGCTGACCGTGCTCGACGTTGCCTGCAAGCTGCTCAAGCCGCGCGACATCCACGTCGATCTCGCCACGCTGCCGATCGACGATGCCGAGAGCTACCAGATGCTCGCACGCGGCGACGTGGTCGGCGTGTTCCAGGTTGAAAGTCAGGGCATGCGGCGGGCGCTGATCGACATGCGGCCGGACCGTTTTGAGGACATCATCGCGCTGGTCGCGCTGTATCGCCCGGGCCCGATGGCGAACATCCCGACCTATTGCGCGCGCAAGCACGGCGACGAGGAGCCGGAATATCTCCACCCCGTCCTGGAGCCGATCCTCAAAGAGACCTTCGGTGTCATCATCTACCAGGAACAGGTGATGCAGATCGCGCAGGTGATGTCGGGCTATTCACTGGGCGACGCCGACCTCTTGCGCCGCGCGATGGGCAAGAAGATCCGCGCCGAGATGGACAAGCAGCGCGACATCTTCGTCGCCGGCGCGGTGAAGAACGGCGTGCCGAAAGGGCAGGCCGAGACGATCTTCGAGTTGCTCGCAAAATTCGCCGACTACGGCTTCAACAAAAGCCACGCGGCGGCTTATGCGCTGGTATCTTACCACACCGCCTACATGAAGGCGCATTATCCGGTGGAGTTCATCGCAGCGTCCATGACGCTCGATCTCAACAACACCGACAAGCTCTCCGAATTCCGCTCCGAGGCGCAGCGCCTCGGCATCAAGGTCGAGCCGCCGAACATCAACCGCTCGGGCGCGACGTTCGAGGTCGGCGATAACACGATCTACTACGCGCTCGCTGCGCTCAAGGGCGTCGGCATTCAGGCGATCGATCAGATCATCGCGGAGCGCACTAGAGGCGGCCTGTTCACCTCGCTCGCCGATTTCGCGGCGCGGGTTTCGCCGCGCGCGATCAACAAGCGCATCATCGAAAGTCTCGCCGCCGCCGGTGCCTTCGACACGCTGGAGCCGAACCGGGCACGCGTCTTCGCCGGCGCGGATGCGATCCTTGCCGCGTGCCAGCGGGCACATGAAGCTGCGACCATCGGCCAGAACGACATGTTCGGCATGTCGGCGGATGCGCCGACCATCATGCTGCCGCAGGTCGAGCCGTGGCTGCCGGCCGAAAAACTCCGCCGCGAATACGACGCCGTTGGCTTCTTCCTGTCGGGACACCCGCTTGACGATTACGCCACCGTGCTGAAGCGGCTGCGGGTGCAGAGCTGGGCCGAGTTCTCGCGTGCGGTGAAGACGGGCGCCACCGCCGGCAAGGTCGCCGCCACTGTGGTCTCGCGCATGGAGCGGCGCACCAAGACGGGCAACAAGATGGGCATCATGGGCTTGTCCGATCCGACCGGCCATTTCGAGGCCGTGCTGTTCTCGGAAGGGCTCGCGCAATATCGCGACGTGCTGGAGCCAGGCGCGGCCGTGCTGCTGCAGCTCGGCGCTGAGCTTCAGGGCGAGGACGTCCGCGCCCGCGTGCTGCATGCCGAGCCGCTCGACGACGCCGCAGCCAAGACGCAGAAGGGCCTGCGCATCTTCCTGCGCGACACCAAGCCGCTGGACTCGATCGCCAAGCGTCTCGCCGGGCCCGACATGGCCGCCTCCAACGGCGGCGCGCCGAAGGTCGGCAGTCCCGGCATCGCACCGCGCTCGAATGGCGACGGCGAAGTATCGCTGGTGATGATGCTCGACCTCGAGACCGAAGTGGAGATGAAGCTGCCCGGCCGCTTCAAGGTCTCGCCGCAGATCGCCGGCGCGATCAAGGCGGTCGCGGGCGTGGTCGACGTGCAGCAGCTTTAGTCTGGCTCGGTGGTCGTGGTCATGCTGTTGCAACCAGGCGGTGTTTTCCACTAGGATGCTTCCGGGGAATCTCTGGGGGCGTGATGTTGCTGCGTGGGCTGGTACTATTCGTGGCCGCCGTGTTGCTGTGCGGCTGTGAAACCACTAGGAGCGGGCTCGACTATTCGGCAACGGAGTGAAAGATCGGTCCACCGAAAGCAGGGCAGGCACGTGTGGTCGTCCTTCGCGAAAAGGGCTTCGGCGGGCTTGGCGATTGGCGATCCCGACTGGGCATTCAGCATCGATGGAACACCGATCAAAGGTCTGAAGACCGGGACATACGTCTATGTCGACCGGCCCGCAGGCCAACATCAATTCGTGGCGGAAGAGGCAGCGCTCGGTGTCACGCGCGTGGACTTCACCGCTCGATCGGGCCAGACCTTGTTCTTCGTTGCGCGCTACAGCGAGCGAAAAAACGCGATGATCGCAAATTCGAGTACGGGATTGCTCGGCTGGGGCCTCACGCTCGCGATCACCTCTGGTTACAAGAATCAGGGACCCCTGGATTTCCTACCGCTGGACGAACAGGCTGCGCGGACGACGGTTGCAGAGCTTCGACTGGCCGAATAGGCGAGCGTGAGGCGTCTCTTGGCTTCGGCCTCGCGGCACGCGTGAACTGGGGCTAGGCGGGAAGACCGCCTCGTCGTGCATCTTATGCTGGCCTTACGCCGGCAGCGGCGCGGCCATGTCGCCGCCTCAATCCGGGCATCTCGTTCAAGTGTCATTCAGCAGGCCGCGCGTCTGATGTGCGGTGGCACCTCAACACCAATAGCGGGCAAGCAAGCCATGCGTGGGACGTTCAGAGTCTTCATCTGCCTTCTCCTGCCGATCGTGGTCCTTGCCGCGGGCGCGCCGCATCAGGCGCGTGCCCAGCAGCAGGAAAAGCGCATTGCACTCGTGGTCGGCAACGGCGCCTATGCCAAGTCGCCGCTGGCGACGACGGCCAATGATGCCGGCCTGATCGCGCAGACGCTCCAGGCGGCCGGCTTCGATGTGGTCGGCGCGCGCGATCTCGACGGCGACACGCTGCGCAAGAGCCTGCGCGATTTCATTCAGAAGGTCCAGGCTTCGGGACCGGGCACCGTCGCGATGATCTATCTTGCCGGCTACGGCGTGCAGCTGGCCGGCGAGAATTATTTCATCCCGGTCGATTCCAACATCACCCGCGACACCGACATACCGACCGAGGCCCTGCGCATCGGTGACTATGCGCGCCAGCTCGCGTCCATTCCGCTCAAGGCCAGCATCGTAGTGCTCGACGCGGCCCGCGCGCAGCCCTTCATCGAAGGCGGCCAGCCGATCGCGAGCGGTCTGGCGCTGGTCGAGCCCGAGGCGAACATGCTGATCGCCTTCAACGCCGCGCCCGGCACGGTGGCGCCGGAGGAGCCGGGGCCGTACGGAATCTATGCACAGTCGCTCGCCGAGATGATCCGCACCGGCGGCCTGCCGCTGCCTGAGGTGTTCGACCGTGTTCGCCTGCGCGTCAATGAGGCCTCCAAGGGCGCGCAGGTGCCCTGGAACGAACAGAAGATCTCGGCGCAATTCGTTTTCTTCGAGCGCGCGCCCGACGCGCCGCCGCCGCAAGCCGCGCCCGACCAGGTCGCTGCGATCCGCAACAAGCAGATCCGCGATCTCGGCGTGCAGGACGCCTACGCCGCCGCGCTCGAGCGTGACACGCTGCCGGCCTATGAGGAGTTTCTCGCCGCCTATCCCGGCGATCCGCTCGCCAAGCGCGTGATGGCGATCGTCGCCGCACGCCGCGAAGCCATCACCTGGCGACGGACCTACCGGACCGACACACCGGAGGCCTATTGGTCGTATCTGCGCCGCTATCCGCGCGGCCCGCATGCGGCGGACGCGCGCCGACGTCTGGCGATCCTCACCGCGCCGGCCGAGCCGCCGCCGACCTTCGCGATGATCGATTACGACGTGCCGCCACCGCCGCCGGAGGAGGTGGTCTATGTCGATCGCCCGGTGCTGTATTTCAGCGATCCCGATTTCGGCTTCGCGCCGCCGCCGCCGCCGCCGGTCTACTATCTGCCGCCGCCGCCGCCGGATTTCGTCGTGCTGCCGCCGCCGCTGCCGGTGGTCGGCCTATTCGTGCTGCCGCAGCCGGTGTTCGTGCCGATCCCGGCATTCTACAGTCCGCCGGTCTATGTCGCGCCGCCGCCGAACAACATCATCTACCAGAACATCCACAACACTACGGTCATCAACACCGTGATCAACCAGCCGCCGGCGCCGCCGCCGGCCGCGGGACCGGCGCCCGGACCGGGCAATCTGGCGCCGGCCGTTGCCGGCCGCGCCACGCCGGCAGGTCCGGCCGTGCCGCAGGCGGTCGTCCAGCGCGCCGCTCTGATCCAGCAGGGCAAGGCGCCGATGCCGCCGAGTGCGACGATCCAGCCGACGGCGAGGCCGGGGATCGCGGCTCCGGCTCCTGCCAATGTCGCTCCTGGCACGACAGCGCAGCCGCCCGATGCGGCCAAGCTGCCGCAGGCCAATACCGCGCCGGCACCGGGGATCCCTGGCGGCCCGCCGGCCCGCCCGGCAGTGGCGCCCGGCGCTGTCACGCCGAGCGGCGCGCCCAGTCCGACCCCGACGGCTCCCGCAGGCAACGCTCCTGCTGCCACGCCACAATCGCCGGCGCCAAGTAAGCTGCCGCAGGCCAATACGCTGCCGGTGCCCGGAACTCCCGGCGGACCGCCGCGGGCCGGGGCAGGGGCCGCGCCGAGTGCTGCCCCGCCTCATGGCAGGCCCGCTGCAACTCCGGCGCCCACCGGCAGCACCCCGCCGGTGCGGCCGAACGCGGCAACCGCTAGGGCGCCTAATCAGCCGCCGGCTTCCGGAAGTTCAACGGCTCCGTCCGCGGGGGTGCCCAGGGCGGGGACATCGACGCCGTCTGGCATGGACGCACGCGGCCGGCCGGCCGGTCAACCGACGGTTCTGCCCGCGCCAGGCGCAGCCGCTGGCAGGCCGGTGGCGCCTCCGCCGCCAGTCGCAGCGCGGGAGCCGCCGAGAGTTCAGGATCATCGGCCTGTTCCGCCAGCCGCCGCCAAGCCGGTCGCGCCGCCGCCGCATCCTCAGGCCTTAGCGAGGCCGGCGCCGCCTCCGCCGCCGCGAGCAGCGCCACCTCCGCCACCGCGGGCGGCTCCTCCGCCCGTGGCCGTGGCGCGGCCGACGCCACCGCCGCCCGTTGCCCGGCCGGCGCCGCCTCCACTGCGATGGCGCGGCCGACACCACCGCCGCCTCCGGTCGCACGGCCAGCGCCGCCGCCGCCGGTTGCGCGGCCGGCGCCGCCGCCGATGGCCGCCGCGCCGCATGCGGCACCGCATGCGCCTCCGCGGCCGCACGGCCCGCCACCAAAGAGCTGCCCGCCGGGCCAGCCGAAGTGCTAGGAGGCTCATGGGGCGGGACGTCGGCGACTGTCGGCAAGCGACAGGAGCCAGTCGGCCTTCCCGGACGGCCCCTTATTTCCTTGCTTCTGGCCGAAATGGCGCTATATAGCGCGCCATCTCACACGGAAACATGGCTCACAAGGCCGTCCGGTGGCAGCCGGGGCGAGAACGCTCCGTTTTGCTCACACGTTTCCGGAGGAACCAACCGGAGAATTAGAACGATGGCGCTACCCGACTTCACCATGCGTCAGCTGCTCGAAGCTGGCGTGCACTTCGGCCACCAGGCCCACCGCTGGAATCCGAAAATGGCTCCGTTCATTTTCGGCACCCGCAACAACATCCACATCGTCGACCTCGCTCAGACCGTGCCGATGCTGCACCAGGCTCTCCAGGCCGTCAGCGACACGGTGGCCAAGGGCGGCCGCATCCTGTTCGTCGGCACCAAGCGCCAGGCGCAGGACGGTGTTGCGGACGCGGCCAAGCGCTGCGCGCAGTACTTCGTTAATTCGCGCTGGCTCGGCGGCACGCTGACCAACTGGAAGACGATCTCGGCCTCGATCAAGCGCCTGCGTCACCTCGACGACGTGCTCTCGAGCGGAGAAGCCAATTCCTACACGAAGAAGGAGCGCCTGACGCTGCAGCGCGAGCGCGACAAGCTCGACCGCTCGCTCGGCGGCATCAAGGACATGGGCGGTCTGCCCGACCTGATCTTCGTGATCGACACCAACAAGGAAGACATCGCGATCCAGGAAGCCCAGCGGCTCAACATCCCGGTCGCCGCGATCGTCGACACCAATTCGGACCCCAAGGGCATCACCTATGTGGTGCCGGGCAATGACGACGCCGGCCGCGCTATTTCGCTGTACTGCGATCTCATTGCGCGTGCGGCGATCGATGGCATCTCGCGCGCCCAGGGCGATTCGGGCATCGACATCGGTGCCTCGGCCCAGCCGGTCGCCGAAGAGCTGCCGGCGCCCTCGTCGAGCGGTTTCCAGGGCCTTGCGGGTCCCCGCGGCACCGCCGACGATCTCAAGAAGCTCCCGGGCGTGTCGGGTGCGATCGAGAAGAAGTTCAACGATCTCGGCATCTTCCATTACTGGCAGCTGGCCGAGCTCGACCACGACACAGCGCTCACGATCGGCGAAGAAGTCGGTCTGCCAAGCCGCGCGGACGCCTGGGTGGCCAAGGCCAAGGCGCTGACCGCGGAAGCGGAATAGTCAAAAAGAGCGAAGGGTTGGCCGGATAGGATCCGGCCACCATTTCAGTTGACGCGAATTCCTGAGATGGACCGCGGCGGGGCGCTTCGATGCCGCGCTGCGGCAAACCGGCAGGTACAAAGGATTTTCAACGATGGCAACGATCACAGCTGCGATGGTCAAGGACCTGCGCGAGTCGACTGGCGCAGGTATGATGGACTGCAAGGCCGCGCTCACGGAGACCAACGGGGACATGGAAGCGGCGCAGGACTGGCTGCGCAAGAAAGGTCTGTCCAAGGCCGCCAAGAAGTCGGGCCGTGTCGCGGCCGAGGGCCTGATCGGCGCACTCACCAAGGGCACCAAGGGCGTCGTGGTCGAGGTCAATTCCGAGACCGACTTCGTCGCGCGCAATGGCCAGTTCCAGGGCCTGGTCAAGATGATCGCCCAGGTCGCGTTCGACGTCGGTGCCGATGTCGAGAAGATCAAGGCTGCCAAGGTCGGCGACGTCACGATCGAAACCGCGATCAATGATGCGATTGCCACCATCGGCGAGAACATGACGCTGCGCCGCGCCGCCCAGCTTGAGGTGAGCCAGGGCGTGGTTTCTCACTACGTCCACGGGGCTGTCGTCGAAGGCGCCGGCAAGATGGGCGTGATCGTGGCGCTGGAGTCGCCGGGCAAGGCCGACGAGCTCGCCGCGCTCGGCCGTCAGATCGCGATGCATGTCGCGGCGGCCAACCCGCTGGCGCTCGATCCGTCGGGCCTCGATCCGGCCGTGGTCAAGCGCGAGAAGGACGTGCTCGCCGACAAATACCGTCAGCAGGGCAAGCCCGAGAACGTGATCGAGAAGATCGTCGAGTCCGGCCTCAAGACCTACTACAAGGAGGTCTGCCTGCTCGAGCAGGCCTTCATCCACGACACCGGCAAGTCGGTGGCGCAGGCGGTGAAGGAGGCCGAAGGCAAGGTCGGCGGGCCTGTGAAGATCGCCGGCTTTGTGCGCTATGCTCTCGGCGAGGGAATCGAGAAGCAGGAAAGCGACTTCGCGGCCGAAGTTGCGGCCGCCAGCGGCAAGAAGTAAGCGCCGGAACACCTCCTTCCGGCGTGCTGCCGGAAGCGGCGCCCGGAGAAGGAAAGTGCCCATGACTGATCCGGTCTATCGTCGCGTCGTGATCAAGCTGTCCGGCGAATATCTCGCGGGGCAGCAAGGCTTTGGCATCGATCAGCCGACGGTCGACCGGGTTGCGGACGACCTCATCGCGGCCCGTCATCTCGGGACCGAGGTTGCGGTCGTGATCGGCGGCGGCAACATGGTCCGCGGCGTCGAGGTCTCCTCCCGCGGGGTGTCGCGCACGACCGGCGACACCATGGGCATGCTCGCCACCATAATGAACTGCCTCGCGCTGGAAGCGGCGATCGAGCGCAAGGGCACGCCGGCACGGACGCTGTCGGCCTTCGTCATGCCCGAGATTTCCGAGCTGTTCACCCGCGCTGCGGCACACAAATACCTCGCCGAAGGCCGGATCGTGCTGCTTGGCGGCGGGACGGGCAATCCGTTCTTCACCACCGACACGACGGCGGTGCTGCGGGCCGCCGAGATCGGCGCACAGGCGGTTCTGAAGGCGACCAATGTTGACGGGGTCTACTCGGCCGACCCGAAGAAGGATCCGGCCGCGACGCGGTTCGACCGCCTGACGCATTCGCAGGCGATCGAAGGTGGTTACAAGGTGATGGATGCGACCGCCTTCGCGCTTGCCCGCGAGACATCGCTGCCTATCATCGTATTCTCGATCGCGGAGCCGGGCTCGATCGGCGCGATTCTGCGTGGCGTCGGCCACGGAACCATCGTCGCCGGCTGACGGCTCTCTGGCGCCTCCGAGGGAGGGGCGCGGAGCGGTCGCCGGGATTTTGAAGGAGAAACGTGATGGCCACGGGTAATTTCGACCTCAACGAAGTGAAGCGCCGTATGCAAGGCGCCGTCCAGTCCCTCAAGCACGAGCTCGGCGGCCTGCGCACCGGCCGCGCCTCCGCCTCGATGCTCGATCCGGTGCAGGTCGAGGCTTATGGCAGTCACATGCCACTCAATCAGCTCGCCACGGTCAGCGTGCCGGAGCCTCGGCTGATCTCGGTGCAGGTCTGGGACAAGTCGATGGTCAAGGCGGTGGAGAAGGCGATCGTCGATTCGAATCTCGGCCTGTCGCCGGCGACCGAGGGTCAGGTGCTGCGCCTGCGCATCCCCGAGCTCAACGAGGAGCGGCGCAAGGAGCTGGTGAAGGTCGCGCACAAATATGCCGAAGCCGCCAAGGTCGCCGCGCGCCATGTCCGCCGCGATGGTCTCGACGTGCTCAAGAAGCTCGAGAAGAATCACGAGATGTCGGAGGATGATCAGAAGCGTCACGCCGACGAGGTGCAGAAGGCGACCGACGGCACCATCGCCGAGATCGACCAGTTGCTGGCCGCCAAGGAAAAAGAAATCCTCACCGTTTAAGGCATCGCCTTCATGTCCAACGCCGCCGCGCCCGCAACGGAAGGACCCGATAGGTCCGAAGCGCCTGCGCATGTCGCCATCATCATGGATGGCAACGGGCGTTGGGCGGCCGCGCGCGGCTTGCCGCGTGCGGAAGGGCATCGCCGCGGTGTGGACGCGCTGCGCCGCGTGGTGCGCGCCTCGCATGAACTCGGCATCCGCTATCTCACCATCTTCTCGTTCTCTTCGGAGAACTGGTCGCGCCCGGCGAGCGAGATAGGCGATCTGTTCGGTCTGCTGCGGCGCTTCATCCGCAACGATCTGGCGAGCCTGCATCGCGACGGCGTCAAGGTTCGCATCATCGGCGAGCGCGAGGGGCTCGAAAGCGATATCTGCGCGCTGCTCAACGAGGCCGAGGAGCTGACGCGCGACAACACGCGCCTGACGCTCGTCGTCGCCTTCAACTACGGCTCGCGGCAGGAGATCGCGAAAGCGGCGCAGAAGCTCGCTCGCGAGGTCGCGGAAGGCAGGCGTGATCCTGCCACGATCGACGCCGAGACACTGGGCGCGCATCTCGACGCGCCCGACATTCCCGATCCCGATCTCATCATCCGCACCAGCGGCGAGCAGCGCCTGTCCAATTTCCTGATGTGGCAGGCCGCCTATAGCGAACTCGTGTTCGTGCCGATCCACTGGCCCGACTTCGACAAGGCGGCGCTTGAGAGCGCGATCGCCGAATTTGCCAGGCGCGAGCGCCGTTTCGGCGGTTTGGTCGCGAAAACCGCCTCGTGAGCGAACCCGACGCCGCACCGGCGGGCTCTCAGCCCGCCCCCAGCAATCTCGTGCTGCGAGTCCTCGCGGCGCTGGTGCTGGCGCCGCTTGCCATTGCGCTCGCCTACGCCGGCGGCTGGCTTTGGGCGCTTCTCGTCACCCTGGTGTCGATCGGGCTGTTCGCGGAATGGCTGACGGTGGTGGGCGCGAGCTCGGTCGCGCTGACGGGGGCGGGGACCATCGTCATCGCCACCATGGGATTCTGCGTGACCTTCGGTGCGCTGAAGACCGCCGTCATCACTGGCTGCATCGGCGCTGCGATCGTGATGCTGATTGCGCGAGGCAAGTTCGTCTGGGCGGCGACTGGATTTGCCTATGCCTCGGCGGCGCTGTTGGCCTCGATCCTGGTGCGGAAGGATCTCGTCAACGGCTTTTCCGCACTGATGTTCGTGCTGCTCGTGGTGTGGGCGACCGATATTGGCGGCTATTTCGCCGGCCGCAGCATCGGCGGGCCGAAGCTGTGGCCGCGCGTCAGTCCGAAAAAGACCTGGGCCGGAGCGCTCGGCGGCTTTGCGGCGAGCCTTGTGGTTGCGGCCGGATTTGCCGCCTGCGGGATCGGGAAGGCGGTTCCACTGCTGCTCGTCAGCGCCGTCCTGTCGGTGGTGTCGCAGCTCGGCGATCTCTTCGAATCCGCCGTGAAGCGGCGCTTCGGTGTCAAGGATTCCAGTCACTTAATTCCCGGTCATGGCGGGCTTATGGACCGTCTGGACGGTTTTGTCGCCGCCATCCTGGCGGCATGGATTATCGGCTTTGTCCGCCATGGTGTGCATAGCGCCGGAAGCGGTCTTATGGTTTGGTGAGAATATGAGCGCGGTCCCATTGCGTAACAACAAGCTTGCTGCATCCGACGTCCGCAGCGTCACGGTCCTCGGCGCCACCGGCTCGATCGGCGACAGCACGATGGATCTGCTGCGCGCCTCGCCCGAGCGCTACCGTGTCGAGGCGCTGACGGCGAACGGCAATGTCGCAGCGCTGGCCAAGCTCGCCAGGGAATTCTCCGCGCGCTTCGTGGCGATCGCCGACACCTCCAAGCTCGCCGAGCTCAAGGCCGCGCTGGCCGGCACCGGCACCGAATGCGGCGCCGGTGAAAGCGCGGTGATCGAGGCCGGCGCGCGTCCGGCCGATTGGGTGATGGCGGCCGTGAGCGGCGCTGCCGGACTGAAGCCGGCGCTGGCGGCGGTCGACCGCGGCGCCCATGTCGCGCTCGCCAACAAGGAGTGTCTGGTCTGCGCCGGCGATTTCTTCATGCAGCGCGCGGCGAAAGCGGGTGCCTGCATCCTGCCCGCCGATTCCGAGCACAACGCGCTGTTCCAGGCGCTGAGCTCAGGTAACCGCGACGAGCTCGTCCGTGTCATCATCACGGCCTCCGGCGGCCCGTTCCGGACCTGGAAGCCTGCCGACATCGAACAGGCGACGCTTGAGCAGGCCCTGAAGCATCCGAACTGGAGCATGGGCCAGAAGATCACGATCGATTCCGCCTCGATGATGAACAAGGGGCTCGAGGTGATCGAGGCATCCTATCTGTTCGCGCTCTCGCCGGACGAGATCGACGTCCTCGTTCATCCGCAGTCGATCATCCACGGCATGGTCGAGTTTTCCGACTGCTCGGTGGTCGCCCAGCTCGGCGCACCCGACATGCGCACCCCGATCGCGCATTGCCTCGGCTGGCCTGATCGCATCAAGGGGCCGGCGGCCAAGCTGGACCTCGCCAAGATCGGTCAGCTGACTTTCGAAACGCCAGACTTCGAGCGGTTCCCCGGACTTCGGCTGGCTTACGATTCGCTCCGGAACGGGAAGGGCGCGACCACCGTCTACAACGCCGCCAACGAGGTCGCGGTCGCCGCCTTCATCGCCGGCAAGATCCGGTTCGGTGCGATTGCCCGGCTGGTCGAGGCGACCCTCGACGATTGGATCAAAGGCGGAAACCAGGCGCCCCTGACGTCCGCCGACGATGCAATCTCTGTTGACCATGTTGCTCGAAATAGGGCTGCCGCCCTATTGCCTCAAATTGCCTTAAAGGCATCCTAGTTGGTTCGCGACCAGGGCCTTGCGGCGCTGGGTGAGGGAAATCGATGATCGACTTTTTCGTCCATAGTTTCAATACGTTGAGCCATGGGCTCCTCGGCTACGCGGTTCCCTTCCTGTTCGTTCTGACCATCGTCGTGTTCTTCCACGAGCTCGGCCATTTCCTGGTCGCGCGCTGGGCGGGCGTGCGCGTGTTGACCTTTTCGCTCGGGTTCGGGCCTGAGCTGGTTGGTTTCAACGACCGCCATGGCACCCGCTGGAAGATCTCGGCGATCCCGCTCGGCGGCTACGTCAAGTTCTTCGGCGACGAGAGCGAGGCCTCGACCCCATCGGCCCAGACGCTTGCGGCGATGACGGCCGAGGAGCGCGCCGGCAGCTTCCACCACAAGAAGGTCGGCCCGCGTGCGGCCATCGTCGCGGCCGGACCGATCGCCAACTTCATTCTGGGTGCGCTGATCTTCGCCGGCATGGCCCTCTATTACGGCAAGCCGAGCACGATCGCGCGGGTCGACGGTGTGGTCGCCGATGGCGCGGCAGCTGCGGCCGGCTTCAAGGTCGGCGATATCGTCGTCCAGATCGACGGCAAGCCGATCGAGAGCTTTGCCGACATGCAGCGAATCGTTGCGATGAACGCAGGTTCGACGCTTACCTTCCGGGTGAAGCGCGACGGCGCCATCGTCTCGCTGACCGCGACCCCGGCGCTGCTGGAACGCAAGGATCCGTTCGGCAACAGCCACCGTCTCGGCGTGCTCGGTGTCGAGCACAAGTCGCAGGCCGGGGAGGCCTCGACCACGCCGGTCGGCGTCGGTGAAGCGCTCAAGATCGGGGTCGAGCAGGTCTGGTTCATCATCACCAGCACCTTCAAGTTCCTAGGCTCGCTGTTCGTCGGGCAGGGCAATCCGAACGAGGTCAGCGGCGTCCTGGGAATCGCGAAGATGTCGGGGCAGGCGGCCAGCGCCGGGTTCCAGTTCGTGATCAATCTCTGCGCGGTGCTGTCGGTGTCGATCGGCCTGTTGAACCTGTTCCCGATCCCGCTGCTCGATGGCGGCCACCTTATGTTCTACGCGGCCGAGGTGGTCCGGGGCCGGCCCTTGTCCGAGCGGACTCAGGAAATGGGGTTCCGAATCGGGCTCGGCCTGGTGCTGATGTTGATGGTGTTTGCGACCTACAACGACATTCTGCGGATGGCCGCTTCCTGATAGGGGCTTTTTTGTGGCGTTGCTGTTGAGCAACGTCTTGGAATGAAATTGAAATTACGGCGCTTTCGGCCGTTTGCGGCGTCCGCGAAATTGGCTACAAGCGGCCTGAAGTTGGGGAATCTCCGGACCGGCGTTGGGGTTGGGTCTGGCACGGAATGATAAGGGCGCGTTGCGCGATGAAGTTTGGACTGCGACTCCGGGGGGGCTTGCTCGCAACCCTGATCTTGTTCGGCGCGCCGGTGGTTGCCCCGGTTGGGGCTGTTTTGGTGTCTTCGTCTGCGCTCGCTCAGACCGTTCAGTCGATTACCGTCGAGGGAAATCGCCGGGTCGAGGTGGAGACGATCCGCTCCTATTTCAAGCCGGGTCCGGGCGGCCGGCTGGATCAAGCCGCCATCGACGATGGCCTCAAGGCGTTGATCGAGACCGGCCTGTTCCAGGACGTCAGGATCAATCGCGGTTCCGGCGGCCAGCTCATCGTCTCCGTGGTGGAAAACCCGGTGATCGGTCGCATCGCCTTCGAAGGCAATAAGAAGATCAAGGACGAGCAGCTCACCGCTGAAGTCCAGTCCAAGGCGCGCGGCACCTTCTCCCGCGCCATGGTGCAGTCGGACACGCTGCGAATCGCCGAAATCTATCGCCGGTCCGGCCGCTATGACGTCCGCGTCACGCCCGAGATCATCGAGCAGCCGAACAACCGCGTCGACCTGATCTTCACGATCGAGGAGGGCGCCAAGACCGGCGTCAAGTCGATCGAGTTCGTCGGCAACAATGCGTTCTCGTCCTACCGCCTGCGCGACGTCATCAAGACGCGCGAATCGAACCTCTTGAGCTTCCTCGCCAGCGGCGACATCTATGATCCTGATCGCGTCGAGGCCGACCGCGACCTGATCCGCCGCTTCTACCTCAAGAACGGTTTCGCCGACGTCCAGGTAGTGGCCGCGCTTACCGAATACGATCCGGAGAAGAAGGGCTTCAACGTCACCTTCAAGATCGAGGAAGGCGCGCAATACCGCGTCGGGGCGGTCGACTTCCGCTCCAGCATCCCGAACTTCGATCCCTCCTCGATGCGCGCCTATTCGCGCGTCAATGTCGGCTCGCTCTACAACGTCGAATCGGTCGAGAAGTCGGTCGAGGAGATGCAGATCGAGGCTTCGCGCCGCGGCTATGCCTTCGCCGTGGTCCGGCCCGGCGGCGACCGCAACTTCGAAGCGCACACGGTGTCCGTCGTTTTCAACATCGACGAGGGCCCGCGTACCTATATCGAGCGCATCAACCTGCGCGGCAACACCCGCACACGCGACTACGTGATCCGCCGCGAGTTCGACATCTCGGAAGGTGACGCCTACAACCGCGCGCTGGTCGACCGTGCCGAGCGGCGCCTGAAGAACCTCGACTATTTCAAGAGCGTGAAGATCACGACCGAGCCGGGCTCGTCGAGCGACCGCGTCATCCTGATCGTCGACATGGAAGAGAAATCGACCGGCGACTTCTCGATCTCGGGCGGTTACTCCACCACCGACGGCGCGCTGGCCGAAGTCTCGATCTCCGAGCGCAATCTGCTCGGTCGCGGCCTATTCGCCAAGGCATCGGTGACCTATGGCCAGTACGCCCGCGGCTATTCGCTGTCGTTCGTCGAGCCGTATCTGCTCGACTACCGCGTCGCGCTCGGCCTCGACCTCTATCAGCGCCAGCAGCTGTCCAACAGCTACATCTCCTACGGCACCAAGACGCTCGGCTTCTCGCCGCGCCTCGGCTTCTCCTTGCGTGAAGATCTGGCGCTCCAACTGCGCTATTCGATCTACCAGCAGGAAATCACGCTGCCGTACTACCTGACGAACTGTAACAACGTGCAGTTTCTGGCGGATGGTGTGACGCCGAATCCGGCCTTCAATCCGAGCCCGGCCTTCGCCAATGCCAATGGTCTTAGCCTTGCATCGAGCAACGGCCTCGGCTGCTACAGCGACGGCGAAGCCTCGCTGCCGGTGCGCAAGGAGCTTGCCGCTGGCAAGGCCCTGACCTCGGCGCTCGGTTACACGCTGACCTACAACACCCTGGACAACAACAAGAACCCGACCGACGGTCTGCTCATCGACTTCCGTCAGGATTTCGCCGGCGTCGGCGGCGACGTTTCCTACCTGAAGTCGGTCATCGATGCGAAGTACTACACTCCGCTGGTGTCGGACATCGTCGGCCTCGTCCGCCTGCAGAGCGGCATGCTGAACAAGATCGGCAGCGATCTGCGCATGCTCGACCACTTCCAGATGGGCCCGAACCTGGTCCGCGGCTTTGCCCCGAACGGCATCGGCCCGCGCGACCTGAACCCGTTCGGCACGCAGGACGCGCTCGGCGGCACCAAGTACTGGGGCGCTTCACTCGAACTGCAGATGCCGTTCTGGTTCCTACCGAAGGAAGTGGGTCTGAAGGGCGCGGTCTATGCCGACGCCGGCGGCCTCTACGATTACAAGGGACCGACGAGCTGGACGGCGACGAACGAGGTCAATCTGCCGGGCTGTATCCCCTCGACCGTCAATCCGTCGAGCGCCGGAACCTGTACTGGCCTCGTCTATGACGACAGCAAGGTGGTTCGCTCGTCGGTCGGTGTCGGCCTGATCTGGCAGTCGCCGTTCGGCCCGCTGCGTTTCGACTACGCCGTGCCGCTCACCAAGGGCAAGTACGACCGCACGCAGGAGTTCCGGTTCGGCGGCGGCACCACGTTCTAGTTCGATCAGCACGGCACGATCCGGATCACTGGAGCCGGTTTCCGAAAGGGATCGTGCTAATCCAAGACATGAGGCATGATGCGGCCTGACCGCTTCATGCCGAAGCCGGACCGCGACGGGTGGAATGGCGCAGCCGACCTTCTTCACAAAGCCGCCTGCCACAGCGTTGGCCGAGATTGCCACGCTGACCAAGGCGCAGCTGGTCGACCCCGTGAGGGGCGGCCACGTCATCACGGGCCTTGCTTCGCTCGACGAAGCGGGCCCGATGCATCTGACATTCTTCGACAACCTCAAATATGCCGATCAGCTCAGGGCGACCAAGGCTGGAGCCTGTCTGGTCAGCCCGCGCTTCGAGGCCGAGGTGCCCGCGCATGTCGCCGTGCTGCGGGTGGCGCAGCCGTTCCGCGCCTTCGTCCGGATCGCGCGAGAGTGGCACGGCGACGCGCTGAGGCCGCAATCCTGGGTCGGCAATGACGGTATCGCGCCCTCGGCGATCATCGATCCCTCGGCCCGGCTCGAGGACGGCGTGGTCGTTGATCCGCTGGCCGTGATCGGCCCGGACGTCGAGATCGGCAGCGGCACCGTGATCGGCGTCGGAGCGGTGATCGGCCCCGGCGTCAAGATCGGCCGTGACTGCAATGTCGGCGCCCGCACCGCGATCCAGTGCGCCCTGATCGGCAACAATGTGCTGATCCATCCCGGCTGCTCGATCGGCCAGGACGGCTACGGCTTCATCTTCTTCGGCCCCGAGGGCCATCTGAAGGTGCCGCAGACCGGACGGGTGCTGATCCAGAACGACGTCGAGGTCGGGGCCAACACCACGATCGACCGTGGGTCCTTGCGCGACACCGTGATCGGCGAGGGGACCAAAATCGACAATCAGGTCCAGATCGGCCACAATGTGACGATCGGCCGGCACTGCCTGCTGGCGGCCCAGATCGGGCTCGCCGGCAGCCTTAGCATCGGCGACAACGTGGCGCTCGGAGCGAAGGTTGGCATCAACAATCACCTCAAGATCGGCGACGGAGCTCAGGTTACGGCCATGAGCGCAGTCAAGGACGACATCCCGCCGGGCGGTCGTTGGGGCGGACATTTCGCCAAGCCGACCAAACAGTGGTTCAAGGAGATCATCGCGGTGGAGCGCCTGGTACGCGACAGCAAGGCCGATCCGAAGGACGAGGGACGGGAATGACGGAGGAATCACCTGTTAAGTTCGAGCTGGTGGATATCAACGCGATCCTCCAGACCCTGCCGCACCGTTTTCCGATGCTGCTGATCGACCGCGTGATCAACATCCGCGCCGATTACAGCGGCATCGGCATCAAGAACGTCACCTTCAACGAGCCGGCCTTCCAGGGACATTTCCCCGAGCGCCCGGTCTATCCCGGCGTCATGATGATCGAAGCGATGGCGCAGACCGCCGGCGTGATCGGCATCAAGTCGGTCGAAGGCACCGAGAAGCCGCGCGCGGTCTATTTCCTCACCATCGACAAGTGCAAGTTCCGCAAGCCGGTGCTGCCTGGCGACACCATCGAATATCACATGCGCTCGCTCGGGCGCCGCAAGGCCATGTGGTGGTTTCACGGCGACGCCAAGGTCAACGGCCAGGTCGTCGCGGAGGCCGACGTCGGCGCCATGCTGACGGACTGAGCGGCCTCAATCCTTCCGGGCCGGCTCGCGCGTCTGACACGCGTAGCGTCCGGCGGTCGTCTCGCGCTTGATATTCCGGTTGAAGAACTGGCCCATCGACGGTGCACCGAGGAGGTGTTCGACCGTCTCGGCCGTCACACCGCAATAGCGGTCATAGGCGCCGTTGCTCGCGACAATCAGGTCCTGCTGCGCGCGATCGTAACAGACCCGCTGAAGCACCGTGCTGCGGGTAATGTCCCGGCATTCGAATGTCCCGAGATCGACGAGCCGGTGTTCGCCGGTCTCGACCGTCTCGGACACAATCGGTGTAGCTGCGAGCTGTGCAAACAGAAAGACCAAGGCCCTGACCACGATCGT
Source organism: Bradyrhizobium sp. LMG 9283 (assembly GCF_045571415.1). Classification (NCBI taxonomy): domain Bacteria; kingdom Pseudomonadati; phylum Pseudomonadota; class Alphaproteobacteria; order Hyphomicrobiales; family Nitrobacteraceae; genus Bradyrhizobium; species Bradyrhizobium sp. LMG 9283. The sequence goes on from NZ_CP120691.1 coordinate 4,290,623, forward strand.
TGAAGCTCCGCATGAACGTGTTGATCGGTCGGGAAGGCCGCCTCATCCAGCACTTGAAACACGCCGAGATGATACGTCACTGGACAGATTGGGCATAGTCGCGCTAACCACCCGAAAACCAAGCGACTTCAATACATAACCAGACCTTCTTGACGAGTAAGATTGGCTTGATGAGCAAGATTGATCCCACCGCACGGGTCGCGGACGGCGCCGTGATCGGCGAGGGTACCGAGATCGGACCCTATTGCATCATCGGCCCGAACGTCGTGATCGGCGCGAACTGCAAGCTGATCGGACATGTCACCGTCATCGGCCACACCTCGCTCGGCGATGACTGCGTGATCTCGCCATTCGTCGTGCTCGGCGGCGCCCCGCAGGATCTCAGCTACAAGGGGGAGCCGACCCGGCTCGAGATCGGTTCGGGCTGCACCATCCGGGAAGGTGCGACGATGAATGTCGGCACGATCAAAGGTGGAGGGCTGACCCGCGTCGGCAGCGGCGGCTATTTCATGAACAACAGCCATGTCGGCCATGACTGCATGGTCGGCGACAACGTGATCTTCGCGACGTCGGCGACGCTCGGCGGTCACTGCGAGATTGGCGACGCCGTTTACATCGGCGGCCTGTCCGCGGTGCATCAGTTCACGCGCATCGGCCCCTATGTCATGGTCGGAGGCGTGTGCGGCGTGCGTGACGACGTCATCCCGTACGGGCTAGTCAACGGCCAATATGCGGTGCTGGAGAGCCTCAATCTGATCGGCATGAAGCGTCGCAAGTTCACCAAGCAGCGGCTCGCGACCGTGCGCGCGTTCTATCAGAAGCTCTTCCACGAGCCCGGCACCTTTGCCGAGCGGCTGGAGGCAGTGCGGCCGCTCGCGGGTGAGGACTCCGCGATCGCCGAAATTCTCGACTTCATCGGCAAGGGCAAGCGCCCGCTCTGTCTTCCCGCCATCGCGAAGTGATCGTGTGATGGCCGCGGGCATGACATCGGCGGCTTCGCAAGTTTCGTCACCGGTCGGTATCGTCGCCGGCGGCGGCGCCATGCCGTTCGCGGTCGCCGAGTCGCTCGCCGCGCGCGGCATCACGCCGGTGCTGTTTCCGCTGCGCGGAGCCTGCGATCCGGCGCGGGTGGAGCAGTTCCACCATCGCTGGATCTCGGTCGGCCAGCTCGGCCGCGCGATGCGGCTGTTTCGCCAGGAAGGCTGCCGCGACTTGATCTTCATCGGCACCTTGGTGCGGCCCTCGCTCTCCGAGATCCGTTTCGACGTCAAGACGCTGCGCCTGCTCGGCAATGTCATCCGCGCCTTCCGCGGCGGCGACGATCATCTGCTGTCGGGTGTCGGGCGCATCCTCGAGCAGGACGGCTTCCGCATGGTCGGAATCAAGGATGTCGCGCCCGATCTGCTGATGCCCGAGGGCTGCATCAGCCGCGCCTGGCCGAGCGACACCAGCAAGGCCGACATCGAACGCGGCCAGGCGGTGCTGACCGCGCTCGGTCCGTTCGACATCGGCCAAGCCGTGGTGGTGATCGACGGCCATGTGGTCGCGGTCGAGGACATCGAGGGCACCGACGCGCTGCTCGCCCGCGTCGCGCGGCTGCGTGAGGAGGGCCGCATCCGCGCCGCCACGGGCCGCGGGGTGCTGGTGAAGGCGCCGAAGAGCGGCCAGGATCTGCGCTTCGACCTGCCGACCATCGGCCCGCGCACCATTGAGGGCGTCGCGGCCGCCGGCCTTGCCGGCATCGCCGTCATCGCGGGCAACACCATCGCCGCCGAGCCGCAAGCGATGATCGCGCTTGCCGACGCGAAATACCTCTTCGTCATCGGCCTGCCCGCGTGATGCAGGACCGCAAGATCTTCCTGATCGCGACGGAAGAATCCGGCGACAGGCTCGGCAGCGCCTTGATGAAGGTGCTGCGCCAGCGCCTCGGCGACGGCGTGCAATTCGTCGGCGTTGGCGGCCGTACCATGGCGCGCGAGGGCCTCGAATCACTGTTTCCGATCGAGGAGCTGTCGATCGTCGGCTTTGCCGCGGTGGTGCAGCAATTGCCGAAAATCCTGCGCCTGATCCGTAAGACGGCTGACGCGGTGACCGAGGCCGCGCCCGACGCCCTCGTCATCATCGACAGTCCCGATTTCACCCACCGTGTCGCCCGGCGCGTGCGTTCGCGCAGTCCGGCGATTCCGATCGTCGATTACGTCTCGCCGCAGCTCTGGGCATGGCGGCCGGGACGGGCGCGGACCATGCTCGGCTATGTCGACCATGTGCTCGGCCTGTTGCCGTTCGAGCCGGAGGAATATCGCAAGCTCGGCGGGCCGCCATGCAGCTATGTCGGCCATCCCCTGATCGAGCAATTGGGCTCGCTGCGGCCGAACGCGGAGGAGCAGAAGCGCCGCAACGGTGAGCCGCCGGTGCTGCTGGTGCTGCCCGGCAGCCGCCGTAGCGAGATCCGGCATCACCTCGAGGTGTTCGGCGCGACGCTCGGCCGGTTGCAGGCGGAGGGGCGGGCGTTCGAATTGATGCTGCCGACCATGCCGCATCTCGAAGCCACCATCCGCGAAGGCATCGCGCATTGGCCGGTCAAGCCTCACATCGTGATCGGCGAGAACGAGAAGCGTGTCGCCTTCCGTATCGCGCATGCCGCGCTGGCCAAATCCGGCACGGTGACGCTCGAGCTCGCATTGTCGGGCATTCCGATGGTGACGGCCTATCGCGTCGGTGCCATCGAGGCTTTCATTCTGCGCCGCGCGATCCGCGTCTCCTCGGTGATCCTTGCCAATCTCGTGATCGGCAAGGATGTCATTCCGGAGTTCCTGCAGGAGGAGTGCACGCCGGAGAAGCTGGCACCGGCGCTCTCTGCGCTGCTGCTGGATTCGCCGCTCCGCCGAGAGCAGGTCGAGGCATTCGCCAAGCTCGATCAGATCATGTCGACCGGCAACAAATCGCCGAGCGTGCTCGCGGCCGACATCGTGCTCGCGACGATGCGCAAGGGAAGGGGAACGAGCTAGGACGTGTACTTATAAACGTCTGCTGGCGACGGCCCTGCGGAAGTCACTTGGCTTGGCCGCGATCGGCGGCTTGTGGACCCGAAGCGGACGGCCAAGGAAACAGGACTTTAGGTATGAAAAGATCTCAACCACTGACCGTGGTAATTCGCATGCCAGACGTAGCTCTCTCGCGTTCCAATTTGGACAAATCATTGAAGCTACAAGTCGATCGTTATGAACCGTCATCTGGTCTTGCGTACGCTCAAGTCGATAACGGGGATCATGAAGATCAATGGGCCGCTTTACTCGATCTTATCCGTTCGATTGGCCCCGTCATTCCAAATCTGGTTTTGAAGGGCGAGATCGGGCGACCGAGCGTGGACGTGGCTATGGTCTTTCCTGACTCGCTTATGTCTAAATATCTGGCCATCCCCGCGGACGTTGTCGCAGCTGCGGGTGAAGCAGGGATGAGCATTGAAGTATCCGTCTATCGGGGCGAGTAACAACGCCTGCTTCTGGCCCAAGGGCGACCTGCATTATTGTTAGCTTGGCGTCCTCTTCGGAGAGCAAAGCGGACCCGAGACGAATTTTGGGTACACGCCCTAGCCGAGGCCCGCATCGACCCGGAAGCATTGGCTGGTGATGCGCTGGCTTTCGTCGGAGGCGAGGAACAGTGCCATGTTGGCAATGTCGTCGGGCGTCACCGCATCGGGCACGGCCTGACGCGCGCGCATTTCTGCGACGACCTGCTCGTCGGGATACCACAGCCGGCGCTGGCGCTCGGTGATCACCATGCCCGGTGCAATCGCATTGACGCGGATGCGGTCGGGGCCGACCGACCGCGCCAGCGAGTTGGTGAAGCCGACGATCGCCGCTTTCGCCGCGGCATAGACCGGCAGCGCCGGGGCGCCGCGCATCCAGGCGATCGATGACATGTTGATGATCGAGCCGCCGCCACGCGCCCACATCTGCGGCACCACCGCTTGCGCTGCGAAGAAGACGTGCTTGAGATTGACGCCGATCATCCAGTCGAATTCGGCCGGCGTCACCTCGGCGAGAACGTGGCGTTGATCGTTGGCGGCGTTGTTGACGAGAACGGCGGCGTCGCCCAGCGAACTGTGAACCTCTGCCATCGCGGAGCGCGAGGCGTCGATGTCGAGGAGGTCGCAGCGCATGAATAGCGGCGCGGTCGCGGACGAGGCCGCTATCTCCCGCACCAGGGCTTCACCCGCGTCCCTATCGATGTCGAGGAAGGCGACCCGGGCGCCCTGGGCCGCGAAGGCCCGGACAAAGGCGGCGCCGATGCCGCTGGCGCCTCCGGTGATCAATACCACGCGGCCCGCAAGGCCTGAATAGGTCGTCTTCGTCATGCGATCAGTCGCTCCGTCTCGGGGTCGAACAGGCAAATGCGGCGGGTGTCGAGCGCGAAGGCGGCGGACGTGCCGGGCGCGGGGCGGATATCCGGTGAGATCCGCGCCATCGCAGGCTCGCCCCCGAGCCGCAGCAACACCATCGTCTCGGCACCGGTCGGCTCGACCAACTCCACCGGTGCGTCGACGAGCACAGGCGCCTCGCTGGAAAACGTGCGGCTGCCCTCGGCAATGCATTCCGGCCTGATCCCGAACACCACCTCTCGGCCGACAAAGGGGGCTGCGGCGTCGTATCCCCTGAGGCGCAGACGAACCTCGTCGGGCCGTCCCGCGCCGATTACGACCACTGGCCCGTCACTCGCGGCCTCGAGCCGCGCCGGCATCGTGTTCATCGGTGGCGAGCCCATGAAGCGCGCGACGAACAGATTGGCGGGATAGCGGTACACGGTATCGGGATCAGCGAACTGCTGCACGCTGCCTTGATGCATCACTGCGATCCGCGTCGCCATCGTCATCGCCTCGATCTGGTCGTGGGTGACATAGACGATGGTGGCGCCAATGCGCTGATGCAGGCGCTTGATCTCCATCCGCATCTCGACGCGCAGCTTGGCGTCGAGATTGGACAGCGGCTCGTCGAACAGGAAGAGCAGGGGATTGCGCACCAGCGCGCGCCCCATCGCCACGCGCTGGCGCTGGCCGCCGGATAGTTGCGACGGCTTGCGGCCGAGCAGCGGCTCGATCTGGAGCAGCTTGGCCACATTCGCGACCGCCTTCTCCTGCTCAGCCTTGGCGACGCGTCGGCATTCCATGCCAAAAGTGATGTTCTGGCGCACCGTCATCGAGGGATAGAGGGCGTAGGACTGGAACACCATGGCGATGTCGCGGTCCTTGGGCGCGACGTCGTTGACGACGCGTCCGCCGATCTCGACCGTGCCGGCGCTCGGGTGATCGAGCCCGGCGACGATGTTGAGCAGCGTGGACTTGCCACAGCCGGACGGGCCGACCAGCACGGTGAACTCGCCGCTCTCGATGTCGAGATCGATGCCCTTCAGCACCTCCAGATTGGCGTAGCGCTTGGTTAGGGCGCGAATGCTCAGTGCTGCCATGATGGCCTCATCATTTCACGGCCCCGGCAGTCAGGCCGCGGACGAAGTACTTGCCGCCGAGGAGATAGATCAACAAAGTGGGCAGCGCCGCGATGATCACCGCGGCGCTCTGCACGCCATGCTGCGGGATGTCCGCGACTGCGGCCGATAGCGCGATCAGAGCCGCCGTGACGGGCTGCTGCTGGCCGGTCGTGAATGTCACGCCATAGAGGAACTCGTTCCAGATATGCGTGAACTGCCAGATCACCGTGACGATCAGGATGGGACCCGAGAGCGGCAGGATGATGCGCCAGAAGATACGAAAGAAGCCGGCGCCGTCGATGCGCGCGGCCCTGATCAATTCATGGGGAATGGCGACATAGTAGTTTCGGCAGAACAGCGTGGTGAAGGAGAGTCCCTGAATGGTGTGAATCAGCACGAGACCCGTCAGCGTGTTGATGAGGCCGATGTCCCGGAGCACGATCGTCCAGGGCAGCAGGCGCATCTGCTGGGGAAGGAACAGGCCAAGGGTCACGATGCCGTAGATCCAGTTGTCGCCGCGAAAGCGCCAGAGCGACACGGCGTAGCCGGCGATCGCACCGAGCATGGTCGAAAAGATCGTTGCGGGAATCGTGACGAGCGCGGAGTTCAGCATGTACGGCCGGATGCCGGCGCAGGTCTCGGCGACGCAGAAGCCGCTCCAGGCTGCGGCGTAGTTGCTCCAGGCCCATTGCTGCGGCCAGCCGATCATCGAGGCCTGCGCGATCTCCTCGTTGCTGCGGAGCGAGTTCAACACCACAACGACCAGCGGCGCGAGCCAGGCCGCGGCGATCAGCGAAACGGCGAGATAGATCAAGATCCGGCTTGGCGCGAAGCTGCGGTCACGCATGGGCGGCCCGCCGTCGCTGGACATATCGCCACGCCGCATATGGCAGCAGCACCGCGAGTAGAATGAGCAACATGAGCACCGCCGCCGCCGCGCCCCGGCCGAGCAGGCTGCGCTGGAACATCAGGTCGTAGACGACAAGTGCCGGCAGCTGGGTCGCGATTCCCGGACCACCGTTGGTGAGCGCGCGCACGAGGTCGAACGTCGAAATCGCGAACTGCAACTGGATCACGATGACGGTGACGGTGATTGGCCAAAGCGACGGCAGAATGATGCGCCGGTAGAGTCGGACCGGCCCCGCGCCGTCGATCTGCGCCGCCTTGATGATGTCGGCATCGACGGAGCGAAGGCCGGCAAGGAAGAGCGCCATGGCAAAGCCCGACGACTGCCAGATCGCGGCGATGACAATGGTCCAGATGGCCATGTCGCGGTCGATCAGCCAGTCGAACTTGAACGAGGTCCAGCCGAGGTCGTGGACCAGCTTCTGGATCCCGAGGCCAGGATTGAGCAGCCAGCTCCAGACCGTGCCCGTGACCACGAACGACACGGCAAGGGGATACAGGAAGATGGATCGCAGCAGGTTCTCGCCGCGAATGCGCTGATCGAGCAGGATCGCAAGGATGAGGCCGGTCGCTGCGCTCAGCAGCACGAAAGCGCTGCCAAACAGCAGCAGATTGTCGAAGGCGATCTGCCAGTTCCGCGATGCCGCGACCGCCGTGTAGTTGCGCAAGCCCACCCAGCCTGAGACCGGGACCAGAGTGGATGGTGTGAACGATATCCAGATCGTCCACAGCGCGAACGACACGAGGTGCGCGGCGGACAGCAGCAGCGGCACCCAGATCATCAGATATTCGGGCAGCCGGCGCAGCAAGTCAGAAGCCGCCGGCCGGCCCGGTCTTGTCAGGACGGCATTGGTCAACGTGCGCCCTCGACGGCGTCGGCGAGGCGGGTGACCGCTTGCTCGGGCTTGATCGTCTTGTTCTTCACGTACTCCGTGATCACGTCGATCATCGCCGCGGTCATTCCGTTTTCCTGCGCCATGTTATGCGCAAGGCTCAGGACCGCCTGATTGCTGGCGATCGCGTCCTTCAGGGCTGCTGCCGTCCGCCGTTGACCATCCGACCAGCCTTCGCCCGAGAGATCGACATCGGTGCGCACGGGGATCGATCCCGTGATCTGCGAATACATCGTCTGGATCGCCGGATCCATGACGAGTTGCGCCATCAGCATCTGGCCGGCTTGCAGATCGGGCTCCTTGCGCTGCCAGAAGATGAAGGCATCGGCATTCAACAGAAACACCGGCTTGCTGTTGTCGCTGGGGCCCGGCGCAATCATGAAGTCCTCGAATTTGAAGCCGGCATTGCGCAACACGCCCTGCGCCCAGCCGCCCATGATCATCATGCCCATGTCGCCGTCGACGAAGCGCTTCAGGTTGGTCGAAAAATGTTGGGCGCCGACATTCGGGTCCATCCAGTCGGCGATCTTGCGCACCTGCGCGAACGCGGCCTTGATCTCGGGACCCTCAAGGGCCTTCTTGTCGAGATTCATGATGGCGGCGCGGTATGCGGTGGGACTGATGCCCGCCAGAGCGGCCTCGAACTTTTGACCGTCGTCCGGGCGGGTCCCACCGTTGGCGACGGGATAGGGGACACCGCCCGCTTTCATCTTTTCGGCGAGGTCATTGAAGTCTGCCCAGGTGACGGGGATCTTGTCGGCCTTGGCCTTGTCCATCGCGCGTTTGGACAGGAACAGCATGTTGGTGCTGTAGATCTGCAAGGGCAGGGCGATCCATTTGCCTGCCGGCTTGTGCAACTTCGCAAGGTCTGGAGCGACGACCTTTTCGTAACCGGCGGCAGCGACGACGCTGTCGAGATCGACGGTCGGGGCGATCTTCGACCAGGCCGCAATCTCGGGACCTTTGAGCTGCGAGCAGGCCGGCGGATCGCCGGCCATGATCTGCGCGCGCAGCTTGTTCATCATCTCGGTGGTGAATCCGGGGACGGGCGAGTGCTGCCAAACGCCGCCTTTCTCCTCGAATTTCTTGCCCAGCGCCGTGATCGCCGCTCCGTCGCTGCCCGAGGACCATTGCGAGATCGCGGTCAGGCGCGGCTTGACCGCGCCTTGCGCGCGGGCAAATGCCGGCAGTGCGAGTGTGGCGACGGATCCAACGAGCAGACGACGCCTTGTTGTTGTGATCGGCATGGCAGGTTCCTCCCGGTGTGAAGTCTCGGCGCATGTGGGACGTGCAGGTTCAGCGCATGTCAGGCCGCCTCCGTCGATGCCGCCGGCATCCCGCCACGGCTGGCCAGACAAAAGGCGGCGAAAGCCAGTGCGGCCTGCGGATCGTTGCCGGTCGAGGGCGGCACGAAGGCGAGGGATAGTTGCGCTAGTTTGCGTCCGCCCAGCAGGCAGGCGTCGATCCCATCGACCACCGCCTTCCGATCCTCTTCAGAAAGAAGTGACGGCCAGCCGCTGATCGCGACGCCGCCGCATGGCTTCACGTTCAGGGTGTTGCCGATCGCAAGGCCGAGCCGGAACAAGCGCCGCCGCAACTCCTGGCGCACGCGCGCCGAGAGCGGGATCGTGTGCACCCATTCGTTGCCGAGCTGGAGCAATTTGGCGTCGGAAACGCCGAGGAGCTCGGCCAGAGCGGGAAGCGAGGTATAGGCCTCCACGCAGCCGTGATGGCCGCAGCGGCAGCGCGGTCCCTCAGGCCCGAACACCATGTGGCCGAGTTCGATCGGTTGCAGGGCATCGGCCTCGGCCGGATCATCCATCCAGGCGCCGGCTACGCCATGGCTGACGAGGACGAACAGATGCGTGTCGCAGAACGGATAGTTTTGCGTGCGGCAGCGGTGAAACGTGGCGTGCGCCACCACCGAATTGGTGAATTCCAGCGGCACCCCGGCAAACATCTCGCCGATCATGCCACTGAGGCATCCGACATCGCAGGGGATGATCGGGTTGCCGGATACGGTCAGCCGGCCGAGGCCCGGAATGGAGACGCCGATTTGTGAGAGCGTGATGTGGCGGCGGCGTGTCCAATCGCGCAGCAATGTCATCGCCTCGCCGAACACGCGGCCGACCGTTTCGACCGTGGGTGCCTTCGGCAATGGCAGACGCTCCGTATAGTGCAGTTCGCCCGGGAGGCCGCCGACGCCGACGCTGAGCCATTGAGCGCTCAGCTCGATGGCTGCGAGCGCCACCGAGCCGTCGAGTGACACGAGCCCCGTCGGGCCGCCGACATAAGGGGCTGGGCGCCGCACTTCCTCGATCAGGCCTTCGGCCTTCAGGTCGAACAGGATGCGCGACAGGCTCGCTTCCGACAGGCGCACGGCCTTGGCCAGAGGCGGACGAAACGAGCCGCCCGACTGAAGCAGATGAGTCAAAATGGCAGCGCGCGTCTGCCGCCGACTTCTCGGCTGCTCCGGCATTTCCATCCCTGTCGTCATTCTTACTTAGTGTAAGAATTTGCGCGCGAAGCGTTTCGCCTGTCAAGCGGTGGCCGGCGCGATGATCCGACTTGTTGTTGTGCGCGGCAGCAAATTCGGCCGTTCGCCGCTGCTGCCATGACGATGTCAGTCTCGTAGGGTGGGGCAAAGCAAAGCGTGCCCACCATATGATTCCGCGCTTGCCGAACGAAGTTGGTGGGCACGCTGCGCTTTGCCCACCCTACAGGTGCTTGCACAAGCAAAAACGGCGCCATCTTTCGATGACGCCGTTTCGAAGCCCGTTATGGCCGATTGTTACCGCTTGTCGATCGGAACGTAGTCGCGCTTGGTGACACCGGTGTAGAGCTGGCGCGGACGGCCGATCTTCTGGTGGGGATCCTCGATCATCTCGCTCCACTGGCTGATCCAGCCGACGGTGCGGGCGACCGCGAATAGCACGGTGAACATCGAGACCGGGAAGCCCATCGCTTTCAGCGTGATGCCCGAATAGAAGTCGACGTTCGGATAGAGCTTGCGGTCGATGAAGTACTGGTCGCTGAGCGCGATCTTCTCCAGCTCCATTGCCACCTTCAGCATCGGATCGTCGCCATGGCCGGTCTCCTTGAGCACGGCATGACACATCTTCTGCATGATCTTGGCGCGCGGATCGTAGTTCTTGTAGACGCGGTGACCGAAGCCCATCAGGCGGACTTCCGAGTTCTTGTCCTTCACCTTGGCGATGAACTCGGGGATCTTGTCGACGGTGCCGATGTCGTAGAGCATGTTGAGCGCGGCTTCGTTGGCGCCGCCATGCGCCGGACCCCACAGGCAGGCGATGCCCGCCGCGATGCAGGCGAACGGGTTGGCGCCGGAGGAGCCGGCGATGCGCACCGTCGAGGTCGAGGCGTTCTGCTCGTGGTCGGCGTGCAGGATGAAGATCTTCTCCAGCGCGTCGGCGAGAACCGGGCTGACCTTGTAGTCCTCGCAGGGCACTGCGAAGCACATGTTCAGGAAGTTCTCGGCAAAGCGCAGCGAGTTCTTCGGATAGATGAAGGGCTGGCCGACGGTGTACTTGTAGGCCATCGCGGCCAGCGTCGGGATCTTGGCGATCATGCGCATGGAGGCGACCATGCGCTGCTTGGGATCGTTGATATCGGTGCTGTCGTGATAGAACGCGGCCAGCGCGCCGACGGCCGCCACCATGATCGCCATCGGATGGGCATCGCGGCGGAAGCCCTGGAAGAAGCGGGCCATCTGCTCGTGCACCATCGTGTGATGGGTCACGCGATAGTCGAAATCCTTCTTCTGCGCGGCGGTCGGCAGGTTCCCGTAGAGCAGGAGATAGCAGGTCTCGAGGAAGTCGCCGTGCTCGGCGAGCTGCTCGATCGGGTAGCCGCGGTATTCCAGCACGCCCGCATCACCGTCGATATAGGTGATCTTGGACTGGCAGCTCGCGGTCGAGGTGAAGCCCGGATCGTAGGTGAACAGGCCGGACTGGCCGTAGAGCTTGCCGATATCGATGACGTCAGGCCCGACGCTGCCGCTGAGGATCGGGAGATCGTAATTCTTGTTTCCGACCGTCAGCGTCGCGGTCTTTGAGCTTGGTTTTGCGTCCATCAGAGGTCCCCGATGTGTGGTGAAACGGGCCGGAGCCGGAGGGCCCCCAGGGAGACCATGGGGGCAGGCCGGATGTTCCAGAATGTACGGGGGAGATGGGTATATTATTGCTATGTGCGCTGCAAGATCGCCGCACGCATGGTCGACTTACGTCGTAGACTGATCCTTAAGCCGGGCGAGGCTCTCCTGGCGCCCCAGGACGTCCAAAACCTCAAATATACCAGGCGATGTCGTCCGTCCGGTGAGTGCCGCCCTGAGCGGCTGGGCGACCGCGCCGAGCTTGAGACTGTTTTCCTCGGCAAAGGCGCGCAGCGCGGCTTCAGTTGCCGTACCGCTCCACGTCTCGACTTTCTCCAGCGCGGAATGAAGCTGGCCGATCAGCTTGCAGTTTTCGGGCGTCAGCAATGCTTGTGCCTTGGGATCGAGCGCCAGCGGCCGGTCGGCAAAGATGAAATGGGCGCCATCGATCAGTTCGATCAGCGTCTTGGCGCGCTCCTTCAGGGCCGGCATGGCCTTGAGGAGCTGCGAACGCGTGGTGTCGTTTAACTTGGCCTTAAGCTCGCTCCGTCCGGGCACATGGTCGAGCACGTCCTCGAACATCTTCACGAGCGATTGATCGTCGGCGTGGCGGATGTAGTGGCCGTTGAGGTTTTCCAGCTTGGCGAAATCGAAGCGGGCGGCGGCGCGGCCGACGCCGGCGAGATCGAACGCCGCGATCATCTCCTCAGTCGAGAAGATCTCCTGGTCGCCATGGCTCCAGCCGAGTCGGACCAGGTAGTTGCGCAGCGCAGCCGGCAGGTACCCCATGGCGCGGTAGGCATCGACGCCGAGCGCGCCGTGCCGCTTCGACAGTTTCGAGCCGTCCGGGCCGTGGATCAGCGGAATGTGGGACATACTCGGCAGCGCCCAGCCCATCGCATCGTAGATTTGCTTCTGGCGCGCGGCGTTGATCAGATGGTCGTCGCCGCGGATCACATGGGTGACGCCCATGTCGTGGTCGTCGACGACCACCGCGAGCATGTAGGTCGGATTGCCATCGCCGCGCAAAAGCACGAGGTCGTCGAGGTTCTCGTTCTGCCAGACCACGCGGCCCTGGACCTGGTCCTCGATCACGGTCTCGCCGGTCTGCGGCGCGCGCAGGCGGATGGTGGGCTTCACGTCGCTTGGCGCTGTCGCGGGATCGCGGTCGCGCCACATGCCATCATAGAGGCGGGTGCGCCCCTCCGCGCGCGCCTTCTCGCGCATCGCGGCGAGCTCCTCCGCCGTGGCGTAGCAGCGGTAAGCCTTGCCGTCGGCGAGCAACTGCTCGGCGACCTCGCGGTGACGAGCGGCGCGGCTGAACTGGTAGATGACCTCACCGTCCCAGCCAAGATCGAGCCACTTCAAGCCGTCGAGGATGGCACCGATCGCGGCTTCCGTGGAACGCTCGCGGTCGGTGTCCTCGATCCGGAGCAGCATCTTGCCGCCATATTTTTTGGCGTAGAGCCAGTTGAACAGCGCCGTGCGGGCGCCCCCGATGTGGAGGAAGCCGGTCGGCGAGGGGGCAAAGCGGGTGACGACGGAATCGGTCATTCTTGGCAGGGCCTATGCATGGGAAGCGGTGTGTATAGCAGGAACGCGACATAACTAAAGCCCGACGGCGGACCTGGCAGGCTTTGCTTAAGCTCTTGGCGCGGCCACGCGAATTTGGCAGAAGGACCGCTGATTTCCCTACAGGATTTTCGTAATGACAGAACCGGTGGCAGCTGAGGTTGGGCGCGATTTCATTCGTGACATCATCCAGGCCGACCTCGATCAGGGCAAGTACAAGGAGATCGTGACACGGTTCCCGCCGGAGCCGAACGGCTACTTGCATATCGGCCACGCCAAGTCGATCGCACTCAACTTCGGCATCGCCCAGGAGTTTCCTGGCCGCTGCCACTTGCGCTTCGATGATACCAACCCGGTCAAGGAAGAGCAGGAATATATCGATTCCATCCAGGCCGACGTGCGCTGGCTCGGCTTCGACTGGGGCAAGAATCTGTTCTTCGCCTCGGACTATTTCGATCGCCTGTACGAATGGGCCGAGCAGTTGATCCGCGACGGGCTCGCCTATGTCGACGACCAGACCCAGGAGGAGATCCGCCTCTCACGCGGCACGCTGACCGAGCCCGGCAAGAACTCGCCCTTCCGCGACCGCACGGTGGAGGAGAATCTCGATCTTTTCCGTCGCATGAAAGCCGGTGAATTCCCGAACGGGGCGCGGGTGCTGCGGGCCAAGATCGACATGACCTCGCCCAACATCAATCTGCGCGATCCCGTGCTGTACCGCATCCTGCATGCGCACCATCCGCGCACAGGCAACGCCTGGTGCATCTATCCGAGCTACGACTATGCCCACGGCCAGTCGGATGCGATCGAGGGTATCACGCACTCGATCTGCACGCTGGAGTTCGAGGACCACCGGCCGCTCTACGACTGGTTCATCGAGAAGCTGCCGGTACCTTCGGAGCCGCACCAGTACGAGTTCGCGCGGCTGAACCTGACCTACACGCTGCTGTCCAAGCGCGTGCTGACCCAGCTCGTCCGCGACGGCCACGTCGCCGGTTGGGACGATCCGCGCATGCCGACTATGGCTGGCATGCGCCGCCGCGGCGTACCGCCGGCAGCGCTGCGTGAATTCGTCAAGCGTATCGGCGTCGCCAAGGCCAACAGCGTGGTCGACGTCGGCATGCTGGAGTTCTGCATCCGCGAGGAGCTGAACCGCACGGCGGAGCGCCGCATGGCGGTCTTGAAGCCGCTGAAGGTCGTGATCGAGAACTATCCGGAAGGGCAGACCGAGGAGCTCGAGGCGATCAACCATCCCGACTATCCGTCGGCGGGGACGCGGAAGATCACGTTCGGCCGCGAGCTCTATATCGAGCAGGACGACTTCATGGAGAACCCGCCGAAGAAGTTCTTCCGTCTGTCGCCCGGCAACGAGGTGCGGCTGCGCTACGCTTACTTCATCAAGTGCACCGGCGTGATCAAGAACGACGCAGGCGAGGTGGTGGAGCTGCGCTGCACCTACGATCCCGCGACCAAGGGCGGCAACGCGCCCGACGGACGCAAGGTCAAGGCGACCATGCACTGGCTGCCGGCGGCGACGTCGAAGCCGGCGGAGATCCGCATCTACAACCAGCTGTTCTCCAATCCGAGCCCGGACGCTTCGAATTTCGCGGCGGATCTCAACCCGCAGTCGCTGGAGATCCTGGCTGATGCCCGTGTCGAGGCGTCGGTTGCGGAGAGCAATTCGATCGAGCCGATGCAGTTCGAGCGCCAGGGCTATTTCGTGCGCGACAAGGACTCGACTCCCGGCAAGCCGGTGTTCTCGCGCACCATCGGCCTGCGCGACACGTTCGCGAAGGAAGTCGCGAAAGGTTGAGGGCTGACATGAGCAGCGACGCCGACGCCATCGTTTTGGCCATCATCGCGAAATGGTGTGCCGGCTTCGCAAAGCTCGATGCAACGGCTCTGTCGTTGCTGTATGCGAGGAACGCGTTCTTCTTCGGCTCCAACCCGAAACTCTATCGGGGCAGGGACGGGGTGGCGGACTATTTCAATGGCCTGCCGCGATGGCGCCAGCCGAGCGTCGGCTTCTCCGATGTGGCTGCGGCTCAGGTCGTGCCCGATGTGATTAACATGGCTGCGATCGCATCATTCGACCTCGACGAAGAAGCCGCGCCCCTCTCGGTCAAACTCACCTGGGTGATCGTGCGCGAAGACGGCGACTGGAAGATCGCGAGCCACCACGTGTCGTCCAGGGCTGCGCTGATTTAGCGCCGGAGGCGCACTTCATCGCAACCGCTTCATCCGGTCGCTACAGCTTGTAGCCGATCTTTCTCAGGAGGTCCTTCCGCCACGCAATGTCGGCGTCGGTCTCGATACCCAGCGGTGAGGCGCCATCCACTACGCCGAGCACGCCACGGCCGAGCTCCGTTTGTGCGACGATCACCTGTGTGGCGTTGGCCGTCGCGCAGTAGATGCGGCAGACCTCCGGCACCGAGCGCACGGCAGCTAGGACGTTGACCGGAAAGAAGCCGTCGCCCAGGAAGATCAGAAAAGTGTGGCCGGCGCCGATGGCCAACGCGTTGTTGCGGGCGTGGGTGAGGGCCGCTTCGTCATTGCCCGACCAGCGCACCAGCCGCTTGCCGGAGGCCTCGCAGAAGGCCAGCCCGAAGCGGATGCCCGGAACCGTGCCAACGAGCGCCTCGTGGAGATCTTCCACGGTCTTGATGAAATGCGACTGACCGAAGATGAAGTTGGCCGCGTCCGGCTTTACGATGGGTACGACGGTAAGTTCCATGGCCGCGCTCCAGGAGAGAGCTACACGATTCATGTTAGGCCGACGGAAAGTGATTGTCAGCCGCTGCCTGAGCCGCTTGGTGGAACCGGCGGACTCGCTCCAGGTCCTTCGCATGCGAACCGTCCTGGTCCGTCTTCGTCTTGGAGTCGACACCAGCCGGACGGACAGTTCGGATCGCTCCTGCGACATTGTCCGGTCCGAGGCCGCCTGCGAGGACGATCGGAACACGGACGACGTCCACGATGCGGCGACTGATATTCCAATCATGCGTCACGCCGAGCGCGCCGATCTGCTTGTCCGTGCACCGATAGCTGTCGAGCAGCAGAAAGTCTGCGATGCCAACGTAGCTCTCGGCAATTGCGACGCTTTCCTCGGAGAACACCGGTATGCTTCTCATCACGACGATCCCGGGCAACATGCGCTTGAGCGAAGCAACATCTTGCGGGGAAAGCAATTCGGCGCTGGCTCCCAAATGGACGATCGCGGGGTTGAGCTCGCGCGCCCACGTCGCAATCAAGGAGAGATCGCAGCTCAGAAACAGTGCCGAGAATTTCGATGGCGGTACTATTGCCGCGCCGATCTTGGAAGCCGTTGAGATCGGCAGTTCGCGTGGAAATTGGCCGTCTCCGACGAGCACGCCGATATGGTCGACGCCAATGGCTGAAAGTGCGGACGCCTCTTCGGGGGTAGAGATTTCATAGATCTGGGTCAACATCGGGCGTAACCTCTCCGTGTCTCAGGGAGACGCCTCGAACGCCGCCATCACCTCGGCCAGCATCCGCTCCTGCTCTCCCGCATACCGCGGAGAGAAGTGAAAAGGCTCGACGCGGCGGACATTGGCTTCCCGTGCGACTTCTCCGGCAGCCGTGGTGGTAAGATGAGCCCGCTCCTTCGCTATTGCGGCGTCCGCGTCCGCAAACGCCGCCTCGATGAAGAGGATGTCTGCATTCTGAATCAGCGCCACGATGGCGGCGCGATTGGCCGGCGTGTCGGCAACATCGGTCACATAGGCGATTTTCTGGCCGGCAGTGACCGTCACGAGATCGCGCAGGCTTGAGAGTGGCACGAGTCGATCCGACTTGGTCGCTTCTTCGATGCGGATCAAATGATCGTCCGCGCGACGCTCGACGACGGCCTTCTTTAGCGACAGCAACCAAGGACCGACGGGTAGTCCACGCTCCGACAGCCTGTTCTTCCATACGTTGACATGGGCCGCCTCTTGCAGCGCGAAGGCGAGGCAGGGCGTGCCATGCTCAAGGATCGCGGCTGACACGCGATGGGTCGGTTCATCGCAGAGTAAGCCCGCAATGGTCTTGCCAGAGGCGGATGGCTCTGCTGCGAAGCCTTTCCTCAGCCGGAACCGGGTGGTGGAGATGGAATTTTCCGCTCCAAGTTCGCTGACGTTGAAAACAAGATCGCAGGGATAGTTTTCGACCAGGTTCCAGCGATAGGCCTGAAGCTTGTGAAAGACGTGCTCGGCTAAGCCGGGCGGACCGAACAGCTGTACCGATTTCTCGTGCCCGACGAGCAAACGCAGCAGATGGTCGAAGCCAACGAAATGATCGATATGCGCATGCGAGACAAAGACCTGGTCGACGCGTCGGATCTTCCGTGGCGCCAGTGAAGCAATCTCTCCAATGTCGAACAGCAGACTTCGCTTCTCGAACACCGTTTCGACATAGACCGTAGGATCGCCGTAGCGACCGTTGACCAGGCTAGGATGGAAAAGCGGTCGCATGACGACAATTCTGCTGCAACAGTTCCAAATGCATCTCTCCTCATCTTAGGGCGCGGCGATGGATTTCGCACCGGGCAGGATCGAGCTAAAATACATCTATCGGATCGAGGAGAGAGCCATGAAACTCGTTTCAAGCGCCTTCGCCGATGGTGCCGCAATTCCGCGACGGTTTACCTGTGATGGCGAAAATCTTTCGCCACCTCTGCAATGGAGCGACGCGCCGGAGGGGGCGCGGAGTCTTGTCCTGCTCTGCGACGATCCCGATGCGCCCGCCGGCAAATGGCATCATTGGGCAGTGTACAACATTCCGCCGGAGGTCACGGAATTTGCGACCAACGCCGCGCAGAACGCCGGAATGAAGCAAGCCGTCAACGACTTTCGGAAGGCGGGTTATGGTGGCCCGTGTCCACCGCATGGCCATGGGCCTCATCATTATCATTTCCGACTGCTTGCCCTCTCGACGGAGGGCCTGCCGGCAAAGGCCGATGCATCCTGCGGCGACGTCGAGCGAGAAGCGCGCAAGCACGTGATCGCGGAAGCGACCCTCGTCGGTTGGTATGAGAGGTAGGCGAAAGAACGCCCTAGATATCGTAATACAGATGGAACTCGTAAGGATGCGGTCGCAGCCGGATCGCATCGACCTCCTTTTTTCGCTTGTAGTCGAGCCAGGTCTCGATCAGGTCGGCCGTGAAGACGTCGCCGCGCAGCAGGAATGCGTGGTCGCGCTGGAGTGCGTCGAGCGCCTGATCCAGCGATCCCGGTGTCGATTTCACTTGCTTGGCTTCGGCCGGTGGCAGGTCGTAAAGGTTCTTGTCGATGGGGCTGCCGGGGTCGATACGGTTGTCGATACCGTCGAGGCCCGCCATCAGCATTGCGGCAAAAGCCAAATAGGGATTGCAGGAGGGGTCGGGCGAACGAAACTCGACGCGCTTTGCGCGTGGATTCGGCGAGTACATTGGAATTCGGCAGCAGGCCGAACGATTGCGTTGGGAGTAGACCAAGTTGATGGGAGCCTCATAGCCCGGCACCAGGCGCCGATACGAGTTGGTCGTCGGGGCGCAAAGCCCGCACAACGCCCAGGCGTGGGTCAGGAGGCCGCCGATGTAGTAGCGGCCGAGCTGGCTCAATTCGGCATAGTCACCCTGGTCGTAGAACAGGTTGGTCTCGCCCTTCCACAGCGACTGGTGCACATGCATGCCCGAAGCGTTGTCCTCGAACAGCGGTTTCGGCATGAAGGTCGCGGTCTTGCCGTGCTCATGCGCGGTGTTCTTCACTACGTATTTGTAGATCATCAAATTGTCGGCCATGCGGGTGAGGGTTGTGAAGCGCATGTCGATTTCGTTTTGGCCGCCGGTTGCGACCTCGTGGTGATGAGCTTCGATCTGGATTCCCAGCTCTTCCATGGTCAGCACCATTTCGGTGCGTAGCGCCTGCATGCTGTCGGTCGGAGGAACGGGAAAATATCCCTCCTTGGGGCGCGGCTTGTGCCCGAGATTCGGCGCTTCCTCCGCGCCGGTGTTCCAGCTGCCTTCGCCGGAATCGATCTCGTGCATGGCGTAATTGATGCCCTGACCGTAGCGCACGTCGTCGAAGACAAAGAACTCCGCTTCCGGGCCGAAGTAACTTGTATCGGCGCGACCAGTGCCTTTGAGATAGGTTTCCGCCTTCTGGGCGACGTAGCGTGGATCGCGGCTATAGGATTGGCCGGTCACGGGGTCGCGGATGTTGCAGATGAGGACCAGCGTCTTTGCCGGACTATAGGGGTCGACGAAGGCCGTCGTCGAATCGGCGACGACCAGCATGTCGCTCTCCTGAATCTCCTGGAAGCCGCGGATCGATGAGCCGTCGAACCCGATGCCCTCTTCGAGCGCATCGACGCTCACCGCGCTCGGGGGAACGGAAAAATGTTGCCATACCCCCGGCAGATCAGTGAACCGCAGATCGATCATCTGGACCTTCTCGTCCTTGATCGCCTTCACGAGATCTTCGGCCGTCGCACATTTTGGAAACATGGCTCGC
Source organism: Bradyrhizobium sp. LMG 9283 (assembly GCF_045571415.1). Classification (NCBI taxonomy): domain Bacteria; kingdom Pseudomonadati; phylum Pseudomonadota; class Alphaproteobacteria; order Hyphomicrobiales; family Nitrobacteraceae; genus Bradyrhizobium; species Bradyrhizobium sp. LMG 9283. The sequence goes on from NZ_CP120691.1 coordinate 4,310,080, forward strand.
TCCCAGCATCGTGGAGATGCGTGTCTTGCGGGTCGCGTTGCCGTTCAGCCGCAGCCGAACGGCTTGCGACGGATTGTGGTCCATACTCTGTTGCCGCCCCTTCAGCTTCGATCCGGCTTGGCGGCATTGACGGTCAGGCGGCTACACACGCCGGCTGCTTCAGCTTTGGTGAGGCCCGCGCATCAGCTTCATGGCGTCTTCGATATGCCGCCAGGTTTTGGCGAGCTCGAGCTCGCCCTTCGATTCGAGATCGATGGCGTTCTGGGCTGCTTCCGCAATGGCCTTCGGGCCATGTGCTTCCAGCAACTGCCGCGCATAGTCGTGAATTTCGATTTCTCGCATGGCGTCACCTCCCTTTTGTCCCGGGCGCAACGTGAGCGAGGTGCGGCCGGGGCGATAGACGTCGACACCTGTCAAGCGCGGCCAGTCTGCATCCTGGTGCAGGCACTCGCAAGGGCTCTTCCGGGGCATGGGCCGCGAGGATTGGATGCGGCTTCAGTCGCGGCAACAAAGCGCAGGTCGGAGGGATGCATTTTCTCAGCTGCGCCACCATCTAACCGGGAGAGGGGAGGTGAGCATCATGCGCATCCAACATTGGCAAGACGCTGCCAGCCTCCTGGTGGGCCTGTGGCTGGTCTTTTCGTCCTTTATCCTGGGCTTGTCCGGGGCGGCTGTCTGGGTCTCCATCGCGCTCGGGCTCGGCGTCATGCTGTTTGCCATCGAGGCATTTGTCATCCCGTCCTATCTGGAAGAATGGGGAGAAATACTGCTGGGCCTCGCTCTGCTACTGGCACCTTGGACCTTTGGTTATGAGCCAGTATCGGCCACGGTGAGCAGTGTGCTGTCCGGCACACTGGTGATCCTGCTCGCTGTCTGGGAGCTGATAACCGATCGCGACTTCAGCACCTGGTGGCACGATCGCTGGCATCGCCTGGCCGGGTGAGAACAGGTGCTAGTTGGGCGCTTGCCGACCGCCATTTGTTGGCGGCCGGGATTTTGAGATCGGCTTGCTCGGGCGCGGTGCCGATGGGAACGATCGTCACTGCGCCTCGATACGAACTTCGGTGCAGGGTCCCCGCGGTCCTGCACCGGGATCAACCCATCACGACGCGGCTCTCGGCTCGATCGGCTGCCAGATGCTGATCTTGCGCGTCTCCGGCATCAGGAAGACGGCAAGCACGAAGCACACCGCGGGGACCGCGATCGGATAAATCAGCGCATAGCCGATGCTGCCGGTCGCGGCGAATGCCGCCGACGTGATGAACGGCACCAATCCGCCACCCCAGCCATTGCCGATGTGGTACGGCACCGAGACCGACGTATACCTGATCCTGGCGGGAAAGAATTCCGCCAGAAACGCGCCGACCGGCCCGTACACCATCCCGACATAGCAAACGAGGATGAAGATGATAAAGATCGCGGCCGGATAGTTGATGTTTCCGGGCTGCGTGACAGTCCCCAGCCACAGATAGAGCGGATAGTACGTGATCGCGGCGAGCAGCATGCCGCCGAGGATCACCGGCTTGCGGCCGATCAGATCCGACAGCCAGCCAAAGAAGATCAGGCTCGGTGTGGCAATGAGCAGTGCGGCGCCCACGATGTAGGCGGAGGTCAGCGGGTCCACCTTGGAGACCTGCTGCAGGAAGTACAGCGCCCAGAACTGACCACTGTACCAGACCACGCCCTGTCCGATCAGGACCACAATCGCGATCCCGATGTATTTGATGTTGGAGCTGAGGAAAGCCTCCTTCCAAGGGTTCCTCGTCATCTGGCCGCGGGCCCTGATCTCCTGGAAGATTGGCGTTTCCTGGAGCTGGAGCCGGATATAGATCGCGATCGCCACCAGCAGGAAGGACAGCAGGAACGGAACGCGCCAAGCCCATTCGTCGAAGGCCTGGTTGCCGGCATATGTCCGCGTGAGGATGATGACGGCCAGCGACACCACGATTCCGAGAGTGGGCGAGGTCTGCAGCCAGCCGGTATAATAGCCGCGTCGATCGTCCGGCACATGTTCGGCGACGTAGGTGATGGCGCCACCATATTCGCCGCCCAGGCACAAACCCTGGATCATGCGCAGGCCAAAGAGAATGAACGCGGCCGTCAGACCAATCGACTGGTAGGTCGGGATCAACCCGATCGCCCCTGTGCCGAGTCCCATTCCGCTGAGCGTAATGAGAAAGGTGTATTTGCGGCCGACCCGGTCACCCATCCATCCGAACAGGAAGGCGCCCAGCGGACGGATGAGAAATCCTGCCGTGAAGAGCGCGATCGTGCTGAGGAGGGCGGCAACCGGGTGGGATTGCTCAAAGAACTTGACCGATAGAACTGCGGCCAGGCTGCCAAAGATGTAGAAATCATACCATTCGATGATGTTTCCCACCGATGCAGCGATGATCACGCGGCGAAAATCGCTCGGTACCTGCATGTGCGACTCCTATGGTTTCAAGACGTCTCCTCGCCTGTTTCAGCGATCGATCTTCTCGCGGAGAGCGCGATGCGCGGCGTCGCAGGCGCCAATTCAAAGAGTTGCGTCGGCAACGTCTGACTTCAGGTGCGCTTTCGCGCCACCTGAGAAGAGCTCCGGCGGCCTTAGAACCGCGAGCCACCACTGCCTTGCCCGTCCTGTCGGGGAGGCGGGGAACCGTAGTGTAATCCCACCTCGGGCCGGCAACTTATGAGACTTTCGGCTCAATCGATCTGTCGCAGGACGCTTTGCCAACGAGATCGAAGGGCTCGATACTTCGCGACTTCTGGTCAGAGACGTCTCGGACGTTGCGAGGAATCCAGAAGAGATGCCAAGGCGGCGGTCGCCGTGACCTTGGAAGGGGAAAAGTAGGGTCTCGCCGCGTTCGTTCCTGATCCGTACCGCTATTCGCGCAGCCGCACGTTCCGGTAGCCTCGGCACCCGTCGCGTATCGTAAGGTGCAGGGGAATGGCGGAGCCGGGGCGGCAAGTACGCTCCCAGGGAGTTGCCGGGACGTGGCCGGTCGGCCGCGCCGCACCGGCTGGCGGCTTTGCGCCGGCGGGCTTTGGCGTCTGGCCGGCAATCGTCGAAACGTTGCGCGAATGGGCCCGCGCCGAGGCCGGGCCTGGTCGGCTGTTGCCGTGGGTGCCGGTTGCCTTCGGCGGCGGCATCGCGCTCTATTTCGCCGCCGATCATGAGCCGGTGCTGTGGGTGGTCGTCGCGACGGCGGCCGTTCTCGCGCTTGGCGCCGTGCTGCTGCGGCGGAGCCGGTTGTTTGCGCCCGCGATCATGATCGCGGCGGTCGCCGCCGGCTTTGCCATGGCGACCTGGAAGACGGCGCGCATAGCCCACACCGTTTTGGCCAAGCCGCTCTATTCGGTGTCGCTGTCGGGCTATGTGGAAGCACGCGACATCCGCGAGCGCACCGATCGTTTCGTGCTGCGTGTCAGCGCGATGGAGGCGCAGCGCAGCGACGTGAGGCTCGAGCGCGTCCGCCTCTCGGTGCGCAAGGGCACGGCGCCTGAAGTCGGCAGCTTCGTGCAATTGAAGGCGCGGCTGTTGCCGCCGATTTCGCCGGTGCGTCCCGGCAGCTATGATTTCTCGCGCGATATGTTCTTCCAGGGCATTGGTGCCTCCGGTTTCGTGATGGGCGCGATCACGGCTTCAGTGCCGCCGGATGCCGGCGGCTTGCGGCTGCGTTACGCCGCTTTCATGCAGGGCCTGCGCGATGCGATCGACGCGCGCATCCGCGCCACGCTCGATGGCGACAACCGCGCGATTGCGACCGCGCTGCTCACGGGACGGCGCGACGCGATCAGCACGCCCGTCAACGATGCCATGTTCGTCTCGGGGCTCGGACATGTGCTGTCGATCTCCGGCTATCACATGGCGGTCGTCGCCGGCGTCGTCTTCTTCGCGGTGCGCGCGCTGCTGGCGCTGATCCCGGGACTGGCGGCCGGCTTCGCCATTAAGAAATGGGCGGCGGCGGCGGCGCTGGTCGCGGCTGCGTTCTACCTGCTGCTGTCAGGCGCGGAGGTTGCGACGCAAAGATCGTTCTTCATGACTGCGGTGGTGTTGATCGCCGTGATGGTCGATCGCCGCGCCATTACTTTCCGGACGCTGGCGGTGGCCGCGCTGATCGTGCTCGCGGTCGCGCCCGAGGCCCTGGTGCATCCGAGCTTTCAGATGTCCTTCGCCGCGACGCTCGGGCTGGTGGCGCTGGTGCAGATCGGCATGCCGAACCTGCTTGCATCGCCCGATCATTCGGCGACCGCGCGCATCGCGCTGTGGGGCGGCCGCGAGATCGCGATGTTGTTCCTGGCCTCGTTGATCGCGGGGCTTGCGACCACGCCCTATGCTGCCTTCCACTTCCATCGTGTGACGCCATACGGCGTGCTCGCCAATCTCGGCGCGATGCCGGTGGTCTCGGCGCTGGTGATGCCGGCGGGGCTTTTAGGGCTGCTCGCGGCTCCCTTCGGGCTCGACGGCGTGTTCTGGTGGCTGATGGGGATCGGTATTGACTGGATGGTCGCGGTCTCGCGCTGGGTGGCGGCTCTGCCGGGCGCGGTTGGCCGCATTCCGGCGTTCGGGATCGCGCCGGTGGTCGCGGCCAGCCTCGGGATCATCGTGATGGGCCTGCTGCGCACGCCCTTGCGCTGGTCCGGTGCCCTGATGCTGCTTGCAGCGATCCTCTGGGGGCTGTCGGTGCGGCAGCCCGATATCCTGATTGCCGGGGATGGCGCGAGCGTCGCGGTCCGGGGCGGGGATGGGCGTTTGCATGTGATCCGGGCAAGCAAGGATGGCTTTCTGCTGAGGGAGTGGTTAGCTGCCGATGCCGATCCGCGCGATGCCGCCAACGCCTCGTTGGCGAGCGGTGTGTCATGTGACGAGTCCGGCTGCGTGGCGCCGCTTGCGGACGGAGGGCTGGTCGCGCTTTCTCTGCGCATCGACGCGTTGGCTGATGATTGCAGCCGTGCCGCGTTGGTGGTGACGGCGCGGCCCGCGCCGCCCGATTGCGCGGCGATGGTGGTCGATCGGCCGCGTCTTGCCAGTCAGGGCGCGCTGGCTCTGATGCAAAACGGAGAGGGCTTCTCGGTGCAGGCGGTGAGGGCGAGAGGCGCAAACCGCCCCTGGCTGCCCGCCGGCGCCGGCGAGGGGGATTTCGATAGCAGCCTTGCGCCGAAAACGGCCGCGCCTCGCAACCGGGACGCAACGCCATCGGAGGCCGACTTGCAGGCTGACGATTGAGGATAGATGCGCGGGGTGCCGGTCCGACGGGATTCCGCAGGACGCAAACCATACCATCTCGCCGGCCTCGGCCGGCGATGGCATTTCAAATCCTGGCCCTCGACCCACCGGCCGGGGGCGACGACCTCAGCCGATCGGCAGGCGCGTGATCGTGGACCGCGTCTCGGCGACGATCTGCGGCTTGTGCTCGCGCTCGCCAACCGGCTGGGTCACCGGCAACTGCAGCACGGTCGCGCGCTGGCCTTCGACGAGCTGTGTCACCAGCACGTATTTGCCGTCGGGAAATTCGATCGCGTCATGATGGCGATCGGGAATGTGCGGGTCGATCTTGCCGAACTTTCCGACGCGGGAGTTGACGGTGCGCGTCCAGATCCAGCGGTTGTCGTAACGGACGTTGTCGGCGAAAGCGAGCTCCGTTCCCGGCAGCAGGCAGACCGCGACCGAGAGATCGGCTTCGGAGGCGAAGCCGCGTGTCGAGGTACCGCGGAAGGTTGTCGTGACGATCGTCTCGCCGACTTCGGCAGGGCGCGTCGCGACGGCATGCAGGCTGTAGTCACACATCGGGTGCTCCTCATGCGAAGATAGCGAACCCGCACCTCTTTTGTTTTCGAGGCGCAGGCCTCTATCGGGGTGAAGCATACAACGTTCTGCTCGGTTGTAGGCAAATCTGCGGCTGGGGTCCGCAAGCCACGATCACATTATCTTTCCCGGATTCGATAGGAACAAAGCCGACGCCTGTGCATTCGGAAGACGCCATGTCAGCGCCCCGCGGGTGCCGACCAGCTTGAATATTGCCAGCTCGATTGCGGAGGCTGTGCGATTGCATTCCGCGCGTTGCGGATATGCTCGCGAGCCGCCGATTGCCTGCGCATACGGCGATGCGATGGTGTGGCAACGGCTTGCGATGCCGATGCTGCGGCCAGCGCCGCAATGATTGTCCATGCAACGATCTGGCGCATGGCGTCTCCTCAAGCTCTCAGGCCGCGAAGCGATGTCGCTTCGCGCGGCGTCTCGAGGATGTCGCGCCGGAGGGGGGCTGGATAATCCGGAAAGACTATCCAGCCGGAGCGGAAATGCTCCGCTCCAACAGGTGTCGAACGACCGCAGGACCGCTTAGTATTTCCGGTAAAGCCCGATCAGCTTGCCCTGAATCTTCACGCGGTTCGGCGGAAGGATGCGGACCTCGTAGGCGGCATTGGCGGGCTCGAGCGCGATCGAGGCGCCGCGACGGCGGAAGCGCTTGAGCGTGGCCTCCTCGTCATCGATCAGCGCCACCACGATGTCGCCGGTGTCGGCGCTCTCGTTGCGCTGGATCAGCGCCATGTCGCCATCGAGGATGCCGGCCTCGACCATCGAATCGCCGCGCACTTCGAGTGCGTAGTGCTCGCCCGAGCCGAGCATGTCGGGCGGTACGCTGATGGTGTGGCTGCGGGTCTGCAGCGCCTCGATCGGCGTGCCGGCCGCGATGCGGCCCATCACCGGCACCGCGACGGGACGCTCGCCCTCGTCAACAGGCGGGCTGGAGCTCGCGCGCACCTTGCCGAGATTGCCCTCGATGACGCTCGGCGTGAAGCCGCGGCGATTGCCGGCAGCGGCCTGGAGTTCGGGCAGCTTGATCACCTCGATGGCCCGGGCGCGGTTGGGCAGGCGGCGGATGAAGCCGCGCTCCTCGAGCGCAGTGATCAGGCGATGAATGCCTGACTTCGAGCGCAGGTCGAGCGCATCCTTCATCTCGTCGAAGGACGGCGGCACGCCGCTTTCCTTCAGACGTTCGCTGATGAACCGCAGAAGCTCGTATTGTTTGCGCGTCAACATCTCGACCAAAGTCCCCCGGTTGATGTCGTTCGATTCCGAGACGATGAATTCAGCGATAAGCCGCTACATCCTCGAAACAAATCATGAACGGACACTATATGTTCGATATGTGTTCCGCAACTGCTTAATTTACCGTGAACGGGGCAAAACTCGCGGAATGCGTGTGCAATGCAGCTCAGGCGGGGAGCCGCAGCACCTCGCAAGGCGTGCCGGCCTCGGCCTTCGGCGCGAACGGCGCGCGCACGAGAAGTACCTGTGCCGCAGCGAGATTCGCAAGCAGAGAGGAGTCCTGATGGCTGACGGGAAGGGCGACGAGCGTGCCGTCGCCGCGCAGCTCCAGGCGCGCACGCAGATAATCCTCGCGCTGGTCGTTGGCCCCGAGATCGCGGCCCAGCACGGCGCGCTCGCGGTGATGATGAATCACCGAGCGGCCTGACAGGGCGCGAATCAGCGGCACCATGAACAGGAAGGCGCATACGTATGATGACACCGGATTGCCGGGCAGGCCGATTACGCGCATGGCGCCGAGCCGTCCGTGCATCATCGGCTTGCCGGGCCGGATAGCGATCTTCCAGAACGCCATCGAGATGCCTTCGCCCTTCAGCGCCTGCTGAACCAGATCGTGGTCGCCGACCGACGCGCCACCGGTCGTGATCAGGATGTCGGCGCCGCTCTCGCGGGCGCGGCGGATGCCGGCGGAAGTGGCCTGCAGCGTATCGGCGGCAACGCCGAGGTCGATGGTCTCGGCGCCCTCACTGCGGGCGAGCGCGTGCAGGGCGTAGCCATTGGAATAGACGATCTGGCCGTATCCGGGCGTGGCGCCCGGCATCACCAGCTCGTCGCCGGTGGCGAGGATCGCGACCTTCGGACGGCGGCAAACGGCAAGCTGCGGGTGGTTCATCGCAGCGGCGAGCGCGAGATCGCGCTCGGTGAGACGGGTTCCCTTGCGCAGCAGCACGTCGCCCTCGCGGAAGTCGACGCCGGCAGGGCGGATGTGCCGTCCGGGAATCGCGGCTTCCTTGATCGTGATGTGCTTGCCGTCGGCGACCGTGTCCTCCTGGATCACGACCGCATCGGCGCCATCGGGAACGACGCCGCCGGTGAAGATCCGAACGGCTTCGCCGGCGCCGACCGTTCCCGCGAACGGACGGCCCGCTGCGACCTCACCGGTCACCGTCAGCCTGGAATCGATCGTGGCCGCATCGGCGGCGCGCACGGCATAGCCGTCCATCGCCGACATGGCTTCGGGCGGCTGCGTGCGCCGCGCCGCGATGTTGTGCGCGAGCACGCGATGGTAGGCCTGATCGAGGGCGACCGTCTCCTCGGCCAGTGGCTCTGTGCCGGCGAGCACGGCGGCAAGCGCGTCGGATACCGGCATCAGGGCCACGGCGAACTCCCGCAACAAATCGAAGCAATCGAAGGACTCGGTCGGCAAGGTTCTAGCCGAGCGGAGGGGCTGAAGCAAAAGACCTCCTCAAGCCAGCGAGAAGTCACGCTTCCTTTCCGCACTGGCTCGGCTTATCTTCGGTCGATGACAAAACTGCTCGAAAAGGCGCTCCAAGCCGTGCGGCAGCTTCCTGCGGATAGCCAGGACGAGATTGCGCGCGCGATTTTGGCTTTGACCGGCAACGGAGGGGAGCCCGAGGAGATTGATTCCGGCCATCTTCCGGCGGTCCTTGAGGGGCTCGCACAAGCGAACCTCCGGCAGTTTGCGTCTGATGCCGACGTCGAAGCCGCGTTCCGCCGTTTCGAGCGATGAAGCTCAGATTCACGGAACGCGCGGCCCACGATCTGATTAGCATTGCCGATTATGTCAGGGAGCACAGCCCGCAAGGCGCGTTGCGCGTGCGCGCTGCGATCCTTGAATCGCTTCAAAATCTCATTCGCTTTCCACGACTTGGACGACCACAGACGATCGAGGGCGTACGCAAACTGGTGACGCGGCGGTACCCTTATCTGGTTTATTACCGGCTGGACGAAAAGGCTGGCGAAATCGTCATTCTCACGATCCAGCATCCCGCGCGGGAACGCGAGCACTCGGACGCCTAAGGAACTCGAGTCCGCCGGGGCATGACCCGGAAGGCGAGACAGACCGGCACGAGGATGGCCATGGCGAGCACGAGGAGGACGAGTGCCACGGCCAACATCGGTCAACTCCCGCTCGGTCGGTCCGGGCCGTCGTCCAGTGTGACGTCGGGAGCTTTGGGACCTTGATCCTTGTCAGGCAGTGGATCGGCCTGGGATTTCAGGTCGGCAGCCTTGCTGATCAGCTTGGCGGAAAGGTCAGAATCCGAGGTGGTTTTGGCGAATTCAAGCAGGAGAGAGGCTTGCTTGGTGAGATAGGTTTTGCCCAGCACGTCGATGAGTCCGATGTAGAAGTCCCAACGGACTGATGAGTCCGGAGGGTGGTATTCCGTTCCGGGAACTCTGTACAAAAATACACAAAGTGATGGGGTTCCTCATCTTCGGCCAATTTAGCTCCGGGAACCGCCGCGCAGCGGCTTCTCGCGGCGACTCCGGCTGGCCTCAGATGCCCAGTGTCTTGAGTGTGTCCCCGACATCTCGCGGCGATGTGACATGCACGGCCTTCAAGCCGCGCGCCCGCGCTCCCTCGATGTTCTCGGCGAGGTCATCGAAGAATACAATGCGCTCGGCCGGCACGCCGATCGCCGCGACGACATGATCGAAAGCCTCCGCATCCGGTTTGCGCAGTCCGATGCTGGACGACAAATACAGCTCGCGGAAATGGCCGAGCAGGCTGGCATATTCCTTCGAGAAATAGTCGACGTGCGGCCGATTGGTGTTGGAGAAGGCATAGAGCGGCATCTGCTTCGCCGCGCGCGGCAGCAGCTCGGCGATGTCTGGCATCTCACCGGCGAAGATCGCATTCCAGCCTTCCAGAAACTGCGCGTCCGAGATGCCGATTCCGAGCGAAGCACGCAGCGAGGCGAAATAGTCCTCGTCGCTGATCTTGCCCATCTCGTGCAGCTGGTAGGCCTCGTCACGCACATAGCGCGCGACGATGGCCTCGGGCTGGCAGCCGGCATGTCCCGCCCAGCAGGCGATCGCCTTGGAGAAGTCGATGTCGAGCACCACGCGCCCGAGATCGAACAGGAGCGCATCCGCGCAGCCGGGAGAGAGCGATGTCATTGCGTCCTTTTCACCTCAGTATCGGCAACTCAGTAGCGATAGGGCTCATGGTCGAACAGCGGGAACGCGCTGAACACGCCAGGCGCGTTGGTCGCGGTCGCCGGATGCAGGCACGATTTATCGACCTCGGCGAATGAGGTGGCGCCCAGGAGGCCAAGGCAGCGCAGCACCTCGTCCTCCAGCAGCTCCAGCATCCGCGCGACACCGGCTCCGCCGGCGGCCGCCAGCGCCCAACACTGCAGACGGCCGATGCCGACGAGGTCCGCGCCCGCCGCGATCGCCTTGACGATGTCGGTGCCGCGGCAAAAGCCGCCGTCGACCATGATCTTGGCGCGGCCCTTCACGGCATCGACGATCTCCGGCAGCACATGCATGGCGCCACGGCCGTGGTCGAGCTGGCGGCCGCCATGGTTGGAGACGTAGATCCATTCGACACCGTGATCGAGCGCGATCTGCGCGTCCTCGGCGGTGGCAATGCCCTTCAGGATCAGAGGGATCTTGAACTTGTCCTTGATCATCTTGACGGTCCGCCACTCCAGGCCCTTCTGGTAGTCGCCTCCGGTGGCGCGCAGGCGGCTCTCGCGCACATAGCGCTTGGCGATGTCACGTTCGCGACGGCTGTAATGAGCGGTGTCGACGGTCAGGCAGAAGGCGGCATAAGCGTTCTGTTCGGCCCGGCTGACGACATCGGCGACGAAGGCATCGTCGCCGCGCACATAGAGCTGATAGAGCCGCAGCGCGTCGGGGGCAGCCTCGGCAGTCTTCTCCAGGCCAGGCTCGGACACCGAGCTCAGCATATGCGCCGCGCCGAAGGTGCCGGCGGCGCGTGCCACGCTTGCCGCGCCATCCGGATCGAAGATCTCGAGCGCGCCGACCGGGGCGAGCACCACCGGCAGGCGCATCCTGCGGCCGAGCTGCTCGACGGAACCATCGACCTTCCGGACATCGCGCAGCACGCGCGGGCGGAAGGCGATCTCGTCAAGAGCCATGCGGTTGCGCCGCATCGTGGTCTCGGTCTCGGCGGCGCCGACGATATAGTCCCAGGCATTTTGGTTGAGGTTGGCGCGCGCCTTCCGGATGAACTCGTGTAGGTTCTGGAACGGCTCGTTGCTGGCGCCGAGTTCGACGTTCCGTTCCGGCCGGATGCGGGGCGCTTCGTTCATTGTTGTCCTCCCGAGAATTTGAAGTCTTGTCGCCATCGCCTATCGCGTCCGGCCCTCCAAAACCATCCTAAAATCGCATAGCTGCGAGGCGCGGGCGGCCCGACGGGTTTCCGCTTGCGCGAAACAGTTTCGGAACGTTGCCAAAAGTTTAGACCTAGGCGAAGGGATTTCTTCGGCGCGGCATCCCGGCCTTGAAGAAACCGGAATGGTATTGTGAGAAGCGGGCTGGATCGCCATTTGCATGGCGTCTCCCAGCCCCAAGAGAACCGCCAAGCAAAAGGCTAGCTCATCCATGCGGAAAACCCTGCTATTCCCCCTGGGCGCGCTCACTGGAGCGTGTCTGACCCTTCTGGTAGCCAGCCCGCACGGCGGAGTATGGGCGGCACGGGCGGCGGCGAGCGCGGATGATGCTTATTCCCAGCTCAATCTGTTCGGCGCGGTGTTCGAGCGCGTCAAGGCGAGCTATGTCGAGAAGCCCGACAATGCCAAGCTGATCGAGGGGGCGATCACCGGCATGGTGACCTCGCTCGATCCGCATTCGCGCTACATGAACGCCAAGGCCTGGACCGAGATGCAGGAGACCACCTCGGGCGAGTTCGGCGGCCTCGGCATCGAGGTCACCATGGAGGACGGCCTCGTCAAGGTCGTCTCGCCGATCGACGACACGCCGGCCTCGAAGGCCGGCATCATGTCCGGCGACCTCATCAGCAAGATCGACGGCGAGGCCGTGCAGGGCATGACGCTCGAGCAGGCGGTCAACAAGATGAAGGGCCCGGTCGACACCAAGACCAAGCTCACTATCGTGCGCAAGGGCGCCGACGCGCCGCTCGATGTCGCGATCACGCGCGAGATCATCCATGTGCGCCCCGTGCGCTTCCACGTCGAGAACGGCGACATCGGCTATATCCGCGTCACCTCGTTCAACGAACAGACCACCGACGGCCTGAAGAAGGCGATCGCGTCGATCTCCAAGCAGGTCCCCCAGGAGAAGCTCGTCGGCTACGTGCTTGATCTGCGCAACAATCCGGGGGGCCTGCTCGATCAGGCCGTGTCGGTGTCGAGCGCCTTCCTCCAGCGCGGCGAGGTCGTTTCGACCCGCGGCCGCAGCCCGGAAGAAACCCAGCGCTTCACTGCGCATGGCGGCGATCTCACCAAGGGCAAGCCGCTCGTGGTGCTGATCAACGGCGGCTCGGCCTCGGCCTCGGAGATCGTGTCCGGCGCGCTGCACGACCACAAGCGCGCGACGCTGATCGGCACGCGCTCGTTCGGTAAGGGCTCGGTGCAGACCATCATTCCGCTCGGCGCCGGCAATGGCGCGCTGGCGCTGACCACGGCGCGCTACTACACCCCGTCGGGCCGCTCGATCCAGGCCCAGGGCATCGCGCCCGACATCGAGATCCTCCAGGACGTGCCGCCCGAGCTGAAGGGCCGGATGGACACAATGGCTGAATCCCAGATGCGCGGGCATCTGCAGGCCGCCGACGGCACCGAGCAGACCGGATCGCAGTCCTATGTCCCGCCGGAAGAGAAGGACGACAAGGCCCTGCACGCGGCCTATGACTTCCTTCACGGCGTCACCGCGAATGCGGTTGCCGCCAAGCGCGCGACGAAGGCTACGGTTCCGAACTAAATCCGACGACCTCCAGATATGGATCGCCCGGGAGTGGATCACCGCTTCCGGGCGAATTCCGTCTGGGGCGCTGTCTCGAAGACCTAACCGGCCTCGCGGCGGCGGCTCTCGCTGCCTTCGCGCCGGGCGAGCCGGCTGCGATGCAGCGCGAACAGCTCCAGCATCTTGTCGGCCGGCTTGGCGGCGCTGAACAGGTAGCCCTGCATCTCGGCACAGCCAAGCGTTCGGAGCAGGCGCCGCTGCTCCTCGGTCTCGACGCCCTCGGCCGTGGTGGTCATGCGGCGGGCGGCCGCCAGATTGACGACGGCCTGAACGATGCTGGCGGAGCCGTCGGGGCGGGCGATGTCGTCGACGAAACAGCGGTCGATCTTGATCTTGTCGAAGGGGAAGCGGTGCAGATAGCTCAGGGATGAGTAGCCGGTGCCGAAATCGTCGAGCGCGATGCGCACGCCGATGGCACGGAGCTGGTGCAAGATCGCGAGCGCGGCATCGTCGTCGCGGATCAGGACCGCCTCGGTGATCTCGAGTTCGAGCCGGCTCGCCGGCAGGTTCGATGCCGCGAGCGCGGCCATGATCTTCAGCGCCAGTGTGCCGCTCTTGAACTGCACCGGCGAGACGTTGACGGCGAGGCGGATGTCGTCGGGCCAGCCTGCTGCGTCCCGGCACGCGGTCGCCAGCACCCATTCGCCGATCTCGTTGATCAGGCCGGTGTCTTCGGCGATCGGGATGAATTCGGCCGGCGAGACCATGCCGCGCTCGGGATGGCGCCAGCGCACCAGCGCCTCGCAGCCGGTGATGCGGTCGTCTTTGAGGCCGAGGCAGGGCTGGTAATAGACCTCTAGCCCGCCTTCGCGCCCTCCTTGGGCGATGGCGCGGCGCAGGTCGCTCTCGAGCTGGCGCCGCTCGCGAACCTTGGCATCCATGGCCGGCTCGAAGAAGCGGCAGGTGCGGCGCCCGGCCGACTTGGCCGCGTACATCGCCATGTCTGCGTTCTTCAGGATCTGGTCCAGCACTGTTCCGTGTTCCGGCGCCAGCGCAATGCCGATGCTGGCGTCGGTGGTGAGATGATGGCCCATGCAGTCGAACGGCGTGCGAATGGCTTCGAAGACCCGCGCGACGAACTCGTTGACCTGCTCCAGCGACGTCACCGCGCTCTGCACGATGGCGAATTCGTCGCCGCCGAGGCGCGCCACGAAGTCTGCCGGGCCCGCACAGCGGCGGAGGTTCGCCGCGACCGATTTCAACAGCTCGTCGCCGACGAGATGGCCGAGCGCGTCGTTGACGCCCTTGAATTCGTCGATATCGATGTAGTGCACCGCGATCTGTTCGCCGTCGCGGACCGCAGCCAGCTCATGGCGCAGATGTTCGTGGAACATGGCGCGGTTGGGCAGGTCCGTCAGCGCGTCGTAATGAGCGAGGTGGGTGATGCGCTCCTCGATGCGGCGGCGCTCCGTGACGTCTTCATGGGTCGCGACCCAGCCGCCATCCGCGAGCGGCTCGTTGAGGATGTGGATCGAGCGGCCATCGGAGGTGTCGATCACCATGGAATTACGGACATGGATGTCCTTCAGCACGAGCGCGACGTAAGCGTCGACGTCGCCCGCGAACGAGCCGGTTGCCTTGCGATGGGCGATGATGTCGTGGAAGCTGGAGCCGGGCCTTACGATGTCGGCCGACAATCCATACATCTCGATGTAGCGGTTGTTGCAGACCACGAGCCGATGCTCGGCATCGAACAGCAAAAGGCCTTGCGTCATGTTGTTGACGGCGCGGTCGAGCCGCTGCTTTTCCAGCGTCAGCCGTTCGCGCGAAAGGCGGTGCTGCTCCAGCAGCTTGCGCACGATCGCGATCAGCACGCCTGCGATGGCGAGCGCGGACGAGGCGGCCACCGAGATCAGGATGCCGATCTGCTCGCGCCAGTCCGTGAGGGCCGCCGCGCGCGTCGTGGTGGCCATCATCAGGATCGGGAAATGGGGCAGGGCGCGCGCGGAGATCAGCCGGTCCTCCCCGTCGACAGGGCTTACGAAACGGCCGGCGAAGTGATCGAGCCCGAACACCCTCTGCTGCTCGAACGAGCCGGTCTTGAAATTCCGCCCCATCAACTCGCTGGAATGGGGATAACGGGCGAGCAGCGTGCCGTCCCGATGCAACATCGAGATCGTCGCGCCTTCGCCGAGCACGACAGAGGCGAAGAATTTTTCGAAGTTGGCGGGTTCGATTCCGCGCCCGACGACACCGAGGAACTCGCCGCTTGGCCCGACGATCTTGTGCACGATTAGGATCGTCCATGCGCCCGAGATCCGGCTATGAAGCGGCTCGATCAGGACGTCCGGCGAGGAAGGGTCATATTTGAAAGTCCGAAAATAGGCGCGATCAGCGACGTTTACTTTCGGGGCTGGCCACGCCGTCGACGAATTGATCACGTTGCCTTCGGCATCGATGATGGTGACGCCGCCGATATAGGGCAGCGCCTCGATCTTCGATCGCAGCATTCGGTGGACGTCCTCGCCGGAGAGGCGCCTGCGATAGTCTTCCCCGGTCGTGATTCCGGTCGTGCGGACGTGGTCGACGAAGTCCTTCTGGATGACCGCGAAATCCTGCAATTGCTGGTCGAAATGGTGAGCGAGCAGCAGCACCGTGTTTTCCAGCTCGCGACCGGAGTTGTGCAGCGCGCGCTCGCGGAAGTTCTGTGCCATCAGCGTTGCGCCAACGGCGATCGCGGCGATCAGGAAGATTCCGCCCACCACTAGCCAGCGGATCGGCCCGCTGCGCGTGAGCACGGCCTGGTCGAGGAGGCGGTTGCGGAATCTGGTCATGATCTCGATCGCTGTCGTACACACGCCAGGATCAATTCTTGAGCCCGGAAACATCCGCTGGTTTACGGGAACGGTGTGGAGGTAAAGTTAGCAAGGGCGGTTAACGCAGGGTGAAGACGCGCGCGCAAATGCAAGCGATCTGCGGTGGTGCGGGAGGCAAGTCGCTTAAGTAAGCCGCTTCAGGCGCGGTAATGGCCGGACTTGCCGCCGAGCTTCTCGACGAGATGGATAGCTTCGATGCGCACGCCGCGCTCGACCGCCTTGATCATGTCGTAGATGGTGAGGCAGGCAACCGAGACCGCGGTGAGGGCCTCCATCTCGACGCCGGTCGGGCCCGTGACCTTCACGCTGGCGCGAACGAGGCAGCCCGGCAGTTTTGCATCCAGCTCGATGTCGAGCGTCACCTTCGACAGCGCGAGCGGATGGCAGAGCGGGATCAGCTCGGAGGTGCGCTTGGCGGCCATGATGCCGGCGATGCGCGCGGTGCCGAGCACGTCACCCTTCTTGGCGTTGCCGGACACGATCAGGTCGAGCGTTGCCTTGGTCATGACGACGCGGCCTTCCGCGACCGCAAGCCGCTCGGTCGCGGGCTTGTCCGAGACGTCGACCATCCGCGCCTCGCCGGAGGCGCCGATATGGGTGAGGGCGGGGCCGGCCTTGGATTTGACCGTCTTCGTCGTACCTGGCTTCTTGGCTGGCTTGCGCGCCATGTCAGCGCGTGCCCGTCGCGCGCGCCGTCGTCTTGCGCGCGAGCAGCGCGCGCGTCGCCGCGGTAACGTCGGCCTGCCGCATCAGGCTTTCACCGACCAGGAAGGTCGACATGCCGACGCGCTCGAGCCGGGCGAGATCTTCGGGCGTGAAGATACCGCTCTCGCCGACCATCAGCCGGTCGCCGGGAATCAGCGGCGCCAGCGCCTCGCTGGTCGTAAGCGTGGTCTCGAACGTGCGAAGATTGCGGTTGTTGACGCCGATCATCGGCGAACGCAGTTTCAGCGCACGGTCGAGTTCGGCCCGGTCGTGAATCTCGATCAGCACGTCCATGCCATAGGCGATGGCAGCGTCTTCGATATCCCTGGCAGCGGCATCATCGAGCGCCGCCATGATGATCAGGATGCAGTCGGCGCCGTGCGCGCGCGCCTCGACCACCTGAAAGGTGTCGAACATGAAATCCTTGCGCAGGACCGGCAGCGACGTTGCCGCGCGCGCCGCCACCATGAAGTCGAGATGGCCCTGGAACGACGGCGTGTCGGTCAGCACCGAAAGGCAGGCTGCGCCGCCCGTCTCATAGGCTTTTGCGAGCGCCGGCGGGTCGAAATCGGCGCGAATGAGACCCTTGGAGGGCGAGGCCTTCTTGATCTCGGCGATCAGCGCGTAGTCGCCATCGGCACGCTTGCTCTTGATTGCGCGCAGGAAGCCACGCGGCGCGGAGGCGGCCTTGGCTTGCGCTTCCACGGCGGAGAGCGGACGCGTCCGCTTCGCCGCCGCGATCTCCTCGCGCTTATAGGTCTCGATCTTGGTCAGGATGTCGGACATGCGCATTCAGCCGTTGGAGACCGTGACCAGGTGCCTCAGCTTCGCGTTGGCAGCGCCGCTGTCGATGGAGCGGGCGCCGATCGCGACGGCGTCCTTCAGGTCCTTGGCGCGGCCGGCCACGACCAGCGCGGCGGCGGCGTTGAGCAGCGCCACGTCGCGATAGGGGCTCGGCTTGCCGTCGAGCACGCTTTGCAACGCGATCGCGTTGGCGTCGGCGTCGCCGCCCCTGAGCGCACCGGCCTCGCAAAGCGAAAGCCCAGCTTCCTCCGGCGTCACCTCGAAATTCCGGATCTCGCCATTTTGGAGCGCGGAGACGAAGGTCGGGCCGGTGAGGGTGATCTCGTCGAGACCGTCGGAACCGTGCACCACCCAGGCGGATTCCGAGCCGAGGTTCTTGAGCACCTGCGTCAGCGGCTGCACCCATTGCCTTGAGAACACGCCGACCATCTGTCGCTTCACACCGGCGGGGTTGGACAGGGGCCCAAGCAGGTTGAAGATCGTGCGCGTCGCGAGCTCGACCCGGGTCGGGCCGACGTTCTTCATGGCGGGATGGTGGGCGGGGGCAAACATGAATCCGATGCCGCATTCGCGCACGCAGCGTCCGACCTGCTCCGGCTTGAGATCGATCTTCACCCCGAGCGATGCCAGCACGTCGGCGGCGCCCGAGCGCGAGGACAGCGCGCGGTTGCCGTGCTTGGCCACCGGCACGCCGGCGCCCGAGACGATGAAGGCGGCGCAGGTCGAGACGTTGACCGAGCCCGAGCCGTCGCCGCCGGTGCCGACAATGTCGACGGCGTCGGGCGGCGCCGTCACGGTCAGCATCTTGGAGCGCATCGCCGCAACAGCGCCGGTGATCTCGTCCACGGTCTCGCCGCGTACCCGCAGCGCCATCAAGAGGCCGCCCATCTGCGAGGGCGTGGCCTCGCCACTCATCATGGCGTCGAAGGCGGAAGCGGCTTCGTCACGCGACAGGCTGGCGCCGGTCGCCACTTTTCCAATGATCGATTTCAGGTCGTCCATCGCGTGCTTTCAACTCACTGGTTCGCGCCGGTCACCTGCGCGAAGGCGGCCTGATTAATGGTGGTCCCGATGTCGGTTTCAAGCTTGTTGACGTAGGAAGCGACCTGCTCCTCGGTCTGGGCCCGGTCGAGGCTCTCCTTCAGCTTCTTGACCGCGTCCGAGGCAAGGTCGACCGTGGGGTCGACGATCTCGGTGACGCGGAAGACGATCACCTCGCTGCCGCCGCTCACGGGCGTCTGTCCGACGCCGTCCTTGGCGGTGCGGAACGCGGCCGACACGACGATGGCGGGGACGCCGGCGGGCGAATCGTCGCGCTTGAAGCCGGTCGCGGTCTCGACCTTGGCGCCGATCGCTGCCGCTTCATCCGCGAGCTTGCCGCCCGATTCGAGCTTCTGCACCATCTCGGTCGCCTTGGCCTTCAGCTTGGTTGCGATCTGGTCCTGGCGCCAGCGCGCCTCGACTTGGTCGCGGACCTCGTCGAGATTGCGGTCGCGCGAGGGCGTGATGGCGAGTACGTCGTACCAGACATAGCCGCCCTTGAACGAGATAGCGTCGTTGTCGACGCCGACATCGGTGTTGAAGGCCTGCGACACCACGTCGAGACCCTGCGGGATGTTGGCGACCGGCTGGCCGTTCGGGGCGCGGCCGGAGCGGTCGACGGCATCGATGGTCACGGCGGTGAGGCCGAGCTTCTGTGCCGCGTCGATCACGCTGGAGCCGCCGCCGCGCTCGTCCTCCATCTTGTCGCGGAGATCGGCAACCTTGACGCGCGCGCGCTCGGTGGCGATCTCGCGCTTGATGTCGCCGGCGAGGCTGGCGTAGTCCGCCTCCTTGCCCGGCTCGATCTTGTCGACCCTGACGATGGACGTGCCGAGCGCGCCCTGGATTGGTTGGCTGATCTCACCGGCCGGAAGCTTGAAGGCGGCATCGCCAACCGCGGGGTCGAGCGAAGACTTGGTGACGAGGCCAAGGTCGACGTCGGAGGCACTCAGCCCGCGTTCCTTGCCGAGATCCTCGAACGACAGCCCGCCGACCAGGCGCTCGCGTGCGGCTTGCGCTTCGCCGACGTTCGGAAACACGATCTGCTGGATCTGTCGCTTCTCCGGCGTGCCGAGCCGGTCCTTGCGCTGGTCGAACACCTTCTTGGCGTCCTCGTCCGACACCTCGCTCCACTTGCCGATCTCTTCCGGCGAGATCACGACGAAGGCGATCTTGCGGTATTCGGGCGCGCGGAACTGAACCTTGTGATCCTCGAAATAAGTGGCGAGGGCTTCGGGCGAGGGCGCGTCGATGGTGCCTGCCTGTGCGGCGTCGAGCTTGACGAATTCAATGGTGCGCTGCTCGTTCTGGTAGCGCGTCAGAACGTCGATCATGGCCTTCGGCGGCTCGATGCCGGCGCCGATCGTGCCGGTGATCTGGCGGCGCAGCGACACCTTGCGCTGCTCGGCGACATAGCGCTGCTCGGTATAGCCGAAATTGCGGATCACGGCCTGGAAGCGGTTCGCATCGAAATTGCCGCCGACGCCCTTGAAGTTGGGATCGTTCATGATGACCTGGCGGATCTGGTCATCGGACTGGCCGAGCCCGAGCCGGCGCGCCTCTTCGTCGAGGGCGGCTTCCGCGATGGTCTGCTGCAGTACCTGGCGGTCGAGGCCGAAGGCCCGCGCCTGGTCGGGCGTCAGCGGACGGCCGAACTGGCGGCTGATCTGTTGCAGGCGGTCGGTGTAGATCTGGCGGAACTCGTTCAGCGAAATCTCGGTGCTGCCGATTCTGGCCACCGTGGACTGCCCGAAGCCACGGAAGATGTCGGCGATGCCCCAAATGCCGAAACTGACGATCAATACGCCCATCACCACGGCCATAATGGTCTTGCCGAGCCAGTTTGATGAGGCCTTGCGCATTCCTCGAAGCATTTGGTCCAACTTGTTGGTCAGGAGGGGAACGGGAGCGCGTCTTAATGCAGATTCCGCAAAAGCGCGTCACCAAATTGATAGATCATCATAAAGTGGCGGCTTTCCCCCCGCAACCTTGCCACGGGTCTCCCTTGAGATCCGCGGTTAAAGGCCTCTAGGTCTGGAACTGCCGCGACAGCTCTGCTAGCGCATGCACAAACCTCATTTTGCTGGACATTGACATGACCGACGCCATCCGACCGCTGATCGCCGGCAATTGGAAAATGAACGGCCTGAAGGCCCAGGCTGCCGAATTCGACGCCATGCTCAACGGTGCGGCAGACGTAGCCGGCAAGGCCGACCTGTTGGTTTGCCCGCCGGCGACCCTCGTCGCCGCCTTTGCCGAGAAAGCGCGTGGCAAGAAGGTCGCCGTAGGGGCGCAGGATTGCCACCCCAAGGCCTCCGGCGCCCATACCGGCGATGTTGCCGCCGAAATGCTGGTGGATGCGGGCGCAACCGCCATCATCGTCGGCCATTCCGAGCGCCGCGCCGACCATGGCGAGGGCGACGCGCTGATCCGGCAGAAGGCCGAGGCGGCCTGGCGCGCCGGGGCGACGGCGATCGTCTGCATCGGCGAGACGCAAGGCCAGCGCGACGCCGGCCAGACCCTGGACATTGTGCGCGGCCAGCTCGACGGCTCTCTGCCCGATAGCTCGACCGCAGCCAATCTGGTCGTGGCCTACGAGCCGGTCTGGGCGATCGGCACCGGGCTGACGCCGACAGCCAAGGATGTCGAGCAGATTCATGGCTTTATCCGGGAACTCCTGATCTCCCGGTTCAAAGCCGAGGGCGCGAAGATGCGGATCCTCTATGGCGGCTCGGTCAAGCCCTCGAACGCGGCCGAGCTGATGGCGGTGAAAAACATCAACGGCGCGCTGGTCGGTGGCGCCAGCCTGAAGGCGGCCGATTTCCTTGCGATCGCCAGAGGCTGCCCTTAGCTAACCCAAAGCGTTGATCTGGACCTGATCGGGGGTGGCAATACCCGTCCCGATCGTGTAACACCGCGCAACTTCAGGAAAACCCGCGAAGCGCGATCGGCCGCCGTCAGGCGCCGCCCGCTTGTGACGGAAGGATATTATGCAGACCGTTGTCATCGTCATCCACCTCATGATCGTCGCCGTCATGATCGGTGCCGTGCTGCTCCAGAAGTCGGAAGGCGGCGGCCTCGGCATGGGGGGCGGCGCGGGCTTCATGTCGAGCCGCGGTACGGCGAACCTTCTGACGCGGACCACCGCGATCCTGGCCGTCGGCTTCTTTCTCACCAGCCTGTTCCTGTCCTGGTACGCCGGATACGACCGCAAGCCGTCGTCGATCATCGGCCAGCCGGCGCAGACCCAGCCGGCCGGCGGAACGCCGATCGCGCCGCCGACCTCGGGCGGCATCCTGGATTCGCTGAAGAAGGCCGATGAGCAGCAGCAGGCTCCGGCTCCGAGCGGCCCGCAGGTGCCGCGCTCGCAATAAAGCAGGGGGGCCATGCAGGGCAGCCGCTACCGTCCTGCATCAACAATCCCCATCAAGGCACTGTCACCACTCTTAGTTCTGGCTCACCCACAGGCCCGCAAAATCTTTGGGGCGGAATGCGAATCGCTTTGGCGAATCGTATTTGAGGGATTAGAGGTTAAGTCCCATGGCGCGGTACATATTCATCACCGGCGGCGTGGTTTCCTCGCTCGGCAAGGGTCTGGCTTCGGCGGCACTGGGTGCCCTGTTGCAGGCCCGGGGCTACAAGGTCCGCCTCCGTAAGCTCGACCCCTATCTCAATCTCGATCCCGGAACGATGTCGCCGTATCAGCACGGCGAAGTGTTCGTGACCGATGACGGTGCGGAGACCGATCTCGATCTTGGTCATTACGAGCGCTTCACCGGGCGGCCGGCGACCAAGGCGGACAACATCACGACGGGGCGCATCTACCAGGACATCATCTCCAAGGAACGGCGCGGCGATTATCTCGGCGCGACCATCCAGGTGGTTCCGCACGTCACCAACGCGATCAAGGAATTCGTCCTCGACGGCAATGACGATTACGATTTCGTGCTGGTCGAGATCGGCGGCACGGTCGGCGACATCGAGGGCCTGCCGTTCTTCGAGGCGATCCGTCAGCTCAAGAACGAGCTGCCGCGCGATCACGCCGTCTATATCCATCTGACGCTGCTGCCGTACATTCCGAGCGCTGGCGAGCTCAAGACCAAGCCGACGCAGCACTCGGTGAAGGAGCTGCGCTCGATCGGCATCCAGCCGGACATCCTGCTCTGCCGCACGGACCGTGCGATCCCGAAGGAGGAGCGGCGCAAGCTCGGGCTGTTCTGCAACGTGCGGGAAAGCGCCGTGATCGAGGCGCGCGACGTCGACAACATCTACGCGGTGCCCGAGGCCTATCACAATGCGGGCCTCGACGACGAAGTGCTCGCCGCCTTCGGCATCGCCTCGCGGATTCCGCCGGAGCTGTGCAGCTGGCAAGAGATTAACGAGCGCATCCGCAACCCCGAGGGCAACGTCACCATCGCCATCGTCGGCAAATACACCGGCATGAAGGATGCGTATAAGTCGCTGATCGAGGCGCTGTCGCATGGCGGCATCGCCAATAAGGTGAAGGTCAACCTCGACTGGATCGAAAGCGAGATCTTCGAGAAGGAGGATCCGGCGCCGTTCCTCGAGCACGTCAACGGCATCCTGGTGCCCGGCGGTTTCGGTCAGCGCGGTGCTGAAGGCAAGATCAAGGCGGCGCAGTTCGCGCGCGAGCGCGACGTGCCGTATTTCGGCATCTGCTTCGGCATGCAGATGGCGGTGATCGAGGCTGCGCGAAATCTGGTCGGCATCGAGGACGCCAACTCCACCGAGTTCGGCCCGACCAAGGAGCCGCTGGTCGGCCTGATGACGGAGTGGCTGCGCGGCAACGAGCTCGAGAAGCGCTCGCAGGCCGGCGATCTCGGCGGCACGATGCGCCTCGGCGCCTATCCGGCAACGCTCAATCGCGGCAGCCGCGTCTCGCAGGTCTATGGCGGCGCGACGGAGATCTCCGAGCGTCACCGCCATCGCTACGAAGTCAACACTGCCTACAAGGATCGCCTCGAACAGCACGGGCTGAAATTCTCAGGCCTGTCGCCCGACGGCGTGCTGCCTGAAATCGTCGAGTACGAGGATCATCCCTGGTTCATCGGCGTCCAGTTCCACCCCGAGCTCAAGTCGCGCCCGTTCGAGCCGCATCCGCTGTTCGCCTCGTTCATTCAGGCGGCGGTGGTGCAGAGTCGGCTGGTCTGACGGCTCAGCGCGCGGCGGAGCAGTCGCGCGCGTGATGCATCGGCTTCAACGCCACCCGCACTGACGGTTCGGGCGCAAGCGATCCCGTGATCAGCTTCATCTGCGGTCGCCGCGTCAGCCTGTAGACGGCGGCGGGCGGCACGTTCAGCAAGGCGCGATCCACCAGCTTTGCACGCAGGCCCAGCCGGTCGAGCACGGGCCGCGGCACCGGGCAGCTCATGCCATAGGTGAACTGGTAGAAGGCGCCGCCGGGACGGACATAGCTGAACGCGCCGCTGAGGATCGAGATGACCTTGCGCCTGCTCATGTTGAGCAGTGGCAGGCCGCTCACGACTGCGCCGACGGGGGCTCCGTCATAGAGGCGCTCGGTCGTCAGTCGGCCTGCGTCCATCCACAGCACGCGTGTGCCGGGAAAGCGCAGTTGCAGGAGCTTCATGAAGTCGGAGCCGTATTCGATCAGCGTGAGATCCTGCGGCCGCACGCCGCGTTTGAGCAGCTTGTAGGTGAACGCGCCGGTGCCGGGCCCAAGCTCGAGAATCGGCCCCGTCGATGCGCTGATCTCGCGCGTGATGAGATCGGCGAGTGCCGCACCCGATGGTGCGACAGCTCCGACCCGACGCGGGGACGACATCCAGGAGAGGAAGAAGGAAAGGAAATCGTTGGGCATGCGCACTCCGGCATCTTGGTTTGCACCTCCGGAAGATCAGAGGTGAGACGGATGCAGTGTTGCGGGAGGCGCATTGCGACAGCATTGCGCCGCTAGAGGCGAATGCGGATTAATCAACTCTGTCGGACCGGCGGCAGCGTCATCCGGAAACAGGCGCCGCCCTCCGGTCCGTCCGCCACCCAGACGTGGCCACCATGCAGCTGCACGATCTCGCGCACCATGTTGAGGCCGAGGCCGGCACCGCGATCGAGCGGCGCGAGCCGATAGAACGGCTCGAAGATCTGCTCGCGCTGATCGGCGGGAATACCGGCGCCTTCATCGGTTACCTCGATGTTTGCAGGTCTGCTGATGCGAATCCCGATCGTGCCGCGGCGCGGGCCATGCTGGATCGCGTTCTGCACGAGATTGGTCAGTGCGCGCTCCAGGGCCGCCGCATCGCCGATCGTCTCGACCGGTGTCGACGGAGCATCGAGCGCCAGCTCGTAACCGGCGGCAATCGCCAGCGGCGCGAGGTCGGCGGCGACGCTTTGCGCAACGGCGACGAGATTGACGCGCGTGAAGGGATGGCCGCAGCGGTCGAGCCGCTGGATATCGAGCAATTGCTCGACAAGAGTCGCCAGCCGCGCCGCATCCTCCAGCAGGCGATTCTTGTCCGGCCCAGGGGCAAGTAACTCCAGGCGCGTGTTCAGGATTGCGATCGGCGTGCGCAGCTCATGTGCGGCGTCCGCGACGAAGCGCTTGTGGCGGGCATAGCCCTGGTCGAGCCGCGCCAGCGCGTCGTTGATCGCGGTCACGAGCGGCACGACCTCCAGCGGAATCCGTTCCACCGGAAGCCGTGCGCCGCGTTGATGGATGTCGATGCGTCGCGCCTCGTCCGCCGCGGTATCGAGCCCTCTGAAGGCGCGCCGCACGATCATGGGCGTCGCGATGAACGTCGTCGTTCCCATCAGGAGCAGGCCGGGCAGCGCGATGCCGAGGAACGCAAGGGATGTCATGAACAGCGCCTTGGCGCCGGTCAGGCGTCCTTGTGTCGCCGTGATGACCTGCACGTTGCCCGCATCAGTGTCGACCCGCTTCATCCGCGCCGCCGGCTTGCGCGGATCGTCCTCGAACAATTGCCAACCGAGCCGCGCCTGGCTGATCTGGTCGAGACCTCCGCCGATCGCGGCGAATTCGGCCGGCACGGTGCCTTCGGTGAGCGAGCGTCCCTCCCGGTCGCGTACCAGGAACCAGAGGTCGGGTGTCTCGCCGCGCAACTGCTGCAGTTCGGCCGTCGGCCGCAAGGCCAATCCACCTTGCGCATCGCGCGTGAGCGCACGCTGGACGACATCGATGACGCGGTCCTCGTCGCGCTGTGCCAGCACGAAGCCGGAGGCGCAAAGCCCGGCGAGAACGACTGCAAGCAGCGCGACCAGGATCGCGGCCTGAAGCGAGAGCAACCGCCAACTGAGCCGCGAGCGCAGGCAATAGGGATCGTCGTGTTTGCTCATGGCAGCTTCTTGAGGAGATAGCCGACGCCGCGAATGCCGTGGATCTCGATGCCCGCCTCGGCTTCCGCGAGCTTTCGCCGCAGCCGCGAGACATGCGTGTCGAGTGCGTTGGACTGGATCTCGTCGTCGAAATTGTAGACCGCCTCTTCCAGCGCCGAGCGCAGCACGGTCCGGCCCATGCGGCGGAGCAACGCTTCGAGCACCAGGAGCTGGCGGCGGGGCAGCTCGAACGGCTCGCCGTCGATGCTGGCTTGGCGATGTCCGACATCGAATGCGAGGCGGCCGGCGCGGATGATTTCGGGAGAGAGGCCCGCAGGCCGCCGCAATACCGCGCGCAGCCGCGCCAACAGCTCCTCGACTGCAAACGGTTTTGCCAGATAGTCATCGGCGCCGCCGTCGAGGCCGGCGATGCGGTCGGCGAGCTCCCCACGCGCAGTCAGGACGATGATGGGTACACCGTCGGCACGCGCGCGGAGCTTTGGGATCAAGGCGAGGCCATCGCCGTCAGGAAGCTGGCGGTCAAGCAGGACGGCGGCATGGACGTCGGCGGAAATGGCCTCCTCCGCCTCGGCGAGCGTCGGGGCATGGTCCACCACCATGTCATAGCGCTTCAGCGCCGAAGCCAGCGCGCCGGCCATTTCCGCTTCATCCTCGACCAGCAAAATCCGCATGTAAGGGCACCTGAACCGCATTCGACGCCTTTGTAGCGGCCCGATCATTGCGGCAGCATTGCGGGGCTCCGGCTCAGCGGCGGAAGCTCAAGCCATGCGCAGAACGCCACCGGGGGCGGCCGGGCGGAGCTCAAGACACCGTCGGGACCAGCCGCTATAACCGCCGGACCTGTTCAGGGAGGACCATGAATGATCTACGAAATGCGCGTCTATCGCTGCGTGCCCGGCCGGCTGCCGGCGCTCTTGAAGCGGTTTGAGACCGTGACGCTGAAGCTCTGGGAGAAGCACGGCATCAAGCAGGCCGGGTTCTTCACGACGTTGATCGGTGAATCCAACCAGGAGCTGACTTATTTCCTGGCCTGGGATTCGCTCGCCGAGCGCGAGAAGAAGTGGGGCGCGTTCATGACCGACCCCGACTGGCTCGAGGCGCGGGCGAAATCGGAAGCGGACGGCCAGATCGTCGGCAACATCGTCAGCCAGATCCTGGCGCCGACCGCCTTCTCGGCGGTGAAGTAGCGATCCCTGGCGCGGCGGGAACCTTGGCGCAACCCTGATATTCGAGCGGCTCGGGCGGAAGAGGGTTGATCCGACCCTCACCACGGCTATGGTCGCGCCGAAACGAGGGATTTGCCTTGAGCTCTTCAAATTCAGCGGCGCCGATCGTCACCATTGGCACGGTCAAATTCGGCAATGATCTGCCGATCTCGGTCATTGCCGGGCCCTGCCAGCTCGAGAGCCGCCAGCATGCGCTGGAGGTCGCGTCCGCGCTGAAGGAGATCGCCGCGCGGCTGAACATCGGCCTCGTCTACAAGACCTCGTTCGACAAGGCCAACCGCACCAGCGCGGCGGCAGCGCGTGGCCTGGGTTTAGCGCAGTCGCTGCCGATCTTCGCGGAGATCCGATCCTCGCTCGGCCTGCCGGTGCTGACCGACGTGCACGAGGCCACGCAATGCGCCGAGGTGGCGCAGGCGGTGGACGTCTTGCAGATCCCGGCCTTCCTGTGCCGGCAGACTGATCTCCTTTTAGCGGCAGCCGCAACCGGCAAGGTCGTCAACGTCAAGAAGGGCCAATTCCTGGCACCCTGGGACATGGCCAATGTCGTCACCAAGATCACGAGCGCTGGCAATCCCAACGTGCTCGTCACCGAGCGCGGCGCCTCGTTTGGCTACAATACGCTGGTCTCCGATATGCGCGCACTGCCGATCCTGGCGCGTACCACGGGTGCGCCTGTGATCTTCGACGCCACACATTCGGTGCAGCAGCCGGGCGGGAAGGGGACCTCGTCGGGCGGCGAGCGTGAATTCGTGCCGGTGCTGGCGCGCGCGGCCGTCGCGGTCGGCGTTGCCGGCGTCTTCATCGAGACCCATCCTGACCCTGATCACGCGCCCTCGGACGGACCCAACATGGTGCCGCTGCGCGAGTTCGAGGAGCTGATCGCCAGGCTGATTGCGTTCGACGCGCTCGCAAAGAATCCGCGCTGATGCAGCAAGGCGAGGCGCGGCCGCTCGATCACGGCTTGCCGACGGCACTCTACGTCATCTCAGGCGCAAGCTTCGCCGCGGCCCTGTCGGCGCGCGCGCTCGATCCGGTGCTGCCGCACGTCGCCGAGGATTTCGGCGTCAGCATCGCCACCGCCGCCGGCTTTGCCGCGGTGTTCGCCTTCACGTTCTCCATCATCCAGCCGATTATCGGCGCCGCCGCCGACCTTTTCGGCAAGACGCGGCTGATGATCGGTTGCCTCGCACTGCTCGGCCTCGCCAACATCCTGGGTGCGCTCTCGTCCTCGTTCGCGGTTCTGTTTGCGACCCGCATTCTCGCCGGCATCGGCTCGGGCGGCGTGTTCCCGGTGGCGCTCAGCCTCACCAGCGACTTCGTCGGGCCCGAGAAGCGCCAGGTCGCGATCAGCCGCACGCTTGCAGGCGCCATGACCGGAAATCTGCTCGGCGCCTCGGCCTCCGGCCTGATCGGCGATTTCCTCGGCTGGCGCGGTGTGCTCGCGGTGCTCGGTGCGCTCGTGATCGTCGCTTCGATCGCCGTTGCGGCCGGCTTCCACGGCGCCAAGGTCAAGCATCCGCCGAAGACGAGCCTGTCGGCGCTCAAGGCCGGCTATCGCACCATCTTCACCAATCCGAACGCCTATGTCTGCTATTCGGCGGTGTTCATCGAAGGCTGCTGCGTGCTCGGCCTGTTTCCCTACATCGCCTCGTTCCTGTTTGAGCTCGGTCAGACCTCGCTCTCGATCGCCGGCATCGTCATCGCCGGTTTTGCGGTCGGCGGCCTGTTCTACACGCTGACGGTGTCACGCCTGCTGCCGCGGCTCGGCATGAAGGGCATGATGATCGCCGGCATGACGCTCGTCGCCTCGCAGCTCATCGCCGTCGCTTTCGGCCCACGCTGGGAAGTGCAGGCGCTGAATCTCATCGTGACGGGATGGGGCTTCTACATCGCCCATGGCTGCCTTCAGGTCTTCGCCAGCGAGCTCTCGGTCGAGGCGCGTGCCACCGCGATGTCGCTGCATTCGTTCTTCTTCTTCATGGGTCAGACCTTGGGGCCGCTCGCCTATGGCTTCGGCCTTCAGCACGCCGGCAAGATGCCGACCCTGTTCGCGAGCGCAGGGATCATGGTGGTGCTGGGCTTCGTCTGCGCCCGGCTGCTCAAGCAGCGGGCGCCGTCGGACGCGCGCTGAGGCATGAATGCTCGTTGGGATGCAGCGCAGCGCCGCATCCGGGACAATAGAGGCTAACCCCGCCCGCGATAGGGCGCGACGCCTTGCTCGGGCACCCACAGGCCCTTCGGCACGCGGCCGGTCTGCCAGAACACGTCGATCGGGATGCCGCCGCGCGGATACCAATAGCCCCCGATGCGCAGCCATTTCGGCTTGATCTCGGAAGCGATGCGCTTGCCGATCATCACGGTGCAGTCTTCGTGGAAGGCGCCGTGATTGCGAAAGCTCGCAATGTAGAGCTTGAGCGATTTCGACTCCAGCAGCCACGCGCCGGGCGCGTAGTCGATCATCAGATGCGCGAAATCCGGCTGGCCCGTGACCGGGCAGAGCGAGGTGAATTCCGGCACGGTGAAGCGCACCAGGTAATCCGTACCCTTTTGCGGATTGGGCACGCGATCGAGCTGGGCTTCTTCAGGTGTGTGCGGCCACTCGACCGCGCGGCCGAGCTGGAGGGATTTTTTCGCCATCATCGTCATCCTTTGCGGATGCCGGGATGGACGCAAATGCCGCTGCCGTCAACCGGCCGCAATCGTCTGGATCAGCACAATGCGGTCGTTGCCGGACTCGCAGCCCCAGAGCTCGCCCGGACGGCCGTCGAGCTGGCGGACGTTCGCATTCGCCTTGTCGCTGGCGAAGACGTTGAACTTTTCAGTAGCGGGATCGAAGCGCACAATGGCGTTGGCGGAAAAATCCGTCAGCCAGACCTTGTCCTTGTCGTCGACATAGACCGCGTAGGCGCGGGGGCGTTCGCCTGGCAATTTCCATGTCTTCCACGAGCCGTCGGCGGGATCGTGCACCGAGACATGCCCGCTGTTCCACTCGCTGACCCAGATCCGGCTCTTTGAATCCGACCAGACGCGCCGTGTGCCCGCATTCGGCGTCGGCGGCTGCACGAGGCCGGCGCTGCCGGTCGCACGATCGACCTTGGCGATGTAGCTGCCGGCGAGCGAGGCGTACCAGATGTCGCCCTTGGGCGTGACGGTGATGCCATAGGGCCCGATGCCCTTTGGTGCCTTGAAGACCGTCATCTCGCCGGATTTCGGCACAAGCCGGCCGTAATAGCCGGACTGTCCGGTGAACCAATAGGTGTCTTCCTTGTCGAACACGCCGGTGTTGAGATTGGCGGACGCGAACTTTTCCGGGAGGCGGAACAGCGTCACCTTGAGATCGCCGGGGTCGACCCGCGCGATCGCGTTCTGGCCGCCTTCGGTGATCCAGGGTGCGCCGTCGGGCCCGATCGTCACGCCATGTGGGGCAGCGCCCTGGCCGAGGCTGACCGTCTTGAAACTGCCATCTCGCGGATCGAGCCTGCCGAGCAGGCCCTTGCCCTGCGCCGTGAACCAAACCTTGCCGTCAGGGGCGGGCGTGAGATCGTGCAGGCCGATGCCCGGGCTGATGGGGTAGTATCTTGTTCGGAACGGGGCTTCCTGCGCAAAACCTGGGCGGGCGGCGAGCAGCGCGGCGGTCGAAGCAAGAAACTGGCGGCGATTCATGGCGTTACCCCGACTGTTTCAGATTGAGGTTGGACGCGCGGACCAGACGCGGGTGAGCATAAGCTGAGCCGCCGCCCGCGTCAGTCGAAGCGGCTCGTCCGAGCGTTCACATTTGCTTGCAGCCCGTGTAAGACCCGCGGCACCGATCAGCCCTAACGAACGGAAGTGGACATCATGACCGCCATCATCGACATCATCGGCCGCGAAATTCTCGATAGCCGGGGCAATCCCACCGTCGAGGTCGATGTCGTGCTGGAGGATGGTGCGCTCGGCCGCGCCGCGGTGCCGTCCGGCGCCTCCACCGGCGCGCACGAGGCGGTGGAACTGCGCGACGGCGACAAGGCCCGCTATCTCGGCAAGGGCGTGACCAAGGCGGTCGGCGCCGTCAATGGCGAGATCTTCGAGGCCCTGAGCGGCCTCGATGTCGAGCAGCAGGCCCAGATCGACCAGATCATGATCGACCTCGACGGCACGCCCAACAAGAGCCGGCTCGGCGCCAACGCTATCCTCGGCGTCTCGCTGGCCTGCGCCAAGGCGGCCGCGAACTCGCTCGACATGCCGCTCTACCGTTATGTCGGCGGCACCTCGGCGCGCCTCTTGCCGGTGCCGATGATGAACATCATCAATGGCGGCGTGCATGCCGACAATCCGATCGACTTCCAGGAGTTCATGATCCTCCCCGTCGGCGCATCCTCCTTCGCCGAAGGCCTGCGCTACGGCGCGGAGGTGTTCCACACGCTGAAGTCGGAGTTGAAGAAGGCGGGCCACAACACCAATGTCGGCGACGAGGGCGGCTTCGCCCCGAACCTGCCGTCGGCCGACGCCGCGCTCGATTTCGTCATGAACGCCATCGGCAAGGCCGGCTTCAAGGCCGGCTCCGACATCGTGCTCGGCCTCGACTGCGCCTCGACCGAGTTCTTCAAGGACGGCAAGTATGCCTATGAAGGCGAGGGCAAGACCCGTTCGATCTCGGAGCAGGCCAAATACCTCGCTGATCTCGTCTCGCGCTATCCGATCGTGACCATCGAGGACGGCATGTCGGAAGACGATATGGACGGCTGGAAGGAGCTTACCGACCTCATCGGCAAGAAGTGCCAGCTGGTCGGCGACGACCTGTTCGTCACCAACGTCAAGCGCCTCGCCGAAGGCATCAAGGCCGGGCGCGCCAACTCGATCCTGATCAAGGTCAACCAGATCGGCACGCTGACCGAGACGCTGGCCGCCGTCGAAATGGCGCACAAGGCCGGCTACACCTCTGTGATGTCGCACCGCTCCGGCGAGACCGAGGATTCCACCATCGCCGATCTCGCGGTCGCCACCAATTGCGGTCAGATCAAGACCGGCTCCCTTGCGCGTTCCGACCGCACCGCCAAATACAACCAGCTCCTGCGCATCGAGCAGCAGCTCGGCAAGCAGGCGCTCTACGGCGGCAAGGCGGCACTGAAGGCGCTGGCATAAGCCAGCGCCTCGGCCGGCGAAAAGATGAACAGGGGAGGATCGACATGAGCGACGGCAAGTCGGGACTGGAATTGCGTTCGCTGCTGAAGAAGAGCGGCGAGCTTGAATTGTCTCTCGTGAACGTCCCGACGCCCGAGCCGGCCGACGATGAGGTCGTGGTTCGCGTCGAGGCGACGCCGATCAACCCCTCCGACCTCGGCCTCTTGATCGGGCCTGCCGACATGTCGGCCGCCCAGGCCTCCGGCACCAAGGAGATGCCGGTCATCACCGCCAAGATGCCGGAGGCGGCGATGCGGATGATGGCGGCGAGGTTCGATCAGTCATTGCCGGTCGGCAACGAGGGCGCAGGCACGGTGATCCAGACCGGATCGTCGGATGCGGCGAAAGCGCTGATGGGCAAGACGGTGTCGATGATCGGCGGCGCGATGTACACGCAATACCGCGTGCTCAAGGTCCGCGATGTCATGGAGCTGCCGGCGGGCACCACGGCCGCGGACGGAGCGTCCTGGTTCGTCAATCCGCTGACTGCGCTCGGCATGACCGAGACGATGCGGCGGGAGAACCACAAGGCGCTCGTGCACACCGCGGCCGCCTCCAATCTCGGGCAGATGCTCAACAAGATCTGCATCAAGGACGGCATCGGCCTCGTCAACATCGTCAGGAGCAAGGAGCAGGCCGACATCCTGCGCAAGATCGGCGCCAAGCACGTCGTGGATTCCAGCGCGCCGAGCTTCATGGACGATCTGACCAACGCACTGGTCGAGACCGGCGCCACCATCGCCTTCGACGCCATCGGCGGCGGCAAGCTGGCTGGGCAGATTCTCACCGCGATGGAGATCGCGGCCAACAAGACCGCGAAGGAATACAGCCGCTACGGCTCCAACGTGTACAAGCAGGTCTATATCTACGGCAGCCTCGACACGCGCCCGACGGAGCTGAACCGCTCGTTCGGCCTGAGCTGGGGCGTCGGCGGCTGGCTGCTCACGCCGTTTCTTCAGAAGACCGGTCCGGCCGAGGTGGGCCGCCTGCGCCAGCGCGTGGCGTCCGAGCTGAAGACCACCTTCGCCAGCCACTACACCAAGGTGGTCTCGCTTGCCGAGGCGCTCGATCCCGCCAACATCGCGGTGTACGCCAAACGCGCCACCGGCGAAAAATTCCTCATCAACCCAAATAAATAATCGTGATCTGCTACGGCAGGTCACCGTAGGGAGGTCTTGCCTTCTGAGCGAAGCGGGAGATTATTCCGCCGCCATTTGGAAGCGGAAAAACCGCGGGGCGCTTAGAAGGGGACCTTTCCATGACTGATCTCAATCGCCGTCATTTGCTCACAGGCGCTGCCGCCCTCAGTGCGGCTGCCGTAACCGGCTTCGGCTCGACCACTGCCAATGCCTCGATGCCGCCGACCGGCATGCAGGCGCCGGGCTTCTACCGCTACAAGGTTGGCAGCTTCGAGTGCACCTCGATCAATGACGGCGCGCGCACCTTCCCGATGCCGGACAAGTTCGTCGCCAACCTCTCGAAGGAGGAGGCGCTGGCGGCCGGCGAGGCGGCCTACATGCCGAAAGGCATGGTCACGGTGCCATTCAACCCGCAGCTCATCAACACCGGCTCCAAGCTCGTCCTGATCGATACCGGCAACGGGATTGCGAATTTCGAGGCGAGCAAGGGGGCGGTCGGCCGCACCCTGCAAAACCTACAGGCCGCCGGCATCGACCCGAAGAGTGTCGACGTCGTGCTGCTGTCGCATCTGCATCCCGATCACACCAACGGCATCCGTCTCGCCGATGGCGCGCTGGCCTTCCCGAATGCGGAGATCATGGTGCCGGGCAAGGACTGGGAGTTCTGGACCAGTGAGGACAACGCCGCCAAGGCCGAGTCGAATCCGATGATGAAGAACTACTTCGCCAACGTGAAGAAGACCTTTGCCGGCCTTGAATCCAAGGTCACCAAGTACG
This sequence comes from Bradyrhizobium sp. LMG 9283, assembly GCF_045571415.1. NCBI lineage: Bacteria > Pseudomonadati > Pseudomonadota > Alphaproteobacteria > Hyphomicrobiales > Nitrobacteraceae > Bradyrhizobium > Bradyrhizobium sp. LMG 9283. The sequence continues at coordinate 4,344,089 of NZ_CP120691.1, forward strand.
AGTGGGGCAAGGAGGTCGCGCCCGGCATCACCTCGATCGCGACGCCGGGCCACACGCCCGGCCACACTTCGTTCGCAGTCGCATCTGGCGATGCCAAGGTGCTGATCCAATCCGACGTCACCAACATCCCGGAATTCTTCCTGCGCAATCCCGACTGGCACGTGATGTTCGACAACGATGCCGCGCTGGCGCAGGCGACGCGCCATAAGTTCTATGACATGGCGGCGGCGGAGAAGGCCGCCGTGATCGGCTTCCACTTCACCTTCCCATCGGTCGGCCATGTCGAGAAGGACGGCGCCAAATATCGCCTGATCCCGTCGGCGTGGAATCCGACGATCTGACCGCGGTTGAACCTTGCGTAAAAGATCGGGCCGCCGTTTGGCGGCCCGACTATTTTGGATCGCTTCCAAGGCCACCGGGAATGGGCCAATTTCCAGAAACACAGCGTTTCCAAATCGAACCAGTCCATGCACTTGCATCTATTGGCCCTGATGACTTAAGAGCTTTCCCGGCATTCCCGCTCAAGCTCTCAAGGACACTCAATGGCCTACAACATCGTCGTGATCGCCGGCAGCCTGCGCAAGGACGGCTTCTCGCTCAAGATCGCCAATGCGCTCGCCAAGCTCGCGCCTGGCTCGCTCAAGCTCGAGGTGATCACGCCGGCGGGCATCTCGTTCTTCAACCAGGACCTCGAGGGCGCGCCGCCCGCGGACTGGCTCGCCTTCCGCGAGAAGCTCCAGAAGTCGAACGGCGTCCTGTTCGTCACACCCGAATACAACCGCTCGATCCCGGGCGCTCTCAAGAACGCCATCGACGTCGCCTCGCGGCCTTATGGCAAGAGCTCGTTCCTCGGCAAGCCGGTCGGCATCATCTCCAACTCGCCGGGGCCACTCGGCGGCGTCAGCGCGGCCAAGCATCTGCAGAACATCCTGCCGGGCATTTCCGGTCCGATTCTCCAGCAGCCGGAAATCTATCTCAACGGCGTCGGCGATGCCTTCGACGCAGATGGCAACCTGACCAAGGACTCCCTCAAGACGGTGCTGCAGCAGTACATCGACGCCTTCGCCGCGCATGTGGCGAAAAATCAGGGCTGAGGAGGTGCTGTCATTCCGGGGCGGCTCGAAGAGCCGAACCCGGAATCTCGAGATTCTCAGGTGCGCAATTGCGCACCAGAGTTCGATGCTGCGCATCGCCCCGGAATGACCGCTTGTTCTAGGTTAGCACTCCCTTAACCAACCTACTCCATCTTCCCAAGATGGTCTCCCGCGCCCGCCTGAAATCGATCCTGACCGGTCTTGCCCTCTACGCGATGGCGGCGGCGATCGTCGGCTATTTCGGCGTCAACGCCTATACCGGCAAATACGGCCTCAACGCCCGCCAGGAGCTCGACCAGGAGATCATCTCGCTGACCAGCGAGCTGGCTCAGCTCAAGCGTGAGCGCGCCAGGAGCGAACAGCGGGTGTCGCTGCTGCGGTCCGAGAAGATCGACCCCGATATGCTGGACGAGCGGGCGCGCTTCCAGCTCGACTATGTCAATCCGCGCGATCTCGTTCGGATGATCCCGAATTAGTTGGTGTAAGCCATTCTGAAGCAGCACGAAGCTGCCGCGGCCAATGCGTGCTCACGTTCCCAGTCAGGCGGATCGATTTGTTGCCCGATCAGCGCCAAAGATTTTCCAATATTTCGATCACGTTGCAGTGCGGCATAATGAAAGTCGTGCCATGCCGCCGCGGTGCTTTCGCACGCGATTGAGTTGGGTTAGAGAGGGCGAAAGTTTTCTCTGACCCGGAATTCCTATGGCCGCACCCAAGAAAGCCGCCGCAAGCACTCCACAGGACAAGACCGACGGCGGTTCGCCACCGGAATTCACCAGGGAGCAGGAGCTGAAGGCGCTCCGTGACATGCTCCTGATCCGCCGGTTCGAGGAAAAGGCCGGTCAGCTCTACGGCATGGGCGCGATCGGCGGCTTCTGCCACCTTTATATCGGCCAGGAGGCCGTGGTGGTCGGCATGCAGATGGCCCTGAAAGAGGGCGATCAGGTCATCACCGGCTATCGCGATCACGGCCACATGCTCGCCACCGGCATGGACGCCAACGGCGTCATGGCCGAGCTCACGGGCCGCCGCGGCGGCTATTCCAAGGGCAAGGGCGGCTCCATGCATATGTTCAGCAAGGAGAAGCACTTTTACGGCGGCCATGGCATCGTCGGCGCCCAGGTCTCGCTCGGCACCGGTCTCGCCTTCGCCAATCACTATCGCGGCAACGGCAATGTCAGCGTCACCTATTTCGGCGACGGCGCGGCCAACCAGGGCCAGGTCTATGAGAGCTTCAATATGGCGGAGCTCTGGAAGCTGCCGGTGATCTACGTCATCGAGAACAACCGCTACGCCATGGGCACCTCGGTCTCGCGCGCCTCGGCGCAGCAGGATTTCTCCAAGCGCGGTGCCTCCTTCAACATCCCCGGCAAGCAGGTCGACGGCATGGACGTCCGCGCCGTGAAGGCCGCGGGCGAGGAGGCGGCGGCCTGGTGCCGCGCCGGCAAGGGCCCCTACATCCTGGAGATGCAGACCTACCGCTACCGCGGCCATTCGATGTCCGATCCTGCAAAATATCGCACACGCGAGGAGGTCGAGAAGGTCCGCCACGACCAGGATCCGATCGAGCAGGTGCGCAACCGCCTGTTGGCGGCCAAGGTCAGCGAGCAGGATCTGAAGGCGATCGACGCCGAGGTGCGCGACATCGTCAATGCCTCCGCCGATTTCGCCCAGCATGATCCCGAGCCGGATGCCGCCGAGCTCTGGACCGACGTTTACCGCTGAACGCGCGCAAGCTTTCTTTTGGAGAAGATATGCCAATTCAAGTGCTGATGCCCGCGTTGTCGCCCACGATGGAAAAGGGCAACCTCGCCAAATGGCTGAAGAAAGAGGGCGAGACGATCAAGTCCGGCGACGTCATCGCCGAGATCGAGACCGACAAGGCGACGATGGAGGTCGAGGCGACCGATGAGGGCACGCTCGGCAAGATCCTGATCCCCGAGGGCACCGCCGACGTTGCGGTGAACACGCCGATCGCGACCATCCTCGCCGACGGCGAGAGCGCCGCTGATCTTGCGAAAGCACCTGCGCCCGCCAAGCAGGAGAAGGCTGCCGAGTCGGCGCCGCCTGCCGCCGCTAAGGCCGAAGTGCCGCAGCCCAAGGCTGCGCCGGCCGCGCCGCAACCCGTCGCCGAGCCCGATCCGGAAGTGCCTGCCGGCACCGAGATGGTGACGCAGACGATCCGCGAAGCGTTGCGCGATGCCATGGCCGAGGAGATGCGCCGCGACGCGGATGTCTTCGTGATGGGCGAAGAGGTCGCCGAATATCAGGGCGCCTATAAGGTCACGCAAGGATTGCTCCAGGAGTTCGGCGCCAGGCGCGTGATCGACACGCCGATCACCGAGCACGGCTTTGCTGGCGTGGGCGTCGGTGCCGCGATGACGGGTCTCAAGCCCATCGTCGAGTTCATGACCTTCAACTTCGCCATGCAGGCGATCGACCAGATCATCAACTCCGCCGCCAAGACGCTGTACATGTCCGGCGGCCAGATGGGCTGCTCGATCGTGTTCCGCGGACCCAACGGTGCCGCCGCGCGCGTCGCCGCCCAGCACAGCCAGGACTACTCGGCCTGGTACTCGCACATTCCGGGCCTGAAGGTGATCGCGCCGTATTCGGCCGCCGATGCCAAGGGTCTGCTCAAGGCCGCGATCCGCGATCCCAACCCGGTGATCTTCCTCGAGAACGAGGTGCTCTACGGCCACACCGGCGAAGTGCCCAAGCTCGACGATTACGTCATCCCGATCGGCAAGGCGCGCATCGTGCGTTCGGGCGGCCACGTCACCATCATTTCCTGGTCGAACGGCATGACCTATGCGCTCAAGGCCGCTGACGAGCTCGCCAAGGACGGCATCGAGGCCGAGGTGATCGATTTGCGCACGCTGCGCCCGATGGACACCGAGACCATCATCAACTCCGTGAAGAAGACCGGCCGCGCCGTCACGGTGGAAGAGGGCTGGGCCCAGAGCGGCGTCGGCGCCGAGATCGCCGCGCGCATCATGGAGAACGCGTTCGATTATCTGGATGCGCCGGTCGCGCGCGTCGCCGGCAAGGACGTGCCGATGCCCTATGCCGCCAACCTGGAGAAGCTCGCGCTGCCCTCGGCGGCGGAAGTCGTCGAAGCCGCCAAAGCCGTCTGCTACAGGTAGACCATGGCGGGCCCTAAGGAGCAGCCACTGCCGCCCGACGTCATGACCCGCGAAGACGCGGTCGAGATCCTGCGCGTGTTCGTGCTGGACGGTGGGCTGTCGATGGCGTTCCAACGCGCCTTCGAGGAGCCTGACATGTGGGGCCTGCTGCTGGTCGATCTCGCCCGCCACGCCGCGCGCGCTTATGCGCGCGAGAGCGAGTACACCGAGGAAGACGCGCTGAACCGGATCCTCGACATGTTCCAGGCAGAGATCGAGCGTCCCACCGACACCGGCACCACGACGCCGCGCGGGAAGGGGCACTGAAGTGGCGATCGAGGCCTATCACTACGATTTCATGCTGGAAGCGATCCGCGAGGCGGAAGCCTCGATCGTGCAAGGCGGCCTGCCGATTGGCGCGGTGCTGACGCGCGACAACAAGATCATCGCCCGCGGCCACAACAACCGTGTGCAGGAGAACAACGTGATCCTGCACGGCGAAATGAGCTGTCTGCGCGAAGCCGGTGCGATCAAATTCCACGACACCGTCATGTACACCACGCTGTCGCCATGCTCGATGTGCGCAGGCGCGCTCGCGCTGTTCAAAGTCAAGCTGGTCGTGATCGGCGAATCCGTCACCTTCGAGGGGTCCAAGGACATCCTCGACAAGTTCGGCATCCCCTGGATCGACCTTGCCGACAACCGCTCCATCACCATGATGAAGAATTGGCGTTCGATCCCAGCCAATGAGCGCCTGTGGCAGGGCGACATCGGCAACTAAACCTGGTCTGTTCGTCTTCGCTGTCGGAGACGACGTTTTGCAAAGTTCTTCTTGAGGTCAGCATGCCCATCAACATCCTGATGCCCGCTCTCTCGCCGACGATGGAGAAGGGCAACCTCGCCAAATGGCTGAAGAAGGAAGGCGACAAAGTCAAATCCGGCGATGTCATCGCCGAGATCGAGACCGATAAGGCCACCATGGAGGTCGAGGCGATCGACGAGGGCACGATCGCCAAGATCCTGGTGCCCGAGGGGACGCAGGATGTCCCGGTCAACGACGTGATCGCGGTGCTTGCCGGCGAAGGTGAGGACGTGAAGGCCGCGGGCGCTGCGAAGCCGACTGCCTCGGCTGCACCGCCCAAAGCCGCTGAGGCACCTGCTGCTGCGCCGGCACCTGCTCCGGCCGCACCGAAGGCGGCGCCGGCACCTGCCGCCGCACCGGCCCCGCAGGCTGCAACTCCCGCCGCGCAGGGCAATGGCCATGGCGGCCGTGTATTCTCATCGCCGCTGGCGCGGCGTCTTGCCAAGGAAGCCGGCATCGATGTTGCGATCGTCACCGGTACCGGCCCGCGCGGCCGTGTGGTCGCGCGCGACGTCGAGCAGGCCAAGTCCGGCAAGGGCCTCAAGGCGCCTGCCGCGGCACCGTCAGGTGCGCCCGCGATCGCGCCGACCATGTCGGACAAGCAGATCCTGTCGCTGTTTGAGCCGGGCTCCTACGACATCGTCCCGCATGACGGCATGCGCCGCACCATCGCGCAGCGCCTGACCGCATCGATCCAGAACGTTCCGCACTTCTACCTCACCATCGACTGCGACATCGGCAAGCTGCTCGCCGCGCGCGAGGAGATCAACGCGGCTGCGCCGAAGGACAAGGAAAAGAAGCCGCTCTACAAGATCTCGGTGAACGACTTCGTCATCAAGGCGATGGCGGTCGCGCTGCAGAAGATCCCGAACTGCAATGTGAGCTGGACCGAAAGCGGCATGGTCAAGCATCACCATTCCGACGTCGGCGTTGCCGTCGCGATGCCCGGCGGCCTGATCACGCCGATCATCCGGAAAGCGGAGACCAAGACGCTCTCGACCATCTCCAACGAGATGAAGGATTTTGCCGCGCGCGCCCGCTCGCGCAAGCTGAAGCCGGAGGAATACCAGGGCGGCACCACCGCCGTCTCCAACCTCGGCATGTTCGGCATCAATCATTTCACCGCCGTGATCAACCCGCCGCATGCGACCATCCTCGCGGTTGGCACCAGCGAGGAGCGGCCGGTGGTGCGGAATGGCAAGATCGAGATCGCGAACATGATGAGCGTGACCTTGTCGTGCGATCACCGCGCGATCGACGGTGCGCTCGGTGCCGAGCTGATCGGCGCCTTCAAGCAGCTGATCGAAAATCCCGTCATGATGATGGTCTAGAGCCGCCGCATGACGACGCGCTGGCCCTGGATATCGATGCTGCTGTCGATCATCATCCTCGTCAGCCCGCTCGGCACCGGCGTTCTGCGCGACGCCTTCTTCAGCGGCGAGCTGCTCTCGCGCAGCATTGCCCAGCCGATCGTCTTCATCGGTCTTGCGATCCTGATCTCGATCTGCGTCATCGAATGGCTGGTCAGGTCGATCATTTCAAAACGCCGCTCCGGCGGCGCAACGACCTCTTGAGTTGAACGGGAGCCGACATGGCCGACACATCCTTCGACGTCATCATCATCGGCTCCGGTCCCGGAGGCTATGTCACCGCGATCCGTGCCGCGCAGCTCGGCTTCAAGACCGCGATCGTCGAAAAATCCTATCTCGGCGGTATCTGCCTGAACTGGGGCTGCATCCCGACGAAAGCGCTGCTGCGTTCGGCCGAGATCTATCACTACATGCAGCATGCCAAGGACTACGGTCTGTCGGCGGAGAGGGTCTCGTTCGATCCGAAGGCCGTGGTGCAGCGCTCGCGCGGCGTCTCGAAGCGGCTGAACGACGGCGTCGGCTTCCTGATGAAGAAGAACAAGGTCAGCGTGATCTGGGGCGCCGCCTCGATCGACGCACCCGGCAAGATCACGGTGAAGAAGTCGGACGTCGAGGGCCCGAAGGGCGCGCTGGGCGAGGGGTCCTATCAGGCAAAACATATCATCGTCGCGACCGGCGCACGGCCGCGCGTTCTGCCGGGTCTCGAGCCCGACAAGAAGCTGGTCTGGACCTATTTCGAGGCGATGGTGCCGGACCGGATTCCGAAGTCGCTGCTGGTCGTCGGCTCCGGCGCCATCGGCATCGAGTTCGCGTCCTTCTTCCACACCTTGGGCTCTGACGTCACCGTGGTCGAGGTACTGCCGCAGATCCTGCCCGTCGAGGACGTGGAGATCGCAGGGCTCGCGCGGAAACGCTTTGAGAAGATCGGCATGAAAATCATGTCCTCGACCAAAGTCACAAAACTCGAGAAGAAGGCCGACAGCGTCGTCGCCACCATCGACGACGGCAAGGGCAAGCCCGTCACCACCGAGTTCGAGCGGGTGATCTCGGCGGTCGGCGTCGTCGGCAACATCGAGAATCTCGGTCTCGAAAAGCTCGGAGTGAAGACCGACCGCGGCATCATCGTGGTCGACGGCCATGGCAAAACCAACGTTCCCGGCATCCACGCCATCGGCGACGTCGCCGGTCCCCCGATGCTCGCGCACAAGGCCGAGCATGAAGGCGTGATCTGCGTCGAGGCGATCAAGGGCCTCAATCCGCATCCCATGGACAAGAACATGATTCCGGGCTGCACCTACTGCCATCCACAGGTCGCCTCCGTGGGCCTGACCGAAGCCAAGGCCAAGGAGAACGGCCGCGAGATCCGCGTCGGCCGCTTCCCCTTCGTCGGCAACGGCAAGGCCATCGCGCTCGGCGAGGACCAGGGCCTCGTCAAGGTCATTTTCGACAAGAAGACCGGCCAGCTGCTCGGCGCCCACATGGTCGGCGCCGAGGTCACCGAGTTGATCCAGGGCTACGTGGTCGCCATGAACCTGGAGACCACGGAAGAAGAGCTGATGCACACGGTATTCCCCCATCCGACGCTGTCGGAGATGATGAAGGAAGCCGTGCTGGATGCGTATGGACGGGTGCTGAATATTTGACAGCCGCCGTCATTGCGAGCGAAGCGAAGCAATCCAGAGCTTATCCGCGGAAATTGCCTGGATTGCTTCGTCGCAAGAGCTCCTCGCAATGACGAGTGGAAAGAGCAGTTTGAATAAGCAAGAAGAAAGAAGCCATGCACGACAACGACAACCTCACCATCGAACGCCCGACCTTCGTCACCCATCTCGAATGCGCGATGGAGGGCGATCATTACCCCGCCGACCAGGTCCACAACCTCTCCAAGGCCGGCAAGCCGCTGCTCGTCCGCTACGACCTCGCGGGCGTGAAGAAGGCACTGACCAAGGACGCACTTGCTCAACGCCCCGGCGACATGTGGCGCTACCGCGAGCTGCTGCCGGTGCGCAAATGCAAGGACATCGTCTCGCTCGGCGAGGTAACGACGCCGCTGATCCGGTTGCCCAAGCTCGGCGCTAAGCTCGGTGGCGGCGAGATCATCGTCAAGGACGAGGGACGGCTACCGACCGGCTCGTTCAAGGCTCGCGGCCTGGTGATGGCGGTCTCGATGGGCAAGGCGCTCGGCATCAAGCACATGGCGATGCCGACCAACGGCAATGCCGGTGCGGCGCTGGCGGCCTACGCGACGAGCTGCGGCATCAAGACGACGATCTTCTGCCCGGCCGATACGCCCGAAGTGAATGTCAGCGAGATCGAGCTGCAGGGCGCGACCGTCTACCGTGTCAACGGCTATATCGACGATTGCGGCAAGATCGTCGGCGAGGGCAAGGCCAAGGTCGGCTGGTTCGACACCTCGACGCTGAAGGAGCCGTATCGCATCGAGGGCAAGAAGACGATGGGCCTGGAGCTTGCCGAGCAGCTCGGCTGGGACGTGCCCGACGTGATCTTCTATCCCACCGGCGGCGGCACCGGCCTGATCGGCATGTGGAAGGCGTTCGACGAGCTCGAGAAGATCGGCTTCATCGGCTCAAAGCGCCCGCGCATGGTCGCGGTGCAGGCCTCCGGCTGCGCTCCCATGGTGCGGGCCTTCGAGGCCGGCACCGAGCATGCGACGCGTTGGGAGGACGCCCACACCATCGCGTCAGGCATCCGCGTGCCGCAGGCAATCGGCGACTTCCTGATCCTACGCGCGGTGCGCGAGAGCAAAGGTTTTGCCATTGCCGTCGACGACGACAAGATCTCGTCGGCGCTGAGCGAGGTCGCGCGCGAGGAGGGGCTTTTGCTGTGCCCCGAGGGCGCAGCCACCTATGCCGCTTATAGGGAGAGCCTTGCCGATGGCCGCGTCAGCAAGACCGACCGCGTGATGCTGTTCAACTGTGCGACAGGCCTGAAATATCCGCTGCCGCCGGTCACCCGCACGCTCGATCGCCACAAGCCGATCGACTACTCGCAGTTCTGAGCTGCCTCTCCCTCTCCCCGTTCTTACGGGGCCGACGAGCTTCGCTCACGCTGGGAGGATTGGGGTGAGGGGCTGTTTCCGCAAACACGGTGACAGTTGAGTTCGCGGAGAATCCCCCTCACCGGAAAGATTCGCTTTCGACCTCTCCCCGCAAGCGGGGAGAGGTGAACAAATCAAAGACATCGCTGGGGAGAAGACAATGAAGAAGGCCGTCTGGGCTGCACTGATTGCTGTTCTCGCTGTGACCGGTGCCGCGCGGGCCGATGACTATCCCTCCCGTCCTATCACCATCATCGTGCCCTTCGCGGCCGGCGGGCCTTCGGATGCAATGGCGCGCGTGCTTGCCGAGCGGATGCGGGTGACGCTGGGGCAGCCCGTGGTGATCGAGAACGTCACCGGCGCGGGCGGCTCGATCGGCGTCGGCCGTGCCGTGCAATCGCCGCCGGACGGCTACACCATCTCGTTCGGCCACCTCGGCACCCACGTGGCCAACGGTGCCGTCTACAAGCTCAAATACGACCTCGTCACCGATCTCGAGCCGGTGGTGCTGCTGCCGAGCAACCCGATGATCGTGGTCAGCAAGAATGCGGTGCCTGCGACCTCGCTGAAGGAGCTGTTGGACTGGCTGAAATCACGGCCGTCGCCGCCGACCGCAGGTACAGCCGGCGCGGGATCCGGCAGCCACATCGCCGGCGTCTATTTCGAGAACGTCTCCGGCATCAAGCTGCAATACGTGCCGTATCGCGGCACCGCGCCCGCGCTGAACGATCTCATTGCCGGCCAGATCGATATCATCGTCGACCAGACCTCTAACTCCATCAACCAGGTCCGCGCCGGCACCATCCGCGCCTACGCCATCACAGACGACAAGCGCCTGGCTTCGGCACCCGAAATCCCGACCGCGGAGGAGGCGGGCCTCAAGGGCTTCAACATGACGCTGTGGTCCGGCATGTGGGTGCCGAAGGGGACGCCGAAAGAGATCGTGACCAAGCTCAACGCCGCGGCCGTGGAGGCGCTGAACGATCCTGCGGTGAGGAAGCAGCTCGAAAGCCAGGGCCTGGAGATGACACCCAAGGATCAGCTCACGCCCGAAGCACTTGGCGCTCGCCAGAAGGCCGAGATCGCCAAATGGTGGCCGATGATCAAGGCTGCGAACATCAAGGTGGATTGAACCGGGCGGGCGTTTCCTGGCGGCCGCGCGCTCACTGCGTGGTTTCGTGACCTGCTGCCAGCGCACGGTCCAGGCACTGCATCAGATCCGAGGCGGCGAACGGCTTACCTAGAAAACAGATTGCGCCGGCATTCAGCGCACGCACACGGACGCTCTCATCCGGGAAAGCTGTGATGAAGATGAACGGCGTGGCCGAACCCTGCGCGCGCATCTGCGTCAGCAAATCGATTCCACTCGTTACCGGCATCTGCACGTCCGCGATCACGCACGAGGTGTCGTTCGAATCGGTCGAGCTCAAAAATTCCTCGGCCGAGGCGAATGTGTGGACGATGTATCCACGCGATTCCAAGAGATTGTTGATCGCGACCCGAACGTAGGGGTCGTCGTCAAGCACCGAAATGACCGAAGCCACTGACAAGACGTCCGCTCCTCGCCGGGGATTACGCTTGCCGTCGCCGCGGCTACACTTAAGGTGGACCTGCCGATCACGATTGGAAACTCATACTTAGGTTTGTGCGTCCGACTTGTTGGGGCGAATCCCGAGCGCCTCGCTCATTCTCACCAGGTCGGCCAGCGATTTCGCACCCATCTTCCGCATGATCTGGCCCCGATAGATCTTGACGGTGATCTCAGCCAAACCGAGCTGGGCGGCCACTTGCTTGTTCATCAGGCCGGACGTCACCAGCGACAATACGTCTCGTTCCCGCGAGGACAAAGACTCGAAGCGTGATCTGACCGTGGAGACTGTCCTGTTGAGGTCGCGGCGCTTGCGGTCTCGCTCGATCGCGGCCTGGACCGCGTCCAGAATGTCCTGGTCGCGAACTGGCTTGGTGAGGAAGTCGATCGCGCCGCTCTTCATGGCCCGAACGGTCATCGGAATATCACCATGGCCGGTGATGAAGATGATCGGCGTATGGATATTTGCCTTGGCAAGATCGGCCTGCAGGTCGAGACCGCTAACTCCCGGCAGACGGATATCGAGCACGAGGCAGCTGGGGACGTCTGGCGGCTTGGCCTGCAGGAGTTGCGGCGCAGAGCCGAATGCTTCGACCTTGAGGCCGACCGATTCGAACAGGTTGGTGAGCGCACGGCGCATGGACGCGTCGTCGTCGACGATGAAGACGATCGGCTGATCGCCATCCTCCCTGGGCGGCGAAGGCTGCGCGCGCTCGGTCACGATGCGTCCTCGCGATGGAGCGGCAGGGTGATCTGAAAAGTCGCTCCGTGCTCCTGGTTCGGCATGGCGGAAAGTCGTCCGCCATGGGCTTCGATAATGGAGCGGCAGATCGACAGGCCCATGCCCATGCCGCTGGACTTCGTGGTGAAGAACGGCATGAACAGGCGGTCCATTGCCTGTTCGTCGATGCCGATGCCGCAGTCGGATACGCTCACCAGCACCGCGCCATTGTCGTCGGTCGCTGAACGGATCGCCAGCTCGCGCGGGCGGTCATCGATGCCTTCCATGGCCTCGATCCCGTTCTTGATCAGGTTGATCAGGACCTGCTGCAATTGAATTCGATCGCCAAAGATCCTGGGCAGAGCCGACGACAGCTCCATGCGAACCGAGACGGCGTGGCTGGCCATCTCGCGCTGAACGAGCGCCACAGCCTCGCGCACGACCGCGCTGACGTCGAGCGGAGCCATTTCGATATCGGAACGCTTGGCGAGCGCCCGAACGTGACGGATCACGTCGCTGGCACGCTTGCCGTCCTCGATGATCCACTCCACGGAGCGGCGGGCCGCCTTGAGGTCGGACGGACTGCGCTGCAGCCAGGCGAGGCAGGCATCGGCGTTCGCGATCACGGCGGCGAGCGGCTGATTGATTTCGTGAGCAATGGAAGCGGTCAGCTCACCCAGTGTCGTGACGCGCGTGACATGGGCGAGCTCGGCTTGGGCCTTGCGCAGCGCGTCTTCGGCCTGATCGGCCCGGATGGCCGCGGTCACGTCGGTGCTGACGCCGCGATAGCCCAGGAAGGTGCCGTCGGCGTCGAAGAACGGCTTGCCGCTGGTCCGGATGTAGATCGGCTGACCGTTGCGGTCTTTGCTGCGATACACCAAGTCGCGGAACGGGACATGGGCGTCGAGCGCCGCCCGATGTTGTCGCCATTTTTCGGGTTCGAGAGCGGCGTCCGGAGCAACGTCCCAACGCGTGAGTCCGATCAGGCCGGCGGGGGCGGTGTTGGTATCGGAGTGTTCCGATATCCGAGTAACCCGATGGTCTGGCCCCGTTTCCCAGAACCAGTCAGACGCGGTTTCCGCATAGTCGCGAAAGCGCTGCTCGCTGTCACGCAGCCTGCGCTCTGCCTCTTTGGTCGCCGTGATGTCGGTTACCGATCCGACGAACTCCACGTGACCGCCGGCATCGCGCATCGCTCGGGCCACCGCTCGGACGTATTTGATGGAACCGTCGGGCATCACCAGCCGGTATTCGTGATCGTAATCCTTCCCCTCGCGCGCCGCCCGGCCCGTCGTCCGTTGCACCGCGAGCCGGTCCTCCGGATGGATCCGCTGGAGCATGAATGAGATCTCAGGCCTGGTCTCCTCGTCGCATTGGAAGATGCGATAGGTCTCCTTGGACCAGGTGATCTCGCGAGTTGCGGCCTTCCAGCCGAAACTGCCGGTGTGGCTCAATTCCTGTGCCTGGGCGAGGTAAGCTTCGCTCTGTCGCAGCGCATTCTCCGCTTCCTTGCGCTCGGTGATGTTCTCGCAGGCGACCAGTACGATTGGCCCGCCATTGGCCCGCAGCATAGCCTTGGCGTTCTCTCGCACCCACAGCACCGAACCGTCCTTGCGAACCTTCCGGATTTCCCAGGTGTGTGACTGATCAACGGTCTCAAGGCATAGCGCGACACACGCCCGGACAGTAGCGCGATCCTCCTCGAAGAAGACATCCAGCACCGATCGTCCGATCAGCTCCCCGGGCGTATAGCCCAGCTGCGCGGCGCCAAACGTGTTCACGTTGATGACAGTTCCGGCCGGGTCGACCATGAAGTACATGACCGGGTTATGCTCGAAGACCTGCTGCCACTGCTTCACCGCCTCCAGCAGACCGGCGTCGCCGGGTGCAACGCGCGGCTTAGCAGTAACAGTGTGCCTGACGCAGCCGACGAGGTATTGCGCGGCTGACTTCCCGAACGCTACTGCTGCCCGGCCCGGCTTCATCGCAGACGCTCCCGGCGCTCTCTGCGTGAACGCAAGTAGAGCACGTTGCCGACGGAGGAGCAATTCCAGCCAAAGTCGGACGGGCGGTGACGGCGGTCGCCTTGGAATTGACCCCTTGTCCATTGCGGCGCATCAAGTTTTTCGCGGTGACCGTGCAGCCTGCGCGTCATGCGCCGTCTCGTTGAACGCGGGCCGGTGCGAGAGTCCATCCGGGCAAGTACGGGACAAACCTAGGTATAGCTTCTCCAATCCTAGTCATGTCGGCGATTTACTTCCGTACAATTGAGCGCTTCGTGCCCGGCGGACTAGCGTCATGACTATCGGGAGTGTCGACCAGCCAATCGCAGCGGTCGTACGGGTAGCGGGTCTCAGACCTGCGGGCCGAAGCCTCTCACCGAGAGGCAGCGACCGAGCAGGAGGCCGTTCATTTCTCGAGGCAGCTGCGATCGCGGCAATTCACGACCCGTGTGAGGTCGAACTGACAAAAGCGAAAGCAACAGAGGGAGAGAACAATGTGCGATACATCGGTACTTCCTGGGCGTCGCCTATCGGAGTCCGAACGCTGTTCTTCGATCAACGGCTGTGCGGTGTGCGGCGGCAAGTTCGGCCTGATCCGCCATTATTCGTGGCGCACCGCGCTCTGCTCCAAGAAGTGCGTCGATCGCTTCCGCACACGCCGCGAACGTGACCGCCGGTGGCTGTTCCAGGCTCAAGTCGCCTGAGGTTGAATTGGAGAGCTGACATCGTTCCGAAGGTCTGATCCGGGAGCCCGTGCGTTGAACCGCTCATGCAAGCTCTTGTGCTCGATGGTTCTCCTCGGCTCCATTGCGACGGTCCAGGCACAGGAGGCGGGACACGGCGCCGCTCATCGCCAGCATCCTCCCCAGGACCAGGCGCTCCACGAAAAATTCTATTCGACCTGGCACATGCCGGACAATCCGAGCCTGAGTTGTTGCAACAGCGCCGACTGCTATCCGACCGATATCAAATACATCGATGGCCAGATCTATGCGCGGCGCCGGGAGGACGGAAGATACATTCTGATCCCTCCGCAGAAGGTGGAGCGAAACAGGGATAATCCGGACGGCCGAAACCATCTTTGCGCTCCACCGCCCGCACTGTCTCCGCTCGACAGCGTTTACTGCTTCGCTTTGGGAGGTGCCACATGAGATTCGCGTTCGTGCTGGTCAACGGCCGGACCCCGTTCCGGAAGACGTGGTGCATGCAGTGCTGCGAGCCGATCAGCGGCAGCTATCTCCGCGAGATCGCGACCCGTCTGCCTTACTGCGACCATCAGTGCTACGCGCTGTTCTGCGAGGCGCTGGCGAAAGATGGCGTGAGAGCGGTTTCATGAAGTTCGTGGTGGTCAATCACGAGCCTCCGTTGCACGCGGCCACGTGCAGCACATGCTCGCGGCCTCTCCGCTCCGGCTATGTCCGGCATGCGCGGACACAGCGCCGTTACTGTGACTACGATTGCTACCGGCGCGGCGAGCTCGTCACGTTGTTGATGCAATGGTCGGTGCCTGCGCGCACAGAACCGGCCGCCGGCAATGTCGAGCTCACCGCTGGCAACATGATCGAGACGTTGGCGGTCCTGAGTGCCGTCTGGTGCTGGAGCTGCACGATCAACACCTGGACCTTCGCAAGAGTCTTGACCGGCGCATATTTGGACGGCCGCGATCTGATCACGATGGAAGGAGGTGACACCTAGCTGCGCGACTGCACTCGCGTGGAAGCCGCAGCACCGTATCCCTGCGGGCGCCGCGTCCAGCCCCGGCGGCGCCGACTAGGGAGCAGGTGCTGCGGCCGCCACGGGTGCCGTTACGCCGGCCTCGTGCGTGACCACGCGCTGGTCGCTTTTGCCGGCGACCATGCCGCTGCCCTCGAATCTTGCGCGGTAGACCAGCACGTTCTCCATCACGCGCTGGACGTAGTTGCGGGTCTCCGACAGCGGGATGCGCTCGACCCAGTCGACCGGATCGACATTGGGATCCCTGGGATCGCCGCGCGCCTGCACCCATTCGCGCACGCGGCCGCGGCCGGCATTGTAGCCGGCGAAAGTCATGATCTGGTTGCCGCGGTATTCCGAGAAGAGCGCACTGAGCTCGGCCGCGCCCATCTGCGTGTTGTAGACGGGATCGGAGACCATCTTGTCCCAGTCGTAAGTCAAGCCGAAGCGTTTAGCGGTGTCGCGGCCGGCTTCCGGCGTCACCTGCATCAGCCCGACCGCATTGGCGGGCGACTTGTCGCGCTGATCGAACGAGCTCTCGGTGCGCGCCACCGAATAGATCACGCTGGTCTCGATTGCGGGTGCGACCTGCTTGTGCTCGGGGATGCCGATGGTCGGGAAGGCGTAATGGTCGAGCGCGAATCCGCGCGCCAGTGCCGACTTGCCGACCACCAGCATCACGCGCGCATCGTTGCGCCGGCCGGCGAGCTCGGCGAGCGCTTCGAGCGCGGCGACATCGGTGCTCTCCTTGGCGAAATCCTCGGCGTAATAGAACACCATGTCGCGCTCGCCGATGCCGTAGAGCATGTCGGCCGCGCGCACGCGCTCGTCCGCAAGCTGCGTGTCGGCCGAGGCCAGCACAGGCGAGGGCGGACGCAGCTCGATCCGTTCGAGGCCGAGCTTTGCGCGGGCAAGCTGGCCGTAATAGGCGGTCTGATAGCGCGCCGCCGCCCGATAGCTCATGCGGGCATCGGCCATTGCGCCCATGGCCTCAGCGGCGCGGCCGCGCCAGTAATGGGCCCGCGACAGCGCGATCGGATTGGCCGAGCCTTCGTCGATCGCGGCGAAGTGCACCATCGCCGTCTTGGGATCGTCGAGATAGCGCAGCGCGATCCAGCCGCACATGAAGTGGTAGTCGATGCGGTAGACTTCCTTTTCCGGCACCGCGGCCCGGCGCACCACATCATAAGCGGTTCTAGACTTGCCCTGGTCGAGCAGCTTGCGCGCGAGCAGGCGGCGCTCGCGCCACCCGGCATCGGTGTCCTGGGCGGCCATGGTGTCGGGTGCGGCGGCGAGGATCACCTCGGCGGCGTCGTCAATGCGGTCCTTCTGGAGGTGCCATTGCGCGCGGCACAGCACGTAGCCGAGATCGCGGCGCGCTTCAGTCGGTACGTCCTCGAGATAGTCATTGGCCTTGCTCGCCTTGCCGGTGACCGCAGCGCAGGCCTTGACGATCGCGAGCGCATCCTCGCCGAGCCGTTTGGCCGCGCGCCTGGCGCCGGCATAGTCCTTGGCGCCCAGACGCTTGTCCATGCGGGCCCGATGATCGTCCGCCGTGAGGAGATCACGGAACGCCTCGTAAGCGTCCTCCTCGCTGCGCTCCGACAATTCGTCGGTGCGCCAGGCGTCGCGCACGAGCCGCGCAGCCCTGTCGGTCTCGCCTTCAGTGAGCAGCACGCGGGCGAGTGCGAACTTGCCTTTGGCGCTGGTCGGCCGGTCCATCGTGAACTTGTGTATGGTGGCGGCGTCGGCCTTCTCCTGCCACAGCCGCGCCTCCGCGCGCCGGCGCAAGAGCGCGCTGCTCGGCCAGTCCGGATTGGCGGCGAGGAAGGCGGCGTAGCGCTTGAAATTCGCGGTGCTCTCGGAATGCCGTAGCATGAACCAGTCGGCGAGCTTCTGCCCGGCGGGGTCAGCGATGCGGTCGCGCGCCGCGCTCGCGTCATCCGTCTTGCCCTTGCGCGCGAGATCGATGGCGTCCTTCAGCGCGGCGAGATCGCCGGTCAGCGGTGGCAGTGCCGGCTTGTCCGCGGGCTCGTCGCCCGTCTTCTTCGACTTGCGCTTGGCCTCGGCGTGCTTGCCGTGTTGCGCTTTGCCGGCGGAGGCATGGCGGTGCTTGCCGGCTTTCGCCTCATGCGCCTTCTTCAGCGCGGAGGATTTTTGGCTGCTCTTCGCCGCCAGTTCGGTGGGAAGGAAGGCCATCGCGGCCACGGCAACGACACACGCGAGCGAGCGTAGGCACTGGTTCATTGGATGGTCCCCCCTGCGAAACCACTACAAACCAAGGTCCGCGACGACATGCGGCTTGCGAATCAAAGCATCGAACGATGCATCAGCATCGTGTCGCATCCTCAAGCTGTCGCAACAATGCGGCAAAATACGGATTGGAACTCGGGAACTTCCGAAACGGCGGAAGAGGCAGCGGCTCTAACCTTTGTTAACGATCAGGGCTCGCGCGACGGTAGTGGACGGTTCAGGACGTCAGAGCACCCAGATTGCGCGTGTTCCCACGGCCAAATCCGGTGTATGAGTTCCCTCGGTTCATCCTTTCAGCCTTTGCCCTGCACCTATGCCGATTTTCAACCAGTCGATCCGGCGCAAGATCGTCGGCATCGCTCTCGGATTGATCGTCCTGATGCTGATCACCTCGATCCTGTCGATGGTGATGTCGAGCCAGGTCGGCGTCCTCCTGGACGAGCTCACCAACCGTTACATCCCGGCCTACAGCCATCTGGCGCGTGCCAACATTCGCTCGCTGGAGCGGGGGCTGGCGTTGCGGCGGATGGTCATGACCAGGATGGAGGCGCCGTCGGACGAGGAGGCCTATGCGGCGCGCCTTCGCGACTTCGAGGCCTCGGACCGCAAGATCGAGGAGGAGGCAGAGGCCGCGCGCAAGCTGATCAACGCGATCATCGACGACCCCAGGACGTATTCCGACAATGCTGCGCTGGGGCGGATCGATATCCGCATCGAAACCGCCGTCGCTGAGCTGCGCCGCGACCTGAGCGAGGACCATGCGAAGCTCCTCAAGCAGGTCGACGCGAGGCAGATGACCGAGGCCCGCGGCACGCTGGAGCACATTGACGTGCTGCGCGACCAGTTCAACCGGAAGATCGATGCGATTCGCTCCGACATGCTGACGCAGGTCTTCTTCTCGACATCGCAGGTCATCAGCCGCCAGCATCAGGCGATCATCATCTCGGGCATCGTGACCTTGCTCGCGGCGATCGTCGGATTTGCCTTTGCGCTGCTAGTGAGTAGCGGCATCACGCGCCCGGTACGGCTGCTGCTGGCCGGCACCCGCGAGGTCGAGGCGGGCCGGTTCGACAAGCCCATCACCGTCTCCACGCAGGATGAGATCGGCGAGCTTGCCGCGGCCTTCAACCGCATGATCGAGCAGCTGCGCCGCAACGAGCGTATCCGCGAGACCTTCGGTCGCTACATCGATCCGAAGGTGGTGCAGGGCCTGATCGACCGGCCGGAGGTCGCCATCGACGGCCAGCGCCGGGTGATGACCATCATGTTCTGCGACATGAGCGGTTTCACCTCGATGAGCGAGGGCATGACCCCGCGCGGCCTCGTCAAGGTGATGAACCACTATTTCACCGTGATGTCCGCTCCCATCAGGAGCAATCGCGGCGTCATCGACAAATATATCGGCGATGCGATCATGTCCTATTGGGGCCCGCCCTTCATCGAGGAGGACGAGCAGGCGCTGCTCGCCGGGCTTGCCGCCGTCGAGATGGCCGACCAAGTGCCCGCGCTGCAGAAGCAGTTGCCGGATCTGCTCGGCATCCGCGCCATGCCGGCGCCGTGCGATCTGCGCATCGGCATCGCTACTGGCGAGGTCCTGACCGGCAGCATCGGTTCCGAGCTGATGATGAGCTTCACCGTGATGGGCGACGCAGTGAATCTCGCCTCGCGGCTCGAGGCAGTCAACAAGGTCTACGGCACCCGCATCCTGATCTCGCAGCCGACTGCGGATGCGATTGGATCGCGCCTCGAATTGCGCGAGATCGATCGTCTGGCGGTCGCGGGTCAAAGCGCGCCGCAGCCGATCTTCGAGGTGATGGCGAGACCGGGCGCGCTCACCGATGCGCAAGTGAGCCTGCGCACGCACTATGCCGAAGGTCTCGCCGCCTATCGCGCCCGGCGCTTCGACGAGGCCCGCGCCGCCTTCAATGCGGCGCTCGAGGCGGTGCCTGGCGATGGCCCTTCGCGCGCGATGCTCGGCCGCATCACCCAGTTCGCGGCCATTCCGCCGGATGCCAATTGGGATGGCGCCTGGCGGCTGGAGCAGAAATAGCCGCGCCTCCGGTCCGGCATGCCGGATCGGAAAAAAAGATGCTACTCCATAACGATGTTCGCCGTGACCTATTTCCCGGGCTTAGGTTTGGCGTCCCTGAGGCGTCTGATGGGGACACGCCGATGACACATCTTGAGGACAGGCTCGAACGGTTCGAGACGCTCACCGCCGAATGCGAGCTGATTGCCAAGCTCGCCACCGACAGCACCAAGCGCGAGTTCTATTTGAGACTCGCGGAGCAGTACCGGCAGCTGGCGGCAGATATGCGGCAGGCGATCGCGAACAGGGCTGCGGCCTAAGCCGTCTGCAATCCGTTTTTAACGTTTGGCGCGCATCCTTGAAGCATGCGGGCGTCGCTGATCGGCGATGGCTCGCGGTGGGAAGGCCGGGGCTCGTTGCAATGCAGCGTGCCTCGCGAGTGTCATTGCCATGACTGACAGGGCAATCCCATGCGCCTCGTTGCAGTGATCATATTCGCGCTCATGACGGCAGCCTGCGATCAGGAGCAGGACATCACCGGCTCGACCAATTCGACCTGTCCGATGCGAAACTACAGCTACAATCCACGCGACATGAACCAGTGCGTCAGCGCCTGCAAAGCGTGCGACCGCGGCACGACGGTCACCTGCACGACCTCCTGCACCCTCAAGGGAGCCCGCTGAGCGGAACCGCCTTCTGCTTTGCAGGGTCGCAACCGCGCCATCCCCCGCCGGCATCGTCCGCACTGTCTCGACCTGAAGGGTCGATCGGAGCTAAGGGGGGCATCGGATGAGATTCGCAAGCTTTGAAATCAACGACACTGCATCATGGGGGCTGGTGGAGGGCGACACCGTGGCCGATCTCGGCGCGTTGCTGAGGGACCGCTACCCCGACCTGAAATCGGCGATCGCCGCAGGCGTCCTTTCCGAGGTCGCCGCCTCAGCCGCCGGGGCGAAGCGCCATCGGCTGGCCAGCATCGCCTTCCTGCCCGTCGTCCCGAACCCGGACAAGATCCTCTGCATCGGGTTGAATTACGAGAACCATCGCAAGGAGACCGGGCGCTCCGAGGTCGAGAACCCCACCGTGTTCGGCCGTTTCGCCAACAGCCAGACCGGCCATCTCACCAACATCATCCGTCCGAAGGTCTCGACCCAGCTCGATTTCGAAGGCGAGCTCGCCATCGTGATCGGAAAGGCCGGCCGCTACATCCCGCGCGCCGAGGCGTGGGGCCATATCGCCGGCTATGCCTGCTACAACGAGGGCAGCGTGCGTGACTACCAGCGCCATACCCACCAGTTCACGCCGGGGAAGAACTTTCCCGCCACCGGCGCCTTCGGTCCGTTCCTGGTGACGCCGGACGAGGTTGGTGAGGTCGGGCCGCTGCGGCTCCAGACCCGGCTCAACGGCGAGGTGGTGCAGGATACCACCATCGACCAGATGATCTTCGATATCCCGCGCCAGATCGAATATTGCTCGCAGTTCACCCGGCTCGAGCCCGGCGACGTGATCGTTACCGGCACGCCGGGCGGCGTCGGCTCGCGGCGCACGCCGCCGCTCTGGATGAAGCCCGGCGATGTCGTCGAGGTCGAGATCGACAAGGTCGGCTGTTTGCGCAACACCATCGCCGACGAGGCCTGATGCTTGCGGATGCGGGAACCGCGAGCCCAGGATCGCGGCCGGACCTAAGCTGGCGGTGTTTCGGCACCGGAACGATTCTCATGAATTAATCATTGAATGTGGCGGGCAGGACGCGGAGTCCGATGGAATGGGTATGCTCGATCCCGGTCGATTTCTGGTGTCGTGCTCGCATTGCGATGCCTGGCCGATGGCGGCCAATGTGAAGCGGTCGAGCTGGTCGGCGTCCCCCCACGAGGTCCGCTTCGTCTGCACGCGCTGCCGCCGCGAAGAGACCGCGATCGTATCGGCCTCCGGCGAATTGACGCCGATCAAGCGCGTCGATGTCCCGCCACACGATGTCGCTGTCGCCTGGGCGCAGGCCCAACGTTTGCGCGGGCGGAGCTGATGATTGATATCGTCGGGTACTCTGCGCCCGGCTCGCGGTGCTCTTAGCAGCCACTAATCGACAAGCAGATTCCCGCCAACGGCACGATCGATCTCAAGCTCAGCGGTCAATTTGAGCACCACGTCGGTAGCTCAGTGGCAGCAACGCGCTGAACGCGCTCTACCACGACTACGCGATCGCAAGCACCTTCACGGACGGCCGCTTCAGCGCCTATCCGCTGCCCGGTCGCACCTATCTGCTCAGGGGCGGTGCCACGTTTTGATTTCGACGGGGCTGTCACAGCCCCGCAAATGAACTAGATTGGACAAGAAGGAGATCATCTATGGCGCTCAGCATCCTGCCGTCTCACGCGGGCCATCTGCGGCTTCCGGTGGCACCGCGCCTTGCGCTGGTGTTCTGCTTTGCGCTGCTGACAGTGTCATGCGCGCTTGCGAGCTTGGCGCTCGCCTGCGCAACGCCATTCGCGGCCTTCGCGGTCCTCGCGGCCGCGATGCTGCCGTTGCGCCCGGCGCTGCTCGTCGTTACCGGCGCCTGGCTCGTGAACCAGAGCATCGGCTTCGGCGCGCTGAATTATCACATCGATGGCAACACCATCACCTGGGGCTTTGTGATCGGCGCGGCAGCGGTGCTGTCCACCCTGGCAGCCTCTGCAGTGCTCCGCATGTTGCCGCAGGGCCGTATGCCTCTGATGCTCGCGATGACGCTGTTCGCTGCCTATGCAGCCTATGAGCTCGTGCTGCTGGCCGCGGTGCCGTTCCTAGGCGGAGAGGGCGCCTTTACCGCTGCCATCGTCACGCGCATCGGGCTGACCAGCGCCGCATGGCTCGCTGCCCTCGTCGCCGTCTGCGAGATCGTGCGCCTGGCTGATCCGCTCGGGCGCAAGAGCGCGATGTCGGCCTGAGCGGCGCTCTCGTCGTCTCGTTAGTCCGGATGGAGCGAAAGCGTAATCCGGGGTCGCTCGCCCGGCATCTCGCACTGTCCCGGATTGCGCTGCGCTCCATCCGGGCTACAGGTCCGGGCCTGTTTCGCTTCTCTGTCAACCCATTCGCGCGAAATATTCCACTTTACCGAAATTCGGAAATAGCGTATGTGTCGGCCATCCCGGCTCATCCTCGAGGGGCGATCATGAGGTCGTCATTGTTGCGAGCCGGGCTTGCGGTGGACGCAGCAGCGTCGTGTACGAGATGTCAAGGGCAGGGCGGATTGCTCTCCGTGAGCCCGAAACTGCGTGCGGACGAACGGCGCTGTCAGGTTGGTCTCGCCTGTAAGTTTCCGGCTCCGTCGACAGGGCTGGGAAAACTGCGGCGAAATGGCGAACCGTGCGTACGGCAAAACCGTGTGGTCCTGGCCGTCGTTGCTACGGTCAAGCTCTTGCGAAGGCGGCAGTCGCGTCAACCGGCGCGATGCCGGTGAATTTCGCAGGGGTGAGGGAGGCCAGAAGGAACTCGGCTCCCGGGAGCAACTGTGTTGAAGTAGACCGGTGATCGAGCGGGCTCAAGGCTGGCGCTGTGCGCCCCGCCTTCGGCGGCTGACGGCCTTGACCCCGCCCGCTCACCGGTCTTCAGGCGGTGCATGCGCTCGGCTGAGGCCGAGCGGGTTCGCTCAGTTCGTAGCGGCGAGCATCCCATTTCTGGCGCCGGGCGATCATGGTGTTGAGAATGCCGATGAGCTTGCGCATGCAGGCGGTCAGCGCAACCTTCGGCTCCTTCCCTTTAGCGATCAGACGATCATAGAAGGCTATGATCACAGGGTTGTGCCGCGTCGCAGCGCCGAGGCAAGCCATGTAGAAGAGATTGCGAACCTTTCGGCGTCCACCTTTTACATGGCGATCACCGCGTCGCTTCCCGCTGTCGTCATCGTAAGGAGCTGCTCCCAACAGCGCAGCGGCGATCCTGTTGCTCACCTGGCCAAGTTCCGGCATCGCGGCGACCAGACCGGCGGATGTGATCTTGCCGAGCCCTGGCACGCTCTCGATGATCTCGGCAAGTTCGGCCAAATGTGGCGCGGCCTTGATCATTGCGGCGATCGCAACCTCGAGCTTGGCAACTTCGTCTGCGATCTGCTTTAACAACCGAGCCTGCATCTGCTGGACGATTTTGGGGGCGGCATGCTCGCCCCTATTTTTCAGGCTCGTCTGCAGATCGAGCAGGCTCTGGCGCGCTTTTACGACCTGCACCAGATTCTCGCGGGCCGTGTCATGGGCCTGATCTGGAGCATCGGTGAAGGTCTCGGCAAACCAGGCGATCATCTCCGCATCGATTGCATCGTTCTTGGCGAGTTGTCCGGCTGATCGAGCGAAATCACGCACGCGCTTGGGGTCGACGATCCGGGCTTCGATGTCGGCCTGACGCAGCGCCTTAGCCCACTCTCGCTCGTAACCGCCAGATGCCTCCATGACCGCCTTGGCAACCTTGTATTTGCGCAGCCAGCGGATCAGACCGCGCCGTCCTTCTGCAGTGCTAGGAAACGTCTGCCGTTGCGACACCGCGCGGATGCATGCATCCACCTTGTCCTTGGCCACATCGATCCCGACGACAACGCCACCGTTTTGTGCCATCATCCACTCCCTTCCTTGCTCGGTTCGGGCTCGAAGCCCATGCAACTGTTCGGGTTGAGGAAGACACCGGATCTGTCCCACGCTCCCGGACAGGCTCTCAAGGCCTTTGAGCACGGTCGGGCTCAGATCCAGCGACGGGCGGTTGGTCAGAACCGCCCGTTGGCGTTTTTTGGCACAATTTGCAGACACAAGAGCGTGGCATAAGCCGTCCGACCATCGCGCAGGGAAGGCCGTGTGTTGGGCTTCACCTGTATGCTGCTGTGCGGTCTTTTTGCGCGTGCCTTTTGCGCAGCGGACCGCGGGTGCGAGGTCAGCACCCGGCCTTCCCCATAGGCGTTAAGGTAGCGCGAGCATCGATTGATACGGACGTTTTCGAGGAGGCTCGCGCAGGTGCCGCCCAAGCGCTCGCTTTCTGCGGCGGAAGCAACGGATGGTTGGTTGTGGAATGATCGCTTGTAGCAAGGATGCAACGAGTTGTTGCAAAACACGCCAAGCGCCAGGTGCCGTCAGGCGGCCTGCATCCAGCGGGGAGAGTCCTCGAAGTCGCGGGCAAGCGGCTCGAGCAGCAGGATGATCAAGAGGTGTGCCAGCAAGTAGGGCTTGGCGGAGCGCGGATCGGTTCCAGGTGGCGTCTTGAGACCAATCAGACTCTTCAGTCGCTTGAAGCCAAGTTCGATGCGCCATCGCAGTCGATAGAGCGCGAGTACATCCTTGGTGGAGAACTCGTCCCGTGCGAGCGACGTGACCAGAATGACCCAATCCGCGGCTTCCAGAGTTTCTTTGGAGATGACGCAGTTTTCGTCTTGTGCGTCGCGCCGGGCTTTACGACGCGAAGCCGCGACTGCACCGGCGGGCTTCTTGACTGCGACCAGACGCATAGCCAGAGGCGCACCGTCCTTGCGTTTGATCCAAATCCTCCGATCGATCAGTCCGTGCGCCTTCGCCGCACGCAATTGGGCCATCAGATCGAACGGAAGGCCTTTGCCATCAAGCCAACGTGCGTTCTTCCAGCCCGCTCGGATCAAAACGTCTGCCCCGGCGTCGCGGACAGCGGCGATGCGGTCAGGTTGCAGATAAGCGCGGTCAGCAATGCGGATCTCGTTCTTGACCACCGGTATCCGGTCAAACGTTTCGCCCTCTTGCTGATCTGTCAGCTCGAAGTGACCAAAGCGCTCATATGGCAGATCGAATGCACTATGAACGCGCCAAAGCTCACTGTTCCTGCGCGCAGCCGGTCCTGCCTGAGGCACTGTCGTCGCATCGATAATGCGGATCAGGCGGCCTCGGCTCGCCTTCGGGGCTGCCGCAGCCAGCAAGCCCTCCACCAGCACTGCAAACCAATCGCCACATTGACGCAGGCGATAGAACAACGCCACGCTGCTGAGGTCGGCAAGGCCAACAGAAGCGGCCCACGCGGCTGTCGATCTCAACCCTCTTTCACCCAGACAATAGGCCAGCATCAGCCGAAGTAACGACACCGCATCTGGAATTTGGCGCCGCCGCACGAAAGCCTTCGTCTGGCGCGCACTTATTTCAAGCTGCGCAGCCCCGCCGAGCTGCGCAACCACTCTCGTCCAGTCCTCGTTCAGAAGCGATTCGTCTGCCATCCCGCCTTGGAATCACGTGTGATTCCAATACTCAAGAATAAACTTAACGCCTATGCGGTCTTCCCTGCGCCCTTGTGTCCCCGAAATCTGCCAGAATGTGGCAACGGGCGGTTGGATCAGAACCGCCCGTTGCCGGAACTGAGCCCGTTGCGCCCAAAGGCGACAGAGCCTGTTAAAGAGCAAGGGACAGCTCCGGTGTCTTCCTCAACCCGAACAGTTGCAAGGGCTGCGAGCCCGTACCAGGCAAGGAAGGGAGTGGATGATGACACAAGACGATCTGGTTGTCGTCGGCATCGATGTCGCCAAAGACAAGATTGATGCGTGCATTCGGACCGTAACGGAGCGGAAGACTTGCCCGACAACCGCGGCGGGGCGACGGAGCTTGATTGCATGGCTTCGCAAGCATCGGGTCGGCAAGGCAGTGATGGAGGCAAGCGGCGGCTACGAGCGGGTATGGGCCAAGGCGTTGCGCCAAGCCGGGCTGGAAGTACGGATCGTCGATCCCAAACGGGTTCGCCACTTTGCGGAATCGGCGGGACGCCTTGCTAAAAATGACAAGATCGACGCAGAGATGATCTCCTGGTTCGCCGAGACATTCAGCGAGGCTCCCAGCCAAGTCGACGATCCCGCTCACGAGGAGATGAAGGCACTGGTGAAGGGACGCCAAGGCCTGATCGACGTCAGGGCTCGCCTGGAAATGCAGAACGAGCATGAGGCGCCGGCCCTTGTTCGGAAGGCTCGCGCGCGTCTTCTTAAGAAGCTGGCTGACGAAATCGCCGCGATCGATACCGCGATCGCGGCGACGATCAAGACAACGCCGGACTTTGCCAAACGCGCCGAGATCATCCAGAGCGTACCAGGCTTTGCTGAGGGGACCGCAATGGCGCTGCTTGGAGGCCTACCGGAGTTGGGGCAGGTGAGCGACGAAGTTGTCGTCGCGTTGGTGGGCGTTGCTCCTTATGACGACGATAGCGGCAAACGTCGAGGTGAACGCTGCATCAAGGGTGGTCGCCGCTGGGTGCGGAACGCCCTCTACATGCCCTGCATCGGCGCCGCGACGCTGAACAACCCGGTGTTCAAGGCCTTCTATGAGCGCCTGATTGCCAAGGGCAAGCCGCCAAAGGTCGCGATCGTCGCCTGCATGCGCAAGCTGATCGTCATCCTCAACACCATGATCGCTCGCGGCGAGACGTGGGATCCGAAGAAATACAGGTTGGCCTGACGAGCGCGCCTTCTCGTGCTCGGACCTCGGCCGAGCGCATGCCAAGCCCAAAGACCGGCGTGCAGACGGGGTCAAGGCCGTCAGCCGCCGAAGGCGGGGGTGCGCCAGCACCAGCCTTGAGCCCGTCTGATCGCCGGTCTACTCCGACCCAGTTGCTCTTGGATCGAGAGGAGCGAGAGATGGCGCAAAGCTCGGGCGAAACAAGCCGCGAGGTTGCGAAGGCGTGTCACTAGACACGCGCTGTCATCGCCACGCTTGACCGGGCGATCCAGTACTCCGACATGGCAGTGATCGAATCGATAGGCCGCGGCGTACTGGATTCCCCGCCTGCGCGGGGAATGACAGTATATTTGGAGGGCGAGCCATCGACTCATATTCCGTCATTGAGGGGAGGAGAGCGCGCGCCACGCTCCACTATCGTGCCCCGGATGCTGCGCAGCGTCACTTCGACGATGCGCTGCAGGGCCGGGGCCCATGTCTCCGCATTGGACGGTCCCGGCTCTAAGCTGCAACGCTTGCGTATTGCAGCTTATCCGGGACATGAACCGGAAAAGCGATGCTGTCCTTGGTGGAGCGGAGCGCGCCCCGACTCAGGCCTGTTATCGATCCAAGCCCGGACGTGATCTATCCGATACAAAATCTGAAGTTGCGGACGGGGGTCTCAGCAAAGGTATCACAGTAATTTCACCCGTGTCTTCCCGGTAACGATTGTGCTGCTTGTGCAACACCCATCCCGGATTTAACCTGCATCACCGGCGGTTCGCATCGCCGCCGCTTTTTGGCCACACCCGCACATGAATAAAATCACTCTAATGTTTCAAAGGACATCGGCGGTCTTCGAAGGCGACGAGAAAATCCCAAGGTCGATTCAAATCTTGGCTCTGATTTTTCGGGTCTGAAAGGGTTAGCCGGGGAAACTGGTTGCGATGAACGCTAAGATCGACAAGCAGAGGCTGCCGAGCCGTCACGTGACGGAAGGGCCTGCGCGCGCGCCACATCGGTCTTACTTCTACGCCATGGGTCTGACCACCGAGCAGATCCACCAGCCCTTCGTCGGCGTCGCTTCGTGCTGGAATGAAGCCGCTCCCTGCAACATCGCCTTGATGCGCCAGGCGCAGGCGGTGAAGAAGGGCGTCGCATCAGCCGGCGGCACGCCACGCGAATTCTGTACCATCACCGTCACCGACGGCATTGCCATGGGCCATGACGGCATGCGCTCGTCGCTGCCGTCACGGGAATGCATCGCCGACTCGGTCGAGCTGACCGTGCGCGGCCACGCCTATGACGCGCTGGTCGGCCTTGCCGGCTGCGACAAGTCGCTGCCGGGCATGATGATGGCGATGGTCCGCCTCAACGTGCCCTCGATCTTCATCTATGGCGGCTCGATCCTGCCCGGCAACTTCCGCGGGCAGCAGGTCACCGTGCAGGATATGTTCGAGGCTGTCGGCAAGCACTCGGTCGGCGCCATGTCGGACGAGGACCTCGACGAGATTGAGCGCGTGGCCTGCCCCTCGGCGGGCGCCTGCGGCGCGCAGTTCACCGCCAACACCATGGCGACCGTCTCCGAGGCGATCGGCCTCGCGTTGCCGTACTCGGCCGGTGCCCCGGCGCCTTACGAAATCCGCGATGCCTTCTGCATGACCGCGGGCGAGAAGGTGATGGACCTGATCGCCCAAAACATCCGACCGCGCGACATCGTCACCCGCAAGGCGCTGGAGAACGCAGCTGCCGTGGTCGCGGCGTCCGGCGGCTCGACCAATGCTGCGCTGCACCTGCCGGCGATCGCGCATGAGGCCGGCATCAAGTTCGACCTGTTCGACGTCGCCGAAATCTTCAAAAAGACACCATATGTCGCGGATTTGAAGCCGGGCGGCCGTTATGTCGCCAAAGACATGTTTGAAGTAGGTGGCATACCGCTTCTGATGAAGACGCTGCTCGACAACGGCTTCCTGCACGGTGATTGCCTTACCGTCACGGGCCGCACGATCGCCGAAAACCTCAAGAGCGTGAAGTGGAATCCGCACCAGGACGTGGTGCACCCGGCAGACAAACCCATCACCGTGACGGGCGGTGTGGTCGGTCTGAAGGGCAATTTGGCGCCAGAAGGTGCGATCGTGAAAGTCGCTGGAATGTCCAACCTCCAGTTCACCGGTCCGGCCAGGTGCTTCGACCGGGAGGAGGATGCGTTCGAGGCGGTCCAGAACCGCACCTACCGCGAAGGCGAAGTCATCGTGATCCGCTACGAGGGACCGAAGGGCGGTCCCGGCATGCGGGAAATGCTCCAGACCACCGCGGCGCTGACCGGCCAGGGCATGGGCGGCAAGATCGCGCTCATCACCGACGGCCGCTTCTCCGGCGCCACCCGCGGCTTCTGCATCGGCCATGTCGGGCCGGAGGCGGCGGTCGGCGGCCCGATCGGGCTGCTCGAGGACGGCGACATCATCGAGATCGACGCGGTCGCCGGTACCCTTAACGTAAAATTGAGCGACGCCGAGCTCGCCCAGCGCAAGACCAAATGGAGCGCTCGCGCGACTAACCATACGTCGGGTGCGCTCTGGAAATATGCTCAGCAGGTTGGACCAGCGGTCGGAGGGGCAGTGACCCATCCGGGCGGCGCGCACGAGAAACAGTGCTATGCGGACATCTAGGCGTGCCATAGTTGCGTTTGTGTTGGGAGCGGCTGCGCTGGCCGCGCCGGCGTTCGCCTTCGACGGCGCGCCGGTCAATCCGAAGGACGCGACCATCCCGGTCGTGACCACGCTGCCGGGCGCTGCGGGTGCGGTGCGCACCAAGGTTCCGCCGGCGGTCGCAGCCCAGGAAACCTCGCTCAGCGCCCTGCAATATGCTGCCGAGGGTGGCCACCCCATCGCACAGTGGAAGCTCGGCCGCATGTACGCCAATGGCGACGGCGTCGCCCAGGACGATTTGCGTGCCTTCGAATATTTCAGCCGGATCGCCAACGCGCATGCCGAGGACAGCCCGTCGGCGCCGCAGGCGCAGATCGTGGCCAATGCCTTCGTCGCGCTCGGCCGCTACTATCTGGCCGGCATTCCGAATTCGAAGATCAAGGCCGATCCGGACCGTGCGCGGGAGATGTTCTCCTATGCCGCTTCCTATTTCGGCAACGCGGACGCGCAGTACGACCTCGCCCGTCTGTACCTGAAGACCCCGGACGCCTCGCGCGAGGACTTCCGTTACGGTGCGCGCTGGCTTGGCCTCGCCGCGCAGAAGGGCCAGCACCAGGCCCAGGCACTGCTCGGCCAGATGCTGTTCAACGGCGACCGCCTGCCGCGGCAGGCCGCGCGCGGCCTGATGTGGCTGACCCTGGCGCGCGACAGCGCAGGCGCTGAAGAGACCTGGATCAAGGAAAGCTACAACCGCGCCTTCGCCAAGGCCTCCGACGACGACCGCGCCATGTGCCTGCAAATGCTGGAG
Organism: Bradyrhizobium sp. LMG 9283; assembly: GCF_045571415.1. NCBI lineage: Bacteria > Pseudomonadati > Pseudomonadota > Alphaproteobacteria > Hyphomicrobiales > Nitrobacteraceae > Bradyrhizobium > Bradyrhizobium sp. LMG 9283. The sequence continues at coordinate 4,374,749 of NZ_CP120691.1, forward strand.
CAGTGGGTGCAGGGCCGTAGAGAGTAATCATTACATCCAGTCATTCCGGGGCGATGCGAAGCATCGAACCCGGAATCTCGAGATTCTCAGGTGCGCAATGGCGCGCCGGAGTTCGGCTCTTCGAGCCACCCCGGAATGACGACGCGGATGGCTTCACGCCGCCTCGAGATCCAGATCCGCCCACACCGGCACGTGGTCCGACGGCTTCTCCCAGCCGCGGACATAGCTGTCGATGCCGATATTGGCGAGCCGGTCGGTGGCCTGCGGCGACAGCAAGAGATGGTCGATCCGAAGGCCCTGGTTCTTCTGCCAGGCCCCGGCCTGATAATCCCAGAAGGTGTAGAGCCCGGGCTCGTCGGTCACGGCCCGCAAGGCGTCGGTCAGGCCGAGGCCGAGCAGGGACTGAAAGCTCTCCCGCGTCTCCGTCTTGAACAGGGCGTCCTCGGTCCAGGCGGCCGGATTGTGCACGTCGCGGGCATGCGGGATGACGTTGAAGTCGCCTGCGAGGATCAGCGGCTCCTCAGCCTTGAGGCGCTCCTTCGAATAATCAAGAAGTCGCGACATCCATTTGAGCTTGTAGGGATATTTGTCGGTCCCGACCGGATTGCCATTGGGCAGGTAAAGGCAGGCGATGCGCAGCACCCCGCGCTTCAGCGTCACGACGCCCTCGAGGAATCGCGCATGGGTATCCTCGTCGTCGCCGGCGAGCCCCGACTTGGTCTCGTCGAACCTGAGCTTGGAGAGCAGCGCGACGCCGTTGAAGGTCTTCTGCCCGTGCGTCACCACGTTGTAGCCGAGCGCCTCGATCTCCAGCCGCGGAAAGGCCTCGTCGATGCATTTGATCTCCTGCAGGCAGACGATGTCGGGCTGGCACTCTCTCAGCCAGGTCAGGAGCAGATCGATCCGCTGCCGGACCGAGTTCACGTTCCAGGTGGCTACTCTGATGGGCATGTCGGTGGGCTCCGGGCAGGGGGCCATGGTTAGAACAAACTGCAAACGCGCCCGTCAAGGACGCCGCAAAATCTCCCACAAAATTAACCGGACTTAAGCAGGCCGCAGGCCATTGATCGCCAAAAGGTTCCGCGGATGGGACAGCCGGATAAGTCGATGAAGCGAACTCAGCCGCGTGACGGCCTGATCGGCGCGTTCCTGTATTGGCTCGGCGGCTTCGAGATCGAGGACGGCCTGACTGCCGATCTCAGCGAGCGCGAGATCCGCCGCATCCGCGCCAAGCAGATCGACGCCGTGACCCGGCTGATCCCGGTGACGATGGCGGTGACGATGCTGAACGTCGCCATCGTGCTGATCCTGCTCTGGGGCAGGGGCTGGAACGACTTCCTCGCCATCTGGGGCATGACGCTCGCGGCGACCGCCTCGCTCGCGGTGCGCTCGTGGCACAAGTCGCATCAGAGCCCACCGCAGGAAGCCTCGCCGCGCGTGGCGCGGCAGATGCTGCGGCAGGCATTTTTCCTCGCCGCGATCTGGAGCACGCTGCCGCTGGCCCTGTTCAGCCGCATCGAGCCGACCAGCCAGCTGATCCTTGCCTGCCTGATGGTTGGCATGATGTCGGGCGGCGCCTTCACGCTCTCGACCTTCCCGCGTGCGGGCCTCGTCTATCTCGCCACCATGACCGTCGCCTGCGCCGGCGCTCTGCTCCTATGCGGCACCGGACCGTATCTCGTGACTGCGGTGTTCCTGCTGCTGTTCGCGTTCTTCATGGCGCGCAACATCGTCTCCCAGGGCAATCTGTTCCTCGGCAATCTCAAGGCCCAGCTCGAGCTCGAGTGCCAAACCGAGATCATCTCGCTGCTGCTGAAGGACTTTCAGGAGAACGTCAGCGACTGGCTGTGGCAGACCGATGCCGACGGGCATCTGATCGACGTGCCCCAGCGCTTCGCGGACGTCGCGCAGCTGCCGCTGCCGCTGCTCAAGGGCTCGCATTTCGCCGACGTGCTCGACATGCTGTGCCCCGGGGACAAGAGCGCAGCCTACAACGTTGTCGGCCTGATGGAGCAGGCCGAGCCGCTGCACGAGATGAACCTCAAGGTCGTCGCCGGCGGCGAGGCACGGCTGTGGTCGCTGACGGCGAAGCCGACCTATGATCGCGAGGGACAGTTCCTCGGCTATCGCGGCTTTGGCCGTGACGTCACCGAGCGCTGGCGCGCGGAAAAGGCCGAGGCCGAGAGCCGCGCCAAGTCGGACTTCCTGGCGGTGATGAGCCACGAGATCCGCACGCCCATGAACGGCGTGCTCGGGCTTGCCAGCATGCTGCTCGAAACCAAGCTCGATCCGGAGCAGCGCGAGGCCGTCACCACGATCCGCGAATCCGGCGACAATCTCCAGCGTATCCTCAACGACATTCTCGACCTGTCCAAGCTCGAGGCTGGCCGCTTCCAGTTCGAGGTGATCGACTTCGCCCCGCAGGCGCTGGTCGAGACGGTTGCGACCGTGGTGCGCGCGAGCGCCAAAGGCAAGGGGCTATCCGTCAAGGTCGAGCTCGATCCGGACCTGCCGCCGACGCTGCGCGGCGACGTCGCGCGCATCCGCCAGGTGTTGCTCAACCTCGCGTCCAACGCAGTGAAGTTCACTGACGAGGGCGAGGTGACGATATCAGTCATCTGCCGGGCGCGCCGCGACCTGCTCGCGACCGTCGAATGGACCGTGACCGACAGCGGCATCGGCATCGCCCCGGAAAAGCTCGGACTGCTGTTCAGCGACTTCGCCCAGGCCGACGCCTCGATCAGCCGCCGCTTCGGTGGCACTGGCCTCGGCCTTGCGATCAGCAGGCGCATCATCGAGCAGATGGGTGGCACGATCGGCGTCACCTCGGCGCCGGGCGAGGGCTCGATATTCCGCTTCACGCTGGTGCTGCCCTGGAGCCAGGCCCAAGTCTCCGATGCGACGGCTGAGCGCGATGAGGCAGAGGAGCTGAAAGCCCGCATCGCCGGCCTCGATCGGCCGCTCAAGGTGCTGGTCGCGGAGGACGATGCCGTCAACCGCATGGTCGTGAGCAAGATGCTGGGGGCCTTCGAGGTCGAGCTGCGCGTCGTCACCGACGGGGTCGAAGCGGTCACGGCGGCCTCCGAAGTCGACTACGACGTCGTGCTGATGGACGTGCGCATGCCCGATATGGACGGACTTGCCGCCACCCGGGCAATCCGCGCACAAGGCGGGCGCTTCGAGGCCTTGCCGATCGTCGCGCTCACCGCCAACGCGTTCCCCGAAGACGTCAAGATCTGCCGCGAAGCGGGTATGTCGGATTTCCTCGCCAAGCCGCTGCGCAATCCGGCGCTGATCGCGGCCCTGCTGCGCGCGCTCGACGGCTACACCATTTCGGAGGACGCGCCGCTCCAGCCGGAGCTGATGCCGGTCGATGTCGAGTGGACGGACGAGGAAAGGCAGATAACGGACGCGTAAGCACTCAGACCGAGAAGCTCGTCCCGCAGCCGCAGGACGCCGTCGCGTTGGGATTGTTGACGCGGAACGAGGCGCCGATCAGATCGTCGACGAAATCGACCTGAGAGCCCGCAAGGAACGGCTGCGAGGCGGAATCGACCAGCACCACCGCGTTGTCCTGCTCGATTACGAGATCGTCGTCGCTGCGGGCACGGTCGATGTCGAACTTGTACTGGAAACCGGAGCAGCCGCCGCCCTCGACCGAGATGCGCAGCATCGCGCCAGAACCTTCGCCCTTGAGGATCTCCCCGATCCGGCGTGCGGCCCGGTCGCTGATGGTCACGGCAGTCGTCATCACTGGTCTCCGATAGTCCCGCAGTCATACCCAATTCATTTGGTATCCCGCGCCTGACATAGTTAAGTGCCACCATACGCAGAATCAAATGGATAGGGACTAAATTCGCCGTGTCCGTCGGAATGGCAGCCCCTCGCGCGCCCTATGCCTGCGACCCCGATCGCAGTCGCGGCCGGCTGGTCGCCGAGCCCCCGAGCCGGACCCGCAGTCCGTTTCGGCGGGATTGCGACCGGGTGATCCATTCCACCGCGTTCCGCCGCCTGAAGTACAAGACCCAGGTGTTCGTGTTCCACGAGGGCGACCACTACCGCACCCGGTTGACCCATTCGCTGGAGGTGGCGCAGATCGCCCGGGCGCTGGCCCGGCAGCTCGGGCTGGACGAAGACCTCACCGAGACCCTGGCGCTCGCCCACGATCTCGGTCATCCGCCGTTCGGACATGCCGGCGAGCGGGCCTTGGACGCCTGCCTGAAGGAATTTGGCGGCTTCGATCACAATGCCCAGACGCTCCGCGTCGTCGCATCGCTCGAGCACCGCTATCCCGAGTTCGATGGGCTCAACCTGACCTGGGAATCGCTGGAGGGCATCGTCAAGCATAATGGTCCGCTGACTGACCGCAGCGGCTGCCCGGTCGAGCGCTACCGCGAGCGCGGCGTTCCCGTTGGGATCGCCGACTACGTCAAGACCTATGACCTCGAGTTGTGGAGCTTTGCTTCGCTAGAAGCGCAGGTCGCCGCGATCGCCGACGACATCGCCTATGACGCCCACGACATCGATGATGGCCTGCGCGCCGGCCTGTTCCAGCTCGACGATCTCAAGGTGATGCCGCTGACTGCGGAGATCATCGCCGAGACTTCGGCTCATTATCCCGACCTCGAAGACGTTCGGCGCGGTGCCGAACTGGTGCGTGAGCTGATCTCGCACCTGATCGGGGCGGTGCTTGCGGAGGCGCAGAAGAACCTCGCCGCCGTCAAGCCGCAATCGGCCCGGGACGTCCGCCAGCAGAGCAGGGCGCTGATCGCGTTCCCCGCCGAGGTCGCGGAGGAAGAGGCTGCCATCAAGACCTTCCTGTACCAGCACATGTACCGCCACGAGCGGGTGATGCGGGTGATGGCGGAGGCCGAGCAGATCCTGTTCGACCTGTTCGCAAAATACGTGAAATCCCCTGCCGAGCTGCCGCCGGAATGGCTGCTGGGGGCAGAGGCGGACAATGAGGGCGACCGGGCCCGCCGGATCGGCAATTTCATTGCCGGAATGACCGACCGTTTCGCCCTCACCGAGCACCAGCGGCTCTTTGACTCGACCCCGGATTTGCGTTAGGCGGCGGCCATGCCCCAGACATCCTCATCCCTGCATCTGTTCGCCGACGTGCTCGCGCGCGTGCACGCTGCCTGCCGCGCGCTGGCGGCGGACGCCAATTGGCCCGAGGGCATCGATTACGCGCGCGTGGTGGTCGAGCCGCCGCGCGATGCCTCCCATGGCGACATGGCGACCAATGCCGCGATGGTGCTGGCGAAAGAGGCAAAGGCAAAGCCGCGTGATCTCGCCGAGCAGATCGCCGAGAAGCTCCGCGCTGACGCGCTGATCGCCAAGGTCGATGTTGCCGGTCCCGGCTTCATCAACCTGACTTTGAAGCCCGCCGCCTGGGCCGAGGCGCTGCGGACGGTGCTGCGCGAGGGCGCCGATTACGGCCGCCTCCGTGGCGGCACCAAGGTCAATGTCGAATACGTCTCGGCCAATCCGACCGGGCCGATGCATGTCGGTCATTGCCGCGGCGCCGTGTTCGGCGATGCGCTGGCGAGCCTGCTCCAGTTCGCAGGTCATGACGTTACCCGCGAATATTACATCAACGATGCCGGCGCCCAGGTCGACGTGCTCGCACGTTCGGCCTTTCTGAGGTATCGCGAGGCGCTCGGTGAAGACATCGGCGCGATTCCGGAAGGGCTCTATCCTGGTGATTATCTGAAGCCTGTCGGCGTCGCGCTGGCGGAGGAGCATGGCGACAAGCTTCGCGGGAAGAGCGAGGCCCAGTGGCTGCCGACGGTGCGCGCCAAGGCGATCGCGATGATGATGGACGAGATCAAGGGCGATCTCGCCGCCCTCAACATTCGCCACGACGTGTTCTTCTCGGAGCGCTCGTTGATCGAGGGTGGCAACAACAAGGTTGCCGGGACCATCGACTTCCTGCGCGCCAAGGGCGACATCTACGAGGGCCGCCTGCCGCCGCCGAAGGGCGCGCCGGTCGAGGATTGGGAGGACCGCGAGCAGCTGCTGTTCAAGGCGACGGCCTATGGCGATGACGTCGATCGTCCGCTGATCAAGTCGGACAATTCCTACACCTACTTCGCTTCCGACATTGCCTACCACAAGAACAAGTTCGACCGCGGCTTCGCCGAGATGATCGACGTCTGGGGCGCCGATCATGGCGGCTACATCAAGCGGATGCAGGCGGCGGTGAAGGCGACGACCTCGGGCAAGGGATCGCTCGACGTCAAGATCGTCCAGCTGGTGAAACTGCTGCGCAATGGCGAGCCGGTGAAAATGTCCAAGCGGAGCGGGGACTTCGTCACCTTGCGTGAGGTGGTGGATGAGGTCGGCCAGGACGCCGTCCGCTTCATGATGCTCTACCGGAAGAACGACGCGGTGCTCGACTTCGACCTCGCCAAGGTCATGGAGCAGTCGCGCGACAACCCCGTGTTCTACGTCCAGTATGGTCATGCCCGCGGCCACTCGATCTTCCGCAACGCGCGGGCCGAGGTGTTCCCGGAACTGCCTGAAGATGCCGGCAAGCGCATCGCCTGGCTCGCTGAGTCGGCGGTCGAGCGTCTGTCGGATTCCGTGGAGCTCGATCTTCTCAAGCGTCTCGCAATTTATCCGCGCATGCTGGAAGCGGCCGCCGCGGCCCACGAGCCGCACCGAATTGCCTTTTATCTCTATGATTTAGCCAGCGAATTTCATGCGCTTTGGACGAAAGGGCGCGACTTGCCCTATTTACGCTTCATTATCAATAATGATGCAGATCTTACAAAGGCGCGGCTGGCGATGGTCCAGGGCGTCGTCTCTGTTCTGGCATCGGGCCTCGCCATCCTCGGCGTCCATGCTCCGGACGAGATGCGGTAGTTTGGGGCGAACTACTTAAGAGGAATGCGGGGGTAACCGGCAGAAGCCGGATCGCTTAGACTTGGTTGAAAGCCTTGTGGGTCGAAAGCCGTGCCTTGGTCGAGGGGCGCGCGGCTTTCCCGAAGGGACGCATCATCACGATGGCCGAACGATATCAGGACAGACCGCTTCCTTCCGATGACTATGGTCGCGGTGGCGATCAGCATGGGAAGGCGGAAAATGATCCCTTGGCCGAGCTCGCCCGTCTGATCGGACAGACTGATCCGTTCGCAGCGCAGGGGAAGTCGACTGCCCGCCCGCCGGCAGCGCCCGCCCAGAGCTATCATCAAGACGATTACCGCCAGGATGATGATCAGCAAGGCTATGCCGAGCAGGCCCTGCCGCCGCCCGGCCCGCCTTCATGGATGCGGCGCGCCAACGTGCAGCCGCACCCGGCACCCGCGCCGGAACCTGACTATCCCGTCACGGTAACCCCGGTTCACCCGCTGCATCGCTATTCCGCGAAGCCTGCCGCGCCGGAGCCTGTTGTTCACCAGCCCCAAGCCTATCAGGATCACTCCTATCAGGATCACTCCTATCAAGATCAGGCTTATCAGGGACAGGCCTACCAGCAGCACGGTCAGGCTCACCAGGAGCAGGCGTATCAGGAGCCGTATGCGCAGCCTGATCCATCGCGCTACGACGATGCGCTCTACGGTCGCTTGGAGACAGGCGATCAGGACTATCAACGCGAGCCGGCTTATCCAGACGACCCTTACGCGTACCAAAGCGACTATCCCGAGGCCGAAGTCGAGGAGCCGAAGAAGCAGCGCGGTGGCATGATAACGGTCGCGGCGATCTTCGCACTTGCCGTGGTCGGCACCGGTGCGGCGTTCGCTTACAAGACCTATATCGGCTCGCCTCGCAGCGGCGAGCCGCCTATCATCAAGGCTGACAACACGCCGACCAAGATCGTGCCGGCTCCGACGGACTCCGCGGCCAAAGTGCCGGATCGCATGGTCAGCGGTGACGGCACTGAAAAGATCGTGCCGCGCGAGGAGGCGCCTGTCGACGTCAACGCCAGGGCGGGCGGCCCCCGCGTGGTGTTCCCGCCGCTGAACCAGAATGCGAACCCGCCGTCGGTGGCGAGCGTGTCGCCCTCGACGGTGCCGCCGCCGAGCGCAGGGCCGACTCCGAGCAACGGCACGCTGCCGAACAATTCGCCGCGTCCGATCAGGACAGTGGCCGTGAAGGGCGATCAGACTGACAGCACCATGCCGCAATCGGCGGCCGCCAAGCCGACGGCTGCGGCGCCGAAGCCTGTCGCCGCGCCCGCCGCACCGGCGGCCCCGCGCAATCCGCCGACCTCGGCCAATGCCAGCGTCAACCAGCCCCTGTCGCTCGCGCCGCAATCGGGACCGACGGCCGAGCCGCCGCAGCGGATGGCTGCCACCAACCCGACGCAAATCGCGCCCACCAGCAGCGGCGGCGGCTACATCGTGCAGGTCTCCTCGCAGCAGAGTGAGGACAGTGCCGCCGCGTCCTACCGGGTGCTTCAGAGCAAGTACAGCAGCGTGCTCGGCTCCCGTTCGCCGGTGATCAAGCGGGTCGATCTGACCGACAAGGGCAAGGGGATCGTCTACCGCGCCTTCGCTGGTCCCTACGCTTCGGCCGAGGAGGCGACGCAGGCTTGCAACAGCCTGAAGTCTGCAGGCCTGTCGGCCTGCTTCGTCCAGAGGAATTAATGGCCGTTTCCTTGACCCCCTCGCGGGGCAGGGTTAATCGGCCGTTATGAGCACGCGGGCCTTCATTACCGGCGTATCCGGAACGGAACTGACCGCCGCCGAGCGGGAGTTTATCCGTGCCGAACGCCCATGGGGCTTCATCCTCTTCAAGCGCAACGTCGCGACACCAGCGCAAGTTGCTGCATTGGTTGCAGAATTGCGGGCGGTGGCCAATGCTCCCGATGCCCCGGTCCTGATCGATCAGGAGGGTGGACGGGTGCAGCGGCTGGGCCCGCCGCACTGGCCGGTCTATCCGCCGGGGGCTGTATTCGCGAATTTGTACGACACTGATTCGGCGCTCGGCCTCACTGCCGCACGCCTCAGTGCCCGCCTGATCGCGGCCGATCTTGCCGAACTCGGCATCACCGTGGATTGCCTGCCGCTAGCCGACGTGCCGGTGCCGGGCGCTGACGCGGTCATCGGCAACCGGGCCTACGGCACCGAGCCGCGCAAGGTCGCGGCGATTGCCCGCGCGGTCACTGAGGGGCTGGAGCAGGGCGGCGTGCTGCCGGTTCTCAAGCACATTCCCGGTCATGGCCGGGCAACCGCCGACACCCACTTCAAGCTGCCGACCGTCGATACGCCCCGGGACGAGCTGGAACGCACCGATTTCGCGGCGTTCAAACCGCTTTCGGACCTGCCGATGGCCATGACTGCACATGTTGTGTTTAGCGCGGTCGACCCCGCCCATCCGGCGACGACATCTGCGACAATGATTGCTGACGTGATTCGCGGCGCAATCGGGTTCCAGGGTTTGTTAATGAGCGATGACGTGTCGATGAACGCGCTGTCGGGAAATATCGCTGAGCGGACCCGCGCCATCTTCGCGGCCGGCTGCGACGTGGCCCTGCATTGCAACGGCAACATCGAGGAGATGCGCGACGTCGCCGGCCAGACACCTGAACTGTCCGGCAGAGCACTGGTGCGGGCGAACGCCGCGCTCGCCGCACGCAAGCCGCCGCAGCCATTCGACCGCGTGGCCGCGCGCGCCGAACTGGACGTATTGATCGCACGGGCAAACACGGCATCGGCATGACCGCAGAAATCCTATCGTTTGAAACCGGGCGGCCCGCAGAGCTCGCCGAGGGTGAGCCGGCGTTGGTGGTGGACGTCGAGGGCTATGAGGGCCCGCTCGACCTCTTGCTCGCACTGGCGCGGCAGCAGAAGGTCGACCTCGCCAAGATCTCGATCCTGGCGCTGGCCGACCAATATCTCCACTTCATCGAGGCCGCGCGAAAGATTCGGCTCGAGCTTGCCGCCGACTACCTGGTCATGGCGGCCTGGCTTGCCTTCCTGAAGTCGCGCCTGCTGCTGCCGGAGCCGCCGAGCGCGGAAGGCCCGAGCGCGGAGCAGATGGCGACGGCGCTCGCCAACCGCCTGCGCCGGCTGGAGGCCATTCGCGAAGCCGCCAACCGGCTGATGAACAGGCCGCAATTGCAGCGCGACATCTTCCCGCGCGGCGAGCCCGAGCAGATCGCGGAGATCAAGCATCCGAAATACACGGCGACGCTGTACGACCTGCTCACCGCCTATGCCGCGCAGCGCCAGTCGCGCGTGCTGGCGAGCGTGCATCTGGCCAAGCGCACGGTGTGGTCGCTCGCTGAGGCGCGCGCCACGCTGGAGCGGCTGGTCGGCAGCCTCAATGAACAGGACGACTGGGGCGTGCTCGACGACTTCCTGATCCGCCATGTCGCCGATCCGACGCAGCGCGCGACGGTGTTCGCCTCGAGCTTTGCCGCCGCGCTCGAATTGGTGCGCGAAGGTCAGCTCGAGCTGAACCAGAAAGAGGCATTTGCGCCGATCTATTTCCGGAAGGGGCGCCCAAAACCGGTCCCGGACGCAGCTCCTGCGCCTGATGCGCCGGTCGCTTAAGTGCAAGAAGGAGAATCTGCCATGGCAAGTCTGGCTGAAGTGCGGGTAGAAGAGGCCGAGCCGATGGAGAATGAATCCCAGGCACGTCCCGAAGAATTGCGGCTGCTGGAGGCGCTGCTGTTCGCGTCGAGTGAACCGCTGGATACCGCGACGCTTGCCAAGCGCATGCCCGAGGGCGTCGACGTCAAGGCCGCGCTCGAGCAATTGCAGGCCGATTATGCCTCACGCGGCGTGAACCTCGTTCGCGTCGCCAACAAATGGACGTTCCGCACCGCCGGCGATCTGGCCTGGCTGATGACGCGGGAGAGCACTGAGACCCGCCGCCTGTCGCGCGCCGCGATCGAGGTGCTGGCGATCATCGCCTATCACCAGCCGGTGACGCGGGCCGAGATCGAGGAGATCCGCGGTGTTGTCACCTCAAAGGGCACGCTCGACGTGCTGCTGGAGACCGGCTGGATCAAGCCGCGCGGCCGTCGCAAGACGCCGGGCCGTCCGCTCACCTTCGGAACCACCGAGGAGTTCCTGTCGCAGTTCACCCTGGAACAGCTCGGCGACTTGCCGGGCCTGGAAGAGCTGAAGGGCACGGGCCTCCTGGATTCGCGCCTGCCCACCGGATTTAGCGTGCCAACGCCGTCCGATGACCCGGCTCTGCGCGAGGACGAGGATCCGTTGGAACCGGGCGAGGACCTCGATCTTGCGCTGGCGCCTGCGGTCGAGCCCGAGACGCCGAAAAGCGGCAATGATGGCGGCGGCGAAGGTGGCAGCGAGGGCGGCAGCGAGGAGTGATGCCCGCTCGTTTACGGGCCCGGCGACCGGTTAACACTAGCAAAATTGCGTAGCGCCGACAGCGAATTGGCCCTGCCTTGGTCCTTGTTTTTGAGCCCTGCCAAGCCTAGGTTTCGGTGAAGATCGGCCGGGTCCCCGGCCATGCGCGTTTGGAGGGTTGCAGGATGGGTTCACTCAGCATTTGGCACTGGATCTTGGTGATCGCAGTGGTCCTGCTGCTGTTCGGCCGCGGCAAGATTTCGGATCTGATGGGCGACGTGGCGCAGGGCATCAAGGCGTTCAAGAAGGGCATGCAGGACGACGACAAGCCCGCCGAGAAGCCCGAGCCGGCCAAGTCGATCGAGCACAATGCTGCGCCGACCGCGGCACGGTCCGACGTCGGCAGCAAGGCCGTCTGAGCCAGAGAGCACGCGAGACACGGGTAGCGGCCCCGATCCTGCGCGCATGGGATTGGGCCGGCCGCGGCTTCGCGTGAACGGAAGACCTCATGTTCGACATCGGGTGGAGTGAACTGGTCCTCATCGGGGTCGTGGCCCTGATCGCCATCGGCCCGAAAGAGCTGCCGGGCGTGCTGCGCATGGTCGGGCAGTGGATGGGCAAGGCCCGCAGGATGGCCGCCGAATTCCAGGGCCAGTTTCAGGAGGCGATGCGCGAGGCCGAGATGGCCGACCTCAAGAAGAGCTTTGACGAGGTCAAGGAGGCCGCCACAGGGTTCAATCCGTTGACCTCGCTCCAGAAGGACGTCAGCGACGCGCTGCGCGTCGATGCGCTGGACAAGCCGGCCGAGACGCCTGCCACCACAGCTGCCGAACCCCCTGTTAGCCCGACTACTCCGGAAGCGCCGACGCCCGCGACTTTTGTGGAGGCCGAGGCGCATGCGGCTGCGAACGAGCCGCTCGCGATCACCCGCGAGGTCGAACAGGCGCCGGTTGCGCAGGACACCGCGCCACCCGAAGCGATCAAGGACGCCAAAGCGTCATGACCGACGCCGATATCGAGGCCAGCAAAGCCCCGCTGATGGACCACCTGATCGAGCTGCGCTCGCGGCTGATCAAGGCGCTGCTCGGCTTTGGCGTTGCCTTCATCTTCTGCTTCTTCTTCGCCAAGCAGATCTACAACGTGCTGGTCTGGCCGTTCGTGTGGGTCGCAGGTCCCGAGAATTCGAAGTTCATCTACACGGCGCTGCTGGAATATTTCATCACTCAGCTGAAGCTCGCGCTGTTCGGCGCCGGCTTCATCTCGTTCCCCATCGTCGCGACACAGATCTACAAGTTCGTTGCGCCCGGGCTGTACAAGCACGAGAAGCAGGCCTTCCTGCCGTACCTGGTCGCAACCCCGTTCTTCTTCGTGCTGGGCGCGGCGCTGGTCTATTTCGTCGTGCTGCCGATGCTGGTGCGCTTCTCGCTTGGCATGCAGCAGGCCGGCAGCGACGAGACCGCGCAAATCCAGCTCTTGCCCAAGGTCGGCGAATATCTGTCGCTGATGATGTCGCTGATCTTCGCCTTCGGAATTGCCTTCCAGCTCCCGGTGATCCTGACTCTTCTCGGCCGCATCGGCATCATCACCTCGAAGATGCTGCGCGAGAAGCGCCGCTATTTCATCGTCATCGCCTTCGTGATCGCGGCCGTGCTGACGCCGCCCGACGTGCTCAGCCAGTGCTCGCTCGCGATCCCCTTGCTGGCGCTGTACGAGGGCTCGATCATCGCGGTGGCGATGGTGGAGAAGAAGGCCGCGGCCTCGGCGCAAGCCACCGGCACCAACGTATCGACGCCCGCCAAGCCGGCCGAGTAGGGGCCCGACCCCGGCTGTCATTCCCCGCGTAAGCGGGGAATCCAGTACGCCGCGCCCTCTCGAAGAACCATGACCGTCTCTGGAATACTGGATCATCCGCCTTCGCGGATGATGACAGCTGTGCTAGGGGGAAGCGCGCCAAAGCAAACTTACAACGTTCGCCGTTATATGTTTGCGCGCTGATCCAGGACCACGGCCATGCACGACATCAAATCGATCCGCGACAATCCGCAAGCCTTCGACGCCGGCCTCGCACGGCGCGGATTGAAGCCGATGTCGGCCTCGCTGCTGGCGATTGACGAGAGGCGGCGCGCGGCGATCTTGGCTTCGGAGCAGGCGCAGGCGCGGCGCAACGCGGCGTCCAAGGAGATCGGCGACGCCAAGAAGGCGAAGGACGAAGCGCGTGCGGCGAAGCTGATGGCTGAAGTCGCAGAGCTTAAGACCACGATGCCGGAGCTCGAAGCCGCCGCGAAAGCCGCCGACGAGGAGCTTGCGACGGCGTTGTCGGCGATCCCCAATCTGCCGCTCGGCGAAGTGCCCGACGGCGTCGACGAGCACGGCAATGTGCAACGCCATGTCTTCGGCAACCGGCGCAATTACGCCTTCGCGCCAAAACCCCATGACGATCTCGGCGGGGCGCTCGGCGACATGGATTTCGAGACGGCGGCAAAGCTCTCCGGCGCGCGCTTCGTCGTGCTGAAGAAGGGGCTGGCGCGACTCGAACGCGCGCTCGGCCAGTTCATGCTGAATTTGCACATCGACGAGCACGGCTATACCGAGATCAATCCGCCGCTGCTGGTGCGCAACGAGATCATGTTCGGCACGGGACAATTGCCGAAGTTCGAGGACGACCAGTTCTGGGCGATCAAGGGCGAATTGCTTGCCGCACCCGACCTGGAGCAGTTGCGGACCGAGCGTCTCGGCATCATTCCGACGGCGGAGGTGGCGCTCACCAACCTCGTGCGCGAATCCATCCTCGACGAGAAGCAACTGCCGATGCGGCTGACTGCGCTGACGCCGTGCTTCCGTGCGGAGGCGGGTGCCGCAGGGCGTGACACCCGCGGTATGATCCGCCAGCACCAGTTCACCAAGGTGGAGCTGGTGTCGATCACGACGCCGGAGACGAGCAAGGACGAGCTGGAACGGATGCTCGCTTGTGCGGAGGAAGTGCTGCGCCAGCTCGACCTGCATTACCGTGTGATGACGCTGTGCGCAGGGGATATGGGCTTCTCGTCGCAAAAAACCTACGACATCGAGGTCTGGATGCCAGGGCAGGGCGATGGCGGCATGTTCCGCGAGATCTCGAGCTGCTCGGTTTGCGGCGACTTCCAGGCGCGGCGCATGGACGCGCGCTCGCGCGGACCCGACGGCAAGCCGCGCTTCGTCCACACGCTGAACGGCTCCGGCACCGCGCTCGGCCGCGCGCTGATCGCGGTGATGGAGACCTATCAGCAGGAGGATGGCTCGATCGCGGTGCCAGACGTGCTCCAGTCCTATATGGGCGGGCAGAAGGTGATCGCGCGGGAGTAGGGTTGCGAAGATCGGGTGGCCGGCTATCCTGCCGGCGCCCGTCAACGCGAACCCACCGCTCATGGCCTTGCACCGCGATATCTTCTGGGTCGGCCGACAATGGGCCGTGACGGGTGCGGGGATTCAGGCCATCGATCAACGCCTCCGCGGCGTGCTCGACATCGAGATCGCGCGGCTCTGGGACGATGATCTCGTGCAGAGCCGACGGGCCAAGCCCGGCGTCAACGTTGCTGACTTCGACAAGGCGCTGATGGTGGCGCGCGAACGCTTTCCGCAGGCACCAGGCTCTGACCCGTTCGTCGCGCAGCTGGAGGCGCTCGGCGTGATCGAAACTCCCGCCGTTAGTCCGGTCGTGCCGGCGATGCGGCTGCGTGCAGAAGGCCGCCTGGCGCGCTTCCTGCCGCAATGGCGCATCCGCCGCTAACACGACCGGACCGGAACCTGCCGCTGGACGCAATCGTCCGGTTTGCCTGATCGGCCCTAGCCGGATAAGACGGCTCAGACCGGCTTTCAGGAATCGAACTCTCTCGCATGCGCATTCTCTGCACCAATGACGACGGCATCCACGCTCCCGGCCTCAAGGTCGTGGAGGAGATCGCGCGCGCCTTGTCCGACGACGTCTGGGTGGTGGCGCCCGAACTTGACCAGTCCGGCGTGTCGCATTCGCTGTCGCTGAACGATCCCTTGCGCCTGCGCGAGGTCGGCCCGCGGCACTTTGCGGTGCGCGGCACGCCGACGGACTGCGTCATCATGGGAGCCCGCCATATCCTGGGTGCCAAGCTGCCTGATATCGTGCTGTCCGGTGTCAACAAGGGCCGCAACGTCGCCGAGGACGTCGTCTACTCCGGTACCATCGCTGGCGCGTTGGAGGGCACCATCTTAGGGCTCCCGTCATTCGCATTGTCGCAGGAGTTCAGTGTCGAGACCCGTGAACGGCCGCCATGGGACACCGCGCGCAAATTCGGGCCCGATATCCTGCGCAAGGTGATCGCCGCCGGCGTTCCGAAAGATACCGTCATCAACATCAACTTCCCGTCCTGCGCGCCGGAGGATGTGTTGGGCATCCGCGTCACGCGGCAAGGCAAGCGCAATCTCGGCTTCCTCAGGATCGACGAGCGCAAGGACGGCCGCGGCAATCCCTATTTCTGGATCGGCTTCGAACGCACCGCGATGCTCGACACGCCCGCCGATGGCACCGATCTCGCAGCGCTGCGCGAGCGCTACGTCTCGGTCACCCCGCTCAGGCTCGACCGCACCGACGAGACGTTTTCGGAAGAGCTGAGCCTCATGCTGAAACAGGGCTAGCCGCCGCGAAGCGCGGCTTCGATGGTCTTGCCGAGCGCGTCGAGTTGAAACGGCTTTTGGAGCGCCGGCCGGTCGCGGTACTGTTCGGGCAAGCCGGAGGAGCCGTAACCAGTGGCGAAGATGAACGGGCAGCCCTTCGCCATGATGACATCGGCCACTGGCGAAATGACCTTGCCGTTGACGTTGACGTCCAGAATGGCGAGGTCGAACTCGGTGGATTGTGCAAGCCGCATGGCCTCGGTGATATCGCCCGCTTCGGCGGCAACCTTGTAGCCGAGCTCCTCTAGCATGTCCGCGACCATCATTCTGATCATGACCTCGTCTTCGACGAGGAAAACAGAGCGGCCCGAAAGCCCTGTCGCAGTCATTGGTGAGTCCTTGCCCATTCTCGCGAACGTTCGCAGATAACGATAAGCGACGCAATGCGCGTTTCGGCGAACCCAAACCTGCAAATGGCTTAGCGCGTTGATAGACCGATTGTGGTCAAATGCTGCGCCGAAAGGCTATCATGAGTTCCTGAGCCGGAACAAGATTCTCGTCTCGGGTTCTTGCGGTGCAGTACGGCGATCCGCCTGACGAGATCAACAACAGCAGCAGCAATGACCTCCCATCAGCAACCGCCGGAAAAGATGATGTTTCAGCTGACGCTGAGGCGTCGCGGCATCAGCGATCAGGCCGTGCTGCGGACCATGGAGGAGGTGCCGCGCGAGCTTTTCGTCGACGAGGCCGATCGCGGCGGCGCCTATCGTGACAGCGCGCTGCCGATCGCCTGCGGCCAGACCATCAGCCAGCCGTTCGTCGTCGCCTACATGACCGAGCAGCTCCAGCTCCAGAAACAGCACCGGGTGCTCGAAATCGGCACTGGCTCCGGCTACCAGGCTGCCGTGCTGTCGCGGCTCGCCGGCCAGGTGCTGACCGTCGAGCGCTATCGCAAGCTCGCCGACACGGCACGCGCCCGGCTCGAAAAGCTCGATTGTCACAATGTCGAGGTGATGCTCGGCGACGGTCTCAACCTGCCGCCCAATATCGGTCCGTTCGATCGCATCATCGTCACCGCCGCGATGGAGCAGATTCCGGAGAACCTGGTCGAGCGGCTCGAGGTCGGGGGCATCCTGATCGCCCCCGTCGGCCCGCATCAGGGCGTACAGACGTTGACCCGCCTGACCCGCAGCGAAACCGGGATCGAGCGCAAAGAACTCGTCGAGGTCCGCTTCGTGCCGGCACTGCCCGGCGTAGCGCGGGAGCTGTAGAATCCCGGATCGGCAGTGCCGCCAATATCTTATTGCGAGGGTTAAGCCGTTATTTACTCGGCGCGTGTTTACTTAAAACACCAGTTCTGTTGCGTACGAGTGAGTAACCATGTCCGCTGTCGCCGAGTTGCTTTACTCGCGCCGCGTGCCGCAGGTCGCGGTGCTGGCGCTGATCTCCTTCAGCTTTGCAGGGTGCAGCGCCGACATGTCGTCGCGGCTGTCCCAGTCAAATTTTTCCAATCCCTTCGCTTCCGAACAGACGGGGTCGGTGCAGCAGGCGCCGCCGCCCCAGCGTGAGCTGCCGCAATATGCGCGGCCGCAGACGCAGCCCGGTTACTACCAGTCGCAGCCCTTGCCACCGCCGGCGGTGTCCGCGCCGCAATCCTATCCGGTTGCGGGAGGCGGCGTGTCCGGTGGCGGGCGCGGCGTCAGCTCCTATGCGCCTCCGGCACAGCCGCATCTCGAAACCACTGCCACGGTGCCGCCGCGCTCGGTTGCGGCCGCCCAACCGGCCGGGACCAAGATCATTGTCGGCACCAGCGATACGCTCGACGTGCTCGCCAAACGCTATCACGTCACGCCGCAGGCGATCCTTGCCGCCAATGGCTACAAGGGCCCGCGGGCGCTCTCGCCCGGCCAGCAGCTGATCATCCCGCATCCGGCGACGGCTGCCGCCCCCGCGTCGGCACCCGTCGCGTCGGCGCCCGCAGCGAAGCCGGTTGGTGCACCGTCGAGCACCCACTTCGTCAATGCCGGCGATACGCTCGCCAGCATCGCCCGCAAGAACCACATCTCGGCCGCTGAACTCGCCCGTGCCAACGGCCTCGACCCGTCTGCAAAACTCAAGCTCGGCACTAGGCTGACCGTACCGGGCGCCAGGACCGCGGCCGTCGCGGCGCCGGTTGCTGCGGCTCCGGTCGGGGCTGCTCCCGTGGCTGGAACGCTCCAGCCTGTTGCGGCTGCTCCGGCGCCGGCCACCAAGATGGCCACTGCCGCCGCGCCCATGCAGAGCGCGCGCCTGGCTCAGGCCACGGCCAATGTCGAAGAGAAGCCCGCCGAGACACCGGCGAAGGCTGCGGAGGCCACCGGCGCGCTGCCGACCTTCCGCTGGCCGGTCCGCGGCAAGGTGGTCACGAGCTACGGCGCCAAGACCAATGGCAAGTCCAATGACGGCATCAATGTCGCGGTGCCCGAGGGGACGCCGGTCAAGGCGGCTGAAGACGGCGTCGTCGCCTATTCCGGCAACGAGCTGAAAGGTTACGGCAATCTGGTCCTGGTTCGGCACTCCAACGGCTACGTCACCGCATATGCCCATGCGAGTGAGCTGTTGGTGAAGCGCGGCGATACCATCAAGCGCGGCCAGGTCATTGCCAAGTCGGGTCAATCCGGGGAGGTGGCGTCGCCGCAGCTCCACTTCGAGATCCGCAAGGGATCGAGCCCGGTTGACCCGCTTCAATTCCTGAATGGGGCGTGAGGTGAGGGCCCGCGGAGCAGGGCCAGGCCATCACCACATGCACACTGTCGTCGCCCGGCTTGACCGGGCGATGCAGTATGCCAGAGACGCCAATTGTTAAGCCGACAAGCCGCGGCGTACTGGATTCCCCGCCGTCGCGGGGAATGACAGTTGTCGGTGTGGCTGCGCTTCAGTTACCGCGCCGTCAGCCTCACGCCCAGCCGTCCGGCCAGCTCCTGCACGAACTGCCAGGCGACGCGGCCAGAGCGCGAGCCACGCGTGGTCGACCATTCCAGCGCTTCGCGCTCCAGCGCCTCGTCATCGATCTTGATGTCGAAATGGCCGCAATAGCCGCGCACCATGGCGAGGTATTCGTCCTGGCTGCAGCGGTGAAAGCCGAGCCAGAGGCCGAAGCGATCCGACAGCGAGACCTTCTCCTCGACCGCTTCGCCGGGATTGATCGCGGTGGACCGCTCGTTCTCGATCATCTCGCGCGCCAGCAGATGGCGGCGATTGGAGGTGGCGTAGAGGATGACGTTCTCGGGCCGGCCTTCGATGCCGCCTTCGAGCACGGCCTTGAGCGACTTGTATGAGGCATCGTTACCGTCGAAGGAGAGGTCGTCGCAGAACACGATGAAGCGGAAGGAGGAGGCCCGCAGCTGCTCCATCAGCGCCGGCAGGCTCTCGACGTCCTCGCGGTGGATCTCGATCAGCTTGAGCTTGTCGGCGCGTTTGCGCTCCGCGTTGATGCTGGCATGCGCCGCCTTCACCAGCGACGACTTGCCCATGCCGCGTGCGCCCCACAGCAGGGCGTTATTGGCCGGCAGGCCGTTGGCGAAACGCTCGGTGTTCTCCATCAGGATGTCGCGCATCCGGTCGACGCCCTTCAGCAGGAACAGCTCGACGCGGCTGACCAGTGGTACGGCCGCAAGGCGCCCGTCCGGGTGCCAGACATAGGCATCCGCCCGCTCGAACGACTCGGCCTCGACCGCCGGCCTGCCCTGGGCAGAGAGGTGCGCCGCAATGGTCTCCAGCGCGCGGACGATGCGCTCCTGGGAGAGGTCCGGGGCTGTCTTGGCGATGGCGTTGGAGGCTGCCGTGGGGCGTTTTGCCGCGACGCGGGCGGGCTTGCTGGCAGGGGTGCGGGGGCCTTTGCCGGCCGGGCTTTTGCTATGGTTTTTGGGCATGTCCGAAGTTCCTGAGAACGCAGCCTTATCGGGCCTCACGGCCCGCCGCAAGGTGGCCCAAAAGGGCGGTCTGGCAGCGTTGCAATTGGGGCAATGGCCGCTATAGTCCGCGCGAATTTGACCGAACCGGTCGCCTTTGAGGCCTGACCGGCCTTCCCCCGTTCTCACGAGGATCGTCCGAATGCTGATTACCCCTGCGTATGCCCAGGCCGCGGGCGCCGGCGACACCAACAGCATGTTGATGTCGCTGCTGCCGTTCGCCCTGATCTTCGTGATCATGTACTTCCTGATTCTGCGTCCGCAGCAGAAGAAGGTCCGCGATCACGCCGAGCTCGTGAAGAACATTCGCCGCGGCGACACTGTCGTGACCTCGGGCGGCCTCGTCGGCAAGGTCACCAAGGTCGTCGACGACGACCAGATCGAGTTCGAGATTTCGGACGGCGTCCGCGTGCGGCAGATGCGCCAGATGATCTCGGGCGTGCGTGCCAAGGGCGAGCCGGCGAAAGAAAGCTCGAAGGAAAGCGCCAAGGACGACACCGCGGCGAAGTGAGCGCTTCACCGCGAGTCTCAAGTCTCCTGATCTGACAGGTCCAGTCGATGTTGTATTTCACGCGGTGGAGGGCGCTGGGGATTATCCTGACGGCGCTGATCGTGTGCCTCTGCGCGGTCCCCAACTTCTTCCCCGAGGCACAGGTCAAGACCTGGCCGGCCTGGGCGCAGCGCCGGCTCGTGCTCGGCCTCGACCTCCAGGGCGGCTCCTATCTGCTGCTCGAGGTCGATTCCAACTATGTGAAGAAGGAACGGCTGGACCAGATCCGCGATGACGTTCGCCGGACGCTGCGCGACGCCAAGATCGGCTTCACCGGCGGCGTCACCGTGCGCAACGACGCGGTCGAGGTTCGCATCACCAAGGAAACCGATGCGCAGACCGCACTCGCCAAGCTGCGGGAGCTGTCCCAGCCGCTGGGCGGCCTGATGGGATCCAGCGGTCAGCGCGACCTTGAGGTGGCTGATGCCGGCGGCGGGGTGATCCGCCTGACCATTCCGCAGGCCGCGATGCTCGACCGCATGCGCAAGACCATCGAGCAGTCGATCCAGATCGTCGAACGCCGCGTCAACGAGCTCGGCACCGTCGAGCCCGTCATCCAGCGCCAGGGCAACGACCGTATCCTGGTGCAGGTCCCGGGTCTCCAGGATCCGACGCGCCTGAAGGAGCTGCTGGGCAAGACCGCGAAGATGGAATTCCGCATGGTCGACACCTCCGTGCCGCCGGATCAGGCGCAAGCGGGCAGGTTGCCGCCGGAATCCGAGCTGCTGATGAGCGCATCGCCGCCGCCCACGCCCTACGTGGTCAAGAAGCAGGTGCTGGTCGCTGGCGGTGACCTGACCGATGCTCAGGCGAGCTTCGACCAGCGCACGGGCGAACCGGTCGTCAGCTTCAAGTTCAACACCTCGGGCGCGCGCAAGTTCGCGCAGGCGACACAAGAGAATGTGGGGCTGCCCTTCGCGATCGTGCTCGACAACAAGGTGATCTCGGCGCCGGTCATCCGCGAGCCGATCACCGGCGGCCAGGGCCAGATCTCCGGTAACTTCACCGTGCAATCGGCCAATGATCTCGCCATCCTCCTGCGCGCCGGCGCGCTGCCGGCGCCGCTCACGGTGGTCGAGGAACGCACCGTCGGTCCGGGCCTCGGTCAGGACTCGATCGAGAAGGGCGAGCTCGCCGCCTATGTCGGCTCGATCCTCGTCGTCGTGTTCATGCTACTGACCTACCGCCTGTTCGGGGTGTTCGCGAACATCGCGGTGGCCATCAACGTCGCCATGATCTTCGGCCTGTTGTCGCTGCTCAACGCCACGCTGACGCTGCCCGGCATCGCCGGCATCGTGCTCACCGTCGGCATCGCGGTCGACTCCAACGTGCTGATCTACGAGCGCATCCGCGAAGAGCTGCGCGGCGGACGCAACGCGATCTCGGCGATCGATGCCGGCTTCAAGCGGGCGCTCGCGACCATCCTCGATTCCAACATCACCACCTTCATTGCCGCCGCGGTGCTGTTCTACATCGGCACCGGCCCGGTGCGCGGCTTCGCCGTGACGCTCGGCATCGGCATCATCACCACGGTGTTCACCGCGTTCACGCTGACCCGGCTGATCGTGGCGGGGTGGGTGCGGTGGAAGCGGCCGCAGAGCGTGCCGATCTAGGAGCCAAGACCGTGAATCACTACATTCTCATCGGGCTTGGCATCTTGATTGCCGTCCTCACCGTGGTCGCCGCGTTTGGCGTGTTACCGTCGCTGCGTATTGTCCCCGATGACACGCATTTCGACTTCACGCGCTTTCGCCGCATCAGCTTCCCGATCTCGGCGGCGCTGTCGATCGTTGCGATCACGCTGTTCTTCACTCATGGCCTGAACCTCGGCATCGACTTCAAGGGCGGCACGCTGTTGGAGGTGAAGGCGAAGTCAGGCACCGCCGACATCGCGGCGATGCGCACCACGCTCGACGCCCTGGGTCTCGGCGAAGTCCAGTTGCAGCAGTTTGGCGGCCCCGAGAACGTGCTGATCCGCGTTGCGGAACAGCCGGGTGGCGATGCCGCACAGCAGGCAGCCCTGCAGAAGCTTCGAGGCGCGCTCGGCGACAGCGTCGACATTCAGCGCACCGAGGTGCTCGGTCCGCGCGTCGCTGGTGAGCTCTTGGCCTACGGCATGCTCGGCCTGATGCTCGCCATCGTCGGCATCCTGATCTATCTCTGGTTCCGCTTCGAATGGCAGTTCGCGCTCGGCGCGATGATCGCCAACGTGCACGACATCGTGCTGACGATCGGCTTCATGTCGATCAGCCAGGTCGATTTCGACCTGACCAGCATCGCCGCGCTCCTGACGATCCTCGGCTATTCGCTCAACGACACCGTCGTCATCTATGACCGCATCCGCGAAATGCTGCGGCGCTACAAGAAGATGCCGATGCCGCAGCTGCTCAACGAGTCCATCAACTCGACGCTGTCGCGCTCGATCATCACTCACTTCACAGTGACGCTGGCGCTGCTCGCACTGCTGCTGTTCGGCGGCCACGCGATCCACAGCTTCACGGCGGTGATGATGTTCGGCGTGGTGCTGGTCGGCACCTACACCTCGATCTTCATTGCGGCGCCGATCCTGATCTATCTCGGCGTCGGCGAGCATCGCGAGGATGCGCCCGATACCGCTACGCCGGCGAAGAAAAACAAGGCATGATCCGAACCTCATGCCCTCGCAGGAGTTTGCGAGGGCAGTAAGCCCATTCGGACGAAGCTCATGGTCGGCGATCCCAACGCTCCGCATTTCCCGCGCTCGGCGCCGATCGATGCCTATGGCAAGGGCGGCTTCGCCTTTGCCGGCATGTCGCATCGGGGATCGCTGCTGTGCCTGCCCGACGCAATATGGGCCTGGGACGTGACCGACCCCGCGAAGATCGACCGCTACTCGCTGGATCGGGTGTTCGCGGCGGCCAACAGCATCGACACGCTCCTGATCGGCACCGGGGCCGGACTTTGGCTGCCGCCGCCGGAGCTGCGCCAGGCGCTCAAGGCGGTGAGGGTGGTGCTGGACACGATGCAGACGGGCCCGGCTGTGAGGACCTACAACATCATGATCGGCGAGCGACGGCGGGTTGCCGCCGCGCTGATCGCGGTGCCATGAGCAGCCCTGCGCCGGCCGACTCCGTTTCCTTCTGCGCCGATCTCGTGCGCAGCCATGACTTTCCGCGCTACGCCGCGACCCTGTTCGCGCCCGCCGCCGAGCGCCGCGCGCTGCTGGCGCTGTATGCCTTCAACGTCGAGATCGTCCGCGTCCGCGACCAGGTGAGCCAGCCTTTGCCCGGTGAGATCCGCCTGCAATGGTGGACCGATATGCTGTCGGGCCATGTCCATGGCAGCGCCGAGGGCAATCCCGTGGCAGCCGAGCTGCTTCGCGCTGTCAGGGACTTCGACCTGCCGGTCGAGCCGCTGTCGCTACTTGCCGAGGAGCACCAGTTCGATCTCTACAATGACCCGATGCCGACAATGGCCGCGCTGGAGGGATATCTGGCGGCGACCTCGTCGGCGCTGTTTGATCTCGCTGCCCGGATCATGGGACCACAATCGGAGGCGGTCGAGCATCTCGCCCGCCATGCCGGGCTGGCGCAGGGCCTCGTGCAGATCATCGCCAATTTGCCGCGCGATGCCGCGCACCGGCAGTTGTTCGTACCGCAGCAGGTACTGGAGAAGCACAATTGCAGCGTGGAGGATGTCTTCGCCGGCAAGGAGACACCCAGTCTCCATGCGGTACTGGAGCAGCTTGCGGGTGAAGCCCGGCAGCATATGACGACGGCGTCGTCGCTGCTGGCGCAGGTGGCGCCGTCCGTGCGGCCGGCGTTTCTGCCGCTGAGCCAGGTGCAGGCCGATCTCAAGCGCCTGTCGCGCCCGGGACGAAACCCGTTCACGCTGCAGTCGCCGTCGCGGCTGCGCACGCTCTGGACACTGTGGCGCGCCTCGCGATCTCGTGAATTTACCAAATAGAGGCTGGCTTGTCGCCTGGGCCGGCCAAATGCTCTATGCTGTCCTATGGCTGACTTGTCCCACAGCACGTCCGATCTCAGCGGCTTTCCGGTCGAACCGGGTGACATTCATGCCGCCGCCGAGACCATCCGGGGCGCCGTCGTCGAGACGCCCTGCAACTACAGCCGCACGCTGAGCAGCATCTGCGGCTGCGACATCTGGCTCAAATT
Source organism: Bradyrhizobium sp. LMG 9283 (assembly GCF_045571415.1). Classification (NCBI taxonomy): domain Bacteria; kingdom Pseudomonadati; phylum Pseudomonadota; class Alphaproteobacteria; order Hyphomicrobiales; family Nitrobacteraceae; genus Bradyrhizobium; species Bradyrhizobium sp. LMG 9283. The sequence continues at coordinate 4,399,299 of NZ_CP120691.1, forward strand.
CGAGAACCTCCAGTTCACCTCCTCGTTCAAGGAGCGCGGCGCGCTCAACCGGCTCACCGCGCTGACGCCGGAAGAGCGCGCGCGAGGCGTGATCGCAATGTCCGCGGGCAACCACGCGCAGGGCGTCGCCTACCACGCCAAGCGGCTCGGCATTCCCGCCACCATCGTCATGCCGATCGGCACGCCCATGGTGAAGATCGAGAACACCAGGCATCACGGCGCCGAGGTGGTGGTCACGGGCGCGACGCTGGAAGAGGCGGCCGCCTTTGCGCGCAGCCATGGTGAAGCGCATGGCATGATCTTCGTCCATCCCTATGACGATCCGCTCGTGATCGCGGGGCAGGGCACGATCGGGTTGGAGATGCTCAAGGCGGTCCCGGAGCTCGATACGCTGGTCGTCCCGATCGGTGGCGGCGGGTTGATCAGCGGCATTGCCATTGCGGCGAAATCGATCAAGCCGTCGCTGCGGATATTGGGCGTCGAGGCCTGGCTCTATCCCTCGATGTACAACGCCATCCATGACGGCAATCTGCCGGCGCGCGGCGACACGCTGGCCGAGGGCATCGCGGTGAAATCGCCGGGCAAGATCACCACCGAGATCGTCCGCCGCCTTGTCGACGACATTGCGCTCGTCAACGAAGCGGAGCTCGAGCGCGCGGTCGCGACCCTGATCTCGATCGAGAAAACGGTTGTCGAGGGCGCCGGCGCCGCTGGCCTTGCCTCGCTGATGTCCGATCCGGCACGCTTTGCCGGTCAGAAAGTTGGTCTGGTGCTGAGCGGAGGCAATATCGACACGCGGCTGATCGCCTCCGTCCTCACCCGCGAGCTGGCGCGGGAAGGGCGGCTGACGCAGCTGTCGCTCGATATTCCTGATCGGCCCGGGCAGCTGGCCGCCGTGGCGGCGCTGCTGGCCGAAGCCGGCGCCAACATCATCGAGGTCTCGCACCAGCGGACCTTCTCCGACCTTCCGGCCAAGGCGACGCTGCTGCAGCTGGTCATCGAGACCCGTGACAGCGCCCATCTCAACGAGGTCATGGCGAGGCTCAGCGCATCCGGGCTGAGCGCGCGCTGCACCTGAGCTTGTAGGCGTACGGACCGATTGACCTCTACTCTGGCAGACCTGCGGTGCGAAGCGCCTCGCCAAGAGATGCCGCAAGCACTGGTGTGCAGTTGACACCCTGGAATTGGCGGCTGTAGCGAAACGTCGGATGCAGTTCGAGCACCCGCGCGGCCGCCGCTCGCGCCTCCTGCAAGCGTCCAAGCTTTGCCAGTGCGGCAGCCAATTGGACATAGGTGATGCTGTGGCGAGGATTGGCTTGAACCGAGCGATAGGCCGCGCGACACGCCTCCTCAAATCGGCCACGATGAAAGTGCCCGAGAGCCTGGGCGTCGAACGCGGCAAAAGCCCAAGAATCGAACGGACTGAGCCGCATGCCTCGTTCGCTCCATTCGATGGCACGGTCGGAATCGCCGCCCCAGCCGAGCATGACGCTGCCGAGGATGTAGGTCAGCGCAGATGATGGGCTGATGGCGAGCGCAGCATCGAGCGCAGTGAACGCCGCCGAACGATCGTGCCCATCCATGCCGATCGAAAAGCCCGCCAAGGTAAGGGCAAGCGCGTCGTCCTGCCCATGTGCAATCGCCGAGCGCGCGTGATGGATGGACGCGGCGCGATTGACCTCCTGCAAGCCGGCTCGAAGGAACAGGCAATGATGGCACATCGCAGCGTTGCCGTGCGCCAGCGCATAATCCGGTTCCAGGGCGATCGAACGCTCCAGTAGCAAGAGCGCCTGCCTGACCTGGTCCGGCATGCCGGAATCGACCTCAGGCTGTACCCGCAGGACAAGGTCATAGGCGTCGAGGCTGTCGGGCCGCTTGCGTTTGACCCTGTTGATCTCGGCACGCCGCAGGCTTGGTGCGATGGCGCCGACCACTGACAGGGCAATGTCATCCTGAAGCGCGAAAATGTCTTCGGATCGGCGGTCGTAGCGCTCGGCCCATACATGCATTCCGGTCGATGCGTCGATCAGTTGCCCGGTGATCCGGACCGTCGCGCCAGTCTTCCGGACGCTGCCTTCCAGCACGTAGCGCACGCCGAGCTCGCGGCCTATCTGCTTTACGTCCGCGGCACCGCCTTTGTAAGTGAACGTCGAACTCCGCGCGATCACAAACAGCCAGTTGATGCGCGACAGACCGGTGATGATGTCGTCGACCATACCGTCGGCAAAATAATCCTGCTCGGCATCGCCGCTCAGATTTGCAAAGGGTAGCACCGCGATTGACGGACGGTCGGGCAGTGCCAGCGATGGCTGCTCGCGAGCCGCGGTCGCGCGATCTGGAGGGAGCGTCATGGCGGCTGGACCGACGTAGCGGTAGCCGCGCCGCGGCAGGGTCTCGATCCAGCGTGCCTCTCCGGAGATGGCAGCCAAGGTGCGCCGCAGCGCTGCGATTTGGACGGTCAGATTGCTTTCCTCGACTGCCACGGCGGGCCAAGCAGCTTCAATCAGCGCATCCTTGGACACCGGTGCTCCGCCTCGCTGTACCAGCATGGCCAGAAGCAGCACGGCGCGCTGGCCGAGGGGGGCGGGCTCGGCGCCGTGGAACAGGATCCCCGCATCGGTATCGAGGCGGAATGGACCAAATTCAAGGATCGCGGCCATTATCCAAGAAGGGCATAGTTCGCAGGTCTTTTGCAATCTTTTCCGAACGGATTCAGGACTTTCCAGGACGTCCGCAGCACCATGGCTCGCCATTTGCGCGAAGCAGCCAAGAGCCATGGAGGGCAGTATGAGTGGAAAACCGATCATCCGCAGGCCGGGCGAGAGCGGGGGCGTCACGCTGCGTGGCCATCCTATGGCTTTCCTGGTGACCGGAGAGGACACCCGACACACCAGCATGTTCGACTGGACGGTCCCGCCAGGATTTGCCACGGGCTTCCATGTTCACCGCGTGCAGGAAGAAACCTTCTACATGCTCGAAGGTGAATGCGAATGGCACGTCGGCGGGGAGATCGTACGGGCCACGCCCGGGACTTATCTCTTCATTCCGCCTGGCGTGCCTCACAACATCACCAATGTCAGTGACAGGCCCGCCCGTGTTCTCATGACCGTGTCACCGCCGGGGCACGAACGTTACTTCGAGGAACTCGCCAGGCTGACGGTCAGCGGAACGCCGGACGCGAAAGCCATCAGCGAGTTGCGCGCGCGGTTCGATACCGATCAACTATCTGCGCTGACGACGAGATCGTGAGATGGGCACCACGTGTCACGGCAGATTGGAGCGCGCTGGCCCTACGAGCTACCGGAGTGTCAGCCCCGCCAGATGGCCGATCAATCGATCGATCTCGGCTTCCGTGTTGTAGTAGTGCGGGGAGGCCCGCACGAGCGGCGGCAGCGCGCGGAGTTCGGCATCGATGCGGGTGCTCGACGGGTCTGAAGCGCCGATCGTGATGCCCGCCGCAGCGGCGCTGTTCACAATGGCGTCCGCGTCATATCCATCCATCGTGAAGCTGACGATGGAGCCCGGCGTGCGGCCGAGGTCGCGAATGGTGATGCCGCGAATGGAGGCGAGGCCGCTGCGAAGGCGGCCTGCAAGCAGGCGGCAGCGCTGCTCGATCGGACCCATGCCGATGTCGAGCGCATAATCAACAGCAGCGCCGAGCCCGAGCCGGGCCGCATAATTGTTCTCCCAGGTCTCGAAACGCCGCGCATCATCGCGGAGCCGATATTCATCGCGCGAGACCCAGGGCGCTGCGAAATGGTCGATCATCGGTGGCTCGAGCTGTTGCAGCAGCGCGCGGCGGACGTAGAGAAAGCCCGTGCCGCGCGGGCCGCGCAGGAATTTGCGCCCCGTCGCCGACAGCATGTCACAGCCGATGGCTTCGACGTCGACCGCCATCTGTCCGACCGCCTGGCACGCGTCGAGCAGATAGGGAATGCCGTGCGCCCGTGCGATCTTGCCGATTGCCGCGGCGGGATTGACCAGCCCGCCATTGGTCGGAACCCAGGTGATGGCGATCAGCTTCACGCGTTCGTCGATCATGCGTTCGAGCGCCTGCACGTCGAGCTCGCCGCTGGCATCGCTCGGCACGACATCGATCGTTACGCCGGTTCGTTTCGCGACCTGAAGAAACGCGACATAGTTGGCGGCGTATTCAGCCTCGGCGGTCAGGATGCGGTCGCCCTCGCGAAACGGCAGCGCATAGAACGCCATCTGCCAGGCAACCGTCGCGTTCTCGACAAGTGCGATCTCATCGGGGGCGGCATTGAGCAGGCGCGCGACCGAGCCGTAGACCGCGTCGAGCCGATCGGATTCACGGTCGGCAGCGGCATAACCGCCGATATCGCTTTCGAGATCGATATGCTGCTTCATCGCCGCGACAACGGGCGCCGGCATCAGAGCCGCGCCGGCGTTATGCAGGTATGCGAGCCGCGAGGCGGCCGGCGTCTCGGCGCGTATCCGGTCGATGTCGATCACTTGCGCCTCCGCTTCTCGCGACCTTCGTGCATGAATTAGACGCGTCGAGGACTGCGAGCAAGCCGGCCTGGTCGCGTCTCAGATGCAGAGGCTGAGCAGTTTGATGTGGCAATTGCTGGATTTGGGCTTGCTTGCCGGAGCAGCCTCGCGCTTCACGGCAACCAGCGGCTCCTTGTCCTTCTTGCCTTTACCCTTGCCCTTCGGCTCGTAATCGCCGGCGATCACCATGGCCCAATAGGTGCGCTTGCCGCTGGCATTCTTGGCACTGGCAATGCCGACGCGGGAGGCGTTGTGCAGCAACAGGTTCTTGCGGTGCCCGGACGAGTCGATCCACTGACCCAACGTCTTCTCGAAACTGTCATAGCCGTAGGCGATGTTCTCGGCGGCGCGCCCCGCGCCCGCCGGTGCGACACGGCGGTTGAACGGGCCAAGTGCGTCGTGGCTCAGGTCATCCTTCGCCGCCATCGCGCGGGCCTGATCCATGGCAATGCGGTCGAGCGTAGCATCGCGGACGACGCGGATCTCGCCATGCTTGAGACGGAAGCTCGAGATCAGCTCGGCCGGCGAGTCCGCCATCGCGGGCGCGCCTGTCAGCAACAGAAGGCCAGCGATCATCCCGCCAACCACACGATGTATTATCGCCCCCCGAGCGCCCATGATCTTTGCCAACCCTGCCTTGTCCGAAAGCTTCTCTATCGCCAATGTGGACGCTTCAAGGCGCGGACCCCGCTAGCTCGCCGGCAGATTCACCTCGAAATTGAAGCGGTCGCGCAGGTTCTTGCGCTGCTCCAGGATGTCCTTGAGGAAGGCGCGGTCCTGCTCGTTCGTCATCATCGGTTCGATGAGGTCGAGCTGGTTCATCGCGACGAGTTGCAGGATTTCGGTGCGTGGCTTGCCGCTGGTGTTGCGTGGCAGGGCGTGCACGACCTGGATGTGCTCAGGCGGCTTCGGTCCGTTGGCGGCGGCGAGCTCGCTGCGGAGCTGGCCTTCGAGCGCGGCCTGATCGGCTTCGACGAAGGCATAGAGCCCGACGCCGGAGCGTCGGTCGGCAAAGGCGACGATGGCGGCGTCGCGCACGGCAGGATTCCGGAGGATCAGTTCGGCCAGGACCGGCGCGTCGTTGACGAGCCTGCGGCCGCCACCCTCGCGGTCGGTGAAGTTGAACAGGCCGCGGGTGACGGCGCGATAGACCTTCTTGCCGGTGGCAAGCCACAGGCTGGCGGCGAACGACTTCTTCGCCAGGATCTTTCGCTCCCGCGGCGTCAGCGCCTCCGGCGCGTAGGAGCGCTTGTGCTTGAGCAGATGCCGCAGGTCTTCATAGGCGAGGATGCGATAGAGCCGGCCGCGGCGGTTAAAGCAAGCCGCAAGCTGGAAGTCGGTCACATAGGCCCTGCCGTCGCGGCCGACCAGCCAGTTCTGCTCCTTGGCGAGATCGTTGTGGCAGATGCCGGCGCGGCGCAGCCGGCGCAGCACGGCTTTGGCCGAGCGGAAATAGGCGAGATCGCCATGCGGCTTGGCCAGATGCAGGGCGACGCCATCGACGAAGCCACGCACCAGAGCGCGGCGCCCGGCCCATAGCAGCTCGGGACCGATGTTGAGGCCCTTGGCGCGCACCAGCGCCTGTTTCTCGCGGGCGAACAGATGGCGTGCCAGCAGGAACGACCACCATGGCGCCTCGTCGAGCCGGCGCAGCACCGCGTCGATCTCGCCGCTCTCGCTGCGGAGGCGGCCGCGCTCGACGGTCGAGAACACGTCGCGCTTGAGCAGCACACCTTCGGTCCAGCGCGCCGACAGCTCCGCGGCGTCGTCTTTAGGGAGGCTCATCGAAAACTCACGCGGCGGCGGCAATGCGCAGGTGGTCGGCGATCCAGCGATCGAGATCGGCGAGTGCTCTTGCGCTCAGCGCCTGCTTCTTGGCCACCGTTTTCTCGTTCCCACGCAACCGCGTGCCGTCGGGCTTCTTCGTCGGCGCGCTCGCGAGCGGCGGGAACAGGCCGAAATTGATGTTCATTGGCTGGAACGAGCGCGTGCCAGGCTCGATGGTCTCGATATGGCCGCCGGTGATGTGGCCGAGCAGCGATCCGAGCGCCGTCGTATCCGGCGGACTGACAAGCGTCTCACCGCGCGCGTCCGCGGCCGCGTAGAGACCGGCGATCAAGCCGACGCTGGCGGACTCCACATAGCCCTCGCAGCCCGTCATCTGGCCCGCAAAGCGCAACCGCGGCTGTGCGCGCAGGCGCAACTGACCATCGAGCAGCTTTGGCGAATTCAGGAAGGTGTTGCGATGCAGGCCGCCGAGGCGGGCGAACTCGGCCTTCTCCAGCCCCGGAATGGTGCGGAAGATGCGCTGCTGCTCGCCGTACTTCAGCTTCGTCTGGAAACCGACGATGTTGTAGAGCGTGCCGAGCTTGTTGTCCTGGCGCAGCTGTACGATCGCGTAGGGCTTTGTGGTCGGATCATTCGGATTGGTGAGGCCGACCGGCTTCATGGGGCCGTGGCGCAGCGTCTCGGGACCGCGCTCCGCCATCACCTCGATCGGCAGGCAGCCGTCGAAATAGGGGGTGTTGGTCTCCCACTCCTTGAACTCGGTCTTCTCGCCGGCGATCAGCGCGGCGACGAAGCCGTCATACTGCTCCTTGGTCATCGGGCAGTTGATGTAGTCGGCGCCGTTGCCGCCGGGGCCGACCTTGTCGTAGCGCGACTGGAACCACGCCACCGACATGTCGATGGACTCGCGATGCACGATCGGTGCGATGGCGTCGAAGAAGGCCAGCGCGTTCTCGTCGGTCAATTCGCGGATGGCGTCAGCCAGCGGCGCGGAGGTGAGGGGGCCGGTTGCAACGATCACGTTGCTCCAGTCGGCCGGCGGCAGGCCGGCGACCTCGCCGCGCGCGATCTCGATCAGGGGATGGTCGTTCAGTGCCTTGGTCACGGCCGCCGAGAAGCCGTCGCGATCGACCGCAAGCGCGCCGCCGGCGGGCACCTGGTTGGCGTCGGCCGCGCGCATGATCAACGAGTCGAGCCGGCGCATCTCCGCATGAAGCAGGCCGACAGCATTGTTGGCGGCATCGTCCGAGCGGAACGAATTGGAGCAGACGAGCTCGGCGAGTCCGTCGGTGCGGTGCGCCTCGGTCATGCGGTCCGGCCGCATCTCGTGCAGCACCACGGGCACACCGGCTTTGGCGACCTGCCAGGCGGCTTCGGAGCCGGCAAGGCCCGCGCCGATCACGTGCACACTACTGGAATGAGGTCCTGTCATGGGCGGACAGGTAGCGCTTTTCGGCGGAGAGTGGAATCGCCGAGATCGAGTTTTCTGCCATCAGATACGACAACGCCCGCACGAGGCGGGCGCTATCGGTCCGTCCGGTGGAGGGCTGAACGGTATCAGCCCTGATACTGACCGGCGGCAACGCGCGGGATGTCCGAGCGATCGAGGCCGATATCGGCCAGTTCGCGATCGCTGAGCTGGGACAGCTCGGCAACATTGCGCTGATAGTCCCGGAAGGCCTGGATCATGCGGATGAGCGAGAGCAGCATTGGTAGTCTCCTGTAGTTCGATTCAGCTCTTGCTCGAGCCTCATCGTTGAAATGAATATAGGTGAGAGTGGTGCGGTGCGAAAGTTCCTATGTTGCGATGCAGCTAAGCGCTACGCGCATATCGGCGGTAACGAACGATTAACCGAGGGGCGCTCGTGCCCAAGCAGCGAGCGAAGTGTACAGGCCGGGATAATAAACATCCGGGAATTCACGGGCTTAAGGCGAGGCATACGGATCATGCCGTGCGAGAAATATGTTGCGTTCCGATAAGCCGCCAGGGAGTTGGGTCAGCGTCTAGACCCAAATCACGCATGCGCGATTCGCATGTGTATGGAACCGTAGTAGTGAATTTGTGTTCATAAAATTGCCCGCGGAGTGCAGGTCTCGCGAGTAACGCTCGTTACATGGATGTAATGAAAATCAGGATTTCTGCATGCTGCTCTGCGCCGAGCGCAACATCACGCAATCCTCGCGGGAAATTTATTGCGACAACTTGCCGCGCCCGGAGGAAAGTCGTGCCGCAGAATCCGGCAATGTCGCTGGCCTGCCCAAGGACAAGAAGGAAGGTAACGTCATGACGAAGTTACTCGGGGTTATTGCAATTGCCGCCGTCGCGTTCGCCGCCGCGCCGGCTGAGGCCGCCAAGCACGCCACCGGCGGCTGTAGCTCGGCCAATCTGGAGAAGACGGAGACCGCGATCGAGAACATGGCCGATGGCGACAGCAAGTTCGTGGCGCAAAAGGAGATCGCGGCGGCGCAGGACGCGCTGCTCAACGGCAAAATGGGCGCATGCGGTGCGCATCTGAACAAGGCGATGCAGGCCACCGCGGGCAAATAGGAAGGTCTAGAAGCCGACGCACCAACAGAGGGCCGGTCGCCGTGCGATCGGCCTTACTCATGTCCGAAGCTTCAAGGGGCGTGAGCGAGCTGGGTTGCGAAATAGGCGACGGTCTTGGAATAGACTTCGCTCTTGTTCCACTGCTGGAGCACCGCAAAATTCGGACTGCCTGGCTGCCAATCCTTGCCTCGCTGCCAGCCATAGCCAGCGAGATAATTGGCGGTGGAGGCGAGCACGTCGGGCGCGTTATGCAGGAGGTCACGCTTGCCATTGCCGTCGAAATCGACGGCGTATTTCATCCAGGATGACGGCATGAACTGGGTCTGGCCGAGCTCACCGGCCCAGGCGCCTTTCATGTCGGCAGGCGCAAGATCGCCGCGCTGGACGATGCGCAGCGCATCCATCAGCTCGGCGCGAAACTGCTCCGAGCGACGGCAGTCATAAGCAAGCGTTGCGAGCGAGCGGATCGTTGCGAACTTGCCGGTGTTGACGCCGAAATCGGTCTCCAGACCCCAGATCGCAACCAAGACCTCGCCGGGCACGCCATAGGCCTGCTCGATGCGCGATAGCACGGAGCCGTATTGCTTCATCATGTTGGAGCCGCGCTGCATGCGTGGCGGCACCATGCGGCCCGAAAACTCCTCGAAGGTCTGGCTGAAGACCTTTTGCGAGCGGTCGCGGTTGAGCACGCTCTGGTCGAGCGTCACGCCGGCAAGCCCGGCAGTGATGGCCTGCTGCGAGATGCCTTTCGCTGCAGCGTCGGTTTTGAAATCCGCAAGCCAGGCGTCGAAATTGCCCGAGCCGCAGGCAACCGCGGCGAGCGCCGGCTGGGCGGACAGGATTGACACGGAGAGGGCGAAGGCTGCGAGAGCGAGACGAGAAATCGTCGGGGTCATTCGGGTAAATGAATTCCGTGAAGCGATCTGACCGGCGGGGGCAATCTCGATCGGAACCGCGGCCAAAGCAAGGCGCACAGCAGGTAGCGATCCTGCCCGAGGCAGGGCAGGATCGCATGTCACGATATCGTCAGATCTCCGTCCGGTTTCGCCAAGGGAAGAGGTTGGCCGGGAAGTCGGCGGCCGGCTTGCGCGGACGATGCGGCGGGGGCGGAGCCGGACGTGCCCCAGGCTCCGACACGATCGCCTTGCGGTAGAGGTGCCACGTGGCGTGCCCGAGCAGGGGGATCACCACCGCGAGGCCGAGGAAGGCCGGTAGCGTGCCGAGCGCGAGCAGCACCGCCACGATCAGGCCCCAGGCCGCCATCGGAACCGGGTTTCTTCCGACAACGCGCAGCGAAGTCACCATCGACTCGAACGCGCCGGCATGACGGTCGAGCATCAAGGGGAACGACACCACGCTGATGCAAAGCGCGGCGAGCGCGAACAGGAAGCCGGTGCCGCAGCCAACAGCGATCAGCCACCAGCCCTGCTGCGTCGTCAGCACGCGCATGACGAAATCCGAGAGTCCGGTGACGCCCTCGTAGCCGAACGCCGCGACATAGATCGCCTGCGCGGTCGCAACCCAGGTAACGAACAGGGCGAGCAGCAACGTACCGAGGCCGAGCATCGCACCGAACGAGGGCGAACGCAGTACCTCCATGGCATCCCAGGCGCTGGCCGGTTCATAGCGCTCGCGCCGGCTGGAGAGCTCGTAGAGTCCGAGCGCCGCGAAGGGACCGATCAGCGCGAAGCCGGCAGCCAGCGGAAACAACAGCGGCAGCACCGAATAGCCCATCACCACGCGGGCGAGCACGAGGCCGAGCACCGGGTAGATCACGCAGAGGATGATGGCGTGACTCGGAACGGCCTTGAAGTCTTCCCAACCGCGCCTGAGCGCGTCGTGCAGATCGGACGATTTGATGGTTCGGATCTCTGGCCCAGCCGCATCTGAGCGCTGGGCCATCGTGGGGACATTGCCCTGGTAGAGTGTGGCCATGGTTGCTAGCTCCCTTGCCAGGCGGCCGAACCCGGCGCCGGCAAACGGCGCAAGCGGCCGCCATTCTCTGAAATCTCGCAATCCCGACCAGACGCGAACTCCGGATGGCATCGCGAGCTGAACGGCAAGCATACTCGCAAGTCCGAGTCCTGTCCTCACGCTCGGGTGAAATTCAATGCCGCGGCGCAACCACGACGACGTCATTCTGTCGTCATTTCGCCGCAGATAAGCTGATGCTGCTGGTCGTTCGCGGGACTTTGCGGGCGCGACGCAGTAACTTCGTCCATAAGTGCCACTCAAGGCCCTTCCAACGGATACCTTTTCGGGGAGCAGACATGAGCATTTTCGGGAAAATCATGAGCGCGATCTTCGGCAGCCAGCCGACCTCCGCCACCCCCGCCGGTGGCGCCGCTTCGCCCGGCGCACCCGCAGGGGCGCCAGACGCTTCGGCGCCGGCCGCCGCGCCTATGGCCGCGGTCGACGTCGCGGCGATCGTCGACAAGGCGGCGGCCGCACATAAGGGCGAGAAGCTGGAATGGCGCACCTCGATCGTCGACCTCATGAAGGCGCTCGACATCGATTCCAGCCTCGCTGCGCGCAAGGATCTCGCCAAGGAGCTGGGCTACAGCGGCGACATGAACGACTCGGCCAGCATGAACGTCTGGTTGCACAAGCAGGTGATGTCCAAGCTCGCCGCCAATGGCGGCAAGCTGCCGCCGGAGATCAAGCACTGATCCGCCCTGGGGCGCGCCGCAGGGGCCCGCGATCTCGCCGGTCCCCTCGGCTTTCAGGCGACCAGATCCGAATCCTCCGGATGCCTGTCGAGATAGTCGACGACGAAGCCGCAGCCGGCGATCACCTTCCTGCCGTCGCGCCGGATCAGGTCCAGCGCGCCCCTGACCAGCTCGGAGCCGATGCCGCGGCCGCGCAGCGCGCGCGGCGTCTCGGTGTGGGTGATGATCACGGCCGACGGCGTCAGCCGGTAATTGGCGAAGGCCATGTCGCTGCCGACATCGAGCTCGAAGCGGCTCCTGTCCTTGTTGTCGCGTACCGAAGCCGCCATGCGGGATCCTTCCGAAATGCTGATTGCCTTCTGATTTAGGAGGCTGACGCCGTCCTTGCCAAGGTGAGACCGAGGGAGATTGGCGCAGAGGAGGTATATGCAAATGCGGCGCTGCCGCGCGACCGCAGTGCAGTATGGAGATCGCGTTTTGCGAGCATGGTGCGGCGACCGCAAATAATCTGCGGTGCCGCTCTTGCAAGCCGGACCTCGGTTCCCACGTCCTGGAGAGGACATACGCCCGAATGCGGCCGGCAGGGTCGCTAGACATTCGGAGTGTCATGATCGCCAGCCGCAGACGTATGCCTCTTTGCAGGAGGGTACGATGTCGGACTCTGGTTTTTTCAATACTCATCGAACATGGGAAGACTGGTGCGGGATGCTGCTTGGCGCGGTCATCGTGGCTTCGCCATGGTTTCCCATCCAGGATCAGCCGGTCACCGGACACGAAACGATGATCCTGAACACGGTCGCGATCGGTCTGGTCGTGTTTGGCCTTAGCCAGCTCGAATATGTCGCCTTGCAGCGCTGGCAAGAGGTGACGACGATCCTGGTCGGACTTTGGCTCATCGCCTCGCCTTACGTGATCGGCTATTCCGGTGAGGGCTTTCTCCGCATCTATCACACGAGCCTCGGTGCGGTGGTGGTGCTGCTCGGCATACTCCAGCTGTGGCAGGACTGGGATCTGTCCGACCAGGACATGCTCAAGCATGGACAATAGGCCGTAGATATCGGCAGGCCCGCCGGCCACGGACGGCGGGCCTGCGCATTCATCGTGTCACGAGATCCGCATAGTCCGGGTGCTTGTCGATCCACGCCTTCACGAACGGGCATTGCGGGATCAGCTTCAATCCGTCGGCGCGGACCTGGTCGAGTGCGCCTTGCACCAGCTTCGAACCGATGCCTTTGCCCCCGAGCTCCTTCGGCACGTCGGTATGTTCGAACGTGATGACATTGCCGTCGAGCTTGTAGTGCTCGGTCGCAAGATGACCGTCCACCTCGAGCTCATAACGGTGATCGGCCTTGTTGTTGATGACGTCGCTCATATCGTCGCCCCTGCAGCTGCCAGCCTCGCGTACGAAGTCGTAACGCACGGTCCGCTCGGCGGTTTCCGATCTGAAGCCGTTCGGTTCAATCGGTCGCTTTGGCCAGCCTGGAATCTTCGGCCTGAGGCTGCGGGCGGAGGCAGCCCTGGCAAATGACGAGGGAGCGGTTGACCCTGGCGTCCTGTTCGGCCTCGGTGCCGTCCTGCGCCTGCCACCATTCCTTGGAATAGGGCTGAAGCCCGGCTTGCGATCTGCTGCGCTCGGAGGGGGCAGCGGCCCGTGTTGGCTGCGAGGCAGCGCGCGGCCGATTGGGATCCTCACCGGCGCCATCCCAGGCATAGCGCGCAGGCCTGAAGGCTGGATCGGAAGCCAGATGCGTCTGCGGCGCCATGGCACACCCGGCGAGCGCCAGCGACAACAGGAGGAGGGCGGGCGCTTTGACCATGATGCGGCACTCTGTACGCGGAGACGGATGAAGGTTGCGCCGATCATGTTTAAAATTCCATGAACGATTTGCGATTGTGGCTGCGACCGACGCCAATGCGATATCTGATCCTGCGCGAGGTGTTTGACGGCTATATCCGCCGCTACAAGATCATGGCCCCGCCGGTGAAGCGCGGCGCCGCGCGCACCATCCGCTTCGATCTGCATGGCAGCTTCTGCGGGGGCTTTGGTCCGCAGGCCTGCTGGAAGGCGACGATCACGGCGACGCCGTTTGCGTTCAAGCAGCCATAGGGCTGGTCGGAGGCAGCTGGTCTTGCAGGGGCGCTGGCGTTGGCGATAAATGGGCTGCAATGAGCGGGCGGCACGCGTGCCGCCCGTCGTCGAAGAGGAAGCCCGATGCAGTCCCTGCGCATGTCCCGCCGCGTCATGAATCTCGCCTATATGCTGACCCAGAATGCGCGGCGGCATGGATCGCGCCCCGGCTTCGTCTGGGGTGAAAAGTCCTGGACCTGGCGCGAGATCGATGCTCAGGTCTCGGGGTTGGCCGCGGCGCTCGCCGCGCGCGGCATTGCCAAAGGTGACCGCATTCTCGTCCATTCCAAGAATGGCGACGAGATGTTCGTCTCGATGTTCGCCGCGTTCCGGCTCGGCGCGGTCTGGGTCCCCACCAATTTCCGCCTGATGGCGGATGAGGTCAGCTATCTCGCGCAGGCCTCCGGCGCCAAGGCGTTCCTGTGCCATGTCGATTTTCCCGAGCACGCCGCGGCGGTAAAGGGCGGCGCGCTGGAATTTACCTGGAGCATCGACGGCAAGGCCGCGTTCGGCGAGCGCTCGGTGGCTGACGCCATCGCCTCGCATACCGGAGCTGTCGTGGAGAATGCCGCCGTCGAGCACGACGATCCCTGCTGGTTCTTTTTCACCTCCGGCACCACCGGCCGCTCCAAAGCGGCGGTGCTGACTCACGGCCAGATGGGCTTCGTTGTCACCAATCATCTCGCCGATCTGACGCCCGGTACGACCGAGCAGGATGCCTCGCTGGTGGTGGCGCCCTTGTCGCATGGCGCCGGCGTGCATCAGCTGATGCAGACCGCGCGTGGCGCGCGCACCGTGCTGCTGCCGACCGAGAAATTCGACATCAACGAGGCGTTCCGCCTGATCGAGGCGCATCGCGTCAGCAATCTCTTCACGGTGCCGACCATCCTGAAGATGATGATCGAGCACCCCGCCGCCGATAAATACGATCACTCCTCGCTGCGCCAGGTCATCTATGCCGGCGCGCCGATGTATCGGGAGGATCAGAAGGCGGCGCTGAAGAAGCTTGGCAAGGTCATCGTGCAGTATTTTGGCCTTGGCGAGGTCACCGGCAACATCACCGTTCTGCCGGCCGCGCTGCATGATCCCGAGGACGGTCCGCATGCGAAGATCGGTACCTGCGGTTTCGAGCGCACCGGCATGCAGGTCTCGATCCAGGACGACGAGGGCCGCGAGCTCAAAGCCAACCAGAGCGGCGAGATCTGTGTGATCGGCCCAGCCGTATTCGCCGGCTATTATGATAATCCTGAAGCCAATGCGAAGGCGTTCCGCAACGGCTGGTTCCGCACCGGCGATCTCGGCCACATGGATGAGGAGGGTTTTGTGTACATCACAGGGCGGGCCTCCGACATGTACATCTCCGGCGGCTCCAACATCTATCCACGCGAGATCGAGGAGAAGATCTTGACTCATCCCGCGATCGGCGAGGTCGCCGTGCTCGGCGTGCCGGATGCCACCTGGGGCGAGGTCGGCGTTGCCGTCTGCGTCGCCCGCGAAGGCGCAAAGCCGGTGAGCGAAGCCGAGATGGCGGCGTTCCTGTCGCCGAAGGTGCCGCGCTACAAGATGCCGAAGCGGTTCTTCTTCTGGGAGGCGCTGCCGAAATCTGGCTACGGCAAGGTGCCGAAGCGCATGGTGCGCGATGAGCTCGAAGCGCGCGGGTTGCTCGATCTCGATCAGAAGCAGGCGGGCTGAGCGTACGAGATGCGGAGTATCAAGCAGCCTGGCGCGCCGCCTCCCGAACGTATTCAGTGGGTGGAGGCGAGGGGGCGCGCCTTCGCGTTCACGCTTCGGGCAGGTGTGCCGCTGCTGGAGGCCGCGCGGCGCGGCTTTGCCGCGGAAGGCTTTGCCTGTGGTGTGCTGAATTTTAGCCGAGGTGTGCTCGGGCCGTTCGCCTATGTCATGCCGGCGCTGTCGAAGACCGGCGAGAACGCGGCGTTCTACAGCGAGACCTTCCGGCCGGCTGGCGCTACGCGCACGAAGCTCGGCAGCATGACGCTCGGCACGCGCGACGGCGCGCCGTTCTTTCATTGCCATGGGCTCTGGACCGAAGCGGACGGCAAGACGAGCGGCGGCCACATGCTGCCGGACGAGACCATCGTCGCCGAGCCGTTCGAGGTCGCGGCGTTCGGGATCGATGGTGCAATGTTCACGGCCGAGCCCGATGGCGAGACCAACTTCAAGCTGTTCGGGCCGGTGGCGGCTGCCAGCACCGGCGCGCGCACGACGAGCCGTGCCTTCGCGCTGCGGCTGCGGCCCAATCAGGACTTTGCTTTCTGCCTCGAAGAGTTCTGCCGCGCGCACGGCATTGCCCGCGCGAAGATCCATGGCGGCGTCGGCTCGACCATCGGGGCGCGCTTCAGCCATGGCGGCGAGACCGAACCGTTCGCGACGGAGCTGGCGATAACAGCGGGGACGATCGCGCCCGGCACTTCCGGCGCGGCGGAAGCTGCGCTCGATGTTGCCCT
Organism: Bradyrhizobium sp. LMG 9283; assembly: GCF_045571415.1. Lineage (NCBI taxonomy): Bacteria > Pseudomonadati > Pseudomonadota > Alphaproteobacteria > Hyphomicrobiales > Nitrobacteraceae > Bradyrhizobium > Bradyrhizobium sp. LMG 9283. The sequence goes on from NZ_CP120691.1 coordinate 4,415,412, forward strand.
GATCGACTATACCGGTGGCATCGCCGAAGGGCGCTTGGTGCGCGGCGACAATCCCGTGCTGATGACGATGGAGCTGGTGCTGGAGGTGCTGGAGTAGACTTGTCGTTCGCCCGCAAACCACTTCCTCAAGATGATTGTTCCTGATATGTTCCTGTGACGGCAGTTCTTGGTCAAGGCAGGGAGGTGGTTGTTATGCGAGGGCGACAGCGTGACATCAGGCTGCCTGCTCCCTATCTGCGGCGCGTCTGGCTCGACCGCGCGCTGGTCCCGGACTGGGAAGCATATCCATACTGTCTCCCGATCTTCAGCGAAGAATTCGACCTGAGCTTCGACACCGCGATCACCATCATCGTCGGCGAGAACGGCACTGGCAAATCGACCATCCTGGAGGGTATTGCAGCACTTGCCGGTTATGACGACGCCGGCGGCGGCAAGGGCTATCGCGCGGTCGATCATTCCAATGCGCGTGAGATCATGGGTGGGGAATTGTCGACCGCACTTCGCGCCGGCTGGGTGCCGAAGATCACCAACGGCTGGTTCTTCCGAGCTGAGACCTTCTTCTCCGTTGCAAGATATCTCGACGAAGTCTCGGACATGCCGCCCGATTTTCTGTCGTACTCCCACGGAGAGGGCTTTCTGCGCTTTTTCGAGGAGCGATGCCAGAGGCAGGGCATCTTCATCTTCGACGAACCGGAATCGGCGCTGTCGCCGGCGCGCCAGATGGAGTTTCTGAAGCTGCTGCATCGCATGGATTCTTCGCGCAATTGCCAGGTCATCATGGCGACCCATTCGCCGATGCTGATGGCGTATCCCAATGCGCGGTTGCTGCGGCTGACAAAGTATGGCCTCGAGCCCGTGACGGTGGAGGAGACTGATCACTACCGCGTCATGCGGGAGTTCTGCGCTGATCCGCGCGGATTCGTGGAGGCGACGCTAGCGGAGTGATAGGCGTAATGGGTGGTCGTTCTCTCCGCCGTCATTGCGAGGAGCTCTTGCGACGAAGCAATCCAGACTGTGGCCGCGGAAACATCCTGGATTGCTCACATGGGGATTTGATGTGTCAAGATTTATGGTCAGCTCTTTGTTCGATTGCAGGCCAGCTCTTCGTCCCGACCGCGGAACTTTTCGGATGGCGCGCGCAGATCAGGTCAAGACCGGCCCGTGAGGGCCGCCGCGAAGCGGCTTGGTCTTGACCTGAGCGAGCACGCCTTCAGGCTCGTTAGGTCGGGAAGTGCGGCGTGAACTACTCCTATGGTTGGCGATCCAAGGGTCGAGCCGGTTTTGGCAATCTGGTTTGCATGCCAGATCAAACTCACATTCGGTCGTTGCGCGGTGGCAACTGCACCAACATTCCGCTTGCGGCGGGCAGGCTCGAGAGGACGAGACCCTTCTTCGTTACGGCGTTTGAAGCCATGCAATCCATCGGTTCGTCCACCCGGATCGGCCGAGGCTGATCAACCTCGGCGGATTGGTTTTGAGGCTGAGAGGCGTGGTGTCAGGCGCCGGGCTTCACCACGGCTCCCTCGATCACGACGCCGGCGGTCACGTATTTCCACAGGGCCACGAGCAGCTTGCGCGCCAGCGCCACGATTGTGCGCTTGCGGCCGCGCTGGCTGTTGGCCTTGAACCACTGGGTCAGAGCCGATTGAGGCTGATGACGTATCCACAGCCAGGCGAGCTGGATCATCGTGGTTCTCAGGCGCGGATTGCCGGCCTTCGACACGCCCTGCTCACGCTCAATGCCGCCACTGCGCCATGGCGTGGCCGCAAGACCGGCATAGGACGCAACCTGGCGGCGGTTGGTGAACTGACGGTGGAAGGCCTCCGACCAGAGAATGGCAGCAAAGTTCGGGCCCAGGCCCTTCAAGTCGAGCAGCATCGCGACCGGGTTCGATGCAGCCTTCTCGCCTGCTGGTCGGCTTGCAGCCAGCAATGCATCCTGCTCGCGCTCTACCGCCGCGATCTGGTCGAGCAGAAGTTCGAGCCGGTCGAGCTCGCGGCTGATCTGCGCCTTCAAATGCGCCGGCAGCAGCCGCCCGTCCCCCGTGCGCAAGGCCTCAAGCCGCGTCCGTCGATCGCGCCGCAGCGGCACGTAGTCGAATATCCCTTGCGCAAACAGAACACCCTTGATCCGGTTCACATGCACGATCCGCTCCGCGATCAAGGTCCGCCGCTCCCGGCAAAGCCTGCGGCGGTCCTCTTCTTCCGGAGAGGGGGCAACGACCATCGCGCAGACCCGTGGCTCGCCGCGCTTGTAGGCCAGAAGCGACCGCAACAGCGTCTCGCCGTCCAACCGGTCCGTCTTGGCCCGCCGGCGCCGGCGCGGCGTCGCGATCGAGGCCGGATCGACCACGTAGCTCTCGACGCCCTCCGACTGCAGAGTGCGGTGAAGCCAGAACCCATCCAGCCCCGCCTCCTGGATGGTGATGATCGGATAACTCTCGCCCGTTCGCGCCTGGGCCTTACGCTTCAGCGCTGCAAAGAGCTTCAAAAGCTCCGCAATAGCGCCGGCCTTCACGCTGTGTTTGGACATCTTCTCGCCCTTGCCGGGCGACAGCGATGTAACCAGCCAGGTCGAACGGCTCAGTTCCAATGACACAAAAATTGCGCCAATCTGCGTCCGGATAGCGGCTAGTCCGTTGGAAAGATGATCGAGCAACATCGTTGTCTCCAGGTTGAGTGCTTCAGCAACCTCAGTCTGGCCTCAGACCCGGTCGCTATCCACTCCCCATGGAATCTTCGCTGCGCTCGCAATGACGGAATCGAAGGCCAAGGGCACTCAACCCTCGTGTCCCGGACAAGCCGCAACGCGCAAGCGTTGCGGCGCAGAGCCGGGATCCAATTGCGCAGGGTAAGCTGCCGAGGGGCCCCGGCTCTGAAGCGCACCGCCGAAGGGGCGCTGCGCTGCGTCCGGGGCACGAGAGTCGAATCCATCTCGCATTCCTATCCAGGTCTCACGCACAGCTTCACCTTCTCGCGGCACATCGTGCCCGAGCTTTGCGCTAGTCATCGCCCTCAAAAGTGCCGAGGGCGCAGGGAAGGCCGGGGTGCCGGCTGGCACCCGCGGTCCGCTGTGCGCGTAATGCGCAGGAAGTGATGCACAGCGGCATACAGGTGAAGCCAAACATCCGGCCTTCCCTGCGCAGTGGTTTTACGGCTTATGTCGTGCTCTCCCCGGGGAGCGATGCACTATTGCCCCCGTCGCCTTGCGGATGGCTGATGCGCGCGCCCGGTCGGGCACGACGCATCACCGCAAGCCTTGGCGCACAGACCCCGGGCGCCAGGACCACACGATTTTGCCGTACGCAGGCTGCGCCCGTCGTGTGCGCGCCTCGCCTGCTCACGGAGTGACCCGCCCTGCAAACCACCTGCGCGCGACGCTGTCTGCGTCCACCACCTCCCATCCCGCGTTCGTGACGATCGCGATCCGCCCCTCGGCCCAGGTTGAGGTGGCCGAAACATGCGATAATTCCGAATTCGAGTAAAGCGAATTGTTTTCGCCGCAGGGAGTTGACCCTGATCTGGCGTGTTTTGCCCGTCGGGCACCGCAACGGATGGTGTGAATTGGGGGAAGCCCCGCCCCAGCCGCGCCACGAACCGGTCTCCCCAAGGTCCAAAAATGCGCTACGATGATCCCAGCGCGCGTTCCAAGTCGCGCAGATTGAAGAGTGAGGAAACGATATGAGGATGAGAAGCGGAACGGCGCTCGCCGGGGTGGCGGCGCTGGCGGTGGCGGGGATGGCTCTGACGGCGGCTTTTGAGCCGGTCCGGGCCCATGGGCCGACGCGGCAGAAGGTGCGGGAATCCATCGAGATCAACGCGCCGCAGGACAAGGTCTGGGCCGCAATCCGCAATTTCCAGGACATGAGCTGGCTGCCGCCTGTGACCAAGACCACGGGCGAGAAGGGCAACGAGATCGGCGCGACGCGCCAATTGACGCTGACAGGCGGGGCGACCGTCGACGAGGAGCTCTACAAGTACGAACCCGAGATGATGAGCTATTCGTACCGGATCACGAAGGTCGACGTGAAGGTGCTGCCGGTGACCAATTATTCTTCGACCCTCAGCGTGTCGCCAGCTCCCGATGGCAAGGCCAAGCTGGAATGGGCCGGCGCATTCTATCGCGGCTATCCCAACAACGATCCGCCGCCGGAGCTGAGCGACGAAGCCGCCAAGACTGCGGTGAGCGGGCTCTACAAGACCGGCCTCGAAGCGCTGAAGAAAAAGATCGAGAGCGGTAGCTGATCGTGCGGGCACCGGTCTTGCGGGCGCTGGTCCTGGCGGCGCTCGCCGCCGGCCTTTGCTGGGGTATGATCGGCAGCGCGTGCGCCGAAGAGGCGTTCGTCACCAACCAGCTCAGCGACGATCTGATGGTCGTGGACCTCGCGACGTCGCGCAGCGTTGCGACCATCCCGATCGGCGGCAAGCCGGCCGGCGTCGCCGTCAGTCCGGACGGGCGCTTTGCCTATGTCACGAGCCCCGACGCCAAGGCGGTGACGGTGGTGGACGCCGCCGCGCGGCAGGTCGCTGGCCGCGTCGAGGTCGGCGGCGGGCCGCTCGGCATTGCCGTGGCGCCTGATGGCCGCACCGTCTATGTCGCCGACTGGTATGCCGCCGCAGTGCGGGTGATCGACGCGGCGAGCCGCAGCGTCACGGCCAGCATCGCGGTCGGCGCCTCACCGTCGGGCCTCGCCGTGACGCCGGATGGCAAGCTGCTGCTGTCGGCGGACCGTGACGACGACAGCGTCTCGATCGTGGACACCGCGACGCGCCAGCGCAAGGTGATCGTCAAGGTCGGCACGCGTCCGTTCGGCGTCACCATCGACGCCGGTGGCAGGCGCGCCTACACCGCCAATGTCGGCTCCGACGACGTCTCCGTGATCGATATCGCCGAAGGAAAAGAGATCGGCCGCGTGGCGGTCGGGATGCGTCCCTATGCGGTGGCGCTCACGCAGGGGCGCGGCTTCGTCAGCGACCAATATGGCGGCACCGTCAGCGTGTTCGATCTGGCGAGCTTGAAGCCGGTTAAGCGCATCAATGTCGGCGACTATCCCGAAGGCATTGCAGCGACCGCCGACGGCAAGCGCGTCATCGTCGCCTGCTGGGAGAGCAACACGCTCGATATCGTTGATGCGGTCGAGCTAAAGGTGATCGGCGAGATCAAGACCGGCGACGGCCCGCGCGCGTTCGGGGCGTTCCTGCGCAGGGCGGAGTAGGGACCGTAGCCCGCATGAGCGAAGCGACATGCGGGACAGCGCCATTCTCATCCACTGGCGCTCCCGGATGTCGCTTCGCTCATCCGGGCTACGGCGTTTGTAACCCGCATGGAGCAAAGCGGAATGCGGGGCCACTTTCCCGGATTGCGCTCCGCTCCATCCGGGCTACGGCACCGGAGAAAACATCGACGCAATCTCGTCCATCCGCTCGAACACATGATCCGGCCCCAGCGCCCGCAGCGCCGCCGGCGCCGCATAGCCCCAGCACACGGCGCCGCAGGCAATTCCGACAGTGCGTGCCGCCTCGATGTCGCGGACCTCGTCGCCGATCGAGATGACTTTGTCCGGCTCAACACCCGCGCGCCGGATGACCCGGCGGAATTTTGCGGCCTTGCCGAACAGTGATGCCGAGCAGTCGAAATGCGAAAACAGTGCGGCGGAGTCGCCGAGCTTTTCGCGCGCATTAGTCTCGCTGTCGGACGTTACCAGCGCGAGCTGCACGCCGTTCTCAGCCAGCGTCCGCAGCATCGCCTCGACGCCGGCGAACAGCGGAATCTCGCTAGCAGCCTCCGCCTTCAGCCGCCGCGCATGCCGCGCGATCGCCGGCAGTTTCCACAAGGGCACCTCGAGCCGGGCGAGGATCTCACGGCTCGACGCATGCCGGAGCTCCTCGATCTCCTCATGCGCGACGCGGCGAAAATTGAAGCGGTCGGCGACATCGTTGATGGTGCGCAGGAACCAGGGAAAGCTGTCGGCGAGGGTGCCGTCGAGATCGAAGATGACGAGGGAATAGGGCAAGACGGAATGGCGAAAAGACGAGACGGTAGCTATGAATTTACCTGCGCTGCCGCAGTCACCAGCCGAAATAGCTCGTTTGGATCGCTAGTGGCTCCCTGAGCGCCGTTCTCAAGCGCCTCTCTTTTATGCTCGGCCAGACTTGAACTTGAATAAACAAAGTAGGGCAACTTGATCCCCCGAGATCTGATCTGTTCTAACAAGACATAGCCTTCCCTAGGCCCCTCGGCCCTTCCCATGTCTGAGATAACAGCCGAAAAATCGCGAGCGCCGATCAAGTTGAGTGCCTGTTGAGTATTTAGAGCTAGGGTAATCTCAAATCCCGCGCTTTCGAACGCTCTCTTCTCCAAAACATTGTTATCCGGATGATCGTCCACCCATAGCAACTGCTTCCGTTGGCTCACACGTTTTGCGTTGGACTGCGCTGACCTGTCGACTGTCGCGATGATGGCATTTACGTCGACTACGCGTGAATCGTTAGCTCCAGGTCCGCGAGCCTGCGCAGCGGCAAGCAGTGCAACTGTTCGAATATAGTTGTCCTCATTCTTGAAGTCCTTTGGAGCGTACAGGCTGGTTGCATGTTGGCTCACAAGCCAAGCGAAAACTCCGAGTACGACAAAGGGAAATATAACCAGAAAATAGATCAGCGGTATTCGTTCAGCAGCGGAGAATGCACTACTAAACGTAGTTACCAAAGAAGCAAATGCGTAGAGCAAGACTATGAAGAGGGCGATGATCCCTAACGGGCTGCCTGATAATGATTTTGCGGCGTCAGAGAATGTCTCCATTGCCGATCTCAAATTCTGCAAAATAATACGGCACTCCTAGGTTGAGTTATGTCTCAAGTCAACGGCCTGTTCTAAATTTGAGTGATTTGGGTGGCCTCTACTCCGCCGCCTCGCTCGCCGCACGCCTTCGCTTCGGCTTCCTTGCCTTCTCCAGCACCGGCGCCAAGAACTTCCCAGTATAGCTCCGCGGCGCCTTCGCAATATCCTCCGGCGGGCCCCAGGCGACGATCTCGCCGCCGCCGTCGCCGCCTTCGGGGCCAAGGTCGATGACCCAGTCGGCGGTCTTGATGACTTCGAGATTGTGCTCGATGACGACGACGGTGTTGCCCTGGGCGACCAGCTCGTGCAGCACCTCCAGGAGCTTCTTGACGTCGTGGAAGTGCAGGCCGGTGGTGGGCTCGTCCAGGATGTAGAGCGTGCGGCCGGTGGCGCGCTTGGACAGCTCCTTTGCCAGCTTGACGCGCTGGGCTTCGCCGCCTGACAGCGTGGTGGCCTGCTGGCCGACATGGATGTAGTCGAGGCCGACGCGGTGCAGGGTCTGGAAGGTCTCGCGCACACGCGGCACCGCCTTGAAGAACTCGGCGGCTTCCTCGACGGTCATGTCGAGCACGTCGGCGATGCTCTTGCCCTTGAACAGGACCTCCAGCGTCTCGCGGTTGTAGCGCTTGCCCTTGCAGACGTCGCAGGTGACGTAGACGTCGGGCAGGAAATGCATCTCGATCTTGATGACGCCGTCGCCCTGGCAGGCCTCGCAGCGGCCGCCCTTGACGTTGAAGGAGAAGCGGCCGGGCTCGTAGCCGCGCGCCTTGGCTTCCGGCAGACCGGCGAACCATTCGCGGATCGGTGTGAAGGCACCGGTGTAGGTCGCAGGATTCGAGCGCGGGGTGCGGCCGATCGGCGACTGGTCGATGTCGATGATCTTGTCGATGTGCTCGAGGCCCTCGATGCGATCGTGCGGCGCTGCGCCTTCGCTGGCGCCGTTCAGCTTGCGGGCGATGGCGCGGTAGAGCGTGTCGATCAGCAGCGTCGACTTGCCGCCGCCGGAGACGCCGGTGACGCAGGTGAACAGGCCGAGCGGAATCTCGGCCGTGACGTTCTTGAGGTTATTGCCGCGCGCGTTCACCACCTTGATGGTGCGGCGATGGTTCGGCGGGCGCCGCTCCGGCACCTCGACCTCGAGCTCGCCGGTCAGGTACTTGCCGGTGAGCGAATTCGGGTTGCGCATGATCTCGGCGGGCGTGCCTTCGGCAACGATGTTGCCGCCATGCATGCCGGCCCCCGGGCCGATGTCGAGCACGTGGTCGGCAAGCCGGATGGCGTCCTCGTCATGCTCGACCACGACCACGGTGTTGCCGAGGTCGCGCAGCCGCTTCAGCGTGTCGAGCAGGCGGGCATTGTCGCGCTGGTGCAGGCCGATCGAGGGCTCGTCCAGCACGTAGAGCACGCCCGTCAGGCCGGAGCCGATCTGCGAGGCCAGGCGGATGCGCTGGCTCTCGCCGCCGGACAGCGTGCCGGAGGAGCGGGACAGCGTGAGATAGTTGAGGCCAACGTCGAGCAGGAAGGTGAGGCGCTCGCGGATTTCTTTCAGGATGCGGCCGGCGATCTCGTTCTGCTGCTTGTTCAGCGCCTCGGGCACGCCCGCGAACCATTCGCCGGCCTTCTTGACCGACAGCTCCGAGATCTCGCCGATATGCTTGCCGCCGACCTTGACGCAGAGCGCCTCGGGCTTGAGCCGAAAGCCGTGGCACGCCTCGCAGGGGACGTCGTGGAAATATTTCGCCAGCTCCTCGCGCGCCCACTCGCTCTCGGTCTCGCGATAGCGGCGGTTGATGTTGGTGATGACACCCTCGAACGGCTTCTTGGTGTCGTAGGAACGCACGCCGTCCTCGTAGGAGAACTTGATCTCGTCCTCGCCGGAGCCGTAGAGGATCGCGTTCTGCGTTTTCTTCGGCAGGTCCTTCCACTTGGTGTCGAGCGTGAACTTGTAGTGCTTGCCGAGCGCGGTGAGCGTCTGCACGTAATAGGGCGATGACGATTTGGCCCAGGGCGCGATCGCGCCCTTGCGCAGCGTCAGATCCTTCTCGGGGATGACGAGATCCTCGTCGACATGCTGCTCGACGCCGAGGCCGCCGCAGGCGGGGCAGGCGCCATAGGGATTGTTGAAGGAGAACAGGCGCGGCTCGATCTCGGGGATGGTGAAGCCGGACACCGGACAGGCGAACTTTTCCGAGAACAGGATGCGCTCGGGGCCACTCTTGTCGTGGATCTTGGCGGTCTTCTTTTTCTCTTTCTCTTCGGCAGGCGCGGCCGCGGGCGCGTCGGCGAACTCGACGACGGCGAGGCCCTCGGCAAGCTTCAGCGCGGTCTCAAAACTCTCGGCGAGGCGCTGGCCGATGTCGGCGCGCACCACGATGCGGTCGACCACGACGTCGATGTCATGCGGGAATTTCTTGTCCAGGTTAGGGGCTTCCGCCAGCTCATAGAAGGTACCGTCGATCTTGACACGTTGAAAGCCCTTCTTGAGCCATTCGGCGAGCTCCTTTTTGTACTCGCCCTTGCGGCCGCGCACGACCGGCGCGAGCAGATAAAGGCGGGTGCCTTCGGGCAGTGCCAGCACGCGGTCGACCATCTGCGACACGGTCTGGCTTTCGATCGGCAGGCCCGTGGCCGGCGAATAGGGCACTCCGACGCGGGCCCAGAGCAGGCGCATATAGTCGTAGATCTCGGTCACCGTGCCGACGGTGGAGCGGGGATTCTTGGAGGTGGTCTTCTGCTCGATCGAGATCGCCGGCGACAGGCCGTCGATCTGATCGACGTCAGGCTTCTGCATCATCTCCAGGAACTGGCGGGCATAGGCCGACAGCGATTCGACGTAGCGGCGCTGGCCCTCGGCATAGATGGTGTCGAAGGCGAGCGAGGATTTGCCGGAGCCGGAGAGGCCGGTGAACACCACCAGCTTGTCGCGGGGAATCTCGACGTCGATGTTCTTGAGGTTGTGCTCGCGCGCGCCGCGGATCGTAATTGCGCGCAGGCTGGAGCCCGCGTTCTGTTGTTGGCGCTTCGCCCTGATCACTTCGTCCATCCCGCTGGTCCTCAAGGAATCCAAAGACGCGCGATCGCGCCAATGCAAAAGGCGCGCTTCGCCCGGAACCGGGATCGGCGCCGATGGGTATGGCAGCGAACGTAGGAAGAACGGCGGAGGATTTCCAGTAGGACTTGCGAATCGTCAACGGATTGTTGGCGCGCTGGCGGCATTTGGCAGCAGGAGCGGTGGTGGAACTGCACCTGAACAGCCCGCCGAAACAAAAAAGGCCGGCGCGAGGCCGGCCTTTCGTGACGATGCGACGTCGGTCGCGATCAGTACTTCGCGACGACCGGGCCGCCGAAGGTGTAGTTGAGGCGGACGGTGCCCATGTCGACGTCCTGCTTGATGCGGTCGGTCCGGTCATTGATGCCGAGCACCGTGAAATTGACGTTGCGGCCGCCCATGAACAGATGGTCGTATTCGATGGCAATCGACCAATTCGGCGCGAAGCCGAATTCCAGGCCGGTGCCGACGGCGCCGCCCCAGCGCGTTTCGGTTGCGCTATCGAGGACTACGCCGCCCAGAAGGCCGTCGTATTTGGCGTGCGTGACCGCGGCGCCGCCCTTCACGTACCAGAGCACGTTGTTCCAGGCGTAACCGACCTGGCCGGTGAAAAGGCCGATCGCATCGATTCTGGTCTGATTGACGACCGGCGCGAAGGCGAGGGGTCCACTCGCATTCGACCCCTTCAGATTAGCCCAGTCGCCCTGAGCTTCGAGGCCGAACACCCAATTGGCTGACTGCCAGCGATAGCCGACCTGACCACCGACGAGTCCGCCGGTCGCGTTGTGACAACCTTCGGACACGACCGGGATTGGCGCGCCGAGCACAGCATTGAGATCCCAGCAATTGCGGCTCGAGGCACCGCCGCCGTTGATGCCGAGGTAGAAGCCGCTCCAATTGTAGATCGCGACTGGCGCGACCGGAGCTTTGGTGTAGGGGCGGGCCGCCAAATCGGCCGCCGAGGCCGGTGCCAACGCGCTGAGTGCGAACAAACTGGCCGAAGCCAGCAAAAGCTTCTTCATTTCCATTCCCCAGTTCCGTCATTCCGGCCTTCCGGAGAACGGAAGAGCAGCGGACTCTATGACCCAAGTAATGTCATTACTTTACACCATAGAAGCCAAAGGTTGTGTCACCCGGAAGCCACACGTCGGCGAAAACGCTGGTGGCGGGCTGCGTATTGCTACGCGCGTGAAAACAACAAAAAGGCCGGCGCGAGGCCGGCCGTTCGTAACGCGGATAGCGTCGGAGACGAAGCTTAGTACTTCGCGACGACCGGGCCGCCGAAGTGATAGTTCACGCCGACCTGCACGGTGTGGAAGTTGAGCGTGCCGGAGGCCAGCGGAGCGCCGAGGTTCGAGAAGTAGTTCTCGCTGCCGAGGCTGCGATAGAGGTACTCGCCCTTGACCGACCACTGCGGAGCGAAGAACGCCTCGACGCCGGCACCGACGGTCCAGCCGGAGTGCCACTTGCTGTCCGACACGGACACGCCCAGCGCGGAGAGGGTGATCTTGTTGTCGATCCAGGCGTAACCACCGGTGCCGTAGAACAGGACGTTGTTGACGGCCCAGCCGATGCGGCCGCGGACGGTGCCGAGCGCGTCGGTCTTCGACGACACGGTGACGCCGAGAGCGGTCGCCGAGGCGCTGACGTCAGCCCAGGAGCCATCGGCCTCGATGCCGAACACGACGTTGCCAGTCTGCCAGTTGTAGCCGGCGGTGCCACCGACGAAGCCACCCTTCATCTTGGGGTCGCCCGAAGCGCTTTCCCAAGCGCCGCCGCCGACGATACCGAGGTAGAAGCCGGTCCAGTTGTAGACAGCGGCGGTCGGAGCGACCGGAGCCTTGGTGTAGGGGCGGGCCGCGAGGTCAGCGGCGGAGGCCGGAGCGGCGAGAGCGAACAAACAGGCCGAAGCCAACAAAACCTTCTTCATTTTCAACTTAATCCCAGTCCCAGTTTCTGTTGTTGCCTTCCGTGACGGAAGGGCAGCGGACTCAACGGCCCAACTGACGCCGTCTCTACACCACCAAAGCTGCAAGTTGTGTCTCCGAAAAGCCACATAGCGGCAAAAGGTGATGGTTGCTGACTTATTACTGCCAAGTAGTTGTACCCAAACAAGAAAGGCCGGCGCGAGGCCGGCCTTTAATCTCTAAATGATATCGTGAGGTATCAGTACCTGGCGATCAGAGGGCCGCCCCAGCGGTAGTTCACGCGAACAAGCCCCATATCGACGTCCTGCCTGATGCGATCGGTCCCGAACAATGCGCCGGCAGGTGTTGTGAAGTCTCTCGTCTGGTTGCCCAGGAAGATGTGGTCGTACTCGAAACCGACCGACCAGTTCGGCGCGAAACCGAATTCAAGACCAGCGCCGACCGTGGCACCCCAACGCGTGTCACGAGCCGAAGCGAGCAAGGTGCCCGCGCCCGGCGTGCCGGGCGCAGCGAAGATATCAAACTTGTCACCGACCACGGCGGCGCCACCTTTGACATAGAACAGGACATTGTTCCAGGCATAACCGACCTGACCGGTGATCAGGCCGAAGGAATCGATCCGAGATCGGTTGCGGTCGCCTGTGACGAGAGGGGAGCCCGGAAATAGCGTGCTGATATTATCGCCGGAGAAGTCGGCCCAGTTACCTTGGCCCTCGACGCCGAACACCCAATTGGCTGATTGCCAGCGGTATCCAACCTGACCGCCGACCGTGCCTCCGGTCGCGTTGTGGCATCCTTCACCGACGAGGGTGCCGGCGACACCGGTCACGGCGCCAGTGGTGTCGAGGAAGTCCCAGCACTTGTGGCTCGTGCCGCCGCCGCCGTTGATACCGATGTAGAAGCCGCTCCAGTCGTAGATGGCAGCAACCGCCGGAGCCGGAGCCTTGGTGTAAGGACGCGCAGCGAGATCCGCCGCGGTTGCAGGAGCCGACAGAACCAACGCCATTGCACTGATTGAACCAAACAGAACCTTATTCATTGCAGTCTCCCCAGTTTCGTCCGCTTCTCGAAGTCCCCGAAGCGGCTGATCAGGCGCGACGCCCATATGAACTAATTCCGAGGCAACGGTAGCCTAACGAAAGGGCAAAGTCCGTCTCCGAAATGCCACACTCGGCGACCGACTGAAGTAGCTGCAACTTGATGAATGTTAAGCGGTTTTCGTCGTTCACGGGAACCCGGAAAGGTTCCATCCGAGGATCGTCTTTTCATCGGCGTACGACCGGATCTTTTTGGTGCGTCGCCACGAAGAACAAATCTGGAACAAAGCCGAGGTCGATGCTATATGTGGGGATAACCTTGGGGGTGTCGGGCCGATCGGTGCCCGCAAGCGTATAGGGTCGCCTCGACAGGGCGCAGAGCAACGCGGGCAGCGGATTCGCCCTTTTGAAATTCAGTGGCATTCGGAGTGGAGAGCGGCGATGGCGGGAAGCGTCAACAAGGTCATTCTGGTTGGAAATCTCGGCAAGGATCCTGAAATCCGCCGCACCCAGGACGGGCGGCCGATCGCGAATTTGAGCATCGCCACCTCGGAGACCTGGCGCGACAAGAACACCGGCGAGCGTAAGGAAAAGACCGAGTGGCACCGCGTCGTGATCTTCAATGAAGGGCTCTGCAAGGTCGCCGAGCAGTACCTGAAGAAGGGCGCGAAGGTTTACATCGAGGGCGCACTGCAGACCCGCAAATGGACCGACCAGAGCGGCGTCGAGAAGTACTCGACCGAGGTCGTGCTCCAAGGCTTCAACTCAACGCTGACCATGCTCGACGGCCGCGGTGGCGGCGGAGGAGGCGGCAGCTTCGGCGACGAACCGGGCGGCGATTTCGGCTCCTCCGGTCCCGTCAGCAGCGCACCGCGCCGTCCGGTGGCCGCAGGCGGTGGCCGCAACAGTGACATGGACGACGATATCCCGTTCTGAGCGGGTGGACGGCTTGACGAGGGCGCGCCGGCGACACTTCGGCGGCACTTCCTGCGTCGTCTCAGCAGATCTTACTAATTAATAGGGCGGGCTCGGATTTTCCGGGCCCGCTTCATGTTTGGGGTGAAGTCCGCATTGCGCCCACGCGAAGTTAGCCGACAGGGGCCGCTTCCCGCGTGATCAGGCAGGCGCCGCGGATGGTCCTGGAGGGCCGATTCCGAGGGTGGTTCAGGAGGCTGGTCTGAGGCCTTAAGTTATTGGAAAAATGAGCGGAAAAAGCGCTTTCGAGGGGGCTGCAAGGGTGGTGATCCGAACCTGGATGCGCTATATGATTCCCAGATAAAACCTCACCGGATTTCCCCTTGGCTGACGACGATAACAAGCCCGGCGATCAGCCGGCGCAACCCTCGGACATTCGCCCCGTTTCCATCTACGAGGAGATGAAGAAGTCGTACCTCGATTACGCCATGAGCGTGATCGTGGCGCGTGCGCTGCCCGATGCGCGCGACGGGTTGAAGCCGGTGCACCGCCGCATCCTGTTCGCGATGAACAATCGCGGCGACACGCCGGACAAGAAGCACAAGAAGTCCGCCGGTGCCGTCGGCGAGGTCATGGGTAAGTATCACCCGCACGGCGACCAGGCGATCTACGACGCCTTGGTGCGCATGGCGCAGGACTTTTCGATGCGCGCGCCGCTGATCGACGGGCAGGGCAATTTCGGCTCGGTCGACGGCGATCCACCGGCGGCGATGCGCTACACCGAGTCGCGCCTGACCAAGATCGCGCTGAAGCTGCTCGAGGACATCGACGACGACACCGTTGATTTCCAGGACAACTATGACGGCTCCGAGAAGGAGCCGGTGGTTCTGCCCGCGCGGTTCCCGAACCTGCTGGTCAATGGCGCCGGCGGCATCGCCGTCGGCATGGCCACCAACATCCCGCCGCACAATCTCGGCGAGGTGATCGATGCCTGCGTCGCGCTGATCGACAATCCGTCCCTGACTATCGACGAGCTCATCAACATCATCCCGGGTCCGGATTTCCCGACCGGCGGCATCATCCTCGGACGCCAGGGCATCCGCAGCGCCTATCATCTCGGCCGTGGCTCCATCGTGATGCGCGGCAAGGTCACCTTCGAGACGATCCGCAAGGAGCGCGAGGCGATCGTCATCACCGAGATCCCGTATCAGGTGAACAAGGCGACGATGGTCGAGCGCATCGCCGAGCTCTACAAGGAAAAGAAGATCGAGGGCATCTCCGATCTGCGCGACGAGTCCGACCGCGACGGCTATCGCGTCGTCGTCGAGCTCAAGCGCGATGCGGTGCCCGACGTCGTGCTGAACCAGCTCTACAAGTTCACGCCGCTGCAGACGAGCTTCGGCGTCAACGCCGTCGCGCTCGATTCCGGCCGCCCGCAAACGATGAACTTGAAGGACATGCTGACGATCTTCGTCGGCTTCCGCGAGCAGGTCGTCACCCGGCGCACCAAGTACAGGCTGCGCAAGGCGCGCGAGCGCGCGCATGAGCAGGTGGGCCTCGCCATTGCGGTCGCCAATATCGACGAGATCATCAAAGTGATCCGGCACTCGCCGACGCCGGCTGCGGCGCGCGAGACCCTGATGACGCGCGATTGGCCCGCCCGCGACGTCGAGGACATCATCACGCTGATCGACGATCCCCGCCATCGCATCAACGAGGACGGCACCATCCGCCTGTCGCTGGAGCAGGCGAGGGCGATCCTCGAACTGCGCCTGGCGCGCCTCACCGCGCTCGGCCGCGACGAGATCGGCGAGGAGCTGTCCAAGCTCGCCGGTGAGATCAGTGATTATCTCGACATTCTGCGTTCCCGCGCCCGCATTCTCGACATCATCAAGGCCGAGCTCGCCGAAGTGAAGGCCGAATTCGCCACCCCGCGCCGCACCGTGATCATGGAGCAGGAGGGCGAGGTCGAGGACGAGGACCTGATCCAGCGCGAGGACATGGTCGTCACCGTCTCCCACGCCGGCTACGTCAAGCGTGTGCCGCTGTCGGCCTATCGCGCCCAGCGCCGCGGCGGCAAGGGCCGCGCCGGCATGCAGACCCGCGACGAGGATTTCGTCAGCCGGCTGTTCGTGGCCTCCACGCACACGCCGGTGCTGTTCTTCTCCTCGCGCGGCCAGGTCTACAAGGAGAAGGTCTGGCGGCTGCCGATGGCCGCGCCGAACGCACGCGGCAAGGCGCTGATCAACATCCTGCCGCTGGAGCAGGGCGAGCGTATCACCACCATCATGCCGCTGCCGGAGGATGAATCGACCTGGGGCCAGCTCGACGTGATGTTCGCCACGACGGGCGGCAATGTCCGCCGCAACAAGCTGTCCGACTTCGTCGACGTCCGCCGCTCCGGCATCATCGCGATGAAGCTGGAGGAGGGGGAGGCGATCGTCGACGTGCAGATCTGCACCGAACGCGACGACGTGCTGCTGACGGCTGCCGGCGGCCAGTGCATCCGCTTCCCAGTCACCGACGTGCGCGTGTTCACCGGGCGCACCTCGATGGGCGTGCGCGGCATCGCGCTCGGCGAAGGCGACAAGGTGATTTCGCTGGCGATCCTGCGCCACGTCGAGACCACCTCGGACGAGCGCTCGGCTTACCTGAAGATGCGCCGCGCGGTTGCGGGCGAGGCCGCCGCGGAAGAGGCACCGGCGGATGCCGAGGCCGAGGAGACTTCAGGCAGCTTCCAGCTGCCGCAGGAGCGCTATGTCGAGATGTCGGCGCAGGAGCAGGTGGTGCTGACGGTCTCCGTCAACGGCTACGGCAAGCGGACCTCGTCCTACGAGTACCGCACCACGGGCCGCGGCGGCAAAGGCATCGTCGCCATGAGCGTCAATAACCGCAATGGCAACCTCGTGGCGTCCTTCCCGGTGGAGGAGGCCGACCAGATCATGCTCGTCACCGACAAGGGCCAGCTGATCCGCTGCCCGGTCGAAGGCATCCGCATCGCCGGCCGCTCCACGCAGGGCGTGATCGTGTTCGACACCGCCGAGGACGAGCACGTGGTCTCGGTCGAGCACATCACGGAAGAGGCCGAGAACGGGAACGGCGAGAACGGCAACGGGGCCTAAAGCATGATCCGGCAAAGTGCGCAGCGCTTTCCGGAAGGATCATGCTCAAGCAACAACCTAAAGCGGGATGACGATTCATCCCAATCTCATCGCGCTTTAGGCTAGCGGGGAAGGTGGCGGATTTGCATCGCGATGCAGATTGGAGATGAATTCTCCGATCTGCGCGATGGCCGCATGGGCTTCCGGCAGCACCGGGACGAAGAGCTGGAACACGTGCGGCATGCGCGGCCAGACCTCCAGGCGGCTTCGCGGATCACCGTTTTTCAGCTTGTTGGCCATGCGGACCGCGTCATCGCGCAGGATCTCGTCGCTGCCGACATGGATCAGCACCGGCGGAAGGCCGAACGCATCGCCATAGAGCGGCGATGCACGGGGGTTACACGGGTCGGCGCCTGCCAGATAGCAACGCACGAATTCCGGAATATCGTCCACGTTCAGCATCGGATCTGATGCGGCATTCTCGGTCAACGAGGGCGCGGTGAGCGCCAGATCAGTCCAGGGCGACATGGCAACCGCGGCGGCAGGAAGCAGCTTGCGTTCGTCACGCAGTCTCATGAGAAGGCACAGCGCCAATCCACCCCCGGCTGAGTCACCCATCACGAACAGTTCGCTTTGATCGCCCGTCTCGCGGGCGAGCCAGAGAAAACCCGCCACGGCATCATCCAGTGCGGCCGGAAACGGATGTTCGGGGGCGAGGCGATATTCAAGCGCCCAGACCGTCGAGCTGGTCACATTGGCAATGCGCCAGGTGAAATGCCGGTAGTAGATCGGCGCGCCCGAAATATAGGCGCCGCCGTGAAGATATAGTACGTTGCGCCCCGGGCGCGACGCCGGGGTGGCGATCCGGTGTAATCTGAGGTGACCGGCCTGCACGACGCTTGTTTTGGTGCTGCGTGGCGGCCGAGGCACCCATCGCTCCATGCGATGCATGTTTGCCCGCCACATCGCGACATCGAATGGCTGACGGTGCCGTTTCAGGAACATGCGGATGCCGAGGCGCAGCATTTCAGCGCGCAGGCTCATGGTGTGTTCTCTTGCTTCATTCGCTCGCGTCTTACGGCCGGAATGCGGCCGCCTTTGGCAAATGCAGCCGTTCGGGTTCGCCGGACCCGGTGTCGACCAGCAGGCCGTCCTCGATCTCGACGATGCGATCCGCAAAGGGAATGACTCGCGGATCATGGGTCACGACGAGCACGGCGCGCTCGCGCTGATGTGCGGCGTCGGCGAGAATCCGCATGATGCTTCGCCCGTTATTGCCGTCGAGCGCGGCAGTTGGCTCGTCGGCGAGAATGACCGAGGGATTGGCGACAAAGGCTCGCGCGATCGCGACCCTCTGCTGCTCACCGCCGCTAAGCTCGCCCGGCAAGGTATCGGCCTTCTGCTCCAGGCCAACCAGGGTCAGCGCTTCCCGCGCGCGTTTCCCGGCTTTGCGCCCACGCTCGTGACGGATGTCGAGCGCGAGCTGCACGTTCTGTGCAGCAGTGAGCGTCGGAAACAGATGATAGGACTGGAACACAAAGCCGATATGGTCGCGCCTGATTTGGGCTAGTCCCTCCTTGTCGACACCCGAAGTAGGCGTGCCGCACACGGTGAGTGTACCCGAACTTGGTGCCAGCATGCATCCAAGCACGAGCAGCAGCGTCGTCTTGCCGCTGCCCGACGGCCCCATCAGCAGTGTGAACTCGCCGCGCCGCAGCGTCAGGTCGATCCCGCGCAGCGCCTTCACCTCGCCGGCGCCACGCCCAAGCGTCTTCTTGATTCCGCTCGCCTCAATGATGATTTCGTTCATCGCATGAATACCGTTGCTGGATCGATCCGCACCACACGCACGATTGCACCGATCGCCGACGCTACGCACATCACCACCGTCAGCACGAACAGGGCTGCAATCAGCCACGGCGTGATGACGATCGGCAACGCGCTCTTGGCAGTTATCTCCACAACGACAGCGCCAATCGTACTCGCAATGATGAAGCCGATGATCGCGTTGAGGAGCGCCTGATAGATGATGACCCTGTAGATATATCCATTCGACGAGCCCATTGCCCGCAGGGTGGCGAATTCACTGAGATGATCCTTGGTGCTCGAATAGAGCGTTTGCGCGACGATGACGGTGCCGACGATCACTCCCAGCAATGCACCGGCAAATAGCGCAGCGCCGGCGCCCGTTCCGAACAGCCAGAACGAGCGGCTACGGCTGCGGAATTCATCCGTTGTGAGCACCTCGTGCTCACCAACCTGAGCTCGAATGGCCTTGAGAACTGTGTCGCGATCAGCGTCGGGCTTGAGGCGCACCAGGAGATCGCTGGCGCGATCCGGAAAGGTTCCAGTGAAGGTGCGAGCGCTTTTCAGGTCCACGAAGACATAGGGCGTGGTGGTGAAGGAGCGAATGCCGTCGGTCAAGGCCACGACCTTCACGCGGCGGCCGCGGATCTCGGCCGTTGCTCCGATTTTTGAGACGCCGAGGCGATCGTAATAGGAGCGGTCGATGACCACCGCTCCACTTTGCGACAGCGCGCGGACGTCGCCCTCGACCACGTTCCATGGCCGCAAGCTTCCATCACGTAAATCGGCGCCGACAACGAAGACGGGTGTCACCTCGCCGCTCTCGAGGCGCCAATCCGAGAAACCGATGACTAGCGGAACCACGGCGGAGACACCATCGACGGACGCAACCTTGTCGCGCAGCTTCGCATCCAGCAGCGAGGGATCCTCGAAACATTTCGCTCCCTTCGGCAGCACCCAGAGATCGGCTGACGCATGATCGATCATCGTCGTCACCATGCGACCGAAGCCCAGGAACAGGCCCATCTGGATCATCACCAGGACGACCGAAAAAACGATTCCTACGAGCGTCGCGACAAAACGCAGGCGATCGTGGAAGAGATTGCGGGACGCGAGCGTCGGGACCAGTGACATGGACGTTCCGTCATCGAGGTTGATCTGAGATAGCGCCCTTGCCCGGGAGACCGGGATGCCGGTGGACCAGCAGTCTCACGCTTGCGGCCAGGAATCCGCTCGCGGCCCAGCTCAGAACCAGTGCCACGATGAGGACAAACGCGGTTTTGGCAACGGCATTCAGGCTCGTGCCGAGCAGTGCATATTGCAGCCACAGCACGAACGGGTAATGCGTGAGGTAGATGCCGTAGGCATTGGTCGAAAGACTATCGGCGAGCGCCGAACGGCGACGCAACAATGCCAGCGAACTGGCCACAAAAGCGATCACGCCTGTCGCGCATGCAGGGGGAAAGGCGAGAGCCGCGGCGAGACGGTATGCGGTTGGGCTGGCATTCCAGTCCGGCATGGTCAGCGCGGTCAGTCCGCCCCATACGGCAAAGCAGGCGAAAGCTGCGGCAACCCACGTTGGCCAGTGGCGCGCGAGGGGGCCGTCGATGCGGAAGACGCTGCGATCACGGCCGTAGCTGCCGATGGCGAGTCCCGCGGAGAAATAGAGGAGATAGTGCAGCGGGCGGCTTAGCTGGAAAGACAACGGGCCGAGAAAGGTCCATTCCCAGGGGGTGAAGATCATCGCGAGGGGGACATAGGCCAGTGCCGACAGACTGGTCAGGCCCGCGAAGAAGAGTAGTGGGCGATCGTCGCACCTGGCGACGATGAGGCTCGCGACCCGTGGCCACGATGGCGCGAGCTCATGCAGCGCAGCAGCCAGTCCGCTGAGGAGCAGAAGCTGCCACAAGAACCATTGCGGGCCCGAGGGCCACATCGGCAACGCGCGCCAGTGCAGCCAAAACGCCGCAGGCGATGGGTCGGTCGCGGTCGTCAGATACGAGGCGTAGTACGCCACCGGACTAAGGAGGGCGACGGCGAGGACGAAGGGCAATCCAATACGCCACCAGCGATCTGCGAGATAGGCGGTGGCGCCCTTGCGGATCAGGCCATGCGGGGTGAACAGGCCCGCCAAAAGGAACATCAGGGACATCAGGCTGACGTCTTGCCATGCGCAGAACAGGTCCAGCCCAAACCAGCGCTCGCTGTCGATGATCGGAAACGCGATCCACCGATAGGGCGGCGCGTCGAAGGCGAACGGATGCGGCGGCTGGGAGGCGAGGTAGGGAAGGGCCGAATGGAAGGCGACCACGATCAGGATGACCACGGCGCGCAAGTTGCTGAAGGTGACGTTGGCGCCAGAGTTCATGGGGAGCACCAGCCCAGAATTGATCTCGCCGGAACCAACCGAAAGGCGATCGACCTGGTTCCAATTCGCCGAGAAGCAATTTCAGATTGGATCCGCAGCGGACGCGGTTTGCTGAAGCCAACGCCTCCAGCGCCCGGCGCGCTCGTTGGCGCACATCACCGAAGAGGCCGAGAACGGGAACGGAGAGAGCGGCAACGGGGCGTGACGACCCGTTCTACGAGTCGTTCGCAAGCTCTCTCGTCAAATCGGCGAGCGCCTCTCGCTTGCCGATTTGTGCCATCCAGCACCAAAGCTCCAGCGTGCAGTAGAGGCGGTAGAGACGAAGCGTCTCCTGCCAATCGGGACGCTCAATCTTGCCATAGCCCGCGAGCAGTCCATCTCGTTTCGGCGCATCCTTCGGCGTGAAATAGTACAGCGCCTTCGCGATATCCATCAGCGGATCGCCAGACGTCGCATTCTCGAAATCGACGATGCCTGACAGATGCGGATCGCCCTGCGATGTCACCAGGATATTTCCGGCGTGGAAATCGTAATGGCACAGGCGAGGGATGACTGCCGCGTCCAACAGATGCTGGCGAGCTACAACGCCGTCCCGGAGCCGCCCGGCAAGTGCGGTGTCCCCGCCTCGCGCGCAGAACTCTTTCAGCTTCCTTTCGAGCTGCGCGGACATACAGGCATGATTGCTCGGATATGCGGTCCAGACGCCGTTAGGGCCAATATAGCCAAAGCTGTCGAGTGTGACGTCATGGATCTTGCGAAGCGCCGCGCCCATCTCGGCGTAGATTGCGAACAACCCGGCGTCCGATAGGTCGGCCTCGCGCCGGCCGAGCACCGTGCCGTCGAGCTTAGTCATCAGAACATAGTTGAGGTCGATCACCGATTGCGTGTCGTCGGCGAACAGTATTCCGGGAACGGTGACGTCAACGTCGCGAAGAAGCCCCAGGACGTAGACCTCCTTTGCCATCTTCCACTGCAGCGATGCAGGGTAGGCCTTGAGGATGTGGGCGGGCAAACCCGTCAACACGATCTCCAGGACGGTACCGATCTCCCCGCCATGCAGTTCGGTCACGTCCAGCACCGACGCATGCGGAAACATCCGACGGATGATCGCTTGCACCTGATCGACCGAGATTGTCAGCCGAGGTTTCAACTGCAGAGGCGGATCATTGGACATTTTCGCACCTGCCTCATGCAGCCCGGCGACCGTCCTAAATCTCCAGCTCCGTCCCGAACTCCACCACCTGCTTGGTCGGCACGCCGAAGAACGCGGCGGAGCGTTCGGCGTTGCGCTGGAGGAAGGCGAACACGCCTTCCCGCCAGACCCACATTCCCGGGACGTCCTCGCGCGGGATGATGGTCTCGCGGCCAACATAGTAGGTGATGTCGGAGAGGTCGATGCCGGGCAGCTTGCCCTGGCGGCAGACGAGCTTCAGTCCTTCATAGATCGTCGGGTTCTGCATGAAGCCGTAATGCAGGATCACGCGGGTGATGCCCGGGATGATCTCGAGCACCTCGGCGCGTTCCTCGTCGGGAATGTGCGGGGATTCCTCGATCAGCACGGTGACCAGCAGCACGCGTTCGTGCAGCACGCGATTGTGCTTTACGAACTGGGTCAGCGCCAGCGGCACGCCGCGCGGCGCGGAGGCCAGAAACACCGCGGTCCCGGGCAGCCTCGCCCTGCACTGGTTCACCGCCGTCTCGATCAGGTCCTCCTCGGGTTGGCGCAGCCGCGCCCGCGCCGCCTCGACCAGCTTCACGCCGCCCCGCCAGGTCAGCATCAGGAACGCGACGAGACAGCGAGCAGCAGCGGAAACCAGCCACCCTCGAACAGCTTGATCGAATTGGCCGAGAAGAAGATCACGTCGATCACGAAGAAGGCGCCGTTCACGGCAACCACCAGCCACGGCGAATAACCCCACTGGATCGCCACCAGCGCCGCGAGCAACGTGGTGATCGCCATCAGCAGCGACACCGCGATGCCATAGGCGCCGGCGAGCGCGTCCGAGGTGCCGAAGCTCAGCACCGCCCCGAGCGTTGCGGCAGCAAGCAGCCAATTTACCAGCGGCACGTAGATCTGGCCGATCGCAGCGCTCGTGGTGTGGCGGATCTGCATGCGCGGCAGGAAACCGAGCTGGATCGACTGCTGCGTCAGCGAAAACACGCCGGAGATGATCGCCTGCGAGGCGATCACGGTCGCGACCGCCGAGAAGGCGACCAGCAGATAGTGCAGGGCGTCCGGGCACAGCTGAAAGAACGGATTCTCGATCATGGCGGGATCGGTGATCAGAAGTGCGGCCTGGCCGAAATAATTCAGCACCAGCGCCGGCAGGCAGACCGCGAACCAGGCGAGGCGGATCGGGAAGCGCCCGAAATGCCCCATGTCGGCATACATGGCTTCGCCGCCGGTGACCGCGAGGAAGGCGGCGCCAAGAATTCCGAAGGAGACGTGAAAATCATGGTGGATCAGGAAGTCGAAGGCATAGAGCGGGCTGAGCGCCGCCAGCACCGCCGGCGCCTTGACGATGCCGTGGATGCCAAGCGCGGCAAGCACGACGAACCAGGCCAGCATCACCGGGCCGAAGATACGGCCGATGAAGCCGGTGCCCTGCTTCTGCATCATGAACAGCCCGATCAGGATGGCGACGGTCACGGGCACCACGGCGGGTGCCAGCGAAGGGGCGTCGACCTTGAGGCCTTCGATGGCGCTGAGCACGGAGATCGCCGGCGTGATCGCGCCGTCGCCATAGAGCAGGGCGGCGCCGATGAGGCCGACCACCAGGAGATGGGCGCGCCATGTGCCTGGCTGGGCGTGGCGGGCATGCAGCAGCGCCAGCAGCGCGACGATGCCGCCTTCGCCGCGGTTATCCGCGCGCAGGATCAGCAGCGCGTATTTCAGCGAGATGATCAGCAGCAACGCCCAAAGGATCAGCGAGGCAACTCCCAGGACAGCGTCCTGAGTCAGCGTACCTCCATGAGCAGCCGCCTTGGCGGCTTCCTTCAGGGCGTAGAGGGGACTGGTGCCGATATCGCCGTAGACCACTCCAAGGGCGCCCATGGTCATGGCAAACGGCAGTGCGTCAGGGCGATGGCCGGCGGCGACTGCGGGCGTACTGGACAACGGCAAATCCCCCGATGGAATTCGCGCCCGTCGGGTCATTCCGATGGGCGCGAGCACGACGCAGTCTGCGACGAGACGTCGCAAATATCCACGGGGTTTATCTTGAGGGGTCTTCCTGACGCGAAGCTTACAGGTCCGACTACGGCGTGCGGTCGGCCGTCACGAGGCGGGCCTCGCGGACACCAGCCTTGCTGCCGGCGCGGCGCAGGCACGACGCCTCGAAATTCGGCCAGGCCTGCTGTGAGCAGTCGCGGCCGATGGTGCGGATATCGAGCCGGTCGCTCTTGGCCAGCGGCTGCGGCACGCTGGCTTCGACGGTCGGGGCAAAGCCGGGCAGGAGGGTGAGGGCTGCGGCAACACACGCAGAGAGTGCGATCGCTGAAATGGTCTTGATCATTGACTGTCCCCTGTGATGCGGCCGCCTACGCCCAGTGTGCGGCCCGTCATTCGTTGGCTGGATTAGTAACCATGGCCAGTTTCCGGACGTCTTCGCGGACGCTGGAAATGGTTTCGTTCGCGCTCCGTTTTGTTTCGTGGTTGCCCCAAGGACGAAACAAAACGGCCACTGCCGACGTCCGCCGAGACATTTTCCGGGTGAAGGGCCCGGAACGGACAAGGAACCTGCCCGGCTTGCCGGGCCGGGCCGGGCGCGGTAGGACGAGGCCATGTCGCGCATTGCCTTCTACCCAGGTTCCTTCGACCCCATCACCAACGGCCATCTGGACGTGGTCCGGCACAGCGTCTCGCTGTGCGACAGGCTCGTGGTCGCGATCGGCGTGCACCCCGGCAAGAAACCGCTGTTCTCCACCGAGGAGCGGCTGAAGATGCTCCATGACGTCTGCGGGCCGCTGGCAGCACAGGCGGGTTGCGTGCTCGAGGCGACGACGTTTGACGATCTGTCGGTGACCGCGGCGCGCAAGCACGGCGCGACCATCATGATCCGGGGCCTGCGCGACGGCACCGACCTCGACTACGAGATGCAGCTCGCCGGCATGAACGAGGCCATGGCGCCCGAGGTGCATACGGTCTTCCTACCGGCCTCTCCCATGGTCCGCCCGATCACCGCCACTTTGGTGCGCCAGATCGCCGGCATGGGCGGGGATGTCTCGGCCTTTGTCCCGCCGCAGGTCGCGGCACAGCTCAAGGCCAAATTCGCCGGATAACGGCCCGCTTCCTTTCTCATCCTGACCGGAGTTGTCATGATCCGAATTCTCGCAGTTCTTGCCGCGCTTCTGTTCGCGGTGCCGGCGGTGGCGCAGCAATTGCCGGCAAACCTCGACAAGGCCAATGCCATCGTCATCGATAGCACCAAGGGCCGCATCGTCATCAAGCTCAGGACCGATATCGCGCCGCAGCACGCCGAGCGCATCAAGCAGCTCGCGCGCGAGGGCTTCTACAACAACGTGCCGTTCCACCGCGTCATGGATGGCTTCATGGCGCAAACGGGCGACGGCCAGAACGGCAACGGGACCGGCGGCTCGAAATATCCAAACCTGAAGCAGGAATTCTCCAAGGTGCATTTTGCCCGCGGCATCGTCGGCATGGCCCGGCGCGGCGACAGCGTCGACAGCGCCAACTCGCAGTTCTTCATCATGTTCGCCGACGGCGGCAGCCTCGACGGCCAGTACACGGTGATCGGCGAGGTCGTGCAGGGCATGGACGTCGTCGACAAGCTTAAGAAGGCGCCCCCCGGCTCGCCCGGCGGCTCCGTCACCGATCCCGACAAGATGGTGAAGGTGCAGGTCGCCTCCGACATCAAGTAGGAGCGGCCATGGCGCGCCGCGGTGGCAAGCTCCTGCTGGTTGCCGCGATGCTGCTGCTCGGCGTCGCCCGTGCGGCCGCAGAGGACGCGCAGGTCAACACCATCCAGGACATCTTCCGGCACTTGCGTACCTGCTGGAGACCGCCGTCGCCGGCCAAGGCGCGCCCCCTCGACATCACCGTCGTCGTGAGCTTTAACCGGGCCGGAAACATTCTGGGCCATCCGAGGGTTACCTATGAATCCGCGGAGGCCTCCGACAACGACCGGCTGCAATACCGGATCGCGGTGATGGAGGCGTTGCAACGCTGCACGCCGGTGCCATTTACCGACGCAATGGCCGGCGCCGCGGCGGGACGTCCATTCGCGATCCAGTTCCGTAAGCCGAAGACTTCACCTCCAACACAAGAGAGACGAGCATGAGCGTCACCGAAAACACCCTGATCCTCGAGACCACGCAGGGTCCCGTCACCATCGAGATGCGCCCCGACCTCGCGCCGAACCACGTCGCGCGCATCAAGGAGCTCGTGCGCGAGGGCTTCTATGACGGCATCGTGTTCCACCGCGTGATCGAGGGCTTCATGGCGCAGACCGGCTGCCCGCACGGTACCGGCACCGGCGGCTCCGGCAAGAAGCTGAAGGCCGAGTTCAACAAGGAGCCGCATGTTCGCGGCACCGCCTCCATGGCCCGCGCCGCCAATCCCGATTCCGGCGACAGCCAGTTCTTCATCTGCTTCGACGACGCCCGCTTCCTCGACAACCAGTACACGGTCTGGGGCAAGGTCACCGAGGGCATGGAGAACGTCGACAAGATCAAGCGCGGCGAGCCCGTGATGAATCCGGACAAGATCGTCAAGGCGCGGATGGCCGCGGACAAGGAATAGTCATCGTCATTCCGAGCGCGCCTTGGCGCGAACCCGGAATCTCGCGCCACAATCTCGGGATTCCGGATCGCCGCGCTCAAGGCGCGGCGTCCGGAATGACGGTGCTAGTGAGACATGCGCACCGATCTCTTCGATTTCGACCTGCCCGCCGAGCGCATCGCGTTGCGTCCGGCGAGTCCGCGCGACTCCGCGAAGATGCTGGTCGTGGAGAACGGAGCGCTGCGCGACCAGGTCGTTTCCGACCTGCCGCAATGGCTGAAGCCCGGCGACCAGCTCGTCGTCAACGACACCAAGGTGATCGCGGCGCAGCTGAAGGGCCGCCGCATCGGGCGCGAGACCGAGCCGAAGATCGAGGCGACGCTGATCAAGCGTCTCGACGGCTCACGCTGGCAGGCGCTGGTGAAGCCGGCGAAGAAGCTCACAGCCGGCGACCGCATCCGCTTCGGCAATGAGGGCAAGGTCTGCCTGCTTGGCCATCTCGACGCCGAAGTCGAGGCCAAGGGGACCGAAGGTGAGGTGACGTTGTCGTTCTCGTTCCACGGCCCGACGCTCGACCAGGCCATCGCCGATCTCGGCAGCCCGCCGCTGCCGCCCTACATCGCCTCCAAGCGCACGCCCGACGATCAGGACTTTGCGGACTACCAGACCATGTTTGCGGCGAACGAAGGTGCGGTCGCGGCTCCCACCGCAGGCCTGCATTTCACGCCCGCGCTGGAGCAGGTACTGCGCGCGCGCGACGTCGGGATCAACCGCGTGACGCTGCATGTCGGGGCAGGGACCTTCCTGCCGGTCAAGGTTGACGACACCGAGGGCCACAAGATGCACGCCGAGTGGGGCACGATCTCGGCCGAGGTCGCGGGGCGGCTCAACACCGCGCGGAAAAATGGCGGGCGGATCGTCGCGGTCGGCACCACGTCATTGCGGCTGATCGAAAGCGCGGCGCGCGAAGACGGCACGATCCAGCCGTTCGCGGCCGAGACCTCGATCTTCATCACGCCGGGTTATCGCTTCCGCGCCGTCGATGTTCTGATGACCAATTTTCACCTGCCGAAGTCGACACTGTTCATGCTGGTGTCGGCGTTTTCGGGGCTCGAGACGATGCAGCAGGCGTATGCGCATGCGATAGCCAGAGGATACCGGTTCTATTCGTATGGGGACGCGTGTTTGCTGTTCCGGGCAATGGCGTAGGGTGGGCAAAGCGAAGCGTGCCCACCATCTTTCTTGAGTGCTCGATAGGAGCGGTGGGCACGGCGCTTGCGCGCCTTTGCCCACCCTACGAGACCTTCTGTTACGCCATCACCCGCTGCGGCAACAGCTCCGCGATCTGCACCGCATTCAGCGCCGCGCCCTTGAGCAGCTGGTCCGCCGCTACGAACATCGAGATCGAATGCCCTGAAGGATCGCTGAGGTCCTTGCGGATGCGGCCGACCAGCACGTCGTCCTGGCCCGAGGCATCGATCGGCATCGGGAAGTAGTTCTTCACACGGTCGTCGACGACCTTCACGCCCGGGGCCTGCGCCATGATGGCGCGGACCTGGTCCTCGGTGATCGGCTTCTCGCACTCGAAGGTGATGGCCTCGCAATGGGCGCGCAGCACCGGCACGCGCACGCAGGTGACGCCGACTGCAATGCTCTCGTCCTCGAAGATCTTGCGGGTCTCCTTGATGACCTTGGTCTCTTCGTCGTTGTAGCCGGTGTCAGGATCGACGGCGGTGTTGTGGTTGAAGAGGTTGAAGGCGTAGGGGTGCGGCATCACCTTGGGCGTATAGACCTGCCCGTTGAGATTGGCGCGGGTGGATTCGACGAGCTCCTCCATCGCGGCGGCGCCGGCGCCGGAGGCGGCCTGATAGGTCGAGATGATGACGCGCTTGATCCGGTTCTTCTGGTGGATCGGCCACAGCGGCACCAGCGCGGTGATCGCGGCGCAGTTCGGGTTGGCAATGATGCCCTTGTGGTCGCGGATGCGGCTGGCATTGATCTCGGGAATCACCAGCGGCACGTTCGGGTCCATGCGGAAGGCGGAGGAGTTGTCGACCACGACCGCGCCCGATTTGACCGCGATCGGCGCATACTTCCTGGAGATGCCGCCGCCGGCAGAGAACAGGGCGATATCGACACCTTCGAAAGACCGCTCGGTCAGTTCCTCGATCACGATATCCTGGCCGCGGAACGAGACCGTCTTTCCGGCCGAGCGGGCGCTTGCCAACGCCTTGAGCTTGCCGACGCGAAAGCCGCGGTTGTCCATGGTGGCGATGAATTCGGCGCCCACCGCACCGGTGACGCCGACAATCGCGACGACGGGATCGTTACTCACTTTGTCCTCCATTGCATTGAAATCCAGACAACAAAAAAGCCCCGGACCATCGAGGGCGGGGCTTCGGTCAAGCTGATGCGTTTAAGTCGACGACCTACGTGCGCACGCCTCCCCGGGCCCCTGGGGCCGTGGTGGTTTTGGTCGTGCGTTTGGTAGTCGTGAACATGGCGGCGACTTATGCGGGAGAGTCTTGCGGCCGTCAATGGCTTTTCGCCCCGGTCGATGCCGGGGAGCGGGCCTGTCGCTACTTGGCCCGTGCGCCCGGCGGCTCCAAAATGACCTCCTTGAGGTCGTCGCCGCTGATCACGACGATCGCAAAATTGAGCCGGCCGCGTTCGCGGACCAACCCGCCGCTGATGGCCTTTCCCGAGGCTGCGCGCTCGGCGACGCGTACGGCATCGGCGAGGCGGTGTCTGATGGCACCGAGCGCAGCGAGGTTGCTGCGGTCCTCGTGGTCGAGCTCAGTGAGGGGGAGGGCGGCTTCGCCGCCGACCAGCTCGCCGGTCGAAGCATTGATCGTGTGGCGCCAGATGCGGTCGTTGTGCAGGGTCTTGACCCGGTAGACCGGCACGCCCGAGGCGCCGTCGAAACTCACATCCGCCGTCGTGGCGCCGGCATGGCGGGCTTCCGCGATCGCCATGGCCTGGCTGATCGTGATCGACGAGCTGCGGAATCGTTCGATTTCGCGGCTGACCGCCTGGCGGTCCGCTTCAGCATCACCATCTGTCTCGCTGTGAAGCGCGGTCGGAGTGCCCGCAGTCACGATTGCCTGT
Source organism: Bradyrhizobium sp. LMG 9283 (assembly GCF_045571415.1). Taxonomy (NCBI): domain Bacteria; kingdom Pseudomonadati; phylum Pseudomonadota; class Alphaproteobacteria; order Hyphomicrobiales; family Nitrobacteraceae; genus Bradyrhizobium; species Bradyrhizobium sp. LMG 9283. The sequence goes on from NZ_CP120691.1 coordinate 4,445,302, forward strand.
GCCGGCGCGGTGATGAGCAGCGCAGGCAAGGCGATCGCAAGCAGTTGCGAGGTCCATCGTTTGGCTGTCGTCATGCTCGAAACCCTCGGCCAGCGAGTGTGCCGGATGATCGTAAAGAATTCGCGGCCGGCCTTGGGCATCGGCCGGCCGCGGAGCGTCACGGCGGGTGTACCCGCCGTGACGATCGAAGCGGTCCGGACCTCTTTGGGGCTGGTGAAAAAGCGACCCGTACCGACTTATAACTAAACCATACCGTATCGTTTTATTTTGGTCAACGACGCGCGCTGCCCCTCTTGGGGAAAGTTCACGAGCTCACGGAATTGTCAGCGGGAGGAGCGGCGCCGCGGCGCGACTTTGGCGGCGTCCTGGACGCGATCGGCGGGCCCCAGCGCGCCGGCCAGGAACAGCTTGATTGCCGCGCGCATGCGCTTTTCGGCGGTCTTCAGCTCCAGCGCCGTTCCGAACGTCGCCATGCGGTGGGTGTGACCGACGACGACGTCGAGGAAGACCTCGGCTGCAATGGTGGTGTCTTCGACATCGAGCGCACCTTGCGCCACCAGATGGTCGAAGAAGCGCGCGGTGGTGGCGACGGCCTTGAGCCAGCCTTCCTCCTTGCCGAGCTTGGCGACGTCGGGGAAGTTGATGGCCTGCGACGTCATCATGCGGCTGAAGGCGACGGCGTCGGGACCGCAGGTGAAGGTCAGCATCTCGCGCCCGATCTCGACCAGCCGCTGCTCGACCGAGATGTTCGAGGCGCTGGAGAGCTGCGTCTCCGCCGCCGCCGAGAGCGGCGCAAGCCAGCGCGCGATCTCGCGCCTCAGCACGGCCGCAAACAGCCCGCGCTTGTCGCCATAGCGGGAATAGACTGTGGGCTTGCTCACCCGTGCCGCTTCCGCGACCGCGTCGAGCGAGGTCGCATCGAAGCCGCGATCCAGGAACAGGCGGGTGGCGACCTCGATCAGCCGCTGATCGCGCTCGATCGCAGCTGACTTCGTCGGCCGGCCGCCGCGCGATTTCGGCACCTCGCGCCGAGGCGCTGCCGGTCTTGTCCTGGTCGCAGTCAATCCCATGCCCAATGATTCCTGCGCGTTTCTGATAGTCGTCTTTGCTCTATAACGCGCAGCAACCGAGGCGTCATCGCGAATCTGGCCGAATTGGCCGTATCCTCAACCGTCTCGATCCGACCTCGTTCCTTCGTGCCGGCTTACGGAAGCGTCGAGGTCCAGGCCTGCCCGGATGCGGCCTTCTCGTATCCGTACTGATACAGCGCCCGCATATAGGCGGTATCGAACCCTTCCGAGGGTGGGGCGGGGTAATCGCGCGCGATGTAGGAGAGATGGAAGCCCAGTCGGTTGCGCTTGGCGAAATCGTAAGTCGAAAAGATGATCGAGCGCGTCTGCGATTGGGTGATCGCCGACAGACTCCGTGAGGCAACGTCGATGGTGCCGTTGGAGACGAGCTCGAAGTTGCGTTCGATCTTCTTGTTGACGAGGATGTAGATATCCATCTTCGCATTGCCGGGCAGGCGGCCGCTCTGGAACAACAGGGCTTCCGGCAAGGTGAGCACCGGCGCCGTCACGCCGCCGTCGACATGCATCTCCTGAAACCGGTGGCCCTGGCCTTCGGCATCGATCATGATCGGCGGAAATACCAGGGGAATGCTGGCGGAAGCCGCCATCACGTCGCGAAACAGTTTTAGGGCCTCTGGCGTTCCAACCGCGGCGATCTTGCCCATGTCCCAGATCGCGGTCCGCTGGGTGTCGAGATCGGTCGTCACCACCAACAGCTTGCGGCCTTTCGCGTGCTCGCGCGCGACCTGCGCCATGATTTCCGGACCGACATAGCGTGCGACGAGCTCGCGCAGCCTCGTGTTGCCGAACAGGCCGGATCCGAACAGCACGCGCATGATGCTAGGATCGTTCAGGAGGCTCTCCGCGATACCGCTGGTGTAGACCTCCTTCAGCGTGTCGTCATATTGCGGGCCCAGGAACGCAAAGGGCGCGATCAGGCCGCCGGTGCTGACGCCCGAGACGACCGAGAAGGTGGGGCGGGTTCTGGCCGCGGTCCAGCCGTTGAGAACGCCAACGCCATAGGCCCCATCGGCGCCGCCACCGGAGAGCGCCAGATAGGTTTTCGTCGCGGTGCTGGTGTCCTTCTCGAAGCTGAATTTCGTGACGGGCTCGTCGGCGTAGCGCCGGAGGCCGTCGATATCCAGCACGCGCGAGACGCTGGCTTCAGCGGCCGTGTAGGGCGTGCGGGGCAGCGAGGTGCAGGCGCCGAGCGCCAGGCTGCACATCAGGACCAGCAATTCGATCAGGCCGACACCCGTCTGCCTGATCCGGTCACGCGAGGAGACGGATGCGTCGGTCGAACATGAAGGATAGGGCATTGTCGGTGGCTGGCGATCACGCATCTACCGCCGCCGGCAAAGTCGCCGCGGCATCTCGTCCAGCCCCCGGATAAAACTATACTGTATCGTTTTGTTTGGCAAGGGGACGAGCAGCACCCTCGCGCTGCTTGGTGTCCCAGTCTGAAGCACAAACCGGCTGGAGCGCGGTCTAGCGGGTTGATCGGCCCCCTCCGACACGCAATAAGCACCGCCATGAATCCCGACAATGACGTACCCAATCACTTTGAATTGCTCGCCACCGATGGGGCCGCGCGCACCGGGCGGCTGACCACGCCGCATGGGGTGGTGCGGACGCCGGCTTTCATGCCGGTCGGCACCGCCGGTGCCATGAAGGGCATGCACTGGCGCGAGGTGCGCGATGCCGGCGCCGACATCGTGCTCGGCAACACCTACCACCTGATGCTGCGTCCGAGCGCCGAGCGGATCGCGGCTCTCGGTGGCCTGCAGCGGTTCACCGGGTGGAACGGACCGATGCTGACGGATTCCGGCGGCTTCCAGGTGATGTCGCTGTCGGATCTGCGCAAAGTCAGCGAGAACGCCGTCACGTTCCGCTCGCATATTGACGGTGCCAAGGTCGAGCTGTCGCCGGAGCGCTCGATCGAGGTGCAGCGTTTGCTCGGCTCCGACATCGCCATGCAGATGGACGAATGCGTGCGGCTGCCGGCTGAGCGCGCCGACATCGAACGGGCGATGCAATTGTCACTGCGCTGGGCGGAGCGCAGCAAGCGCGCTTTCGAGAGCGCGCCCGCCGGCTACATGCTGTTCGGCATCGTGCAGGGCGGTGACGTGCCGCAGCTTCGCCACGCGAGTGCTGGAGGCCTGGTCGCGATCGGCTTCCACGGCTATGCGATCGGCGGTCTTGCCGTCGGCGAGCCGCAGGCGGTGATGCTGGCGATGATCGATGAGACCGCGCCACTGCTGCCGAAAGAGCGGCCGCGCTACCTCATGGGCGTCGGCACGCCCGATGACATCCTCGAAGCAGTGAAGCGCGGCATCGACATGTTCGACTGCGTAATGCCGACCCGCAATGGTCGGCATGGCGTGGCCTTCACGCGCTTCGGTCAGGTGAATTTGCGCAATGCGCGCCACGCCGACGATCCACGCCCGCTCGATGAAGAGAGCTCATGGCCGTCGACGCGCAACTGCGCGCGCGCCTATCTGCACCATCTCGTCAAGGCGGGCGAGACTTTGGGGGCGATGCTGCTGTCCGAAATCAATATCGCTTACTACCAGTCTCTGATGCAGGGCATCAGGGACGCGATCGCAGACGGAAAGTTCGACGAGTTCTATCAGCGCACGCGCGAGGACTGGGCGAGGGGCGACATCGCCCCGCGCTAGATCAGTTGCAAGTGAAGCGATGCTTTATGGCGTGCTTGGTCACGAAACCGTAGCCGCAATTATCGCAGGTCCAGAGATAGCTGATCACGTGGTCCGACACGTATGCGGATGCTTCGGCGGCGACCATGGAGTCGGCGCAGACAGGGCAGGTGGGCAATTCGCTGCAACGCGGATCGCGGCTGGTCGCGACGGTCGACAACACTTCAGCAACTGCTGACATCGTGTGACCTCCCTGCTTTCAGACGTAAGTCTAACATAAGCAGAATCAGTTGACGAGGTCGCAACACAAATGCGTTGGTTTTCTGATCTTTTGCTGCTCACGTGATTTTGCGATGCAGCGTATTTAACATGTGCCGCATTGTCGCTTGCGTGTCGTCGCAAGCTGTCTGTAACTGCCAGATGGTCGGACAGAAGTGCAGATCGGCGCCACAGGGAGTTCATCATGGACGCATCGTCCACCACGGGTGCAGCGCACCAACCCGGCCGCGGCCGGATCTATGACTCGATCGTCGATGCCTTCGGCAATACGCCCATCGTGCGCTTGCAGCGACTGCCCGGCATGCGCGACGTGAACGCGACCATTTTGGCAAAACTTGAATATTTCAATCCTGCGGCAAGCGTGAAGGATCGCATCGGCGCGGCCATGATCATCGCCATGGAGAAGGCGGGCATCGTCAAGCCCGACACTGTGCTGATCGAGCCGACCTCAGGCAATACCGGCATTGCGCTCGCCTTCGTGGCGGCTTCGCGCGGCTACCGGCTGAAGCTGGTGATGCCGGAATCGATGTCGATCGAGCGACGCAAGATGCTGGCTTTTCTCGGCGCCGAGCTGGTGCTAACGCCAGCGGCGCAAGGCATGAAGGGCGCGATAGCGGCCGCCGAGGAGCTGTTGAAGACGACGCCGAACTCGGTAATGCCGCAGCAGTTCAAGAACCTCGCCAATCCCGAGGTGCACCGCCGCACCACCGCTGAGGAGATCTGGAACGACACCGGCGGCAACATCGATTTCTTTGTGGCCGGCGTCGGCACCGGCGGCACGATCACCGGCGTCGGCCAGGTGCTCAAGCCGCGCAAGACCTCGCTGCGCGTGGTGGCGGTCGAGCCGGAGGAGAGCCCGGTGCTGTCGGGGGGACAGCATACTCCGCACAAGATCCAGGGCATCGGCGCCGGCTTCGTCCCCGACATCCTCGATCGCTCGGTGATCGACGAAATCGTGAGGATCAACTCGACGACGGCGATCGAGACTACGCGTGCGCTGGCGCGGCATGAGGGCATTCCGGGCGGCATCTCCTCGGGCGCGGCGATCGCGGCCGCGCTGCAGATCGGGAGGCGCCCTGAAGCTGCGGGAAAGACCATCCTGGCGATCGTGCCGTCCTTCTCCGAGCGGTATCTTTCGACGGCTCTATTCGAGGGAATCTAGGACATGGCGGATCAACCGAGGCGGCCGCGTACGCTTGGCGATGCCAGAACGGAAGCCGAGGCGGCGTTCAAGAAGGTGACGGCGAAGGTCGCCGCGGCGCCGCCCAAGCAGAACGCCGTTCCCGGCATCAAGGAGCACGTCACGCTACGCATTGACCAGGACGTGCTGGAGTTCTTCCAGGAGGGCGGTCCCGGTTGGCAGGACCGTATCAACGAGGCGCTGCGGAAAGCGGCGGGGAAGTAAGGGATCGGTCCTCAGACTGGGACGTTCCTGTGTTCGCATCTGTCTTCCAACCTCGTCATTGCGAGCGAAGCGAAGCAATCCAGGCTGCCACCGCAGAGGGATTCTGGATTGCTCACATGGGGATTTGATGTGTCAAGATTTATGATCAGCTCTTTGTTCGATTGCAGGCCAGCTCTTCGTCCCGACCGCGGAACTTTTCGGATGGCGCGCGCAGATCAGGTCAAGACCGGCCCGTGAGGGCCGCCGCGAAGCGGCTTGGTCTTGACCTGAGCGAGCACGCCTTCAGGCTCGTTAGGTCGGGAAGTGCGGCGTGAACTACTCCTATGGTTGGCGATCCAAGGGTCGAGCCGGTTTTGGCAATCTGGTTTGCATGCCAGATCAAACTCACATTCGGTCGTTGCGCGGTGGCGACTGCACCAACATTCCGCTTGCGGCGGGCAGGCTCGAGAGGACGAGACCCTTCTTCGTTACGGCGTTTGAAGCCATGCAATCCATCGGTTCGTCCACCCGGATCGGCCGAGGCTGATCAACCTCGGCGGATTGGTTTTGAGGCTGAGAGGCGTGGTGTCAGGCGCCGGGCTTCACCACGGCTCCCTCGATCACGACGCCGGCGGTCACGTATTTCCACAGGGCCACGAGCAGCTTGCGCGCCAGCGCCACGATTGTGCGCTTGCGGCCGCGCTGGCTGTTGGCCTTGAACCACTGGGTCAGAGCCGATTGAGGCTGATGACGTATCCACAGCCAGGCGAGCTGGATCATCGTGGTTCTCAGGCGCGGATTGCCGGCCTTCGACACGCCCTGCTCACGCTCAATGCCGCCACTGCGCCATGGCGTGGCCGCAAGACCGGCATAGGACGCAACCTGGCGGCGGTTGGTGAACTGACGGTGGAAGGCCTCCGACCAGAGAATGGCAGCAAAGTTCGGGCCCAGGCCCTTCAAGTCGAGCAGCATCGCGACCGGGTTCGATGCAGCCTTCTCGCCTGCTGGTCGGCTTGCAGCCAGCAATGCATCCTGCTCGCGCTCTACCGCCGCGATCTGGTCAAGCAGAAGTTCGAGCCGGTCGAGCTCGCGGCTGATCTGCGCCTTCAAATGCGCCGGCAGCAGCCGCCCGTCCCCGTGCGCAAGGCCTCAAGCCGCGTCCGTCGATCGCGCCGCAGCGGCACGTAGTCGAATATCCCTTGCGCAAACAGAACACCCTTGATCCGGTTCACATGCACGATCCGCTCCGCGATCAAGGTCCGCCGCTCCCGGCAAAGCCTGCGGCGGTCCTCTTCTTCCGGAGAGGGGGCAACGACCATCGCGCAGACCCGTGGCTCGCCGCGCTTGTAGGCCAGAAGCGACCGCAACAGCGTCTCGCCGTCCAACCGGTCCGTCTTGGCCCGCCGGCGCCGGCGCGGCGTCGCGATCGAGGCCGGATCGACCACGTAGCTCTCGACGCCCTCCGACTGCAGAGTGCGGTGAAGCCAGAACCCATCCAGCCCCGCCTCCTGGATGGTGATGATCGGATAACTCTCGCCCGTTCGCGCCTGTGCCTTACGCTTCAGCGCTGCAAAGAGCTTCAAAAGCTCCGCAATAGCGCCGGCCTTCACGCTGTGTTTGGACATCTTCTCGCCCTTGCCGGGCGACAGCGATGTAACCAGCCAGGTCGAACGGCTCAGTTCCAATGACACAAAAATTGCGCCAATCTGCGTCCGGATAGCGGCCAGTCCGTCGGAAAGATGATCGAGCAACATCGTTGTCTCCAGGTTGAGTGCTTCAGCAACCTCAGTCTGGCCTCAGACCCGGTCGCTATCCACTCCCCATGGAATCTTCGCTCCGCTCGCAATGACGGGAGTATGCTGCGGCACCACCGCATCAAAGAAGAAGCCCGGCGCGAGCCGGGCGTTCGTGTTTTCAATTTGGCTTCGTCTCAGCGGCGGAACATGCCGCCCATCATACCGCCGACGACTCCGCCGACGAAGGCCGCTCCGGCCGCATCGCCGGGGCTGCTGCTGCGTTGAGGGGCCGGTGCCGGCGCACTGCTGGGAGGCGGGGCGCTGGCGCGCCGGGCCGCCTTCTGGCTGTTGTCGCTCGCAACGGGCGGGGCAGCGATGACCTCCGAGAGCAGGGCCCTATGCTGGTACTTGTTGAGATAGCCTGAAGAAGGATAGCCACGCGCGGCCTGCCAGCGCTTGAGCACCGTGCGGGTCTCCTCGCCGAACACGCCGGTCTGCTTGACGTCGAAGCCGAGGCCGGTCAGGCGGCGCTGCACGTCGCGGCGCTGGGTTTTGTCGAGGCCGATCTGGTCCTCGGTGAGCTGGGTGGCCTCGTCGGTGAAGGTCGCAGGATCGACGCCTGCGTTGAGCGTACGGGTCGCTGTCGAGGGGCCGCTCTTGATCGCCGCGAGGCGTGCCAGCGCCAGCGCCTTGAACTGACCGTTCGGATAGGCGGAGAGATAGGCGTTGAGCTCCTCCGGCTTGTTGGACTCCTTCACCGAGCGCCAATATTCGAGCTCGACACCGTCCGAACTCCCGGTCGCCGCCGGCACGACGCCGGAAGCGGTCGGGGCCGCATTGGCCACCTGGGTCGTGGGGGCCTGATTGAGATAGACGGAGCCGGTCAGGTTGGTGTGGCCCCAGGGCAGCTGGCTCTTGCGGGTCTCTTCATTGACCTGGGCGCGCACCGACGTCATCGCCTGCTGGATCTCGACACCGGGCTTGGTGATGTTGTCGATCAGTGCACGGGTGAACGGGCTGTTGTTGCCCTCCTGACCGTCGAGCGCGGTCTGGCCCGGGCCGGTCGCGAACGCGATCAGCGTGCCTTCACCGGACTTCATCTCGGCGAGACCGCTCTGGACGTTGACGCTGCGGGTCGCCGAGTTCGACTTGATCTTGGCGGCGAACGGATTGTCGCGGCAGGCATCGAGGAAGACGAGCTTGACCTTGGCATCGCCCATGGTCTGCTCGAGCGTCAGGTCGATGTTGATGGCGGCCCCCAGCTTGACGTCCATCTCCGATTTGATGTCGGCGTCGACGGGTAGGAGATAGTTGGTGCCGCTGACGGCGATGCCGTGGCCGGCATAATAGAACAGCGCGATGTCGGAGCCCTGCGCCTTGCGGCCGAAATCGAGCAGCTTCTCCGTCATCTGGTCGCGGCTGAGGTTGGAGCCTTCGATCACCTCAAAGCCGACATTGCGCAGCGTCGCCGCCATCGCTTTGGCGTCGATCGGCGGGTTCGGCAATTGCGCGACGTTCTTGTACGAGCCGTTGCCGACGACGAAGGCGACGCGGCGGTCAGCTTTGGCGGCACTGATCGACAGCGCCATGCACATCAGCGAAGCGAGGAGGGTGAGATAGCGCATTCTGAAATCCCCAGAATCGAATTGCAGGCAGCAACAAATTGGCAACGAACCTACACGAAGTGCCCGACTTCGCACCACCAAAACGGCAGTCCGTTGCGCCAACCCGCTGCTGTGTGGCCGAATGTGCACGATGGAGGGACACTCCAACGTGATCCAAATCACACGGCCACTTCGTTTTGTCGCGCGAGGCGGCGCGAGGTTCACTGTGCGCGAGCGGGAACCGGCGAAGCGGGCTTTAGATTCAGGAGATTGCCGAAAAGGATCAGCGCCGCGCCGAGCACGGTCCAGGCGTCGAGCCGCTCGGAATACAGCAACCAGCCGGCGGTCGCGGTCAGTGGGACCCGCAGGAAGTCCATGGGAACCACGATCGTCGCGTCGGCGTAGCGCATCGCGCTGGCGAGGCAATAATGTGAGAATGTGCCGCAGATGGCGATCACGCCGACCCAGGTCCAGACATAGACCGATGGCCAGGTCCAGACGAACAGCGTCGGAACGAAGCCTGCGACCGATTGCACCACCAGCATCCAGAACAGGATCGAGAGCGCGCTTTCGGTGCGGGTCAGCGATTTGACCAGCGCCATGGAGACGCCAAATCCCATGGCGGCCCCGAGCGCGATGAGCTGGCCCGGATTGATCTCGCCAGTAGCCGGCCGCACGATCACGATCACCCCGACGAGGCCGAGCACAATGGCGGCGATCTTCCATGGCGTCATTCGCTCGGACAGGAAGCTTGCCGCGAGGATGGCCGTCCAGATCGGCATGGTGAACTCGATCGCCACCACCTGGCCAATCGGGATCAGCGTCAGCGCGAAGAACCAGCCGAGCTGGGCGACATAGTGCACCAAATTACGCGCGACATGCTGCGGCAGGCGCGCTGTCTTGAGCATTTTCAAGCCGCCGGCGCGGTAGATGATCGGCGAGAGCAACAGGAAGCCGACCAGCGACCTCACTTCCATGATCTGAAAAACATTCAGCTCGCGCGTGGTCTCGCGCCCAGCCACCGCCATGATCAGCATCAGCGACAGCCAGCCGGCCATCCACAGTGCAGCCATCGTTTTGGACGGTGTCGTGCTCATTGCGGCGGATGCGGCAGGGGGAATTCCGAAGGGACGGCCGGTATCGGCGACATCGCCGCCGTTTGCAACGGCCAAATCTGCGGATGCAGCAATGCAGGTCGGCGTGTTAATGCATCAGCGAACAACGAGAAAATCGGGAGATCTCGCTCATGCATATCTTGCAGCCGGCCGAATGGAAAAAACCGCGCGGCTTTTCCCATGGCGTCGTGGTTGAGGGGCCGGGTCGGTGGGTGGTTCTGGCCGGCCAGACCGGTGGCGACGAGGCGGGCAATTACGCGCCCGACATGGCCGCGCAGGTCGCGACTGCGCTGAAGCGGATCATCAAGCTCTTGGGCGAGGCCGGCGCGGGCCCCGAGCACATCGTCCGTCTGACCTGGTACCTGACCAGCCGCAGCGAATATCAAGCGGCCGCTGCTGCCATTGGCGCGGCATGGAAGGAAACGCTCGGACGCAATTTCCCGCCCTCGACGCTGCTTTACATTGGCGGTCTCGTGGATGAGCGAGCCAAGGTCGAGATCGAGGTCACGGCGTTCGTGCCGAATGCATAAAAAAGACCCGGCGAGGTCGCCAGGTCGATGGTCTTGAACGTGGTCTGGCTCACCGCGTCATCGCGATGTTGGCGCCGCGGAATTGACTGTCGGCGCGCATCGAGACGGTCTGCTTGTTGCCGCTCGTCCTCAGTGCGATGTTGGCGTTGAAGCCGGCGGCCGAGGCGACCACCTCGAAATTTCCGCCGCCACCGCGGCCCTGGAGCGAGCCGGAGATGTTCCGGCTGGCCTCGGCCCAGCTGCCGGTGACGGCGCTGCCTTCGGCACGGACATTGGCGGAAAGGTGGAACTTGTAGGCATCGCTGGCACAGGTCAGCGACATTTCCATGGTCGGGCCGATCGGAGCGTACTTGGCCCGGCAGCGGATTCGCTCGGTCGAGCCGTCATCGAGGATGACAGTACCGCCGCCGCTCCAGGTGCCTGCCATCGGCGCAAACGGGCCTGACTGAGCTTTGCTTTCGGTGTGGGCGATGCCCGCCGCAAACAAAACGGCGGCCGCGATCAGCAGCCGCCGGCTTCCAGCGCGAGTCTCAGTTGGCTTATTGGCGCGATGCTTCCCACCGCCCGCTGCACGGTATGCCTGCAGATGCTCCATTCCACTTCCCCGATCCGGCGTTGCCGTTGAGTTGACCGTTGGCATATGCACCATTGATTGAAACTTTCACAAGTCCCCCGCTGCCGATGGTGCCGGAAACGTTAGCGCCGGGCGCGGTGATCTTGCCGTCCGCAACCGTCAGCATGGAGCTCGCGGTCGGTTCGCACGAACCGCTCTTGGTCACGATGGTGACGTGCCAGTTGCCATCATAGGGGTTCTGGGCAAAGGCGGGGGCGGCGAGGGTGCCGGCGAAGGCTGAGGCGGCACAAAACACCGCAATGCGACCAAAACGCATGAATTCGTCCTCGAATGTGTCGGATATGCTGACGCTTATTCGGGGCGAAATGTGACGGAAATTTGTTGCAATGCCAAAGCGAAAATTGTTCCTGTGGGAACAATGGTTTATTTGCGCTTTTGGTCCCAGTTTTCGAAGTGGAATCAAGGCCCCTTCACGTTAAGGGTAAACGTCAGGGCGACTCAGGAAAGGCTTGGCTCAGGAAAGGCTTGGTGCGGAGGTCGCGAACTGCTCGTCCTGAACTTTGGCGGGCAGCGCCTTGTGCACCTTGATGTAGTCGATCACATCGGCGAGCAGCTTGAGCCCGAGCGGCGCCAGCGCGCGCTCCCAAAGCTCCCGCGCGGTCTCGCCCTTCTTGACGAAGCACCAGTCCTGGGCGGCGATCGCGCCTGCGTCCATGCGGTCGGCGAGATGATAGATCGTGCCGCCGGCGACCGGATCGCCTTCCTTGATGGTCCATTCCACCGCGGCCTTGCCGCGATGGCGTGGCAGCAGTGACGGGTGATAGCCGATCCCGCCGAACTTGGCGGAGGCGAGCGCGTCCTTGCCGATTCGGGCGTGGCTGTGCGCCGTGATGATCAGATCGGTATCGGGGGCAATCTCGGACGCCACTACCAATTTCGGATTGGCCTGGACTACGACCTCGATGCCGGCAGCCCTGGCAGTCGCGGCGAGGCGATCTTCGGCATCGGCCACGACGACCCGGACGACCGCGACGCTGTGCTCCCGCAGCATGTTCAGGGTGGTCACGCCGAAATGGCGGGAGCCGACGAGGGTAATGCGCATGGGTGTCCGATCTGTCTCGCAACTGCGTCATACTCCCGATAACACGTCCGTATGCCCTGTCACCACCCGCGCGACGTTTGCGTGGGTTATCAACAATGCGGCGGGCGCCGGCTGCGGCAGACTCTGGGATTGCGCAGTCAATCGCTCCGGTGCTTCCATGCCGGTCATCCGTTTTCGAACCCGGTTCGGCCGCTGGCGTGATCGCCGGCGGCCTTTTCACGTCACGCATCACGAAATCATCGGACGGTAACACGATCTCAACCAGCTTGGCGTATCGACGAATCCGTCGCGGATTTGTATTGCGTACCGCGACACGAAAACGTCCGCCGGCGTGGGCGCGCCGCCGGGCCTTTTCGCCGGGACAGATTTCATGCCGAGCGCAATCGAGCAGATCGTCGACGCCTATGTGCGTCTGAAGAACCGCCGTGGACTCGACGGGCTGATGATGCACAGGCAGCGGCTCGCGGTCGATCTGAAGAGCAGGTCCGGCTATGATTTCAGCCGGCCGATCGGCAAGATCGACGAGGAGATCGCGATCATCGAGGCGGGGCTCAGCCGGCTCAAGGCAGAGAATGCCACGACGATCTAGTGGTCTGCGTCGTTGCGCGGGACTGGAGCCCGACGCATCGTCGCAGTCCGAGCCCGGTTCATGCAGGGTTCAGGCCGGCCGTGTTTCAATCGTCAGGTCGTTTCGTGGGACACAAATCCTGATAGGCTTGTCCCCGTGATTTGGAGGAATCGTCATGATCGAGCTTGCGCTGGCCGGCCTGCTTGCGTTCGCAACCGTGCCTGAGGCACCGACGGCGCCCATGGTGGAGCAAGTTCAATTCAGAGGCGGTCCGGGCGGACAATGTCCGCACGGCTACGACTACAACCACTCGAACGGTCGCTGCTATCCCAATGACTATCACGCGCCGGGTGTCTATACGCGGGATCCCGGACCGGGCGAATACTACGGACGACGCGGCGGCCTGTGCCCGCACGGTTACGATTACAATTACTCGAATGGCCGTTGCTATCCAAATGACGCGCATGCGCCCGGCGCTTACGGGCGCCCCGAATACTACGGACGCCGCGGCGGGCTCTGTCCCCACGGCTTTGCGTACAATTATGCGGACGGCCAGTGTTACCGCAACGGCATGCAACCGCCGGGACTGTATGGGCGCTAGGTGATCGCCATCCCGGAGCGTTCAGTCGCGCCGGCCGCCGTCAATCACCGTGAACAGCGGCCGCGCCGGCGTCGGCTCGACCAGCAGCTCCTCCACCAGTGCGGTTGCCGCATCGACATATTTGCGGGTCGGCTTGTCGAGAGGGCGCTTGGCCTCGTCGTCGAGCGCGACTTTTGCGGCTTCGACCAGCTTGCGCATGCGTGCCGCATGGTCGTCGCCCGCCGTCAGCGTTGCGCGCGCCAGCGAGCGTAGCACGAACAGCTCGCCCTCGAGGCGCAGCAGACGGTCGTTGAGCCTGGTCAGGACGGCGTTGAGATCGGCCATGGTGTTCGACGCGGAGGATCCATCCTGATCTAGCGGCGATCGGTGAAGGGATTCCAAACGGCGCCGGTGCAATTCGGCCGATCTTGCGAACGCCGCGGGCAGCTTACCACTCGACGCCCGCCCAGCGCCTCCCGAACACAGGCGGCCTCGTCTTCACGGGTTGCCAGCCGAAGAAATGATGCTTGCCGGACCAGGCGTGCACGACGCCGCTACAGATGCCGCATTTGAAGCTGCCGGTGTGGGCCTCGCTGTGCTCCTCCCTGGTCGCGGTGTAGTTCATGCCGCAACCCGCACAGGTGAACTCTTCGATCGTCCAGATGCTGTTGGCCATTGCCCAGGATGTGTTTCGGTGGTCTCTATCCAAAGTAGTCAGCAGCGTTTGCAGCGGCGTAAACTGGCGCGGGGAAATCCGGTTAACGGGCATTAGCCAAGCCCGCGTTGGAGCGCAGGCCATCCGCCCGCCCATCCATATCAGCTGCCTCGAGCGCTTCGCATGTCCCGATCGATGAGCATCTGCACCCGTCTGATGGCGAGCAGCGGCAACCTGCCTTGCACCCGTCCGGAGCGGACCTTGTCCCTGATCGCATAGGTATAGCGCCAAAAGCCAGGTGCGGCGTTCGGTCTCAGAGAGTAGTGGATGCCGCGGTGCATCCCCGCGCGTGCGTCAGACTCTCTGGGAGGGGGCGTCATCGTCTCGGAATGCGGAATGGCCCGATCTGTTCCCAATCGGCAGCGTGGGCTGTTCCAGTCGCCTTGACGCAGGATGCGTTGCTGGCATAACGGCTGGGCCTCGCAAGCGCCGGAAGTTGCGTTCATGCCGCAAGGAAAGCTGTGCCCGTGAAAAGCCTCCGTCAGCTCCTGACGGGAGAGGACGTCATCCAGCTCGTGATCCGGCTCGGCCTGCTGGCCCTGCTGATCATCTGGACCTTCCTGATCATCCGCCCGTTCGTGCCGATCCTGGCCTGGAGCGGTGTGCTGGCGGTCGCGTTCTATCCGGCGTTCAGCTGGGTTGCCAAGATCCTCGGTGGCCGGCCCAAGACCGCAGCAGCGATCCTGACCCTGATCACGCTGGGCATCGTCATTGGTCCAGCGACCTGGCTCGGCATCAGCGCGGTGGACGGCGTGCGCGAGCTGGCACACCAGCTCGGCACCGGCGATCTCGCGTTGCAATCGGCGCCGGAGCAGCTCAAGTCCTGGCCGCTCGTCGGCCCCTGGCTCTACGAGCTCTGGGACCAAGCCTATAACAATGTTCGGGCGGTGGTGCGCGAGGTGGCGCCGTATCTCCAGCCGCTGGCAGGCCCGCTGCTCTCGCTCGCGGGCGACGCCGGCCTTGGCACGCTCCAGTTTCTCGTCTCCGTGTTCGTGGCCGGCTTCCTGTTTCCGCATGGGCCGCGGCTGGTCGCGGCCGGGCGCAGCTTCCTGTTTCGTATCGTGCCGGAGCAGAGCGAGCATTTCCTATCGCTTGCGGGTGCGACCATCCGCGCCGTGGCGCAGGGCGTGATCGGCGTCGCGATCGTGCAGGCGCTGCTCGCCGGCATCGGCTTCAAGCTCGCTTCGGTGCCGAGCGCGGGCCTTCTCGCCTTCATCGTGTTGCTGCTCTCGATCGTGCAGATCGGTGCTTTCCTCGTGCTGCTGCCGGTGATCATCTGGATCTGGACCGCCAAGGACGTCACCACGGCGCTGCTCCTCACCGTGTTTCTCGTCGTCGTCGGCTTCATCGATACCATGTTGAAGCCGCTGGTCATGGGGCGCGGCCTGACCACCCCGACCATCGTGATCTTCGTCGGCGTGATCGGCGGCACGCTGGCTCACGGCATCGTCGGCCTGTTCATCGGACCGATTATCCTGTCGGTGGCCTGGGAAATGATGATGGCCTGGATCAGGACCGAGGATCGGGCAGAGGCGGAGAAGGGCTGATCCCGCGCCCCGAACGGCGCGATCTGCCGGCCGTGCCGCGCCAGGCCCCGGTGGCTGGCGTCCTGTGATCAAGGCGTGCCGCAAACTTGTCTGTTGGACTAGACAAGTTACGATTGGCTCGATTCTGTTTTCGATAACGGCAGCAATGGCGAAGTCTTCCAAGCTGGTTGCCGCCAGGCGCGGCAAGGTATTGTTGGTCAGACGCCGGTCGGACGGCCTGTGGATGTTCCCGGGCGGCCGCAAGCGTGCGCGCGAGTCCGAGAAGGACTGCCTGCGGCGGGAGATCAAGGAGGAACTGCCCAAGCTGAAGCTCGGCAGGATCAGCCTTTGGAAAGAAGTGAAGGCGAGGAACAAGCGCTCTGGCCGCAAGATGAGCGACGCGATCTTCATCGCCAAGTCCGCCAAGGGCAGGCTGGCGATCGGCGACAAGAAAGAGATCGACCGCGCCGCCTGGCAGAAGCCCCGCGGCATCCGCCTGACGCCGACCTCGCGCTACATCCGCGACCGCCTGTTTCCGAGGAAGCGGCGGCGGAGCTGAGCTAGTCCTCCCGTTCCGCCGATCGCGTCCGCCCGCCGAATGACTTCGACCGGGCCGCGAGCGGCTCCGGAGCCGCGAGCCTGACAGCCTCGGCCTCCCGCATCTCCATGCGGACCTTGCGCGCATTGCGCATCGCGCGCTTGATGAAGGGATGTTGGGAGTCCTCAGCGAAGAACAGCACCACTTCGCAACTCGGACATTGCCTGGAATAGCCGTCCTGCAACCGCCCGGCGCGATCGCGAAACACGTTCTTGCACCGCGTGCACTGAATCTGGACCGAACTCATGCGCGGACAACAATGACTTTGAAAATGGATCGTCAGCTGATCCCAAATGTCTGAAGAAAGCTTGAATGCCTTTGTGGCCGGACGCTGGCAGAACGCGCGCGGCCAAGTGCCATCGGCCTATCGCGGCCGGCGGCGGAAGACGGGTTGGAACAGTCAGCCAGCCGCTATTGCTTGGCTGCCATCGTCTCCAGGCAATGGTTGAGGAAGGCGGTGCGATCCCTGGGCAGTATCTTCTCGAGATCCGCCTTCAGCGCGCATTCACGCTGGCGCAACTGCTCGGCCCGGCGCTTCTCGGCTGCCTCGCGATATTCGGGAGCAACCTTGTTGGGATCGACCAGCGTCTGTGCGTGGGCGGGGGCCGTCGCAAGCAGCGCGAAGGCGCCGATGAAGAAAATGAATGGTTTCAAATGAGCCTCCGTCAAAGGAGCCATCCTAGCGCGCTGCTTACGCAAGCCCAAACCGGAAGTATGCGGTACCGCGTTCCTGATAGATCGCGCCGGTGGACTTTCCGCCCACCCGCTTGGAACGACTCTGCGCGTCGTGCGTAGATTCTTGGCTCCCGGCCCATCCCCAACCCCAAAAGCCCCCGGGCCGCGAGAAAACCTTCCCCACAAAGGTTGGCGACCTCAGGGCCTTCGCACTGAGGTCGTTTGGCGTACACGTGTGAACCAGTTCACAAGCGCGGGGCGAAACCTCTGCTATGGAGACGTCATTGCTTTACCGCTTCATTTTGAACGAACGCCCCAGCGTGGCTCCAAGCGCTGGGGCTTTTTCGTGTCTGCTACGGCGTAGAGCACCTCGATCGCATTGACTTTGGCATCGAGAGCACGGGCCGCATTTCGCGCGTCCAAACCAAGCCAGTTCCAATGGGCTGGGCGAGCAACGGCCAAGCTGCCGGGATCGCGATGGCGTCCCCGGACGTTGCCCGCGAGGGGTGCGTTCGCGGGGCAAATCCCATATGCATGGCGGCGAGCTGCGGATTCGAGATGATGGCGGCTCGCATTCAGTGTGCGACGGTTCAAGACCAGAAACGGGTTCAAGTGAGGCTTTCCAAAAAGGCAGGGGTGGCCAAGAAGGCGTCGAAGAAGAGCAAAGGATCGCAGCGCGCCACGATCTCGTCTTCCTCGCCCCTCGGCATGATGGCCCTCCATCTGCTTGCACAATGGAAGCAGTCCGGACGCAGTGGCATCGTCTTTCTCGCCGAGAGCGAGAACAGGGCGGAGCGGCTGGGCAGCGTCATTCACGCGCTCGACCCATCCTGCGAGGTGCTGGTATTTCCGCGATTGAACACGCTGCCATTCGATCAGCTGGAGCCGTCGCACGAGCTCGCAGGGCGCAGAGCCTCCGTGCTGAGGCGCCTCACAAGATCCAAGAAACCCCTGTTTCTGGTGTCGACTGCGGAAGCGGTGATGGAGCGCCTGCCGCCGCCGGCGAGCCTGTCGCGCCTGAGCCTCAGCTTGAAGGTGGGCGGCACGTTCTCCGAGCGGGACCTCGAGACCCGCCTCGAGGCCTTGGGATACGATCTCGACGATGAACCGGACTATCCGGGCGGGGCGCTGTTCCACGGCCAGACCTTCGAGATATTTCCCGCGGGCGCACTGGGGCCGTTCCGGATCGAGCATTCGCAGCATGCGATCAAACGGATCGTGGCGTTCGACCCGCATGAGCACAGGATCATCTTCGAGACCAGGGAGCTGCTCGTCGATCCGATGTCGGAGCGGCTCGGCCTTGCCGGCAAGCGTGGCAAGCGCGCGAGCCTGTTCGACTATTGCGGGCGCGCGAAATGGGTCGCGGACGCCGGGGTCCCGCTACACGCGGACGGTTGGCTGAGCACGATCGAGGAGGCCGCGCCCCGCGCGGAGCGTGAGCGCGAATATCTCGGACCGCGCGACTGGAAGCAGCTCTCCAAGAGCATGAAGGTGCTGCCGCGGACGGCGTCGTTCCAGCCCGTCCCGGAATTTTCGAAGCTGACGTCCTCCAGGAAGGCGCTGCGGGCCTTCGTCGAGGAGACACGCCGGGCCGGATCGCGACTGATCCTCGTCGCCGCGCACGAGGACGATCTGCGCGTGATGGAGCGGATGAGCGGCGTCAAGGCGCAGCGCTGCGAGGACTGGGACGAAGCGACGCGCGGGCGGAACGGCGAGACGGCGCTGCTGGCCGATCTCGATGCAGGCTTCGTATTGCCGGGGAAGAAACCTGTGGTCGTGGTGACGGCGTCCGACGTGCTCGGCAGCCGCGCGCATCATCCGCAACCGATGGCACGCGCCTGGAGCGCGGCCCTCGAACATGCCGATGTGCCCGAGCAGGGCACGGTGGTCGTCCACCTCCAGCGCGGCCTTGCCGTGCTCGACGGCTTGCAGACCGTCAACACCGGCGGCGGCGCTATGCGCGAGATGATCCGCCTGAAGTTCGCGGGCGATAATGCGGTTCTGGTGCCGCCGCCCGATCTCGCCTTGATGTGGCCTTACGCGGCCGAACTCGGCAAGCTGGCGCTCGACAAGGCGGACGGCAGCACATGGTGGGCGCGCCGCGGCGAGGCCGAGCGCGAGATCCAGATCGCCGGCAAGGTGCTCGCCAAGCACATCAGCCAACGCCGCCGGCGGCGCGGCGAAAAGCTGGTGCCGCCGGGATCGACCTACGAGAAGTTCGTCGCGCGTTTCCCTTACTTCACGACGATCGACCAGGCCAAGGCGATCAACGACGTGCTGGACGATCTTGCATCCGGTCATCCGATGGACCGGGTGATCTGCGGTGACGTCGGCTTCGGCAAGACCGAGGTGGCGCTGCGGGCCGCGGCCGCGGTAGTGCTGTCGGGCAAGCAGGTGGCGATCGCGGTGCCGACGACGGTGCTGGCACGGCAGCACGTCGCGACTTTCCAGAAGCGCTTTGCGCCGTTCGGCATCGAGGTGGGCAACCTGTCGCGTGCGACCTCGGGCGCGGAGCTGCGGGAGACCAAGGAGGGACTGCGCCGCGGCCGGATCAAGGTCGTGATCGGCACGCAGGCGCTCACGGGCAAGGACGTCAAGTTCGATGATCTCGGCCTCGTCATCATCGACGAGGAGCAGCATTTTGGCGCGGCGGAGAAAGCAAAGCTCGCCTGCCTCGCCAAGAACGTCCATGTGCTGATGATGAGCGCGACGCCGATCCCGCGGACGCTGGCCGCCGGCCTTGCCGGCTTCCGCGATCTCAGCGTGATCGCCTCGCCGCCGGTGCACCGGCTTCCGGTTGCAACCAGGATCGCGCCGCTGTCAGATGCGGCCATTGCCTCCGCGTTGCTGCGCGAGCAACGCCGCCACGGCCAGAGCTTTTTGATCTGTCCGCGCATCCAGGATCTCGATCCCATGCTGGCGCGGGTGCGGGCGGTGGCGCCTGACCTGCGCATCGTCTGTCTCCATGGCAAACTGCCCGCCGACGAGATCGACGACCGCATGATGAGCTTCGTCGAGGGCGGAGCCGACGTCCTGCTCGCGACCAACATCGTCGAGAGCGGCCTCGACATTCCCCGCGCCAACACCATCGTGGTCTGCTGGCCGGAAAAGTTCGGCCTTGCCCAACTGCACCAGCTGCGCGGACGCGTCGGCCGCGGCGGCATCCGCGCCTTCGCCCATCTCTTGACCGAGACGGAGTCCGGACAGTCCGAGAAGCGGCTCGCCGTGCTCGAGGAGTTCAGCCGGCCGGGCGCCGGCTTTGCCATCAGCGAGCGCGACCTCGATCTCAGGGGCGCAGGCGACCTGTTCTCGGAGCAGCAATCCGGCCACGTCCAGGTGTTCGGGCCCGTGCTCTACAGCCACCTCCTGAAAATGGCCTCGGAGAAGGCCGACGAGGAGCGCGCCGCGGTGTGGGTGCCCGACCTCAACCTGCCGGTCGGGGACATGCTCCCCGAGACCTACGTGCAGTCCGAGCCCGTCCGGCTCGAGCTCTATGCGCGCGCCGCACGATGCAGCAGCGAGGATGATCTCGACGATCTCGAGGAGGAAACCTCCCGCCGCTTCGGACCTTTGCCGAAGGTCGCGCGCGACTTCTTCGCGGCAGCCAAGCTCAGGATCGAGTGCAAGCGACGCGGCATCATCCGGCTCGATGTCGGGCCTGAGGCCGCAGCTGCAACGTTCCTGCCGGGCCGCTTGCGGAAGTCGCGGGGAAAGTCACTGCAGCGCGACGGCGATCGCGTCGTTCATCACAGCCCGATGCTGGACGCGCCGTTCGAACGGATGGAGGAGTTGTTCGAGCTGCTGGATGAGGGGTGAGGGCGCCCGCGCCTTGGCGTCGTCGCTCGAGAGCAGCTTGACGTCATTCCCAGCGCGGATCGCGCGTCCGCGAGCTCGCTCAGCGGCCGGGCCTCTTCAATCGCGAATTCGTGGCTGGAACCCGGTTCCACCATTATAGTTAATTGGGGGCCTGGTGATGGAGATTGTCCGATGTCCCATGCCATCCCTCCGGTCATTGTCGCGATTATCGCAAGCTCATGTCTGTTGGCGCTGACGCAAGCGGGCGGCGCAAATGCCGGGTCCGCAGGAGCGGGCATGGGAACGGGGCCCGGTAGCGCTGGCGGCTCGGCACCTTCTGGAATGGGGACGAGTGCAGGCAATGCGGGTCCCTCAGCGCCGCCGGGGATGGGGACGAAAGACACCGCCACCGGCGGAAATCTGGGCACCAACAACGAACCGACTAACCCGAACGTTCAGCCCGCCACGCCCGCGAGGTCCCGGGCGGCAGCTCAGGCCGCAAGAAATGCCGGGGTCGGTCACGCTCAAAATGGCCTGCCGATCGGCGCGATTGGGAGCGGCACGAGCAATGAGGATCAAATAGCCACTGGTTCGGCGTCCCTCCAAAACAGATTCCGGCCGGCAACACAGGCTCAAGGAAGCGCCAGTGATGGCTCAGAAGGCCTGCGGGGGAGAGGCTCGAGCCTTTCGGACCAGATCAGGCAGCCGCGAGCCGCACGAGCTGGAGACAAGGTGCTGGATGCCAAAGCGCAGGTCGAGCGACGAACGAATGTGTCGCCTAGACGCGGTTCGAGCCCGATAAAGCCAAGTCCGTAGTCGGCGAGCGAGGGGGCGACGAGGCATGATCGGTGCGATCGATCGTCGCGGTCTGCCGCAGCCCGATGCGGGACGCCCGGTTCGAGCGGGTGGAGGAGTTATCCGAGCTGCTGGATAAGGGGTAGGTGCATCAAAAATGCGAAAACAACCCCATGCACAGTAGCTAAGTGCTTCTGCCATAATGTCTTCGGCATCGGGCGCAAACGTCGGTCGCGACCACTGCTCCGGGCTGATACAGCCGCTGGTCTGTGATCCGGATGGGGCCAACTGCTCATGCCGCATTCTCTGGCGCCGGAGTTCCAGCACACGTCCGATTGCACCGTCGGGCAAAACAGGGGTATTCTGCCAGCTTCGGAAAATCCGTTTCGAGGCATGCAGGGGCCGGAGCAACTACGCCGTCAGAGTAGCTTCCCGGCCGTTTTCGTCCCTGCATCGTATCGCCCCCGTAATCGACCGGGGTCGCTGAGCCGTCGGCCAGCCCCGCCGCTAACGTGGAATTAATCGGAAATGCTCACAATTTTAGGCAGTTGGAGTTGGGTGCTGCGTACAAGGACTCGTCACGAGGACGTTCCAGGGGCGGCTTCCTGTTGCTCGCTCATTGGGGGCAATGCACGTGACCACGACCTTCGAAACGCAAAGCTTCGCCGAAGAGCTCGACGCGGTAGCACTTGCTGCCGCAGCAGCGCACGAACCCGCAGCCCCGGAGGTTGCAGCGCCGATCAAGCGCTCCAGCCGGAAATCGGTCTTGGTATTCTCGGTGTGTGCCCTGGCCATCAATGGCGCCGCGGCGATCTATACATTGCCATCCGATGTGGCGTCGCTGAATGTCAGCAGCCTGGCTGAACTGCTTCCGCGCCAGGAAGCACCCGCACCGAAGCCGGATCCGGTTATCGCCGCCTTGAAGGACATTCAGGCGGCCCAGCAGCAACACACGGCTTTGCTGCAGGAGAACAACCACGCATCGCAGCAAAATGGGACTCTGCTGCAGCAGGATTCGATGGTGCTGCTGTCTCTGCGGCAGAGCATCACGGACGAGCGGGTCGATGTGAAGAAGATATCTTCGCAGCTGTCCACGCTGATCGCGAAGGTCGACTCGCTGCAAAATGTGATGATGTCGGACGTCACGTCCTCCATTCGACGAGCGAATGCCCGCTATGGACTGTCCGCAGCGATGCGCAAACGGCTGGCGCGGCAGTCGAAACCTGTCGGGCCTGTTTCGGTCGGCGGAGCTCCGCTGAGTGTGCCGGCTGCGACGTCGGCTCCGGAGAGCTGAAAGTACGTCAAGCAACGCCGTTGGGACGCTGTCCTCGCTGACCTGATCCGAGGTTCACGCTGACGGGCCTTCTTGCGCCGATCTGGAAAGCACGGAGCTTTTAAAGGCTTCAATTGTTGGGCCTTAACCTCCAGCCATATTCCTGATGCGAAATCGCGGCGGTGATGTCGGCCTCTTTGTCCGCTGAGAGACGCCAGGCTGCCACCCCGAAGCACAAGGTCAAGACCAGGGCCGTCGCAAGCAGAAGCATCGAGACGAAATGGCTCACGCGCGTCACCAGCGGTTTGAAACTACGAGAGAGCGAACACGAGTTGCCGATTCGGAAAATACAGACGCGCTGACCTAAAGGCCTGGTTTCCACATCAAGTCACATAGGACCAAAGGCGCTCACGATGCCGATCGTGATCGGGACCAGCGCGACGATTGTCCATAAGGCTGGCGAGCTGGAGGATAGGCCGGCGAAAAAGATCAGGAGACCGAAACCGACGAGGGCCGCCGAGATGGCATAGGCGAGTGCTTTTTCCATCGTTCGATCCACGAGGAATACGGGATGGATTGCGCCTGTAGGACTCACCGCCGGTCGAAACGTTCCTGTGCTCATATTTGGATCAAGCGGTGCATCAGCATCTCGGGAGCTCCGCTACCCATGCCGGCCACAACTGCCGCGAGCTCGAGATACGAGCTCGGTCGGACGATGTCCGCGCTCACTCAGCCCGCGGGATTAGCGGCGCACCCATTTCAGGCCCCGAGACGGGTCAGCCCCGGTCCTTCCGCTCAAGCATCGCCACTTCAACTTGGTCAGCCAGGACCGTGAGGTGGCTCGCAAGCCGGTCGAACACTTCGCGCTTGGCTGGATCGGTTGCCAAGTCGCGGATCAGGGCGCATTCGGCCGCATCTTTCCGAAGTTTCTCGATCTGGGCCAGATAATCCTTCATTGGTATTGGCTCCGTTCCCCGCAAACGGAACGGTACAGGCAATGTCCGAAAGCGAACAGAAGTGATTGCCGATTTTTCCTAGTCTTTGGCGGCTTGGCCTTCCCCAAAGGTCCAAGCACCTCCAGCGGCCCCGGCCTCCACACCCCAAAAGCCCCCACGGTCGGGGCCGTCATTGGCGATCGCCCGATCCATCGGTCGTGGCCGTGAAGCTGACCCATTTAGGCGTTCGCGACATTGGGTCGTTGAGCTATTTTGCCGCGCACGCTGCTGCGACAACCGGCGCAGCACTTCCACAGGAACTGTCCCCTCGCCACCGCATTTTCTCGCTTGCATAAATTTCCCGATCGGTCGGGACGTGGGGGGGCGTACAATGGGTACTTGTGATCGCACCGCTGTCCTGAAGCAGCGTGGGGACGAGCTTGCTTCTGGGCTCTCCGAATTGGAACATTTGCGCTCCCGCGTGATCGCGGCCGAGCAAATGCAGCAAATGCAAGAGAGTCATAGCCTCGACGGCAAATCGGCCGCAGCAATTCGCAGGAGTGCCAAGTCCAAATCGTCATCAGCAAAACCCGATCGGCCAAAGCGGCGCTTGGCGCGGCCGTCCAACGTCGGCCAGTGACGCCGGATGCGCGACGTCCGGCAATGCCAATGCCGGCAAGGAAGATACGTTGACCCTGACACGCAAGCTCGCGAGAGCTCGCCGGTTCACGCTAGCGGGCCTTTCAAAAGCTTTCAAAAGCAAGGGCCGCTGCCTGAAGCAGCGGCCCTACCGGGTTACAATAAAGCCGAGATGAAAGTTGCCAGCCCCGGTAGCGGTATGGTCAATCCTGGAGGGATGTTCCTGCATCAACAAATGTGAATCGGAAGGAACGATCCCGGGTTTGCTCCGATGATCGATGGCGGACCGCAGTGGCGCTGATCGCAACGGGTGATGGTGTTTCGCAAGAGCTCAATCCATCCTGCGGGCTAGCTGGAAAAGCTGGTCAAACGTCGGTTACATTCGGCAGAGAATTTTTCGTTCGGCAGGCGCCCCTCGGCGTCGCGCGAGAATTCTGGTTTCAGGCGGTTGAGGAAGAACATTTCGAGCAGGCGGTGGTGCTTTGTTTCTATAGCACCTCTCGGCTCGAGATCGAAGAGTGATCTCACGTGTCCAGCGACTGTCTCTGAGACATTGATTCGGCCAGGAGCGCCATTCATTTCCATGAGCGCCGCGGTATTCACTGCATCACCCCAGATATCGAAAGTGAACTTCTGTCGGCCGACCACGCCGGAAATGACCGGCCCCGTATGCATGCCGACGCGCAGCTCGAGCGAGGGCAATCGAATCTTCTCACGCTGAGCCTTCATGCGGGCGACGGCGCTTTGAAGTTCGAGCGCGGCAAGGCAGGCTTCGATAGGATGCCTGCGATTAGCCGTGGGCACGCCGGCGACCGCCATATAGGCATCGCCGATCGTCTTGAGCTTTTCGAGCTTATGACGTGTTACGATGTCATCAAAAACAGTGAAGTATTGGTCGAGCAGTCCGACCAGAGCGACTGGCTCGATGCGCTCTGCCAGCAAGGTGAACCCCTTGAAATCGGCGAAGATGATGGTGGCCGAGGGGATGTATTTCGGCTGGACTCTGCCATCCTTCCTGAGCTCATCGGCAATCGATGCTGGCAGTATATTGATGAGCAGCTCTTCGACGCGCGCCTTCTCTGCGACGATATCCTTCCGCGCCTGGTCCAGATCCTTATTTGCTCGGTCAAGCTCGATCAGTCTTCGACGCAGTTCCAGCTGCGCCATCACCTGATGCGACAGGCGGCGCAGCGATTCGGCCTGTTCGAATGCAAGCCGGCGCGGTTCGAAATCCATGACGCACAGAGTCCCGAGCGCGTACCCCTCAGTGGTGACAAGCGGCATGCCGCAATAGAATTTGAAGTACGGTTCGCCGGTGACGAACGGAAGCCTGCTGAAGCGCGCATCCTGCCTGAGGTCGGGTGCTACAACGAGTTCAGTGCCGCAAACCGTCTCCGTGCAGAAAGCAATTTCGCGTGGGCATTGGTGAAAATCCGGCGGCAAACCGTATTTGGCCTTGAGCCAAAGGCGATCGTCATCCATCAAGCTGATATAGGCGACCGGACACTGACAAATCTGTGCCGCCAGTTCACCGATTTCATCATAGGCGATGTCCGGCGCCGTATCGAGCATATTGAGCGCGCGAACGGCAGCAAGCCGTTCAGGCTCGTTGGCGGGTATTGGGAATGACATTCTGGCCCTCCCGACTCCGGCTGGCGCTCAATCCGAAGACCAGCGCCGCCTTGGCTCGCCATCCTACCGCGTCGACGGGCGGTTTGGTAAGCTCAATGCGGTTGGAGCCCGCAATCAGGGACGTCCCGGAATGCCAATGCCGGTCAGAGATAGCAAACCTTCATCAGCATTCGAGCGTGGCCGAAATACTCCTCTGGGAATGTGCCGGCTGCGACGGTGCATCCGGAGAGCTGAAGACGAGTCGAGCGAAGCGCTCAGGAGATGTCCGCGCTAAGCTGGCCCACGCGAACGGTCTCCTTCGCGTCGCTCGACACGAGCCGCCATCGAGGATGCTCCGGCCGCGGGTCTATTGCCGTTCTTCGTACTTGTTGCAGCGGCCATCGCCAAGTTGCACCCGGTTGAGTTCCTGAAATGGCGGATCGCAACGCAGGAGCGTGTACGTCCTGTTGGAAGGCGGGGGGACGCGCCAGCAAAGAGTCTGGCCCGCGGGCACCTGGTACGTTTCCCCGCTCGCTAGCGTATAGCTGCACGAAGGACTGGGGTCCTTCGTCTTCACCTCCGCGTTGGCCTGGGTGAGCGAAGCCGCCGCGAGGAGTGCCACCGACAATGCACGCATGGTTTCCCTTTCTCCGCACATGTGACCTGCATTGGTGAGTTGGGATCCGGGCGTCGGTACGACAAGACAGCCCCCGATGACAGATTTCCAAGAAGCACGATCGTTGTGATGGCCTGACGAGTCACCTCTTTGCTGTTGAGTCTGCACGAGCTCCGGCCGTGGCAACCGGCTTGCATCGCAAGAACCCGCGCTTCTCTCTCCTGCTTGTGAAGGCGCGATGGATTGTGGCGAGCCGATCGGCGCATCAAATACGGCAGACGGTTGCTCGATTGGAGTTGATGTGTTGCGGGCGCTCTTTGCCGTGGGTCTGTTGCTGGTGCTGTGCACCTCCGCAAATGCCGCAACGATGCATCATGCCCGCGTACGCCATCCTGCGGTAGACCGGCCCCATGCGAACGCGTCTCGACCCGCGCGCTTTGCCGTTCCAGGTTGGAGCGACGACGCAACGCTGCGCTGGCTGAACAACGCCTCGTCAAACGTCGGCCGAGGCGGATAGCGGCGGAAGCGGGCGCCCGGTCGCAAGCGCTCAACCCATCCTATATGCTGAAAAAATGGCCTGCCTCAGCGCCAGGCTTTGCAGCGCCACCGCAGAGACGAACATTTGAATTGCATTGCTGCTATCAAGCTTAACCTCGACTTAAAGACTCCATCTGATTGCGTTGGTGTGCGTAAAGCAGGATCATTCCGAACGGTTATACGACGCTGTTCGAGAGAGGAGCCTGCCATGACACTGCAGGATGCTTTGGCGGTCTACCTGTATGCTTGGATGAGGGACAAATCTCTCGACGAGGGCCACGAGCGGGTCGTCGACGCGGCGGTGAGGGTCATCGAACAGCAGGCGCGCAAAGCACTGGCGGCGCATTCGCAGAGCGACGAAACGGAATAGCGCCGCGCGTGTGGTCGCTATACCCGGCGGTGCTGTACGCGCAGGGCGGCTCCGCGTCTTGCGTGCCCATCGCAATTCGGTCGGTCGCTCCACGGACTTTTGAGTACCGCCACGGTACGGCCAATCACGATGCTCCACGCGGGATCAGCGGCCAGCACCGTCCAAATGCGGCTCGATTAAATATTTAAGATAAAAGCAAAATTAAATAAATTAAATGTTGGACGGGATTTAAATTTGGATTAGAATGAGAATCGCTTGGCGCCGGACGAACGCGTCAAGGACCTCCTAGAAGCGGCCCCATTATCCCGACCTGCTTACAGCCAAGGATGTAAGGCCGCTTCTAGGGCAAATTGTGAGGCAAATCATGCACCTGTCACTAGGTGATTTGTTTCTCATCTCCGCCGCAACGGGTACGCTCCTACTGATTGAGATCGGTGTTTTGATCATCGCGGGTTTGATCTGAGCCAATGAAGATCTGAACCAATGACGATGAGCGTAGGGACGTTCTGCGGGGCAGCTGCTATCAGTTCTTTTTGTCAGCGTGTTCGGCCTCGACGGCAGGGAGCAGGGCGACGAGGCCGGGATATTCCACTCCATTGCGGACGTAGCGGTTGACGTGCTCGACATAGCGGGCCGATCCGTCGGGCTTGCCGCGCCAGCTGAACAGCAGCACGGCACTGTTGTGCTGGCAGTACGTGGCCGGCGCCATTACCGAAATATTTGCTCATAGAGTGGCGCTTCATTGCCGCGCCTCCAACCTCGCCAGCTCCGGCTCGTCCCATTTCCGCAAAAGCATCCCGAGCGGAGACGTTCCTATTGCGAGGTGTAACGCCGAGTGCAAGGAAGTACGGGCACGACTGCCGCCAACGTTCGATATGCGATCGACCTGGAGATGCAAGACCGACAGCGACGATCGCCTCGTTGGGGTTGCGTTCGAGGTCCGGCGATCTTGACGAGTGCGGGGGGCGCCTGAGTCTGATCGACCGCATGGGTAAGGATCAGCGCATCACCTCCGAAATCGCGCGCATGGACCGCGTCTGCCGGGATATGGCGGAGGAGGCGGCCATGGCGGAGGAGCGCGCCGGCTTGCTGGAGATGGCCGAGAGCTACCGAGCTGAGGCGGCCGAGCTGCGTGACCAGCATATATCTCGGAGCGCCGCGCACGCGCGTAATCGATTTGCCAACACGGTGCCTACACAGAGCTTTTTCAGTGGGCTTGCGATCGTCATTGATCCGGCTTGGTGAGCGCGCTGGGGCTCGAACCCAGGACCCCGTGATTAAAAGTCACGTGCTCTACCGGCTGAGCTACGCGCTCCCATGGCCGCTGATGGCATCGAAAAGGGATCGCCATCGTCTTCGGACATTCGAGAAGCATGTCTTGCCGCCGCGCTCGACTTGCGTTGCGGGGAAAACCGGCTGTTTCCGGATCATGCTGTCGGCCCGCGCTGTGTAGGGGCAGTGGCTGCGGAGGTCAATAGTGCGGGTGGTTGCCAAAGATTGCGGCAGGGGCGGGGATTTGTTCGCGATTTCCGCCGGTTAGGCTGGAACGCTCAACCTGATTGGCGGGGCTGTCATCCACGCTGAACTGCTGAGGGACCGAAGGTGCTCGGCCTGCGTGGTTCGAGACGCCCGCTCTCGCGGGCTCCTCACCATGATGGTCTAAAATCTTTCCGCGTCGCCTGAGCTCATCCTGAGGGCCCGCCGCGGGCGGGCGTCTCGAATAATGGCCGCAGGCGAGCTTTCGTCCGTCAGGTCGTCTCCCGCCGCACCTCGCTCGGCACGGCTTGCGGCGTTCCCACCGGGGTCGGCAGGGCGACCGGGCGGAGGCCGATCAGCTCGGCGGTGCGGATGGCGCTGTCGCGCCAGAACTGGAACGAGTTGATCCGGCTGAGCTCGAGGATGGCGATCGCCACTGCCGCCAGGAACGGCAGGCTTTGCAGCACCAGGACGCCGGCGAAGATGTAGATCTCGGTGATCTGGCGGAAGCTGTTGGAGGCGATCAGCACGCCGGCGCCGACCACGAGCAGGGTACCGATCACGGCCTCCCAGAACGCCTGGAACTCGATCGACATCCTGGACAGGCCGCCCTTGGAGGTGCGGGCGAAGGCGATGTGCTCGGTGATGAGGCCCTGCGCCACGGCGCGCGACACCGTCCACTGCACGCTCATTGCGGCGATCATGGCGCCCAGCATCTGGCCGGGCTTGATCGCGACGCGGGCGCGGTACATCGACAGGAAGTGGGCCAGCGAGACGACGAAGGCGCCGATGATCGGCAGCGTCAGGATCTTGTCGGGGATGGCGATGTCGGCAAAGGCGACGATCGGCACCCAGACGAGGTTGAGCAGCGCCACGACGACGCCGAGGCTTTCGGCGCCCAGCCAGTTGAGCCAGCCCAAGCCATATTCGCGCTTCTGGTCGGGCGTCAGCCGGCTCGCACCGGGCAGGAAGCGGCGCCAGTGCTTCTTGACGATCTGGAGGCCGCCATAGGCCCAGCGGTGGCGCTGTTTCTTGAAGGCCTCGTAGGTGTCGGGCAACAGACCCGCGCCGTAGCGGTGGTTGGTGTAGTGGGTGGTCCAGCCAAGCTCCTGGATCGCGAGGCCGAGATCGGAATCCTCGCAGATCGTGTCGGATGACCAGCCGCCGGCCATGTCCATCGCGGCGCGGCGGATCAGGCACATCGTGCCGTGCACGATGACGGCGTTGAGCTCGTTGCGCTGAACCATGCCGATGTCGAAGAAGCCGGCATATTCGCCGTTCATGATGTAGTGCATGATCGACAGGTCGCCGTCGCGATGCTCCTGCGGCGCCTGCACGAGGCCGACGCGCGGGTCGGCAAAGGCGGGCACGAGGTCCTTCAGCCAGTCCGGCTCGACGACATAGTCGGCATCGAGGATGCCGATGATCTCGGCATCCGCCGCGGTCCGATCCATCGCAATGCGCAGCGCGCCGGCCTTGAAACCCTGCACCTTCTCGGCGTTGATGAACTTGAAGCGTTCACCGAGCGCGCGGCAATGGTCCTGGATCGGCTGCCAGAAGGCAGGATCCGGCGTGTTGTTGATGATGACCACGCATTCGTAGTTGGGGTAGTCGAGCCGCGACAGCGCATCCAGCGTCTGCTTGAGCATGTCGACCGGCTCGAAAAAAGCGGGGATGTGGATCGAGACCTTCGGATAGTAATTCTCCGGCACGTTCTCGACCGGCTTGCCTTTGGAGAGCAGCCGCTGCGGTGGCCGGCCGAAGGCGACGGCCGCGATCTCGTCGATGCGGGCCATCGCAATGAGAACAAGAGGAACAAGGAGGATCATGCCGAGCGTCAGCGCGAAGGCCGAGCCGAAGATGAAATAATGGCTGTTCCAGAACGCGAACACGGTCGCGGCCCAGGCGCCGACGCCATTGGCCGTTGCCGACAGCAGGAAAGCTTGTCTCGCGGTCGCTTTTTCAATCCGCAGGATCGGCAGTGACAGCAGGATGCCGACCAGCAGCGCGATGCACATCAGCTTCCAATAGTCGGGATTCTCCACCGGGCCGGTCCAGGCGAATTTCGGCTCGCGGCTGGCGTTGAGGATACCCCAATATGGACCGACGCCGCCTTCGAAGAACTTCCAGGGCTGATCGATGGCTTCGACGATGTTGTATTCCATGCCGATGGCTTCGGCGCGGGTGACGAAGTTGCGCAGGATCAGCGCCTGCTGGAACGGACCCGGGTCGGCGTTGCGCAAATTGTAGCCCTGGCTCGGCCAGCCGAACTCGGCGATCACGATGCGCTTGCCGGGGAACAGGTTGCGCAGGAGGTTGTAGCGGTCGACGGCCTGGTCGACCGCCTGATCCGAGCGGAAGTTTTCCCAGTAGGGCAGCACGTGCGCGGCGATGAAATCGACGTTGGAGGCAAGGTCCGGATTGTCGCGCCAGATGTTCCAGATCTCGCCGGTGGTGACGGGCACGCGGACCGAGCCCTTCACCTTCTTGATCATGTCGATGAGATCTTCGACCTTCTGCTCGCCGCGGTAGATCACCTCGTTGCCGACCACGACGCCGACGACGTTGCTGTTCTTGCGGGCAAGTTCGATGGCGGCGTCGATCTCGCGCTTATTGCGATTCGCGTCCTTGTCGATCCAGGCGCCGACGGTGACCTTGAGGCCGAACTCGGCGGCGATCGGCGGCACCAGCTCCACGCCGCCCGTGGATGAATAGAGACGGATAGCGCGCGTCATGGTCGACAGCGTCTTCAGGTCGGCGCGGATTTTCTCGACGGTCGGGATGTTGTCGATGTCGGGGTGGGCCGACCCTTCGAACGGCGCGTAGGAGACGCTGGGTAACAGGCCCTTGAAATCAGGCGCGGGTTCCTGGTCACGCAGGACTCCCCAGAGCCCAGCGTGAAGCGCGGACACAAGCAACAGAACGGCGGCGACAACGCGCATCGCGGCTAAACCAAAGGGGCTGAGGTGGCAGGGAAGCGGATCCGACCCCGAGATCCGACCGTGTCCGCGGCAAAGGGAGCATACCTCTGCCGTGCGGTTTCACAACTGTCATGGCCTCATGTCCTTATGAGGGCATGGCCTTTTCGAACGACGCGCGGCAGTGCCAACCGCGTCTATGGCCGATCATTCCTGAACGACAGCTGAAACGATCGCGGCTATTTCTGGGGCGCCGGGGACGGACTTGCCGCAGGCGAGGGGCTCGCGGCCGGCTGCGGTGCGGGCGAATTGCCGGCTGCCGGTGCCGCCGGCTGAGAGGTCGCGGCCGCCGCCTGCTGCGGCTGGGCGGCCGGGTTGATCCAGCACGCGTGCACACGGCTGTCCAGGGTTTCGGCGACCTTCGGGTCGATCTGCCCGCCGAATCGGGTCAGGCAGCGGAACGCGGCCTGGATGTGGCCGCCCGGGCAGCCGAAACGGTCGTAGAGATCGAGATGGCGGAACGCGGTATCGAGATCATCCCGCCACATCAGCCGCACCACACGCCGGCCGAGCCAGACGCATTCGGGGTTGCCGGCCGGGCCGTTGATGACCTGGGCCGCTTCGGCGAATTCGTCGGTGCGGCGCTGGTTCTGGGCGGCATCCTTGGCGGCGTCGGCGGGCTGGGCGGCCGCCTTGCCCTGGTCAGGGGCCGGTGCGCCGCTCTGGGCGGAGGCGCCCCCAAGACCGGCGAGAACGAGAAGACAGGAGACGGCCAAGGTGGCGGCGAACTGCCGCAGGACCGCATTTCGTGACTCGAACACCCGTTGCCGCATGAATTCCCCAATGTATCCGCTGGCCGTCCGCGTCAGGATCCCGCGGACGCGCCGGTGATGGCGTCCAAATGGGTCTCCAATGCGGCGGAAAAGTCTTTGGGAGTCCATGACCTGTATTTCGAATTTTGTCCAGCAAAGTCACAATCCTAGAGCACGGTCGAACGGCCGCACTCAGATTCCTTTTGGGGGAGGGTCGGATCCGCAGTTGTGGATCGGCATTTGGACACCCCCTTGGCAGATGGCGTGCGAGCAGGTAATCGACGGACCCTTCGCGGAGGACGGAACCGATTTCTCTTCGTACGCCACTGGCGCTTCTGCTCGTTTCGTTGGGTGCGATCGCTGCCGTGTGGTGGTGGCTTGCCACGCCGATCACGCTCGCGCGCGCCCCGATCGATCCCGCCGACAAGGTCCAATGCGTCTCCTACGCGCCGTTCCGCGGCGAGCAGTCGCCGCTGGACGCATGGACCCATATCGAGGCCGACCAGATCGAACAGGACCTGCGCCAGCTCAAGCAAATCACCGACTGCGTCCGCACCTATTCGATGGAGAACGGGCTCGACCAGGTGCCGGCGATCGCCGCCAAGGTCGGAGGGCTGAAAGTGCTCCAGGGCATCTGGCTCTCCAGCAACCGCACCAAGAACTTCGAGCAGGCCGGGCTCGCCATTCGCCTCACCAAGCAATTCCCCGACGTCATCACCGCGGTCATCGTCGGCAACGAGGTGCTGCTGCGCGGTGAGATGACGACGGCGGACCTCGTCGCCCTCATCCGCCTGGTGAAGACCCAGGTCAGCGTGCCTGTCACCTATGCCGATGTGTGGGAATATTGGCTGAAGAACCGCGAGGTCTATGACGCGGTCGATTTCGTCACGATCCACATCCTGCCTTATTGGGAGGACTTCCCGATCAAGGCGAAGTTCGCCTCCGCCCATGTCGAGGCGATCCGCGAGCGCATGGCGGTGGCGTTTCCAGGCAAGGAGATCCTGATCGGCGAAACCGGCTGGCCGAGCGAGGGGCGCATGCGCGACGGCGCGCTGCCCTCGCGCACCAACCAGGCGCGTGTCGTGTCGGAAATCCTGAGCCTTGCGAAGGCACAGAAGTTCCGGGTCAATCTTATCGAGTCCTACGACCAGCCGTGGAAGCGCAGGCTGGAAGGCACCGTCGGCGGCTATTGGGGCCTGTATGACTCGGTGCGCCGGAGCCTGAAATATCCGCCGGGCGAGCCGATCAGCAATTTCCCGTACTGGAAATGGTACATGGGCGCGGGCATGGGCCTTGCCGTGCTGGTGTTCGCAGTCGCGCTGATCACGCTGCGCCGGCGGCCGTGGACACCGCGCTTCCCGGCCTGGCTCGGCGTCGGCATCTCGGCGACGACGGCCGGAAGCCTGCTCGGGATCGGCGCTGACAAGATGTATTACGAGAGCTACGGGATCGGCGGCTGGCTGCTCTGGGGCGCGCTGCTGCTGGCCGGCATCCTGTCGCCGATCTTCTGCGCGCAGGCGATGGTGATCGGCCGCAGCCTGCCGACCTTCCTCGATTTGCTCGGCCCGCGCGAGGGCCGGAAATGGTCGAAGCTCACCGCGGTGCTCGGCCTGACGCTGGCGGTGACGGCGGTGATCGCGGCTGCGACCGCGCTCGGCTTCGTGTTCGACCCGCGCTACAAGGATTTTCCCTACGCCGCGCTGACGATGGCGGTGGTGCCGTTCGCGCTGTTGATGTTGAACCGGCCGCAGATTGGCCAGCGTCCGATCGCCGAAGCGGTGTTCGCGGGGGTGCTGGCGCTGTCGGCCGTGTACGTGCTGTTCAACGAAGGCCGCGACAATTGGCAGTCGCTGTGGACCTGCGCGATCTATCTGTTGTTCGCGCTCACGCTGTGGCGGGCGCGGGCCGAGCAAAGCCAAGAATGAGCAGGCCGATCGCAAGGCCGGACAGCACGACATTGTAGAGCACGATGCCGAGGCCGGCGGCGATGAGGCCGACCGTGAGCAGCACGATCGAGGGTCGCATCAGGTTCAGCGTCGCAACCACCAGCGCGACGATGCCGAACACCGAATTCTTGAACAGCACGGTCGCGACCGACCGCGACTTGCAGACAAGGGTCTGAAGCCCGGCGTCGCAGGCGAGCGCGACTTGCGACAGCTCAATCGCGAGATAGCGCACGTAAAGCGCATAGCCGACGGAGGCGAAGCCGACGACGATCAGGAACTGCACCTGGTAGGGCGTGAGGCGGAAGGGCTTTTTTGTCATGGCGGCAATATGGTCGGGATGGCGCGGGCAGGCAACAGGGCAGGCGGAAGTTTCTGCTCGACGCGCGGACTACAATCCCCTTGAACGATCATCTTGCGGCGCGCGCGGCGCGGTCTGACAAGGCAACGGCGCCGACCAGGTCGGCGCCGTCCGGCGGAGTTGAACGAATTCTGCCGCGCATCAATACTTCTTCTTGGTGCTCGAACCCGTGGTGTTCTGCATCTTCTGTCCGGACGCGCTTTCCGAATGGCCCGGTCCAGCGGTGGTATTGGTCTGGTGACCAGGCGCGTATTCGGAGGCGCCGGGAGCTGTCGAGGGCTTCGTCGTGTTCTGCATCTGCTGACCCGGCGCGTTGCTCGAAGCGCCCGGCGATTTTGTCGTTTGCGCAAGCGCCGAGGATGCCGCGAGAACGGCGGCCGTTGCGATGATGAAGGTCTTCACGTGTGTCTCCCTTGGTCATGGAGGCGGGCACGAGCGATTTTGGATGTCGGCCGCTCCGGTTCACGACCGGGACAACTTGGCAATCGGCGGCTGGTTTCCATGACGGGCTGAAAATTGAGTCCGTCTGCGCGCGCGACAGGATGCCGTCATTCACCGTGCGTTCAGGTGGAAGCGGAGTCCGTCCTAGCGTCGGAAGAACGACGACAGCGTCGATCCTGCGGATGCCGACGCCGCCTCCGGTTTCGCCGGCGCCGGCGCAGGCTGCGCCGCGGGAGCGGGCTCCTCGTGCTTCGAGCGTTTTGAGGAATAGCTGCGGCGGCGCTGCGGCTTCTCGGGCTTTGCGCTCGGCGCGGGCGCGGTTTCGGCTTGCGGGACCGCGTCCTGGTTCTTCTCCGAACTCTTCTCTTGAACCCTGTCTTGAGTTTTCTCTTGCCCTCTCTCTTGCGCTTTTTCCTGACCCTTGTCCTGACCGCCACGCATCGACAAGCGCTGGCCGTCAAATACGGTGGTCTCGCAGTGACGGTCGCTCTCGGCGAGGCTCGCGCAGAATTTTGCCGCGACGGCGGCGTTGACCAGGGGGCCGGCTCCCAAGCGGAGCTGCATGCCGAGGCCGGTGGTGCCTTCCTTGATCATGATGATCGGCCGCAGCGCCGCGATCTCCGGATTGGACTTGGTTAGGCTGCGCCAGAGCGCGCGCAGGCCGTCGATCGAGTTGGCGCCGCCGAGATCGATCGCAAAGCGCGTCTGCTGAACCGCGATCGCAGGGGATTCGCTCTCGGCTGCATCCGGTGGCTTTGTTGCTGTCGCGACGACCTCGGCCGGGGCGGGCGCCGGCTCGGCCTTCTTCTCCGCCGCCTTCTCACCTGCCTCGGGTTGAATCAGTTTCGATGCGGCCGGATCCGGGGGCGCCATGAGCGACTTGGAGGGCACCAGCGGAATGGTCGGCAGCGCGGAGTTCATTGCCGGCATCTGTTGCACGAGCGAGGCGGCGGCCGCGGTCTGCGGCGGTGGGCTCGCCGGCTCCTTCAACGTTTCCTTCGCAGAATCCTTGGCGGCTTCGGTGCGCGGCTTCTCGCTCGTCGGGGTCGAGGCGACCGGCGCGACGCTGGGCGCTGCGGGCGCTGGTGCTGCGTCCTGCGGCTTCGCGCCCTGCGGCGTGGCGGTTTGCTTGGCAATGGCGCCGGTGACAGAATCGAGCCCTTGCTCCAGCACGGTGACGCGCGAATACAGGCGGTCGCGGTCGCTGTTCAGCGTCTCGATGGCAGCGGCGAGTCGGCGGGCCTCGTTCTGGCTCTCCTTGGTCAGCTGCTGGAGCCGGTCGGCCTGGCGCGCGAGATCGGCGGACGCAATTTGATCGCGCCGCCAGCCGAGCTGGGCCTGGTTGGCCATCACGGCAAGGACGACGGCGCCCACCGCCGCAACGCCCCACGAGCCCAGCCGCCACATCATGCGCCGGTCGAACGCGTTTTCCTCGACCAGAAGTCCGGAGAAGAGCCCGCCGGTCTCCTTGGCGCCGAAGGCATCCGCCAGTGGGTCGGAATCCTTTGCCATGAATATTAAGTGCCCAGCCCTGTCCGGCTTCCCCGAATCAATCAGGGAACATTAACAGGAAAAGCGCGCCGCACTTGAATTCCGGGCGTTTGCGGGGGTAGCAAGGCGATAGCTACTGAGGGGGCTCGCTGCCCGTCGCGCGATTGATTCGGCCATATTTGACAGGATTTCGATGACCGCCCGTTCTAGTCTTACGATAGTGCTCGCCGCCGGAGAAGGCACGCGCATGCGATCGAGCCTGCCGAAGGTGCTGCACCCCGTGGCCTCCCAGACGCTGCTCGCCCATGTGCTCGCCGCCGCACCCAAGGGAACCGGCACCTCACTTGCCGTCGTGATCGGCCCCGATCACCAGGCGGTTGCGAATGAGGCAAGGCGCATCAGGCCCGACGCGCTCACCTTCGTGCAGGCCGAGCGGCTTGGCACCGCGCATGCGGTGCTGGCGGCGCGCGAGGCGATCGCGCGTGGCGCGGACGATCTCCTCATTGCCTTCGGCGACACGCCGCTGATCTCGGCCGAAACCTTTGCGCGGCTGCGCGCGCCGCTCGCGAAGGGTGCCGCAATTGCCGCGCTTGGCTTTCGCGCCGCCGATCCGACCGGCTATGGCCGCTTCATCGTCGAGGGCGAGCGCCTGATCGCGATCCGCGAGCAAGCCGACGCCAGTGCGGAAGAGTGCAAGATCGATCTGTGCAACGCCGGCGTGATGGCGATCGACGGCCGCCGCGCGCTCGACATCCTCGGGCAAATCGGCAATGCGAATTCCAAGGGCGAATATTATCTGACGGACGCCGTCGAAATCGTCCGCAAGCAGGGATGGGAGTCCATGGTGATCGAGACCAGCGAGGACGAGGTGCGCGGCATCAACACCAAGGCGCAGCTCGCGGAAGCAGAAAGCGTGATGCAGGCGCGCTTGCGCAAAGCGGCGATGGCGGCCGGTGTCACGCTGATCGCGCCGGAAACCGTCTATCTCTCCGCCGACACCGTGTTCGGCAAGGACGTGACCATCGAGCCGTTCGTGGTGATCGGCCCCGGCGTGTCGATCGCGGACGGCACCGTGATCCATTCCTTCTCACACATCGTGCAGACCACGCTCGGCAAGAACGTCTCGATCGGTCCCTATGCGCGGCTGCGTCCCGGCACCTCGCTCGGCGATGGCGCGCGCATCGGCAATTTCGTGGAGACCAAGGCGGCGACGCTGGAGGCCGGCGTCAAGGTCAACCATCTCTCCTACATCGGCGATGCCACCGTCGGCGCCAATTCCAACATCGGCGCCGGCACCATCACCTGCAACTACGATGGCTTCAAGAAGCACAAGACGGTCATCGGGCAGGGCGCCTTCGTCGGCACCAACTCCTCGCTGGTCGCACCTGTGACAATCGGCAACGGCGCCTATATCGGCTCCGGCTCGGTGATCACGAAGGATGTACCCGACGACGCGATGGCACTGGAGCGCAACCAGCAAACCATCCGGGAGGGCGGCGCGGCGCGTTATCGCGAGCTGAAGACCGGCGGGAAGAAGGCCGAAAAATAAGCGCCGCTATTCGTCGTCGGCGAATTCGGAGAAGACGGCGCGGGTCAGGCGCCAGCCGCGCGGCTTGGCGCGCTTGGCCGGTTCGCCCTGGACATGCTTGACGAAGACCGGCTTGTTCTCCTTGCCGCGCAGGGGCGGCGGCCAATGCGCAAGGTGCGTGCCCGTGGTCTCGCTGGCGCGCAGATACATCGACGACAAACCTTTGCGGTCGGATGAGCCGTTCATGGCCTCGTTCTCCTGACCGGAATCGTTGGTCAAACTTATTGACAACAAGTTAATGCGCGGGGTTAAAGGCCGGCCAATTCGACGCAGGCGAAGTTCAAGGTCGTGACCCCGTGCTGTCTCAATCAGCAATAATTATTGAGTTTCTGGTTCCTTGGGAACTTCGCTAAAAACCGAGGGAATCGGTTTAGGCGATTTTTCGGCGATTTGGGGGATAGTGAGCCGCATGTGCGGGATTGTCGGAATTCTCGGGCGCGAGCCGGTTGCAGAGCAATTGGTGGATTCGCTCAAACGTCTCGAATATCGCGGCTATGATTCCGCAGGCGTTGCCACGCTCGAAGGCAAGCAGCTGGAGCGCCGCCGCGCCGAGGGCAAGCTGAAGAATCTGGAGAAGCGGCTCGAGACGGAGCCGCTCAAGGGTACGACCGGCATCGGTCACACCCGCTGGGCCACCCACGGCAAACCAACCGTCAACAACGCCCATCCGCACGCGACCGAGCGCGTCGCCGTCGTTCACAACGGCATCATCGAGAATTTCCGCGAGCTGCGCGAGGAGCTCGAGACGAAGGGCACGGTGTTCCACACCGAGACCGACACCGAGATCGTGGTGCACCTGGTCGACGATCTGCTCGCGCGCGGCAACAAACCGGTCGAAGCCGTCAAGCTGACGCTGGCGCGCCTGCGCGGCGCCTTTGCGCTCGGCTTCATCTTCGCCGGCGACAATGACCTCATGATCGGTGCCCGCAACGGACCGCCGCTGGCGATTGGTTACGGCGACGGCGAGATGTATCTCGGGTCCGATGCCATCGCGCTCGGCCCGTTCACCGATACGATCAGCTATCTCGAGGACGGCGACTGGGTCGTGCTGACCCGCAACAGCGCGACGATCTTCGACAAGGACGGCTACGCCGTCCAGCGCGACAAGATCAAGCACGCCGCCTCGACCTCGCTGGTCGACAAAGCCAATTACCGCCACTTCATGGCGAAGGAGATCCACGAGCAGCCGGAAGTGGTCGGCCACACGCTGGCGCGCTACGTCGACATGGCGACCGAGCGCGTCGCGTTGCCGGTCAAGCTGCCGTTCGACTTCAAGAACATCCAGCGCATCAACATCACGGCGTGTGGCACCGCGAGCTATGCCGGCTTCGTCGCAAAATACTGGTTCGAGCGCTTCGCGCGTGTGCCGGTCGAGGTCGACGTCGCCTCCGAATTCCGCTACCGCGAGGCGCCCTTGCGCAAGGGCGACCTCGCCATCTTCATCTCGCAATCGGGCGAGACCGCCGACACCCTGGCCGCGCTGCGCTATGCCAAGGCCGAGGGGGTGCACACGATCGCCGTCGTCAACGTGCCGACCTCGACGATCGCGCGCGAGAGCGAGACCGTGCTGCAGACGCTCGCCGGCCCCGAGATCGGCGTCGCCTCGACCAAAGCCTTCACCTGTCAGCTCATGGTGCTGGCAAACCTGGCGATCGCGGCCGGCAAGGCCCGTGGCGAATTGTCCGACGAGGACGAGACCAAGCTGGTCCATGGCCTCGTCGAGGTCCCGCGCTTGATGGCAGACGCGCTCACCACCGAGCTGCAGATCGAGAAACTCTCGCGCGAGATCGCGAAGTCGCGCGACGTGCTCTATCTCGGTCGCGGCACCAGCTTCCCGCTGGCGCTCGAAGGTGCGCTGAAGCTGAAGGAGATCTCCTACATTCACGCCGAAGGCTATGCCGCCGGCGAGCTCAAGCACGGGCCGATCGCGCTGATCGACGAGACCATGCCGGTCGTCGTCATCGCGCCCCATGACCGCGTATTCGAGAAGACCGTCTCCAACATGCAGGAGGTCGCCGCCCGCGGCGGCAACATCATCCTCATGACCGATGCCAAGGGTGCGGAGGAGGCGACGATCGAGTCTCTCGTCACCATCGTCATGCCCGACATGGCGGCGGCCTTCACGCCGATGGTCTATGCCGTCCCGGTGCAGCTGCTCGCCTATCACACGGCTGTCGTGATGGGGACCGATGTCGACCAGCCGCGCAACCTCGCGAAATCAGTGACCGTGGAGTAGGCAGCCGGGATATCGGTCAGTCGCAGTCTTCCAAAACCTGCTAGAAGACCCTAGCTTGTTTGAAGCGACCGACCTGGAACCCGAATGACCCCCCGCGACGACGCGCCTGCGCCCCTTGATCCCGTTCCGGAACCGCATACCGGCCTGATGGGCCGCTTCCGCAACTATTTTCTCACCGGGCTCGTGGTGACGGGGCCGATTGCGATCACCCTCTATCTGGTCTGGTGGTTCGTCACCTGGGTCGACGGCGTGGTGCGGCCGTTCGTGCCGCTGGCCTATCGGCCGGAAACCTATCTGCCCTATGGCGTCCCCGGTTGGGGACTGATTGTCGCATTCTTCACGCTGACGCTGGTCGGCTTCCTCGCGGCCAATTTGATCGGCCGCACGCTGGTGGATGTCGGCGAGACCTTCCTGGGCCGGATCCCGGCGGTGCGCGCCATTTATCGCGGCCTGAAGCAGGTGTTCGAGACGCTGTTCTCGGGCAAGGGCTCGAGCTTCCGCAAAGTCGGCCTCGTCGAATTTCCCTCACCGGGCATGTGGTCAATCGTGCTGATCTCGCAATCGCCGAACGAGGACATCGCACGCAACCTGCCGGGGCAGGAGGAGCACGTCTCGGTGTTCCTGCCGTGCTCGCCGAACCCGACGACCGGCTTCTTCTTCTATGTCCCGAAGAGCAAGATCATCGAGGTCGACCTCAGCGCCGAGGATGCCGCGACGCTGATCATGTCGGCTGGCGTGGTGCAGCCGGGCTCGGCACCCGATCCGAAGAAGGCGGCGGCGCTTGCCGGCGTGGCGAACGCCGCGCGTATTGCCAATGCCTCCAAGCTCCAACCCGAGCCTGCGAAGGCGGAGTAGGGCCATTCCGTCGCGGGATGACCGCGATCACGCGGGCGCATTCGTCCTCTGCTATTCTCGGGTTGAACCGAGCGTGCGGCTCGGAAGTCGACCTGGAGTGCACGATGTCCAAAACCATTGCGATCCTCGCTCCCGGTGCCATGGGCAGCGCCGTGGCCCGCCTGCTCAGCGAAAACGGCGCACGCGTGCTGACGTCGCTGAAGGGCCGGAGCGAGGCGACGCTGAAACGGGCGGCAGACGCCGGCATGATCGGCGCCGAGGACGATGAGATTGCGGACGCCGACATCATCCTCTCGATCGTGCCGCCGGGCGAATCCGTCGCGCTGGCCGAACGCCTTGCGTCGCTGATCGTCCGGCGCGCGAAGAAGCCGATCGTGGT
Organism: Bradyrhizobium sp. LMG 9283; assembly: GCF_045571415.1. Taxonomy (NCBI): domain Bacteria; kingdom Pseudomonadati; phylum Pseudomonadota; class Alphaproteobacteria; order Hyphomicrobiales; family Nitrobacteraceae; genus Bradyrhizobium; species Bradyrhizobium sp. LMG 9283. The sequence goes on from NZ_CP120691.1 coordinate 4,487,086, forward strand.
CGACTGCAACGCGGTCAACGTCGATACCGTGCAGCGGATCGAGGAGATCATCGGCTCGGCCCAGGCGCCCTTCGTCGATGCCGGCATCATCGGATTTCCTCCGCAGCCAGGCGGCAAGAGCCCGGCGTTCTACATGTCCGGTGAGGACGCCAAGGACGTCGCCGTGCTGAAGGACCTCGGCCTCGACGTGCGGATCGTCGAAGGCCCGGTCGGCGCGGCCTCTGCACTCAAGATGTCCTATGCCGGCATCGTCAAGGGCCTCGCCGGCATCGGCTCGGCCATGGTGATCGCGGCAACCAAGGCCGGCGCGGCCGATGCGCTGCGCGACGAGCTCGCGCTCAGCCAGCCTGCAATTCTGGCGCGCCTCGAAGTGGCGCTGCCGGACATGATCCCGAAGGCGTATCGCTGGGTCGCCGAGATGCGGGAGATTTCGGGATTCTTGGGCCCGGATCATCCGGCCAGCCAGATCTATGAAGGCTTTGCGAAGTGGTTCGAGCATCTCGCCGAGGATGCCAAGGGGAAGGCGATGGATGCCGCGCTGATGAAGGCGTTCGCGGCGAATGTCCCGAAGAAGGACTAGAGTCTACCCGCATTGCCCGATCTGTCGAATGTCTTGCGCCAAGACCTTGGGCTAAGACAGTGGTTGCGTCTCCGAGAACATATCGACGATCTTGTTGGTCATGCCGTCCACGATCAGCACCTGATCCTTCATCTTGACGTACATGTAATCGCGCAGCTCCGGCAATTGCGCGAGCACCTGCGCGGGTAGTCCTTGAGCATTGACGCCTTTTGGAAGTGTTGCGCCAACGGCAGGGGTAAAGTCCCTGGCAGGTTGGGTGGTCTTCAGCCGGAACTGGATCTCGTTATGCTCGGTCAGCACGGTCTTGCGGATCTGCTCGCGCTGCGTGTTGGTGAGGCTGAGTTTCGGCAGCGATGGATGTTGCGATATCGTTGTGCCGTCGCTCAATTCAACCGCACCTTGCCCACCCGGTTGCGCGAGCGATACTGCGGGCGCGCCGAGTAAAATTGCGAGCGCGGCGATGGTGGTGGGAGCCCTCATGGTCTGCTCCTTCCTGTCTGCGCCGCCCCTGAGCAATTAACGGGCCGATTGTGCGTTCCGTTCCGCGGCCGGGGGTCATGCCCCAGGATCAGGCTGCAGCAAGAGTTCCGTGCGTGCGCAGGCAATGACGGGAATGTACCAACTTGCCGAGCATCGCTTTCCCGGAGGCATTGCGCCGGCGACGGATCAGCGTGGATGAGCCCATATGCGCCAATGGGTCGGCTGAATGTCGGCGTGCGTTTTGCCCGATTGATCGACCAACTTGGATCCATCCTTGTGACAGGGAAAGGGGAGCGAGTGGACGATACCATCGAAGTCCAGCGCGCAGATTTCGAGATCCCCGTCTGAGGGAGCCGTCGAAGTGGACTGCCATTCGGTGGAGATGAACTGCATGATCTACCTCCAGCAGGGATGTGGGGGACAGTTCCAATATACTCTTTAGCACGAGTGTCCGTCCCTGAATGTGAGCCAGCTCGCAATGAAGCAAGGGAAATCGTATCCTTCATTGGGGCAATTGCATTGTCCTTGCCCCGGGCGCACGAGAGCCCTTCAGCCCGCACCGATCAACGGGATCGCTTCGTCCCGTTCGTACAGATAGAGCAGGCACCGCAACGCTTCGCCGTGCTCGCCCTTGAGCTTCGGATTGTCCTTCAGGATGCGCAGCGCCTCGTCGCGGGCCTGGGCGATGAGCTGGCCGTGCACCTCCGGGCGCGCGATGCGGTAGCCGGGCAGGCCGCTCTGGCGCACGCCCAGCACATCGCCTTCGCCGCGCAGCTTCAGGTCCTCCTCGGCGATGCGGAAGCCGTCGGTAGTCTCGCGGATCACCTTCAGCCGTGCCTTCGACATCTCCCCGAGCGGCTCGCCATAGAGCAGGATGCAGGTCGAGGCTTCCGAGCCGCGTCCAATGCGGCCGCGCAGCTGGTGCAGCTGGGCGAGGCCAAAACGTTCGGCATTCTCGATCACCATGATGGTGGCAGCCGGGACGTCGACGCCGACCTCGACCACGGTGGTCGCGACCAGGAGCCCGATCTCGTGGGTGGCGAACTGGCCCATCACTCGGTCCTTTTCCGTGCCTTTCATCTGGCCGTGGACGAGGCCGACACGTTCGCCGAAGCGCTTTTGCAGGCTCTCGAACCGTTTGGTTGCATTGGTCAGGTGCTCGGTGCCTTCGGCCTCGGATTCGTCGACCAGTGGGCAGATCCAGTAGACCAGCTTACCCGATTGCAGCGCGCGGCCGACACCCTCCATGACCTCGCTGATGCGGCTCATCGGCACCGCGCGGGTATCGATCGGCTGGCGGCCGGCGGGCTTTTCGCGGAGCTCGGAGATGTCCATGTCGCCGAAATAGGTCAGCACCAGCGTGCGCGGGATCGGCGTCGCGCTCAGCACCAGCACGTCGACGGCCTCGCCCTTGGACGTGAGCGCGAGGCGCTCGCGCACGCCAAACCGGTGCTGCTCGTCGACGATGGCAAGCGCGAGATCATGGAAGATGACGTCATTCTGGATCAGCGCATGGGTGCCGACGAGGAGATCGATCTCGCCCTCGGCGAGCTGAGTGATGAGCTCGCGGCGCTCCTTGCCCTTTTCGCGGCCGGTGAGGATCGCGACGCGCATGCCGGCGCGCTCGGCGAGCGGAGCGATGGTCTTGATGTGCTGGCGCGCCAAAATCTCCGTCGGCGCCATCAGCGCGGCCTGCTTGCCGACTTCGGCGACCGCGGCGGCAGCGAGCAGCGCTACGACCGTTTTGCCCGAGCCGACGTCGCCCTGGAGCAGGCGCAGCATGCGGACCGGCTGCTTCAGATCCTCCGCGATAGCGGCCGCCGCGCCACGCTGGGACGGCGTCAGTGCATAGGGCAGGGCGTCGATGATCTTGTTGCGCAGGTGGCCGTCGCCGGCATTGCGGACGCCGGCCGGCCGGCGCAGCTGTGCGCGGATCAGCGCGAGCGCGAGTTGACCGGCCAGCAGCTCGTCGAAGGCAAGGCGCGACCAGAACGGATGATCGGGCAAAATGTCCGTGAGCTCGACCGGCTGGTGCACACGCGTGAGCGCCTTCGCGACCGGGGGAAAATTGCAACGGCGCAGCACCTCGGGACTGATCCATTCCGGCAGAGCGGGGAGCTTCTGCAGCGCCTGCGCGATCGCGCGGCGGAGCGAGCCGAGCGCGAGCCCTTCGGTTAGCGGATAGACCGGATCGATGCCGGAGAGTTTTGAGATCGCCTCCTCGTCGAGCACGCGATCAGGATGCACGATCTGCGGAATGCCGTCATACATCTGCAGCGTGCCGGAGACGTAGCGCTTCTCGCCAACCGGCAGCAGCTTCTCGACATAGCCGGGCTTGGCGCGGAAGAAGGTCAGAACGACATCGCCGGTGTCGTCGCTGGCGTACACCAGATAAGGCGCGCGCGCGTTGCGCGGTGGAGGCGGGCGATGGCGATCGATGGTGACCTCCAGCGTCACCGTGGTTCCGACGGCCGCGTCGCGGATCTTTGGCCGGGCACGGCGGTCGATCACCTGGCTCGGCAGGTGCAAGAGCAGATCGACCAGCCGAGGCGTCTCGCTCCGGCTGAGCAGGTACTGCAGCAGCTTGTCCTGCTTCGGACCGACGCCGGGCAGGCTGGTCACGGGAGCAAACAGCGGATTGAGCAGGCTGGGGCGCATCAGACGAATCTAGGATCGTTTCGGCCCGTCATGCCCGGCTTTATGCCGGGCATCCACGTCTTTTTTCGTGCCCTGCGCTGGCAGCGGGCCAAAACAAATCAGGAGCCAAATCGAGGGCTGACACGATCCCCCCGAGTGGCTATATCACCCCCGCCCGGCACGTCCGGGCTTTCTGCGTTTGACTGGATTGAGACATGACGGGAACGACACGATCGAGCAGCGGCCTTGATGACCGCCGCAAGCGGCTTTTGTTCCGCTGCTGGCATCGCGGCACGCGCGAGATGGACCTGATCCTCGGCCGCTTCGCCGATGCCGAGATCGGTAATCTGTCCGACGCCGAGCTCGGCGAGCTCGAGCGCCTGCTCGAGGTCAACGATCCCGATCTCTATGCCGCCATCACCGGCGACAAGATGCTGCCGGCCGACGTCACCGGCGCGCTGTTCGCCCGCATCAAGGTCTATCCGATCGCGGACGGCAACGCATGAAGCAGGGCATGAAATCTCCGGCCGAGCTGCTCGCGCCCGGCCGCGCGCTCACGTTTGCCAATGTCGCAGAAGGCGCGGAAGGCCTCGTTGTCTCCGATCTCGCCCGCGCGATCGCGGCGCGGCCGAAGAAACCGGCGGTCAGCCTCGCAGTGGTCTGCCGCGACGGCGGGCGCATGCAGCAGCTCGAACGCGCGCTGCAATTCTTTGCGCCCGATCTGCCGGTGCTGACCTTTCCGGCCTGGGACTGCCAGCCCTATGACCGCGTCTCGCCGCATGGGGGCATTTTGGCCCAACGGCTGACAACGCTGGCGAGGCTGGCTTCGCTCACCGGCAGCGACAAGCCGCTGATCGTGCTGACCACGGTGAACGCCGTGGTCCAGCGCGTGCCCGCGCGGGAGCTCGTCGCCGCGCAGGCGCTGTCGGTCGCGCCGGGCAATGTCGTGCCGATGGACACCGTCGTCGCCTGGCTGGAGCACAACGGCTACAACCGCTCCTCCACCGTGCGCGAGCCCGGCGAATACGCGGTGCGCGGCGGCATTCTGGACCTGTTTCCAGCCGGCCTCGAGCAGCCGGTGCGTTTCGACTTCTTCGGCGACAGCCTGGAATCGATCCGCTCCTTCGATGCCGAGACCCAGCGCACGCTGCTCGACATGCGCTCGCTCGACCTCGTGCCGGTCTCCGAGTTCCAGCTCGTCACCGATACCATCCGCCGTTTCCGCATGGGCTATGTCGCCGAGTTCGGCGCGCCCGAGCGCGACGATGCACTGTACGAGGCCGTCAGCGAAGGCCGCCGCCATCCCGGCATGGAGCACTGGCTGCCGCTGTTCCAGGACCGGATGGACACGCTGTTCGATTATCTGCAAGGCGCGACTGTTGCGATCGAGCCGCAGGCCGAGGACGCCGTGCGCGAGCGGTTCAAGCAGATCCTCGACTATTACCAGGCCCGCCGCGAGGCGATGGAGCATCCCGGCGGCGGCGCGATCTATAAGCCGCTGCCGCCTGATCGGCTGTACCTGACTGACGAGGAATGGACCAAGCGCCTTGGCGAGATCCCGCTGGCGCGGCTGACGCCATTTTCCGTTCCCACCGACGGCACCAGCGTCGTCGACGCCGGCGCTCGCAAGGGCCGCGACTTTGCGCCGGAGCGCAACGACACCACGGTCAACGTGTTCGAGTCCGTGGTCAGCCACGTCATGGCGCTGCAGGCGCAGCGCAAGAAGGTCGTGATCGCGCTCTGGACCGAAGGCTCGCGCGACCGCATGAATTCGATGCTGCGCGACCACAAGCTGGCCCATACCACCAGCGTCAACAGTTGGCGGACGGTGCAGGCGACGCCGCGCAACGAGACCATGCTCGCCGTGCTCGGCCTCGAGAGCGGTTTCGAGACCGACGAGATCGCGCTCATCAGCGAGCAGGACATTTTGGGCGACCGCCTGGTGCGGCCGCGCAAGGTGAGCCGCAAGCTCGACAATTTCATCTCGGAGGTGACGAGCCTTGCCGCCGGCGACATCGTCGTCCATGTCGAGCACGGCATCGGCCGCTTCATCGGCCTGCAGACCCTGGACGTTGCCGGTGCGCCGCATGACTGCCTCGAACTGCATTATGCCGCCGAGACCAAACTGTTCCTTCCGGTCGAGAACATCGAGCTCTTGTCCCGCTACGGCTCGGACCAGACCACGGTCGAGCTCGATCGTCTGGGTGGCTCTGGCTGGCAGACCCGCAAGGCAAAACTCAAGAATCGCATCCGTGAGATCGCGGGCGAGCTGATCAAGATCGCTGCCGAGCGCATGCTGCACGAGGCGCCGAAATTGCCGGTGCAGCAGGGCCTCTATGACGAGTTCTGCGCGCGCTTCCCCTACGACGAGACCGAGGACCAGTTAGGGGCCATCGAGTCCACGCTGAAGGATCTCGAAAAAGGCCGCCCGATGGATCGCCTGATCTGCGGCGACGTCGGCTTCGGCAAGACGGAGGTCGCGCTGCGTGCTGCCTTTGCCGTCGCACTCGACGGCAAGCAGGTGGCGGTCGTGGTGCCGACCACGCTGCTCGCGCGCCAGCACTACCGGACGTTCAGCGAGCGCTTCAAGGGCTTCCCGGTGAACGTCGCGCAGGCCTCACGTCTGATCCCCACAAAACAGCTCAACGAGGTCAAGAAGGGCATTGCCGACGGCTCCGTCGACATCGTCGTTGGCACCCATGCACTGCTCGGCAAGACGATCAAATTCCGCGACCTTGGCCTCCTCATCGTCGACGAGGAGCAGCATTTTGGTGTCAGCCACAAGGAGCGGCTGAAGGCGCTGCGCGCCGAGGTGCACGTGCTGACGCTGTCGGCGACGCCGATCCCGCGCACGCTGCAGCTGGCGCTGACCGGTGTGCGCGAACTCTCGATCATCGCCTCGCCGCCGGTCGATCGCCTCGCAGTGCGCACCTTCGTCGCGCCGCATGATCCGCTGATGATCCGCGAGGCGCTCTTGCGCGAGCGCTATCGCGGCGGCCAGGCGTTCTATGTGGTGCCGCGCATCGACGATCTCGCCGAGGTCAAGGATTTCCTCGACAAGAACGTGCCGGAGATGAAGGTCGCGGTCGCGCACGGCCAGATGCCGCCGGCCGTGATCGAGGACATCATGACCGCGTTCTACGACGGCAAGTTCGACATTCTCTTGTCGACCACCATCGTGGAATCCGGCCTCGACATCCCCAACGCCAACACGCTCATCGTGCACCGCGCCGACATGTTCGGCCTCGCACAGCTCTACCAGCTCCGCGGCCGCGTCGGCCGTTCCAAGCTGCGCGCCTACGCGCTGTTCACGCTGCCGGCGCAGCAGAAGATCACCGCGCAGGCCGAGCGCCGGCTCACCGTGCTGCAATCGCTGGAAACGCTGGGCGCGGGCTTCCAGCTCGCCTCCCACGACCTCGACATCCGCGGCGCCGGCAACCTGCTCGGCGAAGAGCAGTCCGGCCACATCAAGGAGGTCGGCTTCGAGCTTTATCAATCGATGCTGGAGGAGGCGATCGTCAATCTCAAGGCCGGCGTTTCCGAGCCCGCCGCCGACCGCTGGTCGCCGCAGATCACTATCGGCATGCCCGTGCTCATTCCGGAGGACTACGTCGGCGATCTCTCGGTGCGGCTGTCGCTGTACCGCCGTCTTGCCGATCTCGACACCGAGGAGGAGATCGAGAATTTTGGCGCCGAGATGCGCGACCGCTTCGGCGTGCTGCCGGACGAGGTGCGCTATCTGTTCAAGGTCGCCGCCATCAAGGCGTTCTGCCGACGCGCCAATGTCGAGAAGATCGACGCCGGCCCGAAGGGCGCCGTCATCGTCTTCCGCGACAATTCCTTCGCCTATCCCGATCGCCTCGTCACCTTCATCCGCAGCCACGGCCAGGCCGCCAAGGTACGGCCCGATATGAAGGTGGTGTTCCTGCAGGATTGGGAGACGCCGGAAGAGCGTCTCGCCGGCACCACGGAGATCATGCGGCAGCTGGCGCAGCTCGCCGAGAGCAAGAAGGCGGCGTAGGGACGGAGCGAGATCTCGTATGTTGGGCGAAGCGTGCCCACCACAGTCGTCGTTAGAGAAGATGATGGGCACGGCGCAAGAGCGCCTTTGCCCACCCTACGATAGCAGTTACGACGCCGCCCGCGACGCGTCGGCGGAGAGCCGGGCCAGCAGCGACCTTGCCGTATCCGACGGCGACAGCGAATCCACGCTGACTACGGGATCGCTGCGCATCTCGTGCTTGCCATTGGACGTGTGCCGCATCACCGCGGACAGGCGGCGGGCGATCATGTGAGCGGTGCGGAAGTCGGTCTCCGCGAACACGACGATGACGGAGCCGTCCTTCTGCGCTGCGCCAAAATCCATCTGCCGCATCAGGCGGCTGAGGATGCGCGCGGCATCGAGCTGGGCGCGGGAATTGCCGGGCTCGAAGGCGAAGCGGGCGACCGAGAGGCCGCCGCCGCGAGCGAGCGTCTGCTCGACCGCCTTGGCGAAATCGCGGGCGAAGGCTTCCACCGTGAGCAGGCCGCTGCGTGGATCGAGCCAGCCGCCGGCATCGATTGAGCGCAGCGTGCGGCTCAGCTGCGCTTCCATCGCGTGCTGGCGGATCAGCGGCAGCGCGTTGGCCGCGACCGTGGCCGGCTCGCCCTGGATCAGCTCGAGATTGGGCAGGTCGTAAGTTTGCGTCAGCTGATGCGCGGTGACGACCACGGGCAGGCTGCGGAAGCGGGTGTCCTCCGCGAGCACCGTGAGGAAGGCATCGGTCACGCGCGCGGTAAAACCTTCGGCGAGCACGACGCCGTCGAGATCGCGGGTGTTGAGGTGCTTGGCAGCGGCCTCGATCGAGAGCGCGCCGACCACGCCGACGCGCTCACCCAGCGCGACGGAGAGCGCGGGATAGGCCGCGCCGCGACCGATCAGCAGCACGGTGGCGTCGCGTGCGGGATCGCCCTCCGGCAGCGCGACCTTCGCTTCCGGCAGCCGGCGCAGCACCGTTGCATGCAGTGTGCGCACGCGTAGTGCGGCACGGAGCCGCGCGATCAGGCGGTCGGGATTGCTGCCGCGCGAGGAGAAGGGCAGGGCGTTGTGCGGCAGCATGCCCGCCGCATCCAGGGCCACGAAGGGAACGTAAGGCGATTGATCGGCGATCTTCCTTGCAAGGAGCGCCAGATGCGGTTCGTGTCCGGCATGCATCGCAGCGAGGACCGCGGCCGGCTGCACCGCTTCGACCGCGCGCGCCGCGCTGGCCCAATCGCTGTCGACCACGGGAAAGAGCCGGGCCTCGTCCAGCGCCGCCACGAAGGCCGGGCGCTGGGCATCGGACACAAACAGGATCGGGCCCGCCTGGGACATCAAGAGACTCAAGATCGCGCAACAGATGCCGCGCAATCTAGTCCGGTCGCCTTAATGCTGCGTCAATGGCACCGGCGAAACTGTGCTCAAGCAGGCCCGGAGCGGTCGCGAAAAGCCTCGACCATCAGGGGGTTAAGCCCAAGTTCGCTGAGTGCCTCGCGGGCGCGCGCATTGTCCTGGGCCCTTCCTGCGAGCCGGTGGCCGGAAAGGCGGTCGGGCAGCGCGGTGAGCAGAGCGCCCTGGCCGAGCCGGCGCGCCCATTCCTGGAGGTCGTTGGAGAGGAAACGGTAGCCGCCGACGGCCATGATGCCGGAGGGCGGCGCGGTGATGCAGATCGCGCCGGTGGCACGGTCGAGCCGGGCGGCATAGCCGGTGTCGACATAGTCGCGCGGCGGCTGCGCCGTCAGCGTCTCGCCGACCGGCTGTGGCGGGGCATAGGCCGCGATCGGCACCATCGCGCCGCGCAGGCCAAGCGTGCCCTTCGGTGTCAGCAGGATCTCGCCCGCGATGGAGGAGCCTGACTGCTCGCGCGGGGCGCCGTGCGGCCCGGGCATGACCGGCACGGGCATGCCGTCCTCGCCGCGGCGGGCGCCGAACAGTCCGGCTTCGCCGAACAGATAGACGTCGGTTAGCGGCGCATGCGGCGCGATCCAGGCATCGCTCGCCGCGACCTGCTCCGGCGCGCGCCACAGTCCGATGACGTTGCGCAAGCTCGGCATCCGCGCCGCGAGGTCGGCATCGCCGAGCCGCAGCGCGAGCTGGGCCGGCGCGATCAGCACCTCGCATTCATGCTCGTTGATCTGCTGCTCCAGCACCTCGTTGTCGAAGGGATGATGCAGCGCCAGCGTGCCGCCCGAGAGCAGCCACACCGCGAGGGAGGAGGCGAGGCCCGCAAACGACATCGGCGTGAATGCCGCCATTACGGTTGCGCCTTGCTTGATGTCGGCTTCGAGTGACATCGCGAGGCCACCGGCGATCAGGCTGAAATGCGGCCGCGGCACCGGCCGAAAGCCTTCGGCGGTGACGTCGAACGAGATCATCGCCGCCTTGCGGCCGTCCTGGATCACGGCGCGCGTGGTGCCGGGCGGGCGGGCCAGAACGTCATCTAGCGAAGCCATGCCTTCGGGCAGATTGCCTCCGAATCCGTAGACATGACGGATCGAGAACGCCTCGGCGGCGGCGTGCATCGCGAGGTCGGCATAGCCGACGCCGTCGACCGTGCTCATGGTAACGATGGCGCGCGCCGCAGTGCGGTTGAGCGCCGCAGTCAGTTCCGCGTGCCGCCACAGCAGCGGCAGCACGGCGACGACGAGGCCGGCACGATGGGCGGCGAGCACGGTGAGCACGAACTCGACCGTGTTGGGCAACTGGATCGCGATGACGGAATTGGCCGGCAGTCCCGATTCTACGAAATGCGCCGACAGTGCCTCGATGGCCGTGTCGGCCTCGGCATAGCTCATCCGCCGCGGCTGATGTCCGGTGACGCGCGCCTTGTTGAGAGGATCGAGCAAAGCGGTTGCGTGCGGCTGCCGCATCAGCGTGCGCTGAAACAGCGTGTCGAGCGTCGGCGATATTGCTGGCTGGTTCACGGCGTCACTTTGCTTGATGAGCTTGCGGCTGCCCCTTCGACCACCAGGTCTCCGGCAAATAGCCCGAGAGCGAGGTCGCCTTGGGCCGTTCTATCCGATTCCAGCGCGCGATCCATTGCTCCGATACGTTAAACAGCGGGATTGTATAGAAGCCCGCGATCAGGGCGCGGTCGAGCGCGCGCACCGCCGAGACGAAATCCGTACGTTCACGGGCTTCGAGCAGGGCAGCGATCATGGCATCGACCGCGGGATCCCTGGCGCCCATGTAATTGCGAGTGCCGGGATTGTCGGCGGCGGCGCTGCCCCAATAGAAATACTGCTCGTTGCCGGGCGACAGCGATTGGTCCCAGCGGTTCTGGATCATGTCGAACTCGTAAGCGAGCCGGCGCTGGTCGAACTGCACGGGATCGACCGAGCGAACGCTCGGCTCGATGCCGGCGCGCTTGAGGTCGCGCTGGAACGCAAGCGCGATGCGCTCCTGGTCGCGGGTCGTGACCATGATCTCGAAGGTGAAGGGCGCCTTGGTCACGCGATTGCGCAGTACGGTTCCGTCGAGATCGTAGCCGGCTTCCGACAGCAGCTTGAGCGCGGCGCGCAGCGTGGTGCGATCGCGCCCGGAGCCGTCGGTGACCGGCAGGCGGTAGCTGCCGTCCATGACGTCGGGCGGAATCTGCGCGGCGAAGGGCTTCAGCAGCTCATGCTCGCGCGCATCCGCGGGGCGGCCATAGGCCGACAGCTCCGAGCCGGCGAAATAGCCGGCAACGCGCGAATAGAGGCCGAAGAAATAGTTGCGGTTGACCAGCTCGAAATCGAACAGCAGCGTCAGGGCCTGTCGCACGCGGATGTCGGCGAAGATCGGACATCGCGTGTTGAACACCAGGAATTCGGAAGGCTGCGGCACGCCGGGCTTGATGGTGTCGCGGAGCACCTCGCCGCTTCTGGCGGCCGGAAAATCGTAGCCGTCGTGCCAGCGCAAGGGCTCGTTCTCGACCCGGAAATCGTAGAGGCCGCGCTTGAAGGCCTCGAACTGACCGTTGGCCTCGCGAAAATAATCGAGCCTGATCTCGTCAAAATTGTAGAGCCCGCGATTGATGGCGAGGTCGCGGCCCCAATAATCGGGATTGCGCGTGAGCGTCACGCTGGCGCCCGGCTTCACCGCGGTCACGCGATAGGGGCCGGAGCCGACCGGCGCCGTCAGCGTCGTCTCTTCGAAGGTCGCGACATCGACCGCGTGCTTCGGCAGAATCGGCATCAGGCCGAGGATCAGCGGCAGCTCACGGTCGTTGGCGCCGGTGAGGTCGAAGCGGACGGTGAGGGGATCGGGCGCCTCGGCCTTGGCAACTTTGGCGTAGTACTGCCGGTGATTGGGACGGCCGTGGTCGCGCAGCAATTGCCAGGAAAACAGCACGTCCTCGGCTGCTACCTGCTTGCCGTCGGAGAAGCGGGCGCGGGGATCGAGGCGGAACGTGACGAAGCTTCGCTCGTCATCGGTTTCGACCGTCCTGGCGAGCAGGCCGTACAGCGTGAACGGCTCATCCTGGCCGCGCGCCAGCAGGCTCTCGACGACGTAGCTGCGGACCGGCTGCACCGCCAATCCCTTCACGATGAATGGGTTGAGGCTGTCGAAGGTGCCGAGAATGCCCCAGGTCAGACGGCCGCCCTTGGGAGCATCGGGGTTGGCGTAGGGCATGTGGGTGAAATCGGCCGGCATCGCCGGCTTGCCGTGCATGGCGATGGCACGGGCCTCCTCGGCGCGGGCGCCTGCCGATAGTCCGGTGGCCACAGCAAGGGCGAGGACGCAGCGGCGGACGCCGGAGCCCTCGAGAAGGCGCAGGAACATGAACATCGGCACACAGTGATTCGGGGACCCGCGGACCTGAATCCTATCACAGGGATTTTGATGGAGCGTTGCCCCCAGGCCGGCCAAAGACGGTTGTCGGCATTGATCTTTTCGTCGGCCACGTTAAGAAGGCACCCAATCGCGCAAGAGCGCCGAGCCCGTCACTTATCCGCCTCAATTGACGGGGAGAGAGCCGCGCCCAAGGCGGCTAGGTTCGGTGCTTCGGAGCGGTTCGGGCACTTCCCGTTCAGAAAGGGTTTTCCGCAATGAATTTCTGTTACTTGGCCGCGTCCGTCCGGCCGCGCGGGCGACTTCTCGCCCTGTTGACGGCGACGGCGTTGGCCGTTCCGTTTGCCGCCCAAGCCCAGACCCCGGCGCCGGCCCCCGGCGCGCCCGCCGCGCCAAAGGCCGCCCCGAAAGCGGCTCCCAAGGCTGCTCCCAAGGCTCCGGCGCCCGCAGCGTCTCCGCAGGCCCAGCAGGCTCCCGCCCAGGGCGCTCCGGCGCAGCAGGGCGCGGCTCAGCCCGCCGACCAGCAGATCCAGCTGATCTACGCCCCCTGGACCAAGTTCTGCCTCAAGGGCCAGGACGCCAACGCCAAGCAGGTCTGCTTCACCGGCAAAGACGGCCGCATCGAATCGGGCCAGCCGGTCATCGCGGCCGTGATCATCGAGCCCGAAGGCGAGCCCAAGAAGATCCTGCGCGTGACGCTGCCGCTCGGCATGCAGCTGGTGCACGGCACCCGTATCATCGTCGACAACAATCCGCCGCTACAGCAACCCTATGTGATCTGCTTCCAGAACGGCTGCATGTCCGACTACGAGGCCACGCCCGAGCTCATCAACAACATGAAGAAGGGCCAGAATCTCGTTGTCCAGGCGATCAATGCCAACGGCGCGCCGCTGACCCTGCCGCTGCCGCTCGCCGGCGAATTCCAGAAGGCCTATGACGGTCCGCCGACCGATCCCAAGGTGTTCGAGGAAACCCAGAAGAAGCTCCAGGAAGAGCTTCAGAAGAAGGCCGAAGAGCAGCGCAAGAAGCTCGAGCAGCAGGGTGGCGCGCCCGGCGCATCTGCGGCTGGTCAGAAGTAATCACATCTCAACATGAAAAAGGCGCTCGGTTCGAGCGCCTTTTTTGTTGCCGCTTGCTGACGGCGAATTTCAATTCAGCGAGGGATTGCGCGGGCGATAGCCGCCGGCCTTGTCCTTGATGAAGATCTCGGCAACCTGGGAATGCCGGACCGGCTCGCCGGAATCGTCCGGCAACAGGTTCTGCTCCGAGACATAGGCGACGTATTCCGATTCCGCGTTCTCCGCGAGCAGATGGTAAAACGGCTGGTCCTTGTGGGGCCGCACCTCCTCGGGAATCGACAGCCACCACTCCTCGGTGTTGTTGAATTCCGGATCGATGTCGAAGATCACCCCCCGGAACGAGAAGATCCGGTGGCGAACGACCTGTCCGATCTGGAATTTCGCGGTCCGCGCTTTAATCATCCCCCGTCGATAGACCAGGATTGTGGCCGATGCTAGTGCCCACATCTGGAATTAACCTTCGTTTCCGGGGCGGATAGCCCCCAAGACTTCAGAAAACACTTCATCAATGGTCGATATCCTCAATCTAGCGCTGCCTTATTTCGGCTTGATCTTCGTTGGTTTCGCGTGCGGCAAGGTCAAGTCCCTCCCGGAATCGGGCCTCGCCTGGATGAACTTCTTCCTGCTCTATGTGTCGCTGCCGGCGCTGCTGTTCGCGATCATGTCGAAGACACCGTTTTCGGAATTGAATAATCCGCCGTTCCTGGTGGCGACCACGCTGTCGACGGTCGCGGCGTTCACGCTGGCGCTGGTCGTCGGCAAGCTGCTCGGCGGGCTGACCTTGCGCGAAGCGACGCTCGCGGGCCTCTCCGGCGGCTACGGCAATATCGGCTATATGGGGCCGGGTCTGGCGCTCGCGGTGCTGGGGTCGAAGGCGGCGGCGCCGACGGCGCTGATCTTCTGCTGTGACAGCATCTTCCTGTTCACGATCGTACCACTCCTGATCGAGCTCTCCGACCGCGATCATCCCTCGCTCATCCACGCCTTTGGCGTCGTGCTGAAGCAGATCGTGCTCAATCCGCTGATCATGTCGGCCTGCTTTGGCGCGGCGGTCGCAGCGCTTCATATCGAGCTGCCGGTCGCGCTCGACCGCACGATCACCTTCCTCCAGAACGCAGCCGCGCCTACCGCGCTGTTCGTGCTCGGCGTGACCGTGGCGCTCCGCCCGTTCGATCGGGTGCCGTGGGAGGTGCCGGGCGTGATCGCGGTCAAGCTGCTGATCCATCCGCTCACGGCGTTCGCCTTGATGCTGGCGTTCGGCCCGTTCGCGCAGCCCTGGGCCGCCACCGCCGTGCTGATGGCCTCGCTGCCACCCGCGCTGAACGTGTTCGTGATCGCTCGGCAGAACGATGCCTGGATCGAATCCGCTTCCGTGGCGGTGCTGCTGGGAACGTTCGCGTCCGTGGTCACGCTGACCAGCGTGATGTGGGCGATCCAGACGGGAAGGCTGGCGTTTCCGTGAGGGCTCGATGTCCACCTCTCCCCGACGGGGAGAGGTGGGATTGCGCAGCAATCCGGGTGAGGGGACTGTAGCTATTCGCGAGACCGTAAGCCCCTCACCCGGATCGCATCTTCGATACGATCCGACCTCTCCCTATGGGAGAGGTGTTCGAGCGCTCCGGCTGGCATTTACTTCGTGACTACCTGCGCCAGGTCGGCGTCAGGCCTTCGCGCATCGCAAAGCGACGGAGCGGGCCGATGGCGCCGAGCAGGTGCATGCCGACGGCGCGGACCGGCTGGAGCGGCAGGAAGTCGTTGAGCAGTGAGCGGTTGGCCATGTCGATCGCGAAGGTGCGGCTCAAAATGTCCGGCCGCCGTGCGCGGTCGTAGCGATTCAGCACCTCGTCGGTGCCGGGATCCTGCCTCGAGGCGATGGCTTCGCCCGCGAGCCGGGCCATGTCGGCGGCATCGCGCAGGCCGAGATTGAGGCCCTGGGCGCCGATCGGCGGAACGACATGGGCGGCTTCGCCGATCAGCGCGATGCGGTCGCGGCCGAAGGATTTTGGACGTTCGATCGCGAGCGGGAACAGGTTACGGCCGGGCTCGACCGTCATGCGCCCCAGAATCGAATGCGACTGCTTCTCGACCGCAACGGACAGCTCCTCGTCGCTCAAGCCGCGGAGCCGTTCGGCCTCCGCAGGCGCCGAGACCCAGACGACGCTGGAGCGGTTGCCGGGCAGGGGCACGAACACGCAAGGCCCGTGCGGCGTGTGGAACTCGGTCGAGACATTGCGATGCGGCCGGGCATGGCCGACGTTGAAGGTCAGCGCCGTCTGGTTCAGCTCGCGCCGCGTCACGGCGATGCCTGCGGCCTTGCGGCACAGCGAGTGCCGGCCGTCGGCACCGACAACCAGGCGGGCCGAGAGAAACTGTCCGGAGGCCGTGCGCACCGCGAGGTCGTCGGCTTCGATGACGACGCTTTCGGCCTCGTCGTCGAAGCGGACGAGGTTGGCCAGCTCAGCCGCGCGCGCTTCCAGCGCCAGCATCAGCGAGCGGTTGTCGATGTTGTAGCCAAACGCATCGAGGCCGATTTCGTGACAGGAGAAGCGGACCTCCGGCGCGCGGAACAGCCGGCCGGTGTCGTCGACGAGACGCATGACCTCGAGCGCTGCCGCCTTGTCCTTGCAGCGCGGCCAGACGTCGAGCATTCCCAGCAGGTCGATGGAGGCACCGAGCAGCGCGGTGGTGCGATTGTCGGCGTAGGGCACGCGCCGCGCCACCAGCGCGGTCCGTGCACCCGCTTGCGCCAGTGCGATGGCCGCCGCAAGTCCCGCCGGTCCGCCGCCGATCACGGCCGTGTCATGGAGTGTCGATGCATCTGTCATGGAACGACATTTGACACGGCGCGCGGCAAATTCAAGCCCGCTGATTTTGTCTGATTTTATGACGAATTATGCGATCGTGCGCCGCAATGGTGGATGTGCAAACCGGCCGCATTCTGATAGCAGAAGCCATGGACACGCAGCAGGATTCCCTCAAGCCGAGACCGGCGATCCGCGCCGCGGCCTTCTCGGTGCACATCTTCACCGCGTTCGGTGCGGCGGTCGCGCTCTTGGCGATGCTGGAGGCCGTGCGCGAGCACTGGGCGGCGATGTTTCAATGGCTCGGCGTCGCGCTGATCATCGACGCGATCGACGGGCCGATCGCGCGCCGGCTCGACGTCAAGAACGTGCAGCCGAACTGGTCGGGCGACGTGCTCGATCTCGTGGTCGACTTCGTCACCTATGTGTTCGTGCCGGCCTATGCGATTGTGGCGAGCGGGCTGTTGCTGCCGATCGCAGCTCCCTTGCTCGGCATCGCCATCATCGTCACCAGCGCATTATATTTCGCCGATCTGCGCATGAAGGCCGACGACAATCATTTCCGCGGCTTCCCGGCGCTGTGGAATGCGGCGGCGTTCTACCTGTTCCTGCTGCATTGGCCGCCGCTCTGGTCGACGCTGCTGGTGGCCGCGCTCGTCGTGCTGACCTTCGTGCCGTTCCACGTGCTGCATCCGGTCCGCGTGGTGCGGCTGCGCTGGCTGACGATGTCGCTGATCGCGATCTGGGCGGTGCTCGGCCTCTACACGCTGCAGATGGATTTTCGCGTCGGCACCGGGGTGACCGTCGCGCTCTGCGCCATCGCGCTCTGGATCAGCTTCAGCGATGCTTTCATCCGCTTGGCGAGATCCTTCGCGTGATGCACCTGCTGACCAGCCCCGAAGCCTGGGCGGCGCTGCTGACATTGACGGCGCTCGAGATCGTGCTCGGCATCGACAACGTCATCTTCCTGTCGGTGATCGTCTCGCGCATTCCGGAGCGGCAGGCGCACCGCGCCCGCCAGCTCGGGCTGGCGCTGGCGCTGGTGTTCCGCATCATCCTGCTCAGCCTCCTGGTGTGGCTGATCGGCCTGACCGTGCCGGTGTTCTCGTTTGCAGGTTACGACTTCTCCTGGCGCGATCTCATCCTGATCGGCGGCGGCCTGTTCCTGATCGCCAAGGCGACGCACGAGATTCACGGCGAGGTCGAAGCCGATGACGGGCAGGCCGGCGAGAGGTCTGCCGGCAGCGCATTCTTCTGGGTGATCGTCCAGATCGTGATCATCGATATCGTGTTCTCGCTGGACTCGATCATCACTGCGATCGGCATGGCCCAGGACATCGAGATCATGGTCGCGGCCGTCGTGATCGCTTGCCTGATCATGTACATTTCGTCCGGGCCGGTGTCGCGCTTCGTCGCGGAGCATCCAACCACGAAGATGCTGGCGCTGGCCTTCCTGGTGCTGATCGGCGTCGCGCTGGTTGCGGACGGGTTCAAATTCCACATTCCGCGCGGCTACATCTATTTCGCAATTGCGTTCTCGGCGGCGGTGGAATTCTTCAACGTGCTGGCCAAGCGCAACCGCAAGAAGGCGAGCAAGCGGTCGGCCTAGTCGTTCCCGTGGGCGTCGAGTTGACAAGGCGGGCGCGATGTCTTTCGCTTAAGCCTTGGAGAAAGGGAGGTCAGGTGATGACCAAAGCCATCCGTGTGCACAAGGTCGGAGGCCCCGAAGCCCTGGTCTATGAGAGCGTCGACGTGCCGGCGCCTGGGCCGGGCGAGGTGCGTATCCGCCAGCATGCGGTGGGTCTCAACTTCATCGACGTCTATTACCGCACCGGCCTCTACAAGGCGCCGGCGCTGCCCTTCATCGCCGGCAATGAGGCTTCGGGCGAGGTGGTTGCGGTCGGGGCCGGCGTCACCAATTTCCATCCCGGCGACCGCGTCGCCTATTACCACAATCTCGGCGCCTATACCGGCGAGCGCAACATCCCCTGGGAGAAGCTGGTCAAGCTGCCCGACCACATCACCCACGAGCAGGGCGCCGTGCTGATGCTGAAGGGGCTCACCGTCTGGTATCTTCTGCACAAGACCTTCAAGGTCGAGCCGCACCATCGCGTGCTGATCCATGCCGCGGCCGGTGGTATCGGCTTGCTTGCCTGCCAATGGGCGAGGGCGCTCGGCGCGCATGTCATCGGCACGGTCGGCTCGCGCGAGAAGGCGGAGCTTGCAGAGGCCAATGGCTGCGACCACGTCATCCTCTATAACGAGGAGGATTTTGTTGCCCGCGTGAAGCAGATCAGCCGCAACGAAGGCTGCGACGTCGTCTATGACGGCGTCGGCAAGGCGACCTTCCCGGGCTCGCTGTCGTGCCTGAAGCCGCGCGGCATGTTCGTCTCATTCGGCAATGCCTCAGGCCCGGTGCCGCCGTTCTCGATCGCCGACCTCAATAGTCACGGATCGCTGTTCGCGACCCGGCCGAAGCTCAACGACTATATCGGCACGCGCAAGGAGCTGCTGGAAGGCGCCGACACGCTGTTCGCCGCCGTCATCAACGGCAAGCTGCACGTGCCGATCAACCACGCCTACGCGCTGAAGGACGCGGCGAAGGCCCATATCGATCTCGAAAGCCGCAAGACCACGGGCGCGTCGATTTTGAAGCCGTAGGTGCTGCTTGATTGCCCGATCGAAACGATGCTACACTCAGGGGTAGAGGATGCCACAGTGAATTTTGCGAACGCACGAGTCCTGAATCGAATGCCCCGGCCTCACCGCAAGGAGGTTTACCGGAGGGGATAGCGCGCGCTTGGTGCGTCGAATGTAAGCTGAATCCAGCCCTCCCGGTCCGTGCGGGAGGGCTTTTTCGTTTCAGCGGATTCAGCGCCACTTCAACGCGAAGGAGCGCTTCCCATGACCAAGATTCTCATCACCAGCGCGTTGCCTTATGTCAACGGCGTCAAGCATCTCGGCAATCTCATCGGCTCGCTGCTGCCAGCCGACGTGCACGCACGGTTCAGGCGACAGGTCGGCGACGAGGTCCTGTTCATCTGTGCGACGGACGAGCACGGGACACCGGCCGAGCTCGCTGCGCTGAGAGCAGGCGAGGAGATCGGCGCCTTCTGCGCTCGGCAGCATGCCATCCAAGCCGATATTTATCGGCGCTTCGGCCTTTCGTTCGACTATTTTGGTCGAACCTCGTCGCCGCAAAATGCGACATTGACGCAGCATTTCTATCGTCGGCTCGATGCGGCCGGGCTGATAGATGAACGCGAATTGCAGCAGGTGTGGTCGCCGGTCGATCAGCGCTTCCTGCCCGATCGCTACGTGCTGGGGACCTGCCCGCATTGCGGGCACGGTGAGGCGAGGGGTGATCAGTGCGACGGCTGTGGCGCGTTGCTCGATCCGGATGAATTGATCGCGCCGCGTTCGGCCTTGTCGGGTGATACCTCCCTTGAGATTCGCTCGACGCGACATTTGTTCCTGCGCCAGTCTAAATTGGTCGAGAGATTGCGTGGCTGGATTGATCAACGTTCCGATTGGCCTGCCTTCGTGGTTTCGACCGCCAAAAGCTGGTTGACCGCGGAGCTCCAGGATCGCTGCATAACCCGCGATCTGGCCTGGGGCGTTCCGGTCCCGCGCGCCGGCTTCGAGAGCAAGGTGTTCTACGTCTGGTTCGATGCGCCGATCGGCTATATCGCCGCCACGCAGGAATGGGCGGCGGCCGCGGTCGATCGCGATTGGCGGCGCTGGTGGTGGCAGGCCAAGGATGTCAGATACATCCAGTTCCTTGGCAAGGATAACGTGCCGTTCCATGCCGTCAGCTTTCCGGCGACGCTGCTCGGGTCGGGTGAACCTTGGACGACTGTCGACGTCATCAAGGGCTTTCACTGGCTTACGTACGAGGGAGGCAAATTCTCGACCAGCGCACAGCGCGGCGTTTTCACCGACGCAGCCTTGGAGGAATTGCCAGCCGACCTGTGGCGATGGTGGCTGATCGCCAACGCGCCAGAAAGCGCCGATACCGACTTCTCCGTGCAGCGCTTCGTCGCCGACGTGAACAAGGATCTCGCCGACGTCTTTGGCAATCTCGCCAACCGGATCATCAGCTTTTCGCATGTCGCCTTCGACGGCCGTATTCCGGAGGGCGGCGAGCCTTCGGCACTGGAGCTCGAGTTGGGGGCCGAGTTCGACCAGAGAATCGTCTCGCTACGCCGCCATCACGAAGCCCTGGAATTTCGCGCAGCCGCCGCAGAAACCCGCGCGATCTGGCGCGCGGCGAATGCTTATCTCCAGCAGGCAGCGCCTTGGACTGCGATCAAGTCCGACCGTCTCAAGGCCGCGGTCGCAACGCGGACGGGCCTGAACCTTGTGCGTTTGTCGGCGGTACTCGCATGGAGCATCATCCCTGAACTGTCGGAGAAGGTCTTGGCTGCTTTCGGCCGCGGTGGCGTTGTCCCGGATTGGCCGATCAAACCGTGCGGTGAGTTGCTCGATGGTGACGCCGGCAATCCGGTCGCGAAGCTTGCTCCGATCGTCTCAAAGATCAGCGCCGATAAGACGGGGCACCTCGCAAGGCGCTTTGGCGTGGCATGAGACGAGGCGGCACGGCAGTGCAGCGTCCCGCCGTGCCGATCAACCAGGCCTACGCGCTCAAAGGCGTCGCGAAGGCCCATATCGATCTCGAAAGCCGCAAGACCACGGGCGCGTCGATTTTGAAGCCGTAGGTGCTTCCGACGTCATCCGCTCTCGTGTCCCGGACAAGCTGCAATGCGCGAGCATTGCAGCGCTGAGCCGGGACCCAGACGCCGCGCATTATGCGGAGAGATGGGCCCCGGCTCTGCAGCGCATCGCTGAAGAAGCGCTGCGCTGCGTCCGGGGCACGAGACAGACCTCACGCCACCCGCCTTGCCGCGCCGGCCTTGGTCAAAATCCCGTCGAGACAATCGATCATCTCGCCGATCTCTCCCTTCGTGACGTTCAGCGCCGGCATGAAGCGCAGGGTGTCGACTTGCGGAGCGTTCAGCAGCACGCCAGCTTCGAACGCCTGCGCGACGATGCTTGGCGCGATCGGCAGCTTGAGATCGAGCGCGAGCAACAGCCCGCGGCCGCGCACGCCGCCGAGGCCATGCCGGGCCGAGACCTTCTGCAGCTCGCTCTCGAGCAAGAGGCCGGTCTCGGTGACCGCCTTCAGGAAGTCGGGCTTCTTGACCTCCTCGAGCACCGCAAGTCCCGCCGCGCACATGATCGGGTTGCCGTTGAACGTGCCGCCCTGGTCGCCATGCGCGAAGCAGGAGGCGCGTTCGGTCGCAAGCAGGGCCGCGAGCGGCACGCCGCCGCCGATGCCCTTGCCGAGCGTCATGATGTCGGGCGCGATGCCAGCGTGCTCGTAATGGAAGAGTTTTCCGGTCCGGCCCATGCCGGTCTGGATCTCGTCAAAAATGAGCAGCAGGCCGTGCGCCTCGGTGAGCGCGCGCAGCTCTTGCAGGAACGGGTCGCTCGCCGGCCACACGCCGGATTCACCCTGGATCGGCTCGAGCATCACGGCGACGGTGTTGTCGTTGATCAGCTTCTCGACCGAGGCGATGTCGTTCAGCTTCGCCTTCTTGAAGCCGGCGACCTTCGGCTCGAACAGCGGCTCGAACGCCTTCTTGCCCGAGGCCGACATCGTTGCCAGCGTCCTTCCGTGGAAGCCGCCTTCGAAGCTGATGATCTCGAACGCGCCGTTCTTGTGCAGGCTGCCATATTTACGCGCGAGCTTGATCGCGCCTTCATTGGCTTCAGCACCCGAGTTGGTAAAGAACACCCGATCGAACGCACTGTTCTCGACAAGTGCCTGCGCGAGCTTGAGGCTCGGCTCGTTGTAGAAGGCCGGGCTCGGCGTCAACAGCCGCTTGGCTTGTGCGCTAAGCGCGTCGGCGATCGCGGGCGGCGAGTGGCCGAGGCAGTTCACGGCCCAGCCCTGCACGAAGTCGAGATAGCGCTTGCGGCTGTCGTCCCAGAGGTAGGAGCCGGCGCCGCGGACGAACACGGCCTTGGGCCGTGCGGTGATGTCCATCAGCGCGTCATACGGATGGGTGGCGGTGGTCATGTCGAACTCCTCTGGAGGCGGGTGGAAAACGGGCGCGAAAAGCAGAAAGGCCGCACCTTGCGGGTGCGGCCTTCTCGAAAACTTAAGCTGAATTCAGCGGTTCAGCGGCGTCGTCGGACATGGCGCACCCTCTCATCGTCGCGGAAGCGACGACGGAGCATTTCGGTGCGCAGGTTGGTCCGAGCGTTGATCATGGGGCGCGTCCCTACAGCCGAATGGCAGGACTTGTCAAGCGGAGGCTTTGCGCAGCTCTCGTTGAGCGTGTGCCCCAGCATACGGTGAATGAGCTGGAAGGGACTCGCAGTTCGTCGATGGTCCGGCTAGAAACCATCGCGTCTCTGCCGCGTTTGTGATCAAAGCACGCGATTTGGTTCGAACCGGACGCAACTCGGCTCAGACCAAGAGTGGCGGGACCAACGAGACAGTTTCAGCCTTGTCCGACACGCCTTACCCAATCGACCTCGACAGCATTCGTGGCGCATTTCCGCCGGGCATCGACGCGCCGCCGCTGCTGGTCGATTTTGCCGTCTGGCTCGAGGGGCGCCCCTGGGGCAGCGTCGGCCGCTTCTCCTTGCAGGGCCAGTTCTCCGATTCCGCGCCGATCGTCGACGGCAGTCCGTTGCGCGACAGGTTCTCGCTGTTCATGCGGCTGCCGGATGGCTCGGCCGTCGGCGGCTGGTACGGCGCCGGTCTCGACCGCGACAATCCGCCGATCGTGGGACTGGGGTCGGAGGGCGACTATCGGCTGTTGGCGCCGAGCCTCGACGGATTGCTTACAAAGCTGACGTCGCAGCAGTTCGACAGGGCCTGGAGCGATCTCCTGCCGGACGAGGAAGTCGAGTGTCAGACCGTCGAGCTTGCGCAGTGGCTCGCACGGCGGCCGATTGGCGAGCCAGCGTCTTCCGAGAGTGACGCTTCGGATTTGCCCGACTTTCGGGGCTTCATGGAACAATGGGTACGGGACCGCGAGGAATATTGGGCCAATCACCGCCTGATGGCCGAGCTCGGCTGGCGACTCGCCGCGCATCTGCCCGAGAGCAAGAAGCCGTGGGACCAGACGCGCTTCGAGATCGCCATCGTCGGCGCACAATATCAGGCGCGCGTGCTGAGGCGCGGGCCGCAGCCATTCGAGGAGGCGGCCTCGATCGAATCCCTGCTGCGCGATCTGCGCGAGGAGATGCGCCGCGCACAGCCCGAGCTCGGGCTGTGGTACGGGATGAATTTCGGCCTCCATGCCGATGGCCGCATCATGCCGAGTTTCGAATACGATTTGCGCCCGACCATCGAGGGCGAGCCGGCGCTGTTATCCGAAGCGAAGGCCGATCTCGCCCGCGCTCCGCGCCCGGAGCGCTGGGTGCCGAAATGGCTGGCGGCATCCTGAAGCTCGGAATCCCGCGATGCCGCCGCCCAGCCAGCGCGCCGAAATCTTCTGCTGTCGTGGCATCTTGACGTCGCGGGAACGGCACCTTCGATCACCCTTGACTTAGAGTGCGCTCGAAGGGGTATCTGTACGTGCGTCAGTACGAGAACGGGCACACATGAAGATCGGCGACCTCGCAAAACGAACCGGCTTGTCGACCCACACGTTGCGTTATTATGAGCGCATCGGGCTGCTGCCATACGCAGACCGGGATCGTTCCGGCCAGCGTGACTTTGACGCATCGATCCTTACATGGATCGCATTCCTCGGTCGGCTCAAGACCACGGGAATGCCGATCCGGGATATGTTGCGCTATGCGGCGCTTCGTGATGAAGGCGAAGCCACCGGGCCAGCCCGGCGGCAGATGCTGGAAATCCACCGGGAACAGGTTCGCACGCAGATCGCCGAACTCCAGGAATGCCTGCTCGTCCTTGATACCAAGATCGCAGGCTATGCCGGCGACGAACAGAGGACGAAGGAAAATGACGCACGCCCAAACACAAGCCGAAAGCCGCTTCGATCGCGGTCAGCGGGCCCTATCACGCATTGACGGCAGAGCCGGCGAAAAGGTCGTCGCCTCACTCGCCGACATCGCTCCGGATTTCGCACGATACGTGATCGAGTTTCCCTTCGGCGACATTTACAGCCGCCCGGACCTCGGCCTGCGCGATCGAGAAATCGCAACGATCGCTGCACTGACGGCGCTCGGAAATGCCGCGCCTCAGCTCAAAGTGCATATCGAGGCGGGTCTGAACGTCGGGCTGTCTCGCGACGAGATCGTGGAGATCATCATGCAGATGGCCGTCTATGCCGGCTTCCCGGCGGCGGTGAACGGGCTGTTCGCAGCCAAGGAGGTGTTTTCCGCACATGACGGGCGGCAGGCGTCGGGAGAAGCGACATGACGAACTTACTCCAAACATCCTTTCTGCTCGGCAGCCTGGGCATTGCGGCCTCCCGCACGTGCCTTGCCCCGCGCCGGACGGCTGACGCGCGTTCTTCCGGATGGCAAGACGCAAGAGCTTGGCGAGAGTTTCAATCGGCCGGACGACGCGAAGCGCGCCGATCTCGCCCGCGCATCCAGGCCGGAGTGCTGGGTACCGAAATGGCGGGCGGCGTCGTGAACCTCAGAACCCCGCGACGCTGCCGTGCAGATCGTACGCGTCGGCGCGCTCGATTTTCGCGGTGACGATCTCGCCGACGCGCAAGGGGCGGCGGCTCGACAGGTAGACGGCACCGTCGATCTCCGGTGCATCGGCTTTCGAGCGGCCTTTCGCAACCGTCGGGCCGACTTCGTCGATGATGATCTGCTGGCGCGTGCCGACCTTGCGCTTCAACCTGCGCGCCGAGATCTTCTGCTGCCGGGCCATCAGCGCGTTATAGCGCTCCTGCTTGACCTCTTCGGGCACGGGGTTCTCGATCGCATTCGACGTCGCGCCTGCCACCGGCTCATATTTGAAGCAGCCGACACGGTCGATCTCGGCTTCATCGAGCCAGTCGAGCAGATAGGCGAAATCGGAATCGGTCTCGCCGGGGAAGCCGACGATGAAGGTCGAACGAAGTGCGAGATCGGGGCATTCCTCGCGCCAGCGCTTGATCCGCGCCAGCGTCTTGTCCTGCGCCGCCGGGCGCTTCATCGCCTTCAGCACCTGGGGGCTCGCATGCTGGAACGGGATGTCGAGATAGGGCAGCACCTTGCCCTCGTTCATCAGCGCGATGACCTCGTCGACATGCGGGTAGGGGTAGACATATTGCAGCCGGACCCAGGCCCCTAACTCGCCGAGCTCGCGCGCGAGGTCGAGGAACTTGGCGCGGACCTGGCGATCCTTCCACGGGCTCTCGGCATATTTCAGATCAACGCCGTAGGCCGAGGTGTCCTGCGAGATCACCAGGAGCTCCTTGACGCCGGCGCCGACCAGGCGCTCGGCCTCGCGCAGCACGTCATTGGCCGGGCGCGAGACGAGGTCGCCGCGCAGCTTCGGGATGATGCAGAAGGTGCAGCGGTTGTTGCAGCCCTCGGAGATCTTCAAATAGGCGTAGTGACGCGGCGTCAGCTTGATGCCCTGCGGCGGCACCAGGTCGAGATGCGGATTGTGGGCCGGCGGCAGCGCGCGATGCACGGCGTCGAGCACGCTCTCATATTGCTGCGGTCCGGTGATGGAGAGCACGCCGGGATAGGCCTGCTCGATCTGCTCGGGTTCCGCGCCCATGCAGCCGGTCACGATCACCTTGCCGTTCTCGGCCATGGCCTCGCCGATCGCCGAGAGCGATTCCTGCTTGGCGCTGTCGAGGAAGCCGCAGGTGTTGACGATGACGATGTCGGCGCCGTCATGCTTGCGGGCGAGCTCATAGCCCTCCGCGCGCAGGCGCGTGATGATGCGCTCGGAATCCACCAATGCCTTGGGACACCCGAGTGACGTGAATGAAATGCGCGGCGCTCTGTCCATATAATCGCCTGGAGCCTATCTGAATTGTCTGGATTTGCGATCCAAGTAATTGAACCGATGGCGAAACTCAATAACTAACGTATGCGGCGCGATGCTAACGCAGTACTCGCGCGTATTTGGCGTGATCGGCCAGTCACTAGGGAAGGTATGGACTGACTGAGGGTTCCTAATCTGGAAGCTCATTCGGATCGAGCGAGTGGAGGATCCGAGGTGAATTGCTCGAACGTGCCCGTTTTGGTTGTTGTTCTGTTTCTTGCTTGATTCCACGGAGCTTAACTGCGATGCGCCGTTTCATCTTCGGCCTGGCTTTCGTTACCGTTTCCTATGGCGCGATGTTTCCGGCGCGAGCTGAAGTCGACAAGTTCATCCATGCCTGCGATCGGCAAGAACGATTGTGTCCGGAATTCAGGCCACGCGTGAAAGCGCCTGATGGGTGGGTGAGGGACGAGGCCGCGAGCCTTAAGTACGGCGCATCGATGTTCGTGCCTAACGGGAAGAACTTCGGTAAAGCAGAAGCAATCATCTATGCCGAAGGCCGCTACAACAAGGACCGGACCGAATTGGTTGAATGGGTCGCTGCCAGTGATCGGGATTGGGCAACGACATCCGGCAAGAATGCAAAGATCGCCACGCTTCCCTCGATCAGCCCCAAGGTCATCATCAACCGCTACGACAATCCATCCCTGAAGGACCAGCCGATCGAAGTGATCGCGCATTACGCCGATCTCGACAGGGACGGCAACTCCTACGGCGTGCGGCTAGCGGTCTCCGGCCGCAATGAGGCGGCGGTGCTGGCCGCCGTGCCACTTCTCGAAAAGATGATCGTTGGCGCGAAGATTCCCTGAGAGCATGAGTTCCGCTTCGCAGCCGAAGGCTGAAATCTTACCTTAACGAGTACACGACCGCCTGCGCGAGCATTTTCTTGCGAGTGGGCGGCACGGAAAGTTTACATTCGTTGTCTCAGGAGCACCCGAGCGGCACGAAGCTGACCTTGGGCGCAGCCGTCTGATCCATATCTGATCTGCCTGATTGACCGGGCTGAGCTAGTCCCAATTGCCCATAATTACAACCCTTTGCAGGGCGTTCCGGCGTGCTATGGATGAATCACCTGCCGTGAGTGAGCTATGAGCGCCGAACAGTCGCCCAAAATCGTGATCGTCGACGAAAGCCCGATCCGGGCCGCGATCCTGGAGGAGGGGTTGCGGGAGGCCGGGTTCACCCAGGTCGTCCATATCCGCGAGATGCAGAGCCTGCTCGCCCGTATTTATGCGGTGGACCCCGACATCATCCTGATCGATCTGGAGAACCCCAGCCGCGACGTGCTCGAGGCGATGTTCCAGGTCAGCCGCGCCGTGAAGCGGCCGATCGCCATGTTCGTCGACCAGAGCGATTCCGCCTCGATCCAGGCTTCAGTGGAGGCGGGGGTATCCGCCTACATCGTCGACGGGCTGAAGAAGGAGCGCATCAAGCCGATCCTTGACCTCTGCGTGTCCCGCTTCAACGCCTTCGCCAAGCTCCAGGAGGAGCTGGAGCGCACCAAGTCGCAACTCGAGGACCGCAAGATCATCGAACGCGCCAAGGGCATCCTGATGAAGGTGAAGGGCCTCACCGAGGACGAGGCCTATGTGCTGCTGCGCTCCACCGCGATGCGCGAGAAGAAGAAAATCGGCGAGATCGCCCAGTCGATCATCACCGCGTCGGAGATGCTGAAATGACTGCCACCCTCCGCATCGGGTTCATCCCGCTGGTCGATGCCGCCGCCCTGATCGTCGCGGTCGACAAGGGCTTCACCGCCGCCGAAGGACTCGACGTCGAGCTGGTGCGCGAGGTCTCCTGGTCCAACGTCCGCGACAAGCTCAATATCGGTCTGTTCGACGCGGCGCATCTGCTGGCGCCCGTCGCGATTGCGTCCTCGCTCGGGCTCGGTCACGTCAAGGTGCCGATCGCAGCGCCCTTCAGCCTCGGCATCAACGGCAATGCCATCACGGTGTCGCCGGCGCTCCATGCCGCGCTGATGCAGGAGATCGAGGGCGATCGATTTGACCCGATGGCGACTGCGAAAGCGCTGGCGAAGGTCGTTGCCATCAGGCGCAAGGCAGGCGCCGAGCCGCTGACCTTCGGCATGACCTTCCCGTTCTCCACCCACAATTATCAATTGCGCTTCTGGATGGCCGCGGCGGGCGTTGATCCTGACGAGGATGTGCGCCTGGTGGTGCTGCCGCCGCCCTATATGGTCGACAGTCTCAAGAACGGCCATGTCGATGCGTTCTGCGTCGGCGCGCCCTGGAACTCGATCGCGGTCGACCTCGGCATCGGCCACATCCTGCATTTCGTCTCCGACATCCTGCTCCGTGCGGCGGAGAAGGTGCTGGCGGTTCGCCAAACCTGGGCCGAGACCCATCCGGACGTGGTCGCTAGGCTGGTGCGCGCGGCGGTGAGGGCCGCCGATTTCATCGAGCATCCTGAAAATCGCACCGAAACGGCGCGAATCCTGGCACAGCCCGAGCGGATCGGCGTCGATGCCGAAGTCATCCAACGCACCCTGACAGGGCGTCTGAAGATTTCTCCCGATGGCACATTCCGGGAAAGCGGCCGCTATCTCCTGGTGGGCCGCGAGGCGGCAGGGCGCCCCGATCCGGTGCAGGCTGCCTGGCTCTATACGCAAATGGTGCGGTGGGGACAGACGGCGCTGACCCCTGACGGCGTCAAGACGGCAATGGCGGTGTTCAGGCCCGATCTTTACGATGCTGCCCTTGGCGCTAGCACGCCTACCGAAGCGCCCACGGCGTTCGGCGCCTTTGCCGGCCCCGTTTTCGACCCTGACAACATCCGGGGACATCTTGAGGCCTTCGCGGTTGGGCGCTGGAAGGCTTGATCTCGAGTCTGCCTTGTTTTTGAGCAGATAGATTTGCTGCCTAGTATCTAGGCTGGCTGCTCGAATTTCGGGAGAGCCTTCAGACCGGCATTTCCAGGAGCTGATCCTAATTACCTGAAACTGCGATAGTTTTTATTTCGATCAAGCTGGCACGCAACTTGAATGTTGCACTGCGGCCAGCTTGTCACAGGTGCCTGCTGAGCCAAGTCCCGCAGCAACGAAGCTGATCGGACCGTGGGTGACGAAGCCGGCTCCTGAGCCAGCCCTAGTTCCTCGCGGGTCGCGCCAATCCGTCGAAGCCACTTTGGTGGCCGCAGGAGCTTCGTTACCGACCATGAAAATCGATACGCTCGCAGTCGACTTTACCGACGAGCAGAAACGCTATCTCGAAGGCTTCACGACCGGTTTGCAGATCAGCCGCGTCGGGCGTGGTCTCGGCGGCAGTGGTGCCGGCAAGGCGAGCACCGAGCCGACCGGTCCCGACGCCGTGCACATCAAGGCGCAGGACAAGGTGATCGCGTCGGGCAAGAAGCTCGCCGATCAGGAGAAGTTCAAGCGCGACGAGCATCCCTTCGATGCCTATCCGCGGCTGCGACAGCAGGCGCTCGACAACACCCCGCCGAGCCCTGCGGACAATTTCCGCTGGCGCTATTACGGCATCTTCTACGTCGCGCCGACGCAGGACTCCTACATGTGCCGTCTGCGCATCCCGAACGGCATCATGAAGCATTGGCAGCTGTCAGGCCTTGCCGATCTCGCCGACGAGCTCTGCGGCCCCTACAGCCACGTCACGACGCGCGCCAATCTCCAGCTTCGCGAGATTCCGCCGAAGAATGCCGTGAAGCTGATCGAAGGCATTCAGGACCTCGGCCTGTGCTCGCGCGGCTCCGGTGCCGACAACATCCGCAACGTGACGGGAACGCCGACGGCCGGCATCGATCCGCAGGAGATCATCGACACGCGGCCCTATGCGCGCGAGTGGCACTACCACATCCTCAACGACCGCTCGCTCTACGGCCTGCCGCGCAAGTTCAACGTCGCCTTCGATGGCGCCGGTAGAATCGCGGTGCTGGAAGAGACCAACGACATCGCCTTCACCGCCTATGAGGTGAAGGATGGGTTCGGCGTCGAGCCCGGCGTCTGGTTCCGCCTCGGCCTCGGCGGCATCACCGGCCATAAGGACTTCGCGAAATATTCCGGCATCATCGTCAAGCCGGAGCAGGCGACCGCCGTCGCCGACGCCATCGTGCGCGTGTTCATCGACCACGGCGACCGCACCAACCGCAACAAGGCACGGCTGAAATACGTGCTCGACGCGATGGGCCACGACGGCTTCCTCAAGCTTGTCGAGGAGCGGCTGAAGGCGCCGTTCACGCGCGTTCCGGAAGAGGCGTTCGCGCCGCGGCTTGCCGCCGACCGCATGGCGCATATCGGCGTGCACAAGCAGAAGCAGGACGGGCTCAACTGGATCGGCGTGTCGCTGACGCTCGGCAAGCTCACCTCCGATCAGATGCGGGGCCTCGCCAAGATTGCGCGGGATCTCGGTGATGGCGAGATCCGCCTCACGGTTTGGCAGAACCTGCTGATCTCGGGCGTGCGCGACGAGAATGTCGAGCTTGCGGTCGCGGCCATCAAGCAGATCGGGCTCGCGGTCGAGGCCTCGCACATCCGCGCCGGCCTGATCGCCTGCACGGGCAATGCCGGTTGCCGCTTTGCCGCTGCCAACACCAAGCGCCATGCGGCCGAGATCGGCGACTGGTGCGAGCCGCGCGTCGCGATGGACAAGCCGGTGAACATCCATGTTACCGGCTGTCACCATTCCTGCGCGCAGCACTACATCAGCGATATCGGCCTGATCGGCGCGCGTGTGCCGGTCGGCGAGGAAGACACGGTCGAGGGCTATCACCTCTTCACGGGCGGCGGGTTCGGCCCCGACGCCGATGTCGGACAGGAGGTCTATCACGACCTCAAGGCCGAGGACGCGCCGAAGACGGTCGAACGACTGCTCAAGGCCTACATCGCCTATCGCTCATCTCCCGAAGAAACCTTCCTGTCCTTTGCGCGCCGCCATGACGGCGAGACGCTGCGCAAGCTGGCCGATGCACAGGTGTCCGCATGAACCAGATCACCCCACCGCCGAAACTCGACCTCATTCCCGCCAGCGCACCGTTCTCTGATGCGCAGCGTTCCTGGCTGAACGGCTTCTTCGCCGGGCTGCTGTCGCCCGACGTCGCCGCGCCGTTGTCGGCGGAGCAGGGCGCCGCCGTCATGCCGGGCGCCAGCGACGGCGATGACGGCGAAGCGCCATGGCATGACCAGACCATGCCGATCGCCGAGCGGATGAAGCTCGCCGAGGGACGCCCCCTGCGCCGCAAGATGATGGCGGCGATGGCGCAGCAGGATTGCGGCCAGTGCGGCTACAATTGCCACGACTATTCGGAGGCGATCGTGAGCCGCAGCGAAGCACGGCTCAATCTGTGCGTTCCCGGCGGCAAGGAAACCGCGCGGATGCTGAAGTCGCTGTACGAGGAGCTCGACAAGGCGCCGGTGGCCAAAGCGGCGGACAAGCCGGACGCTCCGGCGCCGGCCGTGACCGTGACGATCGCAGAGCCCGGCCGCTCGCGCGACAATCCGACCGAGGCGACGTTCCTGTCGCGGCGTCTTCTCAACAAGGGCAAGTCGGAGAAGGAAACCTATCACATCGAGTTTGATCTCTCCGAGAGCAAGCTCGACTACGTGGTCGGTGATTCCTTTGGCGTATTCGCGCGCAACGATGTCGGCCTCGTCGACCAGATCATCGCGCTGCTCGGCGCCTCCCACACCACCAAGGTCAACGGCAAGACGCTGCGTGAGGTGCTGATCGACGATGTCTCGCTGTCGCCGGCGCCGGACACGCTGTTCGAGCTGATCTCCTTCATCACCGGCGGCGCGCAGCGCGAGAAGGCGCGAGCGCTGGCGCAGGGCGAGGATCCCGATGGCGATGCCGCGACCCTCGACGTGATGGCGGCGCTGCAGAAGTTTTCGGGCACGCGGCCGCATCCGGAGGCTTTCGTCGAGGCGCTGGAGCCGCTGCAGCCGCGGCTCTACTCGATCTCGTCCTCGCATAATGCGACGCCGGGAAAACTGTCGCTGACAGTCGACTCCGTGCGCTACGTCATCGGCAAGCGCAAGCGCCTCGGGGTCGCCTCGACCTTCCTCGGCGAGCGCATCGCCGAGGGCGAGAAGCTCAAGGTCTATGTGCAGAAGGCGCATGGTTTCGGCCTGCCGCAGGATCCGAAGACGCCGGTCATCATGATCGGACCCGGCACCGGCATCGCGCCGTTCCGCGCCTTCCTGCTCGACCGCAAGGCGACCGGCGCGCCGGGCAAGAACTGGCTGTTCTTCGGACACCAGCGCAGCGATTGCGACTTCTTCTACCAGGAGGAGCTCAACGCGATGAAGACCTCGGGGCTGCTCACGCGCCTGTCGCTCGCCTGGTCACGCGACGGCGAGAAGAAGTTCTATGTGCAGGACCGCATGCGCGAAGTCGGCCGCGAGTTGTGGACCTGGCTCGCCGAAGGCGCGCATCTCTACATCTGCGGCGATGCCAAGCGCATGGCCAAGGATGTCGAGCGCGCGCTGGTCGACATCGTCGCCCAGTTCGGCGCGCGTTCAACCGATGAGGCCGTCAGTTTCGTGGCCGAGCTCAAGAAGACCGGCCGCTTCCAGGCAGACGTGTACTAACGACTGTCACTCCACTGCATCCGAGCCGGTTCCAACTGGCTCGGATTTGGAACGAATAAAATTCTTGGAACCCACATTGCAAGAGAATTTACAGCTGCGATGCAGCTTCTTCGGAGAAGGTGCATCGCTATTTCCGCCACCGTCTTGCCTCCCTCCCTGGTTGATCCTTCATACTCCCGCAAATGGGGCGTTGGAGATCGACCATGCGCGAACTATCGGCGGAAGCCAGGCTGCACTTTTACGCGCGCTCGCTCTCACGTCGGACCGGGGCGAGCCTGCATCATATCGCGCTCTACAGCGCCTTCGCAGTCATTGCCGCCATCGTGTTCGGCACGCTCTCGGTGCACCCGTTCTGATGCTTTCGTAGGGTGCGCAAAGGCGCATAGCGCCGTGGCCACCATTTCTCAACATCCGAGATCGTGGTGGGCACCTCTTGTGTCTCACCCGCGCTTGAACGGCGCCACCTCAATCCCCGCAGCCTTCAACGCTTGACGCACGCCGCGTGCGATATCCACCGCGCCCGGCGTGTCGCCGTGGATGCACACCGTATCGGTGCGCATCTTGATCACCTTGCCCGTGACCGAGACCACCGCGCCATCCTGCACCATGCGCACCACGCGGTCGGCGATCACTTTTGCGTCGTGCAGCACCGCGCCGGGCTTCTTGCGTGAGACCAGATTGCCGTCGTCCTCATAGGCGCGGTCGGCGAACACCTCGTGCACCATCGGCAGATTGGCCGCTTCGCCCGCTTTCACCAGCTTCGAATTGGCGAGCACGACGAAGATCAGGCTGGGATCGACCGCCTTGATGCCGGCGGCGATCGCCTTCGCGGTCATGTCGTCCTCGCAGGCGACGTTGGAGAGCGCGCCGTGCGCCTTCACATGGGTGACCTTGTGGCCGGCCGCAGTCGCAATCGCCTGCAAAGCGCCGATCTGGTAGGCGACGAGATTCTCGATCTCGGACGCCTTGAGCCCCGCGATCGGGTGGCGGCCAAACCCGTGCAGGTCGCGATAGCCGGGATGCGCGCCGACCGAGACGCCGCGCGCCTTTGCCAGCTCCACCGTCCGGCGCATGATGTCGGGGTCGCCGGCGTGGAAGCCGCAGGCGACGTTGACCGAACTCGCCAGCTCGATCATGGCGGCATCGTTGCCCATCTCCCACGCGCCAAAACCTTCGCCGAGGTCGCAATTAAGATCGACTGTTTTCATGGGGTGCTCTCCGCCTCTGGTCTTGTTGTCGCTTACGGCTCCGCAGTGACCTGCCAAGTCCCGGCATCGACCGCGCTGACCGCATAGCCCGCCACGTTAGCATCGCTGAGCGCCTCGATGTTGAGCGCGACGGTGTCAGAGGAGCGCAGGCGATCGGGCAGGCTGCGGATCGCTTGCGCAAACTTGCGTGCCTCGTCCTGCGCTTCGGCCATGCTGACAGCTTTGAAGCGGAACGCGGTTCCTGCCGAGGTCTGGGCGAGGCGGCCGATATCGGCCGTGATCACGGTTGCGATCTTCGGATAGCCGCCGGAGGTGCCGCGGTCCATCATCAGCGCGATCGGCGCGCCGTTGCCGGGCACCTGAATGCTGCCATTGACCGTGCCGTCGGAAACGATGTTGTGGCCGTGCAGATGCTTGATCGCGGGGCCCTCGAGCCGGTAGCCCATGCGGTCGGAGGTTGCGGAGATCTTCCATTCGCTGTTCAGGAACAGGGCCTTATTGGCCTCGTCGAACTCGTCGTCCTGCGGTCCAAGCAGGACGCGGATCGGGCCGCTCGCCGGCTTCGGCAGCTCAATGCGCAGCTCGCTCGCACCGCTTGCGGCATCGACCGTGAACTCGTCGTCAGCCTGGAGCGGGCGCGGGTAGGGGCTGCCGAGACCGGCGCGGGCATTCACGGCGAGACTGCCGAACACCGGCTCACCTTTGATGCCGCCTTCAATCGCCAGATAGGTGAACGCGCCGCCGCGGGCAAAACCGAGCGTCAGCGTCTCGCCGTCCTTGAGTGTCACCGATGTATCCATCGCGATCGGGCTTCCGGCGACGTCCGCATTGCGCGGCGCGCCTGATATCGCCACGCGTACGGCGCCGTCGCGGGCGGTGAAGGAGGCGCCGAACGGGCCGATCTCGACGGCGGCCGCGAAAGGCTCGTTGCCGACGAGCGTGTTCGCCGCCGCCAGCGACAGCCGGTCCATCGCCCCGCTCACCGTCAAGCCATAGCGCTGCGCGCCGAAGCGCCCGCCATCCTGGACGGAGCTTGCAGGGCCGATGCTGGCAACAATGAGCCGGCTCATGCGTCCACCTGCTCGGCGATGATCTCGCCGGCCTCGGCGGCGCGATCCATCTCATCGAAGGTTTTGTGGTCGATGGCGAAAAACGTCACGCGATCACCGGGTTCGGTGAGGAAGGTCGGATTGCGGTGGAGCTGATAGGTTCGCACCGGCGTGCGGCCCAGGAGGTGCCAGCCGCTCGGGGCGGCCAGGCATTGGATGCCGGCCTGGACGCCGCCGATCGAGATCGTCCCGGCGGGTGTCAGCAGCCGCGGATTTTGCCGCCGCGACATGTGCAGGGACTTGTCGAGGCCACTGAGATAGGACCAGCCCGGCGTGAACCCAATCATGGCGACCTTGTAGTCGCCGCCAACATGCCGGGCGACGATGTCGTCGGGCGTGGTGCCCAGCGCCTTCGCGACATCCTCGAGATCGATCCCATGCTCGCCGCCATAGGCGACGGGAATGCGCCAGCGGCGCGTCTTGGTGACCGGCGGCAGCGGCCGGATGGCGATCAGGAGGATCTTTTCGCCGAGCGCATCGAAACCGATCTTGCCGGGATCGTAATGCACCAGCAATGAGCGATAGGTCGGCACGGTCTCGGTGATGCCGTCGATCGGGCTCGCTGCGAGCGCCTTGTCCAGCGCCAGCACGCGCTGGTTGGCGTCCTCATCGATGGTGCGGCTGAACTCGACCGTGACGGCGCTATCGCCACTGGGCAGAAGGCGGGGCGGGGGAAGCGTCGCGGCCATGAGCTGTCGAAATCGGGCTTCTGAAGAATGCGGCCCCCGGCGTCCGAGTTCCGCTTCATCCTGCTTCGCGTAAATGCGCCCGCAAGTCCAATAAATTAATGCAAGGGGAAGCGATAAAGCCTTGTTATCGCGTCGCATAATAGCCCAGCGGCCCTGCGTTATTGCTAGCCTCTAGGCCCTTGACGCAAAGCTTGCGGCTCGCAAGATGCGCGCGTTCTTTTCCCGCCCATCCGGAGCTCGTTCTCGTCCATGTCGCTGTCCCCCGAAGCCCGCAAGACCCTCGCCGGCATCACCACCGCCACCATCACCACGGTCCTGCTGAAGAAGGGGCTGCGCAATGTGTGGATGCGCGGCGCCCGTCCGCTGCGCCCGGGCTTGCCGCGGCTGGTCGGACCGGCCTTCACGCTGCGCTTCGTGCCGGCGCGCGAGGATCTGGCGACGCCAGAATCCTGGTCGTCGCCGATCTCGACCCGCACCGCGATCGAAGCGATGCCGGAGGGCTGCATCGCCGTGGTCGATGCCATGGGCATCACCGATGCCGGCATCTTCGGCGACATCCTCTGCGCGCGCATGGTCAAGCGCGGCGTTACCGCGCTGGTGACCGACGGCGTCGTGCGTGACGTCGAGGGCGTGCTCGGCACCAATCTTCCCGTGTGGTGCGACGGCTATGCCGCGCCGCCTTCCGTCGCGGGCCTCACCTTCGTCGGCTGGGGCGAGCCGATCGGCTGCGGCGGCGTTGCCGTGTTCCCGAACGACATCGTGGTCGCCGACCAGGACGGCTGCGTGCTGATTCCGCAGGCGATGCTCGACCACGTCCTCGCCGAGGGCGTCGAGCAGGAGCGCATGGAGGCCTGGATCGTCAACGAGGTGAACAACGGCGCCGTGCTGCCGGGCCTCTATCCCATGAACGCCGAGACCAAGGCGCGCTACGCCGCCAGCAAGAAGTAATCGGGAAGCAGCGAGGTAATCCCAATGGAAATCACTGTTGCAGGCACGCGGCCGACCCGCCGCGCGCCCAAGGAAAACTTCACCGGCACCGTGTGGCAGGACCCCGTCATCATGGCGCCCGC
Source organism: Bradyrhizobium sp. LMG 9283 (assembly GCF_045571415.1). Taxonomy (NCBI): domain Bacteria; kingdom Pseudomonadati; phylum Pseudomonadota; class Alphaproteobacteria; order Hyphomicrobiales; family Nitrobacteraceae; genus Bradyrhizobium; species Bradyrhizobium sp. LMG 9283. The sequence goes on from NZ_CP120691.1 coordinate 4,524,074, forward strand.
GCCGGCGCGGCTGAACTGCTCGCGCGTCGCGTTCGAGCCGGGCGCACGCACCAATTGGCATCACCATCCGCTCGGCCAGACGCTCTACGTCATCTCCGGCGTCGGCCGCGTGCAGTCCAAGGGCGGCCCGATCCGCGAGATCCGTCCCGGCGACACCGTCTGGATTCCGCCGGGCGAACTGCACTGGCACGGGGCATCGCCGACCAATGGCATGTGCCACATCGCCATGCAGGAAGCACTCGACGGCGTCTACTCGACCTGGCTGGAGCCGGTGACCGACGCGGAGTACGGCGCGGCGGTCGGCTAGCTCTTGTGCCCCGGATGCAGTGTAGCGCGCGAGCGTTGCTGATCCGGGGCTCAAAACCTGCTGGTCAAGATTCGACTCTGCAATGTTCAGCGTCGTGGAGGTTCTGACAAAGAGCGCTCGCGGCTCCGGGCGAGCAACGAGCGCACTCGCGTCAATTGATTCTCGATGCGGCGATCGTCGCTGGCTGGATACCGAGCTTTGGGGCGATCTGGTTGGCTATTTGCGCGCCGAGCCAAACGCCGCCGGTATGTCCGAGTCTGTCCGGTGTTGGAATTCCAAACTCGTCATCGGTACCTGCCGCGTTGCGCCTGGTGATACCGTCAAATTGCCAGTGAACACCAAGATAGATGCGACTGATCGAGTTCGCGGCAATCGCCTGCCACAGGCTGTCGTAGCTCAGCGTGATGTGATCGCGAGGCAGCATGGTCCGGGGGTCGACGTTGCGGCCGTTGAATTCGTCAGAGACGAAATCGAGCCGGAATTTGTCGACGCCATTGGGATGGAACGAGGTGACGCCTTTTTCGGCGAGGAACAGCCGCAACAGCTGAAAAGCGGCCGCACCAAAGGTGGCATGTCCTGACGGATAGGCTGGGAAGTCGGGCGTCAACGCGACGCCGTTGCCGTTGGTATCCGGACGCCCAAGCGGCAACCAGCCCGGGACCGCAGTGCCATTTCCCGCCTGCGCATTCTGAATACCAACGATTGGTCGCCACATCATATGCGTCGGGGCATATTTGTAGTGCCAAGCGTCGATACCGGCATCAGCCATGGCAATGGCAACGCCGGCGACGATGGTCAATTCTTCCGCCGTGTCCAGCTTGCCCGGCGTCCGCGCTTCGATGGCGTCAAGCGCGGCAAGAACGATCTGAAGATAAAGCCGCGGTGGCGTACCGATTTCTGGAGGACCGTCATAGCCCCATGCGATTCCGGTGACTTCCTCCTGCAGGCTGCGCGTACCCGCCGTACGCTGGAAGACTCCCTTGTCGACGACCTTTGCAAAATCGGCAGCATAGTGAGCCGTGGGATTCACCACGGTTGCAGAAATGCGCCCTGGAGGTGGCGGAAAATTCATGATCCGGGTGGCAAGCAAAGGTGTTGCATCGCCCCATTTGCCCCCGGCGTAGTGCTGCATCGGTTGGTTGGGTGCCGCGATATGAGTATAGGGAGCGCCTGTAGCGACATATTGGTCCGCAGCAGCGTTGGCCATGTCGGTCGAGCCGAGCGCATGGATAGCGTCGCCAAAGCTCCGGCCGGCGTGCTCGGCCGCGCTCCCAACCTGACCTAGTTCGAAATATTCGAGCCAATGTGCCCAGGCAGGATCCAGGAAACGAAATTGGCTCGGATATCTTCGGAGCAGGACCTGCGAGCAGGCCGCTGCCGCTGCGACTTCGGAATTCGTGCCGCTCAGGCCGGGCGTGGCCGCGATGTTGAGGAGAGGAGACCCTCCAGAGGCGTGCGCATGGGCATCGTTGAGTGCAGCCAATGCCATGCCAAGGGCACGCGCGGTCAAGAAGGGGCCTCTTTGATCGCCGGGACTGAGCGTCTGCGTGTGATCTCGGCGGATACACTCAATCGCCATATCGACCCAATAACGAAGTTTCGCTGAAGTCGCTGTCATCGCAATTGCTCCTTGCTGCCGCCCAGGCGGCTGCCAATTTTGACGAATTAGCAAGACATCAGATGCTTCTTGTAGGGCCGGCGCGACGCTGGCTCAGGTCCAGTGCAGTGGAGCTCTACTCGTCTTGCCAGTTATCTACCTTAGAGCGAGTTATCGAGGACAGATGTGATCTAGGTTACAGGCATCCAGAGAATCGGACTGGAGGGTCGGCCCATCGGCTCTCATGCGAAACTCACTGCGGTCTGACCCAGTGAGTGAAGAACCTTCTCGATCGCGCGAACCAAGCGTCGTGAAGCTGTTGGTGCTGAACGGACGGGACAGCGCACGAGATGGGAAAACACACCAATTCATTTGCCTAGAGCTTTTCCGCCGTCCACGTACCCGTGCACAGCGCACCCCGCCAGGTGCCGGAGCCGGAGCTGCCGCTGAGCCGACCGAAGCCGACCGCGCGCTTGATGCCGGTGCTCAGGGTGACGTTGATGTTGCCGGCATCGGCGACGCGGCCAGACGCCGTCACTGCGGCGCTGCTCGAGGCGATCTGACCGTTGTTGATGCCGATCGCGACGGTCGCGCCGTTGCCGCAGGTCTCGCTGGATGAGGAGATGCGGACATTCCATGTGCCGTCGAAGCTGCTCGTCGCGGCATCAGCCTGCGTGAGCGGGAAGGCGATGGCGACAATGCTGGCGAAAAGACCCTTACGAAATCCAGTCATGATACGCCCCTGCGGTTGACCATGCGGGGATCGTGGCATGAGCGTGGAACCAGCGATGTGAGCGTTGTCACGCGCGGGTCGAGGAGTGTGAGACGGCGCACGTATTTTCCGCCGTCATTCCGGGGCGGCTCGCAGAGCCGAACCCGGAATCTCGAGATTCCGGGTTCACGCTTCGCGTGCCCCGGAATGACTCGGTATTGGGAGAGTTCGAGAGGCTCTAGTTCACCCGCGTCCAGGTCTGGCCGCCGCAGAACATGCCGCCGAAGGCGCAGCCCTGCACGCGCAGCCGGTCGGTGCCCTTCATGGCGATCGTCGAATCGTAGGTCGAGCCCGAGTTCGGATCGAGGATGCGGCCTGACCATTTCTGGTCCTTGCCGGGCTTCATGTTGATCAGAACCTGCTCGCCGTTCTGGTTCGACTTGCTGTCGACCGAATAGCCGCAGAGGTTAGTGCCGCATTGCTCGATGCGGACCTTGCCTTCCTTCTCCTCGGTGAGCCAGACGCCGACCGGTGAATTGAGATCGCGTGTCGGCGCGGTTGCCGGAGAGGGTGTTACTGCGGCCGCCTGAACGGGGGCGGGGGCTGGCGCCGCAGCGGGCGGCGGAGGCGGGGCCGGTGGTGCGACAGCCATGGTCGGAGCGGACGGCGGCGTCACGCCTGGTGCTGCCTGCTGCGTGGCAGGCGCAGGTGCCGGAGGCGGCGCGGGCGGCCGCACCAAGGGCGTATCGGCCGGCGCGTTAGTGGCCGTCGCGGTCGTCGGCGAAGCTGGTGGTGGCGGAGCGGGAGGCGGCGCTGCTGCGGCAGCGGGCGCTGGTAGGGGCGGCTGCGCGGCCACGGGCGGCGGGGTGACCGGGGCAGGAGCGGGAGCTGGCGCTGCCGGCGTTTGCGGCTCGACCGTCGCTTGTTGCGGTTGCTGGTTCGGCGCCTGCTCGTTCTTCTTGGCCTTCTTGGCCTTGCTCTGACCGGTGTTGTCGTAGACGCCGGGGATCTGCACCGTGCCGCGGTCGGGATCGATGCGGATGGTGCGCCCGCCATATTCGAAGGTGTACTGCGCCTGCGCGGCGGTGCTCGCCAAAAGGAATGCGGCCGTGGCCAACAGCTTCCTCATTTCCGTCTCCTGAACAAGGTGGTCCCCGCACCGACGCTTACGCGCCGGCAAGCTCGCAAAAAGTGATCTAGATCACTGTCGTTGGTATGAGTCGTCTTCCGGCGGTTCCGGGTTCAATAGGCCTGGGGCCGGTCCAAAGTTTGGCGGGGCAAGCGACAGGAGGACGCGGCCTTAATCGAACCAGGCCGCGTAGATCTTCTTGTAGCTGCCGTCTTCCATGGAAATGTGCAGCCATTGGTCGACAAAGGCCTTCAGCGCCATGTCGCGCTGGAGCCAATAGGCCTTCTCGGAGAAGTCGAAAGGCTTTTCGGGATGCACGGCGCAGAGCACGCCGGCGTGCTGCTTCTGCTGATAGCGCGTCTCGGAGGCGTCGGTCATCATCAGATCGGCGTTGCCCTTGGCGATCTCGTCGAAGATCACCGTGTTGTCGGGGAAGACGGTGATCTCGGCGTCCTTGATGTTAGCGCGGGCAAAGCGCTCGTTGGTGCCGCCGGGATTGACGATGACGCGGGTGCCCTTCTTGTCGATGTCGGCGAGGCTCTGGTACTTGCCGACGTCGGCACAGCGCGCGATCGGCGTCTTGCCCTCGCGCATGATCGGCGTCGAGAAGAAGCCCTTCTTCTGCCGGTCGAGCGTGACCGACACGCCGCCCATGGCGATGTCGAACTGGTCGCTCTCGAAATCCTTCATCAGCTTCGGCCAGGCCGTCGGCACGAACTCGACCTTGACGCCGAGCGCCTTGCCGAGCGCCTGCGCCATGTCGACGTCGAAGCCGCTGAACTGCTGCGTGGTCTTGTCCAGATAGGTGAAGGGCTTGTAGTCGCCGGTCATGCCGACGCGAAGCGTGCCGCGCGTTATGATCTCGTCGAGGCGCGAGGGCGCCTGCTGCGCTTGGGCCGAAAGGTTTGTCAGCAACACCACGGCCAAAGCCGCCACGATTCGAACGATCATCTCTTTTCTACCCCTGCGCGAGCTGTCATTGTGCAGCTCTTCGGACGTGGATTTAGACCAGATGCCCGTCGCTGGCGAGGCAGAATTGAAGGGAATCCTTGAGGTGACGATATCGATGTACGAGGCCTCGGTCGGCCTGTTCGTGCCCTATTTGCGCAACCTGTCGGCGCTGCTCGACAAGGGCGTGGCGTATGCAGAGACCCGCAAGTTCAATCCCGCGGTTCTGCTCGGCATGCGCCTTGCGCCGAACATGTACGACCTGGCGCAGCAGGTCGGTGAGGCCTGCCGCCACGCCACGGTTGCGCCGGCCCTGCTGGCGCAACGCGAGCCGGTGGTGCTGCCGGCGCTGGAGCACGACATGGCCGGGCTTCAGGCGCGCATCGCAACGTCGATCGAGTTCATCGAAAGCTTGCCGCGCGCGGAGATCGATGCGGCGGCGGAGCAGAACGTGTTCTTCAGGCTGAAGAACGGCACCGAGCTACCCTTCACAGGGCGGACGCTGCTGCTGACGTTCAGCGTCCCGCAGTTTTTCTTTCACGTCACCACGGCCTACGACCTGCTGCGGCACGCTGGCGTCGAGCTCGTGAAGAAGGATTATCTCGGGCGGAAATAGCGGCTGGGTCGATGTACACCTCTCCCTACGGAGAGGTGTAGCAGTCCGAACTGCAAGCTGCCTTACGCTTCGCCCTTGCGCTCATAATCGGCTAGCGAGCTGCGGCCGGCAATCTCGCTGCGCAGCAGCTCGAAGCGCTTGTTCGCCTCGTCCTGCTGCGCATCGACGAAACGTACCGCGGCCTCGCTCGTCATGGGGCCGCTGACCACGGGAGCGGACTGTTCGCCGATGGTCTCGTGGACGTAGTACTGACCGTCATCGCCGCGATGAACCGTCCATTTGAGACGGATCGCCACCATGGGGCCCGGACCGTCCTTGCTGTAGCCATCGGCATCGGTGTGCTCCGGCACCAGCGGCTGCTCCTCGACGACAGGATGTTCGTCGGCAACGACCTGCTCCTGGGCCACCGCCTGCTCATCGGCAACCGCCGTCTCGGTCGCGCTATCGCGGACGACGAGGACGGGCTCGGGGTGCTCCAAAATGCTGGCGATGGTCGCCAGCGCGTGGTCGGTCGGGTCGATCTCTGACAAGGGTCATCCTCCAGCTCGACGCGGCCGGCCAGTCTGTCCCACTGCCGCCGCGGCCGGTCTTATTACGCGCGTTCGATTAAGGCTGAGTTGGGGCTCGATCTGCACCAAAATGGGACGCTTTCTGGCATCCCGAAGGCGGGCGGATGGGGCGCATGCGCCCGCCTGTCGCTCAGCCCAACACGTCCTGATTAATGACGTTCTGCCTGATGGGATCGCCGTCCAGCGCGCTCAGGATGTTGCGCGCGGTCTGCTCGCTCATGCGCTGGACCGCCTCGACGGTTACGCCGGCCACATGCGGCGCCATGATGACGTTGGGCAGTGCGAACAGCGCGTTGCTGATCGGCGGCGGCTCCACCTCGAACACGTCGATGCCAGCGCCGGCGAGCTTGCCGGAGACCAGGGCGTCGTAGAGCGCCGCCTCCTTCACGATGCCGCCGCGCGCGGTGTTGATGAGATAGGATCTCGGCTTCATGCGGCCGATCCGCGCCGTGTCGAACAAGCCGACGGTCTCCGGTGTCTTCGGGCAGTGGATGGTGACGAAGTCGGCGTCAGGCAGCGCGGCGTCGAGGTCTGGGACCGGCTCGCAGCCTGCCGCCTTGATGTCGGCAGCGGGCTTGTAGGGATCGTAGACCTGCACCTTCATCTCGAACGCCAGGCAGCGCTTGGCGGTGCGACTGCCGATGCGGCCGAAGCCGATGACGAGCACGGTCTTGCCATAGAGGTCGAACGGCAGCATGCCGAGCCGATCGGCCCATGTGCCTTCCTTGACGCAGGAATGCAGCTCCTGCGCGCGCTTGGCCAGCGTCAGCATCATAAACAGCGCCGCTTCGGCGACCGAGGGCGAGTTCGCGCTGCCGGCGACCATCAGCGGCACCTTGCGGCGGGAGAGGGCGGGCACGTCGACGGCGTCGTAGCCGACGCCGATGCGGGTCACCACCTTCATGTCGCGGGCGGCCTCGAGCTCAGTCTCACCGAAGGCGGTCGCGCCCAGGGCTACGCCGTGGACGGGGGCATGGCTCTTCAGCAACGCCTCGAAATCCCTCGCCGAGATGAGGTTGGAGAACTCGACCAGCTCGAGATCGTCCCGCTGTGTGAGGATGGCGCGTGCCCCTTGCGACAAAGTTTGTGTAACGAAAATCTTCTTCTTGTTGGTCGCCATCGCTCCCCTGCCTGCCTCGCGTTTCTTAAGGCGGCGTCACAACACGACGCCGGTTTCTTCATTTAGCAGGTGCATGTTGTTGAGGTCCATCGCCAGGCGCATGGGTGCCCCGTCCTTGGCGCCTGCATTGGGATCAACGCGGCCGCAGACCGGCGTGCCATCGAGCCCGAAATAGACCAGCGTCTCCATTCCCATCGGCTCGGTCACGTCGAGCACGGTCTCGAACGTCTCGACGCCGGGCCCGAGGTGTGCGTGCGACTCGGTGAGATGCTCGGGCCGGAGGCCGAGCAGCAGCTTCTCGGTGCGGGGCAGCGCGTTGTAACGTGCGGCACGCGCCGGCGGCAGCGGGAAAGCGATGCGGTCGGTGAGGCGGATCTGGAGCGTGCCGCCGACATCCTCGAGGCGGCACGGGATGAAATTCATCGCCGGCGAGCCGATGAAGCCCGCGACGAAGCGCGTTGCCGGCTTGTGGTAGAGCTCGTTCGGCGTGCCGATCTGCTCGATGCGGCCCTTGTTCATCACCACGACGCGGTCGGCCAGCGTCATCGCCTCGACCTGGTCGTGGGTGACGTAGACGGTGGTGGTGCGCACTTTCTGGTGCACCTTCTTGATCTCGATCCGCATCTGCACGCGCAGCTTGGCGTCGAGATTGGACAGCGGCTCGTCGAAGAGAAAGACTTTCGGATTGCGCACGATGGCGCGGCCCATCGCGACGCGCTGGCGCTGGCCGCCGGAGAGCTGCTTCGGCTTACGGTCGATCAGGTCGGTGATGTCGAGGAGGCGGGCGGCCTCCGTCACGCGGGCCTTGATCTCGGCCTTGGGATAGTGCTTCAGGCGCAGCCCGAACGACATGTTCTCCGCGACTGTCATGTGCGGGTAGAGCGCGTAGTTCTGGAACACCATGGCGATGTCGCGGTCCTTCGGCGGCACGTCGTTGACCACGTCGCCGCCGATCATGATGTCGCCGTCGCTGATGTCCTCGAGGCCTGCGATCATCCGCAGCGTCGTCGACTTGCCGCAGCCGGAGGGGCCGACCAGCACGATGAATTCATGGTCGGCGATGTCGAGGTCGATGCCGCGCACGGCTTCGACATCGTCGTAACGCTTAACTACTTTCCGCAAAGCAACGTCAGCCATGAGTCATCAACCCTTTGTCGCGCCGGCGGTCAGGCCGGCAATGTAGTAGTCCATCAGGAATGCGTAGATGATCAGCGGCGGCGCGGCGCCGAGCAGCGCGCCGGTCATGATCTGCCCCCAGTTGAACACGTCGCCCTTGATCAATGTGGTGGTGATACCGACCGGCAGCACCAGCTGATCGACTGATGTCGTGAACACCAGGGGATAGAGGAACTGAGCCCAGGACACCGTGAAGGCGAAGATGGTCGCGGCGATCAGCCCGGGCAGCGCGACCGGGATGAAGATGCGTGTCAGCGTCTGCAGCCAGGAGGCGCCGTCGATGAGCGCGGCCTCGTCGAGCTCCTTCGGGATCGAGGCGAAATAGCCGATCATGATCCAGGTGCAGAACGGCACCGTCAGCGTCGGATAGATGAACAGCAGCACATACCATCGGTTCAGCAGCGTGATGCCGGTATAATCCTGGACCACCCCGAGCATCTTGAACAGGGGGATGAACAGGAGACTGTCCGGGATCAGGTAGGTCAGGAAGACGCCGGTGGCCAGAGTCGCCGAGCCCCAGAATTTCATCCGGGCCAGGGCAAAGGCCGCGGGAATGCTGATCACCATCGTGATGATAACGACCACGATCGACACGATCGACGAATTCCAGAAGAAGCGCAGGAACTGGTTCGAGGTGAGGAGCTCGACATAGTTCGACAGCGTCGGGTGGAACACCCACCAGGGATTGGTCGCCGCCGAGATCTCCGCGCTGCTCTTGAGCGAGGTGATCAGCATGTAGACCGGCGGCGTCAGGAAGAAGATCGCGAACAGCACCAGGAAGAAATAGGACCAGCGCAACGCCCAGGCGCGGTCGCGGCTCATGCTGCCATACTTGACCTTGCGGGAGGGACCGGCCTTGTCGATTGCAACCGTGCTCATCAGGCTTCATTCCCGCGTTTGGTGACATCGCGCAGGATGAAGATCGCTGCGACGGCGAGGATCGGCACCATGAACAGCGAGACGCAGGCGCCGAGCGGAATGTCGCTGCTCTGGATGCCGACCTGGAACGCCCAGGTGGCGAACAGATGCGTCGTATCCAGCGGGCCGCCTGAGGTCAGGATGCGCACGATGTCGAAATTGGCGAAGGTGACGATCAGCGAAAACAGCGTCGTGATGGCGATGATGTTGCGCATCATCGGCAGCGTGACGTACCAGATCCGCTGCCACCAATTGGCGCCGTCGATGGCCGCGGCCTCGTAGAGCTGGTCGGGCACGGATTTCAGCGCGGCCAGATACATGATCATGAAGAACGGCGCTCCGTACCAGACGTTGACGAGGATGACGGAGAAGCGCGCCCAGAAGGTTTCGCCGAGCCAGGGAATCGGACCGACGCCGAAGAAGGATAGCGTGTAGTTGAAGGCGCTGTAGGAGGGATCGAACAGCCACAGCCAGGCCAACGTGCTCATCGCCGGCGGGATCACCCAGGGCACGAGCAACATGCCGCGCCATTTGCGCTGGCCCTTGGCGGGGATGTTATGGACGAAATGCGCGACGACGAAGCCGATCAGCGCCTTGAAGATCACGGCCGTGATCGCGAAGATACAGGACTGCTGCACCACCATCCAGAACGTCTCGCGCTTGAACAGGAATGTGAAGTTGCCGAGGCCGACGAACTTTGTCATCGCCTTGTTCAGCGTCGCGAGGTGAACCGAGTAGAAGGCGGGGTAGAGCACCAGCAGCGCGATCAGGAGGATCAGCGGCAGCGTCAGGAAGAACGCAACCGTCGATTTTCGCCCGAGCGCATTGCGCAGGCTCTTTCCCTTGCGCGCGCCCGTCGCCCGGGCGACGCGACCTCGCTCAACGACGACATCGGCCATGTCAGAATCCTTAAGGTCAGCCTTCTTGCAAGCAGTCCAAGCTTGGAGCCGGCCATAGCGGTCGGCTTCAAGGTCTTGCGGATCCAATGACGGAGCCCTGGCGGCTCACGCGCGTGGCGCGAGCCGCCCTGGCACACGCCCGGCTTAGCTCCGCATGAAGCCTTCGCACTCGCCCTCGGCCCAGGCGAGCGCCTGATCCAACTTCTCGCCGCGCGCATAGCGCAGCGCCATCTTCGTCAGCGTCGCCTGGAAGTAGATCTGTTGCGCGATCTTGGGCGGTGCGGGCGACGCGGCGATCGACAGCGTCTGATGCTTGTAGGGGTCCGGATAGTGGAAGAGCGTTCCCTTCGGCGGCCCTTCCTCCGCCCAGGTCTTGAACTTGGTCATGTTCGCGTAGGCTGGCAGGTCGTAGCCGCCGCTCACCGCAACGAACTTCTCGATCGACGATGGCGCGGACAAGTGAACGAGCAGGCTCTTGGCCGCCTCCTTGTTCTTGCCGAAGCTCCAGACGCCCCAGAAGTAGGGCAGGTACGGTGCGAACCGGCCCTTCGGACCGGACGGGAAGCCGTGCGTCCAGCACTGCTCGGCGACCTGCGGCGCATCGCGCTTGGCAACGGCCCAGGCGCTCGGCGGGTTGAGGATCATCGCGCCCCGGCCGGAGATCAGCCATTTGTTGTTCGAAGCGTCGTCCCATGAGGGCGCGTCCGGCGGCAGGAACGCGATCAGCTTCTTGTAGAATTCCATGGCCTGGCGGACCTGATCGGTCTTCACCGTGATATCGCCCTTGGCATTGACGAGCTCGGCGCCGAACGATTGGAAGATCGCGCCGGCGGTATCCACGCTGTCGGTGGTCTCGCCGAGACCGATGCCGAAGGCAAAGCCGGCCTTCTGGCAAGCCTCGGCCGCCTTCAGGAAGGTCTCCATGGTCCAGTTGTCCGCCTTGGGCGGAGCGCCGACCGGGTACATCTCCTGCACGTCGATGCCGGCATGCTTCTTCATCAGATCGATGCGGGAGCAGGGGCCCTTGATCTGGCTGCCGGGGGTCGCGGGCACCGCGAGCCATTTGCCGCCGGACTGTCCGAGATATTTGACGGTGCCGTTCACCTCGCCATTCTGCTTGAGGAGCGGCTCCATGACGTCGTTGAGCGGCTCGAGGTTCTCGGCATAGGCCTGCGGCCACCAGCTCGGCATCTGCAGGATATCGTGACCGGACTTGGCCTGAGCTTCGGCGGCGGCGGTCAGCTCGATCTTTTTGTTGTTGCTGGTGATGTAGTCGATGGAGACTTCGACCTTCTCCTTCGCCGCCCATTCATTGACGAGATCGGTCGAGGCCTGGTTGGCGCCCGGCACCCAATGGTCCCAGAAGCCGATCGAGAGTTTGCCGGCGGCGTAGGCGCCCCGGACATAGGGCGCCGTGATCAGCGCCGCGGAGGACATTGCAGTGGCAGCCACAAATTGACGTCGCGTCAGTGTCTTTCGTGACATCTCATTTCCTCGCTTGGGTGTTGTTGTTGGAGTTTCCTCTGAGAAACTTCTTTATTGAGTTCTTGTTGCTCGATTTTCTTATTGGTGCCGTCGGTCGGCGTAGGTAATTCACGCATGCCGCAGCAAATTGGTAGCGCGATCAGATCATGATTGATCGCGTCTGTCGAGAAAGCCGAATGGCTTCGCGCCTAAAACTAACGTTGTGTCCGAAAAGCGTCGGACGCGTGTCGAGGCGACGCATCGCGGGCGCAGTGTTTTTGCGACGCACACTTCGCGTCGATCCGTCTGGAACGATCCGTGCGCATTTACGCCGCAGTTTCGAATAAGCCTGCATAACCGCTTCGCGTCAAAGACTTTTCGGGCGTGGACAGCGGATCGGCCGTGTCTGGACCTCGAAGCCGCGGAAACGATAGAGTTGCAGCTGGCGGGTGACTCCCCGCCCGAGAGGCCGGTCAGAAAAGACGATGGAGACGAGAATGATCAACACGGCGCCGTCAGCGCGGCTTTACCTGCGGCGATGCCTCGCGCTGGGCTCCGTGCTTACCCTGCTGCTCGGCGCCGCCGTGGTGGCGAATGCGCAAGGCCTGGTCAAAGGCGTTCAGGAAGGCGCGGCGGCCGGGAACAAGGCGGCAGGTCCGGTCGGTGGCGTGCTCGGCGGCGCGATCGGCGGCGTGGTTGGCGTCTTCACCGGCGTGCTCGGTGTCGGCACCAACAACGGCGGCAATCAGCCGCCGCCTGCCAAGGACTCCAGCAAGGACGCCAAGCAGCAGGGCGCGGCCAAGGACAAGGATGCCAAGAGCGCCAAGGCGGGCAAGGGCGCCAAGGCAAGCAAGGAGGCGAAGAACGCGCCGCAGGACAACAAGAGCAATAAAGACAACAAGGAGGTCACGGTCCTCACCCAGACTGGCGCGCCGCAGCTGACGGCCGAGCAGATCGTCGCCAACAGTGATTCCTATATCGAGCGGATCAAGACCGAGCTGAATCTGACGGCGGATCAGGAGAAGCACTGGTACGGCTTCGCGAGCGCGATGCACTACCTCGGGCATAATGGTGCAGAGCGGCTCAACCTGCGGGTTGCGCGCGCCAAGCGGGATCCACCCGACGACATCATCGAACAGATGCGCAACGAGGCCCAGTTCCTGATTGATCGCGCCGCCGACCAGCGCAACGTCGCCGACGCCGCCGAGCCGCTTTATTCGAGCCTCGACGACAAGCAGAAGCAGGTCTTCATTCAGGAGATGGTGCGCCTCAGCCACGAGCGCGGATTGGATTGATGAAGTCGAACCGGTTCGGGCGCGGCTGAATTAACGGCGCCCGCCACGAATTCGTGAATCCTCTCCGCAATTCGGTTATGGTTAGCTTCGCAAGGCTGACTGCGGGGTTGATATGGCGGACGGACTCTCCGTTTTCCTGGTCGAAGACGAGGCGTTGATCCGGATGATGATCGCCGACATGGTGGAGGAACTCGGCCACCACGTCGTCGCGGAAGCAGACAATGTGCGCGACGCCAGCGCCTTTGCCATGACCGCGCAATACGATCTGGCCATCCTCGACATCAATTTGATGGGCGTCTACGTCGATCCGGTCGCCGACCTGATCGAGCGTCGCGGAAAACCGTTTCTGTTCGCCACAGGCTACGGTCCGGAACTGCTGCCGTCCTTGCTCCGGCGCAGGCCGATCCTGCGCAAGCCGATCGCGATGGATCAGCTCAAGGCGATGATCGATTCGATGTTTCCGGAATCGCCGGCGACCATTCCACGCTGACCGGTCACGACTTAAGCTCCCAGCCCGAAAATGATGCAACTGGTTGTTGCCGGACGATCACACCCGCGACAAAACGCTCCAGCTATTGCCGGCGCCGAGTTCCCGGCGCTGGCCGATTCAGCGTCGAACGGATACGCATAGTCGCATTCTGAAACGAAGCGCATCGGAGTGCGCCGTGGGATCTCGAATGAGGGGGGCAGGCGGGTCTCGGCCTGCGCGTGCGGCGTTCTCGACCAATGATTGGATCCGGCGCAGCTTGGCGCGGGCAGGGTTGCGCTCGGGTACCTGGCTGTTGTTGCCTCTTCCGTCTTCGGCGGGCCGCCTGCAGCCCGCGCCCAAAGCTATACATGGGGAACCGGCGGGGCGAGCACCTTCACCAGCGATTACAATCTCGGCACCAACTGGTCCACCACGTTTGCTGGCGCGCCGCCGGTAAATGCGGGTCAAACCGCGATCTTTTCCTCCGCAGGCAGCCTGTCGGTGACGGTCTCCGCCGGGCCGATCACGCCTGATTCATGGACCTTCGACGCGGCAGCGCAGAACTACACCTTCATCGGCGCGGCCGTGAACTTCAATGGCGCCGGTCCGAACCTCGTCAACAACGCCAGCGGCGGTCAGTCGATTTCCATCGGTAACAACCTGACCGGAGCTGCCATTTCGCAGGCCGGCGTGAGCACGCTGACCTTGTCGGGGACAAATTCGTTCACCACCACCAGCGTCACCGCCGGTACCCTCGCCAATATCGCCAACCTGACCACGACGCTGACCAACAGTGCGACCTTCATCAACATCGGCACCCTCAACGGCAGCCTGACGAACACCGGCACGGTCAATGCCGACGGCACCATCAACGGCAACGTCGATCATCAGAGCGGTTCTTTCACGGCGTTCGGTCCGCTCACCGTCAATGGCACAATCACCACTGGTTCATCGTCTGACCTCTATGTCTCGGGCGGCGACCTCAACGTCACGACGCTCGTTAACAATTCGTCGGCCATGATTCACGCAACCTGGATCGACGCCGGCCGGACGCTCAATGCCACGACCTTGACCAACAACGGCAATCTCAGCGTCTCTGGAACGCTGAATGCGACAAACACCATCAGCAATGCAATCGGTGCCAACATCGTCGTCGATCCCACTGGTACGATCAATGGATCGATCAACGCCGCTGGTGGATACACCCAGCTCTACGGGACGATCAACGGCAACGTGACGCTGGCCGGCAGCCTCGCTTCGATGAACACTTATGGCGGCAGCGTCACGGGGCGGGTGGCTCTCACGGCTGCCGGCGCGAATGTCTACTCGATCTCCGGCGGTGCGACCTACGGTTCGATCGCCGGCGTCGCTGGCACCCAGGTGGACACGGGCGCGTTCGTCCTGACCGTGGGCGGCGACAATTCGTCCTCGACCTTCGCGGGGGCGTTGATCGGGAGTGGCGGTTTCGTGAAGACCGGCTCCGGCATCATGTCGCTCACGGGTGACGGCAGCGCCTACACCGGCTCGACCACAGTCACCGGTGGCACGCTCGTTGTCGATGGCTCGATGGCGTCATCGAGCCTCACCACGGTGAACGCGACTGCCGCGCTGGCCGGCATCGGCGCCGTGGGGGCACTCCAGGTCAACGCGGGCGGCATTTTCTCGCCGGGCGGTGCGGGCGGGCGGGGGACGTCCATGACCGTGGCAAGCCTCACGATGCAATCAGGGGCCCTGTTCAGTGTTTTCGTCGATCCCGCAACCTCCAGCTTTGCCAATGTGACGGGAAGCGCAGCGCTTGGCGGCGCCACCGTCGGTGCGCATTTTGCCGCTGGCTCTTACGTCGCCAAGCAGTACACGATCCTGAATGCGAGCAGCATCAGCAGCCATTTCGATCCCACCGTGGCGAACACCGGCCTGCCGTCGGGCTTCCACACGACGCTGAGCTATGACACCACCCATGCCTATCTGAATCTTGCGCTGAACTTCACGCCGCCGTCCGGAAACCTCAACGGCAACCAGCAGAACGTCGGTAACGCCATCATCAACTACTTCAACGCCAATGGAACGATTCCGATGGCGTTCGGCGGTCTGACGCCGGCCGGGTTGACGCAGCTGTCCGGTGAAGTCGGCAGCGCCCCGCAGCAGACGACGTTCAACGCCATGAGCCAGTTCATGGGCGTGATGACGGATCCGTTGGTGGCAGGCCGCGGCGATCCCGTCAGTGCCGGCGGCGCGCCAAATGCCTATGCAGAGGAGAGCATGGCGTACGCAACCAGGAACGCCGGCCGCAGCACGCGCGAACGCGAAGCCTATGCTGCGATCCACACCAAGGCACCGCCGGTCGCGCCAGGCTTCGAGCAGCGCTGGAGCGTCTGGGCGGCGGGCTTCGGCGGCTCGCAGCCACCGACGGCAACACCGTCGTCGGCTCGAACGGCACGACCAGCAGCCTTTATGGCACCGCGGTCGGCGCGGATTATCGCATCTCGCGTGACACCTTGGCGGGCTTTGCGCTCGCCGGCGGGGGCACGAATTTCACCGTCGCGAACGCTCTCGGTGGCGGCCGGTCCGATCTGTTCCAGGCGGGTGCCTTCTTCCGCCACATCGTCGGACCCGCCTACATGACGGGCGCGTTCGCTTACGGCTGGCAGGACATCGTCACCGATCGCACGGTGACCGTGGCGGGGCTCGATCGCCTGCGCGCCGAATTCAATGCCAACACCTGGTCCGGACGGCTCGAAGGTGGCTATCGTTTCGTTGCGCAAGGTGTCGGCCTAACGCCCTATGCCGCGGCGCAATTCACCACCTTCGATCTGCCTGCCTATGCCGAGCAGGCGATCGTCGGCAGCAACATGTTCGGCCTTGCCTACAACGCCAAGACCGTGACGGACGGCCGCAGCGAGCTCGGCCTGCGGACCGACAAGGCCTTCGCGCAAGCCGACGGCATCGTCACACTGCGCGGGCGTCTCGCCTGGGCGCACGACTTCAATCCCGATCGCACCATTGGCGCCACGTTCCAGACCCTGCCGGGCGCCAGCTTCGTGGTGAACGGCGCTGCAATGGCCTCCGATTCCGCCCTCGTCACGGCAGCTGCCGAGAAGAAATGGTTGAGCGGTTGGTCGGCGGCTGCCAGCTTCGAAGGCGAGTTCTCCAACGTCACGCGCTCCTATGCCGGCAAGGGCCTCGTGCGCTACGCGTGGTGAGGGCGTCGGTAGGAACGAATGGCCGTCGCCGCTGCGCAGCGACTGCGCTCGCAAGCTTCAGTTGCGACCGTTCCTCAGCACCGTGGCAATGGTATGGGCCGTCATGGCCGCGCGATCCGAAGCACGCTGGGCCGCCAGCCGGTCGCGTGCCTTTTCCTCGATCAGGAGTTCGATCAGGGCCAACCGTTTGTCTTCGCTGTCAGCCTCGCGCAGCAGGCGGTGATAGCGGTGATAGTCGAAACCAAAATCCTGCTTACGCATGCCACGCCCCCGCAACTACGCCACACACGACGAGATTGTTTCTCATTTGAATTGTGTACGCAAGCACGTTCCGACCTGGAACCAGGCGTGCGCCGGAATCTGCTGTGAATTACTGGAGCCCGAGAGCAGCAGAGAGCAACCGTCCGTCAATCCGAAGTGTGGTCGGCAAACATCTTCAGGCCGACGAAGCTCGCATCAGGCTTGATCACGAGCCGGGTCGGGATGTTGCGCAGATAATCCTGGAAGCGTCCTTTCGCCTCAAAGCGTGCCCGGAATGCGGAGGCTGCGAGGAACTCGCGAAAGCGCGGCACGATTCCGCCAGCAACATAGACGCCGCCGCGGGCGCCGAAGGTCACCGCGAGATTGCCGGTGACCGAGCCGAGGATGGCGCAAAACATCTCCAGCGTCGCGCGACTGACGGGACAGCTGCCCTCCAGCGCGGACTTGGTGATGGCAGCGGCATCGCGATGCGGCACCTGAACGCGGTCGATCTCAGCCAACGCTTCGTAGAGGTTCTGCAGCCCGGAACCCGAGAGTGCGCCACGCTCGATGGAGACATGGCCGAGGCGCCGGCGCAGGCACGCAATCACGCGTTCCTCGCGCTCGTTCTCTGCCGGCAGGGTCGCGTGTCCGGCCTCAGTGACGACGGCCAAGCGCGAGCCATGGCGTTCAATCAGGCAGGAGACACCAAAGCCGGTTCCTGGCCCGACGACCAGCAACGGCTCTCCGGGCAAACCATCGCCTCCGCCGAGCGGGACCAGGTCGGCAGGCTGCAAGGCGGGCAGGGACCAGGCCACCACCTCGAAGTCGTTCAGCACATGGACCCGGTCGAAGCCGAGCGCGGGCTGCAGCTCGTTGCCGTCGATGACCCAAGGGCTGTTGGTCATGACGCAGCGGTTGTTGGTGACGGGACCTGCCACCGCCAGCACTGCTCTTGTGGGCTGCTCGCCGCCCGACCGGCGCGCCAGGACGTCCGCAATGGCTTCGCGGACGGTCGGGAAGTCGGCGACCTTCACATAATCGATATCGATCGGTCCGGTCTGATCACTCAGGCTCAGCGCGAAGCGCGCATTGGTGCCGCCGATATCGGCGAGAAGAATCTTTCCTGTCTTGCCGATGTCCATGGCCCTGCGGCTTCCGCGGCCCTGCCGGCCCTCGGGAACCTTCGCCTCCGTTCCTGATCCGATCCGCAAGCACGCGGACGGTCCGAGAATCCTCGCTTGGTTGTTCCTAGTCAACACGGATAGGGTCAAACCGTTGCATCTGGACGACCCTTGGCCATCAGCGCGGTATCGCCGCACGCGGTCTATGGTTGCGAAGCCGCGCCGGAAGATCGACATTGGGAAGGAGCGTCCCGTGCTCGACGCCGGGCGGATCGAATGGGCCTTGCAATGAAGATTTCCGACCGCGACGTGCTGCTGGTGATCGATGTACAGAACGACTTCTGTACCGGCGGAGCGCTTGCCGTTCCCAGTGGCGAGAAGGTCGTCCCCGCCATCAACCGGATCGCCCAAAGATTCGCCAATGTGGTCCTGACCCAGGACTGGCATCCGCGCGACCACGTCTCGTTCGCGTCGAACCATGCAGCCAAGCAGCCGTTCCAGACGATTGAGCTCGACTACGGCCGGCAGGTGCTATGGCCGACGCATTGCGTGCAAGGCACGGCGGGTGCTGAATTTCATCGCGATCTCGACGTGACACGGGCGAGCCTCGTGGTGCGCAAGGGCTTTCGCCGTGGCATCGATTCCTATTCGGCCCTGTTCGAGAACGACCATCGCACGCCGACCGGGCTGCTTGGTTATTTGCGCGAACGCGAGCTGAAGACCGTCTTTGTTGCCGGTCTGGCGCTGGACTTCTGCGTTCGCTTCTCGGCGGAGGATGCGCGCAAGGCGGGGTTGGAGGTGGCCGTCATCGAGGATGCCTGCCGAGGCATCGATCTCGACGGTTCGGTGGCCGCGACCCATCAAAGTTTTCGGGACCTAGGGATCGCTGTTGTCAGCCTCGAGGCGTTCCTGTGAGGACATCGAGGTAGCCATGGTGGAAAAGACCGCCAAACAGACACGCGGATCGGGGCATGCTCCTGATGATCCGCGGCTGTGGCCGTTTGCGGCGGCGCAGCTTGCCATGGATGCCTGGTTCTGGTGGCTGGAGCGCGGACCCGCGGAGCCGCGTGACAGCAGTGTGCCATGGACGACACCCAACAGCGTTGCGCTGGAGCTCGCAACAATGCAGCTGCGCGATTGCTCGCAGATCCGGTCCGGCCAGCCTGCGCTGGTCTGCGCCCCCTATGCGCTGCATCGAGCCCTGATCGCCGATTTCGCGTCGGGCCACAGTGTGGTGCAGTCATTGCAGAATGGCGGCATCGACCGGGTCTATCTCACCGACTGGCGGTCGGCGACATCGGACATGCGCTATCTCTCCATCGACAGCTATCTCGGCGATCTCAACGTCGCCATCGACGAGATCGGCGCGCCGGTCGATCTCGTCGGGCTCTGCCAGGGCGGATGGTTGTCGCTGCTCTACGCGGCGCGCTTTCCGGCCAAGGTGCGACGGCTGGTCCTGGTCGGTGCTCCCGTGGACCTGTCGATCGATTCCTCGCTCTCCCGGCTCGCCCGCAACGCGCCCGGGTTGGTCTACGACCAGCTCGTCGCGCGCGGCGGCGGCAACGTCAGCGGCGAGGAGATGCTGCGCTTCTGGTCCAAAGCGCCTGATAACGACGATATCGTGGTGGCTTTGCAGCGGGATCTCTCGGACGAGCGGGGCACCGCGCTGCTCGCGCGCTTCCACCGCTGGAATGCCGAGACGCTCAATTTGCCGGGCACTTATTATCTCGAGATCGTCAACGGGATTTTCCGGGAGAACCTGATTGCTCGCGACAATTTCGTCGCGCTCGGCCGCCCGATTCATCTGAAGGACGTCAAGGCGCCGATCTTCCTGCTCGCCGGGCTCGACGACGATGTGGTGCCGGCGACGCAAGCGCTTGCCACGGCCGGGCTTGTCGGCACGCCGCCAACCTTCATTGCGGCGGCTTCCGAGCCGAGCAATCATCTCGGCCTATTCATGGGCGCGCGCACCCATGCGCATGCCTGGCCCCGGATCGCCGAATGGCTGCGCGTCGATCTGCCCGGCGTGCTGGCCCGCAGCGCCTGAGCTCGCGAGCGCTGGGCAGGCCGCCTTGCAAATCCGTTATGCATGACGGCGGATGGCTCGCACGGGACCCGGTCGATGGGCTACATATGGTCCGGAGCTGACGGCTTCGGCAGCGAAGAGATTCAAGGGTACTGCACTCGATGACTTTCCATTCGATCTACGCTCACGGATTTGCGCGCGTGGCGGCCTGTGTCACCACGTCCCACGTCGCCGATCCCACGGCCAACGCGAAGGCTGTGCTGGCCGCGGCCGATGCCTGCCACGAGCAGTCGGTGGCGGTCGCAGTGTTTCCCGAGCTGTGCCTGTCCGGCTATGCGATCGAAGATCTGGTGAAGCAGGATCCGCTGCTCGATGCGGTCGAGCGCGGGCTCGCCGCGATTGTTGAGGCTTCCGCGGGGCTGATGACGGTGCTGATCGTCGGGGCGCCGCTGCGCTTTGGTCATCGCATCTACAATTGCGCCGTCGTTATCCACCGCGGCAACGTCCTCGGTGTGGTGCCCAAGAGCTACCTGCCGACCTATCGCGAGTTCTACGAGGGTCGGCATTTCGCCTCCGGCGCCGGTATCGCCGGAGAGACGATCGCCTTCGCCGGCCTGCACGCGCCGTTTGGCGTGGATCTCCTGTTCGCGGCTGAGGACGTTCCGGGCCTCGCCATTGGCATCGAGATCTGCGAGGACATGTGGATCCCGGTGACACCCGCCTCCGAGCTTGCGCTCGCGGGCGCGAGCGTGTTGATCAATCTTTCGGGCAGTCCGATCACGATCGGCCGGGCGCGCTCGCGCGCGCTGCTGTGCCAATCCACCTCCGCGCGCTGCCTCGCGGCCTACGTTTATTCCGCCGCCGGGGCAGGGGAATCCACCACCGATCTCGCCTGGGACGGCCAGACCTCGATCTACGAGAATGGCGTGTTGCTGGCCGAGGGCGAGCGTTTCCGGCAGGGCGGCCAGATCACATATGCCGATGTCGATCTCGACCTGCTCAGGCAGGAGCGCGCCCTGATGGGCACGTTCGACGACAACCGGCGGCAGCGCGAGGCTTTCTTCCGGAAGGTGACATTTGCCCTAAAGCCGCCGGCGGCCGATATCGGCTTCCTGCGCAAGGTCGAGCGCTTTCCGTTCGTGCCGAGCGACGAGAGCCTGCTCGAGCAGGATTGCTATGAGGCCTACAACATCCAGGTCGCCGGCCTCGTGCAGCGCATGCGCGCGACCGGCACCAAACGCGTCGTGATCGGCGTATCCGGCGGACTCGATTCCACCCACGCACTGATCGTCGCCGCCAAAGCGGTCGACCTGCTCGGCCTGCCTCGCGAGAACATCCTCGCCTACACCATGCCGGGCTTTGCCACCGGCAGCGAGAGCAAGACCAACGCGCTGGCGCTGATGCAGGCGTTGCACACGAGCCGGCAGGAACTCGACATCCGCACCACCGCGACCCAGATGCTGAAGGACATAGGCCACCCCTTCGGCAAGGGCGAGAAGGTCTATGACGTCACCTTCGAGAACGTGCAGGCGGGCCTGCGCACGGACTATTTGTTCCGGCTTGCCAACCATCACGGCGGCATCGTCATCGGAACCGGCGATCTCTCCGAGCTCGCGCTCGGCTGGTGCACCTATGGCGTCGGCGACCAGATGGCGCATTACAACGTCAATGCCGGCGTGCCGAAAACGCTGATCCAGCATCTGATCCGCTGGGTGATTTCCTCGAAACAGTTCAGCGACGACGTCAACCGGACGCTTGGTTCGATCCTGGCCGCTGAAATCTCGCCCGAGCTCGTGCCGGTGCAGCCCGGCGAGAAACCGCAGAGCACGGAAGCGTCCGTCGGGCCTTACGAGCTGCAAGATTTCAACCTGTTCTACACGCTGCGCTTCGGCATGCGGCCGTCCAAGATCGCTTTCATGGCGCTTCAGGCGTGGAAGGACGCCGCCAAGGGCGAATGGCCGCCGGCGTTCCCGAGCGACCGGCGCAGGGCCTATGATCTGCCGGAGATCCGCCGCTGGCTGGAAGTGTTCCTGCGCCGCTTCTTCGCCTTCAGCCAGTTCAAGCGCTCGGCCATGCCGAATGGGCCGAAGGTCTCGGCTGGCGGCTCGCTGTCGCCACGCGGCGACTGGCGCGCGCCGTCGGATTCGAGTGCGGCTGCTTGGCTCGAGGATCTTGAACGGAACGTGCCGAACTGATCGGAGCGGCGTTGGGAAGGGACGATCTGATGTCCGCCGGGGAAGAAGGCCCGCGTGAGGTTCACGGCGCGGCTGATGCTGAAGGATGCGATGTGAGCTGACGCTCATCTCGGGCTGCTTCGCAGCAGGCACGAAGGGACTCAGTGATATGCTGAAGCGCCCGCGCTGATGGAAAGCGCGAGGTCCGGAGTGCCTAGGAGTCCGGACCTCGTCACCTTGCCCCAGCCTTCAACCCCCGCCCCATGTGGTCCCCCAACCCCCATGTTGCGCGATCAGAGGTGATGCCCGTGGAAGTGGCCGCCGATCGATGTCCGGCGATGTAGGCGAAGGCCGGTTAGGATTCCATTCCGGATCACTACGGAGACGAATACCGCTTGCCATGTGTTCGTTCTGCATCGGTCGCGCTCGTCGTTGCTGATCTGCAGCGAACGACCGACGGGATGTCCACATCTGATCGGCACCTCGCAACCTGCATTTCACCGGCCTGTCATTGAACTGGTCTAGCGCTGCTCCCGTCATTGCTGACGGCCAAGGAGCATGCCATGTCGAAGCCGGTGCTGGGCGCCGCATTGTCCATCAGATCGATCCCCGCGCATCGCGACTGGCTTCTCGAACGGCAGCGCGATCTGGAAATCCAGGACTTCTTCCGCGCCGATCTGCTCGATAGCGACTGGCGCGCAACCGCCGGCGAGATCAAGCAGATGCTCGCCGGTCACACCGGCCGGCTCGGCATCCACGGCCCGTTCTGGGGCTTCAAGATCGACAGCCATGATCCCATGATCCGCCAGGCGGTGACCAAGCGCCTGCTCCAGGGCCTGGACGCCGCCGAGTTCCTCGGCGCGACGCAGATGGTGATCCATTCGCCGTTCACGACCTGGGACCACAACAATCTCGATCTCTATCCCGACAATCGCGGTAATCTCGTCGAACGCGTCAAGGCGACGCTCGCCGAGGTGATCGCGCGCGCCGAAACCATCGGCTGCGAAATCGTCATCGAGAATATTGAAGACAAGGATCCGCGCGACCGCGTGCGTCTCGCCAAAGCGCTCGAAAGCAGCAAGGTTCGCGTCTCGCTCGACACCGGCCACGCCAACTACGCGCATGTCTCCACCGGCGCGCCGCCGGTCGACTATTACGTCGAGACCGCCGGCGACATGCTGACGCATGTGCACCTCCAGGATACCGACGGCTTTGCCGACCGGCACTGGGCGCCGGGCGAAGGCAACATCCCGTGGGTCGCCGTGTTCCGCGCGCTGGGACGGCTGACTTCAAATCCGCGGCTGATCCTCGAACTCCGCAATCACAACGACGTCCGCGCCGGCGCAGCCCATCTCGCCGCGCTCGGGCTCGCTGAATAACCGACATCACAGAGGGTAGGGGTCACCACCATGAGCAAGCTCACCCGTCGCACCATCCTGAAATCCGGCGGCGCAGCCGCCAGCACATTGCTGCTGCCGCGCTTTGCGATCGCGCAAGGCGACAACCGTCCGTCGGTGACGATCGCCGTGCAGAAGGTGACCAATGCGAACGTGCTCGACGTGCTGCGCGAGCAATCCAATGTCGGCGAGCGCGTGTTCTTCTCCTCGATCTGGGAAGGCCTGATCTCCAAGAACTGGCGCGGCAATCTGGAAGCCGTGCCGGGGCTCGCCACCGAATGGCGCCGCATCGACGATCAGACCGTCGAGGTGAAGCTGCGCCAGGGTGTCAAATTCCACAATGGCGACGAGCTAACCGCGGAAGACGTCGTCTTCACCTTCAGCCGCGAGCGCATGTTCGGCGACACCGAGGCCAAGAGCCGAACCACTATCCAGGCCTTCGAGAAGATCCCGACGCCGCGCCCGGGCAAGGAGCTGCCGCCCGATGTGCCGGCCGTCGCCCGCCGCATCTGGCCGGACCTCGTGCGCGTCGATGCCGTGGATAAATACACGGTGCGCTTCTACAACGCGACGCCCGACGTCACGATCGAGGGCCGGCTGTCGCGCTACGGCTCCGACATCATGAACCGCCGCGCCTGGGAAGAGTCCGCCAGCTATCTCGATTGGGCCCGCAAGCCCGTCACCACCGGTCCTTACAAGGTCGTCGAGCTCAAGCCCGACGTTTCGCTGACTCTCGAAGCCCACGACGAATATTGGGGCGGCCGCCCGCCGCTCAAGCGCATCCGTTTCCTCGAAGTGCCTGAAGTCGCGAGCCGCATCAACGGCCTCTTGTCGGGCGAATACCAGTTCGCCTGCGACATCCCGCCGGACCAGATCGCGGGCATCGAGAAGAACGCCGCGTTCGAGGTGCAGGGCGGCACCATCCTCAATCACCGCCTGACCGTGTTCGACAAGAACCACGCCCAGCTCGCCAATCCGCTCGTCAGGCGCGCCTTCACCCATGCGATCGATCGCCAGGCCATCGTCGACAGTCTGTGGGCCGGCCGCACCCGCGTGCCGAAGGGCCTGCAGTGGGAATTCTACGGCGACATGTTCAATGCCGACTGGAGCGTGCCGGCCTATGATCCCAAGCTCGCGCAGGATCTGTTGAAACAGGCCAATTATAAGGGCGATCCGATTCCCTATCGCCTGCTCAACAACTACTACACCAACCAAGTCGCGACGGCGCAGATCCTGGTCGAGATGTGGAAGTCGGTCGGCCTCAACGTGCAGATCGAGACCAAGGAGAACTGGTCGCAGATCATGGAGCGTGCGCCCACCCGCGCTGTGCGCGACTGGTCGAACTCGGCGGCGTTCAACGATCCCGTGTCCTCGCTGGTCGCCCAGCACGGTCCGAACGGCCAGCAGCAGCAGATCGGCGAATGGACCAACACCGAGCTGAACACGCTCTCGGAATTCCTGGAAACTTCGACCGATCGCGCGGCACGCAAGAAGGCGTTCCGCCGCATGCTCGAGATCGCCGAGCGCGAAGATCCCGCCTACACGGTGCTGCACCAGAACGCGACCTTCACGGCCAAGCCGAAATCGATCAAGTGGAAGGCGGCGCCTGCCTTCGCGATGGATTTCCGCGCCGGCAATTTCGAGGCCTGACGTGGCGCCGCTGGTCAGCATCCGGGACTTGCGCGTCGCCTTCAATGGCGTGCCGGTCCTGCGCGGCGTCGACATTGCCTTGCGGCAGGGCGAGGCCCTCGGCCTCGTCGGCGAGTCCGGCTCCGGCAAATCGGTGACGTGGCTGGCCGCGCTCGGTCTCTTGCCGCGGCATGCGCAGGTCACAGGCTCGGTGCGGCTCGACGGACGAGAGATCCTCGGCGCGGCGGCCGCCGAGCTCGATCATGTCAGGGGCGGGCGCATCGCCATGATCTTCCAGGATCCGGCGAGCGCGCTCAATCCGGTGCTGACCATCCGCAAGCAGCTCTGCGAAGCACTGGCGCTGCATCGTGATCTCTCCGGCAACGCCGTGAAGGCGGAGGCGCGGCGGCTGCTCGATCTCGTCGGCATTCCCGATGCGACGCGGCGGTTAGAGGCCTATCCGCACGAATTCTCCGGCGGCCAGATCCAGCGCATCATGATCGCGATGGCGCTGGCGGGAAATCCCGATCTCCTGATCGCGGACGAACCGACCACGGCGCTTGACGCTACCATCCAGGCGCAGATCCTGGAGCTGCTCTCCACGGTCCGCCGCGAGCTGGGCATGGCGATGGTGCTGATCAGCCACGATCTCGGCGTCGTCGCGGAGAACTGCGACCGTGTCGCCGTGATGTATGCCGGCCGCATCGTCGAGGAAGCCCCGAGCAACCAGCTGTTCGCCGATCCCGTGCATCCCTACGCGCAAGGCCTGATCGGCGCACTGCCGCCGCTCGACGGACCGCGGCGCCGTCTCACCGCTATTCCCGGAACGGTGCCCGATCCCTCGCGCATGCCTGGCGGCTGTGCCTTCGCGCCGCGCTGCGCGCTGGCAGCCGAGTCGTGCGGCCTGGCCGCGCCGAGCCTGGCGCCGATCGCGAACGACCGCAGCGTCGCCTGTATCCGCGCCGAATCCTCGCGCCGCGCGCTGCTCGGGATCGCCGCCGAATGAGCCCGCCGCTCGTCGAGGTCTCCGCGATCTCGCGCACCTATTCGATGCGCTCCGGAATGTTCGGCCGAGCTACGGCCGTGCATGCCGTCGACGGCGTGTCGCTGACGATCGTCAAGGGCGAGACGCTGGGCCTCGTCGGCGAGTCCGGTTCGGGCAAATCCACCACCGGCCGGATCGTGCTCGGCCTCGAGCCGCCCGATAGCGGCGAGGTGCGGTTCGACGGCAAGCCCATGGCCGCGCCGGGAACGGCCGCGTGGCGCGCACAGCGCGCGCGCATGCAGATGATTTTCCAGGACCCGCTGGGGGCGCTGGACCGGCGGTTGCCGGTTGCGACGCAGATCCGCGAGCCGCTCGACATCCACGGCCCCGGCAAGCCCGCCGAGCGCGAGGAGCGCGTCCGCGAGCTGCTGCGCGCTGTCGAGCTGACACCGGCGCATGGCGCGCGCTACCCGGGCGCGCTGTCCGGCGGGCAGCGACAGCGCATCGTGCTGGCGCGGGCGCTGGCGACGAAGCCTGATTTCCTCGTCTGCGACGAGCCCGTCAGCGCGCTCGACGTCTCGATCCAGGCGCAGGTGGTGAACCTGCTCGCCGATCTCCAGGCGCAGCTGTCGCTGACGCTGCTGTTCATCAGCCACGACCTGCGTGTCGTCAGGCAGATCAGCAATGTCGTCGCCGTGATGTACCTCGGCCGCATCGTCGAGATCGGCAGCGCCGACGATTTGTTCGCGCGGCCCGAGCATCCCTACACCCAGGCGCTGGTCTCCGCCTCGCCCGCACCGGGCCGCCGCAGCGCCGGGCGAATCGTGCTGTCAGGCGATCCGCCGAATCCGGCCGCGCGTCCGCAAGGCTGCGCCTTCCACCTACGCTGCCCGCGCGCCATCGCGCGCTGTGCGAGTGAGGTGCCGGCGCTCGCGGTCGTCGGCGGCGACCGGCAGGTCGCCTGCCATCTCGTCACCGGCGCCGCGACACGGGACGCAGCCTGATGGGACGCTATTTCGCCATCCGAGTCGGACGCGCGGCGCTGACGATCATCCTGGTCGTCACATTCGCCTTCGTCGTGCTCCGGCTCTCAGGCGATCCCGCGCTGATGATCCTGGGGCCTGAGGCGCCGCCGGAGGTGCTCGCGGCATTCCGAAAGGCGTGGGGCCTCGATGATCCAATCTGGGCTCAATATTTCGACTATTTCGGCGCCATCGCCAAGGGCGAGCTCGGCCGCTCCATGCGCGACGGCCGGCCCGCGATCGAGCTCGTGCTGGAGCGCATCCCGGCGACGCTGGCGCTGACCCTGCCGGCCTTCGCCTTCAAGGTCGCGCTCGGCATTCCCGCCGGTATTTACGCCGCGCTGCATCGCGGCTCGGGCATCGACCGCGCCGTGATGATGACGGCGGTGGCTGGTTTCACGGTACCGAGCTTCGTGCTCGCGCTGGTGCTGGTGCTCGTCTTCGCCGTGCAGCTCGGCTGGCTGCCCTCAGGCGGGCAGGACAGTTGGCGCCATGCCATCCTGCCGATTGCAACGCTGAGCCTTGGCGGCGCGGCCGTGCTGGCGCGCTTCACCCGCAGCGCGATGCTCGAGGTGCTGGGCCAGCCCTATATCCGCACTGCCTCGGCCAAGGGCGTGCCCTGGCGCAAGGTGGTGACATCGCACGCGCTGCCGAACGCGGCGATTCCGACTGTCACGATCCTGGGCTTCATGGTGGGGACACTGATCGCGGGCGCGGTCGTGGTCGAGAGCGTGTTTGCCTGGCCCGGAGTAGGGCGCCTGCTCGTCGTCGCCGTCGCCAACCGCGACCTTGCCGTCGTGCAATGCATCCTGCTGCTGGTCGCGATGACCATGGTGACGTCCAACCTGATCGTCGACTTCCTCTACGGCTTCCTCGATCCGCGGCTGCGCACCAAGGGAGCGCACGCATGACCGACGCGATGCTGAAGGATACGGCCGCGCGCCGCCACATCAGCCTTCCCGCAATCCCGGTCTCGGTGGTGCTGGCGATCACATGGATCATCGCAATGCTGCTGATCGCGGCCTTTGCTGAGAGGATCGCGCCTTACGGCTTCACCCAGCTCGACCTGCGCAACCGGCTCTCGGCGCCCGGCACTGCCGCGCACTGGCTGGGCACCGATGAGCTCGGCCGGGACGTGCTGTCGCGGCTGCTCATTTCCATTCGCATCTCGCTGCTGATCGCCTTCGGCGCCACTGCGATCTCGGCGATGGTCGGCACCATGCTCGGCTTCCTCGCCGCGCATTTCCGCGGGGCTGTCGAGCAACTCGTGCTGATGCTGTCCGACTTCCAGGCCAGCATGCCCTTCCTGATCATGGCGCTGGCGGTGCTCGCCTTCTTCGGCAACTCGCTGCCGCTCTTAATCGGCCTGATGGGCCTGTTCGGCTGGGAGCGCTACGCCCGCATCGCGCGCGGCCTTGCGATTTCCGCCAATGCCCAAGGATACGCTGCCGCCGTCCGCCAGTTAGGGGCGACGCCGTCGCGGATCTACCTGCGGCACATCCTGCCCAATATCGCCTCGACCCTGATCGTTTCGACCACGCTGGTCTTCCCAGAGGTGATTCTGATGGAGTCCGGCCTGTCCTTCCTCGGCCTCGGCGTGCAGCCGCCGATGACCAGCCTCGGCAACATGGTCGGCTACGGCCGGGAATACCTCACCCGGGCACCCTGGATCATGCTGGCTCCGGCCACCACCATCGTCGTCACCACGCTGGCCGTCTCCGTGATCGGCGACTGGTTGCGCGACCGGCTCGATCCGACGCTGCAATAGGGCTCGGGCCTCGTGTCCCGGACGCGCGAAGCGCGAGCCGGGACCCAGGAGGCCACACCACTCGCTGCCACATGGGCCCCGGCTCTGCAGCGCACCGTCAAAGAGACGCTGCGCTGCGTCCGGCGCACGTGCGAGACCCCGCGCCGGGAGCAGGGGAGCCTTGTCCGACCCAAGTTCCCGTTGCACCCGCCGGGTCCGTGCGCTATCCGGCCGGAAAGGCCTGAGGCGGCTCGACATTTTCCCGCCCGGCCAGTCAAACCCAAGGACGGAAACCGCCATGCCAGCCTATCGCTCCCGCACCACCACCCACGGCCGCAACATGGCGGGCGCCCGCGGCCTCTGGCGTGCGACGGGCATGAAGGATGCCGATTTCGGCAAGCCGATCATCGCGGTCGTCAACTCCTTCACCCAGTTCGTGCCAGGCCACGTCCATCTCAAGGATCTCGGCCAGCTCGTGGCGCGCGAGATCGAGCAGGCCGGCGGCGTCGCCAAGGAATTCAACACCATCGCGGTGGATGACGGCATCGCCATGGGTCATGACGGCATGCTCTACAGCCTGCCGTCGCGCGAATTGATCGCCGACAGCGTCGAGTACATGGCCAACGCGCATTGCGCCGACGGCCTCGTCTGCATCTCCAACTGCGACAAGATCACGCCCGGCATGCTGATGGCCGCGCTGCGGCTCAACATCCCCGCCGTGTTCGTCTCGGGCGGGCCGATGGAGGCCGGCAAGGTCAAGCTCGAGGGCAAGACCAAGGCCGTCGACCTCATCGATGCCATGGTGGCGGCCGCGGACTCCAAGGTCAGCGACGAGGACGTCAAGGTGATCGAGCGCTCGGCGTGCCCGACCTGCGGCTCCTGCTCGGGCATGTTCACCGCCAATTCCATGAACTGTCTGACCGAGGCGCTGGGCCTCGCGCTGCCCGGCAATGGCTCGGTGGTTGCAACCCATGCCGACCGCAAGCGCCTGTTCGTCGAGGCGGGCCACACCATCGTCGATCTCGTCCGCCGCTATTACGAGCAGGACGATGCTTCGGTCCTGCCGCGCAACATCGCGAACTTCAAGGCGTTCGAGAACGCGATGACGCTCGACATCGCCATGGGGGGCTCGACCAACACCGTGCTGCATCTACTCGCCGCGGCCCATGAAGGGCAGGTGGAGTTCACCATGCGCGACATCGACCGTTTGTCGCGCCGCGTGCCGGTTCTCTGCAAGGTCGCGCCCTCCGTTGCCGACGTGCATGTCGAGGACGTGCATCGCGCGGGCGGCATCATGGGTATCCTGGGCGAGCTCGACCGCGCCGGCCTGATCGACACCTCGGTCTCGACCGTGCATGCGCCGACCATGAACGAGGCGCTGGAGCGCTGGGACATCAAGCGCTCCAAGAGCGAGGCAGTACGCACCTTCTATCGCGCCTCGCCCGGCGGCATCCCGACCCAGGTCGCCTTCAGCCAGGATCGCCGCTACGACGAGCTCGATGCCGACCGCGAGAAGGGCGTGGTGCGCGATCTCGAGCACGCCTTCAGCAAGGACGGCGGCCTCGCCGTGCTCTACGGCAACCTCGCGCAGGACGGCTGCATCGTGAAGACCGCCGGCGTCGACGCCTCCATCCTGAAATTCTCCGGCCCCGCGCGCGTGTTCGAAAGCCAGGACGCCGCGGTCGAAGGCATCCTGGGCGGCAAGGTCGTCGCCGGTGAAGTCGTGGTCGTGCGCTATGAAGGCCCGCGCGGCGGCCCCGGCATGCAGGAGATGCTGTATCCGACGAGCTATCTGAAATCGATGGGCCTCGGCAAAGCCTGCGCGCTCGTCACCGACGGCCGTTTCTCCGGCGGCTCCTCGGGCCTGTCGATCGGCCATCTGTCGCCGGAAGCCGCCGAAGGCGGCACCATCGGTCTCGTGCGCGACGGCGACCGCATCGCCATCGACATCCCGAACCGCAGCATCAGCCTGGACGTCTCCGACGAGGAGCTCGCCAAGCGCCGCGCCGCGGAGGAAGCGAAGGGCGATGCCGCCTGGCAGCCACAGAGCCGCAAGCGCAACGTCTCGACTGCGCTCCAGGCTTACGCCGCGCTCACCACCAGCGCCGCGCGCGGCGCTGTGCGCGAGGTCAAGCGGCGCCCGAGATAGGCCGCCCGATCGGCGCGTCACCGGCTGGATCGACGGTCTTCGGAACGACTCGCGGCTCCAAGCGAGCGCGCAGATGGGCCTTTGCAAGAAGCACGGAGTCGCAACGGAGATTCGGAAAGAACGGCCCCCGCTTCCCGGGGCGTGGGCTGTTGGGGGTGGGAGCGGGAGCCGTTTGCGAAGTGGGCACCCGACGTGCGGGCTCGCCCGCCAGGCACGTTCAACCTAGTGCATTTGTCCACATCTCGCTATTTAATTTTTTATTAAATTGCATTTTATTTGCGATTTAATCATGCCATCCTAAGAAAAAATAGCCGAATTCCATTTTTCGGAATCCGGCCGGGGGCGGTCGCGGTATCGAGATCCGTCCGCAACGGTCCGGATTGCCAGTAGCGGAGTTAGCCATGAGTCATTCTCCATCACTCGTGCCGCAAATTACGACAGACCGGGACGTCTATCTCGTGCTCGATGACTTCGGCCGCCGGCTGGGGCGCGCCTGGTGTGAGACTGCCGAGGAGGACGCCAATCGCGCGACCTTGCTCAGGCATCTCGCCGAAGGGCAATATCTCCATCCCGCGCGCATCGTGGCCTTCAATACCGCGGAGGGGTGGTCGCGGGACGCCACCGCCGAAATCGCCGACGAGCTCCGCCGCCGCTTTGTCGAGCTCGAGGAGACCGATCCCTCGCTGCTGGAGTTCCTGGAAAGAGCAGCCAGGCGTTGAAGCTCGACCATCGAAGGCGGATGAACGCTGCGAATTGTGCTCAAACGAGTACCGCGGCGATGTCCGATCACCGGTGCAGCGATCGTGCTCCCGCTCGTCATGCGGACCTCGGTGCAAACATCGCGCGTGTTAATGCGCGTGGTCAATGAGTTCTTACCCGTTCGCCGCGATTGGCCGTTCGCATTAAGGATGCCCCGACGAAGTTCGGCAAAGCAAGGTTTTGCGGCGTATACTTCCGCAACCTTCGCAAATCCATTTCGGGCAACTGGGGCGCCACTGCAATGTCTCGTACTCTCGCCGTTGTTTTTTCCACTGCCGTCGCCGCGATTTCCATGACGGGCGCAGCCTCCGCCGGCTGCTACAATTGCTATACGCCGCCGCCGTGCACGACCTGCTATCAGCAGCAATATGTGCCGCCGCAATACCGCACCGTCGATGAGACCGTGATGGTCTCGCCCGGCGCTGTCGTCGCGCACCGCACGCCGGCGCAGTACCGCACTGTGATGGTGCCGCAGACCGTGATGGTTGCGCCCCCGGGCGTCCAGTACGAGCGCATCCCGCCGCAATACGCCACGCGCCAACGCGTCGAGATGGTCTCGCCCGGCTATTCCTATTACGCCCCGGTGCAGATGGGCTGCGCGTCCTGCGGCTACTGAGCTGACGCAAGAGACCGGCTTAGCGCGGCGCTCCTCGCGGGCGCCGTTTTCGTTTGCGAGCAGCAAAACGAGGCCCGGGCATGGAGACCAATCCAACCGGGCCTCGCAACCAGCGACGCCCTGGGAGATGTCGCCGGCATCGGGATTGCCGAGGGCTAGACTAGAGGAACAGGCTGACGCCTGCCTGACGGAGACGCTGGAGGGCAGGGCGCCAACTTCGCGTTGCCTTACGCGGTCGACTACGTTAAGCGACACCCGTTCCGGGACTGGAAGGGTGGCCGAGTGGTTTAAGGCACCGGTCTTGAAAACCGGCGTGCCCGCAAGGGCACCGTGGGTTCGAATCCCACCCCTTCCGCCATAGGTCGGCTAACAGCTTGGCTCCGCAGGGTAATCACGAAGCTCTACGGGGAAGAAGTCGCGAGTGAGCGCTTGATTCGGGTCGCCCTCGCAGGATTGCATTCGCCACCAAGCATGGCCGTAGCCTTGCTGGAGCTGCTCCGGTCAACATCAGTTTAGTCGATTGACTTCTCGAGTTTCTGGGCTGCCCGGAAGTCGTCCATATGCTGCAGGTTCGGCCCGTACGCGGCCTCCTTGCTGAGTAGGTGGTAAATCCGGGCCACTATGGCTTGAAGATGTTTCATTCGTCCGCGGGGCATCCCGCGGGCCTTGCAAAGTGCGCGGACCGCATGCGCTCGGAAGTAGTCAAAAGCGTCCGACATCGCGGACTAAACGTCTCGTCCAAAGATTGGTTCTTATCCGCGATTCCGGATACGCCGGTACAAATTGAGCGCATCAGGAACGCTGTCCAACTGGAAAACTTAGCCGGCACGAAGCTTACAGCGGGCAACGCATGTTCTTCTTTTTCTCGAACCGGCTGGGATGTCTCGGCTCGCTTCTGATCTCGGGCTTGGTCACTGTCGCGCTTCTCTTCCTGTTCGGGATAGTTCGATTCTAAGCGTCAGCGAGCCGTTCAGATCGATCCTCCACGCCATCGAGAAACACGTCCGAAGCTTTCAGGAACTTGGCCTTGGCTGGCCTGTTGTTCGCACTCTCACCCCACTCATGGAGAGCGCTTGTGGAAAGTACGATCATCGGGGAATTCGATACGCGCCGCGGCGCCGAGCTCGCGGTTGAGCATGTCGTGCAGGAATGCGGCGTGCCGCGAAGCGATGTGTTCGTTCAAGCCGCCGGCGATGCCAACACGGTGGGGACCCGTCCGGCAGGTAGCGACGTCAAGGCTTCGCCCGCGCCGGAGGGGCGGCAGAAGCTGGAAGGTCCGATCGAGGTGTCCGTGGATTTTCACGGCGATGCGCCCGAGAAGATCGCAGATGCCTTGAGGAGCGCCGGTGCAAAGACTGTGCGTACCAAGTAACGGCATTCGCACACACTGAACCGCACCCCTCAGGACGTGGAACCCCTTGAGCCTCCAGCGCGTTTAGACGAAAACGCGAATTGCGAGGTCCACCTGCTTCAGAGTTCATCGACCCTGATGCCCGGCGACACCGTCTGGCGGCGGTGTGAAGCGCGTGTGGCGGTTCTGAACGATGCTGCCGCTTATTTCGCGGCTCTACGGCAAGCGCTGCTGGAGGCGCAGGATCTCGTCTACATCATCGGATGGGATATCCATAGTGAAACCAGGCTGGTCGGCGCTTCCGGACGCGCGGATGACGGCTTGCCGGAACAACTCGGCGCATTCCTGCGCGCGCTCGTTCATCGCCGTCCCACCTTGCGAATCAACATTCTCGTCTGGGACTTCGTCTCGTTTTACGCCTCCGAAAGGGAATGGAACTCCGCGGCGAAATTTACCGCCGAAACATATGGCCGCGTCCGATTTCATCTGGATGCCACGCTTCCGTTTGGTTCGGCCCAACACCAGAAGATCGTCTGTATCGACGGTTCACTGGCGTTCGTCGGCGGGCTCGACCTGACGATCAGGCGCTGGGACACGAGCGAGCATCGCGCCGTTCACGAATTGCGCTGCGACCCTGACGGCAAGCCATACCCGCCCTTCCATGATGTTCAATGCATGGTCGACGGGGAGGCTGCGGTGTCGCTATTCGACATTGCGGAAGGGCGCTGGCGTGCGGCAGGTCAAAAAGCCCACGACCGGCGCGCGCCGAAGAGCGGTCGGTGGCCGGCGAATGTACCGGTCGAGGTCGAGCACATGCCGGTGGGTATC
Organism: Bradyrhizobium sp. LMG 9283; assembly: GCF_045571415.1. Lineage (NCBI taxonomy): Bacteria > Pseudomonadati > Pseudomonadota > Alphaproteobacteria > Hyphomicrobiales > Nitrobacteraceae > Bradyrhizobium > Bradyrhizobium sp. LMG 9283. Next base: position 4,558,540 of record NZ_CP120691.1, read on the forward strand.
GCCAGGACCGAGGTCGTCTGCCCTGCAGGCGCGACCATCAACGAGGTCGAACGCTCGTTGATTTCAGCGATCCGGTCCGCAACGACCTTCGTTTACATCGAGAACCAGTTTACCAGCGCCATCAAGATCGCGCGTGAACTGGCGGAGCAGATGCTCCGCGTGCCTTCGCTTCGGGTTCTGGTCGTCGCTCCGAAGCTGCACGCCTCATGGCTGGAATCCCAAGCCATGCAAAACGGCCGCGGGGCCTTCATCGACTGCTTCAGCGTGGCGGGAATCGCAGACCGCATCCGCTTCGTCTACCCGGTCTCACACAGCGGGGACACGGACGCTGCCGTGATGGTGCACAGCAAGCTCATGATTGTCGATAACAGGATCTTGAGGATCGGCTCGGCCAACCTGAACAATCGGTCGATGGGTGCCGACAGCGAATGTGACCTGATTTTTGAAGCCGCAACCGAGGAGCATCGGGATTTCATCGCGTCGGTCCGCCGCCGCCTGATCGCCCATTTCTGTGGTCTCGACGAACAGATCATAGGGCAAAACGAGCATCGTCTTTTCGCTCTGCTGGACGACGTGGCGAGCGCCGATGGGGCGAAGACGCTGCGGGACGTGGAGTGCTCGATCCTGACCAGTACTCTGGCCACAATGGTTCAGCCCGTGGCGGATCCTGAGCGGCCTCTTCATCTGGAACGGGCGGCATCGCGTATGTGGCGCACGAAGACCATAATTGGCATTGCGCTGATAGCGGTCGGGCTTTTCGGACTGGGAATGGCTTGGTCGTACACGTCGTTAACTGATTTTGCCGACGCCGCGCATATCTCGGCTCTACTGTCTGCCTACTCGCAGTCCATCTGGGGTCCACTGTTCGCGATCACCGCTTTTGTCGTCGGCGGGCTGGTCGTGTTTCCGGTTCTCGTGCTCATTGCAGCTACTGCTGCCGCACTCGGGCCATGGCTGGGCTTCGTCACCGCAATGGCCGGAGTCTTGCTCAGCGCGTTCGTCCTTTTTGTGATCGGACGGTCACTTGGCCGAGAACGCCTCCAGAAGTTGCTCGGCCGACGTGCGGGGCGCATCCAGGAACGTGTCGTAGGCAAGGGCATTCTGGCTGTCGTGGTCATCCGTATGATTCCCGTGGCACCATTCTCGTTGGTGAATGTCGTGGCCGGGGCGAGCACGCTGCCGCTTCGCGACTTCCTGGTTGGAACTCTGCTGGGCATGATGCCTGGGATTCTCGCCATGGCCGTTCTGGGAGCTCAGATCGCGGATCTGGCCAGGAATGCCTCCTGGAGCAACATATTGCTATTGATCCTGGCGTTTCTGGGCTGGCTCGGGATCTGCGCAGGCGCACAATTCGTCGCGACGTGGCTGGCCGGGAGGCGCTGATGGCGCCGATGCGCTTCATGACGTGGAATGTGCATGGCACGTTCAATCTCAATCCGACGTTCGATCTGGAGGGGGTATGCTCCATCATTCGCAAGTGGTCGCCGGATGTCGTCGCGCTTCAGGAGGTGGATTCGCGATCGCGGTCGGACGATCCGTTCGCGAAGCTGGCGAGTGTCGTCGGCGATCACCGCGTTCACGCCAAGTCGATCGTCACTGAGGATGGCGAATACGGTCAGATGCTCCTGAGCCGCTTTCCGTTCTCCAGCGTGCCCGAGATCGTCGACGTGTCGTATCGGGAGCGGGAACCACGCAGAGCAATTGCCACGGGATTGCTTACGTCTTTTGGCGACGTCCGGGTGGTCGCCACTCATCTCGGCCTGAGTATCCACGAGCGCTATGCGCAAGCTCAGGCCCTGGCGAGCCTCGTGAAACCTGGAAGGACCGTCGTCCTCGGTGATTTCAACGACTGGTTCTGGGTGAAGTCGGTGCGGCGCGTGCTCGCGCAGGTCTGTCCAAACCGTACGCGGCTTCGAACCTTCCCGGCGCGCTTACCCCTTCTACGACTCGACAGGATCTATGCAACGCCCGACAGCCGGCTCGGGAACGTTTGGACCGATCGAGAGGCAAGGGCCTATTCAGACCATTTGCCTGTGCTTGCAGACATCGAGATTGAGATGCCGTCGGCTGATGAAAGAGGATCTTCGTGAGACCGATCAGCTTTCGTTGTGATCTCCGAAGACGGCAGTGCGACTGTTTCGTCCGACGGGTCAAACCGGCCTTTGCGCGGATACAAAAGGCGTTGTCGCAGCGGGACTTAGCTACTGTGCATGGGGTTGTTTCGCGAGTTATTGCGGCAGCGCTTGGGCTCACCCAAGCGGAACTTTTTCCTTGCCGCTACGTTGATTTGGCATGACTGAAGACCTTTCCTTCCGACGCAAACCCTTGACCCCCGAACAGCGCCACGCGCGCGATGCGGCACGCCGGATCGAGGCGGAGAAGGCCATGCGCGATTATGAAGCGGCGCAGAAGGCGTTTTACGCCAACAAGGAACGGCTGAAAGCCGAGCGGCTGGCGCGTGAAGCAGCGGCAGCGAAAGGCTGAGCGAACGCGCACGCCGCCCAATCTCTGAATCGCTTTTCCCGGCGGAGTTCCGGCCGCTAGAGCACGATCCGGAAAAGTGTGCAGCGGTTTTCCGAAAAGATCATGCTCAAACAATAACCTAAAGCGCGATGACGATTCGTCCTGATCTCATCGCACTTTAGTGCCGCTTGGATGTCCCATTTGTGCTCAAGGCCAGCTTGAGCGCCTGGACGGCTTCCGCAAACACTCCACGGGGCGATTGCGCCTCGATCGCTTCGGCCGCGATGCGACAGTCGTCGGCGACCTTCAGCAGCCCGCTACGCGCGAGGTCCAGGGTGGAGAGGGCGGCCTGCTCCAGGCAGACCCGTTCAAGCCGTCGAAACTCCCGCAGCTCTCTGTTCATGCGTCAGCTCTCGATGTCTCCGCGCCATGCGACGCCGAGTCTGCTTAACGAATGGTAAACAATCCCAAGCTTAAGCGAATTGACTGGCGCGGGGCTGGCGCCTCCCGTGCACCCGGCCTGGGGCGCATCGCCAGGCTTGACGGAGTTCGGCTTCCGGGAGGAAGCTTCAAATGATCCTAAACTGACGTGAACCGCGGAGACGTTCGCTCCCAGCAGGTCCGATCCGCATCAGCGAAACCAGATGGAGCTGACCATGACCACGTTCGACAAGCGCGAGCAGGGCTTTGAGGCCAAATTCGCCCACGACGAGGAATTCATGTTCAAGGCCACCGCGCGGTCCAACAAGCTGCTCGGGCTGTGGGCGGCAAGCCAGCTCGGGCTCAGCGGCGATGCCGCGGTGAGCTACGCAACCGCGCTGGTGACGGATCATCTGGAGAGCCGGACGATCGACGACGTCGTCCGCAAGGTATCAGGCGATCTCGCAGACAAGGGCGTCGCGCGTGAGCAGGTCGCTCAGAAGCTTCAGGAATGTCTGCACCAGGCGCGGGCGCAGCTCGAAATGGACAAGCAATGAGGCCGGCCGCAGGGCTTCATTCGGCGTGCCTGCGCATACCCGACTCGCTGAGCCTGTCGACATAGGCGATGCCGAGCGCCGAGACGATGAAGGTGATATGGATCAGCACCTGCCACATCACGCCGGTCTCAGTGAAGCCGGCGCGGTCAGAGCCGAGATTACCCGCCTCAATGAAGGTGCGCAGCAGCGCGATCGAGGAGATGCCGATGATGGCCATGGCGAGCTTGATCTTCAGGACGCTCGCATTGACGTGGCCGAGCCATTCCGGCTCGTCGGGATGGCCCTGGAGGTCGAGCCGCGAAACGAACGTCTCGTAGCCGCCGACGATGACCATCACCAGCAGATTGGAGATCATCACGACGTCGATCAGCGCCAGCACGCTCATCATGATCTGCTGCTCTGTGAGGTCGAGGGCGTGCCAGGAGAGGTGCCAGAGCTCCTTGAGGAACAGCGCGATGTAGACGCATTGCGCCACGATCAGCCCGAGATAGAGCGGCAGCTGCAGCCAGCGCGAGCCGAAGATGATCATCGGCAGCAGGCCGAGCTGCGGCGAAGGCGGGCGGGGGCCAGTCCTGATCTCAGGCTCAACCGACATGCAGGCAGCCCCCTCGCATCGAGATGATCTGGCCATCATGTACCGCGACAAGATGGCCGGTGGAAGACGCGACGCGGTTGCCGCCTTCCAAGGACAGTGCCGTTTCGTGCTACCGTGCAGATCGGCCGTCGCGCGACGGCGACGAACCGGAGGTGGGGCGTGTCTGGAAGCGGCTTTGGCAGGAGGTTCGGCCCAATCGCATGCGCGGGCGCCATGCTGGTTGGTGCAGGCGGCGCCGAGGTCTCGGCGACGCCGCTGACGCCGTTTCGCTACGAGGCTCAGGCGCAGCGTCATTGCCCGCACGACAGGGTGGTCTGGCTCGATTTCAGGAAAGGCGTCTACTACCGCAAGGGTCAGAAGCGTTACAGCCAGGGCTTCGACGGCAGCTTCGTCTGCCTAAGTGAGGCCCGCGACAGCCTTTATCGCCGTTCGCTATTGGGTCTGCGCTGAGCGGCACGTGGTGGCCCCGGCTCAGGACCGTGTGGGCTATCTCTGTGCCGGCAGCTTCATCGGTACGTGCGGGGAGGTGCTGATGACCCGGGGACTTCCATCCGGATAGGTGCGGTCGCCGCGGATCAGGGATTCCAGTACCAGGAAGAATTTCTCGGCAAGCATTTGCGTCACCCTCATTGGTGATGGGCCTCTGGAAATTAGTCGAGGCGCCGGACGCAGAAATTCAATCAACTGAATGAGAGCCGGACGCTTGCTGCGCCTCGGCGGAGCTGCGCCGGAAAACCAGGAGATGCGCCTCAGGCAAACGCCAGGGCCACGAGACTCGAACAGAGCAGCACCAAGCCGCCGGCGGTCAAGGCCAGGAAGCCATCGGATACGAGGTCATGGTTGCGCATGGGACACCTGCCGCTCTCGTCTTCGATGCTCGATCGGATCGATCAAATTGTCCGAACGTGCCGCCTTGAAAGAGGTGATGCTTGCCGCCCGCGCGAGTGCCTTAGGCCCTCGTGCGGTAACCTTCAAACGCATGGGCCAGGAAGATCCCCGCGCTTACCAGACCCATCAGTGCCGAAACCGTCTCGATCATCGTTAAATTCCAAATCCCGCCCTTGCATCCGAGAGAACGCGTGCAGCCTTGCACAGTCAAAAGAATTTCGGTGAGCGGCGTGACAATGGGGGTGGAGTGAGGATTTGGCGCAACAGAATGTCCAGGAGTGGCACAGAGAAGGCGCCTCAGCTCCGTAGACCGACGGGGGAGAAGCGAACGTGGCGTTTACCATCCTGACGTGATCGCCGCGGGCTCCCCATTTCCGCCGTGTTCGGGTTGCGTTATCCTTACCACTTCCGGCGCGGTGGTGGGCCGTCTCGGAAATCAAAGGACCGGACAGCGCTCCCCCCGTAGCCAAAGTGGGCTGGGTACGCTTCCGGCGAAGTGGTATTTGGGGCGCATGGGGATCCAACGATCAGATTCGGTTTTGCGGGCCGCGCGCGGTGTTGCGGCGGTCGCAACTTGCGTTGTGCTCGCCAATTGCGCCTCCTCGAACAAGTTCGCCAGCCGCGTCGATCCGAAATACGGCGTGTCCTCGAGCCCCCGGGTGGTGGCCTGGGGCGATCCGGTCCCGAAGGGCGGCGGCACCTACCGCGTCGGCAAGCCCTATGTCGTGGCGGGTAAGACTTACGTGCCGGAGGAGGACGTCAACTACCGCGCCGAGGGCTTGGCGTCCTGGTACGGCGATGATTTCCATGGTCGCCTGACCGCCAATGGCGAAGTGTTCGACATGACCTCGCTGACGGCGGCGCATCCGACCCTGCCGATGCCGTCCTACGCGCGGGTGACCAATATCTCGAACGGCAAGTCGCTGATCGTCCGCGTCAACGACCGCGGGCCCTATCATGGCAACCGCCTCATCGACGTCTCGAACAAGGCCGCCGAACTCCTTGAATTCAAAGGCAATGGCGTTGCCAGGGTGCGGGTCGAATATGTCGGCCGGGCGCCGCTTGAAGGCTCCGACGATCGTCAGCTTCTAGCGACCCTGCGCACCGGCGTTCCGGCACCATCGCCCTCGATGGTCCGGGTCGCCTCGGCCAAGCCGTTCGTGCCCGAGCTGCCGTCCTCGACCCGTGGCGCCATTCGCGGCGAGGTCCCGATGCCGGAGGGGCGGCCCTACAATCTCGGCAACAGCGCGGCCGACATGGCCTCGCTCAACGCGACCTCGGAAATGTCGGCAACGAGCCGCAGCCGGGGCCGGGCGCTCCACAACGCCCGCGCGGTATCCTATGACGAGGACGGCCGCTACGCGAGCGAGAGTGCTCCCTCATCGGCCGATGGCGCCGCCGAGGCCCGCAGCATCCTGAGCGGCCGCGGGCTCTACTGAGCCGCGCTCGCCGTCAGGAATTTCACCAGCGCCGCGTTCACCTCGTCGGGGCGCTCCTGCTGCACCCAATGGCCGGCGCCCTCAATGATCAGCCTTTGCTTCAGATTAGGCAGCACGCGTTCGAGCTCGTTGACGCGCTTGGCGCCGATCAGGCCGGTGATCACGGCGTCTTTTGAGCCGGCGATGAAGAGCGACGGCTGGTGGATCTGCGCGTCCTGCCAGGGTGCGGTCAGCTCCCAATTGCGGTCGATATTGCGGTACCAGTTCAGCCCGCCGCGGAAGCCGGACTTGCGGAAGCTTTCGGTGAAATAGGCCAGATCAGCCTCGCTCAGCCAGCCGGGCAGCGGCTCCTCGGCGCCTGCATGGCCGAGGAAGCCCTTGCCCTCCTGCACGAACATGGCCGCGGTGGGATCGGCGAGGCCCCGTCCGCCGAGCACGATGCGCATGGTTCGGGCGACGTCACGCTCGAGCTCGGCCTCGGCGACGCCGGGCGCCTGGAAATACTGCCAGTAGAAATTGGTGACGCCGCCCTGGCGCAACAATTCGAGCGGCTTGCCGCGGCCGCGAAATGGCGGCGGAACGCTCAGGCCCGCGACGGCGGTGAAGATGTCGGGGCGGAACAGCGCCGCGTGCCAGGCGACCGGAGCGCCCCAGTCGTGGCCGACCACCATCGCCCTGGTTTCACCCAGCGCCTGGACGAGGCCGACGACGTCGCCGACCGTGTCGAAGATCGAGTAGGCGCTCACATCGGGCGGCGCTGCGCTCTGGCCGTAGCCGCGCATGTCGGGGGCGACGACGTGAAACCCGGCCGCGGCGAGTGCGGGGATCTGGTGGCGCCAGGAGTAGGACAGTTCCGGCCAGCCATGGCACAGCACCACCAGCGGACCCTGGCCGGCTTCGCGAACGAACAGCTCGACCCCATTGGCCTTGATCATCCGGGTTGAGGACATTCGCTTTTCCGCCTTGTTTCAGGGGTTTGGTCGGGAAACATGAGATGCCACGATAGGGGCGCCACGAGAATCGTGCAATCTCAGGGACAGCGTCCAACCGCGTGTTGTTCGCATCTGTTCCAGCTGTTAGAACGCCTCTCTCAGGGCTTCGCCATGGCATTTCGTCTCCCTTCGCTTCGTCGCAACTGGCCCAGCGCCGGCACGCTGGCGCGCGGCCTGATCGCGACGGTTTTGGTGGCGGGCATCGGCTGGGGCGGGGCACTCTATGCCGCCAACCAGAGCGTCCAGGGCGCCAAGAAAGCGGAAGATGCCGGCTTCGACGGCGATGCTCCGACCGCGATCCTGATCGAAGCCTCCTCAGGCAGCGTACTGTTCGAGAAGAACGCCGACGAGCTGCGCGCGCCCTCCAGCATGATGAAGCTAATGACGGCAGAGGTCGTCTTCAATGCCATCAAGAAGGGCGACATCAAGCTGACCGACGAGTACCGGATCAGCGAGAATGCCTGGCGCAGGGGCGGGGCGCCCTCGGGCGGCTCGACCATGTTCGCCGCCATCAACAGCAAGGTCTCGGTTGACGATCTCCTCCACGGCGCGATCATCCAGAGCGGCAACGACGCCTGCATTGCGCTTGCCGAAGCCATGGCGGGCAATGAGCGCATCTTTGCCGCCGATTTCATGACCAAGCGTGCGCGCGAGCTCGGCCTCACCAGATCGACCTTCGCCAATTCCAACGGCTTGCCCGACCCGGGCAACAAGATGACGGTGCGCGAGCTCGGCATCCTCGCCCGGCATATCATTCTGGACTACCCCGAGTTCTACAAACTGTTCGGCGAGAAGGAGTTCACCTGGAACAAGATCCGCCAGCCCAACCGCAATCCGCTGCTCAATTCGATGGAAGGCGCTGACGGTCTCAAGACCGGCTACACCAAGGAAGGCGGCTATGGCATGGTGGGCTCGGCCGTGCAGAACGGCACGCGGTTGATCGTGGTCGTCAATGGTCTCGAGGATCCCGATGACCGCGCCACCGAAGCCAAGAAGATGCTCGAATGGGGTTTTCGCAATTTCGAGACCCGCACGCTGATCGCGGCCGAGCAGCCTGTCGGTTACGCCAAGGTGTTCGGCGGCGAGAGCCGGTCGGTCAAGCTCGTGGCGAAGACGCCGGTGAAGGTGATGGTGCACAAGAATGGCAGCGACAAGCTGATTGCGCGCATCGTCTATAGCGGCCCGGTGCGGGCACCGATTGAGGCCGGCCAGCAGGTCGGCGTCGTCAAGGTCTGGCGCAGCGGCAACATTGCCGTCGAGACGCCGGTCTATGCGGCCGAGGCTGTTGGCACCGGCTCGACCATGCGCCGCGCGATTGATGGCGCCAGCGAGCTCGTGATCGGCATGTTCCGCGCGGGCGCCGAGAAGCTCTGATCATGAGTGAGAGCGCGGCACAGCGGCCGTCCGGACGCGGACGCTTCATCACCTTTGAAGGCGGCGAGGGCACGGGCAAGTCGACCCAGATCAAGAAGCTCGCTGACCGCCTCAAGGCGGCAAAGCTGCGCGTCAGGGTCACACGTGAGCCGGGCGGCTCGCCGGGCGCCGAGATCATGCGTCATCTGGTGCTGTCGGGCATGGGCAAGCTGCTCGGCCCCGAGGCGGAGACGCTGCTGTTTGCCGCCGCGCGCGATGACCATGTCCGCACCGTGATCCAGCCTGCGCTGAATCAGGGCACCTGGGTGCTCTGCGACCGCTTCGCCGACTCGACGCGGGCCTATCAGGGCAGCCTTGGCCGCGTACCCGAGGGCCTGATCAACGCCATGCAAAGGGTCACCATCGGCGATCTCAAGCCCGATCTCACCATCATCCTCGACTTGCCGGTCGAGATCGGCCTGCAACGCGCCGCCGCGCGCCGTGGCAGCGGCACGCCTGACAGGTTCGAGGCCGAGAAGCTCAGCTTCCATCAGGGCCTGCGCGAGGCCTATCGCAAGATCGCTGAGGAGGATCCCGCGCGCTGCGTGCTGATCGACGCCAATTCCGACCCGGACACGGTCGCCGGGCGCGTCTGGACCGCGCTGCGCGAGCGTCTGCTCCCCACGCCTGCATCGGTGATTTCCGCATGAGCCCGCGTCAGGCCGAGCGCGAAACCGCCATTCCGCATCCGCGCGAGACATCGCGGCTGTTCGGCCATCGCGAGGCCGAGGCCGCGCTGCTTGCGGCCTATCGCAGCGGGCGTATTCCGCATGCCTGGCTGATCGGCGGACCGCAAGGGATCGGCAAGGCGACGCTGGCCTATCGTATGGCGCGCTTCGTGCTCGCCCATTCTCAGCCGCTCGCGCCCGCCGTGCAGCGCGCCGAAGACCTTGCGATCGATCCTGACGACGCCGTGGCGCGGCAGGTGGCTGCCAGCTCGCATGGCGGCCTGCTGACGCTGGAGCGTACCGCCAACGATCGCGGCGTGATGCGCACCGTGATCACCGTGGACGAGACGCGGGAGACGATCGCATTCTTTGGCTCGACCGCGGCGGCCGAAGGCTGGCGCGTCTGCATCGTCGATACGGTCGACGAGCTCAATCCAAACGCGGCCAACGCGCTTCTGAAAATTCTCGAGGAGCCGCCGCAGCAATCGCTGTTCCTTTTGGTGAGCCACGCGCCCGCGCGGGTGCTTGCCACGATCCAGTCGCGCTGCCGCAAGCTGCGCCTGCGGCCGCTCGCCATGGATGATGTGATCGGGGCTGCAGCTTCGGCGGCCGAGCTCGATCCGAACGATCCGGCGCTGCGCGAGGCGGCCGAGGCTTCCGAAGGAAGCGTCGCACGAGCGCTGACGCTGCTCGGTGGCGACGCGCTGAAGCTTCAGCAGCGCACGGCGGCCCTACTTGCGCGCCTGCCGCAGGTTGATCCTCGCGAATTGCACACGCTGGGCGATTCGCTCGGCACCAGCGACCGCGTCGCGCTTGCCGCCTTCATCGACGGCATCGACCGCTGGATCGCGAAGCGCCTGCATGCGGATGAGGCCAATGCCAACCAGAACTTGGCGCGCCTTGCGCGCCTAGCTGAGGTATGGGAAAAGATCGTCCGCGCCGCGCGCGACACCGAAACCTACAATCTGGAGCGAAAGCCCTTGGTTTTCTCGGTGTTCGGCTGGCTGGCGGACGCAACGCGCTAGAGCATGATCCCGGAAAAGTGTGTAGCGGTTTTCCGAAAGGATCATGCTCAAAACAATAACCGAACGCAGGTTCGTTTCCAAATTTCGGATAAGCCGGTAAAGGAATTCGTGGTGGCAACGCGAGCTAAGAAGACCGCTAAAGGCAAGAGCAGCAAGAAGAAGGTTGCTAAGAAGGCCGTTAAGAAAGCCGCCAGGAAAGCAGTGAAGGCGCGCGCGACCAAAGCCGTCAAGAAGGCCAAGAAGTCTGCCGCCAAGAAGGGCGTGACGAAGAGGGCAGCGTCGACGACAAAGAAGGCCGGCAAGAAGGCCGCGAAGAAGCAGGTCGTCGCCAAGAAGACTTCGAAAAAATCCGCTGCCAAAAAGCCGGGCAAGGCTGCGGCGAAGAAGGTTGCGAGAAAGCCGGCTGCGCCTGCCGTGACCGCCGCACCGGCTCCTGTGGTCGCGCCGCCGAAGGCTGTGAAGCCCAAGATATCGAAACCCAAGACCCCGCGCGCGCCGAACTCCGTCGCCGCTCCGCAAACCGCCGCGCCCGCGGTCGCGCCCGCGCGCGACAACGTCTTCTACATCACGACGGCGATCGCCTATCCCAACGGCAGCCCGCATATCGGTCACGCCTATGAGGCGATCGCGACCGACGTGCTGGCGCGCTTTGCGCGGCTCGACGGCAAGGACGTGTTCTTCCTGACCGGCACCGACGAGCACGGACAGAAGATGGTTCAGACGGCGGCCAGCGAAGGCATGTCCGCCTCCGCGCTCGCCACCCGCAATGCCGGCCGCTTCAAGGAGATGGACGAGTGTCTGAACGTGTCGTTCGACCGCTTCATCCGCACCACCGAGGAGCAGCATCACCGCTCCAGCCAGGAAATCTGGCGGCGCATGGAAGCGAACGGCGACATCTATGCCGACACCTATTCGGGCTGGTACTCGGTCCGTGACGAGGCCTATTACGCCGAGGACGAGACGCGCGTGAACGAGGACGGCGTGCGCCTCGGGCCGCAGGGCACGCCGGTGGAATGGGTCGAGGAGAAGAGCTATTTCTTCCGCCTCTCGGCTTACCAGGACAAGCTGCTCAAGCTCTACGCGGATCATCCTGATTTCATCGGGCCGGACTCCCGCAAGAACGAAGTGGTGAGCTTCGTCAAGGGCGGCCTGCGCGATCTCTCGATCTCGCGCACCACCTTCGATTGGGGCGTGAAGGTGCCCGGCGACCAAGAGCACGTGATGTATGTCTGGGTCGACGCGCTGACGAACTACATCACCGGCGTCGGTTTCCCCGATGAGAGCGACAAGAACTGGCGCTACTGGCCAGCCGACGTGCACATCATCGGCAAAGACATCATCCGCTTCCATGCAGTGTATTGGCCGGCCTTCCTTCTGTCGGCCGGGATCCCGCTGCCGAGGCGGGTCTATGCCCACGGCTTCCTGTTCAACAGGGGCGAGAAGATGTCGAAGTCGGTCGGCAACGTCGTCGATCCCTTCAACCTCGCCGACCAGTATGGCGTCGATCAGATGCGCTATTTCTTTCTGCGCGAGGTGCCGTTCGGCCAGGACGGCAACTATAACCACGAGGCCATCGTGGCGCGCGTCAATGCCGATCTCGCCAACGATCTCGGCAACCTCGCGCAGCGCTCGTTGTCGATGATCGCAAAGCAGCTCGGCGGCGTGCTGCCGAAGCCCGGCGAGTTCAGCGACAACGATAAGGCGATCCTGGCGATGGCCGATGGCATGATCGCAGCGTCCCGTGAGGCCATGGCGACGCAGCAGATTCATCAATGGCTCAACGCCGTCTGGGCCGTGGTCGCGGAAGCCAACCGCTATTTTGCGGGCGAGGCGCCGTGGGCGCTCGCCAAGACGGATCCTGCCAGGCAGAAGACGGTGCTCTACGTCACCGCCGAAGTCGTGCGCCAGATCGCGATCCTGGCTCAGCCCGCGATGCCGACAGCCTCCGCATTGCTGCTCGACAGCCTGGGCATCCCTGAAGGCGAGCGCAGCTTCGCAATGCTCGGCGAAAGCAAGCGTATCGCGCCGGGCTCGACGCTGCCGGCGCCGAAGCCCGCGTTCCCGCGCTACGTCGAGCCGGCGGCCTGAAGGCGTTCGCGTGATGCTGGTCGACAGCCACTGCCATCTGGATTTTCCGGACTTTGCGGACGATCTCGACGGGATCGTGTCGCGGGCGCGCGCGGCCGGCATCGCGCGCATGGTCACGATCTCGACGCGGGTGCGGCGGCTGAAGGATCTGCTCGCGATCGCCGAGCGCTATGACGACGTCTATTGCTCGGTCGGCACTCATCCGCACAATGCGGACGAGGAGAACGGCATCGCGCCGGACGAGCTTGTTGCGTTGACGGAGCACCCCAAGGTCGTCGCGCTCGGTGAGGCCGGGCTCGATTATTTCTACGACAACGGCTCGCCGGAAGCGCAGGCGAGGGGCTTTCGTGCCCACATAGCCGCCGCCCGCGCCACCGGCCTGCCGCTGGTGATCCACACCCGCGAGGCCGACGAGGACTGCGCACGCATTCTGGAAGACGAGGCGGCCAAGGGATCGTTTCGCGCAGTGCTGCATTGTTACACGGGCGGGCGCGAGCTGGCGCTGAAGGCAGTGTCGCTCGGGCTCTATATTGGTTTCACGGGAATCCTGACTTTCAAGAAGTCGGAAGCCTTACGCGCGCTCGCGGCCGAACTGCCATCCGATCGTATTCTGGTTGAAACGGACTCGCCCTATCTTGCGCCGGGCAAGTTCCGGGGCAAACGCAACGAACCCGCTTATGTGGTCGAGGTCGCAAAAGTGCTCGCCGAGACGCGCGGCGTGTCGCTTGACGAGATCTCGCGGCAAACAAGCGAAAACTTCTTCCGCCTGTTCTCGAAGGTGAAAGCTTGAGACTGGAAGCCACATGACGCTGACGCTGACGATCCTGGGCTGCGGCTCCTCCGCCGGCGTGCCGCGCCCGGCGCTCGGCTGGGGTGCCTGTGATCCCAACAATCCCAAGAACCGCCGCCGCCGCTGCTCGTTGCTGGTCGAACGCACGTCCGAGCACGGCACGACTCGCATCGTGATCGACACATCGCCGGACTTACGCGAGCAATTGCTCTCGACCAATGTCGACCATATCGATGCGGTGTTCCTGACGCATGAGCACGCCGATCAGACTCACGGCATGGACGATCTACGTTCGGTCGTCATGCACATGCGCCGGCGCATCCCGACCTATTTCAACCAGTCCACCGCCAAGGACATCATGGCGCGGTTCTCCTATTGCTTCATCTCGCCGGAGGGCAGCGACTATCCGCCGATCCTGACCCGGCATTCGATCGAGGCGGGCGAGAGCCAGACCATCCTGGGGAAGGGCGGCGCGGTGACCATGACGGCCTTCCTGGTGCAGCACGGCGCCATTCCTGCGCTCGGCTACCGCATCGGGGATGCCGCCTACACACCAGATCTCAACGACATCCCGCGCGAGAGCTGGGGCGCGCTGGAAAATCTCGACCTCTGGATCGTTGACGGGCTGCGCTACACCGGCCATGTCAGCCATTTCAGCATCAACGACGCGCTGTCCTGGATCGAGCGGTTCAAGCCGAAGCGCGCGGTCATCACCAACATGACTGCCGACGTCGATTACGAGGTCATCAGGCAATCGCTGCCCGCTGGCGTGGTGCCGGCCTACGATGGGCTGCGGCTGGAGACGCGCTGAACCTGGGGTGGAAATTCCGGCAGCAGCCGGCATACTCCTTGCTTACATCGGCCCCATCATGTTGATCTAACGTCTGAAAGACAGGCGCTGGGCAGGGCGATATTCAAGCTGGACCGGCACCTGATGCGCAATCGCGGGGTCGGTTGAAACGCCTCGTGTGAGGATGGGGATCGCGTTGGCAGGGGACGATGTAGCGGCTCGGGGACTGGTGCGACGCGCCCTGGATCTCCTTTATCTCGGCGCGGGCTACGCCGCGGGCGTCTTCCTGGTTGCGATCTTTGCAATCATGATGGTCATGTCGGTTGGGCGCCAGTTTGCGATCAACATTCCCGCCGGCGATGATTTCGCGTCTTGGTGCATGGCCGCGATGGCTTTCCTCGGTCTCGCTCACACCTTCAAGCGCGGAGAGATGATCCGCGTTGGTCTGCTGCTGGAACATCTGCACGGGCGGACCAAGCAGATCGCAGAGATCGTGGCGCTCGGTATTGCCACCGCCTTCATCCTCTATTTCACCCGCTATGCCGTGCAGATGACCTACGACTCCTGGCGCTTCAACGATGTGGCGCAGGGCGTCGTCGCGCTTCCGCTCTGGATTCCGCAGCTCGGGTTTGCCGGCGGCCTTGCGATCCTGTCGATCGCGCTCATCGATGAAATGGTCAATGTCGTCGGCGGCAACCGGCCGAGCTACGAGAAGGGCGCGCCGGACGAGACACCGGATGAATTCATCGAGCGCATCTCGCAGGGCGGCGGAGGTTGACCATGGCCAATCTCGGCATGATCGAGCTGTCGTTCGTCCTGCTCGGCGTCATGATCCTGCTGCTGGGAAGCGGCGTCTGGATCGCGGTTTCGCTTGGCCTCGTCGGTTTCGTGGCGATGGCGCTGACGACGAGCCTGCCGCTCGGAGCCGTGCTCGCCACGACCACCTGGAGCGCCAGCTCCTCGTGGACGCTGGCCGCGCTGCCGCTGTTCATCTGGATGGGCGAGATCCTGTTCCGCACCAAATTGTCGGAAGAAATGTTCCGAGGGCTGTCGCCCTGGGTTCAGTGGCTGCCGGGGCGCCTGACCCATGTCAACGTGATCGGCTGCGGCATCTTCGCCGCGGTCTCGGGGTCTTCGGCGGCGACCTGCGCCACGATCGGCAAGATCGCGCTGCCCGAGCTCGACAAGCGCGGCTACGACAAGAGCCTGAGCCTCGGATCGCTCGCAGGCGCGGGCACGCTCGGCCTCCTGATTCCGCCCTCGATCCCGATGGTGGTCTACGCGGTCACGGCGAACGTCTCCGTGCTTCAGGTGTTCCTCGGCGGATTCCTCCCGGGTGTGCTCGTGATGGTGCTCTATTCGGGCTACATCATCATCTGGTCGCTGCTCAATCCCAACAAGGTTCCGCCGCGCGATCCGCCGATGCCGTTCCGGCAAAAGCTGCGAGAGTCGGCGAAGCTCGCTCCCTGCCTGTTGCTGATCCTGGCCGTGTTTCTTTCGCTCGTGCTGGGCTTCGCGACCGCCACGGAATGCGCTGCATGGGGCGTTACGGGCGCGCTGCTGCTGGCGTGGTGGAGCGGCACGCTCACGCGCAAGAATTTCCTCGAGAGCATCATGAGCGCGACGCGCCTGACCTGCATGATCATGCTGATCCTGGCAGGCGCAGCCTACACCACGGCCGCGATGGCCTATACGGGCATTCCAGCCGCACTCGCCACCTGGGTCCAGGGGCAACAGCTCACGCCGAGCATGCTCGCGCTGTATCTGAGCATCATGTACATCATCCTCGGCTGCCTGATCGACGGCATCTCGATGATCGTGCTGACCGCCGTCATCGTGCTTCCAATGGTCAAGCAGGCCGGGCTCGACCTGATCTGGTTCGGCGTCTATCTCATCATTCACGTGGAAATGGCCCAGATCACGCCGCCGGTCGGCTTCAATCTCTTCGTGCTCCAGAACATGAGCCGTCGTGATACGTTCACCGTTGCGCGGGCAGCGTTTCCGTTTTTCGTGCTACTGCTCGCTGCGGTCTTCATCATTACCGAGTATCCGCAGATCGTCATGTTCTTGCCCAAGCTCGCTTTCCCAGACTGAGCGTACCGATTTCAGATTGACTGTGAGGAGAAGCCCGATGATGTCCCGTTTAATCCGCGCATCCTTGATCGCCGGCGCCATGCTGGCCGTGACGCCCGCAATGGCTCAGACCAAATGGAATCTGCCGGCGGCATATCCAGCCGACAATCCGCACTCTGAGAACCTGGTCGCGTTTGCCAAGGACGTCGAGGCCGCCACGTCCGGCAAGCTCCAGATCACGGTTCATCCCGGTGCCTCGCTGTTCAAGGCACCCGACATCAAGCGCGCGGTGGTAACCGGGCAGGCGCAGATGGGTGAGGTCCTGCTGTCGATTCACGAGAATGAGGACCCAATCTTCGGAATCGACGTCGTGCCGTTCCTCGCGACCAGCTTCCCCGACGCCATGAAGCTGTATCAGGCCTCCAAGCCTGCGATCACCAAGAAGCTCGATGCGCAGGGCCTTAAGCTCCTGTTCGCCGTGCCGTGGGCGCCGCAGGGCGTCTATGTCAACAAGCCGCTGGCGACGATCGAGGACATGAAGGGCCTGAAGTGGCGGGCCTACAATGTCGGAACCGCGCGCATCGGCGAGCTGGTCGGCGCCCAGTCGGTCACGATCCAGGCGGCCGAACTGCCGCAGGCGCTGGCGACCGGTGTGGTGAACTCCTTCATGTCGTCCGGCGGCACCGGCTATGATTCGAAGGCGTGGGAGTCGCTCAAGTATTTCTATGATGTGCAGGCCTGGATTCCGAAGGACTACACCTTCGTCAACAAGGCCACGTTCGAGGCGCTCGACAAGCCGACCCAGGAGGCCATCCTCAAGGCCGCCGCAACGGCGGAAACCCGCGGCTGGAAGGCCTGGCAGGACAAGAGCACCTGGTACATCGATCAGCTCAAGGCGAAAGGCATGACCGTCGAGCCGCCGAGCCCGGCACTCAAGGCCGGCTTCCAGAAGATCGGCGAACAGCTCACGGCCGACTGGCTCAAGAAGGCAGGGGCCGACGGCCAAGCCGTGGTCGACGCCTACAAGAAGATGTGAGGACGGACGTCTTCCGCTCGCCGTGCTCGGGCATGCGGGCGGAAGACTCTCCAGACGGCTCTCAGGCCGAGATCGCCTTCACTGAACCGACTTCATTACGCAGCAGGAATTTCTGGATCTTGCCCGTGGACGTCTTCGGGATCGGCCCGAACACGACCGCCTTCGGCGTCTTGAAGCCGCTCATCTGCGAACGGCAGAAGGCGATGATGTCGGCCTCGGTCGCGCTGGCGCCGTCCTTCAGCTCGACGAAGGCGCAAGGCACTTCCCCCCATTTCGGGTCGGGCTTGGCGACCACGGCGGCGAACAGCACGGCCGGGTGCTTGTAGAGGATGTCCTCGACCTCGACGGAGGAGATGTTCTCGCCGCCGGAAATGATGATGTCCTTGGAACGGTCCTTGATGATGACGTAGCCGTGCTCGTCGAGCACGCCGAGGTCGCCGGTGTGAAACCAGCCGCCCTCGAAAGCTTCCTTCGTCGCCTTCTCGTTCTTGAGATATCCCTTCATCACGATGTTGCCGCGGAACATGACCTCGCCGATGGTTTCGCCATCGCGCGGCACCTCCTGCATCGTTTGCGGGTTGATGACGGTGACGGCTTCCTCGAGCGGGTAGGGCACCCCCTGCCGGCGCTTCATGCGCGCGCGGTCGGCGGCGGGCAACTCATCCCAGCCCGGCTGCTCGGCGCAGACGGAGGCGGGGCCATAGACCTCGGTCAGGCCGTAGACATGCGTCAGCTTGATGCCGATGCTTTCGGCGCCTTCGAGCACGGCGACCGGCGGCGCGGCGCCTGCGATCAGGCCGACCACATGGCGGGCGGCATTGCCCTTGGGCGCGTCGGGTGCGTTGATCAGCGTGTTGTAGACGATCGGCGCGCCGCACATGTGGGTGACGCCGTACCGTTTGATCAGCTCGAAGATCTTGGTCGGCTCGACCTTGCGCAGGCAGACATTGACGCCGGCAGCGGCCGCAATGGTCCACGGGAAGCACCAGCCGTTGCAGTGGAACATCGGCAGCGTCCAGAGATAGACCGGATGCTGGCCGAGGTTGCCCGCGAGGATATTGCTGACTGCATTCAAGTAGGCACCGCGATGATGGGTGACGACGCCCTTGGGATTTCCCGTCGTGCCCGAGGTGTAGCTCAGCGCGATCGCGTCCCATTCGTCGTGCGGCAGAACGGCGTTGAAGCCGGGATCGCCTTGCGCGACAGCCACCTCATATTCGATTTCGCCGATGCGCATTCCCGCCTTGAACGCGGTATCGTCGACATCGATCACGAATGGCTTTGGCCCACTCATCTGCGCGAGCGCGTCGCTGATGACGCCGGAAAACTCGGGATCGACCAGGATGATCTTGGCGCCGCCATGGTTGAGCTGAAATGCGATCGAGGGCGCATCGAGGCGGATGTTGAGGGCGTTGAGCACGGCGCCGGTCATGGGCACGGCGAAGTGCGCTTCGTTCATCGCCGGAATGTTCGGCAGCATCGCCGCCACGGTGTCGCCGACACTGATGCCCTTACCCGCCAGATAAGAGGCAAAGCGTCGGCAGCGCTCGTGAGTCTGTGCCCAGGTGAAGCTGCGGCCTTCATAGACGGTGCTGACGTGATCGGGATAGACTGCGGCACTGCGCGCGAGGAAGCTCAGCGGGCTCAAGGGCACGTAGTTGGCGGGAGTCTTGTCGAGGCCGATATTGTACGGGTTCTGCCGCTCACTCATCGACACCCTCCTCAAATGCGTCTCAAAGGAATCCGATCGATATCCAGGGAAAGATCGCGACCACGATCAATCCCACGAGCAGCGCCAGCAGATAGCCCCAGATCGGCCTGATGCCTTCGGCCGGATCGACGCGTCCGATGGCGCAGGCGGCATAATAGCCGACGCCGAAGGGCGGGGCGAATAGCCCGATACCCATGGCGAGGATGATCACCATGGCGTAATGCACCTCGTGCACGCCGACGGCGCGGGCGATCGGGAACAGCAGCGGGCCGAACAGCACGATCGCCGGGATGCCCTCCAGCACGCTGCCGAGGATGGTGAAGGCCAGGATCGACACGGCGATGAAGGTCGCGGCCCCGCCCGGCAATCCCGTCATGGCGGCGGCCAGTGAACGCGAGAAGCCTGATTGGGTCAGGCCCCAGGCCATGCCGGTCGCCGTGCCGATGATCAGGAGGATCGCACCCGACAGCGCCGCCGTCTCGATCAGCATCGGAAACAGCCGCTGCCAGTCGAAGCGGCGATAGACGAGGAGGCCAACGAGAGCGCCATAGACGATGCCGATGGTGGAGACCTCGGTCGCCGTCGCGATGCCCTCGACCACGGCGTAGCGGATCACGAAGGGAAGCGCGAGCGCGGGCAGGGCGATGATGAAGGTCCTGCCGATCTCGGAAGCAGTGGCACGGCGGACATGGCTCATGTCCTCGCGGCGGTAGCGCCACCACACCAGCATGCACAGCGTGATCGCGAGCACGACGCCGGGCAGCAGGCCGCCCGTGAATAGCGCTGCGATCGAGACGCCAGTGACCGAGCCGATCGTGATCAGCACAAGACTCGGCGGGATAGTCTCGGTCTGGGCGCCCGTCGCCGCCAGAAGCGCGACGAGATCGCCGGGCTTGGCGCCACGCTCTTTCATCTCGGGAAACAGCACGGGCGCAACTGCGGCCATGTCGGCGGCCTTGGCGCCGGAAATGCCGGAGACCAGGTACATGGCGCCGACCAGCACGTAATGCAGACCACCGCGGACATGGCCGAGGAGGCTCGCCAGGAACGCCACCATCGCCCGCGCCATGCCGGTCATCTCGATCAGGAGCCCGAGGAACACGAACAGCGGCACCGAGAGCAGGATCAGGTGGCTCATGCCCTCGTCCATCCGCCCAACCAGCACCATTACGGGCGTGCGCGTGGTCAGCGCCAGATAGCCGAAGATCGCCAGCCCAAAGCCGAACGCAATGGGAACGCCGGCAAAAACGCAGAAGCCGGCGACGCCGACGAAGAAGATGACAAGGTTGAGATTGCCGAGCGGCCGCAGGAGCGGCTCCGCCAGCCAGAACAGGCCGATCACGACCGCAACCGACAGCACGGCGGCTGCAACCATTCGGTAGTCGGCCGCGCGTAGCAGCCGGAGCACGGCAAAGGCCGCCATCAGGCCGATGCCGGCCGGCAGCGCGGCGGCGCGCCACATGTTGGAAATCTGCAGCGCCGGCGTGGTGATGTAGCTTTCCTCATAAGCATAGTCGCAGGACGGCCAGACGATCAGTGCGAGGAACGCCAGCGCCGCCGAGGTCGCGACCAGATCGAGATAGGCCCGCATCGCGGGCCTGGCGCTCGCGACGACCGCGGTCATGCGCATGTGCTCGGAGCGGCGGAACGCGACCCCCGCGCCCAGCATCGCAAGCCACAGGAAGAGAATCGAAGCGAGCTCGTCAGACCAGATCAGCGGCCGGTGCAGGCCGTAGCGCGCGACCACGCCGGCAAACAGGATCACGATCTCGGCGACGACCAGGATCGCCGCCGGGATTTCGACGAGGAGACCGAGCGCGCGTTCAAGTGACGCCAGCAACGAAGGTCGGCGAGGGGACTGAACAGCCACCTCGCCCGCCGCTTCGATCACCTCGATCTCGACATGAGCCATGAAGCGGCCTGCGCGTTACGACAGCTTGCCGACGGCCTTTTCCAGGAGATCCCAGGCCTGATCGCCATACTTGCCCTTCCACTCGGCATAGAAGCCGGCGGTGCGCAGCTTGTCGCGGAACGGCGCGACCGCGGGCTGGTTGAAGGTCAGGCCCTTGCCGGCGAGCTCCTGCTGCAGATTGGCATTGAGCTTTGCGGTGTCCTCACGCTCCTTGACCGCGGCGGCGTTGATGTTCTTGGCGACGATAGTGCGCACGTCCTGGGGCAGCTTTTCCCAGGCTCTGCGGTTGGCCAGGAACCAGAAGCCGTCCCACATGTGGTTGGTCAGCGAGCAGTATTTCTGCACCTCGTAAAGCTTGGCCGTCGAGATGATCGCCAGCGGGTTCTCCTGGCCTTCGACGATCTTGGTTTGCAGCGCCGAATAGACCTCGCTGAAATTGATCGAGGCGGGCGCAGCGTCGAACGCCTTGAACATCGAGGTCCACAGCGGCGACACCGGCACGCGGATCTTGAAGCCCTTGAGGTCATCAGGGCCGGTGATCGGCTTGGTCGACGACGTGGTCTGGCGGAAGCCGTTATCCCAGATCTTGTCCATGACCTCGAGGCCGGCTTTCTTGATCTCGCCGCGGACATGGGCGCCGAGATCGCCGTCCATGGCTTTCCAGACCGTATCGTAGTCCGGGAACGCGAAGCCGATGCCGTTGATGGACGCTGCCGGCACCAGGGTCGAGAGGATCAGGCCTGACAGCGTGAAGAACTCGACGCCACCGGAGCGGATCTGGCTCAGCATGTCGGTGTCGGACCCGAGCTGGTTATTCGGGAAGATCTGGAGGTCGAACTTGCCGTTCGTCTCGCTCTTGATCGCCGCCGCCATCTCCTTGGCGCGCACGTTCAGCGGATGGGTGTCAGGCAGGTTGTTGGCGTATTTGTAGGTGAACTCGGCGCTCTGGGCGCGGGCCACATGGGGCGCACCGAGGCCGCCCAGGACCGCGGTCGCGGCGGAGGCCTTGAGAAGCGTGCGTCGGGAAAAGCTCATGGGTCTGCTTCCTCGGAAGGTTTGTTGTTGTTCTGAGATGCAAACCTATACGGACGGTCGGTCTTAAGGTCATCTGCGATCTCGCGAGGCCTCGCTTATTGCAGCCGGACAAGGTCACCGCAATATCGGCTTTCGGCCAGATGGGCTGGATGCAGAATCTGCAAAACAACCCCATGCACAGTAGCCGGTAAGAGCTGAGACGACGGTCGGGGCGCGGACCGAAAAGAGCGCTCAGGCGGAGATTCGGTAGCAGGAGTTTCGTCTAAATAACTGATCGAGTTGGATATAAAAATCTTCCAGAGTATGCGGTTTCGGTTCCGTAGCTGGGTGAGTGAGTAGATCCGACCCCTTTTTTGAGGATCTGAGCCCATCACCCGCCAACGATGGGCGTTGCAGCATCCAAAACCTGCCTTTGTTGCGGCGTTCAGAAGCCAGGAACGCAACACGCGAGCGCAGATAAGTTCAATCGAGACAGCTCTCGGACCCCACCTGTTGCTCGTCCAGCAGACCCTCCAGTCGAAGTCCTGTTGCGCGGTGGACAGCCTTCGGTGCTGTCCGGATGGCCTCGCCGATTACATCCGGCTCTCCTACGAGGACGACCGTCTCGATCGCTCTGGTCACGGCTGTATAGATCATCGTCCGATCCAGCAGCCTCGACCGAGTGATCGGCAGGATTACGCGTCGGAACGCTGAGCCCTGCGCCTTGTGGACGCTAATCGCCCAGCCATGGGTGAGTTTCTCAAGGTCGACCGCCCCAATCGTATCCTCGGTGCCGTCATCGAAGCTGACCCAAGCACCATCCCGGTCTGGACGCCGTATGAAGCCGATCGCTCCGTTCATGAAGCCGGCGAAGGTCGGTTCATTGGTGAGCGGGTCGAGTTTCGGGCTGCCAGAAGCATCCCGAAGAGGGGACTTGCGGTAGTCGTTCTTGAGCCAAATGACCTTTGATCCGACCCTTAGTCCCCAATCCGAGATCGGCATTTGCCGCGCCATGTATTCCGCCTCGATGCGCTGGTTGAGCACCTTGGCTCCCGCCGGGCCGTTCTTCGTCTGAGCTAGGATCTGCACGTCGAGTTCGTGCAGGCGCTCGGCTCGGCCTGGCGCAGGAGCAGGACCGCACATCGACCGGAAGACGCCGATGGTCTTCGTAGCGATGTCGTCGGGTCCGGCCTGGACGATGAACACGCCCGGCGCCAACGGTGCGCTCGGGTTGAACGTGCGGAACGCGGGGACCGAGCCTGCGCGGATCATGGCCGCGACGCCCGGGATGCCGGTCTGGTCCGCCTGACGGTGGATGACGTCGAGTGCGACCTGCGGGATAGCTTCGGCCGCGACCATCGACTGGAACAACAGACCCGGACCGATCGGCGGCAGCTGTGCTGGATCGCCAATGAAGACGAGGTCGACCTCGGATGGGATCTGCGAGAGGATGCGATAGACCGAGGGCGTGTCCAGCATCGAGGCTTCGTCGAAGATCATCAGTCCTCGCCGAAGACGTCGGCCTCCCTCGAGCTGATGGAGGAAGCGGGCGATCGTGGTTGCCTCCTTGCCAGTGGCCTCCGCAATACGGCGCACGGCGCGTCCCGCCAAAGCCACCTGGGGGTATTCGTACCCGTCCTGATCCGCCGTGGGGAGAGCGCCACGGCGCGCTTCTGAGGCGCGGAGAATGGCCCTGACGACCGTAGTCTTGCCCGTACCAGCACTGCCTGTGATGACGCCGAGTCCACTCGACGTCGCCATAAAGACGGCTTCGCGCTGCAATGCCGTCAACTGGTATCCGGTATCAGCTTCGACCTGTTCGATCGCTTGGACGACCGATGTAGCGTCGACAATTTCCCGACTCCGACGAAGTCGTTCGCCGAAGAGGCGTGTGACCTCGCTTTCCATGAACTGACAGGCTCGGGATTGCACCAGGCCGTCGTGGAGCGAGACCACCCGACCGTTCCCGAGCGCAATTTCGAGAGCGGTGCCGGCCTTGCTCCGCAAGGGCGCGGTGAGGCGCTCCACCATCAGGTTCACCACAGCCGCTGGCGCGGCCATGTGACCCTGGCGGAAGCGGATGGCGAGAGCTTCCTCGACCGCCGCACACAGGCGCCGCGGATCGTCAAGCGCCAACCCAAGGCGCAGTGCGCGAGCATCTACTTCCGGCCACGGCTCAAGCAGCGACAGCGCGTAGGGATCGGCCTTGATACGTTCGATGGCCTGCAGGCCCCAAAGGCTTGCTGCCGTGCCAGCGACCCGAGGGGACACGCCGTATCGATCGAGCCATCGGAAGACCTCGATCTCAACGGCAAGAAGGCCAAAACCGTCCGTGATGGACACAGCCTTATCGGCGCCCACGACAGCTGCAAGCCGACCGAGGTCGCGGGACTGTATGATCCCGTAGATCTCCTCGCCCAGGGCAGCCCAGAGCTTTTCCGCGGTCGCCCAGCCAACTCCGATAAAGCGCTTGTCGGTGGCGAGGTATCGGACCAGCGCCCGGCCTCGCGGCATGAGCGGCAGCGCGAGGTGAACGTGAAGCTGCTCTTCGTAGGCGGGGTGGACGCGCACGATGCCGGTGAGCCGCCACCATTCCCCGACCGAGGGATCCCGTGGGACGACCCGCCCCGGGACGACGGCTCTCCGCAGCGCTCCTGTCGGATCTCGACCAATCAGGATCATGTCGCCATAACCGCTCCGGTGCATGGAGGTCACGCTCATCTCGAACGATGGCGGGCATTTTTGCTCGGGTAGCTCACCAAGGACCAGGCCCTCCGTCTGGTCCCCAGAGCCACTCCGTCGCTTCTCAGCCCCTGCCATAGCGCTCGTCTCTCCGTTCACTGCGGCCACCCACGCCGTACCGGCGCGGGTCCCTGCGCCTCGTTCACTGCGAGCCGCTCGCTATGGCTTTTCGGGGCTGCGACGGAGCGGCTCCGAGGACCAGACTACCAGACATCTTCAGGGGAGCTTTCCTGTCAGGGTCATTAGGGTGTTCAGACGACGCCATCGTTCGTTTTCCCGCTGAAGAGACGCGTTTTCGGCCATCAGGCGCAGGTTCTGCGCCTCGAGCTCAGCGCGATCGCCGTCCACTTTGGCTTTCATCTCGCGCACCACCTCGGCTTGCTCCAAACGGGTGAGGTGCGCCTTCCGGTCGGCGGCGTCTGCTTCCTCCAAAAGGAGCGAGCACCGCGGATTGGTCTGGAAGACTTTGCGATCGAAGCCACACGCTTTGGCGATCGCGCTGCGATTCAGCTCGACACCATAGCGAGGCAGGGGCTTACCCTTGTGCTGATCAAGGTATTCGATAAGCGCGTCGACGTTTTCCTGGGCGACTTCGACGCCGCTTTTTCCGGTGCCCCGTGCCATCAGGACAGCCTCGGACTCGGATGGGGCACGACCTCGGCCTTGGGTAGGGCACCCATTCCATCCAGCGCGTCGATCGCGGCCTGATATTTTTCGAAGAACTTTTTCCAGGTGCTGAAGCCGCCCATCTCGGCCGTCGAGAGGATCATCGCCCGGTGCGAGGCGATCAGGAGCTCCTTTTCGCCGCGCAGGCGCTCGATCTCGGCGTTTTTCAGAGTGAGCTGCCGTTCGAGTTCGCTCCTGGACAGCTTGGTCGACCGCTCGACGGCTGCACGGATTGCCTCCTGCCGCTGCGCGTAATTGGCAACCAGCGCCTTGCGGTCCTCGGCGCGCGTGATGTCGGTCGCATGCTTGAGCACGCCACCCATCCGGCGGATCACAGCCCGCGCGGTGATCGTCTCGTCGTCCACGAGCATCGCCTCGAGGGCTTCTTCAAGGAAGGCAAGTTTCCGGGTCATGTTTCATCCTGCAACAGGGTCACGGTGTCGAGAACTGTCGTGCCACGCCGTCTGTCGGCCGGTTCGTACAGATCCGGCCCATCGGGGAACGGCTTTTCACCCGGCCGGGCTTCGATGGCCGCAAAGATGTTGGTCAGGCGGGTTCGCGCATGCACCAGCTGATTGCGCCAGCCAATCGAGCGTTGCTGCTCGGGAAGGCTCTCTAGGGTCCTGATCACCGACGCCATGCGATCGCGCAGGCTTTCTAGCCTTTCCCGCTCCTCCGCCACGTCGGATCGGGCCAGATGCTTGCAGCCATTGAAGCATTCGAGGTGCTTGGGGCAGGGGTCGACGGCGAAGCTGTTCACGCAGAACCCGTACGGCGTGACGTGCATGCCGTCTGCCTCGGCGTTCAGATATTCGAAGGCAACCTGGTCTCCCTGCTCGCGCTGGATGCGGCGGAACTCGTCGATAATCGGGCCGCTGACCTTGTTGCCAAGGATCAAATGGTAGACCTGCCGTGCGTTGCCACTCAGAGCTTCACTAGCGGCCTCCGGGACATCAATGTTCGTGAGGTCCTCGAGCAGGCTCCGATGGTCATACTCGTAGCTCTGGGCGACGCTGCGCCGATTGAAGCGCTTGGTGATGATGGTATCGGCAACGCCAAGCCGGAACAGCTCCGTGTTCTGAAGGTGACGCAGGGCGTGCGGGATGAGGCTGAGCTCTCGATCTTTTCCGGTGCTGTACCTTAGGAAGATCGATTCCGGCCGGGTGTTGCTCAATGTCCCATGGAGGTCACGTGCAGAGATCCGGCCGGCTGCGAAGTAGCGCGTTACATCCAATAAGCCTTCGTTCCGGCTCTCGATGAGGTTTCTCACCGGCATCAGGAACATCATTTCGTGCGGATAAATTCGCGTCCCGTCGGCGAGAGTTGCCGGCGTCAATTCTGGCCGCCGGGTAGGGCTAACTTTGCGCAGATAGTCCTCGACCTCGCCAACGCGCAGGTATGCACTTCGCCAGTCGATGCGATCGACAATCTCCTCGCCTGCGCCATTCCGGACAGCGATCAAGCCGGCTTTTCGTGGCGCCAACCAGAAGACCGATGTTTGGTGGAGCTCGGCGCCGCTAGAGAGTTGGAGAGCGCGGATATCGTCGAACACGTTCGGGTCCAAGGTGTCCCGGTATCGCGCCTCTAATTCCTCCGGCACCTTAGCCTTCGAGAACACCAAGTTGCCGCTGATCCGCGTGAACATCTCATGGGCCGGCACCAGCGCCTCACGCTGATATTCCGGGATCAAACGCCCAGTTTCGGCCTGGAGACGCAGCCGCTCCCGCATGGGCTTGGTCAACCTGTCGACCGTCGCGAGCGTCTCCAGAACCAGCTCTTCGAACATCGGTGGGACGTGCTGCGCGGTTTCGTACAGACACACACCGTCGGCGGTCTCGTCCTCAACCTGCTTTTCCGCAAAATACCGCAACATCAGCGATCTTGACGTGCCGCCCTTGTTGCCCGCGGATTGGCCGTCGGCGTCGACGTATTCACGCCACCTGATGCAGTCGGACGGGAGCATCGCAATCTCGCCGACACGGAGTCCGGTTATCACGCCGATCTTGAGGATCGCGAAGCGGATGGCATCAGAGAAGGTTCGGGGCTTCTCGGTGAAGATGATTCGGACCATCTCCCAGAACGCCTGTTCTTCGGGAAGTTTTGCGGCGGACTTGCGTTCCGACAAGGTCCGCCGAAGTCGGTCGGTGCGGTAAGCGTGGCCCGTGCGCTTGCGCTCACGCCGCGCGCGCTCGTGGCCTTGACGCGATTGCTCTGCGCCAAACGGCACGCAGAACCGCGCCAGAGCAGGGACGTCAGCCAGATGGTGATTGTCCAGCACCATCCGGATCGTCATTTCAAAATTGAGCGCGTTCTTGCCGGATTCACCGAGGAGGAGGGCAGCGTTATAGGCTTGGCGCACTTGATCAGGCGTGACGGCCCAAGGCGGGGTTTCGCCGGCAGCTGATGCCAAGTGCCTGATCCAGCGTGCGTGCACCATCGTGCTGTTGGGCTTATTCTTCAACACCAGGAGCTGATGGACGATCACGGCAAGGTAGAAGTCTCGCCAATCCGAACTCATCGGCGCCGCCTTGAGCTCGGGTTGGCCCATTTGCTGCCGGACCTCATTGAGGCGCTTGAAGGCGCCCTCGATGACGCCGAGGTTCGTTACGTGGATCGATGGTGGCGTGGCCATTCCGACCAGCGCGGCCAGGTCCCAGCGGCTTTCTTTGGCAATTTTGCCTGCTTCGTCGCACGGCAGATCCCAAACCAGACCACGCCCGGCAGCGAGCACCTTGGCCGAAGCGACAAAGGCGGAGAACGAGGCATTCATGGCTCGATATCTTCCACCTTGAGGCTCTCGACCACCCGGCGGACACCATCGAGGGTGCCCCGGAGTTGGACGAAGGCCGGCGACTGCTCGTTGTTGCGTGAAGCCGCGGCGAACTCCACGACGACGGGGCGCAGATCATGGAGCACCTGCTCGTGGACGGCCGTATCCCGCAACGGCATGAAGCGGCGACACGTATAGCAAGACAGCACCGGGTTCTTGTTGCAGGCGCTTTGCCCAGCCTCACAGGCGCCGATCCCGGCGATGGGAATGCCGTGAGGGACGCCTCCAATCTGTTGGTCGGCCGGAAGCCGCAGAAGCATTTCCTTGTCGACCGTCCGGGTGCGGGCGATCCGCGCCACATTGGCATAGATCGGCGAGATCGCCAGGGCCTGGTTCACGCGCTGAGCCTGCGTCGGCGAGGTGTCGAAGTAGACGTTCGCGGTCCGCCAATCGGAGTGCACGAGGAACTCGGACAGCGCTACGTGGGCAACGCCGGCATCTGCCAGGCGCTGCGCGGCCGTGTGGCGCAGATCAGTCGGCGTCCATGGCTCCCCCGTGAGTGCCTCATTAAGGCCCGTCAGGATGTCGCTAATCTGATAGGGCGGCAGCCTGAACAGTAGCCGGTCGGGGGCTTCCGGATTGAACGGGAGGATGCCGAGTTCGCGCCGCCGGCGCAGTTCAATGAAGAGTGGTGCCCATTCGCGCTTGATCCGACGGGTTACCCGCACACGCTTCTTCTTGTCGCGCTGTTTGGCCGCGATGACGGCCACGTGCACGGCACCGGTAGAGAAGACCCGAACGTCAGCGAGCTCGATCCGGGCGATCTGGCCGGGCCGGAACGCATACTGATAGGCTATGATCAGCACGCAGGCATCGCGGAGCTCTCGATGTTCGACGGCCTCCCTGGAGCTTGTCAGCCGTCCCACGAGTTCGTCCAGGTGATCGACGATCGCCGCCTGGTGGTCCAGCGGCAGGAAGCATTCTCCCGTTCGGACAACGCGGAACGAGTCGGTTTTAGGGCCCTTCAATGCGCGCACGAGCGGTGCACTGGCGGGATTCCAGTGGCCGATCGAGAGGTTGCAAAGCGAGTGAAGCATTGCCCGAAGCGCGCTGGCCTGTGATCCGGTCGACTTCGCTTTGGCAAAAACATTCCAATGCGACCGAGCATCGAAGATCGGCGCCAAAATCAGCGTCTTGAGGGATTCCAGGCCACAGTCTCGGATGTACGAGACGAGGCGACCTGTAAAATTAAAAGCGGTCTCCGGATCGTGGCGCGAGAGCCAATCCACAATAACGTGCTTAATCACCGTCGTGACCGAACCGAAGCTGCCCAAGCTGATGTTCAAGCGCTTGCCGTCGAGCTCGACCTGAAGGGCCGTTGATGTCGCAAAATCTCTGATCGTGCGGACCGCGTCGGCAAAATCATCGTGGTAGCGAACGATGGGCGGAAGCGAAGGCAGCAAGCGGATGATCTCCGCAAGCGCGGGCTCGTAGTCAGGTTTGGCCAGCGCTCGACCAGTCATTCATCGCCCCCATCAACAGATCGGCGCAACGCATTGACAAATCGGTCAAACTTCTCGTCCCAGACCTGCGCGAGTGAGGTCTCGAAGTAGGCACGCGCATAAAGCCGCGGCATGTCGGACTTCGGCGACCAGCCGAAGAACAGGCGAAGCCGTTCCATAGCTCGCGTGACGTCATCGCCGGCGTCCTGATAGCGCCGCATACGGACCACCGCGCAGGTGTGCCGAAGATCGTGGCACGAGACACCCGACAAGCCCTGTTTTTCGAGGGATCGGCGAGCCGGGTCGGACAGAGCGGCCGTCGCCGTTTCAAAGACCTCGTTCATGGCTCTCAAGGAGATCGGCAGCCGCTTCTGGGACATGAGCAAGAATGGATGGTGCGTGCGGCCGCGATAGTTTTGGACGTACGCGTCGGACAGGAATGCGATCTCCTGGGGCACCGGCAACTGGCGCCTTGCAAGGACTGTCTTCAGACCAGGCTGCTCGTACCTGGGATCCTCGTCGGGCACACCCTCGACGTCGATCCAAATGACCGTGTTTCCGGTCGCCGGATCGGTATCGTCCTTGATCGCATTTGCAGCCAAGATCGCCGCCTCGCCGCGGCGAAGGCCAAGGCGCAGCAGCAGCATGAAGATCAGCAGATTGCGCCACCGCAGCGCCTCGGACTTGAACGGGTTGCGATCCGAATGAGGGTCGAAGATCGCGTACAGGTCCTCGATGACGGCCGGTGGAAGGGCTCGGATCGGAGGCGGGGCCGTGGTGGGGGCAGGGCTCAACTGGCTGTACAGCCGCTCCAGCCGCAACAATCGTGTCTCAAGGTCGCCTGCCCGAGACCCGGCCGCTGGACCCCCGTGCCGCAGGACGTCCGTTACGAAGGTCAGCGCCGAGTACCAAGTCGACGACCGGTCGGCGCCGCCCATGGCTGCTTCGTTGCGGAGCTGGGCCAAGAAGCCAACCAAGACGTTCTCGATCGCATCGAAGTCCAGGTCGGCCAGCAGCCGGTCCAGGCAGTCCGAGCCCAACTGGCGCTCAGTTGCGTCGTACAGCCGGGCTACGGCAGCCAGATGACCTCGCTTTGTCGAGTCCTCGAGCGAGCCCTTGAGTACGTCCATCCAAATCGAGGACCAGAACCGAGGCACGTTTGCTTTGTCGAGGCAAAGCCGGCCGGTGAGCGCCGGCGGTATCAGAGCTGATCGAAGACTCGTGGTTGGCAACTGCGGAGATCCGAACGTGGCATGGAACTGCCGAAATCATCCGCGGGCGATTCGCCAATCGCAACGGCTTAAACCGCCTTTCAACAGGAACGTTTTGGCCCGGAAATCGGGCGATTTTGATGAAAAACGCAACACTTTCAAAACCGCTGTCGCATTCCATAATATACCTTATGCGAATCACAGGCATGGGCCTGGGCAGCTGGGCCCGGCTGCTGTGCTCCGCGCTAGATCTTGGCACTGGCTGGACTCGACTTTGGCACTGAGCGGTTTTTTCAACCGCCATGGCGCTCCCGAATGCCGATGGCCGATCGTCAGCATTCACTGGATCGAGCGTGGCGTCGTCATCCCACGCGACACATAGCGGGGCGGCCCGCCGACCGAGACGAGAAGCTAGGCCGGCAAGTCCTGCCCCAATCGGGTTCCTGCGTCGTAGATGCGTATCTGGAGCATTGGTGTGGTGATCAACCAGATTGAGTCTGGTGAGCCCTATTGAGTTCAAGTCAGAAAATTGACTCTGGTGGGTTCCCAGGGATCGGTCAGTCGCGCAATGCGGAGCCTCCCGAGAACTCCAGATTTTCGAGCTCGGCGTCGCCAATTCGGCAAGATGGCCGATTCCAGGTCGGCCCACCGTTGTGAGTCTGGAATTCGGCGCGACGTACGACAGCCGAGCAGGCCCTGCGGCGGATTAGAAGCGTGGCGCCCTTGAAGGTCGGTCACCACCCTGCCCGGGCCGGGTTGATCGAGCGTGTCGACGGTCGACGGTCCAACCATGCCATTTAAGACGCGACGGTCATTCACCCGTGGTACGCCGCGTGGCTTATTCGGCAGCATTGGTTTGATGGCAGCCCACTCGTCATCAGTGAGTTGGTAACGCATGATTCGAAGCCCCCGACCCAAGCCGTGCGGCCATTCCGGCCCGCGTTCGCGAAGGAAGCTTGCGACGGTAAATCTCATCCAGCTCTGTAGCAACGCCTATACCATGCTCCAATCGCCGCAAAGGATTTGGTAGCCATATGCTGCTCCAAGCGCGGCGCCGATTCCTGTCAGCAGAAAGGCAATCCAAAAGAGCGCGGCACGTTGAAGGCGCGTGAAGAACGCAAGCGCAATCGTGGTCAACAGGCCCAACGCGATCACCGTGAGAGCGCAGCCATAGCCTGGTCCGCCGGGATCAACGGTCCAGTCGGCCAATGCGCTCCCGAGCGTCTGAGCGATCGCCGATATCGGCCAGAAGAACAACTCGTCGACGGGACGATCGGTGAGAGCAGCGAATGCTCCAGTTTTGCGGTAGCAAATCACAAACGAGAGCACGAGCAACGGAACGATTTGCAGAGTCGCAGCCGGATCACCAATGCCCAAAGCCTCGTCAATTGTCCGCGCCAGCACCGCGCTGAGCACGCTCGCCGCGAACATGGCTGACCAGAAAGTCGCACGGCGAAACTGTTGTGTTGTGGCCCGCAACACGAGTGCGCCACTAAAGCAGAGCACCAATGCAAGAATCACACGTTCAGAGCGATGCAAGTAGATCCGGTTCAGCGCCTCGCCTAAAATCCCGCCGCCGGCCGCGGCAAGCACCCTGTTTGTCCAGAACCCGATCGTGACATCCGGAACCGCGCCGGTTCCCTCAGACGACACCCGATCGCGCGCCAGTGCTCTTTCAACTCTACCGTACAACATCAAAAGCAAGCCCGGTCCTCTCCGCCATTGAGGTTGAGCGACGACGCATATTTATGCTGCAACTTGCGTCGGAGAGCGGCGCTGATGCCCAAACCAGTGGCTGACCTTGTCGAGGTAGATGTAGACGACTGGAGTCGTGAACAGTGTCAGCAACTGCGAGACGATCAGGCCGCCAACAATTGCGAAACCGAGAGGCTGCCTCAATTCCGAGCCCGTACCTGTGCCGACCATCAACGGGACACCTCCGAGCAGCGCGCACATTGTCGTCATTAGAATCGGACGAAATCTGACCTTGCACGCTTCCAACGCGGATTCCTCGGCTGTGAGCCCCTTGTGACGCTCGGCCTCGAGAGCAAAGTCGATCAGCATGATGCCGTTCTTTTGCACAATGCCAATCAGGAGGATGATTCCGATCAGTCCGATGACATCGAGGCCGAACCCGAATGCAGAAAGCGCCAAGAGAGCGCCCAATCCGGCAGATGGCAGCGTCGAAAGGATTGTGATCGGGTGGATCGCGCTCTCATAGAGCATACCCAGGATCAAATACACGGCGATAATCGCGGCAACGATCAGGATCGGAGTGCTCGCCAGCGACGACTGAAACGCTTGCGCGTTGCCTTGGAAGCTCGTGACAACAGTAGAGGGCATATGCAGACCGGAGGCCGCTTTCTGCACGGCAGCAACGGCGGTGCCCACCGCCGCGCCAGGTGCGAGATTGAAGCTCAGGGTGACGGAGGGAAACTGGCTCTGATGGTTGACCGCGAGCGGCGCCGCGCCGTAGCCGATCGACGCGAACTGGCTCAAAGGGACCATCGATCCCGCGGACGAACGGACATAGATCCGGTTCAGCGCATAAGGCCCAAGCTGGAATGACGGATCAGCCTCGAGGACGACATAGTAGGTGTTGAGCGTCGTAAAGATCTGGGCGACGTGCCGTTGGCCGAAGGCATCATAAAGCGTGTTGTCCACTGCCGCCGGATCGATCCCCAGGCGCGAAGCCGCATCCCGGTCGATCTGGACTTTAAGTTGGCGGGCAGCATTCGCCTGGTCGCTGGCAACATCCGTCAGCACCGGCAGCGTTTTTAACTTGGCCAACAACCTAGCGGCCCAGCTGTTGAGTTCGTCCTGGTTAACATCCGTCAGCGTGAACTGATATTGCGTTTTCGACAGCCGGCTTGCCAGATTAATGTCCTGCGTGGCCTGCATGAAGACCTGGATGCCCTTGAGCGCCTGCAGCTTGGCATCGAGCTGTCGGATAATCTCATCTGCAGAGTATTTTCTCTGCTCCCGCGGCTTGAGGAGCACGAAAAGACGGCCATTGTTCTCGGTGACGGTCGGGCCGCCCGGCCCGATATACCCCGTTGCGTTCGCAACCGAGGGATCCTTGGAAATGATGTCAATGACGCTGCGCTGCAGCTCTGCCATCTGGCCAGGCGATACGTCCGCCGAGGCCTCCGTGATGCCTGCAATCATTCCGGTATCCTGCTGGGGAAAGAATCCCTTCGGAATCGCGACGAAGAGCACGCCGGTTGCCGCGATACTGGCGAGCATCACCGCCATGGTCATCGGCTTAAAGCGCAAGGCAAGGCGGAGCACGGCCTCGTAGCCGGCCTGCATCGCAACAAAACCGCGTTCGAGGCCGCGCGACAAGGCGCCCGGTCTGGCATCATGCGCTGAGGCAAGAAGATAGGCGCACATCATCGGCGTCAGCGTCACTGAAACAATCACCGACACCGCAATGGCGACGCACACCGTCACCGCGAACTCCTGGAACATGCGGCCGATGATGCCGCCCATTAGGAGCAGCGGAATGAATACCGCAACGAGGGATATCGATATCGAAATAATCGTGAAGCCGATCTCGCCTGCGCCTTTGAGCGCGGCCTCAAGCGGCGGTGTCCCCTCCTCGATATGCCGCGAAATATTCTCGATCATCACGATAGCATCGTCAACGACGAAACCCACTGCGATCGAAAGTCCCATCAGCGACAGATTGTCGAGGCTGTAGTTGAGGAGGTACATCACCCCGAAAGTGCCGATCAACGATATCGGGACCGAGATGCCCGGGATGATGGTGGCCCATAGGTTGCGCAGGAACAGGAAGATCACGCCGACAACCAAGACGATGGTCAGCACAAGCGTGAACTGAACGTCGGTGACGCTGGCTCGGATCGTCTGGGTGCGGTCCGACGCGATCTGGACCTTGATATCGGATGGCAGGCTGGCAATCAGTTGCGGAAGGATATGCTTGATTTGGTCAACCGTGCTGATGACGTTCGCCCCGGGCTGGCGCTGGATCGCGAGAACGATCGAGGGCTTGTCGTTGAACCAGCCGTGCAAGGTGATGTCTTCGGCCCCGACGATCGCAAGGCCAACATCCCGAAGACGGACAGGCCCGCCATTCCGATAGGCGATAATGAGGTCCTCATAATCTTTGGCCGTCAGGACCTGATCATTGGTGGCAAGCGTATAGGATTGCTGAGCTCCATAAAGCACACCTTTCGGCTGGTTGACCGTGACGACGCCAAGGGTCGCGCGCAACTGCTCGAGATCGAGCCCTGCTGCGGCGAGCTTTGCCGGATTCACCTGAACCCGGATCGAAGGCTTTTGAGCGCCGCCGATAGTCACGAGCGACACGCCCGGGACCTGCGACAGTTTCTGCGCCAGGATGCTGTCCGCGTAATCATTGACCTTGGTCAGCGGCTCGGTATCGGACATTAGCGCGATCAGGAGCACTGGCACGTCAGCAGGATTGATCTTTCGGAAGATCGGCGGAGACGGCATGTTCTTGGGCAGTTGCCCGGACGCCGCGTTGATGGCGGCCTGCACGTCCTGAGCCGCCGCGTCGGTACTGCGGTTGACTGCGAACTGCAGTGTGATCTGGGTACTGCCAAGGCCGCTGCTGGATGTCATTCCGGTAAGGCCCGCGATCTGACCGAACTGGCGTTCCAGGGGGGTCGCTACCGACGACCCCATCGTCTGCGGGTCGGCACCCGGCAATTGCGCCGTAACCTGAATCGTCGGCGTATCTACGGTCGGCAATGCCGAGACTGGGAGCTTGAAGAAGGCGATCGTGCCGATCAGCGTGATTCCGATGGTCAGAAACGCAGTCGCCATGGGCTTGCGGATAAAACCCTGCGAGACATTCATGGCAGCATTCCGGCACTTGCTGTGGTGGCGTCCTGCACACGGCTGCCTTGGCTAACTGGAACGATATCGACCGTCGTTCCCTCGCTGAGCCGATACTGACCGGCAGCGACGACCGTCTCATTCGGGGCGAGCCCCTGTTCGATCAGCACCATGCCCGCCCGCGACGGTCCGGCAACCACGTCTCGTGCCGTCACCTTGTGACCAGCCCCAACGACATAGACAAACGCACCGTTCGGGCCCTGCTGGACCGCCGTCAGCGGCACAGTTATCGCATTGTGTCGGATGGCAATCGTCAGATGAATGTTGATGAAGGCACCCGGCCAGAGCGTCCGGTTGGTATTGGGAAATGAAGCCTTCAGGCGCACGGTACCAGTCGAACTGTCGACTTGGTTGTCGATCAGCAGCAGCCTGCCATGATCGAGCTTGTGCCGGTTCGACGCGTCGTAAGCGTCGACTGCCGCCTCCCCGGACGCAATCGCCTTCTGCACGTTCAGGATTTCGGTCGAGGGCAGCGTGAAGATCACCCCGATAGGCTGCAGCTGTGTAAGAACCACAAGCCCGTTCGCATCCGACGGTTGCACGACGTTGCCGGGGTCGATGCGGCGGATCCCGGTTACGCCATCGAACGGCGCCGTGATGGTCGTGAAGCTCAATTGGGCTTCCACAGCTTCAAGTGCAGCGCGATCAAGCTGGATGGTGCCCTCGCCCTGCGCGACCTGCGAATTCTCCGCATCGAGCTGTTGCTGAGTGGCGAAGCCGCGATCCGCCAGCGGCTGCGTGCGCGCGAGGTTTGCCTTTGAGTTCTTCAGCGCCGCCTCGTCGCGCGCGACTGCGGCCTTCGCCTGATCGACCTGGGCCTGGTACACACGTGGATCGATCCTGGCCAGCACCTGGCCGCGCTTGACCTCCTGCCCTTCGACAAAATCGACGCTCTCGAGCGTGCCCTGCACCTGCGTGCGTATGACCGCAGTATTGAGCGGTGTCGCGGTGCCGAGGCCTTCAACAACGATCGGCACATCTGACTGCATTGCGCCGGCCGCGGTCACGGGAACCGCAGGCGGCACTTTCGCAGTGCCAACGGGCTCGCCCACTGTGCGGCCAACCGCGGGGCTCGGCTGGTAGCGGAAATACGCCCCGAGCGCGATCGAGGCCAGGATCAGCCCAGCCGCGCCGCCCGCCTTGAAGCGTGGTGTAAGCATGCGTCAGACCTCGCTTCCGCTTTGGCGGCCGACCATCGCGACCAGTTCCTGCAGGAAGCTTTCCGCCGCGCTCGCCATCGCCTGTTGCTTGTTTCCCGTCACCGGACTGAGCGCGATGATGCGCTGGTCGATATCAGCCCGTTGCAACTGACCAAGAAGCGCATCTCTGCAAAAACTCGGCCCGCGCTGACGCACCACAACCCGGATAGCCGCCGCCGTTCGGGCAATTGGGAATGGAAGCGGATCACACGGGATGTCGATGGTCAGAATCCCTGCGCACTCGAGCGCGCCCTGGAGCACGAGCTCGAGGGTTTGGTGCCCCGCCTCGCCGGCGGTAAGCAGGATCAGCTGCTTCGGCCCCATCCTCTTCTGCCGGATCAGCCCTGCGATGATCTCCGGGATGTTCTTTGGGACTTTCGTCGGCAGACGAATCGTCGACCACATCGCAGACGGCGTGAGCTGCCACCAATGCGAGACATTGTCGGCCATACCGAGCAGCACATCCGGCTCCGCCAGAAGCGCCACCATGGCTCTCACGCCCCGTCGCACGGGCCGGATTGAATTATTTATAGTCAAGGACATGATTGGATATTGGAGCGCGATATCATATGATCCAAATGAATTGTCGGAATTCCCCAATTCACAGACTGAATGTGAGCTGTAATGCGCCTTCGTAATCTCGACCTTAACCTGCTGTTGGTGTTTGATGCCGTCCTTCGCGAACAAAGCGTCGTACGGGCAGCGGATGCGCTGGCGATCAGTCAGCCGGCTGTGAGCCATGCCCTCAACCGGCTTCGTGATGCCTTGAAGGACCACCTGTTTATCCGTACCCCCACGGGAATGGTGCCGACGCCGCGCGCGGAGCAACTCGCGCTTCCGATTCGCAAGGCACTGAACGATCTGCAACTTGCCATCGAGGGCGACACCTTCGATCCCGCCAAAACGGAGAGGCGGTTCAACATTGCGGTGAACAACTATGCCGCGGTTGTTGCTGTCGGCCCGATCATAGCCGCCGTCCGCGCGCAGGCTCCGATGTTGCGGCTTTCGTTCGTTCCGAGCGGCACCCTGAATCTCCCGGACAAGCTCGACCGCGGCGAGCTTGACGTTGTCGTCGCGGGACGCGATATCGCCGCCGAGCGGTTCGCCTCTCGACTGCTGGTCGACGATCATTATGTCGCGGTGCTGAGAAGCGGCCACCCTGCCTTGCGGAAGAAGTTGACCCTCGAGGCGCTCGAGGGCGCTCAGCACCTTGCGATCAGCTCCAGCGGCGAGGATCTTAACTTCATGGATCAGGCTTTCAAGCCGCGGAAGGCTGCCCGCTCCATCGCACTGGACGTCCCCTATCTCTCCGGAGGAGCCGTGCTGGCTCAGTCAAATCTCATCGCAATTCTAGGGCGCAAGCTCGCCCAGGAATTTCGTCGGGCCTATCCGATCGAAATTCGCGAGCTTCCCTTCAATGCCCCCAGACTACGCAGCATCATGATGTGGCACCGGCGCTTTGATGACGTCCCGGCGCATCGCTGGTTGCGGGACACGATTGTCGCGGCCACCGCGACGCTCTGATATTCCTCTAGACCCACCAACCACCGACCGAGCGACGGCGCCACTTTAACCGACAGTCGCGCGCATCTGCGCGCGACGTCGAACCGCAAAAGCTCAGTTCTTCGTCGAATTTGCGGAAGCGTGAGCATTGGACGCGGTCGTTGAGGACGATGCGCGATAGCAAGAGCCGCCGATCCCCTCCTTGCTCGCACGGCATTGTTCGAGGCTCGCGAATCCGCACGTCTTTACAGCGGAAGAGCCGCTTGCGAGACACCAGTCTTCTTTCGCGCCGGCCGCAGCTTGCGCAGCCGGCATTTGGGTGAGAACCAGTATTGTGCAGCTAGCGATTGCAAGCGGCAAAGTGCCAAGGCGCAGGAGCATATTCATGGTCTTCTCCGACAATGTTGAGTTCAGATACTCACAAAAGCGGAGTACGAGCGTCGCCCACATTAGACAAATGAATTGTCCTCATCGGCAAATTCTTGAAGTGAATGTGGATACCCGTATGGCGGGCCGGATGGGCTTCAGCGGGCGGGTGGCTTGGCTATCTTGTTCGCTGGCAGCCGCTACCTTCGACACAGCTGCACCGAGTTCCTAGCCCATGGCATGGGCCTCGTTAGCCACGAGGCCCCTCGCCTGACTGCCAAGGGTCCGGTGCCCTACGAAGACACCGATGCACCCTGCCGCTCGAATCCGGCATGGTGATCTCGATCGAGACCACGATGAAGCATCCGAAGCGTGGCTTCATCAAGCTTGAGGACACGGTCGCGGTGACGTCGGACGGGTACGAGAGCTTTGGCGAAGGCGGCCGTGGATGGAATTTGGGCGGGAGCGCGCTCTAGCGCAGCGGCAACAGATCCAGTTGGCTCTGTGCCTTCTTGACGGCGGCCGCGAACCAGCTCTGGCTCGGCGCTTCCTTGGCGAAGCACTTCGTGTAGGCCTCCATTGCCTGGTCTTCGAGCGCAATGGCGTCCTGCGGCGTCTTCCTGGCCATCATCTGCTTCCACACGCGCTCGCAGGCGGGGATCTCGGCCGTCTTCACGGCGCCGGTTGCGGCCAGAAAGAAGACCTTCTCACCCTGGATCGCGACCACGCCAATCTCGCTCGGCAGGCCCTTCAGATCGCCGTTGCCGCGTACGCCTAGCACGGCAACCGCCGCGCCCGCGGATGCGGGCTTGGTGACCGGCAGCTCAGCATATTTGGCGAAGGCGGAGTCCTGGATGGCGTAATAGTAGAAGCGGTCTGACCTGATCGCCGCGCCGATCTCCTGCGGCAGGCCGTCCTCACGGTGCTCGCCCAGCCAGTGCTTGAGCAGTCCGGTCGTGGTCACCACGGCTTGCATCCTGTCGCCCTCGGAGGCGAAGCCGAGCCCGTCGAGATGGCCGAAGCCGGAGTCGCCCTTGAACAGCGTGTCGACGTTCGACTTGCCCTCGGCCGGCAGCCCCTTGATCGTAACAGGTCCCACTAGGGCACGCAGCACGCCTGACAGCTCCTTGAGCGCGGCATCGTGCTGCTTATTGATCTCGTCGCTCTCCTTGGCTTTCGAGAATTTTGCGATGTGGCGATCGCGCAGGTCGAGATAAGGCTGCTCGGGGGCGGCTGCATAAGCGCGCGTTGCCAAGGCGAGCAGGCAGAGGAAGGCGGGCAATCTCATTGCAATGTCCGGAAGACTGGGAGCCATCTCCGTCTTTGTGCCGGTGTCGGACGAGGAGGTTCATCCGCGATGCCGGGCCCTACTCTGCCGGCGTGAGTTGCTGACGGCCGCCGCGCATCGCCGGGTCTTGCGGACTAGGAATCCGGGTACGATTTTTTCAGCGAGGTCAACAGGCCATGCGCAAACCGTGTGTCGTGGCAGGGCGAGAAGAACCCGGTCCCTTCGCGCGCGACGCACAGCGAGCAATCGCAGTACCCCTCAATAGCTTCGGCCCGGGCCAGACGAGCCGCGCGAACCTCGCGCGCCGCGGAAGTAACGGCACCACCCGTCCGGGCTGATAGGTCCGGCAACGATCTCGCAGCTGCCGGGGGGCCGGAAATGCGCACAAACCCCGCAGCGCTGGGCTCCGTTTGGTTGATACTGATACTGCGCGACCTCTTTCGGGATGGGCCGGCGTGCGCGCGCGTAGGCACCCGTGGCAGATCCTGCCGTGCCATGGGCCCACGCCGGAGCCGCAGCCGCGCCCGCAAGCGCTGCGCCGCAGAGCGATTTTGCGATGAAACCGCGACGAGATAGACCTTTATCGGGCTTGTTGCGAGAGGAAGAGCTTGCACCTACCGGCTTGGATTGATCACTCATCAGTCGCCTCCTGGCGGTACCGCCTTCGGCAAGTGGGATTTCCCTGCAACTCACAAACCGTGCCGGAATGTTCTTGGTTCCTAAATTTCCTCAGATGACCGCAAGCGCAGCGCGGCGCGTGACTACGGACGTGCGCTGCGGATTCACACCGAGGCTCGGTTTCGCGACAAGGTTCATCCGAAGACCGGACGAGCGCCCTACTCTGCCGGCGTGAGTTGCTGCCGGGTCAGGCGCATCGCGGCGGTCTCGCGCACGCGAACACGGGCGCGGCGCTTGCGCCACCAGATCACGACGCCGGTGACCGAGAGCGCCGCCACCACGAGGCCCATGACCGAGATCAGGATGCGGCCGAACAGTCCGACGATACGGCCCGAATGCAGCGGAAACTGCGCCTGTACGAAGATGTCGGCGGCGGTGCCGACCCAGGGCAGCCGCTCGCCAATGGGGCGGCCGTCCTCGCTGTCGTAATAGAGCTGCGCCGGGCCGACACCGCCGGCGCCGTGATCGTCGCCGGGGTGGAAGAAGGCTGCGGCATAGACGCCATGGGCCGGGCCGTAATTGATCGAGCCGACCGGGGTGGTCCACCCGCGCGCCTTGCCATCGGCAGCGGCGCGTGCGGCGATGTCGGCGAAGGTGACCTTGGGCTCAATGGGATCGTCGAGATCGCGATACGGCCGCTGCTCATAGGGCGTTGGCGTGTAATTCGACACCATTTTCATCAGCGGCGAGAACACCTCGAAATAGAGGTTCAGCGAGAACGCCGTGAAGGCGATGATGAACAGCACGCCCCAGGTCCAGAGGCTGAAGGCGCGGTGGATGTCGAAATTGATCCGGTAGGCGCTGCCCGAGGTCTTGATGGTCCAGGCCGGCGCCCAGCGCGCCCAGAAGCCACGCTCGAGCTGGCGCGTTACTTCAGGCGCCCGCGCGGCCTTGGCGCGCCGGCGCGAGGGCAGCGTCAGGTAGAAGCCGACGAAGCAATCGATGGTCCAGATGATGGCGATCACGCCGAGCACGCGCATGCCCCAGCGGTCGCTGCCCCAGAACTCCGGGATGTGCATCGTGTAGTGCAGCTTGTAAAGAAACGAGACGAAGTTCT
The DNA here is from genome assembly GCF_045571415.1 of Bradyrhizobium sp. LMG 9283. Taxonomy (NCBI): domain Bacteria; kingdom Pseudomonadati; phylum Pseudomonadota; class Alphaproteobacteria; order Hyphomicrobiales; family Nitrobacteraceae; genus Bradyrhizobium; species Bradyrhizobium sp. LMG 9283. The sequence continues at coordinate 4,600,280 of NZ_CP120691.1, forward strand.
CGCGCGTGACGGGCCACACTGCGCCCCAATAGCGCCGGCCGAGCTCCGCACCGGTGTTGGGATCGAGGAAGACCTGGTTGTAGTCGAGCGGGTAACGCTTGCCGGTCGCGGGATCGATCCGCGGCATGACGAAGAACCACAGCGAATGGCCCTGCTCCGGCGTCATGAAGAGATAAACGACGCGCGCACGGGGATCGCGCTGCTCGATCATCTTGGCGAGCTCGATCGAGGGAATCGCCGGCCCCTTGCTGCTGACGTCGAACAGATGGCTGTTCAGGACGTCGTCGATCTCGTGATCCCAGGAGATGATCGCGCCGGTGATGCCGGAGAAGAACAGGAATCCGGCCGTGAGCAGTCCCGCCCAGCGATGCAGCCTGCCGAATATCGCTCTCATCGTCCTCCACTCTCATCCAGCGGGTCCGGCCCCCCAAGCGCCGGACCATCTTCACATCGGAATCACCAGCGATAGGTCAGCTTGCCGATCGCCTTGCGCCCTTCGGCATAGAAGCAGCCCGACAGGTTGTAACAGGCAGCGACATAGCGCGTATCGGCAAGGTTGGTCACGTTTAGCGACAGGCGCCAATTGTCGTGGGTGTAGGCTAAAAGCGCGTCCAGCACGGTCGAGGCTCCCACCTTGAAGGTGTTGGCATCGTCGCCCCAGGTCGCGCCGACATAGCGGATGCCGCCGCCGAACTGCAAGCCCGCGAGCGGCCCGTTCTGCAGCGTATAGTCGCTCCACAGCGAAGCGCGCTTGAGTGGCACGGTGACCGGCGCCTTGCCGACATTCACCGGATCCTGCGTCACCATGGCGTCGACATAGGCATAGGCCGCGCGTAGGTTCCAGCCGTCGGCGAGCGACATCGTGCCTTCGAGCTCGATGCCGCGCGACTTCACCTGCCCGGTCTGTTCGGCATAGGTGGCCGCAGGCACGTAGGTGACGACGTTGTCGCGCGTCAGGTCGAACGCGGCGAAGGTGAACAGCGCATTCCAGCCGAGCGGCTGGTACTTGACGCCGACCTCGTACTGGACGCCCGTCTCGGGATTGAGCATCTGTCCGCCAAAACCGGTCGCGAGCACCGGCAGGAACGATTCCGAGTAGCTGAAATAGGGCGCGACGCCGTTGTCGAAATTGTACATCACGGCGGCGCGGCCGGTGAAAGCCGAAGCGTCTTTCGCGACCGTGGTGTTGACGATACCGTTGTCGACCTGCGTCGTCACGAAATCCTGACGGCCGCCGAGCTGGAACGAGAGCCGGCCGAGCTTGATCTGATCCTGCGCATAGAGGCCCACCTGCGACTGCTTGACGCCGGTGTTGTCGCTCATGGCGCCGATGGTCCAGTCGTAGCTGTAGACCGGATTGAAGACGTTGATCTCGGGCGCCGATGTCGTGACGCCGAAAGCGGTGTCGCGAAACCTCGTGTTGCGGTAGTCGACGCCGACCAGTGTGGTGTGGCTGAGAATGCCGGTGTTGAACTTGCCCTGGAGCTGATTATCGACGGCAAAGGAGTTGATGTAGGAGTTGCTGTAGCTGCCATAACGCGCGAGCTGCCCCGCGGCCTCGTCGGTGTAGCCGCCGCCGTAAAACACCTTCTCCTCGTTGTGCTGATAGGCATAGCGCAGGTTCTGCCGGAACGTGAGATAATCGGTGAAATCGTGCGAGAGTTGGTAGCCGGCGGTTGCGATCTCCGTATTGAACGCATCGAAGCTCGGCACGCCCGCGAAGAACGAGACCGGGATGATGCGGCCGTTATTCGGCCACACCGTGCCGGAGGCCGGCAGGAACTGAAGGCCCCACCCTGCCCGGTCCTTCTGGTAATTGGCGAGCAACGTGATGGTGGTGTCCTCGTTCGGTTTGAAGGTGACGGCGGGCGCGATGAAGACGCGATTGTCCTTGCTGAAATCGACCTGGGTTTCGCCGTCGCGAACCACGCCGGTCAGGCGCCATAGCACGGTGCCTTCCTTGTTGGCGGGGCCGCCCATGTCGAACTGGCCCTGATAACGGTTGAAGCTGCCGCCCGAGATCGAGACCTCGCCGAACTGCTGCGCGATGGGCAGCTTGGTCACGTAGTTGAGGATGCCACCGGTGCCGCTGCCCCCATACATCGCGGAGGACGGGCCCTTGAGAACCTCGATGCGCTCGGCGCCATAGGGATCGAGGCCGTTGAAATGCACGTAGTTGCTGGAGGGAATCCGCAAGCCGTCGACGTAGAGGCCCGGCATGGTCATGTCGAAGCCGCGGATCTGAAGGCCGCCGAATCGGGTGTCCGAGCCGCCATTGACGTCGCCGCTGACGCCGGCGGTGTAGCGCAGGGCCTCGCCGATAGAGACCGCGCCCTGGTTCCTGATCTGATCGGTGGTGATGACGGACACCGACTGCGGCGTTTCGATCAGCGGCGTATCGGTCTTGGTGGCGGTGCCGCTCCGCGTCGCGACGAAACCGCGCACCGGACCGTTGGCGCGTTCGCCCGTGGCACCGTTCGATGATGCCGACTGGGTTGGCGCAGCCTGCTGCGCCGGAGCGCGACGATTGGCGCGTGCGGTGCGTGTCGCCGCAGCCCTTCGCGACGAAGCAACCGCCGCCGGACGGGCGCGCTGCGCCGGCGCTTCGACGGTGACTTCAGGAATTTGCGTCTGCGCCTCTGCGGAACCGAAAGGAACAAGGAGATAGAGTGTACTGACCGCCCCGAGGAGCTGCACTCGAATCTGTCGACGACGCGTGTCCTCACGCGAAGAAAGTTGGAAGTCGGTCACGTCTTTGAGGTCCCACGCACTGCCGGCTTCGCCGGTATCATTTTTGATGTCCCGCCCTAGCTCAGGCGGATTTCGGGTGCGATAGGAACGGTGTTAGAATTTCTCCAGACGTGTGCGCAGCACCTGCGGCGAATGCGCTCAGGCGTGCTTCGGAGTTTGGAATGTTTCCAGACAGACGAGAATCTGCCTGCCCGCAACATCTGGAAACGCTCAGCGATGCCGCAGTCGTCGGTTGACCCTGCGCGCCAGATAATCGCCCGCGCTTTGGACGAGCTGCACCAGCGCGATCAGCACGATCACGACAGCGAGCATCATCTCCGGCATGAAGCGCTGATAGCCGTAGCGGATGCCGAGATCGCCCAAGCCGCCGCCGCCGACTGCGCCGACCATGGCGGAGTAGCCGAGCAGACTGACCACCGCAAGCGTCAGCGCCAGCAGAAGTCCCGGCAGCGCTTCCGGGATCAGGACCTTGAACACGATCTGAAGCGGCGAAGCACCGAACGAGGACGCGGTCTCGATCAGGCCGCCGTCAACCTCGCGGATCGCGGCTTCCACCAGGCGTGCGATGAACGGCGTCGAGGCGATGGTCAGCGGCACGATCGCAGCGGTCGATCCGATCGAGGTGCCGGCAATGAGGCGCGTGAACGGGATGATGGCGACGACCAAGATGATGAAAGGTGTCGAGCGCGTCGCATTGACGACGATACCGAGCACGCGATTGACGATGGGGGCCGCGAACAACTCGCCTTTGAGGCTGGTGGCGAGGAAGACGCCGAGCGGCAGGCCGAAAGCGGTGCCTAGCAGCCCCGCAATGCCGACCATGTACAGGCTTTCGCCCGTGGCCTGGATGATCAAATTGATGAGTTCAGGCGACATAGCCGAGGCGCTCCGCCGAGAATTGATGTTGAGAGAGCCAGGCGAGCGTTCGCGTCACCGCGTCCTCTCCGCTGGGAATTCCGAGTGTAAGCGAACCCACATGCTGGCCGCCGATCTCGTCGATGCGGGCCGACAGCAGCGACACATCGAGCCCGAGCTCGCGGGCGAGTCGGGCCACCACAGTGTCGCCGGCCCCTGCCCCACGCACCTGGACGCGGATCACGGCCTGCCCGCCGGCGGACGGCTCGGAAGCGATCCGGCTCGCCAGCGACACCGGCAGGCTGTCGCCGATCACCTCGGCCAGGAAGGACTGCGTGATCGGATGCTTCGGGTGGGTAAAGATGTCGGCGACATGGCCGCTCTCGACCAAGCGGCCGCCATCGAGCACCACCACTTCTCTGGCGAGCTGGCGCACCACGGACATTTCGTGGGTGATCAGCACGATGGTCACGCCGAGCTCGCGGTTGATGTTCGCGAGCAGATCGAGGATCGCGCGTGTGGTCTGCGGATCGAGCGCCGAGGTGGCCTCATCCGACAGCAGCACGCTCGGCCGGGTCGCCAGCGCCCGCGCGATGCCGACGCGCTGCTTCTGGCCGCCGGAGAGCTCTGACGGATAGCGATCGTGCTTGTCGGCGATGCCGACCAGCGCGAGCAGTTCGGCGACGCGCGCCTTGATGTCCGCCTTGGTCCAGCCGGCGATCTCGAGCGGCATCGCGATGTTGCCGGCGGCCGTGCGCGAGGACAGCAGGTTGAAGTGCTGGAAGATCATGCCGATCGAGCGCCGCGCCAACCGAAGATCGCGGCCAGTCAGTGCCGAGATGTCTTCGTTGCCAACGATCACGCGGCCCGTGGTCGGCTTCTCCAGCCCGTTGATCAGCCGCACCAGGCTCGACTTGCCGGCGCCGGAGCGACCGATGACGCCGGTGATGGAACCGCGCGGAATCGCAAAGTCGATGTCTTGCAGCGCGTTGACACCGGGCTTGCCGCGATTCGCCGGATAGGTTTTTGAGATGTCTTCGAAACGGACCATTGCGTCCGGCTCGGTCGGAGCAGGTGAAATCGCTTCAAGCGTTTCGATCGGTCGTCCGATCGCGAGCGATTGGTGAGCGTTCATGGAGGCGGCCTTCATGCACAATAATTCGCTTGCCCGCGCCGCTCAGGGGCATACGGGAACCAGGTCGCTGGAGCGACGGGTGAAAGTGGGATGCCGGCTCGGGGAGCGCGCTGCACCGCAGCACGCACCATCGCCGTTTCCGGTCTTTCATGCAATATCAGATATTTGCGGGGAGTTGGACGAAGTTTTCCCAATCCCTCGCGTACGAAGAAAATCCATCTGCCGGGGGCACCCTCCTACCCTCCTTAGTGGACCCGCAGCCAGGGCAGCACGATCAGCAGGAGCCCTGCGAAATAAAGCAGCCCGAAGATCAGCCCAAAAGCCCAGAACTGGCCCTTTCCGATATAGCCACTGCCGAAATACATCGGCGCCGGCCCTGTTGCGTAAGGCGAGATCACGCCCATCAAGCCGAGCGAATACATGCAGAGCATGGCAAGCGTCGTGACCGGCAGGTCCGCGATGCCCGAGCCGACCGCGAGCACCACGGGCAGCACCGCGGCGGCATGCGAGGTGATGCTCGAGAAGAAATAGTGGATCCAGAAGAACAGCGCGACCAGAAGGATCATCGCGGTCGACGGCGACAGCCCCGCGAGCGGCTTGGCGTATTCGGACGCGAACCATTTGATGAAGCCGATCTCGTTGAGGCCCGACGCCAGCGTTAACAGCGAGGTGAAATAGAAGAACACCTCCCAGGCGCTCTTCTCGCCGACGATGTCGGCAAATTCGATCATCCCTGTGACCAGCATCAAGGAGATCACGATGAAGACGACGGTGGTGGCGTTGACGAAGTTCGAGCCGAGCAACGGCACGTGGATGTCCGGGCTCGAGCCCGCGATCCATAGGAACATCGCGAGCACGATCAGCGCCAGCATGATCCACTCGTTGCGCGACATCGGCCCCATCGCCGACAGCTCCTTCGCCGCCCATTCGGAGATTTCCGGGCTGCGCTTCACCTCGGGACGGCAAACCACATAGCTGAGCAGCGGAACGAGCACCATCAGGAGGATGCCGAGCGGCGCGAAGCCCAGGAACCACTGGCCCCAGCTGACCTCGACCCCGACGGTCTTCTTGGCGATCGCCAGCGCCGCCGCATTGGGCGCGAGCGCGGTGAAGAACAGTGAGCTCGTGACCGCAGTCGCGGCGAACGCGGTCCACATCACATAGGTGCCGATCCTGCCGGCGGTCGGCCCCGGCTCGGAGCCGTAAATGCGCGGGATGTTGCTGATGATGGGATAGACGATGCCGCCGCTGCGCGCCGTGTTCGACGGCGTTGCCGGCGCGAGCAGGAAGTCGGACATCGCCACCGCATAGCCGAGGCCGAGCGTGTTGCGGCCGAGCCGCTGCACCAGCACCAATGCAATGCGTCGGCCGAGCTGGCTCTTGCGATAGCCGATCGAGAACACGAAGGCGCCGACGATCAGCCAGACCGTGCTCTCGGCAAAGCCTGCCAGCATCCAGCGCAGCGATTTGGTCGGATCAGGGTCGATATAGCCACTGATGCCGGCCACGGTGAGTCCGATCAGCCCGACCGCGCCGACCGGCATCGATTCCAGGATGAGCCCGGTGATGACGGCCGCGAATACGGCGAAATAGTGCCACTGATTGGTGTTAAGGCCCGCGGGCACCGGCCACAGATAGATCGCCAGCCAAACCACAAGTGGCGCGACCAGTTTCCAGCGAAACCCTGTCGCCTCAGGCGCCTGTGAGCTAGCGGCCATGGGCCCTCCTCCCCCTCGATTGTCGTCGCATCGTCCCGCCCGTTGGCCGAGCCGCCTTTGTCCCAGCGCGGCGTATACGGATTGTCCGCAGCGCGATCAATGGCCCGTTCAGGACCATCTTGAAAACGGCTTTCGTGAGCCCAGCGGCGGCGACGCTAGCACAAACGGCGTCACGCATACGTGCCCGGATCGCGTTGCAACGAACCCTCGACAGGCCTGGGCCATTGCGCCTATCTTTGTCGCTATGAGCCACGATCACGACCATCATCACGATCACGACCATTCCGAGTTGTCAGAAACCGAGCTGCGCGTGCGCGCGCTCGAGACGATCCTCACCGAAAAAGGCTATGTCGAACCGGCTGCGCTCGATGCCATCATTCAGGCCTATGAGACCAAGATCGGCCCGCACAATGGCGCGCGCGTCGTTGCAAAAGCTTGGACCGATCCGGCCTTCAAGAAGGCGCTGCTGGAGGACGGCAGCAAGGCGATCGGCACGCTCGGCCATGTCAGCCGCGTCGGCGATCATCTCGTCGTGGTCGAGAACACGCCGCAGCGTCACAACATGGTCGTGTGCACGCTGTGCTCCTGCTACCCCTGGGAAATGCTGGGGCTGCCGCCGGTCTGGTATAAGGCGGCGCCCTACCGCTCGCGCGCGGTGAAGGATCCGCGCGGCGTGCTCGCCGATTTCGGCGTCGCGCTGCCCAAGGACATCGAAATCCGGGTGTGGGATTCCACCGCCGAGACGCGCTTCCTGGTGCTGCCGATGCGCCCCGCGGGCACCGAGGGCTGGAGCGAGGAACAGCTCGCCGAGCTCGTCACGCGCGATTCCATGATCGGGACCGGCTTCCCGCGGAAGCCTGGAGCGCCGTCATGAACGGCGTGCACGACATGGGCGGCATGGACGGGTTCGGCAAGGTCGAGCCCGAGCCGAACGAGCCGATGTTTCACGAGGAGTGGGAGTCGCGCGTGCTGGCGATGGTGCGCGCAATGGGCGCAGCCGGCGCATTCAACATCGACACCTCGCGGTTCTATCGCGAAACGCTGCCACCGCATGTCTACCTGTCGAGCTCCTATTACAAGAAATGGTTTCTCGGGCTCGAGGAGATGCTGATCGAGAAAGGCTACCTCACAAAGGAGGAGGTCGCTGCCGGCCACGCGATGCAGCCAGGAAAGGCGCTCAAGCACGGCAAGTTCGATCTCGCCAACGTCGAGCGTGTGATGGTGCGCGGCAAGTTCGCCCGCCCTGCCCCGGCGCCGGCGAAATTCAATGTCGGCGACCGCGTGCGCGCCAAGAACATGCATCCGGCGACGCACACGCGGCTGCCACGTTACGTGCGCGGCCATGTCGGCGTGGTCGAGCTGAACCATGGCTGCCACGTCTTTCCGGATTCGGCCGCGATGGAGCTCGGCGAAAATCCGCAATGGCTCTACACCGTGGTGTTCGAGGGCCGCGATCTCTGGGGCGAGGACGGTGATCCCACGCTGAGGGTTTCGATCGACGCATTCGAGCCCTATCTGGAGCCGGTGTGATGAGCAGCGCGCTTGCGGCTGCCGCGACGGCGGCGATCCCGAGTATTCCGCACGATGATGACGGCCCGGTGTTCCGCGCACCCTGGGAGGCGCATGCGTTTGCGATGGCGCTGACGCTCCACGAGCGTGGTGTGTTCACCTGGCCCGAATGGGCCGCCGCTCTTGCCGACGAGATCAAGCGCGCACAGGCGGCCGGCGATCCTGATACGGGCGAGACGTACTATCTGCACTGGCTCGCCACGCTCGAGGGCCTCGTCGCGCGCAAGGGCGTCGCCTCGATGGAGACGCTGCATCGCTATCGCGACGCCTGGGACCATGCGGCCGATCGCACGCCGCACGGCAAGCCGATCGAGCTTTGGCCGGAGGATTTTCGCTAGCTCACGCCAAGCTCGTCATTTGCGCAGCCGCTCACCCTCGTGTCCCGGACAAGCTGCAACGCGCAAGCGTTGCGGCGCAGAGCCGGGACCAGGATGGCGACACGATACGTTACCGAAACATGGGCCCCGGCTCTGCAGCGCACCGCTGAAGAAGCGCTGCGCTGCGTCCGGGGCACGAGAGAAACGTGGCGAGCCTACCTCCTCGCCACGTACTCGTTCCACCCCTTCGCCCGCAGGCTGCACGCCGGGCACTCGCCGCACCCGTATCCCCACTCGTGCTGCGCGCCGCGTTCACCGAGATAGCAGGTGTGGGACTGCTCGCGGATGAGATCGACCAGGCCGTCGCCGCCGAGATCGTGCGCCAGCTTCCAAGTCGCGGCCTTGTCGATCCACATCAGAGGCGTATGCAGCTCGAACTGCTTGGCCATGCCGAGCGAGAGTGCCGCCTGCATGGCGCGGATGGTCTCGTCGCGGCAATCGGGATAGCCGGAATAATCAGTCTCGCACATGCCGCCGACGATGTGGCGGATCCCACGCCGATAGGCCAGGGCCGCGGCGAAGGCCAGGAACACGAGGTTGCGGCCCGGCACGAAGGTATTGGGCAGGCCGTCTGCGCCCATCGCGATCGCGACGTCGCGTGTCAGCGCCGTCTCGGAGACGGCCGCGAGCGTCGGGATCGACAGCGTATGGCTCTCGCCGAGTTTTGCAGCCCAATCCGCGCGCAGCGCCTTGATGCCGTCGAACAGGCAGTCGCGGCAGGCAAGCTCGATGGCGTGGCGCTGGCCGTACTCGAACCCCAGCGTCTCCACGCGGGCAAAGCGGCTGAGCGCCCAGGCGAGGCAGGTGGTGGAATCCTGGCCGCCGGAGAACAGCACCAGCGCGGTTTCGGAGGAAAATGCGTCACTCATGGTCCGCGCTTTAGCACTGCGTAACGGGCCAGCCAATCGGTGGAAATCGATCTGTTCCGCAGCGCCCCGCTGGGAACGGCGGCCCGCTTTTGGCATAAGGCCTTGGAGCCCAGGAGACTGCCCCGCAATGACCCCTTCCCGCGACATTTCCCGCCTGATCGAGATCATGGCGGCGCTGCGCACGCCGGTGACCGGCTGCCCCTGGGACCTCGAGCAGGATTTTTCGACGATCGCGCCCTACACGATCGAGGAGGCCTATGAGGTGGTGGACGCCATCACCCGCGGCGACCTAGACGATCTCAGAGAGGAGCTCGGCGACCTCCTGCTCCAGGTCGTGTTCCACGCTCAGATGGCCTCGGAGCAGAACGCGTTCGATTTTGGGGACGTGGTCGAGGCCATTACCCGCAAGATGATCCGGCGCCATCCCCACGTCTTCGCCGACCCGGACGGCAATGTCGCCCCGCACCACGTCAAGGAAGTCTGGGACCGCATCAAGGCGGAGGAGAAGGCCGAACGCGCCGCGCGCCGGCCGCCGGAGGACGTGCCCCATAACTCGCTGCTATCAGGCGTCAAGGCCGGCCAGCCCGCGCTGACGCGCGCGATGGAGCTGCAGCGCAAGGCCTCCACCGTCGGCTTCGACTGGAACGATCCGCGCGCGGTCTTGCAAAAGATCCGCGAGGAGGCTGACGAGATCGAGGCTGCGCTCGATCGCAACGACAAGCAGGAGCTTGCCGAGGAAACGGGCGACCTGATGTTCGCCCTCGTCAACCTCGCCCGCCATGTCGATGCCGATCCGGAAGCCGCGCTGCGCGCGACGAATGCCAAGTTCGAGCGGCGCTTTGCATTCATCGAGAAGGCGCTGGAGGCGCAGGGGCGGACGCTGGAGCACGCCTCGCTCGCGGAGATGGATGCGCTTTGGAATGCGGCGAAGCGGGAGGAGATCCGGTGACGGAATTGCCGCTATCAGCAACGATGTTCGCTCTGCTTCGGTGGACACGGCATTGTCCCGTATGAGCAGAACACACAGCAATCGCCGGCTTTTGGCTGCAATTGCGTGCCACAACCTTTGCAAATGTAGAAATACTGGCAAGCGTCAGTCGGCATGATCTCTGGCGACTGATAGCTGCATTCCGGACAAGTCACTACCGATGCCAGTTCCATGAGCATCACATCGCGTGCGGTACAGCATCAAATCTCGATACCACGATGTCCCGCTTGGTCTCGTCCACTCGCACGGTCATATCGAAGCGGCCGTCGTGCAGCTCTTTCGTCAGCACCTCGGCATTGCGATGGAGCCAGCTGATGCCGGCGCCGTCGGCGGCATCGATGGAGAGATCGAGCGTCGTGCGCTTGGCGGCCAGGCGTTCCTCGATCGCGGCGAGCAGTGCGTCGATGCCCTCGCCTGATACGGCGGACACCAGCATCGCCGGATGATCCTCGGGCCTGCGTGCGGCGATATTGAGCAGCTCTTCGCGCTGCTCGGGGGCGAAACGGTCGATCTTGTTCCAGACCTCGATGATGCGGCCTGAGTCGTCAGGATTGATGCCGAGCTGGCGCAGCACCGCGTCGACGTCGCTCTGCTGCGCCTCGGCGTCCTCATGCGAGATGTCGCGCACATGCAGGATGACGTCCGCCTCCAGCACCTCCTCCAGCGTGGCGCGGAAAGCGGCCACGAGCTGGGTCGGCAGGTTGGAGATGAAGCCGACGGTGTCGGACAGCATCGCCTTGCCGCCATGCGGCAGGCTGAGCGCGCGCAAGGTCGGATCGAGCGTCGCGAACAGCATGTCGGCGGCCTGCACGTCGGCGCGGGTCAGGCGGTTGAACAGCGTCGACTTGCCGGCGTTGGTGTAGCCGACCAGCGCGACGACGCGATACGGCACGCGCTGACGGCCGGCGCGGTGCAGACGCCGCGTCGCCTGCACCTTCTTCAGCTCGCTCTCGAGCTTGGAAATGCGCTCCTGGATCAGGCGGCGGTCGGCTTCGATCTGGGTCTCGCCCGGGCCGCCCATGAAGCCGAAACCGCCGCGCTGGCGTTCGAGATGGGTCCAGGAGCGCACCAGGCGCGAACGCTGGTAGTTGAGATGGGCAAGCTCGACCTGGAGCGAGCCTTCCCTTGTCTTGGCGCGCCGGCCGAAGATTTCCAGGATGAGCCCGGTGCGGTCGAGCACCTTGGCGTGCCATTCTTTCTCGAGGTTGCGCTGCTGGATCGGCGACAGCGCGCAATCCATCACCACGAGCTCGACTTCGAGGGACTTGATCAGTCCGGCGATCTCCTCGACCTTGCCCTTGCCGATATAGGTCGCAGGCCGGATCTGGCTGACCGGCGCGATGATGGCGTCGGCAATGACGAGATCGATTGCGCGCGCGAGGCCCGCGGCCTCGTCGAGGCGGGCCTCAACGTCGCGCAGGACATAACCTTCCGATTGCGCGTCGGCATTCCCTGCGCGCACTCGCAAATAGGGGCCGATGACCAGCACCCGCCCCGTATGAGCCCCCGCCGACCGCGGACGGTCGGCATCCCCGCCTAAATTCCGGGGTTCCAATCAGATCACTCTCAAGCCGGCTGATCCTCGCCGCCTTCGAACAGCTGAATCGGAGCGCCCGGCATGATGGTCGAGATCGCATGCTTGTAGACGAGCTGCGAATGACCGTCGCGCCGCAGCAGCAAACAGAAATTGTCGAACCAGGTCACGATGCCCTGGAGCTTCACTCCGTTGACCAGAAAGATCGTCAGTGGCGTCTTGGTTTTGCGAACGTGATTAAGGAAGGTGTCCTGTAGGTTTTGTGCGCGGTCTGCCGCCATTGTTTTTTTCTCGCTTTGAGTTTCTTTTTATTGCGCCGGTTGCGGCCTCTTGTGACGGGGCCTCTCCCGGTTGCCGTCCCTCATGAGATCCCCCTCGGAAGGAACAGCGTTTCGATTAGAGGACAGGTCGGGATATTAGGCAAGCCGCTTCACGCGGCAGGCCACGCCCTATTGCCCCGAAAAACTACGGAAATCGATGATTTTCCTCGCCTATTCCTGAAGGGCGGCTGCAGCGTCGTGGCGCTAGCCGACGCCGAGCGCCTTCAACTTCCGATGCAGCGCCGACCGTTCCATGCCAACGAATTCAGCCGTGCGAGAAATATTTCCTGAGAAACGGCTGATCTGTGCAATCAAATAGTCGCGCTCGAACACTTCACGCGCTTCGCGCAACGGCAGGCCCATGATGTGCTCGCCATTGTTGCTGGTCGGCATCGCCGGCACCATGGAGCCGACGTCCTGCGGCAACATATCGGCTGTGATAATGACTTCGGGTCCGCCCGCCGCCAGAATCATGACTCTCTCAACGTTGTTGCGGAGCTGGCGCACATTGCCGGGCCAGACATGGGATTGCAGCACCGCCATTGCGTCCTGCCCGATCTGGCGCTTGGGCAAGCCACTGCCGGCCGAGATTTGCTCCATGAAGTAGTCGATCAACTCCGGAATGTCCTCGCGCCGCTCCGACAGCGCCGGCACGCGGATCGGCACTACCGAGAGCCGGTGGTAGAGATCCTCGCGGAAACGGCCCGCCGCGATCTCCTCTTCGAGATTGCGCGCAGTTGATGAGATGATGCGCACATCGACCTGCACCTTGGCAGTGCCGCCGACGCGCTGGAATGACTGCTCCACCAGCACGCGCAAGATCTTGTTCTGGGTCTCGCGCGGCATGTCCGCGATCTCGTCGATGAACAACGTGCCGCCATGGGCTTCCTCGAGCGCGCCGGGCTTGCGCGGCTGCTCGCCATTGGACTGCTCGACGCCGAACAGCTCGTGCTCCATGCGCTCGGGCGTGATCGCGGCGGCATTGATCACCACGAAAGGACCGTCGGCGCGGCCCGAGGCCGTATGCAGCGTGCGCGCGGTCAGTTCCTTGCCGGCGCCGGCGGGGCCGACGATCAGGATGCGGCTGTTGGCTTTGGCGGCGCGCTCGATGGTCTGGCGCAGCTGGTTCATACTTGGCGAACGGCCGACCAGCTGGCTGGCACTCGGCGCGAGCTGCTTCAGCTCCTTGACCTCGCGCTTGAGCCGCGAGTTCTCCAGTGCGCGGGTCGCGACCAGGATCAGGCGGTCGGCCTTGAACGGCTTCTCGATGAAATCGTAGGCGCCGCGCTTGATCGCGGCGACCGCGGTCTCGATGTTGCCGTGGCCAGAGATCATCACGACGGGCAGATCGGCATTGTCCTTCTTGACCTGCTCCAAGAGCTGCAAGCCGTCGAGCTTGGAGCCCTGCAGCCAGATGTCGAGAAACACCAGGTGCGGCCGACGATTGGCGATCTCGGCGAGTGCCGTATCGCTGTCACGTGCGGTCCGGGTGACAAACCCCTCGTCTTCGAGAATGCCCGCAACGAGATCCCGAATATCGGCCTCATCATCGACAATCAGAATTTCACTTGCCATGGATCGCGCCTGTTTTGTCAGCTGCCTGTTGAGGCTTCGATTTTGGTTGAATCATTGGTCTTTTCAGCCGGCTCTTTGGTTTCGGCGGCCGGCTGTTTTGTTTCGGGGGCGTTGATCGAGCTCTTGACCGGTTCGCCCGCTGTATCCTTCGCGGCTTCGCTGGCCGCCGGCGTTTGCTCGACTGTCTCGGACTTCGCAGGTTGCCCTGAGACGGCAAAGCGCATCCGCATCCAGGCGCCGCGCTGGCCTTCACGGAAGTCGGAGGCGTCCTTCAGCTCGATGCGCCCGCCATGGTCTTCCAGCACGCGGCCGACGATGGCCAGCCCCAGCCCGGTGCCCTTGGCGCGCGTGGTGACGTACGGCTCGAGCAGCCGCGAGCGTGCGACCTTGGGCAGGCCGATGCCGTTATCGATGACGTCGATCAGCACGTCCGCGCCCTCGCGTGACACCACGACGTCGATGCGGCCTTTGCCGAGCTCCTCCGGCGGGACCTGCTCGATCGCCTCAGTGGCGTTCTTGACAATGTTTGTGACCGCCTGGGAGATCAGCCGCCGGTCGAACTGGGCGCGGAGCGGATCTTCCTTGAATTCCGCCTCGATATCGAGCTCAGGATGGGCGACCTTCATCAGGAACACGGCCTGCCGCACGGTGTCGGCGACGTCCTCGCCTTCCATCACAGGCTTGGGCATCCGCGCGAAGCGCGAGAACTCGTCGACCATGCGCCTGATGTCGTCGACCTGGCGCACGATGGTGTCGGTGCACTGGTCGAAGATCTGCTTGTCCTTGTCCTCGGTGATGGTCTTGCCGAACTTGCGGCGGATGCGCTCGGCGGAGAGCTGGATCGGCGTCAGCGGGTTCTTGATCTCGTGCGCGATGCGGCGCGCGACGTCGCCCCAGGCCGAGGTGCGCTGGGCCGAGACAAGCTCGGTGATATCGTCGAGCGTGATGATGTAGCTGTCGTGCGGCTGGTTCTTCTCGGCACTGACGCGGACCGACAGATTGCGCTCGGTGCCGTCGCGGGTGATCGTGATCTGGCCCTGCACCAGACGCTGGGTCCCTTCCCGCGCCGCCTTCATCATCTCGTCGAGCTCGGGCAGCACGTCGGAGAGCGGATGGCCGAGCGTCTCCGCTTCGGAGTGCCCGATCAGCTTCTCGGCGGAGCGATTGAGGATGCCGACACTGCCGGATGCATCGACGCCGATGATGCCGGCGCTCGCCGAGGACAGCACAGCCTCGATGAAGCGGCGGCGGCTATCGATGAGATCGCTGGCGTTGACGAGCTCGTCCCGCTGGCTGCGCAATTCCTGCGTCATCTTGTTGAAAGTCTCACCCAGCTGGGCGAGATCGCCTTCCGACTGATGGACGGGCACCTGGACGTGGAGGTCGCCGGTCGACACCGTGTGCGCCGCGTTCATCAGCCGCCGGATCGGCGAGACCAGCGAATTGGCGAAGTTGAGGCCGATCAGCACCGAGGCCATCAAAATGGTCAGCGCGATCACCGCGAACATCAGCGCGAAGGCGACCTGGATGCCGAGCCGGCGTGACTCGATCTGGGCGTATTCGGCGACGCTGACTTCGGTCTGCTTGAGCTGGTTGACGACGTTCGGGTCGAGCGGACGGGCGACATAGAGGAAGGTGTCGTTGAAGGCGCGCAGGCGGATCACCGCGGCGACGAAGCTCGCATCGGGCAGCACCGCGATCTCGGGCTCGTTCTCGTTGACGTTGCTGAGAAAGTCCGGCGCCGGCGGCGAATAAGCGAGCCGCATGCCGGTGTCGGCGGACTCCAGGATGTTCGTGTTCTTGTCGATGATCATCGCGCCCGGCAGGTTCCGGGAGGCGGCGCTCGCCGTCAGCATCTCGCGGAACGAGCGACGGTCCTGGTCGTAGAGCGGCCGGGCATGGGCGATGTCGTTGGCCATGCCGATGATGTCGCCACGGATCAGCTGCGCGTGGTCCTGCATATAGGCCCGCGCGATCGTCAGCGAGTTCTGGATCACCTCCTTGGTCGGCCCGGAGAAGAGCCGGTCGAGGCCGCGCTCGATGGTGACGTTGGCGACGACGGCGACCAGCACCGCCGGCAGCACCGCCACAATCGAGAACAGGCTGACGATCTGGACATGGAGACGCGCCGCCGCCCTGCCCCGCCGCCGCGCCAGGATCAGCTGCCAGAGTTCGCGGATGATGATCCCGACCAGCAGCAGGATCGTGGCCGCATTGATCAGGTAGAACGTGCGGACCACTTCCGGCGTCGGCTCGATCTTGGTGAGACCGGTCAGGACCAGGAACGTCAGGAAGGCCGACAGCAGGGCCAGCGCCACGGCAACGGGTGCCAGCCAGCGCCGTACCGACCAACGCCGGGGCTCTTCCGCTGGGGCCGTGTCAAAGTGTGCGGCCGAGGTGTCTGCGCTGGTCATTCCGGCAATGGTGGTGCTGAAAACGGGTCCGCGACGGGCGGATACTGATGTATTCGTACCACATTGTTGCCGAATTGCGACAATTCCGCGGCGTCCGTCCCGCGGCGGAGGGGCGCAATCCACAGGGACATTGCGTTTAGACGGGAACGGATTCCCGCCGTCCCGGCTTGATCCAGCATGGATAGGATCTTTCTCGCGACGATGGTTTCGGCCGTTCTTCTGCTGATCGTGGCCGCCGACCTCCTGGTCAACGGCCTCGCCCTTCAGCAGGTCCCGGTGAATCTCGCCAGCGTGATGCCGGCATCCGGCCAAACCGTCAGATAGATGTCATGCCGCGCGTCGCGGCCGAACGACCGATTTGAATGTGCGAGCGGAACATTTAGACCAATTGGGACTTCTGCTCATCGCGTCAGCCACAACGGCCAGCGCGATCCGGACAGGCTCAGCTCTGCCTTGGTAGGGGGAGCTGAGCCACCGTTCCGCAAAGCTATCCCCCGCTCCGATACACCTGGATATCAAGGTCGCGGATCTTCTTCCGCAGCGTGTTGCGGTTGAGACCGAGCAGGTCCGCGGCGCGGATCTGGTTGCCGCGGGTGGCGGCGAGCGCGGCCGTGAGCAGCGGCACCTCGATCTCCTTGAGGATGCGATGATAGAGGCCGGGCGGCGGCACACCATTCGGAAAGCCCTGGAAGTGCGAGGACAGATACGCCTCCACAGCGCCGCCGAGATTGTCGACGCCCTGCTGGACCGCGGCGCCCGGACTGACCGAGGGCGGCGCGAGCTCGCCGTCGATCACGGAAGCCGTGATCACGTCCTGCGGATAGAGCGCGGCGAGACGCCGGGCGAGATTTTCCAGCTCGCGTACGTTGCCGGGCCAGCGATGCTGCTTCAGCCGCTCCAGCGCCAGCGCATCCAGCTTCTTCGGCGGCAGGCCGTCCTTCTCGGCCAGCGTGAAGAAATGCCGCACGAGGTCCGGCAGGTCCTCGATCCGCTCGCGCAAAGGCGGCAGCCGCAGCGGCACGACGTTGAGGCGGAAGAACAGGTCTTCGCGGAACAGGCCCTGCTGGATCAGCACGCGCAGGTCCTTGTTGGAGGCCGCGACGATGCGCACGTCGGTCTTGATCGGGGTACGGCCACCGACGGTGGTGTATTCGCCCTGCTGCAACACGCGCAGGAGGCGGGTCTGCGCCTCCATCGGCATGTCGCCGATCTCGTCCAGGAACAGCGTGCCGCCTTCGGCCTGCTCGAAGCGGCCGGAGGCGCGGGTGTTGGCGCCGGTGAAGGCACCGCGCTCGTGGCCGAACAATTCGGATTCGATGAGATCGCGCGGGATCGCCGCCATGTTGACCGCGACAAACGGGCCGTTCCGACGCTTGCCGTAATCGTGCAGCGCGCGTGCCACCAGCTCCTTGCCGGTGCCTGACTCGCCCGTGATCATCACGGTGAGGTCGGTCTGCATGAGGCGCGCCAGCACGCGGTAGATTTCCTGCATCGCCGGCGAACGGCCGACCAGCGGGATTGCCTCCATCTCGGCATCCTCGTCCGGCGTCGAGGTCCGCTCCTTCGGCTCGGCGAGCGCGCGGCCGACGATGGCAATCAGCTCCTTGAGGTCGAAGGGTTTTGGCAGATATTCGTAAGCCCCGCGCTCGGAGGCTCGGATCGCCGTCATGAACGTGTTCTGCGCGCTCATGACGATGACGGGCAAATTCGGCCGCATCTTCTTGATCCGCGGCAACAGGTCGAAGGCGTTTTCGTCCGGCATCACCACGTCGGTGATGACGAGATCGCCCTCGCCCTGGCTGACCCAGCGCCACAGCGTTGCGGCATTGCCGGTCAGCCGCACTTCGTAACCGGCGCGGGACAGTGCCTGATTGAGAACGGTGCGGATGGCGGTATCGTCATCGGCTACGAGAATGCTACCTGCGGGCATCGTTGATCCTCATTTTGCCCCCTGTGATGCAGGCGACGACTTCCCGGCAGAGCCGTCGCGACTGCTTTGATCGGCATGTTTCACCGACGTGGAATACATCGGCATCAGCACGCGGAAGGTGGTCTTGCGCGGCTGAGATTCGCATTCGATGATGCCCCCGTGATCGCCGACGATTTTTGCAACCAGCGCCAAACCGAGACCGCTTCCGGTCTGCTTGGTGGTCACGAACGGATCGAACAGATTGGGCAGAAGATCGTCGGGCACGCCTGGTCCATTGTCCCTCACGCAGAATTCGAGCGGCAGGGATACCCGGGATTTTTGACCAGGCACTGACAGGCGCACGCCGGGTCGGAACGCTGTGGTGAGCTGGATCTCGGCGTCGGGCACGTCGATCAGGGCTTCTGCGGCGTTCTTCACGAGGTTGAGGAACACCTGAATCAGCTGGTCCTGATTCGCGAGCACCGGCGGCAGCGAGGGATCGTAATCCTCGATGAAGCGGATGTTGCGTGCAAAGCCCGACTGCGCCAGCCGCTTCACGTGGTCGAGCACCGAATGGATGTTGACGGGGCCGCGCACCACGGGACGTTCGTCGCCGAACACCTCCATGCGGTCGACCAGCGTCACGATGCGGTCGGCCTCGTCGCAGATCAGCCGCGTCAGCATGCGGTCCTCGGACGAAGCCTGCTGCTCCAGGAGCTGCGCTGCGCCGCGAATACCCGAAAGCGGATTCTTGATCTCATGCGCGAGCATTGCTGCTAGGGCTATCACCGAGCGCGCGGCGCTGCGATGGGTGAGCTGCCGATCCATCTTGTCGGCGATGGTGCGCTCCTGGAGCATCACCACGATATGGCCGGGCCTCTCGGTGAGCGGGGCGACGTGCAGGTCGACCTGGCGGTCGCCGCCCATGCGCGGCGTGCCGAGATCGACCTTGTATTCGTTGACCGGCGAGTTCGACGAGCGCACCTGGTCGATCAGCGCCAGCAAGGGGCTGCCGAACGGCACCAGCTCCTTCAGCGACTGCCGCTTCAAGAATTGCGTCGAGATCTCGAAAAAGGCTTCGGTCGCGATATTGGCGGCGACGATCTTGCCGTCCGGCCCGATCGTGAGCACGGGATTGGGCAAGGCATCCAGGATTGCGTCGCTGTCGGACTGAAGCGGCCGACGATTTTCAGCGGCTGAGCTCATGCAGCAGCGCTCCATGCGAAGTCGTCGAAGGCGTCTTGCAGTGAATTGTGAACGAGGCGCGGATCCTCCGAGACCAGGATCTTTTGGCGCCAGGATCTCAGCTTCTCGGCCGGCGCACGGCTCGCCTGCGCTGCGACATCAAGCGCCCAGCCAAGATGCTTACGGGCATGCCTCAGCCCGATGCGCAGACCATAGAGCGCGCAAACGCCATCATAGAGCGTGCGGACATAATGCAGCTGCGTTTCGAGCGAGGGGACAGCTTCCTCAGCCCCGCCCTGCAGGCGGCGGCCGATCTGACCGGGCAGCCACGGCTGGCCCTGCGCGCCGCGGCCGATCATCACGGCGTCGGCGCCTGAGGCTTCCAATGCGGTGAGCGCCTTTTCGTAAGACGTGATGTCGCCGTTGACGACGAGCGGAATGGAGATGGCCTCGCGCACGGCGCGGATCGCATCCCAATCGGCCTCGCCCTTGTAGAACTGGCAACGGGTGCGGCCATGAACGGTGACGAGCTTGACCCCGGCGGCTTCCGCGCGCCGCGCCAGCTCCGGCGCGTTGCGGGTGCGGTCGTCCCAGCCGAGCCGCATCTTCAGCGTCACCGGCACCTTCACCGCCGCGATCGTCGCATCGATCAGGCTGACGGCATGATCGAGGTCGCGCATCAAGGCCGAGCCGGACTGGCCGCCGGTGACGTGGCGGGCGGGACAGCCCATGTTGATGTCGATGATATCGGCGCCTTCGGCTTCGGCGATCCGGGCGCCTTCGGCCATCCAGTGTGTCTCACAGCCGGCGAGCTGGACCACATGAGGGCCGATGCCGGTGGCCTCGCAGCGCAACCGGGACATCCGGTGGCCATTGGCGAGCTCATCGCTCGCGGTCATCTCGGACACGACGAGACCGGCCCCAAGCTCGGCGGCCAGCCGGCGGACGGGCGAGTCAGTCACACCCGACATCGGCGCCAGGAAGGCCGGGGTGGCGACTTCAATATCGCCTATTTTCAACGGCTTAGAGCCTGATACTGCCGAGCCGGTCACGGGGGTCTCGTTGACTGGGCAGGGCCTCATCGCGCCTGCCATGATCTATCTTGCGCACAATTCTTGTGCAGTCAAGCGTCATGCCTACAGTTTAGACAGTTCTGCAAATCTTTCAAGTGCAGTGCAGCAAAATGCTGTTTCCCACAATCCGGGGAAATCCCCTTTTTTTGCGGGCTTGCCGTGCTAGAGGCATGGCCGGCAAATCACCCCCTGCTCTTTCATTAGCAACTGAGTATTTGAGTCCTATGGCGAAATCACAACGCACCGCTGTCGTCCTCGTGGCGGCCGGACGCGGCCTGCGCGCCGGCGCCGGCGGGCCGAAGCAATATCGCGAGATCGGCGGTGTGCCTGTGATCTATCGCGCCATGGAGGCCTTCAGCCGCCATCCTGATGTGTTCGCAGTGCAGCCGGTGGTGAACCCCGATGACAACGCCATGTTCACCGCAGCGGTCGCAGGGCTCAGGCACGAGCCGCCAACCAATGGCGGCGCGACGCGGCAGGCTTCGGTACTTGCTGGCCTCGAAGCGCTGGCGAAGCACAAGCCGGAGATCGTGCTGATCCACGACGCCGCGCGGCCCTTCGTCTCTGACGGCGTGATCTCGCGCGCGATCGACGCGGCGAGCCGCACGGGAGCCGCGATCCCCGTGGTTCCCGTCACCGACACCATCAAGGTCACAGGCGATAGCGGCAATGTCGAGGACACGCCGGACCGTGCGCGTCTTAGAATCGCGCAGACGCCGCAATCCTTTCGTTTCGACGTCATCCTCGAGGCGCATCGTCGCGCCGCGAAGGACGGGCGCTCGGATTTCACCGACGATGCCGCGATTGCCGAATGGGCGGGATTGACGGTCGCAACCTTTGAAGGCGATGTTGCCAATATGAAGCTCACCACTCCCGAGGATTTCGTGCGCGAGGAAGCGCGCCTGGCCGCGCAGCTCGGCGACATCAGGACCGGCACCGGATATGACGTGCACGCCTTCGGCGAAGGCGATCATGTCATGCTCTGCGGCGTGCGCGTGCCGCACACCAAGGGTTTTCTCGCCCACTCCGACGGCGATGTCGGCCTGCATGCGCTGGTCGACGCCATTCTCGGCGCGCTCGCCGACGGCGACATCGGCTCGCACTTTCCGCCGAGCGATGCGAAGTGGAAAGGCGCCTCCTCCGACCAGTTCCTGAAATACGCCATCGAGCGCGTCGCGGCGCGCGGCGGCCGCGTCGCGAATCTCGAGGTCACCATGATCTGCGAGCGGCCGAAGATCGGCCCCTTGCGCGACACCATGCGCGCGCGCATCGCCGAGATTTCCGGCATCGACATCTCGCGCGTGGCGGTGAAGGCAACCACCAGCGAGCGGCTAGGCTTCACCGGCCGTGAGGAAGGCATCGCGGCCACCGCGAGCGCCACCATTCGCCTGCCCTGGAGCGTGTAAGGCCATGGGCGGCAGCGACGCACGCGCCATCGCCCGCTCGCTGCTCGATCTGTGCCGGATGCGCAAGCTGACGATCGCGACCGCGGAGTCCTGCACCGGCGGCCTCGTTGCCGGCGCGCTGACCGACATCCCCGGCTCCTCAGATGTCATCGACCGCGGCTTCGTAACCTATTCCAATGAGGCCAAGCGCGCGATGCTTGGCGTCGAAGCGAGCACGCTGACGAATTTCGGCGCCGTCAGCAAGGAGACCGCAACCGCGATGGCGATCGGCACGCTGGAGCGCGCGGATGTCGACCTCGCCGTCGCCATCACCGGCATCGCTGGCCCCGGCGGCGCCACGCCCGGCAAGCCGGTCGGTCTCGTGCACTTCGCCGCCGCCGCGCGCGACGGCCGCATCATCCACCGCGAGCATCGCTTCGGCGCGATCGGCCGCAGCGCGGTGCGCGCCCGCTCCGTGGTCGAGGCGCTGCGCATGCTGATGGATCTCGCCCGCGGCCCGCAAGTCGCGGCCAAGCCGCAACGCACCGCCGCAAGCCGCCTGCGCCCGCGCGTGACCCGCTCGCCGCGCCGGCATGCGGTGAAGCGCAGGCCGCCACGTTCGCCTCGGGGCTGATGTTCCCGTAGCGCGGGTACAACGATCGGTAGAGCACTTGCGAAACCCATCATCTTTCAGCGCACAAGGCTTGATGGGTTTCACTTCGCTCTACCCATTCTACGACTGCGACTGCACCAGCTTCGGCCGGCCGTAGATCGCGTCCGCCCGCTTCTCGAAGGCCGTGGAAAACCGCGCGAAGGCGGCGTCGAACATCGAGCCCATCAGCATCGCCAGCATGCGGCTCTTGAACTCGTAGGCGAGGAAGAATCCGACGTCGCAGACGCCCTCGCCCTTGGGCTCGAACGTCCAGCGGTTTTCGAGCTTGCTGAAAGGACCTTGCAGATATTCGACCAGGATTTTCAGATTGGCGCGATCGAGCGTCACCCGGCTGGTGAAGGATTCCTTGACCAGCTTGAACGACACCGTCATGTCGGCAATCAGCACCTCGGTGCCGTCGGGCTTTGCCACGCGCTGGCGCACCTTCAGCGCGCTGCACAGCGGTACGAATTCCGGGTAGCGCTCGACATCGGCGACCAGATCAAACATCTCGGACGCGCTGTGGTTGACACGGTGCTTGCTCGAAACTCGATGCATGGTACGTCAGCGGGCGTGAGCTGCCCGTGCAGCCTTCAGTCTCGCGAAATCCTCGCCGGCATGATGCGACGAGCGGGTGAGCGGGCTTGCCGACACCATCAGAAAGCCCTTGGTGTAGGCGACCTTCTCGTAAGAGCTGAACTCGTCCGGCGGCACGTAGCGCATCACCGCGTGATGCTTGCGGGTCGGCTGGAGATATTGCCCGACAGTGAGGAAATCGACGTCCGCCGAGCGCAGATCGTCCATCACCTGGAGCACCTCGTGGCGCTCTTCGCCGAGGCCGACCATGATGCCGGACTTGGTGAAGATGGTGGGATCGAGCTCCTTGACCCGCTGCAGCAGGCGGATCGAGTGGAAGTAGCGCGCGCCGGGTCGCACCGTGAGATAGCGCGACGGTACGGTCTCGAGATTGTGGTTGAACACGTCCGGCTTCGCCGCGACGACGATTTCGAGCGCGCCCTCCTTGCGCAGGAAGTCGGGCGTCAGGATCTCGATCGTGGTCGAGGGGCACGCGGCCCGGATCGCGCGGATCGTCTCTGCAAAATGCTGGGCGCCGCCGTCAGCTAGGTCGTCGCGGTCGACGGAGGTGATGACGACGTGGGCAAGGCCCAGCTTGGCGGTCGCTTCGGCGACGTGTTGCGGCTCGGCTGTGTCGAGTGCATTCGGCAGGCCGGTCTTGACGTTGCAAAAGGCGCAGGCCCGGGTGCAGGTGTCACCCATGATCATGAAGGTCGCGTGCTTCTTGTCCCAGCACTCGCCGATGTTCGGGCAGCCCGCTTCCTCGCACACCGTGTGCAGGCCGTTGGACCGCACGATGTTGCGGGTGTCGGCATAGCCGCGGGTGTTGGGCGCGCGCACGCGGATCCAGTCCGGCTTCGGCGGCGAAGCGGAATCGGGCCGGTTCACCTTTTCGGGGTGGCGTGGGCGCAGCGGGTTCGAGATGGTATCGACAATAACGACCATGGGGTGTCCGGTCTGTTCAGGTCCTACCTAGTCGGTCTGGCCTGGCATCGCAACCCGGCTCGCACCGCTTCAGGGAACATGGCAGATATGGGCAATATCCTGCTCTGTTCTCAGGCGATTCTCTCCTCGAATGGCTCCAATCTCAAAGACCTCGTCCCCACGACTTGGCAAGCAGCTGAAGCGGACCTTTTTCGGCCGCAGCGTCCACGAGGTTGCGCCCGACCTGATCGGTGCCACCATGCTGGTCGACGGCGTCGGCGGGATCATCGTCGAGGTCGAGGCCTATCATCATACCGACCCGGCAGCACACTCCTATCGCGGGCCGACGTCGCGGAACCAGGTGATGTTCGGCCCGCCCGGCTTTGCCTATGTCTACCGCTCCTACGGCATCCATTGGTGCGTGAACTTCGTCTGCGAGGAGGAAGGCTCGGCCAGCGCCGTGCTGATACGCGCTCTGGAGCCGACGCATGGCATCGCCACAATGCGGCGCCGTCGCCATCTCCAGGATGCGCACGCGCTGTGCTCAGGCCCCGGCAAGCTGACCGAGGCGCTCGGCATTACCATCGCGCACAACGCGCTGCCGCTGGATCGCCCGCCGATCGCGCTGCATGCGCGGACGGAAGATGTGGAGGTCGCAGCCGGCATCCGCATTGGCATCACCAAGGCGGTCGAGCTGCCCTGGCGCTACGGCGTCAGAGGCTCGAGATTTTTGAGCAAGCCGTTTCCGAAGTAGTTGTCGTTCCGGGGCGCGTCGAAGACGCGAACCCGGAATCTCGAGATTCTCAGGTACGCAATTGCGCACCAGAGTTCGATGCTGCGCATCGCCCGGAACGACACCGAGGCTAAGACGCCTGCTTCAGTCGCTCCAGCGCCTCCAGCAGCTTGGTCTTGCGGGCCAGCGCCGCCTCGCGCTTCTCGCGCTCCTCCTCCACGACCTCCTCGGCCGCGTTGGCGACGAACTTCTCGTTGGCAAGCTTGGATTCGGCGCGCTTGATGTCAGCGTCGGCCTTGCCGACCTCCTTGTCGAGGCGTGCGCGCTCGGCGGCCACATCGATGACGCCCTTCAGCGGCAACGCAGCCACCTCGCCGCGCACCAGCAGCTGCACCGCCCCGTCGGGCGCACGGTCAGCGAAGGAGATATCCGACAGCCGCGCCATGCGCTTGATGACATCGGTCCAGCGCGGCGCCCGCTCCCTGGTCTCGGCCGAGGCGCCGGCAAGGACCAGCGCCGTCAGCGTTGCCGGCGGGATGTTCATCTCGGCGCGCACGGAGCGGATCTGCGTGACCAGGTCGATGACCCAGCCGATCTCGGCTTCCGCCTTGGGATCGGTGAAGTCGGCATGGTCGAACATCGGCATGACCAGGGCCGGCGAGATCAGCGGATCGGTCGGCCCGGCGGCCGCGGCGAGCATCGCGAGCTGCTCCGGCGAAGGCTGAGACGGCTTCAGCGGCCACGGCGCCAGCGCGAGCAAGCCGTCGCGCTTGGCCGTCACCTCCCACAGCTCTTCGGTGATGAAGGGCATGAAGGGATGCAGCAGCTTCAGGATCTCGTCGCGCGCCCAGGCGACCATGGCGCGAGTCTCGTCCTTGGCGGGGCTATCCGGGCCGAGCAGCACGGGCTTGGCGAGCTCGACATACCAATCGCAGTAGACATTCCAGACGAAGCGATAGATAGCGCCTGCAGCATCGTTGAAGCGATAGGCTTCGATTGCTTCGGTCACCTCGCGCGTGGTGTGCGCGCTTTCATGCGCGATCCAGCGGTTCAGTGTCTCCTTCGCCTTCGCCGGCTCGAATCCTTCAGGCACGGCGCAATGGTTCATCTCGGCGAAGCGACACGCGTTCCAGAGCTTTGTCGCGAAGTTGCGGTAGCCCTCGACGCGGCTGGTGGCGAGCTTGATGTCGCGCCCCTGCGCCGCCATAGCGGCCAGCGTGAAGCGCAGCGCGTCCGCCCCGTATTCGTCGATCAGGTGCAGGGGATCGATGACGTTGCCCTTCGACTTCGACATCTTGGCGCCCTTCTCGTCGCGGACGAGCGCGTGGATGTAGACGGTCGAGAACGGCACCTCCTTCATGAAGTGCAGGCCCATCATCATCATGCGGGCGACCCAGAAGAAGATGATGTCGAACCCGGTCACCAGCGCATTGGTCGGATAATAGCGCTGCACTTCCGGCGTATCGTCGGGCCAGCCGAGCGTCGAGAACGGCCACAGCGCCGACGAGAACCAGGTGTCGAGAACGTCCTCGTCACGGGTGATGAAGCCTTCGCGCTTGTTGCGGTCGAGCGCCATCTCGCGGCCCTGCTCGACCGTGATGACCTCCTGCTCGACGTAATAGCCGAGCGCGTTGCTGACGGCCTCCTCCTCGGTTTCGGCGACGAACACCTTGCCGTCAGGACCATACCAGGCCGGGATCTGATGACCCCACCAGAGCTGGCGCGAGATGCACCAGGGCTGAATGTTCTCCATCCAGTCGAAATAGGTCTTTTCCCAGTTCTTCGGCACGAACGAGGTCTCGCCCGAACGCACCGCCGCGATCGCGGGCTTCGCCAGTGTCTTGGCGTCGACATACCACTGGTCGGTCAGATACGGCTCGATCACGCTGTTCGAGCGGTCACCATGCGGCACCATGTGGGTGTGCGGCTCGATCCGCTCGACGAAGCCGAACGCCTCCAGCCGCTCGACGATGCGCTTGCGCGCGGCGAAGCGGTCGACCTTGTGAAACTCCTCGGCGAATTGCGCGGCGCCTTCGGGCAGGTCGCGCAGGTAATCCTCGTTGTCGACGAGATCGAGGCAGCCCTCCTTATCGAGCACGCTGATCCGGCGCAGGCCGTGGCGATTGCCGACCTCGAAGTCGTTGAAGTCGTGCGCCGGCGTCACCTTCACCGCGCCCGAGCCCTTCTCCGGATCGGAATAGTCATCGGCGACGATCTGGATCTTGCGGCCGACCAGCGGCAGGATGACGTTCTTGCCAATCAGCTTCTGATAGCGCTCATCCTCGGGATGCACGGCAACGCCGGTATCGCCGAGCATGGTCTCGGGGCGCGTGGTGGCGACGACGATGAAGCTCGAGGGATCCTCGGGGCTGAAGCTCTTGCCCTCGATCGGATAGCGCAGATACCAGAGGCTGCCCTTGACCTCGACCTGCTGCACTTCGAGATCGGAGATCGCGGTCAAGAGCTTGGTGTCCCAGTTCACCAGCCGCTTGTCCTTGTAGATCAGGCCCTCGCGGTGCAACTCGACGAACACCTTGACCACGGCCTTCGACAGGCCTTCGTCCATGGTGAAGCGCTCGCGCGACCAGTCGCAGGAGGCACCGAGGCGCTTGAGCTGATTGATGATGGTGTCGCCGCTCTCGGCCTTCCACTGCCAGACCCGCTCCAGAAACTTCTCGCGGCCCATCTCGCGACGGCCTGGCTGCTGGCGTTCCATCAGCTGCCGCTCGACCACCATCTGGGTGGCGATGCCGGCATGATCGGTGCCGGGCTGCCACAGCACGTCGCGGCCGCGCATGCGCTCGAACCGGCACAGAATGTCCTGCAGCGTGTTGTTGAGGGCGTGGCCCATGTGCAGCGAGCCCGTCACGTTCGGCGGCGGGATCACAATGGTGAACGGCACCGCGTCGCGACGGTCGGGGCGGCCTGCCTTGAAGGCAAGGCTGTCCTCCCACACGACGGACATGCGGGTTTCGATATCGGCGGGCTGGTAATTTTTCTCGATCATGGGGCTAGAAAGCCGCGCGCGCGGTTCAAGTCAACGGGAAGCTCAACGGCAGGCACGCCGGCCTGGGTCGCAAGGGCGAATATGACGCAGGAGCAGGGCTTTATCGGGGCCGTATGGCCTTCTTAACGGCCGCCGCGGGAGACACGCTCGATTTCCGCCTTCACGATGCGTTCAACGAGGCCCGGCAGGTTGTCGTCGAGCCAGGATTTCAGCATCGGGCGCAGCATTTCCTTTACCAGATCCTCCAGCGTCCGCGCATTGCTGCTGAGCACCGTGTGGGCCAGGGAGTTGAAGGCGGATTCGACTGCGGAGACCGTCGATTGCGCGAGGATCGGCTGCTGCGGCGGCAGCGGCGGGGCGTCAAAATCCACCGGCGCGTAGGACGGTGGCGGCGGCGCAGGACGGGGGGACGGCGATTCGGCGAACTCGAGATCGTCGCGCGGCTCGACCTTGCGGAAGCTCGGCGGCGGCGGAGCCGGTGTCGGATCCACCGCCATCTCGTCCGTCAGTTCGAGCACGTCGGGCTCAGGCTCGGGCTCGGGAGCGCGGACCTCGGGCGCAGGCGTGGCCGCGTCGAGCCCCGCCAGCAGCGCGTCGATATCGTCCTGGCTGTTGGATGAATCCGCCGCAGGCGCTGGTGGCGGCGGCGCCGGAGCCGGCTTCGCAGCTGGCGGCGCAGGCTTCTCGGCGGCAGGTTTTGCGGGCGCGACCTTAGTTGGCGGAATGTCGTTCACGGCCTGCGGCTTCGGCGCCGCAGCCTTCTCCGGCTTGGCGGCCTCAACCGGCGGGGGCTTTGCCTCATCGTCGGCAATGATGCGCCGGATCGAGGCCAGAATCTCCTCCATCGAGGGTTCTGTGACCTTTGCAGGCTGCGTCATCTCCGACTCCACATCATCAACGCCCTCGCATGCGTTGTTTTACACCAAGCACGACAGGATTGGCCGGTTCCGGACGGGAGGTCCGTGATTTTCGTCGCGGCAGCCCGACTTGTCCCCAGATCACGGCTCAATGTGCAGCGGTGCGCCCCTGCCCCGCACTCAAGCATTATGCACACGAGATCAATGCGGGGCGAATCGACCCGCACCTTCATGGCAAGGCTATGTCAGGGAATTTGGTGATTGCAAGCAAAGTGCCGGTCGACCTTCGGCTGTTCGCGAGGTCGACCGGATGATCACGGGAATCAGCGCCCGTCGGGCGTGCGCACCCCGGCCCAGCTGTCGCGGACCTGATGGTAGTGAACGCTGGGGTCGTAGGTTGTGGTCGCCAGGCCAAGGACCTGCGGCGATAGACGGCCTACCGCACTCAGCACCGAATAGGACGCAACCACGCGATCGTGTTGTGCGGTGACGAGTGCGACACGCGCGTTGACCAGCGCCTGTTGCGCGTTGAGCACGTCGAGCGTGGTGCGCTGGCCAGCCTTGGCCTCTTCACGGACGCCGTTCAGCGCGATCTCTGAGGCGGCGACCTGTGCCTGCGCGGACTGCACCTGCGCCTTGGTGGCCTGCAACTGGCCCCAGGCCTGCACGACGGTGGCACGAGCCTGATCGCGGGTCGTCTCCAGATTGAGGCGCTGCTGCGCAAGGTTCTCCTTGGACTGACGAATCAGCGCGTATTCGGCGCCACCCTGATAGATCGGAGCCGAGAGCTGCGCGACCGCAGAGGCTCCGAACGAACGGTATTGGATCAGGGACTGCTCGAAGGCTTGGGTGACGGATGCTTGCAGAGTGACCGTCGGCAGCAGCGCGCCTTCGTTGATCTTCACCTGAAGATAATTGACGTCGATACCGTACATGCTCGCCGTGACGTTAGGGTTCTCGACGAGGGCGAGCTCGATTGCAGCTGCAAGCGTCGGAGGCAGGAACCGATCGACAGGGGAGCCCGGCGCGAGGTTCGCCGGCTCGTTACCGATGATCCGCCGGAAGTTCGCTCGCGTCGTGGTCAAATTCGCTTCGGCAGTGAGCGCCTGCGTCTTGCCGGCAGCCAGTTGCGCCTCCGATTGCGCGACGTCAGTGCGGGTTACTTCGCCGACGTTGAAGCGGTCACGGGTCTGCTTCAGCGTCTGCTCGAGCACGCGTACGTTGCTACGCTGGACTTCCAGCGTGGCGGCGTCGCGCAGATAATCCATGTATGTCGTCGCGGCCTGGAGCAACACGCTCTGATCAAGCACGCGCAACCCCTCACGGGCTCCGGAAACCTGGCTCTCGGCGGCGCGTGTCCGGTTGGCCGTCTGGTTGCCGTTGTACAATGTCTGGGAAGCGGTCAGTCCCACACTGCGGGGGAAGCCGGTGCCGTTAACGGGGTCGCTGGTGGAGCTGCTCTTGAAGTCCGAGTACTGGTAACCAGCGCTCGCCGTCAGCGAAACCCTGGGGCGATAGCCCGACAAGGCCTGAGGCACGTTTTCGTCAGTCGAGCGCACCTGGGCACGCTGTGCGTTGAGCTGCGGATTGTTCTGATAGGCGCGCACCAGCGCGGCTTCGATCGTATCCGCCAAGGCAGGCGTCGGCCCGGCCAGCGCCAGCAGCAGGACCGAAACCGCAGCTCCGGTGAAGAGCTTCACCCCATGCATCCCTGAAATTCCGTTCATTCTAACGCCCGGCTCGTGCCCGCGAGCTGGGTTACGTCTACGAGTGGAGTCGTCGCCCCGTTGCAACATAGGACGCGGTCAAGCGCGACGGAACTACCTGAGGGTAGTTCTCAGTGGAAACTCTTCACGTGCAGCATCCCGGCCACACTTCTGATTCAGAACGGGATTTGGGCGGGTTTTGGGCGGTCAGAAGACAAAGGCGACCGCCCGTTCCAGCCCGGGAAGGACCGGGGCTGCGGCGTCGAACAGCGCCCGATGGCCAAATTCACCGTGGGTACGGGTCACGATCATGGTGCGCGGCGGCCTGGATTCGGCCGACACCCCCACCAGGCGTCCGCCCTCCTTCAGTTGCCCGAGCAGAGCTTCCGGCATCACCTCGGTCGCGCCATTGAGGACGATCACATCATAGGGGGCGGCAGACGGTTCCCCGTCGGGGCAGGCCGCCGTCTTGCAGGTGACATTGGCAAGCCCCAGTGTGGTGAAGGCGTCCTTAGCCTTCGCGGCCAAAGCCGAATCGCATTCGGTCGCGGTGACCTGCCGCGCGAGCTTGGCGGTCAGTGCGGCGAGATAGCCCGTGGCGCAGCCGACGACCAGCACGTTGTCACCCTCGCCGATTTCAGCGGCCTGAAGCAGTTTGCCAGTCAGCGCCGGCTTGATCAGGAACCGCTTGGTGGCGCCTTCGCTCACGTCGAGGTCGAGATCGAGGTAAGCCAGTGCCTGCCGGCCGGCCGGCACGAAGGCCTCGCGCGGAACCGTGAGCATGGCGTCGAGAACACGACGGTCGGTGACGTCATTGGTGCGCACCTGGCCATCGACCATTTTTTGGCGCGCGGTCGAAAAACCGGACATTTGCGGACCCTGCAATGCGGACGATGCCGCGGAGGAAATTCGCGGCATCTTTGAAGCATGCTCGGTCAAAAGGCAACATGGCCGTCGGTCTCGAGCGACCGCGGCTTCCGCGACTCCCCAACAGAGGGCCGACCAGCCTTATTCGATCGCCACCGCAAGGCGGCCGATCAGGGCGGCGACCTCGTCCAGCCGTGCCGAATCTGGCGTCTCGACCGCCCGCGCCAGACAGGCGAGGCATTCGTCGTCGCTGAGCTCAGGAATGCCGGCCGGCAGAATCGAGGGGGCCATATGAGAACGGTCGACCAGGATCTCTGGCATGGGAATCAGCTCCGTAAATGTCCGGCCTATCCATGCTCGATTTGAATTGAGTCGATTTGGCGCCGTCCGCATGGCGCGACCACGCCCGCTCACACATCTGTTTGAGTGCGATTCCACGCTGGATCGTGGATGCCGTCTTCAAAGATCACGACAAGAAGATCGCATGTCGTATGAGGACGCGAGCGCAAATCATTGAATTGTCAGCAAGATTTGGCTCCCCGGGCTGGATTCGAACCAGCGACCATCCGATTAACAGTCGGATGCTCTACCGCTGAGCTACCGAGGAAAAGGCGAACCGTTCGTTCGCGCGCGGCTGCGTATAACAAAGCCGCTTGCGCTTGCAAAGGACGAATTCGTCATCATCCTCAACGCGCCCCAGGAAGGGCCTGAAATGGCCCCTCCTCCGGTCAGGCCGGCCAAGCATCATTCCGGGAGAAACGAGGTGGTCTTGGTGCCGGAGTCGTAGCGCAAGCGGAGCGCGGTGAACTTGCAGAGGTTGACGTTTTTCCACAGCACCGTCTCATCATAGTTCTGCCAGTCGACGCGGATGTTCCAGATGCAGCCCTCGTCGTCGTCGTCGAACTCGACATAGGTGCTAGCCTGGTTCTGCAACACCTTGTCGAGTTCGTTGTCCCATTCGTCCAGGCCATCATCCGGCGCGTTGAAGCCGAGGAATTTGATGGCATAGCCGGTCTCATTGACGACCGTGACGTTGCGGGCATCAGCCGCAAGCGACGAGGTGGCGGCGAGAGAAAGACCGATAGCGATCAGTCCAGACAGGAAATACTTCATTGAAAATCCTCCGATCGAAACAGGCTCCAGCGCCTAGCCTCGATCGGCGCAGGCGCCGCGGCAACCAAAATTGTTGCCTCGAAAGCGTCGACCGGAGTGCGATCGACAGGTTCACCATCGACCACAACTCCGGAACGTTGCGCGACGCGAGACGCGCAACGGGCCTGCTTTTATCGGTTCGCATTCTCCGCAGCAATGAACGGGCATTCATAGATCGGCGGAGCTTGTTTTCTCCGGCACTGGCGCCGGCACGGCCGCGCCGTTGCTCTTGCCCGTCACGGCGCCGACCAGTGCCTTGACGGGATCGTCGCCCGGCGCAAAGCCGCTCTGACGCAGGATCTCGTCGATCATCGGACGCAGCGCGTGCACCTTGAGGAGCTCGCCAGCGAGACCTTCACCGAAGCCCACATTGCCTCCGCTCGCGCCGTTGCCGCCGAACGCGCCGCCGGTGTGCAGGATGCGGACATCCTTGAGGTTCGCGATCGGCTTCACCATCTCGGCCAGTGCCGAGGGCATCGTCTCGATCCTCTTCTTGGCGATCTCGAAATCGATCACGTTGCTACCGAGCTTGTTCTGCGCCTCGTTCTTCATGGTGATGACGGCTGCTTCGGCCTCGCCGATGTTACGCACGCCGACGGCCTTGATCTTGTTGGACTCGGCCTCGGCCGTGGCCAGTGTCTTCACGGCCTCGGCGCGATCGAGCGAGGCTTTCTTCTCGGCTTCGGCTGCGACGATCAGCTCGGTCGATTTGCGCTCGGCTTCGGTGCGCGCGGCCAGCACTTGGGTGAGACGGGCACGATCGGCGACTTCGACCGCGCGTGCGGTCACGACCTTTTCCTCCGCGGAAACGGCAAGCGCTTCGGCGGCCTTGGCCTCGGCAACGGCTTCCGAGGTCTCTTTGCTCTTCGCCGCGATCTGGATCTCGTTTTCCTGGGTCGCGATCTGGATCTCGCGCTGGGCATCGGTCCTGCGCTTGTTGATTGCGAGGTCGGACTCGATCACCGCAGTCTCCTTGACCTGCTTGGCACCGGCCTCCTTCTCGGCGACCGCCCTGTCGGTGTCGATGCGGGCGTTCTCCTCGGTCAAGCGCGCGGTCTGCGTCGCGGTCGCGACCTCGGCGCGGGTGCTGGCGGTCTTGTTGGCGATGTCGCGCTCTTGCGACAGCTCGGCTTCCTTCTTGGTCCGCTCAATCCCGAGCGTCTGCTGGCGCGCCTCGAGATCTTTCTGCGCGATCGCCACCTCGTTGTCGCGGACGATGGCATTGCGGTCGCGGCGGCGGGTCTCGGTGATGGTCTTGAGCTGGGTGAGGCCTTCGGCGTCGAAGAAGTTTTCGGGGTTGAAGAACTTCACGTCGGTCTGGTCGAGCTTCGTCAGCGACACCGACTCCAGCTCGAGGCCGTTCGACTTGACGTCGGACTCGACCGTCGACTGCACGTGCTTGACGAAATCCGAGCGCTTCTCCTGGAGTTCCAGGATGGTCATGGTCGCCGCGACCGAGCGCAAGCCGTCGACGAATTTCGCCTCGACCTGATTGCGCAGCGCCTCGGCGTCATTGGTCAATGCGCCCAGCGTCTGGCTCGCGAGCGCAATGCTCTCCTCGTCGGGGCGGACGCGCACATAGAACTCGGCAACGATGTCGACGCGCAGGCGGTCCTTGGTGATGAGGGATTCCCGCTCCTTGCGCTCGACGGTGAGCCGCAGCGTCTTTAGATTGACGCTGGCGTAGGAGTGGAAGATCGGCAGGATCATGGCGCCGCCGTCGAGCACGACCTTCTTGCCGCCAAGCCCGGTGCGCACGAAGGCCTCGTCGCGGGTGGCGCGCTTGTAGAGAATGGTGAAGACGATCCCCAGAACGACGATCAGCGCGACGCCGATCATGGCCGGGACTGCGATGTCGAACATGACTTTCTCCGCTAATGAGCTTGCTTGCTAGCTGCTTAGAGTAGGCTTGGACGGCTTGAGTTCATCGTCGGCCTTCACCGCCACGAAGCGCGTGCCATCGCGGTCGACCAGGAGAACCATGGTTCCTTGCGGCAGGGGCAACGATGAAGGTGCCGCGACGGCCAAGACGAAGTGACGGTTGCCGTGGACGTCGGCGACGCTGACGCGGCCGGGCGGTCCCTGGTCGAGCGGACCGACGACGACCTCACCGACCCGGCCGACGAGATCACCGAGGCCGACGGCGTAGCTCTCGTCCTTCGGAATGACCCGCGCGATGGCACGGCTGGTGACGCGCACCAGAGGAACCGATGCACCGATTGCTCCGATCGAGGCGACCGTCGCCGGCAAGGGTCCGGTCACCATCCGGGCGAGGTCCTGGATCAGAAACCCCGTGATGGAAAAGGCCCCGAGCAATAGCAGTAGAAAGATGAGCAGCGGCACGCCGCCGACATTGATCCAGGAGATGGCGTTGATCACGCCATTGTCGCTGGGATGAGCGAAATCGATGTTGGTGCCGAGCATCTCACTCAATGAGGCCCCGACCAGCATCGAGATCACCTCGACCGAGCCGACGATGACGATCATGGCCGCCGCGATCGCGAACGGCCTGACCTCCGGCGCCATGACGTGTTCGAGCAGAGCGCTCATGACATGGCGCTCAGGAGCGCGACTTCAACCGCGCGAGCCTCGCCGCAATCTCCTTGTCGCGATGGAGCGCGCTGAGCTCGTCGATGTCGCTCGAATACGGGATTCCCTGCGGCACGCCGGTGGCGCGTGCCACCGCCCTGCCCGCCCGCAAGGCTTTGGCTGCGGCGGATGCGCCGCCGGACTTGCGGGGCGATGTCGCGGCCTGATGGCTGGCGTGTGCCTCGCTCTTCTCGAGATCGGCGCGGCGCTGTTCGGCGTCCTGGAGCGCCGACAGCACCGCGCGCAGCGAGGTGACGCATTGCTCGATCTTCTCGTTGTTCTCGTCGATGGCGCGGGAGAGCACCTCGAACTGCGCCTCCAGATCCATTTGCCGCGCGATACCCGCGCGCGCGAGATCGTCGCGGCTATCAGCGATCGCGCCTTCGATCTTGGGTGTGAGATCGGTCATCTCGCGCTCGATCTCGGTGCGGCGCGCGTTGAGGCGATATTCCTCGGCACGCGCAGCGGCGAGCGCGTCACGCGCCTCGCTCTCTGCCCGCTCGATCTCGCGGATCGCCTGACCGACCACCTTCAGCTTGTTCTTGCCTTCCGCCTGCTCGATCGCGTCATAAGCGATCCCGGCGATCAGGCGCCCGACCCGGGACAGGAAATTGTCGGGAGCGGCAGCGATGGTATCCATGGCGTTCTCCTCGTCTGGCAGGCTGTTCGGCGTCACGCCGTAGTGAACTTCAAAACCGTCGTCGATGCGGATCAGGCGCGCGGGCACGCTCTGCCCCCAGCCCTCGGCATAGCCGGCGTAGTCGAAGGGCACGCTGAAGCGCCCTTGCACGGTCGCGATCGAAATGGTGGCGGGGCCCTTGATCTTGGCGAGCTTGTCGTCGAGCGGCAGGCGGCGCCCTTGCGCTGCGCGATACTCGGCGCGGTCGCGGAGGCCCAACGTCACCAGCCGCGAGGGCAGCGCGGTCTCCTTGCGGATCGGCTCATAGGCATGGGCATGGAGCAGGACGACGTTGGAACCCACGTTATGGGTCCGCGCCACCTCGTCGAGGATCTCCATCATGCGGTCATAAGCCCTAAACGTCGCCTCGATGGCCACCTTGGCGGCCGGGTCAGGGGCAAGCCTGTAACGCAGCGCGGACGGAGCATTTTTGGGCGACGAGCTCATGGAAAGTACTAAAGCACCATTTTGGTGCTTTGAAAAGAGGAGGTTCGATCACGTTCCACTGATCCCTGTGCACTCTTCTGGTTAGTCGCTGGCGGCAGGCGGGCCGTTCAAGGCCGGCAATTACCCCTAGCTCACGAACGATCAAGAGTTCTTGCACGCGCCGGTTGCAATTTGAGACGAAATGCGGGGAGTGTTTGGTAGGCGCTGGTGCTGCTCGCTCCAGTCTCGTGTCCCGGACGCGCCGCAGCGTGAAACGCTGCTGCGCAGAGCCGGGACCCAAGGAGCCACGCGGCTTGCTGTCCCCGGCTCTGCAGCGCACCGCTGAAGGAGCGCTGCGCTGCGTCCGGGGCACGAGATTGCAGTGTGTTGCACTCCTCTCTCCACACCCCAAGCAATCTCAGAATCCCTCCACAGAAAGACTCTGAATTGCTTCGCTGCGCTCGCAATGACGGAGCAAGTGGAAACGCTGCTCTCCGCTAACTCGCATCTCACTCGCAGACACAGGTACGCATCCCCGCGGCTTATCTCGCCCGAGCTTTACTTCATCTCATCACCCCCCAATGTCAGAGGGCGCAGGGAAGACCGAGGGAAGACCGGGTGCCGGCCGGGCACCCACGGTCCACTGTGCGAAAGGTGGTTAGAAGAATTTGCACAGCGGCATACAGGTGAAGCCAAACACACGGCCTTCCCTGCGCAGTGGTTTGACGGCTTATGCCGTGCTCTTGTGTCTGCAAATTGTGCCAAAAAACGCCAACGGGCGGTTCTGACCAACCGCCCGTCGCTGGATCTGAGCCCGACCGTGCTCAAAGGCCTTGAGAGCCTGTCCGGGAGCGTGGGACAGATCCGGTGTCTTCCTCAACCCGAACAGTTGCATGGGCTTCGAGCCCGAACCGAGCAAGGAAGGGAGTGGATGATGGCACAAAACGGTGGCGTTGTCGTCGGGATCGATGTGGCCAAGGACAAGGTGGATGCATGCATCCGCGCGGTGTCGCAACGGCAGACGTTTCCTAGCACTGCAGAAGGACGGCGCGGTCTGATCCGCTGGCTGCGCAAATACAAGGTTGCCAAGGCGGTCATGGAGGCATCTGGCGGTTACGAGCGAGAGTGGGCTAAGGCGCTGCGTCAGGCCGACATCGAAGCCCGGATCGTCGACCCCAAGCGCGTGCGTGATTTCGCTCGATCAGCCGGACAACTCGCCAAGAACGATGCGATCGATGCGGAGATGATCGCCTGGTTTGCCGAGACCTTCACCGATGCTCCAGATCAGGCCCATGACACGGCCTGCGAGAATCTGGTGCAGGTCGTAAAAGCGCGCCAGAGCCTGCTCGATCTGCAGACGAGCCTGAAAAATAGGGGCGAGCATGCCGCCCCCAAAATCGTCCAGCAGATGCAGGCTCGGTTGTTAAAGCAGATCGCAGACGAAGTTGCCAAGCTCGAGGTTGCGATCGCCGCAATGATCAAGGCCGCGCCACATTTGGCCGAACTTGCCGAGATCATCGAGAGCGTGCCAGGGCTCGGCAAGATCACATCCGCCGGTCTGGTCGCCGCGATGCCGGAACTTGGCCAGGTGAGCAACAGGATCGCCGCTGCGCTGTTGGGAGCAGCTCCTTACGATGACGACAGCGGGAAGCGACGCGGTGATCGCCATGTAAAAGGTGGACGCCGAAAGGTTCGCAATCTCTTCTACCTGGCTTGCCTCGGCGCTGCGACGCGGCACAACCCTGTGATCATGGCCTTCTATGATCGTCTGATCGCTAAAGGGAAAGAGCCGAAGGTTGCGCTGATCGCCTGCATGCGCAAGCTCATCGGCATTCTCAACACCATGATCGCCCGGCGCCAGAAATGGGATGCTCGCCGCTACGAACTGAGCGAACCCGCTCGGCCTCAGCCGAGCGCATGCACCGCCTGAAGACCGGTGAGCGGGCGGGGTCAAGGCCGTCAGCCGCCGAAGGCGGGGGCGCACAGCGCCAGCCTTGAGCCCGCTCGATCACCGGTCTACTTCAACACAGTTGCTCCCCGGGGAGCGATGCACTATTGCCCCCGTCGCCTTGCAGATGACTGATGCACGTGCCCGGTCGGGCCGCCTCATCACTGTAAGACTTGGCGCACAGACCCCGGGCGCCAGGACGACACGGTTTTGCCGTACGCAAATCACACCGGTCGTGCGCGCGATGGGCTTCGCTCACGGTTGCCCGCCCTGCGATGCCTCTCGCGCCGATGTGACTAGCGTCCACCGCCGCTCACCCCACGTTCGTGACGATCGCGATACGCCCCTCTGACCGGGATGAGGTGGCGAAACAATGCGACAAAACAGAATTTCTGTAAAGGCGAATATTTTCGGGCGGACCGATGGACCTGCAAGTTGTGTGTCTTGCCCGTCGGGCAACGCAAGGTCTTGTAGACCGGATGAGCGAAGCGACATCCGGGAAACTTTCGGTGCGCAGTCCCGGATATCGCTTCGCTCATCCGGGCTACGAAAAACCGGACCTCACGGTCGCCGGCACACCAGGTCGATCTCGATCAACGCATCATACGCCAGGCCGGTGACGCCGACGCAGGTGCGGGCCGGCAAGCGATCCGGAGCGAAGAACGTGCGGTAGGTCGCGTTCATCGCAGCGTAGTCCTCCTTGAACCGGGTCAGATACACGCGCGTCATCATGACGTGCTCGAGGCCGAGACCAAGTCCGGCCAGAACCACCTTCAAATTCTCCATCACCGCGCGGGTCTGCGCGACGATGCCCTCGGGCAGGACGCCCGGCGCTTGCGGCGTGTCCGGCATCTGGCCGGTAACGAAGACGAAGCCATCGGTCTCCACCGCGTGGCTGAAGGGCGCGACCGGCTTCGGTCCGCCGCTGATCATGTGGAATTTCACTTCGGTGTCCCTGTTAAGATGCGTCCTGAAACAGGCGCTTGCTGAGGATGGCGTGCACGCCCCAATTGCCGTCGACGACCTGCGTGACGCCGAAATCGACGGCGGCCGACATCAGCGCGATCGCCTCGTCCTCGCTGAGGCCTTTGACGTTCATCAGGAAGCGCCGCATCTTGCGGAAGGCATCTTTCATGGCGAGGTCGAGCGAGGATTTTGCGTATACCTCGCTCTGGCCTTGCGCGCCGAACTCGGCAAGGTAATTCGGGTGGCTGAAGCCGGTCAGCACCCAGTCGGTCTCGGTCTCGATGAGGGGATAAGAGAGATCGGCGAAGGGACGGCCGGCGAGATCGGCCTTCTTGTGCAGGATCACCTCGAAGGTGCCGGTCATCGAGCATTCGATCGCGGTGCCGCTGAGCTCGCCGTCACCTTGCGCTGCATGGGGATCGCCGACCGACAGCAGCGCCCCGGGAACCGAGACCGGAAGATACACCGTTGCCCCCTTCCCCAGCCGCCAATTGTCGAGATTGCCGCCGAAATAGGATGGCGGCACGGAATCGACGAAATCGACCTCGCGCGGCGCCAGCGCGATCACGCCGAAATGCGGACGCAGGGGAATCTTGATGCCGTCGAGCACGGCGTGCCGGCGCTTGATCGTGGCGGATGCGACGGGAACGCCGGGATAGTCGTAGGTGGCGTGCACGACGCCGAAGGGATCGGTCTGCGGCTCCCAGCGGTAGGAATAGAGGGCGCGGGCGTGCGGCGCCTCGGCGTCGTCGAATATCTCGTAGATGGTGACGGCTTCGCGCGGCTTGGGACCGCCGAGAAACTCGTTGTAATGATAGCCCCACCACGCAGCGACCGAGGAGCCGAACACACGACCCGCATGGTTCGGATTGCGGCTCGCGCGCGGCACGATGTCGAGGATGCGCACCTCCAGCACATCGCCGGGCTGGGCGTCTTTCACCGCGACGGGACCGGTGCAGATGTGCACGCCAAATCCCTCGCCGGCACCGCGGCCGAATACGCTCGCATCCATGGGCCCTGCGCCGCGGCGGTCGACGTTCTTCTTGTTCCGCGTCCAACCGAACACGCTTTCGGCGGCGGCATCGCCGGCGATCATCAACTCGGGATCGTCAGAGGCATGCTGGGTCAGCGTCTCGATCGTGATGGTGTCGCCCGATGCGATCTCGATCTGCGGCGGCAGCGAGCGGCTGAAATAGCCCCAGTGAACGCGGCTGGCCTCGACCGGCAGATGGTGATGCCTACGCCCCGATGTGGTCCGCTCCTCCGCGCCGGCACAGGCGACGTTGCTGCGCGCCTCGACGCTCTGATGGGCGCGGAGCTGTGCCAGCGCCTCCTGTGGCCAGCCGCGCTGGCCGGCGACGCCATGCTGCAAGGTCGCCCGCTCTGCCTCCTGCTGGCGAAACTCGCGCGGCGGCAGGCCGAAGCGATGGCGGAAGGCGCGGCTGAAATGCGCGGAGTCGCCAAAGCCATAGGCATAGGCAATCTCCGAGATCGAGCGATGCGCCTCGGTTGGGTTGGAAAGGTCGGCCCAGGCGCGCTGAAGACGTCGCTCGCGAACGTAGTGGGTGAAGTTGTCGCCGACCGTCTCGAACAGCTTTTGCAAGTAACGCTCGGAAATGCCCTCGGCTTGCGCGACACGCGCCGGCACCAGATCGGGATCGTCGAGGCGGCGCTCGATGGTCTGGCAGATCCGGTGCAGCAGCGCAGCCTGCGTCGCGCTCGACGCGGCGTCGGATGTCGATGCTGCTAGCTGATACGCGAGCGTCAACAGCAGATCGACCAGCGACTGCGCGAGCGAATTCCATTCGGCGTCCCCCAACGTCTCGAGCGTGCGCGCGGTCGCATCAAGGAGACGGGAGAACACCTCGGCGAAGCCGCTGGGCGGAACGACGCGAGGCTCGCCAAGCCGCGGCTTTCCGGACAGGCGTCCGTTTAGCGCCTCCGACGTTACCGACAGCACGATGGCGCGCATGTCGCGCTGGAATACGATGCTCCAGTCGCCGCTGCGCGGAAGCAACGCGAGATGGCCGACGGGAACGATGCGGTGACCGCCGGCGCTTTTGAGCACCATACCGTCCTCGACCGGCATCAGCGCGATCGGAAGGTTTTCATTGGCTTGCGAGAGGGGCGCGATGCTCTGGGCGCCCGCCGCCATGCGCGTCAGTGCAACACCCGCGGCATGGCGATGTGAGGCGGTTGCGTGGCCGTCAAAGAAGGAATGTCCGCCTGCTGGCTGCAGGCCGACCGCCGCCAGCACGTCCCGCCAGGCTTCGGGGCGATCGTCTTGCGTGTAGGACTCGCTCGTGAACGGCCGGAAGCTCATCGGATCGACCCATGTTGCAGTCGATCGAAGCAACCTCTGTGCCAGACGAACGCGGTCGTCCGTCGCGGCGACGGACCGCAAATGATCTCCGCTTGTCACCTGCTCATCCCGAAAACAGACCGCGTCTCAATGCATTAGTCGCACCGGAAGATGTTCTTGCGGATCGTGCCGTGGACGCCCCAATTGGCGTCGACCACCTGGGTGACGCCGAAATCGGCGCCGACCGACATCAGCGAGATCGCCTCGTCCTCGCTAAGGCGATGCACGGTCATCAGGAAGCGGCGGAGTTTTCGGAATGCATCGCGCATCGCACGGTCGAGACTACTGTGATTGGCAATCTCGGTTTGCGCGTCATTGCCGAGCGCCGCGAGATAGTTCGGATAGGTGAAGCCATAGAACGACCAGGCGTGGTCGGTCTCGAGCATGGGATGGTCGAGGCCTTCCAGATCGGTGCCGGCCAGATCAGCCTTCTTGTGCAGGATGAATTCGAAATCGCCGGTCAGCGAGGTCTCGATCGCGGTGCCGCCGAGCTCGCTGTCGCCCTGCGCGGCGTGGGGATCGCCGACCGAGAAATAAGCGCCGGGGACCGCGACCGGATAGAACATCCGCGCCCCCTTGCCGATGCGCCAGTCGTCGATGTTGCCGCCGGTATAGCTCGGGGGGATCGAGCTGACGAAATCGGCTTCCGATGGCGCAAGGCCCATGGTGCCGAAATGCAGCCGCGCCGGCACCTTCACGCTGGAGAGGATGTTCTGGCGTTTCTTGATGGTAGCGTGGTCCACGCGCACGCCGGGATAGTCGATGGTCGGATGCACGATGCCGTCGGGGTCGGTCTGCGGCGTCCAGACGTAATTGTAGACGGCCTTTGCAAAGGGCTCGCCTGACGTGTCGAGCTCGAAGATGGTGATGACCTCGCGCGGCTTCGGCTCCTCGATCAGGTCGTGATAGTGAAAGCCCCAGTTCGCCGCGACATTGGAGCCGAAGCAGCGGCCGGCGTGGCAGGCACTGCAGCTCGGCCGCGGCCGGATGTCGAGGATTCGCACCTCCAAAATGTCGCCAGGCTCGGCGCCTTCGATCGCGACGGGGCCGGTGAGCAAATGCACGCCGATCCCCTCGCCCGCGCCGCGGATGAATGGGCCTTCTGTCGGGCCCGAGCCGCGGCGCGCCACCGCCTTGTGCTCGCGTGTCCATTGGAACACGCTCTCGGCCCCGGGATCGCCCTGGATCATGCGCTCGTAATCGTCATTGGCATGATGCGTCAGCGTCTCGATGGTGGCGCGGTCCCCCGAGCGCAGCGTCAGCGCCGGGGTGACTTTCTTGGAGAAATAGCCCCAGTGGACGGTTTTCGGCGAAACCGGCAGCGTGACATGCTTCATGAGGTGGCCTCTTCGGGGGTCTCGAACCTTGTGGAGGCGCCGCTCATCGCACCGTCTCCAGAGTCTTGTCGGCTTCCATCACACTGAGGAATCGCGCCGTTAGCGGATTGCGGGGACTGGAGAGCACCTCGTGCGCGGGCCCTTCCTCGATGATCACACCACCGCTCAAGAAAGCGACGCGGTCGGCGACCTCGTCAGCGAAGCGGATCTGGTGCGTCGAGATGATCATGGTGAGGCCGTCGTCGATGGCGAGGCGGCGGATCACCTCCAGCACCTCGTTGACCAATTCGGGATCGAGCGCGGAGGTCGGCTCGTCCAGCAGCAGCACACTTGGATTGGGTGCGAGCGCGCGCGCGATGGCGACCCGCTGCTGCTGACCGCCGGAGAGATGCCGCGGCAGCGCATTGGCGCGATGCGAGAGACCAACGCGATCGAGCAGCTCGGCGGCGCGGCGATCGGCATCGATCCGGGTCATGCCGTGGACCCAGCGCAACGGGCCCGCGATATTCTCCTTGGCCGAGAGATGTGCAAACAGATTGAACTGCTGGAACACCATGCCGACGCCGATATTGGCGCGCTCATTGGCGATGGCGCGCGGTGACAGCGGCTTGCCGTCGTCGGAAAAGCCGAGCCGTCGACCGCCGACGCGCACGGTGCCGGCATTCCAGTTTTCGAGATGGTTGATGCAGCGGAGCAGTGTGCTCTTGCCGGAGCCGCTCGGCCCGAGCAGTGCGACAACCTCGCCCACGCGCACCGCAAGGTCAAGGCCGTCGAGCACCTTCTGCGGGCCGTAGCTCTTGGTCAGGTCTTTTACGTCGACCGCGATATTGTTGCGCGCGATGGTCGCGGCACGGCGGGCGCGCTCCTCGCGGGTCAAGGCCAGCGGCGGCGTATCGGTCAACTCTGCTGGTACGGGCTCGGGATCGGCGACGGCCGCATCGGCGAGTTCGAGCTTGGTGACGAGATCGACGCGGCGCCACGGCAGATAATCGGCGAGCTTGCGCTCGCGGCGCGTGGTGCGGTCGAGATCGAGCAACCATTCGACGAAGAGCTGTATCGCGCTGATGGTCGCGGTCAGCAGGAGATACAGCAGGCCCGAGGCGAAAAAGATCGAGAAGAAGTCGAATGTGGAGGACGCCAGCTGGGTCGAGCGCAAGGTCAGCTCTTGCACCGCCACGACGGAGGCGAGCGAGGAATTCTTCAGCGCGCTCACCGCCTCGTTGCCGAAGGCCGGGATCATGGTGCGGATGGCCTGCGGCGCGATGACCCTGCGCATCAGCACTGACGGCGGCATGCCGAGCGCCTGCCCCGCAGTCAGCTGTCCGCGGTCGACGCCCAGCACACCGGCGCGCAGCATCTCCGCGATGAACGGCGCCTCGTTGCAAGCGAGCGCGAGACCTGCGGCCAGCACCGCTGGCAGCTTGATGCCGATATGCGGCAGCGCGTCGTAGGCGAACACCATTTGCAGGATCAGCGGCGTGCCGCGGAAGATCACGGTATAGGCCCTGGCGATCGCCGCCAGCGGCCAGAAGCGCGAGAGCTGCATGCCGGCGAGGATCAATCCGAGGATCAATCCGCCGCCGAGACCGAGGGCGGTCACCTCGAGGGTGAGCTCGATGCCCTCGAGCAGATACGGCATGCTCAGGTAATGGAGGAACAGCGACATCGGTCAGCCGTCATTAGAGCGGGATCAGGTTTGGTTGAAGGCGGGGCGCCTTGAGCACGGGGCCACCTCTCCCGTAGGGAGGGGCATAGGCTGCTTCCGGCGGCCGTTCTTGAAGTATGGACGCCGAAGCGAAGCTTCGGCTACGTCGCATCATCCGATGCGATCCGGGTGAGGGGTTACGCCGTAACGAGTTTGCCGCCCCCACTCACCCGGCGCTTCGCGCCGACCTCTCCCCGTCGGGGAGAGGTAAGCCGCGCTCAGTCGGCCGTCAGAATGTCCGGCTCCTTGAAGTTGTTCACATCGAGCCCGTGCTTCTTCAGAAGCTCCATATGCGTGCCGGCCTTCTGCACCTCGATCAGGGCGGCGAGCACGGCGTCGCGGAATTTCGGCTTGTCCCTGGGAACGGCGATACCAACGGAGTACGGGATGGTCACCGCGATCGCCTTCTCCAGCTTGTCCGGATAGGCCTTCACCGCGCTGTCGACGGTATTGACGTCGTTGACATAGGTGTCGGCGCGGCCGGCGAGGATCGCCTGGATGCAGTTGGCGTTGTTATCGTAGAGCTGGATGGTCGGCTCAGCCTTGCCGGCCTTCTTGCATTCCGGGATCAGCGCCTGGATCAGGGGCACCTCGACATAGCCGGTATTTTCGGCGGCAGCCGCGCCGCACATCGACATGTTGATGCCGTTGATGCCCT
Source organism: Bradyrhizobium sp. LMG 9283 (assembly GCF_045571415.1). Lineage (NCBI taxonomy): Bacteria > Pseudomonadati > Pseudomonadota > Alphaproteobacteria > Hyphomicrobiales > Nitrobacteraceae > Bradyrhizobium > Bradyrhizobium sp. LMG 9283. The sequence continues at coordinate 4,645,081 of NZ_CP120691.1, forward strand.
TCGGATTGCCCTTGGCGACCAGCACGCCGTCGAACACCTTTGAATAGGTGATGAAGTCGGCCGCCTTGGCGCGCTCCTTGGTGGCGTAGATATCGGAGATCACGATGTCGGCCTGGCCGGCGGCGAGCGTGGTGAGAAGCGCTGCGAACACCACGGGCTTGTACGTCAGCTTGAAGCCGAGACATTCGCCGATGGCTTCACCGAGATCGATATCGAAGCCGATGTACTTGCTGGGGTCCTTGGGATCGATCGTCTCATAGCCCGGCGTGTGCGGGTTGATGGCGTTGACGAGCGTCTTGCCCTTCCAGTCCGGATATTTCTCCTGGAGCGCGGCGCAGGCGGCGGGCGCTGCGGCCTGCGCGCTCAGCGGCGCGGCGACGACGAGGCCGAAAGCGATGGCGGCGCCGAGCAGAAGCTTGCGCCGTGGTAATGCTGCGCGCGCTATTTCCCGCCGCGCCCGGGACCAAACCGATTTCTCCATCTCGCCAGTTCCTCCGAAATGTCATGGCGCCTGCCATAGTCCAGTGATCGGGGAGGAAGCGTGCGGGAGCGCAGCACGAAAAGCTTGTCCGCGGGCGTACAAAAAATTGGATGGAGCGCGCCCGGCATTTGGGCAAACGGCTGCACAAAAACTGTTCGAGGACCACGAGCCGTGGGACGCCGGAAAGAAGCAGCCACGGTCGCCATCCGCAACAGATCAACCGGCCCTCCACAGCCTTGTCCGCAGCATATCCACAGGCTGACCATGACGGATTCGCGAGCCCGTGCGAGGCACTTGCTGCGCACAAACTCACAAGGAGGGCAGCCTAGCCACGCGCCTGGTCGAACACGGAACGGCAAGCCTCGCTCAGGCTCGACTGGTTACATCGCAGGCACGCCGTGACGGCGCGGACGTCGGGGATCTCGCCGGCGCAGAGCCGGTAGATGTCGGGCGTGCAGGCCCGCCGCTGCTCCGCTGTTCCCTGTGCATGAGCGGCGGAGGCAAACAGCGTCAGGAACAGTCCGACCGTCGAGGCGCCACGCGCCCGGCTTTTCACGCCCGCAAACCGCAAGAACCTCGCCTTCATGACCAGTCTCCCGCTCTGCCTGCCCCGGCCTGCATTGGCCGGCATGGTGCGAAGAGGTAGGCGAAATAAACCGCTGGGAATGTGATTTCTTTCACACCGGCTGCGCCGTGGCGGCACGTAGGGTTTGCCGGGGATTTTTTCAGGAATCGCTAACCAATCGGGTCCCGATCGCCGCATCGTTAAAATGCGAACGATCCGGTCAATCCGGAAACAAACCGGCTTTGCGACATTGCGCCATCCGCGTTCTGCGAGGGTGTGATGAGCGAAGCCGAATTCAACTTGCTGCTGGATGCTGTCCGGGACGCCATGGTCTTTGAAGACTTCGCGCCCGCGCCGGAGGAGGAATTCGTGGCCCGTTCGTGGTCGTATGACGCAACACCCAAGGAAGCTCTGAAGGCCGCCAACGACAACGAGGGCGCCTGGCCCCTCCTGCCCTTCCCCGATGGTTGGTACGCGGCCTGCTGAGGCCGGCTTTGCCGTGAACGGATGCGCCCGCGGCGCAACCACGATCAATTCTTGACGCGTTCCTCGCCGTCCTGCGGCGCCCGCTCGGGTGCAGCCGGCGGAAAGATGCGGTCATAGATCGCGCGCGCCTCACGAATGAGACGAGCCCGCTCCAGCTCGGATTTTGGGACAAATCGGACGATGTCGCCCACGTGCTCTCCAGCGCTCGGTTGACGAGACATGCATCACTTCGCAGATGCGAAGTCTATGCCATCGACCTGAATCATCGGTTCCCGCTGAGTCTCGGGCAAGCCCGGTGGGCGCGACGCGGCAAGCTTCCGCCGCACCCGCTGCAAACTCGCATTTTCCTGGAAAATCAAAGGCTTGCAATGGAGGCCACGACCAGAATTGAACTGGTGTACACGGTTTTGCAGACCGTTGCGTAACCACTCCGCCACGTGGCCCCGTAAGGGCGGACCAATATAGGGGATCAATGGCTTAGGCAACCGCCTTCGTCCGACTTTGGCGGCGATGGTCTTTTCCGATGTGGATCCAAAGTCAGGCGCGCTTGCCGCGCCGGAAGTCGCGCCGGCGGCCCTTGGGCGCGGGCTTGGGTGCGAGTTCCGGCATCTCGGCCTGGACCTCGCGGTAGCGCGCCAGCATCCGTTCGAAACTGGCATGCAGTGTCTCGGCGATGTCGGGACGCCGCTCGAGGCCGGCGAGGACCGTCGCGGCCGCCTCGATGGTCGAGAGCCCGTCGCGGCGCGGCTCCTTGCGCAGACGTCCGTAGCGCGATGGATGCGCCGGATTGAGGATCACGCGCTGGCATTTCAGCATCCAGGGATTGCGCCACCACAGCGCTTTGGCCTGACTCCAGGTGCCATCGAGCAGCACCACGCCCTCGAGCTTGCCGAGGATCGCGCGCTGGTTCTCCGCGACCTCGCCCTTGCGGTTGAGCGCCACGATCTCACCTTCGGCCTCGAGATCGGCGGCGCGGGCCGAGCCTAGGTAGAGCACGGCCCAGCGCGCGGCATTCTCGACCGGCCGCCCCAGCGCCTTGGACAGGCTCGGCCAGGACAGGCCGACCCGCACGGTGGCATCGGCAAAGTGCTTCGCTAGCAGCCGCGCGGTGCCGAGCGCCCTGTCCTGCTCCTGCGGATGCTGCAGGATCAGCAGCGAGAGCCGGTTCTCAATGGGCGTGACGCTGTCGCAGATGCACAGCGGCATCGGCTTCTGGCAGTGCGGGCATTCGGGGATCGCCTCGGGCGGGGCGGCCGTCGTCTCGGATGGGTTCGACATGGTCGCCGCTATACGCTTCGCGCGTCGCTGCAACAACCTATTCCGCCGGCGCGGGCAGCGGACGCGGCTCGGATCGGCGCCGCAGGCGGTCGATCAGGAGATAGATCACGGGCGTGGTGTAGAGCGTCAGGATCTGCGAGACGAACAGGCCGCCGATGATGGTGATGCCGAGCGGGCGGCGCAGCTCCGTGCCGGGGCCGGTCGCGACCACAAGCGGAATGCCGGCGAACAGCGCTGCCATTGTCGTCATCAGGATCGGCCGGAAGCGCGCCTGGCATGCCTCGAAGATCGCCTCGGCCGAGGACAACCCGCGCCGGCGCTCGGCGTCGAGCGCGAAGTCGACCATCATGATGCCGTTCTTCTTGACGATGCCGATCAAGAGGATGATGCCGACGAAGGCGATCACCGTCAGCGGCGTGTTGGTCAGCTGCAAGGCCAGCAGCGCGCCGAGCCCGGCCGAGGGCAGCGTCGAGATGATCGTGAGCGGATGGGCGAGGCTCTCGTAGAGCACCCCTAACACGATGTACATCGCGATCAGCGCGCCGAGGATCAGAAGCGGCTGACGGCTGCTGGTCCTGGCGAAATCGCCGGCATTGCCGTCGAAGCTGCCGCGAATGCCTTCGGGCATGTGCAATTCCTCGACCGCGCGCTGGATGTTTTGCGTCGCGGTCTGCAGCGGCACGTCCGGCAACAGATTGAACGACACCGTGGTCGAGGGGAACGACTGGGAATGATAGACCGCGAGCGCCGCGAGCCCGCGCGTCGCGTGCACCACGGCCGACAGCGGCACCTGAACGTCATTGGCACCCGCGACATAAATGCGTTCGAGGTTGGAGGGATCGACCTGGAACTTCGGGTCGATCTCCAGCACGATCATGTACTGGTTGCGCTGGGTATAGATGATCGAGATCTGCCGCTGCGCGAAGGCATTGTTGAGCGCATTGTCGATGTCCTGAACCCTGACGCCGAGCGCCGAGGCCTTTTGGCGGTCGATGGAAAGCGTGAGCTGAAGCCCACCAGGGTCGCGGTCACTGGAGATGTCGGTGATGCCTTCGACGCTCTCCATGCGTTTGGCCACGATCGGGGCCCACTTCTGCAACAGGCCGAGATCGGTGCTGGACAGCGTGTACTGGTAATCGGAATCGCTCTGGCGCCCGCCGGCGCGCACGTCCTGGGCGGCGAACATGAAGAGGCGGATGCCGGGGACGGGATACAACGCGTGCCTGAGGCGATCGATCACGACCTGCGTCGAGACGTGGTCGCGCTCCTCCGGCGGCTTCAGGCTGATGTACATGACGCCGCGGTTCGAGGTCGCTCCCCCCGGCCCACCGCCGGCGCCGACGGTCGAGCCGATGCCGGCGACGGCCGGATCCTGCATCACGATTTCGGCGAGCCGCTGCTGCAGGCCGAGCATCGACTGGAACGAGATGTCGGCCGAAGCGCGCGTCGCCCCGATGATGAAACCGGAATCGTCGGTCGGGAAATAACCCTTGGGGACCTTGATGTAGAGCGTCACCGTGAGCGCGATGGTGGCGAAGAACACCAGCAGCGTCAGCAGCGGAAATTCCAGGACGGTGCGCAAGGTGCGAGCGTAAAAGGCGACGATGCGCGACAGCGAGCCTTCGATCATCCGATCGAACAGGGTCGCGGTGCCGGAGGTGGTCTGGCGGATGTAATGGGCGCAGATCATCGGCGTGACCGTGAGCGACACCAGTGTGGAGACCAGGATCGCGAAGGTCAGTGTCAGCGAGAATTCTCGGAGGAGACGGCCGACGATGCCGTCCATGAAGATCAGCGGCGTGAACGCGGCGATTAGCGACAGGCTGATCGAGACCACAGTGAAGCCGATCTGCTTCGCGCCCTCCTGCGCCGCCCGGAACGGCCGCATGCCGTGCTCGAGATTGCGGAACATGTTCTCGATCATGACGATGGCGTCGTCGACCACGAAGCCGACGGAGATCGCCAGCGCCATCAGCGACAGATTGTCGATCGAGAAGCCCGCGACCCACATCCCAGCGCAGGTGCCGGCGAGCGCCAGCGGCACCGAGATGCCGGCTGCGATCGTCGGGGTCAGGCGGCGCAGGAACACGAACACCACGACCATCACCAGGACCGCGGTCGCCAGCAGGGTCCACTGCATGTCGAGCACGCTGGCGCGGATCGTGCCGGTGCGGTCGACCAAAGTGGAGATTTCGACGCCGGCCGGGATCCACTGCCTCAGCGCAGGAATCAGCGCCTTCACCCTATCGACGGTGTCGATGACGTTGGCATCGCCCTGCTTGGTGATCTGGATCAGCACCGCCGGCTGCTTGTTGAACCAGGCGATCGAACGGGCGTTGCGGACGGAATCCTCGACGTCGGCGACGTCGGAGAGCCGCACGAAATTGCCGTTGGAGCTCTTGATGACGATGTCGCGGAACTCCTTCGCGGTACGCATCTGCCGATTGAGCGCCAGCGTCTCGCTCTGGCGCTCGCCGTTGAAGATGCCGACCGGTCCGAGCGGGTTGGCGTTGATGATCGCGGTCCTGACGTCGTCGGTGGCGATACCGGCGTTCGACAGCGCGACGGGGTTGAGCTGTACCCGCACGGCCGGCTGGTCGGCGCCGGACACCGTGACGTCACCGACACCCGGCACCTGCGAGATTCGCTGCGCGAGCACGGTGTCGGCGACGTCGTAGATCGCGCTTGCCGACAGCGTCTTCGAGGTCAGCGCCAGCACGAAGACGGGCGCGCCGGCCGTATTCGCTTTACGGAAGCGCGGCAGCATCGGCAGATCGCTCGGCAGGTCGACCATCGCTGCGTTGATCGCCGCCTGCACGTCGCGTGCGGCCTTGTCGATGTTGCGGCCGATGTCGAACTGGAGCTGGATGCTGGTCGTGCCGAGGGTCGAGGTCGAGGTGATCTGGTTGATGCCTGCGATCTCACCTAACCGCCGCTCCAGTGGCGAGGCGACCGTGGCCGCCATCACGGACGGGTCGGCGCCGGGCCGGCTGGCCGAGACGAAGATGGCGGGGAAGTCGACGTTGGGGACAGAGGCGACGGGAAGGAACTCGTAGGCGACGACACCCAGCAGGAACAACCCGATCGACAGCAGCGTGGTCGCGACCGGCCGGCGGATGAAGGGCTCCGAGATCGACGCCATCACTGCATCCCCTCGGTCGCGCCGGCGACCGGCGGGCCGCCGGATTCGGCCGGCGGCAGCGCCTGCTCGAGGCGGCGGTTGATGCGGTCGAGCGCGAGATAGATCACGGGCGTGGTGTAGAGCGTCAGCAGCTGGCTGAGCAGCAATCCGCCGATGATGGAGATGCCGAGCGGAAAGCGCAGCTCGGCACCGGTGCCGCTCTCGATCGCGAGTGGCAGCGCGCCGAACAACGCCGCCAGCGTCGTCATCATGATGGGACGGAAGCGCAACAGACACGCCTGCACGATCGCCTCGTTCGGCGACATGCCTTGCCCGCGCTCGGCCTCGAGCGCGAAGTCGATCATCATGATCGCGTTCTTCTTGACGATGCCCATCAACAGGATGATACCGATCAGGCCTATGACCGAGAGATCCTGCCCGCACAGCACCAGCGCCAGGATCGCGCCGACGCCGGCCGAGGGCAGCGTCGAGAGGATCGTGATCGGGTGGATATAGCTCTCATAGAGCACGCCCAGCACGATGTAGATCGTGATGACGGCGGCGAGCAGCAGCCAGGGTTGTCCGGCGAGCGCCTTGGCGAATTCGGCGGCATCGCCCGCGTAGACGCCGACGATGCTGTTGGGCATTTCGATGCGGGTCTCGATCGCCTTCACGGCCTCGACGGCATCGCCGAGCGCCGCGCCGGTCGCCAGGTTGAAGCTGAGCGAGACGGATGGGAATTGCGCCTGGTGCGAGATCGCGAGCGGCGCCGTGGTCCGCTTCAGCGTCGCCACGGCCGAGAGCGGCACCTGGGCGCTGGGCGCGCCGACGGTCGTGCTCGCGGCGCCCGGCAGATAAAGCTTTGACAGGATCGAGGGATCGCGCTGGTACATCGGCAGCGCCTCCAGCACCACGCGGTACTGATTGGCCTGGCCGTAGATGGTCGAGATCTGACGCTGGGCGAACGCATCGTTGAGCGTGTCGGTGATAGCCTGAAGGCTGACGCCGAGCTGTCCGGCGCGGGTGCGGTCGACATCGAGCTGTGCGCGCAGGCCGCCCTCCTGCGCCTCGGAGGAGACGTCGCGGAACAAGGGATCGCGCCGCATCTCCGCAACCAGCTTGCGCGCCCATTCCGAGACCAGCGTCGCATCGGTGCCGGTCAGCGTGTACTGGTATTGCGAGCGGCTCGACTGGGTCGATATCTGCACGTCCTGCACCGGCTGGAAATAGATGGTCATGCCGGGGATGCCTGACACCCGTTCCTTCAACCGGGCGACGACGCCTGCGACATCGTCACGCCGCTCGCCGCGCGGCTTCAAGCTCATGACGAGCCGGCCGACATTGGTGGTCGGGTTGACCGAGCCGGCACCGATCACCGAGACCACACCCACCACATCAGGGTCGGCCTTGATGGCATCCGCCGCTTCGGCCTGCCGCTTCTGCATCTCCGCGAACGACACGTCGGGCCCGGCCTCCGTCACCGCCGTGATCGAGGCGGTGTCCTGCAGCGGCAGGAAGCCCTTGGGCGCGACCACATAGAGCACCAGGGTCGCGATCAGCGTGGCGAAGGTCACGACCAGCGTGGCGCGCTGGCGTTCCAGGACCCACAAAAGCGATCTGTGATAGGCATCGACCGTGCGGTCGATGAAGCGGCTGATCGCGGCCAATCCCGGCACCGCCAGCTCCTCGTGGGCATGCTTGAGCAGGCGGGAGCACATCATCGGCGTCAGCGTCAGCGAGACCACCGCCGAGGTCACGACCGCGATGGTCAAGGTCAGCGCGAATTCGCGGAACATGCGCCCGACGAGGCCAGACATGAACAGCAGCGGGATGAACACCGCGATCAGCGACACCGTCAGCGAGATCACGGTGAAGCCGATCTCGCTGGCGCCTTTCAGCGAGGCTTCCATCGCGCTCTCGCCATTCTCCATGTGGCGGACGATGTTCTCGATCATGACGATGGCATCGTCGACGACGAAGCCGGTGCCGATCGTGAGCGCCATCAGCGACAGATTGTCGAGGCTGAAACCGGCAAAATACATGATGCCGAAGCTCGTGATCAGCGACAACGGCAGCGCGACGCCGGCAATCAGCGTGGCACGCAGCGAGCGCAGGAACAGCAGCACCACGAGCGTCACCAGCACGACGGCAAGAACCAGCGTGAACTGCACGTCGCGCACCGAGGCGCGGATGGTGACGGTGCGGTCAGAGACGATGGTGAGGTTCACACCGGCCGGAATCGCGCGCTGCAGTTTCGGGATCTCTGCGCGGATCTGGCTGACGACGTCGATGACGTTGGCGCCGGGCTGGCGCTGGATGTCGATGATGACGGCCGGCGTGCCCTGGTACCAGCCGCCGGTGCGGTCGTTCTCGAGGCCGTCAATGATCTGAGCGACGTCGCCGATGGTGACCGGCGAGCCGTTGCGATAGGCGATGATGACGGGCTTGTAGGCGTCGGCGGCGGCGATCTGATCGTTGGCGGCGATGATGTAGGATTGCTGCGCGCCGTCGAGCGAGCCCTTCGGCCCCGAGACATTGGCATTGGCGATCGCGGTGCGCAGATCCTCCATGGCGATGCCATAGGCGGCAAGGCGCGCCAGATCCGCCTGGATGCGCACCGCCGGCTTCAGCCCGCCGAGCACCGAAACGCGCCCTACCCCTGAAATCTGGCTCAAACGTTGCGCCAAAATCGTATCCGCGATGTCGCTCATCACGCGCAGCGAGATCGTGTCGGAGCGCAGCGCCAGCGTCATCACCGGCGCATCTGCCGGGTTCACCTTGGCGTAAGTCGGCGGGTAAGGCAGCGTCTTGGGCAGCACGCCGGCCGCCGCGTTGATCGCGGCCTGCACGTCCTGGGTGGCGCCGTCAATATCGCGGTTGAGGTCGAACTGGAGCGAGATCTGGCTGACGCCGAACGAGCTCGTCGAGTTCATCGCCGACAGCGAGGGGATCTGGCCAAGCTGCCGCTCCAGCGGCGCGGTGATCAGCGAGGCGATCACGTCCGGACTCGCGCCCGGAAGCTGCGTCGTCACCTGCACGGTCGGGAAATCAACCTGCGGCAGCGCCGAGACCGGCAGCGCGAAATAGCCGAGCAGCCCGCCGATCAAGAGCGCAATGCCGAGCAGCGAGGTCGCGATGGGCCGCCGGATGAAGGGTTCGGAGACACCCATGGGTTATGCCTGCCGCTTCAAGCGGCTGTTGTCGGGATCATGGCTGCTTGGCTCCACTTCCCGATGCCCCCGGCCCCGGCGCCGGCCCAGTCTGCCCCTTCTGGTCGCCTTCGCTGCTCTTGCGCTTGGCACGGAACTCACCGTCCTTGCCCTGCCCGTCCTTCTGGCCTTCCTTGGCACCATCCTTCTTCTGCGCGTCCGGCGCGCGCGAGCGCTTGCGCGGGGCAAGATCGGCCGACGGGGTCTGGTCGTCGCGGCCCACGATCACCTTGGAGCCGTCGGACAAATTGGCAAAGCCCGTGGTGACGACCTTGTCGCTCGGCGAGAGGCCGCTGGCAATCACCGCGTCGTGCTCGTTCTGCTGGGTCACTGTCACGGGCTTGGCCGAGACGACGTTGTCCTCGCCGATGACGTAGCTGAAGGTCCCAATCGGACCACGCTGCACAGCAGAGGTCGGCACCACCAGCGCCTGCGGCAAGGTCTCGACCTTGAGGCGGACATTGACGAACTGGCCGGGCCAGAGCTGGTAATTGGCGTTTGGAAATTCGGCCTTGAGCTTGAGCGTGCCGGTGGTCTGGTCGACCTGGTTGTCGATGCCGGTGAGCTTGCCGGTGTCGATCACCGTGATGCCGTCATTGCCGAACACGTCGACCGCGAGTGTGCCCTTTGCGGCGGCGGCGTTGACGCGCATGATCTGCTGCTGCGGCAGGCTGAACCACACCGCGATCGGCTGCAATTGCGTGATCACCACGAGACCCGTGGTGTCGGAGGCGTGGATGATATTGCCCTGGTCGACCTGGCGCAGGCCGGCGCGGCCCGAGATCGGCGCCACGATCTTGGTGTAGCTCAGCGTTGCCGCGGCATTGTCGATAGCGGCCTGATCGGCCTTCACCAGCGCCTCGGTCTGCGCCACCAGCGCGCGCTGGGTGTCGGCCTGCTGCTTGGAGCCGGCATTGGTCGCGGCGAGCTGCTCGTAGCGCGCGAGATCGATGCGCTGGTTGGCGAGCTGGGCCTGATCCTGCGCCTTCTTGGCGACCGCCTGATCGTACTGCGCCTGATAGATCGCCGGATCGATCTCGGCGAGCACGTCGCCCTTCTTGACATCCTGGCCTTCGGTGAAGTTGACGGCGATCAGCTTGCCGTCGACCTGCGAGCGCACGGTCACGGTGTTGAGCGCGCGGATCGCGCCGACGCCGTCGAGATAAACAGGCACGTCCTGGATGCGCGGGCTCGCCGCCAGCACGGGCACCGGCAGATCGGGGCGCTGGTTGCGGTTGTTGGCCTGTTGCTGATGCGTGACGGTCCAGCCGAGATAACCGAGCCCGCCGAGGATCGCGAGCGTGATCAGGGGCATGATCAGGCCGCGGCCGCGCGACTTCTTCGCCGCCCCTTCCTTCGCGTCTTGCTTCGTCTCCGGCTTAAAGAGCATTGACCGGTTTCTCCATCCTCGGCTCCCAACCGCCGCCGAGCGCCTGGTACAGGCTGACGATGGCGAGGAGCCGTGCGAGTTGGGCCTGCGACAGCGCGTCCTCCGCCTGAAACAGGGTCAGTTGGGTGTTGAGCACGGTCACGATGTCGGCAGTGCCGGCGCGCAATTGCTGCTCGGAGAGATCGAAAGCACGGCGCGAGGCGGCAACGACGTCGCGCTGCAATTGCAGCTTGATCGTGGTCTGCTTGATCGAGAACAGCGCATTGTCGACGTCGGCAAAGGCCTGGATGATGGTCTTGCGGTAAGTCTGGAGCAGCTCGTCCTGTCGCGCCTTGGCGAATTCGAAATTGCCGAGAATCCTGCCGCCGTCGAAGATCGGCTGTGTCGCGCTGCCGACAAGCTGGAAGAAGGCGGCATGCGGCTGGAACAGCGAGACCAGCGCCGAGCTCTGATAGCCGCCATTGCCGGTGAGCTGAATGGTCGGAAAGAATTGGGCGCGGGCATTGCCGATGTTTGCGGTGGCGGAGGCGAGCTGGGCTTCCTGGCGGCGAATGTCCGGCCGCTGCGTCAGGAGCTCCGACGGTAGACCAGGCGTGACGCGTGGGATCGCGATCCGGTCCAAGGAGCCGCCGAGCACGCGCACGCTCTCCGGCGGGCGTGATACCAGAACAGCCAGCGCATTGGCGTTCTGGTCGAGTGTCTGGCGCAACGGCGGCACCAAGGCCTTCTGGTTGGCGAGCACGCTCTCCTGCTGGGCGACGTCGAGATCGGTGCCGGTGCCGGCCCTGCGCCGTTCCTTGACCGCATCGAGGATGCGTTGCGCGCTCGCGATGTTGCGCTGTGAGGTCCTGATGCGGTCCTGCGAGGCCAGCAGCTGGAAATAGGCATTGGCGACGGCTGCCAGCGTCGTCAGCGCGACAGTGTCGCGATCGAAGCGGTTGGCGTTGGCCGTTTCCTCCGCCGTTTGCAGCGCATCGCGGTTCTGGCCCCAGAAGTCGAGCTGGTAGCTCGCGCTCAGCGAGGCCGAATAGTTGACGACCTCGCGTCCCCCGATGGACAGGCCCGAGGCGCTCGAGCCCGAGGTGCGCGAGTAGGTTTCCGATCCGGCCGTCGACACGCTCGGCAGCAGCGCCGCGCCCGCCTGCCGCGCCTGGGCGTCGGCCTGGACGATGCGCGCGACCGCGGCGGCGATGTCGAGGTTGACGGTCTGCGCCTCCTCCATCAGCTGGGTCAGCTCTGCAGAGCGGAAGCCACGCCACCAATCCAGCGATGGCGGCGCATCGCCTTTGCCGGCATATTTGTATTGCGTGGGTACGTCGAGCGCGGGATCGGGGAGATCCTGGGTCAGCACGCAAGCGCCCGAACCGGCGGCAAGGCACAACACCGCAATCCATCGCGCCGCGCGCAGCGTCCGGAATGCAGAACCGAGAGACCGCCGCGAGGCGATCGCTGGAACTTGCTGTGTCACATCCACCCCCCGCCGGGCAGATCGAGCCGCCGCCGTGCAGCCGGATTAGCCGATTCGCGGCGGGACAGTCGGAAGGCTTTGGATAACGCGTTCACAGCGGTGATGCTTTCTGCGGAACCTAAGATCCATACTAGCCGGGCGCGGAACGGCGGGACAGGGCCGCAGTTGCGAGATGCCCGTGCCAACGGGGCGGGAGCGAACTGACCAAAATGTAAAATGTGCCTGTCTCGCAGGGACTTCTCTCATTACGAAACATCGGGAAACGTGAGCAAGCTTACCAAGATTTCATGTGATATTGCGGCCACACCGGCCGCCGAGCTCCTTCAATCCAACCGCATCACGCGGCTTCAGCTCAGTCGCGCCCTCTGGGCCGCCCTGTAAGACCCGTCAATATGCCGAAAACGAAGCCGTCCATCGTGCCGACATCGCTTCGAGCTTCCGAACGCTGTGGCAAAAAATGGTCCCAAGACCGCTCATCACGAGAGTCATCGTGCCGTGCCCTGACGGAGTTCGGCCATTTCCTCCTACCGGTATCCCGTCTCGCGGCCGAGCGCATCATCGCCGATCTCGCCTCTCAACCATATCACGGTTTGGGCGGGCGTTTCGGTCCGGTTCGCCGCAACGCAAAAGCCTTCCCCTTTGGCCTCCCAAGCACTAGGTTCTGGCGAAACCTGATCAAAACCCTTTGGTAGTGATTTCCCCCAAAATGACCATTCGCAACGACGTTGTCGAAGCCATCGGCAACACCCCGCTGATCAAGCTGAAGCGCGCCTCGGAATTGACCGGATGCACCATTCTCGGCAAAGCCGAGTTCATGAATCCGGGCCAGTCGGTCAAGGACCGCGCCGGCAAATGGATGATCCTGGAGGCGGAGAAGCGTGGCGAGCTCAAGCCCGGCGGTCTCGTGGTGGAAGCGACCGCCGGCAATACCGGAATCGGGCTTGCGGTCGTGGCGAGCGCGCGCGGCTACCGCACGCTGATCGTCATCCCTGAAACGCAGAGCCAGGAGAAGAAGGATTTCTTGAAGCTGTGTGGTGCCGAGCTGATCGAGGTCCCGGCCCTTCCCTACGCCAACCCCAACAACTACCAGCATGTCGGCCGCAGGCTCGCCGACGAGCTGCGCAAGACCGAGCCGAACGGCGTGCTGTTCGCCGACCAGTGGAACAACCTCGACAACGCCAAGGCGCATTACGAGTCGACGGGCCCAGAGATCTGGGAGCAGACCGGCGGCAAGGTCGACGGCTTCATCTGCTCGGTCGGCACCGGCGGCACGCTGGCTGGCGTCAGCCGCTATTTGAAGGAGAAGAACAAGAACATCCGCATCGCCTGCGCCGATCCGCATGGCGCCGGCATGTACGAATATTTCAGGACCGGCGATCCCAAGGCGACGCCCGGCGGTTCGATCACCGAGGGCATCGGCCTCAACCGCGCGACTGCGATCGTCGAGACCGCCAAGGTCGAGGACGCCTATCTCATTCCCGATGCCGAAGCCGTCACCGCGATCTACGAGCTGCTCCAGCACGAAGGCCTGTGCCTCGGCGGCTCGACGGGCATCAATGTCGTCGGCGCGATGCGACTTGCGAAGCAGCTCGGGCCCGGCAAGACCATCGTCACCGTGCTGTGCGATTCCGGCAGCCGCTATCTGTCGAAGCTATTCAATGCGGACTTCATGCGCGCCAAGAACCTGCCGGTGCCGGAGTGGCTGGAGAAGCGCAGCAACATCAAGCCGCCCTTCGTGTGATCGTCGCGGGAAGGCTCACGTCCGCGACGCATGCTCACGAGGCGCCCCCCGCGGCTCGATCCATTTATGTGACGTCGCCGCGCTCCGAAGCTGCGGCACAATAGTTGCGCCAGAACTGGCGATATCCCGCCTCCACCCTGCGCGTGTAGATCTCGACATTGCCAGCCGGCGAGGCTGCGATCTGGGCCGGCAATTCTGTGCGGAGCTTCGCCAGATGAGCCGGCTGCGCCGCATATTTGCACGCGATCGCGGCATAACCCTCGTCATCCTCGGTGACCCAGTCGCCAAGACCGACGGCCGCGACGATCGAGCCGCCGGCGCGCGACGAGGCGCCGTTGCCGAGCTTTGCGACGACCGGAACACCGGCATAGAGCGATTCCCAGGTGCTGATGCCGCCATTTTGCGGAAACGTATCGAGCGAAATGTCGACGTTCGCGAAGGCCAACAGATGCTCGTGGCGCGAGGTCGAGCCCATGCAGGTGATATTCTCTGCGCCGATGCCCTGTGCCACGAACCGCGCGACCAGGCTGTCGCGCAGCAACGGATCATCGAGCAGTCCATGCTTGATGATGATCTTCGATCCGGGCACCGCGCGCATCACCTTCGACCACACCGCTATGGCTTCGTCCGAGATCTTGTAGATGCGGTTGAACACGCCGAAGGTCACATAGCCGTTGCGGAGCATGGGCAGGTCCGACGACGGAATGTCCAGCACGGGTTCAATGGTGATCAGACATGGCAGATCGTGAACCTTCTCGACGAGCAGATGTCGGGCCGATTGCGGAATGAAGACCGGATCCGCGAGAACGTAATCCATGGTCTGAAGGCCGGTCCCCGTGGCGTGACCAAAACCCGTGACCTGGATCGGCGCGGGCCTGCGAGCAAACACATGAAGTCTGTTGCCGGTCGTATGCCCTGATACGTCGATCAGGATATCGACATTGTCCGCTTGGATACGGTCGGCCAGCTCGTCGTCCGAAAGCTGCCCGGCGTCGACCCAGACGTCCGCCAGAGGCTTAAATCGTTCGGTCATCTCATCCGGCAACGGCCAGCAGGAATAGCAGATGATCTCGAATCTTGCGTGATCATGATGGCGCAGCACGGGCAACAGAGTGAGCGCGGCCGAGTGGTTTCTGAATTCGGATGCGACATAACCGATCACGATACGCTTGTCCGGATCGAGCTGGCGCGGCGCCAACGTCCTTCGCGGTAATTTGGCGCCGACCGCATCCCACCAGGATTTTCGGGCCTCCTGCTGAACCGCGAAGCCGGCTTCGGAGAGATAATCCAGCAAGAAGATCTTGCGTGCGATCGCGTCCGAATAACCCGGGCTGAGCTCGAGCGCGGCATCGAGATGCTGAAGCGCCGTCGCGATGTCCCCCTGGCTTGCATAGCACGACGCCAGCAGCGCCATTCCGATCTCGGACCGTGGATTTTCCTCAAGCAATGTCTTGACGGCCGCGATCGCCTGCGCCGTATTTCCTAGCAGGATATTGACCTGCGCTTTCCCGCGCAGCGCCAGCTCGAGCGTAGGCGATTGCGCCAGCGCCGCCTCGAAATCGGCGGCCGCCTGCTCCAGGCGCGACAGGTCGAAATTGAGCCGTCCGCGCTGCGCCAGCATCCTCGCCGAATTGGGCTTGATCGCGAGCCCTGCTGCGAGCGCGGATTCCGCCTCATCGTAGTGCCGACGCTCGATGCTCACCATGCCCTTGCCGGCGATCGCTTCCGCGTGACGCGGCTGAAACAACAGGGCGCGATCGAAACTTTCATTGGCACGCTCGAACTGCCCCATCATCAGTTCGGCCATGCCGCGATTGCAGAAGGCATCGGCATAGTCCGGCTTCAGGCGGATGGCGCGATCGTGCAATTCGATTGCCTGCCCGGGGAGATTCATGTGCAGCAACGTATTGCCGAGATTGGTGAGAGCCAGCGGAAAGTTCGGCTTCAGGGCGATGGCCTTCTCCTGGCAGCGGCGCGCATTCTCGAATTTCTTCAGGTCGAAGTAGACGGTCGCGAGATTGCTGTAGGCCTCGTGCGAACGCGGATCGAGCGCAATCGCGCGCTCGAGCAGCTGTTGCGCCTCCTCCAGGCGCCTGCCGTCATGGGCGCACAGGCCGAGCAAATGCGTGGCATCGAAATGGTCCGGCAGCGCTTTCAGGATCTCGCGGCAAAGCGCCTCGGTCTCCACATATCGGCCCTGGCCATAGGTGCTCGCCGCGGCGGAGATGACGGCGTCCGCCTGCTTCATCAATTTCTTCTGCAATCGCGCGTTCTGGAATGCGCGCGCGCCGGCGCCGCTGCTGTGCAAGGTATCTCTCCGGAAGGTGGCCGCGCGGAGAGTCTAGCTGATTCGTCGTCGAGGCCGCCCGGTCGGCTGGATCGGCAAGACTCCCCCGGGGTTTCCCGGTGCTCAGGGCAACATCCGGCACAGGCTTACGCGAGGTCTCCGCCTTCTATCGCCGCGGCACAATAGTCGCGCCAGAACTGGCGATATCCCGCCTCGACGTTCCGCGTGTAGCTCTCGACATTGCCGGCGGGCGAAGCTGTGATCTGGCCCGGCAACTCCGCCCGCAACTTCGCCAGATGGGCCGGCTGCGCCGCATATTTGCACGCGATCGCGGCATAGCCTTCGTCATCCTCGGCGACCCAATCGTTGAGGCCAACGGCCGCGACGATTGAGCCGCCGGCACGCGACGAGGCGCCGTTGCCGAGCTTGGCCACGACCGGAACGCCGGCATAGAGCGATTCCCAGGTGCTGATGCCGCCATTTTGCGGGAACGTGTCGAGCGAAATGTCGACATTCGCGAAGGCCCGCAGATGTTCAGCGCGCGGGGTCGAGCCCATGCAGATGACGTTTTCTTCAGCGATACCTTGTTCCACGAACCGCGCGACCAGACGGTCGCGCAGCAAGGGATCGTCGAGCAGCCCGTTCTTGATGATGATCTTCGATCCGCTCACCGCGCGCATCACCTTCGACCACACCCTGATGGCCTCGTCCGATATCTTGAAGATGCGGTTGAACACGCCGAAAGTCACATAGCCATTGCGGAGCATGGGAAGCTCCGAAGGCGGCACGTCCAGGATGGGATCGATCGTGATCAGGCAGGGCAGATCATAGACTTTTTCGGCCAGCAGATGCCGCGCCGATTGCGGAATGAAGATCGCGTCGGCGAGCACATGGTCCATGGTCTGAAGGCCCGTCCCGGTGGCGTGCCCGAAACCCGTGACCTGGATGGGGGCCGGCTTGCGGGCGAAGACCTGAAGCCTGCTGCCAGTGGTATGTCCGGACACATCGATCAGAATATCGATACCATCGGCCTGAATACGATCGGCCAGCTCGTCATCCGAAAGCTGCGCGGCATCAACCCAGACGTCCGCAAGCGGCTTGAATCTCTCCGTCATCTCATCCTGCAACGGCCAGCAGGAATAGCAGACGATCTTGAACTTGGCGTGATCATGATGGCGCAGCACCGGCAGCAGAGAGTACGCAGCCGAATGGTTCCTGAATTCGGACGCGACGTATCCGATCACGATCCGCCTGTTCGGATCGTGCTTGCGCGGCAACAGCGTCCTTTGTGGGAGCTTGGCGCCGATCGCATCCCACCAGTATCTTCGCGCCGCCTGCTGGGCCGCGAAATCGGCCTCCGGTAGATAATCGAGCACGAAAATCCTGTATCCGATAGCTTCCGGAAAGTCAGGCGCGATCTCCAGCGCCGCGTCGAGATGCTGGAGCGCCGTCGCGATGTCTCCCTGGTTCACATAGCAAGCCGCCAGAAGCGCCAATCCCATCTCGGATCGCGGATTGACCTCGAGCAGCGTCTTGACGCCCGCCATCGCCCGCGCGGTGTTCCCCCCGAGAATGTCGATCTGCGCCCTCCAGCACAGCGCGAGCTCGTGCCGTGGCGATTGCGCCAGGGCCGCATCGAGGTCCGCGGCCGCCTGCTCCAGCCGGGACAGGCTCAGATTGAGCCGCCCACGCTGCAGCAGAACCCTAGGTGAACCTGGCTTGATCGCGAGCGCTGCGTCGAGGGCGGCAGCCGCCTCCTCGAAGTGTCGCAGCTCGAGGCTCACCATGCCCTTGCCGGCGATCGCTTCCGCGTGGCGTGGCTGAAGTGACAGGGCACGATCGAAGCTCTCTTTGGCGCGCGCGAACTGGCCTGCCATCAATTCCGCCATACCGCGGTTGCAAAATGCATCGGCATAGTCCGGCTTCAGCCTGATCGCGCGTTCGTGCAGCCCGATCGCCTCTTTGCCGAGGCCGATGTGCAGCAGCGTATTGCCGAGATTGGTCAGGGTGATCGGACAATTCGGCTTCAACGCAATGGCCTTCTCCTGGCATGCACGTGCGTCGTTAAACTTCTCTAGCGCGAAATAGACAGCCCCGAGATTGCCATGCGCATCGGGCGAACGCGGATCGAGCGCGGTCGCACGCTCGAGCAGGAATTCCGCCTCATCGAGCCGCCCGCCGTCAAACGCGCGCAGGCCGAGCAGGTGCGTGGCGTGGAAATGATCCGGGACCTCTTTCAAGATCTCACGGCAGAGTGTTTCGGCCTCGGCAAGTCTGCCCTGCCCGAGCGCCTCGATCGCGAAGGCCATGACGGCGTCCGCCTGCTTCTTCAGCTTCTTTTCCAGTCGCGCATTCTGGTATGCGCGCGCGCCGGCACTGCTTTGCAAGGTCTCTCTCTCCGGAGGATGGTCCGATAAGAGACGAGCTGATTCGGATGGTGCCAAGCTTGCCGTCAGTTGGACCGCGACGCCGCGGAGCTGCAGAGGCTCAGCGCAGAATCTGGCTCAGGAACAGCTTCGTGCGGGCGTGCTGCGGGGCGGCGAAGAACTCCTTCGGCGTGTTGGCCTCGATGATCTGGCCGGCGTCCATGAACACGACGCGGTTGGCGACCTCGCGGGCAAAGCCCATCTCGTGAGTGACGACCAACATGGTCATGCCCTCCTCCGCGAGGTCGACCATGGTGTCGAGCACCTCCTTGACCATCTCGGGGTCGAGCGCCGAGGTCGGCTCGTCGAACAGCATCACCTTCGGGTTCATGGTCAAGGCCCGGGCAATCGCGACGCGTTGCTGCTGGCCGCCGGACATCTGCCCCGGAAACTTGTTGGCCTGGTGCGGGATCTTGACCCGCTCCAGGAACTTCATCGCGGTCGCCTCGGCATCCCTCTTGGGAATGTTGCGGACCCAGATCGGCGCCAACGTGCAATTGTCGAGCACAGTCAGATGCGGGAACAGATTGAAGCTCTGGAACACCATGCCGACTTCGCGGCGCACGGCATCGACGTGCTTGAGGTTGGGACCGAGCTCGATGCCGTCGACGACGATCTCGCCCTCCTGGAATTCCTCCAGCGCATTGATGCAGCGGATCAGCGTGGACTTGCCGGAGCCCGACGGCCCGCAGATCACGATGCGCTCGCCCTTCTGGACCTCGAGGTCGATGTCGCGCAGGACGTGGAATTCGCCATACCATTTGTTCAGGCCGGAAATCTTGACGATGGGGTCGGACATGGTGGCCTCGATCAGTTGCGGCGGTGGGCGTTGAGACGGTGCTCGACGAATAGCGAGTAGCGCGACATTCCAAAGCAGAAGATGAAATAGATGATCCCGGCGAAGGCGAAACCGGTGAACGCGGTCGACGGCGTCGACCATTTCGGATCCGAGAACGAGGCGCGCAGCGAGCCCAGGAGGTCGAACAGCGCCACGATCGAAACCAGCGAGGTGTCCTTGAACAGCGAGATGAAGCTGTTGACGAGGTTCGGAATGACGTGACGCAGCGCCTGCGGCAGCACGATCAGCGACGTCGTCTTCCACCAGGACAATCCGAGGGCGGCCGCCGCCTCGCCTTGGCCGCGCGGGATCGCAGCGAGCCCACCGCGGACGTTCTCGGCCTGATAGGCGCCCGTGAACAGCGCAATGCCGATCAGCGCACGGACCAGACCGTCGACGGTGAAATTGCCGGGCAGGAAAAGGGGCAGCATATAGGTCGCGAAGAACAGCACGGTGATCAGCGGCACGCCGCGCCAGAACTCGATGAAGGCGATCGAGAAGATCCGGATCAAGGGAATGGTGGAGCGGCGGCCGAGCGCCAGCGCAATGCCAATCGGCAGCGAGGTGACGATGCCGGTGACGGAGACGACCAGTGTCACCAAAAGGCCGCCCCAGAGATTGGTTGCCACGACCGGCAATCCCCCGTGGTCGAGGCCCATCAGCTTGATAACGATCGCGATGCCGATGAAGGTGGCGATGCTCGATGCCAGAGCCCGGCCGCCGGTGCGAACGCCACCGCCAAGAACGAAGGCGATCAGGCAGACAATCGCGGCCGTGATGGCGAAATCAGCCCAGACCGGCTGCCCCATGCCCTGAATATAATCGCGCAGCCAGGTGAGCGGAAAGATCAGCCATTGGATCGCTGTGCCGAGCAGCACGACGAGGCTTCCGACGACCCACAGCAGCGGAGCGATGGCGGACGTCTTGCCCAGGCTGAGCAGCGCCTGCCCGGCACCGACGATGCTTTCGTCGAACAGTTGCAGCAGGCCGGCCGTCCAGCTCAGGCCGAAGCCTTTGATGCCGCCGCCGTGCAGCAGGAAGAATGCGACCACCGGAAAAGCGGCGAAGAACAGGCCGGCATTCAGGCTCTTCGCCGGCAGCCGCGGAACGAGCAGCGGCAACAGCAGGACGGCTGCGAGCAACAGCGTCAGATTCACCCGCCAGCGCTCGGCCTCGGGATAGAAGCCGTAGATCAGTTGCGGGAGCTTCGCCTGAATGTAGGGCCAGCAGGCGCCGACCGCAAAGCCGGCGTTCTCGGCGAGGCAGGCGGTGCGGTCCTGACCGCTCCAGACCGCATCGACCATCAGGAACTTGACGGAGGGAACGATGGTGAACCAGAGCAGCAAGGCGCCCAGGATCGTCAGCAGGATGTTTGTCGGCGAGTTGAACAGGCGCGTGCGCATCAGCCCGATGAAGCCCGTGGTCTTCACCGGCGCGGGACGCTCGGCGAGCAGGTCCCTGCGGACGAAGCTGGACGAGATGACATCGCTCATGCGCCCAGACTCCGGCTGACGCGCCAACCGTAAACGCTCATGACGGCGCTGGTGAGGAGTGAGATCAGGAGATAGATGCCCATCGTCATGGCGATGATCTCGATCGCCTGCCCGGTCTGGCTCAGCGACGTGCCGGCGAACACCGACACCAGGTCAGGATAGCCGATCGCGACCGCAAGCGAGGAGTTCTTGGTGAGATTGAGGTACTGGTTGGTCAGCGGCGGTACGATGACGCGCATGGCCTGCGGCACGACGATCAGGCGGAGCGTGGCGCCACGGCTGAGACCGAGCGAGGATCCCGCCTCCATCTGCCCCTTGTGAACGGACAGAATGCCGGCGCGCACGATCTCGGCAATGAAGGCGGCGGTATAGGTCGACAGCGCCACCGTCAGCGCCACGAATTCCGGGATGATGCGTGAGCCGCCGGCGAAGTTGAACCCCCTAAGCTGCGGCAGCTCGAAGCTGAAGGGCAGACCAAACACCAGCACGGTGGCGAGCGGCAATCCGAACAGCGCCCCCAGCACATAGGGCCAGATCCGGATCATCCGCCCTTGCTGAAACAGCGCGCGCCGCGCATGGAAGCGCAGCAGCAACGACGCGACGATGCCGAGCGCCAGCATCGCCAGGAACGGCTCGAGGCCGCTCTGGCCGATCGGACTGGGGACGACGAGGCCGCGATTGCTGAGAAAGGCAATGCCCAGCAGCGAAATGCTCTGCCGCGGATTGGGCAGTGCCGCCAGCACCGCAAGGTACCAGAACAGGATCTGGAACAGCAGCGGCAGGTTACGGATGACCTCGACATAGATCTCGCCGACGCGCGACAGCAGCCAATTGGGCGACAGCCGGCACAGCGCGACGATGAAGCCGATCACGGTGGCGAAGACAATGCCCACCACAGAGACCACGAGCGTGTTCAACAGCCCGACCACGAACACGCGCAGGAACGTGTCCGAGCCGGTATAGGAGATCAAGGTCTGGTTGACGTCGAAGCCGGCATTGTTCCTGAGAAAGCCGAAGCCGGCGGCGATGTGCTGGTTTTCGAGATTGGCGCGAGCATTGGAGACGATCTCGTAGCCGATCCAGCCGAGGATCGCCGCGAAGGCAAACTGGACGGCAACGCCGTTCCAGCCTGCCTTGCCGCCCAGCGCGCGCCGGATCTTCAGCGCGATCTGGAGCGGCGGTTTTCGGGCCTCGGTGCTCATGCCGCTGCCGGCCGATCAGGGGTGATCAGCGGATCGGCGGCGCGTACTGAAGACCGCCCTTGTTCCAGAGATTGTTGAGACCGCGATTGATGGCGAGCGGCGAGCCGGCGCCGACGTTGCGATCGAACGCTTCGCCGTAATTGCCGACCGCCTTCACGATCCGCACCACCCAATCCTTGGTCAGACCGAGCTGTTCGCCGAAATTGCCGTCGCTGCCGAGCACGCGCTTCAACTCCGGGTTTTCCAGTTTCGCCTTCTCGTCGACGTTCTTCGAGGTCACGCCGAGCTCTTCAGCGGTGATCATCGCAAACAGCGTCCATTTCACGATGTCGAACCACTGGTCGTCGCCGTGGCGCACCATCGGGCCGAGCGGCTCCTTCGAGATGATTTCCGGGAGCACCATGTGGTCGTTGGGATTGGCGAGCTTGAGGCGATTGGCGTACAGGCCGGACTGGTCGGTGGTGAAGACGTCGCAGCGCCCGGCTTCGTAGGCCTTGACGGTTTCGTCGTTGGTGGCGAATGCGATGACCTCGTACTTCATGTTGTTGGCCTTGAAGTAGTCGGCGAGATTTTGCTCGGTGGTGGTGCCTGTCTGCACGCAGACAGATGCGCTGTTGAGCTCAAGCGCCGAGTTCACCTTGAGCGACTTCTTCACCATGAAGCCCTGCCCGTCATAGTAGGTCACGCCGGTAAAATTGGCGCCGAGCGAGGTGTCGCGCGAGATGGTCCAGGTGGTGTTGCGCGAGAGCACGTCGATCTCGCCGGATTGCAGCGCCGTGAAGCGGTCCTTGGCGGACAGCGGTACGAACTTGACCTTGGTCGGATCGTTGAAGATCGCGCCGGCAATGGCGCGGCAGACGTCGACGTCGATGCCGGTCCAATTGCCCTTGTCGTCGGGCGATGAGAAGCCCGGCAGGCCCTGGCTGACGCCGCAGGACAGCATGCCCCGGTCCTTGACGGTCTTGAGCGTTTGCGCGTCGGCGGCTTGGGCGGCGAGGCCGGCGGCGAGAGCAAGAGTGAGAGCCAGGGTTACGCGTTTCATGGGCTTTGGGCCTTTCAAGGTCGTCTCAAGGTCAGGAATGTTGTCTCAGGATCGTCTCTGCCAGGCGGGAGCCTGGCAAGAGTCATGCTGGAAAACGTTGCCGAACACTCGCCGATCTCGGGAGGCCATACCTTCATCCCCGCCGCTGGCGCCCGCCATTTTTGGCTGTGACGCAAAGTCCGGTCAGGCGATGGATCGAAGGTCGCGGCAGGCCCCTCAACATGCGGCGACTGAATAGCACCTGCGCATCACAGAACGACTGGCGAGCCGGGTCAAGGGGTTGACGGGACTCTTCTGTATTCTGTTATTAACGACAGCGGCCTTTCGGCCGGCCCGCGGGCGCGATGCGTCCGGTGGAAACGCGGTTTTGAAAGCAGACGCATGGATTCCTCGCACCCCCAAGAGCAGCACGCCGAGACCCGGCTGGTCACCTCCGGCCGCGACACCAAGGCGCAGAAGGGGTTCGTCAATCCGCCGGTATTCCACGGCTCGACTGTGCTCTATCCGACCGCCGAGGACCTGCA
This sequence comes from Bradyrhizobium sp. LMG 9283, assembly GCF_045571415.1. Lineage (NCBI taxonomy): Bacteria > Pseudomonadati > Pseudomonadota > Alphaproteobacteria > Hyphomicrobiales > Nitrobacteraceae > Bradyrhizobium > Bradyrhizobium sp. LMG 9283. The sequence continues at coordinate 4,668,632 of NZ_CP120691.1, forward strand.
CGCCCATCGCGGCGAGTTCACCTATGGCCGCCACGGCACCCCGACGACCAAGGCGTTCCAGGATACGCTGATGGCGCTGGAGGGGCCGCAATGCGCCGGCGTCGGCATCGTGCCGTCAGGCCTGTCGGCGATCTCCACCACCCTGCTCTCGGTGCTGAAGGCTGGCGACCATATTCTGGTCGTCGACAACGTCTATCGGCCTTCGCGCAATTTCTGCAACGGCATGCTGACCCGCTATGGCGTCGAGACCAGCTATTTTGATCCGCTGATCGGCGCCGGCATCGACAAGCTGTTCAAGCCCAACACCCGTGCCGTTCTGGTGGAGGCGCCGGGCTCGCAATCCTTCGAGATGCCTGACATCCGCGCCATCGCCGAGGTCGCGCATGCGCGCGGCGCGCTCGTCATCGACGATAACACCTGGGCAACCCCGCTCTATCACCGCTCGCTCGAACAGGGCGTCGACATCAGCATGCAGGCCGCCACCAAATATATCGGCGGTCATTCCGACATCATGTTCGGCACCATTTCGGCCAACGCCAAGGCTTGGCCGCAGATTGCCGAAGGCATCCGCCTGCTCGGCGTCTGCGCCGGTCCCGATGACGTCTTCCTGGCGCTGCGCGGCCTGCGCACGCTGTCGGTGCGGCTGGCGCAGCATCACCGCTCCGGGCTCGACATCGCGCGCTGGCTCGCAGACCGTCCCGAGGTCGCGCGCGTGCTGCATCCGGGCTTGGAGACCGATCCCGGTCACGCGATTTGGAAGCGCGACTTCACCGGCGCCTCGGGCCTGTTCAGCATCGTGCTGAAGCCGGCGCCGCAGAAAGCCGTCGACACCATGCTCAACACGCTCAAGCTGTTCGGCATGGGTTTTTCCTGGGGCGGTTTCGAGAGCCTCGCAATTCCCTTCGATTGCGATGCCTATCGCACCGCGACCAAGTGGGCGCCCGGCGGCCCGACCCTGCGACTCCACATCGGCCTCGAAAGCACCGACGATCTCAAAGCCGATCTCGATCGCGGCTTCGCTGCCCTGAAGGCGGCAATGTGAGCCTGCTCACAGGGCATCGTGCGCGAGGACACGGCATCGCACGCCGCGGGAACGTGCACACGCCGTAAACGTTAACGCCGATGCGCCAACAAATGGTTTGATCCTCAAGCATTTGGCGCTAGCCTAATCGACTCCAATCCGGACCCGGAGCATGGGAACGTTGGTTCTGCTCGATCTCATGGGCGGCGTTGCGCTGTTGTTGTGGGGCTTGCACATGGTCCACAGCGGGATCTTGCGCGCCTTCGGCCCCGACCTGCGGCGCCTGCTCGGAAAGGCACTCAGCAACCGCGCCAGCGCCTTCGCCGCCGGCCTCGGGCTCACCGCGCTGCTCCAGAGCAGCACGGCGACGGCGCTGATCACCTCCTCGTTCGCGGCCGAGGGTCTCGTCAGCCTCGCCGCCGCGCTCGCCATCATGCTCGGGGCCAATGTCGGCACGACGCTGATCGTCCAGGTGCTGTCGTTCAACATCGCCGCCGTCGCGCCGGTGCTGTTCGTGCTCGGCCTTGTCGCCTTCCGCGCCGGCCCGCGCTCGCGGATCAAGGACATCGGCCGCGTCTGCATCGGCCTCGGCCTGATGCTGCTTTCGCTGCACATCCTGCTCGACACGCTGGCGCCGGCGGAGAACGCACCCGGCGTCCGCGTCGTGATGTCGGCGATCACGGGCGATCCCATCCTGTGCATCGTGATCGCCGCCCTCGTCACCTGGGCGGTGCATTCGAGTGTTGCCAGCGTATTGCTGATCATGTCGCTGGCCTATGCGCAGTTCGTCACGCCCTATGCGGCCCTCGCACTGGTGCTCGGGGCCAATCTCGGCAGCGCCATCAATCCCTTGTTCGAGGGCGCCAGGCGCGACGATCCCGCGAGCTATCGCCTGCCGGTCGGCAATCTCGTCAACCGCGTGGTCGGGATTGCGCTCGTCCTGCCCTTCCTGGGCGCGATCGCGGAGCACATGCACGCCTGGCAGCCCGATCTCGCCAAGATGACGGCGGCTTTCCACATCGTCTTCAATGTCGGCACGGCCGTGCTCTTCATCGGACTGCTCGACACCATGTCGCGCCTGCTGACCCGGCTGCTGCCTGATCGCGTCAAGGAGGCCGATCCGACCCGCTCGCGCTATCTCGACGAGACCGCGCTGGAGACGCCGTCACTGGCGCTCGCCGACGCCGCCCGCGAGACCTTGCGCATGGGCGATCTCGTCGAGGTCATGCTGCGCAAGGTGATGGCCGCGATGATGACCGGCGACCGCGCGCTGGTCGACCAGGTCTCGAAGACCGACAACCTCGTCGACGGTCTCGACGAGGCCATCAAGCTCTACGTGACGAAATTGATGCGCGGCAGCCTCGACGAGAGCGAAGGACGGCGTGCGATGGAGATCATCTCCTTCGCCATCAACCTCGAACATATCGGCGACATCATCGACAAGAGCCTGAGCGAGCTCGCCACCAAGAAGATCAAGCGGCGCTTTCATTTCTCGGCGGAAGGGGCCGAGGAGCTCGCCGCTTTCCACAAGCGCACGATGGATTCGCTGCGCATCGCCTTTGGCGTCTTCATGTCGGGTGACGCCAACGAGGCGCGCAAGCTGCTGGTGGAGAAGACGGCGCTGCGCAACACCGAGCTTGCCGCGGTCGAGCGCCATCTCGATCGCCTGCGCGAGGGCCGCCCCGAAACCATCGAAACCACGTCGCTGCATCTCGACGTGCTGCGCGACCTGCGCCGCATCCACTCGCATATCTGCTCGGTCGCCTATCCCGTGCTGGATGCGGCCGGGGAGCCCTATCGCAGAACCGAGGCGGAGACGGCCGCCCTGCCCGCGTCAGGCGCGGCCTCGGCGCTGCCGCGATAACATCTTGGATCAGCGGTCCAGCGTCTTCGAGGCAGTGCCGCGGTTCTTCCAGATCAGCATGATGTTTCTGATGTAGATGACGGTCGCGAGCGACTGTCCGAGGATGATCACGGGCTCGCGCTTCACGACGCCGTAGACCAGCGTCATCAGCCCGCCGCCCATCGAGCAGAACCAGAACGCCATCGGCACCACGCTGTTGCCGGCGCGCTCGCTCGCGATCCATTGCACCAGGAAGCGCGCGGTGAAGAACAGCTGCGCGACGAGGCCGAACGCCAGCCAGAAGTCGAACTTGGCGACGAAGACGTCGTAGAGATAATTGCTCAGCGCCTGACCGTATTGGATGATCATGCATTCACCTCGGTCACCTCAGGCGTCGGCTTCTTGCGGCGGATCAGCCACCACACGCCGGCGAGATCCATGATGCCGATCCACAGCCGGTCGAAGAAGCCGTAGTTCGATACGCCTGAATGTCGCGGCCGGTCGATCACGTCAACATAGGCAATGTCGTAGCCTTCGCGGCGGACCAGCGCCGGCAGGAAACGATGCAGCCCGTCGAAATAAGGCAGCATCAGGAAGACGTCGCGCCGGAACGCCTTCAGTCCGCAGCCGGTGTCGCGCGTGCCGTCCTTCAGGATGGCATTGCGAACGCCGTTCGCCACGCGCGACTGGAATTTCTTGAAGCCGGTGTCCTTGCGCCCGACGCGCTGGCCGGCGGCGAGACCGACGCGCCCTGCCCCCTTCTCGACCGCCGCGATCAGGTTGGGCAGGAAGGCCGGATTGTTCTGGCCGTCGCCGTCGAGCGTCGCCACGATCGCCCCGCGTGCCGCGCGCACGCCGCTGCGCACGGCCGCGGATTGGCCGCCCGACCTCGCATGGCGGAGCTGACGCAGATTGCTCCGCTGCTTCATGATGGCGGCAAGCCGCTCACCGGTCGCATCGGTCGAGCCGTCGTTGACGTAGATGATCTCATAGGCCCAGCGGCCATCGAGCACCGCCGTGATCTCCTCGATCAAGGGCGCGATGTTGTCGGCTTCGTTGCGCACGGGAACGACGATGGAAACCGAAGGCTGGGACGTCGACAAATCGAGGCTCGTGGTTGGAATTGACCTGGCCTAGGGAACCGGCGTCCCGGCAGGCAGCCGCTTTTATGGGGCGGATGCCCCGCGGGCAACCTTTTTGAGGCGGTCCGAAACCGTCCCTGAAAGCGGCACGATGGTGCCGTCGGCGCGGATGGCAAAGCCGAGCCTTCGGGCCGCAAACCAGTAACGGACGGCCATGGCGCCAACCATGCCGACCAGGGCGCCGGCCACGACATCGCTTGGGTGATGCGCGAGCAGCACCAGGCGCGTCAGCAGGATCACGATTGCGTAAGTGAACATGAACAGGCGCAGGCGCGGCCACAATGCCGACACGGCAAACGCCAGGGCGAACGCTGCCACGGCATGGCCTGACGGCAGGCTGGCATAAGCCCCCGTCCCTTCGAACGGGATGAAGTTGAATGGATTGGCCTGGCCGCCGACGAACGGACGTCCGCGGCCGATGAGATATTTCAGGATCTCAGCGACGAAGGCTGACACGGCAACCGACAGGAACATGAATTGCAACCGCGTGCCGAAGCCGAGCAGCAGCGCGCGGCGGCTTCCGTGCAGCCCGGCCGCGACAAAAGCCAGCGCCACCAGCGCAGCCCCCAGCACCGAGAGCACATACTCGTCCTTGCCGAAATCGGTGAGGATGCGGATCGGCCATAGGCTGGGTGTGCCGCGCGGCGGCATCAGCAGGATCTCGGTCTGATCGAACCCGACCATCAGCACGATGACCAGCGCTGCGCCCGCTGCGCTAAGCCAGAGCGAGTGCCGTGCCAGCCTTCGGGCGGCCTCGGCCCGGCGCGAATGTGATGGCGACCGCACGAGCTGCACCAGGGCGCCCCAGGACACGGCAAGCAACTGCGCGGGATAGCCGCCACGCGGCGCAATGTCGGTCGGGGCACCCATCCTATTCGGTGCCTTCCGAGCGGAAGATCGAGATCGAGATCGCGCGCCCTTGCGAGAAATTATAGCCGTCGATACGGGCGCCGACCTTGTAGCGCAGCCCGATCGCCTCGGCGCGCTGCACGAAGCTGCGCTCGGAGCGTTGCTCGATCAGCGCGAAGCGGCAGCTTCCCTGCCGCAGGAAATCCGCTGCGCCCGACCCGTCGGTCAGCAAGGTCCGAGTGCCCACCAGAAAGACGAGGCTAGGCTCGTGATAACCAGCCGCAGCCGCCTTCGGTCCGACGCAGGTGACGTTGCGAAGCGCGCGCGCGATCTCGATGCTCGGAAACAGCGGCGTCAGTGACGGCAGCACGATGCCGTAGACCGTCACCGCTAGCATCAGGGCTGCGACCAGCGCGTTGAGCAGCGAGCGCTCGGCGCGATTGTTGTCATAGAGCCACCAGGCGAACAGGCCGAAGATCAGCGCGGCCGCGATGAACGGCCAGGCCACGAAGGCCGGCTGCCGCGTCAGCACCACCGCGCCGACCACCGCGACGATCGAGGCGGCTGCGGGAATCGCGAACCACCAGGCCGAACCGCGCATCAGCCAGGAGCGCGACAGCACGCGCCGCTCGAGGGCGCCGGCGGTGAGGATCGCGATCGCCGGATAGAGCGGCAGCACGTAATGCGGCAGCTTGGTCAGCACGGCCTCGAACACGATCCAGGACGGCATCAACCAAGCCAGCAGAAACTGTGCGCCGGGCTCTCGCCTCGCGCGCCACACCGCGGGTGCCGCCATCGCGGCGAGCGGTGCGCCCGGCCAGAAGGTGATCCAGAACAGCGCAAGGTAGAGCCCGGGCGGCGCGCCGTGGGATTCCTGGGCCCCTAGCTTGCTCAGCATGTCGCCGCCGACGGAATCGGCGAAGAAGGTTTCGCCCGCGCGCCAGAAGATTGCGACAAACCAGGGCAGCACCAGCACCAGCATCCACATCAGGCCCCAGAGCGGGCGCAGCTTCCAGAGCCAGGAGGCATCGCGGTCCTGGATCGCAAGCGCGACGATGGTCAGGCCCGCGAACATCAGGATCAGCGGGCCCTTGATCAGGATGCCGACCGCGAGCGCGGTCCAGAAGATCGCAGGCCAGCTCCAGGGCGGATGCGTCTCGTCCTCGGCGCGCTGCCAGGACAAATAGGCCCGCGCCATCGCCCCCATCGCGGCGACGACGCAGAGCAGCAGCATGGCGTCGGTCTTCGCCAGCCGCGCCTCGACGCCGAGCAGCACGGACGCGCACATCATCAGCGCCGCAAGTACCGCGGCACGGCGCGTGACGAAGCCAAGCGCGGCCCAATAGGTCATGAGCACGGCGCCGACCGCGCCCATCAGCGACGGCAGCCGGTAGACCCATATGCGCAAGTCGGCCTTCGGCAGCTTGAGCATCGACGCGGCTTCGACGGTCGCCGATTGCAACCAGTAGATGCCGACCGGCTTCTTGTAGCGGACGTCCTCCTGAAAGCGGATATCGACATAGTCGCCACTCTCGACCATCTGCTTGGTGGCCTGGGCGAAGCGCGCTTCATCGCGATCGATCGGCGGAATGGTGAAGAAGCCGGGCAGGAACAGCAGCAGCGCGCAGAGCACCAGGAAGCCGACCGCCCGCGCATGACTGGCCGTGACGATGTCGAGCATGCGCACGAGCCCATTGCCCGGATTTGCGGGCGATTTCGACTCGCGGGGGGCGCCAAAACGGGGGCTTGGGTAGGTCTCGGCCATTGGTTCCGCTTACGCTGAAACCGCCATCGCCACAACCGCTTAAGGCAGGGTCATTGAATTCGAATGACGACTGTGTCCGCGGCGCCCGTGGCGTCGATCACGGTGAGCCGGGCAAAGCCCGGACCGGGCGGATCGATCAGCCGCTGGCGGGGGCCGTCGATCTCGCCAAGCGCGGTGCCGTTAACCATGACGGTCATGGGCAGCACGCCGCCGGCGACCTTGACCGGCATGGCTGCGCTCTCCCGGCCACCCGATCGATCGACGTCGATCCGCGAGCCGTTGAGCGGAAATTGAATGTGCAGCGCCTGCTCACCCCCGGTGCGCACCAGTTCCCCAACCGGGCGGAACCGCTTTAGGGGCAGCGGCAGCTTGGCATTGCCGGCCACCAGGGTTCCCCGGGGAGCCTTCGGCAACGGCGCGAGCGTCTTGCCGCTCCGGGCAAAGGCATCGAACAGGATGGGCGCGGCGGCGACACGTCCGATTAGCCCGGGAACCGGCGCGCCGTCCGGACGGCCGACCCAGACGCCGATGGTCATGCGGCCGTCGAAGCCGACCGACCAGGCGTCGCGATAGCCGTAAGAGGTCCCGGTCTTGAACGCGATCCGGTTGTGGGCGGCGTTCTCCGGCGGCGGCGTGCCCAACAGCACGTTGCCGACTTGCCAAGCCGCGACCTGATCCAGCAGCCGGAGCGGCTCGCGATCGTCCTTGTCAGCAATGATCTCACGCAGTGGCTTGGTGGTGCCGAGACGGGCGAAGCCCGCATAGAGCTGGGCGAGATCCTGGAGCGTGACGCCGACGCCGCCAAGGCCCATGGCAAGTCCGGGCGCTTCGTCCTTGGGCAGAACCAGATTGCCGCCGGCCTGCCGCAGCCGCGAGGCCAGCCGGCTCGAGCCGACACGATCAAGCAGGACGATGGCGGGAACGTTCAGCGACAGCTGCAGCGCCTTCCTCACCGGCACCGTGCCCTGGAACGTCATGTCGAAATTTTCCGGCGCGTAGGAGCCGAAGCGGACCGGACGGTCGTCGATCAAGCTGTCGGGATGAACAAAACCGTCCTCGAAGGCGAGCCCGTAGATGAAGGGTTTCAACGTCGAGCCCGGCGAGCGGACGGCGCGGGTCATGTCGACCTGCCCTGCCCGGCTCTCGTCGAAATAGTCGGCCGAGCCGACGCGGGCGAGCACGTCGCCGCTCTCATTATCGACCACGATGATGCCGACCGAAATGTTCGGCCCAAGTGCAATGGCGCGGTCGCGCGCCAGCGGCTCCAGCACCTTCTGCAAGTTCGCATCGAGCGTCAACTTGATGACAGGCGTGTCCTTGACCGTCGAAAGCGCAGTGTCGGAGGCATGCGGCGCCAGGATCGGCATCGGCTTGCGCAGTTTCGGCACGGGCACCGCCTTGGCCTGCCTGGCGTCGTCGGCACTGACGACGTGCTCCTCGACCATGCGGTCGAGCACGCGATCGCGCGCCTTGCGCGCCGCCTCGGGGTAGCGATCGAGCCGGCGCGTCTCCGGCGATTGCGGCAGTGCGACCAGCATCGCGGCCTCCGCCAGCGACAGACGCTTCGGCTCTTTACCGAGATAGGCGATGGACGCCGCGCGGATGCCTTCGAGATTGCCGCCATAGGGCGCGAGCGCCAGATAGAGATCGAGGATCTGCTCCTTGCTCATGCTGCGCTCGATCTCGATGGCACGCACGATCTGCCGCAGTTTTGCGTAGAGCGACCGCTGCCGCCGCGGCTCCATCAGCCGCGCAAGCTGCATGGTGATGGTCGAGCCGCCCGAGACGATGTGGCCGCGCGTTCCGAGCTGCAACGCCGCGCGTCCCAGCGCCAGCGGATCGATGCCGTCATGGGCGTAAAAGCGCTGGTCCTCATAGGCGAACAGCAGCTTGAGATAGGTCGGATCGACGTTGGTCCTGGCATCGACCGGCAACCGCCAGCGTCCATCAGCCATCGCATAGGCGCGCAGCAGCTTGCCGTTGCGGTCGACGATGGTGGTGGAGACCTGGCGCGCTTCGTCGAGCGGGAGCGGGCCGAGGGAATAGACCCAGGCGACGAAGCCGATGACGGCGAGGATGAGGGTGAAGGCGGCGCCTGAGAGGAGGCGAAGGCCCCTACCCATAGCTCCGTCATGGCCGGGCTTGTCCCGGCCATCCACGTTCTGGCGCGCAGCACCAGTGTTCGTGGATGCCCGGGACAAGCCCGGGCATGACGACTGTGTGTGAGGCGCAACCTCGCTCATCCCACCACTCACTTCGCCGCCCGCACCTCGACGGTACCCGTGCCGGTGCGACCATAGCGCGAGGGATTATACATGTCCTCGACATAGGCCTGCGGCAGCACATATTTGCCGGGCGAGACCGCGCGGACGACGTAGGCGACGGTGAAGACCGACTTGGAATCCGAGGCCCGGTCCACCGCCGCAGTGAAGCGGTCATCGCGGAACTCGGTGTATTCGGGCTCCTCGCCGTCCTCGATCCAGTCCAGCGTGCCGCTGTCGCCGGAGGACACCAGCTTCGGGTTGTCGATCTCCAGACCCGCCGGCAGATAGTCGGACACCATGATGTGACCGTATTCGGGCTTGGCCTCGGTGATCTTCAGCACCACCGCGAAGCGCTGGTTCTGCTTGACCTTGCTGATATCGGCGGGCTTGCCGTCGAGCGTGTAATAGCTGCGCTCGATCTTGAAGCCGTTGGACGCCGCCGGCTCCGGCGTCACTGGCGAGCCCGACACAGAGACCACCGCCTGCACCGGTGCGTCGCCGATGTTAGTGATCTTCAGCGGCTTGCCGCTCAGCGTGTCCGCCTTGTAGCTGCGATAGAGCGCAGTCTTGACCGGCTGGCCGTCGACCTCGATCGACAGGTTCTCCTTGGCCAGCGCCCGCGCCGCCAGCACCAGCCACGCATTCTCCTGCGTAGAGGTGTAGGGCGTGAGGCCACGGGCGGTCTCGACCCGCGACACTGCCTGGGTCAGCGTCGCCTTCGGCGCGTTGCCTTCGCTGGCGAGCGATACCAAAGCTGCGGCATCGCGCAGCTGCGAGCCGTAGTCGGTGCGGCCGAACTCGAGCACGGGCTTTGGCGCGAGGCTGTCGAGCGCGGCGCCATAGACCCGTTCGGCGCGGTTGCGGTCGCCGACCAGAGCGAGCGCCGCCGCAAGCTGCGACTTCGCGATCGGGGTCGCGAGGTTGTTCAGCTTGGTATCGGCGAGATAGCGGAGGTCGCCGATCGGCGCTGCGCCATTGCGAGCGAGCACGTAGAGGCCGTAGGCGAGATCGCGGCCGCCATCCTTCTCCGGCTCGTTGGCGTTGACGACGGAGTTGCGGATACGGTCGAGCGCGTTCTTGAACAGCACGTCCGGTACAGCAAAACCCTTCTCGCGAGCGCGGGTGAGGAAGTCCGTCACGTAAGCATCGAGCCAGGCATCGTCGCCGCCGGCCGCCCACAGGCCGAACGAGCCGTTCGAGCCCTGACGCGCCAACAGACGTTCGATGGCGTCGCGGATGCGCTGGTCAACCTCGGTGTCCATGGCGAGATGCGCGCCGGCCGCGAGCTCGTTGACGTAGAGCAGCGGCATGGCCCGGCTCGTGATCTGCTCCGAGCAGCCATAGGGATAACGATCGAGCGCTTTGAGGATCGTCGCCGCATCGAGCGCAGTCGACAGGCTGGCAGAGACCGAGACGCTGCCGGTTCCCGGCACGAGGTCGGAGAACATGTCCGAGGTCAGCGTCAGGCTTTCGCCCTTCGCCAGGGTCCGGATCGAACGCCGTGCCAGCACCTGCGTCGCCGCCTTGACGTCGAACGCGTAGTGCCGCGCCAGCGCCAGGCCATTCGGCCCCTTGATGTCGACGTCGAGCGTTGCCTGCCCCGCCGCGGTCGCATCGAGCGCGAGCGAGAACGAATTGCGCTGCTTGGCGGCGAGCCTGACCGTGGTGGCGGGATTGCCGGTCATCTTCACCGGGCCGCCGGTCTTCACGTTGATGACGTAGTCGCCGGCCTGGCCTTCGACATTGTCGATCTCGAGATTGACCGTGCCGTGGTCGCCATTGAGCAGGAAGCGCGGCAGCGTCGTGGTCAGCACGACGGGGTCACGGATCACGACATCAGTATTGGCGCGGCCGAGCTTGGTCGCGGTCCATGCCACCGCCATTACGCGCGCAGTGCCGGCGAACTCCGGAATGTCGAAGCTCACTTCCGCGGTGCCGTCAGCAGCGACGGTGACGATGCCCAAATAGAGCGCCAGCGGCTTTTGGGAGGGCGGTGAGCCCTGCAGCTCTGCCGCACCGGCGTCGCCGCCGGACTTGATCTGGCCACGTGTGCCCGACATGCCATCGATCAGCTGGCCGTAGAGATCGCGGATCTCGGCGGTCAGGCGGCGCTGGCCGAGATAGTAATCGTCCGGAGCCGGCGGCTTGTAATTGGTGAGGTTGAGGATGCCGACATCGACCGCGGCGATGACGATTTTGGCGTCCTCGCCCTGATTGAGCCCGTCAAGCTTGACCGGGATCTTCAGCGTGGAGTTCGGCCGGATCATCGAAGGCGGCGCCAACTTCACCTGTAACGTGCGGGTCTGCTTGTCGATACCGAACCATTTCAGCCCGATCGCCCGGCCCGGCATGCGCTGGGCGGCCGCATCGAGCGGACGCCGCAACGTCGCCACGACGTAGGCGCCGGTCCCCCAGTCCTTGCCGACCGGGAGCTTCACCTGCGCGGTGCCTTCCTTGACATCGATGGTCTGCGTCGTCAGCAGGCGGTCGCCGAGCACGTTGATGGTCAGCTTGCCGGCGCTGCGGACATTGACCGACACCGTCATGGTGTCGCCGGAGGCGTATTGCGGCTTGTCGATCGAGGTCTCCAGCAGGTCCGGCGTGTCGGCGCTGCCGTCGGAGTACCAGCCGACGTCGAACTGCACCGAGGTCACCGGGCCGTCCGCATCGTTCGATTTCACATCGAGCCTGTAGCGGCCGGGCTGGGGCGTAAGCGAGATCCGCGTCGGCTTGTCGGCGGCGATCGTGAGGTCACCGTCGGCGACGCGCGAGGTCGACTTGACCGGCTCGTACTCCCAATAATTGCTCTGGCGATACCACTGGTAGCGCGACTCCATCTTCAGGAGCTCGTAGCGCAGGCCGTCGCGGCGCAGCCTCTGGCCCTCCGGCGAGACGAACACGACGTCGAACTCGGCCTTGTCGCCCTCGGCGACGTTCTTGTCGCCGAACAGCGGCTTGATCCCGATCTGCGCCGTGGCGGGCGCGACAGGCAGCACGATCTTGCGCTCGACGGCGCGGCCGCCGGTCTCGACCATACGGACGAAGATCTGCGCCTCCTGCGGCCGCGTCGAGGCCGGCTGCTTGTCCAGCGTGACCGGGAAGGTGGCGACGCCGTTGGCATCGGCCTCGGGAAGGTTCTCCAGCGGCGTGCGCTCGTTCGAGGTGGTCTCCTCGTCAGCGACGCCGAACTGGTAGCCGGCAAAGCCGGGCCGCTCAGCCGCGGGCGCGACCAGCATGTCGCCTTCGAGCGCAAGCCCCGAGGCCGGCGCGCCATAGAGGAAATGACCGTCGGCCTTCAGCTCCACTGGAGCGTTAGCTTTGATCAGCTTGTCCTTGGCGGACAAGTCGAATTCGATCCGATCGGGCACGTAATCCTCGACCATGAACGTGGTCTCGCCGACCGAGGAGCCCTTTGGGTCTGTGAAGGCGCGCACCCGCCACGTCCCGGTCGGGACGGCCGAATTGAGCGGCACGGCCAGCGTACGGCCGCCGGCGCCCTGGTCGGTCAACACCGCACGGCGGTATTCGACGCCGTCGGGGCGCTCGACCACCAGCGTCATTGGCCCGCCGGTGACGGCATTGCCCTGGCCATCACGCAACAGCGCGGTCAGATAGACGGTCTCGCTGGAACGGTAGACGCCGCGCTCGGCATAGACGAACGCATCGGCACCAACAGGCACCGCGCGGCCGGCAACACCACGGTCCGAGAGGTCGAAGGCGGAGGTCTTCAGGCTGAGGAAGGCATAGTCGGCCTTCTCGCCGGTGACAGTGAGCATCGCCGGCGACAGGCCGCCCTCGCCGCGCGCAAGGCCGGCCTCGAACAGCACGTGACCGGATTCGTCGGTCTTGCGCGTCGCCAGGATCTCGTTGTTGCGGGCAACCAGCCGCACCTCGGCCTTGCCGACCGGGTCGGTCGAGGCCAGTGAGTTGACGAAGACGTGGATGCCGTCATTGCCGGAATAGGCGCTGACACCCAGGTCGGAGACGATGAACCATTGCGTGGCGAGCTGGTATTCGTCGTCCGAGCCCGGGCCCTTGGCCGCGGCAGTCATCACGTAGACGCCGGGCTGGAGCTCGCCCAGCGCCTGGTCGACCGGGAATGCCGTGGTGACGTCCTGGTTCAGCGTCATCGCGGTCGCGAGCTCGCCGGACCAGACCTTGACACCGCGCTCGTCGCCGAGATCGCTGAGCTGATATTTGGTCAGCGTCTTCTGGAAATCGCTGTCGACCACCGTATTGATCAGGTTGCGGTCGCCGATCCGGAAGACGTTGATGTTCACCGCGGGCGTGTTGACGCTGACCACGGGAATGCCGCGCTGGCCGGTTCTCGGCAGGACATAGGCGCGGCTGGTGAAGCGCACGAAAGGTTTGCGGTCGCGCACATAGATGTTGAACTCCGCCGATTTCGGCAGGCCCTCCTTCACCGTGGACGGCAAGCCGGCGCGGAGGTTGATGTTGTAGCGTTCGCCGTGCTTCAGCCCGTCGACGCAGAGCTGCTTGCCCTCGGCCGACAGCGCCGGCTTGTCCTGCCCCGCCAGCGCCAGGAACGGCGCGAAGTCGGTGCGCTTGGCGAGCTCCTCCGAGAACTGGAAGCAGGCACGCGGGCTCGCCGAGTCCGAGTCCACGGTATAGTCGAGCAGCCGGAAGCCGTGCTCGTCGCGCATCTTCTCGTATTGCCCGCGGACGTCGGCGACCTCGCGCAGGTCGAGCGACAGCCGCAGCGAATCCAGCGCCGGCCGCCACAGTTTTCGTTCCGCCAGCGACTTGCCGAGCACGGCGAGCGCGTCCGCCTCCTCGCCCGGATTGCCGGCGCGCTGATAGGCGATGTAGGCCGCGGTCGAGGCGCGCTCCAGCAGGAACGTCTGCTCGCTCGAATTCTTCGGCCAGATCTGGAAGATCACCTTGGCGAGCCGCAGCCAGTTGCCAGCATCGTCGGGAGTCGTGGCCGCAATCTGGCCGAGCACCGACAGTCCGGTGCGGTAATCATTGCGCTTGAAGGCGGCGTCAGCATCCGTGCGCAGCGTCGCGTTGGTCTTGGCGACCGGCCCCGCCTCGCTCTTGATCTGCGCCTCGAGCTTGATTGCGGAATCGGCGAGATCGTCGCGCTTGAAGGCCTTGTCGGCGGCCTGCGCCGCGTTAAGGCCGAGCGCCAGCGCGGCGCAGATTGTGACGGCGCGAACAAGACCGATCATGGATGGACTCCCGGAAATCGCGGACGAACGCCGCTTGTCGCAAGAAATGCGCGGAAAGGTGACGGACTCAAGGCGATGGAACCAAAGGTGCAAATCGTCGCATTGGACATGGAAAGGCAAGCCCAGAGGAGACCGATCAAGATACCGCCGCGCACGCCGTCCTGATGGCGCAGCACTACCCGACCAGTCGACCGGCGGCCGTGTCCCGGAAGCTATTCAGCGGTCCCGGCGATGTGATCCATCGTCCAGTCCACTGCCGCTCAACCCGGCACCCTGACACCCCACCGTTCCGCTTTGTCGCCGCATTGAGGAAAACGGTTCGGTTCAGGCTTGGCGAAACACCAGATTTTTCATATTGGCATGCTAGATGAACGGCCAGCCACCCAAACCGGCCGGCTCAAGACGGTCCCGTAGCTCAACTGGATAGAGTAGCGGATTTCTACTCCGCGGGTTGCAGGTTCGAGTCCTGCCGGGATCGCCAGTCCATTGACAGTCAGCCGCCCTTCACGAACGCGTGGGTAACCATACGCCGGCCTTTGAACGGCGCCGATCAGCCCTATGTAAGCGCCGGGCGAGATGCGCCCGATAGGTTTCTTAATGCAGCAATCCGAGTTGACGAGAATGGCGATCGCATCTGCGGTCGCGATCGTTGCGATGTCGTATTTGGCAATCGACGCAGGCTTGGTGAACACCAATGTGGTCACGAGGCCTGTCAAGGTGGCCCAGGCCTCGATCATTGGCTCCGCAATGGGCCAGCATCACCTTGCCTTCGCCGTTCAGGATTGGGCGCGCCGCGGCCACGAGAAGCCGCAACTGGAGCATTGTCTGGCGGTCGACTGATTGATGCGCCCTCCTTCCGGGCCGTCGACAAAATTCATGCTTCACCACCCGCCGACTGATGACCCCGCCACCACGCGGCAATCGCCGCGGCCAAATCATTCCAAAGCTCGGTGGGAAGATCCGGGACAGCCACCCGGACGCTGTACTGATCCGTGGTCGCGTCGTGAAACCACTCGGTCGCCGCGAAATCGAAGCCGAAGCTGCCGGCGTGGCGGATGGGAAAGCCCTCCCGGCGCAATGCGCTGCTCATGTCTTCGGCAGCCTGCCGCGCTGCCGCCTCGTCGAGCGCGCGCTTTCCGCGCAGGGTCACATACAGGCCGTGGGTGAAGTGAAGATCGGCCGAGAGCGCCGGGAGCTTCGCGGCGAAATATCGGGCCGTGCTGCGGCCGTTGCGTAGGATTGCCGCAACGCGCCGCTTCGTAAGGGTCCAGTACGCCGCGCTACCCGCGAACGGCGGGAAGTGGGCCGGCAACGCCGCGCCACCGAGCAGCCGCACCGCGTTTCGGGTTTCCGACGCGAGACGTGTCCATTGAACGCCCCCTGCCAGCGGCTGATGCTCATTCCCATGGACGAAAACGGCCGAGCCCAGCCGGCCATATTCCGCTCCGAGCGAATCGAGCTTGTTGTGGCTTCTCACCAACACCAGCGGAACTCCGTATCGTCGGGCCCACCTCTGGACACGCCTGATGCGGCCTGACCTGCCGGCGAAGCATGTCGTGTCGAAAATGAGGAGATCGAGGGTAGATCCGTCACAACGCAGCGCCGCGTCGAAGGCGCCGGCGAAGGAGCAGGAATCCAACAGAAGTATGCGCGGCGAACTCACTGGTGCAAACGCATCGCCCAGCGGCAGCTTCAAGGCCTCGAGCCGCAAATGAGGAACGAAGCCCCGGATCAGCTCCAGCGTCTCGCCGTAGGAGCCCTGAAGCACGAGGATATCGGCCTTCTCGACGATCTGCGCGGAGGCGAGCAGCACGGCGGAGATCGCGGCCATGCCTGAGGCTGTGTAGATCGCCGTGCTCGCGGAGCCGCCCTCGAACTCGTAGAACGAAGGACCGCGTACCGTGAGATCGGCCCTCTGGTAGTCGTAACTGAACTCGAACGGCCCGCTGGCGGGATCGGCCGTATGCGACCACGCTGTCTCCGTCGCCTTCCACTCATGCAATTCGTGCTCCGCCCTCAGCGCCGCGGTGATCTGGAACTTGGATCTGACGACGTCATCGACGGAACACGGACGCGCCAAATCAAGCCGGTTTCTCAGGCAGTCGTTCAACAGCCTGAGTTCCTCGTGCTTTCGCTCCAGATAGGCTCGAATGGTCTCCATGCGCTTCTTGGCAGATCCGACGGGGCGTCAACGTGTGGAAAGCGCCTTGGGTCCAACGCGCCGTTGCAACGAACACGCGCCTTCGCAGTTGAAGCGATGCAAGGAGGACCGCATGGCTGACATCAGAGAGCACATGAAGATCATCGGCAAGGACGGCGCACATGTCGGCACCGTCGATCGCGTCGAGGGCAACCGCATCAAGCTGACGCGCAAGGACAGCCCGGAAGGTCACAAGGACCATCATCACTATATCGACACGAAATATGTCGGTGCTGTCGAAGGCGACGTTGTCAAACTGTCGGTGAATGCCGACGCCGTACCGAAGACGGAAGCCGCCTGAAACACTGAGCCCCCTTCGGGGGCTTTTGTTTGTTCATGGTCCGACTCCGCTTCGTTCGCAAAGCACGAATCGCGATCGCAAATCGAAGGCCGAGCATTCGTTAATGACTGGTTCAGCCGGATCGATACGGAACGAATGCGCGATCAGAGCGTTGGATCGCCGACTTGAGTGGTGCCGACCTGCCAGCCCCGGTCGGCTTTGAAGAACCCCGTGCTCCCCGAGCACGGGGTTTTTCTCATGGAGCACGGCCTACCAGCTGGTGCGGATGCGCCCGGCATCCGGCGGGTCCGCTTGCTCCTCGCGCGGATCGCGGGCGAGCTGATGCCATGCCAGGGCCAGCTGGATCAGTCGTTGCCGATCGGCACCTTCAGACGCCGCAGCCAGCTTCATTGCGGCCTCGGCTTCGTGCTGTGGGTCGTACCTAGTACACATGCGACCGATTTTAGACGGCCGATCTGGACGAGCGCATGGCAATTTCGCCCGTATGATTGCGGGGTGACTTCCTCGTCGCATAGGCTTCGTTCGAGGGATCTGTGAACTGCATCACAGCCTGCACCCGGCATCTCCGCTAAACAGCGCTTCAACGCTCCGTGGTGGAGTTCAGGTCATGACGCACAAAGCAGCAGCCGAGATCGTCCCGACGCAACGACAGAGGTCCGATCTGCTCGGCATCGCCTATCTCGTGACCATCGCCATCGTGATGCTGGCCTGGATCGGCGGCCTCGTCTGGGCCACGATCGCGTTCTTCAGCTGGCTCGTGTCCTGACGCGCGAGGCGCTGAGTCTCACCGCGAGCAAGCGGCGCAATGTGGATCCTGCGCTAGAACAGATAAGGCAGCACCTGCGCGAGTTTGATCCCGCCGCAAACGATCATGGCCCATAACGCCATGCTGATCTGGATCGCATCCAGCATGTCCCACGCCCCCGCGAATCATCCCGAGATTTTTCTTTGAGACTTGCGTGACACGAAGACGATCGCCAGCGCTAATTTGAAGCAATCGCCGGTGTGCAAAAAAAGAGGCGAGCCTGGGCCCGCCTCCGTGCTCCAATCCGGCTTGGAAAACTCAGTAGCAAGCGCGGGGATCGGCCTGCACATATTGGCCGTTCGGATAGCGGTAATAGCAGGTGCCCTGCGCCCAGTAGTAGCCGGGCTGGGATGCAGCAGTGGCACCGGCGATTGCACCCGTCGCGCCGCCGAGAACCGCGCCCGCCGCAGCCCCTGTTGCATTGCCCGAGATCAGGCCGCCCAGCAGGCCGCCGACGATCGCGCCGCCAAGCGCGCTGGCGCCGGGATCAGCCGGTGGCGGAGGCGGAGGTGGCGGCGCATAGGCGACCGCGGGCGGGGCATAGGCCACCGGCACGTCGTCAATATAATCCTCCGAGATGTAGGCAGGCGGGCCAGCCATTCGCTCCGGATAATAATACCAGACGCCACCAACGTCCCACCACCAGCCGGAGCGGCCGTTGCGGATTTCGTGGCGCCAGCGTCCACCATCCCAGGCGAGATTGCCACGATAGGTGTGTCCACCCCAGTCCCGCACCGGGGCAGGACCGCGCGCATAACGTCGCGGCGGTGGGCCGCCGGCATTGCGCGGGCCAGGGCCCGCATGAGGCTGATCAGCGGGCCGCGCGGGTCGGGTCGCCTGCTGGGGCGGGGGGCCCTTGCGCATATTCTGATTGGTCTGGGGCGGCGCGCCAGCACCCGGTGCGGCCGGCCGTGGTGCCGCCTCTTTCGGCGGTCTGGCCTCTTGCGCCTGCGCCGACAGCGCGAGCAACGACATGGCCGAAATCACGGGAATGATGATCTTCATGCGTTTGGACGCACTCATGCGTGCTCGCCCCCTACTCTCTCGATGGCCGTGGCCCCTGGCGCAATCGACGAATCGCCGCACGCCGGGCTGATGCCGGCCGAAACAACTGCCCTGCTTGATCGGCTAAGTCCCGTTACAAATGATTAAGATCAGGGCATTTTTTCGGCCCTGCGGTCCACGCTGAAGCGCGCCTAGCGAGCCGGTTCGATCACATTGCAGTTGGTTCGCCCGGACATCAGGCAATCCTGCATCTTGCTGGCTGCGGTAAGATCACGGGCAAGCCACCACCCGACCCCGAGGATCACGATGGCGATGATCAATCCGGCGATCGCGCCGCGACGGTCATCGCCGGACCGGCGCTTGGGCTGACCGTTCGATCGGGAATTGGGCTGCTCGCCGGGTTCGGATCTGGACTCTGGCTTCGACATGGCCGTCTGGTCGCGCTGGCGAGCCGGCTTTATCACCTCTGCGACGTCGCGTCACATCCCGATCAGCCGATCCAATTCAGCCCCGGGTCTGCCGGATTGCATCCTTGCGCGAGGTTTCGACCGCCGGAATTGCCTCCTGAAGCCGCGGTGCACAGCTCGTGAGCACGAATGCGGTCCGGGTGCATTCCCAGTCCGCCCCCAGCACCGCACTCTCGATGGGCTGCGGACGAGCGAGCAGAAGTGCGGCGCCGGCCACGCTCGCCAGGGCGAAGCCAATTGCGAGCGCCTTCAGGCTTGGTCTTGAGATCGTCATGCCCGTGCTCCGTCTCGTATCGGGCGGACGCTAGGCGTCGCCCGTGTGCTCCCTTATGAGGGACATCACAATTCAGCAGTTTTTCCGGGCTACGAGAGATCGTCGGGAGGCGATTTTTCGTTGACCTGATCGGCTGCGATTATGGGTGGCTTCGCGACGCGCGCCGATGTACACGCTTCTGCGTCGCGTGGCGCCTGCTATGCCCAGCCGACGTACCAACAGGCACCGATGTAGGATCGAAAGCGAGGAAGACAAGGCTCGTCGATGAGTGGATTCAGGGAACCCGGCTTCGCAGACCGGCAAAAAGCGGCACAGGAAGCCCGCAAAAATCTTTTGAACAAATTCAAATCGCAACCGGGACCTGACGATCCGGCGGTGGTCGCGCGCCGTGCTGAACGCGAGGCGCTCGCGGCCAAACGCGCCGAGGCGAAAGCTGCGCGCGAGGCGGCAAAGGCCGAGCAGAAGCGCCTCGAGGACGAGGCCAAAGCCGCCGAAGCCGCACGGATTGCGCGCGAGGCCCAGGAAGCCGCCGAGAGACAGGCCGCGCTCGAAGCCGAGCAAAAGGCCAAGCGCGACGCGCGCTACGCCGCCCGCAAGGCCAAGCGCAAGTAAATTCACTAGTCACGTTCAGTTGAACTTGAACTGAAGCACCCTTCCGGAGGCGGCCTAAAAGGCCGCCTCCGGAATTCGCGAGTGCGCGGCCCGCCGAAGGCGGGCGCTGCGCGACGAGGCCGAAGGATCAATTCTTCTTCATCATCCCGTCGTCTTTCTTCATGCCGTCCTTCGACATGTGGTCCTTCTTCATGCCGTCATCCTTGGACATGGTGTCCTTCTTCATCATCCCGTCCTTGGACATCGTGTCCTTTTTCATCATGTCGTCATCCTTGCCCATCTTGTCTTGAGCAAAGGCGGCCGGGGCAAACGCGAGGCCAAGTGAAAGAGCGGCAGCCGAGACGCCGAGCACGATGCGGGTGCGAATGGTCATGGTTCATCTTCCCTTCGAGATGGTGTTTGTCAGCGACGGACGCCGCTATTCGATCTCGACGAATTGCCAGCCGGCGTTGTTACGCCGCTGCCGATAAATTTTGGCGAGCCCTCCGCTATTCGTACGGGTCCTGTCGCGCCCGGCTCCGGAAGTGTGCAGCGCAACACGGCCGGCACTTGCCGTGGCATTCGGTCTCGAACTATCAGATGAGTGAATATCGGGTGGAAGACCGGCTAGGATGGGCCTGAACGCCGGTCTGACAGGACCCGACCCAAATCACACCAACAAGAACAGTCCAAGGGGATCACACCATGATTACGCGCCGACATCTGATCGCGACCGCCGTCGCGGCACCCGCCATCCTGCGCTTCGGCACCGGCACTGCGCAGGCCGCCACCACGCTGAAGATCTCGCATCAATTCCCGGGCGGCACCATTGACAAGGGCGATTTCCGCGACCGGCTCTGCCGCATGTTCGCTGCTGAAGTTGCCAAGCGCAGCAACGGCGACATTGCCGCCGAGATCTATCCGAACTCCTCGCTGATCAAGACCAACGCGCAGTTCTCGGCGATGCGCAAGGGCGCGCTCGACATCTCGCTCTATCCGATGCCTTATGCCGGCGGCGAGTTGCCGGAAACCAATATCGGCCTGATGCCGGGCCTGGTGACCACCTACGATCAGGGCCTGCGCTGGAAGAAGGAGCCCGTCGGCAAGGCGCTGACCGATTTCCTCGCCGACAAAGGCATCATCCTGCTCACCTGGGTCTGGCAAGCCGGCGGCGTTGCCAGCCGCTCCAAGCCGATCGTCGCGCCCGAGGATGCCAAGGGCATGAAGGTGCGCGGCGGCTCGCGCGAGATGGACATGGTGCTGCAGACCGCCGGCGCCTCGGTGCTGTCGGTCCCCTCCAACGAAATCTACGCGGCGATGCAGACCGGCGCGTGCGATGCCGGCATCACCTCCTCCACCAGCCTGATCTCGTTCCGCCTCGAAGAGGTCGCGAAGTCGCTGACATCAGGGGCTGGCACGTCCTACTGGTTCATGCTGGAGCCGCTGATGATGTCGAAGGCGATCTTCGACAAGCTGCCGAAGAACCATCAAGATATCTTGCTCGCGGTCGGCACCGAGCTCGAAGCCTTCGGCCGTAAGGGCGCGCAGGACGACGACGTCGAGGTCGCCAAGGTCTACGAGAAGGCCGGCGCTAAGGTCTACGCGCTCGATGCCGCCACCGTCGGCAAATGGCGCGATATCGCGCGCGACACCGCGTGGAAGGATTACAGTGCCAAGACCGCGACCGCGGCCAACCTGCTCAAGCTCGCCACCGACGTTGCGGCATGAGCCACGGTCCGCTTCCGGATCGTGACGACCAGGCGAACGCTGCCGCAGGGACCGGCCTTGCGGCGGCGATCGATCGCGGTCTCGCCATCCTCAACAGCACCATCGTCGTGTTCGCCGCGATCGCGCTGGTCGCGGCCTGCACCATCCTGAGCTACAGCGTGCTCAGCCGGGCTCTGTTCAAGGCCGCCAATTACTGGCAGGACGAGGCCGCCGTGTTCCTGCTGGTCGGCGCGACCTTCATGACCGCCGCCTATGTGCAGCAGCACCGCGGCCATATCGGCATCGAGGCCTTCGTCGGCCTGCTCTCGCCGCTCGCCAACAAGGTCCGGCTCTGGCTGGTCGACGCCGCGACGTTCCTGTTCTGCGCCTTCTTCACCTGGAAATCCTGGACACTGGCCCATGAGGCCTATGTCGACGGCCAGGTCTCGAATTCGATGTGGTCGCCTCCGCTCGCCATTCCCTATTCGCTGATGGCGCTCGGCATGAGCCTGCTCTGCATCCAGATCCTCGTGCAGCTCGCGCTGCCCTCCACCGGAGCCCGGCGGCCATGAGCGTTTTCGGTATCGGCCTTGCCTACGGCATCGCGACCCTGCTCGTGATGTTCTCGGGCATGCCCATAGCTTTTGCCCTCGGCGCGGTCGCGGTCGTGTTCATGGGCATCTACATGCCCTCGGCCTCGCTCGATACAGTGACCCAGAACGTGTACGAGGAAATGGCCTCGATCACGCTTCTGTCGATCCCGCTCTTCATCCTGAAGGGCGCGGCGATCGGCAAGTCGCGCGCCGGCCAGGATCTCTATTCGGCACTGCATGCCTGGCTGCATCGCGTCCCCGGCGGCCTCGGCGTCGCCAACGTTTTCGCCTGCGCGCTATTCGCGGCGATGGCGGGCTCGAGCCCAGCGACCTGCTCGGCGATCGGTTCGGCCGGCATCCCCGAGATGCGCAAGCGCGGCTATTCCGGCGGTTTTGCCGCAGGCATCATCGCCGCCGGCGGCACGCTCGGCATCCTCCTGCCGCCGTCCATCACCATGATCCTGTTCGCGGTGGCCGCGGAAAAGTCGCTCGGACGGCTGTTCCTCGCCGGCATCGGTCCCGGCCTGCTGCTGGTCACCCTGTTCGGCGCTTACGCCGTGATCCGCTTCCGTCGGGAATACAAGGCGGCTGAAGCGATCTACAAGAATGGCGGTCCGGAGGCCGCGATCCTGACCCGCGACGAGTATACGCTGGCCGAGCGCTTCAACGTGCTGCCGCGGGTGATCCCGTTCGTGCTGCTGCTCACCGGCGTCATGATCGCCCTCTATGGCGGCTACGCCACGCCGTCGGAAACCGCCGGCCTCGGCGGCCTCCTGGCGCTGGCGCTGATCGCGGCGATCTACAGCGTGTGGCGGCCGAGCGACCTGGCCCCGATCATGCGATCGACGATCCGGGAATCGACCATGCTGATGATGATCATCGGCATGTCGCTGCTCTATTCCTACGTGATGAGCTACCTGCACATCTCACAATCGGTCGCCGAATCCATCGTCGCGATGCATCTGCCGCGCTGGGAGCTGCTGTTCGCGATCCTCGTCATGGTCGTCGTGCTCGGCTTCTTCCTGCCGCCGGTGTCGATCATCCTGATGACGGCGCCCATCATCCTGCCACCGTTACGCGCCGCCAATTTCGACATCATCTGGTTCGGCGTGGTCATGACCATCGTGATGGAGATGGGGTTGATCCATCCCCCCGTCGGCCTCAACATCTTCGTCATCCGCAACGTCGCGCCGGACATTCCCCTGCGCGAGGTGATCTGGGGCACCCTGCCCTTCGTGCTCCTGATGATGTTCGCGGTGGTGCTGCTGTGCCTGGTGCCGGGGATTTCGACCTGGCTGCCGGACCTCGTGATGGGGCCGGACGGGAGCAGGTGACGCTGCATCTGCACATTGTCCGGGGCTGTCAGATTACCACTACATGCGGTGAGTCATTAACCAAAACCAATCGCGAATCGTCGATGAATGTGCTGATTACGTCTTAGCCCTTGCAATGTTCACGGAATGTTCTATTTATGTCGTTGGAGCCGACAAAGCGAATTCGTGACCCCATACACGGGCTGATTGTGGTTTTATTTGTCTGACGAGGTCGATCGAGCTGCTTGGGAGCTAATAGATACACCCGAGTTTCAACGCCTCCGGCGAGTGAAGCAGCTTGGTGTGTCCGAGTTTACGTTTCCTGGGGCAACGCACACTCGTTTTGCTCATTGTGTCGGTGTGTATCATGTCGCCCGTCGCTTGATGAAGGTGGCAACCAGCGGAGTCCCTGTTCAAGATCTCACGCCTCATCGAATGCGCGTCTCGTTGCTCGCCGCTTTACTGCATGATCTCGGACACGGACCGTTCAGTCATGCCTTCGAAGAAGCCGAGAAAGCGAGACTTCGAAATACTCCAGGCGCGTACAAGAGCCACGAGCAGTGGACTGCTGAAATCATTACCAACCACGACGGTCATGTCCGAAAGATACTGACAAAGCGATTTGGTAGCAGCATGGCCGATGAGGTGGCCGAATTACTAAAGGGCGAGCCCTCCGACCTATATGCAGCAGTGGTATCGAGTTCGTTCGATGCGGACCGATTGGACTATTTGCAGCGCGACAAGCTCATGACCGGTTCAGGCGCGGGTGGTATCGATTTGGATTGGCTTATCGACAATCTGAGGATTACGACTGTCACTTCAGACGTGGACGGAGAGGCCGAGGAAGCAGCACCTCCGATCAGTACCTTCTGTTTTGCCGAGAAGGCGGCACAAGCCGCTGAGGCGTTTATTTTGGCTCGCTATCACCTCTACTCACAGGTGTATTTCCACAGAACAACCCGTGGAATTGAACAGCTTTTAATCGCATTCCAGAAGCGTCTTTCCGATTTGGTGTCGGCAGGAGCAACCGCACAAGCTTGCCTCTCGGATGATCATCCACTTGTCACCTTCTATTCTTCGAAGCAGCCATCGATTTCAGGTTATCTAGCCTTGGATGACACCGCGGTTTGGAGCGCCGTGGAAGAAGTATCTGATTGGCGCAGCGAATTGGTTCGGCGAAAGGGTTCCAAGACTCAAAATGGGCGCATGGAGAAGGCTGCGGAGTTACTGAAAGCGCTAGGAGTAAGTCTTAACTAGCCGACTAGTGTGAGTTGTCCGTAGATGTAATCACCTCTGTCGTGTGCGGTCAGAAAAGTACCTACGCTTCGCTACCGCACCCTGCCTCTACGAATTCTCCTTCCGCCGCGATTTCGGCGCGTTCGCCACGACCTGCAGCAAATCCTTGCGCACGGCCTCGATGTGCCGCTCCAGGAAGCGGCAGGCCTCGTCCACCTTCTGCGCACGGCAGAGCGCGATCAGATGGGCGTGCTCCTTTTCGGCAATGCCCATCGCCTTGGTGTTGGAGAGTTGTAGCCGCGTGTAGCGGTCGCTGGTCTGCAGCAGCGACAGCACGATCGCGCGCGTGCGCGGCTGCGGGGCGTGGACGTAGAGCGCCATGTGGAAGTCGGCGTTGAGCTGGCCCCATTCACTGACGTTCCTCGCCTTGATCGCCTTCTCGAAGCTCCGGTGGATGTCGTCGAGCCCGTCGAAATCCTGCGTGGTGAAGCGCGGCGCCGACTGCGCCAGCAGTCGCGGCTCCAGAATGCGGCGGAGGTCGAAGACGTCGTTGATCTCATCCAGCGACAGCTCCGAGACGATGGCGCCCTTCTGCGGCACGATCCGTACCAAGCCTTCCGCCTCGAGCTGGAACAGCGCCTCGCGCACCGGGATGCGGCTGACGCCATAGGCCTCGCCAAGCGCGTCCTGACGCAGCTGCGATCCGGCCGGATAGGTGCCGTCGAGGATCGCCTGGCGGAGCTGGTCGACGATCGCGGCCGACAGGGTGCGATGCTTCAGAGGCTGTTTCATCTGATCGTCCGATGTCCTTCCCGACTCGTGCGGCCGACGCGGTCCCTGTCTTGCATGTCGAGCTGCCCGGCAAAAGCCGGGGCGCCGCATAGTGCCCAGCAAACGCGCGCCCTGCCGCCGAAATGACCGCAAACTCCGTTTGACTCCGAAAATGTATAAATTATACATTTGGCCATCGCACGACAAATCTTCAGGGGGTTGGGGCCTCTTTCATGATCGAGCAGACCATGCCGGCCACGCGCGCACTCAGCCTCCGACGCATGATCGTCCGGATGTCGAGTGCCCTGCTCGCCTGCGAGCGGCTCGCGCTGATCGGCCTGATGTACCTGCTCACCGGCCTGATCCTGGTGAACGTCGTCACCCGCTACTCGCATTTCCCTATCTACTGGATCGATGAATCCGCCGTTTATTGCGTGGTCTGGCTGACCTTCATCGGGGCGTCCGCGATGACGCGGCTGCGGCTCGATTTCGCCGTGACCATGCTGACGGAGCGATTGTCCGCTCAGCACCAGAAATTTGCAAAAGTGATTTCGACCGGCCTCGTCGTGGTGTTCGGCGTCGCCCTGATCGTCACCTGCGTGCTCTGGATGGACCCGATCGGCCTCGCCCGCGCCGGCTTCGACGGGCGCAAGCTCGCTGCCGAGACCTTCAACTTCCTCTACACCGAGCGCACGCAGACGCTGAACTGGCCGACCTGGGTGCTCTATCTGACGCTGCCGATCTTCGCGGTGTCGATGACCGTACATGGTCTCGCCAATCTGCTGGAAGATCTCGAGCTGGTCCCGCGCACCGCGCCAAAAGGCTTCCAGCTCTCCGAGCTCGACGGGGTCAATTGATGATCACGTCAGCAGCCTTCATGGCGTTCATGCTGGTCGGCGTACCGATCGGCCTCTGTCTCTGCCTCGCCGGCCTCGTCTATATCGCCGCTTCAGGCAACCCGGTGCTGTTCCAATCCTATCCGCTGCAGCTGTTCGGCGGTGTCGACAGCTACGGCCTGATCGCGATCCCGCTCTTCATCCTGATCGGCGAGATCATGAATGGCGGCGGCATCACGCGGCGCATCGTCGACATGGCGATGGCCTTCGTCGGCTCGCTCAAGGGCGGGCTCGCCTACGTCAACATCCTCGCCAACATGTTCATCTCCTCCATCCTGGGATCGGCGACGGCGCAGGTCGCGATCATGGCCCAGATCATGGTCCCCGAGATGGAGAAGAAGGGCTACGACAAGACCTTCGCGGCCGGCCTGACCGCCTATGGCGGCATGCTCGGCCCGATCATCCCGCCCTCGGTGATGTTCGTGGTCTACAGCGTGCTGGCGCAGGTCTCGGTCAGCGACATGCTGATCGCCGGCATCGTCCCGGGCGTCATCCTCACCGTGATGTTCTGCCTCGTCATCGCGCTGATGGGCTACATCTACAACTATCCGCGCGCGGACTACCAGACGCCGCGCCAGCGCGTCATGACCATCCTGCGGACCTCGCCGACGCTGCTGATCCCGATCGTCATTGTCGGCACCATTCTCGGCGGCCTCGCCAACGCCACGGAATCCGCGGCCGTCGGCGCGGTGGCCGCCGCGCTGGTCGGAAAGTTCTGGACCAAGGAATTCAAGTTCTCGCAGCTGCCACACATGATGCTGCGCAGTGCGATCTATTCGGCGATCGTGCTGTTTCTGGTCGCAGCCGCCGCGGTGTTCTCCTGGGTGCTGATCTTCGGCAAGGTGCCGCAGGAGACCGCCGCCTGGATCCAGACCGTCGCCAAGGACCCGGTCAGCTTCATGCTGATCTGCAACGTCATCCTGCTGCTGATCGGCACGGTGATCGACGGCATTCCCGGCCTGATCATGACGGTGCCGATCCTGCTGCCGGTCGCAACCGAGATCTATCACATCGACCCCCGGCAATTCGGCGTCGTCGTGGTGATCAACCTCGTGCTCGGCCTGTTGTCGCCGCCGGTCGGGCTTTGCTTTTTCGTCGCGGCCGCCGTCACCGGCGCCAAGCCCGGCAGGATGTTCATGGTGACGCTGCCCTTCTTCGTCATCGCCTGCGTCCTCCTGGTGCTGCTCTCGCTCTATCCCTCGCTCTCGCTGATCCTCGTCAAATAGACCATCCGAAAGGAGCCCGACCATGCCGCTTTCCCGCCGCCGCATTCTCGCCGCCAGTGCCGCCGCTTCGGTGTTCGCACCATCGCTGGCACTCGCCCAAGCCAAGGAATTCCGCCTCGGCCTGATCACGCCCAACGGCCATTCCTGGAACAAGGCCGCGCTCAAATTCGGCGAAGATCTCAAGGCCGCGACCAACGGCCGCCTGACATTGACCGTGTTCCACTCCGGCCAGCTCGGCAACGAGACCGCGATGATGCAGCAATTGCAGTCCGGGGCGCTCGACATGGGCTTCATCCAGGCCGCCGAGCTCGGCTCGCGCGTGCCGCACATCGCCGCGATCAATGCGCCCTACATCGTCCGCTCGACGCCCGCGGTCGCAAAGTTCGTCCGGCATCCGGCGGCGGTCAAGCTGTTCGACGTGCTGCCGCAGGAGACCGGCACGATCGGGCTCGGCTGGGGCATCACCGGCATGCGCGCGGTGTTTTCCTCCAAGGACCTGAATTCGCTCGCCGACATCAAGGGCATGAAGCTGCGTATCAACCCGACGCCGGTCTATCGCGATTTCTACTCCTCGCTGGGCGCAGCACCGACGCCGATCCCGACGCCGCAGGTGTTCGACGCCATGGCCAACGGCCAGGTCGACGGCCTCGAGGCCGATCTCGAATTCTCCTGGAATCAGCGCTTCGACAAGGTGTCGAAGGTGATCCTGCAGATGAACGCGGTCTTCATGCCGATGGCCGCCGTCGTGTCGGGCCGGGTCTGGCAATCGCTTCCCGCAGCCGACCGCGAGCTGATCACCAAGACGATCAAGTCGACACTCGACGCACAGATCGACGAGCTCGCCGGCAACGAGCCCGCGCTGATCGAGAACTTCAAGAACGCGCCGATCCCGATCCGCCAGGTCGACGCCAAGGACACCGAGGCCGTCATTGCCGAGTTCGACAAGATCTGGCTGCCGAAAGCTCCCGTCCTTGCCGAGCTGCGCAAGGTCGGCGCGACGCTCTGACCTCGTCCACCGCCTTCACGTCAATGCCCGGCGGATCGAACGATCCGCCGGCACAATTCCAATCGGAGCCAAACAATGAGCCCACGCATCTCCTGGGAAGGCGTCTTCCCGGCCGTTACCACGCAATTCAACGACGACCTGTCGCTCAATATCGATGCGACCGCCAAGGTCATGGACGGACTGATCCGCGACGGCGTCTCCGGCCTGATCGTCTGCGGCTCGGTCGGCGAGAACACTTCGCTCGAGCGCAAGGAGAAGGTCGCGATCATGGAGGCGGCGAAGTCGGTCGCGAAGGGCCGCGTGCCCGTGCTGTGCGGCATCGCCGAGTTCACCACGGCCTTCGCGGTCGAGACCGCCAAAGAGGCCGCACGCGTCGGCATCGACGGCGTCATGGCGATGCCGGCGCTGGTCTATTCGTCCAAGCCGCACGAGACCGCCGCGCATTTCCGCGCCGTCGCCAGCGCGACCAACCTGCCGGTGATGCTCTACAACAATCCGCCGATCTACAAGAACGACGTCACCCCGGACATCCTGGTCTCGCTCGCCGATGTCGAAACCGTGGTCTGCTTCAAGGATTCCTCCGGCGACACGCGGCGCTTCATCGACACCCGCAACATGGTCGGCGACCGCTTCGTGCTGTTCGCAGGCCTAGACGACGTCATCGTCGAGAGCGTCGCGATGGGTGCGGTGGGCTGGGTCTCCGGCATGTCGAACGCGTTCCCGCGCGAGGGCGAGACGCTGTTCCGCCTCGCCAAGGCCGGGCGCTTTGCCGAGGCCATGCCGCTCTACGAATGGTTCATGCCGCTCTTGCATCTCGATGCGCGCCCGGACCTCGTTCAGTGCATCAAGCTGTGCGAGCACATCATGGGTCGCGGCACCGCGCTGACCCGCCCGCCGCGCCTGGCGCTGCTGCCGCACGAGAAGGCCGAGGTCGAGGCCATGATGGCCAACGCGCTCAAGAACCGGCCGCGCCTGCCGGATGTCGGGTTGAAGGCGGCCTGAGGGCGTATTTCGTAGAGTGGGCAAAGCGACAGCGTGCCCACCATTTGCAAATTCGATCGCGGAGAGATGGTGGGCACGGCGCAAAGCGCCTTTGCCCACCCTACGAAGCAGCCCGCTTCTTCTTCGCGTTCAATGCGGACGCCACGCGGCTCACCGGCGGCTTGCCTAACACGACGCTCATCTCGTTCGTCGCCGCCAGCAGCTTCTCCATATCGACGCCGGTCCTGATGCCCATGCCCTCGAGCATGTAGACGACGTCTTCGGTAGCGACGTTGCCCGTCGCGCCCGGCGCATAGGGACAGCCGCCCAGGCCGCCGGCGGCGGCGTCGATGACGCGCACCCCCTCTTCCATCCCCGCATAGAGGTTGGCCAGCGCCTGGCCGTAGGTGTCGTGGAAATGCATCGCGAGCTTGCCAGGAGGAATGTTGGCGCTGACCGCGCGCAGCATCTCTTTTGCCTTGCTGGGCGTACCGACGCCGATGGTGTCGCCAAGCGAGATCTCGTAGCAGCCGAGCTCGAACAGCGTGCTCGCGAGATCGGCGACCGCCTTCGGCTTGATCTCGCCGTCGAACGGACAGCCCAGCACGCAGGAGATATAGCCGCGCACCCTGACGCCATCGGCCTTGGCGCGCGCCAGCACAGGCTTGAACCGCTCGATCGATTCCGCGACCGTGCAGTTAATGTTCGCGCGCGAAAATCCTTCCGAGGCTGCCGCGAACACGGAGACCACTTGGGCGCCGGCAGCACGCGCGGCGTCGTAGCCCTTCTCGTTCGGCACCAGCACGTGGAATTCGGCGTCCTTCACATGCGCGACGCCGCGCAGCACGGCATCCGAGCTTGCCATCTGCGGGATCGCCTTGGGCGAGACGAAGGCGCCGACCTCGACCGTATCGAGGCCGGCCGCAACCAGCGCCTCGATGAA
Source organism: Bradyrhizobium sp. LMG 9283 (assembly GCF_045571415.1). Taxonomy (NCBI): domain Bacteria; kingdom Pseudomonadati; phylum Pseudomonadota; class Alphaproteobacteria; order Hyphomicrobiales; family Nitrobacteraceae; genus Bradyrhizobium; species Bradyrhizobium sp. LMG 9283. The sequence goes on from NZ_CP120691.1 coordinate 4,699,023, forward strand.
CGCGATGCGCGCCTCGACGCTGACGGGCGTCTTCTCGTTCTGGAGGCCGTCGCGCGGCCCCATCTCGATGATGCGGACCTGATCGCTCATGTCACTCTCCTGCAGGCTCGACCACGGCGAGTTCGACGCCCTCCTGCACGATGTCGCCGACCTTGCACTTGATGGATTTCAGAACGCCCGCATAGGGCGCCCGTAGCGTCTGCTCCATCTTCATCACCTCGAGGGTGAGGATCGGCGCGCCCTTGTCGAGTTTGGCGCCTTCCTCGGCGAGCACGGCGACGACCGTGCCCGGCAAGGGCGCGGCGATCTTGTCCTCGCCGACGTGCTCCTCGCTCTCGCCGCCGAACGGATCGACCCAGTGCAGGTCGAAGCGGCCGTTACGGGTGCGCAGATACAGCTCATGACCGTCGATCACGGCTGCGACGGACGATTTGATGCCGTCGAGCGTGAGATCGAAGCCGCCCTCCTTCGCCGCGATCGCGAACGCCAGCTCGCGCTCGCCGATCAGCAGCGTCGAGAGGCCACTGCCGTAGTTCAGCGAGATCTTCTGCTCCGGCCCATGACCAACACCATGCCCGACACGGAAGGCAAAGCTGCGCTGGCGGCGGCCGACCGGCTGCCAGCCGAAGGTCTGCCAGGGTGAGTTCGCCTGCGCACGTGCGGGCTGTTGCTCCTCGTTGATGACGGCGGCCACCGCGGCGCAGAGCTCGAGCTCTCCGGGTGCCGGCGCAGCCTGCGTCAACACCGCCAGCTCGCGCTCGATGAAGCCGGTGTCGATCGCATTCGTCCGTACCTTCGGATGCGTCATCAGCGCCGACAGGAACGGGATGTTGGTGACGATGCCGCGGACGTCGGTCTCTTCCAGCCCGCGGTTCAGCCGCTCGATCGCAACGTCCCGCGTCGGCGCCCAGGCGATCATCTTGGCGAGCATGGCGTCATAGTACGGCGAGACCGCATCGCCTTCGCGATAGCCGGCGTCGATGCGCAGGCCCCCGGTCTCCGCCGGCAGCCGCCAGGTCGAGATCCTGCCGACCGACGGCATGAAGTTCTTGGTCGGATTCTCGGCATAGACGCGCGCCTCGACCGCATGGCCGTTGAGCCGTATCTCGTCCTGCTTCAGCGGCAGCGCCTCGCCGAAGGCGACGCGCAGCTGCCATTCGACGAGATCGACGCCGGTGATCAGCTCGGTCACGGGATGCTCGACCTGCAGGCGCGTGTTCATCTCGATGAAGAATACGTCCTTGCCGTCGGAGACGAACTCGATGGTGCCGGCGCCGACATAGTTGACCGCGCCCGCCGCCTTTCGCGCGGCGGCGCAAACGGTTTCACGCTGCGCGGCATTGAGCGTCGGTGATGGCGCCTCCTCGATCACCTTCTGGTGCCGGCGCTGCAAGGTGCATTCGCGCTCGAACAGCGACAGCAGATTGCCATGGCTGTCGCCGATCACCTGCACTTCGATATGCCGGGGATTGTCGACATACTTTTCGATCAGCATGCGATCATCGCCGAACGCGGCCAGGGCCTCGCGCTTGGCGCTGACGATCGCAGGCTCGAGCTCGGCCGCCGAACGCACGATCCGCATGCCGCGGCCGCCACCGCCGGCGGAGGCCTTCACCAGGACGGGAAAGCCGATCTTCTCGGCCGCCTTCGACAGCGTCGCCTCGTCCTGGGCCTCGCCGTGATAGCCGGGCACCAGCGGCACGCCGGCTTTCTCCATCAACTCCTTCGAGCCGGACTTCGAGCCCATCGCCGTCATCATACCAGCGGTCGGACCGACGAAGACCAGCCCCGCATCGAAGCAGGACCGCGCGAATTCGGCATTCTCCGACAGGAAGCCATAGCCGGGATGCACGGCCTCCGCGCCGGTCTTGCGCGCGGCCTCGATCAGCCGCTCGACATTGAGGTAGCTATCGCGGGCGCGTGCTGGCCCGAGCAGCACGGCTTCGTCGGCAAGCGCGACATGCATCGCGTCGCGATCGGCCTCGGAATAGACGGCAACCGTGCGCAGGCCCATGGCGCGCGCGGTGCGGATAACGCGGCAGGCGATCTCGCCACGGTTGGCGATCAGGAGCGTGCGAAAACGGCGGTAGAGCTTCGAGCGGTCCATCGCATCACATCCTGAACAGGCCGAATTTCGTCGGCTCGATCGGCGCATTCGACGCCGCCGAGAGGCCAAGGCCGAGCACTAGGCGGGTGTCGCCCGGGTCGATCACGCCGTCGTCCCACAGGCGCGCGGTCGCGTAATATGGATGCCCCTGGCTCTCATATTGCGCGCGGATGGGCTCGCGGAATTTATCTTCCTCTTCCCTGGACCAGCTATCGCCCTTGGCCTCGATATTGTCGCGGCGAACCTGGCTCAGCACCATCGAGGCCTGCTCGCCGCCCATCACCGAGATGCGCGCATTCGGCCACATCCAGAGGAAGCGCGGCGAATAGGCGCGGCCGCACATGCCGTAATTGCCGGCGCCGTAGGAGCCGCCGATCACGACGGTGAACTTCGGCACCGATGCCGTCGCGACCGCCGTCACCAGTTTCGCTCCATCGCGCGCGATGCCGCCGGCCTCGTACTTCTTGCCGACCATGAAGCCCGTGATGTTCTGCAGGAACACCAGCGGAATGCCGCGCTGGCAGCACAGCTCGATGAAATGCGCGCCCTTCAGCGAGCTCTCGCTGAAGAGAATACCGTTATTGGCGATGATGCCGACGGGATAGCCCCAGATATGGGCGAAGCCGCACACCAGCGTCGTGCCGTAGAGTTTCTTGAATTCGTCGAACTCGGAGCCGTCGACGATGCGGGCGATGATGTCGCGCACGTCGAACGGCTTTCTGCCGTCCACGGGCACCACGCCATAAATCTCCTCCGCGGCAAACAGCGGCTCGCGCGGCGGCTGCATGTTGAGGTTCGGCCGCGTGGAAGGCTTGAGCGTGCCGACGATGCGCCGGGCGATGCCGATCGCGTGGGCATCATTCTGCGCGTAGTGATCGGTCACGCCCGATTGCCGCGAATGCACGTCGGCGCCGCCGAGCTCCTCCGCGCTGACCACCTCGCCGGTCGCGGCCTTCACCAGCGGCGGGCCGCCGAGGAAGATGGTGCCCTGGTTGCGCACGATGATGCTTTCGTCCGACATCGCGGGAACATAGGCGCCGCCGGCGGTGCAGGAGCCCATGACGATCGCGATCTGCGGAATGCCCTGTGAGGACATCTGCGCCTGGTTGTAGAAGATGCGGCCGAAATGCCGCTCGTCCGGGAAGATCTCGTCCTGAAGCGGCAGGAAGGCGCCGCCGGAATCGACCATGTAGACGCAGGGAAGATTGTTCTGTCGCGCGATATCTTGGGCGCGCAGATGCTTCTTCACGGTCATCGGATAATAGGTGCCGCCCTTGATGGTGGCATCGTTGGCGACGATCACGCATTCGCGCCCCGAGATGCGTCCCACCCCGGTGATGACGCTCGCCGAATGCACGTCGCCGCCATAGAGACCGTAGGCCGCGAGCGGCGACAGCTCCAGGAACGAGGTGCCGGGATCGACCAGCAGATCGACGCGCTGACGCGCCAGCATCTTGCCCCGCGCGGTGTGCCGGTTGCGCGAGGCCTCGCCCCCGCCGCCTGCGACCTGGCTCAGCTTCTCGCGCAAGTCGGCGACGAGCGCGCGCATGGCCTCGGCGTTACAGGCAAAGTCTGACGAAGACGGATCGATGCTTGAATGGAGCGGCATGATGATTCCAATGAGGTGAACGTTAAGCCGTCTCGGCCATCAGCTCGCGGCCGATCAGCATGCGGCGCACCTCGGATGTACCGGCGCCGATCTCGTAGAGTTTTGCGTCGCGCCAGAGACGCCCCACAGGGAATTCGCTGGTGTAGCCGACCCCGCCGAGCGCCTGGATCGCTTCTCCCGCCATCCACGTTGCCTTCTCCGCAGAATACAGGATCGCAGCCGCCGCATCCTTGCGCAGCGTGCGCGCGTGGTCGGCGCGGTCGCAGGCGCGCCCGACCGCATAGACATAGGCGCGCGTGGCCTGCCAGGTCGAATACATGTCGGCGAGCTTGCCCTGCATCAGCTGGAAATCGCCGATCGGCTGACCGAACTGCTTGCGCTCGTGCATGTAGGGCACCACGGCGTCCATGCAGGCCGCCATGATCCCGAGCGGGCCGCCCGAGAGCACCGCGCGCTCATAGTCGAGGCCGGACATCAGCACCTTGACGCCCTCGCCCACCTTGCCGAGCACGTTCTCCTCCGGCACCTCGCACTCGTCGAAGAACAAAGGATAAGTGTTGGAGCCGCGCATGCCGAGCTTGTCGAGATGCTGACCGTGGGTGAAGCCCTTAAAGTCCTTCTCGATCAGGAAGGCCGTCATGCCGCGCGGGCCCGCCTCCGGATCGGTCTTGGCGTAGACCACCAACACATCGGCGTCGCCGCCATTGGTGATCCACATCTTCGAGCCGTTGAGCACGTAGCGGTCGCCGCGCTTGTCGGCGCGCAGCTTCATGGAGACGACGTCGGAGCCGGCGCCGGGCTCGGACATCGCGAGCGCGCCGACATGCTCGCCGGAAATCAGCTTCGGCAGATAGCGCTGCCGCTGCGCGTCGTTGCCGTTGCGGCGGATCTGGTTGACGCAGAGATTGGAATGGGCGCCGTAGGACAGCCCCACGGCAGCCGAGCCGCGCGAAATCTCCTCCATGGCGACAATATGGGCGAGATAGCCCATGTTGGACCCGCCATATTGCTCCGGCGCGGTCATGCCGAGCAGGCCAAGGTCGCCGAAGCGCTTCCAGAGATCGGCCGGGAACAAATTGGCTTTCTCGATCTCGGCGGCGCGCGGGGTGATCTCAGCCTCCACGAATGAGCGAAGCGTATCGCGCAGCAGGCTGATGTCTTCGCCCAGATCGAAATCGATGCTTGGGATGTTCAAGGCGATTCCTCCGTGTTTTGGGGTCCGAACCTAGCCCGGTCCGGGTCCTCTTGTCGTCGAAAAGGTTGCATTTTCCGCCAAACTTGGCGAGGATTTTCGTAAGGAGTTCCGATGCCTTTTCAAGCCGCCACCGCGATCCCGCGCCGCGCCGTGACTCCCGCCGCCTTCGTCCGCGGCGTGGTCGCCGCGTATGAACGATACGGCCGCGATCCCGCGGAGGCGCTGAGCCGGGGTCAAGTCCCGCCGGACCTTGTCAATTCTCCGGATGGGAGGGTCACTGCCGCCCAATTCGAGGCGCTGGCGGGCCATGCCATGCGCGAGCTCGACGACGAGGCACTCGGCTGGTTCTCGCGCCGTCTGCCCTGGGGCACCTATGGCATGCTGTGCCGGGCCTCGATCACCGCACCGACGCTGGAGGTCGCGCTGAAGCGCTGGTGCCGGCATCACCGTCTGGTCACCGAGGACGTGCTGCTCGATCTCGAGGTTGGCGAAGAGACCGCGATCGTGTCGATCCGTGAGCTGCGCGACCTCGGGCCCTTGCGCGAGTTCTGCCTGGTCACCCTGTTCCGCTACGTGCTCGGCTTCTCGTGTTGGGCCGTCGACTCCCAGATCGCGCTCCGCGCGGCTGAATTCCCCTACCCCGAGCCCGGCCACGTCTCGGTCTATCCGACCATCTTTTGCAGAAACGTTCGCTTCGACGCGGCGCATGGCCGTATCGTCTTCGACAAGCACTATCTATCGCTGCCGCTCACGCGCAGCGCCACCGATCTCGACAACATGCTCAAGGGCGCGCTCAGGCTGACCGTGCTGCCCTACCGGCGGGACCGGCTGCTGGTCGAACGCGTCCGCCGCGTGCTGCGCAATGCGCGTGGACGGGTCCTCGGCGCCGAAGACGTCGCGAGCGAGCTCGCCCTCTCCACGCGCACCATGCATCGCCGCCTGCGCGAGGAGTCCACCTCGCTGCGCGATCTCAAGGAAGAAGCAAAATTCGAACTGGCGAAACAGGAGCTGATGCGCGGCCGCACCCCGATCAAACGCATCGCGGAGATCGCCGGCTTCCGCAACGAGAAGAGTTTTTCGCGTGCCTTCCGCAGCTGGACCGGCACGAGCCCGCGCGAATTTCGCGGCCGGTATCGGTAAGGCGTGCAGGCGTCACGCCGCCGTCTTGATATCCGGACCGGTCAGCGCCTTGGCGGCGTCTTCGAGCGCCCTGGCGTTGTCGGCCAATTCCTGCTCGGATCGCTTCATCATCTGTGCGACGCGCGCGCAGCTCCGCGACAAGAACTCCATGTTGAGCAGCCGCATGGCCTTGAGGACCGTGCGGTAACGTTCGACGTCCGAACCGACAAGGCCCGGCCGAATGACGGTCTTTCCATCGGTCGACAGGCCCAGCGATTTGTACATCTCGCGCGCCAGGATCGGCCAGTAGTCAAGCAGACGCGACATCTTCTCGCTTTCGACGTCGTCGAATGCCGCCAGGAAGTCCTCCGTACTGATATTGCCGCGTGTCCGCGATTCAACCGTCAGATCCTCGATCACGCGCGGGATCTGCTGGATCCGGCGCTCACGCTCGTCGGACGATTGCGCGTCGAAGTCGGCAGGGAATTTCTGGATGATCTCGGACCTGAATCGGTAGCCCATGCGGATGGCGGTCAATAGCGAGAGCTGCTTGCTCGACAATCCGGTCAGTGGCCCGCCAACCTCCTCGATCGCCAGGAATTCACAGCGATAATCGCCATCACCCTGGACACGAGCTCGGTGCAGCAAGGTCCGGTAGCGCCGGCCGCCGCGCCCGATCAGCACGGCCTGCGGCGCGACGAACTCGTTCTCGCGCGCCGCCAGCAGTATCTGCGCGGTTTCCTCGAGCCACTTGTAGACGAAGTTCTGCCTTCCAGTTTCCGTATTTGCCAGCTTCTGGACCTTGCGCCAGGGTACGGATGGCGCCTGGATGGTGAAGAGATCGCCGAGCACATTGTCGTCGCCGGTGAACTGGGCCGAAGGTGGAATCTGCCCATGGGCGAGTTCGGCGTCGGACGCCACGAAATGCACGCGCGGATAGCCGTCGAATTCGCGAATCTCGCTGAACAGGCCGCTTTCTAGCTTGCCGACTAGCCCGCGCAACTCGTTGGCATCTACGTCGATGGCGTTCCTCTCGAAAATGCCGATCAACTCCCTGATGAGTTGATCCTTGCTCGTCAGCATCTGCAGGTGACTGAGCGGACCCGGCGGGTTCACGTTCGGGCGGATCAGGCAGAAGATCCGGCGATCCGTTGCTGCCGGTTTTGCGGCGACAAAATATCCGGCTTCATAAAAGCACCAGGACCAGTCCTCAGAGGGCGCACCGTAAAGCAGAAACAGGCTTTGCGCTGTGCGAAGATGATGCTCGATAGAGGGCCGCCATTCGTTGCCGCGCGGGATGTCCTCCGAAATGAAGACATCGATTTGTCCGTGCGAAGCGGTTTCAATAACCTTCTTCATCGCACGGGCTATCCGGCCGTATTCAAATCGGTGACTGATGAAAATCGGGTTGGGAGCCATGACGCGCTTCCCCAGGGTTCAATCCGGCCCGTCTACAATTCGGGCGACCTCTGGGAACATGGACCCGCGCGGATCGCCACTCTGTGAGGCAATTCACAAGGCCGGGTCTAATTTTGGGACCGACGTACTTACCCTTCGAGCATCGCCAGGGGCTGAGGCTCGCGCTGAGACGTGCGGCACGCGATGTCACGCGTCTCTCAAGGAATTTACGGCCCCCGAGATAAAACTCGGAGGCCGCATAACATCAAAAACCGGCTTCGAATTCAGGCGTCAGTTGGAGTTGGTCTGACCGCCGGGGCGAAGCTTGCCGCGTGACTGAGTCTGCTTCGGCTGGAAGGCGAATGCGTCGTTATTGCTCTTCGCGCCACCGGCCTGCGAGCAGGTGCCGCCGATGCCGCCGGCGGCCTGGCGGCAGGCTTCCATCGTCGGATAGCCGCAGCCGTGAGCGGCCTGCGCGCCGTTGGTGATGCAGAAGTCGTCGGCCTTGGCAGCCGGCGCGGCAATCGTGAGAAACGCAGAGGCGAACAGCGTCGCGGCGGAGGTGACGAACGTCTTCGAGGGCGAGGTCATGGCGTCTTTTCCTAAGCTCAGTGTCCCACAAAAGAGACCTCGGCATACGATGCGCGCCAAGGCTCACACCCCGGATGTAGGCCCGCGACCTGCCCCGGCAATCACGGATCAGCGCAATGCAGGGCTTCGCAAATCACATGTCACCGTTAGGTGATCTACTAAACTATTAATGCATAATGTTCGAAGCTATCCCGCCGGCGCCGCCACCGCGACCTCCTGCAATGGCAGCGGCACATCCTTCGCGACGCCCAGCACGGGGAAGCTGCGGACGTTCTTCACGTTCGGCATCGCGGCGAAATGCAGGAGCTGCTGGCGCATGCTCTCGACGCTCGGCGCGACGCATTTCAAGAGATAGTCGGTGTCGCCCGAAATCCGCCAGCACTGCTGGATGCGCGGGATCGCGGCGATCGAGCTCTCGAACGTCTCCAGCACCGGTTGGGACTGGCTGCCGAGCTGGATCGAGACGAACGACACCACCTCATACCCGAGCAACCGCTCGTCGATGACGGCGCGCACCGCCCGGATCACGCCCCGGCTGAACAGCGATTTCAGCCGCCGCAGGCAGTTCGGCGCCGACACGCCGACCCGCAGCGCCAGCTCGTTGTTGCGCACCCGCCCGTCCTGCTGCAGTTCGGATAGTATCTTCAGATCGACGCCGTCGAACTGGTCACGCCGCGCCATACCCCACCTCGCCATGAGCTCGTCATGGCCGCCAGCGAAGCACGCGGGGGAATTGATGCCAAGGGCAGAACCTGGGTGCTGGCCACCGATGCTACGTTATCGCGTACGAGCGGAATGCCTCTCCGCCGTCATGGCCGGGCTCGTCCCAGCCACCCACGTTCCTTCACGTGGGTCCCACAACGTGGATCCCCGAGCCTAGGCTCGCCGAAGCGGCCTCGGCCGCGCAGGCGGGACCAGCCCGGGCATGACAGGCAATCACGTCGCTTGAAGGCAGCGCGGCCGCCCGCCCCTCAATGCGTCCAGGGCTCGCCGCGGCGGAACGAGAAATTGTCGGCATAGGCAGCCGGCCGGCGGATCGACTCCTGCGGCTCGATCACCTGGTAGGCGATGCCTTTGCGCTCGCAATAGGCGATAGCCTCTTCCTTGGAGTGGAAGCGCAGCGTGATCTGCTGCTTCATGTCGCTCGACGAGGTCCAGCCCATCAGCGGCTCGACCGCGCGCGGCTGCTCCGGCTCGTAGTCGAGCTGCCATTCCTTCGTCTTCGACCGGCCGGATTGCATCGCGTTCTTGGCGGGCTTGAAAATGCGTGCGGTCATGGCTGGTCCGGGCCTCTTCGTCTTTTCGTTCGATTTCGATGCGTCACGGTGGCAGTTGGTGGAAATCTCGGGGATAGTATAGAGACACCGATTGGGAACTGATCGGTGATTCCGGCCCCCGGCACCCTCACCAACGGTATAGTCATTATGCTGCACCGTGACAATTGCGTACCCGCCTCCCGCGCTGGCATCCCGCCCGGCGGCACCGCCTCGCCGACGCCAGCGTATCCGTCCCCTTCGAAAGCTCCCGTCGCATGGCCTTCCTGAACATCAACGCCACGCTCCCTGAAAAGGGCCGTGACCTCAGGCTCGACCTGTTTCGCGGTGTCGCGAACTGGGCGATCTTTCTCGACCACATCCCCGACAACGTCGTGAACTGGATCACGACCCGCAACTACGGCTTTTCCGACGCAGCCGATCTGTTCGTCTTCATCTCCGGCTATACCGCCTCCTTCGTCTATGCGCGGATGATGCTGGAGCGCGGCTTCATCGTCGGCGCCACGCGGCTGACCAAGCGCGTCTGGCAGCTTTATGTCGCCCACATCATCCTGTTCGTGATCTATATTGCCTCGATCAGCTATCTCGCGCTGCGCTTCGGCGATTCCGAGATGATCAACGAGTTCAACGTCGCCGGCCTTGTCGACAACGCCACCGAGACGTTGCGCCAGGGCCTGTTCCTGCGCTTCAAGCCGCTCAATCTCGACGTGCTGCCGCTCTACATCGTGCTGATGGGCCTGTTTCCGCCGGTGCTGTGGTTCATGCTGCGCAAGCCCGACCTGACGATGGTCCTGTCGATCGTGCTGTGGCTCGCTGCGCGCCACTTCGGCTGGAATCTGAACGCCTATCCGGCCGGCCAGTGGTACTTCAACCCCTATTGCTGGCAGGTGCTGTTCGTGTTCGGCGCCTGGTGCGCCATGGGCGGGGCTCGGCGCTCGATGACCCTGATCAATTCGCCGATCACGCTGTGGGTCTGCCTCGGCTATCTCTTGTTCGCGCTGGTCATGACCATGGCCGGTCGCTTCCCCGCTCTCGGCGGCATGTTCCCGGAATGGCTGTTCTCGGCCTTCAACCCCAATGACAAGACCAACCTTGCGCCGTACCGCTTCCTCCATTTCGTGGTGATCGTGATCCTGGTGATCCGCTTCGTACCCAAAGAGTGGCCGGGCCTGGAGTGGAGGGTATTCGATCCCTTGATCGTGTGCGGCCAGCAGTCGCTCGCCGTGTTCTGCGTCGGCGTGTTCCTGTCCTTCGTCGGCCATTTCGAGCTGTCGATGAGCTCGGGCTCGCTGCTCGCGCAGATTTTCGTCAGCATCGCCGGCATCGCGATCATGACGACGGTGGCCTATTACATCTCGTGGTCGAAGAAGCAGGACAAGCCGCTGAAGCCGCCGCCGGCCAAGCCGGCCGCAGAGGCGAAGGCGGCCTGAGAGAGGCGGCGGCTACGCCGCCTCTTCGCCGTCGAACTCGGTGAATTTCTTGTAGATCCAGTCGCGGCCATCGTGACGGCGCCAGACCTTGCCGACCACGAACTGCCCATTGATGGAGCGGCGCGGCACGATCACCGTCCAGAGGTGCCAGATCTCGGTCCAGCTCGACTGCGGGCCGACGGTCTTGAGGTTGCGATCAAAAGACATGGGACAGAACTCGCTGGCGCAGAACTCAACTGATACGCGCGCCGCGACGAACCGTGATCTGTGGTCGTACAGATTAAAGGCGGCCCATCGCGAGCCTGGACCGAGCTGATAACAGCCACCCAAACGGCCGCAACAGCCGCTCGCCTTTAACCTAACCGATCAACCTTACTTCTTGGATCGGCGCAATCGGTTGAAAGCCGGCGCCGGCTTTTCTAGAATGCACGTGATTTGAGAACGAGCGCGCTGTTTCGGCGCACGGTGATTTTCGAACTGACGTCGAACTTTGCAAGCAATCGGACGTTTGGAAAAAATTGGTTTGCGGGGGGACAACAATAATGAAATTGCAATGTGCACGTCTGCGCCTCGCGCTGCGACTGGCGCCGCCCGCGCCGATCGTGAGAACGCCGTCACAGGAACCGCCGCAGGCCGCCAACGACAACCAGGCGGTCTGGTCGTTCGTCCCGTTTCCGCCCGGCTGGCACGCGTCGAGCTGACCAGCGCGGCCGGAAAAGCGCAACGCCGCGCAAGCGGAGTATCATCGCTCGGCGGCGTCCGTTTAGGCATTGGGCGCTGAAATCCCCAACGCAGATATGTCTATGGCGACGCGCAAAGGTTCGATGAGGCTTTTCTGATGCCGCGCGAAGCGGGCGGCGGGACGTGAACAATTCCCAGGCGGCGGGCGCCTTTCGGCCTCTCACCTCGCAACCTATCCCGGGATGCGAGTTGCCGCTTTTTCCCGCATGCCCAAGTCCGCTCGAGCCGGAGCGCGGCCGTGAATTTTCGCGAACCAGCAGAGATCCATGACCAGCAGACTAAAACGGAGAGCGAGGCGGTCGGCCAGATCGAGGCTCAAGATCATCTTTCCGACGCGCCGGAGGCTGGAAGCTCCCTATTGGCAATCTGCGGGATAGGCTTGGCCGGATTGCTGATGCTGGGCTGGATCTGCGCCCTCGCCTGGATCGCCTGACGCATTGTCGGTTTGGATGCTGCCTTGAGGACGAGCGCCTCCAGGAACGAGCGCCTCCGAGGAACGGAAGTGGCGCTCGACCTCGGGACTGGTCGGGGCAGCTGGATTCGAACCAACGACCTGCAGTACCCAAAACTGCCGCGCTACCAGGCTGCGCTATACCCCGAATGTCCGGCAAGCCCTGTCGATACACGCTTCCCGAGGCGCCAGCAAGCTTCCAAAGCCGCCAGCAAGACCGGCAATCGCCTGGGCCTGTCCGCCCTATTTGCTGCCGAACAGGGGGTGGCCGACGCGATCACCAGGGCGGATGCCGTACTTCTGCGCCGTTCCCGCCACCACCTCCAGCACGGCCCGGGCGGGCCCCCGGGACGAGATGATTTTCGTCGACAACGGCTCGGTATTCTCGGCGATGCGCAGAATGCGGCCATCGGCGCGGATGAAGATCATGTCGAGCGAAACGTATGTGTTCTTCATCCACATCGACACTTCTTGCTCGGGATTGAAGTCGAACAGCATGCCTTTGCCGTCGGCCAATTCCTTGCGATACATCAGGCCGGTCTGCTTCTCCTCCTCGGTCGTTGCCATTTCCACCGAGAACACTTGCACGCCGTTCTTCGTGACGATCTCGAGCGGCTGGAAACTGGCGGCGCCGACAGGTGTGCTCGCAACGGCCAAGCCGGCGATGACGAGGATGGCGCCAAGCCAGCCCTTCGCAACGGACCAGACGGCCTTTCGGTCAAAGTTCATGGGGGCTCTCGAGGCGTGGGACTGGACCAGTCCTTACGCGGCAGCCGCCGGAAAAGAAAGAGGCGCGCCGGCCGGCCGGCACGCCTCCGCTCACGATTGCGGGAATTGGTGGCCTTATAGCGTTTTCCAGCGAAGTGGATACCGGTTCGCGTGAGGAAAACGCATCAAAACAATAATCTAGAGCCTCGGTTCTGATTCAATCAGAACCGGAGCGCTAGTGCGACTGCAGTCCAGGCGACCCGGTCTCGGGATGGATCTCGGCCGCCATCATGCCCTTGGAGCCGGGCCCGAAGCGGACCAGGACATACTGGCCCGGCCTGAGTTCGGTCATGCCGAAGCGGCGCAGAGTCTCCATGTGCACGAAGATGTCGGGCGTGCCCTCGCCGCAGGTCAGGAAGCCGAAGCCGCGCAGCCGGTTGAACCATTTGACCTGGGCCCGTTCCAACCCGCTGGTCGGGGTGACCGTGACATGGGTGCGCGGCGGCAGCATCTGCGCCGGATGGATCGCGGTCGACTCGTCCATCGAGACGACGCGGAAGGCCTGGTAACCCTTGGCGCGCTGGATGCATTCGACGACGACGCGGGCGCCTTCGTAAGCCGTCTGGAAGCCGTCGCGCCTAAGCACGGTGACGTGCAGGAGGACGTCCGGCCAGCCATTGTCGGGAACGATGAAGCCATAGCCTTTGGAGGCGTCGAACCATTTGATGACGCCATGGACCTCGACGAGGTTGGCGCCGGTCTCACCAAGCCCGCTGAATGGACTGAGCGCGCCCTCCCGGCCGGCACCGCCGTGTTCGCCCGGCGTCATTCGCCCGGGCGAAGTGCCCTGTCCGGGAACTCCAAGCTTCTTGGACTCAAATCCGTCCGACGACCCCATAACCCCGGACCCCACACTGCCATGCTGCCCGCCACATTGGCGGCGCTCGAATCACGCGTCTTAAGAGATTGTTCTCAGTTCGACGCGACGCGAATCTTTCGACTCAAAAGATAACACTCCCGGTTGCGGCGCATAGACAAAAAAGAGATTCGCCGGAACCTATGAACAGCTTGCGCAGCCGCGAATCAAACTGATGCCTCAATTGCCGACAAAGGGCCCGAGAGTCTCGCCGATGTCGTGGTGGATGACGAGGTCGGCGATGTCGTCCTGATCCGTCGGCTCGCGATTGATGATCACGAGACGTGCACCGGTGCGCTTGGCCATCATCGGAAAGCCCGCGGCCGGCCAGACCACGAGCGAGGAACCGATCGCGATGAAGAGATCGCAGGCTTGCGACAGCGAGGTTGCGCGCTGCATCTCGTCGTCCGGCATCATCTGGCCGAACGAGATCGTCGCGGTCTTCACCGGCTCGTCGCACGTGGTGCAGTTGGGCGCCGCGCCATCGTCGTCGAAACGGCGCTTCACCCAGTCGAGCTGATAGGCCTGCCCGCATCCGATGCAGCGCGCATAAGTAGTATTTCCGTGAAGTTCAATCACGTGTTCGGGCGCAAAGCCCGAGGCCTGGTGCAGATTGTCGATGTTCTGGGTGATGACGGCGGGAACCTTGCCGGCGCGGTAGAGCGAGGCCAGGGCGCGATGGCCGCGACCGGGCTTCGCCGCGGCGAAGACCTCCTCCATCGCGAAGCGCCGGCGCCAGGATTCGTCCCGCGCCTCTTGGCTCGCAACGAACTCGTCGAATGGGATCGGACGGTTACGCATCCAAATTCCGCCCGGCGAACGAAAGTCGGGAATGCCGCACTCGGTCGAGATGCCGGCGCCAGTGAACGGCACGATGGTTCTGGCCTCGGCGATCATGCCGCCGAGGCGCTCGATGCCGCTCTGAAGATCCGATGCGATCAATCGCGCCTCCCGACTCGTTTTGCCTGACAGCAACATGCGCAAGCGGCAAGATCGTTGACGCTCTTATCAAGCGCGAACACAATGCGCTCGGGAATTCTTTTCGGCCTTCGCTTATCACAATCCTGCAATGCCTCCTCCCCATTGACGCCCCATTCAGGAGCGCCAATGGATGTGTTGACGCGACTCAACGTGATTGCGGCGGCAGCACTTGGGTTCAGATGCGCACATACTCAGGTGTAGAGGGGATTTGACATGACCGAAGACGAAGAACGCAAGGCTCGTGAGCGCGACGAGATCGCCGCCCGGGTCGCCGCTTTCCGTGCCACGCAGGAAAAGTTCAAGCGCGAGCGCGAGGAATACTTCGTGTCGACGCTGGAGAACGCCCGCAAGGTCGAGCGGCCATCGCTCTGGCCGTAACATCATCGCGCAAGCAAGCGCGACGGCGTGCGAATGAAAAAAGCCCGGAGCATCGCTCCGGGCTTTTCGCTGTTGGCGGCTACCAATGGCGATAGTAGTGGCGGCGGTAGTACGGTCCGCCGTAATAGGCGTACGGGCCCGGTCCGTAATAATAGCTCGGGCCGCCATAATAGCCGTAGCCGGGACCGTAATATCCATAGGGGTGGGAGGCGGCGACCGCGCCCGCGGTGATCGCGCCGGCGGCAAGGCCGAACGCGAGGCCCGGGCCGATGCCGCGGCCGCGCGCCTCAGCCGGCGCAGGCGCCGCGACGGCGGTCACGCCGACGGCCGCGATGGTGGCCAGAACTGCCAGAGTCTTCTTCATGATGTCCTCCTTCGCGTATTGCGGGGGATAACCGCGGGCACCTGCGATGGTTGCGCAAACGGCAGGAGCGACCGCGGTCAAAAAGTCGATGCAACTGGAACGAAATCGCCGAATGCGGATTAATTCATCAAGTGCGGGAGCCTCCGCCATCCGGGTAGAGGCAACAGCACGAAGACCCCGTCAGCATCTCCGCGATGTTGGCGGGGTTTTCAGTTTCAGGGGAGCAAATGGCAGCAAACCACCATTGCTGCCAGCGGGGACGACGACCGAGGAGGAAAGCTTGCCGTTATCCGCTTTGCTGGCCCGTATCCGCAAGTTAGTTCCCAGATCCGACGATGAGCATTACGACGAGATCGTCCGCAGCTTCGGTGTCGGCACGCTGCGCCCGCCGCCGACGCCGATGAGCGACCGCGAGCTGGCGCAGGCCATCGCCGAGTTTCTGAAGCAGCAGCCGTCGAGCGAATCCGTCGCGACCCTCGGCCGCCGGCTCGATCCCTCCTCTCCCGTCTGAGTTTCTTTGCGGGGGCAGGGAACCAGGATTGCGCGCAGACGTTGAATTCCCTTACGCTGATCGGAAAGCGGAAAGAGACCCGAGATGCCCGTGTGGCTTGAGGTTTTGCTCAATCTGGTTGGCTATGCCGGCTTCGTGGCGCTCGCCTCGCGCGGCGCTGCCAGCCCGCAAGCGCCGGCCAACGATCGCAGCTACGGCGACGAGAACTAATTGGCGCGCGTCGCTTGGCCTGCCATGCGCACGAGCCGGTCGGCCTTGACCGCAACGCGCGTGTCCTCGGCCTGCGGCCGCAGCGAGAAGCTGATCACCACAAAAGCGAGACAGAACAGCGTGCCGACGACGGCGACGCGCCGGTAGGTGTGCCGGTCGCCTTGGTAAAAGGACGGCTCTGAAAAAGGCGTCATGGCAAATTGCTTCTTGGCAAAGTCGTTTTCTTGCTTGTCTTTGCCGGACACCTACCCCAACCCGCAGCAAGCGCAACGCGATTGGGCTTTTAACCTAACCGAATAGGGTTATCGGCATCGGTGCAAGCTGTCGTTAGGCAGATCAGAGGCGGCATCTCTGCCGCAAGGCGGTGAAAGATGCCGCAAGGCGGTGCAAGAGCGACCGGCTTTGTTCCAGCTTCAATTCCATTTCGTTCCCGAAGAACGAATCGGAATCGCAGAAATCGGCGCGGAGCAGTTCTTAACAAAGCCTTCTTGCGACCTCGATCAGATCCGCCCGCTTCCATGCCGCTTCCCTCGCCTCATTGCTTTCGCAGAAGACAGCGGCGGGACTGCGCCAAGCATCACGCCATGCGTTCCGATACGCACGGCCGCATCGCCGCCGGCTGGCGCAACTTGTTCTGCATCCGACTCCATTTCGTTCTCGAAGAACGAATCGGAGTCCCAAAAATCGGTGCGGAGCGATTCCTAACGCTCGATGAAAGCGCGTGCCGTCACACCTCAGGCGGCAGGACTCGTCGCAGGCAAACTGTGCGGCGACAAGCAAGCGCGCCCCGTCAGAACGAGCCCGCGCTTGCGCATTGCCGCGTGTCGTTGACGACAGTTCAAGCCGCCCGCTTCGACTTGTCCTTCGAGAAGCATTCGAGGATTTGGATGCGGAGCTCCTCTGCGGCAGGGCCCTCGAGCTTCCTGAGCTCGTTCCACAGCCTGATCACTTCGCGCTGCTTTTCGACGGTCATGAGCACCTCCCAATGGTCCACCAAGGCGGCTCATACTAGAACAAAAAGAGAACAAAAAGTCCAGCCCGTCGCGAGAGATTTTCGCGCTGAACCTTTTCGGCGCGGCAAGCACCTATGGAAGCTGGGGATTTCAGCGCCCAGTCACACGGCAGCGCCGCCTGACGAACATACTCCGTCATCGCGGCGCTGTTGCTTCTTGGAAATTCAACTTTAAGTTACATGCATGCTGACGGCCAGGCGCTGAAATCCCAACGCCGTCAGTGCGAAGAGCCTCGCGCGAAAGCGCGGGGTTTTTTCTTGCGAAGCCGGTGATTTGATAAGGGGCGGATTACGGCGACCGGAACGAGGCCTCGCCGTCCGCATTAGCCGTCCGAAATTCAGCGGGCCGGGATCGCGCGGCGCAGTCGTCCGGCGCGACAGAAGCCGGCGACGCGGGATGCACCATCGAGGCGCCGATGATCTGCGAGTTCTGCGAGAACGAAATCCCGATCGGTCTTTCGCTCTGCCCGGCTTGCGGAAAGCCGCAGGGCGCGCCCGGACAGAGCGACCGGCGCGCCCTGAGGCTTGTCCTGATCGTCGTGGCGGTGTTCGGCATCGCGATCGCCGAGCACCACCTCTTCTTCAGCCATTGATCGTTGCGCCGTGCGACGGAGCCCGCGCAACGACATCGCCGGCGGCTCAGACTGCGTCCTTCGCCACCTTCAACGGCGAGGCCTTGACCGATTTGCTCGCGGGCTTCGCCGCAAACTGCATCGGCTCCTTGGTGAAGGGATTGATGCCCATGCGGGCTTCGGTCGCCGGCTTGTTCACCACCGACATCTTCACGAAGCCGGGAATGACGAACTCGCCGGACTCGTTGAGCTCCTTGTAGCCGACGGTCGCCATGTACTCGATCACCGACTTCACGTCGTTCTTCGAAAGCTGCGTGCCCTCGGCAATTGCATCGATCAATTGGGTCTTCGTCATCTTCGCCATGTCTGAATTCCTCTGAACGGGGGGCGCGCGCAATTCCTGCTGGGACGCGGCCGGACCGCGGGGCACGCTGCTGATTCATGCCAGAAGTCATGAAGTGATCGGGCTTAGAACCCATCGAGGCCGAAAACGCAAGCACGGGTTCTCAGGGATGCCCGGCCTCCTGTGAACGATGCCACTGGGCACGCCCACCTTCTTTTTGAACCATTCAGCGGCTGACGCGTCTTATGATTGAAGTCCCTAAGCTTCACTCCACCAGAGAGCCCCGCTGTCCCCAGGCGGGGCTTTCGCTGTTCGAGACTCCAGTTGATCCAACCCGCCGTGTCACCTCCGCGTGAAACCTGTGGCTCCGCAGACGTTGTTGACGCTTCAGTAACCTAACGCGGCCAAGCTCCAGTCAGGTTCGTTGCGTTGGAGTACCCCACAGTGCTGGATTTTGACGAGCTGCGTGAACTCGCAGCTGATGTTCGTATTTTTGTCGACGTCGCCGAAGACAAGGCCGAAGCGCTCAGAGCCGTCATCGCGGCTTACGACGTGGTGCTGGCGATCTTCCCCACTGAAGAGGGTATGGGCCTCCACGTCATCAAGGGCAGCGAGATCCTGGACAGGATCGCGAATTCGCGGACGCATGCGATGTACAGCCACACGGCCATCGCGGTTCCCGATCTTGCGCATGCAAAAGCGCTCAAGTTCCTGACGGTCCCTGTCGATCAGCGGATTGCGGCCTAGCTCGGCCGCTGGCCCGCCGCGCCGCTCCGCATCAGATCGGCGCGGCTGTCTCATGCCAGTCGCTTCACGGGCTTTGTCCTGGCGCGTAGATTAAGCGGTTCGACGCTTCCGTCGTAGGCCGATACGCGTGCCGGGCAGATTGATGCCGAGCTCGATCGCCCGCGACCTGATCGATGCAATCGGACGCTTCAGCTTCACGATCATCAGCGTGAGGCTCTTTCCAGTTTCACACATCGATCGAAGCAACCGATCGTCGTCTTCTGACCAGCGTTCGTGGTTGTAGCTGCGCATGGGCGTTGCCTCTGAGGCCAGTGAGGCGGGCCAAGCGTGGGGAATGTCAAAGGACCCAGCTTCGCCTTTTCTGAGCGCGGCGGCTGGGTGTCAGTTGAGGGGCGGCTTGTTACGCTGCCGCCTGACGCGGAGATAAGTTTGGGACGCTGCTTTTCAACTGACTTACGGATTTGTAATCGCCGGGCAAGACGTGCATCCGCTTCGCGCCCGCGTTCACCGAAGCCGTAGAACGTCTTCCCGACGTTTTCCGCTTCAGTGATCCAGCAGAAACGCCGTGAAGCCAATCACGATGCAGGAAAGACCGACGACGGCGGTGGCGAGCTCGACGGCGTTCTCCAGGCGGAAGAACTTGATGATCGCGTCCCAGACGACGCTGCCGGTTTCCACGATCGCGCTGAGCAGGCCCTGAAGCATGGCGATTAGTCACACCCGATCTCGCCGAGGTTCACCCGCCGCCGTTCCCAGCGGGTCCGGCGCCAAGCATCTTCTTTTGAACTCTCTTCCGGTCCGCGCGTCTTGCAGTTGAAGCGTCCCTAAGCTTCGCCCCGATAGAGAACCCCGCCTCCTCAAAAGCGGGGTTTTCGATTTTGCGCGCTGCAACAGCTCGCCCGGAATTTCAAGCCTCTCTTTGCCGTTGACCCGGTTCCCCTGCCGACGCACCCTTTCGGTGGGCGGGGTTTGAGGAGGCGTTATGCCGAAAACCCTTGTGGAATTCAGAGCGAAGAACCTTCGTTTGCTTGAACAGCTTTGTCCCGACGACCCGCGATACATCCAAGCCTGGTTGAAGCAATTCGATGAGCAGAACGGGATCGCGCCCGAAGCGCGTCCGAAGTCCGGCAAGGCCCGAGGGGCTGCTTCGCCGAAGAAGGCCGCTTCGTCCGGTCGGACGAGGTCAGCACCCTCCTCCTCGGCCTCAGCCCGCTGATCGGCACAACGACGAGCGCGTCTCGAACATAGGCGTTGAACCTGCGACAGGCCTCGATGCGATGCACGAGCAACGATACGAGGGCTTAGCCTCTCACGGAATGTCCGCGGCCTTCCGCCTGTCACCGATCGAAACCGGCTTGTTCAGGAAATACTCGCGGTTGCCTGTCGCGGCCTCCGCATACTGGTCGATGGCCACGATGATGGCCTGGACGTGGGCATAACACCACCCTTCCCGCGTCGCCTTGCGGCGAACGTCCTCGAGCGCGGTCAGGAAGGGCGACAGATCCCTCTCGTCGTCGAACCATCGCCTGCTCACCATGTCCTCCCGCCGAGCACCCTGCCCTTGTTGTGATGTGGCTCCGCCCCCTTCAGCGCGTCACGCTGGGCGCAGAGACTTTCGACCTTCGCCTCCATCCGCGACAGCAGAGCTTCGGCCGAAGCCGTGCCGATACCTGCCCGCTGCAGCTGGAGGATCTCCTTCCTCTGCCTGCCTATTTGGATGCGCATCCGTTCGATTTCCCGCCTGACAAAGTCCAGGTCCGGCATGTTCAGCCTCGCAATTTGAATATGGCCCCAATGAGAACAAAAACGGAACGACAAGTCGAGTCCGACGTTCTACGGAAAAGGAGATTTGCGATGGCGGACAACACCCGGAAGGAACCGAAAGACTGGGTTTCCGGGGGCGACCCGATGACGGGAGCCCAGGAATCCTACCTCAAGACCCTCGCCGAGCAGGCGCACGAGAAGCCGCCCGAGGAAGAGCTGACCAAGGCCGAGGCGTCGGAGCTGATCGACAAGATGCGGCAAAAGGCCGGCCTGGACGAGTGACCCGGATGATTGCGGGAAGCCGGGACCGTGTGTATGCAAACGAAATTGGGAATCGAAAATGCCTTATTTCGTCTGCGCCCGCGACGGTGCCGGGCAGATCATTTTGAAAAGAGACACCAGGGAAGCGGCCGAGAAGAAAGCCGCCGAGCTCCGCGACATGGGCTATTTCGAGGTCGAGATCATCGCGAAGGGCGGCGAGAAGGCTGCGTGAGGCACTGGGCACGGTCGGCGGAGTTGGCCGTGCGTGACCAAACAATCGCTCCGGCATCAGCTGCTATCAAGGCCCAGCCAATCTGCGCCGCTAATCGGCTTGAGCGGTGCGCGGCAGCAGGTCCAACAGGCACTGACGCCGATCAGCCTCATATTCGCGGTCTTGGCGTGGTTCGCGCCGGGCTGAATTGCGACAGCAAAGCAGCTTAGTCCTCTTCGGCCGCTCGCCTGTCTAGCTAGCGTCGTCTTGCATGTCCTTGGTCTCGAAGTGGCATCCAAACGCCACCATGGCCAGAGTAAACGACGAGCCGAGCAGAATTCGGAGAGCCAATTCCGTACTCTCGCTCACATACCGGACATCGTGCCGGTGCGCGTAGCGCTCGGGATGGGCGGCATCGGGCTGCTGAGGCGAGCTTGTCAAAAGCACGAGCCACGCGACGGTGCCGCAAAGCGAAGCAACCCTCGCAATCCTTCCGATCATTTGAAGCCAGCACTTCATGCTTCCCTCAGCACCTTAAAGACGCTGAGAATGACGAAAGCACCCAGACCGTAGGTCAGTGCATTCACGACCCAGGAAATGGCTATGCCGAGGAAGGTGGATCCTCCGACCGCTCCCCAGAAAAAATATGCTGCGGTGATGCCCGGCCACTCCAGCGAAAGATAGGCGAAGTCGGTGAGCGGCTCGATGACGAGGAGCACTGAGGAGATGAGCGCCCCGATGGCCAATGCGATCGCGAGGTTCGCCTTCACGGAGGCATCACAATCCCAGCAGCCCGGCAATAACGGGAATGAGGAAATAGGCGGCGATCCCGAGAAGACCGCCCACGACAAAGCGTGCAGCGCGGCCGTGAATCTTCGTATCGAGCCACGCACAGACGGCCACCGCAGCCTCTCTCAGCCAGCTACCAACGAGGCTTCTGACGAGATCGAACAGGAGTTCTGCAAAGAATGCGACCATGGCGTTTAGTCGGTCCCACCTCTGACGGGGTTCAAGCGCCGAGGGGGATGGGCGCAAGAGCGGGGACTTGGGCGAGCCGGCAGCCGAACGGCGTCCAACAGCGAAACGAGTGGCGTGCATTGCCACCGCACTCGGGGCTAGCATTCCCTTCAACCACAAGGCGTCAACTCAACCGGCGCCGACCAAGGCGAGGTCATCAGAAGACATGCCGCGCCTGGCGCACTCTGCTGTTGCCGCTCAACTTCGCCCCACGCTGAGCATCGCCTCCGCCACCGAGCTCAATCGCGCTGCCGTCCGCCGGACCAGATCCCCTGGGGCCCGATCGACTCGCGCGGCGCGCAGACGGCTGTCGTGGTCGGCGACCCGGCAACCCCAGCTTCTACATGGTCAGCCACAAGTGGACCAAAGACAACCACTTCAGCCGCCCGCACTTCCACCCCAACGACCGGTACATCGTGGTGCTGCAAGGCACCTGGTGGGTCGGCTCAGGCCCGAAATTCGATCCCGACGACGGCACCGTTCCGATGCCCGCCGGCAGCTTCGTCATCCACACCGGCAAGCAGGTGCATTGGGACGGCGCCAAGGACGAGGACGCCGTGCTGCTGATCATGGGCGAAGGCCCGGCGACGGCGACCGCGGCGGAAGAGAAGTAGTAGTGGCAGTAGCTAATTGGTCGCCATTGTTCTGCAACCAGAATTTGTAGTACTTTAATCTTGGTTTCAGTGGGCTCGGGATTGGGGGGATGGGCAATGCTTGGGATCACACGATTCTTCGTCCTTTTTTCCGTCGCCGTCTGCCTCCCAGGTTGCATCACAACGTCGATGCAGGCGTATGCTGACCGGGACCTACCCGCGAAGCCTGTCAAGCGGGTCATCGCCTATGTTGCGGCGCAGGGACCACTTACCGCGAGTCTTCAATCCAACATTCAGGAGGAAGCGCGCAAGCATCACGTGGATGCCGAGGACGCACTGAACATCTTTCCGCCGACGCGCAAGTACACCGACGCGGAAATCCGGAAAGGTATGGCGGAGACAGGAATCGATGCGGTGCTTTTCATAAATGTTGGCGACACAGGAGTGCAGCGGGAATACGCAGGAACTATTCTTTCTGGACAATACGTCAGTTCATCTAATTCGAGCGGCACGATCAACACAGCCGGTTCGTTCTCCACGGTGTCCATGAGCGGCACAACCTCAGGAACGATAACTGCGACCTCCACACCAACGTACAGGTATCGACGCCAGACCAACTTCACCGCTCGGTTGGTTGAAGTTTCCAGTGGTCGAAATCTTTGGGTCGGAAACGGTCAGGTCAATGCAGGGGGGCTCCTTTTTATTGGAGATGGTGCAAATGCGTCCAGCTCAGTGACCGCGATATTCGATGATTTGCAGCGAAAAGGGATCATCTGATGCCTGAGGTTGCAGCCCGCTCGCGATGATTTTGCTTTCTCATGGTAGGGGCGATTTTTTGCTTTGGGACCGATAGCACTGTCAGCGTGATTCAACTCGCGGAGTACGCGATGAAGCTTTTGGACGACATTATAGAGTTAGCCGCAGACAACAAGGAGCCCATCGGCAATCTGCTCCGAAAGTGCCTGGTTCTTGAGCGACAGCTCAAAAACGAAAAGTTTCGTGCTTGGCTCGACCTCGAACTGGACGGCTATGGCTCAGGAAATGAGGACCTACCCAGCTATCGAGTGTTCAGCTGCATTAATAAGGGAGATTTTCACGGCATAACCGTCAGGATGAGCGGACAGCCGATTTCGCTCCATGTGATGACAGAGCGAGACCGCAAACTGCTAGAGAAAGTATATCTTCATCAACCGGCCGCCTCGTATGAAGCGCGGCCTGGACAAGACAGCGACGCGGCATTGCCCTGGAATCCCTATTTGATCGCCAAATACCAAACCAAAATCTACCAGGACGGCGAGCCCGCGCTAATGCGCGCGTGGCAGGAAATACCCGGTTCGGTCCTGGTCGCCCTGCTGGAGCAGGTTCGAAATCGCGTTCTGAGATTTGCTCTCGACCTGAAAGAGAGCTTGCCTGAGCAGGCCGCCAGCGCGGCAATTGTCCCGGCAGAGCAGGTAGACCAATCGGTCGTCAATCACATCTACGGCGGCAACATCATCATTGCGTCTCAGGCCATGAACACTGTCCAAGTCGTTCATCAGAACGTTGCTCTTGGCGACGACCGGTCTCTCAACAATGCTCTCGAAGAGCTCGGCATCACACCCGAAGGTCAGTCAGAACTTCAAAAGGCCCTATCTCATGACAAGGTAGAAGAGACCAAGGCGCTGGGAGAGAAAACCAAGCAGTGGCTCGTCGACATCACCAAGTATGCGGGCAAGGAGGGCTTAAAGGTGGGCTTCGAGCTAGCCAAGCAGACGGCAATCAAATGGATCAGTCAGCGCTATGGTATCCACTTCTAGCTAGCGCAAATACCGCCAGCCATTTTTGCCCCGACGACACCAATGCAGCCATTGATTCAGCGGTCGTCGCTCTGGGAGAGAGTGAAGCTTAGAGCTAAACCTGTTATACCTTCTCGACAGGAATGTTTCTGGCCTTCACGATTACGCGGAGCGTAGGGCTGAAAAACATGATGAGGTCACGAGAGATAGCCTCAAGCTCATCAGCGGCGCGCTTGACGTCAGGAATTCCCAACTCCTTAGATTTTCCCCGCTCGTTGTAAGAGGAAGCGCTAATCACCGCGCGCGAGCGCGCTCCCCTCACTTGCCTGAAGTATATACTCGCGTGGGCCGCGAGATTTCGAACAACCTTTTGCTGCTTGATCCGCTCGCTCAATTTATTGCAAGGACCGTGCAGTTGCTTTTCGTCCGAGCGCAGCACAGCATAATCGACCAACTCCAACTTGCGGCTGAAATTTTGCGTGCCACGAAAGATGCGAACAGATTCTACTTCTGGGATAGGCAAGCTAAATAAAGCGAAAAACGTCTCTAGATGCCGTTCGATATCAGAAAGAGCAACGATCGTTCGTCCGACCTGGAGATGCATTTCACTGCGGTCTTCCAACTCTTCTCTGAAACGGCGCTTCATCATTTCGAAGAAGTCTTCTCCTTCGTAATCCTCATTCTTCGTCACCTTGATTGGCGCATGAGCCATTTTTGCCCTTCTGAACTACGTCACCCGACCAGCCTTACTACTACCACCGATTGAAGGTGGCTTGTTCAGGAAATACTCGCGATTGCCCGTTGCTGCCAAAAGGTCTCTCAGTCGCCCGCAATCCGCCCGCAGAGACTGCCCTATTGTGGAATTTGCTGCTATTCATTGCGCTCGTCGTACCGGAATGGGCGGAAAGTCTTACCACGTCCTCAGAAGGATAAGAAACATGCGATACCTCCACACCATGCTGCGCGTGCGCAATCTCGATGTCGCGCTGAAGTTCTACCAGGATGCGCTGGGCTTGAAGGAGGTGCGGCGGATCGAGAACGACAAGGGGCGGTTCACGCTGGTGTTCCTGTGCTCGGCGGACGATCTCGAGGCGCTGAAGAAGCAGCCGCCGACGCGCGGCGCGCCGCTGGTCGAGCTCACCTACAATTGGGACGAAGAGACGTACGGCGAGGACCGTTTCTTCGGCCATCTCGCCTATGAGGTCGACGACATCTACGCCACCTGCGAGAAGCTGATGAAGGCCGGCGTCACCATCAACCGTCCCCCGCGCGACGGCAACATGGCCTTCGTCCGCTCGCCGGACCTGCACTCGATCGAGCTCTTGCAGAAGGGCGAGCCGAAGCCGCCGCAGGAGCCGTGGGCATCGATGCCGAACACCGGCCATTGGTAAGGCACCGACCGGAACAAGGCCCCTCGCCCGACGTTCACTCCCTAACGAAGCGATTGGAGGAGGACGCGATGGCGAGAGGGCTGTTGCTGTGGATTCTTGGCGTGCCGATCCCGGTGATCATTCTGTTGTGGTTGTTCTTCGGCCGCTGAGCGTCAGGTTGAACTTTGCAGTGAAAGCTCCGCCGCGTGCGGAGCTTTTTGCATGAGGGGCGCGCGGCAATCGCACATCGCGCCGCGCGCCGAATTCCGCTATCACCCGCGCAAGCGACAATGCGGGGAGACGCTTCATGCCTGACACCAAGCTGACGATCTGGGGCCGCGCCAATTCGGTCAACGTGCAGAAGGTGCTGTGGTGCCTCACCGAGCTTGGCCTCGCTTACGAGCGCATCGACGCCGGCATGCAATATGGCAAGACGCGTGAGGCCGAGTATCTCGCGATGAATCCCAACGCGCGGATCCCGACGCTGGTCGAGGACGACTTCGTGCTGTGGGAATCCAATTCGATCATGCGCTATCTCTGTCTCGCGCATGGGCGCGGCACGCCGATCTATCCGGAGGCGCCCAAGCAGCGCGCCTCGGTCGACCGCTGGCTCGACTGGACGCTGTCGACGGTGCAGCCGGTCGACCGACCGGTGTTCTGGGGCATCGTGCGCACGGCACCCGCGGAGCGCGACATGATCCAGGTGCAGCGCGATGCCGATGCCGCCGCCGAGGTCTGGGCCATCGCCGACCGCCTGCTCGCCACCCGCCGCTTCATCGAGGGCGATGCGTTCACGCTGGCCGACATCGCGATCGGGTCCTATGCGCGGCGCTGGCTCGGCGTCGAAGGCATCAGCCGGCCGGCGCAGCCGCACCTCACCCGCTGGCTCGCCGAGCTCGGCAAACGGCCCGGATTTGCGCAATTCGTCGCACCGCCGATGTCGTGAGCGCCGGCGCGGCGCAAGCTGCGACGATCGCGCGAGGAATCGTCGTTCTGGCGCGCTCCTCCGCTGTCACGGCAGCGCTTGACGGCTACTGTGCATGGGGTTGTTTTCGCAATTTTTGTTTTGGGCCGCTAGCGCCAGCCGCGCTCGAGCAGCAGCACGCAGATGATCAGCAGCAGCGTCACCACGGCGGTGGCGAGGCGCGCGGTCCAGCTGACGCCGCGGCCGACCCACCACAAAAGCGCGCAATACATCAGCACGGGGACGATGATGTCGAGCCGGATCAGATCGGCAGGCATGGGCCTTCAGCGCCGGATGCTGGTGTCGACGCTGATCGAGCCGCCGACCTTCACGCAGGTCCCGGTGCCCTCGACCATGACGAAGCGCGGGCCGTAGGAAGCGCAGGAGCCTGCCCTGGTCTTCCCGGCCGTGCCCGCGAGCGGCAGCGCCGTGCCGGCCTCCTTGCCCGCCTGCGGCCGCTCGGCAGGTGGCAGGCGCAGACTCTCCGCCGCCATCGCGGACGTGGCCAGCAGCGAGATCAGGATGAGGAGCGGCGTGCGCATCGCCGCCTTGTAGCCCGGACCGACGCCGCGCGCCATCGCGGCGCGACAGGGACCGCGATCAGATGAATTTGACGCCGGCCGACTTGCCGCGGCGCCAGACCACCTGGCAGCTCCGCCCGGTGCGCGCGTCGCGGGCGAAGGCCATCCGGATCACGCCCGGAAGCTGGGTCGCGTCCTCGTCCATCGTGATCTTCGCGCCCGTCTCCGAAATGTCCTGGACCAGGCAATGCCGCGCGGCGAAGCCGCCGTCGAGCGTGATCCAGGCGTGCCGGGACAGCAGCTTGCGCTCTGCGCGCTTCTTCGGCGAGGGCATTGGCGAAAATCTCCGCGTCCAGCGCTACGCAGGGAACCCTAACAAACCGTTGAAATCGCCTCCGGATGATCCCGGGGCCGGCGCTGTCCACCGGAGCCAAAAGTCCGTTCCCGAACGGCTTGCCCGGGAGCGCAAAGGCCACTATACGTTCGCCCGCTGCAAGCCACCGGGCACTGTTCGGCCGGCCAGCGGCCGTGCCGCGGAAAGCGGCGGGGCCCTGCGTTTGCTCCCTTCGTCTATCGGTTAGGACGCCACCCTTTCACGGTGGAGAGAGCGGTTCGATTCCGCTAGGGAGCGCCAAATCTGCGGCCGCTCTTCATCTCATCTCTTAATGCTCGCGTTCCATCTGGCTAGTCCGCCAGACCGATGCGATATTCTCCTCCAAGTTGAACCTTCGGGGGGGGCGGTTGAGCTGGCCCGCTTAAAGGCAAAGATCCCAGTTCCTTCAAATGTTTCGAGCGACTTGCCTTGTGTTGTCGGTTTCTCTGATTTGCACACCGGCATCCGCCGAGACAATCTTCGAGGTGCTCCAGAAGTTCGGGTTAGCCGGCATATGGTCGCTTGACTGTGGTCGAGATCTGCAGACGGAGGCCGGCTATCGAGCCACCCATGCCATGCCGGCTGTCGGCCCTATCACTTTCACATCGATCACCCGGCAGCCCAATGGCCGGCACAAGACGGACGGTTTTCGAATGGCACCGAAACACCTGAGCTGGAAAGATGCTTCGAGTAGGCACGAACCCTCGCCTGCGACTATTCGACCTCTGCGATCACGCGGTGGCTCAGCAGCGCCGAGAGTTAACCGGAAATTTACCCCTGCTCATGTGCGCCGGTATCATTTGCTTAGAGCTTTATCGCTACCGTGGAAATACGGAAATCCCCGAAACCCCGGTTTGCGTTCATGTCTGTCGCAGAGTTCCTTAGGCAGCGCGCAGTGGACCTTGCGGTGAGCGGCAGTTACTCGCTGCCCCGCTGGTACGATTGCGAGGGCAAGCTCCGCAGCTTCGCCTGCCGCACCAAGCGTGTCTCGCCGTTCCGGATGATCGTGGACGTGCCTGTCGTCGGCAAGGTCGGCGAGCGCGTGACCTCCTACTTCCAGGATTTCGGCGAATTCCAGTGCACCATCAGCGCGACACTCAAGGCGGGCTTCCTGATGGAGCTCGAGATGACGCGGGCGCGGCGCGCCTGGATGTCGGAAAAGCTGATCTGGCTCGAGAAGAAGCAGAAGGATGCCAGCGTTCGCGAGCTGCGGCGTGACGCGCGTTTCGTTCCGCAGGTCTCGCACACCGTCCTGACCCTCGCCGACGGCGGCAGTCACTCGTGCTTCATCATCGACGTCTCGACAGCCGGCGTCGCAGTGTCCTCCGAGTACGATCCGCCGGTCGGAACCCCGCTTGCGGTCGGCGCCTGCGTCGGCCGGGTAATCCGCAAGTTCGACTACGGGTTTGCGGTCAAATTCGCCGAGAAGCAGTCCCGGGACGATCTCGTCCGCCTGATCGTTCGCACGCCCTTGCTGAAGTCGGCCTGACTCTCAATCTCGCTGCCCTATAGCGGCCCCATTGCGGGATCAGCCTTTGCAGGTCCGTGCTGCGGGCCGGACGTCATTTTGCAGACTTGCGATCGGGGGGACCGAATGGCAGTCGACAAGATCACAGTTGATAAGATCAAGGTTGGTAAGATCACCTGGGACAGGGTCGGCCGGGTCACCGAGCCCGGACGTTACATGTACACGTTCGGCTGGCTCACCATCACCGCCGGCGATCTCGAGATCTGGAAGCGATACCCACAGGCCGCGTTCACGCTGCTCGCGCAGCATTCCGAATCAGACGAGTCCGCCGGCGAGGAGTTCCATCTCGGCGCCTTCGACGTCGCCCCCGACGCGCCGACTCCGATCACCACGCACTGAGCCGGAAAAGCGCGGGCCATCGCGGGGCCATGACCACCGGCGCACGCCCGCGGTTCTGCCGTCGAGACAAGTGCGCAGCGATCGAAGAAACCCGCGCACTTCCTTGATCTAGCTTGCCAAATCCCGATCCCATATCGGGCGCGCGGTTATTGCAATGGACGACGAGCATTGTTTGCCATGCAATTGATTGCGCTTGTATTCTGCTTCTTGGTCCGGGCGCAGATGAACGGAAGCTATCGCGCGTGCTAAGCGAGCCGACAGCCGGCGCATGACACATGGTCGCATCGGTGAACGTAGATAAGCGGAACAAGGGAACCTATTTTCGGCGCCGATGTACCTGATTGAAGCGCTCCCCACCGTCCTTGGAACTGCCGCCATCGCCCCGGCGCTGCTAATGCTGTGGCTTGTCATTGCCGCAGAAGAGCGCCCCGGCCCGCCGGCCCAGGTCTGGACCGCGTTCTTGTTAGGTGCAGCCAGCATTTCGCTGCTGGGTCTCGCCCGCGCCCCCTTCGCCAAGATGGTCGCCGCCCCCGACGACCCCTGGGCGGAGCTGGCCATGCATTCGATCTTCGGCGTCGCGCTGCCGGAGGAGGCCGTCAAGGTGATCGCCATCGTCCTGGTCTCCTCGACCAAGCGGCGGACCTTTGCCAATCCGATGGACACCGTGGTCTATGGCGCCGCGGTCGGCCTCGGCTTCGCCGCCTATGAGAACCTCGCCTATCTGGTCCAGCACGCGGAGATGTGGCGCTCGCTGGCCGCCCTGCGCAGCGTGCTGACCGTGCCATTCCACGGCGCGCTCGGCATCATTGCGGGCGCTTACCTGACGATCGCGCGCGCCGGCACGGCACTGGGCGCCAACCGCCACCATCGCGATTGGGCCCGTCTTTCCAGCCGGCTGTTGATCTTCGCCGGCCCGCTCGCGCTGCATTCGGCCTTCGACTTCCCACTGCTGACCTTGCAAAGAATGCCCGACCTGGATCCGACGCTTCGCATGTGGCTGGGCGCGGCGAGCCTCCTGATCGGCTTCAGCTCGATTGCCTTCGCCATCCGCCTGGTCCGGCGCGCCGCGCGCCACCATGCGCCGCGGACTGATGTGGCACGCGAACGGCTTAGCCAGTTACGGCGAATGTGGGCGCTGCTGCTCTCCGGCGGCGGCATCGGCTTTGTCGGGCTCGCCTTCGTGCTGACCTCGATCCATCACTGGCTAATCAACCCCGAGCGCAACCTGACGCTGGCGCTGATCCCGATTGGCTTCGTCTCGATCCTGCTCGGCCTCGCGCTTCTGATTGTCACAACGGCGATCTACATTCTCGGCCGCAACCGCATTCGCACCAGCGCGGAAGGTTTTTCCTCTGCGCCCGGCGGTGGCTGAGGCGCGGGATGGCAAGCGCGGTACACACCTATTAGATTGGACCGCATGGACGGCTTACGAGATCGAGGCCATCATGACATCGCCC
The DNA here is from genome assembly GCF_045571415.1 of Bradyrhizobium sp. LMG 9283. Lineage (NCBI taxonomy): Bacteria > Pseudomonadati > Pseudomonadota > Alphaproteobacteria > Hyphomicrobiales > Nitrobacteraceae > Bradyrhizobium > Bradyrhizobium sp. LMG 9283. The sequence goes on from NZ_CP120691.1 coordinate 4,729,853, forward strand.
GGGGAATTTTCACGACTGCAATCCGCGATGAGCCAGGCGGTCAAGGCGCATTGGAAGGCCTTCCTGTTCGAAGGCATCCTGCTTGTGGTTCTCGGAGTTGCCGCATTGATCCTCCCGCCGCTCGCGAGTCTTGCGACCGCGATATTCCTCGGCTGGATGTTCCTGATCAGCGGCATCGGCGGACTGATCGCGACCTATTGGGCGCGCAGCACGCCCGGCTTCTGGTGGTCGCTGATCTCGGCCGCGCTGGCCGTGCTCACCGGCATGCTGCTGCTGGCCCGGCCGATGCAGGCCGTGCTGACGCTGACCATCGTGCTCGGCGCCTATTTCCTCGCCGAGGGCGTCGCCACCATCATGTACGCGCTGGAGCACCGCCGCGAATTGAGCAGCCGCTGGTCCTGGCTCCTGATCTCGGGCCTCGTCGACATCGCGATCTCGTTCATGGTGATCACGGGACTGCCGAGCTCGGCAGAATGGGCAATCGGCATCCTCGTCGGTATCAACCTGCTGTTCGGTGGCGCCACCCTCATCGGCATGGCGCTGGCGGCGCGCAAGAGCAACACCTGAGACGCATCATCGCGTCCTGCGCCGTTTTGGGGGTGACAACCTGCCAGCGGCACGCTATATGGCCATCATGATCACCGTCGCCACCCGCTATTTTTGGTACTTTAGCTACGACAGCTCGCTGGCGGCGGGAGGATCGCGCTCAATCTGACACATTGCAGCAAACGTCCGAACAAGCCGCCAGACCTGGCGGCTTTTTTATTGGCCGGCAGGTTTCCACCACAGACAGGAGCCCGCCGTGCTGAGCACGACCGATGATCTTCGTATCCGTGAACTGAAAGAACTGAGCACGCCGGAAGAGGTAATGCGGGAGGTCCCGCGTACGCTCACCGCAACACGCGTGGTGATGGCCGCCCGCAACGCCATCCACGCCATCCTGAGCGGCCAGGACGACCGCCTGCTGGTTGTGGTCGGCCCCTGCTCGGTGCACGATCCCAAGGCCGCGCTCGACTACGCCGAGCGCGTTGCACGCCTGCGCGAAGACCTTGCCGACCAGCTCGAGATCGTCATGCGGGTCTATTTCGAGAAGCCGCGCACCACCGTCGGCTGGAAGGGTCTGATCAATGACCCCGATCTCGACGGCAGCTTCGACATCAACAAGGGCCTGCGGCTGGCGCGCAACGTGCTGTCGGCGGTGAACAATCTCGGCCTGCCCGCGGGCACCGAATTCCTTGATATGACGACGCCGCAATACATCGCAGACCTCGTCTCCTGGGCCGCAATCGGTGCGCGCACGACCGAGAGCCAGATCCACCGCGAGCTGGCCTCGGGCCTGTCGTGCCCGGTCGGCTTCAAGAACGGCACCGACGGCAATGTGCGGATCGCGGCGGACGCGGTGAAGTCGGCCTCGCATCCGCATCATTTCATGGCGGTGACGAAGCTCGGCCGCTCGGCGATCGCCTCGACCGCGGGCAACGAGGACTGCCACATCATCCTGCGCGGCGGCAGCAACCCGAACTATGACGCAGCAAGCGTTGCGGCCGCCTGCAACGAGCTGGCGAAATCCGGAGTCGCCCCGCTGGTGATGATCGATGCGAGCCATGCCAATTCGAGCAAGAAGCCGGAGAACCAGCCGCTGGTGATGGCCGATATCGCTGGTCAGATCTCGGGCGGCGAGAGCCGCATCATGGGCGTGATGATCGAGAGCAATCTCGTCGCCGGCCGTCAGGACGTGGCGCCGGGCAAGCCGCTCGCTTACGGCCAGAGCATCACCGACGGCTGCATTGACTGGGCGACCACGGCAACGGTGCTCGAGCAGCTCGCCGACGCGGTCGAGATTCGCCGCAACACCCGGCGCGCAGGACGCCACGAACGTTCGGCCTGAGACATGACGCGGCTAAGTTTGGCTCGCTCCTCACCTCTTCCCGGCGGAGAGAGGTGAGGCGATCAGCAGCCGCGGCAGATGCTCTTGATCTTGCGATCGAGCTCCGCATCTTCCTTGTTCGCGGGAGTGCTCGGATTGCTCAGATTCTTCTCGCTCGGCACATCGGCCGCGCGCGGCTGGCGATGGCCGACGGGCGCCGGCAACACCGTTCCCGGGGTCGCGCCGCTGGATGTCGATCCCTTGGAGCCGCCTGTCTGTGCAACCGCAGCGCCGCCGAGCAAGACCACGAGCGATGCTGCCAGCATGATCTTTTTCATGTCCGCTTCTCCATTCTCAAACCGGCTCGCATTTCAGCCCCGCTCATCTTTCGGGCGGATAGAGATGAACGTCGCCGCAATAATCCACGATACGATAGCGCGTTTCGGCTCCCGCTTCACGCGCATCGTCCGCGATATTTTGTGCCACTGACACATAATTCGGTCCGACCGGTGATTTGCCGGCGCCGCCGGGAATATCGATGACGTAGTCAGGCTGACACAGCCCTGACACCCGCCCGCGCAACTGCCGCATCAAGTCCTGTCCCTCGGCCAGCGTCGTTCGCAAATGCACGGTGCCGGGGGCGAGATCACCGTGATGCAGGTAATAGGGCTTAATCCGGCATTCGACGAAAGCTCGCATCAAATCGGAAAGAGCGGCGATGTTGTCATTGACGCCGCGCAAAAGCACGGACTGGCTCACCATGGGAATGCCGGCGTCGACGAGACGCGCGCAGGCGGCGCGCGCCGTTCCGGTCAGCTCCCGCGCATGGTTGGCATGCAGCGCAACCCAGGTGGTGGCTCCCTCGACCTTCAGTGCTGCAATCATCTGCTCGCTGACGCGCGCGGGTTCGGCCACGGGCACGCGGGTGTGAAGACGGATGATCTTGACGTGATCGATTGCCGCGAGGTCGGCCGTGATCTCGCTCATCCGCCGCGGCGACAGCATCAGCGGATCGCCGCCGGTCAGGATCACCTCCCAGATCTCGCCATGCGAGCGGATGTAGTCGATCGCCGCGCGATAGGCGCTGTCCGACAGCGCATTCTCCTTGCCGGGCCCCACCATCTCGCGGCGGAAGCAGAACCGGCAATAGACCGCGCAGACATGAACGAGCTTGAACAACACGCGGTCGGGATAGCGGTGCACGATCCCGGGAACCGGCGAATGCGGATGGTCGCCGATCGGATCGGCGTTCTCGCCCGGCGTCAGGTCCAGCTCGGCTGCGGTCGGAACGAACTGTCGCGTGATGGGATCGTCGGGATCGGTCGTCTCGATCAGCTCGACCAGATCAGGCGTGATCGCCACGGCATAGCGCGCGGCAACGCGTTCGAGCGCCGGCAGCGCCGATGCCGGGGCCAAGCCTTCGGCCACCAGCTCGGCAGGCTCGCGCAGAGTGCGTGCAAGATTCGTTTTCGTCATCTCTCATCCGCAGGCGGTGTCCACACCACCTGATCAATTCGTGTTGCGCCGCTCGCCAGCATGACCAGCCGGTCGAAGCCGAGTGCGATGCCACTTGCCTCCGGCATTGCGGCAACCGCAGCCAGAAAGTCCTCGTCGAGCGGATAGGCTTCGCCGTAGCGGCGCTGCTTCTCCGTCATCGATTCCGTGAAGCGTTTTCGCTGCTCCTCGGCATCGGTCAGTTCGCCAAAGCCGTTGGCGAGCTCGACGCCGCACGCATAGACCTCGAAACGCTCGGCGACCCTCGGATCGCCCGCCTTCACCCGCGCCAGCGCCGCCTCTGGAGATGGGTATTCAAACAGAATGGTCAAACGCCCCTGCCCCAGACGCGGCTCGACATGCTCGACTAGGACCTTGCTGAAGATATCCGACCAGGTGTCGTCCTCGGCCACACGGACCTTGGCCTCGGCCGCCGCAGCGAGCGCGGCACGGTTACCCTCGCCGCCTGAAATTGTCGACAGCAGATCGATCCCAGCAAGCCCTTCGAAGGCGCCCGCGACCGTCAGGAGCTCCGGCTCGGCAAAGGGATCGGCGGTCCGACCGCGGAAGGAGAAGGTCCCGATCCCGGTCGCCTGCGCCGCGCGGGCGATCACGACGACGCAATCGGCCATGATGGCATCATAGGGCGCGCCCGCCCGGTACCATTCCAGCATGGTGAATTCGGGCAGATGCAGGTCGCCTCGCTCGCGGTCCCGGAACACCCGGGCAAACTCGAAAATCCGCGTCTCGCCTGCTGCCAGCAGCTTCTTGCAGGCGAATTCCGGCGACGTCCGCAGGTATCGGTTGGCCCGGCTGCCGTCGGGCCGCATGATCTCGGTCCGGGGGGCGTGTAGATGGGTCTCATTGCCCGGGGAGACCTGCAGGACTGAGGTTTCGACCTCCACGAAGCCCTGTTCGGCGAAAAAGCCCCGCAAAGCTCCGGTCACAGCGCCCCTGGCCTGGAGGAACGGCCGCCGGTCGAGGTGCCGCGAGGGTGACCAGAACGGCGAAATCGGCTTGTCCCCAGCCATTAACCGATCGCCCCTTGGAACAGCAAAATGCTGGCATCCAACGGCAAAATCAGTATGTTGCGGCCCGAAACGGGCGCCGAGGTCCGATTTGAGGCCCCAAGTCCCCCATCAATTTGACCACGTCCTGGCTGGTGCCGGGCCAAGCAAGCAGGAAATACAGCTTTGAGAGTCATCGCCAGTTCTATTCGCAAGGGCAACGTGATCGAGCAAGACGGCAAGCTTTATGTCGTTGTGAGCGCCGAGAACATCCATCCCGGCAAGGGCACCCCGGTCAGCCAGATCGAAATGCGCCGAATCTCGGACGGGGTAAAGATCTCCGAACGCTACAAGACCACCGACCAGGTCGAAAAGGCCACGATCGAAGAGCGTAACTACACCTATCTCTACGAAGATGGCGACGGCTACCACTTCATGAACCCCGAGACCTACGATCAGGTCCAGGTCTCCAAGGACGTCGTCGGCGACGCCGCCGCGTATCTCCAGGAGAGCATGACCGTCAAGCTGTCCATGCACGACACCAATCCGGTGTCGATCGCGCTGCCGCAGCGCGTGACGCTGGAGGTGGTCGAGACAGAGCCCGTGACCAAGGGCCAGACCGCCTCCTCCTCCTACAAGCCGGCGGTTCTCTCCAACGGCGTGCGCACCACCGTGCCGCCGCACATCACGGTCGGCACCCGCGTGGTGGTGATGACCGAAGACGGCTCCTACGCCGAGCGCGCCAAGGACTAAGCGAGCAATCGAGGATCGGAACAGGTACCGCCGGGGGGCGAGGCAGTGGGCAGGGAGATTTTCCGCTTCGTCTCGCTTCTTCTGGCGTCGCTGTCGCTCCTCATTGCCGCGCCGCTTGCTGCGGATGAATTCCGCAGCCCCTCGCTCACGGCCCTGCGCGTCGACTGGCGCGCGGCGCTCGACCAGTTCCGTATCGAGATCAACAGCCGCCCCCAGATTGCGGGCGACTTCATCTTCGCACCCCGTCGTTCGGTGCCGCGCTACGATCCGCGCGCGATGCCCGCGCTGGTGCAGCTCAACGCGATCTCGTCGCGCTTTTTCACCGGCATTACCCGAAGCCCCGTGCCGGTGCTGCTGCCGTTCGATGCCGCCGCGTACCTCGAGGCGCAGCGCAGCGGCGCGCCGACGACGCTCGCGCTGTCGCGCTACCAGGCTGACTTCAATCCCGTCGACATGTTCGATGCCGGCCCTGCCGGCTACAGCGCGACCTTCTCGCTCGAGCCCGGCGCCGGCGAGGGCATGCCGAGCCGGGTGTTCGCAAGGCCCGTCGAGGTGCAGATCACGGGCTCGGCGCTCGTCTACGACGTCGCCGATCGCTCAGGGGGCAAAGGCGAGCCAGTCAAGCCGCTCGCGGCAATCTACCCGGATCTGCGCAAGTTCATCCGGGAAGGCTATGTACGCTACGCCTTCACCCGTTTCGGGGGCGCCTATGTGGTGTCGATCCAGTGCCTCGACAGCGTCGCCAGGCCGCGGCGACTCGCCTGCAAGGAAGCCTATCCGGTTGCCGAGCGCTTCCTGAAGGCGCTGCGCGTCGCAGGCGGCCAGCGCATGCGGCCACTGACGGACATCGCCTCCAACGTCATCGATCGCCCCGTAGCGCGTTCGCCGGATTTCAGCTACCGGCCGAGCGGTGACATCATCCCGAACACCGGCTACCGCAAGCAGGGCGGCCATCCCGATACAATCGCCTATGCCGAGATCCGCTTTCCGCTGGAGAAGGCGCCCGCCTTCGTGCGTTCGCAATCCTATGGCAAGCGCGACAAGAGCGAAGGTCTGACCGCCTATCCCTGGCGCGACAATTTCTGCGAGTCGCGCAGTTTCGAGGTGTGGCAATGTGATGGAGGCTACGGCCACCAGGGCGAGGACATCCGCGCCGCCGATTGCCCGCCGCCCGGTGAAGGCCGCGTCCCCTGCGATCCCAAGCAGCGCGGCGTCGTCGCCGTACGCGATGCGATCGTGATCCGCGCAGCCAAGGACCAGGCCGCGACGCTTCAAGTCAACAGCCGCACCGAGCACATCCGTTTCCGCTACATGCACATGAATCCGCAGACGATGAACGCTGATGGCGTGCTCAATGGCCGCATCGTCACCGAAGGCGAGAAGATCGGCGTGATCTCGAACTATCTCGACCATCCCGCCGGCACGTCGATGCACCTGCATTTCGACGTCCAGGTGTTCACCCGCGACGGCTGGATCTGGGTCAGCCCCTACGTCACGCTAGTCTCTGCCTATGAGCGCCTGATCCGCGCCCGCGGCCGCGAGGTCGGGCCGGACATTGCGGGAGCCCCGCAGCCTGTGGCGCATGCGCTGCCCGAGGACGTGCTCAAGCCGGACCTGCGCGAGGGATCGAGCGGCGAGGAGAACTGACGGCTTGCTCGTTCCGATGCCGGGCGGTGCAATGTCGCACACACCACCGGCCCAAACCAAGAAGGAACAGGGGTGATGAGTGTCGGACTGATCGGTCTCCTCGACGATATCGCGGCGATTGCAAAGGTGGCAGCAGCCTCGCTCGACGATGTAGCGAGCCAAGCTGCCAAGGCGGGCACGAAGGCGGCTGGCGTGGTCATCGATGATGCGGCCGTCACGCCGAACTACGTCATGGGTTTTGCCTCCAAGCGCGAGCTGCCGATCGTAGGTAAAATCGCGGTCGGATCGCTGCGCAATAAATTGCTGATTCTGCTGCCGGTTGCCCTGCTGCTCGGCTATTTTCTTCCCGCCGCGGTCACGCCGCTGCTCATGTTGGGCGGAGCGTTTCTCTGTTACGAGGGCGCCGAAAAGGTGCTCGAAGCCGTGCTGCCGCATCAAGCGCATCAGCACGAAGCTCAGCTCCAACCGGTTGCGTTGAATGCCCGGTCGGTCGAGGACGAGAAGGTCGCGAGCGCCATCAAGACGGATTTCATCCTGTCGGCGGAGATCATGGCGATCACGCTGGCGGCTCTCCCGGCGGGCAGCATCTGGACGCAGGCGCTGGTGTTGGCGCTGGTCGGCCTCTTTATCACCGTTGGGATCTATGGCGTCGTCGCCCTGATCGTGAAGGCGGACGATTTCGGCGTGGCCCTTGCGCGCTACGACGGCGCCTCTGTCATTGGCGGCGCGATCCGCTTGCTCGGACGCGCGCTCGTCCGCGGCATGCCTTACTTCCTGGCGGTGCTGAGCAGCATCGGCACCGCCGCGATGATCTGGGTCGGCGGCGGCATCATCCTGCACGGCATCGAAAAATACGGCCCGCCCGCGATCGGCCGCGCAGTCCATGCCGCAACCGAGGCTACCGCACATGTCCTTCCATCGGTTGCCGGCATCATCGAATGGTCTGTCGAGGCAGCCATCTCGGGCGCGCTTGGACTGCTTGTCGGCGCACTTGCGATTCCGGCAGTCGAATACGGTCTCGCGCCGGCATGGAAGCGGCTGAGGCGATCGCCGTCGGCTTGAACGCTGCGGTTGCGAACTACGACTGCCAGCTACTCCAAGAATGTCGTGAGCTGCGCGCCCTCATCGGCCACGAACACTGCGATCAACTCCGCAGGCTCGGTCGCGCTGGCATTGGCCGAGACGAGATGTGTCGAGCCCGGCGGCTCGAAGAAGGACTGGCCGACGCCGAACGTCTCGACCGGGCCACCGCCGAGCTGCGAGCGGATCTCGCCCTTGGTGATGTAGGCCGTCACCGAACCCGCGTGACGATGCGGCCGCGAAAACCCGCCCGGACCATAAGACACGCGCACGATGGTCACGCGCTTGCCCGGGACGTTCGGCAGAGCGTAGGAGCCGATCGGCTCGACCTTGTCGAGCGGCGAACTCTCCGCCGCCGTGGCGCAAAGCGGGGTCAGCACGCCCGAGACGGTGTCCATCGTCACCGGCAGCGCTCTGCCGATCGCAAGCGCGCAGGCGAGCCCTGCGATGACGGCAAGCACCGCCGAACGTGACGGCGCCGGAAGCTGCACGGCAGAAAAGCTCATGGCTGTCATCGTGATCTCCCCTTGTCTCCATCAGGATGCAGCGGCGGCGGCTGCGACCGGCCGCTTTGCAGGCGTCCAGCGAAACGCCGCGCCAAACCTGTTCCAGACGTTGATCGAGGCAACCGCCGACGTCAGGTACGTCAGTTCAGTCTCGGAGAATTCCCCAGAGGCTTCGGCGTAGACCTCCTCGCTGACACCGTCGGGCAGACACGTCAGCGCCTCGGCCCAGGCCAGCGCGGCACGCTCGCGCGGCGAAAAGATCGGCGCCTCGCGCCAGACCGCGACCAGGTGGAGCTTGTCGACGGGAACGCCGATCCGTTCCGACAGCAGGACATGGTGCTGCACGCAGAAGGCGCAGCCGTTGATCTGCGAGGCGCGCAGCTTGACCAGTTCGAGCAGCTGCTTGTCGAGGCCGGCCTTGGCCGCAAGCTGGCCCAGCGTCAGCACCAGATCATACACATCGGGCGCGATGTTCTTGAAATCCTCATACTCGCTGCGGGCGTGCGACATTGCGATTCACCTCGTCTTATTATATTACACATTATCAGAGTTCTGACATGTCACGCAAGACCGCTGCCACCGCAAGATCGAAAACCGCCCGCAAGATGCCTACTCCTGCCGCCGGCGGCGCCGTGCACATTCCCGCGCCCGGCGAAGGCAAGCGCGGCGAGCAAGGTTATCTCGGCTATCTTCTGCGCCAGGCCCACGCCGCGGTCCGGTTGAAGATGGAGCGCACCCTCGCCGATCTCGGCGTGACCTCACCGCAATTCGCGGTGCTGACGATGCTTAACGCCTATCCGGGCCTCTCGGGGGCCGATGTCGCCCGCCTCACCTTCCTGACGCCCCAGACGGTGGGCGTCATCATCCGCAATCTCGAACGCGATGGTGCGATCGCGATGACGCCTCATCCGGTCCACGGCCGAATCCAGCAGTGGACGCTGACACCGCGCGGCGCGACTCTCTTGAAAGCGTGCCGACAACGTGTGCTCGAATTGGAGAAGCGCCTCGCTCGGGATTTGGATATCAAGGCGGAAACTGCGATCCGCCGCTGGCTCGCCGGCATCGCGGCCGAGTTGCAGGAGGGTTAGGCGATCTTCGCGCCCAAAGGATGCTACCCGCCCTTCAAGGCATCCTTGACCTCGCCGTCCGGCCAGGCCTCGTCGACCGCGATCACCCTCACGCGGCTTTGGTCGGCGGTATTCACCAGCACGTGCGAACTCATCCGCTCACCGCTCTGCTCGAGACGCAAATCGGTTTCGGGCCTCCAGCTCAACGTGGTCGCGAGGTCGCCGGGAAAGATCTTCCATTGCGATCCGTCGTCGAGTTCGACGACATGGCTTTCCGCATGCGTGCGTATCTTCATTGCACCCCGAGTTTTCGATGAACAGACTGCATACGGAAGATGGACCCCGCACGCGGCCGCGGACCTCTTCCGTCAGTCGTTGTTGTCATGAATGACGGTTTTGCTGCGACAGTCCTCATCTTCTCCTCCTTCCCCAATGTTGGGGGAATGCGGGAGTGCGACACTTGTTCCGGTGGGAACGGCCAGCGCAATCGGGCAGGATTCACGCGTCGCTGCTGTTCCATGAATCGACTCACACGGGCCATGTTTCCGGCTAGAATGTGCCCATGAAGCACGCTGATTCCTCACCCCGTTACACGCGCCGCGCCCTGCTCCAGTCGACGCTTGGTGCAGCCGGTTTGCTTGGACTCCCGCCGTACGCTCTCGCCTCGCCTCCCGGCTTCGACGAATGGCGCGAGAGCTTTCGCGCACGCGCGATGGCGAAAGGTATTTCCGCCGCGACATGGCAGCACGCGATGGGACGGGTCGAGCCGGACATGAGCGTGTTCAAGCAGATGCGCAACCAGCCCGAATTCCACGAGCAGGTCTGGCAATATATCAACCGCCGCGTCTCGGACTGGCGCATCATCAACGGCAAGATCGCGCTGAAGAACAACGAGGCTTTGCTCGCCCGCATCGAGCGCGATTTCGGCGTCGAGCGCGGCACTCTGTTGGCGCTGTGGGGCGTCGAGTCCGCCTATGGCGATCCCCTGGTGCAGCAGAATCACATGAGGCCGGTGTTTCCCTCGCTCGCTGCGCTCGCCTGGAACGAGCCGCGCCGCAAGGCCTATTGGGAGACCGAGCTCATCAACGCGCTGCGTATCGTCGACAAGGGCTGGAGCACGCCGGAGGAGATGCGGGGATCCTGGGCTGGCGCGATGGGGCATTCGCAATGGATGCCGGAGGTCTGGCTCAATGTCGGCATCGACTATGACGGCGACGGCAAGGTCTCCCCGTTCGGCAAGCCCGACGATGCGCTGGGCTCGACCGCAAAATATCTCGTCAACCGCGGCAAATGGCATCGCGGCGAGCATTGGGGCTATGAGGTGCGCGCGCCCGGCAATATGAGCGGAAGCCGCACCTACGCGGCGTGGCAGGCGGCCGGCGTCACCCGCGCCGATGGCCAGCCGTTTCCGCAGCCGAACGCATCCGCGCAGATGTGGACGCCTGTTGCGGGCGGGCCGACTTTCCTGCTGGGACCAAATTTCTACTCAGTGAAGAGCTACAACCCTTCCATGAATTATGCGCTGGCGATCTGCCATCTCGGCGACCGCTGCCTGGGAGCCCCACCCTTCATCCAGCCCTTCCCCGGCTCAGAGCGCGCGCTGACACTCGCCGAGGTGCAGGAGATGCAGACGCGCCTGACCAAGGCCGGCTTCGATACCGGCGGCACCGACGGGCGCGTCGGCAACGACACGATGAAGGCGGTCAAGGATTTTCAGCAGCGCGCCGGGATCACGCCAGCCGACGGCTATGGTGGGCTGAAGGTGCTGGCGAAGCTGCGGCAGGGGTCGTAGGTACCCTGTCATTCCGGGGCTCGCGTAGCGAGAACCCGGAATCTCGCGCTACAATCCCTGGATTCCGGGTTCGAGGCTTTGCCTCGCCCCGGAATGACATCCTACATTCAGTGCCTGTATTGCGGCTCTTCCGCATCGAGCTGGCGGCGGATGGCGGCGAGATGCAGCCGCGCGGATTCGGAATCGCCCTCGCGCATCTGCCTGTAGGTCGCGGCCGCAATCGCTGGATCGACCGGCAGCACCTTGCGTCCCGTCGACATCGCCAGCACCTGCACCTCGGCGGCGCGCTCGAGGTAATAGAGATCGTCCCAGGCTTCCGCGATGGTCGGGGCCAGCACCATCACGCAGTGATGCTTCATGAAGACGATGTCGGCATCGCCGACGGCGGAGGCGATGCGCGCCCCCTCACGGTTGTCGAGCGCGAGGCCGTTGTAATCGCGATCGACCGCAGTGCGGCCGTCGAATTTCAGCGCGGTCTGGCCAGCCCAGATCAGAGGCTCGCCCTCGGTCATTGACAGCGCGGTGGCATAGGGCATGTGGGTGTGGAAGGCGACCTTGGCGCGCGGCAGGCGCTTGTGCATCTCGGCATGGATGTAGAAGGCGGTCGCCTCGGGTACGCCCTCTCCGTCGAGCACGTTGCCGTGGAAGTCGCAGATCAGGAGCTTTGACGCGGTCAGCTCGCGGAAGGCGTAGCCATAGGGATTGACGAGGAAGAGATCGTCATGACCAGGCACGACGGCCGAGAAGTGGTTGCAGATGCCTTCTTCAAAGCCGTTGCGCGCGGCCATGCGGAAGCAGGCGGCGAGATCCTCACGCGCGGTGCGGATCGCGTTGGTGGCGAGGTCCGGCCGGTTGGAACGGAATGGCGCGGGCGCGGGTGAAGAAGCGTGAAGGCTGTGCGCCATGGCGAAGAACACCTCTGTCGGTCGGGAGCTGCTCCGAGTTGTACAGGGACCGCGCCTGCGCGTCAGCCCCTGCGACCGCTACCCTGCCCTGCGCGCCTCAGGCCCGCCGTGGCACACCGCCCGCGTTCATGCCGCCATCGATGACGAGCTCGCTGCCGGTGACATAGCGCGAAGCATCGGAGGCGAGATACAGCACGCCGGAGGCGATCTCCGCGGCCTGGCCGGCACGGCCGAGCGGCGTGACGACCCGCGCGCGCTCCTCCGGATCGATCGGAGCGTTCTGACCGGCGCCGGTCGCCCCCGTCGGGATCTTGCCCCAGATCGGCGTATCGATGATGCCGGGGTGAACAGAGTTGACGCGGATGCCATCGCCCGCCGCCGCGCACTCCATCGCGATCGACTTGGCGAACAGCCGCACGCCGCCTTTTGTCGCCGAATAGGCCGATAACCCCGGCGCGCCGCGCAGGCCCGCCAGCGAGGACATCATGACGATCGAGCCGCCGCCGGTTTTGCGCATCAAGGGCAGGCTATGCTTCACGGAGAGAAACACGCCGTCGAGATTGATCGCATTCTGCTTGCGCCAGTCAGCGAGCGTCATGTCGACGATCGATGGCACGGAGATGCCGATGCCGGCATTGGAGACGAGCACGTCGAGCCGGCCATAGCGCTTTGCGATCTCGGCAACGACCTCGATCCAGCGCTCCTCACTGGTGACATCCTGCACTAGGAAGATCGCCTTGCCGCCTGTCTTGGTGATGCGCGTCGTGAGCTCGGGGCCTCGCAGCTCGTCAATGTCGGTGATGACGACCGTTGCGCCCTCGCGCGCGAACAGCTCGACGATGGCCTCGCCAATGCCCGAGGCGCCGCCTGTCACCAGCGCGATCTTGCCCTCAACCTGCCCTGCCATGTTCACTCCCTTTCTTTTTTGTTGTTCGAGGCCGTTGTTATCTAATCACGGATGGCCCCTGGTCCGGTAGCGCGACGTCGGCGACGCGGAATTGCACACGCTCGGCGCCCTGGTAGCGATCGACCGAGAGCGAGCCCGCGACATGCATCTGCTGGCCACGATTGGCGAGCAGAGCATTGCCGAGCTTCTGGCCGACCGAACGGAATGCGATGCCATTGACGATGGCGCCGTCGCCCGCCTTGAAACGCAGGCGCAGATGCGCTTGCCCCACCTCGTCGGCAAACACGAGTTGATGCGCCGGAAGCGCCAGCACCGGCTCCGCATTGCCGCTGCCGAAGGGACCGGCGCGATTGAGCGTCGTCGCCAGCTCCGGCGTCACCGCACGCGCGGAGACCGCGCCGTCGATATAGAGCTCGTTGACGTGGCGCGCCTCGGCGACGTCCTGCGCCAGCGCACTCTCGAGATAGGCGCGGAATTCGGCGAGCTTTTCCTTCCGCAACGTCACGCCCGCGGCCATCGCGTGGCCGCCGCCCTTGAGCAGAATGCCGTCAGCAACCGCCTGCCGCACCGCCTTGCCAAGATCGACGCCGGCGATCGAGCGGCCCGAGCCGGTGCCGATGCCGCCGGGCTCGAGCGCGATGGCGAAGGCGGGCCGCGAGAATTTCTCCTTGAGACGCGAGGCGACGAGGCCGACCACGCCGGGATGCCAGCCTTCGGACGCCGTGACGATGACGCCGAGCTTGTCTTCCAGACCAATCGAGGCCAGTGCCTCGGCCTCGGCCTGCGCTTCCGCCGCCTGCTCGATCACGCGGCGCTCGTTGTTGAGCCGGTCGAGCTCGGCCGCGATCCGCGCCGCCTCGACGCTGTCGGCTTCGAGCAGCAGCCGCACGCCGAGATCGGCGCGCCCGATGCGGCCGCCGGCATTGACGCGCGGTCCCAGCATGAAGCCGAGATGCCAGGCCTCCGGCGGGCCGTTGAGCCGTGCGACGTCCATCAGCGCGGTATGGCCGATATGGTCGCGCCGTCGCATCGCGATCAGCCCCTTGGCCACGAAGGCGCGGTTGAGGCCGATCAGCGGCGCCACGTCGGCGACCGTGCCGAGCGCAACATGATGCAACATGCCGAGCAGATCGGGCTCGGGCATCTCGCTGGTCCAGAAGCCGCGCTGACGCAGCTCGCGATTGACCGCGACCAGCGTCACCAGCACGAGGCCTACGGCGGCGAGATGGCCAAGGCCCGAAAGATCGTCAGGGCGGTTCGGATTGACCAGGGCATCGACCTCGGGAAGATCAAGGCCGCATTGGTGGTGGTCGATCACCACCACCGACATGCCGAGGCGCTTGGCCTCGGCCAGCGGCTCGATGCTGGTGGTGCCGCAATCGACGGTGACGAGCAGCGTCGCGCCCTTCGCGGCGAGCGCCCGCACCGCCTCGATGTTCGGGCCGTAGCCTTCGAATATTCGATCGGGAATGTGGATCAGCGGATCGAGACCGCAATGACGCAGGTGCCAGGCGAGCAGCGCCGCCGAGGTCGCCCCGTCGACGTCGTAATCACCGAAGATCGCGACCTTCTCGCCTTTCGCCGCCGCATCAGCGATCCGCTTGGCGGCGGCCTCCATCTCCGTCACCGTGAACGGGTCCGGCAGCAGCTTTCGGATGGTCGGATCGAGAAAGTCGGGCACCGCGTCGATATCAATGCCGCGGCCGGCCAGCACCCGCGCCAGCAGCTCCGGCAGCTGGTGCCGTTGCACGATGGCGAGCGCCTGGGCCGCCCCGCGCCCGTCCAGCCGGTCACGCCAGAGCTTGTCTGTGAGCGAGCGCGCCACGCCCAGGAAAGCCTGGGGCGCTTCGATGGGCAAGGCGGTGGCGGGTGGCGTCATGACAGGAGGCAGGTTGTGGGGAACTCGAAGGTCCAGGCGATCACGCGAACGCACGGTCACTGGCTTCAGGGGATTGGCCGGCAATCGGCCCGGATTTGCAACGGCCCGGACACACAAAGCGGTGGATGGCTGCCCGACCGGCCGGAGTGACTACCATTTAGGCATTTCGCCGAACAGCAAATTAAGCAGGCGTTAGGCGGAATCCTCGAAAAGGAATCGTATTCGATCTGTAAGTTGTTGTTCCGGGTTCATTGCAGATCAGATCTCATTGCCAAGGGAAGTCCCCGATGTCTGCTGTGCTGGGTCTGAAGGCCAAGCCGATCGCCACCGAACCTACGGACGATGATTCCGACATCTCCGCGCTGATCAACCGCCTCACTGCGGAGGTCAACCAGATCGCGGTCGACAAGACCAAGTCGATCCAGCAGATCACCAACCAGATGAAGATGCTGGCGCTGAACGCGCTGATCGAGAGCTCGCGCGCCGGCGCGCAAGGCGCGGGCTTTGCAGTAGTGGCGCAGGAGGTGCGCGGCGTCGGCCAGCAGGTCGAGACCATCGCCCGCGAGCTCGAAACCCAATTGACCAAACGCACGGGCGATCTCGTCGCCTCGATCGAGCGCATGAGCCAGCGCTCCCGCGGCGAGCGGATGGTCGACCTGTCGCTCAACGCGATCGAGCTGATCGACCGCAATCTCTATGAACGCACCTGCGACGTGCGCTGGTGGGCGACCGACTCCGCCGTCGTCGATTGCGCAGCCTCGCCTGGCGCGGCGGCCATCTCCCATGCCTCGCAGCGGCTGGGCGTGATCCTGGGGGCCTACACCGTCTATCTCGATCTCTGGCTCTGCGACCTCGATGGCAACGTCATCGCCAACGGCCGGGCTGATCGCTTCCGTGTCGTCGGCCAGAATGTCGCTCACACCAAATGGTTTCGCGAGGCGCGATCCTTGCGCTCCGGCGACGATTATGTCGCCGGCGACGTCGAGAACCAGCCGCTGCTCGGCAATGCGCAGGTCGCGACCTATTGCGCCAGCGTCCGTGCCGGCGGCCAGGCCAACGGCGCGCCGATCGGCGTGCTCGCCATCCATTTCGACTGGGAGCCACAGGCCCGCGCCATCGTGCAAGGTGTGCGCGTCGGCGACAGCGACAAGGCGCGTGTGCTGCTGGTCGACTCAAATTTACGCGTGATCGCGGCCTCCGACGGCCAGGGCATCCTCAGCGAGCGCATCTCGATCTCGCTGAACGGCCAGCGCTCCGGCTTCTATCACGAACGTACGGGTACTCTGGTCGCGTTCCATGCGACCCCGGGCTACGAGACCTATCGCGGGCTCGGCTGGTACGGCGTGATCATCTGCGCGTGAGGCGAGCAGGTCCGCCCGTCCGGTCAAAAACCGTAAAACAACCCCATGCACAGTAGCCATGGGATTGTTTTCTCTAGCGTTTTTCGTCGGTCGGATCGCCTTTGACGCGTCGGGCAAAACGGGCGCAATCTGCTAACGATCGCCAAGGGTCCCAACGCGGCACAGTTGTCCGTGTCCGATAACGCGATCTAAGCACACGCCGAACGCAACGCCATCTCAACGCAGTCCTTGCTCCAGTTCCCGTGTTGGGGAACTATGCTGGTCAACGTACGAGCCTCGCCGCGGGCTCTCAGGCTTCTTCTGGCAGGGAGAATGAGCTTGAGCGAACAAATGCATCCGGCAGCGCCTCACCATCTGCCGTTCTTCGTGCCTGGGCCTGACGGGTCGGACGCCCTGATGGTCGTCATGGCCATTTTCCTCATCGTGATCGTGCTGTGGGTGGGCACGCTCTATTGGAAGCTGCACAGCCTTCCGGAGCGCATCGCGCACAAGTCGCAGAAGCTGCAATTCGAGATCGTCGCCGTGCTCGGCCTCATCTCGCTGTTCACACACATGCACATCTTCTGGATTGCGGGTCTCCTGCTCGCGATGATCGACCTGCCGGACTTCTCGACGCCGCTGCGCACCATCGCCGGCTCAGTGGAGCGCATCGCCGATGCAGCGCCGCAGACGCCTCAATTGGAATCCGAAGCCGGGCCGACCGGCAATTTCGGGCCCAAGGACGCGCCGATCGAGGGAGATCAAGGTCATGCTTGAGCTCCTGCTCTGCTCGCTCGTGACGATCCTGCCAGACTACCTCTATCGCCGCTATCGGCAGAACAAGCGGTTCGGCAAGGAGATCACACTCTACTCGGTCTGGTATGAGCTGAGGTGGGGCATCACTGGCTGCCTGATGCTGACCGTCGCGCTGATCACCATGATCTTCTACTATCATCCGTCGACCACGTCCGCAGCGCTCTATTTCCGCACCGTGCCGATCCTGCCCGAAGTGGCCGGCCGTGTCGCCCAGGTCAACGTCGATTACAGCGCGCCTGTGAAGAAGGGCGACGTCCTCTTCCGGCTGGACAGCACCAAGCAGCAGGCGGGGCTCGAGACGGCAAAGCGAAAGGTCGCCGAAGTCGATGCTTCGATGATCAGCGCACGGGCCGATGTGGTCAAGGCGGAGGCCCAGATCGGGGAAGCGAAGGCGGCCTGGCAGCAAGCCAGGGACGAGCTCGACACCAAGAGCGAATTGCAGCGTCGCAATCCCGGGATCGTGCCGCAGCGCGATATCGAAAAGCTCCAGGTTACGGTCGATCAGCGGCAGGCGGGCATCGATTCCGCGAGTGCCGCCAGGGAGGCTTCGGCGCTGCGGGTCTCCACGCTGCTGCCGGCCGAGAAGGCGAGCGCCGAGGCGGCGATGGCAGAGGCGCAGGTCGATCTCGACAAGACCTTCGTTCGGGCCGGTGTCGATGGACGGGTTGAGCAATTTCTTCTGCGTCCAGGCGATGTCGTCAACCAGATGATGCGGCCGGCCGGCCTCTTGATTCCGGAGGGGGCCGGCCGGCGCGCGTTGCAGGCCGGCTTCGGCCAGATCGAAGCTCAGGTCATGCGCCCTGGCATGCTTGCGGAGGCGACCTGCATCTCGAAGCCCTGGGTGATCATTCCGCTCGTGGTCACAGGCGTGCAGGACTACATCGCCGCCGGGCAATTCCGCTCGGGCGAACAACTCGTCGACCCGCAAAATCTGCGGCAGCCGGGCACGATCCTGGCGTTTCTGGAACCGCTCTACAAGGGCGGGCTCGAGGGCGTCACGCCAGGCTCGACCTGCATCGTGAACGCCTATACGAGCAACCACGACGCGATCGCCGACCCGAAGACCGGCGCGCTCAAGGGATTTGCCCTGCACGTCGTCGATGCCACGGGGCTCGTGCATGCCCTTCTGTTGCGCATTCAAGCGTTGCTGTTGCCGATCAAGACACTGGTGCTGAGCGGCCACTGATCCACTGAGATTCAGGGGAAGATCCCTGACCAATTGTGTCGTGTCGCAACGATCTCTCTGAAGCATTTTTCGGCAAGGCAGGCTCGTTTCAGACAAGAGCCTGCCTGATTGCTCGGGTAACACATGGTTCGGATCGTTGATGGCGTAGGCGCGAGAGCTGGAATTGGCCTGCATCATCTCGCGCTCCGAAATAACGAGGAGACATGCCATGAAGATCGTCGTGATCGGCGGGACCGGATTGATCGGATCAAGACTTGTGGCGAAGCTCAAGCAGCAAGGCCACGACACCGTGGCAGCCTCGCCGAAATCCGGCGTGAACGCCGTGACCGGCGAAGGCCTCGCGGCCGCTCTGGCCGGTGCTGACGTCGTCGTCGACGTCGCCAACGCTCCGTCCTGGGAGCCGGCCGCCGTGCTCGATTTCTTCCAGCGTTCGAGCAAGAATCTCGTCGCGGCCGAGGCCGCAGCAGACGTGAAACATCACGTGGCGCTCTCGATCGTCGGCACCGACCGCTCGCCCGACAACGCCTATTTCCGTGCCAAGGTGGCGCAGGAAACCATCATCAAGTCCGCCTCGGTCCCCTACTCGATCGTGCGCGCCACCCAGTTCTTCGAATTCCTCGGAGCCATCGCCGACACCGGCGTGATCGACGGAAAGATCGTCGTTCCCACGGCTCAGTTTCAGCCGATCGCGGCCGATGATGTCGTCGATCGCCTCGCGGAGGTCGCAACCGGCCGGCCGCTCAACGGCACGATCGATATCGCTGGCCCTGAGAAGGCCCCCTTCAATGAATTCATCGCACGCCGCCTGAAGGCGTCCGGCGACACACGTCCCGTGATCGGAGATCCGAAGGCGCTGTATTACGGCGCCCCTATCGACGACACATCGCTGAACCCGCTCGGCGAGGCGCGGCTCGGCACGACACCGCTCGCAACATGGCTCGCGAGCCTCTGAGGCTCCGGCGGTCCTGCCCTCACTCCAGCTTTCGCAATGAAGGAAATCCAATGCGCAGATTTTTGATCGCAACGGCGGTTTATGCCGCGTCTGTCCTAACGGCCCATGCGGCCGAGCCGGCAGCCCCATCGGCGAAAGTAACGGTCGTGTTCGACCAGGCGCTGCCGAACGTCCCGGGCAAGAGCATGAAGGGCGTTCTGGTCGAGTATGGTCCCGGAGGCTCCTCGCCCGCCCACATCCACGCGCCCTCCGCCTTCATCTATGCCACGGTCCTGGAAGGCGCGATCCGCAGCCAGGTCAATGACGGCCCCGCAAAAGTCTTTCGCAAGGGAGAGAACTTCTTTGAAAAGCCCGGCGATCGCCATGCCGTCAGCGCCAATGCCAGCGATAGCGAGCCTGCGAAGCTGCTAGCCGTGTTCGTGGTGGATACAGCCGACAAGGAGCTGACGACGCCGATCAAGTAGCGCTGGGCCAGCAGGCGACGTTACTGCACCGGGGGACCTCGCATCATCCGGAGTTCCCTATGAATGCCACCGGTGTTCCCTTCGATACGCGCTTGGCGACGCGTTCGGCGTCCCAATTGGTGAGACGCACGCAGCCGTGAGACTCCGCCTTGGAAATCTTGTCCGGCGAGGGCGTCCCGTGAATGCCGTAGCCTTCGGCGGACAGATTGATCCAGACCGTGCCCACCGGATTGTTTGGACCGGGCTTGATGGTGAAGGGCTTGCGCGAGCGGACGCCCTTGAAGTGATAAGCGGGATTGTAGCGATAGAACGGATCCCGGGTCACTTCGGTAACCTTGAGCGTGCCTGAGGGCGACGGCTTCTCCTCGCTTCCGACGGTCGCCGGATAGAAACCGATCAACGCATTCGACTTGTCGAACAGTTTTACGGTCTGCCGGACCTTATCAATTTCGACCCGATCAGCTTTGGCGGCCGCCTCCTCCCCTGCACTGGCAGTGTCCACCACGACGATGGTGTCGCCAGCGCGATCAAAATGACGCCCGGGATTGAGCTTCGTCAGGAGTTGCTCGCTCATGTGGAATTTCTCGGCCAGTGCTTCGCGCGGACTGGTGTAGCCGAGCTTCGGCAGGCCTTTCATGTCCTCCATCTTCGACGGCAGTCTGGAGAGAAACGGGCCTACCAGGTCCTGCGCGGTGATGGTGTAGGTCGCCATCGCCGGACGGCCATCTGCCTGCAATGCCTTCCAAACGTCATCCGTCAGGGCGTCCGAACTCGGCAATTGCTGCGCTTCCGCATAGGCCCGGAGCGCCTTCCTGGCATTCTCGCCGAACCTGCCGTCGATCTCGCCGGGCGAGAAGTGCGCCCTATCCAAGAGAACCTGCAGCCGCACCCCCGCCGGGGTGGGCTTGTCGTTCGAGAGAGTCTTCTCTGATGGTTCGGCGGAATTGATGGCGTCCGCGGTCATCTCGGCGGCGAACGCTGCCAAAGCCGCCATGGCGAAGACAAGAAAGATGCAAATCTGCCCCGCTCTCGTCAGCGACATCGCCATCTCCATTCATGGTTCCAACGGTTGCGTGTCGAATCCTCGCGCTGCCGCGGCAATCAGCTCCCGGTATTGTTCTTCATATTGTTGCGCCATCCGGTGTGCAGTGAAGCGCTCCTCGAAACGGGCGCGCACCCTCTTTCGATCCAGCTTGCCCAATTCGCCGACCGCCTTGACGGCTTGCTCCTCGCTTTCGACGATGAAACCGGTCAGGCCGTGTTCGATGACCTCAGGAACCGAGCCGGAGGGATAGGCGATCACGGGCGTTCCGCACGCCATCGCCTCGATCATGACCAAGCCGAAGGGCTCCGGCCAAGCGATCGGAAATACCAGAGCGGCTGCTCCGCCAAGCAATGATTGCTTCTTCACGTCGTCGACTTCGCCGACCAGCTGGATCTTCTCGCCGTCGATCCGGGGCGCGAGGTGTTTCCTGAAGTAGGCGCTCTCGGTGCGCGGAATCTTCGCGGCGATGCGGAGAGGCATCCGGGCGGCGTGTGCGATGCGGATGGCGTCCTCTGGCCCCTTGTCCGGCGTGAGACGACCAAGAAATGCTAGGTAGGCGCCCTCCTCATAGGAGGGGTGCAACAGCTCCAATGGCAATCCGTGCTGGATCGTTCCAATCCATTTCGCCTCCGGAAGCGGCAGGCGCTGATGATCGGAAATCGACACGAAACTCGCATCGGGGAATTGTCGAACCACGTCATGCAACCCAGGCAGATCGAGCCGGCCGTGCAGGGTTGTCAGGAACGGCACGCCAAGGCGGCTGAGCAACGGCAGATGCAGCCAGTCGACATGGGCATGGATCACATCGAAGTCTTTGGCTCCTTTCGCGATTGCCTCCATCAGCATCGCGCAGGCTGCACTCGGATCGGCGCCCTTCCGGCCAAGGCGCAGCGCGCGCGGCCACACCGGGTGGAGTTTGCCTGTCGTTCGGGAGTCGCCGCTGGCAAATAGCGTGACGTCGTGGCCGAGCTCGACAAGCTCGTCCACAAGCCAGGCCACCACCCGCTCGGTGCCGCCGTAAAGCTTCGGAGGGACGCTTTCGGCCAAGGGAGCGAGCTGAGCGATACGCATCGGAACTCGCTATATCGCTGAACGCACGATCAGCACGATAGCTGCGGATAGAAAGTTCGAAATCGCGAGCAGCGTCCAGTCCGGCCTTGCGCTTGCGCTCGCCAGGTGACACGCGAGGCCCTCAATAAGCCTCAACACTCGTCATCGGAAAGCCGCTCGAGATAGGCAAGCCCGAATGCTGCGAGTACCTGGGCATCACCGTTACCTTCGCGCGCTTCCCGCCTCCCTTGCAGATGACGCTCGAGCAGGCAGCGACGACCATCCGCAACATCGACGTCGCGATGCCGGGAACGGTACACACACCAAGCGGTGTCCACCGCAGTTCGTAGCGGGCCGTCATCGACCATGTTCCAGCTCCGACGTGGGAGATGTTCATGGGGCGCCAACTCGTCGCGACGGCGGAAGTTTCCAATTTTTCCCTAAAGTCTAAGTCTGGGCGCAGTCAGCGCTCGCCCCCTTGGTGCGTGCAAAATCAGCCGGGACGACGCACCGCCATCTCCGCTGCGAGCAGCAGAGTAGCGCGGCTAGCGCCAATCGATGCGACTCCTTGCCCGGCGATGTCGTAAGCCGTGCCGTGCGCGGGCGTGCAGATCGGGAACGGAAAGCCGCCGAGCAAGGTGACGCCGCGATCGAAGCCCATCAGCTTCATCGCAATCTGGCCCTGGTCGTGATACATCGTCAGCACGGCATCGAAGGCACCGGACTTGGCGCGCAGGAACACGGTGTCGGCCGGGAACGGTCCCTCCACGGCAATGCCCTCGCGCTGCCCGGCTGCGACCACGGGCGCGATGACGTCGATCTCCTCGCGGCCAAAATTGCCGCCGTCGCCGGCATGGGGATTGAGGCCTGCGACCGCGATGCGCGGTCGCGCAAAGCCGGCATCGCGCATGCAGGAGTCAGTCAGCCTGAGCGCGCGATGGATACGTTCGCTCGACAGCTTTGCCGCGACGTCCTTGAGCGGGATGTGCGAAGTGACCCGTGCGTTCCAGAGCCCGTCCAGCACGTTGAATTCGCTTGCCGGCGTCTCGAGGCCGACAACCTCGGCCGAGAACGCGATCTCGTCGTCGTACTCGGCACGGGCAAGGCGCATCGCCTGCTTGTTGAAGGGAGTGAAACAGACCGCGTCGACATCGCCGTCGCGGCCGAGCTCGAGCGCGTGCCTATAATTGGCCAGCGCAAATTTACCGCCGGCAAGGGTCGCGGTCTTCGGCTCGACCTCCATGGGGTCGAGGTGGCGAAGATCGACGAACAGTGCATCTTCCCGCGCCGCGCGAAGGTCGGCACCCTGCTCCACCATCGTCAGTTCCGGCTCGAGGCCGGCAATGCGCGCGCCTTCGTCGAAGATGCGGCGATCGCCGATGACGACGAGCCGGCAGCTCGCGCGGATGTCGTCCTGCGCCACGAGCTTCGCCGTCAGCTCAGGGCTAATGCCGGCGGGATCTCCCATTGCCAATGCAATGAGCGGCTTTGCGGTCATATGATCACCTTTTCCTGGGCTGGCGTGTCGATCGCGGGCGACGCCGGTTTGCGCCAGAGCCGCGCGAGCTGCAACACGAGCGGCAGCACCAGCAGCGCGATGCCGCCCACGATCAGGCACGTCACCAGCTTGTTCGCGAAGAAGATGCCCAGCGATCCCTTGGAGATCAGCATCGATTGCCGGAACGCGTCCTCGGCCTTGTCGCCGATCACGATTGCGAGCACGAGCGGCGCCAGCGGATAGAACAGCTTCTTGAAGAGATAGCCGACGATGCCGAACCCCAGCATCATGACCACGTCGAGATAGGAGTTCGACACGGAATAAGCGCCGACGACGCAGATGATCACGATCAGGGGCGCGATCACTACGAAGGGAATCCGCATCAAGGCGGCGAACACAGGCACGGTCAGCAGCACCAGCGCGACGGCGACGATGTTGCCGACATACATCGAGGCGATCAGGCCCCAGACGAAGTCCTTGCTGTCAACGAACAGCATCGGCCCGGGATTGAGGCCCCAGATCATCAGCCCGCCCATCATGACGGCGGCGGTCGCCGAGCCGGGAATGCCGAGCGAGAGCATCGGCAATAGCGCGCTGGTCCCGGCGGCATGATCGGCCGTCTCCGGCGAGATGATGCCTTCGACCTCTCCGGTGCCGAAATGCCGGCCACGGCGCGAGAAGCGGCGGGCGATGCCGTAGCTCATGAAGGAGGCCGCGGTCGGGCCGCCCGGCGTGATGCCCATCCAGCAGCCGATCGCGGCGCTGCGCAGCAGGGCAACGCCATGCCGCGGCAGGCGGCCGATGGCGCGAAACACCTCGCGCCAATCGATCTTCGAGGAGACGGCGCGGGCGTGAAACTCCTCCTCGACGGCGACCAGCAGCTCGCCGATGCCGAAAAGGCCCATGACCGCGACGACGAAGCTCACGCCCTTGACCAGCTCATCCACGCCCATGGTGAGGCGCACGCTGCCGGAGACCGTGTCGATGCCGATGGCGGCGATCGCAAAGCCGATCGCCAGCGCCACGACGGTCTTGATTGGCGCCGCACCGCCCATGCCGACGAAGCTGGCAAACGCGAGGAAATAGACCGCAAAATACTCGGCCGGCCCGAACGCGAGCGCAACCTGCGCCACCCAGGATGCGAGGAAGGTGATCAGGATGACGCCGATCAGCGCGCCGAAAGCCGCGGAGCCGAAGGCGGTCGCGAGCGCCGTGGTCGGCCGGCCGTCGCGTGCCATCGGATAGCCGTCGAAGGTGGTCGCGACCGACGACGGCTCGCCCGGAATGTTGAATAGGATCGAGGTCACTGAGCCACCGAACAGCGCGCCCCAATACATGCTCGAGAGCAGGATGATCGCCGAGACCGGTTGCATGCCGAAGGTCAGCGGCAGGAGCAGCGACACCCCGTTCGGCGCGCCTAGTCCCGGCAGCACGCCGACGAGAATGCCGAGCAGCACGCCGACCGCCATCAGCGCCAGATGCGGCATGGTGACCGCGATGGTGAAGCCGTGCAGGAGTTCCTGGAGATTTTCCATGGGCCTCCCCTCAGAAGCCGAGCGCGGCGGCGAGCGCGCCGTGCGGCAGGCTCACTTGGAATAAGCGCTCGAACACGACGTAGAGCGCGAGCGCCGTGGCCGCCGCCATGGCGAGCGCGCGCGGCACGGATTGGTGCCTGGGGATCGCCAGCACCGCGAAGACATACAGGGCCGAGGCGACGTACATCCCGGCAAGCGGGATCGCGGCGACGAAGATCGCAGCCGGCACGAACAGGCCGGCGAGCCGGCGCAGCTCGATGGATGTGATGGCGATGGGGACGTTTGCCAGTGTGGCGGCCGGCAGGATGCCGCGCACCAGATTGTAGAGGCTGCCGAGCACGATGATGATGCCGGTCAGGAACGGGAACGTGCCGGCGTCGACGCCGGCGCTCGACCAGCCGATGCCGTTGTCGAGGCTGGAGACGATGACGGCGACACCGAAGCCTCCGGTGAGGACGGCGGTCGCAAATTCAAGCGCGCGGCGGGAGATCATCGAAAGCTCCTGGTGGCCGGATACAAGAGAGCGCTATTCGCCAGCCTCATCCTGAGTAGCGCGCCTTTGCGGGCTCCTCAGGACGAGGGTCTCAGATGCGATTGGCTTCATGCAGCGATGGCCCACGAACAACTCAGCTCACTTGACCAGCCAGCCCTGCTCGCCCGCGACCTGCTTGACGTGCTCGAGGTCCTCCTTGATGAACTTGTCGAACTCGGCACCGGTCAGGAACGTGTCGACCTGGGAGGTCTTCTCGATGTAGTCCTTCCACTCCGGCGTTGCCTGCACCTTCTTCATGAGATCAACGTAGAACGCGGCCTGCTCCGGCGTGACCTTGCCGGGCAGCCACACGGTGCGCGGCTGCTCATATTGCTTGATGTCGAGGCCCTGCTCGACGCAGGTCGGAACGTCGCTCCAGCCTTCGGTTGCGGTCACCTTCGGTCCCTGCGGCAGCCGCTTCGGGCTGAAAACGCACAGCGGTCGCTGTGTGCCGCCGCGCCATTGCCCGAGGCTTTCGCTGGGATTGTTGACGTGGGAATCGAGATGTCCGCCGGCGAGCTGCACGGCGGTCTCGGCGCCGCTCTTGAAGGGGATATAAGTCAGCTTGACCTTGCCGGCCTTCTCGATCATGCGCGTCAGCACCTCGTCGGTGTCCTTCGACTGAGCACCGCCCATCTTGAATTCGCCCGATGCGGCCGCCTTGAGATAATCGCCCGCCGTCTTGTACGGCGCGTCCTGCTTGACCCAGAGCAAAAACTCGTCCTGCGCCATGGCCGCAATCGGGGTGAGATCGGTGTAATTGAAGGCGACCTTGGAGACGAGCGGCTGCTGCCAGGCATTCGAGGTGCCGAAGATCACCTTGTAGGGGTCGCCCGCGGAGGCCTTGCCGTAGACATAGCCTTCGGCGCCGCTGCCGCCGCCCTTGTTGACGACGACGATCGGCTGCTCCGTCAGCTTGTGCTTGGTGATGATGTTCTGCACCGCGCGCGCGAGATTGTCGGTGCCGCCGCCAGGCCCGGCGGTGGCGACGAACTCGATCGGCTTTTGCGGTTGCCAGGCGGCACTCGCCGGCATCGTGCCGACGAGCACGGCTACGGCCGCGGAGAGCAGAAATGTTGACCTCGAACCCATGATTTCCTCCAGATGATTTTGTCTTTTGTTCTTGTCGTATCGGCCCTGTTCAGGTGACGCTTTCCTCGCGTCGTCCCGATGCCAGCACGATCGCGCCTTCTTTTTCGAGCGCTTCGATTCGTGTCTGGTCGAACCCGTGCTCGGCCAGCACCTCGCTCGTGTGCTCACCATAGACCGGCGCGCCTGACAGCACTTTGCCTGGCGTCTCCGAAAACTTGATGGGAAGCCCGATCGTCTTGACGGGACCGAGCGTGGAGTGCTCGACCTCGACGACCATCTCGCGCGCCAGCGTCTGCGGATCGCTGAGGGCCTCCAGCATGTCGTGCACGGGGCCGCACGGCACGCCTTTCTCATCCAGCGCCGCCAGCCAATGCGCCCGCGACTTGGTGCGGAAGCGCTCGCTCAGGACGGCTTCGAGCTCTTTCAGATTGGCCATGCGGTCGGCACCGTTGACGAAGCGCGGATCGGCGGCAAGCTCGCTCGCGCCGAGCGCCTCCAGCATCAACAGCCAATGCTTCTTGTTGGCGCCGCCGACCACGAGCCAGCCGTCCGAGGCTTCGAACGCCTGATACGGCGCGTTGAGCGGATGAGCCGAGCCCATCGCGCGTGGCGCCGTGCCGGCCGCAAGCGCAATGGTCGATTGCCAATAGGTCTGCACCAGTGCGGCTTCATAGAGCGAGGTCTCGACCCACTGCCCTTCGCCGGTCTTGAGACGATGCGTGTAGGCCGCAAGGATGCCCATGCTCGCGAGCAGGCCGGCGGTGATGTCGGACAGCGGCGGACCACACTTCACGGGCGGACCGTCCGGGCGTTCGCCGGTAAAGCTCATGATGCCGCTCATCGCCTGCGCGACGAGATCAAATCCCCTGCGGTGCTTGTAGGGACCGGTGCGACCGAAGCCCGACAGCGAGCAGTAGATCAGTGCCGGGAATTCCGCGTGCAGCGCCTCGTAGCCGAAGCCGAGGCGCTCCATCGCGCCCGGCGCAAAGTTCTCGACCAGCACGTCGGCATCCGCGATCAGCCGCCGCAGCACCTGTTTGCCGCCGTCGGTCTTCAGATCCAGCACGATGCCGCGCTTGTTGCGGTTCATCATCAGGAAGGACGCCGCCTCGTCGCCGATCTTCGGCGGCACCGAATGGCGGGTGTCGTCGCCGTTCGGCCATTTCTCGATCTTGATGACGTCGGCGCCCATGTCGGCGAGCATCAAGGTGCAGGTCGGCCCGGCCATGACATGGGTGAGATCGATGACCTTGAGGCCGGCCAGCGGTCCCGAACGGCGGGAGGTGGATTGAGATCGGTCGCTTTGCATCGGCTCGTCCTATTGGCCGCGCCATTGCGGCGCGCGCTTGTTGAGGAAAGCATCGAGCCCTTCGCGAAAATCCTGGCTCGTGTAGCACATCAGGATGAGGTCTTCGCCCTCGTCCCGCGTCAGCCGCCTTTGCAGACGGCTGACGGCCTGCTTGGTCGCATTCAGCGTCAGCGGCGCGTGGCTCGCGACGAGGCGAGCCACCTCCTCAGCGCGCCGCTCGAGGGCGGCAAGATCGTCGACGACCTCGCCGAGCAGCCCGACACTTGCGGCCTCCGCGGCATCGACAAGGCGCGCGGTGAAGATGAGATCCTTGACGCGCGCGGCGCCGATGAGCGCGGTGAGACGGCTGACATTGGACATCGACAGGCAGTTGCCGAGCGTCCTGGCGATGGGGAATCCGATTTTCGCGCTTTGTGTGCCGATGCGAAGGTCGCAGGCCGCAGCAATGCCCGCCCCGCCTCCGGTGCAAAACCCGTTGATCGCCGCGATCGTCGGTACCCGGCACTGCTCCAGCGTGGTCAGCACGCGATCGATGCGGTTCTCGTAGTCGATGGCGTCCTGCGGCGTCTTGAATTCGCGGAACTGGTTGATGTCGGTGCCCGAGGCGAAGGCCTTGTCGCCGGCCCCGCGCAGCACCAGCACCTTGATCGCATGGTCGCGGTCAGCCTGCTCGCAGATCGCGGCAAGCCGCTCGTACATGGCGAAGGTGAAGGCATTGCGGGCCTGCGGGCGGTTGAACGTGATCCGCCCGATGCCGTCGTCGCGGTCGAAGACGAGGTCTTCCTCCACTTGCAGGTCCATTTCCTCACACCTTTCTGTTTTTTACACTTTTGAATGCAAAATTTGGAATTTTCAAGCTGAAATTTTGGTAATATCGGCCTATAAGTTCATTTTTGCATTCAAATTGAGCTCAGACCATGCTTCACGAGGAAGTCGTCGGCCGCATCCGCGCCATCCTGCTCGACGGCGAAATCCCCCCGGGCGCGCGGATTCCCGAGCGCGAGCTGTGCGAACGGCTCGAGATTTCGCGCACGCCGCTGCGCGAGGCGCTCAAAGTGCTGGCCGCGGAAGGGCTGGTGCAGCTGCTGCCGCATCGCGGCTCGCGCGCAGCAAAACTGACCGACAAGGACATGCGCGACCTGTTTGAGGTCTGCCAAGGCTTGGAGGCCCTCGCCGGCGAGCTCGCCTGCGAGCGCATCACGGACGCCGAGATCGACGCGATCGCCGCAGCCCATGCGGCCATGGTGCAGCATTATCGCGACGGCGACCTGATCCAGTACTATCGCGGCAACCGCGCCATTCACGAAGCGATCGTCACAGCGGCCGGAAATCCCGTGCTCGCGGGCCTTTACACCTCGGTGACCGCGCGCATCCGGCGCGCGCGCTACGTCACGCCGATGACGCCGCAGCGCTGGGCACTCGCGGTGAAGGAGCACGAGGCGATCCTCAACGCGGTTCAGCGCCGCGACGGCGTCGGCCTCGCCCACATCCTGCGTGCGCATCTGCGTCACAAGCGCGAAGAGGTTTTACAGGCGGGCTTTGCCGAGACGGAGGGCAACGACGTCACGTTGAGAATTGCGTAACGCGCAATTCCGCGAGCTTTGGCGCAGCCTGCCTTTGCACGTCGCGTTCGCGCCCCGCACAGCGTTCTAGCTCAGCGTGCATTGCCAAGCAATTCCACTTGCTAGCTTGTCGCAACCGGCGCAGCATGCCTTGCACCACCTCCGGCCGCGGGGCCGATCAGGCGGTCGCAACGCGCGAACAATTGCGCAAAACAAAAGACAAAAGCGGAGGAAACGCATGACAATCGATGTCTCACGTCGCTCCCTACTCGCACTCGGTGCCGGTCTCGGCGCCAGCGCGATGCTCGGCAGCAGCGCGATGGCGCGGGCTTCCAAACTCGGCACCCAGACGCCGTACTGGCACCGCTTCATTCTCGGCGATGCCGAGGTGACCGTCGTGTCCGACGGGCCGTTGCCGCTCGGCGACCCCTCCGGGACCTTCACCGGCGTTCCCAAGGAAGAGGTCAAGAAGATGCTCGCCGACAATTTCCTGTCGCCGGACAATGTCGTGCTCGAACAGAACTCGCCGATCGTGAACACCGGCGACAAGCTCATCCTGTTCGATACCGGCATGGGCAGCTCAAAGATGTTCGGCGCCAGCACCGGCCGGCAGCAGAAGAGCATGACCGAGGCCGGCATCAAGCCGGAGGACATCGACGCCGTGGTCTGCTCGCATGCCCATATCGACCACATCGGGGGCATCGTCGACGAGGGCGGCAAGCCGCTGTTTCCGAATGCGCAAGTCTACATCTCCCAGACCGATTTCGACTTCTGGACCGACGAGGGCAAGCTCGGCAGTCCGGCCAAGGACTTCGTCGTTCACGCCCGCAAGAACCTGCTGCCGGTGCGCGACCGCATCGTATTCTTCAAGGATGGCCAGGAATTCCTGCCGGGCGTGCAGGCGATCGCGGCGCCCGGCCATACCGTCGGCCACACCATCTTCATGGTCTCATCGGCCGGCAAGTCGTTCGCGTTCCTCGGCGATCTCTCGCACCACTCGGTGCTGCTGCTGGAGCGGCCGCGGATGGAGTTCTCTTACGACACGGATCCGAAGCAGGCGGCGGAGTCGCGCGTGAAACTGCTCACGATGCTTGCGGCCAACAAGACCCCGGTGATGTCGTATCATTTCGCCTGGCCGGGCTATGGCCACGTCGCGAAGGCCGGCGAAGGCTTCCACTACTATCCGGAGCCGATGAAGATGACGTTGTAGGCGGGCAGATCAAGTCCGGGCGGCGCGAGCCGCCCGGGTTGTGCATCACCGCGCAAGGCCACTCCTACAAGCGATCCAGGCGCGCCTGCAGATGAGCGTCGCTCTCGTAGCTATCGATCCAGCTCGGCATCGCCGAAGACCTCGACCAGACGAAAACGCTCGCACATCAGCATCATGTCATCGCTATATCGTCCGAGCCTGCCGAAATAGGACTGATGGGCGCGGCGCCAATAGGCCAGGCTCCGGTCACCTTCTCCCTCTTCATGCGCAAAGGCTGCGTCGACCTCGCCGAAGCGGCGATAGGTCACGTCGATGGTTTCGATGACGCAACGCGGCTCTCCTCGGCCGTCGAGCACGACCCAGCGCTCACCGGGCGTGGAGGTGTTCGGCTCGTCTTCGGTGCTGCACGTCGCGGTCTTGATGCCCTTGGTCACGAGCTCGACCAGTTCATCCGCCAGCGCAGGGCTGTCGCCGAACGCGAATGTCCGGAGGTGCCGATAGCGCTCGGGAACCAGCTTGCTCATGATCTTCAGACCTTCACGTCACCTCGACGCGATGCAACGGCGTATCGCAGGAAGCGAAAGAACTTGCTGCGTCACGAAGCGCGCCCTAGCAGCCCAATTTATCGGCGATCCCGCCAAAGTCCTTCGCAACGATGTCCCAATTACCAGTCGCCTCGAAGTCCACCTTCTGAAGCGGGCCATACTCCGTCGGCCGCGCCACGAAGGCGGTCTTCAATCCGTTCTTCTGCGCCGCTGCGAGATCGCCGTTGTGGGCGGCAACCATCATCACCTCTTCCGACTTGAGGCAGAGCAGGCGCGCGGCACCGAGATAGGTCTCGGGATCGGGCTTGTAGTGCTCGAACAGCTCGGCCGACAGGATGAGGTCCCACGGCAGGCCGGCGAACTTCGCCATGTTGGTGAGCAGCGCGACGTTGCCGTTCGACAGCGGCGAGATCACGAATCTGGTCTTCAACCGGCTGAGGCCCGCGACGCTGTCCGGCCAGGGATGCAGGCGATGCCAGCCTTTGGTGAGATAGTCGAGATCGGCCTCGGTGAGGCCCTTGATCGCGAATTTTTCGACGAGCCTCTCCAGCGAGCGGCGATGCAGATCGTCGAGCATGACATAGCCGCGCTCGGGATGTTTGCGCACGTCATCCATCGACGCCATGTACATGCCGCGCCAGCCGTCGACGAGTGCGGTCCAATCAGCGGTGATGCCGCGCTGCTTGCTCCACCACATGAAGTCGGTGATGAGGCTTGTGCGCCAGTCCACGACCGTGCCGAACACGTCGAAGACCAGGGCTTTGACGGCGGAGAGATCGGACATGTGCGCTTCCTCCGATTGTTCTTGTCATTCCGGGGCGATGCGCAGCATCGAGCCCGGAATCCATTTCGCGTCGGAGTCTGCCGCCCGATGGATTCCGGGCTCTCCGGGCCGCGCGCTTTGCGCGGTCCCGTCGCCCGGAATGACGGCAGTCGGTGTTGCCTGGATCAATCCAGATGGAACTTCGCCAGCTCGCGATGCTCGGCCTTGATGTAACGCACGGTGCCGGTGACGGAGCGCATCACCACCGTCTCGGTCTCGATCACGCCGTCCTTGCGGAACTTGACGCCTGAGAGCAGCGAGCCCGTGGTGACGCCGGTGGCGGCGAACAGGCAGTCTCCGCGCGCCATGTCCTCGATGCCGTAAATCATCTTGGGGTCGTTGACGCCCATCTTGGCGGCGCGCTCGCGCTTCTCGTCGGAATCGAGGATGAGGCGGCACTGCATCTGGCCGCCGATGCAGCGCAGCGCCACGGCCGCGAGCACGCCTTCCGGCGCACCGCCGGTGCCGAGATACATGTCGACGCCGGTGTTGTCGGGGTCGGCGCAGTGGATCACGCCGGCGACATCGCCGTCGGTGATGAGCCGCACCGCAGCGCCGGTCGAGCGCACGCTCGCGATGATGTCGGCATGGCGCGGACGGTCGAGCACGAGCACGGTGATGCCTTCCGGCTTGACGCCCTTGGCCTTGGCGAGGCGGCGGACATTGTCGGCAGGCGAAGCGTCGAGATCCACGACGCCCTTGTCGTAACCGGGTCCGATCGCGAGCTTCTGCATGTAGACGTCGGGGGCGTGCAGCAGCGTGCCGCCATCGGCCATCGCCATGGTCGCGATCGCGCCCGGCATGTTCTTGGCGCACAGCGTGGTGCCTTCGAGCGGGTCGACCGCGATATCGACCTGTGGACCGGCATTCATGCCGACCTTCTCGCCGATGAAGAGCATCGGCGCCTCGTCGCGCTCACCTTCGCCGATCACGATAGTGCCTTCGATCGGCAGCTTGTTGAGCTCACGGCGCATGGCGTCGACGGCGGCCTGGTCAGCCTGCTTCTCGTTGCCGTGCCCGCGCAACCGCGCCGACGACACCGCCGCCCGCTCCGTCACCCGCACGATCTCCAGCGTGAGGATGCGCTCGAGCAACGCTTGCGGCGGGACTGAAATATGGGTCGACATCGGCTTACTCCTTCGAAACGGTTTGGGACAGACATCTCTGCCCCCATCAACTCTCAACGCCCGGTGTTCGTTCGAACGAACGCCTTTTAGTTTGAGCATGCTCTTTTCCGGAAAACCGCTTCACACTTTGCGCTAGCGCGGCCCTCCGGGGTCCGGAGCATGCTCAGTTCTTCTCGATCCGGATCACCTGTGGCCGCCCGCTGATGACCTTGTCCTTCTGGACGGCGGCGAGTGCGCGGCGCACGGCGTCCTCATGCGTGGCATAGGTGATCAGGATGACGGGCACGGGGACCGCCTTGCCATTTGCCGGCGCAGCGCCGCCATTGGGATGACGCTGCACGATCGACTCGATCGAAATCTTCTGCTCCGCAAGCCGGGTCGCGATCGCCGCAGCAGTGCCGGGGAAATCGCGCGCGAGCAGGCGGATGTAGTAACCGCCTTCATGCCGCTCCATCGGCGCCTTCTTGGTGTCGCGCAGCTGCGCGATCGGCCGGCCGAACGGATTGGCGCGGATGCCGCGCGCGACATCGGCGATGTCGGCAACCACCGCGGATGCGGTCGCTGCGCCCCCGGCGCCGGGGCCGACCAGCGTGATCGGCGGAATCCCCTCGCCGTCGATCGTGACCGCATTGGTGACACCCATCACCTGCGCGATCGAGGAGGATTTGGGAACCATGGTCGGATGCACGCGCTGCTCGATGCCCTTGGTGGTGCGAACCGCAACGCCAAGCAGCTTGACGCGGTAGCCGAGATCGGCGGCGGCGCGCAGATCTTCCGGCGCGATGGATGAGATGCCTTCGACATACACAGCGCTTTGAGCAACTTTCGTGCCGAAGGCGAGACTGGCGAGAATGGCGAGCTTCTGCGCAGTGTCGTGGCCGTCGACGTCGAAGGACGGATTGGCCTCGGCATAGCCGAGCCGCTGCGCATCCTTGAGGCATTCGGCGAAGGACAGGCCCTCTTGCTCCATCCGGGTCAGGATGTAATTGCAGGTGCCGTTCAGGATGCCGTAGACGCGGTTGATGCCGGTTCCGGCAAGACCTTCGCGTAACGTCTTGATGACAGGGATCGCTGCGCCGACGGCTGCCTCGAAATTCAGCGCGCCGCCGTGCTTTTCAGCCGCCTTGGCGAGCTTGAGGCCGTGCTTGGCCAGCAGCGCCTTGTTGGCGGTGACGACCGACTTGCCGGAGCCCAGCGCGGCATCCACCGCCGAGAGCGCGGGATCACCGGCGCCGCCCATCAGCTCGACGAAGCAATCGACCTCGGGATGCGTGGCGAGCGCCATCGGATCCTTTGCCCATTCGACGCCGCGCAGGTCGATGCCGCGCTTCTTCGCCTTCGAGCGCGCAGTGACGGCGACGACGCGGATGCCGCGGCCGCTGCGGCCCGCGAGCACGCGCGCCTGCGTTTCAATCAAACGGACAACTTCGGCGCCCACGGTGCCGAGCCCCGCTATGCCCACTTTCAGGGGTGCAACCATGATGTCTTAGAAAACCTGCCGAAGAGAACTCAACGCCGATTGGCGAGCGGAACGACGTTGTGCAACGTTTCGATGCCGCTTTCAAGGAAGCGGCGCACGCCGCGCGCGGCCTGCCTGATCCGTTGCTCGTTTTCCACCATGGCGATGCGGACATATCCTTCACCATGCTCGCCGAAGCCGACGCCGGGCGAGACCGCAACGCCGGACTTCTCCACCATCAGGGTCGCGAACTGCATGCTGCCGATGCTGCGGAAAGCTTCCGGCAGCGGCACCCAGGCGAACATCGAGGCCTCCGGCGGCGGAATCTCCCAGCCGGCGCGGCCGAACGATTCCACCAGCGCGTCGCGCCGCTTGCGGTAAGTGTCGCGCATTTCCTTGATGCAATCGTCCGGGCCGTTCAGCGCGGCCGTCGCCGCGACCTGGACCGGCGTGAACGCGCCGTAGTCGAGATAGGATTTGACGCGGGCGAGCGCCGCGATCACGCGCTCATTGCCGACCGCAAAGCCCATGCGCCAGCCGGCCATCGAATAGGTCTTCGACATCGAGGTGAACTCGACGGTGCAGTCCATCGCACCCGGCACCTGCAGCACCGAGGGCGGCGGGTTGTTCTCGTCGAAATAGACCTCGGCATAAGCGAGATCGGACAGGATCAGGATCTCGTGCTTCTTCGCGAAGGCGACGAGATCCTTGTAGAAGTCGAGGCTCGCGACATAGGCGGTCGGGTTCGAGGGATAGCAGACGACGAGCGCCAGCGGCTTGGGAATCGAGTGGATGATCGCCCGCTCCGCCGCCTCGAAGAATTGCGGCGTCGGCTCCGATGGCACCGAGCGGATCACGCCGCCCGCCATCAAAAAGCCGAACGCATGAATCGGGTAACTCGGGTTCGGACAGAGGATGACGTCGCCGGGCGCGGTGATCGCCTGCGCCACGTTGGCAAAACCCTCCTTCGAGCCGAGCGTCGCCACCACCTGGGTGTCGGGGTTGAGTTTCACACCGAAGCGGCGGGCGTAGTAGGCGGCCTGGGCCCTACGCAGTCCGGGGATGCCGCGCGAGGCCGAGTAGCGGTCGGTGCGCGGCTTGCCGAGCGTCTCCTTCAGCTTCTCCAGCACATGCGGCGGAGCCGGCAGGTCCGGATTGCCCATGCCGAGGTCGATGATGTCGGCGCCGGCATTCCGCGCAGCCGCCTTGGCCCGGTTGACCTGCTCGAACACGTAAGGCGGAAGGCGGCGAATGCGGTAAAATTCTTCCATGGCTCTCTGGGCTCCGGGCAACCGGTCAGGACAGAATCGACAGGCCACGAGGGCCATTCCAAAAGGCGCTCAGAATCATCGCGAAAATTACTCAAAATCAAATACTTAGAGCAATCGTCGACGACGAAGACTGAAGTCGTTCGCCCTGACTCTTGGCTGAACCGAGGTCTTTTAGCACGGCAAAGCGGAGGCGCCAGCGATTACCTTGCCCGCCTCACGTCACAGGCCTACTTCGCGTCTTTGGCGGCAACAGCCTGGCGATCGCGCGCGGCGGCGAGTTCGGCCTCGATCTTGGCGCGCTGCTCCGGCGGGATGATTGCCTGATCGCGATCCGGCGGCAGATCATGCACCGGCAGATAGGTGCCGGGCTCCCTGGCATGCGACTGCGCATCGGCGGGCGTCAGATCCGCGAGCTGGCTCGAGCACCCGCCGAGGGCGAGCGTCACCATCAGCAGCGCGCCGCAGATCGGCAGCGTCTTTTGCAGGTCCCATAACGCCAACACTTGGGAAATCCCCTACTCGTCCCAAAGCACGGCCCCTGGCAACCTTACCCAAGACCGTGCCCAAGCTCAAACCATTGCTGCCCAAATGGCGTGAGCGAGAAAATAGCCCGGTGCTACCAAGCCGAGCGGTGCGGCTTGATTGTGACGGAACCAAGAAGATTTGTCGCAGTGCAACACATCTTCGAGAGTGTTTAACGTCAAACATGCGAGCTTCGCGGTGACGAATACGGAATGAATCGTTACTGTTCTGCTCATGAGTATGGCCACGACCGACACGCCGAAACCCGAGACGAAGTTCGATGCGGAAGCCTTCGCGATGAATGTCGCGCGGGCGATGGAGAGCGGCGGCAAGGCGCTCGCCGCTTACCTCAAGCCGCGCGAGAGCGGCGAGGTGCAGGATCGCCCGCCGGCCGAGCTTGCCGAGGTCGTCAAGACCTTCACGTCGGTTGCCGAATATTGGCTGTCGGATACGTCCCGCTCCTCCGATCTCCAGACTAAGCTCGCGAAGGACTATCTCGACCTCTGGGGCTCGACGGTGCGACGTATGGCCGGTCAAGATGCCGACCCCGCGATCGCACCCTCGCCGCGCGACAAGCGCTTTGCCGATCCGGAATGGAAGTCGAACCAGTTCTTTGACTTCGTCATGCAGCTCTATCTGCTCACGACGAAATGGGCGCAGGAGTTGGTGCGCGATGCTGAAGGGCTCGATCCGCACACGCGCCGCAAGGCCGAGTTCTACGTCCAGCAGGTCACCAATGCGCTCTCGCCATCGAACTTCGTGCTGACCAATCCCGAGGTGCTGCGCGAGACGGTGGCGTCCAGCGGCGAGAACCTCGCGCGCGGCCTGAAGATGCTGGCCGAGGACATCGCGGCCGGCAAGGGCATGCTGAAGATCCGCCAGTCCAATCCGGACAATCTCGTCGTCGGCGCCAACATGGCGACGACGCCGGGCAAGGTGATCTACCAGAACGAGATGATGCAACTGATCCAGTACGCACCGACGACGGAGAAGGTGCTGCGCACACCGCTCCTGATCGTGCCGCCCTGGATCAACAAGTTCTACATCCTCGATCTCAAACCGGAGAAATCCTACATCAAGTGGTGCGTCGACCAGGGCATCACCGTGTTCGTGATCTCATGGGTCAATCCCGACAAGCGGCTCGGCAACAAGGGCTGGGAAGACTACATGAAGGAAGGCCCGCTCACGGCGATGGACGTGATCGAGAAGGTCACCGGCGAGATGAAGGTGCACACCGCCGGCTATTGCGTCGGCGGCACCATGCTCGCGACCACGCTGGCGTGGCTCGCCGAGAAGCGCCGTCAGCGCGTGTCGTCCGCGACGTTCTTCGCCGCCCAGGTCGACTTCACCCATGCCGGCGATCTCCTCGTGTTCGTCGACGAGGACCAGATCGCAACGCTCGAGCAGGACATGAAGATGGCCGGCGTGCTCGAAGGCTCGAAGATGGCGATGGCCTTCAATATGCTGCGCTCCAACGATTTGATCTGGTCCTATGTCGTCAGCAACTATTTGAAGGGCCAGCAGCCGAGCGCGTTCGACCTATTGCACTGGAATTCCGATGCGACGCGCATGACCCAGGCGAACCATTCGTACTACCTGCGCAATTGCTATCTCGAGAACCGGCTGTCGGCGGGCACGATGGTGCTCGACAACACGCTGCTCGACCTCTCCAAGGTCAAGGTGCCCGTCTACAATCTCGCCACCCGCGAGGACCACATCGCCCCCGCTGAATCGGTGCTGTACGGCTCGCAGTTTTTCGGCGGTCCGGTGAAGTACGTGTTGTCGGGCTCGGGTCACATCGCGGGCGTGGTCAATCCGCCTGCCTCGAACAAGTACCAGTACTGGACCAACGACAACATCAAGGACGTCAACGTCGCGCAGTGGATGAAGGGCGCCGTGGAGCACAAGGGCTCGTGGTGGCCGGACTGGCGGGAGTGGCTGGGCCGACTCGATCCCGAGGAAGTCCCGGCGCGCGCGGTCGGCAGCGAAGCATTCCCACCGATCGAGGACGCGCCCGGCAGCTATGTCAGAGTTCGCGCATAGCGGAATCTCGCGTGCTTTCGTATAGACTCGCCTCAATCCAGCGACGACACAGGGGATCGGCACTATGACACGCGAATTGTTCTGGCTGACACTGACGGTCATCCTCACGGGGGTTCTCTGGATTCCCTACATCATCAACCGATGCCAGGTGCGCGGGTTGAGCGGTGCCATGGCCAACCCCTCGCGGGGCGACAAGCCGCAGGCCGAGTGGGCGAACCGGCTGATGTTCGCGCATGACAATGCGGTCGAGAACCTCGTGATCTTCGCGCCGCTGGTGTTGATCCTGAACGCGATCGACTATTCCACGAAATGGACCGTGCTCGCCTGCGCCGTTTATTTCTGGTCGCGCGTCGCACATCTGATCGTCTACACGCTCGGCCTGCCGGTGTTCCGCACGCTGGCCTTCACCGTCGGCTTCCTCGCCCAGGTCGTGCTGGCGCTGGGGATCTTCGGGGTGGTTTGAGCACGCATTCTGAACGGGAGGGCTGCGCTGAAGGCACGCTTCCGGCGTTTCAACCAGCGGTTGGACCAGCCATGGACTGTTGCCGAAGGATGACAGTTCGGAAGAATCGGCAACGCCCCGCTCTCCCATCGCGCCGGCTCGTCCATCCACAGCTATATTTGCCCATCGCAATTGATTGATTCGGGGCAAACATGAATTGGAAGATTGCATCCGCGCTCGGCGCGCTCTCGCTCGCAGCAGTGACGACAGAGGCCGGTGCCGCCGATCTCGCCGCCCGCCCCTACACCAAGGCGCCGCCGATGATCGCGGCGATCTATGACTGGAGCGGCTTCTACATCGGCGCCAACGGCGGCTACGGTTCGTCGCGCAAGTGCTGGGACCAGATCGCCGGCTTCGGCGCCGGCGTTGCCGAAGGGTGCCATGATGCGACGGGCGCCGTGGCCGGCGGCCAGGTCGGCTATCGCTGGCAGAGCAGTGCCTTCGTGTTCGGTCTTGAAGCGCAAGGCGACTGGGCCGATCTCTATGGCAGAAATGCCAGCGCCATTCTCGGCGTCGAGAACCGCACCCGCGTCAATGCCTTCGGCCTGTTCACCGGCCAGGTCGGCTACGCCTGGAACAATGCGCTGCTCTATGTGAAGGGCGGCGCCGCCGTCACCAGCGACCGGTACCGGGGCGCCGGCACGGGCGGTCTGGCCGGGGCCGAGTTCGATCGTGCCGACGAGACCCGCTGGGGCGCTGCGGTCGGCGTCGGCTTCGAGTACGGTTTTGCCCCGAACTGGTCGGTCGGCCTCGAATACGACCATCTGTTCATGGGCCGGCACGACGTCACGCTGACGTCCAACGGCGCGCTGACGCCTGTCGGCACGTTCTCGCGCACCGACCGCATCAAGCAGGACGTCGATCTGATCACCGCCCGTATCAACTACAGGTTCGGCGGCCCGGTCATCGCGAAGTACTGAGGTCTCATGTCCCGGACGCGCAAAGCGCGAGCCGGGACCTAAATTAAAAAGCGGCAAACGAAGCAGGAAGCATGGGCCCCGGCTCTGCAGCGCATCACTGAGGAAGTGGTGCGCTGCGTCCGGGGCACGTGCCGTATCCGCCCTACTCCTCCGGCAGGCCCAGCATCAGCCGCATATTCTGCACGGCTGCGCCGGATGCACCCTTGCCGAGATTGTCGAGCCGAGCGACCAGCAACGCCTGGTGATACTTGTCACTGGCGAAGACGTAGAGCTCGAGCATGTTGGTTTCGTTGAGCGCCTCCGGCTCAAGCCGGCCGCCCTTGGTCGCCTCGTTCTGCAGCGGCATCACCTTGACGTATTTCGAGCCGGCGTAACGCTTTGCCATCGCCGCTTGCAGGTCGGCGCCGCCAGGCTTGCCCGGCAGCGTGTCGAGCTGGAGCGGCACCGAGACCAGCATGCCCTGCCGGTAGTTGCCGACCGAGGGAATGAAGATCGGCCGCCGCGTCAGGTTGGAATAGAGCTGCATCTCGGGCAGATGCTTGTGCTCGAAGCCGAGACCGTAGAGCTCGAAGGACGGCGCGCTGCCGTCTTCGAAGCTCGCGATCATCGACTTGCCGCCGCCGGAATAGCCGCTCACCGCGTTGACGGTGACGGGATAGTCCTGCGGCAGCAGGCCGGCATCGACGATCGGCCGCAGCAGCGCGATCGCGCCGGTCGGATAGCAGCCGGGATTTGAGACCTTCTTCGCCGCCTTGATCTTGCCGGCCTGGTCGGACGTCAGCTCGGGAAAGCCGTAGGCCCAGTCCGGCGCGACCCGGTACGCGGTGGAGGCATCCAGCACCTTTGGCGCAGAGGCGACCATGCTGTCGACGAGCGCGACGGTTTCCCTGGCGGCATCGTCCGGTAGGCAGAGGATGACGAGGTCTACCTCCTCCATCAGCGCCTTCTTGGCGGCGGGATCCTTGCGCTTGTCGTCGGCGATCGTCTTCACGACGACGTCGTTCTGGAGCTTCAGCCGCTCGTTGATGCCGAGGCCGGTGGTGCCGGAGCCGCCGTCGACGAAGACGGTGGCGGGCTTCTTGGCCGCGCTGGCGGTCGGGGCTTTCGTGGTCTCAGCGAGGCTCATGGCGCGCTCCTTTCGAGCATGTTCGTATCGTCTGCGAAAACTTGTTCTGCGAAGGCTTGCGGCCTGGCCTGCCGCATCAAATGTGAGATCTGCCTGGCGTCGGCATCGCCGGCGCCGAGCGCATTGGCGATCGCCACATAGTCGGCGTCGGACTTGTGCTGGTTCAGCTTGAAGCTGCCTTCGACCTCCTCAACCGACATGACCAGCCCAACGATCGCCTTCTTCATCGTCTCGAGCCGGCCCGCTGTCATCTTGCCTGACGTCCACGGCTTTTTCGGCAAGAGCCAGCTCTCGAACTTGGCGCTGAGCGTGTCGAGCTGCACCGACAGCTCGTCGTCGGACAAGAGCCGCACCGGCCCGCTCAGATGCACCGACTGGTAGAGCCAGGTCGGCACCTGATCCGGCGAGACGTACCAGTCCGGCGATACATAGGCATCGGGACCGTTGACCGCGAGCAGCCAGGACGCCGTGCCGTCCGCTAGCTTTAGCAGCGGATTGTGACGGGCGAGATGAAAGGCGGCCTGCGGCGTGCCATCCGCGGCATAGGTCAGGTAGAACGGCAATGGCGAGGCAATGGGCTTGTGGCCGTCAAAGGCGCACATGGTCCCGAAGCCGCGCTCTTCGGCAAATTTCAGGCTCGCGGCGCGGTCCTGCTTGAAAAAGGGTGGCGTGTACATCGTGGT
The DNA here is from genome assembly GCF_045571415.1 of Bradyrhizobium sp. LMG 9283. NCBI lineage: Bacteria > Pseudomonadati > Pseudomonadota > Alphaproteobacteria > Hyphomicrobiales > Nitrobacteraceae > Bradyrhizobium > Bradyrhizobium sp. LMG 9283. The sequence goes on from NZ_CP120691.1 coordinate 4,771,369, forward strand.
CTCCTGCTGGGCCTCCTCGGGGGGAGCCGCCGGATCAGATCGCGCTGACAGGAGAGAGGATGCCGCGGATCGGGTCCAGCGGCAAAGACGATGATCTCAAACGCGATCGACCGCCCAAACCGCTAAGCTGCGGCGGCGGCGACGAGCGAACAGGATGGTCGCGGCGTTGATCATGGCGCGCGGCTATAAGGCCAGTTGCGGTTCCCGTCAAGGTTCAGCCGTCAGATGACGCGCCAGATCCATTCCATGATCTTGGCGAGCACGTCGCCGAACAGCAGGAGCACGGCCGACCAGATCAGGGCCGAGACGAAATTGGCAGCCTGGAAGCTCCAATAGGGCATCTCGAAGATGCCGGCCGCGAGCGGCACGGAGGCGCGCAAGGGGCCGAAGAAGCGCCCGATGAAGATGCTGGGGATACCCCAGCTGCGCACGAAAGCCTCGCCCCTGGGCAGCAGTTCCGGATAACGCGAGAGCGGCCACATCTGGGCGACGTGCTCCTTGTAGCGAAAACCGAACCAGTAGGAGACCCAGTCGCCCAGCGCCGCCCCGAGACCGCCGGCGATCCAGACCGGATAGAAGTTGATGCCGCTCACCCCGATCAGCGCTCCAATGGCCACCAGCGCGCCCCAGGCCGGGATCAAGAGCGAGACGAACGCAAGCGACTCCCCGAAGGCGAGCAGGAACACGATTGGCGCTGCCCAAGCCTGGTGAACACGCACGAAATCGGCCAGGGCGTGCGCAAACTGCTCCATCAAAAATAGCCTTCCCGCCCCGTCTCAAGGTGCTGCTCGATGAAAAGGACTGGTAAGCCAAGGACTTGTGTGACATCAAGTCACAAAATCCGACATGCTCGGGCTGGAACGTCAAATTGGCGGGAACTGTTGGGTCTGCGGCGTAAAATCGCCGGGATTGGCCCCCAACCCACACCGTCCCGCCCGCCCGCGATAACCTTTCCGACTGAGAAAGTGGCATAGTCGGCCTAACCGATTCGCCGCCCGTGCGGCCCTCAAAACGCATCAAGATATATGTCCAAGCAGTTGAAACCCAAAGCAAAAGACGACTTTTTCGGCGGCGACGAGCCGAAACCCCGTGTCGCCAAGGCGGCGTCACGCGGAAGCGGCGGGGAAGCCGATTACACAGCGGCCGATATCGAGGTGCTCGAAGGCCTGGAACCGGTGCGGCGCCGGCCCGGCATGTATATCGGCGGCACCGACGAGAAGGCGCTGCATCACCTGTTCGCAGAAGTCATCGACAACTCGATGGACGAGGCGCTGGCCGGACACGCGACCTTCATCGAGGTCGACCTCAGCGCCGACGGGTTCCTGACCGTCACCGACAACGGCCGCGGCATCCCGATCGATCCGCACCCGAAATTCCCGAAGAAATCGGCGCTCGAAGTCATCATGTGCACGCTGCATTCGGGCGGCAAGTTCGACAGCAAGGTCTATGAAACCTCGGGCGGTCTGCACGGCGTCGGCATCTCCGTTGTGAACGCCCTCTCCTCGCGTCTCGAGGTCGAGGTCGCACGCAGCCAGAAGCTCTACCGCATGACGTTCGAGCGCGGTCATCCGAAGGGCAAGCTCGAGGATCTCGGCAAGGTCAACAACCGCCGCGGCACGCGCGTGCGCTTCAAGCCGGATACCGACATCTTCGGCGCCAAAGCGGCATTCAAGCCGCAGCGCCTGTTCAAGATGACGCGCTCCAAAGCGTATCTGTTCGGCGGCGTCGAGATCCGCTGGAATTGCGCGCCCGAGCTCTTGAAGGGTGTCGAGGACGTGCCGGCGGAAGCGACGTTCCACTTCCCCGGCGGCCTCAAGGACTATCTCGCCGCCGCAATCCACGCCGACACGCTGGTGCATCCCGACATCTTCTCCGGCAAGTCGGGCCGTAACGGCGCGCACGGCGCCTGCGAATGGGCGGTGGCCTGGACCGCGGATGCCGACGGGTTCCTGTCCTCCTACACCAACACCGTGCCGACGCCCGACGGCGGCACGCACGAGTCCGGCCTGCGCAGCGCACTTTTGCGCGGCCTGAAAGATCACGCCGAGCGCGTCGGCCAGGGCAAGCGCGCGGCATCCGTCACTTCGGAAGACGTGATGGTGGGCGCCGCCGTGATGCTCTCGGTGTTCGTGCGCGAGCCGGAATTCCAGGGCCAGACCAAGGATCGCCTCGCCACTGCCGAAGCGCAGCGCATCGTCGAGCAGGCGATGAAGGATCCGTTTGACCATTGGCTGTCGGGCAATCCGAACATGGCCAACAGGCTGCTCGACTTCGTGATCGACCGCGCCGAGGAACGGCTGCGGCGGCGGCAAGAGAAAGAGACCGCGCGGAAAACCGCGGGCAAGAAGCTGCGCCTGCCCGGCAAGCTCGCCGACTGCATCAATGCCGGCACCGAGGGCTCCGAACTCTTCATCGTCGAGGGCGACTCGGCCGGCGGCAGCGCCAAGCAGGCGCGCGACCGCAACACGCAGGCCGTGCTGCCGTTGCGCGGCAAGATCCTCAACGTCGCCTCCGCCGGCAAGGACAAACTGACCGCGAACGCCCAGCTTTCCGATCTCGTGCAGGCGATCGGCTGCGGCACGCTCGCGCATTATCGCGAAGAGGATCTGCGCTATCAGCGCATCATCATCATGACCGACGCCGACGTCGACGGCGCCCATATCGCCTCGCTGCTGATCACCTTCTTCTACCGGCAGATGCCGCGGCTGATCGACGAGGGCCACCTCTTCCTGGCGGTGCCCCCGCTCTACAAGCTGACCCACGGTTCCAAATCGGTCTACGCCCGCGACGACGCCCACAAGGAGGCGCTGCTCAAGAGCGCGTTCAGCGCCAACGCCAAGGTCGAGGTGAACCGCTTCAAAGGTCTCGGCGAGATGATGCCGGCACAGCTCAAGGAAACCACCATGGATCCGGCCAAGCGGACCTTGCTGAAGGTGGTGCTGCTCGCTGACGACCGCGATACCACGGCCGATTCGGTGGAGCGGCTGATGGGAACCAAGGCCGAGGCACGCTTCGCATTCATCTCGGACAAGGCCGAGTTCGCCAGCGAGGAGCTGCTCGACGTTTGAGGCAAAGTCCGCGAAACGCTCGATAGTTGCGAGATTGCAACGCTAACCGGGCACAGACTTGCTCTCGAAAGCCCGGCGGTAATCCGGGGCTTTTTGCCGATCCGCCGACAAGCGCTGATTCCTCTGATTCTTGCCATTCCCTTGGCTGCGAAGCATCGATTCACGAGGCTGACCTCGGGGGTTGGTTGCATTAACTCGGGCAGAAAGCGAACGCGGAAGCGAACTCACTCAGCAGGCGTGCTCAACCGGCCCCATCCTTTGTCGCAGTAAGGCATTGAAACTAAAGGCACAAACCCTTGCGAGTTGTGCGCCTGACGTCGGTGTGTCCTCCATACAACTGCGGCCCCTTTTCCGACACCTGTGTCTGCCCAGCAACAGCATTTCGGCGCAAACCGGCTATAGTTCACGCATCAGATTGGAACGGAACGGCGCTCGCGCCTGCACAGGTTGGGGACTTGGATATGAAGAAAATTGTACTCGCGCTGACCGCGGTCGCGGCAATGACCGGTTCGGCCTCGGCTGCTGATCTGGCGGCCCGTCCCTATACCAAAGCTCCGATGGTGGCGCCCGTCGCCAACTGGACCGGCTTCTACATCTTCGGCGGCGCCGGCGGCGGCGTCTGGGATGCGGACTCCCACACCAACTTCGTTGGAGTTCCCGTGACGATCGATCAGCGTGTCGGCGGCGATGGCTGGTTTGGAACGGTCGGTGCCGGCTACGACTGGCAGTTCTCCGGCACCTGGGTGGCTGGCGTGTTCGCCGATGGTCAGTTCGGCAGCCTGCGCGGCAGCATCAACGATGAGTTTGCTGCGCTGACCGGCCGCATCAAGATGCAGGACGCTTGGGCTGCGGGTGTTCGCCTCGGCTATCTGGTTGCTCCAAATGTTCTCTCGTACGTCAATGGCGGTTACACTGGATCGCACTGGTCGGGCGCTGGCTTGACGAATCTCGCCGGGACCGCTTCTGGCTTCCACACCGACTCGTTCAACCGCAATGGCTGGTTCGTCGGCGGTGGCGTCGAGAACAATCTGAACATTTTCGGCATCTCGGCGCCGGGCTGGTTCATGAAGACCGAATATCGTGCTGCCTACTACGATCGCAAGGACGTTGCCGTCCGCACCGACGTCGGCAATCTCGTCACCACCGACTCCATCAGCTTCAAGCCCTTGGTGCAGACCATCAGCACCTCGCTGGTCTACCGCTTCAACTGGACCGGTCCGGTCGTCGCGAAGTACTGATCTGACCTCCCGTTCAGACGTCAAAGCCCCGGCATGGTCCGGGGCTTTTTCGTTGTGGGGATCACCTTGCGCGCATATGCGTCCTCCCGACGTCTGCACCCGCAGCCATTGTATCCGGACCGAAGCTACGGCTAGTCTGAGTCGAAGTTTTCGTGGCCGCGGCGATCGTTGATGCCGTAGACCGCGACAGAACCAGACCAACGGGAGGAATGCATACGCAGATTTCTGCTTGTAGCAGGCCTGTTTGCGACTGCCGTCGGCCTGCTCTGGATCGGACAGGGCACGGGCACGGTTCCGTGGCCGCGATCGAGCTTCATGGTCAACCAGCTGCAATGGGCCGGCTATGGCGCAGCCATGGCCGGCTTCGGGCTGGTGCTGATCTGGCAGAGCAACCAATAGAAGAAACCAGGGAATACAAGCATGACATCCAGCCGGTTCGATCTCCGCGGCAAGGTCGCGATCGTCACGGGAGGCAATGGCGGCATCGGGCTCGGCATGGCGCGCGGCCTTGCCGATGCCGGCGCCGACATCGCCGTGATCGGACGCAACGAGACCAAGTCCGCGGAAGCGGTCGCCGATCTCAGGCAGCGCGGCGTGAAGGCGATTGCCGTCGCGACCGACGTGACCGACAAAGCGGCGGTCGCGGCCATGATCGACCGCGTCGTCAAGGAGCTCGGCCGCATCGACGTCCTCGTCAACAATGCCGGCATGAGCATCCGCAAGCCGCCGCACGAGCTCGAGCTCGACGAATGGAACAAGGTGATCGACACCAACCTCACCAGCGCCTTCGTGTGCTCGAAGCTGGCCTATCCGGCGCTGAAGGCATCCGGCAACGGCAAGGTGATCAATATCGGCTCGATGATGTCGATCTTCGGCGCGAGCTTTGCGACCGCCTATGCGGCGAGCAAGGGCGGCATCGTGCAGTACACGCGCGCCTGCGCCAATGCCTGGGCGCCCGACAACATCCAAGTCAACGCCATACTGCCGGGCTGGATCGACACCGACCTCACCCGCGGCGCGCGGCAGCAGGTCTCGGGGCTGCACGAGCGCGTGCTGGCGCGCACGCCCGCGGGGCGCTGGGGTGACATCGACGACTTCGCCGGCATCGCCGTGTTCCTCGCCTCGCCCGCGTCGAACTTCGTCACGGGCACCGCGATCCCGGTCGACGGCGGATTCTCGGTGATGGCCTGAGGCCGGGCCTGCACCACAACGCAAAAAGAAGCCCCGGTGGAAGCCGGGGCTTTTGAATTTTGGCAGTGCTCGTTTTTGATCGTTGGTCGCGTTGCGTCGACGTGCTCAGTAGCGGGCGATGGTCGGCGCGTCGAACTTGTAGCTCGCACGCACGACGGCCCACTGGATGTCACGCGGCTTGGCATCGAAGGTGTAATTGCCCGCCGTGCCACCGAGCTGATAGGTCTGGCTGCCGAAGGCCGCATAGTTGTATTCGAGGCCGACGATCCAGTTGCGCGTGATGCCGTATTCCCAGCCGGCGCCGACGGTCCAGCCATTGGCCCAGTGAGTCTGTCCGCCCGTACCCGCCACAACCGGGTCGGTGACCGAGAGCCGGTTGTTGACCCCCGCATAGCCGCCCTTGATGTAGAACAGGTTGTTCTGCACGGCAAAGCCGGCGCGGCCGACGACCGTTGCCAGCACATTGGCACGCCAGGAGAATACATCGTTCGCCGGGGCGAACGCGGTGTTCACGACCGTACCCTTGTTGTCGAGGCCGGAGATCGTGCCTTCGACACCGAACACGTAGTTGTTGGCCTGCCAGTTGTAGCCGATCTGCGCGCCGCCCATGACGCCCGAGTTGCGCTGACGATAGCCCTCTCCCGGAAGCAAATCGCCGAACGCCGCGCCGATCCCGTTGTTGATGAACTGCTCGTTGGTCCATGCGCCACCGATGTGGCCGCCGACATAGAAGCCGGTCCAGGTGAACAGCGGCTCGACATAGGCGGGCGCCTTCGTGTAGCGCGCAGCGAGATCGGCGGCGGAAGCCGCGCCGGTCGAAGCCAGAGCCGTCGTGCAGGCGAAGGCGGCAATCAATTTGTTACGCATGGTACACCCCGTGTCCTTTGATGGCCGCACGGTCACAGACGGCTCTTACTAAAATTGAAATCAACACGGTTAATGTGGCGGCTGGGCACGCACTGCGCCGTGAATCCGTTGACGCTGTTGCAGGCGCGCAACGCGCCGTGCGCGATTTAGCACGGCGTTATCCCTACCGAAGCCTTACGCTAGGATGCCGACGCGGCTCTCGAATGCACGTGCTCGGGCCGCACGCCAAGCGCAAGCAGGCGCGCCGGAATGCCCTGCAGCCACGGCAGCGCCGTAATGAGGCGCACGATCAGCGGCACCTTCAGCGGTCGATCGCCGCCCTGCAAGGCACCGCTGATGATGTTGTTCTGCACGATCACCTGCATTGCTTGCGTCATCTTCACCGGAAACTCGCGGCGACGGCGTACGGCATCGAGCTCGTTCTCCGAGGGACAACCGTGCTGCAGCTTGTCCGCCAGCAGATTGGCAGTCGCGACCGCATCTTGCACGGCGAGATTGACGCCGACGCCGCCGACCGGCGACATCGCATGCGCGGCATCGCCGATGCACAGCAGGCCCGGCTGCGTCCAGCGCGGCAGGCGGTTGATCGCGACGGTGAGCAGCTTGACGTCGTCGAAGCTCTTCACCTCGGCGATGCCGGATCGAAGGATCGGCGCCATGCGCACGATATCGTCGAGCAGCGCCGATAGTCCCCTCGCCTTCACTGCCTCATACTGCCCTTTTGCGATGACATAGGCGCATTGCCAGTAATCGCCGCGGTCGAAGGTGACCATCATCTTGCCAGGCTCGATCCGCGCGAAGAGGTTTTCGGTCTCCTCGGGCCTTCGGCCGGCGCGGAACCAGAGCACGTCCATCGGCGCGCCGATCTCCTCGACGGCAAGGCCAGCGCGCTCGCGCACCGTCGAATGGCGGCCGTCGCAGGCGATGGTGAGGTCAGCCTCGATGTCGATGAAGCCGTCAGGCGTCTTCGCCCGCACGCCGGCGACCGTCTCGCCGCGGCGGATCAGATCCACCGCCTCCGTGCTCATCATCACCTTGAGCTGCGCAAAGCGCCGGCCGGCCTCACGGAGGAAATTCAGGAAATCCCATTGCGGCATGAAGGCGATGAAGGGGTACTTGGTATGGAGCCGGCTGAGATCGGCAATGCGCACCGGCGTGCCGCCGAACAGGCCATCCATTTTCTGCAGGCGCTGGTGCGGCAGCTTCAGGAAGCCGTCGATCAGCCCGAGTTCGTCCATCACCTGAAGCGTCGAGGGATGCACGGTGTCACCGCGGAAGTCGCGGAAGAAATCCGCATGCTTCTCCAGCACCACGACATCGATGCCGGACCGTCCCAGGAGATAGCCGAGCATCATGCCGGCCGGCCCGCCGCCGACGATGCAGCAGCGGACCCTGATGGTCCGGTTTTGTTGTTGGTCGGAGGTCATTGCCGCCGCGATCCGCAATGTGAGTATCGATCGAGCTATACCGGACGATAGTAGCGCGATTCATGCCGAAGGCAGTCTCAATTTGCAGGGAAAAGCCCACCGCGGTTTTCAGCAGCAAACAAGTGCCTGACAAAAAGACCCGCAAAGCACGGGCCTTGCCTGAAGACGGGAAGCTATCGCATTTGAGGGTTTTCCCTGCGGCCAACCCTCGAGACGCCCGCTTTGGGCGGGCTCCTTCAGGATGAGGACGGAGTGCGCGGCAGCAGTTTCAACGGGCCTTGATGCCGATTAACCTCATCCTGAGGAGGCGCGTAAGCGCCGTCTCGAAGGACGAGGCGTACAGGCCGCCGCCTACGTGTCATGTGCGATAGCCCTGCCTGAAACGGGACCAGACTATTTCTGGTCCTCGTTGCTGGTCCCGGTGCCCGGACTGCCGATCGGCAACCCGTTGGGTGCGTGACCGACGCCCATGTTTCGCTCGGCTTGCGCTGCTGCCGGCGTCCTAGCGTTTGCAGTTGGAGCCTGAACGTTCGGATTGGTCGGGCCGGTATTGGTGTTGATGTTGGCTCCCGTGGTGGCGTCATGCGTTCCCATCCCGGAGGGAGCCGACGGCCCCGAGTTGGCGCTGCTGGATGACGAGCCCACTCCGACACCTGAGCTGGCGGCAGATCCCGCGCTGGCGCCACCGGTACCCGTGCCGGCGCCCGCAGCTGCACCAGCACCGCTACCGCCGGCACCACCGCCGCCTTGAGCAAAGGCCGCCGTCGAAAGTGCGGCACAAGCGATGGTCACGAGGATGGATTTGCGGATCATGGATCGTCTCCCTGGTTTGGCAGACAATCCAAGTCGCCCGGAGATGTTCCTTCACCTGGGGGAAACGGGTGTCCGCTCTCCTCGGCTCCTCCGATCAGTCCCGCGGGACCATCAATTGCTGCGGTTCGCGCTGCGAAAGCTCTTGATTTCCGAGACGCTGCCGTCGCGATAGGTCAGCTCCACCGAGACCGACTGCGTGCTTGGTGCGAGCTTGATGTAGAGCGGCATGCCGGCGGTGATTGCGCTGGGGTCGCGCATGTCGCAAGGCGGCATCTTCAGCACCTGGTTGGGCACGGCGGTGTCGATGCCGATGCGCACCTCGCGGATGGCGCAGCGGTAGGACACGAGGTGCGTGTAGTAGACCAATAGGCCATTGAACTCGCGGAACGACAGCCAGCTCGTCGATGTCATGTCGAGGATCTTGCGCTGGTCGCGGATCAGCGCGGCCTCGGGATCGAACTTGATCGGGAACGGTCCCTGCATCTCGCCGGACTGATCGACATAGCGGACCTCGATGGTGCCGGCCTGCGCATCCGGCGGCAGCTCGATCGACGGGTTCGGCATCCGCTTGCGGGTGCGCGGATCGAGCGTGTCGATGAAGCCGGTCTCGCGGAAATCACTCTTGCCGGCGATGCGCCAGGAAATGCCGAGCGTCGGGTCGGCGAAGGAGAACGTAATGCTCCAGCCGCCATTGTGCCGCGAGAAGCTCGCGATCGGCGCGTTGATCGTCTCCTCCTTCGGGATCTGCGGCACCGACACCGGCGGCAGCGCCGCAAGCTTCTGCGGCGGCTCGGCCAGCCGCGCGGCGGTATCCTTCGCCATGCCGCTGAGGAAGACATCGTCGACCATCTGGTCGAAATAGACCGGCACCTGCCTGTGCTTGACGGTGTCTGCCATCTCGCTGACCAGACGACGCGTGCGCTGCGCCACCTGTACGAGGTTCTCGCCGGGCTGCAGCAGCTCCTTGGCGAAAGTGCGCGTGAACACCGAATTGGGATTGGTGTCGTCATTGGACAGACGATCGAGCGCGGTCTGGCGAGGTCCTGCCGAGAACACCGAGAACACGCCTTCGGGCAGCTGCGTCATCGGCGCAAGCCCCCCGCCGCCGGCGACCGCGCGGGTGCCCTTGCGCTCGAATGGGTTGTTGCGGCAGGCGTCGAACACCAGGATGGAGGTGCGCGCCTTCTTGTTCTGGAGGCGCTCGACGATGCGGTCGGCCAGGATCGAGGCGTCGCGCACCAGCTCTTCCTGTCCTTCCGTCGCCGCCGGCACGTCGGTCGGCAGCAGGTAATTCTGGCCGGCGATCTCGAAGCCGTGGCCGGCGTAGAAGAAGAACGCAGTGTCGCCGGGCTCAATCGCCTTGTCGAACGCGAGCAGCGTCTCGGAGAATTGCTGCCGGTTCTGGTTCTCGGCGACCATCACCGAAAAGCCGAGCTGCTTCAGCGTGTCACCCATGGTGCGGGCGTCGTTGACCGCCTTGAGCAGCTTCGGCACGTTCCTGTAATCGTTGTTGCCGACGACCAGCGCGACACGCTTCTCGGCGTGGGCGGGAGCTGCGAAGCCGCTCAGGCTCGCCGCGAGGCCAAGGGCCGCCAGAATTCTGAAAAGCCGACGCGTCATCGCGTAATTTCCCGTTGCCGAACGGCCCTGCGCCGATTCCTTCGAGCAGCAGTCCATGCCCCCTGCCGCTGTGTGATAGTCGGCCCAGACGCAACGACGGTTCAAGGGGCCTAGGGCTCCGATTGCACGATCTGCGCTATGGCAGATTCCGTTGGAATCTGCTTCAGATTGGACGATTTCGCCGGAAGCGAGGGGCCGCCGTGTTGCGCTGGTGTACGGACGAGGTGGAGCCACATGAGCGCTTCGACTATTGGCGCGAGGTGCGGGCCAAGGGGTTGTTCGGCGTCACCGCCGAGCTCGCGCGCGAACGGCGCGCGGACTTCTTCGGCGAATTCTCGCTGCGTCAGCTCGACGGCGCCGGCCTCGTCGAGCTGAAGGCTTCGCCCTACGCGGTCGAGCGCAGCGCGTCCGACATCGCCAACACCCCAGGTAACGCGATTTGCGTCTACCAGCAGCTCGGCAGCGGCGGCTGGTTCGGCGGCATGCGGACAAGCGACTTTGCGATCGCGAGCGGCAGCTTCGCCACCAGCCACACCGACCTGCCCTACCGCACCGCCCCACTGGGCGCCGGCGGCTTCCATCTCCGGATCCTGAAGATCCCGATGAGCAGCATCCCGGCGCAGGACAAGCGCATGCGCGAGCTGTCGCCCCGGACCTTCAACGATCCGGCCCTGGCACCCCTGCTCGCCGCCTGCTTTGCCGATCTCGGCGAGGCCGCCGCGGATGATGCCGCCGCCGATGCGGCCTCTGTGGTCCAGACCTCCTTGGTTCAAGCTTTGGCCCATCTGGCGCTGATCGAGCGCGGCATCGTGCGGCCCGGCAGTCGGCGCGGCCAGGCCGCGCTGCGGACCGCCCGCCTCTCGCAGGCCCGACGCCTGATCGCGCGCCACCTTCAGGACCCCAATCTCGCGCCGACCATGGTCGCCGACCAGCTCGGCGTCTCCGTGCGTCACCTGCACATGCTGTTCGAGACGGCGGAGAAGAGCTTCTCGCAGACCGTGACCGGCGAGCGCCTGAAACAGAGCCGCCGCCTGATGCGCGAGGCGCCGGAACGGCTGATCGCCGACATCGCGGTCTCCTGCGGCTTCGAGAGCCTGGCGACCTACTACCGGGTGTTCAACGCCGCCTATGGCATGGCTCCCGGCGACTTTCGGGCCAAGGCTTCGAACGGGCATTAACCCTTCGTCTTGGCGGTTCTGGCCTGACCGCCAAAGGAGCGGAAAACCCAAGCCGCGCCCGTGATTTGGGCAAAAGCCTCAGGCTTTTTAGGGCCTTCCCGCGCCTGCTCCATTGACTTTGGCCAATTCCTCCCTATGTTCCGGGGCGACGCGGCTCAGATCGAAGAGCGATTCCTGGGCCTTGCGCTTTGTCCGCGTGAGTCAGCACCCCCAGCTTCTTTGAGAGCGCGCCGTTTCGGGGTGGAACGCGACAGCCTTATTACCCTCGATTCCGAACGGCGGTTTCGACCAGAGGCTCAATGTCCTTTTCTCATCTCGGACTGTCCGAAAAAGTCCTCGCCGCAGTGGCGGCCACCGGTTACACCAACCCCACCCCCATTCAGGAACAGGCGATCCCCCACGTCCTCGCACGCAAGGACGTGCTCGGCATCGCCCAGACCGGCACCGGCAAGACCGCGGCCTTCGTGCTGCCGATGCTCACCATCCTCGAAAAAGGGCGCGCCCGGGCCCGCATGCCGCGCACGCTGATCCTCGAGCCGACCCGCGAGCTCGCGGCCCAGGTGAAGGAAAACTTCGACCGCTACGGCGCCGGCCAGAAACTCAACGTCGCCCTTCTGATCGGCGGCGTCTCCTTCGGCGACCAGGATGCCAAGCTGATGCGCGGCGTCGACGTGCTCATCGCAACCCCCGGCCGCCTGCTCGACCATACCGAGCGCGGCGGCCTCCTGCTCACCGGCGTCGAGCTGCTCGTCATCGACGAGGCCGACCGCATGCTGGACATGGGCTTCATTCCCGACATCGAGCGCATCTGCAAGCTCGTCCCGTTCACGCGGCAGACCCTGTTCTTCACCGCGACCATGCCGCCGGAAATCCGGCGCATCACCGAAGCCTTCCTGCACAATCCGCAAAAGGTCGAGGTCTCCCGGCCCGCCACCACCGCCGTCACCGTCACGCAAGCCCAGGTGCCCGCCGGACGCGAGGCGCACGAGAAGCGCGAGCTGCTTCGCCGGCTGCTGCGCGAGGCCAAGGACCTCAAGAACGCGATCATCTTCTGCAATCGCAAGCGCGAGGTCGCGATCGTTCACAAATCGCTTCAGAAGCACGGCTTCAGCGTCGGAGCGCTGCATGGCGACATGGACCAGCCGGCCCGCATGGCCGCGCTCGACCAGTTCCGCAAGGGTGAGCTGCCGCTGCTCGTCGCCTCCGACGTCGCCGCCCGCGGCCTCGACATTCCCGAGGTCAGCCACGTCTTCAATTTCGACGTTCCCCATCACGCCGACGACTACGTCCACCGCATCGGCCGGACCGGCCGCGCCGGGCGAACCGGCACTGCGATCTCGATCGTGACACCGCTCGACCAGAAGTCGATGGCGGCGATCGAAAAGCTGATCGGCCAGAGCATTCCGCGCGCCGAAGGCGATTACGAAGTCGCGGCCGAGGCATCCGATGCCAGCGAGCGTCTGCGCGAGCAGCGCGGTCGTGAACGTTCACGCGGCGGACGCGGCAAGCCGCAGCGCGGCCGCGACCGCGAGCGCAGCCATGAGCCGCGCGAGGCGCGACAGCCCGCCGAGGCAAGGCATCGGTCCGACGACAAGCGTCGGACGGAGCCGCGGCACGATGCGCGCCAGCAGGCCAACGCCTCCCATGTGCCCTCGATCGGCCGTCCCGAGCCGCGCCGCCAGCGCGAGATCGACACCGAGCCGGGCGATCACTCGCATCTGCCGGCGTTTCTGCTGCGGCCGGTTCGCTCCCCTGCCGGCGCCTGAAGCGCGCGAGCGCACTTCCGGTTTCGATTGCAGAAATATGAATTACACGTTTTTAGACGTTCCGTGGACGTATATTTACGGGGCGTTCACGATCGTCCGTTAGTCTACGAACATAATTTAAGCATTGCTGCGGTCGATGGCGCGCCGACCGTTGTGGGGTATGTTCCGTGATCAAGGTGCTCGACGAACACGAACGCACGATGGCGTTCGCTGAGGTGGCGCTCGGTCAGATCCGATCGCTTCGGCAGACGGCAATTCCCCGCAACTATGAGATTTGGTACGTCTACGCCACCGGCTACAACGCGCCGCTCAACAAGATTATCAACGAGACGCTGGCGCGCAGCGGCAAGCTGACCGAAGCCGATCTCGAGCAAATCTACGAGACCTATCTCTCCCACATCAAGACTACCGACCGCATCGACAAGGTCGGCGCGCGCGTCATCGGCGAGATCGACGACGTGATGAAGGTCTTGGGCGAGGCGCTCGGCATGACCGGCGCCTACGATGCCAGCCTGTCGGGCGCGGCCGACAAGCTGTCGTCGGCCAAGGGTCGCGACCAGATCAAGGCAATCGTCGAGGCGCTGCTGCGCTCGACCAGCGAGATGCGTCAGACCAACAAGGCACTGGAAGACCGGCTGACGCTGTCGAAGAACGAGATCAGCAATCTCCAGCAGAGCCTGGAAGCGATCCGCGCCGAGAGCCTGACCGATCCGCTCACCGGCCTCGGCAACCGCAAATATTTCGACCGCATGATCGGCATGGCCGTGCAGAGCGCGCTCGCCTCGGGCGAGCCGCTGTCGCTGCTGCTGTTCGACATCGATCACTTCAAGTCGTTCAACGATTCCTACGGCCATCTCACCGGCGACCAGGTGCTGCGGCTCGTCGGCCTGTCGCTGAAGCAGACCATCAAGGGCCAGGACATCACCGCGCGCTATGGCGGCGAGGAATTCGCGGTCGTGCTGCCCAACACCGCGCTGCGCCAGGCGCTCACCGTGGCCGACCACATCCGCCGCGCCGTGATGGCGAAGGAATTGAAGAAGAAATCGACCGGCGAGATCCTCGGCCGCGTCACCATCTCCGTCGGCGTCTCCATGCTCAAGGAGGGCGACGACACCGACGCGCTGATCGAGCGTGCGGATGCCTGCCTCTACGCCGCCAAGCGCAACGGCCGCAACCGCGTGATCTGCGAAGCCGACCCCGAATACGCGGTCGAGACGCACAGCCGGGTGGCGTGAGACGTCCGCCGTCCGCGCTTGACATTCCAACTTGCCGACCGACATCTTCCTCGCCGCCGTGGTGCCTGACCGCGGGCATCGAGGACTTATCACCTTGCCCAATCCTCATGATTTCCATACGCCGCAGCCGTCCTACACCAGGGACGAGCTGCTGAGATCGAGCGAAGGCGGCTATTTCGGGCCGGGCAATGCGCAGCTGCCGGCACCGCCGATGCTGATGATGGACCGCATCACCGAGATCAGCCTGGACGGCGGTGAGTTCGGCAAGGGCCATGTCGTCGGCGAGTTGGACATCACGCCGAGCCACTGGTTCTTCGATTGCCATTATCACGGCGACCCGATGATGCCGGCCTCCTTGGGCCTCGACGCCATGTGGCAGATGATCGGCTATTGGCTCGGCTGGTCGGGCTCTCCGGGCAAAGGCCGCGCCATCGGCGTCGGCGAAGTGGAGTGCACGGGGACCATTACACCTGACACAAAACGCGTGCGTTACGAGGTCGCGATGCGCATGGTCCGGCGCGGCAAGCTGGTGCTCGGAATTGCCGACGGCCGCGTGCTTGCCGACGGCACCTCTGTCTTCACGGCCAAGGATATGAGGGTCGGCCTGACCAAGGCCGTGGATTGAAGTCCTGTACGGTGGGCAAAGGCGCGCAAGCGCCGTGCCCACCATCTCTCCACAACCAGCAGCCTAACGGTGGGCGCGCTTCCGCCTTCGCTCCGCGAGCTTCGGCGGACGAGTCGCTTTGCCCACCCTACGCACCGTTTTCTTGACTGCCTTCTTCGGCGGCTTACCTGCGGCCTTCGTTAGCGCCTTCTTGCCCTTCGGCCGCTTCTTCACCTTGGCGCGCTGGGCCGCGGCGAGTGCCGCCCTCGCCCATTGGGCAAGCTCTGCGGAATCGTCGAACAGGCGTGCAGGCAGCTCCCAGTAGGAATTGACCACCACGGTCTTGGCGCGGGTCGCGTACTGGAACGGCTTTGAGCCTTCGGCCTCGAAATCCGGGATGGTCGTCTCGTCGACGCGGAAGAACAGGCCGGCACGCAGCGACAGCGCGAAATTGACGCCGTCGGCGGAGATGCCGTAGCCGGAGAACATCTTGCGGATGGTGACGGGGCCGAAATCGGCGAACAGGTCGGTTAGGAATTCACGGTCCATGGGCAGCCCTCTCGTGCCCCGGACGCAGCGCAGCGTGTCATAGGCGCGTTTACGCGCGTCTTCGACTCGCTATGGCGCTGCTGAGCCGGGGTCCAGCCACTCTACAGCGAAAACTATAGCGTGGGTCCCGGCTCTGCGCAGCAGCGCAAGCGAGCTGCAGCGCATCCGGGACACGAGAGAAGCGAGAAGAAATTACCCGTCGATCTTGGCCGGCCGCAGCTCGACCGATTCGCCGCAGCCGCAGGCGGAGACCTGGTTGGGATTGTTGAAGACGAACTGGGCCTGCATCTTGTCGGCCTTGTAGTCCATCTCGGTGCCGAGCAGGAACAGCACGGCCTTGGGATCGACCAGGATCTTGACGCCCTTGTCCTCGACGACCTCGTCGGTCGGGCGGATCTCGTGGGCGTACTCGACCGTGTAGGATTGGCCGGCGCAGCCGCCGTTCTTCACCCCGACGCGCAGGCCGACGATCTCCGAATCCGCACGCTGGGTCAGCTCGGTAATGCGCTTGGCAGCAGCGTCCGTCAGCCGCATCACCTGCGGGCGCGGCCGCCGCGGCTTCGGAGTGGAGGATGCTGGTGTCGCCTGGGTCATGTTATTTATGTGGTCCGTTGCGGAGCGAATTCAATGCGGGCTGACACCGTCACCACATGTTGAGCACGAGGCGCGCCTCGTCGCTCATGCGTTCCGGCGACCACGGCGGCTCCCAGACGACCTTGACGTCGACCACGCCGACGCCGGGAACGCTGGCGACCGCGTTCTCGACCATGGTCGGCAGTTCGCCGGCGGCCGGGCAGTTCGGCGTCGTCAGGGTCATCAGCACGTCGACCGAACGATCGTCCTTGATCTCGACCTTGTAGATCAGACCGAGCTCGTAGATGTCGGCGGGGATCTCCGGGTCGAACACGGTCTTGAGCCCCGCGATGATCTCGGTGGTCAGGCGCTCGGTCTCCTCAGGCGGCAGCGCCGACCGGGTCTCCATCGGATTGGCTTTGATTTCGGCCGTGTCACTCATGCGAACAAATCCCGCGCCTTCAAAAGCGCCTGTGCCAGATGATCGACTTCTTCCCGCGTATTATACATGCCGAACGAAGCCCGGCAGGTGGCAGTCACGTTGAACCGCTCTAAAAGCGGCATCACGCAATGGGTGCCGGCGCGCACCGCAATGCCCTGGCGGTCGATCACGGTGGCGACGTCATGGGCGTGTGCGCCCTTGAGCTCGAAGGAGATCACCGGGCCCTTGCCCCGCGCCGTGCCGATCAGCCGCAGCGAGTTGATCTCGCGCAAGCGCTGCTGGGCATAGGTAGTGAGATCGTGCTCGTGAGCGGCGATGCGCTCCTTGCCGATCGAGTTGACGTAGTCGATGGCGGCGCCGAGGCCGATCGCTTCGACGATGGGCGGAGTGCCGGCTTCGAACTTGTGCGGCGGATCGCCATAGGTGACCCAATCCTTCGCAACCTCGCGGATCATCTCGCCGCCGCCGTTGAAGGGGCGCATCGCGACGAGGTGCTCATGCTTGGCATAGAGCGCGCCGATGCCGGTCGGGCCATAGATCTTGTGGCCGGTGAACGCGTAAAAATCGCAGTCGAGATCCTGCACGTCGATGGGCAGATGCACCGCGCCTTGCGCACCGTCGACCAGCACCGGAATGCCGCGATCATGGGCCAGCCGCACCACCTCCTTGATCGGAACGAACGTTCCGAGCGCGTTCGACATCTGGGTGATGGCGACAAGCTTGGTCTTCGGCGTCAGCAGCTTCTCGAACTCGTCGATCAGGAAATTGCCCTCGTCATCGACGGGCGCCCATTTGATCACTGCGCCATGGCGTTCCCTGAGGAAATGCCAGGGCACGATATTAGAATGGTGCTCCATGATCGAGAGGACGATCTCGTCGCCCTGCTTGATGTTCGACTCGCCCCAGGACGACGCCACGAGGTTGATGGCCTCGGTGACGTTGCGGGTGAAGATGATTTCCTCTGTCCGGCGGGCGTTGACGAACCGCGCGACCTTTGCCCGTGCGCCCTCGTAGGCCTCCGTCGCCGCATTGGCGAGGTAGTGCAGGCCGCGATGCACGTTGGCGTATTCGCTCGTATAGGCCTGCGTCATGCGGTCGAGCACGGACTGCGGCTTCTGCGCCGAGGCCGCGTTGTCGAGATAGACCAGCTTCTTGCCATAGACCTGCATGGCCAGCGCCGGAAAATCCTGGCGCACGCGCGCGACGTCATAGGCACCGTTCTTGACTGCCGGATGCGTGCTCATGACCGCCGCTCCAGCCAGCGCTCGGCCACGCCGATCACGTGCTCGCGCAAAGTATCATCGGCGATCTGCTCGATCGCCTCGCCAACGAAGGCCTGGATCAGCAGCGCCTGGGCCTGCTTCTCCGGCAGGCCGCGGGCCTTCAGATAGAACAGCAGGCTGTCGTCCAGCGCACCGGCGGTGGCGCCATGGCCGCAGGAGACGTCGTCGGCAAAAATCTCGAGCTCGGGCTTGTTGTCGGCCTCGGCCTCGTCCGAGAGCAGTAGCGCCCGCGTCATCATCTTGCCATCGGTCTTCTGCGCGTCGGGACGGACGATGATGCGGCCCTGGAACACCGAATGGGCGCGATCGTCGATCACGGCGCGGAACGTCTCGCGGCTGACGCAATCCGGCACGGCATGGTCGACGACCAGCGTGGTGTCGCCATGCTCGGTCTTCTGCAACAGGTTCACGCCGTTGGCGGAGAGCTCGCTGCCCTCGCCCGAGAGCGTGATGAAGCCCTGCAGGCGGCTGACCGCCGCGCCGGTTGTCATGTTGAAGAAGTTCAACTTCACATTGGCGCCGACGGTGACGAAGTGCGACGAGACGTTCACCGCGTCGGGCGCATCGTCCATCAGGCGGATATGCGCGATATCGGCGTCGTCGCCGACCCAGAGGATCACCGCATCGTTGACCTGATAGCCGCCGGCCTTTCCGGCTGCGACGAAGCTCTCTACGACAGTGGCGCGCACGCCTTTGCCAATCCGCAGATGCGAGCGGGTGAAGGCGGACGCACCGGCCGCGGTCGCGACATGAATGACCTGGATCGGCGCGGGCAAATGGGTGCCGTCAGCCACCGAGACCACGACGCCGTCCGTCGCCATGGCCGCATTGAGCGAGATGACCGCATCGGTCGACGCCGTCTGGAGGAGATCCCCGGCGGCGGGATTTGCCTCGTTCGCAAGGACCTCGCGCAGCGTCTTGACGTTGACCTCGGCGGCAAGCGCCTTCACATCGGAAAGATCGGCGGCGAACACGCCGTCGACCAGCACCAGCTTCCGGGCCCCCCCGATCGCATGGGCCTTAACCGCTTCTGCGGCCCGCTTCAGCGCGGCCGCATCGGGGCCGGCTGCCAGCGGCAGCACCTCGCCGACCAGCGCGCGCAGGTCGGTGTATTTCCATTCCTCGATCCGGCGGTGCGGCAGGCCGAGACGCTCATAGCTCTCGAACGCCTCGCGGCGCGCCGCGATCACGTCAGGCGAACCCGGCAAGCGACCTTCGGCGCTGGCGAAGAGATCACTCACCGCGCCGCCGTTTCCGGTCTTTGCCACAGCAACGTTCATCGCAAAATTCCTTACGCGGCGTCCTCGAACTGGGTGTAGCCGGACTCCTCCAGCTCCAGCGCCAGTTGCTTGTCGCCGCTCTTCACAACGCGGCCCTTCGACATCACGTGCACGAAATCCGGCACGATGTAGTTCAGCAGCCGCTGATAGTGCGTGATGACGATCATCGCGCGCCCCGGCGAGCGCAGCGCGTTGACGCCATCAGCCGCGATGCGCAGCGCGTCGATGTCGAGACCCGAATCCATCTCGTCGAGGATGCACAAAGCCGGCTCGAACAGTGCCATCTGCAGCACCTCATTGCGCTTCTTCTCGCCGCCGGAGAAGCCGACGTTCACGCCGCGCTTGAGCATGTCCTGCGGGATGTTCAGCGACTTCGAGACTTCGCGGACCTTCTTCAGGAAGTCCGGGGTCGAATATTCGCTCTCACCGCGCGCCTTGCGCTGCGCGTTCAGCGCGGTGCGCAGGAACGTCATGGTGGCGACGCCGGGAATCTCGACCGGATACTGAAACGCCAGGAACACGCCCTTGGCGGCGCGCTCGTCCGGCTCCATCTCCAAGAGGTCCTCGCCCTTGAATAGGATCTGGCCGTCGGTGACCTCGTAACCGGGCTTGCCGGCGATGACGTGGGACAACGTCGACTTGCCGGAGCCGTTCGGCCCCATGATCGCGTGCACCTCGCCTTCGTTCACAGTCAGTGTCAGCCCGTGGAGGATCTCACGCTCCTCGACACGAACCTTGAGGTCTTTCACTTCAAGCAAAGCCATCTTGGTATCCAGTTTATCAATTGATGTTGGAGCGCGAGGTGCGCACCGCTGGGGTCGGCGATCAGCCGACCGACCCTTCCAGCGAGATCGAGATCAGCTTCTGCGCTTCCACCGCGAACTCCATCGGCAGCTGCTGCAGCACGTCCTTGACGAAGCCGTTGACGACGAGGCCGACAGCCTCTTCCTGGCTGAGCCCGCGCTGGATGCAGTAGAACAGCACGTCCTCGGAGATCTTCGACGTGGTCGCCTCGTGCTCGAACGTCGCCGAGGAGTTCTTGGCCTCGATGTACGGCACGGTGTGCGCGCCGCATTTGTCGCCGATCAACAGCGAGTCGCAGGCGGTGAAGTTGCGCGCGCCGGTCGCTTTCCGGTGCGCGGTGACGAGACCGCGATAAGTGTTCTGCGACTTGCCGGCGGCGATACCCTTGGAGATGATGCGGCTCGACGTGTTCTTGCCGAGGTGGATCATCTTGGTGCCCGAATCGACCTGCTGGAAGCCGTTCGAGATCGCGATCGAGTAGAACTCGCCGCGGGAGTTGTCGCCGCGCAGGATGCAGCTCGGATACTTCCAGGTGATCGCCGAACCCGTCTCGACCTGGGTCCAGGAGATCTTGGAGTTGGCGCCACGGCAGTCGCCACGCTTGGTGACGAAATTGTAGATGCCGCCCTTGCCTTCCGAATTGCCCGGGTACCAGTTCTGCACCGTCGAATATTTGATCTCGGCATCGTCGAGCGCGACGAGCTCGACCACGGCGGCGTGCAGCTGGTTCTCGTCGCGCTGCGGCGCCGTGCAACCTTCGAGATAGGAGACGTAGGACCCCTTGTCGGCGATGATCAGCGTGCGCTCGAACTGGCCGGTGTTGCGCTCGTTGATGCGGAAATAGGTCGACAGCTCCATCGGGCAGCGCACGCCCGGCGGCACGTAGACGAACGAGCCGTCGGAGAACACCGCCGAGTTCAAAGTCGCATAGAAATTGTCGGAGGTCGGAACAACCGAGCCGAGATATTTCTGCACCAGCTCGGGATGCTCGCGGATCGCCTCCGAGATCGGCATGAAGATCACGCCGGCCTTCTTCAGCTCGGCCTTGAACGTGGTCGCAACCGAGACCGAATCGAAGACGGCATCGACCGCGATCTTGCGCTGCGCCGGATCCTGCTCGCCCACCTTGGGCTCGATACCCTCGAGCATGGCGACTTCCCGCAGGGGAATGCCGAGCTTCTCGTAGGTCTTCAGGATCTCCGGATCGATCTCGTCGAGCGAGGTGACCGTCTTCTTCGGCTTCGGCGCCGCGTAATAGTGGATGTCCTGGAAGTCGATCTTCGGATACTCGACGCGGGCCCAGGTCGGCTCGGTCATGGTCAGCCAGCGCCGATAGGCTTCCAGCCGCCACTGGAGCATCCAGGCGGGCTCGTTCTTTTTCTGCGAGATGAATTTTACGGTCTCTTCCGACAGACCCTTGGGGGCCTTCTCGGAGTCGATCAGGGTCTCAAACCCATAACGATACTGGTCGACGTCGATGCGCTTCACGCGCTCGACCGTCTCTTGTACGGCTGGCATTCCATCCTCCGCTCGCGGTTTCAAGGACCGCGGTGGATCAAACTCGGACGAGTATTACGATATTTCTCTGCGGAAAGCACGGGCTTAGAACCGTTCAAGCCGTGTTTCGTCGCTTAGCCCTTAAGTAGGGTATTACCAAGCTTTCGCCAAGCCTCTAACGCCCTATTGATATCCTCTGGTTCCGTGGACCAGCCCAGACTGAGACGCACCGCTCCCTGGGCCACCGCCTGATCGTAGCCCATAGCAGAAAGGACGTGGGACGGCTGGACTTTGCCCGAGGAACAGGCGGATCCAGAGGAGACGGCGACCCCGTCGAGGTCGAAACTAATCACAGCGGTCTCGGCCTTGAGACCCCGCGCCGTGAACAGAGTGGTGTTGGGTAACCGCGCCACGCTGTCCGAGAAGATCGTTGCCCCGACAATCGCCCTGATGCCATTTTCCAAGCGATCTCTGAGGCTTGCCATCCGCTTCGCATCCTCCGGCAGAGCCTGAAGCGCAGCCTTCACGGCCGCGCCGAAGCCAGCGATGCCCGCGACATTCTCGGTTCCAGCGCGACGGTTGAGCTCCTGGCCGCCGCCCCGAAGCACCGGCTCCAGCCCCGCAATCCCCTCCGCCACGACCAAGGCGCCGACGCCCTTGGGACCGCCGATCTTGTGCGCAGAAAGGGTCGCAAGGTCGGCGCCTACCGCGTTAATATTGAATGCAATTTTGCCAAGGGCCTGGATCGCATCGACGTGCAGGAGGCCGCCCGCCTCATGAACGATCCGCGCCGCCTCCGCGACCGGCTGGAGCGCGCCGGTCTCGTTATTGGCCGCCATGACCGAGACCAGCGCTGGCGGGCCATCCCTTAGCTGCGCCTTGAGATCATCGAGGTCGATCACGCCGGCGCGCGTCACCCTGACCTGGCCGATCTTGTCCGCCGGAAACCGGCCGCCTGACAGCACCGAGGCGTGCTCGACGGCCGAGGCCAGCAGCCGCTCAACGGGGCCGCCGGCCGGCCCTCGCAGCCCGGGCGACAGCGCCAAAGCGTTGGCCTCGGTTCCAGCCGAGGTGAAGACCACATTCCGTGGCAGTGCTCCGACGCCCGCGGCAACAGCGGCACGGGCGTCCTCGACCAGCCGCCGGGCGTCGCGCCCCTCGGCATGGACCGAGGAGGGATTGCCGACCAGATCCCAGGCCGCGAGCATCGCTGCCCGCGCCTCGGGGCGCAGCGGCGTGGTCGCATTCCAGTCGAGATAGACGCGGCTTGGCATGGCACCCTCTTAGCACCTTTTGCAAATGCGCCAATCGGGCGCCGGCGCACATCAGGCCAGCTGTTGCTGCGCCATTCCGGCAGGCGCTCGCGGCTCCCTGCGCAGTCCGAACAACGGACGAAGCCAGGCGATCCGCCGCGCGATCTCGTAGCTGACCAGGCAGGTGACTGCGGTGCCTGATATCACGATGGCGGCTTCGGTTCCGGCCGATAGCCCACTGCCCCGCAGCGCGTGCGCGATCATGATGATCGCAGTCTGATGCACAATGTAATAGGGAAAGATCGCATCGGTCAGATAGCGCCGCACGGGGCCATCGGCGGTCAGATGGCGTCGCGCAAACCCGAGGACTGCGACCATAGCGAGCCATTGGTAGCAGCCATAGGCGGAACCTGCGAACCATCTCAGCGTCGGCGATCGCGCGAACAAGCCGGCATAAGTAAGGATGAATCCGACGAAGCACGCGGCAGCAACCGTCAGTGCCACCCACCGCTGCCGTTCGATGTCGCGCCAGATGCTGTCCTGGCGTGCGACCAGGAAGCCGATCAGGAACGCGGTCGCATAGTCCGCGTGGTTATACCAGTCGCCGAACAGCGCGTGCGTCGATGGGAAGTTCGGGAACAGGAACAACCGCCAGACCGCAAACAGCAGGCACGGCAGCGCCAGCAGCCATGGTCCGGCGAGCGCGGCCGCCAGCCGCTGACCAAGCCAATCGGCTGCGGCCGGCCACGCCGACAGCACACCGGCCAACGCCATCGTGTAGACCCAGAGATAGATCACGAACCAGAGATGGTTCCAGGTCGGCTGCACGATGCAGGGGGTTGGACAGAATTGCGCGCTGAACGCCAGATAGTGGCGGAGGTAGAAATCGGCGAACCCCTGGGGATAGCCGAGGCTCTCGACGATCTGGAGGTAGGATTGCGGCGGCACGATCACGAGCATGCCGAAGATCAGCGGGACCAGGAGTCGCGTTGAGCGCGTGCGGGCGAAGGCCGCGAGTCGGTGCTTTCCAAGCATGAAGCGGCTGGCCACCCCGGACACCAGAAACAGCAGCGACAGCCGCCAGGGATTGAGCAACAGCATCGCCGGCTCGAGCCAATTCAGCCGGTGCTCGCTCTTGATGTGAAATCCCCAGGACACGTAGAGCATGCCGACGTGGTAGAAAATGAGCAGCCCGAAAGCTAAAATCCGCACCCAGTCCAGATCGATACGCCGTTCCGAGGCTGAAAGTTGCTGTGGTGTTGACATGGTTCTCTGCTCCCTGACGGCACGGCAAACGCAGTTTTCGGGCCATGGCTGACGGCCAAAATGCTCCCGAGACGGAGCCGGTCGAGACGGTTTGGGATCAGAACCGGGCGCGAGGGGACGAAGCGTCGCCATTAGGGACGAGCGGTTGGCGCGGCGTGATCAATGGCGATTGGGCCATGTTCGGTGCGATCGCAGCCGTCGCGCTCGCGATCGGCATCGTCAACGCGCTCTCCGGCGCACAGGATGCCGCCTGGCGCGGCGGCAGCTACGATGTCGGCCGGCGGCTGTTCTGGGAAATGTCGAGCATCATCGTGATCCTGCTGCTGCTGCCGATCCCGGTGCTAGCGGTCCGGCGCATGCGCCGGACACCGGGCTTGGCTGCGCAAATTGGAATCGCTGCGGCCGCCCTGCTCGTTTTCTCGAGCCTTCACATCATCGGCATGGTGGGCCTCCGGAAACTCCTGCTCTGGCTGGCGGACAGCGCCTACGATTTCCATTTCTCGCTAACGACCGTCCTGTATGAATTCCGCAAGGATGCGGTGACCGCCGTGCTGCTTGGGGCAACGCTTTGGCTGATCGAGAGCCGGCGCGAGTTGAGGATGGCCGCACACGCGGCCCTATCCGCGCCAGTCGCTCCGCCGGAGCAACCAGCCTCCCAATTGATCTGGCTCCGGGACGGCACGAGCCGGATCCGCGTCGCCCCGCGCGATATCCTGTGGGTCGCCTCGGCCGGCAATTACATCGAATACTGTCTCGCCAACGGCACCCAGCACCTGATCCGGGGCACGCTGGCCGCGACCGAAACCGAGCTGGCCCGTTTCGCCATCGTGCGCGTGCACCGGACCAGGCTTGCTAATCTCGACCGGGTGAGCGGGGTAGACTTCAAGCCGTCAGGGGATTTCGAGCTGACGTTCGACAACGGACAGACACTCGGAGGAAGCCGCCGCTACCGGCCGGCGGTCGCCTCCTTGGGAGGCCGTACCGAGCCAGTGTGAATCGTCACCGGAATCCGCCCAGCAATCGATAAACAATCGCGATTCCAATCGGTTATTGCAGCAATGCCGATCTTGATCGTCGCTCTGTCCAATCCCAGCAAGCATCGGCATGACATCAGGATGACCGGCTAAGCTTTTGATGACATTGATAGATGTCGAAGATGCTTGCTTTTTGCCCCTCGGCCCATGCTAGAACGCGCACCGTTAAGTCACCGCGCGCTCTTAGCGCATCACCGCAAGGCGCGCCTTCTCACCCGTCATTCGCGCTTCCGTCTGCATCTGCCGACGAGGCCACAATCGGTTGATTGCTAGGGATCATCTCTCCAGGAAATCAATCAAGAGATCACCGATGCCCGAAGTCATTTTCACCGGCCCTGCTGGCCGTCTCGAAGGCCGCTATCACCCGGCCAAGCAGAAGAACGCGCCGATCGCGATGATCCTGCATCCGCATCCGCAGTTCCACGGCACGATGAATCATCAGATCGTGTACCAGTGCTACTACGCCTTCGCGCATCGCGGCTTCTCGGTGCTGCGCTTCAATTTCCGCGGCGTCGGCCGTAGCCAGGGCTCGTTCGACCACGGCACCGGCGAACTGTCGGATGCCGCCGCAGCGCTCGATTGGGCCCAGACCATCAATCCCGAGGCGCGCGCCTGCTGGGTCGCCGGCTTCTCCTTCGGCGCCTGGATCGGCATGCAGCTTTTGATGCGCCGCCCCGAGGTCGAGGGCTTCATCTCGATCGCGCCGCCGGCCAATCTCTACGACTTCTCCTTCCTCGCACCCTGCCCGTCGTCGGGCCTGATCGTGCATGGCGAGAAGGACGCGGTGGTGCCGCCCAAGGACGTCAACACCCTGGTCGAGAAGCTGAAGACGCAGAAAGGCATCGTGATCGACCAGCAGATCATCCCTGGAGCCAATCACTTCTTCGATTCCAAGCTCGAGCCGCTGATGGAAACCATCACCGCCTATCTCGACATGCGCCTCGCCAACGTACGCTGAGGCCTATAGCGCAAAGGCTTTGTAGCCTCGGGCTACGAGCTCAAGCCAGCTTGAGAGCGACGATCCCCATCAAGACGAGCGCGATGCCTGCAAGCTTCATCGCGCTCAAGGTCTCGCCGAACAGCACCACGCCCATCAGGAAGGTGCCGGCCGCGCCGATGCCGGTCCACACCGAATAGGCAATGCCGACCTCGAGCACCTTCAAGGCGCGACCGAGCAGGAAGACGAAGGCGGCGAGCAGCACCAGCGAAGTGATGCTCCAGGCGACGCGGGTGTAGCCTTCCGCATATTTCATCGAGATCGCCCAGCCGACATCGAGCGCGCCGGCGATCACGAGCATGATCCAGGCCATCGACGGCGACATCGGCGTGCTCTCAGGCCGCGAGCTTGAGCAGATGCGCGTCATGGCGGACGAGGAAGGCCCGCAACAATTGCGGATAGTCCGCCCCGACCGCGCTGCGCACGCTCGGACGTTTCGCGAGCTCGGCGCGCCAGGCGCGGATCTTCGGCACATCGTTGAAGATGTGGTGCTCTGTCAGTTCGTCGAACAGGTCGAAATAGCGGAAGATCGGTGCGAACACGGCGTCGACCTGACTGAACGCGTCGCCGGCGAAGAACGGGCCTGAGCCGAGCGCGGCTTCAACGCGCGCAAATTTCGCAACGAGCGCCTGGCGCTTGCTTTCGAACGTCGCCGGATCGGTCGTGGTTTCCAGGCCCCAGAGATCACCAAGGATCGCCGAGCCGAACTCCATCCAGGCGCGGTGCTCGGCACGCTTCAACGCATCCGCCGGATGCAGCTTCGCGCCGGCCTGCGTCTCTTCAATGTATTCGCAGATCACGTTGCTCTCGAACAGCGCGACCTCACCCTTGTCGGTCGTCACCACCAGCACCGGCACCTTGCCGAGCGGCGAGAGTTTGAGAAACCAGTCCGGCTTGTTGGCGAGATCGATATCGATCCGCTCGAACGGCACGCCCTTCTCCTTCAGCGCGATCACGGCGCGCTGTACATAGGGGCAAAGCTTGTGGCTGATCAGTTTCGATGAAGCGGTCATGGCGCGATCCGACGGTTAGATGCAACTGCATCTAAAATAGATGCACTCGCATGCTCCCGTCAAGATGGATGCATCTGCATCAACCGCCTGTGACCTCAGGCATTCATCTTCAAGGTCTGGCGATCACCCCGCCGGTCATCGGCATCGGCACGCCCGTGGTCGCGGGATAGGACAGCGGCAGGCCCTTCAGGCCGCGCGCCGCGAGGAAGCCGAAGGCCTGCGCCTCGATGGCATCGGAAGCCCAGCCGAGCGTCTCGGCGGCTTCGACTGTGGCCGAGTCCACCCGCTCCCGCAGCATCCGCAGCATGGTCAGGTTGCGGGCGCCGCCGCCGCAGACGATCCAGCTCCGTGGTCGCCGCGGCAGCAGCGGGATAACGCGGGCGATCGCGGCAGCGGTGAAAGCGGTGAGTGTGGCCGCGCCGTCGGCCGGCGCGACATCGCCGAGCTTGAGCGTGGCAAAATTGTTGCGGTCGAGCGATTTCGGCGGCGGGCTTGCGAAGAACGGCAGCTCCAGCGCTCGCGTGATCCAGGCTTCATCCACGTTGCCGAGCGCTGCGAATTTACCTTCGGCATCGAACGCCTGATTCATGGTGCGGTACATGAAGTCGTCGAGCAGCGCATTGCCGGGGCCGGTGTCGCAGGCGATCAGCGTATCGTTGCCGTCGATATAGGTGATGTTGGAGACGCCGCCGATATTGACCACGACGATCGGCCCCTCGCGCTGGAGCGAATGAGCCAGTGCCCGGTGATAGACCGGCACGAGCGGCGCGCCCTGCCCGCCGGCCTCGACGTCGGCGGCGCGGAAATCATGCACCACCGGGATATGGATCGCCCTGACCAGCGCCGGCGCGTCGCCGATCTGCACCGTCAGCCGTTTTTCGGGCCGGTGCAGCACCGTCTGGCCGTGGAAGCCGACAATGTCGATGTCCTCCGCCCTCATACGGTTCTGCGCGAGGAAGGCAGCGACCGCCTCGGCATGGGCCCGCGTCACCGCACGCTCGGCCTCGGCCAGAATGCCCGGGCGGGCGTCGCGTTGCTGCAGATGCACGGCCTCGCTCAGCGCCTGGCGCAGCAGGTTGCGCTCGGCCGGGCTGTACGGCCGGTAACCGGAAGGGCCGAACGCCTTCAGCTGTTTTCCGTCGGTTTCGATCAGCGCGACATCCACCCCGTCCAGCGAGGTGCCGCTCATCAAACCGAGTGCCGTCAACATCATGGATCAGCGTCCTCAAGAGACCCGCCCTGGCATGCCGATCTTGTGCCAGAGGGACACATCTTATAATGCCAACGCGCTAAATGGCGGGCAGCAATCGAGTTCCCACGCAAGACCCTTAAATTGCTCCCAAAACAGTAAACCAAGAATTGTCAGGCACGCCGACAGATGACTGCATTTAAATCGGATTTCCTCAACACCCTGCAGGAACGTGGATTCATCCACCAATGCTCCGATTTCGAGGGGCTGGATGCGCTTGCCGCCAAGGGCGAAGCCATCGCCTATGTCGGCTACGATTGCACCGCCCCCTCGCTGCACATCGGCAATTACCTGACCATGATGATGCTGCACTGGCTGCAGCAGTCCGGCAACAAGCCGATCACCCTGATGGGCGGCGGCACCACCATGGTGGGCGATCCCTCAGGCAAGGACGAGACCCGCGCGATGCGCACCATTGCCGAGATCGAGGCCAACAAGGAATCGATCCGCGGCGTGTTCGCAAAGGTGCTGCGCTATGGCGAGGGCCAGAGCGACGCCATCATGCTCGACAATGCGGAGTGGCTGACCAAGCTGAACTGGATCGAGATGCTGCGCGATGTCGGCCGGCATTTCTCGGTCAATCGCATGCTGACCATGGACTCCGTGCGGTTGCGTCTCGAGCGCGAGCAGGAGATGAGCTTCATCGAGTTCAACTACATGGTCTGCCAAGCCTACGACTTCGTCGAGCTCGCCAAGCGCACCGGC
This sequence comes from Bradyrhizobium sp. LMG 9283, assembly GCF_045571415.1. Taxonomy (NCBI): domain Bacteria; kingdom Pseudomonadati; phylum Pseudomonadota; class Alphaproteobacteria; order Hyphomicrobiales; family Nitrobacteraceae; genus Bradyrhizobium; species Bradyrhizobium sp. LMG 9283. The sequence goes on from NZ_CP120691.1 coordinate 4,800,321, forward strand.
TGCCGCCTCCAGATGGGCGGCTCGGATCAGTGGGGCAACATCATCATGGGCGTCGATCTCGGCCGCCGCATGGGCACCCACCAGCTGTTCGCGCTGACAACGCCGCTGCTGACCACCGCATCCGGCGCCAAGATGGGCAAGACCGCGCAAGGCGCGGTGTGGCTCAATGCCGACCAGTTCAGCCCTTACGATTTCTGGCAGTACTGGCGCAACACAGAGGACGCCGACGTCGGCAAATTCCTGAAGCTGTTCACGACGCTGCCGATCGCTGAGATCAAGAAGCTCGAGGCGCTCGGCGGTTCGGAGATCAACGAGGCCAAGAAGGTGCTCGCGACCGAGGCAACCGCGCTGCTGCACGGCCGCGACGCCGCGAACGAAGCTGCGGAGACCGCACGCCGCACCTTCGAGGAAGGCGCGCTCGCCGAAAGCCTGCCGACGGTGGAAATTCCGCGTAGCGAGTTGGACACCGGCCTCGGCGTGCTCAACGCCTTCGTCAAGGCAGGCCTCGTCGCCTCCAACGGCGAAGCGAGGCGCCAGATCAAGGGCGGCGGCCTGCGCGTCAACGATGCGCCCGTCACCGACGAGAAAATGGCCCTGTCGGCGGGCAATCTGACGCCGGAAGGCGTGATCAAGTTGTCCTTCGGCAAGAAGAAGCACGTGCTCATCAGACCTGCATAGGCTTATGAGCTTTTCACTGCTTGTCAGGGCGCACGGATGCGCGCTCCCTGACGGCAATGGACCAGAACACGCCCAGGGAAGCGCGCAAGGAACAAGTCGGAAGCACCCAGCGGAACGCGGTGCGCACCGCACTCGTGGTGCTCTGCCTGTGCTTTACGCTGGCTGTTCTCGGCCGCGGGCTGAGCGAGAGCTTCACCGTCTTCCTCAAGCCAATTTCTGAAAGCTTGGGCTGGGATCGCGCCCAGGCCGTCTCGATCTATTCCCTCACCTGGCTGGTCAGCGGGCTGACCGCGCCGCTGGTCGGGCGACTGTTCGATCATTCCGGACCGCGCATTGTCTATGCGCTCGGATTGTTCCTGCTCGGCTCCGCCTTCCTGATCGCGAGCCATGCGCAAGCACTCTGGCAATTCCAGCTCTCGATCGGCATTTGCGTCGGCATCGGCGTCGCCTTCATCGGCAATGTGCCCAACTCGATCCTGCTCGGCCGCTGGTTCGGCCCAAAGCTGCCGACCGCCATGGCGGTGGTCTATTCGGCGATGGGCGGCGGCGTGCTGGCGTTGCTGCCGGCCTCGCAGCTTCTGATCGATCATCTCGGCTGGCGCGAGACCTACCAGGTCTACGGCCTCGCCGCGCTCGCGCTGCTGGTGCCGCTACTGCTGCTGCCCTGGCGCATGTTCGCGGCCGGCTCGCCGCACGTCACCAAGAAGAGCGATCCGGATTTCGTCGACAGCGGCTGGACGCTTGTGACCGCGATGCGTCACCACGCCTTCTGGGCGCTGTTCTCGACCTTCTTCTTCACCGCGGTCGGCATGTATGCGATCGCGGCGCAGATCGTGGCCTATCTGATCGACGCCGGCTTCCCGCCGCTCCAGGCTGCGACCGCGTGGGGCTTCTCCGGCGTCGTCCTGGTGTTCGGCATGCTCGGCGTCTCCGTGCTCGACGGCCTGATCGGGCGCCGGCCGTCGGTGCTGCTCAGCTACGCGATCTCGATCCTCGGCATCGCTCTGCTCTGGCTGCTGCAGCATTATCCGAACGTCATCCTGCTCACCGGCTTCGTCGTCTGCTTCGGCAGCATGATGGGCTCCCGTGGGCCGCTGATCACCGCAACCGCGATGAAGATTTTTCGCGGCAAGCGCGTTGGCACGATCTATGGCACCATCTCGATCGGCAGCGGCCTCGGCTCGGCCTTCGGCTCATGGAGCGGCGGCCTGATTCACGATGCCACGCACGGCTACAATCTCCTGCTCGTCTTCGCACTTGCGAGCGTCGTGCTGGGCATGATTCCGTTCCTGGTCGTCCCCGCTTTGCGGGAGTAGGTCTCTCAGAGGTAACCTGCGCGAATTCACGTCACCGGGGAACTACTGATAGCTGCGGCGTGAACACGTGCAAAAAATGCGAGTCGCGCGAGGCTGAAAGCCAGACCTGCGGTGTTTTGTGGACATGACGAAAATGTCAGCGCGGAATTGGTCCTGGGTGGCTTGCGAGGCAGAACCGAATACGGTCCAAGTCGCAACATTGGATGGAGGGCAAACCAATGAACTTTCCCTATCTCACTCGCTTTGAACCGGTTCTCCTGAGCCTGTTTCGCTTCATCACCGGCTTGCTGCTGTTCCAGTACGGCGTCGCCAAACTGTTCAAGTTCCCGGTGCTACCGTACTTCGCGAACATCCCGCCGCTGATCTACGCAGCCGGGACGCTCGAGCTTGTGCTCGGCGCACTGCTGATGCTCGGCCTGTTCACCCGGCTCAGCGCGTTCATCCTCTCGGGTGAAATGGCCTTCGCCTACTTCATGGGCCACATGTTCAAGGGCGAGACGCCGGTGTTCCTGCCGCTGCTCAACGGCGGCACCGCCGCGATCCTGTTCTGCTTCGCCTGCCTCTATCTCTCGGCAGCCGGCGGCGGCTCGGTGAGCGTCGATGCCGCGATGGGCAAGGAGAGCGACGCGGGTGGCGGCGCCTATGCGCGGCGCTGACGCGCTTCGCCGGTTAACCTGAAAGTAACACGGCACCGGCGGATCTGCCGGTGCCGTGTCAGCGCGCCCCCAGCACGTTCCAAATGAGAACGAGGGCCGCCACGAGCAGCACAGACATGACGATGCGGTGACCGAATCGATTCATTGGCGCTCCTATCAGGCTGCCTCACGACCAAAGCTAAGGATCAATCCTCTCCGGCATCCCGCACTGGCTTGCACCGACGTCCGTCGGTTCGGTTGCAGGTTCGCACACAAGGCTGCACCGCGGCTTTCGCGCGGCGCGGCTCTGCATGCCTACGTTCATGATTGGTAAGAACTTCATGCTACCGCTGCGAGCAATAACAACCATTCCGTAGGGGCTGTAATGAAGCTGCTGAGTCATCTGAAGATCCGCACCAAGCTTGCCAGCATGGTCTGCCTTGCGGCTCTCACGGTCACAGCCATCATCGGCGTATCGGCCGTGCTCAGCAAGAGCCGCATGATTGAGGACCGCGTCCAGCAGATGCGGACCGCCGTCGAGCTCCTCCACAACTACGCCCAAGCGCTCCAGGACGAAGTGACCGCCGGCAAGCTGACGCCGGCCGAGGCCAAGAGCCTGTTCCACCAGCGCGGCCGCCGCATGAACTTCAACGGCAACCAGGGCTATCCGGTCGTCTACAATCAGGACGGCTCCCTCGTCGTGAACGGCGCCAATCAGCAGCTCGAAGGCAAGATCACCGGCGTCAAGGATTCCAACGGCGTGCTGATCGCCGACGCCATCATCAAGGCCGGCAGCGAGACCGCGCAGGGCGGCGTCACCTCCTATCTCTATCCTCGTCCCGGCCAGACCGAACCGCTGCGCAAGACCGTGTTCGCACGCAAGTTCGCGCCCTGGAACGTGACCATCAGCTACGGTCTCTATGTCGACGACATCGACGCCGATGTGCGCGCGCTGACGCTGGAGCTCGGCGCGATCGGCATCGGCCTGATGCTGCTGATGGCGACGCTATCCTGGCTGATCGCCCGCGACGTGCTCGGCGCGCTCGACCGCCAGAAGACCCGCATGCAGGCAATTTCGGAAGGCGCCATCGACAAGCCGGTCGAGGAGACCGACCGCGGCGACGAGATCGGACGCATGGCCGAGACGCTCGAAGCCCTCAGGCAGACCGCGCTCACGGCCCGCACGCTGGGGGCCGAGCATGTCGCCGCCAAGGCCCGCAGCGAGCAGGGGAAGCGCGATGCCCTGATCGCGCTCGCCGATCGCTTCGATGCCTCCGTCGGCCAGCTCGTCGGCTTGATGGCCTCCGGCTCCGGCGAGCTCGAGACCACCGCCAAGTCGATGTCCTCCACCGCCGAAGGCACCAATCGCCGCGCCGCCGTGGTCGGCTCCGCCGCCACCGAAGCGAGCCAACGTGTCCAGACCGTCGCGGCTGCTGCTGAAGAGCTCTCCTCCTCCATCACCGAGATCAGCCGTCAAGTCGCGCAGTCCGCCGAGGTCACGGGACGTGCGGTGGAAAGCGCCCGCCGCACCGACACCATCGTCCGCGCGCTGTCCGACGGCGCGCAACAGATCGAGCACGTCGCCGAACTGATCTCCAGCATCGCGGCCCAGACCAATCTGCTCGCCCTCAACGCCACCATCGAGGCCGCACGTGCGGGCGAAGCCGGCCGCGGCTTTGCCGTCGTCGCCTCCGAGGTGAAGTCGCTGGCGAGCCAGACCGCGGAAGCCACCCGCGAGATCGGTGACAAGATCGCCCAGATCCAGGGTGCGACCAAGGAAGCGGTGGACGCCATCGGGGGCATCACCGCCACCATCGAGGAGGTCAGCCGCATCGCCACCTCGATCGGCGCGGCCATCGAGGAGCAAGGCGCCGCCACCGCCGAGATCGCCCGCAGCGTCTCGCAGACTGCGGAGGCGACCAAGGAAGTCACCACCAATATCGGCGGCGTCTCGACCGCCGCCAACGAGACCGGCAACGCCGCCGGTATGGTGCTCGCGGCAGCCTCGAACCTCTCCAAGCAGGCCGAGCAGCTCTCCGGTGAAGTCGGAACGTTCCTGAAGGGCGTGCGCGCGGCGTAGGCCGACGCGCACCAAAATCGTCGTTATGGCCGGGCCTGTCCTGGCCATCCACGTTCTCGGCGCATATAGAAAGAAGTTCGTGGATGCCCGGGACAAGCCCGGGCATGACGAACTCTTCGGCCGCGTTACTGCCGCCGCGCGAGGCTGCAACCGCTCGACAGCTGGCGCGACGATCCGGTCGAGCCGTCATTCGACTGCGAGGGGAATTCGTCGAACGGCGAGTTCTGCTTGCCGGTATTGAACTCCATGATCTTCCGAGTCACGCCGGGAAATATCGCCGAGATCGGATTGACGCGCATCACGGGCGCGGCTGGCGTGCCGATGACCTCGTAGGTCACGCCGATCAGTCCCTCGTTGTTGCCGCCACCTAGGAACAACCCGAGTACCGGAATTTGTCCGAACATGTTGTTCAACCCATACATCGGCACGAAGGTGCCGCTCATGCAGACCTGGTTGCCGGGATAGTCGATAGAGCCCTCGATGGTGGCACCGATCATGGGACCCTTGACCACGCCGTCGCGGATCGTGAGCGCGCCGTTTTGCCGGGTGAACTCGGCGCGCAGCGCGCTGAAGGAGACGCCGTTGCCGGTGCCGTTGGGAGCGCCGGCAGCGACGCGCTCCAGCTGCGCCTCGCCCTTCACCGTGAAGTCGCGCACGTTGATGAGGCCTTCGCGCGCCGTGTTCGGCTCGGAGGTCGGCGGCTCCATCGCCACCACCATCTGACCGCCGACCGCCTTGGTGTAGGTGTCGGTGAACCGCAGCAGCGCCCCGGCATCGTTGGTCTGGAGATAGATCACCTCGCGGTTGCCCTGGGCACGGCCGCCGCGCAGATCGGCTGCCACCGGCGTGTCTTTGCCGATCTTGCCGCTCAGCGTGAACGCCTTGATGGCACCATTGCGTTTCGACATCTTGGCATCGACGCTGCGCATCGCCTCACCGTTGAAACCCGCGACGGCGCCGAGCTTCACGTCGATATCGAAATCGACGTTCTTCATCTTGCTCTTGTCGTCCTTGGAATTGCCTGAGATCGCCGACTTCAGGAAACCGCGGCCGTCAAACACGTCGCCACGCATCGTGCCCTTGATGACGCCGTCCTGGCTGCGCTCTACCTTGAGCGAAGCCTTGTCGCCATCTGACGGCGAATAGATCGGGAAGTTCGCATTCATGAGCTCGCCGTTCGCATCAACTTCAAGCGAGCCCTTGATCGAGGCGCCGCCGCCTTCGATGACGATGTCTTCCAGCCGCGTCGATTGCGCCGTCGGCACCACCTTGAAAGTGGCCTTGCCCGATTTACCCGGCAGCTTGACCCAGCCGGGCAGAATGTTGTCGAGCCTGACCGAAGTCAGATCGGCCTCGACGCCGAGCTTCGTCGTCTGCTCTGGACCGCTGGCGATCTTGCCGGACAGCTTGATCGGCAGCGATCCGCTGACGGCGGGGCTGAGATCGAAGCCGAGACGTGCGCGGCTGGCATCATCCAGCGTCGCCTGCAATCTGACATCCGCATCGCCCTCGGCCGGCTTGCGATAGTCGAGCGAAGCTGCCTGGCCATTGATCTTGACGTCGCCCTTGACTTGATAGCCCTGGTTATTGGCTGATATCTTGAGATTGTTGGCCTCCAGCTTCTGGTTCATCACCAGCTTGTCGGCGGCAAAGCCGTTGAGCTCGGCGGTGACGGCATAGGTGGTGTCGGCCTTGGTCAACTCGCCCTTGACCGGCATGCCAAGCTGGATGCTCGCCGAGAACGTTCCCTTGCTGGTGTTGGGATCGACGACTGTTGCCGACAGATCGCTCAGCCGATCATTGGCGAGCATCTCGGCGGCCGCTGGCACCGAGCCTTCGACACGGAACCTGCTCCGCGACGGCGACGGCTTGGGCGCCATATCAGGCACCTCGAACACGAAATCGGAGATCGTGACCTTGCGACCCGAGGGCGTATCCGCAACGCCCTGCCCGATGTTCACGGTCGCGGTGCGCCCGGTGACGCGCGCCTTCAAATCGGCATCGCGCACCACCGGCATACCATCAACAGGGCGGACTGCGACGCCGCTTGCGACGATATTGACCGACAGGCCGTCGTCCGGAATGGGCGGGCCCTTGCGCGGCAGGTTTCTCGTCGGCGAGTTGACGCCGATCTCAATGCGCTGGAGCGTTCCGCGCTCGATCCGTTCGATCACCCATTCACGCAATTCGGGGACGATCAGCGTCGGCCACATGCGCTTCAAGGCGGAGGCCGACATGGGCGTTCCCGCAAAGCCGAGGGTCAGCCGCGGCTCGCCCGAATAGTCGAGGGCGCCGGTGCCGGCGACGCCGATCTCGCCGTTGGAGACATCGGCCTGTGTCAGCAAGATGCGCTTGTGGTCGGTGTCGAAGCGGAAGCCGATCGCAATGCGGTTGAACACGAGCGGCGGCTCGTTGTCGATGCCGCCGAGCAGGATCGAACCGCCGCTGAAGCCGAGCTGCCAATCATTGGTTGTGCCGTTGGGCGGCTCCAGATGACCCAGCAGCGTCAGGCGGTTCGCGCCGGAGAGAATCTTGAATGGTGCGACCAGCACCCGCCGGTTCGCATCCCACTCGACATTGATCTCGGCCGAGTCGATTCCCATGGGATAGTCGGGCGTGTCGGTGTCGATGATGTTGCCGGCGCCGACCGCGATCTTGCCGCGGAAAAACGTCGGCACGCCGTCGCGGCCGAGCTCGCCCTTGAGCTCGCCCGTCAGCGGCAGGTCGGCGGTGTAGGTGAGGTCCTTCACCCGCAGCGCCAAGAGGATGTTGGAGGTCGATACCTTGTCGGCCTTGATGTCGACCAAGCGCACGCCGTTCTCGGCCGGGCCGACTGTGGCGCGCAGCATCCACGGGCGCGCGCCCTCCTCGCCGAGGCTGAGCGCGACGCCGCCGTGGCTGGGCCGGCGCAGGCTGAGCGTGATGTTCTCAAATGACCATTTGCTGCCGCGCTGCTGATCGTCGACGATCAGATTGCCGTTCTTCAGACCGATCTCGTTGAGGTTCTGGCCGTCGAGGCCGGTCATGCTCAGACTGTCGAGCCAATCGAGTCCCTGGAGGATGCCGCTCTGCGCGGTCGCCTGCGATGCGGCCTGCGACACCTCCGGGCTCGCAGGCGCGGTCGCGAATGGCGGCGGAGGAACACCGTTACGCGGGAATGTCGGCGGCAGACCCGCCTCCTTCTTGGACGCGACACCGGTCGCCAGCGGCTTTGCTGTATCGCCCGCGGACACGGTTACAGTGCCGTCAGGCGCAATGCGGATTGCGAGCTCGGCATCGACGAGGTTGAGGCTCTCAGCGCGCAGGTGCCCCATCAGGAGGGCCGCACCTGACAGCTTCACCTCGGCCTTCGGCGCGCTGGCGACGATGGCGTGATCGCGATCGCGAACGATGATGTCGCGGATGCGGACGGCGACTCGGACCCGGCCGGCGCGCTCGATCTGGGTGCCACCGACCTCAACCGTGTTGCCGTGGCCGATATTGTCCTCGATGGCAGCTGCCAGCCATGGCGTTGCGATATCCAGATTGATGGGACCGGCGCCGAGCCGCCACCACAGCGCACCGAAGCAGCCGACGAAAATGACGACCAGGGTGCCGACGACAATGACCAGGCGCTTCAGCCAGCGACCACCGCCCATCCAGCGGCGCAACGCGCCGAAGCTGTCACCGAAGCGATGGAAGCCCGAACCGGAACGCGCCAGCAGCCGGCGTGCGCGATGGCCCGCCGCCGCTTCCTGATCCGGATCCCAGTCGGCGTCGTCCCATTCCTGCGACTCATAATGGCCGCCGCGCCGATCGAATTCCCGGTTGTAGTCCTGGGGCGACGTATTCCTTGCCATTGCCTCTCGATACAGGCGCCCGTCACAATATTTAGCGCCGCCGGGACCGCAGCCGTTCGCGGGAGGTGAAGCTCCCTGCGCCGGCACTGCCGCCATACCTCGAATATTCCTGCTGTTCGTCATTTCGCCCCGGGAGCGCGTTCAACGAGCAGTGGGGTGGTGTGTGGAATTCCTTGTAACCATACTCCGGCGTCGTCAGACTTGCCCAGCCGAGGGCGCGATTCCGGCACGCCGGACGAGAGCTGCAATACCGCTCCGGTTGACCCGCCGAAAGCGTCGAAAGGAAGGCGTATGTCCAAGAAATCCCGAAAGAAATCGTCCAAAACGTCCTCCGGCAGTCCGACTGCGAAAAGGAAGACCGCAAAAACGCGGGCATCGACTCAAACAAGGTCCGCGAAAACACAGCGGAGACCGGCAAGCAAATCAACCGGGACCATAGCAAAAGCAGGATCGCATAAGGCCGCATCGAAACAGTTAAATTCATCCAAATCGGCCTCCCCGGCTGCGGCGAAATCCGGCTTGGCCGAGGGCCAAAAGGCCCCCGCCTTCCGCCTACCTCGCGACGGCGGCGACGTGGTCACGCTGGCGGACTATGCCGGCCGAAAGCTCGTCCTGTTCTTCTACCCCCGGGCCGACACGCCCGGCTGCACAAGGGAGGCGATTGATTTCACCCGCTTGGCCGACGCCTTCGCTGCCGCCGGCACCGCCGTGCTTGGCATCTCCGCCGATCCATTAAAGGCCCAGGAGAAGTTCCGCGACAAGCACAAGCTCGGCGTCCCCCTCATCTCGGACGAGAAACATGAGATGCTGGAGGCCTATGGCGCCTGGGGCCAAAAATCCATGTACGGCAAGAGCTTCCTGGGAATCCTTCGCACCACGGTGCTGGTCGGGGCCGACGGTAAGGTGGCCCGGGTCTGGCGCAACGTCAGGGTTGACGGCCATGCGGACGAGGTGCTGGAGGCGGCAAGAAGTCTTTAACCAGTCCTTTAAATTCGCGCGTTCCCATTTCCGGAAAATTAACCATGACTAGCCCAGATTGCTGCGGCAATTGAGCCGCAAGGAACCCATCCGACCGGCGCGGGAGTGCCGATGTCGAAAAGTTCTGTCCAATACTCGCACTACCCCCAACATCATCCTCACGACCACGGACGGGCCTTCCAGCGCCATCCGGCCGCCGCGGCGGCGGCGGCAACCGCGACTCCCCTGCCGGCGGCCGACGACGCTTACACGATCGTCCATGCCGGCAAGCAGGTCCGCTTTGGCCCTGTGGTGTTCTGGATCGTGGTCGGCACCGTGGTGCTGCTCGGGCTGTGGTCGGCAGCGACGGCCACCTATTTTGCATTCCGTGACGACGTCCTCACCCGGCTGATCGCCCGCCAGGCCGAAATGCAGTATGCCTATGAGGACCGCATCGCCGAACTGCGCGCCAAAGTCGACCGCACCACCAGCCGCCAGCTGCTCGACCAGGAGCAGTTCGACCAGAAGCTCGACCAGATCATGAAGAGGCAGACGGCGCTGGAGTCCCGGGCCACGGCGCTCGGCGCCATGCCCGACGTGACCGGCTCGATTCCCCGCGCCGCCCCGCAGCGCGGCGATTCAAGCCAAGCCACGCCGAAACCGTCGCCGATCAGCGACACCGTCATCTTCGTGGCGCCGCCGGATCGCGAAGCGCGCCTCGAATCGCGCGCGCCGACCGTGGTGGCAGCGCCGACCAGCCAATTCGCCAAGAACCAGGGTTTCGACAACGTCCTGGTCCGGCTCACGACGTCGCTTGATCAGGTCGAGCGGCGCCAGATGGCGGCGCTCAACGCCGTCGAGGAAAGCATGGATTCACGCATGCGCCGGATGCGCGGCGTGGTCAGCGATCTCGGCTTGAACCTCGCCCATCTCGAAGCCGCGGTACCGCGCACCGCGATGGGCGGGCCGTTCGTCCCCGTCAAGCTGACGGCCAATGCCGGACCGTTCGAGAAGCAGCTCTATCGCATCAACACCACGCGCGCCGAGATGGACCGTCTCAACCGCACGCTGGCGCTGGTGCCCTACCGCAAGCCCGTCATCGGCGAGGTCGAGTTCACCTCCGGCTTCGGGGTGCGCAGCGATCCCTTCCTGGGCCGGCCCGCGATGCACACCGGCCTCGATTTCCGCGCCGCCACGGGTGACCCCGTCCGCGTCACCGCCTACGGCAAGGTGGTTTCCGCCGGCTGGTCCGGCGGCTACGGCCGCATGGTCGAGGTCGACCACGGCAACGGGCTTTCGACCCGTTACGGACATCTCTCCGAGATCAACGTCAAGGTCGGCGAGATCGTGAAGATCGGCCAGGTCGTCGGACTCGTCGGCTCCACTGGCCGTTCCACCGGTCCGCATCTGCACTACGAAACCCGCATAGAAGGCGAAGCGGTGGATCCGCAGAAATTCTTGCGCGCCGGTGTGCGGCTCAGCGCGGGCTGAGTCCGGCTTCTCTCCTTCGGAGCCGAAGAGCCAGAGAAGCGACTGGCGGCCGGGAGCTCACGCGCTACGGCGCAGCAAACCGAGTGCCCGCCCGTCAATCACCAGCAGCGCGCTGCCGATGACGATTGCGCCCGCGATCTCGCGCATGGAGATCGGCTCACCCAGCACCAGCCAGCCCAGCAGGATGGCGGTGACGGGAATGAGCAACGTCACCAACATGACATTGCTCGCGCCCGAGCGCCGCACGATCTGAAAGAAGACGATGTAGGCCAGCGCGGTCGAAAGCGCAGCGAGGCCAAGCACGGCGAGCCAGGTCGCAAGGCGCGGTACCGGTAGCTGCCATGGCTGCTCCACCACGCCGGCGACGACCGCCATCATCACGGCCGACGCCATCAGTTGAAACGTGGCTGTCCCAAGCGGCGCTGTGTCCTTCAGTAACCGCCGCGCCGCCAGCGCCGCAAAGCCATAGCTCAATGCGCCGCCGAGGCAGAGCAGGATGCCGAGCCCCTGCCCTGGCCTTGTCTCGAAGCCCCATCCGCGCAGAAGGATCACGCCGGCAAGGCCCAACCACACCCCGGCTAGGCGGCGCATCTGCAAGGCCTCCTCGCCCACTGCAATCATCACCACCACCGTGAACATCGGCGTGGTCGCGTTCAGGATCGACGCCAGCCCGCTCGGAATGAAGGTCTGGCCGATCACGATGAGCGAGAACGGGATGACGTTGTTGAGCAGCCCGATCACGACGAACGGCGTCCAACCCATTGCGTCTTTTGGCAAGCCGATCCCCTGCATCCGAAGCAACGGCAGGAGCATCACGGCGCCAAGCGCGACGCGCAAAAATACGAGCGTCAGCGGCGGCAATTCCCGCAGAGCCGCGCCGTTGAAGAAGAACGAGCCGCCCCAGAGAATCGAGAGCACAGCGAGCAGCGACCAGTCGCGCGCATCGATCCGGTTGTCGCTTGGGGGCATGGGGTCTTACCTCGACCCCATCGTCTAGGATGGAGCTGAGAACGTTCCCACCCGATTTCCGACAAGGGGCCCGTGGTTTCACGAAGACGCAGGTTCAGATCTCTCGCGCTTCCGGGCATCGCCGGCAATGTCGGCAACAACGGCCCCGATCACCAGCGCACCGCCGATGAGCGCATGGACGGCAGGCACCTCGCGGAAGGCAACCCAGACCCAGAACGGCATCAAGGGCGTTTCCAGCGTCGCGATCAGGGAGGCCTGTCCGGACGGCAGCAGGCGGGAGCCGAGCATGTAGAACGTCAGGCCGAGCGCGACTTGAAGACAGCCGAACATCGCGAGGATCGCGAGGCTGTGGCCGCTGACATGGGTAATGTCGTGCGCGAACGGGAGGCTGACGAGACTTCCCAGGAAGTTGGAGAGCGCGGCTGCCGCCACCATCGACGTCTCCCTGTGGCGCCGAACGACGACGGTCATGGCCGAGATGGCGAGCACCATCAGACAGCTTAGCGCGACGCCGCCAATATCGGCGCCTGCCGCGACGCCGCCGACCGTGATGGCCACGCCGGCGAAGGCGACGAGACTCGCGATCAGCGTCCGCCACGTTGCGGCCTCATCGAGCCACAGCCATGCGAGCGCCGCAGCGACAAACGGTTGCGTTGCGATCAGCACCGCAACGTTCATCACCTTGGTCATCTGAAGCGCGGGGATGAAGGAGACCATGCCTATCGTCGACAACGACGCGACGAGCAGGCCGCCGCGTCCCGGAGCCGCCAATTGCCGCAGTGCGCCGCGCCCCTGGATCAGCACGAGAAAAACTGTGATGAGGCTGCCGCCGAACAGGCCGCGCCAGAACAGGATGGTCCAGGGGTCGAACGGCAGCAGGCGGGTGAAGAACGGTGCCGTGCTCCAGGCGATCGCGGCGGCGACGACGAGGGCGATGCCGAGACCGCGTTCCGAACGAGGCTGCCCCATGCTGATGCGCCCAGCTTAAGACGGCTTCTTCGGTCGCGACACCAGCTCGATCATCCTGCCTTCGTCATCATCCGGCATCGCCGCATTCGCCTGCGCGTAGGCCTCGACGGCGGCGCGCGCGACCAGCGGCTTGTCGGCGAGCAGGCTCTCGGCAAGCTTCACCGCATAAGCGGCATCCTTGTGCCGCAGCGCTGCCGTGAACGTCGCGCCGCTGAAGTCGCGGGTAACCATGCGCCTGGAGTGACGCTGCACCTGCGGGCTTGCGGCCACGCCTGCCTGGATCGACTCCAGCACCAGGTTCATGTCGAGCCCGGCCTGTTCGGCGATGGCAAGGCCCTCGGCGAGACCGGCGATCTGGATAGCGCCCAAGAGATTGTTGATGAGCTTGTAGACCGTGCCAGCGCCGACCGGGCCGAAATGGCGGATCGTCGAGCCGATGGGTTCGAGATAGGGCCGCGCACGCTCGAGATCGGCCGCATCGGCGCCGGCCAGCAGCGTCAACTTCCCGGCCGCCGCCGCGTCCGGCAGGCCAGTGACGGGGCAATCGATATAGATCAGCCCGCGCGCGTTGAGCTCGCGGCCCATCTCGTGAGAATGCTCATAGGAGACGGTGGAGCACTCGATCGCTATGGTGCCGGCCTTCGCCGTCTTGGCCGCGCCGTTCGGCCCCAGCCAGACCGCGCGCGAGGCCTCATCGTCGGCGACCATGGTCACGATCGCGTCGGCATCGATCGCGGCATCCTCCGGCGAGGTCGCCCAAAGCGCGCCGCGCGCGATCAGGTCTTCCGCCTTGGCCTTGCTGCGATTCCACAGCGTCACCGTGAAGCCGGCATCGAGATAGCGGCCGGCCATGCCATGGCCCATCCGCCCCAATCCGATGAAGGCGACGCGGGGCATGGCTAGTCCACGTCCTCGACATCGCCGGCGGTTGTGCCGAACGCGCGCTGGGCCAGCGTCGCGGCCATAAACTCGTCGAGATCGCCGCCGAGCACGCCCGATGTATCGGACGTCTGCACGCCCGTGCGCAGATCCTTCACCATCTGGTAGGGCTGCAGCACGTAGGAGCGGATCTGATGGCCCCAGCCGATATCGGTCTTGGCAGCCTGGTCGGCGGCGGCCTTTTCCTCACGCTTCTTCAGCTCGATCTCGTAAAGCCGCGCGCGCAGCATGTCCCAGGCCTGCGCGCGGTTCTTGTGCTGGGAGCGGCCGGCCTGGCAGACCACGGCGACGCCGGTCGGAATATGCGTCAGGCGCACTGCGGACTCGGTCTTGTTGACGTGCTGGCCGCCGGCGCCGCCCGAACGCATGGTGTCGGTGCGGACGTCGGATTCCTTGATGTCGATCTTGATGCTGTCGTCGATGACGGGGAATACCTGCACGCTCGAAAACGAGGTGTGCCGCCGTGCGTTGGAATCGAACGGCGAGATGCGCACCAGGCGATGCACGCCCGCCTCCGTCTTCAGCCAGCCATAGGCATTATGGCCCGAGACCTGGATCGTCGCGGACTTGATGCCGGCCTCTTCGCCCTCGGACTCTTCGAGGTACTCGACCTTGAAGCCGTGGGTTTCGGCCCAGCGCGTGTACATGCGCAGCAGCATCTGCGCCCAGTCCTGGCTCTCGGTGCCGCCGGCGCCGGCATGAACCTCGAGATAGGAATCGAAGCGGTCGGCTTCGCCCGACAGCAACGCCTCGAGCTCGCGGCGCGCCACTTCCTTCTTGAGGTTCTTCAGCGCGGCTTCGGCTTCGGCAACGACACCGTCATCGCCTTCGGCCTCGCCGAGCTCGATCATGCCGATATCGTCTTCGAGCTCCTGCTCGACCTTGCCGATGCCGGACAGCGCATCCTCCAGCGAGGTGCGCTCCTGCATCAGCTTCTGGGCTTTCTGGGGATCGTTCCAGAGATTGGGATCTTCTGCGAGCTTGTTCAGCTCAGCGAGGCGCGCCGTCGATTTCTCGACGTCAAAGATGCCTCCTCAGCAGCCCGACTGACTGCTTGATCTCTTCTACCAACCGTTCGATTTCGGCGCGCATGTCGTTCTCGTGTCTCGCGGAATCCCGCGTGCAATTCGAGATGGGGATGTAGCGGCGGCGGCTGCAAAGCGCAACCGCCGGAACCGCGATCGTCTGTCTTATCCGCGGCCTAGTACAGTCCGCCGGTGCCCGGCCGCATGAAGAAGCCGGCGTCGGGCTGTTGCTGTTGCGAGGCCGGCATGCGGCCGTCGGCATCGGCCACGCCGATGACGGAGTAATTATCCGGAGGCGCGGTACCCGGCTTGAAGGCTTCGAGGATCGTTCCGCCGGTCTCGCCCGGGCCAGCGCGCATGCCGGTCTTGGCGACGACGCGCACCAGCTTGATGCCGGCCGGCACCTTGAACGGAACGGCGGGCTTGTCCGCGAGCGCCAGCTTGAGGAAATCACGCGCGATGGGTGCAGCCAGATGCCCGCCGGTCGCGGCATTACCTTTGCCGAGCGGACGCGGCTTGTCGTAGCCCATATAGATGGCGACGGCGATGTCCGGCGAGAAGCCGACGAACCAGGCGTCCTTGGCCTCGTTGGTGGTGCCGGTCTTGCCGGCGATCGGCTTGCCGACCTCCTTGATCACGGTCGCGGTACCGGCCTGAACCACGCCTTCCATCAACTCGGTGATCTGATAGGCAGTCATGGAGTCCAGCACCTGCTCGCGGCGGTCGATCAGCTGCGGCTCGGGCTGGTTCTTCCAGCCGCCCGGCGCATCGCAACCGCGGCATTCGCGCTGGTCGTGCTTGAAGATGGTGTGGCCGTAGCGGTCCTGGATACGGTCGATCAACGTCGGCTTCACACGGCGGCCGCCATTGGCGAGCATCGAGTAAGCCGTGACCATGCGCATCGCCGTCGTCTCGCCGGCGCCGAGCGCATAGGAGAGATAGTTCGGCAGCTCGTCATAGACACCGAAACGGCGGGCGTATTCGCCGATCAGCGGCATGCCGATGTCCTGCGCGAGGCGCACCGTCACCGTGTTGAGCGACTGCCGCAACGCGTTGCGCAGCGTCACCGGTCCCTGGAATTTGCCGGACGAGAAGTTTTCAGGCCGCCACACGCCGGCGCCCTGCCCCTGGTCGATTTCGATGGGCGCGTCGAGCACGACGGTCGAGGGCGTATAGCCGTTGTCGAGCGCGGCCGAATAGACGATCGGCTTGAACGACGAACCCGGCTGCCGATAGGCCTGCGTGGCGCGATTGAACTGGCTCTGGTCGAAGGAGAAGCCGCCGACCATCGCGAGCACGCGGCCGGTCCAGGGATCCATCACCACCATGGCGCCGGAGACTTCCGGAATCTGACGGAGCCGGTACTGGCCCTCGACGGGCTGGCCATCCTTGTAGAGCGGATCGGCATAGATCACGTCGCCGGGCTGAAGGACCTGCGACACCGCCGTCGGCGTCTTGCCTTTCGTGCCGCCCTGCGCGGCCCGCGCCCAGCGCACGCCGTCGACCGTAACGATGCCGGTCTCGCGCTGCTTGCTGACGGCCCCGCCAAGCTCGCGGCTTGGCTGGAAGCCGATGCGCGCGGACTGATCGCTGGTCTCCAGCACCACCGCCATTCGCCACGGCGAGATGTCCGACAGCGACTTGATCTCGGCGAGCTTCACGCCCCAATCGCCGGAGATATCGAGCTTGCTGATGGCGCCGCGATAACCTTGCTGCTCGTCATAGTTCACGAGGCCGGCGACCATGGCCTTGCGCGCCATCACCTGGATCTTCGGATCGAGCGTGGTGCGAACCGACAGGCCGCCCTCGTAGAGCTTCTTCTCGCCGTAGCGCTCGAAGATGTCGCGGCGGACTTCCTCGGCGAAATATTCGCCGGCGAAGGTGTGTGCGCCGTTGGAACGGCTGGTGACGGCCAGCGGCTCCTTGCGCGCCTTGTCGGCGTCGGCCTGCTTGATCCAGCCGTTCTCGAGCAGACGGTCGATGACGTAGTTGCGGCGCTCGATGGCGCGGTCGCGGTTACGGACCGGATGCAGCGTCGCCGGCATCTTCGGCAGCGCCGCGAGATAGGAAGCTTCCGCCACCGTCAGCTCGTTCACCGACTTGTCGAAATAGACGAGCGAGGCAGCCGCGATACCGTAGGCGCCGAGGCCGAGATAGATTTCGTTCAGGTACAGCTCGAGAATCTTGTCCTTCGAGTAGGTCTTCTCGATCCGCATCGCGAGCAAGGCTTCCTTGATCTTGCGGGCGAAGGAGACCTCGTTGGTGAGCAGGAAGTTCTTGGCGACTTGCTGGGTGATCGTGGAAGCCCCCTGCGGACGACGGTTGGAGCCGTAGTTCTGCAGGTAAAGCAATCCGGCGCGCGCCATGCCGGTGTAGTCGATGCCGCCATGCTCGTAGAAATTCTTGTCCTCGGCCGCGAGGAACGCGTTGATCACGAGCTTGGGCACCGCCTGGATCGGCAGATAGAGCCGCCGCTCCTTGGCGTATTCGCCGAGCAGCGAACCATCGACCGCGTGCACACGCGTCATCACCGGCGGCTCGTAATCCTGTAGCTGAGAGTAGTCCGGCAAATCCTTGGAGAAATGCCAGATCAGGCCTGCCACGGCCCCGACACCAACAAGGAACACCACTGTTCCCGCGGCGAACAGGAAGCCCATGAACCGCACCAGCAAGCGCATTATCTGTTTATCCGTTCAAACTCTGGATCAGCCCAGTATCAGCCCTTTGGCACCCCAAACAGGCGCCAACCTCACGTCGCGAATTCACCGGCTTACGCAATCACATCAATGCCGGACTTAAGACGCTTGCCGAACAGGATTCTCGCCGATTCCGGAACCCCCTGCGGCGTTTTTATAAAGCGTCCGCTGTGGCCAAACTAGGGCCTTTGGGTCGGGAGGAACAAACCGTTTCAGTTCGACGTCCCGGCTGTGGCCATCCGCTTGGTCAAAAATCCGTCGATCGCCTGTGCCATCGAGCCCACGGCGCGGGATCGCCACCCCTCGGAGACCAGGTGCTCGAGGTCTCCTTTGTTGGAGACATAACCGATCTCGACCAGCACCGAAGGCACATCGGGGGCCTTCAGGACCCGGAAGCCGGCGGACTTCAGGGGATGCTTGTGCATCCGCACCGTCTGCTTCATTTCGCCCATCAAGAGGCGGGCGAAACGGTTTGAAAAAGTGCGGGTTTCCCGCTGCGTGAGGTCGATCAGGATGTCGGCGACGTCGGTCGGCTCCTCCGCGAGGTTGAAGCCGGCGATCGCATCGGCCCGGTTCTCCGCATCCGCCAGCCGCTGGGCTTCGGCGTCGGACGCCTTGTCGGAGAGCGTATAGATGGTCGCGCCTTGCGCATCGCCTTCGGCACGCGGCAGCGCATCGGCATGAATCGAGACGAACAAGGCCGCCTTGAGATTGCGGGCGATCTTGGTCCGGTCATTGAGGGGAATGAAGGTGTCGTCGTCCCGCGTCATGACCACGCGATACTTGCCGGCCTTCTCCAGCTTGTCACGTAGCGCCAGGCCAAAAGCCAGCACCAGGTTCTTCTCGCTCTCGCCGCCCGATTGCGTCCCGTTGTCGATGCCGCCATGCCCGGGATCGATCACGACCACCGGCCGGCCATCGGCCTTCTGCTGCGTGGCTTCCGGGGCCGCCGGGCTGGGAAGCGTGGCTGGCGGCGACTCCGCGATCGCGGGCCGCAGCTCAGGGCGGTTTTCGGGAGCAAGCGACGACACGAAGGCGGCGCGATCGACCTCCTCCAGCTCGAGTACGAGCCGGGCAGGTTGGCCGTTGGCCGCCTCGAGCACGTAGGAATTGGCGATTTTCGCCGGTCCGGTCAGATCGAACACGATTCGCGAGCCACCGGGCATGACGAGTCCGTAGCGGAAGGCCTTGACCAGCCCCCGTCCCCCGCTCCCGGTACCGGCGGGCAGCTGAAAATTGACTTGCGGCACATCCACCACGACGCGGTAGGGGTCGGCCAGCGTGACGGCGCGGAAGGTGACGGTCTGGTCGAGGTCGAGGATGAAGCGGGTCTGCTTGCCGTCACCGGCCAGCCGGGCGGCCGAGGCGACTGGAAAATTCGATGCCGCAACAGCGGGTTGCAGTTGGCTTTCCGCAGCAATGAGGCGCGAGGAATCAGCGCACGGCAATGCCGCGATGCACAGCAACACGCCTCCCAGCAAAACCTGTCGATTTGTGCGGCTCGCCACCGATTCCGTGCCTCCGAGCAGCTCTCTTAACGCAATAGAACCACAGGGTTAATCGCTCCTTAATGACGGAAACGCAAAACTCGCCGACTGTGACCGCCGTGCGACGCTCCCTTGCACGGATGGCTCATTCCTCGTATGTACGGAATGCTGACGGCCGATATTCCCGGTTGTGTCGCATTCAGCCTTCCGGTGCAGCGCCGGAACTCCCAAGATTTGGGAATTCCAGCGTTTTCTGCTTCCCTCTAAGACCAGCGCGGTGCGCGGCAGCGAGGTGAAGCGGGTCAAGCCCCGGCGGCGGACGGTCTCGGGTTACCACTCATGTTACCGGGACGGTTCTGACAGCGACGTAACCCATTACCCGGTCCCTTGATCCCAAGGGAGCGGTTCGTGATCCCCAAGGCGAGCGCGCTCGCGCCGTGCCTGGCCAGCAGCAACTGATTGAAGGGCGGCCTCGCCGCCCAATGTTTCATACGGGCCGACGCTTGATGCGCCAGACTGTGCCGACGAAATCTGAAGGATCATTCGCGACGCTGCGGAGTGACAATCCCGCGCGTCGCAATGGTCCTGAAGCTTCCGGTTCGGCAAGGCGCGAGAGACGGCGTTTCGGCCTTCCCCTCACCCCCGAATCAGGTGGACCGTCGCGTCACCCGGCGGCGCGATACGCGCCCACGGTTTATCGCGTCCGCCGCCGCCAAGAGTTAAGACATGCCGAACAAGATGTTGATCGATGCCACCCACCCGGAAGAGACCCGGGTCGTCGTGGTCCGCGGCAATCGCGTCGAAGAGTTTGATTTCGAGACCGCGCAACGCAAGCAACTGCGCGGGAACATTTACCTCGCCAAGGTCACAAGGGTCGAACCCTCGCTCCAGGCCGCCTTCGTCGAATATGGCGGCAACCGCCACGGCTTCCTCGCCTTCAGCGAAATCCATCCCGACTACTACCAGATCCCGGTCGCCGACCGGCAGGCGCTGATCGAGGCCGAGGAACAGGCCCATCGCGAGGCCGAGGAAGAGAGCGAGAACCGCTCCCACGGCCGCCGCCGTTCGCGCCACCGCAACGCCCGCCGCCGCGGTCATGGCGAGCGCGTGCGCAGCGATATCGTCGAAGGCCTCGACGCGGGGGCCGATCCCGTCGCCCAGCCCGTCGAGGACGCGGCGCTGCCGGAGCATGCCGAGGGCGAGCATCTGCACGCCGAGGCGGAGCATCACGGCGAGCACGAGGGCCACGATCACGATCATGGCGAACATGATCACGATGATCATCATCATGCCCATGATGACGAGCACCATCACGCCTATGGTCATGAGGGCGAGCGCGATCCTCACGACCATGAGTATGCCGATGAGACGCCGGCGCCTGTCGCCGCGGTCGGCGCCGAGCCCGTGGTCGCGACCGAGACCGTTGCCGAGCCGCAGCCGGCCCAAACCTTCGAGACTGCCGCCCCCGAAGCTCATGCCGCGGAAGCGCATGCCGAACCTCTGGCTGAAGCCGTGACATCAGCCGCCGAGCCGGCCGATGCCGTCTACGCCGCCGGCGAGGGCACTGAAGCGCCGCAGGCCGAGCCCGTGGAAACAGCCGGCGAGGACGACGAAGACGAGGACGGCGAGGACGCCGAAGAGGAAGTCGTCGAATCCGTCGGCGGCGACGACGTGCTGGAGGAAGTGCCGGAGCGCACCTTCCGCCCGCGCCGTCAGTACAAGATCCAGGAAGTCATCAAGCGCCGCCAGGTGATGCTGGTGCAGGTCGTCAAGGAAGAGCGCGGCAACAAGGGCGCGGCGCTGACGACCTATCTCTCGCTCGCCGGCCGCTACGCCGTGCTGATGCCGAACACCGCGCGCGGCGGCGGCATCAGCCGCAAGATCACCAGCGCGCAGGATCGTTCGCGCCTCAAGGAAGTGGTGCAGGATCTCGACGTGCCCGAGGGCATGGGCATCATCCTGCGCACCGCCGGCGCCTCCCGCACCAAGCCGGAGATCAAGCGCGACTTCGAATATCTGATCCGGATGTGGGAAACGGTACGCGACCTCACGCTGAAGTCGCAGGCCCCGACCCTCGTCTACGAGGAAGGCTCGCTGATCAAGCGCTCGCTGCGCGACCTCTACAACAAGGAGATCGACGAGATCCAGGTCGCCGGCGAATCCGGCTACCGCGAAGCGCGCGACTTCATGAAGATGCTGATGCCCGCCAATGTCAGCGCGGTGAAGCAGTATCGCGACGGCCAGCCGCTGTTCTCACGCATGGGCGTCGAGAGCCAGCTCGATGCGATGTTCTCGCCGACCGTGCAACTGCGCTCCGGCGGCTACATCGTGATCAACCAGACCGAAGCGCTGGTCTCGATCGACGTCAACTCCGGACGCTCGACCCGCGAGCACCACATCGAGGACACCGCGCTCAAGACCAATCTGGAGGCGGCCGAAGAGGTCGCCCGCCAGCTTCGCTTGCGCGACCTCGCTGGCCTGATCGTCATCGATTTCATCGACATGGACGAGAAGCGCAACAACCGCGCGGTCGAGCGCAAGCTGTCCGATTGCCTCAGGCAGGACCGCGCGCGCATCCAGGTCGGCCGCATCTCGCACTTTGGCCTCCTGGAGATGTCGCGCCAGCGCATCCGCGCCAGCGTGCTGGAGAGTTCGACCGATCCGTGCCCGCATTGCGGCGGCACCGGCCACGTCCGCTCGGTATCCTCGGTGGCGCTCCAGCTGCTGCGCGGCCTCGAAGAGATCCTGATGAAGGGCGCGACCCACAACCTCGTGGTCCGCACCCGCACCGACGTCGCGCTCTACGTGCTGAACCACAAGCGCGGCCATCTGCGCGACCTCGAGAACGGCTTCAAGGTTACGCTGTCGGTGATCGCCGATTCCAGCGTCA
This sequence comes from Bradyrhizobium sp. LMG 9283, assembly GCF_045571415.1. Taxonomy (NCBI): domain Bacteria; kingdom Pseudomonadati; phylum Pseudomonadota; class Alphaproteobacteria; order Hyphomicrobiales; family Nitrobacteraceae; genus Bradyrhizobium; species Bradyrhizobium sp. LMG 9283. Next base: position 4,822,292 of record NZ_CP120691.1, read on the forward strand.
GCGGTCCGCAGGCCTATGTGATCGACCGCGGCGAGCAGGTGCATACGCTCGAAGCCGCCAAGGCGCTGCTCGCAGCGCAAGCTGCTGCAAGCCCGCCGCCACTGGCCGAAGAAGCCTATGACGACGAGGATGGGTTTGACCTGGAGACTGAATCCGAGGTCGAGACCGACGAGACCGAAGGTCTTGCTGACGAGCAGGCTGCCGGCGAGGCAGCCTCCGAGCAGGACGGCCAACGCCGCAAGCGCCGCCGCCGCCGGCGCGGCCGCGGTGGCCAGCGCGAGAGCGAGTTGCGCGAGGATACCGCCTCCACGCTACCCGAAGCGGCCATGGCGGCCGGTGAAGGTGAAGACGAGACCGAGTCCGAGCAGGACGGCGAGGAAGGCGAGGAACAAGCAGCCCGTGGCGAGCAGCAGGGCAGCGGCGAGCGCCGGCGCCGGCGTGGTCGCCGCGGCGGACGCCGCCGTCGCGGTGGCGGCGAGGAAGGTCTGGCGGGATCCATCAACGACGAACTCGGCGCCAATCCGCCGCCGGAAGCTGCCGGTGCGGTGGCCGATTTCGACGACTTCGGCAGCGAGGCTGCGCCCTCGATCGCGCAGACTGAGCACACCACCGAGCCGCAAGTCGCGCAGCCTGAGCCGCTCGCCGAGGTGCAGACCGAAGCGCCGGCCCAGCCGGAGCCGGCTCCCGCCGCAACCGTGACGCCAGAAGAAGAGCCCGCCGGCGACAAGACCGCGCGGCGCCGCTCCACGGTCCGGGAAAAGGTGAGCTTCCTGCTGAACAGTCAGCCCGAGCCCGCAACGCCGGTGGCGCAGGCGACCGAAGGCGCGCCCGCGCCGGCACCCGAGCCCGCGCCGGAGGCCGCAAGCGAAACCCCGGCCGCGCCGCGCCGCGCCGGCTGGTGGTCACGCCGTTTCGGCGGCGGCGAGTAAGCCGACACTCATGGAAACGCCCGGCCGAGCCGGGCGTTTTTCGTTGTGCACCGATGTCCTTCGCGCGAAGGCCATCTCGCCTGCGTGAGGCTGGCGGTAGCGATGGCGCGGCCGAGACAGATGCCGGCGACCTCGCAAACATCGTCCGGCGCACAAAACTGGGGTGCAGCGCATCCAACCCGGCTTCCGATGTGCTAAGTCGTTTCACGATTTGGAAGAGGACCAGCGTTGTCAGAGCTTTGTGATTCCAGCGCCGTTGAGCTGCGCCGCATGTTGGCCGCGCGCGCGATCTCGCCTGTCGAACTCCTCGACGCCTGCCTGTCGCGCATCACCGCCGTCAATGGCGCCGTCAACGCCGTCGTGACGCTGGATGAGCCGGGCGCACGCGCAGCCGCAAAGGCAGCCGAGGCGGAAATCCTCCGCGGCGAGGATCGCGGCGCGCTGCACGGCCTACCCGTCCTCATCAAGGACACCCAGGACACCGCCGGGATGCGCTCCACCTATGGCAGTCCCCTGCTGCGCGACAACGTGCCGGCCGCTGATCAGGGTTCGGTCGCCCGCTTGCGCGCGGCCGGCGCCATCATCTTGGGCAAGACCAACACGCCGGAATGGGCGGCCGGCGGCAACACCCGCAATCCCGTGTTCGGCGCGACCGGCAATCCGTTCGATCCCATGCGCTCGGCGGCCGGCTCGTCCGGCGGCTCGGCGGTGGCACTCGCCTGCGGCATGGCCCCGCTCGCTTCGGGCTCCGACACCGGCGGAAGCTTGCGCAATCCGGCCGGCTTCTCCGGCATCGTCGGGATGCGCCCGTCCTACGGACTCGTACCGAGCGAAAAGCGCATCTTCGGCTGGTCGAACCTCTCGACCGACGGGCCGATGGCGCGCAACGTCGCCGATACCGCCCTGATGCTCTCGGTGATGGCGAGCGACGATGCCCGCGATCCGCTCGCCTACACCCTGCCCGGCGAACCGTTGCGCGCCCGTGCCGAGCGCTGGGCCGCGCCGCGCCCTGCCGATCTCGGCAAGCTGCGTCTCGCCTTCACCGAAGACTTCGGCTTCGCACCGACCGAGCAGGCGATCCGCCGCGTGTTCCGCAACCGCGTGAGCAAGCTCGCGTCTCTGTTCGCCGAATGCCGCGAGGCGAGCCCCGACTGCACCGGCGCCGACGACGCCTTCGCCGTGCTGCGCGCGGGCATGTTCCTCGCGACGCACGGCAAGAACTACAAGGAGCGTCCCGAGATGCTCGGCCCCAACGTCCGCGCCAATGTCGAGGAAGGCCTCGGCTACACGCTCGAGGACCATGCCCGCGCTGCCACGACACAGACGCGGATCTACCGCGCTTACCAGACCTTCTTCGCAAATTGCGACGTGCTAATCAGCCCAACCATCACGCTGAGCCCGCGGCCGTGGTCGGAGCTCTATCCCGCCGAGATCGACGGCGTACCGACCAAATCCTATTTCCACTGGCTCGCGCTCGCCTATGCCGTCACGCTCGCCGGCCATCCCGCGATCAGCATTCCGCTCGGTCTCGATGAAGCTGGCCTTCCGTTCGGCCTCCAGATCGTCGGCCCGCGCGGCGGCGATGCCATCGTGCTCTCGGTCGCCGCGAGCATCGAGGCTGCGTTCGCGAACGATGCGCAATTGTGCCGGCCCATGCCCGACTTCGCACGTCTCGCCGCAGCACCGCCGCTATCGGCCGCACCAGATTTCCTCACCTGGGAATGACCCTGGCTGTGTAAAAACGAGAGAATGCGAAAGACGGATAGAATAACGTTCTTCAGTTCGCCGTCTAACTTGAAATCGCTTGCGAGCATGAGCGCTAGATCAGCCTTGGACGAACAACTTCTTCTATCGCTCTCATCCATCTCGGCATTTTCACACAGCCAAGACCCGGGCCTGACAGGAGAATTGCTTCCGATGCAAAGCGCGATCATTCTCGGCGGCGGCATGGTGGGCGTGGGTGCCGCGCTGCATCTGCAGCAGCGCGGCTGGTCGGTCACGCTGGTCGACCGCAGGGAGCCCGGCCGCGAGACCAGCTACGGCAATGCCGGGATGATCCAGGCGGAAGCGGTGCGGCCCTATCCGATGCCGCGCGATCTCGCCTCGCTCTTGAAGATCGCGACCGGCCGCACCAACGACGTGCGCTACAGCCTCTCCTCCCTCCATCTCCATATCGAGCCCCTGCTCCGCTACTGGTGGCATTCGGCGCCGAAGCGGCATCGCGAGGCGATCGCCGGCTGGGCGCGCCTGATCGCCTACGCGACGAGCGAGCACGACGTCCTGATCCGCGAGGCCCACGCCGACAATCTGATCCGCCGCGCCGGCTACCGGGCGCTGTACCGCGATGCCGCCGCCCTGGAGCACTCGATCAGGGACGCGGAGCAAGATCAGCGCGAATTCGGCGTGAACTTTCGCGTGCTGTCGGGCAGCGAATTGACAAAAGCCGAGCCGATCCTGCGCGACGATCTCCCCGGCGCGATCCATTGGCTCGACACCTGGACCGTGTCCGATCCGGGTGCGCTGGTGACGGCTTATGCCGAGCTGTTCGCGCGCCTCGGCGGGCGGATCGTGCTCGGTGATGCGCAGTCGCTGCGGCAAACCGCGACCGGCTGGTCGGTCGACACCGATCAGGGGCGCATCGATGCCGCGCATGCCGTCGTAACCCTCGGACCGTGGTCGCCCGATCTATTGTACAAGTTCGGCTATCGCATCCCGCTGGTGCGCAAGCGCGGCTATCACATGCATTATAGCGGCGGCGCTTCGCTCGACCTGCCGCTGGTCGACAAGGCCCGTGGCTACGCCATGGGCCCGATGGCCAAGGGAATTCGCATCACTACCGGCGCGGAATTGACTGGCGCGGACGCACTCGCGACACCGGTGCAGCTCGCCAGCGCCGAAGCCTCGGCACGCGAGCTGGTCGACCTCGGCAAACGGGTCGAGCCGGATCCGTGGTTCGGCACGAGGCCCTGCACGCCCGACATGCTGCCGGTGCTCGGCCGCGCCCCGCGCCACCCCGGCCTCTGGATGAACTTCGGCCATGGTCATCAGGGCTTTACGCTCGGACCCGCCACCGGACGCCTGCTCGCGGAGATGATGAGCGGCGAGACGCCGGCGGTCGATCCGACGCCATACCGGCCCGAGCGGTTCTAACCCTCGGCGCGCTCGGCAAGCAGTGTCCTGATGCGCTCGGCATCCTCGGGCGTCGCTGGATTGTACGCGCTGCAGCCGCGGTGAGACACCCTCCACCGCCTGGTAGCGCACCTCGGGCGGACGGCCGAGGCCGATCAGGAACAGATGCTCGCGCTCGATATCCGTCAGCATCAACGCCCGCGCGATGCGGTCGAGCACATCGGCCGACGGTGCGTCTATCGCCTCGCACTGGAGCAAGGCGCATCCGCGAAGCGCTATCACGCGATCGCGGAGGAAGGCGTGCCGTTCAAGATGATTGCAAGTGATCGGCAAGAGGCTCGGCGTGCCCGTGGTCTCGAAATCCACTGACGAAGCCGAGTCCCATTTCGGGTGGTTTGCCCGATTTGCGGCCGTCGATGTTCCGACCTCGAGCGCGAAGACACGTGCTGCGCTTGGCTGGGAGCCCAATCGGGTAGGAGGAAGCCTCGCGGCTTCCCCCTCCCACACCACCGTACGTACGGTTCCGTATACGGCGGTTCGTCAAGCACGATTGAGATGGCGGTGCAGTTCGATGAGAGACGGCAAGCCGAGTTGCGTGAAGAAGGCGGCGCGATAGGCATCGTTCATGTGGCTGGCCCCGGCGTTCCACCAGGGGCCTCGGCCGTTGGAGGCCGACCGCCATGCCCGCTCCGGATCGAGCCCGCGTTGCATCAAGCGCTTGCGGCGTGTCCGCGGTCGCTTCCACTGGCGCCAGAGGACGCAGCGCAATTTGCGCCGCATCCAGCCGTCGAGCTCCTCGAACACCCCTTTGGCCTCCGCCAGCCGGAAGTATTGCAGCCAGCCGCGCAGGATGGGGGTTAGGGCTCTGACAGTCGATGCCAGGGTTCGTCCGCGCCCTTGGCGCAACGTCGTCCTCAGCTTGCTCCGCAACCGCTGCACACTCTTGGCCGCGACCCGCAGGCGCGGTTGCTTGTGAGCGGTCATGGTGTAACCGAGGAAGGTACGCGCCCAGGGATGGTCAACAGCACTCTTTGCTGCGTTGACCTTGAGCCGCAGCTGCTCGGTCAGGAAGCGCGTGATCGACGCCATCACCCGCTCGCCGGCCCGCCGCGTCCGCACATAGATGTTGCAGTCGTCGGCGTAACGGCAGAAGGCGTGGCCTCGTCGCTCGAGCTCCTTGTCCAGGTCATCGAGCAGGATGTTCGACAGCAGCGGTGACAGAGGACCGCCTTGCGGCGTGCCTTCGCTCCGTGCCGTCGTGATCCCACCCGTCATCAATCCAGCCTGCAGGTAGCGGCGGATCACCCGCAGCACCCGCCTGTCCGCGACCCGGCGGGCCACTCGTGCCATCAGCACATCATGGTTCACCCGGTCGAAGAACTTCTCCAGATCAAGGTCGACGACGAAGCGTCGGCCCTCGGCCACGTGCGTTCGCGCGGCACGCACCGCATCGTGCGCGCTGCGCCCCGGACGGAAGCCGTACGAAGCCTTGGAGAAGCCTGGATCGAACAGCGGCATCAGCACCTGATGCATCGCCTGCTGGATCAACCGATCCACCACCGTCGGGATGCCCAATTGGCGCATCCCTCCACCGGGCTTGGGGATTTCCACCCCGCGCACCGGCTGCGGCCGATAGCGGCCTTCCAGCAGTTCTTCCTTGATGCGCAGCCAATGCTCCTTCAGATACGGCTGCAACTGCTCCACAGTCATCCGATCGATGCCCGCGGCGCCCTTGTTCGCCACCACCCGATGGTAAGCCGCCATCATGTTCGCTCGGCTGACGATCTTCTCTATCAGCCGCACTTCCACCTCCGGAGGGGAAGGTTGCGATCTTGCCGCGATGTTTGATGCACCCGCCTCCTGCTCTGGCGGCTTCCGGCCGCTGCCCTCGGAGCGGGCATGACGCATCTCAGCGCCATCGTCTGCATCTGCTTCCACCATCGACAGACCGGCCTCCTCCGGTACTCGACGTTCGGCCCTTCACCGGCTTGGTCTGCCGGCTACTACGGCCTCTGCTGACTTCTGCCGCCCCATCCCGACGCCTTGCGGCGCCGGTAGCACACCCGTTGCCGGGGGCAGGACGACAGATCTCCCAGGGTTAGTCGCGTGACCTTCGTGCCATGTACCTGTCGCATCTACGGCCGCATCCTCCGGGTGATATTGGGCTTCGGGAATTCTTGCTCCCTCGCCCGGATGCGGACGCCTCCTATGCGCTTCCTGTTCGTCAGGCCGGCACTTTGCTTACAGCTTCCTTCAGACCCCGCCTCGCGACGACGCCCTTGCTGTTCGGCTAACGGTTCCCATCACCAGGGTCCGTAGAGGACTCTCACCTCCAAGTCATCGATCGGACACCACTCCAATCAAATCGCGCCAGTCACGGCGCTCCGCGCCGTGCCTGGCGCACAAGAAAAAGGGCTGATCGAGGATCTCGACCAGCCCTATTACTTCAAGGCCTGACAGCGCGGCTCGCGCTGTCAGATCGGATCAGTCCGTGGTGATCGCCGTCTCCATGTCGGTCGGATCGATCTGCTTGGAGAGGTTGGCGTTCAGCTTGTCGCGGTCGAGCTCGCCTTCCCACCAGGCCACGATCACGCAGGCGACGCCGTTGCCGCACAGATTGGTCAGTGCGCGGCACTCGCTCATGAACTTGTCGATGCCGAGCACGATCGCCATGCCCGGCACGAGGCGCGGATCGACCACGGCGAGCGTTGCCGCCAGCGTGATGAAGCCGGCACCGGTGATGCCGGAGGCGCCCTTCGAGGTCAGCATCGCCACGACCAGGATCGTGAGCTGCTGGCTGAAGGAGAGATCGACCCCGAGCGCCTGGGCGATGAACAGCGTCGCCAGCGTCATGTAGATGTTGGTGCCGTCGAGGTTGAACGAATAGCCCGTGGGCACCACGAGACCGACCACCGACTTGGAGCAGCCAAGCCGCTCCAGCTTTTCCATCAAGGACGGCAGCGCGCTTTCCGAGGACGAGGTGCCGAGCACGATCAGCAGCTCGTCTTTGATATAGGCGAGGAACTTGAGAATCGAGAACCCCGCCATGCGTGCGATGAAGCCGAGCACGACGAACACGAATAGTGCAGCCGTGACATAGAACGTCGCGATCAGGCCGATCAAATTGAGGATCGCGCCGGTGCCGAACTTGCCGATCGTGTAGGCCATCGCACCGAACGCGCCGATCGGCGCCGCGCGCATCACGATCGAGATGACGCCGAACACCGCATGCGCAGCATCGTCGATAAAGCTGCGGATCGTGTGGCCGCGCTCACCGAGGCTCATCAAGGCAAAGCCGAACAGCACCGCGAACAGCAGCACCTGGAGGATTTCACCTTGCGCGAAGGCGCCGACGACGGTGTCCGGAATGATGTGCAGCACGAAGTCGACGGACTTCTGGCCTGCCGCCTGCTTGGCATAATTTGCAACGGCGGCCTCGCTCGCCGCCGCATTGCCGAAGCCGGAGCCCGGTTTGACGAGATTGCCGACAACGAGACCGATCACCAGCGCGAAGGTCGAGACGACCTCGAAATAGACCAGCGCCTTGACGCCGATGCGTCCAACCTTTTTCGCATCCTGGATGTGGGCGATGCCGGAGACGACGGTGCAGAAGATGATCGGGGCGATCACCATCTTGATCAGCTTGATGAAGCCGTCGCCGAGCGCCTTGATCCATTCGTTGGTGGCGAGTTGTGGCCACAGCCAGCCGACGATGGCGCCGAGCACGATGGCGATCAGCACCTGGACGTAGAGGACTTTGTACCACGGCTTGGCGACGGGCGGCGCGACCGGCGCCTCCGCCATCGTTGTCGTCGTCATCGGTTTCACTCCCCCTCAAAACACTGGGCCAGCCAAGATCAACTCGGCCGGCCCTGTCAATTGGAACTGCGCGCGATGGCGCGTTTTACCCGCGACGCTCGACAACCCGGCGTACCGCCGGCATCAGGGTCGCGCCGAGCGCATTCTTGACCAGTGAAGCCGCAATGAACGGCACGATGCCCACCTGCCAGGCCTTGGCGGCGCCGAGACCAAGACCGAACGCCAGCCAGCCGAACCCAGCCGCCAGAATGACAATGTGGCCAACAGCCATGGCCGCAAACAGCAGCACGACGCTGCGATCCCATCCGCGCTCGGCGAGCCAGCCGGTGACGAAAGCAGCCAGCACGAAGCCGAACAGATAGCCCGCGGTCGGGCCGACCAGCGGTGCAATCCCACCCACGGGACCGGCGAACACCGGCAGCCCCATCGCACCCTCGGCGAGGTAGGCGATCATGGTTGCGCTGCCAAGGCGCCCCCCATAGGCGGCGCCGATCATCAGCACCACCAGCGTCTGCAGCGTCATGGGCACGTAAGGCAGCGGCAGGTTCACCTTCGCTGATAGCGCCATCAAGGCGGTGCCGAGCGCAACCAGCACGAAAGCGCGCAGCGCGCCGACGGCTTCGCCCGGACGCGTCGGCCACATCAACGCGGCGAGAGACGAATGTGGTACAGCGGCGGACGGGGCGGAACGGTCTGACAAGTTGAACTCCGGAAGGCTGTCGAAAACTGGCGGCTATTTAAGCCAGTGAGCGATCCGGTCAACTGCCTCCCTCATCTCATCGAGGGAGCGGGCATAGGAAAACCGTATGAATGAGCGGCCATGGATGGGATCGAAATCGAGGCCTGGCGTTGCCGCCACGCTGGCCTGTTCCAGCATTTGCTTGGCAAACTCGAAACTGTCCGAGGTGAAGTCCGAGACGTCGGCATAAAGATAGAAGGCGCCGTCGGCCGGCAGGAATCTCGTCAGTCCAGCCTTGGGCAATCCATCGATCAGGACACGCCGGTTTTCCTGATAGCCGTGCTTGATCTCTTCCATCTCGGCCGCGCCGTCGAAGGCAGCCTCTGCCGCGATCTGCGACAGCGATGGCACCGAGATCGAGAGATTTTGTTGGAGCCGCTCGATCGGCCGCACCAGAATTTCAGGCACAACCATCCAGCCAACGCGCCAGCCCGTCATGCAAAAATACTTCGAGAACGAGTTGATCACGAGTGCGTGCTCGGACAGCGCCGCCGCCGTCACGGCGGGAAATGCGTAATCGAGCCCGTGATAGATCTCGTCCGAGATGAAGCGGATGCCTGCGTCTTCCGCGGCAGCAATGAGACCCGCGAGCGCGTCGCGGGACATCATCGTGCCCGTCGGATTGGCGGGGCTGCCGACCAGCACGCCCTTCAACGGCGCCTTGCGATGGGCGGCGAGCAGCGCCTCGCCGGTGAGCGCATGGCGCGTCTCCTTCGTGGTCTCGATCAGCACGGGCTCGCAACCGAGCGCGGTGAGGATGTGGCGGTATGGCGGATACCCCGGTACGGTGACCGCGACGCGATCGCCGGGCTCGAACATCGACAGGAAAGCCAAAATGAAGCCGCCGGAGGAGCCTGTGGTCGCCACGATCCGGTCGGGGCTGACGTCACAGCAATAGGTGTCGCGATAATGGCGCGCGATGCGCTCGCGCAGACTGGCGATGCCGAGCGCAGAGGTATAATCGATCCGCCCGGCCTCGAGCGCGGCATGGGCGGCCGCTATCGCGGTCTTGGGCGCGCCGGCCGCAGGCTGGCCGACCTCCATGTGGATGACATGGCCGCCGGCGGCCTCGATTCGGGCCGCCGCGGCCATGACGTCCATCACTATGAACGGGGGAACATCGCTGCGGCGGGAGGGCTCGAGCCACTGCCCCAACCGGTTCCTCAATGTCGCATCGTGCATCGATTTCTGCTATTCGCTGGCGAACCGATCGGTTCGGTCCGGAACACGGGGCGCTTGCGCCCCAGACTGGCCGCATTGTACGGCTCATAAGGGGCACGGCTCACAAGGGCATATCGCGTATCCGGTCCGCCGCCAATCGCCAAAACCAATCACGAAACTGCTTGACCAAGACGTTTGACCCAGACCGCTCGATGTTGCTCCAGATCGCATTGCGCCAGAAGGCTTCCGCCCTCACCGCCCTCGTCACGGCCACGGCGATCGCGCTGACGCCGTTCTCGGCCGCGCGCGCACAGGCCAAGGGGCCGCCGGTCCTGCGCGACACCGAGACCGAGCAGCTGCTGCGCGAATACACGCGCCCGATCCTGCGCGTCGCGGGTCTGGAGAAGCAGAACATCCAGATGGTGATCATCAACGACGGCTCGTTCAACGCGTTCGTCGCGGACGGCCGCCGCATCTTCGTCAATTGGGGCGCGATCCTCCAGTCGGAAACGCCGAACCAGATCATCGGCGTGCTCGCGCACGAGACCGGGCATCTGGCCGGCGGCCATCTGTCCAAGCTGCGCGAGCAGCTCGCCACGGCCCAGACCCAGATGATCATCGCGATGCTGCTTGGCGCCGGCGCGATCGCAGCCGGCAGCACCCGCAGCTCGAGCGCCGGCAACAACGGGCTGGCCAATGCCGGCGCGGCCGCGATCGCCGGTCCGCAGGAGATGATCCGCCGCACGCTGCTGTCCTACCAGCGCCAGCAGGAGGAGAACGCCGACCGAGCCGGCGTGAAATTCCTGACCGCGACCCAGCAATCGCCGAAGGGCATGTACGAGACGTTCAAGCGCTTCACCAGCGAGAGCCTGTTCGCTTCGCGCGGCGCCGATCCCTATCTCCAGTCGCATCCGATGCCGGCCGAGCGCGTCGCCGCGCTCCAGGAATTCGCCGGCACCAGCCCCTATTGGAACAAGAAGGACGATCCCGCGCTTCAGCTCCGGCACGACATGGTCCGCGCCAAGATCTCCGCCTTCATGGAGCGGCCGGAGACGGTGTACCGCCGCTATCCACAGACCAACGACAGCCTGCCGGCGCGCTATGCCCGCGCCATCAGCACCTATCTGCATGGCGATCTGCGCAGCGCGCTCTCCCAGATCGACGCGCTGATCCAGGTTCAGCCGAACAACCCGTACTTCTACGAGGTGCGCGGCCAGGCGCTTTTGGAAAGCGGCAAGCCGGCCGAGGCGATCGCTCCCCTGCGCAAGGCCGTCGCACTCTCGAACAACGCGCCCCTCATCGAGATGTTACTTGGGCAGGCCCTGGTTGGAACCGATAATAAAGCCTACACCGACGAAGCTGTTCGGATTCTCCGCGCTGCGGTGGCGCGAGAGCCCGAGGCGGCGCTCGGCTATACCCAGCTCGCGATGGCCTACGGCCGGAAGGGAGACTATGCCGAGGCAGATCTCGCCTCGGCCCAGGCCGCTTACTTGCGCGGCGACAACAAGACCGCCCGCGAGCTTGCCACGCGCGCGAAAACCCGTTTCGCCGTCGGCACACCCGGATGGGTCAAGGCCGACGACATCGTGGCGGCGAAGTCGCCGCGCAACTGACGCAACTCGAACGACGCCCGACCACGACGTCACGACACCGAGCTCAAGTCCACCGGGACGTTTCTCGAAACTGCTTTGAACAAGAGGATTTGCCTATGCCTTCGCTGCGCCTGCTTGCTCCCGCACTGTTTGCGCTCGCCATGCTCGGCGCAGCCGTGCCCGCCTCGGCCGACGGTTTCTCCGATAGCCAGCGCACCGACATCGAGGCGATCATCAAGAACTATCTCGTCAGCCATCCCGAGGTGCTCGAGGAGGCCATGGCCGAACTCAGTAAGCGCCAGGCCGCGGCCGAAACGCAGAAGCACGAGGCCAGCATTGCGCAGAATGCCGATGCGATCTTCAACTCGCCGCGCCAGGTCGTGCTCGGCAACAAGGACGGCGACGTCACCTTCGTCGAGTTCTTCGACTACAATTGCGGCTACTGCAAACGCGCCATGGGCGACATGCTCGACCTCATGAAGAGCGATCCGAAGCTGAAGGTCGTGCTGAAGGAGTTTCCGGTGCTGAGCCAGGGTTCGGTCGAAGCGGCCCAGGTCGCGGTCGCCGTGCGCATGCAGGACCCCTCCGGCAAGAAATATCTCGACTTCCACCAGAAGCTGCTCGGCGGCCGCGGCGCCGCCGACAAGGCGCGCGCCATGCAGGCGGCCAAGGAAGCCGGCCTCGACACCGCCAGGATCGAGAAGGACATCGCCAGCCCCGAAGTGCGCGCTACCATCGAGGAGAACTTCAAGCTCGCCGAAGCGATGGGCATGAACGGCACGCCGAGCTACGTGATCGGCAAGCAGATCGTGGTCGGTGCCATCGGCGTGGAAGGCCTCAGGGAAAAGATCGGCATTGCCCGCTGCGGCAAGGCGACTTGCTGACCGACACGACATTGCGTTGAAGGAGGCCGGCTCACAGCCGGCTTCTTTTTTGCGCGGTTCGGACCGTCGCAGTTTGTCGCGGTCCGGGCGGGACCGTTCATCCCGCGTTCAGGAAACAAAGCTCGTCGGAACCTCCTGGATTTCGGAACGACCGCGCTCGCCTTTCGTTGTCGGCGCGGGCAATGACGCAAAGAAATCACGTGAGGAGAGGTTCAAATGACTAATCGCTTTTTGGTCTCGGTTGCAGCCTTGGCGCTGATCGCCGGCACCGGTTTCGCCAATGCGCAAGGAACCGGCACCAAGGACTACGGGAGTGGCCAGCAGACCCAGCACAGCACGCAGCCTTCTGGCGAGCGTAGCGGCTCCATGGGCAAGCAAGAGTCCATGGACAAGCAAGATAAGCATGACAAGGGAACGGTCGGTCAGGCCGGCGGCATGAAGGATCAGCCGAGCGCTCACGACAAGTCGACTCAGTCCGACAAGATGAACAAGGACCAGCCGGGTGCGACGCGTGAGAAGTCGACGCAGTCGGAGAAGTCGTCGACTGTCGGCCAGAGCCCGCGGAGCGACGAGAAGTCCAAGGGTAGCATGAGCAAGGAAACCGAGACCAAGGGCAGCAAGGACATGAAGGCCCAAGGTCAGGAAGACCGCAGCGGTATGAATGCGCCTGGCCACCAGGGTTCCCAAAGCCAGACGCAGACCCAGACCGGGACCGAACGGTCGCAGACGACGACCGGCCAGGCTGGCGCGGCCGCCAAGCTCTCGACCGAGCAGCGCACGCAGATCACCTCAGTGATCCGCGAGGAGAAGGTGGCGCCCGTGACCAATGTGAACTTCAACATTTCGGTCGGCACCCGCATTCCGCGCGAGGGCATTACGCTCCACGCCCTGCCGTCGAAGGTCGTGACGATCTATCCGGAGTGGCGGACCTACAAGTACGTCCTGATCCGCAATGAGATCGTGATCATCAATCCGGACACCTACGAGATCGTGGCTGTCCTGAGCGCCTAAGGCCGGACACCGGCAATCTCGGGGGCGGGCAGCGATGCCCGCCCCTTTGCGTTCGGCCGGCAGCCATGCTTCGGACTGGTTAACAAGCAATTTCCGTAGTTTCCGCACAGGTTTTTGCGCACTGGATGAGGTACTTGAACCGCGTCTGAGGCCCTTCGAGGCTTCCCCTCACGCGCTTTGTTACCTATAACCCCCGCCACGCCGAAGCACCTCTTCCGGGATTGGAATGGCCGAACCTGCAACCGACACGATCCTCGTCCTGAACGGGCCGAACCTCAACATGCTGGGGACGCGCGAGCCGGAAAAGTATGGCCACGCCACGCTGGCTGACGTCGAGGCGCTGTGCCGCGAGACGGCGGCGAGCTTTGGTCTCAAGGCCGACTGCCGGCAGTCCAACCGCGAAGGCGAACTGATCGATTTGATCCACGAGGCGCATCGGCGCAAGATGAAGGGCATCATCATCAATGCCGGCGGCTATTCCCACACCTCCATCGCGCTGCACGACGCGCTGCTTGCGGTGCAGATTCCGACGGTCGAGGTGCATGTGACCAACATCCACGCCCGCGAGAGTTTTCGTCACCATTCCTACACCGCACGCGCGGCTTTCGCCTCGCTCTGCGGTTTCGGCATCGAGGGTTACCGCCTCGCCATTCAAGGCCTTGCCGCCAAGCTCGGCATCAAGCCCAAGGCCTGACGCTCCCTTCCAACAGAACATTCGGATCAAACAACATGGCGCGCCAGCCAGACGACAAAGCAGCCGCAAAGTTTTCCAGCGAGGATTCCGCGCTCGTTCGCGAGCTTGCCTTGCTGCTCGATGAGACCAGCCTCACCGAGATCGAGATCGAACGGGCCGGCCTGCGCCTGCGCGTCGCTCGCAACATCAGCGTTGCCGCGACCATGCCGATGCCGGTCGCGGCCGCTCCAGCCGCCGTGCCGGTGGCAGCGAGCGCAGCCGCACCCGCCGCTGCCGCGGCCGATCTGTCGAAACATCCCGGCGCCGTGACCTCGCCGATGGTCGGTACCGCCTATTGGGCGCCAGAGCCGGGCGCAAAGCCGTTCATCGACGTCGGCACCAAGGTCTCGGTCGGCCAGACGCTGCTGATCATCGAAGCCATGAAGACGATGAACCAGATCCCCTCGCCGCGCGCCGGCACGGTGACGCAGATCCTGGTCGAGGACGGCCAGCCGGTCGAGTACGGCGAGCCGCTGGTCATCATTGAGTGAGGGAGTGGCGAATGGCGAGTAGCGAATAGTTACTCTGCCCTATTCGCCATTCGCTATTCCCCATTCGCCCCCTGAGGCACCATGTTCGACAAGATCCTCATAGCCAATCGCGGCGAGATCGCCCTTCGCATCCTCAGGGCCTGCAAGGAGCTCGGGATCGCGACCGTCGCCGTGCACTCAACTGCCGACGCCGATGCCATGCATGTGCGGCTGTCGGACGAGAGCGTGTGCATCGGACCGCCGGCGTCCAAGGACAGCTATCTCAACGTGCCCGCGCTGCTCGCGGCCTGCGAGATCACCGGCGCCGATGCCGTGCATCCCGGCTACGGCTTCCTCTCCGAGAACGCGCGCTTTGCGGAAATTCTCGCCGAGCACAATCTGCACTTCATCGGCCCCAAGGCCGAGCACATCCGCCTGATGGGCGACAAGATCGAGGCCAAGAAGACCGCCAAGCGCCTCGGCATCCCCGTGGTGCCCGGCTCCGACGGTGCAGTCGGCCCCGATGACGACGCGATGGCGATTGCCAAGAAGATCGGCTTTCCGGTGCTGGTCAAGGCTGCGGCCGGCGGCGGCGGCCGCGGCATGAAGGTCGCGCACAGCGAGGCCGACCTCCAGCTGGCGCTGTCGACGGCCGCCAACGAGGCCAAATCGGCCTTTGGCGATGCCTCCGTCTATCTGGAAAAGTACCTCCAGAAGCCTCGCCATATCGAGATCCAGATCCTCGGCGACGGCCGCGGCGGCGCCATCCATCTCGGCGAACGCGACTGCTCGCTGCAACGCCGCCACCAGAAGGTCTGGGAGGAAGGCCCCTCGCCCGTGCTGACCGCCGCCGCGCGGGCCAAGATCGGCGAGACCTGCGCGAAAGCGATGCGCGAGATGAAGTATCTCGGCGTCGGCACCATCGAGTTCCTGTACGAGGACGGCGAGTTCTATTTCATCGAGATGAACACCCGCATCCAGGTGGAGCATCCCGTCACCGAGAGCATCACCGACATCGATCTCGTGCTGGAGCAGATCCGCATCGCGGCCGGCGGCGATCTGCCGGCCAAGCAGGACGAAGTCCAGGTCATCGGCCACGCCATCGAGTGCCGCATCAACGCCGAAAATCCGCAAACCTTCCGCCCCTCGCCCGGCCGGATCCTGCAATATCATCCGCCCGGCGGCCTCGGCGTCCGGATCGATTCCGCCGTCTACCAGGGTTACACGATCCCGCCATATTACGATTCGCTCGTCGGCAAGCTGATCGTGCACGGTAAAACCCGAGCCGAATGCCTCATGCGGCTGCGCCGGGCACTGGATGAGATGGTGGTCGAAGGCATCGAGACCACGCTGCCGCTGTTCCGTGCGCTGGTCCGCGAAGACGACATCATCAACGGCGACTACCACATCCACTGGCTGGAACAATATCTCGCCGGCAAGATGGAACCAGCCTGAGATAATCTTGCCCTTTGTGGAACCCTTTGGGCCTGATCGCGTTCTCGGCGGGGACAGTTCCAAGGGGGCGTTTTGAACTCCACTGAACGTCGACAGGTAGATCGCCGTGAGGGCTGAAGCCCACCGACGGCGCGCGTTTTGGCAGATCCTGCTGCTTTCGGCGGGCCTTTTGGTGCTGACCGTAATCAGCGCCGGCTCCGTCTACCTCGTCAACAAGGCCCGGGAAGACAGCAAATGGGTGGTCCACACCATCGAGGTGGAGAGCCAGATCAACGCCCTGCTGCTCGAGGTCCGGCGCGCCGAGAGCAGCGCTCGCGGCTTTCTCCTGACGCAGGGGCCGGATTTCCTGTCAGATCATGAGAAGGCCGTCGCGGCGAT
Organism: Bradyrhizobium sp. LMG 9283; assembly: GCF_045571415.1. Taxonomy (NCBI): domain Bacteria; kingdom Pseudomonadati; phylum Pseudomonadota; class Alphaproteobacteria; order Hyphomicrobiales; family Nitrobacteraceae; genus Bradyrhizobium; species Bradyrhizobium sp. LMG 9283. The sequence goes on from NZ_CP120691.1 coordinate 4,838,592, forward strand.
TGTTCCGGCCCTCGACAAGCTCACGCGCCAGATCAGCGACGATCCGGCGCAACGCGAGAACATTGAAAAGCTGAGAGCAGCAATCGAGACTCGACTCGATCAGTTCTCGCGCGAGATGACCTTTGTGAAGCAGGGTCAACCCGACAGGGCCACGGCGCTGATCCGCGAGGCCGCCGCCGGCAACACCACGACCACGATCAGCAACATGGCCAACGCCATGATCCGTGAGGAGGAACGGTTATTCCGGCTCCGAACGGCAAATTCCGACCGCAGCCAGACCCTCTCCGCGTCGATGACCGGCATCGGCTCGGGCCTCGTCGTGCTGCTTGCCATGATCTCGATCTGGCTGGTGCGACGCTCGGCGCGCGTGCGCGACGAGGCTGAAGCCCGCCTGCGCGATGCCAACGTCAACCTGGAAGCCGTCGTCGACGAGCGCACCGCGGACCTGCGCGAAGCCAACGACGAGATCCAGCGTTTTGCCTATATCGTCAGCCACGATCTGCGCTCGCCGCTTGTCAACATCATGGGCTTCACCAGCGAGCTCGAGGAGCTCGGCGGCGATATCTTCCGCCGGATCGGTGGTCTCACCCACGTCTCCGCCGATGGGTCGCCGCAGGCGCCCGGCGCTCCTGGCGAGATCGCGCTCGAAGGCGCCGACAAACAGCTCTCGGAGGATTTCTCCGAAGCGCTCGGCTTCATCAAGACGTCGATCGCGAAGATGGACCGGCTGATCTCGGCCATCCTCAACCTCACGCGCGAAGGCCGCCGCGAATTTCAGCCGGTGAAGATCGACACGCGCGAGCTGATCGAGGCCATCGTCTCGACGCTGGCGCACCAGGCGGCCGAGGCGCAAGCCGAGATCCACCTCGAGCCCCTCCCCAACCTCGTGAGCGACCGTCTTGCCCTCGAGCAGATATTCTCCAATCTGATCGACAACGCGATCAAATATCTCAAGCCCGGCGTGCCCGGTGAGATCAGAATCCGCGGGCGGACCAAACTCGGTTACGCTATCTTCGAGATCAGCGACAACGGCCGCGGAATCGACGCTAGGGATCACCAGCGGATATTCGACCTGTTCCGCCGCGCGGGAACCCAGGACAGGCCCGGGCAGGGCATCGGTCTTGCGCATGTGCGCGCACTTGTGCGTCGCCTCGGCGGTACCATGTCGGTATCATCGGAACTGAACGCGGGCAGTACCTTCACGATCACGCTGCCGATCGCTTGGAACGTGAGCAACCGGAACTGAGATCGATGACCCAGCCTGTCACCATCATCATGATCGAGGACGACGAGGGTCACGCCCGCCTGATCGAGCGCAACATCAGAAGGTCCGGCGTCAACAACGAGATCGTCGCGTTCGCCAACGGCAGCGACGCCATGCTGCACCTGTTCGGCGCCGACGGCAGCGGACTCGTACAGAAGGGCAATGCGCTCTTGATCCTGCTCGACCTCAACCTGCCCGACATGACTGGGATCGACATCCTGAAGCAGATCAAGGAAAACAAATATCTGAAGGCCTCGCCCGTGGTGGTGCTGACGACCACCGACGATTCCCAGGAAATCAAGCGCTGCTACGAGCTCGGCTGCAACGTCTACATCACCAAGCCCGTCAATTACGAGAATTTCGCCAATGCCATCCGGCAGCTCGGGCTGTTCTTCTCGGTCATCCAGGTCCCGCCCGCCGCCACATGAACCAGAGAATGCCGACACTGCTCTACATCGACGACGACGACGCACTGGCGCGCCTGGTCGACCGTGGCCTGACGCGGCGCGGCTACAGGGTCGTCCATGCCGCGAGCGGCGAGGAAGGTCTGGAGCGCATCCGCCGCGCCGGCGCTGAAGGTAGCATCGATGTCGTGGCACTCGATCAGTACATGCCGGGCCTCGACGGGCTGGAGACGCTCGAGCAGATCATGGCGATCCCGGACGCGCCGCCGGTCGTGTTCGTCACCGCGTCGCAGGATTCCAGCATCGCGGTGACCGCGCTCAAGGCGGGGGCGGCCGACTATCTGGTGAAGGACGTCCGGGGCGACTTCATCCCGCTCCTCCACGTCGCCGCCGAAGGCGCGCTGCGCCAGGCCGAGTTGCAGAGGGCACGCGATGAAGCCGAAGCCGAAATCCACGCCTCGCGCGACCGCTACGCGGCGCTCGCCGCCGAACGCGAGCTGTTGCTGCGCGAGGTCAATCATCGTGTCGGCAACTCGCTCCAGATCATCGCCTCGCTGCTGCACCTTCAGGCAAGCTCCGCCGCGCAGGAGGAGGTCAAGGCCGCGCTGACCAATGCGATGGGCCGCGTCGCCGCGGTCGCGCAGGTGCACCGGCGCCTCTATACCTCGCAGGACCTGAAGAGCGTCGTCCTCAATCAGTATCTGGATTCGCTGCTCGAGGATCTCCGCCGCTCGGCCGAAGGCAACCGGATGTCACGCCTGACGCTGAAGGCCGAGCCGATCGAGATCGATCCTGACCGTGCGGTCGCCGTCGGCATCATCGTCAACGAGCTGGTGATGAACGCGGTGAAATACGCCTATCCCGACGGCGCCGGCCCGATCCATGTCGAGCTGACCTCGCAAGGAGACGATCTGCTGCTCTCGATCACCGACGATGGCGTCGGCGACAACGTCAAGGCCGATCCGCGCTCCACCGGCATGGGCCAGCGCATCGTCGCGGCTATGGCCTCAAAGCTCGATGCCTCGGTCGAACGTGATCCCGCGCATTCCGGAACCCGGATCGTGCTGAAGTTCGGCCGCATGCCCGCAAGCGTCGGCAAGACCAGCACCGCCGCCGCGAGCTGACCTCGCGCCCGGCCGCGCCACCCATCGCAACCGCAATGCGATCCTGTTATGATGGCAAGCCATGACTTCGCGCGACTCCGCCCCGTCTGAAATCACACCGGCCGTGCTGCTGCGCGCTTACGCCTGCGGCATCTTTCCGATGGCGGAAAGCGCCGACGATCCGACCCTGTTCTGGGTCGAACCGGAGTTGCGCGGCGTCATTCCGCTCGACGGCTTCCGCGTCGCCTCGCGACTGGCGCGCACCGTGCGGTCGGATACATTCCGCGTCACCGTCAATACCGCGTTCAAGGCCACCATCGCCGGCTGCGCCGCGCCGCAAGTAGGACGCGAGGACACCTGGATCAACAAGCGCATCCGCGACCTCTATGGTGGCCTCTTCGAGCTCGGCCATTGCCACAGCGTCGAAGCCTGGCAGGGCGACGACCTCGTCGGCGGGCTGTACGGCGTGAGCCTCGGACGGGCCTTCTTCGGCGAGAGCATGTTCCACACGGCGCGCGATGCCTCGAAGGTCGCGCTGGTGCATCTGGTCGCGCGGCTCATCGATGGCGGCTTCGAGCTGCTCGACACCCAATATGTCACCGAGCACCTGAAGAGCTTCGGCGCGGTCGAGATTTCGCGGCGACGCTATACGGCGCTGCTCGACAAGGCGCTGGCGGGCGAACCCGGCGATTTCCTGAGGCTCTCCGCCGGCGAAGCAATCCCCGGCGCGCGCGCGCTCGAGATCATCGCCTCGCGGCAGTAGAAGCTAAGACGCGATGAGATGAGGCTCGCTAGCTGCGGTGGCCGAGGTGCGCTCCCTCTCCCGCTTGCGGGAGAGGGTGTTTCCGCAATGGGATAATCCCCAAGAGGAGGCAATGGGATAATCCCCAAGAGGAGAAAGCCCTCACCCGGCGCTTCGCGCCGACCTCTCCCGCAAGCGGGAGAGGTGAACCACCCGGGGCAATCGATTCCATTCCGCTCTATCGGCCAAACCCGGGGATGCCGAACAGGCCTGGCCGCTGCTCCGGCGGCGGAGGGGGCGGCGGTGCCGGTTGCTGCTGCTGGATCGGCGGCAGAGGCTGCGGCGGCCGCTGCTGCACCTGCTTGGGCGCGGCCTTCTTCTGCGCGGGCGGCGGTGGCGGCGGCTTTGCCGCGGCCGGATCCGGTGCCGCGGTCGCGATCGTCTGCTGCGGCTCTTTGCAGTCGGTTAGCCAGATATCGTAGATCGGATGCTCGACGCCGTGCAGGCCCGGGCTTGCCGCATACATCCAGCCCGAGAAGATCCGCTTCACCTCGCCCTGCAAGGTGATCTCGTCGACCTCGACGAAGGCGTCGGTGTTGGCGGCCTCTGTCGCAGGCCGCGTGTAGCAGGCGTCGGTCTTGACCCTGAGCGCGCCGAACTGGACGGTCTCGCCGATCTCCTCGTCGAAATTGATGATGCGTCCGGTGATCTTGTCGAGACCGGAGAAGGTCGCCTTCTTGTTCACGATCTTCTGGGCCGGCGGCTCGGTCACCACCTCGTCGCCCGGCTGCAGGCTCGCCGGCGTCTGGGGGACCGCGCCACCCGGCCCGCCCTTCTGCTGCGGCTGGCGCTGACCGGGCGCACCCGGAGCGCCTTGCGGACTGGGCGGAGCGATCGCGGCGGAGGGCGGCTGGTTCGGTGGCGCGAGGATCGAGCCCGGCGGCGGCGCCAGGGGCTGGGTCTCGACCGGCCCAGGCATGATATTCCCCTGCCGCCCCGGAGGCGGCGGCATCGGGCGCGACGGCAGGACGCGGCCCTGCGGCGGCAGCTCGGGCACCTCTTCGTCGTCCTCGGGAATCTGCTGCGGCTGGGGCTGGCCACGCGGAATATTGCCGGGCGGCCGCAGCGGCGGCGGATCGGAGAAGATCGTGCCGATCTGCGCCTGAGCCGGCGTGGCAGCCGTCAGTGCGGTGGCGGCCAAAAGCGCCGCAAGACCGGTCAGGGAAAAGGTTTTGAACATCTCGCGCGGCTTCAACAGCGAATCGGGCTTGTTGGACATTCTACAGGGGATACCGCCGCTCGCAGGCCCTCCGGTTAACACGCCGAATACGGCGGGGGAAGGGCGGGCATCCCTGCCCTTCCCGGCGCGATCTGGCCAGGCCAGCTCCCGGATGGGATAGTCACAAGCCCGTCCCCGGGGCCGAAGGCGGGCCTCGCCGCCAAAAATGATCCCAACTGGAAACCTCAAGGTCCCTTTCATGCCCGTTCTGCTCGATCCCGATGCCGCCGCCGTCTACAAGGCCTTCCAGGAGGCTGGTCGCCCCGCCTACGAGACGCTGACCGCTCTGTTGAAGGGATTGGGCTGACGGCACCCCCGTAGCCCGCATGAGCGCAGCAACATGCGGGACCGCTCTTACCATACGGAAACACTTGTCCCGGATATCGCTTCGCTCATCCGGGCTACGCACCGACAACCCCGATAGAGATGCCCTCCCTCCTCCAATCCGTTTTCGCTCTCCCAATGCGCGGGCTGACGTGGCTCGGCGGCCAGGGCACCCGCGCCGTGGCGGCCATTGCCTTCATCGCGGTCGCGGTGCCGCCGCTCGGTGCGCTGCTGCGCCCCTATGTCACCGAAGCGATCTTCCTGCTGCTCTGCATCTCTTTTGTGCGCGTCGATCTCGTGGCGCTGTACGGACATCTGCGCCGGCCGGCGCTGGTCGCAACCGCCACGGCCTGGACCACGATCGGTGTGCCGCTGATCGTCGCCCTTGCCGCCTACGCGACCGGCCTCACCACGAGTTCCCCGGGCCTTGCTCTCGCGCTGATGCTTCAGGGAATGGCCTCGCCGATGATGGCGGCGCCGGCCCTTGCGGCGCTGATGGGCCTCGATGCCACGCTGGTGCTTGTGACGCTGGTGACCTCGACCGCACTCGTGCCCTTCACCGCTTCGCTGTTCGCGGGCCTCTTTCTCGGCGGCATGCTCAACATCTCGCCGGCCACGCTCGGCCTCAAGCTGCTCGGCATCCTTGCCGCGTCGCTGCTTGTTGCGACCGTTATCCGCTGGGTCTTCGGCACGGATGCGATCCAGCGCCACAAGCAGCCGATCGACGGTCTCAACATCATCATCCTCTTGGTATTCGCCTCCGCGGTGATGGGCGATGTCGCCAGCGATCTCGTCGCCGATCCCCTGTTCACGATCACCGTCGCGCTGCTCGCCTTTGCGGTCTACTTCACCCTGCTCGCCGCGACGACGCTGATCTTCCGCCGCGTCGGCACCGAGCGCGCCTTCGCCATCGGCCTGATGGTGTCACAGCGCAATCTCGGGCTGATGCTGGCTGCCACCGCTGGCGCGCTGCCCGCGACGACCTGGCTCTATTTCGCGCTGACGCAGTTTCCGATTCATCTTGCGCCGTACATGCTGATGCCGATCGCGCGACGGGTGATAGCGCGCGCCGATACCTCAGGCGAGGCAGCCACAAGCGGCACCACTTAGCACGAACTCACGAACGACATCGGCATTGACCATACTATGAGGTGTTTCTGTCCTCCGCATATCGCTCGACAAGCTCGGACCAGAACGGAATGTATTTGATTTCCACCGGCCAGGGTTTGCTGTTCCAGCCCGTGAACTCTCTCTCAAAATAATCGCCTAGGTTCGCACCGTAGTAAATTGCGTCGATGCCATAGATGGAAAAGACGGGGTTGCCTGCCTCGTGCGGCTGCTCCGGCAAATATCGGTGCGCAATAAACGGGATTAGTTTCGGTGCCCGGGAAAGTATTTGTCGAAGCGTCTCTTCCCGGGCTCGGGCACTGGACGGCCACGTTCCCCATTCCGACCACCACAGTCGTCCGTGCCCGACAGAATGACGAAGACTTTCAAAGAGCCAGTCCAGCGCTCGTCTTATCGCTCGCTCGTCCATCCAATCGTGTCCATCCACCGGTCGCCTTTGCTTCAGGAGCGCAACCAAATCGGGAGGAAAGGCCAGGCCAAACCGACGTTGCGCCCTGTCGAGCTCTGATTGCGTAGAGCCTTTGGTCCAACGAACCTTGTCGTTGCCTGACATCGCTACCCCACTTCTCGCTCGCTTTCCCGTTTCGGGCGGGAGCCGAGATCACGCGCACATCCGATATCCGAGCACCCGCCCCTACCCCGCCCGCGCCGCGCGCCGCAGGGCCTGCGGCGGCTGGCCGAAGGCGCGGATGAAGGCGCGTCGCATCCGTTCGGGGTCGCGGAAGCCGGTCGTTTCCGCAACGCGCTCGATCGCCTCGCGCGAGGACTGCACGCGTTCGCGCGCGACTTCGAGCCTGAGTCGCTCGATCGCCTTGGAGGGCGTGGTGCCGGTCTCGGCGGCAAAGGCGCGGGCAAAATGCCGGGCGCTCATGCCGGCGCGATCGGCGAGATCTTCCACCGAGAGCGGCGCGTCGAGATTTTCGCGCGCCCAGGACAACAGTGGACCGAAGCGGCCGTTCGGCGTCTTCAGCTCCAAGAGCGATGAGAATTGCGACTGGCCGCCGCTGCGGCGGTGGTAGAGCACGAGCTGGCGCGCGGTCTGTTGCGCGATCTCCTCGCCATGGTCCTCGGTGATCATCGCGAGCGCGAGATCGATCCCCGCGGAGATGCCTGCCGACGTCCACACATTGTCGTCGCGGGTGAAAATTCGGTCCGGCTCGAATTTGACCCTCGGATAACGCGCGACGAATTCGCGCGTCCGCCCCCAATGCGTGGTGGCGCGGCGGCCGTCGAGCAAGCCTGCTTCGGCCAGCACATAGGCACCGGAGCAGACGCTCGCGACCCGCATGCCACGCTTTGCGAGCCGCTGCACGAAGGCCCGCGTGACCTCACAGCGCGCGGCGGCGGCGACGCCCGTGCCGCCGGCCACGACCAGCGTCGTGATCGCGTTCGCCGACTTGAAGTCACGCGCCATCATCTCGACACCGGACGAGCTGCGCACGATTCCGGGCTTCGCCGCAAGCACGCGAATGAGAGGTGCCTTGCCGATGCAGCGCGCCGCGATCTCGAATGCCGAGATCGGGCCTGCCGCATCGAGCAGCTGGAAATCCGGGAAGATCAGGACGCCGATCATGGGCCAAGCCGCAATGGTATGTCCGAAAGCGAGGGAATTCTGCCATTCCGGACAAGAGGGCATCATGCCATCCTGCCGGCGTCAAGCTCATAATTGGAGGATCTGCCGATGTCGTCGCCGCTCCAGATTGGTCTGTTGGTGTTCCCGCGCGTCACCCAGCTCGACTTCACCGGCCCTTTGCAGGTGTTCGCCATGGTTCCCGACGCAAAACTGCACCTGATCTGGAAGCGGATCGAGCCGGTGCCAAGCGATTCCGTGATGACGCTGACGCCGACCACGACGTTTGCGGACTGCCCTCAACTCGACGTGATCTGCGTGCCCGGCGGCAGCGGCACCAACGATCTGCTCAACGACGAGGAGGTGCTCGACTTCCTGCGCAGGCAGGCCGGCGGCGCCAAATACGTCACCTCGGTCTGCACGGGATCGCTGGCGCTCGGCGCCGCCGGTCTCTTGAAGGGCTACCGCGCCGCCACCCATTGGAGCGCGATGGAGATGCTCGCCCAGTTCGGCGCGATACCGACAAAGACGCGCGTCTGCATCGATCGCAACCGCATCACCGGTGGCGGCGTCACCGCCGGCATCGATTTCGCGCTGACGCTGGTGGCGATCATGGTCAATCGCACCATGGCGGAAGCGATCCAGCTCCAGATGGAATACGATCCGGCGCCGCCGTTCAATTCGGGCTCACCCGACACCGCGTCGGCCGAAGTGCTGGCGCTGCTGAGGGAGCGCGGCGCGCAAAACCAGGCGCGGCGGCTCGAGGCGGTGAAGCGTGCCGCGGAAAGGGTGAACTAGACTGGACGCCGCTCCCGTGTCCCGGACGCGGCGCAGCGTGCAACGCTGCTCCGCTGAGCCGGGACCCAGGAAGCTACACAGACCGCTGCAACATGGGCCCCGGCTCTGCAGCGCACCGCTGAAGAAGCGCTGCACTGCGTCCGGGGCACGTTAAGCTTCGTGCTGGTCTCCAACAGAAAAAGGCCGCTCGGTTTCCCAAGCGGCCTTTCCTGTCTTACGGCGGCTGCACATTCACATCGGGCGATTTCGGAGCTTCCAGACCGGGGGCCTATCTCCCGATCGAGTCCTTCCTCGGCGGCCGCTGCATTTCGGGACAGTCGCGAGCTGTTGCCCGAACCGAACGCGATGGTCTCCCATCTCCGTAAGATGGGATCATTGAGCCGCATCGCCCGCGCCGGCGCAACGCCCACGCGCGCGGCATCCCCGCTGTTCCCGTTGTCCACAGCGGCGGGGTGCAGATGCGTGTGCATCCGCTTCGGACGATGGCGGTTCGCAGGTGGGCCGAAAGGTTAGCCTGGTGTCCAGGGCTGGTAATCGCCGGTCGCCTTCGGACGGCGGCCGCTGGCGAGCGTCGAGCCGGACGGACGATAGGCCTTGGCCGTGCCGGTGAGATTCGGCTGGTGCGGCTTTTCCCACTCGCGCGGCTGGTAGTTGGCCTCGGTCGGCGGCGCGTCGACGACGTGATGGATCCAGCCGTGCCAGGACGGCGGAATCCGGCTCGCCTCAGCATAGCCGTTATAGATCACCCAGCGCCGCTCGAAGCCGAGCGTCGGGTCGACCGCCCCGCCGCGGGTGCGATAATAGAGGTTGCCCTGCTCGTCCTGGCCGACCAGCTCCCCGTACCGCTTGGTCCAGAGCTGGGTGCCAAACGTCTGGCCATTCCACCAGGTGAAGAACTTGAGGAAGAATTGTTTCATGCGGCAAGGCCCTGCTTTCGTCGGGTCCTGATGCCATCCGGGCAGCGAAATGTCCAGTTCGGTGGGGGCCCCGATGCCCTCCGCAAATCCGGCTACCGAGCACGCCCCTGCCGCAAAGCGGACGCGATTCATTCATGCCCGGTACAGCGGCGGCGACGGAAGCTCCATTTGCACGCAAACCGGCGTGATCCCAGGAACCCCAGCGCTTTCATAGGGTTTGGCTTCCGGGAAAGGAGTTTAGCCATGAACAGTCTGAAAGTCTTGAGTGCCGCCGCGGCGGTGGCGCTGGTTCTTCCCTTGGCGACGCCGAGCTTTGCCCAGAATCGTCCCGCATTGAGCGGACGCAGTGCCGCCAATATCGGCGGTGGTGGCGGCGGTGCTCACTTCGGTGGCGGCGCGCGCATGGGTGGCGGTAATTTCGGGGGCGGCGCCGCGATGCGTCCGAGCGGAGGCAGTTTCGCGGCCGGCACTGCGGTTCGTCCGAGTGGCGGCAGCTTCGCAGCCGGCCCGGCGCCCCGCCCGGCGCTCTCGCCGTCCTTCAGCGGCACCCGCAGCGTCGCAACCGCGGGCAACTGGCAGGGCGGAAGCAACTGGAGCGGTCGTCAGTGGCACGGCGGGCACTGGCGCCACCGCGGCGGCGGCTTCTGGCCGGGCTTCGCGGCAGGCGCCGCAATCGGCGGCCTCGGCTCGTATGCCTATTACGGCGGCGGCTACGGCTACTACGATGATCCCTACTACTACGACAGCTACTATGACGAGCCGTCGGTTGCGGTGGTACCGGATAGCGGCGGCGACTCCACAGCCTATTGCGCGCAGCGCTACAAATCCTACGACCCGGCTTCGGGCACTTATCTCGGTTACGACGGCCAGCGGCATCCGTGCCCGTAGGCGGATCGCCGAGGCGTGAGGCAAAAGGCGTCGCAGCGATGCGGCGCCTTTTTCGCGCACGCGCGAGGATGCGTACAAGTCGACGCAAATGGATCTTTATGCACAGCGCCGTGCATATCCTTGGCGATCCAATCCAAAATTGACCGGACACACGATTCGCGGATATCACCAAACGCAGTGGAGACTTCGATCACCTGGGAAGTGTCATGCCGCGTATTCTCGTGGTTGATGACGATCCGATGGTCGGCGCGACCATCGAAGTCCTCCTCCAACGTCAGGGCTTCGACGTCACGCTGACCGACGGCGGCGAAACAGGATTGGCTGCGCTGGAATCGCAGACCTTCGACGTGATGCTGGTTGACATCTTCATGCCGCATATGCGCGGCTTCGAATCCATCCGGATCTTTCACGAGCGCGCCCCGACCACTCCGCTGATCGCGATGTCGGGCTACGCCTTCGCCTCATCCGCCTCGCCCTCTCCCGATTTTCTCCGCATGGCGCTGGAACTCGGCGCGACGCGCTGCCTGCGCAAGCCGTTCACGCCGGAAGCGCTGCTGACGACGATCCGGGAATGCCTCACCGGCGCGGGCGCGAGCGCACAGTCTGAGGACAAGAAAGAAGCCCCTTGATTCCAACGCAACGCGTCATTCTCGGTGCTGGACTTGCCATCCTCCTGATCATCACCGCGGCCTCGATTGCCCTCGACGTCAAGTCGCGGTCCGACGCGGCGTGGGTCAATCATACCGTCCAGGTGCAGAAGAAGATCTCCGATCTGCGCGTGCTGCTGCGCCGGGCCGAGAGCGCCGCGCGCGGCTACGAGCTCTATCGCACCCCGGCCTTCAGCGATGAGTTCCAGGCGGTGCACGCCAGGATCGCGCCGGCGCTCGCCGATCTCAAGCGCGACGTGCGCGACAATCCCGATCACGTCGCGCTGCTGGAAGGCACCGAGCCGCTGGCGCTGCGCCGGATCGAGATCGCCGCCACAGCGATGCGCCTGCGCGCCGAGAACGACCAGGCCGGCATTGGCGCGCTCAACAGCAAAGCCGAGGGCCGCGGCCTCATGGACACGGTGATGGGCAATCTCGACCATCTGAGCGCCGAGGAAGAACGCCTGCTCAACGCGCGCTCCCAGGATTCGCGCCGCACCGGCATCGTGCTGCTCGGTATCGACGTCGCCGGCGCCGTGCTGATCCTGCTGCTGGTCGCGCTGGTGATGCGCGAAAGCCGGCGCACCACGGGCGAGCTGCAGAGTTCGCTCGAGCAGACACAAGCCGCCAAGGTGGCGCTCGAGGCGGCGGTGGCCGAGCGCACCGAGCATCTGGTCACCGCGCATGACGAGCTGCGCCTGTCGATCAACGTGCTCCAGAGCACGTTTCGCAGCATGGCGGAGGCGGTGCTGGTCATCGACGTCGAGGGCAACGTCCTTCTGTCCAATCCCGCGGCCGAGCGCATCCTGGTGCATCGCACCGGCATGAATTTGAACAATCTGCGCGCGCTGTCCGATGTGTTTCACGGCGACGGCGTCACGCCGCTCGAGGCCGACGAGCTGCCATCGACGCGCGTGCTGCGCGGCGAGCAGTTCGAAGAGCTGGAGATGATCGTCCGCCTGCACAGCGGCAATCCTCCCCGCCATCTCATGATCAGCGGCCGGCCGATGCGCGACGGGCAAGGCAACATCTCCGGCGCGGTGCTGGTCTATCACGATGCGACGACGTCGCGCGAGACGGAGCGGCAGCTGTACCAGTCGCAGAAGCTTGATGCGATCGGCAAGTTGACCGGCGGGGTCGCGCACGACTTCAACAACATGCTGACGGTCATCTCCGGCAATACCGAGACGCTGGTGGAGAGCCTGAAGGGCCAACCCGAGCTTCAGCGCACGGCACGGCTGATCGACGATGCCGCCGAGCGCTGCGCCGAGCTGATCCAGCATCTGCTGGCATTTGCGCGCCGGCAGCCGCTCGAGCCGCGCAACGTCGACATCAACGCCGCGATTTCGGATATCGCAAAGCTTCTGCGCCCCACTCTCGGCGAGCAGATCCAGATCGAGACCGCGCTGGAACAGGGGACGATGACGACGCATATCGATCCGTCCAGGCTCACCAACGCCGTGCTCAACATGGCGATCAACGCGCGCGATGCCATGCCGAATGGTGGCAAGCTGCTGCTGGAGACCCACCGCGTCGTGCTTGATGAAGCCTATGCGCAGGCCAATGCGGAGGTTCGGCCCGGCCCTTACGTGATGCTCGCGGTCAGCGACACCGGCACCGGCATGCCCCCCGATGTCCAGCAGAAGGCGTTCGAGCCCTTCTTCACCACCAAGGAGGTCGGCAAGGGATCTGGCCTCGGCCTCTCCATGGTCTATGGCTTCGTCAAGCAGTCCGGCGGCCACGTCAAGATTTACAGCGAGGAAGGCCACGGCACCACGATCAAGCTCTATCTGCCACCGGGCGAAGGCGCCGCGGATATGGCAGCCATTGTCGCGCCGCAGGCCGAAGGTGGCGCCGAGACCATTTTCGTGGTCGAGGACGACACCTTGGTGCGCAACTTCGTCACCGCGCAGCTCCACAGCCTCGGCTACAAGACGGTGGCCGCACCCGACGGCAAAGCCGCGCTGGAATTGATCGAGGCCGGCCAGACGTTCGATCTGCTGTTCACCGACGTCGTCATCCCCGGCGGCATGAGCGGACGCGAGCTCGCCGAACAGGTGGCCAGGCGCCGGCCGGGTGTGAAAGTGCTCTACACCTCCGGCTACACCGACAACGCCGTCGTCCATCACGGTAAGCTCGACGATGGCGTGTTGCTGCTGACGAAGCCGTACCGTCGCAATCAGCTCGCCGAGATGATCCGGAAGGCGCTGGGCGGCTAATTCAGCGCGTCGCCAGCACCACGGCGGCGAGCGTGAAGATCAGCGCGGCGATCTGCCCTGCCCCGAGCGGCTCGCCGAGCGCGATCGCCGAGGCGACGACACCGATGACAGGCACCGCCATGGTGCCGATCGCGGCGACCGAGGCCGGCAGGCGCGACAGCGCGGCAAACCAGCTGACATAGGCGATGCAGAACTGCACCACGGTCGAATAGACCAGCAGCCACCAGCCAAGCGGCGTCACCCGCGACAGATGCGTGGTCTCGATCAGGAGGCCGACGATCGAGATCGGCAGGCAGCCGATCCCGATCTGCCAGGCGGCGGCGGTGATCGGCGGCAGATGGATCGGGTACTTCTTCGAGAACACCGTGCCGACGGCAAAACCGAGCGCGCCGGTGAGCGCCATGATGATGCCAGGCACCCTCTCTGCGCTGGCGGCAATGCCATTGCCGCCCATGATCGTGGCAAGGCCGGCAAAGGCCAGCACCAGCCCCAGCGTGCGCAACACCGTCGGCCGCTCGCCCAGCACCGGCCAGGCGATGATCGAGGCCCAGACCGGCATGGTGTAGGCGATCAGCGCCGCCTCGCTCGCCGGCAGCCAGAGCAGCGCGAGCCCCATCAGCACCATCCAGCCGGTGACGTTGAGCACGGCCGCGGTCAAGAGGCGCGGCCAGATCGCAGGCTCCACCTTCAGGCTCTGCCGGCGGATCACCGCGAGCGCCGCCAGCAGCACCGCCCCGAGCACGCCTGTGACCCCGCGCAGGGTGAGCGGCGGCAGCTCGGCGAGCAGGAATTTCGTCACCGGCCAGTTGAAGCCCCAGCCGATCGAGGTGATGGCGAGGAACATCAGGCCGGCCGGGGCGATGCGCGGCCGCGCATCCCGGTGGGTCGAATCATGCATGAGGGCAGTCCGGCAAAATCTTAAGGTCAGCTTGGCCCGGATTCGCTGGTCGAACCACCACCTCGGCGGGCATGCCTGCCCTCACCTTCCGTAGGGCTACGTGAGTCCCGCTGACGCAATCCCGGTCCTGAAAAATATACCTGCCCTGTGAACAGCGGGATGAAGGGCCCGCATCACCACGGGATGCAAATTTTTTCGGTTGGGAATCCCTGAGGACTCACTGATACTTGGCCCCACAACAGGCGCGGCGAAGACCCCTGTTATCCCCCACAATCCACCATATTTAGTATTTGATTCAGGAACTCGCACTAGTTCTTGACGGGCGCAACGGAGAGTCCTAGCTTTCGGTCCGTTCGGCGCGAGTGAGTTTGCGTCCCGCCGGCACTCCCCCAAAGGGTCTCGCAAATCGGCACTCCGCCAGCCGGCCAAAGGCTGCGGATGAGGGCTTGTCTGCCCGCGAAAGGCGGACTCTTCGGGCGCCAGAACGGGCCGGCAACAGGTTCGGATGGCATCGGTAGACGTTGTGACAGTGGGGCGTTGAACGCATGTCGCGCACATCCCCTTGGGGGCGGATGGGTGTGGACGTGCCGGCGGGATGATCGATGCAATGCGTCGAACAATCGCGTCGGGAGAAACAGGGCCGGATCCACCGGCTGAACTGCGGTGTCCCAAGGCCGAATGGCCGGAAGGAGCCGCGAAATGAAATGACGACCCGGCACGCCCAGAGCGAGGGGCGGGACCGGTCAAAATAAGGACGGGGCAAGACGATGCGGATTGAGCGGCGCCACACCACGGTAGGACAGTCACCTTATGCGGGAATCGAATTCCGCCTGACCACGTCGGAGATTCGCAATCCCGACGGCTCGGTCGTCTTCAAACTGGACAATGTCGAGGTGCCCTCGGAGTGGTCGCAGGTCGCCTCCGACGTGCTGGCCCAGAAATACTTCCGCAAAGCCGGCGTTGCCGCGCGCCTGAAGAAGGTCGAGGAGGAATCCGTCCCCTCCTTCCTGTGGCGCTCCGTGCCCGACACTGACGCCCTCGCCGCTCTCCCTGAGAAGGAGCGCTATGTCAGCGAGCTCAGCGCAAAACAGGTGTTCGACCGCCTCGCCGGCTGCTGGACCTATTGGGGCTGGAAGGGCGGCTACTTCACCTCTGACGAAGACGCCCAGGCCTTCTATGACGAGCTCCGCTACATGCTCGCCATGCAGATGGTCGCGCCGAACTCGCCGCAATGGTTCAACACCGGTCTTCATTGGGCCTATGGCATCGACGGCCCCGGCCAGGGCCACTATTACGTCGATCCCTTCACCGGCAAGCTGACCAAGTCCAAGTCGGCCTACGAGCACCCGCAGCCGCATGCCTGCTTCATCCAGGGCGTCGGTGACGACCTCGTCAACGAAGGCGGCATCATGGACCTCTGGGTCCGCGAGGCGCGCCTGTTCAAATACGGCTCCGGCACCGGCTCCAACTTCTCGCGCCTGCGCGGCGAAGGCGAGAAGCTCTCGGGCGGCGGCCGCTCCTCGGGCCTGATGAGCTTCCTCAAGATCGGCGACCGCGCCGCCGGCGCGATCAAGAGCGGCGGCACCACGCGACGCGCCGCCAAGATGGTCGTCGTCGACGTCGATCACCCCGACATCGAGACCTATATCGACTGGAAGGTGAAGGAGGAGCAGAAGGTCGCGGCCCTCGTCACGGGCTCCAAGATCAACCAGAAGCACTTGAAAGCAGTGCTGAAGGCCTGCGTGAACTGCGAAGGCTCCGGCGACGATTGCTTCGATCCCGACAAGAACCCTGCGCTCCGCCGCGAGATCAAGCTCGCCCGCCGCTCACTCGTGCCCGACAATTACATCAAGCGCGTCATCCAGTTTGCCAAGCAAGGCTACAAGGACATCCAGTTCGACACCTACGACACCGACTGGGATTCGGAAGCCTATCTCACCGTCTCCGGGCAGAATTCCAACAACTCGGTCTCGCTGAAGGACGACTTCCTGCGCGCGGTCGAGACCGACGGCGACTGGAATCTGACGGCTCGCACCTCCAAGAAGGTGACGAAGACGCTGAAGGCGCGCGACCTCTGGGAGAAGATCGGCTACGCCGCCTGGGCCTCGGCCGACCCGGGCCTGCACTTCAACACCACGATGAACGACTGGCACACCTGCAAGGCGTCCGGCGACATCCGCGCGTCCAATCCGTGCTCGGAATACATGTTCCTGGACGACACGGCGTGCAACCTCGCCTCGGCGAACCTGCTGACGTTCTACAACACCACGACCAAGCACTTCGACGTCGAGGGCTACGAGCATCTCTGCCGGCTCTGGACCATCGTGCTGGAAATTTCGGTCATGATGGCGCAGTTCCCGTCCAAAGCGATCGCCGAGCTCTCCTACGAGTTCCGTACGCTCGGCCTCGGCTACGCCAATATCGGCGGCCTCCTGATGACCATGGGCCTGCCCTATGACAGCAAGGAAGGCCGCGCGCTCTGCGGCGCCCTGACCGCGGTGATGACCGGCATCACCTACAAGACCTCGGCTGAGATCGCCGCCGAGCTCGGCACCTTCCCCGGCTACAAGAAGAACGCCGCGCACATGCTGCGCGTCATCCGCAACCACCGCCGCGCCGCGCACGGCCAGTCCAGCGGCTATGAAGCGCTCAGCGTCAACCCGGTGCCGCTCGACCACGCCTCCTGCCCGCAGGCCGACCTTGTCAGCCATGCCCAGGCGGCCTGGGATGCGGCGCTCGAGCTCGGCGAGAAGCACGGCTATCGCAACGCCCAGACCACGGTGATCGCGCCGACCGGCACGATCGGCCTCGTCATGGACTGCGATACGACGGGCATCGAACCGGACTTCGCGCTGGTCAAATTCAAGAAGCTCGCCGGCGGCGGCTACTTCAAGATCATCAACCGCGCCGTGCCGGCCGCGCTGCGCGCGCTCGGCTATCGCGAGAGCGAGATCGCGGAGATCGAGGCCTATGCCGTCGGCCACGGCTCGCTGGCGAACGCCCCCGGCATCAACGTCACCACGCTGAAGGCCAAGGGCTTCACTGATGAGGCGATCGCTAAGGTCGAGAAGGCCCTGCCGACCGCATTCGACATCAAGTTCGCCTTCAACAAGTGGACCTTTGGCGAGGATTTTATTCGCGACCAGCTCGGCATCGGTGCCGAAGCCATCGCAGCCCCCGGCTTCGACCTGCTCCAGGCTGTCGGCTTCACCAAGCGCGAGATCGAGGCGGCCAACGTCCACATCTGCGGCGCGATGACGGTGGAAGGTGCTCCGCACCTGAAGGCCGAGCACTATCCGGTGTTCGACTGCGCCAACCCCTGCGGCAAGATCGGCAAGCGCTATCTGTCGGTCGAGAGCCACATCCGCATGATGGCGGCGGCGCAGCCTTTCATCTCGGGCGCGATCTCCAAGACCATCAACATGCCCAACGACGCCACGGTGGAGGACTGCAAGTCCGCCTACATGCTGTCGTGGAAGCTGGCGCTGAAGGCCAACGCGCTCTATCGCGATGGCTCCAAGCTCAGCCAGCCGCTCAACTCGCAGCTCATCAGCGACGATGAGGACGACGAGGATATGGTCGAGCATCTCTACGAGAAGCCGATGGCCGCGCGCGCGACCCAGGTCTCGGAGAAGATCGTCGAGAAGCTGGTCGAGCGCATCATCGTGATGCGCGAGCGCGAGAAGATGCCGGATCGCCGCAAGGGCTACACCCAGAAGGCGGTCGTCGGCGGGCACAAGGTCTACTTGCGCACCGGCGAGTACGATGACGGCCGTTTAGGTGAGATCTTCATCGACATGCACAAGGAAGGCGCGGCACTCCGCTCCTTCATCAACAACTTCGCCATTGCGGTGTCGCTCGGCCTGCAATACGGCGTGCCGCTGGACGAATATGTCGACGCCTTCACCTTCACCCGCTTCGAGCCAGCGGGCCCCGTGCAGGGCAACGACTCGATCAAGTACGCGACCTCGATCCTCGACTACGTCTTCCGCGAGCTCGCGGTAAGCTACCTCTCTCGTTTCGACCTCGCCCATGTCGATCCCAACGAGACGGGTTTTGACGCACTCGGCAAGGGCGTCGAGGAAGGCAAGGAGCCGGACGAGGACGGCGGCCAGCATGCGACCAAGCTGGTCTCGCGCGGCCTCACCCGCTCGCGGACCGACAACCTCGTGGTGATGCGCGGCGGCTCGACCGCGGTCTCGCAAGGCAACGACAGCGCCCCCGCCGGCGGCAGCAAGGTCACCGCCCTCGCCTCGCACGGCACGTCGGCTCGCGTCGCGGAGACAATCGAAGGCGCCGTCGCCCTGAAGCAGGAAGCCCAGCACGACCTGTCTCCGACGGAGAAGCTCGAGCAGCTCCAGTGGAGCAAGGCCGGCACCGCCGCAACCGCGGCCCCCACCAAGGCCGAGCGTCGCGCCGAAGCCAAGGCCAAGGGCTACGAGGGCGAGATGTGCTCAGAGTGCGGCAACTTCACGCTGGTGCGGAATGGCACGTGCATGAAGTGCGATACTTGCGGTTCGACTACCGGGTGCTCCTAGTATTCCGACTTGGAGGAGACAGCGCGCCTTGCTCGATAGTGGACCCTCGTTGTTTCGTATTCCGACTTGGAGGCTGCGGCGACGAGCATAACGCGCCCCCTAATAGAAGGCCCCCTACTTCGGTTGGGCGCCTTTTTCCGGTCCTCTAAGCGCCGGCAGTAACAACAAAGGAACGCGGCGGACTTAGAATCCGCCGCGAAATCGCAGACCGAACGAAACATGAATCAAGCCGATCGTCGGCGAAATGGGCCCGCAAGGCCGAACGTTAAGCGGATGCGAACTCATGACGACAGTTTTCGTAGCGTACGCCTCGGGCAACGACTTTCATTCCGATCTCATCAAGAAAGCCTGCAAGGATGCGAGCACGCCGGATCGCCGGGTGACTCCCTGGTGCGAGCTTGATACGTCCGGTTCGCCCATCGCCCGCTCCGTTGAAAGCTGGGTCGAGGATGCCGACTCGTTCGTTGCCGACATCTCCAGGGTCAATCACAATGTCACCTACGAGCTGGGCTTCGCGATCGGCCTCGGCTTGCCGACGCGGCTGATTCGTTCGACCCACGAAAACTTCCAGCCCGTCCGCGACATCGGCCTTGTCGACACCCTCGGCTACGACGGATATGACTACGAAAAGCCGCTGACCAAGATCCTCAGCAAGGCCGATGAGACGTCGCGCTGGGGCGACGTGACCAAGCATAAGGATCAGCCTCTCTTCATTTTGCAGCCACCGACTCCGACCGCATCGAGCCTGCGGACGACCAGCGCCGTCAAGAAGGTTGCGCGCATCAAGTTCAGGAACTCGAATCCGGCCGAGATCAGCCGCCTGAATGCCAGCGAGGCCTATGAGAACGTTGTAAGTTCGTTCGGCGTAATCGCGTTCTGGATCGACGGCACGTCGGACGAGGCGATGCGCAACAACCAGCGGGCCGCTTTCATCTATGGTGTCGCTCAAGGCCGCGGGATTCCCGCCCTTCTCATCGCCCAACAGTCCCAGGCGTTGCCACTCGATCTCCAGGACAAGGCGGACCGGTGGTGGAAGCTCGAGGACATCGACGACCTGATCGCGACTTTCAGGACGACCGTCGCCGACACGCAAAACGAGTTCGTGACCGTCAAGCAGCAGACCGAAGGCCTGCTTGAGCGTCTCAGCTGCGGAGATCCGGTCGCCGAAAACGAAGCGGCGGCACTCGCCGACCATTTCCTGGAGACCGACGCCTATCGCCGAACGCTCGGCGGAGAAGCGAACGTCCTTGTCGGCCGCAAGGGAAGCGGCAAGACGGCGGTCTTCCTACAGGTCCGCGATCGTACGCGGGCCAGGAAAGAGAACATCGTCATCGACCTGATCCCGGACGGTCACCAGCTCGTCAAGATGAAGGAATTCATCCTCGACAAACTGAGCCGCGGAACGCGGAAAGAGGTGATCGCGGCATTCTGGGAATACGTGCTCTGGCTCGAGATTGCCTACAAGCTCCTCGAAAAGGATCAGGTCAGGGCTCTCAGGGATCCGCGCCTGCTCCCCGGCTACATCAAGCTGAAGAATCTGTTCGAGTCCCGGGTCGACACCGGCGTTGGCGACTTCTCCGAACGCCTAAAGCGCCTGTCTCAGAATGTGATCGATCGTTTCGGGAAAAGCAGCATCGTAAACGACGACCTGCAGCAGATCGACTCGAGCAAGGTGCTGGAGGCTATCTACGGGCAGGACGTACGGCTGCTGCGCGAAGAGGTTATGGGGTACCTGAGGCTGAAAGGCGTCGTGTTCTTCCTGTTCGACAACCTCGATCGCTTCTGGACACCGGGCGGCTTCACCGACGACGACGCGCTCATCGTTATCGGCCTGGCAGAATCCATGCAGGAGATCGCGCGGAAGTTCAGCCGCCAGAAGCTGGACTTCTCCTGGGCCATCTTCGTTCGCAGCGACGTCTACGAATTTCTGGTCCGCGGAATGGCGGACTACGGCAAGCTCGCCGTCCAGAGCCTGGAATGGACCGACAGAGCGCTGATGAAGACGCTTTTCGAAGACCGGCTCCGGTCGAGCGCCTCGCAGATCACCGGAGATTGGTCGTCGATTTGGTCGCGAGCCTCGGTCTCAACCGTCAAGGGCAAGCCGGTGCTGGATTTCTTGATCGACGGCAGTTTGATGAGGCCGCGGTATCTCATCCGCCTCTTCGAGACCGCTCGACGCCGTGCGTTGACATTTGGCCGCGATCGGATTGAGGAAGAAGATTACTGCCAGGCGCTGACCGAACTCGGCTGGCAAGTGCTGGAAGACCTGGACCGCGAGATTTCCGATCTTGTCATCCAGGGCGCAAGCCTTCTGTTCGAGATCGTGCAGCAGAAGAACGGGCTGACGCGCGGGAAAATCAAGTATATCGCCGGCAAGAAAATCCAGAATAGAGAAGATGTCGACAAGCTTATCGACGTGATGCTCTGGAACGGAAGCCTGGGCGTGCTCGACAACGGGGCCCCTCGCTACATTTTCGACGTGGGATACAAGCGGCAGTACCTCGCCTCCCTCATTCGTGACGACGACTCCGTCGAATTCGTGCTCCACCCGACGTTGCTTGCGACTGGGGGCTAACCTCGCGGCCGCCTGACTCGTTCGGCTGACTGCGACCTCATTCTCGCAGTTTGTAGGCCGCTTAGTTGCCGAGCGCGCTAATCGCGAGCGAAACAAAGAATATTAAGGCAGCGTGGATGAGAGCGTCGAGACCACCATGGCTGAAGTCGCGCAACGACACATAGGCCGGTCCAGCCATAGGCGACAGGAAGAAAGTCAAAAACCAAGCCAAGCGAGCCGCTTGACCGGGAGTGGATGGACCAGTGGTGGTCTGAAATTGCTTTCACTTTGACGATCCATATGCGCGCGAGAGATCATTTATTGTGAATGCGAATTTGGCGTACGGTAGTTTTCCCGGCGCCGGGACATCAGGTTGAGTACCAATTAACGATCGCGCACGGCAGCGCGCACGATGCTGATACGAAACTCGGGGATCAGCGGTCGGAGACCCGTCGCATCTGGATGTCCACGCCTGTCATACGCAAGCGATATTCGCAAAGCGCTTTGCTCACGCCATACTGAACGCCGATCTCAGCGGCGTTTCTTCCGCGCGAGCGGAGGCGAAAGATGCCCTCGCGCGGAAGAAGGAACGATCCGGCATACCAATCGGCTTCCTGTTCCTGCTCATCGGAAAAATCGCTTAGGAGCATAAGGCCCGATGGCGAAACCTCGACGCGCGCAGGAACGTGCCTGAGTTCGATATGGGCGAGCTCATGCATCAGGTCGTAGCGTTGCCGGGTTGCGGCATGTACCGGATTGACGACGACGCCGAACGCGCCATCCTCCTGTATGGTCATGGCGGACCAGCCGTCCTGATCGATCTCCGTCAGTTGCCGTACGGCAGCGGCAGGCAGGTCCAGAACCTCAAAAGCGAGAACGATGATGCCCAGATGCTCGGCGTAAGCCCATGGGTTGAAGGGAACGGTCGTCGACAGTCCGAGCAATTGCCTCGCTGCGGCTGCTGACTTCTCTGCCTGTGCTTTAAAGCCACGCCGCAAGGGACTTCACCGCCCGACCAGATCCTCGCGAGCGCGCATTGCCCGCTGAGCTGCCAGGATCAGCTCGCCGAGTGCCTTCGCAGTCTCCATCTGGACCGTCTTCTTCTTCTTGAAATGGACGACGGCACGGCGTGGGCCAGCGCCCTCCTGCGCCTCATTTGTCTCCATGCCGAGGAATTCGCGCGGATCGCGCTCAATCCATTTGCAGAGCGCGGCGAAGGTCTTGAGATCGGGCATGTGGCCGTTTTCTACCCGGGACAGGGTAGCCGGGCTTACGGCGGCTTCAGCGGCGGCCGCACGAATGCCGCGGCTCCCTCGCTTGGCGGCGACTAGCCTCCCAAACTCCTCGATCGTCAGTGACATCCACGCTCCCTTGCGCAAGCCGCTGCCCGCCTTGACGGCGGGGCGAACAAGCGCTACTGTTTCACTAGTGATACAGATCGCATCATGCCCGATACGCCTTATCTCTGCAACGGCGGTCTGTCAGTCAATGTGCCACCAAACGACGAGGATTCGCAATGTCTGACGGAATGCACGGTGAAGACGGTTTGAAGACGCTCGAACAGATCATCGAGAAGCTGGAACATGCGGAAGCGCGCCT
Source organism: Bradyrhizobium sp. LMG 9283 (assembly GCF_045571415.1). Lineage (NCBI taxonomy): Bacteria > Pseudomonadati > Pseudomonadota > Alphaproteobacteria > Hyphomicrobiales > Nitrobacteraceae > Bradyrhizobium > Bradyrhizobium sp. LMG 9283. The sequence continues at coordinate 4,861,464 of NZ_CP120691.1, forward strand.
GACCAAGCTTCGTCTCGAAGAGGCTGAAGTCGAGCGCGAAATCCAGGAAGCGCTCGAGGAGTTGAAAGCCTCTGAGCACCATGTGGTTGAGGTTCACGTCGTTCATGTGAACGAGGTAGAAAAGACGTCGTTCAAGGCGCATATCGAAGCGACGCTGCAGGCGATCTGGGACAAGGCTTACCGCAAGCTCGACATCCCGCATCAGCCGAAGGACGTGTTCCAGACCGGCGGCGAGCATCCCAAATCCTTGATGAGCCACCTGTCCCTTTCGCTGAAGGAAGCGAAGGAAACAGGAATCATCGAGAACTACCACTTCGGCATTGCCTCCGAGACTGGGGGCGCCTGATGCCGGCGGCTATCCCGCCCACCATCGATGTCCTGGCCGGCGCTGCCGCGCTCGATCAGGACATTCCTCGCGTCCTTTCCCTGCTCGGAGCGGAGAGCCTCAAGCAGCTCGGCTGGTCGCGCTTCGACAAGCTGACCCTGCTGGTGCCGATGTGGGGCAAAAGCGGGACGACGCGCGACGACTATTTGCTGCGCCTGGGATTTCAGGCCTATCGGCGTTGGCCGCCGAGCGCTCTGTTCGTCAACCCAAGCACCCTCGCCTACCAGTACCCAAACGATCAGAGGTGCGTCCCGCGCCTGACGAGCGAAGAATGCCACACACACACGGCATACGAGAAGCCGGGTGGTGGCCGTATGCAGCTTGTCTGCTGCTCGGCAGTGCTCGAATTCTACGAGGTTCTGCACGACGTCAAGGACGACCATGTCTGGCGCCCGACTGATACGTTCTACAAGACCATCATGGCGATCCAGAAGGCCTTCGGCTCGAACTATGGCGGGAGATCATGACGGTGGACGCCGAAGACAACCTGCGCCGCCCAGCGCCGAAACGCCCCTACGCGCCTGTTGATCAAGTTCTGAAAGTTTCGGCCCAGGCATTGGAGGCAACGTTGTCTTTGCTGCAACGTGCCGGGGATCGCGAGAGCGGCCTCTTCTGGTATGGCGATCGCGATGCGGCGGGGAACGGGGTCGTACATCACGTTGCGGCCCCCCGTCAGGCGATGAGTTGGGGAAACTTTCATATTGCGCCCGAAGCGCTGGCTGAGATCGTGCATCGCCTTCCTCAGGGGTGCAAGCCGCTTGCCCAGATCCACAGCCATCCGGGCGTAAGGGTCGAACATTCGAATTACGATGATCGCATGATGAGCAGCCGGCGCTCTCTCTCGCTGGTGTTTCCCTCTTATGGCGTGTCACGTGCGGGCTTTCCCGAGGGTGTCGGCGTCCATGAATGGCAGATCGATTATTGGCATCTGCTCGATGAGACCGCGGCCCGCCGCAGGATTGTTGCGACCGATGGATCCGTCACGGTCGAGGATCTACGATGGCCGTAGCCGCCGCAATCTCGGACAGGCACCTGCGTGCGGCTGAAGGGTTGTCGGACAAGCCCTTGCATGTCGCGCAACGCGTAAGGATCGCGATGAATGCTGCATGGGCTTCATCCAGGGCGGGACAACTTCTCGCGTGTTGCCTCATCAATCTGTTGGCGCGTCAAGTAGACCTCGTCAGCGAGATCGAGATCCTCATCCCGACGGTGCCGACTGTCATCAGGTTACCGAATGGCGACCTTGCGGACGGCTCCTTGGACCAGACGCTTGTGCGGATCGCAGCATGGGCGGTTGACGACCGTGTCAAAGTATATGCCGCGCAAGCACCCGGGATCGATGTCGACATCACGATCGCGATCGGAGACGATGTGGGCGACGGCAAGGGCATCACCATGTTCGTCATAGGCGACGGCTGGAAAGCGTGGGTTGGCGTGCCCGGGCACGCGCCAAAAGGAATTGTCCCCAACAAATCGAATCCGCTCGGACCGTTCCTAGCTGCGGCTTTGGCCGCCGGCGAAGTTTTCAAACGTGGTCGAGGGCTCGTGCGGGGCCGCTTTCTTACGGCGAATGGCTATTCTCTGTGGACGGGCCAGCAGTCTGATGGTTGGGACGATTTACCGGACGGGCCTAACCTAAGTGGCAAACGGCTGAAGCCGCTTCACGTGGTGGGCGCCGGCGCCGTCGGTAACGGCCTTGCTTACATCCTCGCTTATGCCGAACTTGCCGATCCTTATGTAGCTGTCATTGATGACGATACGTATGACACGACGAGTTTGAACCGGTGCTTGCTCGCCGGTCATGACGATGTCGATGATCCCAAGGTCGACGCGATTGAAGCATCGCTGATTAAACATGGCGTTGGAGCTTACGGGTTCGAAGGCACGATCAGCCGCTATCTCACCGGTGACCGGACAGGCCTTCGGTCCGACCTCGCACGGCAGGCGAGCGACCTCGCCTTCGATCTTGTCGTGTCTTGCGTCGATCGCGGGGGGTCGCGGCAAGACATCCAAGGGCTAGCACCGTCTTCACTCTTCGGCGGCAGCACGTTGCGGCTCGGCGCGCGGTCTGATTTCTATCCAGATCGTCCGGGAGCGGCCTGCCTCTCATGCTTCAACCCTCCGGAACAAGACGGTGAGAGACTGCGGGCTCTCGAGAAGAAGCTTCGCGAGCTCAACGAAGCGCAGCGATCTGCGTTCCTTCATGAACAGGGGATCGACCCGGCCGTTGTTGAGGCTTATTTGGCCAGCCCAAAATGCGGAACGCTGGGCGAAGCCGCGCTGCTCGACCTGGCCACGCGATCGCCGGGCGAATTCTCGGTCGGGTTCGTGTCACTCGGAGCCGCGATCTTGCTCGCATCGAAGCTGTTTCGACAGGTGCTTCTTGGAGCGCCCTCAGAAGGCGGCGACGTCAGCGCCTTGAACTTTCTCAATGGCGGCCTCCAGAGTTCGTTTCTCGCTGCGGATGACCATTGTCATTGGGATTGCAAGCAGCGTCGCGCTAACGGCGAGGGATCGATGCCGGAGGGATCGATGCCGGATGGCTGATCGAGGCGCCAAGCGATGAGCTTGCCGCCTCCCAATGGCTCGACAGAAGGCGTCATGCATAGACGCCGTATGCGAGGCACGTGAGGTACTGTTCAACTAGCTCGATGCCCGCCGGGGTCGCAAGCAGGTCGATCGGGCGACGCTGGTCAAGACCGATGGCCGGACGCTCGAGCCACTGCTCTGCTTCTTCCTGCGAACCGAACACGTCCGTGGCCTTGGCCAGGATTTCGGCAAACTTCCAGGTCCGCCCACTTTGCTCCTGGCTGAGCGGCTTGTCCGGAGCGTCCTTGCGTCGCTGAAAGGTGCGAAGGCTCATTCCGAAGGCTTTTTCCAGCGAGTCCGTTCGAATGAAGATGAGGTGACGGACGAAGTGGGTCAGCGCTGAGCCTGGCGGTCCGTCCAGCAGCAGTTCGTGGGCGTCGAGGGCGCTTGTGATCCGGCGCGACAGGATGCGCGGCCCGCCGAGCAAATCGGCCACCTTCTGCAGATCATTGCCTGGCCCCTTTGGAGCCGGTTTCTCGGCTGCGGCAGGCATAGTAGCTCTCGCGTCACGTGTCGCCTAGCATGTGCCACATGTCGCAAATCAAGCATAGCCCTCCAATGTCTGGCGTTCGCCGCGCTGGCGCGTAGATCCGCGCATTGTCGTCGCCTTGGCCACAGCGCGCTCCGCCGCCAGCTCGTCCTCAGTGGCGTCATTTTCCAACTCTTCGAACGTCAAGGCAAACGTACGCATCGGCGACGGCCTCCGGCTAGGCCGTTTTTTGGCGGAGGGCTGATCGCGCTTAAGCGGCGTGAGCGACGCTTTGAGGCTGCCACTTCCAAGGCAGCAGTTCGTCGATGCGCTTGGCGGGATGATCCGGCAGGCGGGCCAGCACGTCGGCAAGCCAAGCCTGCGGGTCAATGTCATTGAGCTTGGCGGTGGCGATGAGGCTGTAGATGGCGGCCGCACGCGGCCGCCCTCATCGGACCCGGCGAAAGTCCAATTTTCGCCCCACGGCGACCGCCCGTAGCTCACGCTCAGCAGCATTGTTTGACATGCAAATCTCGATGATCTCAGCTGTTTATACCGTAATGACAGCAACTTACAATTGCGCCATCATGTGCGACGAGAAGACTTTCAAACCGATGGCGGGCCTATGTCCAAGGTGTCCAAGCTTAGGGATTTGACGACCAAAGCTGCCTCTGCTGACCATCAGGAGGCTTTCGACGAGCAGACCGCTGACGATGCCGATGACCGAAGCTTCTGCCTGCTCTTATCGGCGATGCTGGAAAACTCGCTCGACCAGGCGAATGACCACTGGATTGGCGAGCAGACTGAAGACGTACGGAAAGCGCTGTACGACCAAGACGGCCTATTGGCCACGTTTGCTCGCAAAATTGCCTTCGTCACCGTCATTGGTCTCGCTGGACCCGTCGCGCGGGAAAATCTCCGCCTGCTGCGCCACGTCCGCAACGCTTTCGCCCATGCGAAAATCCCGATCACATTCGACACGCCGGAGGTTGCTGCCGTCTGTGCCGACCTGGTCCGTATCAACATTTTCGACCCGCCTGAAGAACCCGACCAGTTGCCTGGCCTTACCCCCCGGAAGCGATTCCACGTTGTCGCGAATGAAACCATGATGCGGCTACTCAGCTCGACCGGCTTCAAGGTGCTGTTCTGGGACGACGACGGAGTTGAGAAGACCATCATAGGCGGTGTTCTGCCCTAGTCGGTCGTCATCCCCCTATGTAAGGCAAGGCGTATCGTGCGAGAAGACCGCCGAGCACAGTCCCAAAGCTAACCAGAGCGCCCCACAAAAAGGGTCGGCCGCGGCCCCCAGGTCTTAGACGGGTCGCGAATACTGCGATACTTGATTGCGGCCGAGGGTGGACGCTTGCCCTCGCCCGGCTTGAACCCAAGGGGCTTGGATCTCGGCCTCCAACTGGAGGCGACGAGCGTCTTTGGCTGCCGACAGCAACGCGGTGATATGCGGGTATGCCTCGATCATCTCGTCCAGTGACAGCGCTTTGAAAGTCGCTACGATATTGGCCATGCAACCTCCACGGATGTCAGCCGGAGGCTAGGCTTTGCGCCGAAGACGGCCAAGCGGCTTGGCGAGGTATAAGGGGGGCGGAATGGCGAAGAGGATCAGAGCGCGGGTTCAGGAGACCCGGCATGTGCGCCCGCACAACGATCTCGATGGAGCAGCGCTGTATCTCCAGAAGATTATCAGGGACAAGCTGGCGGCAAAGATCCAGGATAACCTGTTCTATGACTGCATGGCCTGCTCGACCATGATCGCCTTCACTTTCGAGGCCTATCTCAACTTCTTCGGCGCCGAGCTTGTCGAGTCCTGGGATGAGTGGTGGGGCATCGACAAGAAGGAAAAGACGGTATTTAGGACGCTTAAGTTCAAGCCCGACTGGAAAGTGCGCCCGTTCAGCAGCATGCGAGCGATGAAGGAGCTGCGCAACATCTTTGCTCATGCGAAGCCGCAGACCTTCGAGATGGACGAGGTTGTAGAAGCGGATGTCGGCGAATTGGACGGCAAGCGGTATGATATTGGCCCGCAGTGGGAGAAGGACTGCATGCCCGAGCCCGTCCTCGCCGCCTATGATGACCTGAAAGTAGTCTGGAGAACGATGTTCGAGGCTTCAGGGCTGACGATGTTTGCAGCCATGGACCACGGTGACGGCGGCATCACCTTCATCGAGCACGTCAATTGATAGACGGGTCAGGCTTAAAGCGCTCTCCACTCCGGTTGAACCCGCTTCCCCCGGTGAGGATGAGGATTTTGAATGCGACTGCTTTGTCGCTGCTGAAAATGCATCGGCCTTCACTGCACCAGCCCGTCCACCACACATCGCCGAACCCTTCGACATGCTCAAGAGCGTTCTTGAAGCCATCTTCACAGATATCGACGACGCACCACTGCTCTGGCTCGTTCATGGCTTTACAATAAAAAAGGCGTCTAGCGATCGCCACTTAACCCTTCGCGGCGGCAGCTTTCGATTTGCTTTCATCGGTGACACGCTTGGGGCTAACGAAGTATGTATTGCCCGACTCTCTGAAGTCGAAGCGAATTGAATTGGTACTGTAAAGGCCGCAGTTTATTACGTCGGCGTCAGCGAGATTGAAGAGTGCTAGATTGTAGCCCTTGTCAGTCAGCAGGCTCTTGTAAACGATCCCATCAAAACCAGCCGCTTTGAAGAGTTCGGCTAATATCTGCGTCGCGACATATTCCCTTGCCTCCACGTCTTTGCTGACAGGGGTCGCAAACGCTTGATCGATGGCAATCCATATGCCGTCGTCCCGAGTAAGATCTGATTTGCCAATCACCTTGACAAAGCTTCCCTTAGCGTGATGCCTCGAGCAGTCGATGACAGTCAACTCACGATTGACCTGAAGCTGCGCAAGAGAAATGGTCGCGCCAATCCATGGCCGGACTTCGGCAAGTGCCGTGTCGCGATCGTCGGCGACATACAAGCAGGGGATGCCGCGCGGATTTGCCCTGCCTTCACTTTGCCAATTAGGGATCGGCTTCATCCCTTCCGCTCTGTAAGGCCGATCCTCTTCAACAACTGCTGTGATTTCGCCATCAGTTTGTTCTACTTCCTGCCATTCACACCCAAGACGTGCTCTCCAAAAGATGCGATCCTTCGGAATAGTGAGCTTCCGACTGGGGCACGACGCCAGCACCTCGTCAAGGAAGCCGTTGGCAGACGGCGATCTAACGTAGCGCAGGTCAGACTTAACGGACTGCACGAACTGGTCGTAGCTGTGCCAGCCCTGCCAAGCCGGTCCAAACCAGTCTTCCTTGTCGTCGAGCACGTTGACAACACCTTCAGTCATGCCTCGCTCCCTCGCACTGTGATAGTATGCCCTAACATGCGCTAATCAAGCCGCGAACGTAGGAGACGAGAGTCGGATGGGTAACCCAGCACACTATAGCCGCGAAGTGCCAAGCCGATGTTTACAGCTCATCGACGGCCTTTGGCCATATGTGGAGGGGGTCTTTCAGTCGGACCGGCGCGACCTCGGCCCTCTCACCAGCACATTTTTGATTTCGATGTCGTATCCAATCATCAATTTACCGATTGAGAGGATCGAACGGCACAGTTCTAAGCAAGAGCAAGGGTATGCCGACGATAGGCATGTTGACCTACACCTCGCGGCCACGGTCTGGCGAGATCTAGGGGGCCAGAAGTTGAAGGACGCTCCCTTCTTTGCGCCAGACGTGTGGAGCTATTGCCAATCCGAGGTGTTTAACATCTCGAGCGGTCTGCCGGAGCAATATGCTGAGATACTAGCTTCGCCGCTGGCCCACGCGAGCGCTGGCGATCTCGAGACTTCAAAATGGTGCAGCGCTCTAAGGAACGCGCTGGCCCATGGTGGGATCGCTTACCTCAATGGCAACGGTCGCTATGCCTATGAAGCTCCAGTGAGCATGTACCTGTTTGTTAGTGGACGCTATCGCAAAGAGAAAGAGGAGGATCGACCGATGCTGGTCGGGCTCAATCTCCTAAGAATTAAGGAAGCCGACTACCGGAATTTCCTCCGAAGCTGGGTAAACTGGCTGCAGGTTACCAAGATTGAAGCAACTCTAGATGATGCCGCCTAGTCAAATGTCGGAAACGCAAGTCGATGCTTTCAAGAAAGTCGAAGACGCCCGTACACGCCGGGTAACTCTTGGCGATCCCGGCCTAGGCCCGCCGGAATATTGTGTTGAAGCGGATCTGCCTCACCCCAGCAACGGAAATCCATCGCCCAGAACCGTTCGGGTCAGAAGTCCTCGGTCGAGCCGGGTATTCCGCGCCTCACAGGAGGTCTCGGGGATTAGCAAGCAGGCGTGACATGCCGCGCCTTGGAGCGGATATTCCTCACTGCCTTCGCTGTGCTCGGCGCAGATCGGGTCGTTGGAGCAGAGGGCGAGACTGCGGGTGGCGCGGGTGAGTAGCTCGCCGGCGCGCTCGGCCATGTGGCTGAGGCCGCCAAGTGTGCCCTGCCCTCCGGCGGTGGAGGTGTAGATCAGGATGCCGAAGCGGTCGGCCTGGGCGGGGCCGGTGGCGTAGATGCGCTCCTTCAATGATGACAGCGGATAGCCGCATTCGAGCGCGAGCTCGGCCATGAACGCGTGCGACAGCGAGTGCAGCGCCCAATAGGCGATGCCGCGGTGCTTAGGCGGGCGGTTGAAGCGGGCGGCGTCGCGGTGCTCGCGGTCACGCAGGGTCATCGCCTTTTCGACGATCTCCTTGGCGTCGAGCCACTGCTTGAGGAATTCCGGCGCGACGTGGAGGAAGATGCCCTCGCCGAGCTGCTCGATCGCAGGCAGCCATTCGACATTGCGGGCAAGGTCGGCGCCGTTAACCGCGAGCTGGATCTCGTCAAGCTCGCTTTCGGCTGGGGTCGGCGGCGGCTCCAGGCGGGTGAAGCCGTAGAGGCACGTCACCTCGCGCAAGCGGTGGACTCGCACCACGTTGGTCAGAAACGCATCCCAGGGCGGCTGCAGGCCGAGCGAGGCCTTCGGCAAGGTCTCGGCGTAGAAGAACGATCCACCGCCATCGCTGCCGATCTGCGCCGCGCCCGTCGCCATCATATCGAACTCGGCAATGTGCGGGTGCTCGTTCGGGTTTGCGCCGGAACCATCGTCGCTGACCAATGCCTGCATGATCTGGTCGTTGGAGAAGTCCTTGAAAGCATCCTTCAGTTGAGGAATGACTCTCAAGACATCGATGAAGTTCGGCAAGACACGAATGCCGTCGATCGTCGTCTTGTTCTCCGCAATCGTCTGCCGCAGCTTGTCATTCGACTTCGTCAGCGAAATCACCGTCACCGTCTGCGGAAAATAGGTGTTGGTCGCCGACCGCGGCAGCAGCCGCAGGGGTTCATTGCACGTCTCGCTCGCGTCGCGCCGCGGCGTCAGCCACGGACTGTGACAGTCGCATGTGCCGAGAAACTGCGGCTTGTAGAGATCGGCCATGCTGATCGAGGCGCCGCAGGTGCACTGGACCGAGATGTCGGAGGGATCGGAGCTGACGCCGCGTTCGACCCAGTAGAGCGGCTTGCGGCAGGACTGGTCCTTGCCGCGGTGGGTGAGATAACGCCAGGCAATGTCCTGGAGATGGCCCCTGGTGCAGGCGCCGACGAAGCGGATTGGGTTGACACCGATCTTGCTGCCGATGCCGGTGTAGGACAGCTTGCCGCCGCTGGTCACATCCAGCTCAGAGAATTCGACCATGCGCCTGCGCTTTTCGTTTCCCGCAGGTGCCCCCGCCGGCACCACGGCCGTCCCATTCGCCGGCGCCTCGTTGACCAAAAACCAGCCGGGAAACAGCCGGACCCCGACCCCCGGCGCATTGCTATCGCGGCGGTCCTCGTCGAACATCGGCGGGTGCCGCAGGCCCGCAAAAGTCGGGCTGAGCTTGGTGCCGAGCTGCTGCTTCAGCAGCGCAACCAAGCGCTCCTCCTCCACGGGTTTCCAGTTCGAGCCTTTGTAGTCCCAGTCCTGAAGACCGCCGATGACCACGGCATTGTCCGGCAGGTCCATCATGGCGCCGGGGCCGTAGGTCAGCAGAAGCTGGCTGAAGTTCTGAGTGATGTCGGCCATGAATAGTCCATTATCCGAGAAGGCTGCCGTCTGGCTTCCTGAGCTTCAGCAGCGAGACGGGTTCGGTGTCGCGCATCGAGCGGCCGGCGATGAACCACTCCCGCTCCGGGTCCATGTTCGGCTGCTGGTCGAACGGATCCTGCAGGAGCCGCCGAACTGCCTGCTGGCCAGCATAGGCGAACTCCTCGCCGTTACGGGTCTGCTTGTCGGCAATCTTGATCCAGGCGTCCTCCAGCTCATCGAGCCGCGCGAGGCACCGCGCGATCGCCGCATTGTCCACTCCGGCCACCTGCATCTTGGCTTCGATCACCGCTCGGACACGCTGATAGGCGGTGGGCTCGTCCGCCACCTTGTCGACAGCCTTGTTCGGCGTGAGACTTGGCGCAACGTGCCGCTGGGCCGCCACCAGGGCCGCGGCCAGCGCCCGATCAAGCGCGCGCGGCGCAAACGGCGTGACGCTGGTGGCCTCGACCGCGCGATAGAAGCTCTGGTGAAAGGCGCGGAACTGCTCGTAATGGGTCCGGTCCCGCGGCTTGTGGATGTTGAGCAACGTGACGACGACGCCGGGCTTGTGGCCCTCGCGGCCGACCCGCGAGGTCGCCTGGATGTACTCGGCCGCGGTCTTGGGCTGGCCTTGCACCACCATCAGTCCCAGCCGGCCGATGTCGAGACCGACTGAGATCATGTTGGTCGCCATCGCGACATCGACCGCGTTCTTGTCGGACACTGCAAGCCCGAGCCGCGCCCGCGCCTCGGAGACCTGATCGGTCGAATAACGCGAGGTGAGCTCCTGGATCTCGCGCAGCACCCGGTCGGCGAACGGCGCACCCGACGGCGCGCGACGGGTGCGCAGACGGCCGTAATTGGTTAGATGTGCGCGCACCTCGTCATCCACGATGCGGCGCGCACCGCCGAGCTCGCGCAACGCGTTGAAATAGCACAGCGCGGTCAGATAGGGATCGGCCGGATCATCTTTGCCGCCGCTCGACAGCGCGGCTGCGCCCGACAGCAGCGTCTGCAGTGCGCGCAGGAACACCAACTTCGGCCCGCGGCCCGGTGATGCGACACCGAGATAGAGCCGCGATGGCGTCTTGCGATCTACTTCGGCAAAGAACGAATCGTCGCGGCTGACTCCCGGCGGCGGAAAGATCGCAGTGCGGTCGCGGCCGAACAGATTGCGTATCTGCGTCTCGGCGCGGCGCACGGTCGCCGTCGAGGCGACGATCTTCGGTCCCCGCCATGCGCCATTGATATTGCGCGCGGCCAAAAGGTCGAATGCGGTCTCGTAGAGCGCGGCAACGGTGCCGAGCGGCCCGGAGATAAGATGCAGCTCGTCCTGGATAATGAGGTCGATCGGCCGCAGCTCGGCCGGAAGCCGCGTGCCGCCCGGCACCGCGGCGCCGTAGAAGCCGCTCGCGTCGCTACGCTCGACATGGCCGAAGAAGGCGCCTGCCCGGCCCTCCCATGGCACATTGGCGAATTTGTCGACGGTTGCGATCATAAAGGCCGGAAGCCGTCGGTAGATCTCCTCGTCGACGACCACGATCGGCAGCCTATCACTGCCTGAGAAGGGACAGTCGATCTCGTAGCAGCGCAAGTCGAGCCGTTGCGGGTTCGCCGCCGTGGGATGCAGCGAGAACGCATTGTCCTCCAGCTTACCGCCGCACCACGGGCAGTTCTTCAGCGGCGCCGGCGCCGGGCCCTTCTTCTTCTTGTACTGCTCTAGCCAGTAGATGGCGGTGCCTTCCTTCCGGTTCTTGGCATCGCCGAGATTATTTGGCGTGGCTCCGCCGCCGACCCACAGTCCGATCTCGATTGGCCAGTCGCCAAGACGCTTCTTCTCCTTGCGCTCCAGTTCAAGGGCACAAACCAGACCGGCCGCGCGCTGCAGCTGATCGAGCGTCAGCAGGCGCAACGTGTAGCGCATCACCACCGACAACCCAGCGCCTTGCAAGCCGGGATTGTTGAGCCGCCGGCGCGCGATTGCGAGCGCCGCGAGGCCAAGATAGGCCTCGGTCTTGCCGCCGCCTGTTGGAAAGAACAAGAGATCGACGATCGGCCGGTCGGAGTGACTGGGATCGACCAAGCCGTCGAGGTTGAGCAAGATAAAGGCAAGCTGGAACAAGCGCCATGTCGGCGCCTTCTGCTGCTCGGGCGGCTTCTTGTTGGTCGCCGCACCGCGCTGTCGGTTGGCGCGCTCCATAACCCGGTTCATGATGCCGAAGGCTTCGCGGCTGTACGGATCGGCAATTAGCCGCGCAAGCCCGGATTCGATGCGCTTACCGGCGGTCGCGATGTCCTCGAGGCATTTCTCCGCGACCTCGCGGCGGCGTTTGCCATCGATGCCCGGCACGAACGCCGCCTGCTTCTTCGCCCAGTCCTCGTATTCCGTCGGAAGACCCGACAGCGCCGCCTTCAGCGTGCCGGCATCCTGCGCAGCCTCGGCGAGCGCGGCCATGCTGCGCTCGACACCGCCGATGTCGATGTCGGCGCCGAGCTTTTCGACCTCCTGCATCGGCAGCGGATTGGTGAAGACGGTGGTCACGCGCTGTTCGCCGTTAGGCACGATCCAGTCGCCGGAGGTGTTGTGACCGATGGCGTAGCTGCAGACGTTGTGATAATGCAGGTCGGCCAGCCGCTCGTCGAACTCGTCGGAGTCATAGGAGGCGCGGTCGTCGCGGCGCTCGAATCCGCCAGCAACATCGAGCTGCAGTCGGGCCTGGAAGCAGAACGCGACATCACGAAAGCGCATCGGTAGCGGCCGGGCATTGACTAGGAACACGGAGACCGCCAGCAGCTCGCGCTTGATCCCGTCGATATCGGCGGTGTCGATCGGCCGCGCTGACACGACGAGCTCGAGGCCGCCACCCGGCGCCATCGGCGAGGCGCTGTTTTGAACGATGATCCGCTGCGGCACATCGCCGATCCGAATCTTGATCGGAATGGTTTCCTCACGCGGGATCCGGCGCCAATCCAGCGAGTCCCATTTCGGCGTCTTCGGAAGATCACCGCGCGCCTCGGCATCCGCGCGCGCAGCTTCAAGAAACACTGCGTCGTCGAGCCGCGGCTCGGTGACGTAGTCACCCCAGCTCACCCGCGCCTGTAATTCCGTCGCGTCACGCGGCAGCAGCACGGTGAGCCCGATCGACGATGGCTGGAACGAGCGCATCGGCGGCGGCTCCGGATTGCCCTCGTCCGGCGCATCGCCCTTACCTTGCGCGACTTCCGACAGGCTCTCGCTGGCCCGCTGCGCGTCGATCAGATCCTCGGCCTTGTTTTCCGCCGCGATCTCGTCATCCGCAGTCGTCGCGCCCCATGCCGTGCCGGTGTCGCGCTTCGGTCCGAGGAAGCCAGTAAGGTACCAGGTGGAGGGCGCGACCCCGGCAAGCACCTCGCGCGCGAGGTCAGGGTCGAGATCGGGATGCGGCCCGACCAGGTCGCGGCGCAGCAGGTCGAGCAAACGCTCGCGCACCGCCACCGGCGTCGCCGGCTTCGGTAGACCGGAAAGCCGGTCGGTCAGCCCATCCTGTGGCGGCATCGGCTCCGCTGAGGTCATGTGTCCCCCCAAGTCTCAAGTAACGGCTTGGACCTGCAAGCCATATCATCCCGGTCGCTGATGGCAATCGGCGGTTTAGCCAGCCTGCCCGCTCAATCGCGATCGAACAGCGGCCCGGCGCCCTCTTGTTCCGCGTCGTGAGCCCGTTCTCGCGCGGCTGGCGCTCGGCCTGCCGCAACCTCCTCCGTATGCCGCTCGGCGTTGAACGCAAGCAGACGCGCGAGCACGCGGTCACGCGCCTCCGCCCGCCAGAAATAGCGACCTTGATAGGTGTGGTCGCTTTCCGTCTCGTTGGTAAGGAACTCAGGACGCAATTCTCCGGCGAGATCTTCCCAGCCATAGGCACGGAGCACAGCACGATCCATCTCGTCGTGGAGATCGCGCAAGGCCTGAATGGCCGGGCGGTGGTCGTCCACATCGTGGAAATGATTGTAGGTCGTGGTCATACCTTTGTTTGTCTCGACCATCAGCGCGGCGCGATGATCGTGGTAGGTTCGGCCGACCGCTTGAAGGGGGACATCGGATTCATAGTTGGGCGGAAAAGGGAAGGTCTCGAAGCAATCCTCAGGGATGTACCTCGGATCATCTTTGATCGACGAGCCCAAAAATTTCGCCCAAACCTCGTGAACACGAGATTGAAGAACCGCAAAACTGCTGAACTCCTCCGTAAGAAAGACGGAGACCGCGTCTGAAAACACGATTGTTGAAGGCTGGAAGGCTAGCGTGTGATGAGTTGCATGGCGGCCCATCACCAAAACTCTGTTGTACCTCACGATGTGCTGCTGAAGCTCTGCGGCCGGCCGCGAAAATGCCCACCACCGATCGCGAAGCCGAGCCTCGCTGCTGCCTTGTCTAGCGGGGAAAACAGTATCTCTTAGATGGTTGTACAACTCTGGTAGCAAACGCAACTCTTCTTCTTCCAGATTACCCACATCAGCGATCAGCCGAGTTGGCCCGGCATGCGGATCGCCATTCAAGTCATTACTACCGAGATAAGGCCGCAAATATTTAGAGTAGGCCGCAGATGATGCGATGAGCTTGCTCGCGTCCGCCCTGCTGAAAACGAACCCTTCACCATTCGGGTTAACACCACTAAATATTTTATCGAAGTTCGCAGCCAACACATTCGGGCGCGAGTTGGGACCGAACGGCATCAGAAAGGAGGTAATTTCCGCAACCTCTACGTCATCCAAGATGCATCGACGAGCTTGACCTTTGACTATATGCACAACTGCAACAATTACTGCAGCTTCGCCAAGCCATTTAAGTCGACGCGTCGCCCGGTATATTCTCCCTCCCATGCCTTGGATACATTCTAAGGTGAGCGTCACGATAGTATCACCGGTGCCCGGGCTTGACTTGCGCGGAATGCTTTGGATAGCGCGGTCGGGATGATTGACGCCGCCGGCGCGCGGTGATGGGGTGACCCTGGTTCGGAGCGGGTAACGAGATCAGAATGACCAGCGAGTCGCAGCTGCGCGAGAAGCTTCGGAAGATCGAGGCCTTGTTCGCAGGTGCCGGAACTGCTGGTGAGCGCCTTGCGGCGGAAGCCGCGCTGCAGCGGGTGCGAGCTAGGGTCGAGGAACTCGCTCGCCACGATCCAGCGATCGAACAGCAATTCTCACTTCCCGACCAATGGTCTCGGCATCTTTTTCTGGCGCTTTGCCGCCGATATGGGCTGCGGCCGTTTCGTTATCACCGGCAGCGACGCAACACGGTGATGGTCCGTGCATCACGAGGCTTCGTCGATCGAGTCCTGCTGCCGGAGTTCACCGAGCTGGATGGTGCGCTGCAAGTGTATCTGCACGAGGTGACGCTGCGCGTGATCCGCGAAGAGATCTACGACGACGCCAGCGATGCGCAGGAAGTTCCTGACGCCTTGCCGTCGAACTGATCAAGCGGCGAGCTTTGCCTCCGAACCGTCGCGTTCGGCCTTCCAATTCCACGGCAGCAGCGTGTTCAGCTGATTGATCTTGGTGCGTCCAGAGACGATGCGCTCGAGAACATCGGTCAGATAGTGCCGCGGGTCGATGTCTTGCAGCTTTGCCGAGTTGATGAGCGAGGCGAGAATGGCCCATGTCTCGCCGCCGCCTTCATTGCCGGCGAACAAGTAGTTCTTCTTTCCCAGGCCTATCGGCTTGATGCTGCGCTCGACCGTATTGCTGTCTATTTCGATGCGTCCGTCATCGATGAAGCGCGTCAGGCCGTCCCAATGGTTGAGGGTGTAGCGGATGGCTTTGCCCAGACCGGACTTCTTCGAGACTTCCAGCAGTCGCGCTTCGAGCCAGGGTTTGAAGTCCTCGATCAGCGGCTTGGTGTCGGTTTGCCGCACCGCAGCCCGATGCGCCGCTGGCAGACCGCGGATGCGATCCTCAATGGCGTAGAACATCGCGATCCGTTGCAGCGCTTCCGCGGCAATCGGCGACTTCGTCGCGACGTGAACGTCCCAGAACTTCCGCCGCGCATGCGCAAAGCAGAACGCGAGCTGCACCAGATGGCCGCCGTTCTTGATCAGGCCCTTGTAGGCGGCATAGCCGTCGACCTGCAGGATGCCGTGGTAGTCCCCGAACAGCTGCTTGGCGCGGATCGCCTTGCGATCCTCGGCAAACATGTAGACCACCGCCGGCGGCGCCGGGCCACCCCACGGACGGTCATCGGTGGCGATCGCCCAGAACTGGCAGACTTTAGTCCGGCCACGGCCGGGATCGAGAACCGGCAGCGGCGTCTCGTCGGCAAACAGCCGCGGGTAGGACATCACTGTGTCGCGCAACAACGTGTGAAGCGGCTTCAGCCACCAGGCGGCGCGGCCCATCCACGAGGCCAGCGTTTGCCGGTCGAGCGTGATGCCTTGGGCGGCAAACATCTGTTCCTGGCGATACAGCGGCAGCTGGTACCCGTATTTCATCACCGCGATGTGGGCCAGCAACGCTTCCGTCACCATCCCACCGTCGATCGCCTGGGCCGGCGCGGGTGCCTGCAGGACACCCTGGCGGCATCCCCGGCAGCCGTACCGCGGGCGCACAATGCGCTTGACCCGGTACTGCATCGGAATGACGTCGAAGGCTTCCTTGACGGTCTCCCCGATCTTGTGCAGCTGCTCGCCGCAGCAGGGGCAGATCTGGCTCTCCATATCGATCACGACATCGATGCGCGGCAAATGCTCCGGAAGCTTCCCACGGTTGCGTCGCGCCGGTCGCTTTCCACGGTCCTCCGCTCCGTCGGGCAGCCTGCCTCCGGTCACGTCGTCGTTGGCGGCGGCACGAACCGCCTGTGCCGTGATGGTGAAGAGAGACAGCTGTCCGAGATCCAGTGTCTCGGAGCGGGGACCGAAGATCGTGCGCTTGTACTGGGACAGGATCATCAGGAGCTTGTCGTTCTCCTGGATCGCAGCGTCGCGTTGGGCGATTGCCGCATCACGCTCGGCCGAAAGCGAGCTGCATTCCGCCGACAACGCCGCAAGCCGTGACGATAGCACTATCACGGTTTGACGGAGCAATGCTGGATCGAAAGGCAAATCACTCATGCAGAGTGTTTCTACAACAACTCCGCATGAGTGACGAACGACTTCTAATAAGGATCAACCAGCTCGTGCTGGCTGATCCACAACTCGCATCGGCAGACGCTTCCAGTCCGAGCCATCGAGCAGCACCGAGAGCTGAGCATGAGATAGCGGCATGACGCCTCCCTTGATCGGCGGCCAGGTGAACTGTCCCTCGATTCTTTTGTAGTAAAGGACAAGGCCGCTCCCATCCCAGGTCAGGATCTTCACGCGATCTCGGCGCTTGGAGCGGAAGACATAAAGTCCGCCGTCGAACGGATCGGCTCCAAAGGCCTCGCTCACCAGCATCGCCAACGAGTCCATGCCGCGGCGGAAATCGACCGGCTGCGTCGCAATCCAGATCGACAACCCAGATCGAAGCCCGATCATCGACCAATCGCCCCGACTGCCGCCAGCACCTCGCACAGTGCCCGCCGGTCGATTGTCCCCCTGACACGGATCCGAACCGCGCCGACCTCGATCTCGATCGCCGCCTGCTCCCCACTCGGCAATTTGCTCCCGCAGCCGATGATCGCGGCCGGCACAAAGCCAGGTAGCATGCCTCTGTCCCCGCGCCCGCGACTTGCGCCTGCGTTGCCTGGCGACGCCAGAGAAACAACAGGCTTGGACTGATATCGTGCCGCCGCGCCACCGCGGACACGCTCGCCCCCGGCGCAAAACTCTCCGCAACAATCGCCGCCTTCGCGTCGGTCGACCAGCGCCGACGCCGGCCCGTCCCCGTGATGATCTCGATGCGCTGCAGCGTGTCGGCGCCGTCTTCAAGGATAGACGTATGCCTATCCTTATCGCTATCCTTACGACTATCCTTGGACATTGTGACCTCGCGACAAACCATTCCGCGAGATATTCTTAGCCGACCAGATCAGCCCTCAGTGCGTGGTCCCTGGATGACGCTCACATTCTAAGGCAGTGTAACGGGTTGCACCTTGCCTAATAGTCTTCGTAGCGACGAGGCCCAACGATCCCTCGTTACGCACCATCTCGAATGCTCGCCGGAAGAAGTAGGCAACAAGATCGCTCTTACCATCAGATGGAGCAAATGCCGCAGCCAGCCACCCGAGATATGCTTTTCCCTGCGCAGAAGAGAGAAGCGCGCCGCCTAAGAATGGTGGATTCCCAACGACGGCATCGAATCCTGGGTTGTCGCGAGCGAAGACTTCCGGGAATTCGATTTCCCAATGAAATGGCTGCCATCCCGTTTTCTTCCAGCGGGCAGCTCCCCTTTCACTTAGCCGATCCCATTTTACGGGTTGAGATGCGACCCAGCTTTCGATTTCCTGTCGTTCTTTTTCGCGGCTCTTGGGCTTGTCGGCCGAGAAGTGCGCTGCAATTACAGCATCGCCGACAATCCTCGCAGGGTGGCTCGCCTCCACGACCCGCGAATAGCGCGCTGCCTGCGCTGTGATCCGCACTCCATCATCCGCGTTGCGAATGGCCTCACGACCTTCGAGCGCGCGGCTCACGGCCTTTTCGATCGTTTCCTGGAACAACGGCAGGCCCGGCTTGGACGGGTCCCAGTGCACGGCCTGGATCTGCGCGCGCGTTAGCCCGATCAGGCTATCGCCCGCCTTCAGCGCATGGTCGAGGAAAGTGAACTCATGATCACGGGCCAGCGTGGCCAGCCATAGCGAAAGACGGGCGAGATCGACTGCCATCGGATTACGGTCGACGCCATACAAGCATTTCTGCGCCACCAGGCGCCGCGCATGCAGCGCTTCGTCCTCGTCCGGCGGAATCTTCGGCTTTTCCGCGCCATACATGTTCCAGGCCTGCTCCAGCCGCGTCCCGATCTGGCGGCAGGATTCGACCAGGAAGGCACCTGAGCCGCAGGCGGGATCGAGCACCTTCAGCGACAGCACCGCCTCAGGCAAGGCGGCCGGGCCGAGCCGAGCGAAGGCCGGCTCAAGCGTGTGGCGCACGATCGGCTCGGTGAGCGACCGCGGCGTGTAGTGCGATCCGGAGCGACGGCGCTCCTCGGTCGGCTGCAGATAGGGCACGCCGGGGCCGATCGCGGCCGCCTTGGGCGAGGCGCGCTCATCCACCAGCGATCCGAACGCCTCGATCAGCTCGGCGATATCACGCGCGTCCTTGACGCTCTTGGCCTGCTTGGCCGAGAGCTTGATGCTGCGCTCCTTCAACCATTTCTGTCGATCGCTTGGCTTTTGTGCCAGCACCGTGTCGAGGCCGATGAAGCTCGGCAGCTTGTCTTCGTCGCGCAAGGCGATCATGCGCTCGGTCGCGGGTGAGGCCGTGAAACCCATCACGGTCTCGTAGACCGAGCCGATCGATTCGACGTCGAGCGAGCGATAGGATAGCCGCTCGCGGATCCTTTCGCCCGACAAGCCCCTGCCTTCGATGGTCATGAGGCCGTGGAGGATACGCAGAATGGTCCCATCCGAGACGGGCAGGATCTTCGTATCCGTGATGCCGCTGCCGCTCGCACGACCTTCCAAGAAGGGGAATGCGTTGGGATCGAATAGCTTGCCGCCGCGGCCGGTGACCCAATCACGGTGCCCCCCATGGATTAGCCGGAACACGGCCAGCAGCTGGCCCCAGCCGCCGCGACGCTCATCCATCGTGTCGGGGTTCAACGCCTCGTCGACCAACAACCGCGCATAGAGCGTCTTTATCGAATAGCCGTTGTCCCAGAGCTGCTTTAGATGCGGATCGGTAGACGATGGCAGGAGATCCCGATCCTCGGCATACAGCAGGAACACCAGCCGCATCAGCAGCGTGAGCAGGCCTTCGTAGAGGTGATGCGGATCGCTTGCCGCGATCGCCTCGATCTGCTCGGGTGCGGCGCGATGCAGGCCGCGCAGCAGCTCATAGAGGGCGCCAAGCACCTGCCCTGATAGCTTTTCGGAGACCGCATTCTGCGCCTCGCGCGAAGCCTCCAATAGCTTGCGCAGCCGCGTCTCCGGCGCTCCCGTGAAGAACGCGTTGCGACCGAGGCATAATTTGAGGCCGGCCAGCATCGGCCGGCCTTCGACGCGGCCGAGCGCGGCCAACGGCCAGGACAGCCAGCCCGCGGTTTCGCCGCGCGGCGCGTAGATCAGCCGCAGGCTGTTGCGAGTTACGAGAATGCCGACTCCGACATTACTCTCGCGCAGCAGCCGCTCCAACCGCTGGTGCGGTGTCGCCTCCCATTCGCCTGCTACGAACTGGTTGCGGCCGTCGGCATCCAAGTTGGGATGCAGCATGACCAGCGCCTGCGCCGGGATGCCCTCCTCCGCCGCGCCGTTCCACAAGAGTGCCAGATCCGGCGTCAGCAGGGTCTCATGCTCCGGCACGGTAACGCTCAGCGCGCGAACAATCCCAGGGCCACCTGGGCTGCCGGCGACGAACTTCGCCGGCCAGCCGAGCACCTGCTCAAAGAAGGTCCAGGCATCGTGCAACTCGAACAGCCGGTCCTGCTCGCGCGGCGTCTCGAGGTCGAGACGCAGCGCCCGCGCCGCCGCCTCGGTGTCGAGCGGGGTCTGGCGGATCGGCGTGACGCCAGTCTCGCGGAGCACGTTGGCGCCCACGACTAGCCCTTCGGGCTGGAGATAGTTCAGCCACTCCGAGGTTTCGTCCTGTAGGGCAAGGTAGGTCATGATCGCGCTCAGTTCGTTGCCGGCCAGAGATAGACAAGGCCGACTGGCTCCAACCTCCGCGCCTGAACCTTGTAGCCTTGGCGGACTTTCTCGGGCTCGCTGTCCAGCTCCTGCTGAAGCCGCAGCAGCTTGCTGTCCCAAGAGCGGCGATCGGCTTCGAACTGGCGCAGCTCGCGCTCGTGCTGCTTGCGGATGTCCTCTTCGGTCGGACCGAACAATTCCATCTGCTCGGACGCCTCCGGCGGCTGTTTGGTGCGCATGGCCTCGCGGACTTTGTCGATCTGCCGTTGCAGCAGCGAGGCCAGCGCTTCGGCCTCCCGCCGCCCGTTCTCGGTGAGATCGGCGACGGCGCCCTGCTCGGACGCCCTGGCCTGCTGCTCGACATGCGGGCGGAGGTCCGCGAGATCGCGCTCGACCCACTGCGCCAGACGATCGAGCACGCCTGAGGCCGGCGATACGCCGCGGCGCAGGGCGTCGTCGAGCTGCTGGATCGTGGTGACCTGGCCGGCTTCGGCAAACGGCACCAGCGGGCCTTCGTCGCGCCTTGTGTCGCGCCAGGCCGAGGTCACCGTGATGATCTCCTCATGCAGGCGGCGCGCACCGGGGCCGAATAGGCAGAGCCGGCCGAGTAGCACGACGCGCGGCTGCGCGCCGGAGGAGATGATCGCTGTGATGCGGCCGATAGTGGTGCGAAAACCCTGGCTGACGAAGCGCGACAGCAGCCGCTTGACCAGGCGATGCTCAAGATGGAGTTGCACCACATCCTGCGGCTCCGGCTCGCCCTCCTTCACCACTGGCGGCTCGAACACGAGGCCGCGCACCGCGGTGTCGCGCCGCCAACGCGCACGCTCTCGCGGAGTTGCCGGACGGCCGGGCCGCAGCTCGTCGAACAGCGATGCCCAGGTCGGGTCTTTCGCAAAGCTCGGGGTTTCTGGATCTAACAGGACGGCTTCGGGCACACTGAAGCGCCCCGGCTGCAGCACCGCCCCACTATCCTGCAAGGCGATTTCGATGACGTGGCGGATGTCGGCGCCTTCGACACCGACGCGCCGCTTGGCCGTATCGAGCACTCGCTGCAGCCGCTGTTCCTGCTCCTTCAGCCGGGCAACCCGCTTGTCGGCCTCGTCTCCCATCTCGCGTTCCGCGATGCCCACGCGCCCGGATTTCGCGTTGGTGATGCTATCGGCCATCCGATCCGCATCGCCACGACGGATACCCTCTCGCGCGAGCGTCGTCTCGATTGTCTGGCGCAGCACTTCGCCGGAGGCACCGAGCTGCTTTCGGATCACCTCCGTCTTGCGCACGAGCGCGTCCAGAACGCGATCCTCCTCCCGCTGCGCGTAGACGAAATAACGGCAGGTAACCGTCTTTGCTGGCTGGAGCTTGCGGTCGATCCGTCCATTGCGCTGTTCGAGGCGCGACGGATTCCAAGGCAGGTCGACATGGAGAAGATCATGGCACCGGGCTTGGAGGTTCAGACCCTCGCGCGCCGCATCGGTGCAGACGAGGATTCGAACCGGCTCCTGTTCGAACGGGGCATTAAAGGCGATCTTGATCCGCTCTCGTTCGTCCAGGCTGGTCTGACCCGTGAAGTTGAGAATCCGGCCCTCCAGGTTGACGCGTCCGAGACTGCGCTGAAGGAGACCTTCCTTGAGGCGCTCGACCAGCCAGCGGCGGGTGTCTTCCCATTCGGTGAACAGAATAAGCCGGCGATCCTGCCACGCATGGCTCTCGTCGAGCATTTCTTCCTCGATCCAATCGAGGATCGCCTCGATCCGGGCGTCGGGCAGATCGCACGCCGCGCCGCTGATGGTGAGCATTCGATCGACATGTGCGATAGCCGCTTTCAAATCACCGAATTCGCCCTTGGCGTGATGGGTCGCAACCTCGATCGCATCATTGTCGTCAATCAGCTCCGGCGTCGTCTCGGCGGTATCAGGCTCGATTTCCTCGCTCTTCCTGGCCAAGCTCCGCCGATGGGTCGTGAGTGTCCGGTGGAAGGCCGCAATCGAGGAGAAAAGGCGCTGCTGCAGGTTTGCGAACAGGAAGCGCGCCCGTGAACCACCTGCCGACGACTGGCTGTACTCGTCGAGCATCACGGCGAGCCGCAGCTCGGGGGCGTCCGGTGGTAACCCGGAAATCGAAATGGGGTCCACGACACGCTCGGGGAAGGCATGGCCGAGCAGCCGAAGGTCTTCCTTGAGCCGCCGCACCATGACCGGCTCCAGGTCCTTGGCCTCGACCTCGATGCCGCGCGTGAAGCGCTGAGGATCGAGTATCTCCAGCAATGTCGCGAACGAGTTGGAGTGGCCGTTATGCGGCGTCGCTGAGAGGAACAGACGGTGTTCGAAGAGGGATGCGATTTCGCGGACGGCCTTCGTCATCTGGCTTTCCACAGCCCAAGTCGCGCCTGACGATGGCGCGGCGTGATGAGCCTCGTCCAGGATGAACATCGATCCCGGCCGAAAGGGTGCCAGAATGTCGCGGAGACCTCCCGTATAGGTCTCGTCGGAGAGAACGCTGTGCGAAACGATGAAGCGCGAGCCGACGCTCCAGGGGTTCGCAGAGAAGCCGCGGGTGCGCCGCGTCTCCAAGAGATGCTCCCGGTCGACGATCGTGAAATCGAGACCGAACTTTTGCGCAAGCTCGTCCTGCCACTGCAGCAGCATGGACGCGGGGGCAGCAACCACGATGGTGTCGACACGACGCCGCAGTAGCAGTTCCCGAACGATCAGACCGGCTTCGACAGTTTTGCCAAGTCCGACGTCATCACCGATTAAGAGATTAACGCGCGGGAGTTCGAGCGCCTTAGCAAGCGGCAGCAGCTGGTAGGAATCGAGCCGAATGCCAGCACGAAACGGGGCCTGGAACAGCTTGCGGTCGGCTGCCGTCGCGGTGCGCCATTCCGTGGAGCGCAGGTAGGCACCCAAGCGCTGCGGCCCCTCAAATGTCCTAGTCAACAACGGCGACCAGTCGCTCAGATCGAGAATTTTCGGCTGCAGTTCTGCCGCGTATGCGAGTTCGATTGCCTCGCCTTGGGAATCGTCCTCACATGAGATCAGAGAGAGCGTTTGGACTGGTCCAGTCTTTGTGGTCCCTTCAACAATCCAGGTCTTCCCTCGGACAGAAATGAAGCTGCCCACCTCCGGAAGGGATGGGCCTGAGGTCCCGATCGCGCCATCATTCATTTCCTGCCCCGAAGATCGCTGCCCGGCGGGCAGATCAGAATTCCGCATGGATTTATTGGGTGAAAGTAACGAGAAAGAAAACGCATCTGCTATGCGGAAGCGCGCCTTAGTACCTAGGGTTCACACCCATTTATCCGAATGCGGGTGACGGGTCCCCAGTAGGTAGACGCCGGAGTGGACGTCGATCAGACTCCAGTCGCTCCTCTGCTTGCAAAGCTCAGCGAATAATCCATTGTTTTCATAAATCGCTCCCGGTTCGAAAGCTGCGTCATCAAGCTCACTCCCCGCAGCCGGGCGACTTATCACGCCCGCTTGATGCAACAGCGTCAAACCGGCATGGATCGGGCCGCCCGGAGGCAACATCGGCGGCGGGCTAACATGCGTGGCAGCAAGAGCAGGGTTCGCGAATAATGCGGTCATGAACATTGCTGTCCCATTCCACGCGCCAATATACGGAGGACGCTCTGTGGGATTGAGAACGGGGCTCAGCCACCGCTCTTGGGCGCGTTCAAGCTGTTTCAAGGTCGATGGCAGCCCTTCTGGAAGCGTTACCTTTCCAAAAAGGAGGTGCGCGCCTGTAAGAGATTGCCTTATTGGCTCAGGACCACGCTCCAAGTGGAAGGATTGGGCACGGTGCAGATCCGCAGCATTCCAGCTGGCAAGCAGATTTACGACTGCCTCCGTAAAGGCCAAGTCAAGTTTCGCGAGATGTCCCCACGAAAGCCCAACTGCGAAACAAACATGCCATGGATTGGCACCTGGGAAAGTCGCCAAATGCTCGCTCATTTCCTTCGTTGCGAGTTCGTTCAACGACTTTCCACTATCGCAGAGGAGCTGCAGTACCCTGCCGCGAGCCGGTCCTCCGCGAACCCCTCCGCCTTTCTCACACAGGGAGTTAAAGACACGCTGAGTTTCGTTCACAGTCTTTTTGATTGGCGCTTTCATCTATTTTACCGAAAGAACCTTCATCACTTAGTCCGCATCAGGAGCGCAGTGGTGCACGGTGAACGCCTACGGTGAGTTGACGATTGGACCGTCAAAGAAGCTCGCACGGGCGCGCCCCGGATGCAGTCAGGGGCACCAGAGCAATCTTCTGCCAGTGCCGTTGGGAAGAATCGACCAATTACAACTGGCGGGCGAAGATTGGGCAAGCTAATCCTTTGTAGCATCGGCCGGCTCTTGATACTTAAGCCCTAGAGAGAACACCCCCGCCCAGGCCAGCGAGGCCTTGGGGGGGATGGGTCGACCAAGCCTGTTTTCAGACCCGCTTCCAAATGAGTCGAATTCGTCCCAATACACGCTGATCCTCAACGAGCGTTTCGGGACTTATGCTTTCGGTCGGGCTCAGATGCCATACCGATCGGGACTTAATCGCTCGACACGCCGAAAGGCGGTTCTCCATCTGAACCAGGAAGAGGCAGCCATTGACGAGTTTATGATCTTTCAGATCCACGAGAATCTCATCGGAATGCCCAACCAGTGGACCCAAATCGACTTTTTCGCCGCCCATGACTACCAAGTCCGGGATGTTGGCCTCAAATCCGCGCAAGAACGAGTTCGGCACCAGGGCAAAATCGCCGTCAATCCTCACTAGTTTGATCGTGCCGCGCCCCGCTAACTCGGGCATCACTCTACTGATAAGTGCCGTCTTCTCGGTCCACAGATCATTCGGCATCCCTTTCCCCGTCACAAGCCACTCCAGACTATAGCCTAAAGTGTCGCTTATACTTGACATCGTCGCAACAGATGCTTCGCGAGCCACGCGCCCATTCAGGATGTCATAAAGCCATTGTCGGGACACACCAAGTCGCTTGGCAAAGCCGCTAACCGTTTCGTTTCCCATAACTATTTTGACACGCTCACCAATTTCTTTGGCTTGCTGTGCGTCGAACTGCTTGTTTTGATTACGAGGCGGCATTGACCCGCGGCGGTAAGAGGAATTTGACACGCGGCTGAATTTGCGATCATATGTCAAGTATGCTTGACAACGATTCGTGAAGACGCGTGCTCGAATCCTTCATTTGTGCATGGCGTCGTCAAGCTTGTTCCCGGCTCTTGGCGGTCTAATGAAAGTACTCGCGGTCTCAGACATCCACCTGGAACGACGCGGCCTCGACCAGGTAGCACCTCTGAACGAATCCTTCGATCTGCTGATCTGTGCCGGCGACATTTGGGAGGGACAACCGGAGAACGCTGTTCAGAGCGTCGTCGATCTTGCGCGCGGAAAGCCCGCGATCATGGTCCCGGGAAACCACGATCTATATGTCGCCGGCCGGGACCGATCCACCATTTCCGATGTTCTCAGACTCATGAACCAAGAGGCAGACCGTCAGAACGCACAAACGCGCGGAGAGATCGTCACCATCCTGAGCGCGGACAATCCTGTTCATGAAATCGAGCGGGTGCGCTTCATCGGGCTGACGCTCTGGAGTGATTGGGCTCAAGCCGGCCGCTGGGTTGACGTTGCGAACGATCTGGAGTGGGAGGCGCGTGCCCGTGCCGCGGCAAGCCACATCAAGATCGGCCCGCGCGAGTATGGAGCGATCAGAACAGAAAGAGGAGCTTGGAGCCCGTACGATGCCGTTGCGGAGCATGCTCGTGAGAAGGCGATCCTAGCTGACGCACTCACTTCTAGTCACGATGGTCCGACTGTCGTCGTAACACACCATCCTCCGCTCGCTGATTGCGTCGATGCCTACAAGAAACGCGGGACACCTTGGTGGGCTCCTGCATTCTATGTGTCCGATGTCCTGCGGAACTTGCCAGAGCGGATCCAACCAGACCTCTGGATATGTGGTCATGTTCACGCGCCCTTTGACGATCAGTTTGGTCGGACTCGCGTGATTTGCAATCCAGTGGAAGGCGGCAGATTCAACCCGAACTTGGTAATTGAGATTGAAAATGGGAAATGAAGCGCGGCTGCCCATATGTTGTACGGTAATTGATCCGCGCCTGGAAAACGGAGGGCGTGATGACTGGAGGGCTGACATCGCGACTTCGTACCCCGAATTGTTTGACCCGCCTCGCGGCTTGCCGGAGTGCGGCGGGGGATGGAAGGCCATCATTCACGAAGCCTGCAGAGAGATTAGAGACGCTCTCAAAACGGACCAAGGCAACACGCTCAAAATAATGCTGATCAGGCAGAGAGCCGGCGTTCTAAACATCTTTTGGGAAGGCATGTTGTCGGCACGTGTGCGGGCTGCGGTCGAACGCACAATAGAATGGGCATATGTCGAATCCGCGCGGACGTGCGAAGTCTGTGGCTTTGAGGGGCGCCTCTATACCTGCGAGGGCTGGCTTACCACGGCTTGCACTGGGCACGGCAAAGGCAAACTCACCCCGCGGAAGCGTAAAGCTGCCGCTGTACGCGTTGTGCGAGGAACGATAGATGGAAAACTTCAGATCCTGTCCTGCCGTCGATACGATCGCGATGGCGATTGTTTCATCGATGTGCCGCCCGATTCTCTTGAAATTGGAATCGAAAGAATGCTCTCAGAAAGCTATTCGCCAATTTTCGCAGGATATTGCCATTGAGGTCTAAGTGTTAAACGACTGGAGAAATGTGCGCAATGGACGGCCGCCTTGCCAGGTGACGCGCGATGTTGGGAATGTCCTTCTGGACAGTAATAAGGTCAGCACCCAAGTCGGACGGCTCGAAGTGATTGAGACGGGTCGGCGACGACGTTGGTCTGAGGATGAGAAGGTTAAGATCGTCCTGGAGAGCTTACAGGCACCTCGCCCAGTGACCGCGACGGCGCGGCGACATGGTATTTCGCACTCATTGCTGCTGCGATAGCGGCGGTTGTTTCGCCCCGAGCCGGAGGAGGCGACCGGGGCGACAAATCGGGTTCGTGCGAGCGAGGGTACGATCACGAATGGGTCCTCCTCTTAGACTCGGTGATGAAGTCCGCGTTTTTGGATAGATAGCCCGCGATCGGTCCCCGAAAGCACGAAAGCCCGCCAAAGGGCGCCTTTTTGCTGCTTTCCGGGGCCAGGGCCTAGAGCCGGGGTGACAACACCAACCGCTCATTGTGATTTTCCGCAAGATAACATGATATTTTCTTGTCCAAAGTCACACGGCCTCATGCCTCAGAACCGCGAAGAGCCTTCAAATTCCCCCGCCGAAATCCTTGCTGGCCTGCTAAGCGGCAATCGACTGCGCGTGCGGTCCGACATCGTCGCTGCCGGCGTGCATCCGCAAACCCTAGCCAGAGCCGTAAAGGCCGGATCGGCTGTCCTCTATGCCCGCGGTATCTACATGGCTCCAAATGCCGATTTGCCCGAAGGCGCCGGCTTCGCGGCGACAACTCTCCTCAATCCCGGTGGTGTCGTATGCTTGAGTTCGGCCGCTCTGTATCACCGTCTTTCGGACGAAAATCCCGACGCGATCTTCTACGCCGTCGGGAATAAGACCATGAAGGTGGTCGGCGCGGCGCGCGATCCCGTCAGACTGGTGCATTGGAGCGAAGCCGCCCGCAGCATCGGCGTCGATACTGTAGAGATCGCGGGCGTGCCAGCGAGGATCACAAGTCCGGCCCGCACCGTCGTCGACATGCTGCGCTACCGTACCAAGCTCGGCGACGAGCCGGCCATGAAAACGCTCAAGGACTACGCCGCCTCCGGCGGCGATCTAAATTTGGTACTCGAAATCGCCCGCGAGCTAGGATGGACGAAGTCCGTTGAACCCGCGGTGCGTGCCGCCGAGGAGATTCAACCTCTCATCCCGAGGCCGATGCGATGAACAAGGATGCTCTCGCCGCCAGCACGCGCCAGCGTACACAG
The DNA here is from genome assembly GCF_045571415.1 of Bradyrhizobium sp. LMG 9283. Lineage (NCBI taxonomy): Bacteria > Pseudomonadati > Pseudomonadota > Alphaproteobacteria > Hyphomicrobiales > Nitrobacteraceae > Bradyrhizobium > Bradyrhizobium sp. LMG 9283. The sequence goes on from NZ_CP120691.1 coordinate 4,889,661, forward strand.
CGCTCCGAACAATCTGCAGCACCGAAGTCTGCCTTATTATCGCGGCAGTTGGTTGGTGAGGCGCTGCGCCAAGCACGAGGCAAGCCGGTGCCCTCCAAACCAGGCTCAGAGAATCTTCAGATGATGCTGGAGTTGTAGCGGGGCAGCATAAGGACGGTCTCTTGTCGACGCTAGAATCGTGCGGCGGACAGTCCCCAGAAGAAGCCTCAAAGACCTAACCTCGGCCTGCGACTAACCGAACGGCCGGTGCAGCTCGTGAACTTGGCGCCTTAGCCGGTGCCTACGTAGCCTGGTTCGCAAAACGCGAATGCATGCAAAGCAGGTTGTGCACAGCTTCAGGAGGAAATTATTGTCTTTTTGACTGGCATTAGGGCCAGGAACAGCACTTAAAGTTCGCCCGCTAGAAACCGGTTCTCATGAATCCTTCGCCCGCAGAAGGAAAGTATCTCTGCAAGGATTCGACCGAAAATTCGCCCCCCTTGATCGGCGAGCCCGCCCCGATGATCCTTCTCGGCGAGACAAACTGCATCGGAGTCAAACAGATGGATTCGTCTCCCAGCAGGGCGCGCCATCGCGTCAATCTAATGGACCAGTCCGCCCTGTCGGCTTCGACCGCGAGAGATCTAGCGCGAACCTTGTCCTCAGGACCGGTCGACTCATGAGACTAAGAGAAGCATAGTGTCCACCCTCCTCGCTGAGACCTGATTTCGACAAGCGAGCGGAAGACTAGTCTTTCCAAAGCACAGACAGAAAATCAGACGGCGGGAGTCCTCCCGGCGAACGATCGAGCTTGGTCCAAAGAATTCGTGGTCAAGGTTTTCCAACCCAACGCTGACAGGATCGCGAAACTCGGCTTCGCGTCCGTGGCCCATGTGCCGGTGATCTTTGACAACCGTCAGCGTTATTGCCGGGAATACAATCGCTATCTTCGCGAGCGCGCCGAATTGGACTGGCGGCCCTCCAGCTCCTTTCTGGAGCCGAGATCTCGCACGCTCAAGACAATCGCGGAAAATCTCGGCAACTGGATCCGCTGGTGCGAGTCGAAGAGCCTCAAGTGGGAGAAAGCCACTTACGACCACATACTTGCTTACCAGGACGATCAGGACACTGGGACCTGGTCGGCTGCCGGAGAGCCCCTCGCACGCAGCACCTCCAATGGAAGGGCGGACGACGCAACCTACTTCCTGACCTGGGCTGCACATCGAGGTTTGCGGGGCGAGTTCAAAGTCAATTTCACGGTTCAGCAAAAGCGGATCGCGGGCCGTATGCGCACTGTGACCGTCCGGCCTGCTCGTTTGAAGGAGCCGCTGGGAGAAAGCCAAATCGACGCATTCAGGCTTCCCCAGCCTGTCGAAGTGCGCGACTGGCTAGCGGCCGTGCGACGACGCCGCGGTTACGCAAAGTATCTCGTTTGCCGTTTTATGCTCGAGACCGGAGTACGACTCGGCGAGGCAGAGGCCTTTCCCCTCGCAGATTGGCCATCCGTTGAGAAAATTGATGACGCAGCCTTCGCTGGCGACGTCTTCGTGCCGGTGTTGCTCTCGCGCGGCACCAAGGGCGGGCGCCACAGGACCATCCGCGTGCCCATCGAACTTGCCAGGGAAATACGTACTTGGATCGACGGGCCGCGCAATAAGTACATTTTTGGCCTCTACAAGCGGGACGGAAAGCGCACCGACAACCTGTTCGTATCTGATGCGCCGGGTTTCATCGGCATCCCGATCCGCCGGCATACGATCGGCGACTGCTTCGCCAAGGTTACTCCCCGTCCGAAAGTTTGGTCACCGCGTAAGGGACGTCACGCCTTCGCCTGCTTCTTTATTCTTTACGCCCTCGATGCCGAAGCGCGCGCATACAAGTCAACACCGGCAGGTATGGGAGTGAACTGGGTTCACAACCGCGGCACTGAGTGGTTGAAAATGCTGAAGCGGCAGTACGGTCACGTCGACAAAGTTACTACTCAAATCTACCTGAAATGGCTCGCCACCGCCATCGATCTCGCGGAGATGGCCAACGGCTGGCACCGCTTTCTGGCAGGTGACGAGGAGAGCCGATCCAAATGAATGTCGTCCCCTTCAATGCCGCAGCGCTAAAGCTGACCATCAAAGCTCACAGCGGCGTCGTATATGACGTCGATTTGAGCGAATTCTCGATCGGTGGAAAGCTCGAAAACGTTCCGGGAAATGCAAAGCGCATGTGGACTGGAGATTTTAACGGGCGACCATTGTTTGCCTTGGAAATCGCCGAGCTTGTTGGGAGAGAGCGGCTAGAGCCTGGAGCATCGAGGCAGATGAGACATGTCTTCCGCGGGATTTTTCGGTTCTTTGACGCGGTTGAGGTCAAGCATGGTACGGCGGTCACCAGTATCGCGGACGTCACGGACGCACATGGTCCCATGATGTTGGAATGGATCGCGACCAGTAGTTCGCTCGATTATCGACGCGCAAAGACAGTTCTTGATGCCTTGCGCCGGTTTCGCGGCTTGCCTCAGTTGTTTTGGCCTGCACGTACAGCTGACAAAGTGTCTGTGGCGGAGCCGGTTGACAAGCAGGCGGTTCGGCACCTCTACAATGCCTTCAAGCATGAAGCTCGCTGCATCAAGCGGATGTTCAAAGAGGGCGAGCTACTAGCCGCGGCGGGACGAGATCCCCGCGGTGACACGCGCGTTTCCGCCCAATGGACTGTTCCAGAAAACAGAGCCTGGATCATGAAGGAGCTGACACAACAGCGCCTTCTCGACAAACAAGAGTTGAAGGACGTTGGCGCTTATTGGGGCATGGTTCAACCGGACCGTCTGGGCCCCGACTATCTCGCACCGGGCATGAGGGAACGAGGTCGAGAAGGCGTCGTAGGAGCCTTGCGCTGGTTCTACCCGAGCTGCCAGGACACTGCTGTCTTTCTCTGGCTGTTCCTGCTCGGGACAGGCTGGAATCTTTCGACCGCGCTCGGGCTGGACGTGAGTGAAGATGACGCCTGGTGTCAGGCCCATCCGCACAGCGAGCAGTTTGCGGTCATCCACGCATTCAAAGCGCGCGCAGACCGGCATCAGTTCACGCTGTCGATGACAGAGCCTGAGTGGCACCCGTACCAGATCGTTCGCGAAATGATCAAACGCACCAAGGTCCTTCGCGCCACTGTCCGCCACCGGCTGGAACTGGCTCGCAAGGACTATGCCCTCTCTCCTACGCTCGCAAAGTCCGGAAAAATTGCCGAGCTTGGGGCGTTGGTGCGCAGCCCGTGGCTTTATCACACCGTCAACAAGATCGGCGAGGTGTCGGCATTTGATCATGCGGACTCCAGTCATCTTGGTGTGGTAGCCCGCAATGTCGTCGCTACCCACGGGCTCACCCAGCGCTATCCTTCACTCGAAAAGATCGCGACGTCCGATGCCCGCGACGCGTGGATCGGGTTCGCCTACGTCCAGTCCGGCTATCACGTCTTGCTTACCCAGCTGGCCAGCCAGCACAGCAACATTCGGACGCTGAGGCACTACCTAAAGTCCAGGCGGTATCGTGAGTTCAGCGAGAAACAGGTCCGAACGGTCCAGAATGCCATCTTTGCTGAAATCTCAACCGGGGGCGTCGTCGATCCCACACGCCTGCGAATCCTGGTCGCCAACGGGACGATCACCAGTGAACAGGAGCGGCGGCTTCAGGATTTCAGACAGCGGACCCGGCTCGGTCTCGGATGCCTCGATCCCACAAATCCGCCGCGCCAGGTCGCACCCGATCACAAGGCCGGCGCTCTCTGCCGCGTGCAACGATGCACCGGCTGCCAGCACGGTGTCGTGTTCAAGGAAAGCCTCGGTCCCCTCGCCCGTGCCTGCGCCGAACTGATCCACATCCAGCGCACGATCCCCTTCGCCGCGTGGAGCGGATCCAGCCTGGAAGACGAACTCGCATCGATCGAGGAGACGCTCAAGGGCTTCGATCAAGCCGAGGTCGGGGCCGCCATCCAGGAATGGTCTCACAAGCTTCAGACGGGAGAGGTGAGAGCGCATGACACGTATCCGATCTATTGATCCTGCGGAGCGCGCCTTCGAATGGCGTAACAAGACCCTTCCGACGCTCGGAAACTACTCCGAGCTCGCGGCAAAGCCGTGGGAAGAAATGCGCGAGTACGAAATCTTCGAGGGCTCTCGGCTCGGAGACGAAGAGCTCATCGTCCCGGAGGATTGGGTGCCACCTACGACCGTGAGCCGGCTGTCAAAGCGGACGGTCAAACCATCCATCGCAGGCGTACCGGCCGATCCGGAAGCCGCCGAGCGGCGCGACGAGTCAATCCGCCGCGCTCTCCTGGCACTTTGGCTTCCCAGGATGACCGATACCGGCGTCAGGAAATATAAGCCGGTCCCTTGGATCGACGCCGCCAATCTGCTGCTACGCCTTGCCGAGTGGCAATTCAACAACATGCCGACGGAAGATGGCTCGGTTTTTGGTGGTTTCACCATCACCAATATCCTCCAGGACGTTTTTCCTGCCTTGGCGCCGACAAAGAGCGGCCGAGACGGTCTGCGCGCTCTCCTCCGCATTCTTGTTGACGCCGGGACGCGCGGCCGCATTTCTGACTGGCCGCGGCTTTATGCTGACGGCGCGTCCCCGAGCGAAGTCAATGAGCCGACGATCGAGCGCAACCGGCATGGCCGGCCTGCGCCTGCACCTGTGGAGAAGACCGAGCAGCGCAACTGGCAGCCGTTTTCAGACACGTTCGTGACCGAATTCATCCGCCGCGCGCTCTGGGTCCATGCAAACCTGGCTGATCAGCTCATCCCGCTTTGGGCCGAACTGCGCGAAATCACTGCCAACGAGGCGGCGCGCGGGCGCTCGACCTCCCATCCTTCTGTCATCGCGTTGCGTGGCACTGCCATTGAGCGCGTTCGATGGGTTGATGCAGCTGGCAGGCCAATCACGCACCTTCCCTTCGAGATCGCCCGCAGAGACGGGGTTTCGAACGTGTGGCCGCCACGCAACGCCAGCGACATCAACCGCATGGTCAGCACCCTCCAGGCCATGAACTTTGGGATGATCGACTTCTGCACCGGAGCTCGTGCGAGCGAGCTCGAGGCAGCTCAAGACACCGAAAAACAGGGGGCGGACAACCGTCTCCACTCCGTCACCTTCAAGCTGATCGACCAGATCGGCGGTAAGGAGCGAGACTGGCCTTTGCATCCGGCCGCCGTGCGGGCGATCGAAGTGCAGCAAAAGATCTGCCACTACGTTCGCGCGGCCGGACAGACCCACCTCTGGGTCATTCTCGGCGACGGTGACAAGCTCGGTAAACGGCTGCTCAATCTCACCGAATCCCTCGTCCAGGCCGTGGATCACCTCGGCCTTTCCGATCTCACCGGCACGGACCGGGCCCACGTGCACCGCTGGCGGCATACCGTTGCCCGGCTGGTCGCTCTTTCCGTGGTCGGAGCGCCGCAGGTCCTGCTTGACCTCTTCGGCCACCGCGATCTCGAAATGACCTTGCGTTACATGCTGTCCGATCCGCGCATCATCGAGGACGCGATGAAGGTCGCGAAAGAGACCTCGTACGTCATGGCGGAAGAGGCTCTGGCCGAAACCATCGAACGCGAAGCTGGTGGGCCTGCCGCAGCACCCCTGCGGGCGGGTCTCGCCGCAGCCGGAATGCAACGCGGCGAGAAGGTCTTCGAAACCTCTTCGCTGCGAGAGACCGCGGAAATTCTTACCTTCAACGGTCGCTACTGGTCGTTGGTCCGCCCGGGTGTCATCTGCACCAAGGGGCTCGGGCAGTATGGGCCTTGCACGAAGGAGCGCGGAGCGCCGGATGCCGGCGCATGCCGCACCACATGTGATCATCGGCTGGAGACCTCGCGCGCCAAACAGGGGTGCGAGGAAACGCTGCGGGCGCTCATCCTCGAACGCGAGCAAACCACCAACGAAATGGTCCTCGCCAACCTTGATGGACAGATCCTAGCCAACCTCGAGCGCTGGGACGACGTCCGCTCCCGCGTGCTCAACGACCATCCCGAAGCTCGGACCATCTGGGAGGCCGGCCAATGAGCACCGACAGGAGCATTGGCAATCGCAGGATCGCGCAAGCAGGTGCTGCCTATGCAAAAGAGAAGCACCTCGAGAGCAAAATCTCGGTTCAGGAGATGATGCGGAAGATCGAGGGCGAGATCGATGCTAACGGCGGCATTTACCCCTACAACGACGGCAAGCTCAACGCCGACGAGTTGCTGGAGCGCTCGGGCAAGAGCGCGGCCTACCTTCAAAAGAACACCCCGAAAATTAGGGCGCTCAGGGACGAGGTCAATGCCTGGATCGAACACGTCAGAGGTCAGATCGCCACGGGCGCCCCCTCCGTCAGGCGGGAGGTCAACGCACGCGTCAAGGCGGCAAACAGTCAGATCGATGAGATCAGGCAAAACTATCACGAGGCCGAGCTTCAGCTCACCCGCGTCACGGCCGAGCTGGCGGATGCCACCCGCAAGATCGGCGAGTTGGAGAAGAAGAACACCGAACTTCTGAAGCAGCTGGCGGGCAAGACCGTCGTGCCTCTGAAACCGGAGCAGCGGAAATGAACTCCCGCTCGGTGGTGCCGTCGATCCTCGAAAAACTTGAGTCCCACCTCGAGCGGCTCGAGCTCGCCTGGTCCGCGCAGCCGAAGGCCGAGCGCGCACCTACCCTACCCCTCACGTCTGAGGGCAAGGTCAACGTGCGCCAGCTCGTTCGGGATCTTGGTCTTCGCGAGACCCTCGAGCAGCATTTCTTCCGTAAGCCCGAGCTCGCCGGGCCGGTCAATGCCCTCGCCAAGGTGCAGGGCGTAAAACCGATCGGGTCGCGGCTGCTGGAGGACGTTGCCGATGCCGGCGTCCGCAAACGGCTCGGCCGGGATGCGGATACGATCTCCGAACTGCGCAAGGCGCTCGCCGAGCGCGAGGCAGTGGTCATCTCGCTGCGCGACGAGAACGCTCGCCTTAAGGCCCGCCTCGATCTGGGCGAAGAGACCGGCCTTCTGTTTAGGACGCCAGAATGACCGACGTCATCGTCGACAGCATCGTCTCCAAACGGGACTTCGGCACCATCTTCGCGGGCCGGCTTGCTGACGGGTCTTCCGTGCGGGTGAAGGCCACGAACGCGGACATGCTCGGTGAACCCTCGGTCGGCGAGCTTTGGTCCGTGGACGGCGATCTCTCAGATACTCAGTGGGGGCCACAAATCTCGGCACGCCGCGCCGTCCGCGCGCTGCCCAGCGGCAAGCTGATGGTCGACTACCTCGCTGGCTGCGTCGCCGGCATCGGTCCGACTCGTGCCCGCAGGCTGTGGCAGCATTTCGAGGACCGCTTGCCGGAAGCGCTCGACACCGGCGATGTCGCAGCGCTCGCCGCGGTAATGGATCCGGACCGTCCCGTGTTGGGTCCGAGGCTGGCCGCGGCCCTTGTCGTCGCCTGGAAAACGATGGCTGGCGAAGCCAGGCTGGTGGAGTGGCTCGCGGCCGTGGGCGTGACCGAGTTGGCCCTAGCCCGTCGCGTCCACACGCTGCTCGGCGCCGATGCTCCGCGCGCCTTGCAGGCAAACCCCTATTGCCTAGTCCCGCTGCTCGATTGGAAGCGCGTGGACGCCCTTGGCCTCCGGTTGCTGAACGAGAGCGGTGAAGCCGATCCCGTAAGCCACCCTCACCGCCTCGTGGGCGCGGCGGACGCAGTGATCAAGGACCTAATTGGAGCCGGTTCGACCGCGATCGCCCGGGACGAATTCCGTGAACGGCTTGCCGCGATGCTCGGTAAGCCTCCACCCTCCGGAGCGCTTGATCGCGCGGTCGAGCTTGCGATCGCGCGGCAGGCGGTCATCGTCGCGCCCTCGGTCCTCCTGCGGGCGCCGGGATGCGCCTTGATGGAAGATGGGATCATCACCAGACTTCGAGCCATGGCGAACGAAGTGCCGCCAGACCGTCTAAATCGCCTGCTGGATGACCTCGGGGGCCAAGGGGCTGTCCTGACTCAGGATCAGGCCGAAGCCGTGCGTAGGAGCCTGTATGCCGGTTTCTCGTGTCTCCGCGGCGGCGCCGGCACCGGCAAGACTTTCGTGACCCGCACGATCTGTGACCTGTGGGAGCGCGCCGGCGGCAAGCTCCTGCTGGCCGCCCTCGCTGGAAAGGCCGCCCTGCGGCTGTCCCGGTCAACCGGACGGCTCGCACGAACCATCTTCCGGACCCTGCGCGAGCTGGACGAGCGAGAGGCGATCGAGAGCCAGCTCACCGGCGATTTCGAGCAGAGCGAGCGGGCGGAGCTGGAGGCCAAGCTGCGCGACCTGGCGCAATTGACGCCGGACACGCTGGTTATTCTTGACGAGGCCTCGATGGTAGACCTCCCGTCGCTGCACGGGCTACTTCGCCGGATGCCGCAAGGCGCCCGGCTCCTGCTCGTCGGCGACGAGCGGCAGCTTCCGCCGGTGGGGTTCGGGTTGCTGTTTCATCGGTTCGTCGAGGATCCAGCCGTCACCTCGACGCTCACGACAGTGCACCGCCAGGCCGCGACCACGTCCATTCCAGAGGTTGCCGCCCAGATCCGACGCCGCGAGATGCCTCGGCTCACCGCTTACGTCGGCCCGCATGCCGGCGTCATGCTTTCCCGCGCCTCAGGACGCGATGAGATAGCCGAGAAGGCTGTCTCGATCTGGAACGAATTACGCGAGGGTCGCGACGTCATGATCGTCACGCCGGTCAACGATGGCCCCTGTGGCGTCAGTGGTCTCAATCGGTGCCTGCACGACGAGTATCTGCGCAGGAAAGACCTGCAGGAGCTCCGGGGACCGCTCGGCGACCTGTTCTCGCCTGGCGAGCCGGTCGTGCACCGGCGCAACTGCTACAAGCGAGGCCTGTTCAACGGATCGATGGGTGTCGTCCGTCGGATCGACCGGTCCGAGCGCCAGCTCGTGGCCGTCTTCGACGATGAGGAGCACGTCTTCGCCGCCGAGGACCTGGTCGATCTCTCGCTCGGCTACGCCCTGACCTGCCACCGTGCCCAGGGCTCTGAAGCTGACAATGTGATCGTAGCGCTGCCACCGAGCCGGTTGCTCGATCCGTCCTGGCTCTACACGGCGATTACGCGGGCCCGACAGCAGGTCATAATCATTGGTAACTCGGAGACGGTAAAGGAAGCTTTGCAGCGGCCGTACGCCGACGAGTGCAGGATGGTCGGCCTTTCCTGGACCTGACCTTTCGGGGGTGCTTATGGGGTAGAGCGGACGTCCTCACGACATCAAATGACCCGTAGCCGAAGTCGCCCCTACTACGGCGCGAGCCTGCCTGATATACTGGCCGCATGGGAAACGAAGCGGTTACCATCCTACAGTTCCTCGCCCTCTCGGAGCGTCTGAAGCGAGAGTTGCGGCACAGTTGGCTGTCCGACGGGCGACGCGAGAGTGTCGCCGAACATACGTGGCAAATGGCGCTCCTCGCCTTGTTGGGATATCGCTATCTTGAGCAACCCGTCGATATCGGGCGTGTCCTCAAAATGATCATCGTCCACGATTTAGTTGAGGCGATTGCGGGCGACGTACCGTATTTCGAAAACGGGTCTAGAAAACAACTCAAAGCCGAAAGAGAACGGGCGGCAATTGACGAAATTCGAGCAGAGCTAGGAGCCGAGACGGGACAGGAGTTGCACGATCTGTGGCACGAATTTGAGGCCCGATCGACGCTTGAAGCAAAATACGCTTCTGCGCTGGATCACCTTGAGGTTCAAATCCAACATAATCTCGCTGGCATCGATACATGGGAGCCCATTGAATACGATCTTGTGTACACGAAGATGAGTGACAGATGCGCTCACGATGCCTTTTTGACCGCATTGTGTGACGCGGTTCGTGGACAGGCAGAAAGTAAAATGCTGGCAGCGAGCATTGATGTTGAATCAATCAAGGCAAGGCTTGGAGTACAAGCGCCGTCGTCCAATCGTAGCTCATCAGCGAGGTAACACCTCGACGGACGGTGGTCCGCTGTTGGCCCGTTTGCGACATTTCGAGCTAGTCTGAAGAGGCCCGCTCAGAGGGGCAAACCGGACGCTGATGCTCGTTTCAACCCGCTGCACTTAGCTGTGTTTGAGCGGCGATCGTGGCCTTGAACAGTTCGAGGCGTTCTTTGATGAGCTGTTCGTAATTCTCCAGTGTAATAGACCGATCGTCCACTCGAAGCAGACCGCGAGAAACCGGCACCAGAAGATCACCGGTGTGAGATCCGCGCAATGCATCCAATGCCTTTGCATCTCCGCCCTGCGGCCCCAGCCCCGGAGCTAGAATGATGGAGTTCGGCAGGAGATTGCGAAGCCGTTTTCCTTCTTGTGGAACAGTTGCTCCGATCACGGCGCCGACTGGACTGAGGTGTGATCCCTGCGGACAATCTTTGCCCACAGTTGCGATCAGGTCAGCGAGCCGGTCGGAAACGAACCGATTTCCAGTCATGCGGTCCTGCAACCAGCCTGCGCCTGGGTTCGATGTGCGACATAAGACAAATAAGCCTTTGCCATATCTGCGAACACAATCCAGGAAGGGCTCCAAGGTATCGGGTCCCATCATTGGATTGACGGTCAGACAATCCGCCTCAAAATCGCCGCTGCCACCAGCATACGCCGGCGTGAGATACGCTCGAGCATACGCTGCGGCAGTCGACCCGATGTCGCCGCGCTTTGCATCGAGAATCACGCCTATGCCAGCCTTCCGAGCACGCCTCATAGCCAGCGACATAGCGCTCAGTCCTGCGAGTCCATATGCCTCGAAGTAGGCGGACTGGAATTTTACAAAGCCGACCTGACCGATAACTGTATCCAACACGAAATCGAGGTATCGAGGCAACCAATCAGGGCCTCGTCCCTCGCGCTCAAAAGCAGCGGGAACATCCGGGAGATATGGGTCGATGCCGACGACGATCTCTCCGTTTGCCGAGACGTTAGCCGCAACGATATCAGTCCATACCTCGGGTCGCATTCAATATTTCTCCGTGCGTTCGCCCAGGAAATAGCAGATTAGTGTGCGGGGAACTACTGCTCTCGGAATACTCCTGAGGCTGAATCGGCGGTCGATATCTCACTCGAGAATGGTCTGCTCCTGGCCCGTGGCTGACCTTAGCCGGGAGCTGGATGTCCGCTTCCGACAGGTGATCCGACCAAGTTCATGCTGGCCAACGAGGGCAGCCTTTGACCCATATGTATGGTCCGGCCGTGCGTAGCAAGAGGTTCGTCGATCAGGTGGTGAGTGGTCTTGCAACAATGTATCCGGCCTTTGATTGGAGCATTTTCTCCGGGCCACCATGGATATCAGCGCGCGTGCGTTCTTATTAGCGGACAGGCCTCGATTGGGCCATTTGGGTCACCAGTGTTCGCATGCGCCGGGAAGACCGAACCTCCATCTCGTCTCATCCTCTCGCAGACCTCGGCTGGAGCCTGTTGATGGGGTTACGTCATGGCGTGCTCCTCGTACCTCGTAGTTCCTTTGTTCGAGCCAGGGGCCGTTCCTTCGTCCCGGCCCGCAGGAAGGCGTCGCGTCGCGCGCAGGGGCGGTCAAGGCCGGCCGTGGCGCTTGGCCTTGCGGCTGGCTCCGGCGTTGCCAGGCCGCGCCTTGACCGCGCCGAGCACGGCGCGAGGATCAAGCGGGTCGGACGCCTGCATCGTTGGTCCTTGTCAGTTCGAAGACGCGCCCTTTAGCCAGCACCGCCCAGGCGATGCGCGCAAGCTTGTTGGCGAGCGCGATCGCCAGCACGTTGTGGTGCAATCGCCTCTTGGCGGCTTCGATCCAGGATCTGAGCCCGTAGCGTTCCCAGTTCTTTATCCTGACCAGCACAACCCATGCCGCCTGCACAAACAGAACGCGCAGATAGCGATTGCCGCGCCTTGAGATTTTGCCAAGGATCGTGCGATCTCCCGTCGAGATCTGCTTGGGCACCAGTCCGAGCCACGCGCCAAAGTCACGGCCTTTGGAGAAGACGTCTCCAGTACCGATCGCGGCCACCATGGCGCTCGAAATGATCGGCCCGATGCCAGGCACCGTCATCAGGCGCGAACATGCCTGATCTTGACGGGCCAGGGCTTCGATCTCGCGGGATAGGCCATCGATGCGCTGATCCAGCCGACGCCAGTCGCCTGCCGACTCCTCGATGACACGCAACATGCGTGGCGACAGGGCATCGGTGCGCGTCGCAAGGATGGTGGGCAGTTCTGTGCGCAGGAAGCCGATACCCTGGCGCACCGCGATCCCGCGTTCTAGCATGAAGGCGCGAATCTGGTTGATGATGCCGGTGCGTTGCGACACCAGCCGCTCGCGCACCCGATGCAGCGCCTGCAGATCCAGTTGCTCCGCGGTCTTGGTTGCAACGAACTTCATCGTCGGGCGCTGCACGGCTTCGGCAATCGCTTCGGCATCATTGAAGTCGTTCTTCTGTCCCTTGCTATAGGGGCGGACATATTTGGCCGGCATCAACCTGGCATCGTGACCAAGCGATGCGAGTTTGCGGCTCAAATGATGTGCGCCGACGCAGGCTTCCATGCCGATCAGGCAAGGCGGCATATTGGCGAGCCGCGCTTCCACTTGGCCACGCGACCACTTTTGCCGTAGCACAATGGCGCCGCGTGCATCGTGGCCCACGACGTGGAACGAGTTTTTGCCGATATCGATGCCGATCACGGCGATCGCAGTACTGGGTGTCTTGGACATGGCGTGCTCCTTGTCTTGGCGCCCCTGGCCAGCTTATCGCTGGCGGGGCAGGAGCACGGCCGGACCATCCCATTAGCCGACCTGCTGTGGCATCTCATGCTCAGGCTGGCTGTATTCGACGGTCACACGAATGGCGACGATGAGATTACGAATGATACAAGCAGCAAGGCCTCCTTTATGGGGCGGGTACACCCCTTGACCGATGTGCGACGGTCATCGCGATTTCAACGAACTGCTCCTGCGTTAGTCTGCCCTGGTGAAATCTAATCAATGCGTCAGCGATTGCATCGGAGTCGCTCTCTGTTAATTTTCCCTCCTGAAATCTCCTGATGGTCTCAACCGCAGTTTCAATGCTGGGCACGGGGCGAGGACGCCGCAGTAGCGTCGCAGCATACTCGGCAAATTCTCGAACCATCCTGGATAAGTTCATAACCGCAAGTTATAAGGAAATGCAAAGAGGCGAAAGCTGCCAAACCCAAACGCACGTGTCCGGGCGGTTCGGCTCATCGGGATGAGCACCGGCACGTCGGAAGTCGGAGGCAGACCGGACCTGACGCAACCGTCGCCAGGTCGCCGCTTTTGACCCTCAGGAGAAATTCGAAACCTCGAGAGCCATGAGTGCTTCATCGTAATATTTATCGCCGTACTTTGAGGCTTTTGACTCCACGCCATATTCCACGAAACCTACGCTTTCATAGAGCCGCCGGGCAGGCCGGTTTTCTCTGACCACGCTTAACTGGATGAGCTCAACATTCTTACGTGCGACGTCCAGCACTGCGTTCAACAGGAGCCGCCCGACGCCACGGCTTCTTGAGGCTGATCGAACGTACATGCCAAACAACCTGCCCTTGTGGGCGTTCGGGGCTCCTTCCTGGATAGAGAAGCCCGCTGTCCCGACAAGTTCGGCGTCACAAAAGGCTCCCATTACGTGTGCGTTTTGGAGGCGGCCCGCGAACCATGCCACGTCCAATTTGTCCTCTAGCTCAAAGGTGCTCCGTAACAATTCTGGATTTGCTTTTAGCGCCTCTAGGCGGATTGCTTTAAAAGACACCGCATCGTGCGACCCTAGGCGTCGGATTGCAGCGCTCATGTATAAGCCCTCTGGTTCATTATCGCTACCATAGCGTGCAGAGACTAGCCGTCACAAGGTGCTTTCCTGAGGCAGAAGACGTCCCCTTTTGGCCCATCGCAGCCAACGCCGCCCGCCGCCTGGATGTCAGCTGTGAGGGGTAGACCGGGCACAACCGAGATCAGGTCCAACCGTCGAGAATGACCCGGAACGGACATTCCGCGATTTGCATCGCTCATCGCCTAGTTAAGACTGCCGACATCATCAGCCCACCAAACAACCACGGCAAACCAGGATTCGTCAGGTGCATGTCAGGAACTGCGCTCAATATCTTGCGCGCTCACCTGGCGGCCTCCTGATTGGATCTACCTCAAGGGCGGGGAAGCATGCGTCTCGTTCTGAAAATCTTCAAATCTCTTGTCGCGATCTTGCTTCTCGGGATTTTGGGGTTCGGCGGCTGGCTGACCTTCAGCCCACCCAATGGACTGGTGTCCGCCTCGGCTTATGCGGCAAAAATGGTTTGCTCGAATGTGTTCATTGCCAAACGTGACGCGGATGCGGTGATCAAAACCGACCTTGCGTTAACACATCCGCGTATGGTCGAACGTCTGAAAATCAACGTCGACACCGCCAACCAGCGTGTCGAGGCGGCATATCGAGGCCTGTTCGCCAAACGCTACGCCCAATATGAGGAAGGACGTGGTTGTACGTTGGTGTCCAAGGACGAAATCCCCAACCGTGCCGCGCCGCCTTTACCGCCAGGAGAGGCTAGTGCGCTCTGGCCGATCGGCGAACGCGTACAATTGTCCGATGACCAGAATTTGCTGGCGGCGCTGAACGATCCGGCTCTCCAGGGGCCGGGCATGCGCGCGATCGTCGTGGTCCAGGACGGGCGCATCATCGGTGAAGCCTACGGCGGAGGCTTCACCGCTTCGACGCCCTTGCAGGGCTGGTCGATGACGAAGACCGTGAACGCCGCCTTGGCCGGCATGGCGATCAAGGACGGAAAGCTCTCGCTGGATCAGAAAAATCTGTTTCCGCAGTGGGCCGGCGACGCGCGAGCGGATATCTCGGTGGCCGATTTGATGGCCATGACAAGCGGATTGAAATGGAGCGAAAAGGGTGGTTCACCCGATCCTGACGGGCTGGAGAATCTCGCAAGGGATGCGGCGGCTTTCGCGAGAGACCGCCCGCTCGTCGCTCCGCCCGGAACGACGTTCAACTATTCTGGGGGCTCGTCCGTGCTGTTGGCCCGCCTCTGGCAGAACGCGGTTGGAAGGGACGCGCGAACTTATCCGCAAGAGCGATTGTTCAAGCCTTTGGGCATGACCAGCGCTGTTCTTGAAGCTGATCCTTCGGGCACATTCCTTGGCGAAGGCTTCCTCTTCGCCAATGCGCATGATTGGGTGCGCTTTGGCGAATTCCTGCGGCTAAACGGAGAGTGGAATGGCGAACAGCTTTTGCCGACGGGCTTCGTTGAGTATATGCGCTCGCCTGTGCCCGCGTCCGACGAGGGACATGGCCCGGTCTACGGTCGCGGCCAGCTTTGGTTGGGGCCGGGCCAGGGATTCCGGCTCCCAACCGACACGTTCATGTTGCAAGGGCACCTGCGCCAGGTGATCGCGATCATCCCCTCGCGTAAACTGGTGATCCTGCGCATGGGTTTAACGCGGGAAGATATCGGGTACAGCGTCGCGAAACTGCTGTACGCGATTGTCGCGGCGCGCCGATCGAATGGATGAGCGACTACTTCCGCTGGTGGCCCTGGCTGACCTCAGTCCAGAGCGCGGGGATGTCCGCTTCATGCAGGTGATGCGACCAAGAGCATGCTGGATACCCAGGGCAGCCTTTGTGAAGGGTTTCGGATGCCGGCCGCATGAGGGACGGCGCGGCGTGTTCGGCGGCCGGCGTCCGAAAGCCTCCAAGGGAGGAAACCGCGGGTAAGGGATGTAAGGTCGGGCCGCAGGCGCTATGGGGTTTTGAGCGCCGCGGGCGAACTCGTTGATTGGGATCGAGTCGGCCCAACGAGTTGCACGACGGTGAAGTCGCTGACGAATGCGCGGCGGATGGCCTTGAACTCCAGAAGTTGTCCGACGATTTGCGACGGCTGGTGGATATCTGGGCGCGCTCTGCCGTGGCTGGTCGAGGGCCAGCGAGCGCGGCGAGCGGATTTGCGGGATTGCGGCACGGTCATGAGGTGTCGATCCTGATGTGGTTCGTTGGAGCTGTCGGCCGATGCCGTGGCATTGCACCGCGCTCGAAGACTTCGATTATGATCATGCGACCGCCGCAGCATGGACAACTCGGTTTGCCGGGATCGGCGGCGGCAGTGGGCTGGCCTTCAGGTCTTGCGACGGCGAGCAGTTCACGCGCGTGGGCGACGTTGTCAGCGCAAGCACTCTTGGCGAAGAGGCCGTAGTGGCGGATGCGGTGCAAGCCCTTCGGCAGCACGTGGATGAGAAAGCGGCGGATGAACTCGGCGATGGCGAGCGTCATCTGCTTGTATCGGTCGCGGCCCTCGATGCGGTAGTCCTTCCATTTGAAGGTGACGAGCTGTTCGTCAAAGGCGATCAAGCGGCTGTTGGCGATGGCAACGCGATGAGTATAGCGTGACAGATAGGCCAGCACCGCCTCGGGGCCACCGAATGGACGCTTGGCGTAGACGACCCACTCGGCTTTACGCAGCGGCGCGAGATGGGCTGCGAAGGACTGTGCGTCAGCCAGATGCGCGTAATCGCCGAAGAAACTCAGGCGACGGGCTCGGTGGGTCGCGATGAGCTTCTCCAGGAACAGCCGTCGGAACAGGTGGGAGAGCACGCGCACCGGAAGGAAGAAGCCCGGTCGGCATGATACCCAGCGCTGGCCATCTGGTGAGATGCCGCCACCCGGCACGATCATGTGCACGTGCGGGTGATGGGTCAGTGCCGAGCCCCAGGTGTGCAGCACGGAGGTGATGCCGATCCTGGCACCGAGATGCTTCGGGTCGGCGGCAATCGTCAGCATGGTCTCGGCCGAGACCTTGAACAGCAGGTCGTAGACGACGGCCTTGTTCTGGTAGGCGATGTCGGCGATGGCCGCCGGCAGTGTGAACACGATGTGATAGTACGGCACCGGCAACAGCTCGGCTTCGCGTTCGGCGAGCCATTGCTTCGCGGCGGCGCCTTGGCACTTCGGGCAGTGGCGGTTGCGACAAGAGTTGTAAGCGATGGTCGTATAGGCGCAATCCGCGCAGCGCGCGACATGGCCGCCGAGTTCCGCCGTGCGGCAGTGCTCGATCGCCGACATCACCTTCAACTGCTGGAGGCTCACATGGCCGGCGTTGGCCTGACGCCACGCCGGACCATGGCCGCGGAAGATGTCCGCGACCTCCAATCTTGGACGCGCCACGTGCCTTCCGCTTAGGCCGGTGGCGTGTCCCTGGACTCATTCTTCTTGGACGTCAGCGGCGTGAGGCGATCCAGCGGGCTCATGACCTCGCGGATGGTGTTGGTGGCGACGCGGGTGTAGAGCGCCGTCGTCTCGAGTTTAGCGTGGCCCAGCAGGACCTGAATCACTCTGATATCGATGTTCTGCTCGAGCAGGTGGGTCGCGAAGCTGTGGCGCAAGGTGTGCGGCGTCACCCGCTTGGCAATCTCGGCCATGTCCGCCGCAGCATGGCAGGCACGCGTGAGCTGGCGTGTCGTCATCGGGCTGGCCGGCTTCAGTCCCGGAAACAGCCAGCCTTGCGGGCGGCCGATGCGATACCAGTCGCGCAAGAGCGCGAGCAGCACCGGAGACAGCATGGCGTGGCGATCCTTGCGGCCTTTGCCCTGCTCGACGCGCAACATCATGCGTTCGGAATCGATGTCGGACACCTTCAACGCAACGACCTCAGAGACGCGCAGTCCCGCACCGTAAGCGACGCTGAGCGCAGCTTTGTATTTGATGCTTGGCGCTGCCTCCAGAAAGCGCGTAACCTCTTCCGGGCTTAACACAACCGGAACCTTGCGCGGCTCGTGCATGAACGACAGGTGCTTGGCAAGCTCGGGCCGATCGAGCGTCACATTGAAGAAGAAGCGCAGCGCCGAGACCGTGGCGTTGATCTTTGGCGCGTGGGCGCCGATCGACGCCAGATGAAGCCGAAAGCGGCGCACGTCCTCCGGCTGGGCCTGGTCGGGCGAGCGGCCGAGGAACGCCGCGAAATCCTTGACCCTTTGCACGTAGTCATGTTGGGTCTTCGGAGCGAACTTGCGGATCGCCATGTCTTCGATCATGCGCTGGCGCAACGGGCTGATGGCCTGCTTGGTCATTGGGGATGCTCCTGTCTTGAGTGAGGTTGTCGAACCCCTCGATCTCAAGACAGGACGCCCCGTTGCGCTATCCTGTTGGCTGCCCCGCCTGCCGTAGCGCCCTACCGCGCGAGCGGTTTAGTCCTTTGACCCGAAGCGGTCCTCTCACTCTGCAAACCCGCGCTTGTAATGCTGGAGATCTTCGGTAGAAGCACGGCGGCAAAGCAACTGGCGGGGCGCGCAGTGGTCGATCATTTTCGCTATTCAATCGATTTGTCGCTGGCACAAGCTAGAGCCGAGAAAGTCGTCGAATGCGTCAAGGGGTGGCGTGAGCAACTCGATATTCGTCGCTTCGAGTACACGAACCACCTACGCGTTGCTCCCATGGAGATACCCCACAGTCACCCGGTTCTGACGTTGAATACCGCATTGTTCAATCCGGATGAAATTCTCTGCGAATATTTGCACGAGCAGATGCATTGGTATCTTGGCGGATTGGGCTGCGCGGACCCAAGCGCACCGCTCATAGCTGAGCTGAGACAGCGTTACCCTGAAGCGCCGGTCGGGTATCCGGAGGGCGCAAACGACGAATATTCCACCTACCTGCACCTGATCGTGAACTGGCTCGAAATCGAAGCGGCGTCCCAGTTTCTTGCACGGGAGCGCGTAAAGGAGATTGCCCGCGTGAAGCACTATTATCGGTGGGTCTATCGTTCTGTGCTGTCCGATTGGGATAGCCTCGAAGACATGTTCCGGGCGCGCGACATAGTGCCAATTAGACCAGCGGGCGACATGGACAATAGGTACCCCTAGGATGAATGTCCCTAGCCTCATGTCTGCTTCTGGCCCCGTGGCTGACGCTAGGCCAGAGCGCGAGGGTGTCCCTTCCGAGAGGTGACCTGACCAAGTCATGCTGGCTTGAGAGCAGTCTTAGCAGCCCAAATTACTGCTTGCTGCGAAGTTGCCATGTGCCAACTATCTCACAAGAAATGAGTTCTGACCCTCAATTCAAGCGAAGAATTGCATGAGCTCAGCAAAGCGCGATCAAAAGCAACAGATTCTCGAATATCCAGTCGAGATCGCTGCTCCCGACATCGGACGTTGGTGCAACGGAAATATCGGCATCCCCTACGTGCATCGGTTGGAAGCGGCAGCGCCAGGGCCGCATTTGCTACTTACCGCGCTTGTGCACGGCAATGAGCCGTGCGGAGCGATCGCTCTAGACCGGCTTTTGACTGATGGTTTCCGACCGTCTAGAGGCTGCGTAACACTCGCGTTCGTCAATGTTGATGCCTATGCAAAGTTCACACCTTCTGACCCGCGCGCGAGTCGATGGGTCGACGAAGATATGAACCGGGTCTGGGCTCCTGAGATACTCGCACAACGACCTTCCCGGAGCGCTGACGTTCACCGCGCCGCCGAGCTTTTGCCGCTGTTGAAAGAGGCGGACTTCTTACTGGACCTGCATTCGACGCAGCATCCAAACGAGCCACTCGTTCTCGCCGGACCACTTGAAAAAAGCAAAAAGCTGGCCCGCGCCGTGGGTCTTGCTGACCTCGTCGTTATCGACAAAGGGCACGCGCAAGGAGCGCGCATGCGCGACTTCGGAGACTTCAATGATCCGAGTTCGACGAGGACTGCGCTGCTTCTCGAATGCGGGCAGCATTGGGCAGCTTCCAGCGCCGACGTGGCCTACGCCGCCTGTCTGCGTATATTCGACCGGTTCTCGATGCTGCCTAGCGGCTACGCCAGGGGCCGAGTAGTGGCGTTGCCAGAAGAGGCAACACGCTTCGTTGAGATTACGATGCCGGTGACTATCAAGAATGAGTTCGTGTTCGCTTTGCCACTACGCGGTGGTGAAATCATCAAGGACGCTGGTACGTTGATTGGTTACGACGGCAGCGAGCCCGTTGTAACCCCACACGACAATTGCATCGCAATCATGCCATCGCAGCGCCTTTGGGCTGGATTGACGGCCGTGCGGCTGGGGCGATTAGTGGCTGTGCCCGGGGCCGCATCGTTGCCACCAGCCTAAGATTCTGATTCCGGCGATAAGTCGTCAAACACGAGCTGATCTTACTTAGGGCCATGTTTGTTGGCCCATAGCGGTTAACTTGACCATCGACGAGTCGGTTCCGGTGGGTGGAGCGGACATCTCATACGGCGATCCGATCGTCATCAAGCACTTACATCCTGACTTCCTAAAGTCGAAGCCTGGGCATCATCAGTCTGATCCCCGGAGCCGCCGTCGCAGGCGTCCGCGGCCGACGGCGCGCGCAGCACGCAAGGGCGGAACGAGCAAAGCGTCCCTTGCGGGCGAGCACGACGGTGGCAACGGTAAGCCGAAGACGAAAGGCGCTCGGGGGCAGACTGCCTGATCCCTGGTGAGCCCGAGCACCTTCGCTCGACAGCAATATTCCGACTTACAGGAGCCCTTGCCGAGGTCAAATGTCAAACAAATTGAGAAATCGCAGCACGAGAGAATGCGAAGGGCCGGCGCGCATAGAGACCAAAAGGCTCAGTTTCTCTCCGAACGGGAGAACTTCGAAACTTCCCGGGCCTTGGCCAGATCTCCGATAGCGACAGCAATGAACGAAGGGTCATCGCTTTCAAGCGCTGCTTCTAGATAGGCGGCCTGCTGATCCGGCGTCTTCAGGTAATCCTGCACGTCGAACTTGGTTGTCTTAAGGGGCATATCAAACCTCCTTCGCCATCGCTTGGGGTCCGGCACCACAACCACACTGACTTCCTGAAGTCCAGCAGCGGCATCATCATTCTGATTGCTGATTCCGATGATCTCGCCCGGGTGTACCGATTTGATCTCGCCCAGGATTCCGAGATGATCTCGCCCACCATTCCGATTTGATGTCGCCCGGGGCGCGAGGCGTTCTGGCTGTCTGGTTTCTGGCATCGGCGAAGCCGCGCGGTCAATCTTGAATCGCGGCTCGACGGGCGGGTTTTTCTGTTGCTCCTGCTGTGGGCATGTGGGCAACGCTCTTGCGTTGTCCAAGCGTAGCGGCATGTCCACAGCGCCACAGGCTCAGGCCTTTCGGTCAGGTTTGCGGGTTCGCCGCATGCTTTCGCCGTTCAGATCGATCCGGTGGGCGTTATGGACCAGGCGGTCGAGGACGGCGTCAGCGTAGGTGGGATCGCCGATCAGCGCGTGCCATTGATCGACCGGGAGCTGGCTGGTGACGATGGTGGAGCGGCGGCCGTAGCGGTCCTCGAGGATCTCCAGGAGGTCGTGGCGGGCCGCGGCGTCGAGCGGCTCGAGGCCCCAGTCGTCGAAGATGAGGAGATCGACGCGGCCAAGCGCACGCAGCAGGCGGGAGTGGCGGCCATCGCCGCGCGCCAAAGCGAGATCGGTGAACAGCCGCGGGACGCGCTGGTAGAGCACGGAGCGATTGTCGCGGCAGGCCTTGTTGCCGAGCGCTGAGGCGAGCCAGCTCTTACCGACGCCGGAGGGCCCGCAGATCAGCAGATTGGCGTGGTCATCGATCCAGCGGCCTTCGACCAGCATCGTCAGCAGGCTGCGGTCGAGGCCGCGTGGGGTGCGGTAGTCGATGTCTTCGACGCAGGCCTCCTGGCGCAGCTTGGCGTATTGCAGCCGCTTCGACAGCCGCTTGTCGCGTCGCAATGACGCTTCGCGTTCGAGCAGCAGCGCAAGCCATTCGGCGTGGCCGAGGCTTGCGGCCTCGCCGCCGGCTTCGACGTCGGCGAAGGCCTTGGCCATGCCATGCAGGCCGAGCGCGTACAGTTGATCGAGGGTCGGATGCGTAAGCAAGACGTGATCTCCTAATTGTAGTAGCGCGGTCCGCGGATGTTGGGATGAAGGATCGGCGCGTCGTCCGCGGAGCGCTTGGGTGAAGGACGCCGATCGAGATTGTTGGCAAGGATCGATTTGACCGAGCCGTAGGTGCGCGCGCCAATATCGATCGCCCGCATGGCGGCGGCATCGAGCCGCTCGTGCCCGTAGGATCGGGCGAGCCGGATGATGCCGAGACAGGCGCGGAAGCCCTGTTCCGGATGCGCGCGCTCGTCGAGGATCAGGTCGCACAGCGCCGCGGTGGCCGGCCCGATCGAGGCGGCGTCCTTACGGATGCGCTCGATAGTCCAGCCAGCGTAGCGCCGATGACTGGAGGCCATGTGCTCCGGCACGGTCGTGTGCTTGTGGTTGCCGCTCATGCGCTGATGCGCGGCGATCCGCTCACCCTTGTGGAAGATCTCGACGGTGCGAGCCGTGAAGCGCACCTCCACCTCGGCGCGGACGAAGCGATGTGGAACGCTGTAGTAATGCGCCTCGACCTCGACGTGATAATCGATGCTGACCCGGCAGATCCGCCACTCGGCGAACACGTAAGGGTTCTCCGGCAAGGCCTTGAGCGCGGGCCAATCGATCTCCTCCAACAGCTTGCGGCGGGTCACGCCGAGCCGCCGGATCGGCCGCTCCTCGTTGAGCCGGATCATCAACTCGGCGATCGCCGCATTGACCTCGGCGAGGCTGTGGAAGATGCGGTGGCGCAGCCGCCCGAGCAGCCAGCGCTCGACCATGAGGACCGCCTGCTCGACCTTCGCCTTGTCTCGTGGTCGTCGCGGCCTGGCCGGCAGAATGGCCGAGCCGTAATGCGCCGCCATGTCGGCGTAGCTGCGGTTGATCTGCGGATCGTAGAGGCAGGCCTTGATCACCGCGACTTTGGTGTTGTCCGGCACCAGCAGCGCCGGCACGCCGTTGATCGCCTCGAAGGCGCCGACGTGGCCGCTGATCCAATCGGCGAGCCCCTGCGTCCAGGTCGCCTGCGCGTAGGTGAAGCTGGAAGCGCCGAGCACCGCGACGAAGATCTGCGCGGCGCGCCGCTCGCCGCTGAGCCGGTCGATCACGACCGGCACGCCGTCGCCGGCATAATCGACGAACAGCTTGTCGCCGGCCGCATGCGACTGGCGCATCGTCACCGACAGCCGGCCTTCCCAGGCGCGGTAGAGCTCGCAGAAACGCGAATAGCGATACCCGCCGGGCTCGCTTGCGATGTACTCCTCCCACAGGATCGACAGCGTCACGTGCTTGCGCCGGAGCTCGCGGTGCACCGCCGCCCAGTCCGGCTCCGCCTGCCGGCGATGGCCCCGCCGCGCGCCGGAACCCGCACCGGCGCTGGCGAACAGCCGGGCCTCCAGATCAGTGTCGGTGACGTCATCGGGCAGCGGCCAGGTCAGCCCCGATGCCTCGAACCGCCGGATCGTCAGCCGCACTGTCGAAGGCGCCGTCCCCAACCGCCGCGCAATCTCGCGGGTCGGCATCCCAGCCGACTTCAATCTGATCACTTCGCGCACATGGCGCATCGCAAGCCTCTCCGTCGGCATCCAGGTCCCCCTTCGCAAAGCCGAAAGGCGGGACCGTATCGGAGCCAGAAGAGGCCTCGTCACCCCGGGTTCGCTCTTGCGACACCCGGGCGACATCATCCCGGAATGGTGGGCGAGATCATCTCGGAATGGTGGGCGACATCAAATCGGAACGGTGGGCGAGATCATTCCGGAATGGTGGGCGACATCGAGCGGAATCAGCAATTCTGATCCCCGGAGCCGCCGTCGCAGGCGGACGCGGCCAACGGCGCGCGCACCGGACAAGGGCGAAGAGCGAAGCGTCCCTTGTCGAGGAGCACGACGATGGCAAGGGTAAGCCGAAGACGAGTGGCTCCGGGGGCAGACGTCCTGATCCCTGGTGAGCCCGAGCACCTTCGCTCGACAGCAATATTCCGACTTACATGAAGTCGGAATATTGTGAGGAAATATGCCGAGTCCTAAGTGCCTCTACATACACACGAATGTTTGCAGGCTAATAATATAATTGCGGAAGCACGACGGGGTGTTCGTGAATGTTACATTCGAAATCTCGTTACGCCGCCGTCGACGAAGGACAGTGAAATGAACTCTTGCGATGCCCGGCCTTGCCCCGGGCATCGTTGTTTGGCCAAGGCGCTTGAAGACTATGCAGTCGGAAACAGAACAGCCAATCGATCTTAGGCATCATGCCCAATCAGCTGTCGCTGAGTATTTCAGGCCATTCAAGACGCAGACAAGAAGATTGAAGATCACGCTAAAAATATGGTGCAGCGTGGAGATCTCGGAGGAATCGAAATAACGCCGAACTCTCTGAAATTCTTTTTAGACAAGAGACTTGGCGCTGATGGAAGAATGTCAGCGTGGTCTTACGATTGGACGGCGCGCCTACTCAAACGACTGGGCTTCCGAGACTTGAAGGAAGTTGAATTCCCTCGCTGGCGTCGCCTCGCGTTTGGTGGACAGCGTTCAATTTATGCACTGTCACCGCAATCGCAATTTGGCTCCGGCCCCGATGCTCATCAACACCCCGCCGCCGAAATTGCCTTTGCGGTCAGCCGCTTCCCCCCTAAACTCCCAACCCCACCGGCATCGGTTCCGACGGGCCCGGTAGAAGCGGAGTCAGGTTATGCCCAAACCGGAAAGCTTCCCGATCGAGAAGATCTTCGTTCCCACGAAGCAGAGGAAAGCCATCAAGCCCGAGACCGTCGCGGAGATCGCGGAGAGTATTCTGGACATCGGACAACAGGCCCCGATTTCCGTTCGGCTCGACGGAGACCGCCTCGTTCTGGTCGAGGGACTGCATCGGCTCGAAGCATGCAAGGCGCTCGGCGAGACGACCATTCTCGGCGTCGTGGTCCCGGCGGAGCTTGCTCAGCACAAGCCGCAGCTCGCCGAACGACCCGAAGTCGAGGCCGAGCGCATCAAGATGGCGCGATTGAAACAGTTGCGCTTGGAGAAAGAAGCCGCTGAGGCATCGGCGGCGGCCTTGAAGGGCGTCCGCGAAACGGAAGCGCCGCGCACCCGTCCGACGAAAGGCGTCCGCGACAATCCGAAGGCCTCACCGGGCCGGATTGCGAAAGCGGCACCGAAAACATTGTCGGCCTGGATCACGCAGCAAAAGGGCAGCGGCGGCCGCTATTGATTGCCGGCTCCAGAACGGTGACAGCAAGCGTAGCCCGGATGAGCGTAGCGATATCCGGGGCGACCAACCGCAAAGAATCCCGGATTTCGCTACGCTCATCCGGGCTACGGGCTTTGAGCGATGTTGGATCATGAAACCTTCGATTAGGAAGCGCCAAGGGTCCTTCGTATCGCGGCCTTCTGACGCGGCCATCCCGCAGGTATCTGGATCAGCGACTCTTTGCCGGATGCATCGAAGATGCAGCGGCAAAATCTCACCACATGGTCGCCACGCAAGCGACAGCCCACAATCGCGATTTCAGCGCAAACGCGGCGGAGGCTCGCGGCTTCATCGATATTCAGGAGCCATTTGCAATGTTGAGCGCGGTGGAAAATAAGCCAACGGGGAAATCCGGCCGGCGCGGCGGGAAGAAGAAGCCTGGACAACGGACCGGGGCCGGCGAGCAACGCGCAACTGCAGCGCATCAATTGCCGGATGCCTCGGCGGAGAAGAGACAAGAGACCGAGCATGTGACCGAGCAAGAGCCGAGCCGACAGATCAGTGCGGAGGTACCTTCGGCTGCAGCCTTGCCGGGCGAGGCTTCCGGGATGGAGATCGCTGCAAGCCCGCCCGTCGCACCGGTCGAGCCTTTCCAGGCCGGCACGCAGGCGATTGCCGAGGCCTATAGCGACTACATCAGGACGTCGCTTGAGCAAGCCTGGAGCTTCCTGGGAAAGCTCGCGACGGCGCGTTCACCCGTCGAGGCGTTTGAGTTTCAGATGGAGTACGCGAAACAGGCGTGCGACTCGTTTGTCGCCGAATCCCAGAAGATCGCCGAGCTGCATGAACAATTGACCAGACAAAAGGTCATGCATCTCGAGGGGTTCGTGGCCAGGCTCACCCAGACGACGCTCGAAATCCGCGCGATACGTCACTAGCGACAGCCGCCTATTGCAGCGCCGCGGGGCCGGAAGGCCCTAGGATGAGCACTATCCTTGCGCAACCCATCATTCGTTGATGGGCTTCGCTCCGCTCGACCATCCCAAGAACTGCGCTTTGCGCAGTAGATCCGTAGGGTCGGTTAGCTGGCGGTCGCGCGAAGCGCGGTGCGCCGGCGTAACCCACCACCTCTCCGCGCGCCGACATGAAGGAGGTGGGTTACGCCGAGCGATTGCGCTTTGCGCAATCGCGGAGCTAACCCACCCTACGCGCTTAAGGACCGCCTGGAGTTCAGTAACCTGACTTCGAGCCGGTGGTCGGCCCCGTGCTCGTGCCGGTGGTTTGACCTGTCGTTTGTCCTGGAGCGTACTTCGACGCGCCGGGGCTGGTGCTCTTCGCGGACTTCGCGTGATGCTTCTTCTTATGCCCAGGAGCGTAGCTGGAAGCGCCCGGCCCGCCTTTCTGGGAACCCATTTGTTGCATCTCATGACCTGGCGTCTTGCTCGATACACCCTGGGCAAGCACGGCAGGTGCTGTAGCCATGACAACGACAGCAGAGAGCGCGATGATCCTTGCTTTCATGTTGTCCTCCTCTGACAAACGCCCCAAGAAAACGGAATGAGCCAGCGCTCGTTCCCCTCAACGAACGCTCATGGCGAGAACAGCGCTGCTCAACTGGCCCTTTCGCCGCCGCAACGCCATGAATGGGCTTTTTCGAAACAGGTCATGCCGCAAGGCAAAACCGATCACGACTGTTCGATCAGCATCGGTGAACCGAGCTCCTCGAAACGAAAGAGCTGAAACACCCGCTGGCCATTGAAGTCGAGCACTCTCAAATCATCGGTCTCGTGCAGGTTGCTTTCAACCGCCTGAAAGTGCCCACCGTAGCGCTCCCTGGCGAGCGACAAGGGAACCTCGAACGCGACGAACTTGCCGATACCTTTTTGCCTGAGCACCCCGAGAAGCTTCAGGTCGTTCAGGGACTCATGCGAGGTGAGAACAAGCAGCGGACCGCTCGCCGTCAGCAGCAAAAGCGATTTCATCGGATCCTCCTTTGCACCCTACCTGATCTTCGCCAGGCACTCCTTCAGGCGCTCCAGCTCCGTACGAGCCTGTGCCTCCATGGCGTCTTGCAATGCGAGGATGCCCCTGCTGGACAATTCTGCAGAGGCCCTTCTGTCCAGATTCTGCTTCCAATCCCGGATGCCTTGCTTAGTGGCCCGTTGGGCCTCCGACGTGGTCTTGGCGTATTCCTTCATGCAGGCGTCGGCCATTGAGCATGTCTGGCACTCCTGGGCGGAGGCCGGACCTGAAAGAAGCAGGGCGAGTATCGCGGTAGGGACCCTCATTGCGATTCCTCCCGCGACAGCATAGCACGCCGTGGGGATACCTGGGGAAGCAGCCCCCGGCTGTTTCAGCGCCAGAAGATCTCAAGCGATCGCGCGACAGCGCCGTGTCGCGCATCGTATGCCGAGGTCGCCATAATTTTTCCCTGGCACGCGCGTTGTGTCGGACAGCGGCGAGACCTATCCTTCCCAAAGATCGGACTGCCTCCCATTGACGCCCGACCGGATGGAGAGCGCATCGGTGCCTGAGACGAACGACCCCAAACCTGATACCGCCAAGTCTGATACCGCCAAGTCTGATACCACCAAGCCTGAAACGGCAAAGCCGGATGAGGCGCGCACCGACGGCGGGCTGGCGCGGGCCTACGACCGCATCAAGAGCGCAGAGGAAGACCTTGCGCGGCTGGACCGGCTGGTTTCCGGAATGGAACGGAGCAGCGACGCCCCGCGGATCTCGCACGCAAGCGCCGCGACGGCAGCCGCCACTTCCGCAAACAAGGCGGCGGCGCCTGATGCCAAGCCTCTAAACACCAAGCCTCGCGATCAGGGCCTGAAGGGAGACAGGGCGATGATGCGTGCTTTGGCTATTCTCGTGATGGCGATCGGCCTTCTCGGTGCCGCCGTCGCTTCGCAATATCGCGATGAGGCCAAGTCGATCGGCATGTCGATCATGGCGCGATGGGCTCCGCCGGCCGCGAGCGCACCCCCGCAAGCGTCCGCGGCGGAAAGCCCGGCGCAGCCGGCGACGGTGCTGCTGGCGGCCGCAGATGAGCCGAGCCCGGTGCCTGCACCGCCCGCGCCTAAGGACACGGAAAGCGCTCCGAAGCCTGCCGCCACGGCGGCCGAGGCATCATCGTCCGAGCTCGCGCAATCGCTCAAGGCCATCACGAGCGAGCTTGCGAACATCAACGGCAAGCTCGAGCAGCTGAAGAGCCGCAGCGAGCAGACCCTGCGCGACCAGGCCGCCACCATCGAGCAGCTCAAGGCCGCGCAGGAGAAGGATGCGGCGGACAATGCGCGCCTCGCCGCGCAGGTCCAGGCGTTGCAAACGCAACTGAGTGCGTCATCGACGTCATCCGCCTCAGCAGCCGCCAAGCCCGTCGTGCGCAGCGTGGTGAACAACGATGCGGCCGCGCGTGCCCGGGCGCACGTGCCAGACGCCGCGCCACGGCGGCCCAGGCCGCCGCCGCGAGGCCCCTGGATGCCGCCGCCCTATATGGCCGATCCTTATTACGGCGATCCGGATTGGTGAGCCCGCAAAGCGCCGGCTTGTTTCTCGCACGCGCGATTGAATGTGACGCCTGACAAGCTGCGGCTTCGGCTCGCCTTCGATGGAAGGCGTTAATCGCGCAAGTCTACCTTCCAGCCGAGCGAAGGTCTTCTGCGATGCCATCGAACGAGCTCGGCGCGGCAACAGCCTCCGCCCCGCCCGGCTCCGCATCTGCCGACAGCTGACGCTTGCCGACCCCAAAGATATCATGCACCAGGCCCAGCTTCCCAAGCCCAAGAATAATCAGCCCGTTGATGTCGATCTCGTACCAAGCGTGCGACAGATACGCATCCCGCGGAAAGCGGTGATGGTTGTTATGCAGCCCTTCCCCAAAGGTGAGGATCGTCGTCACCAGCTCGTTCGTCGTGCCGTCATTCGTCTCGAAGCGGCGGTAGCCATAGCGGCCGTCGCTGTGGCAGACCGAGTTGACCAGCGAGGTGGCCATGGTCATGAGGTAGCTGCGGAACAGGCCGGAGAACAGGATGCAGCCGATCATCGTGTGCACGCCGCCGAACGCGTAGCCGATGGCGCCCGGAATGATCAGCGCCGACAGCGCGTACCAGTACCAGCGCGTCCTCGTGAAGAACATCGCGATCGGGTCGGCCAGGATGTCCTTGGCGTAATATGTGGCGTCGGTGGTCTCGCGGTCCCACACCCAGCCGCCTTGCGCATGCGACATACCCTTGGCGAAGCTGGTGTAGGGGTTGCCGCCGCCGTCATAATAGGGGCTGTGGACGTCGCCGGGCCTGTCGGAGTGAAGATGGTGCCGCCGGTGGTTGCTCACCCATTTCAGGATCGAGCCCTGCACCGCCATCGTCGCGAGTGCGGCGAAAATCGTCCGCATTACCGGACCGCAGCGAAAGCTCCGGTGCACGAAGTAGCGATGCATGAAGCCGATCCCGATCGTGGATAGCACGAACGTGCCGGCGAAGACCGAGAGCTCCACCCGGCCGATGCCTTGCCAGAAGGCCCAGACCAGCGCCGCGATCGAGCCGCCGATCATGATGGCGAAGGAGATGTAGGAATCGCGAAACTTGGCTTCGACCACCGGGCCTTCGACAAGCACGCCCGGGGGCATTTTCGGCGCCGCAACTTGCTCGGGCGCCACACTCTCAACCACGGTCATTTCAGCCGATCCATTCCCGCAAATGCACTTTTCTGCAGCGCAGCGTACAGCCGGGGGTTGTTTTGAGCAAGAGACCCGGTCGGCTTTGAGAGCACGGAGCTGCGGCCCTGAAAGCGCGATCAGAGGGGACTATCGCATACGACTCGTGGCGGCGGCCTGCGCGAACGCCTCCTCCTTCGAGACGGCGCTTACGCGCCTCCTCAGGATGAGGCTCATCGGCGTCAAGGCCCGTTGAAACTGTAGCCGTGCACTCCGTCCTCAGCCCGCATCAAGCGGGCGGCTCGCCGCGGATGACGACGGTTAGATGACAAGCTGCAGGCCGCAGGATGGGTGGAGCGACTTGGCTCGACGAGCAGATGCGATCCGCATCGACGCCGCGCGCGATGCCCGGTTCAGCAAGCGCTCAACCCATCCTGCGAGCTACACTCTACGCCCGCCTCACGGTAGCTCGCTCATCGTCGCCTTGGCGGCGATCCCGGTCAGCTCGGGCTCTTGCGGCGCAAGCTCCTCATCGGAGGATGGGCCGACCGAGACTTCGGTCATTCTGCGCTTGACCTGTTCGCAGGTCTTGCGGACGTCTTCGGTGAAGAGCGCGCATTCTTCGATGCGCTTGAAGATCTTTCGTCCCTCTTCACGATACCCCGCCGCCGTTTCTCGCATGAAGGCGATCGCATCATGAACCTGGGCCGTCAGCGCCTCGCATTTTTGCGCGGCGTCGATCAACTCGCTGCCCATGGCCTCGATCTCTTTGGCAGCGGACTCATAGTCGCGAATGACCGCCTCCGCGCTGAGCGCGCCGACGCGCGACACGCCCGCAGTGTGCTCGACGTAATCAGGTAGAGCAATTGAAGTAATGGAGCTTCCCGAACGGATCGAAGCGATATCCGCTTCGAGTTGGACCAAGTTCACTCCTTCCCGTCTGCGCAATTGTTCGACACTTGCCATCACTGATTCTCCCAATAAGAGCCCAAAACCCCAAGCAGCATTGGGTTTATTACGGGGATAAATGTCGTTCTACCTCGATGTACTGTTGACAGTCTCCATTCTGCCACTTTTTCCCAATCGCGGCCCTCGCACGCAGAGATGATGGCTTATCGGAGTTCAACTTCTCCGGGTTGCGGTTGGTGACGATGGTCGATTTCGCAAGAACTCGACCTGTCCAAAGACAAAATGAGCCCGTCCGAATGGTTGAACGGGCCTTGGCGCGGATCGAGCGTGGCGAAATCGAGGGCTGTGCCGCACGTGCAGAACCTGTCACCGCCGGCGCTTTGCGCCGACAGCGGGTTATTCAGTTCTGCATCCGCCGCCGGCCGATCATCACATGCTTAGAATGTGATCGTTACTCACCACCAATACGGCCACCGCCATCCCTCATAGCGAACGTATGACGGCACCAGTGGCGGGCCGTAGGGATCGACCCGGTCGTCTTCGGGGCGATAACGATAGCGTGGAACAATATTGTAATCCCACGGCGTCGGCCGGAGCACCGGCGCGGTGACGATCAGCCTCTGCTGCGGCTCACGAACGACGACAGTCTTCCGCGTCCGGGCTTCAGCACCTGATATCCCAAGGCTGCACAGCACCAGCGCCGTTCCGAGCGCACACGCGATGGTCTTTTTCTTCATGCGTTGGTCTCCTTCCCCTAAGAGAGTGCAACAGGGGTGCAAAGCAAGGCAAGCCAATTTGCTATCGACGTTGTTTGAATGAACGCTGTCGGCCTTGGCAGCGAGCGTAGCCGGGATGGAGCGGAGCGCAATCCGGGACCAATGTGCCTTGTGGCAACATCCCGGATTACGCTGCGCTCCATCCGGGCTACAGGCCACGAACGCCTACGCCGCACCGACCTCCTCAGGTGGCGCGCCGGCAACGAGCCCATCGAGACCGACCATCAACAAATCTGCGATGTGCATCAGCTGGTAGAGCGGAATGTCCGCCTCGCCCTGCTCGGCCTGCGCCAGGAAGCCGGGCGCGACGCCGATGTGCTCGGCAAGCTGGGCCTCGGTGTAGCCGCGGGTCTCGCGCGCAGCCTTGACGCGCGCGCCGATGCCGAGCCGGTGGCGGGTCTGCTCCTCCGCGGTCATCATCACCGCCTGCTCGTCCGCGCTCGCATAACCATCCACGAACGCGCTGCCGATCAGCCGGCCCTTGCGCCAGGCGACGCGGCAGTCCTTGCGCAGACCGCTTCGGAAGATCAGCGCGAACTGCTTGGCAACCCATAGCGAAGAATTGAGCTCTAGGCGCGCGCCGGTGCCGGAGACATCGCGGATCGTGCAGGGCACGCTGACGGTGCCGCCGCTGCCATTGTCGAATTCGACCATGCCGGTCCTCAGCGTGTGATGCCTGACGGCGGCGCGATGATCGCTCATGACGGCTCCCAGAAGCTTGCGGCGGCGTAAGGACAAGTCCGACGCATAATCGGGGCGAGGATACCGCAGAATTTCGTCCTGACTGCTAAGCTTCCAACCGACAGCGAAAGCCATGGTAAAGGAATTACTCTCGCGAAGAGCGCGTAGCCCGGATGAGCGAAGCGACATCCGGGGACCGGCGTTGCGTCGTTGCACGACCTACCCGGATTGCGCTTCCGCCTTCGCTCTTCGAGCTACGGCGGACAAGTCGCTTCATCCGGGCTACTTGCCGATCACTCGCGCACGCGGCGCAGGGCCTGCTCCAACTTTATCCGCTGCTTGTCCCAGCGCCCCTGCTCGGCTTCGGCGCGCGCGTCGAGCGCGGCCCGCTCGGCTTCGATCTCCTCCGCCCGCGCTTCGTGCTCCCGCCTCGCCTTGTCGAGCGCTGCCTCGGCTGCGGCGACGGCCTTCTCCCTCCGCGCGCGCTCCTTGGCGCGGGCGGCCTCCTCCTTGCGACGCTCGGCCTCGCGCCGCCGCTCCTCCTTCTCGAACGCCGCGGCCGCCTTGCGCGCCGCTTGTTCATCGATGTTGCGGGATGTTTTCTTTGCGGTCTTGGCCGGACGCTTCTTGGGCTTACGTCTGGGCTTGGCCTCGCCCTCGCCGAGATCGGCCGGCAGCTCCGCGCTCTCGGTGAACGGACCGTCCGAGCCGACTGGGCGCCTAAGCACGACGCCCGGCTTCGCCATCGTCGCCGCAACGATATCGGGGTCGTTTGTCTCCTTGGCGACGCCCTGATGGAAGAGATTGGAGCTGGCGCCCCAGGCCTGCAGCGCCGCCTTCATCGAGGGGGCGGCGATCGCCTGATCGTAGAAGCCGAGCGAGGTCTGGTAGGTCTTCAGTTTCTTTGGCATGTCGCTCCGCGATTGGGATTCAGCCCTCTGCCAAAAACCGTCGCGAGCGTAGCCCGGATGGAGTGAAACGCCAATCCGGGTGGATGCCCGCGTATTCGGCCCCGGATTACGCTGGCGCTCCATCCAGGCTACGAACTTTCAAGCAGCGCATCATATCCCTGCTCGCTGAAGGCGAGCAGACAGAAGCCATGCCCGAACGGATCGGCCAGCATCGCGATCCGCCCATAGGACGCATCGCGCGCGGGCAGCTCCAGGATCGCACCCGCGCTGAGCGCACGCGCGACGGCAGCGTCGACATCGTCGACGACGACGTCGATATGCACAGGCGTCCAGTGCCGCTCGTAGCGGCGGCGGTCGCCGCTGGCGCCGATCGTGCCGGCCTGCTTGCTCAAGAGATACACCGGCGCCGGCCAGCCGAGCAGCTCGACGAAGTCGGCGCCGAAGCGGCGGCCGACCGTCAGGCCGAACGCTTCGGTGTAGAAGGTCGTGGCTTTGCCGACGTCGGGGACATCGACGTTGAGGAGGAAGGTCATGGCAGGCTCCTCGCGTGTTGCGAAGCGAGCCTAGCCCGGATCGAGCGGCAGCGTCATGCGGTCGATGGCCGGGGCTATGCCCGGCCAGGACGCAGCAGGCTTAGCGGGCGGCGCCCGTGGTGACGTCGGCGGTCTTCGCCTTGCCCGCGCTGAGCACCTTTGCCTGGTGGATCGGAGCGACCGTGCTGGGCACTGCGACCTGCTGCTCGACATGCGCAACACCGAGCACGCGCACCTGCAGCGGGGAGACCGGGAAGCCATTGGCCTCATAGGTCGGCAGCTCGGCGGCGACGGCGGCGGTGCCGCCCGCAATCGTCAGGATGGCGGCGGCGATCGATAGAGTCTTCTTGTTCATTGGTGATGCTCCAGGGGTGAGTGTCGGAGCATATTTAGGCGAACCTTGCTGCAATGCGACATGCGTTGTTGCATCGCAACATCGCGCCCGATGCATGACGATATGCTTAATGCGTACAGGGCGTTGGACGAATCAGGCCGGCTGCGACATGGCGCTTCTAGGGGCGGTGCTCAGCCACCGAGCACATTGCCCCAGCCGTCGAAGAGGTAAGTCTTCCAGGCCACGGTTCCATCCGTCCCGCGCCGACTCGCTCGCCGGTAGTCATCGGCCTGATCGGCGGTCCAGGTAATGATCGTGTCCGAAACACGATCGTGCAGGATGGCGGGCTCGGTGGGATCGAAGTCGTCCATGGGACGAAGCGAAGAATGTGTCATGGCGCCTCCAACGCTCCAGCCGCGGCAAAGTTGCGGCAGGGCGTCGGGCAAAACATCGCGTCAAGGAAAGACGAATTAAAGAGCGATGCAACAGAGCGCAGTCCGTCATTGTGAGCGCTGCCGCTCAGCACAGCGAGGCAAAGGCGTGCAGCGCATACGGGGACAAGCTTAGGAAGGATACGCCGTCGCCAGCGATTGCAGCTTTGCGACCAGATTGGTGCCGAGGGCGTAGATAGTCTCGATGATGGCGAGGGCGATTCCGGCTGCGATCAGGCCGTATTCGATCGCGGTGGCGCCGGACTCATCGGCGACGAATTCGGCCAATATGCACCTCAAATTCACAGCGATGTCCTTCCGTTTCCACCTTAGATTGCAGACGACAGAACTGCCCCACCACAATCCAAGATTGCGTAAATGCAATCGCTGCAAATTGACGACAATGTTGCATTTGCCGTCGATTTCGCGTCGACACATGCTGAAACCGTGATGGAACCAGCGTTGCACCTCGGCAACACCCGCCTCGAAAAGCCTGCATCCGCCGATTTGCGCCATTGCGTCGCCACACCGTCCCCCGAACAATCGACGCGCTGCGTGCCTTTCTGTGCAAGTTTTCGTCACGACTGTTTGCATCATCACTGTTCGGACAAGTTGTTTCGAACAGAACCGTTTGGAGGCAGGGATCATGAAAGATCGGCGGTCTCTTCTGGTGGCGGTGGCGTGTCCCTCGGCCCTTCTCGCCGGCTGGCTGGCGTTGTCTCTCTCCGCCCATGTCCCTGCCCTCATCGAGAACAGCGGCGCCAATGCGGCTGCCGTCTCGCGCGCCAAGGATCTCGGCCGCCTCGATCTCGCCGACGTGCCGCACACTGCGACCATCGAGGACGGCATCGCCTTGACTGCCGATATCGCCGCCGTTGCTGCGGCGCCTGCCCAGGTAGCGACAGCGCCGGCAACGCCCGAGGAGCCCGCCTCCGCCGTCAAGCTTGCCTCGGCCGATCCTGTGCTGATCCTGCCGCCGGAGGCGGCGCCCGCGCCGCAGATTTCGCCTGAACCTCAGTCCATCGCCAGCGAGGCTGCCCCCGCCCCTGCGCCAGAGCCCGTCAAGCTCGCATCCGCCGATCCCGCCGAGATCGTGACGACCGACGCACTGTCGCCCGCGGCAATCGCAAGTGGCCCCGTCGCGCCCGCGAGCAACGCATCACCGCCTGCCGATACCGTCGCCGTGCTCGACGAATGCTTCGTCATCGATGCCTGCATCGACCGCTATCTCTGGACGCTCTATCAGCGCACAGCGAAAGAGGACACGACCAAGGTTCAGGAGCGGCGCGCCGTCACCATCAAGCGCAAGGGCAAGACCGTCACGGTGATGCGCAGCTTCACGAAGCTGGTCGATCAGGACTTCGGCTGGAAGGATCCGAAGGCGGCCGAGCGCGCCGGCATGTCGATGATGGACTACGTCATCGGCGGCATGGACAAGAGCTTCAAGCAGAAACTATTCCGGATGATGCTCGCGGCCGAAGCCGCCGGCCTGTCGCCGGGTATCACCAGCGCATTCCGCGACGATTACCGTCAGTCGATCGCGAGCGGCCTGAAGGCCGCCTCCGACCGCTCCTATCACGGCGGCAGCAGCCGTGGCGGCTACGGCCACGGCATGGCGGCCGACATCGTCAGCACTCAGGGCAATAACCGCGCGCAGCGCTGGGTCTCGACCGAGATCCTGTGGAAATGGGTCGACGCCAACGGCAAGGCGTTCGGCATCGGTCGCCCCTATCTCGACCGCGATCCGCCGCATGTCGGCCCGATCGACGGCCAGGAATACATCTCGAAGCGCGGCACCTCCGATCGCAAGGAAGTTGCAAGCGCCAAGCCGAAGAAGCCGCGGGCCATTGCCAGCGCCAAGCCGCCAAAGGCCCACGCCGCGCGCGAGCAGAAGAGCTCGGGCAAGCCGCAGAAATCGGCGCAATCCGCCACAAAGCGCGCAACCTGACGGGCTACGGCTTGCGCGTCGGCAACGGCACGAGCCGCATCTCCGCCGAGCCGGCTTCCTGCGTGCGCACCAGCACCGCAAAGATCGTGTCGACCGCAAGCCGTACGGCCGACTCCATCGCCTCGCCCTTGGCCAGATGCGCCGCGATCAGCCCGGTGAGGAGATCGCCGGTGCCATAGGGGCGGATCGGCAGGCGCGGTGTCGCAAAGCGCGATAATCGCCCGCCGGCGCACAGGATCGTCTCGACTTGCCCCGCCGCCGTATCAGCGAGCGTGCAGCCGGTGGCGACGACGTCGGTACGGCCTCCCCCTGCCAGCGCCGCGCACGCCGCGCTGAGGCCCTGGGCATCGGCGATCGTGACTCCCGAGAGCAGCTCGAGCTCGAACTGGTTCGGCGTCGTGAGGTTCGCCGCCGGCAGCAGCCGGTGCCGGACAACGTCCAAAATGCCGTCCGCGACATAGACGCGGCCGTCGTCGCCGATCACGGGATCGCAGAGATAAACGAGCTTCGCATTGCGCGTGCGCGCCCGCTCGACGAAATCGGCGATCACGGCGGCATTACCGGGCGAGCCGAGATAGCCAGTCACGAGCACGGCCGCCTCGTCGACGAGACCGCGCTCCTCCACGCCCTTCAGGAGATCTGCGACGAGCTCGGTCTCCAGCACGCGGCCGCGCAGGCTCGGATAGCGCGGATGGTTGGACAGCAGCGTCGTCGGCACCACCGCAACGTTCACGCCCTCCGCCTGAATGGCGTAGGCAGCCGCGCTGTTGCCGACATGGCCGTGGACCACCTGGCTCTGAATGGAGATGACGAGCATGGGAGAGGTCCGTAGAGTTAAACACGGAGCGTGGCAAGAGTAGCCCGGATGGAGCGCACGCATAATCCGGGACTCTTGTCGCGATGGCTACAGGCCGGTCTCGCGCTTCAGCGGCGTGCAGGCTCGCCGAGATAGGCGCAGGTGAAGCCGAGGCTCGTCTTGCTCGATGGTGAAGGCGCTCTATCCGGATATCCTTGATCTCGTGGAACGCCATCTCGGGCCGGGCGCGATCATCCGATGACAGCCCCGACTATCTGGCACGCGTTCGCTCGCCTGGAAGCGGCTACATGTCCACTGCCTTCGCCGACGACGTCGAGCTGTCCGTGCGAATCAGCTAGCGCCGCATCGAAGCATCGCGGCATCTCGACGCCGCCGCACGATTTATCGCGCGGCGGCATCGTGTTGCCTCGACCCAAGTCGACGGGTCCCGTCCGCGTGATGTCGCAGGTTCGTCACTGACACGTGATATCGGCCGTCCCGCGCGGTCTCTTCCTTACGCTGAGAGGCTCATGACCTCCGCCTTCAATGCCTACGCAGCTCTCGCCCTCGCCATCGTGTTCGAGGTCACAGCGTCGGCGTTGCTGCAGCAGTCCGCGCAGTTCACCCGTCCCTGGCCGACGCTGGCGATGGTGCTGTTCTACGCCGCCTCGTTCTACGCGCTGTCGGTGGCGATCCGGGTCATCCCGTTAAGTATCGCCTATGCGATCTGGGGCGGGGTCGGCATCATCCTGACCGCCACCGTCTCGTTCGTGCTGTTCCGTCAGATACTGGACGCCGCAGCCTTCGTCGGCATCGCGCTGATCGTATCAGGGGTCGTGATCATCAACCTGTTCTCGGAGACCACGATGCGTTGATGCCGGAACGCCCCGGCGCGCGGCGGTTATCGGCTCTGCATCGGCTTGGGCGGACGCGGCGCAGAACGGGACGCCTTTGCACCGGGCTTGGCTGCGGCCCGGGGCGGCGGCCCGTCGACCGACTCCAGGTAAGCGGCCAGCGCCTTGGCCGAGTCGGAGCTGGTCGCGTAGTGGTCCTTCAGGAACCAGGACAGCGTCAGGCTGAAGCGGCCCTTGGCGAGACCGCGCGGACTGCGATGGCAGGTCGCGCAACCTTCAGCGAAGAGCTTCGCGGGCGATTTGCCCGCGTCGAGATTTTGCGCGATGGCGGCCGTCGCCGGCAGCACTGCGGCTGCAAGAATCATCAGGGGCGCGGTCAGCTTGCGCCCCGGTCGAAACAGCGACGTCAAATGTCGTCCCCCTCGCTCCGTCCTGCGATCACGCAGCCGACAGCTGATCGAATTCGGGCGGCGCGTAGGCCTTGCCGTCCTGGTCGGTAATGACGACCCGCCAGCCCTCGCTCGCCCACACTTTCGCTTTCGCCACGATGAGCAGCCGGCTCTCGCGGGCGAAACTGTACTTCTCGTTGTCGCGTTCTGCGACCATCTTGTAGGCCAATTCGCATCCCCTTGCGTCGCCCTGCACCCGGCCTCCTCGTGGCAGCGGGCTTTGGCGGCAATTCGCCGGGAGCGTGGCAATTTGGTGCCATCCGCAGGCGATATAAAAGCGCGATGACGATTTATCGCGCTTAGTGCACGCGGATAATGTGGGGGCGGCCGAGATTGATCAGGCCCTGCACCGCCGAGAGGCGGTCATCGAGGGCTGCAATGGTGAGCAGCAGATTGTTGCGACGCTCGTCGAGCAAACCTATCTCGGCGCCGGTGAGCTTTGTGCTCGCCCGTTCCTTGTGGATCGCTTCGAGGGATTTGCGCAGTCCGGCAATCAGGCCGGCCAGCTGCTTGGCCTCCTTGGTCATCGACCGCTTCGCGACATTTTGTTGACGGCGCGTCTCCGCTTGGCTCTGTCTCATCATCATCCTCCGGTGCCCCGCTGCCCCGAGTGGATGCTTACAGCTTTGGGTAGACATATTACAATCGATGAAATCTGCCCGCGAAGAACTTTCTTAAATTGTACGCGCACGGAACTTGAAGGCCCGCCAAAGCAGAAAGCCCGGCGCGAGGGCCGGGCTTTCCGGGGAATGCTAGTGCTTCTGGTGACCGCCACCGGGACCGCCGGCCGGGGCGCCACCGCCACGTGGCGCGGCATTGACGTGCGGAGCGCCACCGCCACCGGGATGCGGCATGGCAGGCGCGGCCGCGCGCGGTGCCGGCATCTGCGCGCGCGCATTCGTCGGCGAACCGTGACTCACATTCGGCTGCGCCACATGCGGCGTCGCGGGCCGTGCGGCAGGTGCAGCCGACACGCGCGGCGCTTCGTGCGCACGCGCCATCGGCTGGGCACGGACGGCGGCGCGGCTTGCAGCTTGCTCGTGCATCATGCGCGCCTGTGCATCGCGCGGATTGCGGCTCTGCACATTGGTCCGCTCATGCGCGATGCGCTCGCTGCGGCTGGCGCGCGTCCGGTCGGCCGTCACTGCAGCGTCGCGTTTCGTGATCGCCGCATCATGCTTCGTGATCGCAGCGTCGCCCCTTGCCATCGCAGCGTCGCGCCTTGCGATCGCGGCGTCGCGGGTGGCAATCGCGGCATCGTGCCGTGAGGTCGTGGCGTCACGCCCCGAGATCGCGGCGGCACCCTTGCCACGCACGCCTTGGCGTTCCAGCGCGATTGCTGCATCACGCGTCGCTGCACGACCGATACGGGCTGCGCCCGGGTCGAGCGTCATCCGCGTCGCAAAGCGCTCGTGCGAGGTCCAGTAATTATTCCAGTAAGCGTGACGGTGATACCAGGGGCGTCCCGCATAATAGCTCGACCAGTACGAGGTCAGCACGAAGGGCACGACGGGCACGTCGATCTCGTCGAAATAATCGGGGAGATAGACGTAGTGATTGCGATAGAGATACTCGAGATATTGCGACGACACCCAGCCGCGATCGTCGGAGAAGCTCACGTCGCACCATGCATTGCCGCGCAGGCAGCCATGGATGTTGACGCGCGCGCCGCCGGGGATGCGATCGACCAGGGGAAAACCTGTACCCGGCCCAGCACGCAGGCCGGTCGAAACGGTGACGATGCCCGGCGCGGCCAGCGCGGCCGTCGGGGCGAGCAGCAATGCGGCAAACAGAATGCTTCTGAGTCTCATGGTGTGTTCCTCCTCTGCGAAACGGAACGCGCAGGCGGAATGAGCGTTCCGCCCGTCATCACTGCATCCGCCGAAAGATTGAGAACACACCGCGCGGAGTTCAATATTCATCCGCCGTTCATCGACACGGCGAGCGTAGCAATTCCAGCGTCAGTTCACCGGCAGCATGAAGGCGTCGAAGTACGAGGCGAGCCCGGCAAAGTCGTCGAGCGGCAGCACGCTCGCGACATACTGGTCGGGCCGCACGACCACGATGCAACCGGCCTTGCGATCGATGCCGCGCATGGCGAAGACGTCCTGACCGCTCTTGAGGTCCGGACAGAACATCTTTTCGTAGTCATACAGGCCGTAGCAGCCTTTGCTCGGGAGCAACATCGGCGGCATCGCCTCGATGGCGAGTTCGCGATGATCCTGCTGAAACACCGCGCGCAGATCGATCACGGCGTCGATGTCGCTGCGTCTGGGCGTATATCGCCGGATTGGAGATTTCCGGGATTCAGCGAGGAAATTGCACAAGGCACGAATGGCTGAGCCGGACGCTGCAGCATTCTCAGCAGGCGAAAACGCGTAGATGCGGAAACGGCCGTCGGCCTGCGCGGCATGGCCGAGATGCACCGGCTTGGCATCCGCCAGCCGGATCACCGGCGCGGAATGGAAGCGCTTGCCGATGACGAGGCCTTGCGCGAGATGTTGATGCGTGGCCGCGCCGGTGAGAACCGATGGACGGTAATGCGTCGCGGTGCCTGCCGTGTAGCGGCCGTGCCGGACAAAATAGTCCTGCGTCTTGGCGGCATCGGCGCCGCCGGCCTTTGCGGCGGAGGCGAGAATTCCCGCCCATTCGCGGTCGAAATCGATCAGCTCCTTCGCGACCGCCTGGCGCTCCGCCGAATAGGAATGCAGCAAGCTCGGCGCACATTGCTTGCGCAGGATGGCGGCGAGCTTCCAGCCGAGATTGAAGGCGTCCTGCATCGAGACATTCATGCCCTGCCCCGCCTTCGGGCTGTGGGTGTGGCAGGCATCGCCGGCGATGAAGATACGCGGCAGACGCGTATCGATCTCCGCCTCCGGCACATCGTCGAACTTGTCGGTCAGGCGCTGGCCGATCTCGTAGACCGACCACCAGGCGATTTCCTTCACCTCGAGCGTATGCGGCTTCAGGATCCGCTGCGCTTTCGCAATCACATCGTCGGCAGTGATGTTGCGATTGGCAACGCGCTCGCCGACATCGAGCTTGGCGAGCTCGACATAGATGCGGACCATGTAGCCGCCTTCGCGCGGAATGATCAACAGGCTGCCGTCCTTGGCCGACTGGATCAGCGACTTGAAGCGGATATCAGGGAAATCCGTCACCGCCAGCACGTCCATCACGCCCCAGGCGTGGTTGGCGGAATCGCCATGCAGCTCGCGCCCGATCGATTTGCGCACCGTGCTGCGTGCGCCATCGCAGCCGACGACATAGCGTGCCCTGATCGTCTCGATCTTGCCCGCGTTCACGGCATCGACGCGTTCGAGACGCACGGTCACGGCATGATCGGCGGCATCAGCGGCAGGATCGACATGGAGATCAAGCACGCGCCGGCTGTAATACGGCTCAACCTTCGCCGGCGATTTGCGCATGACGTCGAGAAAGCAGTCATGGACCCGCGCCTGGTTCAGGATGACATGCGGGAATTCCGATAGCCCGTCCTCCACGTCCTGCACCCGGCCGCTGCGGGTGATCTTCTCCGGCGCCTGCTCATCCGGTTTCCAGAACGTGGTCTCGTTGACCCAATAGGCCTCCTTCAGCACACGCTCGCTGAAGCCATAGGCGTGGAACATCTCCATGGTGCGGCAGGCGATACCGTCGGCTTGACCGACCAGCAGGCGCTCCGGCTTCTGCTCGACGATGCAGGTCTTGATGTCAGGGAATTGCGCAAGCTGGGCGGCGAGCGTCAGGCCGGCAGGCCCACAGCCGACGATGAGAACATCGACCTCGCCAGGCACGGCGCCCGCCGCCCCTGATGCCTGCACGCGCGCGGCGGGATCGGCAATTTCAGGATCGCCCGGCTGAAATCCATTGAGATGGAATTGCATGAGCACCTCTCCCGCCAACTTCCGTTTGGATATTGCTCAGTATGCTGACTATCTGTATACTTGTCAACGAACCCCTGCACCTCCCTGCCTACCCGCGGAGACTTCGGTGAAAGACAACAACGACATGCCCGGGCATCTGGCGCGCCGCTTCCAGCAGATCGCGGTCGCGGTGTTCCTGGCCGAGGTCGGAGACGCCGGCTTCGATCTGACGCCGGTACAATATGCCGCGCTCGCGACCATCAAGGCCAATCCGGGGCTCGACCAGGTGACGCTCGCAGGCCTGATCGCCTACGACCGCACCACCATCACGGGCGTGATCGACCGCCTGGTGCAGAAGGGTCTCATCGAGCGCCGTGCCAGTCCCCGCGACCGCCGGGCCCGCGAGCTCGAGATCACCGACCAGGGCCGGCATACGCTGCGCAAGATCACGCCCTCGGTCGAGTCCGCGCAGCGCATCATGCTGCGTGGCCTCAGCGCGAAGGAGAGCGCGGAGCTGATGCGGCTCTTGCGCAAGGCCATCGCCGCCGGCAATGAGCTCAGCCGCGCTCCGCTACGCGATGCGCAGGTCTGATCCCGCACTGTGTCCGTAGTTGTCGCAGCGCACGAAACCAGGAACTAACCTTCGACTGCTAACGTCGGCCGCATTGGGCGCTTAACGCGCGATTAACTTTGCGGGGTGGAGTGTCGGATGTTCAGGTTCCTCCTTATGGCCGCAGCCATCGTGCTCTCGACCAGTCACGCGCTCGCCAACGGCCATGGCGGCGGCGATGCCCCGCCCCCGCCGAAACCCGAGGCGGCGACAGCGCCGGCGAAGGTGGTCCTGACCAAGCAGGGTCCCAAGCTCGTCGATCTCAAGGGCATGACGCTCTATTATTACGAGCGCGACACCACCGGAAAGACGTCGAACTGCAACGGCAAGTGCACCGAGAGCTGGGTGCCGCTGGCGGCAACGGCCGACGCCAAGGCTGTCGGCGACTTCACCGTGATCAGCCGCAACGACGGCACCAAGATGTGGGCGTACCGCTATCGTCCGCTCTACACCTCGCCCGCCGACAAGGCACCGGGCGATGCCAACGGCAATGCCACGACACTGCAATGGCGGATCGCCCGGCCTGAGTAGCAGCACAGAAACAACCTAGCTCGAACTGGCCGGTCGCGCAGCCTCACCCGCGCCAGCGCCCACCCGTCTCGGCCTGCGCGCTCCGCCCTGGCGGCAGTACCACCACGGTCGAGCCCAGCTTCACCCGGTCATAGAGATCGATGACATCCTCATTGCGCATCCGGATGCAGCCGGACGAGATCGCCTGCCCGATATATTCGGGCTGGTTGGTGCCGTGGATGCGGTAGAGCGTGTCCTTGTTGCCGACATAGAGATAGATGCCCCGCGCGCCCAGCGGATTGG
This sequence comes from Bradyrhizobium sp. LMG 9283, assembly GCF_045571415.1. Classification (NCBI taxonomy): domain Bacteria; kingdom Pseudomonadati; phylum Pseudomonadota; class Alphaproteobacteria; order Hyphomicrobiales; family Nitrobacteraceae; genus Bradyrhizobium; species Bradyrhizobium sp. LMG 9283. The sequence goes on from NZ_CP120691.1 coordinate 4,933,195, forward strand.
CGGGACCGCCGGGAACGCGCGCCGGATAGGGGCCGAGCCGCGCCTGGATATCCGCTGTCGGAACCCAGTCCGGCCATTCCGCCAAGCGGCCGACGCGCGCGACGCCGGAGAACGCCATGGCTTCCTCACCGACCGCAACGCCGTAGCGGATCGCCTTGCCGTCGGGCAGCACGTAATAGAGGTAACGCGCATCGGTATCGACCAGGATCGTGCCCGGCTGTTCCTTGCGATGGTAGTCCACGATGTGGCGGAGATATTGCTCAGGCACGTTCGCCTGCGCGTAAGGCGTGTGCGCGAGCAACTGACGGTCGCGCGGCGTCATGCTCGCATCCGTCGATGGCGAAAGCGTCGCCTGCATGCACCCGCCCAGCGGCAACATGGCTGCGACGAACAAAACGAGTAGAAATCTTGGCACCGCCGGCCCCCCGATAGCGGATAGCAGCGCCCCCAGCAGCCCCACATGCTGCCAAAATCGTGCTGAAAACAAGGCAGAACGGAACAATTGCGCGTGTTCGACAAACCGGGTTCCATCACCACAAACGGCGGAAGACTGTCGCATCATCTCCATCCCCTCGCCTTGCTTTGGTCAAACCCGGCTGGACTCGTGCGTCATCGGTTTGGGATGGGCTCACCTCAACAGATCGGCCCCCGCGCCAATGCGGACGACCTAGACGTCAAACACTGCGCTTCAAAAGGAGCTGCGATGCTCGCGACGCTGAACGCCAAGCAAATCGTCGATGAGATCGTGAAGGACACGATCAAGGACAACGATCCGCATGACGCGCTTCAGATCTCTCCGGAGATCGTGCTGGCCTCGCGGCCAGCCAGCGTGTCGCCCGCGCTGGCGCCGGAGATCGCGCCGCGTCCGGAGCCCAAGTTTACTCCGGAGGCAAAGCTTACTCCGGAGCCGAAGTTCACTCTGGAGCCGCCGCGCGCGCCCGAGCCCACCATCAACGTCGTCTACGGAAAGCCCGCCGCAGCACCGCCGGTCGACACGGCTGTCCGCATCGCCTCCAGCGATGGTCCTGTCAGGCAGAAGCGATCCGCGATCGGCAAGTGGCTGCGCGGTGCGTTCGTCACGTTCCTGTTTGCCGGCGTCAGCATGGCCGCCGCGATTGCCTGGGAGAAGCACGGCGACACAGCAAAGCAAATGCTCGCCGAATGGACGCCGGTATTGACGTCGCTGATGCCTTCCATGTCGCTGATGTCTTCGACACCGCAGACGACGCCCGTCGCGGCCGCGCAAGCTGCCCCGCCCGCAGCACCGATGGCAACCGAACAAACGGCCGATCAAGCTGCGACGCCACCTCCGACCCAGCTTGCCGCCGCGCCCGCAACAGCGCAGCCCGACACCGCGCAGTCGTTGCAGTCAATGACGAACGATCTCGCCGCGATGGCGCAGCAGATCGAGCAGCTCAAAGCCAACATCGCCGAGTTGAAGGCTGGACAGGAACAGATGGCGCGTGAGATGGCGAAGCCGCCTGCACCGAAGCCGGTGGCTGCTGAGACGAGGCCGGTCGATCCGCGCCCGCGCGCTGCTGCGCTCCCGCCGCAGCCTCCCGCACCGCCGGTTCGCAAGCCCAAACCGGCTGCTAAGCCGGCTGTGACGCGGACCTACATGCCGGCCTATTCGCCCGCGCCGCTCGCGCCTCCGCCGCCAGCGCAGGCAGCCGCGGCCCCGCCGCCAGCAGCGCCAGTTGCGACGACGCAAGCCGTTGCCGATGACGACGGGCCTGTCGTGCGTCCGCCGATGCCGCTGCGCTAGGGCAACGCCAGGCGACAGCGCCACGTCGCAACATCGCGCAGGCTGGCCGAGTCGGTGTGATGCGTTGAGTCCGGGCGATTACGGAAAGCGATGCTTCGGTCGTCTTCCGCTCAAGAGAAAAGGCCGTCGGGATCTATGCCGCCGGCCTTCTCTTGCAGCTGCCGGTTCCCGGAGCCCGGTTCTGCTGCAATTCCATGCCTTATGATCACGCAGATATATTTAATAAACTCTTAACGAGCCCGGACACTGCACATCATTTCTGCGCCATAAGCCCAGAGATTGCGCGGCCTGTTCATTCGGTGGATATCGACTCAGTGGTACCATCCAACATGTGTTGAGACTTGCACTGAAGCTCAGATCGTCACACCGGGGAATTCGGATGCCCTACTACTATTTCGATCTCGTGGTTGGTGGTGAGTTCAAGAACCAGGGTGGAATCATCCTCGAAGACATCGAGGTTGCTTCCGATCGCGCCGATCAATTGGCCTGCGAGCTGTCGCAGGTGAAGCCGGAGCTGCAGCAAAAGGGTTGCGCGGTGCGCGTCACCGATCGCGATCACAACGAGCTCTATCGCACGCCGCTCGATCCGGTGCCGGCCTGGCAGCGCTAAGCTAATCCAGCGTCGGCGGCTCGAACCAGTTCGTCAGCGACAATCCGCCGTCGACGACGAAGGCTGCGCCGGTGACGTAAGCGGAAAGCTTGTTCGACAGCACCGTGAGCGCCATCGGCACGAGGTCCTTGGCCTCGCCGAGACGCCCGAGCGGAATGTGCCGCGCCAGTGCGGGATCGGCAACGAAGCCACCGGCTGCGATCGCGCCGGGCACCAGCGCGTTGACGCGGATATCATGGCGGCCAAACGTCTTGGCCAGCTCCTTCACCAGCATGCCCAGCCCCGCCTTCGCCGTCGAATAATGCGGCAGGTTGCGCGGGGTGCCGGCATGCAACGAGGTGAGAAACAAGAACGAGCCCGGCCGCTTCGCCGCGATCAGCCGTTTTGCGAGCTCGCGCGCCAGATGAAAGCCGGCATCGAGATTGACGGCGTGCATCTCCTGCCACGTCCCGCGATCGACCGCGAGCGCATGATCGGCCTCCCGCCGCGGCGGCGAGGCGCTGTGGACGAAATGCGTGACCTCGCCCAGTGCGGCATGTGCGGCCGTCAGCAGCTCATCACAGGCCTCGAGCCTGGCGAGATCGCCGACCCAAGGCACGGCCAGATCGGGCCTCTCGCTCGCACTGATCGCGGCCCGCACCCGCTCGGCGCTCACATCCGCGAACATGGTGCGGACACCCTCGCCGACCAAGCCCAGCGCGATCGCGCGGCCGATGCCGTTGCCCGCGCCGGTGACGAGTGCGGTGTCGCGTGCGGGATCGAAGGGCGTGCTGAACAGGCTCATGTTGCGCTCCGAGGCTGGGGAGCGCCAGGTTAGCCCACCGCCCGGACGGACGACAATCGCGCTCCGGCCCATTGCCGAGCGGCGCGCCGGACGCTAGCCTCTCAAAAAACGGAGGAGGTTCCAAGGATGCGCACCGGTTTTCTGATGACGGGCCTGTTGCTGCTGGCCGCGCCGGCCCAGGCGGCCGACGCACCGCCGCGGTCGACCTATGTGACGATGGTCTTGCAGGCCTTCGCCGCCAAGGTCGAGTGCCCCAACACGGACCTCGTCTATCAGGACCTCGTGCAGAGGGCGCAGCAGATGCACCTGCCCGACGGCACCACCGAGAAGGTGCGCAAGGCGATCGCCTGGATGCACACCGGCGGCAAGATGGGCGAGAAGCAGGACGATGATTTGATGGCCGAGGTCGCGGTCGCGACCCAGGCGACCGACATGGACCAGCGCCGCCTCGGCATGTCCGGCTGGTGCGAGGCCCAAAAGACCAACCTCGCCGGGCTGATCCGCAGCAAGGGCGGCTAGCGAACCGGCTTCGCCGTGTTAAGCACGCCGCGACGGAACCTGTGCTGCGGCCCAAAATCGTCACAATCCTCGAAAGCATGCGGCCTCCTAGAATTCGAGCAGGAGGTCCTCATGCGGAGTATCCATTTCGTTTTCGCCGGCGCGATTGCGGCCGCCACGGTGCTGACTGCGCCCGCACTGGCGAGGAATTCCGACGCCCAGAAGGGCGAGGAAAAATCCACCTCGTCGTCCTGTAGCGCCTATCAGCAGGCGCCGGACGGCACGTGGGAACCGCTTCCCTGCAAGGAGTCAGGCGAGCGCGCGCAGCCGCAGACACACAATCGCACGTCGCAGCAAGGCGGCGACCACGGGGAGCGTTGAAAGCGCCCGCGCTTACGAACTTCAGCTCTGATGCGGCCCGCGCATGATCTTCATGGCGTCCACGATGTGACGCCACTCCTTGGCCTCCTCGGCTTCGCCGCGGCCCTCGCATGCCTGGGCCTGCTCGGCGGCCTTCGCGATCGCAGCAAAACCGTGCTGCTCGAGCATCTGCCGGGCAACGGTATGGACCTGGACCTCGGACATCATGGGCGCTCTCCCGTCTGACCAACTGCGGTGCAACGCTCCCGCGGGTTGTTCACAACGGTCGAGGCCCGGAGCGCGTTCCGTCCGATCGACGTGAGCCCCAAGACAAAGGCGGCCCGCCATGCCCGGCGGACCGCCTTCTCATCCACCCCAAGGCGGAGAATCTTCGGCCGCGTCCCCTACGCGACCGCCACCTTCTTGCGCTCGAAGTCGTTGGGGACCTCGATATCGACCTCCAGGGTCGAGACCTCGTCGCCGCGCTCGAGCCGGACAATGACCTTGGTCGGGTCCAGCGCCACATGCTTGGACACAACGGCGAGAATTTCCTCACGGAGCACACCGAGCAGATCGGGCTGGCCGCGCATTCCGCGCTCATGGGCAAGCAGGATCTGCAGCCGTTCGCGAGCAACGGGTGCCGAGGCCTTCTTGCCGCGGAGAAGTCGAAGCAGACCCATGCTCATGCAGCCCTCCGTCGCAGCAGACGATCCATCAGACCTCTGCGCTCGGCAGGAACATGCATCGTCACGTTCTCGCCGCAGAGGCGCTTGGCCGCGTCCATATAGGCCCGCGCCGGCGCGCCGTCCGCGTTGGACAAAGTCACCGGCGTGCCGACGTTGGAGGCCTTCAACACGTCCTGGCTCTCGGGGATGATGCCGAGCAAGGGCGTGGCAAGGATCTCGAGGATGTCGTCGATGGTCAGCATCTCGCCGCGCGCGGCGCGCGAGGGATCGTAGCGGGTAATGAGAATGTGCTTCTCGACCCGCTCGCCCTTCTCGGCCCGTACTGTCTTGGAATCGAGCATGCCGATGATGCGGTCGGAATCGCGCACCGAGGAGACTTCCGGATTGGTGACGATCACGGCCTCATCCGCAAAGCGCATCGCCATTGAGGCGCCGCGCTCGATGCCGGCCGGGCTGTCGCAGATCACCCAGTCGAAGCGGCTGCGCAGGTCGGCGATGACCTTGCCGACGCCCTCTTCCGTCAGCGCGTCCTTGTCGCGGGTTTGCGAGGCCGGCAGCAGCCACAGATTCTCCAGCCGCTTGTCGCGGATCAGCGCCTGGGGCAGCTTGGCAACGCCCTGCACCACGTTGATGAGGTCGAACACCACGCGGCGTTCGGCGCCCATGACGAGGTCGAGGTTGCGCAGGCCGACGTCGAAATCGACGACGACGACCTTGTCGCCGCGCTGCGCGAGCGCCGCTCCCAGCGCGGCGGTCGTGGTGGTCTTGCCGACCCCGCCCTTGCCTGATGTCACGACCAGTACCTTACTCATCTGAAATGTCTCCTTTGCTGGTCAGTTCAATGCTGTAATTCGCATGGTATTCCCCTGCAGCCAGGCCTGCGCCGGCTTGCCGCGCAGGGCCTCGTCGATGTCGTCGGCAGTCTGATAAAACCCATCGATTGCAAGCAGTTCGGCCTCGATCTTCTGGCAATAGATGCGCGCGCTAGTGTGTCCGTTCACGCCCGCCATGGCGCGGCCGCGCAGCGCGCCGTAGACGTGGATGGAGCCGCCGGCGACGACCTCGGCGCCGGAGCCGACCGAGCCCAGAATGGTGACGTCGCCTTCCGGGAAGATCACGGTCTGGCCCGAGCGCACGGGGTTTTCGAGCAGCAGCGACGTCGGCTTGGTCTCGGCCTTCACTTCGGCCTTCTTCGGCGCGCTCGGCTCGACCACGCAGCTGCGCCCGCCCGACAACAGCGGCGGCATCATAGGGGTCAGCCTTCCCTCCTCCACGCCCTCGATGCCGAGCACGCGGATATTGCGGTCCTGAAGGCTGGTGAGCAGATGGCCGATACCGGCCTGGCTGAGATCGACCGAGGACAGATCGATCACCACGGGTCGGCCGGCGAAGAAGCCCGGCGAGCGCGCGATGGTGGCGTCGATCTCATGCAGCCAGTCCTGGACCGGAACCGTCGGCGTGAACACGAAAGCCACATAGGAGCGCCCGCGCAGGCGCACCATTTGACGTTGGACTTTTGCTGCAGCCTCCATCACGGCCGACTCGTTCCCCGTTATTGAATGGTTAACGATGCGGCGGACATGGTTAACGGCGGGTTAATTCTCCGTGGGATTACGTGAGGGTGGGATGCGGGATTTGGCGGGCTGGCCGGACGCAAGCGCGTTGTGGGTAGGCATCGGACGATCGCTCTCGCCCAGCACTTCGCTGTCATCGCGCGGCTTGACCGCGCGATCCAGTACGCCGAGACAGTCGTGATTCACGGATAGGACGCGGCGTACTGGATGCCCCGGTCCCGGCTCCGCTAGGCTACGCCGGGCCTACAAGGGCGCTCGGCCGGCGAAGCTTCAGCGAAGACGGCAAGCCGGGGCATGACACCAGTGCGTGGCGCGAGCGTAGCGGCCAGCAACCCCTACTTCTTCACCTTGCTCACATCCATCTTGATGCTGGGATCGAGCATCTTCGTCGTGAACGCCGTCGTGACGTCGAACGGCTTCTCCATGCCGAGATAGGTCTGGACCAGTTCGTAGTCCTTCTTCATCCGCTCGCCGTCGATCCAGCCGAGACCCTTGGTGGTCGTGAACTCGTCGGTCATCAGGAACTTGATGCGCTCCCACTGGCGCTCCTGGTTCTCCTTGTCGAGACCGGAGACCTGGCCGAGCAGCGCCTTCAGGCACGGCGTGACGTCGGCAACGCACGCCGCAAAGGCCTTCTGCGTGACGCGCACGAAGTCTTCGACGACCTTCGGGTTCTTCTGCAAGTAAGCGCCGTTGACGATCAGCGAATTGCCGTACGGATTGAGCCCGATGTCCTTCCAGTTGACGTAGCCGAGATCAGACCCGAACTCGATGACCTTCAGGTCGTGCTCGTTGTAGAAGTCGCTGATGATATCGACGGTGTGGCTCTTCAGCGCCGCGATCTTCGCGGTCGGCCCGACATTGACGAAGCCGACGGAGTCGGGCGCAAGCCCTGCCGCCTTGGCGAACGCCGGCCACATCACGCGCGAGGCGTCGCCCGGCGGATTGCCGATCTTGTGGCCGGGGAAATCCTTCACGCCGTTCACGCCATAGCTCTTCAGCCAGTAGAAGGTCTGGCCGGTATTGGCATAGACACTCATCACCGCGACCGTGTCGGCGCCTTTGCTCTTGGCCACCAGCATGGTGGCGAGATCGGCGACGCCGAACGGCGAGCCGCCGGAGCCGACCTTGGCGGCGGAGACGCCGGAGCCCTTGCCGGTCTCGATGGTGAGGTCGATGCCGGCCTTCTCGTACCAGCCCTGCGCCTTGGCATAATAATAGGGCGAGTGATCGGCCGTCGGCGTCCAGTTCAGGATCAGATTGACGGCTTCTCCCGCATGCGCGGGCACCGCCGACGCAACGAGTCCAAAGGCCAACACCAGGGCCGAGCCCGCCGCCTGCAAACGCTTCATCGCATCTCTCCTCATTGCCGCAACCCGGCTTGTCGCTCTCCCCTTGTGAGGATACCAATGCAACAAGCCCGCCCTCAACTTGTCAACTGTTTGGTTGAAAATGCCCGCAAAACGACCTGGCGACACCGTGCCGCAGCGCCGCGACCCCCTCGCCACCCGCAAGAAGCTGCTGACCGCGGCACGCCTGGAATTCGCCCGGCACGGCTTGGCGGGCGCCCGTGTCGACGAGATCGCCGAGCGCGCCGGCGTCAACAAGCAGCTCGTCTACCACTATTTCGGCGACAAGGACGCGCTGTATCTGGCCGTGCTCGAATGGGTCTATGAGGACATCCGCGAGCAGGAGCGCAGGCTCAATCTCGAAGGCCTGCCGCCGGAGAAAGCGATCCGCAAGCTGATCGAAGCTTCGTTCGACCACCTGGCGGCAACCCCCGATTTCATCGTGCTCTTGAACGACGAGAACCGCGGCGGCGCCCGCCACGTCCGCGGCTCGACCCGGCTGGAGGCGATGCACTCACCGCTCGTGAGAAGCGTCTCCCACATCCTCACCGAGGGCGTGCGCGCGGGCGTGTTCCGCAAGGGGATCGATCCCGTCCAGCTTTATATCTCGATTGCAGGCCTCAGCTATTTCTTCTTCTCCAACACGCCGACACTGTCGGCGATCTTCGGCAAGGATCTGTCGAGCCGCGCTCAGCGGCGCGCCCGGCGCCGGCACGTCGCGGATCTCGTGCTGCAGTCGCTCCGGCCCTAATCAACCAACTGGTTGAAACTTTCTGCAAGGCCGGGTAGGCTTGCGACCTGCGGCATCGCTGCCGCGGCCAACAGGGAGCAGTCGGTGGCAGGAGACAGCGCACGCAGCTCGCGCAGCTTCGCGATCATCCTGATCGTGCACCTCGCCGTGCTCGCGCTGTGGCAGGTTGCGGTCGATGCCTTCCACGTGCCGAAATTCATTCTGCCCTCCCCGCTCGCGACAGTGCAGACGCTGGGGACGGCGAGTTACGCCTGGGGCGCCAACACGCTGGTGACGGCGATCGAGATCCTCGGCGGCTTCGCGCTCGGCGCATTCGTCGGCGTGGCGCTCGCCGTGATCTTCAGCTGGGCGCCGCTGCTGAGCCTCGTGCTGCTGCCGCTATTCGTCACGCTGAACATGATTCCGAAAGTCGCGCTCGGCCCGCTCTTCATCGTCTGGTTCTCCTACGGCATCGTGCCGAACATCCTGATCGCCTTCAGCATCTGCTTCTTCCCGATCCTGCTCACAACCGCGCGCGGCCTGCGCGAGGTCGAGCCGGACCTGCTCGACCTCGTCAAATCGCTGCGCGGCTCGCGCTGGACGCTGTTCCGCAAGATCCAGCTGCCGGGATCGCTGCCTTACGTGTTCTCCGGCATGAAGGTGGGCGCCATCCTGGCGGTCGCCGGCGCCATCGTCGGCGAGTTCATCGCCTCCGAGCGCGGGCTCGGCTACCTCATGATCCAGGTGCAGTCCTCGCTCGACACGCCCGCGATGGTGATGGCCGTCGTGCTGCTGACGCTGCTCGGGGTCGCTCTCTACGGCCTGGTGCTGGCCCTCGAACGCATGTTCGTGGTCGGCGACGCAAGACAGACCTGACAACGGCAGAATTCAGACCAGGGACAAATCCATGCTGCTCACCCGCCAGACGCTGCCGAAGACCATCCCTGACGTCGCTGCGCTCGACGAACTCTTGTGCCGGCCGACGCAGGCGCTCATCGACGACCTCAAGAAGGTCGAAGGCGAGATCATGATCCTCGGCGTCGCCGGCAAGATGGGCCCGACGCTGGCGGGGCTCGCAAAAGCCGCCGTGCCGGACCGCCGCATCATCGGCGTCGCGCGCTTCAGCGATGCCAGCGTGAAGGATTGGCTGCATGCGCGTGGCGTCGAGACCATCAATTGCGACCTGATGGACGAGCGCGCGATTCAGGCGCTGCCCAAAGCGCCGAACATCGTCTTCATGGCCGGCCGCAAGTTCGGCGCCGAGGGCGATCTGTCGCTGACCTGGGCCATGAATGCCCATGTCCCGGCGCTGGTGGCGCAGGCGTTCCCGTCCTCGCGCATCGTGGCGTTCTCGACCGGCTGCATCTATCCCTTCGTGCCGGTCGACGGCAAAGGCTCGACCGAGGAGATGGCGCCGAACCCGCCCGGCGAATACGCCCAATCCTGTGTCGGCCGCGAGCGGATGTTTGAATATTTTTCGCGCAAGTTCGGCACGCCGGGCCGCCTGTTCCGCCTCAATTACGCGATCGACATGCGCTATGGCGTGCTGCACGATATCGCGACGAAAGTGCTCAACGGCTCGCCAATCGACGTCAGCCTCGGCCATGTCAATTTCATCTGGCAGGGCGATGCGTCGGCACAAGCGCTGCGCTGCCTCGCCCATTGCACGACGCCGACCTCGCCGCTCAATGTCAGCGGCCACGAGATTTTGGCGGTGCGCGATCTCGCCCAAAAATTCGGCGCAAGGTTCGGCCGCGCGCCGGTGCTGACGGGCAAGGAGGAGCCGACGGCGTGGCTGACCGACACGTCGAAAGCGGTTGAGCTGTTCGGCCTGCCGGTGGTCGACACCGAGCAGTTGATCGCCTGGACCGCGGATTGGGTCTCTCGGGCCATGCCGAGCCTTGGCAAGCCTACCAAATACGAGGTGCGCGATGGACGCTATTGACGGGCCGCCCGTCCTCAAGCTCGGCGTGCAGGACGCGATCGCGGGGCTGGCGCTCTCGACGGAAGCGCATTGGAACCAGACCGAAGAGGACTGGCGCATCTTTCTGCGCGAAGGCATCGTGTTCGGCATCCGCGACAATGCGCGACTGGTCGCGACCGCAGCACTGCTGCCCTATTCCGGCAACAACGCCTGGATCAGCATGGTGCTGGTATCAGGCACACACCGCCGCCGCGGCCTTGCAACGCGTCTGGTCGATGCCTGCCTGGAAACGGCGCGCAAGAATGGCCTGACGAGCTGGCTCGATGCGACGCCCGACGGCGCCGCCGTCTACGGGCCACTTGGGTTCACGCCGACCCTGCAATTGCGCCGGCTGAGGCTGGTGAAATCCACACAGGCATCCGAGCCGGCCCCATCAGCTGCAACGCTCGAGGCGCTGTGTGCCCGCGACCGCCGCGCCACCGGTTTCGACCGGACTGCTCTGCTGACCGCCTTCACGCAGCGCTCCGGTTCACGCATCGTCGCAGCTAGCGGATGTATCGCGCTGGTCCGCGACGGCAGAACCGCGCGCCATATCGGCCCGTTATTCGCCGATCATGCCGCCGAAGCGCTCGCCCTGGTTCGCGCGATTGCAGGATCCGAGAACGGCCCACTCCTGCTCGATGCCGTCGCGTCACAAGCTGCGTTCCTGGAGGGATTGACGACGTCCGGCTGGACCATCGAGCGGCCGTTCCAGCGCATGCGGTTCGGGCCCGCCACCATTGCCGCTGAGGAAATGCCATTCGCCGTCGCCGGCCCGGAATTCGGATAGGACATCATGCACCACAGCCAGATCAACAGCGACATCCGCAAGCTGATCGCCGAGGGCACCGTGCTGCCGGCACACCCCCTCGCGCTCACCGCCGAGCGCCAGCTCGACAAGACGCATCAGCGCGCGTTGACGCGCTATTACATCGACGCCGGCGCGGGCGGCCTCGCCGTCGGCGTGCACACGACCCAGTTCGCGATCCGGGACATCGGCCTCTACCGTCCCGTGCTCGAGCTCGCCGCCGAGACCGCCGCGAGCTGGACCACGCGGCCGCTGGCGCTGGTCGCTGGCCTTGCCGGACCAACCAGCCAGGCCACCGCCGAGGCCCGTACCGCACGCGACATCGGCTACCATGCCGGCCTGCTCAGCCTTGCTGCGATGAAGAGCGCCTCCGAGGACGAGATCATCGCGCATTGCACGGTGGTGGCCGCCGAGATTCCGCTGGTCGGCTTCTACCTCCAGCCGGCCGTCGGCGGCGTCATCCTGTCGAGCCGGTTCTGGCAACGCTTCGCCGCGATCGACAATGTCGTCGCGATCAAGATCGCACCGTTCAACCGCTATCGGACACTCGACGTGCTGCGCGGCGTGGCGGCCGCCGGCGCGCTTGACCGCGTCGCGCTCTACACCGGCAATGACGACCACATCCTGCTCGACCTGATGCTACCGTTCGATCTCCGCGACAACGGCATCACCACGCGAACCTATTTCAAAGGCGGTCTGCTCGGCCACTGGTCGGTGTGGACCGCCAGTGCCATCAAGCAGTTCGAGCGCTGCAAGGCAGCGCGGCACAAGGGCGCTGTACCCGCAGACCTGCTGGCGCTCGACGCCCGCGTCACCGATTGCAATAGCGCCTTCTTCGATGTCGCCAACAATTTTCACGGCTGCATCGCCGGCTGCCACGAGGTGTTGCGGCGGCAGGGTCTGATGCAAGGCCTGTGGTGCCTCGATCCGAACGAGGGCCTCAGCCCCGGCCAGAAGGAGGAGATCGACCGCGTCACGCGCGAGCACGCCGACCTCAGCGACGATGCCTTCGTCGCCGCGAACTTGAACAAATGGCTGGCATGAGCTCAGACCCCTTCATCAGCCTGCAAGGCGTCCGCAAGGTCTATCGCTCCGGCGGCGCCGATTTTCTCGCGGTGTCCGACGTCACGATGGACGTGGCTGAAGGTGAGCTGGTCTCGCTGGTCGGCCCCTCCGGCTGCGGCAAGACCACAGTGATGAAGATCCTGGCCGGCCTGCACGGCGCCGACGGCGGCACCGTCAGGATAGGCAATGCCAAGAGCCCGTTCGATCCGACCCGCGACATCGGCATGGTGTTCCAGCAGGCGCTGCTCTTGAAGTGGCGCACCATCTTGGACAACGTGCTGCTGCCGGCCGAGATCGTCGGCCTGCCGATGAAGGCCGCGCGCGAGCGGGCGCGCGACCTGCTTAACCTCGTCGGGCTCGCCGGCTACGAGCAGAAATACCCGCAGCAGCTGTCCGGCGGCATGCAGCAGCGCACGGCGATCGCGCGCGCCTTCATTCACGATCCAAAACTGATCCTGATGGACGAACCGTTCGGTGCGCTGGATGCGCTGACGCGCGAGCAGATGAATCTGGAGATGCTGCGGATCTGGCGCGAGAGCGGCAAGACCATCATCTTCGTCACGCATTCGATCCAGGAAGCCGTCTTCCTGTCCTCGCACTGCGCCGTGCTGACGGCGGGACCTGCGAAGATGGCCGACTATTTCGCGATCGACCTGCCCTTCCCGCGCGACCTGCCGCTGAAGACCACGGACGCATTCGGCGCCTATGCACGGCGCATCTATGCGAAGCTGGGGCTGGGCGCGGCGTAAGATGCCACACGAAAATTCTCGTAGGGTGGGCAAAGCGAAAGCGTGCCCACCATGCCAAGTCCAGCAAGACATGGTGGGCTCGGCGCAGGCGCCTTTGCCCACCCTGCTGGAGCGCGGCGCAATCGTGGCGCCGCGCCCTCCTCTTCCGCTCAGCTCTTGCGCATCTTGCTGAGCAGATAGTTATCGTAAAAATTCTCCGCGATCTGCGTGTAGAACAGGAGCTCCTTCATATAGGCGTCGTGGCTCTCCTTGGTCCGCTTGAACAGGTCACTCTTGGCCGCGAGCTCGTTCAGATGGTCCTGGGTCGCGTTGTAGCAGGCCTCCAGCACCGGTTGCGGGAAGGCCTTCAGCTCCGCACCATTGGCGATCAGCCGCTTCAGCGCCGCCGGATTCACGCTGTCGTATTTTTCGAGCATCCAGGCACCGGCCGCTGAGCCCGCCTGGTTGACGATGGCCTGATATTGCTTCGGCAGCGAAGCCCATTTCTCGTCGTTGACGATCATGTGCAGCATGGCGCCGCCTTCCCACCAGCCGGGGAAATAGTAGTACTTGGCGACCTTCTGGAAACCGAGCTTCTCGTCGTCATAGGGACCAACGAACTCGGCAGCATCGATCGTGCCCTTCTCGAGGGCCGGATACACGTCACCTCCCGCGATCTGCTGCGGAACGACGCCGAGCCTTGCCAGCACGTGGCCGCCCATGCCTGCGATGCGGAATTTGAGACCTTTGAGGTCGTCGACGGTCTTGATCTCCTTGCGGAACCAGCCGCCCATCTGGGTGCCGGAATTGCCGCAGAGGATGGCATGCGCCTTGAATGGCTTGAGCGCCTCATTGGTGAGATCGGCGCCGCCGCCGAAATGCCACCAGGATTCCTGATGGCGATGGTTCATGCCGAACGGTGCACCGGTGGCATAGGCCAGCGCCGGCTCCTTGCCGATGTAGAAATAGAGCGGCGTCTGCGCCATCTCCACCGAGGCGGTGCTGACGGCATCGAGCGCCTGAAGGCCGGGAACGATCTCGCCGGCCGCAAAGGTCTGGATCTGGAATTTGTTGTCGGTGGCCTCAGCGACGTATTTCGCAAAGGTCTGCGCCGTGCCGTAGATGGTGTCGAGCGATTTCGGGAAGCTCGAGGTCAGGCGCCATTTGATCTCGGGCGCGCTCTGCGCGATCGCAGGTGCAGCAACCAGCGTCGCAGCGCCGGCGACCGCGCCACCCCTCAGGAATGTACGGCGTTTCATGATGGGGACTCTCCCTTGAAGCAAGTTTCAAACATATGGGCATTGCGGCGACGGTCTTCGCGGACCGTTTGCCCGTTCCCAAAGCAGAGTTCAAGATGCGACAGAACGGCCTGTAGCCCGCGTCAAAGCAATTTCGCGCTGACGAACAGCGCGCGCACGGCGTTGGTCGCCTGCACCGCCAGCATGGCGTTACCAGCGGCACCTTCCAGAGCCGCGATGGCGTCCTCGTGCAGGGAGCGGAATTCCATCCACTCGACCGATTTGAAGTTGGTGAGGAATTGATAGGCCTGACCGACGGTCGCGATCGCCAACGTGTCACCGTTCAGCTTGATCTTGAACGTCGTGCGCAGCGGAGTTTCGGAACTTGATGGATCACTCATGGGCTGCTTCTGGACGAGGACGGCTTAACGAAGGGGAAACGGCAGCAACCCCGCCGTCACAGGCGAATATCAGGAATCGGTGCTCGCGCGCTGCGAGGCGGTCGCCGATCCGCGCAGGTTCGGCACAACGACCAGGCGGTTGAACTCGCCGTTGTCGTAGGCCTTGAGGAAGCGATCATAGTCCTTGATCGAGACACAGCCGTTGGAATCGCCGCGCGGCCCAAGCATGTAGTTATGTGTGAGCAGACCGACGCGGCCGAGCGCGCTGGTGCCGTCAGTCGGCGTCATGCGCAGCGCCCGCACGCCGTGGAACAGCTTTTCGCGCGGCTTGAGGTCGTAGGTCGCCGGCGGGGTCGCGCCGACCATGCGCTGGTCGACATGGCCGGGATCGTCCATCAGCGCGCCCATGCCGGAATGAGCTTCCAGCGCCACGCCGCTCGGCAAGTACACCGCCTTGGCCGAGATGTCATAAACCGCCGTCCGCGAATCGTAGCCGAGGGCGGCAAGATCCGGCGCCTTGCCGAACAAGCCGTCGCTGGGAGTCAACGAGGCCAGCTTGATCTTGTCCGTGAATTTCTCGAAGAAATTGCGGTTGTCGACCCTGGGGTTGGTCTCCGCATAGGCTTGGCTGGAGGCAATCTGGGCGGAGAAGTCCGCCTGGACCGGACGCGAGCGCGGCATCGGAATGACATCGGCGCGCTGTTGAGAGGGCCTCGCCTCCTCGACCGCGGAGGAGTGGTCGTCCTCGGTCAGGATCAAGCGCCAGTCGTCGCCCTGGAGCCTCTGGGCGAGCATCGCCTTGGCGTCCCGCAGCTTGAGCTGGACCGCATTCACCGCGGAGCGCTCCAGCGCCCGCAGGCCGAGCTCGCGGGGCGACGGGCTGCCGGCGGCCGACGCGAAACGATCCTCGAATGACGGGGAATTGGCCGGCGGCAAGGCGGCGGAGACCAGCGGAGTCGAATCGCCCATATCGGTGACCCACGCGGCAGTGCCAAGCGCCAACGCCATCGCTGCCAGAGACAGCATGATCGTCTCGGCGCGCCCGACACGGCGGCGCGACAACAGCCTCTCGGCATGTGCTGCGTCGGAAACCATCAGATCCCCAAATCGACCCCCGGGGGTACCACCCCCACCCGGAGACTCTATACCAGCTACCACATTGGGAGCCAAAAGTTAGGCATAATCGCGGCCGGCAAGCCCCTCTGAGGTATCCAATGACCGATCCTTTCGATCTCAACCGCTTTGTCCGGGCCCAGGACCCGGTCTATCGCGACGTCCAGGGCGAGCTGGCTCGGGGCCGGAAGCAGACTCACTGGATGTGGTTCATCTTCCCGCAGGTCGCGGGCCTCGGCTTCAGCGCCATGTCGCAGCGCTACGCCATTGGGTCCCGCGCAGAGGCCGAGGCCTACCTCGCCCACCCCGTCCTCGGCGCGCGCCTGATCGAATGCACGAGGCTCGTGCTCGCTGTCGAGGGCCGGACCATCAATGCGATCCTCGGCGCGCCGGACGATGCGAAATTCCGCTCCTCGATGACGCTGTTCGGCGCGGTGTCGGACGAGCCCGTCTTCGACCAGGCGATTGCCCGACATTTCGCTGGCGAACGCGACCGCGCCACGCTGGAGATCCTGTCGAAGCTCGACCGGCCCCCCCGGCTGAGTTGACGGGATCGGCAGCGTAAACCGGCGGTTAACACGGACAACCTATCGTTCGGGCAAAATAATTCTCCTCCCGCGCCAATGGCGGATTGCCCATGAAAATCGGTACGCTCCTGACGAGCGCCATCGTCTCGCTCTCGACCGTCGGCGGCGGCCTCGCCGTCTACGTCGCCGTGACGAAGTACCAGACGATGGAGCGCATCACCGAGGCGCAAGGGCGGCTGGCGATCGTCCGTGCCGTCAGCGACATCCCGCGCTACCTCAACCCCGAGCGGGGCTTTTCCACCAACATCCTCTACGGGCCTGCGACCATCGACCCTGCGCTGCTTGCCGAGCAGGACAAGCTGCGCAAGCAGACCGACGGCGCCCGCGACAAGATGAACGCGCTGCGCAAGGAGCTGCCCGGCCCGTTCGACGACGGCACGACCATCGGCAGCAATATCGACGGCATCAGTGCGAAGTTCACGGCACTGCGCGAGGCCATCGACAAGGCGCTCGCCGGGCCAGCCGAGGCGCGCAAGGACGCGGCCAAGAAGATCGTTGCCGACAACGCCGTGCTCAACAGCGGCGTGACCGCGCTGCTCAACGAGCAGGTCCGCCGCATGGCGATCCTGAACGGTGACGCCTACCGGCAGGCCAGCTACGCCAATGTCGCGATGACGCTGCGCGATGTCGGCGGCTTCAACTCGAGCCTGCACAAGAATCTTCTCGGAGGCAAAAAACCGGCGACGGATGCCGAGAAGGCCGACATCGGCCGCTCGCAGGGTCGCAACGATCAGCTCGTGATGGCGCTGCTGGAATTGCGCGGCAATCCGGCGACGCCAGCCAACGTCGCCGCAGCGCTGGAGAAGTTCAATTCGGTCTATGTCGAGGAGTTCGGCCGCGAGCTCAAGCTGGTGAAGGACGGCGCTGTCACCGGCAAATACGAACACGACATGGACACTTATTACGCCGCCACGCAGCGCGGCCTCGGCACCATCATCGAGGTCCGCGACGCCTTCTACGACAATGCCGAGCAGATCCTCGCCGGGGCTTCCTCGGCCGCACGCACCAGCTTCACGATCGCACTCGCCGGCCTTCTCGCCGTGCTGATCGCGAGCGTCGGCCTCATCGTGATGGTTCGCCGCCGCGTCTGCGCGCCGATCGTGACCCTGACGACCCGGATGTCACGGATCGCCGATGGCGAGGTCGCGGAAAGCATTCCCGGCGCCGAGCGTTCCGACGAGATCGGGGCGATGGCCGCGGCGGTTCAGGTGTTCAAGGACAACATGATCCGGGCCGACCGGCTCGCCGCCGAGAAGCAGACCGAGAACGACGGCAAGATGCGCCGCGCACAGGTGCTCGACGATCTCACCCGCGCCTTCGAGGCCAAGGTCACCGAGCTGGTCGGCGGCCTGTCTCGGGCTTCCGCGACCATGGAAAGCACCGCGCAGTCGATGACCTCGACGGCGGCGCAGACCAACAGCCAGGCCGCCGTGGTCGCCGCCGCCTCCGAGCAGACTTCAACCAATGTGCAGACCGTCGCCAGCGCCACCGAAGAGCTGACCTCCTCGATCGCGGAGATCGGCCGTCAGGTCGCCCAAAGCACCGAGATCGCGGCCCGCGCCGTCGACAACGCCCGCCGCACCGGCGATACCGCCCGTGCCCTCGCCGAGGGCGCGCAGAAGATCGGCGACGTCGTCACGCTGATCCAGAGCATCGCCGAGCAGACCAACCTGCTCGCCCTGAACGCGACCATCGAAGCCGCCCGCGCCGGCGATGCCGGCCGCGGCTTTGCCGTGGTTGCCTCCGAAGTGAAGTCGCTGGCCGGCCAGACCGCCAAAGCCACCACCGAGATCTCCGAGCAGATCACGGCGATCCAGACCGCGAGCGACCAGACCGTGGCCGCGATCCGCAACGTCGCCGACGTCATCGCGGAGATCGACCAGATCGGCACCGCGATCGCTGCGGCGATCGAGGAACAGGGCTCGGCCACCAAGGAGATCGCCCGCAGCGTCCAGGAGGCCGCCCGCGGCACCCAGGAGGTCAACAGCAACATCTCCGGCGTGCAGCGCGCCGCCGACGACACGGGAGCCGCCGCGAGGGAGGTGTTGGGCGCCGCCGAGCAGCTCTCGACGCAGTCGCGAGACCTCGCCGGCCAGTTCGACCGCTTCCTCGGCGAAGTCCGGACCGCTTAGTAAGGCGGCGCTTTGCGCGAGCGCTGTGCTTTCGCCGCCTCGATCCACCAGGTGAGATCGTCGGCAAAGCGCGGGAACGAGCGCTCCAGGGCCTTGCCGCCGTCGCCGATCGGCTCGCCGTCGGCCGACAATGTCTGCGCGATCGGGCCGACGCCGATGGTGCTCGACACCACCACGATGCCCATCTCCGACAGCGTGCCGTGCCAGGCCGTTGCGGCGCGCGCGCCGGACAGTCGGCCGGCCGAATAGCTCACGATCGCGGCGGGACGCCAGAACCACTCCTCGAGGAAATGGTCGGTGAGATTCTTCAGGCCGGGCTGGATGCCCCAATTGTACTCGCCGGTGACGAAGACGAATCCGTCGGCGCCGCGGATCTGCCCGGCCAGCTTCTCCAGCTCGGCGGGCGCCGAGTCCTTGGGATATTCCTTGTACATGCGGTCGAGCATCGGCAGGCCGATCACCTTGGCGTCGATGAATTCGACGTCCTCGCCGCGGCCGCGCAGCCGATTGATGACGAAATTCGCAAGGCGGATGCCCATGCGGTCGGAACGGTAGGAACCGTAGAGGACAAGAATGCGATTGCTCATGGCAGGACGGTAGCACGAAACCGCCGTCCGGCCCCACTCGATTTGTCGCACTATCGTCCGCGAGCGCGGTCCAGCGTTTGCGACGGCGTCTCGCCGAACTGGTCGCGGTAACTTCTGGAGAAATCGCTGAGATGCCAGAAGCCATACGCCAGCGCGACCGCCTTGACGCTATCGGCCCCGGCAAGAAGGCGCCTGCGCACCAGCCACAGCCGGCGCAGACGCAAATAGCGGTGCAGGCTCATGCCGCGATAGCGGCGGACGAGGTCGTGCATGGTGCGAACGGACAGGCCGAGCCTGCGCGCGATCTCATCGCTGTAAATCGGCTGCGACAGGTCGTCAGAGAGCAGCGCGCGGATGTCCTGGAATATCCTGAAATTCCGTCCGTCGTTGGGGCCCAGGGTCCAGCGCGCCGAAACGACGCTTTCGAAGACCTCGTCGACCGCTCCGAGCAGGGACTCCTTCATCGCCGCGCCCTTCAACAAGAACTCCGGTGCCTCGACCGGGCCGGACGCCTCGGCCAGCACCTCGCGAACCACGCTGCGCAGCCGGTGCAAGCCGGCCGCGGAGATCTCAAAAATCTTGAAGCTCGACACCGTGGACGGCCAGCCACGATCCCTCACCTCCGGCCTGAAAATCACTGAGGCGATTTCCCGCTGCACCTCCTCAATGGTGGTGTAGGCCGCGCCGCTGCTGCCAATGACCACGACCGGTCGCGCACGTTGCGAGCCGTTGAAACGAATTGGCACGTTGAGATCGTCCATCGTGAAGCCGATCGCTGTGCAATTCTCGACGAGCTGTGCGTCAACCACCCGCGGGAACGCGCGGGTCAAATTCACGTCCCAGCCGGGTAACGACAGGATTGTCTGCTCAGCCGAAATCTTCCGTACCAAAGGCGTGAATTCGAAATCCAGCCCGCGTATGGCGTTTCGAAATTCGTCGACGTCTGAAAAGCGAAATGTTTTGAGTGCCGACCTGGGCACATCATCAATGTTGTTCATGGAAATAAGGTACGCAATGTCGCGCTAAACGTGCGTCCGGACGCGGTGCCGGTTCGCTTCTCCCCGTCGGTTTCCGTTGACCCGAAAGAATCAGAACTAACGTGTCTGCTTCAATTGGCGAGGGCGTAATTGAAAGTACAAGCCGCGACATCGTGTCTTGCCAAATTTCGATAGCATTTCCCCAAATTCGGCGGCGCATTAATACCCGACATTTAATTCTCGAAAATTAAAAATTAACGGATTTAAGGCGCAATAACGGTCGTTGTACAGACGAATTTATTCAATTCAGGCTCCTGCCATGACGGCAAATTCGCCTGCTGATATTCTGGTCGAATTGGAGAACGCGGTTGCCACGTGTCCGTTGGACCGCGGCACTCGCATCCTCTCCGGCATTTCGCAGCTGCTCACCAGCAGCCGCGACCGGCCTCAGGAATTGCTCGCCAACGTCGTCGACGGCGTTCTGCTGCGACTGATCGAGCGGGTCGAGGCCGGAGCGCTGATTGATTTCAGCACGGCGCTCGCAGAGCTCAAAGTGGCTCCGCCGAAGACCCTGCGACATCTCGCCTCACACCACGATCCGGACGTGGCGTGCCCTGTCTTGCTCAGATCGCAGTCGCTTTCCACAGCCGATCTCAAGTCGATCGCGGCCGCAAGCGGCGAACGGCAGCAATGTGCGATCGCCGCCCGGGCGCCTATCGATCCACTGGTGATCGATACGCTGATCAAGGGCGGCGCCCGCAGCACTTGTATTGCGCTGATCGGCAATTCGGAGGCACGGTTCTCTGATGACGCCTACGTTGCGCTGGTTGAGAGGTGCCTGACGGATGATGCACTCACGAAGGCGCTGGCGCTCAGGCCGGACACGCCCGACGCAATCATGCGGGCATTGATGTCGGCCTCGGCAGCTCCGAAATCCGGCATTGGGAAGGCCACCGTCTCGCTTCAAGCCGCAACGACCGCGCCAATCGCCGCCAAGCTGCCCTGCGCGGCCGCCTATGCGAGCGCGCTGCCGGAGATCGTCGCGCTCAACCGCATCGGCAAGCTCAACGATTCCACGGTGAACCGCTTCGCCATTCGCGGCGAGACCGCCAACCTCGTTACGGCACTATCGGTGCTTTCGGGAGCTCCCATCGAGATCGTCGAGCATGTCATGACCGACGAGGATTGCGAGGGTCTCGTCATGGCGTGCCGTGCCTCGCGGCTGAACTGGCAGACCACATTTGCCATCCTGAGCAACCGCTGCGGCACAAGGCTTTCCTCCGCGGAGCGCGAACGCGCGCAGCACATTTTCGAGACGCTGCTTCTGTCCACCAGCCAGTGGACGGTGCGTTGGGGGGAAATTGCCGCAAATGCCAAGGAGATCAGTCGGGGAAATCGCGGCGCAAAGATAGGGATTAGCCGATGAAGTTCGATGCTCGCAAAGCCTTTCGCGTGAAAATGGACCACAGACAGCCGGTCAATCTCATGGGGTCGGATGGCACCTGGCGACGCCGTTGCGTCCTGCTGGACGTGTCGCAAAGCGGGGCCAAGATCGAGGTCGAGGGCACGCTCGACGTGCTCCAGGCCAAGGAGTTCTTCATGCTGCTGTCATCCACCGGCCTCGCCTACCGGCGCTGCGAACTCGTCTGGATCGACGGCACCACGGCCGGCGTCCATTTCATCACCGCTGACGGCAAGAAGAAGCCTGCAGGCGTGCCTGCGCCTGCGCAGAACCCGGTTCAGAGCAAGTAGATGCAAAAATTCCACCCACTGTTTTGAGTCAGACCGTGCAGCACGTGCGAACCAGATCCGGCCCCGCCAATGGTGACGGCGGCATCCGAGAGACAGGAACGGTTCGTCCTTTCCTGCATGTGCTGGCAGACACGTCCGACAAACTCTCGGCTGTCTGCTCAATGCTCGAAGAGAGATTCACCGTTTCAGGCGAGCGCCTTGATGCCGATTCCAAGTTGTCGCAAACGCCGGCCGCCATCGTCATCCGCGCGGAGCTGCGCGACCTCGACAATATCGCCGCCATCAAGAAGCGGGCCGGCAAGCTGGCGAAGGCCAGGAAGCGAATCTTCCTGCTCGAGCATACCTCCCATGTCTGTATTTCGCAGGCCTACGCGCTCGGGGCGACGCTGGTCTTTCCCAGCACGGTCGGCCGGACCAAGTTGCTGGCGGCACTGACCCACCCGGCCGAGGGCGCATCCGCTTCGTCAGGCGACACGCTGCAATCGGACAACGCCGTCGAGACCGCGGCGACCGCTATCGCATCGATGTTCACGGCTGTGGCCCTGGGCCAACCACTTGATGTCGATGGCACCAAGGAGGCCGGCCGCCAGATCGCCGATCGTATCACCCAGCATGGTCTGACGGAGTGGCTCATGACGGTGCGGCGCCATCACGAAGGAACCTATCAGCATTGCCTGCTCGTGACGGGCGTTACCATCGACTTCGGACTGAGCCTCGGCGTCGGCAGGGCCGACCTGGAACGTCTCTACTCGGCTGCCATGTTCCACGACATCGGCAAGGCGCAGATTCCGCTGGCCATCCTCGACAAGCCGGGCCGCCTCGATGCCGCGGAACGCGCTCAGATCGAGACGCATCCGGCCGCCGGCTACGCGTTTCTCAAGGACCATGCCGGGATCTCGCCGGAGATCCTCGATGCCGTCCGCCATCATCACGAGTACCTCGACGGGAGCGGCTATCCCGATGCGCTCTGCGGCGAGAGCATTGGCGACATCGTGCGGATTCTAACGATCTCGGACATTTTCGCTGCGCTGATCGAGCACCGGCACTACAAGCCCACCATGCCGCGCGCGGAGGCCTACAACGTTCTGTGCGGGATGAATGGGAAGCTGGAAAAGGC
Source organism: Bradyrhizobium sp. LMG 9283 (assembly GCF_045571415.1). Lineage (NCBI taxonomy): Bacteria > Pseudomonadati > Pseudomonadota > Alphaproteobacteria > Hyphomicrobiales > Nitrobacteraceae > Bradyrhizobium > Bradyrhizobium sp. LMG 9283. The sequence continues at coordinate 4,956,019 of NZ_CP120691.1, forward strand.
GCTGGTCCACTCGTTCAAGCAGGTCGCGCTCACGCGGTGAGCGCGGCAGACCGGTCTCGAACGCGGCCTAATGAGTAGCCCGATAGCTGGCGCGGTGCGGTATCGACCGGCAGGCCAGGCCCTCGGCCAGCAGCTTCATGTCCTCGTGCCGGCCGCTGCGAATCAGTCGGCCGAACTCTTCGGGTGTGAAAGGAAGACTTGGATCATCATCGATCTTGTGCCGCAGTCGCGGACCAAAGAACCGCCGAACCAGGCTAGCCAGCCGCCGCATGTCAATTCCCTCGCGCCAGCAACAAACCTCTCAGTCCGCATATTGTTCCTCCCGCACCTTCGAGATTGCAAGAGGCCGCTCGCGACACCGCACCAAAAAATTTCCGCCAGAGAATAATCTCCTCTTCGTCGTGCTAATCGGCAAAACCCACGTAGCGCACGAACTCGTCGTTGTGCTCGCGGTCCGAGCGAACCGCGTTCGCGGCGAATCTGTCGTCGGGATAGCCTATCGCGACGCAGGTCATGATGACCTCGTCCTCCGGAATCTTGGCGACCTCGCGCACGATGTCGGAACGCATGATGCCCTGCCCGTTGATGACGGAGCCGAGACCACGGTCCCACGCCGCGAGCACGATGCCGTAGCAGAGCGCACCGAGATCGAATGGCAGACCGCGCCGGGATCGAGCACGCGGTCATAGGTCAGGACCAAGGAGACCGGCGCGTCGAACTGCGAAAGCCGCGCAGCACCCAGTCCTGCCGCATCGGCTTGTCGTCGCGCGCGATCCCCATCGCGCCGAACAGCTCTTGGCGATGTCGACCTGCCGCGTGCGGTGCACGCCCTGGTACTCGCCGTGACTGACGATGTCGCGCTTGACCTTGGCGCCGCCGGCCATCTCCTCCATGTTGCGGCGGCGCACCTCTTCCAGCGGATGACCTGTGAGCACGTGGACATGCCAGGGCTGGGTGTTCATCGACGATGGCGCGCGCTTGGCGCTCTCGATGATCGCCTCGATCACCGCACGCGGCACCGGCTCGTTCCTGAAGCCTCGCACGCTGCGGCGCGACTGAACCAGCGCTTCGAATTCCACCTCTTGACCCTCCCTGCCCGTTTCATGCGCCTGCATCACGGCACGACGCCGGTTGCCGATGCGGCGCGCAAAACCTATGCTGACGGCCAAGCAAGACCAAGACCCCTGTGAGGAAACCCCGTGGCAGCACCGCTCGATCCCGTCATTGCCCAGATCATTCCGCTCATGCCGATGCGCGATCCCGCAGTCATGACGCCACAGAGCGCCCGCGATTCCTTGCGCGCACTGGCTGCCTCCCGCGCCGCCATCCCGGCCCCGCCCGTCGATGGCGTGCAGGATATCAAGGTGAAAGGCGGCGCCGGCCCGCTCGATGCACGGGTCTACCGGGTCGGCACCACGCCGGCACCGACCGTGGTGTTTTTCCATGGCGGCGGCTGGGTTGCGGGCGATCTCGAAACCCACGACCGGCAGGCGCGCAACCTCGCGATCGAGACCGGCGCAGTCGTCGTCTCCGTCGACTATCGTCGCCCGCCCGAGACGCGCTTTCCGGGCGCGTTCGAGGACGCCTTCTGCGCGGTGCGTGACATCTTCGACCGCGTCGCGGAATTTGGCGGTGATGCAAAGCGTGTGGGTGTCGCCGGCGACAGCGCCGGCGGCAATCTCGCGGCGACCACGGCGATCGCTTGCCGCGATGCCGGCATCAAACTCGCCGCGCAATTGCTGGTCTATCCCGTGACCGACGTGCTCGGCGCTTACGCCGATGCACGCGAGAACGCGCGCTATCCCTCGCGCGCCGAGAATGCCGAGGGCTATTTCCTCACACGCGCGACGATGGAATGGTTCTGCGGCCACTATCTCGCCGATCCCGGGCATGCTTCGGACTGGCGCGTCTCGCCGCTGCGGGCGGCCTCACTGGCGGGTGTCGCGCCGGCAATCGTCACCACCGCCTGGTTCGATCCCCTGCGCGACGAGGGCGCCGCCTATGCGCGGGCGCTGGAGGCCGCCGGCGTGCGCGTCAAGCACCATGAAGGCCCGGGCCTGATCCACGGCTATTTCGGCATGGGCGATGCCTCGGAGGTCGCGCGCGCCGAAGCGCAGCGGGCGCGGGCCGATTTCAAGGCGTTGCTCACGCGGGGGGTATAGCCCCCTAGCTGCGACGCGCCCGTTGCGCGTCGGTGTGCCCCCAGGTCTCATCCCAATCCTGGCCGGCGGCATCGACCACGCGGCCATCGGCTTCGAAGAACTTGTTCGGCACCTGGAAGATCGCCAGGATCAAGGCCCCGTCCGGACACCAGGCGGCGTGCCGGCTGCCCGCCTCGCGCCAAATGAATTCGCCGGCTTTGCAGGCAATACCCTTGGCCGGGCCCTCCTTGTCGACGAGCGCGCCCTCGATGACGTAGCTCTGCTCGATGCCGACATGCTCGTGATCGGGCAGCACCGAGCCCGGCGCAAAGCGCATCAAGGCGGTCATCAGACCGCTGCTCCGATCGAACAGCAGCGTCTTGGCCTCGCAGCCTGCAAAGCGCGTCCTCTGCCAGTCTATATTTTGCGGCTGAACCAAGTGAGAATGCCGATCGGCGGATTGTTCGCCCTTCGGGATCGTGGCGTCCATCACGATACTCCCTTCATCTCGACCGAGCCGAGACTAGCAGAATTGTCCTGCCGGGTCAGCGAGCGGTGCAACAGGCGGGACATTTGCCGGTCACGCTCGAAAAATCGGCAAGCGGACGGGCGACAGGCACTGATCTTGCTTGATTGCGCCACGATTCCCGGCTCCAATCCGCCCCGCCATTTCCGGTTTTAGGGAGACACCCATGATGAAGCGGATTTTCCTCGCAGCGATCATTGCCACCTTTGCGGCGGGCTCGGCCTTCGCGCAAGAGACCTGCGAGAGCAAGGCCGTCGGCAAGGACGGCAAGCCGCTGGCTGGCGCCGCCAAAACCTCGTTCCTGAAGAAGTGCAAGGCGGATGCCTGCGCACCCAAGGCCGTCGGCTCCGATGGCAAGCCGCTCGTCGGCGCCGCCAAGAGCAGCTTCATGAAGAAATGCGAGACGAGCGCGTAAGGCGCCCGCAACTCCAATCGCTCTCGTGCCCCGGACGCAGCGCAGCGCTCTTCAGCGATGCGCTGCAGAGCCGGAGCCCATGCTTCCACGCATCGTCCGAGAGATGGGTCCCGGCTCAGCGGAGCGTCACTGCGTGCCGCGCCGCGTCCGGGACACGAGACTGATCGCGCAGCCGCGCTCACTCGTTACACCTCACGCCCGCTTGAACTTATGATCAAACGCTCCCTCCAACGGCCTGATCCATCCCACCGTCGGCGCCGGAAAATGCACCGGCAAAATCAGCGTGTCGGTATCCGCAACGGAGGCGAAGAATTTTCGCCGCGACATCGCCGACTGCTTCGGATCCCAGTCCGGCTTTGCCGACCACTCCGGCTCGCGGCACTGGATCTGGTGATGCATCAGATCGCCCGCGACCACCGCACACTGGCCCTTGGAAAAAATGTTCACGCAGCAATGGCAGGGCGAATGCCCCGGTGTCGGCGTCAGCGTTACGGTATCGTCGAGCGCGTAATCGTCATTGACCAGGAGTGCCTGCCCGGCCTCGACGATCGGCAGGCAATTGTCGCGAAACACGGTGCCGGGCGGGTTGCTGCCCTTGACGTGCTCGGCTTCCCAGGCCGCATACTCGCTCTTGTGGAAGACGTATTTCGCATTCGGGAACGTCGGCACCCAGCGGCCGTCGCGCAAGGTGGTGTTCCAGCCGGTGTGGTCGATATGCAGATGCGTGCAGAACACGTAGTCGATCTGCTCGAAACCGATGCCGAGCGCGAACAGCTCGTTGCGCCAGCGCTCCTTGCCGGGAAAATCGAACGGCGGCGAATGGCCCTTGTCCTCGCCGGTGCAGGTATCGACCAGAATGGTGTAGCGCGGCGTGCGGACCACGAAGGTCTGATAGGTGATCACCATCATGCCGCGCGCGGCGTCGAACACCTCCGGCTCCATCGTCGGCAGATGGCGCTTGAATACGCCTTCGTCATAGGCCGGGAAAAAATCCTGCGGCCGCCGCCACGGCCCCTCCCGCTCGATCACCGCATCGATGGTGATGTCGCCGATCCGCAGCTGCTTCATGGTTGTTTCGCTCCCCTTTTTGAGGGAAGCGTAACGGCGCGCATCAGCCCGTCAAGGCACGAAGCATGCTAGCTCCGCAGCCCCGGCGCCTCCTGCCCGGTGCGTGCGACATATTCCGTGTAACCGCCGCCATACTGGTGGATGCCCTCGGGCGTCAGCTCCAGCACGCGGTTCGACAGCGTCGCCAAGAAATGCCGATCGTGCGAGACGAACAGCATGGTGCCCTCGAAATCCGACAGCGCGGTGATCAACATCTCCTTGGTGGCGAGGTCGAGATGGTTGGTCGGCTCGTCCAGCACCAAAAAGTTCGGCGGGTCGAACAGCATCTTGGCCATCACCAGGCGCGCCTTCTCGCCGCCTGACAGCACCCGGCAGCGCTTCTCGACGTCGTCGCCGGAGAAGCCGAAGCAGCCGGCGAGCGCGCGCAAGGAGCCCTGCCCCGCGGTCGGAAACGCATCTTCCAGCGACTGGAACACGGTGCGTTCGCCGTCGAGCAGGTCCATTGCGTGCTGGGCGAAATAGCCCATCTTGACGCTGCCTCCGAGCGCCACCGTGCCCTGGTCAGGCTCGCTCGCGCCGGCGACGAGCTTGAGCAGCGTCGACTTGCCGGCGCCGTTGATGCCCATCACGCACCAGCGCTCCTTCCGGCGGATCATGAAGTCGAGCCCGTCATAGATGCGCTTTGAGCCGTAACCCTTGTGCACGTTCTTGAGCGCCACGACGTCCTCGCCCGAGCGCGGCGCCGGCGGAAAGTCGAACACGACGCTCTGGCGCCGGCGCGGCGGCTCGACACGCTCGATCTTGTCGAGCTTCTTCACCCGGCTCTGCACCTGGGCAGCGTGCGAGGCGCGCGCCTTGAAGCGCTCGATGAACTTGATCTCCTTGGCGAGCATCGCCTGCTGGCGTTCGAACTGCGCCTGCTGCTGCTTCTCGTTCTGCGCCCGCTGCTGCTCGTAGAATTCGTAATTGCCGGTATAGGTGGTGAGCGAGCCGGAATCGATCTCGATCACCTTGGAGATCACGCGGTTGATGAACTCGCGGTCATGCGAGGTCATCAAGAGCGTGCCCTCGTAATCGTGCAAAAACTTCTCCAGCCAGATCAGGCTTTCGAGGTCGAGATGGTTGCTCGGCTCGTCGAGCAGCATGACGTCGGGACGCATCAAGAGAATCCGCGCCAGGGCCACGCGCATCTTCCAGCCGCCGGAGAGCTTGCCGACGTCGCCGTCCATCATCTCCTGGCTGAAGCCGAGGCCCGCCAGCGCCTCGCGCGCGCGGCCATCGAGCGCGTAGCCGTCGAGCTCCTCGAAACGATGCTGCACCTCGCCATAGCGGGCGATGATCTCGTCCATCTGGTCGGCCTTGTCAGGATCGGCCATGGCGGCCTCGAGCTCGCGCAGCTCGGCCGCAACCTCGCTGACGGGACCGGCGCCATTCATCACCTCGGCCACGGCACTGCGGCCGCTCATCTCGCCGACGTCCTGGTTGAAATAGCCGATGGTGATGCCGCGATCGGTCGAGACCTGGCCCTCGTCGGGCAGTTCCTCGCCGGCGATCATGCGGAATAGCGTGGTCTTGCCGGCGCCGTTCGGCCCGACCAAGCCGATCTTCTCCCCCTTGTTGAGGGCCGCGGAAGCTTCAATGAACAGGATTTGGTGGCCGGCTTGCTTGCTGACGTTGTCGAGGCGGATCATGAGGTCTTTTGCGGGGATTTTTGCGTTGCAGCGTCATAGGGCATGCGGGGCGCGAGGGGAAGCCCGGCGGGGTACGGATCCATGTGATCCGATCCTCGATTCTCACTCCGGCAGTCCAGCTTGGCGCAATCCTTCCTCGTACCGGCGAATGTCCGCCGTCTCCTGATAAGGCCCCAGCCGGTCCCTCAAATTGGATAGGACCAGCGTGGGATTCAGCGCTCGCAGCTCAGCCAATGAATGCCTGGCCTGGTCCATCTGCCCGGCCATCGCATGGCTTGCCGCAGCGATGCGCAGCGCAGGTTGGAAGCTTGGATTGTCCTGCAATGCCATGGCAGCCCAGCCAGCCGCTTCCCCGTAGCGGCCGGCAAAGAAATATGCATGCGCAACGCCGCTTCGCATTCCGCCCATCCGTGGGTCCAGGGGATCCAGGCGCATGGCACGCGTGAAGCGTTCGATCGCAGCTTCGGGCTCCCCGAGCCAACATTTCACCCATCCGCCGAAACGCCACGCCTCAGCCAGATTGGAATTCAGCACAAGCGCCCTCTCCATCAAGTCGGCGGCTGCGCCGAGATCGTGAACGACGAACGCCAAGGCCCATCCGCTCGCTGCGAGCGCGATCGCATCGTCTCTGCCCAGCTCGGTGGCTTTCCGAGTGAGCCGTGTAACCTCGGCTATCTCGTTCGGAGTAACCACAATCCAACTATCAGCCTTAAGGCGGGCGAAGCAGGACGCGGCGCGCCCGTAGGCACATGCGAGGTCTGGATCGAGCTCGATTGCACGATAGAACAGGCGTAGCGCCTCTTCATTCGCTTGCTGGCTGGCAAACTGGTACAGCTTGGCCATGCCGCGCAAATAGAACGCATAAGCGTCCAGATTCTCGGTCGGCTTACGCTTGGCGTGCTCAATCTCCGCCTTTTCCACCGCCGGCGCGATGGCGGCGACGACGCTCTCGGTCACTCGATCCTGCAACTCAAATACGTCCTCTAACCCACCATCGATTCGGTTCGCCCAAAGATGGCTGCCGGTTGCAGTATCGAGAAGCTGTGCGGTGATCCGTACCCGGCTCGATGCTTTGCGGACGCTTCCTTCCAGAACGTAGCGTACCCCGAGCTCACGCCCGACCTGCTTCACGTCCACTGCGCGCCCCTTATACGTGAAGCTGGAATTCCGGGCAGTGACGAGCAACGCCTTGAAGTGGGATAGCGCCGTTATGATGTCGTCGACCATCCCGTCGGCAAAATACTCCTGTTCCGGATCGGCGCTCAGGTTTGGTGAAGGGGAGAACTGCGATCGACGGCTTATCAGGCAAGCTGAGAATCGGTCGAGGCGGTTCTACCGGTCGACCGGCGATGATTGGATCTGCGCTGCCCTGTTCCTCCCGCACGCGTCCGACGAAGCGATAGCCCTTGCGCGGCAGTGTCTTGACGAGGCGCTGCACATCGCCGGAATCGCCGATAGCGTTGCGAGCTGCATTCAGCCGGGTCGTCAGCGCTGCGTCAGATACGACACGTCCGTTCCAGACCGCCTTGATAATCTCTTCCTTGCTGAGGACGCGCTCCCTGTTGCGGATCAAATAGTCGAGCAGATCGAATACCCGCGGCGCAACGGAGACCATGTCCGTCCCGCGACGCAGTTCGCGCCGTTCAGCGTCAAATACAAATTCATCGAAGAAATAGCGCAAGCTGCAACGACCCGAGTGATGTGCGACGGTGCTGATGTCAAAGATAAGCCATCAGTGAGCAAATGGTAAGATGAAGGTTAAGCGAGTACGGACACGCCCTGATAGGGTCTGGGCGCGAGGATTCAAGTCGCAGAACACAGGTCGCCGAAGGAGGGTGCTATGCGCATTTCCGGTCGCTTTGCCGCTGTCGTCGGCACCTTTCTGGTCGTCGCCTTATCCTGGAGTTCTGCTGTCGTTGCCGCCGACTGGCCACATCGGACCGTCCGCTTGCTTCTACCCGTTGCGGCCGGGAGTGCCGCCGATTTCAGCGCGCGGCTTTTTGCGGAGCGACTTTCCCAACGTTGGGGACAGTCCGTTATCGTGGAAAATCGGCCGGGCGCCGATGGGGTGATCGGAGTCTCGGCCTTTCTCAACGCCGACGACGATCATACGCTGCTTTATGCAATCTCGGCCGTATACACCGTCCATCCGATTACGCTCGAGAAATTGCCCTATGATCCGGTGCGTGAACTGGTCCCGATATCTCCAACTTCAGACGTCGTTCTGGCAATTGCGGCCAGCGAGAAAAGTTCGATCCGCTCGCTCGCCGATTTGGTCGAAACGGCTCGGGCTCAACCAGGCAAGCTGAACTGGGCCGGCTCGCCCGGCCTTCCGCCTTTCGTTGTAGGAGAGTTCTTCAAGAATTTGAAACTGGATCTCGCGGCTGTTTCCTATCGCGACCTGGCCCCTGCGCTCCAGGATCTCGGAGAGGGCCGCATAGATATACTCGCGCACGCGCTGGGTGTGATCATGCCGCAGGTGCAGTCAGGCAAAGCGCGGCTCCTTGCGGTTGCGAGCGCTGTCCGCGCACCGCTTGTTCCTGATGTGCCGACCGTCATCGAAGCCGGATTTCCTGAACTTCGAATGGACGGCGTGGTGGGATTCTACGGCAAACGCGAAATGCCCGAAGCGTTGCGTGACCGGATCGCATCCGATGTCCGCGCCGTCGCAAGCGATCCCGGCATTCGTGAAAGGCTGGCCGCCGTTGGGCAGGCTGCCCGTCCAGGCACCGCGTCCGAGTTTTCTGCTTTGCTGGACCAGTACCACCGACGCCTTGCTGATCTTGCGAAGACAATCCAATTCAAACCGCCCCAGTGACGGAACCCATCAAGTGGCATCCGACCCTCCGCGCGATCTGCTGGCCCTGATCAATGGCTTTCAGATCACACAGGCCATCCGTGTCGCCGCAACCCTGCGAGTCGCCGACCATCTGCATGACGGCGCTCGTTCGGTCGACAAGCTCGCGGCACTGACAAGAAGTCATCCTGATTCGCTGTACCGGTTGTTACGGGCGCTCGCCGCGGTCGATGTTTTCCGGGAAGAGGAAGACCGAACGTTTGGGCTCACCCCAATGGGCGATTGTTTGCGTACGGATTCCGCGACGCCGCTCGGAGCGTGGGCGGAAGTCGTCGGAAGCCCGTATTTCTGGCAGGCTTGGGGCCACCTGCTGCACAGCGTGCAAACCGGCGAGAACGCTTTTCAAGATCTGAATGGCAAGGACGTGTGGCAATTCCGCGCCGAGCACCCCGAACACGGCGCAACGTTCGATCGTGCGATGACGCAATTGTCCCGCGCCAGCGCCGAAGCTGTGGTTCGCGCTTATGATTTTTCTCCATTCCGCCACATCGTGGACGTGGGTGGCGGGCAAGGTTTGATGTTGGCGGAGATATTGCGCGCTCACCCGCACATCCGCGGCACGCTGTTCGATCAGCCGGACGTCATAATCCGAGCAAGGGCCGTATTGGCGGAACGCGCCGTCATCGATCGGTGCGACATCATGGGTGGAAGCTTCTTCGAAACGCTGCCCGAAGGCGCCGATGCTTATCTGATGCGGGCCGTCATTCACGATTGGACCGACGATGAAGCCACCGCCATCCTGAAAGTGTGCCGGCGCGCGACGCAGGATACTGCAAGATTGCTTCTCATTGAACGACTTGTCGGCCGCCCCAATGAAGCGCCGGCAACCAAGTTCAGCGATCTGAATATGCTTGTTTCGCCGGGCGGACGAGAGCGCACGCGCGAGGAATTTTCCGACCTCCTTGCCAGGTCCGGCTTCGCGTTGACGCGCGTTTTTGCCGCGGGCATTCACAATGTGATTGAAGCTCGGCCGCGCTGAACTACGAGGATTCCCGCCATCCCGCATGGGGAAGAACGCCCGGAAACTGGAGCCGCGTTCCGTTCTTGACGAACCCGGGCCTGGTGTGGGTCAGCTTGCTGACATTGTCGAGGCGGATCATGAGGTCTTTTTGGGGGATTTTTATGTTGCAGCCCCATAGGCCATGCGGGGCGCGAGGGGGAGCCGGGCGGGGTACGGATTTCGCGCCAGACACACCAGCGTACTTTGGACCGACGCTCCGAAGCGACGCTTCGCACCAGCTGGCTGTCTACTCTTGCCTGCCCGGAGGCAGTGCAAGGACCCTCTCGAGCAGTGCGGGATGGCCGAGAATGGCACGCAACTCCGACTTGTCGAGCCAGGCAACGGCGTCCTCCAAGGTCTCACATGCTCCGACTTTGACGGTTGCCGTGGCAAGAGGCACGTCGACGGGGCCAAACCTGCGCGGACTGGGAAGGGATAGCGAGCCCAGATGTTCGCGCAGCAGCTCCGAATCCTGGCTGAGCTGGCGTAGCGCCCCGGCCATTTCGGTGGGCGCGGACGCCGCGAGTTCGTTGGCACGGAGCACCACAGCAGGCAGGCGGTTGGTTTCCGGCGTGGCAAAGACTCCGGGTCGCTTCAACCGAGACGACGTTACGATGCCCAAGGGTATTGAAAGCAGAAGGCCCAGCACCACGGGCGACATCCAAAGCAGGAGGGGCAAAGAAACGGCATAGGCGCTGATCGACAGGGCCAGCCCGCAAAGCGTGGGGCCAGCGAACTTGCGATACACCTCGCCGAGAGCAAGCTCGCCATCGCTCCGGCACTGCACCTGCCAGCCGGCGTCTCGGCCGACGAGAATCTCCACGACCGCCTTGCTCTGGAAGATCATCATGCACGGAGCGATCAATGCCGCGACAAGCGTTTCGCAAACGACCCCCGCAAATACGCGGGCGCTGCCGGCAAAGCCACTCCGCTCTTCACGATTGCTGATCATCACCAGATAGGCAAGCAGCTTCGGCAGGATGAGAAGCCCCATTGTGGCGGCAAAGACCCAGGCCGCAAGAACGGGGTCCTGTTGCGGCCAGGTCGGAAACAGGCTGAACCCCTTCGGAAAGTATTCCGGTCGGATGAAGCGCGCCTGCAGTGAGATGAGTAGGCCGAGCACCAGGAAAAGAAGCCACAGCGGAGCGGTCAGGTAGGAGCCAATCCCCGTCAGCAGATGCAGTCTCGATACCCAGTGCAGCCCGCGAGCGGGCAACACAGCGAGATGCTGAAGGTTGCCCTGGCACCAGCGACGGTCTCTGCCCGCAAAATCCAGAATCGACGGCGGGATCTCTTCAAAGCTGCCGCTAACGGTTGGTGCCAAATAAATCGCCCAGCCTGCACGGCGCATCAACGCTGCCTCGACAAAATCGTGGCTTAAAATGTGCCCGCCGAAAGGCTTGCGACCACGCAGCTCCGGCAGTCCGGCCTCTGCAGCGAAGGCCCGGACCCGGATGATGGCGTTGTGGCCCCAATAGTTGCTGTCGCGGCCGTGCCACCAAGCATTCCCGGCTGCGATGATGGGACCGTACATCCGCCCCGCGAACTGCTGCAGCCTGCTGAATAACGTGCGCGCGTTGACGATGACCGGCTGCGTCTGGATCAGTGCGGCAGCGGGATGAGCTTCCATCGCGTGGACAAGACGGACGATCGTGTCTCCTTCCATCAGGCTGTCCGCGTCGAGAACGATCATGCAGTCGTAATTTGCGCCGAATCTCCTGACCCAGTCGGCGATGTTGCCCGACTTGCGCGCGACATTGTCGGAGCGATGTCGGTAGTACAGCCGATCTCCGCCGCAGGCGTGGCGCAGGCGAATGAACGCCATCTCTTCACGAACCCAGATGTCCGGATCGGTCGTATCGCTCAGCAAAAACCAGCCGAACTGCTCCCCGGCTCTCGTCGCTTCGACGGATTCATACATCGCGCGCAGCCGCGCCATAATAAGATGCGGGTCCTCGTTATAGGTCGGCAACAGCATGGCTGTCCGCGACGCTATACGAGGCAGCGGGCACCTCGTGTCGATCGGAAGACCGGGCCGCCTGCGCGTCAGCAATACAAAACATCCAGCAAGCGCTGACATGAAAGAGAATGCGATCCAGGCGAGCAGCACGAGGAACAGACCGAGCAACATCGCCTCGAGAAACGTCACGCCCCCAACCTTCACGACGTCGTACATGCCGTAGCCACCTGCAAGTGTCAGGAGTCCCGTTCCGGCAAAAAGGAAGAGACGGCGAACCATTAAGGCGGCACCCGAATGCACCGGCGCCCCTCTCGCTTCGATCGCGCGATCCAGCACACACGGCGGCATCGGAAGCGGGCTTTCCGGCGGCAAAAACGGGCTGCCAAGCGCTTCGCGCGACGGCGTGGGCGATAGCTTCAGGGCGTCCATCGATAAATCCACACTTCCGAAACCGGCTCTTCGTTCTGAGTCAGGAAGGCGCGCAGCTCGATCGTGGCTTGCCTCTTGACCGCGCATTGAAAGCTCAGACGCCACCCACCCGTGATGGGATTGGGTTGCGTGACGATATTGCTGATCTCGGCCTTTTCGGCGGTCACCACGCCTTTGATGGTCTTGGCATCGATCTCTTTGAGTTGATCTCCCGTAAGCTCCAACACAAACAGTTTGCGGTCATCGCCCCGGCTGCCAATCCCGGTGCGAGTGAATCGTGCCAGTGCCTTGGGTTTCGGTGCGTCCGGTCCCCAGTGCAGCCGATAGGTAAAGATATGCTCGCTCTTTGCTGCGAGCGGCTGCTTCGGCTGCCAGAGCGCGGCAATGTTGTCGTGGATTTCCTCCTTGGTCGGTATCTCGAATAACTTTACCGCTCCTTCTCCCCAATCGCCGATCGGCTCGAACCAGAGGCTTGGGCGTCTTTCGAAGCTGGACTCGAGGTCCTGATAAGCGAAGAAACTCCTCTCCCGCTGCATCAGCCCGAAACCGCCGGGATTGACGTCCGCAAAGCTGCTGATCTGCAGATCGTGCGGATTGTTGAGCGGTCGCCAGAGTTGTTCGCCTCTGCCGTTGAACATCGCAAGTCCATCCGAGTCGTGAACCGCGGGGCGGAAATCGTCGAAATCCTTGCGGTCGTTCGGCCCGAAGAAGAACATGCTGGTCATTGGCGCAAGCCCGGCATGTTCGACGTCTACGCGAGGATAGAGGACCATCTCGACGTCGAAGACCGTGGTTTGGCCCGGCCGGATCGTGAATCGGTAGCTTGCTGCCGCGCTTTTGCTGTCCAGCAGCGCGTGCACCACGATGGAACCGGCATTCGGCGCCGGCTTCTCCAGCCAGAAGGTCTTGAAGGCCGGGAACTCTTCGCCTTTGGCTTCGCCGGTATCTATCGCGAGTCCGCGTGCGGACAGACCATACGTCTGTCCTTTCGCGACGGCTCGGAAGTAGCTGGCTCCCAGGAATACACAAACCTCATCATAGTAATCCGGTCTGTTGATTGGAGCATGAATGCGGAACCCGGCAAACCCGATGTCGGCATCTTGCCAATGTCCGAGACCTTCTCCGAAGGAGAAGTCACCGCGCCGATACGGGACCGGCATGACACTCCTGTCCGCCACCTGAAAAATGTCGACTCTGTTCTTGTAGAAAAAGCCGCGGTGGAAAAATTGCACCTCGAACGGCAGCTTATCACCACGCCACAGCGCCCTGTCGGGTACGAAGCGAATGGATCGGTATTGGTCGTAGTTGAGGTTCGTCAACGCAGTCGGCAGCTTCTCGTCGATAGGTTCGAATGGCTTGGCCGCAAGGGAGCGAGCAAGCTGGCGTACGTAGGATGGGCTGAAGGACGAGGAAGCGCCCGCCTGAGCATCCGTTGCATGCGGGAGCATAGCGGCAGCCGAAACAGCAGCCGATGCACGAAGGAATTGGCGCCGGTTCAAGCTCAGGTCTCCGAATGAGAGCAACTTGGAAAACGGTCGAGGTTCCCCGGAGTTCCCGGAAAAAAGCAGATGCGACAATGTCGGTTCACCACGACGACTCCGGCCATTACCTCACTGCTGAGCGCGCAAAGTCGTCCCTGTCGCCACGAGCAAACATCAGCGTCGAGCGCTGCAATGAAGCTTATTCATCATCGCGCGATATTGCTGCCACGACCGTGGCGGGCGTCATCGCGGGCATCGTTTCTGGGTTGCAGCCGCCGCGCTTACATGAAGTTTAGCTTGTCCATTCAAAGGCGGGTTAGCGCGCGTTTGTATTGGTCGTGCCCCCGCCGTCAGGCGGGTTTTTGTGCCTGTCTTCCGGCTTTACGATGAAGGAGACAGTGACGCCCGAGAAGCAGATCGCAATCAGGCGCGCCACGGCGGATGATGCGGGGGCCGTCCGTGAAATCGTCTTAAGGGACGAGTGCCGCCTCGGCAGGCGCGGCTTTCTCGCGCCGCACGAACACAAAGCGGGACGTCACCGACACCTCTGCATCGTCGTGTCCGTCCTGACCAATGAGGATGAGCCCCGCTCCGCCGTTCGCCACAGTTAAGATGATCGGGTCACCCGCTCCCCTGGCGCAGTTTTTGCCGGGCGAGCGTGCCAGCATGCCGTCGGACACGCTTGACGTGCGGCTTACATTGTCCTTACCAGAGGCTTATTCTTTGCGATCAAGCCGGCGCCTCTGCGCGACGGGGCCTTTGCGGAGTGGCAGCTTGCGCTATGTCTTCGAGGAATACGTGTTCGATGCCGATCGCCGGCGCGCCCCAGACATTCGACCTGCTGCATCATCTGATCCGCAATCGAGGTCGGGTCGTCAGCAAAGACGAGCTGATCGATGTGATTTGGAACGGCCGCGCCGTGTCTGATGCAGCGTTGACGACCCGCATCAACGCGGCTCGAAGCGCGATCGGCGACAGCGGCGAGAAGCAGCGCCTCGTCAAGACGTTGGAAGGGTTTCCTTCATTGGCTTGGTGCAAGAGGTGCCCGCCTCAGTTCTGTCCGAGGCGTCCGGCCCCCAAACATGCCCGGACACGATGGCTCCGCGGAGCTCACCCCCGGATCTTTCCATTGTTGTGTTGCGCTTCACCAATCTGAGCGGCGATCCCGAGCAAGACTACTTTGTAGATGACTCCTGGACCGTTTCGATCATGCCCCAGCGGATGCCGATATCGCGCCTGGCGCGCAGCGACTGACTGGGATCGAGGACCTCTCCGCCGCGGATCACCAGATCGTACTTGTCGTTCGGCCCCATCGCGGCTCGCGCAGGCGCGGCGAGGCCGACAGCCGCGGCCGATGTCGAAAGTGCCAGGAAATCGCGACGTGACAACGCGGACATGATGGCCCCCCCGTGCTTTTATTTGCGGATGCGGCCGGCTTTGACGAGCAGATCGACGTCGGCGTCCGACTTACGAGTACGAACTGAAGATTCGAATCGGGCCTCTTCGCCCGGACGATCTGATCCTATGACTGCACACCAGCGCTGAGGAGCCGCGAAATTTCCCAGGATCGCATGAACCTTCTGCGACATGCGCCGACTAAGCGAGCGCTGGGCCGCTTGGGTCATTTGTGCTGATTGAGCGCCTTCCTGTCAGGCCCGATGTTCTCGACTGCTGACGGGCCGAAAGCCGTCCCGATCTCGCCATCGGATTATGAGCGACCTCGAGGCAAGTGCGGCCGTGCGTCCCGCTTCCGACCGATGGCCGACGTCACAATAGGGGCAGCTTGGTTCGGCTCGGGGGCACAAGTGGTCACATCGTTACTCTGAATGCGTCATGTTCCTCGCCGGAAGGCCTTCCAACCCAGAAAAGCGGCTCCGAGAATTGCAACGGCGCAAAAGCCAATAGTCCCAAATGCGCGGAGGTCGGCGCGCTGTTCGTTGTTCCACACCAACGCGGCGAGGCAAAGACACGCTAGGACAGCGCAAGCTTGCGTCGCGATATATTGCTTTCGCAATGCTGGCGGAGCACGGGGTCTCCAAATGAACTCATCGACCTCAAATCTGCGAGAAAATGTATCCAGCGGCTCATGCGGATACGACTTAGCCAGCTCCGCCATCACGGACATAAAACCCCATCCGGCAATGCCGAGGAGTGCAATGGCGAGCATGCACAAAAAGAGCGACATCTCACTTACATAGCATCTGCGCTATCAGCCAGAACAGTCGGCTCCGGTTAGAACCAGCTGTTCCCCCCACGCGTGAGGCCCCAACGCTAGCGGCCAGCAGTCGTCGCAGGTCTTTCTCCTCGGATACCACAATCGGTGCAGGCGGCATCGAAATGTTGAAGTACGGCTGCCGCTATTAAGAATAACAGCGTGCACCCCACAAAGGCCGTCAGCCCTGCGCGTGACTGATATCTTGCGATCATGGCTGCTTCCAGTTCGTCGTATCCGAGCTGCTTGATCCAGACTTCACGCGCTCTTCGCTGAATGCCGCCCATGCCGTTCGAACGAACAAACATATAGGTCGATCCCCTTCTCCAGACCGCTTGACCTTGCCCCCAAGTTTTATCCAATCCTGAGTTCGCTCCGGTCGTTGGATTTGCCCGGTTGGGCGGTGGGAGCGACGGGAGCTGGCGCGGAGCCTTCGGCATAGCGCAGCGCCAGATCCCGGCGCGGGTGACAGGTGAAGGCGAACTCGGAGGGCGTTTTCCATCCGAGCTGCGAGTGGGGTCGGGCATCGTTGTAATCGGCCCGCCAGCATCCGAGTGCGACGCGAGCCTGGGCCAGTGACGTGAACAGCGTCTCGTTCAGCAATTCATCCCGCAGCCGGCCGTTGAAGCTCTCGATGAAGGCATTCTGCATTGGCTTGCCCGGCGCAATGTAGTGCCAGGCGACGCGGCTCTGATCCGCCCATGTCAGGATGGCGTTGCTGGTCAGCTCGCTGCCGTTGTCGCTGACCACCATTTTCGGCTTGCCGCGCTCGATCATCAGCCGGTCCAGTTCCCGCGCCACGCGGATGCCGGAGAGCGAGGTATCGGCCACCAGCGCCAGGCACTCGCGGGTGCAGTCATCGACCATGGTGAGGACGCGGAAGCGGCGGCCGCAGGTCAGCTGATCCGACACGAAGTCGAGCGACCAGCGCTCGTTCGGCGCCATCGGCACCGTCATCGGCGCCCTGGTCCCGATGGCGCGCTTGCGGCCGCCACGGCGGCGCACTGCAAGCTTCTCTTCCCGGTACAGCCGGAACAGCTTCTTGTGGTTGACCCTATAGCCCTCCCGCTTGAGCAGGACATGCACGCGCCGATAGCCGAAGCGGCGGCGCTCGTGCGCGATCGCCTTCATGCGCTGGCGAAGGCCGCCAGCGTCCGTCCGGATCGTCTTGTATCTCACAGTCATGCGGCAGCTGCCGATGGTTTTACACGCCCGCCGTTCGCTCATCCCGTGGGCATCCATGAGATGGGCGACAGCTTTCCGCCTCCTCGCGGGCGTCACCATTTCTTTCCCAGCAAGTCCTTCAGCGCGACATTGTCGAGCATGGCATCCGCCAGCAGCCGCTTCAGCCGCGTGTTCTCATCCTCCAGCGCCTTCAGCCGCTTAGCCTCCGACACCTCCATACCGCCGAACTTCGCCCTCCATTTGTAGATGCTGGCGTCGCTGACGCCATGCTTGCGGCACAGGTCGGCAACCGAAACGCCGGCCTCGTGCTCCTTCAAAATCCCGATGATCTGCTCTTCCGAAAAGCGGCTGCGCTTCATGCTCTGGTCCTTGTCGTGGGCCAGACCGAACTTCAAACTGGATTAAGCCCGTGGGGCAAGGTCACGCTACCTGTCTTCTCGCCATTTCGATACTCAGATAAAATGACGCGAACGCAATGCCGACTACCGAAATTACGGTTATCACGCCTATCAGATTACGAATCATCTGAAGATTCCTTCACCGGAAGCGCGCAGCACGGCACCGTCGGTATTATGTCACTGTACCAACCTAATCGTGACCTGCAATTGTCAGCAGCGGGTCAATCGCGTCGATTTTGTCACTTTTTCGGCGCGCCTGGTCTGGCCTCAACTGCTGACGTGCCCGACGCGATCTTGATCTTCGCCTTCGGGCCAAGATCGGACGACGCTTCCGCGGGAGGCTTGATACCTGAATCTCACTCTCCAAGGGTCATGGCGGAATAGGAGCCTCGATCCGAAGAACTTCACGTACAGCGTGCCGATTGGCGATCCGAGCGTGATGCGCGGCCAAGTTCGGATAGGCGCGAATATCGAAGCCCACACGAGGCGTCCAGCCTGTTACCGCATACAAACCGACGTCGGCAATCGAGTAGTCCTTGCCCAGCAGATACTCATGCGTAGAAAGATGCTGGTCGACAAAGGCGAAGCGTGCCCGCAAGCGCTCGCGGAAAATGTCCTTCGCTCGCTCGTCCAGTGCCGTGTAAAATAGCGGGCCAAGACCTCCCTTGTGCATCTCGCTGGAGAGAAAGTTCAGCCAAGCTTGAAGTCTCGCCCGCTCGATGGTCCCGTGCGGAGGAGCGAGCTTTCCCGTCGAATCGCGGTCCGCGACATACTGGGCGATCGCGGCTGCCTCAAGAAGTACGCTACCGTCATCGAGCACCAAGGCTGGTATGTAGCCCAGTGGATTTATGGCGTTGTAGTCCTCGCCATCCGCCATCTTCTTGCTAGCTTCGTCTACTCTTATGGCGACAAAGGAAAGACCACTCTCGAGCAAGGCGACATGGGGCATAAGCGATATCGTGCCCGGCGCGTAGTATAGCTTCATGTCACCATCTTCTCATCCCGGTCAACTGATATTCATCGCACCGTTTGGCCGAGAAATGAACGTCGCCAGCATGATCGCCAAAGGCATCGTAGCGCTTCGGTAAACGCGATCGACCATACACACCTGGTTACAGCAAATCGAACGCCATAATGGTGCGCAGCTTACCAAGGTACTCCACCTCTTCAATTGGCTTCCAGCCGAGAGCGGCGTAGTACGCTGGTAACGTGCCCGACGTGTAGAGGTGGACACGTCGAAAGCTAAGCTCTGCAAGACGAGAAATCGAGGCCCCGATAAGCGCGTTTCCGATGCCTCGCCCGCGCTCCGAATCAACCACAAACAGTTGGGCCATCCATGGCGAAAGCTCAGGACGTGCTGTCATCTCGCATGCAAGCAAATTGACCGAGCCGAGAAACGTAGCTCCACGTCGAGCGATTAGAATTATTGGCAGTTGCCGCGAGCGGGCCGCGCAGCGGAGAAATTGCTCGTAGTCCGCAGCAGAACCGTAGCCGGTCAACGCCCCCCAGAACGAGAATTGGAGCGCGGCGATTGTTGCCGGCAGACCCGACCCGATGGACAGGGGTTCAATTTCAAGGGACGCTGCAACCATGATGACGCCTTCCTACCAGCAACCAGTTTAGGTCCACGTGAATACTTGCTCAATCACAGATTGTTACCGATCGCGTCGTGGTCGTGAGCCGTTGCCTAAGATCGATCGCTTGATAGGCTCGATGCTACTGAGCAGCGAGGTGATCGACATGAGCGACGCGACAACAGATGTGCCACCCGGCGCCCAGTTGCTGGGGCGCGAGTGGCTCGGCTTTGATGAGACGGGCGAAACGGCCTTGATACGGTTTCAGGCTCGCCGCTCGTTCAGCAACAGGCATGGGACGATCCAGGGCGGTTTTCTCGCGGCGATGCTGGATTCGGCGACGGGGATTTGCGCATTGGCTGGGCTCTCGCCGGATTTGACAGTGGTAACCCGCAGCCTGGATACGCGCTTTCTAAGGCCCGCTGGTGCTGGGCTAATAACAGCCAGGGCGAGAATTGTCGGGCGTACAGATCGCGAAATGGTTGTCGAAGCTGCACTTGTCGACGCGCAAGGAGGGACGGTCGCCGAAGCAATTGCGCGGTTACGAGTGCTCCAGAAAAAATAGCATCTACTCGAACGGTGGCTCCACGTGCTAAAATGGGATTTCAACAGAGACGAAGCAGTGATGTTGTTCGCCTCAAACGCGATCTTCTCAATTTGGCCGTTGGGCATGTTGAGTCTAGGCTTTGCGGACGCTTGGTGCATCCGGCAAATGCGCCGAAACTTGGCTCCGGGATTGGCTCAATTCAACGGCTATTCAGATTGGCGCCTTGAGGGGCGCCGCCCCGCCCTTTGGCGAGATCCGTTGGCTCTCAACGAGCGCGGTAAGAGATATCGACGCTGGGCAATGGTAGTCGAAGCTTTGCTTTTACCTTGGTTTTGCGCAGGACTGTTGGTTCTGGCGCCAAGATGAAAAACTCAACATGAACTATGACTTACGCAGGTCTCTTGGCACATCGTGCCAGGAGTACAAAGAACGAGCGATCTGAAGCCCAAGGTCTCCAATTCACCGAGGAACGGGCGAACTAGGGACCTGAACTGTCCACGAAACACACCAGAACGCACGATCCGCAGGCTCGACGACTCCGTACCCTCAGCGCTAACGCTCGTCTTTGTCCTGTCCATCAACGAATCGAAAAACTCTTGCAGCTTGGCGGCGTACTGGATCCGCTGCCGAGCAGCTTCAGAGCACCGCGCCGTCGCCACGCAGCAGCCTTGCGAGAGGATAGTTGCCAAGATGATCACTAACCGAATACTCATCGAGCCGGCCTCCATTGCTTCAGACGAGCAACCATCCCGCGTACCTGAAGTAGCGATCGTAGCTGAATGGCCCTTGAGAGCCAGGTACTTCTGCTTTGGGTCTTGGCCATATAAAAACGGCTAAACCAACAGCCAAAATGATGACAGCGAGCACGACGGGCGACAACACCATTGCGAGAACTAGGATGCTCTCGATCCATCCTTCACGGGAGGCAAGATATTTTCTGCTCTTGATGGTTTCGGACGATCCAACTGTCTGAGACACGTCTTTTGCCTAAGATTTGACCAAGCTCGCCGAATGCCATCGTAGACCAGTCCGGACTTGGACGACAACGGAATGTCACGCACGAAAGGTGCGACGTCCTATTTGGGTCAGAGGACTAAACCGCTCGCGCGGTAGGGCCCCGGGGCTGGCGACACAGCCAAGACGATAGCGCGACGGGGCGTCCTGTCTTGAGATGAGGGGTTCGCAACCTTCACCCAAGACAGGAGCATCCCCATGACCGACGAGGCAATGAGCCCGTTGCGCCGGCGCATGATCGAAGACATGACAATCCGCAAGCTCGCGCCGAAGACCCAACATGACTACGTGCAAAGAATCAAGAACTTCGCCGCGTTTCTCGGGCGATCACCGGATACGGCGACCTTCGAGGACGTGCGCCGCTATCAGCTACATCTGACGGCAAGCGGCGTTGGCGTGCCGACCATCAACCAGACCGTCTCGACGCTGCGGTTCTTCTTTCGGGTCACACTCAAGCGCCACGAGATCGTCGAGCATACCCATGTCATTCACGAGCCGCGCAAGCTGCCGGTGGTGCTCAGCGTCGAGGAGGTGGCGCGACTGCTCGATGCTGCGCCGGGGCTGAAGTACAAGGCGGCCTTGAGCGTGGCCTACGGCGCCGGCCTGCGCGCCACCGAGGTGGTCTCGCTCAAGGTCTCCGACATCGACAGCCAGCGCATGATCATCCGCATCGAACAGGGCAAGGGCGGCAAGGATCGTAACGTCATGCTCTCCCCATACCTGCTCGACCTGCTGCGGACCTGGTGGAAGGCGGCGCGCCCCCAGGGCTGGCTGTTCCCGGGCCGCGATCCGGCCCAGCCGATGACCACGCGCCAGCTCAACCGCGCCTGTCATGCCGCTGCGCAAATGGCGGAGATTAACAAGCGCGTCTCGCTGCACACCTTGCGGCATAGCTTCGCCACCCACCTCTTGGAGCAGAACATCGATGTCCGCGTGATCCAGGTGCTGCTCGGTCATGCCAAGCTCGACACCACGGCGCTGTATACCCGCGTCGCTACCAAGACGATCAGCGAGGTCATGAGCCCGCTGGAGCACATCGCGCTCAAGCTCAAGGAGATCCGGCCGCCCGGCTGACGCCAAAGCGGTGTCGCGCCCGGCTTTGGAGGTTGCGGATATCTTCCACGACCATGGCCCGGCATGGCGCAAGGCCCATGCCGGCCATGTCAGCCTCCACCAGCTCAAGGTGATGTCGGCGATCGAGCGCTGCCGCACGGCAGCCCTCGGCGGCCATGTCGCGCGCTGTGAGGACTGCGCCTATACGACCATCGCCTACAACTCCTGCCGCAACCGGCACTGCCCGAAGTGCCAGGGCGCCGCCGCGAAGGACTGGCTTGCCGACCGCGAGGCCGAGCTGTTGCCCGTGCCGTACTATCATGTGGTGTTCACGCTCCCAGGAGCGATCGCCGACATCGCCTACCAGAACAAGGCCGTCCTCTACGACCTGCTGTTCAAGGTCTCGGCCGAGACCATGCTGACGATCGCCGCCGACCCCAAGCATCTGGGCGCCAGGATCGGCATCACCTCGGTGCTGCACACCTGGGGCTCGGCGCTGACCCATCATCCCCACGTGCACATGATCGTGCCGGGCGGTGGCATCTCGCCCGACGGCCAGCACTGGGTGTCCTGCCGGCCGGGCTTCTTCCTCCCCGTGCGCGTGCTCTCCCGCCTGTTCCGGCGGCTGTTCCTGGAGAAGCTCGTCGCCGCCCATCAAGCGGGCCGCCTGACCTTCTTTGGCGATGACGCTCATCTCGCCGAGGTGCAATCCTTCGCAGCCTTCCTGGCGCCGCTGCGCAAAGCCGAGTGGGTCGTCTACGCCAAGCGTCCGTTCGGCGGGCCCGAGGCCGTGCTGGCCTATCTGTCGCGCTACACCCACCGTGTTGCCATCGCCAACAGCCGCCTGATTGCCTGCGACCAGCGTGGCGTCACCTTCAGGTGGAAGGACTACCGCATCGAGGGCCGCGATCGCTACAAGCAGATGACGCTCGGGACCTTCGAGTTCATCCGCCGCTTCCTCATCCACGTGCTGCCACGCGGCTTGCATCGCATCCGCCACTACGGCCTGTTCGCCAAAACCTCCTGCGCCGACAACATCGCCCGCGCGCGGCAGCTGCTCGCCGTTGCAAGACCTGAAGGCAAGCCTGCCGCCGTCGATCAAAGCAAGCCGACTTGTCCATGCTGCGGCGGCCGCATGATCATCATCGAGGTGTTCGCGCGCGGTGCAACGCCGCGGCATCGGGCGACAGCTCCAACGAACCGCACCAGGATCGACACCTCATGACCGCGTCTCAATCCTGCAAATCAGCTCATCGCGCTCGCCGCCTCTCGACCGGCCACGGCGGAGCGCGCTCAGACATCCGCCTGCCGACGCAAATCCTCGGGCGACCTGTCGAGTTCGATGCCATTCGTCGCGCATTCGTCAGCCGCTTCACCGTCGCACAACTCGTTGCAACGGCTCCATCCAAATCAGCCAGCTCGCCCGCGGCGCTCAAATCCCCATAGCGCCCGCCGCAACGCCTTACGTTCCCTCAAGCGCGGTTTCCTCCCTTGGAGGCTTTCGGACGCCGACCGCCGAATACGCGGCGCCGTCCCTCATGCGGCCGGCATCCGAAACCCTTCACAACAACGGGTATCACCTTCGTCCGCTCGCTGTCCGAAAGTCGACCTCACGGCGCTTGAGGCGGTGGACAGCAAACAGCCGCACGCCGAAGCCTTAGGCGCAGCATCTGACCTCATGGAGTGCAGAGCGGCAGCCTCCGTTCTGCAATCACCCGCACAGGCGGAAACGCAACACAATCCAAGACGTCAAACAGCACGGTGATGCTCCCGTTGAATGACTGCGCGAAAGCGATCGCGTCATCGCGCTTTCCATCGGCGATTTGTGTGCCGAGCGTGCAATGAGGTCTCCAGTTTCCGGGCCGATAGTGGAGCCGACAAAAAGTTGGATCGATTGCAGCGCTGATCGAAGCGTGCCAACGAGCGATAGTTTCATGGACATTCGGCTCCGCCCAGAGCACGAGCGGCGGACCTGCAAACCAACAAATACGCCTGAACTCGACGAATAGCTGCCCTTCGCCTCCTACTGCGCGGAGCATGGCCTCCCACGCGGTCTTCGCAGTAATCTCGGGCGTATCATAGATGGCGAATGTAAAATGTGGCCGATAGTTGAGTGCCCTCATTGAAGGCTGGCTCTCAAACATTGCGACTTCATCCCACAATGCCTCGATCCGCTCTGCGGAGGAATCATCGGATCGAATGTTAATGGCCAAGGCCATACGCTGGTCGCTCCATGAGCCAGTGGATTTCTGTCTCGCCAGTCACAACAAAACCATGCCTCTTGTAGAGCGACCCGACAGGGTTCCACTTCAGATACACGGTGGTGCTTAAAGCCGTAGGTCGGTATTTGTCATGCTGGCACGTAGATTTTCGAGGAACCTGGCAACTTGTTCTCGGCTCTCCAGCCGCAACTTGGTGCCGGAGAAATCGTTGAACATCTTGGAATGGCCAGCAAAGGAGGATGGTGTCTGCCGAGACCAATAGGCTTCCGCCCACTTCATCAGTTCTGCTGCATCATGACTTGTTGCTCCCCGCCGCAGGCCGCGGGCGAGCAGCCCGGCGCGGCAAACGCTCCACGGGAGATCTAGCCAAATGAGAGCGGTGGCTTTGGGAAGGGCCACTTCTGCCAGCCATCCGAATACACCTTCAATAATCCAGCGCGGCTGGTCAGAAATATCCAGGACCATCTTTCGCGTGACGTCTTCATTGCGCTTTAGGCCATAGCTGCCTTCTTCCCAGTGCAGAAGGTCGAGATCAATCGCAGGGATTTGGGCTAAATCGGCGACGGCTTCGGCCAACGTGCTCTTACCAGAGCCACTGTTTCCAATAACCACCGTGCGTTCGGTCAGAGGTTCGCTCATTCAAGCCGTCGATGGTTGGTTCTCGTTTCGATGACGGATAGCATCTCGTTTGCCCAAAATCGACATTGCCATGCGAAGACCGCAATAGGCGCGATGTCCGTTCCGGGTTCAACGGACTAAACCGCTCGCGCGGTAGGGCCCGGGGCTGGCGACACAGCCAAGACGATAGCGCGACGGGGCGTCCTGTCTTGAGATGAGGGGTTCGCAACCTTCACCCAAGACAGGAGCATCCCCATGACCGACGAGGCAATGAGCCCGTTGCGCCGGCGCATGATCGAAGACATGACGATCCGCAAGCTCGCGCCGAAGACCCAACATGACTACGTGCAAAGAATCAAGAACTTCGCCGCGTTTCTCGGGCGATCACCGGATACGGCGACCTTCGAGGACGTGCGCCGCTATCAGCTACATCTGACGGCAAGCGGCGTTGGCGTGCCGACCATCAACCAGACCGTCTCGACGCTGCGGTTCTTCTTTCGGGTCACACTCAAGCGCCACGAGATCGTCGAGCATACCCATGTCATTCACGAGCCGCGCAAGCTGCCGGTGGTGCTCAGCGTCGAGGAGGTGGCGCGACTGCTCGATGCTGCGCCGGGGCTGAAGTACAAGGCGGCCTTGAGCGTGGCCTACGGCGCCGGCCTGCGCGCCACCGAGGTGGTCTCGCTCAAGGTCTCCGACATCGACAGCCAGCGCATGATCATCCGCATCGAACAGGGCAAGGGCGGCAAGGATCGTAACGTCATGCTCTCCCCATACCTGCTCGACCTGCTGCGGACCTGGTGGAAGGCGGCGCGCCCCCAGGGCTGGCTGTTCCCGGGCCGCGATCCGGCCCAGCCGATGACCACGCGCCAGCTCAACCGCGCCTGTCATGCCGCTGCGCAAATGGCGGAGATTAACAAGCGCGTCTCGCTGCACACCTTGCGGCATAGCTTCGCCACCCACCTCTTGGAGCAGAACATCGATGTCCGCGTGATCCAGGTGCTGCTCGGTCATGCCAAGCTCGACACCACGGCGCTGTATACCCGCGTCGCTACCAAGACGATCAGCGAGGTCATGAGCCCGCTGGAGCACATCGCGCTCAAGCTCAAGGAGATCCGGCCGCCCGGCTGACGCCAAAGCGGTGTCGCGCCCGGCTTTGGAGGTTGCGGATATCTTCCACGACCATGGCCCGGCATGGCGCAAGGCCCATGCCGGCCATGTCAGCCTCCACCAGCTCAAGGTGATGTCGGCGATCGAGCGCTGCCGCACGGCAGCCCTCGGCGGCCATGTCGCGCGCTGTGAGGACTGCGCCTATACGACCATCGCCTACAACTCCTGCCGCAACCGGCACTGCCCGAAGTGCCAGGGCGCCGCCGCGAAGGACTGGCTTGCCGACCGCGAGGCCGAGCTGTTGCCCGTGCCGTACTATCATGTGGTGTTCACGCTCCCAGGAGCGATCGCCGACATCGCCTACCAGAACAAGGCCGTCCTCTACGACCTGCTGTTCAAGGTCTCGGCCGAGACCATGCTGACGATCGCCGCCGACCCCAAGCATCTGGGCGCCAGGATCGGCATCACCTCGGTGCTGCACACCTGGGGCTCGGCGCTGACCCATCATCCCCACGTGCACATGATCGTGCCGGGCGGTGGCATCTCGCCCGACGGCCAGCACTGGGTGTCCTGCCGGCCGGGCTTCTTCCTCCCCGTGCGCGTGCTCTCCCGCCTGTTCCGGCGGCTGTTCCTGGAGAAGCTCGTCGCCGCCCATCAAGCGGGCCGCCTGACCTTCTTTGGCGATGACGCTCATCTCGCCGAGGTGCAATCCTTCGCAGCCTTCCTGGCGCCGCTGCGCAAAGCCGAGTGGGTCGTCTACGCCAAGCGTCCGTTCGGCGGGCCCGAGGCCGTGCTGGCCTATCTGTCGCGCTACACCCACCGTGTTGCCATCGCCAACAGCCGCCTGATTGCCTGCGACCAGCGTGGCGTCACCTTCAGGTGGAAGGACTACCGCATCGAGGGCCGCGATCGCTACAAGCAGATGACGCTCGGGACCTTCGAGTTCATCCGCCGCTTCCTCATCCACGTGCTGCCACGCGGCTTGCATCGCATCCGCCACTACGGCCTGTTCGCCAAAACCTCCTGCGCCGACAACATCGCCCGCGCGCGGCAGCTGCTCGCCGTTGCAAGACCTGAAGGCAAGCCTGCCGCCGTCGATCAAAGCAAGCCGACGTGTCCATGCTGCGGCGGCCGCATGATCATCATCGAGGTGTTCGCGCGCGGTGCAACGCCGCGGCATCGGGCGACAGCTCCAACGAACCGCACCAGGATCGACACCTCATGACCGCGTCTCAATCCTGCAAATCAGCTCATCGCGCTCGCCGCCTCTCGACCGGCCACGGTGGAGCGCGCTCAGACATCCGCCTGCCGACGCAAATCCTCGGGCGACCTGTCGAGTTCGATGCCATTCGTCGCGCATTCGTCAGCCGCTTCACCGTCGCACAACTCGTTGCAACGGCTCCATCCAAATCAGCCAGCTCGCCCGCGGCGCTCAAATCCCCATAGCGCCCGCCGCAACGCCTTACGTTCCCTCAAGCGCGGTTTCCTCCCTTGGAGGCTTTCGGACGCCGACCGCCGAATACGCGGCGCCGTCCCTCATGCGGCCGGCATCCGAAACCCTTCACACTTGCTGACATTGGCTAGGACGACGCGTGAAGCCCGCTTCAGCCACGAAGCGGACATCCGACATTTATGAGCGCACGCCCTAAGCCCTTCGCATCAGCTTGAGCGAGGCCGCAAGGCGCAGGCTGCGTTTGCCGGCCAGCGCGATGCCTTCAAGCTCGCCGCTGTCTTCTGTGCAGGTCCCCGAGAAGCCGATGCCCACCTCGAGGCCGCCGAACACGGGGTTCTCCCCTTTCGCCGGCGTGTGCTCCTGGTTCAGCATCTCGCCCTTCCAGCGGCCGTCTGCCGAGGAATAGGCGCCGAGATAGTAGAAGAACGCATCACCCCCGAGGATGCGCCCGTCGATCAGCAGCATCACGCCGGAGAGTCCGGCATCGATGCCATCAAGCGCGTTCAGCCTCATCCCATAGAGTCCGTGGGCAATGCCGCCCGGCCCGACCGCACCGCTCGGAGGCAACCCCTCGTCATCAAGTCGCGTGAGATTGGCCCAGAATTTGGCGCCCGGCATGGTATCCGCGCCGCCCTGAAGACGGATCTGATTGCCGTACAGCCGGCCGCGCGCCCCGATCGTGGCGACGTCGGCACCCATCAGCGGCTTGTAGCTGGGGTCCAGGTTATGCCGCTCGGTGATGACCTCGGCGATGATCTCGCCGTCGCGCTCGACATAGCTGCCGAGATGCGCAAAGCCGGAATTGCCGCCCAGCATCTTGCCCTCATGCAGGCACATGATGCTGCGGCCGAATCCGTCGTTGACGCCGTATTCAACCTTGTAGAGCCCGTCCAGCAACGTCTTGAACCCGCAAAATCGGAAAGGAATTGCCGGCTACCTAGCATCGTCGCCACACCGAAGCCACCGGCTTTTTCCGCGCAGAACCGCTCACGGGACGTTCGCCCGATGATGTCATCATACCCCTGTTTTGCCCGACGAGACTGAGCAAGAACTCGGCATTTTGGTGAGTTGATGTACGATTCTGTTCATGACGAATCGCACATTCAAGACCGGCGAGAACCGCGACCAGGCCAGCCTGCTTCCTGCTCGGATTGAGGACTATGTCGGACCGGACAACCCCGTCCGGGCGATTGAGAGCTTCGTTCGTGTCCTCGACCTTGCCAAGCTCGGCTTTCGCCATGCGGATCGCAAGGCTGAAGAGGTCGGCCAGCCGCCATACGATCCAGCCGATCTGCTGAAGCTCTACCTTTACGGCTACATCAACCAAATCAGGTCGTCGCGTCGGTTGGAGCGGGAGGCCGGCCGCAATCTGGAACTGATCTGGCTGCTGAAGAATCTGAAGCCGGGTTATCGGACGATCGGCAATTTCCGCAAAGAGAACTGGGCGGCGCTGAAGGCAGCCAACCGCAGCTTCGTGCTGCTGATGCGCGAGCTTGGTCTTGTCGGCGGCAGCGTTGTTGCAATTGACGGCTCGTTCTTCCATGGCGACGCCAGCAAGGCCAGCATCTTTACGCGCAAACGGCTTGCCGATCAGATCATCAAGCTGGACCAAGAGATCGAGGCTTACGGCAAGTGCCTTGAGGACAATGATGCCGCGGAAGCCAAGAAGCCGGGCAAGGATGGCCCCGATGGCGGCGGCGGAGGTGGCGGCGACATCGGTGCGAAGATCGCGGCGCTGCTGGCGAAGCGCTTGCGCGCACAAGGCGACCTTGCTCGGCTGGAAGAGAATGGCGCGACGCAGCTATCCCTGACTGATCCGGATGCCCGGCTTCTGGTCAAGAGCGGCCAGGGCGTCGCAGGCTACAATGTGCAGACCGCCGTCGATGACAAGCACAAGCTCATTGTCGCCAGCGAGGTGGTGAACGACAGCAGCGATGTCGGCCAGCTACATGCGATGGCCATGGCGGCAAAAGAGGCTCTCGAGGTCGGGGCCCTGCAGGCGCTGGCAGATGAGGGCTATTACAGCAGTCGCGAACTGAAGGCCTGTGAAGACGATGGCATCACGCCCTATGTGCCGGTGCCGGAGGGCAACGCCCGGCTCGAGAAGCAAGGCCGCTTTGCCCTCAAGGACTTCAACTATGATGGCGCAACCGACACCTACCGTTGTCCTGCCGGCCAACCGCTACATCCGATGAAGAGCAGGCAAAAGAACACCAGCGGCCGCATCGAGATCCGCTATGCGGCGCGCGGAGCGATCTGCAGGACCTGCCCGCTCAAGGTCCAGTGTCTCTCGTCGAACGCGGCCTACCGGACGATCGGTCGCTGGGAGCATGAAGGCGTTCTTGAACGTCATCGCGCGCGGATGCAGGGTGCAGGCGAGCTGATGCGCCGTCGTTTTGCCATCGTCGAGCATCCGTTTGGCACGCTCAAATGCCGCGCCGGCTATCGTCATTTCCTGGTCCGCGGCTTCGATAAGGTCCGCGGTGAGTGGAACCTGATGGCGCTCTGCTACAACTTTACCCGCGTGCTCAACATTCTTGGCTTAGACGTGTTTCTGGCCGCCCTCGCAAAGACGCTCGCTCCTGGCCGAGGCACCCTCGCAGCCCTCCTGCAGGGCATCCAGCTTGCTCCAGAGGCCTTCTGGATCAATCACCCGCCTCCGATCGCAATCGGTCGCCCACACCGGCCTGACTCCGCCAAAACGAGTAATTCTTGCTCAGTCTCGACGGGTCAAATTGATTTCGTAAAATCAGCAGTCGAATGATTTCAGTGGCTTGGCTACTGTGCATGGGGTTGTTTTTCGACTTTTTGTGTCCGGCTCGCGGAAAAGCCCTTCACGCGTCAATGACGCTTGAAATACTGCACCTCGCGCTCGTGCTTCTCGGCGGCCGCACGGCTCTTGAAAGTGCCGAGGTTACGGCGCTTGCCGGTCTTCGGATTCACCTTGCGTGAATAGAGGCGGTATTCGCCCGATGCCAGTTTGCGGATCATGATCGCGCTCCGTTTTGTCTCGATGTCAACGGCGTTCGCGCCGGCCAGGTTCCGTCAAATCGTGGCCCTGTTCGTGAAGCGCCGCGCAATCGCGATGGCGTTCAGAAGCACAAGGTGGTGACGAGCCTGCCCTGCTTGTCCTTGATCGCATAGGGGCAGCGCAGCCGCTCCAGCGCCTTCTTGGCGTCCTCGTCGCCGAGCGCGGCGGCGCGCTCGTAATAGGCCTTCGCGGCATCCTTGTCCTTCGGACCGCCGCGGCCTTCCTGTGCGAAGGCCCCCATCCGCTCCAGCGCGCCGGGATGGTTCTGCGCAGCCGCCTTCTCGAACAGTGCGCGCGCCGCAACGTCGTCCTTGGCACCGCCCGTGCCCTCGGACAGCATCAGCGCGAGCTGGTACTGCGCTTCCGCGTTGGTCTCGGCAGCCTTGCCGAGCAGCGCGCGCGCCTGCACGGGATCGGCCGGCGCGGCGCCACCTGCGCCGCCGAGCGCAGCGAGATTGCTGACGCCGCGGGGATTGCCGGCCTGCGCCGCCTTCTCGAACAGCTTTCGCGCTTGCGCTTCGTCCTTCGCAACGCCCGAGCCGGTGCCATAGGCGACGCCGAGCTCGACCATCGCCGCACTCGATCCCTTGTCGGCAGCCTTGCGCCAAGCGGCGATCGCCTCTGCCGTCTGCCGGTTGGCCGCATAAGCGCGGCCGAGCGCGAACATCGCGCGCCGCGCGGATGGCGCGGCCTGCTTGCAGAACTTGATGGCGGTTGCAATGTCGGAGGACGCGATCTCCGTGACGCCCTTCACGTCAGCCGGTTTGTCGGGATCGCTGGGATCGGCGGCGACCCGGTCGCACAGGACGAGATCGGCCGATTGCGCCTGCGCCGTCAGGGGCACGGCGAGCGCGAAAAGCATGGCAAGAAGGTAAGTCCGCATAGTCGTCACGTTGCGTCTCCGCCTCGGCGAATTCAAGGCTCAAGTCCCGATTGGCGCAGGACGGGGGCGACCTCTGGCGACGCCAGATTGCGCAGCAACCGATCCGCGGCGTCGGCATGTTTCGCGTTCGCCATGCGGCCAGCGGAGAACACGGCCGGCGTCTGCAGCGCGTGCGGGATCGGACCGACCACCTCGATGCCGCCGACCTGCTTCAGCTCGCTGATCTGCTGCACGGCGAGGTCCGCCTCGCCGGTCACGAGCCGCTCCGCCGTAAAACCCTGCTCGACGATGGTGGCCTTGGCGTTGATATCGGTCGCTATCCCCATCCGCACGATCAGCTGGGCGAAGTACACGCCGCTCGCACCGAGCCGCGAATAGGCGACGGACCGTGCCGCGAGCAACGTCTGACGCAGCGCGGCTTCGTTGGCGATGTCGGGATGCGGCTGCCCAGCCCGCACGGCGATGCCGACGAAGGAGCGCGCCAGATCGGCCGTGTTGCCGGCAACCACGCGCCCCTCGCCGATCATCTCGTCGAGCCCTTCGCGGGTGAGGATGACGAGATCGGCGGCTTCACCGTCGCGCAAGCGCTTGAGCAGCGCCAGGGTCGGCGCGAAATCCGCATCGACATGGATGCCGCTGGTGGCCTCGAAGGTGGAGGACAGGCTGCGCATCGCGCCCATCAGGCCGAGCGTCGAGAGCATGCGGACGTTTTCCATGAGCAGTTCCTGGCGTGATCAGGCGCGATGCAGGAGCTTGAGGGCGGCGGTCAGGCGCAGGCTGCGCCTTCCGGCCAGCGCCGTTGCTTCCAGCACCGCCTGTTCGCTGTCATAGCTGCCGGAGAAGCCGATGCCGACCTCGTGACCGCCGAAGATCGGATCGTCCTTGGCCGGCGTATGCTCCTGGTTGAGAATCTGGCCCTTCCAGCGGCCCTTCGCGGCGGTGTAGCTGCCGAGATAATAGAACGATGCATCGCCGCCGAGGATGCGCCCCTGGTTGAGCAGCATCACGCCGGTGAGTCCGCCGTCGATACCATCGAGCATCCGCAGATGGATCGAGTAGAGACCATCGGCGATGCCTGCTTCGCCGACGCCGCCGGCGATCGGCACCTCCTCGTCCGTGATCGGCGTCATCACCGACTGAAAGGGCACGCCGGGCAGCTCCTTGAGCTGGCCCTCGAAGCGATAGAGATCGCCGTCAGCCCGGCCCTTCGCGATCAAGGTCGCATCGTCGGTGCCGGCCATGGCGCGGTAGTTCGGATCGGGGTTGTGACGGACGGTCTTGATCACGACGTCGACCCCGCTGTCGGTCTTGTCGTAGGTGCCGATATGGGCGAAGGCCGAATTGCCGCCGAGCATCTTGCCGTCGCCGGCATGCATCACGCTCCGGCCGACGGCGTCGCCGAGCTGAAATCTCACCTTGTAGAAGCCTTCAAACACCAGCCGTGTCCCCGGCCCTGCGCGCATCCAAGAGCACTCTATCCCGCTTTCGGCAATGGACAAGTTTCGCGGAGCCGAGGCCGGCACGCTCGGCAACGGCCGTCATCCAAATGCAAAAATCCGCCGGAGCCTTCGCTCCGGCGGATTGAACGCCAACCCGGGCCAGCCCCCCGGCCCGGGCCGGGAGGATCTTAGGCCGCGGCCTTCTTGTCGGTCGGCACGGACGCGATCGTCTTCAGGATCTGCGAGGCGATCTGGTAGGGGTCGCCCTGCGAGTTCGGACGGCGGTCTTCCAGATAGCCCTTGTAGCCGTTGTTGACGAAGGAGTGCGGAACGCGGATCGAAGCACCGCGATCGGCAACGCCGTAGCTGAACTTGTTCCACGGCGCGGTCTCGTGCTTGCCGGTCAGACGCTTGTCGTTGTCCGGGCCGTAGACGGCGATGTGGTCCATCAGGTTCTTCTCGAAGGCCGCCATCAGCGCCTCGAAATACTCCTTGCCGCCGACTTCGCGCATATAGGCGGTCGAGAAGTTGGCATGCATGCCCGAGCCGTTCCAGTCGGTGTCGCCAAGCGGCTTGCAGTGGAATTCGATGTCGATGCCGTACTTCTCGGTGAGGCGCAGCATCAGGTAGCGGGCCATCCACATCTGATCGGCAGCGGTCTTGGAGCCCTTGCCGAAGATCTGGAATTCCCACTGACCCTTGGCGACTTCCGCGTTGATGCCTTCATGGTTGATGCCGGCCGCGAGGCAGAGATCGAGATGCTCTTCGACGATCTTGCGGGCGACGTCGCCGACGTTAGAGAAGCCGACGCCGGTGTAGTACGGACCCTGCGGCGCCGGATAACCCGCAGCCGGGAAGCCGAGCGGACGGCCGTCCTTGTAGAAGAAGTATTCCTGCTCGAAGCCGAACCAGGCGCCGGCGTCGTCCAGGATGGTGGCGCGCTTGTTGGACGGATGCGGCGTCTTACCGTCGGGCATCATGACTTCGCACATCACCAGCACCCCGTTGGTGCGCGCACCGTCCGGGAACACCGCAACCGGCTTCAGCACGCAATCGGAGCTGTGGCCTTCGGCCTGCTGGGTGGAGGAGCCATCGAAGCCCCAGAGCGGAAGCTGCTCGAGCGTCGGGAACGACGCGAATTCCTTGATCTGAGTTTTGCCGCGCAAATTCGGAGTCGGCGTATATCCGTCGAGCCAGATGTACTCGAGCTTGTACTTGGTCATTGAGCCTCTCTGTAGATGATGCGAAAGGTGGGGTTGAGAGCCCCGCACGTTTGTACCCGGCCATCATCGGCCGGCCCTTCCCAAGCATTTTGCGTGCCAAAAAGCCGCAGTGCGGGCGGTTTTCCACAGCGGCCAGCCTCTCCTCGCCACCTCCAGGCGGCCCAGGCCGCTGTGCGTCATAGCAGCGCACCTTCGCGTGAAGCTGCACCGCAAAAATCCCGCGGAAAACGCCCGATTCTGGAGCAGTGGACGCCGTCCCGGAGGTTGCCGACTAAACGCGCATCACCGTCGGGCAATTTTCGCAAACTCTCCGGCCCCTCCCCAGCAACCTTCGGAATGGCCCATGCGTTGGTCAGTGGCAGGCTGCCTTTGGGGATGCAGACCTCCGCCTGCCTACAAATTAGGCGGAAGCTGATTTCCTTTTCAGCACTTTCCAACCCGGGAAGCGCGGCCGATATGGGGATTCCAGTAACCACAATCGAACGAGTCGGGCGCACCATGGAGGCCAAGGCGCTTCGACCAAGGAGAAATCGCAATGATGAACAATGGTCTGAGTCACGGATCTGCGAAGATCTACCAATTCCCCGTCGGCGGCCGTGCGGCTCTCGGGGGACGCCGTTACGACGAGACCCGCCTTCCCACCGATCACGGCTCGCTGCCCTCGAACGTCTCGATCTGCAGCGACAGCTGGTATCACCAGGATGCGGTCGACGAAGCAAAGCCGAAATGGGATCGCTGATGCCTAATGGTCGGTTTGATATCGCCGCGCTCGCGCAAGCGTCAGGCGCCGTTTGAAAAAGGGCCGAAACAACGTTGTTTCGGCCCTTTTTGATTCTTTCGCGAGCCACGCCGTTCAGATCACCGCGCAGGCCGTGACCGGCCGCTTCAGATGCTTGACCGTGCTGACCCCGGCCTTCCCGATGGTCAGCGTGATACCCGCCCCCGAATAGCGCGCGCCAGAGACAGCCAGCTGCTTAGCGAGCGTGACAGGCTCGCCATCGATCTGAAGAAAGGCGCGCTTGTCGCCATCATAAAAACCAACGATGAACTGAGTACCATCGGCGCAGCGGTAGGTCTGGAAGGTCTGTGCATCAGCCTGCCGCGCATTGATGCTTCCGATCGCCAGCATGGTGATCGCCAAAAGAATGGCCTTGTGCCGGCCCATGATCGCCCCCTGTAATAGACCTCAAGGACGCCAACCGTGCATCCAGTGGAACCATAACCCAAGCCGATCCCATGTCAGACTCCCCTGCTCGCCATCTCGCCTTGCAAGGCGCAAGCAATTTTCGCGATCTCGGCGGCTACCCGACCACCGATGGCCGCACCACGCGCTGGCGGCACATCTTCCGCTCCAATCATCTCGGGCAGCTCACCGCCGCTGATGTCGAGATCGTCCGCGCGCTGGGTGTCCGAAGCGCATTCGATTTCCGTGGGCTGGAGGAGCGCGCGGCCGGCATCTGCGTCGTGAACGAGATCACGGTGCATTCGCTGCCGATCGAACCGACCGTCGTGGCCGCGCTACGCGCCGAACTCGCCCGGGGCACGTTGACCGCACCGGTCGCGCTCGAGCTCATGCGCGAGTCATATCGCAACTATGTCCGCCACAATACGCACAGTTTTCGCGCGCTGTTCGGCCATCTGCTGGAAGACCGCGCGCCACTCGTGATCCACTGCACTGCCGGCAAGGACCGCACCGGCTTTGCCAGCGCGCTGATCCTGCATGCGCTGGGCGTGCGCGACGATGTCATTGCCGAGGACTACCTCTTGACCAATCGGCACTACACGCGTGACGCGTCAAACGCCTCCGATCTTCCGGCCGATGTTCTCGACGCGATCGGCAGCGTCGAGCCCTCGTACCTGGCGGCCGCTTTCGAGGCGATCGATAGCGAATATGGCGATCTCCAAACCTATCTGCGCGACGGGCTCAGGCTCGGCGCGGCCGAGCGAACCGCATTGAAGGCGCGCTATCTGCAATCATAGGCCACCACGCCGGGAGAACGATGATGCAAGACAAGGTCCTGATCGTGACCGGCGCATTCGGTGCGCTTGGAAGGGTGGTTGCGGAGACCGCACAGGCGCGCGGCGCGCGGGTTGCCGGCATCGATCACGCACCTTCGCAGAGTCCCGCAAGGCCTGAAAGCATCGAGATCGGCGGCGTCGATCTGTCCGACGCGGCGCAGGCGAAGACGGCGATAGATGCGGCGGCAAAGCATTTCGGCCGGCTCGACGCGCTGATCAACATCGCCGGCGGTTTTGTTTTCGAGACCGTCGGCGACGGCGACATCGCGACGTGGCAGCGGATGCATGCGTTGAATGTCCTGACCGCGCTCAACACCTCGCGCGCGGCGCTGCCGCACCTCCTCGCGTCCAAGGCCGGCCGCATCATCAATATCGGCGCTATGGGCGCGCTCCAGGCCGGCAGCGGCATGGGCCCCTATGCCGCGTCGAAAGCCGGCGTTCATCGCCTCACCGAAGCGCTCGCCAACGAATGGAAGGGTAAGATCACGGTCAACGCCGTGCTGCCCTCGATCATCGACACCAAGGCCAACCGCGCCGCCATGCCGAAGGCGGACTTTTCCAAATGGGTGACGCCGCAGGAGCTCGCAGAGGTGATCCTGTTTCTCGCCAGCGATGCCGCCAGCGGCGTCACCGGCGCGCTGATCCCGGTCGGCGGCCGGGTGTAGTGCCTTTAGGTCGAAACGTCCGAGCGCCTCGGATTCAATCGGAGCCGAGAAGGCTCTAGACTACACGCAACTGATTCTTCGATCGGACCATCTGTGGAAACCGCGCTCTACCTGCCCGTCAAACGCTTCCTCGAAGAGCTCGGCTTCACGGTCAAGGGCGAGATCGGCGGCTGCGATCTCGTCGGCCTCAGCGCCGGCGATCCGCCGGTCGTGGTGATCGGCGAGCTCAAGCTTGCCTTCAATCTCGAACTGATCCTGCAAGCGGTCGATCGCGCACCGGCCGGCGACGAGGTCTGGATCGCGGCGAAGATGTCAGCGCGTGGCAAGGGACGCGAGAGCGATGCGCGCTACCGCAATCTCTGCCGCCGCCTCGGCTTCGGCATGCTCGGGGTCACCGACCGCGGCCAGGTCGAGGTGCTGGTGAAGCCGCCCACGGCGGCCCCGCGCCGCGAGCCGAAGATTCGCTCGCGACTCGTCGCCGAGCATCAGCGCCGCCAGGGCGATCCGGCACTCGGCGGCAGCACCCGCGCACCGATCATGACGGCCTATCGGCAGCAGGCGCTGGCCTGCGCATCAGAGCTCGCGGCAGGTCCGCGGCCCGTACGCGAGCTGCGCGAACGCTGTCCCGATGCCGGCAAGATCTTGCTCAATAATGTGTATGGCTGGTTTGAACGCGCTCAGCGGGGAATCTACCGGCTCACCGAAGCCGGACACGCTGCCCTGAAACG
Organism: Bradyrhizobium sp. LMG 9283; assembly: GCF_045571415.1. Classification (NCBI taxonomy): domain Bacteria; kingdom Pseudomonadati; phylum Pseudomonadota; class Alphaproteobacteria; order Hyphomicrobiales; family Nitrobacteraceae; genus Bradyrhizobium; species Bradyrhizobium sp. LMG 9283. The sequence continues at coordinate 4,992,961 of NZ_CP120691.1, forward strand.
CTGGCCTCAGCCGCTGGTGGAGGTCGGCGCCGGTGCTGCGTCACCGCCATGACACCCGACCGGTGCATAGCTGAGCTGCCACACCAATTACATATTGCAATGCAACATTCGCGGCACTAGGTATCCCGGCATCAAAATGAGGCCGTTATGAGCGCAGACTGGAATACCAAATATGGCACGCGGCGCGTGCGCCACGATCCGCCCACCCTGGACGAGGCGATCTTCGCCGCTGTCGGCATCACCGACGACCAGGCGCAGCAGGCCGAGATCGCCGCAGCTTTGATGGGGATGCCGCTCGAGATCGTGCAGGCCGAGGTGAAGAAGCAAGCCCGCGCCAACAGCCGCATCACGGCCACGCGGGTGATCGCCGGCGAACAGGGCGCGCAGCGCTCCGTCGTGGTCGAACGCCGCGTCGTTCGGCGTTTCGGCGCCGACAAGCGCACCGGCACCTGAGCCCTCATCTTCGACCTGGAAATACGAAAGCGGACCGGTCTTGCCGGTCCGCTTTTTGATTCCCGTCCGCGATTTGGGCTACGCGGCGCGATTGCCGTACATGCTTGAGATCAGCTTCCAGCAAGTGCTGTTGAAGCTGAGAAGAGCGCGCCCGGCCATGAAGGGCGAGGCCGCCAGATCAGCGAGCTCGGCCTCGGGCGTCTTGGCGAGGTCGATCGTACCGGTCGATTCGCCGTGGCGGAAAGCCAGATGCGCCCCAAACTTCCGGGCGAGCGCCCGCATCGCGTGATTTTCGGCGCCCGTCGTGATGCGCAACTGCTTGTAGCCCTTCCAGCGCGCCTCCGCGATCAGGCGCCGGAACAGCACGGTGCCGACGCCTTGACGGCGCGCGGAGGCCTCCACGCTGAAGGCGACCTCGGGCAGCGAATCGTCTTCCGGCGGATGCAGCTCGGCCGCACCGCGGACCACGCCATCGACGATATAAGCAACGATCACGGTGCCATCCTCGGCGCAGCGGGCGGCGTAGCGCTCGATGAAGCTGTCGTCGAGAAAGCCGTTGAAACGGTCGTGCCGGCTTCCGGCGTCGAGTCTGAGCAGGTGATCGCGCAGCAGCGGCAATTCTTCCTGCTGGATCAGGGTCCGCACATAGCCCGGGGCAGTGCGGACGGTCTCTTCAAGTACCACGTCAAAACTCCTCTTGGTGTCCCTCGAGGAGGCGTTCGAATCCCTAGGTCCCCTATATTGTGCATCGCACCATGCTTTTCAAGACGGAGACCTGCCCAACTTAGAGGCAGCAAAAAAGCGACCAATTCATTAATAAAATCAAGGTCCCGTAGTGTTACAGCACCAGCTGCGTCTGGGTCACCACGGCAACCAGCTTGCCGTCCTCGGTTTCCAGTCGGGTGGTCCAGATCTGGGTCCGCCGGCCACGATGGACTGGGGTGGCCGTGGCGATGACAGTGGCTCCCTCCTTGGCCCCGCCGATGAAGTTGGTCTTGCTCTCCAGCGTGGTCGTGCCCTTGGCGTCCTCGGGCAGATTGATCACGGTCGCCGCCGCGCCGACGGAATCGGCGAGCGCCATCACCGCCCCGCCATGGATGGTATGATGAAGCGTGCAGAGATCGGGCCGAACCGTCATCCGCGCCACCACGCGGTCCTTCTCGGCCTCGACGAACTCGACGCCTTTGAGCTCGGCGAACGGCATCTTCATCGCTTTAAGTTTCTCGAGCGGCGTCATCGGTTCTCCTCCCAATTCCTTGTTATCTCAGCGTGAATTGCTTCAGGCGGCAAGGCAATGACCTCGGAGGTAATAGCCACCGTGACATCGCCCGCGGCATGAGCGCATATGGTCCCACCATGCGCCACTTCCCGCCCCGCCGCATCGTCTGTCTGACCGAAGAGACGGTCGAAACGCTCTATCTGCTCGGCGAGCAGGACCGCATCGTCGGCGTCTCCGGCTACGCCGTCCGCCCGCCGCAGGTGCGGCGCGATAAGCCGCGGGTGTCGGCCTTCGTCTCAGCGGACATCCCGAAGATTCTGGCGTTGGAACCGGACCTCGTACTGGCCTTCTCTGATCTCCAAGCCGGCATCGTCGCCGACCTCGTCCGCGCCGGCATCGATGTGCATGTCTTCAACCAGCGCGACGTCGCCGGAATCTTGGCAATGATCCGCACGCTGGGTGCGCTGGTTGGCGCCGCCGGGCGCGCGGAAGACCTTGCGCAAGGCTTCGAGCGGCGCCTCGCGGCGATCGCAGCAACGCCCCGCCCCTCGCCCCGACCAAAAGTGTATTTCGAGGAGTGGGACGATCCACTGATCTCCGGCATCGGCTGGATTTCCGAATTGATCGAGATCGCCGGCGGTGCGGATGCGTTTGCCGAGCTGCGGCATCGGCAGGCGGCGAAGGAGCGCATCGTTTCGGCGGAGGCGGTGCGCGAGGCCGCGCCCGATGTGATCCTCGCCTCCTGGTGCGGCAAGAAAGTCGTGCCTGCCCGCATTCGCCAGCGCAATGGCTGGAGCAATATCCCCGCCGTGCGCGACGATCGCATCATCGAGATCAAGTCGCCGATCATCCTCCAGCCCGGGCCGGCGGCGCTGACGGATGGGCTCGATGCGATCGTGACGGCCTTGTGGGGTTGAGCGCGAATCAGTTGACCGCAGCTCTCGTGTCCCGGACGCGCCGCAACGCCTCAGCGTTGCTGCGCAGAGCCGGGACCCATCTCGCGACGGATTTCGGGTGCCGCGTGGGCCCCGGCCCTGCAGCGCACGCTAAGAAGCGCTGCGCTGCATCCGGGGCACGAGATCTTCCTCACGTCACCGCGTTCACGACCTGATATTCCGGCCGGCGCCACACCTCGCCTACGATCACCTCTTCGATGATCTCGGCCGCCCTCGTCACTTCGTTCTCACCGATATATAGCGGCGTGATCCCGAACCGCATGATGTCGGGCGCGCGAAAGTCGCCGATGACGCCGCGTGCGATCAGGGCCTGCATGGCGGCATAGCCGCCGTCAAAGGCAAAGGAGACTTGCGATCCACGCTGCTCATACGCGCGCGGCGTCACCAGCTTTAAGGACGGGCAGCGTCGCTCGACCTCGGCGATCAGGAGATCGCCGAGCGCCAGCGAACGCGCACGGACCTCGGCGACATCGACCCTGTCCCAGATCTCGAGCGAGGCCTCCAGCGCCGCCATCGCCAACACCGGCGGGGTGCCGACGCGCATGCGCTCGACGCCGCCGGCTGCCGCATAGGCGAGCTCGAACGCAAACGGTTTTGCGTGGCCCATCCAGCCGGACAGAGCCGCACGCGCGCTGTCGGCATGGCGCGGCGCGACATAGAGGAAGGCCGGCGCGCCGGGACCGGCGTTGAGATATTTGTAGGTGCAGCCGGCAGCGAAATCGGCGCCGCAGCCGGAAAGATCAACTGGCAGCGCGCCGGCGGAATGGGCGAGATCCCAGACCGTGACAACGCCGAGCGCATGCGCTTTCGCGGTGAGCTTCGCCATGTCGTGGCGGCGGCCGGTGCGGTAATCCACCTCGGTGATGTAGAGCACCGCGATCTCTTCCGACAGCGCGGCCTCGATCTCCTCCGGTGCCACCAGACGCAATTGATGGCCGCGCCCGAGCGTCGTGATCAGGCCCTCGGCCATGTAGAGGTCGGTCGGGAAGTTGCCGGTGTCCGACAGGACGATCTTGCGGGACGGGGTCATGTCGAGCGCGGCGGCGAGTGCCTGATAGACCTTCAGGGACAGCGTGTCTCCCACCATCACCGAGCCGGCTGCAGCACCGATCAACCGCGCGATACGATCGCCGATATGGCGCGGCTGGACATACCAGCCTGCGGTGTTCCAGGCGCGGATCAGCTCGTTGCCCCACTCGTCGGTGATGACGCGATTGACGCGCTCGGCAACGCCCAGCGGCAGCGCACCAAGCGAGTTGCCGTCGAGATAGATCACGCCGTCAGGCAAATGGAACAGTGCCTTGGTGTCGTCATAGACGCGAAGCCTGGTCATGGACATCCCTACAGAATCGTACGCACGCGCCAGAGTTCGGGAAACAGCTCGACCTCCAGCATGCGCTTGAGATAGCTAACGCCGCCAGTGCCGCCGGTGCCGCGCTTGAAACCGATGACGCGCTCGACCGTCGTCACGTGGTTGAAGCGCCAGCGGCGGAAATAGTCCTCGAAATCGACCAGCTTCTCGGCCAACTCGTAGAGCATCCAGTGCGTCTCCGGCGCCTCGTACACGATACGCCAGGCCTGCAGCACGCCTTCATTGAAGCTATGGGTCTCGCGAACATCGCGCGCCAGCACAGCCGCAGGCATCTTCAGTCCGTTGCGCTCGGCGAGCCGCAGCACCTCGTCATAGAGGCTGGGCGTCGCGAGTTCGGCTTCGAGCAGCTTCATCGTCTCAGCATCGTGCGCGTGCGGCTTCAGCATGGCGTGGTTGCGGTTGCCGAGCAGAAATTCGATCAGCCGGTATTGGCGCGACTGGAAGCCCGAGGACTGGCCGAGTTGGGCGCGAAAGCGGGTATATTCGCTCGGCGTCATCGTGCGTAGCACGTCCCAGGCGTTGTTGAGCTGCTCGAAGATCCGCGACATCCGCGCCAGCATCTTCATCGCAGGTTGCACCTCATCCCGTGAGATCGCACGGCGCGCTGCACTGAGCTCGTGAATGGCAAGCCGCATCCACAGCTCCGTGGTCTGATGCTGGATGATGAACAGCATCTCGTCATGCGCTTCGGACAGCGGATGCTGCGCGCCAAGAATCGCATCCAGCGCGAGGTAGTCGCCATAGGACATGCGCTGGGCGAAATCGGTCTCGGCGCCTTCGCTTGCAGGATCGTAATCGCGGGACGTCATGACAGGTCCTTTCGATCGATCTTCCCCGGCTTCGCTCAGTCGAGGCCGATCAGGCGGGCGGTGATCGGCGAGGATGGGTCCTTCAGCCCGTCGATCACGGTAAAATGGTTGAGACCGGGATCGATGACGAGGTGCGTCGGCACGTCGAAGCCGGTCCAGATATTGGCCATCAGATCGGACTGGCGGATGAATTCGGGCCGCTCGCTGCCGCCGACCCAGGCGGTCACAGGCGAATGCCCGCGCGGCAGATGCAGCGCCGCGCTTTCCAGCGTCGCCTCCTCCATCGTCATGCGCAGCGTCTCGTTCATCCTGGTCTTCAGGAGTGGACGCAGATCGTGCAGGCCGCTGATCGAGAGCGTCCCGGCGATGCGGTTGTAGACGGCGGGCTCGAGCCGGCTGTCGTCGCACAGCATGCGCGTGACGAGATGGCCGCCGGCGGAATGGCCAGCGAGCCGGATCGGCCCTGAGACGAGTGCTGCCGCCTTGGCGACAGCGGCGGCGATTTCTACGGTGATATCGGAGATGCGTGTGGCCGGCGTCAGCGTGTAGCTCGGCAGCGCCACCGTCCAGCCATGATGGCGCGCGCCTTCGGCGAGATCGGTCCAGCTCGACTTGTCGAAGCGCATCCAGTAGCCGCCATGGACGAACACGACGAGTCCCTTGCTGTCGCCGTCGGGCAGGACGAGGTCGAGCTTCTGGCGCTCGCCGGCGCCATAGGCGATGTCGGGACGAAATTCCTTCAGGCCGGCGCGGTAGGCCGCCGCCCGCTCCGCCAACAGCGCAGGCATCTTGTCCGAGCCCGGGATATGGGCCGAATTGGCATAAGCATCATCCCAATCGCGCATCATTGCTCCCGAGGACTCGTCCAGCGAACCGGGCGCCAGTCTGCCACCGGCGCGGCCGGCATCCTAGTCTTTATTTTAAGCTTAAAGGATTCGGGAGGAGCCCATCGATTGCGCAGCCGACGACTGGCCCGGTGCGTTCCTCGGGCGCGGTGCAGCGTGCAACGATGCGCTGCTGAACCGGGGTCCAGTGCATGCGGCGACATGGGTCCCATCTCTGCGGAGCACCACGCGAAACGACGCTTCGCATCGTCCGCGCGCTGCACCGCGTCCGGGACACCAAACTACGCCTTCTCCACGCCGCACCATTCCGCGATGAACAGGGCGATCGCCTTGGTCGTCTTCTTCAGAGAGTCCAGGTCGACGTACTCGTTGAAGCCATGCATCTCGCCGCCGCTTGCGCCGAAGCAGAGGCTCGGGATGCCGTGGTTCAGACCGTAGAAGCGCGTGTCGGTCAGCGCCGTGAAGACGAGATCCTCTGGCATGCCGCCATAGACCTTGTTGAAAGCCTTGCCGAACGCGGTCTCAGGCTCCGCCGCGTCGGTCAGTTCATAGCCTTCCGACAGGAAGCCCGACCATTCGATCTCCGGCGGATTGTTGGCGAGGAAGCGGTGGTTACGCGAAGCGGCAGCGACGCAAGCCATGATCTCCTTCTGGTGATCGGGGATCGACCAGCCCGGCAATACGGCAATGCGACAGTCGACGTCGCACCAGGCCGGCACGCTCGAGGCCCAGTCGCCGCCCTTGATGATGCCGGGGTTGAAGTTGATGGGATTGTTGAGCGTCTTGAAGTGGCGATCGGCCTTGGCGCGCTCGTTCCATTCGATCTCAAGCTTTTGCAGAGCCTGGATCAGGTGATACGCCGCCATAATCGCATTCGCGCCGGAGCCTGCAAAAGCGACATGGGTCGGGTGCCCCTTCACGCGCAGGCGAAACCAGATCACGCCGACCTGTGAGCGCACCATCTTGCCGCCGGTCGGCTCGGGCATGAAGCAGGCATCGGCACGGTAGCCGCGCTGAAGCGTCGAGAGTGCGCCGACGCCGGTGCTCTCCTCCTCGATCACGGATTGGAAATGGATCCGTGCCGTCGGCTTGAAGCCGGCGGCCTTGATCGCATCGAGTGCGTAGAGCGCGCCGATCGTGCCCGACTTCATGTCGCAGGCACCGCGGCCGAACATCTTCCCGTCCTTGATGACGGGTGAGAACGGCGGAGTATCCCACAATTCCAGCGGACCTGCCGGCACCACGTCGCAGTGCCCCTGGAGGATCAGCGATTTGCCGGCGCTCGTTTGCGGACGGTAAGTGCCCACCACCGAGCGCGCCTTGGAGAAATCGTGCTCGATTGGGCCGAAGCCGCGAAGATCTTTTAGATCGTCGACATTGATGTGCCAGTCGTCAACCTCATAGCCGCGTTCGCGCAGGAGGTCGCCGATCATGTCCTGGCACGGCCCCTCCGCCCCGCGGGTCGAGGGGATCGCGACGAAATCACGTGTGGTCGCAAGCTGGGCTTCGAAGCCGCTATCGACGGCGTCAAGAATCCTCTGCTGCGTTTCGGCATTCATCAGGCAACTCCATTCGGGCATTCAGATCATCGATGGAGCGCAAGCTAACCGATTTCAGCCGTTCGGGTACTCCACAAAATAAGCATCCCGCAATGCATCTTCGAGCAGCCGGCCTTCCGAATAGCCATTCAGCGTCGCAGGCCGGCTCACGCCGTCGAGCAGGCGCGGGCACGGCTCCGGCGCACCGAGCACCGTGCGCACCGGAATGCGTTCCGCATAGATCGGCAACGCGTAGTCCTCGTCGTCGTCAGCGACACCCTTGGCACGGATCTTGGCCGAGGCTTCCTCGATCTCCATCGCAATGAAGGACGTTGCCTTGATCTCCTGCGTGGTGCTCTGTCGCAGGCCAGCGGTGCGATCCGGGAAGAAGCGATCGACCATTGCGATCACCGCCCGCTCCTTCTCCTCGGGATCGGTGACGAGATAGGCCGTGCCGAATGCCATCACCGCGCGGTAGTCGGCGGAGTGGTTGAAGCCGCAGCGCGCCAACACGAGGCTGTCGAGGTGGGCGACCGTCAAGCAGACGCGCTCGCCCTTGGTCTGGTTGCGCAACATGCGGCTGGCGCTCGATCCGTGCCAGTAGAGCTTGGTGCCCTCCCGCCAGAAGAAGGTCGGCGTGCAATAGGGCTGGCCGTCGATCACATAGGAGACGTGGCACAGCATCGAGGAATCCAGGATGCGATGAACCGTATCGTGATCGTAGAAGCCGCGGTCGTGCCGGCGCTTCACCTGGTTGCGCGCCGATGTCGGATAGGAATTTGAGGTCTCGGTGTGGCTCACGGCCGCTCCTGCTCGGATTGGATGAATTCTGGAGCAGTTGTAATGGCACATTTGGTCTGCGATAGTTCCAATTCCATGCAAAAAATTCCGACCAATTCTTCCTCCCGAGCCAAGACCGAGCTTCCGCTCGACCTCACCGGCCCCCATGTCACGGCCGGCGCTTCCGCCGCGCACCGGCTCTATCAGGCGCTGTGCGAGATGATCGTCTCCGGACTCGTCAAGCCGGGCGAGCCGCTGCCGCCATCGCGGACCTTGGCCAGGCAGACCGGCTTCCGGCGCAACGCCGTCGTCACCGCCTATGAGCGCCTGATCGCCGACGGCTTTGCCGACGCAACCGTCGGCTCCGGAACGTTCGTCGCCACACGTATCCCCGCGAGGGGGGCCGAGCCGAACAAGCCCAAGGTGGTTGTCGAAACACCCAGGCAAGGCGCGTTCGCGCTCGGCTGCACCCATATCGACGAGCGTGCGGTGCAGCGTTTTCGCGCTTTCGTCGGCCGCCGAATGCGCGCGTTCGGGTCCGAGCACCTGCATTATGGCGATCCTCGCGGCAGCCGCGAGCTGCGTTCGGCGATCGCCGATCATCTGCTGTCGGCGCGCGGACTACGCTGCGACCCCGATCAGATCATGCTGACGTCGGGCACGCTGCACGGGTTGCGCATCGTGCTGAGCGCAATCTTGAAATCCAATGACCAGGTGTGGTGCGAGGACCCCGGCTATCCCGCCGCGCGAAAGACCATCACGCATTGCGGCTATCGCGCCGTGCCTGTCGCCGTCGACGAGCACGGGATGCGTGTCGCCAAAGGCCGCATCGCGGCACCGTCGGCGCGCGCGGCCTACGTCACACCGTCGCACCAGTTTCCGCTGGGCGTGCAGATGTCGATGCCGCGGCGGCTCGAGCTTTTGGACTGGGCGAGGCAAGCCGGCGCATTCGTGCTGGAGGACGATTACGACAGCGAATTCCGCTATGACGGCGCACCGCTGATGTCGCTCGCCGGCATCGATCGCCTCCAGCGCGTGATCTACCTGGGCACGTTTGCCAAGACGCTGTTTCCGGGCCTTCGCATCGGCTATTGCGCCCTGCCCGAACGCCTGATCGCAGACGTGACAGCTGCGCGCGCGGCGCTCGATCGCTTTCCCGGCACGCTGATGGAAGGCGCGGTGGCGGACATGCTCAATTCCGGGGCCTTCGCTGCGAACCTGAAGCGCGTGCGAAAGCTCTATCGCGAGGCCCGCGATGTGCTCGCCGAAACGCTGGAAGTCGCATCCGATGGCGCGCTTTCGGTGCCGGTGCCCTCACAAGGCCTGCACCTTGTTGCCCGGTTCGATCCTTCGGTCGATCTGTCGGTGGCAGCGCGTGCCAAGCAAGCGGCCGGCGCGGAAGGCTGGCTATTGGCCGACACCTACTCGCGCGGGCGTCCGCTGCCCGGCTTCGTGCTGGGATTTTCCGGCCACCCGGTTCCACAGCTCGTGACCTCCGCCGGACGTCTTGCCAGGGAATCGCGCGCAGCTTGGGCGCAAGGCGAAAATCGGCCCGCCGGGCGTAACGAAGCTTCACTATCAGAATCGCCCGCCGCTCCCTAAATTGCGGCATCGATGCCGGGACCTCACATCATGCTGCTTCGCCACGCAACCTGCCTCTCGCTGCTGATCTTCATCGCGCTTGCCTCCACGGCACGCGCAACCACCGTTGGACGCGAGCAGGACATCGTGGATCTGAAGCTCGGCCAGCGTGTGCTCGTGGATGATGGAACCTGCCCCGCCGGCCAGGTCAAGGAAGTGCGCGGCGCGAAGATGACCGACAAGGGAGTCTCGCGCACGAGTTCCTGCGTGCCGCGGCACGGGCCGAAATCGAGATGATGATCTGAGAAGCTACTTCGCCGGATCGAACATGCACTGCAGCGTCGGCTTGGCGATCTTGGTGAAGGTCGGGCCGATCTCGCCCTGCTTGGAGGCCGGCACCCAATCGGTCTCGATGGTGGGCACGCCGGTCTCGCTGATGCCGCGCAGCAGCGCTTCGCGCAGATCGCGGTCCTCGACGGCCGCGGCGGCGTGATCGTGCAGACAGCCGCAGACCTCCTCCGGATGCTCCCAGCGCCCGAGCATGTGCGGCGCGCACTGGCGCACGAACTCGCTGCGGGGATCGGGTAGCCTGGAGGGTGCGCGCACCTGCGCCTGAACGGAACTAATCGTCAGAAGGGACACGAACGCTGCGGCGCAGAGACGAAGCAACATGATGGGCCTTGCCGGCTGTTTTCTTTGCGGTCAGAAGCGCGCAGCGACCAAGATCGGCTGCGCTGCCGGGATCGTGATGGGCGAGCCGCTGTACTGGAAGGTACCGACACCGGGGAGATTGCCGTCGGGCGAACCCGCCAATGAGGAGCCGGCGAGCACGAAACCGAAAGCAAGGATGAAGCTGAGCGCGCGCATGATTTGTGTCCCAATTTCGTGGTCGGCGGTGCGCCGTCGTCGTTATGAGCCTGATAACCATGGGCGGTTTCGCGCGTGATGCGCGAAAAGCTGAAAATGGTTTCGTCTTCGTGAGAATTGTTTCGTCCCCTCCAAGAGAACGAAACAATTCTCGGAAAATGCCAGTCATTTCAGACAGGTCTCGCTCGAGGTCAAAGTGACCTGCCAAGTTCCGGCGCCAGCGCGGACACACGCCTTGCACAGGCGCCGTCATGCTCCCGCCGCGCGCACTTCACATGCATTTTACGTTTTTCTGCTGAAAGGGGCGGCAAACGAGGACTGGGTCCGATCGAACCGTGGGTGGTTCGGCGGCGACCCAAGCCATCGAAACCGAGACGCCCGGATCATCGGGCGCATTCACGTGAGGGATGGCCACCATGATGGCGGGAAATCGCGCAATGCGGCGCGATACGGATCCACGGACGGACCGCGGAGAGCAACCACCCATTCGCGGCAGCGCCGGCGAAATGGCGCTGCAATCGAGTCGCGGCTTCGAGGCCGCGCCGCAGATGTTCGTGCGGCTGACCGGCTCGCATCTCGCGAAGCAGCGCGATCGTCACTGAGTGAACGCAAGCGCGTCACTGTGAACGCAAGCGCGTCACTGCGTGAAGAACTCGCCGCACTTCTGGACGTTTGCGTCCGCCGGTCCCCACGGCATGATCGGCACGGTCGAGGTCGAGTTCTTGGGCGAGCCTTCGATCAGCTTGTCCGAATAGACCATGTAGACCAGCACGTTGCGCTTGGCGTCACAGCCGCGCACGATCTGCATCTTCTTGAAGAACAGCGACCGGCGCTGGCGGAACATGTCGTCGCCCTGCTCCATCTTGTGCTTGAACTTGATCGGGCCGACCTGGCGACAGGCCAGCGAGATGTCCGAGACCTCCTCGGCAAGGCCGAGCCAACCCTTGAAGCCACCCTTCTCCGGCACCGTGAAATGACAGGCGACGCCCTCGACCTCGGGATCGTCGAGACCATAGGTCGCGAGCTTGTCGTTCGGGCTCATCCACTTGAACACGGTGGAGCGGCGGAAGATCAGATCGGGCTCATCGGCGGCCGATGCCGACGCCATCGGCGCGGTCAGAATCAGCAGGAATAAAGCGAGGCCTTTCAAGCGGATGCTGGAAAGACCGGGGAAACGGGATGACATGAAGTTCTCCGGTAACAAGTCCCTGCAATGTAGGAACGCGAGCGACGATCAGGAAGGCGGCGGGCCATCCGGCTCGGCCGCCGTTTACCGCTCCGTGAGGCTTTTTTGCTACGTCTTGAACAAAAGTAACTGACGGCAGAACCGCCCTGCTGGTGAACGCGTATCCCCTTTGCGAGACTAACGTCTGATTTGGATTATGGATTCGAGGATGAACAGCGTGAACGGGTCGGGTTCTTCCGCCAAGCCGGCGCGGCTGTGGCAGGTCGCCATTTTGACGGCGGCGGGTGCGATCGGCACGACCAGCCAGGCAGACGCAGCGTTTTATTATTGGACGGACTATTCCGACGGGTCCTACTACGCCCGGCAGGATCGGCTTCCCGAAATACCGCGCCAGAAGCCGCAAAAGCGTGGCGTCGCCAGCAAGAAAGAAAGCGTCGTCGAGAAGGAAGCCGGCACCAAGCCGCAAGGACCGCTCGTCATCGTCGTCTCGATCGACCGGCAGAAGGTGACGGTCTACGACAGCAACGGCGTGTTCGCGGAATCTCCGGTGTCGACCGGCATGAAGGGCCATTCGACGCCGATGGGCGTGTTCAGCGTCATCCAGAAGCACAAATTCCACCACTCCAACATCTATAGCGGCGCTCCGATGCCGTACATGCAGCGGATCACCTGGTCCGGCGTCGCCATGCATGCCGGCGTGCTGCCGGGCTATCCCGCCTCGCATGGCTGCATCCGCATGCCGATGGCGTTCGCGATGAAGATGTGGAACTGGACTCGGATGGGTGCGCGCGTGATCGTGGCGCCGGGCCAGATGTCACCGCAAAGCTTCTCCCATCCCCTGCTCGCCTCCATGCGCGTGCCACCGCAGCCCGCGGCGAGCCTCGAGCCGCCGACCAATGTCAGCGACAAGGCCGACAAGGGCGCCGCCGAAACCAAGACAGTCGAGACCAAGACGGCCAGCGCCGACAGCGTGCTCGAGCTGCGTACCTCCGTCGGCCACGCGGTCATGTCGGATGTGACCATTGGCAATGCGCCCGCGCGCGACGAAGCCGCGGCACCGGCCGACAACGCCAAGACGGCCGAGGCATCTGATACGCCCAAGTCCCTGTCGCAAGATGCGGCCAAGCCAGCGAACGACGACAAGCCCGCCGGCAAGGTCGAGGCTGTCAAGGCCGAGCCGGTCAAGACAGAGGCGGTGGACTCCGCAAAGACGCCCAATGCTCAGGCCACTGCTCCGGCGCTCGCCACCTCGCCCGATGCGAAGAAGGACGAGAACCGCGTTGCCGATCCTGCGCCGGCGGCAAAGCCTGATACGCCCAAGCGCGCCGGCCAGATTGCCGTCTTCATCAGCCGCAAGGATTCCAAGCTCTACGTGCGGCAGAATTTTGCGCCGCTGTTCGAGGTACCGATCACGATCTCAGCGAGCGACCGGCCGCTCGGCACGCATGTCTTCACTGCCGAAGTTGACAAGGCCGATGCCAATGCACTGCGTTGGTCGGTGGTGTCGCTGCCCGTCGCCGCCCGTTCCGCGGCACGCGAGGACGACAGCCGCGTATCGCGCCGCCAGCGCGGCGCCGCCGTGATCCCCGTTGCCGCAAAACCGGTGGTCATGCCGGACAGCCCAGCTGAAGCGCTCGACCGCATCTCAGTCCCTGCCGACACCATGGCGAAGATCAACGAGATGCTGACGTCAGGCGGCTCGATCATCGTCTCCGACCAAGGCATCAATCAGGGCGAGACCGGCGAAGGCACCGACTTCATCGTCCGCCTGTACTAGCGCCCCTCGCAGCGTTCGATAACGTGGTGTTGACGAGCCCGCTCGCGCCGGCGGAGTAACATGCCTTTCGGGTCATTTCGGGGGACGCCGTCATGATGAACCGCAGGACCATGCTCATCGCGGCGCTCGGCGGCACGCTCGCGCCGGTAACGCGCGCCCTCGCTGATGGTGGCATGAGCCGGATCTCGGCCTACGCCTTCTCCTTCCCCGCATTGTCAGGCGACGACATCCGCCTCGCCGCGTTCACCGGCAAACCGCTGCTGGTGGTGAACACCGCCTCGCTCTGTGGCTACACTCCGCAATATGCCGGCCTGCAGGAGATCTGGAACGAGTTTCGCGAGCGCGGGCTTACCGTGATCGGCGTACCCTCCAACGATTTCGGTGGCCAGGAGCCCGGCGGCGCGAGCGAGATCACGCAGACCGCACATCACCAATATGGTGTTACGTTCCCGGTTACGGCCAAGGCCGTCGTGGTCGGAGCAAAGGCGCACCCCTTCTACAAATGGGCCGCTGAAGCCCGACCAAAGGAAGTTCCGCGCTGGAACTTCCACAAATACCTGATCGGCCGCGACGGCTATATCGCCGAGGTCTTTCCCTCCGCAGTCGAACCGGCCGACACGCGGATCAAAACGGCGATTGCCAAGGCGCTGGCCGATAGTTGACGCGGGGCGCGCCCATCCGGCTGGGCACAATTATGGCGAGGCGTCAAACAGCCGTTGCAATGGCGAGGGCCCACCATCTAGGCTAGGATCGTTTGGGGCAGGACGGTTTTTGCCGCAGGCGAAAAGCCGCGGTGGAACAACGGGATCAATCTCGAGGACAACACCATGCGTGTGGCGGCAGGACTGATTTTAGCAAGCGCGTTGTCGGTTGCGTTGACCGGCGCAGCATGGTCGCAGACACCGGCCGCGAAGCCCGCAGCCGCGACGCAAGCCGCACCGGCGGCGACGCCAGCGGCCGCAACGCCCGCTGCGGCTCCGGCGCCTGCAGCAACGGCCGCGGCTCCAGCGGGTTTCGTCAATCCGCCCCCGCCGAAACAGGCGCCGCAGCCGGCGCGCGCGGCCTGCAACACCCCAGGCGCCCTCGGCGTCGCCCGCACCGTCGAGATCGACACCACGGGCGGCCCCGGCTTCGGCTTCGAGCATTTCAAGGAGCTCGACTTCCTGCGCGACCACGAGGTGGTGCTGACCTTCGACGATGGCCCCTGGCCGAAGAACACGCCTGCCGTGCTGAAGGCGCTCGCCGACGAATGCACCACAGGCATCTTCTTCTCGATCGGCAAGCACGCGACCTATGAGCCGGAGATTCTCAAGCAGGTCTACGCCGCCGGCCACACGGTGGGCAGCCATACTTGGTCGCACGCCAATCTGAACAACAAGAAGCTCACGGACGCGCAGCGCAAGGAAGAGATCGAGAAGGGCCTTTCCGCGGTGAAATGGGCGCTCGGCGGCATCTCGCCCTCGCCGTTCTTCCGCTTCCCGGCGCTGCAACATCCGCCAGAGATGGTCACCTATCTCGGCAACCGCAACATGGCGATCTTCTCCTGCGACATCGACTCCTTCGACTTCAAGGCCTCCAAGCCCGAGAAGGTGATCGAGACCGTGATGAAGAAGCTCGAGACCAAGGGCAAGGGCATCATCCTGATGCACGACTTCCAGAAGCACACTGCGGAGGCGTTGCCCGAGCTGCTCAAGCGGCTGAAGGCCGGCGGCTACAAGGTGGTGGCGATGCGCGCCAAATTCCCGGCCTCGACGCTGCCGGAATACGACCAGGAGCTGCTCAAGGACATCAAGCTGCCGACGGTGAGCCAGCGCCCGGTCAATTCCGTAGTGACGACCGTTTCCGAATAGAAGGCCGTTGTCTTTCCGTATCGAGGGCTACGTCATCGTGTCAGCGGACGGCATGCTGGCCGACGCCGATCACGTCATGCCCGACAGCCTGAAGTTCGAAGGCGACAAGCTGTTCTTCGAGCAGGCGCTCGAGCGCGCCGCGCTGATCGTGCATGGCCGGCACTCGCACGAGCAGCAGCCGAATTCGCCGAAGCGCAAGCGGCTGATCCTGACCCGCAAGATCAGGGATCTCACCGTCGATCCGGAGATGCCGAACGCGACGCTGTGGAATCCGCAGCACGCGAGCTTCGAGGCGGCCTGCGCCTTCGCGGATGTCGCCTCCGGCACGATCGCCATCATCGGCGGGCCGGTCGTGTTCGACATGTTCATGGACCGATACGACACGTTCTGGCTGTCGGAGGCTCCGCATGTGCGGCTGCCCGGCGGTGAAGGCTGTTTTGTCGGCGTGCCCCAGCGGACGCCTCACGAGGTGCTGGCTTCGCATGGGATGAAGCCGGGCGCGCCGTACCTGCTCGACGCGGCGCATGAGGTGACCGTGACCCCGTGGCGGCCGGGTTAGCCTCCCGGCATTGCCGACGTCGCTCACACCGGGGGCTCCGATTCAAAACTGCAAAAACAACCCATGCAAAGAACCGGCAATTCAATACCATTTCGTATCTTGCTGATTTAGAAAGCTAAAATTTGTCCCGCCGCCGGCCAGCGCAAAGCCGACTAGCATATTTGCCGAGACCCAATAATCGGCCCCGACGGCGGTGATGACGCTATAGCCAGCGTCCGCGGCGCGGCGTCAATACGAGCCGGCCATTCAGAAACACCGCATCAATAGACTGAGACAAAAGCGCAAGACTGGACGGCTTCGGATCGCGGCTGCCGCCCCGCGGCCGACCGGATTGGTACACGAACGAACCATTTTCCTTCGCCGGATATCAACCTACAGCCGGGTATGAATTGGCCCGGCGCCGCCCTTCCCCGCTCCTTAACGACGATCAAGACGCGACCACGACCACCATGACCGACGACGGTACGACGACAGGTCCGACGGGCGCCTCCGGACTGACAGGCGATGCAGCCCCGATATCATCCTTGCTACCGGCCTTCGGCTTCACCGCCGATCAGATGGAGACGGATGCGAACATCGCCGCCTGGCGGGAGGCTGTCGCCACGCTGTTCGAGGTCGACGAGCTCGCCGCCGATGAGCCGGGCCCGTTCCGCGCCGACATCAGCTCCTATGCCATGGGGCCGGCGCTGATCGGGCTGAGCCGTGCCAGCGGCCAGCGATTCCGCCGGACGGCTGAAACGATCGCGCGCAGCGGCGTCGACCACATCATCCTCCAGCTCTATCTCAGGGGTGGCTATGACGGCGTCGCGGGCAGCCCCGCGCCGCGCGCGAGGCCGGATTGCTTGGTGTACAGCGAGGCACGGATGGAGCAAGCAGCGCGACGATTTCCCGCTGGATGCGCGAGATCGCGCCCCCGAGAGCGGATTGATCGCTACACGTCGCCGTAGGCCGCCTCGGCCGGGCGCGTGGTGCGGCCGTAGCCGATGATCATGCAGAGCGCGCCGATGATCGACAGGTTCTTGAGCGCGTCGACCAGCATCTTGGCGTTGTCCGGCGGGGTCTGGTTCCAGAAATCGTAGAACAGGACGGTCGCGACCGCGACGTAGATGGTTAGCAGCATCGCGAAGAAGCGCGCACCGAAATTCAGCGCGATCATCAGCCCTGCGATGATCTCGAGCCCGCCGATCGCGATCGCCATGAGCTGCGGCGTCGTCATGGCCGTCGCCGTCTCGACCTGCTTGGCATAGGGCGCGATGACATCAGGCACCACGAGCTTGGTGGCGATGACGTCGGCGGTCGCCTGGATGGCAAAAAGCTTGGTTGCGCCCGTGTAGATGAACAGCACCGCGAACAGGATTCGCCCGAAAGTCACGAACGCTGGCATGATCGGCCTCTTGGCAAAGCGCTACCGCACGGAACGCTTGAGGGGATTATGAAGAGTCCGCTTGCGCTTTTCAAACGGGGAAATGGAGAACTGCGTGGAATTCAAAGCTGGCGGCGCGCTATTCGGTTGGCGCTCCCTAGCGGAATCGAACCGAGAGCGGCGCGATCGGCCGCAACGCCCTCGGCGTCATGGCCGGGCTTGACCCGGCCATTCACGACTTGCCTCGCGGGACGAAAAACGTGGATGCCCGGGACAAGCCCGGGCATGACGAGTTTGCGGAGCGAGCGCCCCAAAACACCTTGAGGGGGCGAAGCAGCTACGTAAACAACGTCGGCTGCTGCCGCGCGGCGCGCTCCTGGGCTTCCACGACCGCAACCGCCGTCATATTGAGGATGCCGCGCGCGGTGACGCCCGGCGTCAGGATGTGGGCCGGGCGCGCCGGGCCGATCAGAATCGGGCCGACGGGAAGTGCGTCCGCCAGCGCCTTGATCATCTGATAGGCCACGTTGGCGGTGTCGAGGTTCGGCATGATCAGGATGTTGGCCTCCCCCTCGAGCTTGGAGTGCGGCAGCACGAGCTTGCGGGCCGCAGCCGAGAGCGCGGTGTCGCCCTGCATCTCGCCGTCGGCCTCGATCTCCGGATGCTTGTCTTTCAGGAGTTGGGTCGCCCGGCGCATCTTGCGCGAGGAGTCCGTATCGTAGCTGCCGAAATCGGAATGCGAGATGAAAGCGACCTTCGGCTTCAGGGTGAAGCGCTGCACATGCAGCGCCGCCAGTGCCGCGATCTCGGCCAGTTCCTCCGCACTCGGATTGGGCCGCACTTGCGTATCGGCAATGAAGAAGGCGCCCTTGCTGGTGATCAGCAGCGCCAGCGCGGCGTAATCGCTGATCCCCGGCGAGAAGCCGACGATCTCGCGCACATGGCGCAGATGGCTCATGTAGCGGCCCTCGACGCCGCAGAGCATGGCGTCGGCCTCGCCGCGCACCACCGCAAGCGCCGCGATAACAGTGTTGTTGGTGCGCACCACCGTGCGCGCCGCATCCGGCGTCACGCCGCGACGGCCGGCGACCTCGACATAGGACTGCACGTAGGAGCGGTAGCGCGGATCGTCCTCGGGATTGACCAGGTCGAAATCCTTGCCGGCCTTGATCGACAGGCCGAAGCGCTTGATGCGCGCCTCGACCACCGAGGGGCGGCCAACCAGGATCGGCCGCGCCAGCTTCTCCTCGAGCACCACTTGGGTCGCGCGCAGCACGCGCTCGTCCTCGCCTTCGGCGTAGATCACGCGGACCGGCTGGGTCTTGGCCTTGGCGAACATCGGCTTCATGACGAGGCCGGAGCGGAAGGCGAAGCGCTCGAGCAGCGCTCTGTATTCGTCGAAATTGGTGATGGGACGGGTCGCCACGCCCGATTCCATCGCCGCCTTCGCCACGGCCGGCGCGATGCGGAGAATCAACCGAGGATCAAAGGGACTCGGGATCAGCGAGCCCGGACCGAAGCCCTGCGTCTCGCCGGTGTCAAAACCCTGCGCGACTGCATCCGACGGCGCTTCGCGCGCGAGCTGCGCGATCGCCTCGACGGCGGCGTGCTTCATCTCCTCGTTGATGGCGGTGGCGCCGACGTCGAGCGCGCCGCGGAAGATGAAGGGAAAGCAGAGGACGTTGTTGACCTGGTTCGGGTAGTCGGAGCGGCCGGTGCAGATCATGGCGTCGGGGCGCGCTTTTCGCGCCTCTTCCGGCATGATCTCCGGCACGGGATTGGCGAGCGCCATGATCAGCGGCTTGTCGGCCATCGCCTTGGCCATCTCGGGCTTGAGCACGCCGGGTGCCGAGAGCCCGATGAAGATGTCGGCGCCGCCGATGACGTCGGCGAGCGTGCGCTTGTCGGTCTTCTGCGCATAGACCGCCTTCCAGCGGTCCATCGAGGTGTTGCGGCCCTCATGCACGAGACCATCGATGTCACAGACCCAGATGTTCTTGCGCTGCGCGCCCATCGACACCAAGAGGTTCAGCGTCGCGATCGCGGCAGCTCCTGCCCCCGATGCCACGATCTTGACCTCGGACAGCTTCTTGCCATTGAGCCTGAGGCCATTGACGATGGCGGCGGCAACGATGATGGCAGTGCCGTGCTGGTCGTCATGGAACACCGGGATCTTCATGCGCTCCTTCAAGCGCGCCTCGATCTCGAAGCACTCCGGTCCGCGGATATCCTCAAGATTGATGCCGCCGAAGGTCGGCTCGAGCGCGGCCACGGTCTCGACCACGCGGTCGATGGTATCGGCGGCGATCTCGATGTCGAACACGTCGATGCCGGCGAATTTCTTGAACAGGACCGCCTTGCCTTCCATCACCGGCTTGGAGGCCAATGGGCCGATGTTGCCGAGGCCGAGCACCGCGGTGCCGTTGGAGACCACGGCGACCAGATTGGCGCGGGTGGTCAGCGTGGCGGCCTCGGCCGGGTTCTTGGCGATCTCGGTGCAGGCCGCGGCGACGCCCGGGGAATAGGCCAGCGCGAGGTCGCGCTGGTTGGCAAGCGGCTTGCTTGCCTGGATCTCGAGCTTTCCGGGGCGCGGCAGACGATGGTAGGCCAGCGCCGCCTGGTGGAGATCATCAGAATAGGACGACATGCGGTGTCTCGCCTCGCGTTACCGGCCTCAAAATGCATCGTCCGGAGCTGCCGCCCAAGCGGAACGGTATTTCCGGGTCATGGAAACGGGATGAAGCACGCCGGGTGCCTTGGTGGCAACATCCGATTGCGTCCCCATCAACAGCGCGCTCAGTC
Source organism: Bradyrhizobium sp. LMG 9283 (assembly GCF_045571415.1). Classification (NCBI taxonomy): domain Bacteria; kingdom Pseudomonadati; phylum Pseudomonadota; class Alphaproteobacteria; order Hyphomicrobiales; family Nitrobacteraceae; genus Bradyrhizobium; species Bradyrhizobium sp. LMG 9283. The sequence goes on from NZ_CP120691.1 coordinate 5,012,918, forward strand.
AAACATTTGAAAACCATAGCTTTCCCTGGACCGCGCGGCGTTTCGCGAATATGGCAGGTTGTGCGGTGTAAAACAGGCAACTGGAGCTGGGAATGAAGCGAATCCTGATCGGCCTGATGGTCGCAGCCGTGCTCGGCGCGGGCGGATGGTTTGGCTTGAACCTCTATGTCCAGCATCGCGCTACCGCCGAGGTCGAGGCGGCTTTCGAGCAGATGCGCTCCGGCGGCGGCAAGGCGAGCTACGGCAAGATCGGGTTCGATCTGCCCACGCGCACCCTGACGATCGAGGACATCGCAATCACACCCGCCGGCCAGCCGCAAGCGCAGGTCAAGATCGCCGGCATCAAGGGCACCGGCGTTCGCCTGATCGACGATACCAGCTTCTCGGCCGAAAGTATCGACGTCGGCGGTTTCGAAGTCGCCCTGGACCAGGCCGGCGCCGCGAAGCTGAAGGCATCCTACAAGATCCCGCAGCTCACTCTGCGCGACTATGCCGGCCCCATTCGCGGCGGCAATCCGCCGACGGGCGGCTCCCTGATCGACATTTATCGCTATGTGCTCGAACAGTACGCAAGCATCACGGCATCGTCAGTCACGGCTCCGACGCTGACGATGACCTTCGACGCGAGCGGCAGCGCCGCTGGAAGCGGCGAGATCACCTATTCCGGTCTGGCGATCCAGAATCTCGAGCGCGGCAAGGTTGAGGCGATGAAGGCCGACCGCGCCGTCTTCACCATTGACGTGCCGCAGCCGGGCAAGCAGGACAAGCTGACCGGCGACCTCTCCAACATGATCATCAACGATTTCGATGCGACCGCGATTGCCGCGGCGCTCGATCCACACAAGACCGGCGACGACAGCTATCACCGCGTCTACCGGCGGATCTCGGCCGGTCGCTATGTGCTCAAATCGATCCAGGGCATGCGGATGGAGATCGACGGGATCAGTTTCGAGGACATCGCGGTGCAGCCCTCCAAATTCCGGCCCGCTGAGATCGTTGCACTCATGCCGACGGACCGGTCGGTCGTCGCGACCGCCGCGCAATCGCGCGAGATGATGGAGAAGCTCGCCGGATTCTATGAAGGTCTTCGCATTGGTCGGATCGAGATCGGCACGACGTCGATGAGCCTCCCACAAGGAACGACCAGGATCAAGGCGATCAGATATCACGACGGCGAATTCGCGGTCGAAGGTGTCGACACGCCGTCTCCGCAGGGGCAGTTCAAGATGGAGCGCTTCGCGCTGAAATCGTTCAGCGCCGCAAACCTGATGCGGTGGGCAGCGAGCCTCAGCAAGCACGGGCAGCCGCCGTCGCCGGAAGAGATGCTGCGCCTGTTCCACGTGCTCGAAGGCGCCGAGATCAAGGGCGTGGTTGCGCCCCATAACAACGCACGGCAGCCCGTGACCGTCGACACGATCAGCCTGAACTGGGGCCAGCTGGTGGGATCGATCCCGAGCAAGGCCAGCCTGGTCGTGAAGATGGTCACGCCGACCGATCCCGCCAATCCGGCGCTGCAGCCGCTGATCGTGGCAGGCGTGGACAAGCTCGCGATCGACCTCGATCTCGGCGCTGCCTGGACGGAAGCGTCAGGCGCATTCGCGCTCGCACCCGCCACGCTCGATCTCGGCAACCTCGCTAGGGCGCAGCTGAGCGTGGCCCTTGCCAAGGTGCCGCGCGACCTCTTCACCACGACGGACCCGTTGGAGGCTATGGGTCTTGGTTGTGTGCAAACGCACAGGTCGGGCGCGGCCGTTGCCGCCAATCATTGCAGTCGGCCGATGTCGTCGGCTCGGATCGTCAATGACCGGGCCAAAGGGAGTACCGCGTCGGGGTATTGCGGCTTTGGACGCGCTTTCCGGCCTTCAGGCGGCGCGGATGGCTGCAATCAGGCTTGGTTTGCCGACGATGTTCATCACCCGTGTGAGGTTATAGGCGAGAACATGCAGCGCCATCTCAGCGGCGACATTCCGTAGGCGCTTCATCAGGAAGTGGGTCGCACCCATACGGGCCTTGATCGTGCCGAAGGGATGCTCGACTGTCTCACGTCGCGTCCGCATGGCGCCGGGATTGGAATCGAGCCGTCTCTGGACCTCCTCGACAACATGCTCATGCTGCCAGCGCGTGATCCGGCGCTCCTTGGACGGCGTACATTGGCTCTTGATCGCACAGCCTTGGCATGCCGCCGTCGACCAGTAACGGCGCAGCGCCATTCCATGCTCAATGTTGGTGAAGTGATACGGCAGCAGCTGGCCGGATGGGCAGCGGTAGACATCCTCATCAGGCAGGTAGGCGAAGTCCTGTTTGCCGAACCGGCCCTCCGCCTTGGCGTTCGACGTCATGGGCTTGGGCAAGGTGACGGCAACGCCAGCCTCTTCGCAGGCCAATATCTCCTCTCCGTCGAAGTAACCACGGTCGGCGACCGCCTCGAGTTTGTCCACTTCGAGCACTTCTTTGGCTTGCTTCGACATCCGAGCAAGCTGCCCACGGTCGTTGCCGACGTTTATGACCTCGTGCGTAACAATCAGATGATGTTCAGTGTCGACCGCGACCTGGACATTGTAGCCGACGACACCCGATCCGCGTCCGCTGGTGGCCATCGAACGAGCATCCGGATCGGTGAGCGATATCTGTTGATCCGGCGTGTTGCGCATCTGCGCATCAAGCACTTCCAGCCGGCTCATCTCCTGTTTCAACCGAGCAATCTTTTCCTTGATCCTCGTCGTCTTGATGCTGATCGCTTCCGATGGCTCCTGCCGATCGGCGCTATCGAGTTGACGCAGATATCGACCGACGCTTTCCTCGATTTGCGCCATCCGCCTCGCCATCTTGGCATGCGTAAAGTTGCGGTCGCGGTTGTTCACCGCCTTGAACTTGCTGCCGTCGATTGCGATGCTTGGGGTCTGCAACAGGCCCATTTGCCGGCATAGCGCAACGAACTTCGCGCAAACCTTCCGGATCGCCGCGCCATTGTCCTTCCGGAAATCGGCGATCGTCTTGTGATCGGGAGCCAGGCGGCCGATCAGCCACATCACCTCGACATTGCGGCACGCCTCACGTTCCAGGCGGCGACTGGATTGCACCCGATTGAGATAGCCGTAGATGTAAAGCTTCAGAAGGACTGCCGGATGATAGGAGGGCCGGCCCGTCTCCTTGGCGATCACACGCTCAAATCCCAGTCCATGTAGGTCGAGCGCCTCGACGAACACATCGATCACATGGACTGCATTGTCCTCGCTTACCCAGTCCTCCAGACATTCCGGCAAGAGCGTTAGCTGAGACCTATCCGCGCCCTCAACAAAACGTCCCATCCGTATCCCCCATCAGGAAACGGAGGAATCGTAGCCGACTCGCGACTTTTCACACAGCCAGGGTCAGTTGGCGCAGGTCGAGACCGGCGCAATCGAGCTCTCCTTGCGTGACCGCGGCGTTGTCGATCTGGTCGTGTCCCAGTTCGCGCGCATGCAGAATGTCAGCCGCGACGCCGCGCGCGGCGCCATTGTCGCGATGATCCGGGCGCAGGGCGAGAAGATCGCGGCCTCCAATCTCGATGCCAAGGTCGCGGTCGATGCACTCGCCGGCTTCGTCGAGACCTCAGGGCAAACGCTGAGCATCAGGCTGACACCACTCGGCAAGCTGCCGGTGCTTCAGCTGGTCGATGTCCTCGACCACGAACCGATCATCGCGCTGGCGCAGTTCAGGATCGAGGCCTCGACGGGGCTGTAGCTCGATCTCGTGTCCCGGACGCGGCGCGGCATGAAATGACGCGACGCAGAGCCGGGACCCAGAAAGCCTGCGGCTCACCGCGACGTGGGCCCCGGCTCTGCAGCGCACCGCTGAAGCAGCGCTGCGCTGCGTCCGGGGCACGAGACTGGAAATCGCAAGAGCGTCACTTCTGCGGCAGGTTCACCCGGATGTGCAGCTCGCGGAGCTGCTTCGTCGTGGCTTCCGACGGGGCGCCCATCAGGAGGTCCATGGCCTGCTGGTTCATCGGGAACAGCGAGATCTCGCGCAGATTCGTGGTGCCGCAGAGCAGCATCACGATGCGGTCGATGCCTGCGGCCATGCCACCATGCGGCGGGGCGCCGTACTGGAAGGCGCGGTACATGCCGCCGAAGCGGTCGACCACTTCCTGCTCGCCGTAACCTGCGATCTCGAACGCCTTCACCATGGCTTCCGGCACGTGGTTGCGGATGCCGCCGGAGGCGATTTCGTAGCCGTTGCAGGTGATGTCGTACTGGAACGCCTTGATGGTCAGCGGATCCTGCGACTTCAGCGCCTCCAGGCCGCCCTGCGGCATCGAGAACGGGTTGTGCGAGAAGTCGACCTTCTTGTCGTCCTCGTTGTACTCGTACATCGGGAAGTCGACGATCCAGGCGAGTTCGAACCGCTCCTTATCGGTGAGGTTCAACTCCTCGCCGACCTTGTTGCGGGCGAGCCCTGAAAACTTCCAGAACTTGTCGGGATCGCCGGCGACGAAGAAGGCGGCATCGCCCTCCTTCACGCCGAGCTGCGCGCGGATCGCAGCGGTGCGCTCGGGCCCGATGTTGTTCGCGAGCGGGCCTGCGCCCTCGCCGCCCTCGCGCCACATGATATAGCCGAGGCCTGGCTGGCCCTCGCCCTGCGCCCACGAGTTCATGCGGTCGCAGAATGCACGGCTGCCGCCGCCGGCGGCCGGGATCGCCCACACCTGGTTCTTGGGATCCTCGAGCATGCGCGCGAACACCTTGAAGCCGGAGCCGCGGAAGTGCTCGGAGACGTCCTGCATCTCGATCGGGTTGCGCAGGTCCGGCTTGTCGCTGCCGTATTTGCGCAAGGCTTCCGCGAACGGAATGCGGCGCCAGCCCTTGGTGACCGGCTTTCCTCTCGCGAACTCCTCGAACACGCCGGTGATGACGGGTTCCATCGCCGCAAAGACGTCCTCCTGAGTCACAAAACTCATCTCGACGTCGAGCTGGTAGAACTCGCCGGGCAGGCGGTCGGCGCGCGGGTCCTCGTCGCGGAAGCAGGGCGCGATCTGGAAGTAGCGGTCGAAGCCCGACATCATCAAGAGCTGCTTGTACTGCTGCGGCGCCTGCGGCAGCGCGTAGAACTTGCCGGGATGGATGCGCGATGGCACCAGGAAGTCGCGCGCGCCTTCCGGCGAGGACGCGGTCAGGATCGGGGTGTTGAACTCGAAGAAGCCCTGCCCCTCCATCCGTCGGCGCATCGACTTGATGATCTCGATGCGCGTCATGATGTTCTGGTGCAGTTTTTCGCGACGCAAATCCAGGAAGCGATATTTGAGCCTGATGTCCTCAGGATATTCCTGGTCGCCGAAGACCGGCAGCGGCAGGTCGCCGGCCGGGCCCAGCACCTCGATCTCGCTCACATAGACCTCGACCTTGCCGGTCGGCAGGTCGTCATTGTCGGTACCATCGGGGCGGCGGCGGACCTTGCCATCCATCTTGACCACGAATTCGGAGCGCAGCTTCTCGGCGAGCGAGAACGCCGCCGAGTCCGGGTCCACCACGCACTGGGTCAGGCCGTAATGGTCACGCAGGTCGATGAACAGCACGCCGCCATGGTCGCGAACGCGATGGACCCAGCCCGAGAGGCGGATGGTCTCGCCGATGTTGCTCTCGCGGAGCGCGCCGCATGTGTGTGACCGGTAGCGATGCATGGTCGTCCCAAAATCAATGTCGGAGGAAGCGAATCGAACGGCCTGAAACGACCGGTCCGAAGTTGCGGCAGGGTTTACCCGACGAGACCCAAGGCGGCAACCGAGGGAACGGCCTGTTTTGGACCCGAAGGGCCCATTTTTGGCTTATCAGAGACCGAGCCTTTGCCATCAGGCGTTCCAACCCTATCTTGAGCCCATGACGGTCCATTTTCCCTTCCAGAACTCCTATTCGGCGCTGCCGGACAGCTTCTTTGCCCGCGTCGCGCCGACCCCCGTGGCCGCGCCCCGGCTGATCAAGCTGAACCGGCCGCTGGCGATGCAGCTCGGGCTCGATCCCGATGTGCTGGAGACGCCGGAAGGGGCCGAGATCCTGGCCGGCAAGACGGTTCCCGCCGGCGCCGATCCCATCGCCATGGCGTATGCCGGCCACCAGTTCGGGCATTTCGTGCCCCAGCTCGGCGACGGCCGCGCCATCCTGCTCGGCGAGGTCATCGACAAGGACGGCGTCCGCCGCGACATCCAGCTCAAGGGCTCGGGTCCCACTCCGTTCTCCCGCCGCGGCGACGGCCGCGCGGCGCTCGGACCGGTTCTGCGCGAATACATCGTCAGCGAAGCCATTTACGCGCTCGGCATCCCGACCACGCGCTCGCTCGCCGCCGTCGTCACCGGCGAGCACGTCATCCGCGAGACCGCGTTGCCGGGCGCGGTGCTGACGCGCGTCGCCTCCAGCCATATCCGTGTCGGGACCTTCCAGTTCTTTGCCGTGCGCCGCGACACCGAAGCGATCCGCCGGCTCGCCGACCACGTCATCATGCGTCATTACCCGGAGTTGCTCCATACGGAGCGGCCCTATCACGACCTGCTCGCTGCCGTCGTTGCGCGACAGGCAGAGCTGATCGCGCGCTGGCTGCTGGTCGGCTTCATCCATGGCGTGATGAACACCGACAACACGTCGATATCAGGCGAGACCATCGATTACGGTCCCTGCGCCTTCATGGATGCCTACAATCCTGCCCAGGTCTTCTCCTCGATCGACGAGATGGGCCGCTACGCCTACGCCAACCAGCCGCGCATCGGCTTGTGGAATCTGACGCGCCTCGCCGAATGCCTGCTGCCACTGTTCGGCGAGGAGCAGGAGAAGGCGATCGCGGAAGCCCAGGACATTCTCGGTGCCTTCGCCGAAACGTTCAGCGCGGCCTATCAGGCTGGCCTGCGCCGGAAGGTAGGCCTGTTCACCGAGCGCGACGGCGACGACGCGTTGATCCAGGACCTGCTGGACGCCATGGCCAAGAACCAGGCCGACTTCACCCTCACCTTCCGCAAGCTGGGTGACGCCGCAGGCGATGCGAGCGCCGACGTGCGCGCGCAGTTCATGGACCCCGCAGCCTTCGACGACTGGGCCAAGCGCTGGCGCGCGCGCATCGCGCTGGAGCCGCAGACCGCAGCCGAGCGGCGAGCCGCCATGCACGCGGTCAACCCGATCTTCATCCCGCGCAACCACCGCGTCGAGGCCGTGATCCAGGCCGCGGTGAATGACGGCGACTACGCGCCGTTCGAAGAGCTGGTGAAGGTGCTGGCAAAGCCATACGAGGAGCAGCCGGAGTATGCGGCCTACGCCGATCCGCCGCTGCCGGACCAGCGGGTGTTGCAGACGTTCTGCGGGACGTAAGGCTCGCCTGACCACGCACCATCTCTAATTGCCTCGCTGCATGCATTGCGCCTTGCGCTAGTCCATTCCTGTCCGGCGGGCGTTGTGGACACGTCCCGTGCACGGGAACTCCTGTCATCAAACTGAAACACACGCGCTCTAACGGGCTGGCAGGGTCGTCTTGCCGGAGGCGCCCATCCTCCAACCGTCCCGACAAAGCGCGCCATGCCCTTCAAGTTCATCCACCTCACCGACACGCATCTCGCGAATCCCGGCTTGACGCTCTATGGCCTCGATCCGCGCGCCCGGCTGGATGCGGCGATTGCGGACATCAACAAGCACCAAGCGGATGCTGCGTTTACGGTGGTGACCGGCGATCTCACCCATTGGGGCGAGGCTGAGTCCTACGCCAACTTCGCCGAGGCGATGGCGGCGCTGAAGATTCCCTACATCGCCATGGTCGGCAATCACGACAAGCGCGTCACCTGCCTCGATGCGCTGAAGGCCGCGCCGCGCGATGCCAACGGCTTCGTGCAGGGCACACGCACCACCGAGCACGGCCTCTTCGTCTTCCTGGACACGCTGGACGAGACCAGCCATGCCGGCGAGATGTGTGAAAGGCGCCTCGGCTGGCTGGCGAGCACGCTCGCCGCCGCGCCCGCCGACCAGCAGTTCGTCATGTTCATGCACCATCCGCCCTTCCCGGTCGGCGTCCACGCCATGGACGAGATCGCGCTGAAGCAGAGCGCCGAATTCGCCGAGGTGATCGCGCCCTACCGCTCGCGCATCCGCCATCTCTTCTTCGGCCATGTGCACCGGCCGATCTTCGGCAGCTACGGCAAGATCCCGTTCTCGACGCTGCGCGGCACCAACCACCAGGTCTGGTTCGAGCTTGACGCTGCGGCCACCGAGCATCTCGCCAGCCACGAGCCGCCGGCCTATGGCGTCGTGCTGATCGACGACGAGAACCTCGTCGTGCACAGCCATGACTTCCTCGACCAGAGTCTGCGCTTCCCCTTCGAGCCACCGGCAGGAGTGGACGGCCGCGACTATGCACTCAATTTCCCGGCGCGATGAGATGAGCCTCGCTGAACCCGCGGCTCTCCCGGTCGCGACGTCGGCGGCACCGCGTCTGCACGTCCTGAAGCGCTTCACGAGCAGCTTCAAAGCCTCGCTGCCGGCCTATCTGCTGCTCTTGCCCTCGCTGATCTTCCTCGCGCTGTTCACCTATGGCGCGATGGGCCGCGTCGTCATCGACGCGCTCTATCAGCGCGCCACGCCCAAGGCGCCGGTGCGTTTCGTCGGCTTTGAGAATATCGGCGCGGTGCTCGCCGACCCCGCCTTCACCGGCGCGGTCGTCAACAACCTGATCTACGCCGTCGGCACGGCGGTGCCGAGCATCGGACTTGCGCTGTTGTTTGCGCTGGCGCTGTCGCGCACCCATGCCGTGAACAGCGCGCTGCGCGCCGCGCTGTTCCTACCGGTGCTGATCCCGATGGTCGCGGCATCGGCGCTGTTCCTGTTCATCTTTCTGCCGAATGTCGGCCTGCTCGACTATTACATCGGCCGGCTGCTGCCGGTGCTGCCGAACTGGCTCGGCGACCCCGACATCGCGCTTTATGCGATCATGATCATCACGATCTGGAAGAACGCCGGCTATTACATGCTGTTCTTCCTCGCCGGCCTTCAGGCCGTGCCCGAGGACGTGATGGAAGCCGCACATCTCGACGGCGCGGGACCTTACATGCGCCTGCGCCACATCATCCTGCCGGAGCTCAAGCCCACCTTCCTGTTCGTCACCGTCATCGCCACGCTGAATGCGGTGACGCAGGTCGACCACGTCTTCGTCATGACCCAGGGCGGGCCGTCCAATTCGACCAATCTCGTGCTGTTCTACATCTACCAGCAGGCGGTCGAGCATTACGACATCGGCAAGGCCTCGGCGGCAACGCTGCTGACCCTCGCCGCGCTGATGGGGCTCACCGCACTATCCTTCCGCACCATGGCGAACCGGGAGGGCGGGCCATGAAGCTGATCGATGCGCTGTGGAAGGACGCCCCGCTCGCCACCCGCAACGAGATCACGCCCAAGCTCGGCTTTGCGCTGACCGTGCTGCTCGCGATCGTCTGGCTGATCCCCTTTCTGTGGATGGTCGTGGCGACGCTGCGCCCGGCCTCTGACGGCATCAACGCCATGGCGGAGCTGATGCCGAGCCTGAAGCCGACGCTCGACAATGTCAGGGATGCCTGGGAGATCGGCGATTTCCCGCGCTACACGATCAACACCACGATCATCTGCACCGGCATCCTCCTGGTGCAGTTCGTCACGATCACGCTCGCAGGCTTTGCCTTCGCGCGCCTGAACTTCGCCGGCAAGACGCTGATCTTCTACCTGTTCCTGATGCAGCTGATGCTGGTGCCGGTGCTGCTGATCGTGCCGAACCTATCGCTGGTGGCGCAGCTCGGCCTCTATGACACGCTGACCGGCGTGATGATGCCGTTCTTCGCCTCCGCCTTCGGCACCTTCCTGATGCGCCAGGCTTTCGAGGCGATCCCGACCGAGCTGGAAGACGCAGCCCTGATCGACGGCGCCAGCCTGCTCCAGCGCATCCGCCACATCTACGTGCCGCTGTCGCTGCCGAGCTTCTCGGCTTTCGCCATCATCTCCGTGACCAGCCACTGGAACGACTTCCTGTGGCCGCTGATGGTGATCAACTCGCCGGACAAGCGGCCGCTCACGGTCGGCCTCTCGGTGTTCACCAAGACCGCCGAAGGCACGCAGGCCTGGGGCACGATCGCCGCAGGCACGCTGATGGTGATCGCGCCGCTGCTCGTCGTTTTCCTGATCTTCCAGAAACGCTTCATCAGCTCTTTCGTCACCTCAGGCATCAAATAGGAGATTTTCCGATGCTGTTCTCCCGCAGGCTCATGCTCGGCCTTGCCATGGCAGGCACTATGGCAGGCGCCATCACCTTCCCGGCCCTCGCCGGCGAAGGCCCGACCGAGATCGACCTGTTCTTCCCCGTTCCCGTCGACGGCAAGCTCGCCCGCGACATGGGCACCCTGATCAAGGAGTTCAACGAGACCCATCCCGACGTCAAGGCGACGGCGGTCTACACCGGCTCCTATGACGACACGCTGATCAAGACGCGCGCCGCGATCAAGGCCGGCAAGCCGCCGGCTGCCGTGATCATGTCGGCGAACTTCCTGCTCGACATGCAGATCGAAAACGAGCTCACCAATCTCGACAGCCTGATTGCTGCGGACGGCACCACCAAGGAGAAGTTCCTGGGCCAGTTCTTCCCGGCGCTGCAGGGCAACGCGGTGATCAACCGCTCGGTCTACGGCGTGCCCTTCCACAATTCGACGCCGCTGCTCTACATCAATGCCGACAAGGCCAAGGAAGCCGGCCTTGATCCGAACAAGCCGCCGCAGACCTGGGCCGAGCTTACCGACTGGGCCAAGAAGCTCACCAAGCGCGACGGCGACAAGGTGACCCAATGGGGCATCGCGATCCCCTGCGCCTACGACTATTGCGGCTGGATGATGGAGACGCTCACCATGAGCAATGGCGGACGCTACTACAACGAGGAGTTCGGCGGCGAGGTCTATTACGACACGCCCTCGATGCTCGGCGCACTCACCTGGTGGAACGATCTCATCGCCAAGCACAAGGTGCATCCGCCCGGCGCCACGCCTGGTCCGGCCGTCAGCACTTCTTTCATCTCCGGCAACGCCGCGATGATGATGCTCTCGACGGGCTCGCTCACTTACGTGCGCGACAACGCCAAGTTCGCCTACAAGGTCGCCTTCATCCCGCGCAACGTCCGCAACGCCGTGCCGATCGGCGGCGCCTCGCTGATCATGCCGGCCGGGCTCGAGTCCGACAAGCAGAAGGCCGCCTGGACGCTGATCAAGTGGATGACCTCGCCCGAGAAGAGCGGCTGGTGGAGCCGCGCCACCGGCTATTTCGCGCCCAACATGGCCGCCTACAAGACGCCAGAGATGGTTGACTTCCTGAACAAGAACCCGGACGCCAAGACCGCCGTCGAGCAGCTCGACGTCGCAAAACCGTGGTTCGCGACCTACAAGACCGTCCCGGTCCGCAAGAACCTCGAGGACGAGGTCATGCTGGTCCTGAACGGCAAGAAGCAGCCGAAGGAAGCCCTCGCCGCCGCCCAGAAGGCCGCCGACGAGACGCTGAAACCGTACAACGCGGAGACCTCGCTGAAGCTGCCGTAAGGCCGGCTACGCATGGCGCAAACAAACTTCGGCGCTCCGTCATGCGGGGCGCCGAATGCGTTTTGAGACTGCGCATGATTAGATCGTTACCACGATCTTGCCGAACTGATTGTTTGACTCCAGGAAGCGATGCGCCTCGACGATGTCCTCAAAGCGGAACGTTCTGGCGATGATCGGCTTCAAGGTGCGGTCCGACAGCCCGTCGAGAATGAACGCCTTTGCCTTCGCAAGGCGCGCGCGATCGCGGACGATCTCGTGCACGAGGTAGCCGCGCAGCGTCAGGCTCTTGCCGAGTACGTTGAGGAGCGGGAACGGCGTCGGCTCGGGGCTCAGGCCGCCATACTCGATCAGGATCCCGCCCGGCGACATCGCCGCGGTCAATGGCTCGAATGCGGGACCACCGACGGCATCAAATACCACGCGGACGCCCTTCGCACCGGCGATCTCCAGCAGTCGCGCTCCAACAAGCTCCTCGTCCGAGGCAACAACGTGGGCGGCGCCGGCATCGAACAGAGCCCGCCGCTTGATCGAGGTCCGCGTCACGGCAACCGGGACAGCGCCGATCCGGTTCGCAATCTGGATCGCCGCGAGCCCGACGCTGCTCGATGCCGCCGTGATGGCAACGATGTCCCCTCGCCCAAGTCCGGCGATGTCGACCAGCGCGCCATATGCCGTCAGATACTGCATCCACACCGCAGCTGCCGCCTCGAAGCCAAGCTCCGGCGGATGCTTCACGATGAGTTCGGCCGGAAAGGTCGCGAGCTCGGCATAGGCCGGCCATCGCACCATCGACAGCGGCGGGACGATGCTCACGATGTCGCCTGGCACAAACCTGGTCACATCATCCCCGACCGCTTCGACGATGCCTGCCGCCTCCAGACCCAGCCCTGACGGAAATGTCGCGCTCTCGATATAAGTCCCCCTTCGCAACAGGGCCTCGGCACGGTTGAGACCGAGTGCCTTGACCCGGATCTGTACCTCGCCCGTTGCCGGCGGCGGGACATCGACGGTCTCGATGCGCAGCACTTCGGGACCACCATGCTGATGAAAGCGAACGGCGCGGGCCATGGATACACTCCAAAACAGTTGAACTGAATGGAGCTAGGCCGACCCGGGGCAAGCGGATAAATCGCCCCAGTCAAGTGAACAGTCGAAACCAGGAGTTTTCAATCATGGACCGCCTGACCAGCATGGCCGTGTTCGTCAGGGCCGTCGATCTCGGCTCGTTCGCGGCCGCGGCCGACGCCCTGGAGATGTCGGGGCCGATGGTCGGAAAGCATGTGCGCTTTCTCGAGGACAGACTCGGCGTCCGCCTGCTCAACCGCACCACGCGGCGCCAGAGCCTGACGGAGGCCGGCCAGGCCTATTACGAGCGCTGCCGCGTGGTGCTCGCCGAGGCGGAAGCCGCCGACGCCGTTGTGTCCGACGAACTGTCCGAGCCGCGCGGCAGGCTGCGCGTGACCATGCCGGCCCTGCTGGGACGGCACTGCATCGCTCCGTTGCTGATGAAGCTCGCGCGGAAACATCCGCATCTCGAGCTCGACCTCTCCTTCGGCGATCCGATCGCTGACATCATCGAAGCCGGCTATGATCTGGCGATCCGGACCGGCGATCTCGACGACCAGTCCGGTCTGATCGCGCGGCGCATCGCAAGCCAGCGCATGGTGGTGTGCGGCGCGCGCTCGTATTTGCGTACCAACGGCAAGCCAAAATCGCTCGACGACCTCGCCGCACATCAGGCGATCATCTATCGTCGCTCGGGGCGCGTCAGGCCGTGGCTGTTTCCGCAGCAAGACGTGTCTCCGCGCGCGATCATGCCCTTGGGCAGGCTGAGGTTCGATGATCTGGAGGCGATCGCCGATGCCGCCACGCAAGGCATGGGCCTCGCCTGGCTGCCCTATTGGCTGGTTCGCGAACGCCTCAACACTGGCGCACTGGTTCGTCTCTTCAGTGGTCAGCCGGAATTCCTCTACGACTGCCACGCGCTGTGGCCCCGTTCGCCCCGGCTGCCGCCAAAGGTCCGCACCGCCGTGGATACCTTGGCTTCAGCTCTGCCGAAGCTGATGACGTGACGGTGACCTTGCCGGCATTAACTCCCCGTCCACCATCCGGCGGCCGAGCGGGCCGGTAACCACGAGAATTAACAGACCCTCAACGTACCCCCGACAAATCTATCAATGTTTCTGGAGATTTCGCCGTGGATCTGTTGGTTTTCGAGTTCCTGGGACTGGCTCTGGTCGCCATGTGCGTGATCGTGGTGGCGCTGCCCTGCGCGCGAAAACCCTCGCAGCGGGTCCGTTACGAATAGGAATTTGGTCGGAAAGTTCCGATTCCGGTCCGATGCAGGGCTTGAATTCGTTTAGAGCCCCTTGACATCACAGCACTTTCGGCAGAACGGCTGATATTAAGTGTCATGGGCCGTTCATGGATTTGATTACCACCACCGCTGACCTCGCGGCTGCCTGCAGCCGGCTGGCCAAGCACCCCATCATAACAGTCGATACCGAGTTTCTGCGCGAGACCACCTATTACCCGCTGCTATGCGTGGTGCAGATGGCCAGCGCCGAGGAAGCCGTGGTCATCGACGCCCTGGCCGAGGGCATCGATCTCAAACCGTTCTTCGAGCTGATGGGCAACGAGGGCGTGCTGAAGGTCTTCCACGCGGCCCGCCAGGACATCGAGATCATCTGGCACCAGGCCAACATCATCCCGCATCCGGTGTTCGATACCCAGGTTGCCGCAATGGTGCTCGGCTACGGCGACAGCATTGCCTATGACGCGCTGGTCGAGAAGGTCACCGGTCACCGTCCGGACAAGACCCACCGCTTCACCGACTGGTCGCGGCGGCCGCTGACCAAGGAGCAGATGCATTACGCGGTGTCCGACGTCACGCACTTGCGCGACGTCTTCGCGGCGCTCGACGCCGACCTCAAGAAGCGCCGCCGCAGCGAATGGGTCTCGATCGAGATGGAGGTTCTGACCTCGCCCCGCACCTACGATTTCCACCCCGAGCGTGCCTGGGAGCGGCTGAAGACGCGGGTGCGCAAGCCCAAGGACCTCGCGGTGCTGATGGAGGTCGCGGCCTGGCGCGAGCAGGAGGCGCAGAGCCGCGACGTGCCGCGCGGCCGCGTGCTGCGCGACGAAGCCATCACCGACATCGCGACCCACGCGCCGACCACGCTGGAGAAGCTCGCGCATCTGCGCTCGGTGCCGAAGGGGTTCGAGAAATCCAAATGGGGCGCGGACATCGTCGCCGCGGTCGAGCGCGGGCTGGCGCGGGATTTCTCGAAACTGCCCAAGCTTGAGAAACCACGCAACAACTCCAACGGTGCCGCCATTGTCGAGTTGCTGAAGGTCTTGCTGCGGATGACCGCCGAGCGCCATGCCGTGGCGAGCAAGGTGATCGCGACCGTCGACGATCTCGAAGAGATCGCGGCGGACGACGAGGCCGACGTGCCAGCCTTGCACGGCTGGCGCCGCGAGCTATTCGGCGACGCCGCACTGAAACTGAAGCGCGGCGAGCTGGCGCTGGCCATTGAGAAAGGCCGCGTGATCGGGGTGCAGCGAGCGTAGGGCTCGCCGCCTCCACATCGTCATTGCGAGCGTCGCGAAGCAATCCAGACTGCCTCCGCGGAAAGACTCTGGATTGCTTCGCTACGCTCGCAATGACGGAATTTGACGCAATAGCGTGCCCTACGCCGGCGTCAGCTTCGCCACTTCCGCCTTCATGTCGTTCAGCACGCCCGAGATCGCAGCGACCAGCTCGTCGATCTGGGCCTTGGTCGTGATCAGCGGCGGGCAGATGGCGATGGCATCGAGCATGTTGCGCGAGATCACGCCGCGCTCCTGGAGCATGCGGCTGGCGATGCCGCCGACAGCGCCAGGCGTGGCCGCTGCGGTCTTGCGTCCCTTGTCGAGCACGAGCTCGAGCGCTGCGATCATGCCGACACCGCGGACCTCGCCGACCAGTGGATGGCTGGCGAGCTCACGTAAGCGGCCCTGCATGTAGCCGCCGAGCTCGGCCGCGTGCGCGACCAGGCAGCGCTCCTCAATGATCTTGAGGTTTTCGAGCGCGATCGCCGCGCCGACGGGATGGCCGCCCGCGGTGAATCCGTGGCCGAGCACGCCGATCTTGTTGCTCTCGTCCGCGATCGGCTCGAACATGCGATCGTTCAGCATGATCGCCGACAGCGGGAAATAGCTCGAGGTGATCTGCTTGGAGACCACCATCGCGTCGGGCTTGATGCCATAGGTGTCGCAGCCGAACATCTTGCCGGTGCGGCCGAAGCCGCAGATCACCTCGTCAGCGACCAGCAGGATGTCGTACTTCTTCAGGACCTTCTGGATCTTGTCCCAATAGGTCGCCGGCGGAACGATGACGCCGCCCGCTCCCATCACCGGCTCACCGAAGAAGGCCGCGATCGTATCCGGCCCCTCCTTCTGGATCAGGGCATCGAGCTCCTCGGCCCTGCGCGTGGCAAACGCCTCCTCGCTCTCGCCGGGCGCGCCGTCCTTGTAGAAATGCGGCGAGCCCGTGTGCAAAATGTTCGGCAGCGGCAGGTCGAACGAGCGATGGTTGTTCGGAAGGCCCGTGAGGCTGGCCGACGCAATGGTGACGCCGTGATAGGCGCGCAGGCGGCTGATCACCTTCTTGCGCTGGGGCTGGCCGAGCGCATTGGAACGATAGGCGATCAGCTTCAACACGGTGTCGTTGGCTTCCGAGCCGGAATTGGTGAAGAACACCTTGCTCATCGGCACCGGCGCGAGCGCGACCAGCTTCTCCGCGAGGTCGATCGAGGGCCCGTGCGATTTGGCGGAGAACGTGTGGTAGAACGGCAACGCCTGCATCTGCCTGTGCGCCGCCTCGACCAGCCGCTTTTCGTTGAAGCCGAGCCCGACGCTCCACAGGCCGGCCATCGCTTCGAAATAGCGCTTGCCCGTCGCGTCGAAGACATAAGGCCCCTCGCCGCGCTCGATCACCAGGGGACCGGCCTGCTGATGCGAGCGCGCGTTGGTGTAGGGATGGAGCTGGTAGGCCACATCCCGGGCCTCTTGCGAATTGGGCAGCATGGACATTTGCGAAGATCCTTGAAAGCGTCACGTCGCAGGCATAGCCGGCGTCATCACCCGATGATCAAGATACTTGGCTATTGCGACAACGCAGAACTTGCAACGTCAATGTGTCGGCAGCAAGCGCTCAGCAGCGTTGCACAAAGCCGCACATGACATGACCGCGCTGGGGTAGCCCTCACGCTGCGCCGTCGTCGTCCCCCTCGTCGGTGGCGGCAACGGCCTCCCTCACCTCTACGAGCGCCATCGAGAGCAAATAGACTGTCGTGGGCAACCCAAGCCTGCGCGCCTTCTCGGCGGCACGCGACAGATCGCTCGCCAGCTCCTTGAGCTCGTCTCCCCGTGACAATCTCTCACCCCATCCGTCGGTTGCGGCCGCCTACATCGCAACGACGCCGCTGGCTCTGATCAGTTCGGCGCTGGACTGAATTGTAGCAAAGTTCCCGATGACATTCACTACCGCATGCCTGTAGGCGGCGGCACCGTCCGCGCCCGGCTGCCGGCATGCCACGGCGTCAGTGACAACCTGGTAGCGATGACTGCGGTGAAACCCGTCGACGGCGGTGGCCAGGATGGTCTCGTCCAGGGAAAAGCCGATCAGAATGCACCGCGTGGTGCGGATACTGGACATATAGTCCACAAACCGAGACGAGCTGTAGGCGGACGGCAACGGGTGCTCGAACGTCATCTCTCCCGGTCGCGGCTTGGTCTCCGCGATCCAATCGGTCAGCCTGGATGCCGGATTGAACCAGGCCGCCTGCGCGATGCGCTTCAGATGCATCACTGGCCACAGATTGGCGCGCCACAGCGTCAGGAGCTCCAGGCAACGCGCCGTCGCCGCATCACCGTCGAGGATGACGTGGCGGCGGCCGGGGGTCAGGTACTCGATCTGAAGATCCGCGCAGACCAGGATCGGCGGATCATCGTGGATGGAAGCCAGCATTTTGTTGCGCGCAGCTGCATCCGTTTCAGCGATCGGCGAGTGCGAGGTCCCGCAGCGGCGAGGTCACCGCCCGCCCCGCCGAGGCGTCGAGCACGCCCGGCCGGTCCCAATCGCCCTCCGGACGGATGATCACGTAAGGATCGCTGTCCAGCGTGATGGCGTCCGGCCCGGGCTCGATCTCGAGCAGCATCTCCGTGTAGGAGAAATCCGAGAAGGTGATCTTGCGGTTGTGACCGAGCGGCTTGGCGCCGAAATGGGCCCAGAAGTCGACCAGCCGGTCCTGCGCCTGGCCGTAGATCTTGCGAAAACCCTTGCGCTTCACATAGTCGACACTGGCCTGTACCAGCTTGAAGGAGACGCGCGAACGCCGGTATTGGTGCCGCACCGCGAGCCGCTCGACCTTGGCGAAATCCCCGAAGAAGCGGACCCGCAGGCAGCCCGCGGGCTCGTTGCCGACATAGCCGATGAAATGCGCGGCGACCATGTCGTTGCCGTCGAACTCCTCCTCGAACGGACAATCCTGCTCGGCAAGATAGACTGCCGAGCGAATGGCGGTGACCAGCATGAGATCGCTGGGATCGCGCGCGAGGCGGATGGTGATGGCGCGGGAGTCGGGCTTGGCAAGAGGAATTCTAGTGCCGTGCATCTGCAAAGCTCCTTGCTTGGATGATCGCGCCCGGCATGCGCATCGGCTGCCGATGCCAGGGGCGCTCGTAGCACCAAAGGTCGGGTTGGAAACTCGGGACAGGCGCAAAGCCTGTCGCCTTCATGATCTCGCGTCCGGCCACCGTTGACGGCTGCGCATAGCAATCCGCGCCGCGAAACCTTATCTGGCGAAGATGAGCAGCGGCCTTGCCCAGACCGGCGATGCCGCGGCCCGTCGCCGCGATCGCCCAGATGTAGATGGCAGCGACGTCTTCGTTCGTCGATGCGAGATAACGCGTCTCGGGCGCCGTGAGGCAGATCTCATCGAGCAGCAGCGCATCGTGTCCGCGATCGTTGAGAAACAGGAAGGCCATGCCGCCGACGAGCTTACCTTTCCGGCTGAACGTCAGAATACTCTGGGGATCGAGAGTGAAGTATCTCGCAAGCTCCACGGCGCCGATCTGCACGCCCGGCACGAGCCGGCGCGCCATCTCCGAAAGCGCCGCAATTTCGGAAAATTGCGCACAGCGGACGTCGATATCCGGGCTGAGCGGCAAGGCATCGAAATCATGCCTTGCGGCAAACGAGCCCCTTTCCATACTCATATCACGCCTCTATCGTTCGAGACTTTCATGCCCCGCTATGCCCATGAGCTTAGCGGCTGGGGACCAGGAGTATGCAGCAGTTATTGCACCGGGGTGCTGCGATCATGCAGCACCGTGAAGAAGCCCTGGGCGCGTCCTGGGACGATTTGAAGCTGTTTTTAGCGTGCGCAAAATATAAAAGTTTCCGCAATGCCGCCGAAGAGCTCGGGCTCACCTCCACCACTCTGATGCGCCGCATCGACCGGCTCGAAGAGAGCATCGGGTGCAAGCTGTTCCTGCGCGACCAGAGCGGACTCACGCTCAGCGATGAAGGCACCGCGATGATCGCCGACGTCACGCATATGGAGCGTCATGCCTTCAACGTCTTCCGCCGCGCCTCGCGATCCTCGAGCGACACCTCGGGCACCGTACGCGTCGCGGTGACGGAAGGGCCCGGCAATTTCTGGATCCTGCCGCGACTGATCGATTTCCAGAAGACCTACCGCAAGATCACCGTCGACCTTCGTTGCGCGATGGAACAGGCCGACGTCGCGCGGCTCGAATCCGATATCGCGATCCAGCTCGAGCCGCCGACCAATCCCGATCTGATCGTCGCCAAGCTAGGCCGCCTCCACATCTATCCCTTCGTCTCCAAGGAGTACGAGAGCCTCTACGGCGTTCCGGCAACGCTCGCCGAGCTGCAGAACCATCGTATCATCAAGCAGAGCGCGCCGCAGGTCGACGACGGCGCCTATGCCCGCGTGCTCGGATTGCAATCGCTGGAAGGCATCGTCGGGATCAAGACCAACTCCTCGGTCGGCGTGCTCTATGCGGTGGAGCGCGGCGCCGGCATCGGCTTCCTGCCGACGGTGTCGATCGCGCTCGGTGCGCCGCTCGTTGCCGTCGATCTCGGCGTCAGCCACCACGCCGATCTCTGGCTCACCTATCACAAGGAGTTTCGCACTTCCGAGCGGCACAAGATCGTCGTCGACTGGCTGAAGAAGATCTTCGATGCCAGGACCTATCCCTGCTTCCGCGATGAGTTCATCCATCCGAACGCGCTGGTGCCGATGATGACGGCCGCGCGCGAGGGGTTTGGATTGGCGGGCTATGTCGCGGCAACGCCGACGTGAGCGCCAGCGAACTTCAGATCACCATTTGTATTCGAAGCCGACCGTGCCCTGGTGCGAGATGAGCTCGTTGCGGAACTTGCCGTCGTAGTTGAGGTAAAGCCGAGCCACGTTGGTCAGGCTGAGCGAAGCCGAGGCACCGGCATCCACGCCGTAGCGGCTCTCGCCGATACCGGGGACAATGATGTTCTGGGCGCCCAGGCTGACCTGAATGGATCCCAGGTCCTGGTGGAAATTGTCGACGAACTTGCCGTAGGCGGACAGGTCCAGGATCTTCTGATCGACGAAAAAATAGCGGCCGATCTCGGCTCCGATCATGATGCGCGCGCGCGAGAGCGCCGTCGAGCCGACATTGAGCGGGTCGAGACCGCCGGTCTCCTGGAATGCGGCGCTGGTGGCGCGCACATATTCCAACGCGCCCTTGGGCACGATGCGCATCTGGTCCTTGGTCCAGTAATAGCTGATCTCTGTCAGCGCGCCGTCGATGGCGGCGCGATAGCCCGCGGTCGCAAGGCCAAGGCCGGTGTCGCGGCTGGAACGGACCTTGCCGAAGCCGTGCACCACGGCAAAGGCCCAGGTCCATGGGCCCTTGTCGACCGAGCCGCTGAAGCCGAGCTGAGTGAGGTCGAGCGTTGCCGACTGCAGCGCCAGCGGCACGTCGATGTCGGTGTGGCTCTGGTCGATGGAGAATCCGACGTTGACGCCGGGTGTGAGCCGCGCGCCGAAACCGGCGACGCCGCCGAAGGTCTTGCGCTTGTCGCCGACGAAGTCTCCTTGCGCATCCGTCCGGACCGAGATGCCATAGCCCTCGAACCAGGTGCGGTAGCGCGGATCTTCCGTGCTCGCCGACGCGCCGCCGCCGCCGGGATTGGTGCGGAACGCCCTGTTGAAACCATTCGAGGCCTGGTTACCGAGCCGTTCCAGGAAGTTAGAGCCGAGATTGAGTGTGCTGCTGCCGGCTGACTGATCGTAATTGGTCGAAGTCGGCGACGGGATCGGGGTCGGTGACGGCGTAGGCGTCGGGGTGGGCGTCGGGGTGGGCGTGGGTGTCGGGCTTTGCGCGAAGCTGGGCGTCACTGCCGCCATCATCATGACCAGCGCAAACGCCATTGCAAGCGCAGCCGCGATCCGGCGGACGCGGTCCAGCCCGATCGTCTGCCGTGTCCCGGAAAGCTGCGCAGCGCAGCACATGACGATAAATCCCGAAGCAAAGTGACGGCGCGCAAAAATGCAACACGGTCTGCGACGCTTGCGGCGATTTGTGCCGAACTGCCACTAGGGGTCAACCGGTTGGCGCATGACGGCCGAGGGTATTGCACCGATTGTGGTTCCGCTGCCACAGGTCGCAAATTGCGCTTGAAGGCGCCTGGCTTGGTCTTGAAATCCGTGCGCGGCTTGCTAGGCGGCGATTTTCATGTTGCAATATCGGTCACAATCGGAATTGGCCGTTTGCTGTGCGTTTCGCGACATTGCGCTTCAAGACTCGAACAGACTTCCGGAGGCCCGTTTGTGGCGTGGCACGCGAAAAAGCGGCCGCGTCTTTTTTATACCTAGTGGAGGAGACGAGAGATGCCGCAAAAGGGCACCGTCAAATGGTTCAACCCGACCAAGGGCTATGGGTTCATCAAGCCGAACGGCGGCGACAAGGACGTGTTCGTCCACATCTCCGCCGTCGAGCGCGCCGGACTCTCCACCCTCAATGAGAACCAGGTGGTTGAATTCGACCTCGTGGAGAACCGCGGCAAGACATCCGCAGAGAACCTCAAGATCTCCTGATGTCTCTCACGGCACGCGAGAGATCATGACGTTGCCCCCGGCGCTGCCGGGGGATTTTGTTTGGGCCCCAGACGCGACGGCGCTTCAATCCACCACCGGCGCAACCAAAAAATTCTCCGATGCCGCGCTGCCCGCGGTCCTGCACACGTCGCCCTCGATCCGCACCTTGCCGGTCGCCAGCAGCCGCAGCGCTTCTGGATAGATGCGATGCTCGACTTCGAGGATGCGCTCCGACAGCGTATCCGCTGTATCGTGGTCGCTGACGGGAACCGCGCCCTGCATCACGATCGGCCCGGCATCGGTCTCGGGGATGACGAAGTGCACCGTCGCGCCGGACAGTTTCACCCCGGCGCGCAGGGCCTGGCCGTGCGGATCGAGGCCGGGGAACGACGGCAGCAGCGAGGGATGGATGTTGAGCATCCGCCCGTACCAGGCCTTGGTGAACTCAGCCGTGAACAGGCGCATGAAGCCGCCGAGACAGATCAGCTCGATGCCGTGCTCGTCGAGCGCGGCCTGCAGCACCTTCTCGAAACCGGCGCGATCCTTGCCGAACGGCTTGCTCTCGATCACCTCGGTCTTCACGCCGCTCGCCCGGGCACGTTCGAGTCCGAGCGCATCGGCCTTATTGGAAATGACGAGCGATATCTCCGCCGGGAAATCCGGAGCGGCGGCGGCCCTGATCAGCGCGGCCATGTTGGAGCCGCGCCCGGAGATCAGGATGGCGACGCGGCGCCTCATCATAGCGCCAGATCGAGGCGGCCGTTATAGACGACGCGGTGCTCGCCGTCGGCCGGGATCACGGTGCCGAGTTGCGCCACGGTCTCGCCGGCGTCGGTGAAGACCTCGACGACCTTGTCGACCTTGTCAGGCTCGACGATCGCAATCATCCCGATGCCGCAGTTGAATGTGCGCAGCATTTCCAGCTCGGCGATGCCGGCCTGCGCGGCCAGCCATTTGAACACCGGCAGCACCGGCAGGCGGGTGAGATCAATGCCGACGCCGAGATGCTTGGGCAGGACGCGCGGGATGTTGTCGGTGAAGCCGCCGCCAGTGATGTGAGCGAGCCCCTTCACCGCGCCGGTCTCGCGGATCGCGCGCAGGCAGGATTTGACGTAGAGGCGCGTCGGCGTCAGCAGCGCGCCGCCGAGCGTCATCACGGGCGCGAACGGCGCCTGCGCCGAGAAGCCGAGACCGGATTGTTCCACGATCTTGCGCACCAGCGAGAAGCCGTTGGAATGCACGCCCGACGAGGCAAGACCGATCACGGCGTCACCCGCCGCGATGTCCTGGCGCGGCAGCAGCGTGCCCCGCTCGGCGGCGCCGACGGCAAAGCCGCCGAGGTCGTAGTCGCCGTCCTTGTAGAGGCCAGGCATCTCGGCGGTCTCCCCGCCGATCAGGGCGCAGCCGGACTCGCGGCAGCCCTCCGCAACGCCTGCGACGATCGCGGCGGTGGCCTCGGGGTCGAGCTTGCCGCAGGCGAAATAATCCAGGAAAAACAGCGGCTCGGCGCCCTGCACAACGAGGTCGTTGACGCTCATGGCCACGAGGTCGATGCCAATGCCGCCATGCAGACCGGTCTCGATCGCGATCTTGACCTTGGTGCCGACACCGTCGGTCGCGGCCACGAGGACCGGGTCCTTGAAACCGGCCGCCTTGAGGTCGAACAGACCGCCGAAGCCGCCGATCTCGGCATCCGCGCCCGGCCGTGCGGTGGCGCGCACCATCGGCTTGATCAGGTCGACCAATCGGTTGCCCGCGTCGATATCGACGCCTGAATCGGCGTAAGTGAGGCCGTTTTTGCGGTCGGTCATGCCCGATTTCCAGTGGGTTCGCGGCTGGTTACGTCGAATTCCGGGGACGCGCAATGGCTCGCATGGCGCTCCTCCCTATACTATGTAGAGATATCAACCGGTTCAGCCTCCTGAGGGGCCGGATCGAGGTCAGACCGGGTGCCGGGAAGCGCTTTCGTGAGTATTCCGAACATCATTACCCTGGGCCGCATCATGCTGGTCCCGATCATCGTCTGGGCCATCGTGTCGAGCCAAATGGAGGTGGCGTTCGCCGTCTTCCTGATCGCCGGCATCAGCGATGCCGTGGACGGCTTCTTGGCCAAGCGCTTCAACATGACCAGCGAACTCGGCGCCCTACTCGATCCGCTCGCGGACAAGGCGCTGCTGGTCTCGATCTACATGGCGCTCGGCATCTGGGGCGCGATCCCGCGCTGGATCGTGATCCTGGTGGTCTCGCGCGACATCATGATCGTTGCCGCCGTGATCGTATCCTGGTTGTTCGACCGGCCGGTCAAGATGAAGCCGTCGAAGGTGTCCAAGCTCAACACCGTGGCACAGGTGGCGTTCGCGGCCTTGGTGTTGGCGGCGCTTGCCTTCGGCTTCAAGCCGGCACCTTATGATATCATCCTGATGGGCCTCGTCACGGTCTTCACGCTCTCCTCCGTGTCGCTCTATCTCGTCGAGTGGCTAAAGCACATGAGCACGATCGAGGCCAAATGAAGTGAGGATACGGCCTGGCAAAAGGCCAAGTCCCGCACGATCAAGTCGAACCTCTTCAGACGGGCCGGCGTGCCGGCATGGAGCAAAGCAAGCGTGGCAGGCCGCGTTCATCCCCGACAATTGGCGTTTTCACTTCCGCATGCGGAGAGCCTCAGCCGGGACAATTTCCTCGAAGGCCCGGCCAATGCGGCCGGTCTCGGCCTGATCGACAGCTGGCCGGAATGGCCGAACCGGATCATGTGGCTGGCCGGGCCGGAAGGAAGCGGCAAGAGCCATCTCGCCGCGATCTGGGCCGAAGTATCAGGCGCCCGTTCGACCACCGCCAATGCACTCACTGCCGCAGGCGTTCCGGGCGCGCTCGCCACCGGCGCCCTGGTGGTCGAGGATCTCAAGACAAGGGATTTTGACGAGCGCGCCCTGTTTCACCTGATGAACCTCGCCCGCGAGGACGGTGCCTGCGTCCTCTTCACCGGACGCGAGGCGCCGGCCGCGCTCGAGATCGAGCTTCGCGACTTGCGCTCGCGTCTGCGGGCCGTTCCGGTGGTCGCGCTGCAGCCCCCCGACGACCAGCTCTTCCGCGGCCTGATCGTCAAGTTCTGCGCCGACCGCCAGCTCACCGTCGACGAGAGCGTGGTCGGCTACCTCGCCACCCGCCTGGAGCGGTCCTCGGCCGCCGCCCGGCAGGCCGTGGAACTGCTCGACAGCGAAGCCCTGCGGCTCGGCCGCCCCGTCACCCGGGCGCTGGCCGCTGAGTTGCTCCGAGACGCCTGACCGGCTCGCGGTCTCCCAAAGCGGCCTGAAACCCGCCTTGACGCGGCGCAGCGGCGGAACATCAATGTCATCGAAACGTCATCGCTCTAACACATGCTCCCGCCGATTTTGCGCGTAAGTCGCAATGGGGGCGAACTAGATGGACCGACTTCTGATGGACTCTGCGCAAGCTGTTGAAATCAAAGAGAAAGTCCCGGAAATCGAGGGTTTGCCGGCGATCGCATCCAGCCCTGAACGGTTCATCAACCGCGAGCTGTCCTGGCTGCATTTCAACCGCCGCGTCCTGGAGGAATCGGTCAATCCCAGCCACCCCGTGCTGGAGCGGGTGAGATTCCTGTCGATTTCCGCGAATAACCTCGACGAGTTCTTCATGGTCCGCGTCGCTGGCATCAAGGCCCAGGTGCGCGAGGGCATTGCCGAGCGCAGTCCAGATGGCCTGACGCCGTCGGAGCAGCTCGCGCTGATTAACCGCACCGTCTCCCAGCTCGCCTCCGACCAGCAGGCGATCTGGCGCGATCTGCGCGTTACGCTGGCCGAGGTCGGCATCGTGCTGGTCGACGGCAGGGACGTCACCAAGGCGGAGCGGGCCTGGATCGAGGACTACTTCCTCAACAATGTGTTCCCGCTGCTGACGCCGCTCGCGATCGATCCCGCCCACCCCTTCCCGTTCATTCCGAGCCTCGGCTTCACCATAGCGCTCCAGCTCACGCGCGCCGCCGACGGCAAGCAAATGAACGCGCTGATCCGCATGCCGGGCAAGATCGACCGCTTCATCCGCCTGCCGGCCGAAGGCACGGTGCGGCTGATCTCGCTGGAGCAGGCCACCGCCCTGTTCATCAACCGCCTGTTCCCCGGCTACAATCTGCACGGCCAGGGCGCCTTCCGCATCATCCGCGACTCCGAGCTCGAAATCGAGGAAGAGGCCGAAGACCTTGTCCGCCTGTTCGAGACCGCGCTCAAGCGGCGCCGCCGCGGATCGGTGATCCGGCTCGAGATCGACGCCAAGATGCCGGAGCAGTTGCGCAGCTTCGTGCAGCATGCGCTTTCGGCTGCCGACGACGAGGTCTTCCTGGTTGACGGCGTGCAGGCCATGAACGAGCTCTCGCAGCTCACCCGCCTCGACCGGCCCGATCTCGAATTCACCCCCTACGTGCCGCGCCATCCGGAGCGCGTGCGCGAGCATGGCGGCGACATCTTTGCCGCGATCCGGCAGAAGGACCTGATCGTCCACCATCCCTATGAATCCTTCGACGTCGTCGTGCAGTTCCTGCAGCAGGCCGCGCGCGATCCTGACGTCGTCGCGATCAAGCAGACGCTCTACCGCACCTCCAACAACTCGCCGATCGTGCGCGCGCTGGCGGAGGCCGCCGAGGCCGGCAAGTCCGTCACCGCGTTGATCGAGCTCAAGGCGCGCTTCGACGAGGAAGCCAACATCCGCTGGGCGCGCGACCTCGAGCGCGCCGGCGTGCAGGTCGTCTACGGCTTCCTCGAATTGAAGACGCACGCCAAACTCTCGATGGTCGTGCGCCGCGAGGGCGGCAGCCTGACGACTTACGTCCATACCGGCACCGGCAACTACCACCCGGTCACCGCGCGCATCTACACCGACCTCTCCTACTTCACCTCCGATCCGACCATCGGCCGCGATGCCGCGCGCGTGTTCAATTTCATCACCGGCTATGCCGCGCCCAGCGATCTGGAAAAGATGGCAGTGTCGCCACTGACCTTGCGCAAACGCATCATCGAGCACATTCAAAGCGAGACCGCGCATGCGCGGCACGGCCGGCCCGGCGCAGTCTGGATGAAGATGAACGCGCTGGTCGACCCCGACATCATCGACGCGCTCTACGAGGCCTCCCAGGCGGGCGTGCAGGTCGAGCTCGTGGTGCGCGGGATCTGCTGCCTCCGGCCCGGCATCCCCGGCCTCTCGGAGAACATCCGCGTCAAATCGATCATCGGACGTTTCCTGGAACATGGCCGAATCTACTGCTTCGGCATGGGCCAAGGCCTGCCGAGCGCGAAAGCGGCTGTGTATATCTCCTCCGCCGACATGATGCCGCGCAACCTCGACCGCCGCGTCGAGGTGCTGTGTCCGCTGCAAAATCCCACGGTGCATCAGCAGGTTCTCGAACAGATCATGGTCGCGAACTTGAAGGACAATGAGCAGAGCTGGCAGTTGTTGCCGGATGGGTCTTCAACGCGTATGAAGGCCGCGAAAGGCGAGGAGCCTTTCAACGTCCACAACTACTTCATGACAAATCCGAGTCTGTCTGGCCGTGGAAAGTCGCTCAAGGAATCCTCGCCGCGTCGTCTCACGCGCCGGAACGAACGCCATCAATCCTGATTCGGGACCTGCGACGTGAAGCGGCCGCGCAAGCGCGGCTCGAGCGTCGCGGTTATCGACATCGGCTCCAACTCGGTCCGTCTCGTCGTCTATGAGGGACTGTCGCGGAGCCTCATCCCCATCTTCAACGAGAAGACGCTGTGCGGCCTCGGACGCGAGGTGCAGAGCACGGGTCTGCTCGCCCCCGATGCCGTCGACAAGGCGCTGACCTCGCTCAAGCGCTTCCGCGCATTGTGCCGCGTGATGCAGGTCGGGCGCGTGTTCGCGATTGCGACCGCGGCCTGCCGCGACGCCTCCAATGGCCCCGACTTCATCGCCAGGGCCGAGCGCATTTGCGCGGTGACGATCGAGATCCTGTCGGGTCCGCGTGAGGCGCGGCTGTCGGCGCTCGGCGTGATCTCCGGCATCCACATTCCCGACGGCATCGTCGGCGACCTCGGCGGCGGCTCGCTCGAGCTGATCGACGTACGCAAGAACGCCGTACGCAGCGGCGTGACGCTGCCGCTCGGCGGACTCGCGCTCCAGGACCTCGCGCACAAATCGCTCAAGCGCGCCGATCGCATCGTGCGCGAGGAGCTCGACGAGGTGCCGCAACTCACAGCAGGCCGCGGCCGCACCTTTTATGCCGTCGGCGGCACCTGGCGCGCGCTCGCGCGCATCCACATCATCCAGAGCGGCTATCCGCTCCAGGTGATGCACGGCTATTCGATTTCGGCCGCCGAGGCGCTCGACTTCTCGCGCCGCCTCCGGCGCCTCGCTGCCGCCGACATGCTTGCCGACATCGAGATCGTCGCCGATGCGCGGCGCCCGCTCCTCACCTATGCAGCGCTGGTGCTCGAGCACATCATCCGCGTCGCCAAACCCAAGACGATCGTGTTCTCGACCTTCGGCGTGCGCGAAGGCCTGTTGCACGAGAAGCTATCGGAGTCCGAGCGCAACAAGGACGGGCTGATCTGCGCGGCCGAGGAGCTGAACCAGTTGCTGTCACGCTCGGCGAAACACGCCCGCGAGCTGATCGCCTGGACCGACCGCCTGGTGCGCGTGGTCAAGGTGCGCGAGACTGAAGAGGACCGTCGCCTCCGCCACACCGCGTGCCTGCTCTCCGACATCGGCTGGCGCGTGCATCCCGACCATCGCGGCGAGCAGACGCTGAGCCTCGTCGTCAACGGCAATTTCGGTGCGATCACCCACACCGAGCGCGCCTTCGTCGGACTATCGGTGTTCTATCGCTATGCAGGCCTCAGCGAGGAGAACCAGCCACCGGCCACCACGCAGGAGCTGCTGACACCGGCCCAGCTCGAACGCGCACGCCTGCTGGGCGCTGCGTTTCGCGTCGCGCACCTGATCTCGGCGGCGCGTCCGGGCGTCCTGCCCGCCACGCATTTCCGCAGCCAGAGCCGCAAATTGATGCTGGTGTTCGAGCACCGGCTCGGCGACCTCGTCGCCGACCGCGTCGGTAGCCGCTTCAAGCAGCTTGCCCGGCTGGTTGGCCGTTCTGGGTCTATCGTGAGGCGTTAGACGAGCTGGGCTCTCCGCTCAGAAATCCGTCGACATCGACAAGAGCAGGGTTCGCGGCGCGCCTTGCGCCACTGCGGAGAAGCTCGCCACGCCAGCCCAGTAATTGGTATCGAACACGTTCTGGACCAGAGCGCGAAGCGTGACGGGACGGTTGTTGATGCGCGTGTTGTAGCGCGCGCCGAGATCGAGCCGGGTCCAGGCCGGAATGACCTGCGCATTTGCTCCATCCAGATATTGATGTCCCGTATAGATAGTGTTGGCGACCAGCGTCAGTCCGGGCGCGAACGGGGTGTCCCATTCAGCCGACAGATTGGCCTGCACCTGAGGCACGCCGATCGGCGTCCTGCCAAGATTGGCTGGCGTGCTCGTCTTTGTCAGCTCTGCGTCGATCAACGTCACGCCGCCAAGCACGCGAATGCCCGGCTGCACTTCTCCAAACACGGTGAATTCCACGCCGCGATTGCGCTGCTCGGCGTCGGCCCGGAAGACCTTATCGGCACCCAGCTGTCCCGACGGCTTGGTGATCTCGAACAGGCTGATCGTGGTGGCGAGCATGCCGAAATCGACCTTGACGCCTGCTTCCTTCTGCTTGCTGAAATACGGCGCAAGGACCTCTCCTTGATTGCTCGCGGTCGCCGGTGCGACGTCGCCTTTGCTCAGCCCTTCGATGTAGTTGGCGTACAGCGAAACGTTGCTCCAGGGCTTGACGACGACGCCAACCATCGGCGTGAACGCCGTTTGGTCGTAGGCGGAAGTGACGGCCCCCGTCGTGGTGTTGTAGTTGTTCGACTTGACGCCCTGTTGCCTGACACCAACGGTCAGCTGAAGACGATCCTGGAACACTGACAACGTGTCGGCCAGCGCAAGGCCGGTCAATTCAGTGTCCGACAGCCTCGGGACGGTCGCGGGCGCCGGGACGAGCTGCTCGGGACGGGCGATCGGCGCATAGATGTTGGACAATACCGGCGTTCCGGACACAGAGCCCCTCGAGATCTGATCCGTGTAGTAGCTGCCTTGAAAGGTCACCGCGTGACTGATCGCGGCTGTTTCGAACCGGGCACGCACGCCGGCATCGGCCACGTTCCTGTCGATATCGAATTTGAAGTGACCCGGCGTCGACGTGGTGTTGCCCGCTGCGTTCAGGATCGTCGGCGTGCCAAACAGGCGATCGACCTGGGTCCTGCCGCCACCGCCGTCGGCGAACACCGTCACCGAGTCAGTCACATCATATTCGGCGCGTGCCAGCAGGGAGTTGTCGTGAACCTTGGCCCATTCCCAAGCCTGTGTGACGTTGCGCCGTCCGACCGGCGCGGTCGGGACGGCCACGCCTGTTGCGACCAGGAACGGCCTTGTGGGCGCATCGAACTTTTCTTCCTGATCGATGAAGTCGAGCGAAGCTCTGAATTTCTCGCCGCGGTAGTCGAACGCCGCGGAGCCGACATGCGCCTCCCGGGTCTGGTTATCCAGCGGCGTATCGCCATTGTGATAGCTGCCATTGACGCGAATGCCGAACTCGCGGTTCTCGCCGAACCGTCGGCTCACGTCGACATGGGTGCCGAGCTGGGAGCCCGTCGCGTAGTCGGTCGTGACCCGCGTGAGGTCGACATCCCCTGCACGCTTCGGAACGATGTTGATGGTGCCGCCGACGCTGCTGTTCGGCGCCATCCCGTAAAGCAGCGCGGTCGGGCCTTTGATGATTTCGATGCGCTCGACGTAGTCGGTGAAGACACGGTAGTTCGGCGCAACGCCATAGACACCGTTGAAGGCAATTTCTCCGACATTACCCTCGCCGATCGGAAAGCCACGAATGAAGAAGGAGTCGAGGATGCCGCCGGTCTGGCCGGTGAACCGCACCGATGGATCGTTGCTGACGACGTCGGCGACCGTGACGGCCTGTTGATCTTCGATCTTCTTCGCCGTGTAGCTCGTGATGTTGAACGGCGTATCCATGAAATCCTTGTTGCCCAGCAAGCCGACCTGGCCTCCCCGCGCAACCTGTCCGCCTGCGTAGGACGGAGGGAGTGCGCCACGCTTCGCGGCACCGGGGGCGGCTTCCGCCTGCATCTTGGCCCGCTCACTTGCGGGCGCAGTTTGACGACCCGCCCTTCGGCTGGGGTTGGATCGCGGACGTGCGCGCGGCTTCGGCGCGTCTGCAGTGACGGTCACCGCCGGCAACGTAGCGCCCTGCTGCGTCCCCGTCACAGCGCTCTGCGCACTGGTGCCGTGCAGGACGCCGTCGCAAACCAAGGCGATGGAGGCCACGGAGACCGCAAAGGCTCTCGGGCTGGCGCCCGTCAAAAGTGTTTTGATGCGAGCGGCAAGAACAGCAACAGGACGGCAAATCACTTTCGACGACATCGCACCAGCTTCCGATTTCATGAACATGAACGTCGGAGCGACGTGCCGTGGGAGCCTTCGTCGAGTCAACGAAGGAACCCTTTGTTTTCAGTAGTTTATAATAAGACAATGTCTAAATCGCCTAGTGGTTGCGCAAGGGGGCCCTCTACGCAACGCCCACGCGCACGACCGCGCAACGCGAAGATCCCGCGACGCGCGAGGCGCGCGGTTATACGAACGCAATGATGGGAGACTTCGGCTTTTGCGCCGAGCCCATGCCGGCGATCGCTCGTGTTCTGCCAACGAGGCGAGCGTCTCAGCGACGTGCTCGCCTCTCATCGCTGGAGAGGAAGGCCATACCGATTAGCGCTTCAAGGTCACTCCGCCGAGGCTTTGGCGTGGCTCTCGGAGGATTCCAGCGCTGCCTGGATCAGGCTGCGTCGGCGCCAGATGGAGCCGACCACCAGCACGACCACCACGCCAAGCACGGCGCAGAGATATTCGCCGCCTCCGCCGCCATGGCCGAACTGCGGCGGGATACGTAGCACGCCGAGCATGCTGTCGAGCGAGGTACCGAGCGGGCCGTCAAACAGTGTATGTAGCCTCGGCGCGACGCCAGGGTCGGTCGCGATCACCTCGCCCGCGATCCAGCCGAGCAGCGCCGCGCCGGCCCAGACCAGCACCGGCAGCTTTGCGAGCAGCGCCATGATCAGCGCCGCGCCGGCGACGATCAGCGGCACGCTGATGGCGAGGCCGAGGATCAAGAGCGGCACGCTGCCATTGGCCGCGGCAGCGACCGCAATGACGTTGTCGAGACTCATGACGATGTCGGCGACCACGACGATCTGCACGGCCTGCCACAGATGCGAGGCGGACTCGACGTCGTCCTCGTCCTCGTTTTCCGGCACCAGGAGCTTGGCCGCGATCACGATCAGCGCGAGGCCACCGACGAGCTTGAGATACGGCAGCTCCATCAGGGTCGCGACGATGCCGGTGAATATGATTCGCAGCATCACGGCTGCGCCGGCACCGAAGATCATACCCCAGAGCCGGTGCCGCGGATTGAGGCCGCGGCAGGCGAGCGCGATCACCAGCGCATTGTCGCCGGAGAGCAGGATGTTGATCCAGATGATCTTGCCGACCGCGATCCAGAAGGTCGGCGCAGCCATCTCGTTGCGGAACTGGGTGAAGAATGCCCCGATCGTAGCGGGATCGAAGATCTGCCAGAGCCAGTCCACAATGAGTCCTTTCGCCCGTCGCCTCTAACCTGCCGGCTGGATCAGCCGACGATCTCGTTGCCCGAGAAGAACTGCGCGATCTCGATCGCGGCGGCCTCCGGCGCATCCGAACCGTGCACCGAGTTTTCGCCGATCGACTTGGCGTAGAGCTTGCGCACGGTACCCTCGGCCGCCTTAGACGGATCGGTCGCGCCCATCACCTCGCGGTACTTGGCGATCGCACCCTCGCCTTCCAGAACCTGAACCACGACCGGGCCGGAAGTCATGAACGCCACGAGCTCGCCGAAGAAGGGGCGCGCCTTGTGGACGGCATAGAAGGTCTCGGCCTGCTCCTTGGTCATGCGGATGCGCTTCTGCGCCACGATGCGCAAGCCCGCTTTCTCGATCACGGCGTTGACCGCGCCGGTCAGGTTACGCTCGGTCGCGTCGGGCTTGATGATCGAGAAAGTGCGTTCGATGGCCATAATCTTGTCCTTGGGAAGAAAGCGGGTGGTTGTCGAGTTGCGGGGCTTATATCGGCGCCATTGCCGGACGGCAAGCGACCGCCGAAACAGCCTCACAGGCGCTTCGCCGCAGGGACGGGCTCCCCCATTCCAGCTTGGATGACAACAATTTCACCCAGATGAACCCAATCTGAAACCGCCGTCAGGGTTCGGTTCAGCTTCGCCGGCGTAAGGTGGGTCCATCGAAACCGAAGCTTGATCATCAGGCGGACCGTTTCGGCGGCCTTTCCATCGACGCGGATCACCCCGCGCCGGCAGTCTTTAGGAGATCACCATGTTGAGGAAACTTTCGCTTGCCGCAGTCGCCGCGGTCGCGCTGGGTGCCGCGCTGGCGCCAACCTCTGCATCCGCTCACTGGCATGGCGGTTGGGGCTGGCATGGCGGCGGCTGGCACCATGGCTACGGTTGGGGTGGACCGCGCTTCTATTTCGGCGCCCCCGTCTCCTACGGTTATGGCGGCTGCTATGTGCGCCGGCTGGTCCCGACCCCCTGGGGACCCCGCTGGCGCCTGATCAACCGCTGCTACTGAGCCCGTCAGCACCTTCATGAGGGTACCTAAGCCCCCCAGGTACCTTCCAAGAGAAGCCCCGGCGCTCCCCTCGCCGGGGCTTTGCCTTGAGTAAATAAGACGCCATTAATACAATTTTCACGAGAATGCCCGGCATTCCCCAAGGTCAGCGAAACCATTTCGCCGGCAATGACTTGGTACCGTGTCCTTACTTTCAAAACACGGAACCTTGCGATGGCTGGGCCCTTTGCCGATGACAGCGTACAGATCGACCGGCGCACCAGCCGCTCGATTTGCGATGCCGTGGGCGAGCGGCTCCAGCAGAGCCTCCGGCCCGAACCTCGTCTCCCGACACATCTTGAGCAGCTCCTGAACGAGCTGCAGCGGCGCGAGCGCGAGCCGCATTGACGAAAAAGCGGGTTGCGTTCGACGCGCCTTGCGGTGACAAGGCCGCATGCTTGCTATCTCCGACCTCTCCATCCGCCTCGCCGGACGCCTCTTGATCGACCAGAGTTCCGTGCAGATCACGCCGGGATCACGCGTCGGCCTGGTCGGACGCAACGGCACCGGCAAGTCGACGCTATTCAAGGTGATCCGCGGCGAGCTCGCGGCCGAGCACGGCTCCGTGACCCTGCCGCCGCGCTGGCGCATCGGCAGCCTCGCGCAAGAAGCGCCGAACGGCCCCGAAAGCCTGATCTCGGTCGTGCTCAAGGCCGACCTCGAGCGCGACGCGCTGCTCACTGAGGCCGAGCACGCGACCGATCCGCACCGGATCGCCGAGATCCAGACCCGGCTCGTGGACATCGACGCGCATTCGGCACCGAGCCGCGCCGCCGCGATCCTGTCCGGCCTCGGCTTCTCCGCCGCCGATCAGCTGCGCCCCTGCGCCGAATTCTCCGGCGGCTGGCGCATGCGCGTCGCGCTCGCTGCGACGCTGTTCGCGGCCCCTGATCTTCTGCTGCTCGACGAGCCCACCAACTATCTCGACCTCGAAGGCACGCTGTGGCTGGAGGATCACCTCGCGCATTATCCGCGCACGGTGATCGTGATCAGCCACGACCGCGACCTCCTGGAAAGCTCGGTCGACCAGATCCTGCATTTGGAGCGCGGCAAGCTCACGCTCTACAAGGGCACCTACTCCTCGTTCGAGGAGCAGCGCGCCGCGCGCGAGCTGCTCGACGCCAAGGCTGTCAAGCGACAAGAGGCCGAGCGCGCCCGCCTGCAGGCTTTCGTTGATCGGTTCAAGGCCAAGGCTTCCAAGGCGCGCCAGGCGCAATCCCGCGTCAAGATGCTGGAGCGGCTGAAGCCGATCACGGCGCTGGTCACCGAGGATGTGCGCGAGATCAGCTTTCCCGCACCGGAGAAGATCCTCTCGCCGCCGATCATCGCCGTCGACAACGCCGCGGTCGGCTACGATCCGGCCAGCCCCGTGCTCAATCGCGTCACCCTGCGCATCGACAACGATGACCGCATCGCGCTTCTCGGCGCCAACGGCAACGGCAAGTCCACGCTGGTCAAACTGCTCGCGGGACGCCTCGCGCCCTTCTCGGGCAAGGTGACCTGCGCGGACAAGCTGTCGATCGCCTATTTCGCGCAGCACCAGCTCGACGAGCTCAACGAGGACGCCTCCGCCTACGACCACGTCCGCAAGCTGATGGGCGATGCGCCCGAAGCGAAAGTGCGCGCCCGCGCCGGCGCGATCGGCTTCTCCGGCAAAGCCGCCGACACCAAGGCCGGCAAATTGTCAGGCGGCGAGAAGGCGCGGCTGCTCCTGGGGCTTGCGACCTTCTTCGGCCCCAACATGATCATCCTCGACGAGCCGACCAACCATCTCGACATCGACAGCCGCGGCGCGCTTGCGGAAGCGATCAACGAGTTTCCCGGCGCGGTCATCATGGTCTCGCACGACCGCTATCTGATCGAGGCCTGCGCCGAGCGGCTCTGGATCGTCGCCGACCGCACCGTGACCAATTACGACGGCGATCTCGACGAGTACCGCCGCCTGGTGCTGTCAGCACGCAACGCAGACGCCGCGCCACGCGAGCGAAGTGCGCCAAGCGAAAAGCCGCAGCGCCCGAAGTCGGACAATCGCGGCTCGCTGAAGAAGCGCATCGCGGAAGCCGAAGCCGAGATCGCCCGCGTCGGCGAGATCATCGCCAAGATCGACACGGCGCTCGCCCTGCCCGACATTTTTACGCGCGATCCCAAGCAGGCCGCGCAACTGTCGAAGGCGCGTGCCAATGCGGCCGAGGCGCTCGCCCGCGCCGAGGAGCAATGGCTGGAGGCGAGCGCGCAATTCGATGAGGCGGCCAGCTAACGCTTCCGGCGCGAGGGCGCGCCAACAAAAACGTGCAAAACAACCCCATGCACAGTACCGGTGTTAGGACACCGGCGAGCGAGCTATTGAATGAGCTGCTCATTTACCCGCTCGGTTGGCAATCCCAGCGGGCCCCCGATAACTCAATCCGCGTATTGCCCGGCTGCCTTGATGATCGGCGCCCAGCGGTCGATCTCACTCGTCAGCATCGCGCCTAACGCCTCGGGCGTTGCCTTGTCCTGCGGGACGGGCTCGGTATTGATGTCGTTGAACCGGGAGATCAGCGCGGGATCTTTGAGTGCCGCCTGAAGCGCCGCCGTCAGCTTCTGAACGACCGCCGGCGGTGTGCCCTTGGGCGCATAGATACCGTGCCAGACGCCGAGCTCGAAACCCTTGAGGCCGGCCTCGTCGGCCGTCGGCAGATCGGGCAGGCTCTTCAGCCGCTCCTTGGTGGTGATGGCATAGGCCTTGACCTGCTTGGCCGTGATCGGTCCGGTGGTGTTCGTCGCCTGGTCGCAGGTGAGATCGATCTGCTTGCCCAGCAGGTCGTTCATGATGGGACCGTTGCCCTTATAGGGCACCGTGGTGAGCTGCTTCTGGATCGCCGTCATGAACAGCATGCCGCACAGATGTGATGCCGCGCCGAGCCCGGCATTGGCATAGGTCAGTTTGTCGCCCTGCTGCTGGGCGTAGGCGACCAGCTCCTTGAGCGTGTTGGCCGGAAAATCCGGACGCGCGATGATCGTCATCGGCGCGTTGGTCACGAGCCCGATCGGCGCAAAGGCCGTCTTGGTGTCATAGCTGAGATTGCGGTAGAGCGTCGCGGCGGTCGAGATGCCGACATGATGGATCAGCAGCGTGTACCCGTCCGGCTGGGCGCGCGCGGCGCGGGTGGTGCCGATGGTGCCGCCGGCGCCGGTCGCGTTCTCGACGATGACCTGCTGTCCCAGGGATTTCGCCATCCCGGCCGCCGTGAGCCGCGCGATGGTGTCGGTGGGTCCGCCGGCGGCGAACGGCACCAGCATGGTGATGGGCCTGGTCGGATAGTCCTGAGCGACGGCCGCACCGAGCGGCAGAAGCAGAGCCGAAACGAGGGCAATGAACCGCATACTTTCCTCCGAGTTCTTATGGCTCCATATGAGCCTATTCCTGGTCGCAAGACCATCGGGAAAGCAGTTTCAACAAGCGCGGCGCGATCACGATCATGACCGGGCCGCCGACGCGCGCCGCCTAATTAGGCGAGGAAGGCGTTGAGCTGCTCGACGAGCAGCTCCGGTGCCTCTTCCGGCAGATAATGGCCACAGGGCAGGCTTCCGCCTCGCACGTCCCTTGCCTTGGCGCGCCATGTGTCAAGCACGTCGTAGCTCGCCCCCACGACTCCCTTTGCACCCCAGAGCACGAGCAGCGGGCAACCGATCCTCTTGTCGGAATCCGCTTCATCGTGGATCAGGTCGATGCCGGCAGCGGCGCGATAATCTTCGCACACGGCGTGCAGCGTCTCGCGGGTGTAGCAGCGGCGATACTCTTCGAGCGCAACCGGATCGATGGCGCCCGGTGTCTTGTTCTGCTTGTTGATGTGGGTTTGAAGATAGAATTCCAGATTGTTACCGATCAGGGTTTCCGGAAGCGGCGCCGGCTGGATGAGAAAGAACCACCACATGTAGCGCGTGGCGAACTCCTTGTTCACCTTGGCGTACATCGTCGCGGTCGGCGCGATGTCGAGCATGACCGCCCTGGAGACGGCGTCCGGATGATCAAGCAACAGACGATGCAGCACGCGCCCGCCGCGATCATGGCCGACAGCCTGGAAGCGGTCAAAGCCGAGCGCGCGCATCGCTTCGACCTGATCCCGCGCCATTTCCCGCTTGGAATATGCGATATGGTCGGTGCCGCCGTCGGGCTTGCTGGAGTCGCCATACCCGCGCAGATCGGTCAGCACCACGGTAAAGCGCTCCGCGAGCTTGGGCGCGATCTTGTGCCAGCACGCCAATGTTTGCGGGTGCCCGTGCAGCAACAGCAGCGGCGGCCCCTCGCCTTTCACGAGCGCATTGATTTCGGCGCCGCTGGTCTTGAGGCGCTTCTGTTGAAACCCTGGCAGCAACTTCTGCAGCGTGTTGGTCGTCACGGCATTATTCTCCTGAGCGAAAGCGCCCGGCGCCAATATGGCCGAACCGAGGGCACCTGTTGTCAACGCGATCGACATCAGATGGCGGCGCGTCAACCCGGTCTCCGATCGATCGGAGCCCGATTCAATCTGTTCGAATTCGAGCATTGCAATTCTCCCCTGGAACATTCGTCCTGCGCGAAAAGCGCGGCCCGTATCAGGACAGCGACTTCATCAAGAGTGTCGCGATCACGATCATGATCGCGCCGCCGACGCGGGTGGCGATCTGGGCGAACGCCATCAGGCCCATGCGGTCCGCGGCGCCGAGAATGGCGACGTCGCCGGTGCCCCCGAGGCCCGAGTGGCAGGCGGTCACGATCGCCGCCTCGACCGGATACATGTTCAGCCACTTGCCGACGAAAAATCCCGACACGATCATCGCCAGCACCGTGGCCGTGCAGATCATGATGTAGCCTGGATTGAAGGAGGCAACGAGCTGCTGCCACGAGACCAGCAAGGTCCCCATCGCCACCAGGATCGCGAAGGTAAGATTGGTCGACATGAACTTGTTGATCTGATAGGCGCCGAGCTCCATCTCGGCCGGTAGCAACTTGGTGAGCTTCAATGCCACCGCGGCGATGATCATCATGATCGGTCCGGGGATGCCCGTGAGCGGCGCAAGGATCATGCCGAGCACGAACAAGCCGCACGACAGCACCATGCCGGCACCGAGCAGTCCGAGATCGATCGGTCGGTCCGGCCGCGCATCGCCGAGAATGTCGTCGTCTCCGGTCTTGACCAGCATCCCTCTGCCATTGAGGTCGGCCCTCATCTCGCCAAGACGGGCCAGCAGGCCCGCGCTCACGATCGCGACGACGTTGCCGAGCAGCGCCGCCGGCACCATCTGCGCGACAAGCTCGGCTTGCGACCGATGCAACATCTCGGAATAGGCGATGGACAGCGGCAGGACACCTTCGGCAAGACCGCCGCCGACGATGGGAATGATGACAAAGAAGAACGTGTCCTTCGGGCTATGGCCGAACAGAAGCCCGACGGCGATGCCTGCGGCGACGGCCGCGATCGTGCCGATCAGGAGCGGAACGAACATGCGAATGAAGCCCTGAACCAGGACCCGGTAGGGCATGCCGAGGATCGAGCCTGCGACGAGGCAGGCGATGAAGAAATACTGAAAGTTGGCGGTGCGGAACGTGGTCGTGACCGCCTTCAGGGCCGCATCCGGCACCAAGCCGTAGCTCACCAGGGCCGACGGCACGAACAGGCAGAGGATCGCCGTGCCGCCGATCCGGTTCAGCACCGGAATGGTTTGGCCGAGCTTGCCCAGCAGGAAGCCGAGCAGCATCAGGACTGAAAGGCCACCGATCACGTCGTTCGGCAGCTTGCCGGAATAGACTGCGGTGACGCAGACGAGAGCCGCCGCGCCGTAGATGCCGACCGGCAACGGGCCAATCCTGAGACGGGCGAGCTTCGTCGCAACTGCGGTCTGCGGCGCCTCAGCCGCGCGATAAGTCGTGTCCACCAAGGGTCCCTCCGCTGTTTATGGTTTCTCGTGGCGAGCGGATTCGAGCCGCGCCAGCTTCGTGCAGTTCAGACGATCCAGGGGTTCTCCGCCCGATGCCGCGCCTCGAAGGCGCGTATGTCGTCGGCGAAGACGAGCGTGGAGGCGATGAAATCGCGGCCGGTCAGGAAGGCCTCTTTCCTGTCCGGCTCAATGTCGAACTCGATCGAGCGGCGACCGCAATCGAACCGGATCGTCTGCGCGGCGAGGTCGATCGTGACGTCATTGCGCGAGCTGTCGGCGACGGCCTGAGCGAGCTCCGCCACCACGCCGGGATCGAGCGAAATCGTGAGCAGACCGTTGTTGGCGCAATTGTCGTTGAAGATGCCGGCAAAGCTGGTGCCGATCAGCGCGCGAATGCCGAGCTGCTGAAGCCCCCAGACCGCGTGCTCGCGGCTCGACCCGCAACCGAAGTTCGGGCCGACCACGAGAAAGCAGGCCTCGCGATAGCCGTCCTGGTTCAGGATGAAGCCCGGATTGGGCTTGCCGTCGCTGAAGCGCAGCAGATTGAAGGCGCCCTCGCCGAGCCCGCTGCGATCCACGCCCTTGAGAAACATTTTGGGCATGATGACGTCCGTGTCGACATTCGGCGCCATCATGGGCGCAGCCACGCCCGTGACCTGATCGAACGGCATCATTGGCGTGCTCCTCTCAACAGAGAACGCACATCCG
Source organism: Bradyrhizobium sp. LMG 9283 (assembly GCF_045571415.1). Lineage (NCBI taxonomy): Bacteria > Pseudomonadati > Pseudomonadota > Alphaproteobacteria > Hyphomicrobiales > Nitrobacteraceae > Bradyrhizobium > Bradyrhizobium sp. LMG 9283. Next base: position 5,053,012 of record NZ_CP120691.1, read on the forward strand.
TGATGCGTCCGGTGACGGCTGCCGCGGCCACCATGGCCGGGCTCATCAGGTGCGTGCGCGCGCCCGGCCCCTGGCGGCCCTCGAAGTTGCGGTTGGTCGAGGACGCGCAGCGTTCACCCGGCCTGAGCACATCGTCGTTCATCGCAAGGCACATCGAGCAGCCGGATTGCCGCCATTCAACGCCGGCGTCGGTGAAGACCTTGGCGAGACCTTCCGCCTCGGCCTGCGCCCTGACCTGGGTCGAACCCGGCACCACGATCGCCCGCACGCCCTCGGCAACGCGGCGGCCGCGAAAGATCTCGGCCGCGTCGCGCAGATCCTCGATGCGCGAATTCGTGCAGGATCCGATGAAAGCGAAGTCGATCGGAACGGATTGAATGGGCAGGCCGGGCGTGAGGCCCATATAGTTCAAGGCGCGGTTTGCCGCTGCCTGGCGCTCGGGCGCAGCCTGCTGTCCAGGATCTGGAATGGTCTCAGTGACGGCGATCGCCTGGTCGGGACTGGTGCCCCAGGTCACGACCGGCGCGACTTCAGAAACGTCGAGCGTGACCTCGCGATCGAACCGAGCGTCGGAATCCGAAGCCAAGGTCAGCCAGCTCCTGGCCGCCCGCTCCCACATCTCGCCCTTCGGCGACCGCGGACGTCCCTTCAGATAATCCAGCACCTTTTGATCCGGTGCGATCACGACGCCGCGCGCACCCGCCTCGACGATCATGATAGACATCACGATCCGGCCCTCGACGCTCATGTTTGAGACGACGGGACCACTGAACTCCACGGCGTATCCGGTCGCACCATCGGCACCGATCCGCCGGATCACCTCCATCACGATGTCCTTGGGCGTCACGCCGAGCGGCGCCGCCCCGGTCAGGTGGATGCGCATCGTCTTGAGGCGGCGATAGCGTACCGTCGACGTCGCGAGATAGTGCTCGATGTCGGATGTCCCGATGCCATAGCCGAGAGCGCCGAACGCGCCATAGGCGGTGCTGTGGCTGTCGCCGGCGGCGATCACCATGCCCGGCATGACGAGCCCCTGCTCGGGGGCGACGACATGCTCGATGCCCTGCCGCGGATCGAGGATGTCGAAATATTCGATGCCGAAATCCCTGGCGTTCTCGGCGAAGTAATCGACCTGCCGCGCCGCGCCTCGGTCCGGCATCGCGCGGGTGCGCTGAGCCGCGGTCGGGTTGACGTGGTCGACGACCATCAGCGCGGCCTTCGGATTCCAGACCTTGCGCCCGGCCGCGCGCAGCCCGGCGAAGGCTTGCGGACTGGTGTATTCGTTGAGCACGGTACGGTCGACATAGAGCAACACGAGACCGCTATCATCGAGATTGCGGACCACATGGGCGTCGACCAACTTGTCGTACAGCGTGCGCGCGGCCATCGCGCTTTCCTCCCCGAGAAGACTTGCTGCACCGTGCCGCCCGCGACACTGGAAATCCAATGTCGTGTTCTGATATCTTTATGCAAATCATGCATAAGCAATGTTTGAGACATCAGGAGGCCGTGCAATGGAGATCAACTGGCTGCACGATTTCATCGCGGTGGCGACCACCCGCAGCTTCTCGCGGGCAGCAGAACAGCGGAACTGCTCCCAGCCGGCGCTGAGCCGCAGAATCCAGGCGCTCGAAGTGTGGACCGGCGCGCCGCTGCTGGATCGCACCACCCACAGCGTCAATCTCACACCGGCCGGCGAGGGCTTTCGCGAGACTGCCGAGGACGTCCTGCGCCGGCTCTCCGCCGGCCGGCTCGACGCTCAGGAGCGGGCCCGCGGCGCGTCCGACGTGCTGAAATTCGCCTCGACCAACGCGCTGTCACTGACCTTCTTTCCCGACTGGCTGCGCGGCATCGAGACCAAGCTATTGTTCGTGCCGAACGTGCAGCTCGTCGCCAATCACATGGAGGCCTGCGAGCGGATATTGCTGGCGGGCGATGCACATTTCCTGCTCTGCCATTATCACCCGGCGGCACCCACGGCGCTGGCGCCGTCGCATTTCCGCTCGCTCCATGTCGGCGACGACAGGCTCGTTCCAGCATCGGTGCCGATGTCGCCTCGAAGCCGCAAGCCGCGTTTCAAGCTGCCTGGCACGGCGGCCACGCCGGTCCCCTTCCTGAGCTTCCGCCCTGAATCGGGCATGGGACGAATCCTCGAAGCGGTGCGCGCGACGTCGCCGCTGGACGCGCATCTGCGCCCAACCTTCACATCTCACCTTGCAAAGCTGCTGGTGACGATGGTCCAGGCCGGCCGCGGCATGGCGTGGCTGCCGGAAAGCCTGATCGCCGATCAGCTCGCCTCCGGCGAGATCGTCGCCGCGGGCGGGCCCGAATGGCACGTGCCGATCGAGATCCACGTATTCCGGCCGAAGCTGCGCCTGGCGCAGGCCGCGGAGGCGTTCTGGCAGCATATCGCGAAAGAAAGCCCTCCGGGCTGACGATGGCCAGATATTGAATCGTCATCACGCTTGGGGTTGTTGGTTGCGCATGAGCTCCGGAAACTGCTTCGCACTTTTCCGCATCATGCTTTAGGTTGGTCAGTTGTGGGATGCACCACGACAACCCTGGGCGACGGCCGGACATGCGACTTCAGCAGCATCTGCATCTGTTGGGAGCAACCCTACTTGCCGCGTTTGGCGTGACCATTGCGTTCGTCGTTCCGCTTTGCGTGCAGATCGAAGAGCCGGTCAACATCGTCGCCATCCAGCAATTCCTGAACCTGACCATGACGACGTTCATGGTCGCAACGGCCCACGCCGTGCTGTTCGGTCTTCCACTCTTTCTTCTCGTCCGCCGCAAGCGATCGCATGTCGGCATTGCGATCTGCGCGCTCGGAGGCTTCGTCGTCGCGGCACTGCCATTCGGCGTATTGGCATTGGTGTCGATGCTCAGTGTCCAGAACGCCTCGACCGACGGCAGGCCTACGATCGTCAATGGCGTGCCAACCCTTTTTTCTGGATTGAGTACGTTCGCACCCTGGGACTGGCAGGCTTGTTGGGCCTTGTTGGGGGCCTCGCTTTTTGGGCTGCTATGCGATTGTCCGGATCCGGCCGCCGATCGTGGAGTGTCGTCTCTGCTGCCGCCGTTCTGACGTGTGGCGTCTTTATCCTGCCGGTCGTCGTAAGGGACAGAAGCTGCCACAATCTCTTCAGAGACGGGCGCACGTCCGTCGGACCGCAGGTCTATGCAAACTTGAAGGTGCCTGCCGAAGACTGGAGAACGCTCGAGCGAACGTTCGCCGATTTTGGCCACACACATGCGCTGTCAATTCGCGGCGACGAACAGCTTCGAAACGGACGCAGCACATGGCGCACACTGGACCTGTGCAACGAGGCGGGGATTAGCATCAACCTGCTCAATGAGCCTTGGCTCGCCGAAGTGCACTCGCCTCGCGCGGATGAAGGCATGACGCTCAGCATCTATTCGCTCAAACCAGACGTGGACTGGAAACCGCTCGCCCGCCATTTTCTCAGTGAGATCGAGAAGATTTGGCCCGCGAAAACCACGTTCCGGGGAGCGAGCGGTCAGATCCTGTCGTTCGAAGATGCAATGAAGGGACGGCCGTAGCCGTCCCGAAAGCTCGCCCACTTACGCGTGCTTCTTCTTCGGCTTGGTCGCCTTCGGCACCGGCTGCGGCTCGGGATTGCCTTCGATCGAAGACAGGCGCCCCGAAGTGAACGTGTAGATGCCGGCGCGCGGGCCGGTGGTCCAGGTGACGACGGCAACGCGGCGGCCGGCGGCATCGTTGGAGAGATTGACGGTCGAGGGCGCGCCGATGCCGCGCACCACGTCGCATTCGGTATGGCCGAGCGCGACGGTGCCGCCGATCGGCGCGGGTGCTGTCGTCGAGGCATTGGCATCGGCCGGTCCGGGCGGCGGCGCCATGCCGGGACAGGCGCCGTCGGCGCTGACGAGGTCCTCGGGTCCCACGGGCTTATCCGGAGTCAGCGGCGGCGATTCGATCGAGATGTTCTTGATGAAGAGACGGCCGGGTCGCTGGAACCATTCGGCGTCCTTCGACAACAGATCGGTCCCGCCCGAACAGCCCGCAACCAGCGGTGCTACGACAGCCAACGCAATCATGAGCGAGCCGGGAAGCTTTTGATGTCGCACGATAAACTAATTCCCCGCGTGAAGGACCAGCCCTAAACGATTGTCCCAACATCCCTTTGCGGCACGAAGGTGGCCGAAGCCAGCATCGCCCGAAAAGTGCAAATTATCATTAATTGCAGCTAATTCCGCTTCTGCCACCGGCCGCGCTCGTCGGCCTGCCAATAGGTGACATCAAATCCGCGCGCCTTGCAATCCGTCCACGCCGTGCGGGCGAGCGCAAGCGCATCCGGATCGTCGCCGTTGAACAGCAGCACCATGCGCTCATAGCCCTGTGCGTCCTCCGGCAGCGCGGCATTGTCGACCAGGAAGCGAACATTGGCGCCGTTGGGATTGCCGCCCTCGATCGCCAGCACGATCGGCTGGTCGGCGGCATCGTTCACCCGCCATGTCGCGTGCGGCAGGAAGGAATCGTCGCGATAGGTCCACAAATGCGCGTCGAGCGCATCGGCGCGCTCTTCCGAGGTCGACTGCACCACGACGCGCCAGCCGCGCTCGAGCGACTTCTCGAGAAGCGGCGGCAACACATTCTCCACCGACATGTTTTGCAGATGGTAGAACAGCACTTCAGTCATGTCGGGTCATTTGCGCTCGTAATGGTCGGAGACCAGGCGGTCGAGCAGGCGGACGCCGTAGCCGCTTCCCCAGCTCTGGTTGATATCGGTTTTCGGCGCGCCCATGGCGGTGCCGGCGATGTCGAGATGCGCCCAGGGCGTGCCGTCGACGAAGCGCTGCAGGAACTGCGCTGCGGTGATCGAGCCTCCATGACGGCCGCCGGTGTTCTTCATGTCGGCAAACTGGGAATCGATCAGCTTGTCGTATTCGGGACCGAGCGGCATCCGCCAGACCTTCTCTCCGCTCTCGATGCCAGCCGTGAGCAGCCGGTCGGCCAGCTCGTCATTGTTGGAGAACATGCCGGCATGCTCGGTGCCGAGCGCGACCATGATCGCGCCGGTCAGCGTCGCCAGATCCACCATGAATTTCGGCTTCACCTTCTTGGCGACATACCAGAGCACGTCGGCCAGCACGAGGCGGCCCTCCGCGTCTGTATTGATGATCTCGATGGTCTGACCGGACATCGAGGTGACGATGTCGCCCGGCCGCTGCGCGTTGCCATCGGGCATGTTCTCGACGAGGCCGATGGCGCCGACCGCGTTGACCTTCGCCTTGCGCGCAGCGAGCGCATGCATCAGGCCGACGACACAGGCCGCGCCTCCCATGTCGCCCTTCATGTCCTCCATGCTCCCGGCCGGTTTGATCGAGATGCCGCCGGTGTCGAAGCAGACGCCCTTGCCGACGAAGGCGACCGGTGCCTCGCCTTTCTTGCCGCCGTCCCAGCGCATGATCACGGTGCGGCTCGGCCGCGCTGAGCCCTGACCGACGCCAAGCAGCGCGCCCATGCCGAGCTTCTGCATCGCCTTGACGTCGAGCACCTCGACCTTGACGCCGAGCTTGCGGAGCTGACCGGCTCTTCGCGCGAATTCCTCGGGGAAAAGCACGTTCGGCGGCTCGTTGACGAGGTCGCGCGCGATGATCACGCCGTCGACGACGTGGCCGGCCGAGGCAAACGCCTTCTTCGCAGCACTGGCATCGCTTACCGCAAGCGAGACATCGGCACGCGAGCCGCCCTCCTCGCCGTCCTTCTTCTTGGTCTTGTAGCGGTCGAACTTGTAGGTGCGTAAGCGAAAGCCGGAGGCGATCGCAACCGCCTGCTCGCTCGTCATGGCGCCGCCGGGCAGCTCCGCCATGATGGTCATGGCGCTGGCGCCAGCGGGCAGCTTGCTCGCGGCGACCCCGCCGAATTTGAGGAAATCGTTCGCCTTCAGGCCAGTCGCCTTGCCGGCGCCGATCACGATCAGCCGGGTCGCCTTCACGCCATCGGGCGCCAGAATGTCCAGCGCCGCCCCGCTTTTACCTTTGAAGGCGGCGGCAGCCGCCGCGCGCTTCACGAGGTCGACGGCGCCACCGAGCGCCTTGGTCGTCGCCGGGCCGAGCTTCAGGCCATCGTCGCAGAACACGACCACGATGCCACGGGGGGCGGCAGACAACGGGACGAAGCCGACCTTGATGGCATCGGACATGGATAACTCCTCCAAAACATGGGGCTTTTCGTCGTTCGGGAGTTCCAGCCAGAAACCGGAGCTGAACGGCGATTCACTGAGGCTCCCCCACTATGGGCCAGCGGCCCGCCCGATGCCAAGCGCCGCCGTGGCCGGGAGGCCACAACGACCGAAATATTAACCATATATTGAGGGTGCCACGGGGCAGCCATTTTGTTGACAGATCAAAGGGATGGTAGTGAGAAAATGAACCGCCGGAAGAGCTGCTGGCCGACCTTGGGGGTCCCCTGACGGGGATTGGTCGGACCGCCGGAATTCTGGTCGACATTGGGGACTTCTGGGGATTCGTGCGGTCGCGCATGGGGTCGATCGATAGGTATATCTTCCGCACGACGCTGGCGTCGTTTGCGCTAGTCCTGGTCAGCCTCACCGGCGTGATCTGGATTACGCAGGCGTTGCGCGGCATCGACCTGATGACGAGCCAGGGTCAGACCATCCTCACCTTCCTCGGCATCACCAGCCTCGTGATCCCGGCCCTGGTCCTGATCATCTCGCCGATCGCGCTGATGATCGCGATCTCGCACACGCTGAACAAGCTCGCGACCGATTCCGAGATCATCGTGATGAATGCCGCCGGCTTCTCGCCGTTCCGGCTGTTCTACCCGTTCTTCTACGCCACCTGCGTGGTGGCGCTGCTGGTCGCGTTCATCGCGGCCTATCTCGCCCCCGACGGCATGCGGCGCATCAAGCAGTGGGACGCCGAGATCACCGCCGACGTGCTCACCAACATCCTGCAGCCTGGCCGCTTCGCCCAGCTCGACAGGAACCTCACGATCCGGATCCGCGAGCGCCTGCCCGGCGGCATCCTCGCCGGCATCTTCATTGACGACCGCCGCGATCCGAACGAGCGCGTCTCGATCGTCGCCGAGCACGGCGAGGTCGTGAAGAACGAGACCGGCTCGTTCCTGGTGCTGGAGACCGGCAATCTCCAGCGCTTCGAAGCGGGCAAGCGCGATCCCGCCCTGGTGGCGTTCGGCCGCTACGGCTTCGACATGTCGAAGTTCTCCAACCAGGGCCGCGACGTCACCCTCGGCATCCGCGAGCGCTATCTGTGGGAGCTGTTCTCGCCGTCAGAGAACGACCCCGTCTACAAGCAGATTCCCGGCCAGTTCCGCTCGGCCCTGCACGACGGCATCCTGGCGCCGATCTATCCGTTCGCCTTTGCCGTGCTGACCTTCGCGTTCCTGGGGGCGCCTCGCACCACGCGCCAGAGCCGGAATTTCTCGATCGCCTCCTCGATCCTTGCGGTGTTCGGGCTGCGCATGGCCGGCTTCGCCTGCTCGGTGATGGCGGTGAAATCGCCGGGCGCGGTGCTGGTCCAATACGCGATGGTCGTCGGCGCGATCGGCATCGGGCTGGCCATGATCATCGGCGGTGTCGTGGTCGAGCCGCCTCCCGGCCTGATGGAGGCCATCAACAGGTCGAACGCACGGATCGCGCGGCTGTTCGGACGTCCGGCCACCGCATGAGCATGCTCACCAATACACTCGGGCGCTATTTCGCTGGCCGCTTCGTGGTCGCGGCGCTTGGCGTCTTCGGCGGCATTTTCCTGCTGCTGGTGCTGGTCGACTACATCGAGATGGTACGCAAGACCTCGGGGCTGGCATCCGCCTCCGCGATCATGGTGGCCGAGACCTCGCTGTTCCGGGTGCCGCAGCTCTTGGAGAAGCTGACGCCGTTCTGCATGCTGATCGGCGCCATGACCTGCTATCTCGCGCTCTCCCGCCGGCTCGAGCTCGTGGTGGCGCGCGCTGCCGGCATCTCCGCCTGGCAGTTCATCTCGCCGGCGCTCGGCAGCGCGCTGCTGATCGGGGTGATCGCCACCGTCGCCTACAATCCGATGTCGGCCAATTTGCGCGAGCTGTCCAAGCGCATGGAAGCCGAGCTGTTCGGCTCTGCGCCGGGCGGCGGCATCCAGGACGCCTCCGGCTTCTGGCTCAATCAGGTGACCAACGACGGCCAGACCATCATCAATGCGGCGCGGAGCGAGCAGCAAGGCATCCGGCTCACCGGGCTCACGCTGTTCCGGTTCGACCCGGACCAGCACTTCAAGGAGCGGGTCGAGGCCCGCGAGGCGACGCTCGAGGCCGGCCGCTGGGTATTCAAGGGCGTCCGCCGCTTCTCGCTGGATGCGCCCCCGATCGACCAGGCCAGCCTGGAGATTCCGACCACGTTGACCGAGGCGCAGGTCCGCAACAGCTTTTCCACTCCCGAGACTGTGTCCTTTTGGCAACTACCGAGCTACATCCGCTCCTCGGAAAGCTCGGGCTTCGCGACAGCCGGATACCGACTCCAGTATCAGAAGCTTCTGGCACAGCCGTTTTTGCTCGCAGCCATGGTGATGCTCGCGGCCTCCGTGTCGTTGCGCTTCTTCCGGATGGGCGGCGTGCAGAAGATGGTTTTGAGTGGCGTGGGCGCAGGCTTTCTGCTCTACGTTCTGTCGAAAGTAACTGAGGATTTGAGCAAGGCTGAGTTGATGCATCCGATCGCTGCGGCGTGGTTGCCCGTTGTGGTGGGCGGCCTCACCGGCTTTTTGGCCTTGCTCTATCAGGAGGACGGATAGTGACTGCCGTCCACCGAGGGCTCGTGTCTCGTTTGACGCGGCGCACGTTGGTGCGCGCGAACGGGTGCGGCTTGTCCGTCCGCAGGCTCCTGATTGCCGTCGTCGCGGCTGCCTCGCTCAGCGGCTTGATCGATGCTTCCGTCGTGGCGCCGGCCCAGGCCCAGAGCTTCACCTACAATCCGCTGCCGCCGCGTCCGAAGCCGCCGAAGGCCGCCAACGACAACCAGATGCTGGTTCAGGCGACCGAGGTCGACTACGATTACAACAATTCGCGCGTCTCCGCGGTCGGTAACGTCCAGCTGTTCTACAACGGCACCAGCGTCGAGGCCGACCGGGTCATCTACGACCAGAAGACCAAGCGGCTGCATGCCGAAGGCAACATCCGCATGACGGATGCCGACGGCAAGATCACCTATGCCGAGATCATGGATCTCTCCGACGATTACCGCGACGGTTTCGTCGATTCGCTGCGCGTGGATACAGCCGACCAGACCCGCATGGCCGCGAGCCGCGCCGACCGCTCCAGCGGCAACTACACGGTATTCGAGAACGGCGTCTACACGGCCTGCGCGCCGTGTAAGGACGATCCGAAGAAGCCGCCGCTATGGCAGGTCAAGGGTGCGCGCATCATCCACGACCAGCAGGAGAAGATGCTGTATTTCGAGACGGCACAGCTCGAATTCTTCGGCGTGCCGCTCGCCTACATGCCTTACTTCTCGACCCCCGACCCGACCGTGAAGCGCAAGTCCGGCTTCCTGATGCCCGGCTACTTCCCGGGCACGACGAATACCGGCTTCGGCGTCGAGGTGCCCTATTACTGGGCGATCGCGCCCGACATGGACGCAACCATCACCCCCCGCTTCATGACGCGGCAAGGCGTCATGCTGCAGGGCGAATTCCGCCAGCGCCTGATCGACGGCGCCTACCAGATCCGCGCTTACGGCATCGACCAGCTCGATCCCGGAGCGTTTGCCGGACAGCCCGGCGACCGCCAGTTCCGCGGCGCCATCGACACCAAGGGTCAGTTCGCACTGAACGACAAATGGGTCTGGGGCTGGGACGGCGTCCTGATGTCCGACTACTATTTCTTCTCGGACTACCGGCTCTATCAATACCGTGATCCGCTCGGCTCGTTCCTGTTGCTGCCGACGGAAGCGCTGTCGCAGCTCTATCTGACCGGCGTCGGCAACCGCAGCTTCTTCGATGCGCGCACGATGTACTGGCTGAGCTATTCGGGCAACCAGAGCCAGGTGCCGATCGTCTATCCGGTGATCGACTATTCGAACGTGCTCAACTATCCCGTGTTCGGCGGCGAGTTCAGCTACAAGACCAACTTCGTGAACCTGTCGCGTGACGATGCGGTGTTCGATCCGATCACGACGGTCGCCAACACCAACAGCCTGTGCACCACGGCGTCGGCCGATCCGCTGGCGCGTATGCCCTCGCAGTGCCTGCTGCGCGGCTTCCCGGGCACCTACACACGCCTGACGGCGGAAGCGCAGTGGCGCAAATCCTTCACCGATCCGTTCGGCCAGATCTGGACGCCGTTCGCGAGCCTGCGCGCCGACGCGATCAACTCGTCGGTCTCCAACCAGCCGGGCGTGTCGAACTACCTGCCCATCGGCGACACCCAGGCGTTCCGCCTGATGCCGACCGTGGGCCTGGAGTACCGCTATCCCTTCATCAACATCCAGCCCTGGGGCTCCACCACCGTCGAGCCGATCGCGCAAATCATCATCCGGCCGAACGAGACCTATGCCGGCAAGCTGCCGAACGAGGACGCCCAGAGCATGGTGTTCGACGCCTCGAACCTGTTCAGCGTCGACAAGTTCTCCGGCTACGATCGCGTCGAGGGCGGCGGCCGCGCTAATGTCGGCGTGCAGTCCACCACGCAGTTCGACAAGGGCGGCGCGGTCAAGGTGCTGTTCGGCCAGTCCTACCACCTGTTCGGCCTGAACTCCTTCGCGGTCCAGGACACCATCAATACCGGCCTGGATTCCGGCCTCGACAAGCCGCGGTCCGATTACGTCGCGAGCGCCAGCTACTCGCCCAACAGCACCTACACGTTCAGCGTCCGCTCCCGCATGGACGAGCAGACCTGGAACGTGCAGCGCTTCGAGGCCGAAGGCCGCGCCAACTTCAATCGCTGGTCGGTCAGCGTATTGTACGGCAATTACGCAGCGCAGCCGGAGCTCGGCTATCTGACCCGCCGCGAGGGCATCCTGACATCGGGCTCGATCAAGATCGCGAGCAACTGGGTGGTGTCGGGCTCGGCGCGCTGGGACCTCGAGGCCAACAAGATCAACCAGTATGTGCTCGGGGCCGGCTATGTCGACGATTGCTTCGTGCTGGCGGCGAACTATGTAACTTCGTATAGCTATTCCGCGGGCACCGCACCCCCTACGTTGAGCCACGCATTCATGTTCCAAATCGGCCTGCGCACGCTGGCGACCTCGTCGACGACCAGCAGTTCCGCCGGCCTCCAGTGAACGGGATTGAAGTGCCGGCCGCGTTTGCCCCAGCACGACGCGGCTGACATGCGAGCGACATCATGACGACCCCATTGCCTGTCTTCCGCCTCCTTCTCGCCATCGGTGCCGGACTGATGCTGACAGCCCTGCCCTCGCCGGCGCGCGCGCAGAACGTCGTCGTCATGGTCAATGGCGATCCGATCACCGATTTCGACATCGAGCAGCGCTCCAAGCTCGACCAGCTGACGACGCAGAAGACCCCGAGCCGGCAGGAGGTCATCAACGAGCTGATCGACGACAAGGTGAAGCTGAAGGAAGGCAAGAAGTACGGCGTCGACCCCGGCGTCTCCGACATCAACCAGTCCTATGAAGGCATGGCGCAGCGCATGCGCATCTCGCCGGAGCAGCTCACCAAGTCGCTCGAATCCAAGGGCGTCCGCCCCGAGACGCTGAAGGGCCGCATGAAGTCCGAGATGGTCTGGACCAGCCTGGTGCGCGGCCGATTCAAGGAGAAGCTGCTCGTCGGCGAGCGCGACGTCGCGCAGGCCGTGCAGGCCCAGACCGGCGACAAGCTCCAGATCGAGGGCACCGAATACAAGATGCAGCCGATCGTGCTGATCGTGCCGCGCGGCTCGTCGGCGGCGTTCCTGGAAACACGGAAGAAGGAAGCCGAGACCTATCGCGCCCGCGTCGGAAGCTGCGAGGAAGCCAACTCGCTGTTCCGCTCGACACCGAACGCCACCATCCGCGACACAGTCACCAAGACCACCGCGGAGCTGCCCGAGCCGCTGCGCAAGTTGCTCGACGACACGCCGATCGGCCACCTGACCGCGCCCGAGGTGACCAAGGCGGGCATCGAGATGGTGGTGCTGTGCTCGCGCAAGCCGACCATGATCGACACGCCGAAGAAGCGCGAGGTCCGCGAGAAGATGTATCAGGAGAAGTACGAGAAGACCCAGAAGGCCTATCTCGAGGAGCTCCGCAAGGCGGCGATGATCGAATATCGCAACCGCTGATGGCCAAGCCCCTCTCAGAGCCCTCCACCAAGTCCGCAGCCAAGCCCCTTGCCCTGACCCTGGGAGAGCCCGCCGGCATCGGCCCCGACATCACGATCGCAGCCTGGCTCCGGCGCCGCGAGCTGAACCTGCCCGCCTTTTATCTGCTCGGCGACGAGGTGCTGATCGCGCGGCGGGCCAAAGCGCTCGGCGCCGACATCAGGATCGCCGCGCTGAGCCCCAGTGAGGCCGCTTCCGCCTTCGCTGATGCCCTGCCCGTGGTCGCGACCGGCGAGCGCGCGAGTGCCGAGCCCGGCAAGCCCGACGCATCCAGCGCGCCGGCTGCGCTCGCCTCGATCCGTCAGGCGGTCATCGACGTGCGCGCGGGTCGCGCCGGAGCCGTCGTCACCAACCCGATTGCCAAGAGCGTGCTCTACCGCGCCGGCTTCCGCCATCCCGGCCACACCGAATTCCTCGCCGAGCTTGCCGCGGAGAACGGCCATGTGCCGCAACCGGTGATGATGCTGTGGTCGCCACAGCTTGCCGTGGTGCCCGTGACCATCCACGTCTCGATGCGCGATGCGCTGGCCCAGCTCACCAGCGAGCTGATCGTCTCGACCGTTCGCATCGTCGCTACCGAACTGAAGTCCCGCTTCGGCATCGCAAAGCCGCGCATCGCGATCTCCGGCCTCAATCCGCATGCCGGCGAGGACGGATCGCTCGGCCACGAGGAGCAGACCATCATCGCCCCGGCGCTGAAAGTGCTGCGCAACGACGGCATCGAGGCCAGGGGCCCGCTGCCCGCCGACACCATGTTCCACGAGGCCGCGCGACAGACCTATGACTGCGCAGTCTGCATGTATCACGACCAGGCGCTGATCCCGATCAAGACGGTCGCCTTCGACGACGCCGTCAACGTCACGCTCGGCCTGCCCTTCATCCGCACCTCGCCCGATCACGGCACCGCCTTTGACATCGCCGGCACCGGCAAAGCCAATCCGGCGAGCCTGATCGCGGCGCTTCAGCTTGCCAGCCGCATGGCGGCTTCGCCAAGCTGATGAGCGCGATCGACGACCTCCCGCCGCTGCGCGAGGTCATTCGCCAGCATGCGCTGTCGGCCAGGAAATCGTTGGGTCAGAATTTTCTGCTCGACCTCAACCTCACTGCGCGCATCGCGCGCGCGGCCGCGCCGCTCGAGGATTCTACCATCGTCGAGATCGGGCCCGGCCCGGGCGGGCTGACGCGGGCGCTGCTCGCGCTCGGCGCGCGGCGCGTCATCGCCATCGAGCATGACGAGCGCGCAATCCCGGCCTTGCAGGATATTTCGGCGCGCTATCCCGGCCGGCTCGAGATCGTGCATGGCGATGCCATGACCTTCGATCCGCGCCCGCTGCTCGCGGGCGAACGCGCAAAGATCGTTGCGAACCTGCCCTACAACATCGCGACCCAGCTTCTCATCAACTGGCTCACCGTCGAGCCCTGGCCGCCCTGGTACGAGATGATGGTCTTGATGTTCCAGCGCGAGGTCGGTGAGCGCATCGTCGCGCGCGAGGACGAGGAGGCTTATGGCCGGCTCGGCGTGCTCGCCAACTGGCGCTGCGAGACCAAGATCCTGTTCGACATCTCGCCCTCCGCCTTCGTGCCGCCGCCGAAGGTCACCTCCTCCGTCGTGCGCGTCGTGCCGCGCGCAGAACCGCTGCCCTGCGATCGCAGGCTGCTCGAGCAGGTCGCCGCCGCCGCGTTCGGCCAGCGCCGAAAAATGCTGCGGCAAAGCCTGAAGTCGCTGGGCGTCGATCCCGCGCGGCTCGCGAGCGCCGCCGGCGTCGATGCAACGCGGCGCGCCGAGACCATCCCGATTTCCGGCTTTGTTGCCATGGCCAGTGAATTGGCCAATATACGGAACGAAGCAGAGCGATAATTTCGGAGGAAAGAATATGGCGCTGATGCGCAGGCAGTCCCTGGTCAAGTTCGATGCGCCGCTGTGCGAGACCATCGTCGACACGCCCAAGCCGCAAGGCCGCGAAGTGCTGGTGCGCATCGAGCGTTGCGGCCTCTGCCATTCCGACCTGCACATCCAGGACGGCTACGCCGATCTCGGCGGCGGCAAGAAGCTCGACACCACGCGCGGCATGACGCTGCCCTTCACGCTCGGCCACGAGATCGCGGGCGTCGTCGACGAAGTCGGCCCCGACGTAGCAGCCAGCCTCGTCGGCGCCAAGAAGGCCGTCTTTCCGTGGATCGGCTGCGGCCAGTGCCGCGACTGCGCCAATGGCGACGAGAATCTCTGCGTCAAGCAGCGCTTCCTCGGCGTCTCCATCGACGGCGGCTTTGCCAGCCACGTGCTGGTGCCCGACGCCAAATATCTGCTCGACTACGATCCCCTGCCCGTCAACCAGGCCGCGACCTTGATGTGCTCCGGGGTGACCGCCTATGGCGCGCTCAAGCGCCTGGTCGACCGTCCGCGCCAGCGCAATCTTCTGCTGATCGGCCTCGGCGGCGTCGGCATGATGGGCCTGTCGTTCGCGCAGGCGATGTTCAAGCAGCCGATCACGGTCGCAGACCTCTCACCGGCCGCGCGCGAGACCGCACTCAAGAACGGCGCCGCCGTCGCCTACGATCCGGCCGAGCCCGACGTGATCAAGCGCATCCTCAAGGAGACCGAAGGCGGCTTCGACGAGATCGTGGATTTCGCCGGCAACGAGAAGTCGATGGCGTTCGCGGTCGCGGTCGCCGCGCGCGGCGGCAAGATCGTGGTCTCGGGCCTGATGGGCGGCCAGTTCACGCTGCCGATGGTGCAATGGGTCTACAAGCGCATGACCATCGAAGGTTTCATGGTCGGCACGCTTGCTGAGGCCCACGAGCTGATGGCGCTCGCGCGCGCCGACAAGATCAAGCCGACGCCGATGCGCGAGGAGCCGATGGGCGACGTGCAGAAATGGATCGACGAGTTGCGCGCCGGCAAGGTCGTCGGTCGCATCGTGCTCAAGAACTGATCCACTCCAGCGGCGGGCCCGACGCAAGTCCCGCCCGCCGCACGGGAACGCCTACGGCCGCGCCGCGTTGGCAGCGCATGTCGATCCGTTGCACCGTCGAAAGCGCATTCTTCATCGCCTGGAGCTGCCTGGAGAAGAGCGGCGAGCTCGGCCCGCCTGACGAGAGCGCGAATTTCCTGCTCGACTCGATCGAAGCCCAGCTCCGGGCCGGTGAACGCCGGCAGTTGATGCTTGCCAACAGAGCGATCGACGCTTACCGCGCGGCTGCGGCGAAGGGCAATGCCGCCGCCGGACGTGCAGCGCGCCCTGGATGATCGCCTTCAGTGATCACTGCGCGCGCAACTGACACCGTTGCATGGCCGGCTGCATGGCCGGCGCACTCATTTTTTCTTGCCGCCGGTCCTGTGCTCGGTCTTGGGCGCATCCTTGATGCCGGGCCGATCTGCCTGAGTTGCATTCATGCCGGTGGTATCCATCGTCCCTTTCTCCGTGGCACCGTTCGTGTTCTCCGGCCTCTCCATGCCGGACTGCGGAGCCGGTCCGGTATTCTGCGCGATGACGGGCCCGGACATCGCTGCAAACGCGATCGCCACGATGAGCGCTTTCATGGGCATCTCCCTCGTCTCATAAATGACGTGCCCGCAAGAGAGTTGTTCCCCTCAGGCTGAGCTTCGCGCTAGCGCGCCTCACGCAAAGGGCGGCGCCTGCCGTTTCAGGTGCAGATAGGCTGAACTGAAATCTCCGAGCCGCTGCAGTTCACGCCATTTCAGCACGATCAGCTCGCCCTCACGCAGGTCCATGGCTCCGCTCCGCCTGAGGTCGGCAAGGGTCCGGTTCACTGTT
Source organism: Bradyrhizobium sp. LMG 9283 (assembly GCF_045571415.1). Classification (NCBI taxonomy): domain Bacteria; kingdom Pseudomonadati; phylum Pseudomonadota; class Alphaproteobacteria; order Hyphomicrobiales; family Nitrobacteraceae; genus Bradyrhizobium; species Bradyrhizobium sp. LMG 9283. The sequence continues at coordinate 5,069,104 of NZ_CP120691.1, forward strand.
GCGATCGCCATGCCCAGCGTCTCGCCGAGCTGGGCCAGGCTGATCGGCAGGCGGCAGCGATTGCCCCGGACCAGCTGCGCCGCACGGGCGCGGTAGAACAGCTCGCAAAACAGGTGCGCCATGCGCGCCTGCATCGGCCGGGCACTGTTGTTGGTGATGGCCTCGCGAAAGATCGCGGCATCGAGCAGCGTTTCGCGCCAGACGGCCAGCCCGAAGGTCGGGCGCCGGCGGAACGCGACGAACAATTCGCGATGCGGGATGAAGGCGACCGAAGCCGGCCCGAGCGCACTGAGCCCGTGATCCATCTGGTCGATGAACAAGCCCTGCGCATCCGGAAGGTCGCCGGTGAAATGGAACGCCAGATATTGCCGCCGCCCGCTGCCGAGCAGGTGATAGCGGGCAACCATGCCGGAGACGACCAATGCCGAATGCTTGGGCTCGTCACCTTGACGGATGAAATCCTCGTTGGGCGCGAAATCGCGCAGCGTGAAGGTGAGCGCGCGGATTTCGGCAATATCCTCCTCTTCGAGCGCGGTGTGCTCGCCGAGGTTCCGGATCAGCACGTCATGAGCTTTTTGCATAGGCCCGCCGAAAATCGCCTCGGTTCTATCAAATGATACGTCTGGCTTGTGTTCAGCGGACTAGAACGCTGGTCGGAAGTACAGGTTGCTAACCGGTTTGTGGACGCACCGATCGCAACCACACCATCCCCCGATTTCGGACCCAGCCGCCTTCTCATGAATCCGACGACGATCCTGGAGCGCATCCGCGGCATGTTCGCATCCGACACAGGCGAGCACCTGGACAGAATTAGCGACGCCCTCCTCAACGGAACGCTGAAGGAGCCAGCCCACCCGATGTCCGATCAGGAACTGGCCCGTGCCATCCGCGAGTTCCGCTCCGTTCCGGTCTCGGACTGGACTCTCGCAAGACTCTCGCGGCGCCTGCTCGAGGCGCCCGGGCCGGGCGACGTCTGAAGCGCTGGTTCATGCCGCATCCGAAGTTCATCGCGCGTCTGCAAGCGGCTGAAGACCTGTCCGAGGACGAACGCCGGCAGATCGCAGGCTTGCCGTCCACGCTGCGCCAGGTCGCAGATGGCGAGATCGTCCTGCGCCAGGGTGAGGCCGCTTCACGCTGCGTCTTCGTCGTCAGCGGCTTCCTCTACCAGGCCCGTATCGTCGGCGATCGCAGCCAGATCCTCGCGTTCCACGTTCCCGGCGACATGCCGTGCCTGCACACGCTGCTGGTCTCGCCAATTGATGCCGACCTCGTCGGGCTCGGCCCGACCATCGTCGGCATCGTCGCGCATAGCCAGCTCCGCCAGCTTCTCGACGGCTCCGTCCACCTGACCCGCGCCTTCTGGCGCGAGACGCTGATCGACGCCGCGATCTCGCGGCAATGGATCGCGCGCCTCGGCGCACAGGCGGCACTGCCCAAGGTCGCGCATCTCATCTGCGAGCTCGCGGCAAGGCTGGAGGTCGTCGGCCTCGTCAATGACGGCAGCTTCCAGATGCCGATGACGCAGCGCCACGTTGCGGACGCCTGCGGACTGTCGATCGTCCACGTCAATCGCACCATCCAGGAGCTGAGGCATCGTGGACTGATTACATGGGAAGGCAGCGAGATCGAGCTGCTCCAGCCCGACGAGCTGCGGAGACTTGCGGATTTTACGCCGGATTATCTGAGCTGAGCGCGGGATGCATGAACGTGTGATTACTGTGTCCGTCGCGGCTTCGTGCGCCACGCGTTGAGCAGCGGCCCGCCGGTCCCCAGCACAGGATCCGTCTTCGGCTTGCGGACCTTGGCGACGCGTTTGATGGCGTCAGGATGCTCCCGCGTGTCCGTGCACTCATCGTACGTGCCGTCCTGCGGGTAGGCTCCGACGACAAGAAAGTCCCGGCTGGACTCGATCAGCCGGTGTCCCGTGCCCGCGGGCAAGACCAGAACGTCTCCGGCTTTCACACTCAGGATGCGGCCCTTGATCCCGCCGCACTCGATCCTCGCCGTGCCGCGCGCCACGCCCATCACTTCATGGATCTGCGAATGATAGTGGACGAAGTCGTACACGCTGTCGCGCCACGACCGGCCCCAGCCGTTCGTGTCGAACAGCGTGTCGATGATGACCTCAGGCGGAATGCGCCGGCCCTTCAGTTTCACCGCCCCGCGATAGAGCAACACCGGAAAGTGCGGATTGTTCGGCACGATGCCATCGTCGCGAAAATGGACGGCCGTCGGCTTGCGAACGCGCACCAGGGCCCGAAGCGTCGCCGTGTCGGGATGCTCCTCGACGAGCTTCTTGGCGAAGTTCTTGATCTGATCCTTGACCGGCATGACCTCTCCTCAGCCGCGATTCAACGGCGGCGGAGGTGAGAAGTTTCCAGGTCCCATCGGAGCAAGGCCTCTCCAGTTGATCATCACGCGTGTTGATAAGAGCGTATCAAGCCTTGCCGGCAATCAGCTTGGCAAACTCCCGCAGATAGAGCGGCCACCCCTGATCACTATCAACGCCGTTGCGCACGCCCTCCCAGCCTTCGCCATGCCGATCGAGGTGACGGTGCTCCAGCTCCAAGCGCGTCCGGCTTGGCGTCTCCGCAATGAACCGTACCTCCCATTCACTGGTCTTGGCGGGATCAGTCTCGATTTGCCAGCGCGGGCTGATGTCCCAGCTTAAGAGGACTCGATTGGGTGGTTCAAACGCCAACACACGCGCCCACCGGCATTCGCTGCCGTCTATCCCCCGATCATAGATGCCTCCGCCCACCCGAGGTTCGAATACAGTCTCTGCGATGGGGACGGCGAGCAGATTGTGCTCGCGCGGCTTGAAGCTGCCGAAGTCTTCGGTGAAGACCTTGAACGCGCGCTCGATCGGTGCCTCGACGACGATAGACTGCTTTACAGGTGCAGCCGATACACGTGTGTTCATTTCGATTCCTCCGGTGGTTTTTCGACGGATAATTTGTAAGCTGCCAGCGTGTCGCTCCAGAACCGGTCGAGCCACGCGCGCATCTGGCCGAGCCCCGCCGGATCGATGTGATAAACGTTGCTGGCGCCCTTCGGCTCTGCACGAACCAAGCGACATTCGCGGAGCACCCTGAGATGCTGCGAGACGGCCGACTGGGAGACGGTCAGCTGTCGCGTGATTTCAGCGACCGTGCGTGGCCGTGCACCCACCATTTCGAATATCCGCCTGCGGGTCGGATCGCCGAGAGCAGCCAGTTGCGCGCTGTCTTTAGCCATAGCTATCCGCTGCCCGATGCCTGCCGATCTGCAATTTGGTCGGCCGTTCGTCGCATCATTAGTTTCAGCTAATGATTAGTACAGGCTAATTATCGTGTCAATCATTGTCGAATGGAGAAACGGCACGGCCAAAGCTTCCCAAGCTATTGGGAAGACGTTCGCACCTTCTCTGCTCGCACGCGCCGACGAAGTGTTGGACTGAGCAGCGCGCTTCCCAAGCCGCGCGAGATGGTTCAACTTCTCCAGAGTCAGGATGGGTCAGAGGACTAAACCGCTCGCGCGGTCGAACGCTGCGATGGAAAAGAGACAGAAACTTCTATCCGACTTGGCCGATCGCCTTGTCGTGACGTCGCCAAATCGAATCGTCCTCGTCGCCATCGACGGCGTCGACGGGGCTGGAAAGACCACATTCGCCAATGAGCTCGGAAGCCTCGTCGCAACCAAGGGGCGGCCTGTCATTCGTGCATCAGTAGACGGATTTCATAATACCAGGGCGGTCAGATATCGGCGCGGACGGCATTCACCGGAAGGCTTTTTCGAGGACTCTTATAACTACCCGGCATTGAAGCGATACCTGCTAGACCCGTTAAGCCCCGATGGTTCTCGCCGCTACCGTCGAGCATTCTTCGATCATGTGACCGATGACATTGTACCTGCCCATGATCTGGAGGCAGCGCCGTCTTCCATTTTGCTGACAGACGGCATCTTCCTGCATCGACCCGAACTCCTCGCCTACTGGGACGCTTCAGTCTTCCTCCGCACGGATTTTGCTGTGTCAGTTGCGCGGTGCGCTTCGCGCGATGGCTCGTCACCCGACCCTGCGGCTCCATCGAACCGACGCTACATTGAGGGACAGCGGCTCTATCTTCGGAACTGCCAACCGGAAGCGAAGGCCACGATCGTCATCGATTACAACGACCTTTCCGCTCCCTCGATCGTCATCTGAGCGGTTCAAGCGACAAGGTGGGCTGTGGGTCGTTTGCTGATAGCGCAGCAGCGAGGCCATCTTCCGGACCATAGCAGGCATGTTCCGAAAGAACGCGTGTCCTCAGCCCATCACAAGCCCGCATCCGGCTTCGGTGGCGCTCCGGCGCCGCTTTGAAGGAGCGGTCTAAGAAACGACCGGTCATGTCTTAGGAAACATTTTGTCTCCCGGTAATATGCAATCGCCTTCTGGCAATCGGGATCGCTGACCGTCTTGGAGCGGTAGGCTTCGTAGTCGGCAAGCGAAGGAAATGAAAACAATGCGATTGCGACGTAGTCCCCGCCTTCATGCGGCAGGAAATAGCCGTGATGCGTGCCGCCGAATTTTTCAACCAGTGGCAGCCACATCTTGGCGTAAGTCTCGAATTCTTTCACTTTGAAGGGCTCGATCTCATAGCGGAGGTAACAGGTGATCATTCTCAGTCTCCTCACGATGGACCGTTGGCCGTTAAGACCCTTCCTGCGAAGATTGACGCTGTAGCAATTGCATCTTCATCACACTCCCCACGAGAAACTGGCAGGCGTGAAACTAAAGGTCGCTCGTCTCATCAATACATCCAATGTGCGACTGAAACAATTGCATGGGGCGCTCGTAGCTATGTTCGGCCCGCTTCGGGTCACCTACTGACAGCGCAGCAGCGGGCGCTGTCTGGCCAGTTGCGGACATGAGCAACGGCCCAAGGTGCCCCTAGGCGTCAGTTTTCAGCGGACTAAGTCGCGCCCCGAAGCCACGCGCCGACCGACGGCGGGCGCCACGACGCGTCGGGCAAAACACCTCGTCAAGCCCTTGGCGCAAAAATATTTTTACTTTTCCGAATTTCGGATTTGGCAGCGCCGGCGCGGATTGCGTGATGACAGGGCGGGCAACCGTGAGTCTTCATGTGACGGCGGTACGACACGGCGCGGTTACAGCGGGTTCGTCGGTCACCGGGAGCGAGCACACGCAAGCCCCTGATGATCAGGCGGAACCGTCCGCGGACTGAGAAGTCGTGTGGTCCTGACGCCCGGGGTCTGTGCGTCAAGGCTTGCGGTGATGTGGCGGCCCGACCGGTGCGCGCATCAGGGATCTGCAAGGCGACGGGGGCAATAGTGCATCGCTCCCCGGGGAGAGCACGAAGGACACCGTTAAAACCATCCGCGCAGGGAAGGCCGCATAGGCGTTAAGGTAGCGCGAGCATCGATTGATACGGACGTTTTCGAGGAGGCTCGCGCAGGTGCCGCCCAAGCGCTCGCTTTCTGCGGCGGAAGCAACGGATGGTTGGTTGTGGAATGATCGCTTGTAGCAAGGATGCAACGAGTTGTTGCAAAACACGCCAAGCGCCGGGTGCCGTCAGGCGGCCTGCATCCAGCGGGGAGAGTCCTCGAAGTCGCGGGCAAGCGGCTCGAGCAGCAGGATGATCAAGAGGTGTGCCAGCAAGTAGGGCTTGGCGGAGCGCGGATCGGTTCCAGGTGGCGTCTTGAGACCAATCAGACTCTTCAGTCGCTTGAAGCCAAGTTCGATGCGCCATCGCAGTCGATAGAGCGCGAGTACATCCTTGGTGGAGAACTCGTCCCGTGCGAGCGACGTGACCAGAATGACCCAATCCGCGGCTTCCAGAGTTTCTTTGGAGATGACGCGGTTTTCGTCTTGTGCGTCGCGCCGGGCTTTACGACGCGAAGCCGCGACTGCACCGGCGGGCTTCTTGACTGCGACCAGACGCATAGCCAGAGGCGCACCGTCCTTGCGTTTGATCCAAATCCTCCGATCGATCAGTCCGTGCGCCTTCGCCGCACGCAATTGGGCCATCAGATCGAACGGAAGGCCTTTGGCATCAAGCCAACGTGCGTTCTTCCAGCCCGCTCGGATCAAAACGTCTGCCCCGGCGTCGCGGACAGCGGCGATGCGGTCAGGTTGCAGATAAGCGCGGTCAGCAATGCGGATCTCGTTCTTGACCACCGGTATCCGGTCAAACGTTTCGCCCTCTTGCTGATCTGTCAGCTCGAAGTGACCAAAGCGCTCATATGGCAGATCGAATGCACTATGAACGCGCCAAAGCTCACTGTTCCTGCGCGCAGCCGGTCCTGCCTGAGGCACTGTCGTCGCATCGATAATGCGGATCAGGCGGCCTCGGCTCGCCTTCGGGGCTGCCGCAGCGAGCAAGCCCTCCACCAGCACTGCAAACCAATCGCCACATTGACGCAGGCGATAGAACAACGCCACGCTGCTGAGGTCGGCAAGGCCAACAGAAGCGGCCCATGCGGCTGTCGATCTCAACCCTCTTTCACCCAGACAATAGGCCAGCATCAGCCGAAGTAACGACACCGCATCTGGAATTTGGCGCCGCCGCACGAAAGCCTTCGTCTGGCGCGCACTTATTTCAAGCTGCGCAGCCCCGCCGAGCTGCGCAACCACTCTCGTCCAGTCCTCGTTCAGAAGCGATTCGTCTGCCATCCCGCCTTGGAATCACGTGTGATTCCAACACTCAAGAATAAACTTAACGCCTATGGGGAAGGCCGGGTGACCGGCATTACCTGTGGCCCACCCCGTGTGCATTCCTGTAGCGCACGGACTTGCGGGTGCCGCCGGCGCCCGGCCTGCACCCTTTGGCTTCCAACGGGCGACGAACGACAGCAAGGCTCGGGCAGAACCTGTCGCGGGAATGCAAGACCATGGCCGCCGTCGGCCAGCCGATTGCCGCCACGGGATGGGAACTCCAATGCGCAAGCCGAGGTCCGATGGCGCCGGCCTCACTGTTGCGGAACCTCGATCTCGACAGAATATCGGATGAGCGAAACACGGGGCCGCCATGGAACGAACGCGCCGCAGGCCCGATTCAAGCCACATCCTCTCCGGATTTGCGGCTCATTGCCACCCAAGTCTTTGATGACAAAGGGCTGGTTGAGAGTTGCGTCATGCGTAACCGGGAGACCAGGATGGGCAACCGCGCCGCAAAGTTCATTTCGACCCTCGTCGCCAGCATCATTGCCGGCGCGCCGTTGGCCGCGGTATCGCAGAACGCGCCAACGGCATCGAGCACGGCCAACGCGGCACCAGACTGCCTGGCTTCGCCGAAGGACGCCGCGCCGCAGGGCCAGCACTGGTACTATCGCCTCGATCGCACGACCAAGCGGAAATGCTGGTATCTGCGCGCCGCTGGCGACAAGGACAGCGCGAAGATCGCGCAGACCGCGAGCGATACGCCGACGGCGCCGGCGCAGCAGCAGCAGCAGCAACAAAACCCGGTGCAGGATGCTCGCGCCGAATATCTGACAGCGGGGAGCGGTGTCGCCCCCCAAACACCAAACGCAGTTGCGCAAGCCGCAGCCGCGACACCGGCGCAACCATCTGCGGACCAGACCGCTGACAGCAACGCGCAGCAACCGGCCGCGCCCTGGCCCGAGGTCTCGACGACCGCGCCGCCCGCGCCACAGCCGGCACCTGCCGCGGTCGCGGCAGCCGCGCAGCCGAGCAAGCCGTCAAAATCCCCTGCCCCGGCGGCGCTCGCCGCGGCAGACGGCAGCGCCGACAAACCGGCCGGCTCGGTCCAGATGCTGATGCTCGTGATCGGCGGTGCGCTGGCGCTCGCCGGTCTCCTCGCCAGCCTCATCTACCGCTTCGCCGGCGCGCGCGCGCGCGTCCGCCTCCAGTCCGCCGACCGTCACGGCTATTGGGGCGATTGGGAGACGCAGAACCAGGACGCAAGCCGCGCGCCCTGGCGCGATGCTACGCCGGCTGTTGCGCCGCGCGCGCAGCCGCCGCACCCGATCGACTTCGATACGGCACGTCCGCAAGCGGCAAGACAAGTGACAAAACTTGCCGCGATCGGCCGCGAGATCGATCTGATCGATGCGCGCAAGCGGCGCGCTGCAGTTCCTGCTGCAGAACATGTCGAGACCAAGCCGGCCGAGGTCGAGATCAAGTTGTTCGATCGGGCTGCTGCACCCAAGCTAGCCGCCGACGAAATTGGCGCGGATCGCGATGAGGCGCCGGCAGGCCGCGATCAGGATGCGGTCGATGTCGACGCCATCACGACGATGCTGGAGCAGCTGGCGAAGGAAGGGCCGCGCCTGTCGCGGCCTAACCTTGAAGCTGACCTTGCAAACTTCGCACGAAGCCTACGAGGCCAATCCGCCGCTCGCGCTTGAGGCGTTCGGCCTTCAGGATCGACTGCACCTCGGCGAAGGCCTCGTCGACGTCGCGATTGATGACGATGTAGTCGTACTCGGCCCAGTGGCTCATCTCGTGACTGGCGCGGCTCATCCGCTTGCGGATCACCTCGTCGGAATCCTGCGCGCGCGAGTGCAGGCGCTTCTCGAGATCGGCCGCCGAAGGCGGCAGAATGAAGACGCTGACGACGTCGGCACGCGCCTTCTCGCGCAGCTGCTGCGTGCCCTGCCAGTCGATGTCGAACAGCACGTCCTGTCCCGCCGACAGCGCCGCCTCGACGGGGCCGCGCGGCGTGCCGTAACTATTGTCGAATACCGTCGCCCATTCCAGGAGCTCGCCGGCCTTCGCCATCGCGTCGAACGTCGCCTTGTCGACGAACGAATAATCCTTACCGTTGATTTCACCGGGACGCATCGGCCGCGTCGTCGCCGAGACCGACATTTTCAAGCCGGGCGTCCGCTCCATCAGGAGACGCGATAGCGTCGTCTTGCCCGCGCCCGACGGCGAAGATAGCACGAACATCAATCCGCGCCGCTCGACACCGTCAGTTCCGTGACCGCCCGTCGTCATCGATCACTCCAGATTCTGGACCTGCTCGCGGAATTGTTCGACCACGTTCTTCATGGCCAGCCCCGTGTTGGTCAGCTCGATATCGTTCGACTTCGAGCAGCAGGTGTTGACCTCGCGGTGAAACTCCTGCGCCAGGAAGTCGAGCTTGCGCCCGATCGGGCCGCCCTTGCCGATCAGCTCGCGCGCCTGCGCGATGTGCGAGGCGATGCGGTCGAGTTCCTCGCGGATGTCGGCCTTGGTCGCGATCAGGATCGCCTCCTGCATCAGGCGATCGGCGTCAAAACGATCGGAGGTGTCGAGCAGCGTAGCTATCTGCTCAGCGAGCTTGGCCTTGATCGCCTCCGGTTTGCGGCCGGGCGCGGCCTCGGCCTTCTTGGCCAGCTGCTCAATCTCGTCGACGCGCTGGGTCAAAATCTGCCCCAGCGACGTGCCCTCGCGCTTGCGCATCGCGACGAGGTCGGCGAGCGCCTTGTCGAAGGCGTCGGCTGCAGCGGCACGCGCGGCTTTGTCCTCCTCCTCGTCACCCTCGGGCTCGGCGACCTCGACGACACCCTTGATGGCGAGCAGGCCGTCGATGCTCGGCGCCACCGCGTCGACCTTGCCGGAAATCAGCGCGGCGGCCTTGAGGACCGCGTTGAGCACGTCCTCGTTGACGCGCACCGTAGCGGCGGCGTCGGTGCGCTTGACGTTGAGATTGGCGTAGACGGTGCCGCGCGAGAGCAGCTCGCCGGCGCGCTTCTTGGCATGAGCCTCGAGCTCGTCGAACCCCTGTGGGAGGCGCACCCTGAGGTCAAAGCCCTTGGCGTTGACCGACTTCAATTCCCATTCGAACGTGTAAGGCCCGCTCGCGCCGTGGCTTCGGGCAAAGCCGGTCATGGACGACAGCGCCATCAGTTCAGATTCTCCAGGAACACGGGATTCGCGAGGCCATCAAGCCACGCGAATCTTAAGACTATTTTGCCGGAAAGTGGAATCCGCAATGTCCGCAGGTAAGGTCCGCGAGCCTAGCGCTGGACCACCGGCGGCGAGGACTGGACCGCGCCCTGCCGGGCCGGCGCGGGATTGGCCGGGCGCGCCGCCGGCGGCTTCTTCTGCTGGTTGGGCCGCGCCGGCGTGGTCGCAGTCGGCGTGTCGGCAGGTCCGGGCGCGGCGGCGGCCGGCGGCTGCGCGTCCTCGGCCGGCTCGACCGTATCGTTCTGGATCTGCTTCTCCATCGCGCGCAGCTTCGCGACGTTCTTCTGGTGCGCGTCGTAGGTCTCGGTGAAGGCGTGCCCGCCGGTGCCGTCCGCGACGAAATAGAGGTCGCGGGTGCGGGCCGGATTGGCGGCGGCTTCGAGCGAGGCCCGGCCCGGATTGGAGATTGGGCCCGGCGGCAGCCCCTCGATCACATAGGTGTTGTACGGCGAGGGCTGCGTGATCTCGCTGCGCTTGATCGGCCGGCCCAGTGTGCCCTTGCCGCCGACGAGCCCATAGATGATCGTGGGATCAGACTGCAGCTTGATCCGCTGCTTGAGGCGGTTGACGAACACCGCGGCGACGCGGCTGCGCTCATCGGGCTTGCCGGTTTCCTTCTCGATGATGGATGCCAGCGTGACCAGCTGCTCCGGCGTCTTGACCGGAATGTCCTGATTGCGGCGCTCCCAGATCTCCGCCAGCACGCGCTTGTGCGCCTGCTGCATGCGCTGGATCACCTGCTCGCGCGGGGTGCCGCGCGGGAATTTGTAGGTCTCCGGCAACAGCGTGCCTTCGCGCGGCAGCTCACGCACGCTGCCGGTGAAGATGTCGTTGTCGGACAGCCGCGCCACGATCTGCTCGGAGGTCAGGCCTTCCGGAATCGTGACGGCATGCTGCACCACCTTGCCCTCGACGATGGTGGCGATCACGTCGCGCAGCGACGCGTTCTTCTGGAAGGAATACTCACCCGGCTTGAGGTCCGAGCTCGCCTTCAACGCGGCGACGCTGGCGATGAACACCCAGGGATTGACATCGGTCACGCCTTCCCGGTTCAGCGTCTCGGCAATGTCGCGCTTGCCCGCACGCTGCGGGATGTTGACGATCTTGTCCTCTTTCAGTGGTCCGGGCGCCTCGAGCACCTGCCGGCCGTAATAATAGATTCCGCCGGCGCCGAGCATGATGATCAGCACAAGGGTGATGATGGCGTTGCCGACGATCACGAGCGGGTTGCGCGCGCGGTCCGACCGCTTGGGCGGCGGCGGGAGCTGCTCGGGCTCGAGCGCGGCCCGCGGGCTCCGGGGTGAAATGGGCGGCCTTTCACTCATCGAAACAACCTGAATCCTGCCGGTTCAATCGCGGCCCGACAATCGCTTGCCCTGCCAAAATGCACGCCCACGTCCATGACTATCGCCGAATACGGCAAAACGGTGGATTCGTCTCAAACGCAAACTAACTGGCCAAACGCCGGACGATCACCGACGCATTGGTACCGCCAAAACCAAAAGAGTTCGACAATGCGACGTTGACCTCACGCTGCTTCGCCTTGTGCGGCACGAGATCGATCGCGGTCTCGACCGACGGATTGTCGAGATTGATCGTCGGCGGCACGACATTATCGCGAATCGCGAGAATGGCGAAGATCGCTTCGATCGCGCCGGCGGCGCCGAGGAGATGGCCGGTCGACGACTTGGTCGAGGACATCGCAACCTTGGAGGCGGCATTGCCGAGCAGACGCTCGACCGCACCGAGCTCGATCTCGTCGCCGAGCGGCGTTGAGGTGCCGTGCGCGTTGATGTAGTCGAGATCGGACGGCGTCAGGCCGGCGCGCTTGAGCGCCGCCGACATGCTGCGGAAGCCGCCATCGCCGTCGGGCGACGGCGAGGTGATGTGGTAGGCGTCGCCGGACAGGCCGTAGCCGATCACCTCGGCATAGATCCTGGCGCCGCGGCGCCTGGCGTGCTCGAGCTCTTCCAGCACGAGGACGCCGGCGCCCTCGCCCATCACGAAGCCGTCGCGGTCCTTGTCATAGGGACGCGAGGCCTTCTCGGGCGTCTCGTTGAAACCGGTCGAGAGCGCACGCGCGGCGTTGAAGCCGGCAATGCCGATGCGGCTGATCGGCGACTCGGCGCCGCCTGCGACCATCACGTCGGCATCGCCGAGCGCGATCAGGCGGGCAGCATCGCCGACCGCGTGCGCACCGGTCGAGCAGGCCGTGACAACCGAATGGTTCGGCCCCTTCAACCCGTGCGCGATCGAGACGTAGCCGGAAGCGAGATTGATCAGGCGACCCGGAATGAAGAACGGCGAGACCCGGCGCGGCCCGCGCTCCTTCAAGAGGATCGCGGTATCGGCGATGCCGTTGAGGCCGCCGATGCCGGACCCGATCATGGTGCCGGTCGCGCACTTGTCCTCTTCGGTCTCGGGATGCCAGTCGGCATCGTCGAGCGCCTGGCCGGCCGCGGCCATGCCGAAGATGATGAAGTCGTCGACCTTGCGCTGGTCCTTCGGCTCCATCCACTTGTCGGGATTGAAGCTGTCGTTCGCCCCGTCGCCGCGCACGACCGTGCAGGCGATCTTGGTCTGAAGATCGGAGACATCGAAGCTCTCGATTCTGCGCGCACCGCTTTCGCCGTTTAGGATGCGCTTCCAGGTCGGCTCGACGCCACAGCCGAGTGGCGAGACCATGCCGAGACCCGTGACGACGACCCGCCTCATATCCGAAAACTCCGCATCGAAAGATTCACGGCCAATAACAAGAAACCGGCTGACCGCTGCGAAGCGGCCCGTCCGGTTTCAATGTTGTCCCCGCGAAAATGAAGAGCCTTAGCTCTTCGCGTTCTTCTCGAGAAACTTCGTGGCATCGCCGACGGTAAGAATCGTTTCCGCGGCGTCGTCCGGAATCTCGCAACCGAATTCCTCTTCGAACGCCATCACCAGCTCGACGGTATCCAGACTGTCGGCGCCGAGGTCGTCGATGAAGCTCGCGTTGTCGACAACCTTCTCGGGTTCAACACCAAGGTGTTCGACCACGATCTTCTTAACCCGCTCGCCAATGTCACTCATTGCTTAACCTCGTGTTGTTCCCTGTAGACCCGACCCCCCGGGACGATACGAGCCGTCGTGGTCGTTTGACTGCCTTCGCTTACGAACTTTGATGTGGCCCATCCTAACCGATGCGGCCCCGGCGAACGACGGCCAAAGGCTCCGCATCGCCAATATACAGGGTTTCAAAAACCTGCAATGGCGTTCTTTGCCCATCCGTTGAAGGTCCGGTTATCATACTTCAATTGCCTTGACTACAAGCCTCATTTCGCTCCGGAAACGGCCGTTGCCGCATGCCGCACCGCCCCTGAGAGGCGGCGCGGCACACAGCGTCAGATCATGGCCATGCCGCCGTTGACGTGGATGGTCTGGCCGGTGACATAGGCCGCTTCGTTCGAGCTCAGGTAGACCGCAGCTGCCGCGATGTCCTCGGGCGTCCCCAGGCGGGCGGCCGGAACCTTGGTCAGAATCGTTTCGCGCTGCTTGTCGTTGAGCGCATCCGTCATCGGCGTCTTGATGAAGCCGGGCGCGATGCAGTTCGCGGTGACGCCACGCTTGGCGTATTCGGCACCGAGCGTCTTGATCATGCCGATCAGGCCTGCCTTCGACGCAGTATAATTACCCTGCCCCGGATTACCGGTGACACCGACGACAGAAGTGATGGCGATGATGCGGCCAAAGCGCTTGCGCATCATCAGCTTGGTCGCGGCGCGCGCCAGGCGGAAGGTCGCGGTCAGATTGACGTTGATGACCTCGTCCCAGTCCTCGTCACGGAGTTGCACGAAGAGGTTGTCGCGCGTGATGCCGGCATTGGCGATGAGAATGTCGACCTGGCCCATCGCCGCTTCCGCAGCCGGCACCAGCGCCTCGACCTCGTCGGCCTTGGAGAGATTGCATGGCAGCACATGGGCGCGCTCGCCGAGCTTGCCCGCAAGCTCGTCCAGAACCTCCTTCCGCGTCCCCGATATCGCGACGGTGGCGCCCTGCGCGTGCAGCGCCTGCGCGATCGCGCCGCCGATGCCGCCGGTCGCGCCGGTGACGAGCGCCTTTCGGCCAGTCAGATCGAACATTGATGACTCCTTCAAGCCTGCTTTGCAGCGGCCAATGCATCCTTGGCGGCGGCAATATCGTTCGGACCGCCGACCGCAATGCCGACGGCACCATCCGCAATGCGCTTGACGAGACCCGTCAGCACCTTGCCGGCGCCGATCTCGAAGAAGCGGGTGACGCCCTGCCCGGCCATATAGGCGACCGACTCGCGCCAGCGCACCGTGCCGGTGACCTGCTCGACCAGGCGGCGGCGGATCTCGTCGGGATCGCTGATGGCGCTCGCCAGCACGTTCGACACCAGCGGCGCCGCCGGCGCCTTGATCGTGACCTTCGAGAGCGCCTCCGCCATGGCGTCAGCGGCCGGCTGCATCAGCTTGCAATGGAACGGCGCAGACACCGGCAGCAGCATCGCGCGCTTGGCGCCCTTGGCCTTGGCAATCTCGACGGCGCGATCGACCGCGGCCTTGTCGCCTGAAACCACCACCTGCCCGCCGCCATTGTCGTTGGCGGCCTGGCAGACCTGCCCCTGCGCCGCCTCGCCAGCAACCTCCATGGCGGCCTCATAGTCGAGACCGAGCAGCGCGGCCATCGCGCCGGCGCCGACAGGGACGGCCTTTTGCATTGCGAGACCGCGGGTGCGAAGCAGACGGGCGGTATCCGAAACCGTCAGGCTGCCGGCCGCGGCCAGCGCCGAATATTCACCAAGCGAATGGCCGGCAACGAAGGCCGCGTCTCGTCCCACGGAAAACCCTGCCTCTGCCTCGAGCACGCGCAGGGTGGCGATAGACACCGCCATCAGCGCCGGCTGCGCGTTCTCGGTGAGCTGGAGGGTTTCAGCCGGACCGTCCCAGATGATGGCCGTCAGCTTCTCCCCAAGCGCGGCATCGACCTCGTCGAACACGGCGCGCGCCACTGGGAAGGCGTCGGCCAGGGCCTTGCCCATGCCGACCGCCTGGGAACCCTGCCCAGGAAATGTGAATGCAGCCGTCATCGGCGCTCCCTGCGTGTCAGGCATGATCCCTCTCGAGAACCGGCAGCCGATTACGCACGGCCTTGGGCCATGGTTCCGGATCATGCTCCAAAGGGGGCCGTAGACACCGTCCGGGGCCGCACTGTCAAGCCGAGACGGGAACTTGGACCAGCATTCAACGTGGAATGCGCCCTTTAGAACCCGCCGGCAGTCTGGTTGGGATCGACTTCCGCCCCGGCGCGCGCGCGGCGTGCACTGTTGACAAGTTGCCCCGGCCGATCCTCGCGGTTTGGCTTTGCCGTCGCCAGCCGCAGCACCGCCGCGTAATTCGGCTGCACTTCCATGCGGCCGGCGTACCGGCTCGCGCTCAGCAGGCGATGCACCTTCGGCAGATTGTAACAGGGCACATAGAACAAGAGATGGTGCTCGAGGTGATAGTTCACGTAGTACGGCGCGATGAACAGGCGCTCGAGAAAATTGGCATGCGTGGTGCGGGTGTTGCGCAAGGGATCATTGCTGTCAGGAACGACGGCGTGCTCGGCGATGTTGCGGATGCGGGTGATGACCATCATCCAGGTCAGCAGCGGCACCAGCCAGAGCAACGGATAGGCCCACCACACGCCAGCCGCAGTGAGCGCCGCAAACATGATCGCATTGACCACGCATTGCGGGCCAAGCATCTGCCAGAAATGCGCCGCTCGCTGGCGCCACGACCAGTCCTTTGGCCCGAGCGCGTTGAGCAACTGCGCCTTGCGCTGCTGGTAGCCGGTCTGCCCGGTGATATCGCGAATGAACTTGCGGCGGTAGCTCAGCTTGGTGATCGGAAACGGCGCCGACAGCACGAGATCGGGATCGTCCTCCTGCTGAGTGCGCGCATGATGTTGAACGTGATAGCGCCGGTAGCTACGCGTCTCCGCAAACAGCGGATAGGCGCAGAACCACTGGCTCAAGGCCAGGTTGGTTTTCTCGTCGGCGGACAGGCAGCCGTGGGCGCCGTCATGCATCAGGATCGCAAGGCCGAGCTGACGCGAGCCGATGATGGCGACGGCGAAGATATAGGTGATCGGATTGGGCCACCACGCGACCAGAGCGATCGCTCCTGAAATCAGCGCCCAGGCGTGCGCGATCAGCGCAGCGCCTTTCCACGTCACGCGCTGGCGCACGTCAGCCAATTGATCATCGGTCAGGAAATCGCGGGCACGCATGCGAAGCGCAGTCATGGCCTAACCCTCTCCATTCGAATTGCTGGATGCGTCGCGCTCCTCGACGAGACGCAGGCGCCCGGTGTCTTCAGTGGATTTCGCCTGCTCGCCCAGCACGCGCAGCATCTCGGTGCAGAGCTCCTCGGGCGAACGGCCCATGGCGTAGCCTTCGAGAATGACGCCGATGGCGACCGCCCAGAAGCGCCGCGAACTTTCGTCGGGCGCGCGCAGCGAACGCCAGCCGTGCCGCTCGACCTGGGCCGCATAGGCGCGCGCGCCTTCGCTGTGCAGGCGCTCGATGGTACGTTCGACCAGCGGCGCGAGATCCTGGCGACGACGCGTCAATGTCAGTGCTTCGGCGAAGAAGGTGACCGAATCGCTCGCCGTCACGGTCCCGGCTAGCGCGTGGGTGTATTCCCGGGGCGTGCGCGCCTTCAGCGCCGCCTGCTCGGTCGCGCGCGCCAGATACAAGAGATCGCGGCAGGCGCACTCGACGAACAGCGCCTCCTTGGTGCGGAAGTAATAGGTGATCTGGCTCGGAAATGCGTTCGCGGCGGCCGCAATGTCGGTGATCGCCGTGCCGGACAGCCCCCGCTCCCGAAATAGCGGGCTCGCAGCATCCAGGAGCAGCGACCGCATTTTGCGGCCGGCCGAGCGCGTCGCACGCGCGGCGTGCTTGGGGTCGCCTGCCGCCTCGAGCGGCGCATCGGCCGACGTTTCCGCCATGGAAGTCCTCTTCGTTGATTTATTTGTATGTCATACAAACAAATAGATCAAGCCAGAAAGTGGTGCGGGGAGGATGGTCTGACTCGTCGCGAAAGAAGGATCAGGACCGAAAATGCCCTTCCAACCTTGCAAAGCCAGCCAAAATCCGTATAAGGCGCCCATCCGCAGACCCCGGCCGGGAGCTGAACGGACGGTCTCAGCAAGTCATTCGTGATTTTGGTGTGGCAGGGCCAGTCGGCCCGTCGTCCCGTGTTTCCGCCTTCTGAGCTTGATCCCAGAGTCCTTTCCGAAGGTCTCTTAAGGGTTTGACGCCGGGCGATGCGCCAACATGAGGAAAGGACGTCCATGCCTCTTTACGAGCATGTTTTTCTCGCGCGTCAGGACGCGAGCCCGCAGCAGGTCGAAGAGCTGACTGCGCAGATGACCGGTATCGTCGAAGGTCTCGGCGGCAAAGTCACCAAGACCGAGAATTGGGGCGTGCGCTCCCTCACCTACCGCATGAACAAGAACCGCAAGGCGCACTTCGTGCTGCTCAACATCGACGCGCCGTCCGCGGCGATCGCCGAGATCGAGCGCCAGGAGCGCATCAGCGAGGACGTGATCCGCTATCTCAGCGTCCGCGTCGAGGAGCTCGAGGAAGGCCCGTCCGCGATGATGCGCAAGGCCGATCGCGATCGCGAGCGTGACGACCGCGGCGGCGGCTTCCGCGGCGAGCGCGAAGGCGGCTTCCGTGGCGACCGCGAGGGCGGTTTCCGCGGTGATCGCGGACCGCGCCGTCCGCGCGATGAAGTTGAAACCACGGATGGGGAGTAAGACCAATGGCTGAAGCTGGTGCACGTCGCCCGTTTTTCCGTCGTCGCAAGAGCTGCCCGTTCACGGGCGCCAATGCGCCGAAGATCGACTACAAGGACTCCAAGCTGCTGATGCGTTACGTCTCCGAGCGCGGCAAGATCGTACCGAGCCGCATCACCGCGGTGTCCGCGAAGAAGCAGCGTGAGCTCGCCCGCGCCATCAAGCGTGCGCGCTTCCTGGGTCTGCTGCCCTACGTCATTCGCTAAGACGACCAATTCGGCCGGCGGCCATCGCGCCGCCGGTCGCCACTTTCTGAACTCATAAGGCTTCCGGATCGTCCGGTCGCCGATGGTTGGGGCAAAAGACGCCTCTAACCGCTCGAAGGGAGCGGGACAGCTGATGATGGCCTTTGGACTGATAGCCCTGATCGCCGGCGCCGCGTCGGCCCTGATGTTCGCCTCAATCATCTCGGGCGCGCTGATCTCGCTCGTCCTGTTCTATCTCGCACCTCTGCCGTTGATGGTCGCCGCGATCGGCTGGGGACCGCTTTGCGCGAGCCTCGGCGGCATTGCCGCTGCGATCGGCCTCGGCGCCCTGTTCGGCCTGCCCTACTGCATCGCCTTCGCCGTCACCGTCGCGTTGCCCGCCTGGTGGCTCGGCCATCTCGTCCTGCTCGGTCGGCAGGTGGGAAGTGTCGCGACGGACGCCACCACCGCCGAACCGCCGGCCGAGCCCGAGATCGAGTGGTACCCGGTCGGCCGCATCCTGCTCTGGATCGCAGGCTTCGCCATGCTGACCACGATCGCCGCTCTGCTCACGCTCGGCACCGACGCCGAAACCATTACCGGCACGCTGCGGCGCGGCCTGATGCGCCTCCTCCGCGCCACCGACCCGCAGACCTCGGGCGAAGCCAGTCAGTTCGTCGACGCGCTGGTGCGCATCGCGCCAGCCGCCGCCACCATCATCGCGATGATGACGCTGACTCTCAACCTCTGGCTCAGCGCCAAGGTGACCGCGACGTCAGGCCGGCTGCGCCGTCCCTGGCCGGATCTGATGACCGCCGAGCTGCCGCCCATGACGCTGGTGGCGCTCTGCATCGCCCTCGCCCTCTGCTTCACTGGCGGGCTGCTCGCCATCGTCGCGCAGATCGCCACGGCCGCGCTGATGATGGGCTATGCGCTGACCGGTTTCGCCGTACTGCATACGCTCACGCTCGCGCTGAAGAGCCGCACGTTCTGGCTCGGCTCCACCTACGCCGTCGTCGTCGTGTTCGGATGGCCCGTGATCGCGATGGTGATCCTCGGCCTCGCGGATGCCGTGTTCGGCTTCCGCGAGCGCTTCCTGCGCAGCCGGCAGCCGCCACCACTGCCGACCCCGTAAAGTCACCCGAAACTGAAACTTACAGAGCACTTCAAAAGGAGAACGAATATGGAAGTCATTTTGCTGGAACGCGTCAACAAGCTCGGCCAGATGGGCGAAGTCGTGAAGGTTCGCGACGGCTACGCCCGCAATTTCCTGCTCAAGCGCGGCAAGGCGCTGCGCGCCACCGCCGACAACCGGGCCAAGTATGACGGCATGAAGGCCGAGCTCGAAGCCCGCAACCTCAAGGCCAAGGGCGAAGCGTCCAAGGTCGCCGAGAAGATCGAGGGCAAGAACATCATCGTGATCCGCCAGGCCTCCGAAGCCGGCCAGCTGTTCGGCTCGGTCACGGTGCGCGACCTCGTCGCCGCCTTCGAGACCGACGGCGTCCATCTCGACCGCCCGCAGGTGCAGCTCGACGCACCGATCAAGGTCATCGGCAAGCACACGGTCACCGTTGCGGTTCACCCCGAGGTCGAGGTCGAGATCACCGTGACCGTTGCGCGCAGCCAGGACGAGGCCGAGCGCATCAACCGCGGCGAGGACATCTCGACCCGGAACGAGGATCGCGATGCGGCCGCCGAGGCGATCGCCGCCGCCGGCGAGTTCTTCGATCCGGAAGCTCAGCACGAAGAGGTCGCGCCGGCGCCGGCTGCGGAAGAGAAGTAAGGCTACATGTACTGCACGTCATGCGCGGGCTTGACCCGCGCATCCATCACCAAAAAAAGACTCTTGTTGAAGGATGGATTGCCGGGTCAAGCCCGGCAATGACAAGCATCGAAAGCCCGGCCGCCTCAGGCGGCCGGGCTTTTCGTTTTGGCGGCGACGTCCTCGCTCAGCATCGCGATCGAGGCCAGCGCGGTTGCCGTGTGCTTCTCGACGCCATCGCTGACGCAGAACACGTCGGCCGCAACCACCGACACTTGGCGGCCCGGCTTGATCACCCTGGCACGGCAGATCAGCTTCTCCCCGACCGCCGGCGACAACAGATTGAGCTTGTATTCGGCCGTCAGCGCCGGCTGGCCGCGCGAGGTTGCGGCTGCGATCGTCGTGGCGTTGTCGACCAGGAAGGCGGTCACGCCGCCATGAAAGAAGCCGTGCTGCTGCAGCAGCTCCGGCCGGCGCTCCACCCTGCCGGCTGACATTGGTGTGGATGCGCTCGGCAATTGGCGCGAATTCCGGATCAGCTTCGACTCGCATGCGGTCTCTCCTTATTGCTTGTTGATCCGGTCGCATGGCCTCAGCGCACGATTGGCTAGGGCGATCAGCGCGTCGGCCTCAGTTCGCGGATCGGTGCGTTCGCGCCCCGACAGGTAGGCGCGGCAGAAGATCTGCGCCGGACCGATCAGCTGGCTGACGAACATCAC
This sequence comes from Bradyrhizobium sp. LMG 9283, assembly GCF_045571415.1. NCBI lineage: Bacteria > Pseudomonadati > Pseudomonadota > Alphaproteobacteria > Hyphomicrobiales > Nitrobacteraceae > Bradyrhizobium > Bradyrhizobium sp. LMG 9283. The sequence continues at coordinate 5,089,504 of NZ_CP120691.1, forward strand.
CGGCGTCATCGGCAGAAGCTCGCCGCTTGCAACCAGCGGCGCGCGCCAGCGTTCAATGCCTTCGGCAAGCCGCGCATTCTGTGCGCGCTGGGCGTCGCGCACGTCCTCGCCCCATTCGCTGCGCGAGATCTCGAAGAGGTAGCGCGCCTCGCGCCGGCTGGTGACGACCCAGTCGAGGTGCGCCCGGATCAGGCGATCGATGCCCTGCTCCGCGTTGGGGACGGGATCAAGCGCGGCCAGCACCGCGGCGTGATAGTGCCGCAGGACCTCCAGAAACAGCGCGCCGGCGAGCTCTTTCTTCGAGCCGAAGACGTGAAAGAAGCTGCCATTGGAGGCGCGCGCCCGGGTGCGGATCGCGGCGACCGTCGCGGCTTCGAAGCCGACGCGATCGAACACCATCAGTCCGGCTGCCAACAGATCGTCTCGCACGCTGTTCGCCATCGGCGCCTCCTAGAGCATTACTCTAGAGCCCTACTCTAGTCCGGGTCAATACGATGCGAAGGCCGCGATGAAGGCGGCCTCCGCATATCGGTCTAAAGAACGTGGTGGGCTTAGCGCGAGATCGGCGGTGTCGGCGGACCGGATGATTCGGCTGGCGCCGCGGGCGGGGCTGCAGCGGCCGCGGGCGATGCCTGCTCCTGCTGCGACTTGGCCGCCGGTTCGGAGCTGGCCGCAGGCGCGGCCGGCTTGGAAGCAGCCTCTTCTGCCGGCTTGGGCGCCGGCTCGGCAGGCTTTGCGGCGGCAGGTGCAGCCGGCGTCGCTTGCGGGACGGGGTCGGGTCGTAATGCCGGAGCCTCGCGCGGGTCGACCTTCGCACTATCAGGCTTGGTCTCGGCGGGCTTCTCGGATGCCTTGCCACTATCGGGCTCGGCCTTGGCACTGTCGGGCTTGACGGTCTCAGGCTTGGCGGTCTCAGGCTTGGCGGTCTCAGGCTTGGACTCGCTCTTCTTGTCTTCGGTAGCCGGGGCGGCAGCATCGACCTTAGGGGCTTCCTCAGGCGCCTGCTTAGCGCGCCGCTTGCCTTTGCGTGCCTCGGGCGCTGCCTGTCCTTCCGGCTTGGCGCCGTCGTCGGCAGGCCGCGCCGCACGCTTCTGGCGCGCGCCCTCAGCGACCGGAGCGGCGCCCTCGCCCTCGGGCTTGGTGGCCTCTTGCGAGCGATGGCGGCGGCCCTGATGCTCAGGCGACTGGCCCGGAGCGGTGCTCGCTTCCTTCTCCTTAGCGCCGTCCTTCTTGCCATCCTTGGCCTGGTAGCGGGTGTCGGTGGCACCGTTCGAGACCAGGTAGGAGGCGAGGACGCCCGCCATGTCCGAACTCGTGGTGTAGTGCTGGCGCAGGAATCCCGGCAGCGAGCCCGGCGCCACGGATTTCAGAAGTCCGCGCGGGCTCTTGTGGCAGGCATTGCAGGTCTGCGCGAATAGCTGGGACGGGGTCTTGCCGGCCTCAAGGTTCGTCGCCTGCGCAAGAACGGAATCGGCCGCACCGAAGCCGATCAGAAGCAATACCGTCGCGAGGCTGAGCGCTCGGCTCGACATTCCCATTATCTCCGTTGAATTTAACGCGAATGCAGCCGGCATCCTACGCGGCGGCGGGTCACCTTTTAACCGATTGAGCCGCGAATGGAAGCAGGCCCCACGCGCAAGGACGTGACTAAGCAGTTTTCGAATATCGGCTTTGAGTACAGTGCAATAGCGCGGCCGGAACCGCCTCGCTACATTTAGATGCAAACGCATAGGAACCGCTGCGGCGCCTGGGCGTCAGATATGAAGGCCGGGTTAGTCGCATCTTTCGGGTTCGCTCGAGAGGAAGTGCCGATGGACCGCTTGTTGCGCAGATTCCTGTCTCAATTCATCCGCCGCGGGTCGATGACGGTGACCAGCGCAAGCGGATCGAAGTTTACCGTCGGCGACGGCTCTGGCGAGCCGGTGGCCGTGCGCTTCGTCACCGCGGACGCGGAGCGGAAGGTCCTCATCAATCCCGAGCTGGGGCTTGGCGAGGCCTATATGGACGGCGAGTTCGTGGTCGAACGCGGCACCATAGCTGATGCCCTCGCGATCCTGCTCGATCAACCCGACCTATTGCCGCAGTGGGCAAAACCCTGGTGGCACCTGCGCTACCTGACGCGACACCTGAAGCAGTTCAACCCGCGCTCGCGCTCTCGCAGCAATGTGGCGCACCACTACGATCTCGACGGCCGACTGTATTCGCTCTTTCTCGATGCCGACAAGCAATATAGCTGCGCCTATTTCGAAACGCCCGAGATGCCGCTGGACGACGCACAGCTTGCCAAGAAACGGCACATTGCGGCGAAGCTTCTCATCAAGGACGGCCAGCGGGTGCTCGACATCGGCTCCGGCTGGGGCGGCCTAGGGCTCTATCTCGCCGAGATCGCAGGCGCCGATGTCACCGGCGTCACGTTGTCGACCGAGCAGTTGCAGGTCGCCAATGCGCGCGCAGCCGAAAAGGGCCTGACGGCCTCGGCCAGATTCCTGCTCCAGGATTACCGCGACATTGACGGTAAGTTCGACCGCATCGTTTCGGTCGGCATGTTCGAACATGTCGGAGCAAGGTTCTACGACGCCTACTTCCAGCGCTGCGCCGAACTGCTGAGCGAGGACGGCGTCATGCTGCTGCATTCGATCGGCCGTTCGCAGGGCCCGGATTCGACCAATCCCTGGATCGCCAAATACATCTTCCCCGGCGGCTACATCCCCGCCCTATCGGAAGCGCTGCCGGCGATCGAGCGCGCGGGCCTCTTGGTCTGCGACATCGAAATTCTGCGCCTGCACTATGCCGAGACGCTGAAGGCCTGGCGGGAGCGCTTCATGGCGCGGCGCGAGGAGGCCGTGCAGCTCTACGATGAGCGCTTCGCCCTGATGTGGGAATTCTATCTGGCGGCCTGCGAGATGACGTTCCGCAAGCAAGCCATGATGAACTTCCAGATCCAGCTCACCCGTCGCCAGGGCGTGGTGCCGATGATCCGCGACTACATCCCGCGGGAGGAAGCCCGGCTGCGGGCGCGAGAAGGTGCGAGCAAGCCCTGGCTCAAGCTGGCTGGTGAATAGGGCCAAGTCCCCTATTGGGCCAAGTCCCTAGTCAGAGGTCCTAGTGACGCAGGCTCGAAATCTGAAGGGTCCGGAGGGAGGCCGTTAACGCCAGTTGCGCCCGCAATTCCAGCAGGATCTCGGGTGCGACCGGCTGGCGACGCACGTCAGGGCGTTCAGCGTGCTTCATGGCCGCGATCAATCCGGCCAGCCAAAGCCGGCTGCCTGCCTCGCTTCGCCAGTTCTGGTGCTGCCGTTCTGGCCGCATCGCTCGCCTCGTGTTCCTGTTGGCGGGGAAAGGGACAATCTCCGGCCCGCCTGTCTGTTCCGGCATTAGCCCCGAAAGAATCCGGGGAGATGTGATCTGCTTCACATAAGTCTGGTCGGGGCTGGCTTAGATGGCTGCCATGAGCAAAAAGACCCGAACCTCATTCGACGTGCAGGACGACCTCCGCACCGATTATGCCCTGATCGTCACCGGCGTTGGGGCGGCGCTGGTTGCGCTGGTCTACCTCCTGCTGGTCTGAACCCGAGCCGAAGCCGGCCAGCGTGCGTCAATTTCGCGCGCTCCTCGATAGGTCTGCGCGCTAGTCGACAGGGTTCATGGATTTCAGGATTTTTCCATGGCGTGACCGTGCGGCCGCTTCCAGCGCGCACCGGTTCCGCGAAAATCCCGTCAAGCGCGGCGCGTGCCGCAGCTGCCAATCATCCACCATTTTAACTGAGCGGTTGATAGCGGCCAGCTTTCGCTTCCGCTTTGGCTTGAGGCGGCGCTTTATCCCGGCCCCGCATCCGCCCAAGAAAATTGCTAAACACGTCCGACCATGGCCCTGACTGATTCGAACGTTCTCAAACTCGCGCCCGATGCTGGGACTCCCGCTTATCGGAGCGCGCCGCACAATATCGAGGCGGAACAGAGCCTCCTGGGCGCAATCCTGGTCAACAACGACGCCTTCTACCGCGTCTCCGACTTCCTGGAGGCGAAGCATTTCTTCGAGCCGCTGCACCAGACCATCTTCGAGACCGCCGGCAGCCTGATCCGGATGGGCAAGATCGCGACGCCCGTCACGCTAAAGACCTTCCTGCCGGCCGATACCGATGTCGGCGGCATGACCATCGGGCAATATCTGGCGCGGCTTGCGGCCGAAGCCACCACCATCATCAACGCCCAAGACTACGGCCGCACCATCTACGACCTGTCGCTGCGGCGCGACCTGATCGGCATCGGCGAGGACATGGTCAATGTCGCCTATGACGCGCCGGTCGACTTCGCTCCGCGGGCGCAGATCGAGGACGCCGAGCGCCGCCTCTACGAGCTCGCCGAATCCGGCCGCTATGACGGCGGCTTCCAAAAATTCTCGCAGGCGCTGACGGTTGCGGTCGATCTCGCCGCAAAAGCGTTCCAGCGCGACGGCAAGCTGTCGGGCATCTCGACGGGCCTGCGCGACCTCGACACCAAGATGGGCGGCCTGCAGCACTCCGACCTCATCATCGTCGCGGGGCGTCCCGGCATGGGCAAGACCTCGCTGGCGACCAACATCGCCTACAACGTCGCCCAGGCCTACGTGCCCGAACTGCAGGCCGACGGCACCATGAAAGCCGCCAATGGCGGCGTGATCGGCTTCTTCTCCTGCGAAATGTCGGCCGACCAGCTCGCCACGCGTATCGTGGCCGAGCGCACCGGCATTCCCTCCTCCCACATCCGGCGCGGCGGCATCTCGGAAGCCGATTTCGAGAAGATCCGGCAGGTCTCGATCGAGCTGCAGTCGCTGCCGTTCTATGTCGACGCGACCGGCGGCCTGTCGATCGCGCAGCTGATGGCGCGCGCGCGCCGCCTCAAGCGCCAGAAGGGCCTCGATCTGCTGGTGATCGATTATATCCAGCTGCTCTCAGGCTCGGGCAAGCGCGCCAGCGACAGCCGCGTGCAAGAAATCACGGAGATCACCACCAGCCTGAAGGCGCTGGCCAAGGAGCTCAACGTTCCCGTGATCGCGCTGTCGCAGCTCTCGCGTCAGGTGGAATCGCGCGACGACAAGCGGCCGCAGCTCTCGGACCTGCGCGAATCCGGCTCGATCGAGCAGGACGCCGACGTCGTGCTGTTCGTGTTCCGCGAGGAATATTACCTCGCCATGAAGGAGCCGCGTCCCGGCACCGAGGAGCACGCCAAATGGCAGGCCGACATGGAGCGCACGGTCGGCCGCGCCGAAGTCATCATCGGCAAGCAGCGCCACGGCCCGACCGGCACGGTCGAGCTGCATTTCGATTCCTCGGTCACGCGCTTCGGCGACCTCGCGCATGACGGCCAGCTGCCGGATCGCAGCGACTACTAGACTGTTCCCTGGGTTGAACGGCGCGGGCCTCTTGCGTAAAACGGCGCCATGACAATGGCGTCCGACCCGAAAACGATCCCGCAATCCGGCCCGCTCTCCGCTGAGGCCAATCAGGCTGCCGCGCTCGCCGCCTATGGCGGCGTGCTGACCGTCGATCTCGACGCGATCATCGCCAATTGGCGCAAGCTCGAGAAGACGGCGGTGCCGGCTGAATGCGCGGCGGTGATCAAGGCCGACGCCTATGGCTGCGGCGCCGAGCAGGTGTCACGAGCGCTGAGCAAAGCGGGCTGCAAGACCTTCTTCGTCGCCACCATCGAGGAAGCGCGCAAGGTGCGCGCAGCCGTTCCGGAGCCCACGATCTACGTGCTCGGCGGCTATTTCCAGAACACCGGCGAGCACTACGCCAAGATCAATTGCCGGCCCGTGATCGGCGATCTCAACGAGCTCGCCGAATGGGACGTGTTCTGCCGCCGCACCGGCTGGAACGGAGGCGCTGCCGTTCACATCGACACCGGCATGAACCGGCTCGGCCTAACCTTATCGGATGCGCAGGCCATCATCCCCCGCATCAACGCCGGCGATCACGGCATCACACTGGTGATGAGCCATCTGGTCTCGGCCGAGCAGCTCAACAGCCCGGTCAATGCAAGACAGCTCGCGGCCTTCCGCAGCATTGCCAGTGAGTTCACAGGCGTGCCGGCAGCGCTCGCCAATTCCTCCGGCATCTTTCTCGGCGCGCCCTTCCAGTTCGACCTGGTGCGACCGGGGGCTGCGCTCTACGGCGTCAATCCGACGCCGGAGGCCGACAATCCCATGCAGCAGGTGGTCGACCTCAAGGCACGCATCGTGCAGATCCGCAACGTCGAGCGCGGCGAGACCGTCGGCTATGGCGGCACCTGGACCGCGCGGCGGCCGACGAAATTGGCGGTCATCGCGGTCGGCTATGCCGACGGCTATTTCCGCGCCGCCAGCTCCAATGACGGCACCCGCGGCGCCGAGGTCATCGTGGCCGGCAAGCGCTGCCCGGTCGCGGGCCGCATCTCGATGGACCTGATCGCCATCGACATCACCGATCTGCCGCCGAACGCGGCGCGGCGCGGCCACATGGCGACGCTGCTCGGCGACGGCATCACCGTCGACGAGCTCGCACACCATTTCGGCACCATCGGCTATGAGGTGCTGACCAGCCTCGGCCACCGCTATGCCCGCGTGTACAAGGGCGGCAATGTTGTCGAGCCCCTGGTCAAGCCTGAATCCGTGCAAGCGGCCGAGCCGCCGCCATCGCTGCCCTCGGTCGAGCAGCCCGCAAACCCACCGCGATTGCCGAGCTAAGCGACTCGTGCCCCGGACGCAGCGCAGTGCGCCGCGCTTCGCGGCGTAATGCGCCGCAGAGCCGGGGCCTATCTCTCAACAGCGTACCGTGTCGCCTTCTGGGTCCCGGCTCTGCGCCGCATCGCTTTCGCGCTGCGGCTGGTCCGGGACACGAGATCTACTGCTTCTTCCGGCTGTCGATCGCCGTCTTGCAGGCAGCGCTGAGCTGGTCGCGCTTGCCGTTGAGGCAGGCAACGACGCGGCCGCCGCCCGGCGCGATGCCGGCGCAGAATTTGTCATAGTCCGCCTTGCACGCGCCGCGCGGATCGGACGTTTGTGCCGATACGCCTCCGGAGAACGCGACGACGAGTGCGATGGCAACAAAGCTCAACTTGGACATTGTATCTCCGGTGACGGAAGGCAGGAGCCGCTAGCTCTACATGAAGATCGCGACATTCAACATCAACAACATCAACCGCCGCCTGCCCAATCTGTTGGCATGGATGCGCGTCGCGAAGCCCGATATCGTCGCACTTCAAGAGTTGAAGGCAAGTGATGGCGAATTTCCGGCGGCCGCCATCGAAAAGGCCGGCTACGGCGCGGTGTGGTGTGGACAAAAGACTTGGAACGGCGTCGCCATTCTCGCCCGCAACGCCGCGCCCGTGCTGACCCGCGATCGCTTGCCGGGAAAGCCTGGCGATCTCGAAGCCCGCTACATCGAAGCCGCCGTGCGTGGCATCATCGTCACCAGCATCTATCTGCCGAACGGCAATCCGCAGCCGGGACCGAAATTCGACTACAAGCTCGACTGGTTCGCGCGGCTGAGGCGCCACGCGAAGACCTTCATCAAGCAAGACCTGCCGGTGGTGCTCGCCGGCGACTACAACGTCGCGCCGACGGAAATCGACATCTACCCGACGCGCTCGTGGGACAAGGATGCGCTGATCCAGCCGAAGAGCCGCGCAGCCTTCGCCTCGCTGGTCGAACAAGGCTGGTGCGATGCGATCCGCGAGCTGTATCCGGGCCAGCGCATCTACACCTTCTGGGACTACAAGCGAAACCGCTGGCTGCGCGATGCGGGCCTGCGGCTCGATCATCTCCTGCTCAGCCCCGCCCTCGCCTCGCGTCTGGCAAAAGCCGGCGTCGACAAGAGCATCCGCGGCGAGGACGGCGCGAGCGATCATGCGCCGGCGTGGGTGGTGTTGCGGTGACCCTCACCACAAATTCCTGCCGTCGATCACGTTCACCGGCACGGCGTCGAGATCGAAATCGTCGAACAGGCGTGCATTGACGGCGACCTTGGGATTGTCGAAGTCGGGCTTGCCGCTCGACCAGTCCGGCGACTCCGAATAGGTGCCGCAGCCGCAATTCGCGCAGAAATGATGTTTGACCGTGCGGCTGCCCCAGAGATAGGTCGCGACGTTCTCCGCCGGTGACAGCAATCGAAACTGCGCCGGCGTGTAATAGGCCCATAACGCGCCGCGCTTGGTGCAGAGCGTGCAGGTGCAGCGTGTCACGCTCGAAGGCGCCTCCGTCACCTCGAACACCGTCTCACCGCAATGACAGCTTGCCTCGATCGGCATGATCCGCTCCCCGTCTTGTCAGGAGATGGACGTAGCCGGCCCCTGCTGCCAACATGTTGTCAGCAGCGGAGGCGTCCAAACCAAAAATATGAAAAACAACCCCATGCACAGTAGGAGACCCCTGTCCGGTCAATGGTTTATAGATACCCCGAATTGGAGTTGATCCGTCGGACAAAACACTGGCATGATGTCACCATCGAAGACGTCCCACCTGCCTCGCCGACCGTGAGACCTCTTCAAACTGCCCCCTCATCTGGAATATTGAGAACGGTGCCGCAGGCCTTGCAATGCACGGCGTCGGCATCGTGCCTCTGGAGTCCGCAGGCCGGGCATGGAAATCGCACCTTTTGCGGACTGAGGAGCGCGCGGGCAAGATTGAAGAACAGCGTGACGCCGAAAATCATGATCACGACCGTGATCAGACGACCGAACGTACCCGGCAGGGTAATGTCGCCAAAGCCGGTCGTCGTCAGCGCCGTGACGGTGAAATAAAGGGCATCGGCATAGTTTCGGATCTCATCGTTGCGGAACTTCTGAGTTTCGTAAACGATCCCGGTCATGACGAAGATGAAAACGGCCAGGTTCGTGACGGCGAAGATGACCTCTTCGTTGCGACGGAAGAACGGAGAATCGATGCGCAACCTCACCAGCATCTGATAGTCGCGAAGCAGCCCCAACGTTCGCAGGATCCGGAGAAAGCCGCCCGCCTCTCCGGCAAGCGGTGCCAGGAAGGACACGATCGCAACCATGTCAGCCCACGTCGCCAGCTGACTGAACTTCCGAAACGGATGCCGATCGACGATGAGCCGTGCCGAGAAGTCGGCAAGCAGCATGAGGCCGAAGAGGACATCGAGCGTTTCAAGGATCTCACTGGGAGGCAGGAACGAGGTCGCGATGATGAACAGCACCGTCACGATATCGAAGGCGAGCAGCGCATAGCGGAAGCGCACGCCGCTCGGCGTTGCGCCCTCGTAAAGGCCGCGGACGTTGCTTCTGAGAGACGTGAGGGTCACGGCATCATGATCGCGATTTGCACGGATGATGGCAACTCGGAACGCGTACCGCAAGATCTGACCCAATCGCTGCTGTCTCTGGCTGGAGCAGGAGAACGTTTGCGAATCTGAGGGAGGCCAGGTGATTTAGTAACGAGGAGAACGACGTCGCGTTCAACTCCCTTTTGCGGGCTGAATGCTCAAAGCCGAGGAATGTCGGAAGCTCGCCGAGCAGTATCGAGCACGCGCCAACGATGGAAGACCGGCGCCCCGCCTTGCCAATGTCCTTCTCAGCGTTGCCAATGCCTATCTCGCGCTGGCAAGCCAGCTTGATCTCCTCGCGTCCGTTGAAAGCCAGGAGAACGCGAGGACAGGCCGGATATGCCTGAAGGCAGCGAACCAGCACCCCAGGGAATAAAACAGCCCTAAAATCTTGGCTCTCGCTCATTGACACATTGATACAACTTGAGGAAGCATCAGGCGTTCATTCAAGTTTTTGGAGAATGCCATATGACTACTATCCACATGGACTCCTCCGTTAGCCAGACTATCACCCGCGCAGTTATGAACGGAGGAGTTCTGAGCTGCACCAAAGCCAGCGACAAAGACGTTTACTCTCATTCGATATGGACAACAGAGAGCAATATTCGGCAGTTCACGATGCATGAAGGCGACAGCATCGTAATCCCGCCCGGCTCAACCCTCACCGTCTGGATATTCCGAAAACAGCCTGGACAATCGACCTGGAAGATGGAATTCGAACTCAAAGAGAAAGCGGCCTGAGGCTTTCGCAATCTGGACCGCTCTCGCAAACCGCGAGAGCGGTAAGTCGTCGTGTCGAGAATGAACGTCTTCGGCGAATACGTGCTGCCAAGATCGATGTGGAGCTATTCGACCTTTGCCGTCCAGTTTGCCGCGAGCGGCGCCTCGATACCAACCGCCCCAGTCAGCGCGATAGCCGCTCGCGGAGCTAAGCGGAGACGCGGAGTCGACTTGGCGATAGGCGGCGACCGGTGGTCCCAGGCCGGACCTGCCGCGTAGCCCACGCGCGCGCCTAGGCAAACCAGAGCAACCGCGATTGTCGGCCCGGGTTGAGAGCCGGGCCTCTTGACCTCTGCATTTTGGTCAGCATACTGGTCTGACCAAGATCAGACCAAGCAGGACGGGATGGAGCTTAAGCGGGCTACCGATGGCGAGAAGGGGTTCGAGAAGGTGTTCGCCTTCTTGCGCGAACGCCTGCTTGCGGGCTCGCTGAAGCCCGGCGACCGCCTAATCTCCGAGCGCGAGCTCGCCACCCAGCTCGGCGTCAGCCGGCCGATCGTGCGCGAGGCGCTGCGTGCCCTCACCGTGCTCGGCATCGTCGAGATCCGCGACCGCATCGGCACCGTGGTGACCCGGCCGGACGTCTCGGTGCTGAACGACTTCTTTACCTTCGCGCTGGCCCAGCAGGCGGACATGCTCGACGACGTCATGCAGGCGCGCGTCGCGATCGAATGCCAGGCCATCCGACTCGCCTGCGAGCGTGCCAACATTGCCGATTTCGAGCGGCTGCAGCGCGCGCTGGCGAAGATCGGCGAGACAATCGACGAAGCCGACGCCGGCGGCATGGCCGACTTCGACTTCCATCGCGCCATCGTCGTCGCCTCCCATTCCGAGACGCTGACGGTGCTGCACGGTTCGATGGCGGGCCTGCTGACGCATTCGCATCGCAGCCGCCGCGAGCTGGTGCAGGCCTTCCCGTCGATGAAGACCTATCTGATCGACGATCACCGCCGCATCTTTGAAGCCATCATCGCGCGCGATCCGGAGCGCGCGGATGCGACGCTGCGCAAGCATTTTGCCATCGGCGACGAATACCGCAGACGTGCCGTCGTCGGCGACGTTGACAAGACCAGCGCCTTACGCTGATCGCGACAGGCCAATCAAACAAGAAACCATCATCAAGAAGTGGACTGACAACATGGGACGGAACGACACAGGCAATGTCGGCTTCATCGGCATCGGCACGATGGGACGGGAGATGGTGCGCAACCTCCTGGTGGCCGGCCATGCCGTTCGCGTCTTCGATCTGAACGAGGCCGCACTGGCCGACAGTATCAAGGAAGGCGCGATCCGCGCCAACAGCCCTGCCGATGCAGCGCAAGGTGCCGACATCGTCATCACCATGCTGCCCGACACGCCTCATGTCGAGGCGACCATTTACGGCGAGCAAGGCCTGCTGAAATCCCCTCCGCCCGGCAAGCTGATCGTCGACATGAGCACGATCTCGCCGGTTGCCGTTCGCCGTATCCATGCCGAGCTGCAAAAGGCCGGCGTCAGCTTCATCGACGCGCCGGTCTCGGGCGGCCCGGTCGGCGCCAAGAACGCCGCGCTCTCGATCATGGCCGGCGGCGATGCCGACGCCTTCAGCCGGGCCGAGCCGTTCTTCCGCGCGATGGGCACCACCATCACCCATGTCGGCGCCTCCGGCGCCGGGCAAACCGTCAAGCTCTGCAATCAACTGATCTGCGGCATCAACATCCAGGCGATCTGCGAAGCTCTCGCCCTGGGGCGCGCCTCGGGCATCGATCTCAATCTGCTGCGTCGAGTTCTGCTCGGTGGCTCCGCCGCCTCCTGGATGCTCGACAAGCTCGGCCCGGCGATGATCGCGGGCGATGTCTCCGCCGGCTTTCGGATCGATCTCCAGCTCAAGGACCTTCGCCTCGTGCAGGAGCATGCGCAGGCACTGAACGTGCCCCTGCCCGGCACGGCGCTGGTCACCAGCCAATATGTCGACGCGCGCGCTCACGGTGAAGGCAGCAACGGCAACCAGGCGCTGTTCCGCGTCTACGACCGCATGACCAACCAGATCACCGGCTGACGCGACGGCGATGGGCCTTCAACTCGACTTTCCCGCAGTGCTGGAGCGCTGGCCGAGTTTTCTGGCTGGCGCCGTCCTCACGCTGGAACTTGCCGCCTTCGCGACGGTGCTGGGTGCCCTGCTCGGCACGCTCGCCGCGGTTGGGCGCGGCACGCACAACGCCCTGATCGCGGGCGCCTGCAAGGCCTATGTCGAGACGATCCGCAACACGCCGCTCCTGGTGCAGATATTCCTGGTCTATTTCGGCCTCGCCAGCCTCGGGCTGAAATTCTCCGCCTTCACCGTGGCCGTGGCTGCGCTGACGATCAATGTCGGAGCCTACACCGCGGAGATCATGCGCGCCGGCTTCGAGGCCATCCCGCGCGGGCAGATCGAGGCGGCCGAAGGGCTCGCATTGTCGCGCCTGCAGATCTACTGGCACATCATCCTGCTGCCGGCGATCGAGAAGGTCTATCCCGCACTCACAAGCCAGTTCGTGCTCTTGATGCTGGCCTCCTCGGTCTGCTCGCAGATCTCGGCCGAGGAGCTCACCGCGGTCGCCAACTACATCCAGTCGGACACCTACCGGGCGTTCGAGACGTACATCATCGTCGCAGTCCTCTACGTCATCCTGTCGCTGGTGATGCGTGCCGGTTTCTGGGGCCTCGGCCTCGTGCTGTTTCCGCGCCGGCGCCGGCTCGGCACGCCGTTGTGAGATGACCATGGGCGGACATCTCAACATCAATCACCTGATGTTCCTCGGCCAGGGCGCGTTGTGGACCATTGGTCTATCGCTGATCGCGCTGATCGGCGGCGGCATCGTCGGCTTCGTGATCGCGCTGGCGCGGATCTCGCCGCTCAAGACCGTGCGGATCGCCAGCGCCGTTTATGTCCAGCTCATCCAGGGCACGCCGCTGCTCGTCATCCTCTTCCTCGGCTATTTTGGCCTCGCCGCCATCGGCCTCAAGGTCTCGCCGCTCGTCGCTGCCGGCGCCTCGCTGACGCTCTACGTCGCCGCCTATCTCGGCGAGATCTGGCGCGGCTGCATCCAGTCCGTGCCGAAACCGCAATGGGAAGCCGCCGAGGGCCTGGCGCTGAGCCGGACACAGCGCATGATGAAGGTGATCCTGCCGCAGGCGATCCGCATCGCGACGCCGCCGACCGTCGGATTCATGGTGCAGATCATCAAGAACACCTCACTCGCCTCCGTCGTCGGGTTCGTCGAGCTTATGCGCTCGGGGCAGATCGTCAACAACTCGCTGTTCGAGCCGTTCGCCATCTACGCCATCATCGCCGTCGTCTATTTCGCCATGTGCTATCCCCTGTCGCTGTTCAGCCAGAGGCTGGAACGGCGGATGGGGAGTGGCAGGTCCAACCTCGCGCCAGCCTGACATGCAGCAAAACGCTCCCTCCTCCGAACCAATCGTGTCGCTCCGCGACGTGCAGAAAAGCTTCGGCTCGCTCAGGGTGCTCGATGGCGTCTCCTTTGCCGTCGCGCGCGGCGAGGTGCTGGCGCTGATCGGCCGCTCCGGCTCCGGCAAGAGCACGGCGCTGCGCTGCATCGATCGCTTCGAGAAGGTCGACGGCGGCGAGATCATCGTCTGCGGACATCGCGTCGACCGGCCGGATGTGAACTTGCGCGCGCTGCGCCAGGATGTCGGCATCGTGTTCCAAAGCTACAACCTGTTTCCGCACCTCACGATCGAACAGAACATCACGCTCGCACCCTGCGCGGTGAAGGGCATGGCAAGCTCGCACGCCAAAGACCTCGCGCGAAAAGTGCTCGCACAGGTCGGGCTCGAGGAGAAGCTGCACGCCTATCCCGAGCAGCTCTCGGGCGGACAGCAGCAGCGCGCCGCGATCGCCCGCTCGCTCGCGATGCAGCCCAAGGTCATGCTGTTCGACGAGGTCACCTCCGCACTCGATCCAGAGCTCACCGGCGAAGTGCTGAAGGTGATCGAGCAACTGGCGGCTGACGGCATGACCATGGTGATGGTCACCCACGAGATGGGCTTCGCCAAAGGCATCGCCGACCGGATCGTGTTCATGCATCGCGGCAAGGTCCACGAGACAGGACCCGCCTCGATCCTGACGTCGCCGACCACGCCCGAACTCACGCAATTCGTGGGGACGGGAAACCTAAAATCATAACAGGGAGAGGAGAACCAGGGATGACCAACAAGAGACTTCTGAGGAGCGCCGCCGCGCTGTGCGGCCTCATCATGCTGGCGGCCACGCCGGCCTCGGCCGATCTGCTCGACGACATCATGAAGGCGAAGAAGATCCGCATCTCGACGGATCTTGCCATCCCGCCCTCGGGCATGATGGATTCCAGCATGAAGCCGACCGGCTCCGACGTCGAAGTGGCGCAGCTGCTCGCCAAGGACTGGGGGCTCGAGCTCGAGTTCATCCAGACCACCGGCGCGACCCGCATCCCGAACGTCCTGACCGGCAAGGCAGACATCATCATCTCGACCCTGTCGGTGACGCCGGACCGCGCCAAGGTGATCGACTTCACCAAGCGCTATGCGACGCTGCAATCCGATATCGGCTGCCTGAAATCGTCGACCGTCAAGGACTGGCCGGATCTCAAGGACAAACCGATCGGCGTCTCGCGCGGCACCACCCAGGACACCACCCTGTCCAACATGAAGGACAAGGAACTCAAGATCGCGCGATATGACGACGATGCCACCATGGTGACGGCGGCCGTCTCGGGCCAGGTCGACTGTGTCGCCTCGTCCGCGACCATCATCAACCAGATCGGGGTGAAGAATCCCTCCCGCGTGTTCGAGTCCCGAATTCCGCTGGCGAGTTTCGACCTTGCTGTCGGCCTGAAGAAGGGCGAGCAGCCCTTGATGGACAAGCTCAACGCCTGGATCACCGAGAACGTCAAGAACGGCAAGCTCAACGCGATCTACAAGAAATTCCACGGTGTCGAGCTGCCGCCCGACATGCGCAGCTGAAACCACGAGAACCGTGACAGCCGCGTGCGGCTGTCACGGTCAATGCCAAATCAAGAAGGACACTACATGCGTCTCGTCATCGGATCCGACCACGCCGGCTGGCCACTCAAGCAGACCGTCATCGATCACATCCGCAAGCTCGGCCACGACATCATCGACGTCGGCTCCTATGACGACAAGCCGGTGGATTTTCCGGATATCGCGCGGGCTGTCGCGCAGAAGGTGACGTCGGGCGAAGCCACGCGCGGCATCATGGTGTGCGGCACCGGCGTCGGCGCTTCGATCGCCGCCAACAAGATGAAGGGCATTCGCGCCGCGGTCTGCCACGACGTCCACTCCGCCCATCAGAGCGTCGAGCATGACGACGTCAACGTCATGTGCATCGGCGCCCAGATCGTCGGCGCCTGGCTCGCGGTCGATCTCGTCTCCTCCTACCTCTCCGCCGAATTCTCCACCGATGTGGATTTCCGCCGCCGCGTCGAGAAGCTGCGCGTCATGGACGAGCAAGGCTGACAACGCGCTGCTGCTCATCTTCCGTCATTGCGAGCGCAGCGAAGCAATCCAGAGTCTTTCCGCGGATGCATTTCTGGATTGCTTCGCTGTGCTCGCAATGACGACGTCGAAACGGACGTGCGCCGTTACTCCGCTCTGTGCCCCGGACGCAGCGCAGCACGCAGTGAGGCGCTGCTGAGCCGGGGCCCATGCGGCACTTGATGAGTGGCTTCCTGGGTCCCGGCTCTGCGCAGCAGCGTTACACGCTGCAGCGCGTCCGGGACACGAGAGAGACCTGGCGGAACAGGGCGCCGCCATTCACTCATGGCCTTCCTCCGGCTAGACTGCTCCGATTCCCGGAGCCATCCCATTGGCCTTCCTCTTCGTCCTCAGCGTCGGGCTCATCGCCGGCACCATCTCAGGCATCGTCGGCACGGGCTCGTCGATCATGCTGATGCCGGTGCTGGTCTATGCCTATGGGCCGAAGGAGGCCGTGCCGATCATGGCGGTGGCCTCGGTGATGGCGAATTTTTCCCGGATTTTGGCGTGGTGGCGCGAGGTCGATTGGCGGGCCTGCGCGGCCTATTCGGTGACGGGCATTCCGGCGGCTGCGCTCGGTGCGCGGACGTTGCTGGCGCTGCCCTCGCATGCCGTCGATCTCGCCATCGGCAGCTTCCTGATCGCGATGGTGCCGGTGCGGCACTGGCTTGCACGGCACGATCTCAAGGCCAATCTCTGGCATCTCGCGATCGGCGGCGCAGTGATCGGCTATCTCACCGGCATCGTGGTCTCGACCGGCCCGCTCAGCGTGCCGCTGTTCCTGTTCTATGGCCTGTCCAAGGGCGCTTTCCTTGCCACCGAGGCGGCCTCCTCGCTCGGCCTCTATTTCGCGAAATCAGTGACCTTCGAGCGTTTCGGCGCGCTGACGGGCGACATCTTCATCAAGGGCCTGATCGCGGGCTCCTCGCTGATGTTAGGCGCCTTCATCGCCAAACGCTTCGTGCTGCATCTGAAGCCGGACGTGTTCCGCCTGGTGATGGACGCGATCATGATCGCGGCCGGGCTCTCGATGCTTTGGAACGCAGCTCAGCCGTGAGACGGCCGCGGCTCAGGCAGCGAATTGCGGGGTGATCGATGGGCTGTCGGTGATGACGCAGCTCGCCACCGCCGGCTGCCCGTCGAGCCATTGCAGCACGGCCTCGAGTGGCTGCGGCCGCTGATAGAGGAATCCCTGCCCGAGCCTCACGCCCATCTCACGCATGGCCTCGGCCTGATCGGCGCACTCGATGCCTTCCGCGACCAGGGTCAGCCCCAGCGTGCCGGCGAGCGATGCGATGACGCCGACGATGGCCTTGTCTTCCGCGCTGTCGGGAATCTCCCGGATGAACGCCTTGTCAATCTTGACCTTGTCGAGCGGGAAGCGCCTGAGATGAGCGAGCGAAGAGTAGCCGGTGCCGAAATCGTCGAGCGCGATCGTAGCGCCTAAGCGCCGCAGGCGATGCAGCGTCTCGGAGGCACTGGCGATGTTGTTGATCAGCGATCCCTCGGTGATCTCGAGCTCGAGCATCGATGCCGCGACACCGAAGCCCGCGCAGGTCGCGCGCAGCTCGGCGGCGAGCGAATGGTCGGCAAGTTCGGACGGCGGCAAATTGATCGCGATCCGGATCTGCGGCCTGCCAGCGGCGGCCAACCGTTGCAAGGCCTGGCAGGCATCGGTCAGCACGTAGCGGGTCAGCCGCGCATTGTTGCCGCTGCGCTCGATCAGCGGCAAGAATTCGCCGGGACCGATCAAGCCATGTTCAGGATGGCGCCAGCGGATCAACGCTTCCAGGCCGACGACTTCGTGGCTTTCGAGGTCGACCTGGCTCTGGTACCACACCTCGAACTGCCTCTCGGCGAAGCCGGTGGGAATGGCGAGCTCGATATCCCTGCGGCGGCGATAGTCGTGCTGGAGCGCTTCGTCCAGCACGGCGACGGTGCCGGGCGCCTTGCTCTTGGCATGATAGAGCGCGATGTCGGCGAGCGTCGGCAGATGCGACAGCTCCGGATCGTCGGCGTGGCGCACGGCAAGACCGATGCTGGCGCGCGGCACCACCTGCTTGTCGTGAAGCCGGATCGGTTCGGAAATGGCCTCGAGCACCTGCTGTGCGAATGCGTGCGCGGCCTGTTCGTGGCTCACCTCGGGACGAATGACGACGAACTCGTCGCCGCCGAGCCGGGCAACCCAGTCCTCCGCTTCGACCGCGTGACGAAGACGCTGCGAAATCTGAACCAGGAACGCGTCGCCGGCCTCGTGACCGAAGGTGTCGTTGATGCCCTTGAAGTCGTCGAGATCGATGAAGCAGAACGCGACCAGCGTCTCCGGCGAGCCCCCGTCCCGGCTTGCCACGGCCAGGCGCTCGGTCAGGGAGCGCCGGTTCGGCAGCCCGGTAAGCGGATCGTGCGTGGCCATGTGCCCGAGCCGGTCCAGCGCGCCTGACGTCGTGTGCTGCATGGCATTGAAGGCGCGCGCGAGCTGACCGAATTCGTTCGAGGATGTGACGTCCGCCGGATAGGCGCGGCCGTCCTGCTTGCTGCGCTGGATCGCCGACATCATGGCCGCGAGCGGCCTGCCGATGAAGATGTTGGCGGAGATCCGCATGGCGATCAGCGTCGCAAACGTTGCGAGCAGGCCGACGACCAGCAGCAGCACCAGGCGGCTGCCCGCATCCGCATACAACGTCGTACGGGAATAGGCGATAGCGATGCGGCCGGCCTGAACGGCCATGTTGCCGTTGCTGTAGTGGATCGGGCGCGAGACCTGCGCGACCGACTGGCCTTCGGAGCGCGCCGCCACGCGGGCAATCGCAGCGCCGGTATCGTCATAGACGGCCGCCGCCGCGATGGTCTCGTCGTGCATGATCTCGTTGAGCACGCCCGTGACCTGGTCGTAGCGCATCTTCCAGAGCGGCTCGGCGATCAGCTCGGCCCGGCTCTCGGCGACGCGGGCCATGCGGGCGTCGAGCTGCCTGACCTGCGACCAGAAGCTCGATGCCTCGACACCGGCGGAGGCGAGCAGTTGCACCAGCAGCAGAACGGGTACGGTGGCCCAGATCATCGCGTGGACGACCGAGCGTAAGCGCGGTGGCTCTGACTGCTGGCTGCAATCCGGATCGATCATCGCCTCATCCTTGCGCATCAGTCCGCGACGCCTTCGGGAAGCGGCAGCGACGAGATGAGCGCATCGAGGGAGAAGTCATATCGGCCGCAGCGGCCGGCCTTCGCCCGGAACCGCGTAAAGTCGATCCGGTCGAACGCCCGCGTCCTGATGAGGTCGCCGATCGAACCGAGATTGTCGCGCGTGATCGCCAACGTCTTGACCTCGACGCGGGGGGAAACGGCTGCGAAATCGCAGCCATCGGCATAGTCGCGCAGGAGAACAATCGACCAGCCGCCGAGCAGGAAATGCCCGCCGTCGGTCAGGAGCAGACGACCCTCCTTGATCTCGCGCAGCGCGTCCTCGGACCAGTTGAGACCCACCACCTGGATGTTCCGACCGGGCACGAGGCCGGCAGCGATCACCGCACGCAGCGCGCCCAGCGCCATCGGATCGTTTCCGGCCCAGATGCCGGCAGGCCGGATCTCCTTGCGAGAAGCCCAGCCCAGGTAGTTCGCCGTGACCCGCTCGGCCTCCGACTGCGTCCAGTTGGCGAACAGCAGCCGGTCCACCACGACGTCTGGCGCGGCATCGACGGCAAGCTTGAGACCGGCGTTGCGGGCGATCGAGGCGGGCGTGATCTCGTCGCCGCCGATGCCGAGAATGTGGATCTTGCCGTCGGGGCTCTGCCATTTCTCGGCACGCGCGGACTTGATCAGCGCATTGGCCATCCGCGCGCCCGCGGTCTGAAGATCGGTCGTGATGTCGCCGAGCCAGGTCTTGAGCTTCTGACGCGGCGGTCCAAGACGCGCCGCATCCTGGCCGATCAGCGTGTTCGAGAGCAGCAGCGTCTTGACGCCCGCAGCCTCGGCCGCCTCCAGGATCGGGACGGCGGCGGACTCCTCGTTCGACAGGATGAGGAAATCGGGCTTGTCGGGACGTGCCACCACGCTAAAGCCGAGCTCCTGCATGGTGCGGTAATTCCGCTCGCTGGTCAGCACCTCGACACGCGCGTCGAGCTTGCGGCCGGCGGCCTGCATGGTCTGCGCGACCATGTCCCAGTAGACCTCGCCGGTCCTGCCGGGACTGACGAAAACGATGTCGAGCGGCTTGGCAAGGCTACGGGCGGCGGACGCGAAAACGCCGCAGGCCATGCCCGCAGCGAGCAATATTCGCAGGAATCTCGTCATTTCTCGTCGCCGCCCCCATTGGTTCCGAGATTGGACCCGCGTCCGCTAACATTTGGCAAAATCCAAGCGGGCACCGCAGCGCAGAGCTAACGAAAGGTATATCTACCGTGCCGAATTGAGCTCATCGAGGCGCCGGCGATCAGCGGCGCCATTTCCGTGCTATCAGCAATCTGAAACCCGACTCGCTGTCCTCATGGCCAAATCCACCATTTCCTTCATCTGCCAGAACTGCGGCGCGGCCTATAACCGCTGGCAGGGCAAGTGCGAGTCCTGCGGCGAGTGGAATACGCTCGCCGAAGAAGACACCAGCGGCAGCGTGCCGGTGTCGATCCGCTCCAAGCGCAAGGGCCGGACCTTCGCGCTGGAGAGCCTCGCCGGAAAAAGCCCAGATGCGCCGCGCCTGTCCTCAGGGATGACCGAGCTCGACCGCGTCACCGGTGGGGGCTTCGTGCGCGGCTCGGTGCTGCTGGTCGGCGGCGATCCCGGGATCGGCAAGTCGACGCTGCTGACGCAGGCGACCAGCCTGCTGGCGCGCGCCGGCCACCGCGTCGTCTACATCTCCGGGGAAGAGGCGGTCGCACAGGTGCGGTTGCGCGCCGAGCGGCTCGGCCTGTCGGACGCGCCGGTGCAGCTCGCCGCCGAGACCTCGGTCGAGGACATCGTCTCGACGCTGTCGGAGGGCCCGGTGCCCCGGCTGATCGTGATCGACTCGATCCAGACCATGTGGACCGACACGGTGGAGTCCGCGCCCGGCACCGTGACGCAGGTGCGCGCCTCGGCCCAGGCGCTGATCCGCTTTGCCAAGAAGACGGGGGCGGCGATCATCCTGGTCGGCCACGTCACCAAGGATGGCCAGATCGCAGGCCCCCGCGTGGTCGAGCACATGGTCGACGCGGTGATGTCGTTCGAAGGCGAAGGCTCGCAGCAATTCCGCATCCTGCGCGCCGTGAAGAACCGCTTCGGGCCGACCGACGAGATCGGCGTTTTCGAGATGACGGGCCTCGGCCTGCGCGAGGTCACCAACCCCTCCGAATTGTTCCTGTCCGAGCGCGATCTCGGCACGCCCGGTACCGCAGTCTTTGCGGGCATCGAGGGCACAAGGCCCGTTCTGGTCGAATTGCAGGCGCTGGTGGCCCCGACCTCGCTCGGCACCCCGCGCCGGGCCGTGGTCGGCTGGGATCCAAGCCGGCTCTCGATGGTGCTGGCGGTGCTGGAGGCCCATTGCGGGGTCAAGCTGTCCGGCCACGACGTCTACCTCAACGTCGCGGGCGGCCTGCGCATCCAGGAGCCGGCGGCTGACCTCGCCGCTGCCGCGGCGCTGGTGTCGTCCCTGGTTAATGCGCAGTTACCGACCGATGCGGTCTATTTCGGCGAGATCTCGCTCTCCGGCGTGGTGCGCCCGGTGGCGCAGACCCCGGCCCGGCTGAAGGAAGCGGCAAAACTGGGCTTTCAGCGCGCCGTGCTGCCCGAATCGGCACGGGGCGAGGCCGGCGGCGATGCCGGATTGTCGCTCAACGCGGTGAACAGCCTGACGACCTTGGTGGCCGAGATCGCCGCCCGCGGCTCCCGCCGGGGCGAATCGAACCCGCCGGTAGAGAAAAATGCCACACCGGCAAGATTCCGCCGTGGAGAGGGTTAGGTGGAGGTGACGCCGGAGGCCCTCGCCGCTATACAGCCGTCACAAAAGCAGCATGGGATTGCGGTGGTTGCGGCCTTGCCGGGAACGCCGTCTGCCCTTCTTTTAGGGCAACGGCCAAGCACCGATTCGGCTGAGCACCTTTGAGAGTACGAGCGGACCAGACCAGCCGATGCCAGTAACACTCCTCGACCTGATCCTGCTCGGTGTGATGCTGATCTCGGGCCTGCTCGCCATGGTCCGCGGCTTCATGCGCGAAATCCTGTCGATCGCGGCCTGGGGCGCGGCGGCGATCGTGACGCTCTATTCCTTCTCGAAGCTGCTGCCGACCGCCAAGAGCTATTTCAACAACGACACCGTCGCGAGTGTGGTCGTCGTTGCGGGCGTATTCGTCGGCACCCTGATCGTGGTCTCCGTGATCACGGTCCGGATCTCCGACATGATCCTGGATTCGCGCATCGGCGCGCTGGACCGCACCTTGGGTTTCCTGTTTGGCCTGGCTCGCGGCCTTTTGATCGTCGTGGTCGCCTTCCTGTTCTTCACCTGGTTGGTGCCGGACAAGCAGCGTCCGGACTGGGTCACGGGGGCCAAGTCCCGCGTGGTGCTCCAGGGAACCGGGGATTGGCTCATGGCCCTCTTGCCCGACGACCCCGAGAACACCATCTTGAAGAGATTCAAGAAAAACAAACCAGATGATGATCAAGCTGAATCCGAGCAGCAGCCTTCGGGCAGTGGCGACGGATACAGTAAGTCTGCTCGTGACGGCATGAAAAAGCTGATCGAGAAACCTACGGCGCGTTGATAGCCCTAAAGAGAGGCGCGGACGAGATGCGACACCCTGACCAGGACGCCCAACTTGATCTCGATCCAAACGCCGGTCCGGGTCCGGCCGCGCTGGAGCTTCAGGACGACCTGGAAGGGGATACGCTGCGCGAGGAATGCGGCGTATTCGGCATCTACGGTCACCCTGATGCGGCCGCCATCACAGCGCTCGGCCTTCACGCCCTCCAGCACCGCGGCCAAGAGGCGGCTGGTATCGTCTCCTACGACGGCAGCCGCTTTCACTCGGAACGCCGCCTCGGCCTCGTCGGCGACACCTTCTCCCGCCGCGAGGTGATCGACCGCCTGCCCGGCAGTGTGGCGGTGGGCCATGTCCGCTATTCCACCACCGGCGCCACCATCCTGCGCAACGTGCAGCCGCTGTTCGCCGAGCTCAATGCCGGCGGCCTTGCCGTAGCCCACAACGGCAATCTCACCAACGGCCTGACGCTGCGCCGCGAGCTCGTGAAGCACGGCGCGATGATGCAGTCGACCACCGACACCGAAGTGATCCTGCACCTGGTCGCGCGCTCCAAGCGCACCCGTTTCATCGAGCGCTATATCGACGCGCTGCGCGAGATCGAGGGCGCCTATGCGCTGGTCTCGCTGACCAACAAGAAGCTGGTCGGCGCGCGCGATCCGCGCGGCATCCGCCCGCTCGTGCTCGGCGAACTCGACGGCTGCCCGATCCTGACCTCGGAGACCTGCGCCCTCGACATCATCGGCGCGCGCTTCGTGCGCGACATCGAGCCAGGCGAAGTCATCGTGTTCGACGAGAACGGCCAGGACATCCACAAGCCGTTCCCGCCGATGGCGCCGCGCCCCTGCATCTTCGAATACATCTATTTCGCCCGTCCGGATTCCATCGTCCACGGCCGCTCGGTCTACGAGGTGCGCAAGAATTTCGGTGCGCAGCTCGCGCGCGAGAGCCACGTGCCGATCGACGTCGTCGTGCCGGTGCCGGATTCCGGCGTGCCGGCCGCGGTCGGCTACAGCCAGTATTCCGGCGTGCCGTTCGAGCTCGGCATCATCCGCAACCATTATGTCGGCCGCACCTTCATCCAGCCGACGCAGGCAATCCGCGAATCCGGCGTGCGCATGAAGCACTCGGCCAACCGCGCGGCGATCGAGGGCAAGCGCATCATCCTGATCGACGACTCGCTGGTGCGCGGCACCACCTCGAAGAAGATCGTGCGCATGATGCGCGATGCCGGCGCCAAGGAAGTGCACTTCCGCCTCGCCTCGCCGCCGATCCTCTATCCCGATTATTACGGCATCGACCTGCCCGACCGCGGCGGCCTGCTCGCGGCGACGCATTCGCTGGAGGAGATGCGCGAGATCATCGGCGCCGACTCGCTCGCCTTCTTGTCGATCGACGGCATGTACCGCGCGATGGGCGAGCCCGGCCGCGACCCCGCCAATCCGAAATTCTCGGATCACTGCTTCACCGGGGCCTATCCGACCCACCTCACCGACCAGACCCAGACCGAGCCGCAGCCGCGGCAGCTGTCGCTGCTGGCGGAGGCGAGCTGACCTTCTGCTGTCATTCCGGGGCGCGCAGCGCGAACTATGGTGCGCAATTGCGCACCTGAGAATCTCGAAGTCGTCGTGTAAGCTCTGGGTTCCGGGTTCGATGCTTCGCATCGCCCCGGAATGACGGTGGCACGGGCTTGTGCGGGCCGCCCGCCTCTGCAATACCGGCCGCATGACAAAGCCCCTCGCCAACCGCATCGCTCTCGTCACCGGCGCCTCGCGCGGCATCGGCTTCGCCACGGCCCTCGCGCTGGCGAAGGCCGGCGCGCATATCGTTGCCGCCGCGCGCACGCAAGGAGGGCTGGAAGAGCTCGACGACGAGATCCGGAAAGACGGCGGCAGCGCAACCTTGGTGCCGCTCAACCTCACCGATTCCGACGGCATCGCGCGTCTCGGCGCCGGACTGCATGAGCGCTACGGCAAGCTCGATATCCTCGTGGGCAATGCGGGCGTGCTCGGCCCGTCCTCGCCGATCGGCCATATCGAGCTAAAGACCTTCAACGACGTGATGGCAGTGAACGTCTCCGCGAACTTCCAGCTGATCCGCTGCATGGAGCCGCTGCTGAAGCAGTCCGATGCCGGCCGCGCGGTGTTCATCACCTCGGGCGCCGCCAACAAGGCCACCGCCTATATCAGCCCCTATGCGACGTCGAAGGCCGCGCTGGAGACGCTGGCGCGCGCCTGGGCGCAGGAGACCGCGAACACGAACCTGCGCGTCAATCTGTTCAACCCCGGCCCGGTCCGCACCCGCATGCGCGCGACCCTGATGCCGGGCGAAGATCCGGCGACGCTCGACACGCCCGAGCAGGTCGCCGAATTCATCGTGCCGATGTGCGCGCCCGCCTGGAGCGAGACCGGCAAGTTCTACGACTACAAGACCCGCACCTTGATGAGCTTCCGCGCGCCGGCCTGATTGACTCGATTGCCTCCCCGCGATTGACTGCCGCCGCTCAAGCGGCAGCAAGCCGCGAAGCCAACAACAAGGGAGGTTGCCATGTCGCCATGGCATGATGGCGCGCGCTCTGCGCGTGTGCTCGCAAGTGTCTCTCAAGCCATCTTCATCCTGATCGCAGTCATCGCATTCGCGCTTCCGCGCGCCGCGAGCGCCGGAGATGTTCCGACCTTCGCCGTCGATCCCTCCTGGCCAAAGCAGCTGCCGAACAACTGGATCCTGGGCCAGGTCGGCGGCATCACAGTCGACTGGCAGGGCCACATCTGGGTGATCCATCGCCCGCGCTCGCTCACCGACGACGAGAAGGGCGCGAGCCTCAATCCGCCGCGCTCGAAATGCTGCGTGTCGGCGCCGCCGGTGCTCGAATTCGACAGCGACGGCAACCTGCTGCGCTCCTGGGGCGGTCCGGGCCCAGGCTACGAATGGGTCGGCCGCGAGCACGGCATCGAAGTCGACGAGCGCGGCTTCGTCTGGATCGGCGGCAATGCCGACAATGACAACGCGATCCTGAAGTTCACGCTCGACGGCAAATTCGTGGCTCAGATCGGCAAGATCGCACCGAGCCTCGGCAGCAACGACACGACGCAGCTCGGTAAGCCAGCGGAGACCGCGATCGACAAGGAGGCGAACGAGATCTACGTCGCCGACGGCTATGGCAACCGCCGCGTCATCGTGTTCGACGCGACGACGCTGGTCTACAAGCGGCACTGGGGCGCCTACGGCAACAAGCCTGATGACGGCAAGCAGGCGCCCTACGATCCCAAGGCCCCGGTTGCCCAGCAGTTCGGCAACCCGGTCCACTGCGTGAAGCTCGCCAATGACGGCCTCGTCTATGTCTGCGACCGCATCAACAACCGCATCCAGGTGTTCAGGAAGGACGGCACCTTCGTGAAGGAGTTCTTTTTCGAGAAGAACACGCTCGGCAACGGCGCAGTGTGGGACATCGCGCTCTGGCCCGATCCGAAGCAGACCTATCTGCTCAGCGCCGACGGCGAGAACAACGAGATCCGGGTGATCAAGCGCGACGACGGCAGCGTGGTCGGCAGCTTCGGGCATAGCGGCCGCAATGCCGGACAATTCCACTGGGTGCACGCCATGGCGATCGACGCTAGGGGGAACGTCTATACCGCCGAGGTCGATACCGGAAAGCGCATCCAAAAATTCACGCTGACCTCGGACGCGCTCAGATAGCGTCTTGACGCATCTTTGCCAAAAATTAACCGGCCGATGACGCTACGACGCACCGTCATCCGGCTTTAGGCGCATTGCCGCCGTCCGTGGGACAGGCTACAGCCATCAGTCGGAACCAAGGCTCCGCAAGAGAGCCGTCCGCATATTTACAATGGAGGAGACCTTTCATGATGACGACGTTCGCACGCCGCACCGCCGCCTTTCTGGCTTGCGCCGCTTTCGGTTTTGCCACATCCGCCCATGCCCAGGACAAGACCGTCAAGATCGGCGTGCTCAACGACATGTCGAGCCTCTATGCCGACATCGGTGGCCCGAACTCCGTGGTCGCGATCAAGATGGCAGTCGAAGACTCCGGCCTGCTCAAGAAGGGTTGGAAGATCGACATCATCAGCGGCGACCATCAGAACAAGCCTGACGTCGGGGTCAACATCGCCCGGCAATGGATCGACACCGAGAAGGTCGACGCCATCGCGGACACGCCGAACTCCGGTGTGGCGCTCGCGGTCAGCAATGTCGTCAAGGAGAAGAATGCGGTGCTGCTCAATTCAGGGGCGGCCACGGCCGACCTGACGGGCAAGGCTTGCTCGCCGAACACGATCTCGTTCACTTACGACACCTACATGCTCGCTAACGGCACCGGCAAGGCGCTCACGAAGGCGGGCGGCGACACCTGGTTCTTCCTGACTGCCGATTATGCGTTCGGTCACGCCCTCGAGCGTGACACCAGCGCCGTGGTCACTGCCAACGGCGGTAAGGTGCTCGGTGGAGTCAAGCATCCGCTCAACACGGCGGACTTTTCGTCCTTCCTGCTGCAGGCGCAATCCTCCAAGGCCAAGGTGGTTGGCCTCGCCAATGCCGGCGGCGACACCACGAACTCGATCAAACAGGCGGCCGAATTCGGCATCGTCTCCGCCGGCCAGAAGCTCGCGGCGCTGCTGCTGTTCATCAACGACGTGCATTCGTTGGGCTTGAAGACCGCCCAGGGCCTGACCTTCACCGAGTCGTTCTACTGGGACCTGAACGACAAGACCCGCGAATGGTCCAAGCGCTTCTCGGCGCTGGCTAGCAAGAACGCGATGCCCTCGATGACCCAGGCCGGCAATTACGCCATGGTGCTGCATTATCTGAAGGCGATGGAAGCGCTCGGCGGCAATCCGCATGACGGCGCCAAGGTCGTTGCCAAGATGAAGGAGCTGCCGACCGACGACCCGCTGTTTGGCAAGGGCCCGCTGCGCGAGGACGGCCGCCGCCTCATCCCCGCTTACCTGTTCGAGGTGAAGAAGCCCGAGGAGTCGAAGGGTCCGTGGGACTATTACAAGCAGATCGCCACGATCGCACCGGAAGACGCGGCCAAGCCGCTCAAGGACAGCGACTGTCCGCTTGTGAAGAAGTGACCGCCTAGCGGTCGCGCATAGCTCGACGACGTCATGCCCGGGCTTGTCCCGCCTGCGCGGCCGAAGCCGCTTCGGCGAGGCGAAGGCCCGGGCATCCACCTTTGGGGCCATGGAAAACGCAGCCGTCGGGGGTGGGCAAAGCGAAGCGTGCCCACCACTGTTCGATTTTGCGGCGAGATGGTGGGCACGGCGCTCAAGCGCCTTTGCCCACTCTATGAGACCGTCTTCGTCCCACCCAGCGTCCGCACCGCGATCGCCACGCAGACCACCATCAACATCGCCGCGAGCAGGAACGGCGCACCGGGCAGATGCAGCGGCGCGCTGGCGCCAATGAAATATGAAAACGTCAGCGTGAACAGGAACGGGCCGACGAGCTGCGAGACGCTCTGCACGCTTGCGGTCGCGCCCTGCAACTGGCCCTGCTGATCGGGCGCAACCAGCCGCGTCATCAACGATTGCGAGGCGGCCCCCGAAATGCCCCACAGCGCCAAAATGGGAATGCCGAGCCAGGATAGCGGTCCGGTCGGCGCAGCGCCCAGGACCACGAAGCCGATCGCACCACAGCACAGGCCGAGCAACAGTGCATTTCGCTCGCCGAGTGCACGCACGATCGGGCCGATGGCGAGCCCCTGCACCACCATGGCGCAGATACCGACCATCGCCAGCGTCAATCCCACGGTCTTGGAATCCCAGCCGTAGCGATAGGTCGCATAGAGCACGAATGTCGATGGCAGCACGACATGCGCGACCTGCGCGATGAAGTTGACGACCGACAGCGCAGCCAGCACCGCATTGGATCGCAACAGATGCAGAGCCCCGACCGGATTGGCACTTCGCCAGCGGAACGGTGCGCGCTTGTCGGGCGCAAGCGATTCCGGCAGGACGAAGAGCCCGTAGAGTGCATTGGCGAAGCTCAAGGCTGCCGAGGCCCAGAACGGCAGGCGGGGATCGATATCGCCGAGCAAGCCGCCGAGCGCCGGCCCTAAGATGAAGCCGGCGCCGAAGGCCGCGCCAATCCTGCCGAAAATCGCCGCGCGCCGTTCCGGCGGCGTGATATCCGAAATGTAGGCGAACGCAGTCGAGATGCTCGCCGAGGTGATGCCGGAGATCACGCGGCCGATGAACAGCCAGACCAGCGATGGCGCCAGCGCCATCAGCACGTAATCAGCCGCGAGCCCGAAATTCGACAGCAGCACCACGGGCCGGCGCCCGAAGCGGTCCGACAGCGCGCCGAGCAGCGGCGAGAACACGAACTGCATCAGCGCCCAGGCGGTGCCGAACAGGCCGAAGATGCGCGCCGCATGCGCGGTGTCGTTGTCGACGAAGCTCTCGATCAGCTTCGGCAGGATCGGCATGATCACGCCGAGCGCGAGCATGTCGAGCAGGATGGTGACGAAGATGAAGGCGACCGCGCCGCGCCGGACCGGCGCAGCACTCGCCGTTACCGTCTCGCCGCCACCGTCACTCACGACGGCCGCTTGCGCTTGTGCGCGAAGGGATTGGCCTTCTCGCGCAAGGTGATGCGCACCGGCGTGCCCGGCAGATCGAAGGTCTCGCGCATGGAATTGGTGAGGTAGCGCAAGTAGGATTGTGGCACCGCGTCCGCGCGCGAGCAGAACAGCACGAAGCTCGGCGGGCGCGCCTTGTTCTGCGTGATGTAGTTCAGCTTCAGCCGACGGCCGGACACCGCCGGCGGCGGATTGGCCTGGATTGCCTGCTCGAACCAGCGATTGAGTGCCGAGGTCGGCACGCGTCTGTTCCAGATAGCGTAGGCGTCCTGGATCGCCTGCATCAGGCGGTCGATACCCTCACCCATCAGGCCTGAGACCGCGACGATCGGCACGCCCTTGAGCTGCGGCAGCCAATGATCGACGTCGCGGCGCAGACCCGAGATGGCGCCGCCGCCCTTGGTCTCCATCAGATCCCATTTGTTGACAGCGAGCACGACCGCCCTTCCCTCGCGCTCGATCAGATCGGCGATGCGCAGATCTTGCTCCTCGAAGCGGTTCTGCGAATCCATCATCAGCACGACGACTTCGGCAAAGCGCACCGCGCGCAGCGCATCGGCAACCGAGAGTTTCTCCAGCTTCTCCTCGATCCGCGAGCGCCGGCGCAGGCCGGCGGTATCGAACACGCGGAAATCGCGCCCCTTCCAGTTGATCTCGACCGCGATGGAATCGCGCGTGGTGCCGGCCTCCGGGCTGGTCAGCAGGCGCTCCTCGCCGAGCAGGTGATTGATCAGCGTCGACTTGCCGGCGTTGGGCCGGCCGACGATGGCGACGCGGATCGGGCGGGTCGCGGCCTCTTCCTCGGAGAGCGGTTCATCGTCCTCGACCTCATCGTCCTCGACGGGCTCCGGCATCAGCTTGCTGAGCGCGTCATAGAGCTCGCCCATGCCCTCGCCATGCTCGGCCGAGATCTGGATGGGATCGCCGAGGCCGAGCGCGAACGCTTCCATCGCACCGGCATCGCCATGCTTGCCCTCGCTCTTGTTGGCGATGAGCAGCACCGGCTTGTTGGCCTTGCGGGCGAAATCGGCGAAGGCGCGATCGGTGGGCGTGAGACCGATGCGGGCGTCGATCACGAAGAACAGCGCGTCGGCTTGCGCGATCGCGGTCTCGGTCTGCTCCTGCATGCGCGCAGTCAGCGAGCCCTTGGCGCCCTCGTCGAGGCCGGCGGTGTCGATGATGGTGAAGCGGAGATCGGCGAGCCTGGCCTCGCCCTCGCGGCGGTCGCGGGTGACGCCCGGCAGGTCATCGACGAGCGCGAGCTTCTGCCCAACCAGGCGGTTGAACAGCGTCGACTTGCCGACATTGGGCCGGCCGATGATGGCGATCGTGAAGGACATCGGTCATTCGTGCGCTGCCGGGGCTGCGCCTGTCAATGCAATGAGGAATATCAGCGCGAGAAGCTGCCGCTCGGCAGCGGCGCCGGGAAAGCGCTCTGCGATTGCTGCTGGGTGGTCTGGGCCGGTTGCGCCTGCTGGGCGGGCTGATCCGGCGGCGGCGCGGTGGTGCGCTTGCGGACGATCTTGTGCTTGGGCGGCGGAGCGGCCGTAGCTGGTGCGGCCTCCGGCTGGGCCTCGCCGTCGATCTCGCCGGCAGGCGCTTCAGCCGGTGCTGCTGCAGCGGCGGCGGGCTGCCTGGTGTGCTTCGCCTTGCTCCCCTTCGCCGGCTTGGCCGGCTCGGGCGGCGGCTCCGCAGGCAAAGCCGCGACGGCCGGCCCATTCGCGTCCTGCTGCTGCGCGCCCTTGTACATCTCCTTCGGGACACCCTGCTCGAGGCCCGGCACGCCCTCCGGAAAGACCGGCTTGCGCTCGCCCGGCAGCTTCTTCTTGGTGTCGAGGAAGTCGAGCATGTCGCTTGGATCGAAGCTCGAGCAGCCGCCCAGGACGCCCGTGAAGGCGATCAGGACGGCGGCTGCGATCAAGCGTGGCGTGCTGCGCATCTTGTGTCTCGTCTCAAGTCAGAGGGCCGTCGTCAGCTCTTGGCAACGGGCGGCAGCAGGGCCTGGAGCGCCTCGGCGCGCGAGCGCAGGCCGGGCGGCGTTTCGCCGTCGCCGTCAATCGCGTCGAGCCATTTGCGGGCTGCGGTCATGTCGTTGTTACGCCAGGCCGACAGCGCCAGCATCTCGCGCGCGCTGTGGCGGAAGGTCGATTTGGGTGCCGCGGAGGCTTCCAACCGCTGCTGCATGTCGGCATAGCTGGCGCTGTCGAGCAGCAGGCCGGCGGCCCGGATCTTCGCCAGATCCTGCCACTCGCCACCAACGCTGCGATCGGCAGCAATGTCGTCATACATCTTCGCTGCAGCCTTGGGATCGCGGCTCGCGGCCTCGGCCGCAGCACGCAGCCGCGCCAGGGTGCGATAGCCGGACGGAGCCTTGGCGGCGAGCTCGGTGAAGGCCTTCTCGGCGTCCTCGTGCTTGGCCTGCTCGGACAGCTCGACCGCCTTCTCGAAAGCGGCACCGGCCTCGGCGGCCTTCTTGGCCTCGAAATATTGATAGGCGCGCCAGCCGCCGACGGCGGCCACCACCAGCACCATGAGGGCGATGAAGTAGATCGAATACTTGTCCCACAGCTTCTTGAGCTGTTCGCGACGTACTTCCTCGTCGACTTCGTCAAATAATTCAGACACTTATGCTAATCCCATGCCCGTCCGGGTACGCGCGCGGAAGCGTTCGCGTCAGGAATCCCGTCTCCACGTGGCGGCGAGGTACCCTAACGATATGGCGGTGGCAAGGCAAAGCGAGCCCGATCAAGGCGTTAACCACCCGGGAAGGCCCAGGTGAGCCGCCGGCCCGGCTCAGCTGCCGAGCAGTTCCCGCAGCTGGCGCTTCAGCACCTTGCCATTGGCGTTGCGTGGCAGCGGCTCTGATGTGATCGCCATGGTTTCGGGCACCTTGTAGTCGGACAGCCGCTCGGTGCACCAGGCGCGCAAATCGGCCTCGGCAACGGGTGCGCGCGTCACTACCACGGCGTGGACGCGCTCACCCAGCACCGGGCAGGCCTTGGCGATGATCGCGCTCTCGACCACGGCAGGATGGCCGGCCAGCACGGATTCGACCTCGGCCGAATAGATCTTCAGGCCGCCGCGATTGATCATGTCCTTCTGCCGGTCGAACACGCGGACAAACCCCTCCGCGTCGACCGAGCCGAGGTCGCCGGACTGCCAGAACCCACCGGTGAAGCTTTCGGCCGTAGCTTGGGGGTTATTCCAATAGCCCTTGATGACCGAGGCGCTCTGGATCCAGAGCTCGCCGATCTCGCCAGGAGGCAGCTCGCGCCCGTCCGTCCCCATCGCAATGATGCGCACGCCGGGACACGGCAGGCCGACACTGTCGATGTGGCTCGCCGTCAGCTCGCCCGGCATGATGGTCGAGGGCGACGTCGTCTCGGTCGCGCCGTAGCAGTTCATCAGCTTCAGGCCGGGGATCTTCGCCTTGAGCTTCTCGATGGTCGCGATCGGCATCGGCGCGCCGCCAAAGCCGCCGATGCGCCAACTCGACAGATCGTAGCTGTCGAAATCCGGCTGGAGCAGACAGAGATTGTACATCGCCGGCACCATCACGGTGTAGGTGACGCGCTCGTGCGCGGCGAGCTTGAGATAATCGGCCGCCTTGAACTCCGGCATGATGATCAGCGCGCCGCCGCAGCGGATCATCGTCGTGATGTTGGCGACGACGCCGGTGACATGGCCGAGCGGCACCGCCGCGATCGAGCGATCGGCTTCCGTCAATTGCAGGCAGGACACGAAGACCATCGAGGAATGCACGATGTTGCAATGGGCCAGCATCGCGCCCTTCGGCTTGCCTGTCGTCCCCGAGGTGTAGAGGATCATCGCGGTGTCCTCCTCGCTGGTCTCGACCGGCGCCGGAGCCGGCGGGTTGTCGGCAAGCACCGCGAAACGCGACAGAGCCGGATCATCGTCGATGGCAATGCGATGAATCAGATCAGGTACATCCGGCGCGTC
The DNA here is from genome assembly GCF_045571415.1 of Bradyrhizobium sp. LMG 9283. NCBI lineage: Bacteria > Pseudomonadati > Pseudomonadota > Alphaproteobacteria > Hyphomicrobiales > Nitrobacteraceae > Bradyrhizobium > Bradyrhizobium sp. LMG 9283. The sequence goes on from NZ_CP120691.1 coordinate 5,122,377, forward strand.
GGGCAGCCGCTCGGCGAGCGCGGCTTCGTGGATCAGGATCTTTGCGCCGCAATCGGTCAGCACATAGGCGATTTCCGGCTTCTGCTGGCGCGTGCTGAGCAGCACCGTGACCAGCCCTTCATGCGCGGCGGCAAACAGCAGCAGCGGAAATTCAATGCGGTTGCCGAGCAGGATGGCGACGCGATCGCCGCGCTGCAATCCGAGCTTGCGAAATCCCGCTGCGATCCGTGCGGCCTGCTCCACGGCTTGCTGCCAGCTCAGGCGGATATTGCCTGCGATCAGCGCTTCACCATCGGGATTGCGGGCGCGGGCATTGGCGATCATCGCCCAGAGACTCGCCGGCCGGTCGCAGAACGCCGGCACCACCCGATCGCCAAAGCGTGCCTCGAGCCGCAGCGGCGGAATCTGAGATTGCGACCAATCCATCGAAGGGCCCTCGGCTTGTTGCTCTTATCAGCTTCCGCGCATGGACATCCGGGTCTTGTGCTGACCGGCTAGACCCCGATCACGGGAACACCGATCACGACGGGATGGAACGCAAAGGCCAGCGCCAGATAAGCAACGACCCCGACCGCGACCGCGATCAGATCGTTGGTGACGCCGCCGACCGGGATGGGCGGGCCGCCGGCGTCGGTGCGATGCTTGAGCGTAATGCGGTCATACACCGCCCAGGCGAGGAACGAGCCGAACAGGATGATGGAGCCGAGATCACCGTTGGCGAGCAGATGCGCCGCCGCCCACAGCTTGATGCCGGCCAGCATCGGATGCTTCAGCGTCGCATAGATGCGGCCGCGCAAATATGACGCCACCACCAGGATGACGGCGGGCAGCATCAGCGCGAGCGTGATGTGCTTCATCGCCTTCGGCGGATACCAGACGTCGATCCAGCCGGAGCTGCGGTAATGGGCAAAGCCCCAGATGATCAGCGCCAGCCCCGCCAGCGAGACCAGCGAATAGAGGATCTTGTAAGTCCCCTCGCCCAGCTTCGCGATCGCCTGCGCGCGCGCTTTTCGTTTTGTCGTGAAAATATGGGCCGCGAAAAACAGCGCCAGCCCCAGGATCATGACCAGCAGACCCACGACATCCTCCCCTCAAGCAACCCCCGCCTCTGAGGTAGCATCGATTGGCCGCCGCTCGCAACTGATGCGCTACTTACCGATCTGCCGATTGTCGACGTACCGGATCGCGATTGGCCGTCCGGCCAACGCGCCGCCAAGGCCGCTGGTGAATTTCAGCGGCAGACATTCCTGCAGTGACGCGTTGATGGCGTTCAGATAGGTCGTGCGGGTGCCGGCCGGCACGCCCGCGGTCGCATATGTGAGGCGCGGCGGGCCGATCAGGCCACCGGCCTTGTTGAGGCTGAACCGCACCGACATCTGCATGCCCTCACGCGCATTGTTCGACGGCGGCGACCAGCAGCTGCGCAGCTCGGCAAAGAGATCGCCGATCGTGTCGAGATCGTGATCGGGCTTGCGGTATTTGGCGCGGTCGGCGTCGGACGGCACGCTTTCGATCGTGAGCTGGAGGTTCTGGCCGTAAGGGTAGTCGATCTCGGGAATACAGGGGCCGGGCTCGAGCGGGCTGCAATAAGACGGCATGCAGGGCCGGCCGTCGAGCACGCTGCACGGCTCGTGCGAGAACGGGATCGGATTGATCTGCCGGGGCCGCGCGTCGGCGGTGATCGTCGATATCGCCAGCAGGAGAAAGATGAGGATGCCGCGCCACATGGAGTGAACTCGCAAGGTCACGGGAAGACATGGCGTGGTCGATGAACGCGTCAAGTCCCTGGTCGTTCACATGCCCGCGTTCAACTCCGGTGTCGTCGCCCGGCCTTGACCGGGCGACCCAGTATTCCAGAGACGGAAGTGATTGCATCGAGGAGCTGCGGCGTACCGGATGCCCCGGTCCCGGCCCCGCCAAGGCTACGCCGGGCCACTAGGGTGCTCGGCCGCCGAAGTTTTAGCGAAGGCGGCAAGCCGGGGCATGACGGCGGTGGGTGTGGTGGCGAGCCGACAGCATGGCTAACAGCGAGCGCCCCTACCCCTTCTTCTTGACGTCCTTGACGTTGGTGAACTCGATGCCCTCGGCGCGCTCCCTGGTGTAACCGAGATAGAACTCGTTCCTGGCGAGATACACGGGATCTCCATCCACATCGTCCGCGATGCTGGAGGTGTTGGCGGCGATGAAGCTGTCGAGCTTCTTGCGGTCCTCGGAGGAGACCCAGCGCGCCAGCTGGAATTCGCTGACCTCGAATTCGACCGGGAGCGAATATTCCGCCTCGAGCCGCGCCTTGAGCACATCGAGCTGGAGCGCGCCGACCACGCCGACCAGCGCCGGCGCACCGTCGCGCGGACGGAACACCTGCACCACGCCCTCTTCCGACATCTGCTGCAGCGCTTCCTTCAGCTTCTTCGCCTTCATCGCGTCGGTCAGACGGACGCGGCGGACGATTTCGGGCGCGAAGCTCGGCACGCCCACGAAGTTGAAATCCTCGCCCTCGGTCAGCGTATCGCCGATGCGCAGGGTGCCGTGGTTGGGAATGCCGACGACGTCGCCGGCGAAGGCTTCGTCCGCCACCGAGCGATCCTGCGCGAAGAAGAACTGCGGGCTCGACAGCGGCATGCTCTTGCCGGTGCGCACCAGCTTGGCCTTCATGCCGCGGCTGAGTTTGCCGGAGCAGAGGCGCGCAAACGCGATGCGGTCGCGGTGGTTCGGATCCATGTTGGCCTGGATCTTGAACACGAAGGCGCTCATGCGGGGATCGGTGGCCTCGACCTTGCGCTGGTCGCTGTCCTGCGCGCGCGGCTCGGGCGCGAACTTGCCGAGGCCTTCCAGGAGGTCGCCGACGCCGAAATTGCGCAGCGCGCTGCCGAAATAGACCGGTGTCAGATGGCCTTCGCGGAACGCGTCGAGCGCGAACGGCTTTGACGCTTCGGTGACGAGCTCGAGCTCGTCCTTCACAGCAGTGACGTCCAGATTGGCGTTGAGCTTGGCGAGCTCTTCGATCTCGATCTCAAGCGCCGCGCCGGTCTTGGCGCCACCGCCTTCGAGCAGGCGCACGCCGCCATTGACGACGTCGTAGGTACCGAGGAAGTCGCGGCCGCGGCCGACCGGCCAGGTCATCGGCGTGGTGTCGAGCGCCAGCGTCTTCTCGATCTCGTCGAGCAGCTCGAACACGTCGCGGCTCTCGCGGTCCATCTTGTTGATGAAGGTGATGATCGGGATATCCCGAAGACGGCACACCTCGAACAGCTTTCGGGTGCGCGCCTCGATGCCCTTGGCCGCATCGATCACCATCACGGCGGAGTCGACCGCCGTCAGCGTGCGATAGGTGTCTTCCGAGAAGTCCTCGTGGCCCGGCGTGTCCAGGAGGTTGAACACGAGGCCTTCGAACTCGAAGGTCATCACCGAGGTCACGACCGAGATGCCGCGCTCACGCTCGATCTTCATCCAGTCCGAGCGCGTATTGCGCCGCTCGCCCTTGGCCTTGACCTGGCCGGCGAGATTGATGGCGCCGCCGAACAGCAGCAGCTTTTCGGTCAGCGTGGTCTTGCCGGCGTCTGGATGGGAGATGATCGCAAAGGTCCGCCGCCGCGCCACTTCGGCGGCAAGCGGGGAACGGGCCGGCGATTCGGCCGTGATGGTGGCGATGTCGGACATGGCGGGAGCGTGTGGCAGGGAAAACGGGCCTGATCAAGCCTCATTTGGTGATTGCGCAGCCGTTCGGCCAGCCCCATATCGGCGCTTGGTTATATCAGTCTTGGGGAGGACGGCCTCCCCATCCATCACCACATCCGCCGCGGGGACGACCCTGCCTGGAATGGAGGGTCGTTCGTGGCCTGGAGCATACTGTTTGTCGCAGGTCTTCTCGAGATCACTTGGGCGATCGGCTTGAAATACACCGAGGGCTTTACCAGGCTTGTTCCGTCAGTGGTCACGCTGGCGGCCATGGCCGGCAGCGTCATCCTGCTCGGATTTGCGCTCAAATCACTTCCTGTCGGAACCGCCTATGCGGTCTGGACCGGCATCGGCGCGGTCGGCACCGCGACGCTCGGCATCTTCCTGTTCGGCGAGCCGGCGACGGCCTTCCGTCTCGCCAGCATCGCCCTGATCGTCGCCGGGATTGCCGGGCTGAAGCTTGTTACCTGAAGATCTGCACAACCCACCAGGTCAGGGCCGCGACGATGGCCGAGGCCGGGATCGTGATTACCCAGGCATAAGCGATCGAGCTGGCGACGTTCCAGCGCACCGCCGAGACGCGGCGGGCGGCGCCGACGCCGACAATGGCGCCGGTGATCGTGTGAGTGGTCGAAACGGGAACCCCGAGATAGGTCGCCATGAACAGGGTCGCGGCGCCCCCCGTCTCGGCGCAAAAGCCCTGCATCGGCGTCAGCTTCGTGATGCGCAGGCCCATGGTGCGGACGATGCGCCAGCCACCCATCAGCGTGCCCAGCGCCATCGCCGCCTGGCAGGACAGCACGACCCAGAACGGCACCGAGAAGTCGCTGCCGAGATGGCCTTGCGAATAGAGCAGCACCGCGATGATGCCCATGGTCTTCTGCGCGTCATTGCCGCCATGGCCGAGCGAATAGAGCGAGGCGGAGGCGAATTGCAGGATGCGGAAGGCACGATCCACGGCAAACGGCGTCGAGCGCACCGACAGCCAGGACACGATCGCGACCAGCATCATCGCGATCAGAAAGCCGACCAGCGGCGACAGCACGATCGCCAGCACCGTCTTGGACAGCCCGCTCCACACCGCGGCCGAGATCCCCGCCTTGGCCATGCCGCCGCCGACGAGCCCGCCGATCAGCGCGTGCGAGGACGAGGATGGGATGCCGAGCGCCCAGGTCACGAGGTTCCAGACGATGGCACCGACGAGCGCGGCGAAAATCACCTGGGCATCGACGACCGCGGGATCGATGATGCCCGTGCCGATGGTCTGGGCGACATGCAGCCCGAACACCATGAAGGCGATGAAATTGAAGAACGCGGCCCAGAACACCGCGAATTGCGGCCGCAGCACGCGGGTCGAAACGATGGTCGCGATCGAATTGGCGGCGTCGTGCAGGCCGTTCAGGAAGTCGAACAGCAGCGCGACGGCGATCAGTCCGACCAGGACGGGAACACCCAACGCAGCATCCACGGCAGCCCTGCCCTAACGTTTGCGCATGATCTCAGCGCAAACGCGTTTCGCGTTTGTCGCGGCGGAAAACCGCTGCACACTTTTCCGGATCATGCGCTAAACCTGCTCGATGACGATGCTGTTGATCTCGTTCGCGACGTCGTCGAAGCGATCGGCCACCTTTTCCAGGTGGTCGTAGATTTCGACGCCGACGATGAAGTCCATCGCATTGCCCTCGCGATGCTTGAGGAAAAGCTCCTTCAGGCCGATGTCGTGGAGATCGTCGACCCGGCCCTCCAGCTTGCCGAGCTCTTCGGTGATGGCGGTCAGCATGGCAACATTCGGGCCGATCGATTGCATCAGCGGCAGCGCACGCCCGACCAGATTGGCGCATTCGATCAGGAGCCCGCCGATCTCGCGCATGGGAGGCTCGAACGCGCGAACCTCGAACAGCATGACCGCCTTGGCCGTCTGCTGCATCTGATCGATGGCATCGTCCATCGACGTAATCAGGTTCTTGATGTCGCCGCGATCGAACGGGGTGATGAAGGTGCGGCGCACCGCCGTCAGCACTTCACGGGTGATGTTGTCGGCATCGTTCTCGAACTGGTTGACGCGTTGGCAATAGACCGGCGTCTCCTCGCCCCCATTGAGCATGCCCTGGAGCGCGATCGCCCCTTGGATCACGGTCTGGGCATGCCGGTCGAACAGGTCGAAGAACCGTTCTTCCCTGGGCAGGAACGCACGAAACCATCGCATCATGGGGATAGGCTACCGGTTGGAAATGGCCAGGCCCGAAAGGCCGTCATGAAACTGTCATAGACCATTTTCGATCCGCGCGCGTGTCATCTCACGCCCGCGGAGCCGGATCATCCACCGCTTTCAAACGGCCGGTAAATCGATTTTAAATCAGCTACTTAGAGCGATCTTCGGAAGTAATGCGCGATTTCGCCGATGACGCCGCGGCGGAAGGTGAGCACGCAGATCACGAAGATCGCGCCCTGGATCACCGTGACCCACTGGCCGAAGCCCGCCAGATACTGCTGCATGGCGATGATCACGAAGGCGCCGACCACCGGACCGAAGATGGTGCCGAGACCCCCGACCAGCGTCATCAGCACGACCTCGCCCGACATCGTCCAGTGCACGTCGGTGAGCGAGGCATTTTGCGCCACGAACACCTTCAGCGATCCGGCAAAGCCGGCCAGAGTCCCTGAGAGGATGAAGGCCAGGAACTTGTACTGGTCGGTGCGATATCCGAGCGAAATCGCCCGCTGCTCGTTCTCGCGGATCGACTTCAGGACTTCGCCGAAGGGCGAGTTGATGATGCGGAAGATCAAAAGGAAACCGGCGAGAAAGCCGACCAGCACGACGTAATACAAAACTGTCGGCTTGGAGAGGTCGAGGACACCGAACATGTGTCCCTGCGGAATGCCCTGGATGCCATCCTCGCCATGGGTGAACGGTGCCTGAAGGTAGATGAAGTACAGCAGCTGCGACAGCGCCAGCGTGATCATCGAGAAATAAATGCCCTGGCGGCGGATCGAGATGTAACCGGTGATGATCGACAGGCCGAACGCCGCAGCGACGCCGACGAGAATGCCGAGCTCCGGCGGCAGTCCCCACACTTTGAGCGCGTGCGCGCTGCAATAGCCAGCCGTCCCCAAGAACATCGCGTGGCCGAACGACAGCAGGCCGCCATAGCCGACCAAGAGGTTGAAGGCGCAGGCGAGCAGCGCAAAGCACAGCGCCTGCATCACGAAGAACGGATAGACTCCCGTGAACGGGACCGACGCCAAGAGCAGCGCCATCACCACGAACACAATCATCTCGTCGCGCATCGCACGCGGGCCTGCAGGGAGCGTATCGTCCGTCAGGGTTGTCATATCAGGCCGCCCTTCCCGTCAATCCCGTTGGCTTCACCAGGAGCACCAGCACCATCAGTACGAACACGACGGTGTTGGAGGCCTCAGGGTAGAAATATTTGGTCAGACCCTCGATCACGCCGAGCGCGAAGCCGGTGATGATGGAGCCCATGATCGAACCCATGCCGCCGATCACCACCACGGCGAACACGACGATAATGAGGTCGGCGCCCATCAGCGGCCGCACCTGGTTGATCGGCGCTGACAGCACGCCTGCGAGCGCGGCGAGGCCGACGCCGAGACCATAGGTCAGCGTGATCATGCGCGGCACGTTGATGCCGAAGGCACGGACCAGAGTGGGGTTTTCGGTGGCGGCGCGCAAGTAAGCGCCGAGCTGCGTCTTCTCGATCAGAAACCAGGTGGCAAGACACACGACCAGCGAGAACACGACGACCCAGCCGCGGTAGACGGGCAGGAACATGAAGCCGAGATTCATGCCGCCCTTGAGCTGGTCCGGAATGGCGTAAGGCAGGCCCGAGGAGCCAAAGTAGTTCTGGAACACGCCCTGCACGATCAGCGCGATGCCGAAGGTCAGCAGCAGGCCGTAGAGATGGTCGAGCCCGGTCAGCCATTGCAGCATGGTCCGTTCCAGGATCATGCCGAAGATGCCGACGATGATGGGGGCCAGCAGCAGCGCCCACCAGTAGTTGATGCCACCGAGGTTCAGCAGGAAATAGGCGACGAAGGCGCCCATCATGTAGAGCGCGCCATGGGCGAAATTGATGATGTTGAGCATGCCGAAGATCACGGCAAGCCCGAGACTGAGCAGCGCGTAGAACGAGCCGTTGATCAGTCCCACCAGTAGCTGAGCGTAAAGAGCCTGCATCGATCCCGCACCCGGTCCCTTCGGCGTTCCCGTGAAAGTCGCCCGCAGGCTCGATTGCCTGCGGGCCGTTATCTTACTTCTTCAACAGCGCGCACTTGCTCTCGGACAGCGGTGTGAAAGCCTGGTCGCCCGGCACCGTGCCGACCAGCTTGTAGAAGTCCCACGGTCCCTTGGACTCGGAGGGCTTCTTCACCTCGAACAGATAGGCGTTGTGGATGGTGCGCCCGTTGGGCTGGATCTCGCCCTTGCCGAACAGATCGTCCTCGGTCGGCATCGACTTCATCTTCTCGACGATCTTGACGCCGTCATGCGGATTGCCGCCGAGCGCTTCGAGGGCCTTGAGGTAGTGACGCACGCCGGCATAGACGCCCGCCTGCACCATGGTCGGCGGAGCATTGTTCTTCATCTTCTCGGCGAAGCGCTTCGAGAACGCGCGGGTCTGGTCGTTCATGTCCCAGTAGAAGGTCTCGGTGAAGTTGAGGCCCTGCGCCGTCTCCAGCCCAATCGCCTTGACGTCGGTGAGGAAGAGCAGCAGCGCCGCGAGCTTCTGGCCGCCTTTGCCGATGCCGAACTCGGCCGCCTGCTTGATGGTGTTGGTGGTGTCGCCCCCGGCATTGGCGAGACCGATGATCTTGGCCTTGGAGGCCTGCGCCTGGAGCAGGAAGGAGGAGAAATCCGGCGTGTTCAGCGGATGCTTGACGCCGCCCACCACCTTGCCGCCGTTGGCGGTAACGACCGCGCTGGTGTCGCGTTCGAGCGCCGCGCCGAAGGCGTAGTCCGCTGTCAGGAAGAACCAGGTGTCGCCGCCGGCCTTGACCAGAGCCTGGCCGGTGGTGTGGGCCAGCATGTAGGTGTCGTAGGTCCAGTGCACGGTGTTGGGCGAGCACTGCGCGTTGGTGAGGTCCGAGGTCGCCGCGCCGGAGTTGATGTAGACGCCGTTCTTTTCCTTGATGACGTTGTTGACGGCGAGCGCGACGCCCGAGTTCGGCACGTCGACGATGATGTCGACCTTGTCGACGTCGAACCACTGCCGCGCGATCGCGGTGCCGATATCGGGCTTGTTCTGGTGATCGCCCGAGATGATGTCGATCTTCCAGCCCTTCGCAGCCAAGCCGGAATCCTCAACGGCCATCTGCGCGGCGAGCGTCGAACCGGGCCCGCCGAGATCGGCATAGAGGCCGGACTGATCGGACAACGCGCCGATCTTGACGGTTTTGTCCTGCGCGGACGCGACGCCTGCAGCGGCGAAGGTGAGCGTGGTGGTCAGCAGCAATGACGCAATCGACCTGGTATTCATGCAACTTTCCTTTTTGAATTTTCTCGTTGGCAGTTCTTCGGCTTGAGCACGATCTCTTTGGAAAACCGCTAAACAATCTTCCTGATCATGCCCTAGACACCGAGATAGGTGTGGAGCTTGTCCATGTTGGCGGCGAGCTCCGAATTGGAAAATCCATCAATGATTTTGCCGTGCTCGACCACATAATAACGATCGGCGACGGTGGATGCGAAGCGGAAGTTCTGCTCGACCAGGAGAATCGTAAACCCCTCCTTCTTGAGCCGCGCAATGGTATGACCGATCTGCTGAATGATGACGGGCGCAAGGCCCTCGGTCGGCTCGTCCAGCATCAGGAAGCTCGCGCCGGTGCGCAGGATGCGCGCGATCGCGAGCATCTGCTGCTCTCCGCCCGACAGTTTGGTGCCCTGGCTGGCCAGCCGCTCCTTGAGGTTCGGAAACAGGTCGAAGATCTGGTCGAGCGGCAGTCCGCCTGCGCGGACGACCGGCGGCAGCAGCAGATTCTCCCGCACGTCGAGGCTGGAGAATATACCCCGCTCTTCCGGGCAGAACGCGATGCCCATGCGCGCGATCTTGTCGGAGGTCGCGCGGATGATCTCCTGGTCGTTGAAGTTCACCGAGCCGGAGCGCTTGCCGATGATGCCCATGATCGACTTCAGCGTGGTCGTCTTGCCAGCGCCGTTGCGCCCGAGCAGGGTGACGACCTCGCCCGCGTTCACGTCGAAATTGATCCCGTGCAGGATGTGGGACTCGCCGTACCAGGCTTCGAGATTGCGGACTTGAAGGATGTTGCCGCTGGTCGCAGCGCTGGCCGAAGCCTCGGCGATCGCAGTGTCAGGCATGACCGGCTCCCAGATAGGCTTCCTTGACGCGCTCGTCCTTGGTGAGCTCGGAGTAATGGCCCTGCGCGAGCACCTGCCCGCGCGTCAGCACGGTGATGATGTCGGAGAGGTTGGCCACGACGCTCAAATTATGCTCGACCATCAGGATGGTATATTTCGCGGAGATGCGCTTGATCAGCGCCGCGATCTTATCGATGTCCTCATGGCCCATGCCGGCCATCGGCTCGTCCAGCAGCATCATCTCAGGGTCGAGCGCAAGCGTGGTTGCGATCTCGAGTGCACGCTTGCGCCCGTAGGGCATCTCGACCGCAGGCGTATTGGCAAACTCACTGAGGCCGACATCGTTCAACAGCTCTCGCGCACGATCGTTGAAGCGGTTGAGCACGGATTTGGAGCGCCAGAAGTCGAACGAAGAGCCGTGCTCGCGCTGAAGCGCGACACGGACGTTCTCCAGCGCGGTGAGATGCGGAAACACCGCCGAAATCTGGAACGAACGCACGAGACCCATGCGGGCCACATCGGCCGGCGCCATTGCCGTGATGTCCTGCCCCTTGTACAGGATCTTTCCGGCAGACGGTTTGAGGAACTTGGTCAAAAGATTGAAGCAGGTCGTCTTGCCGGCCCCGTTCGGGCCGATCAACGCGTGAATGCTCCCACGGCGAACCTTGAGCGCAACGTCGCGGACGGCGAAGAAGCCCGCGAACTCCTTGGTCAAGCCTTCCGTTTCGAGAATGAACTCATCGGCCAAACAGATTTCCCCCTGCCCGCGCGAGGCGCGTGGCTTTCCTTGTTGCTTCGGCTGTCCGGAGGCCTTGCAGCCCACCCGAGGCGCCGCCTCCGGGCGCGGAATATGCCGGAGGTGACGGGGGTTAGGCAAGGCGGAAAGCTGAGCAGATCAAAGCCTCCGGCTGGGATACAAATGCTCCCTTAGTCGGAGACGTTTCGATGTCGTGCCTGCCCGGCGCCCCGGTTCGCAAGCCACCGGCCGTCAAGCCGTCGTTAACGGTCTTTCGCCTCCCGCGCCAGCCTTCATAGAAAATTTTCCCGCAAGCGGGATCATGCGCGGGTCTTCACGTGCGGAGACTATTGCTTTGGATTTTGCAAGCGCCGCTCCCTCCGTCGTCAAGTCGATAAGGCAACGCGATCTCCTGAACACGTGGCTGCGACTTTATGCGCGCCAGCAGATCGCACCGGCGATCTGGGAGTATCAGCCTGCGCGACTTGAGGAGGAGCTGTCGGATCTCATCTACAATACAGTGGAATTTTCGACGCCGACGCCGCGCCTCATCATCCAGAGCGAAGGCACGCGCATCTCACGTGCCTATGGACATACCGGCAAGGGCGTTCGCCTCGATGCCTATGTCGGACCGCGGCTCGCTCCATTCGTGATGCCGATCTATCATGAATGCGTGGCGCGCGGGCTGCCCGTCTACAGCGTGGCCGACGTCGACGACATCTACGGACGCATTGTCGCCTATGAACGGCTGCTGCTGCCCTTCCAGACTGACGGCAAGGTCTGTCACGTCATCGCCTCGGTCAAGACGTTCTGCGAGGACGGCGGCTTCGAGATCAAGAATCTGATGCGCGGAAATGACGCGCTGCCGCGTCCAAAGATGCGCGCGGTAATCGATCGAGAGCTGTTTCACCGCGCCCCCGGCCGCATTGCGCCCGCCGAGGCGGTCGAGTTCGCCGACCGGCCGGGTCCCGGCATCGCCACCGAGATCATCGAGCTGAACTAAAGCGCGATAAGATTCGGAGGAATCATCGTCGCGCTTCAGATTGTTGCTTACGCATGATCTTTCCGAAAACCCGCTTCGCACTTTTCCGGATCATGCTTTAGCAGTCAGCGCGCTTTGCCACCGACCTCCTTGGCATAGATATCCGGCTTGAAGCCGACCAGCAGCTTGCTGCCGATTTCCAGCACGGGCCGCTTGATCATCGATGGTTGCGCTAGCATCAATGCCAACGCCTTCTTCTCGGTGAGGCCTTCCTTGTCGGAATCGGGGAGCTTCTTGAAGGTCGTCCCGGCGCGATTGAGCAGCGCCTCCCAGCCGACCTTGTCGCTCCACTGCTTGAGCTTGTCCTTCTCGACACCTGCGGCCTTGTAGTCGTGAAAGTCGTAAGCCACGCCATGGGCATCGAGCCAGGCGCGGGCCTTCTTCATGGTGTCGCAGTTTTTGATGCCGTAGATGATGTTGGACAAGACGTTCCTCGCGCATGGCGTATCGTGACGTTCGGGGCGTTGTACGAAACTCCGGTTCGCGCGACAATATTGCAGATGACGCCAACTCTCCGAACGGACATCCCATGCACGTCACCCACGATCCCGCAGCTGCCGCCTCACCGACCATCGACTTCAACAGCTTCCTCGCGGTCGATGTCCGTGTCGGCACCATCATCGACGCCAAGCCGTTTCCGGAGGCGCGCAAGCCGGCCTGGCGGCTGTGGATCGATTTCGGTCCTGCCATCGGCGTGCGCAAGAGTTCGGCGCAGATCACTGAAAACCACCCACTCGATACCCTCGTGGGGCAACAGGTCGCGGCCGTCGTCAATTTCCCGCCGCGCCAGATCGGCCCTGTGGTCTCCGAGGTGCTGACGCTCGGCTTCCCCGATGCGAGCGGCAAGGTCGTGCTGGTGCAGCCGAGCAAGCCCGTGCCGAACGGCGGACGGCTGTTCTAAAGCGGAAGGACTTCAAGTTGAATCGATCATGGCGGCGGCTCGTTCACCTCTCCCGCTTGCAGGGGCGGGAGTGCCACCTCCGTTGTTGCACTCCAACCTGATCCAATCACACTTTGGCGGCACACCCACCAAGAGCCGCCCCGCCCGTCTCCGGCAGGGGCGCGTCAGCCGCTTCACCGGCTTGTCTCCCGGACCGGCGTCGGCAGGTCTTGACCTGGCTGCCGTTAGATTCTAAAACTGACTGATTGATCGTTTTTTTATTTTATCTTACCCTGCCCCGTTTTTGGCGAGCTCTCAAAACGACCGACCTGTCAGTTATTTATGGACCGAGCCGATGCCCAAGATCAGCGACAAGAAGCGCGAAGGCCGGCGGCAGCAGATCCTCGAAGCGGCCCTCGCCTGCTTTGCCGAGAACGGTTTTCACCAGACCGGCATGGCCGATATCGTCAAGCGGTCGGGCTTGAGCCACGGCGCGGTCTATCTCTACTTCCAGAGCAAGGACGATCTGATCGAAGCGCTCGCGGACGACCGCCATCGCCGTGAGGCCGTGCTCAACTCGGTCGCGCAAGGATCGGGCGATCCGATCGAAGGGCTGCACGCGCTGGTCCGCGTCTACGCGCAATGGCTCACCGATCCCGCCGGTGAAGCCCGCCGCCGTGTCGGCATACATGGTTGGGCCGAAGCGCTGCGCAACCGCCGCGTCCGCAGCAGCGTCGTCGAAGGCATCGACATGCCGCGCGCGCTGATTGTGGCGCTGGTCGAGCGCGGCCAACATGACGGGCTCATCAAGCGCGACCTCGGCGCCGAGGCGATCGCACGCGTGCTGATCGCGATTTTTCAAGGCTTTGTGCTGCAACAATGCTGGGGCGAGGACTTCGACGTCGACGCCTGCATGGCGGCCGTTGACAGCGTGATCGACGGACTGCGCATGCCGAAGCCGGACGTCAAGCGACGGGCCAGGACATGAACGATGTCCTGGCTTCATGAACTCCTCGCCGGTGCCGGCGTCGGTCTTGTCGCAGGATTGGCGTCAGGCTTTACGGGTACGAGCCCCGGGCGGCGGCCTCGTGATCTTCTCCGTGCTGTTGCTCGGTGCCGAGCAGCACGTCGCCCAGGGCACGTCGCTGATCACGCAGATTCCTCCGACCGGTCTCGCCGGCGCGCGGCGCTATTGGCAGAGCGGCAACCGCAGCCCGCTGCAATGGATCGTCTGGATCGGCATCGGATTTCTCATCGGTGGCGCGGGCGGTGCCTATGCCGCGGCGGCTGCCTCCGATTCGGTCTTGCAATGGACCTACGTGGTCTATCTCGCCGCGCTGATCGCAATGCTGGCTCTGCGCCGTGACCGCAAGGATGGCGGCAGCGAGGCAAGCACTTCAGCCGAATTGCCCTGGCTGCCCTTGCTCCTCATCGGTCTGCTTGCCGGATTTTCCTCGGGCTTCATGGGCATCGGCGGCGGCCTCGCGATCACTGTCGGCCTTGCTGCGGGTCTTCGCGTCCCGCAGCATCAGGCGCAGCTCGTCAGCCTCGTCTTCTCGGTCATCCCGACCAACATTCCAGCGGCCTGGATCTACTGGAGCAAGGGGCTCATGGTCGGCTGGCCCCGCCATCATCGGCATACTTGCCGGGCTCTGGATCGGGACCGATCTCGGCGCACGCATGGCAAATGGCGTCAGCAAATCAGCGCTGCGCCGGGCCATGATCGCCTTCGTCTTGCTGATGGCGCTCTATATGACCCACAAGGCGCTGAGCTGAACTTACGGCCGCTTCGGAATGTTCAGCCCGCGTTGCACCGCCGGACGCGCCAGCCCGCGTTCAAGCCAGCTGCCGACCGCCTTGAACTGACTGAACTCCACGAGATCGCCCGCGCCATAGAAGCCGATGAGATTGCGCACCCAGCCGAGCATGGAGATGTCGGCGATGGTGTAGTCGTCATCCACGAATCATTGCCGGCCGGACAGATGCGCCTCCATGACCCCGAGCAGGCGCTTGGACTCGTCCACGTAGCGGTCGCGGGGCCGCTTGTCCTCAAAATCCTTGCCGGCAAATTTGTGGAAGAAGCCGACCTGGCCGAACATCGGCCCGATGCCGCCCATCTGGAAGTGCAGCCACTGGATGGCCTGGTAGCGGCGCGCGGCATCCTGCGGCAGCAGCTTGCCGGTTTTCTCCGCGAGATATTGCAGGATCGCCCCGGACTCGAACAGCGGCAGAGGCCTGCCGCCAGGGCCGTTGGGATCGAGGATCGCCGGGATCTTGCCGTTCGGATTGAGCGAGAGGAATTCGGCCGTCTTCTGATGGTCCTTGCCGAAATCGACGAGGTGAACTTCGTAAGGAAGCCCGATCTCCTCCAGCATGATCGAGACCTTGACGCCGTTCGGCGTCGGCAAAGAATAGAGCTGAAGCAGTTCGGGATGTTTCGCCGGCCAACGCTTGGTGATGGGAAAGGCGGACAGATCGGGCATCGGGACCTTTGGTGCATGACTGAGCGTGCACAATCTAGGCAGGACGCCGTCCGGCGCAAGTCACGATTTATCCCTGCGAACCCGCACTCATCGCGGCAGCGTCGCCATCGCCACGATCGGGATCATTGCCTCATGCTGCAGTCGATACTCAATGAACCGTTGACCCGTGGTCAACAGGAGGCCCGTGAAGGCAATCGCAAGCATCGCGGTCACCAATTGGCACACGTCGTACATCAAATTTTGTCCCTCATCAGACTTTGGCGTAAACGTCGGCTCAAGCGTCACGTTCCGAGGCGGCATGGAAATATTGCCGCTTTTCCCGAATTCTGTGTGAAGCCATCGCGCTGTTCCGACGACCCGTGCAGGGACGAATGATCCCTTTGAGCGTTGTCACTGCATGAACATCGAGAAGCGCGCCCTGCTCGACCATGCTGAACGATGTCGCTGTGTCGCGAACGAGCTCGATCATGGCGAAGCCGCGCAACGGTTGCGAGCGATGGCCGACGAGTACGAAGCGAGAGCGACAAGACTGGACGACGAAGGCGGCTCCTCGACTCCGGGTCGCAATAGTCGCTGCCATCTCGAAGGCAAAGGCGATCGGGATGGCTGATCGGTTTCAGTAGTTGATCTCCATCCGCAAGCCGCGAGGATCGATCTCCTCGCCGCCGACGCGCTGCGTGCTGTCACGCGCCGCGATCGCGCAGGCACAGGCGTCGATGAGATCGTCGCGGCCGATGCCGGTGCCGTGGCGTTGCGTCAGCCATTTCGGCAGGTGCGTGAAACCGCGCTGCGCCAGGAGCGCGATGCGCTGTTCGAGACCGTGCGCCGACGTCTTCCTTGCGAGACGGCCACGCCCTGCGAGATTCCAGAAGATCAATTCGGGATGGGCCTCGCCGATCGTCGCCTGCCGCGCCGGCGTCATGGCCTCGTCGACCTCTCTCATCTTCTCCCTGATGTTCCAGAGCTGCGCAGATATGCCCCTGCCCTTGCCTTCGTGCTCCCAGTAATGGCGATTGGCCGCAGCCATATCCGGGAACGTCCAAAGGTCTCGGCGCGCACCGAGAAACACGGCAGGGCCGACCAATTCGCGCCCCCGCAGATCGCAAGCGCGATAGCCGCTCGGGTTCAATCCGATCGGCATGTCGATCATCGCGCGTACGTGCGGGATCGCGAGCAGGCGCATCAAGCCCGGCGAATAGTCGAAGCCGTGATCGCCGCGGTCGTCGATCCAGGCTGCGACCCAGCCGAAGCGAAATCCATCGAGGCCGAGATAGGGTCGCATGTCACGCCGAACAGATTTGCGCTCAGCCTCCGACCGCCTGGTAAGCCAGGCGCTTGAACTCGAAGAAGAACGGATTCCAGAAGCCCATGTAGCGCTGGGCCATCAACACGCCTGCGGTATTGGCCTCAGGGCAAATCCACCAATGGGTGCCGGCAAGCCCGCCCCATTGGAATTCGCCGGTGGAATTCGGCGGATCGAACGGCGTCGGCGCGAAGGTGACGGCGCCGCCGAGGCCAAAGCCCTTGCCGCGCATCGGGCCGAGATTGGCGAAGCGGATGGTTTGGCCCGCGGGGAGCTGGTTCGTCATCATCTGCCGCAGTGTTTCCGGCTTCAGCAGCGCATCCGACCCGGGCAGCAGCGCGCGCACCAGCGCGAGCATGTCCGGCAAGGTCGAGACCAGACCGCCGCCGCCCGAGAGCCGCGGGAACGGCCGCCGATAGGCCTGCGAAAAGGGAAGATCGTCGGCGCGTGTGAGACCGGGCTTCATCGGGTCGAGCACATCGGCGCCGTTGTAGAGCGCAACAAGCCTGCCCTGCTGCGCCTCGGGGACGTGGAAGCCAGTGTCGGTCATGCCGAGGGAATCGAAGATGCGCGCCTTGAGGAAGGCATCGAGCGCCTTGCCCGAGACGACCTCAACGATGCGACCCAGCACGTCGGTCGCCACCGAATATTCCCAGCCGTCGCCCGGATGATAGGACAGCGGCAGGTCGGCAAGCCGGTCGATCATGTCGGAGAGCGGCGTCAGCGGATTAAGCACGCGCGCCTCGTTGTAGCCTTTGAACAGCACCGTGCCGGGATCAAAGAAGCCGTAGCTGAAGCCGGATGTGTGGGTCAGAAGCTGGCGGATCGAGATCAGCCCCCTCGCCGGCTCGACGTCGGTAAGGCTTGTCGCACCCTGCTTCAAGACCTTGCGGTTGCCGAGCTGCGGCAGGAACTTTTCGATCGGATCATCGAGCCCGATGAGACCTTCCTCGACCAGCAGCATGATCGCGCAGGTGACGAAGATCTTGGTGTTGGAAAACGCGCGGAAGATATGGTCGTGCCGAAGCGCCGTGTTCGCCTCGCGGTCGGCAAAGCCGACACATTGCTGGTCGACCACCTCACGCCCCCGCAGCACCGCCCAGGACGCACCGGGAATGATCTCCCGATCGACGTAGCGCTGCATTGCCGTCCGCGCAGCGGAAAAATCTGTCGTTCTGGCGTCCATGTGTTCCCCCAATTCTGGTTGGGATGGATATAGCGCGATTTCCTAGGATATGAAGCCTACCGCGCAGCTCATCCCTGCTTCATGAGCGCGGTGACGTAGAGGCGACGACGGATTTTCATTCCCTGCCGCTGGTACAGCGCAATCGCAGACATATTGTTCGAGAACACGTGCAGGAACGGAATTTCGCCGCGCGCTTCTATCCGGCGCGCGACCGCCGCGAGCAGCGCCTGTGCATAGCCGCGCCCGCGATAGTCCGGATGCACGCAGACGGCCGTCATCTCGACGAACTTTCCCGGCTTCATCCGCTCTCCCGTCATCGCGACCAATTCGCCGCCTGCGCGGATCCCGAGGAAAGTGCCGAGCTCATGGGTACGCAGCGCGAAGGGACCGGGCTTGGTCAGCTCCGTCAGCTGCATCATGGCAGGCACGTCGGCCGCTCCCAGCGTGACGATCTCGGCATCGCGAAGCGGACTGTCGGCGGGCGAGCCGATCATCTGCTCGCCCGTCTCGGCAAGAACGACCTTGAACCCGGTGGGAACGTCAACCGGCTCCGGCGTGAACAGCGCCGCGACCTGCGAGGGTGACATGAGATCGCCGAGCGCGGCAAAGCTTGCAGCGGACATGTCGGCCATGTCAGCAAAGGGCGTCATGTCCACGGGATAGCGCAGCGCTTGCGGGCCGCCCTCGGCCAGATGCTTCTGGCTTGTCGTCAGCGCGCTCCAGATCGGACGATCGAGCAGCGCCTCATCGCTGTCGGACACCGGCCTAGTCCTTGTCGAAGCTGACGATGACGGCGGCATTTGCGATCAGGATGGGGTCGTTGGCGACTTCGGTCGCCGAGGGGATCTCCAGCCCGCCCTTGACCGCAGTCACGGTCACGGTGCCGTAAGGCAGCTCCTTTGCGACGGCTTCCTTGTCCACCGCCTCAGGGTTGGGCACTCCGATCGTGACATCGACGAACATGTCGTTCGCAGTCTTGCCGATCATCCGGAAGAAGCCGAGGCTCGAATGCCTGATGGCATCCGACACCGCCCGCTTCGCCGCCTTCGTGGCGTCCCTACCGTGAACGTCGACGCCCATGCCCATTTCCGTGACACAACGAACGCGAGTCATTTCATAGTCCTGTGGTTGGTTGAGTGATTGAGAGTGTCGGGGATCGGAAATCACGACACAAGCGCGATCGCTCCTCTGGAGTCCCGGACGCGCTGCAACGCTTTAGCGTTGCTGTGCAGAGCCGGGACCCAGGAGGCGATACGGCTCGCCGCTGCGTGGGCCCCGGCTCTGCAGCGCATCGCCGAAGGGGCGCTGCGCTGCGTCCGGGGCACGAGACTGCTGTTTCGAGATCTTCATCGCTAGCATATCATGCCTTCGATTTCTCATGCGCGCGCAGCTCGTCGACCAGCACCCGCACGTTCTCCGAATAGTCGATCGGGATCGAGACCAGGTGCACGCCGCCCTCCTTGAATGCAGCCTCCAGGGTCGGGCCAAAGCGGTCGATGCTCTCGATCCGATGCCCTTTCGCCCCGTAAGCCTTTGCGTAAAGGACGAAGTCGGGATTGCCAAAAGTCATGCCGTAATCGGCGAATTGATCGACGGCCTGCTTCCAGCGGATCATGCCGTAGGCGTTGTCCTCAAGCACCAGCACGACCAGATTGAGCTTGAGGCGGACGGCGGTCTCCATCTCCTGGCTGTTCATCATGAAGCCGCCGTCGCCGGCGACCGCGAGCACGCGGCGATCGGGATAGAGCATCGCGGCCATCATCGCTGACGGCAGGCCGGCGCCCATGGTCGCCAGCGCATTGTCGAGCAGCAGTGTATTGGCGACGCGGGTGCGGTAGTTGCGCGCGAACCAGATCTTGTACATGCCGTTGTCGAGCGCGACGATGCCGTTCTCGGGGATCACCTGGCGGACATCGTGCACGATGCGCTGCGGCGTCGGGGGCCAGCGCGCCTCGGTGGCACGATCGGCGATGTGGTTCAGAATCTCCTCGCGGAGCGGGAGCAGCGCCGCCGCCTGCGGCAGCTTGCCTTCGAGCCGATCCGCCAGTAGCTCCAGGCTCGGGCCGACATCGCCAACAACCTCGGCATCGGGGAAATAGACCTGCTCGACGCTCGCCGGGGTATAGCTGACGTGAATGACCTTCGGGCCCGAGGGGCCCATGATGAAGGGAGGCTTCTCGACGGGATCGTGGCCGATGGCGACGATCAGGTCGGCGGCATCGATGGCGTCGTGGACGTAATCGCGCTCCGACAGCGCCGCAGTGCCCATGTAGAGATTGGTGCCGCCGGGCACGGTCCCCTTGCCCATCTGCGTGGTGAAGAACGGAATGCCGGTCCGCCGCACGAAGCTTGCGATGCCATGTGTCGACCGCGGCCGGCTGGTCGCGGCTCCCATCATCACCAGCGGGCGCCGTGCGGCCACGATCATCTCGGCAGCCCGGTCGAGCGCGGCGCGATGGGCGACCGGGATTTCGATCGGATGGACGGGGATCACGGGGACGTCAGGCACCTCGTCACCCGCGATGTCCTCGGGCAGTTCGAGATGCACCGGTCCAGGACGCTCCTCCATCGCCGCGCGGAACGCATCGCGCACCACGGTCGGAATGCTGGAGGCGCTGACGATCTGCCGCGACAGCTTCGTCAGCGGCTTCATGGTTGCGACCACGTCCACGATCTGAAAGCGCGCCTGCCGGCTGCTCATGATCGGCTTCTGGCCGGTGATCAGGATCATCGGCATCGCGCCGAGATGCGCATAGGCGGCGCCGGTAGACAGGTTGAGGGCACCGGGGCCGAGCGTCGACAGACAAACGCCGGGCTTGCCGGTCAGCCGCCCATGGGTTGCGGCCATGAAGGCAGCGGCCTGCTCCTGGCGGGTCAGGACCAGCTCGATCTTGGAGGCGCGCAGCGATTCGACCAGATCGAGATTCTCTTCGCCGGGAATGCCGAAGATGCGATCGACACCTTCATTCTCCAGTGCCGCGACGAACAGATCCGATCCCTTCACTTTGCGCTCCTGCCCGCCCATGTCGCCTCCGCTAGCCGCTGGCTCCCGTGCTGGGGAGCGGGCGCATGGTAACGGCTCGTAGCACGGGCACAACTCACAAAGAGGCGCGTGAGTTTATCAACAGGCGGCATTGCGAGCGCAGCGAAATGATCCAGACTGTCCCCGCGGATGGATTCTGGATTGCTCACATGGGGATTTGATGTGTCAAGATTTATGGTCAGCTCTTTGTTCGATTGCAGGCCAGCTCTTCGTCCCGACCGCGGAACTTTTCGGATGGCGCGCGCAGATCAGGTCAAGACCGGCCCGTGAGGGCCGCCGCGAAGCGGCTTGGTCTTGACCTGAGCGAGCACGCCTTCAGGCTCGTTAGGTCGGGAAGTGCGGCGTGAACTACTCCTATGGTTGGCGATCCAAGGGTCGAGCCGGTTTTGGCAATCTGGTTTGCATGCCAGATCAAACTCACATTCGGTCGTTGCGCGGTGGCAACTGCACCAACATTCCGCTTGCGGCGGGCAGGCTCGAGAGGACGAGACCCTTCTTCGTTACGGCGTTTGAAGCCATGCAATCCATCGGTTCGTCCACCCGGATCGGCCGAGGCTGATCAACCTCGGCGGATTGGTTTTGAGGCTGAGAGGCGTGGTGTCAGGCGCCGGGCTTCACCACGGCTCCCTCGATCACGACGCCGGCGGTCACGTATTTCCACAGGGCCACGAGCAGCTTGCGCGCCAGCGCCACGATTGTGCGCTTGCGGCCGCGCTGGCTGTTGGCCTTGAACCACTGGGTCAGAGCCGATTGAGGCTGATGACGTATCCACAGCCAGGCGAGCTGGATCATCGTGGTTCTCAGGCGCGGATTGCCGGCCTTCGACACGCCCTGCTCACGCTCAATGCCGCCACTGCGCCATGGCGTGGCCGCAAGACCGGCATAGGACGCAACCTGGCGGCGGTTGGTGAACTGACGGTGGAAGGCCTCCGACCAGAGAATGGCAGCAAAGTTCGGGCCCAGGCCCTTCAAGTCGAGCAGCATCGCGACCGGGTTCGATGCAGCCTTCTCGCCTGCTGGTCGGCTTGCAGCCAGCAATGCATCCTGCTCGCGCTCTACCGCCGCGATCTGGTCGAGCAGAAGTTCGAGCCGGTCGAGCTCGCGGCTGATCTGCGCCTTCAAATGCGCCGGCAGCAGCCGCCCGTCCCCCGTGCGCAAGGCCTCGAGCCGCGTCCGTCGATCGCGCCGCAGCGGCACGTAGTCGAATATCCCTTGCGCAAACAGAACACCCTTGATCCGGTTCACATGCACGATCCGCTCCGCGATCAAGGTCCGCCGCTCCCGGCAAAGCCTGCGGCGGTCCTCTTCTTCCGGAGAGGGGGCAACGACCATCGCGCAGACCCGTGGCTCGCCGCGCTTGTAGGCCAGAAGCGACCGCAACAGCGTCTCACCGTCCAACCGGTCCGTCTTGGCCCGCCGGCGCCGGCGCGGCGTCGCGATCGAGGCCGGATCGACCACGTAGCTCTCGACGCCCTCCGACTGCAGAGTGCGGTGAAGCCAGAACCCATCCAGCCCCGCCTCCTGGATGGTGATGATCGGATAACTCTCGCCCGTTCGCGCCTGGGCCTTACGCTTCAGCGCTGCAAAGAGCTTCAAAAGCTCCGCAATAGCGCCGGCCTTCACGCTGTGTTTGGACATCTTCTCGCCCTTGCCGGGCGACAGCGATGTAACCAGCCAGGTCGAACGGCTCAGTTCCAATGACACAAAAATTGCGCCAATCTGCGTCCGGATAGCGGCCAGTCCGTCGGAAAGATGATCGAGCAACATCGTTGTCTCCAGGTTGAGTGCTTCAGCAACCTCAGTCTGGCCTCAGACCCGGTCGCTATCCACTCCCCATGGAATCTTCGCTGCGCTCGCAATGACGGAATGTAAAGCAACGGCGTCCGTCCTTCTGATGCCCAGGACGCGCAGCAACGCCCTTGGGGGTTGCTGCGTTGAGCCGGGACCCAGGAGGCCAGGCAACGCGCTGATGCATGGGCCCCGGCTCTGCAGCGCACCGCCGACGAGGCGCTGCGCTACGTCCGGGGCACGAGACCGTCGGATGAGGCAAAAGCGTCATCACGGTTGAATGGCAGACCCAGCGGCCTCGGATTGCGCTCAGCTACGACTCACCACGCCAAAGTTCCCCGCCCAACAAATCAGCACCAAATGGCCCCACATGAGTCCGCAACCTTTCGCGGCGGAGCGACTTCTTGGGCAGCGACTCTTCTGTCGCGATCTCAACTGCCAACTAAAGGAGTTCACATGGCTCTTCTCGGAAACCTGCTCGGCACGGTCGATGGCCTGCTTGGAACAGCAACGGGTGCGCTGTCAGGCGTCGCGGATGCAGGTGGAAGTGCAACGGCCGGCGCCAGCGGCTCGGTTGATCTGTCGCACACCCTCGATGTGGGCGCGCTGATCGAGACCAATCCCAGCATCGACGTCTCCGCGTCGGGCCTTGCGGGAACCGGCGGCATCGATGCTTCGGTCTCGGCGCCGACCGCAATCGGCCTCAGTGCCGATGTCGGCCATCTCGACGTTGGTGGCCTCCTCCACGGCCTGGTCTAGAGTCGCAATTTCTTCCTGACGATCGATGAGTGGCGTGGGGCGCTCGCCCCACGTCACGCCATGCGTAAGCCCGCCGGCGTCTCGGCGCAGACTCTCCGACCCCAAGGATATCCCAGATGACGGCAGGGCTGTTGACGGCCGCGGACGAGGCAATCGAGCCGTCGTATCGCCGCGGCGACGACGTCCGCGAGGCGCTCAAGAAGCTCTGGCCGCATTTCCTCTGGGCCGGATTGTTCTCGAGTGCGATCAACCTGCTCTATCTCTCGTCGCCGCTGTATCTCATGCAGGTCTATAACCGCGTCCTGCTCAATGAGAACATCTCCACCCTCGTCCTTCTCACTCTTATCCTCGGCATCGCGCTTCTGACCATGGCCGGGCTCGACGCGGTGCGCGCCTGGATCCTCATCCGCTGCGGCATCCGCCTCGACATGGCGCTGTCGACGCGCGTGTTCGAGGCGCTGGTGGTACGATCGGCCGAGCGCGGCGCCTCGCGCGGCGCACAGCAACTGCGCGATCTCGACCAGTTCCGTACCTTCGTGACGGGCTCCGGAATCTACTTCGCGTTCGACCTGCCGTGGATTCCGATCTATCTGCTGCTGCTGTTCTTCATCCATCCCCTGCTCGGCCTCGTCGCCACCATCGGCGCGCTGTTGCTGTTGGGACTCGCCGGCGTGAACGAAGTCCTAACTCGCAATCCGATGAAGCAGGCCGAGGCGTCCGGCAACCAGTCCTACGTCTTCACCGAGAATGTGCTACGCCACGCCGATGTGATCCGCGCCATGGGCATGCAGCCCGCGGTCGAGCGCAACTGGCAGAGCCAGCGCTCGGCGATGCTGGTGCAGCAGGCCGTCGCCAGCGACAAGAATGCGGTGATGACCTCGTCGATCCGCTTCTTCCGTCTCTTGCTGCAATCGCTGATGCTCGGCACCGGCGCCTGGCTCGCCATCGACCATGCTATCACGCCTGCGACCATCTTCGCCGCCAGCATCGTCATGGGCCGCGCGCTGGTGCCGGTCGAACAGGCTGTCGGCACCTGGAAGCAGTTCATCGGTGCGCGTGACGCCTATGCGCAGGTGCGCGACCTGCTCGCCACTGTCGATCTGACCACCCCACAGACGATCGTGCCGAAGCAGCGCAACACCGTCGAAGTACGCGAGCTCGTCTGCGAACTTCCGGCGCGGCCCGAACCGGTGCTCAAGGGCCTGTCCTTCGAGCTTGCCGGCGGCCAGGCGCTCGGCATCGTCGGCCCGAGCGGCTCCGGCAAGAGCACGCTGGCGCGGCTGCTCGTCGGCGCGATGGCACCCGCTGCCGGGCGGCTGCGCTTCGGCGGGCTCGACTACAATCACTGGGATCCGGTCGAATTCGGGCGCCACGTCGGCTATCTGCCGCAGGACGTCGGCCTGTTCGCCGGCACCGTGCGCGAGAATATCGCGCGCTTCGGCGACGCCTCGACCGAGGAGATCATCGACGCCGCCATCCGCGCCGGCATCCACGACATGGTGCTCGATCTGCCGCGGCAGTACGACACCCGGCTCGGCGTCGGCGGCTTCGGCCTCTCCGGCGGACAGCGCCAGCGGCTCGGTCTCGCGCGCGCCCTGCTCGGCCGGCCGCCGCTGCTCGTGCTGGATGAGCCCAATGCCAATCTCGATGCACCCGGCGAGGAGGCGCTGAAGGCTGCGCTACTCAGCGCCAAGGCCGACGGAGCAGCCGTGATCGTCATCACTCACCGCACCACGATCCTAGACATCGTCGACATCATGATGGTGCTGCGCAGCGGCATGCTCGACATGCTCGGCCCGCCCGCCGAGGTCTATCAGGCCTTGCAACAGCAGGCTGCCGCCAGGGCGGCCGCATCATGAGCACAGCGACCTATATCGCCGATCGCGAGCGCGCCTATTACGCGCGGCCCGGCCGGCCGGCGCTGGTCGGCGCGATCGTGGTCGGCGCGTTTGCTGCGGCCATGACGCTGTGGGGAACACTCGCCCCGATCTCGGGCGCCGCGATCGCCAGCGGCAATCTCCAGGTCGAGGGGCGGCGTCAGAGCGTGCAGCACCCCTATGGCGGCGTCATCCGCCAGCTTCTGGTTCGCAACGGCGCTCGTGTCGAGAAGGGACAGCTGCTCCTCGTGCTCGACGACAGCGATCCCCGCGCCAAGCTGGACGTGCTGGTCGCTGACCGCGATGCCTCGCGCGCGGCGCAGGCCCGGCTGATGGCCGAGCGCGATGGTCTCGCCACCCCGGACTTCGGCGTCGATCCGAAGGACGCAAGGCCCGCGTTGCGCCAGGCGATGGCGAATGAGACTGCGATGATGGCCGCGCGAAAGCACCAGTTCGATGCGGAGACCGCCGTGCTCCGGCGCAAGATCGCCGAGCTGAACGCGCAGATCGGCGGCACGCAGGCCCAGCTCACCGGCACCGAGAAGCAACGTGAACTGCTCTCCGACGAGATGAACGGCGCCCAGCGCCTGTACGAACAGGGTTATACGCCGAAGACGCGCATCCTGGCGCTGCAGCGGGAAGACGCCAAGCTGCAAGCTGACATCGGCGCGCAGCGGGCCAACATCGCCGGAATGCAGCAGCAGATCGCGCAGAACGAGGCCGAGATCGCCAGGGCCGAGCGCGCGAGGATGAGCGAGATCACCGACCAGCTCCGCTCGACGGAGAACAAGCTTGCCGAACTCACTCCGAAGATCGACGCCGCGACCGACGTCGTCACCCGTACGCAAATCCGCGCCCCCGCAACCGGCTCAGTGGTCGGGCTCGACGTCTTCACCGAAGGTGGCGTAATCCAGCCCGGCGCCAAGCTCATGGATATCGTGCCGTCGGACAATCCACTGATCGTGGACGCGCAATTGAAACTATCCGACATCAACGACGTCGCCGTCGGTCGCCGTGCCGAAATCCGGCTGACCGGCGTCAGCTATGTCGAGCGCCCCCGCCTCTACGGTACCGTGCGGACCGTGTCGGCCGACCGCGTTACCAACGACAAGGCCGGCGGCCCCGGCTATTACGCGGTCGAGGTCTCGCTGGAGCCGGAGGACGTCAAGAAGTCACGCATCGAGTTGCAATCTGGCATGCCGGCCGAGGTGATCGTGCCGACGCGGCCGCGCACGCTGTTCGAATATCTGTTTGGTCCGCTCCGCGACGAGCTGACCCGTGCTTTCCGCGAACGCTGACGAGGAGCAGGGCCGATGGCTGCATCCGAGCAGAACAACCGCCGCGCCGAAAAGGCCGAGACTGCGCGCCACATCACGACGGAAGAGACGGTCGCCTTCATGACCGCGCTGGTCGCCTTCCTGAAGGAAGCCGAGGCCGCCGGGCATCATGGCGGCAACGATGCGCGATCCTTGCCGGCAGATTTGCCGTCCGCGCCCGCGCACGCCGTCGATCCCGCGCTCATGGAGTTGTCGCCGGCGGACCACAAGGCCGTCTCCGGCGATCAGCACGCCGATGCGAGCGTGCCGGTCGCGCACGAAGCCTCGACAGCCCTTCATGCAGATGCGACGACCGCCAGCGCTTTGCATGCCGACGGAAACGTCGATGTCGTCAGCATGACGCACAGTCCGGTCAGCGCGTCTGTCTCGGTTGACAGCCATGCCCTGACGCCGGCTGCGCCCGTCGTGTCTGACCATCCCTCGGGAAACGGCGCCAGCTCGGTTCACGCCGATGTTGCGACGTCCACATTCACCGATCCGGCGTCGCCACTGCTCGATCTCGGCAGCGCCATCACGAACCTGGTCGGTGCCTCGCTGTCGGCGATCTCGCACACGCTCGACAGCTTGAGCACGACGGTCAGTCAGCTGACGTCCACGGTAACCGGAACGATCGGCCAGCTCACAGACAGCGTTACCGGCCTGGTCGGCGGCCTCCTACATTCCGTCGGCGGCGAAGCTCACGACGGGTCCGCCCCCGACCTGTTCAACGCGCTGGTTACCGATATCGTGAGCACGCCGCTGGCCTCGCAGCACGACAGCGCAGCTACGCACGATGTCGGTATCGCTGGCCTCGACACCGCCGGCGCAGTGCCGATGGCGGCGCTGCCGCCGCTGACGATGCATCTCGGCTTCCTCGGCCAGCCCAGCGACGGCCACGACCTTCACGACGGCGCCTTCTCGGCGCTCGGCGTGCATCATTTCTAGCGCGGGCTCAAGCCGCGATTGACAGTCCACGATCTCTGACTAAAGTCAGATATCATGCTCGACCCCGTCGCCCGTGTCCGCCGTTTCAACCGCGCCGTCACCTCTGCCGTCGGTGCGCTCGATACCTCGTTCCTCGGCCGCGGCCGGCCGCTCGGCGCGGCGCGCGTGCTCAATGCGATCGGGCACGGGCGCTCGGATGTGGCTGAGATCCGCGACTATCTCGGTCTCGATTCCGGATTGATGAGCCGGCTGCTCCGCAGCCTAGAGGACGAAGGGCTGATCGAGACCGCCGCACGTGAAGACGATGCGCGTCGGCGCATGGCAAAGCTCACGCGCGCGGGCCGGCGCGAGTTCGCGGCCTACGAGGCGCTGTCGAACGCGCAGGCCGACGGCATCCTGGCGCAACATTCGCAAGCCGAGGCGCTGCTGGCGGCGATGGACCTGGTCGCTTCCGCGCTGACGCGCGAGCGTGTCGCGCTCGATGAGATGGATCCGCGAAGCGAGCAGGCCCGCTACTGTCTCGGCGAGTACTATGCCGAGCTCGGCCGCCGCTTCAGCCAAGGCTTTGACGTCTCGCTGTCGCGCGATCCCGACGCCAAGGACATGCGTCGCCCGCGCGGTAGCTTCATCGTCGCGATGTCGGACGCGCTGCCGATCGGCTGCGTCGGCTTGAAGGGGACCGACCACGGCCACGCCGAGATCAAGCGACTCTGGGTCGCGCCCGCGGCACGCGGACTGCGGCTCGGCCGGCGGCTGATGGGTGCGGCCGAGAGCACCGCGCGCGAGCTCGGCATCACGCTGCTGCGGCTCGACACCAACAGCGCGCTGCCCGAAGCCGGTCAGCTCTATCGCAGCATGGGCTGGCGCGAGATCCCGCGCTTCAACGATGATCCCTATCCGGACCTCTTCTTCGAGAAGCGCCTCTGATGCGGCGGGATATCGTCATCTCGTCCGCGTCGGACGCACGACGATCTCGTTGACGTCAACATCTTCGGGCTGCTCGATGGCGAAGCGCACGGCCCGCGCAATCGCGTCAGGCTGAAGCGCGATGGCGCGATAGGTCTTCATCGCCTCGGCTGCTACCGGATCGGTAATGCTCCCGGCGAGCTCGCTTTCGACCACGCCGGGATGGATGCAGGTGACGCGGATGTCGTCGTGCTCCTGGCGAAGGCCGTCCGAAATCGCCCGCACCGCATATTTGGTGGCGCAGTAGACGGCAGCCGTTGGAGACACGCTCAAGGCGCCAATCGATGCGATATTGATGATTTGGCCCGATCCGCGCGCCACCATCTCCGGCAGCACCGCCGCGATGCCGTAGAGCACGCCCTTGATGTTGACGTCCACCGTCCAGTCCCACTCCTCGACCTTGAGCGATGACATCAGCGACAGCGGCATCACGCCGGCATTATTGACGATGACGTCGACACGGCCCCAGACACCGCGCGCGGCGTCAGCAAAGGCGGCGACGCTGGCGCGGTCGGTGACGTCGAGCGGATGCGCGAGCGCTGTTCCGCCCGCCGCGTTCAGCTCGGCCGCGAGCGCGCTCAGGCGGTCGATACGTCGCGCGCCCAGCAGTACCTTGGCGCCGGCCGCAGCCAGCTCGCGCGCGATGCCTGCGCCGATGCCGCTGGAGGCGCCGGTGATGAGAACGACTTTGTCGATTGGCATGAGGGTCTTCCTGTCGCTTTCTGATGATTACGCGAAGATGGACCGGCGGCATCGCTGTGATAAGACGATGACTTCTAACCACGCTCGTAAGCTGCGCTAACCGATGGAAACAGATTTCAACGCTCTCGCCGTCTTTGCGCTGGTAGCCGAAGAACGGAATTTTCGCGTCGCTGCAAGCCGTCTCGGCGTGACCCGGCCGGCGGTGAACCAGACCATCCGACGACTGGAGGAAACGCTGGGCATCGCGCTGATCCAGCGCACCACGCGCAGCGTCAGCTTGACGGAAGCCGGCGAGCAGCTTTACGCGGAGGTCGCGCCTGCCATCGCGGACATGCGCGCCGCGCTCGGCACCACAGAAGCGCTACGCGGGCGGCCGCGCGGACGGCTGCGGCTGGCGGTCTCCTCGATCGCGGAGCACTTCCTGTCCGGTCCGTTTCTTGCCGCCTTTGCCGAAACCAATCCGGAGGTGCAGCTCGACGTCACCGTGACCGACGAGGAGTTCGACATCGTCGCCGCCGGCTACGATGCCGGGGTGCGGCTCGGCGAGGTGATCGAGCAGGACATGATCGCGCTCCCGATCGCCGCCGAGGAACGCCAGCTCGCGGTCTGCGCGCCGTCGTTTCGCGATCGCTTCGGCATGCCCTCGCATCCGTCCGAACTCACTTCGTTTCGCTGCATCGGCTGGCGTCCGGCGCCGAACCTTATGCCCTATCGCTGGGAATTTGCCGAAGGCGGCAAGGAGTTCAGCGTCGCGGTCGCTCCTGTCGTCACGACCAACGACATGGCACTGATGATCAAGCTCGCGGTGGCCGGCGCCGGCATCACCTTTGGAATGGAGGCAAGCTTCCGGCCCGCGATCGCGCGCGGCGAGCTGGTGCCGATCCTGGAAGACTATTGCCCGTTCTTCGCCGGCTTCTATCTCTATTATCCGAGCCGCCGCAACGTCGCGCCAAAACTGCGCGCGCTCATCGATCACGTGCAG
Source organism: Bradyrhizobium sp. LMG 9283 (assembly GCF_045571415.1). NCBI lineage: Bacteria > Pseudomonadati > Pseudomonadota > Alphaproteobacteria > Hyphomicrobiales > Nitrobacteraceae > Bradyrhizobium > Bradyrhizobium sp. LMG 9283. Next base: position 5,152,397 of record NZ_CP120691.1, read on the forward strand.
CGGCGCGCATGAGCCGAAGGAATCTGCCATGGCCAGGGACGATCTTGCAGACATCTACCGCGACTACATCGCTTGCCTGAACCGGCGCGACTGGCCGGCCCTCGGACAATTCGTGCATGATGAGGTCGCCCACAACGCGCGGCCCCTTGGGCTTGCGGGCTATCGCGCGATGCTGGAACGGGATGTTCGGGAGATACCCGATCTGCAATTCCGAATCGAGATGCTGATCTCCGATCCTCCGCGCATCGCCGCCCGATTGAAGTTTGGTTGCGCACCAGTCGGGACATTCCTCGGTCTTCCGGTCAATGGGAAGCGCGTGTCCTTCCACGAAAACGTGTTCTACGAATTTCGCGAAGGCAAGATCCGGCAGGTCTGGTCGGTGATCGACAAGGCCGCGATCGAGGCGCAGTTGAAGGTGACGTTGCCCGGGTGAGCGAAGCGACACCCGGGACGTCGCGATCCCGCATGTCGCTGCGCCCATGCGGGCGACGAGGTGATTCACGCCGCCGCCGGCGCCATCTCGCCTTGCGGCTTTGCGAAGGGGCGGAACGTCATCGCCATCAGGAACGCACCCAACCCCATCGCCCAGGAGGCGATGTAGAGCCAAGCGTAGCTGGAGAAGGCGTCGTAGATCAGGCCGCCGGCGAGCGGGCCGGTTGCCATGCCGAGGCTGCCGGCCATCGCGGTGCCGCCGATCACCGTGCCCATCATCTTGAGCGGAAAGTTCTCGCGGATGAGAACGGCATAGAGCGGCATGGTGCCGGCGTAGAGGAAGCCGAAGATCGCGCCGACCGCGTAGAACGTCGTGAGCTGATGCGCGAAGACATAGGCGAGCGCGCCGAACGCCTGCAGCAGGAGGCCGGAGACCAGCACGCGCTTGGCGCCGAAGCGGTCGCCCATCAGGCCGAAGGCGATGCGCCCGCCGAGGCCGGCAAATCCCTCGATGCTGTAGATCGTCACCGCCGCGACCAGCGGAATGCCGCAGCTCACGGCATAGCTGACGGTGTGGATGATCGGCCCGGAATGGGTCGCGCAGCAGAAGAAGTTGGTGGCAAGCAAGATGAGGAATTGCGGCGAGCGCAGCGCCTCGCCCATCGACATCTCGCCTTGCGCAGCGCCCGGTGAGGCCGCTGCCTGCGCGAGCGCGGGCGGGCGGCGCACCAGCAACGAGACCGGGATCATGATGGCGCCGACCACGAGCGCGACGATCTGCATCGAGGTGCGCCAGTCGTGGCCGGAGACGAGCCAGGCCGCCAGCGGCGACATCGTCATCGGCGCCATGCCCATGCCGGCCGAGACCAGCGACACGGCGAGGCTGCGATTTGTTTCGAACCAGCCGGTGACGGTCGCCATCATGGGCGCGAAAATCGCCGCACACGCCGCCCCGACCAGCAGGCCGAACACGACCTGGAACACGATCAGCGAGGTCGCATGGCTCGCCGCGAACAGGCTGAGCGCCAGCACGGTCGATCCCGTCAGCACCACCGGACGCGGCCCGAACCGGTCCGACAACGTGCCCCAGGCCATGCTGGTGAAAGCCATGGCCAGAAAGCCGATCGTCATCGCGCTGGAGATGCCGGTCACCGACCAGCCGGTGTCCTTTGCGATCGGCTGCAGGAACACCGGCAGCGAAAACATGCCGCCGATCGCGACGCAGCCAAGCACGCCGCCGGCGACGACGATCACCCAGCGATAGTTGGAAGAGGTCATTTCGGTCTCCCGTCAGGTCTGTCTCACGTGGAAGACGAATGGGAACGGCGCCGGCCGACAAGGCTGATGTCGTTTTTGCCGCACGCTTTTGTGACCTGAAGCAAAAAATGAAAAAACAACCCCATGCACAGTAGCCGGCCCCTGCAGGATCAATGACTTACCGACCGAGGAACTGCCCGCTCAGCGGCTTGCGCCTTGGCGACGGCGGACATGATCACGGACCGGTTTGACACGTCGAGACTGAGCAAGAACTCGGCATTTTGGTGAGTTGATGTACGATTCTGTTCATGACGAATCGCACATTCAAGACCGGCGAGAGCCGCGACCAGGCCAGCCTGCTTCCTGCTCGGATTGAGGACTATGTCGGACCGGACAACCCCGTCCGGGCGATTGAGAGCTTCGTTCGTGTCCTCGACCTTGCCAAGCTCGGCTTTCGCCATGCGGATCGCAAGGCTGAAGAGGTCGGCCAGCCGCCATACGATCCAGCCGATCTGCTGAAGCTCTACCTTTACGGCTACATCAACCAAATCAGGTCGTCGCGTCGGTTGGAGCGGGAGGCCGGCCGCAATCTGGAACTGATCTGGCTGCTGAGGAATCTGAAGCCGGGTTATCGGACGATCGGCAATTTCCGCAAAGAGAACTGGGCGGCGCTGAAGGCAGCCAACCGCAGCTTCGTGCTGCTGATGCGCGAGCTTGGTCTTGTCGGCGGCAGCGTTGTTGCAATTGACGGCTCGTTCTTCCATGGCGACGCCAGCAAGGCCAGCATCTTTACGCGCAAACGGCTTGCCGATCAGATCATCAAGCTGGACCAAGAGATCGAGGCTTACGGCAAGTGCCTTGAGGACAATGATGCCGCGGAAGCCAAGAAGCCGGGCAAGGATGGCCCCGATGGCGGCGGCGGAGGTGGCGGCGACATCGGTGCGAAGATCGCGGCGCTGCTGGCGAAGCGCTTGCGCGCACAAGGCGACCTTGCTCGGCTGGAAGAGAATGGCGAGACGCAGCTATCCCTGACTGATCCGGATGCCCGGCTTCTGGTCAAGAGCGGCCAGGGCGTCGCAGGCTACAATGTGCAGACCGCCGTCGATGACAAGCACAAGCTCATTGTCGCCAGCGAGGTGGTGAACGACAGCAGCGATGTCGGCCAGCTACATGCGATGGCCATGGCGGCAAAAGAGGCTCTCGAGGTCGGGGCCCTGCAGGCGCTGGCAGATGAGGGCTATTACAGCAGTCGCGAACTGAAGGCCTGTGAAGACGATGGCATCACGCCCTATGTGCCGGTGCCGGAGGGCAACGCCCGGCTCGAGAAGCAAGGCCGCTTTGCCCTCAAGGACTTCAACTATGATGGCGCAACCGACACCTACCGTTGTCCTGCCGGCCAACCGCTACATCCGATGAAGAGCAGGCAAAAGAACACCAGCGGCCGCATCGAGATCCGCTATGCGGCGCGCGGAGCGATCTGCAGGACCTGCCCGCTCAAGGTCCAGTGTCTCTCGTCGAACGCGGCCTACCGGACGATCGGTCGCTGGGAGCATGAAGGCGTTCTTGAACGTCATCGCGCGCGGATGCAGGGTGCAGGCGAGCTGATGCGCCGTCGTTTTGCCATCGTCGAGCATCCGTTTGGCACGCTCAAATGCCGCGCCGGCTATCGTCATTTCCTGGTCCGCGGCTTCGATAAGGTCCGCGGTGAGTGGAACCTGATGGCGCTCTGCTACAACTTTACCCGCGTGCTCAACATTCTTGGCTTAGACGTGTTTCTGGCCGCCCTCGCAAAGACGCTCGCTCCTGGCCGAGGCACCCTCGCAGCCCTCCTGCAGGGCATCCAGCTTGCTCCAGAGGCCTTCTGGATCAATCACCCGCCTCCGATCGCAATCGGTCGCCCACACCGGCCTGACTCCGCCAAAACGAGTATTCTTGCTCAGTCTCGACGGGCAAAACACTCTGCACAATGGCATCATCCCAGAGATCCTGATCTCGTCTACGATGATCCTTCGCGTCGCCGCGATCGGGCCCCGCGGCTGGGCTCCGCCGTCTGTGCCGTGAATTGCAGGAATCACTCCATGCCAAAGATCGACACCGCTGCCGTGCCGGCCCGCAAGGGCTCAGGCTACCCGGCGCCCTTCAATGCGCCCTGCGCCGAGCGCATCCGGCAGCGGCTCGGCGATGCCGGAGGCTTGTCGGATTTCGGGGTCAACCTGATGCGCCTGCCGCCGGGCGGCTGGTCGAGCCAGCGGCACTGGCATTCGGACGAGGACGAGTTCGTCTACATACTCGCAGGCGAGGTGACGCTGATCGAGGATGGCGGCGAAACCGTGCTGCGCGCAGGCGATTGCGCGGCCTTCCCCAAGGCAAGCGGCAACGGCCATCACATGATCAACAGGTCGAGCGTGACAGCGGTTTATCTCGAGATCGGCTCGCGCTCGCGAGCCGACCTCATCACCTGCTCCGACATCGACATGATGAGCCCGGCATCGGACGGCCGCTTCCTGCACAAGGACGGCACGCCGTATCCGAAGTGACGTAGCGGCTCACAGGGCCGCGCTGCGGCGCCAGCTGCCGACCGTGAGCCAGACCGCCGAGACGAGGAAGTAGAGCGCGCCGACCGCAGCATAGCCCGCGACATTCGCAATCGACGGCACCGCAGGCATCGAGGCCTGAAAGATGAAGTAGCCGCCCGCCAGGGCCGACTGGCCACCACTGAGCACCATGGCCCACTGCGCACCGAAACGCTGCCAGCGCCGCACGGCCGTGCCGAGTTGGAGCAATCCCGACAGGATGGCCCAGGCCCCGAAAATTCCGAGCACCCAATTCATGCTCACCCGCAAGGCCAGGACGACCGCGATGGCGGTCGCCACGCTGACCAGCACGTTCAGGCCCTGCGTGCGGTTCTGGTTCAAGCCACCGCTACTGAGCGCGTCGAGATAATTGGCCGCGGCATCCCAGGCCGGATAGGCGACGAGCAACGTTGCTGCGATCGCCGCGGACGACGGCGCGATCGCGAAGGCCGTAACGACCCAAGCGAAGGAAAACGCGGCACGCAGCAAATAGTACTGCTTCAGCCATTGCGCTTGGTCGGCCGTGTTCGCAGCCATCTCACGATTTGTCATTCCCTACTCCTTACCTACTAGTTGGTAGCTTACGCGCGAAGCGGAAGCGCCGCGCCGCCCTGCCCGGCCGTGTCGACCTCGTCAGTGCCTGGTGGAAAGCCGGTCCAGCAGCGGCCGGGTGACGGTCCCGAACATTTTTGGATCGCCATAAGCGCGCGCTGACAGCATCGCGCCGTGAACGGTCGCCATGAATCCCTCCGCCTCGACCCGCGCCGTGCTGGCGAGGTGGAGCCGCCCTTGCCGCTTGCCGCGCTCCATCAGCGAAGCCAGCCAGGACGCCAGGTAACGGAAATGAGCGCGGACCTCGAGCGCCACCTCGTCAGGCAGAATCGGAAGCTCGCTGGCAAGGAGCGCGCAGACGCAGAAGGGAGTCGTCGCGTCCTTGATGCACGCCTCCCAATACGCGACGTAGCTTTTGAGCTGCTCGGCTGGATCAGCGACATTGCGTTCGAGGGCCGACAGGCCCGCCTGGGCCTCCTCGCGATAGCGCGCCACGAGGGTACGCACCAGGTCGACCTTGCTGGCGAAATGGTGGTGGATGCTCGGCTTGCGGATGCCGACGACATCGGCGATGTCGGCGTAACTGAATCCGTTGTAGCCGCCGGCGATAATCAGCGTGCGGGCACAGGCAAGAATGTCGTCGGCGGTCGAGGAAACGGCGTTCATGGCGCCTAGCTACCTTCCAGTCGGTAGGTGGTCAAGCGGGGATGCTTCAACGATCCGTGAGTGAGTGGTAGGAGCCTGCATGACCATTCGCCCGATCGTGCGCTATCCCGACCGCCGGCTCGCGCTGCCGGCCCGCCCCGTCACCGCGTTCGACGAGTCCTTGCGCGATCTCGCGAACGACCTGCTGGAGACCATGCGCGCCGCGCCCGGCATCGGCATCACCGCGCCGCATATCGGCGTGCCCTTGCGCGTCGTGGTGCTGGAGCTCGACGCCAAAGATGGCGCGCGGACTTACGTCAACCCGGAGATCACATGGGCTTCGCCCGAGATGATCATGCATCGCGAAGGCAGCGTCTCGATGCCTGGGGTCAACGACCAGGTGCAGCGCCATGCGCGGGTGCGGATCAGCTATTGGGATCTCGACGGCAACATGCAGAGCGAGGAATCGGACGGCCTGCGCGCCGTCTGCCATCAGCACGAGATCGACCAGCTCGACGGGATGTTCTGGATCCAGCGATTGTCGCGGCTGAAGCGGGAGCGGCTGATCAAGAAGTTCGAGAAGATGTCGCGGAACGCGTAGGGGGATTAGCGACAGCGTCATCCACCAATGTGAACGCTGTAGCCCGGATGGAGCCCGCTCACGCCCTCTTCCCGCCGCGCCTGGTGATCGGCGCATTGCGACGCTCTCGTTTCCCGCGCGCGATCTCGGTGGCCAGCGCGTCCAGCTTGGGCTCCCAAAAATTCCTGAACTGGCCGATCCATGCATCCACCGCGCGCAGCCCGGCAATGTCGACCGAATAGAGGCGCCTCTGCGCCTCCGCTCGAACGCTCGCAAAGCCGCTCTCTCGCAGCACCTTGAGGTGCTGCGAGACGGCCGCCTGGGTGATGCCGAACTCGGCCCCGATGATTTCGACGACCTCACCGGACGCCATTTCCTTGAGGCCCAATAGCTCGAGGATGCGACGGCGCACGGGATCGGCGAGGACCTCAAAGGCGTGCATTAGCTTCCGGTGCCCGGATGTGCGATGTCGGGCGGCATCTCGCCGCGATAGAATGCGATGGTGCGGTCCGAGCGCTCTTTCGCCGCGGCAGGATCGACCCCACTCGCGACATGCGCCGCGCACCAATACTCGCCGCTTGTCGTCATGAATTCCTTGCCCTCCGGCGAGCCCATCCAGGCCTCGGCCGTCTCATGATCGACCGATGCACCGGTCGCAAGATATTGCTCAAGTCCCGCAAGCGCGAGGTCCCAGCCGATCCCCACGGCACCCGGGCCGAACTGATTCCAATGATCCTCGATGATCGCGGTGTGCTCAAGCGTCAGGCGCGCCTGGCTTCGCTCGGCCGTCAGGCTGACGTCGATCCAGCTCGTCGCGCCGCCAAATTCCCAGGTCGCGGCGAAATGGGTCGGCGGCGTACATGCGGTGATGGTCCCGCCCGCATTACCTTTGAGCTGATACATTCCGCCGAGTTGGAGCTCTCCCTCGACCGGAAGAAACCAGCGCTGAATGCGCTCCCTGCTGGTCACGGCGTCCCAGAGATCGTCGACGCTGGTGTCGTAGAGCCGCGTCAGTGTCACCGCACTCGTAGGTTTTCCGTCCTTCTCGAAATTCCTCACCGAGCGCGTCACTAGCCCTAAGACCCTGGCGACATCGATCTGCATTGCGTTCCTCCCTCTCGTTTGGCGCGCGATGAATATCAATCCATGCTAATATAAGTCAACCCTTATATTCTCGCGAGACGGCAGCGGCCCGTCCGTTTCTTCGGACGTGCCACCACCAGGGCACACTATTTCAGCGGCAGAAACAGTTCCGCAACCGTCTCATGCTCCGGCACCTCCGGGAAGAAGCTCAGCCGCTGGCAATAGATCGGAAAGTCGCGCGCCTCCTCGCCGCTGGCGGGAAGCCAGTCGCGATAGAGGTAGAGCGCGGCGGACTCCAGATTGTCGGTGTAGCCGACGACGCGCAGCACGGCGCAGCGTCCGCCGGGAATCTCGCCGGCCTTGATCGCTTCGCCGCATCCCGTGATCGGCTGGTCGGTGCCGACGCACAGGTCCACGCTGTAATCGGCGGCGCGCGCAGGACGCCGCTCGGAGCGCCAGACATTGAAGGTCGGGCTTGTGCTGGGGTGCAAGCCCGCCGCCTTGCGCCAGGCGATGAAGCGCTGGATGGTGGCGGGAAGCGTTGCCGGGTCGCCCCGATGCTCCATGATCGCCACCTTCGTGGTGGGTACATCGCGGATGGTCACGTCGTCAGTGGTGAAAGTTCTCTGCATGAGCTTGCTCCTTGCGATATCGAGAGGCCCGAAGGCCGCAAGCCACGGCTCCCAGTCGGGAGAATTCCGAAACGACGACGGCGATTGCCCGAACCGTTGCCGAAAGGCGCGGGCAAAGGCATCCGGTGCTTCGTAACCGGCATCCATCGCGATGTCGGTGACGCTTTGCGCGTCGGTGTAGGCGAGCTGGTGCGACGCGCGCTTCAGACGGGCCAGCTGGACATAGCGATGCACGGACAGACCGAAGCTCGCCGTGAACTGCCGGTGGAAATGGAATTTCGAGAAGGCCGCAACGCCGCTCAAGGTTTCCAGGTCCAGATCATCGTCGAGATGCCGGTCGATATGCTCCAGCACCCGCCGCATGCGGTCTTGATAGTTTTGCAGCGCCGCCTTCATCGTCCCTCCTCCGTGGCGGCTCCAGTTAGCAGCTGATGGCCGTGGCGTGCTCGACCGATCTTGCGGTTTTGGCAAAGGTCCGTAGCCCGGATGGAGCGCAGCGCAATCCGGGGTTCGTTCCTCACGGGCACTTGCGCGATGCGGTTGGTCTGTCCCGGATTACGCTGCGCTTCATCCGGGCTACAAAGAGGTCGCGCGCCCTACCCGCCCGCCATCAGCTCCTTCGCCAAGGCCATATAGGCCGGCAGCGTCACGGGATCGTTGGCGGCATTGCCCGCCATGGGGTGCGAGGCGTAGCGCGCGATCACCATCTCGGCCTTGGGATCGATGTAGATGCCCTGGCCGTGGACGCCGCGCGCCATGTAGGCGCCGTGAGCATTGTGGGTGACCCACCATTGATTGCGGTAGGAGGCGCCCGGCAGCGTGGTGTAGCCGGCCGGCTTGAACTTTTCGGGGTCGCCGCCGCGCGCAATGTCTTCGACGACGGTTGACGGCACGATCTGGCGGCCGTTGAAGCGGCCGTGATTGCGCATGGTCTCGCCGAATCGCGCGAGATCGCGCAAGCTGGTGGAGAGACCGCCACCGCCGCTCTCGGTGCCGATGCGGTCGACGTGATAATGCGCGTCCTCCTCCGCACCCATCGGCTGCCAGATGCGCTCGGACAAAAGATCGGACAGCGTCATGCCGCTAGCGCGCCTGACGATCCAGGCCAGCACGTCGGTGTTGACGGTCTTGTAGGCAAAGGCCTTGCCGTGCTCGCCCTGCTTCTTCTGCGCGATCAGGAAATCGAAGATGGTGGTCGGGCCTTCGTAACCCGGCGGCATCGGCGCCATGCCGTTGGCGCGCCGCAGGCCCCACACGTCCGAATTCTTGTCGGTGTAGACCTCAGTGTAGGCGAGCCCCGTGGTCATATCCATGACCTCGTGCACACGCGCATCGCCAAACGCGCTGCTCTTCAGCTCCGGCACATAATCCGTGACGGGCGCCTGCGGATCGATCTTGCCTTCGCTGACCAGCATGCCCGCGAGCACGCCGGTGAACGACTTCGTCACCGACATCGCGATATGCGGCTTGTGCGGCTTCAACGCGCCGAAATAGCGCTCATAGATCAGCCTGCCCCGATGCAGCACCGCGATGCCGTCGGTGTACGTCTCCTCCAGCATCTTTTCAAACGTCATCGGCCGGCCGTCCATCGTGGTCGAAGCGACCGCGCCGATGGCATGGTCCTGGCGCGGCAGAGACGACGCCGGCCCCGCTCCGCGCCAGACGTTCACCGTCGGCACCAGCTGGCGGATGTTGCTCCAGGCCCAGCGGAGTTCAGGAAAATTGCGGAACGAGCCGTCCTGGAAGGTGATGAGGCGGTCGGGAGACGGCGGGAAGCCGCGCATCCAGCCGAGGGATTCGGGGTCGGTGGAGGTGGCGGGCACGAATGTTTGGCTGGAGGCGGTGGCGACGGACATGAAGGCGGGCTCCGGACGGAATACCGCGTCGTAGCACGGCAGCGCTCGGCGAACATCCGCGTTTGGAGCGTGGAGACCTGCACGAATCGTACTGCACCTTCGACGCCACCCATCTCGTTATACGCAGAATCGCGGCACGGACGTGCGCGCCGTTGCTCGCCACTGGCGGCACCGGATATCAACTCAATAGACCACCGCTGCCCGGCGCCGATGCGTCGCGATAGCGGACGCGAATGCTGCGGTCGCCCTCCTTCCGCGCAACAGACACGAAGGACGTGCGGTGGGGATCCGGAAAGATGTCGGTCATTCTGATGAATTGGAGTCGATCAAGTTGCTGCGCCGTTGCTGGCGCCCCGATTGACGCAGCCGACTGGGCGAGGCAATCGCGAAAGACGACGTCCGTGTAGCTTGGCAACGGATACAGACGATGACTGCCGATGACGGTCGGCCGTTCCACAATCCACTCGGCGGTCGAGCCAAGCGGCAAAATTGGACCTGGTGCAACGACAAGAAATGTCGTGAACAGGCCGGTCGTCTGGTTCTTGATGAAGAACTGCACCTCATCGTGATGGCGCAACGTCAAGCCAGCGATGATCTCATCGTTCACGGAGACGTCGATGTTTGGGATCGGCACGGGAGGGTTGTTGCGGTTATCCGGCGGATAGTTCTCGTCCAATGACCACCATTGCCACCAGGCATATGCCTTTTTCTTCTCGATGCCGTCCACAATCTGCAAGCATTGGCTGGTACCGACTTGAGGCATGGACGACGTCGGATAGCGGCGCCGACCATCGATACCAACCCATACCGAAGATTGAAATTCGTCGCCTTGCTTTGCGCTATGTGGCAGCACCGGCGGCAGCGACACGTCTGGCACCTGCCATGTTCCGCTGACGTGCACCAATCTATTCGGGTATTCCGCAGTGAGGCAGCCGCCAGACCAATTTCGGCTGCGTTGGAAGCGTTGAAAGCTTGGTCTTACGATACGACCGACACGATTTGCGGGGACAGGCGGAGGTTGCCCGTTCACGACCTTTGGGAACTCTGTCGCTACAATCTTGAGCGGTTTGTCCAGCAGTCGAGCCCAAAGGCGAAAAAGTTCGGGCTCTTTGTCTTCATCAGGGCGAGGTGGCAGCCCAAAAAACTCAAGCTGAGCTCGGCTCGCCATCAGGGGATTAAAATCCTCTGGCGGCGCTTCAAAGGCATGAGCACGTCGGTCGATCTCTTTGATGAAGAGGTCGAGAGACAACTCAAATGCTTTGGCCATCTCGCCCATCGGTGCCGCCCTCAGATCCACTCGGACCGAGCTTGCGTCATGGCGGCCGCAAACGACGAGGGCTTACCGGTGGGGTGCGGCATGACCGCCTCATCCGTCAAGATCGTGAACAGACTGGAGGCGAGAGTTGCGCCAGCTGCGCTGTCAGTTCGAAAATGAAGACCGGCGAGCTCTCGATTGCGTGCAATGCGATCGGCAAGCTTGGTCAGAACAAGGCCGATCCCCTGGTCAGGCGTGCCTTGCAGAATTGCAGTCGCGCATCGTGCAAAGAGGTGCGCCTGGGTGGAGTGACCGCTGGGATACGACGCGTGGCCAGGGACTGGAATCGGAGGCAACAGCGCCGGAATGAGCTGAGACGGACGCGGCCGGTCAAACTTGCTCTTGAAGTGCATTGCCGCCATCGTGGCGACCAGGTTTGCCGCATTCAGGACAGTAAAGGTCGCCGGATGGGAGATCGGGCTGGCTCCCATGACCGATAGGAAATAGCGCATGAATTCCCGGTCCTGTCCCAAAATCTCGCCCAGTGCAGCCGGCCTCTCGTCAAGGACCATGGTTCTCAGCGTTTCAATCTCCGTGGAGGTTGGCGGTTGCGGCGGCGCCACAGTGATGCTTGCCTGCCACCCTGTCGCGCCAAAGTCGCTCAATATTCGCCACGCCTGCCAGATTGGAGCCCAGTTGTTAGCACCAAAACGCGTGCGCTCGACCGACACGCTTGCAACCCCCGGCTCGGTGATGAACGGCAGATCGACTCGATCGGGGAAACGCACCACATCGCTTCCGAACCCTACGTCGCCGACGTCGCCCGTGTCGCCGGTGTCGCCTGTATCGCCCGTATTGCCGGTCATGTCGCCTCCTCCCTAATCAGAGTGAACGCACCCTATGAATACGCCAAACGGTGACCACGAAGTGTGAAATAGCCCATATTTGTTCGAATTACTCGGGCATCCCCGCCGCCAGCAGCCGCTGGATCCGTTGCCTCTTGATGTCGCCCTGCATCGGCGTGCGAGCGGCCCACGCCGATACGCAAAAATCCGGAACAATTCCGGCGTGCCGGTTTGCGATCTCGCGGGCTTCCTCGACTCTGTTCATTGCGATCAGGCTGGAAATGAGAGTGCGAAGATTGGACGTATTTCGCGCATTGTGCATGTCAGCCCGGCGCCCCCAGGAGATAGCCTGATCGAAATTGCGATTCACGTAGTGAGCCTGCGCGAGAATATGCTCCGCGAAAAAGACATGCCGATCGAGCGGCGACAGGCGCACGCCAGTCTCGGCGCAGCGCACAGCATTTGGGCCATCACCGGTAAAGCACAGGGTTGCACCTTTGAAGATCCAGGCGATTGCCGAGTTCGGACATACGGCAATTGCACTATCGAAAATACTGACCGACTGCTCGAAATCCTTCGTCAAGTGAGATTGCGCATGACCGAAGAGCGCCAGAGCCATTGCGTCGTGGCTGTCGTTTGCGATAGCGGCCCGCGCCAGCCGCGCGGCCGTATTGAGATCGGCGGCAACATCCGGCGACCATCCTTGGCCTTGGCGGAACATGTGCCAGTAGGCGGCGTAGGAGAACGCCGGCGCGTAGCCGGGATCAAGCGCGATCGCCCGCTGGAGCAGTCCCCTTGCGCGCGAAAAGGTCGCATAATCAAGTTGGTAAAGCGGGTCCATCGCTTGCAGCACCAGATCGTAGGCCGTCGTGTTCTGCGGATGCTTGCGAAGCGATTTCCTCAACTCTCGGTCACGCACGTGGGGCGCAATCGTCTTGACGACTTCCTGGGCGATGCGATCCTGAACATGGAACAGATCATTGAGGTCACCTTCGTGCTGATCGGCACGAATGATTTCGCCCGTGTTCGCATCGCCAAGTTCGGTGCCAATTCTCAAACACTGTCCCGACCGCAGCACGCTCCCGGAGAGCACATAGCGAACGCCAAGGTCCTTGCCGACTGCCCGCAAATCGATCGCCTCGCTGAGACCAGTCGTGGAGCCACGCGATATAACAAAGAGCTCCTTCAGCGAAGCCAAAGCGTAGATAATGCGATCGACCATGCCGTGGGCGAAATACGCTTCATCTGCGCTGGTGAGACTGCGAAACGGAAGTACCGCGATCGACGCGCGTCCTTCGTAGCCGCCGACCATTTCTCCGAGAGGAGCCGTCACCGTGCCGGGAAGCGTAAGGCTGATCACCTGAACCGGATGCGACAGGTTGCGCAAATGCAAAAGGCCAAGATCGACGGCATCCAGACCAAGCGTTCCGCCGACGGCGTCGCGGAATGCGCCCGAAACCACGATGCCGGCCGGCTCGGCATAGCTTTGAAGGCGAGCGGCGATGTTGACCCCGTCGCCGTAGATGTCGTGGTCCTCGACAATGACATCGGCGATGTTCAGACCCATGCGAAAGCGATACGGCGGTCAGGGGGCTGATCTGCCTCCCGTTTCGTCACCTCGCTTTGCATCGCGATTGCCGCTTCCAGCGCATCCCGAGCACTGTCGAACATAGCCAGGAAGCCGTCACCGGTGTTCTTGACGATCTTCCCGCGCCGGCCCTCAATGATGGGATGAAGGATCGAAAACCTGAAGTTCATGAGGCGGCCGTGGGTGCCCCTCTCGTCGAGCTCCATCAGGCGCGTGTAGCCAACAACATCGACCATCAGCACCGACGCGAGCCGATGATGAAGAAGGGGAACGTCGCCCGGATCCGCCATCATTTCTGGGACACCAGCGCTTGCCGCCTCGGATCCCAGCAGGTTAGCCCTCTGGTTCGCCGCGTCAATTCGCTGAGTTTGTCGCAAACAAGACAACCGCAGCGGGAAATCCGGCAAGAATCAACGCGGGTCGCAGTTGCACCGGAGGTGGTTCGTCACCTCACTCCCACTCAATCGTCCCAGGCGGCTTGCTGGTCACGTCGTACACCACCCGGTTCACGCCCTTCACCTCGTTGATGATGCGCGTGGCGGTCTCGCCCAGGAACTTCATGTCGAACTGGTAAAAGTCGGCGGTCATGCCGTCGGTGGAGGTGACGGCGCGCAGGCCGACCACATAATCGTATGTGCGGCCGTCACCCATGACGCCAACCGTCTTCACCGGGAGCAGCACCGCAAACGCCTGCCAGATCTCGTCATACAGGCCGTGCTTGCGGATCTGGTCGATGTAGACGGCGTCCGCTTTGCGCAGGATGTCGAGCTTGTCCTTGGTGATCTCGCCGGGGCAGCGGATCGCGAGGCCCGGGCCCGGGAACGGGTGGCGGCCGACGAAGATTTCGGGGAGGCCGAGCTCGCGCCCGAGCTTGCGCACCTCGTCCTTGAAGAGCTCGCGCAAGGGCTCGACGAGCTTCATGTTCATGCGCTCTGGGAGGCCGCCGACATTGTGGTGCGACTTGATCGTCACCGAGGGGCCACCGGTGAAGGAGACGCTCTCGATCACGTCGGGGTAGAGCGTGCCTTGCGCGAGGAAGTCGGCGCCGCCGATCTTCTTGGCCTCAGCTTCGAACACCTCGATGAAGAGGCGGCCGATGGTCTTTCGCTTCACTTCGGGATCGGTGACGCCTTCGAGCTCCCCGAGGAATTGCTTGGACGCATCCACGTGCACGAGCGGGATGTTGTAGTGGTGGCGGAACAGATCGACCACCTGCTCGGCCTCGTTGAGGCGCATCAGGCCGTGATCGACGAAGACGCAGGTGAGCTGGTCGCCGATGGCCTCGTGGATCAGCACGGCCGCGACCGCCGAATCGACGCCGCCGGAGAGGCCGCAGATCACCCTGCCCTTGCCGACCTGCTGGCGGATCTTCTGGATCTCCTCCTCGCGGAAGGCGCGCATGGTCCAGTCGCCGGTGAGGCCGGCGATCTTGCGCACGAAGTTGCGGATCAGCTTTGCGCCGTCGGGCGTGTGCACCACTTCGGGGTGGAACATCAGGCCGTAATATTTGCGCTTCTCGTCCTGGATGATCGCGAACGGCGCGTTCGGCGAGGTGCCGGCGACGGAGAATCCCGGCGGCATCTTGGTGATGCGGTCGCCATGGCTCATCCAGACCTGATTCTTGCTGCCTGATGACCAGATATCCTCGAACAGCTTGCTCTCAGCCTTCACCTCGACATCGGCGCGGCCGAATTCGCGATGATGGCCGCCCTCGACCTCGCCGCCCAGCTGGGCTGCCATGGTCATCTGGCCGTAGCAGATGCCCATCACGGGCACGCCGGAATCGAAGATCAATTGCGGAGCGCGGGGCGAGCCGGCCTCGTGCACCGATTCCGGTCCGCCGGAGAGGATCACCGCCTTCGGCTTCATCTCCTCGAAGGCAGCTTCTGCCTTGTTGAACGGGACGATCTCGCAATAGACCCCGTCCTCGCGGACGCGACGCGCGATCAGCTGCGTCACCTGGCTGCCGAAGTCGACGATGAGAATCTTGTCGTGCGCCGAGGCCACCGAGGGCGTCGACGCGGAGCGGTCGTTCTGTGCTGCTGTCATGGCCAGCAGATACGCTGGCAGCGCGCGCGCCGCAACCGCGGTCGCGGTGCGCCCACATGCTTCTTTGGGCATGGACAAATGAATATAGGTAAGTAATATTGACCTATTGTGCCCACTCTCAGAAAAGGGCCGATCAGCGAGAATGCCATGTCACAGCATCAGCAGCCATCAACGCTTGCCGCGCTCGGCCGGACCTGGGTCGAGGCCTGGAATGCGCGCGATCTCGAGCGCGTGCTCACGCTCTATGACGAGGCGGTCGTGATGACCTCGGACCGCATTCCGGCGCTGGGGTTCGACGCCAGCGGAACATTGCACGGCAAGGAGAGCTTACGCGCCTATTGGGGCAAGGCGCTCGGGCTGTTGCCGAACCTGCATTTCTCGCTGATCGACCTGTTCGTGAGCCCCGACAGCGTCGTGGTGTTCTACGCGAACGAGCGGGGCAAGAAGATCTGCGAATATCTGCGGGTGAATGAGGCGGGGCTGATCGTGCAGGGCTCGGCGAACCATCTGGTGGAGTGACGCTGACGCGCGTTGCTGTCGCAGCAGCGCGCTTGTCGTGTGCGGACGGTGCCGCCCACCCGCCGCTGTCATTCCCCGCGAAAGCGGGAATCCAGTACGCCGCGACCTCTCGATAAACCACGAACGTCTCGGACTACTGGATCGCCCGGTCGAGGCCCGGCGATGACAGTGAGAGTGGGGAGACTGCTTGCCCCAAGCGTCATTGCGAGCGCAGCGAAGATTCCATGGGGAGTGGATAGCGACCGGGTCTGAGGCCAGACTGAGGTTGCTGAAGCACTCAACCTGGAGACAGCGATGTTGCTCGATCATCTTTCCGACGGACTGGCCGCTATCCGGACGCAGATTGGCGCAATTTTTGTGTCATTGGAACTGAGCCGTTCGACATGGCTGGTTACATCGCTGTCGCCCGGCAAGGGCGAGAAGATGTCCAAACACAGCGTGAAGGCCGGCGCTATTGCGGAGCTTTTGAAGCTCTTTGCAGCGCTGAAGCGTAAGGCCCAGGCGCGAACGGGCGAGAGTTATCCGATCATCACCATCCAGGAGGCGGGGCTGGATGGGTTCTGGCTTCACCGCACTCTGCAGTCGGAGGGCGTCGAGAGCTACGTGGTCGATCCGGCCTCGATCGCGACGCCGCGCCGGCGCCGGCGGGCCAAGACGGACCGGTTGGACGGCGAGACGCTGTTGCGGTCGCTTCTGGCCTACAAGCGCGGCGAGCCACGGGTCTGCGCGATGGTCGTTGCCCCCTCTCCGGAAGAAGAGGACCGCCGCAGGCTTTGTCGGGAGCGGCGGACCTTGATCGCGGAGCGGATCGTGCATGTGAACCGGATCAAGGGTGTTCTGTTTGCGCAAGGGATATTCGACTACGTGCCGCTGCGGCGCGATCGACGGACGCGGCTCGAGGCCTTGCGCACGGGGACGGGCGGCTGCTGCCGGCGCATTTGAAGGCGCAGATCAGCCGCGAGCTCGACCGGCTCGAACTTCTGCTCGACCAGATCGCGGCGGTAGAGCGCGAGCAGGATGCATTGCTGGCTGCAAGCCGACCAGCAGGCGAGAAGGCTGCATCGAACCCGGTCGCGATGCTGCTCGACTTGAAGGGCCTGGGCCCGAACTTTGCTGCCATTCTCTGGTCGGAGGCCTTCCACCGTCAGTTCACCAACCGCCGCCAGGTTGCGTCCTATGCCGGTCTTGCGGCCACGCCATGGCGCAGTGGCGGCATTGAGCGTGAGCAGGGCGTGTCGAAGGCCGGCAATCCGCGCCTGAGAACCACGATGATCCAGCTCGCCTGGTTGTGGATACGTCACCAGCCTCAATCGGCTCTGACCCAGTGGTTCAAGGCCAACAGCCAGCGCGGCCGCAAGCGCACAATCGTGGCGCTGGCGCGCAAGCTGCTCGTGGCCCTGTGGAAATACGTGACCGCCGGCGTCGTGATCGAGGGAGCCGTGGTGAAGCCCGGCGCCTGACACCACGCCTCTCAGCCTCAAAACCAATCCGCCGAGGTTGATCAGCCTCGGCCGATCCGGGTGGACGAACCGATGGATTGCATGGCTTCAAACGCCGTAACGAAGAAGGGTCTCGTCCTCTCGAGCCTGCCCGCCGCAAGCGGAATGTTGGTGCAGTCGCCACCGCGCAACGACCGAATGTGAGTTTGATCTGGCATGCAAACCAGATTGCCAAAACCGGCTCGACCCTTGGATCGCCAACCATAGGAGTAGTTCACGCCGCACTTCCCGACCTAACGAGCCTGAAGGCGTGCTCGCTCAGGTCAAGACCAAGCCGCTTCGCGGCGGCCCTCACGGGCCGGTCTTGACCTGATCTGCGCGCGCCATCCGAAAGGTTCCGCGGTCGGGACGAAGAGCTGGCCTGCAATCGAACAAAGAGCTGACCATAAATCTTGACACATCAAATCCCCATGTGAGCAATCCAGGGTCTTTCCGCGGAGAGATTCTGGATTGCTTCGCTACGCTCGCAATGACGGAGACTGCGGCGACAGCGTGCGCTAACAAAACACCGCCGGTTCCGAAACAGGATCATTCGCATGAAACTCCCCACCTCCCCCTTTACCGTCACCGATTGGAGCAAGATCGAAGCGACCACGCATCCCGGCGAGAGCGGCGAGGCCAAGTGGCGCACGCTCAACATCGGCGATCTCCGGGTGCGGATGGTGGAGTATTCGCCGGGCTATCTCGCCGATCATTGGTGCGATCGGGGCCACGTGCTCTACGTGCTGAAGGGCGAGCTCGATTCTGAGCTGCGCGACGGGCGCAAATTCAAGCTCACGGCGGGGATGAGTTACCAGGTGTCGGACTTCGGCGACGCCGCGCACCGGTCCTCGACGAGGACCGGTGCCACGCTCTTCATCGTGGACTGATGCGCCCCTCGCGGTTTCACTTGCACCGCAGAATAGCAGCGGCGCGCGACATCCCGAACCACGGGTGGTGCCTTGAAGTAGCCCCAAATCCTCGCTATATTGTGATCATCGATACTTGGCCGAACGACTGGGCCGCTTCGCTTCGTTACAGACGGGCGCGCACGCTTCAGATGACTTCTCCAAACATCGACTGAATAGGATCATGGGCGCAGCGACGCGTACCGGTCCGCGTGCGTACCCTCTCTAACAAAGGAAATTCCCATGGCTATGGGCACCGTGAAGTGGTTCAACACCCAAAAGGGTTATGGTTTCATCCAGCCGGACGACGGCAACAAGGACGTGTTCGTGCACATCAGCGCGGTCGAGCGCGCCGGCCTCTCCACCCTCAACGAGGGCCAGAAGGTCTCGTTCGACATCGTCGCCGACCGTCGCAGCGGCAAGTCCTCGGCTGACAATCTCCGCGTCGGCTAATGGCCCGCGCCAGGGCGTTCTGACCACGGACGTACCGGCAGAACGCTAGAACTCGAAAGCCCCGCGACCGGATCCGGTCGGCGGGGCTTTTGTCTTGCTCCTATCATTCCGGGGCGTCCGAAGGCCGAACCCGGTATCCATCGCGCGGGCGTTCCTGCGGCCCGATGGATTGCGGGTTCGCGAGCCCCGGAATGGCGGCGGGATGAGATCAGCGGTGCGGTAGGGTGGGCAAAGGCGCGCTGCGATGGTGGGCACGCCTCCGTCATCGCTCCCCGAGCGACGACGGAAGCTTTGCCCACCCTGCCAGTGCTATGCTTTCCGCAGCACCGACACGAAGAAACCGTCCGTTCCCGTTCGCCGCGGCGTCATCAGCCAGCCTTCCGCCGACTGCAGCGCGGCCTCGCCAAAAGCTTCTGCCTTGTCCCAGAGCACGCTCGCGGTCTGTTCGGGCGGGATGACCGCGAAATCGGGATGGCGCGCGACGAACGCCCTCACCTGCTCGCCGTTCTCTTCCGCCAGCACCGAGCAGGTGATGTAGGCGATGCGGCCACCGGGCTTGACCAGCGGAACCGCACGCGCGAGCACCTCGGCCTGGTCGCGCAGGCGGATCTCCAGCGCGCCCGGGCGCATGCGCCATTTGGCATCGGGGTTGCGGCGCCAGGTTCCGGTTCCCGTACAGGGCGCGTCGATCACGACGAGATCGGCCGAGGCGCGGATGTCTTGGAGCGGATCGGCTTCGCCTTTCGGCGTGCGCACATCGGCATTGTGGACGCCGGCGCGCGACAGGCGCTCGTGGATGGGGGCAAGCTGGCGCTTGTCGCGGTCGGTCGCGATCAGCCGGCCCTTGCCTTGCATCAGGGCGGCGAGCGCCAGCGTCTTGCCGCCCGCGCCGGCGCAAAGATCGATCACCTGCTCGCCGGGTTTTGCCGCCGTGAACTGGGCCGCAAGCTGCGATCCCTCATCCTGCACTTCAATGGCGCCCTTGATGAAATCCTCTTCCGCCTGGATGCCCGGGTTACGCGCATCGGCCGAAAGCTCGATGCGCAGGCCCGTTGCCGACCACGGCGTCGGTTTCGCATGAAGATGAGCAAGCGCGCGCAGCGCCTTGTCGCGATTGGATTTTAGCGTGTTGACGCGCAGATCGAGCGGGGCCCGGCTGGCCATTGCGGCGGCCTCCGCGGCACGGGTCTCGCCGAACACTTTTGCAAGATGCGGATCGAGCCATTCGGGGTAGTCCCCGGCAACCGCAGCAGGTGCGTCATTGAGGGAACGCGAGGCGAGCGCGGCCTGCTCGGCCGCGGTCAGCGGCGCCGGCGCAAACCGGCTGCCGTCGAACAGCGCGGCCATGGTGGCCGTGTCCATACTGCGCTCGAGCCGGAGCATGCCGATCAGCCGCGCCCGCGCGGTATCGGAATCCATCAGGTAGGCGCTCGAGGCGTAGCGGCGCAGCACGTCCCAGACCAAGCCGGCAATGGCGGCGCGGTCGCCGGAACCGGCGAAGCGGTGCGCCGTGCCCCACTCCTTCAGCGCCTTGGCCGCGGGCACGCGGTCCTTCTCGATGGTGTCGATCAGTTCGATGGCTGCGGACAGCCGGGCAGCGGGGGTCATTTGAATTCTTTCAAGTGGCGCGCAAGCGCCTAGATCAGCAGCAAAAGCTTCAGCGCGAAGTAGATCCACATCGCGAGCAGCACGAGCACGCCGGCGAGCCAGATCGTGGAGCGGCGGCCGAGATCGTTGGAGGAGACGAACACGCCGGCATGGGCAAAGCGTGTCACCACGAACACCCAGGACATCAGCACGATGAAGAGATCGGCGCGGCGCAAAGGCAACGCCAGCGCGATCAGGACGTAGAACAGCACCGGCAGCTCGAACTGGTTGCGGTAGCAATTGGCGATTTGTGTGACGCCCTTCGGCCAGTTCGGCTCGCCCAGCGCAATGTCGCGGATTTTGGTCTCGCCCGAGACCAGGGTCTTGCGCCGCGCCAAGACCATGCCGATCAGAAGCGCGAAGGTGAGAGCGACCTGCGCGAAGACCGGCAGCAAAACCATTTGAACGGACATCGGAACTTTCCCGGGAGGCGAAATGCCGCCGACCGTCATTAGCCGCGACTTTTGGCGCTGACAATGAACGACTTGAACCGGCGTTCCCGCTTCGGCGACCAAGCATCGATTGTTAAAGCAATTTCGGCCCTTGAGCCCGAGGCGAGATAGCGCCATGAACACCTTGTCCAGCTTCTTCACCGAATCCGCCGACGGCCGGCTCGGCATCCTGATGTCGGCGCTGTCAGGTATCGCGGCGGCGCTCGCGGTCGCGCTGGCGATGACGGTCTATTTTCGCCTGAGCTACCGGACCTGGCGCGACGTCGCCCGGCAGAGCCTGGCTGCGTTCGCCGCGCTCGGCCTGTTCGCGTTTGCCGCCTACGACATGCGCCACGCGGCGCTTGCCTATCTCGGCCTCAATCCGTCCAAGCCCGCCGTCGCGTTCGAGATCCGGATGCCCCGGGAGATGCTGACGGCGGTGACCGACAGCCAGATCGAGCTGCATACCGATCGCAACCAGACGCTGGCGCTAGTCGATGGGGTACGCGACCTCTCAGACGGGCGGGCGGTGCTACGCGGCGCCGTGGTGCTCAACCACCGCACCGCGGACCGCGTGCTGGCCGTGAACCTGCCCGGCAAGGGCACCTTCGAGTTCCGCCTCCGCTTGCCGGCCGAGCCGCATCGCTCCGAGCAGTTCGGCCCGTGGCACCTCGCCGACCGCATCGCCTCGCCCCTCGCCGGCCCGGTCGCCCCGCAGGATGCCTACACGATCCGCTACCGTGTGCTGTGACCGAGGCGTGCTTTAAACTTTGTTCGTTGCGATCCATGCCCGCGCCGTCATCGTTCCGACGCGCGACAACGGGTAGGATGATCGCATGCCCGAATTTCGCCTGACCCAGATTTCCGACACCCATCTCGGCCGGCGCTTTCCCGGTCTGATCGCCAACTTTCACCGCATCAGCGAGCACATCGACGCCGGCAGGCCCGATCTCGTCGTCAACACTGGCGACGTTTCGTTCGACGGGCCGACCAGCCGCGACGACGTCGAATTCGCGAAAGGCCTGCACGACGCCCTGCCCGTCACCTGCCGCTACCTCCCCGGCAATCACGACATCGGCGACAATCCGACCGCGATCGGGTCGGCGCCGAAGCCGCCGGTCAGTGAGGCGCACCGCAGGCGGTTCTGCGACATCATTGGCGAAGACCATTGGTCGTTCGAGGCGGCCGGTTGGTGCTTCATCGGTCTCAACTCGCTGGTCATGAATTCAGGGCTCGCCTTCGAGGCCGAGCAATTCGACTGGCTCGCCTCGGAGATCGCGCGCACGAACGGCAGGCCGGTCGCCCTGTTCCTGCACAAGCCGCTGTTTCTCAACCTGCCCGATGACACTGAGACGCCGGAGACCTCGATCCGCTACGTGCCGCAGCCGGCGCGGGCGCGGCTGATCGAGATGTTCGGTAACGTCGACCTGCGTCTCATCGCCAGCGGTCACGTGCACCAGCGTCGCGACTTCACCTATCGCCACACCCGCCACGTCTGGGCGCCGTCGGCCGGCTTCGTCATCAACGATTCGCGCCAGGACCGGATCGCGATCAAGGAAGTCGGGCTGGTTGAATATCGCTTCCGGCCAGACAGCCTTGAGGTCCGCCACATCAGGGCGGCGGGCCAGCGCGATGTCGACATTGAGGAACTGCTCGCCCAGATGGGCGGCGAGCACTCATAAAATCGGCTGCGAGTGCATTTGATGTCCGCCTGTCACTCAACACCGGCGCAGAGCCGGACCCGCGTGCTCCACATCCCGAGCCCGTAAAGCGAGGTTTGTCTTGTGCTTCTGGAGCTTCGCCTTCCGACCAACAGGAACATCGCTAGCTCAGCACGCATTGAAGGACGATCAGAATAATCGATGGAGGCCCCATGATTAGGACAACGCTGAATGAAGCTAGGCTGACCAATTTGGCAACAGCTTGCGCGGCCTTGGCACTCGTCCTCGCGATGGTTCCGGCAACGGCGCAGGAGGCTGGGCGCTCAAGAGTCGGCACACTCACGTGCAACATATCGCCCGGAGTCGGCATGATTGTTGCGGGGCAACGGCAGTTGAGCTGCATCTATGCATCGGCGCGAGGCAGGGCGCGCGAGGCTTACGAAGGCACCGTCAGCACGCTTGGTCTCGACATAGGAGCCACGTCCGGCGGTCAGCTCGTTTGGACCGTGTTTGCGCCAACCACGCTTCGCCAGGCAGCCTTGGCCGGAACCTATGCGGGCGCGACCGCCGGCGGTACTGTCGGCGCCGGAGTTGGTGCCAACCTCCTGGTGGGCGGCTCGGATCGAACGATCGCCTTGCAGCCGGTGTCCGTCCAGGCTCAGACAGGTGTGAACGTCGCAGCGGGCATATCGAGAATGGAATTGCGGCCAGTCGCTGCGCCTGCACGCCGCAAGGTGCAGTGACGGCCCTCGCCGGCGAATTGAAGAAGAGCGCTTTTGAGTGACTCCGGGTTCCGCCGGGGCGCCAACCAGTGGCCCCAGACGTCACTTCTGGCTCAAGAGTGCTCTTCTTCTGGCGAGTTCGAGCCGATACGGACAAGCTGCCAGCCTTAAGAATTTGCCATTGAACTGACTGCCTCCACGATGGCGGCGGGGTCTGCGTACGTGACCATATGCCCGGCATTCGGAACAAGGTGAAGATCGGACCGAGGCAGTGCTTGATGTAAATCTCGCGCTTGTTTGAATTCGATCACCTGGTCCTCTGTTCCGTGGAATATTTGCACGTGGTCGCCCATGGTCGAATAATAAGCTTGGAATTGTGCTGCAGTTGGAATGAGCAGTGCACTTTCCTCCGCAGCCGCCCTCAACTGTGTGGGCCTGAGCACCAGAGACGTTGGAAATTCATTCTTGAACGTCTGCGGGACAGAACGAGGCGCAAAGATCTTACGGAGAACTCCTGGCAGGACGGCCCACGAAATGATTGGCGCGACAGTGTAACTGACCAAGTCGCCCAGAACCGGTATGGCTGGACCTGACATCAGCCACACGTCCAATCGGCCGGTTGGGAAATAGTACCCGGACGCAAGCACGAGACCCTGGGTCGGATAATCCTTTCGCACGGCGAGCGCGATAGCGACGAAGGCGCCCCAAGAATGGCCCAGGACAACGGGATTCCGGATTTCGAGTTGATTGAGCGCCTTCATCAACAAAGCGGCTTGAGCTGCTGCGGTCCATATTCGGAGCCGCGGCCGCTGACTATAGCCAAAGCCTGGGCGGTCGAAGCACACCACGCGATTGCTGCGGGCAAGAAGATCGACCAGGCCGCTGATCGTGAAGTCCTGGATCATGGATCCGTTGCCATGGAGCAGCACGACGCAAGGAGCTGCCGGATCACCCCGATCGACATAGTGGAGTACTACGCCGTCGCACTCGAGGAACTTGCCGATTGGTGGATTCCTCCACTCGGCCAGTTTGGAGAAGCCGACGTTGCCGACGACGAGAAGTGCTAATAACAAGACAGCAATGAGCAATACGGTTTCAGCGGTGGTCATTACTGAGCCTTGATGATCGAGGGTAAGAACACGAAACCCGCGGTGCCAAGCAGATGAATCAATCCATGAAATAATTGGAAGTTGAAGCGCTCGTTCCTGCGCGCAATCGCGGAGGGTTGATTAAAAATCGCGTGCCCCGGAACGGTCGAAAAATGCCCACGTTTGCTCGCGTAGGATCGCACCTGTGACGGAGAGCAAAGGATCCGACCTCACCAACAACAACGATGGAGCAACAAATGGCCAATCCACGCCAGGAGGAAAAGTCTACCCAAAGCCCTGAGGACACAATCCGCCGCGCCGCCGAAAGGACTGCTGAGCAGACCAGACGGATCGGCTTAGCTACCGCTGAGGCCAGCGAGGAGGTGGCCCAAGCCAGCAGCCATCTGCTGCAACAAAATGCCGAGATGTTGCAAAACAGTTGGCGCTTCGGCGTCGACATGGCCACGGCTATGATGGGCCGCTCTGCTGATCAGCTTGGTCGCACGTTCGGTTTGACGGGCAATGAAGCGCAGCAGGCAACAGAACGCTCGGTCCGCAACGCAGAAGCAATCATGTACTCTACAACCGCGGTCGCCAAAGGAATGAACGGCGTCTCACGGGAGTACTTCGACTTCGTTCGACAGCAGATCGAGAGGACCATGGACCGTATGAATGAACTCTGGCGCTGCCGAACTCCGCACGATTTGGCGGCTGTGCAGACTGATCTGATGCGCGATTCGATCAGAAGCGCCCTGGATACCAGCCGCCGGATGGCGGACATGTCTTTGAAGGTGGCTGACGATGCAGGAAACCACATTACTCAGAGTATCGAACGCATGCGGCACGCAGCCTAGCGCGCTGCCATAACCATGGCGCACATGCGCGGCTGAACCGCAGCCGCTCATGTGCTGCTGTTTCAGTTGCGGCCTCGCAGGAGACTTAAGCCACGCTTTTGAGATCCTGCTGGATCGCGGCTAGCAGCGATTGCAATGCCTCGCTGCTCACCGGCTTTGAGTCAGGGACAGGCGGTTGACTGGCAGGCTGCGGAGCCTTGACCGGACGTTTCGGGAATGGCGGCGGAGGCGTCGGCATCGAGGGGCGGGCAAAATCGCCCTGGTCCTCGGTGTGAACGAAGTTGCCATGAATGACGTCGTCGCGGCGGCCCATGACGAACATCGCCACCCAATAGCCGGCGGCCAGCAGGATTACGCAGAAAATACCGATCTCTAACATCGCAGCACCTAAAATATGCGCGATGATTCAATGCCTTCGTCGGGCCGTCAATGAACGGGCGAGCACACCTGCGGCTTTTGCGGCCAGGTGTGACCGATTAGTGACTCTTTCTTAACCATCCACCGCCCCGATGGGGGCTGGAGGCGGCAGATCAGGCCTTGTCGGGACCAACCCGAACCAGTTGCTTGCCGAAATTGTCACCCTTCAGCAGGCCCATGAAGGCGCCGGGGGCGCTTTCCAGGCCTTCGGTGACGAACTCCTTGTACTTGACCTTGCCATCGCGGACCCAGGCGGACATGTCGCGCAGGAAGTCGCCATGGCGGGCGGCGAAATCAGAGACGATGAAGCCGCGGAAGGTCAGCCGCTTGGTCAGCGTCGCGCGCATCAGGTTGGCGGCCCATTTCGGCGGCTTGGCCTCGGTGTCGTTGTAATGGGCGATCAGGCCGCAGACTGGCACCCGCGCGAACGGATTGAGCAGCGGGAACACCGCCTCGAACACGGCGCCGCCGACATTCTCGAAATAGACGTCGATGCCCTTCGGGCAGGCGTCCTTCAGCTTGGTGGCGAGTTCGGCATCGCGGTGATCGATGCAGGCGTCGAAGCCGAGCTCCTTCACCACATAGTCGCACTTGTCCTTGCCGCCGGCGATGCCGACCGCGCGGGCGCCCTTGATCTTGGCGATCTGGCCCACGGCCGAGCCGACTGCGCCGGAAGCACCGGCAACGACGACAGTCTCGCCGGGTTGCGGCTTACCGATGTCGAGCAGGCCCGTATAGGCGGTCATGCCGGGCATGCCGAGCACGCCGATCGAGGTCGAGATCGGACCGAGCTTGGGATCGACCTTGATCAGCCCCTTGCCGTTCGAGATCGCGTGCGTCTGCCAGCCAGAACGGATGCGCACGATGTCGCCTTTGGCAAAATCAGGATTGTTGGAGGCCGCGACCTCGCTGACCGCCTCGCCTTCCATCACCCCGCCGATCGGCACCGGAGCTGCGTAGGACGGCCCCTCGCTCATGCGGCCGCGCATATAGGGATCGAGCGACAGCCAGATCGTGCGCAGCAGGACTTCGCCGGGCCCTGGTGTCGGAACAGCGAATTCCTCCAGGCGAAAATCAGATGGCTTGGGTTCGCCGACGGGACGCGCGGCGAGAACGATGCGTTTGCCTTGGGACATTGGCTTCCTCCGATTGTGCTTCGGCGCAAACGGAAGCGGAGGGAGCGATGCGCGTCAATACACAATACAAAAGGATTGGAGTAGATGGTCGCAGAGGCGGCCACCACACTCGTGTCCCGGACGCGCTGCAGCGCGCAGCGTTGCTGCGCAGAGCCGGGACCCAGACTACATGGCAAGATATGGAGCGATGGGCCCCGGCTCTGCAGCGCATCACCGAAGAGGTGCTGCGCTGCGTCCGGGGCACGCGACACGAGAATCCTAACCGGCGCCCGGATAGTTCGGGCTCTCGCGCGTGATCGTGACATCGTGGACGTGGCTTTCGCGCAGGCCCGCGCCGGTGATGCGGACGAACTGGGCCTTGTCGTGCAGCTCCTTCATGTCGCGCGCGCCGACATAGCCCATCGCGGCGCGCAAGCCGCCGGCGAGCTGGTGCATGACGTTGCCGACCGGGCCCTTGTAGGGCACCTGCCCCTCGATGCCTTCGGGCACCAGCTTGAGCGTGTCCTTGATGTCCTGCTGGAAGTAGCGATCGGCAGATCCCCGCGCCATCGCGCCGACCGAGCCCATGCCGCGATAGGCCTTGTAGGAACGGCCCTGCCACAAAAACACTTCACCGGGCGTCTCGTCGGTGCCGGCGAGCAGCGAGCCGACCATCGCGATGTCGGCGCCGGCAGCGAGCGCCTTGGCGAGGTCGCCGGAGTACTTGATGCCGCCGTCGGCGATGACGGGGATGTCGGACTTCTTCGCCGCTTCCACCGCATCCATGATCGCGGTGAGCTGGGGAACGCCAACGCCGGCGACGATGCGCGTGGTGCAGATCGAGCCCGGGCCGATGCCGACCTTGATGCAATCCGCGCCGGCGTCGATCAGCGCCTGCGCGCCTTCCGTGGTGGCAACGTTGCCGGCGACGACCTGCACCGAGTTGGACAGACGCTTGATGCGGTTCACCGCGTGCAGCACGTGGCGGGAGTGGCCGTGCGCGGTGTCGACGACGACGAGGTCGACGCCGGCATCGATCAGCCGCTCGGTGCGCTCGAAGCCGTTATCGCCGACAGTGGTGGCGGCGGCGACGCGCAGGCGCCCTTGCGCGTCCTTGCAGGCGAGCGGATGGGCGACCGCCTTCTCCATGTCCTTGACGGTAATGAGACCGACGCAGCGATATTGCTCGTCGACCACGAGCAGCTTCTCGATGCGATGCTGATGCAGCATTCGCCGCGCCTCGTCCTGGCTGACATTCTCGCGGACCGTGACGAGGTTTTCGTGCGTCATCAGCTCGGAGATCTTTTGCTGGCGATTGGTCGCAAAGCGCACGTCACGGTTGGTGAGGATGCCGACCAGCTTGCCGGGCGTCGACTTGCTGGCGCCGGTGACCACGGGAATGCCGGAGATGCCGTGATCGCTCATCAGCTTCAGCGCGTCGTCGAGCGTGGCCTCGGGGCTGATGGTGAGCGGGTTCACCACCATGCCGGACTCGTAGCGCTTGACCTGCCGCACCTGGGCAGCCTGCCCTTCAGGATCGAAATTGCGGTGGATGACGCCGAGGCCGCCGGCCTGCGCCATGGCGATCGCCATGCGGGCCTCGGTCACTGTGTCCATGGCGGAGGCCATGATCGGAATGTTGAGCGGAATGGCGCGGGTGACGCGGGA
The DNA here is from genome assembly GCF_045571415.1 of Bradyrhizobium sp. LMG 9283. Classification (NCBI taxonomy): domain Bacteria; kingdom Pseudomonadati; phylum Pseudomonadota; class Alphaproteobacteria; order Hyphomicrobiales; family Nitrobacteraceae; genus Bradyrhizobium; species Bradyrhizobium sp. LMG 9283. The sequence goes on from NZ_CP120691.1 coordinate 5,180,705, forward strand.
ACGGATGTCGACCTCGCCCGGCATGACGTCGGACAGGCCCGGCTTCAACAGCACGTCGTCGAACGTAAAGGCTTCGCGGATGCCTTGAAGTTGCACCGTGGCCATCTGCCAACTCCTTCCTGCGGCCCTGCCGCAAATGCTAATGGATGAGCGCCGCCCTCGGCGTACCTTGCGGCAACGCCTTAAGAATCGGAGCCCATCGGTGGGGTTGACGCGGGTCGATAGCACGGCCGCGTGACGAATCAAAGCAATTCGGGCCGTCGGCCAGCCATGCACAGGCTTTTTTAGGTCAATTCAGGCGAGGACAGCCCCTCGCCGGGCCGTGCCTAGGCGGATCGCCTCCACGACCTCAGGGTGCTGCCGATCCAGCAATGCAACCGCATTTGCGGCCACACCGTCGTCACGCAGGATTTAGGTGCCATGCGTCGATCCGCGATGGTCCGCGGCGGACGGCGGTGATAAGCCGCAACTCCGCTTCCCTCCGATTTCATTGCCAATCCGTCATGGTCGACAAGCAACGCGTCATTCCGCTGATCGTGGCCACTGCGCTCTTCATGGAGAACATGGATTCCACGGTGATCGCCACCTCGCTGCCGGCGATCGCGGCCGACATCGGAACCAGCCCGCTGACGCTGAAGCTCGCAATCACGTCGTACCTGCTCTCGCTCGCGGTGTTCATCCCGGCGAGCGGCTGGACCGCCGACCGCTTCGGCGCACGCATGGTGTTTGCGATCGCGGTCGGCGTGTTCATGGTCGGCTCGGTCGGCTGCGCGCTCTCGACCTCGGTCACCGATTTCGTATTCGCGCGCATCCTGCAAGGCATGGGCGGCGCGATGATGACGCCGGTCGGACGCCTCGTGCTGCTGCGCTCCGTCGACAAGAGCGCGCTGGTCAACGCCATGGCCTGGGTGACGGTCCCTGCCCTGATCGGTCCCGTGATCGGACCGCCGCTCGGCGGCTTCATCACGACTTACGCGTCCTGGCACTGGATCTTCCTGATCAACATCCCGATCGGCCTGCTCGGCATCTTCATGGCATTGCGCTTCATCGATCCGATCAAGAGCGAGGTGCAGGAGCCGTTCGATCTGTACGGCATGGTGCTCGCTGGGTTGGGTCTCGCCGGCATCGCCTTCGGCCTGTCGGTTGCCGGGCTCAATCTGCTGCCGTGGAGCACTGTTGCAGCACTGATCGCGGGCGGTGCGATCTCGATGACGCTTTATGTCATCCATGCGAGGCGCACGGGGTCGCCGGTGCTGGATTTCTCGCTCCTGAACCTGCCGACGCTGCGCGCAGCCGTGGTCGGCGGCTTCATGTTCCGCCTCGGCATCGGCGCGCTGCCGTTCCTGCTGCCGCTCTTGATGCAGATCGGCTTCGGCCTGTCGCCGTTCCATTCCGGTCTCGTCACCTTCGCCTCCTCGCTCGGGGCCATGGGGATGAAGACGCTGGCGGCGCGGATCATCCGCGCCTTCGGCTTCCGCAATCTGATGACGGTGAACGCGATCGTGAGCGCGTTCTTCCTCGGCGTTTGCGCGCTGTTCACGGTGACGACGCCGCTGCTCATCATCATGGTGATCCTGGTGGTCGGCGGCTTCTTCCGCTCGCTCCAATTCACCGCGATCAATACGGTCGCCTATGCCGACGTCGAGACCGCGCAGATGAGCCGTGCCACCACCCTCGTCAGTGTCAACCAGCAGCTCGCGGTGTCAGCGGGTGTCGCCGTCGGCGCGGCGTGCGTGGAAACGACGATGTGGTTCAGCCATGTCAGCGAGCTCAACGCCACCGTGTTCGCGCCCGCTTTCGTCGTGGTGGCGCTGACGTCGGCGGCATCGAGCTGGTTCTTCTGGCAAATGCCGGCTGACGCCGGCCACGAGATCTCCGGCCGCAAGGCGGTGGAGATCGCGAGCCGCAAGGGCGCCGGCAAAGGCGCAGCCAAGGCGGCGGTCAAGGCGGCGACGGAGGATACGCAGGACGTGCGGGATCAGAGGCTGGGGTAGCGGAAAGCAGGATGCCGGCTCTCCTCCGGACAAGGGTCCAAAACAGGCCCATGTACAGCAGTCGACCATTTGCATCTTTTCCGAAATCAGCTTTGACCTGACCCTCGTGGACCGCGCGAAAGGGAGAGTCCGAGGCGATGTCGCCGAAAGCGGGCGCGCGTTCATCGAGATGAATGCTCGCTTATGTTCATGACTCCTGTTCCTCGCCGGCACGCGCTTGCAACTTTTGCCCTTCGGCAATGTTGGCACGACGTCGAAACACCAACGAAGGAGGGACGCGCATGAAAAAGACCGCACTTGTCCTGGCAACCGTCGGCGCGCTCGGCGTGAGCGCGGTGGCGGCACCGACGCCGGCGGAGGCTCGCTGGCGCGGTGGTTTTGGGCCGGCGCTGGCAGGCGGATTGTTCGCAGGTGCCCTGATCGGCGGCCTCGCCTCGTCCGCTTACGCCTACGGCCCGGGCTACGGCTACTACGGGTATCCGCGCTATTATGACGACTACTACGCACCGGCGTACTACGGCGGTTACTATCCGTGGGGTGGCTACACCCGGACCTACTACACCACCAGTTACGCCCCGGCCTACTACGGCTACCGCTATCACCGTGTCGTGCGGCCGGCCTTCGCCTATTACGGCGGACCGTTCCCGCGGCGGCACTTCTACCACCATCGCTGGCACCCCTACTGGTGAAGCGACGCGGCAAGAGAAGGGCTGGCGCGAGGCGCTGAGCCTGCAAAGTGGATTTTTGGTCGATTCTTTATCGCTTCGATCGAGAGAGTCCCGTGCGTGGTAACACCGAGACGGAACTGCGCGACTCTCCCGCCTGATAGGAACGATGGCATCGGCGCATCGTTCACAGACATCGGAAAACTCGAATGAGGGCTGGTTTGTCTCGAGCCCAGCTTCGAAGGTTCCCCATCAACGGATGCTGCAAAGCAAATGGAGGAGGTTCAGGTGAACACGAGGAAGAACAGGTTCCTATTGACCACAGCAATGCTGCTCGCCGGCGTCAGCCTGGCATCGGCCCAAGGCATGCGTGAAGGCGCCGGCAGCGGGATGAGCGGAGGCGCGGGCGCCGGCGCGGCGGAATCCGGCCGATCGAGCGGCGGACTGTCGCAAGGTGCAGGCGGAGCCTCTCACGGCGAAGGAATGACCCAGGGCCGCGCAGGTGGTCGAGCCGAGAGCCCCGCTGCGGCACCATCGCGTTCTGAGCGAAGTGAAGGAATGCGTGATAGTGGCAAGGTCGACAGGGGCGAGCGTCAGTCCGTCGATCAGGGCCGCGGCGCCCGCGACAACGCGCGTCAGTCCCAATCTGAAGGCGAGAAGCGTGGCAAGGACCAAACCGTCGGTCAGAGCCGAGGCGAACCCGACCAAGCACGTCAGTCCAGGTCCGAGCGCGACAAGAGCGGAATGAAGGACCAGACCGTCGGTCGGAGCCGCAGCGACCGCGACGCTACGCGTCAGTCGCAAGGCGCAGAACAGGGTAAGAGCGCGACCACAGGCGCTAACACCAAGGACAATGTCCAAGGCAAGAAAGCGCAGGGTCAAAGCACGACAACGAGCGGCGCGAACACCAAGGACAATGCCCAGGGTAAGAACGTGCAGGGTCAGAGCACAGCAACTGGCGCGAACACCAACAACGCGCAAGCCCCGGGTGCCCAGCAGGGCCAGGGCGCGACGACCGGCGCCAACACTCAGGGACAGGTCAACACCCAGACGCAAGCCCAGGGTGGGACCACCCAGAGCTTGTCCGGCCGCGTGCAGGTGAGCGCGCAGCAGCAGACAACGCTGCAGCAGTCGGTGTTGAGCTCGCGCAATGTGGATCGCGTGCGGATCAACGTCAATTCCATCAACTTCGCGATCAATGCCGGCGTGGTAGTGCCACGGAACATCTCCGTGGTCGCCATCTCGACATTCCCGGCGCTGATCGACATCTATCCGGCCTATCGGGACGACAGCTTCTTCGTCGTGGATGACGAGATCATCGTCGTCGACCGAAGCCGCAGGATCGTCGACGCCATTCCCGCCGGCCCAAGGACCCACTTCGCCCGGCGCGGCAGCGTGAGCGGTGGCGGTGGCAACATCGCCGCGCTGGATCTCAGCCCCGACGAGATCCGCATTGTTCAACGGGTGCTGATTGAACGCGGCCTGATGTCTGGCGAAGCAGACGGCATCCTCGGGCCCGCTACGCGCGAAGCGCTGATCACCTTCCAGCGGCAGGAAGGTTTCCAGACCACCGGCTCGATCGATACCAGGACGGTCGCTGCACTAGGCGTCTCCAACCAGATCCGCGCCACGCAGGGCCAATCGACGAGCATTGGTCAGGGAGCAGCTGGCCAGTCGACGCAGCAGAACACGACCGGACAAAGCACCGGTCAGACCAACGCGCCGGCGCAGCAGAACCAGACCAATGCGCCGGCACAGCAGAACCAGACCACCGGCCAGGCTGGACAGAACCAGCCATCCACAACGGGCCAGGCTCAGCAGAACCAACCGGCGACATCGGGTCAGGCCGGCACACAACCGCCTGCCGGTCAGACCACTGGACAGGCGCCGGCCCAAAGCAACGGTCAGTCCACCAACCAGCCTGGCGCCACACAGAGCACGCAGTCTGGACAGACCAACCAGAACAATGCCCCGCCGCCTTCGCCGTCGGGTCAGCCGGCTCAGAATCAACCCAGCCGGTAAGATGCCCCCAAAGCCCCGCCTCTGGCGGGGCTCTTTTTTGCGGCCTGCACGGCGCCATAAGGAGATTCGGAGCGAACCCGGAATGACAGAGCTTGTGGTTATGCTTTCGCCTCACCGCGGAATCCCGTCGCGAGCACATAACGCTCCGAGGAATCCTGCCGGCTCGCGGCCGGCTTGACGTGGCGCACCGTCGCAAAATCGCGCTTGAGCTGGGCGAGCAACTCGGCGTCGGCGCCGCTCTGGAAGGTTTTTGCCAGGAACGTCCCGCCGGGCTTGAGCACGTCGCAGGCAAACGCGGCCGCGGTCTCGACCAGACCGACGATGCGGAGCTGGTCGGTTTTGCGGTGGCCGGTAGTGTTGGCGGCCATGTCGGACATGACGACGTCGGCGCCGCCGCCGAGCATCGCGGTGAGCTTGTCGGGCGCGTCGTTCTCCATGAAGTCGAGCTGCGCGAAATCGACGCCGGGAATCTCCGGCATTTCCAACAGATCGATCGCGACGACCTTGCCCTTGCCTTCCGCGGAGCCGACGCGCTTGGCGGCGATCTGACTCCAGCCGCCGGGCGCCGCGCCGAGATCGACCACGGCCATGCCGGGCTTCAAGAGCCGGAACTTGTCATCCATCTCCAGCAGCTTGAACGCGGCGCGCGAGCGATAGCCCGCCGCCTTGGCCTTGGCGACATAGGGATCGTTGAGTTGCCGCTCTAGCCACAGCTTCGACGACAATTTGCGCTTGCCGCCGGTCTTGACCTGGACGTGCAAGCGGCCGGTGGTGTCCTTGGCCATTCTCACCAGCTCCTGAGCGCGCCGTCCTCGCGCATCATCTCGACCAGCATGCCCTCACGTAGGCCCCGGTCGGCCACGCGCAGGCGCGGCAGTGGAAAGGCGCGCCTGATAGCATCGAGGATCGCGCAGCCGGCCAGCACGAGGTCGGCGCGCTCGACGCTGATGCAGCTGTTGTTGGCGCGCTCCTCGTAGCTCATGCCGAGCAGCTTGTTGATGGTCGCGGTGATGTCGGCATCGTTCATCCAGATACTGTCGATGCGGCGGCGGTCGTAGCGCGGCAGGTTGAGATGGATGCCGGCGAGCGTCGTCACCGTGCCCGACGTGCCGAGCAGGTGCATGTCCGTGAGATCGCGGCCGTGCTCCTCCGCGAACGGTGCGACGTGGTTCGCGACCTCCTGCTCCATCGCGGCATAGATCTCAGCCGTCACGTCGCGCCCGCCGAACTGCTCGGCGAGCGTGACCACACCGTATGGGATCGACATCCAGGCCTTGATGCGCGGTTCCGGATTCTCCGGGTCGCGCTCGATCCGCACCAGCTCGGTCGAGCCGCCGCCGATATCGAACAGGATGGCGCCGCGCCCCCTCGGGTCGACCAGCGGCGAGCAGCCGAGTACGGCGAGCGAGGCCTCGGTCTCGCGATCGATCACCTCGAGCTCGATCCCGGTCTCGGCCGCGACGCGGCTGCGGAACCCTTCCGCGTTCGAGGCCGCACGGCAGGCTTCGGTCGCGATCAGCCGGAGCCGGCGTGCCTTGCGCAGGTTGATCTTGTCGCGGCAGATGCTGAGCGCCGCGATGGCGCGCTCGATCGCGGCCTCGCTGATCGAGCCGGTCGCCGAAACCCCCTCGCCGAGCCGGATGATGCGCGAGAAGGAATCGACCACGCGAAAGCCATCGTGGGTCGGACAGGCGATCAGCAGCCTGCAATTGTTGGTGCCGAGGTCCAGCGCCGCATAGACGCCGGGTCCCGGCGCTTGCGCGCCGACGCGCGGATCGGTGGCCAACGCCACGGCCGCCATCGACCCCTCCAGCTCGCCGTGCGGCCCATGGCCGTCGCGGAGCCGCGTGTAGTCATTCATACAAACTGTCTTTCCGCGGCCGGTCGGGCCGGTCTGGAATTGCTTTTTCGCCTGAAACATTAGCAGCGCGGCAGGCCTGCGCAACAACGCATCACATGGGACCATGTCCATTCGTGCGTTGTCGTGAACGGGGTCGTGGGTTATCTGAGTAGGCTCCGGCCCCCTCCAGGCGCCCGCGAAATCGCGCAAATGCCGGCTTTTCAGGTCGATTCCATGCAAGAACACACCAAATCGTCCACGCTCGAGAACGCTATTGCACTGCAAAAATATGGCGTCGGGCAACCGGTCCGCCGCAAGGAGGACGACACGCTGGTGCGCGGCAAGGGCCGCTACACCGACGATTTCAATCTGCCCGGGCAGGCCTATGCCGTGATCGTCCGATCCACCCATGCCCATGGCATTATCCGCGGCATTGGCCTTGATGCCGCCAAGGTGATGCCGGGCGTGCTGGGGGCGTGGACCGGCAAGGACCTCGATGCAGCCGGCTACGGCCCCTTCACCTGTGGCCTGCCGCTGAAGAGCCGTGACGGCTCGCCTTTGCTCCAGACCAACCGCCAGCCGCTGGCGACTGACAAGGTCCGCTTCGTCGGTGATCCCGTCGCCTTCGTGGTGGCGGAGACGCTGGCGCAGGCGCGCGATGCCGCCGAAGCGGTCGAGCTCGACATCGAGCCGCTGCCCGCGGTGACCGATCCCGAGGAAGCGGCCAAGCCAGGCGCGCCGCAGCTTTACGACCACATCCCGCACAATGTCGCGCTCGACTACCACTATGGCGACATTGACAAGGTCAACGCGGCCTTTGCCAGCGCCGCCCACGTCACCAAGATCGATATCGAGAACACCCGCGTCGCCGTGGTCTCGATGGAGCCGCGCGTTGGGCTTGCCTCCTACGACAAGAAGACCGAGCGCTACACGCTTCAGGTGCCGACGCAGGGCGTCGCCGGCAACCGCGCCAATCTCGCCAAGAACCTGAAGGTGCCGAACGAAAAGGTGCGCATCCTGACCGCCAATGTCGGCGGCTCCTTCGGCATGAAGAACATCAACTATCCCGAATACATGTGCATCCTGTACGCGGCGAAGGCACTGGGACGGCCGGTGAAGTGGCTCGACGAGCGCTCCACCAGCTTCCTCTCCGACAGCCACGGTCGTGCCCAGAAGATCCACGCCGAGCTCGCGCTCGATGCCGAGGGGCATTTCCTCGCGGCAAGACTGTCCGGCTACGGCAATGTCGGCGCCTACATCACCGGCGTCGCGCCGGGTCCGCTCTCGCTCAACACTGGCAAGAACTTTTCCAGCGTCTACCGCACGCCGCTGATGGGGGTCGATATCAAGGTAGTGCTGACCAACACCACGCTGATGGGCGCCTATCGCGGCGCCGGCCGGCCCGAGGCGAACTACTACATGGAGCGGCTGATCGACCGCGCTGCCGACGAGATGGGCATCAACCGGCTGACCCTGCGCAAGCGCAACTTCATTAAGCCGAACCAGATGCCGTTCCCGGCCTCCTCCGGCGTCACCTATGACAGCGGCGACTTCCAGGCGGTGTTCAACAAGGCGCTCGAAATCTCCGACCACGAGAATTTCGCCAAGCGCAAGAAGGAGAGCAAGAAGGCCGGCAAGCTGCGCGGCATCGCCGTCGGCTCCTATCTCGAGGTCACCGCGCCGCCGAGCCCCGAACTCGGGAAGATCGTGTTCGATCCCGACGGCACCGTGCAGCTCATCACCGGCACGCTGGACTACGGCCAGGGCCATGCGACGCCGTTCGCACAGGTTTTATGCGAGCAGCTCGGCGTCCCCTTCGAGAGCGTCAAGCTCGTGCAGGGCGACAGCGACATCGTCCACACCGGCAACGGCACCGGCGGCTCGCGCTCGATCACCGCGAGCGGCCAGGCCATCGTAGGGGCGGCAAAGCTCGTCATCGAGAAAGGTAAGCGCGCAGCAGCGCATATGCTCGAAGCGTCCGAAGCCGACATCGAGTTCGCCGATGGCAGCTTTACGATCGCCGGCACCGACCGCAGCATCGACATCATGGAGCTGGCGAAAAAGCTGCATGACGGCAAGGTACCGGAGGGCGTGCCCGACTCGCTCGACGTCGATCACACCAGCGAACCGGTCGCCTCGGCGTTCCCGAACGGCTGTCACGTCGCGGAGGTCGAGATCGACCCCGAGACCGGCGTCGTGCAGATCGTGCGCTACAGCGCCGTCAACGATTTCGGCACGGTGATCAACCCGCTGCTGGTCGCAGGCCAGCTCCATGGCGGCGTGGTCCAGGGTATCGGTCAGGCGCTGATGGAGCACATCCGCTACGACGAGAGCGGCCAGCCAATCACGGGCTCGCTGATGGACTACGCCCTGCCGCGCGCGGAGGACGTTCCCAACATGACGATCGGCGACCACCCGGTGCCCGCCACCACAAATCCGCTCGGCAGCAAGGGCTGCGGCGAAGCCGGCTGCGCCGGCAGCCTGTCGACGGTGGTGAACGCCGTGCTCGATGCGCTCTCCGACTACGGCATCAAGCACATCGACATGCCGCTGACCCCGGAACGCGTGTGGCGCGCGATTCAGGACGCGAAGGCAAAGGCAGCGTAAGAGGCTCTTTTCGCAGACGGTTACTCGCCGCGGCCATACGCACAAACGTCATCGCCCGGTCTTGATCGGGCGATCCAGTACTCCGAGGCAGTCGCGATTCACGGATGGGCCGCGGCGTACTGGATGCCCCGGTCGAGCCGGGGCATGACATCGCGTTTGTGGTGACAGGCTTGCCTCCACTACGCCGCCGCCTGCTCGCGCGGCTGGTAGATTGCGGTGTGCTCACAATGCGCAATCGGCGTCGTCCGGTTGGCGATGACCAGCGCGTCGAGCTCGACGAAGCGGTGGCCCTTCTTCTCGTAATTGGCCGTGACTTTCGCACGTGCCGTGATCTCGTCACCGGTGCGCGCGGCGGACAGAAGCTGCATGCGGCTACCGACGTGGATCCACGGGCCCAAAATGGTGTTGTCGACGAGGACGCGGTTCATGATGCGCTGGATCAGGCCGGGATGGCCGAGGTCCTCGCGCGCGAAGATCGGGTCGGTCTCCCTGATGTCCGCGAGATATTCTGTCGCCGCTTGTCCGGCCCAGCGGCGCGGCGCCGTGCCGAGCCATTTGCCGGTTTCGAACGTTGCCGGGCTGACCGGCTTGCGCTCGGCGACGGCGGGGACCTCGACATAGTCACCCAATGACACCGCCGGCGCCTCCGCCGGCAGCGACGCTGTCCCCGTCGCGCAAAGTTCGGTGCGGCTGAACACCTCGATCGTGAGCAGGCCGTTGTGCTCGGTGGCGTCGACATCGGCGGTCTCGCCGTCATAGACCGGCTTGATGAAGCGCGCCTCGACCAGCCCGCGGCTGAGGAAATCGCGCCCCCAGCGCGCGATCGGCACGTGCATCATGTAGGCGAAGACATCGACGCCCGGGACCAGCCCGCCGGAGAAGCCGAAGCGGCGCGCCACATTGTCGTCATGCATCTTGTTTTCGGATTGTTTGGCGGTGTTGTAGGCCTCGACGCGGTAGGTTTCGAGCCGGTTCGGCATGGGGCATCTTCCCTGTATTCTTGTTGTTTCGAGGCCAATCGTAGGCCCCGGGGAACAGCGGTCAATCCCCTCGCCTTTGCGGCCCGAATGGGGTACCACGCGGCGAATGACCGACACTCCCACCCGCATCTATGTCGACGCCGACGCCTGTCCGGTGAAGGACGAGATTTATCGCGTCGCGATCCGGCACGGCGTGCCCGTGAGCGTGGTCGCCGGCAATTTCATTCGTGTGCCGCAGGACCCGCTGATCGAGCGTATTGCCGCAGGTAGCGGCATGGACGCGGCCGACGACTGGATCGCGGAACGCGCCAAACCCGGCGACGTCGTGGTGACATCAGACATCCCGCTGGCGAGCCGCTGCGTGAAGGTGGGTGCCGACGTGATCGCGCCGAATGGCAAGCCGTTCACGGAAGAATCGATCGGCATGACGCTGGCGGTGCGCAACCTGATGACGGATCTGCGCTCCGCGGGCGAAGTCACCGGCGGACCACGCTCGTTCTCGCCGCGCGACCGCTCCGCCTTCCTCTCGGCGCTCGACCAGACGCTGCGCCGGATCCAGCGCCGCCGCGCCGACCAGGCCGCGACGAGTCAGGGCTGACGATGGCGCCCCCGCTGATCCAACTCAAGGACATCAGGCTGACCTTCGGTGGCACGCCGCTGCTGTCGGGCGTCGAACTCAATGTCGCGCCAGGCGAACGCGTCTGCCTCATCGGCCGTAACGGCTCGGGTAAATCGACGCTGCTCAGAATCGCAGCCGGCCTCGTAGAGCCCGACTCCGGCACGCGCTTCGTGCAGCCCGGCGCGACCGTCCGCTACCTGCCGCAGGAGCCTGACTTCGGCGAGCACAAGACCACGCTTGCCTATGTCGAGTCCGGCCTTGCACCGGGCGACGACCATCACCAGGCGCGCTACCTCCTCGAGCAGCTTGGCCTCTCCGGCGACGAGAACCCGCACAATCTCTCCGGCGGCGAGGCGCGTCGCGCCGCGCTCGCCTGCGTGCTGGCGCCCTCGCCCGACATATTGCTGCTGGACGAGCCCACCAACCATCTCGACCTGTCCACTATCGAATGGCTGGAGCAGGAGCTCGACAGTCGGCGCAGCGCGCTGGTCTTGATCAGCCACGACCGTCGCTTCCTCACCAATCTCTCGCGCTCGACCGCCTGGCTGGACCGCGGCAGGATCAAGCAGATCGACCGCGGCTTCGCCTCGTTCGAGAGCTGGCGCGACGAGGTGCTGGCGGAAGAAGAGCGCGACCAGCACAAGCTCGACCGCAAGATCGTCAACGAGGAGCACTGGCTGCGCCACGGCGTCTCCGGACGGCGCAAGCGCAACGTCAAGCGACTCGCCAATCTGCATGCGCTGCGCGCCCAGCGCCGCAACTATCGTGGCACCGCCGGCAGCGCCAATCTCGCGGCGGCGGAAGCGGAGCAATCCGGCAAGCTCGTGATCGAGGCCAAGGGCATCAGCAAGGCCTATGGCGAGCGGAAGATCGTCGAGAGCTTTTCGACCCGTATCCAGCGCGGCGACCGGCTCGGCATCATCGGGCCGAACGGCGCCGGCAAGACCACGCTGGTCAACCTACTCACCGGCGGCGTACAGCCCGACGCCGGCACCGTGCGACTTGGCGCCAATCTGGAGATGGCGACGCTCGACCAGCACCGGGAAAGCCTCGATCCCAAATCGACGCTGGCGGAAGCACTGACCGGCGGCCGTGGCGACCACGTCATGGTTGGCGGCAAGCCGAAGCACGTCGTCGGCTATATGAAGGACTTCCTGTTCGCGCAGGAGCAGCGCGGCACGCCGCTCGAGGTGCTCTCCGGCGGTGAGCGCGGCCGGCTGATGCTGGCCCGCGCGCTGGCAAAACCGTCGAACCTCCTGGTGCTGGACGAGCCGACCAACGATCTCGATCTCGATACCCTCGATGTGCTCGAGGAGATGCTCGGCGACTACGATGGCACCGTCATCCTGATCAGCCATGACCGAGACTTCCTCGACCGCGTCGTCACCTCTGTGATCGCGCCTGAGGGCAACGGCAAATGGATCGAGTATGCCGGCGGCTACAGCGACATGCTGAGCCAGCGCGGTGCGGACCTCAAGCGCGAGACGGCCAAGGCGCAACCGGCCGCGGAGAAGAAGGAAGAGCGCACTGCTGCTCCAGCGTCGACGCCGAAACGGAAGTTGAGCTTCAACGAGAAGCACGCGCTGGAAACGTTGCCGAAGAAGATGGAAACATTGCAGGCGGATATCGCAAAGCTGCAGCGCGTCCTGGACGATCCCAACCTCTACGCCAAGGATCGCAAGACATTCGACGATACTTCGGCCGCGATCGCCAAGGCGCATGAAGAATTGTCAGCCGCCGAAGAGCGCTGGCTCGAACTCGAAATGCTTCGCGAAGAAATAGAGCAGGCTTAAATCATGACCACTCCCCTCGCCGCAAAAATCGCCCGCGAATACGGCACGCCCTGCGCCGTCATCGACATGGACAGGGTTGAGCGCAACATCGCGCGCATTCAGAAAGCCTGCGACGATGCCGGCATCGCCAACCGCCCCCACATCAAGACGCATAAGAACCCGACGATTGCCAAGATGCAGGTCGCGGCCGGCGCCAAGGGTATCACCTGCCAGAAGCTCGGCGAGGCTGAGATCATGGCCAATGCCGGCATCGACGACATCCTGATCAGCTACAACCTGCTCGGCGACGAAAAGATGGCACGCCTCGGCGCGTTGCAGGCGAAGGCGAACATGACGGTCGCTGCCGACAATTCCACGGTCGTGGCGGGATTACCCAAGGCGGCCGCAGCGTCGGGCCGACCGCTCTCGGTCGTGGTCGAGTGCGATACGGGCCGCAAGCGTGCGGGTGTCGAGACGCCGGCCGAGGCGATCGCGCTGGCGCGCGAGATCGCCGCGTCCAAGGGCCTGCAGTTCGCCGGCTTCATGCTATATCCGACCGAGACCGGCTGGGCCGAGGCGCAGAAGTTTTACGACGAGGCGCTGGCCGGCGTGCGCGCGCACGGGCTGGACGCAAAGATCGTCTCGACCGGCGGCACGCCGAACCTCGTCAATATCGGCAAGCTCAAGGGCGGCACCGAGCATCGCTTCGGCACCTACATCTACAACGACCGCATGCAGGTCGCGGCCGGCTCGGCCACCTGGGACGACTGCGCGCTGCACATCTATTCGACCGTGGTGAGCCGCGCCGCGCCCGAGCGCGGCATTCTCGACGCCGGCTCGAAGACGCTGACCACGGACACCGGCGGGCTCGACGGCCACGGCCTGATCCTGGAGCATCCCGAGGCCAAGATCGCTAAGTTCGCCGAAGAGCACGGCTTCCTCGATTTGTCCCGTAGCAACACCCGCCCGAATGTCGGCGACGTCGTCCGCATCGTGCCGAACCACGTGTGCGTCGTCGTCAACATGATGGACGAGGTGCTGATGGTGCGTGGCGAGGAGATCATCGGCACGCTGCCGGTGGCGGCACGGGGGAAGTTGAGGTAGGAGCGCTCCGCTCTCGACCGTCATTGCGAGGAGTAAAGCGACGGAGCAATCCAGATTACCTCCGTGGAGGGATTCTAGATTGCTTCGCTGCGCTCGCAATGACGATGGTTAGCGCTTGAGCCACTCCAGCACGCCCCTGCCCGCGGCGGCACCGGTCGCAAACGACGCCTGGAGCAGATACCCGCCGGTCGGTGCCTCCCAGTCCAGCATCTCGCCGGCGGCGAATACGCCTGGCAGCTTGCGGATCATGTAATCCGCGTCGACTTCTTCGAACGAGATGCCGCCGGCGCTCGATATCGCGCGCGCGATTGGCGCCACGCCGGTGAGCTTGATCGGCACGGCGTTGATGAGCTCGGCCAATCGCTCGGGCGACATTGCCGACAGCGACTGCCCCGCACCGATCACAGCCTCCTGCAGCAGCCCGACGGCGACGGGCGACAGTTGCGCAGTCTTGCGCAGGAAGTTGGAGAACGATTGCTTGCCGCGCGATGGCGACAGACGCTTGACGAGTTCGGCTTGATCGACATCGGGGCGCAGAGCAATATGCAGCAGCGCTTCGCCGTTCACCGCGATAGCCTCCTGCAGTTCGGCCGACAGCGCATAGATCGCGCCGCCCTCGATGCCGGCCTGCGTGACGATCGCTTCGCCACGAAGGCTGAGCGGACCGAAGCTCAGCGCAATGCCCTTGAGCGGGTGGCCCTCGAAACGCGCGCGAAAAACATCGGACCATGCGATGGTGAAGCCGCAATTGGCAGGCCGCAGCGGGGAGACCGAGATACCTTTGTCGGCCAGGATCATCGCCCAGCTACCATCCGAGCCCAGGCGTGGCCAGCTGGCGCCACCGAGCGCCAGCACGGTGGCGTCGGCCGCAACGGCAAGCATCCCATCGCGCGTTTGGAACCGCAGCTGCCCCTCGCCGTCCCAACCGCTCCAGCGATGACGAAACGCGAACCTGACATCGGCAGCATCGAGCCGCCGCAGCCAGGCGCGCAGCAAGGGCGAGGCCTTAAAGGCCTTAGGAAACACCCGCCCGCTGGTACCGACAAAGGTCGGCTCGCCCAGCGCTTCGCTCCAAGCGCGCAATGCGTCCGGCGGAAACGCTTCGATCGCGGCTTGCAGCCTCAGTGCCGCCTGGCGATAGCGCGCCATGAACTGCGGCAACGGCTCGCTATGGGTGAGATTGAGCCCGCCGCGACCGGCCATCAGGAATTTGCGGCCGGCGGACGGCATCGCGTCATAGACGGTGACCCGGGCGCCCCCCTGCGCCAGCACCTCCGCCGCCATCAGCCCGGCGGGACCGGCGCCAATGACGGCGATGTCGGTCAGAGCTTGATCCCCGCCCGCGCCGCGGCCTGCGCCACGTACTTCTGCGTCTGCTCAAACGCGCCTTGCAGCGCCTTGGCCTTCGACATGTCGCTGATTTCGGCGAAATGTGCGGCGACCGCATCGGGCGTCCACTCGCTCTCCGGCAAGTTGATGCCCTCGCTCTCCAAAATCTTGATCACGGCGAAGGAGCCGGCGCCGGCACCCATGATGGTACGGGTGGGCGCATCCTCGCTCAGCATGTATTCGACCGCGGGCGTGATCGCGTTGGGCTTCATCAGTTGCAACGCCTGCGGCGGCAGCAGCTCTTCGGTCATGCGGGTCGCCGCCGTCGGCGAGATGATGTTGACGCGGATGTTGTTCTTGCGGCCCTCCTCGGCGAGCACGTTCATCAAGCCGACCATGCCTGATTTCGCCGCGCCGTAGTTGGCCTGGCCGAAATTGCCGTAGAGGCCGGAGGACGACGTCGTCAGCACGATGCGGCCGTAATTGCGGTCGCGCATGCCGGCCCAGGCCGCCTTGCAGCAATAGAAGGTGCCGACGAGGTGCACGTCGAGCACCTTCTGGAAATCGGACGTCTCCATCTTGCCGAACGACTTATCGCGCAGGATGCCGGCATTGGCGCACAAGAGATCGACGCTGCCCCACTCCTTGGTGGCGCGCTCGACCATGGCGGTGACCTGCTCGAAATTGGAGACGTCGGCGCCGTCGGCCATCGCGGTGCCGCCGGCTTTGCGGATCTCCTCGACCACGGCTTCGGCTGGCGACAGCGATCCGCCGGTGCCGTCACGCGCGCCGCCGAAATCGTTGACGACGACCTTTGCACCGCGGCTGGCGAGACCCAGCGCATGCGCGCGTCCGAGACCATTGCCTGCGCCGGTGACGATGGCGACGCGTCCGTCGAACCTGATTGCCATGAGTTAAGGTCTCTATTCTTCTTCCCTTCTCCCCTTGTGGGAGAAGGTGGCGCGAAGCGCCGGATGAGGGTCTCTCTCGGCAGATCCGCTCGCGGAGAGAGACCCCTCACCCGCCTCGCGTTCCGCGAGGCACCCTCTCCCACAGTGTTCAGACCGGGGACATAGTGGACGGGTGTTCGGAGACATCGTGGACACTTTCGGTCGTTCCGTCGAGAGGCCGGATGTCGACGGTTGCGATGAGCTGGGTTCTGAAGACGACGTCGAAGACGCCGTCTTGTGTGGTTGGCCGGAACGCGACTGCTTTGCCGCGGAAGGCCTTGGGGACTTTGAGGTTGCGGCCGAGGAAGCTGACGTGCCCGCCCTGTTGGACGCGGCGCACGGCGTCGCCTGGTGCGTATTCGAAGGGTGCGACGGTCTCGACATAGTCGCGCGGGCTCGGCTGATAGCGGCTGGCCGGCACGGCGAGCTCGAGCGCTTCGTGCGGCCGTTGCGTGTTGTAGACCGTGCGCCATCGCTCGAAAGCACGCTGGGCGGCGGCAATATCGGTGAAGGAAGGAGCCGACAACACTTCGGCCTTGAGGCTACGGTGGAAGCGTTCGTCCTTGCCCATGGTCTGCGGATGATAGGGCCGCGAATGGCTGATCTTGATGCCATGCTCGATCAGCCAAACCCCGAGCGGGGTGAATGGGCTGCCCGGACCGTCGCCCCAGGGCGAGCCGTTGTCGGTGATCAGTCTCTCGGGCAGGCCGTAACGGCGGAAAGCCGCGATGAGATGCTGCCTGACCGTCTCGGTCTGCTCGTCGGCGCACGCCGCCAGTGCCACCGAAAAGCGCGAGTGATCGTCGAGCACGGTCAGCGGATGAAGCCGGCCGACATGCAAGGCCACGTGGCCCTTGAAGTCCATCTGCCACAACTCGTTCGGCCGCGACCGCTCGAAACGGGTGAAGGCGGGCGAACCGCCGCCGAACTTGCCCAGTTCCATCCCATGTCGCTTCAAGATCGCCGTGACCGTCGAAGGCGCCGGAACGGCGTCCCGCCCCAGATCCTTCA
The DNA here is from genome assembly GCF_045571415.1 of Bradyrhizobium sp. LMG 9283. Taxonomy (NCBI): domain Bacteria; kingdom Pseudomonadati; phylum Pseudomonadota; class Alphaproteobacteria; order Hyphomicrobiales; family Nitrobacteraceae; genus Bradyrhizobium; species Bradyrhizobium sp. LMG 9283. The sequence continues at coordinate 5,197,598 of NZ_CP120691.1, forward strand.
GTCGCCTGGCGATCTTGCGCCCACCCCAAGCCGGATGCTCGGCTCGCACCGAGAGCACGGCATCCTCGATCGCCGCAACACTGCGCGCCGGCGAACGCTGCGGTCGACGCGACTGCTCCTGAAGCCCATTGATCCCGGCCGATTGCCATCGCTCCAGCCACTTGTAGCCGGTCGTCGGGCTGATGCCGAACCGACGACACAATTGCCGAACATTGGCTCCTTCCTCCGAGGCCAACATCACAAACTCCAATCTCGCGTCCATCCGAGATACCTCGCGGAACGGCATCCGACAGCCTCCTTGATTCGCTGCCGAAAGTGTCCACGATGTCTCCGAACACCCGTCCACTATGTCCCCGGTCCGAACACACAGGGGGAGAGGGTAGCACCTCGCTTTGGTCAGCTTTTGACCAGCGATGGGTTGCCGGGTCAAGCCCGGCAACGACGCCTCGAGCCTACGCGAAATAGATCAACCCAAGCCAGTCGGCGACGAGCGCCGGCTTGTCCTCGCCTTCGATCTCCACGGTGACGTTGGTGCGGGACTGCAATTCATTCGGCTTGCGCAGCTTGGCTTCGGCCAGCACGAAACGGCCGCGGACGCGCTTGCCCGAACGGACCGGCGAGATGAAGCGCAGCCTGTCAAAACCGTAATTCACGCCCATCGTGGTGCCCGCAATCACAGGCATCACCTCGTAGGACATGATCGACAGCAGCGACATCGTGAGAAAGCCGTGCGCGATCGTGGTGCCGAAGGCGGTCTCTTTCTTCGCACGTTCCGGATCGACGTGGATGAACTGGTGATCCTCGATCACGTCGGCGTAGGTATCGATACGGGGCTGATCGATCAGGTGCCACGAGGACACGCCGATCTCCTTGCCGACCATAGCCTGATAGGCCTCGAGCGTGATCGGCGGCTTCTTCCAGACTTCGTTCACTTAGGTCTCACTCCGTGTTTTCGGCAGCTCCGGAAAATCCTCCTCGCGGAATTCCCGGCCGCGCAGCGGATCGCTGCGATCATCGTCGCGTTCGAGCCGTCGTAGCTGTACGCGACGGATTTTTCCAGAGATCGTCTTCGGCAGCTCGGTGACGATTTCGAGGCGGCGGATGCGTTTGAACGGCGCTAGGCGCGTGTGCAGGTGCTTGAAGATGGACAGCGCGGTCTCCGGCGAACGTTCCGCGCCCGAGGTCAGCAGCACGAAAGCCTTGGGGATCGCGAGGCGGATCGGATCGGGGCTCGGCACCACCGCGGCTTCCGCGACCAGCTCATGCTCCAGCAGAACACTCTCCAGCTCGAACGGGCTGATGCGATAGTCGGAGGATTTGAAAACGTCGTCGGAGCGGCCGACGAAGGTGAGATAGCCGTCCTCATCCGCGAACACCACGTCGCCACTGCGATAGAGCGCGCCCTCGGCGCCCGACAATTTGCCGTCATCGCCCTGATAACCCTGCATCAGGCCCGCGGGGCGATCAGCGCCCAGCACCAGCGTCACCTCGCCCTCCTTCGCCGGATGGCCGTCGGCATCGCTGATCTGCACGCGATAGCCCGGCAATGGCCGACCCATCGAGCCGACCTTGATCTTCTGCCCGGGCGAGTTGCCGGCTAGCGCGGCCGTTTCCGTCTGGCCGTAGCCGTCGCGGATGGTGAGACCCCAGGTGGCCTGCACCTGGTCGATCACTTCAGGGTTCAACGGCTCGCCCGCGCCGCAGACCTCGCGCAAGGCCACCTTGAACGAGGCAAGGTTCTCCTGGATGAACAGCCGCCACACCGTCGGCGGCGCGCACAGCGTTGTGACGCCGCAACGGCCGATGGTGGCGAGCAGCGCCTTCGCGTCGAAGCGCGGCTGGTTGACCACGAACACGGTGGCGCCGGCATTCCACGGCGCGAAGAAGCAGCTCCAGGCGTGCTTGGCCCAGCCGGGCGAGGAGATGTTGAGGTGAATGTCGCCGGGCTTCAGTCCGATCCAGTACATGGTGGAGAGATGGCCGACCGGATAGCTGCGCTGACTGTGCCGGACGAGCTTTGGTTTTGCCGTCGTGCCCGAGGTGAAATAGAGCAGCATCGGGTCGTCGGCATTGGTTGGACCGTCCGGCGTGAAGCTTTCGGAAGCCTTTGCCGCCTCGTCATACGCAAGCCAACCGCCTGAGGCTGCGCCGACCACGATGCGCACGATATTCTCGGCACCAAGGCCCGCAAACTTTGCGACCTGATCCTCGGCGGCGACCACCGCCGTCGCCTTGCCGCGCTCAAGCCGGTCGCGCAGCTCGTCGGCGGTGAGCAGCGTGGTCGCGGGGATCACGACGACGCCGAGCTTCATCGCGGCAAGCATCGTCTCCCACAGCGGAACAACGTTTCCGAGCAGCAGCAAGAGGTGGTCGCCGCGCTTCAGACCCTGCGCGCGGAGGAAGTTGGCGACCTGGTTGGAGCGCTTCGAGAGCGCAGCGAAGGACAATTTTGTGTGCCGGTCCTGCGCGGCGTCGACGATCCAAAGTGCGGGGCGGTCCTTAGCTTCCGCGTTCGCCGCCAGTTCGGCGTCGAACCAGTCGAGCGCCCAGTTGAACGGAGCCGGATCGGGCCAGCGGAAACCTTTGACCGCTGTCTCGTAATCCGTGCGGTGCTTTAGCAAAAACGCGCGCGCTTCCTGGAATGTCGTCATGATCCGGGCTCGTCGACTGGCCTGCGAACCTAGCCCGGATAAAGTGGAGCGCAATCCGGGGCCGGTCGCGCCAATTGGAAGAGCTGTCCCGGATTTCGCTTCGCTCCATCCGGGCTACAGAGCGAGGGCTATTTTCCAGCCAGTCCTCTAACGTGCTTGATAATTCCGGAAAAATCCACCCCGCCATGGCCGGCTGCGTCGAAAGACTGATAGATCTCCTGCGCATGCTTGCCGAGCGGCGTGGCAGCGCCGGCGGCCTTCGCGGCATCCTGCGCCAGGGTCAGGTCCTTCACCATCAGCGCCGAGGCAAAGCCCGGCTTGTAGTCGTTGTTGGCCGGCGAGGTCGGCACCGGGCCCGGCACCGGGCAATAGGTGGTCAGCGACCAGCACTGGCCCGACGAGGTCGAGGCAACGTCGAACAGCGCCTGATGCGAAAGGCCAAGCTTTTCGCCGAGCGCAAAAGCTTCGCTGACCGCGATCATGGAGATGCCGAGGATCATGTTGTTGCAGATTTTTGCGGCCTGACCTGCGCCGGCGCCACCACAATGGACGATCTTCTTGCCCATGTTTTCGAGCACGGGCTTTGCCGCCGCAAATGCCTTGTCGTCACCGCCGCACATGAAGGTGAGCGTCGCCCCCTTGGCGCCGCCCGTGCCGCCTGAGACCGGCGCGTCGACCGAAAGCACGCCGTGCTTGGCAGCGAGCGCATGGGCCTGCCGTGCGCTTTCCACGTCGATGGTGGAGCTATCGATGATCAGTGCACCCTTGGTCATGGCAGGCACGACCTCGTTCCAGACACCGAGCACGTGCTTGCCTGCGGGGAGCATGGTGACGACGACGTCGGCGCCCTTCACCGCGCCGGCTGCGCTCTCGGCAATGCTGGCGCCATCGGCCTTGGCCTGATTACGCGAGGCTTCGACGAGGTCGAAAGCCACCACCTTGTGGCCGGCCTTGACGAGGTTGGCCGCCATCGGGCCGCCCATGTTGCCGAGACCGATGAATGCGATCGTGGCCATTGTCGTTTCCTCCGCTGTCGCGTTGTTAGTTGAACTTCAGCTCGTCCGCGCCGATCTCGGCGAGATACGGCGCAAGCATGTCCGGCGTCACATCCTCGATCCGCGGCGGCGACCAGGTCGGATTGCGGTCCTTGTCGATCACGGCGGCGCGCACGCCCTCACGGAAATCCTCGCTGCGGAAGACCTCCAGTGCGGCGCGGTATTCGCGCACCAAACACTCTTCCAGACTCGACGCGGTGCGCGCAAGCCGCAGCAGCTTCAGCGTCACCACCATGCCGCGCGGCGATTTTTCGTTGAGCGTCTTCAGCGTGGCCTGCGCGAAGTCGGAGCCGTCGCGCTTGAGCGCCGCGACGATGTCCTCCATACGGTCGAAGCCGAACAGCGCGTCGATAACAGGCTCCTTCGCCGCGACCGGCCCTGCCGTCTCGCCGGTTGCAAAGCCGTCGATGAGCCTGCCGACCTCGGCGGCCGTCGCACCGGAACGGACCTTCGTCAGCGCGTCGCGCAGCTCGGGCAATTTCGCCGCGGGCACAACCCAATCGGCAAACTTCGCGTGGATCGCGTCCGGCCCGTTCATGGTCTGGCCGGTCAAGCCGAAATAGGTGCCGATCTCGCCCGGCGAGCGCGACAACAGATAGGTACCGCCGACATCGGGGAAGAAGCCGAGCCCGACCTCGGGCATCGCGAGCTTGGTGCGGTCCGTGACGACGCGATGGCTGGCATGGGCGGAGAGGCCAACGCCGCCGCCCATCACGATGCCGTCCATGAAGGCGACATAGGGCTTTGGAAACTTCTTGATCCGCGCGTTGAGGATGTACTCCTCGCGCCACAGGATCTTGCCGAGGTCGCCATTGACCTTGGAGCTTTCCCAGAGCGCACGGATGTCGCCGCCGGCGCACAGGCCGCGCTCGCCGGCGCCTTCGAGCAGGATCAGGCTGACGGCTGGATCGACCTCGAAGCGGTCGAGCGCCTTCTCGATGTCGCGAAACATCTCCAGCGTCACGGCGTTGATCGCCTTCGGACGGTTGAGCCTGATGATGCCGGCTGCCCCCTCGACGCGGGCGACCAGATCGCCCTCTTCCGCTGAACTCATCGCGCGTCCTCGATCAGTTTGCGCGCCACGATGAGCCGCATGATTTCATTGGTGCCTTCGAGGATCTGGTGCACGCGCAGATCGCGCACGATCTTCTCGATGCCGTATTCGCTGAGATAGCCGTAGCCGCCGTGGAGCTGCAGTGCGTGATTGGCGACCTCGAATCCGATATCGGTGCCGAAGCGCTTGGCCATCGCGCACAGCATGGTGGCATCAGGGTCTTTCCGATCGAGTGCCGCAGCTGCGCGCCACAGGAAGGTGCGGGCGGCCTCCAGCTCGATGGCCATATCGGCGAGACGAAATTGCAGCGCCTGGAACTCGTCGAGGCGCTTTCCAAAGGCCTTGCGCTCCTTCATGTAAGCGCGCGCCTTGTCGAGCGCGGCCTGGGCACCGCCGAGCGAGCATGCGGTGATGTTGAGGCGGCCGCCGTCGAGGCCGGCCATCGCGATCTTGAACCCTGTGCCCTCTTCGCTCAGGCGATTGGCGACCGGCACGCGGGCGTTCTCGAACATCACCGCGCGGGTCGGCTGCGCGTTCCAGCCCATCTTGCGCTCATTTGCGCCGAACGAGACGCCGGGCGTCTTGCCGTCGACGACGAGGGTCGAGATGCCGCCGGGACCCTCGCCGCCGGTGCGCACCATCGCGACCAAGAGGTCTGTGCCGCCGGCGCCCGAGGTAAACTGCTTCTGGCCGTTGAGGACGTAATGATCGCCGTCGCGCACCGCGCGGGTGCGCAAAGCCGCCGCATCCGAGCCTGCGCCCGGCTCGGTCAGGCAGTAGCTCGCGATCAGCTCCATGGTGCAGAGTTTTGGCAGCCAGGTGTGGCGCTGGGTCTCGCTGCCGAAGGCATCGATCATCCAGCTCGCCATGTTGTGAATGGAGATGAAGGCCGAGGTGGTCGGGCAGCCCGTCGCCAGCGCCTCGAAGATCAGCGCCGCGTCGAACCGCGTCATGGCGGAGCCGCCGACATCGTCGCGGATGTAGATGCCGCCCATGCCGAGGGTCGCCGCCTCGCGCATGACGTCGACGGGAAAATGCTTCTCCTCGTCCCAGCGCAGCGCGTGCGGCGCGATCTTTTCTGCCGCAAACGCCAGCGCCATGTCGCGAACCGCGATCTGATCCTCGTTCAGAGCGAACTGCATCGTTGCCGCTTACCCTCTTTTCCATCGTCATCGCGAGCGCAGCGAAGCAATCCAGGCTGCCTCCGCGGAAAGACTCTGGATTGCTTCGTCGCTACGCTCCTCGCAATGACGGGCTGGGCTACAGCCTTACTTCATCAGCGGGATCGAGAACTCCGCACCTTCCTTGACGCCGGACGGCCAGCGCGAGGTCACCGTCTTGGTCTTGGTGTAGAAGCGGACCGAGTCCGGGCCGTGCTGGTTGAGATCGCCGAAGCCCGACTTCTTCCAGCCGCCGAAGGTGTAATAGGCGATCGGCACCGGGATCGGCACGTTGATGCCGACCATGCCGACGTTCACCTTGGCCGCGAAGTCGCGCGCGGCATCGCCGTCGCGGGTGAAGATGGCAACGCCGTTGCCGTAATCATGGTCCGACGGCAGCGCCAGCGCTTCCTTGTAGTCATGTGCGCGCACGACCGAGAGCACCGGGCCAAAGATCTCTTCCTTGTAGATCCGCATGTCCTTGGTGACATTGTCGAACAGCGAACCGCCGAGATAGAAGCCGTTCTCATAGCCCTGCATCTTGAATCCGCGGCCGTCGACGGCGAGCGTCGCGCCTTCCTTGATGCCGATGTCGATGTAGCTCTTGACCTTCTCGACCGCCTCGCGCGTCACCAGCGGACCGTAATCGGCCGACGGGTCGATCGAGGTGCCGATCTTGAGGCTCTCGACGCGCGGGATCAGCTTTTCCATGAGACGGTCGGCGGTGGACTTGCCGACCGGGACCGCGACGGAGACGGCCATGCAGCGCTCGCCGGCGGAGCCGTAGCCCGCACCGATCAGCGCGTCGACGGCCTGGTCCATGTCGGCGTCGGGCATGACGATGGCGTGGTTCTTGGCGCCGCCGAAACACTGGCAGCGCTTACCCGTTTGCGCGGCGCGCTCATAGATGTACTGCGCAATCGGCGTCGAGCCGACGAAGCCGACGGCCTTGATGTCGGGGTCGTCGAGGATGGCGTCGACAGCTTCCTTGTCGCCGTTGACGACGTTGAGGATGCCGGCCGGCAGGCCCGCCTCGATCATCAGCTCGGCGAGCTTCATCGGCACGCCGGGGTCGCGCTCGGACGGCTTGAGGATGAAGGCGTTGCCACAGGCGATCGCGGGCGCGAACTTCCACATCGGGATCATCGCCGGGAAATTGAACGGCGTGATGCCGGCGACGACACCGAGCGGCTGGCGCATCGAATAGATGTCGATGCCGGGACCGGCGCCTTCGGTGTACTCGCCCTTCATCAGATGCGGGATGCCGCAGGCGAACTCGACGACCTCGAGGCCGCGCTGGATGTCGCCCTTGGCGTCGGGCACGGTCTTGCCGTGCTCACGCGCTAGCAGCTCGGCGAGCTTGTCGTAGTCGCGCTGGATCAGCTCCAGGAACTTCATCATGACGCGGGCGCGGCGCTGCGGGTTGGTCGCGGCCCATTCGGGCTGTGCTGCGCGGGCGTTCTCGACAGCCGCGCGGACCTCGGCCTTGGATGCCAGCGCCACCTTGGCCTGGACGTCGCCGGTCATCGGCTCGAAGACGTCGGCGGTGCGGCCCGAGGTACCCTTGACCTCCTTGCCACCGATGAAATGTCCGATTGAACGCATGGAATGATCTCCTTCAGGCCGAGCGTGTGGTCGCTTTGACAAATCCTATTGACCTGCATTTTATAGGATTCAAGTCTGAGATAATGCACCATAGATGTGCGAAAATGCTGGATCAAGGCGCTATCGACTGGGACGACTTTCGCTTCGTGCTGGCCATCGTGCGGGGCGGCTCGGTGTCGGCTGCGGCAAAACAGCTCGGGGTCGATCATGCCACGGTGATCCGCCGCGTCGACCGGCTGGAGAAGCACCTCTCGGCCAAGCTGTTTGATCGGCGCAAGACCGGCTATCTGCTCACCGAGGCCGGCCAGCGTGTCGCCGACAGCGCGGAAGCCATGGAATCGACCATCGTCGCCAACCAGGAGCAGGTCGGCGGTTCGGTGGCACGGCTGACCGGCACGGTGCGGATCGGCGCGCCCGATGGGTTCGGCACCGCCTTCCTGGCGCCGCGGCTGGCGCCGTTCGCGGACCGGTATCCCGATCTCGATCTGCAACTTGTGGCCACCGCGCGGCTGTTCAGTCTCTCCAAGCGCGAGGCCGATATCGCCATCAGCCTGACCATGCCGAAGGAAGGCCGCATCGTCGGCCGCAAGCTGCTCGACTACCGCCTCGGGCTCTATGCCGCCCCCGCCTATCTCGACCGCTTCCCTGAGATCACCTCCCGGCAGGATTTGGTGCAGCACCGCTTCGTCGGCTACATCGAGGAGCTCTTGTTCACGCCGGAGCTCGACTATCTGCCGCAGGTGTCGCCGCGGATCTCCGCGCGCTTTCGCAGCGCCAATCTGATCGCCCAGCTCAACGCCACCCTCTCCGGCTTCGGCATCGCCGTGCTGCCGCATTTCATGGCGAGCGATTATCCGCGGCTCAAGGCCGTGCTGCCGGAGGAGATCTCGATCACACGCACGTTCTGGATGCTGATGCACGCCGACAGCAAGGACCTCGCGCGCATCCGGGCCGTGGCGGATTACATCTCGGAGATCGTCGAGCGCGAGCGGACGCTGTTTGCGGGAAGGTGAACGCCGCTGCCGCAGGGCTGGCAAAGCAACGAGACGCGGCGCGGCTCGTGGCGTGCCCACCATGTCGGCCGCGGTCGTGGAGAGATGGTGGGCACGGCGCAAGAGCGCCTTTGCCCACCCTACCGCATCCCGCCTTAATTCTGCTTCGCCTTCTTCGCGGCCGTCGCCTTCGGCTCGCGCTTCGCGCCATCGAGCGCGCTGTCCCGGCCCGCCTTCAGCACCTCGTCGGACAGTTCGCTGGAGCCGGCGATGCGCGCCAGCAGCACGGTGCCGGCCATCGTGGCCAGCGTCGCGATGGCCTGCTTACGGGCGGCCTTGCGCGGCATGTTTGGGATGTAGTCGGTCATCATCTCGATCATCTCGTCGAGCTTGCCGGCAAAGGCCTTGCGCGTCTTTGGGCTCTCGCGGGCAATCTCGGCGCCGAGCGAGGGGATCGAGCAACCATGGCCGGGATTGTCGCGGTGCAGCGTCGAGAGATAGCTCTCCGCGATCAGCGCCAGCCGCTTTTCAGGAGCGGCCTCGCCGGCGAGCTTGCGCCAGTGCTCCATCGAGCGGTCCATGGCATAGCCAAAGGCCTCGATCACCAGCGCCTCGCGGGAATCGAAATGCGCGTAGAAGCCGCCATGGGTCAGGCCCGCCTCCTTCATGAGGTCGGCGACGCCGATGCCGTGGGCGCCCTTCTCGCGCAGTCTCACGGAGGCCTTCTTCACGATCCGATCGTGGGTTTCCTGCTTGTGTTCCCGGGAATAGCGCATGCGGATCTCATTGAATGTCGGAGATCATCTCATAACACGAAGGTCACCCGAACGGTGCATTAATTCATGTTTAGTTGTTGCCGATCATGGAGAAGGTTGCAGTTGCATGCACCGCAAGGGCTCCCTTACCGTCGCGGACGAAGCCTTCAGTGTAGCTGGTCTGGCGCCCCAGCTTGATGATCTTGCCTTCGGCCGAGATCAGCCCGGATCGAACCGACAGCGGGCGCAAGTAGGTCAGCTTCAGATCGAGGGTCACCGAGCTTTGCCCGGCCTCGAGCCGGGTCGAGATTGCACATCCCATGGCCGTATCGAGCAGCGCCGCTGCGGTCGCGCCGTGGAGAAGACCGATGGTGTTTTCGAGATCCTCGCGCGGCTCCAGTTCCATGACGATCCGGCCCGGCTCGACCACGGCCATGGTGAACCCGATCAGTTTTGCGAATGGTGGCGGCGGCAGACGACCGTCGCGAATGCCAAGCATGGCGTCCATACCCGACAGCCCAATGGCCACTCTCGCAACCGGCGCAGGCACCTGCCAATCCACCACGCGCTCACGCCGCTGCGCCGGTGAAAACAGGTCGAGTTGATCGATGTCGGCCATGGCCACCCCTTTGTATGATGCTAATCATACTATGCCACGGATTTCGCGTTAGCAACTCCGCCCCTCCCTCCCGCTTGACAAACCGGTCGTTTCGGCTCGGAAGTGATCCCGACCAGGGTACCTTGCGCGTCCACGAAAGCCTTTCGAGAACCCACGATGGAAATGCTCAACCAACATTGCGGCGTGACGCGCGATAGGCGCGGCGTCGTTCATGTCGCAATCTGCAATGCCGGCCCGCTCAACATTCTCGGTTCGCCGGTGATCGACGCCGTGCGCGAAGGCCTCCAGCAGCTCAGTTGCGACCGCAGCATCCGCGTCGTGGTGCTGCGCGGCGAGAGCGAGAAGAGCATGATCGGGGGCGCGGACATCAAGGAGATGGCGAAGCTCGACCAGAGATCGGCCGAGGCCTTCATCAGTCGCCTGCGCGATCTCTGCGAGGCCGTCCGCCAGTTCCCTGCCCCGGTCATCGCGCGTATGCCCGGCTGGTGCCTCGGCGGCGGGCTCGAAGTTGCGGCGGCCTGCGATTTCCGGATCGCCGCGTATGATGCCCATTTCGGCATGCCTGAGGTGCGCGTCGGCATCCCCTCGGTAATCCACGCGGCGCTCTTGCCCCGCCTGATCGGCTGGGCCCGCGCGCGGTGGCTGGTGATGACGGCGGAGAACATCGATGCTCCGACCGCGCTTGCGTGGGGCCTGGTCGACAAGGTCGCCGCCCCCGGCGAGCTGGATGCCGAGGTCGAGCATGTCGTGACGGCGCTGCTCGCCTGCGGCCCCGAGGCGCTGCGCTCGCAGAAGGCGCTGCTGCGGCAGTGGGAAGAACTGCCGCTGACGGAGTCGGTGAATCTGAGCGTCAAGGTGTTCGGCGAGTCGTTCCTGACGGACGAGCCGACGCGGCTGATGCAGGCATTTGTGAACAGGAAGCGGTGAGCGCTGCGCTCGCCGCAGTCGTCTCTGATTAGCAAGCCGCCGCCACTCCAAAGCTGTCATGCCCCGGCTTGCCGTCTTCGCTCGGGTGATGACAGTCCCCTGAGCAGGCTCACTGCTCCACCCGAACGACCAAATCTCATCCGAACCACGACATTTTCTCATCCTTCGCGCGGTTGCATTTTTTGCGCCGCATCATATGATGACCATAATCTTACACCGTCATCGCAGGGAGTTGTACCATGGCCGAAGCCGCCGATCCCGTCGTCATCGTCTCCGCCGCCCGCACCCCGCTCGGCCGCTTCATGGGCGAATTGTCGCCGCTTCCCGCGCACAAGCTCGGATCGCATGTGATCGGGGCGGCGCTGGAGCGTGCCAAGCTCGCGCCCGAGAAGGTTGACGAGGTCTTCATGGGCTGCGTGCTGCCGGCGGGACAAGGCCAGGCACCGGCGCGGCAGGCGGCGCGTGGCGCCGGCCTGCCCGACGCCACCGGCGCGACCACGGTCAACAAGGTCTGCGGCTCCGGCATGAAGGCGACCATGCTGGCGCACGACATCATTCGCGCCGGCTCGGCCGACATCGTCGTCTCCGGCGGCATGGAGAGCATGAGCAACGCGCCTTATCTCCTCGCCAAGGCCCGCGGCGGTTATCGCGCCGGCCATGACCGCATCATCGACCACATGATGATGGACGGTCTCGAGGACGCCTACGAGACCGGCCGCTCCATGGGCGACTTCGGCGAGGCCACTGCGGAAGCCTACCAGTTCACCCGCAAGGACCAGGACGCCTATGCGATGGAGACGCTCAGCCGCGCCCGTAAGGCGGTCGAGAGCGGTGCGTTCAAGGCCGAGATCGCGCCGATCACGCTCACGGAGAAGGCAGGTCCCCGCGTCATCGCCAATGACGAGCATCCGCTGAAGGTTGACCCCGCAAAAATCCCCGGATTGAAGCCGGCGTTCCGCGCCAACGGCACCATCACGCCGGCCGCCTCCTCCGCCAATGCCGACGGCGCCGCCGCGCTGGTGCTGACCAAGCGCTCGCTCGCCCATCGCAACGGCCTGCCCGCGATCGCCGAAATCAAGGGACACGCCACCCACAGCCAGGAACCGCAATGGTTTACCACCGCCCCGATTCCGGCGATCCGCAAGCTGCTGGACAAGGTCGGCTGGAGCGCCGGTGATGTCGACCTGTTCGAGATCAACGAAGCTTTCGCCGTGGTGGCGATGGCGGCTCAGCGCGATCTCGGCATCCCCCGCGAGAAGCTGAATATCAACGGCGGCGCCTGCGCGCTCGGCCATCCCATCGGCGCGACCGGCGCGCGGCTGATCGTGACGCTGCTGCACGCGCTCGAAGCGCAGAACCTCAAGCGCGGCATCGCCGCGCTCTGTATCGGCGGTGGTGAAGCGACGGCGATCGCGGTGGAGCGGCTTGCGCACTAGGACCAACGTCCGAAATTGAGGGAAGTCTGTCATTTCAGACTTCCCTCCATTATGCCAGATTGGAACGATGACGCGGATCCGGCATGGACCGCCAATAACAACGAGGCCCAATGATCTCGAACTGGCTCGCGGCAGCACTGTCCCGCCGCAACATCCACTACGGTTGGGTGATGGTCGGCGTGACTTTCCTCGCCGCGCTGATCAGCGCCGGCACGGTCGGCGCGCCCGGCGTGTTCATCGTTCCCCTGCAGAAGGAGTTCGGATGGAGCACGGCAGAGATTTCCTCCGCGCTGTCGATCCGCTTCATCCTGTTCGGGCTGATGGCGCCGTTCGCGGCCGCCCTGCTCAACCGTTATGGCCTGCGCAATGTCACGCTGGCCGCTCAGCTGATCGTGGTCTCGGCACTCGTGCTCTCGCTCGGCATGACCGAGGTCTGGCAGCTCATCGCCCTGTGGGGCGTGGTGATCGGGATCGGCACCGGCATGACCGCGCTGGTGCTCGGCGCGACCATTGCCACGCGCTGGTTTGCAGCAAGGCGCGGTCTCGTCGTCGGCATCATGACCGCGAGCGTCGCCACCGGCCAGCTCGTGTTCCTGCCGCTGCTGGCAAGCCTGACCGAACGGTTCGGCTGGCGGCTGGCGCTCGGCTTCGTCTGCGTCATGCTCGGCGTGTCCGCGCTCGCAGTGCTGCTCGCGATGCGCGACCGGCCGAGCGACGTCGGTCTGCGCCCGTTCGGTGACGAAGGCACCGAGCCCCTGCCCGCTCCGCCCGCGAGCCACGGCTCTATCACGGCGGTTGCGCTCGGCACGCTGCGCGACGCCTCGAAGTCGACGGCGTTCTGGATCCTGTTTGCAACCTTCTTCGTCTGCGGCGCCTCGACCAACGGCTTGGTGCAGGTGCACCTGATTCCGATGTGCCTCGATTTCGGCATCCCGCAGGTGCAGGCGGCGAGCCTGCTGGCGGCAATGGGCATCTTCGACTTCTTCGGCACGATCATGTCGGGCTGGCTGTCGGACCGCTACGACAACCGCTGGCTCCTGTTCTGGTATTACGGCCTGCGCGGACTCTCGCTGGTCTTCCTGCCGTTCAGCGATTTCTCGTTCTACGGCCTCTCCGTCTTCGCGATGTTTTATGGTCTCGACTGGATCGCCACCGTACCGCCGACGGTGCGCCTCACCGCGCAAAAGTTCGGGCCCGAACGCGCCAATCTGGTGTTCGGCTGGATCTTCGCCGGCCATCAGCTCGGTGCCGGTACGGCGGCGTTCGGCGCCGGTTTCTCGCGGACGGTCTACCAGAGCTACCTGCCCGCCTTCTTCATCGCCGGCGCGCTCTGCGTGTTCGCGGCCCTGATCGTGCTGGCGCTGTCACGGCAGCCGAAACTGCAGCCGGCGGCGGCTTAAGCCCAACACTCCAGCAGGACCCGGCGCTCGTCGAAGGACGCTGCGTCGGGGCCTGGGCGCAGACTTGCCCATGCAACATGATCCATTTCCGCAGGCACACCTTCGCATTCTCGCGACTGATTTCGCCCGAGCCTTGCTCTCTTCGTTGCCCCTCTTAAGAAAGGGCGCAGGGAAGGCCGGGCGCCGGCTGGCACCCGCGGTCCCGTGTGCGAACAAGACGCGCACGGGTTGGACAACAGGTGAAGCCGAGCGTCCGGCCTTCCCTGCGCGGATGGTTTTACGGCGTATGTCGCGCTCTCCCCGGGGAGCGATGCACTATTGCCCCCGTCGCCTTGCGGATGGCTGATGCACTGACCCGGTCGAGCCGCTGCAATCACCGCAACACTTGACGCACAGACCCCGGGCGTCAGGACCACACGATTTTGCCGTCCGCGCACATCCCCGCCCCTGTCTGCGATAGCTGGCGTGCGCTCACCATCGCGGCCGAACGAGGAAGCTGTCAGCGCCGTGTCGTACCGCGCGCACCGCTACTCACGGGGCTTCCCGCCCTGCAGCCTGCCTCGCGCGACGACGCCGTCGCGGCCACCGCCTCCCGGCCCGCGTCTCGTGACGATCGCGAAACGCCCCTCGTGGCGGGCGGGATGGGCACAATATGCTCCATATCCGAAATTCGGTAAATAAGACTATTTTGCAGCAAGGGATTGACAGGGGTGTTTTGCCCGACGGGCAGTCATTTGGACCAGCCGCAACAGCAAGCAAAACCGCCTCCCCCGGCGTCGAGCCACATCGTGTTGGCGCTCGATGCCGCGATCGCGACGGCAGCCTAGTCTCTTGCCGCATGATCCCTCGGCATGTAGCCATCGCGCGTCTGCGGCAGCTTCCAGCCAAGGACCTTGCTTGCAACCAGCGTGCGCAGCACTTGGGCCGTGCCGCCGCCGATGGTGAACATGCGGACGTCCCGCGCCATGCGTTCGAGAGGAAAATCGCGCGAATAGCCGCGCGCGCCAAAGACCTGCAGGGCATCGTTGACGATCTTGATCGCAGCTTCCGAGGCGAAGATCTTTGCTTGGGCGGCAAGCGTGGGATCGGGGAACGCGCTGCCGCCCGGCCCACGCGACGCTGCCGCCGCGTACAGCATCAGGCGCGATGCAGTCAGCTGCGTTTGCATGTCGGCGAGCATCCATTGCAGCCCTTGAAACTCACCGATCGGCCGGCCGAACTGCTCCCGCGTCTTCGCCCATTCCACGGCGTGCTCCAGCGCGCCGGCGGCAATGCCCATGGCCACCGTGCCGGCGCCGACACGCTGACTATTGTAGGCATTGATGAGGTCGGCGAAGCCGCGTTTGAAGCCCGATGGAGGCAGCAGGACCATGTCCGGCGTGATCTCGAGGTCCTCGAATACGAGCTCGCCCTCGGGCATGCCGCAGAGCCCCATCGTCGTCTCACGTTTGCTGACGCGGAGTCCTTGCGCCTCGCCGCGTACGGCCAGGAAGCCGCCGACACCAAGCTCCTCCCCGCTCTCGTCGAACACGCGCGCAAAGATCAGGTGGAGGCGGGAGACCCCAGCGCCCGTGATCCAATGCTTCTTGCCGTTGAGGACGTAGCGGTTGCCACGCTTGTCGGCCCGGGTCGTCATTCCGCTCGCATCGCTGCCTGCCTCAGGCTCCGTGATGCAGATGGCCGGCTTGTCGCCTCCCAGGACGAGAGCGGCAGCGCGCTTGCGCTGCGCATCGGTCCCATACGCCATGACGGTCGAGATCGCGCCCATATTGGCCTCGACCACGATGCGGGCGGAGACGGTGCAGGACCGGGCAATTTCCTCGATCACCAACACCGTATCCAGGAAGCTCCGACCTTGGCCGCCATATTCGGGCGGGATGGTCATCCCCATGAAGCCTTCCGCCTTCAGTGCCTCGACGAGATCCCATGGGTATTCGCGCGATTGGTCGATCTCGGCGGCGCGTTTGCGTATCAGCCCATTCGAGAGTCCCGCAGCCCTTTCCTTCAAGGCCAGTTGCTGGGGTGAGAGTTCCATGGCCATTCTCCCTTGTGTACGCAGAGGAGTGCTTGAAGCGGTCAGTCAACTTTCAGCCGCGTCCCATGTTGTAGAACTCCGGGTTCGGACGCATGCTCGTGACATTGGCAAGCCGGTTGGACAGGCCGAAAAAGGCCGAGATTGCGGCAATGTCCCAGATGTCCTCTTCCGTGAAGCCATGCGATTTCAGGGTGACGAAATCGGTTTCAGATACCTTGTAGGCCTCGGTCGAGACCCGAACGGCGAAGTCGAGCATGGCCTTCTGCCGATCGGTGATATCAGCCTTGCGATAGTTGACTGCGACCTGGTCGGCGATCAGCGGATCCTTCGCGCGGATGCGCAGGATCGCTCCATGTGCGACGACGCAATACTGGCACTGATTGAGATTGCTGGTGACCACCACGATCATCTCACGCTCTGCTTTCGTGAGGTTGCCGGTTTTGTCCATGAGCGCGTCGTGATAGGCAAAGAACGCGCGAAATTCGTCCGGCCGGTGCGCGAGCACGAGAAAAACGTTCGGGATGAAGCCGGACTTCTCCTGGACCGCCATGATGCGGGACCTGATGTCGTCTGGCATATCCGCCAGATCAGGGACAGGAAAGCGACTGACTGCAAGTGCCTGGGTCATTGGGTTTCCATTTCCTTCGCCTCGATCAACGCAAAAAATCCTTTCGCGAACACGTCGAGCGCATCGGGACGTTTTTCCAGCTTCGCCCGCAGCACCGCCCCCTCCCAGCCGATCCAGAAGAAATGGGCGAGACTATCGCAATCGATGCCTTCGGGTATGTCGCCCGTCTCCTGCGCCGCGCGGAGACAGCGTGAGGTCCGTGCCTCCCAATCCCTGAAGACCGCAGCAAGGCGTTTTCGGAACGGCTCCGGCAGAGCACCCATCTCCTGTCCGAGATTGCCGACGAGACAGCCACGTCGATAGCCATAGCGAGCCATGCCTGACCGGGCGTCTGTGATGAAACCGCGGAGGCGATCCAATGGAGCACGCTCCGCAGCGTCGAACCATCGATCCAGCTTGCGCGCGAAATAGGCGGCATAGGCGTCGATCAGCGCGAGACCAAAAGCGTCCTTGCTGTCGAAGTAATGATAGAACGACCCCTTCGGCACCTCCGCAGAGTGCAAGATCTCGTCAATGCCTACGGCGCTGAACCCCTTCTCGGTCAAGATCGCAACGCCTGTGCGCAACAGACGCGCGCGCGGCGCATTCGGCTGCGACTGGTCCTTGGGAGGACGGCCACGTCGACGCGGCTCTGAAACCGAGGATGCCTTGCTCATGAATATTTACTAGACCGAACGTCTCTAAAAATCAACCATGCTCCTAAAGCTCGACTCCCAGGCGGATCGCGTTGGTTGCCGGTCGCCAGGCTCGAGACATCTTGCCGTTAGACTCCCCGCGACAAACGTGAACAATACCAGCGCACGTCACGTGCGCAGTGCACACCAAGATGCGTCAGGGGAAACGAAATGCCGGCTGCCTTCCTATCCTCCGATCCCATCATCCCGACCGCTCCTTTGACCGCCGAGAAGCGCGATGCGTTGCGAGCGATCGTCGGCGAGAAGGGTTTTATCGAGGACGAACACGGCATGCAGCCGTTCGTGATGGACTGGCGGGGATTGCTGGTCGGCGGTGCCGGCGCCGTCGTTCGTCCGGGGAGCACCGAGGAAGTATCGAAGGTGGTCCGGCTCTGCCATGAGCACGGCATCGCGATCGTGCCGCAGGGTGGCAACACCGGCCTGATGGGCGCGGCGACGCCCTGGCCTTCACACACCGGCATCGTGTTGTCGCTCGGCCGCATGAACCGCGTGCTCGATGTCGATCCCGTCGGCTATTCGATGACGGTCGAGGCTGGCTGCGTGCTGCAGACGCTTCAGGAAACAGCAAGCCAACACGACAGGTTCCTGCCGCTCAGTCTCGGCGCCCAGGGCTCGTGCATGATCGGCGGCAACCTCTCGACCAACGCCGGCGGCGTGCAAGTGCTGCGCTATGGCAATGCCCGCAACCTCGTGCTGGGGCTCGAGATCGTCCTGCCGAGCGGCGAGGTCTGGGACGGATTGCGCGCGCTCAAGAAGGACAACACGGGCTACGACCTCAAGCATCTGTTCATGGGCGCCGAAGGCACGCTGGGCATCATCACCAAGGCCGTGCTCAAGCTATGGCCCGCACCGAAGGACGTGTGCACCGCATGGCTGGCGATCGGCGATCCACACACGGCGCTGGAGATCCTGTCCGAAGCCCATACTGCCTCCGAAGACAATGTCGGCTCATGCGAGCTGATGAGCCGCAGCGCGATCGACATGGTGCTGCGCCATATTCCCGGTACCCAGGATCCGCTCAAGGCGGAAACGCCATGGTATCTCCTGCTCGAATGGTCGTCGGCGCGCCCACGCCGGGACGGGGCCGAGGGCATGGCCGAGAAGCTGGAGCAGTTTCTCGCCGATCAGCTCGAGGCGGGTCGTGTACTTGATGCCGCGATCGCTCAGACGGTCGGTCAGTCGCGCAACATGTGGCGGATCCGGGAGGGTGTCGCCGAGGCCTCGCGGGCCGAAGGACCTGGGCTGAGCTACGACGTGTCGGTGGCGATCTCCCGGATACCGGAGTTCATCGACAAAGGCACCAAGGCCGTGCTCGACATTCTCCCGAGCATCAGGCCCTACCCGCTCGGACATATCGGCGACGGCAATCTGCATTTCTCATTCATGGGGCCGGTGGGCATGGATCAGCAGACGCTGGCTCAATACAAGGGCGCCATCACGCGGGCCGTCAACGATCTCATCACCTCGATGGGCGGCTCGATCTCGGCGGAGCACGGCATCGGCATCGACAAGCTCGACGAGCTCAGCCACTACCGCTCGAAAACCGAGCTCGACATCATGCGCACCATCAAGCGCGCGCTCGATCCGCAGAACATCATGAATCCCGGCAAGGTGCTGCGGCTCTGATCGAAGCTGCATGGATGGGTCGCAAAGATGTTGCGCCCCATCCATCGTCTTATCGAGAGCTGGGTCAGCTGTCCTCAAGCAACCGAACCGCCACGCGGATTGACGATCGTATAACCTCGCAATGAACGCGCATGGATTCGCGTCGCGTGCCCGCCCGAGTTGGCGTCATAGGCCATCCAGACGTCGCCTCCGAGGTGCTGCTCCAGGACGAAAACGTGTCCTCGTCGCGCAGCAACCATTCCTGGTGCGGGTGATGTCCGCGGAAAGCGCAGCCAGTTGGACGCAAGATTCAATTCCGGTACGATACGGCCGAACACGCGCAGGGCCGCGCCGCAGCCGCAGAAAGACGAAGGGCAGCCGGCCGGACGGCCACCGACGATGCGAGCGCCGGAGACACCTGAGACGGCCGCCGGCGCGGCGGTGCCCCCAGCATCAGTCATTGTCAGTTGCGTCGAGCGGTAGGCTTGCAGTGAGGACCTGGAAATCAGTGAAGATCGGGACGCCAGTGAGGACCTGGAAGTCCGCTCGCGTTGCATCTGCGAATACGAGAAGTCGCAGGGCATGGTGACATTGCATTCAGGAGCTTGATGAATGCGATAAGGCCGCGCTTCCGAAGCGACAGAACCTAAGACAACGAACAGGCACGCAGAAAATACTCGCTTGAACATTGCAGGACTCCAAATGAGAGACCCTGCCCCGGGCAACGAGAAACCAATAACAGTTTGGCTGAAATGGGCCTAAAGAGCGGCTGAAAATGGCTGCAATTGCGCGCCACAACCTGCAAGGCGCATAAACTACACGTAGCGACCGAGATGACGAACTCGCAATACACGAATGCGCGCTCAGCGCGTCAAGCTTGCGGCGTGCAATCACGTCCGGTTCGCGCGAATTAAGCATCCCGGATCAGCGCTCTTCTTGCCTGCACTGCCCGGATGGCCGGAAGCGGCGGCCACTCACTGCATCATCGCGGCCGCGATCTTCTCCGCCGACATCAGGACCGGGAAGTTGGTGTTGGCGCATGGCACCACCGGGAAAATCGAGGCGTCGACGACGCGCAGGCCCTGCACGCCCTTGACGCGGCCTTGATTGTCGACCACCGCCATCGGATCGTCGGCGCGGCCCATGCGGCACGAGCACGAGGCGTGCCACACGCCGATCGTCGCCTTGCGCACGAAGGCTTCCAGCGCCTCATCGTCGTTCATCACCTGGTCGAAGGTGAAGCCTTCCACCACGAAATTGTCGATCATGTAATGGCGCAGCGCCGCCGGACCGTCCATCAAGGCCGCGGCGATCGTGGTGAGAATCCTGTTCTTGGTGTTGACCACGCCGATCTTGCGGACGCGATCGGTATAGGCGGCCGGGAACGGCTTGTCCGTCACCTTCCTGACGACCTCGCTCATCTGTATCGCCGCCATCTTGCGGAAGCCGCTCATCAGGCGATCGAGGTCGCGCCGATCAGACAGCAGGTTGAACTCGACGATCGGCTCTGCCAAGGGATCGCGCGAGGCAAGCTTGACCTGTCCGGTCTCGGAATAGGTCTTGTTGACGAAGGTCAGGAGCGAGCCGATCTGCGCGCCGACGGCGTGCCAGGCCGATTTGCTGATGACGACGACGAACATGTCGCCCTTTGGCACATCAGGCAGCCCTGAGGAATAACGCAGGCCGAGCTGCATGTGGCGCCTGGTGTGCTCGTTCATGCGTGCGCCGCGTCGGACAAAGGACGACAGCGAGATCGAGGGATGATCCATCAGGCGCTGGCCGACGCCCGGCGAGCCCATCAGCACGGGAATCCCTAAGTCCTTGAGGTGACCGACCGGGCCGATGCCGGCGCGGAGCAGATGCGCCGGCGAATGGATCGCGCCGCTGGAGAGAATGATCTCGCGTCCGCGGAATTCCTGCTCGCGCCCGTCAACCATCGCCTTCACGCCGACGCAGCGCGTGCCTTCGAACAACAGCTCTCGCACTTGCGTGTTGGTGGAGATCGTGAGGTTCGTACGCGCGCGGGTGTCGCGATCCAGATAGCCCATGGCGGCGGAGACCCGCTGCTCGGCCTGGTTGGAATGCGTCACCGGGAAAAAGCCATCGACGAACTCGCCGTTCTGGTCCGGCAGGAATCGGTGACCGGCCTGCTGGAAGGCTTGCGCGAACGCCTCCGAATGCCGCGTCCAGTGCTCCCGCGGGATGCGTCGGACCGGGATCCGGCCGTCCTTGCCGTGATACGGCCCGTCGAAATCGAGGTCGCGCTCCACCTTCTTGAAGAAGGGCAGCACGTCGTTCCAGCTCCAGCCCTCGGCGCCCCGCGCCTCCCATTCGTCGTAATCGGTCGGCGCGCCGCGATTGGCCATCTGGCCGTTGATCGACGAGCCGCCGCCCAGCACGCGCGCCTGTTCGTATTTGCGTAGCGGCGGACGCGATTCGTTCGGATTGTTGTGGCTGACGACCTGCGTCGTGACCTTGAGCTCGGTCCAGTGGAAGCGCGGATCGAAATAGGCCGTGCCGGGATAGCTGTCCCTGATCTCGGCCGGCTCGTTGCCCGGTGGTGTGTCCTGCCCGGCCTCGCACAGCAGGACCTGGTTGGCGCTTCTAGCGGAGAGCCGGTGGGCCAGCACGGACCCCGCCGAGCCGCCGCCC
Organism: Bradyrhizobium sp. LMG 9283; assembly: GCF_045571415.1. Taxonomy (NCBI): domain Bacteria; kingdom Pseudomonadati; phylum Pseudomonadota; class Alphaproteobacteria; order Hyphomicrobiales; family Nitrobacteraceae; genus Bradyrhizobium; species Bradyrhizobium sp. LMG 9283. The sequence goes on from NZ_CP120691.1 coordinate 5,218,867, forward strand.
ACGATGATGAAGTCGTACACGATTGGCGCTTCCTCTTGTTCTTGTTGGGAGAGCTTAGCGCGTTATTGTTTTGTCGTGGAAGGGCTTTGGATTTGTCGGCGCCATCTTCTCTCGTGTCCCGGACGCGCTGCAACGCTTTAGGCGTTGCGGCGCCGAGGCGGGACACAGGAGGCTGCGCTCGCTGTGGCATGGGCACGGCTCTGCAGCGCAACGCCGCCGGACGATGCTTCGCATCTTCGGCAGCGCTGCGTCCGGGGCACGAGCGTGATGGCTCGGCACAGGGATGCTACGGCCTGATCGAAAAATTCTCCGGCGGCCCTGCTTTTCGCAATGGCTCAGCGAGGCGTGCGAACTCGCACAACAGCGACCGCGTCTTTCTGGGATCGATGATCTCCTCGACCCAGAATTTTTCGGCCGAGCGGAATGGCGAGCGGAGCTTGTTGAGACGCTCTTCGATCTCCCTCAGCTTCGCCGCCTTGTCTTCCGCCGCGTCGATGTCGGCGCGGTAGGCGGCTTCGATGCCGCCTTCGAGCGGGAGCGAGCCCCAATAGGCCGACGGCCAGGCGTAGCGGATCGAGAAGCGGTCGGCGGGCTGATGCACCACGCCGGCGACCCCAAAGGCGTTGCGCAGGATCACGGTGCACCAGGGTACGGTGGTCTGGTTGACCGCCGCCATGGCGCGGACGCCGTGGCGGATGGTGGCCGCCTTCTCGGCATCGAGGCCGATCATGAAGCCGGGACAGTCCATGAGATAGACGATGGGCAGATGGAAGGTCTCGGCGAAATCGACCCAGCGCACCACCTTCTGGCAGGCATCCGCGGTCCAGGAGCCGCCATAGTGAAAACTGTCGCTGGCGAGCAGCAGCACCGCCCTGCCCTCGAGCCGCGCCAAGCCGACGATGATGGGCTTGCCGAAATTCTTCCCGACTTCGAAGAACGAGCCCTTGTCGACGACGGACTCGATGATGGGGCGCATCTTGTAGACCTGCTTGCGGTTGCGCGGCACCGCATTCAGCAGCGCCTCGTCGCCGCGCTCGGGATTGTCGGTGCAGGGCAAGGTCGGCGGCAGCTCGTAGACCGACGACGGCAGGTAAGAGAGGAAACGGCGCGCGCAGGCAAAAGCCTCCTCTTCGGTGTCGACGGCATGATCGACCGCGCCGGCGCGGGTCTGGATCTCGGCGCCGCCGAGCTCCTCTTTGGTAAGATCCTGTCCCAGCGCCTTCACCACTGGCGGCCCCGCAACGAACATCGCGGACTTCCGCGTCATGATGGAATAGTGGCTGGCGGCAAGACGCGCGGCGCCTAAGCCCGCCACCGAGCCGAGGCCGAGCGCGACCACCGGCACGCGCGACAAATTTTCCGTCGTGAAGCGATACCAGCGCGTGCCGCCGATGCCCCCGGGCAGATTGGCCGCGCCCTTGGTCTCGATAGTCTTGACCGAGCCGCCGCCGCCGGAGCCCTCGATGATGCGGACGATGGGCAGACGGAAGTCATGCGCCATCTCCTCCGCCATCAGCGGCTTGGCCGAGATCGACGCATCAGCCGAGCCGCCGCGCACGGTGAAATCGTCGCCGACCACGACCACGGTGCGGCCGTCGACGCGCGCGCGGCCGAACACGCAGTTCGCAGGCGTCAGTTTCTTCAGATCGCCACTGGAATCGTACTCACCGATGCCGGAGACGGCACCGATCTCGTGGAAGCTGCCCTTGTCGATCAGCTTGTCGATACGCTCCCGAACAGTCAGCCGGCCCTGGTCATGCTGTCGCTTGACCTTGTCAACGCCGCCCATCTCCCGCGCGAAGGCTTCGCGCCGGGCGAGCTCGTCGAGTTCCGGCTTCCAGTTCATTCACTCCCTCCGAATTGATCGGCTTGTTATTGTTGTGCACGGCCATGGCGACCGGCTTACGCGAGATACGGTGGTTGAAGGCGTCACCTTCCGCGCCTTCCATCAGGCTGCCGAGCGAGCGGCCAAGCGCGAGCATCAGCGGAGCGACTTCGTCATGCAGACGCTGCTCGTCATACATCGCCGACAGAAGGCCGATCGTGATGACCACGAAGGTCTGGTATTGCGGCGACCAGATCGGAACCGCGAGGCCATTGATGTGCGGGCTCCAGAGGCCGCAGGCAACGACATAGCCGCGCTCGCGCAACGACTGCCGGTTGGCCTCGATGCGGGGCTTGAGAATCTTCGCAGCCTCTGGCGCTTCCCGCTCCATGTCTGCGACGAAGGCATCGCCGACTTCCGGCGCCAGGGCAGCGGTGTAGGCCGCACCTGCAGCGGTCGACGCCATCGAGATGCGGCTGCCGGTACCCTCGTGCAGGCCGAGCGCGCTCGCGGAGCGCGCGAACAGGAGATAGACGAGATGGAAGCGGTCGGGAACGACGAAGCCGACGGTGCCCGGCAGTTGCTCGGCCACTTCCTGGAGCCGCTGCCGGATCATGCTGCGCAGCTGCGCGCCCTTCATCATCGAGGCGCTCATCGCCACCGCGCTCGGGCCGATGCGATATTTCTGATCGCGCGGGAGATACACGAGCTGGCCCATGCGGGTCAGCGTGTGCGTGAGCCGCGACACCGTCGAGCGCGGCAAACCGCAGCGGTTTGAAATCTCGAGATTGCCGAGCCTGCTATCGTGGCCCTCGAAGCATCGCAACACATCGAACGCGCGCGACACCACCTGGATGACATCACCCTCGCCGGCATCGCCAGCGAGCACGCCTTGCCTACTCAACCGCTCCGATCGTCGTCCCATGTTCCCTACCGTTATGTTTCGCTCTGCGGAATTAAATTCCACTTGCAGACGACGCTACCTCAGGCATTTTGCGGCGACAACAAAAAGGCGATGGCATGCCAGAAATTAAGATCGTCACCGAGGTCGCGGGACGCATCTGCGCAACTCCCGTGCAAGTTGGAGGAACCGTCGCAGATGGCGATGACGTTGTGGTCGTCGAAGCGATGAAGATGGAGATCCCGGTGCTCTCGCCGGCGAACGGCACGATCACATCGCTTCTGGTGAAGCTCGACGACGTCGTTGCCGAGGGACAGGCGATCGCGATCGTCACGAGTTGAGCGCTTTATCCGGTCGTTTCCGCGACAATCTGTCAGCCGCATTCCCGCATGCATGGTACGGCGTTGCCATCGCGAACGCCCGGTGACATGATCTGTTCAAACAAAATTCTGTTTCAAACAAAGAAAGAAAATCTTCGCGGCGAACGCGGGGATCATTGGAGGGAAACATGCTTCGTGGGCTGCTCATGCTCGCGCCTGCCTTGGTGGCGGGCATTTCTTTTGCGTCTACACGCTATGCGGTCGCCGAGGACATCAAGCTGCCGGCGACATTGACGTTCACCGCCTATGACACCGGCACCGCCGGCTTCAACATCGCGGTCGGCGTCGGCAAGATGATGAAGGACAAGTACGGCACTGACGTGCGCGTGCTCCCCGCCGGCAACGACGTCGCCCGCCTCGCGCCGCTGCGCGCCAAGCGCGCGGCCTCCGCGGCGATGGGATCGGGCACCTACTTCGCGCAGGAAGGCGTGTTCGAGTTCGGCTCGAAGGAATGGGGCCCGCAGCCGCTGCAGATCCTGCTCTCGACCGTCGACTGCAATTGCGGCTCGCTCGCGGTGGCCGCCGACACCGGCGTGAAGGAGCTGAAGGACCTCAAGGGCAAGCGCGTCGGCTTCGTGGTCGGCTCGCCCGCGCTGAACCAGAATTCGCTCGCGGTGCTCGCCTTCGCAGGGCTGACGCAGAAGGACGTCAGGGTCGTCGAATTCGCAAGCTATGGGGCGATGTGGAAAGGGCTGATCAACAACGACGTCGATGCTGCCTTCGGCACCACCATCACCGGCCCCGCCAAGGAAGCCGAGACCTCGCCGCGCGGACTGATCTGGCCGCCGCTGCCCGCCAAGGACAAGGAAGGCTGGGCACGGATGCAGAAGGTCGGCTCGTTCTTCTTCCCGCAGCTTGCGACCTGCGGCGCCGGCATCTCGCCGGACAAGCCGGTCGAGCTCGGCAACTACCCCTACCCGATCTTCGTCGCCTATGCCTCGCAGCCGGCCGACCAGGTCTATGCGATCACCAAGGCGATGATCGTCAATTATGACGCCTACAAGGACTCCGCGCCCGGCGCCGGCGGTCTCGCCGCCGACCGCCAGACCAAGAACTGGGTGGTGCCGGTGCACCCCGGCGCCGTGAAGGCGCTGAAGGAAGCCGGCCAATGGAGCGATGCGCAGGAGGCGCACAACAATAAGCTGATCAAGCGTCAGGAGGTGCTCGCCACGGCGTGGACGGACTACGGCAAGTCCAATCCGCCGTCGGACGACAAGGCGTTCCTCGACGGCTGGATGAAAGCGCGCGCTGCAGCGCTGGCCAAGGCCGGCATGCCGAACGGGTTCGAGGAATAGAGCGAATGGGCTCATTCGTTGCCACGCGCGAGCTGCGCTTCCTCTCCCGCTTGCGGGAGAGGGCTGGGGAGAGGGTATCTCTGCGGCAGGAATCCCCCAGAGGAGAAAGCCCTCACCCGGCGCTGCGCGCCGACCTCTCGCGCAGGCGGGAGAGGTTGAAGAGCGCGCAGCCCTAGCGATTCAACCTACGGCCATTCGCTTCGTTAGTTACCAGCCCACGCGCGGGATCGATGATGTCTTCTACTTCCACTTCCACCGGCCCGAACGACGAGGCCAAGCGGATCGTGTTCGACGATCCGCACTGCGCCGCCGGCAACATGCAGGAGGCGGAGGTGACGCGCGTGCGCACACTTCGCGGCGCCTGGCGCTGGGCACTGGTGGCAGCGACCGCGGCGACGATCCTGCTCTGCATCAACCAGCAATTCTCGCTGCGCTTCTTCATCGGCTACACCCAGCTCAACACGGAGTATTTCTATCTCCTGATCGCGTTGATGCTGCCGTTCACCTTCCTGATCTTTCCGGGCACCGAGCGCGCGCCGCTGGACCGGATTCCCTGGTATGATCTCGTCCTCTTTGTCGCGACATTCGCGGCATCCCTCATGCTGATGTCGAACGTGCGCAAAGCGGCGGAGGCCGGCTGGGAATTCGGCGGCGCGCCCAACACCGTGATTGCCGCAGGCCTCGTGATGTGGGTGATGCTGATGGAGGCGCTGCGCCGGACCGGTGGCTGGAGCCTGCTGCTGAGCGTGCTCCCCTTCACCGTCTATCCGCTGTTTGCCGAATCCGGCTGGCTCGGGCCGTTCCGCGGCACGCAGTCGACGCTCGAGCAGGCGACCGCCTATCACGTGCTCTCGGGCGAGAGCCTGCTCGGCATTCCCATCCAGGCTTTCGCCGACACCGTGATCGGCTTCCTGGTGTTCGGCACCGCGCTGATGATGACCGGCGCCGGCAAATTCTTCATCAACCTCGCCTTTGCACTGTGCGGCACATTCCGCGGCGGCGCCGCCAAAGTCTGCATCTTCGCCAGCGGCCTGCTCGGCATGATGTCGGGCTCCATCATCTCCAACGTGCTCACCGCCGGCACCATGACCATCCCCGTGATGAAGAAGAGCGGCTTCCGCGCCTCCTATGCCGGCGCGATCGAGGCCTGCGCCTCCACGGGCGCAGTGTTGGCCCCGCCGGTGATGGGCGCCACCGCTTTCGTGATCGCGCAATTCCTCAACGTCAGCTACGCCGATGTCGCGCTCGCCGCGATCATTCCGGCCACGCTCTACTATGTCGGCCTGTTCATGCAGGTCGACGCCTATGCCGCCCGGCACAAGCTGAAGGGCATTCCGCGCGCCGAGCTGCCGCGGATCATGGATACGATTAAGGACGGCTGGTACTACGTCTTCGTCATCGCGCTGCTGATCGTGATGCTGCTCTACTTCAAGCGCGAGAGCCATGCGCCGTTCTATGCCAGCGCGCTGCTCTTGGTGCTCAACCAGTTCTTCTCCAAGGACACGCGCTGGACGTTGGCGACCATCGGTAAATTCCTGGAGGTCAACGGGCGCACCTTCGTGGAGCTCGTCGGCATTCTCGCCGGCTGCGGTCTCCTGATCGGCGCCTTCTCCATGACCGGTGTTGTGTCGAGCCTTGCCAACGACCTGCTGCACATCGCAGGCGACAATGCCTTCCTGCTGCTCGGCATGTGCGCCCTCACCAGCCTCATCCTCGGCCTCGGGCTGACGACGACGGCCTGCTACATCTTCCTCGCCATCCTGGTCGCGCCCGCCCTGGAGAAGCTCGGGCTCAACCGCATGGCGGTGCACATGTTCATCTTCTACTGGGGCATGCTGTCGTCGATCACGCCGCCGGTTGCGATCGCCTCCTTCGCAGCCGCAGGCATCGCGGGTTCGCCGGCGATGAAGACGGGCTGGGAATCGATGTGGGTCGGCAGCATCATCTATTTCCTGCCGTTCTTCTTCGTGCTCAATCCGGCGCTGGTGCTGCAGGGACCGAGCCCCTATCTCGCCGGCCTCGGCCTGATGGGCCTCGCCGCCTTCGGCACGCTGTTCATCTGCGGAGGTATCCAGGGCTACCAGCCCTTCGTGGGCGACCTGCGCGGCGCCGGCGCGCTGGAATGGCCCATCCGCGTGCTGCTGGTGATCGGCGGTTTCGTGGTCGCGACGCCGGGCGGCGGGATCATGCCGCTGTCTCAGTTGCAGATGACGTTGCTGGGCCTTGCCATCCTGCTGCCGACGATCTTGATCGCGCTTCTCCTGGTCCGACGCCAGCCTGTGACGCCGGACGGGTTGCGCGTGCCTTAATTGCGTTGCACAAGTGCGGCGATGAAGCCGCTACTGCCCGCCGCCTCCGCTTGGACCCGCTCGAAACCGCCTTTGCTGCGGTTTCTGGACAATTGCCTTAGTGAATTCTCCGCCGAAACCTCGGGTCATGTCGCGGACTACATTCCCGAACTCGGCAAGGCCGACCCTGCCTATTTTGGCATCAGCCTCGCCACACTGGATGGGCATGTCTATGAAGTGGGCGACAGCCGGGTGCCCTTCACCATCCAGTCGATGTCAAAGCCCTTCGTGTTCGCGCTGGCGCTGGACCTTTTGGGCGCAAGCAAGGTCGAGAGCGCGATCGGCGTCGAGCCCTCGGGCGATCCGTTCAACTCGATCCGGCTCAATTCCGAGAACCATCCGTTCAACCCGATGGTCAATGCCGGCGCCATCGCCTGCACCGGGCTAATCTACGACAGCAAGGGCGTGGAAGCCTTCGAGCAGATTCGCGCCGCGCTCAGCCGCTTTGCCGGCCGGGACCTTGCCGTGGACGAGGCCGTTTATGCTTCCGAAAGCCAGACCGGCGACCGCAACCGCGCCATCGGCTATCTGCTCAAGACCAACGCGATAATCTCCGACAACGTCGCCGCCGTGCTCGACGTCTATTTCCGGCAATGCGCAGTGCTGGTGACCGCACGCGACATCGCGGTGATGGCGGCGACACTCGCCAATCGCGGCATCAATCCTGTGACCGGCGAGCAGGTGCTGAGCGCTTACGCGATCTCCCGCACGCTCTCGGTGATGACATCCTCGGGCATGTACGACTATGCCGGCGAGTGGATCTACCGGATCGGCATTCCCGCCAAGAGCGGCGTCGGTGGCGGCATTCTGGCCGCGCTCCCTGCCCGCCTCGGGCTCGGCAGCTATTCGCCAAAGCTCGACAAGCACGGCAACAGCGTGCGCGGCATTAAGGTCTGCGAGGCGCTGTCCTCGCATTACGACCTGCACATGCTCAACCGCAGCGACGACGCCCGCAACGCCGTCATCGCAGATTACGACATCGGCAAGAGCCCGTCGCGCCGCGTCCGCCGCCCGCAGGAGCGCGAGATTTTGGCGGCACATGAGCAAGAGGTGCGCATCATCGAACTGGTCGGCACGCTGTCGCTGTCGGCGGTCGACTACGTCTCGCGCCGGCTCGCAGGCCGGCCGCGACCGCAATTCGTGATCTTCGATCTTCACCGCGTGACCTCGACCACGCGCGCCGGCGCGCGGCTTGTGGCGGAAGCCTTCGAGGAATTGGCCACGCTGAATGTCACGGTGGTTTTGTCAGGCGTGCGGCGCACCTCCAAGGAATGGAACAGCTTGCGGGAATGGACCGCAGAGCTGAAGAACGTGCGCGACTTCTACCTGCTCGACACCGCGATCGAATGGGCCGAAGACCAGATTGTCTATCGCTACGGCGGCTCGATCGATTTTCACGAGACCACCGAGCTTGCCGAGCAGCCGCTGCTGGCGGGGCTGAGCGAGGAAGAGCTGACTGATCTGGCCTCGCTCTGCACCATCAGGACCTATCAGTCCGGCGCGAAGATTCTCGCAACCGGTGATCCCGCTGATGCCCTGTACTTCCTACGCAGCGGCGCGGTGCATGTCACCTTGCCCGATGGCGTACGGCTGGCGACGCTCACCGCCGGCATGGCGTTCGGCGAGATGGCGCTGCTGGAGCCGACCCGCTCCGCCGACGTGTTCGCCGACATAGCGGCGACCGCATTCGAGATACCGCTGAAGGATTTCGAGCGCTTCCGCAAGCAGCACCCGCGCGCCAGCGAATGCATCATGCGCAATCTGGCCCAGCTGCTGGCCGACCGCCTCATCGTCGCCAACGCGAAGGTCGACATTCTGACATCGACGTGAGCGGCCGACGTTCTTCACCTCTCCCCTACGGGAGAGGTGATCCGGGCCACTCGCTCCTACCCCGCGCTAGCGGCTCGCCGCCTCGCTCAGTCGTCGCTTGATCTTGGCAGCGCTTGCCTTCAGCACTTCGGACGGCTGCTGGCCAGTCGCCGCGCACAGGCAGGCCCAATAGTAGATAACGTCGCCGAGCTCATCGACGAGACCCGCCTGGTCGAGCCAGTTGTCACGCAGCAGCTTCTTGATGTGGTCGGCGACCTCACCGGATTCGCCGGCAAGGCCAAGGCCGAGATAGGAGAGCCGCTCGTTGGACGGATGCTCATCGACTTTCGCAACGCTCGCGGCCCACACCGCATATTCATCGATCGTCATAGGGCATCCCTCGCCGCTTGCGTCGATTCAACCCACCACTTCGGTGACGGGCTGGAGATCGATCTCGAAGGTCTCCAGGAATTTTGACGTCATGATGTAGAAGCCGACCGAGAGCTGCAATTCGACCAATGCGGCCGGCGTCAGCTTCGATGCGATCGCCTTGAAGGTCGCGTCCGTCGGCTTCTTCAGCTTCACGATCTCGTCGGTAAAGGCGAGCGCGGCGCGCTGCACCTCATTGAAGCAAGACGCGGCCTGCCAGTTCTCGAGCGCCTCGTTCTGCGCGTCGGTCACGCCGACATTCCTGCCGATCCGCTTGTGCGCGACGATCTCGTACGGAGCCTCGCACAAAATTCCGGTGCGCGTGATCGCGAGCTCGCGCAAGATCGGATCGAGCTCGCCCTTGTGCCTGATGGCGCCCCCTAAGCGGCAGTACTGCTCGAAATAGCTCGGCGAGTGCGCCATCATGCGGAAGATGTTGGCATGACGGTTCTTGTCGAGGATTTCGCGCGTGCGGTCGGATGCCTTGGACGGGTCGCTGTACTGAAGGCGGGCCATGATTTTCCTGAAGTTTTCCCTGATCTTTTGATGCTTCTTGTCGCCGTCGGCGAAAGTTCCCAAAGACTCTATTCGCGCGCCGACGCAGGAGCAACAACATCGAGTCAAATTGCCGCCGCATTGCTGATCGACCCTGACACAGTCGATATTCGCCGTGTGGGGACAAATCGCGGCGAATACTCGCAAGGGGTGTTCCGAGTAAAAATCATTGGCCGTCGTGTGCGCTAGTCGCGCAGCGATGAGTCACGCCCAAGTCTAGGGAGAAAAAGGCATGAAGGAAGCCACCAAGGGGGCGGCCTCGGGAGCGCTCGCGCATATGCTGGCGGTGACGGCGATGCTCGTCATCGCCAGCATCTTGTTCTACGGGCGTTAGTTGCGTTGAGGTTGAGAGTTTTCGTCGTTCCGGGGTGGCGTCGCGCACAGCGCCAGACCCAGAATCCCGTTCCAGGTTCGGTCCCCAGGACCGCCCCCGAATGGCGAATCGGGCTAAAGCCTCGTTCCGACCAAAGCGGGATGGGGCTTTAGCTTCCAGTCTCGATGCGCTTTCCCGACGCGAACTGGTTTCCAATTCGCTCAAAAACGCTCTAGGCGTCCTTCGTGAAGAACGGCACGAGGTTCCCGGCAAAGGATTTGAACCTCGCGACGACAGAATCGCCGATGGCAAGTCCGTTGTCGCCATGCGCCATCATGCGGAAGCCTTCGACGCAATCGACCAGCAGGATGTTGTAGGGCACGTGCGCGCGCGTCTCGGGCGTTGCGGCGCGGCAGACGAGAGACGTCGCGTAGACCCTGCCCTTGCCGCTGGCGCGGTGCTCGCGCGGATCGGACGCACCGCAGGCCGCGCAAAAGGCGCGATGGAAATATTGAACGTGTCCGCACGCGGTGCAGGTCTGGTACGTGATAGCTTCTTCGCCCTTGGTCCAGTCGGCCAGCCGCTCACTCATCGCACCCGCTCCAGGAACATGCTCACGTGGGAGGACAGCACGCCGCCGTCGCCGTGCAGCAGCGCTATGGACGCATCCCGCACCTGGCGGCTAGCTGCCCGACCCGTCATCTGCAAATGCGTCTCGACCAGATGCGCCATGGCGCCGCCGACACCGCAATGGCCGTAGCTGAGCAGGCCACCATGGGTATTGAGCGGCATCTCGCCGTTGCGGCCGAAATGGCCGGCGCGCACGCGCGCGGCCGCCTCGCCGCGATCGGCGAGACCGAGGTCTTCCAGCAGCATCGCGAGCGTGATCGTAAAGCTGTCGTAGATCGCGGCATAGCGCACGTCGGAGATCGCAAGGCCCGTAGCTTCCTTCGCACGAGCGATGGAGATCTCGGCGCCGAGCTCACTGAGGCCGGGCGCGGCCGTGACATGCTGATGTGTGTGGGCTTGCGCGCAGCCGCGGATGCGCACGCCGGCCTCGCCCGTTCGCTCGCGGCTGATGACAAACGCCGCGCCGCCGTCGGACACCGGGCAGCAGTCGAGCAGTTTGAGCGGCATCGCGACCGGTTTCGAGGCCATGACGTCGGCGACCGTGATGGGATCATGGAATTGCGCGCCGGGATGGGTGCAGGCGTGGGCGCGCATCAGCACGGCGAGCTCGGCGAGGTCTTCTTCGCTCACGCCATATTCATGCATGTATCTGTTAGCAACGAGGCCGTAATAAGCGGGAATGGTCGGACCTAGCGGCACCTCGTAGTCGGGGTGGCCAACTTGCGCCAGCGCCTGGATCGAGGCATCGCGGCTCTGGCCGGTGAGGCGGTTCTCGCCGGCAACGACGAGAACGTTGCGCGCGACACCGCCTTCGACGAGATGATGTGCGAGTGTGGTCATCGCCAGCCCCGTGGCGCCGCCGACCTGCACGGCGTGGGCATAGGACGGGCGGATACCGAAATGCTCGGCGAACACGGTGGCCAGCATGATGTGCGGCGAGACAGTGGAGTAGCCGCAGAGGACGCCGTCGATCTCGGAGCGCTTCAACACGGCGTCGTCGAGCGCGGCTTGCGCGGCCTTGCTCATGAGGTCGAGCGAGGACGAGCCGTCGTGCTTGCCGAAACGGGTCAGACCGACGCCGGTGATGAAGCTCATGGTGCTCTCTCCTCCTCGTCATTCCGGGGCGGCCCGAAGGACCGAACTCTGGTGCGCCCTTGCGCACCTGAGAATCTCGAGATTCCGGGTTCGATGCTGACGCATCGCCCCGGAATGACGGATGAGAGAGGCGTGGTCATCTCTACTTCCCTACTCCGGCGCCGCACGCGTGACGCCGTCGCGGACCATGGCGGCGATCTCGTCCTGGGAGTAGCCGATCTCGCGCAAAATCTCCGCGCCGTGCTCGTTGAGCCGAGGTGCCAGCCGCACCGGTTCGGCCTCAGTCTCCGACCAGCTCGCCGTCACCTTCATGCTGCGGATCGGACCTTCAGTCGGATGGATGACGACAGGGAAGAAGCCGGTCGCCTCCAGATGCTCGTCGTGCAGGATCGAGGCGAGATCGTGCATTGGCATCACCGGCACATCGGCTTTCGTCAGCAGGTCGATCCATTCGGCCGTGGTCCGCGTCTCGAAGATGCGCGCGAGCTCGGCGTAGACGACATCGATATTGGCGGCACGGCCGGCGAAGGTTGAGAATTTGGGGTCGGCGCGCAGGTCGTCGCGCCCCGTCGCCTTGAAGAAGTTCTCCCACTGCTTGTCGTTATAGACGATGACGCTGAGATAGCCATCCGAGGTCTTGTACGGCCTGCGGTCGCGCGAGAGGTGGCGGGCATAGCCGCCCTTGTCGAGCGGCGGCTCGAAAGTGAGCCCGCCCATATGGTCGCCCATGACGAAGCCGGCCATGGTCTCGAACATCGGGATGTCCAGACGCTGGCCGCGGCCGGTGCGGTCGCGGTGCACGAGGCTGGCGCAGATCGCGCCGACGGCGGTGAGGCCGACGATGCGGTCGACCAGTGCGTTCGGCACGTAGCGCGGCACACCGTCTCCGGTCTGCGCCATCAGCGCGGGCAGCGCGGTGGCGCCCTGGATCAGATCGTCATAAGCGGGCTTTGCAGCATAGGGTCCCTCCTGACCGAAGCCGAACACGCCGGCATAGACCAGGCGCGGATTGATCTCGGAGACCACATCGTAGCCGAGCTGAAGCCGCGTCATGGCTTGCGGACGGACGTTGTAGACCAGGACGTCGGCGTCCTTCAGCAGCCGCAGCACGGCTTCGCGGCCAGCGGGCTTCTTCAGGTCGAGGCAGATCGAGCGCTTGCTGCGGTTGGTGTTGAGGAACACCGGGCCCATGCCGGCGTGTCGCGTTGGGCCGATCAGGCGGGTGACGTCGCCGTCGAGCGATTCCACCTTGATGACGTCGGCGCCGTAATCGCCGAGCATCTGGGTCGCATAAGGCCCCATCAGCACGGTGGTCATGTCGACGATCTTGATGCCCTTCAGCGGCCCCATCGTTCGCTCCCGATTGCGCGGGGCTCACATGCCCTCGCGATTTCGGTCCAGCTAACGGCAGTGCCGCCGCTCGCGCAAGGGCGACCGGCGTATGGCGACATGCATCGCTCGGCGAGATCGGCCGCTATTTCTTCTGGCGAGATTCGCGGATCTTGATGAGACGGTCGAGCTCGTCGTTCTGCTGGTTGATGCGATCGGCAATCCGCGACTCGTTCTGCTCGCCCGAGGCGGCAGCGGCCTGCTCGATGAGCTGGCGGATGTTGTCCTCGAGGATCGCGATGCGCTCGTTGAGTGCGTCCATCGACAGTGACGTTTCGTATTCATTGCTCATGATGCATTCCCTGAAAATCAATCAAGAGCATTAAGGGGGCCAGAGGAGCCCACCATGATCTAGCGTAAGGGGGATGGGCGCGGCGCATGCGCGCCTTTGCCCATCTCCAGGACTGAGCTTACTTCAGCGGCTCCAGCACGGAAACGTAATTGGCAACCGCCGCACCGCCCATGTTGAAGATGCCGCCGAGCTTGGCATTCTTGAGCTGCATGCCCTCGGGCGCCTGCCCTGCGAGCTGCATCGCGGTCATCACATGCATGGACACGCCGGTGGCGCCGATCGGGTGGCCCTTCGCCTTCAGACCGCCGGACGGATTGACGGGCAGCTTGCCGTCCTTGAGGGTCCAGCCTTCCTTGATGGCGCGGGCGCCCTGCCCCTTCGGCGTCAGGCCCATCGCTTCGTACTCGATCAGCTCGGCGACGGTGAAGCAGTCATGGGTCTCGACGAAGGAGAGATCGGATAGGGTCACGCCCGCCTTCTCCAGCGCGCGCTGCCAGGCGACCGTGCAGCCCTCGAACTGCAGGATGTCGCGCTTGCTCATGGGCAGGAAGTCCTGGGCGTGCGCGGTGGCGCGGAAGCCGATCGACTTGGTCATTCCCTTGGCGGTCTCGGCATCGGCCAAAACCAGCGCCGCGGCCCCGTCGGAGACCAGCGAGCAGTCGGTGCGCTTCAGGGGACCTGCAACGTAAGGGTTCTTCTCGCTCTCGGCGCGGCAGAAGTCGAAGCCAAAATCCTTGCGCATCTGGGCGAAGGGATTGGCGACGCCGTTCTTGTGGTTCTTGGCCGCGATCAGCGCCAGCGCATCGGACTGGTCGCCGTATTTCTGGAAATAGGAGCTGGCGATCTTGCCGAACACGCCGGCGAAGCCGCCGACGGTGTCGCCGTCCTCCGGCAGGTAAGACGCCTTGAGCAGGTTCTTGCCGATTTCGGCGCTAGGCGTGCGCGTCATCTGCTCGACGCCGACGACCAGCACGATCTTGGCAGCCCCTGCGGCAATCGCGCGCAGGCCCTGGTGCACGGCGGCAGAGCCCGTGGCGCAGGCGTTCTCGACGCGGGTCGCCGGCTTGAAACGCAGATTGGGGTCGGCCTGGAGTACCAGTGAAGCGGTGAAATCCTGGGGCGAGAAGCCGGCGTTGAAATGGCCGAGCACGATCTCGTCGACGTCGCTGGCCAAAATGCCGGCATCCGCCAGCGCCTCATTGGCGACGCGGGTGACGAGGCTTTCGACGGTTTCGGTGTCGAACTTGCCGAACGGCGTATGCGCCCATCCGACGATGCTGGCGGTCATGGTCATTTCTCCCTGGGATCTCTTCCTGAGCTAAGTCTTAACCCAGGGATGGCAAGACTTCACGCGGCTTTCAGGGCCTGAAGCGTGCGCTGGCAGATGGCAGTTATGCCGGCCCAGTTCCCGGCCCGGATCTCCGCCGTTGGGCAAAGCCAGGACCCGCCGACCGCGACCACGTTGGGCTCGGCCAGCCAGGTCGCCGCGTTGGCCTCACCGACCCCGCCGGTCGGGCAGAACCGCACGTTCGGGAACGGTCCGCCGAGGGCGCGCAGTCCCTTGATGCCGCCGGCCTGCTCCGCCGGGAAGAACTTTGCGACGTCGAAGCCGTAGGACAGCGCCATCATCAGCTCGGAGGCCGTGGCAATGCCCGGCGCGAATGGCAAGGAGCTGTCGGTTGCGGCCTTGAGGAGATCGGGGGTCAGGCCCGGGCTGATGCCGAACGCGACGCCGAGCTTCTCGACACGGGTGAAATCGGCCGGGTTGAGGATCGTTCCGATGCCGACGACCGCCTCGGGGACCTCGGCCATCACCGCCCTCGCCGCCTCGATCGCGACGGCGGTGCGCAGGGTCACCTCCAGCGTGCGGACGCCGCCGGCGACCAGCGCACGCGCCAGCGGCACGGCATCCTGGATGCGCTCGATGGTGAGGACGGGAATGACGGTCGCGGCCTTGAGCAGCGCGGCGAGGTGGTTCTGTTGAGCAGTCGTGGTCATGGGGCTCGATTTCACTTGGTCGCTTGGCGAGAGGCCGCCGGCCGGTGCCGCTTCTTCGGCGGCATGGCATAGCCCGGAATGATGGCGCCGGGATAGCAGATCACGATACTGGCGAGGCGATGCCCGGCCTGGGCGGCCTCGACCGGCTCGGCGCCGGCGAGGCGGGCGGCAATGTACGCGGCAGCAAAGCTGTCGCCGGCGGCGGTGGTGTCGACCACGGGCTTGGTCATGGGCTCGGCGCGGACCTCGCTGGTCCCGCCGGGGAAACGCAGCAGGCTGACCGGCTCGGCGAGGCGGAACACCAGCTCCGGCGTGGGGATACGCGCAATGAGCTGCTCGTGGCTCTCGCCGGGATAGAGCGCGAGCAGGTCCTCGGTCGAGGTCAGCACGATGTCGGCGGCCGCAAACGCCGTGGCAAAGACCTCGCGGGCGACGTCGCGATCTGGCCAGCCCCGCGCGCGGAAATTGGTATCGAACACGAAGCAGGTGCCGAGCAGGCGCGCGCGCTTGATTGCCGCGAACAGGCGCTCGCGTCCGGCTCCATCGTAGATCGACAGCGTGATCGCGGAGAGATAGACGATGTCGTAGCTCATCAGCGAGTTGAGCAGCTCGTCCGTCTCCGGCAGGCTCATCAGCTGGCGCGCCGCCGCGCTGTCGCGCCAGTGGAAGAACTGGCGCTCGCCCTTGGCATCGAGCTGGATCATGTAGAGGCCGGGCAGCTTGCCCGGCAGCCGCACGACGCGCCGCGTGCCGACGCCTTCCGCATGCCAGGCCGCGATCATCTCATCGCTCAGGGCGTCATCGCCGAGTGCGGTGAGATAGTCGACCTTGACCTCGAGCCGCGCCAGATAGACGGCGGTATTGAGGGTGTCGCCGCCGAAGCCGCGTGAGTACAGGCCGCCCCCCTGCCCGGCAGACGCGCCTCCTTGCGCCTGCCTGAGCTCGACCATGCATTCGCCGATGCAAGCCACGCTCGCCATTACTGGAGCCCGCTCAGTCGGAGGTCAGGCGACGAAATTGCCGCCGAGCTCGTCTTCGATGTGAATGCGGATGATATCGTCGAAATTCTTCTCGGCGGTGGTGAAGCCGAGCTCGCGCGCACGCTTGGCATCGAAATTGCGCGGCCAGCCGCCGACGATGCCGACGATGAAGGGATCGGGCTCGCGCTTGATGCGCGCGGCGACCCTCTCGCCGGCAACCCGCTTCAAGGCGGCGATCTGCTCGCCGACCGTGGCCGACAGGCCCGGCATGGTCAGATTGCGGCGCGGACCGACCGTGGCGAGGTCCATGGTTCCGGCGTGCAGCAGGAAGCCGACCGCGGAGCGGGGCGTGGCATGCCAGTGGCGGACGTCCTCGGACACCGGGAGGATCGCTTCCTTGCCGGCGAGCGGCTCACGCAGGATGTTGGAGAAGAAGCCCGATGCCGCCTTGTTGGGCAGGCCCGGCCGGATGCAGATAGTCGGCAGGCGGATGCCGATGCCATCGAGGAAGCCACGGCGCGAATAGTCGGCGAGCAGGAGTTCGCCGATCGCCTTCTGGGCGCCGTAGCTGAGCAGCGGCGTGTGGAAGAACTCGTCGTCGATCGCATCCGGGAACGGCGCGCCGAACACCGCGATCGAGGACGTGAAGACGACGCGCGGCTTATAGCCACCGCCAACAAGCCTGATCGCATCGAGCAGCATCCGCGTGCCGTCGAGATTGATGCGATAGCCCTTGTCGAAATCGAGCTCGGCCTCGCCGGAGACGATCGCGGCGAGATGGAAGATCACGTCGGGGCGGCCGGCGATCAGCTTCTCGGCTGCACCGGGCACAGCGAAATCGCCGGACATGGTCTCGACCGGGAAGCCGGCCTTCTCCGGCTTCTTGGGCTCGACCACGTCGTGCATCGTAAGCTTGGTGATGTCGCTCTTGCCGAGCCGGCCGTCGCGCAACAGCCGTTCACAGAGTTTGCGGCCGACCATGCCGGCGGCGCCGAGAACCAGAATGTGCAAGAGCTTAACTCCTTCTTATTGGCTTATTGACCGGAGCGCACCGCTCCTGATGCGCCCACGGCAAGCCCCGCGATCATTCCTTCACGGCGCCGGTCATCGCCGACACATAATGCTCCACGAAGAAGGCGTAAAGGATCACGAGCGGCAGCGAGCCGGCCAGTGCGCCCGCCATCAGCGAGCCCCAGCGGTAGATGTCACCGTCCACGAACTCGTTGACGATCGCCACCGGCACCGTCTTGTTGCTGGTCGACTGCAGGAACGTCAGGGCGTAGATGAACTCGTTCCAGCACAGCGTGAAGCAGAAGATGAAGGCCGAGATCAGGCCGGGAATGGCGAGCGGCACGACGATCTTGATCAGGATCTGCCAGCGGCTCGCCCCGTCGATCAGCGCGCATTCCTCGAGCTCGAACGGAATGGTCTTGAAATAGCCCATCAACAGCCAGGTCGAGAACGGGATCAGGATCGTCGGATAGGTCAGGATCAGCGCCAGTGGGGAGTCGAAAAGGCCGTACTGATACACGACGGTGGCGAGCGGAATGAACAGGATCGAAGGCGGCACCAGATAGGCGAGGAAGATCAGCCCGCCGACGAGATTGGCGCCCTTGTAGCGCAGCCGCACGATAGCGTAGGCCGCGAACACCGATGCGATGATCGAGAGCACCGTGGCGCAGATCGCCACGTACATCGTATTCCAGAGCCAGTGCGGATAATAGCTCTCGAACAGCAGCTTGTGGAAGTGCTTGAACGTCGGATTCCAGGTCCAGAACGGATTGTACTTGTCGAGGTCGAGCAGCTGCTCGTCCGGCTTCACCGAGGTCAGCGCCATCCAGTAGAACGGGAACAGCAGGATGAAGACGATGATCGCGAGCGGCAGATAGAGCGTAACGATCCTGCGCGGCACCGACTGCAGATAGCTCATGCCCTCGCTGTGATCGGCCGTCGGCGACGAGGCGGACAATACGGCCTTGAGATCGATGGATCTGGTGGGCAGGTCAGTCATTGCTTTCTCCCTGCTGCCACTTGCGGCGCTGCAATCCGAACCACGAAATCATGATGGCCGCGAGCAGGAAAGGAATCATGGCGCTGGAGATCGCGGCACCCTCACCCAGCTGCCCCGCAATGATCGCGCGCTGATAAGACAGAGTCGCCATCAGATGCGTCGCGTTGACCGGACCGCCACGTGTCATCGCCCAGATCAGCTGGAAATCGGTGAAGGTGAACAGCACCGAGAAGGTCATGACGACAGCGATGATCGGCGTCAACAGCGGATAGGTGATGTAGCGGAAATTCTGCCAGCGCGTTGCGCCATCCAACGTTGCGGCTTCATAGAGCGACGGCGAGACGGTCTGCAGCCCCGCGAGCAGCGTGATCGCTACGAACGGAACACCACGCCAGATGTTGGCGAAGATAACGCAAATTCTGGCCCAAGTGGTATCGCCGAGGAAGTTGATATTCTGGCTGATCAGTCCGAGATGTTTCAGCGACCAGGAAATGATCGAAAATTGCGAGTCGAAGATCCACCAGAAGGCTAACGCCGAGAGGACCGTCGGCACGATGAAGGGGATCAGCACCATCGCGCGCAGCATCGCCTTGAACGGCATGTTCTCGTTCAATAGCAGCGCAAGATAGAGGCCGATGCCGAATTTGAAGGCGCTGGCGACGAAGGTGTAGAGCAGCGTGTTGAACACCGATAGCCAGAAGATGGAATCGTCCCACAGCCACTCATAGTTCTCGGTGGCGACGAAGTGCCCGACCCTGCCGATGCGGGTGTCCGTGAAGGACAGCCAGATGCCGAGCCCCAGCGGATAGGCCAGGAAGAAGATCAGGAACGCCATGGCCGGCAACATGAACCAGAAGCCGAGCCAGTTGCGATTGTGTTTGAGCTGGGTCCAGGCGCTGTCCTCGCTCATCTGAGGCTTGGCCCGGGGAATTGCGACATCAGCCATGCCCGATATCCCTGATCGAAATGTTGACGAGCGGGCGGCGAGACTGCCGCCCGCTCTGTGACTGTCAGCGATAGATGCGCTTCAGCTGGCGCTCGGCTTCCGCCATCGCGCCCTTCGCGTCCTTGGCGCCGGTGCAGTAGTTGGCGAACATGTCGACGACAATGAAGTCGGCGATTGCGGTTGCCGCCTTCTCGCCCACCGTGCCGATGCCGGACGCCGGCAGGGTGCGCTTGGAGGCCTGCGAGAACACCTCGTTCTTGGGATCGGCCTTCCAGATCGGCGCCGTCTCATACGCATTCAAGGTCTGCGTCAGATAGCCCTGCGCGCCGTCCAGCCACTTCTCGTAGTTCTCCTTCTCCAGCATGAAGGCAACGAAGGCCTTCGCTGCGTTTGGATATTTGGTGAAGTTGAAGGCGAGAATCGGCAGCGCCAGCTGCAGCTCGGTCGGCTTGCCGACCGGCCCGACCGGCCAGAGCGCATGATAGGTGTCTTCGGTCAGCTCTTTTTTGCTCGGATCGGTCTTGGCGGCGACGTAGATCGAGATGCCGTTCGCCGTGCAATAGAGCTCGCCGGCGAGGAACGCCTTGTTGTTGGAGGAGTCGTTCCAGGACGCCGTGCCCGGGATGAAGTTGTCGTACAGCGACTTGCAATATTCCAGCGCCTTCGCCGTCTCCGGCGAATTGATGATGATCTTATCGTTCTGGTCGACCGTGTAGGCGCCGTGCCCCCACAGGACCCAGTGCAGCCACGAATTGCCGTCGCCCGAGGCATGACCGAGCGCGAAGCCGGCGGGCGTATTGTTCGCCTTCAGGGCCTTGCACATCTCGAGGAAGCCGGGGAAGTCCTTCGGGAATTCCTTGAAGCCGGCCTTGTCGAGCGCCGACTTGCGGTAGGTCATGTAGCCGCCGTTGGTGGCGACGGGAATGCCGAGCCAGTCGTTGCCGAGCTTGCAGGTCTTGGCGGCCGCATCGGTCCAGCCGCCGTATTTCTTGCCGAGATAATCGGCGACGTCGTTCATCTTCAGCACTTTGGTGGGGAAGAGCTGCGGCAGCGTGTGCAGGCCCCAGGCGAGATCGAGCCCGGAGCCGGTATTGGCCGCAACCGAGGCCTTTGGCTGCACGTCCTCGAAGGATTCGCTGAATACGTTCATCTCGGTGCCGGTCGCTGCCTTGAACGCCGCCACCATCGCGTTGAACGCGTCGTCTTCCGCCGGCACGAAGCGCTTCCATCGCATCACGGTCAGCTTGGCACCGGGCTCCGCCTTCCAGGGCGCGCTCTGCGCCCAGGCCTTGGCGAAGTCGAACAGTGCCGGCCCGGTCAGCATGCCGGTCGCAGCCAAAGCCGTGCCGCCTTGAAGCAGAGACCGGCGGGTAAAGTCTTGCATGTCGTCCTCCCTGTGATGCTTTTTGTTGTCTTATGCCTTGTCGTCTTATGCGCTAGGCGTTCATTCGCTTGCCCGTCGCATCGTCGAACAGATGTACCAGCGAGGGGTCGGGCTTCAGCCGCACCTTGTCGCCCGGATTGAACTGGTGACGCTCGCGGAAGACCGCGACGACCTGCTCGCCGCCAAGCTTTGCGAACACCTGCGTCTCCGAGCCGGTCGGCTCGACCACGATGATCTCGGCCTCGGCACCGTCGTCAGCGATGGTGAAATGCTCGGGCCGCACGCCATAGACGGCGGGACGGCCGTCCGACGCCGTCGGCGCGGTCTTGAGCGGCAGCTTGACGCCGTTCGGCCCCTCGAAGGTGGCAACGCCGTTGACGCGCACATGGCCCTTGAGGAAGTTCATCGCGGGCGAGCCGATGAAGCCGGCGACGAACTGGTTGTCGGGCTTGTCGTAGAGCTCGAGCGGCGTACCCATCTGCTCGACGATGCCGTCATGCATGACGACGATCTTGTCGGCCATGGTCATGGCCTCGATCTGGTCGTGGGTGACGTAGACCGTCGTCGTCTTCAGCCGCTGGTGCAGTTCCTTGATCTCGGTGCGCATGGCGACGCGCAGCTTGGCATCGAGGTTCGACAAGGGCTCGTCGAACAGGAAGACCTGCGGATCGCGCACGATGGCACGGCCCATGGCGACGCGCTGGCGCTGGCCGCCGGAAAGCTGGCGCGGATAGCGGTCGAGCAGCGGCGACAGCGCAAGGATCTCGGCGGCGCGCTTGACGCGCTTGTTGATCTCGTCGGTGCTGGCATTCCGCAACTTGAGCGAGAAGCCCATGTTGTCGGCCACCGTCATGTGCGGATAGAGCGCGTAGTTCTGGAACACCATCGCAATGTCCCGCTCCTTGGGCTGGACATTGTTGACGACGCGGTCGCCGATCGAGATCGTGCCGGAGGTGATGTTCTCAAGGCCGGCGAGCATGCGCAGAAGCGTCGACTTGCCGCAGCCGGAGGGGCCAACCAGGACGACGAACTGGCCGTCCTCGATCGGAATCGTCACGCCGTGCAGGACCTCAAAATTGCCGAACGATTTCCGCACGTCGCGGATTTGCACAGACGACATCTAGTTCCCTCCTCGAAAGTCCACGGCGCCTCCTAGCGCCGCGACCGTCTTGTTTTCAGACTTCACCGAACGAAGCCCGATCTTAACGGGCGACATTGTCGGTAGTTTGTGCGGTTTTGGCAATTTGTCTTTGGTTAGTCGTTGCTGGTAGCGCTGTCAACGTTCCTTTGTTTGCGGGACTGACTGTGTTAAGAGCAGCAAATGGGTCGAAAACGCACCAAGTCAGGCAAAATCCGGCTGGCCGAAGTGGCGGAGCTCGCCGGCGTCAGCCCGATTACCGCGTCCCGCTTCTTCCGCAACCCGGAGGCCCTGTCGGTCGCCAAGCGGACGCGAGTCGAGAGCGCCGCCAAGGAGCTCGGCTATGTGCCCAACCTTGCCGCACGAGCACTCGCCTCGCAACGCACCGAAGTCATCGGTGTATTGATCCCCTCTCTCACCAATAATGTGTTCTCGGACGTTCTGCGCGGCATCTATGACGCGTCCGAAGGCAGCCGTTACTCGATCCAGTTGTCCAACACGCGCTACAGCATTCTCCAGGAAGAGAAGTTGCTGCGCCTGTTTCTGGCGCAGAAGCCGGCCGGGCTGATCGTCACCGGCATCGATCAGACCGCGGAGTCCCGCGCGATGTTGGAAGCCGCGGACTGCCCGATCGTGCAGATCATGGAGATCGGCCCGGATCCGGTCGACATGATGATCGGCTTTTCGCACTATGATGCAGCCCGCGCAGCGGTTGCGCACCTGTTCGAACAAGGTCACCGCAAGATCGGCTTCGTCGGCGCACGCATGGACCCCAGGGTGCAGCGGCGGCTGGACGGATATGTCTCGGCGATGAAAGACGCCGCACTGTTCGATCAGCGCCTCGTCGTCACGACGGCCACACCGACTTCGGTGACGCTCGGCGGAGCGCTGTTCACCGATCTCCTGGCGCGGGAGCCCGACATCGATGCGGTGTTCTGCGCCAATGACGACCTCGCGCTCGGCGTGCTGTTCGAATGCCGCCGCCGGGAGATCGTGGTCCCCGGGCAGATCGCGATCGTCGGCTTCAACGACCTCGAATTCATGGCCTCCGCCGTCCCCACCCTCACCAGCGTCCGCACCAACCGTTACGAGATGGGGAAGACCGCGGCCACCATGCTCATCGAGGCGATCGAGGGCCGGCGCCCGGAGCAGCCGGTGCTCGATCTCGGCTTCAAGGTGATCGAGCGGCAAAGCTCGTCGGCGCGACGTTCGGACGGCAGGCCAGCCGTTTCCGGCGCGGGTGCCGCGAACAAAATGATAGCGTTACCAAGTAGCCACGACTAGTATCGGAGTCGTGAGGAAACGACCCGCCAGCGGGAAGGCAAATCTTCGCTCGCGCCGTTAGGTGTCGCACTTGCCGACATCATGAGACGGACGCCAGTGCGTTTGCATTGCAGGAGAAACCAATGACAAAGAAACCAACCAATGGGCATGCCGCCGGCAGCAACGGTACTCGCCGCCACCTTCGCTCGCAGGAATGGTTCAACAACCCGCATAATCCGGGCATGACCGCGCTCTATATGGAGCGCTACCTGAACTACGGCCTCACCCGCGCCGAGCTTCAATCCGGCAAGCCGATCATCGGCATCGCCCAGACCGGCAACGACCTCTCTCCCTGCAACCGCCACCACATCGAGCTCGCGCACCGCGTCCGCGAAGGCATCCGCGAGGCCGGTGGCATCGCGATGGAGTTCCCCACCCACCCGATTCAGGAGACCGGCAAGCGCCCGACCGCGGCGCTCGACCGCAACCTCGCTTACCTCGGCCTGGTCGAGATCCTTTACGGCTATCCGCTCGACGGCGTGGTGCTCACCACCGGTTGCGACAAGACCACACCGGCCTGCATGATGGCGGCGGCCACCGTGAACCTGCCCGCGATCGTGCTGTCGGGCGGCCCGATGCTGAACGGCTGGCACAATGGCGAACGCACCGGCTCCGGCACCATCGTCTGGAAATCGCGCGAGCGACTCGCGGCCGGCGAGATCAATTATGAAGAGTTCATGGAGATCGTGGCCTCCTCGGCGCCCTCGGTCGGCCATTGCAACACCATGGGCACCGCCTCGACCATGAACGGGCTTGCCGAAGCGCTCGGCTTCTCGCTGCCGGGCTGCGCGGCGATCCCCGCCCCCTATCGCGAGCGTGGCCAGATCGCCTACGAGACCGGCAAGCGCATCGTCGAGATGGTCTGGGAGGATTTGAAACCCTCGGACATCCTGACCCGCAAGGCGTTCGAGAACTGCATCGTGATCAACTCGGCGATTGGCGGTTCGACCAACGCGCCGATCCACATCAACGCCCTCGCCCGCCACATCGGCGTCGAGCTGTCGATCGAGGACTGGCAGAAATTCGGACACGACGTGCCGCTCTTGGTCAACATGCAGCCGGCCGGGTTTTATCTCGGAGAGGAATTCCACCGCGCCGGCGGCGTGCCCGCCGTGGTGCGCGAGCTGATGAAGCATAAGCGCATCCATGAGGATGCGATCACGGTCAACGGCCGCGGCATCGGCGAGAACTGCAAGACTGCGCCGGAGCCCGATAATGACGTGATCTGGGCCTACGACAAGCCGCTGGTGAAGGATGCCGGCTTCCTGGTGCTGAAGGGCAACCTGTTCGATTCCGCGATCATGAAGACCAGCGTGATCTCCAAGGAATTCCGCAATCGCTATCTCAGCAACCCGAAGGACCCGAACGCCTTCGAGGGCCGCGCCATCGTGTTCGAGGGTCCGGAGGACTACCACGAGAGGATCGACGATCCCGCGCTCGACATCGACGAGCGCTGCGTGCTGTTCATCCGCGGCACCGGCCCGATCGGCTATCCCGGCGGCGCCGAGGTCGTGAACATGCAGCCGCCGGCAGCCTTGATCAAACGCGGCATCCTGTCCCTGCCCTGCATCGGCGACGGCCGTCAGTCCGGCACCTCGGGCTCGCCCTCGATCCTCAATGCTTCGCCGGAAGCCGCCGCCAATGGAGGCCTCGCGATCCTGAGGACCGGCGACAATGTGCGCATCGACCTCAACAAGGGCAGCGCCAACATCCTGATCTCGGACGAGGAGCTGAAGAAGCGCCACGCCGAGCTGAAGGCCAATGGCGGCTTCAAGCATCCGCCGAACCAGAC
This sequence comes from Bradyrhizobium sp. LMG 9283, assembly GCF_045571415.1. NCBI lineage: Bacteria > Pseudomonadati > Pseudomonadota > Alphaproteobacteria > Hyphomicrobiales > Nitrobacteraceae > Bradyrhizobium > Bradyrhizobium sp. LMG 9283. The sequence continues at coordinate 5,243,700 of NZ_CP120691.1, forward strand.
GCCGTGGCAAGAGATCTACCGCAACACCGTCGGCCAGCAGTCGACCGGCGCCTGCATGGAACTCGCCACGCGATACCAGAACGTCGCCGGCACGTTTGGCGTAGCGCGCGATAATCACTGAACTAGGCACACGTAGCCCGGGTGAGCGAAGCGACACCCGGGACATTCCGTTCCCGGATGTCGCGCTTGCGCGCTCATCCGGGCTACGGCATTCAGATTTAAGGTGAGGAGAACAACAATATGGCAGACCGCCTCAAGGGAAAGCGCGCCGTCGTCACGGCAGCGGCAGCAGGCATCGGGCGCGCTTGCGCGATCGCATTCGCGCGTGAAGGCGCAACCGTCATCGCCACCGACATCAACGAAGCCGGCATCGCGAGCCTGACCAAGGACGGCATCACCGAAGTCGCCAAGCTCGACGTGCGCAACACCGCCGACGTCAACGCCTTCGCCAAGCGCGTCGGCAAGATCGACATCCTGCTCAATGCGGCGGGCTTCGTGCACCACGGCACCATCCTGGAATGCTCGGAAGAGGATTTCGACTTCTCCTTCGACCTCAACGTCAAGTCGATGCACCGGACCATCAAGGCCTTCCTGCCCGACATGATTGCGGGCGGCGGCGGCAGCATCGTCAACATCTCGTCCTGCGCGGCCTTGAGGCCGCCGGCGAACCGCTACGTTTACAGCTCGTCGAAGGCGGCAGTGTCGCTGCTGTCGCGCGCGGTCGCGCTCGACTTCATCACCAAGGGCATCCGCTGCAACTCGATCTGCCCCGGCACCGTCGAGACGCCTTCGATGCTCGACCGCGCCGCGGCGCAAGGACCCCAGGGCAAGGAGATGTTCATCTCCCGCCAGAAGATGGGCCGGCTCGGCACGGCCGAGGAGATCGCGGCGATGGCGGTCTATCTCGGCAGCGACGAGAGCGCCTTCACCACCGGCGTCGACCTCGTCGTCGACGGCGGCTACATGCTCTGACGCCAAGGGCCCCGGCATGAACAAGATCGATCTCAACGGCCGCGTCGCTGTCGTCACGGGCGGCGCGCAGGGCTTTGGCCGCGCCATCGCCGAGCGTTTTGTCGCCTCCGGCGCCAAGGTCGCGATCTGGGATTTCGATGCCACGCTGGCCGAGAAGACCGCAAAGGAAATCGGCGGCGAGAGCAAAGTCTTCAAGGTCGACGTCACCGACACGACCGCCGTGGAGACCGCGCGCGATGCGACGCTCGCCGCCTTCGGCAAGATCGACATCCTCGTCAACAATGCCGGCATCGCCGGCGTCAACAAGCCGGTCTGGGAGACCGATCTGGAGGAATGGCGGAAAGTTCTGCGCATCAACCTCGACGGCCCCTTCATCTGCTGCAAGGCGATTGTGCCCGAAATGCTCAAGCAGAAATACGGGCGCATCGTGAACATCGCCTCGATCGCCGGCAAGGAAGGCAACCCGAACGCTTCGCACTATTCGGCCTCCAAGGCCGGCCTGATCGCGCTGACGAAGTCGCTCGGCAAGGAGCTCGCCGCCCATGACATCCTCGTCAACGCTGTGACGCCGGCGGCAGCGAAGACGGCGATCTTCGATCAGATGACGCAGCAGCATATCGACTTCATGCTGTCGAAGATCCCGAAGGGGCGCTTCGTGCTGGTGGAAGAGCTCGCCGCGATGGTGAGCTGGCTTGCATCCGAGGATTGCACGTTCTCGACCGGCGCCGTCTTCGATATTTCCGGCGGGCGCGCAACCTATTGAGGACGTCATGATCCGGGAAGGCGGATGCCTGTGCGGCGCAGTGCGGTTCAAGGCGGAGGGCGAGCCGCTCAACGTCCGCATCTGCCATTGCCGCATCTGCCAGAAGGCGATGGGCTCGCCCTATTTTGCTCGCGCGCAATTCGACCAGCGCGCGCTGACCGTCGAGGGCGAGACCGCCCGCTACGCGTCGTCCGAGAACATCGACCGCGTGTTCTGCAAGCGTTGCGGCACGCGCCTGTTCGCCTGGCGGCGCAACGGCACGCTGGCGGGCGTCGCCCTCGCCACTTTCGACGATCGCAATGCCTTCGCGCCGACCGAGCACATCTGGGTGTCGGAAAAGCTCGCCTGGGTGAAGCTCGATGATGGCCTGACGCAGCATCAGATGACAATCCCGGCGTGACGTCAGGTCTGGTGTGACGCAGACGCGCTCGCCACCTGAGCGCGTCGTCCCGTTGTCGTCGCGATCCAGATTCCGGCAAACACCGCGACGATACCGACCGCCAAATTCCAGCGTAGTGGTTCGTTCAGCAGCCAGGCGCCGACCAGCGATGCCGTGATCGGATTGACCGTCACGGAGATCGCGACGCGTGTCGGCGTCGTCCGCTCCAGCGCGAAGGCCCAGAGATAGAAGGTCAGCGCCGCACCGAAGGCACCCAGATAGAGGGCGCCCAGCCACTGTGGCATGCCGAACCCAGCGACAGGCGCAAAACTACCGCGGATATACGAGAGCAGAATGAGGCAGGCCGCGCCCGCCGCCATGCTCATGGTCGTAAAGGCGATCGGACTGGAGCGCCGGATCAGCGGCTTCGACCAGATGCCGTACAGCGCCATGCACAGCGCAGCCGCCATCATCAGGAGATCGCCGCGCCAGGCGCCTGTTGGCGCCGAGGCGAGGTCAGAGAGCAGCGCGAGCGCAACGCCAAACGTCGCGATCACGACGCCGATGGACTTGCGCCAGGTCAGGGCTTCGGCGCCGAGAACGGCCCCGATCACGAGCGACAACAGCGGAAGCGTCGACAAAGCAAGCGCGCCGCGCGCGGCGGTCGTGAAGATCAGCGCTGCGTTGAACAGAATCGGGAACAGCGCGAAGAACAAAATGCCGAGTCCGACGGCGGCGGCCCAGTCCCCTCGCTTCGGCCAACGATCCCCGCGCAGCAGCGTCAGCGGCAGCAGCAGGAAAAAGCCGATGCCGAAGCGGAATGAGCCGATCGCGAGCGGATCGATGCTCCCCACAAGATAGCGCGTGGCACCGATGGAGGTCCCGCCCAGCGCGCTCGACAACACGGCGGCAAAGACGCCAAGGATCTCGCCCACGACTCCTCCCAACGGTTTTGCGAGCAGCATAGGAGGCGCGCCGAAACGGGGAATGGAATTTCCGTCATGCTAGGATAAGTTTTCGTCATGACCGCACCCGATCTCGACCCCGACCTGCTGAAGGCCTTCCTCGCTGTTGCCGAGCATCGGTCGTTCACGCGCGCGGCCGCGATACTCAATCGCACCCAATCGGCGATGAGCCTCCAGATCAGGCGCCTCGAAGAACGGCTGGATGTCAGGCTGTTTCACCGTACGCGATCGGGCGTGGCGCTGAGTGCGGCAGGTCAGGAACTGCTTGGCTATGCGAAGCGGCTTCTCGACCTCAATACAGAGGCGGTCGATGCGCTCCGCACGCGCAAGCGCGAAGCCGTGGTCCGCCTCGGGGTGATGGACGACTACGGCACGACCGTCATTCCGCCTTTGCTGGCGCACTTTGCCACAAGCCGTCCGGAGATCCGGGTCGAGATCTTGACCGGGCTAACCGCCACGATGCCAGCCCGGCTCGGCGACGCCTACGACCTTGTCATTGCCATGCATCCGGAAGGACATGGCGGCGGCGAACTGCTGCGGCGGGAGCAGGCGGTCTGGGCCGCAGCCGCGTCATATTCAGCCGCCGCGCCACAGGATACGCTGTCCGTCGCGCTCTACCCGCCGGGCTGTCTGTTCCGGCAATGGGCCACTGAGGCCCTCAATGCCGCCGGCCGCCCGTGGCGGCTCGCCTTCGTCAGCCGGAGCCTCGCCGCGGTGGAAGCGATCGCGGCACAGGGCCTCGCGATCACGGTCGTGAAGGCGGGCACCCTGCCCCCTCGCCTGCGCGTCCTATCGGCGCGCGACGGCCTGCCGCCGCTGCCGGCCGCGGACATCCGCCTCCACCGCGCGCGCAACCTGTCGCGTCCGGCGGCACTGCTGGCGGATCATTTGCAGCGGGCAATTTCGGAATTAAGCGCCATATAAGGTGGATCGTAAACAGTTGTGGCCCTATACGGCCTGCTTTGCAGAGCGCGGGCCGAACCGGAACGGATGAGCTGGTGAATATTTCCATTTATGATCTCTCCGTCTGGGTCCTTCCCCTCGTGCTCGCCATCACTTTTCACGAGGCAGCGCACGCCTTCGTCGCGGACCGGCTCGGGGACAACACGGCCTCGCAGCTCGGCCGCGTCAGCTTCAACCCTGTCAGGCATATCGACCCGTTCGGTACCTTGATCCTGCCCGCGATGCTGCTATTTGCGCATTCGCCATTCCTGTTCGGCTATGCCAAGCCGGTGCCGGTGAACTTCCGCAAGCTGAACAACCCCAGGCTCGACATGGTCTGGGTGGCGCTGGCCGGGCCCGTCACCAACATCCTGCTGGCGCTGGCCGCGGCCCTCGCCTTTCATGCGCTGCCCGTGGTGCCTGCGAGCTCGGCGAAATGGGTCGCGGACAATCTCAAGAATGCCCTCGTGATCAACGCGATCCTGGCCGTGTTCAACATGATGCCGATCCCGCCGCTCGATGGCGGGCGCGTTGCGGTCGGGCTGTTGCCCCGCCCCCTCGCCGCGCCGCTGGCCCGGCTCGAGCCATTCGGCATGCTGATCCTGATCGGCCTGTTGATCCTGCTGCCGCTTGCGGGTTCCCAGTTCGGTCTAAATCTTGATGTTATTTCAGCAATACTGCGGACGTTGACCGGTTATGTGATTCAGGCTGTTCTCCTCCTGACCGGCAATGCGTAGTTGAACGTAACATTCGAATCCACGCCGAAGGGCCAGAGGCCAACTTGGTCAAAGCTGCCGATATGCTGATCGCGCGACGCGCCGACACCCGCGCCCGCGCCGATTTTGCCACCTGGAAGATGATGGCCAAACTCAACGGCGCGTCCGCGCTGCCGGCGGAGGCCCAGGAGTTCCTGGCGAGCTACCAGAACCTGCTGGCGCAGATGAGCGAGGGCGAGGCAACCGAAGCCACCATCGGCGCGATCTACAAGGCCTATTATGCCGAGATGGGCGGTGCGGGTACGCCTCCCGACGTCCGCCCCCGCCAGGCGGAGCCGGCCGCGGACAATGTTACCGCCTTCCGCCGCCCGCCACCGAAGCCGAAGAAGGCCACCTCCTTCGGGGCGGCGGCATTCGCCGGCCCCCAGAAACGGCCGCTCCCGGTCGCGCTGATCTTCGCCTGCCTGGTCGTGGTCTATGTCGGGATCCGGCTCTACTGGCGCTGAGCCGTCTTCTTCTTTTTCTTGGCGTCAGGCGGCGTGAAGATGATGTCCACGGTCCGTTCGAACCGGTCGTCAGTCAATCCGGCTGGCGGCTGCGGGATGGGATCGGATTTGCGAACGATTGAGACCGCCGCCGCATCGTAGGCTGTATCCCCCGACGACTCCACGACATCAACCGACAGCACGTTGCCCTTCCGGTTGATCGCGAAGCTCACCTTGACCTTCTGGTTGTTGGGCTGCTTGCCCTCCGGATTGACCTTGTGAGCCGCGAGGTGCGCGCTGATCTTGCGGTTCCAGTCGGCCGTGATCTTCAGGATGTCCTTGCCGAGCCCCAGCACCGGTGCCAAGGCTTTCTCGGCTTCGCGCGCGTCTTCATCGAGCGTCTGCCGCGCCGTTGCAACCGACTTCGGCGATGCCTCGGCAGCGGGAGTCTCGACAGCTTGAATCTTCGGATCGTCTTCCGTTGGCTTCTTCGTGTTGTTCTCGGTCACGACGCGGTCAGGATCCTCGACCTCCTGCGACTGGTCCTTCGGAAGCTCCGTCTCCTTGGTCTCGGCCTTCTGCTCGGGAAGCGCCTGCTGCTCCTGCATCGCCTCGCTATCGGGCCCGGGCGGCAGATCGGTATCGGGCGCTTTGGGCGAGGCCATCTCCACGGCGAACTCGGCGCCGGCCGCACCAAGGCCGTCGCCGTCATCGTCGGTGCGCAAATGAGCCAGCGCGAGCGCTGCACCGCCCAGATGAAGCGCGAGCGCCGCTACTGCTGCCAAAATCCAGAGCTTCCGGGATGGTCTCGGTTCGTGCGACATCGTTGCGCCTTCTTAAGGCTGAGCGGCGCCGGCCGCAGGCGCCCCCGGCGCACCTTCCAGCGCGACCAGTTTCACCCGCGTATAGCCGCCTGAGCGCAAGAGCTCCATGACGCCCATCAACTCGCCATAAGGGACCGAACGATCGGCGCGCAGGAAGACATACTTGTCCTTGCTCATGTCGGACAGGCCGTCGAGGGTTCCGATCAACTCCGCCCGGTGAACCGGGTTCTCTCCGATCGCGAGCGTCAGATCGGGCTTGATGCTCAGATAAGTCGGCTTGTCCGGCTTCTTCTGCGGCGTGGCGCTCGACGTCGGCAGATCGATCGGCAGGTCGACCGTGGAGAGCGGCGCGGCGACCATGAAGATGATCAGCAGCACCAGGATGACATCGATGAACGGCGTGACGTTGATGTCATGCGTTTCCGAGAAGTCGTCGTCGTCATCATTGTCTGCGAGCGAAACGGCCATGGTCTACTCCGCCGCGCGCGAATGCACGCTGCCGTGGCTGCGGTCGAGATCGCGCGAGAGCAGCCGCGCCGCCGCGCCCGAGGCGCGGCTGACGAGCTCGAGATAGCCCTTCGTCACGCGCGAGAAGTGATTGTAGATGATGACCGCGGGAATCGCGGCGACGAGACCGATCGCGGTGGCGAGCAGCGCTTCGGCGATACCGGGCGCGACCACGGCGAGGTTCGTGGTCTGCGACTTCGAGATGCCGATGAAGCTGTTCATGATGCCCCAGACCGTGCCGAACAGGCCGACGAAGGGCGAGGTCGAGCCAATGGTCGCAAGCACGCCCATGCCGATGCGGATCCGCCGCTGTTCCGCGCGCACGATTTCAGAGAAGCTCGAGGCTGCGCGCTCCTTGATGCCGGCATCGCTGGACAAGCCGGCCGACATCCGCGCCTCACGCAGCGCAGCCACGAGAAAGGACGGCAGGATGCCCTCCTTGCTGCCGAGCGCCATCTGCGCTTCGGCGAGGGAGCGCGCCTCGGCAATCTTCTTCAGTGCCGAACGAAGCTTGCTGGAGGCGACCGAAAGTTCGATCGATTTGGCGATGAAGACGGTCCAGGTCATCAGCGATGCGAACGCGAGCCCGATCATCACAGCCTTCACGATGACGTCCGCCGACATGAACATCACCCAGGGCGACAATTCCTTCATGGCCGGCGCGACGCCCGCCCCGTCGGGCTTTGCGGTCGTGGAAACGGTGGCGGCGGGGGCCGCGGTCGGCGCACCCGGAACGGTTGCCGTCGACGCCGAAGGCGCTGGGGCAGCAGGCGCGGTAGCCGCCGGCGCGGCCGGAGCCGGGCTGGCCGCAGACGGCTGAGCCGCCGATTGGGCCGGTGCCGGCGAGGTCTGTGTCTGGGCAGAAACGGGCGATGCGAGCCAGGCGGCCGCCAAAAGGACGGCTGCGGCAAGACTGGTTTGGAAAGTTGTGGTCTTCATACTTCGGCCCAGTAGCGAATGAGGTTGTGATAGATACCCGTCAATTTGACCGTTTCGGGATCGTCACGCCCGAGCCGTTCCACCAGCGCCTGTATCGCGGTGTCGAGGTCAAAGATCATGCTCCGGGCTTGATCGTCCCGTATCATGCTCTGAAGCCAGAAGAAAGACGCAACCCGCGTCCCCCTGGTCACGGGGGTGACCAGATGGAGGCTGGTCGAGGGATAGAGCACGCAGTCCCCGGCTGGCAACTTGACTTCGTGCGAGCCGTAGGTGTCCTCGATCACAAGTTCGCCACCGTCGTACTCCTCCGGCTCGGCGAGGAACAGCGTGACCGACAGGTCCGTGCGGATGCGAAGGCCGGTCAGGCGGTCGCCGCGGATCGCATTGTCGACGTGCAGGCCGAAATGGTGGCCGCTATCGGCCGCATAGCGGTTGAACAGCGGCGGGAAGATCTGGAGCGGGATCGCCGCCGCGATGAAGCGCGGGTTCGACGTCAGCGCCGAGATGATGCGGTTGCCGAGCTTGCGCGCGACCTCGCTGTCCGGCGGCAATTGCTCGTTGCGCTTGACCATCGCCGACTGCGCGCCGGCGGTGGAGCGGCCGTCCTCCCATTCGCTGGCGTCCATGATGCGGCGGAAATCCGCCACATCATCCTTGCTGAGAACGCCAGGCAGACACGTCAGCATGATCAGAACTTCGCTGTCGTCACGACGTAGAAAGCCCGTCCCGGCGCAACCGCGACGAACGGCACGTTGCTGCGATAGAACGAGTCGTAATAGAGCTTGTTGGTCAGGTTCTGCGCATAGAACTTCATGGTCCAGTTCTGGTCGATCTTCTTCTCGACGAACGCATCGAAACGCCAATAGCTCGGCAGTTCGTTGGTGTTTGCCGCGAACGTGCCGCCATAGACCTTGGAGCGATACACCGCCTGGCCGCCAAGCTCCCAACCGTCATCGAACTTGTACTTGGTGAGCATGCTGAACGACTGGTGGGCAACATTGGCGAGTTGCAGTCCGAGATTCGAAGCAACGCCGCTCTGCGTGACCTTCGACTGCATCAGCACGAGTCCGCCGAAGATGCTCCAGCGATCGGTGATCTTACCCTCGGCTTCGATGTCGATGCCCTGGATCCTGTAGGCTGCACCCGATGTAAGCAGGCCGTTGACGGTCTCGCGCGCGTTGTCCTTGGTGGTTTGGAACAGCGCACCGGTCACCAGCAAGTGGCGATCCGCAAGCTCCCATTTGGTGCCGAGCTCGATAGCCTTGTTGCGCTCGGGCCCAAGCAAGAGGGTCGAGTTGGGGGGAACACCGCCGTAGTCGGTGGCGGTCGCGTCAAGCTCCGAGCCGAACGGATTGGCCGAGGTCGCATAGGCCGCATAGACGCTGCCGATCGACATCGGCTTGTAGACCACACCGACGTTGTAGTTCACCAGATCGGCATTCTGCTTCACATAGCTCGAGTTGTTCGACGCGCTCTGGCTATAGCCGTCGTAGCGGACGCCGCCGTTCACGATGATCGTGTCCTGCCAGTTCGCGGTATCCATGACATACACGCTGCTGGTGTTGACGCCGTAGCGCGTCGGATTTCCAAGCAACGACGGTATACCGAAAGGAATGTAGGTGTACTGAGGTGAGTAGAGATTGACCCCCGTCACGGCACCATTGCTGGTGAAGGCGGAGCCGGACAGTTCCGATGCGAGCCCGGCATAGCGGTCGATCGAGATGTTCTCGTTCGAATATTCGACGCCGAACACCGCAGTGTGCCTGACACCGCCCGTGTCGAGCTTGAACGTGGCCTCGTTCTGATTGGCCCACACGTCGACGTTCTGGTAGCGGCTCTGCGCGCTCGCCGTTGTGGTCCAGAGCAGTGGATTGGGGCTCGTCGTGATCGGGTTCTGCGGCAGCGTGCCGATATAGTTGAGCAGCGAGTGCTCGCCGCGCACCTTGCTGGTCAGCGTGATCGCCTCGTTGACCTTGTACTCGATCGTGCCGGTGCCGAAATCCTGCCGCGCAGTCTGGAAGTCGCGGTTGAGGAAGCCGTACCAGTTTCCACGCGGAATGCCCGCGGAGGTCACCGGCACGTTGCCCTGCTTGTAGTAGGGCACGCCGAAATCGGGATAGCCGCTGAGATCGGTATGGACGTAGTTCGTCGTGATCTTGATGTCGTTGGTCGGGGTGTACTTGGTCGAGATGAAGCTGCCCCAGCGATTGTCGGTGACGTAGTTGCGTCCGGCGACGTTGGCGTCCTGGAACAGGCCGCCGGTGCGCACCGAGAAGGTCGGATCGATGACCTGGTTGACGTCGAGCGTGACGCGCTTGGTCATGTCGGTACCAAACTCGCTGTCCATCCGCTTGAAGTTGACGTCGCCGGCCTGCTTGGTGACGATGTTGATGGCGCCGCCGGCGGTGCCGCGGCCGGCATAAGAGGATGCCGGTCCGCGCAGAATCTCGATCTGCTCGGTGAAGAAGTTCTCGCGGATGGAAACCGCGGGATCGCGGATTCCGTCGATGAAGACGTCGTTGCGCGCATCGAAGCCGCGGATGAAGAAGCGGTCGCCGAACGCGTTGCCGCCCTCGCCCGAGCCGAGCGTCACGCCCGCGGTCGAGCGCCCGATCTCCTTCAGCGTCGTGGCGTTCTTGTCCTCGAGCACTTCCTTGCTGAGCACCGTGATGGTCTTCGGCGTGTTCAGCATCTTCTCCGGAAATTTGCCGCCGGCCTGGACGTGATCGATCTTGTAGGGCGCTGCCGGATCGGCGTAGGGATTGCCGTCGGGAGCGCCGGACGGCGTGGTGGGGGCTGTCTGTGCCGCCTGCTGGCGCTGCGCGGCGCGGCGAAGCGCGTTGCGGGCACGGACCTGCTCAGGTGAAGGCTTCGAGGCCGCCGGACGCGGACGCTCGACCGGAGCATCGACCGTCACCGGCGGCAGGTTCGACTGCTGCGCCTGCGCGCCGCTCGACACCGATGCCACCGCGATCAAGCTCGCGACCGCTGAAACCTTTTTGCCGGAAACGCCCGCGGACCTCTCATCCATCGGATCGAACGCTGTCACCGAACGCAACGACTTCGGTGCGACCACCTGCCCCATTACAACACGCCCCATCTTCATGTTCGCTCACTCACTTCGACGAGCGAATTGGGCTGTTGGTATCGGCGGCAAAATAGTGGGTCAATGCGCGCAAGCCGCGAGAACGCTTGAATAAGTCCAGATCAAAACGATTCTAAACTGAAGTTTGAAACGGTTCTAAAGATAGATTGGACTCGTTCTAAAACGTACGCGAGAAATGCCGCGAAATCGGCGGTGATGCTAACGGCTTCAGTCGCTGCTCGGCGGCTTCATCAGCGAGAACAATTCGTCGACTGTCTTCTGCGCGACGGCGCGCACGCGATCGGTACTGTCCATGCCGGCGATGTTGATGCCGTTGACGACGGCTTTGATCTCGTCGCGAAAGTCGGTGAGGAAGCGCAAGGGATCGCGCTGCTCGTTGGCGACACGCGCGATCAATCCCGTGATCAGAATCTGACATGCGATCAGCTTGCCGTTCAGCTCGTCCATCCTGCGCTCCATTTATGGCGGCGCCGATATGGACGATGCCGAAATGCCTGACAACCGAAACGGTCTCCACCCGACTTAGAACAGTTCTTGCGACTGATCCGAACCACGGCTGGCGCGAGACCAATTCGGCATGAGCACACCCTCTTGGGTGCTGCACGAGACCGGCACGCCGATCGGTCGCGCCGGGAAAATGCAGCACTGCACACCGCCGCGCCAGACCGCTGCCCAGGGGGTGCAAAGCTTTCCAATTGTTTAGGATTCTGAACCGATAGTGCTGTTTACACTGGAACTTGGCGTGTATTATACATCGCGACGGAACTCTACGATTGCCCTATTATTCATAGCTGAGGGCACACGAGCCGACACGAGACGATATGAAAAAGTCCCGGCCGATCCTCTGGCTTCTGATCATCGCGGCCGTGGTCTCCGCGGGTTACTATAGTTGGCAGAAGTTCGGCTCGTCCCAGGCTGGAAATACCCAAACCGCACAAAAAGGCCCGCCTCGCCCCTCCGCCGTCCCCGTCAGCATTGCGCCGGTCCAGAAGACGGACTTTCCGGTGTACCTCACCGGTCTGGGCACGGTTCAGGGTTTCAATACGGTCCAGGTCCGAACCCGTGTGGATGGCCAGATCGATAGGCTCGAATTCAAAGAGGGCCAGATCGTCAAGCAGGGCGATCTCCTCGTCTCGATCGACCCCCGTCCCTATCAAGCCGCGCTTGACCAGGCGAAGGCCAAGAAGGCGCAGGACGAGGCTAGTCTGGCCAACGCCAATCTCGAACTTCAGCGCGCCATGAGGCTCGGCGAATTCGCGACCGCACAGCGGGTGGATACCCAGCGCTCCACCGTCGCCCAGCTCACCGCCCAGATCGCCGCCGACGAAGCCGCGATCGCCAACGCCCAGACCCAGCTCGATTACACCCAGATCAAGGCACCGATTACCGGTGTCGCCGGTCTGCGCCAGGTCGACATCGGTAATATCGTGAACGCCTCGACGCAGACGGGCATCGTCACGATCTCGCAGGTCGAGCCGATCTCGGTGATCTTCACGGCGCCGGAAGACCAGCTCCCCTATATCAGCGAGGGCCAGAAAGCCGGCGCGCTCAAGGTGATCGCCTTCACGACCGACGGCAAGAAGACGCTGGCCGAGGGCAAGCTCGCGGTCATCAACAACCAGGTCGACACGACCAGCGGGACGATCCGGCTCAAGGCGGTGTTCGACAACAAGGACCACACGCTGTGGCCGGGCCAATCGATCTCGACGCGGCTCCTGTTGCGAACGCTGAAGGATGCGACCGTGGTTCCGGATGACGCGGTCCAGCATTCCACCAACGGACTCTACGCCTATACGGTCAATCAGGACAACAAGGCCGAGGTGCACAAGATCAAGGTCAGCTATGGCATCGACGGGCGATCGGTCATCGAGGAAGGCTTGAGCCCGGGCCAGCAGGTGATCGTTGGCGGTCAGTTCAAGGTCCAGCCCGGAAGCCTTGTGTCGACGGCGGTGGCAAGCTCGGATCCCGCCCAGAACAAGGTGCGACAGGAATGATTGGGGGCGGGATTTCGGCACCTTTCATCCGATATCCCATCGGCACCTCGCTGCTGATGGCTGGCATTCTGTTCATCGGTCTCGTCGCCTATCCCCTGCTTCCGGTTGCGCCCCTGCCGCAGGTGGACTTTCCGACCATCCAGATCACCGCCAACCTGCCCGGCGGCAGCCCCGAAACGATGGCTTCGTCGGTGGCGCAGCCGCTCGAGCGGCAATTCGCCCAGATTCCGGGCATCGCGCAGATGACCTCGACGAGCTATCTGGGCACGGCGTCGATCACCATCCAGTTCGACCTCAACCGCAGCATCGACGGCGCCGCGAACGACGTGCAGGGCGCCATCAACGCCGCCAGCGGCCAGTTGCCGAAAAACCTGCCTTCGCCACCGACCTATCGCAAGGTCAACCCCGCCGACGCGCCCATCCTGCTGCTGTCGGCGACATCAGAGACGCTGCCGCTGACCAGCGTCAGCGACGCGGTCGACGCCCAGCTTGCTCAGCAGATCAGCCAGCTCTCGGGCGTCGCACAGGTCTTCATCGGCGGACAGCAGAAACCCGCCATCCGCGTCCAGGTCGACCCGGCGAAACTCGTCGCCAAGGGCCTGTCGCTGGAAGACGTGCGCAGCCAGATCGCGATCACCACGGTCGACAGCCCCAAGGGCAATATCGACGGCGAAAAACGCGCCTACACGATCTACGCCAACGACCAGCTCACCCACTCGAAGGACTGGAACGACGTCATTATCGCCTATCGCAATGGCGGTCCGTTGCGGATTCGCGACATCGGCCAAGCGGTCAGCGCCGCTGAAGACGCCAAGCAGGCGGCCTGGGCCAATGGCAAGCGCGGCGTGTTCCTGGTGATCTTCAAGCAGCCGGGCGCCAACGTCATCGAGACCGTGGACCGGATCAAGGCGACCCTGCCCCGCCTCGTTGCAGCGATCCCGCCCGCGATCAAGATCGAGCTGATCAGCGACCGAACCACGACCATCCGCGCCGCGGTCGAGGACGTCCAGTTCACGCTGCTGCTGACCATCGCGCTCGTGGTCATGGTCATCTTCATTTTCCTGCGCAGCTTCTGGGCGACGGTCATTCCCACGGTCACGGTGCCACTGGCGCTGCTGGGCGCGTGCGCCTTGATGTGGGTGGCCGGCTACTCGCTCGACAATCTGTCGCTGATGGCGCTCACCATCGCGGTCGGTTTCGTCGTCGACGACGCCATCGTGATGCTCGAGAACATCACTCGTTACATCGAGGAAGGCGAAACCCCGCTCGCGGCCGCCTTCAGGGGCTCCAAGGAAATCGGCTTCACCATCCTCTCGATCAGCATCTCGCTGGTCGCGGTGCTGATCCCCCTGCTGCTGATGGGCGGCATCATCGGGCGCCTGTTCCGCGAGTTCGCCGTCGTGCTGGCGATGACGATCTTCGTCTCGATGTTCGTGTCGCTGACGCTGACGCCGATGATGGCCTCGCGCTTCCTGCGCGCTCACGGCGAAGTCCGCCACGGCCGCTTCTACCAATGGAGCGAGCGCGCCTTTGACGGGATGCTGCGCGGCTACGAATATGTGCTCGATCACGCTCTGGCCTGGCGGCGCACCACGCTCGCAATCTTCTTCGCCACGCTCGGGCTGTCGATCTACCTGTTCGTGCTGATCCCGAAGGGCTTCTTCCCGCAGCAGGACGTCGGCCTGATCACGGCCACGTCCGAAGCCTCGCAGGACATTTCGTTCAAGGAGATGATGAGACGCCAGGAGCAGCTCGGCAAGATCATCATGGCCGATCCCGATGTTGCCAGCGTTGCCATGGCGATCGGCGGCAGCGGCCGCGCCGGCAACAATGGCGCCCTGTACATCACGCTAAAGCCTCGCGACCAGCGCGAGGCCTCGGCACAGCAGATCATCGCACGCCTGCGTCCGCAGTTCGACAAGGTCGAGGGCGCCCGCCTCTACATGCAGGCAGCCCAAGACGTCCGGCTCGGCGGCCGCCCGACGCGCACGCAGTTCGAATTCACCTTGCAGGATGCCGATCTCACCGAGCTCAACGAGTGGGCGCCGAAAATCCTGGCCAAGATGCAGACGCTGCCGGAGCTGCGCGACGTCGCCACCGACCAGCAGACCCAGGGCACCACGGTCCAACTCAAGATCAACCGCGACACCGCCTCGCGCTATGGCATCCAGCCGCAGCTGATCGACGACACCCTGTACGACGCCTTCGGACAGCGGCAGGTCACACAGTATTTCACCCAGCTCAACACCTACAAGGTGATCCTCGAGATCCTGCCGGAGATGCAAGGCAATCTCGACAGCCTGAACAAGCTCTATCTGAAATCGCCGCTGACCGGCGACCAGGTGCCGCTGTCGACCTTCGCGACCTGGACCACCGATCCGGTCCGCCCGCTCTCGATCAGCCACCAGGGCCAGTTCCCGGCGATCACGATCAGCTTCAACCTCGCGCAAGGTGTGGCGCTCGGCCAAGCCACGGAGGCCGTGCAGCGGGCAATGGCCGAGCTCGGTGCGCCACCGACACTGAATTCGAGCTTCCAGGGCACCGCGCAGGCGTTCCAGCAGTCGCTCGGCACCGTGCCGCTCTTGATCCTCGCCGCCCTCGTCGTGGTCTATCTGATCCTCGGCATTCTCTACGAGAGCTACATCCATCCGATCACGATTCTGTCGACGCTGCCGTCGGCCGGCGTCGGTGCGCTCGCGATCCTGATGGCCGCCGGCTTCGACTTCAGCCTGATCGCGCTGATCGGCATCATCCTGCTGATCGGCATCGTGAAGAAGAACGGCATCATGATGGTCGACTTCGCGATCGCCGCCGAGCGCGACGAGCACAAGACGCCGGAGGAATCGATCCGCCAGGCCGCCCTGCTGCGATTCCGCCCGATCATGATGACGACGATGGCGGCGCTGCTCGGCGGCGTACCATTGATGCTCGGCCACGGCACCGGCGCCGAAATCCGCCAGCCACTCGGCTATGCCATGGTCGGCGGCCTGATCGTCAGCCAGGCGCTGACGCTGTTCACCACGCCCGTCGTCTATCTCTATCTCGACAAGCTCAACAACTGGTTCTCCACTTGGGGCCGTTCGGGCGACGAAGGCGCCGAGGCGCCCGAGCACCGCAGAGTCAAGGAAGCCGCCGAGTAAGCTTGCGCCGAGGCATCCACAACGCTACAGCGAGGCCCCGGTTCACGCCAACGCGGTTTCGCTATGCCCATGCAATCCAGACTTGTCGCCCTCGCCGCCGCTGTCCTGTTGTCGGCCGGTGCTGCGTTTGCCCAGCAGGGCGCCAAGAGGAATACCGCTCCTCCTGCACCGGCCGCGCAGCCCGCGCCCGCCCCGACGCAAGCACAGGCCGACAGCGCTTCCGGACAGCCCGGCTGGATCGTCCGCTGCACCAGCGCGAGCCGCGATGCGCCGCTCGAATGCGCGATGGAGCAGAACGCGGTGCTGACCAAGACCGGCCAGACCGTCGTCCTGATCAACATCCGCATCGCGCCCGACACCCGCACGCCGATCGCGCTGCTGCAATTGCCGCTCGGCCTCAACCTACCGGTCGGCGTCAAGCTCCAGGTGGACGAAGGCAAGACGGTCGACCTCCAGATCCAGACTTGCGAGAACCGCGGCTGCTACGCCTCGACCCCGGTCGCAGCGGATCTGCTCGCCGCCTTGCGGTCGGGCAAGCAGCTGAAGGTCTCCTTCCAGAACATGGCCAAGGAGACGATCGCGATCCCGATGCCGCTCGGCGATTTCGCGGCAGCTTACGACAAGATCAAGTGACGGCTACCGTCAGGTCGCGATGTCGCCCGCCCGGAGCAGCGTCGTGAAGCCGCCATAGATCATGCGCTTGCCGTCGAACGGCATGCCCTCCATCTTCAGGCGCGGGTCCGCCATCACCTTCTTGTTGACGGCATCGCGGGTCTCTCGGTCGCGGTACACGATCCAGGAGAACACCACGACCTCATCCTCCTTCGCTATCACCGCGCGCGGAAACGAGGTGAGTTCTCCATAGGGAACGTCGTCACCGATGCATTCGACATAATCGAGCGCGCCGTGCTCCATCCAGATCGCGCAGGCGGTCGTCGCCAGCGTCTTGTACGCCTCGATCTTGTCCTTCGGTACGGCGAGAACGAAACCATCGACATAGGGCATTAGGGGATCTCCTGGGTTGTGCGGCCCAAGGACGATACACCGCGCTGCGATCCGACCCGAAAATGCGAATGTAAGGTGAGGCAAACCGTCGCGAGCAGCGAGGCGGCCGATGAGCCCGCCATCCTGCTCAGGGACTTGGAACCGCATCTTGGAGAAGTGCCGTTTCTGGCTGGGGAACCTGGATTCGAACCAAGACAAACAGAGTCAGAGTCTGTTGTGCTACCGTTACACCATTCCCCACCGAAGTGCTTGAAATCGCTAAGCTTTCTTCGGAGCTTTGCAAGGCTGGCTGAAAATTTTGCAAATCAGCGGCTCGCAGGCCGCTCATATAGCCGCGCTGATCTTCGCGGTCCAGCCCTTCTGTGAACATCGTTGCTTGTTCTCGCTGCGTTCACGCCCGAGCGAAACGTCTTGCTGCTCCTTTTCGGGAATACGCGCGGAGCGCGTGTGGCGGCACCGCGCCTGGAAGCTCACCTCGGTGATCTCAGCGGTGCACGGGATTGGATATGACCATTCCCGGCCCGAGCACACCATCAATGCGTGCGGCCGATATGGACGACGATCTCGCCTTTGCCGTTCGCAATCATCACCTGGCCGTATTCGTCCTGCGGCGGACTTTCCTCGTAGCGAAGCGGGATCGTCGTGATCTCCTGCTGGGGCTCGCCGCTCGGCTCCTGTGCATTCACGTCGAGGATCAGGATCCTTCGGATTGATCCCCTGCGGCGAACGCTTTGTCAGCCGGGCTTGCCAGCCGTTGGTCGGCACCCGCACGTCCCCCGTCATGATCAGCTTGGGCGGCGCGCCGGGCGCGCGATCGATCCAGGCTTTGAAGGTGTTTCTCAGCAGGACAGTCATGATACGCCTCTCCCTTGCCAAGTTACGCGACCCTTCGGTCACGAACGAAACATGGGCGGGCGAAGCGAAGCGAAACGTGAACAGTGCGTGAATCCGAAAGGATCTGACGCCACGGGGGCCGGCGGCCCTGCCCTCATGCTTGCGCCATTCACCACCGGCCGATCCGGCGACGGATCGGAGCTCGTCGTTCGTGCTGGAACCGATTCACGTTCAAATCACGTTGCCGCAAATGGGATCGCTCGTGACTTTGGAGGTCAACGAGGGGCAGACATGGTAGCGGCTTCTCCATTGCGCGAGAGCAACTCGGCGACACGATCCGAGACGCGGGATCGACGGCGTCCGACGCCCCCGAACCACTCTGCCAAGGCATTTCGGGCTTCCGGCATTTCCTGTCCGACCTGGATACACCGCCGCTAAAGCAGCGGTTCAAGGTCGACGGCGGCGATCCGCTCAAATCGGACGAGAGCAGGACGCTGCTGATTCCGCTCGATGTCGCCCACCATTCCGGAATGATCTCGCCCACCGTTCCGATTTGATCTCGCCCGCCATTCCGAGATGATCTCGCCCACCATTCCGGGATGATGTCGCCCGGGGTGACGAGGCCTCTTCTGGCTCCGATACGGTCCGCCTTTCGGCTTTGCGAAGGGGGACCTGGATGCCGACGGAGAGGTTTGCGATGCGCCATGTGCGCGATGTGATCAGATTGAAGTCGGCCGGGATGCCGACCCGCGAGATTGCGCGGCGGGTGGGGACAGCCCCTTCGACGGTGCGGTTGACGATCCACCGGTTCGAGGCGGCGGGGCTGACCTGGCCATTGCCCGACGCCATCACCGACGCTGTGCTGGAAGCCCGGCTGTTCGCCAGCGCGGGAGCCGGTCCCGGCACCCGGCGGGGCCATCGCCGGCAGGCCGAGCCGGACTGGGCGGCGGTGCACCGCGAGCTCCGGCGCAAGCACGTGACGCTGTCGATCCTGTGGGAGGAGTACATCGCGGGCGAGCCCGGCGGGTATCGCTATTCGCGTTTCTGCGAGCTCTACCGCGCCTGGGAAGGCCGGCTGTCGGTGACGATGCGCCAGTCGCATGCGGCCGGCGACAAGCTGTTCGTTGACTATGCCGGCGACGGCGTCCCGGTGGTGATCGACCGGCGCACCGGCGAGCGGCGCAGTGCGCAGATTTTCGTCGCGGTGCTCGGCGCATCGAGCTTCACCTACGCGCAGGCGACCTGGACGCAGGGGCTCGCCGATTGGATCAGCGGCCACGTCGGCGCCTTCGAGGCGATCGGCGGCGTACCGGCGCTGCTGGTGCCGGACAACACCAAAGTCGCTGTGATCAAAGCCTGTCTCTACGATCCCAGGATCAATCGCAGCTATGCCGACATGGCGGCGCATTACGGCACCGCCATTCTGCCGGCCAGGCCGCGACGGCCGCGGGACAAGGCCAAGGTCGAGCAGGCGGTCCTGATGGTCGAACGCTGGCTGCTCGGGCGGCTGCGCCACCGCACCTTCCACAGCCTCGCCGACGTCAACGCGGCGATCGCCGAGTTGATGATCCGGCTCAACGAGGAGCGACCGATTAGGCGGCTCGGTGTCACCCGCCGCAAGCTGCTGGAGGAGATCGACCGGCCAGCGCTGAAGGCCCTGCCGGAGAACCCTTACGAGTTCGCCGAGTGGCGGATCTGCCGGGTCAGCATCGATTATCACGTCGAGGTCGAGGCGCATTATTACAGCGTTCCGCATCGCTTCGTCCGCGCCGAGGTGGAGGTGCGCTTCACGGCTCGCACCGTCGAGATCTTCCACAAGGGTGAGCGGATCGCCGCGCATCAGCGCATGAGCGGCAACCACAAGCACACGACCGTGCCGGAGCATATGGCCTCCAGTCATCGGCGCTACGCTGGCTGGACCATCGAGCGCATCCGTAAGGACGCCGCCTCGATCGGGCCGGCCACCGCGGCGCTGTGCGACCTGATCCTCGACGAGCGGGCGCATCCGGAACAGGGCTTCCGCGCCTGTCTCGGCATCATCCGGCTCGCCCGATCCTACGGGCACGAGCGGCTCGATGCCGCCGCCATGCGGGCGATCGATATTGGCGCGCGCACGTACGGCTCGGTCAAATCGATCCTTGCCAACAATCTCGATCGGCGTCCTTCACCCAAGCGCTCCGCGGACGACGCGCCGATCCTTCATCCCAACATCCGCGGGCCGCGCTACTACAATTAGGAGATCACATCTTGCTCACGCATCCGACCCTCGATCAACTCTACGCGCTCGGCCTGCATGGCATGGCCAAGGCCTTCGCCGACATCGAAGCCGGCGGCGAGGCCGCAAGCCTCGGCCACGCCGAATGGCTTGCGCTGCTGCTCGAACGCGAAGCGTCATTACGACGCGACAAGCGGCTGTCGAAGCGGCTGCAATACGCCAAGCTGCGCCAGGAGGCCTGCGTCGAAGACATCGACTACCGCACTCCACGCGGCCTCGACCGCAGCCTGCTGACGAAGCTGGTCGAAGGCCGCTGGATCGATGACCACGCTAACCTGCTGATCTGCGGGCCCTCCGGCGTCGGTAAGAGCTGGCTCGCCTCAGCGCTCGGCAACAAGGCCTGCCGTGACAATCGCTCCGTGCTCTACCAGCGCGTCCCGCGGCTGTTCACCGATCTCGCTTTGGCGCGCGGCGACGGCCGCCACTCCCGCCTGCTGCGCGCGCTTGGCCGCGTCGATCTCCTCATCTTCGACGACTGGGGCCTCGAGCCGCTCGACGCCGCCGCCCGCCACGACCTCCTGGAGATCCTCGAGGACCGCTACGGCCGCCGCTCCACCATCGTCACCAGCCAGCTCCCGGTCGATCAATGGCACGCGCTGATCGGCGATCCCACCTACGCCGACGCCGTCCTCGACCGCCTGGTCCATAACGCCCACCGGATCGATCTCAACGGCGAAAGCATGCGGCGAACCCGCAAACCCGACCGAAAGGCTTGAGCCTGTGGCGCTGTGGACATGCCGCTACGCTTGGACAACGCAAGAGCGTCGCCCACATGCCCACAGCAGGAGCAACAGAAAAACCAACCCGTCGAGCCGCGATTCAAGATTGACCACGCGGCTTCGCCGATGCCAGAAACCAGACAGCCAGAACGCCTCGCGCCCCGGGCGACATCAAATCGGAATGGTGGGCGAGATCATCTCGGAATCCTGGGCGAGATCAAATCGGTACACCCGGGCGAGATCATCGGAATCAGCACAGGACGCGGCTACGCGGCTTGATGGAGCGCCTTGCCCGGCGCATGCGCGTCGCGCCGGTGTGGGAGAGCGGCCAGGGCCCGCTGGAAAATTCCGACATTCCGGCCGGGTATACCTACCTCCTGCAGCTCGTGGCACACGACCTCGTGCAGACGTCATTCCCGATATCGGAGCTCGAAAATACCGCGACCGCCGTACGCAATGACCGAGCCTACCGGTTGAAGCTGCATACGATCTACGGCGGGGGGCCGGAGGTGCGGGATCAAAGGCGGCAAGCCCGTCCTTGATCAGGCCCTGCCGGAGACGATCAAGCGAGGTCTCGAATTGCGAGAAATACTCGACCCCTTCCCCGATGCAGGATTCCCCGATCAGGCAGACATCCCTGTTGACGGTGTCGCCCTTCAACCCTCGCAGCGGCGGCTTCCAGGCCCGGCGGCCCGAGTTGATCGGTCCGCGGGTTGTGAGCCCGCGGCCACATGGTCGAGTTAACCATCAGCCATCGATCAGCGGGCAACCTTGGGTTGTTCTCGTTTCCGGCTTTTCCGTCGTTCGACCGCGTAGCGCCCCGGCGAAAATGCCTCGGGCTCATACAACAAGCTGACTGATGCACGATATCCGTTCCAGTCCGCTTCCTTCATCCCCATTTCAGCATCCCCAACGGATGCGATACCGTCCAGCTCTTCGCAGCGCATTGTCTCGTCCGAGAAGCACCGTTCATGCACCGGCTTGACTTGAAACAATGGCCGGCTCCTGGAAATGAAGATCTCTCTGCCGGTCGTGATCAGCTGCACGTTGATGAAAAGAGGCCGACAATTATTCGCCTCGACGATTGCTTCATATGGGACGTAGTCACTGGAGCTGCGCAAATTGCACGTTGGGCCCACACTCAGCCCCCAACCCTTTGCCGTCGTAACCAGCAATCCCGACCATATTTGCAAAACGCCCGGATGAAACAACCCGGTGACGAGCGGGGGCCAATTCTTCTTCATATCCGGAGGCGCGAACTTGCCCCAGTAGTCGATGAATGTCGGGTCAACATCGCTCACGACATCATAGGGGACCGCATCCAGCGGACACCATTCTCCGTTCCTCGCCAGCAAGATCTGGGTCCCGTCCCATAACGCCCGGATATCGCACGGGGGAAAGATGTACCAGCCGAAGGAGGATGCCGTCCGAATTGCTTCGCAGTACTGGAATGCGGCCGTGGGCAGCGTTCCCAAAGCGGACGCGTCGGCGCGAAGCGGCCCGGGTGAACTCAGCAGTGCCTTCCGGAAGACCACGATAGGCGTTCTGGTCGCCGCTTCAGTTTCCATCTTCTTCGCTCTCGCTCACGAGCGCGACGCAGCCCAGCTAAGACATGTTGGGATGACCCAGGCTGCGTCCCACGGCGCTTGACTTACTTGGCCGCCACACTCGACGCCGGTTTCTGCCGGTTCGTTGTCGCGCCCTTCTTCAGGTGCTTGGCGATCTTGACGGGCATATTTCCGCCGTAGCCCATACCGACCGCAGCTCTCATCGGATTAGAGGGCTTCCGTTCAGAACGTTTTCCCATTGCGTGCTCCTGTCTGAGAACGTCGCCCAAAAGTGGCGACTTCCGAGTTATACGGGCCGCTCAAGAACAAGTCAATTTCAGGTTGAATCAATCGACGCACACTTAATACGCACGCTATGGTTGTTACACGTAGGATCGCGGCCACGCCGAGCCGCGATCCGCCCCGGTCGCATTCCAAGCTCTGTAGACGACCTCGCTCCCTAATCCAGCTTGATGTTCGCCGCCTCGATCACCTTCTTCCAGCGCGCCGTCTCGGAGACGATGTAGGCGGAGAACGGCTCGGAATCCACCGCGACCGCGGTCGCACCAAGCTCGGCCATCTTCTGCACCGTCTCCGGCTGCCGCATGAAGGCGCGGATTTCGGCCGAGAGCTTTTCGACGATCGACTTCGGCGTGCCCGCGGGGACGAAGAAGCCGTGCCAGGCCACGGCCTCGAAGCCCGGTAGGAACTCGGCAACCGCGGGGGCTTCGCGATCGAAGTCGGCGCGCTTGGGCGTTGCGGTCGCCAGCATCGCGAGCTGGCCGGTCTTCACCTGCGGCAGCAGCAGCGGCACATTGTCGAAGGCGAGATCGATCTGGCCGCTGAGCAGGTCCGTCAGCATCTGGCTCGACCCCTTGTAGGGCACGTGCACCATTTTGGTGCCGGTCATCTGCTGGAACAGTTCGCCGGCCAGATGCTGCGAGGTGCCGACGCCGGCGGAGCCGAACGAGACCTTGTCGGGGTTCGCCTTCAGATAGGCGATCAGTTCCGGCACGGTGCGCGCCTTGATCTTGTTGGGGTTCACCACGAGCACATTGGGCACGACGCTGATCTGGGCGACCGGTACCAGATCGTTGTCCGGCTGGTAACCCAGCTTCGGGCCGTAGAGCGACGGATTGATCGCGAGCGCGGAGGTGCTGGCAAGGCCGAGCGTGATGCCGTCAGGCGCCGACTTCGCCAGCCGCGTGACGCCGAGGATCGAGCCCGCGCCGCCCACATTCTCGACCACGAAGGGCTTGCCGAATTTCGTCTGCAAATGGTTCGAGACCATACGCGCGAAGATATCGGCCGTGCCGCCGGCGGCGAAGGGGACGATCACCGTCACCTGCTTGGACGGATAGCCATCCTGCGCTTTCGCCGGCGACGTCGCCAGCAGCATGACTGAGGCAAGAGCAAGCCACATCGATCTCATCGAAGTTTCCTCTGTTTCACTGTGTTGTTGATTGGTGCCGCGGACCGCGGGAGACGACTAGAACGCGACCTCGTACATGTTGAGGATCGCATCCCGGCTCAAATCGCGCGGACTGTTGTCGAGCAGGCGGCGAATCGCGTGCGCCTCGTCCGCCATCACGCCGAGATCGTTTCTGGGCACGCCGAGCGCGGACAGCTGCATCTCGATGCCGAGATCCTTGCAGAACTCATAGCTGGCATCGAATGCAAGCTCGGGATCATTGCGTTCCGGCAGCCCCAGTGCACCCAGCACGGCGACTGTCTTCTCTTCCACCGCCGGCATGTTGAAAGCGAGCGTGTGCGGGAAGATCACCGCGCAGGCGAGGCCGTGCGCAACGTGATGGCGCGTGCCGAGCGGATAGGCCACGGCGTGGCCCGCCGTCGTATTCACCGGCCCGAGGCAATAGCCGCCATAAAGCGAGGCCAGTGACAGGCCGGCGCGTGCCTCGCGGTCGCTGCCATCGGTGACCGCGCGCTTGAGATAGCGTCCGACCAGCCGTGCGCCTTCGAGCGCATAGAGGTCGATCGTCGGATGCGACTTGCGGCTTGTGTAGGCCTCGACGCAATGCGCCAAGGCGTCGACGCCGGTCGCCGCAGTCACCTCCTTCGGCACGGTCATCGTCAGGTCCGGATCGACGATGGCGATGTCGGCCAGCATGAAGCGGCTCTGCACTGCCTGCTTGTTCTGGCTGACGGGATCGGTGACCAGTGCGCGGGTGCCGGCCTCGCTGCCGGTGCCCGATGTGGTCGGGATCTGCATCAGTGCCACGTTGCGTCCGGCCACCTTTTCGGGCCCGACGATGTCGGCGAATGCCACCTCGTTCGTGCACATCACCGCGACCAGCTTGGCCAAATCCATCGCACTGCCGCCGCCGAAGCCGACGACGAGATCGGGCTGGGCGTCTTTCGCCATCGCCACCGCCTTCTCGAGATTGGGCAGATCCGGCTCAGGCTTGACCTCGCCGAACACTTTCACCGTCCCCGGCAGCGCCAGCGTGTCGACACGGCGCGCGTTGAACGGGTCCGCGATCACCAGCGGCCGCCTGGCGCCGATCCGCTCGGCGAAGCGCGCCGCGGCACTAATCGTGCCGTTGCCAAATTCCAGGATGGTGGGACGTTGGATTTCGATAGGTGTGAAGGCGTTGGTCATCGTGCGCTCGATCTCATGATTTGGCGGCGGAGGCGCCCGCGGCGAGCTGCTCGGCGTAATCGATGGCCTCGATCAGGCTGTGCTCGTTGGCAATGCCCTTGCCGGCGATGTCGAAGGCGGTGCCGTGATCGACCGAGGTGCGGATGATCGGCAGGCCCAGCGTGATGTTGACGCCGGAAAGCTCCTGCCAGCGGCCCGTCGCCGGATCGACCTGGAAGCCGAGCAGCTTGACGGGGATGTGCCCCTGGTCGTGATACATCGCGACCGCGGCATCGAACTGGCCGGCACGCAGCTTGACGAAAATGGTGTCGCCCGGCACCGGGCCGACGACGTCGAGGCCATCGGCGACCGCTTTCGCGATCGTCGGGGCCGATACGTCGATATCTTGTCTGCCGAACAGGCCGCCCTCGCCGGCATGCGGATTGAGCGCGGCGATTGCGATCTTCGGCTTGGCAATGCCGAGCCGGCGCAAGGCGTCGTTGGTGAGATCGATCACCATGCGCAGCCGCTCCGGCGTCAGGCGCTTCGGCACGTCCTCCAGCGCGACATGGGTCGAGACATGGCTGACGCGCATGTTGCCATGAGCAAGCAGCATCACCGAGCCGCGCACACCGGTGAGATGCGCCAGCATCTCGGTATGGCCAGGGAAATGATAGCCGGCCTTGTTGAGGGCCTCCTTGTTGAGCGGAGCGGTGACGATGGCCGCGGTCCGGCCGGCCTGCGTCAGGCGCACGCCCTGCTCGATCGCCTTGTAGGCAAAGCGACCGCCATCCGCACTGAGCACGCCGGGCTTGATCGGATCGCCTTCAACGTCGGCTTGCAGGTAGCAGAGATTGGGCCATTCGCGATCGTCGGCCGTCACCTCCGGGATCGCAAGGTCTGCGCCAAGCGCGGCCTTGGTGCCTTCCAGCGCCGCGCCGCTGCCGATGACGAGCAGGCGCAGATCGCCCTTCGCGATCCGCTCCTTCAGCCCGACGCACGCCTTGATGATGATCTCCGGCCCGATCCCGGCGGGATCGCCCATGGTGATGGCAAGATGACGAGAGGTCATGTCGGACTCTCCATGCTGAGCAGATGATTGTCCCGGAGCAGGTCACGCCACAGCCCGCTGGGACCGAATGCGCCGGATTTCGAGATGACGTCGACGCCGGCCCAGCGCCCGCCTTGCAGGATCGAGCACGGCAATCCGGGAACGATACGTCCCGTCACCTGGAGGGCATGCGCGCCAAGGGCAACGCATGCAGCCTTCAAGGTCTCACCGCCGGCGACGATCAGCGTGCCGGGCGGATCGAGCGCCGCGATCAGCGACGCCATTTCGTGCGCGATCCGCCGCGCCGCTTCAGTGCGTGACAGGCCTTCGGCGAGAGAGAATTTGACCATCGCGACGCGATCGTTGCCCAGCTTGCGCTGGACGCGCGTCGCGCCCTCAGCTTCCGCAAGCTCAATCGTCGCTGCGCTGCACTCAGCCAGCTGAGAGGCGGTCGCCGGTTGGTCGGAGCCGAACAGCCCCAGCACCGGCAACTTCAGTTGGCTCGGCGCATCGGCACGGTGGCTGCGCGCCAGCGCGCCGGCCAATCCACCGCTTCCGCACCACAGCACGGGCCCGGGCATGCGCCGTGCCATCTCGACGACACGATCGAGGTCAATGTCGCTCTCGGCATCGAATACCTGGACACCGCCTTGCGACAGCGTATCAGCCTGTCCCCGCCGCGCTTCGATGCCGTCCTGTCTCAATTGATCCAGCAAATTGTCGCCGACCCGATGCCACTCGCCTTGCACCGTGCGTGCGAATTGCTGGCCGCCTGAGGTGCGGCGTCCCTGATAATCGAAGGCGGGCGCGACCACGCAGGAGGCCCAATGACCGCTGCGCAGGCAGGCGCCGAGCTCGGCTGCCCAGGCACCACGCAGGAGGCTGTCGACCTTCTTGTAGGCGACCGTCGCTCCCGCAAGCTGCGGCGCCAACCGTTCCACGATCTGGACGCTCTCGGCCTTCGACCGCTCGCGGGTACCGCTGTCGATTGCGAGGCTACCGGAGCCGGACGTCCCGGGTGCCTCCGGCCAAGTGACGTCGAACGGCCCGCACAGGCCGACGAACTCCGCCGCGGTGTCGAGCGCACCGGTCAGATCGTCAGCAAGCAGCCGGACGCTCGTCATCGTCATCTCGCTCCCGCGGAAAAGATCTTGCCGGGATTCATCAGGCCATGCGGATCGAGCAATTGTTTGATGTCGCGCATCAGCTCGATATCGAGGGGATCGGCAACCCGCGCAAGCCTGCCGCGATTGGTGATGCCGATGCCGTGCTCTGCACTGATCGCCCCGCCCTGCGCCGCGGTCTCGTCGTCGACGATCTCGTTGATTTGCGCCACGAGCCTAGCCGTCGCATCCGGATCCCGGCAATGCACGCGATCAATCAGGGCCACGACGTGGATGTTGCCGTCACCGATATGGCCATGCATCACGACGTTCGCATGCGGGACAGCGGCCTTGATCCGGGCTTCAACATTGTTGACGAACGCCGCCTGGCGCTCCAGCGGCACCACGCTGTCATGCGACACCACATAGCCGCTGCGCTTGTTGCCTTCGGACACGCTGTGCCTAACGGCCCAGATCGCCTTCGCCTGGGTCAGATTGGAAGCCAATATGGCGTCGTCAGCGAGCCCGGCTTCCATGGCATCCGCGAGCACCGTGGCCAGCGGCTCATTGAGGTCAACGCCCGCGAGCGTGTCGGTCAGCTCGACGATCAGATACCACGGTGTCGTCAGCTCGAACGGAATGGTAACATGCGGCGCCGTCGCGGCAATCGCCTCGATCTGCGAGCGCGACATGATCTCGAGGCTGCCGAGCCGGTCGCCGACCGCGCCGCGCAGGCGCTGCATGACCTCGAGCGCCTGCTCCACGCCTTGCAGCTTCAACAACGCCAGGGCCGAGCTGCGCGGCGGCGCGAACAGCTTCAGCACTGCCGCGGTGACGATGCCGAGCGTGCCCTCCGCGCCGATGAAGAGCTGCTTGAGCGCATAACCCGTATTGTCCTTGCGCAGTGCGCGCAGGCCATTGAAGACGCGGCCATCAGGCAAGACGACCTCCAGCCCGAGCACGAGATCGCGCGTCGGACCGTAACGCAGCACGGCGGTACCGCCGGCATTGGTCGAGATATTGCCGCCGATCTGGCAGGAGCCCTCGGCGCCGAGGCTCAGGGGAAAATAGCGATCGACGTCGCGCGCCGCGTTCTGAACCTCCGCGAGAATGCAGCCAGCTTCCACCGTGATCGTGTTGGCGAGCGGGCTGACGTCACGCACGGCCCGCATGCGGTCGAGCCGGATCACGACATTGCCCGCGCGATCGTCGGGCGTCGCCGCCCCGCACATGCCGGTGTTGCCGCCCTGCGGCACGATCGCGAGCCGATTTGTGGCGCAGAATTTCACGACGGCGACGACCTCGGCGGTCGAGCCCGGCTTTACCACCGCGACCGCACGGCCGTGATAGCGCCCGCGCCAATCCACCACATAAGGCTCCTGGTCGGGTCCGGACGCGATGATATGCTTGTCGCCGACGATCGCGGCGAGCCCGGCCAACGCATCCTGGAAAGAATCGGACATCGGTTCGTCTCGTCGTCCGGGGCCGAATCTAGACGGTGGCGGCGCCGAATGCCGCAGCATCCGCAAGCAGCTCTTTCACTTGGGCCGGCGGCAGGGATTCCAGCGGCGGCCGCAGGCGCTGCCATCCGGCATGTCCGGTTCGCTTGGCAACGATCGTCTTCAGCGAGGCCATCTGCGGGAAACGCGAGACCAGCTCGCGCGCCTTCACGATGCGCGCCTGCGCCGCCTTGAGCGCCGCATCATCGTCGCTGTCGCGAAAATGCTTGTAGACATAGGCAAGGTCGCGCGCGACGAGATTGGAGGTTGCCGTGATGCAGCCTGCTCCGCCCTTGCGCAACAGCGGCAAGAGCAGTGGATCGGCCCCGACGAGTACCGAAAAGCCGGGGAAACGCTCGACCATCGCGGTCATGTTGGCGAAGTCGCCGGAGGAGTCCTTGATACCAGTGAAGGTCGCCGGATAGGCCTTGCGCAGCCGCTCGATCAGCGCATGCGAGATCGGCTGCGCTGACATCTGCGGGATGTGATAAAGCACGACCTTGAGCCTGGCATCGCCGATGCGCTGCACGACTTCGCTGTAGGACGCGTAGATTCCGTCGTCGCTGACGCCCTTGTAGTAGAACGGCGGCAGCATCACCGCGGTGTCCACGCCGACCGAGAGCGCGTGACGCGTCAGCGCTATGGTCTCGGTGAGCGCGGCAACGCCCGTTCCGGGGAGAAGCCGCTGCGGTGCGATGCCCGCGGCTACCACTGCCTCGAGCAGCGCCATGCGCTCGGCTGCGGAGAAGGAGTTCGCCTCGCCGGTGGTGCCCAGCAGCGCGATGCCGTCGCAGCCTTCGTCCAGCAGGTCACGGCAATGCGCGACGAAGCGCGCATGATCGGGGGCGAGCTCTGCGTCGAGGGGCGTCAACGCGGCGGAGAACACGCCATGAGGGTGCAGCGATGATTTCGACAAACTTCCTCCGATCGTCAAATCGATATTGTTCGGAATGCGAACATTTGTTATGATCTGTCTCGTTGGTAAGATCAGGCTGCCGCCGCGTCAAGGGCAGCTGTCATGGCGGGCATTCGAGGATGGCAAAGGCTGAGAACAGGGCCGCAAAGCGTAAACCTGAAGCCACACCGAAAAATCCAAAGAATTACGTCGCTTCCGTCGGCAAGGCGTTTGCCGTGCTCAAGAGTTTCACCAACGAGGCCTTCGAGCTCACCCTGAGTGAGATTGCCGCACGGGCCGATCTCGATCGCGGGACCGCATTCCGGCTGATCCAGACCCTGATCGAGCTCGGATATCTCCAGGCGGTTCCGCAGAGCCGCCGGTTCCGCCTCGGCGTTGCCTGCCTCGATCTCGGCTACACCGTGCTGTCGCACGGATCGCTCCGGACCATCGTTGAGCCGCTGCTACGCGAGCTCGTGCCTGCGGTAGGCGATGCTGCCTCGCTCGGCATCCTCGACGGCGGCGACGTTATCTATCTTGCCCGCGTCGGTGCCGGCCTCGATCGCCACAAGATGGATCGCCGGCCAGGAACGCGCATCCCGGCCTACAGCGCTGCGCTCGGCCACGTCATGCTGGCGCATCTGGCGCGCGATGAGCAGATCGCGCGGCTTGAGTTGCGCCCCCGTGTAAAACTGTCGGAGCGAACGCTCACCGACCTCGACGCCCTGCTCGCCCGGCTCGATCAGGTGAAGAAGAAGGGCCATGCCGTCTCCGACGGCGAGAACGCCTATGGCCTGCGCACGCTGGCAACGCCGATCTTCGACGCGCAGGGTCTGGTGATCGCCGGATTGAGCGTCACCGTCGATGCGATGCGGATGGACATGGCGGCCTTCCGCGATCAGGCGCTGCCGCGGCTGGTGCAGGTGACGAGCCAGGCGCAGGAGATCGCAATCAAGTCAGGATTGTCGAGCTGAGCGCGCTCGCGGCGACTAGATCACGAGACGGTCGAAGTCGGCGGCGATCCGGCTGTTCGGAAAGATCCTTGTCGCCTCCGCCAGGATCTCCTCGTCTTCGTAACGCCCTGACATATGGGTCAGCACGAGCTGCCCGACGTTATTCGCGGCCGCGAAGGAAGCCGCCTCTGCCGCGGTAAGGTGGCCGTAACTCCGCGCGGTCGGCGCGTCGCGATCGAGGAAGGTCGCCTCGATCACCATCATGTCGGCGTCGGCTAACTATTGCGACAGCCCCTCGGTGGTCTCGGTGTCGCCGATCACGACGAGCTTGCTGCCGCCGCTCGGTGGGCTGAGGACGTCTTCCGGATCGATGGTTCGGTTGGCAAGCACGATCGGTCGGCCCGCAGCCAACTCGCCGCGCATCGGTCCGTCCGGGACACCGAGCGCCGCGAGACGATCGGCCCGAAGATGGCGCCGCGCGGGACTCTTGAAGACGAAACCAAAGCTATCGGTGTCGCGGTGGCGGACCGGAAAGCAGTCGATGGTGAAGTCGCCGGCGTCGATGACCTGCCCTTCGGTCAGAGCTACGAATTCCACCGCGATCGGCGCCCTGCCCACGCCCCACAGGCCTGCGAGCATGCGGATGACGATGTCGAGCGTGCCTTTCCCACCGTGAATTGTCATCACGTCGGAGGTCTGCCGTAGGCCCAGGGTCGAGAACAGGCCGGGGATGCCGAGCACGTGGTCGAGATGGGCGTGCGTCAGCAGGATGCGATCGAGCCGCCGAAAGCCGACGCCGCTGCGCAGCAACTGGCGCTGCGTGCCCTCGCCGCAATCAATCAGGACACGCTTGCCTGCGGCTTCCACGAGGAGCGCCGGATGGTTGCGCTCCGCTGAGGGAACGCTCGCCGATGTCCCGAGAAATGTCAGGGCGAACATGGTCGTCACGAATCCGGAAGTTGGCCGAGGCCTCTCATCCGGCCGGCCTCACCGCCCCCAATGCCACGTGAGCAGCAGCGCGTACAGGGCCATCGACGCGGCGTAGAGCGCGGCAAGCAGCGCGTAGCCTGCGATCTGGCGACTGATCGCCGCCTTCGGCGCCATCCACCAGTCGAGCGCCTTGAAGGCGGCCGGCACGAGCCACCAGCCGAGCAGCTGGGTGCTGACGAGATTGCCGACGAACAGCGACAGCCAGATCGGCACGCCATGGCTGTCGATCAGCGGCCTGCTGATGAAATAACCCCAGAGGTAGACCACGGGATAGAGCACCAGGAGAACGATCAGGTTGCTCTTCCAGATAAAGCCCGACCCTTGTTCCGGAGCCGGCGCTTTACCGGCCGGGAACCAGAAATTGAAGCCGTAACTCGCCCGCTTCACGTTCATGCCGGCGTTGAAGCGCGCGCCCTCCTTGAGCAGCGTTTGTCGCAAGGGCGAGTCGAGCCACGCATTGAGATTGGCATCGCTGTTGAACGACAGGATGATGATCCATTCGTCATGCAGTCCCGGAATCGGCCGCTCGATCTTGTGACGCAAAAATCCCTTGAACTCGGCCTCGGCGGCCTGGATGCGCTGCTGCCATTTCAGGAACGCGTCCTCCAGCCCGTCGGGGACCTTGAAGGAGATGACGGCGGACACCGCATTGTCGCGCTGGACGCCGGTGTCGGGCAGGATGTGAACGTCCTCCGAACCGACAAAGAAGCGCTGAACCTCGGCGATCAGCTTCGCCCGCACCTCGCTCTGCAGCCAGGCGCGCGCGGCGGCTGGGCTCGCAAAGCGCAGGATCGTCACCCAATCCACATGCGCGGGCGGCTGCGGCGGCACCACCTCCTGGCCGAGAAAGCCGGGCCAGGCCTTGAGCACCTCGCCAACCTCACCGTTCCACCGTGCGAACGCAACAAAGCCGTCGTCGGCAATGCGGCGCTGGATGACGAGAGCGACCGGCTGGCCGGCTGTGTCAGGAGATGCACTCATTGGCAGACGTCCGCCTCAGCCCTTCTTGTAGAGACGCTTGCCCATCACCCAGGTCTCGTCGACGCAGCGATCGTCGCCGACCATCATGACGGCAAACAGCATGCTCGCGGCCTCATCCATCGTGCGCGGGCCAGCGCCGTCGGCGATCAGCGACTGATGCCACGCTTGTGCGACCTGCCCGCCGTTCGGATCGAGTGCCACGAAATCGGCCTCTTTGCCAGGCTCGAAATTTCCGAGCTTGTCGTCGATGTAGAGGCCTTCGGCCCCGCCGAGCGTGATCGACCAGAAGCCGCGATAGGGCGAGAGCTTGTTGCGCTCGGCTTCGGCGAGGTCCTTGCGCGCCGGATCGATGCTGCCGTCGAGCAGCGTGTTGTTGCACATGCCGACCTTGTAGGCGTCATCCAGCACAGAGATCATGGAGAAGCGATTGCCGCCACCGACGTCGGTGCCGAACGACATCTTGACGCGATGCTCAGGATCGGTGGCGCGGCCAAGCCGGAACAGGCCGCTGCCGAGGAACAGGTTCGAGCACGGGCAGAACACCACCGCCGCGCCCTTCTTCGACATGCGACGGAACTCGTTGTTCGAGAGATAGACGCCGTGGCCGCCGGAGAACTTTGGACCGACCAGATCAAACTTCTCGTAGACGCCGAGATAGTCCTGGCAGTCCGGATGCTCGACCAGCACGCCGCTGCATTCGGCCGGGTTTTCGGAGATGTGGGTGTTGACCCAGCAGTCCGGGTGCTCGTGCTTGAGGCGCTGGCACGCTCTCAGCAATTCCGGTGAGGCGCCGAAGGCAAAGCGCGGCGTGATGGCGTAGAGGTTGCGGCCCTTGTTGTGGTACTGCGCAATCAGCCGCTTGCTGTCGCGATAGAAATTATCGGGGGTATCGATGAAATCGGCCGGCGCGTTGCGATCGATGCCGGTGAGGCCCGCGATGACGCGCATGTTGCGGCGGGCCGCTTCCTCGAACAATTCCTCGGTTGAAACAGGCGAGGAACTCGTGAAGGCTTGGCAGGTAGTGGTGCCGGACGCGAGCAGCGCGTCGAGGAAACGCTTCACGCCCTCGCGCGCGTAGTTGCGATCCCGGTATTTGAGCTCTTCCGGATAGACCCACTTCTGGAGCCACGGCAGGAGCTGCTCGCCATAGGCTCCTAACACGCGGGTCTGCGGCAGATGGATGTGGCCGTCGATGAAGCCGGGGACGATGATGCGGTCTTTGATATGGGTGATCGCGACACCCGGATGCGCGGCGGAGACCTTGTCATAAGGGCCGAACGCCTTGATCACGCCGTCAGTGACGACCATGAGGCCATCCTGGTGAAAGCGCGCGGAGGCCTGCTCGTTGCCGATGTGCTTCCAGGGATCGTCGACGAAGTCGAAGAACGTGCCGCGAATGCCGACGGTGGTCATGAACTGTTTCCTTCCTTAAGATTGTGTGGCCTGCCGCGCAGCGGGCAGCGAGATCGCAAGCAACGTGCCGGCAACAGTGCAGAGGCCGAGATAGAGCCATCCAATCGGCGCCTGCGTCGCCTCGGGCAGCACCGCCGCGATCGCCATGGCACCGCTCACCGCGAGATAGCAGAGCGCGCTGATGAGGCCGCCGATCAGGCCGTGGTCGCGCTCGAACAGGCCGAGCGCCATGCCGTACATCATCGGGCAAAGAACGCCGCAGCCGCCGAGCACCAGCGCGCCGCCGATCGCGATCGACATGAAATCGAGTCCGAGGGTCATGCCTGTTACGGTCAACACCGCCGCACCAGCAAGAAACAGCGCGAAGGCACCGAATCCCAACATGCGGGCCGGCATGAAGCGCGCGAAATGCGCGCAGCCGAGTTCGCCGGCGAGATTGACGCCGCCAAGGCCGAGCGCGACGAGGCCGTAGATGGCCGCCGAATAGCCGAGACCGGTCTGGTAGAAGAACGGCGCGACGACGCCGAACGCCAGTTGCGCGCTGGCGGCTGCGGCAAACACCAGCACAAAGGCGAGGAAGCCCGGACGGACAAGCGTTTCACGAAGAATGCCGGCGGTGCGGCGCGGATCGAACGGCGCGCGCCGCTCGGCCGGCAAGGTTTCGGGCAGAAGAAATACGACGATCGTGGCGACGATCGCAGCGGCGATGGCGATGACGACGAAGACGCCGCGCCACGAGGTCAGCTCGACGATGAAGCCACCGGCTGCCGGCGCCAGCACCGGCGCAAGCCCCCATGCTGCGCCAAGCAGACCGGAGATGGCGGTGAGCTCGCGGCCGCGGAAGCAATCAGCGGCGACCGCATAGGCGACGACGAGACAAGTGCAGCCGCCGATGCCTTGCAGGAAGCGCAAGCCCAGCAACAGCGAGGCGCTGGTGGCGAGCGCGCAGGCAATGCTCATCGCGATCAGCACCGACAGCCCTACGAGCAGGACGTTGCGGCGGCCGAGCGTATCGGAGGCGATGCCGACCGGCACCAGCGCCAGACTCATCCCGAGCATGTAGGCGGTGACAGTGTTCTGCATCGACGCCGCGTCGGCAGCGAGATCCACCACCATCTGCGGCAGGCCAGGCGTATAGGCATCGAGCGGAATCTGGCTGAAGGGCACGACGCACAACAGGATCGGCACGATCCCACCCCTGGCGCGACCGGCGTCCGAAGCAAGTGCAGTCATGGCTTACGCCCCCTCGATGTCCGCAGGCTCCGTCTTTTCGTGCGCGCAATGAGAGGCGACGATGCAGGTTGCGGATATTGACGCGCGGAGCGTGCCAGAACTGTGTGTAGAAACTCTTAGGAGGTGCCGTGGTGATACGTAATCCGACAGCTGATGCTATGGCTGGGGAGCGCGCCAACAAAAAAATGCGAAAACAACCCCATGCAAAGTACAAATCATTGAAAAATTTCCATCCCGCCGCCGCGCGAACCTTGTCAGCGCGGACGTTTGACACGTCGGGCAAAACAGGCGCAGGATTGCGGGATCACCAGTTGTGAATTCGTCGTCGAGCCGCCGTCATTAACCGTTCGGAAGGCATCGCTGTTTCGAATCCCGGCCGCGAAATACAGGGAGATCGTGATGCAGCGAGGACCGGCCGCAGGTGTCGCTGACTTGGATTACGGCTCGATCAGCGCGCTTCTGAGCGCGCTGCACGCTCGCAAGATATCGGCATCAGAGTTGCTCGAGCACACCATCGCGCGCATCGAGGCGCTCGATCCGCAGATCAACGCGATCATCGTTCGCGATTTCGATCGCGCCAGAGACGCCGCCCGCGCTGCCGATGCCGCGCTTGGCCGCGGCGAGCGGCGGCCGCTGCTCGGCATCCCCACGACCTTGAAAGAACCGTTCAACGTCGCCGGCCTGCCGACGACATGGGGCTTTCCGCATTTCAGGGATTTTCAACCGGCGGAGGACGCCCTTATCGTCTCGCGGTTGAAGGCGGCGGGCGCCGTCATCATCGGCAAGACCAACATCCCGATCGGCCTCAGGGATTTCCAGAGCTACAACCAGATCCACGGGACGACGAACAACCCATGGGATCTCGGCCGCTCGCCCGGTGGCTCCTCGGGCGGATCGGGCGCCGCGCTGGCCGCGGGCTTCGGTCCGCTCTCGATCGGCTCGGACATCGGGGGCTCGATCCGGGTCCCTGCGCATTTCTGCGGCGTGTTTGGACACAAGCCGAGCCTCGGCCTGGTCCCGCTGCGCGGATACAGCTTGCCACCGGCACCGCCCGTCCCCGGCCAGGGCGATCTCGCCGTCATCGGGCCGATGACGCGCACCGCCTCGGACCTCGCATTGTCGCTTGACGTGATTGCCGGCCCCGACGAGATGCGCGACGGCGTCGGCTATCGCCTTTTGCTGCCGGCTGCTCGACATGAGCAGCTCAGGGATTTCAGGATCCTCGTGATCGATACGCACCCCCTGATGCCGACGGGTGACGCCGTGCGTTCCGCCATCGGACGACTGGCGGAACGGCTCGAGCGATTTGGTGCACGGGTCGCGCGCTCAAGTTCGTCGCTGCCCGACCTCGCCGAATCCGCGCGGCTCTACATGAAGCTGTTGAACGCCGCGCGAAGTCCGCGCCTGATACCGGCCGCACTCGCAGAGGCGCAAGGCGTTGCCGCGGTGCTCTCGCCCGACGATCGCAGCCTGGAGGCCGAGCGCACCCGCGGCTGGGGCATGATCCATCGCGAGTGGCTCGCGACCGACGCGGCACGCCTACAGCTTCAGCAACGCTGGTACGAGCTGTTCCGCGACTTCGACGCGGTGATCTACCCGGCCGCTGCTGTGCCGGCCTTTCCACACGATCAATCCGAGCCGTTCGACGCGAGGCAACTCGATATCGATGGAACGCTCTACAACTACGCCGATGCCTGCTTCATCTGGGCAGACCCCGCCTCGACCTGCGGACTCCCGGCGACCGCCGTGCCAATCGAGCGCGCGCCTTCGGGCCTGCCGATCGGCGTGCAGATCATCGGGCCGTATCTGGAGGACCGCACGACGATCGCGCTGGCCGAACTGCTCGAGCGCGAGTTCGGCGGCTTCGTCCCGCCGCCGGCGCTGTCTGCAATGCAATCTGCGAGATAGCTACGTTCCGTCAGCCGACTGTGCCTCGACCGCCTGCACGGCGACGCTCGCGACCTGCCGCAGTGCTTCGCGATCCGCACCTGAGGACGCCATCACGCCCATACCGACTGACACGGCCGAGACATAGCGCGCGAGCGCGGCAGGATCCGAACTCTCCTTCAGATCGCCCTCGGCCTTGGCGCGGATGAAACGGTCGCGGAGCTGGTCCTCGTTCTGGGCGCGGCGGGCGGCGAGCTCGAAGGGGACGTTCTCGGAGCCGGTGCCGCAGGCGATGCCGCCTTGCACGAGCAGGCAGCCCGGCGGCGGATTGGCGGGATCGGTCTGCTTGTCGGCGATACCCATCAGCATGCGCTCGGCGACGGCGCGGGCGGTCGGCGCTGCCACCACCTCGTCCATCCAGGCGCCGCGCAGCTTGGTGTAGCGGTCGAGCGCGGCCTTCAGCAGGCCTTCCTTGTTGCCGAAGCAGGCGCGAGTTCGGCGGCTTCGTCCCGCCGCCGGCGCTGTCTGCAATGCAATCTGCGAGATAGCTACGTTCCGTCAGCCGACTGTGCCTCGACCGCCTGCACGGCGACGCTCGCGACCTGCCGCAGTGCTTCGCGATCCGCACCTGAGGACGCCATCACGCCCATACCGACTGACACGGCCGAGACATAGCGCGCGAGCGCGGCAGGATCCGAACTCTCCTTCAGATCGCCCTCGGCCTTGGCGCGGATGAAACGGTCGCGGAGCTGGTCCTCGTTCTGGGCGCGGCGGGCGGCGAGCTCGAAGGGGACGTTCTCGGAGCCGGTGCCGCAGGCGATGCCGCCTTGCACGAGCAGGCAGCCCGGCGGATTGGCGGGATCGGTCTGCTTGTCGGCGATACCCATCAGCATGCGCTCGGCGACGGCGCGGGCGGTCGGCGCTGCCACCACCTCGTCCATCCAGGCGCCGCGCAGCTTGGTGTAGCGGTCGAGCGCGGCCTTCAGCAGGCCTTCCTTGTTGCCGAAGCAGGCGTAGAGACTGGGCGGATTGATGCCCATGGCCTCCGTGAGCTGGGCGATCGTCGCGCCCTCATAGCCATGGCGCCAAAACACTTCCATCGCCTGATCCAACGCCACGTCGGCGTCGAATTCGCGGGGGCGTCCCATGCCCATGTAGCTACCTCCTCGGAATTCGCGTTCTGCCTGAGGCTTAACGCCGAATCCTAACTATTTGTTCTAATTCTACTTTCCTAGTGTCTTCCAATTCTTGCGGTATGCAGCTACAATTTTCTTAGCGAACGGTACATAAGTATCTTGCGCTGCGGTATCCAGCTCCACATCTGTAGCGAACACTACATATCTGGAGCGCGCAAATGCACCCCTCCCAAAATACCTCCCGCACCGGCCGTTTCCGCCGCCTTCTGGGCGGCGTTGCCATCGTGGGCACCCTCGCCGCGGCCGGCTCGATCGCGACCGGCCGCTATTTTCATGCCGCGCAAGCGACCGCACCGGCGGCCGCGGCTGAACAGGCTGTCTCCGTCACCGTCGCGATGATCGAGCCACGGCAGACCGTGTTGTGGGACGATTTCTCCGGCCGGCTCGAGGCCATCAACCGCATCGAGCTCCGCCCGCGCGTCGCGGGTGCGATCCTGTCGGCGAATTTCACCGAAGGCGCGCTGGTGAAGGCCGGCGACGTGCTGTTCAAGATTGATCCGGCACCTTATGCGGCCGAGGTCGACAAGGCTGCGGCCCAGCTCGAGGCCGCGAAAGCCCGCGTCGTTTTCACCCAGAGCGAGCTCGAGCGCGGCGCGCAGCTCGTCGGCAACGCCGTCGTCACCCGACGCGACTACGATCAGCGCGACAATGCCCATCGTGAAGCCATCGCCAACGTCAAGGCGGCCGAGGCGACGCTCCAGACCGCAAAGCTCAATCTCGACTACACCGAGGTGCGCGCGCCCGTGGACGGCCGCGTCGGCAAGATCGAGGTCACCGTCGGCAATCTCGTCGCCGCCGGCACCGCGTCCCCGGTCCTGACTTCGCTGGTCTCGGTCAATCCGATCTACGCCTCGTTCGACGCGGATGAAGAGGTGGTGCTGCGCGCGCTGAACTCGATCGCGGATGCCACCGGCCAACGCGGCAAGCTCGACCAGATCCCGGTCGAGATGACGACGTCGGGCGGCCTGTCGGCGAAAGGCCACATCCAGCTCATCGACAACCAGGTCAACGGCCAGAGCGGCACCATCCGTGTCCGCGCCGTATTCGGCAACGATGATGGGCGCCTCATCGCCGGCCAGTTCGCCCGCGTGCGCATGGGCCAGCCGAAGCAACAGGCGCTGGTGATGATCGACGAGCGCGCGATCGGCACCGACCAGGACAAGAAGTTCGTGATGGCGGTCGGCGATGACAATCGCGCCGTCTACCGGCCGGTTACCCTCGGTGGCGCCGTCGACGGGCTTCGCATCGTCACCTCGGGCCTGAAGTCCGGCGACCGCATCGTCGTCAACGGCCTGCAGCGCGTGCGTCCCGGTGCCCTCCTCAAGACGGAGATCGCACAGATGGGCGCGCGAGGCCCGCAGCAGGCGTCCAACCACAGCAACCAGGACGTGGTGCAACGTTAGTGCTTTCCGTCATCCCGGGGCGCGCATCGCGCGAACCCGGGATCGAGCAGTTACGAAACTCCGCTCGCTTCACCTCCAGATTCCGGGGTTCGTGGGCTTCGCCCACGCCCGGGAATGACGGTGGAGCTGTCTGGAGGCGCGCAGGATATTGCCCAGGGGCAGAGCCATGAATCTCTCAAAGTTCTTCATCGACCGTCCGATTTTCGCCGGCGTGTTGTCGGTCCTAATCTTCCTGGCCGGCCTGATCTCGCTGTTCGCGATGCCGATCTCGGAATACCCGGACGTGGTGCCGCCCTCCGTCGTGGTGCGCGCGACCTATCCCGGCGCCAACCCCAAGGTCATCGCGGAGACGGTGGCGACGCCGATCGAGGAGCAGATCAACGGCGTCGAGAACATGCTCTACATGTCGAGCCAGGCGACCACCGATGGCGCCATGACGCTGACGGTGACGTTCCGTCTCGGCACCGACCCCGACAAGGCGACGCAGCTGGTGCAGAACCGCGTGCAGCAGGCCGAGCCGCGCCTGCCGGCCGTGGTGCGCCAGCTCGGCATCATCACCAAGAAATCGTCGCCCGACCTCACCATGGTCGTGCATCTCTTGTCGCCGAACGGCCGCTACGACATGACGTATTTGCGCAACTATGCCGTGCTCAACGTCAAGGACCGGCTGGCGCGGATCGACGGCGTCGGCGACGTCCAGCTCTATGGCGCCGGCGACTATTCGATGCGGGTCTGGGTCGATCCGCAGAAGGCGGCCGAGCATGGGCTCACCGCCAGTGACATCGTCAAGGCGATCCAGGCGCAGAACGTCGAGGCCGCCGCCGGCGTGGTCGGCTCCTCCCCGAACGTCAAAGGCATCGATCTCCAGCTCTCGGTCAATGCGGAAGGCCGGCTCGCAAACGAGGAGCAGTTCGGCGACATCGTGGTCAAGACCGGCGCACGCGGCGAAGTGGTGCGGCTGCGCGACGTCGCACGCATCGAGCTTGGCGCGTCCGAATACGGCCTGCGCTCGCTGCTCGACAACAAGCAGGCGGTGGCAATCCCGATCTTCCAGGCGCCCGGCTCCAACGCGCTGCAGATTTCCGATCACGTCCGCGCCACCATGGCCGAGATCAAGAAGAACATGCCGGAAGGTGTGTCCTACCAGATCGTCTACGATCCCACCCAGTTCGTGCGCTCCTCGATCGAGGCGGTGATCCACACGCTGCTGGAAGCGATCGCGCTGGTCGTGCTGGTGGTGATCCTGTTCCTGCAGACCTGGCGGGCCTCGATCATCCCGCTGCTGGCGGTGCCGGTCTCGATCGTCGGCACCTTTGCGGTGATGCACATATTCGGCTTCTCCATCAACGCGCTCAGCCTGTTCGGCCTCGTGCTCGCGATCGGCATCGTCGTCGACGACGCCATCGTCGTGGTCGAAAATGTCGAGCGCAATATCGAGGCCGGGCTGTCGCCGCGGGATGCCACCTATCAGGCCATGCGAGAGGTGTCGGGTCCGATCATAGCGATCGCGCTGGTGCTGATCGCGGTGTTCGTGCCGCTCGCCTTCATCTCCGGCCTGACCGGACAGTTCTACAAGCAGTTCGCGCTGACGATCGCGATTTCGACGGTCATCTCCGCCATCAACTCGTTGACGCTGTCGCCGGCGCTCTCGGCGCTGCTGCTCAAGGGCCATGACGAACCGAAGGACAAGCTGACGATCGTCATGGAAAAGAGCCTTGGCTGGTTCTTCCGCCGCTTCAATCGGGCGTTCACCTACTCGTCGGAGAGCTACAGCGGCACCGTCACCAAGGTGATCTCGGGCAAGGCCGCGGTGATGGGCCTCTATGTGGCGCTGGTCGGCCTCACTGCTCTGCTGTTCCAGCAGGTGCCGAGCGGCTTCGTGCCGGGCCAGGACAAGCAATATCTGGTCGGCTTCGCCCGCCTGCCCGATGGCGCAACGCTCGACCGGACCGAAGAAGTCATCCGCAAGATGAGCGACATCGCGCTGACCCAGCCCGGTGTCGAGAGCTCGGTCGCCTTCCCAGGCCTCTCGATCTCCGGCTTCACCAACTCCTCCAATGCCGGCATCGTGTTCTCGACGCTGAAGCCGTTCGACGAGCGCAAGGATTCCTCGCTCAGCGGTCCCGCCATCGCAGCCGAGCTGAACAAGAAATATGCCGGCATCCAGGAAGCCTTCATCGCCATGTTCCCGCCGCCGCCGGTCAACGGCCTCGGTACCATCGGCGGCTTCAAGCTGCAGATCGAGGATCGCGCCGGCCTCGGCTATGACGCGCTGAACGAGGCGACCAAGGCGTTCATGGCGGCGATGCAGAAGGCACCGGAGATCGCCGGCGTGTTCTCGAGCTTCCAGGTCAACGTGCCCCAGCTCTTCGCCGACATCGACCGCACCAAGGCGCTCCAGCTTGGCGTGCCCGTGACTGAAGTATTCAACACACTGCAGATCTACCTCGGCTCCTACTACGTCAACGACTTCAACAAGTTCGGCCGCACCTATTCCGTCCGGGTGCAAGCCGACGCGCCGTTCCGCGCGCGCGCCGACGACATCAGGCAGTTGAAAGTGCGCTCGTCCTCCGGCGACATGGTGCCGCTGTCGGCACTGCTCAAGATCCGCCAGAGCGCGGGGCCGGAGCGCGCGATTCGCTACAACGGTTTCCTGTCGTCCGACATCAACGCGGCGGCTGCGCCCGGCTTCTCCTCGGGCCAGGCGCAGGAGGCGGCGACGCGGATCGCGGCGGAGGTGCTGCCGCCCGGCTTTGCCTTCGAATGGACCGACCTGACCTATCAGGAGTTCATCGCCGGCAATTCAGGCATCTGGGTATTCCCGCTGGCAATCCTGCTGGTGTTCCTGGTGCTCGCCGCACTCTATGAGAGCCTGACCCTACCGCTCTCGATCATCATGATCGTGCCGATGGGCCTGCTCGCTGCGATGTTCGGCGTCTGGATCTCCAAGGGCGACAACAACGTCTTCACCCAGATCGGCCTCATCGTGCTCGTCGGCCTCTCCGCCAAGAACGCGATCCTGATCGTCGAATTCGCGCGCGAGCTCGAATTTGCGGGGCGTACGCCGATCCGGGCTGCGATCGAAGCCAGCCGGTTGCGGCTGCGTCCGATCCTGATGACGTCGATGGCGTTCATCATGGGCGTGCTGCCGCTGGTGCTCTCGACGGGCGCAGGCTCGGAGATGCGGCGCGCCATGGGCGTCGCGGTGTTCTCCGGCATGATCGGCGTCACCGTGTT
The DNA here is from genome assembly GCF_045571415.1 of Bradyrhizobium sp. LMG 9283. Taxonomy (NCBI): domain Bacteria; kingdom Pseudomonadati; phylum Pseudomonadota; class Alphaproteobacteria; order Hyphomicrobiales; family Nitrobacteraceae; genus Bradyrhizobium; species Bradyrhizobium sp. LMG 9283. The sequence goes on from NZ_CP120691.1 coordinate 5,286,252, forward strand.
CGGCCTGTTCCTGACGCCGGTGTTCTATGTGCTGCTCAGAACCGTCACCGGCATGAAGCCGCTGACGCATCACGGCAGCGACATCAGCGCGGCGCCGGTTCAGGGGCTCGCCGAATGATTCAACGCGAGTCCCGCCGCGGTACGATGGCGATGGGAGTAAAGGTGTAAACTTCCTCGCCGTTCTGGTTGAGCATGGTCCATTTGACCAGCGCGATACCCTGCGGCTTCGACTTGGACGGCGTCAGGCTCATGACATCGCCGACCAGATGCAGACGGTCATTGGGCCGCACAGGGACCGTCCAGCGTAGGCCATCGACACCGGCGCCAATCAGCGGATGCGGGCCGAACGGGCGGGTCTGGATCGCGAGCTTCATGGCGATCGCGGCCGTGTGCCATCCCGAGGCGGCAAGCCCCTTGAACAGGGTCGTCTTGGCGGCCTCATGGTCGAGATGCATCGGCTGCGGATCGAACTCGGCGGCGAAGCGCTTGATGTCGGCCTCGGTGACCAGAACTTCGGGGGACTTGAACCGCATTCCGACGGTCAGATCGTCGAACCACTCGACCTGCGCCATGATTTTGCCTCGCAATATGATGTGCCGGTCCCCCGAAGAGAGGGCTTAAAATGCCGTGAGCGATAGCGGGATATAGCGGGCCCGCAGCGCACAAGCCAGCGCAGGGTTCCGCGCGAAACCCCTTTCCCGGTGCGACGAAACACGCCTGAAACAGATGGTCAGTTAAGTGGTTGTCAAAACAAATACAGGGACGGCCACCATGCAATTCATCCTGGACCTGATCTACGAATATTCCTGCTGCCAAAACCTCGTTGCCCAGCCGCTACTGGGGGACGAGCTATGATTGAGCTGATCTCAGCCCTGCTCGCGCTTTGCAGCATTGGCGTCTTCGCGGCGCATGCGCTGGACGCCTACCGCACCACGCACTCCTGACCGCCTCGCTCCTCCGGCGCTAGAAAGGCCGCCGGTAGAAGTGCTCGGAATGCGTCGCCGGTGGAAACCGGTTGGCGAGCGCAAGCGCTCCCTTCTCGTCCGTCTCGAGCGCGATCTTCTGCGCCAGCATCACGTCGCCCGGCACCAGGAAGCCTGACGGGACGAAGCACCATCCCATCGTCGCGTGCCCTTCGCCGTCGATCTCATGGACATTGGCGGCCGTGCCGTAATGGATGCGATAGGTCCTGCCGGTGTCGCAGCCGACGACGTCGAAATACCGGTGCTGCTCGAACTGCGCGCGCTGCGCCGGCGTCAGCCATTCGGCCAGAAGCCGGCGGCCGCGGGCATCCGGCGTGTTCTCGCCGAAGAAGCGGCGATAGAGTTCACGCAGCGCATGCAGACGCGCACGCGCCGGCGCGCGGAGCCAAACTGCCGCGATCATGAGCAGCTCAGATCAGCCGCCGACCAGGCGGGGATAGAATAGCGTTTCGTGCGCGGTCGGATCGAACGATCGGATCCGGGTGACTTCGCCGGGCCCGGTTCGAAGAGCGGCGGTGAAGCCGGCTCCGGTCAGCTCCCGAAAGCGCCGTTCGGCTCGCGCCAGCGCTTCGGCGTTGCCAGGATCAAACTCGTGGCGCGTATCGCCCGTCTGGTCCATCACGATCTGGGTAGCCATGTTGAGTCTCCTCATGCCCAGCCCTGAACTTGATCAAAGCAAACCTCATGCCGTCGGTTCCCAATGGCAACAACTTTCTCGCGTCGGCGCATCACGCCTTGCTGAGCAACCTCGAGCGCGATGAGATCCTCATCGCGCTTTAGGCTGTTGTTTCAGCATGATCTTTTCGAAAAACCGCGGCACACTTTTCGCTAACGCGGCCCTTCGGGTCCGGATCATGCTCCAGCTAGCGCGAGGCTGCGGCGGCGCCGCCCTCGTCGATCTGCCGGCCCATCAGCGCGATTGCCTTCTGATAGACGCCAGCGGCATTCCAAGCCTCGATGGCAGCGAAATTCGGCTCGCCCGGCTGGTATCCCGCTCCTGCGCGCCAACCATGGGCTTTGAGGAAATTCGCCGTCGAGTTTAGCGCATTGGCAGCAACTTCGAGATTGCCGGTGCCGTAGGCCAGAATATTCTTGGGCATGAACTGGGTCTGGCCGACCTCGCCGTGCATGGAGCCGCGGGTCGATCCTGACAGCGTGCCGCGGTCGATCAGCTTCAAGGCGGCATAGAGCTGGTCGGTGAAGAATTCGGGACGGCGGCAGTCATAGGCGAGGGTCGCGATCGACGACAGCATGTTCTGGTTGCCGCGCTGGCTGCCGAAGCCCGTCTCCATGCCCCAGATCGCGATCAAGGGTCCGGGCGGGACGCCATAGCGCTGCTGGATCGAGGCGAACAAGGCGGCTTGCGACTGCTTGAGCTGCCGGCCCTTGGCGACGATGGTGGTGGCGCCGCGCTTGGCCAGGAACTGGTCGAGCGTCAGCGAAAAGCTGCGCTGGCCGCGGTCGGCCGCAATGGTGGCGCTGGCGTAATTGGTCTGCATCAGCGCCGACAGTGCGGTGGGACCGATGCCCTTGCCCTGCGCCTCAGCGCTGAACTCGCGCTTCCAGGCCTCGAAGCCGGCCGGCGAGCTGCCGCATTGCGCCGCTTCGGCGGAGGATGCCAGGCAGCCGAGCAGCGTCATTGCGCCCAAAACCGCGCCTGCAACCTTCCTGCCCCTCGTCATACCCAATCTCCCGTCCTGTACCGTTCGGCGGCACAATCTTAACCGGTGGAACGCGCCGACTCCATGGCCTGATCATAGGACAATTCGAGGCCTTCCAGATTGTCTTCCTTGCGCCATTTGTCGAGCAGCCGCAGGAATGCCACCGGCCCGCGCCAATATTGGCTGTTTCTTGCCGCGATCGGATCGAATACGCCTTCGTTGTTGTAGTAGCCCGGTGTACATTCGGCGAGATAGGTCTGCCGGCCGAGTGCGGCCTTGACGACCTCGTCGACCCAGGCGTTCTCGGCGGCAAGCGTCGGCTCCAGGGTGCGCGCCTTGCGCTCGCGGGCCTGCTTGATGACGTAGGCGATGTGCCGCGATTGCTCGTCGATGATGTGCGGAAAATTGGCGCTCTGGCCGGCTTGCACAGTGACGATCAGGAAGCAGTTCGGGAAGCCGCGGCTGTAGAAACCGTGCAGCGTCTTGACGCCGTCGCGCCAGCGCTGGGACAGGCTCATGCCGTCGCGGCCATAGACCTCGAAGCCCATGCGCCGCGCGTAATCGGTGCCGACCTCAAAACCGCTGGCGTAGATCAGGCAGTCGAGCTCATAGGTCTTGCCGTCGACCACGACACCGTTCTCCGTGATGCGCTCGACGCCCTGCCCTCTGGTATCCACAAGATGCACGTTGGGACGATTGAACGTGTCGAGATATTCGTCGTGGAAGCACGGTCGCTTGCAGAATGCCTTGTACCAGGGCTTGAGCGCGGAAGCGGTCGCCTCGTCCGTCACCACGGCATCCACACGGGCGCGAATCTCCTCCATCTTGCGGTAGTCCGCCTGCTCGATGACCTGCAGCGCCTCCTCCATCGAGCTCACCGGCTGCTTCTGGCGGCGCGGCGCCAGCAGGATCTCGCCGAGCAGGCCGGTCCAGCCGTCCTGCACCAGATCCTCTTCGAACGGCTCGCCTGAAATCACCGACGTAAAATTGTCCATGCGTTCGCGCTGCCAGCCAGGCTTGAGGCTCTGCGCCCAGGCCGGATCCGTTGGCCGGTCGTCGCGAACGCCGATCGCGGACGGCGTGCGCTGGAAGACATAGAGCTCCTTCGCCGAACGGCCGAGATGCGGCACGCATTGCACGGCGGTGGCGCCGGTACCGATGATGCCGACGCGCTTGTCGGCAAGACCCGTCAGACCGCCGTCCGCATTGCCGCCGGTGTAGCCGTAGTCGCAGCGGCTGGTATGAAAGCTACGGCCTTTGAACGTCTCGATGCCGGGAATGCCCGGCAGCTTCGGACGGCTCAGCGGCCCTCCGGCAAGAATGACGAAGCGCGCGCGGATCTGGTCGCCCCGATCGGTCTCGACCAGCCAACGCGCCTCCCGCTCCTGCCATGTCATCCGCGAGATGACGGTCTGAAACAGCGCACGCTCGTAGAGCCCGAAATGACGGCCGATGCGGCGCGAGTGCTCGTAGATCTCCGGCGCCCGGGCGTATTTGCGCACCGGCATGTAGCCGGTCTCTTCCAGGAGCGGCAGATAGATATAGCTCTCGGTATCGCAAGCGGCACCGGGGTAACGATTCCAGTACCAGGTGCCGCCGAAGTCGGCGGCCTTTTCCACGATACGAAAATCCTCGATGCCGGCCTCGCGCAACCGCGCGCCACACAACAGACCGCCGAAGCCGCCCCCGACGATGAGCACTTCGGTCGCTTCGCTGATGACTGGCCGCGCAAGTCCGGGATCGGCCCAGGGATCGTCGAGATAGCGGCTGAACTCGCCTGTGGCCTCGACATACTGCGCCTTGCCCTCGGCGCGCAGGCGACGATCGCGTTCGTCGCGATAGCGGGCACGGAGAGCGGAAACATCGACCATAGATGCGTCGGTTGTACCGATCTTGTGTCTTTCCGCTGACATCCATCTCCTCCACCGCAAAGGCTGCTTCGCCGACAGCTCACCTCACGTTAGCCTCGAAAAAGCGCTGCATGCAATCACGCTCGCTGTTTTTTGCGTGAAGGCTCCGCGACCTTCCGCTAACCTTCTTCGCAAATCAAAAATCGGCGCCACGCAACGACGCGGCATCTGGAGGAGACCATGCAGGGATTGATGATGGACATGCCGCTTCTGATCAGCGGCCTAATCCAATATGCGGCCGACTATCACGGCGAAGCGGAGATCGTCGCGCGCGAGATCGAGGGTGACATCCATCGCTACACCTACGCGGACGCGCATCCGCGGATCAAGCGCATGGCGCTCGCATTGAAGCGGCTTGGCATGAATTCCGGCGACCGCGTCGGCACGCTGGCCTGGAACACCCATCGCCATTTCGAGATGTTCTACGCCGCGCCGGGCATGAGCTATGTGCTACATACCATCAATCCGCGGCTGTTTCCCGAGCAGCTCGTCTACATCATCAATCACGCCGAAGATCGCCTGCTGTTCATCGACCGTGCCACGCTGCCGATTGTCGAGGCCATCGCGCCGCAGCTCAAGACGATCGAGGCCTATGTCGTGATGTCCTCGCGCGAGCGGATGCCCGAGACCAAGCTTGCGAACGTGCATTGTTACGAGGAGCTTCTGGAGAAGGAGAACGACACCGGCTTTGTTTGGCCGGAGTTCGACGAGAAGTCCGCCTCGACGATCTGCTACACCTCGGGCACAACCGGCAATCCCAAGGGCGTGATCTACTCGCACCGCGCCGCGATCCTGCAGACCATGACCTGCTGCAGTTTCGACTTCCTGCCGGGCCATGTCGAAGGCGTGCGCGAGGTGATGATGCCGATGGCGCCGCTGTTCCACGGCAACGGCTGGAACATGCCGTTCACCGCGCCCTATACCGGCTCCAAGCTGGTGCTGCCCGGCCGCAACTACGAGCCCGACAAGCTCTACGAATTGCTCGAGGGCGAGAAGGTGACGCTGTCGGCGGGCGTGCCGAGCTTCTGGCTGATCCTGCTCGACTGGCTCGGCCGCACCGGCAACAAGTTCTCTACGCTGCGCGCGACGCTGTCGTCCGGCTCGGCCCCGCCGCGCGCGATGGTCGAGAAGCTCAAGCGCGAGTACGGCATCGATTATATCCAGGCCTGGGGCATGACCGAGGCCCTGGGCTGCTCGATGCCGGGCCTGCGGCCGGGCTCCGAGCACCTCAGCGAGAAGGAAAAATTCGATCGGCGACAGGTCTCGGGGCGCGCCTGTTTCGGTACATCTCTTCGCATCGTCGACGACGCCGGCGTTGAGCTGCCGCGCGACGGCAAGACCGTTGGACATCTGCGGGCCCGTGGGCCCTGGGTCGCCTCCGGCTACATGAAGCTCGACGAGGGCCTCGATCGCGACGGCTGGCTGATCACCGGCGACATGGCCGTGATCGACCCGCAAGGCCACGTCACGCTGACCGACCGCTCCAAGGACGTGATCAAGTCCGGCGGCGAGTGGATCTCCTCGATCCAGCTCGAGGACATCGCGTTATCCCATCCCGACGTGCTGCAGGCCGCTGTGGTCGCGATCACACACGAGAAATGGCAGGAGCGCCCGCTCCTCCTCGTCGTTCGCAAGAAGGGAGCGACCGTCGACGGCAAGACGCTACTCGACCACATGCGTCCGAAGATCGCGAGCTGGTGGTTGCCGGACGCCGTCGAATTCCTCGACGAATTCCCGATGACCGGCACCGGCAAGGTGCTGAAATCCGCGCTGCGCGAGAGATTCAGGGAGTATCGCGTCGCATGACGACACCCGATCGCGTGCGGACAATTCCGTGCGTGCTCTTCATCTTTTGGTAGATTCAGGAGCGATATATCGAGACCTCGCTCACCTTGGATCGAGGACATCATGACGTTTTCCGGATTGGGCATGCATCTCGGCAATCTGTCGCGCCTGTCGAACGCGCTGACGCGCTCGATCAGCCCGGAGAATTTCACCGGAGAGAAGGGCAAAGGCGGCATGTCCGTCGACGGCCCCGCCGCGCGTCAGGCGCGCGATCTCGGCCAGGGCTGGAAGGTCTCTCCTTACGTCGTCATCGAGCCCGGCGCGATCTTCACGCTCGCCGACATCCAGGGCCAAGGCGCGGTCCAGCAGGTCTGGATGACGCTGGCGCGCGGGCGGCTGCGTCACGCGATCCTGCGCGTCTATTGGGACGATCAGGAACAGCCGAGCGTGGAATGTCCGGCCGGCGACTTCTTCGCCTGCGGGTGGGAAGAGTATGCGCAAGTGTCCTCGCTCGCGGTCTGCGTCAATCCCGGCCGCGCCTTCAACTGCTATTGGGAGATGCCGTTCCGCAAGCGCGCGCGCTTCACGCTGGAGAACCGCAGCGAGGAACAGCTCACGGTCTACTACCAGATCAACTACACACTGACCGACGTGCCGGAAGATTGCGTCTATTTCCATGCGCAATTCCGCCGCACCAATCCGCTGCCGTACAAGGAGGTTTACACCATCCTGGACGGCATCAGCGGCGCCGGCCATTACGTCGGCACCTACATGGCCTGGGGTGTCAACAACAATGGCTGGTGGGGCGAAGGCGAGATCAAGTTCTTCATCGACGGCGACGGCGCATTCCCGACGATCTGCGGCACCGGCACTGAAGACTATTTTTGCGGCGCCTATAATTTCGATCCTTATGTCGCCCATTCTGGCCAGGCCGAGGTGAAGCAATCGCGCTACCAGGAATTCACCACGCCCTATGCCGGCCTGCCGCAGGTGATCCGACCTGATGGTGTCTACAGATCGCAGCAACGCTTCAGCCTGTACCGCTGGCACATCCCCGATCCCGTGCGTTTCCGCTCCGATCTGCGCGTGACGATCCAGGCGCTCGGCTGGCTGCCGGGCGTCAAGGAAGCCAAGTATCTTCCGTTGCAGGACGACATCGCCTCCGTCGCGTTCTGGTACCAGACGCTGCCGACCGCACCATTCCCCAAGCTGCCTGATCCGGACTATCTCGAAATTGGCTAGTTGCCGTCCATCGATCAAGGAGGACCCGAGATGCTCTATCCGATGTCGCCCAAAGTGGTCGAGCTGAAGCGCAAGCTCGAAAGTTTCATGGACCGGCACATCTATCCGAACGAGGAGCGGTTCTATCGCGAGGCCGAAGAGCTCGGGCCGTGGAAGGTCTATCCAATCGTCGAGGAGCTGAAGCCGCTGGCGCGCGCCGAGGGGCTCTGGAATTTGTTCCTGCCCGAGAGCAACCATGGCGCGGGTCTTTCCAATCTCGACTATGCTCCGCTCTGCGAGGTGATGGGCCGCTCGCATCTCGCGCCGGAGGTGTTCAACTGCTCGGCGCCCGACACGGGCAACATGGAAGTACTGGAGCGCTACGGCTCGGAGAAGGACAAGGAGCGTTGGCTGAAGCCGCTGCTCGCGGGCGAGATCCGCTCCTGCTTCGCCATGACCGAGCCGGCGGTCGCATCATCCGATGCGACCAACATCGAAAGCTCGATCGTGCGCAACGGCGACGATTACGTCATCAACGGCCGCAAATGGTACACGACCAATGCGACCGACCCGCGCTGCAAGATCTGCATCTTCATGGGCAAGACCGATCCAGACAATCCGGACCGGCACAAGCAGCAATCGATGATCCTGGTGCCGATGGACACGCCCGGCATCGAGGTAAAGCGCCCCCTGCCCGTGTTCGGCTTCTACGGCGTGCCGGACCGCGCCTCCGAAGTCGTATTCACCAATGTTCGCGTGCCCAAGGAGAACATGCTGCTCGGCGAGGGCCGCGGCTTCGAGATCGCGCAGGGCCGCCTCGGGCCCGGCCGCATCCATCATTGCATGCGCCTGATCGGCCTTGCCGAACGCACGCTGGAGAAGATGTGCCGACGCGTGCGCAGCCGGGTTGCCTTCGGCAGGCCGGTCTCGGAGCAGACGGTGACGCAAGAGCGCATCGCGGAAGCCCGCATCATGATCGAGCAGGCGCGGCTGCTCACGCTGAATGCGGCCCATGCGATGGACACGGTCGGCAACAAGGTCGCGAAGGCCGAGATCGCCATGATCAAGGTCGCCGTTCCCAACATGGCCTGCCAGATCATCGACTGGGCCATTCAGGCCCACGGCGGCGGCGGGACCTCGAACGATTTCGGCCTGACGCAAGCCTATGCGACCGCAAGGCTGCTGCGGCTCGCCGACGGCCCCGATGAGGTCCACCGGAACCAGATCGCGCGGTTCGAGCTGAAGAAATATTCGAACGCGTAGCTGCGCATTGTCTGTTTCGCTAACCAGCGGCGGCGCGCGTCTTCCCTTCTCCCCTTGTGGAAGAAGGTGGCAATGCGCAGCTTGATCGTCTTGGCCTCGTATCGCGCACGGCTGCAGTCAGCGCCCAGACCGCCTCGCCTCAGTTCACCACATACACATCAGGATCGGCGCTCGAGCTCGGCTTCTTGAAGGCGTTGCGCAAGGCCGGGGACATCGGGACGTTGTAGTTGAGGCCGTTCGGCGGTGTCGGCGATTGCAGCCATTTCTTGTAGAGAACCTCGATCTCCGGGCTGGCATAAAGCTCCGCGGTTGCGCGATCGGCGAGCGCCTTGAATGGAGCGTCCTCCCGCCGCAGCATGATGCCGTAGGGCTCCGGTTTGGAGAACGCCTCCTCGCTGATCATGAATGCTTGCGGCTCCTTCGACCGCGCGATCGCGACCGCAAGCTGGACGTCGTCGAGTGCGTAGGCCTGGGCGCGGTCGGTCTCCAGCAACAGGAAGGCCTCGGCCTGGTCCTTGGCCGGCATGATGTTGATGCCGAGGTTGCGGTCGGTGTTGACCTTGGCGAGCTGCGTCAGGTTCACAGATCCCGCGACCGCCGTGACCGCCCTGCCCTTGAGATCGTCGATGGTGTTGATCTTGGCGGCCTTTTTCGCCGCAAACCGCGTCGCGCTGAGGAAATGCGTGTTGGTGAAGGCGACCTGCTTCTGACGATCGGCGTTGTTGGTGGTCGCCGAGCAATGCAGGTCGAGCGTGCCGTTGACCATTAAGGGGATCCGGTTCGACGAGGTCACGGCGAGATAATCGACGGCGATGTCGGGCATGCCGAGCTGCTTCTTCACGGCATCGACGATCCTGAGGCAGATGTCCATTGCGAACCCGACCGGCTTCTGGTTGCCGTCGAGATAGCTGAACGGGACCGAGGCTTCCTGATAGCCCAGCGTGATCTTCTTGGTCTCCTTGACCTTCTGGAGCGTGCCCGTGAGATCTTCGGCTGAAGCTGCGCCAGCAAGACATGTCACGGCCAGAAGAATAGTGGGAAGACGCATCGAAGGGCTCCTTAAAGGGGGGCATCGACTGGTGTCGATACGCAATTGCGGAGCTGATAGCGCATAGATGCATCCGGCGCCAGACGAGGCACGGCTTACCAGCTATCGCCTTTTTATATACATCCGGGTCGAGGACGGGCACCTCATTGACAGGTCAGCTGCTGCTCGAACCAGCCCTCCAGTCGTTGTGATAGCGGCGGCCACAGACGCTGGAAGCTGTCGAGCTTGCCGGCATTGGCGCGGTACATGGCCCGCAACTCCTGCTCGATGGCCGGCAGATCGACGCCCACGCAGACTCCGTGCCGCGCGATGGTGTTGCCGGCGACAACGACCTCCTTCACAAGGGACCCATTACCTCGTGCAAATAGCAGCGCCATGGGATCGACCGGCATGATCTGGTCGCGATCGAGCCGGTCGAGATCGATCACGACGTAATCGGCAGGGTTGCCGGCGACGAGCTCGCCGCTACCCGGCGCGCCGGTGGCGAGACGTCCGTTGCGGATGGCCAGTGCAAACATTTCAGCGGGAGCCCACGTCGGCGTGAAGCCGAGGCCGCCATGGACCATCTGCACCAGCCGCATCTCGCGCAGGATGTCGTCATCCTCATCCAGCGCCAGCCCGTCGACGCCGACAGTGATGCCGCAGCCGCATTTGTGGGCGGCCGCGATCGGGGCGAGACCCGAGCGCAGATGCATATTCGAGCTGAAGTTAGTGACGATGCGTGCGCCGGAGGCTGCGATCATCTCCAGCTCGTCCGGGCGGGCGTGGATGCAATGCGCCAGCGTCAGCCGCTCGGAGAGGAAGCCAACGTCGCGCAGCCAGCGCACCATATCGGGAAAATGCTGGTCGGCCCAGGCGCGCTGGTAGACGGTCTCCAGGAGATGCATGTGAATGCGGCGGCCGGTCCGCGCGGAGTTCTCCGCCACCGCCTCCAGCAGCGGCTTGGAGCACCATTGCACGCCGGCCGGCCCGAGTTGCACGTCCACCATCGGGCCGGCGATGGCCGCGGCAATGGCGTCGGTCAGCTCGATATACGCCTTGGGCGATATCGGTGTGCGAACGAAGAGATCCTCGATGGTCTTGCGATCCTCCCTGGGAAGTCCCGAAAGCACCGGCTCGGCATCCCCGTAGACGATCGGATTCTGGTCACGCACGGCCATCGCAAACGCGATGCGGATGCCGACATCGGATGCAGCCTTCGCGATGGCCCTGGCCTCGTCGATCAACGGCATCGTCCCGCTCGGACGGGTGTAGTGGACCATCATCGCCGCGCAACCGGCCTTGGCGGAACGAGCGAACGCGGAGGCCGCGGTCAGATAGGGATCGACCGGTGTGCCGAGCGCGGTGCGCAGGATCCAGCTTTCCAGTGGCATGCCGACGGCGCCGAAGGACGACACTGTGGCGCGGGCATGATCATGGGCGTTGACGAAGGCCGGGATGACGAACGAGCGAGGCCCCGGCCCCGCTCCTTCCGAGATATCGGTGATGACGCCCCCGTCGTGCCGCAGCACGACGTTGTCGCTGACGCCGCGGTCAGGGCCACGGAACAGGCTGGTTGCCGCAATCTCCGTGGCCATGGCTGTCCCTCCGCAATCAGTTGGCAGTATACACCAGCTCCCGCTCCGCGCGCGGTGGCAGGAATTCGCGTGAGAACACTTCTGCCGGCGTCGGCGCGCGGGCGAGCTGATAGCCTTCGACCACGATGCCGATGGCGCGGGTCATGCGGTCGTCCTTGATGTCGCCGATGCCGATCTCCTTCATCTCCGGCGAGACGATCAGCTTCTCGAAGGAATATTGCAGCCGGCGCTTCTCGACATCGGCATTGATGAGGTTGTCGTAGTTCAGCGCCGCCTTCATGCCGGCGTTCTGGTCCTTGGCAACCGCGATCGCACCCTTGTTGATGGCGCGCACCAGGCCCGCGACGGCCTTCGGGTTCGAGGCGATCAGCTTGCGGGAGACCATCACGCCGTTGGAATAGAGATCGAGACCGTACTCACCGAACGAGAACCATTTGAAGTCCTTGTCCGGATCCTGGCGGTTGAGCACCAAATTGAAATAGCTGGTGATATTGAAGACCAGCGCCGCATCGATGTCGCCCTTGATCAGCATCGGCTCCTGCAGATTTGGCGCCATGTTGGAGATCTTGATCTTCTCACCGTCGAGACCGTTCTTGCGCGTGAACACCGGCAACAGGCGCGTCGTCGGCGTGCCCTGCGCGCCGCCGAGGGTGTGACCTTCGAAATCCTTGATCGTGTTGATGCCGCTGGTCTTCTTGGCGACGATCGCGAACGGCGGCTGGTTCCACATCATGTAAACCATGACGGGCGCCTCCTGCGGCTTGGTCGAGGCGTTCTGGATGATGGCGTTGACATCGCCGAAGCCGGCGTCATAGGCGCCGGACATGACACGCGTGACAGTGGCGCCCGAGCCCTCGCCCTGGTCGATGACGACGTTGAGACCTTCCTCTTTGAAATAGCCGTTGTCCTTGGCATAGAAGAACGCTGCATCGCTGCCTTGCGTCTTCCAGCCCAGCGTGAACTTGATCGTGGTCTCCTGGGCCATTGCGACCCCCGTGGACAGGGCCAATCCCAGCAGCGTGGCAGTTACGTTTCTCAACATCGAGACCTCCTCAAGCTTCGTTGCGTGACGGTTCAAGAATTCAGGTGGCAATCACGTCGTTCTTGCGCGTGGCCCAGCCAGTGACCTGCCCTTCGATCAGCGAGAACACGACGTAGAGCGCGACGCCCAGGCCAGCGAGCACGAACAGGCCGGCGAACACCAGCGGCACATTGAAATTGGAGGACGCGGTCATCATGACGTTGCCGATGCCGCGGTTGGAGGCGACCGTCTCCGACAGCACCGCGCCGACGAAGGCATAGGAGATCGCGACCTTGAGCGAAGCAAAGAAGAACGGCATGGTCCGGGGCAGGCCGACATTCCAGAGGATGTCGAGCTTGCTGGCGCCGAGCGCCTTCAAGACGTCCTCGAGCTCGGGCTCGGTGGTAGCTAAGCCCGTCGCGATGTTGACGACGATCGGGAAGAAGCAGATCGACAGCGCGGTCAGTACTGCCGGCACCGTGCCGGAGCCGAACCACAGTACGAAGATCGGCACCACCGCGACCTTGGGGATCGAGGAGAAGCCGATCAGCAGCGGATAGCAGGTGTCATAGGCCGTCTTGGAGACGCCGATGATCGCGCCAAGGGCGACACCGAGCGCGACACCAAGGACGAAGCCGAACATGGTGGTGGCGAGCGTCTGCACGATGTGCGGCCACAGCACCGGGAAACGCTCGACTAGCGTCACGAACACCTGCGAGGGCCGCGGCAACACCAGGTCGGACATGCCGGTCATCAGGCAGAACAGCTCCCAGGCGACGAAGAACAGCACGATCAGCCCCGCCGACCACGCCTTCTGCCTGACATCGATCCCGAACATCATCAGCCTGTCCCCTGCTCAGCCGCGCTGCGCGCATCCTCGATGAAAGCGCGCAGCTTCTGGTTCAGCGCGACGAAATCCGGCTCGAAGGTCATCGCAACCGTGCGCGGCCGCGCAAACGCGACGCGGCTGTCGTCGAGGATGCGGCCGGGGCGCGCGCTCATCACGCAGATGCGGCTCGCGAGGAAACCGGCCTCGCGCAGATCGTGCGTCACCAGCAGCACGGTCGGCTTGTGCGTCATCCAGAGGTTCTGGAGGATCGCCCACAGCTCCTCGCGGGTGAATTGGTCGAGCGCGCCGAAGGGCTCATCGAGCAGCAGCATGCGCGGCTCGTGGATCAGCGCGCGGCAGAGATTGGCGCGCTGGAGCATGCCGCCGGAGAGCTGCCAGGGATAGCGGTTGCCGAACCCCTTGAGGCCGACCTGCTCCAACAGTGCATTGGCCTTGTCGCGAAACTCGGTCTTGCGCAGCCTGCGGAAGTTCGAGCGGAACGGCTCGACGATCTTCAGCGGCAGCATGATGTTCCGCTCTATCGTCATCCACGGCAGCATGGTCGGGTTCTGGAAGGCCATGCCGATTCGCATCGCCCGGGCCGCCACCTCGCGGCCGCCGACGATGATGACGCCGCTGGTCGGCTGCACCAGGCCGCTGACCAGACGCAGAATGGTCGATTTGCCGCATCCGGACGGGCCGACCAACGCGACAAACTCGCCGTTGGCGATTTTCAGCGTGGTCTTCGACAGGGCCGGCACGGCGCGGTCGCCGCGCCCGAAAGTCACGGAGGCCTCGGACAGCTCGATGGCGGTCGCAGCAGGCTCTTTGGGAACGGGCTGGCCGTCAAACTGGGCGTGGGGTTGCATGCGCATCACAGCCAAAGTGTATGCAAGCTAGATGCCAGCGATCGGTCCTCGCAAAATCAATGATCTAGCCAAAACCCGCGCCAAATTGCCGGATTCGATTTAGGCAGCCTGGGACCCAAACTGCATGCAATTGGAGCGCTGAATTGACGCGAGCCTGTGATAAAGAGAGATCTCATCTCGTATAGGATTCGCCGATGCCGGCGCGCGCGAGCAGCAAGACTTCTGAATCATCGGACAAGGTCAGCGTGATCTGCCGCGCGCTCCGCCGCGCGATCATCGAGCAGGCGCTGGAGCCCGGCGCAAAGCTGCCCGAGGACGCGCTCGGCGAGCGTTTCGGCGTCAGTCGCACCATTGCCCGCCACGCGCTGGGCCAACTCGCCGCCGAAGGTCTCGTCGAGCTCCGCCGCAACCGGATCGCGGTGGTGGCGACGCCGAGCTGGCAGGAGGCGCGCGACGCCTTCGACATTCGCATCGAGCTCGAACGGCTTGTCGTGCGCCAGCTCGCGGGCAAGCTGACCAAGGCGCAGATCGCCGAGCTGAACGCCCATGTCGACGCCGAGGATCGCGCCCGCGGCGGCACGGATGCGGTCTCGATCCGGCTGGCGACCGAATTCCATATCCTGCTCGCCCACATGACGAACAGCCCGATCCTGGTGCGCTATGTCAGCGAGGTCGCCTATCGCTGCTGCCTGACGCTGTCGCTCTACAGCCGGCCGCATTCGACCGAATGCGCCATCAACGAGCATCGCGCCATCATATCAGCGCTGGCCAAAGGCGACGCGGCCAAAGTGATGGAACTGATGCATCATCACCTCGATTCCGTGGCCAATCGCGCGCTGGTCGCTCCCACTCCGCAGCGCGGCCGTGATCTGCTCGATATTCTTGCGCCCTATGCCGACGAGGTGACGAGCGATCGCGTCGTCAAGCTGCCGAAAATCGCGCGTAGGGGCTAAGCCTCGATACCGCGCTGAACAAGGATGCGCTCGGCGCTGTCATTCCAGACATCCATCTTGACGATCTGCCCGCCCCGGACGACGAAGCGATCGACATAGCGGTTGCCCTCGAATGGCGTGCCGTCCATCCACTCGCCATAGAGCGTGCCGACGCTGTAGACGACGGTCTCGTCCGCACCCGGGCAGACGTCGAACCGGTCCATCTTCTTCTTGACCCAGCGATAGCGCCTGGCGTTGAAGCCGGTCGGCCCGCGCGGATGATCGAACTCGCGCCCGCCGGTGAACGTGATCACCGTGCCTGGCTTCATGTAAGCCGCCGCTGCGTCGGGATCGGGTATCATCGAAGCCGTGAGATAGGCCTCCACGATTTCGGCGTCGGTCATCGGACGTTCGGCTTTGGCTGGGGCGGACATGGCGAGTTCTCCAGAGCGCCGCCATTCTACAATTCAGCCCTCAAAGTGCATGCACATTTTTTGAACATTCCGATGCCCCGACTGCACACAATCTGGAGCTGCCCGCAGCCACGGCTTCCGCTAGGCTGGCCCACCTGAATCCCACGCCATGACCACCCAGAGCGCTCCAGACCTGATCTTTCGCAACGCGCTGTTGCGATCATCCGCCGCACCCGTCGATATCGGCGTGAAGAGCGGCCGCATTGCCGTGATCGCGCCAAAGCTTGCCTGCGAAGCGGTCGAGGTCGACCTCGATGGGCATCTCACCCTACCCGGCTTCGTCGACACCCACATCCATCTCGACAAGGCCTGCCTGCTCGGCCGCTGCGGGCACGATCACGGCAGCCTCTCGGACGCGATCCGCGCCGTTGCCGGAATGAAGAGGGATTTCACGGTCGAGGACGTCTACGCGCGCGGCGCAAAGGTGCTCGAACGCGCCATCGTGCACGGCACGACGCGCATGCGCACGCATGTCGAGATCGATCCGCGCATCGGCTTGCGCGGCTTCGAAGCGGTGAAGGCGCTTCAGCGCGACTACGCCTGGGCGATCGATCTGGAACTCTGTGTCTTTCCACAGGAAGGCCTGACCAACGATCCCGGAGCCGAGGAGCTGCTGACCCAGGCCCTACGCGATGGCGGCGAGGTCATCGGCGGCTGTCCCTACATGGACGCCGACCCAAATGCGCATCTCGCGCGCGTCTTTGATCTCGCGCAGGAGTTCGACGTCGATGTCGACCTCCATCTCGATTTCGATCTCGATCCCTCCTGGTGGCATCTCGATGAGGTTTGCCGCCAGACCGAGCGGCGCAACTACGGGGGACGTGTGGCGATCGGCCACGCGACAAAACTCTCCGCACTGCCGCCGGAACGTATGAAGGCCGCCACCGCGCAGCTGGCAAAGGCCGGCATTGCCGTGACGGTGCTGCCCGCGACCGATCTCTATCTGATGGGGCGCGAGGCTCCCTACAACGCGCCACGCGGGCTGACACTTGCACACAAGCTCGCGGGTGACGGCATCGTGTGCTCGATCGCGACGAACAACGTGCTCAACCCCTTCACGCCGTTCGGCGACGCCTCGCTGCTGCGGATGGCAAATTTCTACGCCAATGTCGCGCACGCCTCGGTGAGCGATTTCGACACCTGCCTCGATCTCGTGACCGAGCTGCCGGCCCGACTGATGAACCTCAGCGATTACGGCATCAAGGTCGGCAATCCCGCCGATCTCATCGTGCTCGATACAAAGGACGGCCGCTTCGCTATCGGCGAGCTGCCCGATGTCCTGATGGGCTTCAAAGGCGGCCGGCAGACATTTGCGCGCCAGCGGCCCACCCTGTTCAGTCCGATGAGCTGAGAGCGGTTCCGCTCGATATCCCGGGATCGCGTGACGCTGCACGCGGAAACATTCCGAATCGGTCATCGCGACGCCGCAGGAGCGTTTCCCCACAGTTCGATTTTACCGCCGGCTCGATCCCACCCGGGTTCGGTAGAATCCCGGACCGTAGCCTCACGCATTGCGAGCCCGGCCACGCCGATCATAACTACGGCCTGCACTGACCATATGCGTTCAGTGGGGAAGTAGGGGTATGTTCAGCGCATTCAGCACCATCGGTCATGATTCCGTCCAGGCCCATACGCCTATCGATACGGCGGTGAAGCGGCTCGACGGGATCGGCCATGTTCTCTCAGGTCTCGATATCTCGGCGATCCGGACGCAGGCCGACGTGAACCGTACGCTCTGGACGCTCGATGCCGCCAACAAATGCGTTCGCGCCGTGCTGGCGGAATTCCGCACACAGCCGGCCACGGACCAGCTCGTCCGCAAATCCCGCAATCTGATCGACCTGATCGAACGCGCTCGCGACCAGGTCCTGAGCTTTCGGGTCTTGGCACGATCTTGAGCTGATTACTTGTTGCGATTGATCTTGGCGAGGATCCGATCCGCCTCGGTCCGCCAGTCGGCGCTGCGAGCGAATTCCTTGGCGCCCCTCGCGCCGAACAGCCCTTCATCGGCGAGATCAGCCATCCAGGCCTGCCGTTCGGCCGTACCTTGCGCCGACCACGGCGTCAGTCCCGCCTCGCGCACGGTTTCGGCCACCTCGCGCACCTCCTCGGCGCGACGACGGCCGTGCTCGATGACGCGCTGGAAGAAATAGGCGCCCTGCCCGTCCCAATCGATGCCGGGAAACGTTTCCGCGAGCGAGGCCAGCACCGCATCCTCGACACCATAGGCGCGCGCAGTGGTGAAACTCTCGATGACCATGGCCTCCAGGCCCTTGATCATGATGCTGCGGCACATTTTTACGGCGGAGGACACGCCGAGCTTGTCGCTGGCGACCTTCGCCGCAAATCCGATCGCGTTCAAAAGCGGCTCCAGCTCTCTCGCGCCGGGTCCGCCGAGCAGCAGCGGCACCTTGATGCGATAGGGCGGCACCGAGGTCATTACCGCGCCCTCGACATAGCGCCCGGCCGCGCTGTCGATCAGTGCCGCGGCGCGCTGCTTGGCGCCCGGAGAGGCCGAGTTGAAATCGAGGAACCAGGTGCCCTGGTTGATCGCGCTGGCACAGGCCTCTGCGACGGGAACGGCCTGACTAGCCGTGACCGCGGAGATGATGAAATCGGATCTTGCGGTCAGCTCGGCATGAGATGCAGCGAGCGTCACGCCGAATTTCGCCGCATGCTCCTGCAGCGGCGCGGCCTGCTCGCCTCCGAGCTTGATGTCATAGGCTGAAACCTTGATGTCCTGCTGGCGCAAATCCTCGGCCAGAATCCTGCCCACCTCGCCATAGCCGACCAGCCCGATCTGCCAGCGCCTGGGATCACCCGCCATCAGTTCAATCCTCGTGTCGTCTCGTCAAACAGCTCCTCGACCGCATAGCGCCGCGGAATCAGCGCCTGCTGAAACGCATAGTCGACGATCAGCTCGAGCGGCTTCCTGTTGGCCTCGATCCCGAACGGAACGAGGTCGGGAGTTGCCGCGGGCCCCGCCTGCGCCTTGTTCCGCTTGAGCAGATCATAAACACCCGCAACCACGTCGGGGCGCGATTTCGCGAGTTGCTCTGTCACGACCACGAGATGGTTGACCGGCACGACGCCGCGCCGCGCATACCATTTGGCGGCCTCCCCGGCCGGATCGGGAAACAGCGGCTTCAGCTTGGGGTTATCCGAGGTCTCGCCGAGCGCGGCGTCGAGCTCGCCGTCGAGCAGCATCTGCAGAATCTTCTTGTCCTTCGGCGCGCGCTCGGTGCTGTCGACATATTCGGCGACATGGGGATCCTCGAACGTCACCCATTTGATCTTGTCGAGATTGACGCCGTAGTCGTTGGCAAGGATGCCCCTGATCCAGGCCCCCGTCGTGGTCGTGAAGGAGCGGATGCCGACGCGCTTGCCTTCGAGATCGGTCGGCCCCAGCGTTCCATGCGCGGGATTGTACAGCGCGTAGGAATGCTGAAAGCGGCCGAGCATGGTTGCCGGCAGCAGCACCAATGGCTTGCCGTGGGCTTTCGCCATCAGATAGGTAACGATCGCCATCTCGCAGACGCCGAAGGCTTGCTCGCGCACCATCGGTTTGAACGCCGTGTTGGTTGGCGTGTACTCGACAAAATCGAGCTCGAAAAGGTCGGAGCGGAGTTCGCCGCTCTTCACCGCCTTGACGTGAGGGTGACCACCGAGCACGGCCTTCAGCTTGAGACGATCCATCCGCTCCGCCTTTCGCTTCAGACGTCCTCGGGATTCTCGACATAGACGAGGCCGGCCTTCGCCAGCGCCTCGCGCATGTTGTACATGTCGAGGCCGAGCTCGCCGGAGGCGAGCCGCTTGCGCTTGCCGCCCTCATCCGCGTTGCGCCTCTTCGCCTTCTCGGCGATCTCAGGAGCATAGCGTTTCGCGACCACCACCACGCCGTCGTCGTCGGCCACGACGATGTCACCGGGATCTACATTGACGCCGGCGCAGACCACGGGGACATTGACCGAGCCGAGCGTGGCCTTCACCGTGCCCTTGGCCGAGACCGCGCGCGACCACACCGGAAATTTCATCTCGTGCAGCGCTTTGACGTCGCGGCAGCCGGCATCGATGATCAACCCCTGCACGCCGCGGGCCTGCAGCGAGGTCGCAAGCAGCTCGCCGAACATGCCGTCGGTATTATCGGTGGTGCAGCCGACGACGAGGATGTCGCCCTTCCTGCACTGCTCGACCGCGACATGGATCATCCAGTTGTCGCCGGGCTGCGCCAGCACGGTGATGGCGGGGCCAGCGATCGACGCGCCCGCCCAGACGGGGCGCAGATACGGCTTCATCAGGCCGATGCGGCCATAAGCCTCGTGCACGGTCGACACGCCATACTCCGCCATTTCGGCGGGATCGGCACGCTTGATGTTGCGAACGACAACCGGCTTCATGCCAGTTCCTCCGCAACCGTCGGAAACAGGCGCTGATAGGCCTCGCCATAGGTCATGGGCACGCCGGTGTTGCGGCTGCCCTGAATGCCGCGATTGAGCGCAACGCGTTCGTAATAGCCCCAGAGGTGCTTCTGGGCGGCCAGGATCTGGAACGCCTCGTACTTCTCCTTCCAGACCTCGTCGATCTTGAGGATCGTGTCCGGCTTGTAGTTGCACTGCTCCGGCTGGTGCGGTTCGAACAGGAACACCGGCGGCGCCGAATATCTGTACTGCGCGCCGGGCTTATGGCCCATCGCCTGTGCGACCACGCGCGTCTCCTGAGCGAAATGCGCCGCGTTCGGGTGGTCGAAATTATAAGGGTCTTCCAGCGCGTGCGTCAGCACGAAGCTTGGATTGAGCTCGCGGTAAATGTCGACCATGCGGTCGAAATGGGTCTCGGTGAGCTTCAACGGATAGTCGCCGCAGTCGAAGAACTCGATCTCCGCACCGAGCAGTTTTGCAGCCCGCTCCGCCTCGTCCTTGCGGCCGGCCTTGACCGACTCCAGCGTCGCACCCTTCTCCTTCCAGGCGAACTGGCTCTCGCCGCGTTCGCCAAAGGACAGGCACACGATCTTCATCCGATAGCCCTTCTTCGCATGCAGCGCGATGGCGCCGCCGGCGCGCCAGACGAAATCGCCGGGATGGGCGGTGATCACGAGACCTGTTTTCATGGGTCACTCCTTTCGTTCGTAGCCGTTGGGCGGCGCCCCCTGCGACGCGCAGCTTCTCGATCGCAGCAACGTCGTCATGCCTCGAACTCGAACAGGCGCGCGGGATTGTCGACGAGGATCTTCTTCTGGAACTCCGGCTCCGGCGCGAACAACGGAATGAGGTCGACGAGATCCCCGTCATTCGGCATCACCTTGACGTTGGGATGCGGCCAGTCCGTGCCCCAGATGACGCGATCCGGCGCCGTCTCGACGATCTTTCGCGCGAACGGCACCGCGTCGGTGAACGGCGAACCGCTCGAGGACACCCGCTCCGAGCCGCAGATCTTGACCCAGCACTTCTGATCGCGCTGCATCAGCTCGATCAGGATCCTGAACGGCAATTGATCGAGCCCTTCCGACGCCTTCACCCGGCCCATATGGTCAATGGTGTAGCTCAGCGGCAGCCTGGTCAGCATGTCGGCGTATTCCGGCAGGTCGATCGCATCGAAATGCAGATCGAGGTGCCAGCCGAGCGGCGTGACCATCGCGATGATGCGATCGAACACGCGCTTGTCGGGAACGCCGCCGAGATGACGCACAAAGTTGAAACGGCAGCCGCGGAAGCCGCCCTCATGCAGCACGCGAAGCGCGCGCTCGGTGATGCTGTCGTCGATGTTGGCGACCGCCCGGTAGGCGCCATTGCTCTGCGCGATGGCATCGAGCGCCACCCTGTTGTCGGTGCCGTGCACGCTGGCATTGACGATGATGGCGCGCTCGACGCCGAGCTTGGCATGCAGCGCGCGGAAATCCTCCAGTGGCGCATCCGGCGGCGTGTAGGAGCGATCCGGCGCGTAAGGATATTTCGAGCCGGGCCCGAAGATGTGACAATGTGCGTCGCAAGACAGCTTTGGCAGCTTGAACTTTGGCGTGCGCGTGTTCGGATCGGGCGGCGGAATGGTCGGCGTGTACATCATCGTCATCAGGAGAACCGCCGAAGCGAGATCGCTTGCTTCAAGTTTTGCTGCTGACGGCCGGCCGCCGCCGCGCCGGCGCCGCCCGGTCCAGCGCCGGCGCTTGGAATGCGGCGACGGTAGCCTGCACCAATTGCTCGATGGCGCCTGCGGCATCACTGCCGTCGGCCTCGCCGCGCGACAGGCGCGAGACGCGCTCCGGCGTCACGAGCGAATAATAGAGTGCGCCGAGCAGGAAATGGCTGCGCCAGACGATGTCGGCGCGCGGGATGTGCGGCAGGCTCTCGTGGATGGCGTCGATGAAGGCATGGCTGGTGTCGTCAAAGGTCTGCGCGATGATCTTTCGCGCGACCTCGTTGCCCTCCGCGGACATCACCGCGCGCAGCCGCGTGAAGCGCGCGCCGCCACCGGCAAGATCGCTGCCCGAGGTGAACGCCGGCACCACATAGGCGCGCACGATCGCCTCCAGCCGGTCCTGAAGATCGCGCACGCGCCTGGCGGCGGCGAGCAGCTCGGAACGGCGCAGATTCATCGGCCCGCAATGGCGCCGATAGATCTCGAGCAGCAGGCCGTCCTTGGTCTTGAAGTGGTAGGTGACGCTGCCCGGATTGGCCCCGGCGGCCTGTGCGATGTCGCGCACCGAGACGGCGTTGAAGCCGTTGGTGGCGAACAGCTCCTCCGCCGCGGCGAGGATCGCCTCGCGCATGTTCGGCTTGCGGGCCGTTTCCTTGCTGGTGGGCTTGCGTACCATGCGATTTGTACTATCGTACAAAAGATCAGGTCTCGTCAACAAAAACCATGGGCAATGGCAGGATGGCGTGGAGACCGCCGGTGGACGCGAATGCCTTGAAGGAGTGCTGGGAAATATGTTGCGTTTGAACAAGAAGATCGGCGGTTTGATGCTGGGTGCCGGTCTGATGCTGGCAGGGAGCGCCGCGCAGGCGGAAAATTATCCGAGCAAGCCGGTCCACATCCTGGTGCCCTATGCGGCCGGCGGCGCGGTCGACGTGCTCGCGCGCACGCTGGGCCAGGCGCTGGCCAAGACCTGG
Source organism: Bradyrhizobium sp. LMG 9283 (assembly GCF_045571415.1). Lineage (NCBI taxonomy): Bacteria > Pseudomonadati > Pseudomonadota > Alphaproteobacteria > Hyphomicrobiales > Nitrobacteraceae > Bradyrhizobium > Bradyrhizobium sp. LMG 9283. The sequence goes on from NZ_CP120691.1 coordinate 5,308,930, forward strand.
GGGCAGCAGCCTGTGATCGAAAACCGGCCTGGCGCGGGCGGCATCGTCGCCTCGCAGGCACTGACGCAAGCCGCACCTGACGGCTACACGTTGATCCTGGTCGCGAGCGGTCATCCGCTCAACCAGTTCATCTATCCGAGCGTGCCCTACGACACGTTCAGGGATTTTACCGCAATCACGGAAGTCGCGTCCTCGCCGCTCGCGATCGTGGTCGCAAAGGACAGCCCATACAAGACACTCGGCGATCTCCTCGCCGCCGCCAAGAAGGAGCCGGACAAGCTCTCCTACGGCATGTCCGGCAACGGCACTTCGGCGCATCTCGCGGGCGAGCTGCTGAAATACATGTCCAGCACCAAGATCGTCGCAATCCCCTACAAGGGCGGCGCGCCGGCGCTGACGGCCGTGATCGCCGGCGAGATCCCGCTCAGCATCAATCCGCTCGCGGAAGCCATCGGCCAGCTCGAAGGCGGCCCGGTGCGCGCGCTCGCGGTGACCTCCGCCGAGCGCTCCAAGACGCTGCCGGATGTTCCGACCATCGCCGAGGCCGGCGTGCCCGGTTACGACGTCTCGGTCTGGTGGGGCGTGCTTGGGCCGGCCAAGATGCCGCCGGAGATCGTGGCCAAGCTCGAGGCCGATTTGAAGGCCGCGTTGCAAGACCCCGGCGTGCTGTCGACGCTCGGCAAGATCGGCGCCGCCCCGGTCGGCTCCTCCGCCAAGGATTTCGACACCTTTATGCACGCCGAAGCGGCCAAATGGGAGCCAGTGCTGAAGGCCGCCGACATCCGTGCGCAGTGAGGCTCTGCGGCGCAAGGAAGGCCACGTGCGAATAGCAAGCCTCGGTCCAGCAACGGGGCCTGGGCTGTTCAGTTATGGACCCGCGCCCGCATTTGCTCCGGCGGCGCGGGTCGTCGCACGAAATCGGCATCATCGTCGCCCGACGGGATCAGGATCGCGCGTTCGCGAGGCAGCGCTTCCGGCATCTCGTCGCGAATGAAAGCCACGAGCTTCTCCCTGATCTCGCAGCGCAGGTCCCAGGACTGCGGTGCATTCCTGGCGCTGACCAGCGCCCGAAGCTCGATGGTGCGCGAATCGGCATCGATCACCTGGAGATTGACCACCTCCCCGTCCCACAGCTTTGACTGCTTCGCCGCCTGCTCCAGCCAGCTCCTGATGCGCGGGACGTCGGCACGATAGTCGACGTGGAGAGCGATCACGCCGATGAGAGATGCGGTGTCGCGCGTCCAGTTCTGGAACGGCTTTTCGATGAAATAGGACAGCGGCACCACCATGCGCCGCCAGTCCCACAGCCGGATCACGACATAGGTCGAGGCGATGTCCTCGACCCAGCCCCATTCGTTCTCGATGATCACGGCGTCCTCGATGCGGATCGGCTGGGTGATCGCGATCTGCAGGCCCGCGATCAGATTGCTCAGCAGCGGCCGCGCGGCAAGACCGACGATGATGCCGGCCGCGCCGGCGGAGGCGAACAGGCTGACGCCATATTGCTTCACCGAATCGAACGTCATCAGCGCGGTCGACACCGTGATGATGACGATGATGGTGTCGGTGACGCGCTTGAATACGCGCACTTGCGTGACGTGCTTGCGCGCGATGAAATTCTCGGCGACGTCGCGAAAGTTCTGCAGATAGCGCGCCGCGCTCATGTCGACGATCCGGATCGAGATCCAGCCGGTCAGGGCAATGAAGGCCACGACGAACAGGCGCGTCAGCGGGGTGCGGATCATGTCGTCGAGCGGCGCAAGCGGCAGCACCAGCGCGACCGCGCCAAGGCAGAGCGCCATTTGCGCCGGACCCGCCGTACGCGCGATGAACACATGCAAGAGCGGAAGACGGGTTCCGAAGGTGCGGTTGAGCAGCCAGGCCGCGACCCGATGGACGAACAGGGCAACTATGATCGCACCGGCAACCAGGCTGAGACCGATGAACCATGACGGTATCCAACCCAACATCCCGTCGATGTCGGCCATGAGACCCTGCCAATTCATGACTGTTCCCGTGCTGCATTCCAGTCAGCGCTCAACGCGTTGCGGCGCGCTTCGCTCCCCTGTCTCGTGCAACGCCGCATCCCACTGGTGCAACCGTCGCCGGAATGCGGTAGTTTGGGCCGCCCATGACTCGACGCACCGGCAGCGCTGATCTTCCTCTTCACACCGGACGGGTTCCGCTGTGGCTGGCGAGTCGCATGTCCTCGCTGGGGGCGATCGTCACCCAAGCGATCGTGCATCATTACGGCCGCGATGCGTTTCTTCAGCGCCTGTCGCATCCATTTTGGTTCCAGTCGTTCGGCGCCGTGATGGGGATGGACTGGCACTCCTCCGGCATCACCACCTCCGTGATCGGCGCACTGAAGCGCGGGCTCGGACCGCTTCAGGACGAGCTCGGGATTTATGTCTGTGGCGGCCGAGGTCAGCATTCGCGCAAGACGCCGGACGAGTTGTTGCAACTCGGCGACCGCGTCGGATTCGACGGCATCAAGCTGACCCGTGCCAGCCGCCTGGTGGCCAAGGTCGACAGCGCCGCGGTCCAGGACGGCTTTGACCTTTACCTGCACGGCTTCTTCGTTGCCGCCGACGGCAAATGGACGGTCGTGCAGCAGGGCATGAACGGCGACCAGCGGCAGGCGCGACGCTATCACTGGCATTCCGAGGCGCTGAAGAGCTTTGTCGATACGCCGCATAGCGCAATCGACGGGCCGCAGCAGGGGGAGATCGTCAATCTCACCGATCATCGCGCCGATATTTCTCGGACTGCGCAGGTCGAGTTGCTGAGCGATCTCGGCCCGGATCGCATCGTCTCGGAATTCGAACAGCTTATCGGCACCGGGCCTGCCCCGGCACAAGGCACGCTGCCGCATCTCGTCATGCCCGCACATCACGACGTCCGTCCCAAGGACGTGTTCGCGCGCCGCCTGCACGGCACGCTCGCCGCCGCGGCCGAGCGTGGCCCGGTCGATTTTCCGGAGCTGCTGCTGACGCCGGGCGTCGGAGCGCGCACCGTGCGCTCGCTCGCGATGGTCGCGGAGGTGGTGCACGGCGCGCCCTACCGCTTCACCGACCCCGCGCGGTTCTCGCTCGCCCATGGCGGCAAGGACCGACATCCCTACCCTGTTCCGATCAAGGTCTATGACGAGACCATCCGGGTGCTGAAGGGCGCGATCCAGAACGCGAAGCTCGGACGCGAGGAGGAGATGCAGGCGATCAAGCGCCTGGACGACCAGGCGCGACGGCTGGAGCGCACCGCTCACGGCCCCTCGGTTGCGGCTTTCATCGCGGGTGAACGTGCAGCCTCACCGGATCTGGACGGCCGCTCGGTGTTCGGCTGGGAGCGCGATCTTGCGCCCACAAAAAAGCGGACCGGCTGAACACCGCTCCGCAAGTTAACGGGAGGAACGCCCCTCTCAGGTCTCGTCGGTCTCCGGCTCCTCCTTGAGCCGATTGGCCGCGTGGTCCTGATACTGCTCGGTCTGAATGAACTTGCTGTCCATGCCGCGAATGTCCGAATGCTGGGCTTTGTCGCGGTTCGACAGGACCATGTTGTCGCCGATCTTGTCCTTGGGGACTTCGGCCATGGCGCCAGTACCGTCGCCCTTGCCATGCATGCCGGATCTGAAATGCGTCTTGCTGCCGTGCCCGCCTGGCATTGGTCTCTCCTCTTGTCTTGCAGTGGTCGTGCTCTGAAGGCTCAGTGCTTTTGTTGCGCTGGCGTCGGCTTCGGCGGCTTGTGGCCGCTCTGACCGGGGTCGTTGTGCTTGTTGTGGTCGCTTTCCTGATTGAGACCGCCGCGGCTCACCGCAAACTCGCTTTGCCGCGCCTCCGGGTTGGCACGATGGACGGGCGTGTCTCGGTGGCTATGACCGACAGCCTGCTCAAGTTCTCGCGCATCAGGAACATCAGGCTTGCGTTCGAGGATGCGCACTTGCTGCTCGTGGGTCTTCTTGCCCTGCATCCTGGGCCTCCAATCTTTAAATCTTACCGGCCTCTCCGGGGCGAACCACTCCGCGCGACGTCCTTGTCGATACCGCCACCGATGTTCACGTCGTTCTCGACGTCGCCTTCGATCGTGTTCTCGCCAAACGCGTCCTCGAGATCGTCAGACGAGATGCCCGCCATCTTCGTCCCCTTCGATCCGCCGATCAGGGGATTGTCGCGCATGTCCTTTTCGGTCGGCGCGTACAGCTTGGGTTGCTTGTTGGTCATGTCACCTGCCTCCGCCCTTTCCGGCCTCGTCGTGCCTATGATGGGAATCGCGCTCTCCCCCACCGCCGGAAATCCGGCTGTGGCTGCGCTGCGGATCATCCGCCGGCGGCTTCTTCACCTCTAGTGGCGCCTTGGCGTTCTCATGCGACGCGCCGGCCCCGCCCTGACGAATGCTGTTTGGTGTCTTGGTGGATGTCGACATGAATGTCATCCTCCTCAACGATCTTGCTGATAGCCTTGATTGGTCGTGTTCTGCTTGATGTTGCCCTGCTGCCCCTGCTGGTCCGGATTCTGCACACGCCGCTGACCGTGCGGCGTCTGATCTGCGCGGACCTCCTTGCTGTCGCCAGTTCCCTTCGGGCTCTGGTTGGCATCTGGGACGGGTGGCATCTTGCTGGCCATGAGACCTCCTTGTGGAATGTGACGTCGTGAGGCGATCAGTGCCGCCCCCTAGCAGCGGGTGCGGAGATGTCCTTCAACGCGTCTTGCGCACATTCGTCGCCTGTCCTGCTGATGTCTGCGAGTGCAACGACACCGACCAGGCGCTTCTGGCGGTTGATCACCGGGAGACGCCGGATCTGGCGCGTGGCCATCACCTGCGAAGCGCCCTCCACATCGTCGTCTGCAAAGCAATAACAGACACCCTCGGACATGACTTCGCGTACCGACGTGTTGCCCGGCGAGCGTTCCTCGGCGACCGCGCGCGTGACGATGTCCCTGTCCGTGATCATGCCGATCAGGCGATCATTCTCGCCCACCGGCAACGCTCCGACATCGTCGTCGCGCATCCAGCGAGAGGCTTCCCGTATGGTCATGTTGGGATCGGCGACGTGGACGGATGGTGTCATGATCTCGTGAACTTGCATGCTGGATCTCCGGTCATCTGTCGGGATATCCGTTTGCTAACGCCGGCCTCGCTGGGAAGGTTTCTGTCGGCCTAGTGCGACATACCCTTCTCACCGGCCGTTCCGGGTTCCATGCTCCAGATCGCCCGCACGTCCTCCGGCAGGGCCTGCCGGACCTTTTCGATCTGGCCTGCGGTCAAGTGCCGGGAGAGAACATTGAACACGGCGCGCGCCGCATCCTCCGTATCGACCGGTCGCCCGAACTTCAGTTCCTCCGCGATGAGCTGAAGAAACTCTTCCAGCGATCGCACCCGGCTCGGCATCGCCGATGGCCGGAACTGATCATAGTACGCGCCGCGGACCAGCAGCGGCAGCTGTGATCCCAGATGCGCCGCAAGCTCCACCGGCAGGCGATCACGTACCGCGTGCAGCACGGCGGCCGTTATGCGCCACGACTGCTGATCGTCCAATCCGATTTCTTCGCTGATTTCGTTGATCCAGAGATGCGTAGTCTGTGCTGTCTTGTCGAATACCGGAATCGCACTGGAACTCATTGTGGACCTCCGCTTCGGATTTCGGGGTTTAGATCACAACAGGGTGCGGTCACGCACCGTTCCTGACCGAGGCACAAACTTCAGATGAAATTTGCACTCGGAACGAGCGCGATGTCGGAGTTGCGGCTCGTCAAGCGGCCCGCCGGGTCGACATCGCTGCCATAGCGTCGTCCAGAACCGGAAGCTTCTCGATCGCGCGAAGTCCCGGCCTGCGACGCCACCGAATTTGCGAAGGCTCGACGGCGAGCCGGAGTTTCGGCCAACGCACGAACAGCGCTTCCAGCGCGCAGGCCGCCTCGATGCGCGCGAGCTGATGGCCGAGACAGAAATGGATTCCCGTGCCGAACGAGATATGGCGGTTCGGCTTACGTTCGAGATCGAGGCTCTCGGGACGATCATGGATCGCCGGATCCATGTTCGCAGCGGCGAGCATCACCATGACGCGGTCGCCCTTCTTCAGCCGCACGCCTTCGACCTCGACGTCGCGCCACACATAGCGCGGCTTGGAGAATTGCACCGGCGAGACGAAGCGCAGGAACTCCTCGACGGCAAGCCCGACGCGGCTCCAGTCCCGTTCCAGCCAGTCGCGCAGTTTAGAATTCCCGAGCAGCTCGTAGACGGAACCGCTGATGAGATGCGTGGTGGTTTCAGATCCCGCCGCGAGCAGCAGAAACACCATCGAGACCATTTCATCTGGCGTGATCTGGCCGCCTTCGCGCTCGACCTGGATCAGCTCGGCAATCAGGCCCTCGCCGCCCTGCACGCGCGCGATCTGCAACTGCTGCTCGAGGTAGGCGCGCATCCTGCGGAACGCGAACAGCAAGCGGAAGAAGCTGACGACATTCGTGAGCGATGACATCGCGTTGGCCCAGGCGATGAACTTTGGGCGATCGGCCAGCGGCAGGCCCAGCAGCTCCGAGATCACGGCCAGCGGCAGGATTCGCGCATAGCGCTGGACGAGATCGGCCGGTCGTTCCTTCGCGAACAGCTCGTCGGCGAGACCGTCGGCGATGGCGCGAATTCGCGGCTCCATCGCGACGATCGCGCGGCGGCGAAAAGCTTCGTCCACGATGCTACGCAGCCGCGTGTGATCCGGCTCGTCCATCGTCAGCATGTTGTTGGCGATGGTCCTGACGTACCTCGGCATCCACCAGCGCAAACCCGCGACGTCGCCATCCTCCTTGCGCAATGTGAAGGTCGCGCTGTCCTTCAGGACCTGCGCGGTGGCGTCGTGGGTCGTGGTGATCCAGACATCGCCAACGATAGGAAATCGCGTCGCCACCAGGGGGCCGGACATGCGCAAGGTCGCGATCGCCTTGGGTGGATCGCGAAAGAAGGCCTCGCTGGTGAAATCGAGGCGCGCTATCATGAGTCACCCGAGCGATTGGTCGCGTATCACCGAAATGGTGCACGGAGCGGCCGGTGCAAGGGGGCGCCTCATCGGCCGCAGGCGTGGGGAGATGCGCCTATCCGCGCCCGGGTGAACGCTGCCCGCTCTTGCGCTGCTGTTGCGTGTAAGCATCCCAATGGCTCCAGCTGCCATTGCTGAGGCTTTGCAGGTCGGTTGCGAGCGGGCGGCGCGTGCGCCTGTCGTGATCGGCGATCGCGCGCTCCGATTGCGCGATCTTCCGCTTGAGCTCCGCGATCGACGTCTGGGTCTGTCCGTTCCGCTTCGACGAGGCGATCTCGCCCATCGTGAAGCGCGCGGTCTCCAGTGCCTTCAACTCGGCGCGATTCTTCTTCAACTGAACCCGGTGCCAGGCGATATTGCTGTCGCTGTCCGCAACCATGTGGGAACTCCGCTGATTCGCTCCCATATAGTATCGTGCGCCGAATCGGCGCCGCAACGCCCGCCAGGGGGCGAAAATGCGGTCTATTTCGGGCTTAGCGCTCGGCGAAAGCCTTTTCGACCACGAACTGCGCGGGCTCGCCGTGGTTGCCTTCGACAAAGCCGCGCTCGCCAAGCAGCACGCGGGTGTCCGCGACCAGCGCCGGGCTGCCGCAGATCATGACGCGGTCCCGGGCGGCTTCCAGCACCGGCAGGCCGATATCGGTGAACAGTTTTCCTGACGTGATGAGGTCGGTGATGCGGCCGCGGTTGCGGAAGGGATCACGCGTCACGGTCGGGTAGTAGATCAGCTGATGGCGGATGTACTCGCCGAGCAGCTCGTCCTTCGGCAGGTGCTCGGTGATCATCTCGCCATAGGCGAGCTCCTTCACGTGACGGCAGCCGTGCAGCAGCACCACCTTCTCGAACCGCTCGTAGGTCTCGGGGTCCTTGATCACGCTCAGGAAGGGCGCGAGACCGGTGCCGGTCCCGATGAGATAGAGGTTGCGCCCCTCCTCCAAATTATCGATGACCAGCGTGCCGGTGGCCTTGCGGCTGACGATGATCTCGTCGCCTTCCTTCAGATGCTGCAGGCGCGAGGTCAGCGGACCGTCCGGCACCTTGATCGAGAAGAACTCCAGCGTGTCCTCGTAATTGGCACTGGCGACGCTGTAGGCCCGCAGCAGCGGCTTCTCGCCGACCTTGAGCCCGATCATGGTGAACTCGCCGTTGCGGAAGCGGAAGGTCGGGCTGCGGGTGGTCTTGAAGGAGAACAGCGTATCAGTCCAGTGGTGGACGCTCAAAACGCTTTCCTGATTGAAATTGCTCATCTCACCCTTCCGTTTCGCTTCTGTGCGGTTCCGAGGCGGCCAGCTATGCGTCGTTTGTACACGATCATTTGTATACTAATGAATAATCCGGCTTGATCCCGCGGTCAAGGCTGCCCAAGATCGGAAGCGTTGCAGTTAGGAATAAGGAGCCTTTCCATGGCGCATGACGCACCCCAGGCCGCCGGACCCTCGAAGCTCGTGATCCGCAATATCGGCCTGATCCTGTCCGGCGCCCTGGAAAAACCGATCCTGGACGGCGACACCATCGTCGCCGAGAATGGCAAGGTCACTGCGATCGGCCGCTTCAAGGACGTCAACACCGAAGGCGCGACCACCATCGTCGACGCTAACGGCACCACGGTCGCGCCGGGCCTGATCGATAGCCACGTCCACCCCGTCGCCGGTGACTGGACGCCGCGCCAGAACCAGATCAATTGGATCGACAGCTACCTCCATGGCGGCGTCACCACCATGATCTCCGCCGGCGAAGTCCACATGCCCGGCCGTCCGCGCGACGTGGTCGGCCTCAAGGCCATGGCCGTGTTCGCCCAGCGCGCGTTCTGGACCTTGCGTCCCGGCGGCGTGAAGGTTCACGCCGGCGCGCCGGTGATCGAATGCGAGATGGTCGAGGAAGACTTCAAGGAGATGGCCGCCAACGGCGTCAAGCTGCTCGGCGAAGTCGGCTTGGGCGGCGTGAAAGACGGCCCGACCGCGCGAAAAATGGTCGGCTGGGCGCGCAAATACGGCATCCAGAGCACCATCCATACCGGCGGCCCCTCGATCCCCGGCTCCGGCCTGATCGACAAGGACGTGGTGCTGGAGGCCGACACCGACGTGGTCGGCCACATCAATGGCGGCCACACCGCGCTGCCCGACGACCAGATCCGCTGTATCTGCGAGGGCTGCAAGCGCGGCCTCGAGCTGGTGCACAACGGCAACGAGCGCTCGGCGCTGTTCACGCTGCGCACCGCGCGCGAAATGGGCGACCTGCACCGCGTCATCCTCGGCACAGACGCACCGGCCGGCTCCGGCGTGCAGCCGCTCGGCATTCTGCGCATGGTTTCGATGCTGTCCTCGCTCGGCGAGCTGCCCGCCGAGATCGCGTTCTGCCTTGCCACCGGCAACACCGCGCGCATGCGCGAACTCGATTGCGGCCTCATTGAAGTCGGCCGTTCCGCCGACTTCGTCATCATGGACAAGGCGCAGCACTCGCCCGGCAAGAACATTCTGGAGAGCGTCCAGCTCGGCGATCTCCCTGGCATCGGCATGACCATCATCGACGGTATCGTGCGCACCCAACGCAGCCGCAACACCCCGCCAGCCGGCAAGGTGCCGGAGGTGGTGGCGAAGTGAGAGAACGCAAGCGCCAGACTCTTCGAGAGCCGCCGAAGAAGCGGCCATCTCAGGGTGACGGTGAGAGAGCTGAATGTATCGCAGCTTGTTCAGTATCGTAGGGTGGGCAAAGCGAAAGCGTGCCCACCAACCGTTTCAGCAAAGCGATGAAGGATGGTGGGCACGGCGCTTTGCGCCTTTGCCCACCCTACGAGAGCGCCTTCACCTCAACTTGTTGAGCAGCACCATCAGCAGCTCGCGCTCTTTGGCATCAAGCGGCGCCAGCGTCTCGCGTGTGATCGCCAGCGCATTCGGCGCCAACTTCTCCGCAAGCTGCAGACCCGCGCGCGTCAAGCTGACAAGGAGCCGCCGTCCGTCATCGGGATCCTGGCTGGTCTCGGTCAGGCCACGCGCGGTGAGACGATCGATCACGCCCTTGATGGTCGCGACATCCATCGCCGTCAGCCGGCCGAGCTGATTCTGCGAGCACGGCCCGGTCTCGGCCAGCTTCGACAACGCCGCCCATTGCGTCGGCGTCAGGTTGGTGCCGATATCGCGGGCGAAGATCGAGCTGTGGCGCTGCCAGACCTGGCGCAGGATGAAGCCGACCTGCTCGTCGAGCACGTAAGGCGGTTTCGACGGTTTGACGTTCTTCTTCGCCGCAACGCTTCTCGCCATCCGTTCCCCGCCCTCACAACGACAGATGCGCGTCGCGGATATCCGGACGCGCGTCGAGCTCGGCCATGGTGCCGCCGAAGCAGATGCGGCCGCGCTCGATGATGTAGGCGCGATCCGAGATCAGTCGCGCGAAATGCAGATTCTGCTCGGAGACGACGATGCTGACGCCTTCCTTCTTCATGGTCAGGATGGCGTCGACCATCTGCTCCACGATCTTCGGCGACAGACCTTCCGACGGCTCGTCCAGCAGCACCAGCGACGGATTGCCCATCAGCGTGCGCGCGATCGTGAGCATCTGCTGCTCGCCGCCGCTCATGCGGCCGCCCGGGCGGTTCTTCATCTCGCCCAGATTTGGAAACAGCGCGAAGAGTTTTTCGCGCGTCCAGTGCGGCGCGTTCGGCCGCTTCGGCTGGCGGCCGACCTCGAGATTCTCCTCCACCGTCAGGTCGGTGAAGATGCGCCGCTCCTCCGGCACGTAGCCGAGGCCCTCGCGCACGATCTCGTGGGTTGGCTTCGCCGAAACGTCCTTGCCTTCGAACATGATGCGGCCGGAGCGCTGCGCCACGAGACCGACGATCGAGCGGAACGTCGTCGACTTGCCGGCGCCGTTACGCCCCAGTAGCGCGACTACCTCGCCCTCGCCGACCTCGAAGCCGATGTCGAACAGGATATGGGCCGGACCGTAATGGCTGTTGAGGTCTTGCACCGAGAGCTTCATGCCGATGTTCCCTCGCGATGGCGGGCATCGTAGACCAGGCCCTCGCCGAGATAGACCGCCTGCACCTGCGGATTGCCGCGCACCTCGGCCGGCGAGCCCTCGGCGATCAACGTGCCGCGGTTGAGCACGATGATACGGTCGGCATGCTCGAACACCACGTCCATGTCGTGCTCGGTGAAGAGCACGCCGATCGATTTTTCGCGCGCGATGCGCGCGGTCAGCCGCATCAGATCGACGCGCTCGCGAGGTGCCATGCCCGCAGTCGGCTCGTCCATCAAGAGCAGTTTTGGTTGGTTGGCGAGCGCGACTGCGAGCTCGAGCCGCTTGAGGTCGCCATAGGCAAGCTCGCCGCAGGGACGGTCTGCGTAACCGCCCATGCCGACCAGTTCGAGCAGGCGGCCAGCCTCGCCGCGGTCGAACTTCGGCGCCGAGCCGAACAGATTGAACAGCTGCTTCCCGTGCGAGATCAACGCGACCTGTACGTTCTCGCGCACGGTCATGGTGGCGAAGGTCGCAGTGATCTGGAACGTGCGCCCGACACCGAGCCGCCAGACCTCACGCGGCTTCCGGCCTGTGATCTCCTCGCCGAGCAGGCGGACGTGCCCTGAGTCTGGCTTGTTCTGGCCGTTGAGCATGTCGAAGCAGGTGCTCTTGCCCGCGCCGTTCGGCCCGATCAGCGCCAGGATCTCGCCGGCCTGCAGCGAGAAGGACACGCCGCGCACCGCATGGATGCCGCCATAGGATTTGGTCAGGCCTTCGACCGCGAGAAGTGGAGATGCGACGCTCATTCGGCGGACTCGATCGGCTTGGCAAGCAAGGGGGATCCCGGCGGCGAGGACTTCCTGCGGCGCTGCGCCAGCACCTCCAGCATGCCGACGATACCCTTGGGGAAGACGACAACGATCAGCATGATGAAGCCGCCGAGCACGAGCTTCGACAGATCGGTCTGGCTCACCAGCCAGATGTTTAAAGCCTTGTAGACGATCGCGCCGATCACCGCGCCCGACACCGTCTCGACGCCGCCGAGCAGCACCATGACCAGCGCGTCGACGGAGAGCGAGATGCCGAGGTTGTCAGGGAAGACGCTGCCCTTGAGATAGGCGAACAGCGCGCCGCCGATGCCGGCAGTCGTGCCCGCGATCACGAAGGCCGTCCACTGGATGCGCTTGGCATCGATGCCGATCGCTTCGCTGCGCAGAAGCGAGTCGCGCGTGGCACGAAGTGCGTAGCCAAACGGCGAGAACACCATGGCCCGCAAGGCGATCGTGACGAGCGCCGCGATACCGAGCGCGAGCCAGTAGAAATGCGACGGGCTCGCCGCCCAGTTCGACGGCCAGAGACCCAGAATGCCGTTGTCGCCGCCGGTCACGCTCACCCACTGGAACGCGATCGACCACACGATCTGCGCGAAGGCGAGCGTCAGCATCGCGAAATAGACGCCGGAGAGCTGCACGGCGAAGAAGCCGAACACCGCGGCGCCCAGACAGCCGAGCAGCGGCCCGAGCAGCAGGCAGACGATCATCGGCAGTCCCGCCATCTTGGCGAGGAAGGCGATGCCATAGGCACCGAGCCCGAAATAGGCCGCGTGACCGAACGACGCGAGCCCGCCGACCGACATCAGGAAGTGCAGGCTGACGGCAAAGATCACGAAGATCGCGATCTCCGAGCCGACGGTGAGTGCGTAGTTGCCGGCGAATAGCGGCAGCGTCGCCGCGATGACCAGCGCCACAAGCGCCGCCAGCCGCTCATTCGACGTTAGCGGCCGCCAGGGATTGACGGTGAGACCCGGCGTCTTGCGCGCGGCCGCCTCCGGCTTGCCGAACAGGCCCCAGGGACGGACGATCAGCACGACTGCCATCACCAGGAAGACCAGGATGATGGAAATCTTCGGGAAGATCAGGATGCCGAAGGCGTTGAGCTCGGACACCAGCACCGCCGCAACGAAGGCGCCGACGATGCTGCCGAGACCGCCGATCACGACGACGACGAAGACCTCGACGATGATGCGCAAATCCATGGCGTGATGCACGGCATCGCGCGGGATCTGGAGCGCACCGCCAAGAGCCGCGAGGAAGACGCCGACCGCGAACACTGATGTGAACAGCCACTTCTGGTTCACGCCGAGCGCGGCGACCATGTCGCGGTCCTGCGTCGCCGCGCGCACCAGTACACCCCAGCGCGTGCGCTGGAACAGCAGCCAGAGAATGCCGAGCACCACCGGACCGAGCACGATCAGGAACAGGTCATAGCTCGGGATGTTCTGGCCGAAGAAGTCGATAGCGCCCTTGAACCCCGGCGCGCGACGGCCGACGAGGTCGTCGGGCCCCCAGATCAGGACCACGAGATCCTCGACCATCAAGGTCAGGCCGAAGGTTGCGAGCAGCTGGAACAATTCCGGCGCATGATAGATGCGCCGGAGCAGCACCATCTCGACGATGACGCCGATCAGCGCCACGGCGAGCGCGGCCAGCACGATGCTGCCCCAGAAGCCAAAGGCGCCGGAAAGGCGCTCGGTGAGCGTGAAGGCGATGTAGGCGCCGATCATGTAGAAGGCGCCATGCGCGAAATTCACGATCCGCGTCACGCCGAAGATGATCGACAGGCCCGACGCCACCAGGAACAGCGACGCTGCGCTGGCGAGACCGGTCAGAAACTGTACGACATAAAAGGCCATCGGCGGTCCGGGTTGGTATTGCGTGCGCTGGCACGCGGGTCTTGGTTCACCTCTCCCCGCTTGCGGGGAGAGGTCGAATTTGCGCAACGCGCAAATTCGGGTGAGGGGGAGTCTCCGCGGGGCTCACTGTCACCTCCCTCGCGGAGGCTCCCCCTCACCCCGACCCTCTCCCCGCAAGCGGGGCGAGGGAGAAGGAAGACATCAATCCTTCGGACGCAGCTTCTCGACTTCGGCGTCGCTGGGCAGGTAGTCCGCACCCTTCTTGTAGGATGAATCCACCATCACGCCCTTGCCGTCCTTCAGCGCGGTCTTGCCGACGAAAGCGCCCAGCGTCGATTGGTGATCGATCTTGCGGAAGGTGATCTCGCCGAACGGCGAGCCCATCGACAGCCCTTCCGCCGCGGCGATCAGCTTCTCCGGATCGGTCGAGCCGGCCTTGGCGAGGATCGCGGCCGCCGACTTGATGGTCTGGTAGCCAACGATCGAGCCGAGGCGCGGATAGTCGTTGTACTTGGCCTGATAGGCCTTGAGGAACGCGTCATGCTCGGGCGTCTTGATCGAGTACCAGGGATAGCCGGTGACGATCCAGCCCGCGGGCGTCTCGTCCTTGAGCGGATCGAGATATTCGGGCTCGCCGGTCAGGAAGGAGACGACCTCGCGCCCCTTGAATAGGCCGCGGGTGTTACCCTCACGCACGAGCTTGACGAGGTCGGCGCCGAAGGTGACGTTGAGGATCGCTTCGGGATTGGCGGCGGCAACGGCCTGCACCACCGGGCCGGCGTCGATCTTGCCCTGCGGCGGCCATTGCTCGTCGACCCACTGGATGTCCGGGCGCTTCTCCGACATCAGCTTCTTGAACACGGCAACCGCCGACTGGCCGTATTCATAGTTCGGCGCGATCGTCGCCCAGCGCTTGGCCGGCAGCTTGCTGGCGGCTTCCACCAGCATCGCCGCCTGCATGTAGTTGGAGGGACGCAGGCGGAAGGTGTACTTGTTACCCTTGGACCAGGTAATGGCGTCCGTCAGCGGCTCGGCCGCGAGGAAGAACACCTTCTTCTGGTTGGCGAAGTCCGAGACCGCAAGGCCGATGTTCGACAGGAACGTGCCCGCGAGCATGGCAACGCCCTCGCTCGAGACGAGCTCGTTGGCCGCGGTCTGCGCGTCCGCCGGCTTGCCGCCGTCGTCCTTGGAGATGACGACGAGCTTCTTGCCGTTGATGCCGCCCGCCGCGTTGACCTCTTCCACCGCGAGCTGCCATCCCTTGCGATAGGGCTCGGTGAAGGCCGGCAACAGCGAATAGCTGTTGATCTCGCCGATCTTGATGTCCTGCGCCAGGGCCGAATGAGCCATGCCGCTCGTCAGAAGCGCGAAGGCCGCGCCGACGATAGTATTTCTTGCTCGCATCCCAATCTCCAGTTTGAACTCTTTACGTGTCTTATCTCAAGCCGTCTTCGCCCTTGATCTCCGCAACCGTCAGCCCGCCGACGCGCGGCAGCGGACGGCCGCTATCGGTGACGGCGACCGCGACCATGATCTCGTTGGCGCGCGGCGCGTCGTTGATCTGCACTTCCATGCCGTCGAAATGACTGCGCACGAAGGCCGCGTCCTTGTGCCCGAGCGGGATGTCGAGCGTCGTGCCCGGCCCGCTGCGCTTCTTCGACGAGGGGATCAGCGCCGCGCCTTTGCCCAGCACTTTGCGCACCGGCGCGCCCATCTTGGGGTGGAGGATCGCGGCGGCGTGCTCCAGCTCACCGTTCTCGCCGACAGCCGCAGCCTTGCCGTAGCTTTGCGCCTTCGCACCATCGATGCCGAGCGCCGCCACCGCGCGCTTCGACAAGAGCTCGCCGAGTTCCTCACCGATCGCGATCAGCGGTGAAAGATCCTCGACATATTTTCCGGCAAACGGATTCTCGATGACGGCGATCGCCGCCGCACGCCGGGTCGGCGGCGAGACCTGCCGGCCCATCTCCATCTGCGTCTCTTCGACGACGGTGACGATCTTGCGGATGATCGCGCTCATGTTTCGCTTCCCCGTTCAGGCACAGACCGCGTTCTCCAGCACAAGCGGGCGCGTTCGTTGCTCTTCTATATCCTTGGTTCCGATGACAAGCATATCACCACAAAGCTGCAGCACGGCACCCTCGATCAGTCGACGATCGAACAATTGCCGTGCACATTCCGCGCCAGATTCCAGCGCGGCGGCGATCTCATTCGGCGACAATTCACCGACGTCGCGGGTAACAAGACGGCCGCCGAGATCGCTGTCGGGCTGGAGCTCGTTCGCCGGCTGCCGAACAATGGCAGGATGCCCGGGCAGATCGACGGCATTGGCGATCACGGTCGCTGCCGCATCGGCCTGCGAAGCGGTTGCCGCCAGCACCGTCACCGCGTCGGCAATGCCGAGCGAAAAGCTCCGGCCGTGCCGGCCGCTGGTGGCGACGCCCCGCACCGGGTCATCCGCATCGATCCTCATCGTCCGCATCACGCCGTCGCGGTCAGGCCTATCCATCAAGCCGACTGAAAAATGCTCGTGGGCGCCGAGATGAAGCGCGATGTCGCCACCGTTGTTGACGTAAGCCCGATCCAGCGTCGCAGCGCCCAGCATTGCGCCCAGAATCTCCTCCGCCACGCTACCGGCAACGGCCGCCATCGGCGTGATGAAGCAATCAGCGGCATAGGGCGCCACCGCGGCGTGCATCCGCCGCGCCACGACGCCCTTCAGCGACGTCCGCCTCTCAGCGGCGGACCGCAATTGCGGTAGCTCCGCGCAAAGCTCGTCGAGCAATCCGGTGAACCGCAGCGCCGCAGCCTCATAGGCGGCCCGCACCGCATCCGTACGTCCCCTCGCCTCCACGATCAGATCGATCGGTCCATCCTGCAAATGCAGCCGCCGGCCATCAGACAGCAATGCGATTTGCGGGCGCCTCGTCATGTTCGGGGCCCCGGAATCGGGTTCTGCCAGGACAACTGCCGGACATCGTCACCGTTCTGCACTTCCGAGAGCGGCTTCACGTAATCCATGTGACCGCCGAGCGCGGCATAGTCGGACAGCTTCATCGTGAACTCGATCGGCGCAACCAGCGCCGGCGTCGGAACATAGCCGAACGCACCTGAAGGCATCTGCGTCACATCGACCATGTAGGTGATGCCGCCGCCGGGCCAGACGTAAACCGGCGCGCCGCCGCTGGTGACGCGCGTCAGCGCGTCCTTCACCGAGCGCGTCAGCCGCACCGGATTGTCGGTGACACCGGCGCGCAGCGAACCGCCCGCGCCCGCCATGAACAGCACCGTGCACAGCGCCGGCTCGCAATTTTCCTGGATGCGCTCGACCGAGAATTTCAAATCGGCCGGCATTTCAGTCTCGACCGGCTTCAAGGCCTCGTCGAGCACATAAAAGGACGAATGCTCGCCGGTGGTGGAGACCATCAGCATGGTCAGCCCGGGCTTTGCTTCCTTGGCGTCGAACGGCCCGATGATCGAGAGCGGATCGGAGATGTTGGTGCCGCCCCAGCCCGTGCCGGGATCGGCGACCTGGAAATAACGGCCGGGTGTCGATCGCCGGCCCTTCATCTTGATGCCGGTGTCGGGAATGTCGAGCAGCTTGCCAGCCTGGTGCTCAGAGAGCACGCCGGTGATGTGGTCGTCGACCACGACGACCTCGTCCACCTTGCCATGCCATTGCTTGGCGAACATGCCGATCGTCGCCGAGCCGCAGCCGACGCGCATGCGCTCTTCCTTGACGCCGTTGACGATCGGCGGTTGCCCGGCCTGCACCACCACGGTCGCCCCGCCATCGATGGTCAGCTCCACCGCCTTGCAATTGGCGAGGTCCATCAGCGTGTCGCAGGTGACCCGCCCCTCCTTCTTGGAGCCGCCGGTGAGATGATGCACGCCGCCGAGCGACAGCATCTGCGAGCCGTATTCGCTGGTGGTGACGTGGCCGACCGCCTCGCCTTGCGCGCGCACGGTCGCGGTTTCGGGCCCGAGATAGCGATCGGTGTCGATCTTCACCTTGATGCCGCAATAGGAGAAGATGCCCTCGGTGACCACGGTCACCATGTCGACGCCGTCGACCTCCGCGGAGACGATGAACGGCGCCGGCTTGTAGTCGGGATAGGTGGTGCCCGCGCCGATCGCCGTCACAAAAGTTGAAGGTTCGTGGACGATCTTGCCGTCCCAGTCTTCCGTGCGGCTGAACGGAACGAGCTTGCCGCCATGCGAGACGGTGCGCTCCAGGATCACGTGCGGATCGACGCGGACGAGCTTGCCGTCATGGTTGGCATAGCGGTCACAGGCGCCCGCCGCGCCCGGCTTGATGTAGCACATCACCGGGCAAGCATCGCAGCGGATCTTGTCGATGACGGCGCTCGTCGTTTCAGTCACCATGTCGGAGCCGGCGGACACTGCAGTTATCATTCGTATACGAACGATGTTGCGCGCGGTCCCCCGGGGCTGTCAAGCGGCGGTGCAGCGCAAAAGATGCCACTGCCGCATAAAACCTCATTTGCCCACCGGCTCTGTCCACAAAGGAGGCAATCGCGCTGCAGTGCGGCATGCACGGCTTGCACGTTTGTGTACAAACGGTATCGTCGCGGCGTCGAATTTTGCGATTGCATGGTCTTGGTATTGGTCTCGGGCTTGGGAACGAGGATGACGCAGACACTGATCCGCCTCAGCGTGAACGGCAGGATCCACGAGGTCACAGCAGCGCCGGACACGCCGCTGCTCTACGTGTTGCGCAATGACCTCGCGCTCAACGGCCCGAAATATGGCTGCGGTCTCGGCGAATGCGGCACCTGTACTGTCCTGATCGACGGCGCCGCGGCGCGCTCTTGTGTGATTCCGGTGAGCGGCTGCGCCGGCCGCGACATCGTGACGCTCGAAGGCCTCGGCACCCGCGACAAGCCCGACGTCGTGCAGCAGGCCTTCATCGACGAGCAAGCCGCGCAATGCGGCTACTGTCTCAACGGCATGATCATGACCACCAAGGCACTACTCGCAATCAATCCGCGGCCGACCGAGCAGGAGGCACTGGCGGCACTGCGCTACAATCTTTGCCGCTGCGGCACGCATGTCGAGATTCTGCGCGCCGTGATGCGCGCGTCGGGCCGGCTCACCGAGGCCGCAGATTGATGGCCTTCCCTGTTTCGAACGGAGCTGAGCGGCCATCGGGTTCGCTCATCGTCGCCCGCACGATCGACGAGATCACATCCGAGACCTTCGTCCGCATCACCGCGGACGGTTCGGTCACCGCCTATAACAGCCATGTCGACCTCGGCACCGGCATTCGCACCGCGCTTGGGCAGATCGTCGCCGAAGAGCTCGACGTCTCCTTTGCCCGCGTCGTCGTGGTGCTCGGCGACACGGCCGTGGTGCCGAATCAGGGCGCGACGATCGCCAGCGAAACCATCCAAATCACCGCCGTTCCCTTGCGGAAGGCCGCAGCGCAGGCGCGACACTTCCTGATCGCGCGCGCGGCCGAGCGGCTGGAGCTGCCGACCACCGATCTCAGGATCGAGGACGGCCTCGTGCGTGGCCACGACAACCGCAGCGTCAGCTATGGCGAGCTGATCGGCGCTGAGACCATTCGCCTCGAGCTTGCCAATGATGTCACGGTGAAGTCCGTCGGCGATTACGCCATCGTCGGCCAGTCGGTGCCGCGTGTCGACCTGCCGGCCAAGGCCACGGGCGAGCTGACCTTCGTGCACGACATCCGCGTGCCCGGCATGCTGCACGGCCGCGTGGTGCGCCCGCCCTATGCCGGCGTCGATGCCGGACCGTTCGTCGGCACTAGCCTCATTGCGGTGGACGAGTCCTCGGTGCGCGACATTCCTGGCCTTGTAGCCGTGGTGCGCATCGGCGATTTCATCGGCGTCGTCGCCGAGCGCGAGGAGAATGCGATCCGCGCGGCAGAGCAGCTCAAGGTGAGCTGGAAGCCGACGCCGACCCTGACCGACCTTGCCGATGTCGAGACCGCGCTGCGCGCCAATCCGTCGACGCCGCGCACGCTGATCGACAAGGGCGAGGTCGACAAGGCGATATCAGGCGCGGCCAAGCCGATGCAGCGCACTTACGTCTGGCCGTATCAGATGCACGCCTCGATCGGCCCCTCCTGCGCGGTCGCCGACTACACGAATGGCAATATCCGCGTCTGGTCGGGCACGCAGAACCCGCACGTACTGCGCGGCGATCTGGCGCTGCTGATCGAGCGCCCCGAGAGCGAGATCGAGGTGGTCCGGTTAGAGGCCGCCGGCTGCTACGGCCGCAACTGCGCCGACGACGTCACCGCCGACGCGCTGCTGCTGTCGCGCGCGGTCGGCCGGCCCGTGCGCGTGCAATTGACGCGCGAGCAGGAGCACGCCTGGGAGCCCAAAGGCACGGCGCAGCTCATCGACGTCAATGGCGGGCTCGATCCCAACGGCGGCATCGCAGCCTACGATCTCGCCACGCGCTATCCCTCGAACGGCGCGCCGACGCTGGCACTGCTGTTGACCGGTCGCATCTCGCCCGATCCCGTCGTGCTCCAGATGGGCGACCGCACCGCGATCCCGCCCTACGATTACGACAACATGCGCGTCGTTACCCATGACATGCCGCCGATCGTGCGCGCCTCCTGGTTCCGCGGCGTCTCGGCACTGCCGAACACCTTCGCCCATGAATCCTATATCGACGAGGCTGCAACCGAAGCCGGCGTCGATCCCATCGAATATCGTCTTCGCTATTTGAAGGACCAGCGCGCGGTCGACCTGGTCAATGCGGTCGCCGAACGCGCCGGCTGGACGCCGCGTCCGGTGCGACAGGAGAAGGACGGCGAGGTCGTGCACGGACGCGGCTTTGCCTATGCGCTCTACGTCCACAGCAAGTTTCCCGGCTATGGCGCGGCATGGTCGGCCTGGGTCGCCGACGTCGCAGTGAACAAGACGACTGGCGACGTCAGTGTGACACGCGTCGTGGCGGGACAGGATTCCGGGTTGATGATCAACCCCGACGGCGTCCGCCACCAGATCCACGGCAACGTAATCCAATCCACCAGCCGCACGCTGATGGAGGAGGTCTCGTTCGAGCGCGGCGCGGTGGCGGCGCGCGAATGGGGCGCCTATCCCATCATCCCGTTCCCCGACGTGCCCAAGATCGATATCCTGATGCTGCCGCGTCAGGACCAGCCACCACTCGGCGTCGGCGAATCCGCCTCGGTGCCGAGCGCGGCAGCGATCGCGAATGCAATCTTCGATGCCACCGGCGTGCGCTTCCGCGAGCCGCCGTTCACGCCCGAGCGAATCCTAAAAGGCCTGCACGGCGATGCGCCGGCGACGCCACAGGCGCTGCCCGCCCCCGCGACGTCGCAGCCGGCTCGCATCTGGCAGAATCCGTTCGCCAAACGCGCCGGCATCTTCGCGGCCGTCACGGCCGTCTGCACCGCCGCGATCGGCATTGGCGCGGCGCTGCTGCCGGGACGCGCCATCGCGCCGATCGCGCGGCCAGACGCGTCGGTCTATTCCGCCGCGACGATCGCGCGCGGAGAGCAGCTCGCCGCGCTCGGCAATTGCGCGGAATGTCACACCAACATTGGCGGCGCGCTCAATGCCGGCGGTCGCGCGCTTCAGACGCCGTTCGGCACGATCTACGCGACCAATATCACGCCCGACGTCGAGACCGGCATCGGCGCCTGGTCCTACCCCGCCTTCGAGCGGGCGATGCGCGACGGCTTGCATCGCGATGGCCGCCAGCTCTATCCCGCCTTCCCCTATACGCATTTTTCAAAGACCAGCGAGGCCGATCTGCAGGCGCTCTACGCTTACCTGATGGCGCAGCCTGCGGTGCGCGCGGCGACACCCGCCAACACGCTCGCCTTCCCGTTCAATCTGCGCCCGCTGCTCGCGGGCTGGAACGTGCTGTTCCACCAGACGCGCGAGTTCAAGCCCGATCCGGCCAGATCCGAGGCTTGGAATCGCGGCGCTTATCTCGTCGAGGGCCTCGGCCATTGCAGCGCCTGCCATTCGCCGCGCAACGCGCTCGGCGCCGAGCAGCGCGAGGCCTATCTCGCCGGCGGCTTCGCCGAGGGCTGGGAAGCGCCGGCGCTAACCTCGCTCTCGCACGCGCCCATCCCGTGGAGCGAGGATGAGCTCTACACCTATTTGCGCACCGGCCATTCACGCTATCACGGCGTCGCCGCCGGCCCGATGGCGCCGATCGTCAGGGATCTCAAGACCCTGCCCGATGAGGACATCCGCGCGATGGCGATCTATCTCCATTCGTTCAACGACACCGCGACCGACCAGCAGGCGCGTGATGCGCTCGCCACCAGGCTCGAGAGTGCGACCCAGGTCACCGTCGCATCCTCCGCCGGTGCGCGCCTCTATCAGGGCGCCTGTGCCGTCTGCCACGAAGTCGGCGGTCTGCCGTTATTCGGCACCAGGCCTCCGCTCGCGCTCAACACCAACCTGCACAGCGCGACATCCGACAATCTCGTGCAAATCATCCTGCACGGCATCGCCGAGCCCGTCTCGAGCGAGCTCGGCTACATGCCGGCGTTCAGGAACAGCTTGAGCGACGCACAGGTCGAGGAGCTCGTCACCTTCCTGCGCAGGCAGTTCGCGCCGGACAAGCCGGCATGGACCGGCGTTCGCGAGACGATCGCGCGCGTGCGATCGTCTCCACACTAGGCGCGATACGTTTGAATTGAATCGATGGAAGCCGGTCATACACCTCTCCCGTAGGGAGAGGTCGGATCGCATCGAGAGATGCGATCCGGGGGAGGGGTTACAATCTCACTGATCGTTGCGCCCCCTCACCCGGATTGCTTCGCAATCCGACCTCTCCCCGCTGGGGAGAGGTGAACCCAGAATGAGCATCCCCTCATTTCATCCGGCTCCAATCAGCCGTGCTTCTTCACCTCCACCGGCGGCGTGCCGTGGGTGTGGAACGACTCGATCGTCTTCAATCCCCAGGCCTGGCCCTTTTTGCGCTCCTCCTCGGTCCAGACGATCGGCTTCCAATCCGGCGCGAGGATCAGGCGCGCGCCGGCATTGGCGACTTCGACGCGGTTGCCGCCGGGCTCGTAGACATAGAGGAAGAAAGTCTGCTGGATCGCGTGCTTGTGCGGGCCGGTCTCGATGTGCACGCCGTTCTCCAGGAAGATGTCGGCGGCGCGAAGAATCTCCTCGCGGCTGTCGAGCGCGTAGGTGACGTGGTGGAAGCGGCCCGGCACGCCTGAATGGTCGAGCGAATAGGCGAAGTCGTAGCTTTTGTTCGACATGGTCAGCCACATCGCCGCCTCGCGGCCGTCATTGAGCACGATCTGCTCGGTGAGACGGCAGCCGAGATAGTTCTCGAAGAACTCGCGGTTGGCCTTGATGTCGACGGCAAGGCAGTTGAGATGGTCGAGCCGGCGGACATTGACGCCGCGCGCGGGAAAGCGCTGCGCCTGGTTCTTCAGCGCTGGCCTGAGCTCCGGCGGCGCCTGGTACCATTCGGTCTCGTAATAGAGCTCCACGATATGACCGTCGGGATCGCGGCAGCGGAAGGTCGGCCCCTGCCCCATGTCGCCGTCGATCCAGCCGATGTCGAAACCGGAGCCCTTCAGCGCGGCGACCCGACGTTCCAGCGCCTGCTGGCTGCGCGCGCGTAGCGCCATGTGGCCCATGCCCGACGTCTTCGACGCCGTGAGCTTGAGCGAATAGCGCTCGTAGTCGTCCCAGCCGCGCAGGTAGACCGACTCGCCCTTCTGTCCGCTGACGGTCATGCCCATCACATCGACGAAGAATTTCAGGCTCTCATCGGGCTTGGGCGTCAGCAGCTCCATATGGCCGAGATGAGCGAGATCGAGGATCGGTTCGGGCTGCATGATTTCCTCCATGGACGTAGCGCGATCCGCCGTACCGGACGGCGCGACGCAGGGCGCAACGTCGCGCAACGGCGCCGAGGGCAGTGAGTTCATTTGTACTAATGTACAAATGATTAGGTCTCGTCAACAAATCGCCACCATGCCCCAGCTGGAATGACGGGCGGGGCCAGCCGGACCGACGGGTGCTCCGAACCGGAGCCTGCCCGAATGGTAAAATCTTCCTTAAGGCCGCCCCTCGATCCATTAGGCTGGAAAAACAGCATTTTTCGTCAATTTCACCCCGCAAATATGCATCAGGAACAAATCTATTGGCTGAATTGTCGCGGATTTGACGGAGCGGGCGCGCCCGGCGTTTAACCGTTTGTGCAGCGACGGCCGCGCATAGTCAGGGCAAATCCCTTGCTCCTGCCAGGTTCATCAATCGTGACATCCTTTGGACGCGTGATTTCGGTTCGCGGATCGCTCGCCCGGGTCGGGCTTCTGGCTGAAAGCCGGATGCCGATCTCGGAAGTTCGGGCAACCGTCGGCCGCTTCGTCAGCATTCGCTGCGCCAGCTCGGTCATCGTTGCCATGATCACCGAGGTCTCCTGCGAGAATCTGTCCAGCTCCGACAATTATATCGCCATCGCCTCGGTCGACTTGCTCGGCGAGATTCTCAATGCCGCGGACAAGGCCAAATTCCAGCGCGGCGTCACCAATTATCCAACCATCGGCGATGCCGTCGACCTGATCACGAGCCAGGAGCTGCGTACGATCTACGCGCCCACCGGCTCGGACCAGATCAATGTCGGTTTCCTTCAGCAGGACCGCTCAGTCATCGCCTATGTCGATGTCGAGGAAATGCTGTCCAAGCATTTTGCGGTGCTGGGCTCGACCGGCGTCGGTAAATCGACCGGCGTCTCGCTCCTGCTCAACGAGATTCTCAAGGCGCGGCCGAACCTGCGCATCTTCCTGCTCGACGTGCACAACGAATATGGCCGCTGTTTCGGCGACCGCGCACTGGTGCTCAACCCGCGGAACCTGAAGCTGCCGTTCTGGCTGTTCAACTTCGAGGAAATCGTCGACGTGCTGTTCGGCGGCCGCGCCGGCGTGCCCGAGGAGCTCGACATCCTCGCCGAGGTGATCCCGCTCGCCAAGGGCGTCTACACCCAGTACCAGAACGCCGACCGCATCGGCCTCAAGCGCATCGATCCCAAGCAGATCGGCTACACGGTCGACACGCCGGTGCCCTATCGCCTGGTCGACCTGCTGTCGCTGATCGACGAGCGCATGGGCAAGCTCGAGAACCGTTCCTCGCGCATCATCTATCACAAGCTGATCTCGCGCATCGAGGCCGTGCGCAACGACCCGCGCTACGCCTTCATGTTCGACAACGCCAATGTCGGCGGCGACACCATGGCCGAGGTGATCAGCCATCTGTTCCGCCTGCCCGCAAACGGCAAGCCGATGACGGTGATGCAGCTCGCCGGCTTCCCGGCCGAGGTCATCGATTCCGTCGTCTCGGTGCTGTGCCGCATGGCCTTCGATTTCGGCCTGTGGAGCGACGGCGTCTCGCCGCTGCTGTTCGTGTGCGAGGAAGCGCATCGGTACGCCTCCGCCGACCGCAACATCGGCTTCGGTCCGACCCGCAAGGCCGTGTCGCGCATCGCCAAGGAGGGACGCAAATACGGCGTCTATCTCGGTCTCATCACCCAGCGCCCCGCAGAGCTCGACGCCACCATCATCTCCCAATGCAACACGCTGTTCACGATGCGCCTTGCCAACGACCGCGACCAGGCGCTGCTGCGCGCCGCGGTGTCGGACGCCGCCGCGAACCTTTTGTCCTTCGTGCCCTCGCTCGGCACCCGCGAGGTGCTGGCCTTCGGTGAAGGCGTGGCATTGCCGACGCGCTTGCGCTTCAAGGAGGTGCCGCCGCACCAATTGCCCCGCGGCGAAGCCACCATCTCCAGCGTGCCGTCGGTCACCTCCGGCCACGACATGCATTTCGTCGGCGCGGTGCTCGAACGCTGGCGCGGCGCCACCTCGCAGCGCGACGTGCCGAACGATCCCGTGTTCTCGGCGCCTCCGGCGAAGATGATGCCCAACCTCGAAGCACCGATGCTGCAACCGTCGATGGGCCTCGATCCCGACCGCTTCTCGCTGTTGAAGAAGCCGTTGCGGTAGTAAGTCCCTCGTGTCCCGGACGCGCAGCAGCGTGCAACGCTGCTGCGCAGAGCCGGGACCCACGCCGCGATCATCGCTCTCGAACTTTCTGGGCCCCGGCTCTGCAGCGCATCGCCAAAGAGGCGCTGCGCTACGTCCGGGGCACGAGAGCAGAATATCGCACGACGTTGAGCCCGCCACCCGCATCGACTATGGTTGCGGCCCAAGCCGGGATCCACGCCCATGACAAAAACCGCCGCGCAACGCTTCCCCGCTCCCGCCCTCGACACGCTCCCCGGCGACATCCGCACGCGGCTTCTCGCCGTGCAGGAGAAGAGCGGCTTCGTGCCGAACGTGTTCTTGACGCTGGCCTATCGTCCCGACGAGTTCCGCGCCTTCTTCGCCTATCACGATGCGCTGATGGAGAAAGACGGTGGCCTGACCAAGGCCGAGCGCGAGATGATCGTGGTGGCGACTTCGGCGGCGAACCAGTGCCAGTATTGCGTGATCGCGCATGGCGCGATCCTGCGCATCCGCGCCAAGAACCCGCTCATCGCCGACCAGGTCGCGGTGAACTACCGCAAGGCCGACATCACGCCGCGGCAGAAGGCAATGCTCGATTTCGCGATGAAGGTCTCGGCTGACGCGCAGCGGATTTCCGAGGACGACTTCGCCGCGCTCGCGCCCCACGGCTTCAGCGACGACGACATCTGGGACATCGCCGCGATCTCCGCCTTCTTCGCGCTGTCGAACCGGCTGGCGAATTTCACCGGCATGCGGCCAAACGAGGAGTTCTATCTGATGGGACGACTGCCGAAGACGTGACGGGCAAGACATGACCGAGCTCGATTGGCCCGAAATCCTGCTGCGCCTCGGCACAGCGACGCTCGCCGGCAGCGCGATCGGTCTGAATCGCGATCTGCAGGGTAAGCCGATCGGCCTGAAGACGCTCGGCATTGTCGGGCTCTCCACCGCGGCCGTCGTGCTGCTCGCTGTCGAGTTCGCTGAGCCCGGCAGAATCAACGATGCGGCGAGCCGGGTGATCCAGGGTATCCTGACCGGGATCGGCTTTCTCGGGGCCGGCGTCATCGTCCACGAGAGCCGAGGTTTGCGCGTGAGCGGCCTGACCAGTGCGGCCTGCACGTTCCTTGCCGCCTGCCTCGGCATTATCTGCGGTACCGGGCAATGGAGGATCGTCGGCATCGCCCTGGCGCTGGCCTTCGTGCTGCTCACAGTCGGCCGCCGCATCGAGCGCTGGCTGCACCGCGCTCTCGGTGGAAAAGAGGATCCGCACCGGCCGGAGGGCTCCGCGAACACGGCTCACCGGGAAGGCGGCTAGAGCCGAAGCCGCCGACGCAGCGGAGTGCGCGGCTCGGGCCGTGGCAGCGCATCGGCGCCGCGAATTGCGCAAGATCAAGCGTGTCCGGCCGCCAAGCCGCTAGCGCTTCGCCATCAACTCGAGCGCCGGGGCAAAGCGCTCGGCAAATGTCAATGTCTTGGCGTGGTGAACTGCGGCGAACGAGGCCGAGATTCCTGCTGAGGCGACGGCGAGCAAGGCAACGGCAAAAACCAGACGGCGCATTCCGGCCTCCTGTGTGAGCTCGAGACCCAAAGGACTCGAGACCCAAAAGACATGGGACGGCCCTGTTTCAGGACCACTTCACGGGGACGGAAAATGATTTCGCTCAAGAGACCGTGATGTGATGCGTTTCGTGCTGCCAGGGCGCCACTGCCCTAATCATCGTCCGCCGGACCGCACCAGCCGGGCAGATAGATCGCATTCTTGCTTCTGGCCGCGGCCATCGCCCTCTCGAGCGCCTTATCGAAATTGGCTTCCACCGCCTTGCGCGAGACCTGTCGACGCAGGAAGTCAGCCCACAGAAATTCGGAAAACGGCGTGGTGTCCTTGGCGAAGCCGCCCATGCGGCGCAACTCGCCGGCAAGGCTGCGGAACGGATCGTCCTTGAGGTCGGCGACCGATTTCGGCAGGTCGCGGAACGACCGCCGCTCGCCCTTGGCGTCGTAAGGATAGACCCAGCGCTTGTTGTCCATGACGCCCCAGAACGCCTCGCGCTCGACCATCCTGAGGTCGCCGACGATGGTCACCAGCACCTCCTTGACGCCTTCATCGTGCAGCGCGCGGCCGAGATGATGATGGTCGATCACGTAGTAGCGCAAGTCGGGGCCGTAGACGACGGGGATCATGTGCTTGCCGAGGAGGTCGGCCTGCTTCGACTTGTCGTGCTCGCGCCAGCGCTTGCGCTTCTCCTTGACCTCGCGCATGCCGACCGTCATCTGCGTTGGCCGGAGCGACAGGATGGGGACAGGATGCACTCGCGGCTCGCGCGTATTGGTCATGATCGAAAGGTCCTCACATATTGCAGCTGATGGTCCGGGTTCCCGCGACTATGCCATGGGCCCTGCGGGGACAAAATCCGTTCGGAAAGGACGCGGAGATCACAAGTCGATGCCGGAGGGGCGAGGTATCGACGGCCGGTTCCCCGATCGCTCCACGCCAGGCCGTGCACAAATAGTGCGAACGCACAAATGCACGCGAGCATTGAGAAGATTTTCTGCAACGCGCTCCTCACGTATGCTATCTAAATCGCTGCTTCGGAGTGATCCCCGCCCCATGAACAAGCAGCGGCCCATAAGCTCTGATGACGAGCACCGGGTGCTCCAGTTCAGGCCGCGCACCTCGCCTTCACAGACGGCCCAGCGCGGCAGCGGCACCGCGCAACCGCTGCGCGTCGCACCTGAACGGCTGGACCTGTCGCGCTACGAGCAGCCGCGCGCCGAGCCCGACAATTTCCGCCAACGCATGCTCGCGAACATCGCGGCGCTGGCCTTCACCATCGCGCTGACCGCGATCGGAATCTGGCTCGCGGTCAGCATCGCCGACCTGCGGCGGACCCAGGATTGCGTGCTGATGGGCCGCCGCGACTGCGTCAAGATCACGACGCCGCATATTTAGGACCGGCCGGTGCCGGCTCCTCGGCGGAAGGGTCCCAGCGGGCATCCCCAACCCTGTCCCTCGCTGTCCCCTTGAGCCCCGCCCGGCTCCATTGAACTCAGGGCGGCGCTCCGATATACGGGCTTTCGACCCGGCCAGAGGGGGGTTGAGGGCGTCATCAGGGGCGCGATGCCCACCCACCGTGCCACTCTGGACAATCTGACAAATACCCTCAATATATCAAAGGCTTAGTGATGTCTTCCACATTCGATCAGGTCGCCACGATCATCGCTGAAACCTGCGACATCCCGCGCGACACGATCACGCCCGATAGCCATGCCATCGATGACCTCGGCATCGACAGCCTCGATTTCCTTGATATCGCGTTCGCGATCGACAAGCAGTTCGGCATCAAGCTGCCGCTGGAAAAGTGGACTCAAGAGGTCAACGACGGCAAGGCGACCACCGAGCAGTATTTCGTGCTGAAGAATCTGTGCGCTCGCATCGACGAACTGGTTGCGGCCAAGGGCACGAGCGCCTAAGGGCGCAGTCATGCAACTCGAATACTTCCACATGATCGATCGCATCGTCGACCTCAAGGTCGATGAGAAGACGATCGTCGTCGAAGCGCAGGTCCCGAAGGAAAGCACCATCTTCGAGGGACACTTCCCGGGCTATCCCTTGATGCCCGGCGTGCTCCTGATCGAATCGATGGCGCAGGCCTCGGGCTGGCTTCAGCTCGGCGTGTTCAAGTTCGAACGCATGCCGATCCTGGCCGCCGTGAAGGAAGCCAAGGTCCGCGGCTCGGTCTTTCCCGGCGATCTCATGAGCATCGAGGCGAGCCTTACCCATGAAGGCTCCGGCTACGCGATGACCGAGGCCAAGATCAGGGTCGGCGGCAAGCTGCGCGCGAATTCGGCGCTCACCTTCACGCTGATCCCCTTCCCCAATGCGGATATGCGCTCCCACATGGACGCGATCGCCAAGCGCGTCGGATTTCCGCAACAGGCCGTATCGCCATGACTGACACTCCCGCTTCGAAGCCGGGCCAGACCGAAGTCTGGATCACCGGCATTGGGCTTGCCACCTCGCTCGGCGAAGGCCTCGACGCCAACTGGGCCGCGCTTCAGGAGAAGCGCATCAATGTCGACGAGAAGGGCTTCGCACCCTACGTCGTGCACCCGCTGATGCCTGTTGCCTTCGACAGCCAGATCCCGAAGAAGGGCGACCAGCGCCAGATGGAAGCCTGGCAGCGCATCGGCACCTATGCCGCCGGTCTTGCGCTCGATTCCGCCGGCATCAAGGGCAACAAGGACATCCTATCGAAGATCGACATGGTGATCGCCGCCGGCGGCGGAGAGCGCGATCTCAACGTCGACAGTGGCGTGCTGACGGCCGAGGCCAAGGGCGCCAACGCGCCCGGCTTCCTCAACGAGCGGCTGATGAGCGATCTCCGGCCGACGCTGTTCCTGGCCCAGCTCTCCAACCTGCTCGCCGGCAACATCGCCATCGTGCACGGCTTGGGGGGCACATCGCGCACCTTCATGGGCGAGGAGGTCGCCGGCGCCGACGCCGCCCGCATTGCGCTTGCGCGCATCGCCTCGGGCGAGAGCGACATCGCGCTGGTCGGCGGCTCGCACAATGGCGAACGCAAGGACTTGCTCGTCCTCTATGAATTCGGCGACTTCAACCTGAAGGACAAGTTCGCTCCCGTGTGGGCGCGCAAGGACCATCCCGGCTTTGCGCTCGGCTCGGCCGGCGCCTTCCTCGTATTGGAGTCGAAGGCGCATGCGGAAGCGCGCGGCGCAAAGCCGTTCGCAAAACTGTCGAGCGTCGTCGCAGACCTCGCCAAGCGCAAGCAGCCCGGCGACATGGCCGCGACGCTGGAGAAGCTTTGGGCAAAGCTGCCCAAGCGCGAGGGTAAGGGCGCGATCATATCGGGAGCGACCGGCGCCGAGCCCGCGACCTCGGAAGAGCGCGGCTTCCTGAAGAGCCATGCCGACTATCCGGTGCGCTCGACCGGCACGGTGTTTGGCCACGCCATGGAGACGCAATTCCCGCTCGGAATTGCGCTCGCTGCGCTGTCGATCTCGCGTGGTGCTCTGTTCCCGCCGAACGATTCGACCGGGACCGAGATTGAAATGCAGGGCGCGCCTACCCAGATCGTGGTGGTGGGAGCCGGACACTGGCGCGGCGAAGGCATGGCGCTGGTCGAGGCGGTTTAGTTAGCTCAAGCGGGGATCGACATGACTGCACCACGCGACAAACTCGGGCGTCCCGTCGTCGTCGTCACCGGCATGGGCATCATGACCTCGCTCGGTGCCGGCAAGACCGACAATTGGGCGAAGCTCGTCGCCGGCGAATCCGGCATCCGCACCATCACGCGCTTTCCGATCGACGGCCTCAAGACCACGATGGCCGGCACGGTCGATTTCGTCAGCGTCGATCCGTTCTCCTCCACCGCCCTGTCCGAGCGGATGGCCGAGCTGGTGACGCAGGAAGCGCTGGAGCAGGCCGGCATCGGCGCCAAGGCCGATTTCCCGGGTCCCCTTTTCCTTGCGGTCGCGCCGGTCGAGGTCGAATGGCCGCAGCGTCGCGAACTCGGCCGCGACGTCGGCCAGCTCGACATCACCTATGACGATTTGCTGCGCATTTCCGGCGGCGGCAAGTACAGCGCCTATCATCATCGCTTCATGTTCGGCTCGGTTGCCGCCTATCTCGCCGAGACGTTCGGCACCAAGGGCTCGCCGATCTCGCTGTCCACGGCCTGCGCCTCCGGAGCCACCTCGATCCAGCTCGGCGTCGAGGCAATCCGCCGCGGCGAGACCGACGCCGCGCTGTGCGTCGCGACCGACGGCACCGTGAACCCGGAAGCGCTGGTGCGCTTCTCGCTGCTCTCGGCGCTGTCGACCCAGAACGATCCGCCGCAGGCGGCCTCCCGCCCCTTCTCCAAGAACCGCGATGGGTTTGTGATGGCCGAAGGCGCCGGTGCGCTGGTACTCGAAAGCTACGAGGCGGCGACTGCGCGCGGCGCAAAGATCCTCGGCGTGATCGCCGGCTGCGGCGAGCTCACCGATTCCTTCCACCGCACCCGCTCTTCTCCTGATGGGAAGCCGATCATCGGCTGCATGAACAAGACGCTGGCCGATGCCGGCATGACGCCGGACCAAATCGACCACATCAACGCGCACGGCACCTCGACGCCCGAAAACGACAAGATGGAGTTCAACACGACATCGGCCGTGTTCGGCGAGCTCGCGCAGAAGATTCCGGTCACCTCCAACAAATCGATGGTCGGCCACACCATCTCGGCCGCCGGCGCGGTGGAGGCGATCTTCTCGCTGCTCACGCTCGAGCATCAGCGCATTCCGCCGACGATCAACTACGAGACCCCGGATCCCACGATCCTGTTCGACGTCGTCGGCAACAAGGCGCGCGATGCCCGCGTCACCGCCGTGATGTCGAACTCCTTCGGCTTCGGCGGCCAGAACGCCTCGCTGATCCTGACCCGCGAACCGGCCTGACCGGACGCATGGCGCTGCTGACTGCGAGCACGAAGGCCCGCGCGCGGGAGGCTGCCAAGAAGGCTGCAAAGTCGCTCAGCGGAAGCCTGATCGGTGCGGCGACCGTCGCGATGCTGCGCACCACGCGCTATTTCGATCCGGTCAAGACCTCGGACTTTTTCGCGCGCGCCGTAAAGCTGATCGGCCCGCGCCTGCGCGAGCACCGCATCGGCCGCGCCAATCTCACCGCCGCCTTTCCGGAGAAATCGCCGGAGGAGATCGAACAGATTCTGATGGGCGTCTGGGACAATCTCGGCCGCGTCGGCGCCGAGTTCGCCCATATCGATCATGTCTGGGATTACGACCGCGACCATCCGGAGAAGAGTCGAATCGAGATTCCCCAACGCAGCATCGAGCTGTTCGACCAGATCCGCGACGACGGCAAGCCGGCGCTGATCTTCGCCGCGCATCTTGCGAATTGGGAACTGCCGGCGCTCGCCGGAGTCGCGCATGGACTGGACACTGCGATCCTCTACCGCCGGCCCAACATCGCCTCGGCCGACCGCATCATCCAGGAGATGCGCCAGGTCAACATGGGCACACTGATCCCGGCGGGCCGCGAGGCGCCGCTGCGGCTCGCGCAGGCGCTCAAGGACGGCAAGCACGTCGCCATGCTGATCGACCAGTACCTCACCGCCGGCGTCGAGGTCACCTTCTTCGGCCGCAAGACGCGCGCCAACCCGATGCTGGCGCGCCTCTTGCGTCAGGTCGAATGCCCGATCCACGGCGTCCGCATCATCCGCCTGCCCGGCGGCCGCTTTCGCGGCGAGCTGACGGAAGAAGTCCAGCCAGTGCGCGACGCCGACGGCAAGATCGACATCCAGGGCACGACGCAGGCGATCACGAGCGTCGTGGAAGGCTGGGTGCGCGAGCATCCCGAGCAGTGGCTGTGGCTGCACCGCAGGTGGCGGTAGTTACGCCGTCATTGCGGGGAGCGAAGCAACGAATTAATCCAGACTGCATCCGCGCAGAGATACTGGATTGCTTCGCTCGCAATGAACGCCGTAGCGGCTATCTTCCCGTCTTCACCTTGGTCCAGAGCCGGTTGATGATCCTCTGCGTCGCCGGCTCGCGCGCCGTGATGACGAACAGCTTTGAAAGCGTCGCTTCGTCCGGATAGATGTTCTTGTCGTTCAGGATTTTCGGATCGACCAGCTTCTGGCTGGCGAGATTGCCATTGGCGTAGGACAGGAAGTCGGAGTTCTTGGCCGCCACTTCCGGACGATAGAGATAATTGATCAGCTCGTAGGCTTCGCTGACGTTCTTGGCATCGGCGGGGATCGCGAGGTTGTCGAAGAACATCTGCGCGCCCTCCTTCGGGATGCTGTAGCCGATCTCGACGCCGCTCTTGGCTTCCGCGGCGCGGGCGCGGGCCTGCATGATGTCGCCGGACCAGCCGACCACGAAGCAGATCTCACCGGTGGCGAGCGCACTCAAATATTCGGAGGAGTGAAACTTGCGCACGGAGGAGCGAACCTTGGCAACGGCCTCGGCGGCCTTCTCGAGGTCGGCCTGCTTGGTCGAGTTCGGATCGAGCCCAAGCCAGTTCAGCGCCGCCGGGAAGATGTCGTCGGCGGAGTCGAGCATGTGCACGCCACAATCTTTGAACTTGGCGAGGTTCTCCGGCTTGAAGACAATGTCCCAACTGTCGATCTTGGCGTCCGCGCCCAGGATCTGCTTCACCTTGGCGACGTTGTAGCCGATGCCCGTCGTGCCCCACATGTAGTTGGCGGCGTAGAGGTTGCCGGGATCGTAAGTGGCAAGTCGCTCAGTCACCACGGGCCAGGCATTGGCGAGGTTCGGCAGCTTCGACTTGTCGAGCTTCTGGAAGATGTTCGCCTTGATCTGGCGCTGCAGGAAATAGGCCGTGGGCACCACGACGTCGTAGCCGGACTTGCCGGCCATCAGGCGCGTCTCCAGCGTCTCGTTGGCATCGAAGGTGTCGTAGACCACCTTGATGCCGGTCTCCTTGGTGAAGGCCTCAAGGACATCCGGCGCCATGTAGTTGGACCAGTTGTAGAAGTTGACGACCCGCTCCTCGGCCCCTGCTGGGGCGGAAATCAACGTCAGCGCTGCCGCGATTGCAAGTCCGAGGCGAAACCCGGGGCGGCTGACGTTCGTCATCTCCGTCTACCTCTTGCGTCCACGCACCGCGTCGGAGAGCCGCTCCAGCGCGGTGTCGAGCGTCTCGTCCTTCTTGGCAAAGCAGAAGCGCACCACGGAGGTCACCGGGTCCTGCTCGTAGAAGGCTGAGACCGGGATCGCAGCGACCTTGTAGTCCTTGACGATGCGCCAGCAGAACTCGGTGTCGCTCTCGTTCAGCCCGAGCGGCGACAGGTCGACGGTGAGGAAGTAGGTGCCTTGCGACTTCAGCACCGGGAAGCCGAGGCTTTCGAGCCCCCTGGTCAGGCGGTCCCTGCTCCGCGTCAAATCCTTGCGCATCGACAGGAAATAGTCGTCGGACTTGCCGAGGCCATAAGCGACGGCGGCCTGCAGGTTCGGCGCGGTGGTGAAGGTCAGGAACTGGTGCACCTTGGCGGCGACGCGCAAGAGCGGTGGCGCAGCGCAGACGAAGCCGATCTTCCAGCCCGTCAGCGAGAAGATCTTGCCGGCCGAGCCGACCTTGATGGTGCGCTCGCGCATGCCGGGAATGGTGATCAGCGGGATGTGCTTGTGCTCGTCGAAGGTGACGTGCTCCCAGACCTCGTCGCAGATCGCGATGACATCGAACTCCTGGCAGTAGCGCGCCAAGAGCTCGAGATCCTCGCGCGGATAGACCACCGCGGAGGGATTCAAGGGGTTGTTGAACAGCACCGCCTTGGTATTTGAATTGAACACGCTTTTCAGCATGTCCTCATTCAGCCGCCAGTGCGGCGGCTCGAGCCGGACCAGGCGCGGAATGCCGCCGGCCTGGCGGATGATCGGTAAATAGGAATCATAGACCGGCTGGAAGCAAACCACCTCGTCGCCGGGCTGGACCACCGCGAGAATCGCCGAGGTCAGCGCCTCGGTACCGCCGGAGGTGACCATCACCTCGCTTATCGGATCGAGCTTAAGGCCGTGCCAGTGGCCGTAATGGGTCGCGATGGCCTGGCGCAGCTCCGGCAGGCCCATCATCGAGGGGTACTGGTTGTAGCCATTCAGAGACGCCTCGGCCGCGGCCCGGCGGATGTCCTCCGGGCCTGGATCGTCGGGAAAGCCCTGGCCGAGATTGATGGCATTGTTGTCGCGCGCGGCCTGCGACATTGCCTCGAAAATGGTGACGGGAAGGTCGGCGAAGACCTTGTTCAAGGACGAGCTCTTGGACATCGGGCCGATCAGCCACCGACCTTGCTGGGAAGACCCGCCGCCTTCCAGCCCAGCATGCCGCCGGCCAGATGCTTGTCGTAAGGCAGGCCCGCCGCCTGCGCCGCGAGCGAGGCCGTCACCGAGCGCTTGCCCGAGCGGCAGGCGAACACGACCTCCTTGCCTTGCGGATCGGGGATCGCCTTGGGATCGAAGGTCGAGAGCGGAACCACGACGCCGTAGGGATAGGCTTCGGCCTGAACCTCATTCGGCTCACGGACGTCGACGAGCAGATAGCGCCCTTCCGCGACACCCTTGGAGACCTCGTCCGGGGTCAGATCCTGTACCTGGTTTGCCACTTCATCCTCCAACGTCGCAAGGCGCATGCCGGGGCGCTCCCGGCCGGCGGCAACCTCGCCTCTCGGGAAACGAAAATCAAGCGCCACAAGGGCTTGAGCCGCCGGGCGCAAGTTAAAGCTAAATCGCAGCGACTTGAAGCGCGCTTTGAATCCTGATCCTAAATCGTCACCTGCGTGCCGACCTCGACCACGCGGCCGCTTGGGATTTGGAAATAGTCGGTGGCATCGTTGGCGGAGCGGCTGAGCGAGATGAACAGCCGGTCCTGCCAGCGCGGCATGCCGGAATGAGCTGCCGGCTTCAGCGCCCTTCGCGACAGGAAGAACGAGGTCGACATGATGTCGAACTGCCAGCCCAGCTTGCGGGCGATCGCCAGCGCTTTCGGCACGTTGGGCGATTCCATGAAGCCGAACTTCAGCGTCACCTTGGAGAAGGTCGGCGAGATCTGCTCGAGCTTCACGCGCTCGGCCGGGTCGATCCGTGGGGTCTGCGCCGTCTCGATGGTGAGAATGACGTTCTTCTCGTGCAGCACCTTGTAGTGCTTCAGACTATGCATCAGCGCAGTCGGCGCGCTGAGCGGATCCGAGGTCAGGAACACCGCGGTACCCGGCACCCGCTGCGGCGGCCGCTTCTCCAGCATCGCGACCAGGTCGGCGAGCGGGAACTCGAGCTTGCGCGACTTCTCGAACAAGAGACGGCTGCCGCGCCGCCACGTGTACATCAGAATGATCATGAGCGCGCCAAGCGCCAGCGGCACCCAGCCGCCCTCGAACACCTTCAAAAGGTTCGCGGTCAGGAAGGTCAAATCGAGGAACAAGAACGGCGCAATCAGCGCGCCTGCGGCGAGCGGCGACCACCGCCAGCCCTTCCAGACCACGACGAAGCCCATCATCGCCGTGACCACCATGGTGCCAGTGACGGAGATGCCGTAGGCCGACGCCAGCGCGCTCGAGGAGCGGAACAGCAGCACCAGCAGCACCACCGCGACCAGCAGCAGCTGGTTGATGCGCGGGATGAAGATCTGGCCGGAATGGGCTTCCGACGTATGGCGAATTTCAAAGCGCGGCAGCAGCCCGAGCTGGATCGCCTGCCGCGTCAACGAATAGGCGCCGGTGATGACGGCCTGGCTCGCGATGACCGTGGCGGCAGTGGCCAGCACGACCATGCTGCCGCGGAAAAAGCCTTGGGGGAAGAGCTGGAAGAACGGGCTCACGATCGCGCCAGGGTCGCTGAGGACGAGCGCCCCCTGTCCCAGATAATTGAGCGCTAGCGAGGGCAGCACGATAGAGAGCCAGGCGAACTGGATCGGCCGCTTGCCGAAATGGCCGAGATCGGCATAGAGCGCCTCGGCGCCGGTGACGGCCAGGAACACTGCCCCCAGCGTCACGAAGCCGATGACGCCGTGGTGAAGCATGAATGACACGGCATAAAGCGGGTTCAGCGCGTACAGCACCTGAGGCTGCTGGATAATCGGATGGATCGCTGCGGCCGCGAGCACCGCGAACCACACGCACATGATCGGCCCGAAAAAGGCGGCAACGCGGGCCGTGCCGCGGGATTGCACGGCGAACAAGGCGACCAGGATCACGACGGTCAGCGGAACGATGTAGGACTCGAAGCTCAGGGTGACATCCTTCATGCCCTCGATCGCCGATAGCACCGAGAGCGCCGGCGTGATCACGGCATCGCCGTAGAACAGGGCTCCAGAGATGATGCCAAGCAGGACGATGGTTGCCCCGCCGGTGCCAACCGCCCGCTGGGCCAGCGCCATGAGCGCCAGCGTGCCGCCCTCGCCGTTGTTGTCGGCGCGGAGCAGGATCACGACGTATTTGAGCGTCACCACGATGATGAGCGCCCACAGGATCAGGGAGAGCACGCCGAGCACGGCCGCCGGCGTCGGCAACCCGTCTGCGCCCGAGGCGGCCATCACCGCCTCGCGGAACGCGTAGAGCGGGCTGGTGCCGATATCGCCATAGACGACGCCGATGCTGCCGAGCGTCAGCGCGCCGAAACCGGCGGTGGTATGGGCCTCGCCATGCCCATTGGCCGCCACCGTTTCCGGGGCGGGAACTGCTACGTCGCTTGTCATGGGAAAGCCCAGTGGCCTCTAGAATGCTTCACTGCACAACGGCGGAAGAGCGCGGGGCTTATAGTCCTGCGCCACCGGCATGGCCTAGCCCGATTCCGGGGCTTAGCCATGCAATTTCGCATGGCTACATCGTTGCGTTCTAGATGGTGACTTGGGTTCCGACCTCAACGACTCGGCCCGTGGGGATCTGGAAGTAGTCCGTGGCATCATTGGCCGAGCGGCTCAGCGCGATGAACAAATGGTCCTGCCAGAGCGGCATGCCTGACTGCGCCGAGGCCTTCAGCGACCTTCGCGACACGAAGAACGAGGTCGACATGATGTCGAACTGCCAGCCCTGCTTGCGCGCGATTGCGAGCGCCTTGGGCACGTTCGGCTGCTCCATGAAGCCGAAGCGCAAGCGCACCTTGGAAAATTTTTCGCTGATCTTTTCCATCCTGAACCGCTCCGACAGATCGACCCGCGGCGTATGCGCGGTCTCGATGGTCAGGATCACGTTGTGCTCGTGCAGCACCTTGTTGTGCTTGAGATTGTGCAAGAGCGCGGTCGGCACGAAAGCGGGATCGCTGGTCAGGAACACGGCGGTGCCCTTGACGATGTGCGGCGGTCGCTTCTCCAGGCTCCGGATCAGATCGTCCAGCGGCACCTCGATCCGTCGCGTCTTCTGGATCAGGATTCCGGAGCCCTTGCGCCAGGTCCAGATCATCCCCGCCATGGCGACACCGAACAGCAGCGGCACCCAGGCGCCTTCGAGCAGCTTTAGCAAATTGGCGCTGAAGAAGCTCAAATCGACGACGACGAAGGGCATAATCAGGGCCGCGGCCGTCGCCGCACGCCAGTTCCACAACTTCCAGATCACGACGAAGCCCATGATGCCGTCGGCGACCATGGTGGTCGAGACCGCAATGCCGTAGGCCGAGGCCAGATTGCTGGGGGTGTGGAACAGCAGCACCAGCAGCATCACGCCTATCAGCAGCAGGCGGTTGACACGCGGCAGATAGATCTGGCCGGCGTGGGATTCGGAGGTGTAACGCACCTCGAAACGCGGCAGGAGGCCGAGTTGCACGGCCTGATAGACCAGCGAATAGGCGCCGGTGATCACCGCCTGGCTCGCGATCACTGTTGCGGCCGTCGCAAGCCCCACCAACGGCAGCACCAGCTTCTCGGGCACCATGCGATAGAAGGAATGCTCGATCGCGCTGGGATCGGACAGCACCAGCGCACCCTGCCCGAAATAGTTGATCAGGAGCGCGGGCAGCACGAAGAACATCCAGGCCGACTGGATCGGCTTGCGGCCGAAATGGCCGAGATCGGCGTACAGCGCCTCGCCCCCCGTCACCGCCAGGAATACGGCGCCGAGTGTCACGAGGCCGATCGTGCCGTGCGACAGCACGAACTGCACCGCATAATAGGGATTGATTGCTGCGAGCACGGTGGGGTCGTCAGCGATGTGTACGGCCCCCATCGCGGCGATGACAGTGAACCAGACCACCATTACCGGTCCGAATGCCGAGGCGACCAGTGCGGTTCCCTTGCTCTGGACCGCGAACAGCAGCACCAGAATTAGAACGGTGAGCGGCACGACATAGTGCTCGAGCGCGGGAGTTGCGAGCTTCAGGCCTTCGACCGCCGAGAGCACCGAGATCGCCGGCGTGATCATGGAATCGCCGATGAACATCGAGGCGCCGACCACGCCGAGCGCGAGCAGGAACCAGCTCCGCCGCCCGAGCGCGCGCTGGCCGAGCGCCATCAGCGAGAGCGTGCCGCCCTCCCCGTTATTGTCGGCGCGCAGCAACAGCAGGACATATTTCGCGGTGACGACGATCAGCAGTGCCCACAGGATCAGCGAGAGCACGCCGAGCACGATGACGCGCGAGACCGGCGCGCCATGGGCCGCGCCCCTGACCGCCTCGTGGAAAGCATAGAGCGGTGAAGTGCCGATATCACCGAAGACGACGCCGATGCTCCCGAGCGTAAGGGCCCAAAAGCCTGATGTGACCGGTTGCACATCCTGGGTCTCGGTCGATGTGATGCTCGCCGTCATGAGGGTGGAAAACGCTTCGTCCCTGAATTTGATCCGGCGCCTTTTGACGCTTCCGGCGTGCCTGTCAATCGGCTCCCCACTTTAGCAGGCGCGAAGGCCGATGCTGTGACAGCGCGGCCACGCCCATCGCCTGCGCGACGACATGCCTCAGGTAAGATGGTAGCGCAAGGGGTTACGGCTTCAGATTCGGCGGCAGCGGCGGATCTTCGCGCATCAGGGTGATGGTCACCCGCCGGTTGGCGGCGAGCGAAGGATCGTCCGGAAACAGCGGCTGGGTATCCGCCTTGCCGGACACGGCGAAGATGTGCGACGGCGGCAGGCCCTCGCGTTCGAGGATCTGGCGCACGGCATTGGCGCGGTCGGCCGACAGATCGAAGGCGCCGTAGTCGCTGCGGGTCGGCACGAAGCCCGCCGCGGTGTGACCGGCGATGGAAACGCGGAGCGGCGTAGCCTTGAGCGGGATCGCGAGCTTCTCGACCAGGCGCCGGGTGCGGTCATAGGGCACCTTGGAGCCGTCGGCGAACATCGAGCGGCCGTCCTGGTCGACGATCTCCAGGTTGAGGCCCTGCTTGGTCTCCTCGAACATGATGTGCTTGGACATCTCGGTCAGCTCCGGCATGTCCTGCAACGCCTGGCGCAGCGAGGCCGCCGCCAGCGCGAAATTGCGGTCGACCTTGACCTTGGCCCCCGACGTGCGGTCGCGGTCCTCCTGATCCGGCGTCGGCGTGTTCGAGGCATCTTCAGGCTGAATGTGATCGACGTTCTTCAGCCGCGGACGGGTCGGCAGACCGTCAGACTCGACGATGCCCGCGTAGCGCGCTTCGCTCTGCACGCCGAAGGCGTCGCGCATGGACCCTGCGACGATCTTCAGCTTGTTGGCGTCTTGCGTGGAGAACGCGACGAGCATCACGAAGAAGCTCATCATCAGGCCCATGAGGTCGGCGAAAGTCACGAACCAGCCGTGACCGCCGCCATGCGCATCGCCGCGTTTCTTCTTGGCCATGGCTGAAAATCCCGGCGGGCGGTCTTACGCCGGCACCGGTTCACCGTCGGCGTGACGATGCTTCTCCGGCAGATAGGCCAGCAGCATCTCGCGCACCAAGGTCGGGCTCTTGGAGTCGCGGATCATCAGGATGCCGTCGATGATCAGGGTGCGGTTGGTCTCCTCGTCCAGCAGCTTGCCGTGCAGCTTGTCGGCGATCGGCAGACAGAACAGGTTCGCAACCAGCGCGCCATAGAGGGTGGCGAGCAGCGCGGTCGCCATGAACGGGCCGAGCTTGGAGGGATCGGTCATGTTGGCGAACATCTGCACCATGCCGATCAGGGTGCCGATCATGCCGAAGGCCGGGGCGCAGTCGCCGATGGCGCGGTAGATCTTGCTGCCCTCGTCGAGATGCATCAGGAAGTTGTCGCGGTCGCGCTCGAGATTGTCGCGGATGAAGTCGAGATCGTAGCCGTCGGCGACGTAGCGGATGCCCTTGGCGAGGAACGGCTCGTCGGTCTCGACCTTTTCGAGACCCACCGGACCCTGCTTGCGGGCGATCTCGGCGATGCGGGCAAGCTCGTCGACGAGGTCGTGCGCCGACAGCCGGCTCATGGTGAAGGCGAATTTGGCGCCGAGCGGAAGGCCGTGCAGGAGCGCTGAGAGCGGAAAGCGGATCATGGTGGCGGAGATCGAGCCACCGAAGATGATGATCATCGCATGTTCGGAGATGAACATGTGCAGGTCGCCGCCCATGAAAATCATAGCAACGATGACGATCGTGCCGGCCGTGAGCCCAACGCTCGTCATGATATCCATGGGAGACTCCAACGCGTACGCAACAACGGCCGTCCTGGCCACTGGCGCGGCCCAACCCCGAACCGCATCGGAAACCTTAGAGCGCCGCCCTTAAAGCCGCGTAAAGGTTAAGTCTGGACAGTGTGCTGCCCGCCGCTGCGCCCGCTGCGATTGCCGTCCAGCGATGGGAATTTCAACACTTCGCTAACCATAGGCCGGCGCGCCACGACGTCACATTGGCTGCGGCCCTCCGCCACATCCGGTACGAAGGATGAATTGCTATTCTGAAGCGGGGCGGCATGCTCGATCGCGGGAGCCATCGCGATGTTGACGCTCTTCAGCCTTCTCACTGCGCTGCCCGCGGCGCTGGCGTTCCACCTGCTCGAGCCGGAACTCGTCCTGCCGGCCTTCAGCATCCTGCTCTTTGTCGAAGCCGCCTTCGCGGTGATCGCAGCGCGCTTGATTCACCTCCCGGACAATGCCGAGGACATCACGCTATGGGACCTTGCCGGCGGCTTCACCCTGATCGGATGCGCCGCCGCAGTGTTCGCTGAGCCGGATCAGGCGGTCCTGCTTCTGGAGGAACAAGGCGTCCCACGGCCGGCGTCGCGGCCGTAGGGCGTTCAACCGCACCTAGTGGACTTCCGCCGAGCGCCTCAGCGCGGCCTTCAGCTTCTCCAGCGAGAAGTCGGGGCTACGGGCGATTTCCAGGATCGGCGTCTCGCGGCGGCCGCAGAGCTCGGCGGCCTCCGGCAGCTTGGCGGCCACGTCGAGCGGGATCACGATGGCACCGTGCCGGTCGGCATGGATGAGGTCATCGGACTTCACGGTCATGCCGGCGACGCGCACTTCGCCGCCAAAGCTCTCCGCATGCACCCAGGCATGCGACGGGCCGATCGATCCGGCGAGCGCCTGGAATCCCGGCGCCCATTGCGGGATGTCGCGGATCGAGCCGTCGGTGATCACGCCGAGGCAGCCGAGCGCCTTGTGCACGTTGCTCTGCACCTCGCCCCAGAACGCGCCGTAGCCGACGTCGGGGCCGTCGATGTCCTGGATCACCGAGATGCGCGGACCGTGACCGGTGCCGACATATTCGTAATATTCGATGCGGCGCTTGGACTGCTCCTCGGCCGGGAGCGATGATTTCAGCACCGAGCGGATCGTGACCGTGCGGGCATAGCCGACGATCGGCGGCAGGTCTGGGAACGGACAGACCAATTGCTTGGTGGTGTAGCCGATCAGCCGCCGTTCGGGCGCGACGATCTCCATGGCGTTGCAGATCGTCGGGGTGTCATAGCGGCCCAATGCTTCGAGGACGGAAGCGGGCAGCGGCCCGGTCGCGGTATCAGTCACGGCGTTCTCTCCCAGATTGGCGGCTGATTGACGCGATGCCGCCGGCACAGGGCGATATAGCCGAGATCAGGCTTCAACCCAACTCAGGCAGGCCTCATGGCAGATATCCGCGCGCGGCTGCTCAGTGCAGCCGTCCGGGCCGTTCGTCGTCGTGCGGCGGCTCCGACAAATTCGCCAGCGTCGGCGCCGATGGCGGAGACGGGACTTGGCCTCCTGACGGAACGGTCGCATCCATCGCGCGCGCCTGGTCGCGATAGGATTTGTAGCCGAGCGGCAACGCGAGAAGATACAGCACCGTGCCGATTGAGAGCACGTGCCAGGGATAGGC
The DNA here is from genome assembly GCF_045571415.1 of Bradyrhizobium sp. LMG 9283. Classification (NCBI taxonomy): domain Bacteria; kingdom Pseudomonadati; phylum Pseudomonadota; class Alphaproteobacteria; order Hyphomicrobiales; family Nitrobacteraceae; genus Bradyrhizobium; species Bradyrhizobium sp. LMG 9283. Next base: position 5,352,341 of record NZ_CP120691.1, read on the forward strand.
GATCAGCAGCGCAATGAAGACGATCACCGCGACGAAGGCCGGCAGCACCAGCTCAGGCGGAACGCGCATGCGCTTGGTCTTGCCGGAGAACACCGGCAGGCGCGACACCATCAGGAAGGCGATCAGCAGCGTATAGGCCGCCGTCACCGCTGCGGGCAGCCGGCCGAGCTCGAGGAACGCAACGTAGATCGGCAGCAGCACCGTGATCGCGCCCGCGGGCGCCGGCACGCCGGTGAAGAAATTGGCGGCGAAGGCCGGCTTGTTCGGATCATCCATCGTGGCGTTGAAGCGCGCGAGCCGCAGGCCGCCGGAGATCGCGAACACCATGGCGGCGATCCAGCCGGCATTGCCGAGCTCGTGCAGCTGCCAGAAATACAGCATCAGGCCGGGCGCCACGCCGAAATTGACGAAGTCGGCGAGGCTGTCGAGCTCGGCGCCGAACTTGGACTGGCCCTTGATCATGCGCGCGATGCGACCATCGATGCCGTCGAGCGCGGCTGCGAACACGATGGCATAGACGGCGAGCGACATCCGCCCCTCGATCGACAGACGGATCGAGGTCAGGCCGGCGCAGATCGCCAGCAGCGTGATGACGTTGGGCACCAGCATCCGCACCGGAATCGGGCGGAACCGTCGGCGGCGGACGTCGGGATCCTTGAAGTCGTAGGGCGTCATGGCTCGTCCTTATCTTAAGGCGAGATATAGCAAGCCGCGTCCCCCTCCGCCATTGCGGCGGAAGGCCCACAAGCACCGACTATTGGTTAATTGGCGCGATAGGCGCGGCTCGGGTCGTCGCCGGCGAGGTCGGCCAAAATGGTCTCGCCGGCGATCGCGGTCTGCCCTTCCGAGACCAGCGCCTTGGTGCCCACGGGCAAATAGACGTCGAGGCGGGAGCCGAAGCGGATCAGGCCGAAGCGCTCACCGGCGCCGATCGCCTGCCCTTCCTTAACAAAGCAGACGATGCGCTTGGCGACGAGACCGGCGATCTGGACCACGCCGATCCGCGCATTGGGCGTCGAGATCACCAGCGAGTTGCGCTCATTGTCCTCGCTCGCCTTGTCGAGCTCGGCGTTGATGAACAGGCCGGGCCGGTAGGCGATGCGGTCCACCCTGCCCGCGATCGGGCTGCGATTCACATGGCAGTTGAACACGCTCATGAACACCGAGATGCGCGGCAGCGGCCGGTCGCCGAGCCCGAGCTCGGCCGGCGGCAGCGCCATGGTGATCATCGAGACGCGGCCGTCGGCCGGCGACACGACGAGACCCTCGCGCACCGGTGTCACGCGGACGGGGTCGCGGAAGAACAGCGCGCACCAGACGGTCAGGATCGTGCCGATCCATCCCAGAGGCGACCACAGCCAGAACAGGATCAGGCTTGCCAGTGCAAAGCCGCCGATAAAGGGATAGCCCTCCTTGTGGATCGGCGGAATCTGACGCTGGATCGAATCGAGAATGGACATCGTTATCTGCCGCTTGGGGTTAATGGCGCGGGTCGTCGCGCGGGCTTGTTTAGGCCAGAGTTGGGATCGGAGACAAGCTCACTCCGCTGCCGCGGGCGTCGTCAGGGTATCATCGACCGGCGGCGGCTCCCGGTTGGGCGCCGTGCTGGCGTCGGCCATCTTGGCCAGTTTCTCGCGCGCCGCCTCGGCCTCGCGCTGCCTGTTCCACATGCTGGCATAGAGGCCGCCCTGCGCGAGCAGTCTCGCGTGGGTGCCGCGCTCGGCGATGCGACCCTGGTCCAGCACGATGATCTCGTCGGCGCCGACGATGGTCGAAAGCCGGTGCGCAATCACCAGCGAGGTGCGGTTCTTCGCCACGCGATCGAGCGCGCCCTGGATCTCGTGCTCGGTATGGGTGTCGAGCGCCGAGGTGGCCTCGTCCAGCACCAGGATCGGCGGCGCCTTCAGGACGGTGCGAGCGATCGCTACGCGCTGCTTCTCGCCGCCCGATAGTTTCAGGCCACGCTCGCCGACCTGGGTCTCATAGCCTTTCGGCGCCATGCGGATGAAATGGTCGATCTGCGCCAGCCGCGCCGCCTCCTCGACCTCGGCATCGCTGGAGTCCCAGCGGCCGTAGCGGATGTTGTAGCGGATGGTGTCGTTGAACAGCACGGTGTCCTGCGGCACCATGCCGATCGACGCGCGCAAGCTGGCCTGAGTAACGTCGCGAATGTCCTGGCCGTCGACCAGGATCTTGCCGCCGGAGACATCGTAGAGGCGAAAGAGGAGCCGCGAGATGGTCGACTTGCCCGCGCCAGATGGTCCCACGATCGCAACCGTATTGCCGGCCGGCACCTCGAAGCTGATGCCTTTCAGGATCGGGCGGGTCGGCTCATAGGCAAAGCGCACGTCCTCGAAGCGCACCGTTCCGGCGGAGACGACCAACGGCTTCGCGTCAGGCGCATCCTTGATCTCGGCCTCGCGGCCCAGCACATTGAACATCTTCTCGATGTCGATGATCGCCTGCTTGATCTCGCGATAGACCATGCCCATGAAATTCAACGGCTGGTAAAGCTGGATCATCATGGCGTTGATCAGCACGAAATCGCCGACCGTATTGGTGCCGTTGCGTACGCCGATCGCACACATCAGCATGGTCGCGGTCAGCCCCAGAGTGAAGATTACGGCCTGGCCGGTGTTGAGCACCGCGAGCGAAGTATAGGTGCGGACGCTCGCCTCCTCGTAACGCGCCACCGACTTGTCGTAACGCTGCGCCTCGCGCGCCTCGGCGCTGAAATATTTGACGGTCTCGTAATTGAGCAGCGAGTCGATCGCCTTGGTGTTCGCCTCGGTGTCGGAATCGTTCATCTTGCGGCGGATGCCGATCCGCCACTCGGTCGCGATGTAGGTGTAGTACATGTAGAGCGCGACCGTGATCAGTGTGGCGACCACGTAACGCCAGTCGAATTGCCAGAGCAGCACCGCCAGCAGCAGCGAGACTTCGACGATGGTGGGGATCAGCTGCAGGATCACCATGCGCACGATGACCTCGATGCCCTCGCGGCCGCGCTCGAGCACGCGTGTCAGGCCACCCGTCTTGCGCTCCAGGTGGAAGCGGAGCGACAGCTCGTGCATGTGGATGAAGGTGATGGTGGCGAGCTTGCGCACCGCATGCATCGCGACGCGGGCGAAGATGCCGTCGCGCCATTGCGTCAGCACCGCCATCAAGATGCGCATCGCGCCGTAGCTCGCGGTCAGCAACAGCGGCGAGGCGATCACCCAGAGGTGCCAGTTGTCGGCCTGCACCGGCGCGGTGTTGGCGCCGGTCAGTGCATCCGTCGCCCATTTGAAGCTGAACGGCACCGCGAGCGTGATCAGCTTGGCGGCGAGCAGCAGCACCAGCGACCAGACCACCCGCATCTTCAAATCGAAGCGATCGCCCGGCCAGATATAGGGCCACAGATGCGCCAGCGTGCCCATCAGCGTGGCCCCGGCCTGCGGTCCTCCGGCGGGAGGATCAGGAACGTCGGCGCCGTCGAACGATTGAGGTTGGTCCATCAAGAAGCCTGAAAGCCCGCCGGATGCGGGCGCAACTGCGATTAACGATCTTCGCCCGTCATATAGAGCCTTCCCGATGCCCACGCACCCCGCCAGATGGCGAATCTTTGATTGTTTATCGTCATTTACCGGTAGATTTCCGGACAGTCCGAATCACCGATTGGGCTTGACGCCCCTTCGCTGCAATGCATCATGGTGTCAATGAGCACGATCAAAACCGTCTGTGTCTATTGCGGCTCCGGCCCTGGAACAAATCCCCGCTTCACCGAAGGCGCCAAGGCATTCGGCAAGGCGCTCGCCGAAAACCAAATCCGCTTGGTCTATGGCGGCGGCTCGCTCGGCCTGATGGGTGCGGTCGCAACCTCCGTGCTCGACCATGGCGGCACCGTGACCGGCATCATCCCCGACTTTCTGCGGCTGCGCGAGAACGCGCTGACGCGTGTGCAGGAGATGATCGTCACCCCTGACATGCACGAGCGCAAGCGCTTGATGTTCGAGCGCTCCGACGCCTTCGTGGCGCTGCCGGGCGGCGTCGGTACGCTGGAGGAGCTGGTCGAGCAGATGACCTGGAAGCAGCTCGGCCGTCACGCCAAGCCGGTGCTGCTTGCCAACATCGACAATTTCTGGGAGCCGCTGTTCTCGCTGTTGTCGCACATGCGTCAGACCGAGTTCATCCGCGCCGGCCTTTCGATCGACATCCTCAAGGCCGATCGCGTCGAGGAGATCCTGCCGAAGCTGAAAGCGGCGGCAGCACAGGTGGCCGAATCGGAAAAGCAGCTCGCTCCGGAAATGGCGCGCAAGCTGTAACGCGCTACTCTGCCGGAAACGTCACCGCCTCGATCCGGTTGCCGTCGGGATCGGTGATGAAGGCTGCATAGTAGCGCACGCGATCGTGCGGGCGGATGCCCGGCGCTCCATCGGAGGCGCCGCCGGCGGACAGCGCCGCCGCGTGAAACGCATCGACCTCAGCCGTGGTTTTCGCCCGCAAGCAGATGTGCACACCGCTCTCCGGGGCTACGGGCGGCATGCCTTCGCGCAAGTTGATCCAGAACTCCGGATAGGCCTTGCCGAAGCCAACCGTCCGCGGCCGCGTGACGAGGCGCGTGAGGCCGAGGGTGGCGAGCGTTGCCTCGTAGAATTTGGCGGCACGTTCGAGATCGCTGACGCCGACTGAGATGTGGTCGATCATGTGCCCTTCTCGATCTCCCGTAGCGCGGATGAGCGAAGCGACATCCGGGAAAACCATCTCAGTGGCCTAAACCGTCCCCGGATATCGCTTCGCTCATCCGGGCTACAACCCCTCAGCTACGCCGGCGCGCCCGATTTCACGAGCTTGTAGATCACCGAATCCATCAGCGCCTGGAACGAGGCGTCGATGATGTTCGGGGAGACGCCGACCGTGGTCCAGCGGTCGCCGTTCTCGTCCTCGCTCTCGATCAGGACGCGCGTGACTGCGCCGGTGCCGCTATTGAGGATACGCACGCGATAGTCGATCAGCTTCAATCCCTCAATGTACTTCTGGTATTTGCCGAGGTCTTTTCGCAAGGCGACGTCGAGCGCGTTGACGGGACCGTTGCCCTCGGCCGCCGAAATCAAATGCTCACCGGCGACATCGACCTTCACCACGGCGAGCGCCACCGTGACGCGCTCGCCGAGCGCGTTGTAGCGCTGCTCGACATTGACGTCGAACTGCTCGACTTCGAAATAATGCGGCACCTTGCCGAGCGTGCGGCGCGCCAGGAGCTCGAACGAAGCGTTAGCGGATTCATAGGCGTAGCCGGCCGCCTCGCGCTCCTTCAATTCCTCGACGAGACGCGTCAGCTTGGGATCGCTCTTGTCGTAAGCAATGCCGGCGCGGTCGAGCTCGGCCATGACATTGGAGCGGCCGGCCTGGTCCGACACCAGCACCTTGCGGTGATTGCCGACCAGCTCCGGCAGCACATGCTCGTAGGTCTGCGGATCTTTCAGCACGGCGGAAGCATGGATGCCGGTCTTGGTGACGAAGGCGCTCTCGCCGACGTAAGGAGCATGCCGGTTCGGCACGCGGTTGAGCATGTCGTCGAGCGTGCGCGACACCTTGACCAGGGTCGCCAGCTTTTCCGGCGTGACGCCGATCTCGAAAACGTCGGCAAAGTCCTTCTTTAATTTCAGCGTCGGGATCAGCGAGCACAGATTGGCATTGCCGCAGCGCTCGCCGAGACCGTTCAGCGTGCCCTGGATCTGCCGCGCGCCGGCGCGGACCGCAGCCAGCGAATTCGCTACCGCCTGCTCGGTGTCGTTATGGGCGTGGATGCCGACATGATCGCCGGGAATGTGCTTCGTCACCTCGGTGACGATGGTCTCGACCTCATCAGGCATGGTGCCGCCATTGGTGTCGCACAGCACCACCCAGCGCGCCCCGGCCTCATAAGCGGCCTTGGCGCAAGCCAGCGCAAAGCTGGGATCCTCCTTGTAACCGTCGAAGAAGTGCTCGCAGTCGAGCATGACCTCGCGGCCGGCTGCCTTCGCAGCGGCGACGCTGTCTCGGATCGAAGCGAGGTTCTCCTCCTTCGTCGTCTCCAGCGCGACGCGCACCTGATAGGCGGACGATTTTGCCACGAAGCAGATCGCGTCCGCCTTCGCTTCCAAAAGGCCCGCGACGCCGGGGTCGTTGGAGACCGAGCGCCCTGCCCGGCGCGTCATGCCGAAGGCGGTGAAGCGGGCATGATTGAGCTTCGGCTTCGAGCCAAAGAACTCCGTGTCGAGCGGGTTGGCGCCGGGATAGCCGCCCTCGACATAGTCGATGCCGAGATCATCGAGCATCGCCGCGATGACCTGCTTGTCGGCCAGCGTGAAATCGACGCCATTGGTCTGCGCCCCATCGCGCAGCGTAGTGTCGAACAGATAGAGACGCTCCTTGCTCATTGCCCCGCTCCGAGCGTCTTCTTCATGGTGGTGTTGGCGAGCCACTCGTCGCCCATCGTGACGCTGTTGCGCTGCTGGGCGGTGTAGCCGCGCTTGGCGAAGAAGCCTTGCGCGTTGTCGCTGGCATCGACCGACAAGCTCGTCGCGCCGCGGCCGCCGGCAAGCTTCTCCAGCGCGTCGACCAGCATGGTCGCGATGCCCTGCCCGGCCACGGCCGGATGGACATAGAGCATGCGGATGTGATCGTTGCCGCGCAGCGAGGCGAAGCCGACGGGCGACCCCTCGAGCGTGGCGACCAGCGTGAGGTCGGCGGCGAGCCGCTTGCCGAACTCCTCGTCCTCGGCCGCCGCCATCCAGGCTTCCTGCTGCTCCTCGCTATAGTCGTCGCCGGTCAGCTCCTCGATGCTGGCGGCGAAGATCGCTGCAAGCATCGGCACATCCGCGGGCAGGAAGGGCCTAAGTGCGGGCTTTGGCAAAGTCTGTCCCATCGTCCTCACCACATGCCATAGAGTTTCAGCACGATCGCCACCGCGGCGCCGAGCAGCGCGATCTTCAGCGCGATGTAATAGAGCCAGTGCCGCGGGAAAGGCGTGTCGGGCCGCTTCATCGCACGATCTCCCAGGTCGTTCCTTCCTTGGAGTCCTTGATCGCAACACCCATCGTAGCGAGCAGATCGCGGATGCGGTCGGATTCCTTAAAGTCTTTGCGCGCACGCGCAGCCGTCCGCTCCGCGATCAGGCACTCGACTTCCTTCGCATCGATGCCGCTCGCCTGCTGCTTGCGGCTTTCCCATTGCGCAGCGCTCTCGGAGAGGAAACCGAGTAGCCGCAACGAGCCCGCAAGACCCGCGATATCGTTGCCACGCAGGCCGTGCAGCGCCGCGATCGCCTGCGGCGTGTTGAGGTCGTCGAGCAGCGGCTCGATCACGGACGCGGCGGGCTCGGTGGGCGCGACATCGGCGGCGACGCGATACCAGTCGTCGAGCGTCTTGGCGCTCTCCTCCAGCGACTTCACCGTCCAGTCGATTGGGGAACGATACTGCGTCTTCAGCATGTTGAGGCGCAGCACCTCACCCGGCCAGTCCTTGAGCAGCTCGTGGATCGTGATGAAGTTGCCGAGCGACTTCGACATCTTCTCGCTCTCGACCTGCAGGAAGCCATTGTGCATCCAGTAGTTCGCCATCCGCTGCTGGTGAAAGGCGCAGCAGGTCTGCGCGACCTCGTTCTCGTGATGCGGAAACACGAGATCGATGCCGCCACCATGGATGTCGAAATGCTCGCCGAGATGCTTCCAGGCCATCGCCGAGCACTCGATGTGCCAGCCCGGGCGCCCTTGCGCGGCGATACCGGCCGGCGACGGCCATGACGGCTCGCCCGGCTTGGAGGGCTTCCACAGCACGAAGTCGGTGTTGCCCTTCTTGTAGGGCGCGACATCGACGCGGGCGCCCGCGACCATCTCGTCCAACGAGCGGTTGGACAGCGCGCCGTAACGCGGCAGGCCGACATTGGCCGCGTTCATCGCCTGGGGCGAGAACAGCACATGGTCCTCGGCGGCATAGGCAAAACCGCCGGCGAGCAGCTTCTCGATGATCTCGCGCATCTCGCCGATATGCTCGGTCGCGCGCGGCTCCACGGTCGGTCGAAGCGCGCCGAGCGCATCGACGTCGGCGTGAAACTGCTTGCCCGTCTGCTCGGTGACCTTGCGAATGGCCTCGTTCAGCGGCAGGCCCGGGAAATCGCGCGCGGCGCGGTCGTTGATCTTGTCGTCGACGTCGGTGATGTTGCGGACATATTTGACGTGCGCCTCGCCATAGAGGTGACGCAGCAGCCGAAACAGCACGTCGAACACGATCACCGGCCGCGCATTGCCGATATGGGCGAAGTCGTAGACGGTCGGTCCGCAGACATACATGCGGACGTTCTTCGGATCGAGCGGTGCAAAGGTCCGCTTTTCCCTCGTCAGCGTATCGTGAAGGCGCAATTCCATATGGATACCCGTCGGCTGTTGGCCGGGCGTCCAAGGCTCTCAATGTATTTGAGAAAAGACGGCTCCAGCCAGCGAATCGCTAGCTCGTAATCTCGCGGCAAATGGCGCAAATGGCGAGGAGACCGTTCATAGCGCGACATATGGGCCACCACGGGCCCCGGCGTCAAGAGCCGCGAAAATGCCGTTTTTGTCTCCGCAATGCGCGCGGCTCGCCTGATGGTTCATCATCCCCTAACCATTTGAGGCCATTCTGGAACCGGCGGTTCCTCCATTTTTGGCCCGGTATTTTCATGCGATCCCTGCTCGCGCTCATTTTCAGCGCCGCGATCCTTGCAGCACCCAGCGCTTGCGCCGAGACCCGCGTCTTCATCATTGGCAATCAGGCGGATGGCTACGGCGTCGACCAGTGCCTGGCCAAGGGCGACAAATGCGGCGCATCCGCCGCGCGCACTTACTGCCAGTCACGAGATTTTGCCCAGGCATCGAGCTTTCGCCGGGTCGATCCCGACGAAATTACCGGCTCCGTCCCCAAATCCGGCGCAAACTGCTCCCATGGCCGTTGCGACGAATATGTCGCAATCACCTGCCAGCGCTGAATTCGCTCGGAGCTGGCGGACCTTAGGACCGGTCTTCGGCCCCTGAAACGACGTGACGATGCCGCGGGAAGCGGCTATTGGAGGGCGCACTTCGGCCCCCAAGTCACTTGGAAAGTCACGCTGGGCCGTGACCTCGCTAGAATGGCGGATATGCCTGAATTTTTGTCTCTCTCCCGTGCCCGCTCCCTCCTTGCCTGCACTGTGCTCCTGAGCACCGTCGTGCTCGCCAATGGCGCCTTCGCGCAGGCCGGCCCGCCCGGCCCGCCACCTCAGCCCGGCCAGAACGGGCTTGGCCCCAATCCGATGTGCGCGCGGCTGGAAGGCCAGCTCGCTGCACTCGATCGTGGCGGCGGGGGTGGCGACCCCGCGCGTGAAGAGCAGATCCGCCGCTATCAGGATTCCCAGGCCAGGCAGCAGGCCGAGCTGGACCGCGTCACCATGCAGGCCAAGCGCATGGGCTGCGATTCCTCCGGCTTCTTTTCGCTGTTCAACGGCCAGTCGGCGCAGTGTGGCCCGGTGAACACCCAGATCCAACAGATGCGCGCCAATCTGGACCAGATCACCGGCAACCTCGAACGGCTGCGCGGCGGCGGCCCCGGCGGCTTCAGCCCGGAGCGCGACAACCAGCGCCGTTCGGTCCTGATGGCGCTGGCGCAGAACAATTGCGGCCCGCAATATGCCAATGCCGCGCAGTCGCAAGGCGGCGGCAACTTCCTGAGCAATTTGTTCGGCGGCGGCAACAACCCGAACAATCCGCAAGCCCTGCCGCCCTCCGATCTCGGTCCGCAATCCGGCACCTTCCGCACCGTGTGCGTGCGCACCTGCGACGGCGCCTATTTCCCGATCTCGTTCGCAACCGTGCCGGCGCGCTTCGCCGACGATGAGAAGACCTGTAAGGCGCTGTGCCCGGCGGCCGAAGCCGTGCTCTACACCCATCGCAATCCCGGCGAGGACATGAACTCGGCGGTCTCGATCGGCGGCCAGCCCTACACGGCGCTGCCCACCGCGTTCAAATTCCGCAGCGAGTTCAACCCGTCCTGCTCGTGCAAGGCGGCGGGCCAGACCTGGGCGGATGCTCTGAAATCAGCCGACGACAAGACAGCAGCCGAGCAGCAGGGCGATATCATCGTCACCGAGGAGAGCGCCAAGAAGATGCAGCAGCAGCGGCTCAACAAGGGCACGCCTGCCAATGCCAAGAAGGGCGCGGCTCCCGCGCCAGCGACGGCGACTGCACCGGCTGCAACGCCGCCGGCGGAGACGGCCCCCGCTGCCAACTCCGAGAACAAGCCGATCCGCTCGGTCGGTCCAACCTTCTTGCCGCAGCAGCAGAAGTAGGCAGCGCTCCTTTTACTGGTCGCCCCGCGAAGGCGGGGCATCCAGTACCGTGACGCCAGTCGTGCACATAAGCAGCGCCGCAGGGTCCCTCAAACGGGCGCTACTACTCGCCCTCGCGGCTCCACGGGAAAAGATTGGCCGGAAAGTCTGCAGCGTAGCGCCTGCCCTTCGGGGGCGGCGGCGGTGCGTCCGGTGGGTTCGGATTGGGCTCGACCACCCGCCGATAGAGGTGCCAGGTGGCATGACCGAGCACCGGCAGAACGACGGCGAGACCGACGAAGAGCGGCAGCGAGCCGATCACGAGCAGCGCCGCCACGATGAGGCCCCATCCGGCCATCGCAACCGGATTCGCCGCTACCGCTCGGAGAGACGTGCGGATCGCGTCGATCGCAGTCGCATGGCGGTCGAGCATCAACGGAAATGACACGACGCTGACGCACAATGCCACAAGCGCAAACAGGAAGCCGACACCGCAACCGACGATGATGAGCGACCATCCCTCCGGGGTCGTCAGCACGCGCGTTGCGAAGTCGGGAATGCTTGCGGCCGCCGCATGACCGAAGATTGAGACATAAATTGCGTTGGCGACACCGATCCAGGCCCCGAACAGGACCAGCAGGAGCACGCCGAGCTCGATCATGGCACCGAAGGACGGTGCGCGCAGCACCTTGATCGCATCCCAGGCTTCGACCTCCTCGCCGCGCTCGCGACGGCGGCTGAGTTCGTAGAGACCGATCGCGGCAAAAGGACCGATCAAGGCAAAGCCGGCGGCCAGCGGAAACAGTAGCGGCAGCACCGAATAGCCGAGCACCATCCTGAACAGGACGAGACCGAGAACGGGATAAATCAGGCACACGACGATCGCGTGACTTGGCATCGCCTGGAAATCCCCCCAGCCCAGGCGCAGGGCCTCGGTCAGGTCGGACAAGCTGATCTTGCGAATGGGATAGGAGGCTGCTTCGCCGAATGCGTGCCGCCTGATGTCGTGGGAGTACAGAGTGGCCATGAACGGACTCTCCCGTGCTGAAAATCGCGGTTTCGATAACACGCGCTTTCCAGCCACGCGTGTCCGCCGGATGAGCAGGAAACGCGACGGGTCGAGTACGGCAACCCAGGTTCAGCGATCGAGCCTGGCCGGACGGAACCCGTCGCGACCTGCCTTGCGAGATTAGCGCGCGCGGGGCACTGCTGCACTCACGGTTGGGTGAATTGCGCGCCTGATTTTGTGCATTGCATCACCAAGACGCTGAAAAGCGCACCTAATGCTTTGTCCACCTGCCGGGCGACGGCAACGCCCAAGCCAACGCCGAAGCCAGGTCGGCACGCCGATATGCTCTATTGACGCCGGATTAGGCTGGTATCATTTTAGATGTCGACGCCTTGGTTCCGATGAGACTGATGGTCGCGAAGTTCTCTTGATTTCGCGACCAGTGGAATGGGCGAAGCAAGAGGCCGGCGATGGCATAGATGCCAATCAAGAAAGGCCAGCCATCGCGACAGACATGAGCTCCGCCCTGGATTCGTATCCGTAGCCTTCGATGGCAAGGATGGATCAGGATGGCTGTCGCACTGATACTGCTTCTGGTCGCGATCGGCTCGGTGCTGTTTCATATCTACAGCCCGTGGTGGTGGACGCCGATCGCAACTAACTGGGCCTATATCGACCACACCATCAACATCACGTTCTGGATCACGGGCTTTGTTTTCGTCGCGGTGATCGCCTTCATGGCGTACTGCGTCTTCCGCTTTCACCACAAAGAGGGAAGACAGGCTGACTACAATCCGGAAAACAAAAGGCTCGAATGGTGGCTGAGCGTCGGAACCGGCGTCGGCGTCGCAGCCATGCTGGCGCCTGGCCTCGTGGTCTGGCACCAGTTCGTGACGGTGCCCGCGGATGCCACCGAGGTCGAGGTCATGGGCCAGCAATGGCAATGGAGCTTCCGCCTTCCCGGCAAGGATGGGCGATTGGGCACATCCGATGTCCGCAACATCGCTTCCGACAATCCGATGGGACTCAATCGTGACGACCAACACGCGCAGGACGACGTCGTGATCGAGAACGGCGACCTGCACCTCCAGGTGGGAAAGCCGGTCAAGGTTCTCCTCCGCTCGGTTGATGTCCTGCACGATTTCTACGTGCCCGAATTCCGAGCCAAGATGGACATGGTTCCAGGCATGGTGACCTATTTCTGGATGACGCCGATCCGAACCGGAACATTCGATGTTCTCTGTGCGGAGCTCTGTGGCGCCGCTCATTATCAGATGCGGGCCAAGGTCATCGTCGACGAAGAGCGTGAATATCACGCTTGGCTGGAGCAACAAAAAACGTTCGCAGAACTATCGCCGGCAAAAGCCATCGTGAAGGCGAGGTATCAATCCGGCGGCAAGTAGCAAGCTGCCGCCGCGAAGATAGATCGGGTCCAATGAGGCAACGCCTCATCCCCGATGGAAACGACCGAGGAGGTTTCTATGGTCGATATTCCATATGAAGGGATCCGCGGCATCCCGCCTGCCGAAGTACCCGATGTCGAGCTCTACCATCCGAGGAGCTGGTGGACGCGGTATGTCTTCTCGCAGGACGCCAAGGTGATCGCCATTCAGTATTCGCTGACGGCCACCGCCATCGGGCTGGTGGCGCTGGTGCTGTCGTGGCTTATGCGGCTGCAACTGGGATTCCCCGGCACCTTCTCTTTCATCGATGCCAACCAGTACCTCCAGTTCATCACCATGCACGGCATGATCATGGTGATCTATCTGCTCACCGCGTTGTTCCTGGGCGGCTTTGGCAACTACCTGATCCCGCTGATGGTCGGCGCCCGGGACATGGTCTTTCCCTATGTGAACATGCTGAGCTATTGGGTCTACCTGCTCGCAGTCCTGGTGCTGGCCTCGACATTCTTCGTGCCCGGCGGCCCCACCGGCGCCGGCTGGACGCTATACCCGCCGCAAGCAATCCTCTCCGGAACGCCAGGGCAGGATTGGGGCATCATTCTCATGATGTCGTCGCTGATCCTGTTCATCATCGGCTTCACCATGGGCGGGTTGAATTATGTGGTCACGGTGCTGCAGGCGCGTACCCGCGGCATGACGTTGATGCGCCTGCCCCTGACGGTGTGGGGCATTTTCACGGCGACCGTCATGGCGCTCTTGGCATTCCCTGCACTGTTCGTTGCCTCGGTCATGCTGCTGCTCGACCGTCTCCTGGGAACCAGCTTCTTCATGCCTTCGCTCGTCGAGATGGGCACGCTGTCGAAATATGGCGGCGGCAGCCCGCTGCTCTTCCAGCACCTGTTCTGGTTCTTTGGCCATCCCGAAGTCTACATCGTGGCCCTGCCCGCCTTCGGCATCGTCTCCGATCTCATCAGCACGCATGCGCGCAAGAATATCTTTGGTTACCGCATGATGGTCTGGGCGATCGTGGCCATCGGCGCGCTCAGCTTCATCGTATGGGCGCACCACATGTATGTGAGCGGCATGTTCCCGCAATTCGGGTACTTCTTCGCCACCACGACACTCATCATCGCGATCCCCACTGCGATCAAGGTCTACAATTGGGTGCTGACCTTGTGGCGCGGCGACATTCATCTGACCGTGCCGATGCTGTTCGCCCTCGGCTTCATCATCACCTTTGTGAACGGCGGGCTCACCGGCCTCTTCCTCGGCAACGTCGTCGTGGATGTGCCCCTCTCGGATACCATGTTCGTGGTCGCGCATTTCCACATGGTGATGGGGGTGGCGCCGATCATGGTCGTGCTCGGCGCGATCTATCATTGGTATCCCAAGGTCACGGGACGGATGCTGAACGAGGCCATGGGCAAGTTTCACTTCTGGGTCACCTTCTTGGGTGCCTACCTGATCTTCTTCCCCATGCACTACCTTGGACTGCTCGGAGTTCCGCGCCGGTATTTCGAACTCGGGGATGCGACGTTCATCCCGTCTTCGGCCCATTCACTGAACGCGTTCATCTCCGTGGTGGCCTTGACCGTCGGCTTCAGCCAGATGGTGTTCCTGTTCAACCTCGTCTGGAGCTTGTTCAAAGGTGAGGCTTCAGGCGGCAATCCGTGGCGGGCGACGACGCTGGAGTGGCAGACGCCCGAGACGCCTCCTGGGCACGGCAACTGGGGCAAGGAGCTCCCGGTCGTGTACCGATGGGCCTATGACTACAGTGTGCCCGGCGCCGCGGAAGACTTCATTCCGCAGAACCAGCCGCCGCACGCGAGGCAGCTCGTTCAGGGAGCTGCTTCGTGAGCGCCGTTATCCTGTTCCTGGCAGTGCTTGCGGTGATCGCCGGATGGTGGCTGTCGCAGCAGCGGCTGACCGCCAAGCCCTGGCTGGAGGAAGGTCCGGTCGGTGACTTCCCCGGCGGCGATGCCATGGTCTGGCCGGCAGCGAAGATCGGACTTGGCGTGTTTCTCGCCGTCGCGAGCGCATTGTTCGTCCTCTTCATCAGCGCCTACTCGATGCGCATGAGCGTGGTGGACTGGCGGCCGCTGCCGGTACCGCGGCTGCTGTGGGTCAACACCGGCGTTCTGGTCATAAGCAGTGTCGCACTGCAATGGTCGTACGTGGCCGCGCGACGACACGATAGCGAAGCCGTCATGATCGGCCTGCTCGCGGGCGGAGCATCCGCTGTGATCTTCCTCGCCGGACAGCTGCTCGCCTGGCAACGGCTCGGGGCTGCCGGATATCTCGTGGCGTCCAATCCGGCCAATTCCTTCTTCTACCTGTTGACCGCAGTGCACGGGCTGCATCTGGCGGGCGGTCTGGTGGCCTTGGGCCGAACCTCAGCCAAGATGTGGCGCGGCGCCGAGATCGCCGAGATGCGCTTGAGCGTGGAGCTGTGCGCCATCTACTGGCACTTCCTGCTGCTGGTCTGGCTCGTCCTGCTCGGTCTTCTCACGGGCTGGACCGACGATTTCGTCAACATCTGCCGCCAATTGCTGAGCTAGGGAGGCGAGACCAGATGGCTGAGACCGTGCTGACAAATCCGGGCCAATCGCCTGCGAGGCTTGAAGGCTGGCGCGGCATCGCCGCCGACTGGGCGTCCGATCAGCGTGCCTTCAAGAACGTGTCCTGGGGCAAGGCCATGATGTGGATCTTCCTCCTCAGCGACACCTTCATCTTCAGTTGCTTCCTGCTCTCCTACATGACGGCGCGCATGTCGACGACCGTGCCGTGGCCGAATCCCAGCGAAGTCTTCGCCCTCAATATCGGGGGCAACCACATCCCCCTGATCCTGATCGCCATCATGACCTTCGTACTGATCAGCAGCAGCGGAACAATGGCGATGGCCGTCAATTTCGGCTATCGCCGCGATCGCGTGAGGACCGCAATCCTGATGTTGGTCACTGCAGCCTTCGGCGCAACCTTCGTCGGAATGCAGGCCTTCGAATGGACCAAGCTGATCATGGAGGGAGTTCGGCCCTGGGGCAATCCATGGGGCGCCCCGCAGTTTGGTGCGAGCTTCTTCATGATCACCGGCTTCCACGGTACCCATGTGACGATCGGTGTGATCTTCCTGATCGCCATTGCGCGGAAGGTCTTTCGCGGCGACTTCGACGTCGAGAGGCGCGGCTTCTTCACGAGCCGCAAGGGGTACTACGAGATCGTCGAGATCACGGGCCTGTACTGGCACTTCGTCGATCTCGTGTGGGTGTTCATCTTTGCATTCTTCTATCTTTGGTGAGGGTGCATGACAAACGCGGCGGTACACATGGAAGGACAGCTCCACGCTCCGGCGCATGGCGCAGTCGCAACGGCAGCCGTTCACGCCAAGGGCCAACAGCACCCGATCAAGCTCTACCTGGTGGTCTGGGGCTGGCTGTTCGTCCTCAGCACGTGCTCCTACCTCGTCGACTACTTTGGCCTGCACGGCTATCTGAGGTGGTCGCTGATCCTGTTGTTCATGGTGTTGAAGGCCGGCCTGATCGTCGCCGTCTTCATGCACATGGCCTGGGAGCGGCTGGCCTTGACCTATGCCATCCTGCTGCCGCCGATCGCGGTATTGGTATTTGTGGCGATCATGGTGCTCGAATCCGAATACACGCACTTCCTGCGACTGCTGTTTTTCGCAGCCCCGTCATAGAGCCCACCGTCGCTCAAGCTGGAGTTCAGCCCTCGAACGCGTCGATTGACGCCTTGCTGCCGCTCGAGACCAGCGTCTCGTCCGGCGCCGGCAGCGGCTCGCCCTTGTCGCGGAAGCGGTTAGTGATGGGATAGCGACGGTCGCGACCAAAGTTCCTCGCTGTCACCTTTACGCCGGGCGCGGCCTGGCGGCGCTTGTATTCGGCGACGTTGAGGAGATGGTCGATGCGGGCGACGATCTCGCGGTCGAAACCGGCGGCGATGATCTGGTCGAGCGGCTCCTCGCGTTCGACCAGGCGCTCGAGGATCGCATCGAGGACGTCGTAAGGCGGCAATGAATCCTGATCGGTCTGGTTCTCGCGCAGCTCCGCGGTCGGCGGGCGCGCGATGATGTCGGGGGGAATGACCTCCCCGGCGGGCCCGAGCGCGCCATCCGGCTTCCAGAGATTACGCAAGCTCGCCAGCCGAAACACCTGCGTCTTGTAGATATCCTTGATGGGGTTGAAGCCGCCATTCATGTCGCCATAGAGCGTGGCGTAGCCGACCGACATCTCCGACTTGTTGCCCGTCGTCACCACCATCAGGCCGGTCTTGTTGGAGATCGCCATCAGCAGCGTGCCGCGGGTGCGGGCCTGGAGGTTTTCCTCGGTGATATCAGGCGGCAGGTTCTTGAAGATGCCGGACAGGATGGTCTCGAACCCGTTCACGGCTTCCGCGATCGGCAAGACTTCGTAGCGAATGCCGAGATGACCGGCGAGCTCGCCGGCATCCGCAATCGAGTGTGCTGCGGTATAGCGATAAGGCAGCATCACGCCATGCACCTGGTCGGCGCCGAGCGCGTCGACCGCGATCGCCGCGCAGAGTGCGGAATCGATGCCGCCGGAAATACCGAGCAGCACGCCGGGAAAGCCGTTCTTGCCGACATAGTCGCGCAGGCCCAGCACGCAGGCCGCGTAGTCGGCCTTGTCGCCCTCGGGCAGTTCGGCGATCGGCCCGGTGCAGCGCCAGTCGTCGCCGTTTCTGCTGAAGCGCAGCGTGACGATGCTCTCTTCGAAGGCCGGCAGTTGCGCCGCAAGCGAGAGATCGCCGTTGAGCGCGAAGGATGCGCCGTCGAACACAAGCTCGTCCTGGCCGCAAACCTGGTTGAGATAGACCAGCGGCAGCCCGCTCTCGGTCACGCGCGCCACCGCGACCGACAAGCGCACGTCGTTCTTGTCCCGGGCGTAAGGCGAGCCGTTCGGCACCAGAATGATCTCGGCGCCGGTCTCCGCCAGCGTCTCGACCACGTTCTCGTAGTCCTCGGATTCCTCCAGCCAGATGTCCTCGCAGATCGGCACGCCAATGCGAACGCCGCGCACGGTGACGGGACCGGCAGCAGGGCCGCGCGAAAACAGCCGCTTCTCGTCGAACACGCCATAATTCGGCAGGTTGCACTTGAACCGCAGTGCGGAGATACGGCCGTCATTAAGCAGCGCGCAGGCATTGTAGAGCCTGCCCTCCTCGACCCAGGGCGTGCCGACCAGCATCGCGGGCCCGCCGTCCGCGGTCTCGCGCGCGAGACTTTCAATCGCGGCGCGGCAGGCCGCCTGGAACGCCGGCTTCTGCACCAGGTCCTCCGGTGGATAGCCGGCGATGAACAATTCCGGAAACAGCACGAGATCGGCGCCGTCGGCAGCGGCTCGCGCGCGCGCCGCCCGCGCCTTGGCGGCATTGCCCTCCACGTCGCCCACCGTCGGATTGAGCTGGGCGAGCGTGACCGCGAATGTGTTGAGACGTTCGGTCATCGAGCGCTCGCTTTCACCTCTCCCGAAGGGAGAGGTCGGATTGCGATGCGAAGCATCGTCCAGAGCAATCCGGGTGAGGGGTTACGGTCTCTCGTGGGACCTGAGCCCCCTCACCCGATTTGCGCTCGACGATGCTTCGCATCGCGAGACGCAAATCGACCTCTCGCCGTTGGGGAGAGGTGAAGGAGCCTCGAGCACCGACGTTCAATCGATAATCTCCGCGAGCTAGACGAAACCCAACCGCTCGACGACGGCAAAGATCCAGAACGCGCCGGCCATCAACAGCGCGACACCGACGGCCGCCGAGCCCATGTCCTTGACCCGCCCGATCTGCTTGTCGTGATCCATCGTCAACCGGTCGGCGAGTTTTTCGATCGCCGTGTTGAGCAGCTCGACCACCAGCACGAAGGCGACGGCACAGACCAGCTCGACCGCGCGCATCGCGGTCGCGCCGATGAACCAGGCGAGCGGCACCGACAGCAGCAGCGCAAAGATCTCCTCGCGGACGGCCTGCTCCGATTGGAACGCAAAGGCCAGACCGTTGCGGGAATTGATCGTGGCCTTCCAAATCCGCAGCAAGGTCTTAGAGCCCAGCTGCGGCCGGAATCGGCTGGGCCTTGCCGGCGCGCTCCTGTTTGAGGAGCTCGGCGACCAGGAAAGCCATGTCGATGGATTGCTCGGCGTTGAGGCGGGGATCGCAGACCGTGTGGTAGCGATCGTTGAGATCCTCGTCCGTGATCGCGCGGGCGCCGCCGAGACATTCGGTGACGTCCTTGCCGGTCATCTCCAGATGCACGCCGCCGGCATGGGTGCCTTCGGCGGCGTGGATCGCGAAGAACGACTTCACCTCGGACAGGATGCGGTCGAACGGCCGCGTCTTGTAGCCGGACGTCGAGGTGATCGTGTTGCCGTGCATGGGATCGCACGACCAGACCACCACCCGGCCCTCGCGCTTCACGGCGCGGACCATGTTCGGCAGATGCTCGCCGATCTTGTCGGAGCCGAAACGGCCGATCAGCGTCAGCCGGCCCGGCTCGTTGTCGGGGTTGAGCACGTCGATCAGCTTCAAGAGCTCGTCCGGCTTGAGAGACGGGCCGCATTTGAGCCCGATCGGGTTCTTGATGCCGCGGAAATATTCGACATGGCCGTGATCGAGCTGACGGGTACGGTCGCCGATCCAGATCATGTGGCCCGAGGTCGCGTACCAGTCGCCGGTCGTGGAATCGACACGGGTCATGGCCTGCTCGTAGCCGAGCAGCAGCGCCTCGTGGCTGGTGTAGAAATCGGTGGCGCGCAGCTCCGGATGGCTCTCGAGATCGAGGCCGCAGGCGCGCATGAAGTTCAGCGCGTCCGAGATGCGGTCGGCCAATTCCTTGTAGCGGCGGGACTGCGGACTATCCTTCAGGAACCCGAGCATCCATTGATGCACGCTGCCGAGATTGGCGAAGCCGCCGGTGGCGAAGGCGCGGAGCAGGTTCAGCGTCGCCGCCGACTGGCGATAGGCCATCAGCTGGCGCTGCGGATCCGGCACGCGCGCTTCCTCGGTGAAGGCGATATCGTTGACGATGTCGCCGCGATAGCTCGGCAGCTCGACGCCACCCACCTTCTCCGTCGGCGAGGAACGCGGCTTGGCGAACTGGCCGGCGATGCGCCCGACCTTCACCACCGGCACGGCGCCGGCATAGGTCAGCACCACCGCCATCTGCAGCAGCACGCGGAAGAAGTCGCGGATGTTGTTGGCGCCGTGCTCGGCGAAGCTCTCGGCGCAGTCGCCGCCCTGGAGGAGGAAGGCCTCGCCGGCCGCAACCCGCGCAAGCGCCTTCTTCAGATTGCGCGCCTCGCCCGCGAAGACCAGCGGCGGAAAGGTCGCAAGCTGCGCCTCGACGTCGGCCAAGGCCTTGGCGTCGGGATATTCGGGCACCTGTAGCACCGGCTTGCTGCGCCAGGACTCGGGCGTCCACCGCTCGGACATCGCAATCTCTCCGTGAAGCAAAAAAGCACAACCTGATCTAGGGGTTGCGAGGGCCGCCTTATACACAGGCTGGCTCCCGGCCGCCAGTTGTAAATCCATTTCGCACCGCAAACCCTTGCGGGCAAAGCCGAATTCGCATTTGCTTGGGACAGGCAAAGAAACCGACAGGACACCGACCGCCCATGGGCGCGGCACTGGACGACGTTTTCATCGACGAAATCAGCTTTCCGGCGACCGACGGCTATGCGCTGGCCGGCACCCTGTTCCTGCCGCGCGGCGCCAAGCGCCATGCCGTCCTGATCAATTCAGCGACCGCCGTGCCGCGCAAGATTTATCGGGGCTTTGCCTCCTACCTCGCCCATCGCGGCTGCGCGGTGCTGACCTACGACTATCGCGGCATCGGCGACTCCCGGCTGCCGGCGATGGTCGGCTACAACAGGCCAAAATCGCTGGTCGGCTTCAACGCCTCGATGTCCGACTGGGCCGCGCTCGACGTCACTGCCGCGGTCAGCTGGATGCGCGAGCGCTATAACGCCCTGCCGCTTGCCTATGTCGGCCATTCCTTCGGCGGTCAGGCGCTCGGGCTGATCGCGAACAACAGCGACATCTCGCGCGCCGCGTTCGTGGCCTCGCAAGCGGCAACTTGGCGGCTGATGACCTCGCCGGAGAAATACCGCGTCTACGCCTTCATGAATTTTGTTGGCGTGCCGCTGGCCCACGCGCTCGGTTATGCGCCGGGCTGGGCTGGCGTTGGCGAGGATTTGCCCAAGGGCGTGTTCCTGCAGTGGGCCGAGTGGGTCTCGAGCCCGCGCTATCTCTTCGATTCAAAACTGCCGGCGCTCGAGAACTTCACCAAGTTCAAGGGCAAGCTGCGCGCGCTATGCTTCTCCGACGATCCCTGGGCCACGCGCCCCGCGGTCGAGCTGCTCGCGAGCGGATTCACCGCGATCAAGCCGGAGGTGCTGACGGTAAAACCGTCCGATGTCGGGGCCAAGGGAATAGGCCATTTCGGCTTCTTCCGCCCCGAGCACCGCGATACGCTGTGGCGCGGCGTCGCGGAATGGATTCAGGGGGAATGAAGGTTGTTCACCTCTCCCGTAGGGAGAGGCCGGATCGCATCGAAGATGCGATCCGGGTGAGGGGTTACAGTCTCACCGAATGCTGCGGCCCCTCACCCGGACAAGCCGACCGAGCCGAAGCTCATCATCACTAACGAATAATCGTCGTCAGTGACGAGTAACGCCTGTTCGACTTGGCGTCGCCCGGCGCAAACTGCGCGAAGGCGGCGCTGACGCGGACTGCCGGCGGCGTGTCGCTCGCAAAACGAAATTCCTTCGGCCGCGGCGCATAGAAGCTGGCGCTGTAATAGGCGTCGTCGAAGCGCGCCTCGCCGGCTCCGAACAATGCGTCGCAGACGAACAGGAGCGCGTAGACTCCCGCGACCGCTGCGACGATCTCCTTGAGAATTGACATGGTGATGCCCTGCCCTTTTGCGGGGCAGGATGCAGATCGGTTCCAAAGCTCTGGTTTAAAGCGCCGTACTTCTTGTTCGCAGCGTTTGCCGCCGCTGAACGGATTGCAGACAATTTTATCGATCTCGAAGGGAGAGCCCGCCCGACCGGACGATCAGGCGGGCTCCAGGATTGGCCGCTCGGGAGGTACTCAGGCGGCCGTTCATCAGCCGTGGCCGGCCCCCTTGCGATGGCCGCTCTCGCTGAGACGGTCGACCCAGGCGATGCCGATCGCCGAGATGATGAAGGTCGTGTGGATCAGCACCTGCCACATCACGCCGCTCTCGGTGAAATTGCTCCGCGTGGTGCCGAGATTGCCGGCCTCGATGAAGGTCCTGAGCAGCGAGATCGAGGAAATGCCGATGATCGCCATCGCAAGCTTGATCTTGAGCACACTGGCATTGACGTGGCTGAGCCATTCCGGCTCGTCCGGATGCCCACTCAGGTTCAGGCGGGAGACGAACGTTTCGTAGCCGCCGACGATCACCATCACCAGCAGATTCGAGATCATGACGACGTCGATCAGCCCGAGCACAACCAGCATGATCTGCTGCTCGCTGGCGTCGAACGAGTGCGCGACCAGGTGCCAGAGCTCCTTCAAGAACAACAGCACATAGACCGCCTGCGCGACGATGAGGCCGATATAGAGCGGCAACTGCAGCCAGCGCGAACCGAAGATCAGTTTCGGAAACAGGCCGACCGGCGGCTGCGGCGCGGCCGGCGCCGAAAGTGCTTTGGTTTCAGACGTCATTGATCACTCCGGATTGCAAACAGGCATGCCTCTCAGAGACTCGCGATAACGGGCGCGAGCTCGAGCGAGCCCCGATAGATCATCTCGAAGGCGACGTAAATGATGATGGCGAGGCCAACATAGGCGACCCAACGATGCTTCTGGAGCACGCGGCCGAGCAGATCGGCGGCGACGCCCATCATCGCAACCGACAGCAACAGGCCGAAGACGAGGATGTAGGGATGCTCGCGCGCAGCGCCCGCGACCGCGAGCACGTTGTCGAGCGACATCGAGACGTCGGCGGCGACGATTTGCAAGGCCGCCTGCCCAAAAGTCTTATGCGGCGCAGGTGCGTCGCTCGGGCCGCCGCCATGGCTGAACGCAAGCTGATGCGAATGCGCGGCCCGCTCGCGCAGCTCGCGCCACATCTTCCAGCAGACCCAGAGCAGCAATACGCCGCCGGCAAGCAAGAGGCCGATCACCTGCAGGAGCTGAGTCGCAATGCCGGCGAAGCCGATGCGCAACGCGGTAGCGGCGGCAATGCCGACGATGATGGCGCGCCGGCGCTGTTCGGCCGGCAGTCCTGCGGCGGCAAGGCCGATGACGACGGCGTTATCGCCGGCGAGCACCAGGTCGATCAGGATAACCTGAAACAGCGCGGTGAGTGCTTCGGTGGTGATGAGTTCAGTCATGATCGATCATGTTTCGATGCGGACGGATCGAGCCAGTGCGGCTTCTTCCGTTCAACCCAATCCAGGACCTTGGCGCGCGACGAGCGCAGCACCGGCACGTCTTCGGCGAGCAATGCAAGGCCCAGGGGCAGCATCCAGACGCCGAGCACCGGCAGGAAAGAGAGCACGCCACCAGCGATGAGCAGCAAGCCCGAGGGAATCCTGACCCAGCGGCTGGAGGGCTTGAGCAGATAGGTGACGGCGTCGCCCATGCGCGGCGGCAGGCGATGGACGAGCTTGTCGAGGCGCGGGTCGCCGCCGGCCATCTGGCTGGCGGCACCCTCGGCTCCCGTCGTACGCTCGTCCGAGGCAGTGGTCATGCTCATTCCTCGCCGGCTGCGTGGTTTGCGGCGGGGGACGGGGCCGGTGCGACCTGCTTTGCGCGCGGCAGAGCCAGCGTCAGCAGGCGCAACAGCTTGATCGCCTGCACCTCATGGGGATGGACGTCCTCGTCGGCGGCCGCGACGCGCTCTGACAGCTCCATCAGATGCGACGACAGCGGCATGTTCGAGACCGGCCGCAGCGTGTCGATCACGACGTTGGCAAAGTCCGGCTCCTCGAGTCGTTCGGCGAGTGTGTCGAACATTGCTAGCAGCCTTTCGTCGTCGATATGAGGCGCCAATCCGCGATCCCGGATGAAGCGGATCACTTCGTCGCGCTCGACCGGCGAAACGCGCCGGTCGGCCACGGCAACCAGCGCGCCGGCAATGACCAGCGCCGCCGCAGCCTGCTCATTCAGGCTGGACGGATCTGCGATCTCGATCTCATTCGGATTTGAATGCTTGGCGTCAGACATCGTTGCTCCTCGATTTTGCGAAATGACCGCACGGAGCTGCGATGGAACGACTGGTCGGAGAGAACCGAAGAAGGCCCGACGATCGGCCGATCCATCGCATTCGCGCGGGACAGGTCATCCGACATCACGAGGTTGACCGACATCGTCGGTGTCCTCGCCAGAGGGGCCCGGATTCTTGTTCGTGTCAGAGATAAAGGCGGGTCTGTCGGAATCAAGGCGATACGACTGCGACCAGCCGCCGCATCGGTTCCGTGTTGCCATATTTAACCAGTTGCGCGCGCCCCTCCGTGTCCCGGACGCGCTGCAGCGTGCAACGCTGCTGCGCGGAACCGGGACCCAGAACGCCACGCATTTGGCGGCAACATCGCCTCGGCTCTGCACTGCACCGCTACTGGACGATGCTTCGCATCGCCAGGGCGGCGTGTGTGTGTGTGTGTGTGACAAGCGTCACTCCTTCAATTCACCCGCTCGACAAGATGCGCACGGGACGGTGACGGATCGAACCGGTCGCCGAAATATTGTGTTTCGTGCGCGACCAATCCGTCGCGGAACTCCATGATGCTGACGACGTAGGACGGCACCCCGTCATAGCTCAGGACGAACTCGCTCACCCAGAGATCGCCGCCACCGATGATCCGCCGAACCGTGAAACGCTTCCTGTTCGGCTGCACGAAACGACTCCCCCTGAATGTCCCTGCGGCCATGAATGCGCTCGCTCGATTGCGGATAATAGATGTCGTGCTCGGCCTCGAAATCATTTGCGTCCGAAGCATCCCAATGGCGCCTGAGCGCAGCCAGCGTCGCTTGATCATCCATCGCGCCTCTCCTGTCTCCCGCCTCAGCTCTTCAAATCGGCGCCCGGAGCGCTCCCGCGCCCTCATAGCGTCCGCGCAAGCTTCGGCAACGAAAATGCCGTTCCTGAATTCGACGATCGCGGAGAAGCGCATGAATCGCATCACATCCTGCAGCGGCTGCGGCCACGCACTTGTCCCGATGCTGACGGCCAAAAGCCGCGCGGAGCTGAGCTGCCTCTGGTGCGAAGTGTTCGACGCGCGCGCGTTGGACATGGCGAAGTGGACCGATAGCCCGTTCGGCAAGCCCGAGCGGACCGTCCGTCGATCGTTCGAATGAACCGCGTCAGATGCTGAGCTGTCGGCACTTGCCTGTCGCCGCAACCGGCACGGCTGCATGCCCTTTGCAGGAGATGCCGACAAATTAGACAAGATAAGTCGCTCCACCCGACATGCGGCTGGCACGGACAGGCCAGGCATATTGGCGCTCCCTGTTGCCTAACCTCAGGTGCAATCTCGATTATTTTCGCACCGCGTGCAGCCGGCGAGCCCGCAGCGCTCCGACTGGCCTAAAATTCGCAAGACAGCATCTGGCCAATTCCCTGCCCCGCCACGATGAGGAGCGGCAAGTTACGCGCGCCCAGCTGAGGGATGAATGGCCCCAGATCGGAGAATGCCATGAACGTGCATGCTGCTGGAGATCTCAAATTCACCGGTCTCACCCATCCGAAAGGCGCGCGGCTACGCCTCAACGATCAGGATTTCGTGGCGATCGATCGCGACCGGGATGCGAAGTTCGAGGCGACTTACCGGCCCCAGGCGCTCTACAACCGGGCCAATGAAGGCTTTCACGTCAACAACGAGACCTTCCTTCTGCACGAGGTCGCGACCAATCTGCCGATCTACCGGGCCGACACCGGCCCCACTGATTTCCATCTGCATCTGCCGCCGGGCGGCTTTCAGCTCGTGCTGGTCACCTCGGGCGCGTTCACCTTCGACTATGACGGGCGCTTCTACAATGTCGGCCCTGGCGCGGTGATGCTGCAAAGCGCGATCGTGCACCGCCAGCTGTTCTACACCTGGTCGGGCCTGTCGACCGAAGAGAATTTGAAAACGCCGCAGACCGTGGTGCCCGATCCGATCTCAATGGGCTATTCGGGCAAATTCCTCGAAGCCTTCATCACCGATCCCACCACCTTTCCCAACCCGACCATCGTCGGTCCGGACCAGATCAACGAAGCCGAGACACCACGTGTGGCCTGGAGCCATCCGCTGCACAACCGACCGGCCGGTGCCGGCTTCTGGCTGCAGGATCCCCTGGCGCTGGACGCGCTGTTCAAGCCGCTCGCCGGCGGCGCGGTCAAATCGGCGATGCTGGTTTACGTGCGCGATATCGGCATCGAGATACCCAGCGGTCATCTCGTCACCGGCCACATCATCGCGACCGATCCGCGCGGTCAGTCGCTGCTGCCGAAGAGCACGTCGACTGCCGTGGACGCGAGCTGTTTCGCCAAGGGCGAGGTCGTGATCTACCGCGTCATTCGCGGCACGGCCGAATTTCAGAAGAAGGCCGGCGAGAGCTTTGAGCTCTCGGCCGGCGACGTGGTGACGGCGGGCAGGGATTCCGTCAGCCTCACGGGGATCGGCGAAAATACCCAGGTCCTGCGGCTCGGCCTGCTCAAGGGCATGAACGAGCTGCGCAGCTGGACAGCGACGCAGCGTGACGAGATCGACGGCCTCGCCGGTCAGATCATCACGCAGAAGGACGTCCGCCCCCTGCGCACCGAAGGCAAGCCGGTCGGATATCTGTACCGCTGACCGACCTATTCCGCCGCCTGACGCACGTGGCGTGCGGTCGGCGTGCGCATCGTGACGAGCTCTTCGGCGGCGGTCGGATGCAGCGCGATGGTCGCGTCGAAATCGGCCTTGGTCGCCTTCATCTTGACCGCAATCGCGACAGCTTGCGTGATCTCGGCAGCGGCGTCGCCGACGACGTGACAGCCGAGCACGCGATCAGTCGCGCCGTCGACCACGAGCTTCATCAGCACGCGCGTGTCGCGGCCCGACATCGTCGCCTTGATGGGCCGGAACGTCGTCTTGTAGATATCGACATGGCTGAATTGCGCGCGAGCTTCGGTCTCGGTGAGGCCAACCGTGCCGACCTCGGGCTGCGAGAACACCGCGGTCGGAATGTTGGCGTGATCGACACTCACTTCGCGCTTGCCGAACACGGTGTCGGCGAAGGCATGGCCCTCGCGGATCGCGACCGGCGTCAGGTTGAAGCGATGGGTGACGTCGCCGATGGCATAGATGCTGTCGACCGAGCTCCTGGAGAAATGGTCGACGGCGATGCCGCCATTCTTCGGGTTAATAGCGACGCCGGCCTTCTCCAGGCCGAGGTTGGCGACGTTGGGATGACGGCCGATGGCGAACATCACCTGATCCGAGCCAATGCTCGAGCCGTTCGAAAGATGGGCGGTGAAGCCCTCGCCGTGGCGGTCGACCTTTGCCACCGTGCAGCCGGTGAGAATCGTGATGCCCTGCTTCTCCATCTCGCTGCGCACATGTGCGCGCACGTCCTCGTCGAAACCGCGCAGAATGTTGTCGCCGCGATAGATCACGGTGACGTCGGAGCCGAAGCCGGCGAAGATGCCGGCGAATTCCAGCGCGATGTAGCCGCCGCCCTGGATCACGATCCGCTTCGGCAGCTTCTTCAGATGAAACGCCTCGTTGGAGGAGATGACGTGCTCGATGCCGGGAATCGCTGCGCCATGGTTCGGCGCGCCGCCAGTAGCGATGAGAATGTATTTTGCGGTGATCTTCCTGTCATTCTCGAGCAGGCGGACAGTGTGCTTGTCCTCGATCACCGCGCGGCTCTTGACGATCTGCGCGCCCGACTTCTCGACATTGGCGGTGTAGGCCGCCTCCAGCCGCGCGATCTCCTTGTCCTTGTTGGCGATCAGCGTCGGCCAGTCGAAGCTGGCGGACGGAACGGTCCAGCCGAACCCGGCGGCATCCTCGAGCTCCTGACGGAAATGCGAGCCGAGCACGAACAGCTTCTTCGGCACGCAGCCGCGGATCACGCAGGTGCCGCCCATGCGGTACTCTTCCGCGACCGTCACGCGGGCGCCGTGGCCGGCCGCGATGCGGGCGGCACGCACGCCGCCCGAGCCGCCGCCGATAACGAAGAGGTCGACGTCGAATTCAGCCATTGTCCACTCCGACCCCTTTCAAGGATTTCCGATCAGATAGGTACTGTCAGATCTCCTTGCCACGCTTGCGCATCTCGGCGCGGAAGGCTCCCATCACGGTCTCGGAGAAGTTCTGGGCCCAGGAGTTCATGAAGGCCATGCTGAGTCCGATGGCGCGCGGCTCGGCTTCGATCAGCTTCTTGCCCAGCGGCGACTTGTAGAAGGTGACGAGGTCTTTCAGCTCCTGCTCTGTGAACTCGCTGGCATAGATCTGCGCCATGCCCTCGCCGATCTCGTTCTGGCGGCCGGCGAGCTGCTGGGCCACGACCGGGGCAACCTCGTTGAGGTCCTTCTGATAGTTCAGGTTCTGCTGGATCAGCGCGATCTTGGTCTTCTCGACGAGGCCCGGCACGGCGCCTTGGTACATCCCGGTCGCGTTCTTGAGTTGCAGAATTTCCCTGGCCGCCGCGATCGCCGCCGGCGAGGCTTTCGGCTGGGCCGGAGCGGCGGCCTTGGGCGCTGCCTGCTGCGCCATGGCCGGACCGGCCGAGAGGGCCAATCCCAGAGCAATGGTCGCGGCCGGCAAAAATTTCAACACGCTCTTCATTCCTAGTCTCCTTTCGGCTTGCGCCGTTCGATCACGCGGATTCCTTCGCCGCCCGCCAGAACCGCCGAGCTGGCCAAGCCGATGAACAAGCCGTGCTCGACCACCCCGGGGATGGCGCTCAGCGCCTTGGCGAGACCGGGGGGATCCACAATACGTCCGAGCTGGGCATCGACGATCCAGTGGCCGCCATCGGTGACGAAAACGTGGCCGTCCTTGGCCTTGCGGACCGCCATTTGCCCGGAAACGCCGCATTCGGCAAATGCCTTTTCGATCGCGCGGCGCGTCGCACCAAGCCCAAATGGGATGACTTCCACCGGCAGCGGAAACTTGCCGAGCGTCGGCACCCATTTGGTGTCGTCGGCAATCACGATCATGCGATCCGAGGCGGCCGCCACGATCTTCTCGCGCAAGAGTGCGCCGCCGCCGCCCTTGATCAGATTGAGCTCGGGATCGATCTCGTCCGCGCCATCCACAGTGATGTCGAGATGGTCGATCTCGTCCAGCGTCGTCAACGGCACGCCGCAACGCTCCGCATCGGCCCGCGTCGCCTCGGAGGTCGGCACGCCGACCACCTTGAGCCCGGCGGCGACGCGCTCGCCGAGCAGCTCGACGAAATGTTTGGCCGTCGAGCCGGTGCCGAGCCCGAGCTGCATGCCGTCGCGAACCTCCTCGAGGGCGCGCGCAGCAGCCTGCCGCTTCAACTGGTCCATATTCACGTGTGCGCCCGCTTCTGAATCCGGAGGATGCGCCGCCGATCGCGGCCGCTTTCGGCGGCCTATGTAGCCTCGTTTTTCTCGCGGGAACAGGCCTATAAAGCGATCTTATGGGCCCACCCCTTGCGCGGATACGACCGGGCCGGTAGCGCTTGGATCATGACCTCCTTCAAAAAGACGCGCCCGCACACCATCGTCTTCGATCTCGACGGCACGCTTGTGGATACGGCGCCTGACCTGATCACCGCCCTGAACTACGTGCTCGACCGCGAGGGCCTGCCGCCCGTGCCGATGGCCTCGGCCCGCAACATGATCGGCGCAGGCGCCCGCAAGCTGATCGAGCGAGGGCTGGAGGCCGAGGGCCGCACCGTCACCCCCGCCGACATGGACCGGATGACCGCGGATTTCATCGCCTATTATGCTGACCATATCGCGGTCGAATCCCGCCCCTTCGAGGGGCTCGAGGCCGCGCTCGACCATTTCGCGGCGCAGGGCCATCGCCTTGCGGTCTGCACCAACAAGCTGGAATGGCTGTCCAAGCGCCTGCTGGACCAGCTCGGCCTCAGCCGCCGCTTCGCCGCGATCTGCGGCGCCGACACCTTTGGCGTCCAGAAGCCCGATCCGACCATCTTTCGCGAGACGGTGGCTCGGGCCGGCGGGGATGTGAAGGCCAGCATCATGGTCGGCGATGCCGGAACCGACGTCGGTGTCGCCCGGCGGGCCGGGGTTCCCGTGATCGGGGTCAGCTTTGGCTACACGGACGTGCCGATTGCCGAGTTGAAGCCGGACCGGCTGATCCATCACATGCGCGACCTGCCGGCGGCCGCCAGCAGCCTGATGACGGCCTCATCCCTCACAACCAACTGATACGGCTAGGTTATTTCGCGGAACCCGCGCTAGCCACCTTATTCCATGCACCCTGTTTGCGGAACTCCAGCCGGCGGTGCCGCCGAAACTCGTCCGCAAACCGCATCGGCCAAAGAAGCCAAAGCCAGCCGCGCCCCCGGCAGCGCCGGCCGATGCTGCACCCGCAGCTAGCTCGCCCTTCCCCGATCCGAATGCAGGCAAGCGCTGACTTACGTATACCACCCGATTGTCCTAGCCGCGTCCGATGCTTAGATTGCGTCGACGGCACCGCTGAAGCAAAGGTGCGCCCGTCGCCGCAAGTGACAAGGCAAGTTGGTATGAACGGACCTTCCGTGAGCCCCCGCGCCGCGCTGTCGAGCGCGATGACAGATCCGTTCGGACGGACCATCACCTACTTGCGCGTTTCAGTCACCGACCGCTGCGACCTGCGCTGCTTCTACTGCATGTCGGAAGACATGACGTTCCTGCCCAAGGCCGACCTGCTGACGCTGGAGGAACTCGACCGCCTCTGCACGGCCTTCATCGCCAAGGGCGTGAAGAAGTTGCGGCTCACCGGCGGCGAGCCCTTGGTCCGCCGCAACGTGATGACGCTGGTGCGCTCGCTGTCGCGGCATCTTTCGAGCGGCGCCCTGAACGAGCTGACGCTGACCACCAACGGCACCCAGCTTGCGAAGCACGCGCGGGAGCTCGCCGATTGCGGCGTCCGCCGCATCAACGTCTCGCTCGACACGCTCGATCCCAAGAAGTTTCGCGAGATCACCCGCTGGGGCGAGATCGACAAGGTGCTGGAAGGCATCGAGGCCGCACGCGCCGCAGGGCTTGCCGTGAAGATCAACGCCGTCGCCCTGAAGAATCTCAACGAGGACGAATTGCCCGAGTTGATGCGCTGGGCCCATGGCAAGGG
The DNA here is from genome assembly GCF_045571415.1 of Bradyrhizobium sp. LMG 9283. NCBI lineage: Bacteria > Pseudomonadati > Pseudomonadota > Alphaproteobacteria > Hyphomicrobiales > Nitrobacteraceae > Bradyrhizobium > Bradyrhizobium sp. LMG 9283. The sequence goes on from NZ_CP120691.1 coordinate 5,383,340, forward strand.
CATGGGCCTGACGCTGATCGAAGTGATGCCGATGGGCGAGATCGGCTCGGGCCGGATCGACCAGTATCTGCCGCTGTCGCTGGTGCGTGCCCGCCTCGCTCAGCAATTCACGCTGACGGATCTCGCCGAGAGCACCGGCGGTCCGGCCCGCTATGTCAGCGTCGCCGAAACCGGCGGCAAGCTCGGCTTCATCACGCCGATGACCCATAATTTCTGCGAATCCTGCAACCGGGTGCGCATCACCTGCACGGGGACGCTGCACACCTGCCTGGGCCACGAGGATGCCTCGGACTTGCGCAAACCTCTGCGTGCATCGAGCGACGATCTGCTGCTTGCAGATGCGATCGACCGCGCCATTGGACTAAAGCCCAAGGGCCACGATTTCATCATCGACCGCCGCCATGACCGTCCCAGCGTCTCCAGGCACATGAGCGTCACCGGCGGCTAACACCGGCGGATTACGGGCTTATTCCCCTTACCTATCAACAAACTTCCGATTGACTGGCGGCACGCCCGCTGGTTTGGTGCGCCTGCCTCATGCCTGCGCGGCGAGACAAGCCACGCGCCAGCTCGGCGCAGTCAAGACGGCCGGGGCACAATCGGGGGAGGACCTATCGTTGCAAGCGCTCCTAACGTTGAGCAGCAGGATTGACGCGTTCACGCGCTGGACGGGCAAACGCCTGGCATGGCTGATCGTCGTCGCCGTCATCATCTCGGCGGTCAATGCGATCGTCCGCAAGACCTTCGATACCTCGTCCAATTCGTGGCTCGAGCTGCAATGGGTGCTGTTCAGCATCGTGTTCCTGCTCTGCTCGCCCTGGACGCTGCTCGACAACGAGCACATCCGCATCGACATCGTGAACAACGCACTGCCGAAGAAGGCCCGCAACGTGATCGACGTGATCGGTCACTTGTTCTTCCTCATTCCGCTGTGCGTCGTCATGATCATCACCGGCGTGCCGTTCTTCCAGCGCTCGTTCCAGATCAACGAGCAATCCGGCAATGCCGGCGGTCTGCCGCAATGGCCGGCCAAATCCCTGATCATGATCGGGTTCGCTTTCCTGCTCCTGCAAGGCATCTCCGAGCTGATCAAGCGAATCGCGGTGATGCGCGGATTGATGCCGGATCCCCATGACTCGCAAGTGTCGGCGCTGGAGGCGGAGGTCGAGCACCTCGTCGAAGCGATCGAGAAGAAGTAGCCGTTGGCGACGGTTTAGAGGGGAATCATGACCGCATTCATCATCGCCAATCTGGCGCCCATCATGTTCGCGTCGCTGGTCGTCATGCTGCTGCTCGGCTATCCCGCAGCATTCTCGCTCGGCGCCGTCGGCCTGTTTTACGCCATTGTCGGCGTCGAACTCGGCGAGTTCCGCCCTGACTTCCTCCAAGCCCTTCCGGAGCGGGTCTACGGCGTGATGAACAACGACACGCTGCTCGCCATTCCGTTCTTCACCTTCATGGGACTGGTGCTGGAGCGGTCGGGCATGGCCGAGGATCTGCTCGACACCATCGGCCAATTGTTCGGCACCATCCGCGGCGGTCTCGCCTATGCCGTGATTTTCGTCGGCGCGCTGCTCGCCGCGACGACGGGCGTCGTCGCCGCCTCCGTGATCTCGATGGGTCTGATCTCGCTGCCGATCATGCTGCGCTATGGCTATGACCGCCGCGTGGCATCCGGCGTCATCGCAGCATCCGGCACGCTCGCGCAGATCATTCCGCCCTCGCTCGTCCTGATCGTGATGGCCGACCAGCTCGGCAAGTCCGTCGGCGACATGTACGAGGGCGCCTTCATTCCGGGTCTCGTGCTCGCCGGCCTCTACGCCGGCTACGCTTTCCTCGTCAGCATGGTCTTCCCGAAGGCCACGCCGGGCCTGCCGAAGGAGGCCATCGGCTTCCGCGAGGAGAGTGGCAGCCGCGGCCTCGTCTCGCTCGGCATGCTGTTCCTGGCGAGCTGCGTGTTCGGCTGGTTCATGATGCGGAATTCGGACGTGCATGGCGCCGATTACGTCGTGCTCAGCATGTTCTACGGCATCATCTTCGCCTTCGTCGTTGCCGTGGTGAACTGGGTCATCGACAAGCTCACCGGCTTTCGCTTCCTGTCGAAGATGGCCCAGCAGACCACCTTCGTCATGGTGCCGCCGCTGTTCCTGATCTTCCTGGTGCTCGGCACGATCTTCATCGGCATCGCCACGCCGACCGAAGGCGGCGCGATGGGTGCCGCCGGCGCCCTGATCCTCGGCGCCGCGAAGCGCCGGCTGAGCTGGGACCTGATCCGGCAAGCCACGGAATCGACCGCCAAGCTGTCGGCTTTCGTCGTGTTCATCCTGGTCGGAGCCCGCGTGTTCTCGCTGACCTTCTACGGCGTCAACGGGCACGTCTGGGTCGAGCATCTGCTCACCTCCCTGCCCGGCGGCCAGGTCGGCTTCCTGATCTTCGTCAACGCGTTCGTCTTCGTGCTGGCCTTCTTCCTCGATTTCTTCGAGCTGGCCTTCATCGTGATCCCGCTGCTCGGACCTGCCGCCGAGCATCTCGGCATCGACCTGATCTGGTTCGGCGTCATCCTCGGCGTCAACATGCAGACATCGTTCATGCATCCGCCGTTCGGCTTCGCCCTGTTCTATCTCCGATCGGTCGCGCCGAAGGAGCGATACACCGATCGCGTCACCGGCAAGAGGATGGACCCTGTGACCACGGGCCAGATCTATTGGGGCGCGGTGCCATTCGTCGTCATCCAGATCATCATGGTCGGTCTGGTAATCGCGTTCCCGGCGATGGTGATGCACTACAAGGGCGTCCAAACGAACATCGACCCCTCTACGATCAAGATCGAGGTGCCGCAGATCGAGCTGCCGCCGCTGGATCTCGGCCCGCCGCAGAAATAGCGGCGGTGGCGCGACCGCCCTCTTACCCTGCCCTGGAGGGGAAGGGTCGATGCGCATGTAGCGAAATGCGCATCGGCGTGGGGTGACGGTCTCTCCTCGTAAATAGTGCCCGAGTGGATAGATCACCCCACCCCGGCGCTACGCGCCTCCCCCTCCAGGCAGAGCAATCGCATATGGAATTTCAGGAGGATTGTCCGTGGGCTTGCTTCGCCTCTCCCGCTTGCGGGAGAGGCCGACGCGCTCGCAGAGCGCGGCGGGTGAGGGCTCTTGTCCTCCTGGGACAGCCTCCGCATTTCCCGACAATCCCGCCGCGGCGACACCCTCACCCAGCCCTCCCCCGCAAGCGGGAGAGGGAGTCCAGTCCCGACGCCGAAGCATCATTCACACCATATGCGATAGCCCTGCCCCTCCAGGGGAGGGTGAACGATCGGCTCCCTCTGCCAACCTGAACCGCAGCGTGAACTCCGCGCCGCCTCCGGGGAGATTTGCCACCGTAACCGTGGCTGCGTGATCGTCCGTCACTGCGCGCACGATCGAGAGTCCTAGCCCCGCACCGTCGCTGCGCCGGCGGTCGGCGCGCCAGAAGCGCTGGAAGATCAGCTCGCTCTCGGCTTCCGGGATGCCCGGGCCGTGGTCACGCACGCGCACCGAACCGTCCTCGCGCACCTCGACATCGACGGAGGTGTCCTTTGCCGTGAACTTGATGGCGTTTTCAGCAAGGTTGAAGATCGCGCGCTGGAGCATCTCGGAATTGCCGTGGATCTCGACCGGCGCGTCCGTGCCCTTCAGCTCGATGTCTTTATGCTGCGCAATCGCGAACGGGGCGATCGAACCGACCACCTCGGCGCAGACGGCGCGCAAATCCGCGGTCTCGCCGGGATCGAGCACCAATGTGTCGAGCTCGGCGATCTCCAGCAGCTGGGCGACGAGGCGGCTCATGGTTTCGATGTCGGCATGCAGCGCCTGCCGTGCCGCACGGTCGTCGAGCGTCTCGATCCGCGTGCGCAGGATCGCGAGCGGCGTGCGCAACTGATGCGCGGCGTCCGCCGTGAACTGCCGCTGCACGCGAAAGCCGCCCTCGAGGCGATCGAGCGCCTGGTTCACGGCGGTGACCAGCGGCAGGATCTCGCGTGGGATCTGTGCCGTAGGCAAGCGGATGTCGGTCCGCGCCGGGCCGATATTGCTGGCTTCCTCCGAGGCCTTCCACAGCGGCGCAATCGCGCGGCGGAAGATAATGATGTCGGTGGCAAGCAGGACCAGGAGGATCGGGATGGTGATCCACCCTACCCGCCGGAAGAAGTTCGAGACGATGTCGTCGATGATGACGTCGCGGTGCGCGAGGTCCTCGGCAACCTGGATGCGCACCGTCTTGCCATCGATGTCACGGGTGACGCCGGCGCCGGAAATGGTTTCAGGCAAGCGCGGCGCTGCCACCGCTGGAGAACGCCGGTGAGAGGAGAACAGCAACCGGCCCTCGGCGTCGCGAATGTCGTACTGGTAGCGGCCATAAGCGTCTGAGTAGAGGCCCTTGAGGCTATCGGGCAGATTGAGCGTCAACGTGCCGTCCGGCTGCGCGACGATGCGCGCCGCCAGCACTTCGGCCTGCGCGCGCATGGCATCGCGATGCAGCTGGCCGATCTCGGAATTGAGCAGCCAGAACAGCACCAGCGGCAGGAAGACTGCGACCACCGCGACCGCAAGGATGTGGAGGAACACGATGCGCCAGATCAGCGATTTGAACGTCGGCGACCTGCCATAGGACCCGGCACTGGATCCGAGCTGGGCCACGCTATTTCTCCTCGGTCATGAGATAGCCGACGCCGCGGATGGTGTGGATCACCACCTTGGCGCCATGTTCCGCCAGCTGCTTGCGCAGCCGCGAGACATAGACCTCGACCGCGTTGGAAGCGACTTCGCCTTCGAGCCCAAAGATGTGGTCCTCGACGTTCTTCTTCGGCACGACCCGTCCCTGCCGGCGCAGCAGGATCTCCAGCACCGACGTCTCGCGCGCGGAGATGATCCGCGGCTGGTCGTCGACGAAGATCTGGCGGCTCTCGGTATCGTAGACGAGATTGGCGAGACTGAGCGAGCGGCCGAGCAACTGGCCGGGTCGGCGCAGGATGGCCTCCAGCCGCGCCACCAGCTCCTCCATCGCAAACGGTTTTGCGAGATAGTCGTCGGCACCGCTGCGCAGGCCGCTGACGCGGTCCTGCACGCCGCCGCGCGCGGTCAGCACCAGTACCGGCAGCGGTTCCATCTTGAGGCGCAGCTCGCGCAGTACCGACAGGCCGTCGCCGTCGGGTAGGCCGAGATCAAGGATCATCGCGGCGTAGCTGACGCTGCTCACCGCCTCGCGCGCCTCCGCTGCGCTGCCGACGATGTCGCTCTCATAGCCGGCTGCCGCCAGCCCGCCTGCAACGAGCCGCGACAGCTCGGCATTGTCCTCGACGATCAGAAGGCGCATCGTAGTCCCGACGGGTAACCAGGTCGCCGCACGGTCCGCGCGGTATCTTCGCTCTCTTCCACCATTCCGGCCGCGGCGGCCAGCGAAAAAGTGTCCGACGGCCGTCCGCCCTGTCAGCTTCGTGTAAGCCGATCATCACTGACAGTTTCGGCGTCGACCGCGCCGAGCCGACAGATTCATCCCTACCCACGCGGCGTTTTCATTCGCGAGAGGTTGTTTGTTAGTTTTCGACGCCCCGACAGAATGACGTCGAAGTTAGACGGATCTCGACGTTTCGAACTGCGCGCATGGGGATTTCAGAACACCGTCCGGTCGCCATCGTCAGACCAGCCGCGGATTTTATTTTTGCAGCACTGCGTCAAATTGTCCATTTTTCTGTTGACCAGAAAATTGTCGAAGATAAAGGTGCCTTGCTTCACGCGCGGCCAGGACATCCACATGTCCCGGCGAAAACCGACAAGAAGAACGAGCTGGAGCATCAGACGGGTGGACTAGCTCCGGCGCAGACATGGAAGGCTGCTGATGCAGCACCATGGTCCTGCTCGTTTGGGGTCAGCACTCAGCGAGCGGGGAAACGACGTCGATGCGCCCATTGTTGGCGATAAGCACAGCTATCGACTGGCTGAACGAAAAGGTCGGCAACGTCTGCAATGTTCTGGTGCTCGCGGCCTGCTTGGTCAGCGCTGCAAATGCGATGATCCGCTACGCCTTCAGCTACAGCTCCAATAGCTGGCTCGAGACCCAGTGGTACATGTTCGCCGTCGTTGTGATGTTTGGCGCGTCCTACACGTTCAAACGCAACGAGCATGTGCGCGTCGAAATCCTCTACCTCATGCTTTCCGAACGCGGGCAGCTGTGGCTGGACCTGATCGGGACATTGGTTTTCCTCGTCCCGGCCTGCCTGCTCCTCAGCTACCTGTCATGGGCGATGTTCTACAGCTCTTTCATCATCGGTGAAATGTCCAACAATGCCGGCGGCCTCCTGCGGTGGCCGATCAAGTTTGTCCTGCCGGCTGGATTCTTCATGGTGGCGTTGCAAGGAGTCTCGGAAGTCATCAAGCGAGCGGCGGCTTTGCGCGGTGAAGTCACCATCGATGCTAAATACGAGCGGCCGACCCAATGATCACGATCGAGATGATGCCGCCGCTGATGTTCGGCGGGCTGGTCCTGGCGATGCTGATCGGCTTCCCCGTCGCCTTCACGTTGGCCGCTCTCGGCCTTTCGTTCGGATTTCTCGCGATCCACGAGGGATTTTTCGGATTCAGCTTCCTTCAGGCCATCCCGGAGCGCATCTACGGCAGCGTCCTGGCCAACGAGCTGCTGCTTGCGATCCCATTCTTCACGTTCATGGGCGCGATCCTCGAACGATGCGGCCTCGCAGAGGACATGCTGGACTCCATGGGGCAGTTGTTCGGCCCCATTCGCGGCGGTCTCGGCTATTCCGTGATCATCGTCGGCTTCATTCTCGGTGCCATCACCGGCACCGTAGCCGCACAGGTGATCGCGATGGCGCTGATCTCGATGCCGGTCATGATCCGCTACGGCTACAACATGCGCTACATCACCGGCGTGCTTGCAGCCTCCGGCACCATCACACAACTGGTGCCGCCCTCGCTGGTTCTGATCGTGCTCGCGGACCAGCTTGGGAAGTCGGTCGGCGACATGTATCTGGGCGCTTGGGGTCCATCGATCCTCCAGATCGCCCTGTTCGCGGGCTACACGTTTGCACTGAGCCTGATCAAGCCGGGCCACGTCCCGGCAGTGCCCAAGGAAGCGAGGACGCTCAAGGGCTGGGCGCTCTGGCGCAAATGCCTCCTGGGCATCATTCCGTCTGCCGTTCTGATCTTCGTGGTGCTCGGCACGATGATGCTTGGCCTCGCCACCCCGACCGAAGCGGGCGCGATGGGCGCCGTCGGTGCAATCGTCCTCGCCGTCATCCATCACAAGGATTTCAGCTCGGCTGGTCACAAGGTGTTGCTCGTCGGCGTCGCCGCTGCTGGTGTCGGCACCATCATCGGCATCTATTTCACGCCAAATCTGCCGTTCAAGATCACCTTTGCAATTGCGTATCTCGCAGTGGCCTGGGTCTGCATCGAGGCGATCAGGATTCCGGACCTGCGCATTTTGGTCAAGCAGGGCTATGAGACCACCATGCGCATCACCTGCATGGTAACCTTCATCCTGATCGGATCGACTTGCTTCTCGATCGTCTTCCTGGGCTGCAACGGTGGCGTCTGGCTGGAGCACATGCTGACATCGCTGCCGGGCGGCGTCTGGGGCTTCCTGATCTTCATCAATCTGTTCATCTTCTTCATCGCCTTCTTCCTCGACTTCTTCGAGATCGCCTTCATCATCATCCCGATGATTGCGCCGATCGCGCAGAAGCTGCTTGCCCCCGTGGTCGGCGCGGATGCCGCCTTGATCTGGTTCGGTGTCATGCTCTGCGTCAACATGCAGACCTCTTTCCTGCATCCTCCCTTCGGCTTCGCCTTGTTCTACTTGCGCGGTGTGGCGCCGAAGGAGGTCAAGAGTTCAGACATCTACTGGGGCGCAATGCCTTGGATCGGCCTGCAGGCGATCATGGTTGCAGTCGTCATCGCATTCCCAATAACGGTGACTGGGTTGCTGGACGCACCCACGAAGGTGGACTTGGACAAGATCAAGATCGAGATTCCCGATATCGAACTGCCACCGCCACTCGATTTCGGGCAGCCGAAGAACTGATCTACGGAACTGGGATGTACTGGCCCCCGCGTCGCGCCCTCGCATCGGGCCGCCATTCTGATGGAGTAGACGGTCGTCCGGCGCTGTGGCTAAATTCGAGGCCGGAGCTGCGACTGGAGGAACCCGATGTCGTATTTTACACCCGGACAACACCGGGACTCCCGCATCTGCAAGGTTCTCGCCGACGTCTTTTGCGCGATCTTGCTCGGGATCTTTTCCGTCGTCTTCTTCGGCTGGCTCGGCGGCATTGTCGCCTTCGTTATCCTCGAAGTTGGTCTGTTGTGGATCGATTGGCTCATTCCAAGCGCGGATGACGCGGCTGGTGTTGTTCGCTAACGGCCTTAGATCAACCTCGGCTGCTGCTAGGACGCGGACTCATTAAGCCGCAACCACAATCGGATAGACGCGAGTTGAACGAAGGCAAGGTAGTTGGCGGCGAGTCTATCGTAGCGCGTCGCCACCCGACGACATTGTTTGATCCTGTTGAAGAACCGCTCCACTTGGTTGCGAGCGCGGTAAAGATACGGGCTGAAGCAGATCGGACCGCTGCGATTGCTTTTCGGCGGAATACGCGTCGATCGCAACGTCACGTTCATTCCCGCTCTAAGAGACAGACTTACATCCGGCTCGAAAGCGGCATGTCCAAGGTACGTCATGGGTTGGCCGTCTTGGGGTGCCATTTTGCGAAAATCTATGATAGCACAGAGAGCTTATCACTACTCGCAAACGCATGATCCCGCGCCCGCACATTTTGTTTATTGATGGCCTGCCGGGGTCCGGCAAGAGCATGGCCGCCAAGGCAGTCGGCGGCCACATCCACAATAGCCGAGTGTTCACGGAGATCGCTTCGAACCATCCTCTGCTGGTAGGTACGCCCGACCCTGTAGGTGCAGGCTTCGTAGACATTCACGAGACGCATTCGGCTGACTCGTTCGCGGCTGCCGCGCTCAGGAAGCTGGAATACTTCTTGGAGACTACCGGGGATGATACGCTGTACGTCTTTGAAAGCCATCCGATACAGAGCACCGTCCGAGTGCTATTTCAGTTGGGCGCGCCGCGAATGACAATTTCGCATTTTTGGTTACATTTCCAGGAGCGGCTGGAATACGTGCAAGCTGGACTGATCTACTTCCAGGAGAACAACCCTCTAGAAGCTATAAGCGAAATCGCTCGAAAGAGAGACCCAACTTGGAAGAGCTATCTGATCGAGTTGACCCAGCGATCACCATGGATGCAGTCGCGAGCTCTTTCCGGTCTCGAAGGCGTCGATCAGATGCTCGTCGAGTATGCGAGCTTGGTGGATCATCTGGTAGATTTGTGGCGGTACCCAATCTTGAAGCTAGCCGCTCGGCCAGAGAGCTACGAACAGCGGACGGATGCGCTCACCAAGTGGGTAGCAGAATCGATTATCCCCTCCAGTCGTTCGTAGTGCCTGCTGTCCCGGAAGCGTAGCCGGCCCACGGGAACAATGTCTGGAAGTGGCCCTTAGCCGTTCACCACATCAGACGCCATGATGTCGGGTTTATGACACTGAGCGGACCAGGATCAGACGGCGCCGGGATCCCGTTGCTGAGTCGAAGCAGACTAAGCGTTTCTCAGATTTCCTGTATGGTATCCAGGCTGTTCCTTCTTCTGAGTAGATTATTGGGGTACGCGGTGGATCGCAGAACTGTCATTAGCGGCATTGCTCTCGCCGCGCTTCCGCAGACCGCCGTTTCTGCTCTTGCCAATGATGCGAGCAAGGCCAGTTCGGAGGATCATGTCCCGTTCAGCCGCTATGCCGCACAGCGAGACGGTCGCCGCCCGAGCGTAATCCTGTTGCATGGGACGCGCGGATTCCAACTTAAGTTGTCCGCATATGAACGACATGCGAACGCACTGATCGCCAAGGGATAGACGCCTATTTGGTCGAGTTTTATACGGAGATCGACGGCCAAGCGCTGAAAGGATTCAACAGCAAAGCAGATCGCGAAGCGTACGATATGCAACGATACGATGCGTGGACAAAGCGGGTGTCATCGGCCATCACCACGATTCTGGAAGGTGACTATAGTTCTCGGCAGCTTGGTCTGCTTGGCTTCTCATTGGGCGGCTTTGTTGCAGCTGCTACGGCTTCGCGCGACAGTCGCGTCACGGCCTTGGGCGTCCTCTACGGAGGCATGCCTGACAAGATTGCGCCCGAAGTAAAGCACATGCCGCCCACGGTCGAGCTGCATGGTGATGCAGACAGCAATGTGCCGCCGGCGACCGGCGAGGCTCTCGTAACGTTGGCCAGGTCCGTCGGCGCTCCCGCAGACCAGGTCACATATTACGGCAAAGGTCATGGCTTCGACTTTGCCGATAACGATCCTGCGACCACCGATGCTGTTTCGCGCATTGCACATTTCTTTAAGGCTCAATTTGACAGGGTTTGAGCCATCTTCCACTTCTGGCTTATCGGCAACCTCGGGAGACGTCCGCTTTCCCGCCGCTGTTAGGGCTTGAGTAGACGCGAGGCGGCCAGCCGCTTAATGAGTACACAGCCTACTAGTCTGGCTTGCTACAGTGCTCCAGGAAGGCCGTTCTCAGTTCAGCCAGTTGATTTCTTGTTGCTCCCAGCTCTGCGTCGGTCCGACTTGCAGGCAGGTCCATGTAAGCGATCGGCTGATCGAACTGGCTCGCCGTGAAGTCGTATCTCCGGCCTTCGATCCGATTGTAGAAATGGTCGCCTGCCGGCAGAGGCGTCTTCAGCAAGTCACCGCCGAAGAGTTCGCGAATAAGCAGCGCAGTGACGTTGCATTGCCCGGCCGCGGGATTGGTCGCCGTCCATTGGCTTGCCGTCGACGACGACCATGCCTTGCGCAGCGCGCTTTGGACGTCGTCGGGATCGAAGCTCATCGTCGTCTCCAGGCCCGCACCGACGAAACTCAATTTCGGATTATTCGATTGTTACCTTTTACTCCTGTTTTGCCCGACGAGACTGAGCAAGAACTCGGCATTTTGGTGAGTTGATGTACGATTCTGTTCATGACGAATCGCACATTCAAGACCGGCGAGAGCCGCGACCAGGCCAGCCTGCTTCCTGCTCGGATTGAGGACTATGTCGGACCGGACAACCCCGTCCGGGCGATTGAGAGCTTCGTTCGTGTCCTCGACCTTGCCAAGCTCGGCTTTCGCCATGCGGATCGCAAGGCTGAAGAGGTCGGCCAGCCGCCATACGATCCAGCCGATCTGCTGAAGCTCTACCTTTACGGCTACATCAACCAAATCAGGTCGTCGCGTCGGTTGGAGCGGGAGGCCGGCCGCAATCTGGAACTGATCTGGCTGCTGAGGAATCTGAAGCCGGGTTATCGGACGATCGGCAATTTCCGCAAAGAGAACTGGGCGGCGCTGAAGGCAGCCAACCGCAGCTTCGTGCTGCTGATGCGCGAGCTTGGTCTTGTCGGCGGCAGCGTTGTTGCAATTGACGGCTCGTTCTTCCATGGCGACGCCAGCAAGGCCAGCATCTTTACGCGCAAACGGCTTGCCGATCAGATCATCAAGCTGGACCAAGAGATCGAGGCTTACGGCAAGTGCCTTGAGGACAATGATGCCGCGGAAGCCAAGAAGCCGGGCAAGGATGGCCCCGATGGCGGCGGCGGAGGTGGCGGCGACATCGGTGCGAAGATCGCGGCGCTGCTGGCGAAGCGCTTGCGCGCACAAGGCGACCTTGCTCGGCTGGAAGAGAATGGCGAGACGCAGCTATCCCTGACTGATCCGGATGCCCGGCTTCTGGTCAAGAGCGGCCAGGGCGTCGCAGGCTACAATGTGCAGACCGCCGTCGATGACAAGCACAAGCTCATTGTCGCCAGCGAGGTGGTGAACGACAGCAGCGATGTCGGCCAGCTACATGCGATGGCCATGGCGGCAAAAGAGGCTCTCGAGGTCGGGGCCCTGCAGGCGCTGGCAGATGAGGGCTATTACAGCAGTCGCGAACTGAAGGCCTGTGAAGACGATGGCATCACGCCCTATGTGCCGGTGCCGGAGGGCAACGCCCGGCTCGAGAAGCAAGGCCGCTTTGCCCTCAAGGACTTCAACTATGATGGCGCAACCGACACCTACCGTTGTCCTGCCGGCCAACCGCTACATCCGATGAAGAGCAGGCAAAAGAACACCAGCGGCCGCATCGAGATCCGCTATGCGGCGCGCGGAGCGATCTGCAGGACCTGCCCGCTCAAGGTCCAGTGTCTCTCGTCGAACGCGGCCTACCGGACGATCGGTCGCTGGGAGCATGAAGGCGTTCTTGAACGTCATCGCGCGCGGATGCAGGGTGCAGGCGAGCTGATGCGCCGTCGTTTTGCCATCGTCGAGCATCCGTTTGGCACGCTCAAATGCCGCGCCGGCTATCGTCATTTCCTGGTCCGCGGCTTCGATAAGGTCCGCGGTGAGTGGAACCTGATGGCGCTCTGCTACAACTTTACCCGCGTGCTCAACATTCTTGGCTTAGACGTGTTTCTGGCCGCCCTCGCAAAGACGCTCGCTCCTGGCCGAGGCACCCTCGCAGCCCTCCTGCAGGGCATCCAGCTTGCTCCAGAGGCCTTCTGGATCAATCACCCGCCTCCGATCGCAATCGGTCGCCCACACCGGCCTGACTCCGCCAAAACGAGTATTCTTGCTCAGTCTCGACAGGTCAAACTGCCACCTGCTTCGTAGGAGCGAAACGATCCATCCATCGGCCCGTCCGGAGCCCACTTCCCCCGCATACCGCAGCACCGGACCGCGTCCTCCGAAGGCTGCGTGTACCGCCGATTTTTTCTCACGACTTATCAAGCCGTTGGCTACTGTGCATGGGGTTGTTTTTCTCGTTTTGAATTCCGCCCCTAACAGCAACGCCCCGGAGCCTTTGCTCCGGGGCGTCGCATGCGACGAAGAGGGGTGATCAGCTCTGCGAGCGCCGTGCCATGAAGATGTCGTAGCCAACCTCGGCGACCTGGAACCAGGAGTAGCCGTCGCTCGTGAACTTGGCGAGCGAGTCGTGCACCTTCTTGAAGTTCGGGTTGGTCGCAGCGACTTCGGCGTGCAGCTCCTTGGCGGCCTTGTAGCAGGCATCCATGATCGCGGGCGAGAAGGCGTGCAGCTTGGTGCCGCCCGCCAGCAGCTTCCTCAGCGCCAGCGGATTGGCGTTGTCGTAGCGCGCCATCATGTAGTTGTTGGCATAGTGGCCGGCCTGCTCCAGCACGCTCTGGTAATATTTCGGCAGCGCGTTCCACTTGTCGAGATTGACGAAGGCCATCAGCATCGGCCCGCCTTCCCACCAACCGGGATAGTAGTAGTGCGGCGCGATCTTGTAGAAGCCGAGCTTCTCGTCGTCATAAGGGCCGACCCATTCGGCGGCGTCGATGGTGCCCTTCTCCAGCGCCGGATAGATATCGCCGCCGGCGAGCTGCTGCGGCACCACGCCGAGCTTCTGCAGCACGCGGCCGGTGAACCCGCCGATGCGGAATTTCATGCCCTTGAGATCCTCGGGCGTGTTGACCTCTTTCCTGAACCAGCCGCCCATCTGGCAGCCGGTGTTGCCCGCGAGCAGCGAGACGACGTTGTAGCCCTTGTAGAACTCGTTGAGAACGTCGCGGCCGCCGCCCAACATGTACCAGGCCTGGTTGATGCGCATGTTGGGACCGAACGGCACGGCCGAGCCGAAGGTGAAGGTCGGGTCCTTGCCGAAATAATAGTAGGACGCGGTGTGGCCGATCTCGCAGGTGCCGTTCTGCACGGCGTCGAGCACCTGCAGGCCCGGCACGATCTCGCCGGCCGCGAAGATCTGGATCTGGAATTTGTTGTCGGTCGCCTCCGCAACCATCTTGCACATCATCTCGGCGCCGCCAAACAGTGTGTCGAGCGATTTCGGCCAGCTCGTCGGCATGCGCCATTTGATTTCCGGCATCGACTGCGCGATCGCGGGAGCCGCGAGCGTGGCGGCGCCGGCCGCACCAAGTCCAGTGACCTTGATGAAGTCTCTTCTCTTCATGATTTCCTACCCTGATGGATCTGCTTGTGGAGCCTTCTTGCCGAGGCTTTCCGACAGCATGGAACATCGCCGGGCCGAAAGCCATCCCGATCGCACTGCGGCAATCGGGTAGGAGGAAGCCTCGCGGCTTCCCCCTCCCACACCACCGTACGTACGGTTCCGTATACGGCGGTTCGTCAAGCACGATTGAGATGGCGGTGCAGTTCGATGAGAGACGGCAAGCCGAGTTGCGTGAAGAAGGCGGCGCGATAGGCATCGTTCATGTGGCTGGCCCCGGCGTTCCACCAGGGGCCTCGGCCGTTGGAGGCCGACCGCCATGCCCGCTCCGGATCGAGCCCGCGTTGCATCAAGCGCTTGCGGCGTGTCCGCGGTCGCTTCCACTGGCGCCAGAGGACGCAGCGCAATTTGCGCCGCATCCAGCCGTCGAGCTCCTCGAACACCCCTTTGGCCTCCGCCAGCCGGAAGTATTGCAGCCAGCCGCGCAGGATGGGGGTTAGGGCTCTGACAGTCGATGCCAGGGTTCGTCCGCGCCCTTGGCGCAACGTCGTCCTCAGCTTGCTCCGCAACCGCTGCACACTCTTGGCCGCGACCCGCAGGCGCGGTTGCTTGTGAGCGGTCATGGTGTAACCGAGGAAGGTACGCGCCCAGGGATGGTCAACAGCACTCTTTGCTGCGTTGACCTTGAGCCGCAGCTGCTCGGTCAGGAAGCGCGTGATCGACGCCATCACCCGCTCGCCGGCCCGCCGCGTCCGCACATAGATGTTGCAGTCGTCGGCGTAACGGCAGAAGGCGTGGCCTCGTCGCTCGAGCTCCTTGTCCAGGTCATCGAGCAGGATGTTCGACAGCAGCGGTGACAGAGGACCGCCTTGCGGCGTGCCTTCGCTCCGTGCCGTCGTGATCCCACCCGTCATCAATCCAGCCTGCAGGTAGCGGCGGATCACCCGCAGCACCCGCCTGTCCGCGACCCGGCGGGCCACTCGTGCCATCAGCACATCATGGTTCACCCGGTCGAAGAACTTCTCCAGATCAAGGTCGACGACGAAGCGTCGGCCCTCGGCCACGTGCGTTCGCGCGGCACGCACCGCATCGTGCGCGCTGCGCCCCGGACGGAAGCCGTACGAAGCCTTGGAGAAGCCTGGATCGAACAGCGGCATCAGCACCTGATGCATCGCCTGCTGGATCAACCGATCCACCACCGTCGGGATGCCCAATTGGCGCATCCCTCCACCGGGCTTGGGGATTTCCACCCCGCGCACCGGCTGCGGCCGATAGCGGCCTTCCAGCAGTTCTTCCTTGATGCGCAGCCAATGCTCCTTCAGATACGGCTGCAACTGCTCCACAGTCATCCGATCGATGCCCGCGGCGCCCTTGTTCGCCACCACCCGATGGTAAGCCGCCATCATGTTCGCTCGGCTGACGATCTTCTCTATCAGCCGCACTTCCACCTCCGGAGGGGAAGGTTGCGATCTTGCCGCGATGTTTGATGCACCCGCCTCCTGCTCTGGCGGCTTCCGGCCGCTGCCCTCGGAGCGGGCATGACGCATCTCAGCGCCATCGTCTGCATCTGCTTCCACCAAGACCGGCCTCCTCCGGTACTCGACGTTCGGCCCTTCACCGGCTTGGTCTGCCGGCTACTACGGCCTCTGCTGACTTCTGCCGCCCCATCCCGACGCCTTGCGGCGCCGGTAGCACACCCGTTGCCGGGGGCAGGACGACAGATCTCCCAGGGTTAGTCGCGTGACCTTCGTGCCATGTACCTGTCGCATCTACGGCCGCATCCTCCGGGTGATATTGGGCTTCGGGAATTCTTGCTCCCTCGCCCGGATGCGGACGCCTCCTATGCGCTTCCTGTTCGTCAGGCCGGCACTTTGCTTACAGCTTCCTTCAGACCCCGCCTCGCGACGACGCCCTTGCTGTTCGGCTAACGGTTCCCATCACCAGGGTCCGTAGAGGACTCTCACCTCCAAGTCATCGATCGGACACCACTCCAATCAAATCGCGCCAGTCACGGCGCTCCGCGCCATGCCTGGCGCACAAGAAAAAGCCCGGCCTCCTGCGAGGCCGGGCTATCCGGTCTTACGACTTAAGCCGAAGATCAGCCGCGCGTACGCGAGCGGATCATGAAGCTGTCATAGGTGTATTCGGCAACCTGCCACCACAGATATTCGTCGGAGCGGTAGGCCTGCATGGCATCGATCGACTTCTTGAAGTCGGCGTTCTTGGCCGAGATCTCCGCCCACAATTCGTTGGTCGCCTTGAGGCAGGCTTCCAGCACCTCGTTGGTGAACGGGCGAAGCTGGGTGCCGCCGGCGACCAGACGCTTCAGCGCCGCCGGGTTCTGCATGTCGTAGCGCGCGGCCATCCAGCTGTTGGCATTGGCCGTCGCATTGGTGAGGATCGCCTGGTAGTTCTTCGGCAGCGCATTCCACTTTTCCAGGTTGGCGAAGGCATGGACGGTCGGACCGCCTTCCCAGAAGCCCGGATAATAGTAGTACTTGGCGACCTTGGCGAAGCCGAGCTTCTCGTCATCGTAGGGGCCGACCCACTCGGCGGCGTCGATGGTGCCCTTTTCCAGCGCGGGATAAATGTCGCCGCCGGCGAGCTGCTGCGGCACCACGCCGACCTTCTGAAGCACCTGGCCGGCGATGCCGCCGATGCGCATCTTGAGACCGGAGAGGTCGGCGACGGTCTTGATCTCCTTGCGGAACCAGCCGCCCATCTGGGTGCCGGTGTTGCCGCAAGGGAAGCCGACCACGTTCGACTTCTTGAAGAACTCGTTGGCAAGCTCGTTGCCGCCGCCCTGATAGAGCCACGAATTCTGCTGGCGCGCGTTGAGGCCGAACGGCACCGAAGCGAAGATCGCGAAGGTCGGGTCCTTGCCGACGTAGTAGTACGACACGGTGTGGCACATCTCGACCGTGCCGCTCGAGGTCGCATCGAGGGCCTGCAGGCCGGGAACGATTTCACCGGCCGCGAACACTTGGATCTGGAACTTGTTGTCAGTCATCTCGGCGACGTATTTCGCCACCTGCTCGGCGCCACCATAGATAGTGTCGAGCGACTTCGGAAAGCTCGAAGTCAGGCGCCACTTCACCTCGGGCGAGGACTGCGCGATCGCCGGCGAGGCCACCGCGGTCGCCGCCGCGCCTGCTGCCGACACTTTGAGAAAATCACGACGCTTCATCTTCAGGTCTCTCCTTGCTGGGGCGTTTCCCCTTGGCTTCTCTTCTTGCCGCCGCGCATTCCGGCAACGCTTTGGGATCGCGTCGAACCGAAGGGGCTTGACTGCCGTGGGCCTTTAACACGGAAGCCCCGCTTGCGGAACGCGACAATGGCATGACGGGGCTCTACGAAAGTCGCATGTCCCCGGAGTTTGCCGTGGAGGCCGGTTCAGGCCGCCGCGATGACACCCTTGAGCTGGTCCCGGACCTGGCCGGCGATGGCGCGGTAGATCGCCGCATGAGGGCCATCCGGCTCGCTGTCGACCACGGGATTGCCGGCGTCCGAGCTGGCGCGAATCGCCATGTGCAGGGGGATCTCGCCCAGGAAGGATACCCCGAGCTTCTCGGCCTCGTGCCGCGCCCCACCATGGCCGAAAATGTCCGACCGCGTGCCGCAATGCGGGCACTGGAAGTAGCTCATGTTCTCGACGATGCCGAGCACGGGCACGTTGACCTTCTTGAACATGGCAAGGCCCCGCCGCGCGTCGATCAGGGACAGGTCCTGCGGCGTCGAGACGATCACGGCGCCCTTGAGCGGCACGTTCTGCGCCAGCGTGAGCTGGGCATCGCCGGTGCCCGGCGGCATGTCGACGACCAGCACATCGAGCTTGCCCCATTCGACGTCGCGCAGCATCTGCGTCACCGCCGACATCACCATGGGACCGCGCCAGATCATCGCGGTCTCCTCCTCGACCAGAAAGCCGATCGACATGATTGCGAGGCCGAAACGCCGAAGCGGAATCATCTTGCGCTCGTCGTTCAGCTCCGGCTTGTCGCGCAGGCCCGTCAGGCGCGGCACCGAGGGGCCGTAGATGTCTGCATCGAGCAACCCGACCTTGAGGCCGAGGTCGCGGAGGCCGAGCGCCAGATTGAGCGCCGTGGTCGACTTGCCGACGCCGCCCTTGCCGGACGCCACCGCAATCACCGCGGCGATGCCGGGGATCTCGGACTGCCGCGCCATCGGCGACCCACCGCCCTGCGGCGGCTTGTGGGCATGGACCGGCTGCACGCCGGGCGAGCCGCGGCTCGGCTGCGGGGGTGGCGGCGGCGCGGCACCCGGCTTGCGCTCGGCGGTCAGCGCCACCATGACCGTGGTGACGCCGGGAATGGTGCGCACGACGGCCTCCGCTTCGGCCCGGACCGATTCCCAGGCCCTTGCCTCGGCGGCATCGACATTGATCGAGAAGAACACCTTGCCGTCCGACGCGCTGATCGCGCTCAGCACATTGGCATGGGTAAGCGCGACCCCGCGGGGTGATTTGACCCTGGCGAGGCTGTCGAGGACCTGTTGCTGCGTCACGCTCAAAGCGCATCTCCTAGAGTTGAGGATGCCCCATTAGAGCGGAAACGCCCAAAAGGCTACTGCCTGCCGATATCGTCAGCCTTTTCGGCAGGCGCCGCCCCCTGCTCGCTGGCGGCCTCGTAGTTCAGCTCGATCATCACCCCGTTGGGGTCGTGGACGAAGATCTGCCAGAGGTCGCCGCCGGGCACCTGGCGGGACTCGAACTTCATCCCCTTTGACGCCAGCCGCTGTTTCATGCCGTCAAAGCCGCGACTGACGAAGGCGACGTGGTGGACAACGCCGGAATCCGGCTTTTGTGGCTCGGCGGTCTGAGAAATGTCGACGAGGTGCACCACCGGCTTACCCTCGCTGTACATCCAGGCGCCCGGGAAGGCGAAATTCGGCCGTGGCCCTTTTTCCAGGCCCAGCACATCCTCGTAGAAGCGGACGGTCTCGGCCAGATTCCGCGTCCGGATGTTGAAATGATCGAGGACGCCAACGCTCACGCCGCCCATGCTCTCGCTCCCTTGTTTTGAAGTCCTTAGGTCGGCCATCCTAGCACAGGAGGCCGCCAAACGAAGCCGTTGCCCTCTGCCCTCAAGGGTTTATGGTGCGCCTCCGATCCGCCCTCACCGCGGAACCAGGCGTCCCCCGCCTGGCAAGAACCGTAAACCCAAACTACGGACAAGGTACCACAATGGCTAAAGTCGCTTTCCTCGGTCTCGGCGTGATGGGCTTCCCCATGGCCGGACACCTCGTGAAAAAAGGGGGCCATGAGGTCACCGTCTACAACCGCACCGCGGCCAAGGCGAAAGAATGGGCGGACAAATTCGGCGGCAAGACCGCACCGACGCCGAAGGCGGCCGCCGAGGGCCAGGATTTCGTGATGTGCTGCGTCGGCAACGACAATGATCTGCGCGCGGTCACGATCGGCCCCGACGGCGCGTTCGCCGGCATGAAGAAGGGTGCGACCTTCGTCGACCATACCACCGCCTCCGCCGAGATCGCACGTGAGCTGGACGCGGCCGCCACCAAGGCCGGCTTCAAATTCGTCGACGCCCCGGTCTCCGGTGGCCAGGCCGGCGCCGAGAACGGTGTGCTGACCGTGATGTGCGGCGGCGCGCAGGACGCCTATTCCAGTGCCGAGCCGATCATCACGGGCGCCTATGCGCGGATGTGCAAACTGCTCGGGCCCGCCGGCTCCGGCCAGCTGACGAAGATGGTCAACCAGATCTGCATCGCCGGTCTGGTGCAGGGTCTCTCCGAGGGCATCCACTTCGCCAAGAAGAGTGGCCTCGACGTCGCCGCGGTGATCGAGACCATCTCGAAAGGGGCCGCACAGTCCTGGCAGATGGAGAACCGCTACAAGACCATGAACGAGGGCAAGTACGATTTCGGCTTCGCGGTCGAATGGATGCGCAAGGACCTCTCTATCTCGCTCGCCGAAGCCCGCCGCAACGGCGCCAATCTGCCGGTGACCGCGCTGGTCGACCAGTTCTACTCCGAGGTCGAGAAGATGGGTGGCAAGCGCTGGGATACGTCGAGCCTGCTTGCGCGCCTGCAACGCTGAGGCGCGAGTTGACGGTCGCTGCCGGGCATCCGCGACCGTCAACGACCCGCCGCGGCACCAGCGCCGCGATGAGGCCTGACAGGCGCATCGAGAAGAACGAATTGGGGGACTAAGTTGCTGAGCGTGATCGCCGCCGTTTTCATTGTAGCGTATGCTGCCATCGCGCTCGAACACCCGCTCGGCGTCAACAAAAGCGCTTCGGCTCTGCTGGGAGCGGGCCTGCTTTGGAGCATTTATGCGCTCGCCGTCGGTGACGCCTCGCTCGTCAACCACCAACTCGACGAATCCGTCGCCTCGACCGCGCAGATCGTTTTCTTCCTGATTGGTGCCATGACGATCGTCGAGGTCATCGACGCCCATAACGGCTTCGAGGTCATCACCTCGGTCATCCGCACCACCAAGCAGATCACGTTGATGTGGATCATCGGCTTCGTGACGTTCTTCCTGAGCGCGATCCTCGACAATCTGACGACCACCATCGTGATGATCTCGCTGATCCAGAAGCTGATCGGCGACAAGAACGATCGCCTGCTGTTTGCGTCCATTATCGTGATTGCCGCCAACGCCGGCGGTGCCTGGACCGTGATCGGCGACGTCACGACGACGATGCTCTGGATCGGCGGACAGATCTCTCCCATCAACATCATGAAATCGGTGTTCCTGCCGTCACTGCTCAACCTGCTGATACCGCTGCTCATCATCGGCTATTCGCTCAAGGGAAAGGAGATCGCCCCTCCACTGCAAGGGCAAGCGCAGGCGCTTAAAGTCGAGCTGTTCGAGCGCAATTTGATGTTCTATCTCGGCCTCGGCACCTTGGTCGCCGTTCCGGTTTTCAAGGCCGTGACGCACCTTGCCCCTTTCATGGGCGTCCTGTTCGGGCTGGGCGTCCTCTGGCTGGTCGGCGAGATCGTTCACCGCCACAAGGACGAGGATGCGCGGCGGCCCCTCACCCTCGTCCATGCGCTGACGCGCATCGACATGAGCTCGATCGTGTTCTTTGTCGGCATCCTCATGGCCGTCGCCTGCCTGGAGCACGCCCGCGTACTGGAACTGTTGGCAAAATGGCTCGATTCGACGGTCGGTCGTCTCGACATCATCGTCATCCTGCTCGGCCTGTTGAGCGCCATCATCGACAACGTGCCGCTCGTTGCTGCGACGATGGGGATGTACAATCTGGCGCAATACCCGCCCGACACCTTCATCTGGGAGTTCATCGCCTATTGCGCCGGCACCGGCGGCTCGATCCTGATCATCGGTTCGGCCGCCGGCGTTGCCGCCATGGGCCTCGAGAAGATCGAGTTCTTCTGGTACGCGCGCCGCATCGCGGGGCCGGCGCTGGTGGGATATTTGACCGGAGCCGTGGTGTACATCGCGCAGCACGCGGCGCTGCATTGAACGGTGCAAGCGAGATTCGAATTAACGCCGGGTTAACGTAATTCTTTAGCTCCTTAAGTCAGCTCTTAAGGATTTCTTGCCACAGATAGACAATGCAGAAGGCCCGCGTCCGGCGTGGGCAGGAATCGTGTTGCTTGATGAGTAACCCCGCTGAAAAGCCCGAGGTTGTGCAGCTTCCGGCCGAACCGGTGAGCGCGCCATCGGCGAGCAGCCGAAGGGCCGCGGCGCAGCGGGTGCGCGAGGCGCGCGACAAGTTAACGTCGACCAGTGGAACCCGGCCGGCTTTCGACGCCGAGATGCTGCGGCAATACGCCCAGACGCGATTGTCTGCCTCCTATGTCGTGATGCTGCTGGTGGTGGCTACCGGCGTGCTGTTCGGGCTGTGGATGCCGCCGATCCCGGCCGCGGCCTGGACCGCCGGCATGCTCTGCATCCACAGCGCCATGATCCGTAGTTGCCGGCGCTTCCTCACCGAGCCCGCCTCGCCTGCCGCGACGCGCGCATGGCGCACGCGCTTCGTCGTGCTCGACCTGCTCTATGGCCTGTGCTGGATGGCGATCCTGATCCATCCCGTGCTCGACATGGTCACGGAAACGCTGATGATGTTCCTGATGCTGCTGGTCATCGCAGTATCGAGCATGCTCGCTGCCAATCTGCCGATCGCAGCCCTTGCCGCCACGGCGCCGGTCGCGGTCGCGATGGCCCTGAGCTTCGTGATGACCGGCTCGCTGGACAATTACATCTTGGCCGCGTTGGCGCTCGCCGCCGAAGGCTATTTCGTCCTGCTGGCGCACCGCCTGCACTCCTCAACCTTTGCCACGCTGGAAGCCCGCGCAGAGAAGGATGCGCTGATCGGCGAGCTGGAACAGGCCAAGGCAATCTCGGACGAAGCGCGCCACCGCGCCGAAGCCGCCAACGTCGCCAAGTCGCGCTTCCTCGCGCAGATGAGCCACGAGCTGCGCACGCCGCTGAACGCCATCCTCGGCTTCTCCGAGGTGATGAAGAGCGAAATCTTCGGCGTGCACGCGGTGCCGGTCTACAAGGAGTACTCGGCGGACATCCATAATTCTGGCGTGCACCTGCTCAACCTCATCAACGAGATCCTCGATCTGTCGCGGATCGAGGCCGGCCGCTACGAACTCAATGAGGAAGCGGTGTCGCTGGTCGGCATCGTCGCCGACTGCCATCATTTGATGAAGCTGCGTGCCTCGAGCCGCGGGATCACCATCCACGAAGTGTTCGAGCAGGCGATGCCGCGGCTTTGGGCCGACGAGCGCGCGATCCGCCAGGTCGTGCTCAATCTGCTCTCCAACGCGATCAAGTTCACCCCGCAAGGCGGCGAGATCTGGCTCAAGGCGGGATGGACCGCCTCGGGCGGACAATATCTCTCGGTGAAGGATACCGGCTCCGGCATCCCCGAGGACGAGATTCCGGTCGTGCTCGCCTCGTTCGGCCAAGGCTCCAATTCGATCAAGTCGGCCGAACAGGGCGCCGGCCTCGGCCTGCCGATCGCTAAGAATCTGATCGACCTGCATGGCGGCACGTTCACGCTGAAATCGAAGCTACGCATCGGCACCGAGGTGATCGTCACCTTCCCGCCGGAGCGCGTGATGAGCGCGCTGGCGCCGCTGTCGGATGATTCTCCGCCGCTCCAGCCGGAGAGTTCCGTCCTGCCGGACGAGAAACGCCGGCCGCGCCACAAGCCGATCATGAGCGCTGGCACAGGCTCCTAACCAGATGCTTGCAGACATGCCCGACCATCCCTCACTATGTCCGTATGAGCAAAGAAACGCCGTGCGTCGCCGTCTGCATGATCGATCCCAAGACCAAACTGTGCTTCGGCTGCGGGCGGACCTTGCCCGAGATCGCGCGCTGGCACGCAATGGAGAGCGCGGACCGGCTCGCGATCATGGCCCTCTTGCCGGCGCGCATGGCGGAGGCTGGACTTGCGCCGATTGCGGCGGCGTCGAAACGCATCTGATCCGCCTGCGTACGTTCGGAGGCGCGCGATGATCCGCCTCCTGCTCGTTCTGATCATGCTCGCCGGCACGGCAGGTGCCGTCGTCGCCTATGGCGATCCCGACCAGATCGCGCGAGCCAGCCACAAGGTCTCTCACATTTTTCGCGCACAGGCCGCCTCCCCGGCGCCGGCCGTCCAGATCCCCCGCGGCCAGGGCGGCGAATTCACGCTGCGCGCGAAGATCAATGGCATCACCGCACCGATGGTGATCGATACCGGCGCGACGTCGGTGGTGCTGACCTGGGAAACCGCAAAGGCGATCGGGCTGCCGCTCGAGATGCTCGAATACGATGTCGACCTCGAGACCGCGGGCGGCCACACCAAGGCGGCCCGGCTCACGCTCGACCGTCTCGCCGTCGGCAAGCTGGTCGAGAAGTCGGTGCCGGCCCTCGTCGTGCAACGCGGCCAGATGAAGACCAATCTGCTCGGCATGAGCTTCCTCGACCGCCTGCAAAGCTGGGGCGTGCGCGCGGACACGCTGATGCTGACCGGGTATCCGGAGCTTCAGAGCAGTCCTCGCCGCTCGCGCACGGCGGTAGACTAGCAGGGGATGGCTACGCCGCCTCCTCGGCCGGCGCGCTTGCTCCGACGCGCGCGATCGCATCGCGCAGCACGTCGAGACCGGCACCCGGCTTCACCCCTTGCTCGGCAAGATGGCGTCGGAACGCCCGTGCGCCAGGCACGGCGTGGAATGCGCCGACGAAATGCCGCGTGATGGCGTGCAGCCGGGTGCCGCGCGACAGCTGCTCTTCGATGTAGGGCATCATCGCCTCGAGTGCGTCCTGCATGGAGGCGTACGGTGCCGCCTCGCCGAAGATGTCGGCATCGACGCTGAGCAGCCGCCACGGCTCCTGATAGGCGGCGCGGCCGAGCATCACGCCGTCGACATGGGCAAGATGCGCCTTTGCCTCGTCAATGCTCCGAACGCCGCCATTGATGATGACGGGCACACCAGGCATCGCGCGCTTGAGCCGATAGACGCGATCATAGTCGAGCGGCGGGATATCGCGGTTCTCCTTCGGCGACAGGCCGTTGAGCCAGGCCTTGCGCGCGTGCACGATCAGCGCATCGCAGCCGGACGCCACCACCGCACGCGCGAGCGCATCGAGCGCGGTCTCCGGATCCTGGTCGTCGATGCCGATGCGGCACTTCACCGTGACGGAGACAGCGACCACGCGCTTCATGGCATTAACGCACCTCGCCACGAGCTCCGGCTCCGCCATGAGGCAGGCGCCGAAACGGCCGTCCTTCACGCGATCGGACGGGCAACCGACATTGAGATTGATTTCGTCATAGCCAAACGCCTCGCCAATCCGCGCGGCCTGCGCCAGTTCCTGCGGATCCGACCCGCCAAGCTGAAGCGCCACCGGATGCTCGCACGCGTCGAACCCAAGCAGCCGCTCCCGATCGCCATGAATGATTGCGCCGGTGGTCAGCATCTCCGTATAGAGCAACCCCCGCCGCGTCAGTTGCCGGTGGAACACCCGGCAATGCCGGTCAGTCCAATCCATCATCGGAGCCACAGAAAATCGATAGTCTTGCGATTTCAATGATTTACCTTATGTTCTCAATGGGATGAACCCGGAACATGTGCACTCCAAACTAGTCGAAATTGCACACGTTTGTACCTGTTTTGACCTCTCAGTGCACACGTAGCGCACACGAAATAGGGAGTGCACACGGCCGTGGCCAGCTTCACTCAATTGCCTTCCGGGAACTGGCGCGTCCAGGTCCGTCGCAAGAACCGCTACGTGTCAGAGACCTTCCGCCGGCGCAAGGACGGCGAAGACTGGGCGCTCGATATGGAGCGCAATATCGACCGCAGTGGATCACCAAAGCCCCGCGCCGCTGTCCAAGCAAAAACGTTCGGTGATATCATCGATCTGCACATCGAGGACATGCACGAGGTCGGCCGCCCTCCCCGCCGCTCCAAGGCAGCAGTATTGGAGGCACTAAAGGAAGCCTTGGGGGTCGGAGCGCCTCGTCGGCGAACGCTTTCCGGCCGACGCCGAGATCAGCCACCGCGCGTCATCGGCAGCTCCGCCCTCCTCCAACGCAGTCGCCAGCGGCCTCTCGGTGAACCGCCAGGCCAGCACCGATCGTCTGCAGGGCCACACATTGGAAATATCGCTCGAAGTCGATGGCGAGGCGATGCTCGAGTTCCTAACCGGCGGCCTGCTGCGGTGGCGGGCCTGCCCGGCCATGCGCTGGACAAGAGCGGCGAGTGCCCCGTCGACGTGGTCGACGCTGCACCTGACGTACTTCTCATCGTGGCGATGCTACCGGCACGCGACCGCGAGACGATGGCCATCGTGCTGGATCTGAGCACACATCACGTCTTGTTCGTCGCCTCGCATCTTGCGCCCGACCAGCGACCCTTTGAAAGAAAGACCAGAGTGAGCCAACGGTTCACGCGAGGCCGGCTCCGCTTTTCAGCGTAGGATTTCCTGCAACACCTCGCCGTCGACCTGGTGGGGCTTGACACCGAGGAGCCGCATGATCGTCGGCGCCACGTCGACGTTGCGCATGCGCGAGATCGTGGTCCTTGGGCGGATCTGCGGGCCGGCGGCGATGAAGGTCGCGCTCATCGCCGTCAGTTCGGGATCGTGGCCATGCGCACCGTAGAAGTTCGGCATGGACAGCGTGGTCGTCGCCGCATTGAATGGCGCATCGCCGAGGCGGGCGACGCCGGGGTTCTGGATCCCGTCGAAATTGTAGCCCGGGGCCATCAGCGCGAACACGTCGCCAAAATCCTGGCCGATAGTCTTGCTGGTGCACAACCCGGTGCCATCCTCGCAGTGCAGCGGCCGGGTTTCGACCACGGTGAAGATCCGCCCCTTCCTAAGCGAGAAGTTGAACCGCGGGTTGGGATCGACCGCGTTCTTCACCGCGTCGGCGACCTGCGTGACCAGCGCGTTGTAGGTCGCCGGATCGACGGTGCCACCCTGCTCGCGGTTCTGCAGATTGACGTAGATATTGACAGCCGGGCCCGAGGTACGGATCGCCACCTTGCTGGTGTCGATGCCGGCATTGCGCAGGACGTTGGTCATGCTGACCGAGGTGTGGAACGGTGCGAAGCCGTGATCCGACACCACGAAGATGTTGCTGTCACGGCCCGCCGCATCGATGATCTGCTTCACCGCCGCGTCGGCGGTCTGATAGGCGAAGCGGATGTAGGAGGCGTACCGCGCCACCTTGGCGGGATCCTGGTTGTCGCCGATCGAGTTGGGGTCGGTCGAGCTGGTGCCCTGGCGGCTATCGGTGAGCAGGAATTGGTGCTCGGAGCCGTCGGGCTGCTCGATGTAGACCATCACCAGGTCGGCGTCGGGATGCTTGCGGATCGCGTGCTCGGCGATGTTCGCCTGGTAGCGAACGAAGGTCTTCACCATGTCCTCATACATCGCCTCGATCTCGGTATCGGGGAAGTTGGTGAAGCCCGGACTCAGCCGCTCCGGAATGCGGAAGTCGGCCTGCGGACGCCAGAACCCGATATTGTTGTTGATGTCATCGACATCGGCCAGCACCGCCGCGTTGCGCGGGATGAAGTTGGCGCCGTAGCGGGCAAAGCGCACGACCGACAGATCGGGCGCAAGCGCCGAGACGAAGTACGCCGCACCGACCTTGGCCCCGCTGCCCTCGAAGAAGAACGGCGCATTCGCGCTGCCGACCTTGGCGTAGGCCGGTCCGGTCGACGGCGCGTGGAAAGGTCCTGCCGTGATCCCGCCGGTCGTGTCGAAGAACACCAGAGTATCGTAGTTCACCGTGTTGTCATTGGTGGTATCGAGCGCCGCCACCCGGATCGCGTACTTGACGTCGAAGGTGGCCGCATTGGTGCAGGTCGCGGTCGGTGCCGACGCGCACGAGAGCGTCTCGATCGCCGTCGGCGTCGCCAGCACCGGGCTGAACGAGAAGTGGCCGGCCACCTGGAGCGCCGCGGCGGTCGCAGAATCGGGCGCGAAGTCGGCCTGAGACAGCGAAAAGCCCCTCGCCCCGATGCCGCCAAACGCCCCGAATGGCACGGTATAGTCGGTGACGCGGGTCGGCTGGGCTGGCTGCACGACCGTGTTGTTGATGGAGACGTCGGCCCCGTCGCTGCCCGGCCACGTCGCAGTGATCACCTTCTTGCCCTGCTGGCGCAGTTGTACCCACAGCGGCACGGCTGTCGGCTGCGACGTAGGCCCGAGCGGGCTCAGGCGATAGCCGCCGATCGGCGCCCCGAAGCCGCTGATGCTTGATGAGATCGGCGCGACGATCGCCTGGAAGGTATTCGAGGGAATGTCGTTGTGAACCGCCGTCGAGCCGGTGGCGATCTCGATGTGCGACACGGCGGTGAGCGACGGCGAGGCAGTCACGTTCTGCTCCGCAATCGCGCCATGATGGCTCAGCCACGCCAGGCCGCCGTCACGCGGCAGCACACCCTCTTTGATGAATTTCTGAATGAAATCGGGCTTGGCACCGTCGAGCGAGATCAGCACCACTCGCCGCGGCTTCCGGTCATGGCCATGCTGGTCGCTGCCATCATTGGCGCGCGCCGGTGCCGCAACGCCGTTCAGTGAAAGAGCAAGCGACATCGCCGTTATCGAGACAAAGGTCTTCAAATTCATAAGAACGCCCCATGTTCGCTGCGCGACTGCGTGGATTTGTCGGGAACGAGAGGCAATGATTAACGGGCTCGCCTAACGCGCATGTGACGTTCAGGCGACGTGCGCAAGTGGCGGCGACGCCGCCGCGAGCTGGCAAAGTGCGCAACAAATTCGTCTGTTCGAAGATAATCGCGGCTGGATGGAAAAACGCATTGACGACCAAGTCAAATCCTGCGTGAAGTCTCATGCCCGCACCCGGTCGGGGAAGCCTCTCGCACCTCTCTTTTTCCTATGATCACATCCGTCAGCTTCGCCTTCCTTGGCATCGCAGGCGCAGGGCTTGCATGGATCGACCTGCGGCGCGGCATTATTCCCGACTGGCTAAATCTTGCGCTTGCGCTGGCCGGGCTTGTCAAGAGCGCGATCCTCAATGGCGGGACCGCTGCATTTAGCGCCGCCGCGCAAGCTGTCATCGTTGGCGCGGTCATATGGCTGCTGCGTCGACTTTATTTCATGCTTCGGCAAGTTCAGGGGCTTGGTCTCGGCGACGTCAAGCTGCTTGCTGCCTCCGCCATCTGGATCGGCATTGAGGGCGTCCCGATGCAGCTCTTGGTTGCGTCGCTGTCCGCACTCGCGGCGGCTGGTGCGATGCAGTTTGTGGGCAAAACCATGACACGGCAAACGTCGCTTCCATTCGGACCTTTTCTTGTTTTCGGCCTGGTGTTCGCGCTCGCGCTTCAGCAGGCCGACTGGATTGATTAGTCCTGTTCGGCTCCGTCCGGCGGCTTTTGGCTTCCCCGCGCAATCGTGCTCTCGGCTTGGACACGGGCAGGTGCGGTCGCTCCGGCTCCGGGCTGCGGCAAGTTCAGCGTTGCGCTCTGCTCGTCGCGCACAAGCGTGACCTCGCGGCCGTGCACTGAGCGCAGCTTCCAGCCCTGATACTCCTCGCCTAGCCTGAGGCGCATAGCCGCCCTGGTGGTCTGATCGATAAAAATCGCAAAACTCTGATCATCACCGGCGATCGTGCCCACTAACGATAGTGGCGGACGCTCCATCCGCGGCGGCTTGGGCTGCGGCGGTGGCGGTCTTGTCGCCGGCACCGCGGCGACCGCCGGCGGCGGTGGTCGCCGCGACGGCGAAAAGATCGGCCGCTCGCGCGTGTTCGACAAGGAGGTGAGCGGGACCGCCCACAGCGGATTAGCGCTCACCGCGCGTTCTGGTGTTGAGGGGACCTGGGTGGACACCATGGGCGTGACCACAGATCCGGGAGTGGCGTGATTCTCCCAGGGTGACGGGTCGGAGACTATTCCCGTGCGGCCCGGACCGGGGGCATCAGCGTCGGAAAAATCCGTCGGCAACGCCAAAGCCAAGCTTGGGACGGCGAGCGCAGACGCCAGCAACAAGGTGGCGCAAAGCGAATGTGGTCCCGTTGTGGCGTGCTTTTTCATTTACTACTACCTTGCCACTGGCCAGAGACAGCGAGCAGCACCCGTAACTTTCCTTCGCCGGAACCAGAGAAACTGGACGGCGATTGCACGACCAGCTGATCGACAAAGAGGAACGGCATGCCGGCCTCCAGATCGTACAGCAATTGCTGCAGGCCAGGCTGATCAATCTCGCAGCTTGCGATCATGGATAGGAAATCGGCCTTCGTGCCCTTCAGGTCGACCTGGGAAGATAACACGTTACCGCCGAGCCTGGTCACCGCAGCAGTGACACGCTGCAAGAGCGCGGCGCCTGCAATCGTCACGGTCGTACCTTCAAGGAATGGCGAGCCGGATCGCGCCGCAGCAGCGGCATTCAAGGCACGCGCGGACGAAGGCCGTCGTCCTTCGAGTTGTTCGAGCATCGCTGCCGATGCCGCGACTTCGGCGCGCTGACCAAGCAGATCGGCTATCGAGCTCACAATCACGAACACCAAGAGAGCTACAATCGTGAAGTAGAGTGCTGCTGCGGAAAACGGTCTGGACAACAGTTTCCGCAAGGTCGCGGTCTGATTCATGAGCCGTCCCCGAAGTAAGGCGTCATGCGAGCCTCGATGTGGAAGCGTTCACCCGGATCGCTTTGGCCTCGCGTGGTCGGCGCAAAGAAAGTGGCGCGGGTGAAGTGCGGCGACTGTTCGATCAACCGGATCAATGACGGTGCATCCTGCGTCATTCCGACCACCTGCATCTTGTCGCCTTCGACCCGCAGCTCGGTCACGTAGGTGGTATCCGGCAACACACGCGATACCGCCTCGAGCACCAGCACGCTCGACGGGGTAGTCTGCTTGCGCTTGGCAAGCAACGCTTCCGCAGATCCGCCCGTTTGGTTGATCCGCAAGACGGCGCGACGTTGCGTGATGTGTTGCTGCAGCTCGTGCTGCTCCGCATCGAGCATGCCACCGACATAGGTGGAAACAATAAGCGAGGCCACTGCCCCAACTACCGCGAGGCTTAAGCCGAGCCGCAATAGCCTGGGCACATCGACCGTGCGGCCGGAGCCGCTCGGCTGAGTCTCGAACAGCCTGATGCGCGCCCCCTCCGCCTCGTGCAGGTCGACCAATCCAGCCACGGATGAAACGCGGAGATCGCCGGCCAGTTTAACCAGCGGCTCGATCTTTTGTCTTGACGTTGCCGCCAACATCAGTCTGATCCGTTCATTCGCGAGCGACGCTGGCGGACTGGTGCCGAACACGGCGTCGCTCGCGGTCCATGGCGTCAACCGATCGATCTGTGTCCGGATCATGCCGTCAAGAAAATCCACCGCCTGTTTTGGGAAATCGAGCGGACGGACCAGCACGTGATCCGGCCTCATCACGATATCGAGTTGGCTGCCACGTAGCGCAGCTACCCACTCAGGCGGCACAGCAGGTTCGGGGCGGTTCTGCACCAGCCGGAACGACAGCTCAGGCAGGCTCGCGCCCCTTCCCGTCGAAGTGACCCGCGCGGTGAAGCCGTTCCCCTCCCCTTCGATC
This sequence comes from Bradyrhizobium sp. LMG 9283, assembly GCF_045571415.1. NCBI lineage: Bacteria > Pseudomonadati > Pseudomonadota > Alphaproteobacteria > Hyphomicrobiales > Nitrobacteraceae > Bradyrhizobium > Bradyrhizobium sp. LMG 9283. Next base: position 5,414,423 of record NZ_CP120691.1, read on the forward strand.
AAGACGATCTGTCGCCGTCGCGCAAGCTTCGCACCGACCGCATCGATTGCGGCCGCCACAGCTGCCGTCCACGTCGCAAACAACTCCTTGATTTCCGATATCATCGTTCACAGCCTTCTGTACGCTTGCGCGCTCACATCGTCCTGCCACGACAGCACCCGGTAGAGCTCCGCGTCGCCACCCAACCTGATCACCACCTCAGAGGCCGTGTGGCGGCCGTTGGGAAAGCGGATTCGGGTCAGGATGCGATAGGCCCGGCTCTTTTCTGCGGTCGCGCTCGCCCTGGCCGGCCCAAGCGCCGCCGCGATGGCGCTGCGGTCGCTTCCGATTTGCACACGCTCACTGAGAAATTGTTTGAGGATCAACGGCGTCATGCCGGGCAAGGCCGCTATGACTTCCGGCGCCGCAATCGTTGCGTCGATGCCCTCCGCACCGCTAAACACGGTGATAAAGGGCAGCGCACGCTGCACGAGTGCTGGGGCAAGCCCGAGTACCAGGCCGAGCTCATTGATATGCGCGAAAGGCGCCTGACGCGGCGAGTAGGCGCGGCCGGCTGCGCGATAGAGCGCTTCTTCATTTGCGGCGGTCTGCGCCGTCGCGCGGCTCCGCCAGGCAACGATGCGCTCAGCACCCTCGCGGGCATCCTCGACCGCCGCACCAAGCGCCGAGAGCAGGCCCTCGAGCAGTTCCTTGGGTGCTCTGTTGAGATCGACGCGGGAGGTCTCCGCAACAAAAGATACAGCGAGATCGGCGCCATTGAGCCGCATCCGAAAGGCGCCTTGCACCGGACGCGCCTCCTCGCCGCCGAGCTGCAATTGATAGGCCGTCAGTTCAGCGCTTGCGGATACCAGCGCCTCCGTCTGCAGGGCAGCGTCATTGAGCGAAAGCGCGCGCGCCGAGCTCGACAGGTAGGCCGAGAAGATCATCGCAAGCGCGGCAAGTGCCGCCACCAGCCATAGCACGGCCACCAGCACGAACCCTAGCTGGGAGGGCAGCCCTGCGCTGCGCCCGGCCAATCCCGTCACGATCCGTCCTGCTTTCTTCCGGCGTTACTGGCGCCGCCATTGTTCTTCGCAGCGTCATCCGCGCTTTCCTTGACCGCATCGTCCGCGTCGCCCGCCGCTGCATTGATGTGGACCGGCGCCACCGAGGAAGCTGCCAACACCCGCCCGGTCGCGGCGTCGCGTATCGTGAGCATGATCGTGACCGGCAACTTTTCCTGCCCCTTCCAGCTGTCCCGGAAAACGCGATCCGGACCGGCGTAAGAGAAAGACAGGCGCAAGGGAGAGCGCAGCAGCACCACCGGATCGGACAGATGTATCTGCTCAGACGGCGACGCGCCGGCCGGCAATGGCCCGAAGGGCGCGCGGGAGCGCACGGTCACCATCCGGCCCTGATCCTCAGCTTCCCCGATCCGCACGACGTCGAGCCCGATGCCGGCGTTGGGACCAAGCGCCGTGCGCACGAAGGTGAGCGCGAATGCCGAGCCGTCGAACAGCGGTCGCGGCAGCTCGCGGCTGGCCGGCACGAATTCGGCGGCCGCAAGATCGCCAGCGATCCGCTGAATGCCTATGCCGACCTGCTCGGTCTCTTGGACGCGCTCGATGCCGCGATTCCAGTTCGGCAGCCACTGTGCCGTGATGTTGGCAAGCGCCGAGAGTACGAGCCCGGTCAGCGCAAGCGCCACCAGCGCCTCGATCAGCGAGAATCCCGATTGGCCGCTCTCCGTATTCCTGCTCATGTTCGATGCTGCGGCCTCGGTATCAGTCGCACGGTTTCGATGTCGACCGTCGCCCCGCTGGTTGCGCGGACGCGAATCCTGATCCGTTCGGGTATCCAGGCCACCCGCTCGTCGTTGGCCTCCCAGCCGCCGCGAAGCGGGCTGACATCAACCTGCCAACGGTAGTCGCGGAGCTGGCCGGACAAGCTGCCGGGACTGATGTCCTTGCGCGGCGGAATGGCCGTCGCCAATACGGTCTGCGCGGCTTGCATCAACGCCAAGTGATCCTCCAGCGCCCGCACGCTTCGGGCGTTGGTCGACATGACCGATCCGATCGCCACGATGCTGGCAGCAACGACCGCAAGCGCGATCAGCACCTCGATGATGGTGAAGCCGGCCTCATTCCGGTCAATTGGCGATTTTGGAGCGGGAGACAATTTCGATCCTTCCGGTCAGCCAGTTGACGCGAATTTCATAAGCCGTATCGAGCCGCGCGAGCGCGATCGTGCCACCACAGGACATGCCGTCGGCAAAAAAACTGATGGTCGAAAGCGCCGGCCGCTGGCGACAGGTCTGCGGCAGCAGCGCGTCGAGGCGAACGTCATCGGGAATCCGGATGATCCTGCCGGATGCGCCGGAGCGGATCGCGCGGGAGGGCGCGTCAATAGTCGTCGCAACATTGCCGCCGCGTGCCACAGCGGCATTTCGATCGCCTTTGAGCAAGGTTGCCGTTTCCAGCGCATAGGCCTGCAGGCGAGAGCGCGAGGTGTGACGGGGCACAAACGGCAGCAGCACGGAAGCGAGCATCGCGATTAGTGCAATGACACACACCATTTCGAGCAGCGTAAAGCCCCGTTGCGGCACATCATTCATTGCTCGCGCTCGTCATGTTGTTCAGCGAGATATCCGCGGCGGCAGCGCTGCCTCCTTCCTGGCCGTCGGAACCGTAGGAGATGATGTCGAAGGCGCTGTGCTCACCCGGCGCGCGGTAGACGTAGGGGTGATTCCACGGATCGTTCGGAACTACGCTGCCCTTCAGGTACGGACCGTTCCAGGCGGCAACACCGGGCGTTCGGCGCACCAGGGCGGTCAGCCCTTCCGCGGTTGACGGGTAGCGGCCAGTGTCGAGATTGAACAGGTCGAGCGCGCTGGCAAAGCTCTGCATCTGGATCTTCGCCGCCTTGACCTTGGACTCGCTCAGATAATTCAGCACGCGCGGGCCGATCAGGCCCATGATCAGGCCGATGATGGTGATGACGACAAGCATCTCGACCAGCGTGAAGCCCTGCTCGCCGTGCCGGCGCGCATCCCCAGTGGCACACTGCGCAATTCTGACCGAAGGCTGCTTCGACATGGCGACCAATCCTCACATTCATCCGACGAGTTGTGTGACCGACAGAAGGGCTGTCATCACGGAGACAATCAGCCCGCCGACAACGGCGCTGATTGTCACGATTGCCAGCGGCCCGATGATGCCGACGATGCGGTCGAGGCTGCGCTGCAGTTTGGCCTCATAAAATTCCGCCACGCGACCGGCGAGCGTCGGCAGCTGGCCGGTTTCCTCGCCGAGCCGCAGCATGCGAAGTGCCATCGGCGGCAGGCTCATCGAAGCCGAAAGCGCTTCGGACAGTTTGCCGCCGTGCCGCACGCGGTCGGCGGCTTCGCTCCACGCGTTGACCTCTCCGGTCACCGCCATGATGTCGACCAGGATGCGCAGGCTCGCGGTCAGGCTGACGCCGCTGCCGAGCAGGACGCCAAGATTGCGGCAGAAGAGGCTCGTCCGGTAGTAGCCGAAAATGCTGGCAATGCCCGGCATCCGCGCCAGGCCGCCGATGACGCCGGTTCTCGTCCCTGGTTGACGCAGCAGAATCCACGCCGCAGCGACCAGGGCTGCGCCCGCCAGCATCAGCGCCGTGCCGTTCGCGCGCATGAACTCCGAAATGGAGATAAACATGCCGAGCGCAGAGTCCGACCTGCTGCCGAAATCCTGCAGCACGTTGGAAAATTGCGGCAGCACGAACAACATGAAGAACAGCATGACGCCGATGGCTGCAATCAGCACGAAGAGCGGATATTGCATGGCGTCGGCAAGCCTGCGGCGCATCTGTTCGGCGCGCGCGCGCTCGGTACCGAGCATCTCCAGTACCTGATCCAACGTACCCGACAGTTCACCCACCCGCACCAGCGCGACATACATCCGCGGAAACAGCGCGGGGTGCGTCGCCACCGCATCGGCCAGGCTCTCCCCGCTCAGCAGCGCGCCCCGCAGCTTGCCCACCACCGGCCGGAGGCGGCCGACATCGGCATCGCTCGCGAGCAATTCAAGCGCATCGTCGAGGCGCGCCCCCGCTTTCAGCAACAGCGCAAGATCGCGGGTAAAGGTCGTCACTTCCGCCGCGCTCGGCTTGTTGAACCGGCCCCAGCCTCCGGATGAGGCGATGCGCTTCTCCTCGACGGTTTCGATCGGCAGCAAACGAAGATACTCGATCCGGGCCGCGACCTCAGCGGCAGTCGGCGCCGAAATTGTGCCGTTCACCAGTTCACCGGTTTGCGTCAGTGCTCGGTAGCGGAAATTTGGCACGAGCTATCTCACGGTCGTAACGCGCAGGATTTCCGCAGGCGATGTCACTCCAGCGCGGCACTTGGCGATACCGTCGTCGAGCATCGTGGTCATACCGGCGCGAATCGCAGCCTGGTCGATCTTGAGTCCGTCGGCGTTGTCTCCGATCAGTTCGCGCAGCTCGTTGTCGAGCTCGAGGATCTCGAACACGCCGAGCCGACCGCGATAGCCGAGACCGGCGCAGCGTTCGCACCCGCACGGCTGATGAATCGTCTCGCCTGCCTTGAAGCCAAGCGAGGCAAGCCGCGGATCTTCGGCGAGGTCATCCCCGCACAAGACGATCGGCGATTTGCAGCGATCGCAGAGCTGGCGAACAAGGCGTTGCGCGATGACGGCCCTCAATGTCGAGCGCAACAAATACCCTTCGACGCCGAGGTCGAGCAGGCGCGGCACTGCCGCAGCTGCCGTTTCCGTGTGCAGCGTCGTGAGAACGAGGTGCCCCGTTAGCGCCGCATGGACAGCGACATGCGCGGTTTCGGAGTCGCGCACCTCACCGACCATGATGACGTCGGGGTCCTGGCGCACGAAAGAGCGCAGTGCGTTCGCAAAGGTCAACCCGATCGCAGGCTTTACCTGCGACTGATTGACTCCCGGGATTTCATATTCGACCGGATCCTCGATCGTCAGAATTTTGCGGATCGGCTCATTCAGCACCGACAAGATAGTGGCGAGCGTTGTGGTCTTGCCGCTGCCGGTCGGTCCGGTGATCACGACCATGCCATGGGGCAGTTTCAAAAGCCGCCTGAGCTTGGCTTCGTCGGTCGGCGTGAAACCGAGCTTATCGATCACCAGCAGCCCGCGATCTTTCGGCAGGATGCGGATCACGGCGGCCTCGCCGTGCTGGGTAGGCATGATCGCCACGCGGATATCGATGTCACCGCGGCCGACGCGCAGGCGCGCGGCGCCGTCCTGCGGCAGGCGGCGTTCGGCAATGTTGAGGCTGGCGATGATCTTGATACGCGAGATCACGGCTTGTGGAAGCACGCCAGTGGGCGCCGCAATAGGCCGCAGCATACCGTCGATCCTCAGCCGGACCACAAGGCCGGCCAGAAACGGCTCGATGTGGATATCGCTCGCCCTGAGCTCGATGGCCTTTTCGAGCAGGTCATTGACCGCGCGCACGACGGGGGCGCCGCTCGCGAGATCGCGCAGGCTCTCGATGTCATCCTCGCGCAGCTGGCGAAGACTGTCCGCCTCGTCTCGGCCGCTCAGAACCTCGTCCGAAAGCTGTCGGTCCAAGAGGATACCGAGATCTTCGAACGAGGCTACGGTAATCTGAAGGTTAGGACCCAGCACGATTTCGGCGGCGCGCCTTGCCGCCTGATCGCCCGGATCGGCCATGGCGAGCCCAGTGCTGTCTTCCGTCGCCCGATAAGGATAGACCAGCGTTTCCCGAAGAAACCGCTGTGAGAACGCGGCAGTCAGTGGTGTGGATGCCAGCAAGTCCTGCAGCATCACGCGTTTGAGACCAAAAAAGCGAGCCGCCTCGTCGGCGAACTCGCCGGCCGAAAGATCGGTAGCCTCCCAAAGCTTGACCTGTGGGCCGGACGGCAAGCTGGCTTGCCGACCATCGGCCTGGTGGTGGCCCCCGCTCTCCTGCTCAGCCTCTTGCGCCTGAGGCATCTTCAGGTGTCGAGCCCGGCGAAGATGCTCGACGAAATGCGATGAGTAATGACCGGTCATGCCTGTTTCCAGTCAGACTCCTGGCGTGAGCGGATAAAGAGGTGCCAGCGCTGCCAATGATCGCCGGAGATAGAGTTATTGACCCCCAATGTGACACCTGTACGAAGCCGCGGACATCGTGGACAACCCATACCAAGCGTCGTCGCATCAGCTTGCTAAACATTACTGTCATACTTCCCGCTTAAGGGATGCGTACTGGTCCGGATCGGCCTCGGCACGGTCCGAGACCCGCATGTTCAAGAGTGGGATCGGCGAAGGTATGGTGCGTATCGGCAATCAGCGCCGATCCCGGATGATTGCGCGCAGCATCTGCGTGGCTGCATTGATACTTTGCGCCGCAGCTATACTGTCATCGTGCAATTTCGTGAGCGTCGGAGCTCCGCCGCCGGCGGAAGTCGACGTGCTCGACAAGGTGCGCTCGCTGGACATTCTGCCCCGGCAGACCCAGAACGTGAACGCCGTGCAGACCAATGCCGGTGAGCGCAGCCGCGCCGCCGTCTATGAGGGGACCGTCATCTCCGATGTCGCGGAAGCGCGAGCGCAACGGCCGGCGTCCGGCAACGGCTACGACCTCAATTTCGAGACCACACCGATTGCGACCGTCGCAAAGGTTGTCCTGGGCGACATCCTCAATACCGGCTACACGATCGACCCGCGCGTGCAGGGCACGGTGACACTGGTATCCGTTCGCCCCGTCGCCAAGTCAGACATCGTCTTTGTACTCGAAAATGCGTTGCGGCTCTCGGGTGTCGTGCTGGTCCGCGACACGGCCGGATATCGGCTGACGCCACTTGGCGATGCCGTCGGGTCCGGACAGGTGGACGCGCAGGTCGCCAGCGCCGAGCCGGGCTATGGCGTCTCGATCGTGCCGCTACAATACGTGTCGGCACCGACCATACTGAAGCTGATGGACAGCTTTGCCACCAAACCTGGCATGGTCCGCGCAGATGCAACGCGAAATCTCCTTCTGATTCAGGGCACTGGCGGCGAGCGCCGCACCGCTGTCGAAACCGCCATGAGCTTCGACGTCGACTGGATGCGCGGCCAATCCGTCGGCATCTTCCCGGTCAGCAACAGCGCGCCGGAACCGATCATCTCCGAATTGGAAAAGATCATGGATTCCGGCGAAGCCGGGCTCAGCCAAAGCCTCGTCAAGCTGCAGCCGATCAGCCGGCTCAATGCAATTATGGTCGTCAGCCGGAAGCCCGCGCTTCTGCGCACGGCTGCCACCTGGATCAAACGGCTCGACCAAGCCGATACCGCGCGCACCAGCGTGCACGTTTACCGCGTCAAATATGGCGAGGCCCGCCAGATTGCGCAGGTGCTGACGGAAATGTTTGTCGGCGGGTCATCGGCCTCGCTCGAAAGCGCCGACAATCAGCTCGCGCCGGGATCGGGGTCAACGACGACGTCCAGCCCGGCCGACCGCCTGTCGCTGAACGCGAACTCCCCCGCTTCAACCGGCGGCTTCGCCGCGCGCCCGTCCACCGGCATGAGCGGGACGACGCCGCAAGGGTTCGGTCAACCGCAGCAGGCGAACGGGAATTCACCCAACGGCAGCGCGCTCGATTCCCGAAGCACCGCCAGCACAGGGCAGCCGCTGATGCCGGGCGTACGCATCACGCCTGACACCGTCAACAACACTCTTCTGATCTATGCCGATCAGGGCAACTACAGGATCATCGAAGCCACCCTGCAGCAGATCGATCGTCCCGCTCTGCAGGTCGCAATCGACGCCACGATCGCGGAAGTCACGCTCAACAATCAGTTGAACTATGGCGTACAGTTGTACCTGACCAGCCGTGATTTCGGCTTGCGGCCGGACAAGGGCTCCGTTCTGAACACCCAATCCTCCCAGGCGCCCGGCACGACGACGAGCTCGGTCGCGGGCGCTGTCACCAACGCTTTTATCAACCGCGCCTTTCCCGGGTTCAACTTCCTGGTCGGCTCAGAGGCGCAGCCGAGCGCTATTCTCGACGCGCTGCACTCCGTTACCAGCGTGAAAGTACTGTCCAATCCGTCGCTGGTCGTTATCAACAACCAGGCCGCAACGCTTCAGGTCGGCGATGTCGTGCCGATCTCGACCGGCAGCGCCACGGTGCTGACCACGAACAATACAGTCGTCAATACGATCGACTATCGAAACACCGGCATCATTCTCCGGGTATCCCCGCGCATCAACGTCAACGGCAATGTCAGGCTCGACGTCGAGCAGGAGATCAGCAACGTCTCGCCTGCGACCGCTGCGAGTCTAACGCCGACCGTATCCCAACGCCGGGTCAAGAGTTCGATCTCGGTGGCCACGGGACAGACGGTGTTGCTCGCAGGGCTGATCAGCGAGCAGCAAAACGGCGACCGCAACGGCATTCCGCTGCTGGATCAGATTCCGGGGATCGGCGACGCCTTCTCGCATCAAGGCAAGAAGGGAACGCGGACCGAATTGATCATCTTCATTCGCCCCCAGATCATCCGCGACAGCCTCGACGCTCACCAGGTAGCGGAGGAATTGCGGTCGAAATTGCGGGGCAGCGTGGGAGCGAGCACCGATGATCTGCGGGTCCCGACGGTACGTTAGGCCATTCGGGCTCGCGCGCCCGCGCCGCTTCGCGGCAAGCCTCATCCTTATCGCCTGTTGCTCGACGGGGACGATTCCGGCGCGTGCCGACGCGCTTGCCCGCGCCAACGCAGCTTACGCGCGGGGAGATCATGTCCGTGCGGTCAATCTGTTGATCCCGCTTGCGCTGAGTGGCAACTCGAGGGCGCAGGCCTTGCTGGGGTTCATGTCGGAGAACGGCTTTGGCGTGCCGCAGGCCTATGATGCCGCTGCTGATATGTATTTTCAGGCCGCGCTCCGCGGAAATCCGTTCGCGCAGGCCATGCTCGGCTTGCTCTATGACAAGGGCCATGGCGTGCCGCAGGATTTCGTGTTGGCGTATCAATGGCTGAACCTCGCCGCCGCGCGGGCGCCGAAACGCGATCGCGACTACTACCTGCGGCTACGCAACGCGGTCGCCTCGAAAATGTCGCAGGATCAGATCGCGGAGGGACAACATCTGGCGCTGCGTTTCGCAACTGGTCGCCCCTGAACTTGCTGTCACATTGCAGAAACGTGACAGGGCTCGATAAACACTAGTGAGCGCGAAAAGCTCGAACCGCCAACAATCTCAGTTGATCCATCATGGTCCCCTATCCGTCCGACAGGTGATGAATGGACAACAACGCGGTCGCAGACATCCCCTCGCCCGGAATGACGATGCAATCCAATCCCGACAACGGCGCGACACTTTCCTCGCCTGACTTCACGCCGCCCGCGGCTGACGCCCGGGATCATCCATCGATCAATTCAGGCTGGCTTCTGACGTTGATAGTCGCCGCCTCCGGCTTCGCGGGCCTTGGCTATGAAATTGTGTGGACGCGCCAGCTGAGCCTTGCGCTCGGCACCGAGATGATGGCGGTGTTGGGCGCGATCGCCGGCTTCTTCGGCGGGCTGGCGCTTGGCGCCTTCGTGCTGGACCGGCCGATCCGCCGCGCCAGATCGCCGCGAATGGCCTACGCGGCGCTGGAAGCTATCATCGGAATGTGGGGATTGCTCTGCATATGGCTGTTACCTGCGGCTGGCCGCTCCCTGGCGCCGCTTCTCGGCCCAGAACCGGCGCCAGCGCTGCTGTGGGCGGCCAGCTTTGCGCTGCCGACTCTGATCCTGCTCCCGGCAACCGCGGCCATGGGCGGGACGTTGACCGCGCTCGAGCGCATGGTGAGAGAGGCTCGCCACGGCTCCCGGGTAACCGCCGCCGTCTATGGAGCAAACACCGCCGGTGCCGTGGCCGGAACGTTGGTTTCCACGTTCGCCCTGCTGCCGGCTTTGGGCTTTTCGGCGACACTTGCATGTCTCGCCGGCGTGAATGCGCTATGCGCCTTGGGCGCGCTCATGCTCGGCGTGCGGAACACTGAGATGCCTTCGCAAGCCGGACAACGATCGGAACGACTACGGTTGGAGGCGCGCCTAACCCTCACCCTGCTTGCAACCGGTGTGCTCGGAATTGGCTTCGAGGTACTTGTCATCAGGCTCGCGGCGCAGGTACTGCAGGATACGATCTATACTTTTGCGGGGTTGCTCGCGGTTTATCTGCTCGGCACCGCGGCCGGCAGCCTGGCCTGGCAACGGACGGGCAACCGTGTCGATGACGCGAGCCTCGGGTTGCTGCTTGCAGGGACCGCGCTCACGTGCCTGCTGACCGCCTTGTTCATGCCGTCGATCGCCCGCGTCACGGACCGCCTCCTCGCGTGGGGTATCGTCGGAGAACTCGCGGTTGCGGCCGCGCTATTCCTGGCCCCATCGGCCGCAATGGGCGCGTTGTTCGGTCTGTTGGCAGAGCGGGTGCGCGAGCAGCGCGGGTCGCTGGGATGGGCAGTTGGCGTCAACAGTGTTGGAGCGGCGCTAGCGCCTATGCTGGCGGCAATCTTGATGATTCCCGCCCTTGGCGCATGGACCGCGCTGATTGCGGTCGCGCTCGGCTATTTGTTGCTGATCCCCCTGCGCCGCGCAGCACTAATGTGGTCGGCGCTACCAGCGACGTTCGCGGTGATCCTCCTACTGCTCCCTCACCCGTCCCTCACCCGGGTGCCGCCGGGTGGCGCGCTGCTGGCTGTTAGGGAAGGTCCGATGGTCACCGCGAGCGTTGTCGATGATGCTTCCGGCGCGCGATATCTAGAAGTGAACGGCCGTTTCCGCATGGGCGGCACCAGTTCAGCACGGTCGGACTATCGGCAGGCGGTGTTGCCGCTGCTCCTGCATCCTGCCCCTCATCACGCGTTGTTCCTTGGCATCGGCACGGGAGCCACCCTGGCCGGCGGAGCGCAGGTGCCGGGACTGTCGGTGCACGGCGTCGAACTGTCGAAGGAGGTCGTCGAGCTGCTTCCCTGGTTCGCCGATCCGACGATCAAAGGTCCGGTGCCTCGCATCACGGTTGCCGACGCGCGCCGCCATGTCGCGGCGGACAGCCGTCAGTACGACGTCATCGTGGCGGATCTGTTTCATCCGGCGCTGGACGGGAGCGGCGCGCTCTACACGACTGAACATTTCGCAGCGATACGAAACAGATTGGCCCCCGGGGGCGTATTCTGCCAATGGCTTCCGCTCTATCAGCTCGACTTGCCTTCCTTGCATGCCATCGTGCGCTCGTTCCTGGAGGTCTATCCGGCTGGATCGGCATGGCTCAACCACTACAGTGTGCGCACGCCGATGCTCGCCCTGATCGGCCCTCGCGGCGGCATCGGCCCCGACCTGAGTATGCTTGATCAGAGGCTCGCCAAATCCTCCATCGCACCCATGGCGCGACAGATCGGATTTGAGACCGACATGGATTTGCTTGGCCAATATCTCGGAGGACCACGCGCGCTGTCTGCCTTCGCTGGCTCAGGACCTCGGAACACCGACGATCGCCCCTTCGTCACATTCGACGCAAACCGCAACGTAAAGGCCTTGACGGAGCCACCGTGGAAATTGCTGCTTGCAGTGATCGAGGCGATGCAGCCCGATCCGGCCGAGCTCTTGCCTTTGTCAAGTCGTGACGCGCTAGGCCCGCGCCTGCTCGCGTATTGGCGCGCGCGCGACCGCTTCCTTGAGGCCGGCGCAACGCTGCCGGGAGATCCTCGCGGCGCGGCGCTGATCACGGCAGCAACTCCGGGCTTGTTGAACGCGGTGCGTCTTAGCCCGGAGTTCGAGCCCGCCTACCGTCCGCTGATTGCGATGGCGCGATCGCTGATGGCCTCCGATCCGGCGGCGGCGACACGCCTGCTGCATGAAATCGAGAAGGCGGCGCCCTCACGTATCGAGGCGCGAGAGCTGCTGGCGCTTCAGCATCAACAGTGAGGATGCCGATGCCGTCACGCCGGAGCGAACTCCGGCTCACGGTGCAAAGTTGATGCGATAGCCCCAGCAATCCAGACTGTCGGGAATGGCGTTGAACGCTATGGTGATGCGCTGCTCGCCCTGGTTTCTTGGCACCTCATGATAGAGATAGCTGGGGAATAGGACGAGATCGCCCAGCTCGGCCTCCGGCAACACGTATTTTCCGGCATTGAAAGGTCCAATGGCGGCGGTTCGCGTGTGGTGGCGAAATGAGAAATCAGATCCGCCGGGTGGCCGCACGAAAACCGTCTTGCAGGCCGGGTGCGACGGCGTGAGGTACAATATGCCGGAAACAAAACTGTTGGCATGCGAATGCAGTGCCTGACTGCCGCCGTTTTCCAGCATGTTTGTCCACATCTCCTTGACCGTCCAGCGCAGCTTCTCGCCGAACAGCAGGTAGCCGAACTCCGCCAGTTTCGGAATGGTCAGCTCAGCGATCTCGCGAAACAGATTGTTGTCGCGTGGATCGGCCACCTGCGTATGGAATAGCTGGTCAGAGCGCAGGTTGTTCTCAATGCGCGCGCTGCGGATTGCCGCGACTGCAGCTTCGTTCAGCGCCTGCGGCAGCAGCCGCGGCGAACGCAGCAAGGGGATCGGGAAAAGCGGCTCGATCTGATCCATTTCGCAAATCTACCTATTCTTGGGTCGGCGCCGACAATGCGCGATCAAAGATGACATCGCGATGACAGCAAGCAGGATTTGCGAGGCCTTCCCTATTCGTCGGGCTTGAGCACTTTCAGCTTTTCGCCGGGCGGGACGTCGTGTCGCCGTTCGCGGACCTGTTCAACAGCACGCGCGGCCATCTCGAGGCACTCGTCGAATTCACCATTGCCGGCTTCAACCAGGGCTTGCTGCAAGTGACGCTCGGCAAAGTAACGGGAGAGATTGTCCTGGGGTAAGCCTGCCGCCAAGGTGCGCGCCTCACCGACCGCGGCCTTGCAATGTTCCAGCGTGGGTTCGTCCGCGCCTGGCGCAACATCGGCCGCAGCCGTGCCGCAACTGGCGCCAATGACAAGGCACAGCGCGCAGAGACCAATTCGTAAGCAAGAGTGGCACATTTCGCAATCAAAGGTTCCGACGGGAAGCTATCGCTTCCCGCCGGACGACCTCGTTGTACACTTACTGATGGCCGTCGTGGTGACCGTCGTCATGGCCGTTATCGGCCCGACGCGACAGCCTGCGCGCCAGATCAGCGTTGGTCTCGACCAGCAGCTTCGGCGAGCCCTCCGGACGGACGAAGATCGGATTGGCGTAGAACCACACGTTCGAGTAGGCCTGAACGTCGTGGGTCACTTTCTTGACGCCATTCACCGCTTCCAAATGTGCCGGACAGGCCGGGTCGGTGCAGCTCACCTGTGCATTGTTGGCGTCGAGCAGCGGATTGCCTGCCGAGTCCGTGACATTGGGGGTGCCAACCGGAATATTGGTTCCGCGTGCGCGGATATAGAAGGGAGTCTGGCCAGCGGTGAACGTCGTCGTGAACCGCAGCCGGACAGAACCATCGCGACCGTGTTCGCGATGCATCTGCGTCGCATTGATCTGCTGCGCGATCTTCGCCGACGGATTGTACACGATCGACGCACCAGCCGTGCCCGCCGCGTTCGGAACCGCGTACCCCGGAGCACCCGGTGCAATCACGCCGGTGATGTCTCCCGTGATCAGATCGACGTGATCGAGCGCCGGCTTGTCGAGTGGCTGCTTGATCCCCACCGGCACCAGCAGAGGATTGTTAAAGCTGTAGGGGCTGTTGTTCTTGGAGGGGATGGTCATCGCCATCTCGAGCGTCACGCGATCGCCCGGCCTCACGACCAGCGTTTCGCCCATGCCCTTCCAGTCCTCGCCGCGTGCTCGTGCACGGAACACCAGATCGGGGCCGATCAGTTCGGCGTTAACCGAGTAGGAGTTGCCCGAACGCATTCCGTCGATGACCGACTGCGCCGAGAAATGTCCGGCATTCGGAACGTACAGCTTGGTGTACTCGCCGGGAATAAAATCCGCCGTCGTGAACGAGTCGCGCGCCCCGCCCGCGCCGCGGTTATGCCAGTCGGAGCTTACATAGACGAAGAAGTTGCGACCTTCACCCAGCAGGCCGTCCCAGAGTCCGCCTACCTTCGCGGTGTAAATGCCCGCCATGCCGTATGTGCCGCCGCCGACCGCACCGCTCCCGTAGGATCCGGATCCGCCGTTGAGCCCGCCCTCGGCAAAGTGACCGGGCGACTCGATGCCGAACGCGACGGTCGGTCCGGCATTGTTGAAATTGCGGAAGTGCTCGATGTTGTAGCCTTTGGTGCCCGTCGGGCTGAACGGTCCCTGACGCTCGGTGTGGGTGGGAATGACATAGGATTGCAGCGGATAATTCGCCTGCAGCCACTTGATGCCTTCCAGCGCCTTTTGGTGACCGGCCGTGCCCGTATTGTTGACGTTGTCCTTACCGGGCCAGAGCTGGTTTTCGCCGTCCACGAGACCGATCGCGTCGGTATCGGCGCGGTCGAAGCGATATTCGAATTCCGCCATTTTGTCGGCATTGCCGTGGCCCCTCGGGTGCTGACCGGCAATGACCGCGACGTCGACGTGTTCGTGGCCAGGCGCGATCCACTCGAGACCCTCGATCAGCACCTTGTTGTACATCGGCGTACGATTGACGATGATCGGATATTCTACCTCCCGGATCGACTGCCAGCGCCACATCTTCGCATCGCTGCCGGTGCCGTTTGGCGTGCCCTTCAAGCTGGTAATCGTGATGCCATCGATGGTTTGGCCGAGCGTCTGATTCCAGGTCCTCGTGGTGTCGCCCGGAAGATTGGCGCTCGTGTCGCTGAAGCGGCAGTCGCGGTTACCCGAACCGCCGTGATTGCCGAGAGTGAACCAGTCGAGATCGAAGTTATTGCCACCGCCGGCCGCAACGCCTCTTGCGACTGCGCGGTCGATCGCATAGCCCGCGGACACCGAGCCGTCCGTGCAGGTGTTGTGATTGTGCATATCGCCGGCAACATAAGGATTTCCTCTGTGCCCATCGCTGCCCCACTGCTGGGCTTCGGCGCCCTGGGTTAGCGCCAATGACGCCGATGCTGCGGTCAACAGAATCGCTTTGGTAGACGGAAACATCTATCGCCCCTCTTCGGATTTAATTTCGTCGGTGCAGCAGGAAGGGAGGACTCTCAAGCGGCCGTAGCGCGCCGCATTTGATTGCACTCTCTGCGGTCCGGACAACAGCAGACTTCAGAGACAATTGCGTGAAGGTTTTGTGTTGGCGCGCAGAGCGCCCACAGAAGCCCAGGCACTTCCCGCCCGTAAATTTCTCTTGCACCAGACACACGATTGTGGATGACAGATGGAGAGCTCTGTCGACTGTTAGCGGGCCGCCAGTCACCCTCTGAGAATGTAAAGCTTTTATGTCAATACCAGCGACACAGATTGAAGCGCAGTCCTCTCAAATGTTGCAGACCGGACGCTCAGACCACGAGAGTGCGGAAGCTGCGCAGGGCGTGACGCGTTATTCGCGCTCAATCATCTCAACGCTCATGCGGCTATCGCGCGAACCTCTACTGCATTTCGCTCTGCTTGGAGGGATGATCTTCGCGGCCGACGCCGCTCTGCATCCGGCCGCCAAGGACGAAAAGGTGATCACCGTTACCAAGGCGTTGCGCCAATCCTTCATCGAGAACTTCGACGAGGATAAAGAACGCACACCTTCCGACGACCAGCTTCAGAAACGGATTGACGCCTGGGTCGCGAGCGAAATCCTTTATCGCGAGGGCAAGGCGCTTGCCGTGGACCGTGGCGACGAGATGATCCGCGACCGAATTGCGTTCAAGATGCAGTTGCTGATCTTCGATCAGATTCGGATCGCGAAACCGACCGAAGAGCAACTGCAGGCATGGTTTGCCGAAAATCACACCCGCTTCGACGAGCCGGAACGCGTTTCCTTCTACATCACCCCGCCGACTGATCAGACCACGGCGCAACGTCAGCTCGACGACATTGTCCAACAGCACGAATCAGCGGAGTTGCAGCAGCAAACTCGCGCAATTCTCGCCCGGCCCGTCGCCAGCTTGGCCGCATCCTTCGGTGAGGATTTCCGTGATGCGCTGCTGAGCATGCCGCACGAGCAGTGGAAGGTGTTGCGGTCCAAGGAGGGTTGGCACGTTGTTCGCCTCGACTCGCGGCGTGAAGGGGCGCTTGCAAGTCTCGAGAAGGTGCGGGATGAGGCCGCCAGGATTTGGCAGACGGAAGAAACGCGCAAGCTCGCCTGGGAAGCTGTCAAGCGGCTCAAGGCTTCCTATCAGGTGCGGTACGAGCAGTGATGGCGATCCGGTATTTGCGGCTGGCGCTGCTCGTGCTCGCCGTGCTCGTGCAACCCTGCGCGCTCCGCGCGCATGAGGCAACGCTCGGCGTACTCGAATTCCGCGAGGTTCGTCCGGGGGCGTTCGTCGGCCGCTGGACCATGCAGCCGGCGATTGGCGCTGCGCGGGTCGATCTGCGGGTGCCGCCCCATTGCTTCCTCCAGCTGCCGGAGATGAACTGTGGCCAGAAAGGGTTGGTCGGCCCGATCACCATCACCAACCTCGGCGCCAACATGTCGGCTGTGCTGATCAAGATCATTCCGATCGAAGGTGAGCCGCGCAGCTACACGATTTCGACTGCGAATCCAGTGGTGTCCGTACTCGGCACTGGCGCACCGACGCTTCAGACCTGGATCGAGCTCGCCAGGAGCTATGTAAACTACGGAATCGATCACATCCTTTTGGGAGCCGATCATCTGTTGTTCGTGTTGGGCCTGATCTGGATCGTCGGCGGCGGATGGCGGCTGGTGAAAACGATCACCGCCTTCACAATCGGACACAGCGCTTCGCTTGCTGCGGCGGCTTTCGGCCTGATCGGCGTGCCGGAACGCTCACTCAACGCTTGCATCGCATTAAGCATCGCGTTTCTCGCAGTCGAAATCGTCAAGCAACAGCGTGGAGAGATCGGCCTTACCGCTCGCCATCCGTGGGGCGTCGCATTTGCGTTCGGGCTGGTTCACGGCATCGGGTTCGCTGGCGCTCTGGCAGGACTTGGGCTCGAAAGCCGTCTCCTGCCGGCGGCGCTGCTCTTCTTCAATGTCGGCGTGGAGATCGGCCAGCTTGCCTTTGTGCTGCTTGTGCTCGCGTTGATCTGGGCGCATCGGCGACTCGGCGCCGTCTTGCCACGCTGGGGAGACGCTCTCCCGGCCTACGCCATCGGTACCGTTTCGATGTTCTGGTTCTTCGGCCGTCTTGCGCGCGTGCTTGCGGCCATGTGAGAGCAAGGAGTAAGCTCATGTCACCGCGCATCATAACGTGCCTGGCTGCGCTTGCCGCGCTCTGCCTCGCAGAACCCGCTCTCGCGCACGAGCAAACCGGCGTGCAGGGCGGCTTGGTCAGTGGGCTGCTGCATCCATTGACGGGGATGGACCATCTGGTTGCGATGGTCGCAGTCGGAATCTGGGGAGCGCAACTCGGCGCGCCGGCGATCTGGGTACTTCCCATCACCTTTCCGCTCGTGATGGCGCTGGGCGGCGTCGTGGGGGTGCTGAAAATTCCGCTGCCGGTGCCCGAGATCGTGATCGCGCTGTCTGCGCTCGCGCTGGGTGCGGTGGTCGCGATGCGTCTGAAGCTGCCGTTTTCCGTCGCGGCTGCGGTGGTTGCCGTATTCGCGATCTTTCACGGGCACGCGCACGGGGTCGAGCTTCCGGGCTCGGCCAACCCGCTGGCCTACGGCATCGGCTTTGTCGTTGCCACGGGCATGCTCCACCTCTGTGGAATTGTAATTGGAATCCTGACGCGTTGGCCCGCCGGAGCGCGCGTTGTTCAGGCTCTCGGCGCGGTCATTGCAGCGCTCGGATGCTACTTCCTCGTGCATACTCTGGGAGCCACTGCATGAAGATTCGGCTCGGCGGTGCTGGGATCACGGCTGCGACGCTGTTTGCCTCCACAACCGCATCGGAAGCGCACGTCATTGCCGCGCGACTTGGCGATTTCTACGTCGGTGCCGTGCATCCTTTCACCGATCTCCATGACATCATCCTTTGGCTGGCGATCGGAGTTCTCGGAGGCTCGCTCGGAGCTTCGAAAGGACGGTGGCTTGTCCTGGTGTTTCCTCTGGGGCTGCTCGCCGGACTTTACCTTGTTGCGGGCCTCGGATTCGTGTTGTCCGAGTCGTCGGCCCTGCCCGCAGCAATGATTCTGCTCACGGGACTGCTGCTGGCGGCGGCGACGCCGGTTCCAGCAACGCTCTTGTGCGTCATCGCTTTCGCATTGGCAGCGACACGCGGCGCGGCGAATGCAAGCAATCTCGAGCCGGAAACCAATCGGCTGCTGTTCGCGGCAGGATTGGCCAGTGCGGGTTACGCGGTCACCACATTGATAATGGCCCTCACGCTCGCTTTCCAGCGACCGGCTAGCGCCGGCCCAATCGCATGGCGCACGATCGCGGTTCGCGCGTTCGGCGGCTGGGTCGCCGCAATCGGTTTAATGATGACCGGACTCGCGTTCGCTTCCTGAGTCGGTCGTTGGTACGGACACGCGAGCCTGAGAGAGTGCTCCGCGTCGTTAGGCAGCGAGCTAACTGGTAACGCGCAGCCATCCGCAGCCGCCCGCCTTTGCTGGCGCATCGATCCTCGCGAGCGGGTCGTCCTGGATCGTGGTGGCAAGTTCTTGTATGACATTGTTGTTGAATCGTCATACCGGCTTGCTACGTGAGTGGGTCGGCTTGGGTGCGTGCAGTGGTCAGCGACTGTACCAGGTATTGTGCGGGGACGTGTCAGTGCGTGGGGCCTTGTTGTTGCGGATATTTGCCGCCACCACCTCGTCCGTCATGTGCTCGCTCCCGGCAGTGGCGCACGAAGTAGCCACAACAGGTAATTCCAATCAGCTTCCGCCCATCACCGTCACTGCACCCGGTGTGCAGCCCAATCGGGTCGTCCGGCCCAAACGGGTCCAAAATCGCGGGGCGCAGCGCGCGACCACTGCCCGGTCCGAACTGCCAGTTGCAGTCGGCGCCAACGGCGTCACTGCCGGCGATTCATCCGACAAGACCGCTGCCCTGCAGCCCACGGCCGCCAGCGCCATGAAGATCAGCGGCGCGGAAGTCAACGCGGTGCCGTTCGCGCGGGTCGGCGAGGCCTTGGAAGTCGTGCCCGGCCTGATCGTCACCCAGCATTCCGGCGAGGGCAAAGCCAATCAGTATTTCCTGCGCGGCTTCAATCTCGACCACGGCACCGATCTCGCCATCAGCGTCGATGGTATGCCGGTCAACATGCCGACGCACGGCCATGGGCAGGGCTATGCCGACATCAACTTCCTCATTCCCGAGCTGATCCAGTCGGTCAATGTCCGCAAGGGTCCGTACTTCGCCGATGTGGGCGATTTCGGCTCCGCCGGCGCGGTGGCAATCGACTACCTCAACAAGCTGCCGAAGAATATCGCGGAGATGACATTTGGCAGTTTTGGCTATCGCCGTGGATTGGCGGCAGGCTCGATCGTCGTCGGCGAGGGCACGCTACTCACGGCGATCGAGGCCACCAAATACGATGGCCCTTGGGAGTTGCCGGACGACGTACGCAAGATCAACGGCGTGCTGCGCTATAGCCAGGGCACCGCCACCGACGGATTCACGTTCACGGGAATGGCCTATTCCAACGGCTGGAATTCGACTGACCAGGTCGCGCAGCGCGCCGTCGACCAGGGCATCATCAGCCGTTTCGGCACACTCGATCCGACCGACGGCGGCAGCTCCAGCCGCTTCAGCCTATCCGGCAATTGGGCGCAGTCGAGCGCGTATGGGCAGAGCAGGATAAGCGCCTATGTCGTGCGCTCGGATCTGCAGCTCTTCAACAATTTCACTTACTTCCTCGACAATCCCGTCAATGGCGACCAGTTCAACCAGCTCGATCGCCGTACCTTCGGCGGCTTCGATGCGCGGCACGCCTTCGACTGGCGGTTTGGCGGCTTGGTGACGCAAACCCGTGTTGGCGTGCAGAGCCGCTACGACGACATCCATGTCGGCCTATTCAAGACCGAACAGCGCAATTTGCTCTCGACCGTTCGCGACGATCGCGTGCAGGAAGGCAACGTCGGCATCTGGACGGACAGCACCACGCACTGGAACGACTGGCTGCACACGACCATCGGCCTCCGCGAGGACATCTTTGCCGGACACGTGCTGAGCGACACGTCACAAAATTCCGGAAATGCACAGGCGACGATGGCAAGCCCGAAGGCCGGCATCGTGCTCGGGCCCTGGTTCAAGACCGAATTCTTTGGCAATGCCGGCTATGGCCTGCACAGCAATGATATCAGAGGCGCGACCATCACAGTCGATCCAAACGACAGGGTGACGCCGCTCGAGCGCGTGCCGCTCCTGGTGCGCTCGCGCGGCGCCGAACTCGGCATCCGCACCAGGGCGATCGAAGGCCTCACCAGCTCGGTTGCGGTCTTCGCGCTCGATTTCGATTCGGAACTGCTGTTCGTCGGCGATGCCGGTACGACCGAGCCGAGCCGGCCGAGCCGTCGCGTCGGCGTGGAATGGACGAACAAATACAAGCCGGTGCCGTGGCTGGCGTTCGATCTCGACGTTGCCTATACCCGCGCGCGTTTCACCGATTTCGATCCCGCAGGCGATCGCATTCCCGGTGCACCGGCTTGGGTGGCGAGTGGCGCAGTTACTTTTGGCAGCGAGACCGGTTGGTTCGGGGCACTCAAAGCGCGCTATTTCGGCCCGCGTCCGCTGATCGAAGATGACAGCGTGCGATCGCTGTCGTCGCTGATTTTCAATGCCCGCGCGGGGTATCGATTTGAAAACGGCGTGAAGCTGCAGCTCGACGTGCTCAATCTCTTCAACACGCAGACCAATCAAATCGAATACTATTACCTGTCGCGCCTACCGAGCGAACCGATCGGGGGGTTCGCCGATCGCCATATTCACCCCGCCGAGCCGCGCGCCGTGCGGTTGACAATAGCAGCTCGGTTCTGAAGGTCCGCTTCGGTCAATTGCCTTTTCCGCGGATCGAATTGGGCCTAAGTGCGGCCGATGGGGCGAGAGAATGACCTTTGCGAGCCATGCAGCGGCTTCGGGGGGCACACCACAATCGAGAGCACCGTACAATCGAGAGCACCGTCCGGTACCTCGGAATTGAATTTGACAACGCGCTCGCAATAGCAGAGCAGCGTCTGAACTGATTGGGCAGAGCAGACATGCTCTACCCCTCCATTGCAGCCTGCTTTGGGCCGATTCTGTTGAAAAAGGCGGCTGTTGCGACGCAGAGATATCAGTGATTCAGTCTGTCTAATTGGCAGGACTGAAGATCATGATGGGGCATCGGCAAGTCGAACAGACCGCGTTGTTCTATGAGTTCTCGCTGGAAAGACATATCCCGACTGATCACTTGCTGCGGTCGATCGACAGGTTTGTCGATCTTGAACAGGTCCGGCGGGACCTGGCGCCTTTCTACAGCAGCATCGGTCGGCCTTCGATCGATCCCGAGCTGACGATCCGGATGCTCCTGATCGGTTACTGCTTCGGCATCCGATCGGAGCGGCGCCTGTGCGATGAGGTCCACCTCAATTTGGCCTACAGGTGGTTCTGCCGGCTCGGTCTAGACGGGGCGGTGCCGGATCACTCGACATTCTCCAAGAACAGGCACGGCCGCTTCCGGCAGAGCGACCTCTTCCGTCGCGTGTTCGAGAGCGTCTTGCGTCGCTGCATCGAGGAACGACTGGTCGGCGGTGAGGGATTTGCAGTCGATGCGAGCCTAATCAAGGCCGATGCCAATCGGCAGAAGGGGATCGAAGGCGATAAGGGACTTCCGCCGGAGGCTGCCAGCCGAGCAATCGATGAATATCTGGCTGTCCTTGATGATGCCGCTTTCGGAGCCGCGACCGAGGTTACCCCGAAGTTCGTATCGCCTTCCGATCCGGCGGCGCGCTGGACGGGGGCGCACGGCGGCCAAGCGTTTTTTGCCTATTCGACGAACTATCTGGTCGACATCGAGAACGCGATCATCATCGATGTTGAGGCAACGACGGCAATCCGGCAGGCGGAGGTATTGGCCGCCAAGCGCATGATTGAGCGCTCGCTGGAGCGGTTTGATCTCTATCCGAGCCGGCTGCTCGGTGACAGCGGCTATGGCTCGGCCGAGATGCTCGCCTGGCTGGTCTATGAGCACGGGATCGAACCGCACGTTACAGTCTTCGACAAGTCGGCCCGCACAGACGGGATCTTCTCGCGCGACGACTTCACCTATGACCATGCTGGGGACATCTATCGTTGCCCTGGTGGCAAAATTCTTACCACGACCGGAACGTTGGTGAATGATGGTGCCACCATGCTTTACCTCGCCAGCAAGCGCGATTGTGATCGATGCGCATTGAAGCCCCGATGCTGCCCCAAGCAGGCTTCACGGAGAGTGCCCCGCTCGATCTACGAGGGCGCTCGCGACATGGCGCGCCAGATCGCGAGATCGTGGGAGGGAGGCACCTCGCGCCGGTTTCGCAAGAAAATCGAGATGTTGTTCGCGCACCTCAAGCGCATTCTCAAGCTCGACCGTTTGCGTTTACGAGGTCCAAACGGCGCGCGCGACGAGTTCATCCTCGCAGCCACCGCCCAAAACCTTCGAAAGATGGCCAAGCTGATCCCGATGCCCACCCCGACGCTCGCATAGGGTCAGCAAGAGCAGTTCCGGCCACGTCGCGACGGAGCTATTACAACGAAATACTACCGGCCTTTTTCAACGGAATCGGCCAGAAGCTGAATTATCAGGCTGAAGAACGGGCGGCCTTCTAGCTGCCGAGAAACTTATCGAACCCTACCAAGGCACCAAAAACGGTCGCGGTGACGGCAAGGAAGGCGACCAAATACCAAAGGCGATACATGCCGGGATAACCGGCTGATCGATGATTGGTTCACACCCGGCAGATCGTGCCCCGCGGCGTGGTGTAGCTGAGTGCGGGTGACCGCGCTCGCCGGCATGGCCGGATCGGTCAGCTGGCAATTGCCGGAAAGCTGACGGCGGGATCTCGCCCAACAGGGCGATCGTTTCCAGTGTCGTGTAGCGACCCCGTTGAACCGCCCACTCGTCGTTCTGTTCGAGCAGGATGGCGCCGATCAGGCGGGTGATGGCGTCCTCATTTGGGAAGATGCCGACCACTTCGGTCCGCCGTTTGATCTCACCATTGACCCGTTCGAGTGGATTGGTCGAGTGCAGCTTGGCGCGGTGCGCGGCGGGGAAGCTCATGTAGGCCAGCACGTCGGTCTCGGCCTCGTCAAGGAAGGCCGCGAGCTTCGGCAGTTTGGGACGCAGTTGGTCGGCAATGCGCCGCCATTGCGCGTGCCGCTTCGGCGTCGTCCTGAGCAAAGGCGGTGGCAATGAAGGCGGAGACCACGCCCAAGTGCCGTTGGCGTTGCCTCTCTTGCGATTTTTCTTGATCTCCCGGTGCACACGTCGTGCACACGCGGCCTCTAAGCTATTGAAGGACTTGAACTCACGCTCCGATCCATCATGGGAGCCACGGAAAAGAGATAGCGAGATGACCTGAAGCTTGAGCGTGCTAGTCGCACCTCCTAACGGTTCACGGCATCATTCTCAAGACGCATTTCCGCGCAATCGATTTGTACACGGCAGTCGGCGAAAGAGAGAAATATCGGTCACGATTGCAGCAACGGGAACAAGCTTGGGCCAGCTTCAGCAGCAATGGTCCAACACATCAACAGAAGGTGAGCAGCCAGCTCACATTGGACGAAACTTCAAAATGGGCTGCTCGACAAAATCTGCGGGCTCGAAAGCTCCACACAATGGCGGCGATAGGGCGACATCCCCAGCCCGCTTATACTCATCTCGCCAACTGAGTATAAGTGAACTCCTCGCTCGCCCTTTCTTCTTCTGCTGGCTGGCCCAGGATTTCAGGTGGGACGAGATCAGCACGGGAGTGTCTCCGGTCAAGTGCAGATAGGCAAACCGATCGAAGCAGAGCTTTTGCGCCAACCGCGCCGCAATGCGCTCTCAAGCCGCCGCGCTCAACCACCAGCATCAGCGCCTGGACCGCCGCCTACGCAATTCTACTTGCACGTCGACACTCCGGCGCGCGGGTCTGACCGGACGTCCGCTTTGGCGCCAAGAGCGGCCCTCCCCCAGGTCGCACTTTTAGCATCGGCCGCCCCAAAAGTTACAAAGGCTGTAGCCTCGTTCGAACGGATGTAGCCGATGTTACGGCTACCAGCCGAAGCGCTATATCCGAACTGACGACTGGGCTTTCGATCTTCCCAGGATGACATTCTGTCCCGAGTGCAGAACCCCTCCGATTGCGCGGAGCGATCGTGATGAGGGAGGCTACAATGGATTTTTCACGAGTGTCGGACGGAATCCGGCTGCATCACGCCTCCCATCGCCACCATGGCTACGATGGTGACGACGACTCCGGTCCGGCACCGCGTGCCCCGCACCTGATTGACAGTGGCGTCAAAGTCCATGGTCCAAACCCGTTTGCGGGCCATGGAGCGCATCCCGCGAGCGCTCATGCCCTGCCCCATGACTCTGGCCCAATTCAATTCGAGCATCTCACCACATCGGTGGGTCAGTTCGGCCACCACACTGCGGCGGGCCAGAATCCTTGGGCCACCGAGTCGGCTTCCGGCGCATACCATTTCGGGATGGGCGCCGCCACAGTCGAGAGTGGAACGAACACGGCTGGGAACAGCGGACACGGCTACTTCTACGGCGGCATCGTTCACGCGTCTTTGCTGATCTATGAGCCGATCAACATCTCGGTGAGTTCAGGATACGGCTCGGTCGCTCTGGCCAACCAGTCCAACAATTTGAACGTCGATCAATCCGCCTTTCAGATCGCCGGCGTCGGCGGACATGGCGGCAGTGAAAATATTGCATCGGGGGGGAGCGTCAGTACTTCCTCTTGGACGAATGTGATCGCCAGCGGCGACAACAGTGCCGGTAACGGCGGCAGCGGCTATTTCTCCGGTGCGTTGGTGGACGCTCCTGTGGTGATCTATCATCCGATAAACATTGCGTTGGCGAGCTCGGGCGGCTCTGCTCATGCAAGTCAATCGAACACGGTCGACATCGATCAATCGGTCACGCAGATCGCGGGCGTCGGCGGAAATGGCGGAAATGGCAATGTGGCCGCCGGCGGTAGCATCCTCACGCTCGACCCTAGCTGGGGATCAAGCAACGAAGTGAGCGCCTGGGACGTTCAAGCCGGCGGGAGCCAGGCCGGCAATGGCGGGGACGGCGCGTTTTACGGGGAGCTCGTCCATACCTCGTTCGTGCTGTACAATCCGATCAACATCGCGATCGCTGGCTATGGCTCCAGCGCTTACGCGGTCCAGACAAATGATGTTTCCGTGGATCAATCCGCGGTTCAGATCGCCGGCGTTGGCGGACACGGCGGCAACGACAACGCCGCAGCGGGCGGCCACGCAAACCTTCTCTCCCATAATCTGTGGGGCGGCTCCGACACGATCGCGACCGGCTCGAACAGCGCAGGCAATGGCGGCAACGGCTATTTTGCCGGCAGTCTGATCGATGTCAGCGTCGCGATCTATGCGCCCATTAACATAGCCATCGCAGGTCCACATTCGACGGCCGTGGCCGATCAGGTCAACAACGTGCACATCGACCAGAGTGCGGTTCAGATCGCCGGAGTTGGCGGGGACGGCGGCTACGGCAATCTTGCGCTTGCTGACGATGCCGCGCATCTCTTGTCAGATCTTCACCTGCTGGCATAGCGCGACGCTTCGTACTGCTTGCATGATCGATCGCATCGCGGCACGTGCAGTTGCCACTCCTCGCCTGCAAAGCCCCGCGTAGAGGCACCCTCGCCTGACGGATGGCGTACTTTCGTACGTAGGCCGACAAAGCCGGATTGTATCCGATTTGACATCTATCGCACTCGCGCACGGGCGGATCAGACTTGCCGCGCGCGTCCGCCTGATCGGGATGGATGTTGCACGACAGCCAACAGAATGACGGAGGCCTCAAATGATGCCAAAGGCAATCAACATCACGGATACGATCGACTTCAAATCGATCAACACCGGTGGTCAAAGTGCCGGAAATGGCGGCGACGGTAATTTCAAGGGAGCCATCATCAGCAAGCCGACTCTCAACTTCGATCCAACCAACAAAGCCGACGGTGCCGATGTGCATGTGAACACCGGCGATCACGTCAAACAGACGGCGGATTGGGACGCCGGGGGCGCAAACACCAAGGCCTCATGGTTTTCCAAGGCCCATGGCGGAGACGCCGAGTCGAATGGAAGCCAGAAATCCTACAGCGGCCACGATACCTCCAAGGTATACGCCAATACGGATGCCACCCAGATCAACAAGCTCATTGTGGACCAGCACCAGGAAGTCGTGGCTGGCATCGGCGGCGATGGCGGAGACGGCAACTTCGCGTGGGGTGGAGGAGTGACCTTCCATCTCGATACGCTCTGACCAGCGGCTCGTCCGACTGGCGGGACCGGCGGCCACTGCCGCCGGTCCTGGATTTCACGTCAATGTCCCCGTGATGCCGTTGCCAGATTGCATTGGCCGTCGGGCAAGTGCGCCGGACCTCGATTTCAGGCGGTGACGATCATGCTGGTGCCGCCCACTCGATTGCCCATCCTGCCGCCAATCCGTACGCCGCTGCACGCGGCCCTCTGGTCCTGTGCGGGACCGCTTGGTCTCGTATTCGCATATAGTTGCAGCTACAATTTGCTTCTGTTTGCGCCCTCCATCTACCTTCTTCAGATCTACGACAGGGTTTTGTCGAGCCGGAGCGGCGACACACTGCTTCTGCTCACGCTCATTGTCGCGATCACGGTCGTGGTCGGCGGCGTGTTCGATGCATTGCGGCGTGCTGTCCTGGGCCGGCTTGGCTCCTGGCTCGACGATCGGCTTCGTGCTTGCGTGCTTTCGGCCAGCCTCGAATCCGCGCTTCGCAGCGATTGGACGCGGGCCTCGGACGCATATCGGGATCTCACGATCCTGCGCCAGTCCGTGGAATCCGGCGCATGTCCGATGCTGTTCGACGCGCTCTGGGCGCCCCTGTTCCTCCTGGTCCTCTTTCTGATCCATCCCCTGCTTGGCGTGGTGGGCGCCTGCTGCGTGGCCTTCCTATTCGCTCTCACGGTTGTCGGAGATCTGGTGACCGAGAACGTTCTGCTCAAATCCAGCGCTGCGCTGTCCAGAAGCTACGGCCGCCTTCAGGCTGCCGCCGGCAACGTCCACATGATCCGCGCCATGGGAATGTTCGAGAGTGCAGCGCGAGCGATCTACCACGACGCGGAGGACGCCCGCAGAGAGCACGACGAGGCACTCCGCCGAGGCGAGATCGTGATGTTGGCCACCAAACCGGTCCGCGCGCTGTCGCAAGTCCTGATCATGGGAGCAGCCGCGTGGCTCGTCCTTGATCACGGGAAAAGTCCGGCGATCATCTTTGCCTCTACGCTGATGTTCAGCCGGGCGCTCGCGCCAGTCGAGAGTGCAATCGCAGGCTGGAAATCGCTCGTTACGGCCGTGAGTGCCTGTCAGCGGCTCGGCGCTCTTCTCGCCGCATTCCCCGCCACCGAGCAGCAGGATACGGAGATCTCGCCGCGACAAGCGCGGAACGGTCTCGTCGTTGACAATGTTGGCGTAAAGCTACCGGGGCCCGACCACTTTCTGCTGAAAGATGTCTCGTTCAGCCTCGCGCCCGGAGAGTGCCTTGGCATTATCGGTCCGTCCGGTTCTGGCAAGTCCCTGCTTGGCCAAGTGATCGCCGGGCTGTCGATGCCAACGCATGGCGGTGTCCGCCTCGACAGTACCGACGTCTCGCTGCTTCGCGAGCAACGAAGCGGCCAACATCTGGGATATCTGCCCCAGGACATCAATCTGCTCGGCGACACCATAAACGACATCATCGCGCGGCTTGATGCCGTCGATCGGCGGAAGGTCGTCGATGCGGCCAAGCTCGTCGGAATCCATGAGGCGATCATGCGCCTACCGCTCGGGTACGACACAGTGGTTCACAGTGAAAACTCATTCTCGCGCGGATATCGGCAGCGCCTCGGTCTGGCCCGAGCCTTTTTCGGCAGTCCGCGCCTCGTTGTTCTAGACGAGCCGAACGCCAGCCTCGACTACGGGGGCGAGCGAATGCTGCTGGATGCCATCGAGCGCATGAAGCGCGAAAATGTCGTCCTGGTCGTCGTCACTCACCGGATGGGTCTCCTCGCAGCCACGGACAAGATCGCCATCATGGAAGGCGGTGCGGTCGTCGCGTTCGGCGACAGCGAGGAAATCTTTGAACGGCACTTGGCTCGGCCCCAGGTTAGGTCGCAAGTTGCGCCATGATCTGGCATTTTCCCACAAGCTGGAAGCTTCCCGCGGTCTCGCAACTTCCCATGATCTGGGACCAGATCACGCGAACACCCGTACGCCCCCCGCTCGCCGGGCGACTTGGGGGCGTTGTTACCGCAATCGACGATTTCGAGCCTCTCGAATTTCCATGGTGCTCGACCCCCACACCGGTCTCTCCGCGCGCCAGGCTTCGCGGGATCACCCTCGCGGGCAATCTGCTGGTGCTCGGCTTCATGCTTGGGCTTGGCACATGGGCGAGCTTCGCGCCACTTGAGAGCGCCGCAATCGCGTCTGGCGTCGTGGAATCGGAATCGAACCGCAAGACGATCCAGCATCTGGAAGGCGGTATCGTCAGGAGCATCTTGGTTTCCGACGGCGATGTCGTGCGAAGCGGGCAAACACTGATCACGCTGGACGACACTCGCGCCGATTCGGAGGTGCAAAGTCTTCAGGGCCAGTTGTGGGATGCAATTGCTCGTGCCGCGCGACTTCAGGCCGAGCAGGAGAGATTTGAGAGGATCGCAGTCCCGAGCACGCTGGACCAGGACAGCCAACAGAATGGGGCGGCGGCCGCTGCGCTGTCGGCGCAGCAGTTCATTTTCCAGGCACGCCGGCAGGTTCACGAGTCGCAGCTTGCGGTCATTCGCGAGCGGAGGCATCAGGTCGAGAAGGAGATCGAAGGTCTCAAGGCTCAGGAGAGCGCCACCGGGCAGCGAAGCGACATCGTCCGGGAAGAACTCGATATGGTCACGACCCTCGTCAACAAAGGACTCGAACGGCGGCCACGGCTTCTGAATCTGCAGCGTGAACTGGCCGACGTTGAGGGGCGCCGTGGTGAGATCGCGGCGCAGATTTCTCGCGCCGGGCAGGTCATCAACGAGTCGCGGGCAAATTTGTTCAAGCTCGAGAGCGAAAGGCAGAACGAGATCGCACAATCGCTTCGCGAAGCACAGAACCAGATATTTCAACTCCGCGAACGGTTGCTTGCGGCCAGGGACCAACTAACCCGAACGGAGGTCAAGGCGCCCGAGGACGGCGTGATAACTGATCTGCGGATTCATACGACCGGCGGCGTCATCGGGGCTGGCGCTCCGCTCATGGACCTGGTGCCCCGGCAAGACCGCCTCATCGTGACCGCCCGCCTGCGGCCGGAGGACATCGACGTGGTTCATCCCGGCCTCAATGCCGAGGTGCATCTCGTACCGTACAATCAGCGTCGCGTGCCGCGCCTAAAGGGAACCGTCGTGCACGTATCCGCAGACCGGCTCCTCGACAAGCGTACCGACCAGCCATACTACGCGACCAGGATTCGGATCGACGACGCCCAGATGGCTGCAAACGGCATCCGGATCGTTCCCGGCATGCCCGTTCAAGTGTTCATCACCACGGGGCGCGGCACCGTTGCCCTTTACGCGCTGAGCCCCCTGCTCGACAGCTTCCGCGGTGCATTCAGAGAGGATTGATCCAGCTCCGCCTGATTAGGTCTCCGGCGTTGAGGCTGCGCCCGCATCGTGATCACGACTCTGCGCGGGCAACCGGCCACGCCAGCGGAGGACCGCTTCCGTGCGATTGTGAGCGGCACATTTCCTCATGATATGCTGAATGTGCATTTTAACGGTGCTTTCCGAGAGGTTCATTTTGGCGGCGATCAGCTTGTTGGGCAGGCCGAGCTCCAGTTCCGCCAGAACCTGCTGCTCTCGAGGCGTGAAATCGGTCAAGCTCCTGTCGATAGCCGCCCTGGCTGCTTCGTTCGTCAGATATGCGGACGCAAGCCGACGCGCATCCGGTGGCTCGAAACCCGGTATCCTGTTTATTCCAGCGACCGGCAACGGCCTGTAGCAGCCTCCGACAAGAACAAGGCGCAGGCCGGCGATGACGACCTCTATTGGCAGCGAGGTGGGGAGAAAACCGCGCACACCCCGCTGCATCGCGGCCTGCGCGGTCGGCTCGTCGTCATGGTTTGACAGGATTGCAACGGCCGCGTTGGGACAGCACTCCGCGACGAAGGCGAGATCGTCCTCAACCGAGGGATCGCCGATAGGCTTGTCCGCGATACTCAGCAACACCAGACGAACATCGCGAGCTGACGCGCTGTCCAGGCTTTGGACCGTTGCCATGTCAAGGATCTCGAATTCGGCCAATTCCCGCCTGAAGACGTTCAGAATGCATGTGCGAGGCAATAGAAGGGGCTCGATGATCACCAGAACCGGCAAGTGAAGCGATCCATTGAGCCGTTTTGAGAAGTTGGTTAGGTCATCCATGATTTCCTCGGAATGAAAAGAATCTCTGCCACAGTCCCACGATCCGTGCTGTGTATTCCCGTTGCGGCATTCATCCTGAATGCATCGTCACGCGCAGTGCCAACATTAGGATCGTATCCACTGCGGAATAGTCTGACGCCCGGGTGGAAGTTCTTTCCGCTCAAATCACATGGACGCGTGCCGCACCGTGGCGCGGTCGACGCATCCCCTCAATTGCAGATATTTCGATACGCGGTTGACGCCGCCGACCCCGACTTGCCGTCGACGACGTATGCTTCGTCCTCCTTCACGAGATAAAGAAACGGTTTCTCTCCAGTCTCGCCGCCTGACGCGTTTCTTCCTTTCACACGACCGCAAATCGTATCCACAGCGCGCCCAAACATGTTCAATCGCATTGCGCGCTTCATATCGCTGAACTCGGCCGATCCTGGATCGTCCATCTTCGATGCGATCGTGACCTTTGCCCTGTCCAGGACAGTATCTGACCTTGCCGCCGGGCGTTCGGGCGCCGGGTCGCTGATCCTCGTGCGCGGGGCGGCCGCCTTGGCGAGATCGGCCGATCCGCGTCTCTTCGGGGATGGCCTCTTGCCGGACTTTGCCGAGGTTGCAGAATTCGATTTGACAATCGCAGGAGTTGGCGCCAACGCCGCCGGCGTTGGCTCTGCGGGTCGGGCGACTGCAACCCTGTCGAAACAGGGTCGCGCCGCACACCCAAGGAAATATCCTCGGGACGGCGCGAACCAGCCAAAGCCGACCAGAATTCCTGCCAGCACTCCAACAAAAAGCAGTCCCATCCGATTCCCCTCCTCGGGAACTCGGCTCGCAATCGTAACTAGGACTAATTCCGCGCTGGTGATCTATCTGTTGCGCAAAAGCGTTAAGCGTTCATTAAGCGCGGAAGGTTGCCCGGCACTGCCGGGGCGGGCCGGTCCGGCTCCAGGCCGTGCGGAAAGCCCGTTTTGTCATCTCGCCGAGCGACAGCCGGGGATGAAATCTTCTCCGATTGCTGCTCAACCCAGGTCAGCGCACAACCCTTACCGAACTGATCACCGCATCGCAGAACGATGGCGCGGCGCGCTAGCGGACGGGAGATGGGGCGTTATTGCGGCAACTTCGTCACAGGTCTGCCAGCAACTTGCGAGCTTCCACGAGATCGCGTGTTTCCAAGCCCTCGCTGAACCAGCTGTAGATCGGCACAAGAGCGTCGCGCGCCTCTCGCCGCATGCCGCGTGCCGCCTGGAGTCTGGCGCGCGCAACGCTTGCGCGAAGCTCGGGCAGCCTTGCACCCTGGGCAGCGGCAATTTCACTCGCGGCCTCGAACTCCGCGTCCGCTTGATTTTCGGCCTCCTCCCCGGCTGCCAGCAACAGCAGTTCACCGCGCTCCCGGTGAAGTTCGACGGCGCACCAGCTCTCGAGACTGGCGTCCGCAATTGCTACCGCTTCGTCGATGACCCGAAGCCCGGCCATGGCGTTTCCAGCCTTGCGATGAAGCGCCGCGAGCAAGCCAAGATGGTGCGGAATACGTAGCCCCGCACTTGTACGTCGGAAATCCTCAAGCCCAGCATCAAAGTCGGCAAGACCTTCCTCAAGCCTGCCGGATTCAGCGATCGCCCAGGCGCGAACGAGGCTGGCCCATGCGCCATAGTAGTCGAAGCGGTACTCGGTGCAGATGTCGCGTGACACTGCAGCTGCTTTCAGTGCGGCATCGGGCTCTTGCCGGAATTGATATAGCATCGCCAGATAGTTGAGCGCGAGCGCGATGCTGAATGGATGTGAAATCTCACGCGCGACGGCGAGCCCTTTCTCAGCAATCCCAAGGCTACGAACGGGATAGCCGAGATGCCAATCGCAATGGCTCATGTAGGCGCGGCAGAATACGCTCATATCAATTCCGTAGACCTCGGAATAATAGCGACCGCGGTATTCGCCGGCTTGTGCGCTTCTCTCGAACCGGTCGCGCGAGAATTGAAACTGGCCGAGGTGGAATGAGAGCACTCCCGCAAGATGATCGGCTTCGGCTTGACGCACGGGATCACCGCTTCGTTTCGCTAGCGCCTCCGTCTCCTCGACGAGGCTTGTGACCTCGCGCAGGTTGGCGCGCACGTGGTAGACGTGGCCAAGCCCCTTCAACGCGGCGGAGAGATCAGCCTCGCTCTGCAGCTCGCGGCTGAGCTCGTGTGCGCGCTGGAACGCCGCTTCTGCCTCGCGCGAAGCAGATCCTTTTGTTGCAATCAGCGGGCCGCCAAGCCCAAGCTGCAGGGCATCTCGAAGCGCGAGCGTGATGCTCCAGCAGGAAGTGCTTGGGCGCACTCGAGCCCCGATCTCAGATGGGCAATTGCCTCCATATTCGCCGATCGGGCGGCTGCGAGGCGGCCGGCCCTCAGCCAGTATGGAATGGCCTTCTCGGCCAATCCCGCCTCGCCAAAGTGACGAGCGACCAGCTCCGGCTGTGCTTCGACAAGTTGCGGAAAGAGCGCTTCGATCGATGTGGCAATCCGCGCGTGCAGCTCCTGGCGGCGCCGCTTGAGCAGGCTTTCGTAGGCGGCATCGCGCACCAGGGCGTGCTTGAAGACATAGGTCGCGGCAGGCGCGAGGCCGCGCCGGAAAACGAGCTCTGCCGCTACCAGGCGGTCAAGCGCCGCGGCAAGCTCCCCACCTGGCATCGACACGATCGCAGCAAGCAATTCGTGATCGAACTCACGGCCGATACAGGCTCCGATCTGGGCGACCTCCTTGACCGGAGCAAGACGGTCAAGCCGCGCCATCAACGAATCGTGCAGCGTCGCCGGGATCGCCAAGGACGGGAATGCTCCAGCGAGCACGTAGCGAGCGCCGGTGTAGCGGAGGATCCCGGCTTCAAGAACGGCCTTCGTGAGCTCCTCGGTAAAGAGCGGCACACCCTCGGTCCGCGCCAGAATCTGGTCGAGGACCTCGGCGGGAAGCGCTTTGCCTTCGGTGATCCGGTCAACGAGTACAACCACCTGCGCCTGTGGCAGGCGGTTTAGCATGAGCAACGTGACGTGCGGAAACCCGATCCATGGTGGCGGGAGTTCCGGGCGGAACGTGGCCACGACCAGCACTTGCAGGTCCTGAAGACGATCCACGATCTGGTCGAACAGCTCGCGCGAAGTGGGATCGAGCCAGTGCGCATCTTCAAGCGCCATCAGCACCGGGCCGCGAGCGGCAAGTCGATCGAGTCGGGCCAGAAAGGTGCGGAACAGGAGCGCCTTCCTTTGCTGTGGCGACATCTCTGGCTGGGTACTCGGCCTCTCAGTTGGAATACCGAGCAGATCGGCAAGAAGCTGGATTGCATCGCTAGACAGCCCTTCACCATTTTCGCCAAGAAGTAATTCGAGCCGCTTGAGCCGTGTTTCCGCGGCGTCCTCAGGTGCGAACCGCGCCTCCCGCTCAAGCTGCGAGATGAAGGGAAAGAGCGGGCTGTTTAGGTGATGCGGCGAACAGGCGTAGCTAACGAGCGTGATTTGTTCGGCCTGTAGCCGTTCTCGCAGCGCGAGCACCAATCGTGATTTTCCGATTCCTGGCTCGCCAAAAATCAAGACGACCTGTCCAGCCCCTCCTTTGGCAAGCTGCCACCGTGACAGCGTCAAATCGAGCTCCTCGCTGCGCCCGACGAGTGGCGTGACGTGGGCTCCATGCAAAGCCTCGAACCTACTCTCTGCCCGGCCTTCGCCGATGACCCGCCAAGCTTGCACCGGATCGGGAAAGCCCTTGAGCCGAAGGGAACCGAGCTCAATAAGGTCGAAGAGATCGCCGACCAGGCGGCGCGTGCTGTCGGCGATAACGACCGTACCGGGCTCCGCAACCTGTTGCAGACGGGCCGCGAGATTAGGCGTTTCCCCAGTGATTGCTTCCTCCTTCGCAGCACCTTCCCCGAGCAGATCACCCACCACGACAAGCCCGGTGGCGATGCCGACGCGTGCTGCCAGCAGGCCTCCTGCGCCTGACGACATGCCGCTGACCGCTGTTGCGACCGCAAGTCCCGCCCGGACAGCTTGTTCTGCCGCATCTTCGCTTGCGCGCGGCCAGCCGAAATAGGCCTGCACGCCGTCTCCCAGAAACTTCGCGACGTGGCCCTCCAGTCGCGCAATCTCTCCCGCCACCGTGTTCGAGTAGGCCCGCATGACCTCGCGCAGCTCCTCGGGATCGAGACGGCGGCTGAGGTCGGTCGAGCCGACGAGGTCGACGAACATGAGCGTGAGCTGACGGCGCTCCACCGACGCGGAGGGCCGCGCCGCCGCCAGCTCCGCTGGTAACAGGCCGATTGCATCGAGAAGCTTCCGCCGGTGGCCGACAGCCTGGACTCCAATCTCCTTGAGATCTTCAACCGTCAGGTGGGGCAGGATCTCAAGGTCAACTCCGTTGTCGCGAAACGTCTGCTCATAGGATTGCAGGCCCAGCCTGCGCAGCCATTCTCCGATATCCAACTTCGTCTCCGTAGCCCCCTCGGTTACGGATCCCCTCCTCCTCTTATCAGGCGGCCGGTCGCTGTGCAGCGGCCGGCCTGACGTTCTGGTTGAGCCGGAACAGGTTGCCGGGATCGTACTTGGCCTTCAGCGAGGCAAGACGATCGTAGTTCGGGCCGTAGGCGCCGGCTACGCGATCGATCTCGTCCCCCGGCATGAAGTTGACGTAGACGCCGCCGGTTGCGTGAGGCGCGGTCTCAGTGAAGAGCCTGCGCGCCCAGGCGATCGAACGTTGCTCATCCGCCGGATCGCGCCATCGTGTGTGAACGTTCATGACATACTTCGCATCGCGGTGGGGGAACGCCGTGGCGTCGACGGCCATGCGACTGGTGGCGCCACCAAGCTGACCAATGAAAATCTCGCATTCCGCGGTCGGCAGGTTTGTCGTATGGCTTGCCAGCGTGTCGAGGAGGCCATCGTTCAGCTCAACAAAATTGTGCGACTTCCAGTAATTATGGGCGCCGGGCGTGAGCAGTGGGTCAAATGCGGTCTGCCAAGCCGCGAACGGCTGCATGCCGATCACGTCGGCGATCGGCTCTCCGAGCGCGCGCAACGGCTCCAGTGCACGCTTGCCCTCGTTCTCATCTCCCGTGTAGCAGACGGCGAACGCGACAATCTCCTTGCCGTGAACCTCAGCTGGCAAGAACGGCAGCGGCGGTGCCTGCCTGAGCACCACCCACACCGTCAGTTCGTCGGGCGCCTTGGCGGCGACGTCGCGATAGCCCGTCAGCAGCTCCTTCGCCCGCGAAAAGGGATGGACGATGAGTCCGGCCAGAACCATCGGACCAACAGGATGCAGGCGGAACTCGAACGAACTCACCACCCCGAAATTGGCTCCGCCTCCGCGCAGCGCCCAGAACAGGTCGGTCTTCTCGGCGATGTTTGCCCGGACGAGCTCGCCTTCGGCCGTCACCACGTCGGCCGAGATCAGGTTGTCGGCGGCAAGCCCGTACTTGCGGCTAAGCCATCCGAAGCCGCCGCCCAGCGTCAATCCCGCAACGCCAGTCGTCGAGTTGATCCCGAGCGGGGTCGCAAGGCCAAAAGCTTGCGCCTCCTTGTCGAAGTCGCCAAGCGTTGCCCCCGGGTCCACGCGCGCGGTGCGGTGAAATGGATCAACCCGGACGGAGCGCATCAGCGAAAGATCGATCAGGAGCCCCCCGTCACAAACAGCATTGCCCGCGATGTTATGGCCGCCGCCGCGCACGGCGACCAAGAGGCCGTGCTCACGCGCAAGCCGCACGGCACGAATGATGTCTGCGGCCCCTCTGCAGCGCACGACCGCGCTTGGGCGGCGATCGATCATCGCATTCCAGATCGTGCGTGCTTCATCGTAGCCCGGCTCTTCGGCCAGACAGACGTTGCCTCGCAAGGTTTGGCGAAAGGCAGCAATTGCATCGCTTTCAAGCGTAATCGCCCCGCCCTGCAGCGAGGCCAGCCGGATCTCTGCCATGGCATCTCCTCCGTGACTAGCGGTCAGAATTTCGGCAGTCAGCTCTTATGCTCTTGGACGGATCAGCAGAAGGGGCGGCCACGCCCACGGCTCTTGCAACCGACGCGGCGCAGAATCACCCTGCTGCACGCCGTTCGACATTGCGAACGGTAGATTTCCGCCTAGAGGTTAGTCCTCCGGCAAAACAAATGGTTCTGCGACAGAGTGTCTCGCGGACGAGGAGCGCTGACAAGCCCGCGCGGGCCGCGCTTTCCGTCACCTGCAAACCAAACCAAGAAAATCCGGTCCGCACGGGGAGCTCGGAGGTCCGCTCGCCGAAGGTATCGCCGCCCATGGCTGGTCGGTTGCCATTCCCGGCTATTCGCTGGCGCCGGAGGTGTCCCTCACCGACATCGTCGCCGAGGTCCCGCGCGCGCTCGACCGACTCGCCGCAAATGGCGCGTCCTATGGCGTTGCCGGGCCGGTCGTCTTGTCGGGCTGGTCCGCCGGCGCCCATCTCGTCGCGATGGCGCTGGACCATCCGAGTGTCCATGCGGGACTGGCGATCTCAGGCGTCTACGATCTGGCGCCGATCCGCGATACCGGCCTCAACAATGCGCTGAAGCTGACGGACGAGGAGATCGCCGCGCTTTCGCCGCTGCGCCTGCCCGTCACACCGAAGCGTCTCGACATCGCCTATGGCAGCGGCGAGCTGCCGGCGCTCGTGTGCGATTCAATCGACTTCCACGAGAAGCGCGCGGCGGCGAAGGCGCCGGGCAAGCTCATTGCGGTCGACGGCGCCGACCATTTCACCATCCTCGAGGCGCTGCGGCGGCCGGACGGCGTTGTGGTGGACGCCGCCCGGCGACTGCTGGATTAAAAAACTGCGAAAACAACCCCATGCACAGTAGAACGCCGTTGTTTTCAAAGACGAATCTTGACGGCTAATCGACGTCGTCGACGGCTTTGACTCGTCGGGCAAAACAGGGGCATGATGCCATCATCGCCCCGGCTGCCGCTCCTGCACCCCGATCCAGATTTGCCCGCCCGTGATCCGCACGCCGCGGTCGGCATCGGCGCGCACCCGGCCCCAAGCGCTCTGCAACCAATGGCACGATTTATGCTGCGACGATGCGAAGCGTGCTTCGTATTGGGGGATGTCATGACGGATTCCGAACTTCGCGCTGATATTCACAGCATCGAGCCAATTCCCGATGCGGACCGGGACTCGACCGGGCCGCAGCAGATGTGGATCTGGGCCGGCGCCAATATCGCGCCGGTGAACTGGGCGCTCGGTGCGCTCGGCATCATCTTGAAACTCGGCCTGATGGAGACGATCTCGGTCATCGTGCTCGGCAACATCGTGGGATGCGCGATCTTCGCGACCTTCACGGTGATGGGACACAAGACCGGCGTCAACCAGATGGTGCTGAGCCGCTCCGCCTTCGGCGTCCGCGGCGCCTACCTGCCCAGCATTCTGATGTTCCTGATGACGCTGGGCTGGATCGGCGTGAACACCTACTTCCCGGTGAAGGTGTCGATGGGCATCCTCGGCCAGTTCGGCGTGCCCGATACCTGGTTCGTCGAGATCGTCGTCATCACGCTGGTGATGGCCGTGCAGGTGCTGATCGGCATCTACGGCTTCTACGCGATCCGCACCTTCGAGAAATACACGGTGCCGCCGACCATCGCCATCATGGTGCTGATGAGCGTGCTCGCGTGGACGCGACCCGGCGTCGTAAACTGGAGCCTGACGACCTCGCTGCCG
Source organism: Bradyrhizobium sp. LMG 9283 (assembly GCF_045571415.1). Lineage (NCBI taxonomy): Bacteria > Pseudomonadati > Pseudomonadota > Alphaproteobacteria > Hyphomicrobiales > Nitrobacteraceae > Bradyrhizobium > Bradyrhizobium sp. LMG 9283. The sequence continues at coordinate 5,452,650 of NZ_CP120691.1, forward strand.
CCGGGCGCGCATCTGGCGATGCTGACGTTGCTGATGACCGCGATCGGCGTCGGCTGGGGCATCTCCTGGGTGACCTGGGCCTCCGACTATTCGCGCTTCGTGCCGAAAAGCGTGCCGTCGAAATCAGTGTTCTGGTACAGCTATGTCGGCATGTTCGTGCCGACGGTCTGGCTCGGCATCTTAGGTGCGACCATCGCCTCGACGACGCTGGACACCGATCCTGCGAAAATGGTCAGCGCGGTGTTCGGCGGACCGGTCAGCATCCTCGTGCTCTTGATGGTGCTGCACGGTCCGATCGCGACCAACATCCTCAACGTCTACTCGGCGACGCTGGCCGCGCTGAGCGCGGGGCTGAAGTTCTCGCGCTTCTGGCTCACCGTCATCGTGGGCGTCGCGGGCTATCTGGTCACGCTGTATTTCATCTTCGCGCCGTCCTTTGCGAAAGCGTTCGACAACTGGATGATCAGTCTGCTGCTGTGGATGAGCCCATGGGCCGGCGTGGTGCTCTCCGACTTCTTCATCAAGCGAAAGGGCAAGATCGACATCGCCGAGCTCTATCGCTCGCCGGAGACCAGCGCCTATGGCGACATCAACTGGGCCGGCATGGTCGCGTTCTGCGCGGGCTTGGTCGCCGGATGGCTGGTGGAGGACGGCCTGGTCGGCGCGCTTCAGGGCCCGATTTCGATCAATCTGCTCGGCGGCGCCGATCTGAGTTGGCTGTTTGGCATCGGGGTTGCGGGCCTCGTCTATCTTGCGCTCGGCAAGTTTCGTGACGTCGCCCTCCTCGATCGTCGCGAGCAGCGCAGGCAGCTAGCGGCGAGCAAATCGATGGACCACGTTCTGCGATCTACGCCCGGCAACGTGCGGTGGGGACTGTGGGATGGACGACTGAAACCAGTGCTCCTGATCGCATCCGGAGACCGGGTGACCATCGAGACGCTCTCGGGCGAGCCCGACGATCTGCCCGATCCGTCGCTCGGCTACGACATCGTTCCCGGACATGCGGAGGTCAAGTGCCTTCCGCGGGCCGGGTCGCACCGCCGCCGTCATGGGCCGGCTGTCCTCGAAGGAGCCGCGAGCGTTCGGCGGCAACATGGACACGAGGAGCTCGGTACTGGCAGCACGCTCTATTTTCCCGTCGTCGTGCCGGGAGCGCTGTTCTCCGCCGGCGGCAGCGTGCCGGCATGGTTCTTCGTTGCCTAAAGCACGCCGGCGACGCGCAGTGCCTGCTCTAGCGCCTGCAACTCACCCCGTGTCGCCGCCGGTTGCGGCGGCCGCGCCGAGTCGCATGGCAGACGCCCGAGCAGCTTCAGGCAGGCCTTGAGCCGCACGGTCGCGCGTCCTCCCGGAGGGTCGCGGTAGATCGCGACCGCCAGTGGATACAGCTTCTCATGCGCGGCGCGTGAACGCTCCCAATCGCCGGCTTCGGCCGCAACCCAGAGGTCGACCACAAGCTCCGGTACCACACAGGCGAGGCTGACCTGGCTGCCGGCCGAGCCGATGAGATAGCTCGTCAGCAGATGTTCGTCGCCCGAGCCGAGCACGACGAAGTCCGGTCGCAGCTTCCCAATCAGCCGCAGATTCTGTTCGTAGGCCGCAACCTCCCAGCTGCCTTCCTTCACCGCAACGAAACGGGGATCGGCGACAAGCCGCGTAAGCAGCGGCGGCGCGTAGGCCATTGCGCCCGCGCCGACCGGCGCAGCGTAGAGCATCAGCGGCACTGTCGTCGCATCGCGGATGCGGCGGTGATGCTCGATCACGCAATCGTCGGCGTGGCCGAGCGCCCAGCTGTTGGGTGGTAACACCAGCAGCCCGTCGGCGCCGGCCTGTTCCAGCGCAGTCGCCTCGCGCACGGCCTCCAGGCTCGATTCATGATTGACCCCGGAGACGATCAGGCAGTCCTTCGGCGCGTGCCGGCGCGCCAGCTCCACCACGCGCCGCTTCTCGGCCAGCGACAGCACGAAGTTCTCACCGGCGTGGCCGTTGACCAGGAGCCCGTTGATGCCAGGCGTGGACGCAACCGATGCGAGATGGGCTGCGAGCTGCGCCTCGTCGACCTCGAAATCGGGAGTCATCGGCACGATGGTGGCGGCGTGAATGCCGCGCAGGCGATCGCTGAATCTCCGCATCCCGGCCGACATCGCCACCTAGTGAATGATCTGGTCGAGGAACGTCCGCGCCCGTTCGGACTTCGGATGCTTGAAGAATTCCTCGGGCGCGGCCTGCTCGACCACCTTGCCCTCGTTCATGAACACGATACGGTCGGCGACCTCGCGGGCAAAGCCCATTTCGTGGGTCACACACAGCATGGTCATGCCCTCTTCCGCCAGCTTCTTCATGGTCTCCAACACCTCCTTGACCATTTCCGGGTCGAGCGCGGAAGTCGGCTCGTCGAACAGCATGATCTTCGGCCGCATGCACAGCGCGCGTGCGATCGCGACGCGCTGCTGCTGGCCGCCGGAGAGCTGCCCGGGGAATTTTTCGGCCTGATCGGGAATCCGGACCTTGGTCAGGAAATGCATGGCGAGGTCCCTGGCCTCGGCCTCCGACATACCGTTCACGGTCATCGGCGCCAGGATGCAATTTTCCAGCACTGTGCGGAAACAGATTGAAGCTCTGGAACACCATGCCGGTGTCGCGCCTGACCGTGTCGATGTTCTTGCGCTGGCGATCGAGTTCGGTGCCATTGACGTAGATCAGCCCGTCGTCGTGCTTCTCGATGTGATTGATGCAGCGGATGAGCGTTGACTTGCCCGAGCCGGAGGGACCGCAGATCACGATCTTCTCGCCCTTGGCGACCTTGAGATCGATCTGGTCGAGCGCGGTGAAATCGCCATAGTGCTTGTAGACTGCCTCCATACGGACCGCGGGAACCTCACCGAGTTGCGTCTGCACTGTTGCACCTTCGGCCGAGGTCATCGATATCTCGCTCATGCGCGGGCCTCCACACTCGCCTGTGCGACCGGCGCGCTCGCTGCGACGCGCCTGGTTTTCGCCGCGCTCGAGCGACTGAAATGCTTCTCAAGCCGGCGTTGAACCGCGTCCCAGACCGATGTGAGGATCAGGTAATACGCCGTTGCCGCCGCATAGACTTCCAAGATCTGGAAATGCTCCTGCATCAGCATGTCGCTGCGGCGCATGAGCTCCTCGACCGAGATCACGGAGGCGAGCGAGGTCGCCTTCAGTAGCGAGTTGATGGAGTTGCCTAGCGGCGGGATCATCAACCGGAACGCCTGCGGCAAGGTCACGCGACGGAACGTGACCCAGGGCGACAGGCTGAGCGCCCAGGCGGCCTCGCGCTGTCCCGCCGACACCGCCATGAAGCCGCTGCGCACGATCTCGGCGAGATAGGCCGCCTCATTGAGGATCAGGCCGACGAGCGCGCAGGTGATCACGCTGAACTTGATGCCCAGCTGCGGCAAGCCGCTGTAGATCACCACCAGCTGGATCAGGAGCGGCGTCCCGCGGAAGAACCAGATGTAGAAGCGCGCTGCACCCGCGAGCACCGGATTGGACGACATGCGCAGCAACGCGATGCCCATGCCGAGGATCAATCCGCCGACGACCGCCGCCACCGTCAAGCCGATGGTGACGAGCACTCCTTTCATCAGGAAGTAATTGAAGAAATAGCTGACGGCGGCCGTCGGACTGAAATGGCTCATCGGCTCGTCTCCGTAAGAATCAGGCCGGACCGGGGCCGGCGATCGCAAGCGGCTGGTCGGCCGGCATGCTGGTCAGGCCGAACTTGTCGAACAGCGCCTGGTAGCTGCCGTCGGCGCGCATCGCGTTCAGCGCCTTGACGACGGCATCGACCACCGCCTTGTTGCGGAAGCCCAGCGTCGTGCGCGCGGTGCCGAGGCCGCTCAGCACTTCCTTGACGCGGCCGCGGCTGGTGAGGTCGCGCGCCACGCTATCGACGAGCAAGGCGTTGTCGACCTGTCCCGCCAGCAGCGCGCTGACGACGTTGGTGGCAGTGGGGAACGTCCGCATCTCGACGGCGGCTCCGCCTTTCGCGGCGCTGGCATCGCTGAGCTTCTTGAGCCAGTTCATCTGGTAACTGCTGACCTCAACGGCGGATGATTTTCCGATCAGATCGTTTTCGGTAGCAATTTTTGTGCCGCTGTCGGGAGCAACCACGACCGAAATGGCCTGAATCGCGTAAGGCACCATGTACATCAGCTTGGAACGTTCCTCGGTCCAGAACATGCCGGTGTCGATGCCGTCGATGCGGGCCGCGTTGAGCGCAGGGATCATCGCCGGAAAATCCATCCGGACGAGTTCGACCGGAAGACACAACCGCTTGCCGAGTTCGGCGGCGAGCTCGACGTTGAGGCCCTGCAGCTGGCCGTCCTTGTCGACGAATTGCTGCGGCGGATTGGTCGGGTTGATGGAGAGCTGCAATTTGCCGGGCGCAATCAGATTGTCGTCGGTGATTGCGGGCGTACAGGCGGCATGCACTGCCGTGGATGCGAGAACGAGCGCGGCGGCCGCACTCAAGCGAAGCAGTGTCGAGACCATGAATTCCTCCAGCAAGACGCCAATGACCGATGCAGTTCCTCGCCCGGGATTCCCCCTCGCCGTTTCTTGGATGCGGCCTGCCGGATCTCGCGACACGGCAGGCAGCATCATCTTCGATCTGCTCAGGCCGGTTCCGACATCGGCCTCAGCTGGATGCGCATGAAATTCTTCACCAGGGATTCGAACGGACCAAAACCCTTCACCTTAAGGAACTCCGGCGTCTCGAACGCCCATCGCCCCGCGACTTCGTACATGGCGGCGTATTTGGGACCGTCGCCGATCGAGACGAAGCGCTTAGCCGAGAGCCAGCCGGGACAGGCGAGCAGATCAGGAAAATGCCTCTGCTCGTACCAGGTGTGGAACGCATCCTCGTGCTCGGGATCGATGTCGACCCGCACGATGTGGATGAAGGCTTCGTCCGGCATCGGCGCGACCCTCATGCCAGGCGGATGTCGCCGGCCGCGCGCGCCGCGCCGACCGTCGTCGCAATGGCATCGTACAGCGCAGGCAGAACCGGCAGCAGCGGTGGCCGCGGCTCGGCGTTGCCGATCAGGCCGAGTGCCTTCAGCCCGACTTTCATGCGCGTGTGCATGTCCATGATCGGCGCAGGTCCGTAGATTGCGCGGACGATCGGATAGAGCCGCTCGTTGACGGCGCGCATGGCCTTGAGGTCGTCGGCGAGCGAGGCCTGCCACAGCGCGACGAGCAGATGCGGCGCGAGGCTGACGAGGCCGGAGAGAATGCCGTCGCCTCCGACGGCGAGCTGCGGCAGGAACCAGTTGAAGTTCGACGGCAGGATCGCGACGGAAGGATCGGCCTGCTTCACCGCCCGCCGGTTCTCGTCATAGGCGAAGATGGTGTCGCTGCCTTCCTTGATGGCGATAACGCTATCGATCGCCGCGATCTTCGCCAGCGTCTCCGGCGAGTAGCCAAAGCCAGATGCCAGCGGATACTGGAAGATCGATACCGGGATCTCGATCGCGGAGTTGACCGCCTGCACAAAAGCCACCGGCGCGCGCGAGGTCACCGAGGCTCCGCCGCCGAGCGGTGCGGGCGGGAACAACACGGCGCAATCGGCGCCGGCCGCTTCCGCGAGCTGGGCCTGATGGATCGCTTCCGCGGTGGAATGCGCGATGATGCCGGCCAGTAGCGGCTTGCCGCCGATCTGCCGGCGCGTCCGCTCGATCACCGCCTGGCGCTCGTCGTCCGAGAGCGATCCGCCCTCGCCGGCATGCCCGTTCACGAACACCGCCGCGATGCCGTCCGGGCAGGCGCAATAGTCCAGCACGCGGGCGTAGCCGTCCCAATCGATCGAGCTGTCATCCTTAAAGGGCAGCACGGTCGCGACCGTGACGCCGCGCAAGTCTGGTTTCTTCATCGCCTTGCTCATGACGGTTTGCGCCGTGGAAATTTCAGGCTCGCGCGTGCCTTCAGCACTTCGAGGCCGCCCTCGTTGCGCGCGCTCGCTTCCCAGATGATGGTGCGGGTCTCGTCGTGCTGCTCGGCGATCCAGACGTCGAAGGTGAGCGTGTCGCCGTAGAAGACGGGCCCGGTGAACCAGAAGCGATCCTCCACCGACACGCCGATGGTGCCGACCAGCTCGCTGGTGAGGATGCTGGTGCAGAGGCCAGCAACCATGATCCCCGGCGCCAGCCGGCGGCCGAATCGCGTCGCGCCGGCATAGACCTCGTCGACATGAACGGGGCCGAAATCGCCGGTCGCGGCGATATAGAGCGCGCCATCCGCCTCGGTGATGGTCTTGCTCAGGCTGACCCTGTCATTCACCTTGAGATCGTCGAAGGATTTCGGCTCGTACATGGTTCAGCCCTTCGCGAAGGGAACCAGCGTCGCGGTGCCGTCGACAACGGTCGTGCCGGATGGCGACAGGGTGCAAGTCACGCGGCAGGTTGCCTCGTCACCGGCGACCGAAACGATCTCGGCCCTCGCTTCGACGGACTCGCCGACGATCACGGGCGCAGCAAAGTTGAGCGCGATGCTGCCGATCCGCCGCGTCGGTCCACCGAGCTGGCTGAGGCAGGTGGTGGCAAGACCGCCGACGGCGAGCTCAAAGGCCACCATGTTGGAGGCGCCCGCCTTCTTGGCGCGGACGGCATCGACATAGAGGCCGCCGAGATTGCCGCTGATGCCGGTGAACATCGCCTGCTCGGCGACCGTCATGGTCTTGCGGAAGGCGAAGGCTGTGCCGGGCTTGAGAGGTGCGTGAGACATCGATCGCTTCCCTAGAGCTGCAGGCCGTTCTTGATGGTGCTGCGCGCAACCAGCATGCGGTGGATTTCGGAGGTGCCGTCATAGATGCGGGTGACGCGGGCGTCGCGATACATGCGCTCCAGCGGCAGGTCCTTGCTGAAACCCATGCCGCCGAACACCTGGATGGCGCGGTCGACCACGCGGCCCTGCATCTCGGAGGCCGCGACCTTGATCATCGAGACCTTGTCGCGCGCATCCTTGCCCTGATCGATGTCCCAGGCAGCGTTCATCACCATCATCTTCACGCCAAAAATCTCGGTGGCGGAATCGGCGATCAGCTTCTGCACCATCTGGAAGTCACCGATCAGCTGGCCGAACTGGCGCCGCTCGCCGGCATGTCTGCGCATCATCTCGAGCGCGCGCTGCGCCATGCCGACGGCGCGCGCGCCGATATGGGCGAGCCGGATCTGCAGCACGCTCTGCATGATCAGCTTGAAGCCGCCGCCAACCTCGCCGAGCACGGCCGCTTTCGGAATGCGGCAGTCCTCAAAGCTCAGCTCGGCATGGCCGTAGCCGCGATGGCCCATCATCGGCTGCGTGCGCGCGACCTTGAAGCCGGGCGTGCCGCGGTCGACCAGGAACAGGGTGATGCCCCCGCGGGCCCGCTTCTCCTTGTCGGTCAGCGCCATAAGGATCACGTAGTCGGCAATGTCGCCGTCGCTGATGAAATGCTTGGTGCCGTTGAGGACCCATTCGTCGCCGTCGAGATGCGCCGTGGTGCTGATCGACGCCGCATCGGACCCGGCGCCCGGCTCAGTGATCGCCATGGCGCAGATCTTGTCGCCCTTGACCGTGGGCAGCAGATAGCGCTCGACCTGATCGCCCTTGCAGGCCATCAGCATCGGATAGACCTGGCCGAACACGCGGCGGATCAGCGCGTCGGAAGTCTTGCCGAACTCTTCCTCGACCAGACAATGCTCGACGCAAGACAACCCGCCGCCGCCGACATCCGCCGGCATGTTCATGGCGTAAAGGCCGAGCTTCTGTGCCTTGGCCTTGGTGACCGCAAGCACGTCGGCCGGCACCTTTGCCGTCTGCTCGACGACGTTTTCGAGCGGCTGCACCTCCGTCTCGACGAAGCGGCGGATGGTATCAACGAGCAGGCGCGTTTCCTCGGGGATTGAAAAATCGATCATCGCGCCACCCCGACGGCCTTGTCGGCGACCATCGCGTCAATCTCCGCGGCGCCGTAGCCGATCTCGCCGAGCACCTCCCGCGTCTGTGCACCCAGCCGCTGCGGCACCAGCCGCACCTCCGGCGTCCGGCCATCATAGCGCGCGGGATGCGCGACCATCCGGATCGGCGCACCGCCTGCGCTCTCGGCGCTCTTGAACACGCCGAGGTGTTCGAGCTGGGGATCGGTCTCGAGGTCGCGATAATCCTGCACCGGCGCGTGCCAGACCCGCGCGGCTTCCAGCGCGGGCAGCCAATCGGTCGTCGACTTCTGTTTCAGCCTGGCTGCAACGATACGCGTGATCTCCTCGCGCTTCGAAAAACTGTCGGTGTCACCGAACTGCTTCAGCTTCTCGTTATCGAGCGCGACCGCGAGCGCCTTGGGCGACGCCATGGAAATCGCGAGATGGCCGTCCGCCGTGGCGTGAATGCCGTAGGGACCGGGGCTGAACCACGCCGCGATGCCCGCCGGACCGCGCGACGTCGGCGACGGCGCACCGTTGAGCCAGGCGGTCAGCGGCTCGACCTGGAGATCGAGCGCGGCCTGATAAAGGTTGACCTCGACGAGCTGCCCCTTGCCGGTTTTCGTTCGGGCAAACAGCGCCGCGAGGATGCTCATGGCATAGAGCGAGGCGGCATGCTGATCGACGATGACAGCGCCGATCGCCGTCGGTTCGCCGTCCGCCCGCCCGGTCCGCATCGCGAGGCCCGACATCGCCTGGAGCAGAAGGTCCTGGCCGGGGCGATCCTTGTAGGGCCCTTCCGACCCGAATCCGCTCGCTACCGCATAGATCAGGCCGGGATTGATTGCCTTGAGCGTGTCGTAACCAAGACCGAGCTTGGCCATGGTGCCGGGGCGGAAATTCTCCATCACGACGTCGGCGGCCGCGACCAGCTTCTTCACCGCGGCGATGCCGTCGGGATGCTTGAGATCGACGGCGAGACTGCGCTTGTTACGTCCGGTGGCCAGATGATTGACGCTGTCGCCTGCGACGAAATGATTGGCGACCGCCCAGTTGCGCTGAAACGCTCCCTCAATCGGCTCGACCGCGATGACGTCCGCGCCGAGATCGGCGAGCGTCTGCGCGGCCAGGGGACCAGCGAGATAGTGATTGAAGCTGAGGATCTTGACGCCGTCGAGCAGGTTCATCCGTTCACACCTCAATTCAAGCAACTGCAATTGGCGCGCTGCGCCACACGAGATCGAACGTCTTGACCAGGGCACGTGCGGCCGCATCCTGTGCAGCCGGCAGCGGTAGGCGCGGCGGGCGCGGATGGCCGGCTGCAAAGCCCATATGACCGAGCAGCGCCTTGCTGCCGGCGACATAGGCCTGGCCGCCGACGAATTCGATCACCGGCAGGTATTTGAGATAGAGCTCGCGCGCTTCCTTGATCGCGCCGTGGTCGGCGACGAGGCTGAAGATGCGGGCCATTTCCGCCGGGACCACGTTGGAGGCCACGGCCACCCAGCCCTGCGCTCCTTCGACGAAGGATTCGAAGCCGAGGATGCCGCCGAACACCGTCATCCTGTCGCCGCAGAGGCGGATGATATCGCGCACCCGCGTCACCTCCAACGTCGACTCCTTGATATAGAGACAGTTGTCGATCTCGGCGATGCGCTCCACGAGCTGCGGCTTGAGGTCGACGTTGGCGGTTGCCGGATTGTTGTAGACCATGATCGGCAGCGCGATCGCGTCGGCAACCGTCTTGTAATGATGGACGAGTTCGTCCTCGGTCGGCGTCGAATAGAACGGCGGGATGATCATCACGCCGTCGGCGCCCAGTTTTTCGGCACGGCGGCTGAGGCGCACCACCTCACGCGTATCCTCTGCGCCGGTGCCGATCAGCACCGGCACGCGGCCCGCGGCCTGGCGAATGACGACCTCCGCAACCAGCGCCTTCTCGTCATCGTCCATGGACAGGAACTCACCGGTCGAGCCAAGCGGGATCAATCCATGAATACCCTGCGCGATCTGCCAGTCGACGAAGGCGCGCAAGGCCGCGACATCGACCGCCCCCGCTGCCGTGAACGGGGTGATCATGACGGTGTAGGTGCCGCGGAACGTCTTCATCGGGAAACTGCCGGGTGCTCGGGTGGATTCAAGCGATAAGTGCTGCCTGCGGAATATCCGCACGCTTTATGCAATCGTTTGCATAAATGGCTCTGCATTGGGCAACACCATCCATTTTTTGAGCTTGATCTGCGTAGAGTAAGCTCATAGCGTTTCTGCAATCGTTTGCAGTCTATCGGCAGGTTGGATGAGCGTCACGCTCAAAGATGTGGCACAGGCGGCCCGGGTTTCAGTCAGCACTGCTTCCCGAGCGCTGACGGGAACCGGCCTGACCAGCGAGCGCACGCAGCAGCGCCTGGTGCGCATCGCGCGCGAGCTCGGCTATCGGCCGAACCCGATCGCGCGCGGCCTCAAGACCGGGCAGTCGCGGCTCGTGGCACTCCTCGTCCACAATCTCACCAACGCCTCGTTCCAGGTGATGGCCGAAGTGGTGCAGGCGCGCCTGAAGGCGCTGGGTTATCAGATGCTTCTGTGCATCGGGGGCGATGATCCGCAGCAGGAGAGCGACACCCTCACCACGCTGGTCGACCACCGCATCGACGGACTGATCGTGGTGCCGACAGGCAAGAACGGCGCGCAGCTCAAGGCACTCTCCAAGGACGTCCCCATCGTCTGCCTGGTGCGGCGCGATGACGCGACCGATCTCGAGACCGTGCTCGCCGACGATCCGCAAGGCGCTTATCTGGGCACACGCCATCTGATCGAGCTCGGGCACAAACGCATCGGGCTGATCGTCGGCCGCCAGGACACGACGTCGGGCCGCGAACGGTTGTCCGGCTATGTCCGCGCCCTGCGCGAGGCCGGAATCGCCAGGGACGACACATTGATTCATGCCGGCCATTTCGTGCCCGAGACCGGCGCGACCTGCGCCCGCAAGCTGCTCGACCTCCCCCGGCCGCCCAGCGCGATCTTCGTCGCCAACCATGAGGCCACGCTCGGCGTGCTTCGCGTGACGGCGGAGCGGAACATCGCGATCCCCGACGACCTCTCGCTGCTCTGCTACGAGGACATGCCCTGGTTCGAATGGCATCGCCCGGCCATCAGCATCGTCGACAACGGCGCGCGCGATCTTGCCAATCTCGCTGTTGACCGGCTGCTGCAGCGCATGGATGCCAAAGGCAACGGCAATGACGGCGTGCGCGAATATCGCGTCGGCGCGCGACTGGTGCAGCGCGACTCCTGCCGCCGGATCGAATCCACGGGCACCGGCAAGTCCAGGCCGTCGGCTTCCAAATCCAAATCGTCTGCGACCAAGCCCGCGAAGGTCTGATCGATGCCCTATGTCGAAGTGCTCGCCCCGCAAGTCCCAAACCAGCGCAAGGCCGCGCTGGCGAAGTCCGTGACCGACGGCCTGATGACGGCATTCGGCGTGACCGCAGATACGGTCACTCTCTATTTTCTCCCGATCTCACCCGACGACTACGCCCATGCGGGCGAATTCGAACCGCAGGGCGCCGGCCAGCGCATCCTGCTCAAGGTGCACGCCTTCCGGCGAACCGAGGCCGAGCGCCGGGCTGCCGCCATCGCGCTGACTCGCGGAGTGTGCAGCGCCTATAGCGTGCCTGGCGACGACGTCGCCGTCTATTTCCTCGATCGCGACCGCAGCGAGGTCGCCCACGATTCCAAGCTCGCCAGCGACTGACGGGAGCCACACGCCATGGATCGCTTCTACTCCCAAGACCAGAAAGCACTGCGCGAGACCGCCCGCCGCTTCGCCGAAGCGGAGATCCTTCCCCGCGCGGCCGCGATCGACCGCGAGGACCGCTTCGACCGCACCCTCTACAAGGGCATGGCCGACCTCGGCCTGTTCGGCATTTGCCTGCGCGAAGGCGCTGGCGGTGCTGGGCTTGATGCCGTGGCAGCCTGCATTGCGATGGAGGAACTGGCGCGCTGCTCCGGCGCGGTCGCCAACGCCTTCGCCATTCCGGTCGAGGCCGTACTGTTCTTCGACCATCACGGCACCGACGCGCACAAGGCGCTGATCCCGCAGATCCTGAGCGGCGACATCATTCCCGCCACCGCCGTCTCCGAACCCGATCACGGCTCCGACGTCGCGGGTATCCGCACCAATGCGGTGCGCGAAGGCGATGGCTGGCGGCTCAACGGCACCAAGGCATGGGTGACGCTCGGCGGCGTCGCCGACCGCATCATGGTGTTCGCGCGCACCGGCATCGAGGCGGGCCATCGTTCCATCTCCTGCCTGCTGGTCGACGGTGACCTGCCCGGCATCGCGCGCGGCAAGAACGAGGAGTTGCTCGGTATGCACGGCCTCGGCGACTGCCAGATCACCTTCTCCGACGTGCGCCTGCCCTCGGACAGCGTGATGGGGCCGGAGAACCAGGCCTTCAAGATGGCCATGAGCAATTTCAACTTCAGCCGGCTGATGATGGCCTCGATGGCACTCGGCATGGCGCAGGCGGCGTTCGAGGATGCCACCAAGTACGCCCGCGACCGCAAGCAGTTCGGCCAGTCCATCATCGGCTTCCAGGCGGTGCAGTTCATGCTCGCGGATATGTCGACCGACATCGCCGCTGCGCGCCTCCTGATCCACCACGCCGCGCGCCTGCACGATGCCGGCGAGCCGATCGCCAAGGAGGCGGCGCAGGCAAAGCTGTTCACCACCGACATGGCGATGAAGCATGTCTCCAACGCGCTGCAGATCCACGGCGGCAACGGTTATTCGCGCGAATACCGCATCGAGCGGATCTTCCGCGACGTGCGCCTCGCCCAGATCTACGAGGGCACCAACCAGATCCAGCGGCTGATCATCGCCCGCCAGGTCGAGAAGGAGGCCGCGTGAGGGCATGCTGAGCATCATCACGGCGAACGAGGCCGCCGGCCTGATCCGCGACGCCGACACGCTGATCGTCGGCGGCAATGGCGGCACGGGCGCGGCCGAAGCTATTCTCGACGCGCTGGAGCAGCGCTTTCTCGGCGGCCAGGGCCCACACGATCTGACGCTGATCAACATCACCGGCGTCGGCGCCGTCTCCGAGAAGGGCCTCTGCCATCTCGCCCATGAAGGCCTGATCGCGCGCGTGATCGGCGGCAATTTCGGCCTGCAGGTGCCGTTCATGCGCCTCGTCCGCGACGAGTTGATCGACGCCTACAATTTCCCGCAAGGCGTGATGAGCCAGCTCTGCCGCGCCATGGCGGCAAAGCATCCGGGCGTGCTCACCCATGTCGGCCTCAACACCTACATGGACCCGCGCCAGGACGGGGGGCGCATGAACAAGCGCACCACCGCGCCGCTGGTCGATTTGCTCGAGCTGCACGGCCAGTCCTGGCTGCTCTACCGTGTCCCCGCCCCGCCCGATGTCGCCATCATTCGCGGCACGTCGACTGATGAGGACGGCTATATCAGCATGGAGCACGAGGGCACGACGCGCGAGGATCTCTCGATCGCGCAGGCCGTGCACAATGCGGGCGGCACCGTGATCTGCCAGGTCAAGCGCATCGTGAAGCGCGGCTCGATCCATCCGCAGATGGTGAAGATCCCCGGCTTCCTGATCGACCACGTCGTGCTCGAGCCCGAGCAGATGCAAACCTACGGCACCGTCTACGATCCGGCGCGCTGCGGCGAGACGCGCGTGCCGGTGGCGATGATCACGCCCGATCCACTGACCGAGCGTCGCGTGATCGCTCGCCGCGCCGCCTTCGAATTGCGCCCGCGCGACGTCGTCAATCTCGGCGTCGGCATCTCCGCGATGATCCCCAATGTCGCGGCCGAGGAAGGCATCTCCGATCTGATCACGCTGACGGTGGAATCCGGCGTCGTCGGCGGCGTGCCGGGTCATGCGCGCGAATTCGGCACCGCCATCAATCCGCGCGTCATTCTCGACCAGGCCTATCAATTCGACTTCTACGACGGCGGTGGCCTGTCCTGCGCTTTCCTGTCCTTCGCGGAGGTCGATGAAACAGGCAACGTCAACGTCACCCGCTTCGGCGAGCGCCGCGACGGCTCCGGCGGCTTCATCGACATCACCCAGAACGCCAAGAGGCTGATCTTCAGCGGCACCATGACCGGCGGCAAGTTCGACATCGGCGTCGAGAACGGCCGCCTCGCGATCCGGCGCGACGGTGCCTTCCGCAAATTCGTGCCGCAAGTAGGCCAGATCAGCTTCAGCGCGTCGCTCGCGGCGCAACGCGGCCAGCACGTCAGCTATATCACCGAGCGCGCCGTGTTCGAGCTGGAGAACGGACACGTGACGTTGACCGAGATCGCGCCCGGCGTTCGCCTTGAGGAGGACATCCTCGCCCATATGGGCTTCAAGCCGCGTATCAGCCCGCAACTGAAAGACATGGATCCGCGCATCTTCCGGTCCGGGCCGATGGGGATTGCGCAGAGCTTCAAGGCGCTGCCGGCGCGGCCACGGAAGGTTGCCTGAGGGATCAGCATGAACGCCAACGGCCCGATCAATCTCCGTTACGAGGACATCGCGCTCGGTACGGAGTTCGAGACCGCCGTGCACAGCGTGACGGAGTCCGATATCGCGGCCTTCGCCGACGTCACGCGCGACCACCATCCGCTTCATGTCGATGGCGCCTATGCGCGCTCCCGCGGTTTTCCCGCGGTGATCGGCCACGGCCTGTACGGCCTGTCGCTGATGGAAGGGCTGAAGTCTGAGCTGAAGCTATACGAGGAGACCTCTGTCGCCTCGCTCGGCTGGGACGAGGTGAAGTTCAAGGCTCCCATCGTCGCCGGCGATACCTTGCGTGTGCGCTTCCGCTTCGTCGAGAAGCGCCCGACCAAAAATCCCGAGCGCGGCATCGTCATCGAGACGCTCGACCTCATCAACCAGCGCGACGAGGTGGTGACCGCTGCCCGCCACATCTCGCTGATCCTGACCCGGCAAGCCGATGGATCGGCGGCCATGTGACGAGACAATGAAGAAGACGTCGGACCGGAGAACGGCTCCTCTGCCACCCACGATTTGATCGGAGTATTCAGATGCGATTTCCCAAGACCTTCTCCGCCCTCGTCCTTCTGGTCGGCCTGACGCAGGCCGCCGGTGCCCAGACCTGCACGCCGAAAGTACCGGCGTCGAGCCTGATCGAGGCGCCGAAATGGCAGATGTCGATCAACCCGACGCTGCCGCCGCAGCAATTCGTCGACGATAAGGGCGAGTTGCAGGGCCTCAATGTCGAGCTCGCCCGCGAGATCGCGAAACGCATCTGCGTCGAGGCAGTGTTCCTGCGCATGGATTTCCCGCCGATGATCCCGGCGCTGCGCTCGGGGCGTTTCGATGCCATCAACACCGGCCTGTTCTGGACCGAGGAGCGCTCCAAGATGCTCTACCTCGTGCCTTATGCGCAGCAGGCGATCAGCATCTACACCGATCCCTCCTCCAGCCTGAAGCTGGAGAGGTTTGAGGATCTCGCCGGCCGCGTGGTGGGCGTGGAATCGGCGACCTACACCGAGCGCAAAGCGCGTGAATTCAGCACTGAGATGGTCGCCAAGGGCCTCAAGCCAGTCGAGCTGCGCACATTTGCGACCGTCACCGCGACGTCGGCGGCGCTGCGCGCCGGCCAGCTCGAGGCGGCGCTCAACATCAACGAGACCGCCAACTCGCTCGAGCAGAAGGGCATCGCCAAGATCTGGGTCCGCGACATTGCTGGCACCGACATCACCTTCGCCTTCCGCGACAAGCTGCTTGCCCAGGCGGCCGCCGATGCCCTAACGGCAATCCGCGCTGATGGCACCTATGACAAGCTGTTCGACAAGTTCGGCATGACCAAGCTGAAGACCAGCACGTTCGCGATCCGCGGCGATGGTCCGACAAATTGACGGCAGGCGCCGTTACGACACGCCACTTGGCGGCGTGTCGAATCAGATCAGGCTCGATCTGCCCCGGCTCAGCACTTCGCCTGCGCCCTTGGCTCCGACGATCCGTCCCTGGTCACAGACCACCCGGCCGCGGGCGATTGTGGTCACCGGCCATCCCGTGACGTCGAACCCTTCCCATGGCGTGTAGTCTGAGCCGTGATGCAGATCGGCCTGCCGGATGGGCTTCTTCAATTTGGGATCCCAGAGAGCGATGTCGGCATCAAAGCCAACACCGATCGAGCCCTTGCGCGGATAAAGACCATAGATCCTTGCGTGGTTGGTCGCGGTCAGTTCGACGAACTTCTGCAGCGTGATGCGTCCCTTCGAGACGCCCTCGGAGAACAGTATCGGCAGCCGCGTCTCGACGCCGGGGATGCCGTTCGGCACCCAGCGGAACGAGGTGCGGGCGTTCGGCGTCAGCTTGCCCCTGGGATCGTCGTAGCGGAACGGGCAGTGGTCGGACGAGAAGGTTGGTGGTGATGCCCTCCCAGATCGCCTGCTGGCTCTCGACGTCGCGCGGCGGCGGCGAGCAGACGTATTTCGCACCCGTGATGTCCATGTTGAGGCCCTTCATGTCGTCGGCCGTCAGCGTGATGTATTGCGGACAGGTCTCCGCATGCACCGGCAAGCCGCGCTGCTGGGCCCAGCGCACCTGCTCCATCGCCTCGCGTCCGGAGACATGCACGATCATGATGGGAACGCCGATCACCTCGGCATGGCTGATGGCACGATGCGTCGCCTCGCGCTCGACGGCCTGGGGCCGCGAGGTGCCGTGATAGTAAGGCGCGATGTGGCCCTCGCGCTCGAGCTTGCTGGTGAGGAAGCGGATGGCGTCGTAGCCCTCGCAATGGACCATGACCAGCGCGTCCTCGCGCCGCGCGACCTCGAACACTTCGAGCAGTTGCTTGTCGCTGAGCACGAGGTCGTCATAGGTCATGAACACCTTGAACGAGGTGTAGCCGTCCTTGACCAGCGCCGGCAGTTCCTGCCCGAGCACGACGGCGGTCGGATCGGAAATGATCAGGTGAAAGGCGGCGTCGATATAGCACTCGCCCTCGGCGAGCTTGCGGTAGTTCTCGACGCAGGTGCGCAGCGACGTGCCCTTCTCCTGAAGCGCGAAAGGCAGCACCATGGTGTTGCCGCCGGCCGCCGCCGCGCGCGTCGCCGAGGCAAAGTCGTCGGCCATGACCTCCGACCGCGATGCGCAAGCCCGCAAAGATCGACGGCAGCGCCGCCGGCAGCACGATGTCGGTCAGCATCTGCCGGCCGTTCGCGCCCATCATAGCGCCGGCGCGCACCAGATTGTGGTCCACGGTCTTGACGCCGTGGATGCTGTTCATCAGCACCGGAAAGAAGGCGCCGAGGAAAACGAGGAAGATCGCCGGTTTGTCGGCGATGCCGAACCAGATGATCGCGAGCGGAATCCAGGACACCGGCGGGATCGGACGCAGCATCTGCAGCGTGGGCTCCAGCGTCTTCTCGAACAGGCGCGACCAGCCGATTGCGACCCCCGCGAGGATGCCGAGGAGACTGGCCAGCGCGAAGCCGCCGAACACGCGAAGCGCACTGGCGAGCGCATCGCGCAGCCAGTGCCCGGAATAGGTCTGCGTGGTCTCGTCGAAGCCGAACACCCAGTCGCCGAGCGCATGCAGCACCGCGCTCGGCGCCGGCAGCAGCGCGGGCGGAAGCATGCCGCTGCGGGCAAAAGCCTCCCACCCCGCGATCAGCAGCGCAGGCACGGCGAGGCGTTCGAGCCCGTGGAACGACCGCGTCAGCCGAAACGCCGGCCTTGCAGGCGAGACGTCAGTAACCGAGGTCATTCTTGGCCTTTCCCGTGGCCTGCTCCAGGAACGAATAGTCCATGTTCTTCTCCGCCTCCGCGGAGACGTCCTTGGAGATGTATTTGAGGTCGCGCATCATCGCGGCGATCGCCAGCGTCTGCGGGCGATGGATGGCGGGATCTGGCGAGGCATTCTTCAGCGCCTCGGTCGCCACATTCTTGTCGAGGCCGGTCAGCTTATTGATGACATCGATCCACGGCGCCTTGTCGGCGATCAGCTTGTTGTCGAGCTCGACCACGGCGCTGACGACGCCCTGGACGCCGGCGCGCTGGCTCGCGATCACGTCTGAACGGGTGACGATAAGGTTGGTCAGATTGCCGGCGATTTCGATTCCGTGCGGGACGGATCGGTGCGGGCTTCCATTCGGCCTTCAGATCATCGCCGCGCGCGGACAAGACCGCACGCTGCTTGAAGCAGCGCAAGAGATCGAGGCCGTGTTGCGAACGTAAATCCTGCCGTTGGATGTCTCTCCCGAAGGCCTGCTCACGTTGGCTGTCATGAGCTTTTTCCTTGATCGCCCGGTGCACGCGTCGTGCACACGCCGCCTCTTAACTCATTGAAAAACTTGAAGTCTCGCTCCAATCCATCATGGGGGCCACGGAAAATTTGTATTTCATATCAGAGACTTAGCTGTCTTGTCGGTTCATTGCAACGAAACCCGATTGAATTTTTCCTGAGCAAATTCAAAGCCATATTCTACTGGTTTGATTTCCGGACCGTCTCGGTGTGCCAAAAGTGTGCCACGGGTCTTACCACTTCCAATCGATCCGCTCCATTTGGTGTGCCACGAGTGTCAGACGAAAAAAACCACGGTCGAGTGACCGTGGTTTCATGACTGCGTAATCTTGGCGCCATCATCCAGGCAGCGCTTTATCCAATGGTTGATGGTGCCGCGCAACGGATTCACCGGCGACCTTTTCGTCGAGACCCCTGACTCCATATGCACCCTTGTACGTGCAGGCATTGTATCCCCAATCACCTTTGATGATAACTTTCACCATCAGCCCAAGCGAGACAAGTTCGTCGCGCCCAGCCTTAGATGGCACGTCACCATCATCGAGCGGGCCAGCCTTAAACGCCGCGCGCAGAGTGTTGATCGCACCGCCAGATAGACTCGTTACGACATCAATCAGGGTCAAGTTTTGTTCGATCTCCCTTGTCGTGCACAGACCAAGCGGACCGAAAACCTTTCGTGCAGGTCAATAATTTTCACTACACCTCCTCGCTCATTCGAAATGTCTCGCTCAACAGCAGATGCGAATGCAGCCAGATCACCTTGCCACTTGTCATTACGGCACGTCTTGTTTGGTACGCGGCAGCACGATTCTATGCAGGTGAATCCAACCCATTCCGCCAGGGCAAACAGTTCTTCTCGCTTCATCATTTGTCAGATGTGATTGCGAGATCTACGCGACCGCCTTGATGCAAAAGGCATCAATTGAATTGTAGGCGAAAAAATGTGGCCGCGATAACCTGTTGCGAGCTTGCGACATCGCGCGGCGCAGCAGGTTTTGTTCAACGCTAGGCGGCGTGGACAAATTGGCGGCGGACACTATCGCGGACGGCGAGCAATCTCGATTGCTGCTTCGACCAAGTTTGCGGCGACTTCTTTGCCAAAGGTGTTGATAGCGATCGGACCTTCATCCGGTACACTGACGTCAAAGAGCAAATCCCCTTCGTCGGAAAGCACCTCCATGCGAATGCCATCGAAGGCAACATCCGTTGCCCATTGATATTCCACGGTACGATCTTGGAGTGTCAGCGTTCCCATGCGGAGAGATTATCGTAGACCAACCCCATTCGCTACCGATCCCGCGACGGCAGGACGCGCGTGACAACGCGATGGGCAGGACATGGTTGTCGTGGCGCGAGAGGATTGATTCAAGGCCCGCCTAGTGTCGGTGTGCCAAAAGTGTGCCGTGACCAATTCACGGTGAACCAACTAGCGGCCGCTGGACTTCTGTTGCCGCTCAGCCTCGGCGCGGAAGGCAGTTGCAGGATCGGCGGCAACATCGGCACGAACGCCGGCGGACTGTCGGTCGTCAGGTACGGGATGACTCGCGATCTGCTGCTCGGGATCGAGGCGGTGCTGGCTGACGGCACGGTGGTCTCCGACATGTGCAAGCTGCGGAAGAACAATACCGGCTACGACGTCAAGCAGTGCTTCGTCGGAAGCGAGGGCACTCTCGGCATCGTCACGGGCGCAGTGTTGCGTCTCGCGCCTTTGCCGACCCGCCGCGCAACTGCCTGGCTGAAGCTCGCGAGGGGCGCGCCGCTCGCCGAGCTTCTAGCCCTGGTCCGTCGCGAATCCGCGGACCTGCTGACCACGTTTGAGTTCATGGCGGCCCGATCCATCGCGCTCGCGACCGAAGCAATGACCGACCCGCCCTCCCTCCGAGCGGGCCCAGCAGGCGCCGTCCTCGTCGAGTTCGCCTCTTCCTCAGCCATCTCGATCTCGACGAATTAATGGAAGCCGTTCTGTCCGAGGCGATCGAGTACGGATGGATCGAGGACGCATTCCTGGCGCAGAGCAGATCACAGCGGACTGCGATGTGGCAGGTCCGCGAGGCGATCCCCGAGGGCGAGAAGCG
The DNA here is from genome assembly GCF_045571415.1 of Bradyrhizobium sp. LMG 9283. Classification (NCBI taxonomy): domain Bacteria; kingdom Pseudomonadati; phylum Pseudomonadota; class Alphaproteobacteria; order Hyphomicrobiales; family Nitrobacteraceae; genus Bradyrhizobium; species Bradyrhizobium sp. LMG 9283. The sequence goes on from NZ_CP120691.1 coordinate 5,472,940, forward strand.
CCAGAACGGATCGGTCAAACACGACGTTTCCGTACCGCTTTCCTCCATTCAGCGCTTTCTGGACTTAGCCGGCTCGCAGGTGCGGTCGTATGACGCCAACCTTGAGCTGTCCGTCTATGGCCATGTCGGCGACGGCAATCTGCACTACAACGTACTCGTTCCTCCCGACGTCGACCGGATGGAGTTCACCACGCGGATCGAAGGCAGCCTTTCGCTGCAACTCTACGACACGGCCGCGGTGCTCGGCGGCACGTTCAGCGCGGAGCACGGCGTCGGTCGTTTCAAGAAGCACCTTCTGGAGCGGTACGGCGATGTCGGCCGCATCGCTGCGATGCGTCGTATCAAGGCCGCTTTTGATCCGGCGGATATCATGAACGCCGGCGCGATTGTTCGCCCGTTGGGGAAGGAGTTTACTACCTGAACCGGCGGCCAGGTTGAGGATACTTTTCTCCAGGCCCACCGGATACCTCTCCGGCTGAGGCACCTCGATAACTCATCGACTTGCCGGTGAAAAAAGAGCCACTCCAAAGGAGTGGCTCAAGTTGGGGAGGAAGTGTGGCGACTGCTGAAATCGGATCGGCGGCCACCTGTTTCGACTGATGGACACGGCGCCGATAGCTCTGTGCAATTTGCTTCATTGGGGCCGCCCGCGCGACATTTTATCGGTAGAATCCGAGAACAGCCTTGGTCTCGAGATACTCCTCCATGCCCTCGAGGCCGTATTCCCGGCCGTTGCCGGAACGCTTGTATCCGCCAAAAGGTGCGTTGGGGTCCCAGTCGGGATAATTGAGATGGACTTGACCCGACTGGATCTGGCGTGCGATCGCGCGCACCGCCTCCATATCGGTGCCTTGCACATGGGCACCTAGGCCGTAGACGGTGTCGTTGGCGATCTCGATCGCCTCCTCCACGCTGTCGTAGGGAATGATCGACAGTACCGGGCCGAAGATTTCCTCCTGCGCAATCCTCATGTCGCCACGGACATTGGAGAAAATCGTCGGCCGCGCATAGAGGCCGATTGGAAGATTGTCGGGCCGCCCGGGCCCGCCGATGACGAGCTTGGCGCCTTCCTCCAGGCCGACACCGATAATGGTCTGCACGCGCTCGAACTGCGGCCGGTTGGCGATCGGACCATGCGTCGTGCTTTCCGACAGCGGATCGCCGACCAGCAGTTCAGAAGCGGCCGCTGCCGCCAGGGTCTCGACCTCCTCCATCTGCGAGCGGGACACAAGCATGCGCGTCGGTGCGCTGCAGGATTGGCCGAGATTGCGAAAGGCGGCGCCGACGCCGAGTGGAACGGCCCGGCTCAGATCGGCATCCGGCAAAATGATGTTCGGCGACTTGCCGCCGAGCTCCTGGGCGACGCGCTTCACCGTGGGCGCCGCTGCCTGCGCGACGAGTACCCCTGCCCGAGTCGAGCCGGTGATCGAGATCATGTCCACCTGCGGATGCGACGCCAGACGAGCGCCTACGATCGGACCTGTACCATTGACGAGATTGAATACGCCGGGCGGGCAGCCGGCGTCGTGCATTACCTCAGCGAACAGCAAGGCACTCAGCGGCGACAACTCGCTCGGCTTCAACATCACCGTGCAGCCCGCTGCGAGCGCCGGACCGACCTTGGCTGTAATCTGATAGAGAGGCCAGTTCCAGGGGGTGATGAGGCCGCAGGTGCCGATCGCCTCGCGCATGATCGCAGTGCTGCCGCGCGGAGTGATGAACGGATAGGTCGCGAGATTGTCGCGTGCGACACGGATATGTTCGGCGGCCAGCGGCACCTGGGCGCGGCGCGCGTAAGTGATGGCGGCTCCCATTTCACAGGTGAGGGCCTGTGCGAACAGCTCCAGTCGCTCGAGCAGCAAATCATGGACTCGATCGAGCAGCGCCGCCCTCTCAGCTGGTGGCGTAATGGACCAGCCGGCGAAGGCTTGTCTAGCGGCGGCGACAGCGCAGTCCACATCCTCGTCATTGCCGAGCGCGAATTCGGCGATCGGCTGCTCGGTCGCCGGGTTGACAACGGGCGCCGTGGCCGATCCGGCCGCCTTCCGCCATTCTCCGTCGATGTAAAATTTGCCGAGGAAGCCTGTTTCCGTCAGGTGTCGAACGGGCGAGGTCATTGGAAGCGGTCCTTGATCCGGTAATAGGCGCCGACCAGCGGCAGGAACCAGGGCGGACCGAGATGGCCCGGAATGGCCGGCCAGGCGAAGTCCTTCCAGGGATTGAGCTCGGCGCGCCCGTCCATGACATCAGCCATGATCGTTCCCATCAGAGTCGACATCTGGGTGCCGTGGCCGCTGTAGCCCATGGAATAGTAGATACCGTTGCGTTCGCCGGCGCGTGGCAGCCGGTCGCGCGTCATGTCGACCATTCCGCCCCAGCAGTAATCGATGCGCACGCTGCGAAGCTCGGGAAAGACGTCGTGCAATGCAGCCTGCAGGATCGCGCCGCTTTTTTCGTCTGACGTCGGGTTGGAGATGGCGAAGCGCGCGCGTCCGCCGAACAGCAGCCGGTTGTCGGGCGTTGTTCGGAAGTAGTTGACCAGGTTCTTCGTATCCACCGCCATTCTGCGACGTGGCAGAAGTCGATCGAGGGTGGCGATCGGTAAGGGCTCGGTGACGATCAGGAAGGCGCCGACGGGCACGATCCGACGTCGAATCCACCCCAGCGGTCCCGCATGCGAGATGCCGCTCGCCAACAGGACCTGCGTCGCGCGAAGCCGGCCTTTGGATGTCTCGATTTCATGGCCACCGCCGGCGGCCGGCCGTAGGCCGGTCATCGGCGTATGCTCGTGGATCGCGACGCCGCGCCGCGCCGCCGCTTCCGCAAGGCCGCGAACGAAGCGTCCGACATGCATGCCGGCGCTCTTCCGATATATCAGCCCGCCGTAGTAGCGCTGCGATCCCACCTCGCAGGCGAGATCGGCACGGCTCAGCATCGTCGTGTCGGGATCGATATTGGCGGCAAGCAGTTCTTGGCTGCGCGCGAGTTTATCGTAGTGCTCGGGCCTCGCCGCAAGCTTGATCTTGCCAGTGCGCGCGAAGCTGCAGTCGATCTTCTCTTCCAGCACCAGCCGCTCGACCGTATCGACTCCGGCGTCGAAGGCCCGGTACAGCCGGTCGGCGACGTCCTTGCCGAGCTTGGCCGATAGCGTGCCGTAGTCCTGAGCGAAGCCGTTGTTGCACATCCCGCCGTTCCGGCCAGATGCCGCGTGCCCGATCGCCTCGGCTTCGAGCAGCACGACGCGCGCGCCCTTCTTGGCGAGCGCCAGAGCGGCGGAAGAGCCGGTCAGGCCGCCGCCGATCACCGCGACATCGCAGGTGCCCTGCACCGGTCCCGTAGCAGCACTTGTGAATGGCTCGGATGTGTCCAGCCAATAGGACGTAAGCTTCATACCTCGGCTCCGAAATCTCGCTGACTGAGCGGGCAACACACGGCTGTTCGAATATCTACCAGCCGCGCACCCGCGGCCATTGCGTTTCGATTGCCTCGCTCCCGGCGGAGACAACATTGTACAGCTCATGTTGCGAGGCCGTCGCGCAGGCGTGGTTGGGCAGAATTCTGACCTTCGCGCCGATCGAAAGATCCGGCAAAGCCCGTGCCGATCCGGGTCTGATGGCGAGGATGCCGTGCTCTTGGCTCGCCTGTGTGACGATCAGGTCGGGATAGACCTTGCCGGACAGATCGCAGACGAGACCGTAACCCTGGTCGACCAGCTGCGCCGCAGTGCCGCGATCCCGCGACAGGGCCATCCAGCCCGCATCGACCAGAATCCAGCCCTTTTCCGGCTTCGTGCCGATCACGGTGGCGAGTACCGAGATCGCAATGTCGTCGGTCGCGCAGACACCGACACCGTGCATCACCAGATCGAAAAACATGTAGACGCCAGCCCGAACCTCCGTAACGCCGGTCAGGTCTTCGGCGAAATGGGCTGTTGGCGTCGAGCCGACGCTCACGACAGGACATTCATGCCCCGCCGCCCGCAACTCATTCGCCGCAGCGACGGCCACCGCGCGTTCGGTCTCCGCAGCCGCGATGAGGGCCTCGGGCGTACAGAGTCCGTAGGATTCGCCCGCATGGGTGAGAATGCCGGCAAGCTTGACACCGGCCTCGGCCAGCGCCGCCGCAACGGCGATGAGCTTGGGATCGATCGTGGTCAGCCCGCCGCGGTGACCGTCGCAGTCGATTTCGATGAAGGCGGACGGTGTCACACCGGCCGCGCGACCGGCCGCGCCGAGCATCGCCGCCTGTTCAGGCGAATCGAGCAGCACCTTGAGGTCGATGCCTGCTTTCCGCAGACGCATTGCCCTCGCGGCGGTATGCGGTGCCAGACCCACGGCATAGGTCATGTCCCGAAAACCGTGCCGCGCAAAGTACTCCGCCTCCGCCAAAGTGGAGACGGTGATTGGCCCCTGCCCGGACCGGTGGGCGTGTCGGGCGACCTCAATGGATTTCGCAGTTTTCATATGGGGACGCAGCACGATGCCCCGTGCGGCCATGCGAGAGGACAGACGGGCGAGATTGCGATCGAGCCGGTCCCTATCGAGCAGGAGCGCCGGCGTTGCCAACGCACTGACCGTTGTGGCCGTCTCGCCGTTCTGGATATCCGTTCCGCGCGTCTCCTGCCGTAGCACTTCGATCTCTCCTAGCCGAACGACTGGTTGGGGATCGCGAAGGCGCGCGCCGGTCCAGTCGACCGCGGCTGCGCCCCCAAGATCATGGTGGTGGCATCGCCGACCTGCTGCAGGCCGATGCCGTCGAGCCACTCCCCGAGTTGAGATGAGGCAGAGGTGTCGATCCGGACGAAGACACGCCCGACGTGCGCGAGAGCAGCCTCGATCAGCGCGCGGGCATCAGCCGGGCTTTCGGCCACGACAGGGCCGATGACATGCCCGCGGCCGAAAAGGCGGGAGATGGCGTAGCCGCGAGGCGTGCCGTCACGCTGCAGAACATAGCCTTCACCACTCTGGACGAGCCGATCCAGCAGCCGTTGCCTCTCCAAGCCCGTCGCCTCACGATCGAGCCGTGTGATCGCCTCGAAATCCGACATAGCCATTGCCCTGACGAGGCCCCACTGCGGCGCCTCGTAGTGCTCCTTGGGAATTCCCTGATGCTGGTGGATGATCCCAATCGGGATGAAACCGCGGCGCCGGTAGAGCATGATGCCTTCAGGCGTCGAATTCAGCGCGACGGTCCGTGGATGCGCCGACGCAAGCAACGCATCCATGAGCCGGGCGCCATAGCCGCGGCCCTGAGCGGCCTTCGCGATGATGATCATCCCGGCGGATGCATGAGTCTCCCCATACGGCCACCAGGCCGCGGTCCCGATAACCACGCCAGCGCGCTGCAAAACAAAGCCACGCCCCAACTGCAGCGCGAAATCCCAATCCTCGAACCGATAGGGCCAAGACATCTCTTGCGAGAGCTTCAGGGCGCCTTCCACATGTGCTTTGGCAAAGGGAAGCAGAGCGACATCCTCATTGTCGCGATCTCGGGCCTCGTAAGCTGCGGTTGTCATGTTGATCGGCGTCTCATGCTCGGGGTGCCGGATGGTAGGGCGAGGGCCATCTGATGATCGCATAATCTGCAGCGTACCTTTGGCACGACAGCATTACGCAATCAGCCTTGAGCAAAGTTCGGCACAGTATTTCATTGATGATGCGATAGAACGGCCAATCTGCTGTCAGCGGCTGGCACGCCACAGCGCGATACGATCACGCATGCGATATCCCTGAATGAGGGCGGGCATGAACCACGGATTGCCTCGATAGAACGGGATGAAGGCCGGCGGCCGAAAGTCAAAGGCCGTGCGTGCCCGCTCCTCATGGCCCATAAGCTTGTGAGCCGCACGCATACCGACCCACGGCGCCCAGACCACACCCGAACCGCAGAAGCCACTGGCGTAGACGACACCGTCCTTCTCGAAGATGCGGGGAATCATGTCGCGGTTCATGGCCACATTGCCGAACCAGCTGTGCGAGAGGCGAACGGCCTCCAGCTCCGGAAACAGATTTGTCAGGCCTTTGCGGAGAAACAGCTTCGGAGCCACGGGATCGCCGACGCGGGAGCTGTCGCGGCCGCCGAGCAAGATGCGTTTGCCATCGGGCGAAGGCCGATAATAGAAGCCGACTTCCCGGTTCTCGGTGATCATCATGCGTTTCGGCATCAGCCGCGCCATGACTTCGGGAGCGAGCTCCTCGGTCGCAATGATCCGGCTGCGAACCGGGACCAGCCGACGGCGCAGGAAGGGCACGGCACCATCGGTGTAACCGTTGGTACACACCAGCACCTGACGCGCCTGCACCGGACCGGCCGCGGTGACCACGCGGAAACCGGAGCCATCTCTGTCGATCGAGATCACGGGCGTCCGGGCGTGGACTGTCAATCCGGAAGCGAGCGCGACGCGCAGCAGTTCGGCGTGGAATTTCGCCGGGTGCAGTCCACCGATGTCCATCCGAACCGTACCGCCGCGATAGACATCGGTGCCGATGTACTTGCGCTGCTCGGCATAGGGAACTGCGTAAGCTTCGATCCCAAGTTTCTTTGCGAGCCTCTCCGCGGTGCGCGCCATGGCCTCGTATTGCTCATAGCCGAAGGCCCCCTTGAACTGCCCCACCGGCTGGAAGTCGCAGGCGAGGCCTTCCGTCCTGATGAAATCGTACAGGAACTCGCGCGCGGCCTTGCCTTCCGCCTCGATCGCCAGCGCCTTCTCGTCTCCGAACCGGCGCGTGAGCGTCGCGTAATCGGGCCGAATGGATCCGCTGGTGATACCGCCGTTGCGCGTCGAGGCTCCTTCGCCAGGGTCCATGGCATCATAGGCCGCAACCGAGCGGCCCTCGCGCGCCAGCACCAGACCGGCCGAGAGCCCTGCATAGCCCGCGCCCACGATCAACACGTCGAGCTTCTTGGCTATTGGCTGCTGAGGCGGCGGCTTAAGCGGCGCGGCTTCCCACCAATAGGGCGTGGCCTTCTCGGCAACTCTCGGCGCGTGCATGGCTTTTCTTCTCGTATGGTTGATAGGTTCAGCCGCGACTCGGTTGAAATCGTTCAGATGTGGTCGTTTCGAACGTCGAGGGCATCCCGCAAGCCATCGCCGATGAAGTTGAAGCTCGTCACTGCCATCGTAATGGCGGCACCGGGAATGATGGCCAGCCAGGGAGCGCTCGCCAGATATTGCTGGGCGCCATTGAGCATGTTGCCCCAGCTGGGCAGAGGCGGCTGGATGCCGTAGCCGAGAAAGCTGATATAGGCCTCCAGAAGGATCGCGCGCGCGACGGCCAGACTTGCGGCGACGATGATTGGCCCCATGGCATTGGGCAGGATCTCGCGGAACATGATGTGCGCCCTGCTAAGCCCGACCATGCGCGCAGCCTGGACGAACTCGCGCTCGCGCAGCGAACGGACCTCGGCCTCGACGATACGCGCAGTCTCCATCCAGCTCGTGACGGCAATGATCACGGTGATCATCACCGGGCTGGGCCGCAGCGTTGCGGCCAGCGCCAGCACGAGAAAGATCGAGGGATAGGACAGGAAGCCATCCACCGTGCGCATCAGCGCCGCCCCGACCCAGCCGCCGCGGTAGCCGGCCATCACGCCGACGAGCGTACCGATCAACGTCGAAAGCAACATCGCGGAGAATCCCACCGCCAGCGAGACGCGCCCGGCCATCAACAGCCGCACGGCGAGGTCGCGCCCCAAGGGATCCGTGCCGAAGTAATGGTGGCCTGTCAGGGGCGGAGCAAAGCGGGCGCGCAGATCGATGTGGAGCGAGTCGTAGGGTAAGGCATAGGGACCGACCGCGCACGCCAGCACGAGCAGGGTGATCATCGCGATTCCCAGGAGTGCCAGATGGTGACGCATGAAGCGGTTAACAGCGCGGCTGTTCCACCAGCGGGTCGGAGCTGCGTGCGCGACAATGGCGGTCATATCTACTGGCTCCTCTTATCTGGCGTGGGTCCGCAGGCTCAGGCCAGGCGAATGCGCGGATCGACGGTTGCGATCACGATGTCTGCGATCAGATTGCCCAACACGACCAAGATGGCCGAGAAGATCAACAGCCCCATCACGACCGGATAGTCGCTGTAGCCAAGACTGTCGAGAAACAGCCGCCCCATGCCCGGCCAGGTGAACACGGTCTCCGTGACCAGCGCGCCGGTGAGAATGCTCGGCAATTGCATTCCTGCCAGCGTGATCATCGGCAACAGCGCATTGCCGATGACATGTTTCAGCAAGATGCGGCGTTCGCTCACGCCCTTGGCCCGGGCCGTCTTGACGAAATCCTGACTCAACGCATCGAGCGTTGCCGTCCGCATGTAACGGCTCCAGATAGCGACATGAACGAGCGACAGCACCAGGCTCGGCAAGATCAGGTGATGCAGATAGTCCAGTACCGAGCCGTCGCCGATCGTGTACATGTTGCCTGCGGGCACCCAACCCAGCTTCAGGGTAAAGATGTAGATGCCGATCAGGCCGAACCAGAACGTCGGAACGGACAGCGCCACCATGGCGCCGACAGTCGCGCAGTAGTCGAAGAGGGAATAGCGGTGGGTGGCACCGCGGATTCCGATCCACGTGCCGGCTGCGATCGCCAATGCGGTGGATGTGCCCATCAGCAGCAGCGTCGCCAGCAGATGGCGACCGATCACCGCAAGCACGGAAGAGCCGTCCCGGAAAGAGTGTCCCCAGTCGCCCTGCATCAGTCGCCAGGCCCAATCGAGATACTGGATCCACAGTGGGCGATTGAGGCCCAGCTGTGAAGCGAGCCGCTCGACGTCCTTCTGGGTCATGCCGGGATCGAGCCCGAATTGCGCGAGGGGTCCGCCCGGCATGAGGTTGAGAACCGTGAAACCGATGATCGAGACGATCACCAGCAGCACGATGCTCTGGAAGAGACGATTCAGCAGGAAGGCGGACATTCGAGTCCTCCATTAGCGTGACAATGCCGTCCGCCGCGGTCCGTCCAGCAAGACATCAGCTCGCCCAATACCAGGCAAGCGCGTTCCAGGACTCCGTGCGAGTATTGCCATTCGGCACGAATCCGTTGATCCCCTTCTTGAGACCTTCGACCGAGTTGCTCTGATACAGCGGCAGGAACGGCAGGTCGCGGCGCACGAGTTCCTGTACACGAGAGTAGATCGCACGACGCGCTTCGGGATCGAAGGTGCGTGCGCCTTTGTCAAGGAGGGCATCGACCTCCGGATTTGCATACTGCGCATTGTTCGAGCCGCGGCCGCCCTTCGCTCCGATCGAGCGCGAGTGCAAGCGATTGGTGACATCCGGATCGGCGCCAATCAGATACGAGCTGCCGACGATCACGGAATCGAACTGCGATTGCATCCAGAACTCGCCCCACATCACGGCGGCCGGCAGGTTCGATATCTTCATCTCGACGCCGAGCTGCGCAAAGGTCTGTTGCAGGAACTGCTGCAGCTGCTCGCGAAGCGGATCGCCCGACGTGGTCGAATTGGAAAAGGACAGGCGAACGCCGTTCTTGGCACGAATGCCGTCCGCGCCCTTTGCCCAGCCGGCTTGATCGAGGATCTTGCCCGCACGATTCACGTCGAATTGGTGCAAGGGCAGATTGGCGTTGAAGAAGAAGGACTGCCTCGGCATGAACGTCTCCGTCGGGGTCGGCACGCCGTAATAGAGCCCCTGAATGATCGCGTCCTTGTCGATCGCCGCGTAGAGCGCCTCGCGAACGGCAAGCTCCTTGAACTGCGGGCGCTCGAGATTCAGATAGAAGGATTCGAACGAGGCTCTTGGGAGGAGCGTCACCACCCGATTCGGCAGCGTCTTGGCTTCCCCGTAATGATCGGGCGTGATGTAAGGCTGACCTACGAGATCAATGTCGCCGCTCTTGAACTGGGTGTAGAGGACCGTGAGATCGGGAATGTATTTGAAGACCAGCCTCTCGATGTGAGGGCCATCACCAAAGTATTCGGTGTTCGCAACGAGTTCGAGATGATCACCAGCAACCCTCTTGCCCCACTTGAAGGCGCCGGTACCGACCGGAGCCTGGTTGAAGGCGGCGTTGTTGGGATTGGCTTCCTTTTCGAGGATGTGCTTGGGGACGATGAAGGTTTCGGTCAGGAACGACAAATACGGCGCAAAGGCCTCTTCCATTCGCCACGAGAGCTCCGTGGGCGAGATCACCGTGATGTCGCGCACGAGGGCATGGCCGGCCGTGCGCCAACTCCGGAAATTGGGGTTCGTAATCAGTTCGAGAGTGAACTTCACGTCCTCGGCGCTGAACGGCTTGCCGTCGTGCCAGCGGACATCGTCACGCAAACGAACGCGCCATTTGAGACCGTCCTCCGAAATACCGCCGTTCTTCTGGTTCGGAACTTCCACGGCGAGGTTGGGCTGGATGACGCCTTGAGGATCGATACGGAAGAGCGCGTCGAAGACCGAGAAATGCACGCCATCATCGACTTCAATGTGGGCCATCAGCGGATTGAAGACGGTCGGCTCTTGTCCAAGTCCGACGATCACGCGGCCGGTTGGCTTTGTCGGAGAAGTGCGCGCGTGGGTAGGTTTGTCCAGCAGATTTGATCCGGCAAGGCCGGCCGCGCCGGCGATCATCAGCTGGAGTGCGCTACGCCGCGAATAGATCGATGCAGTCTTTGCTTCAGTCATGACCCCTCCTCATTTGTGGCTATGTCCGGCCAGTGTCGATTGGCTTCCAACGGCGCGGGCGCTGCTTTGCTGCTCGCCGGGGATGGCAGCGACGAGTTCTCGCGTGTAGGCGGATTTCGGATTCAGGAAGATCTGCGATGGCGGTCCGTGCTCGACGATCTGCCCTCGATGCATGACCGCGATTTCATCGCAGATCTGGCTGGCCACGCGCAGATCGTGCGTGATGAAGATCATGGATACGCCGGTCTCCCGCTGAATCTGGTCCAGAAGCTTCAAGATCTGCGCCTGGATCGATACGTCGAGCGCGGAAACCGCTTCGTCAGCGATCAGCAGCTTCGGCTTGAACATCAGCGCCCGAGCGATTCCGATGCGCTGACGTTGGCCACCCGAGAACTCGTGAGGATAGCGATCAAAGGTTCCTACATCCAGGCCGACATGGGCCAACAGCTCTCGCGCCTGCTCACATGCCGCCTTGTGAGGCACTCCGTGCGCGATCGGACCGACCGTCAGAATTTGCCCGACCGTTGATCGCGGATTGAGCGAGGCAAATGGATCCTGGAAAATCATCTGGATCTTTGGCCGAACCGGCCGAAAGTCGGGTTCGGAGAGCCGGGCAACGTCGCGTCCCTCGAACAGGATAGAGCCGCTGTCGCTGTCGAGGAGCTTGATCAACAATCGCCCGAGCGAGGATTTGCCGGAGCCGCTTTCTCCAACAACGCCCAAGGTGCGTCCCGGCGAAAGGTCGAACGACACGCCATTGACCGCGGGTACGATCCGGCGCCTACCGAACAGCGCACTGCCGCTGCGGTAGGTCTTGACCAGACATTCGACCTTCAGAATGGAGGACGCGGCCGCAGCTTCCGCCGGGACGCGGTCCTTGCCCGTCAGATGCGGCACGGCCGCGATCAGGCGGCGCGTATAGAGATGGTTCGGGGACTTCAACACCTGCTCGGCGCTCCCCTGCTCCACGCAATGCCCCTTCTCCATCACCACAACGGAATCGGCAATCTCCGCCACGACTCCGAAGTCATGGGTAATGAACATCACGCTCATTCCCTTGCGGCGTTGAATGTCGCGGATCAGTTGCAGAATCTGTGCCTGGGTCGTCACGTCGAGTGCGGTGGTCGGCTCGTCGGCGATCAGGATCGCAGGCTCCAGAGCCAGAGCCATGGCGATCATCACCCGCTGTCGCTGCCCGCCCGAGAGCCGGAACGGATACTGATGATACATGAGCGGCGGATCCGGCAGGCCCACCTCGGTCAACAGTTCTATGGCGCGGCTACGGCGGGATTTCGGCGTTCCCATGCGGTGCGCCGCCATCACTTCCTCGATCTGCGCGCCCACTGTCATCAGCGGATTGAGAGCGGATAGCGGGTCTTGGAAGATCATGGAGACCACACGGCCACGGAGATCGCGCAGACTCTCCGGCGAGAGTCCTACGAGGTCCATGCCTTCCAGACGGATTGCTCCGGAGGACACGCGGATCGACTTGGGCAAGAGGCCCATGATCGCGTTGGCCGTGACCGACTTGCCTGATCCGGATTCGCCTATGATGCAGAGGATCTGGCCGCGCTTCAGTTCAAAGGAAACGTTCTCGACGGCGTGCGCCCGCTCCATGCCTGCCGGCAAGCTCACGGTCAGGTCGCGGACCGCGAGCGCCACATCTTCCGAGGCTAAAGGCTGCGGGGCAGAGGTCATCTGAACATTCTCCCCTTTCAAGCCCGTCCCGTGAAGTTGCGGATCGGCTCTTCGGCCACTTTTGCCGCGGCCACGCTCGGACAGGTCAACAACTCGCTCATTCTGCCATTCTCCGCGCGGTGAATACGGCATGATTCAGAGCTGGCTGCTCTACAGGCAAAGGCGTCGCAGAGCGCGGGCGAGCAGTCGAATGGATCGCTCGAACAATGAGCCGAGGTCCGAGAGGCTGCCATTGGCGCCTATCGCTTCGGCAAAGGTCTCCTCCCAGACAAGGCCCATCGCGCGTCACCTTTTGAATTCTGCCCGTTGATCGACATTGATCCGGTATTCATAACTCTGACCGCTTCAATCATCCCGGAGTCGCCGAAACGCGCCAGACAGGCAGCATGAAGTTCTAAAAACGAAGCCCGATTTGGCATTTCGGTCTGCGGCTGCCGGCGCGCATGTTCGGCTGAGGTTTGCCTGCAGGTCACGAAAACGCAGATCTCATTGCAGAGACCACCCGTCAGTCTTCACGCCCATGAGATGGCGTGCAATCCAAATATCTTTGCAATAACTGCCTGCACCGCAAGCCGTAAACCGCAGGAAATTCCGCCCAACCACGAAAGTCCGAAGCGCGCCTGCCGCAGCTGCTCGGATACGATACGGCCAAGCATTGGAGTCCCAGCCCCCATGAACCCGCCACTCATGCACATCGAATCCAGCCCTTCCCTGCCTCGAGAGGCAGACGTCGTCGTGATCGGCGGCGGAGTGGTGGGCGTGTTCACGAGCTATTATCTCGCCCGTCGCGGCCTCAAGGTCGCACTGCTTGAAAAGGGCCGCATCGCCGCCGAGCAATCCAGCCGCAACTGGGGATGGTGCCGCCAACAGAACCGCGACGCGCGCGAGTTGCCGATTGCAACCAAGAGCCTCGATCTCTGGGAGAAGGTTGCCCATGAGACCGGTGAAGATACCGGCTTCCGCCGCTGCGGCCTGTTGTATTTGTCGAACGACGAAAGCGAGCTTGAGGGCTGGGCCAAGTGGCGTGACTTCGCCAGGACTGTGGGCGTTACGACGCACATGTTAAGTGCGGAAGAAGCGAGCGAACGAGGCAAGGTCACAGGCCGCAAGTGGAAAGGTGGCGTCTTCTCTCCCACCGACGGGACGGCAGATACCTCAAAGGCAGTACCCATCGCCGCGCGTGCGATCATGGCGGCGGGTGGCACGGTGCACCAGCAATGCGCGGCGCGCGGCTTGGAGCTCAGTGGCGGCCGGGTCAGCGGCGTGGTGACCGAAGCCGGCACGGTCCGGACGAAAACGGCGGTTATGGCAGGAGGCGCGTGGGCGTCCTCGTTCTGCAACCAGCTTGGAATTCGTTTTCCGCAGGCGTCCGTGCGCCAGTCCATTCTCGCCGTGGCTCCTGGCGGGGCCGGTCTGCCTGATGCCCTGCACACTGCGCTGGTGTCGCTCACGCGGCGTGGCAACGGCGGATACACGGTCGCCATCAGCGGGCGCGCGCGAGTCGATCCGACGCCGCAGCAGTTCAGGTTCGGCCGCGAATTCCTGCCCATGTTCGCCCGCCGGTGGCGAAGTCTTAGCCCTGGGACCTTCGAGGGCTTGCGGCAAGGCCATGAATCCCTGGTGAAATGGGCGCTCGATGAGGTGACGCCGATGGAGTTGAACCGGATACTTAATCCCCGCCCCGACACGAGGCAGATTCGGCTGACACATCGACGAGCTTGCAAGTTGCTGCCCGAACTCCGGGACCTCGCAATCTCAAATGTCTGGGCCGGCTACATCGACAGCACGCCGGACGGCATTCCGGCAATCGGTGAAGTTGAGTCGATTCCAGGCTTCATTCTTGCGGCGGGGTTCAGCGGCCACGGCTTCGGAATTGGCCCCGGCGCGGGGCATATGATCGCGGACATCATCACTGGTCGGGCGCCGATCGTCAATCCGCGTCCCTACAGGCCGGAGCGGCTGAAAGGGAGCGCCTGGGGCAAGGTCAGCGAGTTCTAAGAGAGCAATTTCCACGGTCCGGTGGGAAAAGATGTCGGCTGATGCTATGACATTCATATGACGCTGAACCCTCAAAGCCTTGACGCCGTTGGCACCCATCTCATGGCATTGCTATGAAGCTCGATAAGATCGACATCAGGATCCTGTGCGAACTGCAGAAGAATGGGCGGATTTCCAACGTCGAGCTCGCGGAGCTGATAAACCTTTCTCCCAGCCCATGTCTGATGCGCGTCAAGAGGCTGCAGACGGAAGGCTTCATCACCGGCTACTCCGCCCAGATTGACGTTGCGAAGCTCGGACAAACCCTGACGGTCTTCGCCGAAATCACGCTGAAGAACCACCGGCAGATCGATTTCGCTCGCTTTCTCACCACGATCGAAAAGGTCGATTCCGTCGTCGAGTGCCATCTGGTTTCGGGCGGGTACGACTATCTCGTAAAATTCATCACCGCAGGGATCAGCGAATACCAGGCGGTCATGGAACGTCTCGTCGAGATGGATATCGGCATCGACAAATACTTCAGCTTTGTCGTGCTGAAGTCGCCAATCGTGAAATCCCATCTGCCTCTCGAGAGCATCTTCAACAGCTGATGAACAGTCCTCCACCTCGGTGAGGGCTGAGTTCCACTCGCCCCCGATCGGCAGACGCGGTGATCATCCTTTCATCACCGCGCGGACGTCCTTGTCTTCGAGCGTTTGGTCGAGCGTGGTCCTTGTTCGATCGATGATGCCGTCGATGTCAGCATCCGTGCAGCAGAGCGGCGGCGCATACCCCAGCACACCCTGGGCAAAGGCGCGGATGACGAGGCCGTTGTCCCATGCGCGGTCGAAAATGCGGCGCGCCGCTTCGGCTTCCGCCGGCAGGGACGTCTTGCGCTCTTTATGGGTGACGAGCTCGATTGCGGCCAGCATGCCGCGACCACGCACATCGCCGACAAGCGGATGATCGGCAAGCGCGCGAAGGCCTTCCATCAGGCGGTGCCCGGCTTTCCGACCATTCTCCAGCAAGCCGTGTTGGTAAAGATCGAGGCACGCGAGCCCGACGGCTGCGCTGACGGGATGTGCGGAATAGGTGTAGCCGTGGCCGACCGCGGACTTGCCCGCGCCATCCGCAATCGTGTTGTAAACGCGGTCGGACATGAGAACCGCCCCCATCGGCACATAGCCCGACGTCAGTCCTTTTGCCGTGGTCATAAGATCCGGCACGACGTCGTCCTCTTCACAGGCGAAGAGCGGACCGACACGGCCAAAGCCGGTGATGACCTCATCGGCAACGAACAGAATATCGTGTTCCTTGCAAACAGCGTGCATGGCCTTCAGCCAAGACGGCGGCGGAACGAGGACGCCTCCTGAACCCTGAATCGGTTCGACATAGAAGGCGGCGACCCGATCTGCGCCCAGTTCGGCAATCTTGGCTCGCAAGGCCGCGACCGAGGCCGCAATGATAGCCTGCGGATGTGGACCGACAGGATTGCGATAAGCGTAGTGCGACGGAATTTTGTGCTGCCAGCTGTAAGGTACCCCAAATCCCGCGTGAAAGGCGGGCAGCGCGGTCAAGCCGGATCCGGCCGTCGACGATCCATGGTAGCCATACTCGACGGAAATGAACTGGTCCTTCTGCGGCGTACCTTTGGCATGATAATAGTACCGGATGAACCGGATCGTGCTGTCCACGGCATCGGAGCCGCCCAACGTGAAGTAGACATGGTTCAGATCGCCAGGTGCTAATTCAGCCAGTCTTGCGGCCAGCCGAATAGCCGGGTCGGAGCCCAATCCGAAATACCCCGTCGCATAGGGCAGTTCGAGCAACTGCCTCGTAGCCGCTTCAACGATGCTGTCCTGGCCGTAGCCGGCATTGACGCACCACAGACCCGCAAAACCATCGAGCAACTGACGTCCCGAGACATCGGTCAGCGTCGCGCCCTTCGCTGATTTCAGCACGCGCACGCCCGCCGCCTCATGGCTGCGATAGGATGCGACCGGGTGAATCAGATGCGCGCGGTCGAGTTCAATCAGCGAGTTGCTCAACATGCCGTCCTCCAGATCCCTGTGCGGCCACCCCGATGTCTTCGGGCTCACAGTAGGACGCAGAAGACAGCAGTTGCTCCTGGGCAGCCTATGGACGGAGGGCGTTTTGACTTTCATTGACGATCGAAGCGGCATCTTATGCCAGGCTTGAGGGACGGACCGGCAGCGACCGTCAAACTCGAACCGCCCCTTGGCGCAACTCTCTGCCAAAGCTCTGATCCGATACGACACAATCTGCTCCCGCCGTCGCGATAGCGGTGCTTTATCTGGTTGGCTGCTGGCTATGATGCTTGCCGTACCGACAAGCGGTGCGTGAGGATTGGAGAAGGATTCGAGCCATGGCGACGTTTAGACCCAAATACATCACCTTTGACTGCTACGGCACGCTGACCAATTTCGACATGGCCGGCGCGGCAAGGAGAGTCTATGGCTCCGAGCTCTCGTCGACCGCTATGGCAAAGCTCATCAAGGATTTTTCAGCCTATCGCCTGGACGAGGTTCTCGGCGCCTGGAAGCCGTACTTCGAGGTCGTGCACAATGCGCTGGAGCGCGCGTGCAAGCGCAACGGTATCGTATTTCGGCCGGAGCATGCGCAGCACATCAATGAAGAGATCCACACATGGGGTCCACACGCCGACGTCCCGGCGGGTCTGGCCAAGGTTGCCAGGGAGATTCCACTGGTCATCCTGTCGAATTCGATGAAGAACCTCATCATGTCGAACGTTGAGAAGCTCGGCGCCCCCTTCCACATGGTCATCACGGCGGAGGAGACCGGCGCCTACAAGCCGCAAATGAAGGGCTTCGAGTATATGCTGGACAAGCTGGGCTGCGGCCCGGAAGACATTACCCACGTTTCCTCCTCCTTCCGCTACGACCTGATGACCGCCTACGACCTGGGGATCAAGAGCAAGGTCTGGGTGAACCGCGGTCACGAGCCCGCAAATCCCTTCTATGAATATACCGAGGTCGCTGGCATCGACGGGCTTGCTGCGGCAGTCGGCCTGGAGCCCCTGCGCAAAAGCGCTTGAGCGCAGTTTCTCTCGCGGAGCTTCAGCTCTTCGAAAGCTCAAATAGAAATCGGTGCGCCGTGAAGGAAAAGGGGGCGGTACGACCGCTCCCTTCTTGTTTCAGCTACTGATCCGATGGACCGCTCAGTCCAGCCCGCCGACATGAAGCGCCTTGGTCTCGAGATATTCTTCTATCCCGAGCTGGGATCCCTCGCGTCCCAAGCCCGACTGCTTTACACCGCCGAAAGGCGCAACCTCGGTCGAGATCAGGCCTGTGTTCAATCCGACCATGCCGAACTCCAGCGCCTCGGCAACACGCCACGAGCACTTGAGGTTCTCGGTGTAGAAATAGGCGGCAAGGCCATACGGCGTGCCGTTTGCGATCGCAATGGCCTCGTCCTCGGTCTCGAAGCGGAAGAGCGGTGCGACCGGCCCGAAGGTCTCTTCTGAAGCGAGCAGCATCTCAGTCGTTGCGCCACCGAGCACGAGAGGGCGGGCATATTGCCGACCTTCCGGCACCGTTTCACTCTGCGAGATGATCTTTGCGCCCTTATTAAGGGCGTCCATGACATGCCGCTTGATCTTCTCGATCGCCGCGCCGTTGATCATCGGCCCGATCGCGACGCCGTCTTCCGTACCGGGGCCGACCTTCATTTTCGCGACCCGGCTGGCGAGCTTCTGCGCAAAGGAGTCGTAGATGCCTGCTTGCACCAGGATGCGGTTGCAGCAGACGCACGTCTGTCCCCCATTGCGGAACTTCGACGCAATCGCGCCCTCCACAGCCCGATCGAGATCTGCATCGTCAAAGACGATGAACGGCGCGTTGCCACCGAGCTCGAGGCTCAGCCTCTTGATGTTGTCGGCAGCACCTTTCATCAACAACGCGCCGACGCGGGTCGATCCGGTAAACGAGATCTTGCGGACGGTTTCGTTGGCCATCAGCTCCTTGCCGATCTCCGCCGGCATGCCGGTCACGACGTTGATCACGCCCGCTGGAATTCCCGCTCGCTCCGCCAGGACACCGATGGCGAGGGCGGAAAAGGGCGTAAACTCGGACGGCTTGATGACCACAGTGCAGCCGGCGGCAAGCGCAGGCGCCACCTTGCGCGTAATCATCGCGTTGGGGAAATTCCAGGGCGTGATGATCCCGCAGACCCCGACCGGCTCCTTCAGCACCAGGATACGGCGATCGACAGTGGGGGACGGGATCGTCGATCCGTTGATCCGGCGCGCCTCTTCCGCAAACCATTTGACGAAGGATGCTCCATAGCGGATTTCCCCGAGCGCTTCAGCAAGCGGCTTGCCCTGCTCCAGCGTCAGCAGAAGAGCCAAATCCTGCTCATGTTGCCGCATGAGCTCATACCAGCGCTCCAACAGCACTGCACGCTCGCCGTGAGCCTTGATCTTCCAATGCTTGAACGCAGCGGCCGCGGCGTCGATCGCTGCCCCGGTCTCGTCTCGGCCCATGTCGGGGATGGTGCCAAGCACTTTCTGGCTCGCAGGATCGGTGACATCAACGGTGGCTTTCGTGCTCGCATCCCGCCAAGTGCCGCCGATCAGCGCTTGCTGGCGGAACAGATCCGTGTCCTTCAATGCAATCATGGGCTTGCTCCTTGCCTTCGGGCCCGCCCCCGCCATCACTGCTTGGATTTGCGATTGGCGAGACGAAGCCGTTTCATGCGAGCAATACAGGAACGCACGCCGCATTTTTCATTGAGAATGAAGCGTCTGGCCGCGTTGAATCTGGTCAGACGCGGCCCCGAAGGTCGATTATTCTGAGGGCCGTTCTAGTGCTGCCCTCAGCATCGTCTCAGTCATAATGGCAGACATAGATCTTTCGCACGGTCTCGATCGTGCGCCAGACCCCGACGAAGCCGGGTTTCATCACAAAGCTGTCGCCGGCGCGGTACCTTCTGGTCCCACCACCCTTTTCCTCGATTTCGATGAGGCCCGAGAGAATGTGGCAAAACTCGAAGGTGGTGCCCTTGATGGAATGGGTCTCGCCGGGTGTTGCTTCCCAGACACCGGTTAGCACCTTCTCGCCTTTGGAGGCGTCCTGGGCCCAGGTCTTGAACGATGGATTGCCAGAAATGAGCCGTTCCGGAGCGGACAAGGCGTTCTTCGGTGCGAAATCCGGATTGGTGTCGATGGTGACCAGAAGTGACATGGCATTTTTCCTGTTAGTAGCCGAGTGTTCGATCGACGAGGCCGATCGGATTTCGTCCGGCGCGGTGGCGCCGGATGTTCTCTATGATCGATTGTGCCGCCGTATGCGGTTGGGTCACGGACGCGATATGCGGCGTGATGATCACCTTCGGGTGGGACCAGAGGGGATGGCTCTCCGGCAGTGGCTCGGGATCGGTGACGTCGAGCATGGCTGCTGCGAGGTGGCCACTATCGAGCGCCGCGACGAGTGCGCCCTGGTCAAGCTGTGGGCCGCGACCAACATGCAGGAGCCTCGCTCCCGCCGGCAAGAGAGAGAAGAGCCTTGCATTCAGGATGCCTCGCGTTTGCTCCGTCAGGGGCAGCAGACAGACGAGAATATCTGTTCCGCTCAGGAAGTTGCCGAGCTGACCTTCTCCATGGAAGCAGCTCACACCCTCCACTGCGTTCTTGCTGCGGCTCCAGGCCGAAAGCGGAAATCCAAACGGCTTCAGGCGATCGATCGCGGCTTGCGCCAGCATACCGAAACCGAGAAAGCCCACGCGCCGATCGGCCGCCTGAGGCGCTGCAAGGGCTTGCCATAGCCCCCTTCCCTGCTGCTGCCGATATGCAAGCATCTCGCGATGGAGGGTCAGCACGCCAAGGACGACGTATTCCTGCATCATGCGAATGATGCCATCCTCGACCATCCGCACGAGCTTCACGTGGCCGGGTATGGTTTCCGGCTTAAACTGATCAACCCCGGCGCCGATGGAAAAGAGCACTTCCAGATTGCGAAAGCGCGAGACATCGTCTGGCACGTTCCAGGTCAGCAGGTAGCGTACCTTCCCCGGGTCGATAGGTTCGCTACAATGATAGAATTCGAGATCAGGGAGCTCGCACGCAAAAGCCTCCCGGAAGACTGCCCCCCTGGCAGCATCAGAATTGAAAAGAAATGCCATCGATGCACGCCTCTGCCTCGCCTGGCGTGTCGACGACGCCGGGAAAACCGATTAGCCTCGCAAGACTTTTTGAGCATTCACGGCGGCCCACTCTGCTTGCACAGTTTGCCGAACGTCGAGAGGGTAGCTGCAAGCCGGAGTTTTCCCTGCCGAATTGCGTTGCAATACACGCTGAAGATTTCGAAAAGACGGCCCAAACAGGGGAAACCTGCTGGGTTTCCGTGCGATAGTGCGGCGAAATACGCCCGCTGCCTTATCCCTATTGTGGCGGGAGAGAAAAGACGGGATGCGGCGAAGTCCGGCATCCTAGGAAGAATGGACGAGGGAAAATGGGACGAACGGTACGCGTGAAGTCCTTTGAACTGGCCGCGAGGGACATCAATGACGTTGATGTGAAGCTGCTTCACGCGCTCTCGACTGGGGTTGGCTGGCCGCATCGACCCAAGGACTGGGATTTTTTGCGCCGCGCAGGCCATGGCATCGTCGCCGTTGATGGCATCGGGCGGGTCTTCGGCAGCGCGATGTGGTTCCCGCATGGCCACGATTTCGCGACCATTGGCTTGGTGATCACATCGCCTCGAACCCAGGCTCAAGGTACTGGCCGCTGGCTCATGGAGCAGGTGTTTGAGCGGTGTGGCGACCGGAATTTGAGCCTCAACTCGACCGATGCCGCGTATCATCTGTATCTTTCCCTGGGCTTCACGAAGGAAGCCACGGTGTATCTGTGGCAAGGAGAAGTCGTGTCACCACCCCCGCGAGTGCCGACTCTCGACGGCGAATTGAGTTCGCTGTCCACCGGGAATATCGAAGAGATCGCAGTCCTAGATGAACGCGCGTTCGGAACCAACCGTCAGAAGCTGCTTGCATTGCTTTCTGAAGGTGCGTCAATCTCCGTCCTGCGCCGGGGTGGAGAGGCGGTCGGTTATTCCATGAAGCGCGAATTCGGGCGCGGTCATGTGATCGGCCCGATCGTCGCCAGCAATGATTGTGACGCGATCCATCTCACGGCCGTGCATCTCAAGGATCTCGCCGGAAGGTTCGCCCGTGTAGATACGCGGGAGCAGACGGGTCTGTTTGCGGACTTTCTTCAACAGAGCCGCCTCGGGATGAACGACACAGTCACGACCATGTCCAAGGGACGGCGATTCCTGAACCGAAAGGAAAACGAGCCGTGGGTCTACGGATTGGCCGGTCACGCGTTGAGCTGAGGCTGTGAATCGAATCGTCCACTGAAGGTCGCCGCGCACCCATGGCGGATGCGGCCAAATGGTTTTTCTCGGCAGCGCTGCGTGCGCCAGTTCATCCACGCGCATGTCGTCGAAATCGACGGTGACGGCGGCAGAGGCTCCAGGCATCTCGACGGGCGTCCAGTCCTCAATGGCAAGAGCATTCATAGTCGGCGGGCGCCTTGACGATGAATACGAGAGAGAGAATGGTCGTTGCTGTTTTCAAAGGTGGTCCTCGACCAGGTACATGGTCCGGGTCGAGCCGAGCTGGGAAGCTGCTGCCGCGGCGAAGCCAGCGCAGTGAATCGCAAAACTCGGATTTTGCAGCACTAGTCTCGACGGGCATTGATGGCGCCGGTCCGTACGTTAGTGTCGATGGCAACCCCAACGCTCTCTCGCGGCGACCGCAGTCACAGATAGAACCTGGGTCGCTAGCTCACGAGTACAAGGCCGCACGAAACGCGTACGATCGTAGAGGGTCATAGTTTGACGAACAGAAGCGCGGAAATGGCGGAGAGAGTGCGAATCAAAATTTTCGATCGCTCCGCTTCGAACAGCTGACTCGCCGCCTCCTGCCCTGAAGGCTGTCCAGAAACCTGATCATGTGCCGCCAATGACAACCCCTCCAAACGCATCGTCGCCCATAGGGGAGCGCTACCGCCTTTCCCCACACCCGACCAACTTGCGTTACCTTCTTCAATCATTCGATTGATGCACGACGTAACGGACCGCGGCAGATCAGCCCTTGCGCAGTGCAGATGTTAGAAGGCCACGATCTCCGATATCGGCAGCGAGCAAATGATTTCGCGGAATCGAAGGGCGGCCGCGCCCCGACACCAGCATCATGATTTGGCTGTTCTGGAATTGTACCCCAAGCGATAAACTCCGGCGCGCGGCCGGTCGTTCAAGGGCGTGCAACAAGCAATGGCTGCACGTTTTCGCCTCCTGCCATGAGGGGATTAGACGGCTCGAAACGCTCCCGCAGTTCTCGCTTCCGGACAAGCGAGCGCGCATCAAGAAACGCATCCTTCAGGCTCACGGCTTGCCGGAGCGCGACGTTAAAAAAAGCATGGCCGAAATAAGTCCAGTTCGCCTTGTCCTGACAGCCGAAAGAGGGATGATTGGCATCGGCCGCCGTGATGACCAGCACATCGGGATTCGCGAGACGTGGGATAAAGACCCCAGAATAACAAGCCGAGATGACCACCACCTTGTGTCGTACGCCCGTCCTGGCGAGCATGTCAGCAAGACGAGACGGCGTAAGGGTTTGCGTGAGCCGCCCCGCCTTGATTGCAAGGCCGTCGGGAGAGCCATGCGAGGTGAGAATCAGAAAGAGAACATCCTTCTCGGCATCCAGGCGGTTGGCTGCAACCTGCAACGACCTAGCCAGCGCTTCGATCGTTGCAGTTCCGCCTTTCTTCGAATTGTATTGTACGTCGATCGCACCAGTCTCGAAACGGCCCGCTACGACCTGAGCTGCGCCAGTCGCCTCAGCTCTAAACACGCCTTGATCGCCGAAAAGACCAAAGGACACCACGCCAACCTTTCGAGCTTCCTCAATAGCGCGTACCGGCGAAACCAACGGCCCGACGATCAAAATTAAAGCGACGAACGGCGCGCCTAGCCGCCTGATCCAAGACCCAGAGGTCATGCAAAACCCCGTTTCGAGATCGCCGCTACCGAATTGCGGCTCAATACAAAAATAGCGGAATTACAGTGAATTTCCATCGTTCGGAACGGCATCTCCCCAGCCACGCTCACGCTTCGCCCCCTCGACACTTCGACACGTCAATTTGGATGCTTGATTTGCCTCAATGCTTTGCCTCTGCGCATGAGTATGTCCCGGAAGTTGCCGCAGGCGGCATCTGGCGGATGTCTGCTATTCCGCCAAAGGCGGCGGCCTCTCCCAGAATCCAAGTCCTTCGTCGGCGCCGTTCCGACCTCGCCGACCGGACCTTTTGCCCGCCGGATCACATGCACTTTCATGTCCTCGTCGACCAGCGCGCGCCGATCGCGTCATCCCTTCTAGGGCGCGCTGGCATCAAGCGGGTGAGCCTCCTGGCTTGGACGAGTTAGGCCCGCCGCGCGGGAGCGCGCGGCGGTGTGAATCGTGGGCGCAGCAGGCCGATCAGGCCGCCTTGCCTTCGATCTGGGTAAAGTTGCTCGGACTGCCGCCATTGATGTCGATACGGCGCGGCTTCATCGCCTCCGGGATCTCCCGCTGCAGGTCGATGACGAGCAGGCCGTTCTCGAAGCAGGCGCCCTTGACTTCGACGTGGTCAGCCAGCGTGAACTGGCGCTTGAAGTCGCGCGCAGAGATCCCGCGGTGCAAAAAGGTCTTCTCGTCCTTCTCGGTCTTGCCCCCCTCCAAGCTCAGCACGTTCTGCTCGACCGTGAGGGCGACTTCGTCCGGCCTGAAGCCGGCGAGCGCCACCGAGATCTGGAAGCGATTTTCGTCGAGACGTTCGATGTTGTAGGGGGGATAGGTCTCTTCGGCGGTCCGCTGGACCTCGTCGAGAGCGTCGAAAAGGCGGTCGAAACCGATGGTCGACCTCCAGAGGGGAGTCCAATCATACCTCATAGCCAAATCCTCCTTGGAGCAAGATGGGTACGAGCCGGCACCGGACACCTGACCGGCGCCCGCCTTGCAGGGCCCCGAAAGCACCCTGGCGACGAAGAAATTTGGAAGCCTCCAAAACGTTTCAAGAGGCCGTCGGATTTTTTTCGGAAGGAAATTGGCTAAGGGCTTGTCGCGCGCTGCGCCGACGGGACCGACCGTTACGTGCTCGGCGAGATCAAGGTCGGTTCAGCGTCCCGATCCTCGACGAAGCCTCTGCCGACACCGATCGCCGTGTTGCCGATCGGCTGAAGTCGAAGCTCTGATTAGCCCACCTCTTCCGCGCTATCCGCTCAGCCCTAAGCCACGATTCCTCTCGCCTTACCGAGAGAGGATACCTATGTTGCGAAGTACCTGCAGCGGCTCCAAAGCGCCAACGGGAGGCATGCATGGACGCGCCCAGCAAGGAATTTGCGCTGGCGGGCAGCCTTGAGGAATTGAAGATCAAGGGACGGCTCGTTATGCGCGGCGGCGGCCACCGCCCGATCCTCGTCATCTACGACCGCGGGCGCCTCTTCGCCCTCGACAATCGGTGCCCGCACATGGGCTTCCCGCTCGAGCGCGGCACCGTCGAGGATGGCATCTTGACTTGTCACTGGCACCACGCCCGCTTCGATCTTGAAAGCGGCTGCACCTTCGATCTGTGGGCGGACGACGTGCCGATCTGCCCCGTCGAGGTGCGCAACGGTAACGTCTGGGTGAAGACCACGTTCACCCAGGCCGATCCCGCCGCGCACTGGCATCAGCGTCTTGCGGATGGCCTCGGCCACGACCTCGGCCTCGTCATTGCCAAGGCCATTCATGGTCAGCTCGCGGCAGGCGTACCACGGACCGAAATCGTCCGGCAGGTTGCGCTCTTCGGGGCGCAAAACCGCGACGGCTGGGGCGTCGGTCTTACGATCCTCACGGCACTCGCCAATCTCCTGCCTATGCTGCCGGAGGAGCAAGCCTATCTCGCGCTATTCAACGGCGCCCGCCGCGTGGCTGCAGACTGCAACGGCGAGGCACCGCGGCGGGAACGCGCGCCGCTTGGCAGCCGGCCGGAGCCGGCGGCGCTTAAGCGCTGGTTGCGGCGCTGGACAAATGTGCGCCATCGCGAGGCGGCCGAGCGCACCCTGCTCACGGCGATTGCAGCCGGCTTCTCTCTGGCTGACCTCGCTGAAGCCCTGTTCGCCGCCGTGACCGAGCGGGCGTTCGCCGACACCGGGCACTCGCTCGACTTTATCAACAAGGCGTTTGAGTGCCTCGACCTGATCGGCTGGCCATCCGCGGCGGCTCTGCTGCCGACTGTCGTCGGGCAGATGGTCGCGGCCCGTGGCGCGGAAGAATCGACGGCTTGGCGCCAGCCCGTTGATCTTGTTGTGTTGTGTGAGCAGTCAACCAGCCAACTCGCGGACCTGTTCGCTGCCGGACCCGGCGCGCGTGACTGGTCGGACCACGCCGCACTTGCTCAAGAGTTGCTCGGTGACGATCCGGCCGGAATCGTTGACGCGCTCAAGCAGGCGATCCGCGCCGGTGCCGCTCCTGCCGACCTTGGCCAATCCCTCGCCTACGCGGCGGCGCTCAGGGTGGCGCGCTTCGGCAACGTCAACGAGCACGCCGATTGGGAGACGGCGCATCACGTCTTCACTTACGCCAACGCCGTCCACCAGATGTTGACGCGGATTGGGACGGCCAACACCCACGTCACGGCCGTCCGCGGCGTATTGCACGGAGCGATGGCGCTCTACCTTGCTCGCTATCTCAATGTGCCGCCAGCGCACATTCCGGGCGACGGCGGCGAGCAGCTCGATGATCTGCCGGCGGATCCAGAGATGATTGGCGCCGCCTTGCTCGACGCCTTCGACCGGCAGCGACAGGTCGATCTCGCCGCAAGGCTGGTGGCACGGCATCTTTCGCTCGGCCATTCGCCGCAGACCCTGATCGCCATGCTCGCGCATGCAGTGCTGCGCGAAGATGCAGGCTTCCATGCATATCAGATGCTGGAGGCGGGAGTCCGGCAGTTCGGCACGTGGGGCAACAGAGACGAGGGTCGGCACATCCTGATCGCGGTTGCCCGCTATCTGGCGGCCCATTCACCGACCGAACGCGCGTCACTGCAGACGGCCGACATCGCCCGCCGCTTGATGCGCGGCGGCGAGCTGCATCAAGAGGCTGGATCGTCCTGACTTCACGCGCTGACGGCGCACGAAGGGCGATCTGGACTGACAAAGCCTGCGCCGGCGAGCCGAGGCGCGCATCCAGTGACCAGTTTCGCGGTGCCTCGGCTTGCGGAGTGAGTGTGACGCCCGGATCAGGTCGCGGACAGAACCGCGACAGCGCGGCTCAGTTGGGGGTCCTCCGGCCCGGAGGCCGCGCCTGCCTCGACCTCGATGGTCGGCGTCACGCCCACGCCCTCCAGGCGCTCGCCGTCGACCCTGACATCTGCGACTGCGAGCAGCAGCAAGCCGCTTCCGATGAGGAATGCGGTGGCGGCAAGGACCGCGCCCTCTGTCCGAGTGCCGATGAGCTCGCCCAACCGATACTTCTTGAAGCCATAGGCAAGAACCTCCTTGCCGCTGCGCGTGCCGCGGTTGATCAGCATCGCAACGGGCTTTCGCCACTTCACATTCACGAATTCGCTCCTGCCGCTCCGGTCGGTGACCTGCATCGTCGGCGCCCAGGCATTGAACAGATCGAGATATTGGGGTTGCGCGCCGCCCCAGCCATCCCGCAAATCCCAGATCAGCGCGTCCGCCTCTTTTAACGCCCCTTGAGACAACAGGGATTCAAGAGCGCGTTGGTAGATGGAGCCGGCGTAGCACCAAACGTGGACATAGCCGATGCGTCGTCCGTTGGACTCAATGACGCGCGCACTGGACTCCAAGCCACGAAGGAACATTCTGGTGGGCTCGAGGTCGACCGGCACGACCGGGATTTGCAGCACCGAGGCGCCCCGATGAACCTCCAAGACAACCGATTTGCCCACGTTCCCGCGGAAGGAGCCGATCGGCTCAAATGCGGTCCCATCGGCGGCAACGATTTCGTCACCGGCACGCAGGCCCGCCTGCTGAGCCGGCGTTCCATCGATGACGCTGGTGACCAGGTTACGGCCCCTCGCCTCGAAACCTGAAATGATACCTATGCCAGGGTACGAAATGCGGCCGTCGGGAAACGCTCGCTGCAGGCCGCGGCTTCGCAGTGCACCGACAAAGATGTCGGCGAGTTGATAATATTCCGGCTCATCCGGCGTGTAGAAACGCGTGTGCGAAGCGTGCAACTCCGACAGCATGGTATTGATGATGCGCGCCAGAGAGTATTGGGAAGTTGCCCGCTGAACGTCTGAAAGATATTTTTCGCGGACTGCCAGCCAGTCCAGTCCGTTGTGACGCTGATCAAAAAAGCGATCGCGCACGGTCTGCCAAACGCTCTCGAAGGTCGCGACGCCATCAGCGGGAACGTAGGCGTTATCGCTCTCGCCCTTGAGAGACTCCGCGGCGTTCGGGGACTTCGCAGCCACGGCACATGCCGCCACCGTAGCTGCCAGTTGCAACACTTGGCGACGCGAAGGCGATGTATCGATAATCTTTTTCATCGTCTGATCTCGCAGGAGCGCCTGCCGGGCGCGTTCGCCGGCCATTCGATCCGGCACGTTACCGAATGCTTGCGCTCCATTGGCGAAAATCACGAGGTTCCAGCGATCCTGCCACCACGAGGCTACCTCCCAGGACTTTCGTCGGGGTCACGCCCTATTGAGGATGAAATCACCGTCAGGATGGGCGTCCTGGCGCCCCCGAACGGCCCGGCTCGAGCTTGAGAGGAGGACGAGCCCCCAGCACCATCAGCAGCACGCCGAGGCAAGCTGCCGTCCACCTCTCCCGCCGTCGGCCGCCTCGGCGATTGGAAAGGCCGACCGGCGCCGCCGGAGGTACCGGTCAAACCGCTTCGCTGGCAGCCGGCGCGGCCGCCAAAAGCAGCGGCCGGGGCAAGGATTCGCTGCACTGCAACAGCGATTTGCGCGGCCGATCGGGCGATCCAGCCATCCGGAGCGTGCCCCAAGGTTTCGACGGGCTCGCCTATGAGGCGTTAGCCCGGACTCGTTCTCGGGCAGCGCGTCTACGCTGACGGCGTTCGCGCCGGCGCCGGCCAGCTTCGGCCGGAGATCGCAGCAGAGGCGTTGCGGATTTCGGCGGTTCCGGCACCGTCGCCTCGACCGGCTGCGCCTCCGGCTCGCTGCGGCGGGCTTCCATGAACTCGAGCACGTCACGCCCCTTTTCGGTGATGCGCCAGCCACCGTTCAGGCGTTCGACGAGACCTTGCGAAAACAGGTCCAAACCCGGCACGCGAGAAGCCAGCCGTTTTGTGCGTTCGGCCCAGTCTCGCCCGCTGGTGGCCAGGATCGCCATGTCACGCTTGAGCTCCGCCATCACGGCGAAGCCGTCCGGATAACTCACCAGTATCTTCAGGACCGTGACCTGGAAATTCACCTCGCCCTCACGCGACTGGCGCTACATGGTCGGCGCTTCCGAAACAGCTTTGTGGCCGAACTGCCTGAGGCCGTCCTGCGACGTCTCGCCTCTGGTGGCCGCTTCCAAAATCTTCGAGGTCACATGAGCACGGCTGCTGGTCGCGGAAGGGGAAACGCTGCCGCAAACCTCCTCAAGGACCGCCCGCAAAAGAGCGGTGGTGGCGGTGTCGAACATGCGAGACCCTATCAGAAAGGCTAGTAGGGCAATGCTTCGGCTTAAAACGTATCGACTTTACACCGCCGGCTGGCCTTGGCAACGGGGCCTTGAAATCTGGCGGGCGACTATCACACGTACTCGCAACTCGCGGCCTGCAGATCGGCGGTGGACGTCTGCTGCCGTGAACGCATCCCGCAAGTGTCGCACTTTCTCATTGCGTGTCCTTCGGGTTGTTTTTCACAAGCACTACGGTCCGTGATGCTTCGCGGATTCCAGTGATATGTCCGGTGTTTGACTTTGATGACAGCGCATCGTCTGACTTTTTGAGTGCATCGGCTCGAAACATTGACGAGATCGAAAAGCGCAGCGCAGAATGAAGCTCTTCCGAAGCTCGAGCCCCCGATGTCGGAAGCGCTCGACAGGAAGGTGACGGCTCCGGTCCACAACTGGAGCCATTTTTGGGCCTCGAATAAGCCAAGGCCACCGTAGCGCCGGCGCGTTCCCAAGCGGCAAAGGCTGTTTCCATTTCAGAACTGCAATCATTTTTGTGAGGCGGCACTCGTTGGATGATGGTTAGCTTGAAATCACACCGGGCCGTGTATCTTTGATCCCGATCTATTTTGGCCCGGCGCGTTAACTGAAAAGACCGCCTTCGGGCGGTCTTTTTCCGTCTCGGACTGTCTAGTTGGAATGACGCCTCCCTATCAAAAGCGTCGCTGATTTACGATACTTGAAGCCGCGGTGCTGCGCGCGACGAGTCCGCGGCCAACCTCGAGCGGCTTCGCGCGCTCGCGGAAAGGCATTCGGCTCGATCAGGACGATCTGCACAAGAGCCGCAGTGATCAGGACCTCCGCGGAGGCCTGCACCGCCATACCGGCGCTACCTTCATCGGCATCAGCATCTCCTTCACCGGCTGAGCGGCATTTTGGACGGGTAGATGCTTGCGCGGCCTCGACACTGGTGATCGGCGCGATCGATTTGCCCATCATCCCCGCCCTTTGCGTCGACTCTGGCCAGTCCGCCGTTGCAACGACCTCTTGAAATTCTGCGACTTCGGCCGGATACTCGATTGAGATCCTTGGCCACCAAGCAATCCGAGGAGGACGATCATGGCAATCCAGATCGTGATGGACCGCAGCGGCGACCGCCGAAATTATTTCAATGAGGACGACGCACAAGAACTGGCAAGAGCGGAGCAGCGGTTCTACGAACTCACCAAGGCCGGCTTCACCGCGGCGGTCCGCACCGGCCTAGGTCAGGTCTCGCAGATCAGATCGTTCGACCCGACTGCGAAGGAAACTGTCTTCTTCCCCAGATTGGTCGGCGGATAACTGGGACAGTCATGTTCGGCTTTCAACCGTCGCGGGGCGGCCGCTCCCGAATGAAAGCGGTGAGAGCGCTCTTCATCAAGCACGGCGCCGAGGGCACGCCTGAGGGCCGGTCGCTGCGGCTCTTGCGGGAATGGCTGTCGCCGGCGCAGCGGGAGCAGTTCGCCAGGAAAGGCTACTTCGAGGTGATTGGGAGCGACAGCGGAATGCGATACAGGATCCACGCCGGGGCCTCGGTTAACGTGTGCCAGATCGACGAGAGAGATCGCCAGCAGGTGGGATTATGCTTTATGCCGATCGGCGTTCTGCCGATCGGAGACGTCATGCTAGCACAGAAGATCGCGCTGGAAACATGCGAGGGCGAAGTGCGCAGTTTGGCCCGGAGGTTCGCGCCCAACGGTTTCCATTTCAGGCAAGCACGGCCGCTCGGGTAAGGGCTCACGTCGCCCGTTTTCCGCGGCGGCTTGGCGCGGGCTCCTTTGCTGCCGCTTGACCGCGACGCAAGATCAATCTCTACAGTATCGCCAAGACTACGCCGCCGTTGGGCCATGCGCGGCGTACTCCATACCCGGAGACTTCCGCCCCCAGTTGCCGACAACCTGCGCTCGCGGTTCGATCTTGAGCCCCTCACCGCTCTCGCCTGTGGCAGTGGCGGACGCCAGCGAAGCTAAAGCTTACGGTAAGTGACGTGCGCCGTCGCAAACGGGATGCCAGCACGGCCAGCACGGCCGCGGACTATGCAAGCTCGTTCATCGATGCCATAAAACCAATGGTCGAAATTCAGCTTGAACGATTTACCGCCCCCTTGCGGTGTATCGCGCGTGTATTTCCAATGGAATGCACAACCGGCTTGCTCCCCAATGGCCTCACCTTCCAGTCGGTTTTCCAAGCCGGTGTACTTGCCTTCCTCACCCTTTCGGATCGTAGCATCGATCGCCATTGGTAAACCCTTCGAAATGCATCTAACGAACTAAATCTCCTTTCTCCGGCTGGTTCCTAGCTGGCGCGGGAATATGCTCGCCGAGCTGACCTTGGCGTCTTTCCGTTCGTAACCGGTGCCGACGTTGAAGTCGTGAGCGTAGTCCCTCACTAAACGCTCGGGGTGCTGCAGCAACGCAAGGGCGGGCTCATTCCGATGAACATCGACGGCGCCACCGCGGTGATCTATGGCGAACTCCGCTTCGCCGCTCCGCTGGCCCGCGGCATTTTCTGCCTGTCGCGCGCCCTCGGCATCCTGTCCCATGCCTGGGAGCAGTCCGGCCGCAAGGACCGCAACAAGGGACAGCGCGTCGAAGCACAGTCCGCACAAGCCAAGGTGCCCGTTGCCGTTTGCGTCATCGAAATTCACGGCAATATTATTGTCAAGCACCGCATGAGCGGGGCGCCGACATTCTCGCTCGAGCTATCGGAACGAAAGGCCTACACGTCCGCACTAGTCGGGCTTCGAACGGCGGACCTCTCTCCTCTCGTACAGCCCGGACAGGCGCTGTTTTCTCTGATGGGGGTCGCGGGTGGTCGGTTTTGCTCGAGGGGGGCGGAGCGCCGCTGGCTGTCGACGGTCAGCTCGTCGCTTGCGTCGGGCATAAGTGGTGGCACCGTCGAGCAGGACGTCGAGCTTCTCGAAGCGGGGCTTCGCGAACCCACGGTCGCAGACGTGATCGATGCCGAGAATGAACGCCTGGAATTTGCTCACGTCGGTATGGACGACGGTGCCGCCACGTTGGATAGTCCAATCAATCCAAGCAACTCTGATCGCGTCAAGGGAGGCTCCATGCTGAAATCGATCGACCCTCTTCTCAATGCAGATGTACTCTATGCCCTGCGGTCCATGGGTCACGGCGACGATCTCGTCCTCTGCGACACCAATTTCCCCGCCGACTCCGTCGCCCGCCAGACCGTCCTGGGCCGGTTGTTACGCATCGACAATGTCAGCGCTGGACGCGCCGCGCGCGCGATCCTGTCGGTGTTACCGCTCGACAGTTTTGTCGACAAGCCGGCGTCGCGCATGGAGATCGTCGGCCAGCCCGGCGAAATCCCCGAGGTGCAGCGCGAAGTTCAGGCCGCAATCGATGCAGCAGAAGGACGCTCGTTTCCTATGGGATCGGTCGAGCGATTTGCTTTCTATGAACTCGCCAGGAAATCCTATTGCGTGATTCAGACCGGCGAACGGCGCTTCTACGGCTGCTTTATCTTCAAGAAGGGCGTCATTCCGCCCGACGCCTAGTCGAGCCCCGGCGGTGCTCTATACGTCGGGGCCCCGACCGATGCCGCTCGGGAACCACCGCGTTCGCGCTCGCCGTGAACGCCGTCGACGCTGCACGTCATCTCGGCTGATCATCCAATCTTGCAGCGCGGTATCACATCGTCATTCACGTCGATATCATCAACAGCTTCAGGCTTGCTTGCTTTCGTTGACTTTGGAGTGCGCCGTTGCATACTCGGCGCGGCCTCTTTGACCCCATCACGACGACATCGAAATCCTGAGCCCAGGCCTCGATGTGCTCCGGCGCTTCAGACTTCACCTCAAGAAAGTCAAAAGGGAGGGTATCGCGGTGAAACAGGAAGATCATGATCGGCATTCCGCAATGCAGCCGAACCGGCGCACTGTGCTGAAGGGTGCGGCAAGCGCCGCAGCATTGGGCACGAGCGGCGCGCTCGGCACGTTCTCAGAACTCGCGCTCGCGCAAGCCAATCTGCGCGCGCAGATCACCCAAATCCCGGGTGTCGGCAAGGGGGCGCCGACGGATGCCGACTGGCAGAAAGTCGGTGAGCTCTGTCTCGGTCCGACCAAGGCGAGCGTCAAGGAAGGCGAGTTCAAGGGCGTCGAACTCTCCTTCATGGGGCTCAACAATCAGAACCTGCACAACCTCCTCTTCCGTGGCTTCCTGAAGCCATGGGAAGCCTATACCGGCGCGAAGATTTCCTGGATCGATCTCGCCCAGGCGGACTACAATCCGCGCTTGCAACAGGCGATCGCGACCGGAACGGTTGATTTCGACATTCTGGAGATGGGAGCGCCGTTCGAGGGCGACGTCTGTGGCAAGGGACTGGCGTCGGAGATGCCGGACTGGGTCAAGAAGCAGATAGATGTTGACGATTATGTCGATTACCTGAAGCCGCCGGTCGGGACGTGGAACGGAAAGACTTATCGCGTCACAATCGACGGCGACTGCCACAACTTCAACTACCGCACCGACGTCTTCTCCGACGCAACCCTTGCCAAGGCCTGGAAAGACGCGGGAAATTCGACCGAATGGGGCGTGCCAAAAACCTGGCAGCAGGTGCAGGCGGTGACGAAATTCCTTAAGGGCAAGAAGATCAAGAACCAGAACGCGTTCGGCTATCTCGACGCGCCAAAGCCCTGGGGCGGGTTCGGCTTCTATTTCCTCGGCAGCCGCGCCTCGGCCTATGCCAAGCATCCCGACGACAAGGCCTGGCTGTTCGACATCGACACGATGAAGCCGCGCATCAACAATCCGGCCTGGGTCCGCGCCATCCAAGACGTGATTGACGCGCTGCCGTTCGAACCTGCCGATCAGCTCAATGCCGATCCGAACACCACCGGCTTCCAGCAATTTCTGGCCGGCATCGGCTCGATGATCCCCTGGTGGGGCGACATCGGCCAGGTGGCGAAGGCGAGCGACACCTCCGTAATCGGCGACGTCGTCGCTTTCGACATCCTGCCGGGCTCGGACGATGTCTACAACTCCAAGACCGGAAAGTGGGACAAGCTCTCGAGCGGCCCGAACCATGCGCCGAACTGCGCCTATCTCGGCTGGGGCGTCTATGTGATGGCGCGCGTCAATGGCGACGAGAAGAAGCACAAGGCGGCGTGGAGCGCGGCTGCGCATCTCGGCGGCAAGGATCTGTCGCTTTGGATGGTGATGTATCCTTCGGGCTTCCAGGCTCACCGCACCAGCCACTTCCAGTACGACGAATGGGTGGCGGCGGGCTACGACCGCAAATACATCACCTCCTACCTGAACTCGCAGCTCGCCTCCTACAATCATCCAAACCGCGCCGTGGAGCCGCGCATCCCCGGCATCTTCCAGTACTACAGCATCGCGGAAGATGAGCTCACCAAGATCTTCGCCGGCAAGGTTGACGCGCAAACCGGCGCGAACAACATCGCGGCCGCCTGGGAGAAGCTGACCGACCAGATCGGCCGCGAGCGGCAGATCGGGCTCTACAAGGCCTCTCTCGGCGTATAGCGGCCTTGCGCGAAGCCATCCACCCTCGGCTGGCGCCTCCGGCGCCAGCCGAAGACTTGCCGGGCGACAGAGCCGGCACAGAATGCGGCTCATCTCGATGCAGAATTCCGTACCCGTGAGCGACGACCTGCACTACCAGCCCGCGGCGAAGCGCGCACGCGGCAGCAGGAAGATCGCCGGCCGCGCACTCGTCCTGCTGGCGTCTCTCGGCTTCCTGCTCGTCCTCCTCATTCAGATCTTGCATACGACCGGCGCGATGACTGCCGGATTTTCCGATTGGCGGCCGATCCTCATCGCCTATCTCGTCTGGGCCGTTGCGTTTGGCGTCGGACAAGTTCTGACCCGCGGCGAGCGTGGCCAGCGCGCGCTGTTCCTGCTGCCGGCAGTGTTCTTCACCGTCGCCGTCGTGATCTTCCCGACGATCTTCGGGATCTATATCGCCTCTCTCGACTGGAATCTGAGCTCGATCGAAGGTCCGCATTTCAGCGGCTTCGACAATGTCAGGGGCATGCTGAACGACACCTATTACTGGAATGCGCTCGGCAACATGGTCTTTTACACCGCCGCAGTGCTCGGCGAATACGCGATTGCGTTCGGACTGGCGCTCTTGCTCAGTGCCGAGATCCGCGCGCGCAAATTCTTCCGCGTGGTCTTCCTGCTGCCGATGATGCTCAGCCCCGTCGCCGTGAGCTGGATGATCGGCAAGTCGCTGATGGAATATCGCTTCGGACCGGCGGCGACGCTGGCGCGCTATCTCGGCTGGGACAACCCGGCCTTCTTTGCCTCGCCGTGGATGGCGCGCTTTAGCATCCAGGCGATGGACGCGTGGGTGTCGATCCCTTTCATCATGATCATCCTTCTCGCAGGCCTGCAGGCGATGCCGAAGGAGGTGCAGGAGGCGGCCAAGGTCGACGGCGCGAATGGCTGGCAGTCATTCTGGCACGTCACGTTTCCGATCATGCTGCCGGTTAGCATCACCGTCCTGATTATCCGTATCATCTTCAAGCTGAAGCTCGCCGACCTCGTGATCAACGTCACCGCTGGCGGGCCGGGAGGCGCAACCGACACGGTGTCGAGCTTCATCTACCGCGTCTACCGCGACCGCTCGAACGTCGGATACGGCACGGCGCTCGCTATGGTTTACCTGCTTATGATCATCGTGCTCCTGACCGTCCTGTTGCGCCTGTCCAAGCGCTGGACGCAGAAGGTCGTCTAGGGCTTCCAAACGGAGTTTCTCGATTGACTAGATCGACCTTGGCATTGAGCCCCATTCGGAGGCGTCCGGCGGCCCCCCGCGCAAAGCGGACGCTAAGCCGCGTACTGATCTACGCAGCACTCCTGTTCTGGACGATTATCTGCCTATTCCCGATCTACTGGACCGTCACGACGTCGTTCAAATCGGCGGTCGATGTGACGCAAGCCCACTTGGTTCCCTGGGTCGATTTTCAGCCGGACTGGAAGGGATGGCGCTCGCTTGGCCTGTCGCCAGATACGCTGTT
Source organism: Bradyrhizobium sp. LMG 9283 (assembly GCF_045571415.1). Lineage (NCBI taxonomy): Bacteria > Pseudomonadati > Pseudomonadota > Alphaproteobacteria > Hyphomicrobiales > Nitrobacteraceae > Bradyrhizobium > Bradyrhizobium sp. LMG 9283. Next base: position 5,508,952 of record NZ_CP120691.1, read on the forward strand.
CGGAACCTCGACGGCACGCTCCGAATTCGTGAATCGCTTCGTCAACAGCATCATCACCTCCGTCGGCGCATCCTTGCTGGCACTGATCCTCGGATCTCTGGCGGCCTACGGCCTGAGCCGCTTCCGCTACAAGTTCGCCTGGATGCGCAACGATGACATCCTGTTCTTCTTCATGTCCCAGCTGATCCTGCCGCCGGTCGTGCTCGCGCTGCCATTCCTCGTCCTCTACAAGGCATTGGCCCTGCTCGACACGCGACTTGGTCTTGTCTTGCTCTACACGCTCACCGTGCTTCCGATCGTCATCTGGATCATGCGCGATCAGTTCAATGCGATTCCGATCGAGCTCGACGAAGCCGCCTTCGTGGACGGCCTGTCGACCTGGGGCGCCTTCCTGCGGATCATTCTGCCGCTCGCTGTCCCCGGAATGATGGCCGCATTCATTCTCTCGCTGGTGCTGTGCTGGAACGAATATTTCTTCGCGGCGCTGTTGACGAGCACCGACGCGAAGACGCTCCCCGTTATGGTGGCGAGCCAGACTGGCTCGCAAGGCATCAATTGGTGGTCGATGGCGGCGCTGTCGACCGCGGCGATCGCACCGCTCGTCCTGGTCGGCATTTTCCTTGAGCGCTACATCGTCAGCGGCTTGACTACAGGAGCCGGAAAGTAGCCGGAGATCAAGCCCGGACCCAACCGCGTTGCGAACTCGGTAGGGCGACAGTACGGCTGAGTGCTACAGGAACGCGGTGACCGCGCAAAAGATCGGATTTTTTTGGCGGACAATCGTGGGTAGGTACCGGGGGAGCGCTACCGCCCCACGCTATATCTGGTTGAGCAAGCTTCCGCAGTTTGGCTTGTCCAAGGCCATAGGCACCTCTGCATTCTCCCCCGACAATCGCAGCAGCACGGCATCGCGGCGCGGTAGCGTGTTGAAGATCACACCGTCGGCCGCGCCCCGCGGCAGCCGGCCTTTCATCGTGAGATTGAAACCGCCTACCACGGAGAGGGACGTCATTTTCATTCACTCCTGTTGCCTTGAAGAAGCGGGAGACCGACTGGTGCAGCCCGCACGATCAACTCGATCGCGGCACCGCGCTTTCTGCGCCGTGACCTTTTCAAATCGACCCACTCGCCAGGCGCCCATCAATCGGCCGCTGGCGAGCCTTCGCACGCATCTTTCACACGTCATTCTGAGAGGCCGACACAACATGATGGATGGCGCGACATTCTCCTATCGTTGCTCCCGTTGGAACGGGTTGCATACCGACCCTGGCAGTAGGGCCTATCAAGGGCAGCTTTCGAGAACCTGAGGATCAGGAATGAACCCGAGAATCCGGGTCCGGAAGTCCCCGACACTGTGTTCCTCATGCGGAGCGGCGCATGGAATTCGTAGCCCGAACGACGGAGCAAGGTGCACGGCACCGGTCTTCGCCTTCTCAACTCGCAGGCACACCACCGCATTCTCGCAGCGCATCGCGCCCGAGCTTTGCTTGGTCACTCCACCCTCGAAGCCAAGAGCAACTGGGTCGGAGTAGACCGGCGATCAGACGGGCTCAAGGCTGGTGCTGGCGCACCCCCGCCTTCGGCGGCTGACGGCCTTGACCCCGTCTGCACGCCGGTCTTTGGGCTTGGCATGCGCTCGGCCGAGGTCCGAGCACGAGAAGGCGCGCTCGTCAGGCCAACCTGTATTTCTTCGGATCCCACGTCTCGCCGCGAGCGATCATGGTGTTGAGGATGACGATCAGCTTGCGCATGCAGGCGACGATCGCGACCTTTGGCGGCTTGCCCTTGGCAATCAGGCGCTCATAGAAGGCCTTGAACACCGGGTTGTTCAGCGTCGCGGCGCCGATGCAGGGCATGTAGAGGGCGTTCCGCACCCAGCGGCGACCACCCTTGATGCAGCGTTCACCTCGACGTTTGCCGCTATCGTCGTCATAAGGAGCAACGCCCACCAACGCGACGACAACTTCGTCGCTCACCTGCCCCAACTCCGGTAGGCCTCCAAGCAGCGCCATTGCGGTCCCCTCAGCAAAGCCTGGTACGCTCTGGATGATCTCGGCGCGTTTGGCAAAGTCCGGCGTTGTCTTGATCGTCGCCGCGATCGCGGTATCGATCGCGGCGATTTCGTCAGCCAGCTTCTGAAGAAGACGCGCGCGAGCCTTCCGAACAAGGGCCGGCGCCTCATGCTCGTTCTGCATTTCCAGGCGAGCCCTGACGTCGATCAGGCCTTGGCGTCCCTTCACCAGTGCCTTCATCTCCTCGTGAGCGGGATCGTCGACTTGGCTGGGAGCCTCGCTGAATGTCTCGGCGAACCAGGAGATCATCTCTGCGTCGATCTTGTCATTTTTAGCAAGGCGTCCCGCCGATTCCGCAAAGTGGCGAACCCGTTTGGGATCGACGATCCGTACTTCCAGCCCGGCTTGGCGCAACGCCTTGGCCCATACCCGCTCGTAGCCGCCGCTTGCCTCCATCACTGCCTTGCCGACCCGATGCTTGCGAAGCCATGCAATCAAGCTCCGTCGCCCCGCCGCGGTTGTCGGGCAAGTCTTCCGCTCCGTTACGGTCCGAATGCACGCATCAATCTTGTCTTTGGCGACATCGATGCCGACGACAACCAGATCGTCTTGTGTCATCATCCACTCCCTTCCTTGCCTGGTACGGGCTCGCAGCCCTTGCAACTGTTCGGGTTGAGGAAGACACCGGAGCTGTCCCTTGCTCTTTAACAGGCTCTGTCGCCTTTGGGCGCAACGGGCTCAGTTCCGGCAACGGGCGGTTCTGATCCAACCGCCCGTTGCCACATTCTGGCAGATTTCGGGGACACAAGGGCGCAGGGAAGGCCGCATAGGCGTTAAGTTTATTCTTGAGTGTTGGAATCACACGTGATTCCAAGGCGGGATGGCAGACGAATCGCTTCTGAACGAGGACTGGACGAGAGTGGTTGCGCAGCTCGGCGGGGCTGCGCAGCTTGAAATAAGTGCGCGCCAGACGAAGGCTTTCGTGCGGCGGCGCCAAATTCCAGATGCGGTGTCGTTACTTCGGCTGATGCTGGCCTATTGTCTGGGTGAAAGAGGGTTGAGATCGACAGCCGCGTGGGCCGCTTCTGTTGGCCTTGCCGACCTCAGCAGCGTGGCGTTGTTCTATCGCCTGCGTCAATGTGGCGATTGGTTTGCAGTGCTGGTGGAGGGCTTGCTGGCTGCGGCAGCCCCGAAGGCGAGCCGAGGCCGCCTGATCCGCATTATCGATGCGACGACAGTGCCTCAGGCAGGACCGGCTGCGCGCAGGAACAGTGAGCTTTGGCGCGTTCATAGTGCATTCGATCTGCCATATGAGCGCTTTGGTCACTTCGAGCTGACAGATCAGCAAGAGGGCGAAACGTTTGACCGGATACCGGTGGTCAAGAACGAGATCCGCATTGCTGACCGCGCTTATCTGCAACCTGACCGCATCGCCGCTGTCCGCGACGCCGGGGCAGACGTTTTGATCCGAGCGGGCTGGAAGAACGCACGTTGGCTTGATGCCAAAGGCCTTCCGTTCGATCTGATGGCCCAATTGCGTGCGGCGAAGGCGCATGGACTGATCGATCGGAGGATTTGGATCAAACGCAAGGACGGTGCGCCTCTGGCTATGCGTCTGGTCGCAGTCAAGAAGCCCGCCGGTGCAGTCGCGGCTTCGCGTCGTAAAGCCCGGCGCGACGCACAAGACGAAAACCGCGTCATCTCCAAAGAAACTCTGGAAGCCGCGGATTGGGTCATTCTGGTCACGTCGCTCGCACGGGACGAGTTCTCCACCAAGGATGTACTCGCGCTCTATCGACTGCGATGGCGCATCGAACTTGGCTTCAAGCGACTGAAGAGTCTGATTGGTCTCAAGACGCCACCTGGAACCGATCCGCGCTCCGCCAAGCCCTACTTGCTGGCACACCTCTTGATCATCCTGCTGCTCGAGCCGCTTGCCCGCGACTTCGAGGACTCTCCCCGCTGGATGCAGGCCGCCTGACGGCACCTGGCGCTTGGCGTGTTTTGCAACAACTCGTTGCATCCTTGCTACAAGCGATCATTCCACAACCAACCATCCGTTGCTTCCGCCGCAGAAAGCGAGCGCTTGGGCGGCACCTGCGCGAGCCTCCTCGAAAACGTCCGTATCAATCGATGCTCGCGCTACCTTAACGCCTATGGGGAAGGCCGGGTGCCGGCTGGCACCCACGGTCCGCTGTGCGAAGGCACACGCAGAAAGAACTGCACAGCGGCATACAGGTGAAGCCCAACACACGGCCTTCCCTGCGCAGTGGTTGGACGGCTTATGCCGCGCTCTCCCGGGAGCCGAATTCCTTCTGGCCTCCCTCACCCCAGCGAAAGTCGCCGACACCGCGCCGGTTGACGCCAATGCCGCATCCGCCAGGGCTTGACCGTAGCAACGACGGCCAGGACCACACGGTTTTGCCGTACGCGCGGTTCGCCTGCGCCGCAGGGTTCGACGGCGTTGTGCACGTTGCCGTCGAAATGCTGGCGCGACGAACCTGACAGCGCCGTCCGTCCGCGCGAAGCCTCGGGCTCACGGAGAGCAATCCGCCCTGCCTTTAGCTTTTCGCGCCCGACGCTGCCGCGTCCACCGCAAGCCCGGCCCTGCGATCATCACGACCATGATCGCCCCTCTCGGATGAGCCGGGATGGGCCGACACATACGCTATTTCCGAATTTCGGTAAAGCACAATATTTTTGTGAAGGAGGCGTTGACAGACGGGCGAAACAGGCAGCGCAGTCCTTGTCGAACTGAAGCAAGGAAGTGTGCTGAATGGCGCCGGCAGGAGCGATCCATAGCTGCAACGCGGCCCGGCACGGACAAGCTGCCGGAACCAGCAGCACCGCCACGAGAGCGCAGACGCCCCCGGAGCGCACTCCGCTCACAGGCATTGGACCATTCATCGATGCCCGATCGGTGCGGAGACCACCGGCGGCGGCGGTCGGAAAGGAGCGACGGAAACACCAAAGTTCCGGCCATATTGCTGCTGAACGCCGGGGATATTGACGACCCCGACCTTGGCGTCCGGTGATCTCGCATCGGCCAGCGAGCCGGTGAAGCCCAGCATGCGTGCCGTCGAGGCAGGATTTGCATCAAGCCGATCTCGCCGACCCCGCCGATGGCATCCGGATTATATCCGCTCTCCACAGCCATCACCGCCTCGGCAATTTCAGGCGCGAGACCGGCTTGCGCGGCCTCTTCTTCAATCAGCGAGCCCTCAAGCGCTGGTCGGTACCGCTTCAAAAGGAAGCCGGTTGCGCGAATGCGTGGCCAAGAAGTGACGCTTTCCACGGACGCCTCGCCCACTTCAGAAGGCGTGCTCACGTTGGCTGTCGGAAGATTTTTCTAGGTCTCCCGGTGCACACGTCTTGCACACGCCACCTTCTAGCCGATTGAAACACTTAAGCTCTCGCTCCAATCCCGGCCGAACCGCTCGCCGTGCGGTTGACAGTAGCAGTTCGGTTCTGACGGCCCGCTTCGAGTCCAACGGCGGCCCTAGCTCAAAGGCAAGGAATAAGTCAGCTACGGGCCATAGGCGACACCCGGGATTCTGCCATTGACCGGCCACGATGGTGCGACCTCCGGAACCTCTAGGGCCAACGGCTGTTGTAGCGCACGAGGGCCTGATGCATGGACATGGTCACGCGCGCCGACAGTACGGATGCCGTCTCAGCGAGCCGAGCTTCTCCGGTGAACTCACACAACGAGTGGGACCCGCTACAGGAAGTGATTGTCGGACGGCTCGAGGGTGCGGCAATCCCCTCCGACCATCCGGTTGTCACCTGCAACATTCCGGGCATGGCTGCGCGGGCCCAGTCGCTGTTCGCAGGCTTTCATTACCCAAAGATCATGATTGAACCCGCACAGCGCGAGCTTGACCGCTTTGTCGCTCTGCTAGAATCGCTGGGCATCATGGTAAAGCGGCCGGAAGCAGTCGATCACAAGAAGCGCTTCGGCACGCCGGAATGGTCGTCGCAGGGCTTCTGCAATTCCTGCCCACGCGATAGCATGCTTGTCATCGGCGGGGAGATCATTGAAACGCCGATGGTTTGGCCATGTCGCTACTTCGAAACGCACTCCTATCGTCCGATCCTGAAGGACTATTTCCGACGTGGCGCGCGCTGGACCGCCGCGCCTAGGCCGCAGCTGACGAACGAGCTGTTCGATCCAAAGTTTCACATCCCTAAGAAAGGTGAGCCGATCTCATACATCCTCACCGAATTCGAACCGGTCTTTGATGCCGCCGATTTCTTTCGCTGCGGGCGCGACCTGTTCGTGACCCGCAGCAACGTAACCAATGCGTCCGGTATTGAATGGCTGCGTCGTCATCTTGGCGACGGTTATCGCATTCATGAAATCAAGAGCCGCTGTCCCAGCCCGATGCACATCGATACCACCATTTTGCCGCTTGGGCCCGGCAGGATTCTGATCAATCCCGAATACATTGACGCGGACGATCTTCCGGCCATCTTGAAAAAATGGGACATCCTCGTGGCCCCGGAGCCCGACCCGATAACTGATCCTATGCTCAGGATTACCTCTCTATGTGGGAAATGGCTCAACATGAACGTGCTGATGGTGGACGAGAAGCGAGTCATCGCTGATCCGCATCATACCGCAACAATGCGGGCGTTGGAGAATTGGGGGCTCGAGCCCATTCCCTGCGCGTTCTTGCATTACGCCGCATTTGGCGGAGCCTTCCATTGCGCCACCCTCGACATCCGGCGGTGCGGCACGTTGCAAAGCTATTTTTGACCGCCGACCTTCCGTCGGGTCCCGATCGAGCCTGCATGGTCAAGAGGTGATTTTCAGTCCGATCATGCCCAGGAGAATGAACCGATACAGGCGAGCCTAACTAACATTGCGGGCTCGTTGAAAAGATAGACGCCGAGCACCGCCGTGCGGACGGCGCCGACGCCGGTCCACACCGCATACGCCGTACCCACCGGCAGCGTCTTAAGAGCGAGCCCAAGGAGTCCAATACTGGCCGCCATAGGCCGGCCTCGGAACTGATCGGCGCGATGATCCGGAACGGGTCTAGTCCGGACTTCAGATCCTCAGACAGCCTTGCTCACGTTGGCTATCGTCGGATCTTTGTGATCGCCCGGTGCACGCGTCGTGCACACGCGGCCTCTAAGCTATTGAAGGACTTGAACTCTCGCTCCGATCCATCATAGACAAATTTGAGCTCGCTCCAGCAACCGATGTCAAACTGGATCCTATCAGAGACAGTGTCGTCCCACCAATGACAAGTCAAAAGGCCCCCTCCTCCCTGCCCCCCGCTCCATAAGCCCGCCGGAGGCTCAAAATGGTGGAGGCGGTCTGCCTGTGCCTTGGACGTGATCTCGTCCAACAGAATTCGCGTTTGGTCATGGATTATGCAAACCAAAAACGCCATGCATAGGCCGCCGTCATTACGGCCCCCAAAGCCACGATCGCGCCTCTGACGGCGACGGCTGGCAGCACGCCAACGAGTTTTCCGCCCACGAACCCGCCGGCCAGTGCGCCAGTGAGCATCACAAAAGTCGATGGCCAATTGATCGTGCCGGAAAGAGCAAAAATTACCACTCCTGCAAGAGCCGCCACCGTCGCATAGAGGTTCTTGAGTGCATTGAGTGTGCGTAAGGATTCTTTGCCGGTGAGGGTGAGGAGCGCAAGGAGCATCACCCCTAATCCAGCCCCGAAATAGCCGCCATAGATCGCGACGGGCAAAAGCCAACTGTTCCGGGCGCCACGCGCATGCGACCGACTCGCTGTGAGCCTTTGCAAGCGCGGCCCTAGTCCGAACAGGATGGTAGCAGCGGCGATCAGGGCTGGAACCAAGAGGGTGAAGAAGCGCTCGGAGGTCGCCAACAACAGGAGAGCGCCGCCGACACCACCGATCGTTGCTAATATCAGACCGATGACCACCGATCGTTCCCACGGCACCATCGCCCGATCTGCTATTGCCGCCATGGTATGCCCTGGAGTAACCGCAAGGGCGTTCGAAGCGGTGGCGACCACAGGCGGCAAGCCAGTCCAGAGCATTGCCGGAAAGGTTAGCAATGTCGCCCCACCCGCAAGAGCATTCATCACTCCGCCAAGGAAGCCCGCTCCGATCAGAATCAACGCGTTGACGAAATCCACCGATCCCCCACATTTGGATAGCATTGCTCACGACCAGAGAGCCGAAGCTTCTCTGTTCGCACTACAATGCCGAACGTAGCGTTGCTTCGATGCACGATGCACTCTCGAGCAGGCGCCTGTCCGAATTCCTGCGACCGACAAGCATCAGCCCGACGGGAAGGCCGTCGACCGGCAACGGCAGCGAGATCGACGGACAGTCGAGCAAGTTGGCGAGGCGCGGATTGCGCAGCACGAGGCCATTTAGTTCATGGAATGCCGCATCCTCCGCAACAGAGGAAATCAGCGGCGCTCGGATGGGTGTCGTCGGCAGGATGAAAACCTCGTTGTTGCTGAAAGACTGTTCGAACGACCGGATCGCCGCCTGCCGGAGCCGCACCATGCGCACATAGTCCGTGCCGAGAATGCCGGCCCCGGCTTCGATGCGTACGCGCGTACGGGGATCGACCCCGTCCAGCTCCGAGAGCCCCAAACTGCGCAGCGTCGCGCCGACCTCGATCGATGGGAAGGTGCCGATCTTGTCGATCTGGGCGACATCATCGAGCGCAGCCTCGATGGATCCATCCTTGATCTGCAGGCCGCCTGATCGAAGCCGCTCCATGGCGTTCTCAAACGCACCGAGCACCTCGGGTTCGCAGCGATCAAACAGTCGCCCGCGGGCAACTACAAGGCGGAACATGCCGGGGGACGCTGACCGCAGCTGCGACGGCGCGCCTTCGCCTGAAAGCACCTGATCGGCCACGAAGCAGTCCTCGACGTTCGCGGCGATTGGACCGATCGTGTCCAGTGTGGATGACAGCGAGAACGCACCCGCGGCCGGCACGAAACCGCTGGTCGGCTTGAAACCGACCGCGCCCGACAGCGCGGCCGGGATTCGGATCGAACCGCCGGTATCGCTGCCGATGGCGAGCTCTGCCATGCCTGCAATCACTGACACCACGGCGCCCGATGAAGAGCCTCCAGGAACGCGGGCGCGATCTCGAGGATTGCCCGGCATTCCGTCATGCGGATTCGTACCCAGCGCGGAGAAGGCGAACTCGGTCATCTGCGTCTTGCCGATAACGATCGCGCCCGCAGCCCGCAACCGCTTCACGACCTCGGCATCTTCAAAGGCCGGTGCCAAACGACGCAGGACAGCAGAACCCGAGCTCGTGACCGTGCCGGCAACGTCGAACAACGCCTTCACCGAAACGATGCGGCCATCGAGGGGGCCGCGGGGCGTTCCAGCAGCGGCGCGCCGATCCGCGGCCTCCGCCTCCCACCGCGCGCTGTCTGCGAAGACGGCCGTGAAAACGTTCTTTGCTTCCGGCGAGTGGATGCGCGCAAGTGCCGCCTCGAGCCGTGCGACGGCAGAAGGGTGCGATCGATCCTGCGTCGCTGACATGGCCTGCACCTAGGAAAGATCAGGAGACGATTGGAAGAACGTCGATGTCGTAGCCATGGGTCAGGGACCGGTTAAGGACCGGATCGTTCAGCTCCATCTCAAAACGCGTCCCCGGCCGAATGCCGCCGATCGCGCCCGGCGTACCGCAGAACATCAGCGTGCCGGCTGGTAGCATGTCCGTGCCGGTGTGGCGACGAATGAGATCGCGCGGTGTCCGGAGCGAGGAGACCGGGCTCTCTTGGTAGAGCACCCGTTCCCCGTCGATTGTTGCCCACGAGCGAAGGACCAGTTCGTCCCAATGCCGCTCGACATCTGCATAAGACCAGAGCTGTCGGCCGACCGGCTTGCCGCAGAGCTGCTTCGAAAGCGCAATGCCCGACGCTTCGGCCTTGCGGTCGGTATGATCAGATCCGACGCCGACCCAGAGCCCATCAGCCATGGCGACAATGACAGGCTCGACCTCGCCGGAACTGTCCGGGCCAAGGACGGTCAGGCGGCTTTCCTGGGTCAATGTTTGCGCCGCGACGCGGTAGTAGAGCGGCGTCATCGAGGGACGCGGAATGCCGAGCGCAGCCAGCTCCTCGATATGATGCTCGATCGCCGCCGCGTCCCTGCCCGCCCAGCCAGCAATGACAAGGGAGTCGATCTCGATCCCGACACGGTCAGTCCGGTCCTTTGCGAGGCGGTCAAATTGCAGCAACATGGAATTCCCTATCCTTGGTCGATGTGGTCAGGACTTCGCCGCGCTCGATCTGCAGCGTCCTGTCGGCGATGCGGTCGAGCAGCGCGGGCGAGGATTCGGTGATCAGCATGGCCAGCTCGGGCCGATGCCTGCGCAATTCACCAAGCGTCCGCGCATAGTCGAGCGCGAGGGCCGGCGCCAGACCCTGGAAGGGCTCGTCGAGCAGCAACACCTTACGTGTCACCGTCAGTGCGCGCCCCAGCGCGACCATCTTCCCCTGCCCTCCGGAAACGGCGCCCGCGGGCCGGGAGCGCATCACGTGCAATTCGGGCAACAGCTGGTAGATCTCGTCGAGCCTGCGTGCGATCTCGGCACGGTCGAGCTTCAGCGCCAGAGCCGGGAGGCGGATGTTCTCCTCCACGCTCAGCTCCGGAATCAGACGCCGGTCCTCCGGCGCATAACCAATCCCGGCGCGGGCCCGGGTGTGGGCAGGCCTGCTGCCGAGATCGTCGGCATCGAGGCGGACAGAGCCTTCGTCCATCGCGATGAGGCCCATGATTGCGCGCAGCGTCGTGGTCTTGCCGGCGCCGTTGCGCCCGATCAACACCGTCGTCTTGCGCGCGATGATCTCGCAACTGACGCCGCGCAGCACACGAACGCCTTCGATCGAGACGCTGACCTTGTCGAGCCTGAGCATCACGCCACCCCTACGACACGTTGGTGAACTTGCGCATTGCTGAACACCTCGTCGGGCCGGCCCTCGGCCATGATGTTGCCGGCGTTCCACACCAGGACGCGGCTCGCGTAACGCGCGACCACATCCATGTCGTGCTCCACGAACAATGCGGTGATGCGGCGCTGGCGCAGCGCCGCCATCAGCGCCTCCATCAGAGGGAATCGTTCGATGGCGCTCACCCCGCTCGTCGGCTCGTCGAGCAGCAGCAACCGAGGCTTCAGGGCCAGTGCAACCGCGATATCCAGCAGCTTGCGATGTCCTTCAGGAAGCGTGCTGCTGATCCTATCGGCATCGCCAGCGAGCCCGACCAGATCGAGCAACGCCCTCGCCTCGTTGCACCGTCTCGCCGTTTCGAGCGGCTGCACCGCACTCCACAGACCATCCGTTGCCGCCAGCGCCAGCATCATGTTGTCGATCACGCGCTGCGCGGAGAAGAGCTGCGGAATCTGGAATGCGCGGGCGACACCGCGGCGCGCGATGGCGCGCGGCGACAGATGGGTGATGTCATGGCCGTCGAGCAGCACGCTACCCGATCTCGGGCGGACATAACCCGTGCAGATATTGAGCAGCGTCGTCTTGCCCGATCCGTTCGGACCGATGATCGCGAGGAACTCGCCGTCATGAATCGCGATGCTGACGTCGTCGGCGGCTTTGACGCCGTTGAATGCGACGTGGAGCCCCTTGGCTTCCAGGATGGGACGCGTCATAGGCTCGTCGCCTCCTTGCGCGCGAACAATCCATAGATCCCCTGCGGCATGAACATGATCACGATGATCAGTGTCATGCCCACGATCAAATTCCAGGAATCGGTGACGGTCACTGCCGCGCTGTGCAGCAATTCCAGAAACAAGGCACCGATGAAAGCGCCCGGCACGCCGCCGATGCCGCCGAGCACAGCAATCAGCACAAGATGACCCGATGCGGTCCAGAACGCGAAATCGGGAACCACGCGGCCGATCGCAAAACCGGCGATCGCGCCGCCAAGGCCGGCGAGCGCCGCCGAGACGACATAGGCGATCAGCAGAACCGCCCAGACCGGAATGCCCAGATATTCAAGCCGGATCTCATTCGTATGGACGGCCGAGAGCGCATGTCCCAACGGGCTGTTCAGGTAGCGCTGCACGGCAAGGCCGACGAGCACCATCAGCCCCAGGCTAAAATAGAACAGCACGCTTTTGAACGTCGGTTCGCCAAGCACGATCCCGAAGACCGCCGGGACCGGCACCGGCATGCCGTCGGTCCCACCGGTGACGCCGTAGAGCTTGGCGCAAAGGGCGTAGAACACCATGGAGACCGCGAGGTTCAACATCGCGAAGAAGATCGCGCGATAGCGGACGAGAAACGATCCGGCGATGGCGCCCACGAGCGCCCCGCCCAGCACCGAGAGGATCAGCAGCAGCCCAAGGTCGTTGACGCCGGCACGCGCCAGGAACGCGACTGCATAGGCACTCGCGGCAAAGAACATCGCATGGCCGATCGAGATCAGCCCGGCGCGGAGCAGCACGGCGACGCCGAGCGCCGCAAACCCCTTGGCGATCGCAAGGGTCAATACGAATTGAAGCCAGGGCGCGGCCAGAGGCAGCAGCGCGAGGACGAGGACCGCCGCAGCGGCAGTGATCGTTCGCATCATATCCTCCGCGCCGTCACCGATCCGAACAGGCCGTAGGGACGGATCAGGAGAACGACCAGCATGGCTGCATAGGGCGCAACCGCGTCCAGCGACGGCACCAGATAGATCGCCAGCACGCGCGCCAGACCGACGATGAGCGAGGCCAAGGCCGCCCCCTCGATTTGTCCAAGTCCTCCGATCGCGGCCACAGCAAAGGCGAGCACCATGGTGTCGGCCCCGAGCCCCGGCGCGATGCCTGACGTCGGCGTTGCCAGCGCGCCGCCCAACGCCGCAAGGAACACGCCCAGTGAGAACGCCAGGATGAAGATCCGGTTGGTGTCGATGCCGATCGACTGCGCCATCTCACGGTCGGTGACGACGGCCGTGATCAGGCGACCCAGCCGGGTATGGTTGATCAGAAGCCGCAGGCCGATCACGACTAGCAGCGCCATCCCGATCAGGAGGATCTGGTAGTTGAGATAGACGACGCCACCGATTGAGGTCGTGCCGAGCAGTCGCATCGGCGCGTCTTCGTAGAAGGATTGCACGCCAAAGATCACGCGCTGGAGATCCTCCAGGATGAGGAACAGCCCGAACGTGATCAGGATTTGCACGGCCTCGGACTTTCCATAGGTCCAGCGGACGAGGCCCCGTTCGATCAACGGACCGAAGATCGCCGCGACGCACACCGCACTGAACAGGAGCGCCAGGAACGACCAATACGGGTTAAGCTGCCGGGTGGCGATGAACAGGCAGATCGAGGCAGCCACATAGCCGCCAATCGAATAGAGGCTGCCATGGGCGACATTGAGAACGCGCAGCACGCTGAAGACGAGCGTCAGACCGACCGCCGCGAAGAAGATCAACGCGGCGCTCGCCAGACTGTCCAGCAGCAAGGGGATGATTGCATTCAACATCGGCTTGCGCCTTCCGTGATTGTAATCAGGTGAACGTCATTCCGCTCTATTTGTAGCTTCCCGGCTTCGGCAGGCCTTTGGCGAACTCGGGCTTGAGCGTCGCAATCCAGGCCAGCGGATCCTGGCCGGTCTGCGGCATTAGGCTCGCGCCCTTGTAGCGGACCATGTCGCCAATGACGGGAAACTGCTGCGCCGACGTCTTTACGGTCACGCCGACGATCTGGTCGACAAGGCCGTCATTGTCGGCGCGCGTCTGCGCGGTGCCGGTCAAGGTCTCGACCTTGCTGCCCTTCATGGCGTCGGCGAGCTCGACACGCGTCGGCCATTTACCGCCGTTCCTCTGCATCGCGGCGTCGTAAGCGGCTTTCACATAGATCAGCGCGTTGGCCATCTTGATCGAGGGGAACACCGGGTACTCGCCGAAGCGCGCCTTGTACGCCTCAGCAAACTTTACCGTCTCCGGCTTCGCCTTGGCGTCTGGCGACATCCACCAGCCGTCGCCGAGAACTCCAACGATCACTCCGTCAGGCAGCGGTACGCGCTGCAGCACCGTCTCGCCGAGTGCGAGGATCAGCTGGCTGGAGGTGAAGATCCCGCGCGGCGCGGCCTGGCGCACGAAGTTCTCGAGGTCGGCGCCCCAGAGATTTGAGAAGACGACATCCGGGCGCGCGGTGGTGAGGCGCGAGATTTCGGTCTGGTAGTTCGGCGAGCCGAGCTTCGGATAGAGCTCGGCGACGATCTCGACGTCTGGCTTGAGGGCCTTCAGCGCCGCGGTGAAGATCTTTGCCGCATCATGGCCGAAGGCATAGTCCGGATTGATGATCGCCACCGTCTTCACGTCGGGTTTGCGATCCAGCAGGTAGATCGCGTAGGCGACAAATTCGGGCACGGTGTTGCCGTTGGGCCGGAACACATATTTGCTCTTGCCGTCCATCAGTAACTGATGGGTATCGCAGTTCCAGCCCACGGTGGGCACCTCGAGCTGCTCGGCGAGCGGCGCCAGCGCCAGGCAATTCGCGCTTGACAGGGCAGCGACCATCACCTGGTTCTTCGCGTCTCCGGCGAGCCGCCGATATTCCGCAATGACGCCTTGCGCGCCCTGCGCCTCATCAACATAGGTCGCGCTGACCGGCACGCCACCGATGCCGCCCTTTGCATTGATCTCGTCGATCATGAGGTCGGCTGCGTTCTTCCCCGGCATGCCGTAGGCTGCGGCAGGCCCCGACGTGAACGTGAAGATGCCCAGCCCCACCGCGCTCGGCTTGTTCTGCGCAGCAGCCGGCGTGGCGGCTACGACACCGAGCGCGAGTGCCCCGGCAAGTCCATCCACCATCCATCGGACATTGCCCTGCGGCAGGCCGCAATCCAGCCTGAAGAGCCGTTCAAGTGACGATAGGCAACGCGCAACTACGATAGAGATACCTCTAGACGTCATGACTTCTCTCCCCCTGTGCTGGTCGAATGATGTTGTGCGGCAGCGCTCCGGATCACACCGGATCGAAATAGTGCATCTCCAGAAGCAGGCAGCCGCTCACGGACTTGAACGGGCCATGCGGCGCGTGCGGCGGGCGACAGGCATAGGTATTCGGCGGGAAGCTCTTGCCGCCCTCGCCGTTCGCATCATTGCCGACGATCAAATCGCCCGAGACCAGATAAACCTCTTCCCAATATTCGTGCGAGAACGGCGCAGTTGTGTAGACGCCGGGCGCAAAGCGGAGCAGCCGCGTCCGCGTCCCGCGCCGGTTCTCCTCGTCCAATCCGCCAGAGATGATCTTCTGCTGGATGCCGGTCGGATATCCCGCCGGCACTTCCCAGCCGGTTGTCATGTCGAGCGTGTGGAATTCGTCGTGCTTCTTGTTGACGGGCATAAGTTGTCTCCTTCGGATCAGGCGGCTTTGCTGGCGGTCGAGACGCCGTTGAGGTCGTAGGAATCGAGCATGGTCTGCACCAATCGGTCAGCGCCGGCCCAATCGTAAGTGCGATAGGAGTGGCCCTTGGTGACGAAGGTCGCCCCGGCGTAGAACATCTCGTATTGCTGGTGGCGCGAGCCAAACTCGGAGCCGACGGCATCCCAGGCGAGCTTGTAGAACTTGACGCGGTCATGCGAACTGGCCTTCGGCGACTGCTGGGTCTTGCCGATGAGTGCCGCGATTTCCGGGTTGTCGAAGTCCGCGACCGATGAGGGCAGCATGATCATGCCGCCGCCAGCGAGCTCGCGAAGCGTGTTGATGACGTGTCCGTAGAGCTGCTGCGTCAGCACCTGCGCGGAATACAGCGTGTGCCGGTCCGGGATGAAATAGGGACCGACCTGGGTGCCCTTGGCTTCCATCGCGGCCACCAGTGCGTCGACCATGCCGGTCTCGGCCGCGAGCTGGCCGAGCATTTCGCGCACTTGCGGAAACTGGGTGACGCCGTTCATGTCGGCGGTCCGATGCGCAAGCCCGGTCAGGAACTTGAGCTTCACGCTCAAGCGCACCATCGCCTGGTAGTTCTGGTAGACGTGGCAAGGCGTTGCGTGGAATTGCTTCTGGCACATGTCGACGTTGCCTTCGATGAAGACGCGGTCCCACGGCACCTTCACGTCGTCGAAATAGAGAACCGAGTCGTTCTCGTCGAAACGGCTCGACAACGGATTGTCGAACACCGCGCCCGCGGCATCCTCATAGGATTTGCGCGACAGCATCTTCAGTCCCTTCGTATTCATCGGAATCGCGAAGGACATCGCATAGCGTTCTTCGCCCGGACGCATCGGCTGGATGGTGGTGACGAAGACCTCGTCGGCAACCACGCCGCCGGTGGCGAGCATCTTGGCGCCGCGAATCGTGATCCCTTCCGCGTCGCGGTCGACGACGCCCGCGGTGAGGAACGGATCGGCCTGTTCGGCTGCGCCTTTCGAACGGTCGGCCTGCGGATTGATGATGACGTAGGTGAGATAGAGGTCCTTGTCGCGGGCGTAGCGGTAGTAGCTCTCGAGCGCGCCGGCGCGGGTGGGATCATACGCCTTGAAGACGTCAAGTCCCATGTAGAGCCCGGAGATGCAGGACGCCACGTGGTCCGGAGCGCGGCCCATGAACCCGGCATGCAACGAGGCCCACGCATCGAGTGCCTTTCGCCGCGTCACGAGCTCGGCATAGGAGGTCGGAAGCTGCCAGATGCGGTTGGCGCGACCTGCGCCCGTATCAAAGGTCATCAGCTCCGCGTTCATCGGCGCGCTCGCGAAGTCGAACAGGCCCGCCATGGAGGTGGCGAGGTTACGGAAGGCATGGTGCGTCGTGACGTCGCCGACCGAGGCGCCGTTGATGTAGATGGTGCGGCCGTCCTTCAGGCCTGACAAATATTCCTTTGCGCTGCGCATCGCAGGTCTCCGGTTCAAAGCTAGTAGTGGATGGGAAGCGGCCAGGTCGGCTGACGCTCGGTTTCATCGACGAGGTCGCGGTAACGGCCGCGAAAGAAGATCAGGGGAGCGGCGGCCTCGGCGCGGCTCGCGTGCCTGACGACACGCACCACGAAGATCACGTGGTCGCCGCCCTCGTAGTTCGCATACGGTGCACATTCGAAATGCGCCATCGCGCCCGAGATCAGCGGCGCCTCGGCATGGCCGACGGACGTCTTCACCTGGTCCCATTTGTCGGAAAGAGCGCGCGCGAACTGGTTGGAGATGTTCTCCTGGTCGCGCGCGAGGATATTCACGGCAAAACCCTTGGCCGCGAGCATTGCAGGCAGGCTGCGCGCCTTCCGGTCGACGCTGAAGAGAACCAGCGGCGGATCGAGCGAGACGGAGTTGAACGAGCTCATGGTCATGCCGATGAGCTCTTCGCCCTTCCCGCGCGCGGTCACCACGGCAACGCCGGTGGCGAATTCGCCGAGAGCACGCCTGAATGCACGATCCTCCATGGACTCCGCCTCGTCGCCCGGTCCTGATTTATAATTTTCAGATAGCTTTCTTACAAAGCGATATGGAGATGTCAATACCCTTGCTGACCGCGCGCATGCGTGCTCTTTAGGCAGCGTCCAACGCTATGATTTTGCGGAGAGAATGCCCGTGTCCGATGCGCTGTTGACGGCGTCGAAGCCCGAGTTGCTCGACAAGGATGGAGATCGCACGCTTCGCGGCCTCCTCTACGACTATTTTGCGTTCGGACGGAGCCTGGAAGCCGCCCGCGAGACGTTCGCGAGCTTCGTCGGCCTATCTCCCACTCAGTATTTGATCCTGATCGCGATCAAGAATTCGACAGCGGAAAAGCCTATGGGTGTCAACCAGGTCGCCGAACGGCTCTATCTAAGTGGCGCCTTCGTCACCAACGAGATCAACAAGCTGGTCTCTGACGGTCTGATCGAGAAAAGTCCGCACCCCGGCGACGGACGCCGCGTACAGCTCACGCTGACCGAAGACGGGATAAACCTGTTGATCCGCCTCGCCGGCTTGCAACGCCCGGTCAATGATGCCTTGTTTGGAATGCTGACGCGCGAGGAGTTCAAAGTGCTCTCGCAAATGCTCTCTCGTCTTGCGTCGAACGCCGATAGCGCGCTGAAGCTCGCCGAGCACGTTCGGGCGACGCTCACGTCGCAAAATAACAAAACGTTCCGTACCGAGCCGCAGAGAGGCCGCAAGAAGCAACGAACGAGCCGTTAGAGCCCGCGGTAGTGACTATTAGACCAACGCGTTGGGTGCTTCTCACCGCCCTGGACCAGCGACTGCGTCGTCATAACGAGGGCCGCGCGACCAGCGAGAGTCTTTGGCTCTCGATTGGGTCAGTGAGTCGCCCAACTGCATTGAGGTGGAAACGACTTCAGCCGCAGGACTGAGACTGTTGGTCAGCACTCGCCCTTTCCCTTCCCTCAGAATTTGGCGTGTAGGCTGAACCACAAAGCCTCCTCACGTTGGCTGTCATGAGATTATTCTTGATCTCCCGGTGCACACGTCGTGCACACGCCGCCTTCTAACCATTTGAAAAATCTGAACTCTCGCTCCAATCCATCATGGGCCAATTTTGGCGAAGCCATGGCCAACGAGAACGAGGCCAATTAAGCCGGAGCTTGCGGCCGCAAGCCAACAGGTCGCTTTACTTCAGTCTAGATGCTGCGATAGCGCTCGATCGAGGCAAGATCGGGCACTATTCCGAGCCCGGGGTCTCCGCCCAGCTTAACGGTCCCTTCCCTCACATTGACAATCGAGCCACAGAACAGATCGCGCAGTGGGTTATCGTTGGCATCGACTTCCAGCCAGCCATCGCCTCCGATACCGGCGAGAAGATGCGCGGACGCAAGCAAGCCAAGACCTCCGCCGAGATAGTGCGGGCAAAACGTCTTGCCCGCCCCCAGGATGTCGCGAGCCAGCCCGGCGCAAAGGCTGAGGCCGCCCCATTTCGCAATATCAGGCTGAACCACGCCAAGCACGCCTTCGGACAGAACGTCCTTGAAGGCTTCGACGCTCGAAATGTTCTCGCCGCCGGCAATTGGCATCGTCGCTGCGGCGTGCAGCCTGCGCCACTCCTCGCGTGGGCGATCGGCGCGGATCGGTTCCTCCAACCAGCGCAGATCGAATTCGGCAAGCCGCGGCAGCATCTGAAGCGCCTGCGCCATTGACCAGCCCTGATTGGCATCGGCAGCGAGCATGCCGGCGCCGACAAGTCCGCGCAGCGCGGCCAAATTGGCGAGGTCGGTCTCGGTGCCAAAGCTGACCTTCAGCTTCAAGGCACGGTGACCGCGCGCGAGCGCGGCCTCCGCTGTCTGTGCCGCGCCCCCGGGATTGATGCCGCTGGCATAGACCTTGATCGTGTCCGACTGGCCGCCCAGAAGCCGCCAAAGCGGCAAACGCTGGCGGCGTGCGGAGAGGTCCCACAGCGCGAGATCGATACCGGCGATCGCCTGCGCAAATGGCCCCGGTTCGCCGCATTGAAGCGCCAGGACCTCGGTGCCCTTGCTCAGGGTCTCGAAGGCCCGAGCAGGACTATCGAATTTGCGACCGACAAGGCCGGGCCCAAGCACCTCGTTGACAAGCCGGGCGCGATGCTCCGCGCCGGGCGCTGGAAAGTTGGACCAGGCTTCACCCCATCCCTCGACGCCGTCTTCGTCGACAGCGCGAACGAAGACAGCGGGACGGTTGAGCATCCTGCCGAACGACGTCACGACCGGCGTCGCCAGTGGATAGCGATAGCAGAACGCCTCGATCGAGCGGATGGTGAAGCCGTCAGTCATGTTGCGAATCCTGCGATCGGGATGGATCGCGCAGAGCCACTATCTCAGTAGGCGCGCGAAGTCATCACGTGCCTTCCACAGCGCGGGCCTTAGCCGCACCGACCGCGCCGAGTGCTGGGGACAGCCCGAGGACATCGCCGGCCCTTTCTCCTTCCTGTGCATGCCGGCTTCACAATATGCGACCGGCACAGTGGTCGCAGGATCCCTCGCGGGGTGACCCCGCTCCCATCATCTGCTGCACCGCGAAACCATTTGCGCCGCAACATCCAAAATGAGACTGCCCGTCAAGCCGAACGAGGCGCCCACGCATGCGCCGCGTGCAACTTCGGCTAGCTTTCCCGTCAAATCCGCGAGCGTTTGAGAGCCGCGGGCGTCGCGCCGGTGGCGACAAATCGACGACAGAGGGGAGGAGCACAATGTCGAAATGCAGTGTGGGACTGCTCGCGCTGAGCAGCCTGTTTCTTTCGGGCGCCGCAATCGCTCAGGAAAAGATCAAGGTCGGCGTGACCGCAACTCTCGAGGGCACCTACACGGTGCTCGGCGAGGACGGCATGCGCGGACACCAGACGGCGCTCAACGTGCTGGGCAAAAAGGTCGGCGACAAGGAGCTCGAGTTCATCGTCGCCTCGACCGACGCAACGCCGGACTCCGCCGTACGCGCCGTGCGCAAGCTAATCGAGCAAGACAAGGTGCAGATCCTGCTCTCGCCGCTCTCCGGCGACGAAGGCATCGCGGTGAAGAACTTCGCCAAGACCCATCCCGAGCTGACCTTCATCAATGCGGCCTCCGGCGCCCAGGAAACGACTTACGTCGATCCGGCCCCGAACTTCTTCCGTTACAACATGGACGGCGCGCAGTGGCAGGTCGGCCTCGGCAAATACGCCTATGAGGACAAGAAGTATCGCAAGATCGCAACCGTCGGCGAGGACTATTCCTTCATCTACACCCAGGTGTTCGGGCTGGTGCTCGAGTTCTGCGGAATGGGCGGACAGGTCACCAACCGGCAATGGGTGCCGCTGGGAACGAAGGACTTCGCCTCCGTCATCGCCGCCCTGCCCGATGACGTCGATGCCATCTATCTCGGGCTCGGCGGCGCGGATGCCGTCAACTTCCTCAATCAGTATCAGCAGGCCGGCGGCAAGGCGCATCTGATGGGGGGTTCCATCATGATCGACCAGACCATCCTATCGTCGAAGGGCAACGCCAAGAACGCGCTGATCGGGACCATCGCGGCAAGCGGCCAGGCCGACACCTGGGAGGATCCGCGCTGGCAGAAATTCGTGAAGGCCTATCAGGACGCCTTCCCGCCCAACAAGCGTTTCCCGAGCCCATCGCTGCTCGCGACCAACTACTATGGTTCAACCATGGCGCTGATCCTCGCGCTGCGCCAGGTCAATGGCGATCTCTCCAACAACCAGGCGAAGTTCAAGGAAGCGCTGGCGAAGATCGAGCTCGACGCGCCGAACGGCAAGATCAAGCTCGATTCCAACCGCCAGGCGATCGGCACAAACTTCGTCACTGAGGTCGTCGACGACGGCAAGGGCGCGCTGTTCAGCAAGGTCGTGAAGGTGATCCCGAACGTGAACCAGACGCTCGGCTACGATCCGGCCGTCTTCGCGAAGATCGGATTGCCGAGCCGCACCGTCCCGGAATGTAAGAAGTATTGACGCATCACCTGTACAGCGCAGGCGGAGAGCGACTTGCTGACGCGGTCACTCTCCGCTCTTGCAATCTCGGCGGCGTTGTTGAACGCTGGCCGAAAAGACAAGAACGTTCGGGAGGGGAAGGCATGAGCCGTGCGCTCGCCGTCTTCCACGGCCGTTTCGGCCGGGCGACGGTTTATCAGTTGAACCGCCCTTTCAATATCCACGCCCATCGTGAAGGTCATCTGATCTTCCATGTCGGCGGCATGCCGGCATGCATCGATGTCTCCAATGGGCACTACGATCTCACTGAGACGTCTGTCGTCGCCGTCAATCCCTGGGAACCACACAACTTCCTGCCGACCGATGTCGACGGCGGCGCCATCTTCTTCGTGCTCTACGTCAATGCCGAATGGTTTGCGCCTGATGCACCCGGCTCCGACCGCATGCGTTTCGGCCGCACCCAATTCAGGCGCACGCCTGCACTCGACAAGCACATCAGGCGGACCGCTGCGCTCGTGTGCGGCGCACCATCGCTTTCCAGCCTCGATTCCGAGCTGCGGCGGCTGATCGACATCTGCTACGACGAAAGCTGGCAGCAAGCCGAGATCGCGCGCGATCCGCGCGCAAGCGGCTCCGTCACCGATTTTCGCGTACGCAAATGCATCAAGATGATGTCGGAGAGTCCTGGCGCCGAGATCGAGCTCGACACCATCGCACGCGAATCCGGCCTGTCGCGGCCACATTTCTATCGGCTGTTCCGCGTGCAGACCGGCCTCACGCCGAACCTCTATCTCAATACGCTGATCATGGAACAGGCACTCGAAGCGCTGGTGGCGAGCGAGACGCCGATCGCCGACATCGGCTTCGATCTCGGCTTCTCCTCGCAGAGCGGTTTCACCCGCTTCTTCGCTGCCAATGTCGGGATGGCCCCGACCGATTATCGTCGCGCAGCCAAGGTTTTGCGCGCCTAACCGCCGCACGAAAAGATACTCACGATCAAACGTCGCCCTCGCCGGCCGGCTAGGATGCGGGCAACGCGATCCCGAGATGATCGCGAGTCCAGGGAGGACGTTCGTCCATGGCAGGGCCAGCAGCCGGCAACGGCTTGCATGCCCCCTCGCTCCGTTTGCGGGGAGAGGGTTGGAGTGAGGGGGAGTCTCCACGAGGTCGGTTGCAGTTCGGCTCGCGGAGACTCCCCCTCACCCGCGCCTTCGGCGCGACCTCTCCCTCCAAGCGGGGCGAGGTGAAGCCATGAGCCGCTTCGTCGAACGCCATCCGGCCTGGGCGCTGATCGCGATCATTGCCGTTGCGATCGTGCTCTGGCTGGTCTTCGCGGTCTGGCCGCCCGGGCTTGAAGAGGCGATCGGCCGCAAGCGTGTCTTCCTCAACGCGGTCTTCAATGGCATCACGCTCGGAGGCCTCTACTTCCTCGTCGCCAGCGGCTTCACGCTGATCTTCGGCCTGATGCGCAACGTCAACCTCGCGCATGGCTCGCTCTATCTGTTCGGCGGTTATGTCGGCTACGCCATCAGCGCCTCGACCGGCTCCTGGATCCTCAGCTTCATCGTCGCCTTCATCCTGACCGCCCTGGTCGGCGTCCTGCTCCAGGTCATCGTGTTCCGCCGGATGGAGGGACAGGATCTCAGGCAGACCATGGTGACGATCGGACTTTCGATCGTGTTTGCCGATCTGATGCTCTGGGCCTGCGGTGGCGACTTCTACCAGATCCAGACGCCGAATTGGTTGATCGGCCCTGTGGAGCTGCCGCTGATCACGGCGGTGAAATCCTCGGGCGAGCCGGTCTATCTCAGATATCCCTTGGTACGGCTCGCGATCTTCGTCGCCTCGGTGGTCATTGGCGTCGCAATGTGGCTCGCGCTCAACCGCACCCGGATCGGCATGATCATTCGCGCCGGCGTCGACGATCGCGATATCCTCGCCGCGACGGGCGTGCGCATCCAGCTCGTCTTCGTGCTGGTCTTCGCCTTCGGCGCAGGACTTGCGGGCATTGCCGGCGTGGTCGGCGGCACCTTCCAGTCATTGTCGCCGGGCGAGGACATCCGCTTCCTGCTCGCCTCGCTCGTGGTCGTGATCGTGGGCGGCATGGGTTCGATCCCCGGCGCTGCGCTCGGCGCGCTGATCATCGGCCTCGCCGAACAGCTCGGCTCGGTCTACATCCCGACCTACGCCATCGTCGTGACCTTCCTGATCATGGTGCTTGTGCTGGCGATCCGGCCGCAGGGCCTTCTGGCGAGGCGCTGAGATGTCACTCGCCCACGATGCCCGTGTTGCCGTTCGTCACGCTGTCGGTTCGCAGCGCCCGGCGCGAACATGGCCGGAGATCAACAATCCCGCCGCCTGGATCGTCGCAGCCATTCTGCTGATCATGCCGCTGATCGCGAGCGGCTTCTTCCTGATCGAGATCTTCGCGACCACGCTGATCCTCGGCACCATGGCGTTGAGCCTGATGTTCCTCGCCGGCTATGGCGGCATGGTCAGCCTGATGCAGCTCACCATTGCGGGCTTCTCGGCCTACATGGTCGCCGTGTTCGGCGTCAGCGGTAATCCGAATATCAGCCTGGGCTGGCCGTGGTGGCTCGCCGTCCCGACGGCGCTGGCACTGGCGACGGCATTCGGCACGCTCGGCGGCGCGCTCGCGGTGCGCACCGAAGGCATCTACACCATCATGATCACGCTGGCGATTGGAGCCGCCTTCTACTATTTCACCAACCAGAACTGGGCGATCTTCAACGGCCATACCGGCATCAACAATGTCGCCACGCCGCTCTTCTGGGGCGTGAACTGGCGCGCCGACATCCCCTTCTATTACGTCGTGCTGGCGGTCGCCGCGCTCTGCTATTTCGCGGTCGAATATCTCTCGCGCGCGCCCTTCGGCCTTGCACTTCAGGGTGTACGCGACAATCCGCGGCGCATGGCGGCGCTCGGCTTCAACGTCAATGCGCACCGCATCGCCGCCTACGCCTTTGCATCCTTCGTGGCCGCGCTCGCCGGCGTCCTCCAGGTCTGGAACTATCGCCAGATCTCGCCGGGCTCGGTGAGTGTCGGCGCCTGCATCGATGTGCTGATCATCGCCGTCGTCGGCGGCATCACGCGCCCGATCGGTCCCTTCATCGGCGCGCTGATCTTCGTGCTGCTGCGCACGTTTGCGCTCGACTTCCTGGTCCGGCTCGGGCTCGACGGCAACCGCTTCCGCCTGCTGATCGGACTCGGCTTCCTTGCCATCGTGTTCTGGTCGTCCGACGGCGTCATTGGCCTGTGGCAGCGTTGGCGTCAGAGTCAGCATCCCCGCAACGATCGCCAAGGCGGAGGACGCGGCCATGGATAGCGTCGCTCAACGCCTTTCCGCCGTCGGCGCCGGTGCCGCTCTGGAACTGCGCGGGGTGACGCGGCTGTTCGGCGCGCTGGCGGCGCTCACCGACGTCACCATCACCGTGCGTCCCGGCGAACGACGAGCCGTGCTCGGCTCGAACGGCGCCGGCAAGACCACACTGTTCAACTGCATCACCGGCGACTTCCCGCCCTCCTCCGGCACCATCCGCTTCTTCGGCGAGGACGTCACGCACTTCCCGCCCTATGAGCGCATCCGCCGCGGGCTGCGCCGGACCTACCAGATCTCAGCGCTGTTCCCCGGCCTTACCGTGCAGGACAATGTCTATCTCGCCTGCCGCGGCGTCTCGCGCGGACGCTTCTCGTTCCTGCGGCCGGGACAGAACGATGCCTTGATGCACGCGGCCGACAATCTCGTGCAGGCCGTGCATCTGGCCGCCGTGAAGGACCAGCGCGTGGCCGAGCTTGCGCACGGCCAGCAGCGCCAGCTCGAAATCGCGCTCGCGCTCGCCGGCGCGCCGCGCTTCGTCCTGTTCGACGAGCCGGCTGCTGGCCTGTCGCCGACCGAACGAGCCGAGCTGATCGAGATCCTGACGTCGCTGCCGGCGCATATCGGCTATATCATCATCGAGCACGACATGGACGTCGCGCTGCGCGTCGTCGAGAGCGTCACGATGATGCACAACGGGCGCGTCTTCAAGGAAGGCCTGCCGGAGGAGATCCAGTCCGATCCCGAGGTGCAGGAGCTCTATCTTGGAGGCGGCCATGAATGACGCGCGCCGCAGCAGTGCCGCGCTCGAGGTGCGCGGCCTCGACGTCTATTACGGCCACTCCCACGCGCTGCAAGGTGTCGATTTCACACTGGAGAGCGGCGTGTTCTCCGTCGTCGGCCGCAACGGCATGGGCAAGACCACGTTGTGCAAGGCGATCATGGGTCTGGTCGGCGTGAGCGGCGGCTCGATCCGCGTCCGCGGCGAGGACGTCACACGGCGGCCGCCGGCTCAGATCGCCCGGCTCGGCGTCGGCTATGTGCCGCAGGGACGGCGCCTGTGGCGCTCGCTCAGTGTCGATGAGCATTTGCGGCTCGCTGGCGGCATGCGCTCCGGCGCCTGGACCGTCGAGCGCATCTACCAGACCTTCCCGCGTCTCGCCGAACGCAGGGATCACGGTGGCGGTCAGCTCTCCGGCGGCGAGCAGCAGATGCTGGCGATCTCGCGCGCGCTGCTCACCAATCCGCACCTGCTCATCATGGACGAGCCGACCGAAGGCCTCGCGCCCGTCATCGTCGCACAGGTCGAGGAGATGCTGCTGCAGCTCGGCGAAGACGGCGACATCTCCGTGCTCGTGATCGAGCAGAATATTGGCGTCGCCACCGCGATCTCGCGCAACGTCGCGATCATGGTCAATGGTCGCATCAACCGCATCATCGACTCCGCGCGCCTTGCCGCCGACCGCGAGCTCCAGCAGCGCCTGCTCGGCGTCGGGCTCCACGCCGAGCTCGAGCCGGAGATCGACGTCGCCGCACCGGGCGTCGAGCCCAAACCTGCGCCGGCGCCACGCCGCGACGGACCGGTTCGCATCTACATCTCCAACCCGACGCTCCCGACGCGATGGTCGCAACCGGTGCCGATCGCGCGCATCGAGGCTGCGGCGCGTACGCTCTCGACGCAAGTCGCGCGGCTCGACGAGACGGCGCGGCGCAAGCGCGAGCCGGTGGCGGCCCAGGCCTCGGGCCCACCCGTCGTGCTGGTCGTCGGCACGCTCGACACCAAGAGTGCCGAGCTGCGCTACATCCGCGACATCATCGCTGAAAGCGGCCTGCGCACGCGGCTGGTCGACGTCTCGACCAGTGGCAAGCATTCGTCGTGCGACGTCTCTGCGCAGGAGATTGCGCTGAATCACGCCCGTGGCGGCTCCGCTGTATTCGGCCCCGACCGCGGTGCGGCCGTGACGGCGATGGCGGATGCTTTCGCCAACTGGCTGCGGCGCCAGGGCAATGTCGCCGGCGTGATCTCGGCCGGCGGCTCCGGTGCGGCGTCGCTGGTCGCCCCGGGCATGCGGGCGCTGCCGGTCGGCGTGCCCAAGCTGATCATCTCCTCGGTCGCCTCCGGTGACGTCGGGCCCTATGTCGGCCCCGCCGACATCACCATGATGTACTCGGTCACCGACGTGCAGGGGCTGAACTCGATCTCGCGCGCGGTGCTGGCCAACGGGGCCAATGCACTCGCCGGCATGGTCAAGGCGCGGCTCGATGCGCGTGCCGCGATGGAGCGCGCGGTCAGCGGGCTGCCTGCGATCGGCATCACCATGTTCGGCGTCACCACGCCGGCCGTGCAAAAGATCGCGGCCGAGCTGCGCGACGATTTCGAATGCCTGGTCTTCCACGCCACCGGCGTCGGCGGCCGGTCCATGGAAAAGCTCGTGGAGTCCGGCCAGCTCGCCGGCGTCATCGACCTCACCACGACCGAGATCTGCGACCTGCTGATGGGCGGCGTGTTCCCGGCGACCGAGGATCGCTTTGGCGCGATCATTCGCAGCCGCCTGCCCTATGTCGGCTCGGTCGGCGCGCTCGACATGGTCAATTTCGGCGCCCCCGACACCATTCCCGAGCGCTATCGCGGCCGCAAACTCCATGTCCACAATCCGCAGGTGACGTTGATGCGGACGACGGCCGAAGAGAACGAGCGCATGGGGCGCTGGATCGGCGAGCGGCTCAACCAGATGGATGGCCCGGTGCGTTTCTTCCTGCCCGAGGGCGGCGTTTCCGCACTCGATGCGCGGGGCCAGCCATTCTGGGATCCGGACGCCGATGCGGCGCTGTTCCGTACCCTGGAGCGCACGGTGCGACAGACCGGCAATCGCCAGCTCATTCGCATCCCTAAGAACATCAACGATCCCGACTTTGCCGCCACCATCGTCAGCGCGTTCCGAACCCTGTTCGGGCGCACCGGCGCGCGGCGGAGACTAGCGAGGTGACCGATGGCGAGGTTTGAACGCGCAGCGCTGCTGAAGAGGTTTCGCGACATGGCAAGGCGCGGCGAGCCGATTGTCGGCGGCGGCGCCGGCACCGGCCTGTCCGCCAAATGCGAGGAAGCCGGCGGCGTCGACCTCATCGTCATCTACAATTCCGGCCGCTATCGCATGGCCGGCCGCGGCTCGCTCGCGGGCCTGATGGCCTACGGCGATGCCAACGCGATCGTGGTCGACATGGCAAACGAGGTGCTGCCCGTGGTCACCAGGACGCCGGTGCTAGCCGGCGTCAACGGCACCGATCCGTTCCGCGACATGGACGTGTTTCTCGACCAGCTGAAGGCGCTCGGGTTTGCCGGCGTCCAGAACTTTCCGACCGTCGGCCTGATCGACGGCACGTTCCGCGCCAATCTTGAAGAGACCGGCATGTCCTACGCGCTCGAGATCGACATGATCGCCAAGGCGCACGACAAGGACATGCTGACCACGCCCTACGTGTTCAGCGAGAAGGAAGCCGCAGCGATGGCAATCGCAGGCGCCGACATCATCGTCTGCCACATGGGTCTGACGACCGGCGGCACGATCGGCGCGCAGACAGCGCTGAAGCTGAAGGACTGCCCGGCGCATATCGACACCTGGGCCTCTGCCGCCCTGAGCGTCAATCCGGACGTTCTGGTGCTCGCGCATGGCGGTCCGATCGCCGATCCCGCGGATGCCGATTTCATCATGAAGAACACCCGCCACTGCCACGGCTTCTACGGCGCCTCCTCGATGGAGCGGCTGCCCGTGGAGCGGGCGCTGACGGAGCAGGTACGTCAATTCAAGGCGATCGGCGCGCGCTAACGCCTGAAGGGTTCGAGGGAGGGAAAGATGTCAGGGATGTTGGTCGGTGAATTGATCCTCTGGCTGATCGTCGCGATCATCGTGATCGTGGTTGGCGTCTATATCGTGAACTGGCTCTACCATCGCTCCTCCAAGGAGACGTCGTTCGTCCGAACCGGCTTCCTCGGCGAACGCGTGGTGATCAATGGCGGCGCCTTTGTGCTGCCGTTCATCCATGACTACACGCCGGTCAACATGAACGTGCTGCCGATGGGCATCGTCCGTTCGAAGCAGGATGCGGTGATCACCCGCGACCGCATGCGCGTCGACATCGAGGCCGACTTCTACGTCCGCGTGCAGCCGACCCGCGAGGCGGTCTCGATCGCGGCGGCCACGCTCGGCCGCCGCACCATGGAGCCAGAGCAGCTGCACGCCCTGCTCGCCGGCAAGTTCATCTCCGCGATCCGCTCGGTCGCCTCCGAAATGACCATGGAGGAGATGCACGAGCGGCGCGGCGACTATGTCGCGCGGGTCAAGACCAATGCGGCCGAAGCGCTCGCGCAGAACGGCCTCGAACTGGAATCGGTCGCGATCACCGATCTCGACCAGACCGACCTGGAATTCTTCAACCCATCGAACCGGTTCGACGCCGAAGGTCTGACCCGCCTGATGGAGGACATCGAGGCCAAGCGGAAGCTGCGCAACGACATCGAGCAGGATTCGATGATCAAGATCCGCTCCCGCAATCTGGAGGCCGAGCGGCAGGCGCTGGAAATCGAGCGCGAGAGCGAGACCGCGCGCCTGGAACAGGAACGCGACATCGAGATGCGCCGCGCGCTCCAGCGCACGGAAGTCGCCCGCGAACGGGCGCTGCGCGAGACCGAAGCCGAACAGGCGCAGATTTCCGCCCGCGAGGCAATCGAGCGCGCACGCATCGCCAACGATCAGGCGATCGCCGAGGCCCGCATCGCCTCCGAGCGCGAGACCCGCCAGAAGGAGATCGAACGGACCCGCACCATCGAGGAGAAGGAGCTGCTGGCGCGGGAGGAGATCGAGAAGACCCGGATCGCCAACCAGCGTTCGATCGACACCACCCGCATCGCCTCGGAGCGCGAGGTCCGCCAACGCGAGATCGAACGGATGCGCACGGTCGAGGAAGCCGAGATCGCCGCCCGCGAAGCCATCGAGAAGGCACGGATCCAGCAGGATCGCGTCGTCACCGACGCTCGTATCGCCAATGAAGAGGAGACGCGTCGCCGCGAGATCGAGCGCACGCGCGCCGTGGACGAAGCCGAGATCGCCGCGCGCGAAGCGACCGAAAAGGCCCGCATCGCGCAAACCATGACCGTCAATGTCGAGCGCATTTCCTCGGACGAGCGCACCCGCGCGCTGGAGATCCAGCAGGTACGGACCATCCAGGAGGCCGAGATCGAGGCCCAGCGCGCGGTCGAGGCCGCCCGCATCGCGCGCGAGCGGACGCTGGCTGCCGAGCGGATCGCCGCCGAACAGAACACGCGGCAGCTCGAGATCGAGCGCAACCAGGCGCTCGACGTCGCCGGCATCGCCGCGCGCGAGACCACCGAGGCCACCCGTATCGCGCAGGAGGAGCGCGTGCGTTCGCTGGAGATCGCCCGCAATCGCGCCGTCGAGGAAGCCGACATCGCCTCGCGCGAGGCGATCGAAGCGGCCCGCATCGCCCAGGAGAAGGCGGTCGCGGCCGAGCGCATCCAGGCCGAACGCGAGACCCGCGCGCTGGAAATCGAACGAACCGGCGCGCTGGAGGCGGCCGAGCTGAAGCGGCGCGACGCTGTCGAGCGCCAGCGCATCACGGTCGATCTCGCGCTCGAGGCCGAGCGTATCAATTCCTCCAAGAAGCGTGAGGTGCTCAACATCGAGCAGAAGAAGGCGATCGAGATCGCCGATGAGGACCGAGTCATCGCGCTGTCCACCAAGAAGTCCGAGCGGATCGACGCGGACCGTCAGGTCCGGCAGGCCGAGATCGTCGCCCGCAAGGAGGTCGAGACCACCGACGTCTCGCGTGAGCAGGCGCTGGAGGCGGCCCGAATCGAACGCCGCCGCGCGATCGAGCAACTCGAGGTCGCCCGCGTCCAGTCGCTCCAGGAGGCCGAAATCGCCGCGCGCGAGGAGGTCGAGCGTGCCCGCATCGCCTCCGACCGTGGCCTTGACGAGGCCCGCATCGGCCGCGAACGCGAGCTGCGCAAGCTTGAGGTCAATCGCGAAAAGGACGTCGAAACAGTGCTGATGGAGAAGGCCATCGCCATCCATCAGAAGTCGCTGGAGGAGTCCGCGGCTCGCGCTGCCGCCGAGGAGGCACGGATGCGTGCGACCGAAGCTGCCGAGCGCGTCGTAACCGCACGCGAGAGCGAGATCGCAAAGCGGCGCAAGACTGTCGAGGTGCTGCTGGCGGAGAAACAGGCCGAAGAAACCCGCATCGCCGCCGAAGCCGAGCGCGTGCGCGCAGCCGTCGAGGCCGAGGCGCAGCGGATGCTCAACGAGGCCGAGAACGTGCTGACCGATCAGGCGCGCTACTCGTTGTTCCGCAGGAAACTGCTCGACCGCATCGAGGGCATCGTGCGCGAAAGCGTCAAGCCGATGGAGAAGATCGAGGGCATCCGCATCCTCCAGGTCGATGGCCTCAACGGCAACGGCCACGGGAATGGCAATGGGGGCCGCAGCGCCACCGACGAGGTGATCGACTCGGCACTGCGCTACCGCGTCCAGGCGCCGCTGATCGATTCGATCCTGTCGGACATCGGCGTCGAGGGCGGCAGTCTCGCGAAAATGCCGGGCCTGATCCGGGAAGCCCGCGATATGCAGGGCATCAAGGATTCCGCGCGCAAGAGCGGCGGTGGCGGCGACAAGCCGGCGGCCTCCCCGCCCGCGGCCGAGAGCGGCGAGCCGCCGGCCGAGCGCGGGCCAAGAAAGAAGAGCTGAGGTCTGAGCCATGGCCCGCGTCTACGTCTCCACCGTCGTCAACGCCCGCAACGACCGCGTCTGGGCGCGGGTACGCGATTTCAATGGCCTGCCGAACTGGCATCCCGCCATCGCCGAAAGCCGCATCGAGGGCGGCGAACCCTCCGACAAGATCGGTTGTGTGCGAGATTTTCGCCTGCGCAATGGCGACCGCATCCGCGAGAAGCTCCTTGGCCTCTCCGACTACGACATGTTCTGCACCTACTCGATCCTGGAATCGCCGATGGGCGTCGAGAACTACGTCGCGACGCTGCGGCTGACGCCCGTCACCGATGGCGACCAGACTTTTGTGGAATGGACCGCAGAATTCGATTGCGCGCCGGAACGCGAGACCGAGCTCGTCAATAATATCGGCGGCGGCGTCTTTCAGGGCGGCTTCGACGCCCTGAAGCGCGTGTTCGGGGGCTAGCCGTGCCGCATATCGTCAAGAGCACGATCCTGAACGCGCCGACCGACGCCGTGTGGGATGTGCTGCGCGATTTCAACGGCCACGATCGCTGGCATCCGGCGGTTGCGACCTCCGCGATCGAACGCGCGCAATCCGCCGACAAGATCGGCTGCGTCAGGCGGTTCAAGCTCAAGGACGGATCCGAGCTGCGGGAACAATTGCTGGCGCTGTCCGACCTCGAGCAGACTTTTAGCTATTGCCTGCTCGATACGCCGATCCCGATGTTCAACTACGTCGCCCATGTCCGTCTGCTCCCGGTCACCGATGGCGACCGCACCTTCTGGCAATGGGAGTCGCGATTCACCACGAAGTCCGAGGACAAGGACCGCATCACCCACATGGTCGCGGAAGACATCTATCAGGCCGGATTCGAAGCGATCCGGCGCCATCTGAGGGAGGCCGCATAGTATGGCCGTGACAGTAAAGACGTTTGCGAATGCGAGCGAGGCAGCCGGGGCGCTGTCGTCGGACCATAGTGCGCGCTACCTCGGCGGCGGAACCCTGGTGATGCGGGCGCTGAACGAAGGCGATGTCTCGATTTCGACGATCGTCCGCGCGCAGGACCAGGCACTGACCCGGATCGATGCGTCCGGCCCGCGCGTGACGTTGGGCGCCGGCGTCACCTTCGCGCGCGTCCTCGCCGAACGCGACCTCGCCTTCCTGCACGCGCCCGCCCGCTCGATCGGAGGCCCTGCCGTGCGCAACATGGGCACGGTCGGCGGCAATCTCTTCGCGCCGAACCCTTACGGCGATTTCACCGTGGCGCTACTGGCACTCGACGCCACGGTCGCGGTGCAAGGCGGCTTCGGCGCCCGCGATATTCCGATCGAGGAATTCCTGCAATCGCGCGAGCGACAGTCCGGCGCGCTGGTGCTGTCGGTCTCCTGCACCCGGCCCTCCAGCGCGGAGGCCTTCCGCTATCGCAAGATCGCGCGCATCAAGCCGAAGGGCGGCTCGGTGATCACGCTCGCCGCGCATCTGCCGATCAGCGGCGGCCGGATCGCCGGCGCCCGGATCGCGCTGGGCTCGATGGCGCCGACGCAGATCCGTGCCCGCGCGGCCGAACGCGCCCTCGACGGCCGCTTGCTGGACGCAGCAACCATCGCGGCGGCCGCATCAGCGGCAGCCGAAGGAACATCGCCATCCGACAACGCGCTCGGCAGCGCCTGGTATCGCCGCGAGATCGTCGGCGTGCATTTGCGGCGCCTGCTATCGGGACAGGAATAGATCGCCATGGCAAAAATCCCCCTGCAGTTTCGCCACAATGGCCGTGAGGTCGCGATCTTCGTCGATGGCGGCACCAATCTCCTGGTGGCGCTGCGCGAATTGATCGGCGACATGACCCCGAAATTCGGCTGCGGTCAGGGCGGCTGCGGCACTTGCAGCGTGCTGATCGACGGAGACCTCCACCTCTCCTGCCTGACGCTGGCCGAGACGGTGGCGGGCCGCTCGGTCGAGACGCTCGACGGCATGAAGCAGGGCCCGAACCTGCATCCGCTCCAGCGCGCCTTCGCCGACAATTTTGCCGCGCAGTGCGGCTATTGCACGCCGGGCATGCTGATGGCCGCCAAGGCCCTGCTCGACCGCAATCCCTCCCCGAGCCGGGCCGACGTGATTGAGGCGATCTCCGGCAATATCTGCCGCTGCACCGGCTACGAGCCGATCATCAATGCCATCCTCGCCGCCGCGGGCGGTCGGGCCAGCGCCTGAGGTCAGACCATGCTGGAATTACGCAAGGACATCTTCGCCGACGAGCGCGACGACAATCTCAAGGAGATCGGCAGGGGCACGCAGCGCCAGGACATGCTCGGCCACATCACGGGCACGTCGAGCTATTTCAATGATCATAAGCTGCAGGGCATGCTGCACCTGAAGGTCCTGCGCTCGACCCATGCCCATGCAAGGCTGCGCCGCATTGACACCACGGAGGCCGAGCGCTCGGCCGGCGTGCGCCGGATCATTCGCGGCGCCGACGTGCCGGTCAACCTCAATACGCTGCTTAGCCTGATCAACTTCGGCAAGGACGACGAGCCGTCGCTGGCCGTCGACAAGGTTCGCTACAAGGGCGAACCGATCCTTGCCGTCGTCGCCGACAGCGAGCGCGAGGCGTTCGAGGCGATCGCAAAGGTCAGGGTCGACTACGAACCGCTGCCGACCGTGTTCGACGTCGAGGACGCGCTCAAGCCCGGTGCGCCCGTGGTCAACGAGACCTATCCGAAGAACGCCTTCATCTATCACGACGTATATGACCACCAGCGCCTGCGTTTTGGCGATGCCGATGCGGCGCTCGCAACCGCGGACCACGTCCTCGAGCAGCGCTACCAGATGTCGCCGATCGAGCACGCGCCGACTGAGACCAATGGCGCGATTGCCGCCCCCGACACCAACGGCCGCTACGTCGTCTACACCTCAACCCAGGCGCTGTTCTTCTCGGTTGACACCTGCGCCAAGATCCTCGACGTGCCGTCCAACACCTTCCACTTCATCGGCGGCACCGTCGGCGGCGGCTTTGGCGGCAAGGTGGATACGCTGACCGAACCGCTCGCCATCCTCGGCGCCATGCTGACGGGGCGTCCCGTCCGCTACGTGTTCGGCCGCGAAGAGGAGATGCAATACGGCCCGCCGCGCGGCGCCGAACGCATCTACATCAAGGACGGCGTCATGCGCGACGGCCGCATCGTGGCGCGCAAGATCCGCGCCTATTTCGACAGCGGGGCCTATACGCGGCTGTCGAGCTATGCCGCGGTGAAATGCGCCGCGCACCTGCCGGGGCCTTACACGATCCCGAACGTCTATGGCGACGTCTATTGCGTCTTCACCAACCGCACGCCGGCGACCGCCATGCGCGGCTTCGGCGTCACAGCGATGGATTTTGCCATCGAGTGCCAGATGGACAAGCTCGCGAACCTCGTCGGCATGGACCCGATGGAGTTCCGGATTCTGAACGCTTATCGCGACGGCGACATGAAGGCGCACCGCCGCGAGGCCAAGAATACCGCCTTGATCGAATGCGTGCAGGTCGCGGCCGAAAAAGCCAAATGGCCGATCCGCGACGAGTTCAGACGCGCCTCCTCGCGCAGGGACGGCGGCGGCAGCCGCGCCGTGATCCCGCCGACACCGACGGATTCGCGCGCAAGGCCGACCGCGCCGGCACAGCAGCGCACGAGCTACGATCGGCTCCCGCCCACCGTCACCCGTGAACCGCCGCGCGAGCCGCCCCCGCCATCGCCGCCGCCTGCTCCGCCGCGTCCAACCGCGCCATCCCACGGTGCCACCCGATTCTCGTCCGTATTCGGGACAAGGAGACGCTGAGATGACCAGACATCGCGGACGCGGCATGGCGTCGATCAACTATCCCATCGGCATGAATCTCGGCGGCGATCCCAGCCAGGCGCTGGTGCATTCCAACCCGAGCGGCAAGTTCACCGTAGCGTTGTCGTCGATCGACCTCGGCCAGGGCATGAAGTCGGTGACACGGCAGATCTGCGCGGAGACCCTGGGCGTGCCGGTCGAGGACGTCTATGTCGACACCGCAGACTCCGATACCGGACCCCACTGCATGGGCTCGTTCGCCTCGCGCGGCACTCATCGCGTCGGCAACGCCGTGATGGCGGCGGCCCGCGAGGCGCGCGGCGT
This sequence comes from Bradyrhizobium sp. LMG 9283, assembly GCF_045571415.1. NCBI lineage: Bacteria > Pseudomonadati > Pseudomonadota > Alphaproteobacteria > Hyphomicrobiales > Nitrobacteraceae > Bradyrhizobium > Bradyrhizobium sp. LMG 9283. Next base: position 5,544,481 of record NZ_CP120691.1, read on the forward strand.
GATGATGGAGGCGGCGGCCGAGGAGCTGGAGGTCAACGCCGCCGATCTCGAAACCGACGGCCGCGGCAACATCCACGTCAAGGGCGCGCCACACCGGTCTATCTCGACCAAGGACGTCGCGATCTCCGCGCAATTCAAGCAGGGCAAGACCATCTCCGGCCGCGGCATCTTCCTGGTGCCACTGTCGGACGTTGATCCTGAGACCGGCGAGATGTCGCCGGCGACCTGCTACGCCCATGCCTGCCTGGTCGCCGAGGTCGAGGTCGACGACGAGACTGGCGAGGTCGCGATGGTCCGGATGGATTCCGCCTATGAGCTCGGCCGCGCGCTCAACCCGCGCCTGGTCGAGCAGCAACTCGTCGGTGGCGCCTGGATGGGCGTCAGTCACGCGCTCTACGAGACGCCGGAGCCCTACTACCCAGACCCGGCCCATGGGCCTCGCGACTTCGTCGAATATCTGATGCCTGGCCCCGGCGACGTCTGCCCGCACGATATTGCGGTGCTGGAGCGCCCTGCTCCCGATGGGCCCTTCGGCGCCAAGGGTCCGGGCGAGATGTGCGCCAATCCCGTGCTGCCGGCCGTTGCCAACGCGATCTTCAACGCCGTCGGTGTCCGCATCGACGATCTGCCGATCACGCCGGAAAAGGTGCTGCGGGCGATCAAGGCCCAGGGCGGTGCGCGGCCACAGGCGCGGCGCTAGAGGGTCGGTCGTGGCGGTTCGCAGCAACATCGTTGGCATCGACAGCCCCGAGGCGCTGGAGAAGGCGCTGCGGGCAGCCTATTACCTCGCCGACGAAGGGCTTGCGACTGCCGCTTATCTCGGTCTCGCGCTCGGCAAGCCGCTGCTGCTGGAAGGCGCACCCGGCGTCGGCAAGACAGAAGCGGCGAAGGCCATCGCCGCCGTGCTCGGCCGCCGTCTCATCCGCCTGCAATGCTATGAGGGCATCGACGCGTCTGCCGCGCTCTATGAGTGGAACTATCCGCGCCAGATGCTGGCGATCCGCCAGGCCGGCGACGAAAGCATCGACATCTATGGCGAGACGTTCCTGATCGAACGACCGATGCTGGCCGCGCTCCGCGCGCCCGATTCCACCGTGCTGCTGATTGACGAGATCGACCGCGCCGACCAGGAGTTCGAGGCGTTCCTGCTCGAATTCCTCTCGGACTTCCAGATCTCGATTCCCGAGCGCGGCACGGTGCGCGCGGCTGAACGCCCCGTGGTCGTGCTGACGTCGAACCGGACGCGCGACTTGCACGAAGCTTTGCGTCGCCGCTGCGTCTATCACTGGATCGACTATCCCACGGCCGAGCGTGAGGCCCGCATCATCATGATGCGCGCATCCAGCGTCGCCGAAGCCACGGCCCGCGCCGTTGTCGCGGCCGTCGAGAAATTGCGGCGCGAGCCGCTGAGCAAGGCGCCCGGTATCGCCGAGGCTGTCGACTGGGCTGAGGCCGCGACGCTCCTCAACAAGAGGGGCGCGCGCTGGCCTGACGCCTTCAAGCGCTCGATCGGCGTGGCGCTGAAGGACGAAGAGGACCTGCACTTCATCGCGCCCCGGCTCGATGCCATGCTCGCGGAGGCGACCGCATGAGCACCGAGCTGCAGCTCCCACGCGCTGCCCGCGTCTTCATATCCTTCGTCGCGCTGCTGCGCGCCAACGGCTTCGCCGTCGCGCCCGAGCAGACGACCGCATTCCTCACCGCGATCGCGCTGCTGGGCCCGCGCGACCTCGACGACATCAGGCAATCTGCGCTCGCCACGCTCGCGCCGCCGCCCGAGCGCCGCGCCACCTTCGACCGGCTGTTCGACCTTCATTTCCGCGGCAGCGAGGCGATCGAGCGTGCCGAAGACGGCGAGGACGATGAGACCGTTCGTCTGCAGGAGGAAGGCCGCGGCGACGAGGAGCCCCTGCTCTCCGACGACGCCAACGAGTCGGGCCTCACCGCCACGCGCACCGAGGCGCTGGTCGAGCGCCGCTTCGCTCAGCTCTCCACGACGGATGCGCTCCGGCGCCTGGCACGCGAAGCCCCGCGGCGCCTGCCGCGACGGCGCGGGCACCGTCGCATGCGGGCACGCCGCGGCCCCTTCGCCGATCTCCGCCGTACCCTGCGCGCCAGCGTCCGCAGCGATGGCGAGATCCTGCGGCTCGGTCATCTGAAGCGGCGGCAGCGGCCACGCAAGATATTGCTGCTGATCGACGTCTCCGGCTCGATGAAGAGCCGCACCGACGAAAATATGAAGCTTGCGCATGCGCTGGTGCAGGCCGCGCCGAATGTCGAGGTCTTCACCTTCGGCACGCGGCTGACCCGTGTGACCGGCGCGCTAAAGCTGAAGCGCTGCGAACAGGCGCTGAACGCCGCAGGACATCTGGTCAGCGACTGGGACGGCGGCACCCGCATCGGCGATGCGCTGCAAGCGTTTCTGGCGGTCCCGCGGTTCGGCGGATACGCCCGAGGCGCCGCCGTGGTCATCGTGTCCGACGGACTCGAGCGCGGCGAGCCCGACGCCCTTCGCGACGCCGTCGCGAAATTGTCGCGGCGGGCCTGGCGCGTGAGCTGGCTGACCCCGCTTGCGACCGGCCCTGCGTTCCGCCCGCAGACCGAAGCGCTCGTCGCGATCGAGCGCTTCGTCGATGATCTCGTGGATGGCGGATCGAGCGCGTCGATCGTCGCGCATGTACTCGCACTGGGACGAAGGAGAGCGGCGTGACCGATATTGTCGACGGCCATCATCACATATGGCGGCAGGCCGACCTGCCTTGGCTGACCGGCCCCATGCAGCCCCGCATCTTCGGACCATACGAGCCGATCCGGCGCGACTATCCGATCCAGGAATATATCGACGATCTCAAGGACACCGGCGTCACCCGCTCCGTCTATGTGCAGACCAACTGGGCGCCGGAGCACTTCGAGGAGGAAGCAGCCTGGGTACAGCGGACCGCCGATGAACATGGCTGGCCGCACGCCGTCGTCGCCTATGCCAATTTCGCGGTGGAGGATGTCCGGCCGCAGCTCGACCGCCTCAAGCGCTATCCGCTCGTGCGCGGGGTGCGCATGCAGCTGCACTGGCACGAGAACCCGCTATACCGTTTCGCGGCGCGTCCGGATCTCTGCGCCGATCCAGTGATCCGTCGCAACGTCGCGCGTCTGGCGGAATACGGCTGGAGCTTCGACCTGCAGGTCTTCACGCCGCAGATGCCGGATGCGGCGCAGCTCGCCGAGTCCTGTCCCGACGTGACTTTCATCCTTCAGCATGCCGGCATGCTCGAGAATCTCTCGCCAGCAGGACGCGCGGCCTGGCGCGCCGGGATGGCGCGGCTCGCAACTTGTCCGAACGTGGTCTCAAAACTGTCCGGGCTCGGCACCTTCATCCATCGCAATGATCCCGCGCATATCGCCGCCGTGCTCACTGACACTGTCGCGATCTTCGGTGCCGAGCGCTGCCTTTTCGGCTCCAATTTTCCGATCGAGAAATTGTGGACCAGCTATCGCGAGCTCGTCGCAGCCTTTCGCGCAGCCGGCGCCCCGTTCAGCGCGGAGCAGCAGGACGCGATCTTCAGGACGACGGCAACGCGCGTCTACCGGCTTTGAAAAAAACGAGACAGGAGGGAAACGTATGGCGCTGGAGATCAAGATCCTGGACTACGGCGATATCGAGCTGGAATCGAGCTTCCTGGTGCTCGGCCGCGATTGCGGCCGCACCCGCCGCGTCCTCACTCTGGGCTTCCTGATCCTCGGCGGCCCCTATCCGGTCGTGGTCGATACCGGCTACCGCTCCAACCAGATCATGGAGACGCTGGGCATGCGGGGGCTTCAGTACCATGAGAACATGATCGAGAATCAGCTCGCGCGCCACGGCGTCCGCATGGGCGACGTCCGCTTCGTCTGTCACACCCATCTGCACATCGACCATGCCGGCAAGGACGATCTGTTTCCGATGAACACGACTGTCGTCCTCAACCGCCGGGAGCTCGAATATTCCGTCTCCGGCCTGATGCACCCGCAATATCCGGCGCCCGATATCAAGCACCTGATCGACCGCCTGCACACCAAGAGCGCGCTGCGCTTCCTCGACTTGGAGATCACCGGCCCGATCGAACTGATGCCCGGCGTCTATTGCGACGCCGCCAACGCCCATACCGAGGGATCGATGAACATCATCGTCCACACTGCCGATGGCATCGCGACCATCTGCGGCGACGTGATCTACGACTTCAACGACCAGATCGTCACGCCCTTCCATGAAATCCACGATTGGGAGCCGCGCACCACGGGCAACCATGGCACCAGCAAGCGCGCGGAAAAGGCGGCGATCAAGAAGCTGCTCAGCAATTCGCGCTACCTGCTCCCCGTCCACGACCGGCCCGCCAAGATCGAAGGCGGCAATGTCGTGGGTCGGCTACATGATCAGGTCCCCGGCCCGATCGTGCAGTCCCTCCCCCAGCGCAACTGGTTCCCGGCTTGAGGTTGTCGAGGATCAACCGATGACGCATGTGACGCTGCGAAGCGAGTTCGAGAGCCTGATCGACCCCTATGCGCCGGTCGCACAGATCGGCACCGGGTTCGACTTCACGGAAGGGCCGATCTGGCATCCGGTCGATCATTACCTGCTGTTCTCGGACATGCCGGGAGACGTGCGCAGGCGCTGGGATGCGCGGCGCGGCGTCGTCGAGGTCAAACGCCCGTCGAACAAATGCAACGGCATGACCTATGACGCCGAGCTCAACCTGATCGTCTGCGAGCACGCAACGTCATCGCTGGTTCGCGAGCGCCCGGACGGACGGCGCGAGGTACTGGCCTCGCATTTCGGCGGCCAGGAGCTCAACAGCCCGAACGACGTCTGCGTGCATTCATCCGGCGCGGTCTATTTCTCCGATCCCTGGTATGGCCGCATGCCGGTCTATGGTGTCGAGCGGCCCCGCCAGCTCGGTTTCCAGGGCGTCTATCGCGTCGTGCCCGGCGGCGAACCGAAGCTCGTGGTCGAGCGCAATCTGTTCGATCAGCCGAACGGGCTGTGCTTCTCGCCGGACGAGAGGCTGCTCTATGTCAATGACACCGTGCAAGCCCTGATCCGCGTGTTCGACGTCAACAGCGACGGTTCGCTGTCCAATGCGCGGGTGTTCGCGAGTGGCATCAAGTCCGAGCTCGAGCCTGGCGTGCCCGATGGAATGAAGTGCGATCAGCACGGCAATGTCTGGGTCACCGCACCCGGTGGCGTCTGGGTCTATTCGCCGCGCGGCGAGCTGCTCGGCAAGGTGCGCGTGCCGGAGCTGGTCGCCAACCTCGCCTGGGGCGGACCGGATTTCCGCACCCTTTATCTCACCTCGACGCATTCGGTGTATGCGATCCCGACCAGGGTTGGTCCGCGCCATGAGCCCTATATGAGCGGTAGGCGCGCTGGCGGCGGGACAGGCCCGAGCTCGTCGCCCGCCTCCCCCATTCTCACCGAAGGCGAGATGCGGCTCGATCCGCAACGCTGCGCCCTGATCATCCAGGATCTCCAGAACGACGTCATCATGGACGGCGGCGCTTTCGCCGAGTCGGGCGCACCGGGTCACGCCAAGCAACAGCATGTCGTGGAGAATGTGCGGCGTCTCGCGGAAGCTGCACGCGCCCGCGGCGTCGCCATCATCCATGTCTGGTTCGTGGTCGAACCCGGCGCACCCGGCGTCACGCTGAATGCGCCGTTGTTCGAGGGGCTCGTCGACAGCAAGGCGATGGTGCGCGGAAGCTGGGGCGCATCGCCCGTGTCCGGTCTCGAACCTCGGCCCGGCGATTTCGTCGTCGAGAAGATGCGTATGAGCGCCTGGGAAGGCACGCGGCTGGAGACGATCCTGAAAGCGACCGGCCGCGACATGATCATCAATACCGGCGCGTGGACCAACATGTCGGTCGAACATACGGCACGGACCGGCGCCGACAAGGGCTATTTCATGATCGTGCCCGAGGATTGCTGCTCGACCATGAATGCCGACTGGCACAACGCCTCGATCAATTTTGCCATGCAGAACGTCGCGGTCGTGACCAGGGCCGATACCGTCATCAGAGCGCTGGGATGAGCTGTGGCAAAGCTCTTGCACCTGACCTGCTCGCCGCGCGCCGAGTCAGAGTCGACGACCGGCGCGCGCGTCTTTCTTGACGGATTCCGCCAGGCTCGGCCGGATTGGGATGTCGATGTCGTGGACATCTGGCGTGAGCGGATGCCGGAGTTCACGGGCCCCATCATTGAGGCCAAATACGCGCGCATGAAGGCTCAGGCCTTCAACGACGCGCAACGCGACAGCTTTGCGGAGGCCGAGCGAATGGCGCTGCGCTTTTCGCTCGCCGATCGCGTGTTGATCTCGACCCCGATGTGGAACTTTGGCATTCCCTACAAGCTCAAGCAGTGGTTCGACATCATCGTCCAGCCTGGGCTCACCTTTCGGTTCGATCCATCGCAGGGATATCTCCCGCTGCTGCAGGATCGGCCGACGCTGGTCATCATCGCCAGCGGCAGCGATTTTGCCACCGGCATGAACCGCGGCCGCATCGATATGGCAACGCCTTACTTGCGGGAAATCCTGCGCTTCATTGGCATCAGCAATGTCCGTTTCGTGCTGATCGGTCCAACCACCGGACCGCAGCAGCCGATCGACGCTGCCCGTGAAAGGACCCATCAACGTCTCGCTGCAATGGCCGCGACATTCTAGATGCCCGCTTTGATGGCGCGTCGAGCTGGATCAGATCAGGCTCGACTTGCCCCGGCTCAGCACTTGGCCTGCACCTTTGGCCCCGACGATCCGCCCCTTGTTGAAGACCACCTCTCCGCGGGCGATGGTCGTCACCGGCCATCCCGTGACCTCGAAACCTTCCCAGGGCGTGTAGTCCGAGCCGTGATGCAGATCGGCCTGCCGGATGGGCTTCTTCAATTTGGGATCCCAGAGAGCGATGTCGGCATCAAAGCCAACACCGATCGAGCCCTTGCGCGGATAAAGACCATAGATCCTTGCGTGGTTGGTCGCGGTCAGCTCGACGAACTTCCGCAGGGTGATGCGTCCCTTCGAGACGCCTTCCGAGAACAGGATCGGCAGCCGGGTCTCGACACCGGGGATGCCATTCGGCACCCAGCGGAACGAGGTGCGGGCGTTCGGCGTCAGCTTGCCCTTGGGGTCGTCGTAGCGGAACGGGCAATGGTCGGACGAGAAGGTCTGGAACACGCCTGATGTGATGCCTTCCCAGATCGCCTGCTGGCTCTCGACATCGCGCGGCGGCGGCGAGCAGACGTATTTCGCGCCCGTGATGTCCATGTTGAGGCCCTTCATGTCGTCGGCGGTCAGCGTAATGTATTGCGGGCAGGTCTCCGCATGCACCGGCAAGCCGCGCTGCTGGGCCCAGCGCACCTGCTCCATCGCCTCGCGTCCGGAGACATGCACGATCATGATGGGAACGCCGATCACCTCGGCATGGCTGATGGCACGATGCGTCGCCTCGCGCTCGACGGCCTGGGGCCGCGAGGTGCCGTGATAGTAAGGCGCGATGTGGCCCTCGCGCTCGAGCTTGCTGGTGAGGAAGCGGATGGCGTCGTAGCCCTCGCAATGGACCATGACCAGCGCGTCCTCGCGCCGCGCGACCTCGAACACTTCGAGCAGTTGCTTGTCGCTGAGCACGAGGTCGTCATAGGTCATGAACACCTTGAACGAGGTGTAGCCGTCCTTGACCAGCGCCGGCAGTTCCTGCCCGAGCACGACGGCGGTCGGATCGGAAATGATCAGGTGAAAGGCGGTGTCGATGTAGCACTCGCCCTCGGCGAGCTTGCGGTAGTTCTCGACGCAGGTGCGCAGCGACGTGCCCTTCTCCTGAAGCGCGAAAGGCAGCACCATGGTGTTGCCGCCGGCCGCCGCCGCGCACGTCGCCGAGGCAAAGTCGTCGGCCATGACCACGTCCGGACCCGAGGGTTGAGAAATGTGGACGTGGCTGTCGATGCCGCCGGGCAGCGCCAGCAGGCCCGTCGCATCGATCTCGCGCGCCGCCCCATTGATGCTGTCCGCGATGCTGACGATGCGGCCGTCGCGAATGCCGATATCGGCGCGAAACTCGTCGCTGGCCGTCACGATGGTGCCGCCGCGAATGGCGAGATCGAGCTGGGTCACATGCGTCTCCGTCACTTGATGTCCGCGGATGTCTGGAATATGCGGCCCCACCCCGCAAAGGCCCTGATGTCGCCGCCGGCGAGGCCGAGAGTCCGCCACAATGTGACCGCGACCGAGTCGAGCACAGCGACATCCAATTCCCGTTCGAGCGAGGCCGCAAGCGCCGCACCATCGAGATTGGTGCAGAGGACGACGATCGCATCTGCCCCCTCCGCCGCCACCGCGCGGATCATGTCCGCAATGGTCGCCGGCGCGACCTCGCCGAAGGAAAAATTGTCGCGCAGGCCGAGATGCCGCTCGGCGTACGGAGCGATGCCCTCCTCGGCCCAGACGTCGCCGATCCGCCGCTGGACGTCGTCCGTATAGGGCGAAACGAGGCCGACGCGCTTGGCTCCGAGCGCACGGGCAGCGTCGATGCAGGCGAGCGTCGACGTCGTCGCGGGCACGCCCGTGCGTGCGGTGATCGCATCGCACAGGCTCCTGTCGCGGCCAATCCCGAGCCAGCTCGCCGACGTGCCGTTCCAGGCGATCGCGTCGACCTTGGCATCCGCCAGCAGGTCCGCTGCCGGCAGCATTACCGAGGCATCGAACTGGTTCAGCGAAGCAGCGTCGAGCGCAATCTCGGTGACGCGGAAGCGCGAGAAATGCGCGGTGACGCCGGGAGCGCCGGCCAGCATGGCGCTGGTGACGGGCTCGAGCACCGAGTTGGAGGACGGCGTGATCATGCCGAGACGCTTGCGCATGGCCTTAACCTTACGACGCCTGCGCAAGCCGCGTCGACTCCTCCCGGATCAAAGCCAGGATGTGCCGCTTGGCGTCGTTGAATTCGGGGCTGGTGATGTCGCGCGGGCGCGGCAGGTCGAAATTGACGGCCTCGCGGATCCGGCCCGGCCGCCTGGTCATCACCACGATCTTGTTGCCGAGCACCAAGGCCTCGTCGACGCTGTGGGTGACGAACACGATGGTGCAGCGACGCTTCTGCCAGATCGCGACCAGCTCCTCCTGCATTTCGAGCTTGGTCTGGGCATCCAGCGCCGCAAAGGGCTCGTCCATCAGGATCACGCTCGGGTTCATCAGCAGCGCGCGGGCGATGCCGACGCGCTGGTTCATGCCGCCGGACATTTCGGAGGGATGATGATGCTCGAAGCCGCGCAGGCCGACGAGATCGATGAACTCCATGGCGCGGTCGTGGCGCTCGGCCTTGGCGACGCCCTTGAGCTTGAGGTGGAAGGCGATGTTGTCGATCGCCGTCAACCACGGCATCAAGGTCGGCTGCTGGAACACCACGCCGCGGTCCGAGCCCGGCCGCTCCACCTGCTTGCCGTCGACCAGCGTGCGGCCGCTTGTCGCCTGCTCGAAGCCGGCAATGATGTTCAGGAGTGTCGACTTGCCGCAGCCGGATGGGCCGAGCAGGCAGACGAAGTCATTGGCCTCGATGTCGAGATTGATGTTGTCCAGCGTCAAGAGATCACGGCCGCGCCGCTTGTCGGAGAACACCTTGACGATGTTGCGAAGCTCGATTGCCGCCATCAGCCCGCCCTGCCCTGCACGGTGGTCGTCTGCTGCCAGCGCAGCGTGCGCGCCATGATCGCCTTGAGGCCGAGGTCGGAGAGATAGCCGAGCAGCCCGATCGAGATCATCGCAGCCAGCACGATGTCGTAGCGCAGGAAGTAATAGGAATCCCATAAGACATAACCGAGGCCGCTCTTCACCGCGACCATCTCGGCCGTGACCGTCAGCATCCAGGCCGATCCGACCGCGATGCGCAAGCCCGCAAAGATCGACGGCAGCGCCGCCGGCAGCACGATGTCGGTCAGCATCTGCCGGCCGTTCGCGCCCATCATCGCGCCGGCGCGCACCAGATTGTGGTCCACGGTCTTGACGCCGTGGATGCTGTTCATCAGCACCGGAAAGAAGGCGCCGAGGAAAACGAGGAAGATCGCCGGTTTGTCGGCGATGCCGAACCAGATGATCGCGAGCGGAATCCAGGACACCGGCGGGATCGGGCGCAGCATCTGCAGCGTCGGTTCCAGCGTCTTCTCGAACAGGCGCGACCAGCCGATTGCGACCCCCGCGAGGATGCCGAGGAGACTGGCCAGCGCGAAGCCGCCGAACACGCGAAGCGCACTGGCGAGCGCATCGCGCAGCCAGTGCCCGGAATAGGTCTGCGTGGTCTCGTCGAAGCCGAACACCCAGTCGCCGAGCGCGTGCAGCACCGCGCTCGGCGCCGGCAGCAGCGCGGGCGGAAGCATGCCGCTGCGGGCAAAAGCCTCCCACCCCGCGATCAGCAGCGCAGGCACGGCGAGGCGTTCGAGCCCGTGGAACGCCCGCGTCAGCCGAAACTCCGGCCTTGCGGGCGAGACGTCAGTAACCGAGGTCATTCTTGGTCTTTCCGGTGGCCTGCTCCAGGAACGAATAATCCATGTTCTTCTCCGCTTCCGCGGAGACGTCCTTCGAGATGTATTTGAGGTCGCGCATCATCGCGGCGATCGCCAGTGTCTGCGACCGATGGATCGCGGGATCGGGCGAGGCATTCTTCAACGCCTCGGTCGCCACATTCTTGTCGAGGCCGGTGAGCTTGTTGATGACCTCGACCCACAGCCCCTTGTCGGCGATCAGCTTGTTGTCGAGCTCGACCACGGCACTGACGACGCCCTGAACGCCGGCGCGCTGGCTCGCGATCACGTCGGACCGGGTGACGATGAGATTGGTGAGATTTCCGGCCGCCTGCTCATACGGCAGCACAAAATGCTTGCCGGCACCGGCGAGCCGGATTTGCGAGGCGAACGGCTCGACCGAGCAGATCATGTCGACCTCGCCGCGCTGGAGCGCTGCGAGATGGTCGGACGGATTGGGGATGTTGATGAACTGGATGTCCTTGTTGGGATCGACGCCCTGCTTGAGGAACGCGCCGCGCATGTGGATGTCCTGCGCATTACCGCGGGACGCCGCGACCTTGAGCGGCTGACCGTCGCTCTTCGCCTTCGCAACGGTCGTCTTGAACGTGGCCCAGTCCTCGGGCGGCAGATTCAGCTTCGCGGAGGACAGGCACTCCGAGCCGCCGTTGATCTGGCCCGACACGGCGACGACGTCGAAACCCTTGTCGAGCGCGGTGATGTAATGGAGATAGGTGACCTGGGCGACGTCGATGCTCTTCGACACCAGGGCGGTCAGCACGTCATTGCCCGAGTTGAAGCCGGTGGCCTCGACCTCGATGGTCTTGGCGATGCCCGGGATCAGCGACATCGGCAGGCAGTGCGCGCATTTGGCGTAACCGAGCTTGATCTTCGGCGCCTGCGCGGAGACGAGATCGCTTCCGCCAAGCATTGCCGCCATTGCCACCAGACCCAGTCGCAAACTCGTCCGCATCGCTTACTCCGCTTCGAAGGCGCGATATCCGCGCGTCGCGCAGGGATCATCCGCCGCCCTCCGCCGTAACGCAATCCAGTTTTTGCATGCTGCATACAATTCGCGCACTATGCTATTGTTTTCAGCGAGATACGTCGATATTTTGGGCGGGCCAAAGGGCCGAAAATGGCTAAGGTCAACGTGAGAAGTGAGGCACGCGTGCAGCCAAAATCGGAAGCGCCAAAGGGACGAAAGTCGCCCAAACTCAAGCGGATGGGCCTGCATGAGCGTGCCGCGGCGCGGATGCGGACGATGATCATTCGCGGGGAGCTGCCGCCGGGTTCGCAAACCCAGGAGACGAAGCTGTCGAAGGAGCTCGGCGTGTCGCGCACTCCCTTGCGCGAGGCGATGAAGGTGCTGGCGGCGGAAGGCTTGATCGAGCTCCGCCCCAACCGCAGCCCGCGCATTGCCGATATCGCAGTGGACGGCATCTCGGAATTGTTCGAGGCCCTCGCCGGCATCGAGCGGCTCGCCGCCGAGCTCGCCGCGGAGCGCGCCACCGAGCGCGACCTCGCCCGCCTGCGCACGCTTCAGACCCGGATGGAGGGTCATCACCGCAATGGCAAGCTCGACGACTATTTCGCCGTCAACGGCGAGATCCACAACACCATCGTCCGCATGGCCCGCAACACGCCGCTGCGCGAGGCCCACGAAACGCTGATCTCCCGCGCCGAACGCGCGCGTTATCTCGCGCTCGGCGCCGACCGGCGCTGGAGCAATTCGGTCGACGAGCACGCCGATATCCTGGCCGCGCTCGAAGCGCGTGACGGCGAGGCAGCCGGCCGCCTGCTCGGCGCCCACGTTGCACGCACCGGCACTGCGCTGCTCGAAGTCCTCGCCGCCTCTCAGGCCAAGCGGACGGCGGCATAATCATGAAGCTGCTGCTGCTCAACCCGAATACCAGCAAAGAGGTCACGCAGCTGATGCTCGGAGTCGGGCAGCGCGCCGCTTCCTCCGGCACCGAGCTGATCCCCTGCACCGCGAGCCGCGGCGTGCCCTATATCGCCACGCGCACCGAAGCGCAGATCGGGGGCGCCATTGCGCTGGAGATGCTGGCCGAGCAGCACAGCAAGGTCGACGCCGCGATCATCGCGGCATTCGGCGATCCCGGCCTGTTCGCCGCGCGCGAGACCTTCGACATTCCCGTGATCGGCATGGCGGAAGCGACCATGCTGACCGCCTGCATGGCCGGACGCCGCTTTGCCATCGTCACCTTCGCCCAGGCGCTTGGCCCCTGGTACGAGGAATGCGTGCGCGCCCACGGGCTGTGGGAGCGCTGCGCCGGCATCCGCATGCTCGACACGCCCTTCCAGGCGATCTCCGAGGTCGGCACCGAGAAGGAAGACGTGCTGGTCGAGCTCGCCCGGCGCGCCATTGTCGAGGACGAGGCCGATGTGCTGATCTTTGCCGGCGCCCCGCTCTCCGGCCTTGCCGAGCGCGTCGCCGACCGGATCCCCGTCCCGGTGGTCGATCAGGTCATGGCCTCGGTGAAGCAAGCCGAAGCGCTTCATGCGCTGCGGCTGCGCAAGGCAACAGCGGGCACGTATCGTCGGCCTGCCGCCAAGCCGACCATCGGCCTTGCCGATGCGCTCTCCGCCCGGCTCGAGCATCGCGACAGCTAGGGGAGCTTCGGCCGGCGATGCGAAAACCCCAGTTCGTTCTCGAGAATACGGCCGAAGGCAAACAGGCGGGATTCGCATCCCGGGAGCGCGATGATCTGGATCCCGAAGGGCAGCTCATTTTCTCCTCGCGGCACCGGCAGGGTCAGCACCGGAAAACCGACCAGCGACACGATGAAAGTGACGGCCAGATAGTCGATCGGCGTCTCCAGCGCCGCCCCATCGATGGCGGTGACGTCGCTGATCTCATTCGGCCAGGGAAAGACCGACGCCGCCGGCGCGACCAGGAAATCGACACGGGTGAACAGCTCGCGGAAGCTGCGATAGATCACAATCCGGCGGCGCTCGGCGTTGAGGTAATCCTCCGCGGACAGCTTTGCGCCGGCCTCGATATTCCAAATCACCGTCGGCGTGAGCTCGGCACGGCGCGTCCCCAGCAACTCGCCATAGCTGCTCGCGATGTGCGCGGCGCGCAAGGTGCGGAAGGCTTCGATCGCGCCGCCGCAGTCGGGCGAGGACGGCTCAAGATCGGCAACACGCGCGAGCGCCTCGCAACTCCCGGCCAAGCGCGCGCGAACCTCGCGCGCAACCGGCGCCACGCCGAAATCGGGGGTGACGGCGACGCGGGGACGGTCGGCGATGGGTCGATCATCACCCGCGCTGCCGAGCGAGAGTGGATCATTCGCATCGCTTCCGGCGCAGACCGACAGGACAAGCTCCAAATCGTCGACACTGCGCGCAAGGAAACCGTGGGTGGCCAGCATGTCCCAGCCGAGCGGCCGGCGCGGCGACGGAATGCGGCCGGGCGTCGGCCGGATCGAGGCGACGTCGCAGAAGCTGGCGGGCGTGCGCACCGAGCCGCCGAAATCGGTGCCGTGCGCCAGCGGCACCATGCCGGCCGCGACTGCGACGGCAGAGCCGCCGGACGATCCGCCGGAGGTCAGCGCGGGATCGAACGGATTGCGCGTCGGCCCGCGCAATTTGTTGGTGCAGACCGCGCCGAAGCCGAGCTCCGGCGTGTTGGTCTTGCCAAGAATGATCGCGCCGGCGCGCCGCAGCCGCGCAACCACGAGATCATCCTCGGCCGGGACGTGGTCGCGGAACAGAACCGAGCCGTAAGTCGTCGCAAGTCCCGCAGTGTCGGTGAGATCCTTGATCCCAATGGGCACGCCATGCAGTGGGCCGATCGGCGCAGAGGCCGCATCGCACATCTGCGCTGCGCGGCGGGCGCCGTCCGCATCGACCGTCACGAATGCCGCCAGTTGGCCATCGAGGTCTGCAATTCGCGCAAGATGCGCTTCGACAGCCTCACGGGCGGACAGCTTGCCCTTCGCAATGGCGCGCGCAAGCTCCGTGGCGGTGAGGTCGCATATCGATCGATCCGATGTCATCGGGCCACCATGCCAAAACGAGCGCCGAAAAGCGACAGGCGCGGGCACGAGACTTGCTTTCTCCTCTGCGGCAACGGGAGGCAATACCATGGCTGATGCACCAACCGGCCGATCCCTCGTCGTCGACGCGGTCACCCACCGGTATCCGAGTGGAGCGCTTGCGGTCGAGAACATCAACCTCGACATCAAGGGCGGCGAGATCATCGCCCTGCTCGGCCCCTCCGGCTGCGGCAAGACAACGCTCTTGCGCATCATCGCCGGCTTCATCGCGCAGACGCAAGGGAGGATCATCATCGGCGACGACATCGTCGACGCGCTGCCGCCGAACAAGCGCGCGGTCGGCATCGTGTTCCAGAACTACGCGCTGTTTCCGCACCTGTCGATCAGCGAGAACGTCGCCTACGGCCTCGCCGCCCGCGGCATCGACAAGGCCACGCGCCAGCGCGAGGCGCAGCGCCTGTTGGAACTGGTGCAGCTCCCAACCATGGCCGAGCGGCTGCCGCGGCAGCTCTCCGGCGGCCAGCAGCAGCGCGTGGCCCTCGCCCGCGCGCTCGCGATCAAGCCGTCGATCTTGCTGCTCGACGAGCCCTTTGCCGCGCTCGACAAGAATTTGCGCCTGGACATGCAGATCGAGGTCAAGCGGCTGCAACGCGTCTCCGGCATCACCACGCTGATCGTGACGCACGACCAGGAGGAAGCGCTGTCAATGGCCGATCGTGTCGCCGTGCTGAGCCATGGCAAGCTCGAGCAGTTCGGCTCGCCGTCAGACGTCTACGACCGTCCGCAGACGCTGTTCGTCAATACCTTTGTCGGCTCCACCAACCGCATGCCCGGCGTCGTCGTCTCGACCGATCGCACGGCGGCGAAGGTGCGCCTCGATGCAGGCGCGGAGATCATCGCAAGGCCGGCGGGCGGCGCCCTCACCGAGGGCGGCCGCGTCACGGTCTGCATCCGCCCCGAGCATCTGCAATTCGTCGGCGACGAGACCGGCTTTGCCGGCGTGGTCGGCATGTCGCTGCCGCTGGGCGCCACGGTCGTGCACGAGGTCACCACCGCCGACGGCTCCGGCGTCAAGGTCTCGCAGGCGCGCATCGGCGAGACGCGCGCGCTGGAGAACGGCGCCGCGGTGCGTCTCGCGCCGCTCGCCCCATCGCTCGCCAACGCCTTTCCCGCAACGCTTTAGATCCAGTTTTTGTCCAGAGGGGAATTCGAAATGATCATGAATCGCAGAAGTCTGCTGACCACGGCACTCACACTCGGCGCCATGAAGGCGTTTCCAGGCCTGAGCTTCGCCCAGGCCCGCCCGCTGGTGTTTGCGACCTTCACGGGAAGCTGGGAGGAAGCGCACAAGGCCGTGCTGGTGCCCGCATTCCGGAAAGCCAACGCGGACGCCGCGATTGTGCTCGATCCCATGCTCTCGGTCGATCAGATCGCGAAGGTCAACGCCGCCAAGGCCAACCCGCCGATCGACGTCATGCTGCACGATCCCGGCCCCGCCCTCGTCGCCATCGGCCAGGATCTGGTCGAGCCCTATCCGGTCGAGAAGAGCGCCTATTACAAGGATCTGATCGCCGAGGCGCAGGAGCCGATGGGCCCCGCTCCGTTCTTCCAGGTCGTCGGCCTCACCTACAATCCGGAAGCTGTCAAGACACCGCCGACCTCATGGGCCGATCTCTGGAAGCCGGAGTTCAAGGGCCGCGTCGGCATCACCAACCTCAATTCGACGCTCGGCACCGGCTGGCTGGTCGAGATCGCCAAGATGCGCGGCGGCTCCGAGGCTAACGTCGATCCCGGCTTCAAGGCGCTGGAGGAGCTCAAGCCCAATCTCGCCGCGGTCGCCGCCAATCCCGGCGCGCTCGCAACGCTATTCCAGCAGGGCCAGATCGACATCTCACCGGGCAATTTCAACGCCATCCAGATCCTGAAAGCGCGCGGCGTGCCGGTCGAGTTCGTCGCGCCCAAGGAAGGCGCGATCGCCTTCAAGACCACGATCCACATCGTTAAGAATTCGCCGAACCGAGAGCTCGCCTTCAAGCTGATCGAGGCGGCGTTGATGCCGGAGGTGCAGACCGCGCTGATGAACCCGCCCTATCTGATCGTGCCGACCAATTCGAAGGTGACGATGGGCGGCGAGATCGCGCGCGTGCTGGCCAAGGACACGGCCGAGCTGAAGAAGAAGTTCGTGTTTCAGGACTGGAAGAAGATCAACGAGCAGCGCTCGGCCTGGATCGAGCGGTTCAACCGCGAGATCAAGATCTAAACCGTGGGCGCAGCACCGGCATCACGGGACGTGACGTCCTACGGGATGGGATTGGCAGCGCCGCTGGCGCTGTTCTTCCTGGTCTTCTTCGTCGCGCCCTTGCTGCAATTGTTCTGGCTCTCGCTGCACAACGACACCGCTGGGCTCCATTGGGGGCTCGGCCAGTACCTGCACTTTCTCACCGATCCCTTCAGCCTTGGCGTGCTCGGCTCGACGCTGCTGCTGGGCGCCGAAGTGACGGCGGTCTGCCTTGTGCTCGGCTTTCCCATCGCCTGGCTGTATCAGCGGGTCGGACCAAAGCTTCAGACTATCATCATCCTGATCGTGCTGCTGCCGCTTTTGACCAGCGTCGTGGTGCGCACCTTCGCCTGGATCGTCATCCTGGGACGCCAGGGCATCATCAACGCGACGCTGCAATCCCTCGGGGTCATCGATACGCCGCTCAAACTGCTCTACACCCAGTTCGGCGTGGTGATCGCGCTGGCTCAGGTGCAGATGCCCCTAATGACGCTACCGCTGATCACCGCGCTAGGCCGCATCGATCCCAATCTCGACGATGCCTCCTGCTCGCTGGGCGCCGGGAGCTGGCGCACCTTCTTCAGGATCGTGCTGCCGCTGTCGCTGCCCGGCGTCATCGCCGGCTGCACGCTGACCTATGCCGCTGCGATCACCGCCTTCATCACCCAGTCCCTGATCGGCGGCGGGCAGATGCTGTTCATGCCGATGTATCTCTACCAGCAGGCCTCGACGCTGCAGAACTGGCCGTTTGCGGCCGCGATCTCGATCATCTTCCTGCTCGCCGTGCTCGCGGTCGTCTCGGTCTTCACCACGCTCGGCCGCATGTCGCGCGGTTATGGAGGTGCATGATGGCAGGCCGCAAGCGCACCTGGGAGGCGATCAGCTTCGAGCTCGTCATGACCATGATCGCCGTGATCGCGCTTGTTATAATCATCGCGCCCTCGCTCGTGGTGCTGGTCGTCTCCTTTACCAGCGGCTTCTCGCTGCGCTTCCCGCCGCCGGGCTATTCGCTGCGCTGGTATGCCGAGCTGTGGAATGCCTGGCAGCTGCACTTCGCGGCCAAGAACAGCCTCATCGTCGCGCTATGGGCAACGGGGCTGTCAGTGGTGCTCGGCGTCGCCGCCGCGCTCGCGATCTCCCGATCACGGACGCTGTCGGCGCGGCTACTCGATTCCCTCTTCATGTCGCCGCTGGTGCTGCCGGCCCTCGCCTTCGGCCTCGCTGCCCTGATGCTGTTCTCGCTGGTCGGCCTGCCGGTGTCGCCGCTGACGCTGGTGATCGGCCACACCGTGGTCTGCGTGCCCTATGTCGTGCGCAACACGGTCGCAGCGCTGGCCCAGCTCGAGCCGACCCTGCTCGAAAGCTCGGCCGTGCTCGGCGCGAGCCGCCTCTACACGTTCCGCCGCATCGTGCTGCCGCTGATCCGGCCGGGCATTATCGCCGGCGCCTTCATCGCCTTCATGTCGTCCTTCGACAACGTGCCGGTGTCGCTGTTCCTGCGCGATGCCGCGACCGACATGCTGCCGATCCGGATGTGGCAGGACCTCGAGGGCAAGCTGGATGTCACCATCGCCGCGCTGTCGGGCGTGCTGATCATCGCCACCGTCGCGCTGGTCGCGGCGATGGAGCGCGTCACCGGCTTGTCGCGGCGGCTGACCAACTGATCAGGCACCGCGGAACAGCGAATAGCCCCAGCGCGTGAATTTCAGCGGCAGATGAAAATGTTCGTCAGCGTTCTTGATGCGGAAGCGGAACGGCGTCACCGTCAGGAAGCCATCGCGCTCGCCAAAGAACTCGCCGAAATGAAACAGCACCTCGTACTCGCCAGCCGTCACGCCTGCACCTTGCGCGACGGAATGATCGAGCACGCCATTGCCGCCGAGCCGCCCGTCGGCGATGCGCAGCGAATCCGGGTCGATTCGCCAGATCTCAACGCGCAGCCCCTGCGCCGGGCGCCCGCTCGCCACATCGACCGCGTGAATGGAAATGCCGCCTGCCACGATGTTCCTCCCATGAGCACGCTGTCATGGTAGACGCAAACACGGCCGCTCGGCCAGTGCCGGCATTGCTGCCGGCCCTCGGCGCGATGACCGCGCTGCAGGGCGCCTCGTCGCGCTGGCCTTGTTCGCCCCCGGCGTGGTCGCGCCGCGCGCGCATATCGAGGTCTGGCAGCTCTCGATGTTCTCATGCGCTGTGTTCGCGGTCGGCATCCCAGCCTCGTTCTGGGGCGGCGGCTTCATCGCGCGCCTTGGCTCGCTGCGGATCGCGAGCCTCTGTGCGGCGGCCATCGTCATCGGCATGGCATTGGCTTCGCTCGGATCGAGCGCCGCCCTGTTGGCGGCGGGCCTCTGCCTCGGCCTTGCCATGGGGCCCGAGACGCCCGCCAGTGCCGCGCTGCTGGCGCAGCTCGTAACCGCCGAGCGGCGCGCCTTCGTGTTCTCAGTGCGTCAGACCGGCAACCAGATCGGCGCGGTTTGCGGCTCGCTCGCACTGCCCGCGATCGCAATCTCGCTCGGACCGGCCTGGTGCTATGCGCTTGTAGGCGGCTGCGCGCTGCTCGCGATCCTGTTGTTCGAATGGTTGCGGCCAGCCTATGCCGGCAAGGTGATCCCTCCGCCAAAGCTCGATTTGCGCGCGCGGCTGGCGCTGATGACGGCGGACCGGCGCATCGCGACGCTGGCGCTGGCCTCGATGCCGTTCAGCGCGATGCAGGTGTCCCTCAACACGGTCTTCGTCACGCTCGGCACCCGCGAGCTCGGCCTCAGCCATATCGAGGCCGGCATGGCGCTCGCCGGCGCGCAAGCCGGCGGCCTCGTCGGCCGGCTCGGCTGGGGCTATGTTGCCATGCGCCTCGATGCTTCGCGCACGGTGCTCATCGTCATCGGCCTTGGCATGGCCTTCTGCGCCGCGCTGCTGGGCCTCAATGGCGCATCGCTCGGCCGCAGCGGGCAATTCATCGTTGCCGCATTGTTCGGTCTGACGGCGTCGGGCTGGAACGGCGTCTTTATCGCCGAGATCGCCCGCCTCGCGCCGCAGGACCGGATCGGCGAGACCACCGGCGCGGTGCTGACAGCGTCCTATGCCGGCCTGCTGGCTGCGCCGGCGCTGGTATCGATCCTGGATGGCGTGGCCAGTCTCGGCGTGGCCTTCTTCGTCTTGGCGTGCCTGGCCCTGTGCGGCACATTGGCGCTGATCTGGGGAGGCCATGACAAAGCCGACGAATAGCGCGCGCGAGACCGCTGCCGACGTCATCGCGAGGCGGACGACCGCTGTCGAGACCGCCAAGGCCGCCCTCGACCGCATCGAGGCCGCGAAGGCCTTGAACGCGGTCGTCACGGCTGATCCCGAACGCACGCTCGCCGATGCCACAGCCGTCGATGCTCGCCTGCGCGCCGGCGAAACCATGCCGCTCGCCGGCGTCCCCGTCGTCGTCAAGGACAACATCTGGGTCGGCGGCTGGCGCGTGACGCAGGGCTCGCGCCTGTTTGCGAACTTCATCGCGCCTCAGGACGCGATCGCGATCGAGCGCCTGCGCAAGGCCGGCGCCGTCGTCGTCGCCATCGGCGCGACGTCCGAGTTCGCCTGCAAGGGCGTCACGACCTCGCAGCTGTTCGGACCGACGCGGCATCCGCTCGATGCCTCGTTGACACCCGGCGGCTCATCGGGCGGCCCGGCCGCGGCCGTCGCTGCCGGCCTCGTGCCGCTCGCGATCGGCACCGATGCCGGCGGCTCCAGCCGCAGGCCGCCGGCTCATGTCGGCGTTGTTGGTTTCAAGCCGTCCTATGGCGCGATCCCCTATGGGCCAGGTTTCGCCGAGCCGTTCTTCGGCCTCTCCGTCATTGCACCGATCGCCGTCGATGTCGCCGACATCGCGCTGGCGTTCGAGGCCATGGCCGGCTTCGATGGACGCGATCCGGATTCTGCCGTCGTTGCGCAGCAGGCTAAGGACATCACCGGTCAGCGCATCGCGTTCTCGCCGCGCCTTGGTCTCGATGTCGCGATCGAGGACGTCGTCGCGAATGGGCTCGCCTCCGCTGTCGACCGGCTTTCCGCGGCAGGTTTGCGCATCACGCAACGCGATCCCGTTTGGCCGGCAAACACCACGGAGGACGCCATCATGCCGCTTCAGCATGCGGGTCTGGCGGCGCTCTATGGCGATACCTTCCACAAGGATCCGACTGTCTTCGATCCCGATGTCGCCAAGCAGATCGAACGAGGTCTTTCCTGGTCGGGTGCGGAAGTTGCCGGCGCGCTGCTCGCGAGCGCCGCGATCGCCAATGCCTTCGCGGCTCTCTTCACCGAAATTGACCTGTTGCTGACACCCACCGTCCCGTGCCTCGCGTGGCCGCTGACGCAGCTCGGCCCAGACATGATCGGCGGAAAAGCCGCAAGCCCGCGTGCCCACGCGGTGTTCACGCCCTTTGTCAATCATGCCCGCCTGCCAGCGATTGCGATTCCGTGCGGAACGGATCGGCACGGGCTTCCATTCGGCCTTCAGATCATCGCCGCGCGCGGACAGGACCGCTCGCTCCTCGCAGCAGCGCAAGAGATCGAGACCGTCTTGCGAGCTTAAGTCCCGCCGTCGACCGGTATCAGTCCAGTGTCTCTCTCTTTCAAGTCTGCGGGACCGCTCCCTCGATCGACCGCTCCATCGAGGCATGGTGTACGACGTCTCCGACAATGATCCTGCAGAAGTTCAGGGTGAAGCGACCGTAGAGGGCGCCGAACCCGGATCCGAGGATGCGAAGCGATGGGAGGCGCCGAGAACACGAGCGATCTCGAACAATCCCATGACCTCGTGGTGTGCCAGTGCCGAGTGAATGCCGAGCAGCGGCAGCAACAGGGCCTGCAGACCGACGCTGCTCATAACGCCCTCGCTTCCGGGCGGGGCAGCGGCTGAGATTGCGCGAGACGAGCACTCCTCCACTGGTATGGCGTATTGCCGGCGAAGCATTTGAACACTGTCGTGAAATGAGCCTACGTCTGGAAGCCGACCGTCAAGGCGACCTCGACGAGCGGGACGTCAGCCCGCTGCAGCAATTCCTGGGCGCGCTCGATCCGCCGCTTCAGCAAATAGTCGTGCGGCCGCATGCCGACGGCTGCCCGGAATTGCGCGGCGACGTGCATCCGGCTCAGGCCGGCAACGGCGGTCAGCTGCGGAAGCGTGACCTTCGCGTCCGGATTGTCGTCGATATATTGCATGACGCGCTTGAGGCGCCACTTTTGCAGCGATCGCACTGTCCAGCAGGCTTGCCCTTCGCGATCGCCCTCAGCCGGCTCGAACTGGCCTCGTCCGTCCACCGTCCGCCGGCTGGCCTTGCGGGTCAGCATGGCGCGGCCTTGGACCAGGCCGCGAAAGCGGCGAACTCCGGATTTGCGCGGGCGAACGTCTTGATCGCCTCCGGATCCTTCTTGCCGGCAGCAACCAGCAGGTCGTGAAACGCCTCCGGCGTGGACACCGCAAAGATTGGAGGGTTGATCAACGCCATTCGCCACTCCTCTCCGTCCGCCGCCGATATCTGGAGCCCCATGCCGCGCACGCGCACGGCTGCGTCCACCGCGTTCGGATCGGCCGTGCCGAGATTGAAACGACCTAGGACCGGATGGCGGCCCGGCGCGAACACCTTGGCGCGGGACAGCTCGACACCATTTCCGTTCGCTTCGAACACGCCGGTGAAGCCAAAGCGGCTCGACATCGCCTATGGCAGCAACAAGCGAGCCGCGCCCGGAGCACCCGGGAAGCTGATCGCGGTCGAAGGCGCCGACCATTTCACCATTCTCGAGGCGCTGCGCCGGCCGGACGGCATTCTGGTTGACGCCGCTCGGCGACTGCTGGACTAAAACTGCGAAAACAACCCCATGCACAGTAGAAACGCCGTTGTTTTCAAAGGAAAATTTTCGAAGACCGATCGACACCGCCACCGCTTTGACTCGTCGGGCAAAACAGGAGCATAGTGCCATCATCGCACCGGCTGCCGCTCCTGCATCTCAATCCAGATTTGCTCGCCAGTGCTATAGATCATCCGCCGCCCGCCTCGCGATCAGCGTTCGCCTCAAATGGCGGGCAGGCGCCCCGCGTGCGCGTATGGAACACCACGGCACGAGCGGCGTTCAATTTCGAAGTTGGAGCTTTAAGATGAAATATCGATTGCGCGCTGCTACCGCCGCTCTCGCGATCATGGCCTTTGCCGCCTCGAGCGCCGCGGTCGCGCAAGATCGCTATTGCCTGCAGGGCCGGATCTGGGGCTATCCGGGTAACTGCCAGTTCGCCAGCTACAGTCAGTGCATGGCGAGCGCATCGGGAACGAACGCCTATTGCGGCATCAATCCCCGCTACGCCTATGCGCGTCGTTACAGGGGATACCGGTGATCAGCCCAGGCCTCCACATCGGCAACAGGCGCCCGTCTTGACCGATCCTACAGCAGAGCCGAGCGGCGCGACGGCAGCAGAGCGCCCTCTCACCGCCATCGCATTCTCCGGCGGTCTCGGCCTCGGTGCGTATCATGGCGGTGTGTTTGAAGCGCTCACCTCTCTTTTGTTGCCGATCGTGGGTGACCGGTTCATCGGCAGGAGCCATCACCGCCGCACTGATCGCGGGGAGCCCGATCGCCGAGCGGCTGCGCAATCTGCGCAGCTATTGGCATGCGCCAAGCAGTCCACCCGGAGTGCCGAACGCGGGCCGCCATACGTTCGCCTGGCTGAGCTCGATCAACACGCGCGTGCTGGGTCACTCGGGCTTCTTCCATCCCCGCCTCCCGATCCCGACATCTCACTTCGGCGGCCTTTACGATCTCAGCCCGACCCGCGAACGCCTTCAGCGATTGATCGATTTCGGACGTCTGAACGACGGCGATCCGCGCATCACGATCTGCGCCACGGACCTGGAAAGCGGCGATGCCGTGCTGTTCGACTCCTCCTCGGAGCGGATCGAGATCGACCACATCCTGGCCAGTTGCGGATTGCTCCCTGAATTCGCTCCGATGCAGATCGCCGGCCGGTGGCTCGGCGACGGCGGGTTCTCGCTGAACGCGCCATTCGATCCGATCCTCGAAACTGCGCGCCCGCTCCGCCTCTATGTCATCGATCTCTTTCCGCGCGACGGCAAAGTGCCCGATGGGCTCGAAGCCGCGGCCGAGCGCAAGAGCGACCTGACCTTCGGCAACCAGACCTTCCAGCGCCTTGGCTACGCCTTGGAGGCCCGACAACTCCGTGCCGAACTTCAGGACCTTGATTACGACGACGAGGTCTATCTACTGAGCTACCGGCCCGGTCGCGAGGAAGCAGGCCCCGAAAAATCCTTCGATCTGTCGGAGGAGGCCATGGCGCAACGCTGGCGGGCCGGCTTTCAGGACATGCAGTATGCCGCACGCCTGGCCCCGATCCCGAACGGGATCTGCAGCGTGCGGCGGCTTTAGCGATTGTCTCTCAGCGGCCGGGGAGCGAGCTGCTCTCTATGTTTCGGTCGAGGCGCTGGCGAATGTCGCGCAGCAACTGCGTGAGACCGTCATCGTCGGCCATGCCGTCAGGCGGGGCAATGGTGGTGATGCCCCAGTTCGCGAGCACAGCCTCCTGCACCGGGTTGCGCTGCGCGACGAACACGAAGGATTTCGGCCGGTCCTGGCTATGCCCAGACTCGTCCCAGATCTGCCAGATCCGGTGCAGCAGCAGCCGGATATTGGGATCGGACATGCTGTATCCGATGAAGAGCAGCGTGCTTCCGAGCGCATCGGCGCGAAACCGGATATCGAGCGGGGAATTGAAGGCGAGCCGATTGAGAAAATCAGTCTCGGTCAGAACGAGCGAGGCGTCGTCGTCGAAGTCGCCGTGGAACTTGATGATGTGGGTGACACCCGCCTCAGCGCTCGCGATCTCCTTCGCGTTGCTGATCTTCGTGTAGGGTTTTTTCAGGACATCGAAGGCGGTTTCGAGATTGCGGTCGTAATTTGTCGTGTAGATGATCGGAAAATCCAGCTCGACGATCATCCGGTGAAGCTCTGAAGCCGCGATCCTCTCGGGATCGACACGCCAATTGCGGTCGAGCCAGCTGCGGAGCGGGCCGATTCCGCCGCGCTTCAGCCGGTAATATTCCGCGAGCATCTGGTAGCCGCCGTGCATTCCGTCGATCACGTTGCGTTCGAGACCGAGATCGTCCAACAGGTGGTCGATCATGGATTGCCAGGACGGCAGGCCGACCGCCATCGAGACGCCGGCGCCGACGAACAGGACCGCGCGGCGTCGCTCGATCGCCGTTGCTAGGATCTCATGAGGCGGTCGCTCCTCGGATACGAGCCCTGTGGTTGGCTGGTCCATCCAGCTTGAATGACTGGGCGGGCGGCGGGTTCCTAGAGCGGGACCACTGCTCATCCGCTTAGCGGCGAAGACTTTCCTCCGGTTGCGCCGCAAACCCGACGATCAGGCGCCGGAGCTGCGACGCGCCGCTCTGCTGAGCCCGAATCTCACAACCATGGAGATCTCTCGATTGGATGCCGGACATATCGGCATCCCGATCATCCGCTAGCATCCCTTGCAGATGCTTTTGATCTTTCGACCGACATCGGAGTCTCGCGAGCTCTCCGACCGAATCTGGTCGTCGCCCTGCAGCGAAGGACCGGGCGTTACCGTGCCGTCGATACGTCCGATGTTGGTGCCTCCCGCTGGGTTGCCGGGTCTCCCCACGGTGATCGATCCCCGTGGGGCAGCGCCATCGCCAGATTGGGCGGTTCCGGCCGCGTTGGTTCCGGGAGCTGTCGGTCCTTCCGATAGGGTGCCGGCAGATGTGCTACCCGTGGCGGTGGCGCCCATGCTTGCTCCTCCGTTAGCGCCTCCCTGCCCCGAGACGGCGCCTGTCGAAGTGGTCGCCAGGGCAACGAGCAACATGAGACCCCAATTCGTTATTCGCATCGAATTTCTCCGGGTTGATCGCTCTTAGCTCCCGTGGCGATCGCCACCCGCCTTGTGACCTTCGCGTTGTAACCTTCACGTGGAGCAATGAAGTTGGCAGCGGGATCGTTCCCGAGCCGATCGTCGCAGCGCGAAGGAATACAATGGCGCAAGGAATCTCGAAAAGGCCGGATCGATGCGAGCGGCCGCCAGTCGCCTGGAGCGTTGGCAACTCGAATGCGCGCCAATCCGGTGCACGCTCCTACAAGCTGTCGAGATCATGAATGACCGGCCGCAGCGGGCCGCTCGGATCGAGCTCGAGCGTCGCCAACGTAATTGGCAGCTTGAACCGCCTCTTCCCTGCACTTCCCGGATTCAAGTAGAGCACGCCTTCGGCGATCTCGATCCGCACGCGGTGGGAATGGCCTGAAACCACGACGTCGATCCCAAGCTTCGCAGGATTGATCGTCAGCTCCTTGAGGTCGTGCAGGATGTGGAAGCAGCGGCCGCCGAGCCGCAGCGTTTGCGTTTCAGGAAAACGTTCAGCCCACGCGCCGCGATCGACATTTCCTCTGATCGCGGTGACCGGCGCGATCCGGCAAAGCCCGTCCATCACAGCCTGGGCACCGATGTCGCCGGCGTGGATGATGTGCGAGACGCCCGCCAGACATCGCTCCGCCTCCGGCCTCAGCAGTCCATGCGTGTCAGCAATGACCCCAATCCTGAACGTCATCAATGCAACACGTCCAGCGGTATCCGGCCGATTTCTTCACCATCCTCGTTCGTGACGAGAATCGAGAAATGACGGCCCTTGAGCTCAGGACGTTGCTCGAGCAGGCGCCTGGCAATCTGTTCGGCAACATCCATGGCTTTCATGTCATCCGGCAACTCGGCACCTCCCTCGTCTGCCACGATTTTGGAATCCACCAAATCGAAATGATAGCGCGGCACGTCCGGCCCTCGGGCTTTCCCGCAGGAACGCCCGGTCTTAAACCTCGTTCCGGCGTGGGAGCCATCTGCGGTTCTGCCAACAGGAACATTCAGTCGGCGGCAAGCAATACGTCATGACCGTCGACGGAGGCCATGGCTCATTCGGCACGAAGCTCGGCGACTACGTCCGGGCCTACGCGTTGCCGGAGCGGCGGCAATAGCCGTGCGATGGCGTCAAGCGCGGCGTCGCCGCATTCTCCCGGAAGGTCCAGACGCGCGTCCCGCCTTCGATGCCGCGAGAGCCAGGCAAGCAGCGATCCCGAGCACGGCCAGAACTTTGCTGATCACGTCAGCGGACGGAATTTGCTTCCGCGCCAGCCAACCGCCGTCAACCGATTTGCCTTGCGAACCAGCTTCGATCAAGGTGCCTTCGCTCACCGGTGCAGGACGCGCGCGCGACAGCAGCCAGCGGAATGCAGCTCCGAGGATGTTCTCGGTGATCTCTGGCGCAATCGCATAGGCCAGCTGGCCGGCGCGCGCCGGCCACCCCACCGCCACCTCGTCACGGGGCGCGCGGACGAGGTGCACGAATGTCTGGGCCACGTCCTCGGATTGATAAAGCAGCGGCCCCGGATCGAGCCGCCGCCCGGAGGTGTTGGCGCCGTGGACGAAACCCGGCGTA
Organism: Bradyrhizobium sp. LMG 9283; assembly: GCF_045571415.1. Classification (NCBI taxonomy): domain Bacteria; kingdom Pseudomonadati; phylum Pseudomonadota; class Alphaproteobacteria; order Hyphomicrobiales; family Nitrobacteraceae; genus Bradyrhizobium; species Bradyrhizobium sp. LMG 9283. Next base: position 5,571,799 of record NZ_CP120691.1, read on the forward strand.
TCGACGATGGCGGGGAAGACACCGCAAACATGAATATTGGGATGAGCCCTGAGCTCCTGACGCAAGCTTGCGGTGAAGCCGCGCAGGCCGAACTTGCTGGCGGTATAGGCTGCGGCAAAGGGCGTCGGCGCCCAGCCGCCAAGCGAGATGTTGTTGATCAGGACACCGCGGTTCTGGCGGAGGAAGATCGGAAGCACGGCGTAGGCGCCATGCATCGTGCCGAGCAGATTGACCTCGATCGTCCGGCGATGAAGCGCGATATCGGCATCCTGATAGGCCCCGAACACGCCGGTGCCGGCGTTGTTGATCCAGACGTCGACGCCGCCGAACGCGTCTTCGGCCGCTCTGGCCAGTCGCTGCACCGCCTGCGCCTCCGTGACGTCGGTCGGCACCGCCAAGGCCCGGCCTCCGAGTGCCTCACATTCGCTGGCAAGGCGCGTAAGGACGTCGCCGCGACGTGCCGCCAGCACCACAGTGGCTCCGTTGCGGGCAAAGGCCAGCGCCGCGGCACGGCCGATCCCGCTGGAGGCGCCGGTGATGACGACACGCGTGCCGACCATCCGCCCCGGCTCGGGTCCCGAGACGCTCGCGGGAAGCAGCCAGCGCAGGGATCGCCGCAGGCGCGCGGTTCCCTGTGCTTCGAACCAGTCGCCATGCGCGAAGATCACCCGCTCCGGAGACAGCTTCACGAGCCGCTCGGCCGCAGCCTGCGCCGAACGGCCGCCGAGGCGCAGCAGAAGCCGCAGATAGACCGGGGCCTTCCCGTCCGGCTTGGCAATTCCGAGCAGGTTGGCCGCGGCTGCATTCAGCGCGCTGAGGTGACGGAGATTGAGGTTCTGCACGAGATCGGTCAGAACCAGCGTCCGGCTTCGCCGGTCAAACAACTCGACCTCGGAGAACATCGGAGCATTCACCCACACAGTTTCGAGGTCGGCGGTCCATTCCCCCGGCGTCGTGTCGCCGAGCTCGCGATCGATGCGAAGGCCCGCCGCCCGAACTTGCTTGCGCGCCGCAAGGCCGCGCGCGGCAAAGGTCGTGGCCTGTGGCAGCTGTCTTTGCCATTCGGGCAGGAACATCCAGTGAGCGATGTTCGGCGCCAGCAGGTACCGGATCGGCCCTAGCCGCTCCAGCTCATGGCGCAGATCCGGCGCATATCTCACCGGCGAATGCAGCACGAGGTCGCCGTTCGACAGGCGGATGACGGTCATGCGCACGGGTAGTTGCAGACCGGCGGCGCTGATCGGCTTGTCGTCCAGGATCCAGATGTCGTTTGTCACTCGCGACAGGCTGGCAGTCGACACGCCGGCGTCGGAACTTTGCATGAGCGTCTTTCCATTGCGAGGACTTTGCTCCAAATCGCGTGGGCGACGCTCGTTCCTCGTCAAGATCTTGTAAATCAGATCGCCGCTGCTCTCGCTCGTTCCGCTTCAAGGCGCGCCCGCAGCGCGTTGCGGACTTCGGCGATGACATTGCCCCAATCGCCCGGCAGTCTTTGGTGAAACAGCCGCAGGCTCGGATACCAGAACGAATGCGCGCCGGATTGAGGCCAGCGCCAGTCGCAATCGGCATGCAGCAAGACCCAGGCCTCGCATCCGAGCGCGCCAGCAAGGTGCGCGACCATGGTGTCGACGCAAATAAGGAGGTCGAGCTGCCGCAGGCGATGGCCGAGGGCCACGATATCGGGCGTGCTGATCTCTAGCGCTCCGATCGCCATCAGCTCTTCGGCGCTGGCGCCGCGCTGGAGCGAATAGAGCGTCACGCCCGGTCCGGCGAGACTGCGCAACAAGGCGGCCGGAACCTCCCGCCGCTTGTCCCAATCGCCGACTTTCCAGACCAGGCCGAGGGCCAGACCTTGCTCTCCCCGGAGCGGCGGAACGACAGCTGGAGGCAACGCCAGGTAAGGAACGCGCATCTCGACCTGATCCCGTCGCGCCCTGATGGCGTGCGGCACCTCCATGATTTCGATATCGACCTCGAAATCGACCTCGGGCGCTCCATCATGCAGCGAGATCGCGCGATCGACGCCCGTGGCGCCCCCGGCCAGCGGCAGCAGCTCGGGTTGACTCCACAGGGTGACGCTGCGCGCAATCTCGCGAAGCGGGCGCATGAAGCGCAGGAACTGGATGGTGTCGCCGAGTCCGTGATAGCAGCGCACCAGCACGTGCTTATCCTTCAGATCCTCGCCGCGCCAGATCCGCTGGAGATGCCGCGGGCCGGTGTGCTTGGGCGGATGTGCAGTCTCCAGCAGATCACGATCGTTGATCGTCCAGGCGCGCGCGAAATCGCCCGCCCTGATCGCCTGAGCCCAACCACCCGCCATTTCGCGCAGTCGCTAGTGTCGCACGAATTTGTGGAATCGGCTGAGCTTGCCGTCCTTGGTTCGGTCCTGGTGCAGGAACGCAATGCCGGCTTCATCGAATTTTTCGAAGAACTCGTCCCAGCTGATGCGGTCCAGCCCTTCGTCTGGCGGATCGAAATCGATCCGCAGGATTCCGGCGTGGCCATCTTCTTCCGACGCTTTCACGGTCGCCGGTTTCCCGCCGCGCTCTTCGGCCCATTTCCGGATGACATTGTGATCGGTGGTCTGCTGGGCTTCAATATTCTGCGCCTTGGATGTCATGTCACACCTCGCTTACTGGCCGGGCGATGAGCCCGGCATCGCATCGAACCATCGGCCGACAAACGCGGGCCGAAGCGATTTGTTCTTTCGCTCGGATGTGAAGCAGCCTCGCGACGCGAGCATCATCTTCTTCATCTTCATCATGAAAGCTCTTCGTTCCCTGCAGGCGGCCGGGGATTCTATCCCATGTTAAGCTCGTCGCATTTTGTCGGCTTGAATCGCTCGCGACGCGACGCTCGGCATCTTCCTGCCAGGAACGAACATACCTTCCGCACGTTCGCCGACGTACTTACCGACGCCGTTGTTTCCCCGGAGGGCTTCATTCCATGCATTCTCGTCTTCAAGACAGGCGCCGCGTGCGCGTCGGACTCGTCGGCGTCGGCAATTGCGCGAGCTCCTTCGTCCAGGGCCTCTCCTACTACCGGAATGCCAAGTCGAACGAGCCGGTGCCCGGACTGATGAATGTCGACCTCGGCGGTTACCATATCAGCGACGTCCAGATCGCGTCGGCCTTCGACGTCAACGCCAGCAAGGTCGGCCGCGACGTCGCCGATGCGATTTTCGCGCCGCCCAACAACACGCACCGCTTCTCCGACGTCGCCCCCACCGGCGTGATCGTGCAGCGCGGACCGGTCATGGACGGCATCGGGCACTACCTGACGGACGACGTTCCGATTGCGGACGTGCCGGAGGCTGACGTGTCCGAAGTCCTGGCGATGTCCCGCACCGACGTCCTGGTGTCCTATCTTCCGGTCGGCTCGCAACGCGCCAGCGAATGGTATGCGGCGCGTGCCATCGAAGCGGGCTGCGGCTACGTCAATTGCATTCCCGTCTTCATCGCTTCGAATCCCGAGTGGCGGCGCCGCTTCGAGGAGGCCGGCCTGCCGGTCGTCGGCGACGACATCAAGAGCCAGGTCGGTGCCACCATCCTGCATCGCGTGCTCGCCAATCTCTTCCGTGACCGCGGCGTGCGGCTCGACCGCACCTATCAGCTCAACGTCGGTGGCAATACCGATTTCAAGAACATGCTGGAACGGGAGCGGCTGACCTCGAAGAAGATCTCCAAGACCCAGGCCGTGACCAGCCAGTTCGACGTGCCGATGGACCCCGATAACATCCATGTCGGGCCGAGCGACCACGTGCCGTGGCTCACCGACCGCAAGCTCGCGTTCATCCGCCTGGAGGGAACGACGTTCGGTGGCGTTCCCCTGAGCGCCGAGGTCAAGCTCGAGGTCTGGGATTCCCCGAACTCGGCCGGCGTCGTGATCGACGCAGTGCGCTGCGCCAAGCTCGCCATGGACCGCGGCCAGGCCGGAGCGCTGACCGGTCCTTCGAGCTATTTCATGAAGTCCCCGCCGCAGCAATTCACCGACGAGGAGGCCGGACGGCGGACACGCGCCTTCATCGACGACAAGGCATATGCGTGATGGCCAAGATCATCCATCTCGTTCGGCACGGTCATCATGCGCTGCTCGGCCGCGTTCTGTGCGGGCGGATGAGGGGCGTCGAACTCGACGATCTCGGCTGCGAGGACATGGCGCGCTGTGCCGGGACCCTTTCGCCTCGACCAACGCTCATTCAATCCAGCCCGCAGCGGCGGTGCATGCAGTCGGCCTGCATCCTAGCCGCGCATTTCAGACTGCCGGTCGAGATAGCCCCCGCCCTCGACGAGCTCGACTATGGCGAATGGACCGGACGATCGTTCGACGACCTGGCGCCGGATTCACGATGGTCGCGCTGGAATGGGCGACGCGGCACGAGCCGACCGCCGGGCGGGGAGAGCATGCGGTCGCTTCAAAATCGCATCGTTGCTCATCTGGAGCAACTGCGCAGCGATCGCAATCTCGACATCGTCGTCGCCGTCAGCCATGCCGAGCCGATCCGCGCCGCGCTCCTGCACTATTCGCGGATGCCGCTCGACGAGTTTCTCGCAATCGAGATCGATCCTGCCAGCATCAGCACGCTCCGCGCCGACAGCCGCGGCATGAAGATCACCGGGATCAACCAGCGGGTGCCGGCGTGAAGATCGTCATTTTCGGCCTGACAATCTCCTCCTCCTGGGGCAACGGGCACGCCACCTTGTGGCGCGGCCTCTGCAAGCATCTCGCAAGGTCGGGACACAGCGTCGTCTTTTTCGAGCGCGACGTTCCCTACTATGCCGGTGCCCGAGATCTCTACGAACTGCCCCGTGGCGAGCTCCGGCTGTTCTCGAGCTGGGACGATGTGCGGCAGACGGCAAGCGCCGACGTCCGCGACGCCGACGTCGCAATTGTGACCTCCTATTGCCCCGATGCGATTGCGGCGACCGGTCTGATCCTCTCCGAAGGTCGCGCTGTTCCCGTGTTCTACGACCTCGATACTCCGATTACGCTGGGAAGGCTCCTGGCCGGCGAAGCCGTTCCTTATGTCGGCCCGCGCGGCTTGCGCGATTTCGAGCTGGTGCTCAGCTTTACCGGCGGACCTCGCGTCGCGGATGAATTCCGCGACAGGCTGGGCGCACGCGACACCCGGCCGCTTTATGGTCATGTCGACACCGATATCCATCGGCCGGTCGCACCCCAGCCGCATTATCGCGCCGATCTGTCCTATCTCGGCACTTACTCCGAAGACCGCCAGCGCACGCTCGAGACGCTTTTCGTCACACCCGCGCGGACGCGCAGGGATCTACGCTTCCTGATTGGCGGAGCGCAATATCCGGACGATTTCCCATGGTCGCCCAACATCTATTTCGTGCGGCACCTGCCGCCGCCCGAGCACGCACCGTTCTTTGCCTCGTCGCGGCTGACGCTCAATGTCACGCGCCGGGCCATGGCGGAGATGGGCTGGTGTCCGTCCGGCCGGCTGTTCGAGGCCGCGGCCTGCGGCGTGCCGCTGCTGAGCGACGATTGGCCGGGAATAGCGGATTTCTTCGCGCCCGGAGAGGAGATCCTGATCGCACGCGACGAGCAGGACGCGCTCGCCGCGCTCGCGATGACGGATGCCGAACTCCGACGCATGGCCCAGCGCGCCTATGAACGCACCATGGACCAGCATACGTCCGACAAGCGCGCGCGCGAACTGATCGCGCTGCTCGAGCAGATGGCATCGAGCCGCGTGAGCCGGCAACAACCCGAGGAGGCCTGATCATGTGGGGCATCGTTCCGGCCGCGGGCCGCGGCAGCCGTATCCAGCCGCTCGCCTTCTCCAAGGAATTGCTGCCGGTCGGCAGCCGGCATGACGACGGCACGGACCGCCCCTGCGCCGTCTCCGAATATCTCCTGGAGCGCCTCATCCTCGGCGGCGCCGACAAGATCTGTTTCGTGATCTCGCCGGGCAAATCCGACATCCTCGAATATTTCGGTGACCATTACGCCAGCGCCGAGCTCGCCTATGTCGTGCAACCCGATGCCACCGGACTGTGCGACGCCGTGTTCAGGGCAAGCACGGTCGTCGGGCAGCACGAGGATGTCATGGTCGGCCTGCCCGACACTGTCTGGTTCCCCAAGGCGGCCCTGCAATCCCTACCCGATGCAGACCTCTCGTTCCTGCTGTTCCCGGTCGAGCACCCCGAATTCTTCGATGCGGTGGTGCTGGACGGCGACCAGGTGACGGAGATCCAGGTCAAGCAGCCGAATGCGTCCTCGGACTGGATTTGGGGCGCCTTCAAAATGTCGGCGCGTGGCTTCCGCGAGCTCCAGTCGCTGTGGAACGCGCGCGAACGCCGCGACGAATATTTCGGGACGCTGGTCAACGCCTATCTCGCGGCCGGCGGCCGCGGCGTCGGCGTCAAGGCCGGCGAATCCTACGTCGATGTCGGCACCATCGACGGCTATCGCACGGCAATGGCCCTGCTCGCCGAGACCGCTGAGGGCCGATCGAGGCTGCGGGCCCGCGCGTCGTCGGACGGCGCCCGTCCGCTTACCACGAACAACGGAGCGATTGCATGAGCAGAGGCGCCCTCTCCCGTGAGGAAATCCGCCAGCGCGTCGACGCGCTGGGGCCATGGTTTCACAATCTCGACCTCAAGGGCGTGCCGACCGCGCCGTCGCACTTTCTCGGCGACTATCCCAACGTGAAGTGGCAGCGCTTCTCCGGAATCATCCCCGATCGGCTCGAAGGCAAGACCGTGCTCGATATCGGCTGCAATGCCGGCTTCTACGCCATGGAAATGAAGCGGCGCGGCGCCGAACGCGTGCTCGGCGTCGACACCGACGAGGAATACCTTGCGCAAGCCCGCTTCGCGGCCGAGGTGACTGGGCTGAGGATCGAGTTCCGCAGGATGTCGGCCTACGATGTCGGGCAGCTCCGCGAAAAGTTCGACCTCGTGATCTTCATGGGCGTGCTCTACCATCTGCGGCACCCGCTGCTCGCGCTGGACCTGATCCACGAGCACGTCGCCGGCGATCTCCTGCTGTTCCAGTCGATGCAGCGCGGCGACAGCCGCGTCGATGCGATCGAGAAGAACTACGACTTCTGGACCACCGAGCCGTTCGATTCCTCCGGCTATCCGAAGCTGCACTTCATCGAGCACAAATATGCCGACGACCCCACCAATTGGTGGGTGCCCAATCGCGCCTGTGTCGAGGCCATGCTGCGCAGCGCGGGCTTTGCCATCGCGGCCCATCCGGAGGACGAGGTCTATCTGTGCAGGCGCACGACGCGGCCGCAGGCCGATGGCCCGGTCTATCCGTCGCGGGAGACGGACTGATGATCGAGGCTGCCAAGATCTGGAACGAGCCCAACAACAAGTCGCATTGGGACCTCCTGATCGACCCGGGCTGGGCGATGTTCGCAAACCTGGCGCTGGCGGCCGGCAAGGCCATCCGCAGTGCGCATCCGACATTGCCGCGCGTGCTCGGCGGCATCTCGCCGATCGACCCGTCCTTCATGCGCAACATGCAGGCGCGCGGCGTACTCGATCACGTCGACGCCGTCGCCGTGCACGGATTTCCGCTCGACTGGAATTTGTGGCAGATCGGGGAATGGCCGGCCAAGATCGAGGAGATCAAGGCTGTCACCTCGCTCCCGGTCTGGGTGACCGAGGTCGGCGTCTCCTCGTTCGGCGCCGAGGAGGTGCAGGCCTGGGGCCTGTCGCGCACAGCCGATCTCTTGATCGGCCGCGCGCCGCGCATCCACTGGTACAGCCTCTACGATCTCCCTTCGACCTGGGAGGCGACCACCCGACACAAGGAGGCGGAGGGTTCCTCCTATTACCGGCATTTCCACATGGGCCTGCTGCGCGAGGATGGAACGCCGAAAGCCGCAGCGGAGCTGTTCGGCCAATATGCAGCCGACATGGGCCTGTGCCAGTGGTTTCACTTCGAGGACCATCGACTTGATGACGCCGTGCGCTGGATGCGCCGCTTCGGCGTGAGGCACTTGCGGACCGGCCTATCATGGGCCGACAGCTTCCGTCCCAACGCGCTGGACTGGTTCGACCGCCAGATGGACGCGCTGGCCGAGTTCGAGGTCACCGTGACCTTCTGCTTCACGCCGGAACACCGCGGCCTGGAGCCTCACCACACCAGCCCGCCGCACGACGTGAACGAGTTCGCCGATTTCTGCGCGCAGATGGTTGAGCGCTATTGCACCAAGACCGGCCTCGCTTCGTCGCTGGCGCCGCCGCCGCTCAGGGAGCCGACATGCGTGCCCTGATCCTGGTAATGGATTCGGTCGGTATCGGCGCGGCGCCTGATGCCAAGAATTACGGCGACGAAGGCGCCGATACGGTCGGCCACATCGCGGACGCGTGCATGGCTGGCGATGCCAACAGCCCGCAGCGGGAAGGCCCATTGCGCGTTCCCAATCTCGTGGCGCTGGGCCTGGGTGAAGCCTGCCATCTCGCTACGGGCCGGGTCCCGCCCGGGCTCGACGGCCGGGTTCAACATGCGCGTTATGGATGCGCGAGCGAGATATCCAGGGGCAAGGACACGCCCTCGGGCCATTGGGAGATCGCCGGCGTACCTGTCGCGTTCGACTGGGGCTATTTTCCAAAAATCCAGCCCTCCTTCCCGCGCGATCTCGTGGAGAAGCTGTGCGAACAAGCCGGGCTGCCCGGCATCCTCGGGAACTGCCACGCCTCCGGCACCGACATCATCTCCGAATTCGGCGAGCGCCACATGCGCAGCGGCGAACCGATCTGCTACACCTCGGCCGACAGTGTGTTCCAGATCGCGGCGCACGAAGAGGCGTTCGGGCTCGAGCGGCTCTACGAGGTCTGCACGATTGCGAGGCGACTGGTCGATTCCCTGAACATCGGCCGCGTCATCGCGCGTCCGTTCGTCGGATCAAACGTGCGGGACTTCAAGCGCACCTCGCACCGGCGAGATTTCTCGGTTCCGCCGCCCGAAAGAACCATTCTCGACCTTGCGGAAATCTCCGGCCGTGACATCGTGACGATCGGCAAGATCGACGACATTTTCGCCCATCGCGGCACCGGGCGAAACCTGCGCGGCGACGGCAATGCGGCACTTTTCGATGCCACGCTCGATGGGCTGGCAAGCCTTGCACCGGGCGGGCTGCTGTTCGCGAACTTCATCGATTTCGACACGCTCTACGGCCACCGTCGCGACGTGGCCGGCTACGCAGCGGCGCTCGAAGCCTTCGATGCCCGCCTTCCCGAACTGCTGAACCGGCTGGGAAGCGACGATCTGCTGATCATCACCGCCGACCATGGCTGCGATCCGACCTGGAGCGGCACCGATCACACGCGCGAGCAGGTCCCGATCCTGGCATGGACCGCACAATCAATATCTCCGATTGGCCGGCGCGCGGGGTTCGCGGATATCGGTGCGACCGTAGCAAGGCATCTCGACCTGCCCGCGCCGCTTCATGGCGCGCATTTCTAGCCGCGATTCACCTGGGTTATTGATCCAGGTTAGAGAAATTTTCGTTTGTAGGTCTCGCAGGAACGAACATTCCTTGCATCGCTTCTAACTCCCAGACGTGACTGGCGCGCGGGTCGCCCGACCAAGCAAAAGCGCGCTTCAACTCTCATCATCGACTGATCCCGAACGGATCGGTCCCATGCGGCACGGAGCGGTGAATGACGCGGGTATTGATTACTGGAGGCGCGGGATTCATCGGCTCACATGCGACCGACGTGCTGCTTGCGGCCGGTTACGACGTTCGCCTGCTCGATAATCTGTCTCCGCAGGTCCACGGCGGCAACCGCCAGCGGCCCGCCTATCTCGCCGACGACGCGGAGCTCGTCGTCGGCGACGTCACAGATGCCGTCGCCGTCGAACAGGCCTTGCGCGGCGCCGACATGGTCCTGCATCTCGCCTCCGCCGTCGGCGTCGGCCAGAGCATGTACGACATCGAGCCCTATGTCAGGACAAACGAGCTCGGCACCGCGGTGCTGCTGCAGGCGCTGGCCAAGCGCCCGGTTGCGCGGCTGGTCGTGGCATCCTCGATGAGCATCTACGGCGAGGGCCTCTATCGGGACGGCGGCGGGAGCATCGTCGCGTGCGACGAACGGCCGATCGAGCAGCTTCGCAAAGGCGAGTGGGAATTGCGGGGTACCGCTGGTCATCCGCTCGATCCCGTGCCCACCCCTGAAACGAAGCAGCCGTCGTTGAGCTCGATCTACGCGCTGAACAAGTATGCGCAGGAGCGCATGTGCCTGATCACAGGCAAGGCCTACGGCATTCCGACCGTCGCCTTGCGCTTCTTCAACGTGTTCGGTCCGCGCCAGGCCCTGTCCAATCCCTATACCGGCGTGCTGGCCATCTTCGCCGCACGGCTGCTCAACGGCCGGCCGCCACTCGTCTTCGAGGACGGCCTGCAGCGGCGCGACTTCGTTCATGTCCACGACGTCGCCCGCGTCTGCCGCATGGCGCTCGAAGCCGACCACAGCCAGGACGTCTTCAACGTCGGATCGGGTCAGAGCCGCACTATTCTGTCGGTTGCCGAGGATCTGGCCCAGGTGATGGGGCGGCGCGAGATCGCCCCCGAGATCACGCGGAAATATCGAGCCGGCGACATCCGGCACTGCTTTGCCGATATCGGCAAGTCACGCGACCTGCTCGGTTTCGAGCCGCATGTCGCGTTCAAGGACGGCCTTGAAGAGCTCGCCGAATATCTCGCCGACCAGATCGCCGACGATCAGGCCGAGCGGGCGACCCGCGAGCTGCTGCAACGAGGGTTAGTTGCGTAATGAGCGAACAAGAGAACGGACACGTCCTGGTCACCGGCGGCTGCGGCTTCATCGGCTGCAATCTCGCCGACCGCCTCGCCGAGCGGGGTGATCGCGTGCTGGTGCTGGACAATCTCGCCCGCGTCGGCGTGCGCGAGAACGCGCAATGGCTGAAATCCCGGCATGGCGACCGCGTCACCATCACGGTGGCTGATATCCGCGACCCAATTCCGGTGATCGACGCCGTGCGCGAGGCGCGAGCCGTGCTGCACCTCGCAGCCCAGGTCGCCGTCACCGATAGCGTCAGCGATCCGGCCGCTGATTTCGAGATCAACGCGCGCGGCACGCTGAACGTGCTCGAAGCCGTTCGCCTGCATAACGGCTCGGCGCCGGTGATCTTCGCCTCGACCAACAAAGTATACGGGCGCCTGATCGAGGACAGCGAGATTGCGCCCCAGGGCCGCCGCTACACGCCGGTCAGCGGTATGCTCAGCGGCGGCATCTCGGAGAACGCTCCGCTGGATTTCTACAGCCCCTATGGATGCTCCAAGGGCACGGCCGATCAATACGTCCACGATTATGCCCGGGTGTTCGGGCTGCAGACCGTGGTGATGCGCATGAGCTGCATCTACGGGCCGCGGCAGTTCGGCACCGAGGATCAGGGCTGGATCGCACACTTCCTGCTCAGCGCCATCCGCGGCAATCCGCTGACGATCTATGGCGATGGCAAGCAGGTCCGTGATGCGCTGCACGTGTCAGACGCGGTGAGCGCCTGGCTCGCGGCGCTCGACCACATCGCGCTGGCCCGCGGGCGCGTCTTCAATCTCGGCGGCGGTCCGGCAAATGCAATCAGCCTGCTCGAACTGATCGACCGCATCACCGAGCTGACCGGCCGCAAGATCAGCTACCGCTTTGCGGATTGGCGACCAGGCGATCAACCCTGGTACGTCACCGACACCCGGGCGCTCGCCACCGCGCTCGGCTGGAGGCCACAAATGTCCCTCGCGGAGGGCCTCCGCTCGCTTCACGCCTGGCTCGACGACCGCTTCGGATCACCCGGAAACCGCGAGGCCTTGGCATGACGCGGATCGCTCTCATCAATCCCAACTGGGATTTTGCCGGAAGCATCTATTTCGGCTGCCGCTCCCCTCACCTTCCGCTCGAGCTCGGCATTGCCGAGCACTATCTGAAGGCCGCCGGCCACAACACGCTGCTGCTCGACGCGCACATGTTCGATCTCTCGCTTCGCGAGATCGAGGCCGAGCTGCGCGCCTTCGGTCCCGACCAGATCGTCTTCACCACTGCGCCGACTTATCTGTTCTGGCGCTGCGCGCCGCCGGAGCTTCGCGTGCCGCAACAGCTCGCACTGGCGATTCGGGACCTTGCGCCGACACTGATTGCGGTGGGCCCGCACGGCTCGACCACACCGAAGACCGCCTTGAAGAAGCTCGGCGTCGACATCATCGTGATGGGCGAGTGCGAGATGTCCCTGCTGCGTCTCGCCAATGGCGAGCGGGACTTTCCGGGCCTGTGCTTCGCCGACGGCGGATCGCTCCGGGTCAAGGGCGGCCCACAGGCGGTCGCATTCAGTGATCAGCCAGCGCTCGACTGGCCGGACGAGATGATCCGGCGCCACCATCACCACCATCACCGCTTCGAGGCCGAGCCGACGGCGCCAGGCGCCGAGGTCGAGGCCTCGCGCGGCTGCCCCTACAACTGCACGTTCTGCGCCAAGGAGAAGTTCCGCAACGCCTATCGCAAGCGGCCGCCAGCGGTCATTCTCGACGAGATCGATCATCTGCGCCATCAAGGCATAGAGTACGTCTATTTCATCGACGAGATCTTCCTTCCCAATCGCGAGCTGCTGGAGGGGTTGACGACCCGCGGGCTGAAGTTCGGCGTACAGACGCGTATCGACCTGTGGAAGCCCGACATGCTCACCCTGCTCGGTCGCGCCGGCTGCGTCTCGATCGAAGCCGGCGTCGAGAGCCTGACCGTGGAAGGGCGCGCCGCCCTCGCCAAGAATTGCAAGATGACCACGGATCAGCTCGCCGACCGGTTGGTCGAAGCCCGCCGCCACGTCCCCTTCGTGCAGGCCAATCTGATCGAGGTGCCCGAGGACGACGATCCCGTCGTGCAGCGCTGGCGCCGCACGATGCAGGATGCCGGTGTCTGGGCCAACGATCCGGTGCCGCTCTATCCCTATCCCGGTTCGCCTGACTATCGAAAGCTCTGGGGCGAGCCCGACGATTTCGCCTGGGAGCGTGCGCACCGGCACTATCTCGCGATGTTCGACCAGTTCAGCGACGTGCAGAACGATCGGCCGGTCCCGCTCGATACTCTCGAACTCCAGGTGGCCTCATGAGCCCTGGCGCGGACCTCAGGATCATGATGACGACCGACACGGTTGGCGGCGTGTGGACCTACTCCTGCGCCCTCGCCTCCAGCCTTGCTGCGTCCGGTGCCGACGTCACGCTCGTGACGTTGGGTCCGCGGGCTCGGATCGATCAGCGTCAGATGCTGCGCGACACCGGCGTGCACTTGGTCGAAACGGACCTCGCCCTCGAATGGCAGGACCCGGAGGGGCGGAACGTCTCCGACGCAAGGCACGTGCTCGCCAATCTCGAAGCCAGGTTGATGCCTGATGTCGTGCATCTGAACAGTTTTCGCGAGGCGACCTTTGGCTGGCACGCCCCGACGGTGCTGGTGGCGCATTCCTGCGTGAAGTCCTGGGCGCTGGCCTGCCGCGATACCGCCTGGCTCGGCGAGCCCCGATGGCGCCGCTATACCGAACGGGTCGCCGCGGCGCTCGACATGGCGCAGGCCTGGGTGTGTCCAAGCCGGGCCTTTTACGACGACATGACGACGATCTACCGGCCCCGGTCGCGCGGTGCGGTGATCTGGAACGGAATTGCGCCTCGCGCCCCCTCGGGACGGAAACAGGATCTGATCTTCGCGGCCGGTCGGCTGTGGGACCGGGCCAAGAACATCGAAGCTCTCGCCGCCGCCGCACCCGGGCTGGATTGGCCGATCGAGGTCGCCGGCCCCATCGACGCAGGCCTGCCTGCGGGTGTGACCTGGCTTGGAGAGCTGCCTCACGAGGCCATGGCCGCACGCTTGCAGCATGCGGCGATCTTCGTCAGCCCCGCGCTCTATGAACCCTTCGGCCTTTCGGTGCTGGAAGCAGCCGCGGCAGGCTGCGCGCTGGTCCTCTCCGACATCCCGACCTTTCGCGAGTTGTGGCGCGGAGCCGCTCTGTTCTTCGATCCGGCCGACGGCCACGCGCTGCATCGGATGCTTGCAGACCTCTGCGCTGACGATGTCGAGCGCGCACGCCTGCAGCGCGCCGCCTATGAGCAATCCCTGACTTATTCGCTGACGCGGACGACGAGCGCCTATCTCGGTCTCTACGAGGACCTGCTCGCATCGAGCCGGACGAGCGCGGCAACCGAACAAATCGAGGTGCGCGCATGAAATGCGTCCTGTTCTATCACGCGTTCACCTCGTGCTGGAACAACGGCAACGCCCATTTCCTGCGTGGCTATGCGCGTGAGCTCCATGCGCTCGGGCACGAGGTCGTCGTGTACGAACCCATCGACGGCTGGAGCCGGCTGAACGCCATCCGCGAGGGCGGCAGTCATGCAATGGAGAATATTCCCGCTCTCTTCCCCGGCATCGACATCCGCCGCTACGGTGCCCGTCTCGATCTCGAGCGGGCGCTGGACGGCGCCGATCTCGTTATCGTGCATGAATGGAATTCGCCCGATCTCATCGCGCAGATCGGGCGCCGCCGGGCGCAAGGCGCGCCCTTCACCCTGCTGTTCCACGACACCCATCACCGCGCCGTTAGCGCGCCGGAGGAGCTTGCGCAATTCGATCTCGACGGATTCGACGGCGTGCTCGCCTTCGGCGAGGTGCTTCGGCAGATTTACCTGAAGCTCGGCTGGGCGGACCGGGTCTTCACCTGGCATGAAGCCGCCGATGTCGCGCTGTATCATCCGCTGCCGCAGATTGAGCGTTCCGAAGATCTGGTCTGGATTGGCAATTGGGGCGATGGCGAGCGCAGCGCCGAACTGAACGAGTTTCTGGTCGAGCCCGTGGCTGAGCTGAAGCTCCGCGCGAGCGTCCATGGCGTGCGCTATTCGGACGATGCACTCCACACCATCAGGAGCGCAGGTATCCGCTATGGCGGCTGGCTGCCGGCACATTGGGCCCCCGTCGCCTTCGCCGGCGCGCGAGCGACGATACATGTGCCGCGCGGGCCTTACGTAGCCCTGCTTCCGGGCATTCCGACCATCCGCGTGTTCGAAGCGCTGGCGTGCGGCATTCCCCTGGTTTCGGCGCCTTGGTCGGATACGGAAAGTCTGTTCCCGAAGGGCGCCTATCTCAGCGCCGCCGATGGCGCGCAGATGAAGCGAGCGCTTCGCGCCGTTATCGACGATCCGGAATTGTCTTCCGCGATGGTGGCCACTGGCCTGAAGACCATCCAGGATCGTCACACCTGCCGTCACCGCGCCGAGCAGCTCATCGATATCGTGGCGGACATCAAGGGTTCCAGCCGCCCGTCACAGCCTCAGCACCACATCGGAGCCGTCGCATGAAGATCTGCTTCTTCGGATCCAGCCTCGTCTCGTCCTACTGGAACGGCGCCGCCACCTATTATCGCGGCATGCTGAAGGAGATCGCGGCGCTGGGCCACGACGTCACCTTCTACGAACCCGACGCGTTCGAGCGCCAGTCGCATCGCGACATCGACGATCCAGATTGGGCGCGCGTGGCGGTCTATCCCGCAACGCCGGACGGCTGGCGCCGCTCGCTCGATAAAGCCGCGCAATCGGCCGACATGCTGATCAAGGCCAGCGGCGTCGGCGTGTTCGACCAGGAGCTGGAGACTGCCGTCGCCGCGTTGCCGCCCCGCGCGATACGCATCTACTGGGACGTCGACGCTCCCGCCACGCTCGAAGCGATGGAGAGCGACCCGCAGCATCATCTGCGTCGCGCGATCCCGTCCTATGATATGGTCCTGACCTATGGCGGCGGCGACGGCGTCGTGTCGGCCTACCGATCGATGGGCGCAGGGGACTGCGTGCCGATCTACAATGCGCTCGATCCGGCCACGCATTTTCCGGCGCTGCCCAATCCGCGCTTCGCCTGCGATCTCAGCCTGCTGGCGAACCGCCTGCCTGATCGCGAGACGCGCGTCGAGCACTTCTTCCTCGATGTCGCGCGCCGCCTGCCCGGAAAGTCCTTCGTGCTCGGCGGCTCCGGCTGGGACGACAAGGAGGCCTCTGCCAATCTGCGCAAGGTCGGCCATATCGGCACCGCCGATCACAACGCGTTCTTCGGCTCCGCTCTCGCCACGCTGAACGTCAATCGCGACAGCATGGCGCGCTACGGCTTCTCCCCGCCAACCCGCGTGTTCGAAGCGATCGGCGCCGGCGCTTGCCTGATCACCGATCAATGGGCCGGCATCGATCATTTTCTCGAACCCGGCCGCGAGGTGCTGGTTGCCGCTGACGGAGCCGAGGTCGCAGAGCACCTCGCTGCGCTGGATCCAGAGCGGGCCCGCTCGATCGCCCGCCGCGCCCGCGCGCGCATTCTCAGCCAGCACACTTACCGGCAGCGCGCCCACCAATTCAACGATCTCTTCGTCGCAAGCAGCTCGCGAATCGAGGCAGCAGAATGAACCTTTCCATCGTCGTCATCGGACTTTCGGTCACTTCGTCCTGGGGCAACGGTCACGCCACGACGTACCGCGCCCTGATCGAAGCCCTGGCGCGACGAGGTCACCGCGTCACGTTTCTGGAGCGAGACGTACCCTGGTATCGAGATCACCGCGATCTGACCAAGCCCTCTGCCTGGGCTGTCGAGCTCTACCATTCCTTGAAGGAAATTCCGCGCCGGTTCGGCAAGCTGATCCGCGATGCCGATCTGGTGATCATCGGCTCCTATGTTCCTGACGGTATCGCGATTGCCGAGTGGACGACGGCCCACGCGCGGGGCATCACGGCATTCTACGACATCGACACGCCGGTCACACTGGCGAGGCTCGAGCAGGGCCTCAATTATCTCTCCGCCGCAATGATCCCGCGCTTCGATCTTTATCTATCCTTCACCGGCGGACCGGTGCCCAGCATGATCGAGCAGAGCTACGGCAGTCCACTCGCACGTGTCCTTTATTGCAGCGCGGATGCGGAGATCTACGCACCGAAGCGAGCGCAGGCGAAATGGGCACTGGGCTATCTCGGGACCTACAGCGAGGACCGGCAGCCGGTTCTCGACGAGTTGCTGCTTGCACCGGCGCGCTCGCTGCCGTCGGAACAATTCGTCGTCGCCGGCGCGCAGTATCCCGAACATATCGCCTGGCCCGCCAACGTTGCCCGGATCGAGCACCTCCCGCCAAAGCAGCATCCGACGTTCTACGCCGCGCAACGCTTCTCCCTGAATGCCACCCGCGCAGACATGAGGACGCTGGGTTTCTCACCGAGCGTCCGGTTGTTCGAGGCCGCCGCCTGCGGCACGCCCGTGATCTCGGACCGATGGCCCGGGATCGAGACGATCTTCGCGCCGTCGCGCGAAATCCTGCTGGCATCCAGCCCGCGCGAGGTCATCGCGATCCTGCGCGACATGTCGGAGGAGCAACGGCGCACGATCGCTCACAACGCGCGGCGGCGGGTTCTCGCCGATCACACCCCCGACCATCGCGCCCGGCAGCTCGAGACCTATTACGCCGAGGCATCCGTGCGGCGCCGCCGCAAGACGGCGCCCCTTCCCGTCGCTCGCCCCATGCAGGTCGCCGAACTATGAAAGGCCAGATCATGACACTCCAGACCCGCATCCACGCTTCCCGCCGCTCGCCGACGGTCCTGGTCGCCGGCGGTGCCGGCTTCATCGGATCGCACCTTTGTGACGCGCTCCTGCAACGCGGCAGCATGGTGATCTGCCTCGACAATTTGTTCACGGGGACGGCCGAAAACATCCGGCCGCTGCTCAATCACCCGAACTTCCGTTTCGTCGAGCATGATGTTCGCGACCCCATCGAGATCGAGGGCGATATCGACCGGATCTACAGCCTCGCCTGCCCGGCCTCCCCCCGGCACTATCAGACCGATCCGGTCGGGACGATGAAGACCTGCGTGCTCGGCTCGATCAACTTGCTCGAACTCGCGCGGCAGAAGCGCGCCCGGGTCCTTCAGGCCTCCACCAGCGAGGTCTACGGCGACCCCGAGGTGCATCCGCAGCCGGAATCCTATCTCGGCAGCGTCAACCCGATCGGGCCGCGGGCCTGCTACGACGAGGGTAAGCGCGCCGCGGAGACGCTGATGTTCGACTACCGGCGCATGCACGGGACGGAGGTCAAGGTCGCTCGCATCTTCAACACCTATGGACCGCGCATGCTCGAGAATGACGGACGCGTCGTCTCCAACTTCATCGTTCAAGCCTTGCGCGGAGAGCCGATCACGATCTACGGCCAAGGCACGCAAACGCGCAGCTTCTGCTTCATCGACGATCTCGTGCGGGGGCTTCAGCTTTTGATGGAGAGCCCCGCCTCGGTCACCGGTCCATACAATCTCGGCAATCCGCACGAGGTCACGATCGAGGCGATCGCTCGTGAAGTGCTGGCCTGCACTGAATCGGCCTCCCCGCTGCGCTTCGAAGCCCTACCAAAGGACGATCCCAAGCGGCGCAAGCCCGTGATCGATGCCGCAGAGAAGATTCTGGGATGGCGTCCGCGGGTGGCACTGAGGGACGGTCTTCAAGCGACCATCGCTTATTTTGCACTACGTCTCGCCGGCGAGTCGCCCCCGCTCGTGCCGGCCATCACCCCGCGCAGGGTGCGCCATCCAGCGCGCGACCGGCTGACGATGTCCGATCAACCGTGACGGCAGATCATTCGAGAGTGCCGTCAGCGCGCCTCCACGACGGCCGGACTCAGGTCGCATCGGCGGATTCCAACACTTTCGTCGCGGCGTCGTGACGGCCGTTCGCGAAGACGCGGCGATAGAGCACGACCGAGAGGAGCCATGCGACCGCGAACAGCGCAATCACGGCGAAGCCGACATTGGCGAGCGATTCGTTGAGATCCTCGACCAGCGTCCAGGCGCCGCCGGACAGGCCAAAACGGTCGGCGACCAACCCGAGCGCCTCCACGCCGCCGATGAACAGCGCGACTGCGACAGAGGCCGCGGTGATCGTGAGGTTGTACCAGAGCTTTCGCAAGGGATCGACGAAGGCCCAGCGATAGGCACTCACCATCAGCGCGGAATCGGCAGTGTCGACCAGCGCCATGCCGGCTGCGAACAATGCGGGAAAGACCAGGACATGGGCAAGCGCGGCCCCACGCGCCGCCTCGCTCGCGGAAATACTGAGCAGGCCAATCTCGGTCGCAGTGTCGAACCCGAGGCCGAACAGGAATCCCAGCGGATACATGTGCGAGGGCTTCGTAACCAGGCGGAACAACGGTCCGAGGGCGCGGGCGAGAACGCCGCGGCTGGCCAGCAGCGCGTCGAGTTGCGCAGGATCGTGAACGCCCTGCTCGCGCGCCGCGCGAAACGTTCGCCACAGGCCCGCGAAAATGACGAGATTGATGGCCGCGATCGCGAGCAGGAACAGCGCCGATACCGAGGTACCGACGAAGCCGCCGATCTCCTTGAGCAGGCTATCGCCGCCAAGACTCACCACCCCTAGCGCAAGCAGCATGGTCGCGACCACGACGACGGTGGAATGGCCGAGTGCGAAATAGAGCCCGACGCTGCGCGGGCTATCACCCGCATGCATCAGCTTGCGCACAACGTTGTCGATCGCCGCAATGTGGTCGGCGTCGACGGCGTGGCGCAGACCGAACACCCAGGCCAGAAGTGCGGTCGCGATCACCGTCGGCCGGTCTCCGAACAGCGCGAAGGCCCAGCCCCATGCGGCGATGTTGGCCGCGAAGAGTCCACCGAGCAGCGCCACCGTCCCGGGCTCGACCGCCCGCAAAATCCGCTTCGCCACTCGCTCCACCCATCCGACCCGGCAGTATGACGTTTATCAAAGTCTCTCATACTGGCAAGAGCAACAACTGGACAAAGTCCGAGCAGGCAGATCGGAAAGCCGGCAAGAACCGAAGCCAAATGCTGTTCTAAGGGAGGAAGGTTGCGCGCGATTTCATCAGCTATGGAACCGATCGCTGTGAAGTGGCTCACATCCGATCGGACAATCTGGATGTATTCGTCATGCCGGGTGGAGATGGCAGACGGAGATACGCATGAAACGCCTCATGCTCCCGCTCATTGCAGCCATGCTTCTCGCCGGTGCGGCCAGCAACGTGCTCAGATCGCATGCAGTGTTGCACGTCGATCAGCACGGCATGGCATCCATTCAAGACATGCAGGCAGGCCAAGCGAACAAGCTTCCCGAGCAGGAGCTGCAGGATCGCTCCGTCTTGTTTGCGAAAGAGTCGCCTCGGTAGATCGGAGCGTCCGCGCCGGTGCTTCGCCTTATTCGGCCGCCGCGGTTGCCGGTTGCGGTTGTCCGTCGTTCGGTCCCGTTCGCGCCGCCTGCTGGTCGAGCCAGAGGCTATGGTGCTCGCGCGCCCAGTTGACGTCGACTTCGCCCGAGCCCATGGCCTCGAACGCACCTTCCATGCCGATGGTGCCGATATAGATGTGCGCGATCATCGCCGCGACGAACAGGACCGCCACGATCGAGTGGACGATCTGGGCCATTTGCATGCCCTCGATCCCCGTGCCGTAGAACGGGAACATCAGGACATAGCCGCTCGCAGCGACCAGTCCGCCACCGATCACGACGATCCAGTAGATCGCCTTCTGGCCGGCGTTGAAGCGGTAGGCCGGCGGATGATCATGCCCGACGATGCCGCCGCCCCGCTTCAGCCACTCGACGTCCACCTTGTTCGGAATATTGCCGCCGATCCACATCAACAGGATGAGGACGACGCCAATGGTGAACGGGAAGCTCAGATAATTGTGGGCGTATTTGGCCCATAGCGACCATTCGGAGAAGTTCTCGAAGCCGATCAGCGGCAATAGCAACGGTCGGCCAAAGGTGATGTTCAGTCCGGAAATCGCCAGAATGATGAAGCAGGTGGCGGTCATCCAGTGCACGAAACGCTCATAGATATTGAAGCGCACGAGGGTGCGGCCGGACCGTCCGCTTTCGAGCCGCACCATGCCGCGGGTCAGATAGAAGATCACGAGCACCGCCAGCATCCCGATGATCGCGATGCCGCCGATCCAGCGCAGCGTGACATTGTGGAACTCGCGCCATTGCCGCCCCTGCGGCTGTTCGAGAACGCCGGACCTCTGATCAGGGATGCTGACGCGACCCTGGATCCGGTTCAGCTCCTGCAGGAGCTGCTGCTCCTTGACCGAGCTCGCGGTCGGATTGACCTGCTGCGCGCCCAGCGGTGCCGGCACTGCCACGATGAGGAGGAGTAATGCACAAGCTCCGACAGCCAGCCGAACGAACCTTGCAAACGACACCATGAGCTCCTCCTCAATGTTCGCGCGACCTTCGTCAGGATTCGATCGTCTCGCGATAGGCCGTCTTCCAGCCCCAGGCACCCGAGCCGTAACCGCGCTTCATCACGCGCTCCTTGTAGATCTGCGCAATGATCTCGCCGTCACCGGCAAGCAACGACTTGGTCGAGCACATTTCGGCACACAGCGGCAGCTTGCCTTCGGCCAGCCGGTTCGCACCGTATTTCTCGTACTCCTCCTTGCTGCCGTCGGCTTCCGGGCCGCCGGCGCAATAGGTGCATTTGTCCATCTTGCCGCGCGAGCCGAAGTTCCCGACCTTCGGATATTGCGGAGCGCCGAACGGGCAGGCGTAGAAGCAATAGCCGCAGCCGATGCAGAGATCCTTGGAGTGCAGCACCACAGCATCGGCCGTGGTGTAGAAGCAGTTCACCGGGCACACGGCCGCACAGGGCGCGTCCGTGCAGTGCATGCAGGCCATCGAGATCGAGCGCTCGCCTGGCTTGCCGTCGTTGAGGGTGACAACGCGGCGCCGGTTGATGCCCCAGGGCACCTCGTGCTCGTTCTTGCAGGCGGTGACGCAAGCGTTGCACTCGATGCAGCGATCGGCGTCGCAGAGAAATTTCATACGTGCCATCGTCGTTACTCCTAAGCCGCCGCGATTTGGCAGAGAGTGACCTTGGGCTCCTGCATGCCCGTCGCGGGGTCATATCCGTAGGTCGTGATCGTGTTGGCGCTTTCGCCGAGCACGATCGGGTCGGTGCCCTTCGGGTAATTGCCGCGAAGATCCTTGCCCGCGAGCCAGCCGCCGAAGTGGAATGGCATCCAGGCAACGCCCTTGCCCACGCGCTCGGTGACGAGCGCTTTCATCCTCGCCCTGGAATTGTTCTCGGCACCGGTGACCCAAACCCAGCTACCGTCCTTGACACCGCGCTCGGCGGCATCGGCAGGATTGATCTCGATGAACATGTCCTGCTGCAATTCGGCGAGCCACGGGTTGGTTCGGGTCTCCTCGCCGCCGCCCTCATATTCGACCAGACGACCGGACGACAGGATGAGCGGGAACTGTTTTGCAATTCCCTTCTCCACCGCTGCCTTCTGCACGGAAAACCCGATATTCGGCATCCGGAACTGCTTGGCGTCAGGCAGCGTCGGATATTTGGCGACGAGGTCGACGCGCGGCGTGTAGATCGGCTCGCGGTGAACAGGGATAGGATCGGGCAAGCCGAAGGCATTCATGCGCGCCTTGCCGTTGCCGTAGGGAACGCAGCCATGCGCCAGCGCGACGCGCTGGATGCCTCCCGACAGGTCGAGCGCCCACGACACCGTGTCCGGATTGGCGGGATTGATCTTGTTGATCACCGCCATTTCCGCTTCGGTGAGCTCGGTGTCCCAGCCGAGCTTCTTCAGGCTCGCCAGCGTGAACTCCGGGTAGCCGTCCTGAATTCCCGACCCCAACGAGTACGAGCCGTCCGCAAGCAGGCTCACCTTCCGGGTCGTGCCGTCCGGCAGCTTCTCCTCGCGCTCGATGCCGAACCGCGGCCGGAACGTGCCGCCGCCGTCCATCACGTGCAGATTGGTGTTGTAGAGCAGCGGCGTGCCGGGATGCTTGACCTCCGGTGACCCCCAGCACGGCCAGGGCAGACCGTAATAGTCGCCTCCGACCTCGGGATCGTCCTTCGGCGCCCGCATCGTCAGCATATCGAACTTGGCCTGGTTCTTCATGTGCGCCTTCAGGCGCTCGGGCGATTGCCCGCAATAGCCGGTCGACCAGCTGCCGCGATTCATCTCGCGCAGCACATCCTCCGCTTCAGGAAGATTGTTCTCGACCTTGATTTTCTTGAACATCTGGTCGGCGAAGCCGAGCTTCTTCGCCATCAGATAGATAACCTCGAGATCATCCTTCGATTCAAAGATTGGCTTCACGATCTGCTCGCCCCATTGCAGCGAGCGGTTGGAGGCGACGCGCGACCCCTTGCATTCGAATTGCGTGGCGACCGGCAGAATGTAGACGCCATCCTTGCGGCCCGCCTCGACGGCAAGCGAGGCCCAGGTCGTCGGGTGCGGGTCGGCAATGACGAGCAGCTCGAGCGCCTTCAGACCATTGAGGGACTCAGGAATGCGGGTGATGCTGTTGGAGGCGTGTCCCTGCACGAACACCGCCTTCACGTTGTCCTTCTGCGCGACCTGATCCTTGGGCAGCGTCACCGCCTCGAACCAGCGGGTCAGCGGAATGCCGGGAGTTTCCATGATCTGCTTGGAGTCGAAGCGCGACTTCAGGAAGTCGTAGTCGACCTCCCAGACCCGCGACCAATGCTTCCAGGCGCCTTCGGCGAGGCCGTAGTAGAACGGCAGCGTGACGATATCGAGCCCGACATCGGTCGCGCCCTGCACGTTGTCATGGCCACGGAAGATGTTGGCGCCTGCGCCGGCCTTACCGACATTGCCGGTCATCAGGAGCGCGATGCAGCTCGCCCGCACGTTGGCGGTGCCGACGGTTTTCTGGGTCTGGCCCATGGCCCAGATGAGGGTTGCCGGCTTCTCGGTGGCGAACATCTTGGCGACGCGCTTGAGCTGCTCGCCCGGAATACCGGTGACGCGCTCGACTTCTTCCGGAGGCCACTTCTCGACCTCTTTCTTGACGTCGTCGAAACCATAGACGCGCTGCCGGATGAACTCCTTGTCCTCCCAGCCGTTCTGGAGAATGTGCCACATCATGCCGTACAGCACCGGGATGTCGGTGCCCGGCCGCATCCGCACATATTCGGTCGCATGCGCGGCCGTGCGCGTCAGGCGCGGGTCGATGACGACAAAGTTGGCCTTTTGCAGCTCCTTGCCCTCGAGCAGATGTTGCAGCGATACGGGATGCGCTTCGGCCGGATTGCCGCCCAAGACGACCTGTGTCTTCGCATTGCGGATATCATTGTAGCTGTTGGTCATCGCACCGTAGCCCCAGGTATTGGCTACGCCGGTGACGGTAGTGGAATGGCAGATGCGAGCCTGGTGATCGGTGTTGTTGGTCCCCCAGAACGCACCGAGCTTGCGGAACAGGTAGGCGCCTTCGTTGGTCATCTTGGCCGAGCCGAGCCAATAGACGGAATCGGGGCCCGACTTCTCGCGTACGGCTTGAATCTTGTCTCCGATCTCGTTGATCGCGGTGTCCCAGGACACGCGTGTCCACTGCCCGCCCACGAGCTTCATCGGATAGCGCAGCCGTCGCTCGCTGTGCACGAGTTCGCGTACCGAAGCGCCCTTGGCGCAATGCGAGCCTCGATTGATCGGCGAATCCCAACTGGGTTCCTGGCCGATCCATACGCCGTTCAAGACCTCGGCCGTCACCGTGCAGCCAACCGCGCAATGCGTGCAG
Organism: Bradyrhizobium sp. LMG 9283; assembly: GCF_045571415.1. Lineage (NCBI taxonomy): Bacteria > Pseudomonadati > Pseudomonadota > Alphaproteobacteria > Hyphomicrobiales > Nitrobacteraceae > Bradyrhizobium > Bradyrhizobium sp. LMG 9283. The sequence continues at coordinate 5,596,380 of NZ_CP120691.1, forward strand.
ATGCTCTTGCGGATGGTCGCGCCTGCGGTGAGCGGACCGGCCTGAGCCGCTTCCGCCTTGCGCACGCTTCCGAGCGGCATAGTGCCAAGCGCAGCAAGCGCGCCGCCGGCAACACCGGATTTGCGCAGGAAGCTGCGGCGGTCGAGACCGCCGGCCTGCCCCGCAACGGACTCGACAACGGAGCCCTGGCGCGGGGAATGCTGGTGTGTTCGCTTGATCAGCACGGTCAGCCTCCCTTAGCCGGATAACGATTGACGCGGTAAAAAGCCTTTACGTGATCGGATTCCTTGTAGCGCGCCTTGCGCTTCTCATCGTTGTTTTCGCTGTCCGCCTGCGCGGACCCGACCAATGGCGTCGCAAGCGTCGCGCCGACACCGGCCGTGCCCAAGCCGACCTTGCGAAGGAAATCGCGGCGTCCGACCTTTGCTTTCATCTCGTCACTCATCGCATCTCTCCCGGACCGAGGCGTCTCGGTCAGCTAGCGAATGTGAATGCTTCCATCTCGATTTCGATGAAGGTACGGCCGAGCGCGCCGACCGCTCGATAGAAACGGGCATCCCCGGCGCTCTCGATGTCTGCGAACAGCCGCCCCATCCAGGGCGACACATGCTTTTCGAAGAAGGCGCGCTGCGTCTCGGGCGAGGCATCGAAGCGGCCGCCGGCAAGGCCCGACATGATCTCGCACAGGATGGCGGCGTGATCCTCGGGTTCGGAATTGTTGGCGGCTCGCTCGATGCCGAGCGTCGTCAGGTCGCCGCGCAGGCGCGACAAGGGCCGTTCATTGAGAAAGCCCGTGAGATAATAGGAGGCATAGGGCAGCAATTCGCTGCGGCCGAGCCCGACGAACAGATCGAAATATTCCCGTTCGACTTTCGCTGCGACGGCACTTGCAGCGGCGTCGGCCAGCGCCGCATGCGCGCGCCCGAGGCGCGTCGCGTCACCGCTCAACGCAGCGAGCTGATCGAGCAGACGTTTCGACGGAGGCGCGGACAGCAGCACCGCCAGCAGTGCGTATTCCTGCGCGCGCGCCGCATCGATGGGGTCGACGAGCTCGGCGGAGCCGGCTTGTTCGCCGTAGAGATCGGGCCGCAGATCATTCCGGGAAACGCCGGTGGCGGATTCGACTGCAACCACCCGTTGTGCGGGCACGCGGGTCCAATTGGATACGGAGGGCTGGCTGATGCCTATTTTGCGCGCAAGCTGAGCAATGCCGCCTGCGGCGTCGATCGCGCGATCAAGCCCGTCATCACGCACGTGGACCTCCCATCCAAGTCCCGTCTGCTTGATTATCGCTTTTGTTACAAAGCAGTAGGCAGCGTAATCCCGGTTCCACGGACCGTCAATCGCCTGCCATAGCCTGGGCCTATAGCCTTTGGTCGAGTCGCTCAGCGCGGCAGTGCACCACCGTGCGTACGGGGCCTGACGGGCTCGGCAGATTCCGCAGATCTGTCTACCACTGCCGGTTGCACTGCAACAGGGATTGCGAGGTGCTCCATCTCATCCGGCGGTTCAACGACATTGGAAACCACTGTCGCTTCGGCGTGCTGCGATTCCGCCGAGGAATCCGCCGTTTCGATCGACGCCTCGGGGAGAGACTGGGCCACCTCGCCGACGCCGCCGAGAATGCGATCGACCAGTGCGGCCAGTTCCTCCGACGAGCAATCCAGTGGTCCAAAACCCGGCGTGGCCGTCGGATCGTTGAAGTCCCATGCATTCTCCGCAAGCCCGACGAAGTCGCGGATGGCGGGGTCGGTCGCCCAGGCGCGGCGAAGAGCCGCACGGCTCAACTCCCGAGGAATACCCTTGCTGAGAAAGGCAGTGATGTCGGTCGCCGCATTGATTTCGTCGATCGACGGCAGACTCGAGAGATCGAACTCGCTCTCGTCGTCCTTGGCCTCGGACGGCGGCGTGGGCTGCGCCGCGGCAGGCTTGGTCGGCTCCGCGCGCGATTCGCGCTTGCGGCGGGACCAACGTGCAAGGAATTCCTCCTCACTCATTCCTGTCCGCTTTCATGTTCGCGCCGCGCCAGCGCCTCCGGGTCGGCGCGGCGCTGCTTGCGCTTGACGAATTCCCGCTCGACATGGTGCTCGGCCACGAAGCTTTCAATCACCTCGCGCAGCACCTCCGGCATCGGCACGGCCTCGACGAGATTGTCGGCGGCTTCGGTAAAGCCTTCGCCCTCTGCGGGGTCGGCGGTCACCGCGGCAAGAGCATAGGGCCAGGGGCCTTCCGAGGGCGACAGCACGGTCCAGATGCTCGGGCTGCCCGAGGCAAGATTGTCGCGATAGCGCGCCGTCTCGGACGGATAGAGATCGACGGTCGCACTTCCGGCATAGAACAGGGTCGTGCCGTCCTGCTCGCGAAGAACGGTCCAGGGTTGGGTCACCGGCTCGTCCGGCAGGACGGCAATTCCGCGCCAGATGAAATCGACCCACGGCGAATCGGCCTTGCGTCGCTCGACCACGACACCGACGGCAATTGAGAGGGACGGCAACGCCGCTGGGCTCATGTCACCATCTCCAGGCATTTCACCGGCAGCCCGGTCAGAAGATTCTGCGGCTTCATCCGGAGCTTCTGATCCGCCGTCGTCGACAGGATCAGGTAGACCGGTTCACCCCCGACGTCGTCAAGCGCACGTCTTGAATCCGCAAATGTCAGCCGGAACAGCGCGAGCACACGATCGGCGTCGCGCTCGCCGAGCTCGTCGCCGTGCCACAGACGGTCGCCAAGCCTCGTGGCATCGGCATCGAGCCCGACATACCAGGTGAGCTTTGCCTCGTGCAGCGCGCGCAGCGGCTCGATCACGATGTCGATGCCGAGCAGATGGGAGACCCAGCGCGTCATCGCCTGCGCCAGCGCAGCCGGTCCGCGGCCGCCCGCCGTGAGGTCGAGGGCCATGTCGAACTGATCGCTGCGCTGCCAATAGGCCTCGGCATTCTCCTCGCTCAACACGTCGACCACCGCATCGGTGGTGGCGCCCAGCATCGACATCAGAGAGAGCACCGGTGTCGGGCTCCGGCCGCCGACGATCTCCTCGTCGCCGAGCAACAGGGCGTGCTCATGCGGAAGGATGCGCTGGGTCCGGAAGAACAATTCGGCCGCGCGCAGCACGAACGGATCGTCGCAGCCATCGAGCGCGTTCCGCAGGATGACGTGCACGAGCTGGTTGACGAACAGCGGCGGCAGATCGTTCGCCCCGGATCGCACCGATGCAAGATAGGCGGCTTCGAGCGTCGGATGCCGCAACAGAAGATCGCGAAAGGCCAGCACGAACTGCCAATTCTCCCGGGCATCGGCATCGGCAATCCCGGCGATTTCGCCGGCGCCGACCGCCTGGCGCGGGTCGGCGAGCAATTCGCTGTGCAGCCGGCGTTCGATCGGGCAGGCATCGTCCGGCGGCATCAGCTCGGGACGGGCGAAATAGGCCTTGAGGAACTCATCCGTGACACGGAGCCCACCGCCCTCTTCGCGATCGAGCAGATGATGGCCACAGGCGATCCAGAAATCGTTCATCTGACGGTCGGCTCCCGGCCCAGATCCGTAAGCCTGAGATCGCCGTCAGGCTGGACGTCATCTTCAACTTCCATGAACGAGAACGCCTTGCCGTGCCCCTGCCCTTCCCGGAGTTGCAGCCGGCGGAAGGACTCGCGGACTTCGCCATCGATCGAGGTGCGATGCACTGCAATAAGCGAGCTGATCGGATGGCTGCAGAGGGACTGCGCGAACGCCACCTCCTCTTCCGCAGCCGCCTTCGCTGCCGCCATGTCGGGCGCGCCGAAACGATCGACGAGTTGCCTCGCCAGGAGATCGACCAGGTTATGGTAATCGTCTTCGGTCGCCGGAACGATCTGCGCCAGCGTCGACCAGCCCCAGGATTGCACCCCGAGGAAACCACCGCGAAACGCCGCCCGCGCTTTGCCCTCGAGCTTCGCGCCGTCGCATTCCCAGAAGCGGAAAGCGCCGGAGACGGCCCATTCGCCTGGCTCCGCCGCCATGTCGAACACGAAGGTGTCGGAGGGATCGAGCGCGATGGTGCGCAGGAGCTTCACAGGCGTGGTCCTCCGAGGGCCGGATCAAGCCAGGACGGCTTTGCGAGCGCCTGGACGAGGTCGCTTCGTTCGATCATGTCCGTCCCGATGCGGCGCGTCAGGACATCGCCGCAATCATCAATGCGCTGAACTGCCTGCCTTTCACGCGGCACCCGCGTAAGATAGTCGCGCGCGACGCTGTCAAAGCCGTCGACCCGCCATCCGTCCAGCGCCAGCATCAGATGCCGGGCGAAGCTCTCCGTGATCTGCGCCGCGCCAGCTTCGCCAAAGCCTTCCTGGTCGAGTGCCGAGGCCAGCGGGTGAACGCCTGGATCGTCATCGTTGATGGCAATCGTCCGGATCATGGCCCCGAATACCAGCCAGGGCGGCGGCGCATCCTCGCCGGCGGCGGAAGGCCAGCCCATCCGGCCGCCGCCGACCAGCCCCCCGTCGACCCTGACCGCATCCGGCCAGCCGATCGTGATGGGCTTGCTCGGCGGCGCATAGGCGCGAAGCGCATCCGTGAGCGCGACCATACCCGCGTAGAACGCGCGCCGCGCGCTGCGTAACGGCTCGGCCGGCTCGAGCACCACGGCGAACTCTGCCAGGTCGAAGCGGCCAACATAGACCAGCGTTCCGGCGCCGCTCTCCGGTGCAATGCGGCATGCATGGGCAAAAGCGTCGCCACTCTCGCGCAGCCGCACCAACGTGAACGGCGGCGGCAGGTGAATCGGTTCCGCCACGGAAACATGGCTCACTGGGGTCGACGGCAGGCCGTCCTCCGCTTTCCTTTTCTTCCCGATCGATAATGTCTATACGAGGCGAAGGGCCGGCGCGAGTCCGTCGTCGGCGTCCGAATGGCGGAGAGACTAACCTGGAGCAGCCAGCGAAGACCGTCTTGATCTGCTCGTGCGAAGACACGATGCGTCTCGACGTGGCTGCGATCCGGCGCGGATGCCCGAACTGCGACGTCAAGAGCTTTCGCCACCTTTGCGGTGCGGAGCTCGATCATTTCCGCAAGACTGCCGCGGCAGAAGGCGCGTTGACGGTCGGCTGCACGCAGCAGGCAGCGCAGTTTTCGGACGAGGCCGCCGAACGGCCTGATGCAATCAACTTCGTCAATATCCGCGAAACGGCCGGCTGGTCGCGCGACGGCGCGCGCTCTGGCGCAAAAATGGCCGCCCTGCTCGCAGCCGCCTCCATCCCGGCCCCGGACTATCCGCTCGTCACCTTGTCGAGTGAGGGCGTGATCCTGATCTACGGCCGCGATGAGGCTGCGATCGAGGCCGGCCGCCTGCTTGCCGATCACCTCGACGTCACGGTGATGCTGAAGCAGCTCGATGACGCGGTCGCGCCGGCTGCAACGGTGTTCCCGATCGTGAAGGGTACGATCCGCTCCGCGAAGGGACATTTCGGCGCGTTCGAACTTGCCATCGACGACTATGCGCGTCCCCGCCCCTCCTCGCGCGATCGTTTCGTGCTGGACCCGCCGCGAAGCGGCGTCACCTCGCGCTGCGATATCGTGCTCGATCTTTCCGGCGATTTGCCGCTGTTTCCCGCCCACGACCTGCGCGACGGCTATCTTCGCGCCGACCCGAAAGATCCCGCCGCGGTGCTGCGCGCCGTGCTGAGTGCGCGCGATCTCGTCGGCAGCTTCGACAAGCCGAAATATGTCGACGTTGCGCCCGCTCTTTGCGCCCATTCGCGCTCGAAGCGCACGGGCTGCCATCGCTGCCTCGATCTCTGCCCGACCGGGGCGATCACCCCCGCCGGCGATCATGTCGCAATCGATCCGAACATCTGCGCGGGCTGCGGCCAGTGCGCGGCTGCCTGCCCGACCAGCGCGGTCTCCTACGCGCTGCCGCCCGCCGATACACAGCTCCAGAAAATTCGCGCCATGCTGCTCGCCTATCGCGAGGCCGGTGGCGCGGATGCAGTGCTGCTTTTTCATGACGGATCGCACGGCACGCCTCTGATCGAGGCCCTCGCGCGGCACGGCGACGGCCTGCCGGCGAACGTGCTCCCCTTTGCCGTCAACGAGCTCACGCAGGTGGGGCTGGAGGCGATCGTCGGCGCCTTCGCCTATGGCGTATCCGCCGTGCGCTTCCTGCTTCGCGCCAAGCCGCGCCACGACGTGACCGGACTAACGCAGACGATCGCGATGGCCGAAGCGATCCTCGGCGGCCTTGGATTTGCGGGCCGTCGCCTCGCCACCATCGAAACGGATGATCCCGATGCACTCGGCGAGCATTTGACTGATATCGGCACGCTCGCCGCGGTCGCGACGCCCGCGACCTTCAAGACCGTCGGCAAGCGGCGCGACCTCTTGCGGTTCGCCCTCGGCGAGTTGCACCGACTGGCGCCGCAGCCGGTCGACGTGATCCCCCTGCCGCAAGGTGCACCGGTGGGCGCAATCACCGTCGACACCAATGGCTGCACGTTGTGCCTCTCCTGCGTCTCCGCCTGCCCGACCGGCGCGCTGCGCGATGATCCCGAGCGGCCCGTGCTGAAATTCATCGAGGATGCCTGCGTGCAATGCGGCCTGTGCCAGAGCACCTGCCCGGAAAAGGTCATCAGCCTCAAGCCGCAGATCGATTTCCGCGCCGCGCGTGCTCCCGCCGTGATTGTCAAGGAAGAGGAGCCCGCACTCTGCGTCCGCTGCGGCACGCCATTCGGCGTGAAGAGCACGATCGACCGCATCGCTGCCAAGCTCGAAGGCCGGCACTGGATGTATCCGGCCGGCGACAAGCGGATCGAGGCACTCAGGATGTGCGCAGACTGTCGCGTCATCGTCATGAGCGAACAGCAATTCGATCCGTTCAAGGGCGTTCCGGAACGAACCCCGCCACGGACGACGGACGACTATCTACGCCAACGCAACGGCAAGGACTAAACAAGACGAACAGACATCTTCGCAAGGTCGGAAGGGGCCGCTATCGCGACGTCGCGCGGCCCAAGAAGTCGGTCAGCGCACGGCGGTCCTCGGCCGAACCGATGCGTTGCTCCGGCATCTTGGTGCCGGGGGTGTAGGTATTCGGCCCAATTTCGAACAGTCTTGCGACCGTCTCCGGTGTCCAGACGATATCCATCCTCTTCAGCGCATCGGAGAAGCGATATCCCGGGAGCGAAGCGATCTTGCGGCCATATAGTCCTGCAAGCGTCGGGCCCGCACGCTGCACCTCCTTGTCCGAGAGCGTGTGACAGGCAACACACGCCCGAAATACATCGGCGCCATGATCGCCGGCATAGGCCGCGAGCGGATCGGCCGGTGTACCGATCAGACCTGAGCCGACGGGATCGCCGGTGCGCGCATTCCAGCGCCTGATCCTGCCGTCCGCACCACCCGTCATCAGTGTCTCGCGGTCTGGAAGGAAGGCGACCGACCACACCGGCTGCCCGGGCCCAACCAGCGTGCGCAGCAGCTTGCGCGACTTGCTATCGATGATCGCAACTGTGCCGCCGATGCCGGCCGCAGCGATCAATGCGCCGTCCGCCGGCATCGTCAAGGCCACCACCGGCGTCGGGCTGGCCGCGACCTCGCCGCTGATCTTGCCGTCGGTGCTCAGCATGCGCAGCTTGCCGTCGACCGCGCCTGTGACGATTTCACCATCCGGCGCCACGGCCACCGCGTTCAGCGCCGCCGGCAACGTCAGGATTTCCGGCTGGCCATCCGACAGACGCCAGATTCGCAGCGCAAAATCGTAGCCGACGCTGACAAGTCTGCCGTCCGGCAGGAAAGCGACGCCGTTGACGTTCTGCGTATGCCCTTCGAGCGCGCGGGACGTGCCGTCCGATAGCGACCAGAGCCGCACGGTCCGATCCCATGAAGCCGACGCGAGAAGCGACCCATCGGGCGACACAGCAAGCGCCGCGATCGGAGCGACGTGTCCCTCCAGCACCCGGTCCGGCTCCAGCCGGCCCGCCGTCCACACCGCAATTCGGGCATCGGCGCCGGCCGTGACCATGCGGCCGTCTTTCAAGAAGGCGACGGCATTGACGCCATCAGCATGATACCGCAGCACCTGCTCTGCGGTATCGGTCTTGAGCGACCAGCGGATGACCCTCGTGTCGAAGCTGCCGGAGAGAAGGCTGTCCCCATCCGGCGAAATGGCAAGAGCCCGTATGGGGCCGCCGTGTCCGACCATGTCGGCGTGCACGGACGATGCGGCAAAGATGACCCACAGCGCCGCGGCGACCTTCGTGCACCAAGGCGATTTGTTCATTCCTGGCCGCCCTGCTGACATTCACGCTCTCAAGATTGCCAGAACAGGCAACGGAAATGAATATCCGGGGCCGGTCTACTTGGGCGGTGCCGTCGTGGTCTTGGAGGATCCCTGGGGAGCGGCCTGCATTCCAGGCGGACTCTGGCCCTGGGGGCTTTCCGCCGGCGCACCACCCGAACCTGTATTGATCGGGCCCGTCCAACCTTGCGGCTGCGCTTGGCCCTTCGTTTCAGGAGGGGTTTGCGTCGCCGAGGGGTTGGTTTGCGCGGGCTGGGCCAGGGCGCTCCCAGCAAAGCAAAGTGCTGCGAAGCACAAAATCGTTCTCGTTAATCTCACGCAAGGTCTCCGATCCGGTTACTCACTCGCAAGAACTTGCAAGCCCTCCTTCCGTTCCGAAGCGTGCAGCGCAACAGCCGGCTCGCGCATCCTCCGCCTTGAATGCCGATCGCCCGGACACTAGATTCTGGCTGCTCACGTCAAGGAAGACGGCATGCAGGGGCGAATGGGGCCAATTCTGCGGATGATTGCGCGGCTGCGCGTTCTTCGTGCCATTGATGGCCTGCAAGATCCCGCCGCGCGAGAAGCCTCGCCTTTCCTCCTCCTCGTTGCCGTCGTGCTCGCGCTGCTGCTCGCAATCTTGGAAGTCGATTTGAATAGCGCCGGGCTTCAGTCCCTTGGCTTGATGGGCGATGCGTTTTCCGCCGATCCCGTGTTCAAGAGCCCATAGGATCGCGGAAGCCTTGGAGCGATCAACGAGCTTGCTCGCGACAAGCCGTGTCGTATAGATGGCTTGCTGGTCCAATCGGGAGGCTGAGGATGAAGGCTTTTTGGCTTGGCTGCGTCGCGGCCTTGGTGATTGCGATTGCGGGGATGCTGATCTTGAACCGCGTCCAGGAGCCCGTCGCGCAGGCGTTTGCTACGACCGGGGTGCGTCTCTGAGAAGCGCTCAGTCGCGCTTGAAACCGATCGACTTGACGATGGGAGTCAGGCGGGTGAGTTCGTCCTCGACGAGGCGCTGAAATTTATCGGGGCCTGAATCGATGTCCGGCTCCAGACCTTGCGAGCGATAGCTTTCCTGCAACTGAGGATCAGCCATCGCCGTGCGGGTTGCCGCAGCGATCCGCTCCACGATCGCGTCCGGGGTCGCTCTTGGGGCAAACAAGCCAAACCAGCCGGCATATCTGAGGCCGGGCATGCCGGATTCGATGACCGTCGGAATTTCCGGCGCACCACTCAACCGGCGGTCACTCGTCACGGCGATCAGCCGCAGCTTGCCCGCAGAGTGCAATTGCAGGATCTGGCTCGAGACCACTGCAATGACCGAGTTGATCTCGCCACTGACGAGATCGCTGGTCGCGGGCCCCATGCCCCGGTAAGGGACGTGGACCAAATCCGCCGCAAGACCCGATTGCTGCCTGAACATCTCTCCGACGAGATGATTGCCGGTGCCGACCCCGGGAGTGCCGTAGGTAAGCCCGCCCGGATTAGCCTTTGCGAAAGCTGCCAGCTCCCGCAGATCCTTCACCGGCAGGGACGGATGAACGGCGAATGCAAGCGTGCTTGTAATCAGCCGGTAGATGGCGCGGAAATCGCGAACCGCATCGTAGGCAGGCTGCGCCGACGACAACGGAATCGTCACCTGGGTGCTGCCATTGCCGAGCAGAAGCGAGTAGCCGTCCGGCGCGCTCTGCGCCACCGCGGCGGAGCCGATCGCACCGCCGGCGCCGCCGATATTCTCGACATGGACCTGCCCCAGCAGCGGAGCGACCTTGTCGGCCCAGGGACGGCCGATCTGATCACCCGCGGCGCCAGCCGAATAGGGAATGACCAGCTTGATGGAGCGGGAGGGGTAATCGTCGGCGGTTGCACCACCGGGCCAGGCAGCCAGCGCCGCGAGGCACGCCGCCATATCGAGCAGTTCTCGCCGTGAAAGGGACATCTTCTGCGTATTCGGGACCGACCTGATCATCTTGCATGAATGAGAGGTCTCGAAAATCCATGCAACGAGATCGCTGCCCTGCACTGTGGGGGCAGCAGTGGCCGCACGATCTGCGTCGCAATTCTTGCCGAGGTCGACGGTCCACCGCAACTAACTGTTTGCTGGCGCGAGTCGATCTTGAAGCCCCAAGTATATCCATCTCAGCTATCTTAAGAGTTTGGTAACGATACGAACATGGTTGAACGCATTGATGCAAATCGCACGCTGCCGGTGTCTGACCCGTAACGACCTTGCTATAAGCGCAGCTACGGCTCGACCGACGCTCGCGAATGATTTGGTTTCTCTGATTGCGCATGAACAAGCTTAGCAACACGTTCGACATCGTCATCGAGCAGTCGTTCGACTTTCTGTCTCCGGAATATGCAGAGCTGTTTGATCGCTCGGCCGCCACTGCGTTCCAGCATCCGATCTGGCTGCACAGCCTCTACACCAGGCTTGCGCCGGAAGCGGGTGCGACAGCTTTAGTCGTCGTGGTCCGCTACCGCGCGACGGGGGTCCTTGCGATGGTGCTGCCCCTGCTCCGGATCCGGCGCGGTCCGATACGAACCGTCGAATTCGCCGACCTCCGCGTTTCCGACTATCTGGCGCCGGTTTGCAGCCCGGACGTGTTCTCGCAACTGCTCGATGACGTCGCTGCATGCGCGCAGATTCGGCGCCTCGTCCGCCCTTTCGATCTGCTCCGAATAGCCAAGCTGCCCGACGCACGGCTTCCGATCGAAAACCTCCTGGCCACGTCCCGCCGCGTATCAATGGACACCAATGCCTACGCCACGGTTCTCGTCGCGCCGTTCGAGCAATGGCGGGCCAGCGCGATGGATCGCTCCTATCAGAAGGAGCTCGCAAAGAAGTATCGTCAGCTGCAGAAGAAAGGCGCATTGAGCTTCTCATGCTGCGGCGACAGCGCCGCCGTGCTCGATGCGATGGACGTGATGAAGAAGTTTCGCGGCCCGCGCTTTCACGCACAGGGCGACGGAGATCTGCTTCAGCGCCCCGAATACTACGGCTTCTATTCCGACGTCGCCCTTCGTGGCATGGGCTCCTTCGTCCGCGTCTATGCCATGAAGATGGACGGCGAGGTGATTGCCGCCGTGCTTGGACTGTGCCACCGGGGCAGCTTCCTCATCATCATGAGCGCCTTCGATATCGCGGGCTACAAGAGCCAGTCCCTCGGCGCGTTGATGTTCGAACAAGTGGCGCGGGATTGTATCGAGCGCGGAGATCAGATGCTCGATTTCACCATAGGCGACGAGCCATACAAGAAATTGTTCGGCGGGCAGCCTTCGCCGATGTGGGCGGTCACGCAGGTCGGCAGCACCGCAGGCGCCATCGCCCTCTTCGCGCTGAAGCAGGCTCCCTGGCTCAAGCTGGCGGCCAAGCGGCTGTCGGATTTGAGGCTCCAGCCCGCCCGCACCCCAACTCCGACGCGCTGACCGGCGGCAGGCGCAGCGGAGCAGAGCCTAGGCGCGTAACGCGCCGCGGACACGTCCGAGCCAGCCCGGATTCATTTGATCGACGCGGTGTGCAAGACTGCGCCGCAGGAAGTGCAACCGTCGCCGCACGTCCCAGCCGATATCGTTGCGGGATGTCAGGGCCTGGCGGAAGCGCGCCATCTTCAGCGACTGCTGATCCGCCGCGATCTTATCGCGATCGGAATAGAATTGCGAAATCTTCTCCCGGCCCATGCCTGCGGTCATGAGCCACCGCGGCACGTATTCGGTGCAAAGACGGTCGACGTCCACCAACAGGCGGGCGACGCCCGTGCCGGCGGCGGGACAGTTGGTCTGGAACGCATCGCCGATGAGCACGACGCCGGGCTGGAGATGTCCCTCGACCACAGTCAGATCCATCACCCAATTCTGGACCCGGTCGGTCACGCGGAAATCGCCGAGGTAGGACTGCAATCCCGGCAGCAGGCGCAAAACCGTCGCTTCCGGTTCACGACGCAATTCGCGCATGATCGGATCGGTCGGATCTCGGAACATGAAGAGATTCGCTCGCATGCCAGCACGGACGGGAAACAGGCTGAGATAGTCGATGCCGTCCGCCGTGCGTTCGCCGTAGCAGGTCAACGCCTCGAAATCGAACGGGCTACCGTCCTTGCGAGCGATCGTGAAGCCGAAGGAAACCGAATGGCGCTCGGCCAGCACGCGCCGCCTGATGCCGAGCTTGTAACCCAGGACTCCCGCCATGCCGGTGGCGAGAACAACGAGGCGAGCCGTCACGCGCCGTCCGGAGGCCAGTTCGAGATGCTGGACGTCGTCGCTGCTGTTAATCGCCGTGACCTCGTCGACGATCAGGTTGGATGGATCGGGTATCTGGCTGCGCGCCATGGCAATGAGATCGGCATAGGGAAATCCGTAAGCCTGGCCGACGCTGACATCGACCACTTTGCCCTCCCGGATATTGAGCACCCGATCATATCGGCAAGCGACACCGTCGAGCGCGCTGAGGAAGCCCAGCTTGCGGAGCAACTGCAGCTGATGCCCGCCGATCTTTTCCACCCGGAACTCGTCCGGATAGACCGCCCGCTTGTCGACGAGAGCAACGCGATGCCCTGCCCGCGCCAGCACGGCCGCTGCAAGCGATCCCGCAAGGCCGCCGCCGACAATAGCGATGTCCGAGACGATCAGTGCGGTCCCGCCCTCATCGATCGGCCCGGTTCTATCCGTTGTCATGGCTCCTGCTCCCGCGGCTAACGACGCTTCCAGTGCAATTCTCTCGCCTGATGTCGCATCACAGAGCCAAGGGCGATCATTTCCGGAGATTGAGGTTAACGCCGGAAGTACCGGGCTCGCTGCCGCCATCGCGGCACGCGTCTTGCTCGGGGTGCTCTGTTAATTCCGGATTCCGTCTCGGCGGCCGATCCCCGCGAGCCATTCCGCACTCAAACGGCTGATCTCGCCTCTTTCGGTCGTCGATGCGGCGCTATGCCGTCAGTCGATCGAGCCGGACTTTGCATTGTTTGGGACAATGGGGACGACGATGTTCCAGAGTGAAGCACCGGCGTAACCGCGATACCGTCGCGACCGGCGCGATCTTGCGAGCCGTCCATTAACACTCACGATTTTTCGGCATGCTAGGCTGTCGCCTGTATCGGAACATGTCCCCTTCCATGATCGAATCCATCCTCCAGTTCATGCGGCGCGATGTCACGCGCGGTGTTGTCGGGACCATCCTTCTCAAGGTTGGCAGCGGCGTGCTCGCGTTTGCATTGTTCTCGCTGGCGGCACGAACCATGTCGCCTGATGGCTTCGGCATCTTTGCGACCTGGCTTTCGGTGGCCCAGATCGCAGCCGTCGTGGGACTGGTCGGACAGGAATCCTTGCTGGTGCGATTCCTGAACGAGTACCAGGTCGCCGGCCGGCCGGACCTTACCAAAGGTGTCCTCCTGTCAAGCTTGAAGATCGCCTCGGTCGCAATGCTGATCGTGATCGGCGGGATCGCCGTCGCGGCGAGCGTGAGAGGCGACTGGTGGCTGCTGATCCTTGCGGTGTCGGCCTATACCGCCGTCAATGCCGGCGTGATGCTTGGCAGCCAGATCGCACGCTCGCTGGTCAGCATTCTCATGGGCGAAGGAAATCGCGAGTTCTTCTGGCGGGTCATCGTCGTCCTGTTCCTGCTCGCCATGCTGCTCGGCCATCGGCAACTCGATCCCGCCGAATTGTTCGCGGCGATGACGATGGCCATGTCGGCGGGCCTGGTTGCGCAGATCGTTTCGATCGCGCGAGTGCTGCCGGATTTGCGCGGCACGCCGGCGCGCTCCGAGACGGCCCGCTGGCGATCGAGCGCCCTTCACTTCTGGCTCGCATCGATCCTTGAGGTCGCCAACCAGTATTTCGACGTCATTCTCGTCTATTGGATGCTGGATCCGGCGACCGCAGGAATCTACTTTGCCGCCTCGCGCCTCGCCAACATCTTCGCCATGCTATCCGCGGCGCTATACACGTTCGGCGCGCGCCGACTTCCTTCGCTGTATTTCAGCAAGAACCACCAGGAGTTCGAGCGGACTTTGCAATTGATGGCGGAAGTGACCGCGCTCTGCGTCATCGCCGGTCTCGCCGCGATCTGGATCGGCGGCCCCTATCTCCTCAACCTGTTCGGACCTCATTTCACCGCGCAGCACTCTGTCTTGATCGTGCTCGCAATCGGGACCGCCATCCAGGCAGCAGGCGGCCCGTCGGCTGCGATCCTGCAGCTGACCGGTCATGAACGAATCTATGTTCCCGTCGTTGCCGCCAACGTCGCACTGCGGCTCGTGGGATTTCTCGTTCTCATTCCCTGGCTCGGCGTGCTCGGCGCGGCGATTTCGGCCACCGTGTCGCTCGCGCTCGCGACGATCGCCCTGAACGTCCTCTGCCGCCGGCGAACCGGGGTGGATCCATCCGTTCTCGTGCTCTTGCGCTTCTCTGCATCGAGGCGCGGCACCTATGCAGTCCGCAGTGCCGACTCGCGTGACTAGATGTCATCACGCCGTCGTTCAGGTCCGCAGTCACGCGCCGGCAGTGCGCAAGACAGATTGGTTAACGCGCGCGCTGTGCGTCATCCGGGAACCAGCGGAAATGCTGCGCGAACAACGTCGCAGCCATAGCCTCGCATTAACTCCGTTTGTTGCTAGTCGGTGTCCACGCGATGCCCGCATGATAGGTACGGAGTTAAGAAGGTGAAGATTTCGTTTCTTTAGCGGGTCGGGATCCGTGCTCCATTATCAGCCGAACAAGGACTTGGGCGAGACGAGCGCGACGCGGCCAGACAGCCGCGGGCCGAAGCTGCACGTGCTGCTCGCACAAACCCAGGCCGAGAACGCCGGTGCGCAGGAGATCTCGCGGCTTCTCGGCGCCGGGCTGACCGCTCGCGGCTACCGGGTCACCAATCTATTCTTCTTCCGCAAATCGGACTCGTTCGATGAACCACCCGATACGCTCTACTGCGCGCCGAGTCGGCCCGGCAATCCGGTGGCGCTGCTGCGGATGCTGTGGACGCTCGGCCGCCATATCAGGACCACCAGGCCCGATGCCGTCCTGACGTTCCAGCATTTCGGCAACGTCATCGGCGGTGGCGTGACGCGCCTCGTCAGCCGTGCACCGGTTGTCGCAAATCAGGTCTCATCCGCGCTGTCGATGAGCTGGCCGGTCCGCACCGCCGACATCGTCATGGGCAGCCTCGGCTTCTTTGACCGCATCACGCTCAATTCGCAGGATATGCAGCGCGAATATTCGCGCTATCCCGCGGCCTACCGGTCGCGCATGGTGCATGTGCCGCACGGCTTCGACGACAAGGCCCTCACCCTGTCGAAGGAGGCTGCACGACATGAGTTCAATCTGCCGCCGGACTGCATCCTGCTGGGCTGCGCGGCCAGGCTGCATCCGCACAAGCGGCTCGACATGGCGATACGTCTGCTGCCGGATCAACCGTCCTGGCACCTTGCGCTCGCTGGCCAGGGAGCCGACGAGGCCCGGCTGAGGCAGCTCGCGAACGACTTGAACGTCTCGGACCGACTGCACTTGCTCGGGGAAATCGCGCCCAGCCGAATGGCGGACTTCCTGGCCTGTCTGGACGTGTTCGTCTTTCCGACACAGGCCGAAACCTTCGGTCTGGCCGCGGTCGAGGCCGCGAACGCCGGGGTTCCCTCGGTCGTGACCGATCTTCCCGTCCTGCGTGAAGTGTTGTCCTACGAAAGGAGACCGACTGCACTCTTCGTCGATGCCTCCGATCATGCAAAGCTCTCCGCAGCCGTCTCCAAGCTGCTGACGGACAAACAGTTGAGCGATGAACTGCGACAAAATGCCAAAGGCCTGAGATTGCGCTATTCGGTAGATGCCATGGTGGAGGAATACGTTCGAATTCTCGACCAGGTCATTTGACCTGATACGTGGAAATAGATTGGCTCGACATGATCATCGAGTTTCGTTGTGAACGCGAGTACGCGCGGCAGTGGATGGGCCGCGAGACACTGGCGATCGACGGCCGGGACGTTCCGCTTCAAATCGAATGGGTGCCAACGGCGGAGCCGCGGCCCGCGGGTCTCGATGCCCTGTTCGAGCTTGAGCGCGTGGTGTTGCACAAGGGCAAACATAGCGGCGCCAACAGGCTGAAGATCGTTCCGGAACGGACACAGGTTCGTACCGAGACGGCCGACGTGATCGTCGATTTTACGGGTGCCGCGCGGGATCCGAACCGCTCTGCCCGGCTGTATCTTCGGCCGCTGTTCAACGGACTTGCCGGCGAAAATGCGGCGCTCGCTGCCATTCTCGCCGGCGACCTGCCCGTGATCGACATCGTCAATGAGATCGACGGTTCAGTCCTCGACCGCGGCCATCCATCCGGAGAAATTGCCGCAGGCCTCAGCGGCGCACTCGAAACGGTCATGGCGCGAACCCTGACCATGGTGGCGGCGATCGTCTCGGGAAGTCCGCGCATCGTGCCGCAGCTGGCGCGCCCCGCCGCAAATGGCCTGCCGCGCGGACCCGTTGGCTATGTCGCGCGCGGTCTTGCCGTGTCGATCGCCAAGGAGATCTATCGCCTCTGCTGCTATGCTCCGCATTGGCATATCGGATGGCGCTTCAATGACGGCGCGGGCGTCTGGCAGACCCGAGATCTGTCGGGTCCAAGCTGGAGCGTTCTGGGAGATCCTGGAAACCACTTCTACGCCGATCCCTTTCCCATCAAATGGCAGGGACGGACATTCGTCTTCTTCGAGGATCTCGATCACCGCGTCGGGAAAGGCATCATTTCGGCGATCGAGTTTAATGAGGCGGGGCCGGTCGGCGAGGTGATGCCGGTGCTGGAGGAGCCCTGGCACCTCTCCTATCCGTTTCTGATCGAGGACGATGGCGCGCTGTGGATGATCCCGGAGAGCTCGGTCCGCGGCGACGTCGCCCTCTACAAATGCGTTCGATTTCCGGACAAGTGGGAGCGATATGCGACGCTCCTTTCCGGTCTCGAGCTGGCTGACGTCACGATCACGCGGCACAACGGCCTGCACTATCTGTTCGGAGCCTGGCGCGATGGAACGGCTGGCTATTCGGATTCGCTGGCGATCTATTACGCCGATCGCCTCTTGGGGCCCTGGCTGCCCCACGCCAGCAATCCGGTCTTGATCGACCGTGCCAGCACGCGGCCGGCGGGGAACTTCGTCACCCTCGATGACAAATTGTGGCGACCGGTCCAGGACTGCACCGACGGATACGGCGCAGCGCTTGCCCTGGCGGAGGTGGTCGAACTGTCGCCCACGGCGTTCAAGCAGATCGTCCGCCACTCTCTGAAGCCCGGACCGGCATGGCCCGGCAGGAAGCTGCACACCTTGAACCGCTGCGGCCGGCTCGAGGTGATCGACGGATCGCGCGTCCAACCCAAGACCAGTGTCTTCGCGAGCAGATTTCCCTCCGCCATTCTGTCTCCGCGCACCAGTCCATATACTGTCCGCTGAAGCCACCGGCGCTCGTACGGCCGATGGCGCACCTGGGTTGGCGGCGGCGTTGATTAAAACGTCGCCCGTCGTCTCGCGTCCTAAAGCGACATGGCTTTAGGTTGGATCGATTGCTGCGGCTCGGTTACCTCTCCCGCGTGCGGGAGAGATCGGCGCGAAGCGCCGGGTGAGGGTTTTCTCCTCCCCATTGCGAAAGCACCCTCTCCCCAGCCCTCTCCCGCAAGCGGGAGAGGGAGCGCACTTCCATCGTTGCAGCGATCAAGCCTCATCTCATCGCGCTTTAGCGGAGCGCGAGTTACTGAGAGCGATCCGAGGTCCAGCCCTTGTACTCGGCGACGTTGCCCCTCGTCACGAGCTTGGACGGCAGCAGCTCGACGGTCGATGCCGGCTTCTGGCCGTTGAGAATACCGACGCCGACCTGTACGGCCCGCCGCGCCATGAAGAACGGGTCCTGCGAAGCGGAAGCCTGGATCTGCGGCGACTGCGGATCTTTCAGCGCGGCCTCGATATCAGGCGCGCCGTCGACCGCGGTGATCACGATGCCGCTACGGTTCTGCTGGCGCGCGGCGAGATCGGTGCCGATCGCTTGCGGATCGTTGATGGCGAAGATGGCGTCGATCTTGGGGAAGCGAGTCAGATAGCCCTGCGCGACGGTGAGTCCGCCTTCGCGCGAGCCCTTGCCGTCCTGGTCGCTGGATAACACCTTGATGCCGGGATTCTTCGCGAACACGTTCTTGCAGCCGACGACACGGTCGATCACGGCGGAGACCTGCGGCCCGTTCTCGATGATGACGTCGCCCTTGCCGCCCAATTTGTCGACGATGTACTGGCAGGAGATCTCGCCGGCCTGCACGTTGTTCGTGGTCACGGTGGCGTCCGCGCCTTCGGCCGCGGTGTCGACCGCGACGACGACGATGCCCGCCGCCTGCGCCTTCTTGATCGCCGGTCCGATCGCCTTGGGGTCGCCGGGGTTGAGCAGGATCAGGTCGACGCCTGCGGCAATGAAATTGTCGATCTGGGTCACCTGCTTGCCGAGATCGTATTCGAATCCCACCGTGGTGATCTTCACATTGGGATTGGTCTTCTTCGCCTCGAACTCGGCGCCCTTCGACAGCGCGACGAAGAACGGATTGCCCATCGATCCCAGCGAGACGCCGATCGATTTGAGCTCCTTCGCCGAGGACGGCACAGTGCTAAGAATAAGCGCCGTCGCGGCGCCGGCGAGCATGATCGTCTTCAACATGGACTTCCTCCCTGGTCTGTCTTCGTCCCCGGCGCGGCAGACCAGTTGCCGCAACGGAATTCGCATCCAAGGCGCACCAAGCCTGTCAGGTCCTGGCCGAACCTTGCAGCCGGTAGCGATCGAGCGCCACGGCGCCGATGATCACCAGGCCCTTGATCACATATTGCCAGATGTCGGAGACACCGATGAGGATCAGTCCGTTGGACAGGACGGCGATGATCAGCGCGCCGACCAGTGTGCCCCAGATCGAGCCGATGCCGCCGACGAACGAGGTGCCGCCAAGGATCACGGCGGTGATGGCGTCGAGCTCGTAGGATTGACCGAGCTGCAGGCCGTTCGCCGCATAGAGCCGCGCCGCCTGCATCGCGCCGCCGAGCCCGGCGAAAAGTCCGGAGACACCGTAGACGAAGATCAGCACGGCCCAGATCTTGATGCCGGCAAGCCGCGCCGCGCTTTCATTGCCGCCGACCGCATAGATATGCACGCCGAGCACGGTCCGGCGCAGCACCAGCCACGAGACGAGGATGACGAACAAGGCGATCACCGAGAGCCAAGGGATCGACGCGACGCCGGGAACCAGCGTCAGCGAACCGTTGCCGATGAAAGCATAGGGAATGGAGGGATTGAACACTGTGGTGTCGGCCCCGAGCAAGCGCGCCAGGCCGCGCACGGCGGTGAGAGAGCCGAGCGTGACGATGAAAGGCGGCAAGCGTAGGAGCGCGATCAGCGCGCCGTTGACGACGCCGAAGCTGAGGCCGGTGAGCAGCGCGGCCGGCAGCCACAGCATTCCCAGCTCCGGCAGCTTGGAGAGCGTCAATCCGGCCATCGCGGAGGCCGCCAGGATCGAGCCGACCGAGAGGTCGATGCCGCCGGTGAGGATGACGAAGGTCATGCCGGCGGCCAGCACGGTGTTCACCGCAGCCTGCTGCAGCACGATGCCGAGATTCTGTCCGGTGAAGAAACGGCCTTCGGACAGCACGTGAAAGCCGACGCAGAGGATCAGCAGCACCGGCAGCATGCCGAGCGCGCTGATCAGCATCCTTACCCGCTGGCGTCTCGTCTCCGCGGCAGCGCCGTTGGTCGTCGTCGAGGCGACCTGAGCCTTCGAGGCACCATTGTCAGGCATCGAGATGCTCCATCCCCGTGGCAAGTGCCATGATATCCTCTTGGTTTAGTGGCGCCGTCTCGGTTCGCCTGATCTCGCCGGCGATGTGCCCGGACCGCATGACGACGACGCGGTCGCAGATGCCGATGATCTCGGGCAGATCGGACGAGATGACGAGGATCGCGGTGCCGGCCTTGGCCAGATTATCGATGATCGAATAGATCTCCGACTTGGCGCCGACGTCGACACCACGCGTCGGCTCGTCGAGGATTAGCACCTTTGGCGCAATGGCCAGAAGCCGCGACAGCAGCACCTTCTGCTGGTTGCCGCCGGACAGGCCACCGGCGGCGACGCCGACATTGGCGGCGCGGATGCTAAGCCCTGCGAAGGCCCGGTCGGCGCGCTCACGCGCCTTGTCGCGATCCACCACCCAGCCGAACTTCGCATCGCGCCCGAGCACGGCGAGATTGATGTTGTCCAGGCACGACATGTCGAGAAACAGGCCGAGCGCCTTCCTGTCCTCCGTCAGATAGGCGATGCCGGCCTCGAGCGCCTCGCCCGGCGTGCGGATCTCGACCGGTCGTCCCTCCAGCTCGAGCCGGCCGGAGGTCTTGGGCGCCGCACCGATGATGAGATGCGCAAGCTCGGTGCGACCGGCGCCGATCAGGCCGGCGAGCCCGACCACCTCGCCCGCATGCACGGTGAGCGAGCAACCCTTGACGCGCTGGCCATCGGCCATGTCGATCGCTGCGAGCACGGGATGGCCCCGCCCCGCCTCCGGATCATGATCCTTCTTGTAGAACGAGGAGACGTCACGCCCGACCATCAGCCGGACGATGGTGTCCGCGCGGATCTCGGGCTTGTCCAGCGAACCGACCAGCCGGCCGTCGCGCAGCACGGTGACGCGGTCGCCGAGCGCGTAGACCTCGTCCATGCGATGCGAGATGTAGATGATGGCAAGCCCCTCGGCGCGAAGCTGGCGGATCAGGGCGAATAGCCGCTCGCTTTCGGCAGCCGACAACGAGGTGGTCGGTTCATCCATGATCAGGATCTTTGATCTGGCGTGCAGCGCACGCGCGATCTCGACCAGTTGCCGCTGGCCCATGGACAGATGCGCCACCAAGGTCGATGGCAGGAAGTCCGCGCCCAGTCTCGTCAAGATGGGGCCGACGCCCTCGCGCATCGTCCCGCGCGCCAGCAAACCTGATCGCGAGATTTCCCGGCCAAGATAGATATTCTCGGCCACAGTGAGATTGGGAGCGAGCGACAGCTCCTGATAGATGATGGAGATGCCGGCAGCGCGGCCGCCGAGCGGGCCTTCGATCCGCACCGCCCTGCCCTCGATGCGAATCTCGCCGCCGGGATCAGGCCTGTAGGCGCCGGACAGGATCTTCATCAGCGTCGACTTGCCGGCGCCGTTCTCCCCCATCAAAGCATGGATTTCGCCGGTATAGACGGTGAGATCGACGGCCCGCAGCGCCTTGATGCCGAAGAAGGTCTTCGAGACCCCGCGCATCTCGAGGATCGGATCGTTCATCGTGCCTCCCGGCGCACAATGCGTTTCCTACCCGCGTCTCAAGCTTCTTGTCAGCGCGGTTTGGTCATTAAACAAAAGCGGTTGACGCAGGGCAATACCGAAGGCGAGTATACCGAAGTATGCAAACCAGATTGGCCCAGCTAGTGGCGCGGCCGATACAGTTCACGCCACGCGGGAAGCCGCTCGGCATAAGCATCCGTCAGCCTGGCGTCAGGTTCGAATGTCTCGATGCGCTGAGGACGTGTGCAGACCGCGGCAATTGCCTCGCCGGCGACAGCAAGCCGCCCCAATCTCGCCGCACCGAATGCGGCGCCGGTCTCGCCACCGGCGAAGCGATGAATGGGAACATTCAAGACGCTCGCCAGCACCGACAGCCAGAAAGCGGAGCGCGAGCCGCCGCCGATGGCGTCGGCCTCCGCAATTGTAATGCCGGCATCCGCGAGCGCGTCTCGGCAATCGGCAAGCGCGAAGGCAACACCCTCGAGCACCGCCTGCACGATCGTCCCACGATCGGTGCCATGGCTCAAGTCATCGAGCATACCGCGCGCGAAGGGATCATCGTGCGGCGTGCGCTCGCCCGCAAGATAAGGCAGGAAGCTCACCGGCGACGGTGCCTTGGGATGCGTGCCAAGCGGCGCCAGCAGTTCGACCTCGGCGACGCCGAACAAGCGCGCGAGCCAGGCGAGGCAGGAGGCGGCCGAGAGGATCGCGCCGGCCTCGATCCACATGCCGGGGATGGCGTGACAGAACGTGTGCACGACGCGATCGGGGTTGGCGGCGATGCGGTCGGTGGGGGCCAGCAAGGCGCCCGAAGTTCCCAGCGAGATGAATGCAGTGCCCGGCCGGATCGCGCCGATGCCGACGGCGCCCGCGGGATTGTCGCCGGCGCCGCCGGCGATCACCGGCGGCCTCGCCATGCCCCAGCGCTGCGCGAGCTCGCTACGCAATGTGCCGGCAGGCGCGCAGCCCTCGACGAGGCGCGGCATGAGCGCGCGAGACAGGCCGGTCGCCGCCAGCGCCGCATCCGACCAGTCCCGGCGCGCGACGTCGAGCCACAGTGATCCCGATGCATCCGAAACGTCCTCGATGGCCTCGCCACTCAGCACCAGGCGCAGATAGGCCTTTGGAAGGAGAACGAGCTTGGTCGCCGCAAAGATGTCAGGCTCGTGCGTGGCGATCCAGAGCAGCTTCGGCGCGGTGAATCCAGCCATTGCCTTGTTGCCCGTCACCGCACGCAAGGTGGGCCAGCGCTGTTCCAGGATGCGGCACTCCGCGGCCGAGCGTCCGTCGTTCCAGAGGATGCAGGGCCGCAAGGGTCTCAAGCTCGCATCGAGCAGCGTGGCACCATGCATCTGGCCGGACAGTCCAATGCCTTTGACCGCCCCCAACGCGCCGGCATGCGATGCCTTCAGAGCATCCAGCGTGGCAAAGGTTGCAGCGATCCACTGCGCGGGATCTTGCTCGTAATAGCCTGATCGCGGCGAGGCCGTCGCGAGCGGCCGGCTCTCGCTTGCAATCACGCGCTGCGCATCGTCGACGAGAACGGTCTTGACCGCCGAGGTGCCGAGATCGATGCCGAGATACATGGATATGTCCCGTTCACTTCGCCGCGTCGATCCAGATACCCGGCTCCGAATGCTCTCGGATGTGGCTGACCAGGAAGTCCGAGAAGACCCTGATCTTGGCGGGCAGCCTGACGCGGTTCTGATAGGCTATGTTCATGGTGAGCAGCGGCAGCTCCCAGCCCTTCAGGACGGGCTCCAGCCGGCCGGCGGCGATATCGCCCTGCACGATGTAGAGCGGCTGGATCAGGATGCCGAGCCCCGCGCGCGCTGCACCACAGATGATCTGGCCGTCATTGCTGTCGAGCGTCGGCGCGATCCGAACCGTCTGCGTCGTGCTGCCCTTGCTCAGCCGCAGCGAATACGGATCATTGGCGAGATTGTAGACCAGCATGTTGTGCCGGGCGAGATCGGCGGGATGCTCCGGCCGGCCGTGCTTCTCCAGATAGGAGGGAGCGGCCGCGAGCACGCGATGCATCTGGCCGATGCGGCGGACGATGATGTTGGAATCCGGCTCGTGCTCCCGCGTGCGGATCGCAACGTCGATGCCGGCTTCGATGAAATCAGGATAGCGGTTTGCGCTGATGATCTGCACACTGAGATTGGGATAGAGCGCCCGGAAGGCGGGCAGCATCGGCGCGAGGTAGATCATCGCAAAAGACAGCGAGCTCGTCACGCGCAGCATGCCCTTTGGCGACAGCGCGCGATCGGAGACGGCGTCCTCGGCTTCGGCGAGTTCGTTCAAGAGCGTGCTGCAACGCTGCAGGAGCTCCTGCCCTGCTTCGGTCAGCCATTGCCGGCGCGTGTTGCGCTCGATCAGCCGGACCGCAAGCCGCTCCTCCAGCGCACTCAGATGACGGCTCGCCGCCGCGTTCGACATCCGCAGGATTTCGGCGGCCTTGGAAAGACTGCCGAGTTCAGCGGTTTTGGCGAACACCTCGAGTTGGAGCAGCCGGTCCATTTTTTCGAAATGAGGAAAAGAGACTTACAAGTTTTGACCTTTATTTCCGATTTCTGCAAGGCAAAATGGCCCCAACAAAGCACTATCTCAGGCGAGGAAATCAGGAAATGTCGGGCCCGATCAGGCACATCGTGATGTGGCGGCTGCGCGGGGAGAGCCCCGAGGAGCGCTCCGCCGCCCGGCTCAAGGTCAAGACCCTGTTCGAGGGCCTCAAGGGCCGGATCGAGGGCCTCACCCATATCGAAGTCGGCATGGACGTCAGCGCGGTCGACTACGCCTGCGACGTGGTCCTGTTCTCCGAATTCGCCAACCAGGCCGCGCTCAGCGCCTACGCCAACCACCCCGAACATCTGCGCGTGCGCGAGGCGCTTGGCGACTTGCGGATCGGGCGTTTCCAGGTCGATTATCCCATCAAAGAGACCGGCGCATGATCGGTTCGTTCACCTTCGAAAACTTGCCATGCCGCGTCGTATTCGGCAGCGGAACGCTGGCCTCCGCCAAGGCCGAGGTCGAGCGGCTCGGCGGCAAGCGCGCGCTGGTGCTGACGACTCCGCAGCAGGAGGCTCAAGGCAAGGGCCTCGGTGCCGCGCTCGGGTCGCTCTATGCGGGCATCTTTCCAGGCGCCACCATGCACACGCCGGTCGAGGTCACGGAACGGGCGCTCGCCGTGATGAAGGCGTGCGAGGCGGACTGCGTGGTCTCGCTCGGCGGCGGCTCGACCACGGGCCTTGGCAAGGCGCTGGCCTTGCGCACCGGCGTCAACCAGCTCTGCATCCCCACCACCTACGCCGGTTCGGAAATGACGCCCATCGTGGGCCAGACCGAGAACGGCCTGAAGACCACGGTGCGCGATGCCGCCGTGCTGCCAGAGACAGTGATCTATGATGTCGATCTCACCCTGACGCTGCCGGCGAGTCTCGCCGCAACATCCGGCATCAACGCGATCGCGCATGCGGTGGAAGCGCTCTACGCACGCGACGCCAATCCCGTGACCTCGCTGATGGCGGAAGAAGGCATCCGTGCGCTGGCGCGCGCCCTTCCCGCCATCGCCGCCAAGAGCGATGACCGCGAGGCCCGCACCGAAGCACTCTATGGCGCCTGGCTGTGCGGCGTCTGCCTCGGCACCGTCGGCATGGCGCTGCATCACAAGCTCTGCCACACGCTCGGCGGCACTTTTGACCTGCCGCACGCCGAAACGCACACCATCGTGCTGCCGCACGCGCTGGCCTACAACGCACCGGCCGTGCCCGATGCGATGGCACGCATCTCGCGCGCAATCGGCGCGGCCGATGCGTCGCAGGGGCTGTACGACCTTGCGAAGCGGTTGGGTGCAAAGCTTGCGCTGCGCGATGTCGGCATGCCCGAGAGCGGCATCGACAAGGCGGCTGATCTCGCGGTGACGAATGCCTACTGGAATCCGCGGCCACTCGAACGGGGCGCCATCCGCGACCTCATCGCGCGCGCCTGGGCCGGCGAGCCGCCGAGCGCCATCAAAGCGGCGGCGTGACGCGATGCGACGCACGCTGATCAAATCCGCCACTGTCATCAGCATGGATGACGCGATCGGCGACCTTTCGAGCGGCGATGTGCTGGTCGAGGGCAACCGCATCGCCGACGTGCGCCCATCGATCGACCTCGGGAGCGGTGCCGCCGAGACTGAAATCGTCGACGGCACAGCCCGCATCGTCATCCCCGGCCTGATCAACGCGCACATGCACACCTGGCAGACGGGCTTGCGCGGCTTTGCCGCGAACTGGACGCTGCTCGAATATTTCCGCCGCATGCATGCGGGCCTCGCGACCGTGTTCCGGCCCGCGGACATCCATATCGCGACGCTGGTCGGCGCGCTGAACCAGATCAACCACGGCGTCACCACGCTGGTTGACTGGTGCCACAACAATCCGACGCCTGATCATACCGACGCCGCGGTTCGCGGGCTGATCGAGAGCGGCATCCGCGCCGCGTTCTTCCACGGCTCTCCAAAACCCGAGCCGAAGCCGGGCGAGCCGCATTTCTCGGAAGTACCGCACCCGCGCCGCGAGGTCGAACGACTCCTGGCTGGCCCCCTCGCCGACCGCGACGGCCTCGTCACGCTCGGGCTTGCTATCCTTGGGCCGCATTATTCGACCATCGACGTCGCCATGCACGATTTCCGGCTGGCGCGGGAGCTCAAACTGATCGCGTCAATGCATCAGGGCGGCGGTCCGGCCAAGACGCCCGGCGGCTGGGAGAGGCTGATCGAGGCCGGCCTCGTCGGCGCCGGCGTCAATATCGTTCACGGCAACGATCTGCCCGATCAGTTGCTGGACCGGATGATTGATCTCGGCGTGTCGTTCTCGATGACGCCCGAGAACGAGATGATCCAGGGCCACGGCTTTCCGATCACCGGACGGCTGCTCAAGCGCGGCGTGCGGCCGACGATTGGCATTGATCTGGAATCCGTGCTGGCCGGCGATCTGTTCTCCGCTGCTCGTGTCGCACTCTCGATGCAGCGGGCGCTCGACAATGCGGAGACGCGCAAAGCCAGCGACTCCATCCCGGCAACGACCACGATTCCAGTGCGCGAGGCGCTGCGCTGGATCACGACGGAAGGTGCTCGAATGCTCGGCCGCGAGCACCAGATCGGGTCGCTGACGCCGGGCAAGCTCGCCGACCTCGTCATTATCAACGCCTCCGATCTCAATCTCCATCCGGTGCACGATCCCGTAGCGACCGTCGTGATGCAGACGAGCCTCGCCAACATCGAGGCGGTCATGATCGGCGGCGCTTGGAAGAAGCGGAGCGGCCAGTTGCTGGTCGAAGGGCTGGAGACCAAGAAAGAACTGCTGGCGCGATCCGGGCGGCGGCTGGTGCAGGACATCGAACGACAGGGACGCGCCGCCTGAGGGCGCCAATGGACTAGAACAATGACTGATGCTCTGAAACACGTCGCTTTCATCGGGATCGGCAAGATGGGCTTGCCGATGTCGGTGCTCGTCGCCAAGGCCGGTTACGCCGTCACGGCGTTCGATCAGAACGCGGCGCGGATCACCGAAGCACGCGCGCAGGGCATTGCAATTGCCGCTTCGCCAGCCGAGGCCGTGGGCGGCAAGACCGCAGTCGTCACGTCCCTGCCCGACGACGCCGCCTTGCGCAGCGCGCTGCTCGGTCCTGCCGGCCTCATCGCCGCGATGGCCCCTGGAGCCGTCTTGATCGAGACCAGTACCGTGAGTGTCGAGGCCTCGACCGAAGTTGCAGCCGCCGCGCAGGCGCGCGGCATTGCCTATCTTCGTTCGCCGGTCTCCGGCAATGCCAGCATCGTCCATACCGGCGCGCTGACCTGTTTCGTCTCAGGGCCGAAGGACGCCTTCGAAAACACAAAGCCGCTCTTCGCCGCCTTCACCCGCGCCCAGACCTATCTCGGACAGGCCGAGGAAGCACGCTATGCAAAACTGTCCGTCAATCTGATGATCGCTGTGTCGGCGGCAATGATGGCGGAGAGCCTGGCGCTGGCGCGCAAAGGGGGCATCGCCTGGCAGGATATCTTGAAGGTGCTCGACGACAGCGCGGTTGCCTCGCCGATGGTGAAGTACAAGACGGCGCCGCTGCGGACCCGCGATTTCGAGTCCACCTTCTCCTGCAAGCAGATGGCCAAGGATCTCGACCTGATCTTGGGTGCCGGCCACGCCGTCGGCGTGCCGCTGCAGCTCGCCGCGCAAGTGCGCGAGACCTATGGCTCCCTGGTCGCACAAGGCGACGGCGAGACCGACTTCATTGCGACAGTCAAGCATCTCGAACGGTTGTCCGGCCTCGGCGAGCCGAAGCTGTGATCAAGGGAGGCACATATGCGTAATTTCAACGAGACCACGATCACGGACGCGGTGCTGGCGCGGATCGCGGGCGCAGCCGACCCACGGATCAAAGAGGTCAGCGAGGCGCTGGTGCGGCACTTGCACGCCTTCATCCGCGAGGTGCGGCCGACCCAGAAGGAATGGGAGTACGGCATCGATTTCCTGACCCGCACCGGACACATGTGCGACGACAAGCGCCAGGAATTCATCCTGCTGTCGGACACGCTCGGCGTCTCCATGCTGGTCGATGCGATCAACCATCCGGTGCCGGAGGGCGCGACCGAAACCACGGTGCTCGGCCCGTTCTTCGTCCAGGCCGCGCCGGAGAAGGACAGTGGCGCCGATATCTCCGGCCCGATGGAAGGCGATCCAATGCTGGTCACCGGCTCGGTCTCGACCGTCGACGGCAAGCCGCTGGCGGGCGCCGTGGTCGACGTCTGGCACTCCGACGATGACGGCTATTACGACGTGCAGCAGCTCGATCAGATCGGCGATCTCGCGATGCGCGCGCGCTTTCAGACCGATGCCAATGGCCGCTTCCATTTCTGGTCGATCAAGCCCGCGGCCTACCCTATTCCGCATGACGGCCCGGTCGGCGAGATGCTGGAGGCGCAGGGCCGCCATCCCTGGCGACCGGCACATGTGCATTTCATGATCTCGGCGCCAGGTTTCGAGCAGCTGGTGACGCACGTGTTCGTTGCCGGCGACCAATATCTCGACAGCGACGTCGTGTTCGGCGTGAAGGACAGCCTGATCCGGGAGTTCGTCCGTCATCCCGCCGGCCGTGCGCCGGATGGTCGCATGGTGGAGCGCGAGTATTTTCATCTCAACTATGATTTCGGCTTGAAGCAGGTTGCGAGCAGCGCAAGAGCCGCCTAAGCCGAACGACAACGCGGACCGGCAAGAGTCCGCGATCGGAGCGAACAGGGAGCAAGGATGGGACCGCGGTTCAGCACGAGCATATTGGCCGAGCGCCTCACCGGCATGATCGGCCCGCGCGCGAGCGTCGCGCGCGGCGTGCTCGATCAGCATGGGCAGAGCGAGTCGCATTACCGCAATTTGCCGCCTGATATCGTCGTCTTCCCTGAGACGACACAGGAGGTGGCCGAAATCGTCAAGCTCTGCGCCAGCGCGGGCATGCCGATTGTCCCGTTCGGTGCCGGAACCTCGCTCGAAGGCAATGCGGCTTCGGTCGCGGGCGGCGTCTGCTTCGACTTCGCGCGCATGAACAAGGTTCTGGCGGTGCACGACAGCGACATGGATGTCGTGGTGCAGCCCGGTATCACCCGCAAGCAGCTCAATGCCGAACTGCGCAACACCGGCCTGTTCTTCCCGATCGATCCCGGCGCCGACGCCTCGATCGGCGGCATGACGTCCACCCGCGCCTCCGGCACCATGGCCGTACGCTATGGCACCATGAAGGACAATGTCATGGCGCTGGAGGTGGTGCTCGCGGACGGGCGTGTGATCCGGACCGCGAAGCGCGCACGGAAGTCCGCCGCCGGCTATGACCTGACACGCATGTTCGTCGGCGCGGAAGGCACGCTTGGCGTTATCACGGAGATTACGCTGAAGGTACACCCGGTGCCGCAGGCCATCTCGGCGGCAGTCTGCAATTTCGACACCCTGCACGACGCCGTCGACACCGCGATCTCCGTGATCCAGTCCGCAATCCCCGTCGCCCGCATCGAGCTGCTCGACGACGTGATGATGCTGGGCATCAACGCCTACGCCAAGCTTAGCTATCGCGAGTCGCCGACACTGTTCCTCGAATTCCACGGCTCTGAGACTTCTGTCGCCGAGCAGGCCGAGGCCGCGCAGGCGATCGCCGCCGACCATGGCGGCCATGGCTTTGCCTGGGCCAAGGCGCCGGAGGACCGCAGCCGGCTCTGGCACGCCCGCGACAACACGCTCTATGCCGGCCTCGGCCTGCGGCCGGGCGCTCGCGCGGTGATCACCGACGTCTGCGTGCCGATCTCGCGTCTCGCGGAATGCCTGACTGAGACACGGCGCGATGCGGACAAGCACGGCTTTACCGCACCGATCGTCGGCCATGTCGGCGACGGCAATTTCCACATGCTGATCCTGATCGATCCGGCCAAGCCCGAGGAGACCGAAGGCGCCAAGGCGCTGCAAGCCCGCATGGTCGCCCGCGCCATCGCCATGGACGGCACCTGCACCGGCGAGCACGGCATCGGGCTCGGCAAGATCGACTATCTCGCCGACGAGCTCGACGAGGCCGTCGATGTGATGCGATCCATCAAGACGGCACTCGATCCGAATGGATTGATGAATCCCGGAAAGATCTTCGCGAGCGGAGCCAAGATATGAGCGACGCGCTTCCGATCGAGGTCACCTCGCCCACACCGCTCTTGGAGCTGCGCGGCATCAGCAAGGAGTTTCCCGGCGTCAAGGCGCTGGATGACGTATCCTTTGCCGTCTATCCCGGCGAGGTTCATATGCTGCTGGGCGAGAACGGCGCCGGCAAGTCGAGCCTAATGAAGGTGCTGTGCGGCGCCTATCGCGCCGATGCCGGCGAGTTCTACTACAAGGGCGAGAAGGTCGCGATCTCCTCGACCGCGGATGCGCAGAAGCTCGGTATTGCCGTGATCTTCCAGGAATTCTCGCTGGTCCCCTATCTCGACATCGCCCAGAACATCTTCCTCGGCCGGGAACCGAAGGGGCGCATCCCGGGTACCATCGACCGCCGCAGGATATTGGCCGACGCCAAACGCGTGCTCGGCACCATCGGCTTCGACATCGATCCCTCCACCACCGTCGACAAGCTCGGGGTAGCGCAGCAGCAGATGGTCGAGATTGCGAAAGCGATCAGCCAGAATGCCCGCATCCTGGTCATGGACGAGCCCACCGCGGCGCTGTCCGACCGCGAGACCGAGCTCTTGTTCGCTCTGATCGCACGACTGAAAGTCGATGGCGTGGCGATCGTCTACATCTCGCACCGCATGGCCGAGGTGTTTGCCCTCGGCGATCGCATCACCGTGCTGCGCGACGGCCGGCGCATCGACGGTGTCCGACCGGCCGACGTGACACCGGATCAGCTCGTGCGCATGATGGTCGGCCGCAACGTCGACATGAGCTATCCGCGCAATTTTGCCGAGAAGCCGGGCGAAGTGCTGCTCGAGGTCAAGGGCCTGACCGCGCCATCAGGCATCTCCGACATCAACATCGAAGTGCGCCGGGGCGAGATCGTCGGCCTGTGCGGGCTGGTCGGCTCGGGCCGGAGCGAGGTTGCGCGCGCCATCTTCGGCGCCGATCCCGTGACGTCAGGCGAGATCATCTTCGACGGCAAGGCCATTTCCGGCGAGCCGGACCTCGCCACCCGCCGCGGCATCGCGCTGATCCCGGAGAGCCGCAAGAGCGAGGGCCTCGCGCTGCTCCGGTCGGTCGGCGACAATCTGGTGGTGTCAGCGCTAAAGAAGCTCTTTCCGAGCGGACTGTTCGACCAGCGCGGCGCGCAGCGCACCTCCGACGGCCTGATCCGTCAGCTGCGCATTGCCACGCCCAGCGCGCGACAAACCGTCGGCCTGCTCTCCGGCGGCAATCAGCAGAAGGTCGTGATCGGCAAATGGCTCGCAGCGGGCTCAAAACTCTTCATCTTCGACGAGCCGACGCGCGGCATCGACATCGGCGCCAAGTCCGAGATTTTTGCGCTGATCGACCGTCTCGTCGCGGAAGGCGCGGCAGCACTGATGATCTCCTCCGAACAGGTCGAGATCTGCCATGTCTGCGACCGCGCCTATGTGATGCGCGAGGGGCGGATTGCCGGCCATCTGACCCGCGACGAACTGACCGAGGAGAACATCGTGCGATTGGGGATGCATCATGCGTGAGGCCGCGGTCATTTCGCAACCCAATCCGCTGCAACGCATTCCCGGTGTTGCCATGGTGCTGGTGCTGCTGATCGCGCTGTTCAGCGCGATCGCACCCGGCTTCCTGTCGGTCGCCAATCTCTCTAACGTGCTGGTGCAATCGACCATCCTGACCATGCTCGCCCTGCCGATGACGTTGATCATCATGACCGAGGGGCTGGATCTGTCGATGGGCGCGGTGCTGACGCTGACCTCACTCTGCGTCGCGATCGTCTCGCTCGCGACCAAGTCGATGCTGCTAGGCCTCGGTGCCGGCCTGCTGGTCGGCGCGGCCTTCGGCGTCGCCAATGGTTGGCTGGTCGCGATCTTGGGCATTCCGCCCTTCGTCGCGACGCTCGGCACGCTCGGCATGGCGCAGGGCCTGTCGCTGATTGTCAGCGACGGCCAGAGCGTGGTCGGGATCCCACACAGCGTGCGCGACATCTATTCGGCGACTTTGCTCGGTGTGCCCGTTCCGATCGTGATGGCGCTGGTGACGTACGCCGCCTTTCACGGCCTGCTCTATCACACCCGCTTCGGCACCTACGTCTTCGCCCTCGGCGGCAATCGCGAGGCGCTGCGTTATGCCGGCCTGTCGCCGAACAAGCTGCTGATCGCGGTCTACGCGATCGGCGGCGCCATGGCCGGCATCGCGGGCCTGTTGATGACCGCACGCATGAACTCCGGCCATCCCACCGCCGGCCTCGGTCTGGAATTCGATGCCATCGCGGCCGTCGCCGTCGGCGGCACGTCGTTCGAGCGCGGCAATGGCTGGCTGCTCGGCACCGTGCTCGGCGTGATCGCGGTGGGCGTCTTGCGCAACGGGCTGAACCTAATCTCGCTGCCGTCCTCGGTGCAGGTCGCCAGCGTCGGCGTGCTCGTCATCGTCGCGCTGTTCCTCGATGGCCTCAGGAGCCGCGCATGACCGACATCACCAAGGGCGTCATCGCGCCGCCCCGCTCCTTCCTCTCGCAGGACGCGGTCCAGCTGTTCTACCGCCTGCTCGCGGCGCTCTTGATCTGCGCCGTGCTCGCCGTGCTCAGCGACTCCTTCCTGAGCCTCGGCAACATCCTTAACGTGCTCCGGCAGGCGAGCCTGACCTTCTTCATCGCCTCCGGCCTGACGCTGGTGGTGCTGACCGCAGGCCTCGACCTTTCCGTCGGCGCCAATGTCGCGCTGTCCGCCTGTATCGCCGGCACCGTGATCCACAAGACCGGCTCGCCGGCGCTCGGCATCCTCACCGGACTTGCCTGCGGCGGCATCGTCGGTCTCCTCAACGGCATCATGGTCACCGCACTCCGCATCCCCTCCTTCATCGCCACCTACGGCATGCTCTGGGTGTTGAACGGCCTCACCTATTGGTACATGGCAGGCGAGACCCTGCACGGCTTCCCGGCCGGCTTCCGCCAGATCGGCAGCGGCTATCTGTTCGGCCTGCCGATCCCGGTCTATCTGCTGCTGGTGTTTCTCGGGATCGGCACGTTGTTCGCGCAGCGCACGATCTGGGGCCAGGAGATCTACGCAATCGGCGCCAATCCGATCGCCGCACGTCTGTCAGGCATTCCCGTCGCGCGACGCCTGCTGCTCGTCTACGCGGTATCAGGCACCATGGCGGGGCTCGCCTCGATCATCTTCCTGTCGCGGCTCAATTCGGCCGAAGCCGACATCGGCGAAAGCCTGACGCTGCCGGCGATCGCGGCCGTGCTGATCGGCGGCACCTCGCTGTTCGGCGGCGTCGGCACTGTGTTCGGCACCTTCATCGGCGCGCTGATCCTGACCTTGGTGCTGAACGGCATGAATTTGCTGTCGGTCAGCGCCAACTGGCAGCCGCTGGTGACAGGCATCATCGTCATTCTCGCGGTCTGGCTCGATATGAAGACCCGCCGCCGCGCGCAATGAGTTCTTGAAATCCAACAAGCAAAATGAGGGATGGAGGCAATATGAAATTGAGGCTGGACTATTTGGCGCTGCCGCTGCTGATGGCGGCCGCGTTCACCACGCAGGCGCGCGCCGACGGCGAGACCATCGCCGTCTTCACCAAGAACCAGACCAACCCGTTCTTCCAGACGGTGCGGGTCGGCGCCGACAACATGGCAAAGACGCTGAACGCCAAGACGCTGCAATACATCCCGACCAAGCCCGACAGCATCCCCGAGCAGCTCAGCCAGATCGAGGACGTCGTGGTGAAGAAGCCGAGCGCGATCGTGTTCACGCCTGTCGACTACAAGGCGATGGTGCCCGGCGTCGAGAAGATCAACGAGGCAAAGATCCCGGTCGTCAACATCACCGACCGGTCTGCCGGCGGCAAATTCCTGTCCTTCGTCGGCGCCGACGATTACAGCCTCGGGCTCGAGACCGCGCGCTTCCTGCTCAAGACGCTCGGCGGCAAGGGCAACATCGTCATCATCGAGGGCGTCAAGGGCTCGCTGACCAATGTCGATCGCGTCCGCGGCTTCAACGACGCGCTGAAGGAAAGCCCGGGCGCCAAGCTCCTGGCCTCGCAACCCGGCAACTATCAACGTCTCCAGGCGCTCCAGGTGATGGAAAACCTGATGCAGTCGAACTCGCAGATCGACGGCGTGCTCGCCGCCAACGATGCCATGGCGGTCGGCGCGATCGAAGCGCTCGACGGCGCCAACCGCAAGGCGCAGGTGATCGGCATCAACGGCACCAAGGAGGCGATCGACGCGATCAAGTCAGGAAAGCTGCTGGCGAGCGGCGACTACAATGGCTTCGCGCAAGGCTGCCTCGGCACCATGATGGCGATCCGCTCCTTGCGCAACCAGCCTGTCATCAGCGAGATCGTGCTGAGGCCGACCGTCATCACCAAGGACAATTACGGGCCGTTCGACGTGCCGCTGGAGCAGCGGACCTGCCCGACCTTCGAGGATGCCGGCAAGCTCAGCGTGAAATAAGCCGAGCACCACGAGTCCGGACGGCCGCTCCCGCGGCCGTCCCAAGAATTGAAGCAAGAAGCGGAGACATCATGCTGTTTGCCATTCACGCCGTCGACCGCACCGGCGCGCTGCCGACCCGGCTTGCCAATTACGACGCCCACAAGGCTTTCCTGAGCGATACCTCGCGCTTCGGCGTCAAGATCGTCATGTCGGGACCGCTGGTCTCCGACGATGGCCAGACGATGATCGGCAGCCTGTTCCTGATCGAGGCACCGGGCCGCGCCGAGGTCGAAGCCTTCAACCGCGCCGATCCCTTTGCCGCGGCCGGCATCTGGGAAAAGGTCACGATCACGGGCTTCCTGCGCCGGCAGGGTTGAGCTCCTACGGCGGCTCTTCGAGATGACAGGCTACCCACTGCTCGGCTCCCGTCGAGCGCAGCGCCGGCTCCTCGGTCCGGCAGCGATCGAAGACGAACGGGCAGCGGGTGTGGAAGCGGCATCCCTTCGGCGGGTTGATCGGGCTCGGCACGTCACCCCTAAGAATGATAGGATTGCGCTGTGCTCCGGGCTCTGGCAGCGGCACCGCAGAGAGCAGCGCCTTGGTGTAGGGATGCCTTGGCGCGGCAAAGATCTCGCGGCGCGGTGCCACTTCCACGATCTTGCCGAGATACATCACTGCGACCCGATGCGTCATATGCTCGACGATGGCGAGATCGTGGCTGATGAACAACAGCGCCAGGCCGAACTCGCGCTGGAGGTCCTGCAGCAGGTTGACGATCTGCGCCTTGACTGAGACGTCGAGCGCGGACACTGCCTCGTCGCAGACGATCAGTTCGGGCTCGGCCGCGAGCGCGCGGGCAATCCCGATGCGCTGGCGCTGACCGCCGGAGAATTCGTGAGGCCTGCGGTTCAGCGCCTCGCGCGGCAGGCGCACGGTATCCATTAGCGCGGTGACGCGCACCTCGAGATCCTCCGCGGATTTGGCGAGGCCGAAATTGCGGATCGGCTCGGCCAGGATGTCGCGCACGCGCATGCGCGGATTGAGGCTCGAGAAAGGATCCTGGAACACGACCTGCACGCGGCGGCGCATCTGGCGCATCGTGCTCGGCGCGGCGTCGTCGATCCTCTGGCCGTCGAGAATGACCTGTCCCGAGGTAATGTCGAACAGCCGCAGGATGGCGCGGCCGACCGTCGACTTGCCACAGCCGGATTCGCCGACCAGCGACAGCGTCTCGCCGCGCGCGATCTCGAAGGAGACGCCGTCCACCGCATAGACGAATTCGGACTTGCGGCCGAACAGGCCGGTCTTCACCGGAAAATGCTTCTTGAGGTCGTTGACCTGGAGCAGCGGGGGGCTCATGCCGCGACGGCTCCCTTGGCCGCGTAATGACAGGCGGCGACGTGGCGCGGGCCCTTTTCCTCGAGCCCCGGCGCATATTGCCGGCAGAGATCGGTCGCAAGCGCACAGCGGCCGGCGAAGACGCAGCCAATAATGGGCTTGCGGAGGTCAGGCACCTGCCCGGGAATCTCGGCGAGCCGCGTTGCGGTCCCGGCGAGCGAGGAGCCGAGCTTCGGCACCGCGCCGAGCAGGCCTTGCGTATAGGGATGACGCGGCGAGCGGAACAGCTCGGCCACCGGCGCCTCCTCGACCTTGCGGCCGGCATACATCACCATGACGCGTTCGGCGATTTCAGCGACGACGCCAAGATCGTGGGTGATCAGGATGATGGCTGCGCCGACCCGGCGCTTCAAGTCCAGCATCAGCTTCAGGATCTGCGCCTGGATGGTCACGTCGAGCGCGGTGGTCGGCTCGTCCGCTATGAGAAGCTTCGGATTGCAGGCGAGCGCGACCGCGATCATCACGCGCTGGCGCATGCCACCTGAAAGCTGGTGCGGATATTCGCGCACGCGCCGTTTCGGCTCGGGAATACCGACCAGTGTCAGCATCTCGACCGCGTGCGCTTCCGCCGCCTGCTTGTCCAGGCCTTGATGGATCATCAGGGTCTCGCGGATTTGGCGGCCGACGGTCAGCACCGGATTGAGACTGGTCATCGGCTCCTGGAAGATCATCGAGATGTCGTTGCCGCGGATCGCGCGCATCTCCCGATCGGACAATTTTAGCAGATCCCTGCCCGCAAAGCGGATGCTGCCTGCGATCCTGCCCGGCGGCTCCGGAATCAGCCGCATCAAGGACATCGATGTCACCGACTTGCCGCAACCGGACTCGCCGACGATGGCGAGCGTCTCGCCTTCGTTGACATGGAAGGACACTCCGTCGACCGCGCGATTGATGCCGCCGGGCGTGCGGAAATGGGTCTGGAGGTTCTCGACT
Source organism: Bradyrhizobium sp. LMG 9283 (assembly GCF_045571415.1). Lineage (NCBI taxonomy): Bacteria > Pseudomonadati > Pseudomonadota > Alphaproteobacteria > Hyphomicrobiales > Nitrobacteraceae > Bradyrhizobium > Bradyrhizobium sp. LMG 9283. The sequence continues at coordinate 5,633,391 of NZ_CP120691.1, forward strand.
TCGAGCAACGCCATGTGATCAGCCCCGCAGCATCAGAGGCTCTTGGCCATGCGCGGGTCGAGCGCATCGCGAAGGCCATCGCCGAGCAAATTCACGGCGAGAACGGTGACGGACAGGAACGCCGCCGGGAAGAACACGATGTAGGGCTTGACCTGCCACAGCGCACGGCCCTCGGCCATGATGTTGCCCCAGGACGGAATGGTCGGCGGCGTGCCGGCGCCGATGAAGGACAGGATCGCCTCCGTGATCATGGCGCTGGCGCAGATATAGGTCGCCTGCACCAGCATCGGCGCGACCGTGTTCGGCAGGATGTGGCGCAGGATGATCATCGGTGTGCGCGTGCCGCAGGCGACAGCCGCGTCCACGTAGGGCTGCTCGCGCAAGGACAGCACCACGCTGCGCACGAGCCGCGAGACGCGCGGGATTTCGGCGATGGTGATGGCGAGGATGACGTTGCCGACGCTGCCGCGCGTCAGCGCCATCAGCGCGATCGCGAGCAGGATCGGCGGGATCGACATCAGCCCGTCCATGAAGCGCATCAAAATGCCGTCGGCCCAGCGGATGAAGCCGGAGACCATGCCGATGGCGAGACCCGCCGCGGACGCGAAGATGGCGACCGACAGGCCGACCGTAAGCGAGACGCGCGCGCCAAACAGCACGCGCGAATAGATGTCGCGGCCGAGCACGTCGGTGCCGAACCAGAAATCGGCCGACGGCGCCCGTGTGCGCTTCGCGGGCGCAAGCGCGGTCGGGTCGACCGTGCCAAGATGAGGGGCGAAGACGGCGATCAAAACCAGTGCGAGCAACAACACGCCGCCGATCGCAACGGTGGGATGGCCACGCAACAGACCGATGAAGCCGCGCCGGATCTTGACCGGCCGCAGGATCTCCGGCAGTTGCGGCGCGACGACGAGGCCGGTGGGAAGCGATTGCGGATTGACGGTGGTGTCGGTCAATAGCGGATCCTCGGGTCAACGAGCGTATAGACGACGTCGATCATCAGATTGACGAGGACGTAGACGAAACTGAACAGCAGCACGATGCCCTGGATCACCGGATAATCGCGGCGCAGGATCGCATCGATCGTGAGACGGCCGAGACCGGGGATCGCGAACACGCTCTCGGTCACGACAGCGCCGCCGATCAGGAGCGCGATGCCGATCCCGATCACGGTGACGATCGGGACCGCCGCGTTCTTCAGTGCGTGAAGGAACAGGATGCCGCCCTGCCCGAGCCCCTTGGCCTTGGCGGTGCGGATATAGTCCTGCTGCAGCACTTCGAGCATGGCTGCCCGCGTGATACGCGCGACCAGCGCGATGTAGACGCAGCCGAGCGCGATCGCCGGCAGGATCAGGTTTTCCAGCCACGGCCAGAAGCCTTGCGCAAGCGGCGTGTAGCCCTGCACCGGGAGCCATTCGAGCTCGAGCGCGAAGATGTAGGCGAGCATGTAGCCGACCACGAAGACGGGCAGCGAGAAGCCGAATACGGCAAAGCCCATGATGACGCGGTCGATCAGGCTGCCGGCCTTCCAGGCCGCCACCACGCCGAGCGGCACCGCCACCACGATCGTGAGCAGCAGCGTGACGATCATCAGCGACAGCGTCGGTCCGAGACGCTGCCCGATCATCGCCGAGACCGGCAGGTTGGTGAAGATCGAAGTGCCGAGATCGCCGTGCAGGATGCGCCAGACCCAGCTTCCGAACTGGACCAGGAAGGGCCGGTCGAGACCGAGGCTCTGGCGGATGCGCTCCACATCCTCCGGGCTTGCCTGATCGCCCGCGATCACCACGGCCGGATCACCCGGTGCGATGTAGAGCAGGCTGAACACGAACAGCGCGACGATTGCCATGACTGGCAAGGTCGCGACGATGCGACGGAGGATGTAGGAGAGCATCTGGCCTCAGCGTACGATCATGCAGACTTCGACACGCCCCAGAAGAATGGCAGCGGCCCCTTGGTGATGCCGGAGACGTTCTTGCGCCACGCGGTGTAGCTCAGGAAGAAGCCCGTCGGCGCGTACACGACGTCATCGAGCGCCGCCTTGTTGAGGCGGCCGATGGCGGCCTTCTCCTCGTCGAGGTTCTTGGCCTCGAACCAGGACGTGACCTCCTTCTCGGTGCCCGGGCTGTTGGGCCAGCCGAACCAGGCCTTGTCGCCGTTGGCGCGAATGGCGGTGTAGGGAGCCGGATTGATGCAGTCCGCGCCCGCGTGCCAGGTGTGGAACATGTTCCAACCGCCTTGTCCCGGCGGCGTCTTCTGGGCGCGGCGGGAGCCGACCGTGCCCCAGTCGGTGGCGACGAAGTCGACATTCATGCCAAGCTTCTTCAGCAGGTCCGCAGTGACGTCGCCCTGCGCCTTGGTGATCGGCTGGTCCTGTGCCACGAGGCACGTCACGGGCTGGCCGGAATAGCCGCTCTCGGCGAGCAGCTTCTTGGCCGCGTCGAAGTCGCGCTTGCCTTTCAGGATCTCGCCACCGACTTCGCTGTAGAGCGGCGTGTCCGGCGTGAAGAAGCCGGGCAGCGGCTTCCACAGCGCGGTGTCGTCGCCGACGATCGCGCGCATATAGTCTTCCTGGCTGAGCGCCATCAGCACCGCGCGCCGCGCCCGCACGTCGTTGAACGGCGGAAACAGATGGTTCATGCGGAACGAGCCGATATTGCCGAGGGGGTCGCCGATGTCGACGCTGATGTTCTTGTTCTTCTTCAGGACCGGAACGAGGTCCGCAATCGGGTTTTCCCACCAATCGACCTCGCCGTTCTGCAAGGCAGCGGCTGCCGTGGCCGGATCCGGCATCACGATCCATTCGATGCGGTCGAGCAGCATCTGCTTGCCGCCCGCGAGCCATGATGCTTTCTCTTGCCGCGGCTGATAGTCGGCGAACTTCTCGAACACCGCCTTCGCGCCGGGCACCCATTCGCCCTTGGCGAACTTCATCGGCCCGGAGCCGACATAATCGGTGATCTGCTTGAACGGATCGGTCTGCGCGATGCGCTCCGGCATGATGAAGCCGCACGGCGAGTTGTTCTTGGCCAGCGCGTAGAGCATCTTCGGGAAGGGCTGCTTGAGGACCCATTTGAAAGTGCGATCGTCGACGGCCGTGAGCTCCTGCTGCAGCGCCTTGATCATCAGTCCCATCGGATCGCGCGCCGACCAGCGCGTCAGGCTTGCAACGACGTCCTTGCTCAGCACCGGCTCGCCGTCATGGAACTTGAGCCCCGGCCGCAGCTTGAAAGTCCAGGTCGTGCCGTCGTCGGTCACTTCCTCGGACTCGACCATCTGGCGCTGCGGCTGCAGCGAGGAATCGATGCCGTAAAGGGTATCCCAGACCATCGCGGCGGCATTGCGCACGACATATTGCGTGCCCCAGATCGGGTCGAAATTGGCAAGGTTGGCCTGCGGCACGAAACGCAGGGTGCGTGCCGCCGTCCCCTGGGCGATCGCCGGGGCCGACAGGCCACCCGTCAATGCCAGACCGCCCGCGCCGGCCAGTCCCTTCAATACGGTCCTGCGATCCATGAAGTCCTCCCAGTAATGCCGTGATGCCAGCTGTTCATTGGCAAAGGGGCAAGTGAAACCGAGCCCATTTGCAAGCAAATGGTATGCCACTAAATCCGCCTTCGCCAGCGGGATCTCATCGCCATTCCGGCCGATACGGGCTCAGAGAGCGGCCGCCAGCGCCGGCCCGGTCTCGATGTGGGGGATCGCCTCGACCAATTTGCGCGTGTAGTCGGTCTTCGGATTATCGAACAGCGTCCGGCTCTCGCCCTGCTCCACGATGCCGCCATTGCGCAGCACGATGGTGCGATCGCAGAGCATGCGCACCACGTTGAGATCATGGCTCACGAACAGCAGCGCGATGTCGTTCTCGCGCCGCAGGCGGTCGAGCAGCTGCAGCACCACCGCCTGCACGGAAACATCAAGCGCGGCGGTCGGCTCGTCCAGCACAAGGAGCCGTGGCCGGCAGGCAATGGCGCGGGCGATGCCGACACGGGCTTTCTGGCCGCCGGAGAGCTGATGCGGAAACCGCGGCAACAGATCGAGCGGCAGTCCCACGCGCTCCGCGCATTCTTCCACCCGCTGGCGCAGTGCCTCACCCGCGCGCATGCCGTCGAGCCGCATCAAGGGATGGGCGATACAATCGAACGCCGTAAAGCGCGGGTTGAGGCTCTCGTTCGGGTCCTGAAAGACCATCTGAATGTCTTTGCGCAATGGCGAACGGTGAAAATCGCGCGCCGCCAGATGCCCGATCGACTGACCGTCGAATACGATGTCGCCTTCGCTCGGGTCGATCAGGCGGCAGATCATCCGCGAGGTCGTGCTTTTGCCGGAGCCGGACTCGCCGACGAGACCGACGCTCTCGCCGCCGGCCATCGTCATCGAGAAGTCCGCGACCGCCGCGGAGCCCTGGTCGAAGCGCTTTGCGAGCTTCCGCACTTCCAAAAGCGGCGGCGTGCCGTGCGTGACCGTCGGCCGTGGCTCGCCGAGAACGGCCGTGTAACGCTCCCTCTCCTCCTCCGTCACGAGGTCTTCGATTCGTGACGTCGCCGTCGGCGACGCCGCAACTAGGCGCCTCGTATAGGCGTGCTGCGGCGCGCTGAAGAGAGTGCTCGGGCTCGCCTCCTCGACGATGCGGCCACGCTCCATCACAGCGATGCGGCGGCAATAGCGCGCCGCGAGCCCGAGGTCGTGCGTGATCAGGATCGTCGCCATGCCGCGCGCGGCAGCAATATCTGCCAAGAGATCCATCACCACCTTCTGCGTGGTGACGTCGAGCCCGGTGGTCGGCTCGTCGGCAATCAACAGCGTTGGATTGCAGGAGATCGCAATCGCGATCATGACGCGCTGGCACATGCCGCCGGAGAGCTCGTGCGGATAGGCGTTCATCCGCTGCTCGGGATCGCGGATCTGGACGGCGCGCAACAACTCCAGCGCCTCGACGTGCGCGGCCTGTTTCGAGACACGCTTATGCGTAAGGATCGCGTCCGCGATCTGCAGGCCAATCGCGCGGATCGGATTCAGCGCCGCCCGCGGGTTCTGGAAGATCATCGACATCGCGGCACCCTGCAGCTGTCGGAGATCATCGCCCCTGAGCTTCGTGACGTCCTGCCCCCGGAACAGGATCTTGCCGCGGGTGACGCGCCCGGCTGCATCGAGCAGCCGGGTCGTCGCAAAGCCCGTGACCGACTTGCCCGAGCCGCTCTCGCCGACGAGGCCGAGCATCTCACCAGCCTTCACCGTGAGCGTCACGCCGCGCACCGCCTCGACCATGCCGCGCCGCGTCGAGAACGCGACATGAAGGTCCTCGATCCTGAGCAGATCCTCGCTCATGTGCGCATCCGGGGATCGAGAATGTCCCGCATGCCATCGCCGAGGAGATTGAAGCACAGCACCGCCATCATCAGCGCAAGGCCCGGAAAGGCCACCAGCCACCACCGTCCGGTCGAGATGAATCGCGCACCTTCCGCGACCATGATGCCCCATTCCGGCGTTGGCGGCTTGACGCCGAGGCCGATGAAGGACAGGCCGGCCGCGTTCAGAATTGCCCAGCCGAGATTGAGCGAGATCTGCACCGCCATCGCCGGCAGGATGTTCGGCAGCAGGAAGCGCAGCACCACGGAGAAGTGGCTCTCGCCGCTGGCGCGCGCGGCCTCGACCCAGCCGACATTGCGGCGGACGTTGACCTCGGCCCGCGCGAAGCGGATGTAGAACGGAAGATTGATGATCGCAGTCGCAATCACGATGTTTTCGATCCGGTTGCCGAGCGCTGCGACCATCGCCATCGCCAGCACGAACAGTGGAAAGGCCATCATCACATCGACGAAACGGCCGACGGCGCGATCAAGGCGGCCGCCCGCATAGCCGCAGAACGCGCCGACGACGGCGCCGATGACAAAGGATATCCCGACCGCGGAGACTGCGATGGCAAGGTCGAGCCGCGCGGCGATGATGAGACGGCTGAACACGTCGCGCCCGAGCTGGTCCGTCCCGGCAATGTGCGCAGCGCTCGGCGGCAATAGGGCCTCGGAGACATTCGAGGCAACGGGATCGTAAGGCACGATCCACGGTCCGAAGATCGCGACCAGGATGAAGACGAGCACACCGGTCGCGGCAACGGCGGTGAGCGGATTGCCGCGCAGGATCCAGACCGAATGGCGAAGGGTTGCGCTGGTCATTCGATCGACACCCTGGGATCGGCGATGCCGTAGCAGATATCGACGACGAGATTGACCAACACGAACAGACTGGCCATCAGCAGCACGAAGCCCTGCACCGGCGCATAGTCGGAGGACAGCAGCGCATCGAGCGCGTAGGAGGCAACGCCAGGCCAGGAGAACACCTTCTCCACCAGGACGTTGGCGCCCAGCATGGTCGAGAACACGATGCCGGCGATGGTGATGACCGGCAGGATCGCGTTCCTCAATGCATAGGTGACGACCACCTTGTGCCAGGATAGCCCGACCGAGCGCGCGGTGCGCACGAAATCGCTGCCGAGCGAAACCAGCATCGAGGCCCGCGTGATCCGCGCCAGCGGCGCAATGACGAACAGGGCCATGCTCATCGCTGGCAAGATCAGCTGCTTGCAGGCCGTCCACCAGCCCTCGAGATCGCCGGCAAGCAGGAAATCGATCAGCAGGAAACCGGTGCGTTGCGGCGGCAGCGAGGTGAAGACGTCGATCCGCCCGGTCGGATCAGGCGCAAGCCCGAGCAGATAATAGAAGACGTAGATCAAGAGCAGGCCCGAGACGAAAGTCGGCACGCAGACACCGAGCGCGCAGAACAGCCGCACGCCGTGATCGATGACCGACCCCGGCCGCAACGCCGCGATGACGCCGAGCGGCACCGCCGCAATCAGCGCGATCAGGAGCGCGGTGAGGGTGAGCTCCAGCGACGCCGGCAGCCGCTCGCGCAGATCCTTCAGCACCGGCTGTCCTGTCATCATGGAGCGGCCGAGATTGCCGTGGCCGATGTCGGAGAGATAGAACACGAGCTGCTCCGGCACCGATTTGTCGAGCCCCATCTGCTTGCGGATCTGCTCGATCTCCTCCTTGCCGGCATTGGGCCCCGAGGCGAAGAACACCGCGGGATCCCCGGGCAGGACGCGCATCAGCAAGAAGGTGAAGACCAGCACACCGAACAACGCCGGCAGCGAGGACAGCAGTCGCCTGCCCGCCCGCACCATCGTTGCGCCAAGACCGGTCGTCACCTTTCAGAGCTCCTGGATGTCACTTGCGGCTGACGTCGCGATAGTCCACCTGGCGGTGGAACTCGTAGGTGTAGCCTTCGATCGACGCCGCCATGACGGCATCCTGGTTCGGCTGCCACAACATGATCTGCGGCATCAGGTCGAAGTGCATCGCGTTGAGCTTGCGGCCGGCTTCCTCGTACTTGGCCTTATCCGGCTCGAAGCGGGCTTCCTGCGCGATCGCGGCAAGGTCCGGGTTGTTGATCGAACTGTAGTTCCAGCGCTGATTGCCGGTGTAGAAGTTGCGGTAGAAGTAGTCGGTCGACGGTAGCCAAGCGACGATGCCTTCGGTGTAGAAGGGAAGCTTCTTCTCGTTGATCTGCGTCGACATCTGCGCATCCGGCAGCTTCTGGATGTCGACCTTGATCCCGATCTTGCCGAGCGATTCCTTGACCAGCGCAGCCATCGGCTCGGCCGTCGAGGCCTGGCCGACGTTGAAGCTGAAGGTGGTCGAGAAGCCCTCCGGAAGCCCGGCGGCCTTCAGATATTCCCTAGCCTTGTCGAGGTCGAGCTTCACCGGCTGCTGGAACGGATAGATTCCGTTGGCCGGCTTGCCATCCGCCCAGGTTGCGCCGAACAACGGCGCGCCGCGGCCGAACAGAGCGGCCTTGAACATGTCCTCATAGGGCAGCGCGTAAGCGATGGCCCGGCGGACGTTGACGTTGTCGAAGGGCGGAATCTGGTTGTTCATCGAAACGAAGGTGATTGAATTGTACTGCGGCGTCGAGATCACCTTGAGCTTGCCCTTGGCCTCGAGCGCCTGCACATCGCTGGCCTGGAGGTCGACCACGAGATCGGCATCGCCGCGCTCGACCAGGTTGGCGCGGGTGGCCGGCTCCGGCACGGACTGTATGATGACGCGCTTGAAGAAGGCCGGTTTGTTGGCCGAGCCGCGATTCCAGGCCTCGTTGCGCTTGACGATCACCTGCTCGCCCGGCTTGAAGGTCTCGATCACGTAGGCGCCGCTGCCGGCGGTGTGCTCCTTCAGCCACGCCGTGGCCCAGGGATCGTCCGCCGTCGCGTGCTCTTTTGCCACTTTCGAATTGATGATCATGGGATAGACGGTCGCAAGATTCGGCAGCGCGAGCTTGTCGGGTTTTGGCAGCGTCACCTCGATGGTGAGGGGATCGATCACCTTGAACTGGTCGGCCGACGTCAGCGAGCCCGTCAGCAGTTGCGCCTTGCCGAGGATCGGCGCGGTGACACAGCGATCAAGCGACCATTTGACGTCCTCGGCGGTGACGGGCGAGCCGTCCTGGAATTTTGCATCCTTGCGCAGGCGGAAGGTGAGCTTCAGGCCGTCGGGGCTGACGTCGTAGGATTCGGCGAGCTCGCCCGTGATCGTGTCGAGATCGAACACCCATTTGCCGTTGAGCTGCTTGCGGCCGAACGCCACCAGGCGGTCATAGGTGCTCATGCTCAGCGCGAAGGACTCGCGGGTCGAGCCGGGGATGTTGGGATCGAGCGTGTTGACCGATGCGCCGGTCACGTAGCGCAATGTCTCGGCCCTGGTTTGCGCTTGCGACGGCGCGTTGGCGATGAGCAACAGAGCGGCGATAGCGAGGACTGAGGTCACCGGCCTGAAAGACACAAAACGCATCGGTTTTTCCCTGAATTTCGAACGAGAACGCCAGCAAGGCAGGTTTAAGAAAGAAGCAAGTTGCGCGCCAGTCTCGTGGGGCGTTTTTGCGGACGCATCGTTACGGCGGTGCATGGATGATCACAGCGTTTCCTCCATTTTTCGCGCCGGCCGCGTGACCACCGCCTGCGGCACGTCATAGGCGTCGAGCGAAGCCCAGTGTCGTTCAACATCGGCGCGGAACAGGCCGCGCGTCAGGCCGTGGACCAGCTTTGGAACGGCGGTGGTCATCGCATTGATCGACGATCCCGAGGGACCAAAGCTCATGGTGGAGGCGATGGCGAAGAGATGGATGTCGGAGATCCACGGCGTCTTTCCGGGCACGCGCTCGGTGAAGGCATAGTCGTCGGCAAGATAGGGGAAGCGGCCGAGCCGTTCGTTGCGCTCGTTTTCCGGTGGCTGATAGCGATCCGCCCAGGTGGCGATGTTGCCGGCAAATCGGCTGAGCTCGCTGCGGCCGGCAAAGTCCATGTCGATACCGGTGCCGCAGATGACGAAATCGGCGGTAATGGTGCCGCGCGGCGTCTGCAATTCAAGGCCTTTTCCGGTCTCGCGCGTCGTCTCGACTGGCGCTCCCTCGTACAATGTGAAATTGGCGTGACGCGCGCAGCGGTCATAGGTTGCTTGCGGAAATCCTTCGCGCATTTCGAGGATCTTGCGCATGAAGCGCCAGCGCCAGCCATCGTCGAGATCGCTGAGATGGCGCAGGAAGCCGCGGAATGTCAGCCAGCGATAGGGCTGGATCACCTGGATCTGCGCGCGGCGGCAGAGCAGGTGCACCTCAGCGGCGCCCGCCTCCAGCGCGGTCGCCGCATTGTCGAAAGCGGAGGCGCCGGCACCGATGACGGCGACGCGCTTGCCGCGCAGACTTTCGAAATCGATATCGTCGGCGACGGTTGCGACCGAACTGACCGGCAGATGGCGCAGCTCCTCTGGAACTATCCAGCCGCCCATGCCCTCCTGCCCCGTCGCCAGCACGATCTTGCGGGCGTAGAGCGTCTCGACCTCTCCTGCCCGTTTCACGCGCGCGGCGAGCAGGCCGTCGGGCGCCGGCGCAATCTCCAGCAGCTCGCAAGCATTACACACCGGCAAGCCGATCGTGCGCCGCAGCCAGAGCAGATACGCCGCCCAATGGGCGCGCTCGATCAGGCCGAGCTGCTGCCAGCTTTCCTTGCCGCAGCGGGCTTCGTGCCAGGACTGGTAGGTCAGGCTCGGGATATCGAGGTCCGGGCCGGTGTAGTCCTTCGGGCTCCGCAGCGTCGGCATGCGGGCATAGGTGAGCCACGGGCCCTCCTTCCCTTCCTCGGCCTTGTCGATCAGCAGGATGTTGCTGACGCGGGAGCGCATCAGGCCGAAGCCGATGGCGATGCCGGACTGGCCTGCGCCGACGATGAGGACATCCAGCGCCGGCTTGCCGTCGGGTCCCGTTTTCGCTTCGAGCCACGCGGCGCCGGGATGCGCGATCATCGCCAGATCGGCCCGAATATCGGCTTCGAGCTGGGTAAGCGCCTCACTCATGCCGCGAGCCAGCCTCCGTCGACCACCATCACGGTGCCGGTCGTGAACGAAGAGGCATCGCTGGCGAGATGCAGCGCGGTTTGCGCGATTTCTTCCGCCTGGCCGAACCGCTTCATGGCGTGGCGGTTGCGCGAGGCCTCACGTACCTCCTCTGGATTGGCGTGACGGGCAAAGCTGCGACGAAGCATCGGCGTATCGATCGCGCCCGGCGCAATCGCGTTGACGCGAATGCCGTCCGTTGCGAAATCCACCGCCATCGTCCGCGTCAGGCTGACGATCGCGCCCTTGGCGGCGATATAAGCGCTGTTGCTCTTTCCGCCGGCAATCGCAAGCTGCGATGCCAGCGTGATGATCGAGCCGCTGTTCTGCCGCTGCATGTGAGGCACCGCGGCCCGCGCCCACAGCCAGGTGCCGCCGACATTGGCGCGAAACACCGCATCCCAGTCGTCCGGACTCGTGGTCAGCACCGTGCCGCCACAGGAGAAGCCCGCCGCAGTCATCAGGATGTCGAGGCGGCCATGGCGCGCCACGACATCGCCGACGACCGTCTCGGCGAACGCGGCATTGCCGACGTCACCCACATGCACGGTTGCTTCGCCTAGCAGTCGCTGGGTTTCCTCCAGCCCCGCAGCATCGCGGTCAACCAGCGCGAGGCGCGCGCCCTCCTCCGCGAACAGTTTTGCGCTGGCGCGGCCGATGCCCGAGCCCGCCCCTGTGACGATGGCCGTACGCCCCCGCAGCCGCATCTCAGACCCCCTCCTTGTGCTGCTTCCACCATGCGCTCATCGCCGCCGCGGACTCGGCGCAACCGAACCGGGCGCGCCAGCCGAACTCATCGGCCATCCGCTTGACCGACATCGGCGCCCGATCGCCGCCGTGGAGCTTGATGACGGTTGTCTCTCCCGGCGTTGCGAGCCGACACTCCAGCCCGGGATGCAGGGCCGCAAAGGCCTCGCCCCATTGCAGCGCGGACCAGGCCGCGCCGCTGGAGATGTTGTAGAGCGGGTGGCGCGGCCGCTCGGCTTCGATCAGCACGGCGACGGCCTCGGCGGCGTCCGGCGCGTAGGTCCAGTCCTTCATCCCAGCCTCGGGCAAGAGAGCCGGTTCGCCGCGCGCGAACGCGGCGAGAATCTGGAACTGGAGGCTGGGCGTATCGCGCACCGAGCCGGGCCGCTCCCACGGACCGAACACAGCGCTCAGGCGGACGCTCAGGAAATCACCGCCAAAAAGCTCAGCGTGCCGTGCCACCGATCGTTCCGAGGTGAACTTGCTGATGGCGTAGAACGAGACGGGATCGCAGGGCGTTTCCTCGTCCAGCACCGGGACCTGCTGGCCCGCAGCGCCGTAAGCCGATGCCGACGACAGATTGACGACCCGGCGAACGCCATGGCGGATCGCGGCTTGCAGGATCGGGATCTGCGCCATCACGTTGATCTCCAGAACGCGCGCGGGCGATGCCCGTTCGAGGTCATCGCCGGCGGTGACCGCGGCGCCCAGCACGATCGCGTCGCAGCCCTTTGCAATAAGAGCATCGATGGCTACTACGTCGGTAATATCGCCCTGCACGATTTCGAGCCGTGCGCCGTAGTCGGCCAGCGATCGCTGCGCAGCCGCAGGCAATGGCGCACGATCATGCAGCGTCACCTCGTGCCCGCGCGCAAGCAGCACCTCGGCGAGATTGAGGCCGACAAACCCGGTGCCGCCGAAGATCACGATCTTCATCGCACGCCATCCACCGTCACAGCAGTTGTGCTCCGAAATTCCGTTCCGGATCCATGTCGGCGACGAGCCGGCCGGTCGGCTTTGCTGCCTCGCCGCCGCTGCGCGCCAGGAATTTTCCGCTGCCGGGGCTCGCGAGACACTTGTTGCCGTCGACGATCACGCGGCCGCGCGAGAGCACCGACACCGGCCAACCCTTCAGCGTGCGACCCGCGAACGGCGTGTAGCCAGCCAGATCGTGCATCATCTCGTCCGCGATCACGGTTTCGCGGTTGGGATCCCAGATCGCGATGTCTGCGTCGGCACCGACGGCGATCGAGCCCTTGCGCGGATGCAGATTGTAGATCTTTGCCGGCGCCGTCGCGGTCAGCTCGACGAACTTTTCGAGGCCGAGCCGTCCCTTCGACACCATCGCGTCGAACAGCAGCGGCAGTCGCAGCTCCAGTCCGGGCAGACCGTTGGCGACCTGCTTGAAATTCGGATTGGGTCCGGCGCGCAGCTTGCCGGTCTCGTCATACCGATACGGCGCATGATCCGACGAGATGGTCTGGAGATCGCCGAGCGATAGCGCCTGCCACAGCGCTTCCTGATCGGCCTGCGTCCGCGGCGGCGGGCTGCACATCCATTTGGCGCCTTCAGCGCCAGGCTTGTCGAGATCATTGGCCGTGAGGAACAGATATTGCGGACAGGTCTCGGCGAAGACCTTGAGCCCCTGCCCGCGCGCATCGCGGATCACCTTGGCGCCTTCGGCGGTCGAGACATGGAAGATCATGATCGGCTGGTCGATCAGCGCTGCCATGCCGATTAGCCGGGTGAAGGCTTCCGCCTCCGACACGCGGGCGTGGCTGACGGCGTGGTACTTCGGCATTGTGTAGCCGCGCGCGAGCAGCCGCTTCACCATCCAGGCGATGATGCCGTGGTTTTCGGCATGCGCGCACAGCATCGCGCCGGACTGGCGCGCGGCAAGCAGGATGTCGAGCAGTGGCTCGTCATCGACCTTGAGCCGGTCATAGGTCATGAAGATCTTGATCGAGGCGTGGCCCTGCTTCACCAGGGCCGGAATGTGCTCCTCGACCGTCTCCTTGGTCGCGTCCGCAATGATCATGTGAAAGGCGTAGTCGATCACCGCGCCCTTCTTCGCCAGCGCGTGATAATCCTCCACCACCTGCGGCAGCTTCATGCCGACATGCTGGGCCGCGAACGGAATCACCGTGGTGGTGCCGCCGAAAGCGGCCGAGACGGTCGCGCTCTCAAAAGTGTCGGCGTTCATGATGCCGGCGGCCGACAACTGCTCGATATGGGCGTGGCTGTCGACGCCGCCGGGCAGCACCAGCTTGCCGCGTGCGTCGATCTCGCGCTTGGCAGGGGCAAGCCCGCGGCCGATGGCCGCGATGATCTCGCCTGATATGGCGACGTCGGCCTCGAAGACGTCGGTCGTGGTGGCGACACGGCCGCCGCGGATGATCAGGTCGTAAGCGGGTTCAGTCATGAGGCACTCCGTGATAGGCTCAAGGCACGTATTCGCAATTTCGCAGGAAGACCATGATGTCCCGGCCGCGCATTCTCGTCATCAATCCGAACTCCAATCCTGCGGTCACGCAAGGGCTGGAGGATGCGTTGAGGCCGCTCGGTTTCGAGGGCGGGCCGGAGGTGGTCTGCCAGACGCTGACAGAGGGTCCCTTCGGCATCGAAAGTCAGGCCGACGTCGATAGCGTTGCGATGCCGCTGCGAAAGCTGGTCGAAAGCGACAACAGGTCGGCCGCCTTCGTCATCGCCTGCTATAGCGATCCCGGGCTTCAGGTCTGCCGCGAAGGCACCGATCGCCCCGTGTTCGGCATTGCCGAGTGCGGCGTGCTGACCGCGCTCGCCCGCGCCGAAACTTTTGGCGTGATTGCGATCGCCCAGCGCTCGATCCCGCGTCACATGCGCTATCTCAGGCAGATGGGACTGACGGAGCGCCTTGCCGGCGAGCGACCGCTGAACATGAGCGTTGCGGAAACTGCCTCCGGTGAAGGCACGCTGGCCAAGATGATCGAGGTCGGTCGCGCGCTGCGCGACGAGGACGGCGCCCGCGCCATCGTGATGGGCTGCGCCGGCATGGCGCGCCACCGCCGCCCGCTCGAAGACACGCTCCGCATTCCCGTGATCGACCCGACACAGGCGGCCGCCACCATGGCGCTGGGTACGGTGCAATTCTCGTCTCACTAGGCGTCCTTCAGCTCTTTAGTTTCCTGGCGCGCGAGCCATTGCGCATGGCTCTCGCGGACAAGCGCAAACGTGTCCCGCTGCGTGGTGTAGAGATTGCCGAACATGCGACCGACCGGCCGGTAGGCGTCGAGATCGACATACATGTTGGCGGTATCGACGAGACCCTCACGCGCGTGCATCCTGAGCACCTCGCCGACCAGAAGCTCGCGATCCGGAGAGAAGTTCAGCACGACGTGGCGCCGGCATTCCAGCGCGAACGGCGCGGCGGCGAGGCGCGGCACCTTCACGTCGATCGAGGGAAGCGTCACAAGCCCGGTCGCGGCGACCTCGCTGTCGCCGGACGGGAAGTCGACCGCGCAGTCGTTCATCGCCACCGACAGCGCCTCGTCCACCATGTGAACGACGAACTCGCCGTCGCGATGGATGTTGCGGGTCGTGTCCTTCGGCGAGTGATCCGGCTTGTGCTGGAGCCCGAGCACGATCAGCGCGGGGTTCTCGGAGAACACGTTGAAGAAGCTGAATGGTGCGGCGTTGATCGCGCCATTCTCGTCCAGCGTGGTCACCAGCGCGATCGGCCGCGGCACGACCACGCCGCAAAGCAGCTTGTAGCGATCGCGCGGATCGAGTTCACGCAGTGAGATGCCCTTGTCCACCATCGGCATCACCTCTCCGGCGGCGGCACTGCGCCGGTCTGACTGGTGATCAGGCCGTAATGCTCGATGCGGCGGTGCCGGGCGAAATCGAAGATCGTGGTCTTGCCAAACGTCGTCGCATCCAGGTCGCAAGGGTACACCAGAACCTCGTCGTCTTCAGTCTTTGCTTCGGCGACGATCTCGCCGTTGGGATCGACGATCAGGCTGCCGCCGAACAGTGGGTGGCCGTCCTCGACGCCGGCCTTGGCCACCGCGACCACCCAGGTCGCGTTCTGATAGGCACCGGCCTGCACCGAGAGGCGGTTGTGGAACAGGCGCTTCTCGACGCCCTCCTCGCTCTTCTCCGCGTTGACCGACGGCGTGTTGTAGCCGATCAGCACCATCTCGACACCCTGCAGGCCCATGACGCGATAAGTCTCCGGCCAGCGGCGGTCATTGCAGATGGCCATGCCGATGATGCCGCCCAGCGTGCGCCAGACGTTGAAGCCGAGATCGCCCGGCTCGAAATAGCGCTTCTCCAGGTGCTGATGCGAGCGCTTGGTGTCGTACTCGACGTGGCCCGGCAAATGGACCTTGCGGTATTTGCCGACGATCTTGCTGGACTTGTCGGTGAGAACAGCGGTGTTGAAGTGATGGCCGTCCGGCGTCAGCTCCGCATAGCCGAAATTCATCGCCATCCCGTGCTGCGCCGCACGCTCGAACAGCGGCTTCGTCGCCGCGTTCGGCATCTCGCGCTCGAACCAGATGTCGAACTCGGAGCGATCTTCCACGTACCAGCGCGGGAAGAACGTCGTCAGCGCCAGCTCGGGATAGACGATCAGGTCGGCGCCCTTAGCTTTCGCCTCGTCCATCAGCGCGATCATGCGCTTGACCACGGCCTCGCGGCTATCGGCCTTCTGGATCGGGCCCATCTGGGCGGCGGCGACATTGACGATACGCATCAGCGAATTCCTGGTGATGTCTTTACAGAAGATGTCTTGGCAGAAGCCACAATTTCAACGATGTGCCGGCGCGCGCAGCTTAACGCAGCATCGCCCGGAATTTCCAGCCGGAGGCCTGCGAGACGGCCAGGTATGCGTTGCATGACCTGCATTCACCCGTGCTCCTCGTCGGCAATATCGAGGCCGTGGTCAAGCGCGTCGAGCAGCAGCGCAGCCTCGCGCTCGGAGATCACCAGCGGCGGTGCCAGGAACAGCGAGGTCTGCTCGCCGCTGGTCCCGATCACCGCACCCGCCTCCAGCGCGCGCTCCGCGACGCGCGAGGCGATCGGCACTTCGGTCGTGTCGGCATGCCAGGTGCGCCAGTCCGGGCCGTGCAGCTCCACTGTCCAGTGCAGCCCCTGGCCCGCCACGCGCCGCACGCTCGGATGCTTTTGCGCGATCGCGAGCAGGCGTCGGGCGAACATCTTCGCTAGATTCTGCACGTGCTCCAGAATCTTGTCTCCGCTGACGACCTTCAGGTAGGCGCTGACGGCCGCCATGCTGATCGGATGGCCGCGCAGCGTACCGTAGTTCTGCCAACTCGTGCCCTTGAGCCGCTCGACGATGTCCTTGGACACGACCACCGCAGCTACCGCGGCAGCGCCGCCGCCGAGCGATTTTCCGAGCGTCACAATATCGGGGCGGCTCTGCGCGCCCTGGAACGCGAACCAGCGGCCGGCCCGGCCGGCGCCGGTGACGACCTCGTCGGCGATCCAGTACGAGCCCGTCTGCCGCGCACAGCGCGCCACCTCGTCCTGATACGCGCTGTCGTAATAGATGCCTCCTTGCGTGTAATCGATGATCGTCGCCGCGGTATCCGAGAGCAGGCGCGTGGCGTCCGCCAGATACTCGCTCGGCGGCGTATTGTTGGTCGGCGCGCCATAGATCGCACCATCCGGCGCGGGCAGGATCCGCACCGGCGCCATCGGCGCCGGCAGCTTCGAGCCGCCTGCGTGCACGGCGAGGCCACCGTGCCATTGCGGCTGCACGGTCATGCTGCGCGATAGGCCGGTGATGCCGTGATAGGCGCGCTCGCGCGTGGCGAGCGCCGAGCGCTGTGTCAGCGCCTGGCACAGCGACAGCGCCATGTCATTGGCCTCGCTGCCGCTGATGCAGAAGCGCACCGCGCCGACCCAGTCCTCCTCGCCCTTGAAAGCCGTCGTCATCAGGTCGTCCGCGGCCTGCTCGCGTCCGACCCAGGTCCAGCCTTCGTTGACGACAGGCGTATCCGCCGCGCGTTGGATCGCCTCCACCATCGCGGGATGACGATGGCCGAGACCGCCGCCGGTGTTGCTGCCGTCGATCAGCTTGCGGCCGTTCGACAGATGGAAGTAGACGCCCTCGCCGCCGACCACAGCCATCGGCGCGGCCTCGCCCGCATTCAGCCCGGTTCGCAACAATCTGCTCATCGCGGGTCCCCTCACTCTGCGGCCACGGCGCCGTAACCGCCGCCGCCGCACATTTCGATCGTGACGAGATCGTCTTGCTGCAACACCAGGTTCGACTTGCCGTCGATAGCGATGTTCGCGCCCTGCCTGACCAGCGAGATGCGGCAGGGCCTGCCGGATTCGCCGCCCTGCATGCCCCAGGGCGCAATCACCATCCGCTCGATGCAAGTGGTCAGGTGCATCGAGGGCGCAAGGATGCGATAGGTGCGGACCGAACCGTCACCGCCGCGATGAGCGCCCGCACCGCCGGACTGCCGGCGAATTGCCTGTTGCTCGAGGCGGATCGCGTAGTTCGCCTCGATCACCTCGACCGGCGTGTTCGAGGTGTTGGACAGATGCACGCGGGTTGCGGAAGTGCCGGCCCGATCGTGCCGCGCGCCTTCGCCGCCGCCATGGACCTCGTAGAGCATCTTCCACGATCCGCTCGGCCGCGGCTCCGCAAAGAACAGCACGCCCGCGGTGGTCGCCCCGCCCGCCGACAGACGCTCAGGAATGGTGTGCTGCATCGCGCGGAAAATCGCGTCGACGATGCGCATGGAGGTCTCGTGGTTGCCGGCGGCAACGGAGGCGGTCCATCCGGGCTCGAGGATCGAGCCCGGGCGCGTGATGATGGTCAGAGGCCGCAGCGCGCCGGCGTTCTGCTGCATGTCGCGTCCGCTCATGATGCGCGCGGCATAAGCGACAGCCGAACGCGCCATGAACGGCGTCGTGTTGCAGAAATTGGAGACGCGGTCACAGCTTCCGGAGAGGTCGAAGGTCGCCTCGTCGCCGCGAATGGTGATCTTGACGTGGATACGCGCCGGCGCGTTGTTCGCGCTGCCGTCATCGAGGTAATCCTCGCCCTCGTAGACGCCGTCGGGCAGGTCGCGCAGCGCCTCGCGCATCTCGATTTCAGAGAGATCGTGCAGGCGCGATTGCGTCGCCATGAAAACGGCCTTGCCATGCTCACGGCAGAGCTCGATGATGCGCTTCTCGCCGGCTTTGGTCGCCGCGATTTGCGCCAGAAGATCGCCCTCGCAAGATTCGGCGTCGCGAACATTGGCCTTGAGGAGCTGCACGATCGGCGCGTTGACGCCGGCCGCGGTCGCGATCAGCACCGGCGGAATCCGCATCGCCTCCTGGAACGTGTCGATGGCCTTGGCAAAGTAGCTGCCGGGCCAGGTGCCGCCGATATCAGGCCAGTGCGCGAGGCTGACCGCGAAGGCCACGATCTCGCCCTCGAAGAAGACGGGCCGCACGACCTTGACGTCGTTGAGATGATTGCCGCCGAGTGCGCCGACATTGTAGATCACGACGTCGCCGTCATTCAGGCTGTCGCGCGGCATCACCTTTAAGAGTTCGGGGATGGTGTAGGCCATCGCGCCGAGATGGATCGGAATGTCGCGGCCCTGCCCGACGAGGTCGCCGTAGCCATCGGTGATCGCCGACGACAGGTCGCCGGCCTCGCGCAGCAGCGGCGAGCGCGCCGAGCGCGTCATCACCAAACTCATCTCCTCGGCCGCGGCGGACAGCCCGTGTCTGATAACCTCCACGACGAACGGATCGAGCTTCATGCTGCCCCCCGCGTCAGGAATAGATTGCCGGCGGTATCAGGCTTTACCTGCCAGCCCGGCGGCACCACCACGGTCGACCACGCGTCTTCGATGATGGCCGGACCGCTGACGGTCTCCGTGAGCGCGGCGCGGTCGATGATTGCTGTCGCGATCTCGTGGAAGCCGCCGAACGAGCAGCTGCGCGTACCCGTAGACACCGCCCTCGCTGCCGTCGCCGGCCGCCTCACGATAGTCGTCGATGGGCGGCGGGCCTGAACCCGCACGGATTTAATCACGCAAGGCTCACCGGTCGCATAGCCGAACAGCGCGTGATGCCGCGCGAGGAAATCCTGCTTCAGCCTGGCGACATCGAGCGGCAGCACGAACGGAACCGGAATGGCGTCATTCTGCGCGGCATAGCGCATCAAGGCTACCAGCTCGACCTGAATCTCCGCCTTCGCAACGCCGTTGGCGAGAAGCGGTGCCGAAGCATCGGCAATCAAGGCCTCGATCCGCTCCGACACGCGCGCGAAATCGATGCCGTCGAGGGCGGCGCGAAGGGTCTGCTGCTGCAGGAAGCTGAAATCGGCGATGAGGCAGCCCAGCGCCGAGAACGCACTCGACGCGCTGGGCACGACGACCTCTGCGATCCCGTAGAGATCGGCGAGACCGGCCGCATGCATCGGGCCGCCGCCGCCAAAGGCGAGCAGCGTGCAGTCGCGTCCGTGGATGCCGCGCTCGACCGTGACGCGGCGGAGCGCACGGGCCATGGTCGCGTTCGCGACCTTGATGATGCCGAGCGCAGTTTCGGTGAGGCTCAGTCCGAGCGCGTGCGCGATCGGCTCGATGACGCGTTTTGCGGCCTCAATGTCGATCCCGATGCGGTCGCCGAGTTTCGTTTCGGGATTGAGATAGCCGAGCACGGCGTTGGCATCGGTGATTGTCGGCTCCGTGCCGCCGCGGCCGTAGCAGGCCGGGCCGGGCTCGGAGCCGGCGCTCTCCGGCCCGACCGTCAGGCCGCCGGGACAGTTACGCACGATCGATCCGCCGCCGGCGCCGATGGAATGAACCGCGAGCATCGGCTGGCGCAACGGCTTGTCGCCGAGCATGCGGCCGTCGGTCATCTCGGCCTGCCCATCCACGATGAGACAGACGTCGGTCGTGGTGCCGCCCATGTCAAACGTCAGCATCCGCGAGGCGCCGAGCTGGCGTGCGATGCTGACGGAAGCCGAGACGCCAGCGGCCGGGCCCGACATCGCCATCACCAGCGGCCGTCGCTTCACCGCCGAAATCGGGACCATCGCGCCAGCGGAATGAAACACCTGCAAGCCGGGGCCGATCGGCAGCCGCTGCTCGAGCTCGCTGAGATATTCGACCGCGATCGGCATCGCGGCGGCGTTGAATACGGTCGCGGAGGTCCGCTCATATTCGCGAGCCTCGGGGTTGACCTCGTGAGAGAGCGAAACATGAGCGACGACATCCTTGAGCCGCTCACCCAGCATCTTTTCATGCGCCGGATTAGCATAAGCGTGAAGCAGAGCGACCGCGACGCTCTGAACGCCGGTCTCCTTCAGCCAGGCCAGCAGACGCTCGATCTCCGTTTCCTCCAGCGCCCTCAGCACCCGGCCCTCGTGATCGAGGCGCTCGGCAAGCCCGAAGCAGCGTTCCGGCGGAACCAACGGCGGCGATTTCGGCGGAATGTCGAGCCGATAGAGGTCGCGCCGGCGATAGCGCGCGATCTCCAGCACATCGGCAAAGCCTTCGGTCGCGACCAGCGCCACCTTCGGCAGCCGGTTCTCGACGATGGCGTTGGTGACGCGCGTGGTGCCATGGACGAAGCGCTTGACCTCGCTCTTGCGCAGGCCCACCGCCTCGATCGCCTCCAGCATTGCCTGAACCGGCGCCTGTGGGCGCGACGGCACCTTTGCGATCCGGGCTTCCGCGGAGTCGCGCCTGATGGCGATGATGTCGGTGAAAGTGCCACCGATATCGGTGCCGACTTCCCAGTAATTTTCGTAAGCGCTCATGTCTGGGGTCAGCTACACGCGACGTCCGAACCGGACGCCGGGTCCTTCCCGTTCATCGCCACGTCGAATGCCGAACCGAGAGCGCTCATCATGCATCCCCTGTCATGCCATCGTCTGCGAGCGTGCGACAGAGCGGTGGCCTCCGATAGGGCCAGAGTTGCCGCAATTCGCTGGGCCAGCAAGCAGCCGGCGCGGCGCACCGCACAACCTGATGCACGTTTTGGTGCAGTCGTGCCTGCCTAGACAGCACGCGAGCGCGCGCCGTTCCACGCTAGAAACGTGCAGCGCAACACGGATTTCTCTCAGCAAATCGCGATGCCTATTGCACCGCAATCCAAGCGATCAAGATCAGCTGTCTAATTTGCAGGCGATCAATCGGCAGCGCGGGATATCCAGGGTGCCTATCAGCTATGCACGGCAGTCGGCTCAGCCCCTCTTTATTGTACGATCAGTAAGAGAGCGTCTTGGCAGCATCGGATGATGCGTTGAGAGAAGTGCCGCCGATGCAGGCTGCGATTCTCGTAAGCAGCGGAGTAGCGTCCTCGACGCGCAGCCGCCCGTAGCCGAACACCAGGCCTTGCCGCGTCGGCCGTTCCAGAAAATTCTGCGACAGAGGTTGCACGTGGATGCCGGCTCCCTTCAGGATCGCGGCCGCCTCGCGATCGCTCATCCGCCGTTGCATTACATCGGTGAACAGCGCCACAAGGTGCAGGCCGGTGACGGCGGAAGACACGGTCAGATCATCCGGCATCAGGGCTCCGATCGCGTCGATCAGCGCCCTGCGCCTCGCAGCATAGACCCGCCGCATTGCGCGCAGGTGTCGCAGCAGATGCCCTTCCCGCATGAATTCTGCCAGAGCGAGCTGTCCGATGCCGGAGGTGTGCACGTCGATGCGCGCGCGGCCCTTGGCGAATCCTTCGATGAAATGCCTGTTCGCGACGAGGTATCCGAGCCGCAGGTTCGGCATCATGATCTTCGAGAAGGTGCCGAAATAGATCACCCGGCCCTCGCGATCGAGCGAGCGCAGCGCGGCGGTCATGCTGTCCTGATGCCTGAACTCCGAATTGTAATCGTCCTCGATCACCCAGATGTCCTTCTTGTTCGCCCAGTCGAGCAGCTCGAGCCGCCGCTCCAGCCCCATGCTGACGCCCAGCGGATATTGATGCGACGGCGTGACCACGATCAGCCGCGCGCGTGGTGCGCGCCGTACTCCTTCCGAGACGACCAGCCCCTTGTCGTCGACCGGTATGGGAACCAGCTTTGCGCCGGCCGCGGTGAGCGCCCATCGCGCCTCGACGAAGCCGGGCTCCTCGACCCAGACCTCGTCGCCGGGATCGAGGATCATCCGGCTGCAAAAATCCAGTGCCCCCGATGTGCCGGAGGTGACGACGACCTCTTCCGGCGAGCAAACGAGACCGCGCACCGAGCCGAGGAAGCTCGCGATCTCGCTCCGCAATCGCGGATGGCCTTCGGGCGGAAGATCGAGGCACTCCTGCTCTCTTGGATTTTGCCAGGCCTGGCGCAGCAGGCGCGACCAGTCCTTGAACGGAAAAGTTGAAACGTCTGGCGCGCCGGGAGCGAACACGGACGGCCAATGGTCTCGTAATCGAGGCCGAGCAGCGAGCGCCAACGCTCCGACATGTTGGGCGGGCTCGGTTGCGGGCGACGCGGCGGACGGCGGCTCCACATGCGAAGCCGCAACGGAAGCCACCATGACACTGCCGCGCGGCGTCGATGCGAGATAGCCCTCGGCGTAGAGCAGATCCCAGGCGGTCAGCACCACTGTGCGCGAACAGCCCAGTTCGCGCGCGATCTCGCGCGATCCCAGAAATTGCATCCCAGCCGGAAAGACGCCACGCAGGATGCTATTGCGGATGTGAGCCGCGATCTGCAAATGCAGCGGTACGGCCGAGCTCCGGTCGATATGCATTCCCGCAAGGGATACGCGCTTGCTCGGGTGACGGCTGTTGTCCATGTCTCGCCCGTCAGGCAACGCAGAAGATCGTAGCCCCGGGTGAGCGAAGCGATACCCGGGACAACCGCGACTGGATTCCCGGATGTCGCTTCGCTCATCCGGGCTACGTGAACACCACCACTCATCGGCATCCCGGGGCGCGCCAATTGGCGCGAGCTCGGAATCCATTTGTCCGCGTCACGTGCTGTGCGATGGATTCCGGGCTCGCGCTTCGCGCGCCCCGGAATGACATCGCGTCTTTCTTTACGCGCTCGCCTGGGTGACGAACTTCGTGTTGAGATAACCTTCGATCGCCTCAAGGCCACCTTCGGAGCCGTAGCCGGAATCCTTGATGCCGCCGAACGGCACTTCAGGCAGCGCGAGACCGTGATGGTTGATCGAGACCATGCCGCTCTCGATGTCGGCACCGATGGCCTGCATCGTCTTGGTCGAGGTGGTGTAGGCATAGGCCGCCAGACCATATGGCAGACGGTTGGCCTCGGCCACCACCTCGTCATAGCTGCGGAAGGAGGTGACCGGCGCCAGCGGGCCGAACGGCTCCTCGTTCATGATGCGGGCATCGCGCGGCACGTCGGTGAGCACCGTCGGCTCGAAGAAGAAGCCTTCGTTGCCGATGCGCTTGCCGCCGGCCTTGACCTTGGCGCCGCGCTGGACGGCGTCGGAGACGAAGCCCTCCATGGCGTCGACCCGGCGCGGGTTCGCCAGCGGCCCCATGCGGGTATCCTTGTCGAGGCCATTGCCGACCTTGAGGCTCTTGGCCGCCGCCACGAACTTGTCGACGAAGGGCTCGTAGACGCTCTCATGCACCAGGAAGCGCGTCGGCGAGACGCAGACCTGGCCGGCGTTGCGGAACTTGTTGGCCGACAGAATCTTGGCGGCGCTGTCGAGGTCGGCATCCGCGAACACGATCGCCGGTGCATGGCCGCCGAGCTCCATGGTGACGCGCTTCATATGCAGGCCGGCGAGCGCGGCCAGATGCTTGCCGACCGCGGTCGAGCCGGTGAAGCTGATCTTGCGGATGATCGGGTGCGGGATGAGATATTCCGATACTTCCGCCGGCACGCCGAACACCAGCTGGACGACGCCTGGGGGAATGCCGGCATCCGCATAGGCGCGCACCAGCTCCATGCAGCTCGCGGGCGTCTCTTCCGGTCCCTTGACGATGATCGAGCAGCCCGCGGCGAGCGCGGCCGAGATTTTGCGCACCGCCTGGTTGATCGGGAAATTCCAGGGCGTGAAGGCTGCGACCGGGCCGACTGGCTCCTTGGTCACGAGCTGGGAGACGTTGCCCATCCGCGGCGGCACGATGCGGCCATAGGCGCGGCGCGCTTCTTCCGCGAACCAGTCGATGAGGTCGCCGGCCAGCATGGTCTCGCCCTGCGCTTCGACTACGGGCTTGCCCTGCTCCATGGTCATCACGGGTGCGATCTCGGCGGCGCGCGAGCGGATGATGTCGGCGGCCTTGCGCATCAGCTTGTAACGGTCGAACGGCGAGGTTTTGCGCCAGATGTCGAAGCCGGCTTTGGCCGCTTCCAGCGCGCGGTCGAGATCCGCGCGCGAGGCGTGCGGGGTCTTGCCGATCGGCTGGCCGGTGGCGGGATTGAGGATGTCCTCCGACTTGCCGGACGACCCATCGGTCCACTCGCCGGCGATGAACATCTGAACTTTCGGATACATCCTTGCTGCCTCCTGCATGGTTTTCGGTCATCAACGGGGTTACTGCCGCCGTTTCGAGCGAGCGCAGAGCTACACCGAAAGGCGGCCGGCGAAAAGGCGTCAATGACGACAGGCCGCAAGGGCATTGCTGATCTGCTGACCCGACTGCATCGAGCCGCAGTTGCGCCTCAATTCAGGCTGCCAGCGACGACCGCAAGCGCCGCCAGCCAATGATGATGCCGGTGATGGAGAACGCCAGCCCGAGCGTACAGAGGCCGACGATCACGACATCACGAAACCGCGGGTGGGCCGCCAAGACCGGAAAATCGAGTTTGTGCAACCCACTGTAAAGCCAGCGGTAGGCGCGCCGCGACGGATCCAGTCTTTGCAGCATGCCGCCATCGGCGCCATCAATGTCGAACCAGAGGTCGCCGCCACAGCGCGAGCGGTAGACTGGTGCACCCGGCATTGCGGATAGCGCGGGGTAGTCGTCGTTATCAGGAAGGACGGACGGTGGGCCGCAGCCGACCGTAAGCCGCCCCGTCAGAGCCTGAATCTCGTGCACATCAAGGAATCCCGTGTGTCCATCCCGCGGCGCATCGCCTCTCCTGACCAACGCCTGACGGTCAAGGGCAACGCGATCGCGCCGATAGACATAGCCGTTGAAGGCGAACCATTCGACCTCGCCAGCCGAGGAGGATAATGGCTGGCGATCGAGCGATGAGGCCTCGCTCCAATCCGGCACGGCGTTCATCACGCTGGCCTCCGTCGCGGTCAACTGCCCGCGCGAGAACAGCCGCCCGTGATCCATCGAGAGCCAGCCACTGAAGATCCAGGTCAGCACGAAGGCCATCGCTGCCAAGCCGAGCAGGTGATGCAAGGCATGCCAGCCACGATAAGGCGAGGAGATTTGCCGCTTGTGAATCCTGATCCGCACGATCCCGAGCACAGCGCCCAGCACAGCCGCGATCAGGGCCAGCAGCGATAGCGACCACACCAGCCGATCCCATAGCGCCCAGTTGCTTCTCAGAACAGTCGGATAGATCCAGTGCAGCACGCTGCCTGCAAGATTCCAGCCGCGCTCGCGCCGCGTCGTATCCAAGACGATCTCACCGGTGAGCGACGAGACGTAGACTTCCGTCCCGGCGGTATCGCCGAGGGCCACGCGAAACAGGGGTCGATGACGATCGAAGCCGTTCGGTACGCTCCACTGATCGTAATCCGCACGGCCGACAATCGTCGCATGCGAGGCATCGATCTCGCGCTGGCGTGCATGAGCCTGCGCAACGGCCAGTGCGACATCAGCGGATTTCACCGACGCGTCGTTCCCGTCGGCCGCGCGGATCGCGCGCTGACGCGAGGGACCCGAGACAATGTAGACCGCGCCGTCGCTCCGCTGGATCAGCCGAACGCGCGTGGCATCCGCGATCCCGCTCGCAGCAACGGCGTCCGCGACCGAAATCCTCGTCTCTCCATGCACCGGCATGAGTCCGGCAAATCGCTCCGCTTCCGTCAGCGACGGAAACGGAACGAATTGCATCACGATTCCGCTCGCGAACCACATCGCGAACAGCAGGCAGAACGCAATCCCGAGCCAGCGGTGCAAGAGGACGATCGCGCCCATCATACGCTCCCGGCCTCACCATTTGAACGCCGCCGAGATCTCGTAGGTGCGCGGCGCGCCCAGCAGGATCTGGTCGGGATAGAACGGATCGCCCCAGATGGCGTAGCGCTTGTCGGTGATGTTGCGGACACGGAAGGTCAGGCGGGCCTGGTCGACTGCATTGAACACCGTTTTGGGGATGTCGACGAAGGCATAGACGTCGGCCACCGTGTAGGACTTCATCGTCACGACGTTGGCATCGGTGTTGTAGCGGTCGCCGATATGACGGCCGGTGATGCCGAGCTCCACCGGCCAGGGCGTGAAGAAGCGCCAGGACGCGCCGGCATTCGCAACGATGCGCGGCACGTTCGGCGGCGTGTTACCGGAGAACGAGCCGCCGACGAAATTGTAGTCGGCATAGCGCGCATCGACATAGGCGATGTTGCCCCACAGCCGCAGCGGCTCGATCGGACGCACCGAGGCGGCAAGCTCGACGCCCTTGGACTCCTGCCGTCCGGCGATATTCAACTGCATGCCGCCGGCCGCCGCATAGACGTTCTTGCGCAGGATGTCGTAGGCCGAGAACGACCATTCCGCCCGGTTGTCCCAGAACAGGTGCTTGACCCCGGTCTCATAGGTGCGCGCGGTGGTCAGGTCGAGCGGCTGGGTCGGACCGAGCAGGAAGATGTTGTTGGCTGCGATGTCGGCGCCGGTGGCGTACTGGCTGAAGAAGGTCAAGCCAGGAACGGCCTCCCAGGTGTAGCCGATGCGGCCCGTCACCGGCGCCCAGTCCTTGGTGAATGGAAAGCCGGCCTTCTCTAACCCGTTCTTGTCGGTCGAGTTGCGGTCGAGCCCGATGTGCTCGACACGCAGGCCACCGATCAGCGCGAAGCTGCGCGTCAGTTTCAGACGGTCCTCGAACGACAGCGCCTCGTTGTCGATGCGCGCCGTCTGCTGCTGCGTCGTGAGCAGGCCGTAAAAGCCGCGGTTGGGATCGACCAGCGAAACGGAATCGCCGGGAAAGTTTGCCGCGCCGGGCCTAATAAAATCGAGATAGCTCGACGAGAGCGTCGTGACCAGCCGGTTGTCCAAGCCCGCGATATTCGTGTCCCAGATCAGGTCGGTGATGTTGCCGACCAGACGCTGGCTGTGTGCGACATAGAAGCGTTCGCGATCGACCAGGTTCGTGGTGGAATTGAAGGCTTCGATCTCGTTGTTGAACCAGCTCCGTTCCGCACCGTAGCCATAGGCCTGGCTTTTCAGCGTCAGATCAGGCGCCAGCTTCAGCTCAAAGCCGCCGCGCAGCCACACCTCCTGGGCGACGTTACGATTGTCGAGGACGTTGTAGTTGGTGTTGAAGGTGCGGTCGTCGATCGTGACGGCACTGAGATTGGTCCCGTTGTAGTTGGAGATGTAATTGCCGGACACGATCCCGCTCGTCGCGTGCGAACCGCTGAAGGCGACCGGCACCAGCGGCGCGCCCCAATAGGCTTTCGAGCGATCCTCCCGGTACTCGAGCGCGCCCCAGATCTTGAGACTGTCGGAGACACGGTAATTGAGCTGGCCGGACGTGCCGAACGTCTTGATATTAGTATCGTCGGCAAAGCCGTTGAGCATGGAACGGCTGATATCGAAGCGATAGTCCAGCCCCTGCACATTGGTGCTGCCGCCGGAGCCGTAATGCGCACGGAACGAGTTCAGCGAGTCCCAGGAGAAATCGGCTTCGTTGCGGATCGCTCCGGTGTGCGGCTGCTTGGTGACGAAGTTGATCGCGCCGCCCGCGGCGCCCTCGCCTGAGATCAGCGAAGCCGGGCCTTTCAGGAATTCCACGGCCTCCAGATTGGCTGTGTCGACGATCCGCGAGGTCATGTTCTGCGGACCGATCTTGATGCCGTTGTAGAGCGTGTTGATCTGGCTGTTGGTGAAGCCGCGCATGGAAAAGGCGGAAGGCTCGGCGGGATTGTCCCCTGAGGTGACGCCGACCGCCCCCTGCGCCACCTCGGACACGGTGCGAAAGCCCTGCTCGCGCATGGTCTCGGCCGAGATCACCTCGACGGTCGCGGGCGTCTGCCGCACGGTCAGGCCGAGCCGCGAGGCGCTTTCGGCCACCGCGTTGCTGTTGAGCGGCGTCTGCGCTGCCGCGATCGGCACGACGGGTCTGGGCGCTGCGGATGCGGGTGCTGGCCTGTGTGCAACCGCACGACGTGCGCTCTGCGCCTCCCGGCCCACCGGTCTCGCCTGCTTGCGCGATTTAGCGGGCGACACCTCAACGGGCGGCAGCGGCTCTCGGGCCTGCTGCGCCAGCGCGACGGGCAGATCGGCGGCTGCAAACGATGCAAAGGCCAGGGAGGCAAGCAGGAAGCGGCGCGGTCGTGCGATACGGATGGAAGACACGGTACAAACCTCGGTATGACGTCAGTGGCACGTCACAGCGAACGAGGTCTCACCCTTGGCCTTGAGCCGTCCGATGAAGCCGAATGTCTGTACTCCCCGACCGACATCTTCGCGTGTGACCACGGCTGACGGCAGGTCTCCTGGCTCGCGGGTCATGACCGCTTCGTCGCCTTCCCGGGACCGAGGACCCAGTGGCTCGTGACGAAGGATTATCCGCTCACAGTTGCGGGGGCAGCCACGGCATTGGGGACAACGCCCCGCACCGCATTCCCTTTTCATTCCCTCTCGGGAAAACCGTCGCGAGCATCTAGGATTACCACCAAGACAGAGTCAATGTGGCAGTTGCGGCGTTGTGGCCACGGCAACCAACTTCCTTGGAGATGAGCATGGAAGGCGAGACCTTCCTCTGGTTGATACGGCATGCGGCCGTCGAGGGCGTCGCCGGGACGATCCATGCAGCCGATGCGCCGGCGGATCTCGGCGATCACGCGGCATTGGCGGCTCTGCGGCAGCACTTGCCGCCGGATGCCGCCAGCTATGCCAGCCCGTCGCGGCGCACCGTCGAGACGGCGCGCGCACTGGGGCTCACACCGGAGTTGGTCAGCGAATTCCGCGAGCAGGATTTCGGCGACTGGACCGGCCATCGTCATGACGAGCTCGCCGCGACCGGTGGCGATGCCTATGCGCAGTTCTGGCGCGATCCGGCGTGCGGACGGCCGCCGAACGGCGAAAGCTTTGCGGATCAGGTCGCGCGCGTGCGGCTGGGTCTGTCGCGGATTGGCGCCGGCTCCGCAGCGCTGGTCGTACATTCCGGCACCATCCGCGCCGCGCTCTGCATCGCGCTGGACCTGACACCGCAAGCCGCGTTGCGCTTCGTGATCGACCCGCTGTCGCTCACCCGGATCGACCGGCTCGCGGGCGGCTGGCGCGTCGTCTCCGTCAATCAGTGCATCAGCTAGGCCGATCCGGTACGTTGGCCTGTGCGAACGTCGCCATGCCGTTGTGAAGCGCACAGGCCGAGCGGACCAGCGGCAGCGCGATGGCGGCGCCCGATCCCTCGCCAAGCCTGAGATCGAGGCTGATCAGCGGCTGCACGTTGAGCGCGCGCAACACCAACCGATGCCCCTGCTCTGCTGACTGATGCGACGGCAACAGAAACGGCTGGCAGGACGGATTGAGACGCGCCGCCGCCAGCGCCGCGACCGACACGATGAAGCCGTCGATCAATACGGGAACGCGGCGCTGCGCGGCCGCAATGATCGCGCCTGAGATCGCCGCGATCTCGAGGCCGCCGACCGCGCACAGGATCTTTTCGGCCGAAGCTCCGGCAACGCTGTGGCGTGCGATCGCCGCATCGATCACCCGCGCCTTGTGCGCCCGACCGGCTGCATCGACGCCGGTACCGCTGCCCGCGATCTCCTCGGCGCTCACACCAAGCAGGCTCGCCGCGATCGCCGCGGATGTCGTGGTGTTGCCAATGCCCATCTCGCCGAAGATCAGCAGATCGGGCTGACTGGCCTCGGCGCGCACCACCGCGCGCTTGCCGGCTTCGAAGGCGAAGGCCAATTCGGCCGGCGTGAGCGCAGCCTCGACGCTGAAGTCGTTCGTGCCGCTGCGCGGCTTGTCGGTGACGACGCCTGCCATCTGCTCCTGGGCCAACGTGCCGGCATCAACCACTTCCAGGCTCGAGCCCAGCTCGCGCGCCAGCACCGAGATCGCGGCGCCCCCGGAGGCAAAATTCGCCATCATCGCGATGGTCACGGCTTGCGGATAGGCCGACACGCCCTGAGCGACGATACCGTGATCGCCGGCAAAGACGATGATCGGCACGCGCCCGGCGCGAGGCCGCTCCGTCGCTTGCAGGCCCGCAAGCTCGATCGCGAGCTGCTCGAGCCGGCCGAGCGCGCCGGTCGGCTTCGTCAGTTGCGCTTGCCGCGCAACGGCCGCGTCGCGATGGACTGCGGAGATCTCGGGGCAGTTCCGGTAAGCCCATTCGGGAAGCATGCTGCCTCAACGCCTTCGCTTGAGAATGTAGCTGTCCATGATCCAGCCGTGCCGCTCGCGCGCCTCTTGCCGCAACGCGACGATGCGCGGACCGGCCTCGGCCAGTGCGCCGGACATGATGATCTGATCGGGCATGCCGAGATAGGCGCCCCACCAAATGTGGAGCCCGGCCGGGTCGAGCGACTGAAACGCCGTGCCGCCGTCGAGCATCACCGCCACGGTATCGACGCCTTGCGGCCAGCCGCCTTCGCGCAAGCGCCGCCCCGTCGTGACCAGGAACGGCTCGCCGATGTCATTGAGTGGCAGCGCATGCGCGGCGCAC
Source organism: Bradyrhizobium sp. LMG 9283 (assembly GCF_045571415.1). Classification (NCBI taxonomy): domain Bacteria; kingdom Pseudomonadati; phylum Pseudomonadota; class Alphaproteobacteria; order Hyphomicrobiales; family Nitrobacteraceae; genus Bradyrhizobium; species Bradyrhizobium sp. LMG 9283. Next base: position 5,664,312 of record NZ_CP120691.1, read on the forward strand.
AGCGCCTGGATCGAGGTGATGCCTGGCACAACTTCGATATGCGGCAACGGATGGAGCCGCCGCGCGATGCGCAACGAGGAGTCGTAGAGCGACGGGTCGCCCCAGATCAGCAGCGCGACCTTGCCCTCGCCTGCGAGATGCCTCGCAATGGTCTGCGACCAGGTCGCGGCAACCGCATCGTGCCAATCGTCGACGCCCTTGCGGTAATCAGCTTCACCGGCATCGCGCACGGGAAGATCGAATTCGGCGATGACTGTCTTGTCGCTGGTGAGCACGTCCGCGCAGATCATCCGTCTGAGATCCGCAAGATCGGACTTCGCAGCCCCCTTGCGCGGGATCAGGACGAGATCGGCCGCGTTGATGGCTTGAATCGCGGCGCGCGTGAGCTGCTCGGGATTGCCGCAACCGATACCTATCAGAGAGAGCGTGAGCATCGCGAGCGCGATGGGCGGCCGCAGCGGCCGCCCTTTCGCTGGTCTCTCAGGCCGCGTTGTGCAGGCGCGGCGTGACGAGGCCGGGCGCGGTGACGCCACGCAGCGACTTCGCCAGCGCCAGCACGGCGAGATCGGCGAGCGGCTCGATCACGACGACCAGCGCATAGGACCCGGCAAACGCCGCGATGTTGGCGAGGTTGGTCGCACCGAAGCCGGAGCCATAGAGCGCCCAGAACGCCACCCAGGCGACAATGCCGGACTGATAGGCGGTCGAGAGCGCCAGCGCCTGGCGGTATTGCAGATCGACGTAAGCGGTATTGCGCGGAATGATCCGCGTCGCGAGCGCCTGGATCGCAAACAGCGGCACCAGGAGCGTGGTGACGTTCATGCCGTATTGCGGCAGATCGGTCGGCACAAACAACACGCCCTGGAGCAATAGGCCGAACGCGAGGCCGAAGGCCGCGGGCGCAGCACCAAACAGCAGGAACAGGGTCGAGCCGAGGATGAAGTGCACCTCGGACACGCCGACCGGGAAGTGCGGCAGGATTTGGAAGAAGGTGAAGACAAGGCCGGTGGTGGCGAGCGTGCGTGCCGCGAACGAGCCGACGCCCTGCTCGCGGACGGTCTCGGCCGCCAGCTTCAACGCAACGCCGCCTGCGGCGATGCCGGTTGCATAACTCAACACGAGCTTGGCGCCCGTCACGACCCCGGGTTCGATATGCATGGCTCAATTCCTTCCTGCCGTCACACCCGACGGCGTTGGCCTCAAAACGTGCAGGGCCGGTCTCCTGGCTCGCGGCTCACTGGGGTTCTCCGGCCTTCCCGGACCTTGCGGCCCAGTGGCTGATCGGAGCCCCTCACCGCTTACAGTCGCGGGGGCGGCTGGGGTTTTGGGCGCCGCAATTGGGTCCGCCCACCCCCATTCCCGATTATGCTCCGGCGCTTTGCGCCGCGTTGAGCACCATGCCTCTCTTGTGTGCCCCTTTCGCGGAGCCGGCGTCAAGGGGCGAACGGCTGCGGGAGCCGTCATGACGGATAATCCCCCGCCAGCGCGCCGAACAGGATCACGGCCGCAGTGGAAGCGGCGCCGCCGCGCGCAAGTTGCTCGGCGAGCTCGACAATCGTGGTGCGGACCAGCCGTTCGTCGGGTCGTCCGAGGGATTCAGCGAACAGTGCCGGGGTGGTTGGCGCGAGGCCATGCGCGATCAATTTTGCGGCAAGCGCCGGAAAGGTGCGCCGGCCCATATAGACCACAGTCGTCGCCTCAGGGTCTGCCAGCGCCGCCCAGTTCAGGTTGGGCGGCAGCTCGCCGGTGACATCAGCGCCGGTGATGAACTGTACCCGTCGCGAGGTGTGCCGTCGGGTCAGCGGAATTCCTGCTTGCGCCGCGGCGACGCAAGCTGAGGTGACGCCGGGAACGATCTCGTAGCCGATGCCGGCCTCGCGCAGCGTCTCGATCTCTTCCTCGAGCCGGCCGAAAATGCCAGCATCGCCCGACTTCAGCCGCACCACACGCGCGCCGGTTGCGGCATAGTCGACCAAGAGACGGTTGACGTGGTGTTGCTTGGTCGAAGGACGCCCGGCCCGCTTTCCCACCGCGACAAGATTGGCGCCGGGCCGGGCAAGATCGAGGATCGCGCCCGAGGCAAGGTCGTCATAGAGCACGACGTCCGCCTCGCGCAGCCGCGCGGCGCCCTTCACGGTGAGGAGCTCGGGATCGCCAGGGCCGGCGGAGACGAAGGAGACAAAACCGCTCACCGGTCCTCCGCGATCAGATGAAAGAACGTGCCAGTGGCATGGCCGCGGCGCGAGCCGGTCTCGGCAATGACGGTGCCGGTTGCATCGTGCACGACGGCCAACGGCGTATCAGGCTGGGCAAGGATGGTCGAATAGTGGAACTCGTGGCCGCGCAGGCGCGCGCCGACCTCATGCCCCGGCATCGGCGCAGCCAGTTCGGCGAGGCGATAGCCCAGATGCATGCGGCGCTTGGCAAAGCTGGTCTCCAGGCCGAGCAGCCCCGCCATCTCATGGCGGACGCCGTCGGCATCGGTCAAAGCGGCACCCAGCACCATATAGCCCCCGCATTCGCCATGCACCGGCCGCGTCTCCGCGAAGCCGCGAAGGCCACTGCGAAAGCGTGCATTGGCCGCGATCTTGCCAGCATGAAGCTCGGGATAGCCGCCCGGCAGCCAGCACACATTGGCGCCTGCGTCGGGCGCTTCATCGGCCAGCGGCGAGAACGGCAATATCTCGGCGCCGGCCGCGCGCCAGGCTTCCAGCATGTGCGGATAGACGAAGGAGAATGCCGCATCGCGGGCGAGGGCAATGCGCTGACCGGGCGGCGTCACGTTCAGGCCGTTCGCCGCAGCTTGCGGCGACCAGCTCGCTGCCGAACGCAGGACTGCGTCAAGATCGACATGTTCGGCAACGAAGCGCGCGGCCTCGTCGATCAGATTGCCGATCTCCGCCTGCTCCTCGGCCTGTACGAGGCCAAGATGCCGCTTCGGCAGGCTGATCTCGGCATGGCGCGGCAGCGCACCGAACACGGCAATGCCGGCATCGTTCAGCGCGCGCCGCACGAGATCTTCGTGACGCGGGCTGGCGACGCGGTTGAGCACGATCCCTGCAAGGCGCACGCCGGGGCGATAGTCGCGAAGGCCCGCGGCAATCGCGGCCGCAGTCTGCGCCTGCCCAGAGGGATCGATCACCAGCACCACCGGCCAACCCAGCATCTCCGCGATATCGGCGGTGGCGCCGGTGCCGGAGACACCACGCGGGGCAACACCGTCGAACAGGCCCATCGAGCCCTCGGCAAGCACGACGTCGGCATCGGCACCGCGGCTGACGAGATGCGCAATGCTCACGCGATCCATCGCCCAGCTGTCGACGTTGACGGAGGCGCGCCCCGTGGCGGCGGCGTGGAACGCGGGATCGATATAGTCGGGTCCGCTCTTGAAGCACTGCACGTTCAGGCCGCGATTGCGCCAGGCGCGGGCGAGCGCCAGCGTCAGCGTGGTCTTGCCGACGCCGGAGGCAGGTGCGGAGATGACGAGACCGGCCGCCATCACGACGCCTCCGGAAAGCGCGGCTCTGCTCCGACCGGCCGGTAGCGGCGGTCGTAATCGACGGCATAAAGACGGCTCTCGTCAAAATCCTCAGCACCAAGCGTCCTGCCGACCAGGATCAACGCCGTGCGCTCCATCTCGCCGCCCACGGCCGCATTGAGGGTGCCGAGTGTCGCGCGGACCATGCGCTGATCCGGCCAGCTCGCGCGCCACACGATCGCGACGGGGCAGTCCGCACCATAGTGAGGCGTCAGCTCGGCCACGACCTTGTCGAGCAGATGGATCGACAGGTGGATCGCCAGCACCGCGCCGGTCGCGGCGAACGCGGCGAGCTTCTCGCCTTCGGGCATCGCGCTGGCGCGTCCCGGCGTGCGCGTCAGCACCACAGTCTGAGCCAAGCCGGGCAAAGTCAGTTCGGTCTCTAGCGCCGCCGCGGCAGCCGAGAACGAGGGCACGCCGGGTGTCACCGTGTAGGGGATCCCGAGCGCACGCAAACGGCGGAGCTGCTCGCCCATCGCCGACCAGATCGAGAGATCGCCGGAATGCAGCCGCGCGACGTCCTTGCCCTCGGCATGCGCAGCCGCAATCTCCGCGATGATCTCGTCGAGCGACAGCGGCGCGGTGTTGACGATGCGCGCACCAGGCGGGCAATGCGCCAGCACGCCCGCCGGCACCAGCGAGCCCGCATAGAGGCAGACCGGAGAGGCGGCGATCAAATCGCGGCCGCGCAGCGTCAGCAAATCGGGCGCGCCCGGCCCGGCGCCGATGAAATGCACGGTCATGCGCCGTCTCCTTCCGCGATCGCGGCGGTCGCGGTGCGATCCTGCGAGACCACACGCGTCGCAATCAGCCGCGCGCGAGGACCGGCTGCAGCGAGCGCCGCGGCTTCGGCGACTGATCCCGTGCCGAACTTCTCCGCGACGAGATTCGAGTTCGTGAGCGTGTCGATATCCGCCAGCCTATCGGCCGGAACCGCCATGATCGGCACACCGCACTCACGCGCGAGTTGCTTCAGCACCTCGGCGTTGGCCTTGTCGGTGACGGTTGCCATCGCCGCAAGCCCCTCGGGGCCGCCCGCCGCCAGAAGCGCTTCGCGCAGCGAAGCCAGCGTGACGTCCTTTCTGAACCCGAGCCCGGCAACCTTCATCGGACCGTACTCCACTGCACCACGGGCCGCGCGGCCTCCCACGACCGGTAGCGGCCGAGCGGAGCGGCATGTGCGATCTCGACCCGCATCAGCTCGCCGCCATGGCGCTGGTGCAGCTCACCGAGCAGCGCTTCCGTCTCCAGCGTCACCGCATGCGCCACGAGCCGTGTACCACCTGAGAGGCGCGACCAGATCGCGTCGAACATTGTGCTATCGAGGCCACCGCCGATGAAGACGGCGTCCGGCGCGTCCAGCGTAGCGAACGCCTCGGGCGCTTTCCCCGTGACAATGGTGATCCGGTGCGAAAGTCCAAAGGCCGTCGCGTTGCGGCCGATGTTTGCCACGCGATCCTCACGCGCCTCGACTGCAGTCGCCATTCCCCCGCAGAGTGCCCACTCGACCGAGATCGATCCCGATCCGGCGCCGATGTCCCACAGCCGCTCCCCCGGACGCGGCGCCAGCGCCGAGAGCGCCAGTGCGCGGACCGGCCGCTTGGTGATCTGGCCGTCATGGACGAAAAGGTCGTCTGACAGGCCCGAGCTGCGGGGAATGCCCTGCGTCCCCCTCGCCAGCACCGCGACCGCGACCAGATCTCCAGCAATGTCCTCGGCAAACAGGTCGACGCGATGCTGATTGATGTATTCGCGTGGACCGCCAAGCGCCTCGAGTGTCCACAGGAGTGAGGCGCCCCATCCGCGTTCCGTCAGCCATTTGACGAGTTTGTCCACGGCCGCTGCGTCGCGCACCAGACAAATGATGCGTGCATTTTGTGCCAAATGCGGCACAAGACGCTCGAACGGCGCCGCATGGAGACCGAGGCACGTCACGGACTCAAGGCGCCATCCCAGCCGCGCCGCCGCAAGCGAGAAGGTCGACGGCGCCGGGTGCGCGATCCACTCGTCGCCATCGAGCTTCTCGGCGAGACTTGCCCCGGCGCCATGCCAGAACGGATCGCCGGATGCCAGCACCACTGTTGGCTGGCCGCGACAGCTCAGCACGATATTTGCGTCGAACGGCACCGGCCAAGGTCGGCCGCGGCTGCCGACACCCGCCAACGCAAGATGACGCTCGCCGCCGAAAACGGTTTCTGCCGAGGCAAGCGCCTTTCGGCTTGCCTCGGAGAGGCCAGCAAGGCCATCTTCGCCGATACCGATGATCGTCAGCCAGGAATCAGCCATGACGCGCGCCCTCATTCTGGGCGGAACGAGCGACGCGAGCGTGCTCGCAGCGGCGATCGCGCGCGCCAGTATTGACGCCGTGTATTCGTACGGCGGCCGCACCCGCGCGCCCGCCGACCAGCCGCTGCCGACCCGCATCGGCGGCTTCGGCGGCGCGAGCGGTCTTGCCGACTATATTCGTCGTGAGGGCATCACGCATGTCATCGACGCGACGCATCCCTTCGCGGCCGAGATGAGCCGCAACGCGGTCGAGGCTTGCACAGAGACGGGCACGCCGTTGATTGCGCTGGAGCGCGCGCCCTGGATCAAAGCGTCCGCCGACAACTGGATTGAGGTCGTCAACGTCGACGCTGCCGTCGCCGCGCTGCCCGACGCGCCGGCAAACGTGTTCCTCGCCATTGGCCGCCAGCACATCGCGCCGTTCGCGGCCAAGTCGCAGCATTCTTACACGCTGCGCTTCGTCGACCCGCCCGAAGCGCCCCTGCCCTTCGCGGCCGATGTGATCGTGTCGCGTGGCCCCTTCACCCTCGACGGAGAGCTGGAGATGCTGCGCACACGCGGCATCGCGTGGATCGTCGCCCGTAATTCCGGCGGCGACGGCGCGCGCGCCAAGATCGACGCCGCCCGCCTGCTCGGCCTGCCCGTGATCATGATCTCGCGGCCAGAACTGCCCGTGCGGTTGCGGGTCGAGAGCGTCGGCGAAGTGGTGCAGTGGCTCGGTCATCGGATCTGCCTCGGCGCATAGACCCAGCGGCCGACGCGGCGCGTCTGCGAATTGCCGACGATCACCAGCGTGCGCATGTCGGCCATCTCGGCCCGGGCCCCGTTCAGCGTCACGGTCTCGATCTTCTCGTCGGCAGCACTGATCGCACGCGCAAAGATCACCAGGCGCTCGCCGCAGCCGGCTTCGCGAAGCACCGCAAGCGCGCGGCCAAATCCTTCCGGCCGGCTCGCCGAGCGCGGATTGTACATCGCGATGGCAAAATCGGCTTCCGCGGCAAGTCGAAGACGCTTCTCGATCACCGTCCACGGCTTGAGATTGTCGGAGAGATTGATCGCGCAAAAATCATGGCCGAGCGGCGCGCCGGCGCGGGCGGCCGCCGCCAGCATCGCGGTGATGCCGGGCAGAACACGGATCGGCAGGTCGTGCCATTGCGGCGTCTGCTCGAGCGCCTCGAACACGGCGGACGCCATCGCGAATACGCCGGGATCGCCGGAGGAAACGACCACGACCTGCCCGCCCTCCGCGGCGAGCCCTAGGGCCTCGCGTGCACGCTGCAGCTCCTCGCGATTGTCAGATGGATGCAGCTTGAGGCCGGCCCGCGGCGGCACGCGTGCGACATAGGGCGCGTAGCCCAGAATGTCGGTGGCGGCTGCAAGCGCCGCGGAGACTTCCGGCGTCACCAGCGTGTCGCTGCCCGGCCCGAGGCCCGCGATGGTCAGGGTGCCCGTCATTCGGCAGCGTCCAGATGCCGGCCTTTGCCGTGCACGAGCACGATCGCAAAATAAGGACAATCGGCGGCATCGATCTCGGCGAGCCGCGCGACACGCTCGCCCGGCATGGTGCCGCGCTCGACCAGCCAGGCATCGTCCAGCCGCCCGGCGGCCGCGAGCGCGCGGCGCACCTTTGCGAGATTACGGCCGGTCTTCATGACGACGAGCGCATCGGAATCGCGCATGCGCCGCTCGAGCTCGTCTTCGGCAAGCGTCCCCATCAGCACAGTCGTCACGTCGTCACCGAGCGCGATTGGCTGTCCGATGCCGTTCCAGCAGCCGACCATCCCGGGAATTCCGGCGATCACCTCGATCTCGACGCGGCCTTGCAGGCGCGTGTGCAGATGCATGAAGGAGCCATAGAAGTAGGGATCGCCCTCGCAGAGAACGACGACATCGACCGCGCGGGAAAGCCGCGCCAGGCGCTCGGCCCATTCGTCGTAGAAGCCGGCGAGCAGTTGCACGTAGTCGGGACTGTCGAAGGCGATCTCGGTCGTGACCGGATATTCCATGGGATATTCGGTGACGTCGGCAGCGAGCATGCCCTCGACGATGCGTCGCGCCTGACCCGGCCTGCCCTTCTTGCGGAAATAAGCGACATGCTGCGCGCCGCGCACCGCGCGATCGGCGCGCACGCTCATCAAATCGGGATCGCCTGGGCCGAGGCCGCAGCAGATGATACGTCCCATGACTATTCGCTCCGGCTCGCCAGCGCGTTCACGGCAGCAACCGTGATCGCGGAGCCGCCGAGGCGGCCTTCGATCGTCAGCGCTGGCGCCGGCGGATCGGCCATCAGCGCGGCCTTGGATTCGGCGGCGCCGACGAAGCCGACCGGACAGCCGATGATCGCTGCCGGCCGCGGGCAGTCGCGGTCCTCCAGCATGTTGAGCAGATGAAACAGCGCTGTCGGCGCATTGCCGATCGCGACGATCGCACCATCGAGATGCGGCCGCCACAGCTCCAGCGCGGCGGCCGAACGTGTGTTGCGCATGGAGTGAGCGAGCGCAGGAACGGACTCGTCTCCGAGCGTGCAGATCACGGCATTGGCCGCAGGCAATCTTGCACGCGTAATGCCTTCCGAAACCATGCGCGCATCACACAGGATTGGCGCGCCCTTCTGCAAGGCCGCGCGCGCGGCGGTCGCCATGCCAGGGGTGAAGCGGATATGCGCCTCGAGGCCGACCATGCCGGCAGCGTGGATCATCCGCACCACCACCGGCTCCTCGTCGGGCGCAAAGCGCGCAAGATCAGCCTCGGCCCGAATGGTCGCAAAAGATTGCCGGTAGATCGCCGCGCCGTCGGTCTCGTAGATGTGCGGCATCAGTTCCCTCCGACCAGGATGGAGGGATCGCTGACAATGTCGGCGCCGCTCAGCCCGCGCAGGACCGGCTCGTCACGGGTCGAGCCGTCGCGAACGAGATCGAATCCGGCGCGCGTCGCAATCAGCGTGACCGCAGCCGTGCCGGAATGGGCGCAGCCTTTGCCACAGCCGGAGACGTGGAGCCGCCCATCGGCGGCAATGCGCGGCGCCAGCGCTGCTGCGAGCGCGCGCGTATCGGCATGGGCTTCCGGGCAGCGCGGCGCGCCGCTGCAGGCGATGACGCGCAGCGCCGGATCATACGGCTCGGTGATGAGGCCCGCCAAGCTCGGCATCTCGCGCTTGCCTTCGCTGAGCACCATTCGCCAGGGCGTCATGCGCAGCGCATGTCCGCCGCTGGAGAACTGATGGAGGGTCGCGTGCAGCATCTGACCGAACGCAACGCCGACCATCGCGCCTTGCGGATAGTGCCCGGGCCGCGCCGCGGCCATCACGGGCGCGGGCTCGGTCTCGCCGCGCAGCGATTGGGGCAATGCCGCGCCGGATGCGATGTGGGCTGCCATGCGCCCTCGCCCACCCCTCGCGCCGCCGGAGATGAGGAACCAGCTTGCGAGCGCCAGTGCCGCGCTCACGACCTGTCCGCGTTCGACGCAGCGGCCGAGCCTTGCGCCGTCGGCCCGCACAAGGAGACGGCCCGAGTGGTCGCGCTCGATGCGGATGTCGGCGGAATCGCCAGCCAGGACGCGCGATCGTCCGTCATCGATGGCGAAGCCGAACTTGGTGGGAAGCGCGAGGCCGGCATCGGCAAGCGCCTCCTCGAGCTCCGCGGCGAGCGACTGCGTTTCGTCGCCGCTGCTCCAGAACGGCGTCACCAGGATGTTGCGCCTGGCTTCTATATCGGCGTCGGGATCGAGCAGCGCCAGTTGCGCAAGGCCATCGAGCAGCGACCGATGGCCATCCTCCTTGACGCCCCTGATCTGGAGATTGGCCCGGCTTGTGACGTCGATCAGGCCATTGCCGAAGCGCTCGGCCAGTTCCGCAAGTCCGGATATCTGTGGTGCTTCAAGGCGCCCGCCAAACGGACGCACGCGGACCACGAGCCCGTCGCCGGACAGCATCGGGCGAAGCGCGCCGGGACACCAGCCTTTCACCGCAGATGTGCTCATGAGGCCTCCCGCAGTGCCGCCGCGATCGAATTGCGGCGCGTTCGCCACAGTGAGGCTTCGTGCAGGCGTGTGAAGCAGGTCTCCATGGCGGCGAGTGCAGACGGATTTTCGCGGGCCATGAAGGCACGGACGTCGTCGTTGCCGAGTGTCGCGTCGTAATAGAGGTCGAACAAATGCGGCGGCACGGCGCCGGCGAGATGGGCGAAGGCGGCCATGTGCTCCAGCGTCGCGGTGATCTCGGCGGCGCCACGAAAGCCGTGGCGCATCATGCCGGCGATCCAGGCCGGATTGGCCGCGCGTGACCGGACGACACGTGAAATCTCCTCCGTCAGCGTGCGCGCATGCGGCTCGTTGGGCCGTGTCGCATCGAGATGATAGAGGGACGGCGCGCCGGCACCGAGGTGAGCTGCAGCCGCAGCGACGCCTGCTTCATGCCCGGCGTAGTCCGCGGCGAGCAGCAAATCGGTTTCGGGTAAATCCTGGATATGGACAAAAGCATCTGCGGACGCGAGCCGCGATTCGATGCCTGCGCGATCCGGCTGCATTGTACCATCCACCGAGAACGCCCAGGACGATGCCGACAACCAGGCTTCGCCGGCGGCCTCGCGCGTCTCGGGCGTGAAGGCATCCGGGATCGCCGAAAGGCCGACGCCGTATTGTCCAGGCCGCGGCGCGAACACGCGGGACGCACGGTGGCGATACGGATTCTCGTCGCCCTCATCGTCGCGCGCCGCGAGCGCCTCGGACGCGGCTTCGAACAATTGCGCAAGGCCTGCGAAGACATCGCGGAACAGGCCCGACACCCGCAGCGTGACGTCGATGCGCGGACGGCCGAGCTCGGCCGGCGCGATGATATCGTAACCGGTGACGCGGCCGGAGGCGTGATCCCAGCGCGGCGCAAGGCCGGCCAGATGCAGCGCCATCGCGAACTCCTCGCCGGCGGTGCGCATCGTCGCCGAGCCCCAGAGATCGACGACGAGGCCCTTCGGCCAGTCACCGTGATCCTGCAAATGGCGGCGCAGCAGCTCCTCGGCAAGCTTGATACCTTGCGCATGCGCCGATGGCGTCGGCACCGCGCGCGGATCGACGGCGAAGAGATTGCGTCCGGTCGGCAAGACGTCCTGACGGCCGCGATACGGAGAGCCCGACGGCCCCGGCGCAACGCGACAGCCTGCGAGCGCCGCGCGCAATGAATCCCGCTCCGCTTCGCCGCAAGCGCCGCGGCCGAACACGTGCAGGCCGTCGCCGAACTGGCTTTCCTTGAGGTCGCAAACGAAACGATCGATCCGCGGGATCGCTTCGGCCGGCGCGGCCGAGGCATCGAGACCGAGATCATCTTCCAATCCGGCGGCGCGGGCCTCATCCCGGATCGCCGCGATCAGCCGCTGGCGGCGGGCGGGATCGAGACCGTCGGCCGTCGAATATTCATCGAGCAGGCGTTCGAGTCGGCGCAGGCCCTCGGGCACGGAAGATTGTTCGAGCGGCGGCGGCAGATGGCCAATCGTGACAGCGCCAATGCGCCGCTTGGCCTGCGCGGCCTCGCCGGGATCGTTGACGACGAAGGGATAGATGACGGGGAGATCGCCGATCAAAGCTTCGGGCCAGCACGCTTGCGACAGCGCCACGGATTTGCCGGGCAGCCATTCCAGCGTGCCATGTGCGCCCATGTGCACGACGGCATCAACGCCCTGCTCGCGGAGCCAGAGGTAGAACGCGACATAGGCGTGCCGCGGCGTGCGGGCGAGATCGTGATAGTCGGCGTCGCGCGAGGCCGCATCGCCCCGCTCGGGCTGGACCGCGATGATCGATCGGCCGCATTGAATGGCGGCGAAGTGGAACGCACCGTCGCGGCAGCTCGGATCATCCTCCACCGCGCCCCAGGCCTGGGCGAGATCGTCCTGCAAGGATTGCGGCATGCGCGCGAGCGCCGCGCGATAATCGGCAACACGCCAGGTCAACTTCTGCTTCAGCAGCATTTCGCCGAGCGCGTCGACCGCCGCAACCTCGAAGCCCACTTCCGCGAGATCGGATACCAAGACCTCGACGGAGGCGAGCGCATCGAGGCCAACGGCGTGCGCGATCTGGTGCGGACGGCCGGGATAGTTCGAGAGCACGATCGCCAGCCGCTTCTCGCCGGCCGGCTTCTCGGCAAGTTCGCGCCAGGCCGCGACGCGCGCGGCGACGGCCTTCACACGCTCCTCGTCGGGCCTGTGCGCCAGATGCGAGAACTGCAACTCCGGATCGCGCTCAGCGGCCGATTTGAAGCTCACCACTCCCGCGAACAGGCGGCCATCGACCTCCGGCAGCACCACATGCATCGCGAGGTCGCCTGGAGAGAGGCCGCGCAGCGACTCCGCCCAGTCCTCACGCCGTGCGGTGGAGAGCGCGACCTGGAACACCGGGCACGATGCGGCATCGAACGGCGTCGTGCCGTCTTCGCCCAGGGCCGAGAACGCCGTCGCGTTGACGATCGCCGCCGCTGGATGTTGCGCCAGATGCGGGCGCAACCAATCGGCAACGCCTGGCGCCTTCAGCGAAGTGACGAACGCGCCATAAGCGTCAAAGCCGCGCTCGCGAAGCGCCGCGATCAGGGTATCGACCGGGCCGGTGTCGGCAGCGGTGAGATAGGAGCGATAGAACGTCACCAGCGCGCGCGGCTTCTTCTCGGCACCGACCGGCGCCGCAATGACACCGCGCGCGGGATCGTAAAAGCCCATCTCGGGCACGGTCATCTCGCCGACGACCGGGCCTGCATAGAGTCCCGAAGCCAATGCGAGCTGTGCAATCGCCGCCTGCGCTGCGACCGGGCCGCCGGTATCGCACAGCACCTTGAGCCGACGCAGCGTCGAGACTGGTAGCGTCGAATATGCATCGAGCCGTGTGTCGTCGCGCCCATCGGCCGGCAGCACGGCCAGCTCGATGCTCCGGTCCTTGGCGAGCTGTTGCAGGGCTGCGAGCCCGTACGGCCAGTAGGACTCACCACCGATCAGGCGCACCAGGATGCCGCGCGCCTGCGGCAGCGTGCGCTCGATATAGGTGTCGACCGACAGCGGATGACGCAGTTCCGCGAGATTGGCGAGCCGCAGCGACGGCAGACTGTCGCGGCCGCGGCGCCAGCCGGCCGCGAACGCCGCAAGGTCGGAATCCGAATACGAGAGCACCACGAGATCGGCCGGGTCCTGGCCGATGTCTCTTGGCGTCGCGGTCTCCTCCAGACCGCGGCTCTCGCGGAAAACGACGTGCATCAGATGCCAGATCCTGAAAGTCCGAGTCCTGACCTGATCGCGGCCTCATCGATGTCAGCATGCTCGCCAATCACGACGAGCTTCGACTGCCTGAGACCTGCGCCCCAGGGCTTGTCGAACTGGTGCCGCACGCGCTCGCCGACGGCCTGCAGCAACAGCCGCATCGGTTTGCCGGCGACCGCGATGTAGCCCTTGGCGCGCAGCACGTTCTGCTCGCGCGCCAGCTTCTGGACCGATGCGACCAGCGCCTCGACGTCCGCCACTTCCGGAAGATCGATCACGACGGACGCGAAATCGTCGTGCTCGTGCTCCTCTTCGCCGTCATGATGCGAGGGGCGCGCGGCAAGATCGTTCTCGGCGGCAGCGCCAAGGCCGAGGATGACGCGGGCATCGATCGCGCCGTCGGTGACCGGGAGCATCGGAACGCGGCGCGGCATCTCGGCAGTGATCGCGGCCTTTGCGGCTTCGATCCCAGCGCTACCCGCCAGATCCGCCTTGGTCAGCAGCACGATATCGGCGCAGGCGATCTGGTCCTCGAACACCTCCGACAGCGGCGTCTCGTGATCGAGACTCTCGTCCGCCGCGCGCTGCGCCTCGACGGCGTCAGGATCGGGCGCGAAACGGCCGGCCGCGACAGCTTCGGCATCGGCCAGCGCGATCACGCCATCGACGGTGATGCGCGAGCGGATCTCCGGCCAGTCGAACGCCTTGAGCAACGGCTTTGGCAGCGCCAGACCAGAAGTCTCGATCAGGATGTGATCGGGCCGCACCGGTCGCGCCAGCAATTGCTCCATGGTCGGAATGAAATCGTCGGCCACGGTGCAGCAGATGCAGCCATTGGCGAGCTCGATGATGTTCTCTTCCGGGCAATTGTCATCCGCGCAGGATTTCAAGATCTCGCCATCGACCCCCTCGCTGCCGAACTCGTTGACGAGCACGGCGAGCTTCTTGCCGTTCGCATTGCTGAGCAGATGCTGGATCAGCGTGGTCTTGCCGGAGCCGAGAAAACCAGTGACCACCGTCACCGGGACCTTTGCGAGCGAGTTCATTCGGCGGCCTCCGGCACGGCGGTAATGGGGGGAATGCGGGCAAGCGATTGCTTGCGGAAGATTTCGGGCCGGCTGCGCCAGGGCACGATGCCATCAGGCGCGGCGGCATAGGCCGCAGCGCCTGCGACCACGTCACGCGCATTTGCATCCGACAGGCGGCCATAGACATAGGACCAGCGGCCGGGCGCGCTGAGCGCGACCGAGCAGCCCTGGCTGCAAGCCGACAGGCATTCGACGGGAACTACATTGATGCCCTTGGGCACGCCCGCCTTGACGATCGCGCCATGCAGGCGCTTGCCGGGCGTCGTCTCGCCCTCGCCCAGTGTCTGGCCGGCGCGACAGGTAATGCAGACGTGAAGTGTGACGGTCATCGCCTCTTCCAGATAACAGCGGGAGGCGATGGAGGCACACGGACCCCGACTTGAGAGGCCGTTTCCCCGTCGCGGAACACCCCGTCCGCCGGTCCAAAACTCGTCCGCGCTGGCAGGTCTCCCGGCTTGCGGAGCAGGGTTTTGGCCCTTCGATCCCCGCCTTCCCGATTCCCCGGGGGAATCAGTGGCTTCGGGCATCTCTCCGGTCACGGTCGCGGGGGCGGCTGCATTTTGGACCCAAATCTTGCCGATTCGGACCCTATCGCATTCCCTCTTCGCCTGTCATAGGACAGGAACCAACGCCGGGCCACCATTTGCCGGTGGCCGCCACTTGTCAAGAAGGACCGGGGACCGATGACGCCTGAACCGGATACCCACACAGCCGAGGAAACCGACGCCCGGCACGCCCAGAAAATGGCGAAGAAGAAGGCCGCCCGCGACAAGATCATGGCGACCAAGAGCGGCGAAAAGGGCCTCATCATCGTCCACACCGGCGCCGGCAAGGGAAAATCCTCCTCTGCCTTCGGCATGATCGTCCGCTGCGTCGCCCATGGCTTCCCTTGCGCGGTCGTGCAGTTCATCAAGGGCGCCTGGGATACCGGCGAGCGACGCCTGCTCACCGGCCATTTCGGCGACCTCTGCCAGTTCCACGCCATGGGCGAAGGTTTTACCTGGGAAACGCAGGACCGCGCCCGCGACATCGCCGCCGCGCGCGCCGGCTGGGAGAAGGCCAAGCAGCTGATATCAGATGAGCGCTTGCGCATGGTCGTGCTCGACGAGATCAACATCGCGCTGCGCTACGACTATCTCGACATCGCCGAAGTGGTCGAATTCCTGACGACGCAGAAACCTGCGATGACGCACGTCGTGCTCACCGGGCGCAACGCCAAGGACGAGCTGATCGAGATCGCCGATCTCGTTACCGAGATGACGCTGGTGAAACATCCGTTCCGTTCCGGCATCAAGGCCCAGGCCGGCGTCGAGTTCTGAAGGCACGATGGCACGCGCGCTGATGATCCAGGGAGCCGGCTCGGACGTGGGCAAATCGCTCATCGTCGCCGGCCTCGCGCGCGCCTTCACGCGGCGGGACTTGCGCGTGCTCCCTTTCAAGCCGCAGAACATGTCGAACAATGCCGCCGTCACCGTCGATGGCGGCGAGATCGGCCGCGCCCAGGCACTGCAGGCGCTCGCCGCCGGGGTCGAGCCGCACACCGACATGAACCCGGTGCTGCTCAAGCCCGAGACCGATGTCGGCGCACAAATCGTCGTCCACGGCAAGCGCATCGCAACTGCGCGAGCTCGCGACTATGCCGCAATGAAGCCCTCGCTGATGGGCGCGGTGTTGGAGAGTTTTGAGCGGCTGAAGGCCCGTGCCGATCTCGTGCTGGTCGAGGGCGCCGGCAGTCCGGCCGAGGTGAACCTGCGCAAGGCCGATATCGCCAATATGGGCTTTGCCCGCAAGGCCGACGTTCCGGTCGTGCTGGTCGGAGATATCGATCGCGGCGGCGTCATCGCCCAGCTCGTCGGCATCAAGACGGTGATCGACCCCGACGATGCCGCGATGATCTGTGGTTTCGTCATCAACAAGTTCCGCGGCGATCCCACTCTGTTCGACGATGGCTACAAGCTGATCGAGCAAAAGACGTCGTGGCGCGGCCTTGGCGTGCTGCCCTGGTTTCCGCGCGCCGGCGAGCTGCCCGCCGAGGATGCACTGGGTCTGAGTGACGCGCGCAAGCCCGGCCAGTGCAAGATCGCGTGCCTCGCGCTGTCGCGGATCGCCAATTTCGACGATCTCGATCCGCTCAAGCTCGAGCCGGGCGTCGATCTCATCACGGTCCGTCCGGGCGAGGCGATTCCCGGCGATGTCAGGCTCGTCATCATCCCCGGCTCAAAATCCACCCGCGGCGATCTCGCCTTCCTGCGCGCGCAGGGCTGGGACATCGATCTCCTCGCGCACCACCGCCGGGGCGGTCATGTGCTCGGCCTCTGCGGCGGCTATCAGATGCTGGGACGCAGCGTGGCCGACCCCGACGGCATCGAGGGACCTGCGGGCGACACGCCGGGCCTTGGGCTTCTCGATGTCGAGACGGTGATGAGCCCGCAGAAAACGCTGACGCGGGTTGCAGCCGTGCACGCCGCGACGGATCAGCCGATCGAGGCCTATGAGATCCACATCGGCCGCACTGACGGGCCCGATCGCGGCCGCCCGTTCGCGAAACTGAATGGCGAGCCCGAAGGCGCGATCTCGCCGGATGGGCGCGTGCAAGGCAGCTATCTGCACGGCCTGTTCACGTCGGATGACTTCCGCAAGGCATTTTTGGCCAAGCTCGACATTCCCGCAGGCGACGAGCCCTATCACGCCCGGGTCGAGAGCGCGCTCGAGGCGCTGGCCGATCACATCGAAAAGCATCTCGACGTCGAAGGCCTGCTCGCGCTAGCGCGCTAGAGCGGAATGGCTTTAGGTGGAACCGATGGCCACGGCTCGTTCACCTCTCCCGCTTGCGGGAGAGGTCGGCGCGAAACGCCAGGTGAGGGCTTTCTCCTCTTGGGGATTGTCCCGTTGCGGAAACACCCTCTCCCCGACCCTCTCCCGCAAGCGGGAGAGGGAGTGCAGCGTGTTGCAGCGATCAAGCTCGTGTTAATTACGTTCTAGGGCCTCGCCGAGCCGCGTCCATTCGCTTTCGTGGCCGGGAAGCCCGAGCCGCAGCCAGGTCGGCTCTTGCGCGAACACGCGCGACCAGATGTGGCCATGTGCGAGCTTCTCCTGCGCGGCCTGTGCGTCAGGCGTCTCGTAGAGACGAAAGAGTGACGCGCCGCCGACGAGTCGCCACCCCTGCGCTTGTGCCATCTCGTCGAGCCGGACACAGTCGCGCGCGAGCCGTTCGGACGTCACCTCGGCCCAGGTGTCGTCGCGCAAGGCGCGACAGCCAATTGCGATCGCTGCGCCCGAAACAGGCCATGGACCCGACATCGCGGCAAGCCTGTCGATGTCCGCCGCATTCCCGATTGCGAACCCGAGCCGCAGGCCGGCCAACCCAAAAAATTTTCCGAAGGACCGCAGGATCAACAGTCCCAGCCGATCCGCTTCCGGCGCGAGCGACAATTGCGGAACGCCATCGGCAAAGCTCTCGTCGATCACCAGACGGCCGACACGCGGCAGCAGTGCGAGCAGATCCTTTGGCGCATGACACCGGCCATCAGGATTGTTGGGATTGACGACGATGGCGAGATCCGCGCCCGCCAGCGCATCGAGCTCCGCCACCTCCTGGACATCCCAGCCTACAGCCGACAGCACCCCTGCATATTCATTGTAGGTCGGAGCAAGGATGCGCGCGCGACCGGGTGACGCCAGGTGTGGCAGCAACTGAATGACGGCTTGCGCGCCTCCCATCGCAACGACCGGTGCACGCGTGCGATAGGCCTGCCGCGCGGCCTGATGCAAGGCATCGATCTCGGCGCGCGACGGCAGCGCGCTCCACGCGCGCGAGCTCACCTCGCCCACGGGATAAGGCAACCGATTAATCCCCGTCGACAGATCGATCCAATCGTCCGCGCGGCCACCAAACCGCTGCTGGGCCAGATCGAGATTTCCACCGTGCTCGCGCATGCCCCGTTCTGTCACGCGAAGGCCAGGATCGCAAGGAGGCCGGCGAGCAGCAGCATGGCGCGGCGGTAGACGGTCAGTGCCTCGGTGATGTCGGCGGCGAGCGGATCGCGCGCGCCTTCGTTCAGCCAGGGCTCGTCGGTCGCGCTGCCATGATAGATGCGGGGGCCACTGAGCCGTACGCCAAGTGCGCCCGCCATCGCCGCTTCCGGCCAGCCGGCGTTCGGCGAACGATGCCGGCGCGCATCGCGCGTCATGCACGACAGCGCCTCCGATCGCCTTGGCGCCAGCAGCACGAACAGGAATCCGGTCAGGCGCGCCGGAATGAAATTGGCGACATCGTCGATGCGCGCCGCCGCCCACCCAAAGGCTTCATGTCGTTCGCTGCGATGGCCGATCATGGAGTCCAGCGTGTTGATGGCCTTGTAGCCGAGGACTCCAGGCAAGCCGAACAGCGCGCCCCAGAACACCGGCGCGACGATGCCGTCGGAGGCGTTCTCCGCAAGGCTCTCGATCGCCGCGCGCGCGATGCCGGCTTCATCGAGCGCGGTGGGATCGCGGCCGACGATGCGCGACACCGCCTCGCGTGCGGCGGCGATGTCGCCTGCCTGCAACGGCGTCGCGACGGCGGCAACGTGATCATGGAGCGAGCGCAGCGCGACCAGTGGCCAGGCCAGGATGCCAATCAGCATGATCGAGATCCAGCCCAGCGAAAGCACCGATTGAACGATCCAACCGAGCGCGACGGAGAGCGCGATCACCACAAGTGCTCCAGCAACGCCCACGACGCGGCGAAGCCACGGCGGATCAGCTGCGCGATTCCAGGCCGTGTCGATGGCGGCAATCAGCCGGCCGAGCCAGGTGACGGGATGGCCGATCCGCGCGAACAGCGGGGCGGGCCAGCCCAGAAGGGCATCCACCGCCATCGCCACCAACATCGCACCCGCAAAGCCCACACCCGCCTCCTGTCCGCCCCTGTTGCGCAAAGCGAGGGCGGAGCGCAAGCCCCTCGCCCCCTGATTTCGGCTTTGTCTTTGGTCACGATTGATGGTTAGTCAGGCTCACGGGAGACCTTGATGACCATCATCTTGATCACGGGCGGAGCGCGATCGGGCAAGAGCAAGCGTGCGGAAACGCGCACGCGCGCCTTTCCCGGCCAGCCCGTCTACATCGCGACGGCCGAGGCGCTCGATGGCGAAATGGCGGAACGCATCGCAAGACATCGGGCGCGGCGCGGAACCGACTGGATCGAGCGCGAGGTGCCGCTCGATGTCGTGCCCGCGCTGCTCGCAACCGATGGTGGCGGCGCACGGCTGGTCGACTGCCTGACGCTTTGGCTCTCCAACCTGATGCATGCGGAGCGCGACTGGGAGCACGAGGTGAATGCGCTTGCCGGCGTCCTGCCCCGGCTGAAGAGCCCGGCTGTTCTCGTCACCAACGAGGTCGGCCTCGGCATCGTGCCCGACAACGCACTGGCGCGCAGCTTCCGCGATGCCGCCGGTATCATGAATCAGATCATTGCCGATGTCGCCGACGAGGTCGAGTTCGTCGTCGCCGGCCTGCCGATGAAACTGAAATGATGCCAGGCACCGAACTCTTGCGGGACGTCGTCGCCGATCTTCGAATCGCAGCATCGTTCGTGACGATCCTGCCCGTGGCATCGTCGAAGCCCGCCGGTGACGGTGCGATCGCGCGCGCAACCTGGGCGCTGCCCGTCGCGGGACTGCTGGTCGGCCTCGCCGGCGCCTTGATCTACAAGATCTCCATTCGGATCGGACTGACACCAAGCCTTGCCGCCCTGCTCGCGCTGGCCACGACCGCCTTCATCACCGGCGCGCTGCACGAGGACGGGCTTGCCGATACCGCGGACGGATTCGGCGGCGGCCACACGCGTGAGCGCAAGCTCGAGATCATGCGCGACAGCCGGATCGGGACCTATGGCGTCTGCGCACTGATCCTGTCGTTCGGCCTACGCTGGAGTGCGCTTGCAGCGATCGCAAATCCATCGGCCGTCATGCTCGCGCTGTGCGCTGCGCACACTGCTGCCCGCGCCGGCGTGCCGGCCTTCATGTCGCTGGTGCCGCCGGCGAGGCCTGACGGCCTGTCGGCCAGCGCCGGTTCGCCGCCGGGCCGCAGCGTCGCGATTGCCTTCGCTGTTGGAACGCTCGCGCTTGCTCTGGCGTTGGGGCCGGGCAAGGCGCTGGTCGGCCTGGTCCTGCTGTCGCTCGCCGGCCTAATGCTGGCGCGGCTTGCCATCCGCCAGATCGGCGGGCAGACCGGCGACGTCCTCGGCGCGTTCGAGCAGACGGGCGAGATCCTTGTCCTGCTGGTGGCCGCCGCCTTCCAGATGGGACGCTGACCTCATGATCGAGTTCGACGATAACTTCCGCCAGCACTTGCGCGAGCTGTTCGTGTGGCGCCGCGACGTGCGCCGCTTTCGCAGCGATCCCTTGCCGGACGGTGCAATTGAACGCCTGATCGAGACAGCTTGCCTCTCGCCTTCGGTCGGCCTCAGCCAGCCCTGGCGCTTCGTCACTGTCGATGACGCCGCACGGCGGCGGGCCGTGACCGACGACTTTAAATCATGCAACGCCGATGCGCTGAGCGCCTATGCTGGCGAGCGCGCCGCGCGCTATGCCACGCTGAAACTGTCGGGCCTCGAACAGGCCCCAGGTCACCTTGCCGTATTCGCGGACAAGACCAGCAGCGTCGGTCACGGCCTCGGCCGCGCGACCATGCCCGAGACAACAGAATATTCCGTGGTCGCCGCGATCACGGCGATGTGGCTTTCCGCGCGCGCCGACGGTATCGGCATCGGCTGGGTGTCGATCCTGAGCCCGGATCGGATCCACGCCATTCTTGATGTGCCGCAATCCTGGAAATTCATAGCCTATCTCTGCATCGGCTATCCGGAAGCCGAATGCGACCGGCCCGAGCTGGAGCAGGCGAAGTGGGAGCATCGGCGGGGCGCCGACGAGTTCACTCTGCGCCGCTAAGCCCAGCGCTCGAACGGCTTGCGGATCGACGGGTGCCGCACCGGCGAAAGCGTGCGAATGAACATTCACATGCGCCTTTCGTCGATTGTGGGCACCCGGCTTTCGCGCTAAGCATCCAGCGAAATCAGGCGATCGTGCAACGCATTCCATGATGGGGCGGTCTTTCGTGTCCGTGGCGATCAATCGCCGCGGCTTCATTCGGGTCGCGGGCGCAACCGCCGCCGGATGGATCGCGCTCGGCGCGACGCCGGATCGGATGCGGATCGTCGCCTCGCTGACGGCATTGCCGCTCGACGATGAGCTGACCAGACGGAGCATGATCGACAGCCCGACTTCCCGTCTGGGCGGCCTCATCGTCGGCTTGCGGCTGCGAGGCTGGGTCGAAGGCGTCAACTTCCGCCTCGAAGTCCGTTCGACCTTCGGCGCACCGGACAAACTGAAGACGGCCGTTCAGGAATTGGTCGACCTCAAGCCGGACGTGATCCTGACCGGATCGACCGTCGAGACCGCAGCCGTCCTCGCCGCCACCAAGACTATCCCAATCGTATTCGCCACCGCGAACGATCCCGTCGGCAACGGCTTCGTCGAAAGCCTCGCGCACCCCGGCGGCAACGTGACCGGCTTCACCAACAGCACCGCCGAGATGGGCGGCAAATGGCTTCAGCTGATCCACGAAGCCGTGCCCGATGTCGCCCGTGTCGGCATCCTGTTCAACCCGGCGACCACGCCGCGCGGCGGGCGCTTCTTTCTCGAATCGATCGAGCAGGAGGCCGCAGCGTGCGGCGTGTCCGCGGTACCCGCGCCCGTCGACGCGCCAACGGAGATCGACGAAGCCGTCAGGCGCTTCTCCGAACCGCCCAAGGCGGCGATGCTGGCGCTGGTCGACAGCTTTCTGGTGGTCAACCGGCAGGCGGTCGTCGCGGCAGCCGCCAAATACCGCGTGCCGACGATCTATCCGTTCCACTACTTCATGGATGCCGGCGGGCTGATGAGCTACGGGCCGACGCTCGAGGTGCGCTCGGCCGATTATGTCGATCTCATCCTGCGCGGCACCAAGGCCGGCGATCTGCCGGTGCAATCGCCGCGCAAATACGAGCTGCTGATCAACCGCACGGTCGCCCGCACGCTGGGCTTGGCGATCCCGTTTACGCTGCTCGCGCGCGCCGACGAGATCCGCGAGTGAACGAGCCGATCGACCAGGCAGCATTGCGGACGCCTCCCGGCCGGCTGTTCAGAAAATATCTCTACGCGATCGTCGCCCTCGCCTTTGCCGCGCTCGCCATCAACACCGGTTTCGACGTCTGGTTCTCCTATCGCGAGCAGAAGCAGCTGCTGGCGGCGACTCAGCGCGAACAGGCGGCCTCCGCAGCCATACAGATCGGCCAGTTCATCGGCCAGATCGAAAACCAGATCAGATGGCTCGCGCGCCTGCCGCCGGAGCTGTCGAGCAACGAGGACGAGCGGCTGAACGCCATCCGTCTCCTGCGCCTGTCGCCTGCGATCGCGGAAATCGCCGAGCTCGATGCGCAGGGCCGCGAGCAGGTGCGCGTGTCGCGCCGTGTCGCCGACAAGGTCGGCAGCAACGCCGACCTCTCCAACTCGCCCGCCTTCCGCGGCGCCAATGACAGCCGGGCCTATTACGGACCCGTTTATTTCTTCGGCGACACCGAGCCGTTCATGACGCTCGCGACGCGCGGCACCGGCCGCGCTCCCGATGTGATCGTCGCCGAGGTCAATCTGCGCTTCATCTGGGACCTGGTTGCCGGGATCAGGGTCGGCAACACCGGCAAGGCCTATGTCGTCGACCGCATGGGCGTGCTGATCGCGCATCCGGACCTGTGGCGGGCACTACAGCGCAGCGACCTCTCCAGCCATGCAGAGATCCGTGCCGCGCTCGACGGCGTCGGGCCGCCGTCGGGTGGCCTGGTCAGGAAGGATCTGTCCGGCCAGCGCGTGCTGTCGACCTATGCGACGGTGCCCTCGCTCGGCTGGCTGGTGTTCGTCGAGCTGCCGCTCACCGAAGCCTACGCGCCGATCTATGCGTCGATCGGCCGCTCGACATTTCTCCTCGTCATCCTGCTGGTTTGTGCGGTGCTGGTTTCCCTCGTTCTCAGCCGGCGCATGACCGTGCCGATCCAGATGCTGACGCAAGGAGCCAAGCGGATCGGCAGCGGCGACCTCGGCCAGCGGCTCGCGATCAAGACCGGTGACGAGCTGGAGGCGCTCGGCGACCAATTCAACCTGATGGCTGCGCATTTGCGCGAGTCCTACGCAACGCTCGAGCGCAAGGTGGCCGAGCGCACCTCCGAGCTCGAGAAGGCCCGCGATCAGGCCCTCGCCGAGCATGACGCCGCCGAGCGCGCGCGCAGCGCGGCGGTCGCAGCCAACGAGACCAAGTCGCGCTTCCTCGCCGTCGTGAGCCACGAGCTGCGCACGCCGCTGAACGGCGTCATGGGCGTGCTGCAACTCTTGGACGACGGCCGGCTCAGCGAGGTCCAGCGCCGCCACCTAGCGACCGCGGCGGCATCGGGCGAAACGCTGATCGCGCTGGTCGATGCTGTGCTGGAATATGCGCGCCTCGAGGCCAGCACCGAAATACTGGAGACGCGCGACTTCCGTCCCGACCAGCTCATCGAGGCCGCTGCCGACCTGATGCGTCCGCAAGCCCGAGGCAAGGGTCTGACCTTCGACCTCGCTTGCGATGCGACAGTCAATACCGCCGCGCATGGCGATCCAGTCAGGCTCAATCGCATCCTGCTCAATTTGATCGGCAACGCGATCAAGTTCACCCCGAGCGGCTGGATCTGCGTGAACGCGGTGGCCGATCGGCGCGACGATCACATCCTCCTGCACATCACGGTTCGCGACACCGGCATCGGCATCGCGCCGGAGCTGCACGAGCGGATCTTCGAGGACTTCGTCCAGGCTGACGACAGCATCGCGCGGCGGTTCGGCGGCACCGGTCTCGGCCTGGCGATCGCGCGCCGTCTCACCCGCCTGATGCACGGCGAGCTGACGGTTGAGAGCGCGCCGGGCGCGGGCAGCGCGTTCACGCTCGAAGTGCCGCTTGGCCTCGCTGCAAGCGGCATCGCGCAAGGCGCGCTTCCGCCGCCGTCGCGGCAGCTCCGCGTGCTCTTGGTCGACGATGACCCTGTCAATTGCGAGGTCGGCGCAGCGATCCTGAACCGGCTCGGCCATCACCCCACGATCGCCGGGAACGGCACGTCGGCCATAGAGCTCGCCCGCGATCAGGCGTTCGACGTCACCCTGATGGATCTGCACATGCCCGATATGGACGGCGTGGAGGCGGCCTCGCGGATCGGCAAGCTCGGTCTTGCCAAGATGCCGCGCATCATTGCCGTCACGGCCGACGTGTCGCACAGCGCCCGAGAACGGCTTGCAGGCGCCGGCATCACCAAGGTCGTCAGCAAACCGATCCTGATCAACGCGCTGCGCGAGGCGATCGAGGGCGATATCCAGGCTCCGCCGGCAGCAGCGCAATTCGCGGCCGGCGCATTGATCGACCGGCACTTTCTTGACGACCAGCGGGAGCTGCTCGGCGCCGCGCAAATCGACAAGCTCCACCATCTGCTGGACGAGACCGGCGAAAAGCTGATCGAGGACATCACCAAGGCTGCGGCGATTGGCGATCACGTGCAGCTCGCGCGATCCGCGCACCAGCTCGGCAGCGCGGCGAGCGCGCTCGGTCTCGTCCGCCTGTTCGAACGCTGCCGCGAGATCGAGTTGACGGCGGCCGCGATGTCCCCTCACCGCCAGCGAACTCGCTGCGCTGCGGGAAACGTCGATGAGCGCGCTTGACGATCTGCTTCAGCCGGCCGAGCAGCGTTCGGGGAGCTGACCCTACCTCAGTATGGTCACGTCATACCCGCGCACAATGGCGACGACCAAGTGCTCCGTGCTACCTATGAAAGCACAGTGAGAAGCAACGGAACCGGCCCCGCGAGCCGGCAGTTGCAGGGCAAGTCCGGCGGCGTAACGCCCGCCGGCCTGTCTCTTGATCGAACGGCGCAACGCCGCTCCAGGACTTGGTGTCTACTGTCACACTTTGGCTGCAGAGAGTACGCCATGAGACACATCGCCGATCTCCTCGTACGGTTTTGGCAAGGAAGCCAGCCTGCATCCGATACTCAGGTTGCGGCTATGGCCGAGAACCGGGATCAATCCAGCATGGCCGATTTTGTCCGCATCCTGCAGGCCTACGATCGAGACCACTCCGTCCGCTGACCCCGACAGCTGAATTGCACATTGACGTCTGCGAGACCCAGGCGTTGAATGGCGTTTT
Organism: Bradyrhizobium sp. LMG 9283; assembly: GCF_045571415.1. Lineage (NCBI taxonomy): Bacteria > Pseudomonadati > Pseudomonadota > Alphaproteobacteria > Hyphomicrobiales > Nitrobacteraceae > Bradyrhizobium > Bradyrhizobium sp. LMG 9283. Next base: position 5,689,682 of record NZ_CP120691.1, read on the forward strand.
CGATGTGGCGGAGGAGCTGAAGCGTCCCGCCGCCCGACAAGCAGTCGGTTAGCCGCTCCTGATCCTCGCCTTCGGAAAATACAGTCTGGCTTCACCGACGCGCTGCGAGGTCGAGAGCCATGAGATTTCCGATTGTTCTATGGGCGTTCTCGATGGCATTGCTCACCGCGGCAGGGGCGCGTGCGCAAACCCAGGAGGGCCCGCCGGCATGGGCCTACCCAGTAAACCCGCCCAATTTTCAACGCACGCCTGACGATGGTACCATCAGGCACGTTCCTGACAGTGCCGCCGGTTTTACACTCACGCAAGTGCGCGATCTGTTCGCCGCGCCTGACTGGCATCCGGACGATCATCCACCAATGCCGGAAATCGTGGCAAAGGGGAGAAAGCCAGAGGTGTTCGCATGCGGCGTCTGTCACCGGGCGGACGGACCGGGCGGTCCTGAGAATGCCAGCCTATTTGGGCTCTCTGCGGAATACATCATTCAGCAAACCACGGAGTTCAAGCTGGGTCTGCGCACGAACTCGGCGCCTCGCGTCGCCACCGACCTGATGATCAAGTTGTCCAAAGCGGTGACTGATCAGGAACTCAGCGAGGCCGCCGCCTACTTCGCCTCCATCAAGCCGAGATCGAATATTGCCGTCGTAGAGACCGAGCTGGTGCCAAAAACGCAGGTGAGAGACTTGTTCTTGGCTCCGTTGGACGGCACCGAGAAAGAACCCATCGGTCAGCGCATCATCGAGATACCGGAAAACGTTGAACACTTTGTCAGCCGGGACTCGCGCGCTGGTTTCATCGCCTATGTCCCGCCAGGCAGCGTTCAGAAAGGACGAGCGCTCGCAGCGAACAGCGATCCGCGCATCCAGTGCGGGGTCTGTCACGGTGCTGACCTCAACGGGACTGCCATCGCGCCGGGGATTGCATCCCGTTCGCCCACTTATATGTTTCGGCAGCTCTATGATTTCAAATCGGGAGCGCGCAAAGGCGCCAATAGCGAACTCATGAAACCGGTTGTCGAGAATCTCAGCATCGACGACATGATCGCCCTGGTCGCCTTTTCGGCGTCGCTCAAGCACTAACATTCTTCGGGCGCTGTCCGGGACGGCCAGCTGGCCACGAGCGAGATCAATTTTACGACTCTGGTCGATTCTTCAGCAGGTGCCCGGCCGGCAATGTGCCGCCGGCCGGCTTCCTTCGTGCCGGGGATCTATGACCATTGCGCTGTCATGAGCCGGACGTTTTGACGACGAGCTTTATATTTAGCAGGTTGACGCCCTTGAACGGGTTCGGCGCGCTTTCGATTGTTCCCGTACCCGTGGCGTTTGCATAAGCACCTGTGCCCGAGAGGATCGTGTATTCGCCCGTTGATTTGCCGTCTTTGGCCAAACCGGTGTAGCGCGCCGTAATCGAACCTTCCTCGAACGTGTAAGTGCTATAGCCGAAGAAGGGGCCCGACCCTTTAAGCAAGTCCGAAGTATTGACGAACTCTTTCACTCCGATACGGCCATCGTTGAAGACGGCGACGCCGAAGAATTTGCCAGACACAACCGTCTGTCCTTCGACGTTTGCGGCCTCGATGACCTTGAGGTCGATCGGCTTCGTGATCAGCTTGAACTCAAGCACCCGCTCGCCGGCTACGGCGGGTGACGCCACGACGGCCAACATCAGGCCAGAAAGGAAAAGGGTGAGAGACTTCCGCATAGGCTCCTCCTGCGCTTGTTGAAATCAAGTCGAGAAGTGCCGGCGAGCCACACATCGTGCCGCCGCTTTTCGCTGCGGCAAGAAAGAGAGCCCCCGGCGACGCCCCGGCAGCGGCTGAAGCTCTTTGGTCCTAAGGCGCGAAGCCGGGACGCAAGTATGAGTCCGGAGCAATCGGAAGAAAGTTCAGCTTCCGTTGCGGTATAATAGTGTCCAACCATCTCCGTAGGTCCCTCAGTGGATCGATACGGGCGATCTAATTGAGCTGACCAAAACCTGCTTCGAAGGCGCGCTTCCGCATCTGGCCAAGGTCGACCTGTCTCGCGTTTTCCGGCAAGACCGCTGACCTCTTCCCTCTAGCGAGTCGTCGCCTCGCGCCCGCCGCCTTTGTCCACGTCGCGCCCAAACCGCTCGACCAGAAAGTCGATGAACAGCCGCACCTTGACCGACAGATGCCGCGTCGGCGGATACACCGCATAGAGCGCGAGCGGCGGCGCAAAATAGTTGTCCAGCACCGTGCGCAGTTCGCCCTTCCTCAAAGCATTGGCAGCGATGAACTCCGGCAGCAGCGCCAGCCCCCTACCCTTGATCGCGACGTCGCGCAGCACCTCGGCATTGTTGACGCAGAGCGACCAGGCCGGCTGGATCCAGTGATCGCCATCACTGCCGGTGAGCTTCCACTGGTTGCCCGTGAGCAGGAAGCCATAGGTCAGCGAGGCGTGCTCGCGCAGATCCTGCGGATGTGTTGGTGTGCCATGCCGCGCGAGATAATCCGGCGAAGCGCAGATCATGCGCGCCACTGGCATGATTTTGCGCGCGATCAGGCTGGACGATTCCAGCTCCGCGATCCGCAACGTCACGTCGAATCCGTCCTGGACCGGATCGAGCAGATCGTCGCTGAGCACGATCTGGAGCTGAAGCTCGGGATAACGCGCCATGAAATCGGCGAGCACGGGACCTAACCGCATCGTGCCGAACGACATCGGCGCGTTGACGCGCAACAGCCCGCGCGGCGCCGACTGGGCCTGCGCCACCGCCTGGTCGGCCGCCTCGATCTCCGAGAGGATCACGAGCGCGCGCTCGAAGTAGCGCTGGCCGTTCTCGGTCGGGCTCGCGTGCCGCGTGGTCCGCTTCAACAGCTGAACGCCGAGGCTTTCCTCGAGATCGGCGATGTATTTGCTGATGGCCGAGCGCGACAGCCGCAGCTGTCGTCCCGCCTCGGCAAAGCTGCCGCTTTCGACCACCTTCACGAAGGCGCGGAGGCTGCCGAGCTTATCCAAGCGGCCACCCCGAGGATTGTTTCCAAATCGTAGACATAGCCGTCATATTTGCATGGATTGTCCCCAATCCAAAGCGGAACGATATTTGGGCCAGAGCAAGACCGCTCCCCAAATCTGGAGGACGACAATGTCTGGACTGCACCATGTCACCGCGATCGCCGGCGACCCCATCCGCAATTTCGGCTTCTACACCCGGGATCTCGGCCTGCGCTTTGTCAAGAAGACGGTCAATTTCGACGATCCCGGCACCTATCACTTCTATTACGGCGACGAGACCGGCCGCCCCGGCACCATCCTGACCTTCTTCCCCTGGGCAGGCGTCTCGGCCGGGCGGCGCGGCGTCGGCGAGACCCATCAGACCGCCTTCCGTGTGCCGCAGCGCTCGCTCGGCTACTGGACGCAGCGCTTTACCGAGAAGGGCATTCGGTACGAGGCGCTGGAGAAGCGCTTCGGCGAGCCCGTGCTGCCGTTCACCGATCCTGACGGCATGGCGCTGGCCCTCGTCGGCATTCCCGGCGCGGAGAACGAGCCCGGCTGGAGCAATGGCGACGTGCCGGCCGAGCATGCGATCCGCGGCTTCCACGGCGTGACCCTGCTGCTCGACAGCGCGGCGAAGACGGCTGCCATCCTCACCGACGTGTTCGGTTTCAAGGAAACGGGACGCGAAGGCTCGGTGATCCGCTTCAAGGCAGCGGGCGATGCCGAAGGCAGCATCGTCGACATCTACGAGGCCAAGGGTTTCCTGCGCGGCCATCAAGGCGGCGGCTCGGTGCACCACATCGCCTTCCGCGCGGCTGACGATGCCGAACAGGGCAACATGGCCGCGAGGCTCGTGAGCAATCACGGCCTGCACCCGACCGAGCAGCGCGACCGCAACTACTTCCGCTCGATCTACTTCCGCGAGCCCGGCGGCGTGCTGTTCGAGATCGCGACCGATATCCCCGGCTTCGCCGTCGACGAGCCCGTCGCGACGCTGGGACGTGACCTGAAGCTGCCGAGCTTCCTCGAACAGCATCGCAAGCAGATCGAGGGCGTTCTGCCAAATCTGGAAGAGACCGCGTCATGACCGAAACCGCATTCATCCATCGCTTCGAGCCCGCGATCAATGCGGGCTCCCCTCCACTGCTGCTGCTGCACGGCACCGGCGGCGACGAGAACGACCTGCTCGGGCTCGGCAAGATGATCTCGCCTGGCTCCGCCCTGCTCTCGCCGCGCGGCCGCGTGCTCGAGCACGGCATGCCGCGCTTCTTCCGGCGTCTGGCTGAAGGCGTGTTCGACGAGGCGGACGTGCGCCGACGCGCGATCGAGCTCGGCGAGTTCGTCGCGGAGGCGCGGAAGCAATACGGCCTCGCCGCGCCGGTCGCGGTCGGCTTCTCCAACGGCGCCAACATTGCAGCCGCGCTGTTGCTGCTGAAGCCGGAGGCGTTGTCCGGCGCAATCCTGCTGCGCGCCATGGTGCCGCTGTCGGATCCGCCGAACGCCGATCTCGAAGGCAAGCCCGTTCTGCTCCTCTCGGGACAGCGCGACCCGATCGTGCCGGCAAGCAATTCGGCACGGCTAGCGGCTCTGCTTTCGCAAGCAGGAGCGAGCGTGACCCACAGGATCCTGCCGGCAGGCCATCAATTGTCGCAAGCCGACGTGACGCTGGCCCGCGACTGGATCGGGAACGTCGACGCCAAGGCGGCGTGATCAAACAGCGGCGCATCGCTCTAGAACGGTGCGCCGCGATCCAACGCTTCAAATCAGCAAGTCATGAGGCGTAGGTGCGATGCCGTGATGTGGCCCATCATTGCCGTGGTTGGCCGCGTGTTCATGAGGTGCCATTTTGACGATCATCTCGAGGTCCGCTTCCTGACCGGGCGGAACGTGCGGATCGAGCGGATCATGAAGTCCTTTAAGCTCGACTGGCGCGACGGAAGTGGAAGGAGCTGTCTCGCCATCGAAGCGGAACACCAGTTCTTGATGTGCGCCGTCGATCTCGGATGCAGCTTTGGCCGGCTGTGCGGCTTCTGATGCGGTTGCCGCAGATTGCGTAGCCTGCTGCGAGTTTCCGCCTCCAGCCTCACGGCCGGCTGCAACACTCGGTTCGCCAATCTCGCTTGTTTGCGCCGTGTTTGCAGAGCGTGAGTGCCCCGAGTTGCCGTGTTCCGCGACGCCTGGTTCTGCCGTCGCCACTGCCGCTGACGCGCTCGCAGCGTCCGAGGCCGGAGCGTGATCCTCGGCGCCATTGCCCGGTGTGAAACCAGCTTCACTCAACTCCGTGGCCGCCACCTTTGCAGACCCTGGCTCCGAAGCGTGCTGCGAGTTACCGCGGCTCGCGCTGTCGGCCGTTGCGTTGCTCGGTTGGACGACCTCGGCTGCTTCCGGTGCGTTTGCAGAGCTTGAGTGGAGATCGTGCCCCGAGTTGCCGTGTTCGACGCCGCTTGGTTCTGCCGTTTTCGCTGCACCTCGTGAACCGTCCGATGCAGAGGAATGATGCTCATTGTCAGTGCCGGCGCCGCTGTCCGGTGCAGACCCCGCTTCGGCCATCTCTGTGGCCGCCTTCGCAGAGCTTGGCTCGGCGTGGTGCGAGTTACTGTGGCCCGCGCCGTCGACGGTTGCGACGCTCGGTCCGACGATCTCGGCTGCTTCCGGTGCATTTGCGGCGGTTGAGTGTGAATCGTGCCCCGAATTGCCGTGTTCCACGCCAACTTGTTCTGCCGTCTTCGCTGATACTCGCGAAACATCCGAAGCCGGAGCGCGATGCTCGCCGCCATTGCCGACGCCGTTGCCCGGCTTGACACCAGCTTCAATCAACTCCGTGGCTACCGCCTTTGTAGGCCCTGGCTCCGAAGTGTGCTGCGAGTTACCACGGCCCGCGCTACCTGCCTTTGCGACGCTCGGTTCGCCGGTCTCGGCTGCTTCCGGTGTGTTTGCAGCGGGTGAGTGTGAATTGTGCCCCGAATTGCCGTGCTCCTCGCCACCTTGTTCTGCCGTCTTCGCTGATCCTCGCGAAGCCTCCGAAGCCGGAGCGCGATGCTCGGCACTATTGCCGACGCCGTTGCTCGGCTTGACACCAGCTTCAGTCGACTCCGTGGCTACCGCCTTTGCCGGCCCTGGCTCCGAACCGTGCTGCGAATTACCACGGCCCGCGCTACCTGCCTTTGCGACGCTCGGTTCGCCGCTCTCGGCTGCTTCCGGTGCGTTTGCAGCGGGTGAGTGTGAATTGTGCCCCGAATTGCCGTGCTCCTCGTCACCTTGCTCTGCCGTCTTCGCTGATCCTCGCGAAGCCTCCGAAGCCGGAGCGCGATGCTCGGCGCCATTGCCGACGCCGTTGCCCGGCTTGCCGCCGGCTTCAGTCGACTCCGTGGCTACCGCCTTTGCAGGCCCTGGCTCCGAAGAATGCTGCGAGTTGCCGCGGTCGGCGCTAGCGGCCGTTGTCACGCCCTGATCGATCTCAGCTGCTTCCGGTGCGCTTGCAGCGGCTGAGTGCCCGGGTTTCCCGTGTTCCGCGTCACCTGGTTCTGCCTTCGCCGACCCCGGCGTAGCCTTCGAAGCCGGAGTGTGATGCTCGGCGTCATTGCCGACGCCGTTGTCCGGTTTGGAGCCGGCGTTAGCCGACTGCGCGGCTGCCGCCTTTGCAGACTCTGGCTCCGAAGCGTGCTGCGAGTTGCCGGGGCTCGCGCTAGCGGCCGTTGCGACGCTAGGTCCGACCACCTCGTTGGGCCCAGCCGACAAAATGTCCGTATCCGTCTTGATCGGCTCGCTCTTGAACGTGAGATTCCCAACTGCCGCAGCCGTCGCGCTTTGAGCAGGCTCGATTGATGAAACGCTGATCGAGACGTGAGAGGCACCATCGCTCTCTTCCGTTGCAGCCGCCGAATCACTGGTGACGGTCCTGAACCGCGTCGAGGTCCCTGAGCCGGCGCGAGTCTGCCCGAATTGAAACCTCAAGCCATCGTCGGCCAATCTGCTCCAGACTCCATCCGTCCCGGTTGCGCTCTCGCCGACAACTGTATGGACACTATCCGCACTCAGAACAGTCTCATCGGTTGCGGCCACCGATATCAGCGCTGCTTCGAGCTCCTCCAAGGTGATCGCGACCGCCGTGCCTTCCGGCTGGTGGACGAAATCCGACTCCGCAATGGACACAATCCCCTGCAGATGGATTTCCAGCAGGCTTCGATCCCCGATATCAAGAACATGATCGGTCGGATTCACATAGACGATCGTTTCATTGCTTGCGGAGTCGTAGATCCAGGCGAGGGTATGTGGCGGTATGGACTTGCTTGCCGCCGTCATATGCAACCAGGCAAGCGCTCCGAAAGCTGCAAGATTGATCCTGCTCGGCCCAGATGCGAAATCGAAGACCGAGGAGGATAACGTAGAATCGATCGAGGAGCGATGAACAACGTTTTCAACGACGTTGCCGCCAATCAGTTGACCGTGGCTATGTCCGCCAATACCGGCGTCGTGACCAAAGTCCAACACGCCAAGAGTCTTTTGGAGGTTGTCACCCGCGGCGCCATCGCTTGCTTGGCCCCGAGCGCCTTCTCCGGCGACACCATCGCTCCCAGTAGTCAGGAACGCGGAAGGCAGGTGGGCATCGTGCGAAGGGAACCCCGCGACTGATTTGTCGGCATGATGAGCGTCAGCATTGTTGATCGCGGCCAGTTTTGTGGTGGCATTCTCTCCGGTGACGGCCTGCAAGCTGTCGATCGAAGCATGACCCGCGTCATGCGTCCGTGCGACGGCGAGATGGGGATCGTGCAGCGCGTAGATCAGCGCGCCGGCGACAGCGGCGAAGGTGCCATACTCTCCGTGAACCGACGTCGGATTGGACGCGGGCCGCGGGACTTGATGCTCCGGGGTCGGGTTACCTCCAATCTGTGTGCCGTTCATTCCTCGCAGCGAATGCGCAGCAAGACTGGGCGCGCTCGATCCGATAGAACCGAAGTCTTTCCACGGTTTCGAGCTTACGGATTGCTCGGCTGCGTGCAGCGCTTCCATCGCCGCCGCCGGGCTCGTGACTTGGTCCAGTTTGGCAGAAAAATCTCTCTGGGTGAGCGGAGGCGTCTCGGAGGATTCCCAGACGATGAGGTGCCGGAGGATGGCCTTTTTCCAGGGCTCATATTCGGCGTGCTCTCCCGCGTGGCCGATACTGTCGTCATTCGGAAGCATGTCCTTCGCTTCCGACGCCTTGAGTTCGTCCGCAATGGTGATCGCCAGAAAGGCCAGCGCGAGCGTACCGAAGCCGGAGGGGCGCTGCAGCAACGCGAGGGTCGCGAGCACAGTTCTGTTGGTGATCTCGAGCTTCTGAAATATATTGTAGAGGTGTACTTTGACCGTGCCTGGGGAAACGTCCAGCTGGCGCGCGATCTCCTTGTTCGACATTCCTTCCGACACTAGTCGTACGATTTGACGTTCCCGGTGCGTCAAGAGCTCCAGCATCTTTTCAATTTTGCCACCGCCGTCGGCGTCCTTGCCGGTTGGCAACAGATCGAACTGCTCGGTTGACACACTGCGTTTCGTCATCAGCCGCAGTGATCGCAGCATGGTGTCGGGGGAGGCATACTTCGAAATTGCGCTGCAGGTGCCGGCAGCGATCGCTGCTGTTAGATCGTGGTCGGATTCGGACTCGGTAAAGAACACCAGGCGCGTGGAAAGATTCTCAGCTTTCGCAACCGCGAGGATCTCGGTTACCGTCAGATCTGGCAGGGTGTCAGCAAGAAGCGCAACGTCGGGTGTCAAGTTCCGGATTGCCTCGAGACAGCTCGTCCCATCGCTGGACGATGCGACAACGTCGAAGTCATGCTGTGCCCCGAGTACCGATCTCAGCCCCTGTAGCACGATCGGTTGTCGATCTCCGATCACGAGCCGGATGCGCGCGGATACCCCCTGCTTGGCAGTCACGTCTAACATGGACTCTGCCTCGGCCCGGCATCTATGTGCTTCGGCATATGGCCGGGGCCGGGTGAGGGTATTAAAATACAATTAATCGATCGGAGAAAGAGGCTTAGTGAGGTTAACCCTACCTAAAGTGGCAAGGTTTGACCGCCTGCAGGTGAGAAATATGTCATTTGACCCGATGGCCGTTGCCATCGATTGGCTCGATGCCTACCGCGCGGGCGATATCGAAGCGATCCTGGATATGTATGCCGAAGATGCCGTGGTTCACTGCGGCTGCGGCGGCGTCAAAACCATTAGCGGCCGCGAGGCACTTCGTGCCTATTGGCTCGATCGCCTCCGAGAATCCGGCCGGCACGTTGAACGATCTCAATCTCTCGCAGGATGGGATCATTATCTCGTACAGCACTAGTAGCGGTGTCATGACTGCGAATTTTGCGTTTGACGCCGCCGGGAGGATTAAGGAGCTGAACTGCGGTCCCTCACACTAGAGCCGCGGGTGCGACGCCAATCTTTGAGAGCAACGCCCGGGAAACGAACGTCCTCCCGCCCCCGGACGCAGCGCAGCACGAAGTGATGCACTGCCGAGCCGGGGCCCATGCATCAGCGATCCGTGTGGCCTTCCGGGTCCCGGCTCTGCGCCAGCCCAGGCGCCCTGCGTCATGGCAGGCTCTCTGATCCAATCGGCGCCATGATTCGGCCCCCGGTCTGGGACTTTGAATCATAGAGGTCCGGCAAAACGCAACGCTTCTAGCCCGGCCCCGCTTCGGCGCTTACGGGCAGAAGCGGACATCAATCTCTGACCAACCCCGCTGAATCCGTCGAAAATGACCCGTTGCCATCAGGCCGATGTTGCCGAACAAGCCGCGTGGCGTTCCTCGGGTGAACGACCGACGGGTCCTGCGTCATACGGGCAACTGGGGACCTCCACCGGAGGCTTGGTACTTACCCGGTGGTCCATTCAAGGGCTGGTTTGACGAGTCGGGATTGTTTGGTCCTGTTGAGCACAAGTGCTATCCATGGAAATGGCAGCATACCAACTAAGCTACACAAATTTCTTGAGTACGCGTTCGGACATTCGGATGCTCACGCCGACCATACGCGAAGAGTTGCTTGGCGAAATTTCCAAAGCAATCGACGCTCATGGAGGAGAGCTCGAACTGGACTATGAAACTCACCTCTACATTGCACGCCGTATTGATTTCGATAACTAGCTCCCTGTCCGTTTCAAGCGCCAGGAAGTGGCCCATCGCCGCTCAGTTGGATGCTCCTCTGGGCTTCGGCTGTCGGGTGAAGAGCGGAAGCGGATTGCAGAGGTCTGGACCGCCGATTGTGACCCCATGCTGACTTTCTTGAACGGGCTTGCTTGGCCTCCGTTCGGATATAGAATCCCTGAAAAAGTGCGCGGATCGGTGCACCGTCGCGGTGAGTGGCGAGAAGAGGATGTGGACCTTCTTAATCGGCCTTTGCATTTTCGTCGGGCTTGCGACGGCTGCTCTATGGCTTGGGCAATGGGCCAGACAGCGCTTCCCGAAGGCATATACGACATTTGACAAAATTGTTTCCAGTATCGATCTGCTTTTCATTGTACTGGTGTTTTTTGTACTGTTTTACATGACACGTTGACGGGGCTGGCCAACAAGCTTCGATCCCGGTTAGATAGTCCGCTTCTGTGAAGGGTTTCGGATGCCGGCCGCATGAGGGACGGCGCGGCGTGTTCGGCGGCCGGCGTCCGAAAGCCTCCAAGGGAGGAAACCGCGGGTAAGGGATGTAAGGTCGGGCCGCAGGCGCTATGGGGTTTTGAGCGCCGCGGGCGAACTCGTTGATTGGGATCGAGTCGGCCCAACGAGTTGCACGACGGTGAAGTCGCTGACGAATGCGCGGCGGATGGCCTTGAACTCCAGAAGTTGTCCGACGATTTGCGACGGCTGGTGGATATCTGGGCGCGCTCTGCCGTGGCTGGTCGAGGGCCAGCGAGCGCGGCGAGCGGATTTGCGGGATTGCGGCACGGTCATGAGGTGTCGATCCTGATGTGGTTCGTTGGAGCTGTCGGCCGATGCCGTGGCATTGCACCGCGCTCGAAGACTTCGATTATGATCATGCGACCGCCGCAGCATGGACAACTCGGTTTGCCGGGATCGGCGGCGGCAGTGGGCTGGCCTTCAGGTCTTGCGACGGCGAGCAGTTCACGCGCGTGGGCGACGTTGTCAGCGCAAGCACTCTTGGCGAAGAGGCCGTAGTGGCGGATGCGGTGCAAGCCCTTCGGCAGCACGTGGATGAGAAAGCGGCGGATGAACTCGGCGATGGCGAGCGTCATCTGCTTGTATCGGTCGCGGCCCTCGATGCGGTAGTCCTTCCATTTGAAGGTGACGAGCTGTTCGTCAAAGGCGATCAAGCGGCTGTTGGCGATGGCAACGCGATGAGTATAGCGTGACAGATAGGCCAGCACCGCCTCGGGGCCACCGAATGGACGCTTGGCGTAGACGACCCACTCGGCTTTACGCAGCGGCGCGAGATGGGCTGCGAAGGACTGTGCGTCAGCCAGATGCGCGTAATCGCCGAAGAAACTCAGGCGACGGGCTCGGTGGGTCGCGATGAGCTTCTCCAGGAACAGCCGTCGGAACAGGTGGGAGAGCACGCGCACCGGAAGGAAGAAGCCCGGTCGGCATGATACCCAGCGCTGGCCATCTGGTGAGATGCCGCCACCCGGCACGATCATGTGCACGTGCGGGTGATGGGTCAGTGCCGAGCCCCAGGTGTGCAGCACGGAGGTGATGCCGATCCTGGCACCGAGATGCTTCGGGTCGGCGGCAATCGTCAGCATGGTCTCGGCCGAGACCTTGAACAGCAGGTCGTAGACGACGGCCTTGTTCTGGTAGGCGATGTCGGCGATGGCCGCCGGCAGTGTGAACACGATGTGATAGTACGGCACCGGCAACAGCTCGGCTTCGCGTTCGGCGAGCCATTGCTTCGCGGCGGCGCCTTGGCACTTCGGGCAGTGGCGGTTGCGACAAGAGTTGTAAGCGATGGTCGTATAGGCGCAATCCGCGCAGCGCGCGACATGGCCGCCGAGTTCCGCCGTGCGGCAGTGCTCGATCGCCGACATCACCTTCAACTGCTGGAGGCTCACATGGCCGGCGTTGGCCTGACGCCACGCCGGACCATGGCCGCGGAAGATGTCCGCGACCTCCAATCTTGGACGCGCCACGTGCCTTCCGCTTAGGCCGGTGGCGTGTCCCTGGACTCATTCTTCTTGGACGTCAGCGGCGTGAGGCGATCCAGCGGGCTCATGACCTCGCGGATGGTGTTGGTGGCGACGCGGGTGTAGAGCGCCGTCGTCTCGAGTTTAGCGTGGCCCAGCAGGACCTGAATCACTCTGATATCGATGTTCTGCTCGAGCAGGTGGGTCGCGAAGCTGTGGCGCAAGGTGTGCGGCGTCACCCGCTTGGCAATCTCGGCCATGTCCGCCGCAGCATGGCAGGCACGCGTGAGCTGGCGTGTCGTCATCGGGCTGGCCGGCTTCAGTCCCGGAAACAGCCAGCCTTGCGGGCGGCCGATGCGATACCAGTCGCGCAAGAGCGCGAGCAGCACCGGAGACAGCATGGCGTGGCGATCCTTGCGGCCTTTGCCCTGCTCGACGCGCAACATCATGCGTTCGGAATCGATGTCGGACACCTTCAACGCAACGACCTCAGAGACGCGCAGTCCCGCACCGTAAGCGACGCTGAGCGCAGCTTTGTATTTGATGCTTGGCGCTGCCTCCAGAAAGCGCGTAACCTCTTCCGGGCTTAACACAACCGGAACCTTGCGCGGCTCGTGCATGAACGACAGGTGCTTGGCAAGCTCGGGCCGATCGAGCGTCACATTGAAGAAGAAGCGCAGCGCCGAGACCGTGGCGTTGATCTTTGGCGCGTGGGCGCCGATCGACGCCAGATGAAGCCGAAAGCGGCGCACGTCCTCCGGCTGGGCCTGGTCGGGCGAGCGGCCGAGGAACGCCGCGAAATCCTTGACCCTTTGCACGTAGTCATGTTGGGTCTTCGGAGCGAACTTGCGGATCGCCATGTCTTCGATCATGCGCTGGCGCAACGGGCTGATGGCCTGCTTGGTCATTGGGGATGCTCCTGTCTTGAGTGAGGTTGTCGAACCCCTCGATCTCAAGACAGGACGCCCCGTTGCGCTATCCTGTTGGCTGCCCCGCCTGCCGTAGCGCCCTACCGCGCGAGCGGTTTAGTCCTTTGGCCCTCAGCGACCGAAATTCATGTCTGCTCACACGTCTGCATTCAAGGCAAGAGCGGACTCGTTTTGCTCAATGCGAGTTCTTCGGATGTTGTGAAGGGTTTCGGATGCCGGCCGCATGAGGGACGGCGCCGCGTATTCGGCGGTCGGCGTCCGAAAGCCTCCAAGGAGGAAACCGCGCTTGAGGGAACGTAAGGCGTTGCGGCGGGCGCTATGGGGATTTGAGCGCCGCGGGCGAGCTGGCTGATTTGGATGGAGCCGTTGCAACGAGTTGTGCGACGGTGAAGCGGCTGACGAATGCGCGACGAATGGCATCGAACTCGACAGGTCGCCCGAGGATTTGCGTCGGCAGGCGGATGTCTGAGCGCGCTCCACCGTGGCCGGTCGAGAGGCGGCGAGCGCGATGAGCTGATTTGCAGGATTGAGACGCGGTCATGAGGTGTCGATCCTGGTGCGGTTCGTTGGAGCTGTCGCCCGATGCCGCGGCGTTGCACCGCGCGCGAACACCTCGATGATGATCATGCGGCCGCCGCAGCATGGACACGTCGGCTTGCTTTGATCGACGGCGGCAGGCTTGCCTTCAGGTCTTGCAACGGCGAGCAGCTGCCGCGCGCGGGCGATGTTGTCGGCGCAGGAGGTTTTGGCGAACAGGCCGTAGTGGCGGATGCGATGCAAGCCGCGTGGCAGCACGTGGATGAGGAAGCGGCGGATGAACTCGAAGGTCCCGAGCGTCATCTGCTTGTAGCGATCGCGGCCCTCGATGCGGTAGTCCTTCCACCTGAAGGTGACGCCACGCTGGTCGCAGGCAATCAGGCGGCTGTTGGCGATGGCAACACGGTGGGTGTAGCGCGACAGATAGGCCAGCACGGCCTCGGGCCCGCCGAACGGACGCTTGGCGTAGACGACCCACTCGGCTTTGCGCAGCGGCGCCAGGAAGGCTGCGAAGGATTGCACCTCGGCGAGATGAGCGTCATCGCCAAAGAAGGTCAGGCGGCCCGCTTGATGGGCGGCGACGAGCTTCTCCAGGAACAGCCGCCGGAACAGGCGGGAGAGCACGCGCACGGGGAGGAAGAAGCCCGGCCGGCAGGACACCCAGTGCTGGCCGTCGGGCGAGATGCCACCGCCCGGCACGATCATGTGCACGTGGGGATGATGGGTCAGCGCCGAGCCCCAGGTGTGCAGCACCGAGGTGATGCCGATCCTGGCGCCCAGATGCTTGGGGTCGGCGGCGATCGTCAGCATGGTCTCGGCCGAGACCTTGAACAGCAGGTCGTAGAGGACGGCCTTGTTCTGGTAGGCGATGTCGGCGATCGCTCCTGGGAGCGTGAACACCACATGATAGTACGGCACGGGCAACAGCTCGGCCTCGCGGTCGGCAAGCCAGTCCTTCGCGGCGGCGCCCTGGCACTTCGGGCAGTGCCGGTTGCGGCAGGAGTTGTAGGCGATGGTCGTATAGGCGCAGTCCTCACAGCGCGCGACATGGCCGCCGAGGGCTGCCGTGCGGCAGCGCTCGATCGCCGACATCACCTTGAGCTGGTGGAGGCTGACATGGCCGGCATGGGCCTTGCGCCATGCCGGGCCATGGTCGTGGAAGATATCCGCAACCTCCAAAGCCGGGCGCGACACCGCTTTGGCGTCAGCCGGGCGGCCGGATCTCCTTGAGCTTGAGCGCGATGTGCTCCAGCGGGCTCATGACCTCGCTGATCGTCTTGGTAGCGACGCGGGTATACAGCGCCGTGGTGTCGAGCTTGGCATGACCGAGCAGCACCTGGATCACGCGGACATCGATGTTCTGCTCCAAGAGGTGGGTGGCGAAGCTATGCCGCAAGGTGTGCAGCGAGACGCGCTTGTTAATCTCCGCCATTTGCGCAGCGGCATGACAGGCGCGGTTGAGCTGGCGCGTGGTCATCGGCTGGGCCGGATCGCGGCCCGGGAACAGCCAGCCCTGGGGGCGCGCCGCCTTCCACCAGGTCCGCAGCAGGTCGAGCAGGTATGGGGAGAGCATGACGTTACGATCCTTGCCGCCCTTGCCCTGTTCGATGCGGATGATCATGCGCTGGCTGTCGATGTCGGAGACCTTGAGCGAGACCACCTCGGTGGCGCGCAGGCCGGCGCCGTAGGCCACGCTCAAGGCCGCCTTGTACTTCAGCCCCGGCGCAGCATCGAGCAGTCGCGCCACCTCCTCGACGCTGAGCACCACCGGCAGCTTGCGCGGCTCGTGAATGACATGGGTATGCTCGACGATCTCGTGGCGCTTGAGTGTGACCCGAAAGAAGAACCGCAGCGTCGAGACGGTCTGGTTGATGGTCGGCACGCCAACGCCGCTTGCCGTCAGATGTAGCTGATAGCGGCGCACGTCCTCGAAGGTCGCCGTATCCGGTGATCGCCCGAGAAACGCGGCGAAGTTCTTGATTCTTTGCACGTAGTCATGTTGGGTCTTCGGCGCGAGCTTGCGGATCGTCATGTCTTCGATCATGCGCCGGCGCAACGGGCTCATTGCCTCGTCGGTCATGGGGATGCTCCTGTCTTGGGTGAAGGTTGCGAACCCCTCATCTCAAGACAGGACGCCCCGTCGCGCTATCGTCTTGGCTGTGTCGCCAGCCCCGGGCCCTACCGCGCGAGCGGTTTAGTCCTGTGACCCTAAACGGAAATCGGGCGTCGCCTGATCGGATTCACAAAATCCCGCTCAATGTGGTTTGCGACAAGGTGCGTGGTTTGCTCCCTAAATCGCGCGGGCCGTTCGCCACATGGGGTCAAGCTGAAGAACCCGGTGTCGCCTTCGAAGGATGTGCAGAGGACTCGGTCGTTCAGAGATGAGCACGCGGCAATAGCCATCCCATGATCTTCTGATACGGATCGCGACGACTGCGGACGAATGCGTTCTCGTTCTGCTGAGCGGCGGTCCTGGCGAATTCAGAAATCCCCTCCATAGACTGCCGTTTATCCTTCGGAAGCTTCGCCCATTGGCGAATGATCTTCCGGCGGGCTTCGCGTTGGTTTTCCCTTACGTCAGGCATCGGGACGCTCCTTGAAGAGGATTATTCCGGTCGACCTAGTATTGTTTGGGCTCACTAGAACTTCAACGTCCAATCAAGAACTCTTAGCCCCTCTGATCGTGCAGCGCTATACACGGGAGCGAGTCTCATATTGGCTTTGCAGGCCCGCCGCCCTAGAATTGCGGCGATCGCAGGACGGGCGAAATGCAGTATGTTTGCGACGCGCCGAAGGGCAAAACGTGGTTCCGTATCGAGACGGAAGGTGAAGCGGTGCATGAGTCGCGCCTGATGGGCCACACAGTTGAGAAATATTTCCGCCGCGAGCGGGAGAAGGCAGTCCAGTCCTGGCGTCCGGAGCGGCCCAACGCGATCGAGCGCGACATCGGCCTCGAGGCCCATGTACAGCGAGAGATGCCGCTTTTCCTCACGCTGCGCGACAGGGAGGGCAATGCACTGACTACAGCGATGCTGCCACCGGGCGGCAAGGACCGCGCCGGGTTCCGGATCATCATCGTTGCCGCATCCAATGCCGATCCTTATCCTCAGCAGGACGCGGCCATCGCTGCACTGGGAGCGCATTTCGGTCTCACACTCGATCGCAACCGCTGCTTCCCCTACGGCCGCTAAGGAATGACAAGTATCGCCGCTTGATTGGAGCGATGTCGGCGAGGCCCGCGATAGCACCTTTTGAACCCGGAATGGACATTGGGTCGCAGCCGCGAAGGCTCGTTGGTACAGCCGTTCTGCTCTGTTTGGAAACAGGCATCTGATAAATTTGGCCGACTGGGAGACGGCATGATGGCAGCTGAGTCGGAAGTCAAATCTGCGGGCGCAAACATTCAGGCAAGCACGATCAGCACCATTGTGCTCGGCTTTGCAGCCGATCCAATGGCCCGTTGGGTTTGGCCCGACTCATCCGAATATCTCAGGATTATGCCTGAGTTCGTTAACGCATTTGGCGGACGGGCATTCGAGCATGGCACAGCTTACATCACGGACGGGGCTCGCGCGGCCGCCCTGTGGCTGCCGCCCGGCGTCGAGCCTGATGAAGCGGCCATGGGCGCAATCATGGCGCAGTCCCTGCGTCCGGAGATCGCCGACGATATTCCACACCTGCTCCGAGGAATGGCCGAACATCATCCCCACGAGCCACATTGGTATCTGCCCCTCATTGCCGCCGATCCGAACTGGATCGGCCAAGGCCTCGGCACATTGCTGATGAAACACGCTCTTCGGCGATGTGACGAGGAGGGCATCGCCGCCTACCTTGAAAGTTCGAATCCGCGAAACATTTCCCTTTATGAGCGCCACGGCTTCAGGATCATCGGTGAGATACAACACGGTTCTTCGCCGATGATGACGCCAATGTTGCGGACGGTTTCTTGAGCGGAATGGCGGCCGGTTCTCCTTCCAACAGGATATATCGGCATAACCTTCGCTTCAAACTGACTGCGTCCGCAGGTGGCCCGTCAGCGAAGTGGCGATGCCCCTACTTGAAGTCAGATTAGTGGGGCATAGCTGACTAGATTTGCTCACGCTGAGTTCTTCGCATTTTGACCCAGAGCGGTCATTTCCGGCGCAGTGTGTCGAGGTCGCAGAAAGTCGGGAAGCCGACGCTTGGGCCTTTCGACGAAAAGTCTCATTGGACACGGCGTTACCGGATCATCGCCTGTAGCCGCCGGACTCGGAACCTTCCTGCCGCGGACGCCCGGATGTGATATAGTCTTTGCTGCATCTGGGGTGATCCAGGGAGGATGCGTCTTGAGCGGAAACCCACCCCAATGGCTTCGGAACCGGTCAAACGCAGGCTTGCCGCCATTCTTGCCGCCGACATCGCCGGCTATAGCCGGCTGATGGGCGCAGACGAAGAAGGCACGCTCGCCCGCCTCAAGGCCCATCGCCGCGAGCTGATCGACCCCAAAAACAAACAGCACCGCGGCCGCATCGTGAAGACGACGGGTGATGGAATCCTGATCGAGTTTCCGAGCGTGGTGGAAGCGGTGCGCTTTGCAATCGAGGTGCAGCAGGGCATGCTTGAGCGTAATGCAGAGGTACCAGAGGACAAGCGGATCGAATTTCGTGTTGGGATCAACCTCGGCGACGTAATAGTCGAGGGCCGCGATCTCTACGGCGACGGCGTCAACATCGCGGCGAGGCTCGAGGCACTTGCGGAGCCCGGCGGGATCTGTATCTCCGGGACGGTCCTAGACCACGCGCGTGATAGGGTGTCTTTCGAGGTTGAAGACGCAGGCGAACGAGCGCTGAAGAACATTGCCCGACCCGTCCACGTTTACAGCATCATTATTGATCCCCGCCGACGGCAAGGGATGCCGCGGCCCCAAGAGCGGGCGCTCGCCCTACCGGACAGACCGTCGATCGCGGTTCTGCCATTTCAGAACATGGGCGGTGACCCCGAACAGGAATATTTCAGCGATGGCGTCGTCGAGGAGATCATCACGGCGCTCTCTCGCATGCGATGGCTGTTCGTGATCGCCCGCAATTCCTCGTTCACCTACAAAGGTCGAACAGTCGACGTGAAGCAGGTCGGCCGCGAGTTGGGCGTGCGCTACGTGCTCGAAGGTAGCGTGCGCAGGGCGGCGAATCGTTTACGCATCACGGGCCAGCTCATTGACGCCTTGACGGGTGCCCATCTCTGGGCGGACCGTTTCGACGGCGCCCTCGAAGATGTATTCGAGCTGCAAGACCAGGTGACTTCGAGCGTGGTCGGTGCCATCGCGCCGAAGTTGGAGCATGCGGAGATCGAGCGCGCCAAGCGGAAGCCGACCAAAGACCTCGACGCCTACGACTACTACCTGCGAGGGATGGCGAGCACCTATCGCGGGGCCAAGGAAGATGTCGGCGAAGCGTTGCAGCTATTCCACAAAGCGATCGAGCTTGACCCCGATTTCGCGTCGCCGTACGGCATCGCCGCCTGGTGCTACTACTGGCGCATGACAAACGGTTGGACGACCGGCCGTCAGGAGGAGGTCTCAGAGGTTAATCGATTGGCAGGTAAGGTTGCGCAGCTCGGGAACGAGGATGCGGTCGCGCTCTCTTTCGGAGGGATAGCGCTCGGTCTCGTCGCCGGTGACCTCGAAGGCGGTGTTGCGCTCGTCGATCGCGCACTCGCGCTCAATCCAAACCTAGCGGTCGCTTGGTACGCCAGCGGAGGCCTACGAGCATATTTCGACGCTCCGGATGTGGCTATCGAGCACCTGGAACGCGCCATGCGGCTGAGCCCTCTCGATCCGATGTTTTTCATGCGGGCCCTTACCGTAGTGGCTCATTTCCGTGCTGACCGATATGACGAAGCCCGGCTGTTGGCTGAAAAGATATGCCGCGAACGGCCGAATTGGGTGGCCAGTTTGCGAATGGCCGCGGCATGCAACGTCCTCACCGGGCGCCTGAACGAAGCACGACGCTTCATTGCTCGTGCGCTTCATCTCGATCCCGGGCAACGCATCTCTAACCTCAAGGATCGGATCGGTCCGTATCCTCCAGAAGATTTCGCGAAGTTTGTCGAGGCTCTGCGAAAGGCGGGCTTGCCAGAGTGATCGTCTATCTTCTCACGGTTCGTGAACGTGGGACCGGATTTCGTTGGTTCTTAATGTCTGTTGCTGGCCGATTTTGTTGAAAAAGGCGGCTGTTGCGACGCAGAGATATCAGTGATTCAGTCTGTCTAGTTGGCAGGACTGAAGATCATGATGGGGCATCGGCAAGTCGACCAGGCTGCGTTGTTCTATGAGTTCTCGCTGGAAAGGCATATCCCCGCCGACCACTTGCTCCGGTCGATCGACAGGTTTGTCGACCTTGAACAGGTCAGGCAGGACTTGGCGCCTTTCTACAGTAGCATCGGTCGGCCTTCGATCGATCCCGAGCTGACGATCCGGATGCTCCTGATCGGTTACTGCTTCGGCATCCGATCGGAGCGACGCCTGTGCGATGAGGTTCACCTCAATTTGGCCTACAGGTGGTTCTGTCGGCTCGGTCTGGACGGGGCGGTGCCGGATCACTCGACATTTTCCAAGAACAGGCATGGCCGCTTCCGGCAGAGCGATCTCTTCCGTCGCGTCTTCGAGAGTGTCTTGCGTCGCTGCATCGAGGAGCGGCTGGTCGGCGGTGAAGGCTTCGCAGTCGATGCGAGTTTGATCAAGGCCGACGCCAATCGGCAGAAGGGGATCGAAGGCGACAAGGGGCTTCCACCCGAGGCCGCGGGCCGAGCGATCGATGAGTATCTGGCTGTCCTTGATGATGCCGCCTTCGGAGCGGCGACTGAGGTTACCCCGAAGTTCGTGTCGCCCTCCGACCCTGCCGCGCGTTGGACGGGAGCGCACGGCGGACAAGCCTACTTTGCGTATTCGACGAACTACCTGGTCGATGTCGAGAACGCGATCATCGTCGATGTCGAGGCGACCACGGCGATCCGTCAGGCGGAAGTGTTGGCCGCCAAGCGCATGATTGAGCGCTCGCTCGAACGGTTCGATCTTTATCCGAGCCGCCTTCTCGGCGACAGCGCTTATGGTTCGGCCGAGATGCTCGGCTGGTTGGTCTACGAGCACGGGATCGAGCCACACGTTACGGTGTTCGACAAGTCGGCCCGCACAGATGGGATCTTCTCGCGCGAGGACTTCACCTATGACCGTGCAGGTGACGTCTACCGGTGTCCCAGCGGCAAGGTTCTTACCACGACCGGAGCGCTGGTGAACGATGGCGCCACGATGCTTTACCTCGCCAGCAAGCGCGATTGTGATCGATGCGCATTGAAGTCCCGGTGTTGCCCCAAGCAGCCTTCACGGAGGGTACCGCGCTCAATCTACGAAGGCGCTCGCGACATGGCGCGCCAGATCGCAAGGTCCTGGGAGGGCCGTACTTCGCGTCGGCTCCGCAAAAAGATCGAGATGCTGTTTGCGCATCTCAAGCGCATTCTCAAGCTCGACCGTTTACGGTTACGAGGCCCAAACGGCGCGCGCGACGAGTTCACCCTCGCAGCCACCGCCCAGAACCTTCGTAAGATGGCCAAGCTGATCCCGATGCCAACTCTAAGGCCATCATAGAAGCTGGCAAAACTGGTGCGCGCGCCAATACAATGAATTACTGCGGCCTTTTTCAACGGAATCGGCCCGCACGCGAATTCGAGACCGCCCCTTGGGTTGTCCGGTCGCTGGAGCAGAGCGGAAGCGGCTCACCTAGCGCGCGACAGACGCGATTGACCCATAGCTGTCTTGGCCGAAAGCGAGCTCTCCAAGGCCGCCCACGAAATTTTGCGGCGGGCCTTGCAAAATGCGGGTGGACGGTCGCTGCAGGAGTGCAAGCCTTTAGCTGATAATCTCCTTGACCTTGATGCCGCGCAAGGTCTCGATGCAATCAGCCACCAAATGCAAGAACTCTTTCCGCTTTATGCTTTTCACCGGACGACCTTCCATATTGATGAGAATGAATCTCGCCATGTCGTAGGCGACTTCAAACTGCGATTTGCCGGTAACCTCGACATCGATTCTTTCGGCCATTTCGCTCCCCGCTAATTGTAATTGGAAAGCAGGAGCCTATTGGAATGCGCGTGGCCAAGTCGAGTCTGTCTTCCTTTGCGGTTAGATCATATCGGCTTGAACGTCCGCTGGCGCCGCAACCTCGAAATGCAGAGCATTAAAATAGTCCGCTTCTGGCCTATCGCGACATATTGCGCTACTGCACAAATTTGGTCGCTATTGGGGGCATAGCGTACCTAAGCTTCATCGCATCACGCGGCCGGATTTATAGGTCCACGTCCTGGATCTACGCAGGGACAAGTCGATATTGAACGGACCGACACAGTCGTGTTCCGGAGAACGATCTCTTCGTCTGTACCGAACCATATCCGACTGGCTTCGAAAGTCCGCAATGGTCAATCGCGTCGGCTCGGCCGTCATCGCAAGCCAATAGGCTGTGCAGCTCTGTGTGATCAGTTCTGCGCCCTCTTAGCCTCGCTCAACACACTGATGATGGCCTTAATGGTGCCTTCCGCAGCCGCGGCATTGTATCCGACATGATAGCCATGGAACACGTGGATCGGCTCGTGATCTTCGAAGCTGTGGTTAGCCCCCTTCCACAGCACCGACTTGACGGGGATCGAACGCTTGCTCTCGACCATCTGGCCGCAGAGGACGGGACTGGTGGCCTCGTCCTTCTCTGCCAGGAAAAGGTGCACCGGAGCATAGAACTCGACGTTCTTCATCAAATAACAGGACGGCTGCATCGCGAAGCCACCCGCGAACATGTGCTCGTGGAGATCGCCGATCGCACGGTTCATGATAATCAAAGTCGTGGTCGCATCGTTGCTCCGGCCGAGGACATAAACCTGTTTGGGATCGGCGATCTTTTGCTCGATGAGCCAGTCCAGAGCCGCATACGCATCGTCGGCCCGGCGCCGCGCCCAAGTCAGCTGGCTGGGATCCGAGCAGACGCCGTCAGGTCCCAAGCCCCGGCTGCCGGAGGCGCGGGCAAGCCGGGCGGCGGCTTGCGCATGTCGGAAGCCTGCTCATAGGCGTAGGCCAGACGCAGCAGCTTGTGCTCGCTCCAGGCACGGCCTGCGAAGGTGACGCCGATCGGATAGTCGGGCGTATCCTTGCCGTCGAACCCGGCGACGAAGCCGCACGGCACCATGACGCTGGGATAGCCTGCCCTGGCGGCGATCGCGGCGCCTGCGCTGCCGGGGAACAGCACGGCGTCGAGTTCGTGCTGGTTCATGTAGGCATCCATGCCGCGGATCCTGGCGCTGAGCAGGTCCATGGCAAGTGCCGCCTTGTACTCGCGTTCGCTTAGGTCGCCTCGGGTGAGGTCGGCGGCGAGGAAGTTGTCCTGGCCGAAACGCAGCGCCTTGCCTGCATTCGCCTCGTTGAAGGTCACGATGTCGGTCATGGTCTTGATGGCGGTGTTGGTCGCCCAATCCCTCAGGTAGAGGTTGAGATCTCGCTTCAGTTCGTAGAGGAAGACGATCCGCTGCGAGACTGCATTGCCCCTGTTAGGGCTCAGCGGATTGCGGTTGAGCACGGCCATGATCGTACCTGGTCCGCTCATCCAGCCGGCCGTCGGCATGCTGGCGCGCACGATCACGGCGCCGAGATCCTCCAGCACCTTGATCGCCTCCGCCATCACCTCCGCTCCTTTGGGTGGCAGCTTGCCATAGAACGGATCGTTCAGCGGGTCGGCGGGATCGCTCGGAACGCCGATGCGCGCGCCCTTCATGGCGTCGTGCGTGAGGTCGGCAGTGTAGTCGACTGGCCGCCGCTGCTTTTGCGTCGCCGGGTCGAGCGGGTCCTTGGCCGCCAGCACGTTGAGGAGCAGCGCCGCATCGCGCACGTTGCGCGTCATCGGCCCCGCTGTGTCCAGGCTATGCGCGATCGGCACGATGCCGGCACGGCTGATCAGCCCGACCGTCGGCTTCACGGTGACGAGGCCATTCTGGCTGGCGGGGAACAGCAGCGAGCCCGAGGTCTCCGTGCCGATCGAGGCCGCACACAGACCTGCCGCCACCGCGACTGCCGAACCCGCGCTCGAGCCCCCCGGCGACACGACCGGGTTGCCGTGATCGTCGACCAGCGCCGGCGCGTAGGGGTTCTTCACTTGACCGCCCAGCGACGAGTAGCCGTGGGGCATGTCGATCGCGAGCATGTTGGAAAACTCGGTCAGGTTCGCCTTGCCGAGGATCACCGCGCCGGCGTCCCGCAACAGCTTGACGATTGTGGCGTCGGCCCGCGCATGCGCGCTTTCCAGCGCTAGCGAGCCCGCCGTGGTCGGCTGCTTGTCGCCCGTCGCGATGTTGTCCTTCACCAGGATCGGGATGCCCGCGAGCGGCCGCTTCGCCGACGGTTTCATGCCGTCGAGTTCGCCCGCGATCGCGAGCGCAGCGGGATTGAGCGCGCGTACCGCGTTGAGCTTGGGCCCATCGCGGTCGTAGGCCTCAATGCGCGCGAGATAGGCTTTGACCAGCGCTGTGGCCGTGACATGCCGACTGGCCAGAGCATGAGCGATATCGCTCATCGACGCATGATCGAGCTCTAGGGAAATCGGCGCCTCGGCCCTGACGGCCGCCACGTCGGTGCCGGCATCGCGGCGGGATGGCTTCTGCACGGCTGCCTCGCCTGACGGCGCGTCCCTGACCATGAGACCGCGACGATGGCATCATGCCAGTGTTTTGCCCGACGAGACTGAGCAAGAATTACTGGTTTTGGCGGAGTCAGGCCGGTGTGGGCGACCGATTGCGATCGGAGGCGGGTGATTGATCCAGAAGGCCTCTGGAGCAAGCTGGATGCCCTGCAGGAGGGCTGCGAGGGTGCCTCGGCCAGGAGCGAGCGTCTTTGCGAGGGCGGCCAGAAACACGTCTAAGCCAAGAATGTTGAGCACGCGGGTAAAGTTGTAGCAGAGCGCCATCAGGTTCCACTCACCGCGGACCTTATCGAAGCCGCGGACCAGGAAATGACGATAGCCGGCGCGGCATTTGAGCGTGCCAAACGGATGCTCGACGATGGCAAAACGACGGCGCATCAGCTCGCCTGCACCCTGCATCCGCGCGCGATGACGTTCAAGAACGCCTTCATGCTCCCAGCGACCGATCGTCCGGTAGGCCGCGTTCGACGAGAGACACTGGACCTTGAGCGGGCAGGTCCTGCAGATCGCTCCGCGCGCCGCATAGCGGATCTCGATGCGGCCGCTGGTGTTCTTTTGCCTGCTCTTCATCGGATGTAGCGGTTGGCCGGCAGGACAACGGTAGGTGTCGGTTGCGCCATCATAGTTGAAGTCCTTGAGGGCAAAGCGGCCTTGCTTCTCGAGCCGGGCGTTGCCCTCCGGCACCGGCACATAGGGCGTGATGCCATCGTCTTCACAGGCCTTCAGTTCGCGACTGCTGTAATAGCCCTCATCTGCCAGCGCCTGCAGGGCCCCGACCTCGAGAGCCTCTTTTGCCGCCATGGCCATCGCATGTAGCTGGCCGACATCGCTGCTGTCGTTCACCACCTCGCTGGCGACAATGAGCTTGTGCTTGTCATCGACGGCGGTCTGCACATTGTAGCCTGCGACGCCCTGGCCGCTCTTGACCAGAAGCCGGGCATCCGGATCAGTCAGGGATAGCTGCGTCGCGCCATTCTCTTCCAGCCGAGCAAGGTCGCCTTGTGCGCGCAAGCGCTTCGCCAGCAGCGCCGCGATCTTCGCACCGATGTCGCCGCCACCTCCGCCGCCGCCATCGGGCCCATCCTTGCCCGGCTTCTTGGCTTCCGCGGCATCATTGTCCTCAAGGCACTTGCCGTAAGCCTCGATCTCTTGGTCCAGCTTGATGATCTGATCGGCAAGCCGTTTGCGCGTAAAGATGCTGGCCTTGCTGGCGTCGCCATGGAAGAACGAGCCGTCAATTGCAACAACGCTGCCGCCGACAAGACCAAGCTCGCGCATCAGCAGCACGAAGCTGCGGTTGGCTGCCTTCAGCGCCGCCCAGTTCTCTTTGCGGAAATTGCCGATCGTCCGATAACCCGGCTTCAGATTCCTCAGCAGCCAGATCAGTTCCAGATTGCGGCCGGCCTCCCGCTCCAACCGACGCGACGACCTGATTTGGTTGATGTAGCCGTAAAGGTAGAGCTTCAGCAGATCGGCTGGATCGTATGGCGGCTGGCCGACCTCTTCAGCCTTGCGATCCGCATGGCGAAAGCCGAGCTTGGCAAGGTCGAGGACACGAACGAAGCTCTCAATCGCCCGGACGGGGTTGTCCGGTCCGACATAGTCCTCAATCCGAGCAGGAAGCAGGCTGGCCTGGTCGCGGCTCTCGCCGGTCTTGAATGTGCGATTCGTCATGAACAGAATCGTACATCAACTCACCAAAATGCCGAGTTCTTGCTCAGTCTCGACGGGTCAACTTCTCGGTGCATCGCGTCGACCATCAATCACGCAACGCGCAAGCCATTGAAATGATTACGCCCGGCTACTGTGCATGGGGTTGTTTTTTCATTTTTGTTTGGAGCTGCCCTCTCCCACAGGGGAAAGGACACACCGATCTAAGCCGCTCCTACTCCCAATACCACGTCGAGAAATCGTTCTCGTATTGCGGGACGTCCTTCCAGACGCCCTTCAGCTTCTTGTTGGTGATGGTGATGAGCTGCGGCTGGTACAGGTAGGCGGAGACGGCATCCGTCGCGAGCATGCGCTGGGCATCGCCGAGCAGTTTTGCGCGGGCGGCCTCGTCCGGTGTCGAGACGATCTGCTTGTAGAGCGCGTTGAACTTCTCGTTGTTGTAACCGAGATAGTAGTCCGGCTCGGTGATCTTGACGAGGTCGAACGGCTCGACATGGCTGACGATGGTCAGATCGAAATTGTGCGGACCATTGCCGGCGAACACCTGCGACAGCCACTGCGCCCATTCGACGTTCTCGATCTTGGCGACGATGCCGACCTTGGCGAGCTGGGCTGCAGCGATCTCGCCGCCCTGCCGCGCATAGGACGGCGGCGGCAGCTTCAGCGACAATTCGAGCGGCGTGGTGACGCCGGCTTCAGTGAGCAGCTTCTTCGCCTTCTCCGGGTCGTACGGATTGATGCCGGTGGTGTCGACATAGCCGAGCGCGCCCGGCACGTAGAAGCTGCCGATCGGCGTGCCGAAGCCGTCGACGGCGCCGTCGATCATCGCCTTGCGGTCGATCGCGGCAAGGATGGCGCGGCGAACGCGGACATCGTCCAGCGGCTTCTTGCGGTGGTTGATGGCGAGGATGGTCTTGGCCCTGGAGCCGCCGACCAGCACGGTGAAGCGCGGATCTGCCTTGAACTGCGCCAAGGCGCGCGCCGCGGCGACGCGCGGGAATGCATCGACGTCGCCCGACAGCAGCGCCGCCACCTGCGCCGCCGGATCGGAGATGAAGCGGATCGTCACCTTGGACAGCTTGATCGCGGAGGCGTTGCGGTAGTCGGCCCATTTGGTCAGCGTGATCGAAGAACCCTTCGCCCAGCCGCCAAGCTGATAAGGCCCGGTGCCGACCGGCTGCGTCACGTTGGTGGCTGCGCTCTTCGGCTCGACGATCGAGCCGCCCGCCTGCCCGAGCAGGAACGGCAGGTTCGGCTCGGAATATTTCACCGTGATCACGATCGTGTCGGCATCCGGTGCGTCGACCTTCTCAAAAGCCTGGTAGAGGCTCTTGTCCTTGTTGGTGCTGGTCGGCGCGGCGTTGCGCTCGAACGAGAATTTCACGGCCGCGGAATTGAACGGCTCGCCGTTCTGGAATTTGACGCCCTTGCGCAGCTTGAACGTATAGGTCTTCAAATCGGGCGAAGCGGTCCAGCTCTCGGCCAGCAACGGCGAGACCGAGCCGTCCTCGTTGATCTTGGTCAGGGTCTCATAGATGTTGTAGAGCGTGACCTCGGCGATCGCGGCGGCGGCGGCGTTGGTGGGATCGAGGCCCGGCGGCTCCAGCGCCATCGCCATGACGACGCTGTCCTTCTTGCTCTGCGCCAGCGCCGGCAAAGGCGCCATGACGAGCGCAGCAGCAAATGCGACGATCGATAGTTTCCTCAACATGCGCAACTCCCCAGCCTGTTCTGTTCTCAAGCCTACGCCAATCCTGCTCCGGACACTAACCTTCCATGGCCGCCTGCGGCAACGCCATCACCGCTTCCGCCTTGTGGCAGGCGGCAAGGTGCCCCTCGCCCACCTTGCGTAACTCAGGCAGAACCTCGCGGCAATGCTGGTCGGCAAAAGCGCAGCGCGAGACATAGGGGCATCCCGTCGCCGCCGCCGATTGCGAGGCGATCGCCTGGGCCCCGCGCCGCCGCCGGCCGCCAGCGCGCGCCCGCGGCACCGCATCCAAGAGCGCCCGCGTTTACGGATGGGCGCAGCGCTCGAACAGATCTACGGGGCGCCCCTGCTCGACGATGCGGCCGAGATACATCACGGCGACCTCGTCGCAGAGATAGTCGACGACTGCGAGGTCGTGGCTGATCAGGATATAGCTCAGGCCGAACTGCTCCTGGAGGTCCTGCATCAGGTTCAGCACTTGCGCCTGCACGGAGACGTCGAGCGCGGAGACCGGCTCGTCGGCGACGATCAGCTTCGGCTGCGTGATCAGCGCACGCGCAATGGCGATGCGCTGGCGCTGGCCGCCGGAGAATTCGTGCGGATATTTGTCCATGTCGGCATCGCGCAAACCCACTTGCCGCAGCACCGCGGCAACGCGTTCGCGGAACGTGGTGCGGTCGGCGCCCTCCAGCACGGTCAGCGGCTCGGCGACGATCCGCGCGATGGTCTGGCGCGGGTCGAGCGAGCCATAGGGGTCCTGGAACACCATCTGGAAATCACGCCTGGCACGGCGCAGCTCGTCGGCCGGCAGGCGGTTGAGATCACGTCCGAGCATCACGACCTGCCCCGAGGTCGGCCGCTCCAGCGCCATCACAACGCGCGCGAAGGTGGACTTGCCGGAGCCGGATTCGCCGACAATGCCGAGGCTCCTGCCGGCCTTGACCTGCACGCTGACGCCGTTGAGCGCACGCACCTGCCCTGGCGGTCGGAACAGGCTTTCGCGCGGCAGCATGTAGCGCTGTTCGAGATCCCTGACATCGAGAAGCGGCGCGGTGCTCATGCGGTCAGCGCTCCGACAGGCTCAGCCATTGAGACATCCGTCCGGATGCAGCGCACGAAATGGCCCGGGCCGACATCCAACATCGGCGGCAGCGCGGCGCGGCATTGATCGATCACCAGCGGACAGCGATCGGAGAAGGTGCAGCCGGACGGCAGATCGGCGAGCTCCGGCACCGTGCCTGAGATCGTCTTCAGCCGCGTGCCCTTGCGCGCGCCGAGCTTCGGCCGTGCGCGGAACAGGCCTTGCGTGTAGGGATGGCCCATCCGGCGGAACACCTCGTCGGTCGGCCCGCTCTCGACGACGGTGCCGCCATACATCACCATCATGCGCTGCACGTTCTCGGCAATGACGCCGAGATCGTGCGAGATCAGGATCATCGACATGCCGCGCTCCTCGACGAGATCGGCGATGAGGTCGAGGATCTGGCCCTGGATGGTGACATCGAGCGCGGTGGTCGGTTCGTCCGCGATCAAGAGGTCCGGCTCGCAGGCAAGCGCCATCGCGATGGTGATGCGCTGGCGCTGGCCGCCCGAGAATTGGTGCGGATAGGCGTCGACGCGCCTGATAGCATCGGGCAGCCCGACGCGGTCGAGCAAGGCGACCGCCTCTTTGCGCGCCTGTGCCGCCGAATATTTCTTGTGACGGCGCAGCGGCTCGGCGACCTGATGGCCGATCGTGTGCATCGGATTGAGCGCGGTCATCGGCTCCTGAAAGATCATGCTGATGCGGTTGCCGCGCAGGCGGCAATAATCGGCATCCGAGAGTCCGACGAGCTCGTCACCGTCCAGCTTGATGCTGCCGGTGACGGCCGCGCTGTCCGGCAGCAGCCCCATCAACGACAACGCCGTGACCGACTTGCCGCAGCCGGATTCGCCGACGAGGCCGAGCGTCTCGCCGCGCTTGAGAGCGAAGCTGACGCCGCGCACCGCCTGTGCCGGCCCGCGGCTGGTGTTGAGGCGGACGCCGAGATTTTCGACTTCGATCAGCGGCATGTTGAAGCGCTCGCCCATGGTCACCGCTCCCGCGCCAGTCGGGGATCGAGCAGGTCGCGCAACCCGTCACCAAGGAGATTGAGACCGAGCACCGCGATGGCGATCGCAGCGCCCGGATAGACCGCGAGCATGGGCGACTGGAACAGCAGCGTCTGCGCGTCGTTCAGCATGCGGCCCCAGGACGGCTGCGGCGGCTGCGTGCCGAGACCGAGATAGGACAGCGCGGCCTCGGCGAGAACGGCGAGTGCAAACTGGATCGTGACCTGCACGATCAGGATCGACAGGATGTTCGGCAGCACGTGCTCGATGGTGATGCGGAAGCGCCCCTTGCCCGCCGCGCGCGCGGCCAGCACGAATTCGCGGGCCCAGATCGCGTTGGCCGAGCCACGAGTCAGCCGCGTCAGCGTCGGGATCTGGAAGATGCCGATCGCAATGATCGAGGTCACCATGCCGGGGCCGACGACCGCGGCGAGCATGATCGCCGAGAGCACGGCGGGAAAGGCGAAGGTGAAGTCGGAGAAGCGCATGATGACCTCTTCGGTCCAGCCCCGCTGGGCCGAAGCGATCAGGCCCAGCGTGACGCCGAAGGTGAGACCGATGCTCACGGCGATGATTCCGACCATGATGGTGGAGCGGGCCCCCGCAAGCAGCAGCGAGGCGATGTCGCGGCCGAAGGAATCGGTGCCGAGCCAATGCGCCGCCGAGGGCGGCCGGAGCTTCGATGCGATGTCGATCTCGTAGGGCGACCAGGGCGTCCAGACCAGGGAGAGCAGCGCGGAACCGATCACCGCAAGCACCAACACGCCACCGAGCACGAAGCTGCGATGCCGCAGCGCCCTCCGCCAAAAGCCGGTGGCGGGGCGCGTCGGCGCAGCGGCTGTCGGCAATCCAACTGCGGTGGCGAGCGGATCACTCACAGGTCGTGAACCTTGATGCGGGGATCGATGAAGGCATAGAGGACATCGACCACGAAGTTGACGATGACGACCATGGCCGCGAGCAGCATCACGCAATTGCGCACCACGATGAGGTCGCGGTTGGCGATCGACTGGAAGATCAGCCGGCCGAGGCCCGGCAGGTAGAACACGTTCTCGATCACGATGGTGCCGGCGAGCAGATTGGCGAATTGCAGCCCCATCACCGTCATGACGGGGATCATGGCGTTGCGCAGCACGTGGCTCCACAGCACCTCGCGCTTGCCGAGCCCCTTCGCGCGGGCGGTACGGACGAAGTCCTCGCGCAGCACTTCGAGCACGGCCGATCGCGTGACGCGCGCGAGGATCGCGGCCTGCACCACGGCAAGCGAGACCGCCGGCAGCAGCAGTGACTTGATTCCGGGCCAGATGCCGTCCTCCCAGCCGGCAAAACCGCCCGCCGAGAGCCACTGCAGCCGCACCGCAAACAACAGCACCAGCAGGATCGCGAACCAGAAGTTTGGCAGCGCGATGCCGACCTGGGTCAGCGACATCACGCCGACATCGCCGAGTTTGTTGTGGTTGGCGGCGGTGTAGATGCCGGCGGAGAGCGCCAGCGTCACGGTGATCGCCATCGCCATGATCGCGAGCGGAATGGTCAGCACCAGCCGTTCCGCGATCAGGCTGGCGACCGGGGTGCCGTAGACGTAGGAGTTGCCGAGATCGCCGACGGCGAGGCCCTCGATCCATTGCAGATAACGAACCGCCAGTGGCTGGTCGAGCCCGAGCTTGATGGTGAGCGCGCGAACCGCGTCCGGCGAGGCGTCGGCGCCCATCAGCATCTGTGCGGCATTGCCGGGAAGAGCATCCAGCACCAGGAAGATGATCAGCGATGCGCCGACCAGCGTCGCCAGCAAGGTCAACAGACGTCGGAGGACAAAGACGCTCATGCGTGCTCGGCTTCAGGGCTCACCCGCGGCACGATCAACATGTCTGGGCGCCGGAGGCAAGCTCTTTGCTGCATGCCCACCTCCTCAGGCCGGCCAGCGGGACAGAAGATCGCCTGACGCCTCGAACATTGCGCTCACGCGCAGCAATTCTGCGTCCGCCCGGAAGCGGCCGACGAGCTGAAGCCCGATCGGCAGCCCGTCACGGGCAAAGCCGCAGGGGAGGCTGATCGCGGGATGGCCGGTCATGTTGAACGGCATGGTCCACGGGAACCAGTGCGGCCGGACGCTGTCGTAGTGCCGACCATCGATCTCGATGCTGCCGAAGAGGTCCTGCTTGATCGGCAGCGCGGTGCGGGTGAGCGTCGGCATCGCCAGAAAGTGTCCGCGCGCAAACAGCGATTGCACGCGACGGAACAACGCGGTGCGCGCGAACATCGCCTCCTGGTAGTCGACGCCGCTGACTTCGGCCGCGAGCGCGAGCTGCTTGAGGAAGGCCTCGCTCAGCTCGTCCTTGTGTTCAGTCGCCAGTTTTGCAAAGCGCGTCCGCCAGACCGTGTGGTTGATGGCACGCCAGATCGGCTCGATGTCGAAACCATCGCCGGAGAATTCCTCGAGCTCGGCACCTAAGCTCGCCAGCCGATCGAGGCTCGCCCTGAAACTGGCGGCGACCTCGGTGGACACCGGACGGCCCGGCGGCGACAGGCAGTACAGGATCCTCAAGCCGCGCAGGTCGCCGCGCGAGGTCGCGGTGCCGATGAAGTCAGGCACGGGCACGCCGATCGACCAGGGATCGACAGGATCTTCGCCCGCCATCGCCTGCATCATCAGCGCGGTATCGGCGACGGTGCGGGTGGTCGGCGTGACATAGGTCTGGTTGCCGAAGACGTCGAGGGCCTGGCTGTGCGGGATCACGCCGTTGCTCTGCTTCAGCCCGACCACACCGTTGCAGGCCGCCGGAATTCGCGTCGAGCCGCCGCCATCGGTCGCAATCGCCAGCGGCGCGATGCCGCTGGCCACCGCCACCGCCGCGCCGCCGCTGGAGCCGCCGGAGGAACGGCGGGCGTCCCAGGCATTGCGAGTGCAGCCGAACAAAGGTGAATCGGTGAGGCACTTGCTGCCGAACTCCGGCGTCGTGGTCTTTCCGATCAGGATCGCGCCCTCGCTGCGCAGCCGCGCAACGGCAACTGCATCCTCGGTCGGCACGTTGTCCTTGAAGGGAACGGCGCCAAAGGTGGTCTTCACCCCCTTGGTATTGACGATGTCCTTGACGGTGACGGGAATGCCATGCAACAGGCCGAGCTCCTCGCCCGCCATCACCTTGCGCTCGGCTTCGCGCGCCGCCGCGATCGCCTCATCACCGCACAGGGTGATAAAGCAGTTCAATTCGGGCTGGAGCGCCTCGGCGCGGGCAAGCACGGCGCGTGTGAGCTCGACTGGCGAAATCCGCTTTCCAGCGATGAGACCGCGCAGCTCGATTGCGGACAAAAGACAGGGATCGCCGTTCATCGTCACATCACACGCTCCGAAGCGGGCCGCCATTGGCCCGAAGACATTGACAGCGAGAATGACAGTTTTGTTAACTCGCCGTCCAATACGATTTTTGATGCCAACCCATATGCCTTCGGTATGCCAATGGATCTTCGCCGGCTCCGCTATTTCGTCGCCGTCGCCGAGGCGCGTAGCATCGGCAAGGCCGCCGAGCGGCTCCGGATGGCGCAGCCACCGCTCTCGGTCCAGATCCGCAAGCTCGAGGCCGAGATCGGCGCACCGCTGTTCCGCCGCGGCACCCGTGGCATGGATCTGACCGAGGCGGGTCAGGCGCTGCTGGCGCGCGCCAGCGAAGCGCTCGCACTTGCCGCCGACGGCGCCGAAGCCGCGCGCGCGGTTGCCTCGGGACGGCGCGGGCGGCTGTCGGTGGGCTACATGTTCGTGCTGGCGAATGCGATGCTGCCGCGGCTCATCCCTGAGCTGCGCCGCGCAGTTCCTGGCGTCGACCTCGGCTTCGCCGAGCTCAGCGCCTCGACGCGCGAGGCCCGGGTGCTCGACCGCAGCGTCACGGTCGCGCTGTGCATGCCTGCAATCAATCATCCCGAAATCCAGGTGGCAAGGATCGGTGCACAGCCTTTCATGCTGGCCATGCCGATCCGCTCGCCGCTCGCCCGCTTGAGCTCCGTGCCGATGGCCCGGCTGCAGGGCCGTCCGCTGATCGCACTCCCGCATCCGGACCATGGGCCCGCCTCCTCCGCGGTCGTCCCCTTATTGCGTCGGCATCAAGTGGTGATGCCGATCGCCAGCCGGGTGGAGACGGTGCATTCAGCGATGAGCCTGGTTCTGGCCGGCGAAGGTCTCGCCATCCTGCCGGCCTGCGCACAGCTCGGCGCGCCACGCGGCATCGTATTCAGGCCCCTGCGTGACGTCACCGATTCCCTCGACATCGCAGTCTGCTGGCGGCGGGATTCCCACAGTCCGCTGATCGGAACCTTTCTCAAATGCGCTGAGAAGGCCGTCGCGCGGATGTGAAGCGACGTTAGAGGCTCCAACTGATCTCGTGACTCCAGGGCGGATCGGCGCCCGGACGGGTGCAAGTGAGGCCGGCGCAATTGGCAGCGAAGGACAGCGCGCGGCGAAGCTCGTCGGCACCGGTGTCCTTCAAGGCTTGCCGGGCAATGCGCCCTTGCTTGTGCAGAGCGAACAGCAATGCGGCCTGAAAGCTGTCGCCGGCGCCGATGGTGTCGGCGACCTCGACATTGGGCGCGACGACTTCGATCTGCCCTGCCCCCGCATGCCACGCGACGGCGCCATGGTTGCCCCGGGTGACGACGACGAGGCTCGTGCCCTGCGCGAGCAGCTCGCTCGCGCGCTGCTGATAGGGCTCGTCGCCAAAGAGATAGGCGAAATCGACGTCCGACATCTTGATGAGATCGGCGTGGCCAGCGAGCTCCGCCATGCGGGCGAGATAGGCCGGCTTGTCCTTGACGAGGTTCGGTCGGCAGTTCGGATCGAAGGAGATCGTCGAGAACGCGCGCGCATCCGCAATCAGCGCTGTCGTCTCCGCCGCGCCCCGGTCGTTGACCAGCGTGGTCGAGCCGACATGGAGAGCTTCAACCGTGTCGAGCGGAATTGTCCCGCGTCGGTACGTCCAGTTCCGCGTCGCCGTCTCGGCATCGTAGAACGCGTAGTGCGACTCGCCCGCGACGATGCGGACGAAGGCGAGCGTGGTCTGGTGATCGCTGCGGGTAGCGAGACTGAGGTCTACGTTGGAGATGGTGGCGTGATCGGCGATCATCTGCCCGAACAGGTCGGTCGAGATGCCGCCAACGAAACCGGCCGGCGCGCCGAGCCGCGCCATACCGATCGCGACGTTGAGACAGGAGCCGCCGATAGCGGGCATCACGGCCTCGCGACCTTCATTTCGCGTCGGCACGAAATCGATCAGCGCATCGCCGCAGGCAATCAGCATGTCTCTCAACCTCTCGCGATGCTGCGCATCGCCGCGCGGCTTCGCTGGTCGACCTCGCGCAGCAGCTTGTAGACCTCGCGCTTGCGGGCGTGAAACGCGGCCATCTCGGGCACGGTCGGCTCGCTCTTGCGTCCTAGCGCCGACATTTTGGCCATGGTCTCGCCGATGGTGGCATAGGCTCCTCCGGCGACGGCGCCGAGCATGGCGGCGCCGAGCAGTACCGGCTCCTTGGTCTGCGGCAGCGCGACGGTGAGGCCGGTCGTGTCGGCCATGATCTGCCGCACCAGCGGACTCCGGCTGGCGCCGCCGCCCATGATCATGATGTTCGAGCGCACGTCATGAGCGGCAAAAGCCTCGATCACCTCGGCGAGCCCGTAGGCAAGACCGCAGAGGCCGGCGACGAACAGCCGCTCCATCGAACCGATGTCGGTGTCGAGATCGAGGCCGGCGATCACCGCCCGCGTGTCCGGGTCGGCATAGGGCGAGCGGTTGCCGATGAATTCCGGCAGGACGTGGACGTCACGCGCCAGCAGCGCAGCGCGACTGGCATCGCCTGCGCGCGCGATGATACGACGCTCGAGGAAGTCGATGAGATCGAGGCCCTCGCTGCGCGCGGCCGCGCTCACCTCGCCGAAACCGGGGTGCGACTTGAGCAGATGGTCTATCGCTGCGCCCGCAGCCGACTGGCCGCCCTCGTTGAGCCAGAAGTCCGGGACCATGCCGGAGTAATAAGGGCCCCACACACCGGGGACGAAGCATGGCTCCTTCGTCGTCGCCATGATGCAGGCCGACGTTCCCATGATGTAGGCGAGACGATCGCAGACGTCGGTCACCTCGCCCGTCCCATCGCGTCCGCCGATCGCACCGATACCGCCGGCGTGGGCATCGATCAGCGAGGCGCCGACCGGCGTGCCCGGTGACAGGCCAAGTTCAGCCGCGGCAGTTCGGGTCAGCCCCGCCCCAAGCCGCGTGCCGGGAGCGACGATCTCGATGCCGATGCGCGCGTAATTCTCGGCGACAAAGTCGGACAGACCAATACGCTTGAAGAATGGCGCGCTCCAGCCGCCGCGCTCATGGGCAAGGTAGTTCCATTTGCAAGTGACGGTGCAGGTCGAGCGCTGCAGCGAGCCGGTCGCGCGCCAGGTCAGATAGTCCGCCAGATCAAAGAAATGACCTGCAGCGTCAAAACTCGTGCGCAGATGCCGCTTCAGCCATAGCAGCTTCGGCATCTCCATCTCGGGTGAGATCGAGCCGCCGACATAGCGCAGCACCGCATCCTCGGTCTCGTTGATCAGCCGCGCCTCGGCGATGGCGCGATGGTCCATCCAAACGATGACGTTGCGCTGCCTGTCGCCGGATCCACTGACGGTGAGCGGCTCGCCATGCCGATCGAGGACAACCAAAGAACAGGTGGCATCGAAGCCGATACCGTCGACGCTATCGGGCGCAATGCCAGCCTCCGCCATCGCCGCGCGTACCGATACCGCGCAGGCCTCCCAAATGTCCTGGGACGACTGCTCGACGATATCGTCGGCCTCGTGCCAGACCCGGATCGGATGACGCGCCATCGCGAGCAGCGTGCCCGCCTCATCAAATACCCCTGCCCGCGTGCTTGTGGTCCCTACATCGACGCCGATATACGCTCGCGGCATTGTCGCTCCCGGTCGCTTCGTCAGTCTTGACGCGAGCCTACCAGCAAGTGTAGCCGCCATCCACCAGCACGATGCTGCCGGTCATCAGGCTCGCGGCCTCCGATGAGAGGAACAGCACGACGGAAGCGATCTCCTCGACCTGCCCCATCCGCGCCATCGGGGTTCCGCCGATCCAGGCGTCGTACATTTTGGGATTGCTCTTCACGAAAGCGTTGAGCGGCGTCTCGATATAGGTCGGGGCCACCGCATTGACGCGGATGCCGCGCGCGCCCCATTCGGCGGCGAGCGACTTGGTCAGATGATGCACGGCGGCCTTGGAAGCGTTGTAGAAGCACTGCTCCTGCGGCTTGTTGACGATGAAGCCCGACATCGAGCCGACATTGACGATGGCGCCGCTTCCAGCCTTCAGCATGTGCTTGCCGAATTCGCGGCAGCACCAGAACGTGCCGTTGAGATTGACGTCGATGACGTTGAGCCAGTGCTCGTCGGTGACGGTCTCCGCGGGCGTCTCGCTACGGGCGATGCCGGCATTGTTGACGAGGATGTCGACCTTGCCATGGCGGGCGACGAGGTCGTTCGCGA
The DNA here is from genome assembly GCF_045571415.1 of Bradyrhizobium sp. LMG 9283. NCBI lineage: Bacteria > Pseudomonadati > Pseudomonadota > Alphaproteobacteria > Hyphomicrobiales > Nitrobacteraceae > Bradyrhizobium > Bradyrhizobium sp. LMG 9283. Next base: position 5,726,909 of record NZ_CP120691.1, read on the forward strand.
TTTCGGCCACACGTTTAGTGTCGGTGACGTCCATGACCGCGGTCTCCACGTCAAGGCCCTTTGCCTTCAGGCTTGCTTTCCCGCTGTCAGCGACCTTGCCGTCACGATCGCCGATGATGACCCGGGCGCCGGCCTCGGCCAGCGCCTCGGCGCAGCCAAGGCCGATGCCCTGCCCGCCGCCGGTGATGAACGCGGTCTTGCCGTTCAGCTTGAATTTTTCCAGGTACATGATCGTCTTTCCGTTTTCTTGCCGTTTCTTGTCAGCTCCGAAGAGCGTTGCCGCTCTCGTCGAAGCGGTGGATGCGTGCGGAATCCGGCACCAGCGACACGCGGTCGCCGGCGTGCAGGCTCAATTCGCCGATGTAGCGCGCCGTCAGCATGCCGAACGCGCCGGCATCGACGTAAAGGAAGGTATCGCTGCCGAGATGCTCGGCCACTGCAATGGTGCCCTGCCAGCCGCCGGCGCCGTCGCGCTCGATCTTCAGGTGCTCCGGCCGGACGCCGATCGTCGCTGCCCCCTTCTGCAAAGCGGGCTCGCCGGTGACGAAATTCATCTTGGGCGAGCCGATGAAGCCGGCGACGAAGAGATTGGCGGGCCGCTCGTAAAGCTCCAACGGTGAGCCATATTGCTCAATCTTGCCACCGTTGAGCACGACGATCTTGTCGGCCATGGTCATGGCTTCGACCTGGTCGTGGGTGACGTAGATCGCGGTGGTGCCGAGTTGCTTCTGCAGCCGCGTCACCTCGATGCGCATCTGCACACGCAGCGCAGCATCGAGATTTGAGAGCGGTTCGTCGAACAGGAACGCCTTGGGCTCGCGCACGATGGCGCGGCCGATCGCGACGCGCTGGCGCTGGCCGCCGGACAGCTCGCGTGGCTTGCGATCGAGATAGGGCGTGAGGTTGAGCGTCGCAGCGGCCGCCTCGACCTTGCGGTTGATCTCGTCCTTGGCAAGGCCCGCCATCTTCAGGCCGAAGCCGATATTGCCGCGCACGCTCATATGCGGATAGAGCGCGTAGGACTGGAACACCATCGACAGCCCGCGTTTGGCGGGCGGCGTGTCGACGACGTTCTTGCCGTCGATCAGGATCTTGCCGCCGCTGACGTCTTCGAGGCCAGCGATCAGCCGCAGCAGTGTGGTCTTGCCGCAACCGGAGGGGCCGACGAACACCACGAAGGAGCCGTCGGCGATATCGAGGTCAGCGCCCTTGATGATGTGCACCGGGCCGAAGGATTTTTGCACGCCCTGAAGTGTGATCTGACCCATGATCCCCTCTACTTCACCGCGCCGAAGGTGAGCCCGCGCACGAGCTGCTTCTGACTGAACCAACCGAGGACGAGAATGGGCGCGATCGCCAGCGTCGATGCCGCCGACAGCTTGGCCCAGAACAGCCCTTCCGGGCTCGAATAGGAGGCGATGAACGTGGTGAGTGGCGCGGCGCTCGAGGTCGACAGATTGAGCGTCCAGAACGCCTCGTTCCAGGCCAGGATGAGGTTCAGCAGCAAGGTTGAGGCGAGCCCCGGGATCGCCATCGGGGTCAGCACGTAGATCAGCTCGCGGCCGATGGTGGCGCCGTCCATGCGTGCGGCCTCCAGAATGTCGCGCGGAATCTCCTTGAAATAGGTGAACAGCATCCAGATGACGATCGGCAGGTTTCCGAGGCACAGGATAAAGACGAGGCCGATGCGCGAATCGAGGAGGCCGAAGGATTTGTAGATCAGGTAGATCGGCACCAGCACGCCAACCGGCGGCATCATCTTGGTCGAGAGCATCCAGAGCAGGATGTCCTTGGTGCGCTTGGTCGGCGAGAACGCCATCGACCAGGCCGCAGGAACGGCGATCAACAGCGCAATCAACGTCGAGCCGCCGGCGATGATGATCGAGTTCATCGCGTGATGAAGATAGTCGCTGCGCTCCTGCACGGTCGCGTAGTTTTCCGTGGTCCAGTGGAAGAACAGGAAGGATGGCGGTACCGCGAATGCCTCGAGCTCAGTCTTGAAGCTCGCCAGCCCCATCCACAGGATCGGGAAGAAGATCAGGAAGCCGAACAGCCAAGCCGCCGCCGTCGATATCGCCACCTGCCGCGTCGTCGCCATCCGTGCCATGTCAGGCCTCCAAATTGCGGCCGACGATGCGGACCAGGAAGAAGGCGACGACGTTCGCGATCACCACCGCAACGAGGCCGCCCGCGGAGGCGCTGCCGACGTCGAACTGGATCAGCGCCTGCGAATAGATCAGGAACGCGATGTTGGTGGTCTGCAAGCCCGGCCCGCCGCCGGTGGTGACGAAGATCTCGGCGAACACGGTCAGCAGGAAGATGGTCTCGATCAGGATCACCACCGTGATGGGCCGCGCGAGGTGCGGCAGCGTAATGTAGATGAAGGTCGACACCGCGCTGGCGCCGTCCATCTCTGCGGCCTCCTTCTGCTCCTCGTCGAGCGATTGCAGCGCGGTCAGCAGGATGAGAGTCGCGAACGGTAGCCACTGCCACGTCACGATCAGGATGACGGCAAGCAGCGGGACATCGTTGAACCAATCGATCGGCGTGAGGCCGAACAGCGAAGCGAGCCAGGCGAACAGGCCCGACACCGGATGCATCAGCAGGTTCTTCCAGACCAGCGCGCTCACCGTCGGCATCACGAAGAACGGGGCGATCACCATCAGCCGCACGAAATTGCGCCCGATCACGGGCTGGTCCATCAGCAGAGCCAGGGGAATGCCAAGCAGGATGGTCAGCGCCAGCACGGAGCCAACGAGCACCAGCGTATTCTGGAGCGAGGCCAGGAAAGCGGGATCGGTGAGGAAGTAGCGGAAGTTTTCCAGGCCGACGAACGATTCCGAGCCGGGATCGAGCAGGCTGTAATGCAGCGTCGAGAAGTAGATCGTCAGCGCGAGCGGAACGATCATCCAAATGAAGAGCAGCCCGACCGCAGGTGTCAGCAGCGAGCGCGCAAGAAACTGCGTCTGCCGGGTTGCCATCCTGACTTCTCCTTTTGGGAAGAAGGCGGCCATCCATCCAGGGATGGGCGGATGGCCGCGAGTCTGAGCTCAGGAGGAAGAGCTCGGGTTCATTTGATGTAGCCGGCGCGCTTCATTTCGCGCTCGGTTGCGGATTGCGCGGCGGAAAGCGCCGCATCGACGGTGGTGGAGCCCGCAAGCGCCGCGGAGAATTGCTGGCCCACCTGCGTGCCGATGCCCTGGAATTCGGGGATCGCGGCATATTGCACGCCGACGTAGGGCACCGGTTTCACAGTCGGCTTGTTGGGATCAGCGGCGTCGATCGAGGCCAGCGTCAGCTTGGCGAAGGGCGCGACCTTCAGATAGTCAGGGTTCTGGTAGAGCGAGGTCCGCGTGCCCGGCGGCACGTTGGCCCAGCCCTCCTTCGACGCGACGAGCTTGGTGTAGTCCTTGCTGGTCGCCCAGGCGATGAACTTCTCGGCGGCTTCCGTCTTCTTCGAGCCGGCGGGTACCGCCAGATTCCAGGCCCACAGCCAATTGGCGTTCTTGCCAAGCCCGGTGTTGGGCGCAAGCGCGAAGCCGACCTTGTCGGCGACCTTGGAATCCTTCGGATTGGTGACGAAGGACGCCGCGACCGTGGCGTCGATCCACATCGCGCATTTGCCGGCGTTGAACAGCGCCAGATTCTCGTTGAAGCCGTTGGAGCTCGCACCGGGAGGGCCGGCTTCCTTCATGAGATTGACGTAAGTCGTGAGCGTCGCCTTCCATTCCGGCGTGTTGAACTGCGGCTCCCACTTCTCGTCGAACCAGCGCGCGCCGTAGGAATTGGCCATCGCTGAGAGGAACGCCATGTTCTCGCCCCAGCCGGCCTTGCCGCGCAGGCAGATGCCGTAGGTGCCGGCGCTCTTATCCGTCAGCTTCTTGGCCGCGTCGATGACGAAGTCCCAGGTCGGCTTCTCCGGCATCTTCAGGCCGGCCTTCTCGAACAGATCGGTGCGGTACATCACCATCGAGCTCTCGCCGTAGAACGGCGCGGCGTAGAGCTTGCCGTCGAAGGAGACCGCATCCTTGATCTTCGGCAGGAGGTCGGCGACATCGTAATCGGCGCCGAGATTGGCCAGCGGCACCAGCCAGCCCTTCTTGGCCCAGATCGGCACCTCATAGGTACCGATGGTGAGCACGTCGAACTGGCCGCCCTTGGTGGCGATGTCGGTGGTGACGCGCTGGCGCAGCACGTTCTCCTCCAGCGTCACCCATTTCACGGTGATATCAGGATTCTTCTTGGTGAATTCCCCCGTCAGCCCCTGCATGCGGATCATGTCGCCATTGTTGACGGTGGCGATGGTCAGGGTCGTTTCGGCCATCGCGGGGACGGCCAGCAGCAGGCAAGACGCGCCGCAGACGGCGCCCAGGACGTGTTTCACGGTGACCTCCCTTGGACTCGCGCTTTTGAGCATATGCCCACGCGTTGGGCGTATGTTCAACGGAGGCGCGGCGCTTGTCAAGCAGGCGCGAAGGTGTCCGCGCAACTTATGAGTGCTGCGGTGCGGCAAACCTCCCCATCATGCTCCGCGACCCGGCTACGCCAAGACTTCGTCGGGGTTGAGATCGAGGGGCGCCGAAGCTTTAGCCTAGGCGGCAGGCGGGGCATCCAGTGCTCCGTGCAGTAAGTGATTTGCCCCAAGAGGGGGGCGTGGCGTACTGGATCATCCGCTTTCGCGGATGATGACAGCGGAACAAGTGGCGAGACCGCCCGCCCCTACCGCTCCAGGATCGCCCTTGCGGTGGCCTCGTCCGTAATCAGCCCGTTGATCAGGCCGCCGCTCAGCGCGGCCGCAATCGCCGGGACCTTGGCTGCGCCGACCGCGGCGCCGATCGTCGTGGTCTTCGCGGGCACTTCCGGCGGAATGCTGGTGAGGCGCTTGTTGGTGCCGGCCTTGAGCAGGCGGCCCTTGGCATCATAAGCCCAGCCGGTGATCTCGCCGATCGCACCGAGCCGCATCATCTCGAACAATTCGTCGCGGGTGACGAAACCGTCGATATGCACCTGTGCCTTCTGGTCCATCTGACCGATGCCGACGAGGCGCAAATCCGCCTTGGCCGCGACTGCCTTCACCTTCGCGATCGGCTCGATGCGCACCATCCTGTTGCGCTCGTCCTCAGACGACATCAGGAATGGCAGCGGCATCGGATAGTGCCGCGCGCCGGTGCGGTCGGCGAGCCGGCCGACGGTATCGTAGAAGCTCGCCGAGCCGTCGGCCGAGATGTTGCCGACCAGCGAGACGATCTGGTGATTGGGCCGGTCGATCGGCGTGACGCGCTCGACCGCGGCGCGCACGGCACGGCCGGTGCCGAGCGCGACGATGACCGGTGTCTCCGAGCGTAGCGTAGAATCGAGCAGATTGGCGCAGCGCTCGGCAATCCCTGCTGTGGCCTGCGGCGCGGCAGGATCTGCCGGCACCACCTCGCAATGAACGAGCTTGAACCGTTCCTTCAGCCGCGCCGCCAGCTCCATGCAGGCGGCGATGGGATGTTCGAGCCGGAAGGTGATGAGACGTTCGGCAAGGCACAGCGAGACCAGCCGCTGCGCCGAGGCGCGCGAAACCTGCAGCATTTTTGCGATTTCGTCCTGGGTGTGGCCGGCAATGAAATAGAGCCAGCCGGCGCGCGCAGCGTCGTCGAGTCTCGACTTGTCGTTCTCGGCCGCCATGCGGGCTCACACCTCCCAGAAATCGCTCATGCGCGCGAAGACCCGATCGGCTCCGGCGGCGGACAATATAGCGTGGCCGTCGCGGGTGCGATAATGACCGCCGCCGACAAATCCCCAGACAGTCATGCCGGCCGCCTTGCCCGCCTGCACACCGCTGACGCTGTCCTCGATCACCAGCGTGCGTGAGGGCGGCGTGCGCATGTTCTCGGCCGCATGGAGAAAGAGATCGGGCGCCGGCTTGCCGTGCCGGACCATCTGCGCGGTGTAGAGCCGATCGCCGAAATGTGCGCGAAGACCGGTGACATCGAGCGAGAGCGACACGCGGTCAATGTCGCTGGACGAGGCCACACAAAACGGCTCGGCGAGACCGGAGATCACAGCCTCTACCCCGGGGATCGGCTCGAGCGAGGCGGCAAACGTCTCCAGCACATGTGACTTCAATCGCGGCAAGAAGCCATCCGGCACGATCTGGCCGAGATCGCGGTAGTGCTGCTCGATCGCCTTGGTGCTGCGTCCGAGAAACAGCTCAAGCGCCTGCTCCTCGCTGAGCGCGAAACCGAACTCGGCCAGCACCTCGGACAGGCAGCGACAGCTCAGGGGCTCGCTGTCGACGAGCACGCCGTCGCAGTCGAAGATGATGAGATCGAATTCTGGCCGTTCCGGGTCCATCCGAACATTCGATCATATACCCATTGCATGAGCAATAGCCCAACCGCGGGGACCTTGCGACCTTTCGCGCCTCAATGCGCCACCTGCCGGTAGATCCCGGGCAGCGCCCAGCGCCGCGAAGCGTCGCAGCCCAATCCGCTAATAGAGCGCTTTGGCTCGTTTCCCTAACGCGGTAAAGTTCGTTACCGCACACGACCCAATGAGTTCACCATGCCTGAGATCATCAATCTTGGTGCGCTGCAGCTGACGTTTCTGCGGAGCAAGGACGACACCGCCGGCAGCCTCGATCTGTTCGAGATGACCCTCCAGCCGAACGCGCGCATGCCGATCCCTCACTATCACGATCGTTGGGACGAAACGATCTATGGACTCAGCGGCATCTCAACCTGGCGGATCGAAGGAACGGACGTCGACGTGGCGCCGGGCGAGACCGCGTTCATCAAGCGCGGCGTGGTGCACGGCTTCACCAACCGTTCACCCCGGCCGGCGACTTGCCTCTGCATGCTCACCCCCGGCGCGCTTGGCCCGCAATATTTCAAGGAAATGGCTGTCCTACTAGCAGCCGGCACGCCCGATCCGGCAAGGATGAAGGAGACGATGCTACGTTACGGATTGGTACCGGTGCTGCAGTCCTAAGCGACACGAGAATTGGTGGGCACTGGCGCTGTGACACCATCTGCCCCCCCCCCCACGCTTTTCGTCGCAAGCTCACCGCCGCTGGTTATACACGTCGATGCACACCGCACCGAGCAGCACCAGGCCCTTGATGACCTGTTGATAGTCGATGCCGATGCCGAGGATGGACATGCCGTTGTTCATCACGCCCATGATCATGGCGCCGACCACGGCGCCGCCGACCCGCCCCACCCCGCCATAGGCCGAGGCACCGCCGATGAAGCAGGCGGCAATGACGTCGAGCTCAAAGCCGAGACCCGCTTTGGGCGTCGCGGTGTTGAGGCGCGCGGCGAAGACGAGGCCGGCGAGCGCGGCGAGCACGCCCATGTTGACGAAGGTCAGGAAGGTCAGCCGCTCGGTCTTGATGCCCGACAGGCTTGCCGCCTTGGCGTTGCCGCCGACCGCATAGATCTGCCGGCCGATCACGGTGCGACGGGTCACGAAACCGTAGAGTGCGATCAGCGCGGTCATGATCACCAAGACGTTCGGCAGGCCGCGATGCGAGGCGATCAGATAGGTGAAATAGAGCACGGCGCAGGCCAGCAGGATGCTCTTGCCGAGGAAGAAAGCGTAGGGCTCGACCTCAATGCCGTGCGATTGCTCGCGCGACCTGCCCTTGGCGCTGGCGTAGACGAGACCGAGCGCGAGCACGGCGCCGATCAGCATGGACGTCGGATGCAGCGTGCCGGCCTCTGGCAGCAGCTCCGGAATGAAGCCGGAGGACAATTTCTGGAAGGTTGGCGGGAACGGGCCTAGCGACTGGCCCTGCAACACCGCCAGCGCCAGCCCCTTGAACACCAGCATCCCCGCCAGGGTGACGATGAAGGACGGGATCTTGAAATAGGCCACCCAATAGCCCTGTGCGGCGCCGATGGCTGCACCGACCAGGAGGCAGGCAATGAAGGCAAGCGTGTAATCGACCTTGTAGGTCACCATGAGAACAGCGGCGACAGCGCCGATGAAGCCCGCGACCGAGCCGACCGAGAGATCGATATGGCCGGTGACGATCACCAGCAGCATGCCGAGCGCCATGATGACGATATAGCTGTTCTGCAGCACCAGGTTGGTGAGGTTGAGCGGCTGCAGCAGCGTGCCGCCGGTCACGACCTGGAAGAACAGCATGATCGCGACCAGCGACATCAGCATGCCGTAGTTGCGCAAATTGTTCTTGATGAAGCTGCCGTGCCGGCGCTCCTCGGGCAGCGACACCGTCTTGTCGGTCATGGCTGCGATCCTCCCATCTCCGCGGCCGCGGGCGCGGCGTTCCCAATGCTTCGTTCGTTGCGCATGATGGCGCGCATGATCTTCTCCTGCGTCGCCTCCTGCCCCCTGAACTCCCCGACAAAGGCGCCGTTGTTCATGACGCAGATGCGGTCGCAGATGCCGAGCAGCTCGGGCATTTCCGAGGAGATCACCACGACGCCGCGGCCGGCCTCCGCCAGCTCGTTGATGATACAGTAAATCTCGTATTTGGCACCGACGTCGATGCCCCTTGTCGGCTCGTCCAGGATGAGAACCTTGGGGTCGGTCATGAGCCATTTCGACAGCACCACCTTCTGCTGATTGCCGCCGGAGAGCTGGCCGGTCTCCTGGTAGACGTCGGAGCAGCGGATCCGCATCCTGCTGCGGTAGTCGCTGGCGACCTTCAGCTCGGCGATGTCGTCGATCACGCGGCCGGGCGCGACCTGGTCGAGGCTCGCCAGCGTGATGTTCTTGCGGACATCGTCGGCGAGGATCAGGCCGAGCTGCTTGCGGTCCTCGGTGACATAGGCGAGGCCGGCATCGATCGCATCCGCGACGCTCAGCAGCGCCATCTCCCTGCCCTCGAGCTGGAGGCTGCCGCTGATATTGGTGCCCCAGGAACGGCCGAACAGGCTCATCGCGAATTCGGTACGGCCGGCGCCCATCAGGCCGGCGATGCCGACGACCTCGCCGCGCCTGACACTGAAATTGACGTTCTTGATCACCTGCCGCTCGGGATGGATGGGGTGATAGACCGACCAGTTCGCGACGCCGAGCACGGGCTCGCCGATCTTCACGCTGCGCTCGGGGAAACGATGCGCCATATCGCGGTTCACCATGCTGCGGATGATGCGGTCTTCCTGGATCGGCTCCGCATGGCAGTCGATGCTATCGACGGTGCGGCCGTCGCGCAGTACGGTGATGTGGTCGGCGACCTTGGCGACCTCGTTCAGCTTGTGCGAGATCAGGATCGAGCCGATGCCCTGCTCGCGGAACGACAGCAGGCGTTCGAGCAGCGCGGCGCTGTCGGCCTCATTGAGACTCGCGGTCGGCTCGTCCAGGATCAGCATCCGCACGCGCTTGGACAGTGCTTTGGCGATCTCGACGAGCTGCTGCTTGCCGACGCCGAGATCGGTGATCAGCGTATCAGGCGATTCCCTTAGGCCGACCTGCGCCAGCAGCTCGCGCGTGCGCCGGTACACTTCGTCACGATCGATCACGCCGAGCTTCGACGGCGGATGCGACAGGAAGATGTTTTCCGCGATCGACATCAGCGGGATCAGCGCCAGTTCCTGGTGGATGATGATGATGCCGAGCGCCTCGGAATCGTTGATGTCGCGGAAGCGGCGCTCCTCGCCCTCGAAGACAATGGTGCCCTCGTAGCTGCCATGCGGATAGACCCCGCTCAGCACCTTCATTAGCGTCGACTTGCCGGCGCCGTTCTCGCCGACGAGGGCGTGGATCTGGCCTGCGTGAACTGAGAAGTTGACGTCGCGCAGCGCCTGCACACCGGCAAAGCTCTTGCTGACGTTGCGCATCTCCAGCATGGCTGTCATTGGATCGTGTCCCTTGCGTTACTTCGCCTCTCCCCGCCTGCGGGGAGAGGCCGGATGATATCGCGGCCACCACATCGTCATTGCGAGCGTAGCGAAGCAATCCAGACTCTCTCCTCGGTGGCAGACTGGATTGCCTCGCTGCGCTCGCAATGACGGAGTGCATAGCAACCGCCGCCCGTGTGGAGAGAGCCCCTCACCCCGACCCTCTCCCCGTAAGAACGGGGAGAGGGAGAAGTGAGAAGCTTACTGGAACTGCGACTTCTTGTAGTAGCCGCTGTCGACCAGCACCTTCTCCCAATTGTCCTTGTAGACCACCACCGGCTTGAGCAGATAGGACGGTACGGTCTTGACGCCGTTCTCATAGGTCTTGGTGTCGTTGACGGTGACCTCTTTGCCGGCGAGCGCGGCGTCGACCATATCGGCGGTCACCTTGGCGAGGTCGCGGGTGTCCTTAAAAATGGTCGAATACTGGTCGCCGCGCAGCATGGCCTTGATCGAGGGCACTTCGGCGTCCTGGCCCGAGATAACAGGCATCGGCTGATCGGCGCTGCCGTAGCCGACGCCCTTGAGCGAGGAGATGATGCCGATCGAGATGCCGTCATAAGGCGACAGCACGGCATTGATCTTCTTGTTTCCGTAGTAGGCGCTGAGCAGGTTGTCCATGCGGGCCTGCGCGGTGGCGCCGTCCCAGCGCAGGGTTGCGACCTTGTCCATGCCCATCTGGCCGGAGACGACGACGAGCTTGCCGCTGTCGATATACGGCTTCAGCACGCTCATCGCGCCGTTGTAGAAGAAGTAGGCGTTGTTGTCGTCGGGCGAGCCGCCGAACAGCTCGATGTTGAACGGACCCTTGCCTTCCTTGAGGCCGAGCCCCTTTTCGATCGATTGCGCCTGGAGCACGCCGACCTGGAAATTGTCGAAGGTCGCGTAATAGTCGACGTTCGGCGTGCCGCGGATCAGGCGGTCATAGGCGATCACGGTGGCGCCCTTGGACTTGGCCTGCTTGAGCACGTCGGACAGGGTGGTGCCGTCGATCGCGGCGATCACCAGCACCTTCGCGCCTTTTGTCACCATGTTCTCGACCTGCGAGAGCTGGTTCGGGATGTCGTCCTCGGCATATTGCAAATCGGTGTTGTAGCCGCGCTCCTTCAGCACTTTGACCATGTTGTTGCCGTCGTCGATCCAGCGCGCAGAGGATTTGGTCGGCATGGCGATGCCGACGGTCGCCTTCTGGGCGGAGGCGGTGACTCCTGTGGCCATCGTAGCAGCGCCGGCCAGCGCCAGCGCCAGGAATGTCGTCTTCAGTTTCAGCATGTTTCACTCCCTTGGGTTTCAGACTGTTTTCTTCGTAGCGTCGAGAAGGTGGTGGTCGGCTGCCTCTGGTCTCCTATGCAAGCTTGACGTCGGGTTCCGCGCGTCCGCGCGCGGATGCCTCCAGTAGAAAAGTGCAACCGGCTTGCGGATCGGCGGCGCGCGCGGCCGCGTCCATGTCCTGCCAGGCCGAGGTGACGAGCAGGCGCGACAGATCGGGGCCGACGAAGGCGGGACAGCTCCCCTGCTTTGCCGGCACGCTCAGCGAGCGAAGGCGCTCGCCTTGCGGAGAATAGACATCGATACGGCCGGCACCCCAGCAAGCATTCCAGATCCTTCCATCGGCATCGCACACCGAGCCATCAAGACCGCCGATGCCGGTGTGGCGCAGTAGCACCTCCGGCTCGCCGCGCGGCAGGCCGGTCGCGGGGTTGAGCGGCACGGCATAGAGCACGTCGCGCGGAGTGTCGGTGAAATAGCCGATGGCGCCGTCAGGCGAGAAGCAGATCGAATTGGGAATGCTGATGCCCGGAAACAACGTCGAGAGTTTCCCCCGATGGAGCGCGTAGATCGCGCCCGCCTGCGGCTCAGCCCTCTTGCCCATGGTGCCGATCCAGAACGTGCCCGATTGATGCACGCGGCAATCGTTTGAGCGCGTCGCCGGATTGTCCGCTTCGAGCGGACAGAACAGCGTCATCGCGCCGTCGGCGAGCGTGCGGACGTAGAGCCCATCCTCGGCCACGATCAACTGCCGTTCGGCATCGATGCGCCCGAGCGCGCTCGCCATCCGGCCGAGTGCGTGGATGCGAATGCCGCCGCTGCCGAGCCGCGCCTCGAACAGCAGCGCTTCGCGGATGTCGAACCACCAGGCCGTATCGGTGGTCACGTCATAGGTCGGACCTTCGCCGAGGTGGCAAGGATGGTCCGACAGGACAGTCGTTGGCACCTGATCCATCATGGCGACCTCGCCGAAAAGCGATAGACCGTGTGATGGCGATACACCTCGCCGGGATCAAGGAGTGGGCTTGGGAAGTCCGGCCGATTCGGCGCGTCAGGCCAGATGTGTGGCTCCAGGCACATGGCGTCCGATTGACGGATGAGCTTGCCGTCCTTGCCCGAAATAGTGCCGTCGAGATAGTTGCCGGAATAGATCTGGAGTCCAGGCTGATCGGTGAACAGCTCCATGATGCGCCCGGAGCGCGGCGCCTCGAGCCGCGCCGCGAGCGCAAGCTTGCCATCGCGCCCGAGGCAGTAGGTGTGATCGTAGCCCCTGCCGTTTCGCAATTGCTGATCGCTCTCACGGATCCGCTCACCGACCGGCCGGGCCCGGCGGAAGTCGAACGGCGTGCCGGCAACCGCGCGGGGCGGCTCCGGCAGCGGAATGGCCGTGGCATCGATGGCCAGGAAATGGTCTGCGGCGACCGTCAGCTCGTGATCGAGAATGGACCGACCCGACGTCGCGCCCTCCAGGTTGAAGAAGCTGTGGTTGGTCAGGTTGACGATGGTCGTCCGGTCCGTCCGCGCCTCCATGACGAGCGACAGTTCGGCCGGACCGGTGACGCGATAGGTCACGCGCACGTCGAGCCGGCCGGGATAGTTCTCTTCGCCATGCGGGCTCGTATAAGTGAGCGTCACCGCGGACTCAGCGCCCTCCTCGATCGCGGCAATGTCCCAGAGCTTGCGGTCAAAACCATCGAGGCCGCCATGCAGCGCGTTCGGGCCGTTGTTGACGGGAAGCTGCACCGTCTCGCCATGAAGCGAAAACTGTCCCTTGGCGATGCGGTTGGCGTAGCGGCCGACCGTGGCGCCAAAGAACTTTCGTTCGGCGAGGTAGCCCGCGAACGCGTCATGGCCGAGTACGACGTCGTCGTATCCGCCTTTGGCATCCGGCGCGATCAGCGCTTGCAGCACCGCGCCGTAGCTGACGATGCGCGCCTCGAAGCTGCCCTCCCCGCGCAACACGACGCGCTCGACCTTGCGGCCATCCGGCAACGTCCCGAAAACGTCTCTTGTGACTTTTGATGCGGCCATGCTCAATCCACAAACGGTTCGACGATCGTGCGCTTGCCCAGCAGGAAGGCGTCGGCGACGAGACGGAGCGGCGTCAGATCGACGTCACTTGCGCCGGTCGCCGCGAGCTCGACGAAGCGCCGGTAGAGTCCGCGATATTCCTCATCCGGCGCCTCGGCAAGCAGCTTGCCATCGACGGCCATGCGCGCGCCGCCGTTGGACAGAGTCAGCCGGCCCTGATCGGTTTCGACAACGATATCCCAGCTCTGCGGCCCGGTCTGGCGGAAATCGAACTCGGCGGTCACAGGCAGACCGCTGATATCCGTCAGTATCAGGTTCGCCGCGATCGGCGCCTGGCAATTGGCTGGAAAGGCCAGCTCGGCCGCGGTGACGAACACCGGCTTCGGCAGAATCCTGGTCAGGATCGACAGCGCGTTGATGCCGGGATCGAACACGCCGAGACCGCCTGGCTCCCAGATCCAGCTCTGCCCGGGATGCCAGACACGGACGTCTTCCTTCCAGCTGATGTGCACGGAGGCGATGCGGCGCTCGGCAAGCCATTGCCGCGCCGGCTCGACCGCCGGCGCATAGCGCGAATGCCAGGTCGCAAACAGTGTCCGCTTCGCACCCGCCGCCATCGCGATCAGCGGATCAAGCTCGGCAACACCGGCGCCGGGTGGCTTTTCCAGCATGACATGCTTGCCGGCGGCGAGCGCGGCTGCCGCCTGGGCGCGGCGCACCTGCGGCGGCGTGCAGAGCGACACCGCGTCGATCGGCGGACCTTTTTCCAGCAGCTCCTCGATCGTCGCGAAATGCGGCAGGTTCGGCAGCGAAGCATTGCGGCTGGCGACAGCGGCGAGCGTCGCACCCGGTGTCGCGGCGATTGCACTGAGGTGCTGGTCGCGCGCGATCTTGCCGAAGCCGACGATGGCGATGCGAAGCTCAGTCACGATCTCTCTCCGGATTTCGCAGATGACAACGGCTCGGCCGGCGCAGTTTCGATCACCGCACCCTCGTGGCGCCGCATGCCGTTGTGAATGACATAGACCATCGCCTCCGAGGCGGCGTCGGCATCACCAGCCGCGATCGCATCGACGATTTTTTGATGCCAGAGCAGCACGGTGTCGCGGTCCTCCGCCTCGACCGGGGCGCTGAGCAGGAACGAGGCGCGCAGCGCGGCCTCGATGACATGCCCGATCGAGCGCATGAACAGATTGCCGGAGGCGCGCGCCACGGCCACATGAAGCGCGAGATCGGCATCGGCAAAGCCCACCGAGTCGGACGCCTCATGCCGCATGCGCTCCATGCTGCGGCGGAGCTCGGCCAGATCCTCCTCGGACCGCTGCGCCGCTGCGAGCATGGCCGCACGTGGCTCGACCGCGAGACGGATCTCGGCAAGGTCGTTGAGGAAGCGCTTGTCGATTCCGGCGTCCAGGTGCCAGGCCAGCACGTCGGCATCGAACATGTTCCAGGCGCCGCGTTCGCGCACCACCGTGCCGACGCGCGCCTTGGTGGTGAGCAGCCCCTTGGCAACCAGCGTCTTGACGCTCTCGCGCAGCACCGGCCGCGACACGCCGAACATCGCGATCATCTCGGCATCACCGGGCAGGCGCGTGCCTTCCGCGTAGCGGCCGGCGATGATGTCGACGCCGATCGAGCGGGCCACCTCCGCATGGTTCGAGTGGGCCCGCCGCGTCGGGATGACGACGATGCGCGAGGTCATGTGGCTGCTCCTGCACTCTTCCTCACCGGCCGGCGTGCAAGCGCGACCAGCCCCTGCTGCAAGGCGATGAAGGCGAACAGCAGCACGCCGGTCGCGATCTTGGTCCACCAGCTCGACAGCGTCCCGTCGAAATTGATGTAGGTCTGGATCAAACCCTGGATCAGCACGCCGAGGAAGGTGCCGATCACCGAGCCCTGCCCGCCCGTGAGCAGCGTGCCGCCGATCACGACGGCGGCAATGGTGTCGAGCTCGACGCCGACGGCGGAGAGCGAGTAGCCGGCACTGGTGTAGAAGGAGAAGACGATGCCGGCGATCCCTGCGAGCAAGCCCGACAGCATGTAAATCTTGATCGTCATTTTGCCGACGGCAACGCCCATCAGGCTTGCGGTCGTGCGGCTACCGCCGAGCGCATAGACGTTGGCGCCGAACCGCGTGAGATGCAGCAGCATGGCGCCGCCGATCACGATCACGAGCATGATGATTGCGATCGCCGTCAATCGGCCACCGCCGGGCATCCGCAGCGCGAAGTCCGATACGGTGGAATACACCGGCGCGGTGATCGGCACCGATTCCGTCGACAGCAGGAAGCTTGCGCCGCGGGCGAGGAACATGCCGGCCAGCGTCACGATGAAGGGCGGCAGGTCGAAGACATGGATGACTGCGCCCATCGCAGCGCCAAAAGACGCTGATAGCGCGAGGATGGCCACGAAGGCGGCCAGCGGCGGCACGCCCCAGCGCTCGATCGCCAGCGCAACGAACACGGTGGTGAAACCGATCACCGAGCCGACCGAGAGATCGATCCCGCCGGAGATGATGACGAATGTCATGCCGGTCGCGACGATGCCGAGAAAGGCATTGTCGGTAAGAAGATTGCCGACAACACGAGTAGAGGCGATGTTGGGGAATTGCACGGCGCAAGCTGCGAAGCCAGCGACGAGCACGATGGTGGTGATGAGGACGGGCGGCAGGCCTTTCATGCCTTGGTTCTCCGCAGCCGCGCGGCGATCCCGGCGAGACCTGAGAATTTCGGCGATTGCAGCAGCAGCACCGCGAGCACCACCACCGCCTTGACCAGCAGGTTGAACTCCGGCGGATAGCCCGACAACAGGATGCCGGTGTTCATGGTCTGGATGATCAGCGCGCCCAGCACTGCGAGCACGAGACTGAAGCGGCCGCCGAACAGCGAGGTGCCGCCGATCACCACGGCGAGGATGGCATCGAGCTCGAGCCAGAGGCCGGCATTGTTGGCATCCGCTCCCATGATATCGGCCGCCGCGATCACGCCGGCGAGCGCGGCGCAGACGCCGCACCAGACATAGACGGCCAGGATCATCGCGCGGGTGCCGACACCGGCGAGCTCGCTCGCCCGCGCATTGCCGCCGGTCGCCTCGATCAGCAGCCCGAGCGCCGAGCCGCGCACGACTGCACCGGTGAGGATCAGCATGCCCAAGGCAATCACGACCGGCACTGGCAGGCCGAGCACCGAGCCATTGCCGAGCCAGACCAGATCTGGCGAGGAGAACGTCACGATCCGCCCTTCGGTGATGAGCTGGGCGATGCCGCGCCCCGCGACCATCAGGATGAGCGTGGCAACGATGGGCTGCATGCCGAGCACCGCGACGAGAAAGCCGTTCCAGAGGCCGCAGACGAGGCCTGCGCCGAGCGCGGCCGCCAGCACCACCGGAAGGCCGTGACTGTCGGCAAGGCTCGCCGCGATCGCACCGCAGATCGCCATGACCGCGCCAACCGAGAGGTCAATGCCACGCGTTGCGATCACCAGCACCATGCCGAGCGAGAGCAGCGCCACTGGCGTGCCGCGGTTGAGCACGTCGATCAGGCTGCCGAACAGACGGCCGTCCTGGAGGCGCAGGTCGAAAAACTGCGGCGACACCACGCGATCGACTGCGAGGATGACGATCAGCGCGAGGATCTGGGCGAGGCCGCGGCGCGGCAGCAGCGCTGTCATGCCCGGGCCTCCTGCATCGCGGCGCCGTCGGCGGCGATGGCGGCGAGAATGTTGCCGACGTCGATCGCCTCGCCCGCGAGCTCCTCGACATGGGCGCGGTCGCGCAGCACGACGACGCGATCCGAATAGGTCACGATCTCATCGAGCTCCGATGAGATCACGAGCAGTGAAAGCCCATCGTGGCAGAGCTCGCGGATCAGGCGGATGATTTCGGCATGCGCGCCGACATCGATGCCGCGCGTAGGTTCATCCAGCACGAGGAGCCGCGGTGATGTCGCGAGCCAGCGCGCCAGCAGCACCTTTTGCTGGTTGCCGCCGGAGAGGAGCCCCACCGGGCGTTCCGGATCTGACGGGCGGATGTCGAGCATCTTGACGTAGCGGAGCGCGATCTCGTCCTGTTCGCGGCGTGAGAGCGGGCGATGCAGGCCGCGCTTGGCCTGGAGAGCGAGCACGATGTTCTCGCGCACGCTGAGCTCGGCAACGATGCCGTCGGTCTTGCGCTCCTCCGGGCAATAGCCGAAACCATGGCGGACGCCGTCGCGCGGCGACTGCAACCGCACCGTCGCGCCTTCCACCCTCGCCTGTCCGCCGTCAGCGCGCTCGGCACCGAACACCAGCCGCGCCGTCTCGGTGCGACCCGAACCGAGCAGGCCGGCCAGGCCGACGACCTCGCCGTGGCGCAGCTCGAGATTGAACGGCGCGATATAGCCGGCCTTGCCGTAACCCTCGAAGCTCGCGCAGATCTCGCGCGCCGCGTGCTCGGTGGCGGAAGCCCGCACGCTGGTGGTCTCGGCCAGCTCGCGGCCAAGCATCATCCGGATCAATTCCAGCCGCGGCAGCGAGGCGGTCTCGCGCTCGCCGACGAGGCGGCCGTTGCGCAGCACGGTGATGCGGTCGGAGATCTCGTAGACCTGGTCGAGGAAGTGGCTGACGAAGACGATGCCGATGCCACGCTTCGCCAGCTGCCGCATGATGCCAAAGAGGACCTCGACCTCGTGACGGTCGAGGCTCGCGGTCGGCTCGTCCAGGATCAGCACGCGCGCGGAGAGATCCACCGCGCGGGCAATCGCGGCGACGTGCTGGATGGCCACCGAATAATTGCCGAGCGGCGCGGCGACGTCGATATCGAGGCCGAAATCTGCAAGCAACGCCTTGGCGCGGCGGCGCATCTCGCCTTCTCGCACGATGCCGAAGCGCATCGGCTGGCGATCAAGGAATAGGTTCTGGGCCACCGAGAGGTTCGGCAGCAGGTTAACCTCCTGGTAGACGGTGGCAATGCCGACGCCAAGCGCCGCTTTGGCCGAGCGCGGCGCGACCTCTTCACCGCCGAGCCGGACAATGCCGGCATCGCGCGGGAATACGCCGGTGACGACCTTGATCAGCGTGGACTTGCCGGCGCCGTTCTCGCCGAGCAGCGCATGGATCTCACCGGCACGCAGTGTGAAGTCGACCTCCTGCAGCGCACGCACCGCACCAAAACTCTTGCTGATCCCGCGCACCTCCAGCAGCGGCGAAGCAGGATCAAAGCTGTTTTCCATCGCGACGTCACTCCCACCGGCGCCCGCCACTGAAGCGGACACCCAGCCTATTCGTTCCCGCAGCGGTTTCGAAGGGGGGCCGGACCGCAGGCCGCGGGCTGGCGAAGCCCGCCTCAGTAACCGAGGCCTTTCTTGCTGTCGTAGATCTTCTGCGGATCGTCGGCGGCGGTATAGAGCTTGGACTCGGTCTGGATCCATTTCGGCGGTACCGTACCCTTGTCCTTGAACGCCGCGATGGCATCGAGCGCAGGCCCGGCCATGTTCGGCGTCAGCTCGACGGTGGCGTTGGCTTCGCCGGCGGCCATCGCCTTGAAGATGTCGGGCACCGCGTCGATCGAGACGGTGAGGATCTCCTTGCCGGGCTTAAGGCCGGCTTCCTTCATCGCCTGGATCGCGCCGACCATCATGTCGTCATTGTGCGCGTAGACGGCGCAGATCGACTTGCCGCCGCCTTCGGCCTTGATGAAGCTCTCCATCACCTCCTTGCCCTTGGCGCGGGTGAAGTCGCCGGTCTGGCTGCGCACCACCTTCAGATTCGCATGCTTGGCAATCGCAGTGTCAAAGCCCTTCTTGCGGTTCGCGGCGACGCTGGCGCCGACCGTGCCCTGCAATTCGACGATGTTACAGGCCTTGTTGCCGACCGTCTTCGCCAGCCAGTCGCCGGCCACCTCGCCCTCGTGCACGCTGTCGGAGGTGACGGCGGTGAGATAGAGGTCCTTGCCGGAGGGATCGATGTCGCGGTCGAGCAGCACGACCGGGATCTTGGCCTCCTTGGCTTCCTTCAGCACCGAATCCCACCCCGTCGAGACGACGGGTGCGAGGAAGATCGCATCGACATTCTGCGCGATGAAGGAGCGGATCGCCTTGATCTGGTTCTCCTGCTTCTGCTGGGCGTCGGCGATCTTGAGATTGACCTGGCGCTTGGCTGCTTCCTGCTTGGAGACCGAAGTCTCAGCCGCCCGCCAACCGGATTCCGATCCGATCTGCGAGAAGCCGATGGTGAGCTGGCCGGCACTGGCCGGCAGCGCGAGCAGCAAGGCGGTCATGGCGCTGGCCGCAACGAGGACTTTAGGGGTCATCAGGCGTGTCTCCCAAGATGTTATCCGGGGCGCCGATTGGTAGCATGGCACCCTCAGGCCGGCCTTTGAGCCGACGGAAGGCACTATTTCACGGAAGCTGGGTTCCGACTAGTCATATTATTTGACTATTCGGGGGAAACGCCCGAAAGCGATCGCGCGCCGTTCTATGACACGCTCAGCGCGATTTTGTTCCGCAAATGCAACGCGGGGATGAAGGAAATTTTGCGGCGATGCAGGCGCAGTTAGCAGCCGTCGCAACAATGGTGCGCTCCCTCATCCCGTTCTTACGGGGAGAGCTTGGGGTGAGGGGCTGCTTCCGCAAAGATGGTGAGAGAGAGAGACTCGCGGAGAGTCCCCCTCACCCGAATTCGATCTTCGATCTAATTCGACCTCTCCCCGCAAGCGGGGCGAGGTGAAGCCAGCGGCTAAATCAGCTTCCGCTGCGCCAGGTTCTTCATCAGCGCGCCGATGCCGAAGGTCCAGGGCTCGCACTCGTCGCTGGTGCGCATGCGGTTGACGAGCTTGCCGAGCTCGGGCGCTGCTATCGTGACGATGTCGTCGCGCTTGTGGGTGAAGCCCTGCCCCGGCGCGTCGCGATCCTTCACGGGTGCGAACATGGTGCCGAGGAATAGCACGAAGCCGTCAGGATATTGATGCACCTTACCGATGGTCTGCGCGACGAGATCGGTCGGATCGCGGCTGATCTTGCTGATCGAGGAATGGCCGTCGAGGACGAAACCGTCCGTGCCGGTCACGTTCAGGCTGATGTCGAGCTTGCGCGCGTCGTCGAGCTTGAAGGTGTCGTCGAACAGACGCAGCAGCGGACCGATGGAGCAGGACGCATTGTTGTCCTTGGCCTTCGAGAGCAGCAGCGCCGAACGGCCTTCGAAGTCGCGCAGATTCACGTCATTGCCGAGCGCACCGCCGACGATCTTGCCGCGGCTCGAGACGAACAGCACGAGCTCGGGCTCAGGATTGTTCCAGGTCGATTTCGGATGCAGCCCGGCATCCATGCCGGTGCCGACCGAGGACAGGGTCGGCGCCTTGGTGAAGACTTCGGCATCCGGGCCGATACCGACTTCGAGATACTGGCTCCAGGCGTTCTGATCGATCAGCACCTGCTTCAGGTGCATCGCCTGGTCCGAGCCCGGCTTGAGTTTTGACAGATCGTCGCCGATCAACCGCGTCACCTCTTTGCGGATCGCCTCGGCCGAGGCCGGATTACCCTTGGCGCGCTCCTCGATGACGCGTTCCAACATCGAGATCGCGAAGGTGACGCCGGCAGCTTTCAAGGTCTGGAGATCGACCGGCGCGAGCAGCCACGGCTTCTTGGAATCGCGACCATCGGGCGCCGTATTGGCCACAATGGCTTCGAGATCGCCGATGCGTTCGCCCTTGGTCGCAGCGAGCGCCTTGGCCGGATCGTCCTCCTCGCACAGCGCGCTGATGGTCGGAAATCGTGCGGTAACGTCGAAGACGCCGTCGCCCCGGACGGCGACCACGGCCGGACCATTCACCTGCGGCAGCCAGACGCGGCCGGCCAATGTCCCCCGCGTGCCGTCCTCGGGGAGAAGGTCTTTCACAGTCAATGTCGTCATGGCCGGCGTCCTCGCTGTTTCTCAGGATCGGCCGCATTTGCAGCGGCCGATCCCATTGGCGAAGACCAATAAACGTCTGGCGGGGGAAGTCCAGAGCGGCAGCGAGAAGCCGCTATGCCGCCGCCCGCGCCTCTTATGCCCCTGCTCGCGCCTTGCGCGCCGCGATCTGCTGCAGCGCCCACCGCGCGTTCTTGCGCACGTCGGGATCGGGATCGTCCGCAATCACCGCCAGGAACGCCTCGCCGTCGGGATTGGCGATCTCGCCCAACGCCGCAGCGGCCTCTTTCCGTAAATTCGCCTGATCGTGGTTGACGCAATGGCCGATCGGCCGCACGGCGCGCTCGACCTTCATCTTGCCGAGGCTGCGGATCGCCTTCAGCCGCACCTGCCAGAATTCGTCGGCGAGGCATGCGATCAGTTGATCGGCGGCGAGCGAACCGTTGACGTTGAGGCCCAGCGTTTCAGCCGCCATCTCGCGCACCATCCAGTTGATATCGTTCAGCGCGCGCGTGATGGTCTCGGCCGCAGGTTTCATCTGCGAGAACGACAGCGCGCTCACGGCGGCACGGCGCACGTGGGCGTCCGGATCGTTGATCAGCGCTGTCAGCGCGGGAATGGATTCTTCCAGCTTGAGGAAGCCGATCACGCCGATCGCCTGCACGCGCACGGCGGCGTCAGCGTCCTGGAGCGCTTCCAGCGCCGGCTTGAGCGTGTCCTTGCAGCGCAATTCCTTGAGCGCACGCAGCGCGCCCATGCGGACGAAGGCGTGGGCATGCTTCACCAGCGGCAGGATGATCCCGGCGCAGGCCGGATCCTTGAACTCGGCCATGCTGTCGGCCGCGGCTGCCGCAACGATCCTTTCGGGGTCGACAAGCAGCTTGACCAGTGCGCTCGCGGCCTCCGACCCGTCGAACTCGCCGAGCGCCATCGCGACCTGCTGGCGCACGCCGGCATCGGGATCGGCGACCATGTTGGCGAGATGCGCGACCGCGGCCGGATCGCCGGAATGGCCGAGGGCGATGATCGCGACACGGCGCTCGGCGGGATCGGCAGCCTGAAGCCGCTCATCGGCGTCCTCCAAGTCGTCGTAGGATTCGAACGGGCTCGACATGATCACCTCAACAGATAGGGAATGTTGACGGTGACGGCGCCGGTCGGGCAATCGGCCTCGCAGGGCATGCAGTACCAGCACTCGTCATAGGCCATGTAAGCCTTGTTGGTCATCTCGCTGATGCGCAGCACGTCGAGCGGGCAGACGTCGACGCAGACGGTGCAGCCCTTGTCCGCGATGCATTTGGCGTCGTCGACGACCACCGGAACCGATGTCTGATAGGACGCGAGAGGCATTTGATGTCTCCTGTTGCTGTGTTCTGGTGGATCAGGCAGTCGCGCGGATGCGCTGCTTGTCATAGAGGTCCTTCTCGTCGTCGGAGATCGGCACGACGTACGGTTCGACTGCGCGCTTCTCGCTGGTCATCTTGCCGTCGCGCTTGCTCAGCAGCGTGTGGCAGAACCAGTTCTCGTTGTCCTTCTCCGGGAAATCCGTGCGCCAGTGATAGAGGCCCCAGCGGCTCTCCTCGCGGTAGAGCGAGGCGTGAGCGGCCATATCAGCGCAATCCATGATCGACTGCACTTCGAGGGCGCGGAGCAGCTCGTGCGCGTTGCGCGCGATCATGCGCTCCTGCATGTCCTCCCGCGCTTCCGCGAGGCGGCGCATGCCGAGCTCGTATTTGCGCGTGACTTTCGGCGGCTGGAGATAGTCATTGACCAGGCGGCGGGTCTTGTACTCGATCTGGTTCGGCGGAATGCCGTCCTCGCGCTGGGTCGGCGCCATCACGCGGTCGCGCTCCAGCGCGACATCGGCAGCGTCGAGCTCCGCAAAATCGTGGCTGTCGGCGAACTCCATCGCGTCGATGCCGGCGACCGAACCATTGGTGAAGGCGCCCAGCATGTAATTGTGCGGCACGCTCGCCATGTCGCCGGCTGCGTAAAGACCGGGAACGGTGGTGCGTGCATTGTCGTCGACGAACACGCCGGAGGCGCTGTGGCCGGAGCAGAGGCCGATCTCGGAGATGTGCATTTCGATCGAATCGCTTCGGTAGTCGACGCCGCGCCCCTGCTGGAACAGGCCGCGCGTCGGACGCTCAACTTTGTGCAGCGTGGACTCGATCTCGGAGATGGTGTCGGGATGCAGATGCTTGAGCTGGAGGAACACCGGCCCCTTGCCTGACAAGAGCTCGTTGTAGAACTCAAGCATCATCTGACCTGACCAGTAGTCGCATTCGATGAAGCGCGATCCTTCGTTGTTCGCTGTGTAGGCGCCGAAGGGACCGGCGACATAAGCGCAGGCCGGGCCATTATAGTCCTTGATCAGCGGATTGATCTGGAAGCATTCGAGGTTCGCGAGCGCCGCGCCGGAGTGATAGGCCATGGCGTAGCCGTCGCCGGAATTGGCGGCGTTCTCATAGGTGCCGAACATGTAGCCGGAGGTCGGCAAACCGAGCCGGCCGGCCGCGCCCATGCAAAGGATCACGGCCTTGGCCTTGATCACCAGCATCTCCGCCGTGCGGGTATTGACGCTGATCGCACCGGCGATGCGGCCATCAGATGACTTCAGCAGCCGCGTCGCCATGTAGCGGTTTGAGATCAAGATGCGGGCGCGGCGAAGCTGGCGATACAGCGCCTTCTTCACGGTCTCGCCGTTCGGCATCGGCAGGACGTAGGTGCCGATATGGTGCACCTTCTTGACGGCGTAGTCGCCGTTCTCGTTCTTGAGGAAGCGGATGCCGAAACTGTCGAGCTCTTCGATGATTTTGTAACAGTTCTGCGCGTATTTATAGACCGCCTTCTGGTCGACGATGCCGTCGTTGGCGATGGTGATTTCCTTGGTGTATTGCTCCGGCGTCGCATAGCCGGGGATGACGGCGTTGTTCAATCCATCCATGCCCATTGAGATCGCGCCGGAGCGTTTGACGTTGGCCTTTTCGAGCAGGACGACATTGGCCTTCGGGTTCTTCAGCTTCGCCTTCAGCGCCGCCATCGGCCCGGCCGTGCCGCCGCCGATCACCAGCACATCGCAGGAAACTTCCGAAAGTCCATCGACAATCTGATCTAGTGCCATCACTTGCTCCTGGTTCGCCGATGCCCGGCGCCTTTGCATCAGATTTGTTCAGGTGGATGTCCGGCGATAGCAATTAGTTGTCGCCGGGATGCGATTTGCGCCTCAGCGCTCGACGAAGGCCTTTTCGATGACGAAATGGCCGGGCTGGCTGTGATTGCCCTCGACGAAGCCGCGTGCGGCGAACATCGCGTGCAGCTCCTCCAGCATCGCGGGGCTGCCGCACAGCATGATGCGGTCGGTCTCGATATCAAGGCCTGCCTGCCCGATGTCGTCGAACAACTGGTTTGAGGCGATCAGGTCGGTAATGCGGCCGCGGTTCCGGAACGGCTCGCGGGTGACGGTCGGGTAATAGACCAGCTTGTCGTGGATCAACGGGCCGAAGAATTCGTGGCTGCGCAGGCCCGCGACGAGATGCTCGCCATAGGCGAGTTCCGAAATCTGGCGGCAGCCATGGGCGAGCACGATGGACTCGTAATTCTCGTAGACGTCGGGGTCTTTGATCAGGCTGGCGAAGGGCGCGAGTCCCGTGCCGGTCGAGAGCAGTAACAGGCGCTTGCCGGGAATGAGATTGCCGGTGATCAGCGTGCCCGTCGCCTTGCGGCCGACCAGGATGACGTCTCCTTCTCTGATCTTCTGCAGGCGCGAGGTCAGCGGTCCGTCCTGCACCTTGATCGAGAAGAATTCGAGCGCCTCCTCGTGATTGGCACTGGCCATGCTGTAGGCCCGCATCAACGGCTTGCCTTCGATCTCGAGCCCGATCATGGCGAACTGGCCGTTCTGGAAGCGGAAGCCGGGATCTCGCGTCGCGGTGAAGCTGAACAGGGAATCGGTCCAGTGCCTGACCGACAAAACCGTTTCGTTCTGAAATGCGCTCATGATCTCTCCTTCGCCATCGGTGACGTCCAAGGTTTCCGAGAGAGGAGAGTCCGGCAATTCGGAAGTGAAATTCCCGGTCGATTAGTTTCACATTTCGCGAGCGATGACCGAAGACGAGGCAGCGAAGTCAGCGCCACGCGTCCGCACCGGCAATTAGTTGCTATTCGTGGGCGCCCGCGCTGACGTAGAGAGAAGTCGGAGGTTCGTCATGACCATGACCGCATTGGTGGCACCGATCGTAGGGGACTATGAAGCCAGCGCCGATCTGGCGGCGCTCCTCGTCCGCACCAGGCAGGACGATACGTTGAGCGTCACTGCCGAAACACTCCGCCTCTCCTGCAAATGCGCCCACTGCACCCGCGCCCGCTTCGACGGCCGCTTCCCGGAAGCATTTCCGGGGATCGCGATCACCGCGATCGGCGATCTCGGCTACGGGCTGAATATCTCGTTCTCGGACGGGCATGACAGGGGGATTTACCCGAAGCCGTATTTGCTGAGCTTGGCGGGGCAGTGAAGCCGGCGCTCGCTCTTCAACCTGCCGGTCGGCTCAGTTCGCGAGCAGCTCCTGCGCGTCGATGATGTGAACATCGACACTGCCAGAACCGCGTGCGATTCGTACGCTGTGTCCGGTCCCACCGGCACGTCCGGGTTCCTCATGCTGGTTCCACAGGGCAAGCAGCATGATTTTTTTCGCCGAGCTGGACAACGCCATTCTCAGCACCCATTCGTTGCCGCGCTCCCAGGCATCGACTCCCGGCTTGTTGCTCAGCCAATTCGGCAACCCTGCACGGTCGCTCAGTTCGAGCACCGGCCGCTTCTCGAGCAGATTGAAATACCGGGTTCGCCACGCATCAAATCCATCAGTGAAAACCTGGCTGGCATAGATGTTCCGGGGCATCGGAAGGCACAGCGTGCTGTCGACATTGATCTCTCCGCAAACCTCGTGACAGATGATATCGCTGCCCGGCGCAGCCGATGCTAATACGCGAAGCTTCCTTCCCTCCTTTTGAAGGCTCAGAAGTCGGTCTTTGATGAGCTGTCGGGCCTTATCGACCCGGTCGGGAGGGAAGCGAGGCTCGAGACGGCCCGGCTCGTCGATCAAGTGCCCGGAGAAAATGACCATCTCATACTCTTCCTTCTCGGCGGGCCGGCACAGATGCGCCTCGACGGCCGCGATCACCGCGTCGGCCAGCTTCGGGCGGAAGCCAAGGCCGTCAAACAGTTTCATCTGCCCCTTGGCAGCGTCCCAGGCAAAGAGGTGGGATTCCGAAACGCTATCGCGATAAAGCCGAGCGACACGGGAGGCGTTCGGCTCCACCAAAAAAGCCAGATCGGCCGGGCCCATTTCAGCCCAAACGCGATCCTTGTGCCCTTCCGGCAAACGCTCCAAGGCGGCATCGATGACCAGCGGCAAGAGCGCGCTGAGCTGGTCGACGGACTGACGGAGCTTCTCGCGGTAGTATGAAGCCTCATCATTGCTCGGAAACGACGCTTCCCATTCTTCCAAATGGCCGGATCACGAAGACGCGTGTCATGCTTCCCCCTCCGTGCCGGCCTTGGTTCAGGCCGGATGATATAAATCTCAGTTCGTCCTGACCGACCGCTCCACAAATCCCGCCGCCAATCCGAGGACGCGAAATTGCTCGGTGGCATCGCCCGCGCCGCGGGAGCTGCCTTCGTTGACGATGACTGCAACGGGCCGGCATGGCGGCGCCTCGGCACGGCACAGCGCGAGCGCTTCCCTCACGATCGCATCATTCGCCGCCGCGTAGGCCGCGTCGCCGTCTCCGGCATCGAGCACGACGACGTCGCCCGCCTGCCCCACCTCGCCCATCACGCGATCGAATAGTCCGCCCCAGTCGCCCGGGCGATCGGTCACCGACGTCTCGCGGAATCGGGCTGGCGCGAAAGGCAGCACGATCCGGCGCCGGATACCCATGCGCCCGGCCTCCTCAAGCGCAATGAGATCGGCCCCGCATGCCGCCGAGCAGACCAAAGCCTCAGCCTGCTCCTGCCTAAATACATCGGCGAGCCGCTGGCGGACCAACGGCACCGCGCCCAGCGGAAAGCGCTTTGCCTCCGCGTCCGGTGCGTCGATGCGGCGGCCCGCCAGGGCGATCACGGCCTTCTGCTGTTGGTCCTGCGGCATCACTGCTCCTTAAGGCGGGGGTGCGAAGTTTGGGAAATGCGTAGAGGGAAGGACGTATTTTTCGGCGTAAGCCGCACCCACCTCGCCGATCTGTTTGATGTGCTTGACCGAGTCCATCACCTGCACATCAGCGGGCGAAATCTTGGCGAGACCCAGATCCGCCAACCCCGTCGCGGTGACGTCCGGATCATACCTGACATAGGTGAACTGGGATGGAAGGGTCGAAGGCAGTGGATCTTTGGGGTCGATATGCATCGCGTGACCGAACTCGCGGTCAATCGGCGCGCCATATCGGCAATCGCCGACGGTCCGACAGGCCATGTCCCAGCCGGCACTGGCCGCATTCATCAGCGCGGACGGAATGTTACGGGCGTGGTCGAGCAGCCAAAGATCACCTGCCTTCAAGTCCGGCCGCTCGCGTGGCGCATTGCCGGTACCGACGGACACGATCAGGAGCTGGTCGCGCCCGGTGGCCCAGTTCATCTGGTAAGCTCGTGCGGTCGCCATCTGAAAGGCCAGAAACGCCGGATTATTGTAGGTGGTCACGCCGCCGTCGACGAAGATGAAGCTGTATTCCTTGGCTGTCCCCTGCGCGAATACCACCACCTCGGGGGGAAAGAAGGTCGGCGCAGCTGTGCTGGCACGGACGAGCTGCCACAGCGGTAGACCGAGATTGCAGTCGGGACGGCTGCGGTCGTTGTAGTGGGCGCGCGGGTTGTTACTGACCGGCCAGGGCGAATCTGTCGTGTGATTGCGCATCACGACCATGAGGAGGGTCTTCAGATTTGCGTCGCCGAGCTCCGCAGGCGGGTCAGCGGCGCCGTATCCAAGCTCTTTGTTGATCGTCTCGCGAAGCATCTTTGCCAACGGTTCGTCGTTGTAAGCGTACTGCGCGCGCTTGAGAATGCTGGCCTTCTCGAACATCAGCTCACCGCTGCCCACATAGAACTCGCGGATCTTCTCCGTGGACATGCCGAGTGAGATGCAGGTCGCGATGATCGCACCGGTGCTCGTGCCGCAGACGAAATCGAAATAGTCGGCGAGAACGAGCTTGTCGTTGCCGGACGCTGATCGCAGGTCTCTTTCGAGCTTGGCGAGAATTTCCACGCTCATCAGCCCGAGAATGCCGCCGCCGTCGCAGGCAAGGATTCGTTTTGGTCCGGCAGACGTCAATTTTGTTTCGACTAAATTGGCCATAAATTCCCTCCGTTTCCTTAAAATTGAACTTCAATTCTGCTTCGGCCGCAGCTTTTCAACGTGCTCTTTGTATTCGTCCTAAATCGCCAGCATCAGCACGTTCGGTGGTTTGGAGCCGAGAAACTGCAGATGGCCCCTCAATGATCGTGCCGACGCGATCTTCGTAACGATGATCGATGAAAATCGAAGGTTCCGCCATGTCCATCTCCGCGGCGGTAGCAATCTGACGGCTATCCTGGTCGCGCGAGGAAGGGCTGCTTCAATCAAAATTGTGCGCCCGACCTGGCGCCATTCCCAATCGTTCGGTTCAGAGCAAAAACCTGATCAGAAACGACTGGCCAACGACTGAAATATGGATCGCGTTCGACACCCAACATGCTGACGTGTATCCCACGTGAACGCAAGCTCTAGATGTGCCGCGCGCTGTCACGATCGCGGGTTCGGCGGGCGTCCGGCCGCCCTTCCCGCCACCCTCACGGTATGCCCCATCTGGCACGGACATTGCTCCTCTTTAGAACGATTTGAACGTTCCGGAGGCAGGTGATGTTGCAGGCGGCGAATGCGGTTCGCGGGGCTGTTCCAGCAGCGATGCGGCCTGCCGGCAGCTCCTCGCTGCTGCTCACCGAGAACCAGCAATGGATCGGCGGTCCACCACCGTTGATGGACAAGCTCTCGCCGCGCGAGCGGGAGTTGGTGCTGAAGCAGGGCCGGCGAAAAGTGCTTAACCGCGGCCAGACACTGTTCAGCCAGGGCGGCAAGCATGACGGCATCTGGCTGATCGAGAGCGGCCGCATCCGCGTGTTCTACACCTCGCCGCTCGGGCGCGAGATCACATTGGCCTACTGGCATGTCGGCAATTTCGTCGGCGGTCCCGAAGTGTTCGAGGGCACCGTGCACCAATGGTCCGGCGTTGCGTCCAGCAATTGCAGCGTCGTGCACCTGCCCGGAAAGGAACTGCGCATCCTTGCCGCAGAGATCCCGAACCTTGCGATCGGCCTGATCGAAGGCCTAACCTTCAAGGGCAAATGCTATTCGGCACTGGCCCAGATGCTGGGAACGCGCTCGATCACACAGCGCCTTGCGCATCTCTTGCTGCATCTCGTCGAGCTCTACGGCGTCGAGGATGCCGACGGCACTGTGATCGCGGCGGCCTTCACCCATGCCGACATCGCCCACATGGTCGGCGCGACCAGGCAATGGGTCACGATCAGCCTGAAGCGGATGCAGGAGAAGGGAATCGTCCTGACCAAGCGGTCGCAGATCGTGGTGTGCCGGACCGACGTTCTGGAGGAAATGCGCGGCCAGGCGTCGGACTAAGGACGGCAGCGACGATGGCCGATGCACAGCCGAGCGGCTTTATAGTGCAGGACTGCTCAAGGAGTATGCAATCAGCTTTTCCCGGCAACTAATCGACTGCGGCGGCCACTCCGGATTTGCCCTGCCTGCGCCCTCACCCAATCATGGCAACCACAGCACATCCAACCGAATGAGGATGAGAATGGTCCGCCATCTTCCCACGCTCTCGATCGCGATGTCGGTGACGTCGCTGGCGCTACTCGTCACGCAGCCGGCTTCGGCGGAGACCGTCACGCTCGGCATTGGAACGCAGGACACCACGACCAACACGGTGACCGCGGGCGTCGTCATCCGCCAGTTGCATCTGCTCGAAAAGTACCTGCCGAAGGACGGCAAATACGCCAACATCAAGTTCGAGCTGGAGTGGCAGAATTTCACCTCCGGGCCGCCCGTCACCAACGCGATGATGGCGAACAAGCTGCAGATCGGCATGATGGGCGACTATCCGCTGATCGTGAACGGCTTCACCTTCGAGAGCAACCCGGAGAGCAAGAGCCGTCTGATCGGCGTCGCCGCCTACAGCCTCGCAGGCTCCGGCAACGGCCTCGTCGTCCACAAGGACTCGCCCTATTACGACCTCGCCGATCTCAAGGGCAAGCTCGTCAGCGTGCCCTTCGGCTCTGCCGCGCACGGCATGGTGCTGAAGGCGATGCAGGACCGCGGCTATGCATCCGATTTTTTCCAGCTCGTGAGCCAGAGCCCGGAGGTCGGCTCGACCAATCTCCAGGAGAAGAAGATCGATGCCCACGCCGACTTCGTCCCCTTCGCCGAGCTGCTGCCGTTCCGCGGCTTTGCGCGAAAGA
This sequence comes from Bradyrhizobium sp. LMG 9283, assembly GCF_045571415.1. Lineage (NCBI taxonomy): Bacteria > Pseudomonadati > Pseudomonadota > Alphaproteobacteria > Hyphomicrobiales > Nitrobacteraceae > Bradyrhizobium > Bradyrhizobium sp. LMG 9283. Next base: position 5,757,448 of record NZ_CP120691.1, read on the forward strand.
TCTTCGACGGCGTCGAGACGAACTTGCCGACCTTCCACGGCATTGTGGTCCGCACCGATTTCGCCGAAAAATACCCGGAGGTCGTCGTCGCCTATTTCAAGGCGCTGATCGCCGCCAACCAGTGGCTGCGCGACGATCCGAAGCTGGCTGCGGAAAAAATCCAGGAATGGACCGGCATCAGCAAGGAAGTGGTCTACATCTTCCTCGGCCCCAGCGGCAACATGACCACCGATCCCACGATCAAGCCGGCGCTGATCGATGCCGCCGCCGCCGACGTGAAGGTGCTGCAAAATCTCGGCCGTATGAAGGAGTTCGATCCGAAGAAATGGGTCGACGACAGCTACATCCGCAAGGCCTATGCCGAGATGAAGCTCGACTACGACGCGCAGCTTGCAAGCACGAAGAATTACGAGATCTCCGGCGAAGATGCCTTCTGCAAGAAGCCGATCGCCGATCCACGCAAGGCCGGCGAGGTCTGGGTGGATGACGCCGGCATCATGCCCTTCTCGTCCGCCGCCTGCACCCTCGGCGCGTACGCCGACTTCAAGACCAAGGGCAAGAAAATCAACATCGCCTACGTCTTCGACACCACCCGCGGTATCAAGCTGTTCGCCAACCAGGCCTTCTTCGCGGTCGGCAATGGCGATGTCGCACCGTTCCTGCTGAAGAAGGACGCCGAAGCCTACGCGGCCAAAATCGGCGGCAAGGTGCTCGGCTTCGACGAAGCGGTGAAGGCGGCAGTCAGCGGAGGCAAGACGTGAGCAATCCCGCCATCCTCAGACATCCCGAGGACAGCATGCCAGCCATTGCAGAGGCAGGCCCTGTGCGCGTCGTCACGCCGCCCGCAACACCGCCCTCCTTCGGCACGCTCGCGTTGCGCTGGTACCGGCTGAACCAGGGCCGGCTGCGCGCGACCGCGATCGGTCTGATTTCGCTGCTCGCCTTCCTCCTGGTCTGGCATCTGCTCACGACCTATCGCGTCGTGTTCTTCGTGCGCTTCACCAACGTGCCCTCGCCGCTCGCGGTCTATGCGAGCTTCACCAAGGCGATGCACGATCCCAAATTCCTGATACATATCCTGCTCAGCTGCCGGCGCATCCTCATCGGTTTCTCGCTGGCCGCGATCATCGGGGTGCCGCTTGGCCTCATCATGGGACGCTTCAAGCTGGTGCATGAGGTGATCTTCCCGGTCGCCGAGGTGCTGCGGCCGATCCCGGCGATCGCCTGGGTGCCGATGGCGATCATGCTGTGGCCGACCAACGAGCAGAGCATCGTCTTCATCACCTTCCTCGGCTCGTTCTTCCCGATCCTGGTCAACACGCTGCACGGCATGTCGCTGGTCGATCCGGTGCTGGTGCGCGCGGCGCAATGTCTCGGCGCGCGCGAGCGCTCGATCTTCCGCGAGGTGTATTTCCCCGCCTCGCTGCCGCACATCTTCACCGGCCTCACCGTCGGCATGGGCGTCGCCTGGGTGTCGCTGATCGCCGCCGAGATGATCTCGGGCCAGTACGGCATCGGCTATTTCACCTGGGAGGCCTATTCGCTGGTCCAATACGCCGACATCGCGCTCGGCATGATCGCGATCGGCGTGCTCGGCCTCGGATCGAGCCTGTTGATCCGCGGCGCCGGACAATTGGTGATGCCGTGGAGGTCGACATGAGCGAGATGCTTGCGAACACGTCGAAGGGCCATATCGAAGTCAAGAACTTCTCCCTCGCCTACGAGACCATCGAGGGATCGGTTCAGGCCGTCATCGATACGCAAATCCATGTGAAGCCCGGCGAGTTCGTCTCGATCGTCGGCCCCTCCGGTTGCGGAAAATCGACGCTGCTCAACGCCGTCGCCGGCTTCCTCAAGCCGACGACGGGCATCGTCACCGTCGATGGCGAACGTGTCAACGGCCCCAGCGCCGAGCGCGGCATGGTGTTCCAGCAATCTTCGCTGTTTCCCTGGAAGACCGTGCGGGAGAATGTCGAGTTCGGCCTAAAGATGCGCGGCATGCCGCGCTCCCAGCGCGAGCGCGCCGCGCGCACCCTGCTCGGGCTGGCGGGGCTGGAGGCCTTCGAGAAGCATTATCCGGAAAAACTCTCCGGCGGCATGAAGCAGCGTGTCGGGATCGTCCGCGCGCTGGCGACGGGACCGAAGGTGCTGCTGCTGGACGAGCCCTTCGGCGCGCTCGACGCGCAGACGCGGGTCATCATGCAGCAGATCCTCACCAATATGTGGCAACGGCTGAAGATCTCGGTGCTGTTCGTCACCCACGACATCGATGAAGCCATTTTCCTGTCCGACCGCGTTTACTGCATGACCGCCCGTCCCGGCTCGATCAAGGCGGAGATTCCGATTCCACTGGAGCGGCCGCGGCAGCAATCCATGATGATGTCGTCGGAATTCCTGGCGCTGCGCCGCGGGCTGATGTCGCTGATCCGCGAGGAAAGCCTCAAGGCGATGGGCGGCGAGATCAACGACATGGGCATGCAGGGGCTCAACATCGAGCTGCACGGACACTCGCTGGCGGATGTGATTTGACTTACCGCGCCCCGCTTGCGGGGAGAGGGAGTGCGCGAGCTTCGTTTCCGTCACTTGAACCAGTGCACCAATGCGATGCTGATCCCGAGCAGCAGCATCAGCGACAGCGTCACGGCCGCGGTCACCCGCCCGCCAACATTGGCCAGCACGCGCACGTCGACGCCGAGTCCGAGGGCGGCCATCGACACCACGGTGAGGAAGCCTGTGATCTTCGTCACCGGTCCGACCACCGTGGGCGGCACGATCTCGAGCGAGCGCAAGGTCGCGAGCGCGAGGAAGCCGAGGATGAACCACGGCACTAAGCGAAAGAAGCCGACATTGGTCTTCTTGGCATCGGCCTGCCAGCGCGAGGCGACCAGCGAGAGGCCGACGACGACCGGGCCGAGCATCAGGACACGCATCAGCTTCACCAGCGTGCCGATCTGGGTCGAGACGAGTCCGGCCGGCACCGTCGCCGCAAGCACCTGTGGCACGGCGTAAACGGTGAGACCGGCGAGGATGCCGTATTGCGTGGCGGACAGCTGCAGCAGCGGGATCAGCAGCGGCAGGCCCAGCACCATCATCACGCCGAGGATCGCCGTGAAGGAAATCGAGGATGCGATCTCGTCATTGTTGGCGCCGATGATCGGCGCCACGGCCGCAATCGCGGAATTGCCGCAGATCGAGTTGCCACAGGCGATCAGGATCGAGAGACGCGTCGACAGGCCGAGCAGCCGGCTGACGCCGAAGGAGACGCAGAGCGCGACCACGACGACGGCCGCGATCGAAGCCAGCAGGGCGATGCCCGAGGCGGCGATGGCGGCAAAGCTGATAGAGGCGCCGAGCAGCATGACCGCGACTTCAAGGAGCTGCTTGGCGCTGAAAGCGATGCCGGCCTGCCAGCGCGGGGCCGGCTTCCAGAAGCTGCGCAGCGCCATGCCGAGCAGGATCGCCATCACGAGCGCCTCGACATAGGGATGCTCGAACACGCCCAGTTCCGCCCGCTCCAGCAGGGCCGAGACGCCGGCGACGAGAATGCAGAGGAGGATGCCCGGAATCAGCGCCGCAATGCGGCTGACGGCGCTGGCCGGCTTGGAATCGGCCGGGCTGGATGCTTGATTCTGCGACACAAATTTCTCCCGGAGGAGAAGGATTTATACGCAGCGCGACCCGATTGGGAAATATGTTTTCGACATATCAGGGCCGAGGGAAGTTCTGTCCTCGGCCTGGAATAATCAGGCTTGGAAGATCAGGCGGGCCTTAGAAGATCAGATTCTTGGCGAGCGAGGCGACCCGGCTGAAGCCGTCATAGATGCCCGGCTCGAAGAAGGCCGCACGCGCCAGCACGATGCCCGCGACCAGCGACCAGAACAGCGTGGTACCGGCCCGCAGCAGAACCTTGGAGGCGCGCGATTTCGGCTGGGCGTCCGTTGCGGACACCAGCTGCTCGCCAAAGGGCTCAAATGCGGTGCGTTCCATAGCTGCCGATCCATCAATTTCTGGCAGAAATGTCGTCGTTTCGGCCCCAAACAGCAATGGAAGCGATTGGCGTTTTTGCCCTCCGGAAGGGAAACTCCTTCCTCGCGGCAGCGCCACGGCAATAGTTTTCTTCTTCAGCCCTATTTGGGCACCGGCGCTCGGCTTACAGGGCGAGATAACGGCGGCGGATGGCGTCGTTGGCCTTCAGCTCGTCGATCCCGGCGGCATAGACAATTTGGCCCTTGTCGATGACGGTGGCGTGGCTGGCGAGGCCCAGGCAGAAATGCATGTTCTGCTCGGCGATCAACACGGTCGAGCCGAGCTGGCGGAGCTGCCGCAACAGTTCACCGATCCGCTGCACGATGATCGGCGCCAGCCCCTCACTCGGCTCGTCCAGCAGTAGCAGCGCCGGATTGCCCATCAGCGTGCGCGCGATCGCCAGCATCTGCTGCTCGCCGCCGGAGAGGCGCCCCGCAATGCGATAGCATAGCGGCTCCAAGAGCGGGAAGACCTCATAGATGCGCTTGACCGGCCATTCATCCTGGCCCTCCGGTCCCTTCTTGCGACCGATGACGAGATTGTCCTCGACCGTGTGCTCCGGAAAGATCTGGCGATCCTCCGGCACAAAGCCGAGACCCGCGCGCGCGATGGTGTGCGGCTTCTGGCCGGAGATCACCGCGCCGCGCAGGCTGACTGTGCCGCGTCGCGGCGGCGCGAGGCCCATGATCGCCTTCATGGTCGTCGACTTGCCGGCGCCATTGCGGCCGAGCAACGCCATGGTCTCGCCCTGCCGCACCGAAAGGCCGACGCCGAACAGGATCTGGCTGGTGCCGTAATAGACGTCGAGATCGGCAACTTCGATGACGGCGGCGCTCATGCGGCGGCTCCCGCATGTTCGGTGCCGAGATAGGCGTCGATCACGGCGCTGTTGTTGCGGATCTCGTCGGGCGTGCCGGTCGCGAGGATGCGGCCGTAGCAAAGCACGACGATCTTCGGGGCGATCTTGAACACGATATCCATGTCGTGCTCGATGAAGACGACGGTGATCCTCTGGCTCTCCCAGAGCTCGCGCACCTTGTCGATCATACGCCAGCGCTCCTCCGGCCCCATGCCGGCGGTCGGCTCGTCCAGCAGCAGCACCTTCGGTTCGAGCACGAGTGCCAGCGCGATATCGAGCAGCTTTTGGTCGCCATGGGAGAGAGTGGCGGCGGTGCGATGACGCTTGCCGGCGAGGCCCAGCAGCTCCATCACATGCTCGGCGCGATCGCGCGCCTCTGGCAATGGAAAGCGCTTGTGCAGGACCGCGGAGGTGCGCTGGTCCGCGCTCACCGCGGCCAGCATGGTCTCCTGCACCGTCAGCGACTTGAAGATGCTGGCGACCTGGAAGGCGCGGCCGATGCCGTGACGCACGATCTCCGGCGGCGAGCGGCCGGCGAGATCGACGCCATCGAGCAGCACCTGTCCGGAATCCGCCCTCAAGGCGCCGGTGATCAGGTTGAAGAACGTGCTCTTGCCGGCGCCATTCGGACCGATCACGGCCGTGAGCGAGCCGTCAGGAAAATCCAGTGTGACGTCGTTGGTCGCCTTCACGCCGCCGAAGGATTTTGCGAGGTTGCGGATCTCGAGCATGACTAGCGCTCCTCGCCTGTCTCGCGCCGGTGCGCGTACCATTCGGCAAAGAAATCGAGCAGGCCTTTGCGCAGACCCAGCGCGAAGAACAGGATGACGACACCGAGCACGATACCGTGATACTCGGTAAAGCGCGTCACGGTGTCGTTGAGCAGGAGCAGCAGCACGGTGCCGACCATCGGGCCGAGGAAGGTCGAGACGCCGCCGAGCATATTGATGAAGATGGCTTCGCCCGAGATGGTCCAATAGGCGAATTCCGGATAGGCGCCGGAGACGAACAGCGCCATCACCATGCCGCCCATCGACGCGAACAGCGCCGCCAGCACGAACAAAGTGAGTTTTGCCCGCCAGACATCGATGCCGAGGAAGCTCGCGCGCGCGGCGTTGTCGCGGATCATGCGCAGCGTATAGCCGAACGGCGATTGCGCGATCTGGCGCATCGCAAGTAGACCGAGGATCAGCAGCGCACAACTCGCGACGTAGAGATGGACGTGATTGGACAGGTCGATGCCGAGGAACGCCGGGCGCGGAATGCCGCCGCGCAGGCCCTGGTCTCCGCCGGTGAAGGAGGCCCAAGACAAAATGGTCGAGTGGATCAGCATCTGGAAGGCGAGCGTGACGAAAGCGAAATAGATCTCCTTGAGCCGCACGCAGATCGCGCCGATGACGGCCGCGACCACCGCCGTGATCGCGAGCGTCGCGACGAAGGCCACCGGAATCGGCACACCGAGCTTCTGCATGATCAGGCCGAAGCTGTAGGCGCCAAGGCCAAAGAACATGCCGTGCCCGAACGAGGTCAGGCCGGTGTAGCCGACCAGCAGGTTGAGCGAGGTCGCGAACAGGCCGTAGGCCGAGCAGCGAATAACGAAATCCAGCAGAGCCTTGCTGCCTGTGAACAGTGGCAGGCTCGCCAGCACGGCGAAGGCGATCAGCGCGATCAGGACGTCGCGATAACGTTGCAGCACGGCGCCGCTCCGCACCGGCACGAGGGTTTGCGCGCGGCCGGCCTCAAGCTCGGTCATGCCGCCTCCTTGCCGAACAGGCCGGTGGGTTTGGAGACCAGCACGATCACCATGAACAGATACATCAGCCCTTCCGTGAACAGTGGAAAGCCGAGCGAGCCGAACGACCTGATGAGGCCGAGCAGCAGCGCGCCGATCAACGCGCCCAGGATTGAGCCCATACCGCCGATCACGGTGACGATGAAGGATTCAATCAGCACGGAAAATCCCATACCGGGAGTGAGCGACCGCACCGGGGCGGCGAGCGCGCCGGCCAGGCCCGCCAGCATGCCGCCGAGCGCAAACACGCCGCCATAGATCAGGCCGGTGTTGATGCCGAGCGCCGACACCATGCCGGGATTATGCGCGGCAGCACGGATCACCTTGCCGATCCGGCTGCGCGACAGGCCGATGCCGAGCACGATGGCCGCGACCAGCGCGACGCCGATCAGCAACAGATAATAAGGCGGCACCACGCCGCCGGCGATGAACAGCGGCATCACCTGGAACGCAGACGGCATGCCCATCGCCTTGAACTCGGGTCCCCAGATGATGCGCACCAGGTCATCGAAGATCAGCACGAAGGCGTAGCAGACGAGAAGCTGCATCAACACGTCGGCACCGTAGACGCGGCTCATGAAGACACGTTCGAAAACCAGGCCGAGGATCGCGGTACCGACCGCGCCCACGAGCATCGCCAGCGCAAAACTGCCGGTGAGCTGATAGGCGGTCATCGCAAAATAGGCGCCGAACATGTAGAAGGCGCCGTGGCTGAAATTGACCACCTTGAGCACGCCGAAGATCAGTGTCAGCCCGACCGCGACCAGAAACAGCAGCATGCCGATGATGAGGCCGCTGGTGGTCTGCGTCACCAGGCAGGCGGAACTGGCAAGACAGCCGGCGAGCGCGTCGAGATCCACGGGAGCACTTTCATTGCAGCGCGCCTGATGTGGCGCGAAGGCCAAACGAAAACGGCGGAAACGGTCGTCCGCCTCCGCCGCGCATCAGATCAGGTGTAGCCCTTGCTCTTCTTCCACTCGGCTTCGAGCTCGAAGATGGTCTTCCAGTCGCCGGCCTTGACCTCGGGGACATAAGGCTCCTGGGGGATCGTGGTGCCCCAGCCGATGGCGTAGCCGACCAGCGTGTGATCGTCGCCGCGCATCGTCACGGTGCCGTCGGCGCCGAACGGGCACTTGATGGTGAGGCCCTTCAGCGCCTCTGCGATCTTCTTGCCGTCGGCTGAGTTCGCCCTCTTCGCGGCTTCCGCCATCAGCATGATGGCGGTGGCGTTCTCCCACGACCAGTTGGTCGGATATTCATTATACTTGGCCTTGTAGGCATCGCCCCAGGCGGCATTCTCCGGCGTCATGGGGAAGGTCTTGATGTAGCGGTTGCCGGAGTGGATGCCCTTGGGCAGGTTCTTCACCACGGTGAGCGCGGTGTAGTCGGCCATATTGACCGCGAACACTTCCATCTGGCCGAACATCGCGTAGATGTTGGCCTGATCGATGTAGGACGTGAGATCGCCGCCCCACAGGCAGGAATAGAGCGCTTGCGGTTTGGCCTGCAGGATCTTGGTGACCACTTCGGTGTAGTCAGGCTGAAACAGCTTCGGCCAGGACTCGCTGATGATCTCGACCTCGGGCGCAAAACGCTTGAGGTACAGCGTGAACTCCGCCGTGGTGTCGCGCCCATAGGCATAGTCGGGCGAGCAGGTTGCCCATTTCTTTAGGCCCTTCGCCTTGGCGATCGCCGCGGCATAGCTGCCGCCGACGATCGAGTCGTGCACGCCCTGTCGCGCGGTACGGAACGCGTTGGGGATGTGCTGCTTGGGATCCGCGGTCAGCGCCGAGGTCTCCGAATTGGTGTGGATGCAGAATACGCCGAGATCGCGCGCGACCTCATGCACCGCGAAGGCGCCGGAGGAGGCCTCGGCATCGATCATCAGCTCGCAGCCATCGGTGTTGACGAGCTCGCGCGCGACGCGGGCGGCTTCCTGCGGCTGGCCCTTGGAGTCGCGGATCACCATCTCGATCTGCCGGCCGGCGAGACCGCCGGCGGCGTTGACCTTCTCGACCTCGAGCATCACCGCATTGCGCGAGGATGTGCCGAGCTGCGCGACGCGGCCCGACAGAATCGTCGGCATGCCGATCTTGATGGTTTTGGCCTGGGCGCGCGCCACCCAGGGCGCGGCAAATGTCATCGCACCGGCGCCCATCAGCGCCAGTGTTGAACGGCGGCTGATGCCCGGCGTGCGGGTTCTCTTCATTTTCCCCTCCCTCTTTCGGGTCGGCGTTTTCCTGGTCCCTTGCCGGAGATCGTCCCGTCTCCGTATTCCCAAGGATTTCAGACGCAGGGGGTGACGTCAAGCCAAAAATGAATTATGAGTCAGAATTCATAGCAGAGCAAACAAGCGGCGATCGGCCCGAAACCAGCGAAAATGATCAATCTGTCGAGCTTCATCTCCTTTCACGCCCGGCGCACCCCGGCGCGGCCCGCGCTGAAATATCGCGGCGAGGAGATTCCCTACGCCGTCCTTGATGCACGCGTCCGCAAGGTCGCCGGACGGCTCGCCGCCCAAGACATCGGTGCCGGTAATGTCGTGGCCGTGCTGATGAAGAACAGCGCGGCCTTTCTTGAGCTCCTCTTCGCGACAAGCCATCTCGGCGCGGTGTTCCTGCCGATCAACTTCCGCCTCTCGCGCGACGAGGTCGACTACATCGTCGGCAATGCCGGCGCGCGCCTGCTGATCGTCGATGAGGAATTGGCGGCAAATGCCGCGGGCGCGAGGATCGTCGTGCTCGACGAAGCCGCGCAGCAAAGCGTCACGCGTCTCGCGGGCAATGCTGCGCCCGCACCGATGCATGTGCGCCAGCCAGCAGACCTGATGCGGCTGATGTACACATCGGGCACGACCGACCGTCCCAAAGGCGTGATGCTCTCTTACGATAATTTCTACTGGAAGTCGGCCGACCAGACGATCGCGCTGGGCCTCACTGCCGAGACGCGGCTTCTCGTCGTCGGCCCCCTCTATCATGTCGGCGCGCTCGACCTGCCCGGCATCGCCGTGCTCTGGCAAGGCGGCTTCATCCGCATCGAACGCAATTTCGAGGCTGAGACGGCGCTCGCGGCGATCGCCGAGGATAAGCTCAACGCCGCCTGGTTCGCTCCGGTCATGACCACGGCGATGCTGACCTGCCCCACCCGCGATCGCTACGACGTCTCCAGCCTGAAATGGGCGATCGGCGGCGGCGAGAAGACACCGGAGGTACGCATTCGCGCCTTCTCCGAATACTTCCGCAACGCGCGTTACATCGACGCCTATGGCCTCACCGAGACCGTCGGCGGCGACACTTTCATGGAGGCCGGCCGCGAGATCGAGAAGATCGGCTCCACGGGCCGCGCCATTGCCCATGTCGAAATCGAAATCCGCGACGAGGACGGCAGGACGCTGCCGCCGAACGTCAATGGCGAGATCTGCCTGCGCGGACCAAAGATCACGCGCGGCTATTGGAAGGATCCGGAAAAGACGGCTTCTGCGTTCTTCGGCGACTGGTTTCGCAGCGGCGACGTCGGCTATCTCGACGACGAGGGTTTTCTCTACCTGACCGACCGCAAGAAGGACATGATCATCTCCGGCGGCGAGAACATCGCATCCTCCGAGGTCGAACGCGTCATCTACGATCTGCCTGAGGTACGCGAGGTTGCGGTGATTGGCCTCTCCGATGCGTACTGGGGCGAGCGCCCGGTCGCGATCGTTGTGCTCGCCGAAGGCGCAAGCCTCGAGCTCCCTGCCCTCACGGAGCACTGCCGCACGCGGCTGGCGAGCTTCAAGGTGCCGAAACAGCTGATCATTCGCGACAGCCTGCCGCGCAACCCAAGCGGAAAGATTCTCAAGCGCGTGCTGCGCGCCGAGCTGGAGACGTCTGAATGACGCAAGTGAACGCCAAGGTGACAAAGCTCAACCGGGTCGAGCGCAACGCCTGGACCAAGCAGAAGATCTTCGACGCCGCGACGAAAGTCGTCGGCAAATATGGCTATGCCGAAGCCTCCGTGGCCCGCATCACCGAGCAGGCCGGTGTCGCGCAAGGCACCTTCTACAATCATTTCGAGAACCGCCAGGAGCTGCTCGATCAGCTGCTGCCCAAGATCGGCCTCGGCATGGTCGCGTTCATCCGCGCCCGCACCGGCAATGCGCACGCGGCGCGGCAGGAGATCGAGCGCTTCTCCGCCTTCTTCGACTTCATCCGCGAGGTTCCGGAATTCCTGCGCATCCTCAACGAGGCCGAGTTCTTTGCACCGATCGGTTACCAGAAGCATCTCGACAACATCTCGGTCGCCTATGTCCGCATCCTGCGCCGGGCTCGTCTTGCCGGCGCGATCGAGGATTACAGCGATGAGGAATTCGAGGCGATCGTCCACATGCTGATGGGCGCGCGCGGCTATCTCAGTCGCCGCTATTCCTATTCGCAAGGCGGCGTCACGGCCGTCCCCGATCACGTCATCTCCGCCTATCGCAAGCTGATGACGCGCGGCCTCTTCAGCTCACCCGGAGATCAGGATACGCCATGAACATCGAATCTCCGCACAAGCCGCTCGACCTCGCCTCTGCTATCGCCGAGGGCGATATCCGCTGCCTGCTGATGGTGCTGGTGCACATGACGGGTGACGAAAAATGGCTCGAGCCGCCGTATTTGCCCAAGCGCGACATCCGCCTCATTCCCGATCCCGAGGCCGGCGTGCCAAAGGCGATCCAGGACGAAATCCGCGCCGCCGTGGTCGAGCTGTTTGCCGACGGCACGCCAAAGCCTGTCATCACCGACCCTGGCGCGGAATTGCTGCTCAAGATGATGCGCGCCTGCCTCGGCGAGAACGTCGCGCCTGAATACGCGCCCCTGATGCGCGAGGAGATGGGCTTTGTGCCGCGCGAGGCGCGCTGGACGACGCGCCCTTCCGACGAGAAGGTTGCAGAACAGCACGTGCTGATCGTCGGCGCCGGCGTCTGCGCCATCGCGCTCGGCGTGGCACTCGGCCATCTCGGCATCCCCTACACCATCGTCGAGAAGAACGCCGAGCTCGGCGGTACCTGGTGGATCAACCGCTATCCCGGCTGCGGCGTCGATACGCCGAACCATTCCTATTCCTATTCGTTCGGCTCGCGCAATGCGTGGACGCGCTACTTCTGCCAGCGTGAGGAGCTGCTCGGCTATTTGCTGAAGGTCGCGGACGAATACGGCATCCGCAAGCATCTGCGCGTCAACACCGAGCTGACCTCGTCACGCTGGGACGAGGGCAAGCGGCGCTGGATTTCGACGCTGAAGACCGGGGACGGCGAAGAGACCTTCGAATCCACCGCGCTGGTCTCAGCCATCGGCCAGCTCAACGATCCCTCCCGCGCGCGCTTTAAAGGCGAGGAGAAGTTCGAAGGAACGATACTGCATTCGGCACTTTGGTCGGACGGCATCAACGTCGACGGCAAGCATGTCGCCGTGATCGGCACCGGCGCGACCTCGATGCAACTGGTGCCCTCGATCGTCGGTCGCGTCGCCTCCGTCACGGTCTATCAGCGCAGCGCGCAATGGGCACGACCGGTGAAAGGCTATTCCGATCCGATCAGCGAGGGCGCGCGTTGGCTGCTCGCGCATCTGCCGTTCTATGTGCAGTGGTACCGCTTCAACATGTTCTGGCGCTATGGCGACGGCCTGCTGCCGTTCCTGCGCAAGGACCCGGCCTGGCCGCACCCGGAGCGCGCTGTCAACAAGGGCAACGACCGGCATCGGCAGGAGCTGACGGACTTCATCCTCTCGGAGCTGCAGGGCCGACCGGACCTGATCGAGAAATGCGTGCCGACCTATCCGCCTTATGGCAAACGGATCCTGCTCGACAACAACTGGTTCAAGACCTTGACACGGCCGAACGTCGAGCTCGTCACCGACACGATCGATCGTTTCGACGCAAGCGGCATCGTCACCGCCGACGGCAAGCAGCGCCCGGCCGACATTATCGTTGTCGCCACCGGATTCAAGGTCACCGAGATGGCGGCGCGCCTCAACATATGCGGCCGCGATGGCAAGGATTTGCGCCAAGCCTGGCGCAACGACAACCCGACCGCGTTCCTCGGCCTCACCGTGCCGGGCTTTCCAAATTTCTTCTGCATGCTCGGCCCGAACTCGGGGCCCGCGCATGGCGGCAGCGTCATCTTCCAGTCGGAATGCCAGAGCCGCTACATCTCGGCGTGTCTCGCCAGCATGATCGAGCAGAACGTCGCCGCGATCGACGTCCGCCAGGACGTGCTCGATGACTATGTCCGCAAGGTCGATGCCGAGCACGAGGCCATGATCTGGACCCATCCGGGCATGACAACGTATTACCGCAATTCAAGCGGCCGCGTGTTCTCGGCGATGCCGTGGCGGTTCGTGGATTATTGGCGGATGACGCACGATCCGGATCTGGGGCAGTACAGGCTGACGAAGGGGTGAGGCATTGATGGCGCCGCGATGACAAAGGGAGAAAGGGAAGAAAGCGTGCTCCGCGGACGCCAAGGTCAGTCTTTCTTACGCCGCCAGCCCGCTCCCCACCGGTGCGAACTCCAGCCCTAGACTCTCCGCCACCGCCTTGTTCGTAATCCGCCCGCGGTGCACGTTGAGCCCGTTGCGCAAGTGAGGATTTTCCAGCACCGCCGCAAAACCCTTGTTCGCGAGCATTAGGCCGAACGGCAGCGTCGCATTGTTCAGCGCCTGGCTCGAGGTCACCGGCACGGCGCCCGGCATGTTGGCGACGCAATAATGCACGACGCCGTCAACCTCGTAGGTTGGCTCAGCGTGCGTGGTCGGATGAGAGGTCTCGAAGCAGCCGCCCTGGTCGATCGCGACGTCGACCAGGACGGCCCCCGGCCGCATCGATTTCAGCATGGCGCGCGTGACAAGCTTCGGCGCACTGGCGCCGGGCACCAGCACTGCACCGATCACCACGTCGGCGGCGAACACCTCTTCCTCGACCGACTCGATGGTCGAGAAACGGGTGCGCACGCGTCCGGCAAAGAGATCGTCCAGCTCGCGCAAGCGCGGAAGCGAGCGGTCGATCACGGTGACTTCGGCACCGAGGCCCGCGGCCATGCGCGCAGCCTGCGTTCCGACCACGCCCCCGCCGAGCACGACGACGCGTGCCGGCTGCACGCCGGGCACGCCTCCAAGCAGCACACCGCGGCCTCCGGCCGAACGCCTGAGCGCGGCGCCGGCGGCCTCGATGGCGAGGCGGCCGGCGACTTCGCTCATCGGCGCGAGCAGGGGGAGGTGGCCGGCCGCATCGGTGACGGTTTCATAGGCAATCGCCGTACAACCGGAAGCGATCAGGCCCTTGGCCTGGTCCGGATCCGGCGCAAGATGAAGATAGGTGAACAGGATCTGGTTTTCGCGGAGCTGGGCCCATTCGCTCTTCTGCGGCTCCTTCACCTTTACGATCATATCGGACTTGGCAAAGATCTCGCGGGCGGTCTCGGCGATGGACGCCCCCGCCCGCCGATACACCTCGTCAGACGCGCCGATGCCACTGCCGGCACCGGTCTCGACCGTCACCTGGTGCCCGGCGGCGACATATTCGCGGACGGCGCCCGGGGTGAGCCCGACGCGATATTCCTGCACCTTGATCTCCTTGGGCACACCGACGCGCATCTTGATCTCCCTCGCCAATGCGTTGATTCCATTGTTGATCGTAGCGAGAGGGTCGGTTTGGTTTCGTGCAAATATCCGCTAGTTTGGCTGCGCCCGCGCCGGTTTCCGGCGCGGAAACGTCCTTTGACGCTGGAAACGAAACCTTGGCCCTCGACCGGAAAGACCTTGCCATCCTCGCGGAACTCACGACCAATGCGCGAGCCAGCCACACCGACCTTGCCAACAAGGTCGGCCTGTCGAGCACGGCGCTAGCGCGGCGGCAGAAGGCGCTGGAGGACGACGGCTACATCCAGTCCTACCAGGCCGCGCTCGACCTCGCCCAGTTTGGTCTCACCACTACCGTGCTGGTTCGCATTGCGCTGGAGAGCCAGAGCGACGATGCACTGAAGGCGTTCGAGGCGGAGGTGGTGAAGTGTCCGTCCGTCGTGCGCTGCTTCCTGATGTCGGGGACCGACGACTACATCTTGATCGTGCTCGCCCGCGACATCCAGGATTTCGAGCGCATCCACCGGACCGAGCTGTCCCGCCTGCCCCGCGTCGCGCGGGTGCAGTCGAGCTTCGCGCTGCGCGAGATCGTCAACCGTGCCGTCCCGACCGTGGTGTTCGGCGAGGCGAAGCGCTGACCTCGTCGGGACCGCGAGACCCGGCCGGGAACCAAGCATCCCGTCATCCGTTGGGCGCTATTGGCCAGCGGCGGCAACCCATCCTCGCGTCAGCATCCTTGCCCAGCTCGGCCTCTCTGCAGGGAACAGAACATGGCCGATCTCACGGATCAAATCCCCGAACGCATTCCGATCAGTCTCGTCGTCAATGGCGCAAGTCGCACGCTCGAGGTCGCGCCGTGGACCACACTGCTGGATGCCCTGCGTGACCGTCTGGAGTTGACCGGCACCAAGAAGGGCTGCGATCACGGCCAATGCGGCG
The DNA here is from genome assembly GCF_045571415.1 of Bradyrhizobium sp. LMG 9283. Taxonomy (NCBI): domain Bacteria; kingdom Pseudomonadati; phylum Pseudomonadota; class Alphaproteobacteria; order Hyphomicrobiales; family Nitrobacteraceae; genus Bradyrhizobium; species Bradyrhizobium sp. LMG 9283. The sequence continues at coordinate 5,772,659 of NZ_CP120691.1, forward strand.
CCTGCACCGTGCTGGTCGACGGAAGACGGGTCAATTCCTGCCTGACCCTCGCCGTCATGAAGGATGGCGCTGAGATCACGACGATCGAAGGTTTGGCCAAGGACGGCACGCTGCATCCCCTGCAACAGGCCTTCATCGAGCATGATGCCTTTCAGTGCGGCTATTGCACGCCCGGACAGATTTGCTCTGCCGCGGGCCTGTTGGCCGAAGGTCGTGCGCGGGATGCCGACGAGATCCGGGAGCTGATGAGCGGAAATCTCTGCCGCTGCGGCGCTTACCCCAACATCGTGGCTGCGATCGAGCAGGCAATGAGCCGGTCATGAACAACGTCCAATATTCCCGCGCAAGCGACGTGCCCGACGCCATCCGCCTGCTCGCCACCGATCCAGGCGCAAAACTGATTGCCGGCGGCACCAACCTGATCGACCTGATGAAGGAGAATGTCGAACGGCCCTCCCGGCTGATCGACATTTCCCGCCTGCCGCTCCGCGACGTCGAGGAGACCGCGGACGGCGGCCTGCGCATCGGAGCCTTGGTGCCGAATTCGGACCTCGCCTACCATCCGCTAATCGAGCAGCGCTATCCCCTGCTCGCCAGCGCCATCCTGGCCGGCGCCTCCGCGCAACTGCGCAACATGGCCTCGGTCGGCGGCAACCTGATGCAACGAACGCGCTGCTCCTATTTCTATGACACGGCGACGCCCTGCAACAAGCGAAGCCCCGGCACCGGCTGCTCGGCCCTCGATGGCCTCAACCGTAACCACGCAATCCTCGGCACCAGCAAATCCTGCATCGCGACCAACCCGTCCGACATGAGCGTGGCGCTGGCCGCGCTCGGAGCGCTCGTGCACATCGCAGGCGCCAACGGTCAGCGCACCATCGCGCTGACCGATTTCCATCGGCTGCCGGACGACAAGCCCCATCTCGATACAAATCTCGGTAGCGGCGAGATCATTACCGCAATCGAGCTGCCGCCGCGCGGCTTTGCCCGGAACTACAGCTATCTGAAGATCCGCGACCGGCTGTCCTATGCCTTTGCCTTGGTTTCGGTCGCGGCCGCGCTCGAACTGGAGGGCAACGCAATCAGCGAAGCGCGCCTGGCGCTCGGCGGCGTGGCTCACAAGCCCTGGCGCAGCCTCGAGGCCGAAGCGGCTTTGCGCGGCCAGGCATCAACGCCGGATCATTTTGGGCGCGCTGCCGACCTGCTGCTGCAGGGAGCAACCGCTCGTTCGCAGAACGGCTTCAAGATAGAGCTCGCGCGCCGCGCCGTCGTGCGTACGCTGATGCAGGCCACAAGCGCCACGCCACAATCACAAGCTCACAAGAAGATCGCATGAGGGCCCGATGAACGCCTATGTCGGAACACCAACGTCGCGCGTCGACGGACGGGCCAAAGTCACCGGGGCCGCCAAATATGCCGGCGAATTCGCAGCAGACTACCTCCTCCATGGCTTCGTCGTCGCGGCCACCATTCCGCGCGGGCGCATCACCCGCCTCGACACCAGCGACGCGCTGAAGGTGAAGGGCGTGGTCGACGTGCTCACCCACGCGCATCGCCCGCCCCTCGCCGACAAGGACGAAGCCTGGAAAGACGAGGTGGCGCCGGAGAAGGGCACGCCGTTCCGCCCGCTCTATGACGACAGTATCAAGTTCAACGGCCAGCCGATCGCGCTGGTGGTGGCGGAGGATTGGGAAACCGCCAAGTTCGCCGCAACCCGTGTTCGCGTTGAATACGACCAGGAGGCGTTTGCGACCGATCTCGAATCCGAGCGCGGCAGAGCTGCCAAAGTGGATCAGCCGCACAAGTCGCGCGGTGACGCGGCAGGAGCGCTGACGCGGGCGGCCATCCATCACGAGGCGGACTATGTCATTCCGAGCGAGCATCACAACCCGATGGAGTTGTATGCGACGACGGCCGTCTGGGACGGCAACGGCAAGCTTACCGTCTATGACAAGACGCAGGGCGTCCAGAACGTCCAGAAGTTTCTCTGCAGCGTCTTGGGAAAGAAGCCGGACGACATCCGCGTGCTCTCGCCCTATGTCGGAGGCGCGTTCGGCTCAGGCTTGCGGCCGCAGCACCAGGTCGTCTTGGCAACGCTTGGCGCGCTTGCGCTGAAACGGTCTGTCCGAGTCGTCCTGACACGACAGCAGATGTACAGCCTGGGCTACCGGCCAATGACCATCGAGCACGTTGCGCTCGGCGCAAAGCCCGACGGCACGCTCGATGCCGTCACCCACGAAGCCATTGCTGTCACCTCGCGCTTTGAGGATTTCGCGCGCAACGATACCGGTTGGGGGGAGCAGCTGTACAAGAGCCCTAACAGCCGCCTCTCCCACAAGCTCGTCCACCTCGACCTCGCCACCCCCTGCGACATGCGCGCGCCGGGTGCGGCATCGGGCGTCTGCGCGCTCGAATGCGCCATGGACGAATTGGCCGTCGCGCTCAAGCTCGACCCGATCGAGCTGCGGCTGAAGTGCTACTCGGATCGCGACCAAAGCGAAGACCTGCCCTACACCAGCAAGCAGCTGCGTCAATGCTACGCCAAGGGCGCGGAAGCCTTCGGCTGGAACCGACGCAATCCCGCGCCGCGCTCCATGCGCGACGGCAAGGAGCTGGTCGGCTGGGGCATGGCGACAGGGGTGTGGGAGGCGCTGCAGATGCCGGTCGCCGTCCGCATCGTGCTGACCGCCAACGGCCATGCCGAGGTTTCCTGCGCCGCATCCGACATCGGCACCGGCACCTACACCATCGTGGCACAGGTAGCGGCCGATGCCCTCGGGCTGCCAATCGAGAACATCAGCGTCCGGCTCGCCGATTCGACCTTGCCGCAAGCACCCGTCGAGGGCGGCTCCTGGATGGCGGCCTCCAGCGCGCACGCGGTGTTGGGAGCGGCCGAAGACATTCGCCAGGAGCTGGCACGGCTCGCCAAGGCGATGCCAGGCTCGCCACTCGCTGACGTCGATGCCGCTAACGTCACCCTGATCGACGGCATGGTCGCCGGCAACGGAGCCGCCGTCTCGATTGCGGATGTCATGCGCCAGAGCAAGCTCGAGCGGATCGAAAAGCAGAAGCTCAACCAGTTCGTAGAAGACAAATCGCACGCCCGCAACACGCATTCGGCCGTCTTCGCCGAAGTGAAGGTCGACGAGGAGCTCGGGGTGATCCGCGTCACGCGGGTCGTGAGCGCGGTCGCGGCCGGACGCATCCTGAACACCAAGACCGGCCGCAGCCAGATCATGGGCGGCGTGGTCTGGGGCATCGGAATGGCGCTGCACGAGGAGACGGTGATGGATCACCGCTTCGGCCGCATCATGAACGCGAACATCGCCGAGTACCACATTCCCGTGAATGCCGACGTGCACGACATCGACGTCATCTTCGTCGACGAGCCCGACGACCAGATCAACAGGCTGGGCGTCAAGGGGCTGGGCGAGATCGGCATCGTCGGCGTGCCTGCTGCGATAGCGAACGCTGTTTATCATGCCACGGGCAAGCGCATCCGTCGCTTCCCGATCACGCTGGACAAGCTGCTGGGCTGAAGCCGCAGGCACGCGAACCTTCCCGCGGCTCTGGCCTGTCATCCAGCTGTCATCGAATGTGCCGAGAGCTGTACCTCTCGCACATTCGGGATCCGACATGGACTATTTCAAGCGCTTCAACTTCCTGTTCGCCGCACCTGTGTTCGACGCCGACGATCTCGAAGGCGTCCGCTTCAACCAGATCATCGAAGAGATCCAGCGCTCCGGCTTCGAGGTGGTCCGGGCCCGCAAGCTCGAGGATGCCGAGATGGCGGTGCAGACCGATGCCGCGATCGGCTGCATGGTGGTGGACTGGGGCAAGAAGGGGCTGGAGGGCAAAACCTCATCGCTGATCAATCTGATGCGCCGCCGGGGCCTCGACTTCCCGATCATCCTGCTGATCCGGCGCAAGCGGTTCGAGGATCTGCCGGTCGAAGTTCTCGATTTCATCGATGGCTATGTCTTCCTGTCCGAAGAGACGCCTCCATTCATCGCCAAGAACTTGATCAGCCGGCTGAAGCAATATGCCGAGACGCTGAAGACGCCGTTCTTCGGCGCGCTGGTCGACTACGCAGAGGAAGGCAACCAGCTCTGGACCTGTCCGGGCCACAATGGCGGCGTGTTCTACAACCGCAGCCCGATCGGGCGCGTGTTCGTCGAGCATCTCGGCGAATCCGTGTTCCGCGACGACCTCGACAACTCCGTGCTCGATCTCGGCGACCTCCTCACCCATGAGGGTCCGGCGCTGAGGGCGCAGAAGGAGGCCGCCCAGATCTTCGGCGCGGAAAAAACCTATTTCGTCCTCGACGGCACATCGACATCCAACAAGGTGGCGCTCGGGGCGCTGGTCACCGACGGCGATCTCGTGCTGTTCGATCGCAACAACCACAAGGCGGCCCATCACGGCGCACTGATGATAAATGGCGGCATTCCGGTCTACGTCCCGACGGTCCGCAATGCCTGGGGCCTGATCGGTCCGATGCGCTGGGATGCGCTCGAAGAAAAGGCCTTGCGCGAGGCGATCCGCAACCATCCTCTCGTGAAGGATCGCGATGCTTGGCGCAAGGAGCGGCCGTTCCGCGTCGCCGTCATCGAGCAGTGCACCTATGATGGCTCGATCCATAGCGCCGATATGATCATCAAACGCATCGGCCATCTCTGCGACTACATTCTGTTCGACGAAGCCTGGGCCGGCTTCATGAAGTTTCACCCGCTGTATACGGGCCGCTTCGCCATGGGTCTTGCGAACCTTGCCCCTGAGGCGCCTGGCATCATCGCGACGCAGTCGACTCACAAGCAACTCGCGAGCTTCTCGCAGGCCTCCCAGATCCACATCAAAGACCGTCACATCCGCGGCCAGAAGCGACGCGTCGAGCACCGCCGCTTCAACGAGAGCTTCATGCAGCATGCCTCGACGTCCCCCTTCTATCCGCTGTTCGCCTCGCTCGACGTCGGCGCGCAGATGATGAAGGGCCGCTCCGGCGAAGTGCTGTGGGACGACACGATCCGGCTTGGAATCGAGCTGCGCAAGAAGGTCCGTGCGATGCGCCGGGAATTCGAGGAGAAGGAGCAGAATCCGGACCGGCGCTGGTTCTTCGAACCCTTTGTTCCCGACCGTATCGCCATTCCCGATGTCAGCCGCCCCGGCGCCGCGCACAACGTCGCTTGGGAAACGCTGTCCACCGACGAACTCGCCACCAATCCCGCGCTATGGCAGCTCTCTCCTGATGCCAACTGGCACGGCTTCCCCGATCTCGCGGAAGCCTTTGCCATGACAGATCCGAACAAGCTGACCTTGCTCACGCCCGGGTTCGATCGTGCGACCGGCGCCTATGCCGAGCACGGCATCCCCGCGCCGGTCGTCGCGCAATATCTGCGCGAAAACCGCATTGTCCCCGAGAAGAACGACCTCAACTCCCTGCTCTTCCTGCTCACGCCCGGCGTCGAGGCGAGCAAGGCGGGCACGCTGATCTCGGGCCTCGTTGCGTTCAAGCGGCTGCATGACGACAATGCGCTGCTGGCCGACGCGATCCCGGAATTTTATCAGCGGCGGCAGGCGCGCTATGCCGGTGTGCGCCTGCGCGACCTCTGCGGCGACATGCACCGCTTCTTCCGTGCCGCCGATGTCAGCGCACTCCAGGCGCGGCAGTTCATGCCCGAGCACATGCCTGAGATCGCGATGTCGCCCCGCGATGCCGCGCGCTATCTGTTCCGGAATGATGTCGACTATCTGCCCATCGAGGCGATCGCCGGCCGCGTCGCCACCACGCCCTTCGTCGTCTATCCGCCTGGCATCGCCACCATTGTGCCCGGCGAGCGGCTGACGGAACGGGCCAAGCCCATGATCGACTATCTCAAGATGTTCGAGACCTGCTTCAACACGTTCCCGGGCTTCGACGTCGAGATCCAGGGCGTCTACAAGGAGGTCGATGCGAACGGACGCATCGGGCTCTACACTTACGTCGTTGCAGAGTAGGTGCCGATGAACGAAACAGCTGCGCGCGCGAGTGATGAACCGGTTCTGGTCAGGTCGTCACGCGAAAGCGATGTCGAGGCGATGCTGGCGATCTATCGCCATCATGTCCGTAATGGTGTGCCGCGCGATATCGAGGGAACCGGTGCGCCGGAGCCGGACGATCTGCGCGATCGGCGCAAGAACCTGAAGCAGACCCGGCTGCCGCATCTGGTCGCGACCTATCGCGGCGAGGTCGTCGGCTATGCCTATGCCGTGCTGTTCCGCAAGCGCCCGGCCTATCGCTACACGGCCAAGCACTCGATCTACGTCCACCACGCCCATCTCGGCCGCGGAGTCGGACGGCTGTTGCTCCAGGAATTGATTGACGCCTGCGCGGCGGCCGGCTTCCGCCAGTTGATCGGCTACATCGACGCCGACAACGCGCCCTCGCTGGCGCTGCACGAGAAATTCGGCTTCGCGCGCGCCGGCCTGCTTTACGGCGTTGCCTATCGCCACGGCCGCTGGGCCGACACGGTCATGGTGCAACGCTCGCTCGGCGCGGGGACGACGGCGCCTCCGCCCATCACGGCGCCCGGCCGATAGGCTTCACGACGGAAAGTCAGCCGGTCTCACCTGGATGCGGTCGGCATGCAGGGACCAGTGATGCAAGGCTTGATCCTTGCAAAACTTCGCCTTGGCCCGCTCTCTGGCTTCGTCCTCATCGGAGGCGTCGATCTCGAGCGTGCCCTGACACACCTCGATCTGCCGGCCATAGTCGCCGAGCACGTCCTTCATGAACCTGACGACATAAGTTGACATGGGACCTCCTACGCCCCCGTCAGCCCCGGCGGCACTCTAATCCCATTTAGGCCGGTCTGGGGAAGGAGATTTTGACGCGGATCAAGGTCGGGACGCGGTTTTTCTTCGCACCCTCGTTTCGGGGGCTCGCAGGGCCGAACCCGGAATCTCGAGATTCCGGGTTCGATTCTTCGCACTTCCCTATCCCGGCGTCACCCCGAATGCCTGCTTGAAGCGTTCCGCATAGCGCGGCCAGACTTCGGGATTGATGATGCGCGGCGGGCGCTTGCCGTCGAGCACGTCCAGCACCTGTTCGGCAGCGATGCGGCCCATGTTCTGGCGCGCTTCGATGGTGACGCCTGCCGTGTGCGGGCTCGCCAGCACGTTATCGAACTGGAGCAGAGGATGCTCCGGCGGCGGCGGCTCCTTGGACCAGACGTCGAGGCCGGCCCCCGCAATGCGCTTGTCGCGCAGCGCCTGGAGCAACGCGTCCTCATCGTGAATGAAGCCGCGCGCCGTCGTGATGAAGTAGGCATGCGGCTGCATCAGCGCAAATTCGCGCACGCTGATCATGTTGCGGCTGCTCTTGTTCAGCGGGCAGGAGATCGAGACGAAATCGGCGCGGCGCAGGAGCTCGTCGAGCTCGACCTTCTCCCCGCCCCGCTCGGCCATCACCTCGGCCGACAAATACGGGTCGTACGCCAGCACCTTCATGCCGAGCAGGCCCTTGCACAGTGCGGCGATGCGGCGGCCGACATTGCCGAGGCCGATAATGCCGACGGTCTTGTGCTCGACCTCGTTGCCGACGAGCTCGTTACGGTTGACGTCGCGCTCGCGGCGCAGGCGGCGATCCGACTGGATGATGCGCTTGGACAGCGTCAGCATCATCGCCAGCGCATGCTCGGCGACGGAATGGGCGTTGCCGCCGGACTGGTTGACGACCACGATGCCGGCGGCCGTGCAGGCCTCGACGTCGACCGGGTCGAAGCCGGCACCGTTGCTGGAAACGAGCAGCAAATTCGGCGTGCGCTTCAGGAAGGCGGCATCGACGTGGAAATGCGGGGCAAGCTCGTCACGGGCGGCGCCGACTTGGTAGACATGAGTGGCGCCGAGGAGCGGCGCATAGACGTCTTCGGGGCTGCTGTTCTCGATGCGATCGAGCCGGACGTCAGGCCGCGCCTTCAGGATCTCGATATAGATCGGATTGGCCAAGTAATTGGAGTAGACGACGCGCTTGCTGTTGACGGACATCAGGACCCTTCCGGCTCTTTCGAGAGAGATCCGCAAGGTCAGCGCGACGCGCGTCCGTCCGTGCCCCTCCCGTTTTCTGGTTAGACCGCTTATGCCATGGCGGCGCCGGTCGCGGCAGGCCATCTGGCGCAGATCACGGTACCGGCCCGAACATGTTGACAATCCCGCCCGCCGCGTCAAGTTCGGCAGACTGCCGCGACGGCCAAACAAGAAGCATGCGCGGCCCTAGGGAGAACGCAATGGCGATTGCGGAGCAACAGACCTCGCCCCAGGCGACACAGGGAGCCAACGACAGAAGCTGGCACGGCATCGTCCTGCAAACGCTGAAGCGGAACGCGGTCAGCCTCATCCCCTACGTGCCCGATCGCGTGCTGACGCCGCTGATCAAGAGCCTGCACGCCGATCCCTTCTTCACCACGTTCGCTACCGCCCGCGAGGAAGAGGCTGTCGGCATCGTCTCGGGCGCCTGGATGGGCGGACGGCGCGGCGCGGTGCTGATGCAGACCTCCGGCTTTGCCACGCTCGCCAACGTGCTCGCCTCCCTTGCAGTGCCCTACCAGATCCCGCTGATCATGTTCGTGTCCGAGCGCGGCACCCTCGGCGAGTTCAATTACGGCCAGTCATTGGTCTGCCGCACCATGCGCCCGGTGCTGGACTCGCTGGCGCTGGAGCACCACACCATCACCCGGCTCGACGAGCTCGAATTCATTGCCGACCGCTCGATCAAGCAGGCCGTCACCACGCAGGCGCCGGTGGCGCTGATCCTCAACCCGCTGCTCACGGGCGGCAAGGTCTTCGACAAGTGAGGCCGGCCATGAGCACACGCAACACCAAGATAATGAACCGCTTCGATGTGACTTCGCGCCTGATCGCAAAGCTCCAGCACGAAGAGGCCGTCATTGGCGGCATCGGCAACACCAATTTCGATCTCTGGGCCGCCGGTCACCGCCCGCAGAATTTCTACATGCTTGGCAGCATGGGTCTCGCCTTCCCGATCGGACTCGGCGTGGCGCTGGCGCAGCCCGACCGCCGCGTCTTCGCGCTCGAAGGCGACGGCTCACTGCTGATGCAACTCGGCGCACTCTCGACGATTGCAGCCCTGAAGCCGAAAAATCTCACGATGATCGTGATGGACAATGGCATCTACCAAATCACCGGCGCGCAGCCGACGCCAGCAGCGAACGTCGCTGACATCGTCGCGATCGCCATTGGCTCCGGTCTCACCAACAGCGCCTGGGCCGCGGACGAGGAGGATTTCGAGCGGCTGGTCGACGATGCGATGGCTGCCTCCGAGCCCAGCCTGATCGCCGTCAGGATCGACGATAAGCCGGGCGTGGGTACCACCCGCCGCGATCCCGTGCAGATCCGGGAGCGCTTCATGCATGGTCTCGGCGTACGCGAGCCACTTTAACATTTTGTCATTAACTACACATCGATCTGATGGCGGGACTATTCGGCGCGTTGCAAATCTGTGCTAAGCGAGCCGCATGTCCCTTTTGGTTCGTTCCTTTGCCTGGCTGCTCGCGGCCGCCGTCACATTCGCAACCCTCGGTCCACCGGGCCTGCGGCCCCATTCCGACCTCGGTCAGGACGGTGAACATGCGCTCGCCTTCATCCTGGTGGGACTGGCCTTCGGCCTTGCCTACCGGCGGCGGCGCCTGCTGACCGCAGCGGCTGCAGTGGTCCTGATCGGCGTGCTCGAACTGATGCAATTTTGGGCACCCGGCCGCCATGCGCGGCTCGAGGATTTTCTGGTCGACGCGCTCACCGCTTGCCTCGGCTTCGTGCTCGCGGCCGCCGCAGATTGGGCCGTCGCCTGGATTCGCGCCGATTCGGTCCTGACGAGCGAAGGCCCTGCGGAGTGACACTCCGCAGGGCTCAATTTATCAGCGTCTGGCTTGCGCAGATCAGTCGATGATCCTGACGACGCGGCGCGTGCGAGGTTCGACGATCACGCGACGATCGTTCACGACCGCGTAGCGATACTGGGTGTAGTTCGGCACCGGGCGCAGCACCACGGTGGGCGGCAACGGTTCGCCAACCACCACGCGCTCGCGGATCACCACGGAATCATCGCGCGGGATTCCGCCCAGAATCGCATTCGGAATTTCCAAACCTGCGCCAACGGCCGCACCGACGGTGCCGCCGACCATCGCGCCGACCGGGCCGCCGATGTCGCCGCCCGCACGCGCGCCTTCCGCAGCGCCTTGGGCGGTGGTCGATTGAGCAAAGGCTGCGCTCGACGCCAGCAGCGACGCAGCAGCCAACGTAATCGCAAGACGGGTTTTCATGTTCTTACGCCTCCAGTGATTGTTATGCAGCTTCAACCCGCGGGGCCGGAGCATTGTTCCGGTTCCCCCGCGACGAAAGATGCATCACGCATCTGGAGAGCGTTACCGAGTAACAGATCAGATAGCAGCGATCTCGTGGCCTGCCATCAGTTCCAACGCGCGCACCATCGCCGAATGATCCCAGGCCTTGCCGCCATGGGCGCTGCAGGACGAGAACAATTGCTGCGCCACTGCAGTGCTCGGCAGTGAGAGGCCGAGCGTCCGCGCGCCTTCGAGCGCAAGGTTGAGATCCTTCTGGTGCAGCTCGATGCGAAATCCCGGATCGAAATTGCGCTTCACCATGCGCTCGCCATGAACTTCGAGAATCCGCGACGAGGCGAAGCCGCCCATCAGCGCCTTGCGCACCAGCGCGGGGTTCGCACCAGCCTTGGATGCGAACAGAAGCGCTTCGCTCACCGCCTCGATCGTCAGCGCGACGATGATCTGGTTGGCGACCTTCGTCGTCTGCCCGTCGCCATTGGCACCGACATGCGTGACGTTCTTGCCCATCTTGTCGAAGATCGGCTTCATGGTGCCAAACGCCCGCTCCGGCCCGCCGACCATGATAGTGAGGCTCGCAGCTTTCGCCCCGACCTCCCCGCCCGAGACAGGCGCATCGAGATAGTCCGCACCGAGCGCCTCGATCTTCTTCGCGAACTCCTTCGTGGCCAGCGGCGAAATCGAGCTCATGTCGACCACGATCTTGTCCTTGGAAATACCGCTCGCGACCCCGTCCTTGCCGAACAGCACGGCTTCGACATGTGGCGTATCCGGCACCATGATGATGACGGCATCCGCCCCCTCGGCGACCTGCTTGGCCGATTTACAGGCGATGCCGCCGGCGGAAATCAGCTCCGGCGCGATCGGCGCGACATCATGCAGGAGAACGCGATGGCCCGCAGCCAGAAGATGGCCGGCCATCGGCCGTCCCATGGTGCCAAGTCCGATGAAGCCGATGTTGGTCATGTCAGTCGTTTTCCTCTGCAACAGTTCCGGGTAAGTCCATCCACGTGCTCGGTGTGCACCTCTTCCGCTTGCGGGAGAGGTCGGCACGCAGTGCCGGGTGAGGGCTCTTTCAGCGTTGGGATTGCCTCCGCAAGAGTCCCATCGCGGAGAGAACCCTCTCCCCAGCCCTCTCCCGCAAGCGGGAGAAGGAGTGCACCTTCGCCTGGGCTAGATGCTACGTCTCAAACGTCTGCGCCGCATGCCACGAAAGGCCTTCCAGCGTCGTGGTGCGCGGCTTGTATTCGCAGCCGATCCAGCCACGATAGCCGATCGCGTCGAGATGGCGGAACAGGAAGGGATAGTTGATCTCGCCGGTGCCCGGCTCATGCCGGCCGGGATTGTCGGCGAGTTGGATGTGCGCAATCTGCGGCAGATACTCCTGCATGGTGCGGGCGAGATCGCCCTCCATGATCTGCATGTGGTAGATGTCGTACTGGATGAAGAGGTTATTCGACCGCACTTCCGAGATCAGCTGCACCGCCTGCCGGGTGCCATTGAGGTAGAAGCTGGGAATGTCGAGCGTGTTGATCGGCTCGACCAGCAGCTTGATATTTTCCCGCGCCAGCGTCGAGGCGGCGAAGCGCAGGTTTCCGACCAGTGTCTCCTGAAGCTCGCGCGGATCGGCGTCGACAGGTGCGATGCCGACGAGGCAGTTGAGCTGGTCGCAGTCGAGCGCCTTGGCATAATCGATAGCGCGGAACACGCCATCGCGGAATTCGGCGGTGCGATCGGGCAGGATCGCGATGCCGCGCTCGCCGCCGGCCCAATTGCCGGCCGGCAAATTGTGGAGCACCTGGGTCAGCCCGTGCGCCTCGAGTTGCTCACGCAGCTGGGCCTTGTCGAAGTCATAGGGGAAGAGATATTCGACCCCGGCAAAGCCCGCCGCCTTCGCTGCTGCAAAGCGATCGAGGAACGGCATCTCGTTGAAGAGCATGGTGAGGTTGGCGGCGAATTTCAGCATGATGCTCTCCCCTATTCCGCCGGCTGCAGCACGCCGGGCCGCTTGGTCCCAACCTCGTCGAGCGGCAGGTCCAGCACCTCCTCGAACTCGACGATGTTGTCGATCTCGGTGCCCATCGCGATATTGGTGACGCGCTCGAGGATGAACTCGACCACCACGGGCACACGGTGCTTCGCCATCAATTCGCGCGCGGCGGCGAAGGCCGCCTGGGTGTCCTTGGGATCGGTGACGCGGATCGCCTTGCAGCCGAGACCTTCGGCCACCGCGACGTGGTCGACGCCGTAAACGCCGATCTCGGGCGCGTTGATGTTCTCGAAGGAGAGCTGGACGTGATAGTCCATGTCGAAGCCGCGCTGGGCCTGGCGGATCAGACCGAGATAGGAATTGTTCACGACGACGTGGATGTAGGGCAGATTGAACTGCGCGCCGACCGCGAGCTCCTCGATCAGGAACTGGAAGTCATAGTCGCCGGAGAGCGCGACGATCTCGCGCTCCGGGCACGCCGCACGCACGCCGAGCGCCGCCGGCAGCGTCCAGCCGAGCGGGCCAGCCTGCCCCGCATTGATCCAGTTGCGCGGCTTGTAGACGCCGAGGAATTGCGCGCCGGCGATTTGCGACAGGCCGATCACGGTGACATAGGTCGTGTCGCGGCCGAACGCCTTGTTCATTTCCTCATAGACGCGCTGCGGCTTGATCGGGACGTTGTCGAAGTGGCTCTTGCGCAGCATCGTCTTCTTGCGATCGCGGCAGGCCGCGGGCCACGCCTGGCGCTCGCGGAGCCTGCCTGACCGGCGCCACTCCCTGGCGACGGCAACGAAAAGCTCGAGCGCCGCCTTCGCATCCGAGACGATGCCGAGATCGGGATTGAACACACGCCCGATCTGGGTTGGCTCGATGTCCACGTGAACGAATTTGCGGCCCTTGGTGTAGGTCTCGACCGAGCCGGTGTGACGGTTGGCCCAGCGGTTGCCGATGCCGAGCACGAAGTCGGATTCGAGCAGCGTGGCATTGCCGTAGCGGTGGCTGGTCTGGAGCCCGACCATGCCGGCCATCAGCACGTGGTCGTCGGGGATCGCGCCCCATCCCATCAGCGTCGGGACAACAGGCACGTTGGCGATCTCGGCGAATTCGACCAGAAGGTCGGAGGCATCGGCGTTGATGATGCCACCGCCCGCAACGATCAGCGGCCGCTCGGCGGCGTTGAGCATCTCCAGCGCCTTCTCGACCTGCTTGCGCGTCGCGGTCGGCTTGTAGACCGGCAGCGGCTCATAGGTCTCGTCGTCGAACTCGATCTCGGCAAGCTGCACGTCGAGCGGCATGTCGATCAACACCGGGCCAGGGCGGCCAGAGCGCATGACATGGAAGGCCTGGCTGAACACCCGCGGCACCAGCGCCGGCTCACGCACCGTCACCGCCCATTTGGTCACGGGCTTTGCGATCGACTCGATGTCGACGGCCTGGAAGTCTTCCTTGTAGAGCCGCGCGCGCGGCGCCTGACCGGTGATGCAAAGGATCGGAATGGAATCGGCGATCGCCGAATAGAGCCCGGTGATCATGTCGGTGCCGGCCGGCCCCGACGTGCCGATACAGACGCCGATATTTCCGGCCTTCGCCCGCGTATAGCCCTCGGCCATGTGCGAGGCGCCCTCGACATGCCGCGCCAGGATGTGGCGGATCGAGCCGCGCTTCTTCAGCGCCGAATAGAGCGGATTGATCGCGGCCCCGGGAACACCGAAGGCGGTCGAAATGCCTTCCTTCTCCAGGATACGCACGGCCGCATCGACAGCTCGCATCTTCGCCATATCGGACCTCGCTCGGTTGCGTTAGTGAGCGAGATCATCAAATGCGCGGAAGCCGATCTCAACGAGATCGATTTTATTTTCCACGATGTGGCAGCCGTGGAAAAATCGTGGGTGTCTCAATCGGTTAGATCGAGATATGCGTGAAAGCCGCTTCACTCGAACAGCGAGGTCAGTTCCATTTGCGGCACCAGCACGAGGCCCTTGTCGGTGATGCGAATTTCCGGAATGACCGATAGGGGAATCAAATTGAAGCCATGTAAGGGATGGTGCAGCCGGCCTCGGCCCATTCCGTCTTCAGCGCCTTGACTTCCTCGGCAACTTCCGTGACGCGCTTGTCGGACAGGAGCCCTGCGATCGGCAGCGGCACGAGCGCCCTCAGCTTGCCGTCGGCCACGACACAGACGCCACCCTGCCGCTCCTTGAGCGCGGCGATGGCCACCTGCATGTCGCCCTCGTTGGTGCCGGCGACGATGATGTTGTGGCTGTCGTGCCCGACACTGGAGGCAACCGCGCCGCGCTTCAGGCCGAAATCCTTCAGCAGGCCATAGGCGACGTTGCCCGCCGATTTGCCATGGCGCTCGACCACCGTGACGAAGCAGAGGCCGTAGCGCGCGAACAGCGACGGCCAATCCTTTGCGGGTTCGATCGCCACCTTCTCGTGGATCAAGGTGATGCCGGGCAACGCCGTCTTGATGGCGTTGATGGTGCAGGCCTTCGCGGGCAGTTCCGGCGTCAACTTCATCTTCTCCGGCAGCTTCACTGTCGCATAAGCCGCTTTCGGATATTGATAGCGCTGCGACAGTGCTTGATCGAGACGCGGCGTGATCTTGCCATGCTCGACCACGAGCTCGCCGCCATACCAGGTGCATTGCGGCTTGAGCTGATCGTCCATCAACACGAGATCGGCGCGGCGGCCGCCGCCGAGGCCGCCGATATCGCCCTCCATACCGAAGCGCGTCGCGCCATGCAGCGAGCCCATCGACCACGCCTGCTCCGGCGACATCCCCGCCTTCACCGCCTCGCGGACCACCCAGTCGAGGCCGAACAGCAGCAGATCGTCGGCGTCGCGGTCGTCGGTGCACACCGCCGTGCGCTTGTGCGAGGCGCCGAGTTCTGTGATCGTCCGGATCGCTTGCGGTAGTGAATGCCAGGGCGTGGTCGGCGGGCCGCCGCGCAAGAACACCCAGACGCCGGCATCGAGCAGATCATCGGCAATGTCGCGGTCGATCGCCTCATGCGTGTCGGTGACGCCGGATGCCGCATAAGCCGCGACGAATTCGCGGCCATACACGTGACCGGACACCGGACGTCCTCTCTTCAAGGCGGCCGCGAGGATGGCGTGGCTGCGCTCGTCGCCCATCGTGACAGGCACGAAATCCATCTTCTCGCCAAGTGCCACCGCTTCGGGCCAGCGATCGAACAGGCCGGCAATCTTGTCCGGCGTGAGATCGCCGCCCGCCGTTTCCAGCTCGGCCGACGTGGCTGGCACCGTGCTCGGCACCGTCAGGAAAATCGAGAGCGGCGCCTCGCGCGCGTCCTCCAGCATCGCCTCGACGCCGGCGACATCCATGACGTTGCCGATCTCGTGGCTGTCGCAGAAGATCGTCGTGGTGCCGTTCAGCAGCGCGGCCTCGGCATAGGCGCAGGCCGTGACCATCGAGGACTCAATATGGATGTGCGGATCGACCAGCCCCGGCGCGATGATGCCGCCGGCGGCGTCGTAAGTCGCGACCTCGCTCCATGCCTTCCGGGCTGTTCCGGACGGCTTCACCGCCGCGATGCGGCCGCCCGTGATCCAGACCTCTCGCCCCGGATGGATGCGCTCCGAATAGGTCGAGAGCACCCGTGCGCCGGTGACGACCAGATCCGGCGCGGCGCGTGCGGATGCGACATCGGCGAGACGTCGCGTCATGCTGTGCAGCGGCGCGACGGAGAAACGGTTGAGCTTGGTCATCGGGGCTCTCGCGTGGGAATGGACAGCCCGTCGATGGTTGCCGCCGATGGCCTCGGGGGCAATTCAAATAATACGGCACCCGTGCTTACGCATTGGGCAGACGCGCCTCGCCTTCTAATTTCCGCTAAGGCATATCCTTATAAATCATGCGCTTAGTTTGGGCGCTCCAGATGTCCGCTCGTCCCACAACATGGCACAAACCGCAGACATCAATGAAGGTCGCCGACGGGCCATCTCCGGACTCATGCACCGCAGCAAACAGCGTCTCTATTCAATCACCTCGTCGGCGCGGGCGAGCAGCGTCGGCGGCACCGTGAGGCCGAGTGCCTTGGCGGTCTTGAGGTTCACCACCAGTTCGAACTTGATTGGTTGTTCGACCGGCAGGTCGGCAGGATTCGCACCCTTGAAAATCTTATCAGCAAAGCTCGCGGCGCGACGATATAGATCGAGAAGATCTGCTCCGTAGCTTAGAAGGAAACCCGCCGCCGCCAAATCTTTCGCGACCGCTGCGGATGGCAGCCGATTCCTTGCAGCCATTTCTGCAATCTCGCCGCGGTACTCATGCAGTACGCTATCTCCCTGCACGACGAACGCCTGCGCGTCCTCCTTCGTCATTGTCGCGAACGCCTGCTCAAGTGTGTCCACTCCACGTACTTCAACCGGAATTGTGGTCAGCCCGAGCGTCCGAGCGGTCTCCGTCATCGCCGCCTGCCGGCTTCGATTGACCGCAACGTCCGGATTCCACATGATGCCTAGACGCGACAGGTTCGGTATCACTTCCTTCAACAACTCAAACCGCTTGCCCAAAATCTCGCCGCCCGCATCGGCGGCTAGTCCGGTGACATTACCTCCGGGACGCGCCAGACTGGCGACCAGCCTGGTACCGACAGGCTCGATTGTGGCGACCATGATGATCGGGAGGGTCCTGGTCGCCGTCATGGTAGCAACCGTGGCCGGATTGAACGCAGCGAAGATGACGTCCACGCCGAGCCGGACCAGGTCCGCTGCAAGCGCAGGCAGCCGGTCCATCTCGCCGTTGGCGAAGCGGTACTCGATGGTGACGTTCTCGCCAACGCGGTAGCCCAACCTTCGCAGGCCATCTTCGAATGCTTCGATGAAAGGGAGCGCTCGCTGACGGGAAGCGATCCCGAGGAAACCCACCCGGTAGACCCGCCCTGCCGGTTGCTGCGCACGCACGGCCAACGGCCACGTCGCCACCGTGCCGCCTAGAAGCGTGATGAACTCGCGCCGCTGCATGTGCGAAGACATGAACTCGTCCAGTGCTTAAAGCCTAGCACTTTGAGAATTGGCCGCGAGTGAGAAATGGCACCCAACTGGCTTTAGACATTTATCAGGCTCGATGCCTCAGTTGGTCAAACGGCGACTTCGCACCTGCATTGGGGCTGGTCCGGTCTACCCCGCAGACCGGACGCCATGGTCGCTCACGCCAAGGTCAGCGTCGGGCCAAGAGCAGACAATCGAGCCGTGCACAGTGGCACGCGGCTCGTTTCCTAACACCTGCGTGCGCCAAGTTTGCAGGCCCAACGGCAAGCCGGCCTTCCAGTTTTCGCACCAATTACTACGACGTGTTTCCAATCGCACGGTAATGCTGCCGCCGCCAAGATCGGGTTCGGAGGAACTCCGTCGACCGACGCTGCGTTTACATCAGTCGTACGTCCACTGGAGGGAGGAAATTATGCCTAATATCAGGCACATCCTGTTGGGCGCCGTTACCATCATTGCGGTATCGACCTTCTTCGCCTTCGTCGGCCTCGCCCAGCAAGAGCAATCCCGCTGATGGACATGAGCACAATGTCGACCAGGATGATGGTGGTGACGGGGATTTAGCACCTGGCCATCGTCATCTTCGCGCTGCTTGGGATGGCGGCATCCCTAAAGTATCGGCGCTCCTAAGCGCAATTGCGAATGACAGAGGCTAAAGGGAGGATCGGCGCGATGGCTGATCAATGGCTATTCAAGAGCGAGACTTATGATAACTGCAATTGCGCTATGAATTGTGGTTGCCAGTTCAACTTGCCGAGTACCCACGGCTATTGTCAGTCGGCCTTCGTCGGCACCATCGTCGGAGGCCACTTCAACGACAGGCCGTTCTCAGGCTTGAACTGGGCGGCGCTGTACAAGTGGCCCGGCGAAATCAAGGATGGAAAAGGCCGGCGCCAGATCGTTATCGACGAGCGTGCGGATGAAGCTCAACGGATCGCGCTTGAAACGATCATCTCAGGCCAGGCATGCGAACCGTTGAGCAATCTTTTCGCCGTATTCGCGTCCACATGCTCAGAATTTTGCGAGACGTTGTTCCTGCCGATCAATCTCGAAGCGGACTTGGAACTCAGAACCGCAAGAGTAGAAATACCCGGCGTCATGCGGAGTAGCGGCGGGCCGATGATCAACGAGTTTACTGGTCAACCATTCCACATTGCGCTGGCGCGTCCTAGTGGCAGTTTCGAATTTACCTACGCAGAAATCGGGCTAGGTACCACATCGGTCACGGGTGACATGGAAATGGCGTTCGAAGATTCATGGGCGCACTTTTGTGTTCACCACTTCAATCAGGATGGCTTGGTTCGAGAAAGATCGAGGCTCACAGCATGGCTTGGAGGCATGAGTCCGCGTTCCCGTGAATGACGGCTTTGGGTCAAAATGCGAAGAACTCAGGATGAGCAAATTTAGTCCGCCAGGCCCCAACGAGCGGACCTGCGTCGGGTGGGGCGTTATTTCGCTAATGGGGATCTCTACAAGCCGATCGTGGTGGCTCTCCAAAACCTATCCATCGCTGAGCAATGCTCTCTGGACTTCGGCCCCAGGAAGCCTATCACCGACCTGAAATCGAATGCCTTTGTGCTATCTGCATGCTGTAGGGACTCAAGAAAGCCGGTTGATAAAGCGGCACGTTCTCGAGCAGAGCCATTTTCGAGCGCTCGTTCGCAGAGTTCAAAGACTGAGTGTATTGTGCTGTTTGGTAGTCGATTGAAATGCTCGACAAGAGCCTCTGCTAATGCGGTACCCACGAGGGTTACAGGCACCACTTCGGGCGACCATTCGGCCTTTAGCTTAGCGAGCACCTCTTTCAATTGAGGTGCAAGACCAGCAATTCTCTCAAGATATCTCTCATCCGTGGGCATGCGGCCAATATGTCGGACACGAATGATGTAGGCAATGGGTCAAAATCGGCGGTCCAGACCGCTGCAATCAGTTTCCGCTCCACACCTGACAGCCGACGCCCCAACGAGCATTCCGCTGGGCAGCGATGGACCAATAACCGACATCAGGATTGGGCATCGTCGAAACCCGTTGGCCCCTGGTCTGATCGTACAGAATATGCGACAGGTTGGATTGCGGGCCATGGTGCAGGAGCGGCCAGTCCGGGTCGAGCGCAGGTTGTCGGCCATATTGGCCGCCGACGTGGCTGGCTACTCACGGCTGATGCACAATGACGAAGAGGCTACGCATTCCAAAGTGACAGCGCTCCTGACGGATGCTGTGGCCCCGGCAATAGCCGAACACGGCGGCCGTATTGTCAAATATACCGGCGACGGGTTCTTAGCCGAGTTTCCAAGCGCGGTCGAAGCGGTTCGCGCCGCCGTACAATTCCAGAGCCGCATCAACGAAATTGGTACCGGCGATGTGCAAGACAGGCGCATTGCGTTCCGCGTGGGGATCAATATCGGCGACGTAATTGTTGAGCCGCATGACATCTTTGGCGACGGCGTAAATATTGCGGCGCGGCTTGAGGGCATTGCAGAACCTGGCGGTATCTGCATTTCTTCTTCCGCCTACGATCATGTCCTGGGCAAAGTTGGCGTTGAGTTCGCTGATCTGGGCGAGCAGACCCTCAAGAATATCGACCGCCCCGTGCGGGCCTATGCAGTGGTTCGGGATGGGTCCAGCGCGGCAACACAGGCTGACGGGGCGAGGCTAGGCTCGCTTTCACCCTCTCGTCTTTCCATCGTTGTGCTGCCTTTCGCCAACCTCAGCGGCGACCCCGAGCAAGAGTACTTCGTGGATGGGGTGACCGAGAGCCTGACCACGGACTTGTCGCGCATCAATGGCGCGTTCGTGATCGCGCGCAACACCGCGTTTACCTTCGAGAGCAAAGCCGTTGACATAAAGAAGCTCGGACGTGAGCTGAATGTCCGCTACGTGCTGGAGGGCTCGGTACAGCGTGCTGGCAACCGCCTGCGCGTGAACGTGCAGTTGATTGATGCCGAAAGCGGCAACCACCTTTGGGCCGAGCGATTTGATAAGCCCGTTGCGGATCTTTTTGACATGCAGGACGAAATCGTATCGAGGCTCGCCAACGCGCTCGATGCCGAACTCATTGCTGCCGAGGCACGGCGAGCCGAGCGCTCAACGCATCCAGACGCCATGGATTTGTGTTTCCAAGGGCGCCATTCGTTGAACAAGGGACGTATGCCCGAAAACTTGGCACAAGCTCACTGTTTTTTTGAACGAGCCTTAGCGCTCGATCCGGAGAACGTCGAAGCGCTGGTTGGGAAAGCGGTCATCGATCTAACAACCGCTACCGCCTTCATGGTCGATGACCGCGACGCGCGCTTTGCGGCGGCGGAGGTGACGTTGAACAAGATATTGTCGATAGCTCCGCGTCATGCACGGGCTCATGGGTTATTTGGCTTGGTGCAATTGTTCACAAGGCGCGCAGAGCAAGCGATTGGAGAATTTGAGCAGGCGCTGGCGCATGATCGCAATCTCGCCACTGCCCATGCGATGATCGGATTTGCGAAGGTCTTTATTGGTCGAGGCGCGGAAAGCGAACCTCACTTCCAGCAAGCGTTCCGGCTTTCTCCCCGCGACAGCAGTGCGTACCGGTGGATGCACTGCCTTGGCGTCACCAAATTGATCCTCGGCGCCGACGCCGAGGCGGTCGATTGGCTGCGCCGGTCCCTTGAAGCTAATCGGAATTACCCCATCGTACATTTTCAGCTCGCTGCCGCCCTGGCGCTCGTGGGGGCGCTGGATGAGGCGCGGGCCGCTGTGCGCGCGGGACTTGCGCTAGATCCGGCCTTCACCATACGCCGGACGCGAGGGCTCATACTAAGCAACGATCCAACATTTCGTGCCGGAAGCAACCGTATCCGCGATGGCATGCTGATGGCCGGGGTGCCGGAGGGGTGATGTCGGCTACGGTCTTGGTTGTATGAAAACGCCAAGACGCTTGAACACGATGGAAGAAGTTATTCATCCAAGACCGCTCTAGCGCGCAAGTTCGCAAGCGCTCTCAACTTAGACGACAAACTGAAGAATGAAATTCTAGTCGCGTTTCGATCCTTCGCGTTTTCACACAGCCAGGGTCAAAGCGCGAAGAACTCAATCCGAGCAAAGCTAGTCCGGAATACCTCGCTCAGCGGACTTCAATTGGATGGCCCGCCACTTCGCTGATGGGGCAGAAGGCGGTCCTCGTAAAGATGCCGCCCCGGGCCTTCGCAAGTTCTCGCTCACAGTTGCTCCCTAAAGAACCGTACGACCGCTGCATCGAAGTCGCGGTGAAAGGCTGCCCTATCGAAGCCCTCCGCATCGGTGCAGAAGCGCGGCAGGTTGGCGGCGAGGTCCGTAGCGCAGGGCGGGAGAAACGCGAAGTGGCCAGCCGGCACGATATGAAGTTCGGGTTGGCCCGGCAAAGCATTTAGCACACGTGCGACGCCCTCTGGATCAACGCCCCCGGTCTTTGGCTCCGGATTCAGATCGCCAGACCTGCAATGGGATGTCGATGGGTGACAACGTACTCTTTGTGAATGCCACGGTCAGCGCAGGATCGGCAATGACGGCAGCCTTGATCCTGGTGTCTCGCGGCAGGTTCTTTGGCACATCGCCGCTCCGTACCTGTTCGCAAAAGCTGGAGCTGTTTTTGCAGTAAGACGCCGTCCTCTGGAAATCGAGAGTGGCACCTGCGAGCACCAGCCCAGTGTAACCGCCTTTCGAAAAGCCGAAGAACCCGATTTTGGACGAGTCGATTGCGTCTCGGTCCTTCCAATCCTTCAGCATGAAATCAATGAGGTGAATCATATCGGCCGGCCGGGAAGCCCAATTCGAAAGGGTTTCGCTCTGCGAGCTGTCGTTCCCGTTGTCACCCGGGTGATTGATGGCTGCAACGACAAAGCCTGCATCAGCCAAGGCCTCTGCGGTGTCATGATGGAGACCGAACGAGCCACTGCGACCGTGGGAGAAGACCACCAGAGGTAGCTTCGCGCCAGCGACAGGGCAATCCTTCACACCGTCAAAAGAATCGAAGGGCACCGCGAGGCTGCCAAGCGGCACACTCTGAGGCTTCGCCGCGCATGGATACCAAATAGCACCCGCGAGCGTTGGCGTCTCAAGCAGCTGGATACCCGCGCCCCGCGCGGGATATGCCAAACAACAAAGTAATAGGGAATAAGCCAACCATGTCTTGGGCCCCAAAGATCCCTCCCAACTGTTAGATGAAGCTAAGAACAGGCTCGCCATAAGATTGTGACGGAATTATCGTGTATTCTTGCAGCGCCGATGTCGGAGATGGGTCCACTAGCGGTAATGCTCTGGCCGATCAGAAGATTTCCGCTCGGCCCTCAGGAGCCGACACTACGCCCTAGTCCTCGTTCGCCTTGAACCGCCCGAGCCCCTTCAGCACGAAGGGCGCCAACAGCGCGATCAGCGCGACACCGAGTAACGTCGCCGAGATCGGGCTCTGCAGCAGCGTCATGGGATCGCCGAGACTGATCGCGAGTGCACGGCGCAACTGGCTCTCGGCGATCGGGCCGAGGATCAGGCCGACGACGACCGGCGCGATCGGAAAATCGAACCGGCGCATCAGGAAGCCGAGCACACCGAAACCGGCCAGCATCGACAATTCCACGACAGACGGCTTGGCCGCGATGGTGCCCATGGTCGCGAACACGAGGATGCCGGCATAGAGCCAGGGCTGCGGGATGGCGAGCAGCCGCACCCACAGGCCGACCAGCGGCAGGTTGAGCACAAGCAGCATCATGTTGGCGATGAACAAGCTCGCGATCAGGCCCCAGACGAGGTCAGGCCGCTCGGCGAACAGCAGCGGGCCTGGGTTGAGGCCGTATTGCTGGAAGCCCGCCAGCATCATCGCTGCGGTCGCCGAGGTCGGCAGTCCCAGCGTCAACAGCGGCACCAGCGTGCCGGCGGCCGAAGCGTTGTTGGCGGCCTCTGGTCCGGCGACCCCTTCGATCGCGCCCTTGCCAAATTCTTCGGGATGTTTGGTCAGCCGCTTCTCGGTCGAATAGGACAAAAAGGTCGGGATCTCAGCGCCGCCGGCGGGCAGTGCACCGATCGGGAAGCCGAACATGGTGCCGCGCAACCACGGCTTCCACGAGCGCTTCCAGTCTTCCTTCGTCATCCAGAGCGAGCCGCGGACCGGCTCGAGTTTCTCCTCGGTGTGGTGGCGGCGCGATGCGACGTAGAGCGCCTCGCCCACCGCGAACAGGCCGACGGCGAGCGTCGTCACTTCGACGCCATCGAGCAATTCAGGGACGCCGAACGCAAGTCGCGCCTGCCCGGTCAGCTTGTCGATGCCGACGAGGCCGAGCGTAAGGCCGATGAACAGGCTGGTCAGGCCGCGCACCGGGGAATCGCCGAAGGTCGCCGACACCGTGACGAAAGCGACGCACATCAGCGCAAAATAATCCTCGGGGCCGAAGCCTACGGCGAAATCGACCAGCCATGGCGCGAGGAACGCGAGACCAATGGTGGCGATGGTGCCGGCGACGAAGGAGCCGATCGCGGAGATCGCAAGCGCCGGCCCGCCGCGGCCGGCCTTGGCCATCTTGTTGCCCTCGAGCGCGGTCGCCATCGAGGCGCTTTCGCCGGGCGTGTTGATGAGGATCGCGGTGGTCGACCCGCCATACATGCCGCCATAATAGATCCCGGCGAACATGATCAGCGAGCCGCCGGGATCGAGCTTGTACGTCACCGGCAGCAGCAGCGCGACCGTCAGGGCCGGGCCGATGCCGGGCAGCACGCCCACAGCCGTGCCAAGGAACACGCCGATCAGCGCGTAAAGCAGGTTCATCGGCTGGACGGCGACCGCCATGCCATGCGCCAGCGCGGCAAAGGTATCCATTACAGCAATCGCTCCAGCGGGCCCGCAGGCAGGCTCAGCGTCAACAATCGGTCGAACGCGAGATAGATGAGTGTCGACATCACGAGAGCGATGATGGCGTCGATGAGGATGGCGCGGCGCCCGAAGGCAGCCGACGTTGTCACGAACAGCGCCGAGGTCGCCAGGATGAAGCCGCCGCCGAAGCCGATGATCGCAATCAGCAGCGCGAGGCCGACGAGGATCAGAAAGACTGGCACGGGATCGGTGCTCTCACGCGGCGGCAGATTGCCGCGCAGCGCATCGATGAAATTGCCGATCGCGAGCAAGGCGAGCCCGCTCGCGACCACGACCGGCATCGCCTCCGGTCCCATGCCGTACATCGCGGCGGATTGCAGGCCGCGCGCGTCCCAGACCAGCACGACGGCGAGCGCCGCCAGCAATGCAGCGATGACGATGCCGGCGCGATCGACACGCCGCGGCTGGGCAGAATCATGTGACGTCATGACTTGACGAGACCGACCGATTTCAGCACGTCGGTGACGCGGGCCGTTTCCGTCTTCAGGAAGTCGGCGAAGGCGTCGCCGCCGAGATAGGCATCCTCCCAGCCCTTCTGTTTGAGGATTTCCTTCCAGGCGTCCGACTTCACCATCTTCTCGACCGCATCGCTCAAGGTCTTGCGCTGCTCCGACGTGATGCCGGGAGGCGCGACCACCGAGCGCCAGTTGGCGATCACGAGGTCGATGCCCTGCTCCTTGAAGGTCGGGATGTCGCTGCCTGCGATGCGCTTCTCCGAGGTCACGCCGATCGCGCGCAGCTTGCCGGACTTGATCTGCCCCT
Organism: Bradyrhizobium sp. LMG 9283; assembly: GCF_045571415.1. NCBI lineage: Bacteria > Pseudomonadati > Pseudomonadota > Alphaproteobacteria > Hyphomicrobiales > Nitrobacteraceae > Bradyrhizobium > Bradyrhizobium sp. LMG 9283. Next base: position 5,797,650 of record NZ_CP120691.1, read on the forward strand.
CATACTCGCTGAGCCCCGAAATGCCTGCGGTGACCTTGCCGCCGAGGATCGCGGCGAGCGACTCGCCGCCACCGGAGAACGGGATGTAATTGATCTTCTTGGCGTCGGCGCCGACGGCGCCGGCGAACAGCGCGGCCATCACGTGGTCGACGCCACCGGCCGAGCCGCCGGCGAAGGTCACCTTGGCGATATCCGCCTTCACCGCGGTGGCAAGGTCCTGCGCCGTCTTGATCGGCGAATTCGCGGGCACCACGATCACCTGGATTTCCTCGGTGAGACGCGCGATCGGCGTGACCTGCTCGAGCGTCACCGGCGATTTGTTCATGGCGAGCGCGCCCACCATGACGAAGCCGTTGACCATCATCTGGTTGCCGTCGCCCTTGGCGCCGTTGACGAACTGCGCGATGCCGACGCTGCCGCCTGCACCGGGAACGTTGGTGACCTGTACGCTGCGGGCGACGCCGGAGGCCACCAGCGCCTGCTGCATCGAGCGCGCCGTCTGGTCCCATCCCCCGCCCGGCGCCGCCGGCGCCATCAGCTTGAGCTCGAGCTGCTGGGCAAAGGCCGGATTGGCTGCCGCCAGGGTCAGCGCGACGGCTGCGCCGACAAGGCGCACGGGAAATCGAAACATGGGGGCATCTCCAGGCTCTTGCGGACGTTCGCCGCATTGTGTCGTTTGGTCGCATATCAACCAAAACGGCCGATGCTGTCCAGTGAGATCCCCCCAGGGTTTTTGGCTAGCGGGGCGCCGGGATCACCCCGCCAAGCGCGGCCGTCAATTCGGCAGCGACATCCCGGACGATGTGGCCAATCTCCGGCAACCGTTCGTCAGTGACGCGGCTGGTCATGCCGGATACGGAAATCGCGGCAAGCGGTTCGGCCAAAGCGTTATATACCACCGCGGCTACGCAGCGCAGGCCGATCTGCGCCTCCTCATCGTCGACCGCAAAGCCCTGCTTGCGGATTTTTTCGAGCTCCTTGAACAGGTCACTCGGCCGCACGATCGACTTCTCGGTCAGCCGCGGCATGCCGTGATGGCGGATCACGGCGCCGACGTCCTCGTCCGAATAGGTTGCGAGCACCGCTTTGCCGACGCCGGAGGTCACCATGGGGACGCGGCCGCCGACCTTGGTCAGCGAGCGCATGATCTCACGGCTCTCCATGCGGGTCAGCACGATGATGAACTCATCGTCGACAACGGCGAGATTGGCGGTCTCGCGGGTGAGATCGCGCAGCTTGCGCAAGTAGGGGATCGCCTGCGCGGAGAAATTACGCCTCCGGGCAAAGCTGGCGCCAACTGTGAAGCTGCGCACGCCGACATGCCATTTCGATTCGCCACGGTCGAACTGCACGAAGCGGCGACTTTCGAGCGTTGCGAGCAGTCGGTGCACGGTGGAAGCCGACAGGCCGGTACGGATCGCGAGATCGCTGAGGCGATAACCTTCGTCGTCCTCGGCCAGCGTCTCGATGATCGACAGCGCGCGGTCGACGGACTGCACGCCACCGTCGCGGCCCTCTTGATCAGCCTCCGCCGGCGATCTGGGTTCGAGCGATTTGCGCCGGATCACGTTCTTGCTCATCGCGACCTGCATTTGCCAATCAGACAAGACGCGCGCCGCCTCTTCTCCCTCTCCCCGTTCTTACGGGGAGAGGGTCGGGGTGAGGGGCCATCTCCGCAAAGACGGTGAGAGATGGACTCGCGGAGAGTCCCCCTCACCCGGAATTTGCTGCGCAAATTCCGGCCTCTCCCCGCAGGCGGGGAGAGGCGAAACCAGCGTTAGAGCAGCCCTGCCCCGCGCGCCCACTTGTACTTGGCGCCGAGGACCTCGACCGGCAGCTCGGTCGAATAGGCGTAGGCCGGGATGCCGTGCTGGTAGAGATATTCGGCGGCTTCCTCGACCTCGACGTCGCCGGCGAGCGAGGCGACCATCGGCTTCACAAAGCCCTCGGCCTCCATCTCCTTCTTCACCTCGACCATGTTGCGGGCGAACACCATCGGCGGGGTGACGATGGTGTGCCAGTAGCCGAGGATCAGCGCGTGGATACGCTCATCCGACAGGCCGAGCTTCACCGTGTTGACATAGGTGATCGGCGGCTCGCCGCCGGTGATATCCACAGGATTTCCGGCCGCGCCAAACGGCGGGATGAACTTGCGGAAGGCCGCATCGAGATCCGGCGGCATCGACATCAGCGACAGACCGTTGTCGACGCAGGAGTCCGACAGCAGCACGCCCGAGCCACCGGCGCCGGTGATGATCAGCACGTTCTCGCCCTTCGGCGTCGGCAGCACCGGCACGCCGCGAGCGAATTCGAGCAGCTGACGCAAGGAGCGCGCACGGATCACACCGGACTGCTTGAACACGTCCTCATAGATGCGGTCATTGCCGGCGAGCGCGCCGGTGTGCGAGGACGCCGCTTTCGCACCGGCCGAGGTACGGCCGGCCTTGAGCACGACGACCGGCTTCTTCTTGGAGACGCGCTTGGCGGCTTCCGCGAAGGCGCGGCCGTCCTTGAGGTCTTCGCAGTGCTGCGCGATCAGATTAGTGTTCGGGTCCTGCTCGAAGAAGGCGAGCAGATCGTCCTCGTCGATATCGGACTTGTTGCCGAGGCCGACGATCGCCGAGACGCCCATCTTGGCCGAGCGCGAGAAGCCGATGATGGCCATGCCGATGCCGCCCGACTGCGACGACAGCGCCGCGTGGCCCTTGACGTCATAGGCCGTGCAGAAGGTCGCGCAGAGATTGGCCGGGGTGTAGTAGAAGCCGTAGATGTTCGGCCCCATCAAGCGGATGTCGTACTTTTTGCCGACCTCCACGATCTCTGCCTGCAGCTCCGGCGCGCCGGCTTCGGCAAAGCCCGAGGGAATCAGCACCGCGCCCGGAATCTTCTTCTCGCCGCATTCGGTGAGAGCTGCCGCCACAAACTTCGCGGGGATCGCGAACACCGCGACGTCGATCACGCCCGGCACGTCCTTGACGCTCTTGTACGCCTTGTAGCCGAGGATCTCGGCGGCCTTGGGATGGATCGGATAGATCTCGCCCTTGTAGCCGCCGTTGATGAGGTTCTTCATCACGGAGTTGCCGATCTTGCCGTCCTCGGCGGAGGCGCCGACCACGGCGACCGCCTTCGGCTGCATGATGCGGTTCATCGCCGCGACGATCTCTTCGGTCGGACGCGGTTTCGGCTTCGGCTTGTAAGCGAAATCGACGACGATGCGCACGTCCGCGGCAGTTGCGCCCTTCGGGGTCGCGAACACAGGGTTGAGGTCGAGCTCGACGATCTCAGGGAAATCGGTGACGAGCTGCGAGACCTTGACGATGACGTCGGCGAGAGCGTTGCGGTTCACCGGCTCGCTGCCGCGCACACCCTTCAGGATCTCGTGCGCCTGGATGCCGTCGAGCATCGAGAGCGCGTCGTCCTTTGTGGCAGGCGCGAGGCGGAACGTGATATCTTTCAAGACTTCGACCAGCACCCCACCGAGCCCGAACGCCACCAGCTTGCCGAACGAACCGTCGGTGATCGAACCGACGATGACCTCGGTGCCGCCGGCCAGCATCTGCTGCACCTGGACGCCCTCGATCTTGGCATCGGCCTTGTATTTCTTCGCGTTCCCGAGAATGGTCTCGTAGGCCTTCTCGGCTTCCTCGGCCGTCTTGAGGCCGACGATAACGCCGCCGGCTTCGGTCTTGTGGAGAATGTCCGGCGAGACGATCTTCATCACGACGGGGAAGCCCATCGCGGCCGCCATCTTCCCGGCTTCGCCCGCCGACTTCGCCACGCCCTCCTTCGGCACCGGAATGCCGTAGGCGTCGCAGACCAGCTTGCCTTCCGGCGCCGTCAGGCTGGTGCGGTTGTCCGCCTTGACCTGGTCAAGCACCTTGCGGACGGCATCTTTGGAATTGGACATGTGGCTTCTCCCTTGACCTGAGTTCGTTCGTTGCAAAGCGCGCGCGTGGTTAGCGGCTGCCTGTGGATGCTTGCCATTCGCCGCGCTCTGTTCCATGCGACGGAACGGAGGGGCATAAAGCCCAAGACTACTCCGCCGGCTTGGATCAAAAATGGCTGGCGATGGCATTTGGTATGCCAGAAGCCAACTTGTCAAGCTGGTGCGTGCCCTGGAACGCCGCAAAAAATAGGCAGCTTGACATTCTGGCATGTGGTATGCCAAAAACTTTCCCGTTAATATTCCTGTAAAAGACGACTCCCACTGGAGGAGATTCGTCGTGTCACTACGGAAACCAACCAAGGCGTTGCCGAACATGGCCGAGGCAGACATCGCAATCGTTCGTATTGCCCCGGAGAGCAGCTTCAAGAACAAGGCGTATGACGCCTTGAAGGAAGCCATCCTCAAGATGGACATCTACTCGACGCCCGAGCCGGTGATGCTCGACGAGCGCGCGCTGTCCGAACGCCTCGGCGTCAGCCGCACGCCGATCCGCGAAGCCATCGCGATGCTCGAGCAGGACGGTTTCGTGAAGACGGTGCCGCGCCGCGGCATCATGGTGGTGCGCAGGACCAAGAGCGAGATCGTCGACATGATCCGCGCCTGGGCGGCGCTGGAGAGCATGGCCGCTCGCCTCATCACCACCACCGCACGCAAGAAGGACATCACCGCGCTGCGCGACTTCTTCAAGGATTTCGGCAAGGACCGCCGGCCCGAGGATCATGTCGAGGAATACTCCAAGGCCAACATCGCCTTCCACCAGGCGCTGATCTCGCTGTCGGAATCCCCCGTGCTGGTCGATCTCACCAACGACCTCCTCTTGCACGTGCGCGGCTATCGCCAGCTGACCATCGGTCGCAAGGACCGCACCGCGACCTCGCTGCCCGAACATCTCGGCATCATCGAAGCGCTGGAAGCGCGCGACACCGAGCTCGCCGAGAAGCGCGCCCGCGATCACACCCTCGGCCTTGCCGCTTACGTCGAAGCGCACGGCCAGGAACTCTTTACCTAGCAACGTTCACCAGAAGGGCGAACAATTCGCCCCAACGACCTTGAGACCAGGGAGACAAGGCCCATGCTGAATACCGCGACCAAGTCCGAAGCACCGGGCACCGAGCAGGAACTGACGGATGGCTTCCATCTCGTCATCGACGCGCTCAAGCTGAACGGCATCAACACCATCTATAACGTGCCGGGCATCCCGATCACGGATTTGGGCCGCATGGCGCAGGCCGCAGGTATTCGCGTGATCTCCTTCCGCCACGAGCAGAACGCCGGCTACGCCGCCGGCATCGCCGGCTATCTCACCAAGAAACCCGGCGTCTGCCTCACAGTCTCCGCGCCGGGCTTCCTCAACGGTCTCACCGCGCTCGCACACGCGACCACCAACTGCTATCCGATGATCCTGATCTCGGGCTCCTCCGAGCGCGAGATCGTCGACCTCCAGCAGGGCGACTACGAGGAGATGGACCAGCTCGCGATCGCGAAGCCGCTGTGCAAGGCGGCCTATCGCGTGCTGCACGCCCAGGACATCGGCATCGGCTTCGCCCGCGCCATTCGCGCCGCGGTTTCGGGCCGTCCGGGCGGCGTCTATCTCGACCTGCCGGCAAAGCTGTTCGGCCAGGTGATGAACGCCGAAGCCGGCCAGAAGTCGCTGGTCAAGGTGATCGACGCGGCGCCCGCGCAAATCCCCTCGCCCGCTTCCGTGAAGCGTGCGCTTGATGTTCTGAAGAGCGCGAAGCGTCCGCTCATCATCCTCGGCAAGGGCGCCGCCTACGCGCAGGCCGATGAAGAGATCAAAAACTTCGTCGAGAAGAGCGGCGTGCCCTTCCTGCCGATGAGCATGGCCAAAGGCCTGCTCCCCGACACCCATCCGCAGTGCGCCGGTGCGGCCCGCTCGACCGTGCTGAAGGAGTCCGACGTCGTCATGCTGATCGGCGCGCGGCTGAACTGGCTGCTCTCGCACGGCAAGGGCAAGAGCTGGGGCGAAGCGCCGAAGAAATTCATCCAGGTCGACATCGAGCCGAAGGAAATGGACTCCAACGTCGAGATCGTCGCGCCCGTCGTCGGCGACATCGGCTCGGTGGTCTCCGCCTTCAACCAGGCGATGGGCTCGAGCTGGACTGCGCCGCCGGCCGACTGGACCAAGGCCATCTCGACCAAGCGCGAAGAGAACGTCGCCAAGATGGCGCCGAAGCTCATGAACAACAAGTCGCCGATGGACTATCACGGCGCGCTCGGCGTCTTGAAGAACGTCATCAAGGAGTACCCCGAGGCGATCCTCGTCAACGAAGGCGCCAACACGCTCGACCTCGCCCGTGGCGTCATCGACATGTACCGCCCGCGCAAGCGTCTCGACGTCGGCACCTGGGGCGTGATGGGCATCGGCATGGGCCAGGCGATCGCGGCCGCGCTCGAGACCGGCAACCCCGTGCTAGCGGTGGAAGGCGACTCGGCGTTCGGCTTCTCCGGCATGGAGGTCGAGACGATCTGCCGCTACAACCTGCCGATCTGCGTCGTGATCTTCAATAACGACGGCATCTATCGCGGCACCGATGTCAACGGCGCCAATTCCGATCCGGCGACCACCGTGTTCGTGAAGGGCGCGCGCTACGACAAGATGATGGAAGCCTTCGGCGGCGTCGGCGTGAACGCGACCTCGCCGGATGAACTCAAGCGCGCCGTCAATGAGGCGATGAAATCCGGCAAGCCGACACTCATCAACGCCGTGATCGATCCCGCTGCGGGCTCCGAGAGCGGCCGCATCGGCAACCTCAATCCGCAGAGCGTTCTGCAGAAGAAGAAGTAAGTCCACCCCTTCAACCCTTATTCCCTGTGGTTAGCAGGGGCAGACAGAGTACGGAGCAACACGATGACCAAGGCGCTCACGGGCGTTCGCATTCTCGACTTCACCCACGTCCAGTCCGGACCGACCTGCACGCAGCTGCTGGCCTGGTTCGGCGCCGACGTGATCAAGGTGGAACGTCCGGGCGTGGGTGACATCACCCGCGGCCAGCTACAGGACATCCCGAACGTGGACAGCCTGTATTTCACCATGCTCAACCACAACAAGCGCTCGATCACGCTCGACACCAAGAACCCCAAGGGCAAGGAAGTCCTCACCGAGTTGATCAAGAAGTGCGACGTGCTGGTCGAGAATTTCGGCCCCGGCGTGCTCGACCGCATGGGCTTCCCCTGGGAGAAGATCCAGCAGATCAACCCGAAGATGATCGTCGCCTCGATCAAGGGCTTTGGCCCTGGCCCTTACGAAGACTGCAAGGTCTACGAGAACGTCGCGCAGTGCACCGGCGGCGCCGCCTCCACCACCGGCTTCCGCGACGGCCTGCCGCTCGTCACCGGCGCGCAGATCGGCGATAGCGGCACCGGCCTGCACCTCGCACTCGGCATCGTCACCGCGCTCTATCAGCGCACGCATTCGGGCAAGGGCCAGCGCGTCACCGCCGCGATGCAGGACGGCGTGCTCAACCTCTGCCGCGTCAAGCTGCGCGACCAGCAGCGCCTCGCTCATGGTCCGCTCAAGGAATACAGCCAGTTCGGCGAAGGCGTGCCGTTCGGCGATGCCGTGCCGCGCGCCGGCAACGATTCCGGCGGCGGCCAGCCCGGCCGCATCCTGAAGTGCAAGGGCTGGGAGACCGATCCCAATGCCTACATCTACTTCATCACCCAGGCTCCGGTCTGGGAGAAGATCTGCGACGTCATCGGCGAGCCCTCCTGGAAGACCGATCCGAACTACGCCAAGCCTGTCGCCCGCCTGCCGCGGCTCAACGAGATCTTCGCCCGCATCGAACAGTGGACGATGACGAAGACCAAGTTCGAGGCGATGGAGATCCTCAACAAGGACGACATCCCCTGCGGTCCGATCCTGTCGATGAAGGAGATCGCGGAAGACCAGTCGCTGCGCGCGACCGGCACCGTCGTCGAGGTCGATCACCCCACCCGCGGCAAGTACATCTCCGTCGGCAACCCGATCAAGCTGTCGGATAGCCCGGCCGAAGTGACCCGCTCGCCGCTGCTCGGCGAGCACACCGACGAGATCCTGCGCTCGGTGCTCGGCTTCAGCGATCATCAGGTCGCCGACATCCACAAGTCCGGCGCGCTCGATCCGCCGCAGAAGCAGGCCGCGGAGTAAGCGACGCCGCCTTGAATCGGGTAGGAGGAAGCCTCGCGGCTTCCCCCTCCCACACCACCGTACGTACGGTTCCGTATACGGCGGTTCGTCAAGCACGATTGAGATGGCGGTGCAGTTCGATGAGAGACGGCAAGCCGAGTTGCGTGAAGAAGGCGGCGCGATAGGCATCGTTCATGTGGCTGGCCCCGGCGTTCCACCAGGGGCCTCGGCCGTTGGAGGCCGACCGCCATGCCCGCTCCGGATCGAGCCCGCGTTGCATCAAGCGCTTGCGGCGTGTCCGCGGTCGCTTCCACTGGCGCCAGAGGACGCAGCGCAATTTGCGCCGCATCCAGCCGTCGAGCTCCTCGAACACCCCTTTGGCCTCCGCCAGCCGGAAGTATTGCAGCCAGCCGCGCAGGATGGGGGTTAGGGCTCTGACAGTCGATGCCAGGGTTCGTCCGCGCCCTTGGCGCAACGTCGTCCTCAGCTTGCTCCGCAACCGCTGCACACTCTTGGCCGCGACCCGCAGGCGCGGTTGCTTGTGAGCGGTCATGGTGTAACCGAGGAAGGTACGCGCCCAGGGATGGTCAACAGCACTCTTTGCTGCGTTGACCTTGAGCCGCAGCTGCTCGGTCAGGAAGCGCGTGATCGACGCCATCACCCGCTCGCCGGCCCGCCGCGTCCGCACATAGATGTTGCAGTCGTCGGCGTAACGGCAGAAGGCGTGGCCTCGTCGCTCGAGCTCCTTGTCCAGGTCATCGAGCAGGATGTTCGACAGCAGCGGTGACAGAGGACCGCCTTGCGGCGTGCCTTCGCTCCGTGCCGTCGTGATCCCACCCGTCATCAATCCAGCCTGCAGGTAGCGGCGGATCACCCGCAGCACCCGCCTGTCCGCGACCCGGCGGGCCACTCGTGCCATCAGCACATCATGGTTCACCCGGTCGAAGAACTTCTCCAGATCAAGGTCGACGACGAAGCGTCGGCCCTCGGCCACGTGCGTTCGCGCGGCACGCACCGCATCGTGCGCGCTGCGCCCCGGACGGAAGCCGTACGAAGCCTTGGAGAAGCCTGGATCGAACAGCGGCATCAGCACCTGATGCATCGCCTGCTGGATCAACCGATCCACCACCGTCGGGATGCCCAATTGGCGCATCCCTCCACCGGGCTTGGGGATTTCCACCCCGCGCACCGGCTGCGGCCGATAGCGGCCTTCCAGCAGTTCTTCCTTGATGCGCAGCCAATGCTCCTTCAGATACGGCTGCAACTGCTCCACAGTCATCCGATCGATGCCCGCGGCGCCCTTGTTCGCCACCACCCGATGGTAAGCCGCCATCATGTTCGCTCGGCTGACGATCTTCTCTATCAGCCGCACTTCCACCTCCGGAGGGGAAGGTTGCGATCTTGCCGCGATGTTTGATGCACCCGCCTCCTGCTCTGGCGGCTTCCGGCCGCTGCCCTCGGAGCGGGCATGACGCATCTCAGCGCCATCGTCTGCATCTGCTTCCACCATCGACAGACCGGCCTCCTCCGGTACTCGACGTTCGGCCCTTCACCGGCTTGGTCTGCCGGCTACTACGGCCTCTGCTGACTTCTGCCGCCCCATCCCGACGCCTTGCGGCGCCGGTAGCACACCCGTTGCCGGGGGCAGGACGACAGATCTCCCAGGGTTAGTCGCGTGACCTTCGTGCCATGTACCTGTCGCATCTACGGCCGCATCCTCCGGGTGATATTGGGCTTCGGGAATTCTTGCTCCCTCGCCCGGATGCGGACGCCTCCTATGCGCTTCCTGTTCGTCAGGCCGGCACTTTGCTTACAGCTTCCTTCAGACCCCGCCTCGCGACGACGCCCTTGCTGTTCGGCTAACGGTTCCCATCACCAGGGTCCGTAGAGGACTCTCACCTCCAAGTCATCGATCGGACACCACTCCAATCAAATCGCGCCAGTCACGGCGCTCCGCGCCGTGCCTGGCGCACAAGAGAAGAAAGGGCCGCCCGAAAGGGCGGCCCTTTTGCTTGCGAACGCCATGCAATCACAGGCGCCAACTAAAAAACTGAAAAACAACCCCATGCACAGTAGCCAACCCTTTGACTCCAAATGCACTTCGTATTTTTCGAAGCTAGTTTGACGCGTCGGGCAAAACAGGGGTATTATGCCAGCGTCCAAAGATACGGATGTCGGGCTCGGCAAGGAGCTTGCCGCCCTCACCAGCCTTTCGTCCTTGTCTGCAACGACACTGCGAATGTCCAGAACGGCTCCGCCGACCAGCTGCTGCATCTTGGGGCTGAACCCGCGACGCGCGTCGGGTTGCCGCCGGGCTTCGAACGCGGTGGGCTCGGCGGCTAAACGGCCAGATTTGCAGAAATTGCCGGGGATTGGCTGAATTGATAGTGTCGAGCGGCGGTCCGATCCTGCCCGCGAATACGACGAGCATGAGGGGTAATCAGCTGGAGCCCTCGATCATCATTCGCCCTTTCACTGAAGAGGACGCGGAGCAGGTCCGACTCCTATTCGTTATCGTAAATCGACTGCTCGCGCCTGCCCACATGGCGGAAGCGTTTGAAGCGTACATTGCAACGTCATTGAATGAGGAAATTGGTCAGATCAGCCAGTATTACGAATGTCGGCAAGGCGGTTTTTGGGTCGCGGTTGGCGGCGAAAAAGTCATTGGGATGTTTGGACTTGAACCTTCATCGCCGGGGGCGATGGAATTGCGTCGCATGTACGTCCATCCGGATGCCCGACGCCGCGGCATCGCACGACGGATGTTGAGGTTTGCGGAAGACGAGTGCCGCAAACGCAATCGTCCCCGGATGGATCTCAGCACGTCCGAGCTGCAGCGCGACGCACTATCACTTTACAGGGCCTCCGGATATCAATTGGTTCGCGAAGAAATGGCCGTGGCAACCAGCAACAAATCTCTGGGCGGTGGTATTCGGCGTTATCATTTCACCAAACAGCTCTGATGCGCCCATCCGCTCTTGGCGCATCCGACTGCCGCACCAACTTGGTCGCCGTAGGGGAAAGCGGACTGAGCTCTCTTGGCATCGCGATGGCAGCCGCTGCTGCGGTGTTCGGCTCGACGGCATGAGCCGACGCAGTCCATTTTGAGCAACGAGCCTTTCCCTTCGGCTGAAATCGATCAGATGAAATAATGATGATGCGGCGTTGGGACAGCGTGACTGTCGGATCACATCGCTTGCGCGAATGGAAGTTTGAGCATTGAATCAGCGCGGATACCCACAACTGCAAATGGCTTATCGGTATGCCTGCCGCTCTAGCAGGATGAAGCGATGCAGAGTTTCGCCTAGGCTTGGGGCGCGTGATGGCTTCATGCGTAGCTGAACCGGAGAGGTACGCTAGTCGGTCCTGCCAACTGATTGGGAGTAGCCACACGCGCCTCATGCGCGCTTAGTACGTTCGACGGCCAACAAACGGGAGGAGAACAATGAGCACCTGGCTTAGTGAGCGAGAACAGCGTCTCGTCGCAGGCGCGGAGGCGGCATCGGCGGCAACGCCTATCCCGACCCAGATTGTCTCCAATGGCGAGTATCTCCCGCCCCCGCAGAGCGATACGCAAAAGAAAGTCGAGGCACGGATCAACGAGCTCGCTGATGTTAACGGCAGGCACCTCGGCTTGAGCCGCAGGCAGTTCTTGCATACGAGCTGCGGCATGGCGGCAGCGTTCCTCGCCATGAACGACATCTACGGCAATGTTTTCCAGGTCGCGCCCGCTGAAGCCCGGGAGCCCGAGCTGATGCTGGCCCGCGCGCAGAGCCTCGCAGGCCAATTCATTTTCGACGTCCAGACTCATTTCGTGCGGGACGACTTCGATCATAAGGAGCTGTTGGGGCTGGCGGACTTTGCGAGCCAGCACTGGAATCCGAAGATGAAGGAGGAAGGCGTCTCTTCGCTCGCCCGCTACAAGTTCCAGAATTATGTGAAAGAGATCTACTACGACAGCGATACCAACATGGCGCTCCTGAGTGGCGCGCCCTTCGACGACCCGAGCTGGTGGTTGCTGTCCAATGAGCAGATCGTCAAAGCGCGAGAACTGATCAACGACTTCGCCGGTTCGCGCCGCCTGCTGGCGCATAGCGTCATCACGCCCAAGCAACCCGGCTGGATGGACGAGGTGGACAAAGCGATCGAGGTCTACAAACCGGATTCCTGGAAATCCTACACGATTGGCGATCCGCTGGCGCCCTCGAAGTTCCCGTGGCGGCTCGACGACGAGCAGGTGATGTATCCGTTCTACGAGAAAGCAGTGAAAGCCGGCATCAACACGCTGTGCATCCACAAGGGGTTGCTGCCGCCCGATTATGAGAAGTCGTTCGCAGGCGTCTGGGAATATGCAACGGCGTGGGACATCGGAAAAGCCGCGAAGGATTGGCCGCAGATGAACTTCGTGATCTATCACTCGGCGCTGCGGCCGTTCCTCGAGCTGCCGGACAAGGCGTGGGCGGATTTCGAGCAGACCGGCCGTATCCAGTGGGCCACCGATCTCGCGGAAATCCCGCAGAAGTTCGGCGTCGCCAACGTCTATGCCGAGCTCGGCACGTCCTTTGCCAACTCGGCGGTGGCGCATCCGAAGTTCTGCGCCGCACTGATCGGCACGCTGATAAAGGGGATGGGTGTTGACCACGTCATGTGGGGCACCGACTCGGTCTGGTACGGTTCACCACAGTGGCAAATCGAGGCGCTGCGCCGGCTCGAAATCCCCGAGGATATGCAGAAGAAATACGGCTTTGCGGCGCTTGGCGATGCCAACAGCGCTACCAAGCAGATGATCTTCGCGGGCAACGCAACCAGATTCTACAAGATCAAGCTGAAGGCGGCCGAGAATACCAGGATGCCGGCCTTTTCCGAGGACCGCCTCGCGGCGCTCAAAAACGAGTACACGCAAGCTTCGAAGCAACCTTCGAACCTGCGCTACGGCTACGTTCGCGCCGGCTAGGAACGAACAGCGGAACTAGTGTGCTGGGACCTAAGCGGGGCGAGAGGTATCGTGAGCCTCGCAAGCGCCCTCAACTTAGACGACAAACTGAAGAATGAAATTCTAGTCTAGAGGACGTGGACTCATTAACACGAAGCCATAGCCTGATCGAGGCAAGCTGAACGAAAGCGAGATAGTTCGCTGCCAGTTTGTCATAGCGCGTTGCGACCCGACGGCATTGTTTGATCCTGTTGAAGAACCGCTCGACCCGGTTGCGAGCGCGGTAGAGATACGGGCTGAAGCAGATCGGATCGCTGCGATTACTTTTCGGCGGGATGCTGGCCCACGCGCCCTTCTTCATGGCAAGCTCCCTAATCCAATCGGCGTCATAGCCACGGTCGGCAAGCAGCATTGACCCGGATTTCAAACGAGATAGTAGTTTTTCAGCAAGTCTAACGTCATGAGCCTCACCAGGGCTCAGCGCCAGCCGCAGGCGATCCGGGCGAGCTTGTTAGCGAGCACAATCGCCAGTACTGCGGACTCATCAATGCGCCGCTGCCGCGTTCTTTTCCTACTGGCGCGCTGTTGAAGCTGCAAGAATAAGGCGGTCCGCAGGCGGTAGGTCGAACCGTGGCTCGATTCCGAGAAGCGGTCCGATACGGGCGATGACATTGCCCGCGGTCGGAACGGCGTTCCAGCCCGACGCGATCTGGCCGTAAGTCTCCTTCAGCGGCTGCGGCTCGTCGAGCATGATCAGGAGCTGGTATTTCGGCTTGTCCGCCGGCAGGATGGCAGTGAACGCCGTCAGCACCCGCTTCTTGGCATAGCGGCCGTTGACCACCTTTTCCGCAGTGCCGGTCTTGCCGCCAATGTAGTAACCGGAAACATTCGCCCTCTTGGCGGTGCCGATCTCTGCGTTTAGCCGCATCAGGAACCGCATCTTGTCCGAGGTCTCGGACTTGATCACGCGCTTTGCGATCGCCCGCGCCTCCTCCTCGGAGCGCTTGAGGAAGGTCGGAGGAATCAGAAGGCCGCCATTCGCGAGCGCGCTCACGCCCATCACGGCCTGCAACGGCGCGACCGCCATGCCGTGACCGAATGCGATGGTGATGGTATTCAGCTCGCTCCAACGCCGCGGCAGGATCGGCGAGGCGCTTTCCGGCAGCTCGGTGCGTAGCCGCTCGAGCTGCCCCATCTTGCGGAGGAACGCCTTGTGCGCCTCCACGCCCTGCGACAGCGCGATGCGCGCCGCGCCGACGTTGGAGGAGAAGGTGAACACCTCTTTCATGTTGAGGAAGCGCCCCTTCGGCTCGTCGTCATGGATCGCGAACTTGCCATAGTGCAGCGGTCCGCGTGCATCCCACAGCGAATCGAGGCCGTATTTTCCGGTGTCGAGCGCCATCGCGAGCGTGAACGCCTTGAAGGTCGAGCCCATCTCGTAGACGCCGGTGGTCAGGCGGTTGATGCGATCGGGATCATGGGCTTCCTTCGGATTGTTCGGGTCGAAATCCGGCACCGACACCATCGCAATGATTTCGCCGGTGTTCACATTGGTCACGAGGCCGGAGGCCGCCTTGGTGTGGAACTTCTCCTTGGCCTTGAGCAGCTCGTCGCGCAGCGCGTGCTCGACGCGCAAATCGACCGACAGCTCGATCGGCTCCTGCAACCGGTCGATGGCAAAGCCGGCGCGGTGGAGATCGGCGAGGCCCTGATTGTCGAGCCACTTCTCCATGCCGGCGATGCCCTGGTTGTCGATGTTGACCAGACCAATGAGGTGGGCGACCTCGTTGCCGGTCGGGTAAACGCGCTTGTTCTCGCGCAGGAATCCGATGCCGGGCAGGCCGAGCTTGTGGATGTCCTGCTGCTGCTTCGCCGTGATCTCGCGCTTCAGCCAGACGAAGCCCTTGCGCGACGACAGGCGCTCGCGCACCTCGGCTTCGTCGAGGTCGGGCACGGTGCCGGTCAAAAGCTCGATCGCCTCATCCTTGTCGATGATGCGGCGCGGCTCGCCGAACAAGCTGCCGGCCTTGACGTCGGTGGCGAGGATCTCACCGTTGCGGTCGACGATGTCGGGCCGCGCGGTCGCAACCACCTCCTGCGAGGCCGCGCGACGCGCACTGTGGGCGTCGGCGCCGATCGCGAACATCACGAGCCGCCCGCCGATCATAGCGTAGACCGCAGCAAAGGCCAGCATTGCGAGGCCAACACGCGCGCGTGCCTTCGCGGCGCGATCGACATTGCGCCCGTAGAGCAGATTGCGGATGAGTTTGTGCCGCCACCGTTCAGGTTGTTTTGGCCGGGGTATGGCGCTCATTACCGCTTGTTTGCTGGAAATTGGTGGTCTGCCACGATCGGAGGCTTCTGTGGGCAGGCCGTTTACCACTCAGTAATGGGCGTATGATTAAGAAACCTTTGATAGAAATATTGCGCCGAACATCTTTTTTGATGTCTTCGCTTTTGTCCCTTCCTCCGTCCGCGGGGGAACGCTGCTGGCTCATGATGCCGGTCTTTTCCGAGGACCGCCTCGCGGCGCTCAAGAACGAGTACACGCAAGCTTCGAAGCAACCTTCGAACCTGCGCTACGGCTACGTTCGCGCCGGCTAGGAACGAACAGCGGAACTAGTGTGCATAGCGGAACTACTGTGCTGATACCTAAAGCGGGGCGAGAGATATCGTGAGCCTCCGGGCAGAGCCCTATCGCTCGCGCCATGCTTTCATGATCTGATCCGAAATCGGCTTGACGAGGTATGATAGCGCCGTGCGCTCGCCGGTCTGGATGAACGCCTCGACCGGCATTCCTGGCACGAGCTTGAGGCCGTAGAGCCCCGCCATCTCGTCATTTGGCAGACTGACTCGTATGGTGTAGTAGCCCGCTCCAGTTTTTGAGTCCTGCGTGACGTCGGCCGCAACCTCAACCACCGTACCATTCAGCTCGGGCGTCTTGCGTAGATTGAATGCTGCGAAACGGAGCAGCGCGCGCTGACCGACCCGAATCTGGTCGATGTCTTGCGGCGCAATTCTGGCTTCGACGAGCAACGGCTCGCTCTCGGGCACGATCAACATGATGGCATCGCCCGGGTTGATCACACCGCCCAGCGTGTGCACGGAAAGCTGGTGCACGCGGCCATCTTGTGGCGCGCGAATATCGATGCGCATCAGCTGGTCCTCGGCCGCGATCCGCTTTTCCACCAGCTCCGAGATCTTGGCCCGGATCTCGCCGAGTTCTTTTCCAACCTCGCTGCGCAGGTCCTGGTCGATCTGGAGTATCTGCAGCGCCGTCTCACTGATCTTGCCTTTCGCCTCCGCGATGGAGGACATCAGCGCGCCTCGCTCGCCGTGCAGCCGTGCTGCGTCGCGTTCCAATGCCGTGACCCGGGTGATGGGCACAAGCTTGCTGCGCCACAGCTGTCGAACGCCATCGAGCTCCTGGTTGATGAGCTCGATCTCACGGTGCTTGGCGGTGACCTGCTCGCTCATCCCACGGATCTGCTCCTGCACTTGGCCAACGCGCTCATGAAGCTGCGCCTTCTGCCCCGCGCGGGCAGCGCGGCGAACTTCAAATTGGGTGCGCTCCCCTTTCAGGACGGCCGCGACGACCGGGTCGGAAGACCGTTCTTCGAGCTCATCCGCGAATGTCACAGCTTCGCTGCCGTCCCGTTCCGCCTCGAAACGGGCTCGACGAGCCGTGAGTTCGGTTAGGTTCTTGACGACAACAGCCAAGTTAGCGCGCGTGACGGTTTCATCAAGACGTACCAGGATGTCACCGGCTTTGACGGCATGCCCCTCACGCACACGCAGCTCACCGACGACGCCCCCAGTCGGGTGTTGCACCTTCTTTACGTTCGAGTCGACTACAATGCTGCCAGGCGCAACAACGGCGCCCGCGAGTTCGGTTGTCGCCGCCCAACTACCGAGGCCTCCAACCAGAACGATGGCCGCTGCGATCCCAATGCGAAGCTGACGGCGGATCGCGGGCAGCGCCTGGCTTGTGAGCGCAGCACTCATTGAGTGGCCTCCTCAGCGGGGCTTTCGAGAGATACGGGCTGTACTGGCTTCGGCGCAAAGAGCCTTCGTGCGATCTGGTCCCTTGCTCCCACCGCTCGCATGCGCCCTTCCGCCATGACCAGCAGTTGATCGACGGTTGCGAGCGCGCCCGCACGGTGTGCGACGACAATGGCGATGCCACCCCGCTCACGAACTGCCATGATTGCGCGAGTGAGGGCCTGGTCTCCTTCGCCGTCAAGATTGGAGCTGGGCTCATCAAGCACAACCAAGAACGGATTGCGGTACAGGGCTCGCGCCAAAGCCACTCTCTGGCGCTGGCCGGCCGACAGATATATGCCCCCCTCGCCGATCCGCGTGTCATAGCCGTCGGGCAGGCGGAGAATGAGCTCATGGATGTTGGCGGCCTCGGCTGCCTCGATAATGGCCGCGGGATCGGGCTCCGATTCGAAACGAGCAATGTTCTGGGCCACGGTACCTGCAAACAGCTCGACATCCTGCGGCAGATAGCCGACGTGGCGACCAAGCGATTCAGGTCTCCAGTGCTGGATCGCGGCACCGTCGAGCCGTACGGTACCTTGCGCAGGCGACCAGACACCGACAATCGCACGCACGAGCGAGGACTTACCGGAGGCGCTGGGGCCGATAATGCCGAGCGCCTGGCCCGCCTTCAGGGCAAATGACACCTCCTGAACAACGAACCGACGCTCGCCCGGGGGCAGCACCGAAACGGACTCGACCGCGAGCGCTTTGCAGGGCCGCGGAAGTGCGGTCGGCCGGTCTCGCTCCGTGAAAAAAGTCGACCATTGTTTGAACCGCTTCAGACCTTGTCGGGCCGTCACCAATCCTTTCCAATGCGCGACCGCGAGTTCGACCGGCGCCAGTGCTCGTGCGGTCAGGATCGACCCTGCGATGATGATCCCGGCAGTTGCCTCCTGATGGATCACCAGATAGGCGCCCACCCCGAGCACCGCCGATTGCAGCATCAATCGGAGCACCCTCGAGATCGCGCTGAGGCTGCTTCCGATGTCGGCGGCGCGTTGCTGGCTTGCCAAACAGGCTGCGCTCGCTTGGTCCCACAATCGTGAGAGAGGCACGCCCATGCCCATCGCGCGCAGCACCTCGGCATTGCGCCGGCTCGCTTCTGCGAGCGCGTTGCGCTTGGCCGTATTTGTTTCAGCCTGCCGGGCGGGCGATCGCGTCAGCACGTCGGCCAGAACTGTCAGGGTAATTAGGACCAGCGCGCCCGCGAGCGCCGTCCCGCCGATTAACGGGTGAAAGAGGTAGCAGATCCCGAGATAGACAGGTATCCATGGCAGGTCGAACAGCGCGATCAGACCGGGGCCGGAGAGAAAGGCGCGCATCTGATCGAGATCGCGCAGCGGCTGCAAGCCATCCCCGCCTGATGACACGGCCTCGAGCGGCCATCGGATTATGACGTCGTAAACCCGCGAGCGTAGCACCTCGTCCAGCCAACCGCCGAGCCGGACCAGCACGCGGGCGCGCACGACGTCCAGGATACCCTGGAATGCGTAGAGGCCAAGGGCCAGTACGGCGAGACCGAGGAGTGTCGGAATGCTGCGACTCGGCAGGACTCGGTCGTAGACCTGCAGCATGAAGAAGGAGCCGGTGAGATAGAGCACGTTGACCAACGCGCTGATGACCGCCACCCCGAGCATGGCTCCGCGGCACGCGCGCCATGCGGACGCGGAGTCCCCGTCCAGATCGGGCGAAATGGAGCTGGAGAGCGAGCGGGGCAATTCCCACCTCCTCTGGCTAGCTATCCATCGCCAACCCTGCGGTCAGCCCGTCCGTCTCTATTCCGACGGGCCGGCTGCAGCCTCAATTCCGTCCAAGAATGTCGCTCCGCCGCCAATGGCCTGCTGCCTCGCGGCGCCGTTCCAACAGCGCACCTTCGCACCGTCGTGGTGATGAGCCGGATCGTTTGGATCGGTGGTGGTCGGCGAGAGGATCCACACCTTTCCAGTCCCGGGTTCTGCCAGGTTGAGCCCCGGCTCGAACACACCGAAATCCACGATGAACATCGTGCCGTCCAGGAATTTCACATCGATGGGTTTATTGAATCCGTTGGGGTCGAAGATGTCCTCCACCGTGTTGCTCGTGTGCGTGATGAAATCGGTCACGGATCCGGTGGTCGGATCCACCTGGACCACCTTGTAGCCGACCAGGTCCTGCGCCCCGGTGACCGGCACGAACGAACCGGTTTCGGCGACGAACAGATCTCCGACCGAACCGAACTGAGCGTTCGACGAGAAGTCGAATTTGTTGGCCGATGAGTGATACTCGAACTGGGCAACGCCAGGTTCGACCTGCAGCGTGTTCCGGAAGTCCTCATCCAGGACAAACCCAGGAGGCGGGATTGGAAGCTCGCCTTGCGCGAACAGAGGATCGGTGACGGGCAGCACAGCCCCCGTATTCGGATCATGGAAGAAATCCGGCCATCCGAAAAACTCCGTTGTCCCGCCCGGGTTCAAGACGAACAGATCGTCGAAATCGTTCGCGATCGGCCGCGACTCGACCACCTGCAGCCCATCCAGCGGAGCAGACCGAATATCAGCGCCGTTGTTGGTCGCAAACAGCAAATCGGGGTTGAGCGGGTCAAAGCCGATGCCGAACGGATTGCGGAATCCCCAACCCTCGAGCCGCAGCGTAGACGCAGGGTCATCCGCGGTCGGATCAAAGGAATAGATTGCAGCGTTACCTGCAATCATTCCTTCCTGCGGCGAGTCCGGCGTGGCCGCGGGTATCACCGTGCCTGGCGCGATCGGGCCCGAACCAAACGGCATGAACGGCGCCGTAACCTGGTTCTCTGGGTTGAGCCCGGGCACAGCAATGGGCGCGTGAAATTCGGTGCCGTTCAACACGATGTCGCGCGGCGCGAAATCGTGGAAATCAGGAAATTGCGTGAGCCAGCCGCCCACGAGCTCGTTGTCCGGTCCGACAACACTCGAATTCGTGGCGCTCCCCTGCGAGAAATACAGGCGACCTGAAGCGTCGAAGGCGATCTCTTCAGCGTAGTGATCGCCAGTTGAAGGTAGGTTCGTCAACACGGTCGTAAAGCTGCCGACCGGATCGGTAGGGTCGAACTTCGAGATAGCGCCGACCAGCCAATCGTTGGCGCCGACCTGCCGGTGTGCAACCCAGATCTCGCCATCGTGGAAAGTGATGTCTGTGATCGGCCCCGCCAACATCCCCGCGGGGAGTTGGTCGCTGGAGAGCACCGGGATGGGCTGCCCATCCGGTCCGATCTCCACAATCTCGGGCACCGTATTTGGGGTGGCACCTGACTCGCTCACCCAGACATGGCCATCGGAAAACGTGATCGCAGTCGGAAAAGTCAACCCCGTCGCAAAAGCCTGCAGCGAGTAGCCGTCTGGGACGACCACGTTCTCAGGGGTCAATTGACCGTCGTTCTCGTGATCCTCGTTGTTATCGTCGGTCTTGCCGTTTGGCGGGCAAGCTTGGTCATCTGAGCGAGGCTCGTTATTGTTGGTAATCTGCCTATCGGGTACGACCCCATTCGATTGATTTTGAGCAAATCGTTCTGCCATTCCATCCAGTAGGGCAAGCAATGGAGGAGTGAAATGGGACCCGTTGTGATTGGCGATTTCAGATCGGACGGAAGCGGCGAATTCGAGGGCGCTCAATTGAGGATCGCCAAAGCGCGCCAAAATTCCGTCAAGGGCAGCATGAAAACCGGCATCGTTAATCGCTTGCATAGTAGCCTCCTTCGCGAACAGAACTTGGCTAACCAAAAACAAGCAACAAACGCGCTCGAGAGTAGGTGGCTGGATATCGGCATCTGAGCCAAGAGTCTTTCACATATGTTTTCAATTACAGCTTATTTTTCAAAGAAGCCGGGCATAGGTCCTGACCCTTGTGGGCGCGGTTGTCGCAATGGTTTCCTCGGTGAGCTGAGATAATGCCCGACCTACAGCCCGGCCTTATCGCTGCCATGCATCGCGATTGCCTGAACACTCCGCTGTGAACGCGAGTGCCTCTCACTCCGAGCGCAATGGTATGCCGGCAACCGAAGTCAGGGGCAAAAGTTCTGCCGGTACGGTGCAGGTCCGATTGACGGATGTAGAGGTACGTGTTGGCTCACTCGCACACGTCGCGCGCGCGAGCACGTAGGTCCCCTAAGGTCAATCGCGGCCGTTTGCCCCTCGCCTCAGTCGACGCTATTCTCATGCAGGATGAGCCGAGTTGGATCGGCCTAGCTGGAGCTATTGGCGGCGAGTGTCGCGGGATGCCGCGCTATCGAGCGCTCACCGCAAACCGCCGGCAAGCTGCTCACTGAAGAACTTCACCACGGCCGCGTTGAACTCGCGGTGAAAGGCCGCCCGATCGAATCCCGCCGGCGTGTCAGTGCAGATGCGCGGGACGGCCGCCGCCAGCTCCGGCGAGCACGGCGCCAGGAATGCATAGTGGCCGGCCGGCACGACGTGGACATCGGGCTTGCCCGGCAATGCCTCCGCAACGCGCGCCGTGCCTGAACCGTCGCCGACACCAGGGCCGCCAAACTGCGACCGCCAGAACTGGAAAGACACCTTAACGGAAGCGAGATTCTCCCGCGTCAGGACAGTCGGCGGCGGGTCGACGATCACAGCAGTACGGATACGCGCATCCTGTGTCGGACTGGGCGGCGTCTCGCCACTGTGAAGCTGAGCGCAAGCGCCGGTCGTCTCCTTGCAGAGGCTCGCGACCCTCGCAAAGTCCGGCTTGGTCCCCATCAGCACGAGGCCGGTGGAAGCGCCGATCGAGAAGCCGAAGAAGCCGACCCGGGCGGGATCGATCGCCGCCTTGTCCTTCCAGTCGTTCAGCAGGAAATCGAGCAAACGAACTATGTCAGCCGGACGCGATCCCCACAGCGACAGCGTATCGCGCCGCGAGGAGTCGCTGTATGTGTCACCAGGATGATTGATGGCAGCGACGACGAAGCCGGCATCGGCCAGCGCCACCACTGTGTCATGGTGCTGGCCGAACCACCCGCCCCGGCCGTGCGAGAAGATCACCAGCGGCAGCTTTGCGCCCGTGACGGGACAATCCCTGGCGCCCTTCAGGTCGAAATCGACACCGACTGAAAGACGACCAAGCGCCACATGCGTCGGCTCCGCCGCGCAAGGATACCAGATCGCGCCTGACAGCGCCGGATCGGCATCGAGCAGCTGAATGCCGGCAGCCTCGGCCGGCGAGCCAAGACAAAGCAGCGTGACGGCGAAAGCCCAAAGCGTGCTGCGCAACGGAAGCCCCCCTGATTTCCCGCAGGAGTTGAACGAGAAAACGATAGCGGAATTGTGGCTTCGGCTTGTCAAGCGGGCACACCTTGCCGCCCCATTGGGGTTGAGGCAAACTGCCCGCAAGAAGGGAGGGCTATCGCATATGAGCGCTTTTCCCTGCGGCCATCCTTCGAGACACCCGCTTTTGGCGGGCTCCTCGGGATGAGGACGGAGTCCGCGGCAGCAGTTTCAACGAGCAATGATGCCGATTAGCCTCATCTCTGAGGAGGCGTGTAAGCGCCGTCTCGAGGGACGAGGCGTGCGTGCAGGCCGCCGCCATCAGTCATATGCGATAGCCCCTGCGCTTGCGAGGGAGGGCCGGGTGGGGGTATCGCCGCGGCGGGATTGTCGAGAAATGCGGAGGCTGTCCCTGGGTGGCGAGAGCCCTCACCCGCCGCGCTCGGGACGATGCTTCGCATCGCCCGGGGCGCGTCAGCCTCTCCCGCAAGCGGGAGAGGCGAAGCACCTCCGTCGTTGCGGCGATCAAGCCTTACCCCATCATGCAATCGCAACCCGGCCGAAGAAGGCTCGAACAAAAAAAGCAAGACGCCTGTCGGATCGGCGGCTTCCCCGTCGTCCTCGTGACATGAATGGGCCATAGACGCCAAACTCGGGCCCACCAATCAAGGGATAACAACCATGCCCAATACCGTCCGCCTGCACCGCGTTCTCGCCACCAGCCCGGAGAAGATCTATCGCGCCTTCCTGGAGGCCGATGCGATGGCGAAATGGCTTCCGCCGAATGGCTTCACCTGCACTGTGCATCATCTCGAGCCCAAGGTCGGGGGCACGTTCAAGATGTCGTTCCGGAATTTCACCACGGGCAACGGCCATTCGTTCGGCGGCGAATATGTCGAGCTCGTGCCGGGCGAACGCCTGCGCTACACCGACAAGTTCGACGATCCCAATCTGCCGGGCGTGATCGAGGTGACCGTGATCTTGAAGAAGGTCTCGGTCGGCACCGAGGTCGAGATCACGCAGTCCGGCCTGCCCGACGTCATTCCCGTCGAGGCCTGCTATCTCGGCTGGCAGGAATCGCTGCGCAATCTGGCACGGCTGGTCGAGCCGGAGATCAACCAGTAGCAGCAAGCCGGATCGCACCATCAGGTTCGATCCGGCTGAAAGCGGCCATTCGCGGGTCGATCTGTTCGATCAGATGCGCGGATCTAGCCACCTCGTCATTGCGAGTGTGGCGAAGCAATCCAGAGTCCCTCCGCAGAACGATCCTGGATTGCTTAGCTGCGCTCGCAATGATGGGGTGGACGGCCCCCGAACGGCATCGGTGTGCCAGACTGGTGATGTTGAGTCGAACCAGACAAAGGGAGCCGTCCATGACGAAGATTAGCACGATTGGGGTTGATCTGGCGAAGAACGTTTTTCAAGTCCACGCGATTGACGCGTCGGGAGCTGTGGTGGTGAGGCGCCAGCTCAAGCGAGCCTCGGTCGAGAAGTTTTTCGCGCAGTTGCCGCCGTGCCTGGTGGGCATGGAGGCTTGCGGCAGCGCTCATCATTGGGCGCGCGTGATCGGCCGGTATGACCACCAGGTGCGGTTGATGCCGCCGGCTTATGTGAAGCCCTACGTCAAGCGCAACAAGAACGATGGCCGCGATGCCGAAGGGGTCTGCGAGGCTGTGACCCGACCGACGATGCGGTTTGTTCCGGTGAAGAGCATCGCGCAACAGGCAACGCTGGCGGTTCATAGCGCGCGTGCCTTGCTGGTTCGGCAGCGGACCATGGTGGCGAACGCCTTGCGAGCAGCGCTGAGTGAGCTCGGGATCGTGGCAGCGCAAGGATATCAGGGGCTGCGCGGGCTGATGGCCCGGCTCGAAGAGCCGAGTGAGGAGATCCGGAGATGATGCGCAGCGCCCTGTTGATGCTGGCCAAGCACTGGCAGGCACTCGATGCCGACGAACGGGTGCTTGAACGGCAGCTCGCCAAGGCTGCCCGTGGCGATCGCGACGCCAAGCGGCTCATGGAGGTCCCAAGCGTCGGCCCGATCATCGCCAGTACGGTCCTGGCCAAAGTGCCCGACGCAAAAGTGTTCCGCTCCGGTCGCGACTTCGCAGCCTGGATCGGGATCACCGGCAAGGACCACGGCACCGGAGGCAAGCATCGCCCCGGGAGGATCTCCAAACAGGGAGACCGTGTGCTGCGAGCGCTGTTGATCAGCGGTGCCAGCGCCTATCTGCGGCAACAGAAGGCGCGCGGCGTCACCGATCCGTGGCTGCGTGATCTGCTGGCGCGGCGGCCTTATAAGGTCGCCATGGTGGCCTTCGCGGCCAAAACCGCCCGGATCATCTGGGCCATGCTGGTCAAAGGAGAAACCTACCGAGACCGCGCGAGCGCGCCGGCTGCGGCCTAGTTGAGGGGCAACAGCCGCCGCGCTCGCGCTCCACGCCTATCGGAAGGGCACTAAAGGTGTGATGGCAAATGGTCTGGAAAACGGGATCGAAACACTCCGCATCGTCATCGCGCGTCACAGCGCGCCGCAATGATTGGAATTCGATCAGCGATCTCCATCAGGGCCCGCGGTCAATGGCCGCTTCTCGAGGCCGTATACATGACCGCTCCCCGATTCATTTGCTGAAGCACCAAAAAGCCCTTGCCGAGAGGGGGCCGTCCATACATGACGGTTAATGAGGACCTCTCCAAGAGAACAATTCACATCGAGTCTGCAGCTTGCTGCAGAACCTCATTGAACTGGGGCTGCCGCCGAAGCAGGTCGCCCCGCCGATGCCGAACAATGGGTTACGAGCTGGTCTTCGACTTGAGTCCGCCGCTTGCAGTCCAGCGGTCCGGTTCCGGACTGTGCCCGATCAGTGCGAGGCCATAGGCGATCGACTCGAATTGGTCGCCGGACATCAGCCGCTCGTTGCCGAAGCGCTCGGCGAACAACCGCCGGACGGCGGGCACGAAGGACGTGCCGCCGGTCAGGAACACCTTCTCCACCTCGCGCGCGGTGATGCCGGCTTCAGTCAGCACCTTGTCGACGGTCGCACCCAACCGGGCGATATCGTCGGCAATCCAGGCTTCGAAATTCTTGCGGGTGATGGTCGCGCCGATGTCCACGCCGCCGCCTTTGAAACGGAATTCCGTCTGATCCTGCGCCGACAGCGCGACCTTGGCGTCGGACACCGCGCGATAGAGCGAAAAGCCGAGATCGAGATCGACGATGGTGATGAAATCCTCGAGCAGCTCCGGCTTCAGCGCGGTGCGCGCGAGCTCGCGGAGCTCGCGGAGGTCGCCGTTGCTCTTCATCATCGCGAGCTGATGCCAGCGCGCGAGGTTGGTGTAATGGCCGCTGGGCACGGGCAGCACCTTGTCGAACGAGCGGAAGCTCGAGCCCTTGCCGAGCCGCGGCGAGACGACGTGGTCGACAATGCGATAGTCGAACGTGTCGCCGGCAATGCCGATACCGGCGTGTCCCAGCGGCTCGGCGCGAAGCGTGCCACCCGCGCGGGAAAACCGCATCACCGAGAAGTCGCTGGTGCCGCCGCCGAAATCGGCAACCAGCACGGTGGCATCGCGCTCCAGCCTGCGGGCGAAGGAGAACGCCGCGCCCACGGGCTCGTAGACATAGCGCGCGTGGCCGGCACCGAGCCGCTCGAACGCGGCCCGGTAGCGCTGCATCGCCAGCACCTCGTCGGGATTGCCGCCGGCAAAGCGCACCGGACGGCCGACCGTGATGTTGGAGGTCTCGAAGCCGAACCTGTCGCCGCCGTGGCGCGCCAGCGTGCGCAGGAACGCCGCCAGAACATCCTCGAACTTGTAGCGTTGCCGGAAGACCTGCGTGGTGTTGAAGCTGCTGCTCGCCGCAAACGTCTTGAACGACTGCAGGAAGCGGTAGACGTGGCGCCCTTCGAGGAACTGCTCGATCGCCCACGGGCCCCCTTCCGCCTGGGCGCCGGCGCCGGGCCGATCCTCCCAGAAGCACAGGGCCGACACATAGACGCTGTGGCGTCGTCCGCCGTGGTCGAAGCGGATGGCTTCGACCCGGCGGTCGTCCGCCGCAAGCGCGACGACCGTGTTGCTGGTGCCAAAATCGATGCCGATCGAGACGGCGGGCGAGGCGCTCGACATGAAGTACTCTGACGGTTGATGGATAAGGGGGCGGACCACTAGCTGCTTTGCCTGGCGGTGCCAAGGCCCACCGTCGCATTGCGACCGGAACTTAGGTTGTTCCTTCTATGAGATTCCGCCTCGACCTGACCATTCGGCCCGCTTTTCGCGCCCTTCAGCGACGAACAGATCCGCCGTCGCTGCGCACCGGCAATTTTATGTCCGAAATACCCCCAAATCTACATTATGCTGCAATGCGAGAGATTGCATGCTGCTATGCAAACAACAGCGTGGACACTGGCATCTGGTATACATAATTTGCCCTCGGAATGAGACAGCAAGACTGACTGTTTCAAGAAAGGGATTTCCGATGTCCAAGATCGCTGCCGTCGCTCTCGCCCCGTCCTCCTCGCTGTTCGCCCGGTTCATGGCCGCGGTCGATCGCCTTCTGATGGCGAGCGCCGAGATTTCGAACCACAACGGCGACCTGCCGCGTTTCGGCCTGTAAGGGAGGCACCCCGCTGGCCGAACGGCAGGCCGGTAGGTCCCAATAGACGCAAGTTTGTTCGAAATGGCCCCGCTTGTCGGGGTCATTTCTTTTGGCGTTCTTGCCCGGCTCGCGACCACAACTGCGACGATTGGTCCGCGGAAGTGACCCGCCGATGCGATTGTTTGCCCGCTGGCATCTCGCATACCATTCGCCAAACCGACAACAATTGCGCAATCAAGATTGGCGGGCCTAGCGCAGCACGGGAACAGCCGAGGGAGCACGTGTGCTGTGAACCTTGGCGGAACCTTAGCCGAAAGGAGCGGATGTCGCGCGTTGTCCCTGCTCATAGAGTTTCCACCGGGACTGCCATGGGAGAATCGACCGCAAGGGTGACCCCAAGCATGTGACGCAAGATGGGCTGACGCAAGCCGACAAAGAGCGGCTGCGTTCGAGGTTCGACAGGGAGAGAAACAAGATGAAACCATTCGTCCTGAATGTCGCTTTGGCGGCAATCGCGATGTCGTGCGCGAGCAGCACCGCAAGCCGGGCCGCCTGGGAGCCGGTCCGTCCGGTCGAGTTCATCGTGCCCGCGGGCACCGGTGGCGGCGCCGATCAAATGGCACGCACCATCCAGGGCATCGTCACCAAGCACAATCTAATGAAGCAGCCGCTGGTCGTGATCAACAAGGCCGGCGGCGCCGGTGGCGAGGGCTTCCTGGATGTGAAGACGTCGTCGGGCAAT
Organism: Bradyrhizobium sp. LMG 9283; assembly: GCF_045571415.1. Lineage (NCBI taxonomy): Bacteria > Pseudomonadati > Pseudomonadota > Alphaproteobacteria > Hyphomicrobiales > Nitrobacteraceae > Bradyrhizobium > Bradyrhizobium sp. LMG 9283. The sequence continues at coordinate 5,825,248 of NZ_CP120691.1, forward strand.
CCCCACAAGATCATCATCACGCTCTCAAATCTGTTCACGACGCCGCTGGCGACCGGGATTCCGTTCAACTGGAAGGATTTGACTCCGGTCGCGATGCTGGCGCTCGATGAATTCGTGCTCTGGGTGAATGCCGAGAAGCCGTACAGCACCGTCAAGGACTACATCGACGCCGTGAAGAAGTCGCCAAGCGGCTCCTTCAAGATGGGCGGGACCGGCTCCAAGCAGGAAGACCAGATCATCACGGTCGGCATCGAGAAGGCGATCGATACGAAGTTCACCTACATTCCCTACAAGGGCGGCGGCGAAGTCGCCGTCCAGCTCGTCGGCAATCACGTCGATTCGACTGTCAACAATCCGATCGAGGCGGTGGCGCAATGGCGCGGCGGCAAGCTCCGTCCGCTCTGCGTCTTCGACGCCCAGCCGATGGCCTATAACGAGCCGATCGCGGACGGCAAGGCCTGGAAGGATATCCCGACCTGCAAGTCGCAGGGCCTTGCGATGGAATATCTCATGCTGCGCGGCATCTTCATGTCGCCCAAGGCCACGAAGGACCAGGTCGAATATTACGTCGAGCTGTTCAAGAAGGTGCGCGCCACGCCGGAATGGCAGGATTTCATGAAGAGCGGCGCCTTCAACACAACATTTCTGACCGGAGCCGAATACGCAAAGTGGGTCGAGGCCGAGGAGAAGCGCCACGAAGGATTGATGAAGGAAGCCGGCTTCCTCGCGGGAAATTGAGCCGAGATTGCCCTGCGACATCGATGACGGCTGAGGACGCTGATCGCCCTCCCGTCTTTTCGACCGCGCAATACTGCGATTCCGCCTGGAGGTCTCATGACTGAACAATCCGGATCCGAATCCGGCCCTGCACACAAGGCGCTCGAAACCGGGGTGGCGTTATTGATCGGCGTCTTCGGCCTTGTCGTGATCTTCGGCAGCCTGAAAGCCGGCATCAATTGGGGCGCGGAGGGCCCGCGTGCCGGCTTCTTCCCCTTCTACATCGGCACCGCCATCGTCGGCGCGAGCGCCATCAACCTCTGGAGCGCGCGACGCGACGGCGACGGCCGGCTGTTCGCAACATGGAGACAGCTTCGCCAGGTCATGAGCGTCGTCGTGCCCACCGCGATCTATGTCGGCTCGATGCCGTTCATCGGCCTCTACGTCGCCTCGATGATCTTCATTGCCTGGTTCATGCGCTGGCTCGGCCGCTATCGATGGCTGACGACCATCGCAGTCGCGGTCGGCATGCCGGTCCTGACCTATCTCGTTTTCGAGCGCTGGTTCCTGGTCCCGCTTCCCAAGGGTCCATTCGAGGAATGGCTCGGCCTGTAAGGGGCCGCGTCATCATCCCGTTATTTGCTGCAGGACATATCGAGATGGAAGAATTAGCCAATTTGTTTCACGGCTTCGCGGTCGCCCTGCAGCCCTACAACATCATGCTGATGATCATCGGCATTACGCTCGGGGTCATTATTGGCGTGCTGCCGGGGCTAGGAGGCGCCAATGGCGTGGCGATCCTGCTTCCCCTGACCTTCAGCATGCCGCCGACATCGGCGATCATCATGCTGTCCTGCATCTATTGGGGCGCATTGTTCGGCGGCGCCATCACCTCGATCCTCTTCAACATACCCGGCGAGCCCTGGTCCGTGGCGACGACCTTCGACGGTTATCCGATGGCGCAACAGGGCAGACCCGGCGAAGCCCTGACCGCCGCCTTCACCTCCTCCTTCGTGGGCGCGCTGTTTGCCGTGATCATGATCACGCTGGTCGCGCCCCTCGTCGCGGGCTTTGCGCTGCGATTTGGTCCGGCGGAAAAGTTCGCAGTCTACTTCCTGGCCTTCTGCTCCTTCGTCGGCCTCAGCAAGGAGCCGCCGTTCAAGACCATCGCGGCGATGATGATGGGCTTTGCGCTCGCGGCGGTCGGGCTCGATTCGATCACCGGGCAATTGCGGCTGACCTTCGGTGTCACCGAGTTGCTCAACGGGTTCGACTTCCTGATCGCCGTGATTGGCCTGTTCGGCATCGGCGAGATCCTGCTGACCATGGAGGAAGGGCTGGCGTTCCGCGGCGGCAACGCCACCATCAACCTTCGCGTGGTGCTGCAGACCTGGCGGGAACTGCCCGCTTATTGGATGACCTCGCTGCGCTCCTGCCTGATCGGATGCTGGATGGGCGTCACGCCCGCCGGCGCAACGCCGGCCTCGTTCATGAGCTACGGCATCGCCAAGCGCCTGGCGCGACGCGGGAACAATTTCGGCAAGGGCGAGATCGAGGGCGTGATCGCGCCGGAGACGGCCGCGCATGCCGCGGGCACCTCCGCGCTGCTGCCGATGCTCTCGCTCGGCGTGCCGGGCTCCCCGACCGCCGCCGTCCTGCTCGGCGGATTGCTGATCTGGGGCCTGCAGCCGGGCCCCATGCTGTTCGTCGAGCAAAAGGAATTCGTCTGGGGTCTGATCGCGTCGATGTATCTCGGCAATCTCGCCGGTCTCATCGTCGTGCTCACCTGTGTGCCGATCTTCGCCGCGATCCTCCGGGTGCCATTCGGCATCATCGCGCCGCTCATCCTGGTGCTCTGTGCGATCGGCGCCTATTCGGTGCACAACAGCACCTTCGACGTGATGCTGATGCTGGTGTTCGGCGTGCTCGGTTATCTCCTGAAGAAGTGCAACTACCCGCTCGCGCCGCTGGTGCTCGCCATCGTGCTTGGCGACAAGGCCGAGGAAGCCTTCCGCCAATCGCTGCTGGGATCGCAGGGCTCGCTCGGCGTGTTCTTCTCCAACGGCCTTGTCAGCACGATCATGGCGCTCGGTCTGATCGCCCTGTTCTGGTCCGCGATCCAGGAAGGCTACAGCCGGCTGCGCACGTCGATGGCGTGAAGCCCGTAATTCGCGCCACCGCCAGTGCCAAACCGTCGCAGGTCCGACTTCTGGAATAAAGAATTCCAGGAATTGCGCGGTCACGGAGCGACCGCGCGTCGGCGCGCGTGGACCGCGCGCGCGTGGAAAATCTCCGAGCGGCTAAGCTTTCAACAGCGGCATGGGGCGGCGCCGAATTCAGGAAAAACGCTACAGAACCAATAATTTGAACGGGATCAGCTGCAATCGCCGCCGGCACCCGACAGCAATTGAAGCTTTACAATCGCGCGCTCACGGTGCATGTGAACAGACCGCGTTATTTCGCCGCACCTCCCCTCCTTCGCTTGAATCTTGGCATAATGAATACCAGGATGCGGGCCAGCGCATGCATAAAAATGATCGGCGCATTCGGGAGGGTTTTTAATGACGGACATGGTGCAGTCAGCTGCGGCTCCTAGTGTCGCACGCGTGAGCGATGCTTATCGCTGGGCGCAATTGGCCATCGGCGTAGGCGCGATGGTGATGATCGCCAACTACCAATATGGCTGGACGTTCTTCGTCCCTGACATCCAGAAGACGTTCGGTTGGGATCGCGCGTCGATCCAATGGGCCTTCACCCTGTTCGTGCTGTTCGAGACCTGGCTGGTGCCGGTCGAAGGCTGGTTCGTCGACAAATACGGCCCGCGCATCGTGGTGCTGGTCGGCGGCGTGCTCTGCGCCATCGGTTGGGCGATCAACGCGCAGGCCACCTCGCTCAACGGCTACTATCTCGGCATGATCATCGCCGGCATCGGCGCCGGCGGCGTCTACGGAACCTGCGTCGGCAACGCGCTGAAGTGGTTTCCGGACAAGCGCGGGCTCGCCGCGGGCATCACGGCCGCCGGCTTCGGTGCAGGCTCGGCGCTGACCGTCGCGCCGATCCAGGCCATGATCAAGGACAGCGGCTTCCAGACCACCTTCCTCTATTTCGGCCTCGGACAGGGCATCATCATCTGCATCCTCGCTTTCTTCCTGCTTGCGCCGAAAGCGGGCCAGGTGCCGCACGTGGTGGCGAATGCCCATCTGCTGCAGACGCGCCGCAACTACCAGCCGACCGAAGTGCTGCGTCAGCCGATCTTCTGGCTGATGTACTTCATGTTCGTGATCGTCGGCGCCGGCGGGTTGATGGTGACCGCGAACCTGAAGCCGATCGCAGCCGACTGGAAGGTCGACAACGTGCCGGTCACACTGATGGCGGTGACGATGACGGCGGTGACCTTCGCGGCCACGATCGACCGCGTGCTCAACGGCCTGACGCGTCCGTTCTTCGGCTGGATCTCGGACATGATCGGCCGCGAGAACACGATGTTCATCGCCTTCGGCATGGAAGGGTTCGGCATCTGGATGCTCTACCTCTGGGGCCACGATCCGGTCTGGTTCGTGCTGCTCTCGGGCTTCGTGTTCTTCGCCTGGGGTGAGATCTACTCGCTATTCCCCTCGACCTGCACCGACACGTTCGGCGCCAAGTTCGCGACCACCAATGCCGGCCTGCTCTACACTGCGAAGGGCACCGCCGCGCTGCTGGTGCCGGTCGCAAACCTGATGCAGCAGTCGTCGGGGACCTGGGACAGCGTGTTCATAATCGCGGCCGGTGCCAACATCCTGGCTTCGCTGCTGGCGATCGCTGTGCTCAAACCCTGGCGCAAGATCGTGGTCGAGAAATCGACCATCTGACCCGCTCCACTAAACTTCACCAAAGCATGACGCCCGGCCCTCATGGCCGGGCGTTTTCGTTTGGCGCCAAGAACCCGCGATACCCCTGGGATTGGGCGGAACCGCGCGCATTTTGTTGAACGGGAAGCCAAGATAGGGCTTGCAATCTGGAATATGGTATACCAAGCTCCCCTCCGCGCTTGCGACGATAAGCCACAACATTTGCGACACTAGGTCATCTTGCAGTCCTGCGTCGCAATCAATCAGGCGCGTTGGGAGGTTCTTGATGATTTCCAGCACGGATGGCGCCGTCACAGCCGCGCCTCTTCGCACCGGTTTCCGTTGGCTCCAGCTCGTCATGGGCATCGTCTGCATGGCGATGATCGCCAACCTGCAATATGGCTGGACGCTGTTCGTCGATCCGATCGATGCGGCCCATCATTGGGGGCGCGCCGCGATCCAGCTCGCTTTCACCATCTTCGTCGTCACCGAGACCTGGCTAGTGCCGGTCGAGGCCTGGTTCGTCGACAAATACGGCCCGCGCATCGTGATCATGTTCGGCGGCGTGATGATCGCGCTGTCCTGGGTGCTCAACTCCTACGCCGACAGTCTCACCTTGCTCTACGCTGCAGCGATCATCGGCGGCATGGGCGCGGGCGCGGTGTACGGCACCTGCGTCGGCAACGCGCTGAAATGGTTTCCTGATCGCCGCGGCCTCGCGGCGGGCGCGACCGCCGCCGGCTTCGGCGCGGGTGCCGCGCTCACGATCGTGCCGATCGCGAGCATGATCGTCTCGAGCGGCTACCAGCACGCGTTCCTCACCTTCGGCATCGGCCAGGGCATCGTCGTATTCGTGCTCGCCTTCTTCATCCAGCCGCCGCGGCTCTCGATCCCGCCGAAGAAGAAGCAGCTCAATCTGCCGCAAACCAAGATCGACTTCACTCCGCCGCAGGTGCTGCGCACCCCTATTTTCTGGGTCATGTATCTCGTCTTCGTCATGGTCGCCTCGGGCGGCCTGATGACCGCGGCACAGATCGCCCCGATCGCGCACGACTTCAAGATCGCGAACACGCCGGTCACGCTCGCCGGCTTCCAGATGGCGGCGTTGACCTTCGCGATCTCGCTCGACCGCATCTTCGACGGTTTTGGCCGCCCGTTCTTCGGTTTCGTCTCGGACACGATCGGCCGCGAGCACACCATGTTCATCGCTTTCGGCACCGCCGCGCTGATGCTCTTGACGCTATCGGCCTACGGTCACATCCCCATCGTCTTCGTGCTGGCGACCGCAATTTACTTCGGCGTGTTCGGCGAGATCTACTCGCTGTTCCCCGCGACCTGCGGCGACACCTTCGGTGCGAAGTTCGCAACCACCAACAACGGCATGCTCTACACCGCCAAGGGCACGGCCTCCCTGCTCGTCCCGCTCGCGAGCGTGATCTCGACCGCCTATGGCTGGAAGGCCGTGTTCGTGGTGGCGGTGGCGCTGAATGCGACGGCGGCGCTGATGGCGCTGTTTGTGATCAAGCCGCTGCGCCGCTCCTTCATTCTCGGCAAGGAAGCCGAGAGCACGGACACCGCGACCGGCACAGCCAAGACCGAAACGGCATAAGCCACCGCACGCCTTCGCAAAAAAAGAAAGGGGCGCAGCGATGCGCCCCTTTCTTTTTTGGCCCGCGACAAATGTCAGCATTCCTGCCGCAAGATTTTTCGGATCAGCCAAATCCAGTGCTTGACGATTGGCATTATGTATACCACACTTCTCCCAACATTCACCCAGGGAGGTTGCAATGCTGGTCGGAGACATTCTGCGCAAGAAGACGCCGCGCGTTGTCACGGTGCGAATGAACGAAACAGTGGGGATCGCCGCCAAGCTGATGCGTGCCAACAACATCAGCGCGCTGGTGGTCAAGGACGTGGTCCGCTCCGAGGGCAACACCGCGGTCGGCATGTTCACCGAGCGCGACGTGGTGCGCGCCGTCGCCGAGCACGGCGCGGGTGCCATCAACGTCAAAGTCTCCCAGCTCGTCTCGGTGCAGCAGCTCGTCTCCTGCACCTCCTCGGATACGATCGAGCACGTCCGCCACCTGATGAACCGTCATCACATCCGCCACCTGCCTGTCATCGACGATTACAGCCTCGTCTCGGTCATCAGCATGCGCGACATCGCCGCCGCGGTCGACGAGGCCGCCAACTCGACGCCGCAAGCAGCCTAAAGCGTCTCACTTCCCCTGCGACTGCCGGCCCCGGCTCGGATCCATCCGAGCCGGACCGGATCTTTCGTCCCAAAATCCGGCTTCTGCTCCCTCGCGAGGATTTCATGAAGATCTGCATCTACGGCGCCGGCGCGATCGGCGGATATCTCGGGGTTCAGCTCGCCCGCGCGGGCGCCGACGTCAGCCTCGTTGCACGCGGCGCGCATCTCGCCGCCATGCGCGAGCGCGGCCTCACGCTGCTCGCCGGCGAGGAGACGCACACCGTGCATCCACGCTGCACCGACGATCCTGCCGAACTCGGGGTGCAGGACTATATCATCGTCACGCTGAAGGCGCATTCGATCACCGGCGTGATCGAGAAGATGCAGCCGCTGCTCGGGCCTCACACCCGCATCGTCACCGCCGTCAACGGCATTCCTTATTGGTACTTCTACAAGCACGGCGGCCAATACGAGAATTCGACGCTGGAGAGCATCGATCCCGGCGGACGGCAGTGGCGCGAGTTAGGGGCCGAGCGCGCCATCGGCTGCATCGTCTATCCCGCCACCGAGATCGAGGCACCCGGCGTGATCCGTCACGTCTACGGCAACAACTTTCCGCTCGGCGAGCCCTCCGGCGAGATCACCTCCGACGTGCAGCGCCTCGCAGACCTCTTCGTCGCCGCCGGCCTGAAAGCTCCCGTGCTCGACCGCATCCGCGACGAGATCTGGCTGAAGCTGTGGGGCAATGTCTGCTTCAACCCGATCAGCGCCCTGACCCACGCCACGCTCGACGTGATCTGCACCGATCCGGCCACGCGCGCGCTGTCGCGTGCAATCATGGTGGAGACGCAAGCGATCGCCGAGACCTTCGACGTCAAATTCCGCGTCGACGTCGAGCGCCGCATCGAGGGCGCCCGCAAGGTCGGCGCCCACAAGACCTCGATGCTGCAGGATCTCGAGCGCGGCCGCCCGATGGAGATCGACCCGCTCGTCACCGTCGTGCAGGAGATGGGCCGCCTCACCGGCATCCCCACGCCCGCGCTCGACTCGGTGCTGGCAATGGTGACCCAACGCGCCCGCATCGCCGGTCTCTATGACGGCGTCTCGACGCCATCGGATCCCCGCGCACTGGCGGTGGCGTGATGGCGGGCGAGATGAAGAAGTGGCTGCGCTTCCGCCATGCCGGCGCGACCGGTTTCGGCACGCTGACCCCGACAGGCATCAGCGTGCATGAGGGCGAGATGTTCGGTCGCAACGCCGCGACCGGCAAGACGCTGGCGCTCTCGGAGGTCGAGCTGCTCGCGCCATGCGTGCCCAGCAAGATCGTCGCGCTCTGGAATAATTTTCACGCGCTCGCGGCCAAGCTGAACCAGCCCGAGCCGCCGGAGCCGCTCTATCTGCTCAAGGCCACCACCAGCATCGCCGCACCCGGTGCGGTGATCCGCCGTCCCTCTTATTACGACGGCAAGACGACCTATGAAGGCGAGCTCGGCATCGTGATCGGCAAGACATGCGCGCGTGTCTCACTTGGCGAAGCCGACAGCTTCATCTTCGGCTACACCTGCGTCAACGACATCACCGCCAATGACATCCTGACCCGCGACCCCACCTTTCCACAATGGGCCCGCGCCAAAGGCATCGACGATTACGGCCCGTTCGGCCCCGTCATCGCGACCGGCCTCGATCCCGCAAAACTCACGGTGCGCACCATCCTCAACGGCGCGGAGCGGCAGAACTATCCGATCTCCGACATGATCTTCACCGCGCAGGACTTGGTCAGCAGGATCTCCCACGACATGACCCTGCTGCCCGGCGACCTCATCGCGGTCGGCACCTCCGTCGGCGTCGGCGTGATGAAAGAGCCGGTCAACACGGTGACGGTGGCGATCGACGGCATCGGCGAGCTCACCAACGAGTTTCGGCTCTAGTCTTTCTCGCCGCCGCCGCAACAAGCGCGCCGACACTGGCGCCGCTGCGGTCGGCGGAGGCCAGCATCAACGCCCTCGGCGAGCTCAGCCTCAGCCGTGACCGGCTCGCCACGAGCGCCGGCGTGACGCTGGCCTCGCGTCGACATGCTGACCAAGAGCAAGCGCGAAGTCGACGACCGCCTCGCCCGCGTCTTTGAGAATTTCAACGCGCTCGATGCACTTCGCAAGGACATCGGCGGCATCTTCGCGACGATCAGGGACAGCCTCAACCGGATCGGTGACGCGCTGTCCGATCCGCGCGTGCTTCGCAACAACAAATGAAGATCGCGAGGTATTTTCGCGTCGCTCGGGTCGTGATACAATCTTGGCGTGAATATTTGAATTCCAGCTTTTTTATCGACTCGAACGTCATTCCATCACCGGCACCAACACGCCCATGCCGGCCCTCATTCTTATACAGAGGACGCGCCCATGGCCGCCCGGAAGGCAACCAAGTCTGCCAAGACCAAATCCAAGGCAAAGACGTCGAAATCAAAGTCCAAGAAGGCCCGGAAAAAGGCAGCGGCCGAGTCCAAATCTTCCAAGTCCAAATCGGCCAAATCTAGATCAGCCAAGTCCAAAGCTGCCAAATCCAAGTCGGCCAAATCCAAGGCCAGCAAAAAGGCGGCGAAGGCAAAGAAGAGCAAGACAGGCGCCCCCAAGAAAAAGACCAGCAAGACTGCAACGAACACCGGCACATCGACGAAGCCGCCAGCGACGACGTCGCCGGCCGTTCCCACGCGGCCGGTGACGCCGCCCGTCACGTCAAATCCGTCCCCGGACGCGTCGGGCTTCCAAGTCGTCGGGACCAACGCCGATGCGCCGTTCTCGCTGAAATTACATCGCGGCGACGGCATGACGCTGGTTGCGATGAATTGGAAGGTCGGCCGGCCGCCGGATAATTTCGTCGGCTTCGCGATCGAGTACCAGGAGCCCGGTGGCAGCCAATTCTTCGCGTTGAACAACCGGCTCAACTTTCTCGACGCCTCAGGCAACGTCAATCCGCAGAAGCTTCCGACCCTGCAATCGCCGATCCAGAAATTCCGCTGGGTGCATTTCCCACGCAACGCCGAACTCGCCGGCGACTTCATCTATCGCGTCACGCCGATGTTTATGGATGCGCAAGGCAAGCTCAGCAAGGGCGAGCCGCAGCAGGCGCCGATCCAGCTTGCGCGTGAGACCTATCCCGGCATCGCCAATGTTACTTTTACGCGCGGCTTCGTCTCCTCGCAGGCCTTTGTGGACCGTTATCTGAAGAACGGCCCTATCAACACCCTCGTGGCACCGCGCGCCGCAGGCGGGCTCGATTTCAAGCCGACGCATCCCGATACGCAGGCCGCGCTGGCCTGGATGGGGTTTGAGGCGCGCGCCGCGATCCTGGAGACCCTCGATCAGGCGATCGCCGACCATGCCGAGGTCCGCGTCGTTGCCTACGATTTCAATCTGCCGGAGCTCCTCGATCGCCTCGTCCAGCTCGGCCCGCTACTCAAGATCATCATCGACGACAGCGACAAGCATGGCGAGGACAATTCCGCGGAAACCAAGGCGGAGAGCCGCTTGGTCGCCTCGGCCGGGCGCGACAACGTGTGGCGCCAACATATGAGTAACCTCCAGCACAACAAGACGATCGCAGTGAACGGCCCGACTGTGAAGAAAGTGGTGTTCGGCTCGACCAACCTATCCTGGCGCGGCTTCTACGTGCAGGCCAACAATGCCTTGGTGGTGACCGGCCAGAAGGCGGTTGATCTCGCGTTCGCGTCTTTCAACAGCTACGTCGCGAAAAGCAACAGCGCCGCAGGCTTCGGCGCAACGCCCTCCGCTGACTGGCAGGACCTCGGCCTTCCCGGCATCGACGTCAAGGTAGCGTTCTCACCGCACAGCGCCGCGAACGCCAAGCTCGACGAGATCGCGACAGACTTGAAGAGCACAACGTCATCGCTGCTCTATTCGCTCGCCTTCCTGTTCCAGACAGGAGGCGAGGTGCGCGAGGCCATCGACGGCCTCACCGAGGACAGCAACGTCTTCGTCTACGGCATCTCCGACAAGGAAGTCGGCGGCATCGACGTGCAGGACCCTAACGGCAACGTCGCGCCGGTGTTCGCCGAGGAGCTTGGCGAGAACGTGCCCGAGCCCTTCAAGTCGGAGCCGACCGGTGGCACTGGCACGCGCATGCACCACAAGTTCACCGTGATCGACTTCGACAAGCCGACGGCGCGGGTCTATCTGGGATCCTACAATTTTTCCGAACCCGCCGATCGCCAGAACGGTGAAAATCTCCTGATCGTCAGGGACCGGCGCATCGCGGTGTCCTACATGGTCGAGGCGCTGAGCATCTTCGACCACTACTCGTTTCGGGTCGCTGTCAAGAAGGCCAACGAGAGGGGCGTGAAGCTGCATCTGGCGCGGCCGCCGGGCCCGGGCGAAAAGCCGTGGTTTGAAGACGACTTCACTGTCGGGCACAAGATCAAGGATCGGCTGCTGTTCTCCTGAAGGGTGACAACACCCAAAAATTCGTGGGATGGGTCGCGCGAAACGGACCCATCCCGTGAACGGCTGCGGGTCACTGGGACCCGCGCACTCCGAAACGTCCCGACACATCACATCTCCGCGCGCCAGACATATGCCGCCAACATGTCCCGCGCGTGCCGCAACTTGGACGCATTCGGCCGTCCATCTGTGAAGCGTGTCTGGGGGCACGGCACTGCCGTGTTTGGACCAAACCTTCTAGGGGTATCACTGTGAAGAAGATTGTAATTGCTCTGGGTGCAACGCTTGCTCTGGTGACGGCCGCGAACGCTGCGGATCTACCGCGCCGCCAGCCCGTGCCGGCCTATCCGGCTGAGCAGGCTCCGATCGGCAAGATGCCGATTGGCAAGAGCCCGGTTGGAAAGGCTCCGATCGGCAAGGCGCCCGGCCCGGTCGCGGCGCGCTACTGACGCGAAGCGGAACACCCGCAGAATCCGCGCAGAGGCCGATAGTCGAGGGGGAATCGCGTGACGAACAAAGCTAATCGATCGGGATCCTGCATCCTCGCGGGGGTCGCTCTTGCCGCTATGCTCTCGTGCATGACGCCCTCGGCCTCGGCCCACGAGGCAAACAAGCGCGTTGCCGATGCGAACGCGCTTGCTACGGCCGACACCGCCTCGCGACCGGCGCCGCAATCAACGCGGCGCTCCGTCGCGCGCACGGAGAAAGGCCCCTACTATGTCGACTTCCGCGCCCGTACCGCGGCCAGCTGGGGCCATGCCTTCGTCTGGTACGGCAAGACCAGCGAGAAGGCGGTCGAGGTCGCGGGCCTGACGCCGGCCGGCGACACGCTCGCTTACGTGCTCGGTCACATCACCTTTGTGCCGTCCGAGACCGGCGCGAGCTACGGCGATCTCGATCCGGAATATCTGACCGCCAGCTACCGGGTCTACCTGAACGAGGCCGACGCCAAGCGCGTGTTCGCCTACATCAAGAAATTGCAGGCGAACTCGCCAGTGTGGAACGCTGAGACCACCAACTGCACCGGCTTCATCGGTGACATCGCCGAGTTCATGGGATTGCAAGTCCCCAATCGCTGGCAGCGTCCGGAAAACTTCGTCAACCGCCTCAAGGAAATGAATGGCGGCCGCCAGATGGTGCGGCTGTCGGCGGAGTAGCCGAAGTCCGGCAGCTTCGCCCCGACCTTCCATCATGGCGGATTGCTTGTCCGTGCCCCGGACGCAGCGCAGCGTCTCTTCGACGGTGCGCTGCAGAGCCGGTGCCCATCTCATAGGAGCATCCGCGGGTGCATAGGTCCCGGCTCAGCGCCGCAACGTGAGGAACGTTGCAGCGCGTCCGGGACACGAGACCGACTGGCGCCGTCACAGGCGGGCCCCACGCAATTATCCGCCCCGCGGAATCACCCACATCTCCGCATGATCGCCCCACGCAGGTGCAATAGACATTTCCCGACCCGGGCGGCATCCTACCGGCATCAACCGATAACAGATCGCCAAACGGGCGGGGGAAACAGATCATGTTGCAGACACGGTTCACCAAGCTCGTCGGCGTCCAGCACCCGATCATCCAGGGCGGCATGCAATGGGTCGGACGGGCCGAGCTGGTCGCCGCGGTCGCCAATGCCGGGGCGCTCGGCTTCATCACGGCGCTGACCCAGCCGACGCCGGAGGACCTCACCAAGGAGATCGCGCGCTGTCGCGACCTCACCGACAGGCCGTTCGGCGTCAACCTCACCATCCTGCCCGCGATCAAGCCGCCGCCTTATGCCGAATACCGCGCCGCCATCATCGAGAGCGGCATCAAGGTGGTCGAGACCGCCGGCAACAAGCCGCAGGAGCATGTCGACGAGTTCAAAAAGCACGGTGTCAAGGTCGTGCACAAATGCACCAGCGTGCGCCACGCGCTTTCGGCCGAGCGCATGGGCGTCGACGCCATCTCGATCGACGGGTTCGAATGCGCCGGACATCCCGGCGAGGACGACACGCCGGGCCTGATCCTGATCCCCGCCGCCGCCAACAAGATCAAGATCCCGATGATCGCCTCGGGCGGCTTTGCCGATGCTCGCGGCCTCGTCGCGGCGCTGGCGCTGGGTGCCGACGGCATCAACATGGGCACCCGCTTTATGGCCACCAAGGAAAGCCCGATCCACCAGCTCATCAAGGAGAAGATCGTCGCCAATGACGAGCGCGAGACCGAGCTGATCTTCCGCACCATGCGCAACACCTCGCGCGTCGCCAAGAACGCGATCTCGACCAAGGTGGTCGCCATGGAGAAAGAGGGTGCCAAGTTCGAGGACATCCGCGAGCTCGTTGCCGGCGCCCGCGGCAAGATGGTCTATGCGACAGGCAATCCCGACGAAGGCATCTGGTCGGCCGGCCAGGTCCAGGGCCTGATCCAGGACATCCCGAGCTGCGCCGAGCTCGTCTCCCGCATCGTCCGCGAGGCGGAGGCGATCATCCGCGGCCGGCTGGAAGGGATGATCGTTCAGCCGCAACGCGAAGCTGCGGAGTGATGCTTCTTTCCCCTCTCCCCGCTTGCGGTAGGGCTATCGCATATGGCCGAGGGTGGAGAGAAGGAAGTCATTATTCCATCTGGCTTGGAGCATTTTATGGCTGATGCGCGCAGGACCGGGGGTTGCCTGCAGCGTATTGATGGCCAGCTTGCGGATGAGGGCGAGATTTTCCGCAGCGTGATCCTTGCGGCTGCGGCAGGCATCCTCATCGAACAGAACGTCGAGGACCCAGTGCAGGTTGTTCTCGATGCTCCAGTGGGTACGCACGACCTCGAGCAGCTTTTTGGCCGACAGCAGGCGCGAGGCCAGGAAGTATCGGACCGTATGCTTGGCGGTCTTGCCAGAGTTGGCGCGCCAACTGTCGATGCGAGCGACGGCGGCGATAGCGGGGAAGTCATATTGCTTCGCCAACTGTGGCGCCGGCGCGACGATGGCCTGCCGGCGCTCGACGCGGCCGTGCGCGGCGGCCTTCCGTTGACTCGCCCGTGCGGGCTTTCGGGCTGTGTCGATCAGCGTCTTGACGGCCTTGAAGAGCCGGCCACGGTTGCTCTTGATGGCCAACACGTAGTGCCCCTTCCGGTCGCGGATGGCCTGTGCGGTGTCGGGCCGGCAATGCAAGGCGTCGGCGGTGACAAGAGCCCCGTCCAGATCGAGCAGCGCCAGGACTTCGAGAGCCCCGGCAACCTCGTTGCGATTGGGAGCCTTCCGCTGAGCCAACGCCATGCGAGTGCCGGCCGCCCAGACATTGACCATATGCAGTGGCGTGGCCTGCCGGCCACGCGTGAAGGCTCCGCGCAGAGCCTTGCCGTCGATGCTGACCACCCCCTTGATGCCGAAGCTCTTGCTGAACTTGCGCAAAACCGCTTCCAGACCCTTCGGGTCCAACGCACGGAAGACGTTGCTGAACGTATCGTGGCTCGGAATGCCGTGCCTGAGCTCCAGAAATCGCCGCAACAGCTCCTCGCGGCCTTGGCCAAAGAACTCGAACTCGGTGCAGGTCTTGGCGCCAGCCAGCGTGGCTGCCAATGCAATGACAAGGACATCCACCAGATCGTGTCGGGTGTTGCTGGCGCGCGGATCCTTGAGCGGTCGAAACAGGCGCTTGAGCTTGCGCATTCAGGGCTCCCTCGAGAAGCGAGAGACACCCTAAGAATCCAGTTCCAACCCCTTTGCAATACCCCTCTAGCGCCATATGCGATTCCCCTACCGCTTGCGGGGAGAGGCGAAGAGCGGCATCGGCCTTCATCTACAAGCTCAATTGAATTCGAGGTAACGCATGAAAGCCTACGTCTACGGTCCTGAAGGCGCTCGGATTTCCGACGTCGCTCAACCAAAACCGAAAGGCACGCAGGTCCTCGTCCGCGTGCGCGCTTGCGGCCTGAACCGCGCCGACACCGGCATGCGCAAGGGCCACGCCCATGGCGCGGCCGGCGGCGTCGGCACCGTGCTCGGGATGGAATGGGCCGGCGAGGTCGCCGAGCTCGGGCCGGATGCCAAAGGAGTCAAAGTCGGCGACCGCATCATGGGCTCGGGCAGCGCGGCATTTGCCGAATACACGCTGGCCGATCACGGCCGGCTGTTCCACGCACCCTCGAACATGAATTTCGAGGAGGCGGCCACCCTCCCCGTCGCGCTCGCGACCATGCACAATGCCGTTGTCACCGTCGGCGGCGTGCAACCCGGGCAAGCCGTACTGATCCAGGGCGCCAGCTCCGGTGTCGGCCTGATGGCAATGCAAATTGCAAAGCTCAAGGGCGCGAGGCTCGTGATCGGCTCGTCGACCGACGCCACCCGTCGCGGGCGGCTGAAGGAGTATGGCGCCGATCTCGCCGTCGACAGCTCCGATCCCAAATGGGTCGACGAGGTGCTGCAGGCAACGAACGGCGAAGGCGTCGACCTCATCGTCGATCAGGTCTCCGGCAAGGTCGCGAGCCAGAACCTCGCCGCGACGAAGATCAAGGGCCGCATCGTCAATGTCGGCCGGCTCGGCGGCACCCATGCCGACTTCAATTTCGACCTGCACGCGGCGCGCCGCATCGATTATGTCGGCGTCACCTTCCGCAGCCGCACCATCGAGGAGGTCCGCCAGATTTTTGACGAGGTCCGCAGGGACATCTGGGGCGCGGTGGAATCGCGCAAGCTGCAACTCCCGATCGACAAGGTGTTTTCGTTCGGCGACATCGATCAAGCGTTCGCGCACATGGAGGCGAACAAGCATCTGGGGAAGATCGTGGTGATGGTGCCGTAGCGCTTCGGGCGCGCGCCAAGGACGCGGTCTCGTAGGGTGGGCAAAGCGCGGCGTGCCCACCATAAGTGGGTGATTAGGAGACACTTGCTGGTGGGCACGGCGCTAGGCTCCTTTGCCCACCCTACGAGACTGCCCTAGCCGTCATTCCGGGACGATGCGAACCATCGAACCCGGAATCTCGACGCCGAGGAAGCATCCGCTTCTGCAACTCACTAGCGACTGCTCCTGTGGATCATCACTTGATGTCCCGCGCTGGGCTGCTAAATCCCCGCCATGACCTCCCAGCACGACAAGACCTCGGTCGCCGCGATCTCGATCTTCGCCAGCGGCGGCATGGCGGCGGCCAAATTCGTGGTCGGGATCGCGATCGGCTCGCTGGCGCTGATCTCCGAGGCCCTGCATTCCTCGATCGACCTGGTCGCAACCATCATCACCTGGGCGGTGGTGCGGGTGTCCGACAAGCCCGCGGACGAGGAGCATCATTACGGCCACGGTAAGCTGGAAAGCATCTCCGCGCTCGGCGTCACTGCCCTGCTCTACGTGCTCGCCGGCGGCATCCTGGTCGAGGCCTATAGCCGGCTGCGCGAGGGAACCCCGCCACCGACCATCTCGGCCGTGCCGTTCGTCGTGCTGGTGACCGACATTGCCGTCAATCTCTGGCGCGCCCGCGCCCTGCACCGCGCCGCGCGGGAGACCAGGAGCCAGGCGCTGGCGGCGGATGCGCTGCATTTCGCCTCCGACGTCCTGGGCTCGTTCGCCGTGATCGTGGGCCTGGTCCTCGCCGGGCTCGGCTTCTGGTGGGGCGACGCGGCCGCGGCTGCCGCCGTCGCCGTGATGATCGCGGCTCTCGGCCTGCGCATGGCCGGCTCGACCGTGCAGACGCTGGTCGATCGCGCGCCGGAGGGCGCCCAGAAGAAGGCCACCGCCGCGATCTGCGGCGTACCGGGCGTGATCGACGTCGACCGGCTGCGCGTGCGCATGGTCGGTGCGACCACGTTCATCGACACCATCGCGAAGGTGCCGCGGACCTATCCGATCGACCGCGTCGAGGATATCAAGCGCAACGCGCAGGCCGCGGTCACCAAGGCCTTCGGCGATGCCGACCTCACTTTCGCCGCGGTGCCTGTTGCGCGCGACAACGAGACCGTGCGCGACCGCATCATGGTGATCGCGCGCAATTCCGGGCTCGCCATCCATCACGTCACGGTGCACGATCTCGGCGCCAAGCTGATCGTCAGCATCGACCTCGAAGTCGACGCCGACATGCAGCTCGAGGCCGCCCACGACATCGCCAACATGCTGGAGCGCAATATCCAGGAGGAATTCGGCGAGGACGTCGAGGTCGACGTTCACATCGAGCCATTGGAACCGGAACTGCCGTTCGGCGTCGATGCCACGCCTGAGAGGGTGCAGACCATCGCCGCTGCGCTGGCCGAATTCGCCGGCGAAGGCGAGATCCACGACATCCATAATGTGCGGGTCCGCAACACCGACGCCGGCGAGATCGTCAATTTCCACTGCCGCGCGGCGCCATCGATGAGCGTGATCAAGGTGCACGAGCGTGTGGACGCGATCGAGCGCGCATTGCGGCGCGCGTTCCCGAGCGTGAAGCGCGTCATCAGTCACGCCGAACCGCCGCGGGCGTGACGAGAATGTGTGGCGAGTCACACGTTCTCGTTTCGGACTCGTCGCGCCCTGGAGTTTGCGGACACCCGATGCACAAACTGCGCGTTGGATAAGAATAATTTCGCGTTAACGATTCGTTGACTCTCGACAGCCTGCGAAAACTGGATTCAAATCAGTGTGATTCGGAAGCGACGTGGGGCCGCTTCCGGACTTCAGTTGCAAGCAGGTTTTCAGGGGGCCGAAGGCATGTCGCGTGCAGACGCCGCGAACGCGTGCGTCCAATCCGATTCGATCAAGGGATTGGCGCAATCGATCGCGAAACCTGCCTATCACCGGCTGCTGATCGCGGAGCCGGCGCTGCGCCGCGCGGTGCCGACGCTCATCATCGCCTTCCTGATCACGATCTGCCTCGGCGCCTTCGTGCAGGTGGTCGATCAGACGCGCCAGAAGCGGCTGGTGATCCGCCACGACATTTCGGCACTCGCCGAGCTGCTCGCCGAGCGCATCGACCGCCTCACCTCGGTGCGGCAGGAGCGGCTCAAGACCATCGAGAACCTGCCGACGCTGCTGCCTGATCTCATTCCGTCCTGGGGCACCGCCTCGGGCCGCCACGTCATCGTCACCTCGGCCGGCATCGACCGCCGTATCCTCGCCCGCATCCCGGTCGACAGCGATCCGGTCGGCAACGACCGCCTGCTCGATGCGATCACGACCGCGCAATTGATCGCGGCGCCGCCACGCGACGGCACCGTCGCCGACATGACGCTGCCGAGCGGCAACGCCGCGATGGCCACCTCCCGGCAGATCAAATCACTCCCTGGCTTCGTCACCGTGATCCAGGAGCGCAACGAGCCGATCTGGGGCTCGGACGCCGCGCTCTCGGTGACGCTGTCGGCGACCACGGGCTTCGTCGTCCTGATCCTCGGCTTCGCCTTCCACTGGCAGTCGACCCGCGCCCGCGAGGGCGACCTTATCAACGACGCCGTGCGCGGCCGTATCGATACCGCGCTCAACCGCGGCCGCTGCGGGCTGTGGGACTGGGATCTGTCGCGCGGCAGGATCTTCTGGTCGCAGTCGATGTTCTCGATGCTCGGCCTGGACGGCCGCAACGAGCTCCTCACCTTCGGCGAGGTCAACGCGCTGGTGAAGTCAGACGACATCGACCTGTTCGCGATCGCCGATCAGCTGATTTCCGAGAAGATCGACCACATCGACCAGACCTTCCGCATGCAGCATGTCGATGGTCACTGGATCTGGCTCCGCGTCCGCTGCGAGAAGACGCGCGGGGCGACCGATTCCAGCGTGCACCTGATCGGGATCGCCGTCGACATCACCGAGCAGAAGAGCCTCGCGGAGAAGACGGTGGAAGCCGACCTCCGCCTGCGCGATGCGATCGAAACCATTCCGGAAGCCTTCGTGCTGTGGGACGCGAGCGACCGCCTGGTGCTCTGCAACTCGCACTTCCAGCGCTTGCACAAGCTGCCCGACAGCGCGGTCATTCCCGGTACCTCCTACGAGACCGTGCTCGAGGTCGGCCGCATGCCGGAGGTGCGCACCCGCCACAACGAGACGGCTGTCCAAGGTCCGGGCGCGCGCACCTTCGAGGCGCAGCTCGACGACGGCAGCTGGCTGCACATCAGCGAGCGCCGCACCAAAGACGGCGGCTACGTCTCGGTCGGAACCGACATCACCCGCATCAAGGAGCACGAGCAGAAGCTGGTCGACAACGATCTGCGTCTGCGTGCCACCGTCATCGACCTCAAGCGCTCGCAGGCAGCGCTGGAGCGCCAGGCGGTCGAGCTCGCCGACCTCGCCGAGAAGTACCAGCGCGAGAAGACCCGTGCCGAGGAAGCCAACCAGACCAAGTCGAAATTCCTCGCCAATATGAGCCACGAGCTGCGCACGCCGCTCAACGCCATCATCGGCTTCTCCGAGATCATGGGCTCGGGCATGTTCGGCGAGCTCGGAAGCGAGAAGTACCAGGAATACTGTCAGGACATCCTGACCAGCGGCCACTATTTGCTCGAGGTCATCAACGACATCCTCGACATGTCCAAGATCGAAGCCGGCCGCATGAAGCTCGACATGGAAGAGCTCGACCTCTCGAAGACGCTCGCGGAATCCTTACGGGTCGTCACCGGCCGGGCGCAGGACAAGCACCTGACGCTCGACGCCGACATCGCAAAATCCATCTCCGTCGTCGCCGACCGCCGCGCCACCAAGCAGATCATCGTCAACCTGCTCTCCAACGCCGTGAAGTTCACGCCCGACGGCGGACGCGTCGTGGTGCGCAGCCGACAGCTCGACGACAGCATCGTGCTGATGATCGCCGACACCGGCATCGGCATCGCGCCGCATTCGCTGGCGCGGCTCGGGCGTCCCTTCGAGCAGGTCGAGAGCCAGCTCACCAAGACCTATCACGGCTCGGGCCTCGGCCTTGCCATCGCCCGCTCGCTGGCGCAGCTCCACGGCGGCTCGATGCGCCTGCGCTCCAAGCTCGAGGTCGGCACAGTGGTCCGCGTGACGCTGCCGCGCGACGCGATCAAGGCGGCGTCCGGGATTTCAGCCGCGGCCTGAAGCCTATAGAGGCCGAAGTCAGGTTCGATCGGCTTTCGGGGATCACCTCTCCCCGACGGGGAAAGGTGATCTGAGCTCCCGGTTCGCATCCGTGACCAAATTCATTCCGCTTCAGGATTGCAGCTTCGGCGCCACTTCCCGCGCCACATTCACCAGCGCGGCGATCAGCGGCGTCATCGGATCGCGCTGCGGGATCACGAGGCCGATGCTGTAATTGACGTCGGGATCGACGATCGGGATCGAGCGGACCGTATCCGATAGCCCGAGCGTCTCGGCGAGCTTGGCCGGCATCACGCTGGCCCAGCGCCCAGTCTTCACATGCGTGAACAGCACCAGCAGCGAGTTCGAGGTCAGCGTCGGCGTCGCCTCCGCACCGACCGAGCGCAGCGCGCGGTCGATAATGCGGCGGTTCTGCATGTCGGGCGTCAGCAGGCACAGCGGCACCTGCCCGACCTCCTTCCAGGTCACCGTCTCGCGGTCGCCGAACATTGCATCCGGTGCGGTGAGTAGGCGGTAGCTCTCGTTGTAGAGCGGAATGGTGCGCACCTTGCCGATCGGCTCGTTCTCGATATAGGTCAGCCCTGCATCTACCTCGAGATTCTCGAGCAATCCCAGCACCTCCGACGAAGTCGTCGAGCGGATGCTGAAACGCACCTCGGGATGCCTCGCGCGAAACGGCGTCGTCAGCGAGGCGACCATGCCGAGCGCGGTCGGGATCGCCGCGATGCGGATCTCGCCGGAGAGCTGATGCTTCAGCCCGTTGATCTCATCGCGCATCGCGCGGGCATCGCCCACGATCCGCCGCGCCCAGTCGAGCGCCCGCTCGCCTTCAGGGGTGAATCCCTGAAAGCGCGAGCCGCGCTGGACCAGCATCACGCCGAGGATCTCCTCGAGCTGCTTGAGCCCGGTTGACATTGTCGGTTGCGTCACGCCGCAGGCCTCGGCAGCGCGTCCGAAATGCCGCTCCTTCGCCAGCGCCAGCAATAGTTCAAGCTTGTCGATCAACCGGCCGTCCCCTCGAATTCCATTGTGGCATGCAAGCTAGCACGCCCACCCCTCCGCAACACGCAAAAACCGCCTGCCGGAACGGCATAATTGCAATTTGAAATCGAGTGATCGCGCTTGCCAATTGATCTGAATTCGCAATCGCAGCACGGGACAGCTTTATTGATCTTCGAATGATTCCAAATAGTTTGGCAGCAAGAAACGCTCTGGTTGAGAATGAACAATGACAGCGGTTTATGATTGGGACGAAACGCGCGGCGCCGAGATCATCGCCGAACATGCGCAGCAGGAAGGCGCGACGCTCGTCATCCTGCATGCGCTTCAAGAGGCGTTCGGCTACGTGCCGGAGGCGGCGATTCCCATCGTGGCGAAAGCGCTCAATCTGTCGCGTGCCGAAGTGCATGGCGTGTTCACATTCTATCATGATTTCCGCCACAAACCGGCCGGCCGCCATGTGCTGAAGCTGTGCCGCGCCGAAGCCTGCCAGGCCGCGGGCGGCGATGCGCTGGCTGCGCGGGCCGAGGCGAAGCTTGGCGTCTCGCTCGGCAACACCACGGCCGACGATCGCGTCACGCTGGAGCCGATCTACTGCCTCGGCCTGTGCGCGACTGCGCCATCCGCGATGCTCGATGGCCGCCTCATTGGCCGGCTCGACCAGAAGCGCCTCGATGCGCTGGTTGCGGAGGCGCAGCGATGAGCATGCGTCTCTACGTCTCACGTGATGCGGGTGCGGTGGCGGTCGGCGCCGACGAGGTCACCCTGGCGCTGGAGCAGGCTGCGGCCAAGCGCGGCGTGGCGATCGAGATCGTCAGAACCGGCTCGCGCGGGATGTACTGGCTGGAGCCGCTGGTCGAGGTCGCGACGCCCCAGGGGCGCATCGCCTTCGGTCCCGTCACCGAGACCGACGTGCCCTCCCTGCTCGATGCGCTCGCCAGCAACACGCCGCATCTCTTGCGGCTGGGCGCAACCGACGAGATTCCCTGGCTGAAGCGCCAGACCCGCCTCACCTTCGCGCGCTGCGGCGTGATCGACCCGCGCTCGCTCGACGACTACCGCGCCCATGGCGGCTACACAGGCCTCGAGCGCGCGCTCTCGCTCGGACCTGATGCGATTCTGAACGAAGTCACGGCGTCTGGCCTGCGCGGCCGCGGCGGCGCGGGCTTTCCGACCGGGATCAAGTGGAAGACGGTCGCGCAAGCCAAAGCCGATCGCAAGTTCATCGTCTGCAACGCGGATGAAGGCGACAGCGGCACCTTCGCCGACCGCATGATCATGGAAGGCGATCCCTTCCTGGTGATCGAGGGCATGACCATCGCCGGCCTCACCGTCGGCGCGACCAAGGGCTACATCTATATCCGCAGCGAATATCCGCACGCGGTCGAGGCGATGAATGCCGCGATCCAAGCTGCCAGGCGCGGCGGCTATCTCGGCACCAATATCGGCGGTTCGAAGCAAACCTTTGATCTCGAGGTGCGCGTCGGGGCCGGCGCCTATGTCTGCGGCGAGGAGACCTCGCTGCTGGAGAGCCTCGAAGGCCGCCGCGGCATCGTGCGCGCCAAGCCGCCGCTGCCGGCGCATCACGGCCTGTTCGGCAAGCCGACCGTGATCAACAACGTGCTGTCCTTCGCGGCCGTTCCCTTCATCCTCGCCGAGGGTGCCAAGGCCTATGCCGATTTCGGCATGGGCCGCTCGCGGGGCACGATGCCGATCCAGCTCGCCGGCAATATCCGCTATGGCGGCCTGTTCGAGACCGCGTTCGGCGTGACGCTGGGCGAGCTTGTCGACGACATCGGCGGCGGCACCTTCACGGGCCGCCCGGTGCGCGCGGTGCAGGTCGGCGGGCCGCTCGGCGCCTACTTCCCCCGTGCCCTGTTCGACACGCCGTTCGATTACGAGGCCTTCGCTGCGCGCGACGGCCTGATCGGCCATGGCGGCATCGTCGTGTTCGACGACAGCGTCGACATGCGCAGGCAGGCGCGCTTCGCGATGGAGTTCTGCGCCGTCGAATCCTGCGGCAAGTGCACGCCGTGCCGGATCGGCTCGACCCGCGGCGTCGAGACCATCGAGAAGATCATCAGCGGCGAGCGCGTCCATGAAAACCTCGCGCTGGTGGAAGACCTCTGCAACACCATGAAATTCGGCTCGCTCTGCGCACTCGGCGGCTTCACGCCCTACCCCGTGCTCAGCGCATTGAAGCACTTCCGGGAGGACTTCGTCCCGGCGCCGACCACGCTTCAGGCCGCGGAATAGGAGAACGACGATGTCTCTGATCGAAGAAATCGACTACGGCACGCCGGCTTCCAAATCGGAAACGATGGTGACGCTGACCATCGACGGTAACACGGTCACGGTGCCCGAGGGCACCTCGATCATGCGAGCCGCGATGGACGCGGGCCACCAGATCCCGAAACTCTGCGCCACCGACATGGTCGACGCATTCGGCTCCTGCCGTCTCTGCCTCGTCGAGATCGAGGGCCGCGCCGGCACGCCGGCTTCCTGCACCACGCCTGTCATGAACGGTCTCGTCGTTCACACCCAGACCGATCGCTTGAAGAAGCTGCGCAAGGGCGTGATGGAGCTCTACATCTCCGACCATCCGCTCGACTGCCTTACCTGCGGCGCCAATGGCGATTGCGAATTGCAGGACATGGCCGGCGCCGTCGGCCTGCGCGACGTGCGCTACGGTTATGAGGGCGACAACCACGTCTTCGCCAAGACGGATGGCTGCACGAACGATCATTGGATGCCGAAGGACGAGTCCAACCCGTACTTCACCTATGATCCCTCCAAGTGCATCGTCTGCTCGCGCTGCGTCCGCGCCTGCGAGGAAGTGCAGGGAACCTTCGCGCTGACCATCTCCGGCCGCGGCTTCGACAGTCGCGTCTCGCCCGGCATGAGCGAGAGTTTTCTCGGCTCCGAATGCGTCTCCTGCGGCGCTTGCGTGCAGGCCTGCCCGACCGCGACGCTGACGGAGAAATCGGTGATCGAGATCGGCCAGCCCGAGCACTCCGTCGTCACTACCTGCGCCTATTGCGGCGTCGGCTGCGCCTTCAAGGCCGAGATGCGCGGCGAGGAAGTGGTGCGCATGGTGCCCTACAAGGACGGCAAGGCCAATCGCGGCCATTCCTGCGTCAAGGGCCGCTTCGCCTGGGGCTATACCAACCACAAGGAGCGCGTTCTCAAGCCGATGATCCGCGAGCGGATCGAGGATCCCTGGCGCGAGGTGTCCTGGGATGAAGCATTCTCGTTTGCCGCTGCCAGGATGCGCGGCATCCAGAAGAAGTACGGCCGCGACGCCATCGGCGGCATCACCTCGTCCCGCTGCACCAACGAGGAGACCTATCTGGTGCAGAAGCTGATCCGCGCCGGCTTCGGCAACAACAATGTCGACACCTGCGCCCGCGTCTGCCACTCCCCGACCGGCTATGGCCTCGCCACCACCTTCGGCACCTCCGCCGGCACGCAGGATTTCGACTCGGTCGAGGACACCGACGTCGTGGTCATCATCGGCGCCAACCCCGCCTCGGCGCATCCGGTGTTCGCCTCGCGGTTGAAGAAGCGGCTGCGCCAGGGCGCCAAGCTGATCGTGATCGATCCGCGCCGCACCGAGATGGTGGAATCGCCGCATGTGAAGGCGCTGCACCTGCCCTTGATGCCGGGCACCAATGTCGCGGTCATGACCGCGCTCGCGCATGTCATCGTCACCGAGGGCCTCGTCAACGAAGCCTTCGTGCGCGAGCGCTGCGACTGGAGCGAGTTCGAGGAATGGGCGGCCTTCGTCGCGCAGGCCAAGAACAGCCCGGAGGCCACCGCCATCCTCACCGGCGTCGATCCCAAGGTGCTGCGCGAAGCAGCGCGCACTTACGCGGCCGGCGGCAACGGCGCTATCTATTACGGCCTCGGCGTCACCGAGCACAGCCAGGGCTCGACCACCGTGATCGCGATCGCGAACCTTGCGATGGCAACCGGCAATATCGGCCGCCCCGGCGTCGGCGTGAACCCGCTGCGCGGCCAGAACAACGTGCAGGGCTCCTGCGACATGGGCTCGTTCCCCCACGAGCTGCCCGGCTATCGCCACGTCTCGGGCGATGCGGTGCGCGACCAGTTCGAGGCGCTCTGGAACGTCAAGCTCAACCCCGAGCCCGGCCTGCGCATCCCCAACATGTTCGATGCCGCGGTCGAAGGCACGTTCATGGGCCTTTACGTGCAAGGTGAGGACATCCTCCAGTCCGACCCGAACACTTCGCATGTCGTCGCTGCGCTGTCGGCGATGGAATGCGTGATCGTCCACGACCTCTTCCTGAACGAGACCGCCAACTACGCCCACGTCTTCCTGCCCGGCTCCAGCTTCCTCGAAAAGGACGGCACCTTCACAAACGCCGAGCGCCGCATCCAGCGCGTACGCAAGGTGATGACGCCGAAGAACGGCATGGCCGACTGGGAGGTCACAATTGGCCTTGCCAAGGCCATGGGCTTCGAGATGAACTACAGCCACCCTTCCGAGATCATTGACGAGATTGCGGCGCTGACCCCGACCTTCGCCGGCGTCTCCTACGCCAAGCTCGACGAGCTCGGCTCGGTGCAGTGGCCCTGCAACGAGAAGGCGCCCGAGGGCACGCCGGTGATGCATATCGACGGCTTCGTCCGCGGCAAGGGCAAGTTCGTCGTGACCGAATATGTCGCCACGGACGAGCGCACCGGCCCGCGTTATCCGCTGCTGCTCACCACGGGCCGCATTCTCAGCCAGTACAATGTCGGCGCGCAGACCCGGCGCACCGACAACGTGGTCTGGCATGCCGAGGATCGCCTCGAGATCCACCCGCACGATGCCGAGCAGCGCGGCGTGCGCGACGGCGACTGGGTGCGGCTGAAGAGCCGCGCCGGCGAGACCACGCTGCGCGCGGAGATCACCGACCGCGTCGCGCCCGGCGTCGTCTACACCACCTTCCACCACCCGGACACGCAGGCCAACGTCATCACCACGGACTATTCGGACTGGGCGACCAACTGTCCCGAATACAAGGTCACGGCGGTGCAGGTCTCGCCCTCGAACGGCCCGTCCGATTGGCAGAAGGCCTATGACGCACAGGCGCGGCAATCCCGTCGCATCGTACCGGCCGAAGCTGCGGAGTAACGGCGTGCACGTTTCGGTCCAGGCCATCGACCGCGAAATCTGGCGTGGCGGCATCGCATCAGAGGGGACACGGCTGATTCCCGAGGAGACGCCGCTGGCGCTGACCTATAATGGCGGCACCTATGCCGTCATGATGGGGACGCCGCAGAACCTGGAAGATTTCGCCGTCGGTTTCAGCGTGAACGAAGGTATCGTCGGATCGGTCGACGATATTCGCTCGCTCGAAGTGATCCGCCTCGATGACGGCATCGAGCTGCGGATGTGGCTGGCGCCGGAGGATGCTGCACGCATCAGCGAGCGTCGTCGCCACGTCGCAGGTCCGACCGGCTGCGGAATCTGCGGTATCGAGTCCATTGCCGAGGCGGTGCGGCCGGCGGCCGTGGTGCAGCAGGAGCAGGCCTTCACGCCGGAGCAGATCATGGCGGCGATGCAGGCCATCGCGCCGCTGCAATCGATCAACATGCAAACCCGAGCAGTTCACGCCGCCGCGTTCTGGTCCCCTGCCGGCGGCATCGTCGCGCTGCGCGAAGATGTCGGCCGCCACAACGCGCTCGACAAGCTCGCGGGCGCCCTGGCACGCAGCCGCACGGATGCGGGGAGCGGCATGGTGCTCTTGACGAGCCGCGTCTCGGTCGAGATGGTGCAGAAGACCGCCGCGATCGGCACGCCGGTGATGGTCGCTGTCTCCGCGCCCACCGCGCTCGCGGTGCGCACGGCGGAAGCTGCCGGCATCACGCTGATCGCCATTGCACGGCAGGACGGGTTCGAAGTGTTCTCGCATGGTGACCGGGTCGTCGCCCGCCATGCCACGGAGGTTGCCGATGTCGCCTGACCGCCTGATCTACATGGCCAACCAGATCGGCAAGTTCTTCCAGAGCCAGGGCCATGATAGAGCCGTGCCGGGCATTGCCGAGCACATCAAGAAGTTCTGGGATCCCCGGATGAAGCGCGCGATCTTCGCCCATCTCGATGCCGGCGGCGCGGGCCTGGAGCCGAACGTGCGCGAGGCCCTCACCTCGCTGAAACAGGCGACGTCCCTTCCAACAGCGTCCTGAAAACGCGCCGCACCTCGCTCTGAGTTTCCTTCACCCGCGCCTCCAGCGACGAGAAGTCCGGCGCATCGCCGGCGCGCGCCATGACGCGCAGGAGATCGGTGCCGGCGGTTTCCGGCTTGAAGCGCTCGCTGACGCAGAGCCGCAGGATCTGCGTCAGGTCGTGATAGAGCCGCGCCGCGGCACGCAATATCTCAGTCTCGGATTGAGCGAGCACGCCAAGCCTGCATGCATTTTCCAGCACCTGCACGGTGCTGACGTCGAGAATGTCCGGCTTGTCGTGGGCGTGCACGAGCTGGAGATATTGCGCGATGAAATCGATGTCGACCATGCCGCCGGCGGCGTGTTTGAGATCCCAGCAATCGGCCTCGCCCTTCTCCTGCGCGATCGCACGCCGCATATCGGCAACGTCGTTGGCGGTGATAGCAAGATCGCGGCGACGGGTCAGGACGTCGCGAATGACGCGCTCGATCCGTTCCCGGAATTCGGGCGACGCCGACACCACGCGGGCGCGCGTCAGCGCCATGTGCTCCCAAGTCCAGGCCTCGTTGGCCTGGTAGTCCGCGAACGAGACGAGGCTCGAGGCCACGGGGCCTGCGCGCCCCGATGGCCGCAGCCGCATGTCGATCTCATAGAGCACGCCGTAATTGGTGCGCGTCGTGAACGCGCTGATCAGGCGCTGGGTGAAGCGGGCGAAATAGTGCGCGCCTTGCAGCGATTTCGCACCATCCGAGTCCGGATTTTCGCTGTCGAAGTCGTAGAGCAGGATCAGGTCGAGATCGGATGATGCCGTCATCTCGCGGCTGCCGAGCCGGCCCATCGCGATGATCGCGGTCTCCTGCCCCTTGATGCGGCCGTGCTGAGCGGCAAAGCGCTCCGCGACGAGGCCGTGCACGGTGTGGACGATGCCTTCGGCTACATCGGCAAAGGCCGTGCTCGCCTGCTGCGCCGAGACCGTGCCGGACAGGATACGCGTGCCGATCAGGAACAGGCTCTCCTGCCCGAACAGGCGGAGGCGATCGAGGAACTCTTCATAGGAGTCCGCATCTCGCACGGTGGTCGCGAGGCGCCCGGACAATTCCTGCCTGTCGGGCATGGCGCCGAAGAAGCGGGGATCGATCAGGCCGTCCATGAGCTGCGGCTGCCGCGCCAGCATCTCGCCGAGCCGCGGCGCCGCGCCCAGCACCAGCGCCACCAGCGCGACCAGATCGCGGTTCTGACCGAGCAGCGTGATCAGCCGGCCGCCGCGCTGGAGCGCCCCGAGGAAATGATCGAACGCCACGACGGCGCGATCCGGCTCCTCGGCATGGGCAAGCCCGTCGATCAAGGCCGGCACGAACTCGACGAAGGCACTTCGCGTCGCCTCATTGCGGAAGACACGGTAGTCGCCGGTGATCCAATCGCGCACGGTTTGCGCGACCGCGGCGGGCTTCTTGAAGCCGAGCGTCGCCAGATGCTGAAGCAGGCGCGGATCGTCTGGACCCGCACCGTAGTCGAGCGCCGGCAGCTGGGCGGTGCCGGTCGGATCGTCGCCCTCGAAGAGCTTTTCGTAGTGACCCTGGACGATCTCGAGCTGGTGCAGCAGGTCGCGCGCAAAGGCTTCGCGATCCGGATAGCCGAAGAACCACGCGAAGCGCTCGACCGCTTGCTTGTCCTCAGGCAGCGTGTGGGTCTGCTCGTCGGCGATCATCTGCAGGCGATGCTCGACCCGGCGCAGGAATTCGTAAGCCGTGGTCAGCTCGTCGCGCGCAGCAAGGGTAATCCAGTTGCTGGAGGCGAGCACGTCGAGCGCCCTAAGCGTCGGCCGCACTCGCAATTCCGGATGGCGGCCGCCCGCAATCAGCTGCTGGGTCTGCGCGAAAAACTCGATCTCGCGGATGCCGCCACGCCCGACCTTGACGTTATGGCCCTCGACCGCGATTTCGCTCTGGCCGCGATAGGTCTGCATCTGCCGCTTCATGTCGTGCACGTCGGCGAGTGCAGCGAAGTCGAGATGCTTGCGCCAGACAAAGGGCGCGATCTCTGCCAGAAGCGCGTCACCCGCCCTGGGATCGCCAGCGCAGGCCCGCGCCTTGATCATGGCGGCGCGCTCCCAGGTGCGCCCTTCCCGCTCGTAGTAGTTCAGCGCGGCGTCCCGCGAAATCGCCACCTGTGTCGAGGACGGATCGGGCCGCAGGCGCAGGTCGACGCGGAAGACATAACCATCATAGGTGCGCTGCTGCAGGATGCGCGCCATCCCCTGCGTGACCCGGACGAAGAACGGCTGCGGCTCGATATCGGGCGCGAGCGTCGTGGCATCGGGGTCGAAGAACACGATGAGATCGATGTCGCTGGAATAGTTCAGCTCGCCCGCGCCCATCTTGCCCATCGCGAGCACGATCAGCCCGCAGCCTTCTTCGGGCGCCTCGAGGTCGGGCGGTGAGAGCTTGCCACGTGCGGCTTCCTGCCGCAGCAGGTACTGGAGCGCCGCCTGGACCGAGAATACCGCGATATCGGTCAGCGCCGCCGTCACCCGCATCACCGGCCAGACGCCGCCGATGTCGCACAAGGCAGTCAGGAGCGCGGCCTCCGCTTTCATGCGGCGGAGCAGCCGCATCACTTCAGCCTCATCCGGGGCCGCGAGCACCGCGCCTCTCACCTCCGCCATCAGCACCGCCAGGTGCACATCGGGATCGCATTCGAGCAGCCTGACCAGACGCGCGGGGTCGGCGCGCACGAGATCGAACAGGTAGGGCGAGTATTCCGCGATGCCGGCCAAGATATCGCGCGCGAAGGGATGAACCAACAGCGATTCGAGACGGACCGATTGCGCCGGCTCGAGCTCGGCCAGCCAGCTTTCGAAACGTCGTTCGTCGGTTGCGGAAGCGGCAATATGGGGAGCCTCCGCGAAGCGTGCGGCCAGACTCTCACCATGCTTGTCCGCGTTTCCCGGCGCGGAGTGGTTCATGCCACCTTCTGTGGCACATCCTGCATCGGCGGAGCAACCCTGTCGCCGGCACCCGCGCGCGCCGGCAGGACCAGCGTGGCGACGAGACCGGGATGGGCATCGCCCAAGCGCAATTCGCCGCCGTGCAACGTCGCGACCGCCGAGGCGAGGCTGAGGCCGAGGCCGGAGCCCGGCAGCGTGCGGCTGGCCTCCAGCCGCACGAATCGTTCGACGACGTGCTTGCGATCCGCTTCGGGGATTCCCGAACCACGATCGCTGACGCTGAGCAGCACCTGGTCGCCCTCGCGCCGTGCCTCGATCGTGATTTGCCTGGCGTCCATGCTGACCACGGTTCCGGCCGCCTGTGCTGCCGGCTTGCCGTATTTGATCGCGTTCTCGACGAGATTGGCGAGCGCCTGGCTGATCAGTTCGCGATTGCCATGAACCGGCGTCGGCTCTGCCTTGACCTTCAAGGTCATGCCGTCGTCCTCGGCGAGCGGCTCGTAGAGCTCGTGGATGCCATTGGCGACCTCGGCCGCGTCGAAATCATCCATGTTGCCGCGCGCCTGCCCGGACTCGGCGCGCGCGATCATCAACAGCGCGTTGAAGGTGCGGATGAGACCGTCGGATTCCTCGATGGTGCGCTCCAGCGCCGCGCGGTAGTCGGATTCGCAGCCCGATCTCGCCAGCGCCTCCTCGGCGCGGTTGCGCAGACGCGTCAGCGGCGTCTTGAGGTCGTGGGCAATGTTGTCGGAGACCTCCTTCAAGCCCGCCATCAGCGCCTCGATCCGCTCGAGCATGGCGTTGAGGTTCTCGGCGAGGCGATCGATCTCGTCGCCACTGCGCCCCACGGGCAGGCGCTCGCTGAGATCTCCGGTCATGATGCGCTGCGCGGTGCCGGTCATCGCGTCGATGCGCCTCAGCACCCTGCGCGCGACGAAGATGCCGCCGCCGAGGCCGAGCACGACGACGATCAGGACCGACCATTGCGCAGCCTTGGCGACGATGCCGAACAGCCGCCGCCGCTCGGCGAGGTCGCGGCCGATCAGAAGCCGGAAGCCGTTCTCCAATTCGGTGATGCGCACCAGTGCACGATGGTCGCGATCATCGGCGTCCTCGATCCGCCGGTAGGCCGTCTCCGACCAGCCGCGCGTCGCCATCACGCCGGGCGCCAGCGAGCCGACATTGCCGGCGATCGCCTGCCCGGTCGGCGTAGTCACGAGATAGAGGTTGGCGCCGGGGCGTAGCGCCCGATATTCGATCGTCCGCACGAGGCCAAACATGCCGCGGAGACCGTAGATCTCGTTGATTTCCGAAGTCTCGGAATTGACCGTCTGCGTGATTTCCTCGGTGATCAGCCGCCGTGTATTCCAGGCGAAATAGCCGAGCAGCGAGGCCGCGAACATCGCGAACAGCAGCAGATAGACCAGCGTCAGCCGGAACGCCGTCGTGCGGACGAGTTTACCGAATGCCGTCACGGATCATGTATCCGGCGCCGCGGATCGTGTGCAGCAGCGGGCGCTCGAAGCCCTTGTCGATCTTGGAGCGGAGCCGCGAAATGTGCACGTCGATCACGTTGGTCTGCGGATCGAAATGATAGTCCCAGACGTTCTCCAAGAGCATGGTGCGCGTCACCACCTGGCCGGCGTGCTTCATGAGGTATTCGAGCAGGCGGAATTCGCGCGGCTGCAGGGTCAGCTCGTCCTTGCCGCGGGCGACGCGATGCGACAGCCGGTCGAGCTCGAGATCGCCGACGCGATAGAGGGTGTCCTCGGCGGGACCGCCGCGGCGGCGCGACAGCACTTCGACGCGGGCCAGCAGCTCGGCAAAAGAATAGGGCTTTGGCAGATAGTCGTCGCCGCCGGCACGCAGGCCCTTGATGCGGTCATCGACCTGCCCGAGCGCGGAGAGAATCAGCACCGGCGTCGTGTTGCCCTTGTCGCGCAGTGCGCCGATCAGCGACAGGCCGTCGCGCTTGGGCAGCATGCGGTCGACCACCAGCACGTCGTAATCGCCGTTCTCGGCCATGGCGAGGCCTTCCTCGCCGTCAGCGGCGTGGTCGGCAATGTGTCCGACTTCGCGAAACGCCTTGGCAAGGTAGTCGGCGGATTCGCGGTCGTCTTCGATGATGAGGAGGCGCATCGTGCGTTCGGCGGCGATCAAGGAGGTCAACCTTCTCTAAACATGGCGCGAGCGGCAATCGCATGCAAGCCGAGCGGGAGAGTCTCGAAGCGGGAAAAAGGCGGGCGGTGAAGCTGGGGGGACCTCACCGCCCTAGGCCTTCCGACGGAGGGGGGCGTAATTCCACCGGAAGGTAGATGAGGGAAGCAAACGTTGCGCTGCTTCCCCGAAGGGCACCGGCGGCGGGGGCGACTGATGCCGGCGATGCCCTTCATCTCGTAGGCCTCCTGAGCGTTACCCCTTGGCGAGGGGGATGGCGACGAAGCGCGACTGGCCGCCGCTCTTCACGCGCATCAGGACGCTGTTCTTGTTGTCGGTCCGCGCCGCGTTGATGGCGTCGCGGACTTCGCCGGCGGTAGCCACGCTCTTGCCGCCGACCTCGAGGATCACGTCGCCTTCCTTGAAGCCGCGCTCGGCCGCGGCGCTCTTCGGATCGACTTCGGTAACGACGACGCCTTCCTTGCCGGCGCCGGCCACGGAATTGGCGGGCGCAACGGTCATGCCGAGCTTGGGCACGTCGGTGCCCTTGCTGGCACCCTTGCCGCTGTCATTGTCGGTGTCGGCCTTGGCCTCGACCGTGTTCGGCAACTGGCCGAGGGTGAGGTTCACGACCTTGTCCTGGCCCTTGTGCAGCACGTTGAGCTTCACGGAGGCGCCGGGCGCCATGCCGCCGATGGTGCGGGCGAGCTCGCGGGCGTCCTTGACGGTCTCGCCGTTGACCGCCGTGATCACGTCGCCGGATTCGATGCCGGCCTTGGCAGCCGGACCGTTCGCCTGCGGCTCCGCCACCAGGGCGCCTTCAGCCTTCTTCATGCCGAGGCTGTCGGCGATGTCGGAGGTCACCGGCTGAATCTGCACGCCGATCCAGCCGCGGCTGACCGAGCCCTTGTCCTTGAGCTGGGCGACCACGCTCTTCACCGTGTTGGCGGGGATCGAGAACGCGATGCCGACGCTGCCGCCGGAGGGCGAGTAGATCGCGGTGTTGACGCCCATCACTTCACCATCGGTGTTGAAGGCCGGACCGCCGGAGTTGCCCTTGTTCACGGGCGCGTCGATCTGGATGAAATCGTCATAGGGACCGTTGCCGATGTCGCGGCCGCTGGCCGAGACGATGCCTGCGGTCACGGTGCCGCCGAGACCGAAGGGATTGCCGACCGCGAGCACCCAGTCGCCGATCCGCGGCTTGCCGTCGGCAAGCTTGGCGAACGGGAAGTTCGAGCTGCCCTCGACCTTGATCAGGGCGAGGTCGGTGCGCTGGTCGGTGCCGATGACCTTGGCGGTATAGGTCTTGCCGTCATCGGTGGTGACCTCGACCTTGTCGGCGCCGTCGACCACGTGGTTGTTGGTGACCGCATAGCCGTCAGCCGAGATGAAGAAGCCGGAGCCCTGGCCCTGCACGACGCGGCCGCGGCCGCCCTTCAGGCCCGGGAATCCATCCGGACCGCCGAAGCGGCGGAAGAAGCGCTCCATCGGCGAGCCCGGCTGGAACGGCGAGGAGGAATCATCCCCGTCATCGTTGCTCGCGGTCTTCTCCTTGATGTTGACCTTCACCGAGATCACCGACGGCTTCACGCGCTCGACGATGTCGGCGAAACCGATCGGGCGCTCGACCTTGCGGACCTCGTTATTGACCTGCGCATGCGCCGGGCTGGAGAACAGGTCAGCCGGCGAGGTCGACGGGCTGAAGCCATAGACGGCGGCGCCGAGCCCGGCGACAACCGAAGCCATCAGCGCAACCTTGCGCGCAGAGAACACCGACCGGCGCGGCTGCCGGTACGACGGAAGGTTCGAAAGGTCGGGACGGTCGGTCATGCAGAGTTCTCCAGGGCCTTGAAATTCATTTGGCGCCGGATAGCGGCACCTTTCGGCCCTGAAGATGGGGGCTCCCGCCTTACCGTGCGCTGGCGGCGGGGTTAAACTTTTGTAATGAAGCGGCGACGCGGATGCGGCAGTTCAGCGCAGCCTGAAAATCGTGGACATACAGGAACTTAATCGAGTTCCTTAATGAGCGCGGAACTTACTTGGGCGCCCTTAGCTCCTCCTGAGGCTGAGGATGAACTCGTGGACTTAAGACTTGGCTTCGTCCGACATCAAGGCAGCGAGCCGCGCTTGCTCTTCAGGCGTGAGCGGTGGCGCCGGTTGATCTGCACCGCTTCGCGCGCGGCGCCGGATTTGCAGCCATAGCGCCAGGCCGCCGCCAACCAACAGCATCGGCGCGAGCAGCCATAGCAGTATGGTTTGGCGCTCGAAGCGCGGTTTCAGCAGCACGAACTCGCCGTAGCGCGCCACCAGGAAATCGAGCACCTGCGAATTGCTGTCGCCGGCGGCGATGCGCTCGCGCACCAGAAGCCGCAAGTCGCGTGCTAGCGGCGCATCGGAATCGTCGATCGACTGGTTCTGGCAGACCATGCAGCGAAGCTCGCGCGACAATTCGCGCGCGCGCGATTCCTTGGCCGGGTCTGACATGATCTCGTCGGGCTGGACAGCGTGGGCCGCGGGCAAAGCCAGCAGCATCAATGCGATGAACGCGGTCATCATCCGGCGCATCGGATCACTCGGCGGGCTGGAGGCGCTGCTTGGCCCGCGCCGGCTTCGGCGCGCCGACCCGCAGGCGGCGGTCGGAGAGCGAGAGCACGCCGCCGAACGCCATCAGCACCGGCCCCCACCAGATCAGGAGGACCAGTGGCTTGTAATAGATGCGCACGGCGATGGCGCCTTCGGCCGTGGCGTCGCCGAGCGAAATGTAGAGCTGGCTGGCGCCGCGCGTCAGCAGTGCCGCCTCGGTGGTCGAGGAGCCGCGGGTGGTGAAGCTGCGCTTGGACGGCGTCATAACTCTGATGGCCTCGCCGTCGCGGCTGACGTTGAACTCGGCGATCATCTCGCGGTAGTTCGGGCCCTGGCGCTGCAACAGGCCGTCGAGCTTCACGTCGTAGGCGGCGATGTGGGCGATATCGTTCTGCTTCATGGTCGCGATGTATTCGCTGTTCCAGGTGGTCTCGCAAACGATGCCGATCAGCGCGACGCCGAGGCCGGCATGCGCAAACGCCGTGCCCCAGACTGATCGTGGCAGGCCGCGCGCCCGGTGCAGCACCGTTGCGAACGGCAGACGAACCAGCCCTGTCCGTTCGACGAGGTCGGTGACGGCGCCGGCGATGACGAAGACGCCGAGCCCGATCGCGAGCGGCGCCAGCGCGCTGCCACCCCGTACCCAGGCCCAGGTGATGGCAACCACGACCAGCCCGGCGACGCCGGCCGCGAGCAGACGCTGCGTCACGCCCAGCAGATCGCCGCGCTTCCACGCCAGCATCGGCCCGAACGGCACCGCAAGCAGCAACAGGGCAAACAGCGGCGCGAAGGTGAGGTTATAGAAGGGTGCACCGACCGACATCTTGAAATCGGCGAGCATCTCCATCGCCAGTGGATAGAGCGTGCCGAACAGCACGACCGCGCAAGCCACTGTGAGCAGCAGGTTGTTCAGCACCAGCGCGCCCTCGCGCGAGATCGGCGCGAACAGGCCGCCCTGCTTCAACGAGGTGGCGCGGCCGGCGAACAGCGACAGGCTCCCGCCGATGAACAGGCAGAGGATCAGCAGAATGAACACGCCGCGGGTCGGATCGGTGGCGAAGGCGTGCACCGAGGTGATGACGCCGGAGCGCACCAGGAACGTGCCGAGCAGCGACAGCGAGAAGGTCAGGATCGAGAGCAGGATGGTCCAGACCTTCAGCGCGTTGCGCTTCTCCATTACGAGTGCCGAATGCAGCAGCGCGGTGCCGGCGAGCCACGGCATCAGCGAGGCGTTCTCGACCGGATCCCAGAACCACCAGCCGCCCCAGCCGAGCTCGTAATAGGCCCAGTATGAGCCCATGGCGATGCCGAGCGTCAGGAATATCCAGGCGACCAGCGTCCAGGGCCGCACCCAGCGCGCCCAGGCCGCATCGATCCGGCCCTCCATCAACGCTGCAATGGCAAAGGAGAACGAGATCGAGAAGCCGACATAGCCGAGATAGAGCATCGGCGGATGCACGGCGAGACCAATATCCTGAAGCACGGGATTGAGATCGCGCCCCTCGATCGGCGGATTGACGATGCGCAGGAACGGATTCGATGTCACCAGGACGAAGAGATAGAAGGCGCTGGCGATCCAGGCCTGGACGGCCAGCACATGCGCGCGCAGCGACAGCGGCAGATTGTTACCGAAGCTCGCGACCAATCCGCCGAACAGCGCGAGGATCGACACCCACAGCAGCATCGAGCCTTCATGGTTCCCCCACACGCCGGTGATCTTGTAAAGCAGCGGCTTCATCGAGTGGGAGTTCTCGTAGACGTTGGCGACGGAGAAATCCGAATTCACGTGCAGCATCACGAGCGCAACGAACGACACGCCGACGAACAGGAGCTGCGCCAGCGCCGTGGAGCGCGCCACGTTCATCAGCGCGACGTCACGCAGGCGGGCGCCGATCAACGGCACGATGGACTGGATCAGTGCGAGTCCCAGCGCCAGCACCAGCGCGTAATGTCCGGATTCTGCGATCACCGCACCGCTCCCTGCGGATTGCCCTGCGCGGTCGTCGCCGCAGGTTTGGCAGCACCAGAAGCTTGGGCGCCGTAATCATCCTTCCAGTGCCCCTGCTTCTTCAGGGCATCGGCAACGTCCTTAGGCATGTAGGTCTCGTCGTGCTTGGCCAGCACGGTATCGGCCTTGAACACGCCATTGGCGTCGAGTGCGCCTTCGGCGACCACGCCCTGCCCTTCGCGGAACAGGTCGGGCAGGATGCCCTTGTAGGCGACCGGCAGCTTGGCGTTGCCGTCGGCGACTTCGAACGTCACCGCGAGATTGTCGCCGCGCTGGAGCGAGCCGGGCTGCACCAGGCCACCGAGGCGAAACCGCTTGCCTGGTTCGATATGTTTCTCAGCGACCATGGTCGGCGTCGAGAAGAACACGATGGAGTCGCGAAGCGCGTTGAGCACCAGCGCGGCCGCGAGCGCGAGCACGGCGAGCGAGCCGCCGATGATGGTCATACGTCGCTGCTTGCGCGTCATGGCGTATCCGTTCTCCGCTCGTCTCGTCCCGACATCGTCATCCGCCGAGCCCGAGAGTCCTCAGGCCTTCGTTGAGCTGGCGCAGCCGCTCGGCGTCGCTGGCAACCGCCTGCCGGGCATCAGCCGAGGCCCCCATCGCCTTGTCTCGCTCGCCCATCACGAGATAGGCCCGCACCAGACGCAGCCACCCCTCGACGTCGTCGCCGTTCTGCTTCAGCCGCGTGGCCAGACGATCGACCATGCCGCGCACCATCGCGTTGCGATCGCCTTCTCCCATTTCCTTGGAGGCAGCAATCGTCTCGTCGGACAACGCCGGCATCGGTCCGCCGCCAGCGACCCGCGCAAGCGAGGACTGCACCAGGGCTCGCCACAGTGCATCCGCAGGCGCTTTCGCAAGCAGCGCGCGCCAGATTTTGGCCGCATCGTCCTTGCGGCCGTCCTGTTCGGCGGCGAGGCCCAGGAAGTAGTTCGCCTTGGGATCGTCGGCGTTCAAGGCGTGCGCTCGCTCGAATTCGACCTTGGCTTCGGCTGTCACCACGCCGCCGGCGGCAGCCGAGATCGCTTCGCCGAGATCGGACCGGCGCTCCGCACTCTCGCCATTGTAGGTGAGCGAATTGCGATAGGCGCGCACCGCGTCATCGAAGCGGCCGAGCCGCTCCAGAACCGGCGCGAGTACGTTCCAGCCGCGCCCGTCGGCCGGATTCTTCTCCAGATGCTGCTCGACCTGCACGACGAGGTTCTCTAGCGACTGCGCCATGCCGGACCCGCGCTCCCGCTGCGCGAGGGGAAAGTCCTGTAGCCGGGGTGAGCCGAGCGGCATGTAAACGCCGACCGCGACGAGCGGCAGGCCGGCGAGCGCCAACACGGCCGCCGCACGACGCCATTTGAGGCTCGACGTCGGCGCCGTTGCGGGCTCGCTGGCAGCCGCCGCGAGCAGCCTGCGGCTGATCTCGACACGTGCGGCCTCGGCCTCCGGCGCTGGGATCAATCCTGTGCTGAGATCACGCTCGATCTCGGCCAACTGGTCCTTGTAGACCGCAACCTCGCTGCCCTGATCCTGCGCGCGGCTGGTGCGGCCAAGCGGCCAGAGCACGGCGAAAATCGCCGCGACCGTCATCAGCGCGAACACGAACCATAGCGTCATCTGGCAAGCTTCCGGCGGCGCACGAACCGCGCCCATAGCTGGCTTTACACCACGGCCGGACGAGGCGGCAATTGACAATTGTCAATTCAGCGCGACCGCATGCGGTCCCGAAGCGGTGAAAATCCAACGGCTTAGCCGATCTCGAAGTCGATGCTTTGCGCGGCGTCCTCGCCATGCCCGTTGAAGGCCTTCAGGAAGTATGTTCCCGGCTTAATTGCGTCCGGCAATCTGATGCGCAAAGCTCCGACCGGAACCCGAGATGCAACCCTCGTGGTTGTCTCAGGCAGCTGCCGATCGCTTGCCTTTTCGACCAGCACCACCTTGGCCCCAACCATCAGCCTTTGATACTTGGCCACGATAACGCGGTTCTCAATTTCGATGGAGCTGATGACGGGTTTCATGCGCCCACAAATAGAAATTCCCCGGACTTGCACGGGGACCGTACGGCGCGCCATCGGCACCGTCAACCGTAAATTGTGATCACGAAAATCTGCGCCTTGGTTAGCCGGCGCGCGACGATTTGCGTTCGCCTGTGAGCGCGTTTTCTGCCGCGCGACTCATCAGCGAGGCGTAATCGTCGCCGAACAGCACCTGGCAGAAGCGGATCGCAGCCTGCACCTGCTGCTGCCGATAGGCGCGGACCTTGTGATCGGCGGCGCGCAGCGACTGCACCAGCTGCTCGGTCGACCGCTCCACATATTGCTGGAGGTCGGAATAGGTGCGCAGCGTCACCTCGTTGATCGCGAGCTCGCTCGCATAGTTGCGGCAGGTCGCGACGAAATCGATCAGCGCCACGGTTTCCTCGACCTCGGTGCTGTCAATCCGCGCGCCCGGTGGAATGTCCTTTTCGGGACGCTGGCGCAGGATGCGGCGAACGCGACCGGGCACGCTGTCGATCTCGGATTGCAGCGCATTGGAGATGTCGGCCCGGATCGAGGTCAACTGCTTGCCCCAAGCGGAATCATTGCGCAGGTCGAGCTCGGTGCGCAGTCCGCGCACGCCGTCGTGCAGCGTCTTGAGATTGCCGGCGACGTTGTCGAAATGGCCGCGCTTGATGTCCATGCGAAGGATCGCGGCAACGCAGGCCAAATCGTGCAAGGCGATCGTGACCGCGATACCGTAGGGCGTCGCCGCGACGCGGATCTCGTCGTCCGACGCGGCAATCTTGATGGCGAGGCGGATGATCTGCCACGGCGCGGTCATCCGCTGCACGACGACCGACAAGGCGAAAGGCAGCATCTGCGGCGTCTGGAGCGCCGGAAGATTGAGCGCCGAGGTCACCGAGGCGATCTGGGGATCGCCGAAAGCGCGCAAGGTGCGCGGCAGCTTCTCGTTCAACGTCGCGATGGCGTCCCGGACCTGGAGCACCGCGCCAATCGAATAGAGATCCTCGATCACGTTGGGC
This sequence comes from Bradyrhizobium sp. LMG 9283, assembly GCF_045571415.1. NCBI lineage: Bacteria > Pseudomonadati > Pseudomonadota > Alphaproteobacteria > Hyphomicrobiales > Nitrobacteraceae > Bradyrhizobium > Bradyrhizobium sp. LMG 9283. The sequence continues at coordinate 5,865,293 of NZ_CP120691.1, forward strand.
GGACCGACACGGGCGAGCGCCCGCGACTTGTCGCCGCCGCCCGGCCCCGTCAGCTCCATGATCGCGTCCGCGGCCACCGCCTGGAGCTTGTGCGCCAGCGCCTCGACCTGCCCGGCACCGTCAGCCGGCATGCGGGCGAGCGCCGCCTCGAATTCGTTCACCTTGTCCGGAGCGCCGTCACGGCCAAGCCATTGCCAGATCGGCTGCAGCGAGGAGCGGCGGATCTGGCCGACTCGGATCGGCGTCCCCGCCTCGACAAGGAATGGTTCCACCACCTGGAATAACAGCCGCGACAGATCGTCCGTCCGCGGTGGCGGGGCTACCTCGGCCTCCGTCTTGCGGACGATCTTGCGCAGCTGCTCGAGCACGAGGGTTGCCACAGCCGTGTCCTGCCCGCGCTCGAGCGCGCGCTCGAACTCCCGCATCAGCAGCGCTTGCGACTGCGGCGGGAGCTGCGCGAGATATTCCCTCAGCCGCTCGATCGATGTCTGGCTCATACGCCCGGGTAATGCATGGTAAATGGCAGACGTGGGATGCGTCCGGGCGCAATCATAGAAGGTCGCGCCTTAAGAAGCCGTTGAGGACGTTCGCCCCAACGCCTTCATTGGCTTTGCGGATCGCCCTGCCCGAGCCGAAAACTCCCGCTGGAACAAAGGATTATATTCCGGGCAGGACCAGCTGCGCCCGCAAGCCCCCGATCGGCGCAGCGCCAAGGGAGAGGCCGCCGCCATAGAGGGCGGCGAGATCGGTCACGATCGACAGGCCCAGTCCCGATCCGGGCTTGGACTCGTCCAGCCGCTGGCCGCGCCGGGAGACCTGTGCGCGCTCGGCCTCGGACAGGCCGCGACCGTCGTCATCGACGATGATCCGCAAACGCGGGCCGGCGCCGGCCTGAAGCGGCGTTTCGACCAGAACCTCGATGAAGACGCGCGAGGCCGCCCATTTGCAGGCATTGTCGACGAGATTGCCGACCATCTCCTCCAGATCCTGCCGCTCGCCCCGGAATTTAGCCGACGGATCGGCCTTGGCCTCGACCACGATGGCACGGTCGCGATGGATCTTCTCCATGGTCCGCCGCAGCGCCTCGATGGCAGGCGCCACCTCCGTCACGGTCGCGACCACCGAGACCCGGGCCGCGATGCGTGCGCGCTCCAGATGATGGGCGACCTGGTCGCGCATCACGTCCGCCTGCTCCATCACCTTTTCCGCGAACGGATCGGCCGCATGCGTGCTGGCCTCGTTGACGATAACCGAGAGCGGCGTCTTGATCGCATGGGCGAGATTGCCGACATGGGTGCGCGCGCGCTCGACGATCTCGCGATTAGCCTCGATCAGCGCGTTGGTCTCGCGCGCCAGCGGCGCGATCTCGACCGGGAATTCCCCCTCGAGCCGTTCCGCCCGCCCCGAGCGGATATCGGCGATCGATTCCGAAATGCGCTTGAGCGGGGCAAGACCGAAGCGGACCTGGAACACGGTCGTGAGCAGCAGCACGATGCCGAGCGCGGTGAAGGTACCGCCGAGATAGTAGTCGAAGCTTCGCGTCTCATCGAAGATCTCGGTGTCGTCCCCGGCGACGCTGACGAGAAATTTGCCGTCGGCGCCGAGATCGACCGGCCGTTCCACCATGCGCAGATTCTGCCCTTCCGGCCCGTCGACATAAGCGAGGCGGATGCCGGCGGCGGTGAGCTCGGCGCCCTGCTCCTCCAGCTTCGGCAGCTTCTTGTCCCAGAGCGAGCGCGAGGAGCGCACCTCCGGCTTCTCGGTGTCTGTCCGGGTGATCTGCCAGTACCAGCCGGACAGCGGCAGCTCGAACAGGGGCTCGCCAAGCGACTGGAACTGGCGGTCCGGCGGCTCGTCGGGGGTCGCGACCTCCGCGATGAGCGTGCGCAGATAGAGATTGAGCCGGCGATCGAAGGCGCGCTCGGTGGCGTTCTTGTAGACCGACGACAGCACCACGCCGGTGATGGCCAGGATCACCACGAGCCAGGCGGTCGCCGACAAGAACAGTCGGTTCGCAAGCGAGCTAGCGGCCATCGGAACGGTCCCGGCAGGGGCTGGAAATCAGGTCGTCGGACGTCATGACCGGACCAAGGGCCCTGTTCGGCCTCCCGTCAAGCCCGAGAACGCCTCAGGCGCCGGGCGCTTGCGGCGGGGTCAGGAGATAGCCGAGGCCGCGGACGGTCTGGATGATATCGACGTCGAGCTTCTTGCGGATGCGGCCGACAAAGACCTCGATGGTGTTGGAGTCGCGATCGAAGTCCTGGTCGTAGAGGTGCTCGACCAGCTCGGTCCGGGAAACGACGCGGCCGGAATGGTGCATCAGGTAGGCCAGAAGCCGATATTCGTGCGACGTCATCTTGACGGGATTGCCCGACACGCTGACCCGTCCGGTTCGGGTGTCGAGCGTGACCGGACCGCAGCTCAGCTCGCTCTGGGCATGGCCGGTGGAGCGGCGCAGCAGCGCGCGGATCCGCGCCAGCACCTCCTCCAGATGGAACGGCTTTGCGACATAGTCGTCGGCGCCGGCATCGAAGCCCTGCACCTTGTCGCTCCAGCGATCGCGTGCGGTGAGGATCAGGACCGGCATGGTGCGGCCGTTGCGGCGCCAGGCCTCCAGCACAGAGATGCCGTCCTTCTTCGGCAGGCCGATATCGAGCACAACGGCGTCATACGGCTCGTTGTCGCCGAGATAGTGCCCCTCCTCCCCGTCGAAGGCCCGATCGACGACGTAGCCGGCGTCGGTCAGCGCCTTGGTGAGCTGGCGATTGAGATCGGGGTCGTCCTCAACAACGAGCAGGCGCACGCTTCTCTCCAGAAATAGACCGCATGAACACCGCTCCAGATGAGCAATTCCGGCGTGAACTGAATATGAACGCCGGGACAGGCCGCGTTACTTTTTGGTCATATACGATTTCTCATGCACTGATGCGAGTGCGCCCGCCGCGCAGCCGGACGAGCCGACGGCATGGCGGGCGCAATGGCCGCGTGACGCGGCGAGCTGGCCGGTTCGGGCCGTCAGGTTCTGAAGAACACGAACCAGACGACGGCAAGGATCAGGATCGCAAGCCCCGTCGAGATGGCGAGAAGCGCCGCCACCGAAGGCCCGGGCTCGCCCTGGCGCGCCTCGGTCGGAGTTTCCACGATCCGGTTCTGCTCTCGCGGGGTTGCCATGGTGACCTCAATCTGTGGCTGTCGCGTCGGATTGCCGCGACCTCCTCGCGGCGTCGAATTGCCGGGGGCAACGCGTGATCTCGGGCGATGTTCCGGACCATGGGCCCGCCGGGCAACACGGCGCAGGCGACGATTAACGCCGTTGCGAGATTCCGCGGCGGCGGTTGCTATGATTCGCACCTGGGCGATGTTATCTTCAGGGCTTGTCCTCTGTTGCGTCTGGAGTAGCCCATGGCCCCCCGCGCCAATTGGAAGGGTTTTCTGCGTCTGTCGCTCGTGACCTGCCCGGTCGCGCTCTATCCGGCCACTTCGGATACCGAGAAGGTCTCGTTCAACCAGATCAATCGCAAGACCGGCCACCGCATCAAGTACCTCAAGGTCGACGCCGAGACCGGCGACGAGGTGACCTCCGAGGACATCGTCAAGGGCTACAAGGTCGACACCGACACCTATATCGAGGTCACCAAGGACGAGCTCGACGAGATCGCGCTGGACTCCACGCACACGATCGAGATCGACGAGTTCGTGCCCAAGACCGACATCGACAACCGCTATTTGATCCGCCCCTATTATCTCGTACCCGATGGCAAGGTCGGCCATGATGCCTATGCGGTGATCCGCGAGACTATCCGCAGCATGGACAAGGTCGCGATCGGCCGCGTGGTGCTGACCAACCGCGAGCACATCATCGCGCTGGAGCCGCTCGAGAGCGGGCTGATGGGCACGCTGTTGCGCTACCCGTACGAGGTCCGCAGCGAAACGGAATATTTCGACGACATCCAGGACGTGAAGCTGACGAAGGACATGCTCGACCTTGCAAAACACATCGTCGAGAAGAAGTCCGGCGCGTTCGAGCCCGAGCTGTTCGAAGATCATTACGAGACCGCGCTGATCGATCTCATCAACAAGAAGCGCAGCGGCATGCCGATCACCGCGAAGGCCGCACCGAAGACGGGCGGCAATGTCATCAATCTGATGGACGCGCTGAAGAAGAGCCTCGCGAGCGAGAAGGAGGCTCCGCCTGCGGCGAAGGTCGCCAGGGAGACGGCCAAAGAGATCGGCAAGGGCAAGAAGCTGAAGAAGCGCGTCGAGGGCCAGCGCGAGATGCTGCTGCCGATATCAGGCAAGGGCGGCAAGGACGCCGCGGCAAAGACCGCGCCTAAGGAGGCCACGAAGAAGGCCGACAAGCCGGTGCGGGCACCGGCGCGGGCGAAGAAGGCCGGCTAGCAGCGTCACACCCAGCGATCGCGCCGTGATGTCTCTCCCCGCCGATCGGCCGGCCTGACATGCCCTGGTCGACGGCGTTCGACGATCCTGTTCGCGTGAGCAACAAGCACAAGCTGCTCACGCTTCAAGATGCTGCGGACTACATCATGCAGCTGCCTCACGACGCGCAGCACGAGGCGCACTGGCAGACCGCGATCGAGACGTTGATCAATGCGGCCGAGACCGGTGGCGGCTGGGTGATGTTCGCCCGCATCGCCATGTTGCGGGCGCTGAATGCGGACGGCTCGCGCGGATGAGCGGGATGGAGATGTCCTTGACGGGCCGTTGACGAAGAGGCTCAACAATCCGTTAAGCGACCCACGATCACGCCTTGACGGGCACTGCGCCCGGCCTCCCCCAGGGGTCTGCCGATTTGAATCCATTTGGACGGACCGGTGGAACCCTAATTTAATGAATGCCGTCGTATGAGCGGAGGCGCGATCGTCCGGCTTAATTTCTTTTGGCGCGCACAAAGACTTATTCGATCGATTTACGAGTCCGATAACGACGCGACCATCCATTGGATCGGATGAACAGGAGTTGGCAATGCGTCTGCTTAGGTCCTTCCTTGCCGATGAGAATGGCGCAACCGCAATCGAGTATGGCCTGATCGCCGCAGGGATCGCTCTGGCAATCGTGACCGTCGTGAACAACACGGGCGGCGCACTGCTCAACAACAAGTTCAACTCGGTCAGCTCGGCGATGAAGTAACAACCGGTCCGGGACTGCGCAGCGGCGCGCCGCACGTGTCTCCCAGCGATCGCAGATGCCGCCGACGACCGCGCCCGCGGCGTCGGCATCCGAAAGCTGCGCCGCGCGTTGGAGGGGAAGGCGTAGCGGAGACACGGCCACTTCCCGAACTTTTCATTGCGAGCGCGCGTGGCCATAGCGCGCTTCTCTCGTGTCCTGGACGCGCTGCAGCGTTCTTACTGCTGCGCAGAGCCGGGACCCAGAAGCTGCGCATTCCACTGATGCATGGGCCCCGGCTCTGCAGCGCACGCTGAGGAGCGCTGCGCTGCGTCCGGGGCACGAGACGCTGTTCCACGATAGACATAGCTCATCATCGTCGCGGCATATCTTGCCCGAGCTTTGCATTCTGCTCTCGCCCTCGTCTTAACAAGGGCGCAAGGAAGGCCGGGCGCGGGCAGATACGATGCCCCGGATTGCGCTTCGCTCCATTCAGGCTACTGCGCTTTGACGGCCCGCTGAGTGCTGATATTCTTCAGCGCAGCGGGCCCGACGAGCCATGCTGTCAATCGGTCAACCAGCGCTGCTTGAAGGATGCGGATGAGAAACGTGACGTTCTTGGCTCTCGGCCTCATGTTTGTCGCCACCTGGTCGCACGACAGCGCCAGAGGACAAACTTCGGTCACGCCGCCGGTTTCCCTTGCTCCGCCCAACGCATCGCCGCCACGCGCAAGCGCCACACCTTCCAGAGTTCCGCCGACGACGTCAGGCAGAGAGGCTGCGACACCCGTGATCGGCGGGCCTCCGACGACGCCAAATCCAGCCGCCGACTACGATGGCTTCAGCGTAGGGACCCTCGACGACGATAACACCCCAAATCAGGTGGCGCCGCCCGTGAGGGCGCGTGGTGCAAAGGTCTCCAAGCCCAATCTGGATACAAGTGGCCTCGCGGGACAGTCATCAATTGATCAGGAAGATGACGCCTTGAAACGAAAGCTGACGATCTGCCGCAACTGCAAATAGGACGTTTGTCGGCCATTGTCGAAGCCGATCCGCAAATAGCAAGCTTTACCGCTCCAAGATTTCCTGATCCTCTCTCCTCCAATCAGCCGGATCAACCGGCCTTGCCAGGGAGAGACGCCATGAAGCTCGGCACCGCCATCGCGGAAATCATGAGGCGCGAGGGGATCGAGATCCTCTGCGGCTATCCGGTCAACCATCTGATCGAGCACGCGGCGAAGGCCGAGATCCGCCCGGTGATGGTGCGGCAGGAGCGCGTCGGCATCCACATGGCGGATGCGATCTCGCGGGTGACGTCGGGACGCAGCATCGGCGCGTTCTGCATGCAGCATGGGCCCGGTGCGGAGAATGCCATGGGCGGCGTCGCGCAATGCTTTGGCGAATCCGTGCCGGTGCTGGTGCTGCCGATGGGCTATCAGCGCAGGCTGTCGCATATCGAGCCGAACTTCAATTCCAGCGAGGCGATGAAGCCGTTTGCGAAATCGTCCGAACCGATCATCCTGGCGGCTGAAGTCGCCAACATCTTCCGCCGGGCGTTCACGAAACTGAAGAACGGCCGCGGCGGGCCCGTCATCGTCGAAATCCCCTCGGACATGTGGAACGAGGAGGTGCCGGAGCCGCTGAACTACACGCCGGTGCTGCGCACCCGCTACGGCGCCGACCCCGTTCACGTCAAGGAAGCAGCGGGCCTGCTCGTGAATGCAAGGCGGCCGGTGATCTATGCCGGCCAGGGCGTGCATTACGCGCAGGCCTGGCCGCAACTGAAACGGCTCGCGGAGCGGCTGGCGATCCCCGTCACCACCAGCTTAGGGGGCAAATCGTCGTTTCCGGAAACGCATCCGCTCTCGCTCGGCTCGGGCGGGCTCGCAGTGCCGCGCGCGGTGCCGAAGTTTCTCAGCGAGGCCGACGTGATCTTCGGCATCGGCTGCTCCTTCACCGAGACCAATTTCGGCATCGCGATGCCGAAGGGCAAGACCATCATCCATTCCACGCTCGATCCCAATCATCTCAACAAGGATGTGGAAGCCAAGATCGGCCTCGTCGGCGATGCCGGGCTCGTGCTCGACGCGCTGCTGGAGGAGATCGGCAAGACCGTCACCGCGGATCGCGATGTCTCGGCGGTCGCGGCCGAGATCGCGGCCTCGCACAAGGAGTGGCTGGCGAAGTGGATGCCGAAGCTCACCAATAACGACGCGCCGCTCAGCCCCTATCGCGTGCTCTGGGACTTGCAGCACACCGTCGACATCCACAACACCATCATCACGCATGACGCCGGCAGCCCGCGCGACCAGCTCTCGCCGTTCTGGAAGGCGGTCGAACCCCTCACCTATCTCGGCTGGGGCAAGACAACGCAGCTCGGCTACGGCCTCGGGCTGGCGATGGGCGCCAAGCTCGCAAAGCCCGACAAGCTCTGCATCAACGTCTGGGGCGATGCGGCGATTGGTTTCACCGGCATGGATTTCGAGACCGCAGTGCGCGAGCGCATCCCCATCATGTCGGTCCTGCTAAACAACTTCTCGATGGCGATCGAGTTGAAGGTGATGCCGGTCTCGACCGAAAAGTATCGCTCGACCGACATTTCCGGCGACTACGCCGCGATGGCGCGCGCCTTCGGCGGCTACGGCGAGCGGGTGGAGAGGCCGGAGGACATCGTGCCCGCGATCAAGCGGGGCATCCAGAAGACAAGGGAAGGCGTGCCGGTGCTGCTGGAGTTCATCACCAGCAAGGAGACCGAGGTGTCGCGGCCGGGGACCTGAGCTCCTTGAGCATGTGGTGAGCCGAACCGGGTGCGCCGCAGTCCACCTCTCCCCGACGGGGAGAGGTGAACCCTGACGCTGGCTTCGTCGTACCAATCAAGTTCATCTCGGTTCAGTGCCTCGGCCGCAAGCGCTGGCTCCAGCCGCAGAAGATGTGATAATCCAGCCCGGTGCCGCGCATGTCGCGGCATCAAGCCGGATGAGGAATGACGACCCCTTCGAACGAGATCGAGGAACTCGAGCGCCGATTGCAATCAGCCGCGGCCGAGAATGCGCAGCTGCGCAGTGAGCTTGCGATCGCGCGGGATCGCCAGAGTGCCAGCGCCGAGATTCTGCGTACCATCGCGGCCTCGCCCTCCGACGCGCGGCCGGTATTCGCAGCGATCGCGTCCAGCTCGAAGCGCCTGCTCGGCGGCTTCTCGGCCACCGTGCTTCAGTTCATCGGCGACGAGCTGCATCTCGTGGCGTTCACGCCGACCAACGCGGAGGCCGATGAAGGGCTGAAGGCGTCGTTTCCGCGCAAGATCGCGGACTTCCCGACCTTTGCCCTGGTGCGCGGCGGCGAGACGATCCAGTTTCCCGACAGCGAGGCCGCCGACGTTCCGGAGCTGAACCGGGAGCTGGCGCGGCTGCGCGGCTTCCGCAGCGTGCTGTTCATGCCGCTGATGAACCGGGGCATGCCGGTCGGCATGATCAGCGTCACGCGCGCCGAGCCCGGCGCATTCGCGCACGACCTCGTGCAACTACTCCAGACCTTCGCCGATCAGGCCGTGATCGCGATCGAGAATGCGCGACTGTTCAACGAGACCAAGGAGACGCTCGAACGCCAGACCGCTACCGCGGAGATCCTGAAGGTGATGGCGGCCTCCCCGTCCGACGTGCAGCCGGTATTCGAGGCCATCGCCACCAATGCCAACCGGCTGATCGGCGGCTTCTCCACCGCGGTGCTGCGTTATATCGACGGCGCCGCGCATCTTGCGGCATTCACGCCGACCGATCCGGCCGGCGATCGCGTGCTCCAGGCCTCGTTCCCAGTGCCGTTCGCACAATTCCCGCCCTACCAGCTCGTGGCCAATGGTGCCGCCGCGCAACTTCCCGACGCCGAGCTCGAGCCGGCCGCGCGCGACATCGCGCGTGCGCGAGGCTATCGCAGCATGCTGTTCACGCCGCTGATGAGCGAGGGCGAGGTCATTGGCATCATCATCGCCACGCGCCGCGCGACCGGCAACTTCGCCGAGCATCACGTGCGGCTACTACAGACTTTCGCCGATCAGGCCGTGATCGCGATCAAGAATGTCAGCCTGTTCAACGCCACGAGGGAAGCACTGGAACGTCAGACCGCGACCGCCGATATCCTCAAGGTGATCGCGGCCTCGCCATCAGATGTCACGCCGGTGTTCCAGGCGATCTCCGACAGCGCCAAGGCGCTGATCGGTGGGCACTCCTCAACCGTCACTCGCGTCGTTGACGACATGCTGCATCTGGCCGCCTTCACCACCGACAACGAAGCCGGCAATGCGGATCTGCTCAGCTCCTTCCCGACGCCGCTGTCTTCGTCAGGCATTCACAGCCGGGTGGCGAGGAGCGGAGAATATGCCTTCCGCAGCGACATGCAGAACGAGCCTGATCTCACCGAGGCCATGAAGGAGCTGGCGCGAACACGTGGTTATCGCAGCATCCTGGTGGTGCCGATGCTGCGCGACGGCGTTGCGATCGGCACCATCGCCGTCACGCGGCGAGAGCCCGGCCATTTCCCCGACAAGGCGATCAGTCTGCTCAAGACCTTTGCCGACCAGGCCGTGATCGCGGTCGAGAACACGCGCCTGTTCAACGAGGTGCAGGACCGTACCAGCGAGCTCGCCAAATCGCTCGATGAGCTGCGCGCAGCACAAGACCGGCTGATCCAGACCGAGAAGCTGGCATCCCTCGGCCAGCTCACCGCCGGCATCGCCCATGAGATCAAGAACCCGCTCAACTTCATCAACAATTTTGCATCCCTCTCCGCCGAGCTGACCGAGGAGCTGAACGAGGTGCTCGCGCCGGTCACGCTTGCAGATGACCTCCGCGCGGAGGTCGACGAGCTGACGGGACTTCTGAAGAACAATCTGCAGAAGGTCGTGCAGCACGGCCGCCGCGCCGATTCCATCGTCAAGAACATGCTGCTGCATTCGCGCGAAGGCGGCGGCGAGCACCGGCTGAGCGACATCAACGCGCTGGTCGAGGAGAGCCTCAACCTCGCCTATCACGGCGCCCGCGCCGAGAAGCCGGGATTCCAGGTGACGCTGAAGCGCGAGCTCGATCCTGCGGCGGGACAAGCCGAAGTGTTTCCGCAGGAGATCACCCGCGTGCTGCTGAACTTGATTTCGAACGGCTTCCACGCGGTCACCAGGCGCAAGGCCGATGGCGCCGCCGACTACGAGCCGACGGTGATCGCCGCGACGCGAGATCGCGGCGACGAGATCGAGATCACCATCCGCGACAACGGCACCGGCATTCCGGACGAGGTGAAGGAGAAGATGTTCAATCCGTTCTTCACCACCAAGCCGGCCGGCGAAGGCACCGGGCTCGGGCTGTCGATGAGCCACGACATCGTCGTGAAGCAGCACGGCGGCACGATCGACGTCGCGACGGAGTCCGGCGCGTTCACGGAGTTCACGATCCGGCTGCCGCGGAAGAGCAGCTTCGCGGGCGCAGCCCGCTGAGCCTTACTCGGCCATCTCGACGGGTTGCTGGGCCGAGGGTCCGGCCAGCGGCCGCTCCTCCATCGCGATCAGGCACAGCGCGGCGGTGGTCATCAGCGCGGTGGCGGCACCGAACACGTAGCGGAAGGCGTGCCGCATGTCGTCGGCGGGTATCGCGACGGCGCCCGCGGCGTGATGCTCGCCGGCGAGCGGGATGTCGGTGCCGAGTGCGATGAGCAGGATCGCTGCGAACGCGGCGACTGTGAACGAGGACATCAGCGAGCGGAAGAAGTTCATCGCACCGGTAATGGTGCCGACTTGCGGACGCGCGACCGAGTTCTGCAGCGAGACCACGCACACCGGGAAGGTCGTGCCGAGCCCGAGCGCGAACGCGGCCATCAGCAACAGCAGGCCCCAGAGCGGCAAGGTGGTGACCGTGAGCCCGAATCCGCATAGCGCAGCCCAGGACGTGCCGGCGATGGCGACACGCTTGTAGTGCTTGGCCCGCGCCATGGTGCGGCCGGCAATCGCCGCGCCGCAGGTCGAGACCGCCGCGAGCGGGATCAGCGCAAGGCCCGCCTCGCTGGCGGTGAGATGATAGACCTGCTCGTAATAGAGCGGCAGCTGCACGGTGAGGCCGGTGATCGCCCCCAACCCGCAGCCGCCGGCCGTCAGCGCGAAAGGCGCCACCGATCCTGTCAGCAACGGCAGTGGCAGGAACGGCTCGTCGGCCCGCCGGGCATGCCACACGAAGGTCATCGCGAGCGCGACGGCGCCGCCCACCATCGCCAGCACGGTCGGCGACAGCCAGGCATAGCGGGTACCGCCCCAGGTCAGCACCAGCATGAAGACGACGGCGGCAGCCATCAGCAGAACGCCGCCGAGCCAGTCGACCTTGCGCTTGCGGTGGAACACCGGGATCTTGCTCATCTTGGGCAGCAGCAGTGCGAGCGCGGCGGCCGCAAGCGGCAGGTTGATCCAGAAAATCATCGACCAGTGCAGGTGCTCGGCGAAGACGCCGCCGATGACCGGGCCAAGGATACCGCCGACCATCCAGACGCTGGAGAAATAGGCCTGGTACTGCCCGCGTTCGCGCGGGCTGACGACGTCGGAGATCACGGTCTGCACCACTGGCATGATGCCGCCGCCGCCGAGGCCCTGAAGCCCGCGCGCCAGGATCAGCATCGGCATGTTCGGCGCGATCGCGCACAGCACCGAGCCCGCGACGAACAGGCTGAGCGAGATGATGATCATCACGCGGCGGCCGTAGATGTCGCTAAGCGTGCCGAACACCGGCGCGACCGCGGTCGAGGCGAGCAGATAGGCGGTGATCACCCAGGAGAGATTGGAAACGTCCTGGAATTGGCGTCCGATGGTCGGCAGCGCAGTCGCCACGATGGTCTGGTCCAGCGCTGCCAGGAACATCGTCAGCATCAGGCTGATGACGATGGTGCGAACCTCGTCCTGTGACAGCGGCACCGGCGGCGCGATGGACGGCGCGTCATCGACGCTCAACACCTCGCTGGGAAGGCGCGACAGCTCTTCGGCGATGTCGTCAGGCAACGTCTGGACGTCGGCAGCGCTCTGCCGTTCGAACTTGTTCATCTCGATCGGACGTCATGTGGCGGCGCAACGCCGCGAAGGATTCGTTCTATGCAGCCCAATTTAGACAGCAAAGCTTTTCCTAGGCAGGCACCGCGGCGCATGGGTGCATCCCGCCCCGGGGCCATCCCGAAGACGTGATCCGATCGCGCGGCGCATCAGTCCTTCGGACGTCGCTTCAGGCGGGCTCGTTTCGGCAGCACGGCCGGCCATTGCACGATGTGGTCCTCGAGCTCCTCGTCCGGGACCTCTTCCTCGCTGCCCTCCACCCGGCCACGCACGGAGACGCCGGCCTCATGCACGGTGTTGGGATCGCCCGAAACCAGCGGATGCCACCAATAGAGGTCGCGCCCCTCGGCGACGAGCCTGTAGCCGCAGCTCGGCGGCAGCCAGTTCAGGGTGCGGACATTGGCTGGGGTCAGGCGGACGCAATCCGGAACCTTGTCGGAACGATTCGGATAGTCCTTGCAGGCGCAGCTGGCACCATCGAGCAGCTTGCAGCCGATATGGGTGAAATAGATATGCCCGGTGTCCTCGTCCTCGAGCTTGTTCAGGCAGCAGCGGCCGCAGCCGTCGCACAGGCTCTCCCATTCGTCCCCAGACATCTCTTCCAACGTCTTGGTTTTCCAGAAGAATCCTTCCTGGCCGGAAGGTCGTTTGGGAGCTGCGGTCATGCGCCTCAACAACAATTCGAAAGAGCTACGGCAACGCCATCTAGGGCGGGCGGCCGCAAGGGTGCAAGCGAGGCCCCTTTGAGGCCCGTGGTCAATTAGGCCTGTTGTTCAAAATCCCGAGCGTGACCATTGGTTTATGGGCCCCGCTCGGCTAGAAGGAACAGCAAGTCCCTCGGATGCTGGCCGGGCGCCTTGGGTTTGCCGCAACACGCCCCCAAGACGTCTCGATGCCGCCCCGGCCGGGTGCTTGAACGCTTTCGAAGCAAGCCTCAAGGGTTCTAGGTGCGCCAGATTATACCACCGCATTGGAAGCAGAGGGTCCGGAATTTCTTCCTCGACCTCGATGCGCGCATCGACTCCTCGCTGTTCTCCTCGGCCAAGGGCATCCGCGAGCTCTACGAGCGCTACTCGACCTTCATGGACCGGTTCTATGTCGGGCGCTGGAAGCGCTGGGTATTCATCGAGCCGCTGTCGGAGGCCGCGACGCTCGGGCTCGGCGGCCTGGTCGTGATGCTCACCCTCGCCATCCCCGCCTTCCGCGAGACCGCGGACGAGGACTGGCTGAAGAAGTCCGATCTCGCGGTGACGTTCCTCGACCGCTACGGCAACCCGATCGGCAGCCGCGGCATCAAGCACAACGACTCCATTCCGCTGGAAGATTTCCCTGACGTGCTGATCAAGGCGACGCTGGCGACCGAGGATCGCCGCTTCTACGAGCATTTCGGCATCGACATCGCCGGCACCGCGCGCGCGCTCGTCACCAACGCCCAGGCCGGGGGCGTGCGCCAGGGCGGCTCCTCGATCACCCAGCAGCTCGCCAAGAACCTGTTCCTGAGTAACGAGCGCACCATCGAGCGCAAGGTCAACGAGGCCTTCCTCGCGATCTGGCTGGAATGGCGCCTGACCAAGAACGAGATCCTCAAGCTCTATCTCGACCGCGCTTATATGGGCGGCGGCACCTTCGGCGTCGACGGCGCAGCCCACTTCTACTTCAACAAGTCGGCGCGCGACGTGACGCTGGCGGAAGCGGCGATGCTCGCCGGCCTGTTCAAGGCGCCGACGAAGTACGCCCCCCACATCAACCTGCCCGCCGCCCGCGCCCGCGCCAACGTCGTGCTCGACAACCTCGTCGATGCCGGCTTCATGACCGAGGGCCAGGTGTTCGGCGCCCGCCGCAACCCGGCCTTCGCCGTCGACCGCCGCGACGAGGCATCGCCGAACTATTATCTCGACTATGCCTTCGACGAGATGCGCAAGCTGGTCGACACCTTCCCTAAGTCCTACACCGAGCGCGTCTTCGTGGTCCGCACCGCGATCGACACCAACGTGCAGAAGGCCGCCGAAGACGCGATCGAGAACCAGCTGCGCCAGTTCGGCCGCGATTATCACGCAACGCAAGCGGCGACCGTCGTCGCCGATCTCGACGGCGGCATCCGCGCCATGGTCGGCGGCCGCGACTATGGCGCCAGCCAGTTCAACCGCGCCACCGACGCCTATCGCCAGCCCGGCTCCTCGTTCAAGCCCTACGTCTACACCACCGCCCTGCTCAACGGTTACACGCCAAACTCGGTCGTGGTCGACGGCCCGGTCTGCATCGGCAATTGGTGTCCGCAGAACTATGGCCATTCCTATTCCGGCTCGGTGACGCTGACGCAGGCGATCACGCGCTCGATCAATGTCGTGCCGGTGAAGCTGTCGATCGAGATCGGCCGGCGGGAGCAGCCGAAGGCGCCGAACCCGGCCAAGGTCGGCCGCGCCAAGATCGTCGAGGTCGCGCGCCGCTTCGGCATCAAGGCGCCGTTGCCCGACACGCCGTCGCTGCCGATCGGCTCGGACGAAGTTACCGTGCTCGAGCATGCCGTCGCCTACGCGACCTTCCCGAACCGCGGCAAGGCGGTGACGCCGCATGCGGTGTTGGAGGTTCGCACCGGCGCCGGCGACCTGGTCTGGCGCTGGGATCGCGATGGGCCGAAGCCGAAGCAGGCCATTCCGCCGAACATCGCCGCCGACATGGCGGGCATGATGAGCCATGTCGTCAGCGAAGGCACCGCGCGCCGCGCCGCCCTCGACGGCATTCCGACCGCGGGCAAGACCGGCACCACCAATGCGTATCGCGACGCCTGGTTCGTCGGCTACACCGGCAATTTCACCTGCGCGGTGTGGTACGGCAACGACGACTATTCGCCGACCAACCGCATGACCGGCGGCTCGCTGCCGGCGCAGACCTGGCACGACATCATGGTCGCGGCGCATCAGGGCGTCGAGGTCCGGGAGATCCCCGGCATCGGCATGGGCCAGAAGCTACCGCCGCAACACGTGAGCAACGCGCAGGCCAATGCGGCGCCGAAGGTGCTGGAGACCAAGCCCGGCCCGCCGCCGGTGCTGACCAAGCGCGGCGCCGACATCCTTGTGCGCGTCGAGAAGCTGCTGGATGATGCGGCCAAGACTGCGAACAAATCGACGGCAAATGACAGCAAACCGGCCAAGCCGGCCTCGTCGACGAGCGCGCTCGCCTTCCCGCAGAACTATGCGGAAGAGAACGCCAACGTCTCCGCCCCGCGGAAGAACTGATCGAAACAAGTGCGGCTGATCCTGATCACATTGACGGCGCTTCTCCTCGCGACGGTGGTCGGCTTGGGTGCGACCTGGATGACGACGACGCGCGGCACCGAGATTGGCGCGCTGACCATCGGCGCCTGGACCGCGCGGCCGCGCACCGGCACCGCCGACGTCGACCCCTATTCGCGCGCCACTATCGTGCGCAACGGCGAGCTGCCGATCGGCACCGGCGATGGTGTCGCCTTCACCGCCACTACCGACGACAAGAAGAAGGCGCTCGACGGCCGCTGCGACGTCGTCGTCTCCGGCGTGACGCCGCCGGCGCGGTTCTGGACGCTGACGCTGTACGACCGCAAGGGCCATCTCGTCGCCAACTCGCTTGCCCGCTACGGCTTCACCAGCCAGGAGATCGTGCGGTCGTCCGACGGCTCGTTCGAGATCCGCATCGCCTCGCGCTCGCGCGCCGGCAACTGGCTGCCGACCGGCGGCATCGAGCGCTACGCACTTATGCTGCGCCTCTACGATACGCCGGTTGGCGTTGCGACGCGCACCCAGCGCGATGCGCCGATGCCGAGCATCACCACGGTGGGCTGCTCATGATCCGGCTCGCATTCACCGTCATTGCCGGCGTGGTGCTGGGCCTCGTGGTCCACCTCGTCAGCGTGCTGGCGCTGCCGCGGATCGCGACGCAGGATGCCTATTCGCGGTTGACGCCGATGACGAAGGTGAACGCCGTCACCCAGCTTCCCCTTGCCGACCCCAACAATTCGCCGATGCCGTTCATGGACCCGGCCTTTGCGCTGGCGATCTGCCGCTATGACCTCTCGGGCGGACCGATCAAGCTCACCGTGCCGGTGAGCCAGGCCTACACCTCGGTGTCGTTCTACACCCGCAACGAGATCGCCTACTACGCCATCAACGACCGCTCGGCGGGCAAGAAGGTGATCGAGCTCGACCTGATGACGGAAGCGCAGCACAACGAGCTGCCCGAGGACGAAGAGGTCACCGCGGCCGACCGCCTCATCATCGACTCTCCCAGCACCACCGGCCTGATCCTGATGAAGGCGCTCGCCCCCGAGCCCGGCCTGATGCAGCAGGCGCAGGCAACGCTTCAGGCTGCGACCTGCGCGCCGCAGACCGAGCCGCCGGCGAAGGCCGAGACACCGCGCGGCCGGCGTTGAGCGCGGCCATATCGGCGGCGCAAAGCAAAAACTGCGAAAACAACCCCATGCACAGTAGCGGGGGCATTGAAATCATTACGCTCTTTGGTCGGCGATGATGAAGCTACCGGACGGACGCGTGCGCAGCTTTGACTCGTCGGGCAAAACAGGGGCATACTGGCACCATCGAGAGTTCGTCACACCCGCGCGGAGCAGTCCGTCGCGGGTGTTTTCATTTGGGAGCGGAGGTTGCGAGGGCACCTCACTCGGACGCGACTGCAGGGGCGGTGCTCGAACAGCAGCGGATCAAACGCTGTATGGCGTCTACTCACAAAGGCGCAGACGTCCGCTTCGCTTTGCACGCGCGCCAATCTGCCCACCAATTAGGCGAGTCGGAACCAATTGCCATCCGGGACGTTAGGACCTGTTCGGCGGGCCAACGGCGGCCTGCCAATATCCCCTTTTCTAAAAGACGGGCTCGCGTGAGGCCTTCGCCCCTTTTGCACGAGAGTTAGTTTATGTCCAATGTCGAAGAATTTCCGCTTCCCGGTCGCCGTCAGCCGACGGAGTTCGAGGCGCTCGTCGCGGCGGGTCACGCCGCACTCGACGCCATCCCTGGGGCGGTCTACCT